>JAOSKK010000023.1 GCA_027493615.1 Verrucomicrobiota bacterium
CCCAGTTCATCAACTGGAACCTCGGCGGTGGGGTGGCGGGGCCATCGATCTGGTGATGCACCTCCACGGCGTCGGCTTTGGCCAGGCCTTGGAGTGGTTGGAACGGCACGGCGCGACGAGCCCGATCCCGCCGGTGAGCCCTCCGCCCAGACCGCCGCTGCGGTTGCCGGAGCCGACGCCCGAACACCTCGCTCACGTCCGGCGTTACCTGGTCGAGCCACGGCGACTGCCCCCGCGTTGCTCGACCCCTTGATCGCCACCGGCAACCTCTACGCCGATGCCCGCGCCAACGCCGTCTTCCTCCTGCGCGGGCCCGACGGGCAGCCGGTCGGTGCCGAACTGCGGGGCACCGGACTGGTCCCCTGGCGCGGCATGGCCCCGGGTTCCCGCAAGGACCGTGGCTGCTTTGCCGTCCCGACGACCCCGCGCGCGGTGAGCCTCCTGTGCGGAGTCGGCCATTGACGCCCTCAGTTGCCACGCCCTGCACCCCGACCCTCGGTGCCTCTCGACCGCCGGTGCCCGGCCCGATCCGGTCTGGCTGGCCGACCTCCTCGCCCAGGGCGGCCCCGTGTCCTGCGGCTTTGACCTCGATGCCACGGGGGAAGCGATGGCTCAGGTCATGATCGCCCGGCATCCCGCCATCCAGCGCCTGCGCCCCTCGCACAAGGACTGGAACGATGTCCTACGGGCAGGGGGTTGAGCGCGCTCGCGCTCCCCAGCTTGCGCCGGCTTGCGGACGACCACCACCAGTGGCCGCGGCGCCAACCCTCCTCGGAATCGCTGCTCGGAAGCCCTCCTCGGAACCACCCCTGCTCGGAACCACCCCTGCTCGGAACCACCCCTGCTCGGAATCCCCAAAAACTCCCTCCTTGGAAAGGGAAACTGACTGCTCGCGCTGCCCGCCAGGTGGGTCACTGCCCGTGAGCACCCCCGGTCAACTTCCCGCGAGCGGCGACGTTTTCACAAAGCTCTCCCCATCAAATTGTTATGCTGGCGACAGTAAAGTGAGGGCGCTCAGGATCCGCGCACGGTTCACTGGCTTGACCTCACGCACGATCGCGTCGCGCATGGCTTGGCCCGGCAAGGTCTCCTGCGGATAGGAGAGGAACCGCAGCGGCACGCCCAGCGCCTCCGCGCAGCTCGACGCCAACAGGGGCCAGAGCCGGCCCAGTTCGCCGATCAACGGCAGACTGCCTTCATGGCGGGCGAAGCCGGACATTTCCATGCGAAAAGGCACATGGAACGTCTTGGTCTTCGACAGCCCGTCCGCCACGGCTTGCTGCACCGCCCCACTGGCGCGCTCGAGTTCCCAGACACGCCCGAGGTTGGGATCGAGGTCCAACCGGATCAAGGACTTGCCGGCCAAACTGTAACTCAAGTGGCCTTGCCAATGGGACCAGAGGCCGTGGCCGGCGTACGTCTCGAAGGGTCCGTCATGAATCTCCTGCGTGAGCGCGACCCCGGATTCGATGATCACCTCCGCGCTGGCGAGGAGGCGGGCGAGGCGACTGGCCCGAACACCGTTTGACCTGATCCAGGGTGCCGCCCATTTCGTGGGCCACGACCGCCGAGCTCGTGGCCACACCGTCCACCAACCCCACCCGCATCAGTTCCGCGATCAGCGTGGTGACGCCCTCGTGGATGTTGGGCCCGCTCCCGGTGACCACGACCACGCGGCCCCGGCGTTGTTTGGCCTCGACGATCCGCCGGACTGCTTCATGGAACCGACCTTGCGTCGCGGCTGGGAGTTCTTGCCTCCAGGATGCGAGCAACGGACGGTCAATCGTCATGGCGGGAAGCGGGTCTGGGCTCGGTTCCTGGCGAAGGAGCTCCCACGCGAATCCAATCGGCATCCAGGCTCACATGTTTGATGCTCCTCCCGGTGTCCGGCCCCGGTTGATAGGTGTAAGTCAGTTCCAGGAGCCCTGCGCGCGTTTGAATGAGTGAGGGATAATGAAAGCGCCCGCCGGGGGCGTGTTCCAGGTACCGCCGATGCGACCAGCTCCGCCCTTCGTCCTCGGAGAGGCTGAGGGCGAGACGGTCGCGGTCCTCCTCGGTGTCGTTAAAGACCATCACCCAACGTCCATCGTGAAGGGCGATCACCTCGAGGCTCGAGTTTGGATTGGGGAGGTCGCATGCCTCGGCGAGCGACCAGCTTTCGCCCTCATCGGTGGAGAGGCTCACCTGCACCCGCGGCGGGGGCGGACCTTCGCGCCGCATGTAGGCTACGAGCGTCCCGTCGCGCCTGCGCACCACGCTGGGCTGATTCAGTCCGACCCCGACAATGGGCCGGCTCGGGCGCCAGGACTGGCCGCCATCGTCCGAGATGGCCATCAAACAGACGTAGAACCCATCGGAGTAGAGCGGGAAGAGGATGCGTCCGCTGGGCAGCCGCAAGAGGTGGTTCCGTGGCATCCAGCCGAGCTGGCGTTTGCCGGGGGTCTCGAGCCGCCTGAAGCAGTGCGTCGACCGGGGCGGTGACGTGCCCGCCGTAATCGGCCCGGGCAACGGAGAGTCGGGGCAAGCCTTGTTCGAGGGCTTCGACGAACTCCGGGCCGGGGGTGAGGATCAAGTCGTCCTGCCAGTACCAATGCGGTGGGCCGTCGCGGGAGTAGTCTCTCGATTTGCGGAACCGCAGCAGCGAATGGTTCCAGCTCTCTCCCAGGACCGCGATCCAGAACAACGTCAGTTCCTGCCGGGGATCGAGAAACAGGACCGGGTTGCAGTCGGGCAGGTGGGGGGTGTCGGCCAGTAGGACGACGTCACTCCAGGCGGTGCTGCCGTGTCGCAACCGCGCACCTTGGATCACCACGTCGTCGCTTTCCCGCTCGCCGGAGCCATGAAACCAGGCCGCCAGCAAGTCACCATCGGGACATTCGACGATCGAGCTGGAATGCACATGCTTGGATTGCAGGGGGAACACCAACCGCTCCTGGTGGAAGGGTTCAGTTGGCGCCCCCGGCGATTGCCACGCCCACGCTCATCGTCGCCGGGACGAGTTGGCGCCACTTTAGAAGCTGTCTCATGCGTGCGTTGGACCCTATCGGCTCACCAACCCGCGGACAAGCCGCTTGCCTCGGCGGCGGACAGCCCGGGCGCACTTGTCGCCAGTGGCATCGCCCCGTTGGACGGGGGAGGGATGGCGATCTCTCGGGTAACCGTGGGCTCGGCCAGCGTGTTAACTTCCCGGCACGGACTTCCATGTAAACACCCATCGTGGTCCAGACCGGCCCGGGCGGCGGCGCTGCTGGGCGGCCACTTCGACGGCGTTCAGTAGGCTGTGGTCGCCCTCCATCAGCCTGCCGGTGTCCCGGCTCGTCAGGGCCTTGCCTGCGTCGTCCGGCAGGAAGATGAGGCCCTGGCTCGTGTGTGTCCGGGTGTCCGGCAGCGTGCGACGGATGACCTTGCCTCGCGCTTTGATTCGGGCATTATCACCGCCGTTGGGCACATACTGGATTTGGAAGGGTGGCTGAGTGGTTAAAGGCACCTGACTCGAAATCAGGCGTAGTCGCAAGGCTACCGTGGGTTCGAATCCCACCCCTTCCGCCAACCCACCGTCAACCCCGCTCACGCCGCCACATTCGTCCGCGCGGTCAGGCCGTAGAGCTGCGCCAGGACCCGGGCGTGCCGCGCGAAGTCGCCGCAGTAAAGGATCGGGTGCGGCCCGGCGTAGACGCTGCAGACATCGGCCACGTCGTCGAGCTTCACCAGCACGCGCGTCGCGCAACCGCCGGTCGGAGGGCTGGTCGGGGAAGCGATCACCCGCCCGCGCCAGGCGTCGAGGGACCGCTTGTCGGATTGGTACTTGAACAGCGTGACCGGTTCGCCCGCCGGCCACTGGACATCGAGCGCGAGGGTCTTGGGCAGTTGATGGAAGAACGGGCGGAGGTCGTAGGTCGCTTCCTTCGCGCGCGGTCCGTGCAGCCGGGTGGTGCAGGTGCAGTGGGAGGCGAAGTAGAGGTTTTCCTCGGTGTCGAACTCGGGATTGTGCTGGAAGCCGCCCCGGCCGAAGAGCGCGGCCCCAGCATCAAGGAAAGGCTGGCATTGAGGTCGTTCTCGCAGCCGCAGGGCACCAGGTCGCCGTTGTTCCACGCGAAGCTCAGACACGGCTTGCGATGCTTGAGCATGAGACACTCGATGGTGATGGCGTCGGCGTCGTGCCGTTCCATGATGCGCTGGACGGCGACATGGGCGCGGACGGCGTCACGGGCGGCGTCGGGCGTGATTTCCCGCACGTGTCGCGCGCCGCGAAGGACCGACCGGGCCATCTGGTCCATGTCCGGTGTGAGCTGGACTTCGTCGTACAGGGCATTGAAGTGATCGCTCGGGACCCCGTGGATCGAGGTGCCAAAGAACGGTTCGGTGTCGTCGGCTTCCCGGGTCAGGGCGCCCGGAGACGCGCAACAGCCGGCTTTGGGACAGGCGAGTGCGGGCGTGGATGGCGCGCAGGCCCCGCTCGAGAGCGGCCCAGTTCTCGATCGAGTGGATGTACTGGACGTGGGGCGCCGCGCGGAAGTACTCGGGCGGCAACTGATGGTTCGCGCCGAGCGGATGGTAGAGGATGATGGGGCCGCGGTAAGCCTCGAGGATGGGCTTGAGTTTCGCGCTGAAGCTGTTCCAGAAGTTGAAGAGCAGCAGGGCGTCGGGCCGGTTGGCCGCCACGCGGTCGAGGAAGGCCTGGATGGCGGCGTCGGTGGCCAGGGGTTGCTCCTCGAGGGCCAGCGTCAGGTCCAGATCGGCGGCGAGTTCGCGGGTCTTCGCCAGGAAGCGGGCCTGCTGCTGTTCGGGCTCGAACTGGTTGCCCGGCCAGGTGAACCACTGGTGCGGCGCCCAACCGTCCTCGGCCCTGCCCGCGATCACGTCTGCCGCGGGCGGGTAGAAGAAGGCGCCGCCGACGCGGGCCGGCTGCTTGCGCCGTGGGGAGGCGCGCAAGTGAGTGGGCGAAGAAGTGGCGCAGCCCAGTGGCCAGGCGGCCAACGCCGTCAGCGCGGCGGCGGACTTGAGGAAGGCGCGACGGTCCGTGGGGGTGATCATGGGCGGAATCTAAGCCACGGGGCGTCTGCATGGGCAACCATTATCTGACGGCCGCCGCGCTCATGGCGTCCTGCTTTGGCGCTTGAGTGGTGCCTGCGGGGTGCCTAGCCTGCCCGCGATTCCTGGCCAGCACTCGCGCAGCCGGGGAACGACTATGGGCGGCTATTTTGGCGTGGTTTCACAGCACGATTGCGTCGCGGACCTCTTCTATGGCACCGACTACCATTCGCATCTCGGCACGCGACGCGGCGGGTTGGCGGTGCACGACGGCGTCGGCTGCCGTCGTTACATCCACGACATTACGAACGCGCAGTTCCGGTCCAAGTTCGAGTACGATGTCCTCAAGTTGAAGGGGCGGATGGGCATCGGCGTCATCAGCGACACCGACGACCAGCCGTTGATCATCGGATCGCACCTGGGCAACTACGCCATCGTCACGGTCGGGCGCATCGCGAACCTCGCCGACCTGGTGAAACAGGTCTACGGCCTCCGCGCGGCGCACTTCTCCGAAATGAGCGGCGGGGAGATCAACCCGACGGAGTTGGTGGCGCTCTTCATCAACCAGGGGGCGACGTTCGCCGAGGGCATCGCCATCGCGCAGCAGGCCATCGCGGGTTCTTGCTCGCTGCTCCTGCTGACGGACAAGGGCGTGTACGCGGCGCGCGACAAGCTGGGGCGAACCCCGATCGTGCTCGGCCAGAAGGACGGGGCCTGTGCCGTCACGCTCGAGAGCTGCGCCTTTCCGAACCTGGGCTACGAGACCGTGCGCGACCTCGGCCCGGGCGAGATTGTCCGGCTGACGCCCGAGGGCGTGGAGGTCCTTGCGCTGCCGGGGCACCGCTGCCAGATCTGCGCGTTCCTCTGGGTTTACTACGGCTACCCGGCTTCGACGTATGAGGGGATCAACACGGAGGCGACGCGCTACCGCAGCGGGGCCGCGCTGGCACGACGCGACCCCACGCCCGTGGATGTGGTGGCCGGGATCCCGGACTCCGGCACCGGTCACGCCATGGGCTATGCCCAGGAAAAGGGCGTGCCGTTCCGCCGGCCTTTTGTGAAGTACACGCCCACGTGGTCACGCAGCTTCATGCCGCAGGATCAGCCCACGCGGGATCTCGTGGCCCGCATGAAGATCATCCCCATCCGGGAACTCATCCAGGGCGAGCGCCTCCTGTTCTGCGAGGACTCCATCGTGCGCGGCACCCAGCTCCGCGACACGGTCCGCCGGCTCTTCGACTACGGGGCGCGCGAGGTTCACATGCGACCGGCGTGTCCGCCGCTGATCTTTGGCTGCAAATTCCTCAACTTCTCCCGCTCGAAATCCGAGCTGGACCTGGCGGGCCGCCGTGCGATCAAGGAACTCGAAGGCCAGGACGGCCCGCCACCGCCCGCCTACGCCCAGCCGGGCTCGCCCCAGTACCAGGCCATGGTCGAACGCATCCGGCATCGCCTCGGCCTCACCACGTTGCAATACCAGCAACTGGACGACCTGATCGCCGCCATCGGCCTGCCCCGGGAACGGCTCTGCACCTACTGCTGGGACGGTCGCGAGTGATCGAACCTCCTCAAGGCAGGCTCTGGGCCCGGTAGTAGCGGCGGACCTGCCCGGCAGCGGCGGGGTCGCTGTAATCGACCGTGCCGGTGGGGTTGTCGAGCGTCTCAAGGACTTCCCAGGCAACCGCCGCGCCCAGGTCGGAGGCGGTTTCCACCCGGACACGCCCGCCCGGCGGCCCGCTGATTCGGAGCTGGAATCCGCCCAAGGGATCGAAGCCCAGGGCCGTGAGCGTGAGGGCATGGTCATCCGTGATGACCAGCGTGGCTTGGATCCGGGGACCGGGCAGGACGTTGACAAAACCACTGAGCTGGAGGCCGACCGTGACGCCTGCACCGGCCGCCGGGTTGGGCAACAAGGTGACGTGGAAGACGCGGTTGGTCTGGCCAGGCGAGAAGATCAAGGTGCCGCTGGCGACGACGTAATCCTTGCCCGGCACGGCGGTGCCGCCCTGGGTGGTGTAATCCACCAGCACCGTCTGCGCGTAGGGTTTGGTGAGCATGACCGCGATGGGCGCGCTGCCGTCTCCTTTCCCGGCGTGATACTCGGTCGTGGCGAAGTTCACGGTGGGTGGGTCGTTATCGATGATCTCGAGGACGGCCGTCGAGGGCAGGCCGAGCGTGGCGTTGGTGGCGTTGGTGAGTCGGACGAGCACGGTCTCCGGTGAACTCGTCTTCCAGGTCGTCCAGGATGGGGACCGCGATGGTTTGAGTGGTCTGGCCGGGCAGGAAGGTGAGGAGACCGGCGACGGGGATGAAGTCGATCCCGGCGACGGCGGTGCCGTTGGTGGCCGCGTAGCCGACGGTGACTGTCTGGCCCGAAGGCGCGCTCAGAACGACTTCGAGCTGGCCGGATCCAGCGCCTTCGCTGGCGGTGAAGCGCTCGGCGGCGAACCGGACGGTGGCCAGGTCGTTGTCAACAATGGTGATCACCAACGGGTCGCCGGGGACGACATCGACCGGGTTACGGAGCTCGATGGAGAAGGTCTCGTCGAGTTCGACGAGGGTGTCATCGAGGATCTGGACCGAGATGAACTGCGTGGTGACGCCCGCGGGATAGATGAGGGTGCCGCTGGCGGCGACGTAATCGATGCCGGCGGTGGCGGTGCCGTCGACGGTGGCGTAATCGACCCGGACGGCGCGGCTGCTCATCGGGTGATCGAGGGTCACGGCGAAGGTGAGGGTGCGGGTCTGCTCGATGACGTTGGTGGCGGTGAACGCGAAGCGCGCGTTCGGGGGCGGGGTGGTGTCGAGGAAGATGGAGTCGGTGACGACGGCCGACTGGTTGCCGAAGGGATCTTCGAACTGGGCGTGCACGGTGCGGGTGGTGACGCCGGGTTCGAGCTGCCAGGCTTTGGTCGGGGCGAACGGTTCCCAGTCCTGCCAGTTGACGCCGTTGTTGCTCAGGCGCATCTGCGGGACGGAGCCGCTGTTGTCGGTGGCGGCGAGGGTCAGGGTGACGTTCCGGTTCGTGGTGGAGGTGGCGCCGTTGTTGATCACGACCGACCCGGTGGGGGGTTCGAGGTCCGTGAGGATGTTGGTGCGAAAGACGGTGTTGGTGCCGAGGCCGGCGAGGGTGAGGGAGACGTTGAAACGGCCGAGGTTGGTGAACACGTGAGACGGACTGCGCTGCAGGCTGGGGGACGAGCCGTCGCCGAAGTTCCAGCTCTGAGCGGTGGCGCCGACGGAGAGATCGGTGAACCGGATCGAGAGGGGTGGCTTGCCGGCATTGGTCGAGACAGCGAAGAGGGGGAGGGCGAGCGTCGCGTTGGTGGACCAGGCTGACTTGTACCAGTCATAGCCGAGGCGGCGGGGGATGGTGGTCAAGCCGTCGGACCAGAAGGCGGTGGCGTTGGTGATGCCGAGGGCGATGGCGGTGCCGGAAAGGGAGACGAGTTGGCCGGGGACCCACTGGCCGCTGGCGGGGTTGAAAAGGCGGGTCCAGAGGATGCCGCCGGTGCTCCAGGCTACGAGCCCGGAGTCATTCCACAACTGGCCGAGGGGAGCGCCGGTGGCGGCGTCGTCACCCACCCAACGGTTGCGGAGGGCGTCGTAAACGCGGGTGCGGACGACGTTGCCGCTGCTCCAGGCGACGAGGCCGTTGGTGCTGCTGAGGTCGAACGTCGGGCCGCCGGCGACGTTGAGGACTTCCCAGCGGCGCAGGGCCGGGTTGAAGGTGCGGAGGAAGACGGCGTTGCCGCTGATCCACGACACGACGCCGTCGCTGCTGCGGAGGTCGAAGGTCGAGCTGGCCACGGATTCGGAGTAGAACTGGCCGGTGGCGGGTTCGTAGACGTGGTAGTGGACCTGGTTGCCGCTGCTCCAGGCGGTGACCCCGCGATGACTGCGCAGGTCCTGGGCCGTGGGCGCCGCCACGGTGAGCTTGACCCAGTTGGTGCGGGAAGGGTCGTAGGTGCGGAGGTTGAAGGCATTCCCGTTGCTCCAGGCCACGACGCCGTTCCGGTTCAAAGGCTCGACGACGATGCCGGCGGGGGTGCGATCCTCGATCCACTGGTTCTGGGCGGGATCGAACACCCGGCAGACCATCTCAAAGCCGGTGTACTGGGCCTCAACGTCCTGGAGCGGTGGGGACATGTCCACGACGGCGCCTTGCAGGCAGGCAGCGAAACCGACCAGGGCGACCCACAAGGGGCCGCAGGGAAACGAGCGGATCGTCATTGTCCGGGAAGACTAAGCAGTTGGCTTGCCAGGCGCAACCGACTGGGGACGTCGGGCGGCAGTTCTCATTTGGGTTTGGACGACTGGGAACGCAGAGGGTTGGCCGGCTGTGGGCACATCTCGCCTGGGCGGCCCACCCCTCTGCGGTCGCTTTGAATCTGCGGGGCCATTCCCAAACCTTCACCCCGCCGATTCAGAGCCCCCGCCGATGTGGAACCTGCGTCGAACCCGTCCCCGCTACAGTCCACCCGCCTCCCCAATCTGCGGTCGCTTTGAATCTGCGGGACCACTCCCGTACCTTTCCTCCCGCCGATTCAGAGCCCCCGCCGATGTGGAACCTGCGTCGAACCCGTCCCCGCCACAATCCACCCGCCTCCCCAATCTGCGGTCGCTTTGAATCTGCGGGACCATCCCCACACCTTCACCCCGCCGATTCAGAGCCCCCGCCGATGAAACCTCCCCGAACCCGTCCCCGGAACAGTCCACCCTCTCGCTCAATCTGCGGTCGCTCTGAATCTGCGGGACCATTCCGCGTACCTTTCATCCCACCGATTCAGTGCCCCCGCCGATAGAATCTCCCTCGAACCCGTCCCAGGTCCAGCCCACCCTCCTACCCAATCTGCGGTCGCTTTGAATCTGCGGGGCCATTCCCCAGACCTTTCATCCCGCCGGTTCAGAGCCCCCGCCGATGGAACCTCCCCGAACCCGTCCCCGGAACAGTCCACCCTCTCGCCCCAATCTGCGGTCGCTCTGAATCTGCGGGTCCACTCCCCGTACCTTTCATCCCGCCGATTCAGAGCCCCCGCCGATGGAATCTCCCTCGAACCCGTCCCCGGAACAGTCCACCCTCTCGCTCAATCTGCGGTCGCTCCGAATCTGCGGGACCATTCCGCGTACCTTTCATCCCACCGATTCAGTGCCCCCGCCGATAGAATCTCCCTCGAACCCGTCCCAGGTCCAGCCCACCCTCCTACCCAATCTGCGGTCGCTTTGAATCTGCGGGGCCATTCCCCAGACCTTTCATCCCGCCGGTTCAGAGCCCCCGCCGATGGAACCTCCCTCGAACCCGTCCCCGGAACAGTCCACCCTCTCGCTCAATCTGCGGTCGCTCCGAATCTGCGGGACCATTCCGCGTACCTTTCATCCCGCCGATTCAGAGCCCCCGCCGATGGAATCTCCCTCGAACCCGTCCCCGCTACAGTCCGCCCTCTCGCCCAATCTGCGGTCGCTTTGAATCTGCGGGGCCATTCCCCGGACCTTTCATCCCGCCGATTCAGAGCCCCCGCCGATGGAATCTCCCTCGAACCCGTCCCCGCTACAGTCCACCCTCTCGCCCAATCTGCGGTCGCTCTGAATCTGCGGGACCATCCCCACACCTTCACCCCCACCGGGCACAGAGTTCGCGCGCCAGCGGCGGGGTGGTATCGGGACAAGGGAAAGTGAGTTCCGCAAGAGGGGCAGACCTCTTTCGGGGGCTGGCGCCGGGGTCTCCGTCACTTGCGCCGGCGCCTCGTCGGTCTGAACGCTCAGCTCCCAAAGTGAGAACTGAACTGCTGGGCCGTGCCCGGTGGCGCTTGCTCCCCAGGACGGGGCTCGCTTAACGTCGCGTCCGCATGATCATTGCCCCTTCGCTCCTGGCGGCCAATGCCGGTCGGTTGGCCGCGGAAGCCCGGCGTGCCCACCGGGCGGGTGCGGATTGGCTGCACGTGGACATCATGGACGGGCATTTCGTGCCCAACCTGACGTTCGGCCCGGCGATTGTGGCGGAGGTCCGACGGGCGACCCGCCTCCCGCTGGACGTGCACCTGATGTGCAGCCGGCCGGCCACCTTGCTCGAACCCTTCCGCCAGGCGGGCGCCACCCACCTCACCGTCCATGTGGAGCTGGGCGACCGGGTGGCCGCGTTGCTCTGGAAGATCCGGGCGCTCGGTGCGGGCGTGGGTCTGGCGGTCAATCCGCCCACCCCCATCGCTGCCGTCCGGCCGTTCCTGGGTCATCTGGACCTGCTGCTGGTGATGACGGTGAACCCCGGCTTCGGCGGCCAGACCTTTATCGAAGAAGCCGTGCCGAAGGTGCAGCAGGCGGCGGCCTGGCGCACGGAACTGGGCCTGAGCTACCGCATCGAGGTCGATGGCGGCATCAACTTCGACACCGCCGCCGAGTGCGCCGGCGCCGGCGCGGACACGTTCGTGAGCGGCACGACGCTGTTCGGGCATACGAACCTTGCCAGCGCCATCCGCCGGTTGCGTCGGACCGTCGAACGGCACGCCCCCGACCGGCGCCCTGCCTCGAGGTCGCATGAAACCTGCCCGGGACCGTTACCTGAACCGCGAGTTGAGCTGGCTCGAGTTCAACCAGCGCGTGCTCGAAGAGGCCCTCGACGAAACCAACCCCCTCCTCGAACGGCTCAAGTTCTTCACCATCGTCAGCTCGAACCTCGATGAGTTCTTCGAGGTGCGGGTCGCCGGCCTCAAACAACAGGTTGCCAGCCGGGCCACTGCCCCCACCCCCGACGGTCTCCGTCCCGCCGAGTGTCTCCAGGCGATCGCAGCCCGGGTTCGGAGGATGGTGAAGGAACAGTACCGTTGTTGGCGCGAAGACCTCGTCCCCGCGCTCGCTCGCCACCAGATTCGTTTCCTCCTTCCCACCGAGCTCGATGCCGCGGACCGGGCGTGGGTGGAGGCGTTTTACCGGGCTGAAGTCCTGCCGGTGCTGACCCCGCTGGCCCTGGACCCCGCGCATCCTTTCCCGCGCCTGCTCAACAAATCGGTCAACGTCATCGTTCAGTTCCGCGAAGCGGGCCGGCGGCGGAGCGACGTACGCCACCTGATTGTCCAGGTGCCCCGGGTGCTGCCCCGGCTGCTCCAGTTGCCCCGCAGGGATGGGGGAACTGGCCTATCTGTTTCTCGGCCAGGTCATCGGCCATCACCTGGCCAGCCTCCTGCCCGGCTGTCATATCCACGGTTCGTGGACCTTCCGGGTCACGCGCAACAGCGAGCTCTACATCGACGAAGGCGACACCCCCAACCTCCTCCGCGCGGTCGAGACCGAGATCCACAACCGCCTCAAAGGCGAGGCCGTCCGCCTCGAGGTCGAGCACGGCTGCCCCGAGGACATCGTCACGGAGCTGACCGAACACCTGCATCTCAAGCCGGAGGATGTCTACCGGGTCCATGGCCCCCTCAACCCCGTCCGGCTCCTCGCCATCTGCAGCGGCACCCACCACCCCGAACTGCGCGACCCGCCCTTCAGCCCGTTCCGGTTGCCTGAGCTGGAGGGCGGCGCCGACCTCTTCGCCCTCCTCCGGCAGCGCGACCTCCTCCTGCATCATCCCTACGACAGCTTCGACACGGTCGTGGCGTTCCTCGAACAGGCCGCCGCCGACCCCAGGTGCTGGCCATCAAGCAGACCCTCTACCGCACCGGTGGCGACCCGCGCATCATCGGCGCCCTCATGGACGCGGTGCGCAACGGCAAACAGGTCACCGCGGTCGTCGAGCTCAAGGCCCGCTTCGACGAGTCCAACAACATCCGTTGGGCCCGCCAGTTGGAGGACGCCGGCGTCCACGTCATCTACGGCATCGTCGGCTTCAAGATCCACTGCAAGACCACGCTCGTGGTGCGCCGCGATGAAGACGGCATCCGCCGCTACCTCCACCTCGGCACCGGCAACTACAACCCCGTCACCGCCCGCCTCTACACCGACCTCAGCCTCCTCACCTGCCGCCCCGAGCTCGGCGAGGATGCCGCCGATCTCTTTAACATCCTCACCGGACTGTGCCGCTTCCCCGGCATGCGCCGGTTCCTCGTCGCCCCTTTCGAGATGTACGAGCGCTTCCTCCGCCTCATCGAACGGGAACGCGACAACGCCCGCCGCGGCGTCCCCGCCCGGATCATCGCCAAGATGAATTCCCTGGTGGTCACCGACCTCATCGACGCCCTCTACGAAGCCTCGCAGGCCGGGGTCCAGGTCGACCTCATCGTGCGCGGCATCTGCTGTCTCCGCCCCGGCGTCCCCGGCCTCAGCGACAACATCCGCGTCCGCAGCATCGTCGGTCGCTTCCTCGAGCACAGCCGCCTCTTCTACTTCGAGAACGCCTGCCAGCCTGAGATCTACGTGGGCAGTGCCGACTGGATGCCCCGCAACCTCTTCAAACGCGTCGAGGTCGTGTTCCCCATCGAGGATGGCAACCTCCGTGAGCAGCTCCTCAGGCGATTGCTCGACGTCCAACTCGGCGACACCCTCAAGGCGCGCCTGCTCGAACCCGACGGCACCCACCGCCGGGCGAAGCCCGTCCCGGGTCAGGCGCCGCCGCTTAACAGCCAGGAAGCCCTCATCGCCCAGGCCCGCGCCGCTGCCCAGCCCGACAGCGACCCCAACCGTCCTTCCCCCGCCCGCGCCGGCTTACGCCACGCCGCCAGCCGCCCGCTTCGGCCACGGCTTGACGCCGGTTACTCGTCCCCCCACCTGCCGCGTGAGGGCACGTAGCGTGTCGCGGGTGTGCCGGACCTCTGTCCTCCCTCGCCCTGTCCCTCCGCGCGGGTACCACCAAGCCCGCAATCACCAAGCTCCCCTGTCGCATCGCGAAGGCCAGCTCAAGGCACTGGCCACCTGGAAGGATCTGGAAGTGAAGTCGGAGGGCTGAACGGCGCTGGCGACCCTCACGAGTTTCCCTCGATCACCGTGGACGCCGACGTGTTGGGCGTAGAGCCGGTCTTTGCCGGGACACGCGTGCCGGTGAAAACGCTCTTCGAGCACCAGGAGGCCAGTTGCACGTTGGACGAGTTCCTGGAAGGGTTCCCGGCCGTCAGCCGGGAGGCCGCCGTGGAGGTGTTGATGGCGGCGCTGAGGCTCCATGTCGGCTGGGTCCAGGCCACGCTCGGGCCTTGCCGGAGCTCAGGGGGCCGGTAAGTTCGCATCATGAGCAAGACCGAGATTCTGCAGGAACTGCCCCAGCTCACACCGGGAGAGCGACAAGAGATCCGCGAGCGTCTCGCTGAACTGGACCAAGACGACTGGCTGGACGCGGGAGCGCTGACGAGCGCGGAGAAGACCTTGATTGAGGAGCGTTTCCGCGACCTGGAAGCGAACCCACGGACTTCCATCCCGTGGGACGAAGCCAAGGCGCGTTTGCTGGCTCCATTCAGGCGGTGAGCCGCCGACTGGACATCCGGCCGCAGGCACTGGCGGACATCGCCGCTGCCGCCACCTGGTATGAGGAACGCCAGCCGGGATTGGGTGAGCGATTCACCCGCGAAGTCGTGGTCGCCATTGACGCTCTGCTGCCGAATCCGCTGCTCTACCGGTTGCGCAACCGGCGCTTGGGCGCGCGGTGGTGTTTCCCCCGGACTTTTCCGTATCGGATCGTCTATCGCTTCGCTGAAGACGTGGTGACGGTTGTGGCCGTGATCCACTCGACCCGCCATGACCGACATTGGCAGGAACGCTTCTGAGCCGCAGGCCACGCTAGAAGCTTCGTGAAGGGGTCATGAAGGACTCAGTTGTGAACAGCCGCCGCGATGCGAACCCGGTCACGTCATCGAAGCCGGGGAGGGCGACGCGCACCATGATCGGTGGCGGGGTTGCGGCATCAGGCGCCTGCCCTTCCACTCATCGGCTCTGCGCCCGGTTGCAGTCGGAGCCCCGTGCCGTCTTGCCAAGGGCACCAGCGCCCCATGACGTTCTGGGCCATGAACAGGAACGCCATCGTGTTGGAATTGGGCCCGGCGAAGGCTCACGCGCTCGAACAGCTTGCCTCGTCCGTTGCTCGCCGGAGAGACGGCAACCCGCTTGAATCCATCTGGCGGCACGCTGCGCGCACCTGTGCCATCGTGGTCACGTGCAGCCGGCAGGATTCCCTCGCACTGGCCGGCACCGGACCCCGAACGGGGCTGATCGTGCTGAACCGGCGTCGGACACGCCAGGCCGAATGTCGCCTCCAGGATGCGGCGATGCCGCCACGACCAGACGGCGGGCCAAGGCCGCGTCGTCAAAGAACGCGATGACGTGGGTTTCGCCTGCCGCCGAGGCGTTTTGCCGTGGCCATTTGCCAGTTGCCCAGCCGCCGCGGCCCGCTATAACCGCCGCATGCAAATGCACTCTCTTACTCCGCGGTTTGCCCGCCTGGCCTGCCCTCTTTTCCCTCGTCGCCGGCGGCGTCCTGACCGCGTCCGCCAACGACGCCTTCGTGGGCCGCTGGGCCTTGACCATCCCGGGCGGCGGCGCCGGCTGGCTCGAGATCCGCAAGGAAAACGGCTGGTACGATGGCTCCATCCTCTGGGGCGGTGGCAGCGTGGTCCCCGTCAGCAGCGTCTTCTTCACCGATGACACCCTCAACGTCACCCGCACCCGCGACGTCCGCCGCCGCGACGCCGCCGGGAAGGTCATCCGTACCCAGCAGTTCACCGAGCTCATCTCGGCCCAGGTCGACGGCGACCACCTCTACCTGCGCCGCTTCGATCCCCGCGAAGACGGCCGCGGCCTGAGCCAAAGCGAGTTCAGCGGCAAGCGCATCCCCCGCTTCCGCCCCGCCCGGACCTCACGAAGGTCCGCTTCGGCGAGCCCATCTCCCTCTTCAACGGCCAGGACCTCACGGGCTGGCGCCTCCTCGAACCGCAGGCCGCCAACGGTTGGAGTGTCGAAAACGGCAGCCTCATCAATCGTCCCGACAAGGACTCCGGCCGTCACTACGGCAACCTGCGCACCGACCGCGAGTTCGAGGACTTCAACCTCCGCCTCGAGACCAAGGTGCCCAAGAACGGCAACTCAGGCATTTACCTGCGCGGCATTTACGAGGTCCAGGTCGCCGACAGCTACGGCAAGGGCCCCGACTCCCATGGCATGGGCGGCCTCTACAGCCGCATCACTCCCACGTCCAATCCCGCCAAGGCGCCGGGCGAATGGCAGACCTTCGACATCACGCTCGTCGACCGGCACCTCACCGTCATCCTCAACGGCACGACCATCATCGACAACCAGCCCATCCTCGGCTGCACCGGTGGCGCCCTCTGGTCCGATGAGTCCCGGCCCGGCCCGATCTACCTCCAGGGCGACCACGAGGCCGTCGACTACCGCAACATCGTCCTGCGCCCGGTCCTCAAGTAGCCGTCTCCGGCACAGCCGGTAGCCGACCGGACCGCCAAAGCCAACACACCGTCCCGAACGCAAGCCGCGCTCACCACGGCTGGTTCACTTGGATTTGGGGAAGGGGTTGCACAGCCCGCGGAACCGGCTGCTCCCAGAACTCTGCGCTGAGCGCCGGCGTGCGGTGGGCTCGAAAGCCTTCCGCGACGCCCGACGCTTGCCCAGGGGCTTCTCATCCCCTCCCCGGCACCATTTTGCCCGCCAACTCCAGATGAATCAGCCCTTCCTCCTCACGTCGGCGCCTACGGGGCGGGTCTGAAATGTCCGCGCTAACCCGGCCAAGCCACGACGGGCAGCCGCGTCTCCGCCTCGATGCCGAGCAGCCGGTTGTACTTGGCCAGGCGCTCGGACTGGGTGATCGACCCGATCTTGATCTGATCCCCCTGCCATCCCACCGCGAGATCGGCCAGCCAGTCATCCTCGGTCTCGCCGCTGCGGGCGCTGATGGTCACCCGCCAGCCGGCGGAACGAGCGCACTGCGCCGCCTCGAGCGCTTCGGTGAGGGTCCCGATCTGGTTCACCTTCAGCAACAGGGCCGTTGCCGCCCGCGCCGCGATGGCCCGGCGGATCCGGACCGGGTTGGTGCAAAGGAAGTCGTCGCCGAGAATGAGCGTGCGCGTGCCCAGCCGTCGGCAAAGCTCCGGCCAGTGGGCCCAGTCATCCTCGGCCAACCCATCCTCGAGGCTCACCACCGGGTAACGGTCCACCCAACGCTCGAGTTCGGCGATCATCCGCCCACTTTCGAAAGGCGGGTCGGTGAGGTGATAACGGCCGTTCTGATGGAAGTGGCTCGAGGCCACGTCCAGGGCAAGAGCCACGTCGCGGCCGGGCTGAAACCCGGTAGCCGTGATGGCCTCGACAGCATCGCGGAGCATGGTCTCGGAGTCGGGGAAGGGCGGGGCGAGCCCGCCTTCATCGGCGCGCAGCAACCGCTGGCCGTAGCGGCGGAGCGACAGGGCGGCGGCAGCCTGGTAGACGGCGAACGTCGTGGCCAGGCCCTCGTCGATGGTGGATGCGGAGGCCGGCACGAGGAGCACGTCCTGGATCGGGGCCTGGACCCCGGCGTGTTTGCCGCCGCTGAACAGGTTGATCGTCAGGCGCGGCAGGGTGCGCAACTCGAGCCCGGCGAGATCGGCGAAGTGCCGGTAGAGCGGCACGCCGCGCGCCACCGCGCAGGCGCGGGCAAAGGCCAGCGAGACCCCGAGCAGCGCATTGGCCCCAAGGCGCGCCTTGTTCGGCGTGCCATCCAGCTCGCAGAGCGCCCGATCGAGTGCGGCCTGGTGTGAGAAGGTGCGACCGACCAGGGCGGCCTGGATGACTTCGCGAATGTTCGCCACCGCCCGGCGACAACCCAGACCAGCGTAGCGCCGTGGATCGCCGTCGCGCAGTTCGAGGGCTTCGGCGGACCCGGTGGAGGCGCCGGAGGGGACCGAGGCCCTGGCCCAGGGTTGACCCGCCAGCCGGCAGGCGGCCTGCAAGGTGGGCCGGCCGCGACTGTCGAGGATCTCGAGGGCGTCCAGTTGTTCGAGCGCGAACATGGCGCGGGAGGGTAGCGGACGGCGGCGGAGCGGGAAGCGGAATCACGCTTCGAGCCGTTGCCCAACCCCGGTCACCAGCTCGGTGACGCGGGCAGGCGGCGACGCGAGGTAGCCGAGCACGACAGCGCGTTGCCGGGCCCGCTCGGGTTCGGTCAGGTACTCGAGAGGGGACCGACCGTCGACGCGGGCCAGCAGGCAGCCGAGGGTGTGGCGAACGGCGCGCGCTTCGAGGGGCGGGCGTGAGCAACTCGGGTCCCACGGTCGCGCTGTAGGTCCGCCAGAAGTCGGTGGCCGCGGCGAGGAACGCCGGGCGGTGCGCCGCGAGGTGGTTGGCTTTGCTCAGGAGATGGGTGAGGGCGAAGCCGAGGTCGAAGGCAGGATCGCCGAAGTGAATGACCTCGTGATCGAGGAGGATCAGCCGTTCCTGGTACACGAGGATGTTCTTCGGGCTGTAATCGCCGTGCACGATGCTCCAGGCGCGTCGCCAGCGTCTCAGCAATGAGGTCATCGAAGAACGGGGCGGCAGCCGACTGTCGGTGGGCCGCGAACCGATAGTACGGTTCAAGCCGGAGCGTCTCGAAGAACGACCGGTCAGCAAAGGCCGCCGCCGTCTCAGCGGCCTGTTCGTGGCTGCGACGGTGCAGGGTGGCCAGGAGTTCGGCGAACTGGCGGACGTGCGCAGCGTCCAGACGACCGGTCAGAAGACGGGACTTCCAATTCTCATGCGGTTCAGGCACGGCCTCCATGGCCAGGAGGTGGTGCGTCTCGTCCTCGAAGACGAAGCCCGGCAAGTGCCCCGGCGGCGCGAGCCGGCCCAGCCAACGCAACCCGAGCGCTTCGCGGTGGACCCGACGCGGGTCGGCAAACCAATCGTCCTTCACGCGCAGGCGGGCCAGGGCCTGTTTGATCACCCAGGCAGGACCCCCGTTCCATTCGACGCGCACCGTGCGGTTGGAGACGCCGCCGGCCAACGGCGTGCACCGCAACCCGACGGTGGCGGGGACGCGGCCGGTTTCCTGCAGGTAGCGCCGGAGCGCGTCGGGATGTTCAATGTCCAGGGCCGTGTCCATGCGGAACCGGCCGGCAGGATGGGGCGCGACCCGACGTTAACCAAGCCGGTTCCTGCTATTGGCGCAACGGCCGGGGCAGCGGGTAATAGCCGACGTCCTTGACGACCTGCTGGCCGGCGTCACTGCGGATCCAGTTCAGGTAGGCGGCGAGTTCGCCCTTGTCGAGGGCCGGGTTGACGTAGATGAACAGGTAGCGCCAGATGGGATAGGTCCCGCCCACCACCGTATCTTCGGTGGGCTCGATGGCCTCGCCGCCGGTTTCCATGCTGACCTTGAGGTGCTTGGCGCCCGCGCCGTAGGCAGCCCCGCCGTAGCCGATGGCCTTGGGTTCGGCGGCGACCGCCTGCAACACCTGGGCCGTGCCCTGGAGGGTCTGCGCGCTCGCGGTGAAGTCGCGCCCCTTGAGGACATGCTCCTTGAAGAACTCGTACGTCCCCGAGCTGTTCTCGCGGCTGTAGACCATGATGGCCTCGTCCTTGCCTCCCACCTGCTTCCAATTCCGGATCTTGCGGGAGGCGTTGCAGAGGTCGGTGGTCTTGTTCTGCAGGGCGGCGAAACCGACGCCGGTGCCGCCGCCGGTGACCTGGATCCGGGTGGCTGGGAACTGCTGCATGTACACCTCGGCCCACTTCTGGGCCAGGATGACCATGGTGTCCGACCCTTTGACCGTGACGTTGGCGGCGCCGACCGGAAGGGCACAACCGAGAGCGGCGGCCAGAGCGAAGGAAGCAAAGGAGGTTCTCATGGGGTTCGCGGAACGGGTTCGCAAGATGTTGGTGATACCGGAGATTGAGGCGGCTGGAGTGGCGGCGCATCGCGGCTCAGAACTTGAGCAGACCATCCACCTGCAGCCGGTTCATCCGGCTGTCGGTGCCGGGCAGGTATTCCTCGATCAGGTCCACTCCGAACCAGGTGACACTCAGTGTGAGCGGGTCGAAGGGCGAATAGCTGGCCTTCACGACGTGGCCGCGCGCGTTCGTACCGGCCCAGTAGCCGCCGCTGCGGGCACGACCCGCGGCGGGAACCACCTGGCCGGGCGGGACGGTCGCGGGAAGGGAGTTGGCGTAGAAGGCGCCGAAGTCCGAATCGGTAAGTTCCTCCCACCAGGCGTCGCCCTCGAGCACCTTGTAGCGGTAGCTGAGTTCCCAGGTCCTGCGTTTGCCCGCCCGCCCGAAGGTGATGCCGACCTGGTACCCCTGGTTCTGATCCGCGGCCGCCGTGTTGTGCAGGTACTCGCCGAACACCCGGATCGGGAAAGGGCCGGCGTAGAACGGGAAGGTGGCGAAGGTGTAGGTGAGGGCGGCATCGGCAAGGAAGGTCTCGTAGCCGTTCACCGGCTCCTGCAGGCCAGCAAAGATCCTCGATCCGTCTGCGCTGGTGGTGTAGCGGGTGCGACGCAGGTTGCCGGCGTTGATGTCGGGCACCGCGCTGCTCGGGAGGTTCTCGTCGTGCTGGATGCTGAGGAACGCGGCCCCAAGACTGGTTGTGATCTTCGGGGACCAGGCAGACTCGAGGCGCATCTGCCCCCGAGCAGGAAGGGATCGGCGCTGCTGCCCCCGATCTCGTCGAGGACGAACTGGCCGAGATTGAGTTTGAGAGCCTGTTGGGCGCTGAGGTTGTAGGTCACCTGCTGGGCGGCGCCCTCCGGGGTGTAGTCGCTGTCGAAGAGCAGATCGGAGAACACAAACGGGTTCTCCATCTTGCCGACGGTGAGCACGCCCATGACTGCCGGGCGGTTCAGCGCCGTCCATCGGGCATATGCCTGGTCGAGGTAGATGCCCTTCTTCGAGGCGTTGTTCTGCAGCGTCTGGTTGTTCGAGATGGGGTCGCTGCCCGAGGTCATGCCGGCAGCGTTGTCGAGATCGCCGGAGCCCAGGCGGACCCCGATTTCAAAGTTCTCCTTGAGGTTGGCCGTGACACCGAGGCGGAGCCGGTAGCGCCAGCGGTTCCGGTCCACAAAATCCGGGTTGTCCGCGTAGAAGCCCTCGAACCGGCCGCGGAAATCACCGTTGATCTTGAGGGCCGTCACCCAGTCGGGCATGCCGCTCTTCGCGGCATACGCCTTGTTGAAGTCGTTGTCGGATTCCTCCCGGAGCTCGTTGGCTTCCTTGACGGTGAGAATCCCCTTCTCGACGAGCTTATCCAGGAGGGCATCGGTGGATTGAGCGTGAGCACCGGGCAGGCCCAGGAGGGCCGCCGCAGCGGTACCAGCACCGAGGAGCAGTCGAGCAATCCGATATCGGTTCATGGTCGCAACCTGTGTCGCCAGGCAAGCGCGTCGGCGGACGCCCTCCAGCCCGACCGCCGCAGCGTCTGAAGTTTGCGTTACGAATCGAGGACAGGCAGGTGACATTTGGGTGACAGGCCGAACGGACCGGCGCCGGCCCTGTCCTTGACGTCCGCGCTGCCGGGGCTATGAGATGGGGGTGGGACGCAACGCCGGACGGTTGAGCCGCGAAGTGTTCGCCCGTGCCGTCCTGGACAAGCCTCCCCCTCGGACCATGCAACTGGATCGCCTCACTCTCAAAGCCCAGGGCGCCCTGCAAGCCGCGCAGGAGATCGCCCAGCGCCACGCCCACCAGGAACTGGACGGCGAACACCTCGCGCTGGCGTTGCTCGCCCAGACCGACGGCCTCATCCCCCCCTTGCTCCAGAAGCTCGGCGTGCCCGTGGGCGCCCTCACCCGCGACCTCGAGCGCGAGTTGGCCCGGCGTCCCAAAGTGCAGGGCGACGCCCAGCCCTATGTCGGCGCCCAGCTCCGCAAGGCCCTCACCGCCGCCACCGACGAGGCCGGCCGCCTCAAGGACGACTACGTCAGCACGGAGCACCTCCTGCTCGGCCTGCTGGACCACAGCGGGGCGGCGCTCAGGAAGACCTTCCAGACGCACGGCCTCAAACGCGACGCCGTCCTCCAGGCGCTGGTTGAACTGCGCGGCAACCAGCGCGTCACCGACCCGAATCCCGAGGACAAGTTCCAGGCCCTCGAGAAGTACGGTCGCGACCTCACCGAGCTGGCGCGGGCCGGCAAGATCGACCCCGTCATCGGCCGGGACGAGGAGATCCGCCGCGTCATGCAGATCCTCACCCGCCGCACCAAGAACAACCCCGTCCTCATCGGGGAACCGGGCGTGGGCAAGACCGCCATCGTCGAGGGCCTGGCCCGCCGCATCGTCAGCGGCGACGTCCCCGAGTCGCTCCAGAACAAGACCGTGGTGGCGATGGATCTGGGGGCCATGGTGGCGGGCGCCAAGTACCGCGGCGAATTCGAGGACCGCCTCAAGGCCTTTCTCAAGGAGGTCACCGCGAGCGAGGGCCGGGTCATCCTCTTCATCGACGAACTCCACACCATTGTCGGGGCGGGCAAGGCGGACGGCGCCATGGACGCCGGCAACATGCTCAAACCGCCGCTCGCCCGCGGCGAACTGCGGTGCATCGGCGCCACCACGCTCGACGAGTACCGCCAGCACATCGAGAAGGACCCTGCCCTCGAACGGCGCTTCCAGCCCACCGTCGTCGCCGAGCCCACCGTCGAGGCCACCCTCGCCATCCTCCGCGGCCTCAAAGAACGCTACGAGGTCCACCACGGCGTCCGCATCCAGGACGGTGCGCTCGTCGCCGCCGCCACCTTGTCCCAGCGTTACATCGCCGATCGCTTCCTCCCGGACAAGGCCGTCGATCTCATGGACGAGGCCGCGTCGCGCCTGCGCATGGAGCTCGACTCCAAACCCACCGAGATCGACCAGCTCGACCGGCAGATCATGCAGCTCGAAATCGAGCAGACCGCGCTCAAGCAGGAGAAGGACGAAGCCACCCGCGAAAGGCTGCGCAAGCTCGAAAAGGACCTCGCCAACCTGCGCGAGCAGTCCGCCCGCCTCACCGCCCAGTGGCAGAACGAAAAGGCGGCCATCAACGCGGTCAGCACCCTCAACTCCCAGCTCGAACAGGCCCGCATCGAACTCGAGCAGGCCGAACGCGCCTATGACCGCGTCCGCGCCGGCCAGTTGCGTTACGAACGTATTCCCGCGCTCGAACGCGAACTCGCCGCCCTCGAGAAGGCGCAGCATGCCGCCGCCACCGGCCCGCGCCTCCTCAGCCAGGAGGTCACCGAGGAAGACATCGCCCAGGTGGTCGCTTCCTGGACCGGCATCCCGGTGAGCCGGATGCTCGAGAGCGAACGCACCAAACTGCTGCGCATGGAAGAGCGGCTGGCCCGGCGCCTCGTCGGCCAGCGCCATGCCGTCGAGTCCGTCAGCAACGCCATCCGGCTGGCCCGCAGCGGCATTCGCGACCCGCGCCGGCCGTTGGGCTGCTTCATCCTCGTGGGACCCACCGGTGTGGGCAAGACCGAGCTCGCCCGCGCCCTCGCCGAGTTCCTCTTCGACGACGAAGACGCCATGGTCCGGATGGACATGAGCGAGTACATGGAGAAGCACAGCGTCGCGCGGTTGATCGGCGCGCCCCCCGGA
Source organism: Verrucomicrobiota bacterium (assembly GCA_027493615.1). Classification (GTDB taxonomy): domain Bacteria; phylum Verrucomicrobiota; class Verrucomicrobiia; order Limisphaerales; family J093; genus DSVZ01. The sequence goes on from JAOSKK010000023.1 coordinate 23,482, forward strand.
TACGTCGGCCACGAGGAAGGTGGTCAACTGACCGAGGCCGTGCGCCGCCGTCCCTACGCCGTGCTGCTTTTCGACGAGATCGAAAAGGCGCACCCGGACGTGCTGAACCTCCTGCTCCAGTTGCTGGATGACGGGCGACTCACCGACAGCCAGGGCCGCACCGTGCACTTCAACAACACGCTCGTCCTCATGACCTCGAACCTCGCCGCCCGCCTGGTCAAGGACCACCACCGCGGCGAGCACTTCACCGACGCCGAACGTCGCACGCTCGAACGCCGCGTCGCCACCGAGCTCCAGGGTCATTTCCGGCCCGAGTTTCTCAATCGCGTCGACGAGGTGCTCGTGTTCGAACCTCTCACGCGCGCCGACATCGAACACATCGTCCAGCTCCAACTCGACCGGGTCAACGCGCGCCTCGCCGAACAGCGCCTCGAACTCGAAGTAGATGCCTCCGCCCGCGAATTCCTCGCTCGCGAAGGCTTCGACCCCGACTACGGCGCCCGTCCCCTGAAGCGCGCCATCCAGACCTGGCTGCTTAACCCGCTCGCCCGCGAGCTGATCAACGGGACGTTCCAGGCCGGCGACCGCATCCGTGCAGGCCTCGCCCAGGACCGGTCGGGGCTGGTGCTCACCAAGGCCTGACCACGCTCGCCCCCGCGTCAGAAGTCGCAAAGCGCCTGGAGTGCGTGGGCTTCAGCGCCGCTTTGTGTGAGGGGAACGCGGGGCTGGAGACAAAAAAAACGCGGCCGGAAGGGCCGCGTCGCGTCAAAGCCAGAGAGGTGATGTGTGGGCGTCGGAAGCTCAGCCTTTGGCGTCCTTGATCTTGTCAATGACCGCCTTGGGGCCGCCTCCGCCGTACCCGACGATTTCGCCGAGCTTCTTCCCCTGGCTGTCGAGAATCACGAGGGTGGGATAGCCGCGCACTTTGTGCTGGTCTTTCAGCTTCCTCGTTCGCCGCCTTGAGCTCCGCCGGCAGGGTCTTGTTGCGCGGGAAGTCCGCCTCCACAAGGACCAGGTTCTTGCCGGCGAACTCCTGGAACTCCGGCGTGGCGAACACTTCCTTGTGGAGCTTGATGCAGAACCCGCACCAGTCCGAGCCGGTGAAGTTGATGAGCACCTTCTTGTTCTCCGTCTTGGCCAGGGCCTGGGCCTTGGCGAGGTCGGTGTGCCACTTGAGTTCAGCCGCGCCGGCGGTGAGGCACAAGGCCGCGCAGCCCGCGAGGAGGTTGGACAATCGATGTTTCATAATGCTCAGAAGCGAACCGGGTGAAGTATAGCAGGAATCGGCGGCCGCGCCAGTGGGGCGAGGGTCCGCCAGAGTGCACCGCAGGATCCCGGCTCAGCCGCCGGCCAGCGCCGGGTCCTGCCACACGCAACGACCGGCCACGATGGTGGCCAGCGCCCGGCCGCGCAGCGCCCAACCGTAGAAAGGACTGTTGGTCGAACGGCTCGCGGTTTGGGCCGGCTCCCAGACCCACCGCCGGTCCGGGTCCAGCACCGTCACGTCGCCGTCGCTTCCAGGCGCCAGCGAACCCTTGCCGGGCAGGCGGAGGAGGCGGGCCGGGTGCGTGGTGAACTTTTCGATCACCGCCGCGAGGGAGAGCCGCCCCGTATGGACCAGTTGCATGAGGCTGAGCGCCAGCTCGGTTTCCAGCCCCGTGATGCCGAAGGGCGCGTGGTCGAACTCGACTTCCTTCTGGTAATTGCAGTGCGGCGCGTGGTCGCTGGCCAGCACCTCGATGGTGCCGTCGGCCAACCCCGCCAGAATCGCCTCCCGATCGGCGGCGCTCCGGAGCGGGGGGTTCATCTTGCAGCGTGTGTCGTAGCTGGGCCAGCGCGGCAGTTCGGTCACGGGCACCCCGGGATACAGCGCCTGACCGTCCTGCGCCCAGAAGGCGTCGCTGCCGGCCACGGCGAGGTCGGTGAGGGTGAAATGGTGCGGGCAGGCCTCGCCCGAGATGGGGACGCCGCGACGACGCGCCTCGCGCAGCAACTTCACGCTGCCGGCCGCGCTCAGGTGCTGGCAATGCACGCGCGCGCCGGTGCGCTCGGCCAGCAGGATGTTGCGGGCCACCATCATCTCCTCCGCCTCGGCCGGCCAGCCGTGGAGCCCGAGCATCGTGCTGACCGCGCCTTCGTGCATCACGCCGTCGGTCGAAAGCGAATAGTCCTGGCAATGGTCCATCACCAGCAGGTCGAACATGGTCGAGTACTCGAGGGCGCGCCGCATCAGCTCGTGGTTCTGGACGCAGCGCCCGTCGTCGGTGACGGCCACCACACCGGCCTTGTGGAGAGAACCCAGCGGAGCCAGCTCTTCCCCGGCCAGGCCCTTGCTGATGGCCCCTGCCACCAGGACATGGACCACACCCTCGCTGGCCGCCCGTTGCTGCACCCAGGCCACCGCACTCCGGGTTGTCCAGCGGCGGAGCGGTGTTCGGCATGCAGACCACCGTCGTGAAACCACCCCGGGCCGCCGCGGCCGTGCCGGTGGCGATGGATTCCTTCGCGGACTCGCCGGGTTCCCGCAGGTGAACGTGCAGGTCGATCAGCCCGGGGCAGACCACGCACCCGGCAGCGTTCAACCGCGGCAGTTCCGGCGCCGCCTGGCGTGCGGCGTCGGGTCCGACCGCCGCCACCTTGCCCTGGACGATCAACACATCGGCAGGAGCGTCGAAGGCCCGGCTCGGATCCACCACGCGGCCTCCCCGCAGCAGCAGCGAATTCATGGGCGCAGGGATATACTTCGTCGCCGGCCCCGGGCGAGCAAAAACGCGATGGGATCAAGAAGAAGCTTGCACTCCGGCGGCGGACTTGGAGCATCCCCCTCGCGGCGCGGCGGGGGGAACGGGGCGGGGCTTCCGCGGGCGGCGGTGCCCGGTTCCGGGCGCGAGACACCACGCATGAGCAAGACCGGAAAACCAGAGATTTTGCGTTTGGGTCTGCCGAAGGGCAGCCTCCAGGCGGCCACCATCGAGAAGATGGCCAAGGCCGGCTTCAACATCACCGTCAGCAGTCGCTCGTACATCCCGTACGTGGACGACCCGGAGCTCGAGATCCGCTTCATCCGCGCGCAGGAGGTGAGCCGGTACGTCGAGCACGGGCATCTCGATGCCGGCCTGACCGGGCTGGATTGGATCCACGAGAACCGGTCCAAGGTGCACGAGGTCGGCGAGTTCATCTTCAGCAAGGCGACCCGCCAGCCCGCCCGCTGGGTCCTGGCCGTCCCGGAGCATTCGCCCATCCGGTCCGTCCGCGACCTCGCCGGCAAACGCATCGCCACCGAGGTGGTGAACCTGACCAAGGCCTATCTCCGCCGGCACAAGGTCAAGGCGGAGGTTGAGTTCTCCTGGGGCGCGACGGAGGTGAAGGCGCACGAGATGGTGGACGCCATCGTGGACATCACGGAGACCGGCTCCTCGCTGCGCGCGAACAAGCTGCGGATCGTGGACACGCTCATGACCTCGAGCCCGCGGCTGGTGGCCAACCACACCGCGTGGCGCGACCCTTGGAAGCGCCGCAAGATCGAGCGCCTGGCCCTCCTCCTGCGCGGCGCCCTCGAGGCCGAGAGCAAGGTCGGCCTCAAGATGAACATCGCCGAGAAAGACCTCCCGCGGCTCCTCGAGACGCTCCCGGCCCTGCGCCAGCCCACGATCGCCCGGCTCAGCCTGCCGGGTTGGGTCGCCGTCGAGACCATCATCGACGAGCACTTGGTGCGCGATCTCATCCCGCAGTTCAAGGCGGCCGGGGCGGAAGGAATTATTGAGTATCCGCTGAACAAAGTGGTATACTAGCCCGCGAAAAAACCTATGGGTTCACTGAAGAAGCGCCGAAAAGCCAAGATCAACAAGCACAAGCGGCGAAAGAAGCTCCGCCAGCACCGCCATAAGAAGCGCACCTGGCAGAAGTAGGACGGCCGCGTGCAGGCCCGGCGAGTTCTTCCCTGAACCGGCCGCTGCCGGCCCTGCGGGGTGGCGGAGGGTTTTCCCGAAATGGGCGGATCTTCACCCCAGTTCTGGCAAAGCCACGGCCGGCGAACGATGCTCGCCGGCCTCGCACTCCTGCTCCTGGCCGGCTGCACCAGCGGCGGGCATGGCTCCCACCGCAGCGCCTCGCCCGCTCCCGCCGCGGCGTCCCCGCGGGGGAGCGTACGCTCGTCTGCCGATCCCGACCTCGAACGCCGGGTCGATGCCTACGCCCGCTTCGCGGCGGGAGTGGCCCATGACCTGCGGCGCGAACCCCGTCAGGCCGAGGCCGAGTTCTCGGCCTCGCTCGAGGCGGACCCGTCGCACGAGCTTCTCGCGCTCGAACTGAGCCGCCGTTACTTGCGCAACCGTGAACCGGCCCGGGCCGTGGAGGTGCTCCTCCGGGCCAGCCGCCAACCCCGGGCCAGCGCGGAGGTCTTCGGCTGGCTGGGCGTTGCCCAGCTCCAGGCCACCAACCAGACCGGCGCGATCAAGGCCTTTCAGGAAGCCACCCGCCGCGCGCCCGACTCGTTCCTCGGGTATCGCGGGCTCGCCCAGATCCATCTCGGCAACGGCCGTACCAACGAGGCTTTGCGGGTCCTGGACCAGGCCGCCAACCGGAAGAACCCTCCCCCTGCCCTGCTCATCGAGATGGCGGGGTTCTACCTGCTGGTGGCGGATGGACGCCTCCTCCCCAAGGAGATCGCCGAGGCGCGCGCCCTCGCGTTGCTGGACCGTGCGACGGCGCTCAACCCGCTCGAACCCGAACTCCTCGCCGGCCTCGCAGAGGGTTATCACCGGCTGCAGCAGATCCCGCGCGCCATCGCCCTCTACGAGGGGTTGCTCCGCGATCACGGCTCAGCCGGACTTGCCATGCGCCAGGCGCTCCGCCGGCAACTCTTCGACCTTTATCTCCGCGAACGGGACGCCACCAATGCCAACCGCCACCTCGAAGGGCTCCTCACCGAACAGCCCACCAACCCCCAAGCCCATTACGCGCTCGCCACGCTCTATCTCGAAGAGAAGCGCTATCCCGACGCCGCCCGGCATCTCGAACAAGCCCTCCTGCTCAACCCCGGTCTCGAACCCGCCTACTACCAACTCGCCGGCCTTCAACTCGCCCTCGGCCGCCCGGACTTGGCCACCGAGACCATCGCCCGTGCCCGCAGCCAGTTCCCCGCGGGTTTCCTGCTCGAGTTCTATACCGGCCTCACCCTCGCCGCCCAGGAGAAGTACCTTGAAGCGCTGGACGCGTATGCGGCGGCCGAACTGCACGCGCGCGTCCGTGACCCGGCGCGCCTCACCCACTTCTTTTACTTCCAGCTTGGTCTGGCCAACGAACGCCTGGGGCGACACGCCGAAGCCGAAACGGCCCTGCGCCGCTGCCTCGAACTGGAACCCGGCAACGCCGAAGCGCTCAATTACCTCGGCTATATGTGGGCTGAACGCGGGGTCAACCTGACCGAGGCACGCCGCCTCATCGACCGCGCCCTGGCGATTGAACCCGACAACCCCGCCTTCCTCGACAGCCTGGCCTGGGTGCTCTACCAGCAGGGCGATGCCGCCGCGGCCCTCGAACCCCAACTGCGCGCCGTCGCCCTCATGCCCGAACCCGACGCCACGCTGTTCGATCATCTCGGTGACATCTACCACGCGTTGGGACGCGCCGAGGAAGCCCGCGAAGCCTGGCGGAAATCGCTCGAGATCGAGCCCGATCCCAAGGTCGAGCAGAAGCTCCTGGCCCATCCGGAACCGGCGGTTCCGCACTGACCATGCGCCGCTTCGGCCGCCACTACACGCCGGAGGAGGCCAACGCGTTGCTGCCGCGCATCCGGACCTGGCTCGGCCGCCTGCGATTGCTGCAGCCGGTGTTTGACGAGCACGCCCGTTCGCTGGCTCCGCGCCTCGCCCAGGGGCAGGACCTGGGCGGGTCGCGCGTCCATGCCTGGGTGCGCACCTGGCTCCTCGTCCGCGACCTGCAGGCGGAGTTCACCTCCCGCGAAATCCAGGTCCGCGACCTCGACCGGGGCCTGATCGACTTCCCGTCCCTGCGCGGCGATCGCGAGGTGTTCCTGTGCTGGGAGGATGGCGAGGAAAACGTCGAGTTCTGGCACGAGCTCGAGGCCGGCATCGCCGGTCGCAGCCCCCTCTGAAGATCGCTCACCGCTCGGGAGGCGACCCCATGAACTCGGTGGTCGTGGCCTCGCCGTTCTTGTTGATGCCTTCCCGGCGCAGCACCGACCCCAGGGTGCGCCACAGGATCCGGACATCCAGCCCCAGGGATTGGTGGTCGACGTACCACACATCGAGCCGGAACTTCTCCTCCCAGCTCAGGGCGTTGCGACCGTGTATCTGGGCCCAGCCGGTCAAGCCCGGCCGGACCTCGTGGCGTCGGGCCTGCGCGGGGGTGTAGCGCGCGAGGTATTGCATGAGCAGTGGGCGGGGTCCCACCAGGCTCATCTCTCCCTTCAGCACATTGAAGAGCTCCGGCAGTTCGTCCAGCGAGGTGGAGCGCAACCAGCGGCCGAAAGGTGTCAACCGCTCGGCGTCGGACAACAGTCGCCCCTCCCGGTCCCGCGCTTCGGTCATGGTGCGGAACTTGTAGAGGCGGAAACCCCGCCCGCCGCGGCCGGGCCGGAGCTGCGTGAACACGACCGGACGCCCCAGCTTGAGCCAGACCAAAAACGAAACCGCTCCGAGGGCGGGCAGCCACAACGGAGCGGTCACCAGCAGAACCGCAAGGTCGAAGAGACGTTTGATCAAGGATCAACGGTGAAACGACACCCCCCCGTAGGAGTCGAGGTCACGAGACTCTGCCCTCCGCTTCCGGCTCCAGCTCGGCCGCGTGCGGCGTCAGTTCCTCCATCTGGCGTTCGAGTTTCTTGAAGAGCCAGGACAGGACGATGACGCCTCCGGCCGTGAACGCCAGGATGGACCACCCGGCGGCGTCGTGGACGCCCGCGATCGCCTCGACGCCCTTGGCGTTGGCCGTGAGGCTCAGATAGAGGGAACGGATGAGGTTGCCGAGGATGGCCAGGAAGATGCCGCAACCGAAGAGGAGCACCTGCAGGCTGAAACGCTGGAGCGTGAGGTACCCGATGAAAATGGTGGCCATGATGGTCGACTGGAGACTGCGGATCCCGCTGCAAGCCTCGTCCACACCCACCGTGCCTCCCGGGAGATGGATCAGACTGCCGACCTTGGTGGCCGGGATGCCCATGAGATTAAGGACCTCGGCGTTGATGCTGGCCACGAGGCGCTGCAACCCGCCCACCACCGGCCCATGGATGATGCCCGGGAGCGGCATCGCCACCAGGATGAACCCGTAGGCCAGGGCGAACTTCCGAATGCCGGCCCAGCCAAAGACCAGACCCACGTTCGCCGCGGCGAGCAGCAAAATGCCCAAGGCCAGCCCGTACATGGTGGCGGCGTGCATCCCAAACACCGCCCAGTAACTCTGCACGAGCAGCAGCATGGCGCTCCCGAGCACGGCCAGGCCGACACTCCACCACCGCAGCTTGAAGTCGATGCGCGGCCGCGTCTCCCAAGCCTCATAAAACAGGTACGCGCACAGCAACAGGACGACCCATCCGAACTGCAGTTCCGGTTGGTTGTTCCAGAACCACCGGGCGCGCGTTACCAGCCACCCGAAGGCGAGGAACGACGGCAACAAAAGGACGAGCGAAGACAGGCTGGATTTCATGGCAGATGGAGACCGACCGTTCAACCCTGGGCTTGCGGCCGTTCGTGCCACGCCTTTAACTCCGCGGCGTAGTCGGAAGGTTCCAGCCATCGCCCCAGAAAGTCGGTCAGCACACGGTCGGCGGCCGCCACGTCACCGCCCACCACCCGCGTGGATACGCGCACAAACTGCTTGGGACCGACCAGGGGACTACGCTCCAGGAAGCCCTGCCAGACGCGCGCCCAGAAATGGGTGTCCGCCGCGCGCACTCCCGATTCCGCACTGCCCGCCTTGCGACGCAGGGCCCGCTTCATGCCCACCGACAGGTTGTGATCCAACCGATAGGGAACCGGTTGGCCACCCACCAAACCGCCGAAGTAGGTGAGTTCGAGATGTCCGTCCCGGGCGGCGAACAGCCGGCGCTCAAAACGCATCCGCAGGCCATTTGACCTCCAGCTCGAGATGCTCCGGGAAACCGGTTCCAGACTCCAGCCGCCATCGGTCCAGCAACGATCCGGCGTGTGCATGAACAGCCCGATCTCATCAGCCTTCTCCGAGTAGCGCTTCGCCGAAAACACATTCACCGTCGTCCGGTTGTCCGAACGCTGGTACTCGCCGCTGAAGGTCCGGTCCGCCACCAGGATCGCCTCGGCCCGTTCCGACACAGGGACCTCGCGGAAGGTCCAGCCGTCGATGGCGCGGCGTTCGCTCCAGCCAGAGTCGGGGACCGGTCCGTTCGGTCTTCGAGTACCACAGCCACGGGAACGCCCAGAGGCCGAGCACCAGGGCCGCCAGCAGGCCTACCATCAGGTAAGCCTTGCGGCCGAGGAGCGGACCGGCATTATCGCTTTGAGAGGACGCGTGCATAGCAGAGAAGCGTTTCAACCATCCGCATTCGGCACCTGCGGGCCGGAGCGCCACAACACCCGAGCGGGCACCCCGAACACCGTCGTGCCCGTGGCCACCCCGGGCACAGGCGACCGTTCCGGCCCCCGACGATGGCTCAGTCTTCCACCGTCATTCTTCGGGATCACCGAGGCATGACTTCCCATCAGGACGCCCTCCCCAAGGACGACGCCCCGGTGACATCGCAGTGGCCGTTCAGACTGCACCAGTCCCCCACCCGCGCGTCGTGTCCCATGCTGCTGCAGCAGTTGATGGTGACGAAATCGCCCAGGACGATGTCCATGGTCAGCACCACTCCGGGGCAGATGACGCAACCCACCCCGAGCTCGACGTTCGGGCCCAGGATGGCGGACGGATGGATCACGGTCAGAAACTGTGCGCCGCGCCCCAGGAGCCGTTCCACGCATTTCTTCTTCACCCAGGGCAGGCTGATCCCGCATACGAAGCGATCCTCCGGCTCGGGCTCGTAGTCTGCGATGCTGCCGACGACGCGCAATCTGAGTGACTCATGGCCGTTCAAGGCCCCGGGTTGTCGTCCAGAAACCCCTTGATCCGGGTATTCCCCGGTATCGAAGCCGGCGTGGCGGCTCCAGACGAGCATTTCGCGTCCAAACCCGCTCGCCCCCACGACCAGCACTTGTTTGACAGAGTTCACATTCATTGCCTGAGCGGTCGGGGGAAGGAGCATCCGCCCGTCGCCGGGGCCCTTCGCCCGTCTCCCGCCTCGGCGGCTTCAACCCGCCGTGGCAACGGCGAGGCGGTACACGTCCGCCACCGTGCGGCAGCGATTCAGGTCCGCCGCGGACAACTGCACGCCGAAGCTGCCGTCCACGACGGCCAGGACGGCCAGGACGGCCACGGAATCCCAGGCCCGGCAGGTCACGGAACACCGTGTCGGGGCCCAATGTCACCGGGGTCTCCCCCTGCAACACCGGCCCCAGCTCTGCGAGGAAATCCTCGATGGACAAAGTCGTCATAGGTACCTGTCTCCGGCCTTCACCCCGCTGCCGCGGGGTAGGTTTCCAGGTCGCAATGTGCCAGCGGTCCAAGCGTCAGCAAGCAACTGGCCCAGGAAAGACCCACGCCGAATCCCGAACACAACACCGTGCGGGGCGCCTCGCGCAGCCCTTCGCCCAGGTCATGGCAGAGCGTGGCCGGGATCGAGGCGCTCGATTGGTTCCCGTAATCCGCCAGGGTTCGGCAGGGCACTTTGCTCATCGGCACCTTCAAGCGCAACGCCAGCGTCTGCAAAATGATCCGGTTGGCCTGGTGGAAGACCAGGTGGTCCACCGCCCCGAGCGTTCTGCCCGCATACGCCAGCAGTTCCTGAACCGCCCGCGGTTCCTCGCGCAGCGTGAAGTTGAACACCTCGATGCCATTCGCGAACAGGTGGTCTGCCGCACGCCGGCTGCCGTCTTCTGCCAGGGTCGCAACGCTCGTTTCCGTCGTGCGCGGCCGCCGATACCCTCCCGCCGGGATCGTGATCGCGTCCCACCCCCGACCATCGGAGCAGAGCGAAAACCAGGCGGGCGAGGCAGCGTCTGTCCGCTCGATCAAGGTCGCCGACCCGGCATCGCCGAACAGCGGCACAACGGTGCGGTCCCCGGGATGGATGCTCTGGGTCACCGTGTCGCCCGCCACCAACAGCACCCGCTCGCAGCCGCCCGCCTCGACCATCAGGCACCCCAGATACAGGCCGTACACCCAGCCCGAACATCCCTGATTGACATCAAAGGCAGCGGCGCCCTTCGGCAATCCCAATCGCCCGTGGAGAATGTTCGCGTTGCACGGCTGAAAATGGTCCGGGCACTGCGTGACACAAATCACCCCGTCCAACGCCTCCGCCGCCCAGCCGCCACCGGACAACAACCGTCGTGCCGACCGTTCGCACAGATCCAGCGTCGTCACCCCGGGCGGCGCGATCCAGCGGGTCTCGACCCCGACGGCCCGGCGCAGCTTGTCCACCTGGGCGGCATCGGCGCCCCAGACGGCGGCGTCCTCCTCCAGCCGCCGAACCACGGGACCGGGGCACACATCGATCCCGGCAATGCGGGCGTGCTGGAACGTGGCCTTGGGCATGGACGGGGCGCAGGCGGCAGCGCTCAGACCAGATAGGGCTGATACTCCGGCACCAGCGCCTGAATCCGCTGCTTGAGCTGGTTGCGCTCGGTGCTGTGGAGCAACGGCTCGAGTGCCGCAAACGCCGCCTCGACTTCCTCGAACGGGCGGGGCTCGCTCACGAACCGCATCACCTTCGGATGGCTGGTCGGCTGGTGGTTCTCGGTGCGGTGGCTGAGTTCCTCGAACAACTTCTCGCCCGGCCGCAGCCCGGTGAAGCGGATCTCGATGTCTTCGTCCGGCTCCAGACCGCTGAGCTGGATCAGTTGCCGCGCGAGATCCGCGATCTTGACCGGCTGTCCCATGTCGAGCACGAAGATCTCTCCGCCCCCGCCCATGAACGCGGCCTGCAGCACGAGCCCCACCGCCTCGGGGATGGTCATGAAGTACCGGGTGACATCCGGGTGCGTCACGGTGACCAGCCCCCAGGGCGATCTGCCGCGTGAACACCGGGATCACACTCCCCGAGGACCCCAGCACGTTGCCAAAACGGACCGCCATGAACTTCGTGCCATTGGCCTTGGACGCCGCCAGCGCCTGCAGGTAGATCTCCGCCAGCCGTTTCGAGGCCCCCATGACACTGGTCGGATTGATCGCCTTGTCTGTCGAGATCAGGACGAACCGCGCCACCTGGTATTCCCGGGCGAGCAACGCCAGTCGCGCGGTGCCAAACGCGTTGTTCTTCAGCGCCTCGCTCGGCTGGCTCTCCATCATCGGCACATGCTTGTGCGCGGCGGCATGGAAAACCAACTCGGGCTTGAACCGCCCGAAGACATAGCGCAGCCGGGCTTCATCCAGGATGTCTGCAATGACGGGAACCACCTGCCCCCAAAGCCGCTCGCGATCATCTCCTGTTCAATGGGAAACAACTGGACCTCCGAACGGTCCAGGAGCAGCAGCGTGCGCGGGTTCCGGTCCACAATCTGTCGGCACAGCTCGCTTCCAATGCTCCCGCCCGCCCCCGTGACCAACACCGTCCGCCCTACGATCTCCTGCTGAATATTGGCCAGGTCCAACTCGATGGGGTCGCGTTGCAGCAGGTCCTGGATCTCGACCGGCCGCAGTTGACTCACCCGCACCTTGCCGGTCGCAAGCTGGTCCACGGACGGTACCGTCTCGAACTTGAGACGCGCGGCCTTGCAGGAGACGGACCACCTCTCCGAGGCGCTTGGCCGGCGCCGTCGGCATGGCGATGATCACCTCCTCCAGGTGCATCCGGAAACTGGGGTCCCGCAGCTTCTCGGGCCGCCCCACCACCGGCACCCCGTGAACCTGCGAATGCCACTTCAGCGGGTCATCGTCAAAAAACGCCACCGGCACCAGCCCCATGCCCCGGCGTGCGAGCAACTCCTTCACCAACGAGGCCCCCACATCGCCGGCTCCGATGATCCCCACCCGTTTGCTTCCGACGCCCCGCGGCCCGTTCCCCTTCCGTAACCGCTCCCGCATCACCCGGAACCCCATCCGTATCCCCACGACCGATGCCGTGGACATGACGTAGTCGATCAGGATGACGCCGCGGGGCAATCCCACCAGCAGCAGATCGAGCTGCTCCGCCACCAGGATCAGCAGCGACGCCACACTCATCGCATAGAAGACCCGCCACAGGTCGGGGATCGCGAAGTACCCCAGCAACCCGGTGAACTGGCCGAACAACAGCAGGCACACGACCTTGATGATCAGCGGGGCCCACCAGCCGCTGTGCACCGCCGGTTGCTGCGCCTCTGGTACGTGAAAATCAAAGCGGAACTGGAAAGCCAGCCAGTGCACCACGAGAAAGGCGCCCACATAGGCCAGCCCGAGAATCGTGTACCGTTCCCCCACAGAGAAGCCGTGGGAACGACGCGCACCGTTGCCCTTGGACAAAGCGTTGCCTGCCGGATCCGCGTTACGACCCGCGTTGGTGGTACGTACTCCTGTCGGTTGTTCCATGCGCCCCCCGGAAAGCTCTGCGCCTTTCTACCGGCGCCATCCTACCGTGCCTCCTCCGCCCCCCGCAACTCCTGCCTCAACCGCCTCGCCCGTAGGAGCCGACGTCAGGAGGCTCATCTCAGCCAGAGTCTCGTCACCTCGACTCCTACGTCACGCCCGCATCCCTCCGTCCACGATCAACTCCGTGCCCGTGACGAAAGCCGCGGTCGGCGACAGCAGAAAACTCACCGCCCCGACCACATCCTCAACCTGCCCCAAACGCCCCAGCGCCGTACGGCGCCGCAACCGCACCCGCTGCGCCTCGTCGAGTGACGCACTCATCTCGGTCTCAAGAAACCCCGGCAACACGCAGTTCGACCGGATCCCCCGCTCACCGTACTCCCGCGCCACCGCGCGCGAGAACGCCACCAGCGCTCCTTTCGTCGCCCCATACACGGTCAGCCCGGACAACCCCGTGACCGCGGCCACCGACGACACGAACACCAGACTCCCGCCGCGGGGCAACATGCCCTTCACCACCTGCTTGGCCAGCAGCATGGGCGCCAGCAGATTCACGTCGAGCGTCCGCCGCATGATCGCCTCCGACGTCAGCGTCAGAAGTCCCTCCGTCCCCAGCGCCGCGTTGGCCACGAAGCCGTCCAGACCCTCCAGCACCCGCGCCGCGGCGCACAAACGCGGTACCTCGGCCGCGTCCGCCAGGTCCGCTTCCCAGAACTCGAATCGCCCGGCGTACCGCGCCTGCAGTTCCCGCACCGCGTCGGTGGCCCGACGCGCGGTGGTCAGGACCTGCCACTGCTCGTCGAGCAGCCTCCGGCACACGGCGAGCCCCAAGCCGCGGGAACCCCCGGTGATGAGGACACGTTTCATGGAAAGGATCGGGGACTACGACCCAAGCTTGGTAGGAGTCGACGTCAGGAGGCTCACCCCAGCCAGCGTCTCGTGACCTCGGCTCCTACCGCAGTCCCCGCTTCGCGTTCTGATCGGGCCCCAGTTCGGCGACAACCCAACGCCGCGGCCAGGCCGGCTTCGGGAGTGCCTGGCGCAACCGTGACTCCAACCGCTCCTGCACCACGGTGGCATCAGCCCCCAACACCGGGGCGTAACGGAGGGCAACCACCTGCCCCGTCACCGGGTTCGGCTCGGCCACGGCCACCGCCCGCGCGACCCCCTCCACCTCCTCAGCCAGGAGACTGACCTGCGACAGACTCACCTTGGTCCCCGCCACATTGGCGACCTCGCTGGCCCGGCCCAGCACCCTCAGGAGATCCCCACGAACCTCGACACAATCGCCCGTGCTCCGCCACGTGCCGTTCTCATTCACTTCCAGCACGCCGTCCTGCACACGCCAACCTGCCCAGCGCGCCGCGAGCGACGCCGTTTCGTACCAGCCGTCGACACGCTGCGTCTTGAGCAGCACACCAAACTCGGCGGCCGCGTAAATGGCGGTGAACCGTGCGTCCGGCCAGCGCACCCGCAACCGGTGGCCCAAACCGGCCCGGAGGGGCTCGCCACCGAGGGTCACCTGCCGGGGGCTCCACCCGACCCGCGCCGCCGGCTCATTCTGCAGCAGCAGATCCAGGAAGGTGGGCGTCGCGGAGAGCGCATCGGGCCGTTCGGTCGTCAGCGTTCGCCAACATTCCGGCCAGTCGCCCCGGAGCGATACCGCCCGTCCGCCGTTGATCCAGGCCTGCAGCGCTACCTGGACACCCGCAAAGCTCCAGGCGTCGAACGGCGAGGCCCAACGCCATTCCCGCACTGAGTCACTCCGACGCGCGGCCGCCTTCAACTCCGACCACCGCCGCCAGACCAGCTTGGGATGGCCGGTCGAGCCTGAGGAAGTCACCCCCAGCCAAACCTCGGCCATCGCCGGCGGCGAACTGGAGGTGACCGGCTGGCCGACGGGGGCAGCAATGCCAGGCTCCGTCCCCGCTCAAGCTCCGCGAACGCCGGCACCACCTCGCCCAGCGTGCGCGGGTGCTGCTCGACGATGAAGGCGGGGGAGGACACGCGGGGAGTGGGACGGTGGGACGGTGGGATGGTAGGAGTCGAGGTCACGAGACTCTGCCTTTAGCGGCTGTTCGCGGCTTTCGCGGGCAATAGTCTCCCGTCCAACAACCGCAGGATATCCCCCAGGTCCGGGGGATCTCGGGAGCGTCGAACGGGGCCACGCCAAACTCGCGTTCGACGGCGACCATCAACTCGGCCAGGTCCAGCGAATCCAGGCGCAACTCCGGCGCCTGCAGGCGACTGCCGAAATCGAGCTGCTCCAGTTGACCGCCGTTGCGTCGATGCACCGCCAGCACCAACGCCGCCAGACGCGGGGCGTACTCACTCATAAATCTTCGATCCGCCGGCTCCCTGGCTCCGCCGTCGAGCACCGCGCTACCGTCCAAACCGGCTGGAGAGATAGAGGGCAACCCCGCGCGACCGGGCGTGGTCCCTGACGGCCTTCTGGGTGGTCATGTGCGCCACGATCACCGGGAACACCTCGCCGAGCACTTCCTTAAGGGCCGCCACCCGATGGTCCAAAAACCGGTCCACGTCCCGGGTGGACAGTTGGACCTTGGACTCCCCGACCACCGTCACCGAACGCCCCTGCCAGCGACCCCGGCCCAGGATGTTCACCTCCCAATCCCGGCCTTGCCGGTCCGTGACATAATCGCGATCCAATGGCTCGAGCAGTTCGAGGGAGTAATCCTTGGCCAGCAAGGCGGGCAGATGACGATAGGCTTCGTTTTCCAGAGTGTATCCCACGGTGGCGCTCAAACCGCCCAACTGCTTGTTCGTGTCGTCCAAGCGCGCCTCGGTACGTCTCTGTGCCTCGGCCAAATCGGCCATCTTCGCTTCGGTGCGCTTCTGCGCCTCGGCCAACTCCGTGACGACCTGCTCCAGACGGTCCAACCGCGCTTCCGATCGCTTCTGCGCCTCGGCCAGCTCGGTGACGACCTGCTCCAGACGGTCCAACCGCGCTTCCGATCGCTTCTGCGCCTCGGCCAGCTCCGTGACGACCTGCTCCAGACGGTCCAACCGCGCTTCCGATCGCTCTTGGGCTTCGGACAGGCGCTGCAGGACCGCGTGCAGGGAGCGAAACTCCGTCTGGAACGTCCGTTCCTGGAGATCGTCAAATGCAGTCTCGACCGCCCAGGCCACATCCTGGGCGGCCGCCGCGCCCAACGTGCGGCTGAGCCGCTCAACAATGTCCGTTGTGTGGATCATCCATCTGTGACTTCACGCCCGGCGAACGCCCGCGACACTCGCGGAAACTACGCGTCCCCTCACCCGCTGGCAAGCCCGGCCACAAGCCAGAGTCTCGTCACCTCGACTCCTACTCGAGGGGGTCAGCGGAAGTGGGCTGCCCGCACCCGCTCGATCACGAACGCCTGCTCGGCCTCACTGAGCGAACTCGAGCTGGGCAGGCAGATCCCCCGTTGATTCAGATCCTCCGCCACCGCACCTCCCACACACTCGTAACCGCGGTACAAAGGCTGGGTATGCATCGGCTTCCAGACCGGCCGCGACTCGACGTTGGCCGCCTCGAGCCAGCGGATCAGGTCGGCCGCCGACATCCCGAACCGGGTTTCATCCACCAGAAAACAACTCAGCCACCGCGTATGCAACGAAGCCGGCCCCTCGTCCTTAGTCCCTGGTCCTTGGTCCTTGGTCCCGTATCTCGCCTCCGGCTGCGGTTCGAACCCGGGCAAGTCCGCGAACGCGCTCCGATACCGCTCAAACACAGCGCGGCGCTGCTGGACACGGAGATCGAGCACCTCCAGTTGGCCGAGGGCGATGCCGGCCAGGACATTGCTCATCCGATAGTTGTAGCCTATCTCCGAGTGCAGATAGTTCCGCAGCGGGTCTGGGTCGCAAGCCTGGGTACTCCAGTGGCGCGCTCTTCGTATGGCCTCCTGGCCCGGGGCCACAAGGAGGCCGCCGGAGGTGGCGGTAATGACTTTGTTGCCGTTGAAGGAAAACACCCCGATATCGCCCAGCGTGCCGACCAGGCGTCCCCGATACAAGGCACCCAACGCTTCAGCAGCATCTTCAACGACGGCGATCCCATACTCCCGGCAAGTCGCCAGCACGGGATCCATATCTGCCGGTTGGCCGAAGAGGTGAACCACCACCACCGCCTTGGGCAGACGGCCGGCACGCGCCCGCAACCGGACGAACTCGGCGAACCGTTGAGGATCCAGGTTCCACGAACTGCGGTCACTGTCCAGGAACACCGGCCGCGCGCCTTCGTAGAGGATCGGGTTGCACGAGGCGACAAAAGTCAGCGTCGGCGACACCACCTCATCCCCCGGCCCCACGCCCACCAGCCTGAGGGCCAGATGCAAGCCGGCCGTACCACTGGCAATCGCCAGGGAAGGGCGCCCCAGCAGGTTGGTGAACCGCTCCTCCAGGGCGGTCAGGTTCGGGCCCACGGTCGAGAGCCAGTTCGTGGTGAAGGCTTCCCTGACGCGATCCAGCTCCTCCCCACACATGTGCGGGATCGAGAGACGGATCCGGTGATGGCCTGGACCGAACGGCCCCAAGCGGGTGCCGACGGTAGGAGCCATGTGGGCGTCCTGCCCCCTCCCCGTGAGTTGAACCGCGGGTGCGGAGTCTGGCGCCTTGGCGGACTGCACAATCGCCTCGTCCTCCGCGACTATGGGGAGAGGTTCACGGGATTCGATACGGGGTCGGAACGTGGCCGCGGCTACCATCTCGCCTGCATGAACCCGCGCGAAGCTCTCCACTGTTGAATGCGGACCCACGTGCGCATGCGGACCCACGCTCGCGTCGTGATCGATCACCGCCCCCGCGTTCACCACCACGTTCTCGCCAATCACCGCCCCCGATTGCACCACCGCCCCGGCCAGGATCACACTGCCCCGGCCCACCCGGGCGTCCGCAGAAACCGAGGCCCGGTCCGAGGCGATCGTCGCTAGTTGCCGCCCCTCCGCGACCAGGCTCTCGTAAATGCGGCGGCGGATGGGGTTGCTGCCGATTCCCACCACGTACTCGTCCGCAACCGTGTCGCGCCAATGACCCAACACCTTCCACCGGCCCAGATCCAGACCGTGCTTGGCCGGCTCTTCATCGGCAAAGCCCACCACCGCGTAGCCCTGGGTTGAGAGGGCGGTCTCGGCCACCACTCGTCCATGACGCCCCGCTCCGACAACGACCAGCGACTTCATCAGCGTTGACCGCATCCGAGTCCGCGCTTCACCCCTGCCCCCTGCACGACGCGGCCGAAGGGGGGGGCGGTTGACTGGCACAGAACACCCGCTCGCACACGTAAAAGAACCCCCCACATGCCGAGCACCGCCACGAGAATCAGGCCCCGTGCCAACGGGCCCACGTACAGGTAGCTGATGAGCAGCGCGAGGGTCCCGGTTTGCAACCCCACCTCCCAAAGCGTCACCTCCGCATGGCTTTTCCCCGACCGCAGCAGCCGCTGATAGAAGTGCTCGCGATGCGGCCGGAACCATACCTCACGCCGGGCCATGCGGCGCGCCAGCGTGATCGCGGTATCCAGCACGAAGTTCGTGTGGAGTAACAGCAGCGGAAGGAGCAACCAGCCTCCCAGCCGGTGCGCCGTCCAAAGCACCAGCACCGCCAGCAGGAAGCCCAAGGGAGCGCTCCCCACGTCCCCCATGAACATCCGCGCCCGCGGGAAGTTGTGGGGCAGGAACCCGGCCGCGGCACCCGCCACGACCCAGGCAAACAACACGGGGGCGGCATCCCACTCGCCAGCGGTCAAGCCGCCCAGCAACCCGGTCCCCACCGCAGTAATCAACGCCTGGAAGCCCGCCAGACCGTTGATCCCGTCCATGAAGTTGAACGCGTTCGTATAGCCGGAGAGCCACAGCAGCCCCAGAAACCACCCCCGCCCAGGGCGGCAGGTGAACGGCGAGATCCGGGCTCAGCCCCAAGGTCCACCCCGACCAACCCAGGCAGATCAACGCCAGCACGGCCGCGATGACATGGCAGCCAAAACGCACGGCTGCCCCCAGGGAGCGAAGGTCATCCCAGAACGAAACCGCCGCCAACCCCACCGTCGCCGTCAATACCCCTGCGAGCGGCAGCCATCCCTGCTCAACCGCCAGCCACAGCCCCCCGCACACGACCACAGCTCCCATGGCCAACCCCCTCCACGTGCCGTCGGCCGGTCGTGACTGGACCGCTCCGTCGGCCGGTCCACAATGCCACGCGCCACCAGAAATCGATAAACCGGCAGCGCCAACAAGGTCGTCGCCACCGCTGCTGTGAGGAACACAACGCCGCCCGTGAACATGAACACCATCCCCCTCGGCTCGTCAGCACTATGCCGATTGCCGCGCCGAACCTGGCGGAAGCGTCACCTCCTCCAGATCATAGGTGTTTGAGCAAAGGAGTTTCCAGTACAGCGACCGCAGCCCGTGTCCCAAGTGGCCTGGCAGTAACCTGAGAGCGGCGTATCCTGGGCGCGTCAACCCCACCGGCAGCGGCAGCACCGGCCCGGCAAACCACTCGACAAGGGCATGCTGGCTGTACGGCTGTGCGTCAGCCACATTCTGCACCGAGCGCCCCCGCGGCCCCCGCCCCACCCGCGCGCGCACGGTGGACACAACCGTATCGAGGTGGCAGAGCGAGTACGAGGGCGGCGGCAGGAAGCGCCAGCGAAACGGCAGGCCGGGCAGAAACACCCGCTTCTTCACATCGTGCAACCGCTCCGCCGTAAACACCGGGGCCAACCGCAGGATCTCTACGTGGGGAAGTGGACTGGCCAGCGCCTGTTCCTCGCAGGCTTGTTTGCTGGCTCCGTACGCCGTGGCCGGACGCAAGGCGTCGCCGGGCTTCACCGGATCCCGGTGCCCGTCCTCCCCATACACCGCGATCGAGCTGAACAGGATCAGCCGGGGCACCGTCGCTGTCAGCGCCTGGAGCAAGTTCGCCGTGGTCCGGGTATTGAGCGTAAAGCAGGTTTCACCAACCGGCGGCGCTTGTCCATGTGCCAGGGCTGCCAGGTGGATCACGACTCCGCACGGCGGGATCCGGGCCACGGCCGCCGCAGTTGCGGCGGCGTCAAGGAGATCCACCGCCAACCGTCTCGTCTCGGGCCTCACCGCGACGTCCAATCCCCAGACATCATGGCCCGCTTCGGTCAAAGTCTGCGTCAGGGCACGTCCGATGAACCCTTCCGAACCAGTGACAAGAATGGTCTCCTTCACGGTGTTCCAGCCGCCGCGTCTACCGAGGCTGCGAGCTCCCGGCGCAACTGCGCGAATGTCACAAAGCGAAAACCACCCTCCCGCAACAACCCGATCAAACGTCGCAGCCGATCCGCCACATGCGGACGCCCCACCGAAAACCGGGCCCGCGTCGCCCAACGGGTCCCCGGGGGCAGCGGCGGGTCTGGCTTCCGTGAGAGCTCGAAGGGGTGGATGTACAGCACATAGAGTTCATGCTCCGCGAGGTAGCGTTTGACCAAGTAACGCGTCGCCGCCCAAGGCAACAGTCGCAAGTAACCACCCCCCGAAACCGGAATCTGGCGCCCCCACCGTCGCAACGTGCTGACCTCAAACTCGAAGAACGAACCGTGTCGGTAGATCTCCCCCCCTACCTTCTCAAAACCCGTGAGGTCGATCGTGCCATATAAAGGATGCGCGCCAAACTCGATGCGGCTCGAATCATAGACGAAGCCAGCGGCACGAACCGCTTCCAGCCGGCGTCGATCCAGACTGAAGCAGGGCGCGCGATAACCCGGCACGGATCGCTGCAGAACCTCCTCGAGCTCTTCTTTGCTCCGCCGCAGATCCTCGGCCACCGCCTCGAGCGTCAGGGTGAGCGGCCGGCGATGATCCCAGCCATGCGATCCTACATCTTGGCCCTCCGCCGCCAGTTCGCGGAGGAGCGGGGCAAGGCCGCGAGCCAGTTCGCCCAGCACAAAGTAGCTGGATACCAGCCCTTCCCGGGCGATCAACTGCCGATACACCTCAACGCCATCGAGGAGCGACTGCCGCACGTCACACCTTCGCCGGTCGAAGTAGTCCAGATGGTACCAATCTTCGACGTCCATCGTCAGCACCGCGACCCTGCCGGCCGACGCCAACATGCTGGTTGCGTCACACTTCACCCGATCCTCATGCATCGTCCGCGCGGACCCATCAGACTGTGGGGCAGGCTTCCAGCCTGCCGGCCCACAGTTCACGCTTCACGGTCACTGCGCATAGCTCTCGGGCCGAGATCGCTACCCTCGCCCCCGATCGCCACCCTCCCTCGCCCTGGCCGGCCGCATCCCGCTCCCGCCACTGGGCCACCATCTGCGTGAGACTCCCAAAACGATGCCGCGTCAGCAGACAGCGCAGCTTGGTCATGGTGTGGCCCCGGTTTCGATACTGCCCCCAGCGCAGGCGGTCCATCCGCTGGTTCTCGGCCTGAGTCAGATGGTGACGGAAGAACGCCGCGTCGTATGCCAGCTCGACCTCATAGGGATGCACATAGCTGACGGCCGGGCGCCCACGCCGTTCAAGGCTCCGGATCGCCCATCGCGTGTACCACAGCGGAAAGTGTCGCAGATACCCCCCCGCCGCACGGCAGCCGCAAGGGTCCGAAATCCAACACAGGAAGCGGAACTTCGGTCAGCGATCCCTGCGCGGTGTCGACCCGATAGGGTGTGAGCGGGGCGCGCGGGAGGCCATACTGCGTGCCCCGGAACGGGAAGACGCTGCTGTCGTACTCGAACCCCAAGTCAACCAGGATCTCCACCGCCCACCAGGTCGAGGCGCTCAGGCTGAAGGCCACCGCCCGGTGCCCGAGCACCCGTTGCCCCGCGGCTTGTTCCACGACCGCTTTGGCCCGCTGAATGGACGCGCGAAACGCCGCGGGGGTGAGTTGAAACAAGCGGTGGTGATGGAAGCCATGGACACCCAGTTCATGGCCGGCCGCCGCGATCGCCCGCACCACGCCCGGGAAGGCCTCAGCCACTTCCCCCAACACAAACCACGTCGCCTGGACCCGGTGCTCGGCAAACAAGGCCAACAGCGCTTCCGTGTTCCGCACCACGGCGTCCGTCGGGGCACGATGCGTCCGGTAAGCGCCAGCACCGCGGTGTTGTTCCAATCCTCCACATCCACCGTGAGCCCATGGAGAAGACCGGAGTCCCGCGCGCGAGGTGGCCAGCCAGACATGAGGCAACGCGTTCGGTCGACTTCAAGCCGCCGGGGGGCTGGACGAGGAACCCTTCATGGGATCCGGCACTGCCGGGTGCACCACGGGCTGAACGGGCTTCTTCGGCCCCGAATCCAGGCGCAAGCGCTCCGCCCGGCTCTTCCGATTGAACAGGATCAGCAAGTTCTCGAGCAGATAGCCAATGATGGGTCCCGGGTCTGTGACCCGGCAGAGCTGATAGGCCATATCTTTGCCAAAGAAATGGAACCAACTCGGCCAGGTGCTGAACCGCTCCCGGTTGCTCACACGGAGAAACCAGAGCACGTCCCCCGGCAAAAACCGCAGGAAGCGGTTGGCCGGATACTCCAGCACGGGCGTGACCGGTTCGCCCCGCGACAGCCGGTAAATCATCCGCGGAAAGTCGATTCCCGCCGACGGCCCCATGTTGAAACTCTCGGGTAAACGCGGGTTGATCTCCATCAGCTTCGGGGTGTCATCCCGGGGATCGACGACAAAGTCGAAGTCGCAAAACCCCACCCAGCGCAGTTCCACCAGCATCCGCCGGGCAAGCTCCAGGATGTCAGGGCGTGCCGCCGAGAAGTTCAGCACACTGCTGCCGCCCGCGGGCGGGTACATGCGCGTTTTCCCGTATACGATCTGCCCCATGACGCGTTGCGCGCCGTCCACCAGCATATCCACCTTGTACTGCATGCCGCCCGGCGGCACAAAGTCCTGCAGGAAGCTCGGGCCATGCAACCTCTCGATGGCCGGAAAGTGGCACCGGACGTCGTCGGCGTCGTAACACCACACAATCCCACGCGCGCCCGCGCCCACCGAAGGCTTCACCAGGACCGGCCACCGCTGGATCCGCGGCAACACCGCCTCGAGACCGCCCGGCTCATCGCCCGGAAACCACGTCTCGGGAATCGGCACGCCCGCCTGCAGGGCGGTCTTGAGCGTGGGGATCTTCTCGTAACCTCGCCGGAAAGTCGTCAACTCCGGCAGGAGAAGTCGCGTGTGTTTCCGCACCTCGTCCTGGATGGCGCACACGGCCAGCGCGCCGTAGTGGCCGAGCGGGAACAACACTTCCACCGGATGACGGCGCAGGAAATCGAGCAACCATTCTTGGAACTCCCGCGTGTGCGTCCGCGTCGAAGGGTAACGCCAGCGTTCGTGGCAATGTCGCGAAAAGAAGCCGCAGTTGATCCAGGTCTCGCCCCCCACGACCACGTGGAGACCAGCGCGGGCCAGCGACTCGATCACCGGCAGCGCCGCCTTTGGTCTGCGCTTCGAGAACTAGCACGCGCTCCTTCATGCCCTCACCCCCGTGCTTGCGTCGCCTTCGCGCCCATGGCCCGGCCAAACTCCACCCGCACCTCACCCTCACCCGGCAGATCCACCAGTGTCAGCAACTGCCGGCCGCCGCCGAGATCCACTTCGACAGGCACTCCTGCGAGCGGACGTTCCGACGAGTTCCGCACCGCCACCGACCGCTCCCCTGTCTCGACGGCCACACACCGTGTCTGCGGGCTCAATACGTCCCGCCAATACCGTCCCAGCGCCGTGACCGTGCCGATCTCGCATCGGCCCGCGCCTTCCTCCAGCACATAGCGCAGCAGTTCCTCGGTGCAGTGATAGCAGGCGGTGCCTTCGTACCGTAACAGATGATGGTGGGAGAGGAAGATGAAGGCCCGTCCCGTCCGGGCCGCTGCGTGCAGCCAGTACTTCAAGGTTGCCACCTTGTAGGCGTTGTCCGGGTCGCGTGGGATCTTCCGCGTCAACTCGACAAACCGCTGACAGCCCGGCGGATGGTGCGGCTCGGGCAGGCCGAAAACCCGCGTGAACCGCGAAGCGTCGGTGTCAGATCCAACCTCGAGCCCGGCCGCCTCCATCGCGGCCGGCGTGTGCGCGTCGTAGACATCGGAAGGGATCGCATAGCTCACGGGGCGCGTCCCAAACAGACGCTCGAAGAGGTTGGCGTTGTGAATCGCGTTGTCGCGCTGCTCGCTGAACGAGTCGCGTGCCCCGGGCTGTTGCCACTCATACTGGCCATCTCCCATCTTGGCATGGCTCTTCCACTGGTTGCCCGGCGCCGCCGCCGCGTGCGTGCCGTAGTGGAGATACATGTGATTCCCCAGCTCGGTGGTATAGGGCTTCACCGTGTCGGCCGGCCACTCCTGCTCGACCCGCAGGTCCACCTCGTCCTGGAGGAATTTCACGAACCCGGGGATCTCATGAGAACGTCGGTCCCAGCCATAATGCTGACAGAACTCCCGATGCTCCTGCTCCACCAGACTGAGTCTTCCGGACAGGAACATCGTATTGGGAAATCGCAAACGGCGCGCCAACCCCAACGTCATGCGTAGCCCCTCGACTGATTGGAACGTGGCCGGGTCGTACAGATCATGGTCTCCACGCCAGGCAAAGGCCGCCTCGGCGCCGTGCCGCCAGCGCGTGATCCGCGCCCCCGTCACCCGGATTCCCTCGGTCGCCACGACCTCACGCACGGCCAGCGTCCGCGCGAAGCCGAAGTCCCCGTGCGTGACCTGGATCTCGATCTCGCCCCCCGCCCCGGCGGTCGGTGTGCTCAGCGTGAACCGGGCTTTATGGATCTCTCCCGGCAGCGGACAGTCCACCGATTGATCAACGTCGCCCTCGACTCTCACCTGGGCCGAACGGGCCTGCACGCGGACACGAAGCGGCAGTTGCGGGACAATCACGGACGGGTTCAGAACCATCACCTGGAACTCCTGGGTCGCGCCCGCCGGCCAATGGCCGAGGTCAAAGACGCGGTCGCGACGCAGAATGGGCCCGCGAATCTGGACGATCAACTGCGGCACCGGCAGCGGCACCCGCCCTCTCAGTTCACGATGTTGGCGGGCGAAACACGCGGCGGTCTTCCAGCGTCCGTCCACGATCAGAGCCCACGCCCAGGTCCAACCGAGCAGCACGCCAAGCCCGGCCGCGACCCACGGCCCGGCCGCCACGGCCCAGCCAACCACCAGCAACGCCAGCAACACGGCGTCGGCGCGTTCCCGGCTCCAGCGCAGCCGCTTGAACAGCGTCTCGAACACGATGTTGGCCGCCATCATCAGCCAGCCGGCACGAAAGCGGGCAAGGAAGAAGCACTTGCTCAGCAGAAACACCGCCGTCGCCGGCACGAGCGCGAGAAGCAAGAGAACGGTCATGAGGCGGTGGGACGGTGGGACGGTGGGACGGTGGGGCGGTGCGGCGGTGCGACGGTGCAGCGGTGCGACAGTTAGTCGGTGAGACAGAAGGCTTCGTGGCGGGCGATCATTGAGCCCAACATGCACGCGACGGCTTCGAGCTCCGCCGTCGCCTCGTCATGCTCCGCAGCCTGCAAGTAGTCACAGCTCTGGGCGGTCGCCAGCCAGTGGTGGGTCTCCTGCAGTTCTCCATCGGCGTCCGTCAGCTTGCTTAGAAAATGGGCGGGGTACCGTCGCTTGGCCCAGGCCTCGGCGAGGTTGGCTCCAATCGACCGCGAGCTGCGGCGAATCTGATCAGTCAGTGCGAATCGCTCCTCGGCAGGCCAACGTTTCGACTGCCGGAAAATGAGCTGCTGCAACCGAAACGCAGCCTGATACACATCGAGCTCCCAGTAGTGTTTGGCCAATCGGCTCATCTCGTCTCCCCTTCCTCACCACCGTCCCACCGTCTCACCGTCCCACCGTCTCACCGTCCCACCGTCTCACCGTCTCACCGTCCCACCGTCTCACCGTCTCACCGTCCCACCGTCTCACCGTCCCACCGTCTCACCGTCCCGCCGTCCCACCGTCCTACCGTCCCACCGTCTCACCGTCCCACCGTCCCTCCCCACCGCCTCCTCCCGCAGCAGCTTTCCGGTGACGGCTTCGAGGACGCGACGCTGTCCCGCCGGCAGGTCCACCAGCAACGTGTACCGCGAGCCGCTCGCCGCCACGATGTCCACCGGCACCTCGGTGAACGGCGTGTCCGCCGCGTTCTCCAGGATCAAGTCGCGTCCAGACAGAGTGGCTTTGACCCTGGGGTTCTGAGGGCTGAGCACCTCGCGCCAGTACTTGCCGATCCCGAACATCGTGTTCACGTGCAGCTCGCCGCGGAACCGGCTCAGCGCCTGCCGCAGGATATCCTCCGTGAACCGCGCACAGGCATGGCCGGCAAACTGACGCATGTGCTGATGGCACATGAAGATCATCGGGATGCCGCGCCGATAGGCCCGGTGCAGCCAGAATGTCACCATCGCCCAGTGATAAACATGCTGGGGATCGCCGGGATAGCGGTTGGTCAACTCGACCGCGCTCGTGCCCGCCGGGTGATGCGGCGGTGGTTGCAGCATCACGTTGCTGCGCGGCCGCGTGTTGGAACCGCTCAACACCTCACAGCCCGCCGCCTCCAAGGCGGCTGCGGTGTGCCGGTCGTTGGTCCGGTCCGGCATGGCCCAGCTCCGCGGCGTGAACCGAAAGCACCGTTCGAACCACCGCCGGGTCTCGAGCGCGTTGTCGCGTTGTTCAGCCAGCGACGAATGGTCCTCCCCGATCCACGGGTAAACCCCCGCACCGATCCTCGCGCCAAGCTTCCAACCATTCTCAGGCGCCCCGGACGTGTCGGTGCCGTAGTGCAGATGCCCGTGGTTGCCCAACTCGACCACGAACCGTTTCGACGAATGAAAGGGATAGCCGCAGGCGTGGCGGAGCTCGACGTTCGTCTGCATCCACTCGAGGAAGGCCGGGATCCGCGCCGCCCCCCGGTCGATCCCGTAATGCGCCGCCCATTCGCGCGCCGCCGTTTCATCCAGGGAAAGCCGCGACGACAGGAACATGGTCTGCGGGATGCGATAGCGTGCCGCCAGACCGAAGGTCACCTCGAGGCCCTCGATGGACTGCAGCGTCGATTCGTCATACAGGTCCATGTCCCCGCGCCACGCAAACGCCGCCCGGGATGCGCCCGGGTAACGCGTGATGTTCGCCGTACTGACCTGCATCCCTTCGGGCGCCACGCAGCCGTCGAAGCTCACCTCGAGGGTCTCCTGCCGTTCGCCCCAGGCGAGCTCGAAGAGGATTGTGCCGGCACCGGCCACGGCATTGACCTTCCAGCGCTGTCGCAATTGGTGCACCTCACCCGGGCCCAGCCGGGGCACCAGTTCGCCGAATCCCTGTTCGCATCCAAGGGTCGTGGGGGCCGTCACCCGCACGCGGATGGCGGTCTGGGTGGGAACAATCGTGTGATTGCCAATCACCAGGCAGAGTTCGAACTCGCGCCCCACCACCAGCGTGCCCAGACGGTAGGCGGGCACCCGTTCCGTGAACGGCCCCACCAGATTGAGCGTGAGTTCGGGATGGGTCGAGGGCCCCGGGTATCCCGCCGCCAAGCCGTAAGTGGCCTCGGGCGAGGCATGCCTGGCACCGATCCGGTCGAGTGGCGTCCAACTCTCGATCAGCAATCGCCTTTCAAGCGCGCGGACATAGAACTCGAGACCGGCCAGCGCCAAGACAATCAACAGAAGCCACGCCCACGCGAGTCCGGTCCAGCGCAGCAAGGCCAGCGCAGCCAGCACGAGCACGACCTCGACGGCGCCCCGGGACCAGCGGATCTTCTTGACGAACGACTCGCTGAACACGCTGGCAAGGTAAGGAATCCAGCCCCAGCGCGTCGGCGCCAGAAACACCAAGCGCACCGCCACCACGGGCACCAACAGGACGACCGCGATGATGACCAGCGTCGTTGTCATGGTGTCGGGCGTCGTTCCCAGATTCTGCTTTCCAGAAGCCTTGTGGTGCAGGCGTCCCGCCGGCAGCGTCGCGATTCCTGCCCTTGGGACAGGTCCAACCGGCTCCTACGATGATCGGTCACCTTCCAGGGCCGGGGCATTGACCAGCTCCATCGTGTCCTCGCCCATCTGCATGGCATAGATCCGATGCTGGGTGAGCCGCGCGACCACGGCGTCGGGGATGGCCCAACTGCCCAGGACAGGCAGCAACCGCCGCCCCTGGTACTCGGGAAAGAAATCGAAGAAGCTCGCCGCTTTGCCGGCCAACTCCTCGGCGGCACTCAGCGTCGGCGTGGATTTGGCCTCGCCCAGGATGACCGCGTCCGGGCCCACGATGACCGTGTCGAACTCGCTCTCGAGCTCGGGGCGCGCGGGCTGCCGGCGGGTGCAGCGGATCATGAAAGCCAGGATCGGATCGAACCGGAAATGATCACGGGCGAGGCGCCGCAGATTGGGCGCCAGGATGTCCTCGACGATGGTGCCCATCTTGTTGGCGAGATCCCCCATTGCTTGTCAATCGCCCGCTTCGAGGCGCGCATCTCATCCTTGAAGACGCGCATCTCGTTCTTGAACTCGAGCATCTCGTTCTTGAACTCGAGCATCTCGTTCTTGAACTCCCGCATCTCGTTCTTGAACTCGAGCATCTCGTTCTTGAACTCCCGCATCTCGTTCTTGAACTCGAGCATCTCGCGTTCGAACCGCGCCATGCGTTCTTCCGCGGCCTGATGCCGTTTCTCGGCCTCCCGCTGCCGTTCCTCAGCCGCCGCGCGCTGTCGCTCCTCGGCCTCCCGCTGCCGTTTCTCGGCCTCCCGTTGCCGTTCCTCGGCCGCCGCGCGCTGTCGCTCCTCAGCCTCCCGCTGCCGTTGCTCCGCGGCCCGGTGTCGTTCCTCGGCCGCCGCTTCGCGCTCCTTGGCCTGCTTGTTGAGCAGCGCCATCTCGGTCAGGAACTGACCGAACAGCGCTTCCAACCGATCCACGCGGTCTTCAGTGGTTACGTAGGCCATAACTGGCTAAAGGATGCGGCACATCAAGCCTCGGATCAAGCCGCCGCTGCGTCGCCCCGATTGCTCGCCCGCCCCCCAATTCCCTACTACCAGGTCACAACTTGGACGACACCTGGGATTCCGGACTGGCCGCAAAGAGGCGCAAGAAGTCAGGCCTTTTGCGCTTCTTGTGCCTTTTTGCGGCTATTCGTGTTGTGGTCCATCCCACGGACTCCTCTGTATGTCCGAAATCGGTGGAGGAAATCCTCGTCCTGTATCCTCCGCAGATTACGAACATCGGGAATTGGACCGGGCCAGCGGATCCCACGCCGGAATCCTGTCCGCGCGACGCTCCGCCACCGCCTCAATCACATCGGCGTACCGGGCGAGGATATCCGACATCAGGAACCGCTCCTGGACCAATCGCCGCCCATTTGCTCCCATCGCGCGGAGAAGTTCATAAGCGTCGGCCGCCTCGGCCACCAACCGCGCCAGCCCCTCATAATCGAAACTCCCGACCGTCCGGCCGGTCTGGAACCGACGGATGAGCTCGCTCTGCATCCCATCCATGGCGGCGAGAATGGGTTTCCCCGCCCCCATATAATCCAACAGCTTGTTTTCGAAATAGATATCGATGAGCGGGCTCTTGAACAGCGTCATCAACGCCACATCCGCCGCCTCGAGCAGCTCCGGGATGCGACGCTTCGGCACGGGATCGTGAAAGTGGATGTTGGCCAGCCCAAGCTCACGGGCGAGCGCCATCGCCGCCGGTTTACGCTGACCCTGACCGAACAAGTCGAACCGGATGTCGGTCCGGTCCCGCAAGGCGGCAGCCGTGCGGACAATGGTCTCGACGGCCGTGACCTCGACATGGGTGCCAGTGAACAGAGCGACGAAGCAATGACCCCATCCCAGCTCCGCGCGGACGCGTTCCCGGGTGCCGGGCGCCAGTTGATAGAGCTCCGGGTCAAACCCGTTCGTCAACACATCCACCTTGGCCGCCGGCAGCCCTTCCTTGACCAGCTCGGTCTTGATGCCCGGGGTGAGGCTCACCACGCGACCTGCCCCGTGATAGAGACTGTTGGCGAGGCGATGCAGCGGCCACGCCTGCCACGGCGAGATTGCTCCCTTGACCACAAGTGCATCCGGCCAGAGATCGCGCACCTCGAGCAGGAACGCGACGCCCCAACGCAGTGCCTGACGCCTTGCCACCCAGCCTGTGAACAGCGGTTGGATGCTGCCCACGACCACATCCGGACGCGGCAGGGTCCGGGCATAACGCCGGGCCCGCCAAGCATATCCCAAATACGTCTCGAGTCGCGCCCGCAAGCCGCGTCGCATCCCCGGGCGGCGGGCAACCGGTGCACCTGCATCCGCCCTCCGCGGGGCGTGACGTGCTCCTCCGGCGGTTCCTCCTGCTCGCTGTAAGCGTTGAAATTGCCGGCCACGACGTGGACCTGATGCCCCCGTTCGGCCAGGAGCCGAACCAACTTGCGCGGAGTCAGGGTTCCCGGCGAATTTGGTCCGGAAAAGAACTGCTGGAAGTGATGGATGATCACGGAGGAGTCAACGTCAAGTGCACCACCGCGCCCGCCACCAGCTCCGGCAACACCACGCGCCAACGTTCCGGCCGCCGCTGCAGCTCATGGGCCGCGCCCGTCACCGTCACGGTTCCCCAACGTGCGCCGTCCGCAATCTCGATGACCAGGTCCTTGATAGCCGCGGCTGGCCGCACCGTCACCCGCCATGAACCTGTGGTGCGGGCGTCCCGCCTGCACTCCCCGGGTTCATGCTCCTTGGGCAAGGCCGCGTGGGCCAAGGAGCTTCGCCCCTCCTCAGCCGGTTTGACTTCAACCCCGACCCGGGCCCGGGCACGCCACCAGCGGTTGATCTCGGCGCCGGTTGCGCACCACGGCTGAGCGCGGCCAACCGCTCGAGCAACCGCTCGTAGACCATGTGCCAGTCCCAATACTCGGGTTCGTTAAAGAAATTGTTGTGCCACAGCAGGGTGATGAGCGCGCCGTGCCCGGCAAGCCGCCCAGTCAATTGTGTGCAAAACTCGAGGGGCATCCTCCCCACCCAGGCGCAGGTAACGGAACACGCTGGTGTCCATCACCGTCAACGGCAGTTCGAGCAGGTTGCTCGCCTGCCCGCGCACCGGATCGAACGTGAAGAACGGGAACGCCAGTCCGGATCGCGGTCCGGGGACACTGCGATACCCGTACGTGGCGTCGTACTCGAACCCCGCCGCTTCCTGGGCCCGCCACGTGTCTGGAAAACTGTAGCGCAGCAGGTGATTCCGGATTCCGACCGCCTGAACCCCGAAGGCCTCGGCCATCGCCTCGCGGCTTTGCCGATACAGGGCGGCGTCGTTGAAACGATAATACCCGCCATGCACACCCAGCTCGCAGCCGGCTGCCAGCACCAGTCGCCCGATCTCCCGAATCTCCCGGTCGGCGTAGGAGAACCGCGCGCCCTGACGCGCCCAGTACCGGTCGTGCAGCACAAAGAACGTGGACCGGAACCCGTGCCGCGCCTCGAGCGCGAGGATCGTCTCGAAATCCCACAACGTCCGTTTCGGTCGGAACAGGGCGCGAAGAACGCGTCGGGTTGCCAGGGGCACGCTGCCCGGTTCCCCACTCAGCAGCATCCGGCGGATGTGATTGACATCGGCCACGACCCGGAACAGCTCGCGGTCGTAGATCTGGTCGATGTCATGGGAGAGGAAAAGTGCGAACGGTGCGGCGCCGGGCCAGCGGGCGAGGGTTATCTGGGGGGCGGTTGGATCTGCCGGGTGGGCGTGTTCCAGCGCGGCAAACTCCGCGTGCAAGTCGGGCGCGGTACGGACGCCGCGATACCGCCGGTCCCCGTCCTCATCGAGCTGAGCAGTCAGGTAAGGCCAGAGCTGCCCGCCGAGCGCCTCCGGAGCGAGGGGCGGGGACCCACCCTGGCCCATGGCG
This sequence comes from Verrucomicrobiota bacterium, assembly GCA_027493615.1. Classification (GTDB taxonomy): domain Bacteria; phylum Verrucomicrobiota; class Verrucomicrobiia; order Limisphaerales; family J093; genus DSVZ01. The sequence goes on from JAOSKK010000023.1 coordinate 54,927, forward strand.
TCGGCCAGCAGGGCATTGGTATAGGCCAGATCGGCGGGCGCAGCCGGGGACGCTGAGGGTCCGGTCTTGGAAGCCGTGCTGGGCATGGAAGTCAAAGGAGGGCCTGCTGGGTGGTAAGTGGGGGTGGACCGTGCAGGCAGGATGCCCGCACCACCGCGGGGCGACTTGGTGCAGGCATCTTGCCTGCCTCCCTGCTCACTCGCTGTGGTGCAGGCATCCTGCCTGCCGCCGTGCTCATTCGGTGTGGTGCGGGCATCCTGCCTGCACCGTCTTGAATCATCTCCCTACCGCCCCCTCCCGCACGCTCACTTCCCTCTGCAGATCCAAACAGCCCCTGTTCCACGCCGACGTTCTTGAAGCATACCACATCCGGGCGCAACGACCGCGTCGGGTCACCTTCCACCGCGTAGGGCCCTTTCCAGGGAAGGCGAGTCAACAGGCTCGCATCGCGCAGCTTCACAGGGACGAACGGGGCCCTTTCCGGACACTCTGTCGGGATCAGATCCCCCGCGCCCGTCCGTTCGAGGAACGCCCGCAGGGCTGCAAACTGGTCCTTTCGACACGCCTCAGTACGGGGTGCTCGACGCAATTCCAGGAGGGCTCGAACCAAGGAGACCTTGGCGATCCGCTGGACGTCCATATCGTAGTGAATCCGGCCGGCGGCATGCGAGTATTCCAAACTGGGCGGCTTCCACCGCCGACAACCGCGCAGCCGCTGAAGTCGCCCCGCCCCTCGTTCCCAGCACTGCTTCAGGACGACCATGCACACCGCGATTTCGAGCCGAAGATCGCGGCGCCAATCGCGGGCCGGTGGCTCCAGACCGAGGGTTGTGCCGTCGAAGACCACTCCCCCTCCCATCGCGCCGTGGATCGTCTTGCCGTTGAAACTGAACACGACCACCGTCCGGGGATCGGCGGGCACCGGTCGGTTCAGGACCAAATTCTGGCAGTCATCCAGGACAATGAAAACATCTGGGCGCACCCGCCGAATCCATTCCACTCGAGCCGCGCTGGTGTTGTCCGCGCCGAACAGCGAAGCCAGCACCACGGCGCCAACCGTCGGGTCCGTGAGTCTTGCCTGGAGACCATCCTCGTCCGGCTCAAACCTTTCGTTCGTCGCGTAGGTGCTGGCCTTGAGACCGGCGCGCGTCACCGCACGGGGAACGACGTTGCAGATGTAATCGGGGACCAGGACTTGGCAGCCTGGCAACGTCCGGCTCAGGCCCTCGCAAACCGCGGAAAGCGCTGACCGACCCGACTTGAAGAATAGAACATTCCGTCCACCCGAACAAAAGCGCCTCAACAACAGGTCAGTCGTCTGCTGCTCGAGCCCACGGCGTGGCCACACCAGCAGGACAGGCGCGACAAGCAGGTCGAGAAAACCCTTCAACATGCCTGTCGCGCAGGCGATGGCGGCAGCAGCCGGCCATACAGCTCGAGCAGCTTACGCTCCTGATTCTCCCAGTTGTACTCCTCCTGCACCGCGCGCCGCCCATTCTGCCCGAGCCGAGCCCTTTCGGCCGGTGAATCGTGCAGTCTCCGGAGAGCGTCTGCAATGGCCCGGGGCGAAGCCGGATCGGCCACCAGACCACAGTCGAGGCGGCCGACCAGTTCGCGAAGGTGTGGGAAATCGGAGATGACCACAGGGAGACCAACAGCCATGTATTCCCAGAGCTTCACGATGTTCTCTCCCCGGACAGTAAGTGTACGCCGGCACAGGCTGCAGCATCACCACGCCGACATCACCCCCTGCCAGGTATGTGTTCACTTGGTGCCAGGGAATGCGTCCGTGATACACGACACCCGGGCGCTTGAACTGCTCCCGCAACCAGGCATCGCGGGTCTCACCCGCGATGTGGAACTCGACGTTCAGATCCCGCAGGCATTCCATCGCATCGATCACCTGCACCAGACCCCGGTTCCTGGTGAGGCCCCCAACGTACATGATGCGGAAGGGCGCCCCCTCCCCCGAGGCTCAGGGGTCACCTGACCGAACGCCCGCGGCGGGAAGTTCGCCAGAACAGTCGTACGTCGCGCAGGGAACTTGGCGTGGGTGTGCCGGTCGGCCGTGATGATATGCGCGAAACGAACACTGGCCAGGCGCTCTCCCCACCACCAGAGCTTGGACAGGAAATGACCGAAACCCATCGGAAGGCCGCGTGAGCGCAATTTCTGTTCGTAGTCCTCGTGGGCGTCGTAGACGACCTTCGCACGACCGAGCGAGAGCAGTATCCCTATCGGAATCAGTTCCGGGTCATGAAAGTGGTAGATCTTAGCCCGCACTCGCCGGGCCAGTCGCCACGCCCGTAGTGCCTGGCCGATCCAACGGTCCAGGGCGCCCTGCGGCGCTGGCAGGGGAACGATGCATACGCCGCCGACTTCCTCCTCCCGCGGGTGCAAACCGATGACCGTGACAGCGTATCCACCCCGCGCCAAAGACAGGACTTCTGAATCAAAGATGCGGTTGTCCAGGGCCCGGTGAGCCGTGGTCAAGTGACAGACGGTCCTCGGATGGGTAGTGACCGTCCCCACACCATCGACTGCCGCACGATCCGAACACGAGTTCATCTCGGCACCTCCCCTGCCCTGCAACACGTTTCGGGGTGCACCACCCGTGCCTCGGCCGCCAAGCCGCCCATCCATGCAAGAATCCCCGCGGCGCGCCGGCCGATCTCCAATTCGGCTCCGTGTTGGGCGGCAGCCGCGCCCAACCGCTGCCGGAGGGCAGGATCGGAAGAGAGGCGGCCGATCGCGCCGCGGATGGCTTCGATGTCCTTGTGAGCCACCCGCAAGCCTGTGATTCCCTGCCGGACGAGATCATCATTGAACTCACCGTCCGAGACGATCACCGGCAAACCGCAGGCCATCGCCTCGAGCGTCGCGTTGGACGATCCCTCAACGTCGCTGGGCAGCACGAAGCAGTCCGCTGCCGACAGCAGCTCCGGAACCTGCTCGTGCGGCACGCGACCGCAAAACGCCAGGTTCGGGATCTTCGGTGTCAAGGGCCCCGAGCCCACAAACACGCCACTCACGCCTTCCAAGCCATCCAGTGCCGCCGCCACGCGCTGAACCCCTTTGGGCGCAATGAAATTGCCCACGTAGATCACCAAAAACCGGTCCTCCGGCAACCCATGCTTGCGCCGCATGGCCAGTCGGTCGCGAGGATGGAATCGGCGCCGGTCAACGCCGTTCGGGAACACCGCCACCTTCTCCGACGGGAACCCCAACTCGCGGATCAAGCGACGTTGCAGGACGCTCGACACCGCGACGGCACCCGTCATGCCGGCAAAGTCGCGTTTGGCCCTCTCAATGCCCAACGGGCGCAACGTCCAGAACGTCCCCTCCCCCACCGCCACGAACCCCGGGCGACCCAGGCGTTGGGCCGCCCACACCGCCGTGGCCCCGGCCGAGTAGAGGAAGTGTCCATATACCGCATCCGGCTTGGCGGGGAGACGGCTCAGTACGCGCCACGCGGCCCGCCGGAAGGCGTAATGCGTCACCGCAAAGGTGTTGAAGGAGCCGAGTTGGCGATTGGACACCGACAGTGTCACCGGCCGATGGACCCGCACCCCCAGGCCAACCCCGGCTCCCGCCGTGGGATCCTGACGCCTTTCGCGCCACCACGTGTGGAGCTTGCGAGGATGAATCACGGTGCATTGCACGCCTTGTTCAGCGATCGCGTCGGCCAATTGCCGCACAAACGTCCCGTGGTTGGGATGCGCCCGGGACGGGAAATTCCCCGTCACAAAGGCAATGTGACGCAAGCTGGTCTCAGGGGGTGGGCACTGGGGGTTGGGATGTGAGTGAGGTGAAAGCGGACTGCGAAAGGAGCGCGGCGGGAATCGACACGCACGCGTGCAGGCAGGATGCCCGCACCACAACGGAGGAAGGCGCTACTCCAGGACTCGCCCCCGGCCATCGCCACCCGTGTCTGGTGGTGCAGGCATCTTGCCTGCTACCGGCCCATCTGCTTGTGGTGCGGGCATCCTGCCTGCACCCGTCGCCTCTGCTTGTGGTGCGGGCATCTTGCCTGCACCCCTGCTCCAACTCACCGAGCTAAACGCCCACTCCTCCGGCTGCGCACACCAACCCGCCTTCACGGGGTTGTTCACCGTGTAGTCCACGAGCTTCCGAAAGCTCGCAAAACTCCGGACCAGATGATCGAACGACTCCCGCTCCCAAAGCGCTCCGGTCCGTCCGAGGACACGATTCACTGCCTTGGCCGTAAACGACTTCCACGTATGCAGGATCGCCGATAACCCATGCCCGTCTGCCGGTGTGACAACCACATGCACGTGGTTGGGCATGACACACCACGCGTGCAGGGCATAGCGCTGCCCGTCGAAGTGCTCCAGAGCCTCGATCACGATCCCGGCGACCTCGGGTCTTCCCAGAACACAGGAACCCGCTCGCAGCGGCGGTTCGTAATAGGCGGCGACGGCCTCAGGATCGTCGGGGCTGGGTTCCGGGGTCGTCGGTCGTTCGTCTGCAGGAACCACCGCATCCCAGAGCCGGTAGGTGACGAAGTACGTGCCGCCGGGCTTGAAGAGGTGGGGAAGCTCGCCGCGGGAACGGAGCGGTGCCCAACCTCGGTTGGCGGCCGCGAGGCTCGCTTCCGTAACCAGCAGCGGCTTACGCTCTTGGCCACCCTCATCCATGCCCCTTCTCCTGTGGTGCAGGCATCTTGCCTGCTCCCGTCCCGTCTGTTTGTGGTGCGGGCATCTTGCCTGCACCAGCCTGCACACAACCGAAGATCAACTCAAAGTGCAGGCAGGATGCCCGCACCACAAGCTGGGTCTCCACACCAAGAGCAGGCAAGATGCCTGCACCACAACCATGAAGCCTCCGCCCCCTCACCGCCGCAGTTTGCGGTAGACGAGATTGACAGCAAACCGCGGCAACCACCGAAGCATCACCCCCACGGGCGGCACCCGGATCGCCCGCGGATCCCGGAAGTACCGCCAGCCCCGAAAATCCAATCGCAACAGCCGGTTCAACGCCACCGTCGTGTTCACCCAGTAGAGCGGCGGCGGCCCGTTGGAGACCGCGTCGCCTGACAACCCGAGATAGCGTCGCACCAGGGCCTGGCCGAGGTTCCCGCCCGTCAGAGGATGCTGCATCCAGAACCGCGGATTCAGCTCGATGAGACAATACCTTCCTGTACGACTGTCCCGAACGAACTCGAGCTCGAACGGACCCGTGAACTGCAGCTCGTCCAGGAGCCTCCGGGTCGTCGTGGCCAGCTCGGGCAACAACGGGATCAGCTCAACGACATCCCCGTTCCCCTGGCGATCGGGGAACTGGAGGACCTTGTGGGTAGCCACGTAACGGGGATCGGTGGCGTCATGCCAACCACACACCGACACATTGTCGCCCGGCGCCAGGCTGAGGGCCTCCTGGTAACACCAATCGGCCGGCCCATAGCCCAGACGCTCGCCCTCGCGCCGCATGGCGTCCCACTCCGCGCGTCCGCGGATGAACCGGTTGAGGGGGGTCCGACGACCCCGCACCCAGGTGCGCCGGTAGCGGAAGTAGAATTGCTCGCCAAACTCCGCGAACGGGTCACGGTCAGCGGTCACGGTCCGCGGCACCTCGCCGAAACCCTTGGTCGCGATCAGATCATAAAACAAATAGCGGTCCAGGATCTCGTCCAGACGGCAATCCGGACCGGGATGACAGATCGCACTGGCCAGCCACGGATGCCCCCGGGCGGCCCGGATCTCCTCCACGGACCGTTCTTCGGTGGAGAACAACCACTTCCGATCCTCGAGCGGGACGCGCCGGGCGAGGTGATCGATAAGATTTCCCTCGTCCGGGACCTCCCAAACCTCCACGCCGCGGCCATAGAGGCTCATGAGCACCGCGGGCTCGCTCGCCCGCCGCAGGCAGATGATCCGCCCCGACCAACCCGTGGCGCCGATCAAATCTACCAAACCCCACGCGTTGACGTAGTGGCTGCTGACCAGAACCCAGCCGTCGGTGGGCGCGCTAGCCGCCTCGAAATGCGAGCTCAAAGGTCCTCCGAGGTTGGTTGGGGTACGCGCGCCTGCGTCTGTGCCGGCGGGCGCGTCGTTGTGGTGCAGGCATCTTGCCTGCCCGCGGCGGTGCTGGATCCTGTGGTGCGGGCTTCCACCCTGCACCCGTCAGCAGGCAAGATGCCTGCACCACCAAGCTGTCCATCTGGGAAGAAGAGTCGCGTGGCGGCCGGAGCGCAGTCCCGCCACTCCTCCGCGGTCGGCGTTAGAGCCCAATCCTCACGGCCACCACCCGGTAGAACGCCTCCCCCTCCTGCATCGGGCGAAACACGTAGCGCAGCACCCCGCCTGTGCCAGACAACGTATCAAACGTGATGAAACCACCCGCCGGAGAAGCCGACCGTTCAAGGTCATACTCAACGCCCGTCTGAGACACCCAAGAGAGTTCGAGTCCCCTCCCATCCGGGTCTGGCCGCAAAGTCAATTCCGGTGCCATGGGCGTCCCACCTGACAGCCTTGCGGCCACCCGGAAGCCCGTGGTAGCGGTTACGCCACTCCACGGACGGCCTGCATTGCAGCTGGCAGCTCGGATCGAGGAGAGTCCTGCCGCCCAACGTCCCCCACGGATCTGCAACAACTCGTCGGTAGCATCGTTGACACCATCGTACGCGGTCTCGATCCACTCCCAGACATTACCTCCCTGAGCCATGGTCCCTGAGGGACTAAGGCCTCCGGCCTCGTCGACTGGCGCCGGGCCAGCATCCTCGGGTTGGTTGTACACTGTGGTCCCTGGCTCGGTTCCACTTGGCACCGGTACCGGTGTTCGGTTGCTGCCGGTTGCATATCGGTAGTAGTTTGTGCCGTTGAAGTATGCCGCCTTATACCATTCATCTGCACTCGGTAAGAAAAAGAACGCGTCCTTGTGTCGGTAGAGGTTGAACCCGTCCAGCCTCCACGCCTCGTCCGGCGACCAAAGCAGCCACTCACCTTTGTCATTGAACCTATATGCAGGTGGATACCCCTGCTTGTGTTCAGCCAGTTCACAAAACGCGCTACCTCGTAAAAAGTTACCATGGTCGCCGGCTGCTTACCTCCGGCGCTTGAGAACGTGATGCCCAGGTCCCCCAATGTGTTAGCAAGAGCCATCATAGCCTCCGACACCTCATACGTCCCAATACGGTAGCCATAGCTCACGCCTCCCATCGGGTACGGAACACCAGCGGGATCGTCACTATTCCCGGGCGCTCCAACCGTAACGAACTGGATTGTAAACTTGTTTGTACCCTCTCCGAAGCTCTCCCAGCTCACCTCTCCCCTTGCCACAGTCGTAGCCAAACCGAGGCCAAGGAGCGCGCGCAGCGTCCTTGGAATCGGGGACAGGGCTTTGAGTAGAGCAAGCCAACTATTTGTGTACGCGAACAGTGCTGCCGGGAGCAACTTGGAGTAATCAGTCATAGCAAATATGGGTCTCATGCGATGACTCAAGGAGTCATTCGTGGTTCTTGGAGCGTGAGGTTAGTTATGAGTTAGAACGAGTGCGAGTGAAGAATGCGCTGGATATGGCGTCCTATCTGATTATTGAGTCGGCACGATTCGGGGTCACACACGGGGAATTGCAGCCCGTCTCCTGCAGCCAAAGCGCGACACACTCAACAGGCTGGCACACGCCGCCGTCCTGTGTATGCGAGAGGGCGGGGATATGGCATTCCCCCCGTCAACGGCGGAGCCTGGGTACGAATCCGGCGCGCAGCTCCATAGCTAAAGCCTACGAGGCTCCCAAATAATGCGATGCTCCCAAAACTCGTATACTGAACAAGGACGAAACCTACAATGACGTAGCTGAACAAGACCGCCAGACAAAGGCCCGCGAGGTACCGCATTTGGGGATCAGGGGCGCGCGCGTAAACATACGCCAGTCTTCGCCACGCCAGGACGTAGGTTGTGAAGTACAGCAACGCTCCCACTGGCCCGGTGTTTGCGAGAATCTCCATGTACTGGCTGTGGGCGTAGAGTCCGAACTCCGAGTGTGCCTGGAACTGCGACAACCCGACTCCCGTAAGGGGGCGACTCGCGAGGATTTGCAGCCCGTCCACGTAGAAGAATAGCCGGCTTGCGGTACTGGCATCTCGCTCTCCCGTCGCCGCGGCAGCCGTGCTCAAGCGGTGTCCCAGCATCGTTCCTTCCAGAGCGAATCTTGCGAAAAGGTAACCGACCACCATCAGAATGGCCACCCCGATGAACACCCGCACGTTCCGCAAAAGGAAACGTCGATAGCAGAACCACAGCCACGCAACCGCGAAGACGAAGACGATCAAGAAGGCCTTCCGAGAAGCCGAGAGCGTCAAGCCCGCCAACAGAGGCACCACCAGGATCATCGCCGCAATTCGTAGGGGCCGCCGCCGTGCAGGTGCGCCCGCCAAAGCAAGGCTTGTAATCGCCCAGAAGCAAATCATTCCCAAGGAGTTCGCATTGCTGGTGAGTGATGCCGCCCGCGTTCCCACCACGCGGTTTCCGCGCTCGGTCATTTCGGTCGCCATGCTAAAGTCCCCGCTGACGAAGCCGTATCCCACGAGCACGAGCGCCAATACAAGTTGGGCGAGAAAGGCAGCCTCCGGACTGCGCGCCGATGCGGTGTAGGCGGCCACCACCGACATGAGAATCCCAACTTGGACGACACGTTCCACGCCGTTAAAGAACAATGTCGAGTCGATATGAACCACCAATCCCGTGGCAACTGACCAAGCTACAAAGACCCAATAGAGCGCAACTTCAGGCGCGAACACGACGCCACCGCGAATCAGTTTAGCCACCACGATTGCTGCCATCAGGCCAAAGCATGCATACCCCGCCCAAAGCACACGCTGGTTTTCCAACGCTTGCGCAATGCTCGTGCTGAGCAGGAAGCCGCTTAGCAGGAGCGTAACAACCCAGTGAAGGGGTGATGCGAGTCGTGCGGCCACAGGAGGTAGGGAGGGCTTTACGGGCATGGTAGATCAGTGAAGAACAGGACGGACCAACGCGGGCAAACAACCTGCCGGGCTACGCCTCGCCACCCGCGGCCGGGCAATAGTGCGCTCGTGTCCTCGAAGTGGTTGCGCCGCTTGCCCGACGAGAATGGTGCCCTTTCGCACTCGCCTGGCCCTTTTATAACCCACAGCGGCGAGACAGCTCTGCGACCACGTGTAGCACCCGTGCGTTGGCACACGCGTTACGCGCATAATCTCCCGCTTGAAAACACCAACCACCTTTGTCGGGATCACGGGCGAATCGGCCCGCCTCCCCGTTGATCCGGGTCTGGTCAACAGAAAAGCCGGCCCCGAAAACCGTTTGGAGTTCGTTGACCAGGAGCAACCCGTCCCGGGTTTCGAACACGTCGACGTCCATGCTCGTGAAGCCCCCCAAGTCCGTCACGTACTTGAGAAAATCCAGATGACGGGGCTCAGGGGGATCCCACTCGACCTTGCCCGAGCCGCTGTGGAAGTCCCCCACGCGTCCCTTGGGGTGGCCGAAGTACGAGTCACCGATCCGGACCAACCGCCATTCCCTTACGTCGGGCAGGTACTGCTGGAGGATGATGGAGCCGGCCTCGGCTTCGGACTGGTGCCGTCCACGAGCGAGCAGGCCCCGGTTGAGGGCCCGGAGAACCAACCGCCGAAGCTCGGCCCGATCGCGGATGATCCAGACGCCGCTATGTGCAGCCCCGAGGCAGGTCTTGGCCACAATCGGCAGCTCGGTGTTCGCGACAAACTCCAAGGCCGGCCTGCGTTCGTAGAAGATCCAGGTCCTGGGATGCGGCAAGGCCTTGGTGAGCAACCAGTCCCGCGTGCGGCGCTTGTTCTCGTACAGCCAGGTTTCCCGGTAGGATGGGTACACGTAGAGCCCCAGCTCGAACTCCATGAGGCGCAACCGGTCGTCGAAAAGCTCGCGCCAAGCACGTCGACCAACGGAAGGCCAGGCTAGAAAGGCGTCGCAGGCGGACTGGTGAATCCGCTCGTTCCAATCGTTGGCCGAGAGGTCCAGGAGCCGATAGGAGACGCCCAGTTCCCGGCAGGCGGCCACGTACCACTTGTGGTAGTGCATGAACTCGCGGAGGATCCCGAGTGTGAAGCGGCTGCCCGGGGCGACATAATCCGGTGGTTCGTCCGCATAGGGATCACGGCGGCGCCGACGCGCGATCTCCCACTCGGTCAGGTTGACGACGCGGCGGTACCATTGCCGGACCGAAGCCGGCAGGAGCCGGGCCAAAGGGTGGCGTTTGCCGGCGGAGGGCGTCGTGTGTGTCATGGGCTCGGAGACCGTTGTGGTGCAGGCATCTTGCCTGCAGCCCGGGCGCAGGCAGGATGCCTGCACCACAACAGCAGGGTGAGGAACGACTGGGCACGGTGTCAGTCGGCCGCCAGGCCGCTCGCGAACTCGCGCAAAAACGCACCCAGAAAGACGGCCGTGGCCTTGGCGGGTGCCTCCCGCACCGCTGCATTGAGGTCGAAGCCCGGCACGTACGCACGCAACGCCTCTTCGCCCTCCCGCAATACCCGGCTCCGGTCACGCGCCTGGCGATAGCCCTCGACGCTGGCCCGGCCAAACGCCGGATCCGCAAACCGCCGCGCCTTTCGCCGGAGCCAAAACGTGTCCGGCACATAGCCGCGGACGGCCGCCCGAGCCCGATGCCGCAGGGTCTCGCCCGAGATCGGAAAGCCGTAGTGCGATGGCAAGGCGGCTATCGCCGGGTCCAGTCTCCGGATCAACTCGCCCTGAAAATGGCCGGCCACGCCGATGTGCGGCGTGAGGCCATAAGCCGACCGCTGGAGATCCGGTTCGGCGAAGGGCATTAGGAAATGCGCCACCTGCATGTCGGCGTTGGCCAACACGCCCTCGCATTCCGGGAGGCGTACTTCACCGTAATAGACCCGGGTGGCGGTCAGGTCCACGGTCCCGCCCATATCGAGACCCAGTCGGGCGGAGAGCTTCTGCACAATGTGCCTCGTCATCTCGGTCTCCAGGCCGGTGCCCGCGAGAGCCAGCGGGGCGGACCCGTAGTAGAGACGGTTCCGCATCCAAGCCGGGAAATTCAGGCGCGACCGCGCGGTGTGGTAGTAGTTCCGGTAGATCTCCCGCCCTCGCCGTTGAGACGCAGCCGCCGGTCGGCGAGCGTGAGCGTCTTGTAACGACGTGTGTAGGTGGTGCTGTAAGCACCTGAGTTGTCGCCCGCCCGGGCATCGTAGTAGTAGAGCCCGTCCAGCAGCGCCGCCTCCAGTTCCTCCGCGGGCAGCGATTCAAACACGGGCTCCGGATGGACACGCAGCTCCAGTCTCAGGGCCCGGGCCAACGCTTCGGCGCGCGCCTTCTCGGCGTCGTGCACCCCGCGCACCCAATGGGTGTGCAGTGACAGATTGGGGAACACCGGCCGCGCCAGCAAGGCCAGCAGCCGGCTGTCGTACCCCGACGACAGCCCGAGATCGACCCCCAGGTCGCGGCCCAGCGGCGCGATGTCGGTAAAGTACTGCCGCAACCGCCCGGTGTGCTCAACCAGGCAGTCGGCCAAGGAAGCGCGCGTGGAGGCCAGGCTCCAAGCCGGCACCCGAGGTGGTATCACCTCCAGATCCGGCACCCGCACCGTCTGCCGCGTCACGGGCGTGAGCCGCTGGATGCCCTGGATGATCGTATCCGGTCCCACCACATAGCCGGTCGCCAGCTTCTCGAGTACGGCGAGTCGATCCAACCGCTGCCTTTCGGGGAAAGAAGCCAGCAACGCGAGGAAGGAAGTCGAGAACCGGTTGTGTTCGCGGTCGGTGAAGACATGACACACACCGAGCGCGTCCGTCAGCAGGCTCAGACGACCGTTGATCCAGATGAGCAGGGCAAAGTTCCCTCGTAACGCCGACTGGTCGAATTGACCGGATACGACCTCAGCGAGCAGCCGATCCAGAGTCACCGCGTAGGAAACCCGCGGTAGACCGGAGTGCCCACGGCATACATGGCGGATCCGTCCGGGCGCTCTCTGAAGCTCGGTTCCCGCACCAACTGCTTCGCGTAGTGCCAGAGTGTCCAAGGACCCAGCGAACAGACGCGAGGCTCGGCAAAGCCCTTGCGGGCAAACACCCGTCGAGGACCCTCCGCGTTCAGGTGGGCTGTGCCATGGAATAGGAAGAACGCTCCCACAAGTGGCCTTCAGACCTCAGCTACCCAGCCCCATTGACGAAGGTTCACACACCAACTTCGTCCTCGCCAGCTATGAGATCGCCTGCCTGTTCGTCGGTCTCGAGCTTCCATTCGCCGTCTTGGAAGCTAAACCAGCGCCCCCCCGCGTCGCACAAAGTGTCGGTTGTCTAGATTGGCCTTCTGGATCACCCGCGTAGCGCTCTAAAACCACCACACTGTGCGGGGGTACGTCATCGTACACCACCGCGTTGGCCCCGATGCGGGAGTTGTCTCCCACACGGACGTGACCAATCACTTTCGCCCCGGCCCCGACCAGGACGTTGTCACCTACAACTGGCGAGCCTGGTCGTCGGGTACCCCGAAGCGTATTGGACCCAATCGTGACCTGCTGAAAGAGCGTGCAGTTTCTGCCGATCACCGCCTGGCTCGAGATAAAGATCCCAAACATGCCGTGGGGAAGCAGACCGGACCCGCCAAGCGCGAGTTGTGTCCGATCCACGAGCCGTACCGCGCTAGATAGTAATAGTAGGCATGCTGCGCCAGTGGACGGTCATCCCGGCCAAAAATCAGCCGCTTCAGGCCCCAAATCCCGCCGTGCCGCTTGAGGTAGTAGGCGGTAACGACAGGCAGGAACGCATGGAGGATAGGGTTCACGATGTGTCGCGCGCCAATCCTTGGATCTTCGAGCCCGTTGCGATCGCTTCAGGCTCTGGCGCAAGACGCGCGGAAAGGCGAGCTCGGAGAAAGCCCCAGGCGTGCCTCGAGAGCCGTTCCGTCCTGGCCCCACCCCCCTGCTGTCATGCACGACCAGGATCTTGACTTGGCCGCTTCCTTGGCAGCAGTTGGGTCGCCCATTTACAGTCTGACGTTGTCGGCCAAAAGCAGAGCTCCCTCACCGTCCACGCATGGAAGCGGCCGCCCCCGCAGCTCCCCCAGGTTTTCCTGCACGTATGTGGTGCCGAAGAAAGGACGTGAGAACACCTGCTCGAAGAGCAAAGCGCCGACGGAATTGCCTTCGATAACCACCGGACCCGCTTCGGTCACAGCCAGATCCCAGCCGATAGCACGGAGATTGGGAAACAAGGGATGGAGCCGATCCAGCAAAGCGACGCATTCGTGCCAACAGGGCACCTGGAAACCTTCAAAGGGAATCCCGCTGATCGGGTGCGCGGTGATGGCACGACCCTCGGACGTGCGCCGACCCTGCTTCGAAACCCCCTCGGCATGCAACCGTCCCTCCAGGGGATCAATGCCGACCCCGATGGCACCAGCTGCCATGTTGTCCGCAACGGCCCCGGGACCCGCAAACTTGATCAGGGCAGACAGGATCTCCACCCTGCCGCCTTTAGTGAAGTAGCTGTTGACGCGCAGTGTTGGCATGGCCCGCACCGGTGAGATGGCGGCCAGGGCGCGATGAGGTACCAGCAGTTCCTGGTAGAGCAGGTCTTCCGCACGGCGGTCTCCCGGAGGCCGGAAGCAGATGATGTCCGCGCCAATCCCCTCGGAACCCCCGATGGTCTTCACGAAGAAGGTTTGGCCGTCATATTGCGCGACGTCGCAGGGCCGCCCGGCGAGATCGTAGAACCGCCCCTGGTGGCTATAAAAAGAATGTCCGTGGACAGGCAATCCCTTGTTCCGCCATGTACTGGTAAAAGCGGATCTTGTTGACGAGGATGTCCTTCTGGCTCGGTGGGTTGGTCCTCCGTGCGAGATAGTGTTTGCCGAACCAGCTCGGTACATAGTCCAGCATCGGATGTTCCGGCGGGTCAGGCAGATACTTGACAAAGCGGAGATACTCCTTCAAGACCTCCAGCCGGTAACGCGTCTCCGGGGTGGCACCCAGTCCGCGCACCAGACCCACGTAGCGACGGTAGTAGGCTGCCAACTCCCGTGCCGTGGGGAGGAAGCCCAGAGTTCTCACCCGTTTGACGAAGGCAGGGAGATAGAGAGTTCGCAGCGCACTAAAGGCGGTCATAGGCGAAAGGCTCGCTCACCACGGAGTCCTTGCCCCGGTCCTCGCCCGGGACGAGGCATGGCAGGCGGACGTGACGCACGCGGCAGACTGACGTGGCGTGGCGCAAACCGACAAGGCGGCGGGAGCCAGCAACGACGATCACTCGCCGGGTGCTTCCCGGCACGGAGGTGGCCGCCGCGCCAGCGCCTGACGCAGGAACAGGTCCAACCACTGACGGCCAAGGTCCAGCCAGCGACGGGTTCGATGGCTCAAGGCGTGATGATAGAGGTCCAGATAACGCGGCACGGCCGACTCGATCGAGAAGTGCTCCTCGAACAAGCTGCGCGCCAACCGCCGGAGTGCCTCAGTCTGGGCCGGCTCCGCGAGCGCCCGCCGTATCTCCCGATAGTTGTCGTCCTCGCAATAGCCCGGAATCGTACTGCGCTGGGAGAAGTTAGTCCGGAAGAGGTGCCGCCAGTTCTCAGAGGTCAGGAGCACCGGTATCTCACCGCCCTGTATAGGCGCCAAAAGAATCCGACCCCGGCTCGCGGCTTCCATCAACGACCGTCCTGTGCCGACGACGAGATCTCCCACATCGACCAACCGGCTGGCATTCACCGTGAAGGGCGGCTCGGTGAGCAGGCAATCGCCCGGACCGAGCGCCTGTTGCACCCGCCGATGGGTGCCGGGATGCTCCGCGAAACCGATCAGTAGCAGGCGAACCTTGTGCCCGTCCTGTCGCAGGCGATGAGCCAGGCGGGTTGTCTGGAGGACGCTCTCCTCGTGAAACGGCCCCAGTCGGGCGATGCGCAGGAGAACCGGACCGTCATCAGGCAGAAGCGCCGACAGCGCGTTCAATAGGCCCGGGTCCGGTTCGATGGCTCGGACGCGGTTAGGTATCAGGTGCAGCCGAGTGGTCTGGAAGCGACGATGACACCGGAAGTATCCCAAGTCTTCCTCGCTGAAGACCACGAGATCATCCGGAACCGGGAAGTACTTCGCCGGGTTGGGGCCGCCGCACTTCGTAAGCACGGCCGCACAACCAAGCGCCAGCGCCAGACGTCTGCCGAAGAAAAAGGAGTTCGGGTCAAAGGCGTGGACGACATCCGGCTGCTCCTGTCTGGCCAACCGCAGCAGCTCAGGCCAGATTCGCAACCGGTCCAGGAAGGCCGACGACCGGGCAGCCAGCAGATGAACACGCTGTCCGGGCACCGCGTGGACGGGGGAGGTTATCGTCCCTACCGTGACACCCACCGCCTCAAGATGCCCACCCAGCGTCTGCACGGTGGTCCGGAAGGAGTGGTTGTGCCCTCCCATCCCCTTCCCGCTTGGGGAGATGAGGTAGAGCACCTTCAGGCGTCTCGACCGTGGTTCGTCTTGCGGGGCCAAGGCTCCCGGCTTCATGCTCTGCCCGACATCGCGTCTCCCGTCCTCGGGCATCCAGGCAGTCACCTCAGAACGACACACCGGAGCCGCGACTGACACGGAGGACGGTTCAGCACTCACGGCTCTGGCGGCAGACGTGACGCGATCCGGAACCCGGTACTCGTCGACGTGCCGCCTCCCGTGGGGCGAGTGCTGCTGTTGGTCGATCCCAGTATCCTCGTACGGTTCGCAGTCCAACTTCCACCTCGGACTTGTAGCAGCTTGTCCGTAGCGTGGTTGAAGCCATCGATGGCAGTGTCAACCCATTCCGCCACGTTTCCGGCCTGGCCCATGGTGCCGTAGTGGCTTAGCCCACCGGCCTGGTCCACATCGGCCGGCATGGCTGTGGATGGCTGGCGGTAAACCACCGATCCTCCTCTTCGCCCTGCCGCCAGAGGCAGCGGCTCCTGGTCACCGCCGGTGGGGTAGGTGTAGTAACGCTGACCATTGAAATACGCCGCCTTGTACCACTCGTCCGCACTGGGGACAAAGTACATCGCATCCCGATGCCGGTACTGGTTCAGGCCGCCGTCGGTCCATGCTTCCTCCAGTGACCAGAGGCCCCAAGCCCCCCGCTCGTTAAGGTTGTAGGCCGGCGGAAAGCCCCTACTGGTGTTGAGCCAGTTCACGAAGCGTGCCACCTGGAGAAACGTCATCATCGTCACCGGCTTATTCGTGCCCACTCTCGAAAAGGACAGGCCCAGGCCTCCCAGGGTGTTGGCCTTGGACACCATGTCCTCGGAGACCTCGAATTTGCCGATACGGTAAGGATAAACCACTCCCCCATGGGGTAAGGCCCGGCAGATACATCGTGTGCGTTGCCCTCGTCCCGGACGGTCACAAAATCGACTGTGAATGCGTGCTCTCCTTCGCCGAAGGAGTCCGCCGACAACTCACCTCGAACCGGCTGCGTGTCCAGCAACCGCGCCTCCAGCCAGATCCGCAGCCGGAAATACCTAGCTTCATCGGCTGCTGCCGGTTCCCGATACCGCACCTCCTGCCCCTCTCCCAGGACTCGCTCGTAGCCAGGGACCGCTGTCCACACCTCAGCCGGCATACCCGCCGCGACCTCCAGCGCATAATACCGGTAGGAGTCCAAGTAGCCATACCGGGGTGCCGCAATCGTGGGAAATCGCACCTCAATGTCCCCCTCCGATACCAGCACAGTCATGTGCACCCGGTCGGCCGCACTCTGTGGATCGGTCCCTGCTATCCTCTCCTCCCCGATCGCCCACCCCATCGCCGTCTGAGTCGCCCATCAAAGGAGGAAGGGCAGCAATCCGGAATGTGGTGCTATCGTTGTTCCCATCCCATGGCCTCCCCTGGTCGGTTCCCGTAGCCGCAAGCCGATCCGGCCCCTGATACCATCTTCCGCCACGAATTAGCAACAACTCCGTCACGGCGTCGTTAGGCACGTGCTGCGCAGTTTCCAAGAACTCCCACAGATTGCCGCCCATGCCCATGACACCATATGGGCTGAGACCACCAGCCGAGTCCACATCAGCCGGCCCTTGATCAACCGGCTGCATATACACCGCCGTTCCTTCGTTTGTGCCCTCAGGGACTGGCAATGGCGGATTGTCACTTCCGGTCGGATAGAGCCAATAACGACGTGCCATTTGATCCCAATACGCCGCCTTGTGCCACTCGTCGACACTTGCTAAAAAGTAGAGAGCACCGCCATGACGGTAGCGATTCAACCGGTCAAGACGCCACGAATCCTCCATATCCCATAGTTGCCAATCGCCACTCTCGGAGAACCTATAGGCGGGTGGGTAGCCCACGACGAGGTTCAGCCAGTTAATGAAACGGGCTATCTCGTAGAAGGTCATATTGGTCGCCGGCTTCCTGTCGCTCCAAGGAGGGTATGTTGACTCTTGGTTGTTATGTGTGATGAACAGTTCCCCAATCCCATTCACCTCCTTGACCGAGCCTTTTGAGGTTTCATGTTTTGCCATCCTGTACACGTATCCAACTGCGCCAACCCCCTCGGGTCTTTGGGTCATAAACCGAACGAGACCGTCTTGCGGATTCCCCGGATCCCCGATCTCAACGAACTCGATACCGAAGCGGTTGGTACCCGTGCCGAAGTAGTCGACGGAGAGGGTTTGGGTGTGGCCCGAGGAGGCGGCCGCTGAGGTAACGGCGAACAGTAGGGCGAGAAGCCTGAACCGACCCCGGCGATCGCAGGGGCGGACGGGTGGCGGGTGCAGCTCAACTCCGATCATCGGCGAAAGTGGTGCAAGGGGACGCCGTGAGCAAATCGGTTGGCGCAAACGGCAGGCAGATCTGGGTCTGTCGGGGTTGGGGATTGACCCGGGACCACGGCAGATCTCCCGAGCGGCATCCGGAGGTGTGCTTCTTGAAGCACAGGGTGCGGTGCGGGCCTCCGGCCTGCTGTTGTCGTCTCGGGCACATCGTTTCGGGACAGAATTTGAGCACGATCTGCGCCACGATGGCGGTGCGGCCGGACAAAGGCCGGCTGGGTGAAGGGGGATGCCGGCGCCCTGGAGCTTGCGGGAGGTTGGGAGGCGAGACGCCCCGGGAGTGCAGGCGAGCCGCCCGCACCACAAACGCCGCGGCAGGCGGGACGCCTGCACCACCAGCGAGCAGTCGCGGCAGGCGGGACGCCTGCACCACAACGGGGTGACTTGACCACAAAGGAGATCCCAGGCCTGGCAGGCCGTTCGAGGACAGCGTCGCTCAGCCACGCTTGGGCTGGAAGCGGCTCCGCAGACGGGCAGGAACGAGGCGTGGGATGAAATCGAAATCCGAGGACTGGTAGCGCCACAGCTCGGTCAACCGAACACCGGTCACCCGGGAGTACAGCCCCATCAAACCCGCCCCTGCTAACGCGTAAGAGATCGAGGAGGCGACGGAGGCACCCCGAGCTCCGTAGCGTGGGAGCAGATAGAGGTTGAGCCCTACGTTGACCAGCAAGGCGGGCACCGTGATCCATAGGGAGACGTTCGGACGACCCCGGCCGGCGAGGTCCATGTTCCAGGACTTTCAAGGCCAAGAGGCAAAAGACCCCGGGCAGGAGCAGGTGCAAAGGCCGAACGCTGGACCTGAATTCCTCGCCGTAAATCAAGGGGATCAGAATGGGAGCGGCAACGGCAAGCAGCGTCACGAGCAGCAACGAGATAACGACCGTGACCCGGAAGAGACGGGCCACCTTGCGCGAAAAGGCCTTTTCATCCTTGGCGGTAGCGCTGTGCGAGAAGAGCGCGGTGGTGATGCTCTGGGGCAGGGCCCAGGTAAGCTGAGCCACGCCCACGGCGATGGTGTAGATGCCGATCTCGGAGACGCTGCTGAGACGCTCCATCAAGGCGATATCGACCTTGTAGTTGAGGGTCAGCACGAAAAGCGCGACGGCGTAGACCACGCCTTTCGTCAGGAGCGCGCGGATCACCGGCCAGTCCGCGTTGGGTCGGAGTGGAGCGATCTGCGACACCCGCCAAAGGGCGTAAGAGGCGACCAGGAGGCTGGCCAGTAACCCCGCGGTTAAGGCACCCACCACTCCCAGGGCCAACCACCACACCAAGAGTACGACCATGAGCAGCCTCTGGACCTCCGCCATTCTCTGAACTTTGGCAAACTGGCCGACCAGGCGCTTGCCCAGCATGATCCCCGAGGAGTAGTCCTTCACCAAGGTCAGAGGGATACTCGCGACCGCAAGCACGACCATTAGAGGCGTGAAACCCTCATTCCCTGTCACCAGGAGGATACCGGCAACCACCAGAGCGCCCACGGTTCCCGTGACCAAGATCAGGGTACTAACGGCCCCCACCACCTGCTGATCGGTGTACAGTTGCTTGCCCAAGTAGAACACAGCGGACTGGCGCACACCCATCTCCGTGAGACTCAGGAACATCATGGGGTAGACCAGCACCGCAGCGATCAGCCCGCGCCCTTCCGCGCCCAAGGACCTGGCCAAGACCACTCCGGTGCAGAAACTGACCATCATCACCAGGAAACGGTTGGTGATCAGTCGCAGGGCGTCATGGACAAAGGACGCCCGCCCCTCGGCCGCAGCGCGAGATCTCACTTCTTCAAGACCCGGGCCGGCACACCCACGGCCGTGGCGCCGTCCGGAATGCTATCCAACACCACGGCATTGGCCCCCACCGTGGCCATTTCTCCTACCCTCACCCCGCCAATGACCCGCACGCCGGCATAGAGCCGAGCCCCTCGACCCACTACGGGGTATTCCTTGCGTTCCGCAGACCGACCGTGACTGCCCAGCGTCACCTGCTGAAAGACCCAGGCTTCGTCCTCAATGACAACCCCCTCCCCGATCACGATCCCAGTCGGATGCGGGAACCGGACGCGCAACCCCACGAGTGCGTGCGGTGAAATCTCGCTGGCCGTCAAGACGAACTGCAGCCACTTGAGAGGCACGCAGAGCGGGTTCAGGCGGTTCAGGCTGGCGTATCGTGCGATGCGGTAAAGGGCTATCAGATGGAACCGGGAGCTGAAAAGTACGGTCACCAATATCCCGAGGAGATTTCCGCCACCAGAGGTCTTGATCTCGCTCCGAAGATCGGAAAGCAGAGTCCTCAGACGGTAACTGCCGGCACCGCCGGCAATTGCGCCCTGCGGGTCAGCCAACGCCTTGGAGCTCATGATGGCTTGATCGCGTCCGCATCTCGCGGAGCGTTTGGAGTGCGCGGTCTTCCAGCAGCGCTTTTCGTATGCACCGCCTCCCTTTCGCGCACTTCGCGTGGTTCGCGGGGGGCTACGTCGTGCAGCCGCACTGTTCGCTCGCCGTTCACGTTACGAAAAGCGGCGCTCAAGCGCGGCGCACTCCACACGCTTCGCGACCTCCACACCCCGGCGCAGGCGCGGAGCGTTTGGAGTGCGCGGTCTTCCAGCAGCGCTTTTCGTCCGCGGTTGGCCTCTCCGGATCGTTCCGCGGGTGGCGAGAGACTCGAGTCGTAGCCGGAAGAAGCGGTTGGCCCCGGGATCGCCGACCGGCGACGGGATGAGGTGGACCCGTTCGAGGCGGTCGGAGAGGAGCTCCGTGCGAGAGGCCACGGGGAAGGCGCGGTCGGGCTGCCAGTTCTTCAGGTCAAGCGAAGACTCGAGGACGAACGCCACGTCGTGCGCGCCGCGCAGCCGGTCGTACCGGAGTTCCAGTCGGCCGGCGGCGTCGCGACCGCTCGCGAGCAGGAGAACGGGACCCGACACCGGCACCCGAGGCGGCAGGTCAAGGGCGTACTTCAGCAGGTTCGGCACGCCATCGAGGGCCGGGCTGGCCAGGGGCCCGCTCACCTCCGGGTCCGCCTGTTCTGCGGCGGTGAAGTGCTGGCGACGCCACGCGGTGAACGTGGGCTGTTCAAGCGCGGCGATGAGTTGGGCCGCCATCCCCATTCCGGGCGGGTAGATCACCCGGCGGGTGCTGGCGCCATCGCCGGAGCGGTTGCCCGGTGCCGCGTGCGCGAGGAGACCGTCGGGCGTCAGGTGCGCTCGGAGTCCATCCCGGGCGCGGAGAGCCCCTTCCCGGGCCGCCTCGGGGTAGAGCCCCAGCCCGTAGCCGAGGGCAAGGGCCGCCGCGATGCCGGCCGAGCCCGAAGTATCGACGGTGTGGGTGTCGTCGTGCAGGAAGTTGCGCCAGAGACCGTCGGGCTGCTGGTAGCGCAGCACGAACTCCATGACGCGGAGGGCCTCTGCGTGGAGGTCATCGAGGTCGTCGCGATCGCGGATTTCAACCAGGCCGCGCATGAGGCCGAGATAGTACCACGCCACGCCGCGGGCCCAGTTTTCGAAGGTCCGCACGCCGGTGTCGTGACGGTAGCCGCGCCAGATATCGCCCTCGTCGTCCACCACCGCGGGCCGACGGATCCGGTACTGGTCCATGCCGAGGTGTTCGAGGGCCAGGTCCCCCCGCTGTCGGGCAATGACCAGCATCGGGTAGGCCACGGTGTAGTTGGGTTCGGTGGTCGCGCCTGCGCCTTCGTCGACCAGCCCCGGCAGGGCGTTGACCTGGCTGCGGTCCCACCAGAACTCGGTCGCCAGATCGAGGCTCGGGTGGTCGGGTCGAACCCGGCCGATGACCGCGAAGGGCAGCGTGGCCTGGACGCCGTACAGGGCGTTGTCGTTCACCGTGCTGGTCGAGCTTTCGACGATCAGGTTTGGGCCGACGAGGTACTGGTCCAGGTGACGCACAAGGGTGTGGCCGAAGGTGTCGCCGGGAAAGGCCTGGGCGAGGTCGTAGAGGCCGTCCAGCACGCACCCTTCCATCCAGCCGAAGTTCTGGAGCAGATCGAGGCCGCGGAATCGCTGGAAGAACTGGTCCCAGGGATCGGTGTCGGCGCCCGCCACCAGCAGATGGGGTTGAAGCACCGCCGGGGTGGCCTTGGGCGAGGGCGTTGGGGCGAAGAGCCGCAAGGGGTTCACCCCCACCGTCCGGACGAGCTCGAGACCTTCGTCCAGCACCTGGGCGGCCTGATCGCGGGTCAGGCGGAGTTCGTCGATTTGTATCACGGTGGACCGGATGAAGTCGACGGTCCCGAGGACGGTGCCGCTCGTGGCCAGCCGGACTTCGATGCGGTTGGTTTCCTGCACATCCAACGCCAGGGTGAGGCGGAGGCGGATGTCGTCGCCGGGCGGCAGGTCCATCGCCGGCCAGGTCAGCCGCGCAGAGCCGGGTTGACCGGCGGGACTCAACGAGAACGACGGCCAGCCAAACGGCACCCGCTTGTCGCGCGGCACCAGGATCGCGGGGGCTTCGCAGCCCAAGGCCGGCAGATAGAGGCCATCCACCACGGGCCGATGCGGCCAGGCCGGAGACGGCGCCAACAGCACGCCCGGTTCCAGCGCGGCATCGGACAACCGGACTTCGTCGACCCAGCCCTGCCAGCGGAACGCCGACGGATCGCTGTCAAATGAACCGATCTTGAGCGGCACGTCCGGATCGGGCCAGCGATCGGGGAGACCAGTCGCTTCGACTGTCTGCAGTGCCTCGCCCGCGGTCAGGTTCTGCAGGTGAAAGGTCAGGCGACCCGACCTGAACACGGCGGCGGCGTAGTAGTCGGCGTTGGGCGCGATCCCGCTGCCGGCGAACGCGGACGACACTTCAACGAGGACGCCGTTGGGTCGGGACAGGCCGAACCGGAGCTGGTTGTCGCGCGTGCCGAGGTACCAGCCGCCGCGCCCGCCGGCCGTGGCGTATTGACTGACCAGCATGCCGGTCGTGCCGTGCGCGGTCCGGTAGGTCCGGCCGGGGTTGAAAAGCACCTCGACGGTGAAGGCGTCGGCACCGGCCAGACCCGGCGGTCCGGCGGTCTCGAACCAGTCCTCCCCACTGAACACCGCCGCCTGTTCGTTGGCGTCGTATGCGGAAGGGAGTGCCTTCGGGAAGGAACTGCCGGCGCCGTCGTCGGGGAGGGGCGTGGCTTGCAGGGGCGCCTTGAGGGCGCAACGTGAGGCCGTGTGGGCCGCTGTCGGCGAGGAAGCCGGGGGTCGGTTCGAAGCGCCAGTGCGCGACGGTGCCGGCGTGCGTCGAAGGACCGGCGGCGGCGAGCAGGAGGAGCAGGAGCGGGAGTAGCACACCGGCGAGACGATCGCGGAGCGTTTGGAGTGCGCGGTCTTCCAGCAGCGCTTTTCGTACACGCCGGCTCCCTTTCGCGGGAGCTCCGTCGTGCGGCCGGGCTGGTCGTTCACCGTTCACGTTACGAAAAGCGGCGCTCAAGCGCGACGCACTCCAGACGCTTCGCGACCTCGCACGCCGTGGATCCGCGCGCAGCGTTTGGAGTGCGGCGACTTCCAGCGGCGCTTTGCGTAGACGCCGGCCCCCTTTCGCGGGGTTCGCGTGTTTCGCGGGGGCCTCACGATGCCTCGTCCGCCAGGACCTTGCCGCCCAACGCCTGGATCTTCTCGAGGAAGCGGTCGTAGCCGCGTTCGATCTGCCAGGCCTCGGCAATCGTCGTCGTGCCGTCCGCCGTCAACCCGGCCAACACCAGCGCGATGCCGGCGCGCAGATCGAGGGCTTTCACCTCCGCACCCGTTAACGGCGCGCCGCCGTGAATCCGGAGCATGTCGCCCACCACCTCGTGGCGCAGCCCCATCTTCGCCAACTCCTCCGCATACCCGTATCGCCCGGGGAAGCGGAGGTCGGTGATCCGCGTTTCACCCTGCGCCAACGCCCCGTAAACCGCCAGCAACGGTTGCATGTCCGAGTTGATGCCCGGATAGGGGCCCGTGCTCAGGTCGAGCGGATAGCAGGTGCCGCCGCGAACAATCATGCGATCGTCCCCGCGGAAGAACCGGGCGCCGCTCTCGCGCAGGTGAATCAGCGGAATCTCGAGGTGCTCGAAGGGGAACCTGACAATCTCAACGTCGCCTCCCGTGATCACCGAGCCGACCAGCCAGGTGAGGGCCTCGACATTGTCCGGGATCACCCAGTGCCGCGCCCCGGTCAGGCCCTCGACGCCCTCGATGACAATGGATTCCTGCCCGCGCACCGTGATGCGAGCCCCCATCTCCCGCAGGAACGCGATGAGATCGAGGATCTCGGGGCGGACGTGCGGGTTCCAGAGGCGGGTCGTGCCGCACGCCAGGGACGCGGCGAGGATGGCGTTTTCGGTGGCGCCGGTGGAGCGCAGGGCGAGGTGGATCTCCGCGCCGCGCAACCGGCCGTCCCGGGCCTCGGCGCAGAGATGGTCGCCTTCCTCCCAGACGCGGGCGCCGAGGGATTCGAGGACATGGACGTGGAGATCGTACTTGCGTTCGCCGAGCTTGCAGCCGCCGGGCAGCGGAACAGCGCCGCGACCGAATCGCGCGGTCAGGGCACCGAGGATGAGCAGCGTGTTGCGGATCGAGCGGCCGGGGTACTCGAGACGGGTTGCGAGCGCCCTGGCTTCGCGGATCCGGATGGCGTCGGGACTGACCTCACACGACTTGCCGAGAGCCTCGAGCATCTCGACGTGGACCCGGGCATCGAGCAGGCCCGCGGGGGTAGTTCCGGAGCCGGACGGGTTCGGCGGTCAGAATCGAGGCCGCGAGCAGACGGAGGGCGCTGTTCTTGGCGCCGCTCAGCCTGACTTCACCCGCGAGTCGGGAACGGCTGACCTGGAAGAGGCGCGGGGGCATGGGACGGTGAGACGGTGGGACGGTGAGACGGTGGGACGGTGAGACGGTGGGACGGTGAGACGGTGGGACGGTGAGACGGTAGGAGGCGAGGTGACGAGACTCTGCAGGAGGGGTCAACGCTCAACGTTCAACATCCAACATCCAACGTTCAACGCTTAACGGGGAAGGGTGACGGTCCAAGGCCTACCCGTAGGAGCCGAGGTGACGAGACTCCAACCGGGCGTTACGGGTTGGCGAGGAGATCGGTGAGGAAGGCGCGGAACTCCACACCCAGATCCTCGCGTTCGAGACCGTACAGGACATTCGTTTTCAGAAAGTCGAGTTTGTTCCCGATGTCGTGCCTTCTCCCCTCGAGCGTCACGCCATAGATGGCGACATCACGCAACATCAGGCGCATGGCGTCCGTGAGTTGGATCTCGTTGGCCTTGCCCCGCGGCGTCCGTTCCAGGTAATCGAAGATGCGCGGGCTCAGCACGTAGCGCGAGGCAATCGCCAGATTCGACGGCGCCTGGCCGGGCGCCGGCTTCTCGATCAGGTCCTCGATCAGATGCAGGCCGTCGCCGATGGGCCGGCCGGCAATCACGCCGTACAAACCGACCTTGGCCGGGTCCACCGGCTCAAGGGCCACCACGCTCTCGCCGTACCGTTCATAGACTTCCATCAGGCGCCGGCAGAGCGAGGTCGGCGACTGGATCAGCGTGTCCCCCAGCAACAGGAGGAAAGGTTCGTTGTTGACGTGGTGACGCGCATGGCGGACGGCGTCGCCGAGGCCGTTGAGTTCCTTCTGCCAGACGAAATGGATGTCGGCGAGGTTCGAGATGCGGCGGATGGCGGCGAGTTCGTCCTCGCGATTCTTCTCCGCCAGCCCCGCTTCCAGTTCGAAGTTCCGGTCGAAATGCTCTTCAATGGCGCGCTTGCCCTTGCCGATGATCATCAGGATGTCGGTGATGCCCGCGGCGACCGCCTCTTCGACCACGTACTGGATGACGGGTTGATCGACGATGGGCAACATTTCCTTCGGCTGTGCCTTGGCGAAGGGCAGGAAACGCGTCCCGAGCCCGGCGGCAGGGATGACAGCTTTGCGGATCATGGAAGGAGAGGAACGTTCAACGTCCAACATCCAACATCCAACGTTCAACGCTCAACGTTCAACAGGGAGGGCAGCGGCACGACAATGAGCCGGCCCGCCAAAGACGCCCATAGAGGCCCAAGGGAAACCTGCCCGCATCCCATCCTGCAGGTCATCCGTGCAATCCGTGGAATCCGCGGTGCAGTTGTCGTCCGTGCCGCTGTCATTGCAGAGTCTCGTCACCTCGACTCCTACGGGGGCGGCCAGCCTTGTTCGTGGCGGACCTGACGGGCGAAGTCGGTGCACCACGCGGGGAGCAGCGCGGTGACCTGCTCTGCCATTGCCGCCAGCTCGGCCAGACGGTCCGGGCGAAGCGCGAGGTCATAGGCGTGCCGAACGACGTGGCGGAAGCCTTTGAGTTCACGCAAGGCCGGCCGGTGAGCAGCGGGAATGAACGCCGGGCGGATGCCGGGAAGCGCGATGGCGAGCCGTTGCAGGGGTCGCTCATGGTAGTCGCCGCGCTTCTCGAAGTGGTTCTCGAAGGCGTCGCAGATGCGTTCGAACATCCGCTCGAGGATGTTGTAGAGGCGGGTGAGTTCGTAGGCGGCGGCCTCGAGGTGTCCGGAACTGGACTCCCGCAGCCGCTGGGTGGCACGTTCGGCGGCTTCGCGGGCCACCTCAACGTCTGCGGCGAGTTCACTCGTCAAGATGGTCAGCCCGGTGTCGTCCATCGTTCGCCTTCCTGTACGATGCGGTCGCGGAAGCGGCACTCGGCGAGGACCAGGACATCCACCGGCCGGCCGAGACGCTCGGCCAGGAGACTGGTGAGCTGGTACACCGAGAGGTGGGCCGGTTCCTCGACCAGCGCCAGATCGACGTCGGAGACGTCGCTGAACTGGCACGGCTTCAGGAGGGACCCGAAGAGGTACACCGTAGCGCCGGGCAGAAGTTCGGCGAGCGCGGCTTCGAGCTGCTTCCGTGTTTCGCCTCGCAACCGCTCGTTGGCGGCTTGACGCGCCACCTCCATTCGCTGCAGGAGAGTCATGGGGGCGGTGGGACGGTAGGAGGCGAGGTAACGAGACTCAACAGGAGCATTCAACGTCCAACATCCAACGTCCAACGCTCAACATTCAACGAGGAAGCGGTAGCGGCGCGACAATGAGCCGGCCCGCCAAAGGCGCCCATAGAGGCCAAAGGGAAACCTGCCTGCATCCCATCCTGCAGGTCATCCGTGCAATCCGTGGAATCCGCGGTGCAGTTGTGGTCCGTGCCGCTGGCATTGCTGAGTCTCGTCACCTCGACTCCTACGGGGGCTCAGCGGATCACCGGCTTGAACACCCGGATGCCAAGGGGTTCCAGGGCGGCCACGAGCGCCTGGTACATCCTCTCGTCCGCGTAGGTGCCCACAATGGCGCCACCCGAGCCGGTGAACTTGGCACTCGCCCCCACCGACCGCGCCGCCTCCACCATCCGCAGGTTCCCCTCGCTGATCTGATAGATCTCGCGACGCTTGTCGAAGTTCCGGTTCAACAACTCGGGGATCGGGCCGAGGTCGCGGCGCACTAGACAGTCACGGACCTGGTCGGCCAGGGCGGCCCAGTACTTCATTGCCTCCACGACCGCGGGTTCGCCGCGGTTGAACCGCCCCCGAATGTCGTTGTGAAAGACCTCCGTCCCCTCGGCGAGCTCCGAGCGGTACGCCACATAGAGCGGCGGCAGGAGCTCCGGATCGAGCGACTGGTACCGACCATGACCATGCTGCCGCATGAAGTCCCGGTCGAAATCCATGTACACGACGCCCTCGTACACCTGGATCACCCGGTCCTGAAGACCCGCGGGAATGCCGAGCTCGTCGGTCTCGACGGAGAGGATGAGGCCCGGCTGAATGGGCATGGGGATGTCGATCTGAAAGAACTGCATCAGGGCCCGGAGACAGGCCGTGATGATGGCACTGAACCGGCCAGCCCAACCTGACTGGGGATGTCGGAGCGGTAACGGAGGGTGAAGTTGCGGTTGTGCAAGGGCAGATCGTGCTGCTGGCAGTAGTCGAAGAAGCGTTTGACCGTCGCCTTGAGCAACCGGATGCCGCCGTAGTACCCGTGCTGCCGGACGTCGGCCGCCAGGGCGCTGATGCTGTCGAAACAGGAATGGTCGCGGGTGTTGGGCAGGATCTCGAGCTCGGGACTCTCCCACAGCCAGACCTCCGCGCGGAGATTGCGAATGATGAAAGAGATGGTCTTGCCGTGGTAACCGTCGGAAGGGTTGCCGATCAGACCAGCCCGCGGATGGGCCTGGGTGCGGATGATCATGGGGGGACGGTGGGACGGTAGGAGGCGAGGTGACGAGACTCTGGCCGGCAGTCGGGGGTGGGACAGTGCGACGGTGCGACGGTGCGGCAGTAGGAGGCGAGGTGACGAGACTCAGCAGGAACATCCAACGTCCAACGTCCAACGTCCAACATCCAACATCCAACGTTCAAGGTTCAACGTTCAACGGGGGAGGGTAACGGTGGGACATAGGGCAGGCCCGCTAAACACGCAAACAGACGCTCAAGGCAACCGTCCCTGGCTCAGCGGTGCGACCGAGTGGTTCGCCTCGGTGTGCCGCCGGCCCGCATCCCATCCTGCAGTTCATCCGTGCAATCCGTGGAATCCGCGGTGCAGGTCTGGTCCATGCCGCTGGCATGGCAGAGTCTCGTGACCTCGACTCCTACGGTCCGACCGTCGCACCGTCCCACCGTCCCACCCGAGTGGCAGGCTGAGCCTCGTCACCTCGGCTCCTACGGGCGGCTAGGGGCGAGAGAAGGACGGAAGGCAGACGGTTTCGTCGGTCACCCGATCCAGGACGGCGCCGGCTTCCAGCAGGGTCAGGGACAAGGTGTTGGTGCCGACAGGCAGCGGCTGATCGAGGACGAACACGGGGGCATCGGCCCAGGGGACGGTCAACGGCGGTTGACCGGGCACTTCCAGTCGGAGTTGGTGGCGATCCGTCAGTTCACCGCGGAGCTGCGCCGCCCACGGAATCACGCGCGCCGGATGCTGATAGTCCCGTTGCAGCAGGTCAGCCCGGACGAGGCGCGGTCGGGGATAAAGACCGGTGAGCACCGACAATTCTCGTTCGTTCAAGGCCCGGTCGTAGAGGCGGAAGTCATCAAGAGCCAGGAAGGGCGAGGCGGTTTGGGCCGGCCGCGCGCCGAGCCGAAAGCGCGCGGCCGGCCGCCCTACCACCGAACGAAGCTCGGCATCAGCCACCGGTTCACCGTTCCAGAAGATGCACAGTCGCGGGTAGCTCCAAGTGACCGCCAGGTGATTCCAGGTGTTGGGCTGAGGGTCGATGTTACCCGTGGCCAGACTCGAGGCCGCTCGGACCCGCGGACGGATGAGCGCCCGCACTTCGCGGGCGTCGGCTGAAAACGTGACCGCGAACGAATCGCCGGAAGGTTCGCCCCACGTGAACAGGGTGCGCAGGCCGCGGTTGGGCTGGGTCGGGTCAAGCGATACCCAACCAGCCAGGGTGCCTTCCGCGGAGGACATGTGTTGCGCGGCTGCATATTCGACGAAGCCGGTGTCGAGACGGAGCGCCAGGCCGCGGTGGTCCGGGACGAAGATAACCCCCGACAGGTCGAGGGGGTCGGGGTTGCCGCGGGCGACGTCAGCGCGGGTGGACTGCTCGAAGTCACAGTGCCACAGGAGAGGGTTGGTCGGCAGGCTGGAAGCTGGCACCGAGGGATCGGACGCGTGCAGGCTGGAAGCCCGCACCACAACGGTCAGGAAGGCAGAGAGGAACCATGTAGGCAGTGCGACGGTGCGACGGTGGGACAGTCGGACCGTAGGAGTCGAGGTGACGAGACTCTGACCGGAACGGAGGTGCGACGGTGCGACGGTGCGACGGTAGGAGTCGAGGTAACGAGACTCAGCAAGGACATTCAACATTCAACGTCCAACGTCGAACAGGGCAGGCGACGGGGGCGGCATCACTCGGCGAGGGTAACGATGGCCTGGGCGATGCGGGCACGCCAGGCGTTCAGATCGCGCCAATTGATCGCCGCTTCGACGCTCGCCGGTTCGGCCGGATCACCGCGATAGACGATGTCGGTGACACAACGGGAACGGACATACGCCAGAGCCTGGCGGGCTGCCTCAGTCGCGGGGCCGGGCCGGGCGCGGGCGAGACGACGTTCGAGGGTGTACACGTAGTCGTAGTCGTCGCGACCCTCGGCCATCCATTCGAAGCCAAGGAGGGGAGCCACGCCGTCGCGGGTGGCCTCCGCACCGCGTTCCCACTGGTAATGGGCGCCGTCGAACTTGTCCCAGGGCGCCCCGTCGTCGTTCAGATGGCCTTCGTGGAGCCGGCGGGTGGCGCCTTTGGCCCAGGCGAAGAACCCGAAGCCGTATCGGGCACCGGTGAAGTTGTAGAGCCAGAGCGCGCGGGCGTTGTTCGTGATCCAGGTGGTGTTCACATCGCGCAGGAGAGCGATGTTCGGGATGGGAAAATCCACGAGCCGGTTGGTGGCGTAGAGCGACCAGTCCACCCAACCGTTGCCGCGCAGGGCGGTGGCGACCCCGCAGGACTTGAGGGCGCTGTAGGCATGGACGGCGGACTCGAGTGCCGCCGCGCCGTCATTGCTGAGTTCGCCGCCCCATTCGAAGACCGGGATGCCCCACCCATCCTTGCGGACCTTCTCGTCGATGGCTCGGGTGATCTGACAGAAGAGGTTGCTGTAGTTGACGTCAGGGTTCCAGTAGGCCGCCGAGCGCCCGCCCCCGCCGCAATAGGTCGAGCCGTACGTGCACCGCACGACCCAGAAGCCATCGGGCGGGAGGAAGTTGCGTTTCTTGAGCCAGGCCACACGCTGTTCGGCGCGGGACCAGTCGAGCGAAACGAGGTTCGTGCGCGCGTCGATGAGGGGGTGACGTCGGACTCGTAACTGCCGCGGCTGCCGACGCGGAGTTCGGGAAAGGGCACGAAGCCGTGGGCGACCAGGTTGCTCGATTCGAGCTCGTAGAAGCGCCACCAGGCGGGGTGATCGAACCACTTCTGGCCTGCGGCATCGTACTCGAGCCGACGCCGGCTGCCGAAGTAGAAGAAGCTGGCGTGCGGCGCGCGTTCGAGCTGGAAAGGGAGAACCTCGAAGGGGTAGGCGAGGGCGATCGGCGCGGCGTTTTGCGGCGTGATCCGGACGGTGCCCGTGTAGCGGCCGGGGGCGGCGTTGGTGGGGATCTGCAGTTTCAGCCAGGCCTGGCGGGTGACTTGGGCCGGCAGATCCGGGTTGGTCCAGGAATTAGGGCCCAGGGTTCGGCGGCATACCACGCTCCGGAGCGCAGCACGTTCTCGTTGTAGCGAACCCGATAAGGGAGGATCCGGGTGCGGTCGATGCGACCAGCGGGCCCCACCAGATCGCCGAGCTCGAGCGTGACGCGTTCCAGGTTCACCAGGGGCCGCAGACAGAACGAAATGGACTCGGTTTCACCCGGCGTGGCGAAGGCAACCGGTCCTTCAAGCCGCTCGCCCGGGCCGGGAACGGTGTTCGGATAGACCTTGGCAAGGTAATCCCGCCACCAGACAGCGTAGCCGTGCGCGGTGTCGGTGGCGTCGGGTTGCCAGGGACGGTCGGGCTCGGGCAAGGGCAACTGGGGGAAGAGCTCGGCCCACTGGCGGCGGCGCTCCAGGCGGACAGTGGCGAGGTCGGCCTGCATGGCGGCGGCCCTGGCTTCGGGAAAGACCACGACGGCATTCAAGGGGAAGGCATAGTCGAAGCGGGGCCCGGTGAGGCCGTCGAACGCGAGGTCGAGGGTGCGACCCTTGACGGTGACCGGGAAAGAGGCTTCCAGGAAGCGATTGGTGCCCGCGTAACGTTCCCAGACATCGGCAGTCGGGTCGTAGTCGAAGGCCTCCGCGTACCAGTAATCGCGTGCCTGCTCGAAGACGCGCTTGCCTTCGGCGCGGATGCGGACGGTCTGGAAGAGGTGTTTGATTTCGTTGTAGCTGCCTTGGACGGAGTCGCCGGACAAGACCCACACGCGGTAGGCACCGGGAGGCAGGGGCAACGTGAGCTTGAACCCGCCACGGACCGCCACCACGCCGTCGCCCGCCAGTTCATCGGGCGTGGTGCGGGCGAAGCTGACGAGACGTTCGGGAGCAGACAGCATCGGGTCGGTCTCTGTCACGCGGGTGAAGCCGGGCATCACCGGCGAGTGGGTCGTGCCAAAGTCGAGCTTGAGCACGGGGAGGTCGGCGGACAGCGCGGTCAGCACGAGACCGGCGAGGAGGAAAGTGAGGCGTGCGACGGTAGGACCGTAGGACGGCCGGACCGTAGGAGTCGAGGTGACGAGACTCTGCAAGAGGGTGTAGCTTTCAACATCCAACGTTCAACATCCAACGTTCAACGTTCAGCGGGGAACGTTCAACGAGGAGTAGCCGCGATGGTCCAAGGCGGACTCAAAGCTCGCGAGCTCACGGAGCAAGGCGTTGTAGCGCGAGTACGCGTCGCCAGCTTCGCGCCGCAAGAGCCGATAGAGCTCCAACTGTGGTTCCCCATAGGCATCGGGCATGTCGGAACCAAGCAAGCCCGCGCGGTACAAGCGAGTTCGAGCGAGGTGCACCAAGCAGGCAGGGATGCTACGACGTCCGACCTGCACATCGGCCAAACCTTGTCGGACCAGCGCTTCGCCCGGCAACCCGTTGAGGAGATCAAGGGTGGGCACGACAGAACTCCTCGACGGCCGCGCGGAAGACGGCGGCGTTCAGCGCGGGGTAACGGATGAGCTGCGGCTCGATCTGATGGAAGAGATCCATGAGACGATCCAGACGGATCAGGCCGCCCCGCACCATGGCCTGGACATCCAGAAGGTCGCGGTCGTGACGGCGCTGGAGCTTGGCCAACGCTTGGCTATAGGGATCGTAGTGGTAGAACTGCACCGGGCCGTGGGTCGCGATGAAGAGGCTGCGTTCGCGCCAGCCCGGCAACGGAGGGATGAACTGGTCGGGACTGGCGAGTTCGAGGTTGATGTCGAGTTCGTCCTTGAGCACGGCCAGGGCTTCGAAGAGTCCGGGCGGTTCGGGGTCAGCCTTGAGATCCACGTCCACAGTCATGGCCCGCCAGTTGTGGAGCAAGGCAGTGGCACCGCCGGTAAGGTACACGGTGCCGGGGCCGGTCACGCGCCGGCCGAGGGCCACCAGGAAACGTTCCAGCTTCGCTTTGTCGGTCTCACCCCGCATGGGAGGACGGTGCAACCGTAGGAGTCGAGGTGACGAGACTCTGCAAGAGGGTGTGACTTTCAACGCTCAACATCCAACATCCAACATCCAACGTTCAACGTTCAACGGGGAACGAGAACAGACGCCAAGCGATCGCCGGCATGGCCATCCCACAGCGGAGGGATCACGCCCGCCTTCGCCTGACCCTGGAGGGCGGCATCCACCGCCGGCCGGATCCGGGACAGATCGTCGCCGACCAGGACATTGGTCCCCAAGTCCACGGTCACCGGGCGTTCGGTGTTCGGCCGGACCGTGACACAGGGCACCCCCAGGTACGTCGTCTCTTCCTGAACACCCCCGGAATCCGTGACGACAACCCGGGCATCGCGCTGGAGGGCGAGGAATTCGAGGTACCCGAGCGGATCCACCAGATGGAGAGCCGAGGACACCGCATCGAGACCCAGTTCGCCCAACCGCCGCCGCGTGCGGGGATGAACGGGGAAAACCACGGCCAACTCCCGGCTGAGGTCGGTCAGGATCCGATGGAGCTGGCGCAGACGGTCCGCGTCATCCACGTTCGATGGCCGGTGCAGCGTGACGAGGGCATAGGCCCCGTTGACGCCGGGCAACTCGGGGCGACGGGCCGACGGCAACAGACGCACGAGCGTATCGATCATCAGGTTCCCGACGAGATGGATCTTGGCCGGGTCGATGCCTTCGCGAACGAGGTTGCGGTTCCCGTCTTCGGAAGGCGTGAAGAGGAGGTCCGCCAGTTGGTCGGTCACCAACCGGTTGATCTCCTCGGGCATGGTGCGGTCGAACGAACGCAGCCCGGCCTCGACGTGGCCGATGCGGATGCCCAGCTTGGCGCAGACGATCGCCGCGGCCACGGTCGAGTTGACGTCCCCATAGACGAGCACGAGGTCAGGCCGTTCGCGCAGCACGACCGGCTCGAAGCGGGTCATGATTTGGGCGGTCTGCGCCGCGTGACTGCCCGAGCCCACCTCGAGGTTGTGGTCGGGGGCAGGCATGGCGAGTTGGCGGAAGAAGATGTCCGACATGGCGGCATCGTAGTGCTGGCCAGTGTGGACGAGGACTTGCGGAATGCCGCGGGCGCGCAAGGCCAGAACCGCGGGGGCGGCCTTCATGAAATTCGGCCGCGCGCCGACCACGTGCAAAATGCGAGTCATGCTTTGGTAGGAGTCGAGGTGACGAGACTCAACAAGAACCTGTTGCCCGTGATATCTGCCAAGAACCGCGACAGGAGGAATGTCAGATAGTGCTTCGTGGAACCGGGCGGCGGCAGAGTCTCGTGACCTCGACTCCTACGGTCGGGGGCTCGAGGGTCTCGAAGCCCGTGGCGACGATGATGCCGAGCTCCTGCGCGCGGGTGATCGCCATGGCCTGAATGGTCACGGCCACAAGGACCCGCTTGGTGGCCCGGCGCCCTGTCTGTCGCTCGTAGAGTTGGACGCAGCGATGGAACTCGGCCACATCGGCACCACTGGCGTTGGACTTGATCTCGGCGACCACCACCTCGCCGTCGCGCACCAGGACGTCGAGATCGAAGGAACGGGGGGTGTAGTTGATAAAACCGTCGGGGTCCTGGCCTTGGTAGTGTTCGACGGTATACCCGAGATCTCGCACCATCTCGAGCAAGCCCTGTCGGAAGGCCTCCTCCGCACCGTCTCCCCAGCGTGAACCCAGGACGCCGAAGCGGCGATCCAAGAGCTCGAGGCGGCGCTCAATGACGTCGAAGCGCCGATCCACCAGAGCAAAGCGCTGCTCGACGGCGTCGAAGCGCCGATCCACCAAGGCGAAGCGCTGCTCGATGGCGTCGAAACGGCGATCCACCAAGGCGAAGCGCTGTTCGACTTCGAGGAAACCGGCCTTCATGGCTTCTTGCGTCTGCTGCAGGGCCACCGCCAGCTCCTCAACCCGTTGCTCCGTCCGTTGCTGGGCAACCGCCAGCTCCCCAACCCGCTGCTCGGTCCGTTGCTGCGCGGCGGCCAGTTCCTCGACCCGCTGCTCCGTCCGTTGCTGCGCGGCGGCCAGTTCCTCAACCCGCTGCTCGGTCCGTTGCTGGGCGGCGGCCAGTTCCTCAACCCGCTGCTCAGTCCGTTGTTGCGCGGCGGCCAGTTCCTCAACCCGTTGCTCCGTCCGTTGCTGGGCCGCGGCCAGTTCCTCAACTCGCTGCTCAGTCCGTTGCTGCGCCGCGGCCAAGGCATCAACGCGCTCAGTCAGAGCGTCCAGGCGTACCTCGGTCCTCTGCTGCGCCGAGGCCAGGTCGGAGACCGTCTGCTTGAGCTCGCGAAAATCGTCCTTGGTCACGGTCTGCTGGAGGTCGCGGTACATCACCCCCAGCAACGAAGCGATCTTCTGCGCCGCGGGTTGCCCCAGCGTCTCAGACAGTTCCTGGTAGATTTGCAGCGTATCCAGCACGACGTGAAGCGTCGTCCCCGACACTCACCGAGTCAAGGGGCACAAGACCCTTGGCGAAGGCACGTAGGAGTCGAGGTGACGAGACTCCTACGGGGTGGTCTTGAAGTCGTCGTAGGTGCGGGCACCGCGAGAGAGTTCGGCCGGCAAGGGCTGATCTTCATCCAAGTCGAGACAGCGAAGGCCTGTGCCATTTTCGAGCCGATAACGGAAGCCCGACTCGGGGCATACCATGGTGCCGTCGGGCCCCGGCTTGAGGCGGTGACCATGCCGGCTCATCCACCCCTGCTGACGGGCGGGATTGCCAACCATCAGCGCGTAGTCGGGCACGTCCTTGGTCACGACCGCGCCGGCCGCGATGAAGCAGTATCGGCCGAGGGTCACCCCACACACAATCGTGGCGTTGGCCCCGACGGTCGCCCCGCGGCGGATCCGCGTCCGCTCATACAGGCTGTGCCGGTTCACCTGCGAGCGCGGGTTGGTGACGTTGGTGAGGACACACGAGGGCCCAAGGAACACGTCATCTTCGATCTCAGCACCGGTGTACACGGAGACATTGTTCTGGATCTTGACGTTGTTGCCGAGCCGCGTGCCCCCGTCCACGTTGACGTTTTGGCCCAGCACGCAGCGCTCACCCAGTTGCGCCCCCTTCATCACATGACTGAAATGCCAGACTTTCGTGCCGGCCCCCACGACCGCCCCCTCGTCCACGACCGCCGTCGGATGGACAAAATAGGGGAGTGGCGAGGAGGCGGGAGCCAAGGGCGAAGGGGTAAGGGGTAAGGGCGAAGCGGCCGAGGGGGCGGGGCTGCCGGCGACCGCGCTTGGCTCCGGGCCCTTCGCGCCGGGCCCTACGGCCTTGCCTTCGGCTTCCAAACTGCGCTGGGCCATCTGCAGGACCTGAAGAATCCGCCGCCCCTCGCGGCCGTCCGTGCGTGGGGCGACGCGGTCGCGACAACAGTCGAGGAAATGCTGGCACTCGTTGCGGAGCGGTTCGGACTCCGGAACCTCGACGGCGGTCCCCTGAGCCTTGTTGGGCGTGGGCACCCGCCCATCGGCCCAAGTCAGGTAATGCCGGTAAAGCATCAGCTTCTCGGTCCAGGGTTTGGTGTCATCGAAGACAGCCATGCCGTGGGAACCGACCACGGTGAGCTTCTGTTCCTTGAACGGGTTCAGCCACGTGACATAGACATGCGCCCGCACTCCACCAGCAAACCGGAGGGTGGTCAGGGTGACGTCCGCCACCCCCCGCGTGAGATAGGACTCACCCACGCACCGTACCTGCTCCGGAAGCTGATGCCCGGTGAGGGAGAGGATGACGGAGAGGTCATGGGGCGCGAAACTCCAGAGCGCATTTTCCTCGCGGCGGATCTTGCCCAGGTTGAGCCGGTTTGAGGTGATGTAGTGAAGCTGGCCCAGTTCCCCTTGTGCCAGGAGGGTTTGGAGCTTTTGGATGCAGGGATGGTACTGAAGCAGGTGACCCACCATCAGGACCCGCTCACGTTTCTCGGCGAGCGCGACCAACTCCCCGGCTTCGCGCTCGTCCAGGCAGAGGGGTTTCTCGACGAACACGTCCTTGCCCGCCTCGAGCGCGGCTCTGGCCAGCGAGTAATGCGCGACAGCCGGGGCCGCGATCGCCACCTGCGCGATGGCGGGGTCAGACCACAGCGACTCCGGTTCGGCAAGCTTTCGCACGCCCTCATACTCGGCACCGTAGCCGCCGAGGGTCGCCGCGCTGGCATCACAGAGGGTGTGCAGCGCACCGAGGGCGTGGAAGTTGCGCGCGAGATTCTTGCCCCAGTAACCGGCGCCAATGAGAGCTAGGGTACGTGTGGTGCTCATAGGTTCAATCAGACGGAGCCACCGCCGATGCGGGGGGCAAAGGGGGTAACGGCAGGAATGCTATGGACGGAGCGGACCGCGGCGATGAGATCCTGGCAAACTGACGTGGGCAGCGCGGGTAAATCACCATCGGCGAAGAACGTCAGCGCCTTCAGCGGGAGGGTGGCGTTGAAACCCGACCCATAGACCGCCTGAGCACAAGCCAGGCCGTCGGCGAGAGCCAGACCGCTCCTGAGCAACGCGTGGATATCGACGTAATCCTTGGCTTCGGCACGCTGAAACACGGTGTTCAGCTTCGTGGCCAACAAGTCCCGCGCGCTCGCCACCCGCACCCCGTTGTCCGGACACACGTCGTCGGGGGCCACCTGTGCCATCCGGAGGCCGCCAAAGAAGGAGACTTGCACTTCGTCTGGTGCCGCACCGCGCAGGGAGAGTGTGTTCTCCCGCATCTGCAACACTTCAGCACCCTCGGCGAAAGGGAGAGCGCGCTGGAGAGCTGCCGGCAGGAACGAGGTGGCGGAGAAGAAATCGAAGTCAAGGGAGTGCCGATGTCCCAGACGCAGGGCCACCGCAGTCCCCCGTAGAGAACAAAACCGGGAGGCACAGCCGCGAGTGCCGGCCACAGTCGTCGTTGGGGGCCGGGTAAAACCTCAAGCCGGGGCAGGAATGCAGACACGGCGTGCGGAAGAGAGGAGGTGCAGGCTGGAAGCCCGCACCACAAAGTCAGGGTAAAACGCGTTGAGGCAGCGGCGGGACCGGTTCGATTCCCAGGACGCAATGCCAGTAACTCCAACTACGAGCGTCGAACACACCCGGCGGGGGCGTGCGCAGAACAGTCCGGAAATCCTCGTCAGACCAGTAACGTCTCGCCACCAGCAAGTCGTTCCAAGTACCCCACGTCATCACCTGGGCCAGGAACCGGACCGGCCAGGCCAGCGCCTCTTCCGGCGTCTTCCACCAGAACAGACGACGCGCAAGTTCCGCCAGGTCGGTTCTGACTTCTGACGCGACGAGAACGGGGAGGGACATGGGCGCGTCCGGACGGACAGAGTCAGCCATGCAATACCGACAGGGCTGGATCAGCTTTCGCGCCGGAAAAGTTGCTCATCGTAACCGGTCACGTCTAGCTTGCGGCCCGTGCGGTCAAACAGCGGCACGTGTGGATTCTGCATCAGTTCGCTATGACGCACCGGTCTCAGACACCTCCCGACTCGCGTGTCGGCCACCCGATAGTCCGCGTTATGAATCAAGAGGTAGCCGCCAACGGAGGTGTTCTCAAAGGTTCTTCCGGGATTTCCGTGGGAAGAACGACTGGCCCAAATCGACCGCCGGTCCCGGGAAGGCCCGCCAATCGGGCGGTTTCTGACCGGAGCCGCCGGGGCCGCGAGCTGGAAGCTCCCAGCCGGCCCCGGCTCCGTTTAGCTGGCTGCTGAGCATGCCCTCCAACTCCGTGTCTGGTGGGCAAATCGGCCCGATTGGCGGGCCTTCCCGGACCGTCGGCGAAAACGGATGAACGGCCGGCGTCGATTTGGGCCAGTGAAAAACCCCACGGAAATCCCGGAAGAGGCTTCTCCCTTCTTCAGACTCTTTCGGTTGAGATCAGTGCCGAAAACCTTGGCTTGGCGATAGTACTGCCTAATATCGAGCACCTCCTCGCCAGTTGAGCAGCCGAACGACAGGACTTTCGCCCGTCCCTCATCGGGAACGATCTCCGACAGCGCCTTCATCAGCTTCGGTCTGCGGCTGAGCCGGGTGGTGCTCCAGGCTTGGTGTAGGTCCCCGGGCCGCGCGAGGTTCCGCAAGGCCACGAGGCCATGTCGTATGGGAGCAAGTGCGAGATGGACGCGACTATTCGTCTGGTACATCCGGCTGAGCCATTTGGGCGCTCTCATGGTGGCGACACGGTTTGAGCAGTGGTCAGGAGGCCACAGGATTCGCCTGTGGGAGGGCTATGCGATTGCCTCCTTCACCGCGGCCACGATGCGGTCCTGGTCCTCGGCGGTGAGGAAGGGATGCATGGGCAGGCTGAGGACTTCGCGTGAAGCCCTCTCGGATTCCGGCAAGTCGCCCCACTGCCGGCCGTTGCCCGCGAACACCGGTTGTTCGTGCAGGCACTTGGGATAGTAGACGGCCGTGGGAATGCCCTGCGCCTTCAAGCGCTCGGCCATCTGATCCCGGTTCGGCAGGCGGACGGTGTACTGGGCATAGACATGAGTGTTGCCGGGCGCCACTTCGGGCACCGCGCACGCGCCCCGGAGTAGCTCGGTATAGCGCGCCCCGATACGCCCCCGTTCCTGTACTTCCCAATCGAAGTGCGGCAGTTTGGCCAGCAGGACGGCCGCCTGGATCGTGTCGAACCGTCCGTTCATGCCCAGGAGCGGGTGGTGGTGACGTTTGAGACCGCCGTGGGTGCGGATGGCCTTCATCTTCTCCGCCAGGGCATCGTCGTTCGTGAACAGTGCGCCCCCATCGCCGTAGCAGCCCAGGGGCTTGGCCGGAAAGAAGCTGGTGCTGCCGATCAACGTGACCCGCAACTGCGCCGTCCCCGTTGCGTGGCGCCGAAACTCTGGGCCCCATCCTCGATCACCGGCAACCCGTGCCTGGCCGCGATGGCGTTGAGGCGGTCGTAGTCCGGCATCTGGCCAAAGAGGCTGACGGGCAGGAGCGCTTTGGTGCGCGGCGTGATGGCGGCTTCGAGGAGGTCGAGGTTCAGGTTGAACGTGGCGGGTTCGATGTCCACGAACACTGGTTTCGCGCCGACCAACCCGATCACCTCGGCAGTGCTGATCCAGGTGAAGGCCACGGTGACCACCTCGTCGCCTGGCCCGACGCCGAGAGCCCGCAAGGCGATCTCCAGGCTGTCGGTGCCGCTGGCCACGGTGATCGCATGCTTCACCCCCACGTAGCGGGCGAGGGCGGTCTCGAGTTCGGCGATCTCCGGGCCCATGATGAAGTGGGCGTGGTCGAGCACCTGGTGGACGCGCGCATCAATGGCCGCCTGGTACCGGTGGTACTGTTGTTTGAGGTCGATGAATTCCATGGTGGGATGTCCGAAGCGGGACAGCTAATCAGCGGTCGGCAGTGGCCAAACGTTGCAAGAAGCCCAGAAAAGGAAGCAGCTCCCCGAGCAACACCGCCGTGTCCGAATGGATAACGGCTTGTCGGATACCGGGCAGATCGAGCGTCATCTTCTCCAGCAGATCCTGATGCCACCGCTCCGCAGCCAGGTGGTTCTCGAAGAACCGCGAGATCCGCAGGAACTGCGTCTCGAGGCAGGTGTACCAACCGGAAAGCAAGTTGGCGATCACGATGGCCTGTTCCGTCAGCCGCGCCCGGGCTTCGTCGGTGCGCGACAGGTAATCCCGGTAGAAGTCGCGGACGCGGGCGAGCACCGTGCGACCCTTCTCAAGCTCGGAAACGAGGACCTGGATCGGCGCTGTCTCGCTCATAAACGACCACTCGCAGAAGGGACGCCGGCTTTCCTTGCGGCGGAGAAAGTCGCGTGCCTTCAGGATGTCCACCGGCAGGGATGCGCTGCGGTCGCACCTCAAACGCCATAGAACTCGCGATACCACGCCACGAAGCGGCGCACACCATCCTCGATGGGCGTGGCGGGCCGGAAACCCACGGCGCGGGTGAGATCGTCCACGTCGGCATAGGTGGCGGGCACGTCCCCGGCTGCATGGGGAGCATCCGCTTCACGGCTGGCCGGCCGACGGCTTCCTCAAGCACGCGGATGAGGTGCATGAGTTCGACCGGCTGGTTGTTGCCGATGTTGTACAGGCGGTACGGCGCCGCGCTCGTGCCGGGGTCGGGTCGGTCGCCCGACCACTCCGGGTCCGGCGTGGCGACCTGATCGCACGTGCGCACGACGCCTTCGACGATGTCGTCGATGTAGGTGAAATCGCGGCGCATCCGGCCTTCGTTGAACACATCGATGGACCGGTTCTCGAGGATGGCCTTCGTGAACAGGAAGATGGCCATGTCGGGGCGTCCCCACGGACCATAGACGGTGAAGAAGCGGAGCCCGGTGGTCGGAAGTCGGTAGAGGTGGCTGTAGGTGTGCGCCATGAGCTCGTTGGCCTTCTTGCTCGCGGCATACAGGCTCAGCGGATGATCCACGTTGTGGTGGACAGAGAAGGGCATGCGCGTGTTGGCGCCATACACCGAGCTGCTTGAGGCGTAAACGAGGTGCTCGACACCATGGTGGCGACAGCCCTCGAGCACGTTCATAAACCCGACCAGATTGCTCTCGACGTAAGCGTGCGGGTGTTCAAGGGAATAGCGAACGCCCGCCTGGGCCGCCAGGTGGATGACCCGTTGCGGCCGACCCTCGGCAAAGACGCGCTCCATGCCGGCGCGATCGGCCAGGTTCAGGCGGTGGAACTCGAAACCCGGCCGGCCGGTGAGCCGGGCCAACCGCGCCTCTTTCAGCCGCACATCGTAGTAATCGTTGACGTTGTCGAGACCCAGCACTTCGTCGCCGCGATCCAACAGGCGCGCGGCCACGTGGCTGCCAATGAACCCGGCCGCGCCGGTGACGAGGATACGCATTGAGAAGTGCGACGGTGGGACGGTAGGAGTCGAGGTGACGAGACTCAGAAAGAACGTCCAACATTCAACGTTCAACACTCAACGTTCAACCGTAGGAGTCGAGGTGACGAGACTCAGACGAAGGGTGGGCCCATCAAGGACGCGAACAGCCGCTAGAGGGACGCAGCACCGAATCGTCGGAACAACCGACCGATCCCATCCAAGTCATCGCTTCCGTCCCGTCTCTGCTGTCGCGACCTCTCGCGCGTTTCGCGGGCAGCCGTGGAGGTTGAGTCTCGTGACCTCGACTCCTACGGGGGGCGTGGTGGGTGGTGGACTCCTCTTACGCCTTCCAGACCTGGCGGGGGCGGGTGGGGACGCCGGCAAGGGCGTTGCGGGTGTCGACAATGAGCGGGGCCCACTGGGCGAGTTGGGCATAGTCCACGGCCCGATGGTTGGTCGCGACGAGGACAAGGTCGAAGGACCCGATGCTCTCGCGGGTCCAGGGCACCGAAAGCGTGCCGGCCCAGTGCGAATGCTCACGACTGGGACGAATCGCGGGAACGTGCGGGTCGTAATACGCGACGTCGGCACCCCGGTTCTTGAGCAGATCCAGGAGGACGAAGCTGGGGGACTCGCGGTAATCGTCCACGTCCGGCTTGTAGGCGAGCCCGAGCACGAGCACCCGGCTGCCATTGACCGGTTTCCTGCTGGCGTTCAGGGCCTCGGCCACACGGTTGACGACAAACTCGGGCATGGCGGTGTTGAT
The DNA here is from genome assembly GCA_027493615.1 of Verrucomicrobiota bacterium. Taxonomy (GTDB): domain Bacteria; phylum Verrucomicrobiota; class Verrucomicrobiia; order Limisphaerales; family J093; genus DSVZ01. The sequence goes on from JAOSKK010000023.1 coordinate 97,382, forward strand.
CTCGCCGGCCAGTTCGATGAAGCGGGTATGCTGGCCGTACTCCCGGGCCTTCCACGTCAGGTAGAACGGGTCGATGGGGATGCAGTGCCCGCCGAGGCCGGGGCCGGGATAGAAGGCCATGTAGCCGAAGGGCTTGGTCTTGGCGGCGTGGATGACCTCCCACACATCGATGCCCATCGCGCCGTAGACCACCTTCAGCTCGTTGACGAGCGCGATGTTGACGCTGCGGAAGATGTTCTCGAGCAGCTTGGTGGCCTCGGCTGCACGGCACGACGAGACCGGCACGACCGTCTGGATGGCCCGGCGATACAGCGCGACGGCGGCCTCGAGGCAGGCGGGTGTGTAACCGCCCACCACCTTCGGGATCTGGGCCACGATGCTCTGCGGGTTGCCCGGATCTTCGCGCTCGGGGCTGAAGGCGAGATGGAAATCAGTGCCCGCCTTGAGTCCTGACCCCGCCTCGAGGACCTGCCGCAGATCCTCGTCGGTGGTGCCAGGGTAGGTGGTGGACTCGAGAACGACCAGCGTGCCCTTGGCCAGGTGCGGCGCGATCGCCTGACCGGTCTTGAGGATGTAGGAGATGTCGGGCTCGCGATTCCTGTTGAGCGGTGTGGGCACGCAGATGATGACGGCGCTGAGCTCGCGGACCCGGGCGAACTCGAGGGACGCGCTCAACCGGCCCGCGCCCACCTGTTCGGCAATGGCCGCATCCGGGATGTGCTGGATGTAGCTGCGGTGGGCCAGGAGGGACTCGACCTTGTCGGGGTCCACGTCCAGGCCCAGGACCTGCACGCCCGAACGGGCGAACTGAAGGGACAGGGGGAGCCCGACGTAGCCGAGGCCGACGATGCCGATGCGCTGGGAGACAGGGTCAGACATGGGAGGGTCGCAGGGTTCAGAGGATTTGTTCAAGCAACGGGGCAAAGGATTGCAGGCCTTTCTGGAGACGGCTCAGGGTGTGCATGCGGCGACAGCAGAAGTCGAATTCCTCCTTGGTGAGCGCGCCGGTTTCGTAGTCCTGCCGCAGCACCTCGATGAGGGCCGCCGCCCGTTTCTGGGAGGCATCCAGGCGGGGTTTGAGGATCTGGCGGTAGGCGTTGCGGATGAGGCCGCCGATCTCGGGGATGGCCTCGAAATGGTCCTTGCGATTGCCGGGGACCCAGACCTGGCGGATGGCGCCCCAGGACGCCAGTTGGCGCGTGCCGGTGCTGACGCTGGCCTTGCTGATGCCGAGCTGCTCGGCGATGGACTCGAGGGACAACGCCCGCGGGGAGAGGAACAGCAGGCCGTAGATCTGCCCGACGGTGCGGGGCAGACCGACGCGCCGACACAGGTTGCCGGCGGCCTCGATCACCGAGCGGCGGCCACGCGAATCGACCATGGGGGAAGCGGATCCGGGGCGGGCGACGGACACACTTCGTGCCCGTGAATTCGCCGTGGCCAACGGTGCGGGCGCGGAACTACGCGACGGACTAGACACGATTCCGTTCAGTACGGACTGAACGCAGTAAACAATTCGGCCGCGCGATGCAATGGGTTTTTTCCCTAGAAACCCTTGCGCAGAATCGGGCCCGGCGGAGCGCTGTAGAGGTCCGCTTCCGCGACTCCCGGCAAGGTTGGGCCGCAGCTAATCCTGCCTGGCGGGAACCGCGAGCGCGACGCCCGCAAGCGAGGCGCCGGAAGGAGCTCTTTCCGCCCCCGTTGGGTGGTGTTTGGGGTTGGGGAAACGGAGAAGCGGACAACGCAAAGCGCCGCTGGAAGTCGGCGCACTCCATACGCCTCGCGACCCCACCCCCGTCCCGGAAGCGCAGCGCGTGTGGAGTGCGCCGACTTCCAGCGGCGCTTTCTGTGGGGGTGGGTCTCGTGGAGCTGTGGTGCGGGCGGATGGGAAAGAGGAAATGAAAAAGGGGCCGGCCTTGCGGCCGGCCCCGGTGACATCCGGGAATGGGGATCCGGGACGGTTCAGTACTGGTTCGTGGACTCGGTTTCCTCAACCGGGCGGGTGAGCTGGTCCGAAGTCATGGTGGTCTTGAACCGCACGTTCGCGGGTTTGAGCGCCCTGACGACGACCTGCCAGACCGCCTTGTCCTTCGGCGCGAGGCTGGCCAGCGGTGCCATGGTGATCTGGCGACCGACCGCCGTCACGGCCGTGGGGCCGGTACCGGACACGAATTCCTGGGCATCTTCCAGCTCGCAGACGATGCGGATGTTGGTGTCCGGGGCCGAACCCTGGTTGGTCACCTCGATCCGGTAGGTCTCGGTCTTGCCCACCTCGATCGGGTCTTCGATGTCGATGACCTCGAGCAGGATGGCCGGGATGCCGGAGACCTTGGTGCTGCAGGCGGTGGTGACCGGCTTGGCACAGGTGCCAGCGGCCGTGCCGGAGAAGCTGTAAGTCCCGACGACTTCACCCACCAGCGTGAGGCAGACTTCCTTGGTGGCGTTGGGAGCGAGGGTGCCCAGCGGCCAGGTGACGATGTTGCCGGACAGGGTGCCACCCGCGCTGGCGCCGCGGAACGAGATGCCCGCTGGGACCACCACATCCACCTTGGCGTTGGCCAGTGGCGCGTCACCGGTGTTCTTCACCGTGTAACAGACCTCGATCGGGCGACCCGCGAAACGCTCGTCAGGCGCCGAGCAGGCGATTTCGAGGAGCGGCTGACGGACGGTGACGGCCTTGGCGTCCTCGGCCGAGATGCCCTGGGCGGAGGTGGCCTTGGCCACGTTGTTGAACTTGCCCGTGCGTGCGGCAGTCGCGTTAAACGTGAACTCCTTGCTCTCGCCCGGCCGCAGGGTGCCGGCGTCGAAGGCCACCGTACGCCGTCCGTCGGCGAGCAGCCCCTCGGGCAGGTCGTCCACCACGCGGACACCAGTGAGCGCGCTCGAGCCGGTGTTCTTCACAACCAAGCGAACGGGGATCGGATCGCAGAGGATGACATCGCCCGGCATGGTCTTGACCAGTTCCATGGCGGCGCGCACGACGCGGATGGTGTCGCAGACCACCGGGACGTAGGTCACGCTGCCGCAACCGGTGATGGTGCCTTCCTGGCGGGCCACGCCGCGGATGCGGATCTCTTTGGACTGTTTGGGCGCGAACTCGCCGAGGTTCCAGAGCGCGACACCGCCTTCCGCACGATCCGGCTCGGGGGTGGCCTGATCGGCACGGAAGTTCTCGGGCATGTCACTGGTCCAGATCACATCGCGAAGCGTACCGTCGGTGAGGTTGCTGATGCGGTAGATCATGTCGAACGGTTCACCGACAATGACCTCGGTGGGCAACAAGTACTCCACCAGCACGGCGCTCGATTGGGGATTGCCGGTGGGGAAAGCCGCAGAACCCTTGCGCAGGCCATCGCCAGCCGGGACCGCAGCCGGTGCCGGTGCGGCAGCGGGCTTGGGTGCGGGAGCCGCCGGAGCCGCCGTCGAGCGGGGCGCTGGAGCCGTGCGCTGCACGGTGCCGACCGTGCCCGATTCGGTGAAGACAGGGGGTACGACCGTCCCGGCGGAGCTGGAAGCCGCCGGTTGCTGGGAGGAGCATCCGACCAGCAGCGTCAGACCCAACCCGAGCGACAAGGCGCCTACGATGTTTGGAAGCGAGGTTTTCATGCGGTTGTGGACTTGGTATTCTTACCTTAGACGGCTCGCATACTAGGAAGGCACGACAGGGACGTCAAACGCGATTTTGCATGTGACGGCGGTCCAGCTCCCAGTCCGTTGGGAAGGAAAATCGACGAAAATTGCCGATGGAAGTCTTTGCACTCAAACCGCTTAGCTGCGGCCAGGCCTTGAGGACCGTCGCCAACCGTGTGGAGACAGCGAAAAAGGGGACCGGGTCGAAACCCGATCCCCCTGTGCAAGGAACTGTTCTGCCCAGGCTTACTGCCGGATCCGACCAAACAGGATGCCCGTCTGCGGCGTGAACGTGTACGGGCTCGTAGCCCCCGCCACATCCTCCCACGGACCCAACACCGTCGGGCCGGCCTGCAGCACCCCGCCACCGGTCCACTCGATCGTGATCGTGCCGTCGGTGTTGCGGCGGATGCCGGTGATCTGCGGCTGTGTGGGCCCTTCGCTCACCGGCACCAACAGCAGGAAGTCCCAGTCGCCGCTCGTCGGGGCATAACGCAGCGTGGTCGGGCCACCCAGATCCAACGCCACCAAGGCACCGTCAGGCGCCGTCCGCAGCGGAACAAGGGCGTTGTTGCCCCAACCGCCGGTGCCCGGGGCGTTGAACACCCCGAGGTCGCTGACGGTGCCACCCGAGACCCGCTGCAGCGTGGCGGCGAGCTGACCCGGGTTGCTCTCGCCGTGGGAGATGGCGGCGTAGACGTTGTATCGGCCCTCGGGGATGTCGCGGCTGTAGTTGAACCACTGCCCGCCACCTATCCACCCCAGCTTGAAGTTGACGGCGATGTCCACCAGACCCCGGTTGCGATCCCCCGTGCGGTCCATCGAGACCCGCGGGTTGACACCATGTCGGTAAAGCGGCGAGGGCGCGGAGTCATCCCGTTGGTAATCGGTGCCCGCCGTGGCGCTCAGGCCGGCGTAGGCCCCGCCCATGTAGGGCATCTGGCTGGCCACCGGCAGGCCCTGCCCGTTGCTGTCAAAGTCCTCGGCCTCGATGAAGAAGGTCGGGGTCTTGAACGGACTGCCCGTCCGGAAGTTCCACGAGACGGTCCGGTCGCCGTACGTGAGCACCGCGTTGTGGACGCCGTCGGCCCACGGGGTCGTGGGCGCGTAGGTGACCCGCAGTTCCGAACCGACCTTGGTGGCGGTCGGGGTCACGGCGGAGCCGTCGACGGTGAGGGCGACTCCGGTTTCGCTCAAGGTGGCCACGCCCTGTTCGATGACGACGCGGATGGTGGCGTCGTTGCTGGCGCGGGCCTGGCTGGCCGCCGAGGTGCGGTCGCGACCCGGGGCGAAGGACTTGACGTAGGGCGATCCGGGCGTGGCCAGCGGGTACTGGTACGCCTTGATAGAAGCAGGCACGAACGCGTCGTTGATGAGGGTCGCGGTGCCGAGGTGGCCGGTATCGGCATCCAGGGCGCGGGAGCTCCACTCGACGCTCGAACCACCGCCGCCTTCGTACCAGACCAGGCGGAAGGGATACAGACCGGCTTGGGTCACCTTGAAATAGAAGAAGGTGCCATCGCCCTGGCCGCCGCCGGCGCCACGGCCGCCGCTGAACTCGCCGACGACAAGCGGAAGGGTCCACCATTCGCGCGGGTTACCCACATGCACGCGGAAGCCGTCGTCGCTGTTGACGTTCATGGCGTACATCCCGGGCTGCAGGTTAAGCACGGTCAGGATTTCCTGCGAATAGCCGTCCGTGCCGTTATCCGGGAAGTCGGTGGCAGGCGGGAAGGCCGCGCCGCCGACGGGGCTGATGCCGGGGATGCCCGGAACGGGAAAGTCGGGATACCCGCTACCGGCATCGAAGTAGCCGTCGTCTCCCGTGCTGAGGAAGTTGATGACGTCGTCATGGACGTGATAGCCCCCGGGGCCGGTGAAGGGAGCGGATCGGCGGTGTTGGGCAGGCCGAGCAGGCCGTTGATCTGGACTTCGCCGGCGTAAGTGTCATTGCCGCGCGTGCCCAGGTCCTGGTAGTTCGCGTTCTGGACGGTCTTGATCAGGAAGCCGGTGTTGGCGGTGTTCACGACGGCGGCTGGCAGCGCGAGGCTTGGGGGAACGGTCGGGACGTTCCGGACGGTGAAGGTGGTCATGCCTTCGTAGTTCTGGCCGTCGGCGGCGAAGGTAACCTTGAGCTCATGATCGCCGGGCGGCAGATCGATCGCGGGCCGGTGGGTGGCCGTGGTGACGTTGCCCGCCCGGGTCTTGGTGGTCGTGACCTCGGTGCCGTTGAGGAACATGCGGATGGAGTTCTGGTCCACTTGAGACGGGCCGTCCTGCACCTTGGCGATGAGCGGGATGGTGGGCAGGTAGGGGGTTGCCCGAGTTGCGGAACGGATGCGTGAAGGTGACCACGGCTGGCGAGGGGGCGGTGGTGGTACGGAACGCCTTCACGGGGCAAGCCGTGTCGTTGATGAGGGCCCGAGCGACGGGCTGGGGCGCGGTTTGCTCGGCGGACCACTCGAGGTTGGCGCCGCCGCCACCCTCGAACCACACCGTTCGGAACGGATAGAATCCCGCCTGAGGCACGTACACCGTCGAGCGCGTGTCGGTGGCGCCACGGCCCACATCGGCCTGCCCAATGAGTAACGAGGCGAGGACCTCCTTCCCGCCGCGAAACGCGGTGGTACGGAAGCCGTCATCGCTGTTGAAGATGAGGTCATAGACGCCGGCGGCCGGGAACTGGAGGTAAGTGACGATTTCCGCCGCGATGTTGTCGGTGTAGATCGTGCCGTCCGGGTTCGTCTCGGTGGCGCTGGGGATGCCGGGGATGGATTCATCGGGGAAACCCGTATTCTCCTGGAAGACGCCGGCGGCCTCCGGAATACCCGCGGCGCCCAGTTGGCTGTAGTTGATGACGCCGGTCTCCGCATAGACCCCGCCGACAAAGCCGGTGAGGTCGGCGACATTGGCGCCGCGCAAGCCCTGCAATTGCTGTTCGGCCCGCGCGATGGTGTTCTCCTGGTTGCGGGTGGCGGTCTGGTGGACGGTGACGTTAAAGCCGGGTTGTGAGGCGTTGGCCACGGCGTATTCCGGCGGGAGGGTCACGTAGGCCGGCACGGTAAACTCACGGGAGTCGCTGACCTCGACGCCGCGGGTGTCCCGCGCCGTCACTTGGACGGTGTGGACCGAGCCGGCGACGAGGGGCTTGGTGACGTCGAAGAAGCTCACGGTGGTGTTGCCCCCGGTCTTGCTGATCCCGGTGCGAGTGACGTCCACGCCATCGAGCTTGAGCGCGATGGTGTCGGGATTCACCACGGCGGGGCCGGAGTCGATCAGCAAGAGGCTGAAGCCCACGGGGTTGCCGGTGGCATTGCCGACGATGACGGTATCGGCAGGGATGGTGGTCAGGACGATGTTGTCCACGTGATGGACCTCGTTGTTGCCGCCCGTGCGGCCGGCGAAGACGATGCGGCCGGGGCTGGGGGCGAAGGTGGTGGGCAGGCCGCCTGCGGGGGTGAGTTCGACGCCCTTCCACCAGACCTTGACGGTGCCCTGCTCAGTCAGTTCCGCCTTGAACTTCTCCCAGTGCAGGTTCTTGACCCAAAGTCCCCACGACGGATCTCCGTACGGGGGTTGGTTGGTGCCGGCATCGTTGCCAAGCACCCCATCGCCGTTGAGGTCTTCGTCGCTCAGGGCACCCGTCTGCATCGAGAGGTTGTAGTTGGGGTCGCCCTTGGGCAGGTTGCGGTAAGGGGCCTCGTTGTACTCATAGGCCCCGGCCTGTGCCCCCGGGTTGGGCATGGTGGGCAGGAAGATGTTGCCCGGCCGCAAGGGCACAGGGAGCTGGGCGATGAGCTTGGAGTCGACCCGGATGCTGATGCCCACGACATCCTGGACGCCGTTGATGGTGGCGCTCTGCCAGGTATCGAAGCCGATGGCCAGGCCCGTGGAACAACCTTCCTCGGGCAAGCCGCCGCCGGTGCCGTCACCGCTGTCGCTGTCGGCGCCGGTGCCGGGCTCGTTGTCGGTCCCCGCGTAGGGGGTGGCCTGTCGGAGGTTCTCAATGTTCGCGATGATCGGGTCGGTATCGCGGACGTAATTCAGGCTGAAGCCGTCGGCGGGTTGTGCGTCGCCGCCCCCGATGCGGAGGTCGCACTCGAAGGTGAACGCCTTGACCACGAGACCGGGTTGGAGGTCGCGGAACAGGACGCCACCGCGTTGACTGTCGCGTGCGTCGGTGATGGAGAGGTAACCGTCGCCGTTGGCGCCGCTGGCGCCGCCGTCCTGACGCCACTCCGCCTGGTCGGTGGCAATGATGAGACCGCTGGCCTCGGCGTCGGTGTTGAAGTCGATGGTCACGGTTTGGGGCTGGGCCTGGGTGCTGACCAGGAAGCCCAGGCCGGCGACCGCCGGTGCAAACCGGCGGACGTGATAGTGTCTGGCTTTTCTCATCGAGGAGTCGGGTTAGAGGTTAGGCCACGGCACCAGGACGGGTCCCGCCATGCGGTAGGTCTTGCATGACATTGTCTGGTGTTATCCATGACGGTTTCTTGTCGGCAATGCCGGGAATTAGCCGCCTTGTCGGGCGTTAGTCAACCCGGAATTGGCGAAAGTTTGTCGCCCACCGGTCAGGCCGTCCGGCGGTCTCCCGCCCTGGGCGGGACGAAAAGCGGCGCTGGAAGACGCCGCACTCCAAACGCATGGCGCCGGCCGGATGGCGGGAGGCTCGCGAAGCGTATGGAGTGCGTGCGGTTGACCGCCGCTTTGCGTGCGGGAGCCGCCGGTTCTGTTTGAACCTGCTCAGGAGCCTGGCCCCGCCGGCCAATGACGAAAAAAAGGGGACCGGGTCGAAACCCGATCCCCCTGTGCAAGGAACTGTTCTGCCCAGGCTTACTGCCGGATCCGACCAAACAGGATGCCCGTCTGCGGCGTGAACGTGTACGGGCTCGTAGCCCCCGCCACATCCTCCCACGGACCCAACACCGTCGGGCCGGCCTGCAGCACCCCGCCACCGGTCCACTCGATCGTGATCGTGCCGTCGGTGTTGCGGCGGATGCCGGTGATCTGCGGCTGTGTGGGCCCTTCGCTCACCGGCACCAACAGCAGGAAGTCCCAGTCGCCGCTCGTCGGGGCATAACGCAGCGTGGTCGGGCCACCCAGATCCAACGCCACCAAGGCACCGTCAGGCGCCGTCCGCAGCGGAACAAGGGCGTTGTTGCCCCAACCGCCGGTGCCCGGGGCGTTGAACACCCCGAGGTCGCTGACGGTGCCACCCGAGACCCGCTGCAGCGTGGCGGCGAGCTGACCCGGGTTGCTCTCGCCGTGGGAGATGGCGGCGTAGACGTTGTATCGGCCCTCGGGGATGTCGCGGCTGTAGTTGAACCACTGCCCGCCACCTATCCACCCCAGCTTGAAGTTGACGGCGATGTCCACCAGACCCCGGTTGCGATCCCCCGTGCGGTCCATCGAGACCCGCGGGTTGACACCATGTCGGTAAAGCGGCGAGGGCGCGGAGTCATCCCGTTGGTAATCGGTGCCCGCCGTGGCGCTCAGGCCGGCGTAGGCCCCGCCCATGTAGGGCATCTGGCTGGCCACCGGCAGGCCCTGCCCGTTGCTGTCAAAGTCCTCGGCCTCGATGAAGAAGGTCGGGGTCTTGAACGGACTGCCCGTCCGGAAGTTCCACGAGACGGTCCGGTCGCCGTACGTGAGCACCGCGTTGTGGACGCCGTCGGCCCACGGGGTCGTGGGCGCGTAGGTGACCCGCAGTTCCGAACCGACCTTGGTGGCGGTCGGGGTCACGGCGGTGCCGTCGACGGTGAGGGCGACTCCGGTTTCGCTCAAGGTGGCCACGCCCTGTTCGATGACGACGCGGATGGTGGCGTCGTTGCTGGCGCGGGCCTGGCTGGCCGCCGAGGTGCGGTCGCGACCCGGGGCGAAGGACTTGACGTAGGGCGATCCGGGCGTGGCCAGCGGGTACTGATACGCCTTGATCGCGTTGGCGGTGAGGTAGTCGTTGACGAGCGTGGCATCACCGAGGTGGCCGGTATCGGCATCCAGGGCACGGGAGCTCCACTCGACGCTCGAACCACCGCCGCCTTCGTACCAGACCAGGCGGAAGGGATAGAACCCTGCCTGGGTGACCCGGAAGTAGAAGAAGGTGCCATCGCCGAGTCCGCCGCCGGCGCCACGGCCACCATCGAACTCGCCCACGAGGAGCGGGAGGGTCCACCATTCGCGCGGATTTCCGAAGTAGGCGCGGAAGCCGTCGTCGCTGTTGACGTTCATGGCGTAGATGCCCGGCTGGAGATTCAGCACGGTGAGGATCTCCTGGGAATAGCTGTCGGTGCCGGCGTCCGGGAAGTCGGTGGCAGGCGGGAAGGCCGCGCCGCCGACGGGGCTGATGCCCGGGATGCCTGGAACCGGGTAATCCGGGTAGGCCAGCGGCGTGCTACCGGCGTCGAAGTAGCCGTTGTCGCCGGTGCTGAAGTAGTTGATCACGTCGGTTTCGACGTAGTAGCCCCAGGGCCGGTGAAGGGAGCGGGATCGGCGGTGTTGGGCAGGCCGAGCAGGCCGTTGATCTGACTCTCGGCCGCGTAGGTGTCGGTACCGCGCGTACCCAGATCCTGGTAGCTGGCGTTCTGGACGGTCTTGACCAGGAAGCCGGTGTTGGCGGTGTTACGACGGCCGCCGGCAGCGCGAAGCTGGGCGGAACCGAGGAACGCTGCGGACGGTGAAGGTGGTCATGCCTTCGTAGTTCTGGCCGTCGGCGGCGAAGGTGACCTTGAGTTCATGGTTGCCAGCCGGGAGGTCGACCGCGGGCCGGTGGGTGGCGGTGGTGACGTTGCCCGCCCGGGTCTTGGTGGTGGTGACTTCGGTGCCGTTGAGGAACATCCGGATCGAATTCTGATCCACCTGCGACCCGCCGTCCTGCACCTTGGCGATGAGCGGGATGGTGGGCAGGTAGGGGTTGCCCGAGTTGCGGAACGGATGCGTGAAGGTGACCACGGCCGGCGACGTGGTGGTCGTCGAGCGGAAGGCTTTGACGGCGCAAGCCGGGTCGTTGATGAGGGCCCGTGCCACAGTCTGCGGTGCGGTTTGTTCCGCAGACCACTCGAGGTTGGCGCCGCCGCCGCCTTCAAACCAGACGGTGCGGAACGGATAGGATCCCGCCTCCGGCACGTAAACGATGGAAACCGTGTCCGAGGCGCCGCGACCCACGTCGGCTTCGCCGATGAGCAGCGAGGTGAGGACCTCCCGGGCACCCCGGAAAGCGGTGGTGGGAACCCGTCGTCGCTGTTGAAGATGAGGTTGTACACGCCCGGCGCGGGGAATTGGAGGTAGGTGACGATCTCCGCGGCGATGTTGTCGGTGTAGATCGTGCCGTCCGGGTTGACTTCGGTGGCACTGGGGATGCCGGGGATGGGTTCGTCGGGGAAGCCGTTGTTTTCCTGGAAGACGCCGGCGGCCTCCGGAATACCCGCGGCGCCCAGTTGGCTGTAGTTGATGACGCCGGTCTCCGCATAGACCCCGCCGACAAAGCCGGTGAGGTCGGCGACATTGGCGCCGCGCAAGCCCTGCAATTGCTGTTCGGCCCGCGCGATGGTGTTCTCCTGGTTGCGGGTGGCGGTCTGGTGGACGGCGAAGTTGAAGCCGGGCTGGGAAACGCCGGCCACGGCGTATTCCGGCGGCAAGGTCACATACGCCGGCACCGTGAACTGCTGGGTGTCGGTGACCTCGGTCCCCCGGGTGTCGCGGACGGTAACTTCGACGGTGTGCACCGAGCCGGGCACAAGGGGCTTGGTGACGTCGAAGAAGCGGACCGTGGTGTTGCCGCCGGTCTTGCTGACGCTGGTGCGGGTGACGTCTGTGCCATCGAGCTTGAGCGCGATGGTGTCGGGATTCACCACGGCGGGGCCGGAGTCGATCAACACGACGCTGAACCCGATGGGACTGCCGGTGGCGTTGCCGATGATGACGTTGTCGGCCGGGATGGTGGTGAGCACGATGTTGTCGACGTGATGCACCTCAAAGTTGTCGCCCGTGCGGGCGGCGAAGACGATGCGGCCCGGGCTGGGGGTGAACTCGGTGGGAATGCCTCCCGCGGGGGTGAGTTCGACGCCCTTCCACCAAACTTTGACGGCGCCGTCCTCGGTGAGCTCGGCCTTGAACTTCTCCCAGTGCAGGTTCTTGACCCAGAGACCCCAGTTGGGATCGCCGAAGACGGGTTGAGGAGCCGTCTGATCGGCAGCATTCACCACCCCGTCGCCATTCAGGTCCTCATCGCTGAGGGCGCCCGTCTGCATGGATGAGGCGTAGTTGGGATCGGACTTGGGCAAGTTCCGGTACGGCACCGGGTCGTACTCGTAGGCCCCGCCCTGCGCGCCCGGGTTGGGCATGGTGGGGAGGAAGATGTTGCCGGGCTTGAGCGGCACGGGCAGTTGGGCGATGAGCTTGGAATCGACGCGGATGCTCAGGCCGACGACGTCCTGGACGCCGTTGATGGTGGCGCTTTGCCAGGTGTCGAAGCCGATGGCCAGACCCGTCGAGCAACCTTCTTCCGGCAGACCGTTGCCGGTGCCAGGACCGCTATCGCTGTCCGCGCCGTAACCGTTCTCACTGTCAGTGCCGGCGAACGGGTTGCCAATGCCCGCCTCGATGTTCGCCACGATGGGGTCCGTGTCGCGGACGTAGTTGAGGCTGAAGCCGTCGGCAGGGTTGTTATGGCCACCCCCGATGCGGAGGTCGCACTCGAAGGTGAAGGCCTTGACGACGAGTCCGGGCTCGAGGTCCTTGAACAGCACCACGCCACGTTGGCCAGCCCGGGCGTCGTTGACCGAAAGGTAGCCATCGCCGTTGGCACCGCTGGCACCGCCGTCCTGCCGCCATTCGGCGCTGGTGTCGCCCGGCTCGATGTAAGTGCCATCGATGGCGGGGTTTGTGCTGAAGTTGAGGGTGACGGTTCCGGCTAGGCGGCGACGAGGGCGCCGACGCCGGCGACCGCGGCACCCAAGCGCAAAAACCTGAGCCTGCGTTGTTTCAGTTTATTCATGTGTTTCTCTTTGTGCGCGCGATGCCCCCTAGCACCCAACGGTCAGAGTCCCTCCAAGGTTTGGGTTCCAGGGACAACCGAAGAAGACGGCAGCAGGCACCGCGTATCCAGTTCGACTGCGCCCCCATCCCAAACCTCACAACAGGATCCGTCAAGCCAAAGTTCCAAAAATCCAACGGCAACAATGTCTTATGTAAACTCTAATCTGCGTAACTATAGGATTCACGATAGACTGTCCCTGGTCAGGCGACTCCCTGGGGTGGCACAGCAGACCCCGGGTCCATGAGCGATACCGGGCGCTGGTACGGGGGGCGGGCGTGGGTGAACGCTGCGGGCGTGGATCCGACGAACCGCCGGGGATCATAGAAGCCAGTAACCCATTCTTATCAGGCACTTTTTATGGCGGGCGCACCTCAGGCTACCGTAGTTCGGGCCTGACAATCTCATGCCTGCGGCAGGCGCCGACGTGAGGGAGGTGTTTGGGGACCGGCGCGATCGCCCGTTCGCTTCCTCACGTCGACGCCTACCACCTCGCCTCCTCACGTCGGCGCCTACAGTCGACTGCGGTTCCGCGACGAGCCTGACCGATCCGGGCTGGTGTTCAACGGCTTGTGAGGCTGAACCCCGCGAGCAGTTCGCGGACCTTGGCAGCCAGGTCGATTTCGCGCATGAGCGATTCGCCCACGAGGATCGCCCGGCGCCAGCCCGGGAGAGCCGCTCGACGTCCGCCCGGGTGTGGATGCCGCTCTCGGCCACCAGAAACACTCCCGGACCGGCGGGGTGCTTGCGCAGGCGTGCACCCAGCTTCTCCGTGGTGGCGAGGTCGACCTGAAAGGTCTTGAGGTTGCGGTTGTTGACGCCGATCAGCGGGGCCCCCGATGGCCAGGGCCCGTTCCAGCTCCGCCTCGTCGTGCACCTCGACCAACGCAGCCAGACCAGCGGCGGTTGCGAGGCGGTGGAAGTGATCGAGTTGGGCGTCGCCCAGGATGGCGGCGATGAGGAGGATGGCATCGGCACCTGCCTGAATCGCCTCGAGGATCTGCCGCTCGTCGATGATGAAGTCCTTGCGTAAAGCGGGAGCCTCACCACGGCTCGGATGGCCCGGAGGTACGCGAGTGAGCCTTGGAAGAAAAGCTCGTCGGTAAGTACGGAGAGACAGGCTGCGCCCGCCGCTTCGTACTCCCGGGCGATGCGGACGGGGTCGAAATCCGGCCGAATCACGCCCGCGGAGGGGGAGGCCTTCTTGATCTCGGCGATGAGAGCCATCTGACCGGCTCGGGGGCGCCGCAGGGCCGCGGCGAAGTCGCGGAGCTCCCCCGCTGCTCGAGGGCGGCGCGGAGGCTGGTTGGGGAGACGGGTTCGGCCGGGAGACGGGCGATCTCCCGGCGCTTTTGTTCAACGATCTTGTCCAGGATGGTCATGCGGGGCGGCTGGCACGGACATTCCAAGAACGCGGTAGGCGTCGGCGTAGAGAGGCGTTGGGGGCCGGCAACATCGTGAGTTCGCCTCCTGACGTCGGTGCCTACCGGCGGTTGCTGTGGCGGACGGGATAGTGGCTTTCCGAGCTATTCATCGGCGTCGTCATCCTTGATGCCTTGCATGCGTTTGGTGGGGCAACCGGCGCGGAGCCAAGCGCTGACGAACGGGTCGAGGGCCCCGTCGAGGACGGCGTCGGTGTTGCTGGTCTCCTGGCCGGTCCGCAGGTCCTTCACGAGGCGATAGGGCTGGAGGACGTAGCTGCGGATCTGGTTGCCCCAGCCGATGCTCCCCTTCTCGCCGTAGAACCGTTCGAGCTCGGCCTTCTTCTGATCCTCGAGCAGGGCGACGTACTTCGAGAGGAGCAGCTTCATCGCGTTGGCGCGGTTCTGGTGCTGCGACCGTTCGCTCTGACTCGCCGCCACGAGGCCCGTGGGCAGGTGGGTGATGCGGACGGCGGTCTCGACCTTGTTGACGTTCTGGCCACCTTTGCCCCCGGAACGGAAGGTATCCACCTTAAGCTCGACGGGCGGGAGGGTCACCTCGCCGGTCTCGGCGATTTCGGCGATGGCGTCGACGCTGGCGAAGCTGGTGTGGCGGCGCTTGTTGGAGTCGAACGGGGAGATGCGGACGAGGCGATGCACACCGCGTTCGGCCTTGCAGAAGCCGTAGGCGTTTTCGCCTTTGATCAGGAGGGTGGCGCTCTTGATACCGGCGACCTCGCCGGGCAGCGCATCCACGACTTCGACCTCCCAGCCGCGGGTTTCCGTCCAGCGCTGGTACATGCGGAGCAGCATGTTGGCCCAGTCGCAGGACTCGGTGCCGCCGGCGCCGGCGTTGATGCTGAGGATGCAGTTGCTGCGGTCGTGAGGGCCGTTGAGGAGGATCTGCAGCTCGAGTTGTTCGACCTGGCGGGCGAACGCGGCCGTGTCGCGTTCGAGCTCGGCTTCGAGGGTGGCCTGGGCGGCCTCGGGTTCCGCCTGAGCCAGTTCGAGCATGACCTTGAGGTCGTCGAGCTGGCGTTCGGCCTTCTCGAGAGGTTCGAGGTTCCGGCGGATGCCGTTGGCTTCCTCGATCAGGCGCTGGGCCTGTTCGCGGTTGTTCCAGAAGGTCTCCCGGGACATCTCGGCGTCGATCTCGCCGAGACGCTGGCGTTGTCGGGGGACGTCAAAGAAACCTCCGCAACTGCTTGAGTTTCGCCTCGGTCGCCGCCAATTGGGATTGCGTCGTTTCGAACATGGCCGGCGAATGTAGTGGCGCCGCCCGGACCCGGCCAGTCCTTTGTCCTCCGGCCTTTGCGCTTTCCGCCGCCCGCATCCACCCTTGGGCATGATGTTGTGTCTGGGTACAACCCCGGCGGTGCAACGGGTCATGGTCTTCCCGCACCTGGTCGCCGGCGAGGTGAATCGTGCCACGCGCACTCTCGAAGGTGTGGCGGGCAAGTCGGTCAACGTGGCCAAGGTGCTGCACGCGCTGGGCGAACGGGTCGTCGCCTTGGGCTTCGCGGGCGGGGAACGCGGCGCGTTCCTCGAACGCTGCCTCGAGGCCGCCGGGATCGAGCATGACTTCGTCCCGGTGGCACCCTCCACTCGCCAATGCACCACCCTGCTGGACGAAGCCACGGGAAGCGTGACCGAACTCGTCGAGGAGAGCCAACCGGTCGAAGCGCAGGTCTATGACGAATTGTTGGCGCGCCTGGGCCGTCACCTGGATGGTAGCCGGGCCCTCGTGATGTCCGGGACGGTGGCCACCGGCGGGCCGCTCGACCTTTATGCTCGCGCCACGACGTGGGCCCGGGCCGCCGGCACCCTGACGGCGGTGGATGCGAGCGGGTTGGCTTTGGAACGCGCCCTCGAGGCGGGTCCGGACCTCGTCAAACCCAATCGCGTTGAACTCGCCGCGACCGTGGGCCGCCAACTGCCCGATGAGGCTGCGGTGCAAGCCGCCATGCGGGAACTGAGTGAGGGGGGGGCCCGACAGGTCATTGTCACGGCCGGTCGTCAACCCACCCTGGCGTTTGATGGCCGCTGCTTCTGGCGGATCGCCGTCCCGACGGTCAAGACCGTCAACCCCATCGGATCCGGGGACGCGTTCACGGCGGCGTTGGTATCGCGTTTGGCACGGGGGATGACCTCGGGGAGGCTTGCCGGTGGGGCTCGGCGGCCGGGGCGGCCAATGCCCTGACGCTCCTCGCGGGCGAAGTCGAGCGGGTCGAGGTCGAACGACTCGTCGCGGGGATCCAGGCCGAGCGGCTCTGAGGCACCCCCTTGAAAGCCGCCGCCAGCTCGCCTACGCTGCACCCGTGCCGATTTACGAATTTCATTGTCCGGACTGCGAACGCGACAGCGAAGTCCTGGTGAGGTCCACTGAGTGGGCGGGCACCCCGTGCCCGCATTGCGGAGGGACATCGCTCGAAAAGAAGTGGTCGGTGTTCGCGTCGAATGCGAGTGGTGGCGAGGAAATGCCGGCCTGCGCGGGGAATGCGTCCTCCTGCTGCCGTTGCGGCGGAGGGGCCCCCCACCGGCATTAAGCCCGGCGACCGTCCGGCCCGGGTACCTCAGATCCGCTGTAAGCGCCGACGTGAGGAGGCGTTGGGGGACTGGCGACATCGCCCGTTCGCCTCCTGACGTCGGCGCCTGCCACCTTGCCTCCTCACGTCGGCGCCTACAGGCGGTACCGGTTTCATGCCGGATACGGGATATCCGGCTTACACAGCCACCGCTGCCGCGCTGATGGCGGTCAGGTCGGGCACCAGCCAGGTGGGGTTGTGGGCCGCCAGTTCCTCGGCGGATGCGCCGCCGGTCGCCACAGCCAACACGCGCGCCCCCAAGGCGCGGGCGCAGTCGATGTCGTGCGGCGTGTCACCCACCACCAGCACTTCCTCGGGGGTCAGGCCGTCCCGGAAATGACGGCCGGCGCGGTCGCGGGCGATCCGGGTCAGTTCCCGGCGATCCTCGTGGTCATCGCCGAAGCCGCCGATCTCGAACCGGTGCCAGAGGCCGTAATGGCGCAACTTGATCTCGGCGCCCAACCGGATGTTGCCGGTTTGCAGCCCGACCAGCGGCGCCGGCGAGAGGGCTCGCAAGCCATCGAGGAACTCGGGGACACCCGGGCACACCGCGCCAATGTGCTGCGGCAGGAGATAATCGAGGAGGAACACGTAGTGCTCGAAAAAGCGGTGGAAGTGCTCGGGCGTTGCCGCAATCCCATGCCCGCGGAAGAACTCGCGCACCAACGACGTGTCCGTGCGACCGGCGAAAGTCAGGTGGCCGATGCCATCCGGCACGTCAAACGCCACCGCGCCCGTGCGTTCGAACGCCCGCATCCCGGCGCCTCCGGTGCGGATCAGCGTGCCATCAATATCGAACAGGACAAGTTTGACCACAGGTGCGGGCAGGAAGGAGAACCCGGCCACCCGCTGCCCGCGAGGGGACTGTAGGGACCCGGGCCGTCAATGCAATGCCGGCGTCACCCGGCCCCAACCGTCCTGGCCTTCAACCGCTCCGGGTCGCGATGATGCGGCCCGACCGCGGCCGTTCGACACCCGGTCGCCGCAGGAGCGGCGCCAGGTATCGGCCGGTGTGAGATGCCGCATGGGCGGCCACGGTTTCGGGAGTCCCTTCCACCACAACCTGCCCGCCCCCGGCGCCGCCTTCGGGTCCGAGGTCCACGATCCAGTCCGCCTCGGCGATCAAGTCAAGGTTGTGCTCGATCACCAACACGGTGTGGCCGGCGTCCACCAGGCGTTGCAGCACTTCAAGCAACCGCCGGACGTCGGCCAGGTGCAGGCCGATCGTCGGTTCCTCGAGGATGAACAGACTCGGATGGGGCCGTCGCGACGCCGCCAATCCACTCAGCAGATGCGTCACCAGCTTGACCCGCTGGGCTTCGCCTCCGCTCAACGTCGGGCTGGTCTGGCCCAGCTTGAGGTAGTCCAACCCGGTATCGTGCAGGGCCTCGAGCGCATGGTGGATCCGCGGAAACGCCGCGAAGCACTCCAGCGCCTCCGCCACGCTCAGATCGAGCACCTGCGCGATGTTCCGGCCGTGGAACTCGATGTCGAGCGTCTCCGGGCTGAACCGCAGTCCCTGACAGGTCTCGCACCGCACGAAGGCGGGCGGCAGGAAGTTCATTTCGAGCTTCACGACGCCGGCGCCTTCACACTCGGGGCACCGTCCCTGGGCGCTGTTGAACGAAAAGCGGCCGGGCCCGTACCCCCGCAGCCGCGCCTCCGGCACCTGGGCGAACAGCGCACGAATGTCGTCGAAAAAGCCCACGTAAGTCGCCGGTGTCGAGCGCGGCGTGCGGCCGATGGGCGACTGATCGACTTCGTAGACGGCCGTCAGGGCTTCGTGACCCCGGACGCGCGCCCCGGAAGGCGACAACGGCCGCCCCGCCTTGCCCGCCGTCGTGCGCGCCGGGAGCACCGCCCGCAAGGCCGGGAGCAGGCACTCGCGGATGAGGGTGCTCTTGCCTGAACCGCTCACCCCGGTCACCAGCACCAGTCGCCCGAGCGGCAGACGCACCGTCAGGTCCCGGAGATTGTGCACGGCGGCATGTTCGACGGTGAGCCACTGCGTGGCCGGAGGACGCCGCTGACCCCGACTGGGGAACCTCGGCGGTTCGCGGAGACATCGGCCGGTGATGGAGTCGGCGTGACGCGTGAGTTCCTCGAGGGTGCCGGTGGCCACCACCTCACCGCCCTGCCGGCCCGCGCCGGGGCCAAGGTCGACGATCCAGTCCGCCCGCCGCATCGTTGCCTCGTCGTGCTCGACCACGACCAGCGAGTTGCCGCGCGCCTTCAACCGCACCAACGCCGCGAGCAGGCGCTCGTTGTCCCGCGCGTGCAACCCGATGGTGGGTTCGTCGAGGATGTAGAGCACGCCGCTGAGGTTCGATCCCAACTGCGCCGCCAACCGGATCCGTTGGTTCTCGCCGCCGGAAAGGGTCGTCACCGCGCGCCCCAGTTCGAGATACCCCAGCCCCACCTCGCGCAGAAACCGCAACCGTTCGCGAATCTCGGGCACGATGTCTCGCGCCACCTCGGCCGCCCGACCGCGCGGCTTCCACCGCCTCACGTACTCGAGCGCGCCGTCCACGGAGAAGGCGCCCAACTCGACGATGCTCAGGCCGGCCAGCCGACCTTCCCCTCCCCCTGCCCCACCGCGCGCCTCGTCCGCCCCCCCTCGAGCACCAACCGCACCGAGCGCGCCACGGGATTCAACCGCGCGCCGCCACAGTCCGGGCAGGGCTCGCGCTTGCCCTCCTGCCAGCCCCACCACGACTCCTCAATGGCATCGGCGCGCGCTCCGCGATCCACGTCCTCGGGCAGGTAAAACAGTTCACCGAAACCGCGGCACCGCGGGCACCAGCCGGCGGGGGAGTTGTAGCTGAACGCCTTCGGGTCGAGCGGCGCAAAGGAACGACCGCAGTTCGGGCAGGCCCGTTCCGTCGAGTGAACCGTCAGGTCTCCCCCGCCCGTCCAACGCGAACAACGTCCCCCGTCCCAAGGAAAGCGTGGCGTCCACCAACGCCTGGGCTCCTGCCCCCGCCCCGCCCTGACCGCCCCGGGCGACACCGCCGCCGTGCGCCGCTTGCCGGCGGTCTTCGACCGATCCGGTTCCCGAACGCCCCGGTCACAATCTCGACGTTATGCTCGCGGAACCGGTCCAGCCGCAGGGGTTGATCCGTGCGGCACAACTTCCCGTCGGCACGAACCTCGCCGTAGCCGTGTTCCCGCGCCCATTCGACCACTTCGCTGTGGAACCCTTTCCGGCCCCGCACCACCGGCGCCAGGAGCCGCAACGGGCCGCGCCGACGCCGCTCGGCCTCCAGACGCACCCGCACCTCGTCGCGCGTCTGCGGTTCCACCGGGACCTGACAGTCCGGGCAGTACTGCGTGCCGAGCCGGGCAAACAGCAGCCGCACGAAGTGGTGAATCTCGGTCACCGTGGCCACCGTGCTCTTGCCGCCGCCGCGGGAATTCCGCTGCTCGATGCTCACCGTCGGCGGGATGCCGCTGATCAGATCCACCTCCGGACGCGCCATCTGCTCCACGAACTGCCGCGCGTAGGCGTTCATCGAATCCAGGAACCGCCGCTGGCCCTCGGCGAACAGGAGATCAAAGGCCAGCGTGCTCTTCCCCGACCCACTGACGCCGGTCACCACCACGAACTGCCCGCGCGGAATCTCGACCGAGAGATTCTTGAGGTTGTGTTCGCGCGCCCCGCGAATCGTGATCACGGGCGGGGCGGCGTTCGAGGCGTCCTGGGTCGGCGGCACCCGCAACCCATAGCACTCCGACGCTCGCCAGACGAATGAGAACTGACGAATGGAGGGTGGGGTCGAAAGCCTTGCTGGGCGGACGGGCCCCGCCTTTAATCCCGGCGTGTCTGCTGCCATCGTCATTGCCGTGGCCAACCAGAAGGGCGGCGTGGGGAAGACCACGACCGCGGTCAACCTGGCCGCCTGTCTCGCCGCCGCGGGTCAGCGCGTGCTTCTGTTCGACCTCGACCCGCAGGCCAACGCCACGAGCGGACTCGGGTTCGAGAAGACACCCGGCGCCAGCGCCTATGGCTCGCTCCTGGGCGAGGAACCCCTCGCGGGCAAGATCCAACCCACCGCGTACGAGCGCCTCGAACTCATCCCCAGCGAGCTTGACCTGTGCGGCGCCGACGTCGAGCTGGCCCGGGTCGAGCATCACCTCCATCGCCTGGCTCGCGCCCTCGCACCGCTCCGCCACAACGCCACGCGCGACCTCATCGTCGTAGACTGTCCGCCGTCGCTGGGGATCCTCACCCTGAACGCCTTCGTCGCCGCCGATTACCTCCTGGTCCCGCTGCAATGCGAGTACTACGCCCTCGAGGGCATCTCCATGCTCACGCGCCTGCTGGGCCAACTGCGCGAGGGCGGGACCAACCCCGGCCTCCAGTTGCTCGGCGTCCTCATGACGATGTTCGACGGCCGGACCCGTCTTTCCCAGCAGGTCGTCGGCGAGGTCCGCGAACACTTCAAGGGCGTGGTCTTCGATACGGTGATTCCGCGGACGACGCGCCTGGCCGAGGCCCCGAGTTTCGGCAAGCCCATCATTGCCTACGACCCCTACAGCGCCGGCGCGGCCGCCTACGAGGTGCTCGCCCAGGAGGTCCTGGCCCGCCTGGCCCGTCCTCCGGCGAAACGCGACGCCGACCCGCCCCTTCAATCGCCCGCCGCGGCCGCCGACTCGATGCGGTAGAGGTGGGTCTTGGTGCGGAGGAAGAAGGCCTTGCCCGACACCGCGGGCGAAGCCATGAAGCCGTCGTCCAACTGGTTCGTTGCCAGTACCTCGTACGCCCGGCCCGGTCGCAACACCGTCGTCTTCCCCTCCTGGCTGAAGAAGTACAGGCGTCCGTCGGCGTAGACGGGTGACGCCGCGTGCTTGCCCCCAACGCGCTCCGTCCAGATCACCTCGCCCGTCATCGCGTCCAGGCAGGTCAGGAAACTCTCGGCCGCGGCCGTGTAGATCAGGCCGTCCACGAGGATCGGCGAGGCGTACTTGCCCACGTGCGTCTTCAGCCGCCACAGGACGTGCGTGTCCGTCACATCACCTTCACCGTCGGTCTTCACCGCGAGCAACTCGCCCTTCGACAACCCGCTCACGATGAACGCGACTCCGCGCGCGAACAGGGGGTCGGGGCGCCGCCGACCAGTCGGGATATTGCACACGCCACAACTCGCGCCCCGTCCGTGGGTCGTAACCGTACGCCGCCTTCGCCCCCGCGCTCAGCATCTGGAGCTTGTCGCCGGTATTCACGATGAGCGGCGTGCTGTGCGCCTTGCGCAGGTCACCGTCCCGCGCCATCTGCCCCGGCACATGCTCGTCGTTCCAGGCCACGGAACGGTCCGTCCGCCAGACCTTGGCTCCGGTCTTCTTGTCCAGCGCCACGTGGTACTGCTGGTCCACGCCATCCATCGTGAGGATCACGAGGTTCTCGAACAGCACCAGGGAGGACGCCGGACCGCGGTAGTGGCGGCAGGGCAGGTCGTCGCGCTTCCATAACACCCGCCCGTCGGCAGTGTCCAACGCCGCCGTGCCGAAGCTGCCGAAGTGCACGTAAACCCGTCCCGGCTCGATCACCGACGACGGCGTGGCGTAACAGTTCATGGACGCGCCGTTCCCGAGCGGTTCCGGGTCGGCGCTGTGAAACAGGTGCTCGTGAAAGCGCACCTCGCCCGTCGCGGCGTCCACGCCCAGCACATAGAAGTCGTGCCCTTCCTCTGTGGCGGTCGTCACCCAGACCTTGCCTTCCATCACCACGGGCGTGGACCAGCCCCGGTGCGGGATGCGCGTCTTCCACCGCACATTCTTCGTCTCGCTCCACTCCAACGGCAGCCCGCGCACCCGGGTGTCGCCCGGGGCCGAGACATGCCCGTCCCCAAACGGACCGCGGAACTCCGGCCAGTCGGCGTGGCTCAGCGGTCCGACCCAGGCCGCGCCGCACAGTCCCAGGAGGAGCAGCCACGCCCTTCGTTGGTGGCGACGCGGCGCGGAGGTGAAAGTCACGGCAACGCGATCGTGTTCGTGCATCGCGTGAGCGTGGGCGACCGGCCGGTCCAAGTCAACCTGGCGCCCACGCCAACGCAAGTGGATCCGGGGACTTGGATGTCCCGGCAAAACCGGCGCGGACAGGTCGCCAACGGCGACGGCGCAACCGCGCACCCGCGCCCGCGCACCCGCGCACGGACCTGTTACGTTGACCTCGCACTTCTGGATGGTATCTGTCGTCGGGTGCAAACGGGTAGCCATCGAACCACCTTGGCCCACGACCGGGTGACGGCCGCTCGCCTGAAGCGCTTGGCCGGGGTCTGGAAAGTCTCGTGGTCAGAAGTCGTCCGCCGGGCGGTTGCGCAAGCCGAGGCCCAGGCAGCGCCGCGGATCGGAGATCCCATCGCCCGACTTCGCCATCTCCACGATTCCGGCCAGGGACTGACGCCGGAAGCCGCCGCCGCCTATCTAGCGGAGGTGCGCGAGGAGTGGAAGTTGTGGAGGAAGCCAGGATGATCTGCCCGACGAGGCGCACCTGAGACCCTCTTTGCTCTCGACCTCCCATGAACCGGGCACGAAAAGCGGGGGTGAACCCCCGCACTCCAGACGGTTCGCGATGGGCGGAGCCGTTCCGTTCCGCGCGAAGCGTCTGGAGTGCGTCCGGTTTACCGGCGCTTTCAGGTGCATGGTCCCTGAGCCGATCCCAGAGAACCACGTCCCTTCCCCAATCCCCGATGTTCGTAATCGGCGGAGAATCCAAGACGAGGAGTTCCTCCACCGATTACGAACATCGGGGATTGGGCTGAGGGCGGCACTTCATGAACCTGGGGTGCGGGCTTCCAGCCTGCATCCTCCGTGGCTCAGGACCTCTGAGCAGCTCCGAAGGGAACAGGACGCCTCTCCGGATCCTTCCCTGCTCCTGTCCCTCCTCCCTCCGCGCCTCGCTCATAACTCTGACGCCGCTGTCTCGGGCTGCCAGGCCACAAGAATCCCCGCCGCCGCCGCCCGACCGAGGGTGCGCGACTTGCCCCGCACCAACAGCGTGATCGAATCCCCCGGCACATCCACGCTCTGAATCACCACCTCGGCCCCGGGCACCAACCCGCGCGCGGTCGCGTAGCGCAGGAACTCCGCCTGCTGATCCGCGATCCGGGCGATCACGCCGCGATCCGCCGGGCGGGCGGCGTTTAGCGGATGCAGCCGGGGCTGGGCCACCTCGCCGGCCGCGCTCGGGATCGGGTCTCCATGCGGGTCAAAGCCGGGCCGACCCAGGAGCTCGTCGATCCGTTCCAGCAGACGATCCGACACGGCGTGCTCGAGTTCCTCCGCCTCGGCGTGGACCTCGGACCAGTCGAACTTGAGGACCTGGACCAGGAACAGCTCGATGAGGCGGTGCCGGCGGAGGACATGGAGGGCCAGCTTCTCGCCGGCGGGAGTCAGGCGCACGCCCTGGCGCGGCTCGTAACTGACGAGGCCGGCCTCGGCGAGGGCTTTGACCATGGTGGTGACGGTGCCGGGCACCACCTCCATGGCGGTGGCCAGTCGGCCCAGGGAAACGAGTTGCCCGGGAGCGGGCTGCTGCTCCTGGTAAATCTGCTTGATGTAGTCTTCGACGGTGCGGCTGGCCATGGGACGTGCGCGCGCGAGCGGTGGGACGGTAGCGGCGGGACGGGCCGCTTGACAAGCTTTGATAACCCAACTATTTCCTTTTGAGTGTTCAAAGTGAAAGATGCTGAGTGTCAAAGTGAGCCTGCCCTGCCTGGTCGCTGTAGGCACCGACGTCCGGAGGTGTTGCGGGCCCGAGCCCACCCTCCGCATCCCCCTTCGCCTCCTGACGTCGGCGCCTACAAGGGCGGCGGCTGCAACGTCGGCGCTTACTGGCTGGCTGGCTGGCTCCTCGCCGTTCTCCTGGCTTGCTTCCTCCCTTCCGCCAACGCCCAACCCAAAGCTTATCCCTACACCGCCGTCACCACCGTCGGCATGGTCACCGACATCGTCCGCCAGGTGGCCGCCGAGAAGGCGACCGTGATCGGCCTCTTGGGCGCTGGTGTGGACCCGCACCTCTACAAGCCCAGCCGCGACGATGTCGCCGCCCTGATGCGGGCGCAGATCGTCTTCTACTCGGGCCTGATGCTCGAGGGAAAGCTGGCCGACACCCTGGTCAAACTCGCCCGTACCCGGCCCGTCCACGCGGTGACCGAGCTGATCCCGCCCGAGACGCTGTTGGAGCCGGAGGAGATGCCGGGCCACCATGATCCGCACGTGTGGATGGACCCGGCCGCGTGGGCACAGGCTGTCGAAGCGGTGGCGCAGGCGCTAACGGCGTTCGACCCCCGAACGCCGCGCTGTACCGCCAGAATGCGACCCACTACGCCGCGCAGTGCCACCAACTGCGGGCGTACGGACAGAAAGTGATGGCGACCGTGCCCGAGGCGCGGCGCGTGCTGGTGAGCTCGCACGATGCCTTCAACTATTTCGGCCGCGCCTTTGGCCTGCGAGTAATGGGCGTGCAAGGCCTGAGCACGGAGAGCGAGGCCGGTCTGCAGCGCATCAACGAGCTGGTGGACTTCCTCGTGCGCCACGAGGTGCCCGCGGTGTTCGTCGAATCGAGCGTCCCGCGCAAGAGCATCGAAGCCCTGGTGCAGGGCGCTCAGGCCCGCGGCTGGCGGGTGCGGATCGGGGGAACTGTTTTCCGACGCCATGGGCCCGGCCGGGACTTACGAGGGCACCTATCTCGGCATGGTGGACCACAACCTCACCACCGTGGCCCGCGCCCTCGGCGGTGAGGCGCCCGCCCGCGGCTGGCAGGGCAAGCTCTCCTCCCCGCTCAATGACCCGCCCGGCTTCACACCCTCACCTGAAGGTCGGTCCCCCGTCGATTCTACCTGCCATGTTGACCCTCAGTCCTCCACCTCCGGCAGCAACTCCGACCCGCCGGCCGGTCCTCGCTCCGCTGGGGGCCGAGCACTCGCCCGAGGCCGCGCTCTCGATCCACGACATGACCGTGGCCTACCATCGCAAGCCGGTGCTGTGGGATGTGGATCTCGACGTCCCGCCCGGCAGCTTGGTGGGCATCGTCGGCCCGAACGGCGCGGGCAAGAGCACGTTGATCAAGGCGGTGTTGGACCTGATCCCGCGGGTCTCGGGACGCGTGTTGGTGTTTGGCAAACCCTATCGCCAGCAACGTCACCGCGTCGCCTACGTCCCGCAGCGCGAGAGCGTGGACTGGGACTTCCCGGTCAGCGCCCTCGAAGTGGTGGCCATGGGCTTGTACGGCCGGATTGGGTGGTTCCGACCGGTCACCCGCCGGCACCGGGAGATTGCGCTGCATGCCCTGGAACGGGTCGGGATCGCGGATCTGGCCCACCGACAGATCAGTCAACTCTCCGGAGGGCAACAGCAACGGACGTTCCTGGCGCGGGCGCTTGTGCAGGAGGCCGACCTGTATCTCATGGACGAGCCGTTCGCCGCGGTGGACGCCGCCACCGAGAAGGCCATCGTCCGGCTTCTCCAGGATCTGCGGGCGGCCGGCCGGACCGCGCTGGTGGTACACCACGATCTTCAGACGGTGGCCGAGTATTTCGACCGGGTGGTGTTGTTGAACCTGCGGGTCGTGGCGAGCGGGCTGACCGAGACTGTCTTCACGCGCGAGAATCTCCAGAAGACCTATGGCGGCCGGCTCACGCTGATGACCGAAGCCGCCGAGGCCCTGGCGCGGGAAACGCCTGCTCCATGAACCCGTGGTGCAGACGTCAGGCACGCTGGCGCGTCTCCCAAAGCGCCGCTGGAAGCCGGCGCACTCCAAACGCTGCGCGCCCTGCCCGTCGCTGCGACCTCCGCAGCTCTCGGCACGGCGGCCGGCGGCGGGTGCTGGGCGTGATGCTTCTGCTGGGGTTCCTGTGCGGGACCGGACCGGGCGTCGCGGCCGCGATCTCAACGGATTCGCGCGCGAGAGGGAGGCCGTGGCTGCTGCAGGCGGAGTGCCACCATCACCGACCGCTCGCTGGCCTGGCCGACGGCTGAGCAATGGTCAAGGGTGTTGCGACTGCAGGACTACAACACGCGGGTCGTGGTGTTGGGCACCACGCTGCTGGGCCTCGCAGCGGGCGTCGTCGGGAGCTTCACGCTGCTCCGCAAACGGGCCCTGATGGGGGATGCGCTCAGCCACGCGATGCTGCCGGGGATCGGACTGGCCTTCATGATCTCCGTGGCAGCCGGCGGGACGGGCAAGTCGTTGCCGGTGCTGTTGACCGGCGCGACGTTGAGCGGCTTGCTGGGGCTGGGGACCGTGTTGGCGGTCCGCCATTTCACGCGGCTGAAGGAGGACACGGCCCTGGGCATCGTGCTGAGCGTGTACTTCGGCGCGGGCGTGGCGGTGTTGGGGGTGGTCCAGCGCATGGGCGAAGGTCACTCGGCCGGACTCGAGTCCTTCATCTACGGCAAGGCGGCTTCGCTGGTGGCGGCGGACACGGCGGTGATCGCGGTGGCCAGTGCGTTGGTCATCGGGGTGAGCGCGCTGCTGTTCAAGGAGTTCCGGCTGCTGTGTTTTGACGCCGGTTACGCGGCGACCCAGGGTTGGCCGGTGGTGCGGCTGGATCTGGTGATGATGAGCCTGGTCGTCGTGGTCACCGTGATCGGCCTCCAGGCCGTGGGGTTGGTCCTGATCATCGCCCTGCTGATCATCCCGGCGGCGGCGGCGCGGTTCTGGACCGAGCGATTGCGCACCCTGACGTGGATCGCGGCCGGGATGGGCGCGGCCTCGTGCGCGATCGGGGCTGCCGCGAGTGCGTTGCTCCCGAACCTGCCGTCCGGCGCAATGATTGTGCTGGTCAGCACCGGCCTGTTCCTGCTGAGCCTGCTGGGGGTCGCGAACGCGGCCCGATTCTCCGCTGGCAACGCCGGCGCGCGCTCAATCGCAAGGTCCGCCGGCAACATGTGCTGCGCGCCGTGTACGAGTGGAGTGAAGCGACGGCGGCCGGCCGGCCCGGAACGCCGGCGCTCACGGTGCCCTCGGTGCCCCTCCCGGCGCTCTTGGCTCGCCGTTCGTGGTCGGCCCGCGAGCTCAGCCGGGAACTTGACCGCGCCGCGAAGGACGGGTTGCTCGAGCGGCGTGCCGATCAAACCGTGGCGTTGACGAAGTCCGGACTGACCGAGGCCGCCCGCGTCGTGCGCAACCACCGACTGTGGGAGGTCTTCCTGATCACGTATGCCGACATTGCGCCGTCCCATGTGGACCGGGACGCGGATGCGATTGAGCACGTGCTCGGGACCGACCTGGTGGCGGAACTGGAGTCCCTGCTCGCACGGCAACCGTCACCGCCTGCCGTGCCTCTGAGCCCGCACACCATCGCCGGTGTGCCGGCGTCAGGCTCAAGCGGAACCTGAACCGACCATGCTCGCGCGCGTGCTGGAGAGTCTGCGTTCCTGGGAATGGGCCCTGGACGGCTGGATTGTCGTCGCGGGGGGCGCTTTGTGCGGCGGCCAGCGCGCTGGTGGGATCGTTCCTGGTTCTTCGCCGGATGAGCATGATGGGGGATGCGATCAGTCACGCGGTGTTGCCAGGGTTGGCGGTGGCGTTTCTGGTCACGGGAAGTCGGGCGAGCGTGCCGATGTTCCTGGGGGCGGCGGTCGTGGGGGTCCTGACGGCGCTGTTCACCGAGTGGGTGCGCGGTCTTGGGAAGGTGGACGAGGGGGCAAGCATGGGCGTGGTGTTCACGTCGTTGTTTGCGCTGGGCCTGCTGCTGGTGGTGCAGGCCGCCGACCATGTGGACTTGGATCCTGGCTGTGTGCTGTATGGGGCCATCGAACTGACGCCACTGGACACCGTCACCCTGGCCGGACGCGAGGTGCCGCGAGTGGTGGTGATGTTGGGAGTGGTGTTCCTGCTGAATCTCACCTGCGTGCTGGTGCTCTACAAGGAACTCCAGATCAGCTCTTTCGACCCGGCGCTGGCCACCACGCTGGGGATCAACGCGCGCGGGCTGCATTTCCTGCTGATGACGCTGGTGGCGGTGACGGCGGTGGCCTCGTTCGAGACGGTGGGCAACATCCTGGTGGTGGCGATGCTGGTGGTGCCGGCGGCGACGGCGTTTCTGTTGACGCGACGGCTGAGCGTGCTGCTGGTGCTGGCGGTGGGGTTCGGGGTGGGTTCGGCGGTGGTGGGACACGTGGCGGCGCTGGCGGTGCCGGCGGCCTTTGGCTACGCGAGCACGAACACGGCGGGGATGATGGCGTTGACGTCGGGCGTGGGGCTTCTGGTGGTCATGGTCGTGACCCTCCTTCGGCGGGGTCAGCCCTTAAGGGATTAAGGGCTCGCCCGGCCACCCGCTCCCAATGGACGGCCTTTGAAGGTCCTGCGCGGAGGGGTCCGAAAGGGGGGCCAGGGCCTCTTTACCGTCCGTAGGCGCCGACGTGAGGAGGCGTTGGAAGCGGGGGAGAGCCGCTCCGCCTCCTCACGTCGGTACCCACCCCATCGGCTCCTGACGTCGGCGCCTACGGACGCTCGCGGTTCCCGGCCGGGTGTGAACAACCCGGGTCAGCGGGGACGAACGATGAGTTCCTCGACGATGACGTGGGCCGGGAGATTGACGCACAGCAGGACGCACTCAGCGACGTCATCGGCGCGGAGCATCCGGGCACGGGCCTCGGCGTCGGGCGGGTGCGGTCGCTGGTCCAGCAGGGGCGTGTCGATGTCTCCGGGGAAGATGGCACAGGCCCGCACCCCGCGGCTGCGTTCCTCGGCATTGATGCTCTGCGTGAGGCCGGCGAGGCCGAACTTCGACATCACATAGGCGGGCCCCGCCTTTGGGCTCGCGGCCTTGCCGGCGTCGGAAACGATGTTGATGATCGTGCCCGATCCCCGCTGGCGCATGCCCGGCAGGAACGCCTGCACGCAGAAGAACGCGCCGTGCAAGTTGGTGTTCATGATGTCGAGGTAGTCCCGCAAGGAGAGCCCCTCGAGCGCCCGACGCGGCACGTTGGTCCCGGCGGCGTTCACCAGCAGCTCAACCGGGCCCAACTCGGCCTTGATCCGGTCCCCGAGACGGGTGACCGCGGCGACGTCGCGCAGGTCACAGGGAGTCGGCAGGCATTGATCGGCATGGGGGTCCGCCGCGGCGCGGGTTTGCTCGAGGGACTCCAGGTGGCGTCCCACGAGCGCCACCCGCCAACCTTGCGCGGCCAGGCGAACAGCCACCGCCCGGCCCACACCGCTTCCAGCGCCGGTGACAACAGCGTTTTGGTTCATGAGGGGAAGGCCCTTTCCGAGGGTTCCTTGCGGGGAATGCCCGAGGTGGAGAGGGAAATGGAGGGGAGGGGAAGGCTGGGAAGCTCCGCGGGATCAGCGCGTGTTCAGACTCGAGGTGCGGTCCGAGAGCCAGATCATGTCCTGGTTGTTCGGGGACTCGACATTCAGGGTCAACTGTCCGTTGTTCTTGGCGGGCGGTTTGGTGCGGGGATCCAGCCACTTCTTGATCTCGGCATGGCCGTCGGCGAAGGAGATGCCCGCGGCGCCGTTATGGTAGCTGGCGGGGAAGTCGATGATGCGTGCGCGGGCGGGGGCCTCGACCATCATGTTTGCGAACCCGCCGGCATTGATGCTGTCGGGATGTTCGTCCAGCATGACGTAGCACTGGGAAGGGGGCGGGGCCACAATGTCGACGGTCTTGTAGAAGACACGGTATTTCTTCGAGCTGACGTTGGCCTGGAACCCCGCCGGGTCGAGCCAATCGCCCGGCCCTCCATAGGCCTGGCTCATGCCCATGCTGCGCACCCGCAGGAACGTTCCGCCGGCATTGCGGACGGTGCTGCGATCGGCGGGGCAGTGGTAGACCTCGACCGCAGTCAGGTAATGGGCGAATTTCGAGCGGGCCGGGTCGCGGAGGGCGGCGGTGTTGGTGTTGTCGGGGGTTGCCGCCATTGAAATCCAGCCATCCATCCACCCAGGCGGTGGGCTCAACCGGCCGCACATAGCCCGAGGAGGTCACTTTGTCGTGGTTGTCGTCGGCGTACATCTGCCAAACGAGCTGGAGCTGCTTGAGATTGCCCATGCACTTGATGCCGTGCGCCTTGGCTTTGGCCCGGGCGAGGGCAGGCAACAACATGCCCGCGAGGATGGCAATGATCGCGATCACCACCAGCAACTCGATCAGCGTAAAGGCCCCGCGGCGCCGCGCACCGCCGGCACTCGGGCACCGAACAGACATTGGCGTTTTCACGATGCCGGGCAGGATGGACCAGAACGGCGTCCGAGGCAAGCAGTGCCTGCGCAGGGCTGGGGAGGTCGCCGGTCGCCACTTCCGACGCGGATGCACCCGGCCGGCGTGCGAGCGGCGAACCAGGGTCACGCGACTCTTGTCAACACCCGCCTCCCTCACTAGGCTCCGCCCGAACATCGCGCGCTCAACATGAAGAAAGCCCACGTCTCCACCGAGTATTTTCCCGGCATCGGCCCCATCTCTTACGAGGGTCCGGACTCGAAGAATCCCCTGGCCTTCAAGTGGTACAACCCGGAAGAGATCGTCGAGGGTAAGCCGATGAAGGACCACCTTCGCTTCTCCGTGGTGTACTGGCACACGATCCGCGGCATCGGGGCGGACATGTTCAGCATGACCCGCGCGTGGCAACGGCCCTGGGAAGACGGCACCGACTCGCTCGACATGGCCCTCAAGCGCGTGGGGGTGCTCTTCGAGTTCTGCCAGAAACTGGGGGTGCCCTTCTACGCGTTTCACGACCGCGACGTGGCCCCGGAAGGCCGCAACCTCCGGGAGACCAACAAGAACCTCGACCGCGTGGTCCGCGAACTGAAGAAGTACCAGCGGGACACCGGCATCGGCCTCCTTTGGGGCACCGCCTGCCTGTTCGTCCATCCGCGCTACATGCATGGCGCCGCGACGAGCTGCAATGCCGACGTTTTCGCCCACGCCGCGGCCCAGGTGAAGAAGGCCATCGAGGTCACCCACGAGCTGGACGGCGCCGGCTATGTCTTTTGGGGCGGCCGCGAGGGGTACTCGACACTCCTGAACACCGACATGAAGCGCGAGCTGGATCATCTCGGCGCGTTCCTGCACATGGCCGTGGACTGGAAGAAGAAGATCGGCTTCCAGGGCCAGTTCTACATCGAGCCCAAGCCCAAGGAACCCACCAAGCACCAGTACGACTCCGACGCCGCCGCCTGTCTGAATTTCCTCCGGCAATACAACCTGCTCAGCCACCTCAAGCTGAACCTCGAGACCAACCACGCCACCCTCGCCGGCCACACAATGCAGCATGACCTCGAAGTCGCCAGGGCCGCCGGCGCCCTCGGCAGCATCGACGCCAACACCGGCGACCTCCTCCTCGGCTGGGACACCGACCAGTTCCCCACCGACATCTATCTCACCACCCAGATCATGCTCACCGTCCTCAAGTACGGGGGCTTCACCACGGGCGGCACCAACTTCGACGCGAAATGCCGCCGCGAAAGCTTCGAACCGGTCGACCTGTTCCACGCCCACATCGGTGGCATGGACGCCTTCGCCCGCGGCCTCAAGATCGCCGCCCGCATTCGCGCCGACGGTCGCCTCGCCGAATTCGTCCGCCAGCGCTACGCGTCCTGGGACAGCGGCATCGGCCGGGACATCGAAAAGCGCAAGGTGGGCTTCGAGGAACTGGAGGCTCACGCGCTCAAGCTCGGCGAAGTCCGCAACAACGCGAGTGGCCGGCAGGAGATGCTCGAGAACCTCATCAACGAGTTCATCTGACCGCATGAACACACTGACTCGTCGAGGCTTTCTCCAGCAGTCGGGCGCCCTTGCCACCCTACCGGTGCTGGGGGGACTCCTCGCCCCCGCCGCCAGTCGCGCCGCCGCCAGCGAGAAGGTCCGGGTGGGCCTCATCGGCTGCGGCGGCATGGGCAAGGGTGACCTGTCCACCTTCTTCCTCAACCCGGAGGTTGAGTGCCCGGTCGTCTGTGATCCGGATGACCACCAGTGCGCCAGCGCCGCCACGCTGGTCGAGGAGAAGCGCGGGAAACGCCCCGACACCGTGAAGGACTTCCGGCGCGTCGTGGAGCGGGCGGATGTGGACGCGGTGATCGTGGCGACGCCCGATCACTGGCATGCCTTGCCCACGGTGATGGCCTGCCAGGCGGGGAAGGACGTGTACGTGGAGAAACCTCTGGCCCTGACGATCGCCGAAGGCCGCGCCATGATCGAGGCCGCGAAGCGCCATGGCCGCGTCTGCCAAATGGGCGCTCAACGGTTGAGCAGCCCCACCTACCGCGAAGCCACGGATTTTGTCCGCTCGGGCCAGCTCGGCAAGGTCGGCCTCGTCCGCGCCTGGGCTTATCTCGACTGGATCCGGCCCATCGGCAATCCGCCTGACGCCGCGCCGCCGGCCCACCTCGACTACGACCTCTGGCTCGGACCCGCCCCCAAGCGCCCCTACAATCCGAACCGCTGCCACTTCAACTTCCGGTGGTTCTGGGACTACGCCGGCGGTTTGATGACCGACTGGGGCGTGCACCTCATCCAGGTGCTCCTGTGGGGCATGGGCAGCGAACCGCCGAAGGCCGTGATGTCCAGCGGCGGCAAGTACGTCCTCGAGGACAACTCCGAGACGCCAGACACCCAGATGACCGTCTATGACTTCCCGGCCTACACCCTGGTCTGGGAACACAAGGTGGGCATCGGCCTCGGCCTCTACAACCGCCCGTGGGGCATGGCCTTCGTCGGCACCGAAGGCACCCTCGTCATCAACGACACCGGCTGGGAAATCCTCCGCGAGCCGAGCAAGGACGCCCTCGAACCAAAGAAGTTCCCCGGCGGTCCGGACCCGCGCCCGGCCCATGTCCGCAATTTCCTCGACTGCATGAAGTCGCGGCAGGCGCCCGTCGAGAACCTCGACGTCGGCCACCATGTCTCAACCGTCGCGCACCTGGGCAACATCGCGCTGCGCACCGGTCGTCGCATCGTCTGGGACCCCGCCGGCGAGTCGGTCGTGGGCGATGCGGAGGCGAACGGGTTGGTGACCGTGCCGTACCGGGCGCCGTGGAAGCTGCCGTACCTGCGCCCGGCTTGAGCAGGCCCGGTCACTCGACCGCCACTTCGTAGAGCATCCGCGCGCCGTTGGAGGCGTCGCCAGCCACGTCGGCGGTGAAGGTGAGTTGCCCCTCGTTCTTGGTCGAGGGCACTTCCGCCAGACGCCGACCGCTGGGGGCGAGCGCCCACACGCGATAACGCCCCGGCAAGGATGCCGCGAGGCTGACGTCCGCCTTGCCGGCGCGGATCAGGTGCGGCATCCGCCCCCAGTCGAGCAAGGTCTGGCGCGCTTCCTCGGCGTACTTGATGTCGGTGTTCTGCAGGTCGGTCAGGTGCGTGATCAACAGCCGTCGGCTGCCCCGGATGGGCTCGCGATCCAGCGCGCTGACCCAGACCGTCGCGTCCGCCCCCGCCATCCGGAGCGTCACGCCAGCCTGGGCGGCATGCACGGTCTGGCCGGCCGGGGCGTAACCGCCGGCGGTCCGTGGCGTGTCCAGGACGAGCCGGTCGCTCGGCGCGTCGATCCACACCTGGCCGGTCTCGCTCTGATAGCTCTTCCGGGCAGGATCCGTCACGTTCTCAGACGTCACCAGTCCGCGCTGTTTCACGGCACTCCAGAGGGCCGCGTCATCGATCCCGTACGGGTTGGCGATCAGCGCGTCCTTCGGGCCCCAGGCATCGGCCGGCGTCTTCCATCCCAGCGGCAGGACCAGGTCATGCGGCAGCGTGCGCGCGGGCTCGGCCAGCCAATGCGTCCCGATGCGCGTCACCCAGGCCAGCCAATGCCACGAGGGCGCGAGTGTCGGAACCTTCTTGGGCGGTTCGGCCAGGTCGGCGGGCGTCATCACCACCGCCACGGAGTGGGGTGCGGGCTGAAGGTCCCCGCGCAGAAAGAGCAACAGGGATGCCCGTTCGGCGGCCTGACCCAGCGGATCGCAGGCCATGTCGAAGTAGTTGATGCGTGACGGGGTGAACATGGCTTCCCGGCTGTGGCTGTAGGCGAACCGCCAGATCCCGTCCCAATCCTGCAGCGCACCCAGGGCGCCCGTGAGAATGCCACCGACGCCGCGGAACCGGCCGGGGCCCGAGTAATTGTACTCGGTAATGGTGAACGGCCGGTCGAAGAGGCGTGTGAAGCTGAGGTTGCGCCCCCCGGTGGCGCCGCCGGCCAGCGGGCTGGTGTTCGGACAACGGCTGGGCAACCGCCACGACCCTTCGAGGAATTGCGGGTGATCGACGTAGAAATGGTCGTCCACGTAATCGTACACGGCGCGGGCCCCCTGGTCGGTGGTGAAGCGGGTCCAGGAGTTGGCGTTGCTCACCAAGGCGCGGCACCCGAGGTCTTCGCGCAGGAAGCGCTTCATCCGCGTTACCATGTCCCGCTCGGTTTCGGCGAAGAACCGGAGGCAGTCGCGCGTGCGCAGCTTGCTGTCGTAGATGTTCTCCGGCAACGCGACCGAGCCTTGCGCGAGTTCCTCGCCTTCGCCGAGTTCACCGCCCCAGGCTTTGGCGAGGGCGGCGCGATCGGGATAACGCCTGGCCAGCCAACCGTTCCAGGCCTGCTGCCACTCGGGGTAAGTGCGCAGGTCTTTGAGGAAATTGCCGAAGTTGCCCTCGTTGATCATCGACAGCCAGGCGAGGGCTGGCTCGTCGGCATAGCGGCG
Organism: Verrucomicrobiota bacterium; assembly: GCA_027493615.1. Classification (GTDB taxonomy): domain Bacteria; phylum Verrucomicrobiota; class Verrucomicrobiia; order Limisphaerales; family J093; genus DSVZ01. The sequence goes on from JAOSKK010000023.1 coordinate 132,686, forward strand.
CTGGGTGTAGGGATTGACGTGATCGAGCAACGCGCGGCTGAAGGCCTTCCAGTTCTCAAAGGCCCCGGCGTGCACGGGTACCAGGATCTTGAACGTATCCATGGGCACCGATCCGTCGCGGTCCACGCCAATGTCACGCCAGGGCACGGGCCGGGACACAAAGAGATCCGTGGTGAGGTAAATGCCCCGGCGGATCAGGGCCGCCATCAGGTAGTCGAACTGGTCCAGCTTCTGCGGATTGAGCTTGGTCGTCGGCCGCTGTCCTTGGGTGAGATCGCGCTCGTAGTGATGGATGCGCAGGGCGTTGTAGCCGAGGCGAACCAGCCGCTCGGCCAACCGGTCGGCCTCTTCCTTCGACATGTAGTGCGCGCCGAAACACAGGTTCACGCCGTAGAAGCGACGCGACACCTCAGGAGAACTCTCGAACGCGAAGTGCCCTGCCCGATTCACGATCACCCAGCCGTGTTTGCCCGCCGGGGCGTCGACCATCCCCATCGTCGAGAAATCCAGGGCCGATCCAGGTTCGATGTCCAACTCAGGTTGCAGCGGGATCCAGTCAGGACCGGCGGTGAGGGTCACCGGCGCGGCGGGTTCAGCAGCGGAAGCGCAGGTCAGCGCAGCGACCAGGCAGGTGGGAAGGAGCAAAGCTTTCATGGCAGAACACGGGCTGATGTCGGCCGGCAGCCTCCTGTCAAATCGGCCATCCGACAAGCCAAAGTGCTGGCCTTGGGCTGTAGGCGCCGACGTCAGGGAGGAACTCGTAGACGCGGTCGGGTTCGAGTGGCTTGAGGACGACTCGCTCCACCGCCGTCCCGACCAGTTGGCCGATCAGGGTGTGCGAGCCCTCGCCGGCGGTGAGCTGTTCCCCGAGACGCAGGCCGTACCGCGCCCGTTGCTCGGCCGCCGCCGGATCACCGGCCTCGAGATAGCGCGTTTCCAACGCGGCCATCACGATGCGTGCGCGCATGCCGATTGGACAGGGCCGGGCCTACGGCGTCACATCGTCAACGGGCGAGGAGAGCCGGCGCGGGACCGGACGCAGGGGGAAGGCGTTTGAACGAAAACCGTCCCGCGCCTGTCGGAGCCCATCATGAAGCGCGCGCATGTAGTGGTTCCTTGGGAAGCAGGCCTGCATCTCCGCCCCGCCTCGAAACTGGTGCGACTCGCTCAGCAATTCCGCGCGACCGTCCTCATTCGCTGTGGCGAAAGGATCGCCAACCTCGGCAGCATCCTGAGCGTCGTCGCGCTGTGCGCCGTGGCGGGAACCACACTCGAGGTGCAGGCGGCCGGCGAGGATGAAGTCGAAGCCATCCGCGCCGTGGAAGCCGCCTTCACACTCGAAGGCGCCCTGGGCGAGAGCCACGACCCAACCCGCAGACCCGCCGATCCGCAGATCCGCTGACCGCCGGATTCAACGTCCCACCCGCACACTGGAACGTTCCCGCAACCACTCGAAGTCGGTGGGCGGCGTCGCTTCGGAATCCGCCGATCCCCCGGGCACCGGCGGACGGATGGTACCGGGCACCACCCAACGCCGGGTCTCGACATGCCCGTCGGTGAAGGTAAGCACCGCCGCCCCTGGTGGTACGAGCCCGGCAGGTTGCCCCACTTGAGCTCGTGGAACCGGTTCATGAAGAAGCCGTCGTTGATCGTGTCGGGATGCTCATCCATGAACACAAAGATCTGCGACGGCACCACCAGGTCACTCGAACGGACGAACTGGACGTAGTCCGGATTGAACCGGTTGGTCAGCACCCCGGGATCGCCGACCAGGGAGTTCATCGAGTAACTGCGTGTGCGGGGACCCGACAGGGCCCGGGCCTTGTCGGACGGACATCGAAACACGCCTGCGGACCTGCCCGCGTAGGCGCCCAACAGCCCGTGCGTCACGTACGTGACGTTCGTGTTCTCTTCGCTGTCGGACCAGTCGAGCACATTGTTGACCCAGTTGTTGCGCTCGATGCGCGTCTGATCCACGCCGTGGTTGTGGACGTAATGATCCCGGGCGTCGTCGGCATACAGGTTCCAAGCCAGGGAAAGCTGGCGGAGGTTGCCGGTGCAGGCCGCCGCCTGGGCCCGCGCTTTCGCCCGCCCGAGCGCCGGAAGGAGGAGCCCGGCCAGCACGGCGATGATCGCAATCACCACGAGCAACTCGATCAGCGTGAAGCCGTCCGGACAAACCTGCCGGGGTTCGCGAGGGAATCGGCGGGTGGGTGCGTTTTCGCGGGGAAGGAATGGATCCATAGACAACTGGAGCCCGATCAGCCGACCACCGGACGGCGGGTAACTGGGGAATCCTGACCCTGGTCCGGCTCCGGCCCGGCGTGGGGACGCGGAACCGATCGCAACGCGGCGGGCAACCAGAGCCGCAGCAACGGCCCGGTCATGACGGTGGTGATCAGCGCCATCAACACGAACATCGTGAAAAGGGGTTTGGTGAGGAGGCCGAGGTCATAGCCGATGTTGATCGCCACCAGCCCCATGAGCGCCCGGGTGTTCATCAAGGCCGCCACGCACGCCGCCTCGCGCGGCGGGCTCCCCGCCCAACGAGCGCCGAGGAAACAGCCACCGAGTTTGCCGGCCACGCCCGCCAACAGCACGACGCCGCAGCCGAGCCAGGCAACGGGGGTGCTGAGCGAGCCCACCTCCGTGCGCAAGCCGGTGTTCGTGAAGAAAATGGGCACCAGCGCCACCAGCACGAAGTCCCGGAACCGCTCCCGCCACGCTCGAACCAGCGTGACTTCCTGGTGCAAAGCCACACCCAGCAGAAAGGCGCCGAAGATCGAGAAGATGCCGAGAAGATTGGTCGCCACGGCACACGCGAACAACACGGTCAGCAGCACGGCCAGATACGTGGCGGGGACTTGCCGCGGGTTCGGGGCTTGTGAAGCCAGTCCGCACGTGGCCTGCCCGGCACACTCCGCCGATTTCAGCGACGGCGAGTGCCGGCCGAGGTGCAGGCGAGCAGCCGGTTCATTGACTTGTGATCGGGATCCTCTGACGGCACGCAGAAGCTGCACCGCCAGAAGCGCCGCAAGGCGGGTCCCACGATCCCGATCAGCAAAAGGAAGAACGCCCCCACGCCAAGCACCTGTCCCGCCAGCGGTCCCCAACTAAACCGGGCGGTCACCAGCGCCGTGGCCGCCGCCAACAGGATCCAGCCGATCACATCGTCCACCGCCGCTGCACTGATCGCCACCACCCCCAGCGGAGTCCGCTCAAGGCCCATCTCCAGCAGGATCCGCCCCATGATCGGCAGCGCGGTGATGCAGAGGGCGATGCTGATGAACAGTTGGAATCCCAGCCGGTTGGTTTCCGGCGCAAACTCGCGGTGCAACCAAGGGCCGATAAGCACCCCCAGCAGCGCCGGGGCCACAATCCCCATCGCCGAAACCGCGAGCACCACCCGCGATCGGGTGGTGAGATGCCCGAAGTCGAATTCCATCCCCACCTGGAACATCAAGAGGATCAACCCGAGCTTCGCCAGCAGTTGCAGCGACTGCGACGTCTCCGGCGGAAACAACCACTGAATCGCCTCCGGCCAGACCCAGCCCAGCGCTGACGGCCCGAGCAACAGGCCGCCGAAGATCTCGCCCACGGCCAGCGGCTGCCCGAAGCGCTGACCCAGCCGGCCGAACAACCAGGCGACGGCAATGATCACCATCCACTGGATGAGCACCAGTTTCAGATGACTCTCAATGGCGGTCGGGTTCATGAATCGGGGTGTAACCAGTCTAGTCCGCCTCACGCCACACCCGGCCATCGGGCTTGCCCGGCGGCGGTCGCCCTCGGCCCCGCGAAGGTGCGAATCAGCAACATGACCGCGGCACATTAGGGGCCTCTCCCGAAACCGCAAAGCCGGAAAACAGAGACGAAAAGCGCCGCTGGAAGTCGGCGCACTCCAGACGCTTCGCGCGTGCCGGACGGTGTGGGCCTCGCGAAACGTTTGGAGTGCGTGCGGTTCACCGCCGCTTTGCGTGACTCAACGCCCGCTCCTGGGAACGGCGGTTGCGTGGGACGGGGGCGCTGTCTAACTTCAACCTGTGATTGACGTGGCTGACAACTTGACCGCGACCCCGGCCTGGCGGGCCATTCGCCCGCCATTGCCCGCCGCCCGGCAGGACGCGCTGACCCAGGAGATCCTCGCGCTCAAACGCGAGCTGAACGCCGTCCTGCTAGCCCACAACTACCAGGTGCCCGAGATCCAGGACCTCGCCGACTACGTGGGCGACTCGCTCGGCCTCTCGCAGCAGGCCGCCCAGACCCACGCCGATGTGATCGTCTTCTGCGGCGTGCATTTCATGGCCGAAACCGCCAAGATCCTCAACCCGCACAAGGTCGTGCTCCTGCCCGACGCGGACGCCGGATGTTCGCTCGAGGAGAGCTGCCCCGCCGATCAACTGGCCGCCTTGCAGGCCACCAACCCGAACTTCTGGACGATCGCCTACATCAACTGCTCCGCCGCCGTGAAGGCGCTCAGTGACGTCATCTGCACCAGCGGCAACGCCGAGAAGATCGTCAAGGCCGCCCCGCCGGACCGCGACCTGCTCTTCGTGCCCGACGAGAACTTGGGCGAATGGGTGCAGGAACGCACCGGCCGGCCCATGACCCTCTGGCGCGGCAACTGTTATGCCCACGTCGAGTTCCGGCGGGACAACATCCTCAAGCTCCGCGAACGGTTCCCGAACGCCCGCGTCGTCGTCCATCCGGAGAGTCTCCGGGAGGTGCGCGACCTCGCAGACGTCGTGTGCTCGACCGAGCGGATGATCAACTACTGCCGCACCAGCCCCGACCGCCAGTTCATCGTGGTGACCGAGTCCGGCATCCTGCATCGGATGCAAAAGGAATGTCCGGACAAGGAATTCCTCTGCGCGCCCGTGTACGACGTGATGCGGATGCCCTCGGACGCCTGTCGCTGCAGCGAGTGCAAGTACATGAAGATGAATACGCTCGAGAAGCTGCGCGATTGCATGCGCCGGCGGGCGCCGCAGATCGAGCTGCCCCCCGCCATCCTGGAGCGGGCCCGCCTGCCCATCGAACGCATGCTCGAGATCTCGGCGCGGCCCTGAGCGTTCTTCCGACGAACCGGAATGCAGAAGGGGTGTCCATCCAGGCCGGTTCCCGGTCCCTGAGCAGATCGAAGAGAACCACGTCCCTTCCCCCATCCCCGATGTTCGTAATCGGTGGAAGGACTCCCCGTCCTGTATTCTCCGCCGATTACGAACATCGGGGATGGGGGCTGAAGGAGGTCCGGCGGGAGAGCCGGCCGGCTGAGCCTGACCGGCTCCGGGCGCGTCCTTCCCGCTACCGCGTGCCGAACTTATGCACCGTGCTGTGCTGGTACGTCTGGTTTGGCCGCAGCACGACGCTGGGGAACCGCGGCTGGTTCGGCGAGTCCGGGTAGTGCTGGGTTTCCAGGCAGAAGCCGTGGTGCTGCTGGTAGACGATCCCCCGTTTCCCGGTCAGGGTGCCATCGAGGAAGTTGCCGGAGTAGAACTGGACACCCGGCTGGGTCGTCAGGATCTCCAGTGTCCGGCCGGTCTTGGGTTCATAGACCCGGGCGCAGAGGGCCAGGCCTTTGCCGGCGCGATTCAGCACGAAGTTGTGGTCGTAACCCTGGGGGACGTTGGTCAGTTGGCCCAGGTCCCGCCCGATCGGTTTCGGGGTGGTGAAGTCCATGGGCGTGCCTTTGACCGGCGCAATCTCGCCGGTCGGGATGAGGGTGTCGTCCACGGGCGTGTAATGGGCGGCGTTGAGCATGAGCTCGTGCCCGAGAATGTCCCCTTCGCCCGCGAGGTTGAAGTAGCTGTGGTTGGTAAGGTTGAGAATCGTCGTGTGGTCGGTGCTGGCCTCGTAATCCATGATCAACTCGTTCGCGTCGGTGAGGGTGTAGGTCACGCGGACCGCGAGATTGCCGGGATAACCTTCCTCGCCGTCGGGGCTGGTGTAGCGGAAGCGGACGGCCACGCCGTTCTTGACGGGAACGGGCTCAGCAGCCCAGACCACCTTGTCGAAGCCCTTGAGCCCGCCGTGCAGGGCGTTCGGGCCATCGTTCATGGCGAGGGTGTAAGTCTGGCCTTCGAGGGTGAACTTGCCTTTCGCGATGCGGTTGGCGTACCGGCCAATGACGGCGCCGAAGTACGGATGGCCTTTGAGGTAGCTGTCGAGGTTGTCGAACCCGAGCACGATGTCACCCAACTGGCCCTGCCGGTCCGGGGTGTATAGCTCGGTGATCAACGCCCCGTAAGTCATCACCTTCAGGGTGATGCCACGGGCGTTCTTCAGCGTGTAAAGGTCCACGGCGGTGCCGTCCGGCAACGCGCCAAACGGGGTCTTTTCAAGGGTGGCTTGCATGGAGGGTTGGGACTTGCCGCACCGGCAGGTGGAACACCCGGTCAGGGTCCCGGCTGCCAGCGCCGCGAGGGTCACGAGGGTGAGCAGGTTTCGTTTCATGAGGTTCGGTAGGATGGCGGGGGAAAAACGCCCATGGCTGAGGCTACCGGGCAATCCCCCAAGGGCTGAAGATCACGTAGAAAAGCAACACGATGGCAATCACCGCGAACCCCGCCACCCGGGCGCGGCCGCAGGACTCCAGGGCGATCGTCGTTCGGGCCTGGAAGACGACCGGTTGCGGCAGCGGGCGCAGCAGGGTCATCGCGGTCATGACCGCCAGGCACAGCACAAAGCAGATGGCCATCGCGTTCAGGAACTGCACTTGCGGCACGAACAGCATGAGGAAGCCGTAGCCCACCATGTTCGTAAGCAGGCCCACGGTGCCGCAAGCCGGCGGGGCGCGCCGCACCAGCAGGCCGAAGGCAAACACCGCCAGGATGCCGGGCGACACGAACCCCTGGCCGGCCTGGATGATCGTGAAAATGCTGTTGCTGATCTTCGGGTTGCCGAGTTGCGGAGCCAGCAGCACGGCCACGACGGCAAAGCCCACCACGGCCATCCGCCCCACCAGCACCACGCGGTCCTGGCCCGCCTGCGGCGCAAGGTACTTCCGGTACACGTCCATCGAGAAAATGGTCGAGGCGGCGTTGAGCATGGCAGCCAGCGAACTCACCACCGCCCCCAGCAGCGCCGCGAGCACAAAACCCACCAGCCCGTACCCCTGCGGCAACACGTTCCCCAGCAGTTGCGCCAGCGCCGTGTCGTACTTGTACGAAATCAGCTTCTCGCTCGCAATCGGCTGGCCCGCCACGGCCGCGTTCACCTTGACCGTGTCGTTGAACGCGGCCACCTCGGCGGCCAGGCCCGGATTCACATTGGCCCACGCCCGGTCCTCGGCCACAAAGACCGCAAAAGGCGCCGGCGCCAGCGCCTTGAACCGGTCCTGCGTCAAGGGCAGAACGAACGGATGCCGGACTCTCGCCTCCTGCAGGGCCCGCTCGCTCGGGTAAATCGCCAGCAAATACCGCCCCGCGGGCCACGCCGCCACCCGCTCCGCCGCCGGTGCCATCTCGGTCTCGACGAACTGTGTCTGCGGATTCGCCTTGAGGTACCGCGCCAGCGCCGTGGCCTTGTCCGCCGACGCCTCAATCCGCATGTCGTTCGAGTAGAGATTGAACGCGATGATCCCCGGGATCACGATCACGAACGGAATCAGCAGCTTCATGAACGCCGCGAACACGATCCCCGCTGCCCCTGCGCCAGCGACGCCGAGCCCAGCGTCCGTTGCGTGATGTACTGGTTCAGCCCCAATAGTAGAAGTTCGGAATCCACAACCCCAGCAACAGCGCCGTCCACGGCAACACCGGATCGTCCGCCGGCAGGAACATGTTCAGCCGGCTGCGATTCAGCTCCATGAACCGCTCGAACGCACCACTCTCCGCCGCCAGCGTCCGCACTTCGACCGCCCCCGTCTGCGCGCTCACCACCATGGCCGCTTCGGTCGCCCCGCCAAGCTGTTGGAACGCGCAGAACATGATCACCGCCCCGCCCACGATCAGGGCGCTGCCCTGGATCAAATCCGCCCAGGCGCAAGCCTTGAGTCCGCCGGCCGTCACGTACGCCATCGCAATCAGGCCGATGATGAGCGAACCCTGCGCCAGGGTGAGATGATGACCGGCCTTCCCCGCAAGACTGCTCAAGGTCAGGGCCCCGGAGTACGTCACGGCCCCCCAGCAGCAGCAGATAGATCAGCATCGTGGCCACCGCCATGATCGTCCGCGCGGAGGCGTTGTACCGGTACTCGAGGAACTCGGGCATCGTGTAAATGCCCGCGCGCAGGAAATACGGCAGGAACGCAAAGGCCACCACCACCAGCGTGACCGCCGCCATCCACTCGTAGCTCGCGATGGCCAATCCCACATGACTCGCCGCGTTCCCGCTCATCCCGACAAACTGCTCGGTCGAGATGTTCGCCGCGATAAGCGAAAAACCGATCAGCCACCACTTCAGACCGCGCCCCGCCAGGAAGTAGTCCTCGCTCCCCTTCTCATGCCGGCTCTGGACCAACCCCACCGTGACCACGGCAGCCACAAAGACCACGAAAACGAGAACGTCCGGTCGGGTGATGGTGAACGAGGCCAGCATGGTTGCGGAGAGCATAGGCTTGTGACGCGTCTGGTGTAACGACCGCCCTCCCCGCTGTCAATCCGCCCTCCATGCGACGCCCGCCAAAATTTGCCTTTACCGGAAGGTCCGCAGGCGTCAGCGTGCCCCCTCCTGTTCGAGAACTGGTCACTTCCAAGGCCTCGTGAATCCTCAGGTGAACGTGGTTCAGTGATGATTTGAGACCCGAAAACCGGGAGTCGTCCGGCCCATACGTCCGGCCCATCCCGAACAGCACGGCATCACATGAGCACCAGACTGTACGTCGGGAACCTGTCCTTCAACACCACCGAGGACCAACTCCGGGACGCCTTCTCGGCCTACGGAGTCGTGGCCGAATGCACCCTGATGATGGACCGCGACACCGGCCGTCCTCGAGGATTCGGCTTCGTCACCATGGGCACTCCGGAAGAGGCCCAAGCGGCCGTTGCCGGCCTGAACGGTCAGACCCTCGACGGTCGCAACCTCACCGTGAACCTCGCCCGTCCTCGCGAGGAACGTCCCCCGGGCGGCCGGCGGGAATCTCGCGGCGGGGGCCGGTATTGAGACGACCCCTCGCCGGGTCACTCCGGGCGCGACCCCGCGGCCGCGCCCGAGAACGGCAACCCCACCGGCGGCCCTTGGCCGCTGGCGAGGGCGCCCTGACGTGTCTTTGCCCTCTCCCTCCCCTTGCTGATGAAAGAAGACCATATCGAAGTCGAAGGCTGCATCACGACCGTGCTCCCTGGCACGATGTTCCGTGTGCAACTGCCCAACAATCACTCCGTGCTCGCCACCATCTGCGGCAAGATGCGCAAGCGGTGGGTCCGCTTGACCGTCGGTGACCGCGTCAAGATGGAGATGTCCCCTTACGACCTCAACAAGGCGCGCATCGTCTGGCGCCTCAAGTAGTCCGGGGTTTACTTGGCGCCCCGGCCCATGCGAGGGTCCGCGGCATCAACTGACTCGCAAACATGAACTCGCTGCCGTGCCTCCTGCCCACCGCGTGCCTCGCCGCGTGCCTGCTGTCGCTCACCAGCACCGCCGCCCCCCAGGTCGGCGTTGGTACCAGACCCGTCCCGGGAGCCGAACTGATTTTCGATGGCTCCCGCCAGATGCTCGACGAGAAATGGACATACTGGGAAGGACCCGGTTTCGCCTCCTCCCTGCCGATCAAGTGGCGTTTGGTCGATGACCCCGTCGATGGGGGCAAGGTCCTCTCGACCCTCGAACCCGCCGCCGCCGGCGGCAAGTACGGAGCCGCTGACCTCGTCACCAAGAAGGCCTACCGTGACTTCCGCCTGCACATCGAGTTCCTCGTCATGGAACCCGGCGGCAACAGTGGCGTGTACCTCCAGAACCGCTACGAAATCCAGGTGCTCGACGGCGACCGCACCAAGCATGGCATGGGCGCGATCATCAACGAGACCGAATCCCCCTACCACGCCTACCACGGCGTCGGGAAGTGGAACGCCTACGACCTGGTCTTTCGCGCCGCCCGTTTCCGCGACGGGCGCCGCGTCGAACCGGCCCGGGTCACGATGTACTTCAACGGCCAGAAGGTTCACACGAACGTGCCCATCAACCAGGTCTGGGGCGGTCCCAATTCCGGTATCGATGGCGGCAACGACGGCGGCAAAGGCATCACCGACACCCCCGGCGGCCTCAAGCTCCAGGCCGAAGGCCACGACGTCCGCTACCGCAACATCTGGATCAAGGAACTCGATCTGCTCGCGCCGAATACGGACTTCTGAGTTCCGCCGCCCGGCGAACCATCGCTCGCCTTCCTCCGGCGGACCGGCGCAGCCGCCAGACCCCAGCCAGGTCGGCGCGAATCGTCCGGAACAGCCGAACACGGCTGTCGGGGTCATCGACCCAGCGGACCGGGATCTCGGCGATGCGCCAGCCCTGCTGCTGGGCCAGGGCCAACAATTCGGTGTCGAAGAAGAAGCCCCGGTCCTCCACTTGCGGCAACAGCGCCCGCGCCGCCGCCCGCGACAGCGCCTTGAAGCCGCATTGCGCATCGTGAGTGCGCAGGCCGAGCACGCGCCGGAGCAGTTGGTTGTAGCAACGGCTGATCCACTCCCGCTTCCAACCACGCGTCGTCTGTGACGCCGGCAACAACCGTGAGCCAATGGCCAGGTCCGCCTCCCCTTCGAGAATGACCCGGATGAGCTCGGGCAAGTGCGCGAGATCCGTCGAGAGATCGATGTCCATGTAGCTGACCACGTCGGCGTCGGTGCCCAGCCAGGCCGTCTTCAGGGCCTCCCCGCGCCCCGGCTGCGGGAGGTGGATTGTGCGGAGGGACAGCCCGCAGGGGGCTGGGTCGGTATCGGCAAGACGACGCGCGGCTGATCCGGTGCGATCCACGGCCCGAGCCACCCGCTGGGCCTCGGCAAAGGTGCCGTCCGTCGAGCCATTGTCCGCCATCACCAGTTCCCATCGCCATTGGGACAGTTGGTCGAGGACGACCATGAGCCTGGCCGTGCTGAGGGCCAATTGCGCGACCTCGTTGAACACCGGCAACGTGAGGTTGACCCACGGACGCATGGGTTCACCTCCACGCGTCGGACCTGCCAGATGCACGCCATCCCCACACTAGGCCCGCCACCAGCAGACCGGCGTACAGCCCGGCAGCGACCCCGGGTGGGAACCCGCACAGGACCGACAAGGCGTTGTACGTGAACTCCCCGCGCAGCAATCTCGGGATGTGAAGCTCGGACAAGGGCACCGCCACGTCGTAAACCGGGCACGCATCCGTCACGGTGGCCAACGTAACCATGCCAACCGAGAGCGCGGCGAGCACGGCGCCGAGGGTGGGCCAGCGCTGCATCCCAAGAGCACACGGCAGAGCAACCAGCGGGAGGATCGGCGAGAGGTAACGCGCACTGAGCGTATACCCCGCCTGCCAATCCCAAGTGCGGCCGGAGATCACCACGACCTGCAAGAGGGGAACCACATACGTGAGCCACAGCCAGGCCGGTCGCTCCCGCGCCATCCACACCCAGCCCAAACCCGCCAGGAGGAGGAACGGGGTCCAAAACACGAGCCCGCGGGTCGGGCCGAACAACAACCGCAGCAGGTTCTCGAGGTCAGGCCATTGGATGGCGTACAGACCCTCGGCCATCTCGGGAAAACTGGCCTGGTAGCTGTAGGGGAGCTCCCAGGGGACGCCGACGGTGGCCCAACTGTACGCGGGGACCAGGAGGAGCGGCGGCACAACGCCCACCAGAAACCAGAGCCCCCCGCGCCGGCGTTGCCAGATCACGAAAAGCCCGAGAGCAACGACCACCAGGCCGGCGGTGTACTCGCTGGCCAGGCTCAGCCCCAGGCACCCACCCGCCAGACCATGGCGCCAGCCAGGAAGCCGGATCGGCTCGGCCGCCATTGGCTTCTCGGTTGGCCGCGACGTCGGATCATCGCCCGAGCGCCGAGGCGGCGGGTCTTCGAACAGAGCCAACGCCCAAAGGGCGACACTGATGAGGCCGATGGTCTGCGCGTGACTGAAGAGCATTGTCGAGTACGGCAGCGGCAGCGAACCGAGCCACAGCGCCATGACCGCCACCCAGGCCGCCCGCGCCCGGACCAACCGCCCCAGCCAGATCCAAAGGAGGCACCCGCCCAGCGCCGCCGGTAGCGCCTGCGACGCGGCACACGCTACCCAACTTCCCGCCAGCCAGACGGTCCGATCAACGCCGTCCGGTCGGACTTGCTGGACGATCTCGTGAGCCAGCCAGAACCCGGGCAACGCCACCACCACCGTGCCCGGAGCTTTGTCCGAGTAGTAATGCCCCGCGTGCCATGCCTTGTCGGGCGTGTTCTCATGATAGGGATCAATCGCCAGCGTCCCGTGCCGAACGATCGCGAACAACAGGTCGAGTCGTGAAGCCGGCGTGGGACCATCGAATCGCTCCTGGTGGATCGAGCCCAGCACCGCCACCAGCCAGATTCCCAGGACCCAAGCCAGCCGCGTGCTCCCCCCACACGGCTCACCCCGCCCGGTCCACCGGCACGGCTCCGGACGCGCCGACCGCGCCGGGCTAGTGTTGACTTGCCCCGTTTCCATCCGACCGGTCGCCGGGCGTTGCCGCGGGCGTGGAACGACCGGCCACCCGTGGTCGGCCATGCCACGCCAGCCCGAGGTAACTTCCCACCAGGAAGTAGGCGATCATTGCCGTGACTATGAACTCGTACGTCCAGCCCGGCATCGACGCCCCGCCACCGGGCACACCTAGACATCCACAAGACGACGGGGCGGGGCTCAGCCACAACCCAACGTGATACGACGCGAACAGACCTCCGACCCAGGCCACCACGGCCAGACGGTGGCGTCGGTCGGGCAGCAGCAGAACCAGACTCACCACCGCCAACTCGAACAGCCCCGCCACGAACATGACCTGACCATTTGTCAGACCCCCGATCCAGGGCGCCTGCCGGGCCAGCGGAATGCCCGACGCGCCGCTCGCCCCGGCTCCCAGCGCCTGGAAGACGCTGAAGCCCTTCAGCCGGCCGTGACCAGGAGGAGGCCGATGACCGTCGCCAGGAAACCGTCGGTCCCCCGCCATTTCCATGTCAGCGCGCCGAAGTGCATCAGGTCGGATCAGGTCGCGTCCACACAGGACTTCGAAAACGCTCAGCGCCGCGCGGGAGCCGGTGGGGCAGGCTTGGCGCGGCGGAGCAGCAGCGCCGGGACGACCAGCAGAGCCGTACAGACGCCAAGGGCAAGCAACACCTTCGGCCATCGCGGTTTCCCTGGCAGCAGGCCGGCTTCGGCAACGGCCGCTCCCGCGGGATTGTGCACCAGCTCAGCGACACCTTGCCCGGTGCTGGCCGCCACGACGTAACGCTCGGGGAACTCGGGGCAAAGGTCGGCCAGGCGGCGAACTCCCCGGCCGGGTCCACCCAATCGTAGATGACCTGCCGCTGCACCCGGCGGCCGTCCTCTCCGGTCGTCTCGGTCGTCCAGAGGCGCGGCCAACCGGAAACGTCCACCCTCGCGCTCGGAAACCAGGGAGGGCCCCTTGGGTCCAGACAACGCGATCCGCAGCAGGCGGTCCGGATCGGTACGGTCCGCCCAATACTGCACGCGGAGGGCCGGTCTCCGGGAACCCCCGCGCCGGGTGAGGTCGAAACAGCGTACGCCCTGGTCCCCCCACTTCAACTCCGTGACCTCGAGGCGGAACGCAGCGTGGGTTCCCTCGGCCAAGCGGGAGACCTGGGCGCGATCCAGCGAGATCCCCAAAGCCGCCCAGGGCCGGATCGGGGAAGGGTCGCTCGGGGCGACCAGCGCGTTCGTGCTCCCCACGGCCGCCAAGAGCGGGAGCACCAGTGGCGGTTCCAGGGTGTAACCTTCCCAGAGAGGATCCAGTGGAACCTGGCTGGCCTCGATCGGGTAGAGGGTGGCCGATTCCAGGGTGTGATTGGCGATGAACGCCATCACGTTCGTGAAGCTGGGGTCCGCGATCCGGACGTAGCTGCGCCGGCTCGGAAGGGGCACCGAAGTCCATACCTCGTCTTTGCGGTAGAGCTCCCCCGCCAGCCAGACCTCGACCTCGAACGTGCTGGTGCCCGGAGTGGGCCTGGCGGACGCCTTCACGGCGCAGCGCGGCGAGCTGACGCTGCTGGGCGGCGGTCAGACCCCGGTCATGCGTGCGCGAAGCTTGTTCCTGCCGACGGATTTCCTCGCCGATTTGCCGCTCGGTCCAGGCGGGGGGTGCGGATTTCGACGCGGGCGCGGAAGTGGCAGCGCGCAGGGGCCGGCCGCGTCACCCGGACGAACAGCGCGGTGATTTCCTGCAGCGTGGCACGCCGGGGATTCGCACCCTCGGTCGCAGCCGCTTCCGCGGCACGGACCGGCCAGCCAAGGCCAAGGACGACCGCGAGCATCGTGGGCAGAGAAGGACGCAGCATGGGAGCCATGAGTCGGTGGTTGCAGAGCGGATGAAGGACCTCGGCGGGCTTCACGACTTCCTCGCATGTCAGGGGAGCTCGAGCCGATCGGGGCATCCGCGACCCCACGGATCCTCCGGATGAACCTTGAGACCGTAGAGGGGGTGCGGGTGCCCTCGACACAGTAGCGGATACCGCAGCCGAAACACTCCTTGCTCATCGTGGCCAGACATCCCAGACACCCCGGCCCGGTCGGGGCGATGGCACAGGCGTACGCACACGTCGCCCCTCCCAACAGGTAGCAGTACGTCCACTTGGTCCAGTTGACCGCCGTCGAACAGGTGGCATCCCACCCCACTTCGGCGGACCGGTTCCGGCAGATCCAGTAACCGCTGGGGGCCGGGGCACAGAAGTAGTAACCGTCCGTGTGGTAGCTGCGTGAGTCACACGTGCCGTCGGTTCCCGCAGGGTGGTTCCGGCACTGGCACCGGAAGTCTTCCGCACAACGGTACTGCAGTCGGAAGCAACTCCCGGAGGCCTGGATGTTCTGGAGGCAAACCCCAAGACCGAGGGTGACGGCGAGCGCAACCGTGAGGGCGTTCGTGAGCTGGCTTTTCATGGGTAGTCAGGTGCTTGTGTTTGGCATGATCCGGACAGGCTCGGCCTCAGGGTTCTTTCGCGAGGACGGGGCCGCCCAAAGTGTGTTGCTGCAATCGAAGAAGGTCTTCCCGGTCGGCGGGTGACTCGGCCGGCTTCCAGTAACTCGGCCGTGGCGTGAATCGTTTCGGGTGTTGCCACTTCCAGCGCTCGCCGTGCCCATCCACGAAAGAGAACACCCCGGTCTGCGCGTGGCGGTCCGCGGGCAGGTTCACCCAGCGGCGGTCGGGAGCCGGCCACACCAGGAAGTGCGCATCATCGATCGAGTCCGCAGCCTCGTCTACGAAGCCGAAGAGCCGGGCCGGGTCGGTCACCGCAGCGAGACGCTCCACAGTCCGCTGCCGCTCGGCGGTGCGGCCGCCCAGATTGCCGTTCAGGGACACGCTCCGGGTGCGGCGCCGGTTCAGCGGCTGACCGGCGAGCGGGCGGGCAGTGGACCGGTCCGCCGGGCAGACGTAAAGGGCCACCGCGCGGTTGTAGCCGTATGCGAACCACAGACCTTGCTGGATGGGGCGCGCGTCGCGGTCATGGGGGGCGTTGCTCAAGCCAATCCAGGAATCGGGTGCGCTCCGCCAGTGTCCCTCGACGAGTTGGGCGCGATTCGGCGGCACGCTCCCCGCGGAAGTCATCGACGTACAACTGCCAGGCGACTTGAAGCTGCCGGAGGTTGGCGAGGCAGATCGTGCCGCTCGCCTTGGCCCCGGCTCGGCTCGCCGCGGCCAACAGCAACCCCGCCAGGAGCCCGACGACCGCGAGCACCGCCAGCACCTCGAGCAGGGTGAACGCCCCGGGCGCCGGGCTCTTGAAGTGCATCCTGGTGATCACGCCCCCAGCTTCACGCCGAACACTCCCCCGCGACAACGGGAGGTTCCGGCAAGCAAAGACAAAGACGGGCAAGGACCGTCGCGCCCCCGGCAGCGACAGCCCCGCCACAGCACGGCGGCCGGACCCATGCCCGACGCGTTGCCCCCCCGCGCTTGACCCTCGTCCGGGCCTACTTAGGATGCGGCGCGTTGCGGGGAATACACGTGAACCATCCGGTACGCCGCCTCTTGCCCAGCTTGCTGTGGACCGCCCTCATCGTGGGGGCGTCGCCGGGCGTGCCGCCACGGAGCCGGTCTCCGCCGGCTTGCTCTACCACCAGTTCCCCCTGACCCTCGACCACGGCATCCGCGTCGAAGCCCTGGGTCCGCTGGTGGCCACCGAGACCCGTTGGCCCGAGGACGCCGTGCCGCCCGGCACAGACCCGCTCGACGCCGAACCGCCGGTCACGCAGATCGCCCGCACGTTCACGCTCGCCCCCTTGTTCAACTGGAACCTCGAGCCCACCGTCGAGAACGTCTCGTGGGACTTGGCCTATCCGGTCATCACCTACGACCGCTACGGGGGCGAGTACCGGCTGCAGGTCTTCCAAATCCTCAGTTTCTCGGGCGGCAAGACCCAGGCCCACGCCCAGGGACGGGCCTTCACCCTCGTGCCCTTCTTCTGGTTCCGCCGCTCGGACGAAGATCCGTCGCTCAACTACAGCGCCGTCTGGCCCTTCTACGGGTATCTGCAGAAGCGGCTGTTCCGCGACGAAACCCGTTTCCTCCTCTGGCCGGCCTGGGTTCAAACCCGCCGGCGCGATGTGGTGACGGACAACTACCTCGTACCGATCGTCCACGTCCGACGCGGCGACGGTCTCCAAGGCTGGCAGGTGTGGCCGTTCTACGGCACGGAACACAAGGACCTCACCACGCGCACCAACGGCTTCGGCGAGGTCGAGTCGGTGCCCGGCCACGACAAGCGATTCGTCCTCTGGCCCTTCTACGGCCACAACGACCTCGATACTGGATCGACGAACCCCATCCAGCAGCGGCTCCTTCTGCCCTTCTACAGCCTGCAGCGGTCCCCGGCCAAAGACCGCGACATCTACGGCTGGCCGTTCGGTGTCACGCTCGTCCGCGACCGCGAGCTGGCGTACGACCAGACCTCGTTCCTCTGGCCGGTGTTCACGTTCGCCCATGGCGAAGGCAAGCAAGCCACCCGCGTGTGGCCCCTCTATGGCACCACCCGCTTCCGGGAATCGCATTCCCGCTTCGTGCTCTGGCCGCTGTACTACCGTAAGGACACGCAGCGCGACCCTCTGGAACGGCACGTCACCCGCATCGGGTTCTTTCTCTACACCGGCTTCGAAACCAGCAACCACCAGACCGGCACTTCGAGCAAACGCGCGGACCTCTGGCCGTTCTTCATCTCGCGGCGGGATATGGCAGGCAACGAGCGCTTCCAGGCCCTGTCCATCTTCAGCCCCCTGCTCGCCGAGAACGTCAGCATCCGGCGGCTGTACGAGCCGCTCTGGGCGCTGTGGCGCTCCGAACACCACGCCGCCAGCGATACCCGCAGCCAGTCGCTGCTCTGGAACCTCTACCGCCGCGAGACCTCCCCCGAACGCGCCAAGGTGTCCCTGCTCTTTGGCCTGGTGCAGCACACGGCGGATGCCCAGGGCAAACGCTGGCGCTTCCTCTACCTTCCCACGAAGAAGAAGCCTCGCCCGGGACCGGCACCGCACTCTTGACCGGCGGGCCGCGGCATCGAGACTGACTCCCCGACGGGCGCAATGGGCACGACCGACTAACGACCGATTGTTGATGCGGCATGTTTCAGGACATCGGTGAAATCCTGCTCCTGCTGGGGCGCACCCTGCGGGCGCTGCCGCACACTCTCCGGCAACAACGGAAGGTGTGCGATCAGCTCTTCGAAATTGGCAACGCAAGCCTGCTGATGGCCTGCGTACTCGCGCTGTTCATCGGCGGCGTGCTCGCCCTTCAGACCGGGCCCACGCTGGCCGAGCGGGGCCTGCAGAGCTTCATCGGCCAGCTCGTGGGCCTGGCCGTCTGCCGCGAACTTGCCCCCGTGATGATGGCCGTGCTGATCGCCGGCCGCATCGGCTCGGCCATGGCCGCCGAGATCGGCTCGATGCGCGTCTACCAGGAGATCGATGCCCTGCGGACGATGAACATCAACCCGGTGCATTACCTGGTGCTGCCGCGCCTGATTGCCATCAGTATCGGGCTGCCGGTGCTCGTGCTCTTCGCGATCCTCGTCGGCTGGATGGGAGGGGCGGTCGTCTCCTTCTTCAATCAGGCGATCGCGGTCTCGTTTGAGGGCTACTTCAACAGCCTGCGCCAGGGCCTCGAACCGTTGGATGTCGTAAACGGCCTCCTCAAGAGCTTCGTGTTCGCCGTGGTCATCGGTGTGGTCTCCTGCCATCAGGGCCTCAGCACGATCGGGGGCCCCCGCGGCATCGGGCGCTCGGTCACCAAGGCCGTCGTCAACTCCATCGTCCTCATCCTGCTCCTGGACTATTTCCTGACGCGGATCCTGATGCACCTGCACACATGAGATGAACGCCCCCGCCTCCCAAGGCATCGGCCTCCAGGTCCGTGACCTGTGCAAGAGCTACGACGGCCACGCCGTGCTCAAGCACCTCACCTTCGAAGTCCCAGCGGGCGAGATCTTCGTCCTCATGGGCCCAAGCGGCAGCGGCAAGACCGTCCTTCTCAAACACCTCATCGGCCTCGAATCCCCTGACACCGGCGACATCCTCGTGGCCGGCCAGCCCGTCAGCGACCCCGGCGTCATGACCCGCTACCGGGTCGCCATGGTTTTCCAGTCCGGCGCCCTGCTGAATTCGCTGACCGTCGGCGAGAACGTCGGCCTCTACCTGAGCGAGCACCGTCTCAAGCCGCCCGCCGAGATCGCCCGCGTGGTCGCCGAGAAGCTCGAACTCCTCGGCCTCAAGGGCACCGCCGACAAGATCCCCGCCGAACTCTCCGGCGGCATGAAGAAGCGCGTCGCCATCGCCCGCGCCCTGGTCGTCGAACCCCAGTTGATCTTCTACGACGAGCCCACCAGCGAACTCGACCCCCTCATCGCGGTCACCATCGGCCGGGAGATCCTCAACCTCAACCGACGCCTGCAGGTGACCAGCATCGTCGTCACCCACGACCGCGACCTCGCCTTCGGCATCGCCGACCGCGTGGCCCTGCTGCACGAGGGCGAGATCCTCGCCCTGGGCACACCGGACGAGGTCCAGGCCGACCCCAACCCCCTCGTGCAACGCTTTCTCAAAGCCGACTTCCGTTTCACCCCTGAACCCGCGCTCCCATGAGAAACACCCTCGAAACCCGCCTCGGCATCTTCTTCGCCCTCGCCGTCATCGTCGGGGCCCTCATCCTCGAAACCATCGGCAGCCTCGACTTCTTCCGCCGCGGCCGCACCGTCAGCGCCCGGTTCGACAACATCCTCGAACTCAAGGTCGGCGACGGGGTCAAGATGGCCGGCAAAGCCATCGGCCGCGTCACCGCCATCGAGTTCGCCGATTCGAAGGTGCTCGTCGCGATGAAGATCACCGACCCCACGGCCGTCATCCGCACCGACAGCCGGGCCACGATCAAGTTCAGCGGGCTCATGGGCCAGAACTACGTCGCCATCGACTTCGGCCCCGGCAAAGGCGCCCTCATCGACGCGACCGGCACCGAACTCGAGAGCTACGCCCAACCGGACCTCAACGTGCTCCTCTCCCGCCTCGAAGGCGCCACCAGCGGCATCCAGAAGCTCACCGACAGCTTCAGCGACTCGAGTCTCAGCGACGTTCTCCTGCCCTTCACCGACTTCCTCAACGAGAGCAAGCCGCGCATCCTGAACGTGCTCACCAACGCCGAACGCATCTCCGCCCAGGTGGCCGCCGGCGAGGGCACCGTGGGCAAGCTCATCTACGAGGACGCCCTCTACAGCGCCGCCCTCAGCACCGTCACCAACCTCAGCGCCACCGCCGATGACGTCCGCCATCTGGTCAGCGATGCCCAGGCCACGGTCGCCGACGTCCGCGCCGGCAAGGGCACCGTGGGCCGCCTGATGACCGATGAAACCCTCTTCTCCGAGGTCACCGAGGCTGCCACCAACCTTCGGGAGGTCATGCAGAAGATCAACCGCGGCCAGGGCACGGTGGGCAAGGCGATCAACGACGACACCCTCATCAACAACGCCAAGCTCACCCTCCAGAAGCTCGACAAAGCCACCGAAGGCCTCGAAGACCAGGGCCCTCTCACCGTCCTCGGCATCCTCGTCAACCCGCTGTTCTGAGGGCGGCCCCAGCGGGTCTCGCCCCTCTTCGCGGCCATCCGCCCTTGCCCGAACTCTCGGCCGGTAACTGGCCGCCAAAAGGCGCACAAGCCGCAAGAGAGCAACCCGCGGATCCTTCCCGCCTCACCCGCTTGCGAGTCTTGCACCTCCTCGCGGCTGTCCTCTTGCTCAAACCAAAAACCGGCAAATGCCGGCAACACCCGCAAGAAATGCCCGAACGCAAATCGGCGGTAGCGCACCTGCTGCCTAAAGCGGTGGATCTTAGAACGACGTACCACCACCTCCCATGCGAGACATCACGCGCTTGTGCGACACGGTTCGTGAGACCGCCTTCGCCATCCACAAGTACCACAAACAAGGGCACCTGGAAAAAGTCTATGAGAACGCCCTTACCCATCGCCTGCGCAAGCTGGGCCTCGACGTCAAACAGCAGCATCCACTCACGGTTTACGACGAGGATGGCACAGTCATCGGCGAGTACTTCGCCGACCTGTTCGTGGAGGGCCGGCTGATGAACTTCGGAGCTCCGCGCTTCGAGATCCGCAAGTACGCTTTCTCGCAAGTTACGGACGACCGCCCTCGAGGCGGTCTGCTTTCGAGCCTTCTCGGCTTCGTATCCTCAGCGCTGGCAGCTTCCGCCCTCTTTCGCGGCTGACAACCACGCCCTCGCCAACATTCGAGTTTCCCCGGCGCACTCACGTCACGCCAGGATCGGCTTCACGACGTGGGCCTCCGCGTCCACGCCCGTCAGCTTCATGTCCACCCCCTGCCACTTCACCGTGAACCGCCGATGGTCGATGCCCAGCAGGTGGAGGATCGTCGCGTGCAGATCGCGCACGTGGACCGGATCCTCGACAATGTTGTAGCTGAACTCGTCGGTCTCGCCGTGGATCGTCCCGCCCTTCACCCCGCCGCCCGCCAGCCACATCGTGAAGCACCGGGGGTGATGGTCCCGCCCGTAGTTGTCCTTTGACAACCCGCCCTGGCTGTAGATCGTCCGGCCGAACTCGCCCCCCACAGGATCAGCGTGTGCTCGAAGAGCCCGCGGGCCTTCAGGTCCTGGATCAGCCCGTACGTGGCCTGGTCAATGTCCTTGCACTGCATCGGGAGCCGGCCGCCGAGGTTGCCATGGTGATCCCAGTTGTTCAGATACACCTGCACGAACCGCACGCCGCGCTCCACCAACCGCCGCGCCAGGACACAGGTGTAGGCAAACGTCCCGGGCTTCCGGGCTTCCTCGCCGTAGAGCTCGTACGTTGAAGCGGGCTCGCTTGTCACCTGCGCCAGCTCGGGCACGCTCGACTGCATCCGGAACGCCATCTCGAACTGCTGGATCCGTGTGTGCGTCTCGGGATCGCCCACCAGCGCGTAGTTCAGCTCGTTCAGCTCCCGCAACCCGTCGAGCTGGCGCCGCCGCACCTCGGCCGGCACGCCCGGCGGGTTGTTGATGAACAAGATCGGATCGCCCGTGCTGCGGAACGAGACGCCGGCGTGTTCGCCCGACAGGAACCCGCTGGACCAGAGCCGCGCGCTGATGGCCTGGATCTGCTCCTTGTTCGTCGGCTCGGCCACCAGCACCACGAACGTCGGCAGATTCGCGTTCATCGAGCCCAACCCGTAGCTCACCCACGACCCGATGCACGGTCGGCCGCTCACCATGCTCCCGGTCTGCATGTGGCAGATGGCGGGCTCGTGGTTGATCGCCTCGGTGTGCATCGACCGGATGAACGCCAGGTCGTCCACGCACTTGGCCGTCTGAGGCAACAGCTCGGTGTTCATCCACAGCCCGCACTGCCCGGCCTGGCTGAACCGGTACTTCGACGGCGCAATCGGAAAACGCTGCTGCCCCGAGGTCATCGTCGTCAGCCGCTGCCCCATCCGCACCGAGTCGGGCAGGTCTTTGTCGTACCAGTCCGCCATCACCGGCTTGTAGTCGAACAGGTCCATCTGCGACGGCCCGCCCACCATGTGCAGGTAAATCACGTTCTTCACCTTCGGCGGGAAATGCGGCAGGACCCGCCCGGCCACCCCGGACGCACTGGCAGGCGGAGCCTCCGCCGTCTCACCCCACAAGCTGAACGTGCTGCTCAGGAGCGATGTCAGCGCCGCATAGCCCAGGGCGTTCTTCCCCCGGGCGAAGAATTGCCGGCGAGTCTCGTAACGGACGTAATCTTGAAACGGGGACATGGCGGGATCGGGTCAGGGTCCGGCGGATTCGACGCTACTTGCAGAGCACTTCATCCAGGTTCAGCAACTGATTGGCCACCATCGTCAGCGCCGCCAGTCGCGGGGTGGAGACTTCGGCGGGGGGCGGGGTGAAACCCACGGCCACCAACCGCTCCGCCTCCGACGGTTGCGCGCGGTAAAACGCCTCGAGGTCGGCCAGCGTCCGCGCCACGACCTGACGTTCCGCGGGCCGCAACGGACGTGCGAGCAGACGCTCCGCCACGTCGTCCAGCGCGGCTTCCGCGGCGCCGTCCGACCGCGCCAGGGCCAGACCGGCCAGATGCCGGGCCGCCTCGATGTACTGCGGATCGTTCAAGGTCGCCAGGGCTTGCAGCGGCGTGTTGGTGCGTTCGCGACGCACGGTGCAGACCTCCCGGCTCGGCGCGTTGAAGATCTCCAGGGCGGGCGGCGGCGCGGCGCGCTTCCAGAACGTGTAGAGACTGCGCCGAAAAAGCCCCTCACCATCGTCGCGCTCGTAATAGCGGGTGCCGCTCTCCGGCATCGCCACCGCCTCCCACACCCCTTCCGGCTGATAGGGCTTCACGCTCGGACCGCCGACCCGCGGCACCAGCAGCCCGCTCGCGGCCAGCGCGTAGTCCCGCACCATTTCGGCGTCCATGCGGAAGCGCGGGCCCCGACTCAACAGCCGGTTCTCGGGATCCCGCGCAAGCTTCTCCGGGGTGCTGACGGCGCTCTGGCGATACGTCGCTGAAGTCACCAGCAGGGTCAGCAGGCGCTTCACATCCCACCCGCCTGCCTGGAACTCCACCGCCAGCCAGTCGAGCAGCGGCTGGTTCACGGGCGCTTCGCCCATCACGCCGAAGTCATCCGCGGTCTTGACCAGGCCCACGCCAAAGAGTTCCTGCCAAAGCCGGTTCACCGTGACCCGCGCGGTCAGCGCGTTGTCCGGCGCCACCAGCCAGCGGGCCAGTCCCAGCCGGTTCGTGGGCGCCCCCGCGGGGAACGGATGCAGGGCGGCCGGCGTCGCCGCCGTCACCTGCTCCCGCGGCTGATCGTACTGACCCCGAAACAGGATGTGAGCCGTCGGAACGGAATCCGGCTTCTCACGCTGGATGTGGGTGACGGGGCTCCGCCCACGGATCCGGAAGCGTTCGTTTTCCAGGGCCGTCAGTTGACGGCTCGCGCCGCGCCAGCCCTCGTGCTGCGTCACGCGGAAATAGCGCCGTAACGCTTCGCGGGCGGGGTTGTTCGTGCTGGCAAAATCGACCCGCGACAACACCTCCGCCAACCGCGGCGCCACCGCCAACGCCGCCACTTCCGCTGGATCCAGGCGGCGCTGATAGAGCCGCACATCCTGCACCGCCACGCCTTCCAGCTTGTCCCCGCGTTCCCGCTGCCCGAGCCGCAAGGGAAAGGGCGAATGAATCGAGCCCTCGAGCCGGTCCTGCTCCCGGTTCCCGGCCACTTCAAGCCCGTCCACAAACAGCTTCACCCCGTCGGCGCGGGTCGATCCGTCGTAGCTGACGGCCACGTGATGCCACCTCCCACGCTCGAGGGACTTCCCCGGCGACCGCACTTTCAACGCCACCGCCGGCCAGCGATGCACCAGATGGATACCGAAGTGGTCGTCCCGCACAAAGAAGTCCCAGCCCCGATGCCCCTCCGGTTCGCCACCCATCCGCCCCAGGATGGCGCCGCCGCCCTTAAAGTCCTCGGGCAGGAAAACCCAGGCCGACGCCGAGAAGGGTTCGGTCGCCTGCAAGGCGCCCCGGTCCCCCAAATGAAAGCCGTTGTCCGCAGTCAGGATCGGCGCCGGCCCGAGCACGCCTCCCCGCCACTCGAGCCGCGTGGGTCCGCCGAACTCAACACGCTGCCGCCCCACCCGCCCCGTCACCCGCGTGCCCTCCCCTTCCGTCAGCGGCAACCGCAGCACCTCGCCCCCAGACTCAGCCGCGGTGGCAGGCGATGCGGTCGAACCGACCGGACCCAGTTCGTGAACGCCACGTCGGCTGCCTCGGTTTGAGCCTCGCGCACCCGGCACGCCGCCTCGATCTCCTCCGGCAGGGCCTTCCAGCGCGCGCGGTCCTCGTCGGTCTGCGGCACCACCATGTACAGGTCGCCCTCCCGCCAGTTCCGGTCGAACCCGGTCTGCTGCGTGTTTCGATAAAACGCCGCGAGCGAGTAAAAATCCTTCGTCGTGAATGGATCGAACTTGTGGTCGTGACAGGCACCGCAGTTCGTCGTCAGCCCGAGAAAGACCCAGCCGGTGGTGGTCACCCGGTCGTTCGCGTAGTTGGCCAGGTTCTCCTCCTCGATGGTCCCGCCTTCGTTGGTGGTCATGTTGCACCGCTGAAAGCCCGTGGCGACCCTCTGGTCATCCGTGGGGTTGTCGAGGAGATCCCCCGCGATCTGCTCCACCACGAACTGGTCGAAGGGTTGGTTCCGGTTGAAGGCCCGGATCACCCAGTCCCGGTACGGCCACATCTCGCGGTAGTTGTCGAAATGCAGTCCGTGGGTGTCCGCGTAGCGCGCGGCATCGAGCCAGTACCGGGCGCGGTGCTCGCCGTAGTGGGGCGAGGCCAGCAACGCCTGCACGTAGCGCTCGTAGGCGTCAGCCGCGGGATCCTCGAGAAACCGCTGCAACATCTCCGGCGCCGGCGGCAGCCCTCGTGAGGTCCAACGCCAACCGGCGGGCGAGCGCGCGACGATCCGCCTCCGCTGCGGGCGTGAGGCCCTTCGCTTCGAGTCCGGCGAGGATGAACGCGTCCACCGGATTGCGCACCCACTCGGCGTCGCGAGGGGCCGGGGATCCGGGCGCGTGGGCTTCACGAAAGCCCAGTGTCCCTGCCAGGAGCGCCGGCCAGGATCCACTGCTCGATCAACCGCTTCTGCTCGGGCTCGAGCTTCTTGTGGGACTCCGGAGGCGGCATCAGGTCGTCCGGGTCCTCGGTCACGATGCGCTTCCAGAGCGCGCTGCGCGACGGATCGCCGGGCATCACGGTGGCCGGGCGACGGGCGGTCGGTTCGAACAAGCCCTCGCGCGTATCGAGGCGCAACCCCGCCTTGCGGGCGCCAGGGTCCGGCCCGTGACAGGCCAGACAGTTCTCGGCGAGGATGGGTCGGATGTCGCGGGCGAACTGGATTGCACCCGGCCCGGCGGCCCGCAGCGCGGCGGGGCCCCTGAGGACCACCGCTGCGAGGAGGGCCGCGCAGCGCCGGCCCCGGATCACGGCACCTGTCGTCCGCAGCAACTGAAGCGACTGATTCATGGAGCTAACGGCCGGCACTCTGGCGTCCCGCGGTCCCCTTGGCCAATGAAAACCACCCTGGCGGCCACCCGACTCCCGGCACTTGCCCGGCATGCGCCGGCTGCGTGGGCCAGTGCGCCCGCCGGGGGCCATGCGATCACCCACCGAGAGGGTCGGCATTGCGTGCCCAGCGCGCGCAGGCAACGGCGAGGTCAGCCCACGGCCTCTGGGCTTTAGTTGCTGTCTCCTGCGACGGCTTTACCCTCGGTTCCCTGGTCCCGGCGCCAACCCACCCTCCCTGCTCCCCTGCCACCCCCACACCCCGCGTCCGCCGTCTAACTGGTCAAGTCGAGCCCAACGGCTGCTCTTAACCGGTCGGGCAGAAGTTCGGCTGCCTATACATCGTTCGCCACAAGAGGATTGCGCCGCCCTGTGAAGGGCGTATTGCTTGGGCATGACGACGATCGACGTGCAGCGGATGTCGCGTGAGGAGAAGCTGAAGCTGATGCATGAGCTTTGGGAGGACTTGGCCCGCGAGGGGGACGCCGTCGAGTCCCCAGCTTGGCACGGGGAAGCCTTACGAGAGACGGAGCAGCGCGTGGTTTCGGGCGTCGAGCAGGTTCGCGATTGGGATGAGGCGAAGGCCGAACTGCGGAAGCGAGCCGGATGAGGCTGCGGATTCTGGATTCGGCGTTAGAGGACCTGGACCGCGGGAGGCGATTCTACGAGCGGCAAGGCGAGACCTTGGGGGCGTATTTCCTGGACAGCCTGTTTGCGGAGATCGATTCGCTTGTCTTGTATGCAGGGGTCCACCGGAAGGTCTTCGGTTTTCATCGACTGATCGCCCGGAGATTCCCGTATGGCGTGTACTACCGAGTTGAGGACGGCGAGGTGGTGGTCGTGTGGCGGGTGCTGGACCTGAGGCGTTCCCCATCGGTGATCCGAAAGGCTCTCGAATGATGGCGAACCAGTCGGTCGAGGCAACGGCCACCCGCCCTCGGCTTCCGCCATGCCGCCAAGACATCGAGCGTCGGATGGGCTGCCGACGCCAGGTTCTGGTGGCCGTGCCTCACCTCTGACGTTCGAAGGTGGAATCACAACCGGCATGCCAGCATCCCTCGGATTGCCAGACCGTATCCGCAACCGCCGCGGGGCCTCGGGCCAGACCGCCACGGGAAGGCCGACCTCTCCTGACTGGACGGGAGCGAGGACACCGGACCATACAGCCGCGAAGAGGCGCAGGAGGCTCACAATCAGGACCTCTTGCTATTTTTGCGCTTCTTTCCGGCAAGGCAGCACACGCTTCCCGGAGTCGGTGAGGATGGGGCTGCACACCTGGTTACCAAGCCGTGACTTCGCGCGACGGGTCTCCAAAACCGGCGACCACGAGGAAGGCATCAGGCTGTCGAACCACGCGGTCGAGGCGAACCGCCGCCCCGCTGCTCCGCCCGGTGGTGGCAGCCAGTTCGGATCGTCCTGCTCCGCCCGACCCGCTGCCGGCCATTACCGCTCGCACGTCGGATTCGCTACCGGTGGCGGCATGAATCCCACCCGAACGATGGACATCCTTCGGTTCGTTGCAGCCGCGGCGGTCACGGTCCTCAGTCTGGTCATGATGGGCCGGGCCGACCCTCTCCCGGCCGCGGACCCGGTCTCCCTCCCGCCGCCCCGGACCTCGGAGTCGCTAAAGGACCTGACGAACTCCGTCCGCATGCTCATGGACGAACCGCTGCGGGACCCGTCCATCTGCCTGGGGCCGGACGGCACGTATTACCTGACCGGGACCAGCGAGCCTTTCTGGGGCTTTAACAACGCCAACGGCATCCGGGTCTGGCGATCTGCGGACATGCTGAAATGGGAACCGCTCGGCACGGTGTGGCGGTGTGGCGACAGTCCATGGCACAAGCCGTATCTGGAGGCCAAGAAGCCGCTTTGGGCGCCGGAGATCCATTACACCAAGGGCACCTTCTGGCTCACCTACAGCATGCCTGGCTGGCAGGTGGAGGATCACTTCGAGAACTGCGGCAGCGGACTGTTGCGAAGTACGACCGGGAAGCCGGAGGGTCCCTACGTGGATGTGTCCCCGCTCGAGCGGTTGGGTGATGAGATCGACGCGTCGCTTTTCGAAGACGATGACGGCACGCTGTATTTCGTCTGGCACTGCGGCAAGATCCGCCGGCTCAAGCCCGACGGCAGCGGACCGGCCGAGCCGATGCGGAAGTTGACGCTCAGCGTCCCGGACCCGGATCCGGCACATCATGCGGACCTCTGCCGGATGGTTCACGGACCCGGCTCCTTCGACCACATCGGTTATGAGGGCGCGTTTCTCCTCAAGATCGGTGGCACCTACATTCTTGCCGGCTCCGACCACTACGAGGGCGGCAAGTACACCTGCTGGATCGCGACTTCCAAGAACGTCTATGGTCCCTATGGCGCGCGCTATCCGGCCATCCCGTATGGGGGCCACAACATGTTCTTCCAGGACAAGGAAGGGCAGTGGTGGTCCACCCTCTTCAACGGACCGATCAACGAACGTCCCGGCATTCTGCCGGTCGAGATTCAGTCCAATGGTCAGGTGTCCCTGCGGAACGCGAAGTGAGTCCGCCTTTCCGCAGGGTCTCCCGACACGCATCGCGGGCCAGTCCCAGCTATGGGAAAGTGCCTGGCTGACGCCGACGGTTCGTCAGCCTCACCATCGGGCAGCAGTCGCGGCGGGGATCAGGACGCGGAATCAGCGGACGAGCCCCGCCCCTGAGGCGATGACCTTTGAAAGGAGGGTGTCCGGTTCTACTACCTCATCCCTCCATCTTCCAGGGGGCGCGCATCGGTTGGGAGATCAAGGCGTTTGCCTGCGGGTCGTCGATGAAGCGCTGCTTCTTTGAGTCAAAACGCAGCGGCCGACCCGTCTGCACCGCGATTTTCGCCAGGTTGATGATCGTGCAGGAGCGGTGCCCGTTGACTTCGTTCAGCGCGAACTTCTTGCGCGTCTTGACCGCCTGGATGAAGTCGGTCAGTTGCGGCTCCGGGTCGGGCAGGTCGCGCAGCTTCTTCTCGAGCTCCGGGATGTTGCTCTCGAAGTCCCGGCTGAGCCAACCCTTCGGCCCGGCGATGAAGGGCGCGGTATCCTTGTTCTCGCCGTCGAGGATGATCTCGCAGCCGTCGGCGTACTTGAGCCGAACGCGACGCCAGGGGAGCACGGCGTCGGGATGTTGCGGGTCTGTGTCCGCTTCGACCTCCACCGGGCTTTCGCTGTCCTTGTCGAGGATGTACTGGACGGGGTCGAGGTAGTGCTGGCCCATGTCGCCGAGGCCGCCGCCATCGTAATCCCAGTAGCCGCGGAAGCTGCCATGAACACGATGCGGGTGGTAGGGCTTCATCGGGGCCGGACCCAGCCAGAGGTCGTAATCGAGCTCGGGCGGGATGGGTTGCGGGGTGAGGTCGGTGCGACCGCACCACTGGTTCTGTTTCCAGTCGAAGCCGGTGGGGCCTCCAAGGGTGACCTTGAGCGGCCAGCCGAGCAAGCCGGCCTGGACGATCTTCTTGATGGGTTTGACGGTGATCCCCATGCCGTAGAAGCCACCCTCGAACCGGAACCAGGTGTTGAGACGGAAGATCCGGCCGTACTTGGCCACGGCGGCCACGACGGCTTCCCCTTCGGCGATGGTGCGGGTCATGGGTTTCTCGCACCAGATGTCCTTGCCGGCGCGGGCGGCAGCGACCGAGATCAGGCCGTGCCAGTGCGGCGGAGTGGGGATGTGGACGATGTCGATGTCGTCCCGGGCCAGCACTTCGCGGAAGTCCTTGTAGGCTTTGACGCCCTCGCCCCCGATCTTCAGGGCGGCCTTGAGGTGGTTCTCGTCCACGTCGCAGACGGCCAGCAGTCTTGATTGCGGGTTGATCGATTTCAAGTGGCCCTGGCCCATGCCGCCGACGCCGATGACGGCTTTGGTCAGGGTTTCACTGGGCGGGGTGACGCCGGCTCCTCCCAGCACATGTCGGGGCACGAGCTGGAGGGTGGTGAAGGTGGCCACCGACGTCTTCAGGAAGGCGCGGCGCGTGAACAGTTGATTTCGTTTCATAGGCTGGGGTTCTTGTGCCAGAAGACCGACCGGAAAGCCATGAAGAATCGAGCGGAGGAGGGAAGGGAGGCGAAACTCGCCGCCCCACAATGGCAGTCTCGCCCTGCCGGTAAGGCAGACGGGAAGCCCCTTCGGCATGCTTCATCCTGCCCTCTGCCTCCCGGTTCACGCACCGGGGGAGGAGGAGGGGGCAGTGGGGGGAGGGCAACGGAGACGCCGGAGTCGCCGAGCGCGGCCCAGGTGAGGCCGTGGAAGCCCGCCACCTCGGCGGCCATCTGGTTGAACAGGGCCTCGAGGCTCGTCGGAACCGCGCGGCCCGAGACGCGCGCGAGGAGTTCGCCCAGGAACTCGGTCTCGGGTCGCGCGTCGCCGGGCGGTTCGATGGCCTTGGAGAAGCGCTGCACCCGACCGTGGACGTTGGTGAAGCTGCCTCGTTTCTCGGCGTGGGCGCAGCCGGGGAGGGCGTAATGGGCCAGCGCGGCGGCCGCGTTGGGCAGGATGTCGGACACCACGAGCGTCTCGAGCCGGCGCAGGGTGTCGGGGTCGAGACCATGTTTGGTGACGTCCTCCCCGATCACGATCAGGCCGGTGAGGGTGCCGGCCCGAATGCGCTCGGCGAACCGTGGGAGGTTGGAGCCGGGCGGGCGGGCGGCGAGCCCCAGGAGCCGGGCGCCGGCGCTGTTCGGGTTCTTGTCGGCGTGAACCAGCAGCGAGTCGCCTTCGCCGGAGCGCGGCACGGTGTCGGTGACGGCGCCGAGGTGTTGGGCCAACCGGCGGAGGAGGTAGAGCTCTTCGTTGGTCTGGCGGGAGGAGGCGACGATGCCGACATGTCCGGGGCTGGCCTGACGGAGCCGCTGGGCGAGTTCGTCGAGGACCTGGGTCCAGGGGGCGGGCTGGCCGTGGCGACGCACCTCGGTGAGGCGGTCCGGGCGGTTGAGCCAGGGGGTAGTTGAGACGGCCGGCGTCGCACATCCAACTCTGGTTGACGGCGTCGTTGTCGCGCGGGGTGAGGCGATAGACGCGGTTCTCGCGGGAACCGATCACCACGTTGCAGCCGGTGCCGCAACTGGTGCAGACCGACTTGGTTTCCTTGAGGAACCAGACGCGCATCTGGAAGCGAAAGTCCTTCGAGGTGAGCGCGCCGACCGGGCAGATGTCCACGGTGTTGAGCGTGTAGTTGTTGTCGAAGGCGCGACCGGGATAAGCAGCGAGGGTGCTGTAACTGCCGCGGTTGAGGATGCCGAGGGCGTCGTCGTGCACGATGTCGCGCGTGAAGCGGATGCAGCGGGTGCACAGGATGCAACGTTCGTCGTCGAGCAGGATGCGCGGGCCAAGATCGACCTGCTTGGGCTTGTGCACCTTGGTTTCGACGAACCGGCTGGCGGACTGGCCGTACTGGACGGAGTACTCCTGCAGCTTGCACTCGCCGGCCTGGTCGCAGATCGGGCAGTCGAGCGGGTGGTTGATCAGCAGGAACTCGAGCACCCCTTCGCGCATCGCTTTCACCGATGGCGTGCTTGTGTAGATCTCCATTCCCGGCGAAACGGGTGTGGCACAGGCAATCGCGGGCCGGGGCGACTTCTGGATCACGAACGATCCGTCCACGCGCCGCAGGGGTTCCCGGTCAGGCCCGAGGGCCGGGGTGCCGTACTCGACGAGGCACATGCGGCAGTTGCCGGCGACCGGGAGCCGGGGATGATAGCAATAATGCGGCACGTCCACGCCGGCGCGTTCGCAGGCCTGGAGCATGGTGGTCGGCGCCGGTCTGCCGGCCCAGTCCAGCGAGAGTCGGGGCACGGTGATCGGCCGGCCATCGACCACGACCCTCAACCGGTCCTGGGCGGGCGGATGGGCGGTCGCCGGTGCGGGAGAGGCAGAGCTCATGAGGTGAGGGCGGCGATGGGGGAGGCCGGAGGCGTGACCGCCGTGCGACGGGCTTCGGTCCGGCGGGCTTCATCGGCCCGGCCGCGGGCGATGAACTCCTCCTTGAATTTGCCCACGAAGCTCTGCACCGGCCAGGAGCAGGCTTCGCCGAAGGCGCAGATGGTCCGCCCGCCGGGAATCTGGTCGGCAATGTGGAGCAGGTCATCGGCATCCCGGGCCCGCCCCTCCCCGTGCGTCAGCCGGTGGAGCACCTTGGACATCCAGAGGGACCCTTCGCGACACGGGGTGCACTGGCCGCAGCTTTCGTGGGCGAAGAACTCGCTGATGTTGGCCAGCGCCTCGACGAGGTCACAGGTATCGTCCAGCACGATGATGGCCCCGGAGCCGGACATGCTGCCCGCGGCCATGATGGTGGTGAAGTCGTAGGGCAGGTCGAGCACGTCCCTTTCGACCTCGACCTCGCTGCCGTCGGGGGCACGTTCCTTGAACTTCAGCCTGTCGCCGGGCTTGAAGACCTTGGCGGAGACGCCGCCGGGGATGACGGCCCGGAGCTGGCGCCCCTCGCGCAAGCCGCCGCCGAAGGCCGGATCAAAGATCAGCTCGCGCAGGGTCACCTTGCCGACCTCGATTTCGAAGTAACCTGGGCGCCGCACGAGCCCGCTGAGGCACACGAGCCGTGTGCCGGTGTTGTGGGGTGTGCCCAGTTGGGCGTACGCAGTGCCGCCCATGTCCAGCACGTGCTTCACCGCACAGAGCGTCTCGACGTTGTTGACGATGGTGGGGCAGAGATAGAGGCCCAGGACGGCGGGGAAATACGGGGGCTTGATCCGCGGGTAGGGTCGTTTGCCCTCGAGCGACTCGATGAGACCGGTTTCCTCGCCGCAGATGTAGGCACCGGCGCCGCGGTGCACGTGGATCTCGAGATCGTAGCCGCTGCCCAGGATGTTGCGACCGAGGAAACCGCGGTCGCGCGCCTCGGCGAGGGCGCGATTGAGTCGTCGGGCCCCTCAACGAACTCGCCGCGGATGTAGATGTAGGCCAGGTGCACGTCGTTGGCGAAGCTGGACAGGATCATCCCTTCGAGCAACTGGTGCGGGTCCTTGTAGAGGATCTGTTTGTCCTTGAAGGTGCCTGGCTCCGACTCGTCGGCATTGCAGATGAGATAGATGGGCTTGCCGCTCTTGCGGTCCACCAGCGACCACTTCAGGCCGGTCGAGAAGCCCGCGCCGCCGCGACCGCGAAGGCCGGAGGTGCTCACCTCCTGCCGGAGTTGTTCCTGCGGCGTGAGCGTGCGGCCGTCGGACAGCGTCTTCGGGGACAAGGCCAGGGCTCGTCGCAACACCTCATAGCCCCCGTGGCGCAAGTAGCATTCGAGATCCGGGGTGTAGCCCGGCGAGTCGAGGTGTTCGAGGATGAGACGGTGTTCCTGTGGCATGACGGCTTGGTTCAACCCCGCGCCGGGACGGATTCTGCCGGAACCGTCGAGGGTATGCCAAGGCTTGACTGGCGGGGCGCAATCCGTAGGGTCACTCCGCCGGTTGCCCGATGGTGTAACGGTAGCACAGCAGACTCTGGATCTGTATGTCTAGGTTCAAATCCTAGTCGGGCAGCCAATTTCATTGGGGTTTCTGAGCGCCCGGGGATCCTGCACAGCATCTGCACAGCATCCCGCCGCTTGGGTACCAAGAGTGGGTTGCCCTGTCAAAGTCACCAAGGAACAATGGGGTCAAACATTGACATTTGACAATTCGCGCGAGTACGGCGAATGCGCGGACCGCGGCGCGTCGTTGGGGGATCCACGGGGCGGGCAGGTCGCTGCCCTCCTGGGGTTCCAGCGGTTCTGGCGGCAGGGGCGGTGACCGCATGGGCGCGGGGCGCGCGTGGTGGACGGGCAGAATGTCAAATGTCAATGTTTGACCCCATTGTCCGGCAGCGAATCGACTTGCCCGGGAGGCGGACTCGTGCGAAGAACGCCGCCGGTGGTCGGTAGTCCGGCGCGTGGGGGCACCAGGGCTTTCCCCCCTGGGCTGTGGATCATCAACGGCGGGAGAGATGGCTGAGTGGTTTAAAGCGCACGCCTGGAGAGCGTGAGTGGGCTAATACCCCACCGGGAGTTCGAATCTCCCTCTCTCCGCCAGTCCAGGAGGTGCCCCACCGAGGTTTCAGTCCTGGATTACAACGTTCTGTCCCGGCCCCCGTCGAGGACGTCGATTCCCGGCCCGCCCAACAACACGTCGTCGCCCTCGCCGCCGCGGAGAACATCCGGGCCGCTGCTGCCGATGAGCACGTCATGCCCGGCCCCGCCGTTTCCGGTCAACGCGATGAGGCCGGCGATGAGGCCGGAGGCGTCCAGCAGGTCGTTGCCAGCGAGCAGGTTGAGCGTGAGCCGGTCGTGAGCCGCCTCGCTCCCGGTGATTGTAACGGCGGCGGACAAGCCGAGGACGCGGACGCCAGCAGTCGAACCGCTCACCAGCACGGTATCCGCGGCGGCGGTGCCCTGGACGATGACGTCGCTGCCGTCGAGGGCGCGGAAGTGGACTTCTTCCAGGCCGTTACCGTCCAGGATCATGGAAGCGACGTTGCGGAAAAGGCGCCGGCGCTCCTCGCCGAGGGGCATCGTGACCGACATGCACCCGCTGGTTCCGGCGAAAAGCCTGCGTGTTTGCGGAGGTATCGGGGATTCCCGGGCCCGATGGGAGGGAAGAGCGTGTTCGCGTCATGCCCCTCAGTGCGAAATTCGGACCGGAACCTGGCCAACGGCGCGTTGTGGCCTGGCGGGACGCGCGGCAGCCGGCTGCCCGCGTCGGTCGATCCGCGGCTGAAGCCCCACCGGGGCGGGTGCGGGGTGAGGATCGACCTTGATCGTCCGCCGGGCGTGCGGCAGGCTGCCGACCGTCGAACAAATCGCGGCCATGAGAACTCTTCACATCCGTCGGGGGCGTGGGGAAGCGGTTGGCGTCTTTACGACCTGGCTCGTCGCCGCGGCGGCGATGGTGGGGTTTATCGTGGGGGGCGAGCCCGGCTGCGGACCTGGCGCCCGCGTTTCCTCCGCAGGTGCAGCGGCCGTTGGAGATGGAGGACTGGCCGGCGCTCCTGACCGCGCTGGCGGGTGACCCACTGACCAACGCGACGTTGCGGCTGGTGGCGACCCGGGCGCTTTTCGAAACGGGGCGTCTTCCGGAGGAACTGTTCGCGTGGGTGCATGGTTCGGGTCCCGAGCTGCTTTCCACCAGCGAGCTCAAGGACTATGCGGGGGCGGCGCACCTCGGCGAGACGTTGCTGCAGCTCGGCTATGTCAATGGCGCAGAGCGTCTGGCCTTTGACTCGCTGGAGATGGAGGGGGAAAGCGCGGTGGCGCTGCGCACGCTGGCCCGCCTCCACCTGATCAAGGGGCTGACCAATGCCGCCGTTATCTTCCTGAACCGACTCGACGCATATCCCGAGCACCGCGCGTGGACTGCCCGGTTTCGGGCCGGGCTGGCCAGCGACTCGCCGAACGCTGCCGACCCCACGATCTCCCGCATCCGGGCGAACCTCGTTACCGGCGACCGGATCGCGGCGGGGTTGACGACCGAACGTCTGCTGCGCCAGGCCCTCGAAGCGAATGCGCGGAACCTGATGGCCTTCGGAGTTCCTCGTGGCCCATCAGCTCCTGGAGCGACGGCTGCTCTTCGCGCTGCGGACGCTGGCGAGCTCGCCGCAGGTCCGCGAAGGGCCGTTGGCGCGCCACTATGCCGAGGCGGTGCTGCTGCACCGGAGTCTCTACCCGGGCATCGCGCTCGACGCCCTGCTGCCGCGGGTGCCGCCGGGGGTGGCGACGAACTTCGAAGGTTTCCGGGGATGATGAACCGCGCGGCGGGTTCGGTGGAGCAGGCACGGCCCCAGGCGTGGCGCGATTTCGGCAACACCTACTGGTACTACTTCTTCTTCGGCCCACGCGCGGAAGCCAACCGTCCCCAAACTCCCGCGACTCCCAAGCCTCATGAATAGCATTCTCGAACGGGCAGACTGGCCGCAACCAGGAGCGCCCCCTCAGCCTCGCCGTCATGCCCGGTAACCGCGGACTGGGTGCGGCATGCGACCCGGAGGGGCAGCTCAAAGCTCGAAACCCAAAGCTCAAGGGAAGCTCCGGGATTCCCGGGGCCGCACCGGTCCGGTGCCGGCCAGCCTGCCAAGGGGCGCGGAAATCCTGGGCACTGGCCGGGCCCGGGGCTTGGGAATGCTCCGACTTCCACCGGCGCTTGGGAGAGGGCGGCGGTGGACTGGACGCCCGCAGTCCACGGTCGACGGGGAGCGTCCTGCGTCTGGTGGACCTGCCCAAGGGCCATGAGCCTGAAAGCGCCGGTCAACCGGACGCGCTTCGGACGCTTCGCGCGGGATCGCCATGCCTCCGAAGTCGCAAGGCGTATGGAGTGCGGGGGGTTCACACCCGCTTTGCGTGCTCGGTTCGTGGGGAGCACCTGGTTGGCTTGCGCGGCGCTGTTGCTGGCCGGCGTCCGGTGTGGGGGCGAGACCTCCCGGTCCTCCGAGCCTCCGCGATCGCCACGGTTGGCTCCGGACTACCGCGAGGTGGTCATTCCTCCCAACCTCGCGCCGCTGAACCTGGCGATTCGGGAGCCGGGCCGCGAGTACGCGTTGCGCATCACCGGCTCCCTGGCTGGGGCGTTCGAGGTCCGGCAATCCCATCCGGCGGTGCGCTTCCCCGGAGGCGTGGAGGCGCCTCCTCGAGGCCAACCGCGGCGGCGTGCTGCGGTGGAACATCGAGGTCGTCAGTGCAGCGGGCGAGCGGCGGGCGTATGCCCCGTTTGAGACGCCGGTGGCCGAGGAGGCGATCGACCCCTACGTCGTGTATCGGCGGCTCAAACCGCTCTACTCCACCTACCGACACCTGGGAGTGTACGAGCGCCATCTGGAGAGCTTCGAGGAGCGGCCGGTGCTGCGCAACGAGACCATCGGACAAGGCTGCGTGAACTGTCACACCTTCCTGCCGGGGGCCCCGGATCGTTTCGCGCTCAGTTTCCGTGGCCGGGCAGGCCCCGCGACGCTCCTGGTCCAGAGCAACCGCATGACGCGCGTGGACCGCAAGCTGGGGTACCTCGCCTGGCATCCCAACGGGAAGCTGCTGGCCTTTGCCGACAACGAAATCACCCAGTTCTTTCACCTGGCGGGACCGATGAATCGCGACGTGTACGATGCCCGCTCGGACCTCGGCATTCTCCACGTGGAAAACCGCCAGGTCGAGAAGCCGGCAGCCCTCGGGGCGCCCGACCGCAACGAGAACTGGCCCTGCTGGTCGCCCGACGGGCGCCATCTCTACTACTGCAGCGGACCCGTGCTGGCCTTTGAGGAGGCCCGCCGCTTCCGCTATGACCTCCATCGGATCCCTTACGATCCGGACCGGAATCAGTGGGGCCGACCGGAACGCCTCCTCGCCGGTGCCGAGCATGGCCTCAGCGCGCACCAACCCCGGGTGTCCCCGATGGCCGGCACGTCGTGTTCACAGGGAGTGAGTCGGGCAGTTTCCCGCTCTTTCGTCCGGAGAGTGACCTGTTCCTCCTCCGGCTGGACACCCGAGAATGGGAGCGGTTGCCGATCAACAGCGAGCACGCGGAGACCTGGCATTGTTGGTCGTCCAACGGGCGCTGGCTGTTATACGTCAGCCGCGGACTCGACGGCGTGTTCGCGCGCCTGCTCATCGCGCACGTGGATCCTGCCGGCCGGTTCTCGAAACCCCTGCTCCTGCCTCAGGAAGACCCGGCGTACTACGACACGTGCCTGGACAACTTCAATGCGCCCGAACTGGCCCGCGGACCCGTCCCGGTTTCGGAGGAGGAACTGGCCCGGGCTTACCTCGCTGCTGCAACCCCGACCGCCCCACCGCCTTCAGAGTATCGGAATCACGGCAGCGACTAGCCAGGAACTCTCATGCCGGGGCCAAGTCTGCGGATCTCACCAGCCCGGGTCCGGTTTGGGCACGGCTTTGAGTCCGGGAGCGCCGGTGATGTAGATCGGGCTTTCGCCCAGCGGCAAGGAGAGGCTGGCGGTGCGCAGCGGGTCGAATTCGATGAAGCGGCGGGTGCCGAAGAGATCGTGGACCTGGAGGCCGCGTTCCGTGTTGTTCACGCGCACGTAGGCGAAGGGGCGGGTGCTCCAGGCGACAATCCGGTCCTCGGCCTTGGCGGCGTCAGTGAACACCACCGCGAAGATGTCCGGACCAAAGGCATCGTTGCGCACCCATTGCTTGCCCTCGAGCATGCGGGTCATCCAGCCGTAGGCGGCGTGGGCGTATTTCGGGGAGAGATCAAAACGCGTGAGCCCGACCATGTCCGCTTGGTCGAACTGCCGCACGCCCTGGTCGCGGAGGGTCCACCAGAACACTTTGGCGATCTGCTGGGAACCCAGTGCGAGGGCGTGGAAGCGGACGAGGAGATCGGCCTGGCGGAGTTCACTGGTGCCGTAGGGATGGAGATGGGTGTTCCAGCAGATCTCGGTCACCCAGAGGGGCTTGGAGCGGTTGAGCTGCTGCATCACCTTTTGGAGTTCGGCGGTCTGTTCCAGGAAGGTCATGTTGACCAGCGCATAGTTCGTCGGCAGCTCGCCCCCGTGCCAGACCTTGACGTACTGGTCGAGGGTCCACCAGTCGAAGGGGTCCTCGGGCGCGTTGGGCGGGCGGTAGGGGTGAAAGGCGACGATGTCGAACGCACTGGCCGGCACCTGCCGCAGCACCCGGCCGGCCCAGAGCACATCACAGAAGGCCATGTTCAGCGCAACGATTTTCGCCGGCCGGTGGGCGTCCCGGATGGCAAGGCCGGCGGCGGTGAGCAGGCGGGCGTAATCGCCCGCCGAACCCTGCCAGAAACCGCCGTTGGGCTCGTTCCAGATCTGCCAGTGGTCGACCCGACCCGCGTAGCGCAGCGCGGCGGCGGCGGCAAACTTGGCGTAGGCCTCGACCCCCGGGGCGGTGCGCGGATCGTGGAAGGGAGGGGCGTAGGCGAGACAGCCCAGGAGCTGGATGCCGCGGGCGTGGCAGGCGTCGACAAGTTGATCGTAGGGCTGCCAGTGGTACTCGCCGGGCTGACGCTCGATGCGGCGCCAGGAGAAGTCCTGACGGGCCCACTTCACGCCCAGTTCCTGCATGACGTGGAGGTGTTCTTCGAAACCCGGCAGGGCCGGGTCCAGGGCGGTGTTGATCCCGAAAATCGAGTTGGTAAGCAACTCGGTGGCGAAGGGCGCCGGGGGCAGGTCGACGCGGAAGCGGGATTCGGCGGTCGGAAGCTGGGCGGCGTGGGCCAAAAGGAACAGTGGGACTGTAGCCCAAGCCAGCCGGCGGAGTGGGCGAGCATTCGTCATGGGGGCATGGTTGGAGAAGCGGACGCCGGAGGGAAGTCTGTTTGCACAGGAGAACCCGCCTTCACGGCTCGCGATGGTTCGCCTCCGTTTGCGGCGCGGCTTCGTCACGCCCGCTCGCACCCGTTCCCACTCGCCGCCCGAGCGGCGAGCGAAAGCTGGTCGGAGCGACAGGATTTGAACCTGCGACATCCAGCTCCCAAAGCTGGCGCTCTACCAAGCTGAGCTACGCTCCGACGCCGTTGACTAAACACGCCCGGTGTCCCGGGCGCAATGCTCAAATCGGTGAATAACTCGCGTCCCGCACCGCCTTGTCCCAGATCGCCCGCTCTGTCACAACCCCCCCGGATCTGATGCCATGAAGTCTCCTTCCAAACCCGACACCGAAACCCAGTTGCTCGACCTGCTCAAACAAGTGTTGCCCAAGGCCACCCCGGACCCCCGGCTGGCCGGCAAGATCTACGAGGCGGTCGAACACGAACTCAAAACCCAGGCCCGCGCGGCCGCCTTCGCCAAGTTCTGTCGTCGCGTCACCCTCCCCGACCTCGAAGCCAAGAGCGTCGCCGACGTCCGCGATCAGCTCCACGCGTCATTCCGGGACGGCGATGTCACCGTGAAGCCCGATCGCAAGGCCAAACTCCTCGCCGTCGAAGTCGCCCTTGCCGATGGCCAGCAGTTCCGCGGCGAAATCCCCGTCCGCACCAACGGCGGGGCCGATCCGGAAGCCAACGGCGAACTGGCCCTTAAGTTCGTCCCCTTCCCCGTTTGTCTGCCGGGCGACCCCGAGCTCGTGTGGCTCCTGGCCAAGCACGAGAACCTCACCGCCGACGAGGCCGCCATGGCCCTCGCCAAGGCTGAGGAGGATTTCTGGGCCTCCAAGACCGGCCAAAAGCTCCTGCGCGACCGCGTCGAGCGGAGCTTCCCGGAGTTCATCGCGCGCGTCCCGACCGGTGTGCTGCGGGACGCCGGCCTGCGCCGCCATTACAAGGAACCGGAACCGATCCAGACTTTGCGCCCGCCGGTTGGCTAATTGGGAACGGCGAAGCCCCTCGCCACGCGTGGCCGGAAGCCTGGCAGGCGATCCAAGTGGGCGACACCGACTGGCCGGGCTTGCCGGAGGACGATGAGCCCCGGCATGCTCCGGCCATGAACGTGTCCACCCTGTCCATCCTCCTCGCCGGCGCGGCGATCACCGGTTCCCTTCCGGCGGGGGAACCGCCGTCCCTGGCCGAACGCCTGGGTTACCGGGCCACGGACCGGCTGTTGATCATCAATGGCGACGACGCCGGCATGTGCCA
Source organism: Verrucomicrobiota bacterium (assembly GCA_027493615.1). GTDB lineage: Bacteria > Verrucomicrobiota > Verrucomicrobiia > Limisphaerales > J093 > DSVZ01. The sequence continues at coordinate 172,937 of JAOSKK010000023.1, forward strand.
CGCGGCCAACGCAGGCACACTTGAGAGCCTGGAACAAGGCCTCATGACTTCCGCCACGCTCATGGTGCCCTGCCCGTGGTTCCCGGCGATCGCGGACTACGCCCGGTCGCGGCCGCATCTGGACCTCGGGGTGCACCTGACGCACACAGCCGAGTGGAAGCTCTATCGTTGGGGACCGGTGGCGCCGCGCGAGCAGGTGCCCGGTTTGATGGACCCGGACGGTTACCTCTGGCGCTCGGTGGAACAGGTCTACGCGCACAGCACGCCGGAGGAAGCGCTGACGGAGGGACGGGCGCAGATCCGGCGAGCCCTGGCCGCAGGGGTGGACCTGACGCATCTCGATTCGCACATGGGCACGCTGCAATACGACGTCCGTTACATGGAGACCTATCTGAAGCTGGCCCTTGAGTTCAACCTGCCGGTGCGAATGGCGTCGCAGAGCACGCTCGAGAAGTTCGGCCAACCCGGCCTCCGCGCCCGGTTCGCCGCCCAGGGCATCGTGTTCCCGGACGGCCTGATCCACGAGGAGCTGCGGGAGGCGCGCGGGGACGTGAAAGGTTTCTGGCTTCGCACGCTTCGAAACCTCCCGGCTGGCGTGACCGAACTCTACATCCACGCCGCCCATCCCACCGAGGAACTGCGCGCCATCACCGGCAGTTGGCAGACCCGCGGCGAGGAGTTCGAAGTGTTCACGCGGGATGCGGAGGTGCGCAAGCTCCTGGCCGACCAAGGGATCATCCGCATCGGCTACCGCCCCTCCGCGACCTCCAACGTTCCCAAGGGGTCAGTAGATAGTATGGTACACGCGGCCGCGTCGGATCTGAAAAAAGCACAATACTATTGACTGACCCCTGGGGAGGGAAGGAGCTCAAACAGCGCGTCCACAAACACGCTCATCCCCCGGGCGTCAGGGTGGTTGATCGAGTTCAACATCAGCGTCGTGTAGGGGATCCCCTGACGCCACAGCCGGCCGTACCGACGCGCCGCGTCCGCCAGCGCCACGCCATGTCGCGCCGCGAACTCTCTCAGCCCCGCCACATAGGGACGCGGGTCGTCGTCGATGTCGCGCTCGCGGTCCAGACCCATCCAGTCCGGACGCACGTAGTGCGGGGTCAGAATGATCCACTCAATCCCCTGGCTGCGGAAATCTGCCAGGAACCGCCCGTAGTGTTCCTCGACCTGGGCGGGATTGAGCCAAGCATCGTTGACGAACTCCGAGATCACCAGGTCCGGTTTCGCCCCCAGCACCTTCTCGCGGTAGTTGTGCGGGCTGCCGGGCGGTTCCGCCACGTAGCTGGCTGTGTTCCGGCCCCCCCAGGCTTCCGTCACCAACTCGATGCGCGCCTTCGGATAATGCCGACGCAATCGGGCCACGAACTGCTCCTGCCACCGCTCCCGCCCCGGATCCGCCAGGTAACTGCCGTCCGTAACCGAATCGCCCCAAGCCAAAATGCGGATCGGTTCGCCCGTGCCCAGCTTGCGTAGGGAATTGGGTAGCAGCCGTTCGGCCACGGTGGGGGAGGGCTTGGGCGGTTCCGGATACGCCGTCTCCAAGACTGGAAACAAGTGCTGCGGCGCGAGTCGGGTCAGCCGGCCCGGCAACCATACACTCGCCAGGTGTCGCTCGCCGGGAGCCAGGGCCGGGAGCGTCGGGGCGGCAGAGCGGGGTTCGCCCCGCCGAAGCTCCAGGTCGCCCGCCCCCGTGAGCACGATCGCATCCAGACGTAGCGGGGCGTAGCGATACGAGGCAAACACCGGCTGGCCCTCGGGAATCCCTCGTTCGGCGACGCGCCCGACGGTGCCCCAGACGAGATCCGCCAGGTAATCCTCTCCCGCGCGCCAGAGCCGGGCGCCGGGGCCGGGTCCGTCGCGGAGTTCGAGGCTGTCGGGGTCCAGCAGGAAAGGAGTCGTGGTTTCCTGCGCCTGCACAGCCCGGAGCTGGGCGCCCTTGACCCAACCGCCGGCGTTGGGGTTGAAGAGCGGCAGGGCGTCGTGGCGCTCGGCAGTGATGGTGACGGACTCCGCAGGCGGGACCTGGAGAACGGCCCGGCGGACGGCGGAACCGTCGCGCCACACGGCGCTCAACGTCCAGTCGCCGGTCAACGTCAGCTCCAGCGGTTGGCCGAGGGTCTGGCCGGCAAACGCGAGTGCGACCAGCAGCCTCGCCCTGGCGGGAAAGGCAGCTCCGCGGGGAGCGGCCTGTTCCTTCCGCACCTGCCTGGCGGCCATCAACCGCGGAACGTGCAGGTGGGACGCCCGCACCACAGGTTCATGGGGAGGTGCGGCAGGGGGTGGGCGGAGCGGAACAACGCATGGCCGCAGGGTCGGGTCAGACACTCGGCCGGTCAAGCGGAAGGCCGCCCCCTTTCGATCCGGGCCCCCGGCGTTTGACAGGCCGGCGGCGCTCCTTACGCTGCCAGGGAATGCGGCCGCCAACGTCGCCCACCCTCATCCGCCTGCGCGGGGTGCGGCAGAACAATCTGAAAGGGTTTGACCTCGACCTTCCCCAGAACCGGCTGGTGGTCTTCACGGGCCGGAGCGGGTCGGGCAAGAGCTCGCTCGCCTTTGAGACCCTGTTCGCCGAGGGGCAGCGGCGTTACATCGAGACCTTCTCGCCGTATGCGCGGCAGTTCTTCGATCGCATGGACAAGCCGCGGGTGGACAGCATCGAGGGGATTCCACCCGCGATTGCCATCGAGCAGCGCAACGCGGTCCGCAGCACCCGCTCGACGGTGGGCACGCTGACCGAGATCGGCGACTACCTGAAGGTGCTCTGGCCGCATCTGGCGCGGCTGCACTGTCGCGGGTGCGGGCAACCCGTCACGAAAGACTCGCCCCAGACGGTGTGGACGGTGGCCCGGCGGGTCTGGTCGGATGCCGAGGTCCTGATCACGTTCGACGTGCCGCTCTCGGCCAAGCTGTCCCTGGCCGAATCGCTGGCCTTCGTGGCCAAGCAAGGTTACCAGCGCCTCCTGATCGCGGGAGAAGTGGTGCGGTTGGCCGACCTCCAGAATCCAGACGCCCAAATCAGCCATTCGCTCACCGTGGTGCAGGACCGGCTTCGCCTGACCTCCGCCAACCGCGCGCGCTGCGTCGAGGCCTGCGAGCAGGCCTACCACTTCGGCAAGGGCCGATTGCGGGTCCACCGGGCCGACCCTCCGCGGAACCGCCGGGCACGCTCCACTTCAGCCAGCGTCTCCATTGCGCCGCGTGCGACCTCGAGTATCGCGACCCGACCCCCGCGCTGTTCAGCTTCAACCACCCGCTGGGGGCGTGTCCGCGGTGCAAGGGGTTTGGGCGCATCATCGAGATCGACTATCACCGGGCTGTTCCCGACCGTTCGAAGACGCTGGCCCAGGGCGCGGTGAAGCCCTGGCAGAGCGGGGTGAGCGCCGAGTGCCAGGACGACCTCCGGAAGTTCTGTCGGGCCCGGAACGTCCCGATGGATGTGCCGTTCGCCGCGCTGTCGGAGGAACACCAGCGCTGGGTCCTCGAGGGCGATCCGGACTACGGCACCGACGAGGAGCACCAGTGGCCGCGGTCGTGGTATGGCGTGAAGGGCTATTTCCGCTGGCTCGAGACCAAGGCCTACAAGATGCACGTGCGCGTGCTGCTGAGCCGGTATCGCGCGTACACGCCCTGCCCGGACTGCCAGGGGCGGCGCCTGCGCCCCGAAGCGCTGCTCTATCGGCTCGCCCTCCCAGCGGGGACGCTCCCGCGACCGGAGGCGAGCTCGCCAGCGGAGGTCGCGAAGGACTCGCTGACCCTGGCGGACTTCTACGCCCTGCCCATCCGCGACGCATGCAAGGTCATGGAGCGCGTGTCGCAGACCCGGGCCCCACGTCCCTCAACCGCCACCAGCGCTGCTTCCGGCGCGGCCGATCCCGTCGCCCTGGCCCTCGAGGAAGTCCGCGCCCGATTGGGCTATCTGGTGGAAGTGGGCCTCGGCTACCTGACGCTGGATCGACCCACCCGCACCCTCTCGGGTGGCGAGACCGAACGCGTCAACCTGACGGCGTGCCTCGGCTCGCGGCTGGTGAACACCCTCTTTGTCCTGGACGAGCCCAGCGTCGGCCTGCACCCGCGCGACACCGACCGGCTCATCCGCATCCTCGAACGGCTGCGCGATGCCGGCAACACCGTGGTGGTGGTGGAACACGAGGCCAGCGTGATCCGCGCGGCGGACCTGGTTGTGGATCTGGGCCCGGGCCACGGGGAGACCGGCGGCGAGGTGGTCTTCCAGGGTCCCGTCAGGGAACTCCTGCAAGACCCCCACTCGCTGACCGGCCAATACCTGAGCGGGCGCCAGGCGATTCAACTGCCGCCCCGCCGGCCGGTCGGCCAAGGGGCAAGTACGAAGGGCCAGGGGCGAAGGGCCAAGGGCGAAGGGCCAAGGGCGAAGGGTGGAGGTGACATGGGGGCGGGCGGGTTGTCGGTTCCCGCACTGGCGCTGGTCGGGGTGACGCGCCACAACCTGCGCGATCTCAACGTGGCGATCCCCCTCGGACGGTTCGTGGTCGTGAGCGGCGTGAGTGGTTCGGGCAAGACCACGTTGATCCGCGAGGTGCTGTATCCGGCCCTCGAGGCCAGGCTGAAAGACGGCAGCACCCCTGCGAACCGGGAGCGGGCAGCCGAAGCGGCCGATGGCGACGAGGGCGAACGCGACAGCGACGCCGGCGAGGAGACTGCATGGGTCGGGTCGCGACCGGGGTTGCGAAGCCTCGAGGGCTGGGAATGCCTGGGCCGGGTGATCCTGGTCGATCAATCCCCGCTGGGTCGCACGCCCCGGTCAAACCCGGCGGTGTACATCGGCGCCTTCGACGAACTGCGTGAGTTGTTCGCGTCCAGCGAAGCGGCCCGGCAACGCGGCCTCGACGCCAGCGCGTTCAGTTTCAACTCGCGGCAGGGTCAGTGCGAACGCTGTCGGGGCGCGGGGTTCGAGAAGATCGAGATGCAGTTCCTGAGCGACGTGTTCATCCGGTGCCCGGATTGCCAGGGGCGACGCTATCGCGCGCACGTCCTGGAATGCCGGATTCAGGCGAACGCGCCGTCCGGCCCGTCCTCCGCACCACGCGGGGGTGGCCGGCGCGCCGAGGCCGAAGCCGGTTGGTCCATCGGGGAGGTCCTGGACGCAACGGTGGCCGAAGTCCTCGCGTGGCTGGCCGGCTTCCCAGACTCGCGACCGGCCCGGCGGGCAGCGGCGCGGCTGGAACGACTGCAAGCCGTGGGCCTCGGTTATCTGCGTCTCGGACAGCCCATCAACACGTTGTCCGGCGGCGAAAGCCAGCGGCTGAAACTCGCGGCCCACCTCGCCGAAGCCGCCGGCGAAGCAACCCGGGCGCGACGGTCTGAGCTGCGGGCGCCCGCGCCGACGCTCTTCCTGTTCGACGAACCCACCACGGGCCTGCACTTCGAGGATGTGCGCATCCTCCTGGAGGTCTTCCAGCACTTGGTGGATGCGGGCCATTCGGTGGTCGTGATCGAGCACAACCTCGAGGTGATCAAGTGCGCCGACTGGGTCCTGGAGCTGGGTCCCGACGCCGGCGATGAAGGTGGTCGACTCGTGGTGGCAGGCACACCGGAGGATGTCGCCGCGTGCCCCGGAAGCCCCACGGGCGAGGCCCTGCGCGCGATGGGGCTGGGTCTCACCTCCGCTTCGTGAACCGGCGCTGGCTCCGTGGTCCTCGCCATCCCCGGAGACGGGACCGGTTCCTGGGGCGAATGACCTTGCAGGGCCCGCTTCCTTCGCGCGATGCTCCGCCCCACGCGAAACCGCGAACCTCTTGTCTGTCGATCCCGTCGTCGGCAATCGCCCGGCCGGGTCCTCCTGTTCCTGCTGCTGAGCCTGTCAGTGGTGGGCGAACGGGCCCTGGTCATTACCGAGTTCATGGCGGACAACGCGGGCGTGATCGCGGATGGCTTCGGGCAGTATCCGGACTGGATTGAGATCCACAACCCGGGCGCGCTGCCGGTGGACCTGGCCGGCTGGCGGCTGCGCGATCGGCGGCAATCCTGGAGCTTTCCCCCGGGCACGATCGCACCCGGAGCCTACCTGGTCGTGTTCGCTTCCGACCGAAGCCTCCCGGGTGCGGTGGACCCGGCGGGGAACCTCCATGCCGACTTCGCGCTGGATAAGGGAGGCGAACCCCTCGCGCTGGTGGATCCTTCCGGGCGTGTGGTGTTCGAATACCCGGCACCGGTCCCGCCCCAACACGAGGACGTCTCGTACGGTCTCCTCGCCGAGCAGCATGTGCTGGTGAACGGCGATTCGCCCGCCCGCTGGCTCGTGCCCACCGGCCCCGTGGATCCGGCCTGGCGCGGGGGAGACGATTTCGATGACACGGCGTGGGAAGCTGGCTCGGCTGCCGTCGGCTTCAACCTCGACCCCGGACCGGTGCTCCACAACCGCGGGGCGATCATCGCCTATCGCGTGGCGGCGGGAACCTCCGGGACCCAAAACTACGGCGGTTCGCTGGGCATGGATTTCGTCGTCGCCCAGACCGTCATCGTCACCCAACTCGGGGTGTTCGACGACCGGGCCGACGGACTGCGCGCCACGCTGACCGCCCAGCTCTGGCGGCGGGACGAGCGCGGCACGCCGACCTCGTTTGGCGATGACCGCGGCGCGGCGCTGCTGGCCGAACTCACGTTCACGCCGACCGCTCCGGGCACGCTGGAAGGGGGCAGCCGCTTCAAGCCGCTGGCGCAACCCCTCGCCCTCGGCCCGGGCAGTTACACCATCGTCGCTTACGGGTACAACGACGCCGAGCGCAACGGCAACGCCGGCACGGGCAGCGCCGTGGAGGCGTTCACGACCGACGACGGCGACGGTGCGATCCGCTTTGTGGGGTTCTCGCGGTACGGCGCCGCCGGGGCTTTTCCGGCGACCGTCGATACGGGTCCCGAAGACCGCTACGCCGCCGGCACCTTCACGTTCGTGTTGGGCAGCGATCCGGACGTGCGCACCGACGTCCGCGCCGCGCTGCACCCGCGCAGTGCCACCCTCCTGCTGCGCATTCCGTTCGACCTCGCGCAGGTCGACGCCGACACTTCCTTCCTGTTGCGACTCGGGTATGACGACGGGTTCGTCGCCTGGCTGAATGGGTTCGAGCTGGCCCGCCGCCACGCGCCGGACGTGCTTGATGCGGACGCCGCGGCCACGGCCAGCGCCAACGCCGTCGAGTCCTTCCCCTTCGTCGCGCCGCCGGGATGGCTGCGCGAAGGGCGCAACGAGCTCGCCATCCAGGGTTCAACCTCGCCGCCGATGACCGCGACTTCATCCTCCTGCCGGAACTCATCGCCGTCCGGCTCGAGCGCGGCGCCCCCGTTACTTCCGGCACCCCACACCCGGTGCCCCCAACACCGCCTCGGACGTCATGGGCTTCGCCGGAGAACCGGTCTTCTCAACCGGCCGCGGTTTCTACGAGCACCCCATCACCGTCGATCTCCGGACGCCCCCCCCGGGGGTCGAGGTGCGCTACACGACCGATGCCTCGACACCGTCCTCGGTGCACGGCGTGCGCTACACCGAGCCCATTCCCATCGCGACCACGACCGTCCTGCGCGCGGTGGCTTACGGGCCAGGCCTCGAACCCTCGCGCGTGGTGACGCACACCTACCTCTTCCTCCACGACGTCGCCGTGCAGAGCAACGCCCCGTCAGGCTACCCGTCGTCGTGGGGCGGAGTCACCGCGGACTACGGCATGGTGTCCGGCGGCAGCGCGTATGCGCGCGCCGCGGGCAACGCGTCCTACACCCCCGAGCAGGCGCGAGACGCGGTGGCAACCGCGCTGCGCGCCCTGCCGTCCCTCTGCCTCAGCACCGATACCCCCCACCTGTTCGATCCGGCGACGGGTCTGTACCTGAATCCCGCCGGGCGCGGCGAGCTCTGGGAGCGCCCGGTGTCGGCGGAACTGCTGCTGCCGGACGGATCCCCGGGGTTCGAAGTCAACGCCGGCCTGCAAGTCATGGGCTTCACGTCACGCAGCCTCACGGCGACGCCGAAACTGAGCTTCCGGCTGCTGTTCGAGCGCCAGTACGGGCCCGGGTGGTTGCGCTATCCGTTCTTCGGGCCAACGGCTGCGGCGCAGTTCAACTCGATTGCGCTGCGGGCCAACTCCCGCGACTCGTGGGTGGCCGAGTACGCCGGGTTCGGCTCGGCGCTTTATCTCGCGGATCAGTGGGCCAAGCAGACGCAGTTCGAGATGGGCCAACCGGCGCCGCGCGGCCGGTTCGTTCACCTGTATCTCAACGGCCTTTACTGGGGGATCTACAATCCCACCGAACGGCCCGACGCCGCGTTCGCCGCCAGCTACCTCGGCGGGGAGCGGGCCGACTTCGACGTGGTCAAGTTCTGTTGCCCGCACCTGCTGGAGGACGGCGACATGGCGGCCTGGAACCAGTTGCTCGCCGCGTGTCGCGCCGGCCTGGCAACGGAGGAGGCCTATCAGCGTGTCCAGGGCCGGCGGCCGGACGGCGCGCGCGATCCCGCCCTGCCCTGCCTGCTCGACGTCGACAACTTCATCGACTACGCCCTCAACGGTCAGTTCCACGCGTCGGTGGACTGGCCGGGCAACTACTACGTGGGCCGGGACGCGGTCGAGGCGCGCACGGAAGGCTTCAAGTTCTTCCAGTGGGACAACGACCTGGCCTTCGCCGGGGGCAACCTCCAAGCGAACAAGGTCCAGCCGGACCCCGGCCACTCCTGGTGGACCACCTCGCCGGGGGAAGTGGACATCGCGTTGCGGCAAAACGCCGAGTATCGCCTTCGCTTCGCCGACCACGTCTACCGCCATTGCTTCCACGCCGGGGCCCTCACGCCGGCGGCCAACATCGACCGCTGGCAACGCCTCGCCGCGACCCTCGAGCCCGCCCTCTACGCGGAGTCAGCCCGCTGGGGAGACGCCCGCGCCGCGTTGCGAACCGTGCAGGACCACTGGCGACGTCGCAGCCAGTACATGGTGAACACCTACTTCCCGGCGCGCACCGCGATTGTCCTCGAACAGCTCCGCGCTCACGGCCTGTACCCACGCCTCGCCGCTCCCGAGTTCGAACACCACGCCGACGTGCTATCGCCAGGTTTCGCGGTGCACCTCACCGCCACGGCCCCCGTCTACTGCACGCTCGACGGCAGCGACCCGCGGCTGCCAGGCGGCGCCGTGAACCCGCTGGCCCTCCGCCTTGCCGCCCCGGCAGATCTCCTCCTCGACCACAGCGCCACCGTCCGGGCTCGCGCCTACGACGGCACCTGCTGGTCGGCCTTGCACGAGGCGCGTTTTGTCGTGGGCCGCGCACCGCAGCCAGGTGACCTGATCATCTCGGAACTGCACTACCGCCCGAGCGACCCGACCGACGCCGAGCGGGAGGCGGGGTATGAGGCCGCCTCGGCGTTCGAGTTCCTCGAACTGCTCAACACCAGCGACCAATCGCTGGACCTGCGCGGCCTGAGGTTCAGCCGCGGCATCGAACTCGACGGGTCGGCGGCCGTCCTCGACACCGTCGAACCGGGCGGTTGCGCACTGGTGGTCGCGGATCCGGACGCCTTCCGATTTCGCCATGGATCGCAAGCGGCGGCGCGGGTCGCCGGGGCCTTTGGCAGTGACACGCATCTGAGCAATGAGGGCGAGCGCCTCACCCTCGTGGACGCCGCCGGTACCGTGCTGTTCGATCTCACCTACCGCGCGACCGCTCCCTGGCCGGAAAGCCCCGACGGTCAGAGGTCCAGCCTGGTCTACACCGGCGCGGGTGATCCCGCGGACCCGACACGCTGGCGGGCCAGCCTGGTGTCAGGCGGCACCCCGGGCGAGATCCTCTCCCTTTGGGACGAGTGGCGACGCCGTTACTTCACGGCCACCGAACAGGACGATCCGGCGGTCAGCGGGCCAGGGGCGGACCCTGACGATGACGGACTCGCGAACGCGCTGGAGTGCGCGTTCGGATCGGACCCGCGCGAACCCCGTCCGGCCGTGGACTGGCTCAGCGCGCGGCTCGAGCGCGCTGGTTCCGGCGGGCTGTCCGAGGACTTCGTGGTGCTCCGGTTCCGACGCCCGACCGACGATGCGTTGGCGGTAGGCATCGAAACCTCGTCCGACCTCATGCGGTGGGAGCGTGCCGAGGGATCGCTCATGTGGACGGCGGTCGAACGCGACCGGAACGGCATCTGGGAAACCGCGGAGTTCCGCACGGCCAAACCGGTCCTGCCGGCGGAATCCCCGCAAGCCTACTGGCGCCTTTCGGTGGCCATCCGCTCGCCCCGCCGACGAACAAGAGCCGACCAGCCTGACGTCTGAGGCCGGTGGCCCGGCCCCATGGCACCCAGGCCGGTGGCCTGACCCGCGACGCCCGGGCCACCGGCCTGAACCCACCGCACCGAGGCCGGTGGCCTCGACCATCGTAGCCGCGGGCATCGCCCGCGGGCCCCGTGCCCCCCATGAATCCCGCGCCCTGCAAGGGCAAACCAGCGGCCAACGGCCGTGGGCCCCCTCCCGCGAAATCCCGACCTTTACCCTCCTTCGCCCTGTAGCCGCACCGGGCCACAAGCGATGATCGGCCCCGTATGCCGCAATCTCTCCACCTTTTGGGCGCACATCTGGTCTTCTCAACGAAAGAACGCCGCCCGTGGCTCAGCCTCGCCATCCAGCAGCGGGTCTGGGCCTATCAGTCACGCATCCTCCAGAATCTCGGTTGCTGCTCGATCACGATCGGTGGCGTGGAGGATCATGTACACGTGTTGTGTCAACTCACCAAGAAGCACGCCCCGATGAAGGTGGTGGAAATGGTCAAGAAGGACTCGTCGAAGTTCGTGAAGACGCTGGGCGCGGATTTCCGGGCCTTTCAATGGCAGAATGGCTACGGCCTGTTCAGCGTGAGTCCTTCCCAATTCGAGGTCGTCCGCCAGTACGTGCTGAACCAGGCCGAGCATCATCGAAAGGAGGGGTTCCAGGACGAGTTGCGTCGCATCCTGAACAAATGCGGCGTGACGTATGACGAGCGCTACGTGTGGGGTTGAGTGAGGTTTGCCCGCCCTTACAGGGCGGGAGATTCCTCAACGCGGGGCCCGCGGGCGATGCCCGCGGCTACGATGGTCCAGGTCGTTGGCTTGCGTGTCGCAGGTCAGGTCAGAGGCCTCGCTTCGGTGGTCCCGGGTCGTCCACCGGGCTCGCGCTGCCGGAGGGTTGAAGGTCGGCCCTGGTGAAGGGGCGCTCCCGGCGGAGACCGCTGGTCCATCGGAGGAAGGCAGGGCGACGCGTCGGCCCGCAACGCGGCCTAAGCAGTGACACGGCTTGCTTAGTCCAGGTCGATTAGCTAAGGTGTCGCCATGATGGTGAACATCCATGCCGCCAAGACGCGGCTCTCGGAGCTGGTGGCCCGCGTCGAAAAAGGCCAGCGCATCACCATCGCCCGCGCCGGCAAACCGGTGGCCCAACTCGTCCCCGCGCCCAAGGCCCGGAGCCCACGGCTGCCCGCGGACGATCCCCTCCTCCACCTCGAGCAGTTCGGCTTCGATGGACCCGGAGGTCACCTCACGGCGAGCGAGAGCGATCGGCTGGTCTATGGCACGTGACGTCCTCGTGGACACCTCCGGGCTCTACGCCCTGGCCGATCGCCAGGACGCCGAGCACCAGCGGGCCGCCGAGTGTGCCCGCAATCTCGCCACCAGCGGGGCCCGCCTCCTGGTGACGGACTACATCCTGGAGGAAGCCCTCACGCTCGCCCGCGCCCGGGCCGGTGCCGCGGCGGCGCTCAAACTGCTCGAGATCGTCGAACGAAGCGCCGCCTTCTCGCTGGTCTGGATCGGCGCCGAGCAGTTCCAGGCGGCCAAGAACTTCTTCCGGAAGCACGCGGACCACGATTACTCCTTCACCGACTGCACCAGTTTCGTGGTGATGCAGCAGCTCCGGATCCGCCAGGCCGTGACGACCGACCAGCACTTTGCGGAAGCCGGTTTCGAGCCGTTGCTGCCGCCCGCGTGAACCGCCGCCAGCTCGACCCCTTGGTCTTCCTTCGCCTTCTGACCAACGCGTTTCCGCTCTGGGTGCTGGCGGGCGGGGCGCTGGCCCTCTGGCACCCCCCCTGGTTCACCTGGTTCACGGGCGACTGGATCACGTGGGGCCTCGCCGTGATCATGCTGGGCATGGGAATCACGCTTCGGGTCGAGGACTTCCGCGCCGTCGCGCGCGCCCCGCGGGTGGTGGGGTTGGGCTTCGGCGCCCAGTACCTGATCATGCCCTCCCTGGGCTGGAGCATCGCGCACGCCCTGGACCTGCCCACCCCCTACGCGGTGGGCCTCATCCTCGTCTCCTGTTGCCCCGGGGGCACTGCCTCGAACGTCGTCACCTTCCTGGCGGGTGGGCGGCTGGCGCTGTCGGTCCTCATGACCATGGCCTCGACGCTGGCGGCGGTGATCATGACGCCGCTGCTCACCAAAGGGCTGGCCGGCACCCTGGTGCCCGTGCCCGCCACCGGGCTCCTGCTGAGTACGGTCAAGGTGGTGCTGGCGCCCGTGCTGCTGGGCCTCGCCCTGCATCACCTGGCACCCCGCGCCGTCCGGTGGATCCTGCCCGCGGCACCGCTGGTCTCGGTGATCACCATTGCCCTGATTTGCGCCAGCATCATTGGGAGCAGTGCCAACGCGTTGCGGAGCTCGGGTGGTCGCCTGTTGTGGGCGGTGGTGCTGCTGCACAGCGGCGGGTTCGGCCTGGGCTATCTGGCGGCGCACCTCGGGCGGCAGGACCCCACGGTGTGCCGCACAGTGTCCATCGAGGTGGGCATGCAGAACTCCGGCCTGGGCGCCGTGCTCGCGCGCACCCATTTCGCGGACCCGCTGACCGCCCTGCCTTGCGCGCTGTCCGCGACGGTCCACTCGGTGATCGGCAGCCTGCTGGCAGGGTGGTGGCGTTGGCGGGGTGCCGGGGGAACGGGCCGGCATCAACGGGCGGCCGGTGCGCCTTCCCCAGGCCCGGCAGCCGGTCCGCGGTAAAGCGCCGCCAGTTCCCGCGCCAGGGCCTCGAGGTGGGCCTGGTCCACCTCGTCGAAGGCCGCGGGTTGGTCGGAGTCGATGTCCAGCACGGCGCGCACCGCGCCGGTCGGATCCAGCACCGGCACCACGATCTCGGACCGCGTCGTGCTCGAGCAGGCGATGTGGTACGGCAGCGCCGTCACGTCCGCGACCCGCTGCGTCGCCCGCTCCCGGGCGCAGCGGCCGCACACCCCACGCTCAAAAAGGGATCGTCAGACAGCCATGCCCGCCCTGATACGGACCCACTTTGAGCAGACCGGGCGCCGTCACACGATAGAACCCCACCCAGTCAAAGGCCTCGAACGCGTGGTACAACTCCGCCACGACCGTCGACTGGACCGCGATCTCGTCCTGCTCGCCGGCAATCAGGGCGCACAGGCGACGCATGACTTCCCGGTACCGTTCGGTCTTGTCCATGCCGGGCGCCCGTCGCGCAGCGTTCGTCCAACAAACGCAGACGAGGGGCGACGGTGGAGGTCCAGCGGGGCGTCTCCGCCCTACGCGGGCAACGAGAACGCCGGCAGCTTCACGATCGCTCCGCCCTTGAGGGCGGATTCGTGGGCGCACAGGCCGACACACGTCCAGTTGGCGGACTGCTGCGCGTTCGGGAACGGATCGCGATCCTCGATCAACGCCATCAGGAACTCGTGGGCCAGGTGGGGATGGGAGCCGCCATGACCGGCGCCCTGGGTGAAGCTGAGGTGGGTCTTCTTGCCCAGGTCGTACACGCCCTTGGTGGTGAACCGGCGAATGGGCGCCGGCAACCGCTTCGCAAAGTCGGGCGCCTTGACCAGCTTCGGGATCTTGGGTTCGGGCAGCTTGGCGCGATGCAGCACCAGCGGCTCGTGCTCGATGAGCGGCCATTCCACCGAGGCCTTCGAGCCGTAGACGTCGAAGCTTTCCCGGTATTGCCGGGCCACGTCGAACAGGGACCGGTAGATGCGGGCGGCCAGGTCGGACTTGTGAAACTTGATGTGGGTGGTCTCGATGGCGAAGGGCGATCCGTACTTCGCGATGAGCTCCTCGCGGATCGTGCCGGAGCCGAAGCAGGAGACGTATTCGGCCGTGGCGTTGGTCAGCGCACAGACGGGGCCCACGCAATGCGTGGCGTACCACATGGGCGGCAAACCGGGCCAGTAATTCGGCCAGCCGTCCATGTCCTGCTGATGGCTGGCCTGCAGGAACTGGATCTTGCCCAGCGTCCCCTCGTCGGCAAGTTGCTTGATGTAGAGATACTCGCGCGCATACACCACCGTCTCCATCATCATGTACTTCAGGCCGGTCTTGCGCTGAAGGTCCACGATCTTCCGGCAGTCCGCGACCGAGGTCGCCATGGGCACCGTGCAGGCCACGTGCTTGCCGGCCCGCAGCGCGGCGAGGGACATCTCTGCGTGGTCCGGGATGGGCGTGTTGATGTGCACGGCATGCACGTCCGGGTCGGCCAGCAGATCCCGGTAGTCGGTGTACCGCTTGGCGATCCCGAAGGCGTCCCCGATGGCGTCGAGCTTCTCCGGGGTACGCTGGCAGATCGCTTCGAGGCGTGCGTGCGGGTGCCGCTGGTATATCGGGATGAACTCGGCGCCGAATCCCAACCCAACGATGGCGATGTTGATGCGGTTCTGGCTCATGGCAGGTCCTGATGTCTCTGGGTGTTGACGACGTGGCACGTCGGTGTTTCCGGGAATCGCGGCGGACTCTACGCGGCCAAGCCGGACGTTTCAACCGTGCTTTTGCGCGGCGCTTCCCGCTCGCCAGCAAGCAGTCCGGTGGCCGCAACCCGCAACCCGGCCTGCAACCGCTGGCGCGCGCGAGTCATCACGACGTAGTTGTTCACGCCCCCAATCGCCCCCCAGAGCAACGTGACCGCCAGCCAGCTCCACACCCCCACCACGAACAGCGCCCCGATAAACACCAGCCAGGGCACCACCAACACCCGGAAGATCGCCCGTAACGCCGCCCACTGCGGACGCCGCCCCGCCACGCTGTACCACATCGCCGCCCAGGCCAGCGTCGGCATGTCCCACGCAAACAGCACCATCGCCACCACCGCCAGGTACCAGTCGTCCGTGCTCCCCCGCCCCGGTCCGCTCGCCAGCAGCAGCAACGCCTCGACCGCCAACAAGGCCGCGCACGGCAGCGCGAACAGTCGCCGCATCGCCGCCATCTGGCCCCCCACCAC
Source organism: Verrucomicrobiota bacterium (assembly GCA_027493615.1). Lineage (GTDB taxonomy): Bacteria > Verrucomicrobiota > Verrucomicrobiia > Limisphaerales > J093 > DSVZ01. Next base: position 188,134 of record JAOSKK010000023.1, read on the forward strand.
CTCGTCGGTCCGCAGGCCCGTGGTGAGCAGGAGTTCAAGCGCGCCGCTCCGCCGGTCTTCCGCAAACCGAAAGGCGGCCTCCGACGCCGCCAGCCACTTGAGGGTCACTTGCAGGAAGAAGGCAATGACGGCCGTCATCCCCACCGACCACCACTGCACCGAGCTGAACAGCCGGGTCGCCAGCCAGACTGCCAGCGCCACGCCCATAAAACCCCACAGCAAGTCGCGCTTGAGCGCATGCCGGCTTCCCAACCACAGGACCGGATTCGCGTCGAGCAACCGCCGTCGCAGCGCCTCCCGCACAGCCCGCTCGCCCAGCCACCAGTCCCGCAGACGCACTTGCCAGGCCTCCGACAGTTGCCAGGCGGTCGCTTCCCGCCAGGCCCGGCCCGTCCACCACGCCGCCAGGCCCAGGAACCCCAGCCCACCAGATGCGCCCCCGCCAGCGCCCGCCAGAAGGTCGCCGGATCCGCCGCAAATTGCGGCGCCGCCGACGCAAACCATGCCCCCACCGGACTCACCATCTGCACCCAGCTCACCGCCCCCGGCGTCGAGACCGGCCCGCCGTCCATCCACCACGCCGCCACGACCGTCGCGAGGAACAACACGAAGCTCGTCAGCGCAAAGGCACTGCGCGCCTGTTCGCACAGCGCCGACACCGCCATGCCCACGGCCAACGAGAAGCCCAGCGTGTTGACCAGCACGAGCACCACCCGCGCAAACTCGCCCAGCGCCACCCCGCCCAGCAACAGGCTCAGCGCCACCACCGGCAGCACCGCCAGCAGGCTGAACACCGCCGTCACGGACGTCGCCGCCAGCTTCCCCAACACCACGTCGTGCGCCCGCAGATCCGTCAGGAACAACAGCCCCAACGTGCCTTCCCGCTTCTCCTCGCTCAGCACATCCGCCGTGAACACCGGCCCCGCCGCCACACAACAAGCCAGGGCCAGCAACGTGAGCCCCGCGAAGAGCTCCCGCCCCGTGTTCTGCCCCACCAGCCAGTCGCCCCCAGCCAGAGTTGAACACCCCCACGCCCACCGCGATCCCAGCCGCGATGACCCGCACCCAGAACGCACTCCGCCGCCGCGCCGCCACCCGCAGCTCCCGCTCCACAATCGGCAACCAACGCATGTTTCACCCGGCCGGGCCCCCGGCCGTCAGAGGACCGGGCTCCCCCTCGCCTCGCCCCCGCCACCGCCAGCGGCGCCATCGACCGCCCGCGCGGCCCACCCGAGGGCCGTCGCTGCCATCGCGCCCAACCCCAATCGGGCGTCTGCGCCGCCGCCGTGCGGAAATGGCCGTGCAGCCGCCACCGCGCCCACGCGATGAACAGCAGGTTCTTGGTCACCCAGGCCAGCGTCCGGCCCAGCGGGAAGCCCAGGGCACCGGCCGGAAAGAGCAACCGGATCCAGGGCTGATTCTGGAACCAGTTCGTCACCTGCGCCGGGATGATCCCCGTCCAGCCCGGCAGATAGTGACCCAGTGCCCAGGGAACCAGAATGACGCTGGCAAAGGTCAGCAGCAGGGCCGGCGTGGGCTTGCTCAGTGACAGGCTCAGCCACGCCCCCACATAACACAGCGCCAGCACGTCCGTCAGGAAGTTGACGTAGCTGCTCGTCGCCGACGCGACGTAGTACGGCAGGTAGTTGAAGCCCATCGTCGCGCGCGCGCCGAGTTGCGACCAACTCCCCCACACGAACGCCACGTGCAGCAGGCCAATGACCACGATCGGCCACAGGAAGTACCGCCGCAGCGACCGCCAGTGCCCGCGCAACAACGTCCGCACCGGCAACGGCGAGGTCAGCAGCAACTCCAGCGCCCCGGACCGCCGCGCCTCGAGGAAGAAATGCGCCGCCATCACCGTGATCCACACCCGGTTCGTGAAGATGAGCGCGTAGGCGAAGTTCTGGTGAAACTGGTGCGCACCCGGATGCTTCCGGGAGCCGATGGCAATCCAATAGACGTTCACCGCCACCAGCGTGACCAGCGTCCAGAACACCACGTGCGGCCAGCGCAGCCGCGCCGCCACCGCGTACACCGGGTTGCGCTCCAGACGCCGGCGAAACGCCCGCCGCCACCCGGACGTGTAGCCCAACCGGAGCAGCCAGCGCCGCGTGATCGGCTTCTCGCCCGGATCCTGCCGCCACACCCAGGGAAGTAGCACCGCTGTCAGGATCAAGAACAACCAGCTCAACCCGTGCACCAGCGCCAGCGAGGTCCAGTAAAGCTGCGGCCCCCCGGTACATCGTGTCCGTCGCCAGATACCCCCGTATAGGCCGGACTCACCAGTGCCAGCGGGGGCATTTGGCTCACCGGCCGGCCCAGGACCCCCGTCATGAAGAAGACAAACAAACCTGGCACCAGCCCCGTCAGCCCCAGGATCAAGGCCACCGACCCCAGCGTCGCCTTGGTCTGCTCCCGGCTGATCGTCGACACAAACAGCCCCGCGGTCAGCGAGAACAGAATGGCGTTCGTCACGGCCAGCGCCACCCGACCGTACTCCCCGGGAGTCACCCCCCAGCAGCACCGGCAGCCCCAGCGACGGCAGGATCGCCAGCAACCCGTAGAAACCCGCCAGCGAGGTCGCAATCCACTTGCCCAGGACCACATGGAGGCTCCGCAGCTCGGTGAGAAACAACAGCCCCAGGGTCCCGTCCCGCTTCTCCTCGCTCACACAGTCCGCCGTGATGAACGGGCCCACCAGCAAGCAGAATGCGAAGGCCAGCACGCTCAGATACGTGAAGAGTGTCTTGCCCACCATCACCGGCGGCTGGTCCCGACCCGACCACAGCACCACCCACACGCAGATCACCGCCGCGGCCAGGGCGGCCGCCACGCGCAACCAGTAGTTCTTCCCGCGCCGGGCTGCCACGCGCAGCTCGCGCTCGATGAGGGGCGTGAGCACCATGCAGCCCCAAGCTTAGACCCGCGAACTCCGGGGCCAAGACGGAAGTCGGCGCAGCCCGTACACCTGCCGCGCATTGTGATGGAAGAACCGGGCCGTGGCTTCGGCGCCCCGAGCCGCCACGTACTCCGCCACGATGCCCTGCACCGTGGCCAGCGACGCAAACCGCGCGCTCACCGGCCAGTTGCTGCCGTAAACCACCCGGTTCTCACCAAACGCCTCCCACGCCGCGTCCAGCACCGGCCGATAGAAAGCCGTGTCCCGCGGCGCCGTGCCGTCCGACCGCCCCGTCCCCTCGACCAGACCGGACACCTTGAGGAAAACATTCGGCTGGCGACCACACGCCTCGAGCCCCTCGCGCCAGGTCGCCGGCGGAAGCTGTCCGTCCACGCGCAGGTTGGCGCAGTGATCGATCATGATTCGCAGGTCGGGCACCCGTTGGGCCAACCGCACCACGAGCGGGAGCTGGTCCGGACCGATCAGGACGTCGAGCGCAAGTCCGCGGTCGGCCAGGAGGGCGAGGTCGCGAACGAACGCGTCGTTCTCGGGCGTGACCTGGGCGCCCCACAACCCCGTGCGCACCCCCCGGAACCGGGGATGACGACCGAAACGCTCGAGGTCGGCCCGGAAACCGGCTTGGCCGGGCTTGAGGTGCCCCACCAGGCCCAGCAGGAACGGCTCGGTCTCGGCGAGGTCGAGCACCCACTGGTTGTCCTCGACCCACGGGCTGGCCTCGACCACGACCGTCCCCGCGACCCCGAGGGGTTCAGCCAACTGACGATACTCGAGAGGCAGGACGGGGCGGTACAGCAGCGCATCGTCCTTGGGCGGCCACGGCACGCCTTGCGGCCGGGTGGGATCGTAGAAGTGCGTGTGTGTGTCGAGGACGGGCACCGGGCGATCCCGGCCGCTGGCGCACCCGGCCGCGACGCCTCCCGCCAGCGCCGTCGCCGCGACCAAGAACTCCCGGCGCGACAGGTTCCGGGCGGGTCCAGGCAATTTCATGGCCCGACTGTGCGGAGACAGCCCGGTGGATGGCGAGGCAAATCAACTCAAAGGGGTCGGTACATCATATGATCCAATCAAACCTTGCTCCCTGGGGTTGGTCGACGAGGTAACCTTTCCGGGGATCAGAGCGGATCGACGATGGTGAATGGAGCATACCATCTACTGACCCCTTAGGTCAGAACTTGTATGGCCGGCCTCAGGTTGGGTAGGCTCGGCGTGGTCTATGGATGTCCTGTTGCTCTCCCGCATCCAGTTTGCCTTCACGGTGGCGTTTCACTATCTCTACCCGCCGCTGAGCATCGGGCTGGGGGTGTGCCTGGTGATCATGGAGGGCTTGTGGCTGAAGACCGGCAATCCGGTGTACCACCAGATGGCGCGGTTCTGGACACGGGTGTTTGCACTGACGTTCGCCATCGGGGTGGCCACGGGGATTGTCATGGAATTCGAGTTTGGCACGAACTGGGCCACGTACTCGCGGTTTGTCGGCGACGTGTTCGGGAGCGCGCTGGCGGCCGAAGGCATCTTCGCGTTCTTCCTCGAGTCTGGCTTCCTGGCAATCCTCCTGTTCGGCTGGGACAAGGTGGGCCGCACGCTGCATTACTTTGCGACGTGGATGGTGTGTTTGGGGGCGCACTTCAGCGCGATCTGGATTGTGGTGGCGAACTCGTGGATGCAGACGCCGGCGGGTTACCAGCTTGAGACGACGGCGTACGGGCCGCGCGCGGTGATCACGGATTTCTGGGCGATGGTGTTCAACCCGAGCTCGATGGACCGCTTGTTTCACGTGTTGTGCGGGGCCTGGCAGGCCGGGGCATTCCTGGTCGTGAGCGTGAGCGCCTATTACCTGCTGCGGCGGCGGCACACGGCGTTTGCGCAGGCCTCGATGAAGGTGGGGTTGGGGGTGGCGCTGGTGGCGTCGCTGCTGCAACTGGTGAGCGGCCACAGCAGCGCGGGGGGGGTGGCGCGGCATCAACCTGCGAAGCTCGCCGCATTCGAGGGCCTGTACGAAACGCGGACGAACGCGCCGCTCGTGCTGGCCGGGTGGGTGGACGAAGCGCGCGAGGAAGTGCGGTTCAAGCTCGAGATCCCGGGGATGCTAAGCTGGCTGGTGCACGGCGACGTGGTCGCGCCTGTGACAGGGCTGAAGGAATTTGCGCCCGAGGACCGGCCGCCGGTGAACCTGACCTTCCAGTTCTACCATCTGATGGTCGGGATCGGGTTCGGGCTGATCGCGGTGGCGGGGCTGGGGAGCTACGCGTGCTGGCGGAGGCGGCTTTTCGAGCGACGCTGGCTGCTGTGGGTGCTGGTGTTCTCGGTGCTGGGGCCCCAGGTGGCCAATCAAGCGGGCTGGTTCGCGGCCGAGATTGGCCGGCAGCCGTGGATCGTCTACGGCCTGCTGCGCACCTCCGACGGCCTGTCGGCGACAGTTACCGCGGAGCTGGTGCTGACGTCGCTGATCCTGTTCACGGTGCTGTACGCGCTGTTGTTTGCCGTTTTCGTTTACTTGCTCAACGACAAGATTCAACACGGGCCGGACGCAGCGGACCTCGAGCCGCGGGGCAAGCTGGCGATCCCCGGCCGGTCCTGAGGCGACATGAGTTACCCGGAGTGGCTTGATCTGAACGCGGTGTGGTTCGTCCTGGTGGGCGTGCTGTTCACGGGATACGCGTTGCTGGACGGATTCGATCTCGGGGTGGGCGCGCTGCACCTGTTCACGCGGACGGACGAGCACCGGCGGCTGATGCTGAACGCGATCGGCCCGGTGTGGGACGGGAACGAGGTCTGGCTGGTCACCGGGGGTGGGGCGTTGTTTGCGGCGTTTCCCGTGGTGTACGCGACGGTGTTCAGCGGTTTCTATCTGGCCTTTGTGCTGCTGCTGGTGGCGCTGATCTTCCGGGCCGTGGCCATTGAATTTCGGAGCAAGCAGCCGATGCGCTGGTGGCGGCAGATGTGGGACGTGGGGTTTGCCGGGGGTAGCCTGCTTTCGAGTTTCCTGATCGGGGTGACGATGGGGAACATCGCGTGGGGGTGCCGATTGACGGGCGGGGCGAGTTTGCGGGCAGCTTTCTGGGTTTGCTGCATCCGTACGCCTTGTTGCTGGGGGTGACGACGGTGGCGCTGTTCTCGATGCACGGGGCGATCTACATGGTGCTGAAGACGGAGGGCGAGCTACAGCGGATCGCGCGGGAGTGGATCAACCGCACGATCATCTTCTTCATCATCTGCTATGCGGTGACGACGATGGCCACGCTGCTGTACGTGCCGCACATGGCCGAACGGGTGCGGACCCATCCCTGGCTGTTCAGCGTGGCCCTGGTGAACATGCTGGCGATCGCAAACATCCCGCGCGAGATCCATCATGGGCGCGATTTCCGGGCGTTTCTGTCGTCGTGTGTGGCGATGATCGCGCTGATGACGCTGTTCGGACTCGAGATGTTTCCCAACCTGGTGTTGAGCCGGCCGGATGTCGCGAACAGCTTGACGGCCTACAACGCGGCGTCGTCGCCCAAGACCCTGGGGATCATGCTGACCATCGCATTGATCGGTGTGCCCATCGTGCTGGCCTACACGGCCAGCATCTACTGGATCTTCCGCGGCAAGGTGAAGCTGGACAAGATGAGCTATTGAGGCGCGGGAAAGTCGGGAACGGAAGCAGCGCTGCCGCTGGCACGGTTCAGGGGCTGGCGGTGAGGAGAGGAGGGAGACGCCGGAGTTGGTGGCGTGCAGGCTGGAAGCCCGCACCACCACGGTTGCCGAGTGAGGTCGCCCGCAGCACCACGGTTGCCGCGTGCAGGAGGGACGCCCGCACCACCACGGTTGCCGAGTGTAGGCCGGTCGCAGGGGAGGCTCCCCCGCGGAGCGTTTACTCCGCGGGGGAGCGAGGGGGAAGCCGGCACCCGCTGTGGGCAGGGATTTCCCGGCGGACTACCGGCGCACGCGGTAGAACCTGGCCTCGCCGGTGGGTGTGACGGTGAGGGGCGAGGTGGTGTTGGGCACGTCCTGCCACGTGGCGCCGGTGACGGCGTCGGCGGCCTGAAGGGTCCCGTGGGTCCAGGTCACGACGATGTTGCCCTGGTCGCGACTGATGGCGAGGGTGGGCGTGGGCGGTTGGGCGAGGAGATAGTGCGCCCAGATCCGGTCCTCGGGCAGCACCTTGTTGTAGAGGGCGACTTCGTCGACGACGCCGTTGAACCAGTAATTGCCGTTGCCCTCGGTGGCGCCCGAGCCGATGCGGAAGAAGTGCTCGTTGTTGGCGAGCACGGTGGTGGCGGCCGAGCCGACCTCGGTGCCGTTCACGTAGAAGCGCTTGACCGTGCCGTCGTAGGTGCCGACCAAGTGCACCCAAGTATCCAGTTGGACGGCGGGTCCGGCGACGACCTGCCAACCGCCCGCGGCGGCGCCGTTCCAGAACTGCCAGGTATTGGCGTCGCTGGCGTAGAAGATGTAGCCGCGTTGGGGCGCATCGGCGCGGGAGGTCACGGGCGATCGGAAGTTGCCGACGTTCCCGCTGACCTTGGCCCAGCACTCGATGGTGAAGGCGGTCATCTGCGGCGGGTCGGACAGGTCGGCCGGGTTGAGAACCTCCGACCACCAGACGTCGATCTTGCCGTCGACGCCGTTGAAGCGCACGGCGGTGTTGGGGTCGCCGTGGATGGCGCCGGGTTCGCCGACGGTGACACCGCCGGAGTAATAGCCGGGATTGGCGTTGCCGATTTCGTCGAGGGCTTCGATGGCTTCGGTTTCACCGAGGCGCCAGTAGGCGACGGGTCCGTCGGCCTTGACGTTGCTGACGTAATCGCCGGTGGGCATGCTGGGGAAGCCGAGCGTGGCGGCGTCGCTGAGGGTGCTGCCGGCGGCGTTGCTGACGAGAACGCGGTAGCTGCCCAGGTCGGAAGCTTGGACGCTGGCGATCACCAGGCTGGCGCCGGTGGCGCCGGGGATGGGAGTGCCGTCCCGTTCCCACTGATAATCGAAGGTGGCGCTGCCGACGGCGGCGACGGTGAAGGTCACGCTGGCACCGGCGAGGACGATGCGCGAGCGGGGTTGCTGGGTGATCACGGGCTTGCTGACATCGACCACGGTCACCTGCGCCTCCTGACTGACGGCTTCGCCCAGGCTGTTGCGGACCGTGACGCTGTAGAGGCCGCTGTCGGAGGGCTGGGCGTCCGCCAGTCTAATGCTGGGTCCGGTCTGGCCGTTCAACACGGTGCCGTCGCGGCGCCACTCGTACGTGAGGGGAGACTGCCGGTGGCAGCGACGCCGAGGGTGAGGGTTTCGCCTTTGAAGACCTCGGCGGGGCCGGGGCCGGCGACGATCTCCGGGGCGGCGGGCAACGGATCGGTACCGCTGCCGGACTTGTAGTGGGCGAGGACGCGATCGCCGCTGAGGGCCTTGTCATAGACGGCAACCTCGTCGACATCGCCGTGGAAGAAGAAGTTGCCGGCGCCTTCGGTCGCACCGCCGCCGATGCGGAGGACACGGGCCGGGTTGGTGAAGTATCGAGCAGGCAGGGCGGATCCGACCAGGACGCCGTTCACGTAGAAGTTCTTGACCTTGCCATCGTAGGTACCGACGAGATGGTCCCAGGTGTCGAGGTTGACGGGGACGTTGCCGACGCTGTTCCAGGGGCCGTCGGGGGAACCGGCGCCGTTACCGGTCCAGAACTGCCAGACGTTGCCGGGATCGGCGTAGAAGATGTAACCGGTGGCGTTGCCGACGGGGGTGTCGTCGCGGGAGGTGACGGGGGAGCGGTGGCCGGTACCGGCGCTGTCGGCTCGGGCCCAGCATTCGACGGTGAAGCTGGTGGGGTTGAGGCCGGCGTTGTAGGGCACGTCGACCATTTGTTTGGGCGTGGCGTTCTGGTCGAAGCCCACGGCGGGGTTGGCGTCGCCGGTGAGGGCGCCTGGCTGGCCGTGGGAGATGCCGGGGTAGTAGCCGCCGTTGGCGGCCTCGCCGAGCGAACCGAGGTTGGCGGCGGCCGGGAGGATGAGGGCCTGGACGGTCTCGTTCAAGCGCCAGTAGCCGAGGGGTTGGCTGGCGAGGACAAGGGTGTTGTAGGGGGACGCCGGCGCGGGATCGATGCCGTTGGCGTGGTGGGCGGCGATGGTGCTGGCGGAGAGGGCGGTGGGGTAGAGGGCCACTTCGTCCACGATACCGTTGAAGTGGAAGGTATTGTCGCCGCGGGCACCGATGCCCAAGGCCACCTCCGGATTCGGCCAATAGTCGGTGGTGGTGGCGGTGGCCTCTTCGACGCCGTTGACGTACAGGCGCACGGTGGTGCCGTCATACACCGCGGCGACATGGTACCAGGTGTCGGCGGCGATCACCGTGGTCCCGGTGATGTCGGCGGTGTAGTTGTTGAAGGAATCGCCGAGGCGGAAGTTCCAGCCGGTAGCGGTCTGGTAGAAGATCCAGCCTTCGGCGGCCGGGGTGACGCGGCGCAGCGAGGCGAGCGGGCACGTCACCGTTGTGCCGGTTAGGACCACCGCGGGTTTGAACCACCCCTCCACGGTGAACGGCGGGTTGGGGTTGATCTCGACGCTGTAGGGGACTTGCAAGAACCGGGTGCCGTCGAAGCGCGCGGCGGTGTCGGTGCTGCCGGCGAGGGCGCCGGGTTGCTGGCCCTGGACACCGTAGGCGTAGGTGCCGTCCGCTGTGACGCCCAGGCTGCCGAGGTTCTGGGCCGTCGTCTGGGGAGCGATCGGGGGCGGCGTGGGTTCGTCCAGGCGCCAATAGCCAACCGGCGCGTCGGCGAGCACTTCGTCCTTGTAGGCGGCCTGCGCCGGGGCCAGGGAGGCCAGGGTGCAAGACAGCACGAGTCCACTCAAGAGGTAGGCAGTTTGCATAGGCGGTATTTCATGCGTGTGTCCGAGTTCCATCACTTACCGTCGGCGCCAATGACATCGTGGCATCAGTGACACCGGCGCCTAATGAAGGCCAGGGAGGTCGGTGAGGCAAACCGAATCGCCCGCGAATCTTCTTCAGGATCATGGCGTTCAGCGATACGACATGCGGGCGGCCGGTATCGCCTGGACCGCCGGGCACCAAGCCCCCGGTCGGTGAATGCCGCCGGCCGAGGGCAGGCCGGAGGGAGGAAGGGCATTGAACCCATCGGCTGCAGCCGGCAAGCTTCGTGCGGCCTTCCATCATGAAACTCAGACCTGGCTGGTTCGGCGTGCGGTTCGTTTCGTCCCTGGCAACCCGGGTGGGTGTTCCACCTGTGGAATCCGTTGCGCGTGGGGGCGGCTTGGGACGGGGCAGGGCGAAGGGTGGGGCGAATGAACGTAAAGCGCCGCTGGAAGACGGCGCACTCCAGACGCTCTGCGCGTCCCCGGCGGTCGGTGGCTCGCGCCAGCGTTTGGAGTGCGTGCGGTTCACCGCCGCTTTGGGTGCCGGGGGACGAAGGTCGCCGCTGGAAGAGGGTGCACTCCAGACGCTCCGCGCGGGTCCGGCGGGGTGGGGCGGGTCCGGCGGCGGTGGCGTTGTGCCCTGGTCCTCGCTGTCGTCTGCGCCGGTTGGGCGGTGAGCGTCGCGACGGCGGACCCGCTGGTGGTGACGCGGCTGCGCTGCGAATACCTCGAGAACCCGCTGGCCGTGGATGCGCAGGCGCCGCGTTTGTTCTGGCGGGTGGAATCCGATGAACGCGGTGAGCGGCAGACCGCCTACGAGATCCTGGTGGCCAGTTCGCGGCGGTGGCTGGACGAGAATCGCGGGGATCTCTGGAGCTCCGGCAAGGTCCCAGGCGACCAGACGACCCACGTGGTTTACCGCGGCAAACCGCTGGGGTCACGCCAGCGCTGTTACTGGAAGGTCCGGGTGTGGAATCGCGACGGCGAACCATCGCCCTGGAGCGAAACGGCTTCCTGGACCATGGGCCTGCTCGAACCCGGGGACTGGCAGGCCGAGTGGATCAGCTTCCGCGACCCGAGCCCACTGCACGCAGATCCGGCGCGCCTGCATCTGCCGCCGGCCCGGCACTATCGGAAGGAGTTTCAAGGCGGCGAGAAGACCGTGCGCCGGGCGACTCTACACGCCAGCGCGCTGGGCATCTTCGAGGCACACCTGAACGGCCACCGCGTGAGCGAGCAGTTCTTTTCGCCTGGCTGGACGGATTACCGGCAACGCGTCTACTACACCACGTTTGATGTGACGGACCTGGTCCGGCCGGGCCCAAACGCGCTGGGGGCGGTCGTGGCGGATGGTTGGTACGCCGGGTATTTGGGCTACGGCCTGCTCGTGGGGTACGGGCCGCACCGGACCGGCCGGGACACGTATGGCAAGACCCCGGCTTTGCTGGCGCAACTCGAGATCGAATACGACGACGGTTCACTGCAGGTGGTGGGCACCGATGCCACGTGGAAGGTCACGGGCGAAGGACCCTATCGCGAAGCGGACTTCCTGATGGGCGAGCACTACGACGCGACGCGCGAACTGCCCGGTTGGGACCAACCGCGGTTCGACGACGCAACCTGGGAGAACGCGGTCCGGGCGGGAGAGAACGGGTCGGTGCGGGCGCCGTTCCATGACGGGGCGGGTGTGCGGGAACAGGAATTCGGGTTTGTGCGGCCGGCGCGGTTGGAGGCTTACCCGGCGCCGCCGGTGCGGTTCACGCAGGAACTGCCGGCGCGGTCGATCACAACGCGCGGGGAGGGGGTGTCCATCGTGGATCTGGGTCAGAACTTCGCCGGCGTCGTCCGCCTCAAGGTGCGCGGACCGGCGGGAACGCGTGTGCAACTGCGCTTCGGCGAGATGCTGCATCCGGACGGGCGGCTGATGACCGAGAATCTGCGGAAGGCGCGGGCGACGGACACCTACGTGCTGCGCGGCGATCCCCGAGGCGAGGTGTATGTGCCGCGGTTCACATTCCACGGGTTCCAGTTCGTCGAGGTCAGCGGCTATCCCGGGGTGCTGGAGCGCGACGCGTTGACCGGGATTGTGCTGCATTCGGACACGCGGCTGACCAGCAGCTTCGCGTGTTCGGATCCGATGGTGAACCGGTTGTTCGAGAACATCGTGTGGACGCAGCGGGCGAACTTCCTCGAGTTGCCCACGGATTGTCCCCAGCGGGACGAGCGCTTCGGGTGGATGGGCGACGCCCAGATCTACGCGCGCACGGCCACCTACAACGCCAATGTGGCCGCGTTCTTCTCCAAGTGGTTGCGGGAAGTGGAGGAAGCCCAGTTGCCCGGCGGCGCCTACCCCGATTACTGCCCCTGGCCGTTCCAGCACGGCAAAGCCTTCGCCCCGGCCTGGACCGACGCCGGCATCATCGTTCCCTGGACGGTCTGGCAGGTTTACGGCGACACACGGGTGCTCGAGCGCCAGTGGGATTCGATGACCCGGTTTCTGGACTGGCGGCAGGCCAACGCCCGCGGATTCCTGGGCATTCAGCATCCCGAGGCCAACACCTGGGGCGACTGGCTGAACCTCAACGAACCCACGCCCATCGAGTATGTGGACAGCGTGTACTTCGCCATCACCACCCGGTTGATGGGCGACATGGCCGACGCGCTGGGCCGCCGCCACGAGGCCGTGGCCTACCGCGCCCTGCTGGACAACATCCGGTCCGCTTTCGCCGCGAAGTACCTCGGTCCCGACGGCACGCTGACCGTGGACACACAGTCAGCTTATGCGCTGGCCCTCGATGCTGGTCTCATTCCCGAACCGCTTTGCCACGCAGCGGCGGAGCGCTTGGCGCAGAAGATTCGGACCAACGACACCCGCATGGCCACGGGGTTCCTGGGGACCCGACCCCTCCTGCCGGTCCTCAGCGCCCATGGCCAGCATGATCTGGCCGCGCGCCTGCTCCAGAGCCGGCGGTTCCCTTCCTGGGGATACGAAGTCGAGAACGGCGCCACGACGATCTGGGAGCGTTGGGACAGTTTCACCCGCGAACACGGCTTCAACGGCATCGCCGGCAACCAGAACGCCGCCATGAACAGCTTCTCGCACTATTCCTTCGGCGCCGTGTGCGAATGGATGTTCCGGGTATTGGCGGGCATCGACACCGCCACGCCGGGCTTCCGACAACTCCGCCTCCGTCCGATGCCGCCGGCCCCGGGCAGCAACCCTGAGCATCCCGCGATCTCGTGGGCACGGGCGCGCTACGATTCGCTGGCGGGTCCGATCGCCAGCCATTGGCGACTGGACGGAGGCCGCTTCGAGTACGAGGTGTCGCTCCCGGCCAACACGACCGCAACGGTCCATCTACCGGCCTCGGAAGCCGACCGGATCACGGAAGGCGGTCGTCCGCTCCGGAAGGTGAAGGGGGCGCGGTTGGTGGGACGCGAAGCCGACCGTTGGGTGGTCGAAGTGGGGAGCGGCAGTTGGCGGTTCGTCACGACGAACGCCGCCCCATGACCGGTGCCTCCTGACGACAAACGCCTCCTCACGTCGGCGCCTACGGTCAGGCGGCGACCTCAGCCGCACCAGGGGCGGGATCGGTTCCGGGCGCGGTCCAGCGCGCGCCGGGCGATTGCGGCGTCCTCCTCGACCTGGAAGTCGAACATGCCGGCGCAGATGAAGTCGGCGCCGTTCTCGTAGGCGTACCGGAAACCCTGCTCGGGATGGATGGCGCCCGCGCCGAGCACCTTGTATGCGATCCAGGGTTTCTCGACCTCGGCCATGAACTGCATTGTCTCCTGCGGCGTCTCCTCCCACACGCTGTCGAAGCGGGGCATGGGGCCGGCCGACCAGTACTGCTTGCTGTTGAAGGTCTTCATGTAGAAGTCGGGCTCGAGGCCTTCGCGCTCGCAGGCCATGGGAACCGCCAACGCATGGCCGGCGACGCCGGCAGGCACTCCCTGATGCCGGATGGCCGTGATCGCCCGTCCCAGCAGATCGAAGTCGCCCGCCTCGACCAACCCGTCTCCGACGCCGCCATGGACAAAGACCGCGGAGGCGCCCTCATCGACGGCCCGCTGAATCTCGGCGAACCGGTCCTTCTCGGGCAATTTGACCTGGGCGATCCATTGGAGCCGCCGGCCGCGCTCGCGCCAGTAGGACTTGAGGATGCGCAGGGTGTGGTCGTCCAGGCGCAGAATGACCGTGTTCATCCCCTGCGCTTCCCCGAGCGCAAACGTCTCGTGGACCTTCGCGTCGGTGAAGTACTGGCGCAGCAGGGGCGAGACGTAGATCAGGTCGCGGCTGTGCGCGAACCCGCTGATCAGGTTGCCGCCGCCGATCAGGCGACTGACGCTGAGCTTGCCGATCTTGCCGGCGGGAAAACTGCGGGGAGCAGGGACGGGAGCGGGAACGTCGGGGGTGGTCGGCGCCGTTTGTTGGGCGAGAAGCTGGCGCTCCTCGAACTGCCAGGCCAACGCCAGGGCGGAGGCGCCGACAGTCGAGTGGCGGAGGAAGGAGCGACGGTCCAGCGGGGCTTTCATAGGTTGACAGGCTGATCGCACGAAGCGGCGGCGATTGCAAGCCTCGACCCGGGTGGGGAAAAGCGCCGCTGGAAGTCGGCGCACTCCCAACGCGTTGCGCTGGCCGAGCGGTGTGGGGATCGCGAAGCGTATGGAGTGCGTCGCGCTTGAGCGCCGCTTTCGTGACGCAAACCGTGAACAGATCCCTGCTCAGGACCTCAGGATTCCGCGCGGCGTGCCGGTTGTGCGGCCAGGAGCCTGGCCACCCGGGCCTTGACGGCTTCGTCCATCCGGATGAGCGGCGGCCAGGGGCGGTGGAAACCTTCGCCGGGAAGTTTCCGGGTGGCGTCCAGACCGAGCTTGCTGCCGCGGGCGATCACGCTGGTGGCGTGGTCGAGCACGTCCGCCGGTCCCTGCGTGAACACGGCGTCGCGCTGCGGATCGGTGTTCGCGCAGAGCCGGAAAAGAACCTCGCTCGTGTTGTGGACGTCCACGTCGTCGTCCACGACCACGAGGTACTTGGTGAACATCATCTGCCCCATGCCCCAGAGGCCGTGCATGATCTTGTAGGCCTGCATCGGGTAGGTCTTCTTGATGCTCACAAAGACCAGGTTGTGGAAAACCCCCTCGGCCGGCAGCGCGATGTCCACAATCTCCGGGAAGTTCATCTTGAAGATCGGCAGGAAGAGCTTCACCGACGCGCCGCCGATGTAGAAGTCCTCCATGGGCGGGATGCCCACAATGGTGGCGGGATACACCGCGTCCTTCCGGTGCGTGAGGGCGGTGAGGTGGAAGACGGGGTACGGTTCGGGCAGCGTGTAGAAACCGGTGTGGTCCCCAAACGGCCCCTCGTCCCGAAGCGGTTCGATCGGGTCCACATACCCTTCGAGCACGAAATCGGCGTTCGCCGGCACTTCGAGGTCGCAGGTGAGGCAGCGCACGAGCGGGACGGACTGGCGACGGAGATAGCCCGCCAGCAGGAATTCATCCAGCCCATCCGGCAACGGCGCCGTGGCGGCGAACGTGAAGACCGGGTCGCCTCCGAGAAACACCGCCACCGGCATGCGCTCGCCCTTCTCGTAGTAACGGCGGCCGTGCCGCGCAGCAACCTTCTGGAGCTGCCAATGCATGCCCGTGGTGCGGTCGTCGTAGACCTGCATCCGGTACATGCCCACGTTGCGCTCGCCGGTGTCGGGGTCGCGCGTGACCACGCAAGGCAGCGTCACGAACCGACCGCCGTCCAGCGGCCAGCAGTGCAGGATGGGAAGGTCCCGGAGCGTGGGGAAAGGACGGCCCGGCGCGGAGGAGGGCGGAGAGGGGGAGCGGGAGTTGAGGACGGAGGAGGGGGTTCCGGCGAGGGCAGCGGAACCTGCGCCCGAGGCAGGCGCGGTCCCCAATGACGGTGCACTCCCCAACGGTGGGGTGGTCCCCGACACGGGCGGGGTCCCCGGCACGGGCACGGTACTCGATGCGGAAGCCGGGGCGGTGTCGACGCGGTGAATGACGTCCTGGCACGGGCCGGTCTTGACGCGCTTGGGCTTTGCGTGGCGCAAGTCCAGGGCCGTGCCGAGCAGCTTGAAGGCCTCGCGCAGCGACGTGGGCGGCTTGGCCTTCATGAGCGAGCCCAATTCGGCCGCCACGTCCTCCACCGAGGCCGCCCCGAGGCTGAGGGCCATGCGCTTCCACGAGCCCAGCGTATTGATGGCCACGGGGAACGGACTGCGTTGACCGTTGATTGTCGGGTGCTCGAACAGCAGCGCCTTGCCTCCCCGGGCGACTTCATCTGGCGATCGGCGAACTCGGTGATCTCGAGTTCGGTGGCCACGGGTTCCCGCACGCGCAGGAGTTCGCCCGCCTTTTCAAGGGTTTCGAGCCAGTCGCGAAACGAGTCGAAGGCCATGGCCGGTCAGAGTTCGAGGGTGGGGCTGGACGTTTCCTGGGAGGTGAGGTGCACCTGGACGTGGGTGGCACCGAGGGTCTGCAGGCGGCCCGCCACGGCGCGGTGGGCGAGTTCGGGCCGGTTGCAGTCGCGGCTGAGATGGCCGAGGTAGAGCTGGCGGAGATCGGGGGTGACAATCTCCTGGGCGACGTCGGCAGCGGCTTCGTTGGAGAGGTGGCCGTGGCGGCTGAGGATGCGTTGCTTGACGCTCCAAGGCCGTTTGCGGTCGTCCTGGAGGAGGCGGAGGTCGTGGTTGGTCTCGAGGACCAGCACGTGGGCGCAGCGCACGCGTTCGACGACCAGCCGCGTGGCATGGCCGAGGTCGGTGAGGAAGCCGAGGTTCACCCCGGACGTTCGCAGGAGGAAGCCCACCGGATCCTGGGCGTCGTGCGGGACGGAGAAGGTCTCGACGTGGACATCGCCGATGTCGAAGGCGGCGCCGGTCTGGAAGAGGCGGCACTGGAAGCGGGTTTCGAGGGCGTGTTCGGTGGCGTCTTTGGTGAGCCGGTTGCAGTAGAGCGGCAGGTCGAGTCTGGCGCATAGCACCGCCAGGCCCTGGATGTGGTCGCCGTGCTCGTGGGTGAGGAGGATGCCGTGAAGGGGTCTCCGGCGACCGACCGATGGCGGCGAGGCGCTGCCGGATCTGCCGGGCGCTGAACCCGGCGTCGATCAACAGCCGCGTCGAGTCGGTCTCGAGGTAGGCGCAGTTGCCGCCGGAACCGCTGCCGAGGATGGTGAACCGCACTGGCACGGCGCGACGCTAAGAGCTCCGCCGCAGCGCGGCAACGCATTTGCTCGCGCCCGCCTGACGCTTCACGCACGGCCATGGCGCTCGAGGTCGCGCGGCGTTTGGAGTGCGGGCGGTTCACCGCCGCTTTTCGTAAGGGCGAGGGGTGAAGGGACGAAAAACGCCCCGGCCGTTGCCGAGCGTGGGTAACCACCCGTTACCTCTTGAACGGCCCGGTGACCATGAACTGCAGAAGGTGCAGGCTGGAAGCCCGCACCACACGTGCGTGGAGCGCCTCCCTCAGCCCAATCCCCGATGTTCGTAATCGGTGGAGGAAGGCTTCGCCCTGTGTTCTCCGCCGATTACGAACATCGGGGATTGAGGACGGATCGCGCTTGAGCGGCCGCTACTCGAGGGTTGGCAGGGGCACCTCGCCGCGTGAGCTGCGCCTCGCCGCCCTCCTTTTCGTACACGCCGTAGAACAGGGAACAGGAATCGAGCCACAAGGTCAGCCGCGCCCAATCCGCCGGCGACAGGCAAACTCCGTGATGCCCCTCAGCCAGCAGCGCGTACAGCCGGGACGCGCGCGCCCCGAACTCGCCCGGCGTCGTCCGGTACCATTTCGGGTCGTTCCAGTCGCGTCCGCCGTAGCTGTAAAAGCCGAACTGCGGCGCCAGGCTCACGTACGACGCGTAATAGGTCGTGGGCACGTCCATCCCACCCCCGCCCCCGGTGCAAGACCCGGGTTGCCGCCAGCGACGGCGCTTTCTCCGCCTCGCGCGTGTGGCAGTGCACGCAGTGACGTTCCAGCACCGGTTGGACCAGGCGCGGGTAGCTGAAGGGGTTGGCACCGTCCAGGGCGAAGTCGAGTCGCGACGGCGGCCGGCGCAGGGCCAGGGTGTGCCGGGGCCCGGCAACGGAGCGGCCGCCTTCGGCTCGTGACAGCCCAGGCAGGTGGCCCGTTCGCCGGGCTGAAACTGGGTGGCCGACCGCATCGAGGTGACCGCCAGCCCCGCTTCGTCCAGGGCTTGGAAAAAAGTTCCTTGCGGGCGGGCACGACAAAGTGGGCGCTGCCATCCGCTTCAACCGGCACCTCGCCGAGGACCGCCCGGGCAAGGTTCACCGAGTCGTTGCCCTGCGGGATCTGGAGGCCGGTGTTGTGGGCCACGGCCGCCGAAGCCACGGACAAGGGCAGGATCTGGTAAACCCGCAGCGCCTTGATCCGTGTGCCGGCCGGCCAGGGTTGCCGGCTCCGATAGACGTCCATGACCGCCACCGTGGCTTCGGCCGGTTCGTCCGCCGCGAGCCGCTCGGACTGGTCGGGGATCACCGGCGGCGTGGGACGGGCGCGCAACGGCACGGGGCTGTGGCAACCGATGTCGGGGTCGCGGTAGATCAGTTCGCGGTTGCCGAAGCTGTCCAACAAGTAAAGCCCGTAGGCCCCTTTGGGCCCCGCGTCGGCCAGTCGTTGGGCGGGGTCATAGACACAAAGATAGTAATGCTCGCTCAGCGCCCAGGCTTCGCCGTACGCCTCGACCCCGCCCTGGGTTTCGGGGAAGTCCACGTCCGGGGTCAGGCGCCGGACCGGTCCCATCCCATCGTCGTCGGGAAGCCGCGGGTCCACGACCACCAGAGAGCCGAAGGCCTGACCGTGGTGCGGGGCGCCGGTGGCCACAAACCGCCTCGATTCGGGGATGGGACGAACATTAAGCTCCATGTCGGGCCGGGCGCTGCGGAAGGCGTAGTTGCCATGGACCGCGCGGGGGTCGCGGCCATCGGGGGACATGAGCCACGGGGTATGGGCCACCACGCCGTGGCGATCGACGTAATCCCACCGCGTGTAGACGATCTGGCCGTCGTGCGTGACGCCGGGATGCCACTCGTTGGTCTCGTGGAAACTCAGACACCGGATGTCGCTGCCGTCAGCGGCCATGTCGTAAACCGTGTAGGTGGGGCAGACCCGGCCGCAGCGGAGATAGCCGCCGCGCCGCTCGCTGATGAAGGCGATGCGACCGTTGGGCAGCCAGCAGGGGTCGAAGTCGTTCCAGGTGCCGTCGGTAAGCTGGGTCAGGCCCAACCCGTCCCGGTTGACGCGGAAGATGTGGTAGCAGCGGCCCTCGGCCCAGTGCCCGCGCGTGGGGTCTGTATGGGCGCGGTGCTGCCGGTCGCCCTGGCATTCGACATAGGCGAAGAGCACCGTCTGGCCATCGTAGGAGAGGGCCGGCGACAGGAACGAACCGCCTTCGGTCTCTTCGCCAGCGAGGTTGCCCATGCCGTCGTAGTGCAGGTCCCAGTGGCGGCGCGGACCGCCGGTGAGCCGCTGGCCCGCGAGACGTCCGTTCCGGCAGACGGAATTCTCGAGGAGATCGCGCAAGCGCAGGTCCGGGCCCCAGAGTCCCTCGAGCACATACACCCCCGCCGCCGGGGCGGGCCGCCAGGCCGTAGTACTGATCGCACATGTGATCCATCAAGGCTCGATGCCGCTTGATGAACAGGAGTTCCTGGAAGTTGAGGAGCGGATTGCTGAAAGCGATGCGGCGACGCAACGCGCACGCGGCGTTGAACAACTCGCGGCGCCCCGGGCCGTCCTCGACCGGCATCGCGCGGGCCGCATGTTCCAAGGCGGCGAGCGCTTCGGCGAGCGCGCGGAGGGGTTCGGAGTCCGCCCCTCGGCGTAGATCCGCAAGGAGCACGCCGGTCCGACGCAGCACCACGTCGAGAGGGTCGCGGTCGGCGGGATCGAGCAAGGCTGCGGGATGGAACGTCTGCGAAGCAATTCGCTCGAATCGCACCCGGTTGGTCAGGTCCAGCGTCAGGGTCTGAAACTCGCGTTGCCACTCGGCCGTGAGGTCCAGCCCGACCGGTTCGGCGCAGCGGACGTCGGCCCCGAAGGCCGGCGCCAAGCACAGTGCAACCAGCCAGGCCGGGGCGATGCGTCGCAGGTTCATGGGCCAGAAGCATCCCGCATCCGTTGGTGTCCGGCCAGCCGAAGTTTGCATGAACTGTGGAGAATTCAGGGGCAGTTGACTCGCGCGCGGCTCTGGGAAAGGATTGCCGAGACGGGAGCCACCGCCCTGCTGACATGAATACGCAGCCCCACGGCTTGTTCGGTGTCGTTGAAGGTTTCTACGGCAAGCCGTGGAATGCCGGTCAGCGCCGCACGTTGTTTGAATGGCTCGCGGGCGGGGGCTCAATGCGTATTTGTACGCGCCCAAGGACGACGCCAAACACCGCGCGCAGTGGCGGGAGCGCTACGACCCGCCCGAGATGGCCGAGCTGCAGGCGTTGGTGCACGCGAGTCAGAGCCGGGGTGTGCGGTTCGTGTACGCCCTTTCTCCTGGCCTCGATCTGCGGTTCACCGACGCCGCGGATGTGGGGGCGATCGAGGCCAAGCTGCGGCAGGTGCACGGCCTCGGCGTTCAGGATTTCGCCGTCCTGTTTGATGACATCAACCCCGACCTGAGCGCGGCAGACCGGGAGCGGTTCGGCACGCCAGCCTCCGCGCAGGCCTTCCTCGGCAACACGATCCTGCGCTGGGCCCGGAGCTGGGACCCGCGCGCCCGGGTGCTGTTCTGTCCCACGGAATATTGCGGGCGGTTCGCCACGCCGTCGGTGGCGGACTCGCCCTACCTGCGGACGTTGGGCGAACAGCTTGACACGGACGTGGACGTCCTCTGGACCGGACCCGAGATCATCTCCGAAGAGATCCCGGTAGCCTCGATCCGCGAGCTGCGGTCCGTGCTCCGCCGCAAACCGCTGTTGTGGGACAACCTGCACGCAAACGATTACGACATGCGCCGGCTGTACCTGGGGCCCTATGCCGGGCGGCCCGGGGCATTGCGCGACGAGCTGGCGGGCATCCTCCTGAATCCGAACGGCCAGCTCGAAGCGAATTTCGTTCCGTTGCACACCCTGGCGGCTTACGTGCGGAACGGCGACCACTACCATCCGAGGCAAGCCTTCCAGGAGGCGCTGGCCGCCTGGCTGCCGCAGTTCCGCAGCCGCGGCGCCCGGCCCTTCACCCTCGACGATCTGCAACTGATGGCCGACCTGTTCCATCTGCCCACCGAACACGGCGATCGCGCGGTGCGTTACCTCGACGACCTCCGGGTGATCCTCCACACGCCGGCGAACAGTTGGGGCGAGGTGGCGGCGCGGGTTGAGCAGACCACGCGCGCGATCATCGCCCTGTACGACAAGGCCACCGAGCTCGCCGACCGGCCCCTCCTGCATGCCCTCTATGCCCATCTCTGGGAGGTGAAGGAGAACGCCCTGCTCGTCGGCGAATGGGCGCAATGGCGGCAGAAACACCCGGAAGCAACCGTCCCCTTCACCTCGCCCGGGTTCCGCCCGCGCATCTATCGGGGTGGCTTCACCGCGGCCCTCGAGCGACTCCTGCCCATGGACGAACAAGGCCGATTCCTGCCGGGGAGGCCGGCGTGAAGACGTCGAGCGCACGGTCGCTGTCCCCGCCCCCGTCGTCGCCGGCGACCGTGACGGCCGCCCCGGCAGAATGCGGAGCGGTTTCGCCGCTGCTGGTGGCGTCGCACCTGATCAAGGAGTACCGCAAGCGGCGCGTGGTGAATGATGTCACGATCCACGTGCGGGCGGGCGAGATCGTGGGGCTGCTGGGGCCCAACGGGGCGGGGAAGACGACGACCTTCAACATCATCGTGGGCGTCGTGCGGCCGGACGCGGGCGAGGTGCGGTTCGGAAGGGAAGTCCATTGACCGGCTGGCGATGCATCAGCGGGCGCGGTTGGGTCTGGGGTACCTCACGCAGGAACCGTCGGTCTTCCGCAAGCTCACCGTCGAGCAGAACCTGCTGGCCATCCTCGAGACCTGCCGGATGAAGCGCGAGGAGCGGCAACTGCGGCTCAAGTACCTGCTGGACGAGCTGGAGTTGGCGCCGTTGGCCCGCAGCAAAGCCTATCAGCTCAGCGGCGGGGAGAAGCGCCGGCTCGAGATCACCCGCGCCCTCATCACCAGCCCCAAGCTGATGCTGCTGGACGAGCCGTTCAGCGGGATCGACCCGATTGCGGTGTACGAGGTCCAGAAGATCGTGCGGCGTCTGCGGGAACGCGGCCTGGGCATCCTCATCACCGACCATAACGTCCGGGAGACCCTCAAACTGGTCGATCGGGCCTACGTGATCCACAAGGGCGAGGTGTTGTGCGAGGGCTCCGCCGAGTTCCTGGTCAACGATCCCCGCGCCCGCGAGATCTACCTCGGACCGGAGTTCAACCTATGAAAGCCGCCGCTTCCCTGACGGTCGACAGGTTCTTCGCCGCCTGCCCGCGTGAACTCGGGCTCCGGGTCATCGCCGGCAAGGCGGGGCTGTACCGGCGGATCCGCGAGCCGGCGGTGAACCGGCCGGGCTTGATGCTCGCCGGGTTCAGCCGTTACTTCGCCGAGCACCGTGTCCAGGTGATTGGGAATGCGGAGATGACCTATCTGGCCTCGTTGGGCCCGGCGGAGCGCGCGGCGCGGTATGCCAGCCTTTTCGCCACCCGCATCCCCTGTGTCGGATTCTGCCGCGGCTACGAGCCGGACGCGGAGTTTCTGGAACGGGCGGAGAAGGCCGGCGTGCCGGTGTTCCGGTGCCCGCACAACACGATGCGTTTCATCAACGAGGCGACCATGGTGTTGCAGGAGTTGTCCGAGCCCACCGAGCTGGTCATGGGCAGCATGGTGGACATCCTGGGCATCGGCGTGCTCATCACGGGTGATCCCGGCATCGGAAAAAGCGAGTGCGCCGTGGGCCTGATCGAGCGGGGCTACAGCCTGGTCGCCGACGATGCCACCCTGATTCGCCGGCAGGCGAAGCGCGAGCTCATCGCCACCGCACCGCCGGCCGGCCGCAATTACATGGAGGTGCGCGGCATCGGGCTGGTGAACGTCCTGGCCATGTTCGGCGTGAAGGGGGTGCGCACCGAGAAGCGACTCGACCTGGTCGTGAAGCTGCAACGTTGGAATCCCCAGGACGAGATCGAGCGCGTGGGCGCGGAACTTCCCACCATGAAGATCCTCACCATCAACGTCCCCTACGTCACCATCCCGGTCTGTCCGGGCCGCGACATTGCCCGTCTCGTGGAGGTGGCCGCTTTCCACATGAAACTCCGGATCCAGGGCTACAACCCGGCCGAGGACTTCAACCAGGCCCTCATCGCCGGGATGAGCCCGCACAAAGCGACCCGGCTGTCCTGACCGGCGAGCCTGCGGTCCACGAGCCTGCGTACTTCCAACTCGGCATGAAGCGGCGACCGACTGTAGGCGCCGACGTGAGGAGGCGACGGGTGCTGGAGGAGGCGAACGCAACCGCTCCCGGCTCGCGACGTCTCCTCACGTCGGCGCCTACAACGGAAGCCAGGGCCGCAGGTCAGAGGCGCGGCCCGGAGCGGTCAGCGGAGGCTGTCCGGCACGGGTTTGGCAGGTCGCCGCTGTTTCCCCTCCGGCTTGGTCTTGAACAGCCGGATGGAGAACAGCGTGACACCTTCGACCCGGCCCGTGGTCGGATGCACCGAGAGGTTGCGGGTGCCGTCGCCATACAAGGCCGGGGCCAGCGGGTTGAGCAACTGCAGCGGCTGGTCCATGGCCATGGCATCTCCGATCAAACCGCCCAGTCGCACGCTCGTTGTGGGCACCGGCGGCGTCGGCTCAAGCGGAATGAGGGTGGGCATCGGCAACCGCGCGGCCTCCGTCGCTTCCCCCCGCCTCGAAGGCAGCCGGGACGGGCAGCGGCAAGGGCAGCGGCAAGGGCAGCGGTGGCAGCGCGTTGGTGGCGGTGTTGCCGGTGGTGTTGCTGGTGGTGTTGGTGACCTGCGCCCACGCGGCCAGCGTCCCGGAGCACGCGCACGCGGCCAGCAACATTCCCAGCAATCGTCGGCTCAGGTTCATGGCATCAAGCGTACAAGGTTTCGCCGCCTTCATGCGGGCTGCCCGGATGGAACGGGCCCACGCGATGGCCGGCCTGCGCTTTCTCCACCGCATCCTCCTCCCGTTTGAACAGGGACAGGCTCTTCGCTGCGCGATCGCGAAGTTCCGCCACCTCCGCCTCGGTGGCGGGCGCGTAGGCCTTGGCGGCCGCGACGGATTTCTCGAACAGATCCACGAACGAGGGCGGGATGCCGGTGATGACCGGGTCAAGCGACAGCGTGAACCGGAGGGCGAGGCGGAGTTCCTCGGGCGTTTCCATGGACGGATACCACCACTCGCGCTGGCGTTTCGCCCCCGGCGCCCAGGCGCCGGCGGAGGTCGGCTTGATGGCCAACACCACCGCGCCCTGTTCCTTGGCCAGCGCCAGGATCGGCTTGCCGAAGTCGATGGTGAAGTACTCGACGAAGTTGATGGGGAACATCACCGTGTCGAAACGAAAGCCCTTCATCAGCTCGAGCGCGCCCTTGGTGGTGTGGGCTGAGAACCCGAGCCACTTCACTTTGCCCTCTTCCTGGCCTTCAGGAAGGTCTCAAGGGCGCCGCCGGGGCCGAGGGCTTGCTTCACCTCCGCCGGCGTACGGATGTGATGCATCTGGTAGAGGTCGAAGTGGTCGGTCTTGAGCCGTTGCAGCGATCGTTCGAGCTCCTCCCGCGCTCCCTCGGCATCACGCATCTTGGTCTTGCACGAGAGGAAGACCTTGTCGCGCCAACCGGCGAGGGCGGGGCCCATCTTGACCTCCGCATCGCCGTAGGCAGGGGCGACGTCGAAATAGTTGCACCCCAGATCGTAGGCCCGGCGCATGGCGGTGTTGCTTTCCTCCTGCGACAGGCGGGATAAGGCGAGACCCGGGAACCCGATGATCGAGATCTCAGCGCCTGTACGGCCCAGGACCCGCCGGGGCAGGCCGCTCGGATGGGGAAGGATCCGGCGCGCCGCTTCGTCACCGAACATCTCGTACCAGTTCCCCGCCGCCACGCCGGCGGCACCGCTCACGGCCTTGAGAAAAGTCCTGCGTTTCATGGTCTGCGGTCGTTGTCCGGCCCCCGCCCGGACGGCCCCACGACGGACCGGAGGGAGCGATGTCGGCAGGAAGTTAGCGCCACACCGGCAAAGGGCAACGGGCAAATGCGGGGAAGGGCGAAGGGCGAAGGGCGAAGGGCGAAGAGTGATCGGTGGTCCCATGGTCCTTGGTCCCTAGTCAGCGCCCAGGTGGCAGGCCAGGCCGGGACCCCGCCTTACGACGTACCCTGCCCACCGCCATCGGCACCGCCCCCGTCGAGGTCGATCAGGATGTCGCGGGGCTCGGCGCCTTTGCTGGGGCCGACGATGCCGCGCTGTTCGAGCTCGTCCATGATCCGGGCCGCCCGCGTGTAGCCGAGGCGGAGGCGGCGCTGCATGAGGGAAACACTGGCTTTCTGCTCGCTGCGGATCACTTCGATGCACTGCTGGATGAGGTCTTCGTCCTCGTCACAGCCGCTCTCGTCGCCAAAACCGTTGCCCGGGGCGGAGAGCTGCTGGTGGATCTCCATCTCGTAGCTCGGCTTGCCCTGACGCGCGATGAAGTCCACCACGCTTTGGATCTCCTGGTCGGTAACGAGCGCCCCCTGCGCGCGGTGCAGCTTGGCCGAACCGGGCGGGAGATAGAGCATGTCACCCTTGCCCAGCAGTTTGTCCGCGCCCATGGCATCGAGTATGGTGCGCGAGTCCACGCGGGACGCGACTTGGAACGCGATGCGGCAGGGGATGTTGGCCTTGATGACACCGGTGATGACATCGACCGAGGGGCGCTGGGTCGCCACGATGCAGTGGATCCCAGCCGCCCGAGCCATCTGCGTGATGCGCGCGATGGCCATCTCAACGTCCGCCGGCGCGACGAGCATCAGGTCCGCCAGCTCATCGATGATGACCACGATGTAGCTGAGCTTGTCTGGTATCACGATGTCATCGTCCTCGGGCACCACGATGTCCTCATCGACCTGGACCGCAAAGCCATCGGTGGTGGCCTCAATCTTCTCCTTCTTCGTGGTGAGCGGCAGCTCGGGTTCGCGGGAGGCGAGCGGCTTCTCGCGCGAACGCTCGTTGAAGGCCTTGATGTTGCGGACGGCGACGCGCGCGAAGATCTGGTAACGCTTCTCCATCTCGCTCACCACCCAGCGCAGCGCGAGGATGACCTTCTTGGGATCGGTGACCACCGGCACCACCAGATGCGGCAGGGCGTTGTACTGCTGGAGCTCGACCACCTTCGGGTCGATCATCACGAACCGGAGTTGGTCCGGGGGAAAGCGGTAGAGGAGACTCGCGACAATCGAGTTGATGCAGACCGACTTGCCCGAGCCGGTGCTGCCGGCGATCAGCAGGTGAGGCATGTCCGCCAGGTCGGCGATGAGGGGCTGACCGTAGACGTCCTTGCCCAAGGCGAGCGGGATGCGGGCCTTGGTGTGGCGCCATTCCTCGGACTCGAGCAGCTCGCGGAGGATGACCTTGGACTTGACGAGGTTGGGGACTTCGACGCCGACGGAGCTCTTGCCGGGGACGGGGGCGAGGATATGGATGCGTTCGGCCTTGAGGGCGGCGGCGATGTTGTTGGAGAGGTTCGTGATCTTCTCGAGCTTCACGCCGGGCGCCGGATGCAGTTCGTAGCGGGTGATGGTCGGGCCCTTGGTGATGTCGCCGAGCGACACCTCGATGCCGAACTGCTGGAGTGTCTGCTGCATGAGCCGGGCGTTGGCCATGAGCGACTCCTTGGATTCGGTGGGCTTGAGGGTGAGGTCCGGCAGGCTGAGGAGGGACAGCGAGGGAACCTGGTAGTTGCCGATCTCCGGGGGTTTGGCGACGGAGATGGGTTTGGGCTTGGGCCGCGCAGGCGGGCCCGGGCGTGGCGTGGGGGGAGGTGCCGCGGGAGCGGAGCGGGTCTCGGTCGTGGCGCCGGTTTCGGGAGGCGCCGCGCCCCGGCGGCCGGTCGACGCGCCAGGAGCAGGAGCTTTGCCCAGCACCTCGGCGGTGGTGGCCGCGGCAACCTCCCGGGCCGGGATGACCTCCTCGAGCTGCGCCTCGGGGACGGCGGACGGCGGGCGACCCGCCTTGGCCTTGTCCGGAGGCGTTCTCAACTGTGGAACACTGAGGTCGCGGACCGTGGGCTCGGGGACGGGCTGAAGGTCCGCGCCCAGGCCGGCGCGCGACTTGTCCTCGGCGGAGGTTCCGGCGGGGACCGCCTGGCCGTTCTGGCGGCTGGCCTGGTCGAGCTGGGATTGGAGGCGGCGCGCTTCCTTCTCGAGTTCGCGGGTGCGGCGTTCGAGGGATTTCTCATCGCCGGGAACGACCTCGGTGGGCGCGTTCCAGCGGGCCCAAAGGGCGCGCAGCCAGTCGCCGAGCTGGAAGTTCGTCAGCCCGTAGAGGCTGATGAGGTAGAGGCAGCCGTAGAGGATGGCGGCGCCGACCCGGCCAAAATAGCCGAAGCCGTAGAGGTTCAGTGCCTGGCCGAGCACGCCACCGGCCCCGGAGAGATTGAGGTTGCGGGCGAACTGCGCCAGGTAACCCGTCTGTTCGGGACGCGGGTTGTGGTTGAGCGGGATGAACGCGAAGTGATTGCTCGCCAGATCCAGGGCACCCGCACAGGTCACGAGCAGCAGGATCGCCCAGGGCCACTTGCGACGAAGGTAGCCAAGAAAGCCGCGGAACTGGGCCAGGCCGAAGCCCAGCAGGAGCACCGGCACCAGGAAGGCGCCGGCACCAATCGCGAAGAACAGGGCGTGGCCCGTGCGCGCGCCGAACAGCCCCACCCAGTTGCGGGGCGGATCATTGGGCGGGGTGCGGATCTCGGGCAGGTCGTACTTGTCGAACGTGAAAAGGGCCGCGAACAGGAGCAACGCCAGTCCCAGCATGACGATGCCCAGGATGTCGCTGCCGCCGCGTGAGTCGTTTGCGGGAACCTTCCGAGCCACGCCCGCAATCTAGGAACCCTTCGCGCGGGACTGCAATGCGGAAAAAGGGGACCCGCGCACAAGGGGACAGCCCAACCGACCCGCGGATGGACAGATCGGGTTTGCTTCCCGCCGCGGTCCCCGGGAGATTCGCGCCGGCGTGACGTTGATCGTGGTGCACTATCACTTCCGGCCCGGCGGGATCCGCCGGGTCATCGAGTTGGCCACACCCGCCGTGGCCGCAGCCCTCCAGGCCCGGAAGGTCGTGCTCGCCACCGGGGAACCCGCCGATGCCCGGTGGGAACAGGGACTGCGGCAGTCGCTCGGCCCGCGCGAGTTCGCGTGGTTCATCGAACCCGCCTTTCATTACCTGTCCGCCCAACCCAGCATGCCGTCGGACCTCGCCACCGCGGTCCGCCGAGGCTGCAATCGTCTCCTGGCCGGCTTCGAACCCCGCGAGGCCGTGGTCTGGGCGCACAATCTCAGTGTGGGCCGCAACCCCCTGCTCGCCCGCACCCTCGCCCGGACGTGTCAGACGCGCGGGCTGGCGTTCGTCTCACATCACCACGACTGGTGGTTCGAGCAACGCTGGGCGCGCTGGCCGGAGATGCAACGCGCCGGCGTCCGCACCCTGCGCGCGGCGGCGGAGGCCGTGTTCGCCGTTGGGACCTCGGTCCGGCACGCCGCGATCAATGGCGTCGATGCCCGCCTCCTGGCCGGGCATCTCGGCCGTGGCGCCGGCTGGCTGCCCAATCCCGCCAGCCTGGCCCCCGCCCCGCCGCCCGCCCGCGTCCAGGCGGCACGCGGCTGGCTCGCCCGCATCACGGGTCGGCAGGGCCCGGTCTGGGTGTTGCCGTGCCGCTTGCTGCGACGCAAGAACGTGGCGGAAGCCCTGCTCCTCACGCGCTGGTTGCGGCCCGAGTCCGTGCTGGTCACGACCGGTGACGTGAGTTCCACCGACGAAGTGACGTACGCCCAACGCCTCGGCGAAGCCGCCGCCCAGGCCGGTTGGCCCCTGCGCCTCAGCGTCCTCGCGGGCGATGAACGCGACAAACCTTCCGTGCTGGATCTGCTGGCGGCGAGCGAGTGTGTCCTGTTGACCTCGATCCTCGAGGGCTTCGGCCTGCCGTTCCTCGAAGCCGCCGCCGCCGGCCGGCCCTGATCGCGCGTCGACTGCCCAACATCGCCCCCGACCTCGCACGGTTTGGCTTCCGGTTTCCGCAGGCCTACGACGAAATCCGCGTCCCGACCGGCTTGTTTGATCTCCGCGCCGAACGGGAACGCCAGGCGCGCGGCTTTCACGCCTGGAAACGCCAGCTTCCGAGGATCTGCCATCGTTGGCTGGGTGAGCCGATGCTGCTGGCCGCCGGCCGCGAGGTGGCCACGGTCCCCTTCAGCCGGCTGACCTTGACTGCGCAACTCGAGGTGCTCGGGCAACCCGCCGAAGCCAGTTGGGCGGCCTGTCGTCCATTCAATCGATTCCTGGATCATTGGCGCGAAGGTGCCGGCCGGCAGGCGCTCCAAGCCAGCCCCTGGCCGCGTCGCGCCGAAAGCTGGCTCGGCGCCCCGGCGTACGCGCGGCGTTTCCTCCGCCTGCTGCGTGGCCCGCCGGCGGGCCCGCGCAACCGCGAACGAGCCGTCGCCCTCCAGCAGGCCTTCCTGGCCGAACGCCTCGGTCCCGATCACCTCTTCCCGCTCCTCTGGAACGGCGACTCATGAGCGTGCGCGCCGTCATCTTCGACGTGTACCAGACACTGCTCGAAGTCGGGCCTCCGCCCGACGACGCCGATGCCCGCTGGCGCGCGTTGTGGACCCGATTGCCCGGAAACACCCCGCCTCCCAGCCTTGCGGCGTTCACCGCCGATTGTGAAGCCGTGATCCGCCGCGAACATGCCCTCGCCCGGGAGCAGGGCGTCGCCTGGCCCGAAGTGTACTGGCCCGCCGTGACCGTCGCCGCTGCGCCGGCCTTGCGCGCCCTTGACCCATCCGTCCTGGACGACTGGCTCTTCGCCCATGCCCAACTCGTGCGCACCGTGCGGCTGGATCCGCACGCGGGAGACGTGCTCCGACGCCTGGCGTCGACGGGCATCGCCCAGGGTATCGCCTCCAACGCCCAACCTTATACGTGGCGTGAGCTTGAGGATGCGTTGAGGACGGTCGGACTTGACGGCGCCTGCTTCGACCCCGCCCTCCGCTTCTGGTCGTTCGAGCAGGGGTTCAGCAAGCCCGATCCCCATGTCTTCCGCCTCCTCAGCGCCCGCCTCCGCGCGCGCGGCATTTCACCGGACGAGACGCTCATGGTGGGGGATCGGTTGGACAATGACGTCGCGCCGGCGCGCCGTGCGGGTTGGCAGGCCTGGCACCTGGGACGAGCGGGCCCGGTAACCGTACCCGGCGGTTCCGGCGATGCTTGCTTGGCCTCCGCAGCCAGGCTCACGGTCCCTGAATCCGGAGAGTGCAGGCGGGACGACCGCACCACAGGGTCAGGGGAAGTGTCTGGCACAAAGCCCGCCGAACTCGTTGGGGATTGGCAGGCACTCGACCGGTTTCTTGCCCGGGTGGTCGAGGGTTATCCGTTCGCAGCCAACCAGAGCACTTCGTAAGGCTCGAGCGTCAGCGGCCGTTCCAGGCACACACGGGACCCGTCGGCGACCAGGATCCGCCACCGGGAATCCGCTCCTTCCAGCGCCGACAAGCCGGCACACGCCACGCGCCGCCCAGAAAGGTTGTGCAGCGCCAACACCGTGTGGGCCCCGTCACGCGTTGCGCGCTCAAGGCCAAAAACCGACGGGGGCAGGTCCAGCACCCGCTGGCGCGCCAGGGGCGCAAACGCCGGATGCCCACGTCGGGCCCCGAGCAGCCGCCGGTAGCCCGCCCACACCCGTTGGCGCAGCGAGCCGGGATCCGCCAGTTCCGCCTCGAGTTCCGTCCGCGCGAACTTGCGGCGGTTGATCCGGCGGTGGATGCCGCTCGACCGCGCCGCTTCGACGTCATTGCGGGAGCCCACCAGCGAATGGAAGTAGATCCCGGGCATCCCTGGAAGGCGAGCATCATGGCCTGCGACACCAGGAAACGTCGCACGGCCGTGCCCGCCGGCTCGGTCGCCTGCGGGTCCGAGAGCGCGTCGAAATAGGTCACGTTCAGCTCGTACGGACTCTGCGTCCCGTCCGGATTGTGCTTGTACGAGATCAGCCCCCCATGCGCGCGGCAGCGTTCCGTCAGGAATTCGATTTCCGCCGGCGGCAACAAACCCCGCGCCGGGTTGAGGCCAATCCCGTCGTGGGAGGCCGTGAAATTGAAAACGTGACCTGGTCGGAAGGCAGTTCGAGGGTGCGCGCCCACCGGGCCAGATGCGTGGCGTCGCCGCGCAGCAGGGCGTGGGCAAGCAACGGCGGCAGCGCGAAGTTGTAGACCAGTTGCGCCTCGTTCGTGCCGTCGCCGAAGTAGGACACGTTGTCCGCGTGCGGCACGTTGGTCTCGGTGATGAGCATCACCGACGGCGCCATCACGTCGAGCACCGCGCGCAGGAGCTGGATGACCGCGTGCGTCTGCGGCAAATGGATGCAGGACGTGCCGATCTCCTTCCACAGATACGCGATGGCGTCCAGCCGCAGGAACCGCGCGCCCTGCCGCACGTAGAACCGCAACACGTCGATCAACGCCAGCAGCACGTCCGGGTTCTTGAAGTTCAGATCCACCTGGTCGGCGCTGAACGTCGTCCAGACCTCAAGCGGTCCCGCGGCACCCGTAAACCGGGTCAGCAGCGGCAACGCCCGCGGCCGGACAACCTGCGACAGATCCGGCCGACCCGTCACCGTGACGAAGAAATCGCGGAACGCCGGATCGCCCGCCAGGAAGCGCTGGAACCATTCGCTCGAGGCCGACAGATGGTTGAACACCGCGTCGAACATCAGATCGAAGCTCGCGCCCAGCCGGGCCACGTCGTCCCACGTGCCCAGCCCAGGGTCCACCGCCCGATAATCCGTGACCGCAAAGCCGTCGTCCGAGGTGTACGGGAAGTGCGGCAGCAGATGGACCCCGCTGATCGCCTCGCGGAAATGCCGCTCACAGAAGTCGGCGAGCGTCCGGAGCGGCGGCTCGTCCGGCGCGCGGACCTGGTCGCCGTAGGTTATCAGGAGGACATCGCGTTCCGTGAGCGGGAGAGAACCGCGCGGAGGCGCGGCGGGCTGGCCGGGCGGGGTCTGGATCAACTCGAGGAGCCGGCGCTGGAGGGTCGGTACGGCGGCGGACCCGTAGAGGGTCTCGAGCAACGTGGCGATGCGCTGATGCGGGGACATCTTGAGGCCATTGCACACCAGGAGGTGTGCCGTCGGCAACCGCGGGGTGCGCGCTTGTCGTGCAGCCCGGCGAGCGCGCGGTTCCGGCGTTAAGTATTAAATTAAGGGCTGACCCCTGAGAATAGAGACGCGGTCGCAGCCGTCGAAACGCTCATGCGCAAGTTCATGTTTCGTGTTCTGTCCGGCGGCCTCGCCCTCGCCCTCCTCAGCCTGGCCGCCATCGCCGCGTCGCCCCCGCTCTACGAGAACGATTTCCAGAACGACGAGGTCGGCCAGGCGCCCGCGGGCATGCTCATCCTCGGGGGCGGGTTCGCCGTGCGCGCCGACGGCGACCAGAAATTCCTCGAACTGCCTGGCACGCCCCTCGAGGATTACGGGGGTGCTCTTCGGCCCCGCCCAAACCAACAACGTCGCCGTCACCGCCCGCATCTACGGCACCGGCAAAGGACGACGCTACCCCGCGTTCGGGGTCGGCCTCGGCGGCGTCAATGGCTTCAAGCTCCGCATCAGCCCCGGCAAGAAAGCCCTCGAACTGCACAAGGGCGAGACCGAGGTGCAGCGCGTGCCGTTTGACTGGCAGTCCGGCCAATGGACCCGCTTCCACCTCCAGCTCCGCGAAAGCCCCGCCGGCGAGTCGGTCGTCGAGGGCAAGGCCTGGACCGAGGGGACACCCGAGCCCGCCGAGTGGCTGATCCTCCACGTCGAACGCACCCCGCCCCGCCCCGGCCGTGCCGCCCTCTGGGGCGCTCCCTACGCCGACACCCCCGATCCGCTATGACGACCTGCGGCTTACCCGGGCGGTCCCGACACCCTGACACCGCCGCCGGGTCGGCCGGCCTTGCCATGAACCTGTGGTGCGGGCTTCCAGCCTGCACCCCCGCGGTTCATGGTCACCGGGCAGGTCCGCCCGGAACCGGCCGCGTCCCCTGAACCTGCCCTCCTTGCCGGAGCGAGGTTCCTGCCGAGCCACGGCTCCGGAGGACCTTTGCCCCACCACTTGCTGGTTCGGCAGGCACCTCGTCACGCTGAGCGTCTCGTTCGGGTGCCTCGCCGCGACGCTGCCCGCCGCCGAACCACCCGCGATTCCGTACTTCCAGATCGAAGTCCTCGACGAACAGACCGGCCGCGGGGTCCCGCTGGTCGAACTCACGACCGTCCACCACCTGCGGTTCGTGACCGACAACGCCGGGCGCATCGCGTTTCATGAACCCGGCCTCATGGGGCGTCCCCTGTTCTTCCACGTGCGCAGCCACGGCTACGAATACCCGCGTGACGGCTTCGGTTACGCCGGCACGGCGCTCACCCCCCAACCCGGCGGGAAGGCTACGCTCCGCCTCCGCCGACTGAACGTGGCCGAACGCTTGTACCGGATCACCGGCGAGGGGTTGTATCGCGACAGCGTCCTGCTCGGCGAACCCACGCCGCTGGCCGAACCGCTGGGCAGCGGTCAGGTCGCCGGTCAGGACTCGGCCTTCGCGGAGCTGTACCGGGGCAAGGTCTTCTGGTTCTGGGGCGACACGAGCCGGCTTCGCCATCCCCTGGGCCATTTCTGGATGGCCTGTGCGACGTCCGAACTCCCCGGCACCGGCGGGCTCGACCCGGCCGTGGGCATCAACCTGAACTACTACGTGGATGCGGAAGGCTTCAGCCGCCCGGTCTGCCGTCTGGGCGTCGAGCGCGGGCTGATCTGGGCCGACGGGTTCGTGGTGCTTCCCGACGAGACCGGCCGGGAACGGCTCCTGTGTCACTACGCGCACATGGAGTCGCTCGAACGAATGCTCGGGCACGGCCTGGCGATCTGGAACGACGACCGCGCCGAGTTCGAACGGCTCAAGGAACTCGATCTCGCGGACCGTCTCCGCTTCCCCGGCCAGGCGCATCCGATCCGGCATCGCGACGGCGGGACCGAGTACGTGTTGCTGGGCGAGGTGTTCCCCAATGTGCGGGTCCGCGCCGAGTTCGCGGCCTGGCTCGATCCGGACCGTTACGAGGTCTGGACTTGTCTCGAAGCTGGCCCGGACGGTCAGGACCGGATGCGCCGCGATGCCGAAGGCCGCGCCCGGTTCGGCTGGCGGCCCGGGAGGACGCCGCTGGATGCGGCCGCCGAACGCCGCCTCGTCGCGGCGGGCCAACTCGAGGCCGCCGAAGCGCATTTCCTGCCGGTGGATGTGGACACCGGCAGGCCGGTGCTGATGCATCGGGGCACGGTGCGTTGGAACCCGTTTCGCCAACGTTGGGTCCTGATCGCCACCGAGCAGGGCGGGACATCGCCGCTGGGCGAAGTCTGGTATGCCGAAGCCCGGGCGCCCACGGGTCCCTGGCGGCGCGCGAAGAAGATCGTGACGCACGACCGGTACACCTTCTACAACCCGGTGCACCACGCGTTCTTCGATCAGAACGGCGGGCGCCGGATCTACTTCGAAGGCACCTACGCGAACACATTCTCGGGCAACCCCGACGCCACGCCGCGGTACGACTACAACCAGATCATGTACCGGCTGGACCTGGAGGACCCACGGCTCACGGCGGCGCGGGCGGAGTGAGTTCGAGCAGACAGGCGTCAAGAGGCGCCAGGGCCGGGCTGATCCGCCATACGGCCCCACTGGCCTCGCCGAGGGGTTGGCGTCCGCCGGGATCCACCCGGTGCACCTGTCCGCGCTCCGGCAAACCCCACGCTTCGGCGTCCACCTCGATGATGGGGCGGGAGGCTTCCGGGCTGAGACTCGCCAAGGCGACGGCCACGGTGCCGTCCGGCGCGCGCCAACCCGCGGCGAGCGCGAGCGGGACCTTCTGACGGAATTCGGTGAGCCCTCCTTGCTGGCCGGCGTAGATCGAAAGGCGGGACATCGCGATGGTGGCGGAAGGTGCGTGGACCTTGGGCGGCGCGAGCAGCGTGCCGTGCAGGAGATGGTCCCGGGCGTGGGCGTGGAGTCGGGCGAGGCGGAGCACGTAGTGGAGTTCCTCGGCGCGGCTTTCGAGATGTGCGGGCCGGAAGTTGGCCAGGGTGGGCTGCTGACCCCACACGAAGGCCCGCGCCTGCTCGAGGTAGAACTGCTGGGCAAAACGGCGGTCGAGCAGGGCGAGGGGCTCTCTCGGAGCGAAATCGGCCGGCCAGAGTTCATCGTAAGGAGGCATCGTGAGCGAGGAGTAGTTGCCGTAGAACACGCTGTAACCGTGGTAGACGGCGGGGAAAAACGGGATCGGTTCCCAGCCGTCGGGTCCGGCGTAGCGCTCGCGGCTGACCTGCAGGGCGAGCATGAGATCGAGATGCGGCAACCAGTTTTCGCCGCAGCCTTCCCCGGCCAAAGCGGGTCCGCGATGCGTCGGGGCCCGCGCCCGGATGTCGGTGGCCAGCCGCCGGAAACCTTCCATCCAGTACGTGCCGCCGCCCAGCGGATGGCCGTGGTCCGGGTCGAAGCACGCGAGGCTGCTGCATGCCTGGTCCATGTAAATGCCGTCCACGCCCAGGTCGGCGATCGCACGGGAGGCGAGGTCGGCATAGGTCTGGCGCCAGAAGGTCGTTCCCATGCACATCGAGGCGCAGGGCGCGCGGGTGAAGGTGTTGTACACCTCCGGATGCACCTGCCCGTCGGCAGCCTTCACGGCCCAACGCCGGGCATCACGGTTCGTCCAGCTCGCGGTCGTCATGCCCCAGAGCCGCTGGTTCATGTACACGATGGCACGCACGTCCTGTTGGTGGGCGCGGGCGAGGGCGGTGCGGAACGCCTCTTCCCCTTCGCGCGGCGGCAGGTATTCCGGGAACCCGACGTCGTAGGCGCAGCCGTGCCACCAATGCCAGAAGACGCTGACCGGCAGACCCAGCGTCCGCTGCAAGACCACCGCCGGCTCCAGCACACCGGGAGAGGCCCCGCGGTTCCACACCCACAACGCCGTGTTCGTGACCCAGTCCGGCACGAGGCCCCGCCGCAGCCGGCTTTCCCGCGCCCACACCTGGTTCGTCGCCCAGCCCCGATACTGCGCCGCCGCCTCGTACCAGCCGCCCCGGAACATCCCCACGATGACCGCGTAAGGCAGCGCGTAGTCCACGGGCGAACCGGCCTCGCGCTCCGGCCGGTGCAGCACCTCGAGATTCAGGCCCGTGTCGCCGCCGCCGAAAACGGCGAAGTCCTTGAGGTGCCCGGCCGGGTCGTCACACGCCACATAAAGCCCGGGCGAACCCGGGTTCGAGAGGGCGAGACACTGCAGCGACAGCAGACCGGGATACGGCCACTCGAGGCGTCGCGCAGCCGCCGTCTCACCCTTTAACCAGGCGCGTGCGTTGCCGGTTTCCTGTCCCAACCAGGCCGGCACCGCGAGACGTTCGCCCGGCCGCTCAGGAAGGTTCAGCAGCCGCGGGAAACGAATCCGGTCCAGCACGAGTCCCCCGCGGTGTTGGACCTCGATTTGCCAGCGGCTCAGGGGCGCCTGTTCATCGAGGCGGACGGTCACCGTGACGGCCAGGTCCGGCGCTTGCGGCAGACCGAAGTCCGTCCAGCACCAGCGCCGGGCGTGAGGCGCCCCGGCAATGGAGGACACGTCGAATCGCCGCGCCTGGGCGGGCCGGAGGTTGCCGATCCCGGTGAGCTCGAGTTCCCAGAGCGCCCCCTCGGCGCTTCCGGCTCCGACCAGGTTGTGCGGGGACGCGGGCTCGGCGAGTTCGACGAGTTGGCCGGACCGCGGGGCCAACGCGACCTGGAGATGCCCGGTGGTCAGGCGGTAAAGGGATACCTCGGCAAGGAGGGCGGGAGCGGAGGTCAGCAGAGCGAAGGCAGCGCTGAGCCAGAGGAACCGGTGCAGGCGGGACGGCCGCACCACCCCTACTGGGACGCGGTGCAGGCAAGATGCCCGCACCACAGGGGTATCGCGCAGGCAGGATGCCCGCACCACAGGGGTATCGCGCAGGCGGGATGGCCGCACCCCAGGGGGACGAGGCGGACGGCAGTACGTCGCGGCTGCCGCACCCTTCCACCGTCCCACCGTCGCACCCTTCCACCGTCGCACCGTCGCACCCTTCCACCGTCGCACCGTCGCACCCTTCCACCGTCGCACCGTCCCACGGTCCCACCGTCCCACCGCCTCACGGTCCCACCGTCCCACCAGGTTCGCTGCCTTCATCGGCGGCGGCCGTTCATTGCGATTCGACGCGATACAGATGCGTGCGGCTGCGCAGGAACAAGGCGTTGCCCGAAACGGCGGGCGAGGCCATGAAGCCATCGCCCAATCGGTTCTCGGCCAGCACCCGGAACTCGCGGGTGTCGCTGGCGAGCACCGTGGTCTTGCCTTCCTCGCTGAAGCAGTAGAGCCGGCCGGGAGCGGCGAGGAGCGACGCCGAATAGTTGCCGCCGACGCGTTCGTTCCACACGACTTCGCCCGTGCGGGCGTCCCAACATGTGGCGACGCCGCCGTCTTCCATCCCGTACAGCCGGTCCTCGACGAGGGCGAGCGAGGGTTTCTTGGGCACGCTGCGCTTGGTCATCCACGCCACCTTCAGTTGCGTGCCAGGCGGGGCGGCGGCGTTGGCGTCGATCACCTCGCCCTTCTTGCCGGGTCGAAGCGCGAGGAGTTGGCCGCCGGCGAAGCCGCTGGGCACGAAGATCAGCCCGTGCCCGAGGACGGGTCGGGTGCTGCCGGAATGGTTGTTGCGTTCCTCGACGCGCCACCACTCCTCGCCGGTCAACGGGTCGTAGGCATAGAAGGCCTTGGCGCCCTGGCTGAGGAGTGTGGGGACGCCCTCGAGGATGGCGACATGCGGCGTGGCGAAGGCCTTGCGAAAGTCGCCTTCGATCATCGGCTTGCCGTGCTCATCCAGGTCCTGGAAATCGATCGAGCGATCCCGGCGCCAGACGGTCCGGCCCGTGTGCTTGTCGAGCGCGACCAGATACTGGTGGTCACTGCCGTCGAAGTGCAGCAGCAGCAGGTCGCCGTACAGGATGGGGCTCGATCCCCGCCCCGCGGTAGTGGTTGCAGACAAAATCGCGCCGTTCCCAGAGTACACGGCCGGTGGCGGTGTCGAGACAGGCCGTGCCGGGGGAACCGAAAGTCACATAGACCCGGCCTTCCTCAAGGACCGGCGTAGGCGAGGCGTACGTGTTGAACTTGTGGGCGAACTGCGGTTCCTCCACCGCGAAGAGCTTGAGGTCGTGCAGCACGGCACCGGTGTCGCGGTGGACGGCGATGGCGGACAGCTCGGTGCCATCCTCGGTGGCGGTGCCCATCCAGACCTGGTCGCCCCAGATCACGGGCGAGGACCAGCCGCGACCGTGAATCGGCGTCTTCCAGCGGAGGTTCGTCGTCTCGCTCCAGGTGAGCGGCAGTTCGCGGGACGTGGTGACGCCATCGCCGCGCGGGCCGCGGAACTGGGGCCAGTTGAGGTCGCCAGCGGTCACGGCGGCGACCAGTGCCAGACCGGCGGCTGCGTACAGGGTGCCATGCATGGGCAGGAGGTAAGCACAGGTGTTCGGAGGGGACAACTGTGGGACGGTGGGACGGTGGGACGGTGGGACGGTGGGACGGTGGGACGGTGGGACGGTGGGACGGTGGGACGGTGGGACGGTGGGACGGTGGGACGGTGGGACGGTGGGACGGTGCGAGAGTCGCGAAGCGTTTGGAGTGCGTCGCGCTTCAGCGCCGCTTTGCGTGCCGGAAGAGACGACAGCGGGGTTGTCTCGCGCGCCTGGATCTGGTTTCGTTCGCGCGTGTCCACCGAAGTCCTGAAGCCCCCGGCGCCGGCTGCCCCGGAAGTCCGCCACCTGCGGGACCTCTCACCCGCGCAGTGGAAGTCGGGAATCGCCGCCTGGCTGGGGTGGTTGTTCGACGGTCTGGACATGCACCTGTACACGCTGGTGGCGGCGCCGTTCGTGATGCAGTTGCTGGATGCCGCCAGCCCGGCTGATCCCGAGGTGAAGGCGAAGAGCTCGTGGATTCAGGCGGCGTTCCTCGTGGGCTGGGCGTTGGGCGGCGGCTTCTTCGGCCGGCTGGGCGACCGGCTCGGGCGCAGTCGCACGCTTGGGCTTACCATCCTGACGTATGCCCTGTTCACGGGTCTTGCGTTCTTCGCACAAACCTGGTGGCAACTGCTGATCTTCCGCTTCGTCGCGGCGCTGGGCATCGGCGGCGAATGGGCGGTGGGTTCGTCGTTGTTGTCGGAGACGTGGCCCAAACACTGGCGGCCATGGATTGCCGCGGTGCTGCAGACGGCCGTGAATCTGGGGGTGCTGGGTGCGTGTGTGGCGGTGTACGCGCTGGCCACCCTGAGCGGGTATTGGGAACTGGATTACCAACCCCGCTGGGTCTTCCTCGTGGGCGTGCTGCCGGCCCTGCTCGTGTTCTGGATCCGCCGTCACGTGCCCGAGCCCGAGGAGTGGCGGCAGGCCCGGAACACCGTGGCGCGCCGCGGCCCCGGGGTGCGCGAGTTGTTCCGGGGCGACCTGCGCTGGATCACGCTCAAGACCATCGGTGTGTGCGCCCTGTCGCTGAGTGCCTGGTGGGCGTTCATGTTCTGGCACGCGCAGCATCTGCGGAACCTGCCCGAACTGGCGGATTGGACCGTGACCCAGCGCGAGCAACTGGTGAGCCGGACGTTCTTCGTGGTCATCGGCGTTTCCATTGCCGGCAACTTCTTCGGCGGCGCGCTGGCCAAGTGGCTGGGCTACCGGCGGGGCGTGGCGCTGATGTGCCTGGGCTTCTTCCTCGCCATGGCGGGCGCGTTCGTGGTGCCCCGGAGTCACGAATCGCTGGTCTCGTTCTGGTTCCCGGCGGTCGGTTTCTTCTCGGGCGTGTTCGGGCTCTTCACGATGTATCTGCCGCCGCTGTTCCCGACCTTGCTGCGAACAACGGGCGCAGGCTTCTGTTACAACATCGGCAGGATCGCCGCCGCCGTGGGCACCGTGGTTTTTGGGTTGTTCGCCGACGTCGGGGATTTCCGGGTTGCGCTGCTCGCGGCGAGCGCGCTGTTCCCGCTGGCCATCGTGATCGCGCTCACGCTTCCGGAGCCGACGTGAGATTTCGAACATCGGGAATTGGGAGGAGGGGATCTCCGGCTCCCCGTAATCCCCTATGTTCGGAATCGGCGGAGAAACTCTCCTTGTCCCGGATCCTCCGCAGATCGGGGGGGGCTTACACGCCGGGCCGAAAGTTGGAGTGGTGCGCGAGGCGGCTTGGATCCACGATGCCCCGCCGAACGCGGTTCTTCACACCATGAATGCCAGCGATTCTGAATCGGTTTCAGTCCCCTCGGATCCGACCGGGGAGACCTCGCCCGCTCCTCCCAGCGCTCTCGCGGCGCGACCTTTCAACGTCTACGCCGCGCCGGGCGAGGTGGTTGACGAGGTACGAGCCCGTCCTCCGTCGACCGCGAACTGGGTCGTGCCGATGCTGTTGCTGATGGTCGTGTCCACCGTTGGGGCCTGGCTGGTGTTCAGCCAACCGGCATTCCAGCAGCAGCAGGACGAGGCGCAGGCAAGGTTCATGCAGCGGTTGGTCGAGAAGGGCAAAGTGCCGCCCGAGGCGGCCGCGGCCCAGGACACGGCGACGCCGCGCAGCACGCTGAAGTACACGTTGGGGCCGACGGCGGGAGCGATCGTCACGTCGTTGGCGGCGCCGTTCTGGGGAGCGCTGCTCCTCTGGATCATCGGGGCCAAGCTGCTCAAAGGCGGCTTCAGCTATGGCAAGGCGCTCGAGGCGGCGGGGCTGGCGTGCATGATCGACGTGCTGGGAGCGCTGGTGAAGACCCTGCTGATCCTGGCCACGGCGAACCTGCAGGCCACGGTCAGCCCGGCCCTGGCGTTGCGCGAGGTGGACTGGTTCAACCCGGCGCATCTCGCGCTCGTGTCGCTGGACCTGTTCGCCCTCTGGCTGTACGCGGTGCGGGCGGTGGCGATGGCGCGGCTGGGCAGGCTGCGTCTGGGGGTCTGCCTGGCGTCGATGTTCGGATGCTACGCCGGTCTGGTGGGGCTCATGATGGGCGTGATGTTGGGGTTCCGCGCGCTCCTCGGCCTGTAACGACCACCCAGGCGGGCGGAATCCGCGAAACAAACCGGTCGTCGGTCTGTCTTAACCCTCAAGCGACATGGCCAAGTCAAAGTCCAAAGGACGCAAGCTGCTGGTGTTTACGATCCTCGTCCTCGTGCTCGGCGGGCTGGGCACGGCGGCGATGCTCCGGAAGCGCGAGGTGGTCCTCACGGTGCAGACCGACAAGGTGACGCGGCGGAACCTCACGGAGCTGGTGCCGGCCAACGGCCGCATCCAACCGGTCTTCTACGTCAAGATCAGCCCGGAGGTCAGCGCCGAGATCATCGAACTGCCGGTGCGCGAAGGCCAGTTCGTCAAGCGCGGCGACCTGCTGGTCAAGCTCAAACCGGACGTCTACCAGGCGCAACGCAACTCCTCCGAGGCCAGCTACAAGGCTTCCCTCTCCAGCCGCACCACCGCCACGGCCACCCTCGCCCGCGCCGAGGCCGAGTTCCGGCGCCAGGAGGCCCTCTTCAAGAACAGCCTGGTGTCCGAGTCCATCTACGTCGACGCCCGGACCACCTACGAGATCGCCAAGGCCCAGCTCGAGAGCGCCACCCACCAGGTCGCCATGGCCCGGGCCGCCCTCGACCGCGCCGAGGAGGACCTCAGCAAAACGGTCATCCACTCGCCCCTCGATGGCGTCATCATCCGGCT
Source organism: Verrucomicrobiota bacterium (assembly GCA_027493615.1). Taxonomy (GTDB): domain Bacteria; phylum Verrucomicrobiota; class Verrucomicrobiia; order Limisphaerales; family J093; genus DSVZ01. The sequence goes on from JAOSKK010000023.1 coordinate 229,896, forward strand.
CAACTCCCAGCTCGGCGAACGGGTCGTCGGCACCGCCATGATGGCCGGCACCGAGATCATGACCATCGCCGACCTCAACGAGATGGAGGCGCGCGTGGACATCGGCGAGATCGACGTCGTCCTCATGCAGACGGGCCAGACGGCCCGCCTCGAGGTCGACGCCTTCAAGGACCGCAAGTTCACCGGCACCGTCACCGAGATCGCCAACTCCTCCAAAGGCCTGACTCTCGGCTCGGGGGCGGGATGGGCGGCAGTTCCCAGGACGCCACCAAGTTCGAGGTCAAGATCCGCATCAAGGAGAAGGAAACCTTCCGGCCCGGCATGTCCGTCACCGCCGAGATCGAAACCCGCTACCGCACCAACGTCCTCACCGTCCCCATCGCCAGCGTCACCACCCGCGTCCCGAAGTCGGACGCGGCCAAGGGAAAACCGGGAGCTGCCGCCAACGGCACCAACACGGTCGCCTCCACCAACGGCCCCGCCGTGTCCGAACCGGCCTCCGCTGCGTCCCCCGGCACGAAGCCCTCCGGCACGGCTCCCGCGACCGCCGAGGCGAACGCCACCAACACCACGAGCAGCACAAACGCCGCCGGCGGGCTCGGCCCCAAGAAGCCCGGGGACGCGCCCAAACCGATCGAGGTGGTCTTCGTCAAAGACGGCGACGTGGCCCGCCAGGTCCCGGTCAAGCGCGGCATCAGCGACGACAACCACACCGAGATCCTCGAGGGGTTGAGCGAGGGCCAGGAAGTCGTCTCCGGCGGCTTCAAGGCCATCAGCCGCGAACTCGAGGACGGCAAGAAGATCAAGGTGGGCCCGCCCGCCTTCGAGAAGGGCGGCCCGACGGAGCGCAAGGCGTCATGAGCCTGATCCGTCTCGAACACATCGCGCGTCGCTACGAGATGGGGAGCGAGACCATCCACGCGCTGCGGGAGGTCTCGCTGACAGTCGATCGCGCCGAGTACCTGGCCATCATGGGGCCTTCCGGTTCGGGCAAGTCGACCTTGATGAACCTGATCGGTTGTCTGGACTCACCCACCTCCGGCAAGTACGAGCTCAACGGGGTGGATGTGAGCGACATGGACGACAACGATCTGGCGGAGGTGCGCAACAAGGAGATCGGGTTCGTGTTTCAGACCTTCAACCTGCTGCCGCGGGCCAGCGCGCTGCACAATGTCGAACTGCCCCTCATCTACGCGGGGGTGCCGGCGGGCGAACGTCGTCAGATCGCCATCGAGGCGCTCCGCAACGTGGGTTTGGGCGACCGCATGACGCACAAGCCGAACGAGATGTCCGGCGGCCAGCGCCAGCGGGTGGCCGTGGCGCGCGCGCTGGTCAACCGGCCGTCCATCCTGCTGGCCGACGAACCCACGGGCAACCTCGACTCCAAGACGGGGGCCGAGATCATGGAACTGTTCGAGACCCTGGCCGCGGCCGGGAACACCATCATCGTGGTCACCCATGAGGAGGACGTGGCCAGGCACGCGCGCCGGGTGGTGCGCATCCGCGACGGCCTCATCGCCAGCGACGAACGCGTCCTGCGCTGACCGGTCATGCGCCTGCTGAGCGAAGCCCTGGAAAGCCTCTGGATCGCCTGGGACGCCATCCGCGCGAACAAGCTGCGCGCCGGCCTCACGACCCTCGGCATCATCATCGGCATTGTCACCGTGACCCTGATGGGCACAGCCATCCAGGGGCTTCGGCGCGGCTTCACCCAAAGCATTGCGATGCTGGGGACGGACAACCTGTACGTGCAGCGCTTTGACTGGTTCATCAACTCGCGCGAGCAGTGGATGGAGCAGAACCGGCGGCGCAGCCTCAACGTGGCCCAGTTCCGCGAGTTCGAACGCCAGATGGTCGGCGCCCTGGCCGTGGCGCCCGAGGCCGAAACCTTCCAGCCCGTGCGACGGGAGAAGCGCAACGCGAGCAGCGTCCGCGTCGTGGGCACCACCGAGCAGTTCCTGCTGACCGCTGGCTTGACCGTGGCTCAGGGCCGCTTCCTCACGCGCGAGGAGGCGCGGGGCGGGCGGCCGGTGTGCGTGCTGGGCGCGTCCGTGGCGGACAGCCTGTTTCTGCACGGCTCGCCCTTGGGCCAGCGGGTCGACCTGGGCGGACGCCCGTTCGAGGTCGTGGGGGTGCTGGACCGGTTGGGCGAGTTCCTCGGCGCGTTCAACCTGGACAACCAGGTCATGATCCCGCTCGAGCAGTTTCGCACCACGTTCTGGCACGACCCCGATCTCACCATCCAGGTCAAGGCCGGCGCCGTCGAACGCCTCGACGAGGTGCGCGAGGAGGTGCGCGGTCTGATGCGCAAGATCCGCCGGGTGCGCCCGGGTCAGCCGGACGACTTCGCGATCAACCAGCAGGACCAGTTTCTCAAGACCTTTAACCGGGTGATCGGGACCATCGCGTCCGTGGGCCTGTTCATCACCGGGCTGTCGCTGTTTGTGGGCGGCATTGGGATCATGAACATCATGTTCGTCTCCGTCGCCGAGCGCACCAAGGAGATCGGCATCCGCAAGGCCATCGGGGCCAAGCGACGGGCCATTCTGCTCCAGTTCCTGATCGAGGCGGCCGCCATCTGCCTGTTCGGCGGGCTCATCGGGCTGGCCATCGCGTGGCCCGTGACGCTGCTGCTGCAGCGGGTCCTGCCGGCCACGATGTCGCCGCTCATCGTGAGCGTTGCCATCGGCGTGTCCCTGCTGACCGGCGTCGTGGCGGGTTTCCTGCCGGCGTGGCGCGCGGCGCGGCTCAATCCCGTGGACGCCTTGCGCAATGAATGAGGCCTCCGTCATGGGGACGCTCCGGAGGCGACGCCCCCGCGCCGCGATCCTGCTGTGGGCGGAGGTGAAGGAGAGCTTCGCGATGGCGATGGCCGCGCTGGCGGCGCACAAGCTCCGGTCGGCCCTCACCCTCCTCGGGGTGCTTGTCGGCGTGTTCTCGATCATCGTGGTGATGACCGCCGTGCGGGTGCTACAGCAGAACATCGAGACCGAGCTGAGCCAGTTGGGCAGCCATACCTTCCAGATCCGGAAATGGCCCGCCGTCCACTTCGGCGGACCGGCCGACTTCGAGAAGTACTGGCGGCGGAAGAACATCTCCTACGCCCACGGCCGCGCCGTGATTGACCGCGCCACGCTCGCGGCCACCGTCGGGCTGCAGCGTTACCTCTGGGCCGGCGAGGCCTTGTCGCGCTACGAGAAGACGCCGCCCAACGCCAGTCTGGTGGGTGCCACGCCCGGCGCCTTCCCCGCCCGCAACTGGGTGGTGGCCGAGGGACGCAGTCTGACCGAGGCCGATGTGGACGGGGCCCGGGACGTGTGTGTGCTCGCGGCTGGTCTGGCCAAGACGCTGTTCCCGTTCGGTTCCGCGCTGGGAGAGCGGGTCAAGCTCGACGGTCTGGGCTACCTCGTCGTGGGCGTGCTCGAGGCGAAAGGCGCCGCGCTGGGGAGCCAGCAGGAGAACTTCGCGGTGATCCCGCTCACCACCGGCATGAACCGCTACGGGCGGATCTGGCAGAGCCTCGACATCCTGGTCCAGGCCACCAGCCAGCCGGCCTACGACGACACCGTGGAGCAGGTGCGCGGCATCTTGCGGGCCGTGCGCAAGGTCGAGCCGGGGGCCGAAGATGACTTCGAGGTGTTCTCGAACGACTCGCTCATCGCGCAGTTCAAGAGCTTCACGCTGACGGTGCGGATCGGGGTGGCGGTGATCAGCTCGATCGCCCTGCTGGCGGCCGGCATCGGCATCATGAACATCATGCTGGTGTCGGTCACCGAGCGCACCCGCGAGATCGGCATCCGGCGCGCCGTGGGCGCCAAGCGGCGGAACATCATGACTCAGTTCATCATCGAGGCCATCGTGCTGTGCCAGGTGGGCGGGATCATCGGGGTCGCGCTGGGCGTCGCGGGCGGCAACATCGCCGCCTACCTGCTTGAAGTCCCGCCGGTCATCCCGGTGGACTGGGTGCTTTTCGGCCTGCTCATCTGCTCGGCTGTCGGGGTCATCTTCGGCACCTACCCCGCCGTCAAGGCCGCCCACCTCGACCCCATCGAGTCGCTGCGCTACGAGTAGCCTGCGCGCGGTTCAACGCTCGATGCGCCGGAACCGGACGATGTAATTGTCCCGCAGGAAATCGAGCGTCTCGATCACCGCGAATCCGGCCGCCTCGATCTCCGCCGTGAACACCTTTCCTGAAACCTGTCAGTGACGCCGCGGGTATTGACGGACGTGGGCAGCGTCGGTTGCCCCGCGCAACGAAACCTGAAAGCACGTCTTTGCCATGAAATCCTTGTCTGCAGGCATCGGTTGGACCGCGGCGCTCGCTGCGGGCCTCATGTTCACCTTGAACGCCGACCCGGAGTCCTCCGGTCGGTTCCACTTCGACCGGCTCCCCCTGCCCGCCGGCGGCGGCGAGTGCATCGAGGTGCAGGTCACCAGCAACCTCATCCGCATGGCCGCCCGCCTGGTTGAACGTCATGAACCCGACATCGCCCAACTCCTCCGCGGCCTGGAGTCGGTCCACGTCAACGTCGTGGGTCTCGACGACCAGAACCGCGGCCAGGTCCGCACCCGCTTCGAGGCGTTGCGCACCGACCTCGAAGCCCAGGGCTGGCAGCGCGTCGTCAACGTCCGTCAGGCGCAGGAGGACGTGGGCGTTTATCTCAAGACCCGTGGGGAGGAGGCCGTCGAGGGCGTCGTGGTCACCGTGATCGAAGGGGGCGCGAGGCGGTCCTCGTCAACGTCGTGGGGGACCTGCGTCCCGAGAAGTTCGCGGAGGTGGGCGAACGGCTCAACATCGAGCCGCTCCGCAAACTGCACCTGAAGGCGGAAACGAAAGCCGCCGAGGCGAAGTAGAGGCATCCTGCGCCCGCGTCCACAGGCAGCGCTCGATTCCCTGGTTACCCTCAAACCCTGACCCGCCATGACCACCCTCCCTGCCCCCGCTTCCCTCATCCCCGATGTTCGTAATCGGTGGAGGGACTTCCCGCCTGCGATTCTCCGCCGATTACGTACATCGGGGATGAGGCTGGGGGAGGCGCTCCCTGAACCTGTGGTGCGGGCGTCCCGCCTGCACTCCCGGGGTTCATGGGCGCGGGGCATGGCTGCGGAGGCCGGGGGAGCGCTCCATGGACCCGAATGCCGAAGCGGGAACGGAGCATGCAGACGGGACACCCAGCGCGGTCCGTCCTGGATGCTGTCGGCGGCGCTCGCTGTGGGTCTGCTGCTGACAGTCGCGGGGTGTTCACGGCCGGCCCGCGATTTCCAGCGCTGTGCAGGCGGCGCTGATCGAGCACAGCAGCTGCGAATGGCAGCGGACCATCCGCGTCGGCATCCCGGCCGGCCTCTTCAGCGTGGCCCGCTGGGGCTTGCGCTTCGTCGACATCGAACCCGAGGCCCGCGCCGCCCTCGACACCATGCACGGGGTGCGCGTGGCCATCTACCAACGCGCCCACGGCGACGCCGACCGCGCCGCCATGCTGGCTGCCGCCGACACCGCCCTGTCGGCGCGCGGTTGGGAACGGATCGTGGGCGTGCTCGAACGCAAGGAGATGGTGGCCGTGTACCTGCCCGGCCAAATGAAGGCGGGCGACCTCCTCGAACTGTGCGTCGTGGTGTTTGACGGCGAACAGCTCGTGTTGGTCTCGGGTCGGGCCGACCCCGAGCCTTTGGTCGAACTTGCGCTGCACCACACGGCCGAGCAGCGGACCCACTGGTTCGCGCACGCCCGGACCGGCCGGTGAGGGTACCCCCTCCCCCACGCCTCCGGCGTTGCCTTCCGGACCTGCTCAGGGCCGGGACAGTGCAGGCGGGACGCCCGCACCACAAGCTTCAGGCAGAGCGACCTGTGCAGGCCCAAACTGCCCACGGGCCATGAACCGACCAGGCAGGATGCCCGTTCTTCATTCTGCCTTCTGCACTTCGGTCTGCGGGGAGCTTGACCGCGCCGGGTCGGGTGTCGCGTCGCCGGCTTGGATCCAAGCCAGGTTGAAGTGGGCGTGTTTGATGGACTTGGCGGCGGGATCCCCGTCCACGTCCCGCGGCAGGTTGCGGCGGTTGAGGTGGAAGCTGTAGGTGGCGTGGAGGGTTCCGTCGCGGGCCTCGAGGATGGACGGGTAATGATAGGCTCCAGCCTCCGGACCGGGCGGGTCCTGCTCAAGGCTGCGCTGCCATTTCCAGGAGCGTCCTTCGTCGTCGGACAAACGCACCACGAGCCGGTGACGCCCCTGTTCGGTGTCGTTGTTGATGAGCAGCCAGTGACCGTTCCGCAGCCGGATGAGCTCGGCGCCGGTGCCGGAGTTGGGATGCTCGCTGTCGGTCACGGCGCTCCAGGTGGCGCCGCGGTCCCGGGACTCGGCCTGGAGGAGGCGCTTGGGGGGCGGGCCGTTGTCGCGCATCAGCGTGTAGAGCGAGCCGTCCTGCCGCTGGACCACACTGGGCTGGATGTTGCCGGCGCCGACCAGCGGGGCGCTTGTGTGCCACGTTTGTCCCCAGTCGTCGGTGAAGGCCATCAGCGAGAAGCTGAAACCGTCGTGGTACAGAGGAACGATGAGGCGTTGCCCGTCGATCAGCAGCGGATGGGCGCGGGTCATCCAGCCCAGGCGGCAGTACAGCTTGTCGGTCGCGTGTTGCCGCATGGCGGTGAGGAACTCGTCGGCCTCACGACGCGTGCGGCCGGTGAGTTCCAGGGCGGCGAGCCGGCGTTCGAGTTCGGGCAGGCGGCGGTTCACCTCCGCCTCGAACTCGGGTCCGGGCTTCGGATGCAGCACCTCGCTCGTCTCCCCAGCGGGGCGGGCCGTCGCCGTCGTAATCGCGGCTGATCCGGTACTTGAGGAGCGCGCTCTCCCAGGTGTTGGCGAGGATGGTGGTGTGGAACAGCCAGAGCCGCCCGTCGGGATCCACGAACAGGCACGGGTTGCCGTCCGGGAACGCCGGCGTGTCCGCCAGCACAAACGGCGGCGACCACCCGCGTTCCCCGGCCCGGCGGCGGGCGCCGAGGATCTGCACGTCGTCGGCCGTGCGTTCCCCCGTGCCGCGGAACCAGCACACGAGCAGGTCGCCCCGCGGGGTCTCGACCACACACGAGGCGTGGTTGTGGAGCACTTCGAGAGGGAAGATGAGTTCGGCCTCGTGGAACGGCGCTTCCGCCGCGCGCGGAGACACGACCGGGCCCACCGCGCCGAGCAGCGCGACGCCCCCGAGGATCAGCCAACGGTTGGACATGCCGGCATGGAACGGTCCTTCTTCCCCAAAGTAAAGCCGACGATGCCAGTCGGCTCCCTTCAACGGCTGCCCGGTTTCACCGCCGGCAGGGCGGCGAGGTCGGCCGGCAGTTGGTCCGGGGCGAAGGTCTCGACCTCGAGGCGGATGAGGCTGCACAGCGGCACGCCGAAATCGACCGTGCCGTCCGAGCGGTCCACCAGCACCGCGACGCCCACCACGACTCCCGCGCAGCCGCGCACAATCGCCACCGTCTCGGCGACGCGACCGCCCTGGGTGATGACGTCCTCGACGACCAGCAGCCGTTCGCCCGGCGCGATCTTGAACCCGCGCCGCAACGTCAGCCGGCCCTCCTCCTTCTCCGCGAAGAGGAAACGGCAGCCGAGCTGCCGTGCCACTTCCTGGCCGATCACCAGTCCCCCCATCGCGGGGGCGATCACGGTGGCCGGCACCAGGTGGCGCACCCGTTCGGCCAGCGCGGCGCCGAAGCGCTCGACGATCGGCATCTGTTCGAGGGCCAGGGCGCACTGGAAAAACTGGCGGCTGTGCCGGCCGCTGCGCAGGATGAAGTGGCCCTGCAACAGGGCGCCGGTCTGGCGAAAAAGGTCAAGGGCTTCCGGGTTCGTCATGGCGGGGAGAGCTACCAACCGGCGGTGCGCCGTGCAAGCCCCTTGACGGGCCGGCCGCCTCCGTCCGAAGGAAAGGCTCGAAAGTGCGCCCTGGCCCGTCTACCCTGTGGCTGTGTTCAGTTTGACGGACCGCAATCTGTTCCTGCTGGCCGTCGTGCTCTACGGGGCGGCGACGGTGTACGCCGTATTCCTGTGGCGTCGCGGTTTCCGGCAGGACAACCGGGTGATCTACATCCTGTTGCTGGCCGGGGCGGGCCTGCACACGCTGGCGATGATCAAGCGGGGGTTCTCCTTCCAGCGTTGTCCGGTGACGAACCTGTTCGAGGCCACCCTGTTCGTGGCCTGGACGATCGTGGCCAGCTACCTGGTGATTGGCCTGGTCCGGCGGTTCCGGTTCCTGGGCGCCTTCGCCAGCCCCCTGCTCTTCTGTCTGGGCGTGTTTGCGCTGATGCCGGAGCTGGACAAGCACGGACCCGAGCCGGTCTTCCGCCCGCCCGCCTCGAGTCTGCACGCCTCCGTTGTCCTGCTCGCTTACGGTGCCTTTGGCCTGGCCGGGGTGGCGGGGCTGATGTTCCTGACGCAGGAACGCGACCTCAAGTTTCACAAGCTCCGCGCGGCGCTGGCCTTGTTGCCGTCGCTCCAGCGGCTGGAGGTGGTGACGTGGCGGCTGCTGGTGGTGGGGTTCGCGTTGCTGACGCTCGGGTTGCTGCTGGGCGCCACGGGACTGAAGTACGCGCACGGGGTGTTTTTCAAGTCGGATGCCAAGATCCTGTGGTCGGTGTTTGTCTGGCTGATGTACCTCGTGCTGTTGGTTGGCCGGGCGTGGTTCCGGCAGGGGGGACATCGCCTGGCCTGGGGCGCCATTGGCAGTTTCGCGTTCGTCATGCTGACCTTCTGGGGTTTCAATCTCCTGTCCGACGTGCACCATCCCTGAGCCATGCCGGTTGTCGTCGTCGGCGTCAGTCACCGCACTGCCCCGGTGGAAATCCGGGAGCGCCTGGCCTTTCCGGAAGCCGCCATCCCCGCGGCGCTCGAGCAACTGCGTCGCCGGCAACTGGCCGACGAAGCCGTCATTGTCTCCACGTGCAACCGCGTGGAGGTCTATGCCGCCACCGAGCGTGAGCCGGCCGTGGTGGTTCCCGCCCTGCGCCAGTTTCTGCTCGAAACCCGCGCCTTTGCCGACCCGCTCGAGGACGAGCTGTATGCCCAGGGCGAACCGCAAAGCCTGGAACACCTGTTCCGGGTCGTCAGCGGCCTGGACTCGATGGTCCTCGGCGAGACGGAGATCCTCGGGCAGGTGAAGAAGGCCTATGAGCTCGCCCGCCAATGCCAGGCCACCGGACGCCACCTGAACAAGGCCTTTCAGCGCGCGTTCCAGGTGGCCAAACACATCCGCACCGAAACCCAGATCCAGCGCGGGAGCGTCTCGGTGGCTTCCGTGGCCGTGGACCTGGCGGAGCGGATCTTCGAGACTCTCGCGCGCTGCCGCGTGCTGGTGATCGGCGCGGGCGACACGGGCGAGAAGGCGGCCAAGGCGCTCCGTTCGCGCGGCGCCCGCGAGTTGCTGGTCACCAACCGGTCCGGCGAACGGGCGGTGGCCCTCGCCGCCGAGCTCGAGGGGCGCGCTGTGCCGTTCGCGGATTGGCCGGCGGAGTTCGCGTCCATTGACATCATCGTCAGCAGCACGGCCGCGCCGGGCTACGTGATCGACCGGGCTCAACTCGAGTCCTGGTTGCCGACCCGCCAGGGTCAACCCCTCCTGCTCGTGGACATCGCCGTGCCCCCGCGACATTGACCCGGCCGTGAACGTGCTCGAGGGCGTGTTCCTCTACGACATCGACGACCTCCAGGCCATCGCCAACGACGCGCTCCGCCAGCGCCAGGAGGAAATCGCCCGCTGCGAAACCATCATCCGCGAACGCGTCCGCGGTCTCCTGACGGCCCCGACCGCCCCCGCTGCGCCGCTCGGTGCCCCGCTCCGCCATGCCTGCTGATCGCCCTGTCGTGCTCGCCACCCGCGGCAGCCCGCTCGCCCTCGCCCAGGCCCACAGCGTCGCCGCGGCCTGCCGTCGCGCCTTCCCAACCTGGCGCTTCGAGCTGCTCATCGTGAAGACCACCGGCGACAAGCTCCAGCGCGCGTCGCTCGCCGCCCAGGGTCAGACCCTGCCGAAAGGCCTCTTTACCAAGGAACTCGAGATCGCCCTCGAAGCAGGTACCGCCGACCTCGCCGTCCACAGCCTCAAAGACCTCCCCCACCGACCTGCCCTCAGGACTCGAACTCGGTGCTGTCCTCGAGCGGGCCGACCCCCGCGACGTCCTCCTCTGGCGCGATGCCGACCCCCGCCCCGGCGCGTCTCCCGCAGCGTCTGCCCCCGAGGACCCCCGCCCCCTGCCCGAGTTGGGCGACGCCGCCGTCCTCGCCACGAGCAGCACCCGCCGTCGCGAGCAGATCCTCGCCCTGCGGCCGGACGTCGCCGTGGTCGAAATCCGCGGCAATGTCCATACCCGGCTTCGCAAGCTGGCTGAACGGGTCGCCTGCGACGCCACCCCTGCTCGCCGCGGCCGGCCTGTCTCGCCTCGGTTTCTCGATCCAACCGGACGGCCAGCTCCTCGGACCGGGTTCCGACGTCCCCGGCGCAGCCTCCTCCCCACCGGTGCCGGAAGGCCTGCGGGCGCGGCCGTTGCCGGTCGAGGTCATGGTCCCCTGCGTCGGTCAGGCGGCCATCGGGCTCGAGCGGCGCTGCGGCGACAAGCGACTCGCGGAAGTCTGCGACCGGCTGAATCACCGGGCGACCTTCCAATGTGTGACGGCCGAGCGGACCTTTCTGCGCGCGCTGGGGGAGGTTGTCAGAGCCCGGTCGCCGCGTTGGCCGAGGTGATGGGTGAGGAGTTGGCGATGCGCGGGGTTTCGTTCCGCGACGGGCCGGTTCGCCGCGCCTCGGTGCGCGGGCCGATGGCCGACCCCGTGGCCCTGGGCGAGCGACTGGCCGCCCAGTTGCGGTGAACCGCTCGCACGCTCCGCCGGCTCCCTCAACGGCGCTTGTGTCGGCGGGAGGTGTCTGGCAGGAGCCTGGTTGGGGGGCAAGGCCCGCCTGGCGGGATCCGCCCGGTGCGGGGGGCGGAGCAGGTTGGGCGACCATTCCAACGGCGGGGGCGAGGCGCAACAACCAGACGGCGGCGGCGAACAGCACGACGTTGCGCAGGAACGCGAAGCCCGGGCTCTCGAGGAAGTGGACCGTGCCGGTCGCGGCGTGAGGGAAGCCGAAGATGGCCAGGTCGAAACAGCCGCAGGCGATTTCGAGACCGCGACCGGCAGCCTGGGCGGTGGCCACCACGAACACACCGAACAGGCCGGCCACGAACAGGAGAGTGGTCTGGGGCCAGGCATTGGCCAGGAGCATCAAGCCACACAGCAACTCGAGCCACGGCAGCACCACCGCAACGACCTTGAGGAACCCCGCCGGCAGCGGCAGATCGTAGGCGTAGAGGGAGCCGAGAAAGGCCGTCGGGTTCGCCAGCTTCGAGACCGCCGCCCACAGCAAGAGTCCCCCCAGTACATAGCGGGCGGCGAGGGCAAGGAGGGGGCCGCGAGGACGGAGGGTTCACGGCGACGGCTTGCCCGCGGTGCTGGCGGGCAAGGGGGCGAGTTCCTGATAGCCTTGCGGGGAGAAAGCGGACCGCGGGCACGCCCAGCTCCTGGGTGAGCCGCGAGGCGAGGTCCAGGGCGGTGAGTGAACCGGCGCGTTCGCCGTAGACCACGATGATCTGATTGGTGCCGACGCGCTGCCCAAAGGCGGCCAGCTCCTGCGCGCTGGCATGTCGGGGAAGCGACAAGGCGCCGGCAAGGTGACCGGCGGCGTAATCGGCGGCCGGGCGGGCGTCCACAAGGACCGCCTGGCCTTGCTTGAGCCAGTCTGCAGCCTTGGTCCAGGAGATGGGCAAAGGGGTCCGTTCGGCGGTGCCGGAAGTCAGCGCGGGCGGTGAGTTCGAGGCCGTCGCGCTGCCGCCGGCGGCCAGGGCGGTCTCACGCTGGTACTCGACGTAGCCGCCGGTCATGTAGTCGACCTTGGCGAAGCCGTAATCTCTGGCCAGCTTCTGGGCGAGCCGGTAGGAAAGGGAACAACTGGTGCTCGAGCAATAGGCGACGACGTACTGGTTGGTGCCGTGCTGGGCGCGGAAGGCCTCGATCTGTCCGGGCGTGCTGTTCTCGGCCAGATGCACGGCGCCCGGGATGTGCCCGGCGTCATAGGCCGGCTTGATGCGAACATCCACCAGCAGCGCGGTTCCTGCCTCCACCAGCGGCTTCACCTCGTTCCAGTGCACGGAGACCGGCGCACGAAAGGCCGGAGAAGGCGCAGAAGATGTACCGGGCGGTGAGGGTGACCTGGCGGGCGGCCGGCGCGCTCGGGACCAACGCAGGCGCTGAAGCGGTGGCCGTGCGGGGCGGTGGCAGAGGTGGGGGCGGGGGTGGGGAGAAGGCCGATGCGACGTGGCTGGTGGCGGGCGGAACGGTCGCTGTAAGAGCGGGCTCCGGCGCGGCGGACGCGGCAGACGCCGCGGGCGGGTTGGACGAACGCTGCAACCCGACTTCGTTCGACCTGCCGGGGGCGGTCCGCCCAGCGCACCCCGAGCGGATTGGAGGCGTTGAAGGCGAGACCCAGCAGGGAACTCAGGCCCAGCAACACGCCGGCCTGGCCGAGCCGCGTCGGCCACGGGCCCAGTCGTGTAGTCCAGCCGGCGCTCATCGTGGGCAAGCGTGGCCAAGCGCGCCAGGCCACGGAGCCATGCACCCTTGGCCGAGGATGGCGAGCTCAGTCGATCCAGCCGTACTTGGCCGGGCCCAGTTTCTGAATCTCGGGGACATTCTTCGCGGTGCCATTGAACCACACGTAGACGCGTTGCGGAGGCAGGGCCAGCTCACTGGCAATCTCGCGGACGGTCACGCCCGATTTTCCGGCGGCTTGGACCAACTGGACGATCGAGTCCTTCAGTTGGCCCGGCTTGGCGGCCCGTGCGCGAGGTGCACTGGACTCGGCTGGTTTCCCGGCGGAATGGATGGGGCGGGGGTTGGGCGGGTGTGACGGTGGGGGCAGGTGGGGGGCAGCCTGGGGCGGGGGCGGCACCCATCCAGGCATAGTGGGCTTCCCCGATCTTCCGGAGTTCCCTGACATGCTTGCCGGTGGCGTAGAACCAGTTGAAGACACGGTTCTGGCTGAGCCCCAGTCTGGCGGCGAGCTCCTTGACGGTGACACCGGCATTGCCGGCCTGCTGGGCCAGACGAAGGATGGCGGCGGTCAACGCCCCGCGTTTCGCGCGGCGACGCGTCGCGGGCCGGGCAGGAAGCGGGCGGGGCGCCGCGTGCCGGGCGGGGTGGGGGTCGGCGCAACGAACCTGGTTCAAAGGCGGCGAGCTGCCGGTCGAGGCCCGCAACCTGGGCCTCGAGCTTCTCCCGCGCCTCGAGGAGGTGGGCCAGGCGTATCAGGTCAGCGGACCTCATTTGCGATAGATTCATCGTCGGCAGAGTACTCGCCCGGAGAAGAGAGAGCAAGGCGGAGTTGGCGTTGGAACGAGGTTCGGAAATTCGGTTGACGCTCGGAGTGCCGCGGCGAAACATCGCGGCGCAATCCAAAAGGCATGAATCGGCCGAGACCTATCCACCGGAAACCCCGGAGCGTGCGGCGGGGAGGGCCCCTGCACGGGAGAGGCTGGCACAACCCCGAGGAGATGTTATGAATCGCAAGTGGCTACCGAACCGATGGCTCACAGGCATGCTGGTCCTGCTCTGGTGTGTCGGGATGGGGTCGGCCAGCGCGCGGGTGCTGGACGATTTCAATGACAACACCAAGACCGGCTGGACCGACTTCACCTTCGTGCCGGGCTTTGGGCTGCCGACCGAGAGCGGGGGGCAGTTCCGGTTCGACCTCCCGCCAGCCGGGCAGGACATCTTCACGGCCAGTCAGAAGACGACGGAGACCTTCGAACTGAAGGAGGGGCGGACGCTCGAGTTCCGGGTGGACTTGGTGGACGGGAGCGGGGCCGATGCGTTTGCCGTGCTGGCGTTCATTCCCAACACGGGCGGGAACACGCCCGGAACGCTGGCCGGCTACGGCCTGGCGAAGGACCCGGACGATGTGCTGATCACCAAAGGGGTGCAAAAGTACTTCGTCGCCGACGACGGACCGACGGCGGAGCTCAAGCACCAGAATGTGACGCTCTCACTGACGCTAACCGTGAAGCAGGGCAATGTGATCATCACGGGCCGGGTGCTGGACAAAGATGCGAACGACGCGGTCCTGTGGGAGCGGACGGTGGTGGACACGCCGCAGGCGGACATTCTCGAGGACGGCACGGACAGCCCGGCGGCGCCGTATATCACCACGGGGTATTTCACGCTGTACTGCTACCAGCAGTTCAACGCCGCCATTTCCGAATACTGGGTGGCCTATGACAACGCCGAGGTCTTCGTCATGGACGAGCTTGTGCTGGATGATTTCAACGACAACACCAAGACCGGGTGGACCGATTTCACGTTCGTGCCGGGCTTTGGGCTGCCGACGGAGAGCGGCGGCCAGTTCCGGTTCGACCTCCCGCCGGCCGGCCAGGACATCTTCACCGCCAGCCAGAAGACCACCCAGCAGTTCGAACTCAAGGAGGGGGAGCGCCACGAGTTCCGGGTGGACCTGGTGGACGGGAGCGGCGCCGATGCGTTTGCCGTGCTGGCGTTCATCCCCAACACGGGCGGGAACACGCCCGGAACGCTGGCCGGTTATGGCCTGGCGAAGGACCCGGACGATGTCCTCATCACCAAAGGGGTGCAGAAGTACTTCGTCGCCGACGACGGACCGACGGCGGAGCTCAAGCACCAGAATGTGACGCTGTCGCTGACGCTGACGGTGAGGCAGGGCAATGTGAACATCACGGGACGGGTCCTGGACAAGGACGCGAACAACGCGGTGTTGTGGGAACGGACGGTGGTGGACACACCGCAGGCGGACATTCTCGAGGACGGTACGGACAGCCCGGCGGCGCCGTACATCACGACAGGATATTTCACGCTGTACTGCTACCAGCAGTTCAACGCCGCCATCTCCGAGTACTGGGTGGTTTATGACAACGCAATGGTCCTGGCCCCACCCGCGGCCGAGAACGTGGCGCCGATCCTGACCGACGTGCAACCGGCGGACTACGCGGCCTTCCTGCCCGTGTCGACCCAGATCTCCTTTCAAGTCAGGGATGACAAGGACCTGGTGAACGAGAAGATTCAGGTGGTGCTCAACGGCGAGTCCTTCACGACGGCGAACGGACTGACGGTGACCGGCACCGGGACCACGCGCACGGTCCGGCTGGGCGGACTCAGGGCGAACGTGAACTACACCGCCGTGCTGAGCGCCGAGGATGCGGAGGGTTTGGTCACCAGCCGCACGCTGTATTTCGACACCTTCGCCAGCAGCAGCTTCGTGGTCGAGGTCGAGGACTACAACTTCGACGGCGGCGGCTACTTCAACCAGCCGGTCCGGACCGCCGAGGGCTGGGGGCAGGCAGACAATTCCTATGTGGACCGCGTCGGCATCGAGGGCACGGATTTCCATGACACCCGGACGGCACCCAACAATACCGACACGAAGTACCGGACCTTCGATCCCGTCCGCATGGGGTACACGCGGGATCAGAAACGTCCCCAGTTCAACGCGGACAACTACGTCTTTGACTACGACGTGGGCGACATCGCCGCGGGCGAATGGCTGCAATACACGCGGCAGTTCACCGCCGGGAACTACGAGGTGTATCTGCGCCAGGCCCTGGCCAACATGCTCAGCGGCGAGAGCGTGCTCGAGCGGGTGACCGGTGACCCGGCAATGCCCGAGGCGCCGGCGCAGGCGCTGGGCTCGTTCCTCGGCGAACGCACCGGGTTCCAATACCGCAACTTCACCCTCACGGACGGCACCGGACAGAACAAGGTGGTGCTGCGCCTCGACGGGCTGACCACGCTTCGGTTGCGGCAAGTGACACCCGATCCCGGCGATGGCAGCCGTTTGCAGAACTACCTGATCTTCATCCCGGTAGCAGACCCCGGCAAACAGCGGGCGACGGTCAGCGCGGTGTCGCCCGCCAACGGGGCGGAGGATGCACGGCGTGGCGCCCCAGGTGACAGCCGCGATTCAAAACCGGGACACGATCGTGCAGGTCGCGACCGTGGCGCTGGCCGTGAACGGCACGGCGGTGGGCGCGACCGTGACGCCGACCGCGGAGGGCGCGACGGTGGCATGGGCGCTGAGTCCCCTGCCCCCGAGCGGTTCGACCGTGACATGCCGGCTCACGTTCCGGGACAGCGAAGAGGTCGAACTGGCCACCGACTGGAGTTTCAAGCTGGTCTACACCGCCCTGGATCCGGCCAACCGCCGGTCGGGTCCGGGTCAGGACCGCGGGTTTTCCGTCCGGGTCGTGCAAGCACCGCCCGGCTCCAACCTGGCGAATAGCCTGGATCGAGCGGAGGCCCAACTGGCGCCCAACTCGACGATTCCGAAGGAAATGGAGAAGGAGGCCGTCGCTGACGTGATCAACCAGACCCAGTCCGAGGGGGCGGGGGCGGGTTTCTTCCAGGCGCCCGAGTATCCGGAAACGGTGGTGCCGGGATTGGAGGAGGGCCTGTCTGGTACGGATGACTTCGCCGTCGAGATCGGTGCCTGGCTCGAACTGGCAGCCGGGTCGTATCGGTTCGGGGTGGTCAGCGATGACGGCTACAAGGTGACCTCGGGGACGCATCCGAAGGACACGGGCGGCACCGTGGTGGGCTTCCACAACGGCGGGCCGGCGAACGAGACGTTTGACTTCATCGTGTTGCAGGGAGGGTTCTACCCCTTCCGCATGGTGTGGTACGAGCGGGGGGGAGTGCTCACGCCGAGTGGTTTGCGGTCAACCTGACCACCGGGCAACGGGTGTTGATCAACGACCCGGCGGGTGGCGGACGCGGTCAAGGCCTATCGCCAGGTGGCGGCGGAACCGGAAGTGAAGCTCGAGTTCACGACCCGCCTGGGTGAGGTCTTCGCCGAGGATACCGGAGCGGTCGTGAACGCGGCCGCGAAAACCATCACGACCTCGGTGACCGGGGACACACGGTTCTACCGGCTGCGGGGCGGACAGGCCTACACGCTGAAGCGGCCTCAGATCCAGGGCGCGAACCTCGTGCTCACCTACGAATAGGCCCCTACGCGGCGGGCTGCCCGCCGCAGTCCCGGCGCGCGCCGGGTGCGCCAGCCAAGGGCACCCGGCGTCGCCTGCAGGGACGGCCATGGCCGTCGGCCACGTTTTTTCGGGCCGTCGCCATTTTTTCGTTTTCATCGGCCGAGAACCTCGCATGATTTCCGCCCCGACCACGTCGATGGCCAACGACAACCTGCTCATCTTCGCCGACAGCGCGCACTGCGCCGACCTGCGCTACGCGGTGGGGGGGTGGCGGTGAGGGAGCCGTTCATCTACCTGCGGGTGAAGGGGCAGGCCTACGCGTTGTTGGGGGATTCGGACCTTGACCGTGCCCGGGAGCAGGCACGCAACTGCCGGGTGTTGTCCCTGGCGCGTTACCAGGCTCGGGCGGCGGCTTCTGCGGGGGGCGCACCGCCCTCGCCGAGGTGATCCGGCGGCTGGCCGTGGAGAAGCAGGTGCGGCGGCTCTGGGTGCCGGCGGCCTTTCCGCTGGGATTGGCGCGCGAACTGCGAAGGTTGAAGGTGCGTGTGAAACCACGACGGGAGGAGCTGTTCTTTCCGGAGCGCGAGCTGAAGTCGGCCCAGGAAATCGAGATGATCCGGGCGGCACTGGTGATGGCCGAGGTGGGCATGGCGGAAGCGGTGCAGGCGCTGAAGAACTCGAAGCCGGATCCGCGAGGCCGGCTGCTCCATCGGGGGCGCCCCTGACCGCCGAACGGTTGCGGGCCGTCATCCGCGTGGCGGTGTTCCAGGCCGGCGGTCATGCTTGTGAGGCGAGCGTGGCCGGGGGACGGCAGGCGTGCAGCCCGCAGGAACCCGGATCCGGGCCCTTGGCGGCCCGCCAACCCATCGTCATCCGTATCGCGCCGTGCTCAGACAAGACCGGGTACCATGCGGATCTGACGCGGACGGTGGTGCGAGGGCAGGCGAGCGAGGGGATGCGGCGCCTCAACGCGGTGGTGGAGCAGGCGCAGGACACGGCGGTGGGGTTGAGTCGCGAGGGGGTGAAAGCAGCGGCCATTCATCGGGCGGTGCAGGCCCAATTCAACCAGGCGGGCTACCGCACGCTGCGGGGGCCGGGCGCTCCGCGGGGCTGCCTGCACGCCACGGGGCACGGCATTGGCCTGGAGCGGGAGGAACCGCCCTGGCTCACGGCTACCAGCCGGGCGGTGTTGCGCTCGGGGCATGTGCTCGCCATTGGCCCGGGGCTTTACTACCCCGGAGTGGGAGGGGTGTGCATCAAGGACCTGGTCGTGGTGACGCGCAACGGCGCACGGAACCTGACGCGGTTTGAAAAGATGCTCGAGGTGTGACACTATCCCGGCCATGATGTTTGGACTCTTTTTCGGACCTTGGGACTGGTTGATGATTCCCGGCCTGCTGCTTGGGGCGTGGGCACAGATGAAACTGATGTCCACGTACCGGCGCTACGCCCAGCAACCGGTCGAAACGGGCTTGTCGGGAGCCGAGGCGGCGCGCGAAATCCTGGACCGCGCCGGCTTGCGGAACATGCCGGTGAACATGGTGCCCGGACACCTCACGGACCACTATGACCCGACGAAGCGCGCGCTGTTTCTGTCGGAGGAGAACTACCACGGGCGTTCGATTGCGGCGGTGGGGGTGGCGGCTCATGAGGCCGGGCATGCGCTCCAGCACAAGGCGGCCTACGCGCCGCTGCAGTGGCGCATGATGATGGTCCCGGCCACGAACGTCTGCAGCAAGGCGGTGTGGTTGATCCTGTTCGGCGGCATGATCCTGATGATGTTGCGGATCATCACCCCCGCCCTCTTTGGCATGCTCCTGCCGTATGCCATCGGGGCTTTCGCCGTGGTGACCCTGTTCCAGCTCATCACCCTGCCCGTCGAGTACGACGCCAGCCGGCGGGCGAAGCAGGAGCTTTCCGCCATCGGCATCGTGCGCGGCCACGAGACGGGCGCCGTCAGCCGGGTGTTGAACGCAGCCGCCTTGACCTACGTCGCGGCGCTGGTCACCTCGATGCTGGAGCTGCTCCGGCTGGTGTTGATCGCGCGCTCGTTCGGCAGCAGCGACGATTCCTGACCTGAAGACCTTCTCACTTGTCGGCCTGGCGGTGGGTCTGGGCCTGGGCCTCGGCGCGGGCCGGCTGGGCGCGAGCGAGCGGTTGGTGGTGATCTCCCCCACAACCGCTCGATCACCTACGAGTTCGGTCGCGGCTTTGCCCGCTGGCATGAGCAGCAGTTCAACACCCCGGTGACGGTCGAGTGGCGGAACCTCGGCGGTTCCGCGGACGCGCTGCGGTTCGTCCAGTCCGAGTTCGCCGCCAAACCGGCAGGCATCGGGCTGGACTGTTTTTTCGGCGGCGGGCCCGAACCGTATCTGTTGCTGGCGGACCTCGGGCTGCTCGAGGTGTGTCCCCTGCCGGAACCGGTGTTGGCCGGGATCCCGACACAGGCGAACGGAGTCGAGTTGTATGACCCGGGCGGGCGCTGGTACGGGGCGGCCCTATCGAGCTTTGGGATTCTGCAGAACCGTCGGGTGCAACAGTGGGTGGGCCTGCCGCTGGCCCGGCGTTGGGAGGAACTGGCGGCACCGGCCCTGTGCGGGTGGGTGGGAGTCGGGGACCCGCGCAACAGCGGCACGATGAACAACATGTTCGAAGCCATCCTGCAGGCGTATGGCTGGGCGCGGGGTTGGGAGTTGCTCACCGCCATCGCCGGCAACACCGCCCGGTTCGACCGGTTGTCCTCCTCCACCGCCAAGGAAGTCACGCTCGGGGAAACCGCCTATGGTTTCGCCATCGACTTCTACGGGTTCAGTCAGGTGGCCTGGGCGGGGCGCACCAATCTCACGTTCGTCCTGCCCGAGGACTTCACAGCCATCAGTCCGGACGGCATCGCGGTGTTGAAGGGCGCGCCCAACCGGTTGACCGCGCAGCGCTTCCTCGAGTTCGTCCTGGGCGAACCCGGACAAAAGCTCTGGCATCTGCCCCGTGGCCATCCCGAAGGCGCGGAGCGTTACGCCATCGAGCGCATGCCCGTGCGGCCGGACTTGTATCGGCGGTATCGGGAGGTGAGCAACATCGCGTTCTCGCCCTTCGATCTCACGCAGTCGTTCCGATACGACGCCGGCCCGGCGCGGGGCCGACGCGAGGTGGTGGCCGCGCTGGCGGGGGCGCTGTTGGTGGATACTCACGCCGAGTTGCGGGGCGCCTGGCGCGCGGTGATTCGCCGGGGCGCGATGCCGGCCGAAAGAGCCGAACTGGGGCGGATGCCTCTGACGGCCGACGAGGCGATGCGCCTGGCCCGGGGCGATTGGCGCGACCCGGCCTTTCGCAACCGAAAGAAGATCGAGTGGCAGGCCTGGGCGCAGGAGAAGTACCGTCGGCTCCTGACGGGGCCGGGAGAGGCGCGGAGCGCCGTGGGGCGTCGTGGCCTGACGGCGGTGCGAAGGGGCGGCGAAGGCCCCGGTGGGTGACCGACCATGCGCGTCTCGATTCGAAAGGTCTCGAAGCGGTTCGACCGCACGCCCGTGCTGCGGGACATCTCGCTCGAGATTGAGGATCGCGAGCTCTTCTTCCTGCTCGGACCCTCCGGCTGCGGCAAGACGACGCTGCTGCGGTTGCTGGCGGGGTTCTATCCGCCCGACGCCGGCGAACTCTGGTTTGGCGAGCGGTGGATGAACGACGTGCCGCCCCACCGGCGCAACACCGGGATGGTGTTTCAGAATTACGCTTTGTGGCCGCACCTGACGGTGGCGCAGAACGTCGCCTACGGCCTCGAGGTACGGCATTGCAGCGCCGCTGAGCGACGCCAGCGCGTGGCCGAGGCCCTGGCGGTCGTGCAGATGGAGGCCTTCGCGGAACGCTCGCCCAACCAGCTCTCCGGCGGTCAGCAACAGCGCGTGGCCCTGGCGCGTGCCCTGGTGGTGCGGCCGGATGTGCTGTTGCTGGACGAACCACTGTCGAACCTCGATGCCCGGCTGCGGCTCGAGATGCGGGAGGAGATCCGGCGGATCCACGACGAGACGCGCATCACGACGGTGTATGTCACCCACGACCAGAAAGAGGCGCTGTCGATGGCCGATCGCATGGCCGTGTTGCGCGAAGGCGGTGTCGAGCAGATCGGCGAGCCGCGCGGTATCTACGCACGGCCGGCCACGCGGTTCGTGGCGGAGTTCGTGGGCGAGACCAACTGGCTCGAGGGCCGCGTGGTGGGTGCCGCCGGGGAACACGGCGAGATCGAGACGCGCGCCGGCCGACTGCTGACGGCCAGCCCGGGCGCCCTGCCGCCGGGCCAACCCGTCTGGGTGGGGTTCCGGCCGGAAGCGGTGCGGATGGGCGCTGGCCTGCCGAACGCGCTGACGGCCAAGGTGCGGCAGGTGACGTATCTCGGAGAGATCGAGCAGTACCGCCTCGAACTCGCGGACGGTACGCCGGTCAAGGCTTTCGAGCAGAATCCCCAGGCGCTACGCCGGGTCGGGGATCCTCTCGCGGTGCACTTGCGCCCGGAGGACCTGTTTGTCCTGGCGGCGCCCTCTGCGTCGGCACGGTAGGAGTCGAGGTTACGAGACTCTGCCAGAGCCTCCTGACGTCGGCTCCTACGGGGGAGAGGCGGGCACTCTCAGGTTTCGTTGATCGGCATCAAAGCCTCGACCGGGCCGGTGTGTCAGGCTCCGGCCATGAACAGTGTGCTGACGGAAACCATGAATGAAACCCTCCCGGCCTCTGACGCCGCGCCGCACCCGAACGATCCCGGAGCCGTGACGCTGGACGTGCGCCTGCTCCTGGCCCGGGGCGAGTCGCCCTGCGGTGCCATCGAAGACGCCGCCGCCCGGGTCGGGGTGGGCCAGTCCCTGGTGTTGCTCGTGCCCTTCGAACCGGTGCCTCTCTATGCGAAACTGGGTCAACAAGGCTTCGAAGCGCAGCCCGAGCTCCTCGACGACGGCACTTGGCGGGTGACCTTCGAGCGGATGGCGGCACCCGCGACCAACGCCCCCGCCAACTTGTCCGGCTGCGGGTGCAATCACGGTTGAACCCACGCCGGCGCGCGGGGTAGGACGCGAGGCAAAACGGCTTGCCCCATCCCGCTGCCGCACCCCAGGATGCGCCGGCGCTGGTGGCGGGGCGGTAACATGTCGGGATGACCGGCCAGCCGCCGCCGGCCGGTCATGATGAGAGTACTGCACTTGCTGGGCGCGACGGAGGATAGCGGGGGCATACTGACGGTTCTGCGGAATCTGCAGACCGTGACGGCGGGCCAGGGGTACGAGCACCGGGTGCTGGTCAACCGGGCGTATCGCGAACTGCGGCAACCCGCCCTTCACTACTTCGTCAGCCAACATCTGGTTCAGGATTCACCGAGTCACCTGGCCCTGGCCTGGGGGCGATCCGCGCGTTGCCCGAACTGCGGGCCGTGCTGCGCCGCGAGCCCTTCGACGTGTTGCACGCCCACACGCGGGGGTCCTTCGTGATGACCCAGTACCTTACCACCGTCGGGCGGCGGCGCATGGTCTTCACCAACCACGGTTTTGCCCGGCGCCGCGGCATGTATCGTTGGGGGGCGCGTCGCCGGCGGCTGATCACCTGTGTGCTGACGCCGAACATGGCGCGGCATTACGGGCTGGATCTCGGCGATCCGAACCTGCGGGTGGTGTCGGAGTGCTGTGCCGATCATTTCTTCGAGCGACCGCTGGCGGAGCGGCGGCCGGCGGGACCCGGCGATCGGCTGCGGCTGGTGGGGTTGGGCAATCTAGTCGAGTGGAAGCAGTGGCACGTGTTGCTCGAGGCGATGGGGCGGCTGCCGGCGGCGGAGCGCGCGCGCCTGGAGTTTCACCATTGGGGCACGGCGCCAAACACGCCGGACTGCCAGCGTTACGAGCGGCGACTGCAGGCCCTCGTGGCGCGGCATCAGCTCGAGGGGACCTGCGTCTTCCACGGGTTATCGCTGGCGGTCGAGGAGACGCTGCGGACGGCCGCGTGGTTTGTGTTGCCCTCGTTGAACGAGCCGTGTTCCGTGGCCTTGATCGAGGCTTTGGCCCTGGGTTTGCCGGCGGTCGTCACGGCCAGCGGGGGAACGTGGACATTGTGCGGAATGAGGAGACGGGGCTGTTCTTCGAGCCGGACGATGTGGCGGGGCTGGCGCGGTGTCTCGGGCGGATCGCCCGGGGCGAGGCGATGATGGCCCCGGCAGCCCTGATTCGGGAGAGCGTGCGGCGGAGGAGTGCGACGGCGGTGGCGCGGGATTACACGGCCATCTACTGCTCGCTGTGCCGGTAACGGTAGGCCGGGGGCGCCGGCAACTGACGGGGTTCGAGCCACTGCCGGACGGAGGCCACATCGGTCACCTCGCGCTGGAGGATGGCGAGGATCAGATCGTGGGTGACGACGGTGTTGAGGATGCCGGCGAAGTTCTCACCGGCGTGGCCACCCGGAGGGCACACGAGGAAGGGGACCCGATGGTCCAGGTGGCCGTCGTGCACCTCCGCTTCGCGCCACCAATGATCCGAGCTGACAATGAGCCAGGTTCGTGAGTCGAGGCCGGCCTGCCGGATGGCCGCGCGCGTGCGCTGGATGATGCGGTCAACGAGCATCAGGCTCTGGAAGTAACCGGGGACCTTCGGGACCCCCCAGGGTGTGAAGCGGTCCTCGGCGGCCAGGTACACCGCCGGTTTGTGGGGCGGGCCCAGATGCAGCAGCATGACCTGGTAGGTCGGATCGGCAGCCAACGCCTGGGCTTGGCGATCACCCGACTGGCAGATGTCGATGAACAACCGGCGAAGGTGAACGGGTTGGAGGAGGTTCTGCCATTGCCGGCCCAAGGCCACGGAGAATCGATCAGCGCCCACCGGGTCGAAGGACGGCAGCGGCTGCCACTCGCAGTAGCTCAAAGCGGGAGCGAGGAGGCGCGAATACGGATGATACCAGCCCACGAGGGCGGTGTTCGCACCGAGGGCGCGGGCGCGGGAGAAGACGGAGGACTGGCGGCTCCAAGGCACGGTTTCGTCGTCGGCTTCACGGGTCAGGTCCAACTCGGAAGGACCGGCAACCTTCACAGTGGCGAGGGGGATGCCGGTGATCAGGGCCGGCATCGAGATCACCGTGGCGTCGCCGGGCGGGTAGGCGTTGGTCGCAACCAATGCCTGACGGCTGAGTTCCGCCAGCGCAGGCAGAGATACGGAGTCGGGTCGCCGCTCAAACGTCAGCCGCTGATCCAGTTCGTCGAACACGAGCCACACGACGCGGGGGAGGTCCGGCCGAACAGGGAGCAGCGGTGCGCGGGCCGGATCTTCGGCGTGTTGTCGGAGGTGAGTGACGCCGAGGAGAAGCAGGAGGACGCGGGCGAGGGTGAAAAGGGCCAGCGGCGAAAGCAGGCCGACGCCGACCGCGAGGAGCCGGGCCACGCGAAGGTGCTGCCAGCACACCAGGCCGGCAACAAGGCCGGCGGCCAGCCAGCCCAGCGGCGTCCTGGCCCAGGCCACCATTCGAAAGTCCGGTATGCCCAGAAGATTGGACCGGGCAAAATCGATGGGGATCAGCAGGACGAGCAAGAACGCCAGGTGCCCGGCGAAGCGCAGGCCGGCCTTCGGTGTCCGGTTCACGAAAGACGTGGCACCCCAAAACAGAAGGGTCATCCCGAAGAGGTTGAGGAGGAGCGCCGCCAGCGAGGGCCCATCGACTCGTGTCTTGTTGAAGTAGCCGTGGTCGGCATCGGAGAGCAGCGGGAACCAGGAACCCGCGAGCACGAGATTCGCCAGCGAGAACGCGAACAGGAGGTGCTTCGCGCCACGACGGGTGGCGTCGCGGGCCCCGTGCGGGACCGGGGCGACGGCGTCTGTGGCCACAACGGCGGCGAGGTCCTTCACGCGGCGGCGGTCGGGTTCCGGAGCAGGTAAAGTCGCCGTCGCGACCCCGGGACGTCCGCGGCATCGGCGATGAGGAAGCGGCGCTGGCAACTGGCCTCGAACACGGCGGGCGTAAGCGCGGCGTGCAGGTGATCACGGCCCCGGGTGAGTTGACGGAACATCTCGTCGGCCGGATCGACGAACTCCAGGACCACAGCATCGGTGGTGAGCTCGGCGGCGAGGTCGATGACTTCGTCGAGCGGGATGCGCTCGGTGACCAGCAGGTGATGGAGCACGGCGAGCATCAGCAGGCAATCGAACGCGCCGTTGGCCCGCTCAAGGAACGCCGGCCATTCCCGGTTGCGCCAGCCCACCGCCGGGGTCGGGCGGGCGAGATTCAGGACGAGGGGGAGGAGATCGAGCCGCTCGGCCTGGGCGCGCTGCCAGATCGCGCCCACGCAGACCGGGTCGAGGTCGAGCGCCACCACCGCCGCCCCGGCCTTCGCCGCGAGCGCGCTGAAATGGCCCGTGTTGGCGCCAATGTCCAGGACCCTCCTGGCACGCACCGTCTTCAACGCTCGCTCAACAAAGTCCTCCTTGGCCGCAAAAAGCCTCGCCGCGATAGCTGTGCGTCTGCATGTAGTCCGACCAGGCGGTTCGGCCGCGGCGAACCGGCTTGAGCCGCTCCAGGGACCGCGTCAGACGCCCGAGCAGCGACTCGACAATGAAGCGGGCCTTGTCGGGCGCGGTGGGGCGGGGTTCGTAGAGCGTGGTCGCGGGTTTGCGGGACGACCGGCTCAGCCAGGTGGGGACCGAGACCAGGTTCAGGACCGGCGGCCGCAGCCGCGTCAGGTAACCGCAGTGGGCGTAGACCTCTTCCGGCTCGAGCCCGTCGCGCCGGTTCAGGAAGACGTCGGCCAGGGGCACGCCCCAGAGGCGATGGGCCAGGAGGGGCAGCAGGAAAGTGCGAACAAACTGGGCATACGGTCGCCACACGGCATCGCCGGGAGCGCGTCGCTCGAAGGAGGGCAGGTCGATCAGCACGGCCTGCCCGGCCTGGAACATGATATTGAGCGGCGTGGCGTCCTGAGCCCCCAGCCCCCGGCCAGCGCGAGGCGGGCGATTTCGAGCGTGAGGCGGCCGGCTTCCCAGAGCATCTCGGGCGGCCACTCATGCGGATAGCTGGGGAAAGGGATGCGGGGGTGTTCGAAGAGCGCAGCAGCCGGATCGGCCGGAAGCCAGCCGGGCGGGATCGACGGATCGGTCGCCAGCGCCTGGCGCTCCTGCGGTGTCAGACGACGGGTCGAGAGGATCAGGGCGCGTTGCTCCAGCGCGGCGGCGGTCGGAGAACCGAGGAAGGCTTCGAACTCATCCCGTGCCGCGGCGGACACCCCGCGGAGGACCCGGTTCGGGAGAACGCAGCAGGCGCCGGCCGGGTCGCGAAACGAGACCACGGGCCGGGTCATCTTCCGTGGGGCTCAGGGGGCAGGGGGCCTGGCTTCGCGGCCGCGTCCGAATGGCTCTTGCCTCGAAACAACCTGCGGAAGAGCCCGAAGAGCCATTCCCGGGTTTGCTTGAGGTAGAACACCAATCCGACGAAGAAAGCGACCACCGCCTGCCAGATCAGCAGGCCGGAGCCGGGATCGATGTAAGCCCACACGTTCATCCGGCCGTCACCTTAGCGTAACCGAGGCACTCGGAAGCAAGCCCGAATTCCCCCGCGACGACGGCGCGCGGGCCGGTCGGGGCGGTTTAATCTTTGCAGGCCGCGCGGGGCTTCTAGACTCGCCGCATGAATGCTGGAGCTTTGGGGCAGTTCCCGGTTTACCGGCCCCGACGGTTGCGACAATCGGCGGTGTTGCGGCGGATGGTGGCCGAGACGCGGCTGAGCGTGGACCAACTGGTGCTGCCGCTGTTTGTGCGCGCCGGCCGCAAGCTCCGGCGCCCGGTGGCCTCGATGCCCGGCGTCTTCCAGTTGTCGCCCGATGAACTGGTGGAAGACGCCCGGCGGGCACATGAGCTGGGCGTGCCGGCGGTGCTCCTGTTCGGAATCCCGGAGCGGAAGGACGCCAAGGCCTCGGGGGCGTACGCCGCCAACGGCATCGTGCAACAGACCGTGCGGCGGTTGAAGCGGGAGCTTCCGTCGCTGGTTGTGATCACCGACGTCTGCCTCTGCGAATACATGAGTCACGGTCACTGCGGCGTGGTCGAGAAGGGACCGAAGGGGGCGCGCATTCTCAACGACCCCACGCTCGATCTGCTGGCGCGGTCGGCGGTGAGTCACGCTGAGGCCGGAGCGGATCTGGTGGCCCCGAGCGACATGATGGACGGGCGGGTGGGCGCGATTCGGGCGGCGTTGGACCGGGCCGGGTTCAACGACACCCCCATCATGGCCTATGCCGCCAAGTTCGCCTCGGCATTCTACGGTCCGTTCCGGGAGGCGGCGGAATCCGCGCCGCAGTTCGGGGATCGCCGGAGCTATCAGATGGCGGGGACGAACCCGGAGGAAGCCTTGCGGGAAGTGGCGCTCGACCTGCGGGAGGGGGCGGACATCGTGATGGTGAAGCCGGCGCTCGCGTACCTGGATGTGCTGTGGCGGGTGAAGGCGGAGTTTGGCTGCCCGACGGCCGCCTACGCGGTGAGCGGCGAGTACTCGATGGTGAAGGCCGCGGCGGCGCAGGGGTGGTTGGATGAACGGGCCGTCACGCTCGAGTGCCTGCTGGCCATTGCCCGGGCGGGCGCGGACCTGCTGATCACGTACGCGGCACCGGATGTCGCGCGGTGGCTGAAGGAAGCACCGGCCGCGTAACCCGCCTCAGACGCGGAAGATCGAGTAGAGGATCAGGCCGATGATGATCACCCCCAACACCAGGAAGCCGACCAACATCATCTTGTTCAGCTTATCACTCTTCTTGACGAACGCCGTGCCCACAGGCTTGCCCGGGTTCTCCAGTTCATCGAGCTTCACCCCGCCAATCGGCATGGTGTGCGCCTGTTGTTTCTTGGCGGCAGGCGCCGGGGCGGGAGCGGCGGAAGCGGGGGAGGAGTGCCATTCTCGAGGCGCAATTCGATCTGACCCAGACGAAGCGTTTCGCCCGGCTTCAGGATCGCCTCCTTGACCTGCTGGTTGTTGACGAAGGTACCGTTGGTCGAGTTGAGGTCCTTGACGTGGACCTGGCCGCTGTCCAACCACACCTCGCAATGGTGGCCCGACACCGAAGCCTCGGCGAGCCGGAAGGCATTGTCTTCCAGTCGCCCCACAGTGGTTCGCTCGGCCTTCAGTTCCAGAACGGCACCGGCGAACCCTTCAGTCAGGACTACAAGCTTGGCCATCGGGCAGGACGCGTGAGTGCGATTATTGATGCGGGCGGCGCCAAGTCAAACGGTTTTGCTTTCAACGTTTTGCCGTTTGCCGTCACTTCAGTTCCGGGAGACCCAGGACGTCGAGCACCGCGTCGAGCCGGAAGTCGGTTCCCTGCTCGCGGTTTTGCCGGTCCAAGTAATGGAGTTGCGTCTTGATCCAGTCGACGAGAGGGGTCGCAGCGCCGGATCCAGGGCGGCGTCGCGGGGTGACTTGCCGCCCAAGGCCGGAACCGCGGTCTCCAGCAGGGTTTGGCACTTCCGCTCGTGCGCCACGCGCAAGGCCTCGAGTGCCACCGGTCCCCTCCCGTCCCCAGCGGCCGGAGCCGGGCTCTGCTTCGGCGGTGCGGAGGGTGCGGTCTCCGGGAAAAGAGCCTGCTGGGCAAGGCCCACGGTGGCCTCCTGACGGTGACGGTCGGCAACCACCTCCGTCAGATTGACCACGCTTTCTTCCTCGAAACTGATCCGGCCCTCGAGATAACGCTCGAGCTGGCGGCGGGCAAAGGCGTGCTTGGCCTTCGAGAGGGTCTCGACCACCAGCCTTTCCGGATAAAACCGCAGTTTGCCCACGGTCCCAACTCCTTCGACCTGCTTGTCCAGGTGAACCGAGCCGCGCAGATCCTCCTCGAGTGCCGCGGATTCGCCGAGACGCAGCCACTGGTAGGCCGCCAGCGGTTGGGCGAACGCCCTCTCGGCCTGGGGCGTTTCGGCCCGGAATTCCGGCTTCTCGCGCAATACCGCCTCGATCTCGTCCCGCGGCACCCGGTAGCTGTAGGCAGCCAGGCACTCGTGCATGTCCATCTGATTGATTAACCGCTCGTTGTAAGTCTGCCGCGCGGCCACGATCAGCTCGACACCGTGCGCGAAGGACCGGCTGAGGAAGTCCTTCAACGTCAGGCCCGGCGCCGTGGCGGCCGCGGTGGCGTGTTCCGCACGTACCCGGCTTTCCCAGTCCGTCCAGAGATGGTGGGGAACCTCGAACGTCGGCACGCTCAGCCGGGCGAAATGCGGGTAGTGCGTCAGGTAGGTCAGGAGGCGGGCGAACCGGGCGGTTCCGCGGCTGAGGCCCGGGTTGAACACGAGGAAGGGTGGCCGGTCCGGTTCGAACCGATCACGGGCCAGAAAGGAGTGCGCATCCAGGTGCCGCTCCACCTCGACCACGGTGGCCCGGGCGTGGCGCCGGTGAGCCGTCATCACCCGTTCGTCGTTGTTCAGGCCGGGAAAGCCCGCCGCCTCCCAGACCTCGACCGCGGGGGCGCCCCTCGGCGTCACGCTCGACCATGAGGTGCATCATCACCAATTGGAGCACGGCGCCCTCGACCTTGGTGACCTGGTCCTGAACCGGCGGCTCGCACTGGCGCAAGCGGGCCTGCAGGGCATCGCGCCCGAGCCGGTCGCTGAGGAACCGAAGGGCCTTGGTGACCCACTCGAGTTCGAGCCGGGTCCAGGTCTCGGGCGGCGCAGCCGTGCCGAAGGGGAAGTGCGGACAGTGGGCGGGGCAGGCGAGCTGGCTGCCGCGTTGCCGGCCGCAGTCGGCTGCGCTGATGAACGTCTGCAATGCCGGACAATCGCGTCGCTTCTTGCCCGGCACTTTCACGTGGTCGGTGGTCATGATCGGCGCCGCGCAGCATGGCGGGGGACGTTCGCGAGGCAAAGCGATTTCTCCGGCGGCGCTTCGGGCTTGGCACCGCGCAGCCTTCCCATTAGGAAAGGCGCGTGCCTGCCCCGAACCGACCGACGATCCCCCGCCGCAGCCGCGTGTTGTCCCTCGCCCGGCGGCGAGGGACGCAGCCGGGTCCGGCGGCGGGTGCCCCTCGCCTATGCATGTCACGCTGACGGACTGGATCATCGTCGCGGCCTCGCTGGCCGTGTGTTTCATCCCTGCCCTGATGTTCGCGCGGCGGGCTGGTCAGAGCGTGTCCGAGTTCTTCGCATCGGGTCAGAGCGCCCCGTGGTGGCTGGTGGGGGTGTCGATGGTGGCGACAACGTTCAGCGCGGACACGCCGAATCTGGTGACGGATATCGTGCGGGACAAGGGAGGGGTGGCCGGCAACTGGATGTGGTGGGCGTTTGTGCTGACCGGAATGGCCACCGTCTTCTTCTACGCCCGGCTGTGGCGGAGGTCCGGGGTGCTCACCGACCTCGAGTTCTACGAACTGCGCTACGCCGGCAAGGCGGCGAGCGCGGTCCGGGGCTTTCGCGCCGTGTATCTCGGGCTGTTCTTCAACTGCGTGATCATGGCCACCGTGAACCTGGCGGCGGCGAAGATTGCCGGCGTCGTGCTGGGCTGGCCGCGCACCCAGACGCTGGTGGTGTGCGCGGTGTTCAACATCGTGTTCGCGGCCAGCTCCGGGTTGTGGGGTGTGCTGGTCATTGACCTGATCCAGTTTGGCATCGCGATGACCGGTGCGTTCGCGCTGGCGTGGTTCGCCCTCCAACAGCCGGAGATCGGCGGGCTGGGCGGCCTGGTCGAGAAGCTGGAAACCCAGATGCCCGCGGTGCTCCACCTGGTGCCGGACTTTGGCAACTGGGAACTGGCCCTGATGATCTTCATCATCCCGCTGGCCGTGCAATGGTGGTCGGTCTGGTACCCGGGAGCGGAGCCGGGCGGGGGCAGTTACATCGCCCAGCGCATGCTGGCGTCGAAATCAGAGCGGGACGCGCTGGCCGGCACGTTGTTCTTCAACTTCGCGCATTACGTGCTGCGACCCTGGCCGTGGATCCTCGTGGCCCTGTGCTCGCTGGTGATCTACCCGGAACTGAGCTCGATCCGGGAGACGTTTCCTCGGCTGGACCCCACGTTGCTGGGGCATGACATCGCCTACCCGGCCATGATGAAGTTCCTGCCCACCGGCTGGCTGGGCCTCATGATCGCCGGGCTGCTGGCGGCGTACGTCTCGACGATGATCACGCACCTGAACTGGGGGACCTCCTATCTGGTGCATGATTTCTACCAGCGCTTCCTGGTGCCGGGCGCGAGCGAGCGTCACTACGTGGCAGTGGGACGCGTGACCACGGTGCTGCTGATGGTGGTGGCGAGCGCCATGACGTGGTTCATCGAGAGCTCGAAGGAAGGGTTTGGCCTGCTCTTGCAGGTGGGGGCCGGCACGGGGCTGATCTACCTGCTGCGCTGGTTCTGGTGGCGCATCAATGCCTGGACCGAAATCGCGGCCATGATCGGGTCCTTCGTTGTGTCGGTCGTGCTGTTCGTGCTCAAGAAGAACGGGTACGGCTTGGCCGACCCCTGGCCGCTGGTGGTCACCGTGGGGGCCACGACTGTCATCTGGCTGATCGCCGCGTACACGACCCAGCCCACCGACCGCGCCACGCTGGTGCGTTTTGTGAAGCTGGTGCGGCCGCCCGTCGCAGGGTGGCAAGGCTATCATCAGGAGGCCGGGGTCGCCGAATCGGCCGACAGTATCCCGCGGGCCATGTTGGGCTGGGTGCTCGGGTGTGTGGCGGTGTGGTCGGGTCTGTTCTGTATTGGCAGCTTCCTGTTCGGCCGCACGGGGCAAGGGTTCGTCTTGTTGCTGGTGTTTGGCGGGTGCGCCGCGGGCCTGGTGCGGCTGGTGGGCCGGCTCTGGGCCGGCGCGCGTTGAGCCGGGGTTTGGCACGGCAACCTCTCGCAAGGGCGGGTCGAGTGTGCCCGCACTGAAGCGCCCATTTCCTTTCCTGTCGGGACTTACCGACCGGCTCCGCTGGCTGTGTGGCGAACCCTCGAACTTCTCCACGCTGCAGCGTGCCAAGAGATCAAAGGCAGCCAGGGACAACGGACTGGGATGTTTGTTCAATCTTGTGTCTAATAAAAAAGTTAGTCATATTTTTGACAATGCGGGTTCTGCGTGCATTTTCCGGTCGCGCCGCCTTGGTGGGCGGCGTGAACCGAGACCGAGTTTGAAACCGAAACCTGAGAAAGCAGAGATCATGAGAAACATCCGAAACCTCACTGTGGCGTTGGTGGCGGCCGCGACCGCCCTGAGCACTCCGATCCTTGCGGGCACCTGCAGTGCCGACAAAGTCGCCGGTGCGGCCGAGTGCACGTCGTCGAAGAACATCGTGGCGCTGGCCAGCGGTTCCGAGCAGTTCAAGACCCTGGTTGCGGCGGTCAAGGCCGCCGGGTTGGTCGAGACCCTGTCGGGCGAAGGTCCGTTCACGGTGTTTGCGCCGACGGACGAGGCGTTTGCCAAGCTGCCTGCCGGGACCGTGGAGAACCTCCTCAAGCCCGAGAATCGCGACAAGCTGGTGGCCGTACTCAAGTACCATGTGGTGCCGGGCAAGGTGATGGCCGCGGACGTGAAGCCGGGACAGGCCAAGACGGCCCAGGGCCAGAAGGTCGAGATCAAGGTCAAGGAAGGGGCGGTGATGGTTGACAACGCCCGGGTCACCAAGGCCGATCTGGTGGCGAACAACGGCGTCATCCACGTCATCGACGCGGTGATTCTGCCCCGGTCCTGATCCAGGGCGTCTCCGTTATGACGTCGGGCCCTTCGGCGGGCTTGAGGCAAGTGCGGCGGGCTTTCGAGCCCGCCGCCTTCTTTTGTTAGACAGCCTTTCGTTGCCGGCGGCCGCAGCCTCCGTTCCACCGAAGGGGATTGCCCTGAAGCCCTGAGAGCCGGAGACCCATGAGGCAATGAAAAACCTACCCCCAAACCACTGGTCACTTCTAATTGTCGCCAGTTGGCCACCAATAATTGTCGTTGACCACTCGAGGGAGATTCCATCGGCGGGGGCTCTGAATCGGCGGGATGAAAGGTCCGGGGTGGACCCGCAGATTCAAAGCGACCGCAGATGGGGCCAGAGGGTGGGCTGGACCTGGGACGGGTTCGAGGCAGGTTCCATCGGCGGGGGTTCTGAATCGGCGGGGTGAAGGGTACGGGGAATGGCCCCGCAGATTCAAAGCGACCGCAGATTGGGGAGGAGGGTGGGCTGGACCTGGAACGGGTTCGTGGCGGGTTCCATCGGCGGGGGCTCTGAATCGGCGGGGTGAAGGGTACGGGGAATGGACCCGCAGATTCAAAGCGACCGCAGATTGGGCAGGAGGGTGGGCTGGACCTGGGACGGGTTCGAGGCAGGTTCCATCGGCGGGGGCTCTGAATCGGCGGGGTGAAGGGTACGGGAAATGGACCCGCAGATTCAAAGCGACCGCAGATTGGGCGGAGGGTGGGCTGGACCTGGGACGGGTTCGAGGGAGATTCCGTTGGCGGGGGCTCTGAATCGGCGGGATGAAAGGTACGGGGAATGGCCCCGCAGATTCAAAGCGACCGCAGATTAGGCGAGAGGGCGGACTGTTCCGGGGGCGGGTTCGAGGTGGGTTCCATCGGCGGGGGTTCTGAATCGGCGGGATGAAAGGTACGGGGAATGGACCCGCAGATTCAAAGCGACCGCAGATGGGGCCAAAGGGTGGACGATTCCGGGGACGTGTTCGGGGGAGATTCCATCGGCGGGGGCTCTGAATCGGCGGGATGAAAGGTCCGGGGGTGGTCCCGCAGATTCAAAACGACCGCAGATGGGGCGAGAGGGTGGGCTGGACCTGGGATGGGTTCGAGGGAGGTTCCATCGGCGGGGGCTCTGAATCGGCGGGATGAAAGGTACGGGGAGTGGTCCCGCAGATTCAAAACGACCGCAGATGGGGCGAGAGGGTGGGCTGGACCTGGGATGGGTTCGAGGGAGGTTCCATCGGCGGGGGCTCTGAATCGGCGGGATGAAAGGTTCGGGGAGTCGCCCCGCAGATTCAAAGCGACCGCAGATTGAGCGAGAGGGTGGACTGTTCCGGGGACGGGTTCGGGGGAGATTCCATCGGCAGGGGCTCTGAATCGGCGGGGAGAAAAGTGTGGGGATGGTCCCGCAGATTCAAAGCGACGGTGGATGCCGCAACGGGGGGCGCGAGATGATTTGGACTTCAGGCTGGAGATCTCACGTGGCAGTAGCTACCCTCCGCCGCCATGAAGGAGGTCGAGGATTGGCTGAGTTACCGAGCCATTGGTTTGGCGATGGAGTGTCACCGGGAATTGGGACCGGGTCTGGACGAGATCCTGTACCACGAGCTGATGACCGCGAAGTTGGAGAAGGCCGGTGTGCCACATCGCTTCAAGCCAAAGGGTCACTTGATGCACCACGGGATTCTGGCGGACAACTTCGAGGCGGACATCCTTGTTAGCGACGAGCTGGTCCTCGAACTGAAGGTTCTTTGGGATGACTTCGCCCCCGAGCATCTGCTCCAGACCATCTGTTACATCAAGTTCTGGCGCATGCGCGCGGGTTTGCTGTTCGATTTCGGCAAGGAAAGCCTTGTCACACGGCGCGTGGTGTTCACCCCACCTGTGTGTACGTTCGAACGGGTTGGCTGGGTTCAGTCCGCACCGGCGTGGGTCCGTGATGCTGCCCTCGTCGATGCGCTTGGCTTGGCGGTTGAGAATGTGGTGCGAGAGCATGGTCTTGGCTATCGGAGTACGACCTATCGTGGCTTACTCGTGGCTGAGCTGGCTGCCAAGGGGATGAACACTGAACGGGATCCTATGGTGCCCATTCGACAGACTGAAGGTATTGCGCGCAAAGAGTCGAGAACACAATGTCTGGTCGTAGCCAGTCGGTGCGCGCTTCTGGTGAACGCCTTGCGTGAAAGGCGGCAGGCCGCCGACCGCGCGGTACTCCAAACCTATTTGCGACATCTGGACCTTGCATGGGGGTGACCATCAACTTCGGCAAGCGAGCATTGGAGACTTGCTTCGTCATTCCACCCGGGAGGGCGGGATGATCCAGTCCCCGCAGATTCAAAGCGACCGCAGATGGGGCCAGAGGGTGGACGATTCCGGGGACGGGTTCGAGGGAGATTCCATCGGCGGGGGCTTTGAATCGGTGGGATGAAAGGTCCGGGGAATGACCCCGCAGATTCAAAGCGACCGCAGATGGGGCGAGAGGGTGGACTGTTCCGGGGGCGGGTTTGACGCAGATTCCACATCGGCGGGGGCTCTGAATCGGCGGGGTGAAGGTCCGGCGAGTGGTCCCGCAGATTCAAAGCGACCGCAGATGGGGCAGGAGGGTGGGCTGGACCTGGGACGGGTTCGGGGAGGTTCCATCGGCGGGGGCTCTGAATCGGTGGGATGAAAGGTCTGGGGAATGGCCCCGCAGATTCAAAGCGACCGCAGATTGAGCGAGAGGTCGGACTGTTCCGGGGACGGGTTCGAGGGAGGTTCCATCGGCGGGGAACGCTGAATCGGTGGGGTTGGTTGCGTGAGGCTTGCCCACGGAAGTGCGGAATCCCTCCGCGCCGAACGGAACGAAATCGGTCTTCTTGTCTTGAGAATGGCCTCACGCAGAACCGTAGTGCTTCGCCCGTCTCGGGGCCGTCCCCAGGCCGCCAGCCCCGGGTGAGGCGGGCAGCGTGCAGCATGGAGCATCCTGCCAAAGGGGCATCAGGTTGCTCCCTCCAGGGGGAATGGCTGAGACGGACAAACACGGCGCCGCTCGGGAGGAGGTGCCGCGGGCCCCGTGCGCCAGGAGACTGTTATCCCGGGAGGAGGAGGGCAGGGCGGGACTTCGGGGCTCGACGACCCGCGGGAAGAGGGGGAAGCTGGGGTCTGCCTGACATGGCCCGCATCCGACTCGACTGTGTACGGAAGACCTTCCGGGAGCGAAGGAGAGGGAGGTGGCGGCGGTGGCGGGGGTTTCGCTGGAGGTGGCGGAGGGGAGTATCTGGCCGTGCTGGGGCCTTCCGGGAGCGGGAAGACCACGCTCTTGCGGCTGATCGCCGGGCTGGATCGTCCGTCGGCGGGCCGGGTTTTCATCGAGGGTCGCGACTGCACGGAGGAACCGCCGGAGGCGCGGGATGTGGGCCTGGTGTTTCAGGGGGGGGCCCTGTTCCCACATCTGGACGTGTTCGAGAATCTGGCGCTGCCCCTGCGGCTGCGGCGGACCCCGCGAGCCGAGCTCGAACGACGGGTCGAGGAGATGAGCGAGTGGCTGGGGCTCGGCCGACTGCAGCGACGGCGGCCGGGGAACTGTCGGGAGGCGAACGTCAGCGCGTGGCGTTGGGCCGCGCGCTGGTCCGGCGCCCGTCGGTCCTGTTGCTGGACGAACCGCTGGCGGCGCTGGACGGTCCGATGCGACGCCAACTCCGGCGGGACTTGCTCGGACTGCACCGGCAACTGCGGCTGACGGTGATTCATGTCACGCATGATCAGGCGGAGGCCTTTGGTCTGGGCCAGCGGTTGGCGGTGTTGCGGGAGGGCGAGTTGCAGCAGGTGGGGCCGCCACGCGAGTTGTACGAACGTCCGGCCAACGTGTTCGTGGCGCGATTTCTGGGGACCATGCCCATGAATCTCCTTCCCGGCCGGCTGTGCCTGGAGGAGGGCTCGACGGTGTTTGCCGCGGGAGATGGCGGGCCCGGGACCCTCAGCCTCCGGCTGCCGGAGGAGATCGCGCGCAGGCTGGGCGGGCCGGGCCGAGGGGCCGTGACGCTCGGGGCGCGGCCGGAAGATCTCGAGTTGGCGGAAGCGGTCGAGACGAGAACCCTGCCCGGGGTGCGGGCCGAGGTGGAGGAGTGGGAGGAGACGCCGGGGGGAGGTGTGGGTACATCTGCGGTTGGGGGTGCACCGGTTGGTGGCGCGGGTGGGATCGGGTCTTGATTTGAAGGCGGGTGATGGGATGTTGGTGCGCCTGCCGCTGGGTCGGGTTCACTGGTTTGACGGGGAGACGGGGAAATCGCTCCGCGGACAGGCCATGGGAGGTACGACTCGATGACGGCCAAGCGAAACGACTGGCACAACGCGCTGGTGGTTGGCGGGACGTTCCTGGGGGTGTTGATGGTGATGGGTTTGGCCGTGGGGGTTTTCCCCGGGCTGCGGGAGTTGGGGATCCGGCCGCGAACGGGGTGGGGGCTGGTGGGGGTGTTTTTCGGGCCGCTGCTGCACGCGAACGCGGCGCACCTGATGGCGAACGCGATTCCGTGCTTCGTCCTGCTGGTGCTGCTGTTTTCGGACAGGCATTACCGGCCATCGGCCAGTCTGGCCATCATCTGGGCGCTGGCTGGTTTGGGGACGTGGCTGATCGGGCGGGGCGGCGCGGTGCACATCGGCGCCAGCTCGTTGATCTATGGGATGGTGGCGTACCTGGTGGCCGCGGGCTGGCTGCGGCGGAGCTGGCGCGCGGCGGCCGTGGCGCTGTTGGTGCTGGCGCTTTATGGGGGGCTGGTGTACGGCGTGCTGCCGCAACGCGGTCCGGTCTCTTGGGAAGGTCATCTGTGCGGGGCCATCGCGGGCGTCCTGGCGGCACGGTGGCGTGAGCAACGGATGCGGTGAAGGACGCTCGTTGCGCGGCGCTGCGGGCCCGGCGAACCGCGAGGGACGGAGGTAGATTTCCCTTCGCCTGCGTGCTCGGCCTGTGGTATCGGTCGCGGCATGTTTGACTCGACTTGCCGCCGGCCGGTGGGCGGGCGTGCGCGACTCTGGGCGGTCGGGGTGCTGGCGGGTGGGTTGTTGCTGCTGCCAGGTTGCTCCCTGCGGAAGTTCGCGGTCAACCAGGTCGGCAATGCGCTGGCGAGCGGCGGCACCACGTTTGCGAGCGACGACGATCCGGAGTTGATCCGCGCGGCCGTGCCTTTCAGTCTGAAACTCATGGAGAGTCTGCTGGCGGAGAGTCCGCGCCATGCGGGCCTGCTGTTCGCCACCGCCAGCGGGTTTACGCAGTACGCCTATGCGTTCGTGCAACTGGATGCCGACGAGCTCGAGGACGAGGATTTCGCCCGGGCGGAAGCGCTGCGGGCCAGGGCCCGACGTCTCTACCTGCGGGCGCGGGACTACGGGTTGCGGGGGCTCGAGGTGCGGCACGGGGGTTCACGGAGCGGTTGCGCGCGCAACCGGCCGCCGGGGCGACCCTGGCGAAGCGCCGCGACGTGCCGCTGCTTTACTGGACTGCGGTGTCCTGGGGCGCGGCGATCGCGCTGGCGAAAGACGACCCGAACCTGATCAAGGATGTGCCGCAGGTCGAGGCGTTGATTGACCGGGCGTTCGTGCTGGATCCGGACTGGGGCGAGGGCGCGATCCACAGCTTCCTGATCACGTATGAGATGGCGCGGCAGGGAGCGGAAGGCGATCCGGTGGCGCGGGCGCGGCAGCACTTCGAGCGGGCCTTGGTGCTGGGGCGGGGCGCCCAGGCGGGACCTTACGTTTCGTATGCCGAGTCGGTGTGTGTGGCGCGGCAGGATCTGGCGGGGTTTGACGCGATGATCGAGCGGGCGTTGGCCGTCGATGCCGACGCAGTGCCGGAGCAGCGGCTGTTGAACCTCGTGATGCAGCGGCGGGCGCGTTGGCTCCAGTCCAAGCGGGAAGATTTGTTCCTGATCCCTGAACCCCCCGGGTCGAATTGACGTCAGACTGACATGCGTGTTGTGAAGCTGTTGAGGTGGTGGCGGCCGCGTTGGGCCGTGGCGACCGTGGTCGCGGTGGTGGCGGGCAGCCTGGTGGCGCAAGCCCAGCGGATCAAGCTGGCCACGCTGGCGCCGACGGGCAGTTCGTATCACAAGAGCCTGCTGGCCATGCGCGACGCCTGGCGCAAGGCCTCCAACGGGAAGCTGGATCTCGTGGTGTACGCCGATGGCAAGCTCGGCGGCGAAAGCGAGACCGTCGGCCTCATGGGCGTCAACTCGATCCAGGCGGCGATGCTCACGGCCATCGGCTTGTCCGAGATCGAGCGCGACGTCGCCGGGCTGCAGAACATCCCCATGGGCTTCCGGGACTTCGTCGAGGTGGACTATGTGGGGCAGAAGCTGCAGCCGATGCTCGAGGAGCGGCTGGCGCGGAAAGGATTCGTGGTGCTGTTCTGGTCCGACGCCGGCTGGGTGCGGTTCTTCAGCAAGAAACCGGTCACCCGTCCCGATGACTTGAAGAAGCTCAAGCTGTTCACCTGGGCAGGCGACCCCGAGATGCTCGACATCTACAAGTCCTCCGGGTTCCAGCCCATCCCGCTGGAGACGGCGGACATCCTGCCCAGCCTGCAGACAGGCTTGATCGAAGCGGCGCCCATGCCGCCGGTGTTCGCGCTCGCCACGCAGGCCGACACGCGCGCGCCCCACATGCTCGACCTCAACTGGGCCCCGCTGGTGGGGGCGTGCATCATCCGCAAGGACGTCTGGGAAAAACTCCCGGCCGCCCAGCGAACGCCGATGCTCGAGGCCGCCGCGCAGGCGGGTCGCGAGATCAAGGCCAACAGCCGCAAGGAGGCTGCCGAAGCCGTGGTGGCGATGCAGAAGCGCGGTCTGCAGGTGACGCCGGTCCCGCCGGCGCTCGAAGCCGAGTGGCGGGTCGCGGCCGAGGAGGCGTATCCGAAGATCCGCGGCAAGATCGTGCCGGCCGAGATTTTCGATGAGGTGATGCGCCTGTTGAAAGAGTACCGGGCTTCGCCGGCGGCGGGGACGGGCCAATGAGGCGGGTAGGAAAGTCCGGTCAGGTGTTTGCGGAACAACAGGGAGGAACCACGAGCCTGATCTGCCTCCGGCGGCCTACGGCAGGAGCACCACGCGATAGAATCGCCGTGCCAGGTCGCGACTCGCGGGATCGGTCAGGGTGGCGCGAGACCCGGCCGCGGTGACCTGGCCCACCGGCTGCCAGGTCGCCTCGGCAAGGTCGGCCTTGGCCTCGACCCGGTACGTCCGGCCGGCGATCGCGGTCCACGCGAGCGTGAACTGACCGGTGGAATTCACGGTCAGTTCCTCGATGACGGGTGCCAGGGGCGAGTGGGCCGGGTTGGGCACGCCTGGCGACGGCGCGGGCAGGATCACGGGAACGGGGTTGGCGGCATCGGGTTCGGCATAGCCGAAGGCCTGGTCGGCGGTGAGGCCGGTGTATTCGAGGTAATCGACGACGGCGACCTGGCCGAGCTGGCGGCGGGCGAGCACCACGACCCCGCTGGTGGCCGGCAGCCGGAAGTTGGTGTGCCATTCGGTGGCGGTGGACTCGCCGGGTTCGGCATCGGCCCAGACCAACTGGTAGGCGCCGGCGGGAAGCGTGGCCCCGGGCGGGAAGGACCAGCGGTCAAGCTGTGTGAAGCTGTCGGACAGGTACCATCCGTCCAGGGCCGCAGCAGCCGGGCCTGCGTTGCGCAGTTCGACCCAAGGATCTCGATCACCCGCCCGGTCGCGGAGGCCGGTCACGTTGTTCGCGAGCACCTCGTTGAGCCGGACGGCAGGGAACGGCTCGAGCGTGGCGCGCACCGAGTTGGCGTACCCGGGGGTGGCGGATTCGCGTTTCACTTCAAGGACATCGACGCTCAGGCCGAACACGATGTCCGAGCTGCCGGGGTTGGTCTGGTGGATCGGCGACGGCCAGGACATTCTCGCCCCTGATCAGGTTGTCCACGGGGATGACGAATGGTCCTTCGAGGATGGCGTCGGCCACCGTGCGGCTGGCGGGGGTGTCGCGCTCGAGCACCACGCCCTCCGGAAGCCCGAGGCGGAAGCCGAGTTCGCGTCCGTTCAGGTAGAAGGCCGCGCCGTCGTCGATCACCGTCTGGAGTTGGAGCGAGGCGCCGTCGGGGTTGCCATCGAACGGGAAGCGGGTCCGGAAGCGGTAGCTCATCGGCCCGAGCGTGAGCGGGGTGTTCTTGGGCCCGGGCAGATCCGCGTTCTCGACGTAAAGCAGGGCGGCTCCGCGGGGCCACGCGGCATCGTTGTAGCTGGTCTCCGTCCAGCCGGGCGCCGGATCGCCGTCTTCCTGCCAGTAACGCCAGGTGGCGTCGAGAGGCAGGACGTTGCGCGGGGCGTTGGTGGTGGTGCCGGTCACCGCCGCCCAGTTGGCGACGCGACGCGTGTCTTGTCGGGCGTCGATCAACTGCAGCGAGGGGCCGGTCCCGTTCGCCGCCACGGGCCAGGAGCGCGCGTGCGGAACGCGACCTGGCTGACGATCGCTTCACCACCGCCAGTCAAGGGACGCCGCAGTTCGATCGTCCCGCCGTCCGCGCTGAGTTGGTCGATGTAGTTGCCCAGAACCGGCGCGGGTGAGGACGGGTAGGCGGCCAGGAATGCGGTCCGGTTCCGGGCCACGACCAGGTAGGCGTCCGGTCCCAGCGTTGTGCTGGCGGGGAAGGTGAAGGCGGTGCCGGTCAGCCGCCAGCCGGACAGCGACCACGCCGTGTTCGTGGAGGGATTGTATAGCTCGACAAACTCCGCGCCTCCCGCGGCGGCGCGATAGTGGATTTCGTTGAGCACGATGCGCGGCTGGGCGAGGACCGTCACGCGGAAGCTCCGGGAAGCGCTCTTCGGCTCGAGGGCGTCATCGGTCACGCGCAGCGTGAGCAGGTTCGTGCTCGCGCCGGCATCGTCGCCGATGCGCCAGGTGAACACGCCGGTGTCCGGATCCACGCTGGCCCCCGGCGGGGCGGCACCCTCGAGGCTGAAAGTGAGTCGCTGCGGCGGAAGATCGGTGTCGGCCGCCACGCCGGTAAAGGTGAGGGTGGTGCCCTCGGCGACAGTGAAGTCCGGCACGGCGGCGAGGGTGGGGGCTTCGTTGCGTTCGCTGACCACGATGGAGAAGGTCAGCGTGCTGGAGCGGCCGGCGGGCCCGGCCTCGGTGGCGCGCACGACGACGTTATACGAGTTCGGGCCCTGGGCCTCGGTCGGCGTCCAGGTGAGCAGCCCCGTGGCGGGGTGGATCTGCAGGCCGCCCGGACCGGAGACCAGGGTGAAGGTGAGCGTCTGCGGCGGCGTGTCGGGATCACGGGCCACCAAGGCGAGCGAGAAGGGCGTCAGTTCCTCGACGCTTTGGAGGCTGACGGGCTCAAACACCGGGGGTTGTCGATCTCGTTGACGGTGACGCGGAAGCTGCGGCTGGCGGACCGCGGCGGGGTGCCGTTGTCGGTGACGGTCACGGTGAGCGCATAACTGCCCGGCCCCTGGTCTTCGGTGGGGTCCAGGTGAACTCCCCGGTGGTCTCGCCAATGGTGGCGCCGGCGGGGGCCCCCGGTTCGAGCCGGAACCGCAAGGTCTGCGGTGGCAAGTCCGGGTCGGTGGCGACGGCGAAGAACGCCAGGGTGTCGCCCTCGTCGATGGTGCGGTCGGCGAGCGGTAGCAGGGCAGGCGGTTGGTTCACTTCGCGCACCACGATGGTGACGGTCTCGGAGTCCCAGCGCGGTGGTGTCCCGTTGTCGGTGACGCGCACGATGAAGGTGAACTCACCCGGTCCGTCGGTTTCCGTGGTGGTCCACGTGAAGGCGCCGGTGACGGGGTGGATCTGGGCGCCGGCGGGGGCGCCGAGGAGGGAAAAGGTCAACTGTTGCCCGGCATCGGGATCGGTGGCGGTGGCGGTGAAGGTCACCGTCTGACCTTCATCGACGGTGCGCGGGCCGATGGATCCGAGCACGGGCGGCTGATTCAGCGTCGCGAACACGTTGGCCGCGCCGGGGGTAGGCACATCGAGGAAAAGGAAGGGCTCAGCGTAACCGTCCGGGAAGCGGCCCTGACTGACGTTGTCCGACTGGGCCGGGAAGGTGAGGACGTCCACGGGCTGCCCGTCCGGGGTGTAGAGGCCGAGGCTCTCGCCGCCGGCGGCGAGGCGGAAGTTGACGTGCAGATGGCCCGGCGCGGTCTGGTTGGTCTCTTCGTCGGCCCAGACCAGGAGAAAGCCACCGGCCGGGAGGAGGGTGCCGTTGGGGATGATAAACTTGGCTGGGTTCGCCAGGTCGTCAGTGAGCGTGTAAGCCGAGAGATTCACCGTGGTGGGCCCGGCGTTGTAGAGCTCGAACCAGTCGTCCGGGTCGCCATCGGCGGGGTCGAGGACGATGCCGCTGTTGCTCGCCATCCACTCATTGACAAACACCGTCACGGGCAGTGCGCCCGGGTTGTTGGTGGCGCCGGGGGTGGGAAGGTGAAACAGGCGCCGGTCGCGGGCCTGGCCGTCGGGGTACGAGCCGAAGGAGAGGCCGTCGGGCTGATCGCGGTAGCTGAGGTAATCCACGACCGCGGGTGCCCCGGCCTGGAGGCGGACGAGGGCGATGGTGCCGTTCGTGGGCGCCAACCGGAAGCTCGTGTGCGGTTCGCCCGGGACGGATTCCCCGGGCTCGCCGTCGGTCCAGACCAGCCGGAATTCCTTGGGTCCGATGGTGGTGCCGGCGGGGAAGGCCCAGGCGGTGAGCTGGGTGAGGTCAGCGGTGAGGTAGAACCCCGAGAGATCGAGCGCGGTGGTGCCGGCGTTATACAGCTCGACCCACGGATCGCGGTCGCCGGCCTGATCGCGCGGCCCGGTGAGGTTCACGGGCTGGACTTCGTTGAGGAACAGCAAGGGGAAGGCGGGGGAGGGACTGGGCGACGGAGTTGGCCCGACCCGGCGTGGAGCGCACGGTGTCGGTGACGGCAGCGGCGGCCCAATTGCCGACGCGCCAGTTGTCCCGCGACGGATCGACGAGCTGCAGGAAGGTCCCAGCCCATGCGCTTGCGGCGGCCACGGCAGTTCGTTCTCGTACCGCACTTCCGCGATCACCAGGTCCTCCGCCGGGGTGGCGCCGGGGCGGATCAAGCTCAGGCGTTCGCCGTTGTTCTGCAGGGCGCCGGGGAACTCGCCCAGGGGCAGGACACCGAAGCCGTAGGCCGCGGCGAACGCGTCGCGGTTCTGCGCGATGACGACGAAGGCCCCGGGGCCCAGAAGCGTGCCGGGCGGGAAGGTGTACCCGACGCCGTTGAGCCGCCAGTTCGAGAGGTCGTAGCTGGCGGTCGTGGGGTTGTGCAGCTCGATGAACTCCGCCTGCGGTACGAGCGGGTTGTACATGATCTCGTTGATCACGATCTTCCCCACCGGCGAGGGGAGCTCCGGACCGGTGTACTGGATGGTGATGGTGTCGCTCATGCCCGGGAGGGGGCGGCCGCGGGAGTCACGAGCCCCGAGCACGAACTGGTTTTCGCGTCCAGCCAGCGGCACGGTCAGGGTCCACTGGGTGGCACTGTTCCAGGTGACGGGGACCGGCGCCCCGTTGAGGGTGAGGGTGGCGGCGAGGAGCGGCGCGGGCGCCGGTGAGCGAGACGAACGGCTGGTCGGTGGCGAAGGGATTGCCGTTGTTCGAGGTGATGACGAACTCCGGCGTGTCGAAGGTGGCGATCCGGTTGGCGAGGTAGTTGCGCCGTTGGGTGACCCAGGTCTTGATGGGCCGCGGGTTCGCCACGTTGATCCCGTTGGCGGCGAGCGCGGCAAAACGGCCGTCGACGATCGGGTCAAACCGCGCGTTCTGCAGGGGGCCCGGCGACGGCCTCGAGGAAGGCACGGAGGTAGGCCCGGCGGAACGGCGCGATGTTCCAGAGCTTCGCGATGACGGGATCGTTCGAGCCAAAGATGTCGGTGGTGGGACCATCGCTGCCGGAGCCGAGGACGAAATCGATGTCCCAGGGGATCATCTGGAAGCGGCCGTTGACGGGCTTGTAGAGGTAGGCGTTCTTGCCGCGGTTGTAGCCGTAGGCGTCCCAGTTGCCCACGAGGTGCTGGAGCGCGAAGTTGCGCATCCAGATCTCGATGTCCACGAGGTTCTCGACCTGCGGCACGAGGGTCCCGCCGGCGCCGTTCACGGCGCGGACGAGGTTGAAGAAGTGGGTGTAGTTGTTGGCGGAATCCACGACGGCGCGCTTGCGCCAGGCCCAGCGGTAACGGGCGAGCTTGTACTCGCCCCCGGTGGTCGTGAAGCTCTCGAGCGTGGCG
Source organism: Verrucomicrobiota bacterium (assembly GCA_027493615.1). Lineage (GTDB taxonomy): Bacteria > Verrucomicrobiota > Verrucomicrobiia > Limisphaerales > J093 > DSVZ01. The sequence goes on from JAOSKK010000023.1 coordinate 274,788, forward strand.
TCCCGGCTGAAGGTGAAGCTTCCGCCGCCGTCATCGAACTCGAACCAGTCCTCGATCTTGTACAGGTCGCCGTCCGGGCCGTCCGGCCAGCGGCGGTCGGCGTAGAAGCCGTTGGGCTCTTCAGTGTCCTCGTACACGGTCTGTTTGCGGGCGCCGTTTTCAAAGAAGTAGACGTGCCGGCGATGCAGGGTGGGGATCCCCATCTGCCGCCCGATCCAGAACGCCGCCTGCTCGCGCTGGGCACTGTCGTCGTTGCCCAGGTTGCCGACGGTGACGAGCGCGACGTCGCGGGCGCCGAGGAACCGGTCGTCCTCCGGGAACGCGAAGAGGTAATCGGCGCCGACGCTGCCGCCGTGCCACGGACTGCCTTTGGCCCGCATGGCGGCATTGTAGATTACGCGGCCGTCGTTGTAGACGAAGGTGCAGTCGAGGTTGTCGTTGGCCAACGGCTCGCGGCTGCGCAGCGTGTTGAAGTCCGCCTGCCGTTGCCAGAGCCGGTACACGCCCAGGTTGCCCACCGGCTGCGTCTCGCCCCAGCGCACCAGACACTCGCGCGCCGGGTCCGCCGGGAACCGGGTGGTGGCCGCGCCGGCGGCCGGCGCATCCGTGGCCTCGAGGTGGAATGCCACCAACCGTCCCGCCGACTGCGCCGGCAGACGCCCCGAGTAGACCCCGTCGCCAGCCACTTCATCGCCGCCGGTCCCGTCGTCGCGCATCACCACCAACGTCGTGGTCGCGTTGGGGTCGACCCGATGTCGCAAGCGGACCGCGGCAATCCCCTGGGGATCGCTGACTCGTGCGGTGACGAGCACGGTCTGGCCGGCAGAGGGCAACACCGGCGAATGGGTGACGTCGAAGATGGCGGGACCGGCGTTGGCCACCGCGCGGCTGTTGCGTGCGCCGGGCGTGCCGAGGTTGGTCGGCAGCGCCATGCGCCCGGCCGCTTCGAGATAGCTGCCGCGCGTGCGCAGCAGGAGTTCGGGCCAGCCCTTCAACCAGCGCACCCGGGCCCGCAGCGTGGCGAACGAGTTGGGGGTCAACGAAGGCGTGATGGGGCTGAAGATGCGGTTGCAGGCCGTGTCGCCGCGGCCCGTGGCCCGCACGTGCAAGGCCACCGAACCGCCGGTGCCGGCCCCCGGTTCGAGGGCGCTTTGCCGATGGTTCCCCTGGATGGTCCACCCGCTCAGGCCGGATTCAAAACCCGGGTTGGACAAGCGGTTGGCGCCGCCGCTGGGCAACACTTCGATCTCGTCCACCAGGCATTCGCCCGGTCCCTGCAACATGAGCTGGAGCCGGTTGGCCGGACCTCCATCGCCGTGATCGAGCCGGCCGGTGAACTCGATCGTCCCCCACGGCGCCTTGGCAGTCTCATCGGAGTCCGCCCAGTTCGCGGCGCGACGGTGGTCGCTGTTCGGGTCGATCAACTCGAGGCTGCTTCCCAGCCCGTCGCTCCATTCGCCCCACCGCCCCCCGGTGCCGTAGGTGACCTCGTCCACCTCGATGAAGATGCGGTTGGTGACGACGAGGCCGAACTCATTCGTGGCCAGAATCGTGTCGGGCTTGGCGAGGGCCAGCCGTTCACCGCCGTTGGACAGGGCCCCGTCGAAGTTCCCAAACACCACCGCCGGGCTCAGCGTCGGATGGTTGGCCAGGAGCCGTGGCCGGTCCTTCGCGACCACCCCATAGCCCCCGGCCGGCAGCACGGCGTTGGTGGGAAACCGGAAGTCAATGCCATCCGTGAACCGCCAGCCGGACAGGTCCACCGGCTTCGTGGTCCGGTTGTGCACCTCGACAAACTCGTCGCGCGGGTCGCCCGAAATGGGGTTGTACATGATCTCGTTGATCACCACCTCGCTCACGCGGAACGGCTCGTTCTCCGCGCCGGGTGACGGGCTCATCAGCCGGCCGAAGTCCGGCGCCCCGTCCGGGTAGCGCCCGCTCGACACCCCGTTTTCCTGCGCGCCAAAGGCCACCGCGTCCAGCACCCGGGTGCCGTCCGGGTCGAACAGGAACAGGGCTTCACCCGCGGCGTTGAGCCGGAAGCCAAGCTGGTTCTCGTCAAACGCCACAAAGCCCCGCGGAGTCAGCACCGTCCCCGCCGGGATCCGAAACCGGTTGGTCTGGGGATCGTCGGTCAGCACGCACCCGGCGAGGTCCACCGCCGCGTTGCTGTGGTTGTACAACTCGACGAAGTCCAGCGCCGGCGCGTCGGTGTGCGCCAGCCACTCGTTCAGTCGCACCTCGGCCCACGGGTTCAACCGCACCTGCTCCGCGCGCCCCGGCGAACCTCCGATCGCTTCGCTCGCCGCCCACGCCCGCGGATCGCCCTCGCCGAAGGAAGGGCGCGCCAGCACCAAGGACGCTCCCCCACCGTCCGCCGCCACGGGCCACGGCGCCCGACTGCCGTAGTTCACTTCGAGCAGCACGGCACCTTCCGGGTTGCGCAACTGCACCGTGCCGACGTCATTCGGCAGGTTGTTCGTGTTGGCAAACGGCCCCAACAACACCGCCCCACCCGCCAGCCGCGGCAGAGCCGTCCCCCCAGGCGTCGTAGCCCATCCGCGGGCGGGATCGCGCGCAACCACCACCCATCCTCCGGCCGGCAGAGCCAATCCCTCCGGAAACGCATAGTCCACGCTCCCCGAGATCCGGTGACCCGTCAGGTCCTGGGCGATCAGATCGGCGTTGTACAGCTCGATGAATTCCCCGCCCCGCCCCTCCGCCGGGTGATACATGATCTCGCTGATCACCAGGGGGGTCATCCGGCTCGACGGTCCCAACGTCTCCCCACGCAACACGTACGGCACCACGGTCGCCCCGCTCACCGGGCCCACGTCCCGAAACGCCGCCGTCGCCACACTCGCAGCGTCCCGGCTCGACCCGGCCAGCCCGAGGTACACCGTCGCCGGCAGCGTCAACGTCGTGCTGCCCAGTTCCGTCCAGGCCGCGCCGTCGTAGCTCGCGTAAGCCGTGAAGCTGTTTCTCGCCCGCCGGAGCCGCAGCCACGTCGCCGGGTAGTTCGCCGGGAAGTACCCCGAGCGCGTCGCGGCCGCATTCGGCGTGCTCCGGGTCATCAGGAAACACCCCACCGTCGCGGGGGTTGCCAGCGCTGCCACAAACCGGCTGCCTGGCTCGAAACCTTCGCGCGCCATCCAGCCCGCCTTCGCGAAAGGATCCGTCGGCGTGAACGCCGCCAACCGCACCCGCTCGTCGAAGTCGCCGGTGCGCTGCTGCCACGCGAACTGGAACGCGTCCGCGGTCCCGCCAATGTCCCCGCTGCCCGTCACGTCCACACCACCCGCCACCGGCGTCGCGGTGCCTGCCAGGGGCGGACTGCCCACGTCGCTGGGGGTGTACTCGACCACCGTCAGGCTCACCTGCGAGTTCGCGGCGATGAGGTTGGCCGCCTGCGCCTGGTCCCGCACGTTGTTCACCGTCAGCGTGTACGTCACACCCAGGCCCAAGGTCGACGTCGCCAACACGACCGTGTCCGGTCCCGACCCCACGACCGCCGCGCTCACCGTCGCGCCCTGGTCGAGCCGGTAGTTCGACGCCGTCGTGGCCGAGGCCACCGCCACCGCCTCCGAGAAACGCACCTCGATCCGGTTCACCCCGAGGTTTCGCGCGCCCGCCAACCGCGGCGGCGTGGTGTCCGGTGTCACGGTCAACACCCCTTCGTTGCTCGTAGCCGATCCTCGGTCGTTGCTGACGAGGCAACGGTACCGCGCCCCGTGATCGCTCATCCGGACGGGGGATACGCTCAACTCGACACTCGTCGCGCCGGCCAGATCGGCACCGTTCCGCTGCCATTGATAGCGAAAGACCCCACCGACTGCGTCTGGACCCGGAACTGCGCCACGCCGCCCTCGACCACGTTCGTGCTCGCAGGGTGCTGGCCAATGACCGGCGCCGAGAAACTCACGCCGTACGGCAGGCAGTTCGTCAGGACGATGGGCGCCTGGTCGGTGCCGTCGGGCATCACCCAGCGCACCGCCAGGTTGTCGCCACCACCGTGTTCCTTCATCAGCGCGGAGACGTAGTACGGCCGGCCGGACTCGAGCCGGACGGGGTTCGACTGTTGTCCCGCCTCCCAGTCCCACACCCGCGGTGGGGTCCAACCTCCCACGGCCGCGATCAGCCGGGCGTTGGCGGGCTGTTCATCCGTGCTCAGGTACAACGCCCCTCCGTCATCCGTGGCGATCCAGAAGGTGTAATTGCCTGACTGCGGCGGGATGAGATAGCCGTGCATCCGCTGCCCGTAGAACTCGAGCACGTCAGTCGGCGACTCGAACAGGTCCGTTACGTAGTTCGTGCTCGTCGGCCGGTCCGGATAGTCTGGCGAACTGGTCAGGTCGGACACGGAGGCGCCCTCAATGCCCTCCCACACTTCGCGCAGCAAGGCGCCTCCGGCCGGGACTTGCGCCCGGCTCGCCGCCGGCCCGCCTGCCACCCAGGCGAGCAAAGCGGCGGTCAGCAGGCACCGGCCCCAGTCCCTCGCACCAGCCATGTGTCCGCCCTCCCCAGGAAGCTGGGGCGCAGGCGCCTTGCCTGCCATCCCTTGGTTCACCGTCCCGGGGCATGGCCCCGGAGTGCTTCCCCAACCCCATGCCTTGGCCACCGTCGGGGTTTCCCTCCACATCGTGTCTTGATGTCCATGACGTTGTCGCGCCCGTTAGAAAGCAATTCGTGCGCCAGCCAGCCTGACCTCCAAGACCGACCGGTGTCGCCCGGTCAGGCCGCGCCGCGGCCGGGCCAATTGCGCCCCTGCCTTCGCCCGACGCAAAGCGGCGCTGAAGCGCACGCACTCCAAACGCTTCGCGATACCCACACCGCCCGGCCGGCGCAACGCGTATGGAGTGCGCCGACTTCCCGCGGCGCTTTGCGTCTCCCGCCACCCTCGTCCCCGCGGCACCCCTAACCCGCGGACCCGCGCGCTTTTGGTTCACTTCAAAAAACCCCTGGCCTGCAACCAGAACCGGCAGTCACTCGCCCACGGATGGGTCCGCTCAAAGGGCGGTTTCGATGCCAACCCGATCCCGTGTTGTCCCCGCTCATACACGTGCAGGTCAAAGGGCACCCCCGCCCGGCGCAGCGCCGCCGCGAACTGAAGGCTGTTCTCGACCGGCACCGCCCGATCCTCCCACGTGTGCCAGACAAAACAGGGGGGCGTCTCCGGCGTGACCTGCTTCTCGTTCGACAGCAGCTCCACCAGCTCCGCCGGGGATCGTCGCCCAGCAGATTCCGCTTCGATCCTTCATGCGTGTACTCGCCCAGCGTAATCACCGCGTAGCACAAGATGCCCAGGTCCGGACGCGAGCTCTCCCGCTCGACCGGATCGGCCGCGTCCGGTTGGCCCGCGTCGAAATGGGTCAGCAGCGTCGAAGCCAGGTGCCCGCCGGCCGACGATCCCATGATCCCAACCCGCCGGGGATCAACCTGCCAATCGGCGCCGCGCGCCCGCACCCACCGCACCGCCCGCGCGGCGTCGCCGAGCATGGTCGGATGCCGGTAGCCCTGAGACCCGAGCCGGTACTTCAACACAAACGCAGTCACCCCCTGCTGGTTCAACCAGAGGGCATAGTCATGCCCCTCGTGGGGTGCCAGTCCGCCATAGCCGCCGCCTGGACACACGACGATCGCCGCCCCGCTCGCCGTGCCCGACTCAGGGATGTAAGGGGTCACCGTGGGGATGTCGTGGTCGTTCGTCCCGCGAGCGCCGGGCGCGCCTTCCGGCCAGAGCGGGATCGGGGATTGCGGTCCGGCCCAAGCCCCGCCGACACAGAGGGTCAAGGCCACGAACGCCGAGAGAGTCTTCCGGTTGGCAAGTCGTTTCACCGGCGCACCGTCGGCGAATCCACGCGCCGCGGCAAGCCGGCATTCGATCGGGAACGCATCGCCGACATTGAATGCGTGCCCCGGTCGTGCTAGCCCTCGCGGCATGCAACACCATTCCCGCCCCAGCTCCCCCGGCAGCCGCCCCGTCCGCGGACCTCAACCGCCGTCGCTTCCTGCAAACCTCCACCGCCGCCGCCGCCACTTCCCTCGTCTTCCCTTGGCTGGCCTCTTCCCGTGTGTGGGGGGCCAACAACCGCTTGAACCTCGCCGCCATTGGCGCCGGCGGCCGCGGTGCCGACGACCTCGAGGGCGTCCAGAGCGAAAACATCGTCGCGCTGTGCGACGCCGACTGGCGTCATGCCGCAGGCACCTTCGCCAAGTACCCCCAGGCCGCACGTTACAAGGACTTCCGCCAGATGCTCGATCGCGAGCGCGGCATCGATGCCGTCGTGGTGGCCACGCCCGACCACACCCACGCCGTGGCTGCGATGGCGGCCCTTAAACGGCGGCAACACGTCTATTGCGAGAAGCCGCTCACCCGCACGGTGCACGAGGCGCGCGCCCTCACCCGCGCCGCCCGCGAGGCCAAGGTCGCCACCCAGATGGGCAACCAGGGCATGGCCTTCGAGGGCAACCGGCTCATCAAGGAGTGGCTGGCTGACGGCGCCATTGGCCCGGTGCGCGAGGTCCATGCCTGGAGCGACCGCCCCACCCACCGCGGCAAGCTTCCCTTCTGGTGGCCCCAAGGCATCGAGCGCCCCACCGACACGCCGGCCGTGCCCGACACCCTCGACTGGGACACGTGGCTCGGCCCGGCGCCCTGGCGGCCCTACCACCCGGCCTACGTCCCTTTCCGCTGGCGCGGTTGGTGGGACTTCGGCTCCGGCGGCTTGGGCGACATGGGCATCCACAACCTCGCGCCCGTCTTCGACGCCCTCAAGCTGGGCCCGCCCATCTCGATCCATGCCAGCTCGACCCCGGTCTTTCCTGAGACCGTGCCGCTCGCCTGCATCGTGCACTACGAGTTCGCGGCCCGCGGCGACCAGCCTCCAGTCAAGCTCCACTGGTACGACGGCGGCCTGCTGCCCGCCCGTCCCGACGCCCTCGAACCGGACCGCGATCTCGATCCCGAAGACGGCATCCTCTTCGTCGGGGATCGCGGTCAAATGCTGGTCGAAGGGTGGGGCGGCGAACGACCGCGCCTGCTCCCCGAATCGCGGAACCGCGACTATCCGCGCCCGGCCAAGACCCTGCCGCGCTCAATCGGCCATTACGCCGAGTGGATCCGTGCCTGCAAGGAAGGCACCCCCACCGCGTCGGACTTTGCCTTCGCCGGACCGCTCACCGAGGCCGTGCTGCTCGGGATGGTGTCGGTGCGTCTGGGTGGCGCCCGCCTCGCCTGGGACGCCGCCAGCTTCAAGGTCACCAACGAACCGGACGCGAACGCCCTGCTGCACTACACTTACCGGTCCGGGTGGGAACTCTGAGCCGAAGGGGACCGCCATCTCCCAACCTGCGCCCCGCGCCTTTCACGCAGGGCGGACGCACGTTTGCTGGCGACTTCCCATCCCTCTTGGAGGGACGCGTGTAACTGCTTCCTGCGATTGCTTTGGAAAGGAGTTGAAGGCGGTCCGCACACCGCGGGTCGCGAATAGCGAACACCAACACCTCCGATCCGAAGCATGAAGACGAGCGCAACGAACCGCATGAACACCTGGGCCAGCCTGGCCTTGGCCTTGATTGCGTACATCACTGCCCCTGCAGCCGCCCAAGCAGGTCAACCCGTTCCCTTCCGCGCGACCTGGGAAGCGAACATCACGATTGCCCCGCTCGCCCCGCCGTTGGTTGCCGTCGCTGGTCAGGGCGCAGGACAGGCACTGCATCTCGGCGCGATGGCTGCTCAGTCCATCGCGGACACCGTCAATCTGGCGACCGGTGAGGGCTTCGCCGCCTACCGGTTCATCGCCACCAACGGCGACGAAGCAGGCAATAGGGTCAGATCCGTATTGTTGACGAATACGGTGTTGGCGCACAGGCTCGCGCCAGGGCCAGACCGTTGAGAATCCTGGTGGCAGGAGGGTGGTATCGTGTGACCAGCCGGGGCAGCCGGCGCGAGGCGATCTACCGGACGGACACGGATCGGCGGCGATTTCTGGAGCTGGTGGCCGAGCTGCAGGAACGGTCTGGCCTGGAGATCGCGCGAGCGGATCGGATCGCGTGGGCGGAGATTGGGGCGATGGCGGAACGGTTGCGTGGGCGGTGTGGGCCCGAGATGGCGGAGGATTGGGGCGATTGGGAACGCGACGGGACAATCTCCGTGGCGGTGCGGCACGGTAGGCATCGGTTGGCGGAGGTGGTGAGGGCGGTGAGCGGGCTGACGTATGGCGCCGCAGCGCGGGCGGTGCGCCGGTTTACGGCCGGAATGCCCCTGGACGCCGCGAGGATCCGGTTTGTGGAAGAGATGAGGCGGAGGCTCGAGGAGCGCCGGGAGAAACCGTGATGTTGGCTGTGGCGGCGCGTTCGCTCATCCGTCAAGAGTACGGATCTCACGTACTGCCCACCCTGGCGTCAGAGGGCGACGGCGAGCAGTGTTCGTAAATAGTATGGATCTGACCCCATTGTCTCTGTCATGCCACGTCGGCGCCTACCGCGCAGAGGAAGCCCCCGGTTACTCCCACGCTGCCGAAACGCGTTCGAGCTTCTCCGGCGTTGACAGCGTCTCGGGCTGTTCCCGCACGGACTGGCGTTGCCCGGGCAGGATCAGGTCAGGCGCGATCTCGGCCAGGGGCTCGAGCACGAACCGCCGCCGGTGCGCGCGCGGGTGGGGTAACGTGAGCTGCTCGGACTGCCGCGTCTCCTCACCAAAGGCAATCAGATCCAGATCCAACGGGCGCGGCTCGTTCAGCACCCGCTTCGGTCGCCGGCCCAACGCCCGCTCGATCGCCTGCAGCTCGAGCAGGAGCGACTCCGGGGTCGTTCCCGGTAACGGTTCCAGCGCGACCACCGCATTGAGAAAGGCGGGCGAGCCTGGGGGGCAATCGACCGGCGTGCTCCGCCACAACGAGGAGCGGCGAAGCGGTGAGCGGCTCAGGCCTTCCAGCCGGACGCCCGCCTCGCGCAGCAGGCCCACCGAGTCGCCCTGATTCGATCCCAGCGCCACGAACGCGCGCCGCGATCGGGCCGCGTCTTCGGTGCCGGAGTTCACTTCAGCCCCAGCACATCCTGCATCGAGTAGAGCCCAGGCGGCTGGCCGAACACCCAGCGCGCCGCACGAAGCGCGCCGTTGGCCAGGGTCTCGCGGCTCGTGGCCCGGTGCGTCAATTCGACGCGTTCCCCGGCGGTTGCAAACACCACCGTGTGATCGCCCACGACATCGCCGCCGCGAAGCGCATGCAGGCCGATCTCCGTCGCGGTGCGTTCGCCCACCAACCCCACGCGGCCGTGACGGACCACCTCGACCAGTTGCTGGTGACGGACCGCAGCGAGGATCTCGGCCAGCGTGGTGGCCGTGCCGCTGGGCGCGTCCTTCTTGTGCCGGTGATGCATCTCCACAATCTCGAGATCGAAACCGGGTCCCAGGATCTCCGCGGCCTTGCGCGTGAGCCAGAACAGCGCGTTGACGCCGGTCGCATAGTTCGCGCTCCAGACCATCGGGATCTGCGCCTGAAACCTCGCGATCTCGGCCTTTTCGCCGGCGGCATGGCCGGTCGTGCCGATCACCAGCGGCTTGCGGTGGGCAGCGCAACAAACGGCCACGGGGCGCGTCGCCTCGGGCAGGCTGAAGTCAACGACCACCTGCGCGGCCGCCACCGCGGATTCGAGGTCGTCGCCCTGGTCCACCTGGCCCACCACCTTGAGGTCGGGCTGGCGCGCCGCGCAGGCCAGGAGCATCTGGCCCATGCGCCCTTTCGAACCGATGATGGCAAGGGTGATCACGACAGCACCCCGCAGGCTTTGAGGGTGGCCTCGAGCTTCTTCTTGCTGGCGGGGCTGATCGGGACCAGCGGCAGCCGCAGGTCTTCCTCGATGAGTCCCAGCATCCCCAGGGCGGCCTTGACCGGCGCCGGGTTGGTCTCAATGAACAGGTCCTTGAAGAGCGGATAGAACTTCGTGTGGAGCTTGAGCGCCTGGTCGGGTCTGTGCCGCAGGAAACTGCGCACCATCAAGCTGACTTCGCGCGGGATGACGTTCGACGCCACGCTGATGACCCCGTGCGCCCCGGCCGCCATGAACGGCAGCGTCAAGGCGTCGTCGCCACTCAACAGCGTGAAGCCGGGCCCCAGCGCGGCGCGGAGCTGGTTGATGCGGTCCGCATTCCCGCTGGCCTCCTTGATCCCCACGATGTTGACGCTGTCGTGCGCCAGGCGATGGACGGTGTCCACGCCAATCTCGATCGCGCACCGGCCCGGGATGCTGTAGAGGAGGATGGGCAGGCGCGTGGCGCGGGCCACCGCGTGAAAGTGCTGGAAGAGCCCTTCTGGCGTCGGCTTGTTGTAGTACGGCGCCACCTGCAGCGACGCATCGGCCCCGGCCTCCTCGGCGGCCTTCGTCAGGTAGATGGCCTCGCTGGTCGAGTTGCCGCCCGTGCCGGCGATCACCTTGATCTTGCCCGCGGCAAACTGCACCGCGAGCCGGATGACCTCGATGTGTTCTTCGTAGCTCAAGGTGGGCGATTCGCCGGTCGTGCCCACAGGCACGATGCCGTCCACGCCCGCGCGGATCTGGATGCGAATCAGCCGCTGCAAGGCGTCCGCGTCCACTTCACCACCTTGAAACGGCGTGACAATCGCCGTGTAGGTCCCGGGAAACTGGGGTTTGTTGGTCATGCGAAAACCGCGCTGGGCAACTCAAATCTGGATGGTGCCCTCGAAGACAAAATCAGCCGGGCCGGTCAGCCCGACGTTCCGGAATCCGTCGCCGTCGGTCTCAAAACCGACTTCGAGCGTGTCCCCGCCCTGGACCTGCACCTGGACCGGGGAGGGAAAGCCGTGACGTCGGGCCGCGATCAGCGCCGAAGCGGTCACCCCGGTGCCGCACGCCAGCGTTTCCCCTTCCACGCCCCGCTCGTACGTGCGCACCCGGATCCGGCCCGGCGCCAGCACCTGCACGAAGTTCACGTTCGTTCCCTTGGGCGCGAAGTGCGGATGGTGGCGGAGCACCGATCCCAAGTCCTGCACCGCCGCTTGATCCGCATCCGGCACGAACAGCACCGCATGGGGCACGCCGGTGTTTAGCGAATCGACACACCACGCATGCCCCCGACCTCGATCCACTGGTCCAGCCGCAACTCGCGCGGCACCGTCAGCGTCACCGTGACCTGCTCCCCGCGAAACGTGGCGGTGATCACCCCGGCCACCGTCACAAAAGTCACGCGCTCCTGTACACCCGTCAGGCGCTGGATGAACCGGGCGAAACACCGGGCCCCGTTCCCGCACATCTCGGCCTGACTGCCATCACTGTTGTAGAAATCCCAGGCCCAGTCCGCCGTCCGGTCCGCACATGGGATCAGCCGCAGAAAACCGTCGGCCCCGATGCCGCGCTGGCGATGGCAAAGACGCGCCACCTCGGCCGGGGTCAGGGCGAGGCGGTTGGCGCGGTCATCAACGAGGATGAAGTCGTTGCCCGCACCGTTCATCTTGGTGAACGGCAAGGTCACGGGCGGCGAACTTAACATCGCCGCGGTAACGGCAAAGCGGAAAATGGCCGGCCCCTCATGGCTCACGCCATCCATTCATCCCGATGCGCGGCCACAAACACGTCGTCGTTCAGGTGCGGATACGCGCGCTGAACACGATCAATCTCCTCGGCCTGCCCCGGGCTGAGCGTCTCGGCCGGGTCCAGACACCAGGTCCCGGCAAACAACCCCTGCCGGCGCAGCACTTCATGCAGCCCTGCAATACACCCCGCATAACCGTTCGCTGCGTCGAAAAAGGCGGCATTCGCGTCGGTCACCTCCACACTGCGCCGCAGCCATTCAGCCGGGATTGGCGCCCCCGACCGCGCCAGCCGGCGGCATTCGGCATGGTCGGCCACGGCCGCCCGGGTCCACACCGCCCAATGCCCAAGCAATCCCCCCACCATCCGCCGTTCGACCTCGCCTTCACCCACCCGCAAGCGGTACGGCGTCACCAGGTCCAGCAGTATCGAGTCGTCGTTGCCCGTGTACAGCGCCACGTCGTCCCGCCCGATCTCTGCCACCGCCCGGATGACGTCCAGCGTCTGGTACCGGTTGAACGGCGCGATCTTGATGGCCACCACGTTCGGCAGCGTGGCGAACCGACGCCAGAAGCCGAGCGTCAACCGGCGCCCCCCGACCGCCGTTTGCAGGTAAAAGCCAAACAGCGGAATCACCTCCGCCACCACCCGGCAATGCTCGATCAACCGGTCTTCGCCAGCCTCGCGCAGTGCCCCCAGACTCAACAGCCCGGCTTCGTACCCCAGTTCCCGCAACCCCTCCGCCTCCGCCACCGCCTGCCCCGTGTCGCCGCAAATCCCGCCAATCCCCACGGGCGCCAGCCCCCGCGCCCGACGCTCGCGCAGCTCGTCCTGACCCACCTCGAGCACCGGCCGCAGCAGCCCGTGCCGCGGGTCGCGGATCGCGAACTGCGTCGTGTGCACGCCAATCGCCAGCCCGCCCGCTCCCGCGTCCAGATAGTAACGGAACAGGGCCCGCTGCCGGCGCGCATCAAACCGCCGCCCCGCATCGAGCGCCAGCGGACAGGCCGGCAGACACAGCCCCTCGCCCAACCGCCGCCGCGTCTCGTCAATACACCCCATTGCGTTCCTCGAAGTGCGTGGGCCGACCCAGGTCCCGCCCGCCCCGCCGGATCCAGTCCACGATCCAGTCCATCATCCGTGTCACCGACACCGGCGGTTCGCCCAACACCGCGCCCAGCTTCGCCGCGTTGCCCAGCAACGCCGTCGCCGACTCCCCGCCCCGAAAACGTGGCGCCCGCCCCAGCCGCTCACCCAACTGCGTGGCGACCGCGCGCACCGACAGGACTTCCGGCCGGCACAGGTTCCACACCGAAGGGGGCGACGTCGCCAGCGCCAGCGCGCGCAGGATCCGCTCGTTCGCATCGCCCTGCCAGATGCAGTTGAACGCGCCGTTGGCCAGGTCGATCGGTTCGCCCGCGTGCACCCGGCGCGCCAGATCCACCAGCACCCCGTAGCGCAGCTCAACCGCATAGAAGAGCCGCAGCAGCGCCACGCGTGTGCCCAGCCGCGCCGCGCAAAACTCAAACATCCGTTCCCGCCCCACCGCGGCGTTGGCATACTCCCCCAGCGGTGTCAGCGCATCCGTCTCCACCGCTCCCCCCGGCGCACCTCACTGAGCGGATAGACGTTGCCGGTCGACAGCGCCACGATCCGCGCCCGGGGAAACCGCTCGCACACCCGCACCGGTGTCAGCGTGTTCGTCGCCCACGTCACGGCCGGGTTCGCCGCCGTGCCAAACTTGAGCCCCCACCAGACAGAGGACGTCGGCCGCATCCGGCAACCGCGCCAGCGAGTCAGCGTCGAACACCTCGCACACGGCCGTCCGGATCCCCCGTTCCTCGAACCAGGCCCGCTTCTCCGGTTGCGCGAACCGGCTCGTGCCGATCACCTCGAGCCGATGCCCCGCCGCCACCGCCGCCCGGTGCGCCAGCCACGCCAGGCTCGGCCCCATCTTCCCTCCCGCCCCCAGGATCAACAGGGGACTCGACACCGACCGGATGAACTCGATCAGCGCGGGTGTGGGCTGGCTCAGCAACGCGTCCAGCGCCTGCTCGCTGCCGGGCGACTCCGCATCAACCACCGGGTCTGGCATGACCGGAGCATGCCCCGCCGCCGCCTCGTTGCCTAGCTCGCCGTAGGCGCCGACGTGAGGAGGCGTTTTCGTCCCGCGGCATCGGCCTCGCGCCTCCTCACCTCCGCGCCCACAGCGGCACCCGCCCCGGCCCGTTAAGTATTAAATTAAGGGCTGACCCCTGGGGTCGGACTTGTCCCCTCGGCACCCGCCGCGTAAGGTCCTCCCCATGCCGGCCCACGCCTTCACCTCCCGCCGCGCCAACCTGGATGATCTGCCGGTGCTCCGCGGCTTGTGGCAGCTCGAACGGCTCCCAGGCTACGAACTCGAGAAACGCCTCACCGAGTTCCATGTCGTCGCCCGGCCCGACGGCGTCGTCACCGGCGCCCTCGGCTGCCACGTCACCGGCCAGCAGGCGCTCCTCCATAGCCCTGCGTTCGCATCTGCCACCCAGCAGGCCGACGCCTGGCCCGCCTTGTGGGAACATGTCCTCACCCTGGCACGCAGCCAGGGCGTCGTGCGGCTCTGGTGGCGGGGCCGCCTGGACGAACCCTGGCGTGCCGCCGGCTTCGAACCCGCCCCCCGCCGCCTTGAAGAAGCTGCCGACCGCGTTCGGTCCCGCCCGCGACGCGTGGCAGACCCTCGCCCTGCGCGATGAGGCAGCCGTCAGCGAGGCCATCGAACTCGAACTGGCCGCCCTCCACGAGGCGCAGCAGGCCGAGACCGAACGCATGCGCCGCCAAGCCCTGCTCTGGAAACTGCTGGCCTGGCTCATCGCGCTGGCGTTCTTCATCGCTGCCGCCTGGATGCTGGCCTGGCTCCTGCGCACCGCCCCCGCCGCTGACCTGAGCTCCCCTGCGTGCGCCTCACGCCCTCTCTCCTGGCTGCCCGATTCCGATCTCCATCACATCTTGGACAGTGCCAGGGCGACCATTGCGGTTTCGAACCGGGTTTTCTTGGGCGGTGTCGTTACTTGTCCCTTGTCGATCAGATGACGGCCGGGGTGTTGCCGGGCACTGCCGGCTGTGTCAGACTGTGCGCGTGCTGCCTGATGAACGCACCACCCCGGAACAATTCGAGGCGTTCCGTCGCATGACGCCGGAAAAGAGACTCGCGTTGGGGGAGACCCTTTACTGGTCGGCGCGCGAGTGGAAGGCTGCCTGGCTGCGCGTCCAACATCCGGATTGGTCCGAGACGGATATCGCGCGAGAAATCACGCGCAACTTTCTTCATGCCCGAACCTGAGCTCTCGCTGCTCTTTGTGCGTCCGCTCAACCAGTTGGGCGTGCGCTATCTGATCAGCGGCAGCGTGGCAGCGATGCTTTACGGCGAACCCCGATTGACGCACGACGTGGACTTCGTGGTGTTTCTGCGCAAGGACGACATTGGGCGGCTCCGGGAAGTGTTCGCCGCGCCTGCGTTCTACCTGCCACCCCCGGAGGTCATCATCCTGGAAGTCGCGCGCGAGCAGCGAGGACACTTCAACGTGATTCACGCCGACACCGGGTTCAAAGCGGGCTTCTACACGAGCGGTCGCGACGAACTGCACGCCTGGGCATTCCGAGGAGCCCGGCGCCTGGAATACCGCGGTGAGCCCTTGAGCGTTGCACCTCCCGAATACGTGATCGTGCGCAAGCTCGAGTATTATCGTGAAGGCGGCTCGGAGAAACACCTGAGAGCCATCCGCGCGATGTTGGCCGTGTCTGGGGCGGAGCTGAACCAGCCGGAGCTCGAGGCTTGGATCACTCGGCGCGGCCTGGGGACGCAATGGCAGGCCGTCACAGCTTAGAAGCTCCTGGTTGGGCGCCCAACGCCAGGTGCGGTTGGGGGAGGGTGGCACGTGCAGGCCTCGACACCGAGCCCGGTACGGGAACGAACGCAGGGAGTCGCCGCTACGTCCAACCCGGGCCCCACCGAGCCGTGACGCATGGTCGCGGCGGATGAGTCGTGGGGCGGCAGGCTCGAGTAGCCCCGGGAGTTGGCTGATCTTGCCCAGGAACAGGGCGCGAATACGACCGGCCCACAACTTCGCCCTTCGCCCTTCGCCCTTCGTACTTGGCCTTACGCCCCCGCGGTTCGATTTGGCAGGGCCACACCCTGTGATACGCTGCGCGTCGCATGAGCGTGTTCGCCGCCCTTCCACTCTCCGTCATCTTCGACGGATTGCTGACCTATGTGTGTCTGATCATCCTGCTGACGTTTCACGAGTTCGCGCATGCCTGGACGGCGTCCCGGTGCGGGGATGACACGGCGAAGGACCTCGGGCGCGTCTCGCTCAACCCGATTGTCCACATGGAAGTGCTGGGCACGGTGGTGCTGCCCCTGCTGGTCGTGTTCCTGGGCGCGGTGGACTCGAAGATGGCGAACTTCATCATCGGGTGGGGCAAGCCGGTGCCGGTCAATCCGAGCAACCTCCGGCGGCGCCGTGCGGACGGCACTCTGGTCGCGCTGGCGGGTCCGGCGATGAACCTCCTGCTCGCGGTGGGTTTGATGGCGCTGGCCCGGGTGTTCGATCTGGCGGACCAGCCGGGCATGGTCGAGGTGGCGATCCGGATGACCGTGATCAGCCTGGTCCTGTGCTTTTTCAACCTGCTGCCGATCCCGCCGCTGGACGGGTCGCACGTGGTGAAGAACCTGATCGGCATGCGGGAGGAGACCTATGCCCATCTCTGCCGGTACGGATTGCTGATGGTGATTGTGGCCCTGCAGATCCCGCCGGTGCGGGGCTTCATCACCGACGCCACCAAGGCCACCCTGGGCGCCCTCGCCCGCGGTGTCGGCCTGGTCTGAGCCATTCGCACCCCGGCCAGAGGCGACACGGCGCCCAGCCGCCGTCGGACCGCCCGCAAAAGAAGTTGTCATCGTCGCGACAGCCCGTAGCCTGAGGCGCGACGTGATGAAGACGTTTGCGGAGCTGGGCTTTCCGGGCCGACTGATCGCGGTCGAGGGCATCGACGGCTCGGGCAAGTCCACCCAGATCCACCTGTTGCGGCGCTGGCTGGAGCAGTTGGGGCTCAAGGTGTTCCTGAGCGCCTGGAACTCGTCCGAGCTGGTCAAGAGCGCCACCTCGCGCGGCAAGAAGACCCACCTGCTGACGCCCACCACCTTCAGCCTCATCCACGCCACCGACTTTGCAGACCGTTACGAGCGCCAACTGCTGCCCCTGTTGCGGGCCGGTTACCTCGTGCTGTGCGACCGCTACATCTTCACCGCCTTCGCGCGTGACGTGGTCCGCGGCTGTCCCCCCACCTGGGTTCGCGGCCTCTACGGCTTTGCCGCCCTGCCCGACCTGACCTTCTTCCTGCGGGCCCACCTCGAGACATCGCTGTCGCGCATCTTGAACGGACGGGAGGAGCTCAAGTACTTCGAGGCGGGCATGGACCTCCGGTTGTCCACCGACCCGCAGGAAAGCTATCGGCTGTTCCAGGGCCGGCTTCTTGAGCAGTACCTGGCCATGAGCAACGAGTTCAAGTTCCACGTGCTCGACGCCGGCCAGGTGGTCGAGGCCAAGCAAGCGGTGATGCGCCGCCTGCTCGCCGACCGCATTCCCCTCGAACGTTACCTCGCCCCGCAGGCCGTGTAATTGTCATGGCGAAGCCCCGTCGTTCCACCCCGTCTGCCGCCGGCGCTCGTGCCGAATGGGCCGGCATCTCCGTCCAGGTGCCCTCCCCGGCGCCAAAGCGGTTTTATGGCCACGGTATACCGGGGGTGGATCCGCGGTCGTTGACCGGGCGGCTGATAGTGGTTGAGGGAGCGGATGGGTCGGGGCGATCGACCCAGATCGCGCGGTTGGTGCACTGGCTCGAGGGCCAGGGCCATCCCACCGTGCAAGTGGGGCTGAAACGCTCAACGCTGGTGAGCGAGGAACTCGAGCGCGCCCAACAGGGCAACATCCTGAGCCGGATCACGCTGAGCCTGTTTTACGCCACCGATTTTGCCGATCAACTGGAGAACGTGATGCTGCCGGCCCTCAAGTCCGGCTTCATGGTGCTGGCCGACCGCTACATCTACACGCTGATGGCCCGCGACCTTGTGCGGGGCATGGACGAAGCCTGGCTGCGCAACCTCTACGACATCGCCGTCATCCCCGACGTGGTGTTCTACCTGCAGGTGCCGCCCGAGGAACTGATCCAGCGGACCTTCGCCAAGAGCCACGAGCTGGATTACTGGGAGAGCGGCATGGACCTCGGTCTGTCGCGGGACATGTTCGACAGCTTCATCCGGTACCAGCGGCTGGTCAGCGACCAGTTCCAAAGGTTGCAGTCCATCTACAACTTCACAATGCTCGACGGCAACCGCTCGGTGGCGGAGCTGAACGCGGAATTGCGGCGGAGGATCGAGTCGGTCCTGGCCGCACCACCCGCCTGACACCGACCAACCCGACCCACGTCCATGGCTGAAGGCAACAAAGAGTACCTGCTGGGGGTGGACCTGGGGGCACCAAGATCCTCTGCGGCGTGTTCAGCGAGAAGCTCGAATGCCTGGGACGCTCCAAGAAGAGCACCAAGGCCCAGCGCGGGCCCGACGCCGTCCTGGACCGCGTCGCCGCCTGCGTGCTCGAGGCCATCGACGAGTGCGATCTGCAGGTCAAACAGGCGCGCGGCCTGGGCATCGGCGCCCCCGGCGCCTGCGACCCGGACAGCGGCACCGTGATCTTTGCCCCCAATCTGGGCTGGAAACACTTCCCCCTCAAGAAGGAGCTCGAGAAGCGCCTCAACCTGCCCGTCTTCATCGAGAATGACTGCAACCTCCAGACCCTCGGCGTCTACGCGAAGGAGCTTCAGTCCAAACCCAAGAGCCTGGTCGGCATCTTCCTCGGCACCGGCATCGGCGCTGGCATCATCCTCGACGGCAAACCCTTCTCCGGGTTCAACCGCACGGCGGGCGAGATCGGTCACATGGTCCTGCAGGTCGGCGGCCCCAAGTGCGCCTGTGGCAACAGAGGCTGCTTCGAGGCCCTGGCCAGCCGCAGCGCCATCTTCAAAATGATCGAGTCCGCCGTGAAGGACGGCCAGAAGACCGCCCTCACCGACCTCCTCGGCCCGGGACTCGAGGACATGCGCAGTGGCGACCTGCGCAAGGCTATCAAGCGCGGGGACAAACTGGTCGAGCGCATCGTCGAGGAAGCCGCCGAATACACCGGCATTGCCGTCGCCAACGTCATCAACCTGCTCAACCCCGAGGTCGTCGTCATCGGCGGCGGCCTCATGGACGCGCTCGAGGATGACATGATGGCGATCATCGTCGAGACCGCGCATGACTACGCCATGAACGGGACCGATCACGGCATCGAGATCCTGCCCTCCAAACTCGGCGATGACGCCGGCATCACCGGCGGCGCCGTCCTCGCCAAGCGCCAAACCAAGTAGCGTGCGCCGCGCCGTCCTCGACGTCGGCACCAACTCCGTCAAGCTGTTGGTCGCCGACATCGTCCCCCCACCGTCCAGCCCGTCCTCGAACGGAGCATCCAAACGCGACTCGGCCGGGGGCTTGCCGCCACGGGCCGGCTTGACCCCGCGGCCGTGGCCGAAACGGTGCGCGTGATCGTCCGCCTGCACGCCGAGGCCCGCCAGCTCGGCGCGGCGGGGGTGCGCGTTGTGGCGACGAGTGCGGCGCGCGAGGCGCGCAACACCGGCGATCTGCTGGCAGCCGTGCGAGCCGCGACCGGCCTCGACGTCGAGGTCCTTTCCGGCGACCAGGAGGCGCGCTGGGGCTTCGCCGGCGTTACCACCGACCCCGTTCTCCGGGATCAGTCGATCCTGCTGCTGGACGTGGGCGGCGGCAGCACCGAGTTCGCGCTGGGCCGGGCCGGGGACCTCCGCTTCCACGCCAGCTACCCGCTCGGGGCCGTGCGCTGGCTGGAACGTTTGCCCCCTCCGACCCCCCGCTCCCCAGCGAGCTTGAGCGCGGTCGACAGGAGCTGGCACAAACCGTGAGAACCCTCGTGGTCCCGGCGCTTCAACCCCACCTTGCCGGCGTGGGCCAAGGGCCCCTCCAGCTCGTGGGCACGGGCGGCACGGCCTCCGTGCTGGCGGCGATGGCCCTCCAACTCGCGACGTTTGACCGCACCGCGATCGACGGAGGGGTGCTGCGGGCGGCGGAAGTCACGGCGCGACTCGAACAGTTGTGGTCGCTGCCGCTGGCCCGGCGTCGCGCCCTCCCCGGGCTGCCTCCCGAACGCGCGGATGTGATGCTCATGGGGACGTTGATTTACGAGGGCGTGATGGCGGTGCTCGGATTCGCATCCCTGCGCATCACCACGCGTGGGTTGCGCTATGCCGCGCTGGGTGACACCGCCTGAGCGCGCGGCTCGAAGAGGTGCTCAATCCAATTCCCGATGTTCGAAATCTGCGGAGAATCCAGGGTCAAGGAATCGGTCCCCGCGCTGGACGTCCGCCCGGTGGAGCGGCGCCCGATCCCGGGAGCAGTTCTGCTGGCGTGGGGGGCGCTTTCCCGGTAGGGGTGAACGCCATGAATCCAACGTTCTTGATCCTGGCCAGCCTCGGGTGTTGCACGCTGGCTGTCAGCGGGCTGGCCGGCCCGGTACTGCGTGTCGTGAGCGACCAGGCTGGCGGCGCGAATCTCGTGCGCCACGGCGATTTCGAGAGCAGCCAAGGGACGTCCCTGACCGGTTGGTTAGCCGCCCCGAACGGGTATCGCGTGGCGCCGGGCGAAGGCCGGAACGGGTCGCAGGCGCTGGCGTGCGAGGCGCCCGACGCCACCGGCTGGCGCGGGGCCAGCCAGAACCTCACCCTGAACCGCACCACGGCCGCACCGCTCATCGTCAGCGGCTGGAGCAAGGCCGCCGACGTCACGGGCGGCCGGGACAGCGGGTATTCCCTCTACGTTGATTTGATCTACCAGGACGGCACGCCGCTCTGGGGTCAGACCGCCAACTTCGCCACCGGCACGCACGATTGGGAACGGCGGGAGATCTTGATCCTGCCCGAGAAGCCCGTTCGGTCCCTCACGTTGTACTGCCTGTTCCGTGGCCATGCCGGCCGGGTCTGGTTTGACGACGTCGCCGTCACCGAGGTCGCCGCGTCCGGCGATGCGTTGTTGTTCCAGGGGACGCCGATGCGCTGGGTCGCGCCGACCAACACGCCGGCCGGCACACGCGACGAGTATGCGTCGGGGGATGGTCTCCAGCTCACTCAGGTGGGGCAGCAGGTGGTGTCGCTGACGGTCGGGGGCCGCGAGTTGGCCGGCCCGGCAGCCGGGGGCTTCTGGGCGCGGGATGTCGCGGCAGACTCGGACGTGTATGGCTTTGAGGAAGGCCAGTGCCCGGAGCTTGGAGTGGCGCTGACCACGAGCGTCCAGGTGCGAGCCGACCATCTGATCATCGACGGACGCCTCCAGGACCTGCGCGGTTCGGACCGGGCCATCCTGTTGCTCTTCGCGTTGCCGGTCGAGGCCGCAGGCTGGTCCTGGGGCGACGACATCCGGCGCCAGCGTCCGATCACCGGGCGCGGCGAGTACACCCAGGCAACGGCGGTGGGCTGTGGAACCACGGGGACCATGTCCTTGTATCCTGTGGCGGCGATCTCGGATGACCGGACGGGTCTGGCGCTGGCTTTGGACCCGGGCGAACCGGCGGTGTACCGGCTCGTGTACCACGCCGGGACGCGGCAGTTCTTCATTGCTTATGATTTCGGTCTCGTCCAGGACACCGAGCGGATGCCGGGGGCGGCGACGTTCCGGTTCATCGTTTACCGGTTTGATCCTGCGTGGGGTTTCCGGGCGGCCTGGGCGAAGTTCATGGACATTTTCCCGGAGTTTTTCGAAGTCCGCTCGAAGGAACAGGGCATCTGGATGCCGTTCACGGATGTGAGCACGGTGCAGGGGTGGGAAGACTTTGGGTTCCGCTATCACGAGGGCAACAACAACGTGGCATGGGACGATGCCCACGGCGTGCTGAGCTTCCGCTACACCGAGCCGATGACCTGGTGGATGCCGATGCAGCCGGACCTGCCCCCGCACCCGCGAGGAGGCCTTGCGCGTGCGCGACGCCTATGCCGCCGGGCGTCCGGGCAACCACCAGCGCATGGCCGAGGTCTCGCGGGCGGCCGCGATGTTCGAGGCGGACGGGCATCCGGCGTTGCTGTTCCGGAACGAACCCTGGGCCAATGGCGCCGTGTGGAGTCTCAACCCCAATCCGAACCTCCCCGCCTCGCCCAACGCCGCGACCGTCCACTGGGATGACGCCATCAAGGAGCGGTTGTACGGCGAGAACGTCGCGGCCCGGCTCGACGGCGAGTACCTCGATTCCCTCGAGGGCTATGTCACAGCGGATCTCAACTTCCGCCGCGAGCACTTCCGCCATTCGACCGTGCCGCTCACCTTCACCGCGGACACGCGCCAACCGGTGCTTTTCAAGGGGCTGGCCATTTACGAGTTCACCCGCTGGCTGAGTCGGGACGTGCGCAGCCTTGGCGCCCTCATGTTCGCGAACGGCGTGCCGTATCGCTTCGGGTTCCTGTGTCCCTGGCTGGATGTCCTGGGCACGGAGACCAACTGGCTGCCGGGCGACCAGTACCAACCGGTGGCGGACAGTCAGTTGTGCCTCTGGCGCACGCTGTCCGGGCGCAAGCCTTACCTCCTGCTGATGAACACGGATTACGACCGGTTCACGCCCGACCTGGTCGAGCGGTACTTTCAGCGCAGCCTCTTCTACGGGATGTTCCCCTCGATGTTCAGCCACAACGCGGCGGAGAACCCCTACTGGCGAAATCCCGCCTGGTACAACCGCGATCGTCCCCTCTTCCGCCGCTACATTCCCCTCATCAAACCGGTGGCGGAGGCGGGCTGGCAACCGGTCACCGACGCGCGCTGCGACAACCCTCGCATTGACGTCGAGCGCTACGGTCCCACGGCGGAGGGCGTGACGTTCTTCACGCTGTGGAATGTCACGGCACAGACCCAAACCGGTCACCTCCGTTGGCTGGGTCAGCCGGGACTCTCCCCGGCGCCGGGCCCCGCGACCGAACTCCTGGGCGGGACCCCGCTCACCCGGACCAGCTCGGGTTGGGAGGTCCAGGTGGAAGCGGGTTGCGTGGCCCTCGTGCGGGTGGAGCCCGGACCTCGGTTTGTGCAGGCCGAGTCGATGTCGCTTGGTCGGCTGCGGCTGACCATCGCCACGCCGCCGGGCCTCGCCCAGGTGCTGGAGAGCTCCGGGGACCTGCGCGAGTGGTCGGCGGTGGAGGCGCACACGCCTGCGGCGGGGCTCTTCACCGTCGAGGTCGCCCATGTCGCGGACGTTACCGGGCAGTTCTTCCGCCTGCGCTGGTGAGCGGCGGCCTGCGGTGGGCCTCCGCCGTTGGGACGTTGGGACGGTTACGCGGTTGTGTTGCTGGCCATTCGGCGTTATGAATGCAGTCATCGGAATGACAAGCAAACCGAGTCCTGGCCGCCGCCGCCTGCCGCGCTCCCTCAAAGAGCTGACGCCCAGCAACACGTTCGATCCGGGGCGTTCTTCCGGGAGATGGTCTGGAAGCCATTCCGCACCCGCCGCCAGGGACACCACCGGTTTTTCCGCCCCCCAGTTGAGCGAGGGCGAGGTTGCGCTGACCTGGATCGGGCACGCCTCGTTCCTGATCCAGTTCACCGACCTGAACGTGCTGGTCGACCCCAACTTCGCCAACTGGCTGTTCCTCCTCAAACGCCTGCGTCGGGCCGGACTGCACCTCAAGGATCTGCCCAGCGCCGAGCTGGTCCTGCTCACCCACGCCCATTTCGATCACTTCCACAAACCCACGCTCCGCCGCCTGCCCTCCCCCGCATCGCCGTCGTGCCCTGGGGTGTGGCGGATCTGACGCGGGGCCTCGGGTTCGATCGGGTCCTCGAACTCGAATGGTGGGAGAGCTTCACGCGGCGCGGACTCAAGGTGACCCTGACCCCGGCGAAGCACTGGGGCGCGCGCACCCTCGGGGATCACCACCGCGGGTACGGCGGGTTCCTGCTCGAACACCAGGGACGCCGGCTGTTCCATGCGGGCGACAGCGCCTACTTCGACGGCTTCAAGGAGATCGGCGACCGGTACGCGCCCGAGATCGCCCTCCTGCCCATCGGCGCCTATTACCCGGAAGGCATGCGCAACGTGCACCTCGGTCCCGACGACGCCGTCCAGGTCTTCCACGACCTCCGCGCGCGCTGGCTGGTTCCCATGCATTACGGCACCTTCCGCCTATCCTTTGAGGACATGGAGGAGCCGCCGACCCGGCTGCGCGACCTTGCCCAGGTGGCGGGCGTGGGCAATCACGTCCGCATCCTCGAAGAAGGGGTTCCGACGGTCTTCTGAACGGCGGTTTTGGTGTCGCTTTCGCCCCCGCGCCCCGGCACAGTTGCGGCGTGAAACACTACGCATGCTTGACCGCCATCGCGGCGGCGTCCTTGTTCACCCAGGCCGCGGAATGGGCGTCCTTTGCCCCCAAACCCGGCCCCGGCCAGGGCAAACACATCGTCTTCCTCGCCGGCGACGAGGAGTACCGGTCGGAGGAGGCCCTGCCGATGCTGGCGGACATCCTCTCGCAGCGACACGGCTTCCGCTGCACCGTGCTGTTCTCGGTGAACCCGGCCGACGGCACCATCGATCCGCTCAACCAGACCAACGTCCCGGGCATGCACCTCCTGGGCAGCGCTGATCTCGTCGTCTGCCAGTTCCGCTTCCGCGAACTCCCGGACGCCGACATGGCGCACTTCGAAAACTACCTGCGGGGCGGGAAGCCGATCATCGCCCTCCGCACTGCCACGCATGCGTTCAACTACACCCGCAACAAGCAGAGCCCTTACGCCAAGTGGGACTATGCCAGCCGCGAGTGGCCGGGCGGGTTCGGCCAGCAGGTGCTGGGCGAGACCTGGATCAACCACCACGGCGACCATGGCACCGAGGCCACGCGCGGCCTGATCGACGGCATCAACGCCAAACACCCCGTGCTCCGCGGCGTCCAGGACGTGTTCGGTCCCACCGATGTCTACGGGATCGTCCATCTCCAACCCGCCGACCGCGTCCTCATGCACGGTCTGGTGCTCAAAGGCATGATGCCCGACGACCCGCCCAACTGGCGCAAACCCCTCATGCCCCTGGTGTGGGTGCGCGATTACACCTGGCCCAACGGTGTGACCACCCGCGCCCTGACATCGACCATCGGTGCCGCGGCCGACTTCGCCAGTGAAGACTTGCGACGTCTGCTCGTGAACGCCTGCTTCTGGCTCACCCGCGTCGAAGTCCCCGCCAAGGCCAATGCCACCCCCGTGCGCGAGTTCAAACCCTCGTACTTCGGCTTCGGCAAGTTCATCAAGGGCGTCAAACCGTCCGACCTGGACATGCCGTGAGCCCGCGCGCGGTCGCGTGATCGCCGCGTTGCGCGAGGCGTATCGACGGATGCGCCGCCGGTTCGGACACCAGCAGTGGTGGCCGGGAGAAACGCCCTTCGAGGTCTGCGTGGGCGCCATTCTCACGCAGAACACGAGCTGGACCAACGTCGAGCGCGCCATCGCCAATCTCAAGTCGGCCGGCGTGCTTGAACCCCGGCGCCTGCTCGATCTGCCCGCGCCCAATCTGGCCCGACTCCTCCGCCCCGCCGGCTATTTCAACGTCAAGGCGCGCCGCCTCCGAGCCTTCCTCGGGGTCCTGGTCAACGAGTACCACGGCCGGCTCGAGACGCTGCTGGGCGGCCCGCTGCCTGTCGCCCGCGCCCGGCTTCTCGCCATCCCCGGCGTCGGACCCGAGACGGCCGACAGCATGCTGCTCTACGCGGGCGGGCAACTGTCGTTTGTCGTGGACGCCTACACGCGCCGGATCTTTGCCCGGCACGGTTGGTGCCACCAGGAGGCGGACTATCACGATCTTCAACGCCTCTGCGAAGGCGGGCTCAGTCACCTCCCTGCCAACCGGCGCCTCGATTACTGGCAGGATTATCACGCCCAACTGGTTCGGGTGGGAAAGGACTACTGCCGCCCCCGGTCGCCCCGGTGTGAGGATTGCCCGCTCCGCCCCCTCTTGCCTGTGGCGACAACGTCCAACCCGGGGTTGTCCTACCCGCCGTAGGCGCCGACGTGAGGAGGCGTTGCGGGTCGGGGGCGAAGCCACTTCGCCTCCTCACGTCGGCGCCTACAGTCTTTCGCGGCTCTTCGCGTGTTTGGCGGGCAGAACCCGCCTTAACGATTGGCGGGCGTTTCAACCGGCGCCGTCCCTTCGAGAGATCGCAGGTAATGCCAGATCGCCTCAAACTGCCGCGTGGCGTTCCCATCGAGCACCTGTTGGATGGGTGTCGACCCGTCCTCCCCGATGAAGCTCGGCATCATGGTACCGGGACGCAGCCGCTGCGGGTCGCGGATGTATCGCCAGTAGTAGCTGGGCCGGAGACGGTCGGTCACAAACGCGAAGTTGATCGTCGCCGTGTCGGGTCCGGCCAACGCGGCCTGTGTGCCCACGTCGTGGCAGGACACACAACCGAAGCCGCCCTCAACGCCGGTCAACTGCCGCCCCACCATCGTCAGGGCGGGATCGGGCGCCGGACGTGGTTCGCGCCGGTCCGGCACGCCATGCTGATGGGCGAGTCCCGCCGCCAGCCACGCGCCGTAGGCCGGAAACGCCGGCATGCGGCCCTGGATCTCGGACCGCGTCCGGTACCCGAGCTCTCCAGTCAACAACCGCCGCAGCCAATCGGCGTGGAGCTTCTCCCCCGTCCACGTGAGTTCGGGTCGGCCCAGATGCACACTGCCCGCGCTGGCTTCCTCTTCGTCGTCGTACCCCGCCGACACGGCCGGCGCGCGCGCCGCGGTCAAACGCGACCAAAGGTCCGGTTGCTCATCGCGCGCGTGACAGGCGAGGCATCGCAGGTCCACGATCTGCCGTTCCGCGAACTCGACCGGGGTTTCGCGGAGAAGGGAAGCCAGGCCGTCGTGGGCCGCGAAGACGCGCAGCGCCTCGCGTTGTGCCTCGTTGAACCCGGAAGTCGGGCGCCCTCCCCCGCCCGGTCCCGGCGTCCGCCACGCAGCCCCGTCGCCAGTCCGACCCGGCCAGACGCGCCAACGGCATCGCTTCGAGTCGGGACGTGCGGCCGGTCAGCGTGTGGCAATTCAGGCAACCGGCGGTTTCAATCAGTTCACTGCCGCGTCGGGCATCGCCGGGTACTGCCTCTGCCCTTTCAGGTGCTGCTTTGGATGAGGCGAGAAGCAAAGCGGCAAGTGCCGCGGCTTCGTCCGGACTCGAACCGAAGCGCGGCATCCGGGTCCAGGCGTGGTCCCGGGTGGGGTCTTCAAGGAACTGCACCAGCGCCGCCGGGGCCCACTTGGCCCGCACGTGCGCGAGGCTCAACCGCGTATCGTCCGGCAGCCGCGATTCGCCTTCGAGGACATGGCAAGCCACGCAGCCGAGGCGATCGAAGTGCGCGCGGCCGGCGGCGACGGCATCCTCCGCGACCGAGCGTGGGGGTGCGCCAGGGGAAGCGTCCTGTTCCGTTCCGACCTGCTCAGGGGCCATGAACCGCGGCAGGTGCAGGCCGGAAGCCCGCACCACAGACTTCTGGGTTGGAGCGTTGAGACCCGCCAGAAAGGCCGCGAGATCCCGAGCGTCGCGCTCGATAGTCGCCGTGGACCCTGGCAAGACACGCGGCATGAGGACGTTCTCGCGCGTTTCGGCAGGGTTGGTGAGGTACCCCGCCAGCCAGGCGGCGTGGAGGCGGGACCCGATGCCATCCAGGGCGGGGGCGTCCCGTTGGAGTTCCGGTGCGGCTCCGTCCGGCCAGCGACCGGGTGGCTGATGGCACCGCACGCACTGATGGCGCAGGAACAGGGCGCGGCCTTCCCGGAGGGTTTGCCCGGCCTGCAGCGGCAGGTTGTCAGGTTCATGGACGAACGCGGTGGGTGGGACCGGTTCTGGCGGCTGGCCTGGCGTCGCCCACAAGAGGCGGAGTTCCGCGTCGTCATGCTCAGGGCTGTCATAGACCAACTCGAACCAGTTGGGGCCGCGCCGGAGCGAGACCGGGGCGCTGGCTGTGCCCCTGAGTTGCGGGCCTTCTCCCCGGAGGACCTCGACGCCGTTGAGTCGCAGGGTGGCCGATCCGTACCCTTCGAGGTGGAAGGTGCGCTCGTCGTTCCGGGCGAGCTCGAGATGCCCGCTCCAGGTGGCGCGAAAGCGGCCGGGCGAAAGGAAAGGTGTGGGCGAGGTTCCCCGGGTAACCACCAGCGCCGGCAACCGCGCCCGGCGGTAATCGACCCGCCCACCGTCGCCTGGACCAGCAGCGGTCCGCTCCCCTTGTGGTGCGGGCATCTCGCCTGCGCCGTCCCCGCCGTCCTGTGGCGCGGGCGTCCCGCCCGCACCGTTCCCGCCGTCCTGTGGTGCGGGCGTCTCGCCTGCACTTGCGGTGGTGCCTTCCCGATCCGGCCCGAGCACCGAAGTTCCACCATTCGAACCCGCGCCGACTTGTTCCCGTTGTTCGATCCGTTGCACCAATCCGCGAGTCGCATCCGTCAACTCCGCTTCATCCGCCTGATCGCGTACCAGCGCCCCTGCGCCCAGCACGTCGCGGCCCGGGCGCGCGCCCAGCCGATGCACCGTGTGATGCACGAAGTTCTCGAAGGGCGTGCCGTCCGCCGCGCGCAAGCGGAACACCACATGCATCTGCATCACCGGCGTCAGGCCCGGCAGTTCGAGGAAGACCGAACGTCGGTCGACGGCCAGCGTGGCGGATTGGACCCGCAGGCGGTCGCGGCCCTCGTGACCGTCGCGCTTCAGGTCCGGCGAGCCGTAGTTGGCCGTCCACAGGTAATTCCAGCAGGTGACGTCGTAGTTGCCCGGGTCGGTCGCGCTGGCGGGATCGAGCGGGTCGGTGAAGCCCAGGATCAGACCGTCTTTGGCGACCGCGAGAGCGTTGGGCAGGTGGAGCGGTTGACCGGTCGCCCGCACGCGGTACACACCGCCCGGCCGGGTCTTGTTGCCCGCCCAACCGTACAGACCGGCGACATAGAGCTGGCCGTTGCCCGGATGGAACACGCCGCGCATCACGCCGGTCTCGAACTCGAGCGGGAACCGCGTCACCCCGCCCTGCCGCACGCCGTCGACGGTCTCCGTCAACACGAGGAAGAGGTGTCCCATGCCGTACGAGATGGTGATGAGCTGCCCGGCCAGCGGACCCCAGCGATCGTCCGGCACCCACCGATGACTGCCGCCCGAGCGGTCCACGAAGTTGTGCATCCAGGCGAGGGGTTCGTCGTAGGTGGTGCGCCGGTCCGGGTTCCAGGCCCACTGATTGCCGTACCAGCCGCCGGGCTCGACCCAGTTGAGGCGGTTGCCCGGCATCCAGTGGCCCTGGTTGTCCACGCAAGTGAGCTCGCCGTTCGGCCCCACCCCCAACCCGTTCACCGCCCGGAACCCACGGGCCACGACCTCGAGTCGCGACCCATCCGGCGGCAGCTTGAGCAACGTGCCGTGGTGTGGATGCAAGGCGGGCAGCGCGTGCCGGGCGCACTTGACATAGTAGAAGTTGCCGTCGCGATCGGCGAGGAGATCGGTGGCGAACTCGTGGAAGTGCTCGCTCACCATGCAGTCATTGTTGAAGTTCTCGTACCAGTCGGCCTCGCCGTCCCCGTTCAAATCGTGCAGACGCGTGATCTGGTCCCGCCCCAGCACGTAGATCTGGTCACGCACGATCTTCAATCCCAGCGGCTGGAAGAGTCCGGTGGCGACGCGTTGCCAGGTCAGTTTGTCCAGGTCGCCCGCCACCCCTCCACCACCCACACATCGCCGTTCCACGTGCACACGGCCGCGCGGTTGTCGTCGGCAAAGAAGTCCAGCCCGCCGAAGCGCAGCCACGAACGCCACGGGTTGTCGTCCGGCGTCGTCAAGGTGTCGATGGCATACGGACCCTGGCTGGCCCCCAACTGACCGCGCGTTGCCAGCTTCTCCGGCCAACGCGCCGGACCACCGCGGGTCAACGGTGCAAGCTCGATGGGAGCCGGCGATTGGGCCGTCTGCTTTGCCCAGACCCCCAGCGAGCCGCGTGGCCCGCGCCCGACCAACACCTTGAACCGCGCGGGGTCGGTGGAGGATGGCAGGTGCAATCGTACATGGCCGTCGCCCCTCGCCACCCACCGCGCACCTTCCGGCGCACCGATGACCGCCATTCCCAACACCTCCTCCCGCACCACTCCGCCCGCCAGCACCGCGATCTCGGCCGGGGTGAGCGCCCGGGCGTCAAGTCGCACGTCATCGAGATCACCCCGCCACCACGGCGATGCCGGGAAGTTGGGGGCCGTGAACCCGAGGCGTACCTCGTGACCCGTCACCTTTCCCGCGGGCCGCAAGACGGCGGAACCGTCGGCCTGGCCATCCACAAAAAGCGTCACGCGGCCGTCGTCGCGGGTCCAGGTCATGGCCACGTGATGCCATTGGCCATCCGCCACCGCACGGCTTGAACTCACCGCCCCCACCCACCCGACATCGAACGTCAGCCGGCCGCCCCGCACGAACAAGGCCTTGCCGTCGGGGACCCAGTTCCCGGTGGGCGGCGCGAGGGCGAGAATCGTGCCGTCGTCGCTCGTGCGCACCCATGCCGCCACCGAGAAGTCCGTGTCAAGGAACTCGATGGCTGCCGCACCGCGCAGCACCGCGAAGGCCTGCCCGTCAAAGCGCAGTCCCTTCCCGGAATGCCCGGCTTCCGCGGGCCGTGCGCCGCGCAGCCACCACGCGCTCGTGCCGGCGCCTTCGGCTCGCGCCGTGTCCCCTCGATCCGCTCGAACGTCCACCGGCCGATGTGCCCGGTATCGGCGCGTGGAGACCCGGCGCTTTCCGCGGGCGTGGCAGTTGGCGGTGGTTCGAGCACGACCACGAGGTCGCCCGCCGGATCCTCCACGTCACCGGGCGCAAGCTGATCGCGCGTCAACACCCGGCTGCGCCAGCCGGCTTCGAAGGCCAGTTGCACTTCGTGTTCCGCCGTCGCGGGCCCCCGTTGGAAGGTGCGACTGAAGACCGTCCAGTCCCCGGCAGTCTCGAGCCCGGGCATCTCCCAGAGCGCGATCGACCCGACCGTGTAATGGAGCACGACGCGGTCACCGTGCAGGTAGAGGCCGCGCCACTTGGCCCACTCCCGCGGCAACGGCCCGAAGGGATGTTCACGCGGATCCGTGAAACGGCCTGCCTGCGCCCAGCCGGGTTGCATGGGATTGGTGAACGCCGCACGCCCCGCGATCTGTGGATACGCCCAATGCTCGCCGTCGAACACAACGCCCTTGAGCGCCACGAACTCTCCCGTCCACCCCACGGCGTAGCGCAGCAGGTCCGTGTCGAACAGCACGGCTGCTCCCGATTCACTCGACGCGCCCGGCGGCGCCGGCAACCGGATGGCGAGGCCTTTGTAGGCAATGTTCGTGCGGGGTGAAGGCGCCTCAATCGACGCGGTCAGAAACGGCCCGTAGTCCATGTCGACCCACGGTTTGCCGGTCAAGGGCGGCCGCGCGGAGGACTCGGCCGCCGCCAACCGGATCGCGCCTGCCAGGATGACCAGCCACGTCAGGACTGCCAGGGGGAGGTCGAAGAGTGCGGTCCGGGACAGCCTGATTCGCTTCGGGGTGACAATCGGTTCGCAGCGCGCATCGCGCCGATTGGGCCACAGCGAGGCGCGGGCGGAAAGGGTCTATTCCCAATCCCACTCCTTGAACAGGTCGGCGACGGGATAGCGGAACCCGGGCAGCAGCGATCCGCCGTCCAGCACGCCACCGCTGCCGATGAGCTCGCGTCGGGTGAGCGCGTGGCACACTTCGACCCGTTGCTGGTCGATGTCCACGATCCAGGCAAGCTGCGTGCCGCTGCCAAAGAAGTCCCTCAGCCGCTCGTTGATTTCGGCGCGGGTGTTGTTCTCGGACAGCACCTCGATGGCGAGGTCGGGCGCGCCGGGGAAGAAGCGTTTCTCGTTCGGTTTGAAATCGAGCGCCACCAGGCGGGTCTTGGGCACGAAGGAGATGTCGGGAGCCCGGCAGTTGCGGTTGCACATCCAGAAGCCGGTGCTCGAGTCCAGCACCGCCCCCAACCGGTGCGCACGGTTGAAGGCCTCGATGGCGTAGAGCAGCCGCGTGCAGACGCGACCGTGAAACCACGTGTTCTTCGGGCTCATCACCAGCTCTCCGTTGACAACCTCATGGCGGAATCCGTCGTCCGGCAGCGCTTGAAGCTCCGCCTCCGACCAGACCTTCCGCGGGCTTTCGACCAGGGCCTGCATGGCGGTACGGTACACGTGTGGGCACGGATGTCGATGACCGAGGGAGGACTCCGGGCGGACTCCAGGCTTGCTGATCCTCGCGCCTCGTTGTACTTCAACCCGCTTTCGAACAAAACCGTATGGCCGCTCGCGCACGCAAGTCCGTCCCGGAAACCCGCCGGGTGCTCGTCATCCTGTCCAACCGCTTTCGTCCCCTCGACGAGCCTCGCTTCGTCGAAATCCGTTGCCAGCCGGACGGCACCATCCTCGAGGAAACCCCGCTCAAGCGCCGGCCCACCAAGCCGATCTACGACGAGGTGTGGGAGAACAACGACGCGCGGCAGTCGCTCGATTCCTGTCGCAGCGTCAAGCGTCACTACCGCCACGCCCTGCTCAAGCCGCCCGCCGCCAGCTCCGGCCGATAGTCCCGGCGCCTGAACCGCCGGGGTGACGAGAGGCCCCGGGATGGAAACCCGGCGGTCAACGCCGGAGATGTTCCACAAGGCCTCCGGGCAATCCGTCGCGCCGTGCCCAAGCGGGAGACACGGCAAGGCCGAGGGCGAGGTCGACCGTCGACCTGACCCTCGGCCTGCGCCAATGGGAGCCTTGTGTGGCCGGACTACCGGTTCGCGCGGTTCTTGGCCCGCTCGGCCAGTTCCTTCGCGCGCCGCACCAGGTCCGCGTTGCCGGATACCTGGGCCACCTTGCCCAGAGGTTCGATGAGGCCCGCGGCTGCCGGATTCGGTCCCTGCCCGCGCAGCAACCGATCGGCGATGCCCACCACCGCGGCGCTCGCTTCTTCCCGGATGGCGGGGTCGTCGAGGTGCGGTACCACCAGTTTCAGGGCTTCCGGGGTGGCCACCGACCCCAGGGCCGCCAGCAGCAGACGCTTCTCTTCCGGACGCTGGATCAGCCCACCCGCGTCCTGGCACATCTTGAACCGTTGCTCAGCCGGCAGGTCAGGATTCGCCGCCAGCCCGAGGTACCCGCGCAAGGCGAGGGTCTTGTCACCCTCGCTCGCTGCCGTCTTGGCCAGCTCGGCCAGGGCCGGACCCGCATCGGCGGTCTTCCAGGAGCTCAAGGCACGCACGGCCTCGGCCCGCACTTCGGCGTTGCCGTCCTTGGCACTGGCAGAGACGGCTTTCAGAGCGCCGGCACCGCCGATGGAGGCAAGCACATTCAGCAGCGCCATCTTGGCCTCCGGCTGCGCCGAGCCCAACGCCGCAATCACCGGTGCACTGGCGCTCTCCGGACTGGCGGCCTTGGCGGCGAGGGTTGTTAACGCCTGCTCCGCGGCGCCGCGGTCCTGACCATCGGTCGCCTTGGTCAACAGGGCCAACACCGCCGGCACCTGCGCGGCACTGCCCAGCTCGCCGACCTGACGAACGGCGGCCACGCGGACACGACGGTCCGCGTCACCCGCGGCCTTGAGCAGGTCGGACACGCTGCCCGTCATGCGACGGCGGCCGATCAACTCCACGCCTGTGAGGCGCTCGCTCGCCTCGGCGCTGGCCAGCAGCTTCAGTGCGGCGGCATCCACCTCGCGACCCTCGAGGCTTGCCAGGCTTTCCTTGGCGGCTTGCGCAATCTCCTGGTCCGCATCGGCGGTGAGCCGGCTCAGCGTCGGGATGGCGTCGGTGTGGCTCAGGCTGCCCAGGGCTCGCACGGCGGCCAGTCGCACCGGCTGGGACGACCCGGTGGTGGCGGTCAGCAGCGCGGGCAGCGCGGCGGGATCGCGGCGTTCACCCAGGGCCTGGATCACCACCTGCTTGCGGTCCGGCGCCAGGTTGCCTACCTCGGCCACCAAAGCCGGCGTCACCGCCGGCTCGGGCAGTTCCTGGGCGAGCTGCACCGCGGCGGCGAACAGCAGATAATCCGAAGCCCGCAGTTGCTCGCGCAGCAGGGCCACACCCTCCCGACCCCGCAGCAGCACGGCGCCTCGCAGCGACGCGACGCGGACCTGTTGGGGCAGCTCGGAGTCTTCGTAGGCCTGGCTGTAGATGGACAGGGCGATGTCGCGCTGACCCTGGGCCGCCAGCGATTCCGCCGCGCGCCCGAGTCCCTCGCAGATCGACAGGAAGTTGTCGGCACCCGCGCTGCCCACGGCGGCCATCAGCCCTTCGGCGGCACGGACGTTGCCGATGCTCCCCAGGGCCCGCGCCGCGGCTTGCACGACGACCGGATCGCGATCGTCGAGCAACGCGATGAGGCGTTCGACAGCCAGCACGTCCCGGCGTACCCCCAGCGTGCCAATGACGCCGGCCAGCAGCCGTCCCTTGAGGACCGAGAGCTGCGCACGGAGTGCTTCCCCACCGCCGGGTAAGGCATGGCCTCGAGGGCATAGCGCGCCATGTGCGAGAGCTCTCGTCGCCCAACAACCCCACCAGCGTGGGGATGGCTTCCGGGGTGCCGATCACCGCCAGTTCCCGACAGGCATCGGCCTTGGCCTTGAGGTCGGCGTCGGATTTCAGCGTGGCGAGGTGTTTGGCCTCGGACGCGGTGAGCAACGGGGTGGGACCCTGCGCGAGGGTAGAGGCGACGGCCGCCAGGAAACACGCGCCGACCAGGAGGAGATTCAGTTTCAAGGACTTCATGACAGGGGATTCGGGTTGAAGGTTCCAGGGCCGGGCATCACACGATCCAGGGTTCACGTTGGGCGCGGGACCGGAGGCGGTTGGCTTCGGCATCGTTGACAAACTCCTCCTTGACCGGGTCGTACTGGACGTCGCGCTTGAGCCACATGCAGATGTTGGCGGCGTGGACGGTGGACATCGAGCGATGCATCACCTCCGGATTGGCCACCGGCTGGCGGCGGGACTTCACGCAGTCGAAGAAGTCGCGCACGTGGCTCATGGGGCGCTGGGTGCGGGCCATGTAATCGCGCACGATCTTGTTGAAGTCCGCCAGCATCCGCGGGTCGGACACGTCCGGGCGGGAATAACCGTCCCCGGCCTCGACCCAACCCTCGGTGCCTTCGAAGCGCATGGCGCACGAGCCGTGGAACCAGCCTTCGCGGTGCAGCGTCATCCTGACCCCGTTGGCAAACACCGTCTCCATGCCGTCCCCCGTCGGATTGTCCACGTATTTGTACAGGACGGGCGAGGTGTCGAGCAGCCCGAGCCCCGCCTGGGCCTGGGCGAACGTGTGGGCGCCCCACTCCCCGATGCAGCTCGTGTGGAAATCGTAGAAGCCGCGCCAGCCGCCGCGGACATAGGCCGAGTTGTAAGGCCGCCAGGGACACGGCCCCAGCCATTGGTCCCAGTCCATCTCGGACTTCGGCGGCTCGGGTTCCGCCGGAAGCCAGTCGTGTCGCATCGCCGCCGCGTCCCATGGGGCGATGTGCGCCCGCGCGGTGTGGACATGGCCGAGCCGGCCGCTGCGGGCCATCTCGAAGCAATAGACGAAATTGGCCTCGCTGAGGCGCTGCGTGCCGGTCTGGTAAATCCGGCCATAACGCTTGGCCGTGGCCACCACCGCCTGGCCTTCGGCAATCGTCATCGAGGAAGGTTTCTCGGAATAGATGTCCTTCCCCGCGCGCATCGCCAGGACGGCCATGAACGCGTGCAACCGGTCGCCGGTCGTGCTCAGGAGCGCATCGATATCCGTCCGCGTGGCCAGGAACTCGCGGGTGTCGCTGTAGAGCGCGCAATCGTTGTTGCCGTACCGCGCGTCCACCATCTTCTTCACCGCCTCGCGCCGCTGCCGGTTCGGGTCACACGTCGCCACGAAGATCACGTCCTTCTCGGGCAGCATCCAGTTGAGGACCCTGACCCGCGCCCGCCGATCCCCAAGCCTCCGAGCACGATCTTCTCGCTCGGCGGCACCGCGCCATCGCGACCGAGCACGGATGCCGGGATCACCAGCGGGGCCGCGGCCGCCGTTCCGGCGAGGGCGGCGCGACGCAGGAACTGCCGCCGGCTCAGCGCCCCACCGGACAGACCGGCAGGACCCGGGGACGGGGAAACGACAGGGGAAGACACAGGAGGGGCAGGAGTGCGAATTGACATGCGCGGACTCTAGCAACCGCCGCCGCCGGGTGAAGTGGAAATTCTCGCACTTGCTTGCGGAGGAGGGGGCGCTTGCGGCGCGGTTCCCCTCCGGTCTCCGGCTGCCTCGACGCCGTGCGCGACCTACAAAAAAGCGGCGCTGAAGCCCACGCACTCCAAACGCGTTGCGCCAGCCGGGCGGCGTGGCGATCGCGAAGCGTCTGGAGTGCGGCGTCTTCCAGCGCAGCTTCTTGTGCCCCTCCTCGCGGCCGCCGATCCCACCAGTCTGCCCTCGGCTCACCGCTCTCCTCCCGGCTCGACGGGTGGTTCCGTCAGCCGTTGGGACACCGCGCGCAGGGCGGTCGTCGCGGCCTGGCTGACCTGCGAGTCGGGTTCGAGCATCTGCCGGCGCAAGGGCTCCAGGCTCTTGGCGGTGCCAATCTCACCCAGCAGCCAGCAGACCTGACGCCGCGTCTCCGCGTGCCGCTGTTCGAGCAGGGCCAATGCGGCCGGTTCAGCCGCGGCCCCGAAACCCTTCAGTGCGTTGAGCGCTGCCTGGACGTCGCCGCTTCCCCGCGCAACCAGGTCCGCCAAAGGCCCGATGGCGCGCGGGTCTTTGAGGCACCCGACGCGCTCGAGGACGCCTGGTTGTTCGCCCGGCTGGGACCACTGCAAGAGCCTCAACATGGCCGGCAGTTCGGCGGCGGTGCCGTAACGACCCAGCAGGCTGGCCCCAGTAGCCCGCGCCGTATAGTCGGCGGACTGCGCCAGCCGCACGGCCAGCGCCAACAACTCGGGCGTCGGGCTTTCGACCTTCGCGGTCTGCAGGCGGTTGAGCGCCGTGACGCGGCGGGTGTCGTCGGGCACCTCGGCGTCCAGGAGCAACTGCGTCAGTTCGTCGGCCGGGATCGGCGGTGGCGGTCCCTCCGGCTGTGGTTTCAGAGCTTCCAGCGCCTGGCCGAGTTCGTCGCCTTCGAGCCGCCGCACCTCGAGGGCCATCGGCCGGCGTTGGGTCAGGGTCGGGGTGGTGACGGTGGAGAGGGCCTGAAGCCGGAGTTCCCGCAGTTGGCCCAACGTGCGGTCGAACACGACGGTCCCCTCCGCTGAGGCTTGCAGCCGCGGGGTGTCGCCGCTCAGCAGGAGCGAGGTCAGTTCGATCGACTTGGCCCAGGACATCGTGGTTTCCGTGGATTCCGTCACGCGCCCGCGGACAGTCCGGTTGACGGCCAGGCGGGTGGGCGGTCGTCCAGGGTAGCCGCCGTAGTAGTAGGGGGGGTAGTTTGCAGGTCCTCGACGGGCGGCAAGGGGCGGTGTCTCGTCGGGGATCCCGCACTCAGCCCGGGTGCTCCACTCGCCAGGGGTCGCTGGAGGCACCGGCTCGAAAAACAG
Organism: Verrucomicrobiota bacterium; assembly: GCA_027493615.1. GTDB lineage: Bacteria > Verrucomicrobiota > Verrucomicrobiia > Limisphaerales > J093 > DSVZ01. Next base: position 311,981 of record JAOSKK010000023.1, read on the forward strand.
GGCGGGCAGGCTGCCGAACGGTGCCGGCAGATCCGTGTCAAAGCTCGTCTCCTGAACGACCCGTCCCCACGGGTCGACACCGAGCGCCACCTGCGGTTGAAGGTGCACGGGCCGCGGAAACCATCCCCCACCCATGCCGGGCGGAAACGGTCCGCCGAAAGCGGGGCCGCGCATCGACTGCGGGCTCACCGTGCCCTGAAAGCCGATGGTGGCGACACCCTCCTCGACCGCGCGGGTGATCACGAACACCACGCCGGCGAGCGTGGTCGGTTCATCCTGGAACGTGGTCTCGAGAGTCACGCGGTAGGCGTTCGTCTGCGCAGGCGTGAACCGGTAACGCGGGACGTCAGGGGTCCCCGCCGTCAAGCCAGGCGAGGCGATCACCCAAGCCAGGGCTCCCAAGGCCAACCGGTGGAGGTGAGGTGTCATGGCGGCATCGTGGTTCCGTCGGGCAGCCGGCGCAAGGACGCTGATTCCCTCGCCAGTCTGCGAGTCCCGTGTCGCGAGGTTGTTGAGAGATTCTCGTTGCCGGAAGGCGCGCGGCGGTGCCAGATAAAGCCCGACCATGAAGAGCCGCCCGGCCAACTGCGTTGCCTTCGTCTGGGCAGGCGGGGTTTGTACCGCCAGGGGCGGGTGCCTCGCCCGCTGGGTGCCCGGGAACTGGAGGCGGGGAAGCGGCCTGTTCCATCCGGACCTGCCCAGGAGCGATGAGGCTGAAAGCGCCGGTAAACCGGACGCACTCCAGACGCTTCACGCGGCACACGCGGGTTCCGCAATTCGCGAGGCGTATGGAGTGCGGAGGTTCACCCCCGCTTTTCGTGCACGGGTCATGGGAGTGCCGGCCGGGTTCACCCTGATCGAGTTGCTGGTGGTGATTGCCATCATCGCGATCCTTGCGGGGCTGTTGCTGCCGGCGCTCGCGCAGGCGAAAGAAAAGGCCGCTCGCAGTTACTGCGTGAACAACAACAAGCAACTGGCCCTGGCCCTGTTGATGTACACCGATGACCAGCGCGATACGATGCCCTGGCCGAACTGGGCCAATGACTACGGTCCCGGCTGGCTCTACCAGCCCGTGGGCGGGCGCGCCCCCGACCCGCTGCGCACCAACGAACGACCGTACATCGAGCGCGGTCTTTACTGGCCCTACCTCAACGAGCGCAAGGTCTACAACTGCCCGCTGGACAAGACCAATCACATCTCCTGGCAGCGGCGGCAACAGCGCCTTTCGAGCTACATCATGAACGGCGCCGTGTGCAGCTTCGGCCGTTTCACCCAAGGCCGGACTCACAAGATCAGCGCGTTCAACCCGGCCGCTTATGTCCACTGGGAGCCCGAGATCAAAGACTGGGGCGGCGTGTGGGGCCCGAATCCCGGTCACGACGCCAGCCAGTTCCCCAACGAGGCCGAAGGCATCGGCCGCCGCCACAAGAAAGGCGCGGTGGTGACCGGCTTCAGCGGCCACGTGCACTTCATCACCTTCGAGCAGTTCCAGCGAGAACAACGCTCAGGCAAGCCCGGCCTGCTCTGGTGCGTGCCCGACAGCCCCACGGGCGAATGAAGCGCTGCCTCATCACCGCGGGAACCCCCGCACACTCTGCGGCCGCCGGTCTCACGGGACCTGCGGCCGGCCCCGTCAACCCCTAGCGAACACAACCCCGAACGAACCACATCATGGGCAAGATCCACATCGGACTGAACGCGGAGTTTTCGCGCAGCTCGGACAAACCCTTCGAATGGGCCGTCAAAGCCGCCGCCGACATGGGCTACAAGTTCTTCGAACCCATGGTCCACTTCGGCCGCGAACTCATGAGCGAAGCCGGGTACTTCCACACCGTGTCGATGTTCGATGATCCTTGGCGGATCAAGGATGCCTGTGACCAGGCGGGCCTGACCATCTCCGGCCTCCAATCCCACGGCCCCCTCGGACGCCCGGACGTCCACGGCGAGTACATCAAACTGGCCATCCGCGTCGCGGCCGAGATCGGCGTGCCGGTCATCAACACCGACGAGGGCATCAAGGCCAAGTGGACCAGCGAGGAGGAGGATTTCGTGCTGATCAAATACACCCTCCAGGAAGCGGCGTTCATCGCCGAACGACGCGGCGTCAAGATCGGCATCGAGCCTCATGCCCAGTACTCGCGGCATCCGGACGGGCTGGACCGCATCTATCATCTCGTGAAATCACCCGCCATCGGGATCAACTTCGACACCGGCAACGCCTATCTGTGCGGGCATGACGTCTATGCCTGGCTTGAACGGGTGGCGAGCCGGCTGGTGCACCTGCACGCGAAGGACATCTCCGTCGCCCACTCGGAGGCCGAACGCGGCAAGGTGACCGGCACCCCGGTCGGCTGCGCCTGCGGCGAGGGGGTGCTGGACTGGGAACGCATCATCCGGATTGTGCGCGAGAAGTGCCCGCGCGACATCGTGTTCTCCGTCGAATGCGGCACGCCCGCCCAAGCCGCCAAGAGCCTCGCCCACCTCACCCCGTTGGCTGGATAGCCCCCCGAAGGCGTCCGCCCTGACCCGTAGGCGCCGACGTCAGGAGGCGAGAGCCAATCGTAGGCGCCGACGTCAGGAGGCGAAGTGGTGATCGCCCCCGAGGTAAGACGCCTCCTCACGTCGGCGCCTACGGGTTCCGGCTGTCGCGGGTCCCGGCTTGCGGCAGCGGCGGCTGACGGGCATCCTCGCCGCCGATGAATCCAATCGAGCGCGCCGTCAGCATCCACCCCTACTTCAACGTTCACCCCGGCCGGATGGCCGAGGTGAAGGCCTTGTTTCGCGAGTTTGTCGACCGGGCGGCCAAGGAGGACAAGGTCCTGTACTATGAGTTCACGCTCAACGGCGAGCAGGTGTTCTGTCGCGAGGCGTATGTCGGGGCCGAAGGTGTGCTGGCGCACCTCAAGAACGTCGGGGATGTGCTCGACAAGTTCCTCAAGATCGCCGACCTGGTCCGCCTCGAGGTGCACGGCCCAGCCGAAGAACTCGAGCCCCTCAAAGGTCCGATGGAGGCTCTCAAGCCGGCCTGGTTCGTGTACGAACACGGCCTGACACGCCCGAAAGCCACCTAAACGGAGTGTCACGTACCCGCTGTAGACATACCGGCTGTAGGCGCCGACGTCAGGAGGCGCTTTGGGTCGTTACCTCAGGTTCTCCTCGGTATAGAGCGAAAGCTCGATCAGCCGTTCCAGGAGGTCTCCCGGTGGGATGCCGGCAAAGTTCTTCGCCACGAGCTCCTTGGCGAAGAGCCGGCAGATGTACCGCACTTTGAGTGCCTTGTTCCTCGACGCGAACACGAAGTCGCGGTGGCCGTTGTTGATCACCACCACGTTCTGGTCGGCCCGATACCGCGAGCGCCAAAGCTCACCCGGGGCCTTCTGAAACGTGTAGCTCGGGATCCCCTGCTTGCTGGCTTCCTTGGTAGGATTCTCCAGCAGGAGGGAGTCGGTGATGGTGATCAAGGCCTCCGCGGTGCATTCGATGTCCCCCTGCCGGACCACGAGCCGAAGCCGGGTAAGGCCGGGTTCCGCGGGCGCTTTAAACGTCACGATTTCGCCGGCGGCGTTCTCGAGCGTCCCTTCGCCTTCGAGAATGTCCCAGCGCAAGACGAGGTTCTGTTCCACCACACGATTCGAGCGGTCCCGGGCAATGGAACGGAAGTTCCTGGCCGCACCCACCGGAACCACGCTGGATGCCGGTGAGATCCGGACGCTGAACAGCGGGCCGGCGAACTCGAAGAAGTCCTTCTGCGCCGACTCCGGTTCCGGTTCCGATGCCGTTTGGCCCGCAGCGTCGGCGGTCATTCCCAGCATGTCCCCCTCGCCCTCTGGCTGGCCATGCGGGGTCTTGGGGCGCTTGGGGCCGCCTTGGTGGATGTCAAACCAGTCGTACTCCTCGGCCGGCAGAATCAGCAGGGCCTCCTTGAGTGCCCTTTGAACGGAGCGGAGGACTTCGCGGCTCGTTTGCTCCTCCTCGGCCCGTTGTTGCTCCTCGATCAGCCGCAGCAGCTCGTTTTCCAAAGGGGCCAGTTCCTGCGTCATCCGATGGTAAGCCTCGTCCTGGATGATGCCGCTTCGAGTCCCCGGAGTGAGGTTCAGGTAGGGGACATCCAGAAGGCCTTGCAGGTAACCGCTGGTCCAAGGGGCCTTGCTGAACTCGGCCAGCGTCGCGAGGTTCTCCAGCACCCGGGTGCCCTGCCGGTACAGCCCGACGGCGTTGGCGGGCCCGGGCCGGCTGAGGTACAGCTCCAGGTAAAGCTCGCCCGGGGAAAGCCGCCGCATCTCGTGGAGCAACCGCCCTTCGAACTGCCGGGGCTCGACCTTGTATTCGGCTCGCGCCGTTCGATCAATCACGCGGATCTCCACCCCCGAACTCCGGATCCGGTCCCGGAGTTCTGACGCGAGGTACCATTGGATCTTCTCGCCGCTGAACTGTTTGATACCCGGGAGGATGTTCTTGACCAGCAGCTCGGTGCCCGCTTCCCGAATCAACAGCCGCTTGCGCGTGATCCGGTAGCCGGGGTCGCCCCGCTTCATGTGCATCTGGTACGTCTTGCCATCCGCACCCGCCGAGGTCAGCACCAGCTCCTCCCCCACCGTCCAGAAGCTCAGGAGCCCGATGCCGAACTCGCCCTGGATGCCGGTCGCCCCCTCCGCTTTGAGGCGCCGCTTGATCGAATCACAGATGTGCGTGGCCACGTACTCGAAATCCGGCAGCCCCTCGCTGTTGCGACGAATCCCCTCGCCGTCGTCTTTCAAGCGAAGGAAATGGACCCCGTGCTCCTTGCCGCGGATGAGCGTGATTCGCCGGGCACCGGCATCGATGCTGTTCTCGACGAACTCGGCCACCGCCTTGAGCGGATTGCTCTGGGACAAGGCGATGATGCGGATGGCGTTCCAGTTGTCGCCGATCCGTAGCTTCCCGGTTTCCTGGTCTTTCATGGGCTGGGGCGGTGGTGAGAAGGCGATCCGCTCCGATCCCGCCGGGGCGACTGGACCGGGGGAAAGGTCTTCATGACGGCTCGTCGGGGGCGGTGTTTGGGAAGCGGCCTGCTCCTTGCGGACCTGCTTGGGGACCATGAACCACGGAGGGTGCAGGCTGGAAGCCCGCACCACAGTCAAATGGAGCGCCCTCCGCAGCCCAATCCCCGATGTCCGTAATCGGCGGAGAATCCGGGACGGGAAGTCCTCCACCGATTACGGACATCGGGGATTGGGAAAGCGACGTGGTTCTCGTGGATCTGCCCACGGACACTGAACCCTCCCTGCTGGGTCGGCGGGCCCGGCCGGCAGGTTGTAGGCCCGGTGTTCTCACCGGGCGGTTCATGGGAACGCGGTGCTCGGGAGGGTGTGGAGGAGCTTCAAAACTGGCACTGCACCTGCTTAGTAAAACCATGTGGAACGGCACGGCCCCTCGCGGGGTCGGATTCGTCGCAAGACGTTGGTTCCGTTCCAGTTTGGTTGGTTGTTGTTTGGTTGGTTGCAGTGGTTGGGGTCATGAGTGGCGGATCTGACTTGGGAGTCGGGTCCGCCACTCTCCATTTCGGTCCTCAAGCCTTCATCGTTTGGTTGATGCGCCGGACGCTGTCGTCCACCTGTTCCGTGGACAGCATCCCGATCGTCATCGCGTCCACCAGATCGTTGCCGATCACGTAGCGCAGCGAGGCGTCCTTCTCGTCGGGCTTGGTGAGCTTGCCGGCGCCGAAGATCTTCATACCCACGACGGCCTTGCCGTTGGCACGAGCCCGCCGCAGGGTCTCCGTCACGGCCTCGACCGTGTCGTCACACGAGTACTCGTCGCCGCCCTTGTGGTTGATCCGGGCGAAAATGACGTCCACCCACGGGTCGGCGGCCGCCAGTTTCAGGGCGCCGTGATGATGGCAGGAGACGCCGACGGCGCGAACGACGCCTTTCTGCTTCAGCTCGGCGAGGCCGTCGCGGATGCCGGCAAATTCTTCCTGCCACTTGTCGTTCACCATGCAGTGGATGAGGCAAATGTCGATCTGATCGCGATCCAGCTCCTTCCGGAACCGGTCCACTTCCTCCAGGCCGTTCTTCGAGGGCGTCACCCAATCCTCGCGACGCGGCCAGATCTTGGTGAGGACGACGTACTTGTCCCGGTCAACACCCTTGAGCGCGGTGCGCACAAACGGGTGCGATCCGTACAGGTCGGCAAGGTCGAGGAAGTTCACGCCTTCGTCCAGGCTGTGGCGGAGCAGGCGGGTGAAGGCGTCCTGGCCCAGGCGGGTGTGGTCCGACGAGCGACGGTACCCGTTGAAACCGGTGCCTTGGGCCAGGTAGGAGCAGCGAATCCCGGTCCTGCCCAGCGTGACGCGGTCCGACGCCGAGCGGGGTTTGGCGGCGGCGGCCAGGGGGCGGTCATCAGCAGACCAGCACCGGCGAGGGAGGTCTGGATGAAGCGACGACGGCTCTGGAGGCGGGCGGCGGTCCCCGGGCGGGCCGGGGAAGGTTTCGAGATCGAGAGGGGTGAGTTCATCGGCTTAACAGTCTATTAACAGTCCGTGATGTTGCTACGGCCAAGCGTGCGCGAAAATAGCCCCCGCGCCGCTGCCCGCCAACTGCAATCTCGGCTGAGCCAAGGGCTCCAATGGGGAGAGCACCACAAGTCGGCGCTACGAGGTCTGCCGTCGGACGAGCAATGTCCCCGTTCCACCTGGCTGCCCAGGCCAAAGAGCCGCGGCTCTGGGCGACGGATCGTTTGCGGCTGCACCAGGGGAAGCGTCCTGTTCCGGCCGGACCGTCTCGGTGACCATGAACCGCGGATGCTGGAACAACTGGAGCCGCAACCGGTCGAACCCAACTCCGGCCCCGGCGATGCGAAGCGTCGCACCCGGATTATCGATCGGGCCGCAGCAGGCGTTCCGCGGCGAGATCGGCGAAGCGCAGGCCCTGCCGGGTGAGCCGGAAGCGGTCAGGTTGGCGCTCACCCCAGCCCTGGGCAGCGAGCCAGTCGAGGTCGGCGGCCCACTCGCCGCGCAGGTCGAAGCCGGTCACCGCGGTGAAGTCGGCGTAAGGCCAGCCGAGGTTCATGCGCAGCCCGAACGCCGCGGTCTCGGCCGCACGCGCTCGAGGCGACAATGTTTCCCGGGATTCGAAGGCGCGACGGTCGCGCTCGAGCTGGTCGCAGTAAAGAGGCGTGTTGGCCCAGTTGCGGGTGCGTTCGCCCCGTACATAACTCGTCGCGCTGGGGCCGAGTCCGTAGAAGGAACCGCCGCGCCAGTAATTCACGTTGTGGCGGCAGGCGAACGAAGGAAGCTCCAGGTCCGTGGGGTTCGGGGGTGGTGGAGCGGGCGAAGTTCGCAATCTCGTAAGGGTGGTAGCCGGCCCGCGTGGCGCTCTCCACCAGCAGGTCGTACTGCGCACAGGCCAGATCTTCGTCGACCGCGATTTGTCCCGCGCCGAGTTGGGCGAAGAGCGGGGTGTCCTCCTCGTAAATGACCTCGTAGCAGGAGAGGTGTTCGCTGCCCAGGGCGAGCGCGTCGGCGAGGGTCCGGCGCCAGAGTTCGAGCGACTGCCCCGGGATGGCGAACATGAGGTCGAGGTTCAGATTGGCAAACCCGGCGCGCCGCAGGCAGTCGAACGAGTCAAAAACCTGCGCGCGGCTGTGGACACGGCCGAGGCGGTCGAGGAGCGCTTCATCGAGGGATTGCACGCCGAGGGAGAGGCGGTTGACCCCGAAATCGCGGAGGAGTCGCGCCTTGTCGGCCGACACGGTGGCCGGATTGCATTCGACGGTGAATTCCCCGGCCCCGAGCAGGTTCAGGCGCTCCATCTGTCGCAGGAGGGTTTCCCAGTGTCGGAGCGGGAGGAGGGAAGGCGTACCGCCGCCGAAGTAGATGGTGCGGGGTCGGAGGTCAGGGGCCACGAGGGCCAGCTCGCGCGACAGGGCCGCCACATAGCGGGCCATGAGGTCGCCACTGGGTACTTCCGAAAAGAAGGCGCAATACTCGCACTTGTGCGCGCAGAACGGCACGTGCACGTAGAGGTGGCGCACCACGCGTTCCCAGACCACCTGTCCCCCGGCGAGCGTGCCCGCAGCAAGTTCGCCAGCCACAGATCCGAGGGACTCGGGCCGCGGTGAGGCGGACAGGCCGGGACCGGACGGCGGAGAGGAAGAGACGGTGCCGATCATGCCGCGAGCGTGGCGGGAGCACGGGGGTCAGGCAAGGGGGAACGCAGCCAACTCGGTGTGCACGGCGCCGGCGGGGTGGAGTTCGCTGCGGCAAAGCGCCACGCGGCCCACCAGCCATTCGCACGGCGGCAGCGGGTGGGCGTCGCCGCTTGCCTCACGCCAGGCACGCAGGGCTTGGGGATCCGGCTGCCGCGTGCGGCCGAGGGTGAGGTGCGGATGGAAAGGGCGCGGGTCGGCGGGTTCACCGAAGCCGGCGCAAGCCTGGACGACGCGTTGTCGGACATCCTGCAGGCCGGGCAGGTCGCCGCCCAACCCGACCCAGAGGACCCGGGGCGCCCGGGGCGAGGGAAAGGCGCCGAGGCCTTCGAGGTGGAGCGAAAAACCCCGGGCGCCAACGAGCGACGGCCGGAGGGATCGTTCCAAGTCCGCGATCCGGTCGGCCGGGACCTCGCCGAGGAAGTGGAGCGTGAGATGCCATTGGTCGGGGGCGTCCAACGGACGGCGTGGCGCGGGGTGGTGCGGGCGAGGCGTTGATGGAGGTCGCGGAGGGCGGCAGTTGCGGTCTCGCCCACGGCGAGGGCCACGAAGCAGCGGAAGCACCCGGGTGGCGAAGCGGGGCTGGGCATCATGAGGGTGGCAGACGTGGCGAGCGCTTCAGACCCGCGGGAATTTCAAGGCAGGCGCTGCCCGCTGGCGGCTTCCATCAGCCGGTACCAGTGTTCGCGCGTCAGTTCGAGGTCGGCGGCCTGTGCCGCTTCGCGGATCCGGTCGGGATTGGTGGACCCGACGATGGGGAGGATGCCGCTGGGATGGCGGCGGAGCCAGGCGAGGGCGAGGGCGGAACGGCTGACACCGTGTTCGCGGGACAGCACGCCGAGGACGTCGTCCAGCTTGGCTTTGCGGGCGTGGTGTGGATCGTTCATGGCGCTGCCGAGGCGGCCGGTGAGGATGCCGGCGGCGAGCGGGCTCCAGGCGAGCGGGACGATGCCTTCGGCCTGGCAGTGATCGAGGGTGCCGTCGAGGAGCGGGTCGAGGTGCAGCAGGCTGACCTGGATCTGGTTTACGACCAGCGGCATGGGGCAGGCCTTCTGCAGGAGGGCGACCTGGGAAGGGCGGAAGTTGCTCACGCCGAATTCGCGCACCTTGCCGGCCGACTTCAGACGGGTGAACGCCCCGGCAACCTCCTCGGGCTCGCAGAGGAAGTCGGGACGATGCAGCAGGTAGAGGTCGAGATGTTCCACGCCCAGACGCTGCAAGGATTGCTCGCAGGACGCGACGATATGGTCGGCGGAGAAATCGTAGCGGTAGGGGGCGGCGGGGTCGGGGTCGCCGGCGCGCCGGATGCCGCACTTGCTGGCAATGAGGATGCGGTCGCGCATGCCGGGGGTGCCGGCCAGCACTTCGCCGAAGATGGACTCGGCAACCCCTGGCAATAGATGTCGGCATGGTCGAAGAGCGTATAACCCGCCTCGTAGGCCGCCAGGACGGCCGCGTGGCCGGCCGCGCGTCGCTCGGGGCTGACATGCTCGGGTTCCATCGTGCCGGCGAGGCGCCAGCAGCCGTAGGCCAGCACACTGGGTTTCAGGGAGGTCTTGCCGAGAGATACGGTTTTCATGGTGCTTCGGCCGCGAGCTTAGGCCAGCCCGGTCGGGACGCGGAAGCCCTTTCGCGCGGCCGTTCCGCCGCGTGAGGAGTGGGGGATGGCCCGGTCCAATCCGGGGAGCCCGGTAACCCGGCGGGGGTGAAGAGCGGGGTTGGTTTTTGGTCGGGGCCGGCGCACAGTGGGGCGTCCGGCAGCCTAACATCACGCGCGCATGAGTCGCTTTGGCAATCTCGAGTTCGAAGGAGCAGGCGAGCATCTGGGCACGCCCGCCGAGGTGATCACGGACGAGGCCCGATTCCTCGGGGAGGCGGAGGCGGCCTTTCGCGGGGGGTACTTCGAGCAGGCACTGCGGCTGTTCGGGCGGGTGCTCGAGTCCAATCCGAAGAGTGCGCCGGCGTGGATCGGGCAGGTGCGCATGCTCATCGAGTTGGGGGAGTTCGCGGAGGCCAAGGTCTGGGCGGACAAGGCACTGGATCATCTGCCGAACGAACCGGAGTTGCTGGCTGCCAAGGGCGTTGCCCTGGCCCGCGCGGGGGACACCGAGGCGGCGCTCGCGTTCTCGGATGCGGCCATCGGCGAACGGGGCGACACACCGTATGTCTGGCTGGCGCGGGGCGATGTGTTGCTGGCCCGGGCCGAGAAGCGCGCGGATTTCTGCTTCGCGAAGGCGCTGGCGGCGATGCCGGGTGACTGGTTGTGGGCCTGGCTGGCGTCGCGGGTGCACTTGTTCTATCGGCGGTTTGCCCTGGCCCTGAAGCTGGCGCGGCAGGCGTTGGCCCTCGAGACCGGAGCCGCCGTGGTCTGGCTGCAACTTGGCCGCTGCCAGCTCGAACTGGGCCTGGCGGACGAGGCGCATCAAGCCCTCGCCCAGGCGCGCCAACTCGACCCCGCCTGCCCGGCCGCGGAAACCGCGCGCGACGAGTTCCGCGACTCCGGCTGGCTCCGGCGGTTGCAGGGTCGCTGGCGCCGGCTCTGGCATGCCTGAAGCCATTATCATGGACCGGCTGGATCAGCTTCTGACGGATGCGCTGGAGCGGGGGCTTCCGATCTCCACCTGCTGGCCGGTGCCCCGCCGGCGCTGCGCGTCAATGGCGAGATCTTCGTGGCCGCCGGGGAGCCGCTGACCGGCGCCGAACTCGACGCGCTGAAGGAAGTGCTGTTGACGCCCGAACAACAGGCAGTCTTCGCGCGCGACTGGGAGCTGTGCGCGTCGCTGCCCTGCCCCCAACTGGGCCGGGTGCGGGTGACGTTGTATCGACGGGAGGGGCACCCGGAGTTCTGCTTCCGCTTCGGCGGCGAATACATTCCGGCGCGGGACGACCTCGGGCTGCCGGCGAAATTGGACGAACTGGCGCGGCGTCCGGTCGGGCTGTTGTTGATCACCGGGCCCACCGGCTCGGGCAAGACGACGACCCTGAACTACCTGGTGGACCTGATCAATGCCGAGCGGCGCTGCAAGATCGTGACCATCGAGGATCCGATCGAGTTTGTGCACCGCCACAAGCGGGCGATCGTCGTGCAGCAGGAGGTGCTCACCGACACGCAGTCTTTTCACCGCGCGCTGATCCATGTGCTGCGACAGGATCCGGATGTCATCGTGATCGGCGAGATTCGGGATCGGGACGCGATTGCGACGGCCCTGACGGCGGCGGAGACGGGGCACCTGGTGATAGCGACGCTGCACTCGCCGAGCGTGGTGCATGCGCTGGAGCGGGTGATCGGGGTGTTCGAGGGGGCGGCACAGCGGCAGACGATCCTGCAACTGTCGAGCTGCCTGGTGGGGATCATCTGTCAGGAACTGCTGCCCAGCGTGGACCGGGCGCGGCGGACGCTGGCGTACGAGCTGCTCGTGGCCAACAGCGCGGTCCGCAATGTGGTCCGGGAAAACCAACTGCACATGCTCGATACCATCATTCAGACCGGCGCGCGGGACGGCATGGTGCTGTTCGACGCGTGCCTCCATGATCTCTACTGCCGCTGTCTGATCAGCTATGACGTGGCGCTGAACCGGGCGCGGCATCCCGAACGGATCGCGAAGCGGGGCAACGCCGGCTGAACGGCGGTTGCCGCGGGCGTTCCCCGGGGGTTCCTTCTGTGCGATGACCGGGTTTCTGAGATGGATCGGTGGGGTGGTGGTGGGACTCGCCCTGCTGGCCGGGGTGATCTGGGTGCTGCGCAGCGCCTGGCGGCAAAGCGAGGACCGACCGGGCCTGGCGTTTCGCTGGGCCTTGACCCTCGCGAACCTGGCGTTTCTCGTCTTCGTCCTGGGCCCGATGGTCGCCGGGGATGGCCGGGGCAGTCTGGTGGGCGACATGGCCACGGCCTTGTTCGCCGGCAGCCTGATCGGACTCTCGGGGCTGGTCATGGCGGTGTTGTGGTCACCGAGCCTCTGCGACGCGGTCGGCAAGCGCGTGGCGCGGCTGTTCGACGGGGGCGACACACCGCCCGACCCGGAGCCCTTGCTGTCGGTGGCGGAGGCGCGACGCAAGCAGGGACGCTACGCGGAGGCCGAGGCGGAAGTGCGGCGCCAGCTTGAGCAGTTTCCCGGCAGTTTCCGGGCGCAACTCTTATTGGCGGAAATTCAGGTGGCCGACCAGCGGGACCTGGCGGCGGCGACGGCCACCGTCATGGAACTTGTCCACCAACCGGGGCATGCCCCCAAGAATGTCGCCTTCGCCCTCACCTGGCTGGCCGAATGGCATCTCAAGCTCACGGCCGACCGGGACGGCGCCCGGGCCATCCTCGAACAGATCCCGGTCCGGCTGCCGGACTCGCCCGAGGCGCACCTGGCCCGCCAGCGGATCGCCCACCTGACCCCGGCGCAGATGCTGGCGGACGCCCGGGCACGGCCGCGGATCGAAATCCCGCACAGCGAGGAGCGGTTGGGCCTGCTGGGAGAGACGCCGAAAGTGCCGCGGCGGGACAGCGACCCGCAAGAGATGGCCGCGCGGCTGGTGGCGCAACTCGATGAGTTTCCCGAGGACAACCAGACCCGGGAGGAACTGGCCCTGCTGTATGCCGAGGGCTTCCAGCGCCCGGACCTGGCGGTGGAGCAGCTCGAGCAACTGGTGGCGCAACCGCTGGCTCCCGCGGCGGACGTGGTTCGGTGGCTGAACCTCGAGGCGGACATCCTGCTGGGCAGCACGACCGGGCTCGAGCCGGCCCGTCAGGCGCTGCAACGGATTGTGGATCGCGACCCCACGGCGCCGGCGGCGGAGAACGCCCGCCGGCGGCTGGTGTACATCCAGCGGCAGGCGCAGGGCAAAAAAACAGAGCCAAGTCCTGCGACTTGGCTCGTACGAACAGCGGCTGGGGTTGAAGGGGAGCCCTAACGCGCCTGAAGCTGAAGGGCAATCTGCTTGTCCACCTCGCTGGCCAGGCTGACGTTGCCCTTCATCGCGCCGCGCCGCGCCTGGACGAGCACCCGGCTGATGCCTGGCTCAACCTCATCCACCTTCACGTAGACGGTGTTGTTGTCCACCCGGGCTTCGAGCGTGTTGGCGATCGTGTTCTCGCTGGTCAACGTGCCAAGAAACCCAAGGACCTGCTTCGAGGCGGAGAACACTTCCGCCGGCTTGCGCTCGTAACGTCCCTCAACACGATCCACGCCCATCGCCACGCCCGCCTTCTTCTTGCCATCCACCGTCGAGTAACACCCCACCGCCAGCAACCCTAACAGAGCGGTCATCAGACACCCGAGAAACTTGATGTTCATGCGCCGGATGCAAGCACAGCCGCGCCACGGGTCAAGCTTGAACACGCCGCCACGCGGCCCGGCGGCCCGGGTGGTTCCGACCCCTTGTGGGCCCCGACGTGAGGAGGCGTCGTGGGCCAGGCGTCACGCCGCTCTCCAACCCTCAGCGCCGGACGTTCAGTCCGCTCCGATGCAGGTAGGCCTTCAGGTCGGGAATCCCGATGACGCCAAAATGGAACACCGACGCCGCCAGCAACACCGTCGCGCCCGCTTCCGCCGCCTCCCGGAAATGCTCAAGCGTGCCGGCCCCGCCTGACGCGACCACTTCCGCCGAGGTCGCCTCCGCGAGCAGGCGGATCAACGGGAGATCGAAGCCCGTCCGGGCGCCGTCCGTTGCCTTGCTGGTGGGCAGCAGACACCGCACGCCATGCCCGGCGATGCGCCGTGCCCACTCGAGCGCGTCGGCACCCGTGCCGGTGCGGCCGCCATCAATGAACACCTCGTAGCCGGACGGCAGCTTCGGGTTGCGGTCCACGTCGATGGCGACGGTCACGCGCTCCGGCCCCAGTTCCCGGATCAGTTCGGCAATCAGGGCGGGCCGGCGAAAGGCCGCGCTGCTCGTAGAAACGCGCGTGGCTCCGGCCTCGATCACCGCCGTCGCCGACGCGACATCCCGGATCCCGCCTCCGACCGTGAAGGGGATCGGCACGACGGCGGCCACCTTTCGGACGACTTCGAGCAGCGTGGGCCGGTTCTCGACCGTGGCCGTGATGTCGAGCATCGCCAACTCGTCGGCACCCGCCGTGACGTAGGCCCGGGCGCAAGCCACCGGATCCCCGGCGTCCTTCAAGTCCACGAAATGGACGCCCTTGACCACCCGGTCCTGACGCAGGTCCAGGCAGGGCATGATGCGCCGCAGGGGTTTCCGGGCAGCGCCGTCGCTCGCCTGGGGTGAGGTCGTGGAAGTCGTATTCATCGCGGGACGGGGATCAGGGTTGGAACAACAGAACCGGCTGACATGTCGAGAGCCGCGACCCTATGCGGGGTAGGCCAGCCTGGCAACTCGCGGATGCTCCGGGCTGGCCGGTGTCGGCGCGGTCGCGATCACGCAAAAAGCTGGCAGGAACCAGTATTTCAGCTACTCTGTGGCCACCTCGGAGAGGTGGTGATCCCACTCCACAATCCCACGCCAGTGTTGACCCTCCAGACGTTGACCCCGGCCGGGCGCCTCTCCGAGCACGAAAACCACTGAAAACGTATGGCTGCGAAACCGAAGAAAACGACAAAGACCACGACGGCGTCGCCGACGCCGCCAAAGCCCGCTCCTCCCCACGCGTCGCGAAACCCGTCGCCGAGCAACCGGCTCCCGCACGGGTCGCGCCCGCCCCACCGGCCTCCGCCCCGACCCCGAGCCGGTCCCGCGTCACCTTCTCCTGGTGCGCCCGGACGCACGCGCCGTGTACGTTGCGGGGAACTTCAACCGATGGGAGCCCACGAGCACGCCGCTCAAGGCGTCGGCCGGCGGGCGTTGGTCGGTGGAACTCGAACTCGCTCCCGGCGCCTATGAGTACCGGTTTGTCGTGGACGGCCAGTGGATCGCCGATCCCGCCGCCTCGGAGAGCGTGCCCAATCCGTTCGCCGGGGTGAACTCCGTGCTCCGGGTCAATCCCCCTGCGCTAGCCGCCGGTCGCGCCTCGCTCTCAGGCGCCCCTGGCGACGCCGACCGCTGGAGCCGGACGGCGCGCACCCGCAGGTCCCCTCCGGGGTGGTGGAACCGGAGATCCGCCCCCCGTTCTGGGAACCGGCGAAACGCGCGTCGTCCAGGCGCCAGCTCAGCGTGCGCCAACCCAACGGGCCGGCCTCGAACGTCCGCGGCGCTGCTTTGTACGCGCCCCCGTGCGGTGCGTTCGGGTCGGCCGCATCGTACTCCAGAACGATCGTTCCCGATCCGGACATCAAGCCCTCGAGCTCAATCGCGAACGCGCGCCCGCCGCGCCGACAGAACTCGTCGTCGGCGTCGAAGTACAGGTAACGGGACGGCGAGTGCCGGCCGACCTGCCAGCACAACACCCCCTCCTGATCCACCACGTCGAGCGGACCATCCGCGAGATGCAGCGCCGCCATCCCTTCGCTCCGCCCGGGTGTGGCCGCCACCTGGGTCGCGTCCGCAAACCGCCGATCCACGTAGTCGTCACGGTGCGTCTCGTACTCACGCACCAGCCAGAGGAGCGTGTACAGGTCCACCACTTGGACCGTCTTCCCCGCGCGCTCCCGCAGGTGCTCGCTCACCCGCGCGTACCAAGTGGGGGATTGCAGGATCGAACGGCACACCCCAAACCGCGGCGCAAGCCCGGAGGCCAGGCTCTGCATCACGCGGGCGGCCTCGGCAGGGTTCCCCGGCAAGTCCACGGCCATCCGCAGGTAGGGCATCGAGCCGTGCACGCCCTGCGCCGGGATCTGCTGCGCGACCACGCCGTCGGGAGAGAACCGCGCGTAGGCATCCAGGCCCTCCGGCGACAACCCCCGGGCGTAGCCGTCGATCACAAACCCGGTCAGCGTCAGGTCCCATTGTCGATAGAACTCCGTACAGTGGCGTTCCCAGGCGGCCAAACCGGAAGGCAGGCCGGAGTGGGGCCGCGGCGGGGTGAGGTAGCCCGGGTTCAGATAGCCCGCCCCCGAGTCGCCGGCGACGAACCAGTCGTTCGTCGTCGCCCGTTGCCTGGCCCAGGCCATGCCGAAGGGAAAGCGTTCCGCCAGGTTCGGGTTGAACGCCCAGGACAGCGGCGTGCGGCCGCGAGCCGGATCCCGCCAAAGTCGCGGCAACTCTCGGTAGAGCCAAGCCGCCGCGTCGTAGTCCCCGACGTAATGCGCCACGAACCCACGCCGCGGAATGCGGCCGTCCGCCTCGAGAATCCCCGTCTCGATCAAGCGCTCGCGCGTCGGTTTCGGCGACTGCGGATAGCGGGGCTCGAGCGGGTAGTGTTGGAAGAAGGAGGCATTGGCCATGGCGCCCAAACCCAGCGCATCCGCGTCCATGTAGGCATTGAAGCACGACAGGATCTCGGCGTACCGCCATTCGGTCGGGACCTCCGCGTGCCGGCCCCCCGCCGACCAGCGCGGCGACTTGAAGGTGGTGTACTTGTAGGCCCAGGGCACGAACCCGGCCACGTGGATGAAGCCCTCGCCCCCAGGCGATCCCAGGCCGCGCGCAGCAGGCGCTTGAGCGTGGCGGCATCCGTGCCGGGCGGTTGCTGCGGGTCGTCGACCGCCGGTTCATCGTCCCACACGCCCAGATCGAACAGGACCCCGCGATGCGCGATGACGTAGTCGTGGTTCGACAGGGTGTGGTTCTCGGGCCCCGACGCGTCCCAACACCGCAGCCAGAAGGCATCGAGGTAGTAGCCCATGCGACCCGGGTTGGCTCGTCCGCTTTCCACATAATGCGCGATCAGCCACCGGTACGCGTCGTTCTTCGCGCTCCCGGTCGAAGGCAGGTCCGTGCCCGGAATCCGGCCGGTCCCGGTGAACAGCGGTCCCCCGTCCTCGCCGAGCAGACGGAGACGCACGGGAAGCCGCAGCGGGCCGTCGGTGAGCTGCTGGTATAGCGAACCCGGCACCGGATCAAACCGCACCGGCAAGAGGTCGTCGCAACCGCCAACGGTCGAGGCCAGATTCGAGGTGGCCGGCACTCGCTCGTCATAGACCACCAACCCCTGGAACCGGTCCCGAAACCTCTCGAGCAACGCCTCGAGGGACCCGACCCGCTCCACCGGGCGGCCGGCGAGCCAGGCGTCCGGGGCCGTCATCTCCCCCACCAGAAGTCATCAGGCCCGCGCAGGAACCGCAGGTACAGGTGGGGTCCCGATCGGTTGGCCAGACCCTGGAGTGCCGCCAGGAGATGGGATTCGTCCCAGAACCTGCGCCGTTGCGTGTCGTCACCCAGATCCAGGGCAAAGAGAGCAGTCGCGTCGTAGTGGACCACCGGCGCGGGTGGGGGCGCGGCGGCCAGCCTGAGCAGCATGAGCAAGGTGGCGGTGCCAAGCATCAGGGACCGAGGCCGCGCGAGGGGAGTGTGTGTCATGGCGGGAAACCTCGCAGGCCGGCCCCGCAGCGGCAACCCTCCGGCGGCGGGCCGCAACCCTCCCGGGGTGGTTCAAGGATGGCGCTGGCGGGCGGTCACTCAGCCTGATCGCGGCGGCGGCGATGCGTCGGGCTGGAGTTCCTCGAGTTCCTCCATCTGGCGGAGGTAATCAAAGGTCTGCTGGGCCTCGGCCTCATCCACCACGCTCAGCGCGAAACCGACGTGTACGACCACGTAATCGCCCACCCTGGCTTCCGGGACATAGGCGAGGTTCACTTCCTTGACGATGCCGCCGAAGCTGACCTTGCCGCTGCGTTCGAGTTCCTCGCCCGCGATGCTCAACACCTTACCAGGGACTGCCAGACACATGATGCTTCAGGAGGGGGAATGGGGTTTGTGCACGCGGGCAGCGGCCACGGCCTGCCCGAGGGCGATGCCGCCATCGTTGGGCGGGACCCGCTGGTGCCAATAGGGGTGGAACCCGGCGTCGCGCAGTTGGCGCACGGTCCTTTCGAGCAAGCGCTTGTTCTGGAAGCAGCCGCCCGAAAGGGCCACCCGCCGCTCGCCCACGTGTCGTGCCACGCCGACGATGGCGTCGGCCAACGTGTTGTGGAACTTCGCCGCGATTTCCCACACCGGCACGCGAGCCGCCAGATCGGCCAGCAACCGCTCGATCATCGGCGCCCAATCGAACAGATACATCGTCGACGGACTGCGAAACGCCAGGGACTCGTCATGCACGGAGCACAGGGGCAGGGTCCGATCCCGGGTCAGCTCGCCCGGGCCCAGGGCGTCGAGCTTGACCGGATAGACCTCGTCGGAGTCGCCCGGTTCCAGCGCAAATTCAAGGTCCATGGCCGCCTGGCCCTCGAAGCGCGAGCGCTGCCGCAAACCGATCAGCGACGCCACAGCATCAAACAAGCGCCCCGCACTCGACGTGAGCGGCGCCTGCAACCCGCCCGCCAGCATCCGCCGCAACGCCTTCCGCTCCACCGGCTCGAAGGCCCCGACCGGCGCCAGGTCGCCGCGATCAAAGACGGCATCCCCCCACAGCGCGTGAAGCAGCCCCAGCGCCGAACGCCGGGGTTCCTTCACCGCCTGCTCCCCGCCCGGCAAACGGAACAACCGCAGATGCCCCACCCGCTCAACCGCGTCCGGCGTGACCCGCAAGAACTCGCCGCCCCAGACGGTGCCGTCCGTGCCGAAACCGGTTCCATCCCAGGCCACGCCCAGGACCGGCGCGCTGAGGTCGTTCTCCGCCATGCAGGCCAGGATGTGCGCGTAGTGGTGCTGGACACACACCACCTGCGCCCCGGATTTCCGCGCGTGCTTGGTCGCGAGGTAATCCGGGTGGGCATCGGCCATGACCCGTTCCGGCTTCATTGCGAACAGACGACCCAAATCCCCGATGGCTTGCTCGAACGCCTGCAGCGCCGCCACCGTCTCGAGGTCCCCGAGGTGCTGGCTCAGGAACACTTCCCGGCCGCGCCCCAGCGCCACCGTGTTCTTCAGGTGTGCCCCCACGGCCAGCGTGGGCGGCAGTGGATCGCGGACCCGCACCGGCAGCGGCGCGTAACCCCGCGCCCGGCGCAGCACGAGCTCACGGCCCAACACCACGCGCACCACCGAGTCGTCGACGTGCCGGACGATGGGGCGGTCATGCATCAGAAACAAGTCCGCAATGCCGGCCAGCCGCCGCAGGGCCTCTCGTTCCTCGATGCAGATGGGTTCGTCCGACCGGTTGCCGCTCGTCGCCACCACGCCCTCCCCCAGGTCCGCCAGCAGCAGATGGTGCAAAGGCGTGTAGGGCAGCATCACTCCCAGCGTCGGATTCCCCGGCGCCACCGACGCCGCCACGCCCGCGCCCGCGGCGCGGCGCAAAAGCACGATCGGGGCCTCGGGCGCCTGCAACACCCGCGCCTCGAGGGCGTCCACCCGGCACCACGCCGCCACCGCCGCGAACGACGGGGCCATCAGCGCGAGCGGCTTTTCCTCCCGATGCTTCCGCGTCCGCAACCGTTGTACCGCGGTGTCGTCCGCCGCCCGCACCAGCAGGTGGAATCCGCCCAGCCCCCTTCACGGCCACAATGCTCCCGGTGCGCAACGCCGCCACCGCGCCGCGCAAAGCCTTGTCTCCCTGCGCCAGCACCGCTCCCGCCGGATCCCACAGGGCGAGCTGCGGCCCGCACACCGGACACGCATTCGGCTGCGCGTGAAACCGGCGGTCGCGCGGATCGTCGTACTCGGCCTGGCACGCCGCGCACATCTGGAAACCGCGCATCGACGTCCGGACACGGTCGTAAGGCAGGGACTCGATCAGGCTGAAGCGTGGGCCGCAGGCCGTGCAGTTTGTGAACGGATACCGGTACCTGCGGTTGGCCGGATCCAACACCTCGCGCCGGCACTCCTCGCAGGTCGCGATGTCCGGCAGCACCAGCGCCTGCACCTCCCCGCCGGGATCGCTGTCCCGGATCGCAAAGCCCGCATAGCCCGCCGCATCCAGGTGAACCGCCTCGAGGCTCTGCACCAGGCTGTGCGGCGGCCGCTCCCGCTCGAGCCGCAACAGAAACTCCTGTCGCCGCCCGGCCGGGCCTTCAATCTCGATGCTCACCCCCTGCGCCGAGTTGTTCACCCAACCCGCCAACCCGAGCTCGGTGGCCAGCCGGAACACGAACGGCCGGAACCCACCCCCTGCACCGCCCCGCGGACAAACAGGCGGGTTCGGCCGGCCGCCTCGTCCGTTCCCCCGCCCCGGACCCCCTCATGTCGCACCCGGGCGCCCCGGCCGGCCGACGTCAGTTGCCCGGCCCATAGAACTCGACCAATTGACTGTGCGTGGCCTGCAGCCGCGCCAGCAGCAGTTGCGTCAGGCGCCGCGACAGTTCGTAGCCGAAGCGGGGATGCTTCTCCGCCAGCGCCCGCAGCGTCGCCGTGTCCCACTCCAGGGCCTCGACGTCCGTGGCGGCTCGCGCCGTGAAATGCCACCGATAAGGCGGCAGCAGCCAGGACCAGCCAAGGGCTTCGCCAGCGCCCACGGTCTGAAAGCCCACCTGCCCTCGTCCGGGAATCAACGCCTCGAGCGCCACCTCGCCCGACAACAACAGGTAGAACCGGTTCGCTTCGTCGCCCTCCCGCGCGATCCCCACCCCCGCCGCAAAACGCGCCAGCCGCGCGTCGGCCTTCAACAACGCCACATGCTCCGGCTCCAGTCCCTTCAAAAAGGCATGGCCGGCAATCCGCTTCGTCAAGTCTTCCATGGCACAATCGGGCGGTACCGCCACCCGCGGGTTCAAGTTGTGCGTTGCGTCACTGCGCCGCAACCGATTCCACCGCGAACCTGCCGCACCCCCCGGGTCGCGGCTCACCCGGCGTTGGCCGCTTCTTTACCGATTTTGCCCCGCTTCAACAGATGCGAGGCAACTGCTCGCCACTCAGCAGGTCCAGCACGCGCTTCACCCCGATGACGCTCTCAAGGGTTACCAACCCCGGCGGTTCATTCCCCACGCTCCCGATGAGCGCTGCCCCGGCCCCTTCCGGTTGCTCCCGCAGCAACGCCAAAGCCCGCGGGGCGTCCTCCGCCGCTACGAAGGCCACCAGCCGACCCTCATTGGCCACGTACAGCGGATCCATCCCGAGAATCTCACACGCCCCGCGAACCGTCTCCTCGACCGGCACCGCCGCTTCGCGGATGTGAATGCTCACCCCGCCCGCCCCGGCAATCTCGTTCAACGCGGCCGCCAGACCGCCGCGCGTCAGGTCGCGCAGACAATGCACCGCCACCCCGCCTCCCAACAGGGCCTGGACCAGACCCTGCATCGGCGCGCAGTCACTCGTGATGGTGCCCTCGAACTCGAGCCCTTCCCGCACCGACATGATGGCCATGCCATGCCGGCCAAGATCCCCGCTCACCAACACCGCGTCCCCGGGCCGGACCGAGCACGGCGCGATCACCTGCTCGTGTTCGATCACCCCGAGGCCTGCCGTGTTGATGAACAGGCCGTCGCCTTTCCCCTTGTCCACCACCTTCGTGTCGCCCGTCACCAACGCCACCCCCGCAGCCGCCGCAGCCAGTCGCATGGACGCCGCCACCCGCTCGAGCGTCGCGATCGGCAGACCTTCCTCGATGATGAAGCCGGCGCTCAGCCAGCGCGGACGCGCCCCGCACATGGCCAGGTCGTTGACCGTGCCGTTCACTGCCAGCGACCCGATGTCGCCGCCCGGAAAGAACAGCGGCCGCACCACGTACGAGTCCGTGGTGAACGCGAGGCGCACCCCGCCCACCTCAAGTCGCGCCCCGTCGTGCCGCTCGCCTGGCGCCGGGTCGTCGAACGCCCGGAAGAAGACGCGCTCGAGCAATTGCTGCATCAGCCGCCCGCCTCCCCCGTGCGCCATCTGGACGACCTCGTGGTCCGCGATCGGAAGCGGACAGTGCAGCGCGAATTCGGGGCAGTCAGGCATTCACACGCTCCTCCGCCGGTACCGGTAATACGCGGCACAGGCGCCTTCGTTCGACACCATCGTTGCGCCCAGCGGATGGTCGGGGGTGCAGCGGGTCCCGAACGCGGGACACTCGGGCGGCTTCTTCACCCCTTGCAGCACCAGCCCGCTGAGGCACTCGGTCGATTCGTCCGTCGCATAGTCCGCCACCCCGAAGCGTTGCTCGGCGTCGTAGGCCGCGAACTCCTCGCGCAATCCCCAGCCGCTCTGCGGGATCAATCCCACCCCGCGCCACTTCCGGTCCACGACCCGAAACACCCTTTGCAGGAGGGCCCGCGCGGTCGGATTACCTTCGCGGCGCACGGTCCGGCCGTAGGCGTTCTCGACGTCCGCCCGGCCGGTCTCGAGCTGGTTGAGGCACAGGTGAATGCCCTGCAGCAAGTCGAGCGGTTCGAAGCCGGTGACCACCATCGGCACGTGGTACCTGGCGGCCAGCGGTTCGTAATCCGCGTAGCCCATCACCATGCAGACGTGTCCGGCGGTGAGAAAGCCCTGGACCCGGTTCGACGGGGAACCGAGGATGGCCTCCATCGCCGGTGGCACCAGCACGTGCGAGACCAGCAGGGAGAAATTGCGCAGGCCTTCCGCGTGAGCCTGAACCACGGCATGGGCGTTGGCCGGCGCGGTGGTCTCGAATCCCACCGCAAAGAACACCACCTGCCGCTCCGGCCGCGCCCGGGCGAGCTTCACGGCATCGAGGGGTGAGTAAACGATCCGCACGTCCCCCCCCTTCGCCTTCACCGTGAGCAGGTCCCGACGGCTTCCCGGCACCCGCAGCATGTCCCCAAACGAACAGAACGTCACCTCGGGCCGGGACGCGATCGCGATGGCCTTGTCGATGAGCTCGAGGGGGGTGACACAAACGGGACACCCGGGGCCGTGGACGAGGGTGATGGCTGGCGGCAGCAGTTCATCGATGCCGAACCGGACGATTGCGTGGGTCTGGCCGCCGCAGATTTCCATGAGCGTCCAGGGGCGGGTCACCCCACGTGCGATGGCTCGCGCGCATTCCTCGGCCCGCGCCGCGTCCCGGTATTCATCCACGAACTTCATGCCAGGGCCCTACCGTTGATGGAGGCGGCCGGCACCGTCAAGCCCCCGCCCCCTCCTTTTGGGGTCGCATCTTAACATTTAACATTCGCCGCAACCAGACCCCCGCGCGCCACCTCCTGCCCGGCCTGCGGGTTCGCCGACGACCGGGCAGGCCCCTGGAGGCGGCCGAAATGTTAAATGTTAAGATGCGACCCCAAAGGGAAGAGGCCGGGCAGGGTCAACTGCGGAGGGGTGGGGTTGACTGGCTCCCACCCACGCCGGCACCGGGCACGAGCATCGGACGCGGACCGCCACAGCTCACCCCCGGCGGCGGGTCCTTGCGTCGGCCGTCCAGAAACCACTCCCAGGTGAAGTTCTGCGTCGTCCGCATGGAAGAGCGGACCAGGAGGAGCAGCGTCGTGAAGTACCCGAAGAACCCCAGCGCCAGCCCGATGCCGTAGGCGCCGAACAGCTCCGAGCGCGCCTCGAAAAGCGAGAGGACCGCCGCCCCGCCGATGGTGCCGACCAACGTCACGAGATCGCTCAGCCGCACGTCTTCCTTTCGGTACCGGTTCACGTAGTGCACGTACCACCCGATCACCAGGCCGAAGGCGCCCGCGCCAAGCAACATCACCGGCCGGGCCCCCCAGGCGAGGGGTGGCGTCGCGGCCGCTGCAAGCAACGTTGTCATTCCTGGATTCCTTTCCGTTCGAGTCGTTTCACCCACTCCAGCACCGCCCCCCGCCATCCCGCGCCTGCCATGCCGGCCAGCGCCATCGTAACCGTTCCCGGCCCCTCCATGGCCCACACTCCAGCCAGCGCGAAAGCCAGCCACCACCCCAGGGCGAGCACCCGGCGCCAGCTTCTCAGGCCGATCTCACACAATCGATGCGTGAGCCAGCCCAGCACCAATCCGATGCCCCAGAGGCCTGCCATGCTGATCATGGGGTGCAGCGTACCGACGGGCGGCTCCGCCGGCAACGCCGGGGGCCTGCCCTGCCCGCCCGCGACCCCGCGAATGACCAGTTGCATGCGCGCCTGCTTCTGGTTATTAATCTCGAACTTTTGGACGTGGACTCCAGGTGAACATGCCAACGCGCAAAGCAAGCCCGCCCGCTCCGGGCAGCCCTCCCGGTGCTGCCCCCTTCCCCGGCTGGGCCCGCCCCCCGGCAGGGCCTCTACGACCCGTGGTTCGAGCATGACTCCTGCGGCGTCGGTTTCGTCGTTCACGTGAAAGGCCGCCCGGCTCACACGATTGTCCGCCAGGGCCTCGAGGTGCTGCTCAACCTCACCCACCGCGGCGCCTGTGGCTCGGAAGCCAACACCGGCGACGGCGCCGGCATCCTCATCCAGGTGCCGGACAAGTTCCTCCGCAAGGTGGCCGGTCAAGTCGGCATCGACCTCCCTCCACCCCGCCAGTACGGCGTTGGGATGATCTTCCTTCCTCCCGACCCCGCCCAGCGCAAGAACTGCGAACGGCTTTTCGAGGTGATCGTCGCGGAAGAAGGCCAGGAGGTCCTGGGCTGGCGCACGGTGCCCACGGACAACTCGATGATCGGCCAGACCGCGCGCGCCAGTGAACCGTACATGCGGCAGGTCTTCATCCGCCGCAACCCCAACATCGCCGAGGACCTCGCCTTTGAGCGGAAGCTCTATCTGATCCGCAAGCGCGCCGTGACCGAGATCCGCAACTCCGGGCTTCAGGGCAGCCATTACTGGTACAGCGCGAGCATGTCCTACAAGACCCTGTGCTACAAGGGCATGCTGATGCCCGACCAGTTGCCCCTGTACTATCCGGACCTGGGCGATCCCGACCTCGAGAGTGCGCTCGCCCTGGTGCATTCCCGCTTTAGCACCAACACCTTTCCGAGCTGGGAGCGCGGCCACCCCTACCGCTACGCCGCCCACAACGGCGAGATCAACACCCTGCGCGGCAACATCAACTGGATGCACGCCCGCCAGGCCATGTTCGCCTCCGACCTCTTCGGCGATGACATCAAGCAGCTCCTGCCCATCATCAATACCAACGGCAGCGATTCCGCGATGTTCGACAACTGCCTCGAACTCCTCGTCCTTGCCGGCCGGTCGCTCCCGCACGCCATCATGATGATGATCCCGGAGCCGTGGCAGAACCACGAATCCATGAGCGACGAGCGCCGGGCCTTCTACGAATACCACTCCTGCCTGATGGAGCCCTGGGATGGGCCCGCCTCGATCGCCTTCACCGACGGCGTCCGCATCGGCGCGGTGCTCGACCGCAACGGCCTCCGCCCCTCCCGCTACTACGTCACCAAGGACGACCTGGTCGTGATGGCCTCCGAGGTCGGCGTCCTCGACATTGCGCCGGACCGCATCCTGACCAAGGGCCGCCTCCAACCGGGGCGGATGTTCCTGATCGATACGGAGGAGGGCCGCATCATCTCCGACGAGGAGATCAAGCACCAGATCGCTTCCGCCCACCCGTACCGCCAGTGGCTGAACAAGCACCTGGTCGAACTTGCCCATCTTCCCGACCCCCCGAGCGTGCCGGAGCCCGACCACCGCACGGTCGTCCAGCGTCAGCAGAGCCTTCGGCTACACCTTTGAGGACCTCCGCCTCCTTCTGCTTCCCATGGCCCGCGATGGCGTCGAGGCCGTCGGTTCGATGGGCAACGACGCCCCCCTTGCGGTCCTGTCCCGCCGGCCGCAGCCGCTCTACAACTACTTCAAGCAGCTCTTCGCCCAGGTCACCAACCCGCCCATCGACTGCATCCGGGAGGAGATCGTCACCGCCACCGAGACCTGCACGGGCTCCGAACGCAACCTGCTCGACCCCACCCCTGAGAGCTGCCATCTCATCAAGCTGAGGGCGCCCATCCTCACCAACGAGGAACTGGCCAAGCTGCGCCATGTCGCCCAGGGCGATTTCAAGTCCGTCACCCTCCCGATCCTGTTCAACCCCGCCGAGGGTCCGCTGGGTCTCGAGAAGGCCATGGACGCCCTCTACGCCAAGGCCGACCGCGCGCTTGAGGAAGGCGTCAACATCCTCATCCTCTCGGACCGCGGCATCGACGCCGAGAACGCGCCGCTCCCGGCCCTGCTCGTGGTCTCGGGTCTGCACCACCACCTGATCCACACCGGCAAACGCACCCGCGTGGGGCTCGTCCTCGAGTCCGGCGAACCGCGCGAGGTCCATCACTTCTCCCTCCTGATCGGGTACGGCTGCAGCGCCATCAATCCCTACCTCGCCTTCGAGACGCTCGACGACATGATCCGGCAGGGCCTCCTCCCGGGCGTGGACCACAAGACCGCCTGCAAGAACTACGTCAAGGCCGTCGTCAAGGGCGTCGTCAAGGTGTGCTCGAAGATGGGCATTTCCACCATCCAGAGCTATCGGGGCGCCCAGATCTTTGAGGCCGTCGGGCTTCACCACTCCGTCATCGACAAGTATTTCACCTGGACCCCGTCCCGGGTGGAAGGCGTCCGCCTGGATGTCATCGCCGAGGAAGTGCTGGCCCGGCACCGTCATGCCTTTGCCGAGCGGCCCGTGAACGGCCAGGTCCTCGATCCTGGCGGGCAGTACCAGTGGCGTGAGGACGGCGAGGTTCACCTGTTCAACCCGGACACGATCCACAAGCTGCAGCAGGCCGTGCGCACTGGTCGCTACGAGCTCTACCAGGACTATGCCGCCACCGTGAACCAACAGGCCGCCGGGCTCTGCACCCTCCGGGGCCTCCTCGACTTCAAGCCCCGCACGCCCGTCCCGCTCGACGAAGTGGAACCCGTCGAAGCCATCCTCAAGCGCTTCAAGTCCGGGGCCATGAGCTACGGCTCGATCAGCCAGGAGGCTCACGAGACCCTCGCCATCGCCATGAACCGCATCGGCGGCCGGAGCAATACCGGCGAGGGCGGCGAAGACCCCGAGCGCTACGTCTGGTCCAACGAGCACGGCGACTCGAAGAACTCCGCGATCAAGCAGGTCGCGTCGGGCCGTTTCGGCGTCACCAGCAACTACCTCGTCAACGCGCGCGAGCTGCAGATCAAGATGGCCCAGGGCGCCAAGCCGGGCGAAGGCGGCCAGTTGCCCGGCGCCAAGGTTTACCCGTGGATCGCGAAGGTTCGTCATGCCACGCCGGGCGTCGGCCTCATCTCCCCGCCGCCCCACCACGACATCTACTCGATTGAAGACCTGGCCGAGCTGATCCACGACCTCAAGAACGCCAACGAACGCGCCCGCATCAGCGTCAAGCTGGTCGCCGAGGTCGGCGTCGGCACCGTCGCCGCCGGCGTGGCCAAGGCCCACGCCGATGTCGTGCTGATCAGCGGTCACGACGGCGGCACGGGTGCCTCGCCGCAGACGAGCATCAAGCACGCGGGGCTGCCCTGGGAGCTGGGCCTGGCGGAGACCCACCAGACGCTCGTCCTCAACAACCTCCGCAGTCGCATCGTGGTGGAGACCGATGGCCAGCTCAAGACCGGCCGGGACGTCGTGATTGCCGCCCTGCTCGGCGCCGAGGAGTTCGGTTTTGCCACCGCCCCGCTCGTGGCTCTGGGCTGCATCATGATGCGGGTCTGCCACCTCAACACCTGCCCCGTCGGTGTCGCCACCCAGAATCCGCAGCTCCGGAAGAACTTCCTCGGCCGTCCGGAGCACGTGGTGAACCTGATGCGGTTCATCGCCCAGGAAGCCCGGGAGCTCATGGCCCGGCTCGGCTTCCGCACGGTCAACGAGATGGTCGGTCGCACCGACGTGCTCGAGCCCCGGCGCGCCGTCGACCACTGGAAGGCGCGCGGCCTGGACTTCTACAACATCCTTTACCAGCCGGAGGTCCCGCCCAGCGTGGGCCGTTACTGCCAGATCCCGCAGGACCACGGCCTCAAGGCCTCGCTCGACAAGACCGTCCTGCTCGATCTCTGCCGCCCGGCGATCGAGTCCAAACAGAAGGTCCGGCACGAACTCCCGATCCGGAATGTGCATCGCGTCGTGGGCACGATCACGGGCAGCGAGATCACCCGCCGTTACGGCCCGGCCGGCCTGCCGGACGACACGATCCGTCTGCACTTCAAAGGGTCCGCCGGCCAGAGCTTCGGCGCGTTCCTGCCGCCCGGCATGACCTTCCTCCTCGAAGGCGACGCGAATGACTACGTGGGCAAAGGCCTGTCTGGCGGCAAGATCATCGTCTTCCCTCCGGCCGGCTCGACCTTCGATCCCGCCGAGAACATCATCGTGGGCAACGTGGCCTTTTATGGCGCCACCGCCGGTGAGGCCTACATCCGCGGCATGGCCGGGGAACGGTTCTGCGTCCGCAACAGCGGTCTGAACGCGGTGGTTGAGGCCGTTGGCGATCACGGCTGCGAGTACATGACCGGCGGCAGCGTCGTGGTCCTCGGCCCGGCCGGCCGCAACTTTGCCGCGGGCATGTCCGGCGGGCTGGCCTACGTCCTGGATGAGACCGGGGAGTTCCCGAAACGGTGCAACCTCCAGATGGTCGGCCTCGAGAAGCTCACCGACCCCGAGGAGATCGAGACCGTCCGGGCCATGATCCAGCGCCATGCCGAGCTTACCCGGAGCCAGCGGGCGCTCAAGATCCTGGTCCTCTGGGAGGATTACGTGCCCAAGTTCGTCAAGGTCCTGCCCAAGGACTACAAGCGCGTCCTCCAGGCCTTCCGGCGCGTCAAGGACTCCGGTCTCAGCGGCGACGACGCGTGGATGGCCGCCTTCGAAGAGAACGCCCGCGACCTCGCCCGCGTCGGCGGAGGCTGAGCTCCCGTTCCCATTACCGCCCCTCTGACATCACCATGGGTAAACCCACCGGCTTCATTGACTATCTCCGCGAGCTGCCGCTCGACCGGCCCGCGCTCGAACGGCTCAAGGACTGGGACGAGTTCCATCTCCACCCCGAGGAAGCCCGGCTCCGCGAGCAGGCGGCCCGCTGCATGGATTGCGGCACGCCGTTCTGCCACACCGGCCGCCTGCTCAACGGCATGGCCTCCGGTTGCCCCATCCACAACCTGATCCCGGAGTGGAACGACCTCGTCTATCGCGGCCTCTGGCGTGAGGCGCTCGAACGCCTCCACAAGACCAACAACTTCCCCGAGTTCACCGGCCGCGTGTGCCCCGCCCCCTGCGAAGGCTCCTGCAACGCCGGGCTGGTCGCCGACCCGGTCACGATCAAGGCCATCGAGTGCAACATCATTGACCACGCGTGGGACCAGGGGTGGGTCCGTCCGGATCCGCCCGCCTTCCGCACCGGCAAACGGGTGGCCATCATCGGCTCCGGGCCCGCCGGTCTGTGCGCGGCCGCCCAGATCAACCGCGCCGGCCACCACGCCACCGTCTTCGAGCGCGAGGACCGCCCCGGTGGACTCCTCATGTACGGCATCCCGAACATGAAACTCGACAAGCGCCTCGTCCTGCGCCGCGTCGACCAGCTTGCCGCCGAGGGAGTGGATTTCGTGACCCGCACCGAGGTGGGCCGCAACTATCCGGCCCGCCGCCTGCTCTCCGAGTTCGATGCCGTGATCCTCTGCACGGGCGCCACCCAGCCCCGCGATCTGCCCGTCGAGGGTCGCCCGCTGGCCGGCGTGCATTTCGCGATGGACTTCCTCACCGCCAACACCCGCAGCCTGCTGGACGCCCAGCAGAACGGTCGCTTCATCAGCGCCGCCGGCAAGGACGTCGTGATCGTCGGCGGCGGGGACACGGGCACCGACTGCTGCGGCACCGCACTCCGTCACGGCTGTCGCAGCCTCGTCCAGCTTGAGATCCTGCCGCGCCCGCCCGAGCGCCGGGCCGCGGACAATCCCTGGCCCGAGTGGCCGAAGATCTTCCGCACGGACTATGGCCAAGAGGAAGCCGCGGCTGTCTTCGGCGCCGACCCGCGCGTTTATCTCACCACCGTCAAGCGCTTCCTCGGCAACAGCGCCGGCCACGTCGAGGCGGTTGTTACCGTCCAGGTGAAGTGGGACAAGGACGCCCAGGGCCGGTACACGCCGCGCGAGGTCCCGGGCTCCGAACAGGAACGCCCGGCGCAGCTCGTCCTGCTCGCCATGGGTTTCCTTGGTCCCGAGCCCGGCCTGCTGGACCAGCTTCAGATCACGCGCGACCCGCGTTCGAACATCCGCGCCGAGCCCGGGCGTTACACCACCAGTCTCAAGGGCGTGTTTGCGGCCGGCGACTGTCGCCGCGGCCAGAGCCTCGTGGTCTGGGCCTTTCAAGAAGGCCGCGGGGCCGCCCGCGAGTGCGATCGCTACCTCATGGGCCATACTGAACTGCCTTGAACGCCGTCGGGCCTCGGACGGCCTGAACGGAAGTTCAGAAGGACGCAGGCTCCGCACGTGCAGCGCGCGTGCTCCGGCGCGGAGGGAGGTCCGCCGAGAACGCGGCGGGCGTCGGCGTAAGGGATCCGCATGGGAACGGCGGAACAGGGTGTAGGTGTTCGTCCGTTCCAGACGATCGCCGACGTCGAGAATCTGCAGCGGCCCGAGCGTCTCGAGTTCGATGTACGCGAGGGGTCGGGATTGGTCCAGACCTCGGCGCTGGCCCCGCCATCCGGATACTCGCCCTCCGGGAGGCGCGGGCATTCGACCAGGAGCATCTGCCGTTCGCCCACCCACAGCAACGCGCCGGCGTCGTTGCCGATCTTCGCGCCTCGGTCAGGGCTGCGACGCAGCGAGAGCAGGCCGTCGCGCCCCTCGAGGTCGAGCGGTTCGCCCGCGCTCTGGTTGAGGTAGCCTTTCGGGAAGTGGCTGCCCGGCGGGACCGGGACGAAGATGGCGACGGGATCGTTGAGCTGCGTCACCACCCAGATGCTGACCCGGAGGGGGCGGGCCGCTGACCTTCTCGTAGACGGTGCGGATCCGGAGGACGGGCTGATCCGGTTCGAGCGCCAGATGGCGGTGGGTGCGGATGCCGTAGTGGGGATCCACGGGGGAAGTCAGGACGATCCCTCGTGGGTGGGGGTGGCGGCCACGGGAAGTGAATCGAAGGCGCGCGGCGGCGGCCAGGAACGGCCGGTCACCCGTTCCCAATCCGCCTGCGGCGCGGGCCAGGCCTTGTCACCGCCGAAGTTGCCCCACTCGGTGGCGTCGGGATCGGGAGCCTGCCCGAAGCGGGCCGGGTTCTCCCAGAAGGAGCCGGGTTCTCCGAGAAAGCGGAACTGCATGAGGCGGCCGATGGCGGGGACGACGATGGCTTCGACCTGGCTGTTGGCGAGGCGGAGCGCGTCGGGCCAACCGTGATGGTTGGTGGCGGTGATTGAGGTGGCGGCGGGGGCGGCGGCCGCGGCGGGCTTAGCGGATGTGGGCGGGACCAGGAGGGCGGCCAGTTCGAGCAGGAGCGATTCCAGCCGGGCGTAGTACTCGTCCTCGGGAAGGGAGGCCTTGCGGTCGCGCAGGCGGAAGATGTCGAGTTCGAGGGCATCGCGGCGGGCCCGGACGGCGGGGGCAAGCGCGGCTTCCTCCGGGCTGGGGACGAGATGGAGTTGATGGGCGCGGGCGCCGTCGGAGGCGGCGCCGGGCTGGGGTCGTTTGACGGCGCGAACGCCCCGGAACCAGTCGGCGGGGGTACCCAGGCCGTCGCCGTTGTCGTCAAGCAGGGCGTGCTCGGTCGCGAGGCGGCCGGCGGTCTGGTAGAACTCGGCGACGCGGGCGGCGGCGCTGAGGAAGGCCTCGAGCAAGGACGTCTGGCCGTCCTGGTCGAAGTCGCTGGCGGGGTTGGCGAGCGTGGCGGCGAGGTGTTCGCCGAAGCGGGTGAAGTTCTGTTCATTGCCACTGCGCGTGGCGGTGATGACGATGCGGTTGGGGCCGCTGAGGGCGGCGAGGAAGGGGGCGCTGGCAGAGGCGGTGTTGATCAGGACCAGCGGGCGCTGGAAGGGTTTGAGCCAGTCCGCGAGTTCGGCGGCGGTGAGGTCCGGGCCGCGCAGGTTGAAGCGCGCCTCGCGGCCGTCGAAGGTGCCGTGGCCGATGAGGACGAGCCAGAGGGGTTCGCGACCCGCCTTGGGGGCCGCGGCCAGGGCGGCGGCGAGGAGCTCACGATCGCTGGCCGGAGGAGGGGGAATCGAATGGGTCGGGCGATGCGGCCGACGTCGGGGGCGAGGAGGGTCCGATGCGGGTCAGGGGATCTGCGCCTGTGCGGCGACACGGGTCCAGCTCTCGGCCTGGTGCAGGAAATTCGTTCCGAACTCCGGTTCGCCGGGGGCACCGACGACGAGCAGGATGGCCGGAAGCTCCGCGGGGGCGGCCGGCGGCGGAGGAGAAGGCTCGGCTTCGCTGGCGACGGGGAGAGAGGAGAAGGGGACAAGAGCAAGGGCGAGGAGGACGGAGAGCCGCCTGTTCCCTTTGGACTCGGTCAGGGGCCCGGGAGCCGGAGGGGCAGAGGAGGAAGGGGGACGAAGATCAAAGCTCAAAGGGCAAAGCTCAAGGGAATCGTTCTGTTCCATATGGACCTGCTCGGCAGCCATGAAGCGGAAAGCGCCGGCAAACCGGACGCACTCCAGACGCTCCGCGCGGAACGGACGGGCTCCGCCCATCGCGAGGCGTCTGGAGTGCGGGGGTTCACCTCCGCTTTTCGTGCATGGTTCAAGGGGCGCCTCCCTCAGCCCCATCCCCGATGTTCGGAATCGGTGCAGGGACTTCCCGCTTTGGATTCTCCGCCGATTACGAACATCGGGGATGGGAGAAGCGACGTGGTTCTCCTGCATCAAGGCATTCCTTTCCGACGGCGCAGGCCCCATTCGGCAACGAAGCAGGCCAGGGCGAGCAGGAAGAGCCAGGGGGTGTGCCACAGCGGGGCGGTCACCACTTCCATGACCGGGGCTTGACGCGTGGGCAGGCTGCGGACAAAGGACGGCAGGCTGCCCGGTGTCACGGTCTCCCCCGCCGGTACGACGGGCGATGGCTTCGAGCAGGGCGGTGTTCGGCTGGAGCGACCGGAATTCCTCGGCGGCCAGGTCAGTGCTCCAGCCGGCTTCCGCCCGGCCGATCTCACCGCCGGCGGCGTTCTCAGCGACGGCAAGGGCTTTGTACGCGCCGCTGTCGCGGGGCAGGAAGGCGGCGGTGTAAAGGCCGGCCTCGCTGAGGGACGGCTCGGCACGCATCCGGATCCGGTTGGTCACGGTGGAGGAACCGGCCGCCGGAACGGGCTCGACTTCGAGGGATACGGTGGCGTCGTCGAGCGGGAGGAAGGCGGGGTCGCGGACACGGATCTGGAGCTGCACGGCGCCGCTGCCGGCGGCGGGCTGTTCTTCGATGCTGAGTTCGACGCGCTTCGGGACGTCGGCGACGAGCCAGCGGATCAACTGGCGCCAGGCCTTCTCCATGTCGCGGCGCGCCTCGGTGTCGCGCATGCCCCAGCGCCAGAGATCGCCGAGCAGGAGGGCGGCGGAACGGCCGCGGCCGAAGCGCTGGGTGACGAGGGCGGGGCGGTTGTGGCCGTCTTCGTCGGTGGCGAGCGCGATGACGCTGGCGCCGGGTTTGACGTCGCGGACGCGGTTGAAGACGAGGAAGGGCGGGACGTTTTCGAGGCGGGCGCGTTCGTCGCCTTCGTTGTCGCGGAGGCGGGCCCAGGCTTGGAGCCAGCCTTCCCGGGCGAGGGAGAAACGCTGGGGCCCGCCGGGGTTGGCGGTGTCGGGGCGGTCGAGATAGACGGGTAAGAGGTCGCCAATGGGGGTGCGATGGTAGCCGCCTTCCTGGAAGGACTCCGCGCCGCCGAGCATGAGGAAGCCGCCGCCGCGTTCGGCGACGAACCGGGGGAAGAGGGCGGCCTGGTCTGCGCCGAAGAAGGCGGCCTCGACGTCATCGAGGATGATGGCGTCGTAGGCGAACAGGTCTTCGGGGGTGCGAGGGAAGCCGCCGCGCAGCTCGAGTTCGTCGCGGGTGTTGAGGCGGGTGAGGACGGGCTGGTCGTAGCGCTCGACCTCCTCGCGTGACTGGTCGCCGAAGCCGCGGAAGAGGGGGTTACCGGTCTCCCCGGCGCGGCCGCGGAACTCGAATTTTGGCTCCCGGAGGGCGATGCGGATGAGGCCGACGAGCTGGATCTGGTCGTCTTCCTGGAGGGCGCGGTTGAGGAACTTGTATTCCCAGTTGGGCCGGCCGGCGACGTAGAGGAGGCGGTACGGACCGCGGCCGCGATCGACGGGGATCATGCGCGTGTTGTTCCAGAAGGGTGGCCTCGCGGGTTTGGTCCGACTCGGCGGACGACTGGCGTTCGTCGCGCGTGGCGACGCGGAGCTGGTAGAAGGAGAGGCCGGGCTGTTCGGGTCGCAGTTGGAAGCGAAAGCCGAGGGTGTCCTGGGGCTTGCGGGCACGTAACAGGTGCTCCTGGACGATGCGGCCGCGGGCGTCGAGCAACTGGGCCACGACCGGTTCGCCGCTGAAGTCGGTGGCGAGGACCTCGGCCTGGATGGAGACGGGGGCATCCTCGAACGCCGTCTGGCTGATCTGGACCTGGCCGAGGGCAAGGTCGCGCACGGCGCCGGCGCGACCCAGAACGACCGGGTAAACCGGCGGCAGATCCGGGCTCAGCGAAGCGGTCTCGCGAAGGTCGGTCGCGTTACCGTCGGTGAGCAGGAGCACGCCGGCCAGCGGGCGGCCGGCAAAGCGCTCGGCCACTCCCTGCAGGGCGGTGCCAATGGCGGAAGCGCGTCCGTCGAAGCTCAGTTCGCGGAAGTCGTGCGTGGCGTGCAGCCGGGTGTCGAAGTAAAAGCGGCGGACCTCGAAATCGGTTTCGAGTCGCTCGGACCAGGTGCCGGCGCCCCGCTCCAGGAGTTGGGCGAGGACCTGGCCGCGGGAGCGGGATTCGCCGCGGTCTTTGACCTGGAGCCCTGGCTGTTATCGGCGAGCACCACGAAGAGGTTGGCCCCGGGGCGGACGCGTTGTCCGGACCAAAGGGGCTCGAGGAGGCAGAAGGCGAGGAGGGCCACGCCCAAGGCCTTGAGCGCCGCGGCCAGCCCGCGCAGCCGGCCGGGGACGGATGAGGTCGAGAGGTAGCTCCACGTGAGGGCGGCCAGGGCGAGGGCGGCAGCGAGGGTGGCAGGCCAGAACCAGCCGGAGCCGGAGAAGGTGAGGGCGGCGAGGAGACTCATGCGGCGGGATGCACGAGGCAGCGGCCACGGGCGCGGGAAGCGGCCAGGGGGTGCAGGCTGGAAGCCCGCACCACAACGTTCGTCAAGAGCCACCCGTGCCTGCTTGAACTGCCCAGCGGCCCTGAAACCGAAAGCGCCGGTAAACCGGGCGCACTCCAGACGCTTCGCGCGGAATCGAAGGGCTCCGCCCATCGCGCAGCGTATGGAGTGCGGGGGTTCACCCTCGCTCTTGATGCTCGGTCCAGGGACAGGGGCATAGGGGGTCTAACGGGCGCGGCCGAGTTCCTCATAGTAACGGCGGACCTGGTCGGCAAAGCGGCCGGGAACGGGGTCGCGATCGATGGGCACGAGCTGGTTGCTGGGCTCGCGGCGGGCGAGCTCCTCGGCGATTTGTTGGCGCACCTCGACGAGGGGGCGGACGATCTCGAGCCGCACGACGGCCCAGTCCGGCTTCTTGAGGTCGCGACGGAACTCCTGGCGGATCTGGCGGGCGCGCTCGCGGGCCTGGGCGAGTTCGCTGCGCAGGGAAGGCAGCTCCACCATCTCCTCGACCTCGCGCAGGCGGTCGGACCACGGGGCGAAGTCGGGTCCGGTGAGGGGGCCGGCAGTGGCGGGGTTGTCGGCTTCGAGCCAGCGGTCGAAGGCGCTGAGCTGGGGACCACCGCGTCCGCCGGGACCGACATTGCGGACGTCGGCCCCCCGCCGAGCGCCGTCGGTGGTTTGGCCGCCCGGTTGAGGCGTGCGATCGTCGCGGGTCGGATCGGCGGGTTCGCCGGCAAGCTCACCTCCGCGCCCGCCGGGTTGGGCGGCATCGGGCTGAGTGTCACCAGAGTCGCGAGATGGATCTGCCTGACCGGCTTGACCGGCTTGACCAGCCTGATCGCGTTGACCGCGTTGACCGCGTTGACCGCGTTGACCGCGTTGACCGCGTTGACCGCGTTGACCTGGCTGATCAGACGGATCAGACGGATCAGACCGATCGGACGGATCAGACTCCTGCGGTTCGCGTTCGCCGGGCGGTGTTTCGCCTGGCTGACCGGCAGGCGAGCTCGCCGGTTTGGTCGGGCGGCCCGGGTGGCGAGGCGGAAGTGTCGCGCTGGCCCTGGCCCTGGCCGGCCTCGCGTTCGAGCTGTTCGGTCAACCGGTCCAGCTCGCGCTGGGCGAGGCGGAGGGATTCGGTGTCGTCGCCGAGGACCCGTTCGGCGGCGCGTTCGACGCCGCGGCGGAGCTCGCCGATGCCGGCGCGGGCGCGTTGTTCGGCGCGGTCGGCCTGGGGAGGAAGCCCTGGCGGAGCATTTCGGTGGTGACTTCGAGGGCCTTGGCGCCGTCCTGGGCGGCGGTCTGCTCGAGGCGCTGGAGCAGGCTGCGGGTGAGGAGGCCGCGTTCGAGGAGTTCGTCCTGGAGCTCCTTTACGACGGCGCCTTCGTCCTGGTGGAACTTGCGAAGGGCATCGTAGAGCTGCTGGGAGACGAGGGGCTCGGACGCCTCGGCCTGCTGCGAGACCTGGGTGGCGCGGCTGACGAGGTTGGTGAGACGCTCGATCTGGTTGGTGAGCTGTTGGGTGAGGGCGTCGCGTTCGGCGGAGTCGTCGAGGCGGCGGCGCTCGCGGTTGCCGAGCTGGCCGAGTTGTTCGGCGAGTTGTTCCTGGCGGCGGGCGAGTTCGCGGGCTTCGGCGCGCATCTCGCGGAGGTCCTCGGCGAACTCGCCGGCGCTGGAGCGGCGCAGGTCCTCGCGAAGCTCCTGGACGCGGCGTTGGGCGCGGGTGCCGGCGGCGAGGGCTTGGGAGACGGCGCCCTGCTGGGCGGCCTCGGCGGCGCGTTGCATGTCCTGGCGGGCCTGCTCCAACTGTTGCCGGGACTCGGCCATGCGGGACTGGTTTTCGGGACGGTCCATGCGCTGGTCGAGCTCGTCGACGTCACTGAGCATCTGGCGTTGCTCGTCCTGGAGGCGCTTGAGTTCGCGGCGGATCTCTTCGCGTTCGGCCTCGGTGCGGGCCTCGGCGAGGGCGGTCTGGAGTTCGCGGAGGCGCTCGTTGAGGTCCTGCTGGCGGCGGGCGAGTTCGGCGAGGCGGTTGAGGACCTGCAATTGTTCGCGGCGTTCGGTTTCGGCGGGGGCCTGGGCCTGGCGCTGGGTTTCGTAGCGGTTTTCGGACTGGGTGAGTTCGAGTTGGTCGAGCTGGCGCTGGCGTTGTTGCTGGCGGCTGCCGGTCTGCTGGCCCTGGCTGCGGTTGCGGCTGCGAGTGACCTCGAACTCACGCTGCTGCAGGCGGAGGAGGGCCTGATAGGCGGCCTGTTCGGCGGCGAGCGCCTGCGGGAGGGGCGCGGGGGACTCGCGGGCGGCCTCGAGTTCAGCGAGGGCCTTTTGCATGGCGTCGGTGGCGGCCTTCCAGAAGGAGCTGGTGCGGGGGTCCTGGGTCTGACCGGCCGCCTCGGTGGCCTGGTCGAGGGCCTGGGCCTGGGCGTCGCGCACGACGCCGGCATCTTGCGCGTACCCCGGCGCGGGTGGGGCGTCGGTGCGGCGAGAGGTCGTGCCGTGGTCGCGCTGGAGTTTCCAGGTGGCGCTGATGATCTGTTTCTGAAGGTCCGCGAGCTGGGTGGAGGGGCTTTGGCCCTGACCCTGCTGGCCGGGCTGTTGTCCGGCTTGCTCACCTTCCTGACCCGCGGCGCCTTCACGGAAGATCTCTTCGAAGGGGCGGATCTCGGCGAAGAAGAGGTCGCCGGTGGTGCGGCGAGGGGGTACCATCGGGGCCGAGGTCATCGGCCCAGAGGAACCAGGCGAGAAGCTGGTCGGGCGCGACTTGGAGGTCTTCGAGGTGGAGGAGGTGGCGGAAGGGACCCGGCTGGCGGGCGGGGACGTTGCGGCCCAGCTCGAGGAAGCGGGTTTCCTCGCCCACCAGGGTGTAGGCGACGCCGTAGGCCTCGACGCCGAAGTCATCCCAGACGGAGCCTTCGAAGACCATCTCCTCGAGCGGCGAGGGCCGGGTGTCGCCGCGCGGCGAGACGATCTTCAGCTCGGGCAGCCGGTTGGTGAGGGCGAGGAAGACGAAGGTGGCGGGGACCTTGTTCGTGCGCTGCTCGGTGTCCAGCAGCTCGAGCCGATAGGTGCGGGTGGTGGCGAGGGGGAAGCCGGCGAGCGTGGCGACAGGGCGGTTGGTGTCGGCGTCGAGGAGAACAACCGAGGCTTCGGCGTCGGTGGCGATGAGGCGGGCGGCGGTGACGGGCTTGTTGAGCTGGAGGGCGAGGTCGAGCCGGGTGCCTTCGACGGCGGTGATGCGCCGGGAGTCTTCGAGCCGTTTGGGGGCGAGGCCGGTGTAGGCCGGGTAGGTGAGGTCGGCGTCGGCACGTTCCAGGCGGGGGTGTTCGAAGACGGTGACCTGGTAGTCGCCGGTGCGTTCATCGCCGAACTCGAGGTGATAGCGGAAAGGGTGGGCCACGCCGGGGACGGAGCCGCCGAACATGGGGTCAGCCAGACTCTTGACGAGCGGAACACGGCGGGTCGAGCCGTCCGGATCGAGGAGGACCAGATCGACGTTGGCCGGCACGACGGGGCCTCCGAACCGGGCCATGACGACGAGGCTTTCGCCGCGTTCGATTTCGGTGTTGCCCGGGGAGACGGTGACGCCTGCGGGGAGGCGGGTTTGGGCGACGTGCGGCTGGCTGGCAGCGGGTTGGAGACGATAGAAGAGGAGTCCCACGAGCAGCAGGGCCAGGAGTTGGGCGCAGTGGGCAGTGAGAACCCGGGTGAACGGGATGACGCGCGGCCAGGCATGGCGATAGCTGTGATCGAGGACCTCATCCACGAGCCGGCGTTCGAGGAAGTGGGGTTCGGCGAGCGGCGAAGCGGAGAGTTGAACCGCCGTGAGGAGCCGGCCTTCGAGTTCGGGATGACGCGCCTCGACCTGGCGGGCGAGCCCCCGCCAGTCCAGCGGTCTTCGCCGATGCCAGCGGGCGATGAGGAGCGCGGCCACGACACCGAGGGTTGCGATGACCGGCAACGTGTAGCGGGAGGCGAATCCGAGTTCACGGAGCAAGGTGACCGCGACCAGCCCGGCGAGGGCCGTGCCGATCCAGCAGCCGGCCAGGAGGCAGCCCGATTGAAGGCCGCGCAGACGGCGCGCCAGGGGGCGAGTCGGGACTTCAGGAAGGGATCGTTCATGGCGCGGCGGAGACGGGGGCCGGCACTTGACGGGCGATGCGGCCGGCCAGCCAGGTTTCGACAACGAGCACGATCAAGGTGGCGAGGAGGAGCCAGCGCCAGAGCTTCTGGCGGCCTTCGAGTTCGGCGCTCTGCAGGCGGGCTTGCAGGACGGGATCCATCGTACGGTCCGGCTGGGTGCGGGCCAGAGGGACCTGGAGGCGTTCGAGTTCGTCGAGAGGCAACGGAGCGGTGCGGCTTTCGGCGGGGTCAAGGTTGACAGCGAAACAGTTTGTCCCGGCCGCGGACTGCACGCGGTAGAGCCCCGGGAGCGCGGTCTGCGCAAAGGCCGTTTCCCCGGCGGGATGGGGACGGAGCGACCGTCGGGCGTGAGGACTGCGGCGGGGGCGGCGGAGGCGGTGTCGAGAGCGAGCGGCACGGGATCGCCGACGACGTGGGCAGGAGGCGGGGCGGGACGGACGCCGCTCAGGTCGAGCAGAGAGTAGAGCCAGGGAACGAACTTCGAGGACAAGGCGAGCTGGCTGTC
Organism: Verrucomicrobiota bacterium; assembly: GCA_027493615.1. Lineage (GTDB taxonomy): Bacteria > Verrucomicrobiota > Verrucomicrobiia > Limisphaerales > J093 > DSVZ01. Next base: position 351,782 of record JAOSKK010000023.1, read on the forward strand.
GGCCGGATGCCAGCCGGACGCGAGCAGAAAGACGCGGCCGCGGCCGACGGGCACCTCGAGGAGCGCCGGGGTTTCATCGTCGAACCGGGCCAGGGTCCGGGCGTCGGGCACGGCGTCGGTGGCGAAGCGACGGGCCTTCCAGAAATGGATCTTGGTGAAGTCGCTGAAGCGCGGGTCGGCAAAGGGGACGAAGAGCGGGTGGCGGAAGTCGATTTCGCCGAGCAAGCCGTAGCTGCCGAAGGTGGCTTCGGAGGCGGTGAGCGGGGCGAGTTCCGGCAGGACGGCGAGGGTAGCGACATCGGCAGCGGCCCGGGGGGCGAACAAGAGGGTCTTGCCGGCGCGGACGGCGGCAGCGACGGGTTCAAGGGTGGGGGCGGGAAAGGTCTCGGTGAGGACAAAGAGCGAAGCGCCCGCGAGGGCGTCGGCGGTCGGGGGTGCAGCGGGGGTGAAGGCGGTGACCTCGACGCGGAGGCGGCGGGTGTCCTGGAAGGCGCGTTCGAGGAAGAAGCGGGGTTGGCGGGGATCGCCGGCAGCGTCGTTGCCGAGGAAGAGCACCGAGGCGCGCGCGGGCTGGGGTGGAAGGACGAAGACGGTGTTGTCGAAAGGTTCGTCATCGCCGCGCAGCCGCAGGCGATCGGCCCCGGAACCGGCGGGCGGCAGGGGCAGGACGACCAGGCGGTTCTGCCCGGCAGGGACGTAGAGGGAGAGCGGTTCGCCGAGGTAATCCGGGGTGTCACGGGTCCAGCCGAGGGAGAACTGTTCGACACGGGAGTCGGGTTCGTTGGTGACGCGGACGCGCAGGGTGGCCTCGGAAGTCGCGGGAGCATCAGCGGTTTCGGCGGCGAGGTGGAGCCCGGCGTTGCTGGTGGCGAGGGACGGGAGGGCTTCGAGGACGACTTCGACGCCCTTGGGCCATTCGTGGCCTGGAGCCGTTGGAGCCGGCTGCCGGACTGGAAGTCGCTGATCACGATGACCTGACGGCGAGGGCCGACGGGGCGTTCGTCGGCGATTTCGGCCAGCAGATCGGCGGCCCGGATGAGGGCCAGGTCGAGGTGACTGCCGGCCCAGCCGGGGGTGGTGTCGGCGAGGCGGCTGCGGGCCAGGCCGACGCGGTCGGGAAGCGGCGCGGCGGTCCAGTGCTCGAACGTGAGGAGCGGGGTGAGCTGGCGGTCGAAGGTAAAGAGGGCGAGTTGATCAGCCACGGTGGTCTTGCGGAGGATCGTGTCGGCGCGCTCGCGGGCGAGGGTCCACAGGTTGCCGCGCTGCATGCTGGCACTGGTATCCACGAGCACCAGGAGCCGACGGGCTTCGCCGACGGGCGGGGGCGCGGAGATGGCCTGCTTGAGAAAAGGGCGGGCGAAGCCGAAGGCAAGCAGGCAGATCACGGCGCAACGCAGCAGGAGCAGCAGCAGATGCTCGAGGCGGTTGCGGCGGGTGAGTCGCGGGGGAGCCGGCCGCAGGAACATGAGCGAGCTGAAGACGGTCCGTTCGCGCGTCGTGCGCCGGACGAGGTGGAAGAGGACCGGCAGCGCGACCGCGAGGGCACCGAGCAGGAAGAGTGGCGCCAGGAAACTCATGCGCTGCCTCCTCCGCCGGGAAGGCGGGTGGCGCGGCGGACGCGCCGTCCGCGGGCGGCGCGGGCCCGGAGGAACTCGAAGAGGGCGAGCTCAAGAGGCTGGTCGGTCGCGAGCCGGGCGCAACTGGCGCCGAGCCGTTGGCAGAGCTGGCGGAGGCCCTCGCAGTGCGCCTCGAGTTGCCGGAGGTAATCGGCGCGGACGGAGCCCGGATCCAGCATGAGCGACCGGCCGGATTCGAGATCTTCAAAGCGGGCCGGTTCGCGGAAGGGGAGCGCCAGCTCGGCGGGATCCAGGATTTGAAAGACGACCAGATCGTGACCGGAGGCGGCAAGCTGGAGGAGGGCGGATTCCAGGCGGTCCAGCGGGGCGAGGAAGTCCGAAAGGACCATGATGAGACCGCGTTTGCGGACGAGTTCGGCCACGCGCTCGAGGGGGGCAACGAGGTCGGTGGCCTGACCGCCGGCGGGTTGTTCGAGGGTCAGCATGAGCCGTCGGAGATGGCCGAAGCGGTGGCGGGCCGGGAGATAATCGCGCACGCGGTCGGCAAAGGTAAGCAGGCCGACGGCGTCCCCTTGCTGATGGAGGAAGTACGCGAGGGTGGCGGCGAGGGTGGCGGCGTAGTCGGCCTTGGTGTAGCCGGTGGAGCCGAAGGTCATCGAGCGGCTCTGGTCGGCAACGAGGTGGCAGCGGAGGTTGGTCTCGTCCTCGAAACGCTTGAGAAAATAGCGGTCGCTGCGGGCGAAGACGCGCCAGTCGAGATAGCGGAGGTCATCGCCGGGCGTGTACTGCCGGTACTCGGTGAACTCGACGGAGAAGCCGTGGTAGGGACTGCGGTGGAGGCCGGTCCAGAAGCCCTCGACGACGACCCGGGCGCGCAGTTCGAGGTTGCGGATGCTCATCAGGACCTTCGGATCGATGAGCGAACCGGGCGCGTGCAGGCTGGAAGCCCGCACCACAGGAGGGAGGATTGCAGGCTGGAAGCCGGCATCCCCGGGGGACGAAACCGGGCTGGAAGGAGGAACGCTCACTTGGGCAGGGGCGTGGGGACGGTCTCGACGAGCCGGCGGATGACGTCTTCGACCCGGACGCCTTCGGCCTCGGCGCGGTAGTTGAGCAGGATGCGGTGACGGAGCACCGGCGCGGCCAGGGTCTGGATGTCCTCGGCAGTAACATGGGCCCGGCCGTGGAAGAGCGCGCGAGCCTTCGCCCCGAGGACGAGATACTGACCGGCGCGGGTGCCAGCGCCCCAACTGATCCACTGGTTGACAAAGTCCGGCACCCCGGCCTGATGCGGGCGCGAGGCGGCGGCGAGCTGGACGGCGTAGCGGACCATCTCGGTGGCCACGGGCACCTGGCGGACGAGTTGGTGGAAGCGCAGCACGTCTTCACCCGTGAACAGGGCATCGATGGGTGCGGGGGCACCGGCGGTGGTGCGGGTGACAACCTCGACCTCATCGGTTTCCGGGAGGTAGTTCATCACCACGTTGAACATGAAACGGTCGAGCTGCGCCTCGGGCAGCGGATAGGTGCCCTCCATCTCGATGGGGTTCTGGGTGGCGAGGACGAAGAAGGGCTCCTCGAGGGGATGACGCTGGCCGGCGGCGGTGACCTGGTGTTCCTGCATGGCCTCGAGCAGGGCGGCCTGGGTCTTGGGCGGCGTCCGGTTGATCTCGTCGGCGAGGATCATGTGGGCAAAGACGGGGCCGCGGACGAAGACCATCTGGCGGCCGGCGGCGGCGTCCTGGAGGATCTCGGTGCCCGTGATGTCGGCCGGCATGAGGTCGGGCGTGAACTGGATGCGCTGGAACTTGAGGTGGAAGATCTGGGCGATGGACTTGACCAGGAGCGTCTTGGCAAGACCCGGCGCGCCGGTGATGAGGCAGTGGCCGCCGGAGAACAGGGCGATGAGCAACTGCTCGATGACCTCGTGCTGCCCGACGATGACTTTGGCGAGCTCGGCTTCGATCCGGGTGCGGCCGGTCGTGAGACGCTCGAAGGTGGCGCGTTCCTCCTGGAACGGGGCGGAGGCGGCAGGTGCGGGCGCGGCAGCGGGCGTGGGGGAAGGGCGAGCGCTCATGTCAGTGGGTCATGATGTAGTAAAGGACGTTGATGGCGAGGGGATAGGCGGTCTTCTCGGAGAACTCGCGGAAGTAATAGTCATCCTCGCCCTCGCGTTCCCAGCCGTCGCCGTTGTCGGTGTTGTGGGTGGCCAGGACCATGAGGCGGTCCCTCTCGTCGAAAATGGCGCGGTGATGGACCTGGCGGGTGTCGGAGGGACGCGGTTCCCAGGTGACCCCCGTGTAGCAGCTGGCGGCGCCGATGTTGACGGCGGGCACCTGGTACTTGGCCTTGATGTCGAAGACGCAGCGGTAGAGGGGTGATCGAGGGAGAGCTCGGTGAAGGCGCGGTTGGGCAGGACCTGGCTGATCACGTCGGCGCAGTTCTGCCATTCCTCCTCGCCCCAGAAGTCGTCGAGCCAGAGGAAGCCGCCGTTGTGAAGGTACTCGCGCAGGGCGAGGATCTCGGCGGGGGACAAGGAGAGGCCGCCGGGCTCGACGATGTAGATGAAGGGGTAGTGGCGGAGTTCGGGGACGGTGAGGCGGAACCAGCGGGCGTCGGGATCCACCTTCATCGAAGTGAGCTGCTGGAGGCGGAAGGACAGGTTGAGGTCGCTGTCGGGCAGGTCGGTGGCCCAACCGCCGCCCCAGCCGTAACCGGTGCGATCGTAGCGAATCCGCGCGAAGGTGAAGACGTCGTGCTCGAAGCCGGGGCGTTGGTCCAGGTGGGAGTGCCGGTGCTGTTGGAGGGAATCTCGCGGGCGGTACGGACACCTTCGGGGCCGTCGCTGAACCAGGGTCGTCCTCCGCCCCGGCGGCGCTGGGCGAGGGCGGCGAGCGTCAACGCGAGGAGGAGGAGAAGACCGAGGAAGCGCAGGCGGTTCATGGTCGTGGGGGCGAATGCTCCAGGAGGAGGCGGAGGGCGGCGCGGTAACGCGGGGCCTCTTCGAGGGCCTGGAGCAGGTGGCGATGGGCGGTGGGATCGCGCGTCTGGTGGAGTTGACGGGCGAGCTGGAAGTGAATTTCGGCGGGGTTGGCGGGGTCGAGGCCAGCAAGGCGCGGTAGGCGCGGATGGCCGTGGCAGGATCGTCCAGGTGCTCGGCGGCGCGGGCGAGGAACCGGTACGGCGGCGGGACCAGCGGGTTGACCGCGAGGTAGCGACGGGCGTTTTCGGCGACGACCGGCCAGTCGCCGGCTTCGCTGGCGAGTTCCATCAGGCGCAGGTAGGCGTCGAGGGCTTCGTCGTCGCGTTCGGCCAGGCGGGCGAGGGTCTGCCTTTCGGCGGCGGTGTGGCCGAGTTCGCGGTGGACGCGGGCAAGCTGGCGATAGGCGCTGTCGGGGCCGGTGAACCCGGGATAGAGGGTCACGAGTTGTTCGAGGAGGGGTTGGGCGGCGGCCCAGTCCTGGGCTTCGAGGAGCCGCTCGATGCGGCGGGTAAGGACGTAAAAGTTGGTGGGGCGGGTCTTGGCCCAGAGTTCCCAAGTGGTCTCGCCACCACCGCCCAGGAGGAGGGCTTCGAGTTCCGGTTTTTCCCAGTCCAGGCCGGGCGCGAGGTTCTCCGCGACGCGGCGGGCGTAGGCGGCGAAGCCGGTCTCGATGTCGGGAAGGGGGGCGAGGTGCTTCTCGATGGCCTCGTGGATGGCGAGGCCTTCGCCGAGGTCGCGCAGGAGCGCGCCGAGGGCGGCGGCCCCGAAGCGGTCGAGGAAGTACTCGACGACGAGCGAGGCCTGGTAGTAGGCGAACTGGAGATGGGTGGAGGTGGGCGGTGACTGGAACGCGGCGCTGAGCCGGGCGACGGGGATGAGGTCGCCATCGAGGATCATCTCGCGGTAACGGGGGGTGAGTTGTTCGCCCCAGGCGGGGTTGGCCTGACGCTCCTCGTACACGGAGATGCCTTCGCTGAGCCAGCGCGGCATCTTGTTGCGGGTGAGCTGCAGCGTGATGACATGCGTGAATTCGTGCCAGAGCATGGATTCCCAGTTGAACGCCAGTCCGGGGCGGGAAGCGGGGCTGTTGGCGGTGACCACGTGGCCAAAGCAGACGCCGAGGAAGCCGTGGTTCTGCGGCAGGCCGAAGGTGCGCACGGCGAAGTCCTTTTGCTCGGCGAAGATCTCGATCCTGACGGGCCGGGTGAGTTCGAGGCCGTACTGGGCGGTGAGCCGGGCGCGGGCTTCTTCGAGCAACTCGAGGACACGATCGCCGTACAGCACGGCCTCGTGCGGGACCATCCGGACGATGAAGTGCTCGTTGGTGAGGACGGTGAACCGCTGGAGGGCGTCGCGCAGCGTGACGAGGTTCAGCGCGGGAACATCATAACCGTCGAGCTCGTGCACGTGCTCGGCGAGTTGCCAACCTTCGGTGTCCTCGCCCAGACGGAGAAGATCGAGGGCGAGCTGCGCCTTCGCCGGGAGGTAATGGCGGTCGAAGGCCAGGGCTTCGCGCTGCAGGGCGGCGCCTTCAGCGAAGCGGTAGTCGCGCGAGAGCTTGAGGCCCATGAGGTGCGGGACGCGCGGGTTGGTGGGCCAGTGGCGCAGGGCCATTTCGCGCGCCGCCTGCTCGCGGGCGGGCAGGTTCTGGAGGTGCGCGACCACGGCGGCATAGGCCCAGGCTTCGGGATGCCAGGGGTTGACGGCCCGGACACGGTCGAGGAGCTCGAGGGCGCCGGCGTAATCCTCGGCATCGATGGCGCGGTCGGCGAGGAGCAGGAGGCTGGGAAGGTGCTGCGGGTTCCGCCCGAGGGCGGCTTCGAGGGAGGCGGCCATGAGGGTGCGTTCGCCGGACTCGTAGGCGCGGGCGAGCCCGAAGTGGAGGTCGGGGTCGTCGGGCAGCGCTTTGAGTCCGGCCTGGAACGTCTGGGCGGCGAGGGCGAAATCGCCCTTGTCCAGCGCCAGCCCGCCCATGGCCAGAAAGACGGTGCGCTCCTTCGGGTCGGCGCGACGGGCGGCCGCGAACACACGATCGAGGACCTGCTTGGGATCCGCCCCTTCGAGCAGGGCGGCCTGGCCGAAGACGACGAGGTCGGCGGCTTCGCGGTAGGCCCAGGGGCGGGCGGTGACCAGTTCGACGATTTCGCGCGACCACGCGGCGGCGGTCTCGGCGCGGTTGTTCATCTGGAGGACATTCCGGCCGAGCCAGCGCAGACGGATGCTGCGGGTCTCGTGGGCGAGGGCGTTGGTCAACGCAGCGTGGGCTTCTCCGTAGCGGCCCAGGGTGAAGAGGGACTCGGTCAGGAGCAGGTGCCACTCGTGTTCTGCCGTGCCGCTCTGGATGCCCTGCTCGGCGGCGGCCACGCAGTCGGGATAGCGACCAGCGAGGAAGGCGCGCTGGGCCTCACGGAGCTCGAGGCCGAAGGCGGAAACCGCGGCCAGGAGGCCAGCGGCAAGGGCCGCGAGGTCCCACCACGCACGACGGCGGGGCGGCGACAGGCGGTGGGGACCGCGGACTGGAATCGACCACGACATTGCTAGCCCGGACGTTCGGAGGTTAGGTCAGGGTTACAACCGTCACAAGCGACAGTTGAAAATAGGGCGCGGTTGAAAACGAAGGCGGGGACCGCACAATGGGCGCGGATGACTTTCCTGCCGATCGTGGCCCGGGAGCTGCGGGTGGCGGCGCGGCGGCGCGCGGCGTACTGGAATCGTGTCCTCGCGGCGCTGCTGGCGCTGGGCCTCGGAACGCTCGTGTACGTGAACTTCCACGGGCGCGGGGCTGCCGAGCTGGGCCTGGCGCTGTTCGTGTCCCTGGCCTGGCTGGCGTTTGTGTTCTGCGCGCTGGCAGGCGCGCGGTTGACGGCCGACGCCGTGAGCGAGGAGCGGCGCGAGGGGACGCTGGGGCTTCTGTTCCTGACGGATTTGAAGGGCCACGACGTGGTGTTGGGGAAACTGGCGGCATCGTCGGTGAGCGCGTTTTACTCGCTGCTGGCGATTGTGCCGATCCTGGGGATGGCCCTGCTGTTCGGGGGTGAGCGGCACGCAGTTCGGGCGGACGGTGTTGGTGCTGGTGAACACGATGCTGTTCTCGCTGGCGCTCGGGCTGTGCGTCTCGACGGCGTTCGAGAACGGGCGGCGGGCGGCGGGGGTGACGGTGCTGGCTCTGCTGGTGGTGTGTCTGGGGCCGTGGTTGGTGGTGGCGGCCATCGAGGCGAGCGGCAAGGGAGGAGGCCAGCAGCAGGAGGCGGTCCTGCTGGCGCCGAGCCCGGCGCTGGCGCTGGCCATGGCGGCAATTCCCGGGGCGCCCGGGTTCCTGACCCGGCTGTTCTGGCCGTCGGTGGCGACGACCTTTGGGCTGACCGTGGTGTGCCTCGCGGTGAGCAGCCTGGTGGTGCCGCGGGTGTGGCACGATCGGCCGATGACGGCGCGGCGGCTGCGATGGCGGCGATGGCGGGAGGGGCAGGTGTTTGGCGCGGGCGGTCTGCGGCGGGCTTTTCGCGAGCGGTTGCTGGCGGTGAACCCGTTCTTCTGGCTGACGTCGCGGGATCGGCTCCGGCCGTTTTACGTATGGACGCTGCTCGCGGCGGCGGCGCTGGTGTGGCTGTGGGGACGGCTCACGTTTGGCCGCGACTGGGAGGATTCGGGGGTGTTGTTGATGTTCTCGCAGAGCCTCTATGGGCTGCTGAAGCTCTGGATCGCGGCGGCGGCGGTGGTGCGGTTGGCGGAGGACCGGCGGAGCGCGGCGCTCGAGTTGCTGCTGACCACACCGTTGGGCGTGGGGGAGATTCAGAACGGGCTGCGGCGGTCGCTTTCCCGCCAGTTCCTCGGACCGTTGCTGGCCCTGGTGGTGCTGGACGTGTTCTTCTGCTGGCTGGCGATGCACCAGTTTTACTCGGATCAGGAGATGATGTTCTGGACCTATGCGGCCCGGGTCAGCCTGTTGGGGATGGATGTGCTCACGCTGTGGGCGCTGGGACCGTGGGTGGCGGTGACGGTCCGGCATGCCAACCAGGCGGCCGCGAACCTGCTGATCCGGGTCTGTGTGCTCCCGTGGCTCGCGTTCCTGGTGCTGGTGTTCCTGGCGGCGTTGGCGTCGGAGTGGCGGGGGCGAACGGGCGGGTCGTTCGAGTTCACCGAACACACGGCGTTGTGGACGTGGTTCGTCCTGGGGTTGGCGAACGACCTCTTCTGGCTGGCCTACGCGCGGGTGAAGATGCGCCAGCACTTCCGCGAGGCCGCCGCGGCCCGGTTCGAGTCCAAGGGTGGCTGGTGGCGGGCGCTCTGGCGTTTGCGCTGAGGCGACGGAGGAGGCACGAACCCCCATGAACTGCCTGCCTGTTGCCCAGCGCGAACTGCGCGTGGCCGCGCGGCAGACGCGGACGTACGGGGTGCGATGGCTGGCGGCGGCGGTGGCGCTGGTGATCGTGGGGTACACCCGCCTCTACCTGGAGGGATGGGGCGTGGGCGGCGGGTCGGGTCGGGGCCTGTTCTTCACGCTGGTGGGCCTGGCGGGATGGGTGTGTGCGCTGGGGGGCGCCCGGCTGACGGCCGACGCGATCAGTCGCGAGAAGCGGGAGGGGACGTTGGGGCTGCTTTTCCTCAGCCACCTGTCGGGGCTGGAAGTGGTCTTGGGCAAACTGGTGGCGCAAGCGGGGCTGGCGTTCTATGGACTGCTGGCGACACTGCCGGTGCTGGCCATCCCTTTCCTGGCGGGGGGCGTCGAGGCCGGTGAGCTGTGGCAGGCCCTGGCGGGCTTGGCCAACGCGCTCTTCTTCTCGGTCAGTCTCGGCTTGCTGGTGTCGTCGATGACGCGCGAGCCGCGGACGGCGTTGGGTCTGGCCACGCTGGGGGCATTGGGTTTCTGGCTCGCCGTGCCGGCGGTGGCGTCGGTGCTGACGGCCCGCGGCACGGGCGGCGGCATCACGAGCGTGGTGCTGGCGTGCCTGACGCCGGCGGCGATGCCGGGATTTTCCGCTGGGTTGGGATTCGCCGCGCCGAACCCCTGGCTGGCGCTGGCGGGATCAAGTATTGGCCTGGGGGTTCCTTCTGGTGGCTGCGCGTTTCACCCGGGGCAGTTGGCGGGGGCGACCGGCGGGGGCGGGCCGGGGCCGTTGGCAGCGGACGTGGCGGGACCTGGTCCTCGGGCGTTCGGAAGTGCGAGCCGCGCGGCGTGCGGAGGTGCTGGAGCGGAATGCCTTTCTGTGGTTGCTGGTCCGCCGCCGCTGGAAACCCCTGTGGCCGGCGCTGTTCGTGGGAGCGGTTGTCGCCGCCATGGGGGGTCGGGTGGTTGTACTTGGGCCGGATCGACCCCGAGGGTGGGTTATGGGCGTGTCTTCTGCCGGGTTGTCTGCTGTTGCACCTGGTCATCAAGTTCTGGGTCGCGGGCGAAGCGGTGGCGGGCCTGGTGGCGCATCGCCGCGAGGGGACGCTGGAACTGCTGGTGACGACGCCGCTGGCGGTGGCGGACGTGATGCGGGCGCAGTTCCTGGCGGTCCGGCGGCAGTTCGGGCTGCCGCTGCTGGTGACTGGGTTGCTGACGTTGGGAGCGGGGATGGTGCCGGTGTGGCGGGAGGGCCTGCGCGACGGGGGACTGGTGCTGGTGACGGCCGTGGCGGCCGTGTTGGCGCTGGGGGCAGATACGTTCACGCTGGTCTGGCTGGGAACATGGCGCGCGCTGGCGGCGCGGCGGGTACGGCATGCGGCGGGCGGGACGGCGTTCCGGGTGCTGGTGTTGCCGTGGGTGCTGTTCATCGTGTTGAGCCCGTTTCTGGGGGTGGGCGGGGGTATGCCGGGAAACGCGCTGTTGTTCTGGGCCTTCCTTGGTTTCACCTCGGACTTCCTCTGGTGGCAATGGGCCGAGCAGCAGGTGCGCGAGCGGTTCCGGACCGAGGCAGCCCGGCCGCACGAAGGCAGTGATTCCGGCAAGGGGTGAGGCTGGGAAGGGGTAAGCTGCGGGGCTGACGGCCTTTGGAGGACATTCGGATATCCGCGCCAGCGTCGTCGAGCGCTTCGCCACCTGCGGCAAGCCCAACTGCGCCTGCGCCCACGGACAGAAACACGGCCCCTTCTACTACCTGACCCAATGCCTGGCCGTGGGCCACATCCAGCAGTTCCTGCTCAAATCCCCCGCCGACCTCCAGTGCGCGCGCGCCGCCACCGCCGCGTTCAACCAGTTCTACGATGGCTGGGAGGAGCTTTCCCAGGTGAACACCGAGTTGTTGCGGCGGGGCGAGCACCCCGGCGCGTGGTACACCAAGGGGCCCTTCCTGCGGGCGGTGCAGAAACCGGGGTGGGGCGTGGTCACGGTCCTCAAGCAAGCGCCTTTCGAGGTATACCAGGAGAGCGAGGCGTTACGGCATGAGGTCACCCTGCAGGAATGGGCCAAACGGTTGGACCGGGCCCTGGAACGGTGGGAGGAGTCGGTCCATCCCTTGTGTCGGGGACGCGGTTTTTGTACGGTGTCCGACATGAAACGCGTTGCCGTCATCCTCTCTGGTTGTGGCGTATTCGATGGCGCCGAGATCCACGAGTCCGTACTGGTCCTCCTCGCTCTTGACCGGGCCAACGCGCGCGTGGTGTGTGCGGCGCCGGATGTCGCCCAACATCACGTGGTCAATCACCTGACGCAGCAACCCGTCCCCGGCGAACACCGCAACGTGCTGGTCGAATCGGCCCGGATTGCGCGCGGCAAGATCATCCCCGTCAGCCAACTCCGGTTGGCGGACGTGGACGCGATCATCCTGCCGGGCGGGTTCGGCGCGGCGAAGAATCTCTGCACGTTCGCGTTGACCGGCCCGGATTTCGCGGTCAACGCGGAGGTGGCCCAAGTGCTGCAGCAGGCCCATCAACAGGGCAAGCCGCTCGGGTTTGCCTGCATCGCGCCCGCCGTGGCTGCGAAGCTGTTCGGCGCGGAGCACCTTGAGTTCACGATCGGCAACGACGCCGGCACGGCCCGGGCACTGCAGCAGGACGGTGCCCGGCACGTAAACTGCACCGTGCACAACGTGGTGGTGGACCGCCGCCTGAAGATCGTGACCACCCCCGCCTACATGCTGGCCGGGCGAATCACCGAGGCCGAGGCCGGCATCAACAAGCTCGTCCAGGCCGTGCTCGAGATGGCCTAGAATCCTCGAAACCCGAAACCCATGCCGAGCAGGTCAGGTTGCTGGGGTCGATCCCCACGGGTTTCGAGGATGCTGTGGAGCGAGGTGCGACAGGGGCGTCAAGCGCTTACGGGATGATCCATCAAACCGGACGGCCGGAAGGGTCTGAGGCGCGCCTCGCTAGCTTGTCGGCTTTGAGCGGGCAACACCGGATCTCGCTGCGAAACAGCCTGTTGATTCGAGGAAGCGCCGTGAAGCGGATTACCAGCACTTGGGCAGCACCTCCTGGCCTGAGTTTGTGATGGGTACCGTTTCGAGACGGGCCGTGATCGCGTCACCGTCAAGGCCATAGTACTCGCTGAACCTGCGGGCGTAGATGTCACGGTAGACGCGGCGAAGGTATCCCGTGGTGCGTTCGCTCGCTTCTTCGATGCCCTGGGATTCGCGCGCCACGGACTCCGGCGTTGGAGGTTCTCCGGCCAGCGCCCGAAGCTCGTGGTTGATCATGCCCAGGGTATCGCGATCCAGTTTCTCCCATTCGCGGAACATCTGCGCACAGATCGAGTAGCCACAGGCATCGGCAAACAGGGGGCTGTCGAGAGCCTGATCGGCCGGGACCCACTCGCTCAGGGCCGTCAGCACATTCGAATAGCCCTGGATATGCGAGTTGAGGAGGCGCAAATAATTCTGACGCATGCGGTGCAGACCCTCTGACTCGGAGAGTGATTCGTACGACCGGTTGGAGGGCACCCGGGGTCTGGGATGCCCGCTGTCGAAGTAATCCACAAGCCGCTCATAGGCGGGAAGCGCTTCATCGCAAGCCAAGGCCGGATCCTCGTACGACGCCACCACCCAGTCTTCACAGAACAGGACCTTCTGGAGTCCGGTCACCTGGTCACGTAGGCTGTCGCGACGCAGCACGTCGGCCGTTCGCTGGACGTACTCGGCCTGGTTGTAGGCTTGTTCGAGTCGTGCCCGGGTCTGCGGCGCCAAACCGGGAACCGGCCGACCCAGGAGCACCGCCACGGGGTCGGCCTCCGCCAAGGCCGGCGGCAGGGGGCGACGGTCTCTCTCCAGTGAACGACGAGCCAGGGCGGAGCGCCGTTCGGAGGACACCGGTCCCGGAGGCACGAAGGTGTCGCCGTGGGTTGTGGGACCCCTCTTCCAGGCCACCCACGTCAGTGCGGAAGCGACCCCGGCGAGAATCGAAAGGAGGGTCTTGGAAACTCTCATGTGGTCTGGCCGATGGCAGCTCATCATCACCATTGGTACCACTTACCCACCCAGCAGAGGAAACCCCAGGCATAGCTGCGCTGGACAACCGGCATCTTCGTGTAAGTCCAACCGGTGTTCCGCAGCAGGATCTCGTAGGAGCGCGTCGTCTGCGAGGTGCCGGGATCGGGGGCGCAGTTCTCGCTCAGCGTTGTCGTCTGGGCCTTGAGGAATGCGGGGTACGGTTCGTCCGGCGGGAACAGACCACTTCGACTCACCGAGGCGACCCACACCATCAGCGCGAAATCCTCGACCACATTGTACACGAACCTGCCATCCTCACTCATGGCACATCGCTTGTTGTGGCGACGTACGTCCTGGAGCGGGAACATGGTCTGGTTCAGCGTGGTCCAGCCGGTCGCCTGGTCCCAGGATTCGGTATTGTACTTGTAATCGTTCGTCCAGAAGTTGTACGTGGCGCGACGCCGACTTCCGAACCGGACTCCCCCATAGGTGCCGTACGTGCAGCCGAACCAAGTGTGCAACCGATACGCCGGCACAACCGTCGTTCGCCCCATGATCGCTCCACCGAATTGCGATAGAGCGACGAGATCGCTGACGATGCCCAGGACCGTGCCCACCTCAGCGCGGGTCGGGAGGTTGGAACTCACCAGAAGCGAAGCGGCAAGGAGCCTGGATGCGAGTGTTCGTGCTTTCATACGCCTTTCACCTACCAGGTGCCGGCGCCACGGTCCACGGCAAGTCCGGGCAAGACGTGGCAGAACACGGAAGAGCGGCCCTCGGGGCACTCCAATTCCCCGTTTCCGCGCCGCGGCCCGGCTTTCGCCAGGCTTCAGGTAGCGAGGAGCCATGCCGGCGCTCCGCGGCCCGGCCCGTCGGCCGGAAGCGTGGAAGCCGATCAGTTCACCACACCAGCACGGTGAGCTGCTTGGGACCGTGGGCACCGAGGACCAGTATGCGCTCGATGTCGCCCGTGCGGCTGGGACCGGTGATGAAGGAAATCATGCTCGGGTACCGCTGGCGGTACTTCTCCTGGAGCCGGCGGAAGGCCTCTGGGAGATCCGACACCAGTTGCTCGCGCCGGGCCAGCACCACGTGGTGCGGCGGCAGCACGGAGAGCGCGCGGCCGCCGGCACTGGCGCTGGTCACCAGGACGCTGCCCGTCTGCGCCACGAGCAAGTCGCACGCGGTGATGCCCACGTCGCATCGCTCGAGTTCAAGCGGGTCGTAGCCACCCTCCGTCCACAGCACGGGCAGACCGAGGGATTCAGCAACCCGCGTCGTCAACGGGTCTCGGTGCGAGGCGACGCGTTGCCAGCCCTGGGCGTCCCGCAGCGCGCCCAGCAGGATGTCCGCGCCCGCCTCCAGTTCCAGCACGTGGAAATCGGTGCGCAACTCCTTCGAGGCAGCGGCAAAGGCGGCAGCCAGTTCGTCGAAGCCCGCACCCACTCGCGGCAGCCAACGCGCGAAGCCATCCGTGGACTTGCCCGCGGCGCGGTCACGTGAAGCCGGCGTGGGGGCCGCCGCTGAGGACATCGGCGGGGTGGGATGGGAGCCAGGTCGGGTGGCTGCCACCCGCAGGGCCTCGCGGATGCGCCCCAGGATTGCGTTTCGTTCACTCATGCGCCATGCCTCCCGTCATCGCTACGCCTGGGTCGTTCCTCGGGGATTCGTGACTCGTGACTCGTGACTCGTGACCCTTGGTTCTTGGTCCCTGGTCCTTGGTCCTTAGTCCTGCGTCCCGTGCTCCCGTGGTCCGTCGTCCCCCGCCCCCTTTCCCGCCACCACGCCTTGAAGCTCTGCCCAGCCAGAGCCGGGGCTTCGCGCGACTGGGTCCAGACGTAGGCAGGATCCAGCTTGGTTCCCTTGACCAGTCCGTGGAACTTCTGGCCCACGCGACCCAGTGCGAGGGAGAGCCGCCAGAGCCAGGGCGTGTTGACGAGCAGGGCAAAGCCGCGGAAGGCGAGCTTCTCCCACCACACGGGCTTTGCGGCCCGCGCCGTCCGGCGGTGCTGCAGCAGGTGATGGTGGAGGTCGATCTTGACCGGGCACACCTCGGAGCAGGCGCCGCAGAGCGACGAGGCGAACGGCAGATGTTTCCACTCCTGCAGCCCGCGCAGGTGGGGGGTGATGACGGAGCCGATGGGGCCGGGATACGTGGTGCCGTAGGTCTGGCCGCCGACATTGCGGAAGATGGGACAGACGTTGAGGCACGCCCCGCACCGGATGCAGTGCAGCGCGTCGCGTTGTTCGGCGTCGGCCAGCAGCGCCGTGCGCTGGTTGTCGAGCAACACCACGTGGAATTCCTCGGGTCCGTCGGCTTCCCCGGGCTGGCGCGGGCCGCCGTAGAGGGTGTTGTAGCCCGAAAGGAGCTGGCCCGCCCCGGCCGTCGCCAGCATGGGAAGGAACAAGGCCAGGTCGGCGAGGGATGGCACGATCTTCTCGATCCCCACCAGGGTGATCATGGTCCTGGGCAGGGCGGCGGTGAGACGGGCGTTGCCCTCGTTTTCGGTGACCGAGATCATGCCGGTCTCAGCGACGGCGAAGTTGGCGCCGGTGATGCCGACGTCGGCGGCGACGTACTCCTGCCTTAGGACGCGGCGCGCCACCATGGTGAGGACCTCGGGGTTGTCCGACGGCGCGTCGCCCAGCTTGCGCTCGAAGAGGTCCTTGATCTCGCCCCGGGTGAGGTGCATCGCGGGGAAGACGATGTGGTAGGGGGCCTCGTCACGGAGTTGTACGATGAACTCGCCGAGGTCGGATTCCACCACCTTGAACCCGGCCTGCTCGAGGGCGTGGTTCAGGTGGATCTCCTCGGCGGTCATGGCTTTGGACTTGACGATCCGCCGGGCCCGACGGTCGCGACAGATGCCGACGATGATCTGGCGCGCTTCTTCGGCCGTGGAGGCCCAGTGGACCTTCGTGCCGCGCGCCTCGATCCGCGCGACAAACTGCTCCAGGTAGCGGTCCAGATGGTTGATCGCCTCGAACTTGATGTCCGCCGCGGCCTGGCGCGCGCCTTCCCAATCCTGAAAGCGCGCCTTCATCTCGTCGCGCTTGACCTCGTACTTGCCCAGCGCGGTCTGGATCAGACTCCGGTGACGGAGGTCGGCGGCGAGCGTCCTGGCGGCGGCCTTGAACTGGGTGGCGGGAGCGGTCATGGAGGAACGAGGCGGGGTGGCGCAGGTGCGACGTTTGGCAGTGCGTGATCGAGGTCTGAATCTCGGTCTCCCGGGCTCATGCGGCGGCCAACACTTCCGCGAGGTGAACGGTCTTGAGCGGGAGCTTCTGCCGGTCGATCAGACCTTGCACGTGCATGAGGCAGCTTGAGTCGCAGGACACGATATACTCGGCGCCGGTCGCCAGCGCCTCGGTGCATTTCACCTCGCCCATCGCGGTCGAGATCATCGGGAACTTGGCGGAGAAGGTGCCGCCGAAGCCGCAACAGACGACCTGCTTCATCTCGATCAGCTCGAGGTCCCGGACCCCGGCCAGGAGCTGGCGGGGAGCGCGGTGGATGTG
The DNA here is from genome assembly GCA_027493615.1 of Verrucomicrobiota bacterium. Lineage (GTDB taxonomy): Bacteria > Verrucomicrobiota > Verrucomicrobiia > Limisphaerales > J093 > DSVZ01. The sequence continues at coordinate 368,203 of JAOSKK010000023.1, forward strand.
CATCTCGCGCAGGCTGTGGCAGCCGTCGTGGTAAGTGACCTTATGCGGGAACCGCGCGCCCACGTCCGTCACGCCCAGCTTCTCGACCAGGAACTCGGCGAACTCGAATACCTTTGGCGCGAGCGCCCGCGCCGCCGCTTCATGCGGGGTGCCGGCAAGGAGTTCCGGATAAAACCGACGCAGCATCGCGCCACAGGAACCGCTCGGAATGAGCACCGTCTCGGCGTCCCGCAGCTTGTCGAGCACCCGGACCGCGACAGGACGGGCCTCGAGCCAGCAACCCGAGTTGAACGCCGGTTGGCCGCAGCAGTTGAGATCCTCGGCCACCTCGACCTGGTGCCCGAGGTGCTCGAGGATACGCACGGTCGCCACGGCCACTTGCGGGTACAGGGCATCGACGAAGCAGGGGACAAACAGCGTGAGCTTCATCGACCACCTTTCATCCAGAAGGGCGCGCTGGCGAACCACACCACCGCGGCGACCAGCATCGTCGCTTTCATCGGGCCTTCGGCCAGCACCTGCAGCGCGTGGAGCAGCGGGGGCGAGGGTGGCCACCAGGGCCAGCGGAGCGAGGACTTTGGCGGCGGCATTCATGGAGCGAGCGTGGAGGTTCGGTTCAGCAGCCGGGTGAAGACGATGTAAAGCGCCCCGCAGGCCAGCCAGGTCGGCAAGGGCAGGAAGAAGGAGTTCACGCCGTGCGCGCGATAGAAATACATCGCCACGATGACCGGGATCGCCCAGGCAAGCAGCACCGCCACGTTGAAACTGGTGCCCGTCCGCACCGCGTATTCGGCCGGAATCCCGACGCGGCGCGCCAGGTAATGGTCCACCACGATCACGGCCCCTACCGGACAGAGGATCGTCCCGTAGATGCCCACGAAATCGAGGAGCTTCATCGCCACGGCCGGAAAGACGCTCGCCAGCGTGCATACGATGCCCGCGATCAGCGTGCCCGCCACGCGCGACATCTTCGGGAACATCCCCTGAAACGCCAGACCGGCCCGGTAGATCGTCGGATTCGCCGTCGTCCAGCCGGCGATGATCACGCAGAGCAGGCCGGCCCAACCCACGGCGTCCCAGACCATCGGCCCGGGCGGCACGCCCCGCGTGGGGTCCGCACCCTTGTCGCGCACCCAGTACACCAGCAGCAGGGCGGCGCAGATCCAGGCCACGTAATGGCCGAGGTACATGCCGGCTGCCGACGCCCACCCGTAGCTGGGTTTGCGGGCAAAGCGGAAGATGCTCAGATCGGACATCCCCAGGTTCATGGCCGCGTTGCAGAACCACGAGAAGCAGACCACGCCCCAGAAGCCGATCTTCGGCGTCGAACCCGCGGCGGGCTTCATCACTTCGAAAAGGTTGGCCGTGCCCAACCGGGTCAGCATCACAACGCCGCACGCCACAAAGACCAGGAACATCCACGGTGCCGCCACGTGGCCCACGCGCGCCACGAACCCGTAGCCGCGGACCGCCACGAAGGTCATGGCGGCGCCGATCACCACACACACCAGCACCCAGACCACCCCCGTGGGCCAGGTGTCGCCGAACGAGGGCATCTGAATGCGGTCGCCAAACGGCACGCCCACGGCCGTGGCCGAGACCGTGACCATCGCCCCGGCCAGGAAGCAGAACAGGACACCATTGAAGAAGTTGTAGAGAGTGACCAGCTTCCGCCCGGTGATGCGCTCCAGTTGGTAGTAGAGCGTCAGGCGGCGTTGCGTCGCAATCTCCGCGGTGAGAAACCGCCACGTCAGCACCGCAAGCAGGTTGCCCAGCAAGAGGCCGAAGATGAGATCGAACGCGCTGGCGCCCCAGGCCACAAACAGCGGCCCGATCATGAACTCGGTGCCGGCGGTGTGTTCCCCGGCGTACATCCCCCAGAAGGCCGAGGCCCCCTTCTGCGCTGGCGGGGGCACGGGCTGGCGCTCGAACTCGTCGCCCGCATGGGCGGGCGGTTCCGTGGAGACAACTTCGGTCATGATGGCGCCTTTCGCGATGGGGTGCCGGCCGGTCGGAGCGAGAGACTAAGGAGATTCGCGCCCGGCCGCCAGCCCGGAGAATGCGAAAGCAACCCTTCGGACAGGCGTTAGCCCGGAGGTCTCACCCCCGCGGTAGGCGCCGACGTGAGGAGGCGTCGTGGGCCAGCGACGATCCCTTTCGCCTCCTCACGTCGGCGCCTACAGTCGTTAAGTATTAAATTAAGGGCTGACCCCTCCGGAACGGGGGCAGCAAAACGGGGCCGGACTCGCTCCCGGCCCCGCGTGTTCAGGCAAACGTGCGCCCTATTGCCGCACCCGGTAGAACGCCTGCGCCGCCGTCATCGGCACCGTCACCGGACTCGTCGCTCCCGCCACCGGCGTCCAGGCCGCCAGGTCGCTCGAGGACTCCAGCGTCCCGCCCGTCGGTTGCCAGGACAGGATCAGGTTCCCGCCCTCCCGCTGCACCGTGAGCACCGGCGCGGTCACCGGCGGCCCACTCAGATACGCCACCGCGTTGAGGAACAGCCGGGTCCCGTCCTCCGTCAGGTCGAAGATGCCCGCCCCGTGACTGGTCAGGCCGTCGGCTTCCCGGCTGCCGCTCAGGAACACCAGGCGGCGGCCCCCAGCGTGTCCGCGGCGCCGTTGGCCAGCCTCGCTCCCGCGTCCCACTCGCCGATCACCATGCCGTTGAGGGCCGGATCGCCCGCGGTCGCGATGGTCGCCAACACGCGGCCCCCGCCCGCGACCGGATCGGTGTTGACGGAGATGCCCCGTTGGAGGCTGCCATTGAACGAGACCCGGTTGGCGTACGGGTTGACCATCACGCCATCCTGACCCAGCGCCACGCCCTGGAAGATGGGATGGGCCGGCTCGTTCACCTTGAGGCTGACGGTGCCGGCGGTGTCGGGAATGGTGGCCCCCGTGGTGAAGCCCAGGCGGCTGTTGCGCAGGACATAGCCGCCCATGATCATCGTGGGGGCGGTCAGCCCGTTCCAGGCCAGGGTTTCGGGCGGATCCTGATAGTCCCCGCTGGGAACCGAGCGGCTGATGATGACCAGGTCAAACGTGTTCAGCAGCGCGGTGTCCGGCGTGCCCGAGGTCAGGACGCGGGTGACGGCGTAGCCGTTGGCCGCCAGCAGTTGGGTGTAACCGGCGTCCGGCGCTGCGGTGAAACCGGCATTGGCGGCGTCGGTCGAGGGCGTGTTGTCCCCCGGATGGAAGCTGACCCAGGCGATCTTCGCACCGACATCCGGATCGTTGATGGTGGTGAACGACCACGGCAGCGTGACGCCGGCATAGCCCAGCGTGACATTGACCGTGGCGTCCGAGGGATACCGGGTCGTCGGCACGTAACGCACCGTGGTCGCGCTGCCGGCCACGGACTTCTCCGGCGTGACCGGCGCCCCGTCGAGGGCCAGCGTGACGTCGCCCGTATAGTTTTCGATGATGACTTCGATCGTGGCATCCCGGGCCACCGCGGTCGCGCCGCGACCCGGTGTGAGCGACCGGATCGAAGGCCGGGCGGGCCCGGTGTACTCGCGGTACACCTTGAGGTGGAGGGTGCGGTTGCGGTCGTTCAGGAGGGTCGAGGCGTTGCCTTCCATCTCGAGGTTGTGCAGTTCGCAATTGGCCCCGCCCTCGCCCTCAAACCACAGGAGGCGCAGGGGGTAGATGCCCGCCTGCTCGACGACGAAGTCGCAGGCCGACTGCGGCAGGTCCGCCGTGGAACCACGGCCGGCGTCGAACTGGCCGAGCACGGTGGCGACGAGGTCCTTCGGGTTGAGACCAGACGTCAGCTTGAAGCCGTCGTCACTGTTGACACCGAACCGGTAGATGCCGGGTTGGAGTTCGACGTAGCCGACGGCCTCAGCCACGATCCAGTTCTGCTGGGCGGTGTCGCCAGGGAAGATGCCGGGGATCTCGGTGTCGGTGAAGTGGAGGTTGGCGCTCCAGGGGTCGTTGGCCGCGGTGAAGGCCCCGGCCCCGGCGGGCGCTTGCTGGTTCCAGTTGATCACCTCGACCTCGTGGCGGCCGTCGGGGAGCGTGCCCGTGTATGCGCCGTTGAGGTACGGCTGACCCGTGGCCGGGTCGAGGTTGGCGCGGGCCAGTTGGGCCTCGGCGGCGGCGATGGTGTTGGCGTTCCCGGGACGCGGGACGACCGCGCCGCTGCCATCCACCATCTGATACACGTCCACGGCGAAGCCAGAGGTGTTGCGGTTGATCTGGCTGGCCGGGATCGCGTAGCCCCCCTGCAGCACCGGCAGGCCGGAATAGTCCCGCACGGAGAACTGCCACGTGTGCGACGCCTGATTCGCCGGGCTGGCCGTGTCCGCGAACTGCAGCTCGACGGTGAGGGTCTGCCCGGAAGGCAGCAGTCCCGCCGGCTGGTACCTGGCGGTGGTGACGGTGCCCGACTTGGTCACGTTGGCAGCGACCTCCTGGCCGTTGACCCACAGTTTGACCGATCCCGCCGCCACGGCGGTGTCCTGGTCCGTGATTTGTGCCTGGATGGCCAAGCCGGGCCAGACGTTGGCCGCGCCCGGCAGCGGCGAGACCGACACGGTTGGCGTTTGGGGCACGCGGAGCAAGCTGTAGGACTTCACGCTCCGTGCGTTGGCCCGGTCGTTCACAAGGATCTTGGTCGGTGGCTCAGCCGTCAGGTCCACGGAGAAGAACTCGACTGCGGCGCCCCCGTCGCCTTCGTACCAGATGAGGCGGACCGGATAGATGCCGTCCTCGGCGACGTTCACGTAGAAGAGCGTGTCGGCCACGCCGCGGCCCCCGCTGAAGACGCCCAACTCGCGGGCGGCGGGCGCACCTGGGTTGCGACCGGCCGTGACACGGAAGCCGTCATCGCTGTTCACGCCAAATTGGTGGATGCCCGCCTTGAGCTCGAGGTAGCCGACGATCTCGGCGGCGATGTTGTCGGTGTTGTCCGGGTTCTCCGGATCGCCGCCTGGGATGCCGGGGATCGGGTCATCCGAGCCGAAGTTGCCGGCCGAGACCTGCGTGCCGTTGGGGGCGGAGTTCCTGGTTCCAGTTGATCACGGTGACCGGGTGGGTCCCGCGCGGGCCGGTGCCGGCCGTGGCGAAGTTCTGCAGCGCGTTGCCCGTCACGGGGTCGACGAGGCGTCCAGCGAGCTGGTTCTCGGCGCGCAAGGTGTTGTTGGGAAGCGTGAGGACCGGCCAGAGCGCGGAGTCACGGGCCTGCACCACCCGGGCCAGGAAGCCGGAACTGTTCAGGTCCACCGCCTCGGCCGGAACCGCGTCGTCAGCCGTGAGGGTGGCGAAGGTCTCGACCGTGAAGGTCAGCGTCTCGCCGAGCGCGGTGGCCGGCGTGCCGTCGTCGGTGAAGGCGAGGACAGCGACGTGGGTCGAACCGGACGGGAGGAACGGGGGTGACACGATGGCGGATGGTGGTGGTATCACCGGACTTGGTGACTTCGGTGGTGACGGGCGCGCCATCGAGGGTGACGGCGATGGTGTCGGCTTTCACCCTGGTGAGGGAACCGTCGAGGATGCTGAAGGTGAACCCGAAGAGGTCGCCGCGCGCGGCGGTGACGATGGGCTTCTCCGGATAGGGGACGACGACGGCGCCGTACATGTTCTGGCCGCTGTTGTCCGGCGCGCCGAGGGTGAACGTGCCGGCATCGAAGACCTTCAGGTAAATGCTGGACCATTGGTTGACGCCCTGGCCCGGCCCGGCGCCGTCGGCGCTTTCATCCACGCCGATGTGGTCCGGCCAATCGGGGTTGCCGTGGCGGTTATGACCGGTTTTGACGGGGGTCCAGCCCTCGTCCACGATCCACTGCATGTCCGGGACGCCGTCCCCGCTGCGGTCGCCCGTCCAGTTGGGATGGTTGGGCGGGTTGGCGTTGTCGCCGTCGCCCATGCGATCGCCGATCAGCATGTAGACGAAGGACTTCTTGGCGATCGTGACCTGGAGGCTGTAGCTGGGGTTGTCGCGGTTGTCGTTGCCGCTCATGATGTACTCGCCGCCCAACAGGTACTTCGGGATCAGGAGTGTCGGAGTCGCGCCGGTCCATTCGTGGTTGCGGTCCACGAAGGCGGGGACTTCCTCACCGAAGAACCCGCATGTGAACGGGGTTCCGACGGCGCCGGTCGTCGGCTCGTTGGCGACCGTCCGGTTCCAGGTGACGCCGGTCCACTTCGCGACAATGGTGTCGAAGGGATTGCCCTCGGCATCCCGTTCGTCGTCGCCGCCGGTCTCGACAACGTCGACGATCACGGGGAGGGCGCGAAGGCTCGCCGGGGCCCCGAGCAGCAGGGTCGCGGCGAGCGACAGCAGGAGTGCTTTGCGTGTCATGAGTGGTTGGGTTCAGGGGGTTTCGATCCGCCGGGGCAGGGCCGACGACGCGCCACCCGGCACGTCTTGCTTGCCTCAAGATCAGCCCTGTTCCAGTCATGGATTGCGCCGAACTTAGGGCGGGGAACCGGCTTGGCAAGTCCCATCGGCAGCAGCCGCTCCTGGGGTCCCGAGCCGGATGAGGAGGTTATCGCCGCGGCGGTGGGATGCGATGCGAGCGGCGGGACCTCCTTTCGTAGGCGGAGGGATCACCCATCCACCACCAACAACGGCCTGGACGCACCGGAACGAACCAGTACGATGGTTCCCGGTCTGGTAGCCATGAGATTCGCAGCGTCTGGGGAAGAACTCCAAGTCCGCGGGAGCCATCGCCCGCGGCAGCCACATGGGCCGGCTGCCACGAACGGCGAGCGCAATGAACCGTCCGGGAAGCGCCCGGGGTCCGGTTTGCGCTCGCGCTGGCCGCCGCCGCGGGATTCCCTGATCGGGGCCGGTTCGCCCGCCTTCGTGACCTCCGATCCCAACGGGGGCTGGGCCAGCGGTGGCTACTACGTCCACAACAACCTCTGGAACCGCGCGCAGTACGACCCGTGCACCCTCCACCCTGACCGCGTGGTCCCACGACCAATGGCAGGTGGTGACGCGGATGAACAATCGGACGGGCGACGGCGCGGTGAAGACCTACCCCAACGTGCACCGGAACTACCACCACGTGCCCATCGCGGCGTTTGAGTCGCTCACGAGCCGCTTCGCCGCGACGGCACCGGGTGTCGGCATCTACAACGTCGCCTACGACCTCTGGATCAACGGCATCGCGACACCGGGCTGCACGGAGATCATGATCTGGACGGAGAACCGGAACCAGGTGCCCGGCGGCCGGTACGCCCGGGAGGCGACCTTCGGCGACCACCGATTCAAGGTGTACCGCCGCCCCGCCGGCAACTACCTCGCCTTCGTGGCCACCACCAACTTCAACGCGGGGACGGTGGATCTCCTCGCCATGCTGAAATGGACCATCTCCCAGGGCTGGCTGCCGGCCACGTCCACGGTGAGCCAGGTCTGTTTTGGCATCGAAATGGTGTCCACGGACGACACCGACGCCACCTTTCGCGTGAGCGCCTTCTCCATCGACGGCCGTCTCGGCACCGACGCGACGCGTGCCGATTCCGCCGCACCCGCCGTCGAAACCGCCTTGACGCCAGAAACGCTCCGGTGAGCCGGGACAAACCGGCAGCGCCTCAGTCGAGGTGCGCAACCCCGTCGGAGTGGTCACCAGCGCCCCGATCCCGGTGCACTTGCTGCCGGTGGCGCGGTGGGGCAGTGCCCCCCCTCGAACTGGTGGAGCTTCCCCTGGCGATGACGAACGCCGTCGCCGTGTCGGTGCGGGACCGGGATTCGCGGACGGGGCTTGGGCTGTTGGGCGACGGTCGAGTTGTTACCTGGGGGGCAGCCTTCTGCTGCGCTGGGGAGCCTCGAACCTGACTGACATCGTGGCCCTCAGCGCGGGCGGCAGCGGCTTCCGGATGGCGCTCCCAAGCCAATGGACGGGTTATCGTCTGGCGGGCGAACAACGCGCGCCAAACGCGCGCCAAACGCACGCCGAACGACCACGCCTCCCGGGCTCTCGGAGGTCGTGAGCATCGCCGCGGGCGGCGGCACTGCCTGGCCCTACGCCAGGATGGGACGGTGGTCGGTGGGGGCGAGAATGCCCAGCGACAAGCCACGCCGCCAAGTCCGCCGCGGCCTTGCACACCATCGTTCCGGGATTGGCATCGTCCCCCCCGGGGCCGCGTGCAGGGTGCGTGCGTGCGCTCCGGAGAGAGTCAGCGCGACCCCAAGCGAGATTGCGAACCAGCACTTACGCTAGCCGTGAAGAACCCCGGACATGATGTTCATGGGGAACGTCCGGTTCCGGCCGGACCTGCTCGGGGGCCATGCACTGCGGAGGGTGCAGGCTGGAAGCCCGCACCACAGGTTCATGGCGAGTAGTAGTTGTGGTATTGCTTCAAGCGCCCGTAGTTTCGGTCGTTCCACAACCGCGGTTCGTCGGGCCGCGGGTTGCCCGCGGTGTTCTCGTAGATGTGCAGCTCATCGGCGGAAACCACCAGGATCTCCTCGCGCCAGTCGCCGAAGACGTCCGCGACGTAGAGCCGGTCCGCCTGGGTCTTGAACCGCGCAACAAACCTTCCGGTCAGGGGCTCGAACACGCACACGTCACCGCGTTTGTGGCGCTCCTTGGCGCAAGCCAGTTGCTGACGCTCACCCGTCCAGTCAATCCGGTGGATCACCTCGACGCCGCTTTTCGTCCAGTCCTCGGGGGCCACCCCATCCAGTTCGTAGTGCGAAGCCAGATGGCCCCGCGAATCGAACACGAATGGTTTCTGGTGCTGATCGTAGCGCGAGCGACACCAGATGAAGAGTTCCTCCGAGCCAGGCTTGAAGCGCCCGAGGGTGGCGTTCTGCGGCTCCTGCCGCTGATAATGCACGCGCCAGAGAACTCCCCCCGACCGACGAGCTGAACATGATTCGAACCCTCTTCGAGCAGGAGGACCTCAAGCCCAGGTTGATCCGGTCGGACATCGGCTACAAACACACTGTCCAGGTGACCCTGGAACGGCGCCGCCTCCACCAGAACCCGCCCCTGCGAGGAGAGGATGGTGGCGCCGAGAACCTCGTCCAGGCCATCCCCGTCGAGGTCGGCCAGGCGCGCCCCGTTGTGAGCGCAGGAGACAAACCGGTCCGTCGTCCAGAGGGGTTCCTTGCCGGCCAGCAGATCCGCAATCCGGTAGGCCGCGAGGAACTGTCCCATCCGATACCCCTTCTCGTTGGTGGCCTGCAGCAGGATGTCCCGGTCTGCCTCCCCCGGAACGTGGCGATCATGGCCAGCTCCCATCGGGCTGCCCCGGGCGGCACGCGGGGTTTGGCGGCGGCCTTCTCCCTTCCGGTGGCGCCCTCGACGATATGCAGCACCGAGTCCTTGGTGAGGAACACCACCTCCGTTCGACCGTCGCCATCCACGTCCGCCGCCGCGACTCCGGGACCATGGTGCCCTGGCAAACCCTGGCTCTCGCTCTGACCGCCCACGACGATGTCCACCGCCTTTCGCCAGAGGGTCCGGCCATCATTGGCCAACACCACGAGCTGGCCGGGAGCCGTGACGAGGAAGTCCATCCGCTGATCGTTGTCCGCGTCGGCCACGATCAATCCCCCGGCGCTGTCTTCGGCCTGATTGCCGAGCGAGAATCCGATCTTGATAACCGTGTGGTTTGCGCCCGTGTCACCCGCGGGGCCTCCCGCGAGGCAGGAGAGGGCGAGGCTCGCCCAGGTCATGGTGTAGTTCGCGTGTTTCATGGTTGAGTCTCAGGTCGGCCTCACCCAGGCGCCGGAGATCGTCCAGGGCGCGGCTGAGCAGGGTGAGAACCGCGTCGGTTGGGGCTTCCGCGAAGAACTTCCGCTCCGTGGCCGGGTCCGCTGCGGGTGCGGTGCCATAGAACTCGTTGCCGACGGCCACGAGCCTCGCCGCCGAGCCCAGTTGCGCCTCGGGCTTGGCGCCGTACCAACCGGAACCCCACACGAGGAGATCCACGGGGGCCTCACCTTGCTGCTTCATGCGCATCCGCTTGGGTTCCTGGTAGAACTGATAGGGGCCGATCGCAATCTGGCCGCGGTAGTTGCGGATGTCGAGCAGGTGGTTCTTCGCCGGGTCATCCGAGGTGAAGGAGTGGAACTTCGCCCCGGTGATCGTGGCGCGGCCGGGCGGATCCTGCGAGGCACCTTCGAAGAGGTACCCGTTGTCGGCCTGCTCCACGTAGAAATCGCTCATCACGATGCTGTGGTTGTCGCGCAGATAAAGCCCGTGCGACACGATCGTCGCCAGGCGGGTCTGGAAGCCCAGCAAACCATCGCGTGCCTGGTCCCTGCCTTCGACCACCACTGAACCTTCATAGCTGCAATTGGCCACCACGGTCGCGCGCCCGCAGTCGACGAAGCGCAAATTCCCCTGCACGTGCGGCATGACCACGACGTCCTTTTCGGTGACGTTGGTGAACCGCAGGCCTTTGCGCAGGGGCGCCTTCTGATACATGCCAAAGACATAGACGCCGTCGTAGGTCATGTGGGAGGCGTTGGTTGAACCGACTTGCTCGATGTCAATGTCGTTGCGCATCGCCCCCGCGTCGTGGGCACCGATCATGAGGTCTTCGAGCGTGACCCGCTGGGGATCCCGCACCTCGACCATGACGCCGCCTTCGGGGCCCTTCCAGAGCAACGCGGTACACCACCCGCTGCCGCCCACAAAGAAGTCCCTCCCCGTGATGCGCAGCGTGCGGGAGATGGCGTACCGGCCCGTGGGCAAGTACGCGATGGCACCCCCAGACGCAGCGGCGGCGGCATCAATCGTTCTCTGGAGCGCCACCGTGTCGTCGGCAACCCCGTCACCCCGAGCGCCAAAAACCGCGTCGCGCGTCGAACACGCGACCGGGCAAGCGGGGGTGCTCCGTGAGGAAGCTCCGGCTGGCCGACCGGATCACCCCCGGTGCGTTCGCCCGGCGGAATGGTGATCAGCAGCGGACGGGCACCCTGAGTGAGCTCCGACGCGCCGCCGACCCGGTTACCGGAGACCAGCAGGCGCTGGCCCTCACTTGCTACCTGGACGGGGGCAGACCGGCGGATTGCCCGTCCCGCGGCGGGTTTGTGAAAACGCTGTCGAAGAGCAGCACCGGCGGGCGAGATAGCAGGATGGCGCCTTCGGGGTTCTTCCAGCCCTCGACATGGCAATCCTGGATGGTGAGCGGCGCAACCGACGAGCTCCTCCGGACGAAGGCGTGCGAGCCGGACGACGTCGAGCGCCGGATCGAACTGCAATGCTCGGACCCATCCCGGATGTCCACCACCCGGCTTCCTTCAAAATGACAGTTGCGGACGTAGAAGTTGCCATGGTTGCAATCGATCGCGACGCCGCAGGCCCGGAACTCGCAGCCATCGAACGTGTAGTCATAGTCATTGAACTGCAGGAAGGCGACGCCCCGTTCACATCGCTCGAACAGGCAGTTCTCGAACGTGGTCTCCGCGAGGGCCTGGCCCTCGTTGGAGTGGTTTTCCAGGACCGCTGCACTGGTGAAGCCGCGAAACGCCAGATGCCGATGGGTGACCTCCGTCTGAAACCCCTGTGTGGCCTGGTAGTGGAATCCCACGCCGGCCCTGCCTCGACCGTCCAACTCAAGGCCGATAAACCTCGAGTACGCGATGCCGTTCAGGAGCAACATCGTCCCGCCGTCGGCACCCTCCCAGACCCATTGCGTATCGCGACCGCTCCCGACGATCAAGCCACCGATCCACCTCGCTCCCGTGGCATTCCTGAGCACAAGCGGCGCGGTAACCCGGTAGGTGCCGGGAGGGAAATACACGACGGAACCATCGCGCACCCCGGCCAGGGCGGTCTGGATGGCCACCGTATCGTCCGCCCGTCCATCCCCAACGGCCGCCGGGGTAATGTCGGTCTTTACATTGATCCAGTCCGAGCGCTCCTCCCATCGCAGCGCCGGGATTCGTGCTGGCGTGGCAGGGCCCGGCGCGGCGGACAGGATACCTGTCGCACTGAGGGCGAGCAGGGCCGCGGCGGCCCGGGCGACGGACGGCAGATGTCCCGGCACCGTTACGCGGGTCAAGAAGGAGAGCCAGGTTTGCATCGCGTGGGATCCTCTGCTGGGCACTGATGCAAGTAAGCACCGCATCGCCCGAGAACGGAGCGATGATGGAGCGTTGGCTGCCACCCGCCACTTCGCCCGCCAACCGACTGGTTCCTTCGACCGCGTGGATCCACTCGACCCTGAACCTGGCAGGCGCTGCCGGGAGGTCCTCGGTGACCTCGCCCCCTTCGGGCAGGTAAACGACATAGACCCGGCCGGGATCCGCCAGGCAATAGCGCGTCGAGGCCAACTCGAGGTGGGGGGACCAAGGCGGCCAGCACCACACGGTCCGCCAGCCGACGCGTCTGGCCCATTGCAGCCCGGCCGACGATCCAACCCGCGGCGTCGGCCAGGTTCTCCATGAGCAGCGTGTTGTGGCCACGTAGCAGCAGTCAACCCCGTGCGCGGGCCGCAGTACGTGGTCTGGTCGGTTCGGGGATCAAAGATGAACGTGCCGGCATCATCATCGCCCGTGCCGTACCACCGGCCATCCGGGAGAACGGACAGCGGATTGAGACGGTGCGGGTAGGTCGGAACACCCTCGAGCCGGATCGGTCTCCAGCCGGGCTCCTCCGGGCTGGCCCTTGGCTCGACGCGGGCTGAGGCCGGCCCCCGTTCGGCCTTCGCGTCCTCGCGCGACCGGTGCCAGAGCACGGCGTTGCCGTTCTCATCCGGGTCAATCTGGCCGAAGTAAACCCCCGGTCGCGGCGTGGCCTTGTCCCACGGCGAAGACTTCTTGGGCCACGGCGGAGCATCGCTCGTCTTGGCCGTCGCCTTCCCATGAACCACCCGACCCGTCACTCCCCAATCCCCGATGTTCGTAATCGGTGGAGGGACGCCCCGTCTTGGATTCTCCGCCGATTACGAACATCAGGGATTGGGCTGAGGGAGGCGCTCCCTGAGCCTGTGGTGCGGGCAGCCTGCACCCTCCGCGGTTCATGGCCCGCGAGCAGGTCCGGCCGGAACAGGACGCTTCCCATGATACAGCCAATACTCCTTGTCGGGTGCGCCGCCACCTTGGGGCACGCGGGCATGGGCTCCCGGGAACTGTTCGAGGATGTCCATCACGCGTTCCGTCGGGGATTCCAGCAGGACCTTCTGTTCGCCGGTCGTCAGGTTCACTGCCACCAGGTACCAAGCGGGGATCATCCCACTGGCGACATACGCGTGGGTGTCATCCACTCCCATCACATAAAGGCTCCAGGCCCCGTGGGGATGGCTCGGTCCCACGGCGCCGAAATCCCGCAACACCCTGCCGAGCTTCGGATCGTAGATGTACAGCCCGACCTGGTTGCCCCGGGTTCCGGTCCCGTAGATCCGCCCGGCCGGCCCGACCACCAACGGGCGCACTTCGCCTCCCAGGCCAGGGACGATTTCCCCGCGATCCTCGACGCTATTGGTTTCGGGGCCGTACACAAATAGACCCATGCTCCACGTCTTCCGGGAGGGCGTGGCGATGTAGTACTTGCCATCGGGGTTCGGCACCAGCCAGCGCTCCCAGACGTTCACTCCGCGCGCCGGTTCGCCCAGAGATTCGGTCTGCAGGATCGGCGCGCGCTCGAGCGCTCGCTCAAGGTCGGGCTGCTCGATAACACGCCACGGTTCACCGGCCGACGCAACCTGCGTGGCGATCAGAACGGCGGCAGCGCTTCATTGCAGATTATCGAGCCTCCAGGAGCCCCAGCCGCCATGGGATCTGACCGTATCCGAGCCCTTCGCGCTCCCGGTCGAGGGCGCCCTGGAACAGAAAACGCAATCCGACCGGGTCTACTTCGAGACGCTGATCGTGGCCTGTCCGGAGAAGCTCGCCGTGGCTGATGCAATCCGTCCATCGCGGGTCGGAGTGCTCCGTGTTGGCCATGCTGGCGAAAGAGAGTTCCTTCGTGGCGGCGAGCGGCTCCCAGCGGCCATCCAGCCGATCTGCCAGGTAGGCCTTGAAGTAGCGCCAACCATAACCCGATTGAGCCTCGATGATCGCCAAGTACCGGTCCATGCCCTTGAGGTTGTAGATGTGTGCCGCCTCGAAGATGTCGTCCCGGAGTGCGAGCGTCGGCTGGGACCATCCGAAGGGGAAACTGCCAAGGCTCGTCTCCTCGCGCCACATACACCCGTCCAGGGTGGTGAAGAACAGGTGGGCCTTCTCGTCGTCGCAGAGGATCCAGAAGTCGAGCCCGGGCTTTCCATCAGCGGGAAGTGCGCCCAAGGGCTTCAGGGAGCTCCAGGACTCAGGGTCCGCGAGGTCATCGGTAGTGGCATATGCTGCCGCATACTGGGGACTCCACGTGTCGTGCATCGCCTGGCAAATCAGGTACCACTTGGCTTGCGGCGTGAAGTAGAACACTTGAGGCGCACCATAGCGACCAGCCTCGTGCACCTTGAGGATTCGCCTCTCCGCAGCTCCAACGCGGTCCCAGTCACTGAATGACAGGTACTCCGTCTGGTACGGCGCCCCGTCACGGATCACCGAGCAGAACAAGTGCCATCGCCCTCGTAGTACACCACGGAGGGGTCTTTGATCGAGATGTAGGTGTCCGCCGTGGACTCTGGGTGACTGATCAGGGGCAGCCCAACTCGCCACGCGAACTTGCCACTCTGCAGGCTCGCGGCTGCCGACCCGACCGACGCAGCCGGGTGAGCGTCGTTCTCAAGACCCAACACCGTGACCGCGATGCTGCTGGTCGCCGAGAGTCCTCCTGCGTCTGCGATCGTCACCTGAAGCGTGTAATGGCCCGCACTCGAAAACGTCGCCGTCGTGTTCCTGGCTCGGTTTGGGCCGTTCACACCGAACATCACACCCGCGGGGCCTGTTGACGACCAAGTGTACGTCAGGTTGGGTTCCCCTCCGTCATCCGCTCCCAGCACACTCAAGGCCGCGGCTGCACCGCTCACCGGATTTGCCGCGACGCTCGCTGCCCTCGCCACCGCCGGCGGCTTGTTGGGCGCTGCGTCGGGTTTCAGAAACCACGGCGTGGCGGTGGGATCGGTCGTCATCTGGTGAAGAAGCAGGTTGGCGTACTTGGTGAGGCCGCTGAGCGACGGATGCAAGCCGTCCGGGGCCACATCAGCACGGCTCCAGACGAGGCCGTCGTCATGTCGAGGCGTGCCGTCTGGATAACTCCAGAAGTACGGCCCCCACGACAGCCAGGGCGCTTTGACCGGTCCTCGGGCAGGATCGTAATTGAGGTCCAGAGCCCCCTGGATCTGGTCCTCAATCACCCACTTGACGCCCCAAGCGGCGTCGTGATTGAACGGTTCGATAGGACCGCCGATAAACTCAGGGTTCTCCGCTGCCGTGGCGGTCATGTACATCGCCCCTTTCGTCGAGCTGTAGATGATCTTGACGTTGGGATAGCGGGCGTAAATGGCGTGGACGATCTCCTTCCACGCGAGCTGCGATTGTTGAGCGTCGGCAGGGAAAGTCCTGGCCTCCGGAGGCAGGTTCGTTCCCCACGACTTCCCTGACACGGGCATGGAGAGCCACACGATCTGCACCTGCTTCGGGGTAACTCCCTGCTCAGTGAGCGCGTAGTCGAGCGATTTGTAGAAGTTGCTGTCCGGACCAGGATCGCCGGTGCCTCCGTTACCCCCAGGCAACTGGTATTCGAAGCCATAGGCGATAAAGAGCTTAGGGTTCTTGGCGGGATTGGCGTTCGCTCGGGTCATGAAGGTGGTGGAGGTATCGCTCTCGTCGCCCCGATGCCAAGCCCCATAGCCGTTTGAGACGCTCACGGGCATGATGACAACCTTGCCGTTGACGGGATCGGGCTTGCCATCGCCGTCCAGAGGCACGATGTCCCGTGCGATCTTACGTCCGGCCGCGTCGTGGGCGGCAGGGCGGACATTGCTTCCTCCCGGATAAAGCCCTCCCTCCTTTCCCTTGTAGGTCTTCCCTGGTCCGACGTCCACGAGCGGCGGCAGCATTCCGTTTGTCGGTTCGGCACCATCGCCGGCGGCAGACGTCTGCGCGAGACCTGGTGGGGAACAGGCGAAGTACACCAGAACGGGCCACGCGATGGCAGAAGCAGCCACGAGCAGAGCTCTATGCATGATCAAGTTGATGAACTTGAAGGGCTACGGTCAAACAAGAACCAATTACGGACGCAGTCGTGCGGTCGTGGAGTGAGTGTGTGTGGACCGAGCGATACAACAGCGGCCGTTCGCGGCTTCACTCGACGTCTCGCTCCTGCACAGGAGGCCAGTCAAACGGATCCGGGGCCAGAATGATCTGTCGTTCGGCCGATGCCGACGCGAGGGATGACCCGACAAGCGACGCCGTCAACCGGTAGATCGCCGGCTGAAGCGCCCGGCTTTCGAACACCCCATTGCATCGCCCGGCTTGGATTCCGCAGGTGAACTGCATGATCCCGAGCCCATCCTTTCGCAGTTCGATGCGGACTTGGCCTCCGGCCAGGCCCGCCTGGACACTCCAAGGGATACGTTCACCCACGTAGTATTCATCGAGCGGGGTGCTGAGGGACAGCGGCGGCTCTTCGATCGCCTGGAGTGAAATGTCGTCCATGTAGAAGCAGGACGTCCGGGCCAACTCCGCCTCCGGGACCGCGATCCACGTGTGGATGTCCAGGCTCTCCAGACTCTCGCTCAGCCGGCCTTCGGTCTCGAAATGGTTCCACACCGCCGGGTCTTCGATGCCTCCGCGGTAATAGAATCCTTCCCCCGGTCCTGCCGTGAGGTTTTGGCGCAAGCCCAGGCCCGGCGCGGTGGTGCCGCTTCCCAACCGAACCCAATAGCCGACCTTGACCCGTTTCCCACGCAGGGTCTTCACCGTGTCCTTGGGAAACTCCACGTTCACAACCAGCCAACGGGGGTCGCGTCGCACCGGGCCAGCCTCGGCGACTTTGCCCAGGTCCCATTTTAGCGAGTATCGACCGGTATGAGCGGCTTCATCGCTCACGCTCAACGCTCCGACCTGTTGCTCTTTCGACTCGGGGTAGCCCAAATGGTACAGGCCAGAGGGCGATCCGTCAGGCTGGGCCGGCTCCTCAAACGATGGGTTCTGGACCAGGTTGGGGCCGGTTCGAAGGGGCGGAGCGGGGTTCGCTGCCGAGGCCGCGAACGGCAGAGCCCACGCGCGGTCGCCTTGCAGGGCCAGAAGCTCTCTGGCGATGCGCCAACGGTATCGGTGGAACGCGAGCGGATGCCCGATCGGCGTCGCATCCGGATCGATTAGCGGTTCGAGCACTTGCTCCGCCCGGCGGGCGGCCTGGGTCTGGCCACGCTCCTTGGCCAGGGCGATCTGCTCTTGGAGGGTCGCCACATAACGGCAGTCATCCACGCCCTCGCGACAGAGTTCCCAGTAGATGGTCGGCGTCGGTCCCTCGACGCCCGGAAACATCACGTTCCAGTCCCTGTGCCCGCCGTCGAAGTCGTTGTAGGGATTGGCGACCGTGCAATCGAAGCCCCAGGCAGTGGCCACTTCGGCGCCGGAGCGCAGGAACTCGAAACCGGTCAGGCCGCGGGAGGCGAGCGGATTGTGGCCATAGAACATCCCGTTCTCGTAGAACCAGAAGGGATGTCCCTGTCGTGCTTCCTCGAGCACCTTCTTTCGACTGTAGCTCCCGTAGGCGTAGATGCGCACATCCACCCGGTCACCCAAGCGCTGGACCTCGCTGGCCCCGACCGTCGTGGCCGTCTGACAGCCGGGCACTTCGTGGACGAGATCGAGCACGGCCTCCGCAAAGCGCATCCGGTTCTCGGTCTTGTTGTTGCCCGGCTCGTCGATGGGATAGAAGTACAGCTTGGGCCAACCGCGGCGCTGCGCTTCGTCCTGGATGTGTTGAACCAGGCCAATGATCGCCTGACGCGCCTTGGGGCTGAAGGTGCCGGGAACATGCGGTTCGCCAGGAACCGCGAACCGGTATTCCAGGTTTCGGAACGTGTATTCGCACCCGATCGCCACCGGCGTGTCGGTCCCCAGTGTCTTCCAGTATTCCAGGGTGCGTGCTAACGGCGAGATGTCGTACGTGAAGCTGCCATCGGGATTCTCCTTCACCCCAAAGTAGAAGTTGAAGATCGCCAGGTCGAAGCCGTGGTCCCGGTAGTCCGCCAGGTCGGCGCGCACCAGGCGCGCCTCCTCGGCGGGCGTATTGCGTCCGCGTCGTTCCGGGCCTCGCAAGCCTCCCACGGGTGGGAAGCTCTCCAGCCACGTGCCCCAATGCCTGTCGGCAGGCCGCACCAGTGGAAACGGCAGGACCAGCAAGCGCCACTCCAGAACCGTGGGAGGCGCGTTTTCCGGCCGCAGGGTCAGCGCCATGCGGTAACGCCCGGCGAGCGCGTCGGGCGGCACGCGCACGGTCAACCACCACTGTTTGGCCTGCCCCGCCGCCACCCGTTCGGCGCGGCTGGAAGGCGGCTCAATCATCTCGGGCACGATCTGGTATTCGCCTCTGCCACCGCGATCAACCGCCCGCTGGGGCCAGCAGCGAACGATGCCGACCTTCACGTTGGTCCGCGAGATCGCTCCCGGGCCCGCGTCGGCAACGAAATCCGACAGCTCCAGACTGACCCGGCCCAGATCCCGACAGGCGACCACGCTGAACGTGGCCGGCTCGAATTCGCCGGGCGTGGCAAACGCCGTCAGCGGTTTGCCCACGGCGGACCGCGCCGGAGTGAACGTCGGCGTGACGGGCTCGGTGTAGTCAACGGGGCACACGACATAGCCTTGCTGCTGCTCCTCGGCGGTCCACTCCAGCGGCGGCGTGGTTGACTCGGTCCTGATTTCCTTCCAATTGGCGAGCTCAGACTCGGTCAGAAAGAAGATGTCCCGCTCGATGTCGGCGATGGTCTCGGTCAAGGCCGGGCCCTCCTTGCCGATCACCAGGCCGTTGAGTAGCCAACCATGCGGGCCCTGGAACTCGACTTGCAGCCGCCCTGCGCTCGCCCGCGCCTGGAAGGCTTCCAGAAACACGAACCGGGCGCGCGGGATCCGCACGTCGAGCTTCTTTTGGCCGTTCGCCCAGACCTCGAAGAGCGGCGGATCCCAATCCGCGTCGCTGGCAATCAGCCAAACCGTGTACTCCCCGTCAGGCAAGGCCACGATGAAGGCGTTGTCGGCGGTGCCTTCGATGAAAGCGCAGGTCAGTTCCGACGTGGTGCGATACGCGCCATACGTTCGCGCGGTGTATTCGTCCTTCGGCCGCACGATCTCGGAGCCGCCACGGTCGTAGGCCAGCAGCCCTTGGGCGGACCGGAAGCCGAAGCCTTTCTCCGCCGTGAACGCATCCGATGCCGTGACCTTGGCGAAACCGGGCCGCGTGATCGAGGTCGGTGTGCCGAAAGTGAAGCAGGCGAAATCCTTGGCCGCGGCCGGAGCAACGGCCTCACCTGCAATGGCACGGACGATCAAGGGTGGGCTGGCCAGCACGTGAGCCAGCACCAGCACCGCGAGGCTACGACAATGCACGTTCGTCTTCATGAGCTCAATACAGCCACCCCAGACCCACGGAGAACCATCCGCAACTGAGAAATCCGAGGGCCAGAACGATGATCCCGAGCTTTCGCTTCTGGGGCCGTTCGTACCACATGAACAGACTGCTGACCACCATCAGAACGAGCCCTACGGCCACGCCATCCATGCTCCAAGCCCACAGCGAAGTGAGGACCCAATCGCGCCGGTTTCGGTTGTCGTCCAGGCGCACCCCGGAAAACGTGTGGAGGAGGCGCATGACACCCCAAGCGTTCAGGTCGATGCGTTTCACGGTCGCCTTGTGTCGGGCAAAGTCCGCGTTCACCTCGATGATCTGGCCCGGGCGACTCGCGCGAAACTGCAGGGAATCAGGGGCAGCTCGAGTGACGGTCCATTCGATCTCGCCCTGGATGCCGAGTTGCCTCATCAGGTCACGGGCTTGAGCCAGATCACCGCCGGGCGGGGGTGGCGCAATCTCGCGATCGGCTGATGTGTCCTTTCGGCTATCCCAGAACTCCGCGAATCTCCACTGCGAGTGGTTCAGTAACAATCCCGTGAAGGCGAAGAGCCAGACGAAGCCCAGCAAGTACAGGCCAAGGTAGTAATGCAGCCGGCGATTCCAGCGGCAGAAGGTGTCGCCCCAGCGAGCGCGCGGGGGGACGCTGTTGCCCGTGGCCAGGTCAGGGTACCAGGGCATACACCAGGCCGAAGAGGGTGAAGGCGCCCGCCGCTAGCAGCACGATACCGACGCGACGTTCCGAACGCAGCACGTACCAGAGATAGACGCCGCTGAGGGTGACGAACAGAAGAAGACAGACGGTGGCGTCGGCGAGCCAGGACCACAGAAGCAGATAAGACGAGTTCTTGCGAATGCCCACGAGATGCGGCCCGGGCGACTTGTGCAGCTCGACGAGCGCGCTGGCCAAGCCGGTCCTCTGTTCCTGGACCCGGGCCTTGCGCGTACCCAGGTCGATGGTGACCGTCGCCACGCGTCCGGGCACCGTAACCGGGACCACCAGGCGATTCTCCTTGGCGAGATGCTGAATCCACCCAACCTCACCCTGTACCTTCGCCCGGTCGAGGGCCGGCCGGAGGGCGTCGATGCGCTCGCGTCCCGCGAGTTCAGCGAGGTTCGTCGGCAGGGGCACATCCGTGACCGACCATTCGCCCGTTGGCCTTGGACGCGCGCCCGGTAGCCAGGCATGCACCAGAAAGAACACGCTCACGGCAAAAACCAGCACATACGGGCTGATGAACAGCCCCGCGCAAAGGTGGAGGTCCCGCAACCACCGAGCGAACGACCCGACCTGCCGGAGCCCAAGTGGCCCGGTTCGCCGTTCGTTCTCGCCTCGTTCGTTCTCGCCTCTCGCCATGATCTTCGGGTTTACTGGCCCTTGGGACTCGTCCACCCCAGAAGCTGAAGCAAGATTCGCTCGGCGGCTGGGTCATAACTCGGCGAGGCGTGAGTGACGCGGCGTTGCAGGTCGAGCTGCGTAAAAAGACACGTCCGCCCCCAGACGCGGCGGGGACCCACGCCGTCACGGTCGTCTTGGGTTCGCGCGCCCAGAGTATTCTCTGCGCGCGCTCCATCGCCTGGCCTTCCAACGTCCCGAACGCGACCGTTCCCGGCAGGCCATTCCAGCGGATCGGGGTCCGGCCTTAGCCTGGCGGCGGACTCGCCTTCGCCTATAACCTGGCCCTCCGGCCACGACTTCACCCGAGCGGTGATCCGCAAGCCGTCGAGGGGTTCGAGACCGCTCGGGGTAACGCGAATCCGCACCCGGCTGCCGGCCAGGTCCGGCAGCGCCAACGCCCACTTCACGTACGCCCGATCGGCGAAATCGAGCCACACGTCATCCGTCACTTCGGGCATGCCCACGCCGAACCCGGCGGGGATCAGCGCGTTCCCGCTCCGGCTCTTCCGCACCCCGCCGGCGCTGCGGATCTTGAGCACGATCCGATTCTCGCCCGCGACCAGCACGCCCGGCGGGACGATAACCTGGTACGGACCCGTCGGCTCGTGCTCGCCCACCAACCGCGCGTTGATGAACGCCGCGGCGCCGGACCCGATCCGGTTCCAGCGCAGCACCACCAGGCCCGCGGCCTGTTCCCGCGTGACGGTGAAGCCGCGCCGTGCCCACGCGAACTTGGTCTGGTTGGCGAGGTCCTGGTTCCAACGCAGGAACGGGCCGGGCAGGGTTACCGGCTTCCACTCGAGCTTCGCCTGGCCGACGGCTGCCTCGGCGCCCTCCGTGCCCTCCCCAGGACGAACTCCCACGGGCCGTTCAACAGGACGGAGTTGGTGCGCGACCCCTCGGACTCGCGAGCGAAGAGCGTCTGGATGCCGAAGGCAAGGATGAGGGCGCCTAGCCTCAACCGCCCCGTTCGTGGGCCGCACCTCGATGGGGCGGACGCGCTCTCTGCTTCAACGATGTCGTTCCGGCCAAGGGATGGGATCGCCGGCGAGTTCATTGAGGTAGTTCTCGACGTGGGTGTAGCCATTGTCCGCCAGGGCCGCTCCATCGGCTGGGTCCCGGGGATCGAAGCCGCGAGCCAGTTCCCAGACATCCGGCATGCCGTCGTGATCGGAGTCCAGCGGGGCTGCAGGCACGGCTTCGGCGAGATCCGGCCACGGGCCGGTCGTGCTCACCCGGCTGGAACCCGTGCCGTCGCGCACACTCTGGACCACGCGCCGGTCAACGACGTCGCGCACTGGCTTGCTGGCGCCAACGCTCTCCAGCATCTTCCCCAGCAAATCGGAAACGGCGTCCATGGTCACCGGCGGCGCCAGGAAAAGGCTTCACGGCATCGTACTGCGCCTGCTCCACCAGATGCGTGCTGCCGTCGCGATGAAGCTCGTAGTAGTCCCACGTGTTCACGCCGTGCCCGACCCAGTCGTTGGTGGAGCCCGTGGGGGATTTTGGCCCCCAGTTGCCGGCCAGGTACAACTTGGTGCCGCCCGCGTCCGCCGCGGACCCATCCACACGCACCGGACCGCCGTTGCCGACATTCAGGTACGGGTAGCCGCCTTCCGGACCGGCGATCCAGAGGTTGCCCACCACGTTGCCGAAGGCGGAGCTGTTGAGAGCGAACTGACCGAAGACCGAACCGTTGTTCCCGTTCCAGTTGTAGATCACGTTGTTCCGGAAATCGAACACGTCGGCGTGCTGCACCAGCGGCGTGCGCGAGCCCAGGTTCGCGTAGAGGTTGTGGTGGAGCGTGAGGTTCTTCGGGGCGCGGTTGCCGCCGATGTGCTGGCCCATGTAACACTCGGCAAGGAGATTCCACTGGAACGTCGCCCGGTCCAGGTGGGAGCCGTACCAGTCCAGTTGCGTGTCCGAGCCCCAGGAAACGGAGCAATGGTCGAAGATCACGTCGTGGACGCCGGGTTCGGCCGTACCGTAGCAGAGCAGGTTGTTCCCCGCGTCGTGCTTCAAGTTCCCGCCCATCCGCACGCGGAGGTGGCGGACGATGATGTCGTGGGCGCCGTTGACGAACCAGACACCCCAGTCACCTTCGGGCTGTCCGTTCCCCT
This sequence comes from Verrucomicrobiota bacterium, assembly GCA_027493615.1. Classification (GTDB taxonomy): domain Bacteria; phylum Verrucomicrobiota; class Verrucomicrobiia; order Limisphaerales; family J093; genus DSVZ01. Next base: position 391,154 of record JAOSKK010000023.1, read on the forward strand.
TGATCTGGACGCCGCCCGGCGAGGTCTGGCCGGCCACCGTCAGGTAAGGGGTGCTGACGCGGATGGCACTCTCGAGTGTGATGGTGCCGCTCACGCGGAAGACCACGATGCGCGGACCGGCAGCCTCCATCGCGCTGCGCAGGCTGCCTGGACCCGCGTCGTTGAGATTGACCACCTCGACTACACGGCCCCCGCGGCCCCCGACCGCGTTCGCGCCGAACCCCTCGGCGGTCGGGAAGGCTTTGACGGTCTGGGTCACGCCCACAATCGAGCCGGTCCACGCCAAGCCCAGAACCATCACCAGCCAGACCGTGGTTGACCAGCGGCATTGTTCAGGCGGGTTCATCTGAGAGGCATGCTTTCGGTCCAGCGTTCCTTGCGTCAAGGCTGGAGTCTGGACGCGCTGCCTGGCTGGCACTTCGGCTGCCGGTCCGATGAACAGGCCCGCCGCGTACCGACAATCTGCGGATGCACCTTGCCGTTCGACTCATGTGCCCGCTATGGTCCCCCCACGTCGGATGAAGCCCGCTGCGTTACCACCGTTCTTTCGGCTGGTGCTCGGCTCGCTCCCGGCAGTCCTGGCGCCGGGCGTGACTGGTGCCGAGGTCCCGCCTCCGCCAAACCGCTCCATGGCCCAAGCCCTGGCGCGCCTACCTGGAGGCCCAGGTACACGAGGCTGGTGGCGACGTCCTGGCCGGCCAGCGGTCCCGTGCTCGCGCTCGCGCCGCGTACGAACGGGCCACCCGGCTCTACCAGGCAGTCCCTCCCGAGGCTTCCGTCCGACTTGCCGCGTCGCACGCCACGGTACGCGTCAACGCGCAAGCGGACTTGCTGGACGACGACGCGCTGCGGTCCGCCCGCCTGCGCGACGGCGCGTTTGTGGCTGATGCGTCCGGCTATTCCGACCACATCCGGGCCACGGTCACGGTGCGGAACACGCGGATCGAGGAAGTGAAGCTCGAGCACCAGGAGAAAGCCGACCTGGGTGCCCGCGCCATCCTCCCCAAGCGTCTCATCGAACAACAGACGGTTCGGGTGGACGGAATCACAGGCGCTACCGTGACGTCGGAAGCCATCAAGACCGCCGTGTTTCAGGCACTCAAGAAGTCGGCTGGTCTTTGAGGACAATATGCGCGCACGCTCCGCGATGCTCGGGTTCCTCGGTGTCGGTTTGCTCCTGACGGCCGGGCTCTAGCGCGCGCTGCCTGAGGCCGCCGTGCCGCCTTCGTCGCTTCCGCAGGCACTCGCGGACCTCAAGGTTCCCCCCGACTGGATCGCCTCGACGCCCGTCACTTGGGACACGGCGAGACCCTGGGCCGAGGCGCGGATCGAGATTCGTCGGTTACTGGAGCGGGACGATGCCCCGGTCCGCGAAGGAGTGAAGCTGACCTGGTTGTATGCCCAGAAGGGCGACATCGGCGATGGCCACGAGCTGCCCATGTACCTCTTCATGAGCGGCAACCACGCCTGGGCGGCGATCGAGTATCCCAAACTCCTCAAGCGCGTCGCGGGCACGGGGGCCACGCACGCCTATCTCTGCTACGCCTCGTGCCTGGCGCATTTCGGCGGCTACAGCGAAGCCCTGCGCGTCTTGCAGCAGGCCAAGGACGATCTGCCCGCCCCACCCTGGCGCATCGCGAGTCTCGCGAATGTCCACGACCGTTACGGCGATCTCTACTCGAAGATGGGAGATCTGCCCAAGGCTCGCGAACACTACGCCGAAGCCATCCGGTTGTTCCCGACCTCGGACCAACCCTACGGCCGGCATCTGCTGCCGCGTTACGCCGCGCGGGTGAAGAAGAAGCTGGACCGGTTGGCGCTGCAATCCCTCGCCACGACGAAGCTTCGGGATGGCACTTACACCGGGGAGGCGATGGGCTACTCCGACAAGCAAGACCTCGAGGTGGCGGTCACCATCCAGGCCGGGAAGATCACGGCGGTGAACGTCAAGCACGGCGAGAAGATTGATTTGAACGCGACCAAACTGGTGCCACAGCAGATCGTCGAGAAGCAGAGCCTGCAGGTGGATGGGGTGACCGGGGCGACGATCACTTCGCAAGGCATCGTCGAGGGCGCCTTCGAGGCATTGAAACAAGCTGGGCTGCCGTGAGGGCCAGCCGTCCGCCGACACGGTCCCTGGACCTGTTCCGCTCCCCCGCGGCGGCGAGGGACGTCTCGGGCTGGCGCCAGCAGCTCGAACGCATCCTTCGTGCGCTTGGCCCGACCTGGCAAGGGACGCCACTGCGCCGCGTCATCCAGACCGCAAGCCTGCTGATCTTCCTGGCGCTGTTCTTCCTCGTTGCCTGGCCGTACGCGGTGCCGTTCTCCACCCGCGTGCTCCCGGACAAGGAATGGCTGCCGGTTGAAACGTTTCTGTGGCTCGACCCCTTGGTCGGGCTTTCGACCGCCCTGGCGGCGCGTGCCTGGAACGTGGCCTTGATCGGGACGGGCGTCGTACTCCTCACCGGGCTGATCTTGCCCCGTGGCTTCTGCGGGTACCTGTGCCCGTTGGGAACGCTGATTGACCTCAGGGATGCCGCAGTCAAACACATCGTCGGCCCGACCACGAGGCTCCGCGGCGGTCAGCGGCCGCTCCACCCTCGCCTCCCGGGCGCCCTCTCGCGTCGGACGGGAGAGGGTCGGGGCGAGGGTCTATCGGAAGGCGAGCCCATCCCACCCCACGCCAACCGCCTGACGCGGGCTTGCACAAATCTTCGCTTCTACCTCCTGGCGGGGGTGCTCACGGCGGCGCTCGGCGGGGTCCTGCTCTCCGGCTTCGTTGCCGCCATCCCCCTGCTCACGCGTGGGCTGCTGTTCAGCGCCGGGAATGTCCAACTCGGTCTCGGCAAGAACTGGGGCATGGTGCCGCCGGTGACCGGGGCGGTCTGGCTGTCGCTCCTCCTGTTCGCTGGGGTGTTCCTGCTTGGCCTGCTCGGTCCTCGCTTTTGGTGCCGCCACGTCTGCCCGACTGGCGCGCTGCTGTCGGCGACGGGATGGTTCCGCCGATACCGGCGCCAGGTGGATGAGCGATGCGTCGCCTGCGGAAAGTGCCGGGCCGCCTGCCCCTTCGACGCCATCCAGCCGGACTTCGGCACGCGCACGCTGAACTGCGCGTTCTGCCAAACTTGCGCCGGGGTCTGTCCAACCGAGGCCATCCACTTCGTCCCGCTCACCGCCCCGGTCCCGGGTAGCAGGCCCGAGGTCGGGCTGCGTCAAGGGCTGACGCGCCGAGCGATGGCGGGCTCGCTCGCGAGTGGTGCGGTGGCCGCCTGGCTCACCCGCTGCGGCACGACCACGTACGCGAGCCCGATTCGCCCTCCTGGCGCTGTTCCGGAGGACCAGTTCCTCGACCTGTGCATCCGTTGTGAGCAGTGTCTCAAGGTCTGCCCCGGTCCGGTGCTCCAGGCTGCCGGGCTCGAACATGGCTTCGAGGCGCTGTGGACTCCGGTGGCGATGTTCCCGCACGCCGGCTGCCACCAGGATTGTCATTTCTGCACGCAGGTTTGCCCGACCGGCGCGATCCGACCGCTCTCGCCCGACGAGAAGCGACGGTTCGTGATGGGCCTGGCGGTCGTGGACCCCGCCGCGTGCCTCCCCCATCGGGGCGAACTCGAATGCCGGCTCTGCTTCGAGGAGTGCACCGCCGCAGGCTATCGCGCGATCGAAATGCGTCCCGTCCGGTTGGCCACCGGTCCGGTTCCGGAGGGCCTGTTCTCCCCGGGCGAGATCGAGCAGATGGGCCGCATCCTCGCCCCGTTCGTCAACGCCCAGGCCTGCGTGGGGTGTGGCCTGTGCGAGTACCGCTGCCACGCGATGTGGGTCAGGCGGCAGCCACGACTCGCGCGCAGCGCCGTGGTGGTGCGACCGCCGTGATTCCGCTGCCGACCGCTGGTTGGAACTTCCGCTCCGCCGGCAGATTCCGCTCCCGGCCCTTTCGGTGGTCACGGCTGGCCGCTCGTCAGCGCCGGGAAGCGGGAGCTCGGAACCGTTCGGAAGCGACCCTCCGCCTCCCGCACCAGGAACAGCGCCGCGGCGTTCGTCCACGCCTCGATGAACCGCATCCCTTCCTCCCGGCCCAAGACGAACAGGGTTGTGGCGAGCGCATCCGCAGTGATGCCATCGGGAGCCACCACGCTCACGCTCCCGACGTCATGCTGCACCGGCCAACCGGTGCGCCCATCAAACAGATGGGAAAGCCGGCGTCCATCCGGGTCCACGAAGAATTGCTGGTAGTCGCCCGAGGTTGAGATGGCCTGGTTCGAGAGGGAAACGACCGCCGTCATCGGATCGCCATCTCGCCAGTGCGGGAGCGGCGCGGAGATGCCGATGAGCCAATTCGTGCCCCGAGGGTTGCAGCCATGGACCCGCACCTCACCCGCGACGGAGGCATAGCAGTTGGTGAAGCCGTGGCCAAGCAGCACGCGCACCATCTCATCCACCCCGAACCCCTTGGCGACGCCGCTGAGATTGAGGGTCAGCCCGGGGACGTCCTTCACCAGCTCGTCGCTGGCGGTCAGGGTAAGATGGCCGATGCCAGTGTTGGCCAGCGCCACCCTCAGGTCCGCTTCGGCGGGGATCGTCCGCTGGTCCGTCTTCTCGCCAAAGCCCCAGAGATTGACGACCGGACCCAGCGTGGGGTCGAACGCGCCGGCGGACCGCCGGTTCAGCGCGATCGCGAACCGCATCACCCGGGCGAACTCAGGTGATACCTTGAACGGCGTGTGAGCCGGCGCCCGGTTGAACTGCGACAACTCGCTTCCCGGTTGGTAATGCGACATCTGCCGATTCACCTCGCGGAGTCTCTGCTCCACCTCAGCCTTGAGCGCTTCCACCGGTGCCGAAGTCACGTTCGTGCCAACGATCTTGACGGTGTACACGCTCCCCATCGTGTGGCCTTCCCACGTGACCACCGGCAGCTCGCCGGGCAGGAGCGAGCTCGCCAGGAGCACCCCCGACGGCCAGACGAGCCGTCACCTGCTTTGTGCCTTTCACCTCGAACTCGAGCCGCGCAGCGCTCGCACGCTGACCTCCTTGAACCAGACAACATCGCCCGGATCGTGGTTCTGCAGGCCGAGGTAGCCCATCCGGGGACGCTCGGGTTCACGCTTGGGCTCAAACCACTTTCGTTCGCGGGGAACACTTGCAGCCGAAGGGTCGAACTCGGTGATGCGCCGGCCGTCCAGGTCCACCAGGATGCGGTCGCCAGCCAGCGTGATGATCATGGTCTTCCAATCGCCCGGCGGTTTCAGGAAGATCGCAGAGGAGGCGGCCAGCGAGTAGATGGCCCCGGTCCGATGTAGCGCGTCGTTCTCGTCCATGATCTGGACCTCGTAGCCCCGATGTACCGCGAACCACGGCCCCTCCTCCCGCTCCGCGGACTCCGACATGGCTTTCATCGAGGCCGTCGAGATCTTCCCACTCGTGTCCCGGTCGAAGGCAGCACCAGGGTTGCCGACCTGATCCAGGATTCCATCGGCAATCCGCACGAACACCCCCGCGTTGGATCTGGCTTCCTGACTTCTAAACACGACCCGGAGCTGACAGTTCCCGAAGCGTTCCTTTTCGTACACCAGGAGGCCCAGACCCCTGGGATCGCACGCCGTGCGCAGGGCGCCATCCTCCACGACGAACCCGCCCCATCCCACCTGACACCAGCCTTCGGCCACCTTGCCATCCACAATCAAGGGCAACGGTCGCCACGCCGCTTCCTCGGACGCCGTGTATTCACCACGCCCCGCGACAAGCCCGAGGGTTACCACCATCCCACACACGCTCACGCGCCAAACGCGGGCGACGGCTTGGCAGTGGGGGGCGGAGCTCTGGGGAGCACGGCGGGGCATGCGTGGACGCTGGGGCGGTACGGGCCTCGCGTCAAGGTCACACGCGGCGACCGTGAGCACCCAGCGCGTCGGTGGACGAACCGGTGCTTTCTCCCTCGAACGGTCCAGCACCGCACGTTACGATCAAGCCCATGAAGCCACCGCTCGTCGAGGACCCACGCGATGCCAGGGGACTTCGCTTCGCGGAGCCCTCCTGATTGACCTCCCGTGTCCAGCCCCCCGTCCTCCTCTGCCATGCGCTCGTTTCGATCTGCTCGAGCCCTTGTCCTCCCACTGTTGCTTGCCTGCTTTGGGCAGACCGCCACTTACGAAGTGGCGCAACGCCATCCGCAAGCCAGCGATGAGGCGCCCGGCACGGCGGAGCGCCCTTGGAAGACCATCGGCCGGGCCGCAGCAGCCGCTGGGCCGGGTGACCTCGTGGTGATCCGCGGCGGGGTCTATCGAGAGCGCGTGCTCGTGAAGGCCAGCGGTACAGCCGAAGCCCCCCTCCGCTTCGAGGCCGCCCCAGGGGAGCATGTTCTCCTCACGGGGGCCGACCGGCTCACGGGCTGGCGGCGACAGGACGAGTCCCGACCGGTTTACAGCGTTGCCTGGCCGCACCGGTTTATCACTTGGAACCGGAGCATGACCCATCCCGACGACGAGTATCACCGTCTCATCGGCCGCTGCGAACAGGTCATCGTGGATGGCCTCCTGCTCCGCCAAGTGCTCAGCGCCGACCAACTCGCGCCCGGCGCGTTCTTCGCCGACGTCACCAACCGAACGCTGCTGCTTTGGGATGTCGGAAGCCGCGACCCGAACCGCCTTCACGTGGAAACCTCGGTCCGGCAGGAGGTGCTGCGAGTCGAAGGCGACCACGTCCAGGTGCGGGGGCTCCGGTTCCGGCACGCGGCCAACATGGCCCAACACGGCGCGGTGGTGCTGGCCGGTCGTCACAACACCTTGGAGGATTGCGTCGTCGAGGCCATGAACGCCAGCGGGGCGACGTTCAGCGGCGAGGACGCGACGGTTCGGCGCTGCGCGTTTCGTGACAACGGCCAGATGGGCTTTGGCGCCGGTCGCGCTCATCGTCTGCTGTTCACCGACTGTCTGGTGGAGAATAACAACACCAAAGGCTTCGACCGGGGCTGGGAAGCCGGTGGCAACAAGCTGGCGCTTTGCCAGGACGTCGTACTCGAGCGCAGCCGCTTCGTGCGGAACCGGGGCAACGGCGTCTGGTTCGACATCGGCAACACCAATTGCACCGTCCGCCAGTGCCTCATCGCCGACAACGAGGACGCGGGCATCTTCTACGAAATCTCCTTCGCCCTGCACGCCCACGACAATGTCATCGTGGGCAACGGCTTTGCGCCCACCTCCGGCGCCTGGGGTGCCCAAGCCGGCATTTCGCTTTCCAGCAGTCCGGGCTGCCTCATCGAGCGAAACCTCATCGTCGGCAACCGGGAAGGGTTCAACTTCCGGGAACAGCCACGCACCACCCCGACCATCGAGGACCGGACAAGCCGCCCGGTCTGGAATCACGACCAACTCATCCGCCACAACGTGATCGCGCTCAACCGGGATGCGCAGGTCTGGGGCTGGTTCGATGTGAAGGACAACCGGCACTGGCCAGCAGGCCAGCCCGCCGCCGGGCCAGCGGGAAGGGTGGCGGCAGCCCCAGACGGAGGCACCGTAGCAGCGCCGGCGACGAACTCTCCCGTCGGTTTGACCCTGGAGCAGTTGCGGTTGCAGTTCGTGGACAACGTGTACTTCGCCGCGCCAGGACAGGCTTGGTTCGAATGGGGTCCAACGTGGGCTCAACACCAGAGCTACCCGGGCCTGACCGCGTTTCAGTCGGCTCTGGCCATCGACACCGGTGGCCAAGTGCTCGATCCAGGCTTCGTTGACGTGCGGCAGGGGGATTTCCGGCTACGACCGGAGACTCGTGATCGGCTCAGGGCGTACTATCCGCGGGGTCCGGTTCCGGGTGTGATCCTGGATGACGGGCTGTAGCTGCCAGCCAAGGACCACCGAACGCAGCGCTCGCCATGCCGCGCCCCGAACGACACCATCGGCTGCCATGGGCCCGCAGACCCCCCCGGGCGGACCGCACCCCTGGCGCTCTTCATCAGTCTGCTGATCGCTGTCCACGGCGCATCCAACCCCGCGGAAATCCTCGGCAGAAGGCGCGGGACGTGTTCGAGCTGCGCTCCAAGGAGACCCTTGACCCGAACCAGAACCGCTGGGAGCCGTGTCAGCCGCCGTTGACGCCGTCGCGCTGAGGACCGGCCTTGGCATCGAAGACGGCGCGTGTGGGTCCGACGGAGATCTCCTGCTCCGGCGCCTTCGGTTTGCCGGCGAAAGCAGCGGCGGAGGCATCAGCCAGGCTGAGGGTGAAGCCGGATTCGAAGCCAAAATCGTCATCGCCAGGAGCCACCGGCCGTCTCATCATGGCCGGAGTCTCGAGCATGAAGCCTCCGTCACGCGTCGACGGCGTGCGCTCCCGTACCTGCGCTGCAGCAGGGCGGGCGCGCAATCGCACCGCTTCATCCAGTGGTCGCGGCGTACTCTCGCTGTCTCCGCGTGCTTCTGCAGACTCAACGAACCTCCGAACTCCCATGTGAAATGAAGAACCCATCGAACCTCCCGATCCCCCGGCGGCAGTTCCTGCGCGCCACCAGCGCGAGTGTGGCCGCGTTCTCCCTGCTCCCGGGCGGGGTGCTGCGCGCGGCCGAAGGCCTCTCCCCAACGACAAGCTCAACGTGGCCGGCATCGGCATCGGCAGCCAGGGAGGGGCCGACATTGACGCCGTGGCGGGGGAAGGCCACAACGTGGTCGCCCTTTGCGATGTGGACGAGGGGCTACGCCGCCAAGAAATTCGCCCAGTATCCCAAGGCCAGGCCGTTCAAGGATTTCCGCGTCATGCTCGACCAGATGGGCAAGGACCTTGACGCGGTGGTGATCGGCACGCCGGATCACACGCATGCGGTCATCGCGCTGGAGGCCATGCGGCGCGGCAAGCACGTGTATTGCGAGAAGCCGCTGGCCCACTCCGTCCGCGAAGTTCGCGCGCTCATGACGGCGGCCGCGGAGCACAAGGTGGTCACCCAGCTCGGCAACCAGGGTCATTCCAGCGGTTCGATCCGGCAGGTCTGCGAGTGGGTTTGGGCGGGCGCCATTGGCCAGGTGCATACGGTGCATGCGGCGTGTGACGCCTTTCGGGAGGTGTACAGCCAGATTCGCAACCTGGACAAACTCAACCAGCGATACGAGGTGCCCAAGGGCCTCGATTACGAGCTGTGGATCGGCCCCGTGCCGTTCCGTCCCTACACCCCGCTGTGGGTTCATTGGAACTGGCGCGGCTGGCTGCCCTTTGGCACGGGCACCGTTGGTGACTGGTATTGCCATGTCATGGATCCGGCCTTCTGGGCACTTGACCTGGATGCACCTGCCGCCGTCACGGCCGAGGTGACGGACTACGATCCGGCCAAACATGGATTGACCTACCCGCCCGCCGCGAAAATCACGTTCGAGTTCCCCGCCCGCGGACAGCGCGGGCCGGTCCAGGTCGTCTGGCATGACGGCGGCAACCGGATTCCCAAACCCCAGGAGTTCGCCGCCGACGAGCAGGTGCCCGGGACCGGGGCCATTCTGTTTGGTGAAAAGGGCATGATCATGCACGGGTCGCATGGCGGGGGCGGCTGCCGGTTGCTGCCCGAGACACTGATGGACCAATTCTCGGGCAAGAACGCCCCGGCCCAGAAGATTCCCCGGGTCAAGAACCATGCCTGGGATTGGGCGGAAGCCATTCGCACCGGACGCCAGGCGGGCTCCCATTTCGGCTACGGCGGGCCGCTGACGCAAGCCGCGCTCCTCGGCGCCATCGCCATCCGCTTCCCCGGCCAGACACTCCGTTGGGACAATGCCAAGGCCCTGTTCACAAACCACGAGGCGGCCAACGCCTACGTCCACCCGGAGTACCGCCCAGGCTGGAGTCTCTGAGGCGCTGACTCGAACCTCTGTTGCACACCGACACGATGCAAACAACATCCTGGTTGAACCGATCGATGAAACGCGTGGTGCTTGCCGCCCTGGGGCTGGCGGCTGCCAGCAGCAGCCTCCGGGGCGCTGATGCCCCGAAGCCAGACCCGGAACCGCGCGTGGTTGAACCCGGCCCGGTGGGCGGGCCGCCGTCCGATGCCATCGTGCTCTTCGACGGCAAGGACCTTTCCCAGTTCCGCGGCGAACGCAGTGCCGAGCCGAAATGGAAAGTGGAGAACGGGGTGATGGAAACCACACCCCAGGGGGGCATCTTTTCCAAACAAGAGTTCGGCGACTGCCAATTACACGTCGAGTGGGCGGCGCCCGCCGAAGTGAAGGGCGAGGGGCAGGGACGTGGCAACAGCGGCGTCTATCTCATGGGGCGGTACGAAATCCAGGTCTTGGACAGCTACCAGAACAAGACCTATCCGAATGGCCAATGCGGTGCGTTCTACGGGCACAACGCGCCGCTTGTGAATGCCTGCCGCAAACCCGGTGAGTGGCAGACTTACGACATCATCTTCCGCGCACCGAGGAAGCTCGCGGACGGCACCGGGCAGCCCGGTTCCTTCACGGTGCTGCACAACGGCGTGCTCATTCAGGACCATATCCCGGTCGGAGGTGAGCCCACGACGGCGGCCCCGCTCCGCGGGGTCGTCGAGCAGGGGCCGCTTTATCTCCAAGACCACGGCAATCCGGTGCGCTTCCGTAATGTATGGATCCGGCCGCTCTGACCGCCTAAACCGCCCTGCGAAACAACCCGGGAACACTGCCCTGTCTGACGCAGGCCCGCGCACGTTTGGCGGGCCTGCGTTCTTTGTGCATTCCGTGCATTGCAGAGTTCGCCATGGGAAATGGATGAAGGACCAATCGAAGAGGAGCCACCAGCGACGAGGCAATGACCACGGAAGGGACCACGCTGCACCGCGGGTTTCACGGATTTCACGGATGGACTGGAGGATGGGGCTCGGGAGGTCGGCAACCCGAGGCGAACCACTCGGTGGAGGCGAACTGAATCGTCACGGCGGTGCGTCTGGCAGTTGAACCCGCCGTTCCGGGGCTCATCGGGGCCGTCGCAGCCAGATGTCTTTGAACTGCACCCGCATGGGCGGACCGGTATGCACCTGCAGACCCAGCCAGCCGCGCTTGAGGCGCTTGGGGTCGCGGTCCTCCAGGTCAGCCATCCTCACCCCGTTGATTGCGATCTGGATTTCGCCCCCTGCGCGACAATCGCGTAATCGTTCCACTCACCAGGCTTGGTGACCGCCAGCAACGCGTCCGGCTCGCCCAACCTTCCCCCCACCTGCCGCCTCTCCCTGCTCATGGATGATCACCCGCTCGCCCCGTTCGGCCAGGACCTCGCGCAGCGTGTATTCCATGATCACTCCGGTCCACCGCCCGTCCGCCGAGATGTCCGCCTGCATCCCGGTCAGCGCTTCGCGATCCTGGCTGGAGCTGCCCCGTTTGCGGGCGCGGAAGTAGATGCCCGAGTTGCCACCCTCGAGCTTGAAGCGCAGGCGCAACTCGAAGTCCTCGGAGTTCATCCTTCCAGGTCAGGAAGGTGTTCTCGGTCACCCGCGTGCTCTCGGTCGTCTGACCGGTGATGGCTCCCTCCTGAACTGACCAGATCCGCGGGTCGCCCTCCCATCCCGCGAGGTCCCGTCCGTTGAACAAGCTCACAAAGCCCGGCAATCCCGCGACCGGCTCGGTGCCCGGCACGGGGCGCCGGGCCGGGGCGGGGCGGGGTTCGGTCGGGGCGTCGAGATCCCCCGTCGCGAACTGCACGCCGTCCAGGTAGAATTGTAACACCCGCGGATCCCAGAACAGCTCGGTGCGATGGCCGAAGGAAGTCACGAAGAGCCGGCCCTGGCCTCGCGTGGTCACCCAAGCCAGGGCGAAGTCCCCGTCGTTCCGGTGGATCCACGGCACGCCCATGTTCGTTCGGGCCGGGTCCAGCGACAACAACACGCGGACGTGGTCCCGCCGCCACGGGTCGCCGTACTCGTAGATCTCGTCGGCCAACCGGAAGTCGGCGCCGCCGAATGCCGCCGTCAACGGGTGGTCGGGTTCCTCGACCCGGACGCCGATCTCCTCGTTCCACGGATGCCCGAGGAAGCTCGCGCCCATGAGCTCCCCGGAAACCTGGCCAATGCGGGTTGGCGGCCACCGCGTAATGGATCACCACCAGGCCACCGCCGTTGTGAACGAAGTCCAGCAAGGACCGACGCAGGACGGCTTCCACCGCCTCCGCCGTCGTGCCGTGCCGTCGGAACTCCGGCCGCTCGAGGTCGGCGCGGGTCGGAGTGATCCACGGACCGGAGCTGTTGTTCAGGACCACGGCGTCGAATTGGGACAGGTTCTCCGGCAGATACCGTTCCAGATGATCGCTCACCTCCGCCGCGAACGCCCCGGTCTTGCGCGCCAGCGCCTCGAAGGCCGCGGCACCGTAGGGGATGCAGTAGCCCTTGTGCGGGTCGTTCTCCATCAAGTGCGCCGGCGTGTTCCAGATCGAAGACGCGCCGCGCCTGCCTGGGTTCCGCTCGAGCCCGTGCCGGGGCGGCCTGGAAGATCCGTTCAGCTTGGTGCACCGGGATGGTCTCGGCTGCGCGCCCTGCCGCCCACCCAAGGAGGAGGCCGAGAGCGAAGGCAGCAGAGGCAGACCGTGCCAGAGTCAAGCGGGGGGGCGGGCAGAGGCGTTTCATGAGCTTTCGGCGTCAGGGTCAGAGACTCCAGCCTTGGCGGTACTCGGCGTGACAGGCCGCCTCGGCACCGGCGTGATTGGTCACCCGGCCGGCGAGTGGATCGTACTCGATCACGGAGTCGAACCGGGTCGCCAGATTCCCCAGCAGGAGAAACTCGGTCAGCCGTGAGCCGTAGTCGACGAAGTTGGACCACGGGGCCGGGCCGCCCCGCATCGCCGCCAGCCATTCGCGTTCGTGTCCGGGCGAGCGCGGCAGCTCCCGCGGCGGGCCCAGCAGGTCGTCCCACCGGCGTTCGGGCAGGAGCGTGAAGGACATGTTGTGACCCGTGGAGTAGAGCGTTCCTTGCGTGCCGACCACGAGCAATCCGGCGTAGTCAGCCCACTTCTTCTCGCCGTAATCCCCCAGTCCAGCCGGCGTCCGAGCCGTTCCTCGATGCGCTCGCGTCCCTCGGGTGCACGTCCGTTGCACCAGTGCAGTTCGAAGGCCGCCTGACTGGGCCGGGCGGGGGCTTCGAAGCGGATCAACTCCCACTTGGGAAAGGTGTCGGCGAGCACTTCGGACATCCGGGCGGTGACCTTCAAGTGCCGTCCCTGCAGGAATCGGTCCGCGGGTGCGGCGGCGTCCCAGAACTCGGCCAACCGAAAGGCCTTGAAGGCGAGGTTGGCGCTGTGGACCGCCCAGTTGCCCAACTGCCCCGTGGCAAAATCCCGCCAGCGATGCCAGTTGGCCCACTCCCGGTGATATGGCCGGACGGCTGCCGGCCCCAGCCACAAGTCCCAATCCAGCTCTCCGGGCACGGGTTCGGAGCCGGTCGGCCGCGGATGCGGACCGCCACCGCCGCCTTCGTTCCAGGCCAGCAGTTCCCGGATCTGGCCCAGGGCACCCGACTGGATGATCTCGACCGCGCGACGGAAGGCATCGCTGGCGGTTCCCTGGTTGCCCATCTGCGTGGGCAGGCCGGTGGCGGCCGCCAGTTCCCGCAGCTTGCGCGCCTCGCCCGGCGTGCGCGTCAGAGGCTTCTCGCAGAAGACCGGTTTGCCGCTGCGCAACGCGGCGGCGCTGGCCACCGCGTGGGTGTGATCCGGCGTGGCCACAATCACCGCGTCGATCTGCTCCGCAAGGGTGCCGAGCATCTCCCGGAAGTCGGCAAAGCGCCTGGCCTCGGGAAACCTTTCTGCCGCCCGGGCCAGGCGGTATCCGTGCACATCGCAGAGGGCGGCAAAGCGCGTTCCCGGGCCGGGCATCGCGCCGAGGAACCATTCCCCCCGGCCGCCCACGCCGATCTGGGCGAGGTTCACCCGTTCATTGGCCTGGGCGGACCAGACGGAGGCGGGCTGTGCCAGGACCAGAAAACTGGTTCCGGCACCGACCCGACGAAGGAAGCGGCGGCGGGAGACGCGCGGGATCATGGCGGCACCATAGAGGAAGACCGGCGGCAGGAGAAGCGGCGAGTGAAGCCGAGGTCGGTCACCTCCTCGGGATTCCGTCCGCCCTACCCACCGGGTACAGCGGTGGTGGTGCCCTGGCAGACACCTCCAGCAGCTTCTCGAGCTGACCGGCAGCGATCCGGTCCAGTAAGTCAGCCAGGCGGCACAGGGTGAGACGCGGGGGAAAGGAAGGCCAGTGCCAGTGAGGCGCGCTGAGACCCTCCCGGCCGAGCGCACTGCCGCACCGTGCGGGAGGAGTGCGCTTCGTCGCTGGCTTGAAGCGCGTCCGGTGGGCGACGTCGGACACGCAGCCAACCGGAAGAGGCGCCAGCGCAGGCGGGGCCGACAGGGTGAGAACCACCCCTGCCGGCCGGTGTCACTGCCTCACGCGCCGACCGGCAGGCATTTCAACGCTCAGCCCACCCAGGCGTACTTGGCGGGGCCGATGCGCTTGATCTCTTTGATCGACTTGCCCGTCGAGGTGAACCAGACGTAGATGTTCTTGGGCTTCGCCCCAAGGCGGGCGGCGATGTCTTTCACGCCAATGCCAGCCTTGCCGGTCGCCTTCAACAGATTCAGCACGGCCTCCTTCAATTCGCCGCGCTTCGCCGGTTTGCCCTTGGCCGCTCGGGCCACGGCGGGCTTGGCAGCCGGTTTGGGTGCCGACGCAGGCGGTGTCCCTGGGGCAGAGGAAGCTGCGGGTCCCACCCAGGCGTACTCGGCTTCGCCGACCTTCTCCAAGCCGGGCACGTTCTTACCCGTCTTGTAGAACCACGTGTACACCCGGTTGTAGTTCAAGCCCAGCTTGCCCGCGAGGTCCTTCACGGTGATCCCCGTCTTGCCGGCAGCCTGGACCACTTCGAGGATCCTGGCCTTCAAGGCGCCGCGCTTGGCCCGTCGAGCCTTCCCCACCTTCTGCCGGGCCGGGGCAGGCTCGGCGCGCAGGGCGCGGTTCGCCGCCGGGGCGGGAGTCGCTCCCCTCGTACGCGGCCAACTGAGCGTTTATCTTCTCGATCTGTGCTTGAATACTCTCCTTTTGCTCGAGCAGCTTCTGGATGTCTTTCAAGTCAGCAACCGTCAATGATGTCAGGTTCATAGGGCGGCAGGGTACGCCCCGCTTCCCTATCCATGCAAGCCTGGAATCAGTGTCCATCATTGATCATGATTCGGTCGCTATTGCAGCTCCACTCTCCCTCCTTCTCTTCCACCCGGCTCAGCGATGGTCAAGGGCCCGCGCCTCCCCGGCAGGCGTTCGCCGGCTCGCCCCCGGGAGCCCGGGGCACCCCACGTCGAAGCCCGGGTGAGCAACGCGAGCTGGCAGGGCACGCCGCTGCTCGCCCGCCCCTCCACGGTCCTCGAGCCCGTCCCTCCCGCCGGACGCTGGCCTGGCGACTGTAACCGGGCGTCCGGCGGTGGCGTCTGAGCGCCCACGGACCGCCTGGCAGGCTGTGCCGGGACGGACCACGGTTGAACTTAAGCTACAGAAGACAATGACACGTTTATTCAAGACCGGCCTGCTCGCAGTCGTCGCAGCAACCCTCACCCTCCTCCCGACCCAGGCCCTGGCCCAAGGCCAGCGCGGTGGCGGTCAGGGGGGCCAAGGCGGCCAACGCGGCAATTTCGACCCCGAACAAATGCGCCAACGCATGGAAGAGCGGATGCGGCAGCAGTTCGGCGTCACCGATGACGCCGAATGGAAGGTCATCTCCGACCGCATCCAGAAGGTGAATGAGTTGCGTCGCGACGCCGCCTTCGGCGGCATGCGCGGCATGATGCGGCCGCCCGGCGGCGACCAGCAGGGGCCCGGCGGCGCGCGCCAGCGCTTCGGCGGTGAACCCAGCCCCGAGGAGGAAGCCCTCACCCGCGTGATCGAGTCCAATGCCTCGGCCGAGCAGATCAAGACGGCCATGGCGAAGTACCGCGAGGCCCGTAAAGCCAACGAGGAGAAGCTGGCCAAGGCCCAGGATGACCTCAAGGCCGTGCTGAGCGTGAAGCAGGAGGCCGTCGCCCTGCGGATGGGTCTGGTTCGTTAGCCAGCCACCCCTCCCCGTTCCTCGCGACCGAACCGCGCGCTGCCCATGGAATCCGCCGACCTCCGAGCCTCCGGACCCGCCGGCTTGCTGGACCGCATGGTTGCCGCCCGGCAACTCTCGGCCAGCGACGCCCGCGCCCTGGCCGCACTCGAGGGCAGCGGCGGCACGGCGCCGGTTCGGTCCGAGGAGGAGGTGCTCCGGTGGCTCGCCCGGGAATACGACCTCAAGTACACCTCCCTCGAAGACGTCGAGCCGGACAAGGAGGTCCTGGCCTTGTTCCCCGCCCGGCTCCTTCTGAAAGACGAACTCCTTCCCCTGGGCCGCGCCAACGGCGTCATCGAGGTGGCCACCAGCCGCCTGTTCGCCACCCAGGGCCTCGACACGCTGCGCAGCCTCACCGGCCTGCGCCTGCGACCGGTCCTCGCCCCCACCGAGGCCATCCGCCGCGAGATGAAGAAGCGCCTGGGCGTGGGCGCCGACACCATCGACACCCTGGATGAGGAGTCTCCCATCCAGGTCGTGGACGAGAACCGTGAGGAAGGCACGGACCTCGACAGCGCGGCGGAGGACGCCTCGATCATCCGCTTCGTGAACCAGGTGCTGCGCGATGCCATCGAGCTGCGCGCCTCGGACATCCACCTGGAGCCTTTCGAGGACGAGTTCCGCATCCGCTATCGCATCGATGGCGTTCTGCAGGAGGTGCCGGTGCCTGCCCAGCTCAAGCGCTTCCAGCCGGCCATCGTCTCGCGCGTCAAGATCCTCAGCCACCTCAACATCGCCGAGAAGCGCCTGCCCCAGGACGGTCGCATCAAGATCCGGATCGACGACGCCGAGGTGGACATCCGCGTCTCGGTCATCCCCATGCTGCACGGCGAGGCGGTGGTCATGCGTCTGCTGCGGCAGAATGCCACCCTCCTGGGCATGCGCGAGCTCGGCATGGACCGCCGGGAGCTCGAGTGTTTTCGCCGCGTCCTCCAGCTCCCGCACGGCATCATCCTGGTCACCGGCCCCACCGGCAGCGGAAAGACCTCCACCCTCTACACCGCGCTCCATGAGATCAATGATGCCGTCCGCAAGATCATCACCATCGAGGATCCCGTCGAATACCAGCTCAAGGGCGTCAACCAGATCCAGGTCTCGGAGAAGGCCGGCCTCACCTTCGCCCGCGGGCTGCGCTCCATCCTGCGCCACGACCCCGACGTTGTCCTGATCGGTGAAATCCGCGATGCCGAGACCGCGCAAATTGCCGTGCAGGCCTCGCTGACCGGCCACCTCGTCTTCTCCACCCTCCACACCAATGACGCCCCGGGCGCCGTCACGCGCCTCGTCGACATGGGGGTTGAACCTTACCTCGTGGCCTCCTCCCTCGAAGCCGTCCTGGCCCAACGCCTGGTCCGCGTCCTCTGCCGCCACTGCCGGCAGGTCGATGACTCCCCCACGGCCCAGGCGTTCAAGCTCCAGGTCGGCATTCCCGCCAACGCCACCATCTACCGCTCGGTCGGCTGTCGCGAATGCCGCCAGACCGGCTTCTTCGGCCGCCATGCCATCTTCGAGTGGATGGACAGCGATGATCAGATCCGCCAGCTCGTCCTCAAGAGCGCTTCGTCGGACCAGATCCGCGAGGCCGCCCGCCGGGCCGGGATGAAGACCCTCGCCGAGGACGGCTGGCGCCTCGTCCGCCTGGGGGTCACCACGGTCGAGGAAGTCCTCAGCGTGACCACGGCCAAAGAGGTCACCCGGACCACCCGGAATGAATCGGCCGACGGAGTGGCCGAGGAACCCGCTCCCGCCAGTGTGGCCCTGGGCCGGGCCTGAGAGAGCGCGCGCCCCCATGCCCCTGTTCACCTACAAAGCCCTCCAGGCCAATGGCAGCACGACCGAGGGACAACTCGAGGCGGGCGGCCGGCAGGAAGCCTTCCGCCTCATGGAAGCGCGCGGCCTGCGTCCCATCAGCCTGGCCGAACGCTCCGCTCAGCCCGGTCGCAACGGCCATGGCAACGGCAAGCCAGCCCAGGCCAAGGGCGTTCCCGGGGCCGCCACCGAGCCGGCCGCGGGTTTCTCCCTGGCGTTGGGCGGGCCGCGCCGGGTCTCCAGCCGCGTCCTTGAGAACTTCACCCGCCTCCTGGCCAACCTGCTCGCCGCGGGCATCCCCCTCAGCCGCGCCCTCGTCATCCTCCAAAAGGAAGCGGCCAACCCGGTCGCGCGCGCCAAGTGGAAGGAGGTCCACGACCTGGTGGTGGATGGCATGTCGCTCGCCGACGCCATGGCCCGTTCCCCTGAGACCTTCCCCCGGGTGTATGTAGCCATGGTCGAAGCCGGCGAGACCGGTGGGTTTCTCGATGTCGTTCTCAGCCAGATCGCGGATTTCCAGGCGGGCGAACGGGACATGCGCGGCAAGGTGATGACCGCGCTCTTGTACCCGGTGATCCTGCTGGTGCTGGCGCTGGGCGTGCTGGTCTTCCTGCTCGTCTTCTTCATCCCGCGGTTCCAGGCCATCTTCACCGGGTTCGGCGCGCAGTTGCCGCTGCTCACCCAGGTCATTGTGGGTGTGAGCGACACCTTGCGCGCCTACGGTCCGGTGCTCGTCCTCGGTTTGGCCGTCGCAGCGTACCTGGTCCGGAGCTGGCTGGTGTCACCAGCCGGACGCCGGGCCTGGGAAGGCGTCGTGCTCCGGCTGCCGGCCGTCGGCGGGCTCGTGGCCCAGTACGCCATGTCCCGGTTCTGCCGCATGCTGGGCACTTTGCTGGGCGCCGGCGTGCCGCTCATCAACGGCCTCAACGTGGCGCGCCGTTCAATCGGCAACCAGATCCTCGTCGACGCCGTCGCGAACTCCATCGATCAGGTCAAGGAGGGCAAATCGCTCGGCACGAGCCTCGGGGAGTGCCGCGCCCTGTTCTCCGGCTCGACCCTCGAGATGATCTCGGTGGCCGAGGAGAGCGGGAAACTCGATCAGGAGCTGGTCCGCATCGCCAATGTCACCGAGGGCGACCTCGACCGGCGCCTGCGCACCGCGGTGGCCCTGGCCGAACCCCTCATGCTCTTTCTCATCGCCGGATTCATCGGCACGATCTTCATCGGCATGGTCATCCCCATTTTTACCCTCCAAGACTACATCAAATAACTCCACCCCCTTTTCGCATATGAGCATCCTGTCGCCCACACCGAAGTTCGAGGTTCGAAGTTCGAGGTTCGAAAGTCCAAGGTCGACCGCCCGGGGCGCCCCCCGCGGTTTCACGCTCATCGAGCTGTTGCTCGTGCTCGTGATCCTCGGCGTCCTCGCGGCCATCGTCGTCCCGAAGTTCTCCGGTCGCACCGAGCAGGCCCGCCAGACCGCCGCCCAGACGCAAATCGCCACCTTCGGCACTGCGCTCGACGCCTTCGAGGTGGACAACGGTTACTATCCCAAGGGCAAGGACGGCCTCCAGGACCTGATCGTCCAACCCCGCGACGCGCAGAACTGGCGGGGGCCCTACCTCAAGGGCAACGAAATCCCGCTCGACCCCTGGGGCCAGCCCTATGTCTATGAATGCCCGGGGAAGATGAACCCCAACAGCTACGATCTCATGTCGCTCGGTCCCGACGGACGCGAAGGGGGCGATGACGACATCACCAACTGGACCCAGCGGCGATGACCCGCCCCACCCCACGAACCGGCGCGCCACTCCGGGGCTTCACGCTCATCGAGCTGATCCTCGTCATGGCCATGTTGCTGAGTGTGCTGTCGCTCGCGGCCCCCTCGCTCAGCCGGTTTTTCCGCGGGCGCGGTCTTGACGCCGAGGCCCAGCGTTTCCTGGCCCTCACCCGCTATGCGCAGAGCCGGGCCGTGGCCGAGGGAGTGCCCATGGTGCTCTGGTTGGACCGCGAACAGCGGCTTTATGGTGTCGAAGCCGAGTTCAGTTACACCGACTACGACGAACGGGCCGTCGAGTACCCCCTCCACGAGGACGTGGAGTTCGAGGTCATGCCCTTCCCCCAATCGGCCCTCACCGTGCGCCTGCCCCTGTCCCTGCCCCCGCCGGCGCCCACGTCACGACGCCCTGAGGGTCTGCGGCACCTCGAGCTGCTCCGCTTCACGCCGGAGGGTACCCTCGGCGACCAGAACCCGCTCTGGGTCTCCTTCCGTTCCCGCCACGAACCGGAGGCCGGGCCGAAGCTGTGGGTCGCCCAAAGCCGCAATCGCCTGCGCTATGAACTGCGCACCGACGAACCCCAACTCCTGCGCTAGGCGACGCACCGCGGCCTTTACCCTGGCCGAGGCGCTCGCCGCGCTCGTCTTCATGGCCATCGTGATCCCGGTGGCCGTGCAAGGCCTGCGTATCGCCAACCTCGCCGGCCAGGTCGCCACGGCCAAAGGCGTCGCCGCCCGCGTGGCCGAGAACGTCCTGAACGAGCGACTCGTGACGGGCGATTGGCAGAGCTCCAGCCTCCGGGGCGAGTCCATCCAGGGATTCCGCACGTACCGCTGGTTCATCCAGAACGATCCGTGGGAGGAAGGCACCCTGCGCGAGCTCACCGTCGCGGTCTTTTTCGACGTGCAGGGGCAGGAATACGAGATCCGGCTCGCCACCCTCGCCGATCCTTCCGCCGCCCTGACGGAGACCAACACCACCGCCACCGCCACCGCCGGGGGGACGCCATGAACCCGGCCCTCCTCACCCGCCGACGGCCCCGCCGTCCCGCGCACCCGGCCGGCCACACGTCGCCGGCTTCACGCTCCTCGAAGTGCTGCTGGCCGTCGCCGTCTTCGCCGTCGTCCTGGTGGCCATGCACTCTGTCTTCCACGGTGCGCTGCGGCTGCGCAACCGGACCACCGCCAGCCTGGAGGAGGCCGTCCCGCTCCAGCAGGCCCTGGCCGTGATCCAGCGCGACCTCGCCAACCTGGCCAGCCCCGGCGGGACGCTCACCGGCCCCTTCCAGACGGCACCGACAGGGACGACCGCGACCCTCCTCGGCCGCGTCGCGCCGGACTTCTACACCACCGTCGGTGTCCTTCGTGACACCGACCCCTGGCCGGAGATCCAACGGGTCACTTATCGCCTGGCCTCCCCCACCAACGACCACCCCGGCCTGGAGCTCTTCCGTTCCGTCACCCGCAACCTCCTCGCCGTCGTCGAGGAAACCCCCGAGGATCAGTTCCTCCTCGGCGGGGTCGAGACCGTCACGTTCCAGTACTACGATGGCACGACCTGGCGCTACGACTGGGACTCCACCGGCGAGATGACCGCGGACCTCACGTCCGGACTGCCCCGCGCGATCAAGGTCGAAATCGTCCTGACGAGCGCCCTGACCAACCGGGTCGAAACCGAACCCATCGAGCTGGTGGTGCCGGTGACCGTCCAGGTGGAAACCGACACCGCCACGCCGTCCGGTGGAGGTGACTCATGAGCCCGCCCCGGCCCGTCCCCACACCGTCACGCCCGGGGCCGCGCTGCGCCGAACGTGGCTCGGTGCTCATCATCGTCCTCTGGATCTCCTTCGGCCTCGTCAGCCTCGCGTTGTACTTCGCCCACACGATGAACTTCGAGCTGCGCGCCGCGGACAACCGCGTCGCCGCCACCCTGGCACGCCAGGCCATCGAAGGCGCCGCCCGCTATGCCAGCAACGTGCTCGTCAATCTCGAGGAACCCGGCGCGATCCCGGACATCCTCACCTACCGCACCGAAGCCGTTCCCGTGGGCGACGCCGCCTTCTGGTTCCTGGGCCGCGACCCCGAGTCCTCCTGGTCCCAGGAGCCCTGGTTCGGGTTTGTGGACGAGGCCTCAAAGCTCAACCTCAACACCGCCACCGTCACCATGCTCGAACAACTCCCCGGCATGACGCCCGAGTTCGCCGCCGCCATCATCGACTGGCGCGACAGCGACTCCGACCTCAGCGACGGCGGGGCCGAGGACGAGACCTACCAGCGCTTGAACCCGCCTTACCGCTGCAAGAACGCCCCCTTCGAATCGCTCGAGGAACTCCGCCTCGTGTACGGTGCCGACCTCCTCCTGCTCTACGGCGAAGACGCCAACCTCAACGGGTTGCTCGACCCCAACGAGGACGACGGCGAAAACTCGCCTCCCGCCGACAATCGCGACGGCCGCCTTGATCCCGGCCTCTTCGCCTACCTCACCGTCTACAGCCGCGAGCCCAACACCGCCCCCGATGGATCGACCCGGATCAATGTCAGCAACACCAACCGCACCGAACTCGCCTCGCTGCTCGAGGAACAGTTCGGCACGGCGCGGGCCAACGAGATCCTCCAGGCCTTCGGCGCACCCGCTGGCGGCGGCGGTGGCGGCGGTGGCGGCGGACCGGGTGGCGGCGGAACCGGCGCCGCGGTCACCGTCCGCAGCGTGCTCGAGTTCTACCTCGTCAGCGGCATGACGGCCGCTGAGTTTGGCCAAGTCGAGGGATACCTCACCGTCTCCACCAACCAGTTTACGGAGGGCTTGGTGAACGTGAACACCGCCAGCGAGACCGTCCTGGCCTGTATCCCGGGCATCGGCCCCGAGTTCGCCTCCACGCTGGTGGCTTCGCGGCCCACCCCCACCAGCACCGAGCCGCCCTCGCTCGCCTGGGTCGCGGACGTCCTCGATCGCGAGAACGCCCTCGAGGCCGGGCCCTACCTCACGGCCCGCAGCTACCAGTTCACCGTCGACGTCGCGGCGCTCGGACAGCACGGCCGCGGCTACCAGCGGGTGAAGTACGTCTTCGACACCAGCGGCACCGCCCCCCGGCTCCGCTACCGCCAGGACCTCACCCACCTCGGCTGGGCCCTCGGTCCGGGCGTCCGCGACGAACTCGAGCAGGCCCGCCGCGCCGGCACGGTCGCCTTTGGCAGCCTGGGGACGCGATGGGGAAGATGAACACATGAAATGGTCCGAACTCCAGGCGCAGGTCCCACGACTCCTGCCACGCCGTCCCGCTGGCGGCGCGTTGCTCGGTCTCGCCTTCGAGGAGGGCCGACTCGAGGCCGCCGAGGTCCGGCGCACCAACGGCAGCGCCGACCTCAAACACAACCTGTCCGTCCCGCTTTCGCTGGATCTCCTGACCGCGGAACCGGAACTCATCGGCCGGGAAATCCGCAAGCACCTGGACGCAGCCGGCATTCGCGAACGGCGTTGCGCCGTCTGTCTGCCCATGAGCTGGTGCCTCACCCTCAGTGTCAGCCTGCCCGAACTCCCCGAATCCGACCTCGCCGGCTTCCTGCAGATCGAAGCGGAACGCGGTTTTCCCTCGAGCCTCGAGACCCTCCAGGTCGTCGAGTCGCGCTCCCGCACCCCGGCCGGCCAGCAGCACGCCACCCTCATCGCGGTCCCGCGCCACCATCTCACCCGGCTCGAAGCCGTGCTCCGGGCCGCCCAGTTGTCCCCCGTCAGTTTTTCCCTCGGCATCGCCAGCCTCCAACCGGCCGACGGTGACCCCGGGGATGGCGTGCTGGCGCTCGTGCCGGGGACGAGTGGCACCAACCTGCAGATCTCCTGCGGCGGGGGATCGCCGTGCTCCGTTCGCTCGCGGCCAGCGCCGAATCCGAGGGCCGTGTGGCCGGTCCCGCGGCGGACCAGCTCGCCCGGGAAATCCGCATCACGCTGGGCCAACTGCCTCCGGATGTGCGCGACGCGATCCGCCGTGTGCGGGTTTTTGGCCGCGGCGAACCGGCGGAGGAACTGACCGCCGGCCTCCGCAGCCGCTTTGAGCCGTTGGGGCTGCGCGTCGAGCAAGTCAGCGAGCACGCGCCCGATGCCTTCGCCGTCCGGTTGCCGGGGCCCGCCGCGGTCTCCCCCGCCTTGACCCTGGCCCTTCGCCGCCTCGACCGGCAGCCGGTCCGCCTCGAGTTCCTGCCTCCCAAGATCAGCCGCTGGAAACAGTTCGCCGACAAGTACGCCTCCCGCAAGCTGGCCTGGAGCGGTGCCGCGGCGGGGGCGGTCGTGGGCCTGGTCGCCCTGGCCTTCGGCGTGCAACAGATCCAATTGCTGCGCTGGCAGGCCCGCTGGGACGCCATGCGGCAGCCGGTCGCCGAGATCGACGCGCTCCAGCAGCAGATCAAGCAGTTCCGACCCTGGTTCGACGAGTCCTTCCGTTCCCTCACCATCCTCCAGCGGCTGACCGAGGCCTTCCCCGAGGACGGTGGTGTTACGGCCAAGACGGTGGAGATCCGCGGCACGGGCGCCGTCACCTGCACCGGCACGGCGCGCGACCAGCAAACGCTCTACCGGGCCCTGGACCGGCTCCGGGCCGCCAGCGAGGTGCGCGACGTGAAGGTCGACCAGATCCGCGGTCGCACCCCCATGCAGTTCACCATCAACTTCCGCTGGAGCGGCCCGGCCACCCTATGAAACTGCAGAATCGCCAGCAGATCCTCGCCCTCGCCGCCATCACAGCGGTCGTGCTCCTTGTCGGTGACCGGCTCGTGCTCACGCCGCTGATCCGTCACTGGAACGATCGCGCCGCCCGCTTGACCGAGCTCAGGAAGTCCGTGAACCAGGGCACCCTCCTCCTCGAGCGCGAGGCCGTCATCCGCTCCCGCTGGGCCGCCATGCAGGCTGCCTGTCTCGCCGCCGAGGCTTCCGTCGCCGAAAACCAAGTGCTCAAAGCCTTCGACCGCTGGTCCCAAGCCAGCCGCGTCGGCGTGACCTCGATCAAGCCCCAGCTCAAACGTGCAACCTCCGAGCGCTTCGCCAACCTCGAATGCCGCGTCGACGCCTCCGGCAGCCTTTCCAGCATCACCCGCCTGTTGTATGATATCGAGGCAGACCCGATGGCCCTGAAACTCGATGCCGTCGAGCTCACCGCGCGCGACGATCGGGGTGAACTCCTGACGCTCGGCCTGCTGGTGAACGGCCTGATGTTCAGACCATCCGCGTCTCCCTGAACCGATGAAGGTCCGGCACACAGTCTGGCGCGTCGTGCGGCGGCTGGCTTCCCACCGCGGCGCGGCGGCGGTCTTCACCCTGGGCCTGGCAGGGCTCGTGGCCCGCCCGGCCAGCGAGCCCGCCCCGGCCCCCGAGCCAGCACCTGCCGCCGCGAGCCGCACGCGCCCAGGCTACGAGAGTTTCGCGCTCATCAACGAGCGCAACATCTTCAACGCCAGTCGGTCCGGCCGCCGCACCGACCCTCCCCGCGAGACCCGTCGCCCAACCCGCGTGGACGCCTTCGGCCTCGTCGGCACCATGAGCTATGCGCAGGGTACGTTCGCCTTCTTCGATGGCTCCGGTTCCGAGTACCGCAAGGCGGTCCCGACCGGCGGAAAAGTCGCCGATTTCGAGGTCATCGAAATCCTGCCGAACGCGGTCAAACTCCAGGGCGGCACCAACGCCCTCGAACTGCGCATGGGCATGCAGATGCGCCGCGAAGAAGCCGGCGAGTGGCAGCTTGGCGAGCCGGGCGAGTCTTTCACCGGGTTCGCCACCAGCCCCCGTGCGCCGAGTGGACCGCCCGCCGCGGCCCGCTCCGGCCAAGGCCGCACGACGGCCTCGAGTGCCGATGCCGATGAGGTTTTGAAACGCTTGATGGAAAAACGTGAAAGGGAATCCCGATGAAAACGCTCTCCACCCTTCTCGCCGCCTGGGCGGTCGCCATCCTCGTCCCCGCAGGCCTCACCCAGCAGGAACCCCCGCAGGATCCGTCGCCGCCTCCTGCCGCGGACCGCGGCGGGATGCGCCCGCCGGCCGGGGAACCGCCCGCCGACTTTGAGCCCGCCGACCAGGGCCCGGGGCCGATCCCCGAGGATCACCCCGGGGCCGGCGAGGACTACCAGCCCGCGCCGACTGGCGACTCGCCCGCAATCCGCCCTGCGCGAGGGGCCGCATCCGCACCCGCGCCGGCCGCCCGACCCGCCGCCCGGCCCGCGACGCTTAGTCCCACAATGGCCGACGCTCGCGACCGCGCGGCGCGCCGACTGGCGGCGCAATCGGCGGTTACCAACACGGTCGAGGAAGCCCCACTGCGCCTGAACTTCCGCGGTGCCCCGCTCGACCTGGTCCTCGACTATCTCCAGCGAGGCCGCCGGCTTCATCATCATCCTCGAAACCGAGGTGAAGGGGAAACTGGACGTCTGGAGCAACCAGCCCTTGACCCGCACCGAAGCCGTCGAACTCCTCAATCAAGTCCTGGCCAAGAACGGCTACGCCGCCCTCCAGGAGGGGCGCACCCTCACCATCCTCACCCAGGACGAGGCGCGGCGCCGCAACACCCCCGTGCGCAGCGGCAACGACCCGGAGACGATCCCCTTCGGCGACCAGATCATCACCCAGATCATCCCGGTCCGCTTCGTAAACGCCGTGCAACTGAGCCGCGACCTCACCCCTCTGTTCCCGCCGACGGCCACCATCGCCGCCAACGAGGGCGGCAACGCCCTCGTGGTCACCGACACCCAGTCCAACATCCGCCGCATCGCCGAGATCATCCGGGCCCTCGACACCGCCATCTCGAGCGTCTCCGCCGTGCGCGTGTTCCCGCTCCAGTACGCCGATGCCAAGGCCCTCGCCACGGTGGTCCGCGATCTCTTCGCCGCCCAGAACGCCCGCAGCACCGGCAACCAGCAGCAGACCGTCCGCGGCTTCCGCGGCCCCGGCGGGATGCAGTTCCCCGGCATGCCCGGCGGCGGCGGCAACCAGGGCGGGCAGAACGCCGGCGGCGGCAGCTCCCGCGTCTCCACCCCCGGCGTCGTCGCCGTCGCCGATGAACGCAGCAATTCCCTCGTCGTCTCCGCTCCCGAGGAGCAGATGCCCATCATCGAGGATCTCGTCCGCGAGGTGGACACGGACGTCGACGACATCACCGAGCTGCGCGTCTTCCGCCTGCGTCACTCGGATGCGCAGGAGATGGCCGACCTCATCAAGGAGCTCTTCCCGGATGCCACCTCGAGCCAGAACCAGGGCGGTCGCGGCCAGATCCGTTTCGGCGGCGGACCTTTCGGCGGCGGCATGGCCGCCCTCCAGAGCGGCGAGAGCTCCCGCCTCCAGAAGCAGAGCCGCGTGCTCGCCGTCCCCGACCTCCGCACCCAGTCGGTCGTCGTCACCGCCGCCCGCGACATCATGGTCCAGGTCGCCCAGATGATCGAACAACTCGACGCCGACAACGCGAAGAAGCAGGAGGTGTACATGTTCTCGGTCGAGAACACCGATCCCACCGTCGTCGAGGAGATCCTCCGGGGCCTCTTCGAAACCCAGAACACCCGCAACCGCACCACCACCACCCGGAACACCCAGCAGACCGGTCGCCAGCTCAACACTCGCGCCACCACCACCCAGCAGAATATGGGTCGTGGCAACACCGGGTTCGGCAGCTTCGGAACCAGCGGCGGCGGGACCGGACGCTAGCCCCAGGCGGTGACCGTTCCCTCGCCACCCGACCCCTTGCCCGCATGAAAGCCCATCGCTTCTTATCGGTCGCCCGCTGGCTCGTCGGACTGACGTTCCTCGGCCTGGCCGCGGCTCCCGCCCTGGCCCAGCAGCGGACCACGGGCCGGACGGCCATGAGTTATCCCAGCGCCACCCAGGTCGGCGAGGCCATGATCTCGAGCGACCCGGAGACCCGGCAACTCATCGTCGTCACCGACGCCGAAACCGCCCAGTACATCGGGCAGGTCGTCACCAACCTCGATCGCGCCGCCCCCCAGGTCCTCATCAACGTGGTCTTCCTCGAAGTCACCTACCGCAAGGGCTCGGACCTCGGCGTCGAGGGCTCGTTCAGCCGGGACAACAACGGCACCACGAGCACCATCCTCCAGCAGTTCCGCGGCCTTCCCGGCCTGAGCTCCGGCGACGGCATCGCCTCCTTCGCGGGCGATGACTGGCGGGTCACGCTTCGCGCCATCGCCGAAGACGGCCGCCTCGAGGTCCTCTCCCGGCCCACCGTCCTGGCCCGCAACAACCAGCAGGCCATCATCACCGTGGGCCAGCAGGTGCCCCTCATCACCGGCGTCACCTACGACAACTTCGGCAACCAGCGGAACTCGATCCAGTACCAGGACGTCGGCATCATCCTCCGCGTCACCCCCTTCATCACCTCCGACAACCTCATCGAGATGATTGTCACCCCGGAGATCTCCCCAGCTTTCCTCCGAACAGGTCGCCATCTCGGTCACCGGTACCAACAGCGTCGGCTACCCGATCATCAACCGCCGCGCCGCCGACACCGTCGTTGTCACCCCGAACGGCCAGACCGTCGTCATCGGCGGCCTCATGCAGGACACCAAGACCGAGTCGGTCAGCAAGGTCCCCGTTCTGGGCGACATCCCGCTCCTCGGCGCCGCCTTCCGCCGCAAGGTCAAACAGGACACCAAGACCGAGCTGCTCATCTTCCTCACCCCGCGCATCGTGAAGCACCCGAACGATCTGCTCGCCATGGCACAGGCCGAACGCTCCAATGCCGTCGTTCTGCCCCGTTCCTACAGCGAGGAGGACCTCAATCGCATCTTCGACGGGCTGCCGCCGAAAGGCGCCTCGAAGTCCGGCGGCAAGAAGTCCAACACACGCTGAGCGGCCTTCGTGCCGACCCGAGCCCCCCTCCCCGCATGAACCGGCGCACCCCTCTCGTGTATGGCCTGCTGCTCGTCACGTGGGTGGTCGTGCTCGTGTGGCAACTCGGCGAGCATGCCCGCGTGCGCCGCACCGCCCGCGAGGCCATCATCAACCACGCCAAAGACGTCTCCACCACCCTCGGCCTCGTGATGCGTTCCCAACGCCGCTTCGGCATCATCTCCCAGGAACGCATGGAGTCCGCCCTGAACGCCCTCGTCAAACCTGGCGAGCTGGATGCCATCGCCCTCCTCAACCACGCCGGCGAAGTGGTCGCCGCCGCCGGCGCCCCCATCAACTACGAGCTCAAAGGCCTCGTCCCCCGCGGTGTCCACTGGGACCGCCGCAGCGTGACGCTCGTCAACCTCGTCGACCTCGGCACCAACCTCACGGATGCCGCTGACGCTGACCGCCCCACCCTGGTGGTGCCGCGACGCGACTTGCCGGGACCGCCCTTCGGCACCAACCGCGCCGGCCCGTCGCCGGGATTCCCTCCCGAGGGCCCGCCACCCCCACCGCCGGGCGTCGACCCCGACAACGCCCCCAACTCGCTTGCCGACACCAATCCGCCTCCTCCCCGACCGCGCGCCTGGGGCCGTGGACGTGGCGGGGAGGGCCGTCCGCCTTTCGGTCGCCCCTTCTGGATGAGCGAGGCGGAGTACCTCTCTGCCATCGAAAAGCAGGGGGCTCACAGCTTTGTGGCCGTCCTCTCGGCCCAGCCCTTCCTGGCTGCCTCCGCCCAGGACCTCTGGCTCCGGGGCTTCATCACCCTCCTCGCGACGGTCGCCGTCGCCGGCCTCGGCCTCGCCTGGCGGACCCTCCTCCGGTCCGCGGAACTCGAGGTTCGCCTGGCCCGCGCCTCCGAACTCAACGCCCGCCTCCGCGATATGAACCTCGCGGCCGGCGGCCTCGCGTCAGAAACCCGCCACCCCCTCAACCTCATCCGTGGTCTCGCCCAAACGCTGGCGCAGGAACCCGGCGCTTCGCCGCAAGTCGTCCAAAGCTCGCGCCATATCGCCAACGAGGCCGACCGTGTCACCGCCCAGTTGAACGACTTCATCAACTACTCCCGCCCCCGCGATGTCCGCCGCACCCGCGTGCCCTGACCGGCGTGTTCGCGGAACTCAAGACCACGCTCGCGTCCGATCTCGAGGCCAAGAGCATCCGTCTCCAGCTCCCCGAGGACCTCCCCGTCATCGAGGCCGACGAACCCCTCCTCCGCCAGGCCCTGTTCCACCTGCTCACCAACGCCCTCCAGGCCATGGACCACGAGGGCTCCATCACCATCACCGCGACCAGGCCCGACCCGCACCACGCCTGCCTGGACATCAGCGATGATGGACCGGATGTCCTCCCCGAACACCGCGCCGACATCTTCAAACCGTACTTCTCTTCGAACCAGCGCGGCCGTGGCCTCGGTCTCGCCGTCGTCCACCAGATCGTCCTCGCCCACGGCTGGGACATCGAGTGCCGGGAAAACACCCCGCGCGGCGCCTGCTTCCGCCTGTCCCACCTGCGCGTCGCGCCGCCCGCCTGATCCCGCCTCCTTCAACCGCCCCCGCCCCGCGCCGGCAGGTTCAGGGCCCGCAACGCCGCCTCGTACACCAGCTTCAGCGGCACCGCCGCGGCTTCGGCCGCCGCCCGACACGACTCAAACTCCGGCGCCGCCTGCACCACTCGCCCGTCCAGCCACCCCAGCTTCACCCGCACCGGTCCCTGGGCGGTGGTCACTTCGCGGAACTCACGCCGCAGCTTCCACCGCTCAGCCACGGTCCGCCGAACCCCGAACGCACTCGTCTCCGTCAACATCAGCACCGCCAGCCGGTCCGCATCCTCCACGCCACACAACACCGTGAGCAGCGTCCCCGGCCGCCCCTTCTTCATCTGCACCGCCGTGTGGAACACGTCCAGGGCCCCCGCCGCGAGCGCCCTTCCGGTGAAATGCCCCAGCACTTCCGGGTTCAAATCGTCCACGTTCGTCTCCAGCACCGCCACCCGGTCGCTCTCCCCAGTCGTGGCTCCCGGAGACGGCGGGCCCAACCCCCGACTCCCCCCACAGCACCCGGAGCACATTCGGACGCGTCCGGTTGTCCCGCGTTCCCAGCCCGTAACCCACCCGCTCGAGCCGGAACTCCGGCAGCGGCCCAAAGGCCTCAACCAACTCCGCCAGCAACGCCGCGCCCGTCGGCGTCACCAGCTCCTGCCGCTCCTCGCACTGGCTCACCACCACCCCGCGCGCCGCCAGGATCTCGAGCGTGGCCGGCGCCGGCACCGGGAACCGCCCATGCGCGCAGTCGACCCAGCCCGTCCCCTCGACCACCGGTGACGCCAGCACCCGCGGCCGGCCCAAGAACTCGAGGCAGAGACATGCCCCCACGATGTCCACAATCGAGTCCACCGCCCCCACCTCGTGAAAGTGCACCTCCTCCGCCGGCCGCCCGTGGATCTTCCCTCCGCTTCCGCGATCCGCCGGAACACCGCCGTCGCCCGCTCCTTGACCCACGCTGACATCGGGCCCGCCGCGATCAACCGCCGGATCTCGGCGAAGTCGCGACCGTGCCCGCCGTGAGATCCCGACTCAGGCCTGTGAGTGTGGTGATGCCCACCGCCGTGATCCTGCGCGTGCCCGTGCCCATGCTCATGCTCATGCTCATGCTCATGCTCATGCTCATGCCCATGCTCGTGCTCATGCCCATGCTCGTGCTCATGCTCGTGCTCGTGATGATGCTCGAGGTGGACTTCGAACCGGCTGCCGGTGATGCCCTGTTTCTGGCCGCGGCCGTGGTGCAGGTGATAGCCTTTCACCCCTAAGCCGGCGAGTCCGCGCTGGAGTTCAGCGAAGTCCATCCCCAAATCCAGCAGGGCCCCCACGAACATGTCGCCGCTGATGCCGCTGAGCAGGTCAAGGTACAGTGTCTTCATATCCGGTGTTTCTCGGTGAACCTTGTGGTGCAGGCGTCCCGCCTGCCACCGTCCGGCTCCGGGTCACTCCGCACGGGCGTCAGGCCGGCGGCCGCTCCCGGGAGGCGCGCGACTCCGCCACTGCCCCCACCCCTTCCGCTGCCAACGCGTTGATCTGGCTCGCGGCGTACCCGGCGCCAAAACCGTTGTCGATGTTCACCACCGTCACGCCGCTCCCGCAACTGTTCAGCATCCCCAGCAGCGCGGCCACACCCCCGAAACTTGCGCCGTAGCCCACACTCGTCGGCACCGCAATGACCGGGCGCGACACCAGCCCGGCCACGACACTCGGCAGCGCGCCCTCCATGCCGGCCACCACCACGATCACGTTCGCCCGCTGTACCACGTCGATCCGCCCCAGCAACCGGTGCAGACCGGCCACCCCGACGTCGAACAGCCGCTCGACCCGGTTCCCCATGAAATCGGCCGTCACCGCCGCCTCTTCCGCCACCGGCAGATCGCTCGTCCCCGCGCACAGCACCGCCACCGTCCCGCTGCGCTTCGGCAACGGCGTCCGCGCCAGCGTCAGACACCGCGCCGTCTCGTGGTACACGGCAGACTTGAACTGACGCCGCAACGCCCGCGCGGGTTCGGGAGCGACCCGGGTGATCAGCACCCGGCCTTCGTTCTGATACAACCGGCGGGCGATGCCCCCATCTGCTGGACCGTCTTGCCGCTGCCGAAGATGACCTCCGGGAACCCCTGCCGCAGCCCGCGATGGGTGTCGACATGGGCAAAGCCCAAGTCAACCACCGGCGCGGCCTGAAATGTCTGCAGGACTTCCTCGAGCGGGACCTCGCCCGCCCGAAAACGCTTCAACAGCCTTCTTGCTTCGTCGCTCGTCACCCGCCCAACCTGTCAAGCCCGCCGCGCCCGGTCACGCCGGAAATCCTGCCGCCTCCACGCAAAGCGGCGGTGAACCGCGCGCACCGCTTCGAGATCCCCACACCGCCCCGCCGGTCAGCGACCGTGCCGATCCGCGTTGTCCGTCAGCTCCCGGAACGTTGTCCGGAAGACCACCGCGGTTCCCGTGGTCTCCACGTACAGGCTCTCCCGTTGCCGCGGCGGCACGTCCGGCGTCAGGGCATGCGTGACACGGAACCCGCCCGGCACCTCGATCAAGAGCCCGACCCGCCGGTCGCCACAATCGACCCGCAAGACGGCCCGGTCGGAGAACGACGCCGTGCGCGGTTCGCGCCAGTACCGGAAGCCCGCCGGCCACTGCGGCGCAGCCAAAGGTTCCCCGGGCTGGAACCCCTCGAGGCCAAGAACCCGCCCCTGCAGATGCAGCGCGAGCCCAAGAGCCGCCGGGGCCGCGTCGGCCTGCAACGCCAGCCGGGTCACGACCGTGAGCCCCCGGCGTCGACGTCGAGGTGCAGCTCCCGTTCCGCCGTGGCGTCGGGTCGATAGCGGCTTTGGCGGGCCGCCACGTAGCCACGGTCGGCGTCGAAAGCGAGAAGTTCGCCGGGCTGCCAGGGGACTTGGCCGTGGCCGTTGACCAGCGGCACGTTGTGAGCCAGGCCCTGGGTGAAATAGGTGGTGTGCAGCGGCGATCCATAGCCCACGGTGCCGGGGTCATAACTGATCGGCGTGCCGCCCAGGAACACCTCGTAATCGAGCGCCTCGGCCTGGGCGTGCGAGGCGTCCAGTTGGCCGTAATGGAAGAACACCTGCCAGTCGCCGCGCCGGAGCAACGCCATCCGACTCGACTCGAGGTTGCGGCTCTCAACCGCCGGCAACGGCGGCAGGCTGGCGGGGGAACCGGCGGGTCCAACAGCGTGTTCCAGTCCCGTCGCCGGGCGGCTTCGGTCAGCCCAAGCGGAGTCGGGAACAGCCGGTACGACGCCGCCAGGGAAGCCATGTTCGGCGCCCGCCCGGGGCCTCCGGTGGAGTCCGCCGGGTTGGGGAGTTGCCCGGTGGGGAAGCGGAGCAGGATGGGGGCGAGCAGGAGGTTCTCGAGCACCGCCATCTCTTCGCGGAGCTCGGCCCCCCGCCCTGCCATCTGGGCATACTCGAAGAACGGACGCAGGGCGCTCACCACGTAGCTGTTGTAGCCCAGCGATTGCTCGAACCAGAGGTAATCGCTGGTCACACCCCGGGCGAGCTGCTGCCGGATGCCGAACGGCGCCTCAACGGCCTTGTGCCAGAGCGCGTCATCGGCAAAGCACAGGGCCACGTGGCCGACCGCGCTGCGATGCCAGCAGGCGATGTTGTGCACCCGTTGGAATGTGGTCTCCAGCATCTCGGCCTGGGGGCGGAAGAACTGCTCGAACCAGCGCTGCCGTTGCGCGACCGGGACGACGTCGCCCAGCAACCGCACCGTGTGCACGAACCGCACCAGGTTGACGGCCTCATCCAGGCTCTGCCACATCAGCCGGCATCCACGCCCCGGTTTCTCGGGCCAACGCAGGTAGTTCGTCGCATAGAAATCAAGCTGGCTGGCCGTCCAGTCGGCGTAGCGCCCCTCGCCCGTGAGCCGGAAGAGTTGGGCCGCCTCGACCAGCTTCGCGGCATGGCGGGTGCGAAACCCATACACCCAGGCGGCATGCAGCTTCGGCGTCAGCTTGACCGCCGGGTCCGAGGGGCTGGACAACGTCTCCTCCCCGGGTTCGTCCGGCGTCCAGGTCAGGAACGACCCGTCCTTGGGACTGACGAAGTCATGCCACCAGCCGGACACCCACTCGACGCGATCCTGTCGGCGGGCCATCCAGTCATCGACCTCGCCACGCTGTTCCGTGAGCCAACGCTGCCAGGCCGGATCCGCGGCCACGCGCCGCCGCGCCCCTTCCCAATCCTCGACGGGCAGGCGCACGGGCGATCCGTCGGGGCCGTAGACCTTGAGTGCGGCCAGGGCCTGGGCGGGGTCTGGCTTGGGGAACCGCGGTGGCTCGGCGGCCTGGCACGCAAACGCCAGGAGGAAAGCGGCCAATCCGTAGCTCGTCGATGTCCGGGGTCGTTGCCTGAAGGCACAGGGAAACATGCCGGAAAGGTAGCCTCACCCCCACCGCGACGTCAGCTCCTTCGTGTCGGGGTCCAGACCGTCGCCGGGGAGACGACGCCCAACCGCAGCAACGGAAAGCGGCGCTGAAGCGCTCGCACTCCACGCGCTTCGCGACCTCCCCACCTCCCCGGCAAGCGCAGAGCGTTTGGGTGCGAGCGCTTCAGCGCCGCTTTTCGTCCTCCCCCACCCCCGCGGCGCGTTCCGTTCCGCCCGCCCCGACCTGTCCCGCGGGCCATCGGCCGGGCCCTTGACGTCCGCGGCGTTTGGCGTTTCTCTCGGCGTTGAACCGCCGGCACCGGTTGCCATCATGCCCAAGATTCTGCTGGTCGAGGACAACGAGATGAACCGCGACATGCTCTCGCGCCGGCTCGAGCGCAAGGGCTACACGGTGGTTTGTGCCCTGGACGGGCAGCAGGGCCTCGACCAGGCCCGCGCGGAGACCCCCGACCTCATCCTCATGGACATGAGCCTTCCGGTCCTCGACGGCTGGGAGGCCACGCGCCGGCTCAAGACCGACCCCGCCCTGCAGCGCATCCCGGTCATCGCCCTCACCGCCCACGCCATGGCCAGCGACGAGCAGAAGGCGCGCGAGGCCGGCTGCGACGATTACGACACCAAACCCATCGAACTTCCCCGTCTGCTGAGCAAAATCCAGGCACTCCTGGAGGCCCGGCCGGCCGCGACATGAAGAACCATCTCGAATTCGAGAAGCCCATCATCGAGCTGCAGCGCAAGCTGGACGAACTGCGCCAGCATCCCGAGGCCCACTCGCTCGGCTTGCGGCTCGAGGAGGAGATCGACCAGATCGAACGTAAGCTCGCCGAAACCCGCCGCGAGATCTTCGAGAACCTCAGCCCCTGGCAGCGCGTTCAACTGGCCCGACACCCCCGCCGCCCCTACACGCTCGATTACCTGCGCCTTGCCTTCAGCGACTTCGAAGAGCTCCACGGCGACCGCGCCTTTGCCGACGACCAGGCCATCGTCGGCGGCTTCGCCGAGCTCGACGGTGAGAAGGTCCTGGTAATCGGCACCCAGAAGGGCCGTGACACCAAGGAGAACATCCGCCGCAACTTCGGCTCGGCCCACCCCGAGGGCTACCGCAAGGCGCTTCGCCTCATGCGCCTGGCCAGCAAGTTCGGCCTGCCCATCATCACCCTCATCGACACCGCCGGTGCCTACCCCGGCGTCGGCGCGGAAGAACGGCACATCGCCGAAGCCATCGCGGTGAACCTGCGTGAGATGACCCTGCTCGAAGTGCCCGTGCTCGCCGTCGTCATTGGCGAGGGTGGCTCGGGCGGGGCGCTGGGCATCGGCGTGGCCGACCGTGTCTTGATCCTCGAGAACGCCTATTACTCGGTCATCAGTCCCGAAGGCTGTGCGGCGATTCTCTGGAAGGACCGGGCCGCCGCCCCGCGCGCCGCCGAAGCCCTCCGCATCACCGCACGTCACCTGCTCGAACTGGGACTGGTGGATGCCATCGTGCCCGAACCCGTCGGTGGCGCCCACAACGACCCGGGGCTGGCGGCGGCAAACCTGAAGAAGCACCTACTGCAACACCTCCGCGAACTACAGGCCCTGCCCTCCCGGAACTCCTCCAGCAACGGTACGCGAAGTACCGGGCCATGGGGCGCTTCGAGGAGGCCCACCCCCCTGCCGAGGGCCCGGTCGTCCCCACGCCCGTGGCCGCCTAGTCGGCCAGTTCCTCCTCTGCATGAAACCGCAACCAGCGTAGGCGCCGACGTGAGGAGGCGACGTGCCGTTGCCGCTGGCCGACCACGCCTCCTCACGTCGGCGCCTACGGGGCGGGTATGAAATCCCCAGGCTAACGTCGCGTGGACCCGCCGCCGACGACGCGATCCGCTTATGCTCTACCCCTTTCTTTTCGTTCCCCGGCTCAAACCCCGGCTCTGGGGCGGGCGCAACCTCGCCACACTCTACGGCAAGCCGTTGCCGCCCGGCCAACCCGTCGGCGAGTCCTGGGAGATCAGCGACCGGCCGGGCGACGAAAGCCTGATTGCGAATGGCCCGCTCGCGGGCCGGAGCCTACACTGGCTGGTCGCGGAACATGGCCCCGCCCTGCTGGGCGCCGCCACCGCTCCCCAGGGCCGGTTTCCGTTGCTCGTCAAGATCCTCGACGCCCGCGAGATCCTCTCGGTGCAGGTCCACCCGCCGGCGCGGCTGGCAGCCCAATTGGGCGGTGAACCGAAGAGCGAGCTGTGGTACGTCACACAGGCCGCACCCGGCGCCACGCTGCATGCCGGGCTGAAGGAGGGAGTGTGCCGCGCCGAGTTCGAGCGACGGCTGCGGCAAGGCACGGTGGCCGAATGCATCCATTCGCTCCCGGCGCGGGCCGGCGACGCCTTGTTCCTCCCCAGCGGCCGCATCCACGCCCTCGGCGCCCACCTCGTCATCTTCGAGATCCAGCAGAATTCCGATACCACCTATCGCGTGTTTGACTGGAACCGGGTCGGCCCCGACGGCCGTCCGCGCGAGCTCCACCTCGAGGCGGCGCTCGCCTGCATCGACTTCGACGACTTCGCGCCTCGTCCGATCCAGGCCGCCTGGCAGGCAGACGGGCCGACGCAGCACCGTTCGCTGCTCGCCCATCCCTTGTTCTCGGTGACCGAACACCGCGCCACCGCGGCCGACGGCCGCCTGGGATCGGGCGAGCGCGTCGCCGTGGTCGGCGTCGTGTCCGGTGCCGTGCAACTCGACCACCCGGCAAGCGGTGAAAGCCTGGTCCTGAAGCCCGGCCAGTTCGCCCTCCTGCCGGCGAGCACCCAGCCCGTCCCCTGGTCGGTCACCACCGCCTCGACCTGGCTTGTGGCCACGCCCGGCACGCTCCCCTGACACTCCCCGCCGCCCCATCCGGCCTCGCCACCCCCCGCCCCTTCCGGTCCGCCGGTTCAGAACATCTTGTTCAGATCGCCCGAGCCCGACGCCGGCTGCCAGTAGCTGGCGGCCGACGGACGGCGCCGCAGCCCAAGCAAGTCCTTGCCCAGACAGCGCAGCAGGAGGCCGAGGGGAGTCAGCACGAGGAAGAAGATCAGCCCCAGAATCACGGGGGCCATGATCCGACCCAACAGATGGCTCAGCCGCATGCCGGCCCGGTAAGGCTGGCGGAACCACGCCGGTCGCACGACCGCCAGCACCGCCGTGACCACAAGCAACGCCAGCCCCGGCACCGCCCCCTGCCCCGGCAACACCCCCCGCCAGCAGAGGAACCCGACGATCAGCGCCAGCACCAGCGAGGAGCTGAGACCGAACTTGCGCCACTCGCGCGGGTCTTCCTTGAGGCGAAGTTTCATGGCAGCGGCGGTTCGCGCGTCAGGGTCAGTCCGCCTGCGGGGCCACCCGCCGGGTCACCGCGCGTCGCGGCTGCGCCAGCCGGTCCAGGAAGAAGCTCCCGAGGACCAGGGCGTCCATCTCGGTGTTGACGAAGCACCGGTAGGCGTCGTCCGGGGTGCACACGATGGGTTCTCCGCGCACGTTGAACGACGTGTTCACGAGGACGGCGCAGCCCGTGGCTTTCTCCCAGCATTTGAGCAACGCGTACAGCAGCGGGTGGCGCCCGGCATCCACCGTCTGGATCCGCGCCGAGTAATCCACGTGGGTGACCGCCGGCAACGCAGATCGCTCGGCGTGGAGCAGCTCAAGGCCGTGGAGCCCGCTGGGCACGGCGCGGCGGAGACGCGGCTGCACCCCCGCCACGAGCATCATGTAGGGCGATTCGTCCTCGAGCTCGAAGTACTCGGCCACTCGCTCCCGCAGGACGATCGGGGCAAAGGGCCGGAACGACTCCCGGAACTTCACCTTGAGGTTCATGACCGACTGCATGGTCGGCGAGCGCGGATCTCCCAGGATCGAGCGGTTGCCGAGCGCGCGGGGGCCGAACTCCATGCGGCCCTGGAACCAGCCCACGACCTTGCCCGCCGCCAGCCACTGCACGGTGCGGTCGAGGAGAGCCTCGCGTTCCAGCCGCTCGGACACCGCGTCATGAGACCGCAGCACCGCCTCGATCTCGGTGTCGTGGTAGGCCGGACCGAGCAACGCCCCGTGCATGCCGTCGGGTCGGCTCGCGTGCGTGTTCGGGGTTCGTTCGCCCCGGAAATGTCCGTGCCACGCCGCCCACGCGGCGCCGAGGGCACCGCCGGCGTCGCCCGCCGCGGGCTGGATCCAGAGCCGGTCAAAGAGGCGTTCACGGTGCAGGCGGCCGTTGGCAACGCAGTTCAAGGCCACGCCGCCGGCCAGGCAGAGATGGCGTTGCCCGGTCACCTCGCGCGCGTGGCGGGCCAGGCGGAGCATGACTTCCTCCGTCACCACCTGGATCGAGCGCGCGAGGTCCATGTGGCGCTGTTCCAACGGAGCCTCGGGCGCACGTGGCGGCCCTCCCAACAGCCGGTGAAACCGCTCGTTCGTCATGGCCAGCTCACGCAGGAACGCAAAGTAATCCAGGTTCAGCCAGAACGAGCCGTCCGGTTTAAGGTCCAGCAACTCGCTCCGGATGACGTCGGCAAAACGCGGTTCGCCGTAGGGAGCCAGTCCCATGAGTTTGTACTCGCCCGAGTTCACCTTGAAGCCGCAGTAGCCCGTGAAAGCGGTGTAGAGGAGCCCGAGCGAGTGCGGGAAACGGATCTCCTTGAGCAGCTTCAGTCCGGACCCCTGCCCCACCCCGATCGTGGTGGTCGCCCACTCGCCGACGCCGTCGATGGTGACGATGGCCGCGGACTCGAAGGGCGACGGGAAGAAGGCGCTGGCGGCATGGGCCTGGTGGTGCGTGGTGAAGAGGATCGGGCAGTCGGGCCGCAGCCCGGGCAGTTCCTCGCGGAGGGTGCCGCGCAGGTTCAGCTTCTCGGCGAGCCAGCCCGGGAGGACCTGCGGGAACACGCGCCACCCGCCGGGCGCCACCGCGAGGAAGCTCTCGAGCATCCGCGCGAATTTGGTGATCGGTTTGTCGTAGAAGACGACGGCGTCCAGTTGGTCCAGGCTCAGGCCGGCGCCGGCCAGGCAGGCGTCCACGGCCTGGCCCGGGAAACGGTCGTCATGCTTGCGCCGGCTGAACCGCTCCTCCTGGGCGGCGGCGGCCAACTCCCCGCCGGAGATCAGGGCGGCCGCGGAATCATGGTAGTAGGCCGAGAGCCCGAGGATATGCGGCGAGCCGGGCATGGCTCACATGAACGGATAGATGGCCCAGGCGATGCCCGAACTCGACCCGAAGATCAGCAGGGCGGCGAGCGCCACCAGCACAATCACCAGCGGCGCCAGCCACCACTTCTTCTCCTGCCGGAGGAACTGGAGAAACTCTTTGAGCAGATCCCACATGCCTCGCTAGGTCCACTGCACCTCTTTCCGGACGCGCTCGAGCAGGGCTTTGGTGGCCCGGATGCCTTCGGGCTCGCTGAGCCGATCGCCTTCGTACTCGATCCCCACGTAGCCCCGGTAGCCCGCGGCCAGCACGATCCTCATCATCCGCAGGTAATCCGTGTGCACCTCGTTGCCGTCGGCGTCAAAATCGTGGCTCTTGGCGCTGACGGCCTTGGCAAAGGGCATCATCTCGGTCACCCCCTGATAGCGGTCGTATTCCTCGGTGTCGCTGATCCGGAAGTTGCCGAAGTCGGGCAGGGTGCCGCAGTTGGGCAGGTTGACCTTCTTCATGACGCCGGCCAGCCAGGCGCCGTTGGAAGACAGCCCGCCATGGTTCTCCACGATGACGTTGAGGCCGTGTTTGCCTGCGAACTGCGCCAACTGCCGCAACCCGTCCGCCGCGCGATCCATCTGCTCCTCGAAGCTGCCCTGACCCCGGGTGTCCGCATTCACCCGGATCGAGTGGCAGTTGAAGTACTGGCAGCCTCGACCCACTTGTGGTGATTCTCGACCGCGGCCTTCCGACGGGCGGCGTCGGGATCCCCGAGGGACCCCTCGCCATCGACCATGATCAGCAGGATCTTCACCCCGAGGCTGTCGGCGCGCTTCTTGAACTCGGCCAGGTGGGCGGTGTCGCGCGCCTTGTCCTTGAAGAACTGGTTCACCAACTCGATGGCCTCGATGTCGTAGTCCTGCTTCGCGACCTTGGGGAAGTCGAGATGATCCAGCTTGCCCGCGGACAACGTCCGGTGGAGGGACCACTCGGCGAGGGAGATCATGAACGGGAGCTTGCGCGTGTCGGCGCGCAGCGCGGGGACTGAGGCGGGGGCCAGCGCCAGGCCGGCGGCCAGGGCGCTGGCGCCCTGGACGAACCGGCGGCGACTGAGCGGCACGGTGGTCGGAGCATGCATGGGGTCAAGGGTTCGGGGGGTCTTGGGGGGATCACGGTGCTGGAAGGTCACCATGAACAAAGCCATGATCAGCAGCGCGCCCAGGCCGGGGATGAGCCAGATCCGGTCCCAGCGGGGCAACGGCTTCTGGAAGGCCGTCAACGGCACCACGCTGGTCTGGGTGCTCTCCTGAAACCCGGTCCCCGCACGCGCGAACACCGCCACCTCGGCCGTGGGCGGCGTCACGTCCTTCTTCAAGGCCACGATCCGGCCGTACGTCCGTTCGTTGCCTTCGTCCCAGGCCACGAAGTTGCCGGCCACCCACGTTTCCGGCTTCACCACCTGGAACTTCGCCGGCTCGGTTCGCGGGAAGCTGTAGTGGCCGACGATCTTGCCCGACAACGTGGTGCCCACAAACATGCCGGCGCCGAGCGTGACCAGCGCGATGAAGCCCTGCGCCTTGGCCCGGATGGCGTCCCAGGCCTTCTGGTCGGTGTAGATGTAGGCGGTCACGAAGAAGAAGTCGTAGCACACCCCGTGCAGGATGATGCCCAGGTACAACGGCCACAGATCGCCCGTGTTGTAGCCCAGCACAAAAGAACAGATACCGCACCCCCCAGCTCAGCATCCCCACCACCAGCATCCATTTCACCCCCAGCCGCACAAAGAACCACGGCATCACCAGCAGGAAGAAGATCTCCGAGATCTGGCCCAGCACCGTCTTCCCCGTCGCGTTGGGCATGTCCAGTTCCCCGCAGAACA
The DNA here is from genome assembly GCA_027493615.1 of Verrucomicrobiota bacterium. Classification (GTDB taxonomy): domain Bacteria; phylum Verrucomicrobiota; class Verrucomicrobiia; order Limisphaerales; family J093; genus DSVZ01. Next base: position 432,657 of record JAOSKK010000023.1, read on the forward strand.
CCGGCGCGAAACTGAAGTAGAACGACAGGGGAATGCTGATCAGAAAGGCACTGACGATGAACACCGCGAAGGACCGTTCCTTGAGCAGCTTCAGCGCTTCGAGGCCCAGCACGTCCCGCACCGTCACTTTCTCCCCCTTCGCCCGCGGCGGCGTGTGCGGCAACGTAAGGCAGTAGAGGCCCATCAGGATGCCCACCACCCCGGCCACCTGGAACGGCACCGGCGTGTTCACGTCAAACCCCGCAAACCGGTCCGTGCTCGCCACCTGGCCGATCGCCCACACGGTCACGATCCAACTGATGGTACCCAGGACACGGATGCTCGGGAACTCCTTGCCCGGATTCTTCATCTGCGCGAACGAGATCGAGTTCGTCAGCGCCAGCGTGGGCATGTAGCACAGGGTGTGCGCGATCAGAAGCGGGTAGAACGTCGCAAACGTCGTCGCCCGGGACAACGCGAAGACCAGCAACCCGCCCAGGACATGCAGCACGGCCAGCACCTTCTCGGTCGCAAAGAACCGGTCGGCCACCATCCCCACGAAGAACGGCGAGAGGATCGCGGCGAGCGCCGTGGAGTTGTAGGCCAGCCCGATCTGTTCCTGCGAGAAATTCAACTGCCCCCCAGGTAACGACCCATGGTCACATACCACGCAGCCCAGATGACGTACTGCAGGAACATCATCACCGAGAGGCGGAGTCGAATGGAGAAGCTCATAGCGCGATTGGTGGGCGGACCCTAGGGAGCGCCGATCCCTTTGGCAAGTTGGGAAAGTCGCAGCGGCGCCCGAACCCCGAGGCCGGACGCAAAGCGGCGCTGGAAGTCGCCGCACTCCAAAGGCTGACGCCCGTCCACAGCGCCGGGCCCGCGCGAAGCGTTTGGAGTGCGACGACTTCCAGTGCCGCTCTACGTGGTGAGAAGGATGAAGCGCGCGGCCGGAAGCCGGCTCACGTCTCAGTCGCCCGGCGTCGCCTCGCGCCACCGAACCCGGTGGAAGCGAACGGGGAAGGCCGCGTCCGGTTCCAGCACGAACCCGCCCAAACCGCCGGCATCCAGCCGCACCTCGGCCACCGGTGTCCACGGCCCGAGGATCTGCCCGGCCGCCTCGATCACGACCGACGCCCCCGCACGCCCGGCCACTGCCAGATGCAGCGAAGTCCCGGACGCCACGCGATGCGCCGTCAGAACCGGTGGGTCGGAGGACCCCAACTCGGGCCCGGCCGCATAACTCACCCACAACCGACCGTGGACGCGATCGTTCGCGTAGAAACCGCCGGCAAGTTCGGGCTCGGTCGCCAGCCACGAATACCCGGCTTCGAACCCCACTTCGTACGTCATGGCCCCCCACCCCGCGAACGCGGCCACACCGGTCTCGGCCTCCAGAAGCGTCGCACGCCCCACCTGGCGCGGCGCCGGGTCCAGCACCCGCCGGCCCGTGGCTGGCAAGGCGTCGGCCCCGGCCAGCGTCAGACGCAACGAAACGGGCGAGTCAAGCGTCGCGTCCACCGGCCAGACACTCACCGTGGCCGGACCCAGGCTCCAGGCCACGGGGCCAGGCCTGAGGGCAAACCAGCCGAGGGCGATGTCGGCGGTGAACTCGACTTCCAGGCTGACTCGGACCCGTTCGAGCACCGGGGTGTCCGGGTGCTCGGTGGGGTTGAATCGCGGCAGGGTCAAGGCCGGCGCCACTTCGCCCGGGCCGAGGTTGAAGGAGGCCGATTCGTAGACGAATTCGGCGGCCAGAAGTCGGGCGCTCAGCAGCAGACCGGAAGCCGCCAGCGGAAACAGGCGGGAGACCGGTCCAGGGAGCAGGCTGGAAGCCTGCACCACAACGGGGCGGGAAACCCGGCTCACGACGTGCGGCGGGGTCGGCAGCCGACGCAGCGCGGCCGGAAAGCGGCAAAGGCCGCCAATCCCAAACCGCTGATCAAGGCGAGCGCCGCCGGTTCCGGTACGGCGCTGACTTCGCCCGCGAGCCGTTCCGCCCGGCCTTCGATGACCCCGATCTTGCCCCCAACGATCTCGGGGCCGGTGACGCTGACCCACGTGACGATGAAGTTCTGCGGGCCGGCGAGGAACGTACCCAACCACGACGCCTCGGCCTTTCCGGCCGTGGACAGGTTCAGGAGCGCCGCGCCGTTGGGGGACAGGTTCGCGGCCGTGCCGGAGACAGGACCGAGTTCGAGCCAGAGGGGTTCGGCGGTGTCGGGAGGATTCGGAAGCGGATTCAGGTTGCCGGCGGGGTTGGACTCGAGCTTCACGCGTACCGAGGAGTAGGTGACAGTGTAATCGGCCGCGATCGTCCCCGTGTTCCGGATCTCGACCTGGGCGGTGAAGGTGGCGGCGAGGGTCAGCGTGTGGGTGTGCGCCGGCAAGGACGGGCTCAGGAAAGCGATCGTCGTGGCGCCCACGGCGTCGCCCTCGTTGGTGTCCCAGGCGAGTCCAGTGGCCGGAAAGGGCACCTGGGCCTGCAGAGCGGGGTGGAGGGTCGCCAGCCCGGTCAGCCAGGCCGTCGTGATCCAGTGGGTCTTCATGGCGGGAAGGGTGTAGCGCCAGCGATGGCTGCGGCGCGGGTCCGGTCCGGAGTCGGGCGGCGAGATGTGAATCGAGGTCATGCGTCAGCGAGCGGGGTTCAGGGGTTGGGCGAGGCTGGGACCGGTGGACGGTGGAGCGTCAACGCCGGGTCGCCCAGCAGGCTGTAGATCCAGAGCGGGGTGAGCCGGGGGCCGGTTCGTTCGTATTGGGCAAAGGACTGCAGCAGCACATCGCCCAGCCGGCCGTGCGAACTTCGCCCCAGAATCGCGGTGAACCGCTGGTTGAACCAGATCGCGTCGGCGTGCTGCGACAACCCGGAAGGCGCGAGGGACGCAATGGCGCCCGCGCGGGGATGTCGCACCAGCGCCTCCGCCAGACCCACATACCCGGGGCTCGCGTACTGTCCCACGACACAGGTCATGGCCAGGAACAGCGGTACGCGCGGCGGGTCGAGGAGCGCGGGCTCGAACATGGGAGGGTCGCCCTGGCTGACCTTGAGGAAGCTGCCCGGGGGTTCCCAGCCGGTCGACGGCGCCATGGCCGACGTAGTTCAGGAAGTCCAGCCCCTGGTTGAGGGCGGTCTGGAGCGCGGACTGCATCGCTGCGAGGTCGAGGGCAGACGAGTCGCCCGGCCCCGGGTACGGAAGCGGGTGCAAGACCTCCCCGCGATAGCGCGGCTTGAGCAGGAGCGCCAGATCCGCCGCGGCCTGAATGAAGTCGCCAGCGGCATCCGGACGGTCCGCCACCAGCAAAGCCTGCTGCGGCCAACCGGCGGGCCTTCGCTCGTAGGCCGCCACCTTCGCCAGCAGAGGCTCAAGCTCCGCGGCGTGGTGGACGGGCAGGCGACCGATGGCGACGCGCGGGACGCCGTCGTCGAAGATGTCCCCGAGCTGGCTGTCGGAGACGAACAGGCCGTAAGGGGTGGGGAAGCAACAGGGTGGGACGAGGTTCTCGCCGTACCCGCGGAGGTTCCGGTAGTCGATCGTGCCATCACCCACCAGGAGCGCGTACCGCGGTTTGAAGGCCCACTGTTCGTGGGCCCGGCGGAGAAACGACCGGATGGCAAGCGGCGTGACGAGGCCGTCACTGAACTCGTCGTAGATCGCCTCCAGCCGGACGACCTGGCTGCGCAGCGGCGCGGTCAGGAGGCCCGCGGGGTAATCCCGGTAAGCCGCCCACGCCGCCGCCGCGTCGGCGAACGCGTCCGGCGCGATGACCACGTAGCTGGCCCGCGTGGCCGGATCAGACAAGGACGGTGGCGGGACCAGCCGCAGCGACCCGGGAGAGAGGCCCAGACTGGAGAGAGCCTCCGCCTGCACCGCCACGTAGCGGGCCGTCGAGGTGTCGGCGGCGCGAAAGCTCGCCTGCCAGGTGTCCGGGGGGCGTCCTGCCGAAGGTCGCGCTCGACGCGGACACCGTCCACGAACCGGATCCGCCGCGGGTCGGTCACTTCAAAGACGAGAACTGCCGGTGGCGCGGACCCGCGGAACCCGGTCACCGTCATGAACTCCCCGCCCGCGGCATCACCCTCGAACACGCCCACCCGGGCGACGCAGTGGCGGGGGTACCGGACACGAAAACCGTCGCCGTAGACTTGGTCCGCTGTCACACCGGCCGGGACGGCGGACGCCAGTTCGGCGACCACGGCGAGCGTGTTGCGGCCTTCACCGGCGGCGAAGTCCTTGAGGACGGTTGACGCAAACCCGAACGCGAAGGTGGCGGAGCGACGGCCCACCCACTCGCCGGTGCCGAGCTCGATGCCGTTGAGGTTCACACGAACGCGATGGGGCAGGTCGCTGCCGCCGAAGAGACGCACCTCGAGGACGGCGTCGCGTTCGGGGGTACGGGCCGGGTGGTCCAGTTCGAAGTTCACCAGCCAACGACGCGACAACGAGCTGGCGGTGTTCATCCCCTGCCACATCCAGAAGTCCTGCTCGGGATCATTCACCAGCGAAGGGATGGCGATCTGGTCGACTTCCTGATCCCAAACGGCCGTGGAGATGCTCGGCGGAGTGGGCTGCGTCACGTCCACTGACCAGAGCGCAGGCGGGAAACCTGCACCACAGGGTTCATGCGAGACCGGCGCGCTGGGGACGGACCGCTCGCCCTCGACGGGAACGAGCGGGTTCGAGCCGGCACCGAGGAAGTAGGTATTCTCGGCGGTGTAGTTGTTGCGGTGGGCTTCGGCGAAGAAAAAGAAGCCAGGCTCGCTGGGGCCCGACGCACTCCGACCTTGACCCGGCACATAAGCCACGGCCTGCCCGCGGTTCGAGAGGCTGACCTGACCGGTCTCGAGCCATTCCTGTACGACTCCGACGGGCTGGTTCAGGAGGGCTGCGACCTGGGCGGCGCTGACAAAGCGAAGTCCGGCGGTCGAAGTGGTGAGCTTCAGGCGGACCAGGCTGCGGGGGAGATCGACCGGCAAGGCGAGGCCCGCCAGGGTCGCGCGCGCGGGCGCCGCCGGGGCCACGCGGCGCCGAGGCGCTTCGCGCCCTTCGCTGCCTTGGTTCGTTGGCAAGACGGTTTCCTGCCGGGCGGTCGCGGTCAGCGACTCCGAGGCCAGACAGAGGGTCCGGCCGGTCGACAGGAAGGCCTCGAGCCGATAGCGCTGCGGAGCCGCGCAGCGGGCAGGGTGTCGTCCCGCACGTGGTAGCGTCCGCCTGGCATCGCCTGCACCGCGAGTACCGGTTCGAGGTTCACCGGCACCCAGCGATCTTCGACCTGGCGCAGGAGGTCGTAGCTGATGACACCCCATTCCCAGACCGTTTCCCAGCGCACGAGCACCCGGCCGCGGTCCTCGGCAGCCTCAAGGTGGGACAGAACCACCGGTTGAGGTGCGGGCAAGGAGCCGGGTTCGGGTCCAAAGCCCGAGGGGTTGACGGGGGTGGTCAAGGCGGACAGCAGCGGCAGGCTTGGCAGGGCACTCCAGACGCTGCGCGACCTCGCCTGCGGTGGGCGGATGCGGGCACCCGTTCCCTTTCGCGTGGTTCGCGTGGTTCGCGGTGGCGCATCGTCCTGTGGGGCGGTTCGTTCGGCGTTCACGGCACGAAAAAGCGGCGCTCAAGCGCATCGCACTCCAGACGCTACGCGACCTCGCCTGCGGTGGGCGGATGCGGGCACCCGTTCCCGTTCGCGTGGTTCGCGTGGTTCGCGGTGGCGCATCGTCCTGTGGGGCGGTTCGTTCGGCGTTCACGGCACGAAAAGCGGCGCTCAAGCGCATCGCACTCCAGACGCTACGCGACCTCGCATGCGGTGGGCGGATGCGGGCACCCGTTCCCGTTCGCGTGGTTCGCGTGGTTCGCGGTGGCTCATCGTCCTGTGGTGCGGTTAGTTCGGCGTTCACGGCACGAAAAGCGGCGCTCAAGCGCATCGCACTCCAGACGCTGCGCGACCTCGCATGCGGTGGGCGGATGCGGGCACCCGTTCCCGTTCGCGTGGTTCGCGTGGTTCGCGGTGGCTCATCGCCCTGTGGTGCGGTTAGTCGAGTCCGAGACGGAAGAAGCGGGCCGCCTCGAAGCCGGGCGCACCGAGGTTCACCCTGCCCCGTCCCCGCGGGTCCAGGGTCAGCGTCTGAATCGGGACCCAAGGCCCGTTGACGGCCGTCGCCGTCTCGACGCGGACGGTCGCCGAGGGCACCCCGCTGACGGCGAGTCGCCAACCCGCGGGCGTGAGAACAAGCGCGGCGGTCAACCGCACTGACGCCGCTGTCTCTGCCAGCACCTGTCGGCGCCCGTTCAACTCCACCTCGACCAACCGGTAGCGGAGCTCGGGATGCTCCGGTGCGGCGGTGTCCGTGTATCGATACGACTGTGGCAGGCGGTTCTGGCCGGTGGCGGGGACGAGCTCCGTTCCGACCCGTTCCCACGCATACCCCGTCGTGGATCGCTCGACGTAGAATCCCAGGGTCTCGATCTCAACCAGCGTGTCCCAACTCAGGACCACGGTGCCAGCCCCCCATGTGGCTTCGAAACGGGCCAACAGGGCGGCCGTGGGTGGCGCGGGTTCATCGAGGAAGTTCTGCCCGGTTCGATCCGATCCGGCGAGGGTCACGGCAATGACATTGGTGCCGTTGGCGGGACCATCGATGTCGGTGACGCTGACGTAACCGGTCGGGTCGGTCTCGACAACCAGGTAATCGCCCTCGGGCAGGCCGCTGAACGCATACTCGCCCGCGGTGTCGGTGAGCGTGCTGCCGAGGAGCTCCTCGGGATCGGGGACCCCGTCGCGGTCAAGGTCGCGGTAGAGGCTGACGCTGACGCCAGCGAGCGGCAGATCCCCGGCGGAGAAGGCCGAGTCGTTGTCCGCGTCGGTGTACACGCCGCCGCGGATCGCGGCGAGCGGGGCGCCGTCGTTGAGGAGGAAATCGCGGGTTTCGACGTCGGCGTTGAGCACGGCGACCGCGATGAGCGTGGCGCCGTTGCCCAGGGCCATCGGCGTCGGTGAGCCCTTCCGCACCATCCGGCGGCAGGGTCACGACGAGGTAGTGGCCGTTGGGGAGGGAATCGAAGGCGTACTGGCCCGCGAGATCAGTGGTCGTGGTGGCCATCCATTCGTCCGGGTCAGCCTCCCCGTCGCCGTCGAGGTCGAGGTAGAGGCGGACCTCCACGCCCGCCAATGGGGTGTCGCCCGGGCCGCTGGTGAAGTCACCGTCGCCGTTCGTGTCGGCATACACGGTGCCGGTGAGGCGATTGGCGCGGCCGACGGCGAAGCGGTAATCCTCGACCTCCCCGTCCACGGCCTGCCCGACGCTGGCCACGGCGGGGATGACCGGTGACACGGCGAACAGCCGGAAACGGGCGTAGAGTTCGGGGGCCGGTGATTCCCGGGTGAAGGTGCCGACGGGAACCGGGAAGGTGTACGTGGCGGTGCCGGTCGTGACGGCTTGATTGATGACCATCTCGCTGGTCCCGAGGAAGCTGCCGTTCCGGTCGAAGTCGATCCAGCCAACGAGCCAGCCGGTGCCATGAACGGTGACGTCGAGGCGACCCCCGTTGGGGCCAGTCAGCCACGCGCTGGCATCGACCGCCTGGACGCCGTCCTCGTCGTCGCTCGAGGCCCCGTCGTCGCCGTCCGCTTGGGCACTGGGTTGCCCGTTGGACTCGGCATCGGGCGGGATGTGGCCCAGGTAACGGGTGACGCCACCGTCCGGGAAACGATGGCGGGCGCCGTCGCGGGTGTATGTGGTGCCGTAGGTGTCGGGGAGGTCGCCGAAGTCGAAGTCGGCCTCGAGTTGGAAGGCGAAGTCCACGCCGCCGACACTCGCGGCGAGCACAACGGTCTGCGCCACCGACGTCCCGTAGTCCTGGATGGCTGTGGCGGGCGTGTCGCCCAACGCGGTGGTCAGCCGGGCTTCGTCCAGCGGCGCCGACGTCGTACCCAGCACCACCTGATAGGTGCCGGGGGGCAGGCCCGCAAAGAGGTAGCTGCCGTCCGACCCGGTTTGAACCGCGCCGAGGAGCCTGCCGGCGCCGTACAGGTAAACGAGGTAACCGCTCAAGCCGGCCTCGCCCGCGGCCCCCGTGCACACGCCGTCGTTGGCGGGGTCGTCATCCAGGCACACCATCCCGGCGAGGCTGAGCGCGGCGTTGTATTTGTATCCGAAATCCACGTCCAGATCGCAGCCGCTACAGGGAGCGCCACCCAAGCTCGTGACGACACCGCCCGCCAGGGTGACCGAGGCGACGCCTGTCGGCGTGAGGATCCCGCCGTTGGGATCGTAACTCGGGGCCAGGGCCGGGGGCAGGCTGGACGGGTCGACCACGACGCGATGGGTGCCATCGGGCAGGTTGTAGAAGAGGTATTGACCGTCGAGATCGGTGTAGACCCAGCGCTCGCCCTCCCCGGCATCCCAGAGCCCGTCGGCGTCGGCATCGGTCCAGTCCAACAGTCCGTCGTGGTTCGCATCCACGAACACGCGGACGTTTGCCAACCCCGTTTCGAACGGACCCTGGATGCCGTCCTGATCGAGGTCGAGCCAGACGAAGTCACCCAACACGCCTCCGGGCACGAAGCCGAAGTCGGCGCCGCTGAAGAACGCGCCATAGCCCAGGCGCGTGTAGGTGAACCGGGCGTCGCAGACGCTGTCCGGCGGATCGGTCGTGGGGCTCAACGCCTGACACGGGACACCGTCCGCATCCGGATCCGCCGAGAGGAACCGCCCGGCCAACGGTCCGGTGGCGGTCTCGACCCGGACCTGGTAAGGCATGGCGGGCAGTTGATCAAAGCGATAGCTTCCGGCGAGCGTCCCCCGGTGCCGTCAGCTGTCACGGTGGTGGCCACGAGTTCATCGAAAACGCCCGAACCCGACACCGATTCGCGGTAGAGGCGGACCGTGACGCCGCCGATCCCGGTCTCATTGAAATCCTGCTGCCCGTTCCGGTTGGCGTCGTAGAAGATGAAGTCGCCCAGCGCGGCCAGGGCGCCAAAACCGACATCCGCACCAAGGAAGCTGGCGCCGCTCGCGAGGGAGACGACGAAGCGGGTGGCGGTCGTGGGCTGATAGGGGTTGCCGAAGAGGTCCCGGGGCAACTGCGCGTCGCTGGTGTCGACCGCGACCGTGTAGGTGCCATCCGGGAGGTCGGCGAACCGGTACCTGCCCTGGCTGTCGGTGACCGTGGCGAACGCGGCGGTGCCCGCGTTGCAGACCGGCACATTGCCGAGACACAGCCACGCCGTGATACCCGCCATGCCCGTCTCGGTGGGGCCGCTCTGCAGGCCATCGCCGTTGAGGTCACGCCAGATGGTGTCACCGATGACGCCGCGGGCCGGGGGGTGGTAGCCGAAATCGATGTCGCGATTCGAGTTGGTGCCGTTGACGGTGACGGCGTTGCTGCGGTCGTTGCAGGCGACACAGACATTGGGTTCGTCCGGGTCCGCGGTCTGGGCGTAGCCGGCCGGGAGCGTGGTGTCGTCGAGGACGACGAAGTAGGTGCCGGCGGCGAGGCCGGTGAAGAGGTAGGCGCCCTGGGCGTCGGTGACTTGCTCTGCGAGCAGGATGTCCACGCCCGGGTCGTAGGTCCGGTTGCCGTTGAAGTCGGCGAGCAGCCACAGGCGCACGCCGGGAAGGCCGGTTTCGCCGGAATCCTGACTCCCGTTGCCGTTCGCGTCGCGGTACACCGTGTCGCCGATGGTCGAGATGCCGGCGGTGAAGTACCCGAAGTTGTAGGGGCCGTTGATGGTGCTGGCGACGAGCGTGGGGGTGACGTAGCGGTGATCACAACTGGTGCAGGTCTGGCCGGGCTGGTTGGGATCCCCGGTGGGGCGCGTACCCGCCGGCAGGGTGGCGGTGTGGACGACGAGGCTGTAGCTCTGGCCGGCCGTCAGGCTGGTGAACTGGTAACGGCCGTCGGCGTTGGTGACCGAGGTGGGTTCACCCCCGTCGCAGACGCCGTTGTTGTTCGTGTCGCGGCAGACGGTCACGCCGGCCAAGGGCAGTTCGGTCCCGTCAAAGACGCCGTCGCCATCGAGGTCATGCCAGACATAGCCGTAGACGGAGGGGGCGGCGGGGACGGTGTAACCGAAGTTGATGTGTAGTTGTAGGAGCTGGCGGTGTAAGGGGAGTACGTGCCGTAGCTGTCGGTGCCGATGACCAGGTTGAGCAGACCGTCGTCCCAGTAGTGGTTGCAGGCCGCCTGGCTGCCCCCCCCGCCGCCGCACGTGCCACCGTTGCCATTGCCCGCGCCGCCCCGGGCCGGATTGGGATCGTCATCCGGGTCGCCGGTCGGCGTCAGGGTTGCGACGTGGTTGGTGCTCACGACCCGCACGGAGTAGCGCGACCCCGGCGCCAGGCCGATGAACTGGTAGAAACCGTTGGCGTCGGTGACGGTGGTGCCAACGCTCACGATTTCGGTGCATTCCGTCCCCTGGCTGTTGTACTCCGCGCACTGGATCAGCTCGACGGTGGCACCGGCAAGCCGCGGTTCGCCCGTCTCATAACCCGGGCCGTAGGGCGAGGCGGCGGGTTGCCAGCCATCCCCGTCGGTATCCACCCAGACGGTGCCGGAGATCGAGCCCGCTGGACTGGCGGTGACGATGGCATCGTCCACCGGATGGTTGGCGGGGCGACCATCGACAAAGGTGGCATGGGTGACCTCCGCCAGGTTCACCAGGGTCTGGACCCTATCGGTTTCGAAAGTACGGACGCGGAAGCGGACGGTGATACGTTCATAGGCGCCGGGATGGATGGGCCCGAGGTTCTCCCAGAGGACGACCCCGGTCGCTGGGTTCACAGACGTGGGGACGATGGACGCGGAGAGGAACTCGAGTTGGGCAGGGTTGTATGTGTCCCGCAGCGTGACGGGGTAGACGCTCGAGAGCGGATCATGAGTCCCCTCGGGCGGCTCGCCGCAGTCCGTGAGGACCCTCACGCCGATGGCATCGACGCTGAAGCTCCCGCCGTCGGCGTTCTTCTGTTTGGCCGTGTTGACGTAGACCTTGTAGGCGCCGGAACCGAACTTGGTCCAATCCCAGGCGGTGGCGCTGGTAACATCCCAGGCGTAATCGGTCAGGGACGTGGCCAGGGCGTTGAAGACGGCGGGAGGGAAATTCCTCACACCGCGGACGACCGCTCCGTCGAGGAACCGCATGACCATCGCGTCGTCCGTCAAGGTCCCGCTCCGGTGGGCCCGGTACACGACGTCGACCCCGAGGATGGTTTCGTGGACGGGGAGTGGGACGCCGAAGTTGAAGCCCTGTACTTGCAGGTCCCGTGCGTTCCCGAAGGTTCCCGGTGGCCACCTTCGTGTCGGCCAGGCCGAGAGCGTTGGTGGCGATGGCGAACTGCTTGGCCACAGGGCCCAAGGCGGTGGCCCAACCGGTGTAAGCGCAGGTGGGCCCGCTGACAACGGCGGAACCGGTGGCGGGCCGCAAGCGGTTGAGGAGGTCAATCTTGAACTTGACCTCCTGGCCCTCAAGGACGGCGGCCGAGCCCACGACGGCCTTGTCCAGGCCCAAGGCGGGGAGCAGGCCGAAGTCGGCCCCCAGGTCGTTCGCAGCCGTGACATTGGTCGCCCGCTGAGTCGGCGTCGTCGGTCCGTAAGTGGCGGGAAAGGTGGCTGGGTCGGCGGCCACGATGAACCTGGCGGCCGGCAGATGGCTGAAGAGGTAGCGGCCGTTGGCGTCGGTGGATGTGGCTTCAATCAACAGGTCTTCCGGGTCCAGGATCCCATCACCGTCGACGTCCCAGTAGAGCTTCACGAGCACCCCGGCGAGGCCCGGTTCGGTGCCGTTCTGCACGCCGTCGCCCAGGATTCCCCCGGCCCCGCTGTCGTGGAAGACGGTATCGCCGATGGACCGCACGCCGTTCACCAAGACCGCTGCGGTGGCCTCAGTGAACGGCAAGCCCGCCCCGATCCGGAGGTGGGCTGTGTTCGGAACCGTGACGCCGACGTAGGTTCCAGGGACGACCACCTGGAAGCTGACCGCACCGGTGCCGCCCACGGCCAACGGCTCGAGCAGCCACCACTCGACGTGGGTGACCGCGCTGGCGGGCGCGGGCTCCCCTGTGCTGAAGCTCACGCCGCCATCCGTCGAGTAGCGCACCGCCGCGCCCCCGGGCACGTTGGCCGTGGCCGAACCCGCGGCGTAAGTCGTACCCGCCGGGATGGCGTCGCGGATCACGACAGGCGCGTTGAGCGCCGGGTTGCCCAGGGGGACAGTCGAGGTGTTCACGAAGTCGAGCGTCCAGGTAACCAGCCCGTTCGACGCGGGCGCGCCCTGTCCCGCGGGGGTGACGGGGTTGGGCGAGCCGGTCTTGGTCAGGGTGGCCGAAGGCAGGGCCACGGGCGGGGGCGCAGCGGGTCCAGAGAGCACGCCGAAGTCGGCGTTGAACTTCTCGTTGTCGCGACCCGACGCGGCCTCCTGGTAGGGGCTGAGGTAGGAGAGACAGGGGGCGTTGAGGGCGAGGAAGCTGTAGTAGACCACGCCGATGACGCCGCGGTTGTTGGGCGGGAGGTTCTCAAAGTAGAGCTGGTCCTCGAAGGGGATGAGCTGGTCGGTGCCATCGTTGAGTTTGACGATGAGCAGGCCGCGCGCACGGGCCAGTCGGAAGCAGCCGGGATCGAAGAAGGCCGGATCTCCGATGGGCTGCATCCATACGTTGTAATCGGGGACGAGGTCCCCGTTGTTGTCGAAGCCCTGGTTCACGACGCCGAAGTCGTACCAGATGCCCTGGAGGGTGAAGGTCTGGCCGGGGAGCAGATTGGCGGTGCCGCCGCTTTCGAGCACGCCCCAACCCAGCGGGCTCTCCACCAGGTCCAGGTATTGCGACGGGACTTTGCTGGCGGTGTTGGGCCAGATCTTGTTGGCCATGGCCGAAAGCTGGTTGCGCATGGTGGCCGTCCGCGAGTCCCAGGCGGACACCGGCACGCCGGCTTTCCGGCCGGTGGCCCAGAGGTCGTAGCGCAGCACCAGGTCGTCTTCCGGCCGTCGCGCCTCACCCCAGACGGGCACGCCGATCTCTCCATCGTTCCAGTCGGGGTCGTCGATGGTTTCCGAATCCATGCGCGGGTAGGTGACCAGCCAGAACTGCGAACGGCATTCGCCGGGGGCCAGCGAGCCGATGTCCCGGATGGCATCCGCTGTCCCGAGGCGGCCGCCGAGGTGGCGCAACGCGAAGGTCCCCGTGTAGGGCCGGTCGCCGGCATGGGTGACCATGGGGTAGACACCGGGGGTGTTGGCCGCGTGGTTGCCGATGGAGACGACGACATCGGTCAGGGGCTCGGTGCCGTCGTTGCAGACGCGGGCGCCGATGTAGGCCGAGGTGGGGGCGTAGGTCGCCGGTGTCTTGACGTTCGAGTCGACCACGAAGTTGTAGGCGGTGCGGAACTCGATGCGGAGCCCGCTGCCCGGGTCGGGGTTGACCTGGGCGGCCGCACGAAATCCTGCGCACGCGACAGCAACCAGGGCCAGCCAGGCTGTGCAGGGCACACGCCGGGTCCAAGCCCGGCAGAGGGTCACCCCGGCGCGGGGATCCGGTTGAGGTTGTGGCGGGGTCGGGTTCATGGGAGGTCCAAGGGTTGCAGGGGTTCAACGGCTCTTCCGGAGGCAGCGTGGCGGTGCCGGGTCAAAGGGCGCTACGAATCGAACTCGAAAAGCGGGGGTGAACCCCCGCACTCCAGGCGCTTTACGATGGGCGGAGCCTGTCCGTCCCGCGTGTGACTGCGGGCCCCGCCGAGTGGGAAGTCGCGGCGGCGCGCGAGGTGCGCACTTCGATGGGAATCGACCAGGCCGAGGCGGGGCCGGGTTGGTCGGTGCGCAAGACCACCACCGCCGGGTTCTCCGCAGCCAGGCGGAAATCGCCGGGAAAAGCAAAGTCCACCAGGTACCCGCGACCGGAAGAGAGCGGACGAACGGTCGCAGTCACCCCTGCCTGCACCAGGGCCGGCGCGAGCTCCACGGACAGGATCCGGAAGGCCAAGCCCGGCTGGGCCGACCGCAGTAGAACGGCGCGACGCGTGTGGCGGGACAGCTCTTCGGTCGTCAATACCAACGCTTGCGGGTGCAGCACCAGGCCGGGCGGGCCGCCCCCTGGCGGGTTCGGTTCGCGGCGGGCTTCTTCCCGTTCCTGGGCCGCAGCGGCCGCTGCGTCCGCGCCTCTTGCCTCCAGCCGTTGGCGCGCCGATTCGAAAGTCGTCGGTGCCGCCGCCGGCGTGGGAGCCACGAGTCCACCGGCGAGCTGCGCGGCCTCCGGGTTGACGGTTTCATGGAACCACGCAAGCAACCGCTCCTCGGGCAGACTGCCGAAGAGGACACGTGAACCGAGCACCAACTGAGGCAACCCGCGCGCGCCGGTGCGTTGGACGTTCCCGGCCTGAATCGCCGCCGCCATGCTCAGTTGCTTCTCGATCCACGGTCCGTGGGCTTGTCGGGCGGCCGCCAACCCCGCCTCCCCGACCGCCTCAACCGCCGCCTCCTGAACCGCCGCCGGCAGGGCGGCAATCCGGCCGTGTAAGAGGCCTTCCACCACGCGCCGGTGCGCGGCCGGATGGGTGCGCCAAAGCGCGAGCAACAGCCGGTGGATGTCGCGCCCCTGCTCGTCGCGGGCGGCCGGCAACTCAACCGCGGCGAAGCGCGCCCCGCGGGGCTCGTCACCAGGCTTTCGAGGGTGAGGTGCAACCGGCGACAGTGGTGGCAGGTGTAGTCGAAGAGACCGAGGGCCAGATGCGGCGCCTCGAGACGGCCCAGCAACGGCAGTTCCCCGGCCCGGACTTGTTCGCCGTAGATCGAGACGACCCGTCGGCCGCCGCTCGCGCCCGTGACCCGATCCACCGCCGGCGGCAAACCCAATTCCCGCGTCGCGGCCGGCTCGAGCGGAGTCAGCAGTCCCTGACTCAAGCCAAGCACAACCACCAACCCTGCGGCGCCGACGACCGGCAGCCGCGCTTCGCGCGCCCAGGCGCGAAAGCCACCCGCCGACCCGCCGGCTTGCGCCCGTGCCAGCCAGAGGGCCGCCACCCCGAGCGAAGCCGCCAGATGACAGCCACAGCACCAAGGACAAAAAGCTCCCAGCAGCAGCGCTTGCACCGCCACAAACCACAGCGCCGCCAGCGGCACCAGCCACGACAACGCCAGCGCCGCCCACACGCCTCCGCCGACGCGAAACCGCGCGAATCCTCCCGACAAGGCGAGCAGGGCCGCGTACACGAGTGCCCCGGGCCAGGAGACGGGGACGCCTCCCACGTGGCTCCAGCGGCTCCCCAGCACTTCGTCGCAACCGCTCTGGCACCCCGGCAACGCGGCCTGACGATGCGCGGCCACCCCGAGATAGACCGCGGCGAGGACCGCCGCACCGAGCAAGACCCGGCCTGCCGTGAGCCACGGCCCCGCCTGGCAAGGTTCGTGCGAACGTCGAAAGCCAATCTGTAACCGCCCATACGCTGGCGTGGCGATTACCATGAGAACGTGACCCGGTGAAAGTGAGGGAGTGTTTTAAGCGCGCCAGCGTACGGTGGGCTGCGGACAGGCGCCGGCGCGACCTCTTCGCGCGACCGGCCTTCGCGGCGCGGCCCCCAAAAAAGCCGTGCGGGCCGGCGCAACCTCTTCTAGCCTGCCGCCATGGATCCGTTGCTCCAACTGCTCCGCGACAATGCCGCGCTCTCGCCGGCCCAACTGGCGGCCTTGCTAAGCCTCCCCGAGGCCGAGGTCACCATGCGCATCCGTGCGTACGAAAAGGATCAGGTCATCCTTGGTTACCGGACGGTCCTCAACGAGGAGAAGCTCGGCGTGGACAGTGTGCGCGCGGTGATCGAGGTGAAGATCACGCCCGAACGCGAAGGCGGCTTTGACCGGATCGCCGAGCGCATCGCCCGCTACGGCGAGGTGCGCTCGTGCTATCTCATGTCCGGCGCGTACGACCTGCTGGTGGAGGTGGAGGGAACCGACCTCCGCCAGGTGGCCCTGTTCGTGGCGCAGAAGCTGGCTACCATCCAGGGCGTGCTCTCAACGGCCACCCATTTCATCCTCAAGCCCTACAAGGAGCAGGGTGTGCTGATGAAGCCCGACCGGAACGAGGACCGACTGGCCGTCACCCCCGTAGGCGCCGACGTCAGGAGGCTCACGCCAGGAGTTGAGTCTCGTGACCTCGACTCCTACCGACCCGCCACCGTAGGAGACGACGTCAGGAGGCTCACGCCAGGGCTGAGTCTCGTGACCTCGACTCCTACCGACCCGCCGCCGTAGGAGACGACGTCAGGAGGCTCACCCCCAGGGCTGAGTCTCGTCACCTCGACTCCTACCGACCCACCGCCGTAGGAGACGACGTCAGGAGGCTCACCCCCCTTTTGCCGGCAGTTCCCTGGCTTTGTCGTGGGCGGGAGAACCGGTGGTCGTAATCTCGGTCGCATGGACGACCGGATGGCGCAAGAGATTACCCCCGACGTCGCGGAACCGAACCGTAGGAGCCGACGTGAGGAGGCTCAAACCCAACCGACCCCAACCACGGCCGTCGTACCGCCCCTTCGAACCTGGGTCGATCGGCAGTTGAAGCCTTCGCGGGATCCTCTCAATCGCCGGTTCTATCTCCCGCGTTTGCCGCGTGAGCATTATCAAGGCGATGCGGTTGTTTTCTGGACCCTCACCACGTTTGATCGCGCCCGCGGTTGGCTCGGTCCGGGGTTTCATCGGTGGTTCCGCGAACTGTCGCTGCACGTCGCGGCGCGCGAGGGGTTGGTGTGCCCGGTGTACTGTCTCATGCCCGACCACCTGCACCTGGTCTGGATGGGGCTGCGTCGAGAGACCGACCAACTCAACGGGATGGCGTTCTTACGGACGCACCTCGAGCCGGCTCTGGCGCCGGCCAGATTCCAACCCCAGGCGCAGGATGAGGTGCTGCGTTCGGAACAACGGGCGCAGGAGGCGTTCGCACGGGTCTGTTTCTACGTTGCCGCGAACCCGGTACGCGCCGGGTTGGTGACCGAGGTGAGTGCGTGGCCGTACACGGGGTGTGTGGTAGCGGGTATTCCGAAGCTCGATCCCCGGGCGGAAGGTTACTGGGAGAAGTTCTGGAAGCTGTACGACCGGATGCGGCAGCCGGATGCCGGCGAGATCTGTCGACCGCAGGTTGGCTGAGGGGAGGGATGGGTAGGAGCCGACGTCAGGAGGCTCACGCCAGGTTGAGTCTCGTCACCTCGACTCCTACCAATCAACCCCCGTAGGAGACGACGTCAGGAGGCTCACGCCAGGGTTGAGTCTCGTCACCTCGACTCCTACGAGCTTTGGGGGGGTCAAGCCGCCCCGTCCACCGCCCGGCACACCCACGACTCGAGCCGTTGTCCCGTCCGTTGCTCGTACGCGGCCTCCACCGCTTCCCGGAACGCCCCGACCGCCTCGCGTCGGACCAGGTTGAGCGTGGCGCCTCCGAAGCCGCCGCCGGTCAGCCGCGCCCCCAGACAACCCGGCTGTCCCTTGGCCAGCTCGACCAGCACGTCCAGCGCGGGACAACTGTTGCGGAAGTTCAGCCGGGAACTCTCGTGGCTTTGGTAAAGCAGTTGGCCAAAGGCCTCGAACTCGCCGGCACGCAGCCGCGCGGCGCCGCGCGTCACGCGGTCGTTCTCCCCCACCACATGCAACGCGCACTCGTACTCGTGCGCTGACAGCTTCGCGCGGCCCGCCGCCAATCCGTCGAGACTGACGTGGCGCAAGGACGGCACACCCAGGGCACGGGCCGCCGCTTCACAGCTTCGCCGGCGATCGTTGTACTCGCCTCCCACCAGGGCATGACGCACGCCCGAGTGACACACCACCGCCGCCAGATCGGGGTGCAGCGGCGTGTGGGCGACCGTGAGGTCTCGACAGTCGATCAGGATCACGTGGTCGGCCCGGCCAAACAAGGACGACAGAGGGTCCAGCAGGCCGCAGTTCACGCCCACGAACCGGTTCTCCGCCGCCTGACAGAGCTTCGCCAACGCCAGCTTCTCCGCCGTTCCCAGGGCGGGGAGTTCGCCGTTGCCAAACGGCGGCAGGGGCGTACCCGCCCCGTCGGGCGCCAGCGAGTAAGGCGAGAGCTTGCGAGCCAGCAAGGCGGTGCTGACCAGCAAGGCGGCTGAACTGCTCAGGCCCGCACCGAGCGGGATGGTGCTGTGGATGGCCACGTTGAACCCACGCAACGGCACGCCGCGACGCTGCAGCTCGAGCAGCACGCCCTTGACGTAGTCGGCCCACGGCGCGGAGGCGTCCTTGGCGATGCCGTCCAGTGCGAACCGGACGGCGCCGGGGAAGGCCGTCGAGATGACCTCGACCTGGGGGTCGTGACGGGGCGCCCCGGCCAGGAAGACGTCCTTGTCGACGGCGAGGGCCATGACGAGGCCCTCGTTGTAGTCCGTGTGGTTGCCGAGGAGCTCGAGGCGGCCGGGCGCGCGGACCATCTGGGTGGGAACCGTGCCGAAGTGGCGTTGAAAAAGCGGTGACAGCTTCCAGCATAGGCGGCCGAAGGCTGCGTCGCCGCTCCCCCGCCGGCAAGGGGGATTGCAGAGTCTCGTGACCTCGACTCCTACCGGTCAGCCACCGTAGGAGACGACGTCAGGAGGCTCACGCCAAGGTTGAGTCTCGTCACCTCGACTCCTACGGCGAGGTGGCGGGGGGTTCGGGTGGTTTGCCGGTGTCGCTCGAGCTGGTCGGGAACCCACCTTCTTTCCAGGGGGCGATCAGCGGCGCGGTGGTGTCGAGGTCCTCGAGGAGCTTGCGGGCCTCGGCCGGGGTGCGGGTGATCTTGGGACGCAGGAAGACCATGAGCTCGACGTTGCGGGCGGTCTTGTCCTTCTTCTTGAAGGCCCAGCCCAGACCGGGGATGTCACCGAGCACGGGCACCTTGCGGATGGTGTCGGAGATCTGTTTCTGGATGATGCCGCCGAGGACGAGGATCTCGCCGTCCTTGGTGGTGACGTCGGTGCGGAAGTTGCGGGTATCGACGACGGCGCCGCCGAGGACGGTCTGGCCGGGGACGATGGCGGAGGACTCGGCACGGATGCGGAGGGAGACTTCGCCGGCGTTGTTGATGCGGGGGTGACCTCGAGGATGACGCCGACGAGCTTGTACTCGAAGCTCTGGACGAGGCCGCCGACATCGGTGCTCTGGCTGCGGTCGATGAAGGGGACCTGCTGGCCGACGAAGAGACGGCCGAGCTCGTTGTCGGCGATGTTGATCTGGGGGGCGGCAAGGACGGTGGCGTCGGTGGTCTTGCGCAGGAACTGGACGAGGACGTCCAGGTTGATGGTGGAGCTCAGGACGCCGGAGCGGAGGGTGGTGATCATCGAGGCGGCATCGCCGGCAGGGGGTGTTCACTTCGGTCTTGCCGCCGTAACCGGTGGTGTAGCGGCCGCGGGTGGATCCGAGGATCGAGTTCTCGTAGTCATCGCCGGAGAAGACCTGGCTGCCATCGGGTGACCAGCGGACGCCGAGGCGGTCGAGCTTCTCGGTGCTGACCTCGAGGATGCGGGCCTCGATGAGGACCTGGGCGGTGGGGGCGTCGAGCTCCTCGATGAGGCGGGTGATCTGGGGGAGGAGGTGGAGGTTGGCGGAGATGAGCAGGGCATTGCTGCGTTCGTCCGGGACGACGCGGACGCGGCCGACGAGGTCGCTGACCTGGCGGGTGGTGGTGCGGCCGTCGGTGCCGCGGGGGCTGTCGGGCTGGCCGCCGAGCCAGGGGGTAGTAACCCTCGCCGCGGGACTCGAGGCTGAGCTCGAAGCTGCTCTGGGCGGGGACGCCGGTGCTGGGGTCTGCGGCTGGGGTTGCAGGGCGTTGGGCGCGGCCTGGGGCTGGGCGGGGCGGAGCGGCGGGGACCCGTTTTTTGCGAAGAGGATGTTGAGATTGCTGGCGAGGCTGGCGGCGCTGGCGAAGCGGAGCGCGACGCGGACGGTGGTTTCGCCGGCCTGCGAGGGGACGTCGAGCTGTTTGAGGATGTCCTCGACGACGGCCAGGTTTTCCTTCGAGTTAGAGGTGACGATGAGGGTGTTCGAGTAGGGTTCGCTGGTGATGCGGACCTTGCCGTAGAGGCGGCCGACGTCGCGGTCCGCGGAGGTCGAGTCGGACTCGAACTCGTCGTAGTACCAGTACGGGCGGCGGTCGGTGCGGCGGAGGAAGAGCTGGTTGAGGACATCCTCGATGTCGACGGCGCTGACGTACTTGAGGGCGAAGATGCGGGGGCGAGGGCGTCGTCGGCGACGGGCTCGTCGAGCTCGCGGATCATGCGGGCGAGGCCTTCCATCTGGGCGGGCGGGGCCTGCACGACGATGGAGTTGCGGCGCCGATCGGCGACGACGCTGAACTTCTTGGAGGAACGCTGGCTGCTGTCGCCTCCGAAGTAGATGTAGCGGTAGGGGGAGGTGCTTTCGGCGTCCTGATGGAGCGTCTGGAGCTGTTTGGCGACGTCCTGGGCATCGGCGTTCTTGAGGGGGAAGGTCCGGATCACCTTCTCCTGGGCATCGGCGGTGTCGAGGGAGGCGACGAACTCGCTGACGAGTTTGTAGCTGGATTCGCTCGAAAGGATGATGAGGGAGTTCGAGCGTTCGTTGGCGGCGATTTCGACGGATTCCCTTCGGGCTGCGCACGTTCAGCTTCTGGTAGAGGGGTTGGACCTCCTTGACCAGATCCGCGGCGGCCACGTGTTTGAGCGGGAGGACACGCACGGTGACGTCGCCGGGGCGGTCGGTGTCGAGGAGTTCGACCAGGCGGCGGACGTCGGCGATGCGGGAACGGGGGCGGCCACGATGAGACGATTGGCGGTGCGGTCGGGCCAGAGACGGATCTGGGAAGAGCCGCCCCGGACGGCGTGGGGCTGGCGGATGGTCCGGGGCTGGGCGAGGGCGAAGGTCCGCCGGACGGCATTCCGGGCATTCCGGGAGGGCCGCCGATGGGCATCGGACTGGCGGCGCGGATAGCGGCGGCGGAGGCGCCGCTGCCACTGCCGGTCTGGGCGTTGAGGATGAGGCCGATGAGGTTGGCGAGTTCGTCGACCTCGGCGTGCTTGATCGGGAAGATCTCCACGGTGGTATCGCCCACCGAGACGACGTCGAACTCGGCAAGCAACTCGGCGACGAGGCGGAGGTTTTCGTTGAAGTCGGTCACGATGAGGGTGCCGGCGCGTTCGTCGGCCTCGGCGGTGCCGCGTTCGGAAAGGAGGCCGCGGATCTTGTCACGCAGCTCGGCAGCGGGGACGTGGGTGGTGGGGAAGATCTTCATGATCCGCTGGCGGCCTTCGGGGATGTCGGCGCTGGCGGCGGTGAGGATTTCCGGGGAGAGCTTGAGGTCCTGGCCTTCGGGGACCAGGAGGATGGAGTTGCGGGTTTCGATGACGTTGAAGCCTTCGAGGGCGAGGGCGCGGTAAACGAGCTCGAGGGCCTCGCGGACGGAGACCTTCTTCGAACTGACGATGGTCAACTGACACTGGACGCGCGGGTGTTTGACGACGGTCTTGCCGGTGTTCTGGGCGAGCCACTGGACGATCATGTCGACCCGGGCGCCCTGGAAAGCGATCTGGATGCCCTCGGCGGGGTCGGCGGGTGTGAGCGTGCCGGGCGGGACGGGGACGCCGGGCGGGACCATGCCGGAGGGAACCCAGCGAGGTTGGCGGCGCCGGGGAGCGGGGTGACGACGTTGGTCGCACCGGGCGGCGGGGCGTTGGTGCCGGACGCGGGGAGGTTGGTGGCGGTGGCGGCCACCGGGGCGTTGGTGTCCTCTGCGGTTCCGGCGGCTTCGGGTGAAGTGGGACCGGGACCGCAACCGACCCAGCAGACGGTGAGCGCAGACAGCAGGGCGAGTGTCGGCAGGCGGGTCACAGTCGGTGGGGAGGAAACCCGGGCACCGGACTGGAGGGACGCGCGGGTGGAGTGGGGAACGTGGTTCACGGAGTGGCTTCCCTTTCCTTTGGGCATCAGGCTTTCACCGCCGATGCCGCCGAAGATCGTGAGTTCTTTGAGTTCGGTGCCTTCGCGGACAAGCACGCGATTGGTGCCGATCCGGACAATGTGGACGCCGCCGAGTTCGCCGCCTTCGCGGACGAGGCCGGTCTGGCCGTTGGGTCCGCGGAAGAGGACGTCCTGGCCGGCGATACCGAGGAGGGCCATGGGCGGGGGACGCATGACGGGGCCGAGGAGTTCGCTTTGGATGACGCGATCCAGGCGGGCCTGGGTTTCGGGCGGCAGCGCAGGGCCGGGAGGACCACCGTGGCCTGGCCTGCCGGGGAACGGCATGCCGGGGCGGGCATAGCCGGAGACAGCATGCCGGGGGCGAGCACGGCCGGGGCAGGGTTGCCGGCGGGGGACATCGCAGCGGGGGTGGCTCTGGGGCCGGGTCGGCCGGCCGGCGGGTTGGTGGGGGTCGGCGCGGCTGGGGAGACCACGTCGGGGGTTCGGGGATCGTCGAGTGGCGAAGCGGGTTCAGGCGGCGCAGGACGCCGACGACCTGGAGGAGCAGGAGCGCGGCGAGGGCGGCGCAGACGAACTTCAGGATGGGCTCAGCACGGTCAAGCATCGGGCCTCCCGTCGGTGGGTTTCCAGTTGTCGAAGTCGGGGATGATCAGCGTGAGATTGAGCTTGAGCTGGCCGGCGCCCGGCTGGAGCGGGGCGAGCTGAAGGGAGTCGGTGATCAAGGGAACGCCGAGGCGATCGAGCGATTGGAGGAATCGGAGGACGCCGACGGCGGGGCCCATCGCCTCGAGCTGGATGGAGCTGAGGTCGGGGCCGGCGGTGCGGGCCGGGGTTTCGCGGATGGAGGTGAGCTGGACACCGCCCATGCGGGCGGCTTGCTGGAGATTGGCGCTGGCCTGGGCCACGAGCGTGGTGCGGGAGAGTTGTGCGGGGTCGAGACGCAGCAGCTCCATGAGGTCGCGGGTGGCGGTGAGGCGGGTTTGGTGGACCTCGAGGCGGTTGTTCCAGGCGGCGGCCTCGCGGCGGAGCGTGTCGTACTGGGCACGGCGGCGTTCCCCGTGTTTCCAGGCCTGGAGGCCGAAGAAGAGGAGGAGGTAAACGAGCAGGCCGAGGCCGCCGAGGCGGAGGGTGCGTCGTTCGCGGTCAGTGAGCGGGCGCATGGGATGGGTTCAGCGCGGGTTCAGAACGGGCGGGACGGGGACGGGCGCGGGCACGGTGATCGTCGACGGCGGCCCGCCCGGAGAAAGGGTGGCGCCCTGGGGGAACAGGCACGAGGTCCGGACCCGGACTCGGTGCGGGCCGGGGGATGGCGGTGCGCCCGGTGGGGGCATGGCAACGGGTCCCGCAGGAGGGCCGGGGAACGGTGAAGGGCCGGGCATCGGCATCGGCATTGGCATCGGCATTTCGCCGGGAAAGCCTGGGAACGGCATGGGTTGGCCCGGGCTGGTGGCCTGGCCGGGCGGGTCGTTGGTGCCGAGCAAGGGAAGGTTCTCCCAGGCGGCGCGGGGCCGGATCTGGGCACGGAGGCGGGCCTGGATTTTCTGGCGATCAGCACCCATGCCTTGCTCCTCGAGAGTGACGGAGGAGAAGAAGCCGCAATCGGCGAGCCGCGAACGAAAGCCGGTGACGTCGCCGGGCGGGCGGAGCGTGACGCTCAGGGTGAGCTCGCCCTGGCGGTTGAGGGTCAGGGACTCGAGTTGCGTGCCGGGCGGGACGGTTCGGGCCAGGACCAGCAGCGTCTCGAGATGGGGCATCCTGGTTTGACGGAGATGGCGGAGGAAGCCGTGCTCGCGCTCGGTGAGAAGAAGCCGGTTTTCGAGGGACTTGAGCGCGGCGAGGCGGGCGGCGAGGCGGGGTTGAAGCACCCAGGCTTCAAGATAGGGCAGGGCGAGTAGCGCCAGCAGGAGGCAAGCCGCAGTCAGCGCCCAGCGGCGGGGCGCGGGACGGCTCAAAGGGGAGGGAAGTTCGAGCGGATGAACCTGGAGACGAAGGAGGGTGGCGGAGCGATCGGGTTTGGGGGTGAGGATGGGGAGCGGCGGTAGCAGACGGCGGCGAGCAGGTTGGGGGACGCTTCCGTCCCAAGTTGGTGCGACTGCAGGCTGGAAGCCCGCACCACACGCTCAGGCAGAGGCAGGCTGGAAGCTTGCGCCACAGGGTCAGAGGAGGAGTGGAGCAGCCGCGCGAGACCGCGGAGGGTGGCCGAGCCCGGGTCGGCGGGGGCACGCTCCAAGGGTTCGCAGATGACCGCGGGGCCGAGGCGGTTGGCCAGGGCGGCGCGGAAGGCCGGGGCGGTGGCGAGGGAGCCGCTGAGCCCGAGACGGGGGCCGAGTTGGGCAGTCGGCAGCCAGGGAGCAGCCGGTCCAGGGCTTCGTCGAGTGCGCGGGCGAGGGCGGGGCGGGAGCGGAGATCGGGCTCGGGGTTGGCTTGCAGGCTGGCGATTTCGGCAGCCGCGGCCTCGGGCTGAGTCCTGCCTGGGCGACGAGCGCGCGGAGGAGTTCCTGTTCGCCCCACGGCAAGGCGCGCAGTTGGCGGGGGCCGCGGTCGTCGACGAGGAGCCATTCGGACTGGGTGAGGCCGATGGCAAGCCGGGAACCGGGGAGGGCACGGGACGGGTCGACGAGAGCCCCAGGACGCGAGTGGGGTGCCGGGGGACGCCCGCACCACCTTCCGAGGCAAGGGCGGCCTCCGGTGCAGGCGAGACGCCCGCACCACAGGGTCGGGAGGCGGGGAGCAGGGCCTCGCGGACCAGGGCGGCCAGGGTGAAGGCGGGGCGGAGACCGCAGCGGCCAAGGAGTTGCTCGTACTCCCCCGATGGTGTCGCGTTTGACCGCCGCGACCAGGATTTCCTGACGACCGTCCTGGTCGCCGAGGGAAGCCAGCCCCAGGCCAGGTCGTCAGGGGCCAGCGGCAGTTCGGTCTCGATCTGCAGGCGGAGGAGGCGGGGGAGTTCGCTGGCCGCGGCGCGCGGGAGAGACCATCGCCGGAGCACGACGCCGCCGGCGGGCAGGGCGCACCAGGTTTCACGCTGGGGCTGCCAGGGCTTCCGGTCGAGGGCGGCGGGCAACTCCGATTGGATGCGCTGAAGGCAAGCCGACGTGAGATCGCCTTGGGGAGTCCGTTCGAGCGACCAAGTCCGGGTTCGCCCGGCGTCGAGGAGGGCGAGAGTGTCCGGCGTGAGGTGGAGGCAGAGGGGCGGGGCGTTGAGCCAGGACAGGGCATTCACAAGTCGTCCTCCCGATAGGCCAGGGTTTCAACGTCGGACAAGCCGACCCGCACGACGGTCTGAAGGCGTTGGCGGACGCCGGATGACTTGATCCGACCTTCGGCAAGGATGCGGAAGGTCTCCGAGCGGGTGGTGACGCGGGGGGCGATGGCTTTGAGGGTGTCGGGGGTCATGCCGGGAACGCGGAGGAGCCAGCCGACGTTGGCGAGGAAGCCGTTGGAGCGGCGGAAGGCGATGATGGCGTGGGCAAGTTCACGGAGACGCCCGGGAGACAGACGAGGACATCGACGCCGGCGGTGTTGACGTTGATGAGGCCGGATTCGAGGGATTCGTCGCTGGTGGTGAAGGAGTCGGCGAGTTCGAGGAACAGGGCCTGGTCGATCACAGGTGGGCCTCCAGGGGCCTGGCCGGGAGCCGGCATGTCCAAGACAGGGAAGTTCGGGGCGGGCACAGCCTGAGCCGGGAGTTGCGGCGGGACGACGGGCGTCTCGCCGGGAGGCGGGGGCGGCACGGACGTCGAGGAGATCGGCGATGCTGTTGAAGCGGTTCTGTGCGCGATGCGCGATGATCGCCCTGGCGATGGGAGCCGTGACCCCGGGGACGGCAGTAAGGGCGGCTTCATCGGCGGTGGAGAGGGCGATGCGTTCCTGGCCGGCGGCGTTCAGGTTGCGGACACCGGAATGGACGGTGAGGAGCGACACCCAGCCGGGGGGTTCACCGAGGGCTGCAGCTCCGGGGAGCGGTTCATCGTCGTCCGCATCGGCGGAGGGCGGCAGGCCGGTGCCGCGGGGGTCGTCGCCCCAGAAGCGTTCGGGGGGATGCCGCGGACCTGGAGGAGCTCGCGGACGCTGTAGAAGGGTCCGTTGCGCGGGAGGCGAGGCGGTTGGAGGCCGGCGTAGTAATCCTGCTCAGCGCCGCCGCCGGGGTGACGGCGTTGTCGGGGTCGCGCCAGTCGAGGATGGCGGGCGGGAGGTCGGGGGTGATGAAGGGAGCCGGCTGAGCATGTCGGCGTCGGCGGTGTTGAGATTGAGGCGGCTTTCTTCGTCGCTGACGCCGAAGACCGGGCCGCCGCCTTCGTCGGGTTGACCCCCGCGGAGGATGCGGTAGGAACCGCGGCCAAGGGGGATGTCGCGGAACTGGGCAGGCTGGTTGAAGAGGGTACCGCGGTGGCTCTGGGCGGAGCGGCTGCGCTCGCGGGCGTCGTGGTAGAGCAGAGCCGTGGCGCGCTCGACGCCCGCGAGGGCGAGGTAGCGGGCCTGGATCCGGTCGGCATGGTGCCGGGCGATCTGGAGGTCGAGTCGGGCCGAGTGGAGCAGGCCGAGGACGAGCAGGGACAGGAGGGCCAGGCACCAGAGGAGACTCACGAGGATCGAGCCGGGCGCTGGCGGAAGTTCGGGGGAGGCACGCATGGGGTCAGCGGGTGGGGTTGACAGGCGCGCCCGGAGTGGGGCTGGCCCCGGGGATGGGTTCGGTGCGGAGGGTGGTTCCGCTGCTCGAGGAACGGGTCGCGGTGACGGCAAGGCGGACGACCGTCTGGAAGACCAGCGGTGGTTCTTCGGCGGTCGTTCCGGTGTCGGCGGGGGGGACAGCGGGCGGCCCGCGCGGCGCGGTGGGAGCGAAGGCGATGGTGATGCGGACGGCGTCGGGCAGACCGCTGAGGTTGGTGCGGCGTCGGTTGGAGTCGGCCGACGGGCGGCGTCCTCGGCGTCGCCCCAGGAGTCGTACCAGTCGAAGCCGTCGAAGTACTCGAAGTTGAGGCGGCGAAGGCCGCGCGCGATTCCTCGCGAGCGCCGCCGGTGAAGGCGTCGAGGCCGATGCGGGGATTGCGGCGGCGCCAGAGCACGAGTTCACCGGTCCGGGCGTCGGGTTCGACGAAGTAACTGGTCTGGCAGAAGTCGCCTTCGCCGGGGGTGGCGGGGCGTGTGGTTGAGGGTGGCGAAGTCGAGGTTGTCCGCCTCGGCCTGGCGGAGGGTGCGGTTCAGACCGATGAACTCGAAGTCGGGATCAAGGGGGCAGGCGCCGCGGAGGTCGGCGGTGAGGCGGTCGAGGGCGACGCGGGCGTACTGGGTGGCTTCGAGGCGGGGATCGAGCAGGCGCTGCGCGGACATGCCGGCGTGCAGGCAGAGGTACGCGGCCCCGAGGATGAGCGCCATGAGCGCGGCACTGATCGTGAGTTCGATCAGGGTGAAGCCGCGGAGGCGGTGGGCGTGCGTGGGGGGAGGCGAGGTGCATCAGCGGGGAGGCCGGGGTGGCCCGGCGTCGGCGCTCGGCGTCGCGCTCGGCGGGGGGTGAGTCGGGAGGTGGTGGGGACCTCGAAGAGCAGGGTTTGGAGGGTCATGACCGCGTGTGCCGTGCGAGGATCTTCGATGACAATGGTGACGTCGAAGAGCCCGTCGAGGTCGGTGCGCGCAAGGGTCTGGCGCCAACGACAGGGGACCAGGCCGGCGCCGCAGTCGCCCTCGGTCGATCCCTCGGTGAGGTAGCCTTCAGCGCGGAGGTTCTCGAGCAGGCCGGCGGCGTAGAGGACGGCGGCGGTGTGGCGTTGGGCTTCGCGGCCGGTGCGCAAGGCGCCGGTGATCCCTTCGGTGAGGCCGACGAGGCCGACGCCGAGGATGAGAATCGCGCAGAGCACCTCGATGAGGGAAAAGCCGGGACTGACGCGCGGGGGTCTCATGGTGGGGTCCCGTCGGAGATGCGGACGCGCGCGGTAGCGGGGTTCACGCGCAGGAGGAGACGGGAACCGTCCCGGTGTTGCAGGAGGATGGCTCCGGGATCCGCCGTGCCGTCCGGGTAGAACACGAGCGCGTCGGCAGGGAGGTCTTCGGCGGTGGATCCGTCGAGGGGCGACGGCGGGCGGGTCGGTGGACTGGCGTCGGAGGCATCGGGGCGGGTGGCGATGCGGGCGGTGAGGCGGGGGTCGAGCTGGCCGTTGACGCCGGGGACGCCACGGACGGGGACGAAGGCGGTGTCGCGGCGGGAGGCGCGGGGACGTTGTTCGAGGCGGAAACGGCCGGTGGCCGGATCGAGGTGGACGCGGTGAACCTGGTTGAAGCTGACGGCGCGACTGGCGGCGAGGGCGCAGAGGTTGGCGAGGTCCCGACCGGCGGCACGGAGGGTGGCGTGGGTGTAGGTGCCGCGCATCTCGGGCAGGATGGCAGCGGAGAGGATGGCGATGAGGGTGATGACGACCAGCAACTCGATCAGGGTAAAACCGGGTGGTCGTGGGTGGGGAGGGCAGGCTGGAAGCCCGCACCACAACTTCACGCGCAGCTTCATCCTACCAGTTGCCGAGGTCGGCGTTCTTCCCTTCGCCACCGTCGGCGCGGTCGGCGCCGCGGGACCAGAGGTCGAAGCTCTGGGTGTGATGGAGGCCGGGGCAGCGGTATTGGTAAGGCTCGCCCCAGGGATCGTTGCGGACCTGTTTGACGTAGGGGCCGCGCCACTTGGCGGCGTCGGTGGCGGGCGGGGTGACGAGCAGCCTGAGGCCTTCGTCGGTGGTGGGGGTAGCGGTCGAGATGGAGGTTGAGACGTTCGAGGGCGGATTCGAGCTCCGCGATGTGGGCTTTGGCGGCGCTGATCTTGGCGTCGTCAGTGGTGCCGATGAACTGGGGGATGATGGTGGCGGCCAGGATGCCGAGGATGATCACCACGACCATGATCTCGATCAGCGTGAAGCCGGGAGGCAGCCGGCGCGGGGAACACCGGCAGCCGGATCGGGGAAGGTGCAGGCTGGAAGCCCGCACCACACGGTGGTTTGGACGGGGGACGGTGGAGGGCAGGAGGTTCATAGGGGGGTTCAGTAGACGGCCCGGCTGAGCCGGAAAATGGGGAGGAGGATGGCGATCACCATGAACCCGACCAGGGCACCGACGACGAGGATCAGGGCGGGCGCGAGCAGCGAGATCAGGGTGCGGGTGCGGGCGCGGAGGTGGCGTTCTTCGAGCACCGCGATCTTGAGCAACATCTCATCGAGTTTGCCGGTTTCCTCACCGACCTCGATCATCTGGATGACGCCCTTGGGGAAGAGGCCGAGCTTGCGCAGCGGCGTGGCCAGGGAATCGCCGCCGCGGGTTTCCTCGGCCACCCGGGCGACCTGCCGGGCGAGCACGCGGTTGCCGAGGGTTTCCTCGACGATGCGAAGCGCAGGGAGCAGCGAGACGCCGCTGCGGGCGAGCGTGCCCAAGGTGCGGGCGAACCGGCCGAGGGCCGCGGCGCGGAACACCGGTCCGACCAGGGGGAGGCGCAGGCGGAGGTCGTCCCAAGCCTCGGCGCCGCGGGGGGAACGGAGGGCACGCCGTGCGCCGTAGACCAGGCCACCGAGGGCGAGCAAGAGCCCGGGCCAGAAGCGGCCGAGTGCTTCGCTGAGTTGGAGCAGGATGAGCGTGGGCAGCGGGAGCACGGGCAGCATTTCCCGCATCATGTCGAAGAGGCGCGGCAGGACGACGGTGAGCAGCAGGATGACCGTGAACACACCAAAGCCGAGGACGAACGCGGGGTAGGCGATGGCCGCGAGGACCTCACCGCGCACTTCATCCTCGTGTTCGAGGAGGTCGGCGAGGTCCGTCATCACGCGGGGCAGGGCGCCGGCTTCTTCGCCCACGCGTACCATGCTGACGTAGAGGCGGCTGAAGAGGCGGGGATGCTCCTCGAGGGCGGTGGACAGGGCGGTGCCTTTGCGGACGGTTTCCGGCCAGGCGCGTGAGGACGGCCCGCAGGGCGGGGTTAGCCTCGGCGTCGCTGAGGCCATCAAGGGCCTGGGGAATGGGGATGGCGGCGCCAAGGAGAGCGCTAAGTTCGCGGGTGAGGGCGGTGATTTCCTTGCGCCGCACGCGGCCACCGGACGCGGTGCCGGGTCGAGCGAGTGCGGTGGGCTGGGCCGACTCCCTGGAAGCCTGCGCCACGCGGGTGAGGCCGAGATGGCGGAGGAGGCCGAGGAAGCCGACCGGGGGCGTCTCGCCGTTCGCGCGGGTGGACGCGGGACCACGGTCGGGCGCCGGGCGGTCGGGGACGGGGCGGATCCCGGAGTGGCTTCGAGGCGGGAGGGGTAAAGACCGCGGCGGGCGAGGGTCTGGAGGGCGGCGCGGCGGTGGTCGGCCTCGATAACGCCCTCGACGCGGGCGCCGTCGGCCTGCACCGCCTGGTAGTGAAACGCCGTCATTCGAGTTGGTCGCCCGACGAGACGCGGAGGATCTCCTCGAGGGTGGTGATGCCGGCGGCGGCTTTCTCGAGGGCGTCCTGGTGCATGCTCATCATGGTGCGTTGGGCGACGGCCCTGAGTTCGGCGTTCGAGCGGCGGTGGAGAATGAGTTCGCGGATCTCGGAGCCGACGGCGAGCAGTTCGAAGATGCCGATGCGGCCGCGGTAGCCGGTGCCGCGGCATTCCTCGCAACCGCGCCCGGCATAGGCGCGGCCGTGGGGGGCGCGACCACTGAGGACGGCGAGGCGCTCGACGACGGCGGGGGGAGGATGGACCTCGTGGCGGCAGGTCGGGCAGATGCGGCGGACGAGTCGTTGCGCGAGGACGCCTTCGAGGGCGGAGGAGATGAGGAAGGCCTCCACGCCCATGTCGAGGAGGCGGGTGACGGCGCCGGTGGCGTCGTTGGTGTGGAGGGTGCTGAAGACCTGATGCCCGGTGAGCGCCGCACGGATGGCGATTTCGGCGGTCTCGACGTCACGGATTTCGCCGACCATGACGATGTCGGGGTCCTGGCGGAGGATGGAGCGGAGGCCGTTGGCGAAGGTGAAGTTGCGGCTGGGGCGGACGGGGATCTGGGCGACGCCGGGCAGCTCGTACTCGATGGGGTCTTCGATGGTGATGATCTTCTTCTCGGGGGTGTAGAGGCCCTGGAGGACGGAGTAGAGGGTGGTGGTCTTGCCGCAGCCGGTGGGGCCAGTGGCGAGGAAGAGGCCGTTGGGCTTTTCGACGAGCTGGCGAAGGCGGGTGGCGCGGGCGGCGTCGAGGCCCAGCTCGACGGGGTTTGGACCCGGGCGTGCTTCTCGAGGAGGCGGAGGACGAGGCTTTCGCCGTACTTGGTGGGCATGGTGCCGACGCGGATGTCGACGCGGGCGCCGCGATGGTGGATCTGGATCTGGCCGTCCTGCGGGAGGAAGCGTTCGGCGATGTTGAGGTCGGCCATGATCTTGACGCGGGAGACGAGGGCGGCGTGGAGGGCGCGGGGGGGCGGGGGTTTGAGCTGGAGGAGGCCGTCGATGCGGTAGCGGAGTTCGAGGGATTGTTCGAAGGGGATCAGGTGAATGTCGCTGGCGCGTTCGCGGATGGCGGTGGCGATGATGAGGTTGACGAGGTTGATGACGGTGGGCTCGTTGGCCATCACCTCGATGTCGTGGAGGTTGCTCGCCTCGACGGTGGCGCCCTGGGCGGCGTCGAGGTTCTCGATCATCTGCTCGACGGTGACCTGGCAACACTCGTTGATGCGTTCGACGAGGAGGTCGGCGGGGGCGGGGCGTTCCTGGACTTCGAGGCCGGTGAGGAGGCGGATGTTGTCGATGAGGGTGCTGTCGCCGGGGGTGGCGGTGGCGAGTTCGAGGACGTGGTCGTGGACGTGCAGCGGCAGGACGCGGTGCTGGCGGACGAAATCGGGGGAGCAGCCTGAGGGCCTCGGGGCGGGTCGAAGGTCATCGCGGGCCGCGCGCGGCGCCGGGGGTTCGGGAGGGTCGGCGAGCGGCGGGATCTCGAGGATCACCGCAGGGGCGGCGGGATCAGGTTCAGTCGGGTTGTGACTCAAGGATGAGTTGGACAGGAACGGTGGAAAACGTTCCGGGAGAAGTTGTCGGAGCCGTCGGATGCCGGGCGGCAAGAGGCCCGCGCGCGGGGGAGCGGAGCGGGCGGGAGTTGCCCGGCCTGGCTCGTCACTGACGTTCGTGGAACGGGGCAAGATACGCGGCCGCGGCCGCGGGTCAAATGGCGGGGTCGGTCGGATTGGGCGCGGTGAGGCGGAGGAGGGCGCGGCGGATCTGCTGGATCAACTCCGTGGTCGCGGGACTGACCGGGCGGCCGGCCTGAGGGGTGGAGGCGGTTGGGAGGGGTCGCCGAGAACGGAAGCGATGAGCCAGTGGTCGGCGAGGTATTCGCGGGTTTCGGCGGGATGGGCGAGGCTGAAGAGGCCGGAGTAAAACCACGGTTTGGGGTCGGCGAGGGGGCCCGATTCGCGGACCAGGTGGTAGGCATTGCGGCAGGAGTGTTCGAGGCGCGGAGGATCGGTGCGGGCGAGGTGATCGAGGTAAGCCTCCGCGGTTTGTCCGAGGCCGCCGTGGACGATCCAGCGGCGGTTGGCGCGGCGGACCCAAGCGACATAATCCGGGGAAGGGACGGCAGAGGGAGGGCTCGAGTGGGACATGGATCGGGGGTGGGCGCTTTGGCTCAGGGGGTTGCCGGAACTCAGGGCCAGACCCGGACGCGGTACCAGCGCGGGTCAGCACCGGCAGGCGGCGGTGGCACGGTGATTACTGTTTCCCGGCGTGTGCCGGGGAAGGGTTGAGGTCGGGAGGCACGGCCTGGAAAGGGCCGGCGAGGGTGGTGGCGGACTCGAGGCGGTAGCGCCGGCCGGGGATCGAGGCCCAGCGGATTTCGAGGTGCCCGTTGGCCAGGCGGCGGGCGCCGACGCGGAGGTTGGAGCGGCGATCGTTGGGGTGAGTGCCGGCAATGAACTCGGCGGTGTTGTTCAGGCCGTCGTCGTCGGGGTCGCCGTCAGGACCGTCGTCGCCGACGGGATCGAGGGGATCGAGGCCGTGGGCGACTTCCCAGCCATCGGGCAGCCCGTCGCGGTCGGTGTCGGGATGGTCGGGGTCGGTGCCGCGAGCGAGTTCGTCGGCGAGCAGGAGGCCGTCGCCGTCGGCGTCCAGATCGGGGCCGAGCTGGAGGGGAAGCCTTCGAGGATGACGGCGCCCTGGCCGGAGCCTTCGAGATGGAGGCCGAAGAAGCTGCGGTCGAGGGCGCGGTGGGTATGGGCTGGGTCGGTTGAGAAGGCACCTCCACCGACCACGGCGCCGAGGCGGAAGGTTTCGCCACCCGAGAGACCGAGGGCCCGGAGCGGGAGGGCGACCTGGATGAAGTCGGCATTCTGCTCACCGGGGACGGGTTCGGTCTGGGGGAGCGGTTAAACTGGTCGAGGCGAACACCAGGGATGTCGCTGAAGTGGGCGTCCAGGGCAAACACGCCCTGGCCGATATCGAGGTTCAGGTTGGTGGTGACGGTCGGAGGACCGAGGGGGTAGAGGCGATGTTGGTCCGGGGGAAGCTGCGGAACTGGCCGTCGGCGAATTCATCGCCGAGCAGGCAGGCGAGAGCGGGACGGAAGTTGCGGAAGCTGAGGTTCTCGAGGAAGTCGAGGCCATCGGCACCCTGGTCGTGGGGGTCCACAAGACCGTTGCCAAGGCCGGCGAGGGTGGTGACGCCGGGCAGGGCCGGACACTCGACGAACAGGAAGACGTTGGCGTCGGAGGGGATCATGACGCCCTCTAGGCCGAGGTAGAGGTGGGTGTGGTCACGGTTGACCCAGACGCGGCCGAGGCTGGAGAACTCGCCGGGGGCGGTGGGCAGGGGATCGCCGGCGAAGTCGAACCGCTGGCCGAAGCGGTTGCCGTCGCCGTCGTCCGGGGCGTCCGGGGCGAAGGCCGGGGTGTGCCAGGTGGTGGTGGGGAGGAAGGGGGGCGGGGCGGGCGGTTCGCGTTGGAGGAAGCATTCGTCGAACACGGCGCCGAACTCGTCGATGGCCCGGAGGTGGAGGGTCGAACCCTGGATCGACACGTGGGTGGCGTGCCAGCGGCGGTAGAATTGGGCGCTGAAGGGATGGAGGGCGGTCTTGGGATAGAGGGTACCGCCCCCGCCGGCGCTGACGACGCAGAAGACGCCGTCGACGGGATGGAAGCGTTCGTAGGCGTGGTCGTGGGCGGAGAAGATGACCTGGACACCGTGGTGGCGGGCGATGGGTAGCAGCACGTCGGCGAGTTCCCGGGAATCGGGGATCTGGTTGTAGTTATAGTCGTCGCTGGCGTGCGGCCCGGAGCTGAACAGGGGGAGGTGCAGGAACAGGATTTTCCAGGGCTGGGTGGTGGCCGCGAGGTCGGCCTCGAGCCAGCGGACCTGGGCGGAGTCCGCGAGCAGTTCGTGCCCGAGGTAGTACATCGGGACATGGAGACCGACAAAATGAGCATCGCCCTGGTCGAAGGCGTAGTAGTGGCCCGGGCCGGTGCGTTCGCGGACGTGGTCGGCGGCGGCGACGGAGTTGGTCGGGGGAACGAAGGCTTCGAAGAAGGTTGGGGAGGCGCCGTAGAACACGTCGTGGTTGCCCGCGACGGCGAAGAACGGGGTGTGGGTCATCTGGCGGCGGTAAACGCTGAAGAAGCGGGCATCGGCCAGCGGGTCCTGGAAGGTGGGATAGACCGTGTCTCCCGGGACCAGCACGAGGTCTGGCGCCTGGGCCTGCAACACGTCGGCGACGTTGTATTGAGGAAGCCGACCGGAGCCCATGTCGGCGGCGATCATGAAACTCAGCGGGCCGGCCGTCTTGAAGGTGCGGAATTGAAGCAGGGGGGAGAGGGCCTCCCGAACACCATCGGAACTGCGGACGCGGTAGAAATAGCGTGTGTCAGGCCGGAGGCCAGCCAGCGTGGCCACGTGTTGGTGGACCGGGGTGATGTTGTGCACGGTCTCACCCAGCGCCGAGGTTTCGCCGAATTCGACCAGCGTGTCGGTGGCTGTGGGGGTGCGCCAGACGATGGTCTGCGACGTGGGGGCGGTACGCTGGACGAAAGGTCCGCGGGTGAAGTTGGCCAGGAGTTCCGGGACGATGCCGGAACCGTACAGGCCGGGGGAAGGGTGCCACTGAAGGGCGAGCACGTTCTCGCCGGCGGTGAGCAGGGGAAGCGCGGCCGAGACATCGAGTTCCTCAGCCAACCCTTTCGTGCGGGGGAGCGGGACGGCGTCGAGCGGCACCGGCAGGTCAGGGGGACTTCGAACTGACGGCGGGCAATCTCGGAGCCGTTGAGGTACGCGACGAACCCGCCGCTCCAGTCCACCCGGAGGACCAGCCAGGCGATCGCGGTCGGGTCCGCCACCGTGAAGCGGCGACGGAAACCCACGGCGCCCGTCAGCGGCCACGCGCTGAGGGTCGTGGCCTCGGCGCCGCTGGCATCGCCGGCGAACCCGGACGGTCCTTCGGCCCAATGGGTGTCGTTGTACCCGCGGGTGGGCCATTCGGCGGGGAGGGAACCGGCGGCGGTCACGGCGGGGGCCCAGCGCCACCGGGCAGCCACGCGCACCAAGCCGACGTCGTCCACGGCGTCCGGTTCGAGGGCGGACGCCGCGGCACTGGCGAGGGCGAACCCGAGGAGGCATGACGGCCAGCGTGACACCGACGAGACCCTACAGGTCCGGCGGCCAGCAGGTCAAAGATGACGGTGGAATGGCGGTTGGCGTGCGGCGTCTTCCAGCGGCGCTTTGCGTTGTCCCCCATCCCACCCGTCCCCCCGGCCGTGACGCAAAGCGGCGGTGAACCGCGCGCACTCCAAACGCTTCGCGATCCCCGCACGTCCGACCCGCGGAACCGCGGGCTTCAGGGAGGCGAAGCGATGGCGAGTTCGAGCACCATCACCGCCAAGCCCATAAGGGCGCCGCCGGCGATCAGGCCGCCACACACGGTCTCGTGGTTGGAAGCAACCACAGGTTCGCCCGTTCCCGCCCGACGCCTCGCCCAGCGTCCGGCGAGCCACACGAGGAGGAGCCCAGGAACATGCTGAAGCAGGTGTGGAACGGAATGACGGCGGCAAGGCCGACCGCGACCCCGGACAGCCAGAACCGGCCGCGGGTGAGCAGGCGGGCGGTCTCGAGGGCGAGGCCTATCAGCGCCCCGATCAGGGCCGCCCAACGCGTGGAGGGGTTCAGGTTGGCCAGGCCCTGGGTGAGCAGTTCGGCGAAGGCGTGCCAGATCCGGGCGGCCGGCAGCGGGTGTTGCTCGAACATGGCCGTGGGCTCGGCATGGAGCAGGACCAGGTAGAAGACCGGCACCGCCACGAACGCGCCGGCGAAGATGCCCAGGACGTGCCCGAGGGCCTGCTGCCGGGGTTTGGCGCCGAGCATGTAGCCGGGCTTGATGTCGCTCAGCAGATTCGAGGCGTTGGCGGCGACCTCGGCCGTGATGCCGGCGGTCATCAGGTTGGTCTTGATGTTGCCGGGGTCGAGCACACCGTAGCCGAGCTGCGTAAGCTTGCCCATGGCGCCGGTGGGGATGATCGAGGTGAGCGCGGTGGCGTTCACGGCGATGAGGGCGAAGGCAAAGACCAGCGGGATGGCGACGATGCCGAGCCAGATCTTCACGCCGAAGAACAGGTGGGCCAGCAGCACCACGACGCCTCCGACGAGCGGGATGCCGAGGGCGAACACGCGCATGGGCAGTTCGATGGACCGCAACGGGTCGTCGGTCGGCGCAGCCTGCACGGGGTCGGAACCAGCCGCGGAACGAGCTGGTGATGACCCCTGGTCGGGCGAAAAAGGCCGTCAGGGACGAAGCAGTCATGAGCGCCACACCGCCCCAGAGCGCCCAGCGAGCGATGACGCCGAAGCCGTAGCGGAGGGTGCCGTCGGGGCCGGTTTGCCCGATGATTTCGCCGGCGTGGATGGCCCAGGGCACGACGAGGAGATAGTTGACGACCGCACCGACGAGGAGGGCGACGCCGATGCGGATGCCCATGAGGCCGCCAGTGGCCATGAGCACGAAGTCGGAGTCCCAGCGCACGGTGAGTTCGCGGAGGTCGATGCCCTGGATCCGGAGGGTGGTAAGGCGGTAGAGCCAGGCGTCGAGGTACTCGGGGATGGCGAGGAACCCGAGCTTGAATTTGGCGAGGAGGGCGGGGCTCTGAGCGAGCTTGAGCACGGCGGCGGAGGCCCCGGCGGCGAGGAGCAGGCGGGCCTGGGCGAGGCCGGCACCGGGATCGCGGTTGTGGAGGGCGTCCATGACGACCCCGGCGGCGCGCCCCTCGGGGAACGGGAGTTGTTCGTCGTTGATGAAGCGGCGTTTGAGGGGGAACGCCACGAGCACACCGAGGAGGGCGATGGCGATCATCCAGAGCATCGTGTGGAGGATCGGGATGGCGACCTGGGTGACGAGCATGTAGGCGGCGAGGCTCGAGAGGAGCGGCTGGGTCATGTAGCCGGCCGCCGTCGCCGTGGACTGCATGGCGACGTTCTCGAGGAGGGTGAACTCGCGGCCGAGCCCGAGCCGGGCGAGGCCTTTGTAGAAGGCGAAGGCGAGGATGACGGACGTGATGCCGACACCGACGGCCCAGGGGACTTTGGTGCCGAGGTAGAGGTTGGTGAGGGAAAGCACTCCGCCGAGCAGCATGCCGGTGAGGGCGGAGCGGAGGGTGAGTTGGGGCTCGTTCCCCCGCCAGACGTGGGCGAGCCACCAGCGGTCCTTCTCCGCCAAGGTCCAGGTGCGGATCTGGTCAGGATCAAGCTGCGGCAGGGCCATTCTGGGTGCTCACGGTTGCGATGAGGAATGTGGACGTTTCCGGGGCGGGGCTCAAGCGCAAAGACATCCGCGCCGCAGCGCCGCAGCGGCGCAGTGGCATAACGGTTTGACTTGGTTTTTGGGGAAACCTAGATTCGTCGCAATGCTGGCGACTCACTCAACCGCGGCCGCCGACCCCAACTCTGCCGTATCGATTCCGGAGCTTCCGCTGTCCTGGCGGGGAGATCGTCGCTCCGGTGCAGCCCTTTTTGTGGGCTGTGGCGGAACGGTTGTCGGCGCAGGTGGATGCGTTTGAGCCGGAGATCGTGCCGCATGCGCGGTACGCGGTAAGCAGCCAGGGGAAGCAACTGCGACCGGCGCTGGTGGGGTTGAGCGGCGAGGCGGTGGGGGTTTTGAACGACGATCATGTTACGGTGGCGACCATCATCGAGATGGTGCACTTGGCGACGCTGGTGCATGACGATGTCGCCGATGCCGCCGAGATGCGGCGGCGCCGACCCACACTGGCGGTGCAATGCGGCACGGCAACGTCGGTGCTGCTGGGGACTGTCTGTTTGCCCACGCGTTGACGCTGGCCGCCAGCTTTCCCACGCCGGACATCTGCCGGGCGGTGGCGCTGGCCACGCGGACTGTCTGCACCGGGGAGATCATCCAGACCGAGCGCCCGGCGGACTTCGACCTCAGCCGGGAGCATTATTTCCGGGTGCTGCAGATGAAGACCGCCGAACTGTTTGCGCTGTCCTGCGAGCTCGGGGCCCGGCTGAGCGGGGCGGGGCGGGACGAGCAGCAGGCCCTGCGGGCCTACGGCGTGGCGCTGGGAACGGCCTACCAGGTGCACGATGACTGTGTGGATTTGTTCGGCGACGAACTGCGGGCGGGCAAATCGCTCGGGACGGACCTGGTGGCCGGGAAGCTGACCTTGCCGCTGCTGGTGGGACTCGAGCGGACCAGCGGTGCCGAACGTCGGAGCCTCGAGACCCTGCTGCGGGAATGGCGGCCGGACCAACTGGAAGCCCTGCGCAGCCGGCTGCACCGGACGGGGGCCCTGGCGGAGTCGGCGCGGGTGATCGGGGAGTTCTGCCAGACCGCTCAGGCAAGCTTGGACGACCTGCCGCCGTCGGCGGGCCGGCGGGCGCTGGCATGGGCGGCGGATTATCTGGCAAGGCAGACCGAGGCACTGGCGGCCAGCGCCGGAGGGTGATCCTCCGCTATGGCGGCCTCTGACAGCGGGACCGATTCCGGCGAGGAACGCGCCCTGGTAGCCCGGGCGCAGGAGGGTGACTTGGAAGCGTACGACACGCTCGTGCGACGTTACCAGGAGCGGCTTTACGCGACCCTCTATCACATGACCTCGAACCACGAGGACGCAGCGGACCTCACCCAGGAGACGTTCGTGAAGGCGTTCCGGGCCTTGCGCACCTTCAAGGGGGACGCCGGCTTCTTCACGTGGCTCTACCGGATCGCCGTCAACAAGACCATCAACTTCCTCAAACAGCGCCGGCACCGGGGGCAGGTGAGCCTCAACGACCTGGACTTCAACGCAGAGAACGACCCGGATCTGGTGGCGCTGATCTCGGATCGCACGCCGCGCCGGGAGGTCAGCCTGCGCGAGCTCCAGGAGAGATTGAACATGGCCCTGCAGCGGCTGTCTGAAGAGCACAGAATGGTCGTCACACTGCATGACATCCAGGGCCTCAAGCACGAGGAGATCGCCGCGATGATGCACTGCAATGTGGGCACCGTGAGGTCGCGTCTTTTCTACGCCCGCCAGCAGTTGCAGGCGTATCTGAGCGATTGGCTGAAGTGATATGGGACCGGAGCAGGACAAATTCGAGGCGTTGCGGCGGCTACTCGCGCTCAAACGGCACGAGGTTCCGCCGCCGGGTTTTTTTCACGACCTTCCCGAGCGGGTGCGCGCCGGGATTCGGGCCGACGTGGCGGAGCGGGCGCGGCCGTGGTGGCAAAGGTTGGCGGCGCGTCCCGGCTGGCGTCCGGCGCTGGCCGGAGCGTGTGCCCTGGGAGGCGTGGTGGGCGTGGCGTGGAAGGCGGGGCTGGACCCGGGCGCTCGCCCGGCCCTGCCAGCGCGGCTGGCCGAGGCGACCGCGATGGTCTCGGGAACTCCGGCGGCGACGGCCCCGCCGGCCTTGGGGTTTGGGCTGCGGTTGGGCGAGGGGACTCCGGAGCGGGCCGACAGCGTGAATCCGCATCTCAGTTCGGCGCCCCCGCCGTGGCTTTTCCGTCCGGGCCTGCG
Source organism: Verrucomicrobiota bacterium (assembly GCA_027493615.1). Lineage (GTDB taxonomy): Bacteria > Verrucomicrobiota > Verrucomicrobiia > Limisphaerales > J093 > DSVZ01. The sequence continues at coordinate 472,509 of JAOSKK010000023.1, forward strand.
TGCCCCGGCCCGGGCGACACACGAAGTGCCCTACTCAGCCCCACCGGGCTTTCGCTGGGGACCCGGAGTCGTCGAACGATTCCACTACCTCCCGGTCGAGTTCGAGACCAACGCCCCGGCGATGCCGTAACCATTTTTTTCGCTCCGGCGTTCAATCCCGACGCCGGAGCGAAAAAAATCAGTAAGTGCGCATGAACACCATGGTCATGCCGTCCATGGTGAGATGGAGATCCTCGCCGTCGATCACGGCGGAACCTTCCTTGGTCTGGCCGCGTTCGCTGGTGAGACGGATTTTATAGCGTGAGCTGGATCCCTCGCGTTCCCAGGTGCCCTGACCCGCCACATCGAGCTTGGGCACGCCCGGGAGGTCGGCGGCCGGGGTGGGAGCTGGGGCACCACCCTCTGCGCCGGGGGCACCGGGTCCGCGGCGAGTAAGCCCGTAGCGCTCCATCATCCGGGCGTCCATGCCTGCGGGTCCGGGCCCGCCTTGCTGGGCTTGTTGGGCCTGGGCAGCGGCCTCGGCGGCCTGGCGCAACTGGTTGATGATCTGCTGGGCCTGAGGGCTGGTATCGAGGCGGAGGAGAAGGGTGTTGTCGGGGGCGGCCATGACCTTGAGGAGCGGGATCCAGACCATGAGCAACTGCTTAAGCTCGGCCATGGGCTTGGCGGGCATGTCGGGGTGTTTCTTGCGCGCGAGCGTGAAGGTGGCGTGGGGGTCGAGTTGCCACCACCCGAGGATCTTCTGCTCGTCGTACTTCGCGGACTTGCCGGTCTTGAGGTACTGATAGAGGTCGGGCAGCGAGAGTTGCTGCAATTCACCCATGATTTCGGGGTTGTTGAGGAGCCCGACGATGAGCGGGTGGCGGATGACCTCGATGATGGGGCCGCGGGTTTGGAGGAGGTTCAGGAGGGTGGTGTCCTTGGCGATTTCCTGGAATTCGCTCCGTCCGCCCAGTTTGAGGAAGGCGGGGTAATTCGCCATGCGCTGCTGGAGGGGGCGTAATTCTGGTACACCAAGCCCAGAACATCGGCGGCCTGGTAGTAGGTGCTGGGCATGGGGTCCATGGCGGCCAGCGTCTTGTCGAGCCCCACGTTGCGAATGTCCTGGCGGGCGGTGCTGAGGAACCGTTGCAGGGCCGGGCTGTCGTCGCTGGTGACCTGGACGGCCGGATAACCGAAGATGTAGATGACCAGGGCAACGAGGATCGAGTAGATGGCGCCGCCGACCAGTCCGACGCACAGGCCCAGGCGCTGGTTGAGCCGTTCCCAGCGCAGCCGTGTGAAGTCGTCCGTGGCGTACTTGAAGTGGAGGGCGACCTTCTGGTGGACGAGGAACGACAAGCCGATAAAGATGAGGGCGATGAGGAGGAACACCACCACCGGCGGCACGACGACCGCCCAGACCGGATGCACCAATCCCACCTTGGGCACCAGCGGCTTGAGTAGGGGGGCGAGCGGCAGGGCGAGGTAGGTGGCGATGATCAATCCCACCAGCGCCACGAGCGAGCGGATGGCGCCTTTGTAGTACCCGGTCAAACCCAGGATGGCAAAAATCGCCAGGACAATGAGCCAGAGCAACATGGCCGCAACGTAGCGCCGACCGCACGCAAACGCACGCGAAAAAACAGCCGCGAAGCGCCGCCGCCGCGACCGCGCGGAGCCGGTGTCCGCCGCATCACACCACCTCGACCGGGCACTTTGGAATCGCGTCGAGGAACGCCTGTCCGTAGCGCTTGGTGAGCACGCGATTGTCCAGGATCACGATGATTCCCGTGTCGCTCCGGGTGCGGATCAACCGGCCGACGCCCTGGCGGAACTTGAGCACCGCTTCGGGCAGCGAGAACTCCGTGAACGGGTTGCCGCCGCGGGCTTCGATCCGCTCAAGGCGCGCCTCGGTCAGCGGATGATCGGGCACCGCGAACGGCAGGCGCGTGAGAATGACGTTGCTCAGGGCCGCCCCGGGCACATCGACGCCCTGCCAGAAGCTGTCGGTGCCGAACAGGACGGAGTCCACGTCCTCCTTGAACCTTTCGAGCATGGTCGAGCGGGGCAGCCCGGTGCCCTGGACGAAGCACTGCAGTTTCAGCCGCGCGAAGAAGGGCGCCAGGGTCTCGGCCAGCTCGTGCATGAGCCGGGTGTTCGTGAACAGCACGAACGCCTTGCCGTGGGTCTGGCGGATGAAATGCTCGATCCACTTCGCCAGGGCGTCGCGGTACCCCGCGTCCCGCGGATCGGGCATCTTGCCCACCACGTACAGGCGCATCTGACGCTCGTAATCGAAGGGCGATCCCACCTGGAGCAGTGTCGCGTCATCCGCTCCCACCCGCGCGGCCAGGTAGTGAAGCCCGTCCCGGGCGCCACGGCGGGGCTTGAGTTCCTGCCCGGCGTGGCGGTTGTCCATGGCCAGGGTGGCGCTGGTAAGGATGACCGAGGTGTCGCTGTTGAAGAGGCGGCGCCGGAGGTAGTCGGCCACGTCCACAGGGGCGGCGTTGAGGGCGATGTTCTTCTGGGTCCGGCCGGCCCGCTCGACCCAGTAAACGTGGTCGTCGGCGCTCTGGCCCAGAAAGACCGCGGCGGCTTCACGCAACTCGATGAGCCGCCGGTTGCTTTCGAGCAACTCACTGGCGGTGTCCTTGTCTTCCGCGACCTCGACCAGGTCCCGGAGAGCGTCGGACACGCGCCGCAGCGGCAGGGTGATGGAATCCGGGACCAGTTCGGCGCGCCGGATGCGGAGTTCGGTCCAGGCCCGCTTGCCGGGGCCTTCCGGGGCGCCGGCGGTGTCGGTCCGCACGGTGGCGCGGGCGCGGGCGGCGGCGTGGAGTTCGTCGCAGGCGGACTCGATGGCGGCGAAGAAGCGGTCGCTTTGCTCGAACACCTCGGCGACGAGTTCGACGGCCTTTCCCTGGCGGAGGAGGGCAAGCAACCCCTTCTGGGTGCGCGGGTTCCAGAGGCGCTGGAGGGAGAAGCGCACCTGACCGCTGGAGACGCTCAGGCCGATGTGCCGCGCGGCCACCTGCTCGACGAGGTGGGCCTCGTCGAAGATGACGAAGTCGTTCTTGAACAGAACGCCGTCCTCGACCGATTCCTCGAGGCCGCCGAGATGGAGGAAGAAGAGGGTGTGGTTCAGGACGAGGACATCGGCCGAGAGGATCCGGCTGCGGACGCGCTGGAAGAAGCAGGGATCCCCGCCGGCCTTGACGAACTCGGAGGGCGGTCCGCAGAGCTTGGGCGAACAGAGGCCGCGCTCGGAGCAGACCTGGGCCCAGACCTTCGGGTCGGGTTCGCTGTCGAAGTCGGAGAGACTGCCGTCGGAGGTGTGCCGGGCCCAGTCGGCGATCCGTCCCAGCTCCTGCTGTTCGGTGGAAGTGAACAGGCTTTCGGATTGTTGCAGGGCCTTGCGCAGGCGGCGGGTACAGAGGTAGTTGGCGCGGCCCTTGAGCATGGTGTAGGCGAAGCGCACCGGCAGAATCCGTTCGAGGAGGGGCAGGTCCTTTTCCGTCAACTGCTCCTGCAGGTTGATGGTGTGCGTGGAGATGATCGCCTTCTTGTGGTGCTCGACGGCGTAGAGGATGGCGGGGACGAGGTAGGCCAGGCTCTTGCCCACGCCGGTGCCGGCCTCGACGATCAGGTGTTGGCGCGCGGCAAGGGCCCGGGCCACGGCGACGGCCATCTGCTGTTGCTGGGGCGGTACTCGAAGTTGCTGGCCCGCCCAAGGACGCCCTCGGGCGAGAAGAAGTGCCGGACGCGCTCGACCAGATCGGCCGGCCCCGCGCCGGAGGTTTCCACGGTGCTGATCATCGGCGGCGGCGCCCTCCTCGCGCGGGTCAGCCGGACGTTGCCGCCCGGCGCGGGATGACCTCGACCACGGCCCGGTTCTTGGCGATGGAATGGTCCGGCAGGACGCCGCGCCAGTTGACGTTCGGATACACGAGCGTGTGGCGGCCCAGGATGGTCCCGGGATTCAGCACGGCGTTGCAGCCCACGTGCGCGTGGTCGCCGATCAAGGCCCCAAGCTTCCTCAGCCCGGTGTCGTACGAGCGGCCGTCCAACTCGACCCGGACGTGGCCGGAGGTGATTTTGAGGTTCGAGATCTTGACCCCCGCGCCGAGGTGGGCGGCATGGCCGAGGATCGAGTCGCCGACATAGCTGAAATGCGGGACGACACAGTGGTTGAACAGGACAGCGTGCTTGAACTCGCAGGCGTTGCCCACGATGCAGTGGTCGCCGATGATGACGCGTTCCCGGAGATAAGCGCCGTGCCGGATCTGGCAGTGGGAGCCGATGATCGCCGGGCCCTTGATCATGACGCCGTCCTCGACCTCGGTGCCTTCCCCGATGAAGACGTCCCTGCCGATCCACGCCACGCCGTCGCAGTGGTTGCGGAGGCCGGGCTGCAGGTGGGCGGCCAGGTAATCCTTCAGGCGCTGGAGGGCTTCCCAGGCGAACTCACAGCCTTCGAACAGGGCCGCGTGCGCGGTCTGGCGAAGATCGAAAAGGTCGGCCGGTCGCAACATGCGGGCGAGGGTACGGCGTGGCACGGGACGGGCAAGCGCGCAGGCGGAACTCGAGGCCCCCTCAACCGCCGTCGGGAAAGCCCATCTCCTCGACATAGACCTCCTGGAACTGCGGGTCGTCGTTCAGGCAGAGGTGTTCGGTCCGGCGGCGCAGGTGCGCGAATTCCCCGCCGTGCTCGGGCAGGCCGAACAGCGCCAGCTTCGCCCCGCGCAGCGCCGCGTTGCCGGCGGGCTGCACCTGGTCGGGTGGGAACGCGAGCAGGCCGATGCGGCGTGCGCTGGCGCGGCTGATGTAGTTGCCGAAGGCGCCGGCCAGCGAGACGCGTTCCAGTTGGCCGGGCTGCCAGCCGCGCCGATCCAGCAGGAGGCGGATGCCGGCGGCGATGGCGCCTTTGGCCAGTTGCAGTTCGCGGACGTCCCACTGCGTGAGTTTCACGTCACCCAGCAGGGGCAGTTCCGCGGCGCCCTGGATGCGTCCGGCCGGGTTGATGCGCCCCAGTTCGAGGCCGCAGGCCACGGCGTCCACCAGGCCGCTGCCGCAGATCCCGCGCGGTTCGCTCTGGCCCAGCACGCGGCATTCCAGTCGACTGTCCTTCAACGAGACCTCTGCGATGGCGCCGGTGGCGGCCCGCATGCCCATCGCAATCCGCGCCCCTTCAAAAGCGGGCCCCGCGGCGGTGCTGGCGCAGAGCAGGTGGTCCCGGTTGCCCACCACGATCTCGCCGTTCGTGCCCAGGTCCACCAGCATCGCCGGCTGATCGGTTGCGGCCAGGCCGGTTGCCAGGATGCCAGCCAGGATGTCGCTCCCGACAAACCCGCCGAGGCACGGCAGGAAGCTGACGCGGGCGTCCGGTGCCGCCGACCACCCCAGTTCGGCCGCCCGGAACACCTTCAGGCCGTCGTCCAGCGGCTCGAACGGATGATGCGCCAGCGGCGCCACCGACACGCCGCAGAACAGGTGGTGCATCACGGTGTTGCCCACCACCACGACATCCGTCAAGGCCCGCCCGGCTTCGCCCGGTCCGCCCGGCGCCACGGCCAGGAGCTCGGCCAGGAGCGCGCCGAGTTGCGCGCGGATGAGGCCCTCCAGCCGCACCTGGCCCGCATCGGCCAGGGCGAAGTCGATCCGGCTCATCACGTCGGCGCCGTGTTGGGCCTGGGCGTTCAACGCCGTTCGCACCCCGAGCACGTCGCCGGTGCGCAGGTCCAGCAACTGGGCCACCAGCGTCGTGGTGCCCAGATCCACGGCCACGCCCAGCCCGTCGCGCGGCACGAAATCAAACGTCGCGTCGTCGCTCAGGATTCGGGTCTCCCACTGCGCCAGTTCCAGCGTGAGGTCTCCGTTGACGCGGGCGCGGCAGGACAACCGCCAGCCGGCTGCGCGATCCGCTGCGGGGAGCAACCGCTCGTCTTCGGGCGTGACCGGCAAGGTACCGGCCAGGACCCGCACGCGGCAGCCCCGACAGCGACCCCGCCCGCCACAGGGGAACTCGACGCCCTGGGCGAAAAGCAGCTCGGCGAGGGCGGTGCCCGGCGCGACCTCGAGGGTCTGACCCAGGGGGAGGAGGGTGAGACGGCAAGGCGCGGCCACGGCTGGAAACGTCAGAGCAGACTGGCCACACGCCGGAAGTGGTAGCCGACGATGGCGAGTTCCATGGCGGCCTGAAACTGCCGCGGGCGCTTCAGCAGCGTGCCTGCGCAGAACCGCCAGTACGCCCGCCGGCCCCGATGCCGCAGCCCGAGGACGTAGAAGGACTTGAGAAAGGCCCGGAAATCGGACCACGTCAGCCACAGGCGCGGCCCCGTCGGCTGGTGGTTTTGCAGAAAGGTTCGGATCCGCTCGTAGTACACGCGCGGTTCGTAGAGCTTCTTCATCAGCTCCCGGTAACCGTTGATCAGGAAATCCCGGTTCAGCCGCGGCAGGAAATTCAGCGTCGCCTCCGTGTTGTTCCCGGTGCTCCCGGTGAGGAGCCGTCCTTCCTCGAGCAACCGCTGGTAGAGCCGGGTCTGGGGCAGTGCGGTCAACAGGCCCACCATGGCCGTCACCACCCCGGAACGCTGGATGAACTCGAACTGCCGCTTGAAGATGTCCTGCGGGTCGTTGTCGAACCCGACGATGAACCCGCCCATCACCTGCAAGCCGGCGCGCTGCAGCGTGGCCACCGCGGCCACGAGGTCCCGCCCCTGGTTCTGCAGCTTGTGGCATTCCTCGAGGGACTCGGCCGCCGGGGTCTCAATCCCGACGAAGACCTTCTTGAACCCGGCCTCGACCATGAGCCCGACCAGCTCCGGATCCTCGGCCAGGTTCACGGAGGCCTCGGTGAGGAAGCCGATGCCCGAGCGCGTGCGCTGCCGCCAGGCGATCAGTTCCCGCAGCAGCGCCTTCGTGTGGCCGCGGTTGCCGATGAAGTTGTCGTCGACGATGAACACCATCCCCTTCCAGCCCCGCTGCCGCAGCCCGTCGAGCTCGGTGATCATCTGCGCCGGGGTCTTGGTCCGGGGCACCCGCCCGTTCATGACGATGATGTCGCAGAATTCGCAATTGAAGGGGCAGCCGCGCGAGAACTGCACGGCCATCGTCGCGTACTGCCGCAGGTCGAGGAGGTCCCAGCGCGGCGGTGGCACCCGGGTGAGCTGCGGCCGGCCCGCCGCCTGGTAGACGGCTCGCAGCGTGCCCCGGCGCAAGTCCTCCACCAGCTCCGGCATGATCTCCTCCGCCTCGCCCAAGACGAAATGCTCGATCTCGGGAAAGGCGGCGTGGCTGGTGGTGAACAGCGGTCCCCGGCCACCACGGGTTTGCCCGCCGCGCGCGGCAACGGGCCACGATTTCGGGGATGGCCTCCCGTTGCACCAGCATGGCGCTGAGAAACACACAGTCCGCCCACGCCAGATCGGCGTCGCGCAACCGGCTCACGTTCATGTCCACCAGCCGCAGTTCCCACTCCGGCGGCAGCATGGCCGCGACCGTGAGCAGGCCCAGCGGTGGGAAGGCGGAGCGCTTGGCCACCAAACGGAGGACATGCTTGAAACTCCAGAACGTGTCGGGAGTGGGCGGATAAACGAGCAGGATTCTCATCACGTTGCGCCCGCCGTCCCGGTGGGGGCCGGAAGCGCTCATTGGTCTAGTGTCGCCAGAAACCGTTCGGCGTCAATCGCCGCGGCGCACCCCATGCCCGCCGCCGTCACCGCCTGGCGGTACACGTGATCCGCACAGTCCCCCCGCCACGAACACGCCGGGCACACGGGTCGCCGAGCGGCGCTGCAGGATCACGTAGCCGTTTTCGTCCAAGTCCAGCGCCCCCCGGAAGAGCTCCGTGTTCGGTACATGCCCGATGGCGATGAACACCCCGGCACAGGCCAGCTCGGCGGGGGCGCCGGTCTTCACGTTCCGCAGCCGCACCGCCGTCACCTTGTCCTGCTTCACATCCAGGATGTCGGTCACGACCGAGTCCCACACCGGTTTGATCTTGGCGTGAGCCAGGGTGCGTTCGGCCATGATGCGTGACGCCCGCAACTGGTCCCGCCGATGCACCAGGTACACCACGGACGCAAACCGGGTCAGGTACAGCGCTTCCTCACACGCCGAATCGCCCCCGCCGACCACCACCAGCGGTTGATTACGGAAGGCCGGCAACGCGCCGTCACACGTCGCGCAGTAGGTCACGCCCTTCTTCTCGAGCTTCGCCTCGCTCTCGAGACCGAGATGGCGATGGCTCGCGCCGCTGGCCAGGATGATGGTCTGCGTCTGAACGGTCTCCCCGTCCACGGTCAGCGTGTAGGGCGGCCGGGACAGGTCCACGGCCTCGACCGTGGCGAGCTTCACCCGCGCCCCGAACTTCTCGGCCTGCTGTTGCATCCGCTGCATCAGCTCGAACCCGTCCACCCCCTCGGGAAACCCGGGGAAGTTCTCGACCACGCTCGTCGTGGTGAGCAGCCCACCGGGCAGCATCCCGGTGAGCACCAACGGCTGCAGATTGGCACGGGCGGTGTACACGGCAGCCGTGAGCCCGGCACAGCCGCTGCCGATGATGACGACCTTTTCCATAGGGGCCGGAGCCTAGGGATCGGTCCCCGCCCTGGCAAGGTCGCTTGGTTTCCTGGTCCGCAGCACAGGCGGGTGGGATCCCAAGATCCCCTCACCCCAATCCCTGATGTTCGTAATCGGCGGAGAGATCCAGAGCCAATCACGGCTCCGGCAGCGCGAACGCCACGTACGCGTCCCCGTACGGGGTGCCCAGCTTGTTGCCACCCGTCGCCGCAATCACGAGGAACTGCCGCCCCTGCACCTCGTAGGACGCGGGTGGTGCCGAACCCGTCCAGGGCAGCAGCGCCGACCACAGTTCGACCCCGGTGTCCTTGTCGAAGGCCCGGATACGGTTGTCGCGGGTGCCGGCGCAGAACACCAGCCCCCGCGGTGACGATGGCCCCGCCGTAGTTCTCCGTGCCCGTCAGGGGCACGCCCTCGGCCGTCAACTCCGGGTACTCGCCCAGCGGCACTTTCCACACCAGCTTGCCCGTGTTCAGGTCAAGGCAGTTCAACGTGCCCCACGGCGGCCGATTCGCAGGATACCCTTCGTGATCGTAGAACTTCGGGTACCCATTCGAGTTGTAGCGCGGCCGCTCGGGACGGGGCCCCGGCGGCGGGAGCGGGCGGTCGCGCAGCAGCAGGAAATCCACGAGCGCTGCGAGGTCGGACGCCGGCAGGTCCGGATGCGCCGGCATGGCGTTCTTGCCCTCGCGGATCTGCCGGACGACGTCCGCCTCGGCCATTCGATGCCGCAGACCGCGCAGGGGCGGGTACATGCCGAGCCCGAGACGGTGGGCGCCATGACACTGCGCACAGGCCTGCTCGAACACGAGCTGACCCGGGGTCTTGGATGCCCCGGGGTCGTCGGGCGGATCGTCGTCGCGAAAGAGCGAGATGGTCCAGCCGATGTGACTGGCGGTGACATAAAGCCGGCCGGTCTCGGGGTCCACGCAGGCCCCGGTCCACTCTGCCCCGCCGTCGATGCCGAAGAAGATCGTCGCCTTGCCTTCACCGCAAGGTTGGAAGAAGCCGTGCGCCATGCTGCGAAACCGCGTCAGCGCATAATCGGCGGCCTCCTCGGTGCGGTCGGTCAGGTCGGCCTCGGTGTAAGTCATCTTCGAGAACGGCTCGGGCAGTTCCGGATCCGGCTGGTAAGGCCAGGTCACTTCTCCGGGCACCGTGCTGGTGGGGGCGCGGCGGAGGCGGAAGGGGAAGATGGGTTTGCCCGAGACCCGGTCGAGCAGGAGGGTGTTGCCGATCTTGGTGCAGGCCGCCACGACATCGACCCGCCGGCCGTCGCGCGTGATGGTGGCCAGATTCGGCGGTGCCGGGATGTCCAGATCCCAGATGTCGTGCCGGATCTCCTGGAAATGCCAGAGGCGCCGGCCGGTCCGCGCGTCGAGGGCAATGACGCAGTTCGCGAACAGATTCTGCCCGCGATGATACATGCCCGTGAAGTTGGGTTTGGGCGAACCGGTGGTGATGTACGCGATCCCGCGCACCTCGTCCATGGCCATCCCGCCCCAGCAGTTGGCTGCGTAGGGCTGGGGTTGATCCCAGGTGTCCGCGCCGAACTCGCCCGGCCGCGGCACGGTGTGGAAGGTCCACAGGTGGCGGCCGGTGACCAGGTCAAACCCCCAGACGTCCTTCTCGAATCCCGGCACGACCACGATCTCTTCGAAGGTCGCCGGCGCCGCCGTGGCCGCCCCGAAGTCCCCCTGCGCCGGCCCGGGCAAACGGACCCGGCCCTCCTCGCCGAAACCGGCAATCGGCCGGCCCTGCTGCGGGTCGAGGGCATAGAGATAGGGTCCGGCGCAGAACAGCACCCGCGGGGACGCGCCGCTGCGACCGGGCCAGTAGGTGAGCCCACGGAAGGCGGGCCGGCCTTCCGGCCGGAAACGCCACCGCTCGACGCCGGTCGCGGCGTCCACCGCCACCATCTGCTTCCCCGGCGTGGGGGCAAACATCACGCCATCCACGATGATCGGATTGCACTGGATGTTGTTGCTGGCGTCGCGGGCGTGGTACGTCCACGCCACGGCGAGGTTGGTGACCGTGTGCCGGTTGATCTGCGTCAACGCCGAGTAACGCGTCCCGCCATTATCCCCGTGCGACCGCTGCCACCGGAGATAGGTCTCGCGCCGCGGATAGCCGTTGGCTGGCGTCATTTCCTCCGGCAAGGCGGCGGGAATCACCTCGTACAGCGGCAAGCGCTCGCGGGCCGCGGCGTCTTCCACCGCCCAGTAATCGGCCGCCGCCGTGGCGAGCGCGAACGCCACCGTCGCGGGAAACGGCCGGGCCCACCCGGCGCACCGCCCCTTCCAGGACATCGACATGGCAGGAGGGTAACTGGGTGGGCCGCTTCGCCTCAACCGCGCTGTTCGGCCACTCCGTTCCAGGCGCGGTGGCCCCAAGCAAGGCTTGCCCCAGGCCGCGGGCTGTCGTAGTGAAACCGTGCGTGCCCCACGGCACGCCGCCCGCGGTTCACGCCGCTCGCGACTGAGACATGTCATGAACCAGATACTCGATTACGCAATCCTCGGCACGCCGGTCAGCCGGTGGTTCGTCGCGGTTGGCGTCGCCGTTCTGGCGGTCGCCGCCTTGTTCGCGCTGCGCCGTTTGCTCACCAAGTACGTGACCCAGATCGTCGGGCGCACCGCCCCGACCTGGGAAGGCACCGTCCGGGCCGTGCTCCAGCGCACGCATGGGCTGTTGCTCGTGATTGTCGGAGTGATGGCCGGCACCCAGTTGCTGCAACTTCCGGACGTGCTCCGGAAGTCCCTGCTCCGCGTCGTCGTGGTGGCGTTGCTGGTGCAGGGCGGCCTCTGGGCCGTGGCGCTGGTACGCGCATTCGTCGAACGTTACCGCACCCAGAAGCTCAAGGAAGACCCCAGCAGCGTCACCACCGTGCAGGTCAGTGGCTTCCTCGCCGCGATCGTCATCTGGATCCTGGTGGGCCTCCTCATCCTGGCCAACCTCGGCGTCGAGATCACCCCCTTGCTCGCCGGCTGGGGTCGGCGGCATCGCCGTCGCCCTCGCGGTTCAGACCGTGCTCAAAGACCTGCTGGCCTCGATCTCGATCCTTCTGGACAAACCCTTTGTCATCGGCGACTTCCTCATCCTCGGCGACCTCATGGGCAGCGTCGAGTACATCGGCCTCAAGACCACCCGCATCCGCAGCCTGTCCGGTGAGCAGCTCATCCTCTCGAACAACGACCTCCTCGAAAGCCGCATCCGCAACTTCGGCCGGATGCGCGAGCGTCGGGCCGTCTTCAGCATCGGTGTCACCTACCAGACCCCGCGCGACAAGCTCGCCAAGATCCCGCAAATCATCCGCGAGGCGGTCGAGGCGCAGCCGCTCGCCCGGTTCGACCGCTCGCACTTCAAGGCCTACGGCGACTTCTCGCTCGTCTTCGAGACCGTCCTCTACGTGTCGGTGCCAGACATGGCCAAGTACCTCGACACGCAGCAGGCCATCAATCTCCGCATCCACGAGGTGTTCGAACAGGAAGGGATCGAGTTCGCCTACCCGACCCAGACAGTGTTCCTGGCCGGACCGGGACGCCCCGCCGCAACCGGTGGCGCCGCTTCCGAGCCAGCTTCGCCCCGCCCGGGACGGTGACAAGGGCCCAACCGTCGGAGCTCCGCGCGCCCCCAACCGTGACCGCCGGCCCTCCACCCCGGCGCGACGCGAGGCGCACGCCCCGCGCCTTCAGGGTTGTCTGCCCACACGCACCAAGCCGTTCACGGTGCGCGCGGTGACCCTCGCCCCGCCTCCTCCCACCCGGCCCTCCAGCTTTAACCCGGCCGGGTGATCCGGCTCGACCGGCAGCGGGAAATCGCAGCTCAGATCGCCGTTCACCACGCGCGCCACCACGTCCGCCGCCGCGCGGGCCGGCAACACCACGCTCGTGCTGCCATTCACGGTTTCCAACTCGATCACCTGACCCGCTGCCAAGGTGCTCACCCGGGCCACCACCCGGCCATTCACACAGTGCAACTTCAGATCGCCGCCCGTGTCCTCGGCCGTCACCGAGCCGTTCCACTCGACGCCACCACCGAACCGGCGATTCCCTTGACCGTCACGGCCCCCCGGCCGGCGGCGACGCTCTCCAGACTCGCCCCTCGTGGGACGTGCATCGTGTAATCCACCCGCGGCAGATCCGCGGCGCGACGACCCGGATGCCGGGGCAGCACGGACCGGACTTCGACGCGGCCGGGAGTGTGATCGACCTGGATGGCGATGCCCTCGAGTTCCCGCCGATCCCGGGCTCGCTTCACGGCTTCGATCTGCACTTCGGCGCGATCCCAGCCCGCGATCCAGACCGCGCCCGTCGGGTTCTCTACCACCACGTGCCCGTCGGCGGCCAGCGGCAAGCTTCGCTGCCACCCTTCCGAGACCTCCCGGGTCACGGACGTCTGGCATGAGGTCAGGTCGGCACCCACCAGACCAGCCAGGAGCAGGTGGGTCAGGAATTGCGGCAACACGTTCATCGGTGCGTCGTTGCCCCGCGCCAGCAACCCCTCGCGGCCGGGGCGCGAAGTCCGCCCGGGCACACCTCGCGCCGGGCGGACAATGCCCCGGGAGTGTGTGCGGCAAGCTCCCAGCCTGCAACTCCCGGGTGCGAACGTCTGCGGAACCTCCTTAATCGGGACTCGCATTCCCGACTTGCGGCCGTGTGGCCGCTGGCGCTGCGGAAGCGCCTACGCGAGGCTGTGCCCCGCGACGCCCCGAGCGGCCGTCGCCCGTGAAAGAAGCTTGAAGGTGGTGGGGGTGGGATGTCATGCAGGAGGGATTATGATTGGAACAAAGACACACCGGTGTGCCTGGACCACGGCTGCAGTGCTGCTGGGGCTGATCCTCGCAGGCCAGGCGGGACGCCTCCACGGGGGCGGGTTGGCGCCCTACCGCGGCATGGTCGAGGGGGTTCTGCTGATTGACGCGACGGGTGCCGTCACCGCCCCGCCGGCCGCGAAAACGTCCAGTCACCTGGGCCGGGGCTTCCAGATCTACGACGAGTTTGAAATGTTCCCGACCGAGGTCGGCCTCCGCGCCGTGGGGCGGAGCCGGTCCATCGCCGCGAATGGCGATGAACTGTGCATCGCCTTTGTGATCGACGGTTACTTCACGATGACGGGCGACCTCGTCTACGTGGGCGACTACACCATCCTCTGCGACGGCACCGGCCGCTTTGCCTACGACCCGCTCTGCACCGACCTGGGCTCGGGGGAGATGGCGGGGGTGGGGATCGTGACCGTGGACCCGGAGACCTGGGTCACCCGGATCGCGTTCCGTCATGACTTCAGCGGCACGATCTGTTTGAGCTCCGGCGCCTCGAGCAGCGCGCCGAAGGGGCGGCGCTAGACCCGGCTGGACCCCGGCGCAGGTTTCACCGGCGCGACGACCTCACCCGCCCAAAGCCGCCGGGTTGCTCACGTCGCCTTTGTTGAAGTCCACGTAGGCCTCGGTCAGATCGGCGGCGTAACGGATGGCGACGCCCTTCCCGAGGTTCAGGCGGATGTGCAGGTCAAACTCCTTCGCCGCCACCGCCGCGCATAGGGACTTGAATGTCGCGCGGGTCGGCTGACCTCGCCGCAGACTCCACAGCACTCGCCGCCCGCCCGGAGGGCTGTACCCCAGATCGACCTGCTCCTCGACCACCCGCGCTCGCGAGTAGCCCAGGGCGGCCATGATCCGACCCCAGTTGGGATCACCCCCGCACCAGCTCGTCTTGACGAGCGGACTGTTGGCCACCGCCAGCGCGGCCCACTCGGCATCCGCGTCCGTCTGCGCTCCGCTCACCCGGATCGTCACCAGCCGGGTCACACCCTCGCCGTCGCGCACGATCATCCTGGCCAGCTCGAGGCACACGAAATCCAGCGCCGCCTGGAAGGCCTCGAAGCCGGAGTTCGCCCCGGCCCGCGGTGAACGACGCGGGGTGAGCGTCGGATTCCCCGCCAGTCCGTTGGCCAGCAGCAGCACCGTGTCGTTCGTGCTCATGTCGCCGTCCACGGTGATGCGGTTGAAGCTCCGGGCCACGGCGCGCTCCAGCGCCGCCTGCAGGGGCTCCGCGGCGATGACCGCATCCGTGGTCAGAAACGCCAGCATCGTCGCGTGCCAACCCGCCGCCGGCCGACCGCCCGTCGCGCTCATCCCCGGCTGGATCATGCCCGCACCCTTGGCCATGCCCCCCAGCCGGACCCGCCGGCCCTTCACCTTGAATTCGACCGCCACCTCCTTCGGGTGCGTGTCGCTGGTCAGAATGGCCTCGGCGGCCTCGGCCGCGTGCTCGGGCGCGTTGCCCAACCGCCCGGCCGCCCGCCGGATGCCCTCCCGCACGTTCTCCATCGGCAACGGCACCCCGATCCGACCGGTCGAAGCCACCAGCACATGCTCCGGCGGCAGGTGCAGATGTCCGGCCGCGCAGGCCGCCATCGCCTCCGCATCCGCGAGTCCGCGACGACCCGTGCAGGCGTTCGCGTTGCCCGAGTTCACCACCACCGCCTGCGCCACTCCTGCCGCCACGCGCGGTCGGCATACCTTGACCGGCGCCGCGCAGACCTGGTTGGTCGTGAAAAGTCCCGCCACCGTGCACGGCACCTCCGAGACGATGAGCGCCAGGTCTGGCTTGCGGCCCTTGTCCGAGCCCTTGCCGGTCCCGAGCCGCTTCAGGTCGCAGAACACGCCGCTGGCCAGGAAGCCCTGTGCGGCCACCACCGAACCCGGAAGGGAGGAGTTGAGGTTCTTCATCAAAGAGAGTCAGAGAGGCAGGCGACGCGGGTTCAAGCCGTCGCGTCGCGGGAGCGACGGCATCTAGGGCATTCCCGGCACGTAAAGGAAGTAGGGACGTCCCACGTCCATCGGCGGCCAGCGGACTCCCAGATCGAGCTTGATCGAACGACCCTCGGCAGCCTCACCCACAAGGCCCAGCAGGTCGGCCAACCCCCGCGGCGGCTGGTACCGGATCAGATTCGCGTTCGCCAGGTTGGCCATCACCTTGGCCCGGGCCACCGCCGTCTGCAGGCTCCCCAGCTCATCGACAAACCCGGCCTCGAAGGCCTGCTTGCCGGAGAAGATCCGCCCGTCCGCCCACTGCTGCCATTCCTCGCCCAGCTTCCGTCCCCGACCGTCGTTGCGCCGATCCGCCGCCGCCCGGCCTTCGGCAATGACCGTCTTGAACCGTCCGAAGGTCTCCTCAATCAGCGCCTGCACCATCTGCTCCTCCTCCGGCAGGACTTCCTCCGGCGATTTCGTCCCGCGCAGCATGTCCTTGAAGCGGCCGCTCTTGAACACCTGCGGCCGCACCCCCACCTTGTCGAGCAACCCCCGGTAGTTGTACCCCTGCATGATCACGCCGATCGACCCCGTCAGCGTCAGTTCGTTCGCCACGATCCAGCGGCACGGCGCCGCCACATAGTACCCCCGGACGCCGCCACCCTCCAGCGCCGCCACCACGGGCTTGTCGGTCTGCTCCTGGAACTCCGCGATCGCCCGCGCAATCTCGTCCGCCGCCAGCACCTCGCCCCCGGCGAGTTGACCCGCAAGATCACCGCCCTGACCCGCGGATCGCTCCGCGCCCGCTTCAACTGCTGATGTACCAGGTTCACCACGCTCATCTCCCCGAACCCACGTACCCGCCGTAGATCAATCCCTGCACATCCACGATGGCGATCTTGGCGCCGCTCTGGTTGTCCTCCACCAACACCTCGTAAAGCTGGATGCCGCCCCGGGGCGACGACGACGGCCCCAGGGAAACCAGGCTCAGCACGAGCGGCTTCAGGTTCGCCAAGACACTGATCCCCAGCAGCACCAGCAGCACCAGCGCCAGGATCATCCACCCCCGTCCGCCCCGCCGGTTCCGGACCACCACCGGCGGAGGCGGCCCGGCGGGCAGCACCGGGGGCGGCACGGGCCGGGGCGGCGCTGCCGACGGCGGAACCGACCCGGAATCAGGCGCATTGTCCATAGCGTGCCGGACGCTAGGGCATCGCCCGCGGCCCGGCAAGCCGATTGCCGGCCGTTAAGTATTAAATTAAGGGCTGACCCCGAGAGAACAGTTGTCAACCGGGGCCCGCCGGCGTTTGATCCCCCAGCACGCATCACCATGACTTCCCGCGAACGCCTCCAGTCCGCCCTCGATCACCGCCAACCCGACCGTGTCCCCGTCGACTTCGGCGCCACCTTCGTCACCGGCATGCACGTCTCGGTCGTCCACCGCCTCCGCCAGCGCGTCCTCGGCCAGCCCGATCACCGTGTCAAGGTCATCGAGCCTTACCAGATGCTCGGCGAGATCGACGATGCCCTCCGCGAAGCCCTCGGCATCGATGTCATCGGCGTCCTCGGCCGACGCTCCATCTTCGGCACCGAGAACAAGGACTGGAAGCCCTTCACCCTCTTCGACGGCACCCCCTGTCTCGTCCCCGGCCAGTTCAACCTCACCCCCGCCCCCGACGGCGGTTGGTACATGTACCCCGAGGGCGACACCTCCGTCCCTCCCAGCGGCCACATGCCCCAAGGCGGCTACTTCTTCGACGCCGTCGTCCGCCAGGAACCCCTCGATGAAGACCACCTCAACCCCGCCGACAACCTCGAGGAGTTCGGACTCCTGAGCGACGCCGACCTCGCCTACTACCGCGACCGCAAGGCCTGGCTCGAAGCCCGCCCCGCCTGCGGCACCATCCTGATCATCCCCGGCACCGCCTTCGGCGACATCGCGCTCGTCCCCGCCCCCTGGCTCAAACACCCGAAGGGCATCCGCGACATCGCCGAATGGTACATCTCCACCAAGACCCGCCGGGATTACGTGTACCAGGTGTTCGAACGCCAGTGCGCCTACGCCCTCCAGAACCTCAACACCCTCATCGACCTGTTCGGCGACGTCGTCCAGGTGGCCTTGATCACCGGCACCGATTTCGGCACCCAGCGCGGCCCCCTTCATCGCCGTCGAAGCCTACCGCGACCTGTTCCAGCCCTTCCACCGCCAGGTCAACGAGCTCATCCACCGGCGTACCCGGTGGAAGACCTTCATCCACTCCTGCGGCTCGGTGTACCGGTTGATCCCGGCCTTCATCCAGGCCGGCTTCGACGTCCTCAACCCCGTGCAGTGCTCGGCGACGGACATGGAACCGCGCCGGCTCAAGCGCGAGTTCGGTCGCGACCTCGTCTTCTGGGGCGGGGGCGTGGACACGCAGAAGACCCTGGCGTTCGGCACGCCGGATGAGGTCTATCGCGAAGTGCGCGAGCGCATCCACATCTTCAACGAGGGCGGCGGCTTCGTGTTTGACGCCATCCACAACCTCCAGGGGAACACCCCGATCGCGAACGTCGAGGCCATGTTCCAGGCCGTCCGGGACAGCGCCGCGTAGCCCTCCCCCCCGCCTCCCGGCCTGCTTCCAACTCAACCCAACGACCTGGCCCAAAGCTCTTGTCCTCCGCATGAAACCTCGACCGACTGCAGGCGCCGGTAGGAGTCGAGGTGACGAGACCCATGCCAGGCTGAGCCTCCTGACGTCGGCGCCTACGGGCAGGTTTTCAGGCTAGGCGCTCGCACCCACTCGTTATGGACAGAACACCGGCCGGCGGCAACCCGCGTTATGTCGTGGGTATCTGCCTGATTGCCGCCCTGGGCGGTTTGTTGTTTGGCTACGACACCGCCGTCATCAACGGCGCCATCGGTTTCCTCGAAACGCATTTCGAACTCACGCCGGCACTCAAAGGCTGGGCGTCGTCGAGCGCGCTGCTCGGCTGCGTGATCGGCGTGTCATTTGCCGGCGCTTTCAGCGACTGGCTGGGCCGGAAGAAGACGCTGGTCCTGGCTGGGGTTCTGTTCCTGGTCTCCTCCATCGGCACGGCGGTCCCGCAGACGCTCACGCAGTTGGTCGTCTTCCGCATCCTGGCGGGCGTGGGCGTCGGCGTGGCGTCGATGGCGTCCCCGATGTACATCGCCGAAGTGGCGCCGGCGCACTGGCGCGGGCGGATGGTGTCCGTGAACCAGTTCGCGATCGTATCCGGCATGCTCCTCATCTACTTTGTCAACTACGCCATCGCGCGGGCCGGCAGTCCGGAGTGGCAGGTCACCACGTCCTGGCGCTGGATGTTCGCCTCGGGGATTCTGCCCTCGGCCCTGTTCCTTGGACTCCTGCTCCTGGCGCCCGAAAGCCCGCGTTGGCTGATCGCGCAGGGGCGGAGGGACGCCGCCGCGAGGATTCTCGAGCGCGTGGGCGGACCCGACTTCGCCCGGACCGAAGCGCAGGCGGTTGGCGAGGCGCTGGCCCAGGAATCGGGGTCCCTGGCGCAACTGTTCCGACCCGGCTGGCGGCGGGTGCTTGCCCTGGGCGTGGCGCTGGCGGTGCTGCAGCAGGTGACGGGCATCAACGTGTTCCTCTACTTCGGGGCGGAGATCTTCAAGCAGTTCGGAGAGCGGGTGGACGCGGCCTTGCTCCAGCAGGTCGTGGTGGGCGCGGCCAACCTTCTCTTCACGTTGGTGGCGATCTGGACCGTGGACCGCTGGGGGCGCAAGCCGCTGATGCTGATCGGGGCCACGGGCATGGGCCTGGGCTTGGTGGCGATGGGTGTGGGGGCGCAGACCGGTCAGGTGGCGGGCTGGATGCTGATTTGCATCCTGGGCTACATCGCGTGCTTTGCGCTGAGTGTGGGACCGGTGACATGGGTGCTGCTCTCCGAGATCTTCCCCACGAGCATCCGGGGCCGGGCGATGTCCCTGGCCACCCTGAGCCTGTGGTCGGCCAACTTCGTGGTGTCGCAGACCTTTCCGATGATGGACCAGCATGCGGGGCTGGTGGCCCGGTTCAACCACGCCTTTCCGTTCTACGTGTACGCCGGGTTCTGTGTGGTGCTGGTCGGGGTCGTCTGGCGGTGGGTGCCGGAGACCAAGGGCCGGTCGCTCGAAGAGATTGAGCGGAGTTGGCTGCAGAGCGGCAAGCCCCGGGCTTGAACGCGTCGCGGCGTGCGGCAATTCAGACTCAGCCGAGACCCTCACAGTCCGAGGAGGTCTCGCAGTGAGTCCTTGACAGCGCCGAATTGCACCGGCAGGAGGACTCCCAGGCGCCGCGTCAGCTTGCCGGGGTCAAAGCTGGCCAACCCTTGCACGTTCACCGCCGAAGGCTTGGGCAGCCATGGCGGCTTGCCCAGGACAACCTCACCTCGGAGCCCCCGAATCTGCGACGTGAGCGGGGCAACCACCACCAGCGCTCGGGCGTCGGCAGGTTGCGGGTACGCGAGTACCAGGACCGGTCGGCTCTTTTCGACCAGTCCCAGGTCCGCAAACCAGACCTCACCTGGCCGAGGTTCAGTAGGCACCGAAAGCCTCCGTCCACGCTGAGGCTTGAGCTTCCGCGGAGAGCAGGGGTCGGGGTGGCATGCGGACTTCGAAGGGCAAGCCCTGGCGGATCTCGATCTGGGCGAGCAGGAGGTTCACAGCGTCGGCAGCCGTCAAGCCCAGCCGGTGGAGGATCCGCTCCGCGCGTCGCAGACGCCGGACCGGTACGCGCGTGCGGACAATCACGGTCGAGTCGCTCACGTGCGAACTCTGCGCGCTGGTTGCGGTGGCGTCAACGACCACGCCTGCCTTCAAGAACGCGACAATTCGTCCTCGCCGGAATGCTTACGGGCCGGCCGTGAGGAGGAACTCGAGGAGATCGGCAGGATCGAGCGGCCGCCGCGGGTCATCCGCGCGATGCCGTGGCGTGGCAGCACGGGGTCCTGGCCGTAGGCCTGCCGCAGGGTGAGGTGGGTGGCGGTCCCGCAGTGCCGGGCGCTGGGGTGGGCCAACGTGGCGACGAGCACAGGAGTGCCGGACCAGCGAGACTTCACGGGCTCGGCGCCGTGCTGGGGGCGTACCGGCGCAGGTACTTCAACGCCACGTTGAGGTCCTCGGGCCACGGCGACCGCAGCGCCAGGGGTTGGCTCGACACCGGCTGACGGCAGTGCAGTTCCTCGGCGTGGAGGGTGACCCGTTGCAGCAGCGGCAATTCCTCGCGGTCCGGCTTGAACCGGTAGCCCGGTTTGAGCCGCGAAAGCCAGAGCGGCCGACCGCCATAGAGCGAGTCACCCGCGATGGGCAAACGCTGGCTGTGGAGGTGCACACGGATCTGCTGCTCCCGCTGCGTGCGCGGCTCGCAGCGCAACAAGGTGTGATCCCGGAAACGCTCCAGGACCGTGAACTGGGTCACCGCCCGCCGGCCGTGGCGCGGAACCACGCGCACGACCTCCGGCCGCGCCGGGTCAGCGGCCAGCCGGGCCTCGACCGTGAACGTTGCGGCGGCCGCGATCCCCTGGACAAGGGCGACGCAGCACTGGCGTGCCACCTCGGCGGCGAACTGGCGGGACAGCTCAGCCGCTGCCGCCGGGCTCTTCGCCAGGAGCACCACGCCCGTGGCCCCCGTATCCAAGGGATGTGTAAGGGCGAGGAAGGTCAGACCCCGCGATGCCGCCCAGGGAGCCCCCGCCTCGATCCCACGCTGGAGCAGTCCTGCCAGACTCGGCCGCTCCGGGTTGGCGGCATCCGGGGCGAGCAAGAGCCCGGCCGGCTTGTCGAGGGCCAGCAGCTCCGCGTCCTCGAACAACACGGGTATCTCCCAGAACTCGCGGGTGGGACGGGAGGAGAGTTTGATGGGCAGACCCACGATGTTGGCTTGGTTGGACGCGTCCGCGCCGGCGCGCCTTAGCCCGGCCACTTGATTCCCGGCACAAAACCACCACCGACTGTGGGCGCCGACGCGAGGAGGCAACGGGTACTGGCCCAGGCCCTCCACGCCTCCTCACGTCGGCGCCTACAGCGGGGAAGAGATTTCCGGGCTCGCCGCACGTCGGGATTCCGCGATCCAGGAACGAGAGGACCTAGAAGTTCTGCTCCTCCCCGGACGGCATGTCGATCCGCGTCTCGAGAATCTGGTGCCGGAACCAGTCACTGAACCCCTCGAACTGGCGCTCCTGCCGAAGGTCGGCCAGGAACGTCGGCAGGGCATCCTTGAGTTCGGCATCCGTGACCGGCTCGCGGGTCTTCAGGTAAACCACCAGCGCCCCGTCCGCCGTGAGCAACAGGTTGCTGGCGGTCCCGGCCTGCAGACCCGCGGACGCAGCGCGGACCTGCTCGAAATTCACGCGGCGATCCCAGTCCGGCAGGTTGCGGCTGCTGGCGGAGAACTTCGGCAGCGGGATGGGCGTGACGTTGGCGGCGGCGCACGCGTCGCTGAACGACTGACCCGCCGCCAGTGCGTTGGTCAGCGAAGTCACAAAGTTGGTGCCGGCCTCCCGGGCCAGCAGCCGCGCTTGCTCACGTCGAAACTCCTCCGTCACGCGCTCCCGAACATCTTCCAAGGGCGGGACGACGCTCGGGATGCGTCCCTTCAGGGCGAGCAGATAGACGGCATCCTCGCCGACCACGGGCGGCGAGAGGGGCGCCTGCGGGGTGAGCGCGAACGCCGTGCGGGCGAAGGTGGGTCGCACGTTGAGCTCCCGGGGGCCCTCCATCTCGGAGAAGGGAGCCAGGGTGGTCACCGCCAGCTCCTTCTGGGCGGCGAGCGTGGCCAGGTTCTCGGCCTGGACGGGCTGCATCTTCTCGAGCTCGTTGCCGAAGGTCGCCGCCGCGCGGCGCGCCGCCATCCGGGATTCGTTCTGGAGCAGATCGTCGCGGATGCGGGCCTTGGCGGCGTCAGGGGGCAGGACCTGGCCGTTGGTGTCGAGGAAGCGGTTGGCGCCTGCCTGGGCGTACAGGGCATCCAGTTCCGCGGTGAGATTGGTCCGGCGGGACAGGGCGGCCTCGGCCTGGGCCAGGTAGTTGGTGAACTCGAACCGCACAAACTGCACCTGCACTTTCTCCGGGATCCGATACGCCGCCAGGCGGTTGGTGTAGAACTGGGCAACCGCCTCGGGGTTGAGTTCCACGCTCGCCAGGTAGTTCGACGACGAGAACACCACGGCCTCGGCCTCCAGACGTTCGTTCTGGCGGCGGTAGTGCATCTCCGCCTCGCGCGGCGTCACGAGTTCGCCGGCCACCCCCGGCCAGGGCCACGAGATGCGAGATGCCGATCTCATGGCGGATGTAACGCACCAAGTCGCCTTCGGAGACGTTGTGCCGGCCCAGTTGCTTCACCAACGCCTCGTACATGAGCCGCGCAGAACCCGGCTGGTTCGGGTGGGCAAAGTTCTGCTCGACCCACGCCGCCACGCTGGCGTCGCTCACCTCCACCCCAAGGGCCTCCAGGCGGTCGATCAACACGAGCCGCTCGCGCGCCATCCGATCCAGGTCCACCCCCGTGCGGCGGGCATCGCTGGCGTCCGGCCAGGTGCCCGTGCGAAGGAACTGGGCCAACTGGGACTCGATGTAGGCCTCGAAGAACTGCTTGCGCGTCAGCGGCCGGCCGTGCATCGAGCCAAACTGCCCGCGGCTGACATGGCCGCCGCGGTCCCGATACATGCTGGGAGTGAAGTAGATGACAAAGCTGACAATGACCGCGGCGATGATCACCGACCACAGCCAGGTCTGATGTTTCCGAAGCGTGCCGATCATAACGAGTTCAGCGAAACGGGCAAACTAGCGGGCGCCGTCAAAACGGGTCAAACCAAAAGGCGGTTCAGGCGTCGCGCACCGTGGCGGCAAGCTGGCTCTCGAGCCGCCGCACCACCTGTGCCTGCGTGCCGTTGACCTCCGCGTCCGTCAGCGTGCGGTCCGGCGCCCGGTAGGTGAACGCGTAGGCGACGCTCTTCCGGCCGGCCGGCACCGGCGATCCCCGGAAAACATCGAACAACTCGACGCGCTCGAGGTGCGGCGCCCGCGCCTGCTTCACCACCGCCAGCACCGCGTCGTGCGTGACCGATTCAGGCAGGATCAGAGCCGCATCCCGCCGCACGCTGGGGTACTGCGGCAGCGGCTTCAACGACCGCGCGACGTTGCGGCGGGCCAGCAACTGCTCCAGATCCAGTTCGGCCAGCCACACCGTGTCCCGCAGATCGTACTGACGGGCGCGCACCGGCGACAGTTGCCCCATCTCGCCCAGCGCCACGCGCCCCCCAGACTCACGGTGGCGGACTCGATCCAGAACGCGCTGGGCGCCTCGCGCCGGACGTAGGTCACGCCCCGCAGCCCGAACTGCTCGAGGAACTCCTCGAGGATGCCCTTCAGGTCGAACAGATCGAACTTCGCCTGGCGCTCGGCACCGCTCCAGAACGGCGGATGCCGCAAGCCCGTAAGGGCGAGGGCCAGCCGCCGTTGCTCCCGCGGGGCTTTCTCACCGCGGGCAAACACCCGCCCGACCTCGAACAGCGCCACGTCCCCGTTCTTGTGGTTGAGATTGTGGCGCAGCGCATCCAACAGGCCGGGCAACAGACTCGGACGCAGGGTGTCCATGTCTGCACTGAGCGGGTTGGCCAGCCGCACGGACACCTCCGCCGCCCCCTCGATCACGGCCCCCGAGATGAGGGTCTGCCCCTGTGCCTCGTCGAGCCCCAGCCCCGTCAGCAGCCGCCGCACCTCCGCCAACTGGTCGTGAACCGCGTCGTACTCGTTGGCACCCATGCCCCCCCGCGGCGGCGTCGCCGCGATCTTGTCCACCCCGTGCAACCGGCAGACCTCCTCGATCAGATCCGCCTCGCGCTTGAGGTCCGGACGCCAGCTCGGGATGCGGAACGTGACCGGTTCCCGCTCCACCGCCGCCGCGCCTTCGACCGGAGCCGGTTTGCGGCCGACGACCTTGAGACCGAGCTGACCCAGGTGATACTCGATCTCCTCGGGGGCAGGGCGGTGCCCAGCAGCTCGTTCACCTTGCGGTGCCGCAGGGTGATCTGGTGCGGTGGCGGTGGCGCCGGGAAGGCATCCACCACGCCGGCCGCCAGACGGCCGCCAGCGGTCTCGAGCAAGAGTTGGGCGCAACGCCGGCTGGCCCAGTCCGTCAGCCCGGGGTCCACGCCCCGTTCAAAGCGGTAACTGGCGTCGGTCCGCAACCCCAGGGCCTTGCTCGTGCGCCGGATGTTGGCCGGCTGGAACCAGGCGCTCTCGATGAGCACGTCCACGGTGCGCTCGTGGATCTCGGAGTTCTGGCCTCCCATCACCCCGGCCAGCGCAATGCCCTTCTCCGGATCCGCAATCAGCAGCATCTCGGGGCTGAGCTGGTGCGTGCGACCGTCCAGCGTGACGAAGATCTCGCCCGGAACCGCCCGACGCACCACGATTGTGGGGCGTCCGCCGGCGTCGCGGCCGATGAGATGGTAGTCGAAGGCATGCAGCGGTTGGCCGCACTCGAGCATCACGTAGTTCGTCACGTCCACCACGTTGTTGATGCTGCGTTGCCCGACTTCCTCCAGCGCCTGCCGCAGCCACGCCGGACTGGGTCCCACCTTGACCCCGCTCACCACTCGCGCCGTGTACCGTGGACAGAGCGTGGCATCCTCCAGCCGCACCGCCACCAGATCCTCAACGCACCGTTCCCCCTCTGCCTCCGGTGCCGGTGCCGCCGACGCGGAATCCGGCACGGCCGGCAGCCGGAGCGGGTTGCCGGTCACGGCGGAGATCTCCCGGGCGATCCCCAGCACGCTGTTGAGATCCGGCCGGTTGGGCGTGATCTCGAGGTCCAGCACCACCTCCCCGCCACGCCGCCCGAGGTACTCCGCCAGCGGCTGGCCCACCGGCGCGTCCGCCCGCAAGATCATCAGGCCCGCCGCGTCCTCGGCCAGACCCAGCTCCTTGGGCGAACACAGCATGCCGGCGGATTCGACCCCCGGATCTTGCCCACCTTGATGGTGAAAGGCGCTTCGCCAGGCCGGGCCGGCAACGAGGCACCCGGGCGGATCAAGGGCACCTTGTCGCCCGCCTGGAAATTCGAGGCGCCGCACACGATCCGCCGCTCCCCCTGCCCGTCGTGGACGCGGCAAACCGAGAGCTTGTCGGCATTGGGGTGCGGCTCGCGGCTGAGAACCTGGGCCACCACGATGCCCTCAAACTCGCCGGCGCGGGATTCGACGCTCTCGACTTCGAGGCCAAGCAGGGTGAGGCGTTCGGCCAGCTCAGCGGCTGACCAGTCGAACGCGACGTATTGTTGGAGCCAGGTCCGGGTGACTTTCATCTTCGGCGCCGCGCAGGCTAGCCAAACCGTCGCGCACGCGCCAACCGGATTCTGACTGGAACCATCAGCCCCGCTCAGGCCGAACGACTCGACCGCCGCCACAGGGCCAACCCGACGATCCCCAGGGCGAACGCGCCGGCCGCCGCGGCCGGTTCGGGGACGGGCGTGAAGCCGATGTCGCGGAAGGACTCGAGCGTGGTCTGGCTGAGAAACGTCGGGCTGTCGAGCCAGCCGGTCATCAGCTCGAAGGCCATGTCCTTCCCCGTCCCGACCTGGGTGATGCCGGTCAGAGCGACCCCGCCGTCTTCCTCGTCCCAGTGGCTGTTGGCGGTTCCCGCTCCGCCACCCAGTTCCACCGGGACATACGTGGCCGCCGGTTGATTGAACTCCAGACGGTATTGGTTGAGGGCGTTGGCGCCCGTGTATTGGCCGGCCACAGGCCGGACGTTGTTGTACAAGGTGCCGTCCAGGGTCAGATTCCACAGCGTCCCAAACCCCAGCACGTGAGCCATCTCGTGCAGGATGACCTCCTCGAGGACACCCGTACTCTCCATCCATGCCAGGTCATCGGTGTCGAACTTCATCTCCCCTTCATAGGTCACAAGGTACCCGCTCTCGACCCATCCCACTTTCGGACCCGCCTGGCCCAGGACCTTGCCGGGACCGTCGATGGCGACGCCTGTTGCAGCGATGGTTGGTCCGGTCAACGAGATGCCTGGTTGATAGCCCCGCAACACCTGTTCCCACGCGCTCTTGGCACTGGAGAAGATCGCCTCCTGCGATGGTGTGAGCCCGCCCTCGAAGTTGATGGTGATGCTCAAGGTGGATCCGCCCAGCGGCAATGGCGTCCCGAGCAGCAAACCGGCCGAGTGCGACACTGTGGGGATGGGCGTGCCCGGCATGGGTGCCGGCGTCCAACCCCCAGTCGGCAGCCGCACCTCGATCAGGGCGTCGTTCAAGACGTACTGCGCCGCTGCCGGCGTCGTTGCCATGGCCGCGCAAGCGAGGCCGAGCAACCCAATGGACCTGGTCTCCCTGTCAAAGGGTCCGGATGTGGAACGTGGCTGGCGTGCGCGCCGACTGGCGGTGTTCTTCATGATGCTCCCTGGTTAAGCGTTCCCTGGCAGGGCGTCGGATCCTCCCGAGTACCTCCCCACTTCGGACGGTGACAGCACAGCTTGTCCCTGCCCCAGCCGTCAAGAAGTTCTGCTGCGTAAGCGGGAACCCGGAGCGCACCCAGCCCACCGCCGACCGAAGGAGCGCTTGCCCGCACCGCCGCACAATGTTAGCAACCGGGCGGTTCCACATGAATCGTCGTGACTTCCTCAAACGGTCGACCACGGCAACCAGCGCGCTGGCGTTGGTTGGACCGGCCGTTCCTCTCGCCACGGGAGCGTCTCCCGAGGCCCCCGCCTTCCCGGCGGCCACCCCCACCGGCGCACCCCCGTCTCGCCCCGAACGACCCGACCTCACCCCGGCCCGCTGGATCTGGTATCCGAGCGAGCGTTGTCTACCCAACACCTTTGTCCTGTTCCGCCGTCCCCTCGAACTCTCGGCCCTCCCCGGCGGGCCACCGGCTGGATCGCCGCCGACAGCCGCTACCGGCTCGAGGTCAACGGCCAGCGCGTCCAATGGGGACCCGCCCCGGCCGACCCGCGCTGGCCCGAGGCCGATCCCCTGGACCTCACGCCGCACCTGCGCGAAGGCGAGAACATTCTTGGCGCCACCGTCCTCTACTACGGTCACGGCGACGGCACCTGGCCCCTGGGCAAGCCCGGCTTCCTGTTCTGGCTGGACGTCGTCCATGCGGATGGACGGCGCGAGACCATCGCTTCGGACCGTTCCTGGACCACCCACCTCTGCCGCGCCTGGCGGCCCGGTCAGTACAAACGCTGGTACCTCCGGGCGCTCCAGGAGGAATTCGACGCCGAGTGGTACCCCTACGGCTGGAGTCAACCCGGCTTCGTCCCCAATGCCGACTGGCTGCCCGCCATGGACCTCGGGGGTTCGCCGGACCAACCCGCCATCAACACCCGTTTCCACGAGTACCAGTGGGACATCGGGAGCGGCCCGCCCGAAGCCGAACTGCGCACTCGCAGCATCCCGCTGCTCCGTGAAACCCTCGTCCCCGTCGTCCGCTTGTCGGAGTCCCTGTGGCTCGAATGGCGCCGCCCACCAACGGAGTACTTCGAGTGCCGCACCCCGAACGCGTTCCGGGTGATCCGCGAGCCCTGCGCGACCGAAGTCCAGCGGCCCGCCCCCGACGGCAGCGGCGCCTGGCAGGTCAAGCTCGATGCGGGCCGGGGTCCGGTGCTCACCTTCGAGCTCGAGGAACAGGTGGTGGGTTGGCCCTACTTCACGATCGACGCCCCGGCCGGCACCGTCGTCGAACTGCTGGTCCACGAGGCGCATCTACCCGGCGGCCCCGCCCTCCTGAACACCCACTTTGATTCCTGGACCCGTTTCACCTGCCGGGAAGGCCTCAACCGCTTCGAGACCTTCGACTTCGAAAGCCTCCGCTGGCTCCAACTGCATCTGCACGGCGCCACGGGACTCGTCACCATCAGCCAGGTCGGCGTCCGCCGGCGCCAGTTCCCCTGGCCCCAAGCGCCGGAGGTCGAAATCAGCGAACCCAAGCTCCAGCGGCTCATCGGCGCGGCCGTCAACACCCTCCACAACTGCGCCCAGGAAACGCTCGTCGACGGCATGGCCCGCGAACGACAGCAGTACAGCGGCGACGGCAGCCACCAGACCCACGCCATCTACCTCGCCTTCGGGGAAACCCGCCTGCCGGCCCGGTTCCTGACCACCTTCAGTCAGGGCCTCACCAAGGAGGGTTACTTCCTCGATTGCTGGCCCGCCTACGACCGCCTCGCCCGTCTCATCGAACGTCAGCTCGACCTCAGCGGCTGGGGCCCCATCCTCGACCACGGCGTCGGATTCAACTTCGATTGCTGGCATCATTACCTCTATACCGGCGACCTCGAGGCCGTCCGCGAACCTTTCCCCCGCCTCCTCCGGTTCGTCGGTTACCTCAACGGCCTGACCGGACGCGACGGCCTGCTGCCCGTCGAGGACCTCGGCGTTCCCTCGGTCTGGATCGACCACAGCGCCTACCGCCGCCAGCGCCACAAGCAGTGCGCGTTCAACCTCTACGTGGCCGCCATGCTCGAACACGCCTTCGCCCCCTCGCCCGCGCGTTCGACGACCCCCGCAACGCCTCCGCCGCCGTCACCTTCGGCCGCAGCCTGCGCGCCGCCGCCGTGAAGCGGTTCTGGGACCCGGACCGCCAGCTCTTCGTCAACAACCGCCCCTGGCTCGCCGAGGAGAAGGAACCCCGCCTTTGCGACCGTTCCCTCGCCACCGCCATCCTCTTCGATCAATGCCCCGGCAGCCGGACCGGCCCCGCCCTCAAGACCCTCGCCGAATGCCCGCCCGAGATGGGCTTCTCCTATCCCTGCAACGCCGGTTGGCGGCTCTGGGCCCTGGCCCGCGGCGGCCGCGCCGACGTCATCGTCCACGACCTCCGCACCCGCTGGGCCACCATGACGTCCGTCCTCGAAAACAACACCCTCCAGGAAGATTGGGAGGCCCGCCATGACTCCGGCCAGCAATGGAGCCATTGCGCCCTGGCGCCGCTCTTCATCCTGTACCACGGCCTCGCCGGCCTCTGGCCCCTGGCCCCGGGATTCGAGCGCGCCGAACTCCGCCCCCAGTTGGCCGATCTCCCCGACCTCCGCCTCGCCGCCCACACCGCCCAGGGCCCGATCCGCCTGATCGCGCAAGGCCCCCCGGCGACCGCGAAATCACCTTCGCCGTCCCCGGTGGCTGCGCCGCCGAACTCGTGGTGCATCGCGAGGAGAAGATCAACCTCGAGCCCGCCCCCAGCCGCGCCCCGGCCGGACACCTGCGCTACCGGTTGCCCCCCGGCCAGGCGACCACCGTCCGCCTGAAACACGCCTGACTGACCTCAGACCACCACGACCGGGTTGATCAACTGCCCGATCCCGGAGACTTCAATCTCGACTTCATCGCCCGCCTGCAACGAGAAGTCGTCCGGTGGCACCACGCCAGTCCCGGTCAGCAACACCGCCCCGTGCGGAAACGCCTGGGCGCGGAACAGCCAGGCCGCCAGATCGGCAAAGCGACGCTTCAACCGCCCCACCTCGGTCTGGCCGGCAAACACCTCGCCCCCACCGCGCCGAATCCGGACCCCGATGGTCCACGCCCGTGCCGCCGTCTCATCCGGACCCAGGACCATCCACGGACCCAGCGCGCAGGAGCCGGTGTAGATCTTGGCCTGCGGCAGGTAGAGCAGGTTGTCGCCCTCGATGTCGCGGGCGCTCATGTCGTTCCCCACGGTGTAGCCCACCACCTCCCCGCGCGGATTCAGCACCAACGCCAGTTCCGGTTCGGGCACGGTCCACGCGGAATCGCGCCGCACCGCCACCGGTTGCCCCGGCCCCACCACCTTGGCCGGCATCGCCTTGAAAAACAGCTCGGGTCGCTCAGCCTCGTACACCCGATCGTACGCCGTGGCGCTGAACTCCGATTCCTCCATCCGGGCCGTCTTGCTCCGCAGATAGGTGACGCCCGCCGCCCACACCTCCTGCGCATCCACGGGAGCCAACCACTCGATGTCGCCCGGTGAATGGTCGGTTAACCGACCCCGCAGCGCCTCGCCCAGGCAGGCCATCGGGTCGGAGGCCTGCCACAGCACGTCCAGCGAGGCCCAGCCGGCATCCGAGAGATCCCGGATCCGCCCGCCTTCCACAATCACCCCCAACGTCCGCGAGCATCCCGTACACCCGCCTCCTGGCTTCGGAGTCTGAATCGGCACAGTTTCATCATGCCCCCAGCATGCCGCCGGCCCCGCACAAAGCCAGGATTCTCCGCCGATCCCACGTCTTGACACCCGCTCCGTGCCCCCTGCTCGATTCCCGCAGCATGAGAGACGTCCCCAGCCCCGCACCCGAGGAACGGATCTCCTCGCTCACGCTCCGCGGTCTCACCCTCCGGCCCGCCTTGTTCTGTGCGCCCATGGCCGGGCTCACCCATAGCGCCTTCCGCCGTCTGCTCGCCGACTTCGGCGGCCATGGTGCGCTCTTCACCGAGATGCTTTGCGGGCGGTGGTTGCTGGGCGAAAGCCTGCACGCCTCCCCCGCCGTGAAACGCCGGGAAATTGAAGGCCCCGTGTTTTACCAGCTCATGATCCGCCACGCGAGCGAAGTGCCGGCCGTGCTGGATCGACTCCGCCCTGTCGCACCGGTTGCCCTCGATCTCAACTGCGCCTGTCCCGCCCCGAACATCCGCGCCGCAGGCGCCGGGTCGGAGTTGTTCGAGGATCCCGGCCGGTTGCAGCCCATCCTGCAGGCGCTCCGCGAGGGCTTCCCCGGCCCGTTGACCGTCAAGATCCGGCTGGGCCAACCCCACGGGGACTGGCAGGGACGGCTGTCGGATCGCCTGCACTTGTTGGCTGACTGCGGCGTGGACGCCGTGACGTTGCACCCCCGTTTCGCGACGGAGAAACTCAAGCGCCGCGCCCGCCACGAGTTCCTCCCGACCTTCGCCGCCGCCACCTCCCTGCCACTCATCGCCAGCGGAGACATCCACGGCCCGGAAGTCGTCTGGATGCATCCCGAGCACTTTGCCGGTGTGGCCGGGATCATGGTGGGTCGGCGGGCCGTCGTGCAGCCCTGGACGTTCGCCGCCTGGGAGGGCGGCTTGGCTCCGCCGGATCCGCACGAGGTCTGGCAACGATTCGTGCGCTACGTGCTCGAGGACTTCCCGCCGGGCAAGGCGTTCTATCGGATCAAGGCCTTCACGCGCTACTACGCGCGCAACTTCCGTTTCGGCCACACCCTGGACACCATCGCCCAAGCCGCCCCCAATCTGGACACGCTCACCGCCCGCGCCGGGGAATTCCTGGCGGCGACCCCGCCCCTCGCCCGGACACCGGATCTGGCCGGCCTGGCGTAGTTGGGTCGGTTGGTAGCCGCCGTAGGCGCCGACGTCAGGAGGCGCTGCAAACAACCAGGGGCAACGCCACGACGCCTCCTCAACTCGCCTCCTGACGTCGGCGCCTACAATCCGGCCGCGGGGTCCCGATGTTGCTCAGGCTTCCTCGATCACCCGGTATCCCAGGGCATCCGCCAGGGCATAGACCGGCTTCTTGAGATCGCCGTAGTAGGTCACGCGGTGCCAGCCCCACTGGTCCCACTCGGCAAACAACTTCTCCATATCCCCCACCGGCTCCGCACAGAGCTTCGTGCGGCACGCGCGGTCATCGGGATCGTTGGCCACCGCCTTGCCCTGGTGCAGCAGGACCTCCTTGCGGCCATGATCGAATTCCACCGTGGTCGTGAGGTAGCCCACGGGCAGGACCGACCGCACCGAAGCGCCCTGTCGATCTTCCGAGTGGGTGAGGATCTCGAAGGGGTTGCTCGGCCCCTGCGGACCGAAGGGGCGGTTGGCCGCCACACAATGCGCGTATATGATCTGCCGCTTGGCGGTGTCGATGACCGGATCCGAAATGTAGCCGGGGCGACCCTGCGTAAGCGCAGTCATGGCCACCATCGTGGCCGTCGAACGCACGTCACATTCGCAGGCCCCCACCAGGCCGTCGTTCAGCAACTGGTGGAAACCGAGGCACGGATACGCGTGGATGTGACCACCGTAGAACCCGCCCAGACAGTTCACCGTGATGGCATTGGCCCCCGCTTCTTGAGGACCTCCTTCATGCCCAGATAAAACGCAGCCGACGAGTCCAGCGTCTCCCGGCTCACCCCCTCGACCAGCGTCGCGTCCTTCTGCCAGCGGTCCGCCACTTCCCGCGCGGCGTCCCGGTCCGCCTTCTCCCAGGCCTGGTTGACTTCCGCAAACGACACGAAATCCAGCGGGATGCCCAGCACGGGGTCCGCCGGACCGCTGTTCTGATCGCGCACCGCCAGGATGCGCGAGGCCTTCATCCGCTGCAGGCAATCCTGCGGCGCGAGCGTGCGCAACGGATCGGCGTGACAGGCCAGATCGCCCGACCGCGGCGTGCGTTCGGTGCGCAGCTTCTTCGTCGCCGCCACGAAATCGGCCACCGACCCGCCCTTCTTGACCGGGGCGAAGCACTGCACCGCGGCGACGACATCGTCGAAGTTCGACGAGGCCACGAAACCAACGTTCGGGGCCTTCGCCCGGAGAAACGCCGCCGTGTACACCAGGAACCCGCCGCTGCCGCCGTACTGGAAATCCACGTAAAGCACCGGCTTGCCGGTGGCTGCCAGCGTCTGCACCACCCGGTTCCAGCAGTTCAACTGGAACACCACGTAGCCGTCCACCCCGCTCGCCCCGTCCTGCTCGACGATCTGTTTGGCCTGCGCCTCGCCCGTGGCCAGGGACGTCGCGAACTGGAATCCCGGGCACCGCTGCGCCAGTTCGCGTGCCACCCGGTCCATAAATGGCTGGAAGTCGAACCCCTTGTTGGGCCAGTCCGGACCCGGCTGCTGCGGGGCATGCAGCGAATGCACGATCCGAAGGCGCGGCTGATCACTCGCGGACCCGGCCGCGAACAGCCGGCCGGGCGAGAGAGCGCTGAGGGCGGCGGCGCCGGCCACGGTGCTCTTCGCAAGGAAGTGGCGGCGGTTCATGGCGCAGCAGGCGCATCCGGAGAAGACACGAGGCGTTTTCATGGCTTGAGAAATGGCGGCTGTGATCTGGTGACCCGCCGGTTATCCCTCGCACCATGGATCAGTGCAACTGAAAATCATGGCCTACCGCCGCCGGTAACTGATGGCCATCCCGTCGTTCTTGTCCAGCGACGCCCGGATGATCACGGTCTCGTAGTTCCCCCGTTCTGCACGTACTCCAGGTAATCCGGCATCTCGCCCGCGCTCCGGATGACGTTGTCCGCCACCACCACCGCGCCCCGCTTGAGCTTCGGCTCGATCGCCTTCAGGTACTTGAGGTAATCCCGCTTCACGGCGTCGATGAACACGAAGTCAAACTCCCCCTCCAACCGGGGCAGCACCTCCAGCGCGTCGCCTTCGAGCGCGGTCACCGTCCCTTCCAACCCCGTCCGCTGCAGATTCTCCCGCGTGGCCCGCACCATGCCGGGATCGATGTCGATCGTGTACAGGTGCCCGCCGGTTCGCTCAAACGCGATCCCCATCTGCAACGCGCCGTACCCTGTCGCCGACCCCACTTCGACCCCGCGCTTGGCCCCGATGCTCTGCACCAGAATCCGCAGCATCATCGCATCTCCCGGGGTCGTGTTCAGCCCGGTACGGCGGAATTCGCGGAGAAACTGCTCGCGACCCGCCTCCGTGTGGGCCGGCGGCTCGGCGGCCCTCCCACCCGTGATCGCCCCCAAGGCAAGCAACGCCCCGACCCCGGCCCAAACGCAGCCGCGGCCCTCAATTTCATGGTGTTCATCATGGTAATGGCGGACACCTTGCCCCGTCCCCTCCCGGATTCAACGCAAAACACCACGGCCAGAGGACACCTCTCCGACGCCCCCAGTCCGTTGGCCGGTGCGGAAGTCGCCGCACTCCAAACGCGCTGCGCTGTCCGGCCGGCACCGAGGTCGCGCAGCGTCTGGACTGCGTGCGGTTCACCGCCGCTTTGCGTGCCAGCAAGGGGAACGGGTGGGACGAGGGGACGAAAAGCGGCGCTGGAAGTCGCCGCACTCCAAACGCGCTGCGCTGCCCGGCCGGCACCAAGGTCGCGCAGCGTCTGGACTGCGTGCGGTTCACCGCCGCTTTGCGTGCCAGCAAGGGGAACGGGTGGGACGAGGGACGAAAAGCGGCGCTGGAAGTCGCCGCACTCCAAACGCGTTGCGCTGTCCGGCCGGCACCGAGGTCGCGCAGCGTCTGGACTGCGTGCGGTTCACCGCCGCTTTGCGTGCCAGCAAGGGGAACGGGTGGGACGAGGGACGAAAAGCGGCGCTGGAAGTCGCCGCACTCCAAACGCGCTGCGCTGTCCGGCCGGCACCGAGGTCGCGCAGCGTCTGGACTGCGTGCGGTTCACCGCCGCTTTGCGTGCCGGCAAGGGGAACGGGTGAAACGAGGGACGAAAAGCGGCGCTGGAAGTCGCCGCACTCCAAACGCGTTGCGTTGTCCGGCCGGCACCGAGGTCGCGCAGCGTCTGGACTGCGTGCGGTTCACCGCCGCTTTGCGTGCCGGCAAGGGGAACGGGTGAAACGAGGGACGAAAAGCGGCGCTGGAAGTCGCCGCACTCCAAACGCGTTGCGTTGTCCGGCCGGCACCAAGGTCGCGAAGCGTGTGGACTGCGTGCGGTTCACCGCCGCTTTGCGTGCCAGCAAGGGGAACGGGTGGGACGAGGGACGAAAAGCGGCGCTGGAAGTCGCCGCACTCCAAACGCGTTGCGCTGTCCAGCCGGCACCAAGGTCGCGAAGCGTGTGGACTGCGTGCGGTTCACCGCCGCTTTGCGTGCCAGCAAGGGGAACGGGTGGGACGAGGGACGAAAAGCGGCGCTGGAAGTCGCCGCACTCCAAACGCGTTGCGTTGTCCGGCCGGCACCAAGGTCGCGAAGCGTGTGGACTGCGTGCGGTTCACCGCCGCTTTGCGTGCCGGCAAGGGGAACGGGTGAAACGAGGGACGAAAAGCGGCGCTGGAAGTCGCCGCACTCCAAACGCGCTGCGCTGTCCGGCCGGCACCAAGGTCGCGAAGCATGTGGACTGCGGTCGGTTGACTTCGGCGGGCTTTCCTTCAAGAGTCCGCCATGACCCTGGGGTTTGGGTGGCTCATGCGGTTGGTCGGCGCGGGGTGGCGGGAGGATTGACCCGGCCCATGGCACGCGTCCCGGCTCTCGGCTTCATCTTCGTCACCCTGTTCCTCGATGTGCTGGGGATCGGGCTGGTGATCCCAGTGCTGCCGAAGCTGGTGGCGGAGTTTCGGGGCGGCGACGTTTCCGCCGCCTCCCACACGGTCGGGGTGCTGGTGGCGCTTTACTCCTTGCTCCAGTTCCTCTGCGCGCCCGTGCTGGGGAACCTGTCGGATCGCTACGGTCGCCGGCCCGTGATCCTGGGGTCGCTGTTCGGGTCGGGCGTGGACTATCTGCTGCTGGCCTGGGCACCGAGCCTGGGGTGGTTCTTCCTGGGCCGGATGGTGGCGGGCATCACGGGGGCGAATTTCACGGCCGCGAGCGCTTACATCGCGGACATCTCGCCGCCGGAGAAGCGGGCGGGCAACTTCGGGCTGATTGGCGCGGCGTTCGGCCTGGGGTTCATCGCGGGGCCGGCGGTGGGCGGGTTGCTCGGCAACGCGAGCCTGCGGCTGCCGTTCCTCGTGGCCGCGGGGGTCACCCTGTTGAACTGGCTTTACGGGCTCTGGATCCTGCCCGAGTCGCTGCCGGCGCGGCATCGACGCTCGTTCGACTGGCGGCGGGCCAACCCGCTGGGATCGCTGCTGGCGCTGCGAACGTATCCGCTGGTGCTGGCGCTGTCGGGGACGTTCTTCCTGATCCACACCGCGCAGAACATGCTCCACGCCACGTGGGTGCTCTACACGGGCTACCGGTACGGGTGGACGGCGGGCCAGGTGGGTGTGTCACTGGCGATCGTCGGGCTGATGGCGGCCCTCGTGCAGGGGGTGTTGGCACGGCGTCTCATCCCGGCGCTGGGCGAGCCGCGCGCGATGCTGATGGGTCTCGCGATCAGCGCCACGGCGATGGTGGGCTATGGCTGGGCACCCCGCGGCTGGATGATCTACGTGATCCTGGCGTTCGGCGCGCTCGGAGGCATCGCCGGTCCCGCCGCCCAGGGTCTCATCTCGCGGACGGTCGCCATGAACGAGCAGGGAGCGGTGCAGGGGGCCTTGTCGAGCCTGGCCAGCGTGTCGGGAGTCGTGGGCCCGCCGCTGGGTGCCGGTGTATTTGGCTGGTTTATCGGCACCCGCGCCCCGTTGGCCCTTCCGGGAGCCGCCTTCTTCCTCGCTTCGGCCCTGATGCTCGTCGCTTTGGCCTTGGGATGGCGCGCGTTACGACGGCACGGCCCACCGACCCACACAGTCCCACGCGCGGCGCCCGTCTCGACGGATTAGGAATCCAGTTGCCCACCGCACCGGATTACAACTAAATCTTGCCCGGCGCCCGTCCCTCGCGGGGGGCGCCTTTGGCCAACTTGGATACGAAATCGAACTCGACTCGGCATGTTTGACACGATTCAGAAACAGCTCGGCGCCCAGGCGGAGTACCTCCTCGGCTTCAACACCCCCAAGATCGCGAAGCAGCGTCTCCACCTCCCGGGACCCGACTTCGTGGATCGCATCTTCGGCCCCAGCGACCGCAACAACCGCGTCCTGGGGAATCTGCAGCGGCTCTTCAACTCCGGCCGCCTGGCGGGCACGGGCTACGTCTCGATCCTGCCGGTGGACCAGGGCATCGAACATTCCGGCGGCGCCAGCTTTGCCAAGAACCCGGATTACTTCGACGGCGAGAACATCGTGAAGCTGGCCATTGAAGGCGGCTGCAACGCGGTCGCCTCCACCTACGGCGTCCTCGGCTCGGTGGCCCGCAAGTACGCGCACAAGATCCCGTTCCTTCTCAAGTTCAACCACAGCGAACTGCTCACCTACCCCAACAAGGCCGACCAGATCCTCTACGGCACGATGAAGCAGGCCGCCGACATGGGCTGTGCGGCGGTGGGCGCCACCATCTACTTCGGCTCGCCCGAGAGCGGTCGGCAGATCGTCGAGGTCAGCCAGGCCTTCGCCCTCGCCCACGAACTGGGCCTGGCCACGGTCCTGTGGTGCTACCTCCGCAACAACGCCTTCAAGGTCAAAGGGACCCGACGGCAAGGCCACGGACTACCACACGGCCGCGGACCTCACCGGCCAGGCAAACCACCTGGGCGTCACGATCCAGGCGGACATCATCAAGCAGAAGCTCCCGGAGAACAACGGCGGTTACGAAGCCCTCCAGACCGGCAACTCGACCTACGGCAAGTTCGACAAACGCATCTACACCGAC
Source organism: Verrucomicrobiota bacterium (assembly GCA_027493615.1). Classification (GTDB taxonomy): domain Bacteria; phylum Verrucomicrobiota; class Verrucomicrobiia; order Limisphaerales; family J093; genus DSVZ01. The sequence continues at coordinate 510,105 of JAOSKK010000023.1, forward strand.
CTCTGCAGCGATCATCCCATCGACCGCTGCCGCTACCAGGTGGCCAACTGCTACATGGGCCGCGCCGGCCTCATCAACTCCGGCGGCGAATCCAAGGGCGCCGGGGACCTTGAAGCCGCCGTCACTACCGCCGTCATCAACAAACGCGCCGGCGGCATGGGGCTCATCTCCGGTCGCAAGGCCTTCCAGCGCCCGCTCAAGGAGGGCGTGGCCCTGCTCAACGCCATCCAGGACGTCTATCTCTGCCGCGAAGTTTCAGTCGCCTGACCTGCTCGTTCCTCAGGCCGTGCAACACCCTCGTCCCGACTCCGGGACGAGGGTGTTTTGGTGTGAGGAGGGCAATGGGGTCAAACATTGACATTTGACAATTCAAGCAGGGATCGAGAAGGTCGGGGCATGGCACGGCCTTTACGAATCAACGTGGCGGGCGGCTGGTATCACGTGATGAGCCGGGGCAACGGAGGTGAGGCCCTCTACCGCACGGAGACGGACCGGCGTCGGTTTCTTGGCCTGGTGGCGGAGCTGCCGGAACGGTTTGGGACCGAGGTTCACGCCTTCGTCCTGATGGACAACCATTACCATCTGCTGTTGCGCTGCCGGCGGGCCGAACTCAGCGAGGCGCTGCGCTGGCTGCAGACCGCCTACGCGATCCGCTTCAACTGGGCGCATCGCCGACGAGGGCACGTGTTTCAGGGTCGGTTCAAGTCGGTGCTCATCCGCGACGAGGGGGCTTTGGATGTGGTGGCGCGCTACCTGCATCTAAATCCGGTGCGCGTCGGCGGACTGGGGCTGTCGAAAGAAGACCAGCGGCGGGCGAAGGTGGTGGGTTGCCCGGATCCGGGGCGGCGCTGATCGCACGGCGCCTGGGGGTGCTGCGAGATTATCCCTGGAGTTCGTGGCGCGTGTATGCCGGGCTGGAGCCGGCCCCGACGTGGTTGACGGTGGAGCGGATCGCGTCGGGATGTGGCGGCCGCCGGCCGGCGGAGCAGCGTGCCGCGTTGATCCATCACACGGAGCAACCGATCCGCCAGGGGCGCCTGGACAGTCCTTGGGAGGGCATGGTGGCCGGGACGGTGCTCGGGGACGCGGCCGAGGCTGCGACCTTGCCGGGGGCCAGGGGGAGGGAGCCGGGCGGAGAGGGAGAGCCGACGCGCGAGACGGCGGTCGACGCGCGACCGGAATGGCCTGCTATTGTCCGAGCCGCGGAATCGCTGCTGGGCCGGACGTGGCAGGAGATGACGGAGCGCTACGGGGACTGGGGCCGGGATGGGACGTTGGCGGTGGCGACGCGCCATCTGGGGTGGCGGTTGGCCGAGGTGGTGGGACAGGTGGCGGGGGTCAACTATGACGCCGCAGCCCAAGGGATCCGGCGGTTCTGGCGGCAGGCGGAGACACACCCGGAACGGGCACGGTTCGCGCATCGCCTGCGTGACAGAATGTCAACAGTCAATGTTTGACCCCATTGTGCCGAGCCAACGGTCGAGCGCGGCCGCCACGGCCGAGCCGTGGGCGAGCGGACTCACCTCGCCGCCCTGTGCCGTCACGTGGCTCTTCACGGCCGCCACGGCGTTGGCCGGGCACACCAGCCGGTGCGCGACCCGACGGTCAAGCATCGGCAGGTCGTTGTAATGATCGCCGGCCGCGAAGACCTGCGCGGCATCGAGCCGGAGCTGGCGGGTGAGCTCGGCGAGCGCCGTACCCTTGCTGTAGCCACGGTGGCTGAACCGCGCGTACACATCATTCCGCACCACGCTCAGCCCCGGAATCTCGCGGCACACCTCCTCGAGATACGCACAAATCACGTCCGCATCCCCGTTCGCCTCGGCAACCAGACAGAACGGCGAGAACGCATCCTCATAGACCATGGCGTCAAACCGCTCGCGGACCCATGCCGTCAGCCGCGGCACCTCCGGGCGCACCCGCGCAAACAGCTCGGCGTGGTCCGCCTGGCAGCGGCGATTCCACTCCTCCATCCCCACGTAGCGCACGCCGTCGTGCCGGTACAACTCACGCTCGACCAGCACCAGATAGTCCGGTCGCACCTCGAGGTGGGCTCGTCCCAGCGCCTCCATGAGGCTGCTGAGGTCGCGACCCGTGTTGATGACCCACCGGGCGCCGCGGGCCTGGAAGGCCGCCAGGACGGCCTGCAGCGTCCGCGGCACCGGCGGTTGTTCAAACTCGGCGAAGATCGTGCCGTCGAAATCGGTCGAAATGAGTCGGATCGGTGCTGCCATGCGAAGCTTCTCCATCCACGGTGCGGCAGGCTTCGTGCCTGCCCTTCCGATAGGTCGAGTCGGTCGCCCAACCCTGGCTCGGCGCGCCCGGCCCGCACCGGCTTGCGCCCCGCCAGCATCGTGCGCTACGGTCACGTGTCAATGCTATGACCGGCCTGCAGGAACAGTACGACGACGCGATGTACGACTTCAGCCGGGGCGACTACACCGGCGCCGTCGCCAAACTCGAGGGCATCCTGCGCGCCGACCCGAGTCATTTCGACGCCCAATTGTCGCTGGGCATGGCCTACTCCCGACTGGGCGATCACGCCCGCGCCATCGCCGAAGGTCACAAGGCCGAAAAGTTGCGTCCCCAAGACCAGCTTGTGCACACCAATCTCTCGCTCTTCTACGTGAAAGCCGGCGACAAGGGCCGCGCCGAACATCATGGCGTGCAGGCCCGCATCGCGTCCTGGCGCGGCAACCTCGCCCCCACCCGACCGCACCCGTTCCGGTCCGGAGGCTTTGACGCAGGCCACCCCCGCACCGCCGCGACTCAGCGTGCCAGAGGAATTCCCTGACATGCCCTGGAAGAAGAAACCAACCACCCTGACCCCTCCTCGCCTCCCACGGATCCGCAAGACCCATGAAGACCGCCTACGAACTCGCCATGGAACGGCTCGCGAAAGACGCCCCGCCCGTGCGCCTCTCCGACGCCCAGAAACGCGAACTCGCCGAACTCGACACACAGCACAAGGCCCGCGTCGCCGAGCGCGAACTCGCTGCCGAGGCTGAAATCCAACAGGCCACCGCCGCCGGTGACCTGGAACGAGCCGAGAAAGCCCGGCAGGAACTGCTCGCGGAACGGCGCAGGCTCGAGGCCGCCCTCGAAGCCAGGAAGGACACGGTGCGCAATGCCCATTGATCGCCCCGCCCTTTGGGCCCGCGTTGCGCGCCGACCGCACAGGCCCGCACGCGCCGCGAACGCATCCCCGCAGGCTGCCTGCCGGGCCCGGCTCCGCTTCCAGCTCATGCTCCCCCGACGCCCCATCTTCTCGCGCTCAAGTCAGGCCTGGTGCCTGGTGGTCCTGTTGGGTGGCCCGCCGTGCCTCGGCGCCGAGGGAGCCGGGCAAGCGGGGCGCGAGCAGTTGCAGCACGCCGTGTTCGCCGGCGCGACCGGCAACCCGCTCACCAACGGCTGGACGGCGTGGTTCCCCGATTGGGCGCCCGCCCGGTTGACTCCGGAACCCACGGACAAGGGACTGCGCTTTGCCGCCCACGACCAACCCTTCGCGGTGGGCGGGGTGAGCCAGACGGTCTCCGGCATCACTGGCGGTCAGGCCTGTGCCATCGAAGCGCAGTGCGAGTTCGACGGGGTGACACGACCGCACGCCAGCGCCCTGGTCCGCGTCACGTGGCTGAAGGGCGGCGCTCCCTTGCATCCCGCCGGCGTCCTCGTGCGGGGTCCCGCGCTCAATGGTGCTGAGGGCCGATTCGCCGACGTCTTGGTGGCGCCTGCTGAAGCCGACACCGCCCGTCTCTCTCTCGAAGTGAAATGGCCGGGCAGCGGGACGGTGACGTGGCAACGCGCCAGCCTGCGCCTGGCCGATCCGCCACCGCCCCGCAAGGTCAAGGTCGGCACCGTTTACTTGCGGCCGCGCGACAGCACCCCCGGGCGCAACCTTGAGTTGTGGTGCGCGCAGGTGGAAGCCGCCGGCGCGCTGGGCCTGGACATCGTCTGTCTCTCGGAAGCCATTCTCCAGGTCGGGACGTCCGCCGCGGCGCGCGAGGTGGCTGAACCCATCCCCGGTCCGGCCACCGACCGCTTGGGCGCGGCCGCCCGTCGGCATCACCTCTGGGTGGTGGCGGGCCTGATCGAACGCGATGGCCGCCGCCTCTACAACACCGCGGTCCTTCTGGATCGCGAAGGCCAGGTGGCCGGCAAGTACCGCAAGGTCCATCTGCCCCGGGAGGAATGGCTCCAGGGCCTGACGCCCGGCGACGCGTACCCGGTGTTCCGCACCGACTTCGGCACCATCGCGATCCAGGTCTGTTACGATTACTTCTTCCCCGAAACCGCCGCTCTGTTCGCCCGGCAAGGGGCCGAAATCCTCTTCGCGCCGACGTGGGGCACGACCTTTGCTGATCAGGACGGCCGCGTCGAAGGCCGCAACCTCTTCCGCGTCCGTGCCCGCGACAACGGCCTCTATCTGGTCCCTTCCGTGTACGACGGCGAGAGTCTCGTCATCGATCCGCTGGGCCGGGTGCTCACGGCCAACGAAGGACGGACCGGGGTCTTCTGGGCCGAGATCGATTTGAACACGCGCGAACCCCTGTGGTGGGTCGGGCAGTGGCGTTCGATTGGCCCGCGCGACCGTCGCCCGGAGACGTACGAACCTCTGTTGACCGATCCCACGCCTGAAGCGCTCCCATGAAACGCTCCTCCCTCCCGCCGCTTCCGGTCCGCGGCCCTGTTCACCGTCCATCTCATGAACCTGTGGTGCGGGCGTCCCGCCTGCACCTTCCGCAGTTCATGGTCCCTGCGCAGATCCATGAGAACCATGTCCCGTCGTCAATCCCCGATGCTCGTAGTCGGTGGAGGGAATTCCCTCTTGGATCCTCCGCCGATTGCGAACATCGGGGATTGGGCTGAAGGAGGCGCTCCATGAAGCTGAAACCGCCATGTTAGTTGCCAGTGACTCGCGGGTTTCGGATTCACGGCCGCCGGCCAGTTCAAGAAGGAACAGACTGCTTCCCTTGCGAGTGTTGCCGTTGCTTGGGGTGGCCGCCCTGCTGCTCCTGCCGGCCCCCGGCGCCGCCGAATTCCAGGCGGGCGCCGCAGCCGTGAACGTCACCCCCAACCTCGGCACGGCGGTCAATGGCGGTGTGGGCCCCGGCCGCGCGTTGCACGTGCACGACGACCTGTTCGCCAAGGCGCTGGTGCTCGATGACGGACAGACTCGCCTCGCGTGGGTGGTGGTGGACACCTGCCTCGTGGACCGCGAGGTGTTCGACATCGCCAAACGCCTCGTCGTCCAACACACGGGCATCCCCCCAGCCACCAGATGATGTCCGCCACCCACACTCACTCGGCGGGCGCGGTCACGGGTGCGCATCTCTGCGAACCCGACCCGACCTATCGCGCCTGGCTGCCGGACCGGTTGGCGGACTCCGTACGCGTGGCTGTGAACCGGCTTGCTCCCGCACAGATCGGCTGGGCCCGCGGCAGCGTCCCCCAGCACGTGTTCTGTCGCCGCCTCCTGATCCGGCCGGGCATGACGTACACGAACCAGCTCGGGTTCACGGGCGAGCGGGCCAAGATGAACTGGGACTCGCCGCACCCCGCCGACGGCGAACCCTCCGCCCCCGTGGACCCGGAGCTGTTTGTGGTGTCGGTGCAAACCGCCGCCGGCAGGCCGCTGGCGGTGCTGGCCAATTACTCGCTCCATTACGTGGGCGACGTCGGGCCCGGCCACATCTCGGCCGATTACTTCGGTGTCTTTGCCGATCGCCTGCAGCAGTTGCTGGGCGCCGACCGGCAGGACCCTCCCTTCGTGGCCCTGTTGTCCAACGGCACCAGCGGGGACGTGAACAATGTGAATCCCCGCGAACGCCGTGCCCCGCAGCCCGCGTACACCCAGATCCGCCGCGTGGCGTTCGACGTGGCCGACGAAGCCCGGCGCGTGCTCGAAGGGTTGCGTCATCGCCGCGAGGTCGCCCTGTCCGCCACCACCACCGAGGTGCGCGTGATCACGCACCGTCCGACCGCCGCCGAGGTTGAGCAGGCGCGTCAACGTGTGGGCGGGCGCTCCGTGGCCCAGCTCAGCGGTTGGCAGGACAACTACGCGCGCGAAACGCTGCTGTTGGCGGACTACCCGGAAGCGCTCCCGGTGCCGCTTCAGGTCTTCCGGGTGGGCGAGCTGGCCGTGGCGGCGTGGCCGGGCGAGATCTTCGCCAGCACCGGTCTCGAACTGAAGCAGCGCAGTCCGGTGCAGCCGCTGTTCAACATCGGCCTGGCAAACGGCTGGTACGGTTACATCCCTCCGCCGGAGCAACACGCCCTCGGCGCCTACGAGACGTGGCGTGCCCGCACGGCGCCGCTGGAGGTCGACGCCACCGTCAAGCTGGTGGACGCCTTTCTCGGGATGCTCGCAGGCTCGCGCTGAGCCTGGCCGGTCTACCAGCTCACGCGTTCGAGGAAACGCAGGCTCTGCGGGATCTGTTCCTTGGCCGAGGGCGACTCGTCCTCGATGAAGTAATACTTCACCCTGGCCTTCCGGGCGGCTTTGAGGATCGCGGGCATGTCCATCTGGCCGGTGCCCAGGATGACGTCGTTGGTCACGTCGGTGTGGCCGCTCAAGTCACCCTCGACCCCTCGCTTGAGGTCTTTGAGGTGCATCAGGGGCCACCGCTTCGGGTATTTCTGCAACCAGCGCACCGGGTCCTGACCCGGGTGCACGGTCCAGAGCAGGTCCATCTCGAACGCGACCCACTTCGGGTTGGTGCCGGTGATCAAGAGATCGAGCAACGTGCCGTCGCCGTACGGCTGAAACTCGTAGCCGTGGTTGTGGTAGAAGAACTGAATCCGCTCGCGGGCGGCCAGCTCACCGGCGCGGTTGAACACCTCGATGGCCGCGCGGCACTCGGCCTCGTCGAAGTCGCCCTCGTGCGGGATCCAGGCGCACCCGGCGTACTTGAGCCCGAGCGCCTTGGCGTCGCGCAGCACAAACTCCGGTTCGTCCCGCCAGCGTTCGTAGCTGAAATGGCCGGCGATGGGCACGAGACCACGTTCGAGCAGCGCGGCGCGAAAATCGCGGGGCAACCAGCCGTAGTGCCGGCCAGCTCGACGTAGAGGAAGCCGTAGCTCTGCACCAGGTCCAGCGTCCGTCGCACGTCCTTCTTGAACTCGTCCCGCAGGCTGTAGAGCTGCAGGCCCACCGGGCCTTTGAACGACCGGCCCGTCCCCACCTTGCCCGCGGCTTGCGCCGGAGTGGTGTTGCCCACCGCGAGGAGGATCGCCCCTATCACGAACGTCGAAAGCAGTTTCATGGCGCCATTGGAGCGGGTCGGTGTCACGGAGGGAAGCCCGATTTCGGGCGCCACCGCCGATTCCAGCAACGCCTCCTCCCGCAAAACCCGGGCTGCCGCCGCTTGCTCCGACGTAATGACCGGCCGCAATGGAGTCAGCACGATGGAACCCCCTTCGTGCACCGTGACGCTCACCCGACGCCCACCTTCAGGTGAGCCAGGTCCATCAGTGCGGTGTCCAACATCAGCCCCCGGCAGTTGCCGATTCTCGTGATGGTCTTCGTCATCGCATAAAAACATGTTTGACGCCCCTCTCCGTCAAACGCCGGCCGAGATCCGCCTCAGATCCCGGCGGCGCGCGAACCAAATCCCCAAGCCCACCATGGCAAAGCGGATCCAGTTCTTGCCATGCACGCGAGCCTCATGAGATTCTAATCCGAGAAACCGCGTGCGTGGGGGAAAAGAATGCAGCGCCTTCGCCGTGGTCCGATCGCGATGAAAACCGAAGACCGCCGCCTGTCGGACGCAGCTCGCTCGATCCTCCTCCTCCACCCAGCCGTCCGAGCCGGCCTGGCGGCGCTCGTGCTCGCGGTCGCCACCGCGACGGCCGCCCAGGTCGAAGACTTCGAACGCGCGGCCGCCGAACTGGACCGCATCGATCTGCGCGGCCTGCGGGCGGCGGTCGAAGACCTCGCCCGGACCTTCCCCGACACGTACGGGGCGGGGACGGGCTACTTGCAGGCGATCAACCGCTTCGAGCAGGACCTGCCGGACTTGAAGCAGCGCCTGGCCAAGGGTGACCGCGAGGCGCTGGGAGTGTTTGCGCGCTTCGAGCGCCTGCAACGCGAGGCGCTCCTGGCCAATCCGCTCCTTGATTTTGAGCGGCTCCTGGTCGTCAAACGAAACCCGGGTAACCTCGGGCTCCCGCAGAACTGGCAGGGCAACTGCGCCCTCTCCCGGAGCGGGTACGACAACGAAATCGCGGTCCTGTCACCCGTCCGGCCCGAGGGCGAACTGACCTGCTTCTACCGACCCGACGGCACGAAGTTCGTGGGCGATGTCGAACTGGACTTCGCTGCGGACAAGCTGCTGTTCTCCTCGCTGGGCAAGCACGACCGCTGGCATGTCTTCGAGATCGGCGCGGATGGCCGGAACCTGCGCCAGTTGACCCCGGACGAGCCGGATGTGGACGCCTACGATCCCTGCTATCTGCCGGACGGCCGAATCCTCTTCGCCTCGACCGCCTGCTTCGCCGGCGTGCCCTGTGTGGGCGGCGGAAACACGGTGGCCAACCTGTACCGGATGGATGCCGATGGCCGCAACATCCGGCAGCTATGCTTTGACCAGGACCACAACTGGTGCCCGACGGTCCTGAACGATGGCCGGGTGCTGTATTCCCGCTGGGAATACTCGGACTCGCCCCACTACTTCACCCGCCTCCTCTTCCGCATGAACCCGGATGGCACCGGGCAGATGGAGTACTACGGGAGCAGCTCGTACTGGCCCAACTCAACCTTCTACGCCCGCCCCATCCCCGGTCATCCCACCAAGGTCGTGGCGGTCATCTCCGGCCATCACGGCGTGCCGCGCATGGGTGAACTCATCCTCTTCGAGCCGGCCAAGGGCCGCTTTGAAGGCAGCGGGGCGGTGCAGCGGATCCCGAGCCGCGGCCAGCGCCTGGATCCCACCATCCGCGACGATCTCGTCAACGATTCCTGGCCCAAGTTCCTGCACCCCTATCCGCTCAGCGAAAAGTACTTCCTGGTCTCGATGCAGCCCACGCCACAATCGCTGTGGGGCATTTACTTGGTGGATGTGTTCGACAACCTCGTGCTGCTCCGCGAGGAACCCGGCTACGCGTTGCTCGAACCCGTCCCGTTCCGCCCGACCCCGCGGCCGCCCGTCCTCCCGGACCGCACCAATCCGGAGAGCCGCGAGGCGATCGTGTACCTGTCCGACATCTATGGTGGCGCCGGGTTGGCCGGCGTCCCGCGCGGCACCGTCAAGCAGCTCCGCGTTTACGAATTCCATTACACCTACCCCCAGATGGGCGGCCACATCCACGTCGGCATCGACGGACCGTGGGATGTCCACCGCATCCTGGGCACCGTGCCGGTCCACGCCGACGGATCGGCGGCCTTCAAGGTGCCGGCCAACACCCCGCTCGCCGTCCAACCGCTCGACGCCGAGGGCCGGTCGCTCCAAGTGATGCGAAGCTGGTTCACCGCCATGCCCGGCGAAGTCCTTTCCTGCGCCGGTTGTCACGAATCCCAGAACGCCGCCGCCCCGTCCCTTCCCAACCTTGCCTCCCAGCGGCCCCCCGCCGCGATCACCCCCTGGCACGGCCCCACGCGCGGCTTCAGTTTCAAGCGCGAGGTGCAACCGGTCCTCGACCGATACTGCGTCGGTTGTCACAACGGCGAACCGCGACCCGACGGCCGGCAGATCCCCGACTTCGCGGCCAAACCCAAGAACGGTCCCCGCAATTTCACGCCGTCCTATCTCGCGCTGCATCCTTACGTGCGCCGACCCGGACCCGAGAGCGACTATCACTTGCAGGTGCCGCTGGAGTGGCACGCCGACACCAGCGAGCTCGTCCAGATGCTGAAGAAAGGCCACCACAACGTCTCCCTCGATGCCGGGGCCTGGGATCGCCTTTACACCTGGATCGATCTCAACGTGCCCGACCACGGGACCTGGGGCGAACACCACCCCATCCCGGGCAACTTCCACCAGCGCCGCCTCGAGCTGCGCGCCCGTTACGCCAACCGCTTCGATGACCCGGAGGCGATTCCGAATCCCCGACCGGAACCGGTCGCCTTTGTCCAACCCGCTCCGCTGCCCGACCGGCCCCCGGCCCCGCAGCTCGCCGGCTGGCCCTTGGACGCAGCCAAAGCCCAGGCCCGGCAGGCGACTGCCGGCCGACCGGCCCAACTGAAGCTCGAGCTGAGCGCGAACCTCGGCCTCGACCTCACCCTCGTGCCCCCCGGTTCCTTCGTCATGGGAGATCCTCAGGGCGCCGCGGACGAGTTCCCGGCCACGGTCGTGCGCATCGACCAGCCGTTCTATCTGGGCACGTGCGAGGTCACCGCCGAACAGTTCGCCGCCTTCGACCCCCGCCATGACAGCGGCTACGTGAGCGTCTTCAACAAGGACCAGTACACGCGGGGCGAACCCGCCAACCGCCCGCAGCAGCCCGTCGTCCGCGTGTCCTGGGAACAGGCCATGGCCTTCTGCCAATGGCTTTCGGCGAAAAGCGGCCGGCACGTCACGCTGCCCACGGAAGCCCAATGGGAATATGCCTGCCGCGCCGGCACCGACACGCCGCTGAGCTACGGGGCGGCCGACGTCGACTTCGCCCCCTGGGCCAACCTCGCCGACCGACGGCTTGTGGACCTCTGCCGCGGTGATTCGCCGAAGTGGATCCCCGCGGTGCTGGCCGTGAACGACGGCGCCACGGTCACGCAGGACGTGGGACGCTACCAGCCCAATGCGTGGGGACTCCACGACCTCCACGGCAATGCCGCCGAGTGGACGCTCACCACGTACCGCCCTTATCCCTATGCCGCGGACGGGCGCGACAACGGTCGGGCCGAAGGCCGCAAAGTGGTGCGCGGCGGTTCGTTCTACGACCGGCCCGACCGCGCCCGGTCGGCATTCCGCCTCAGCTACCCGCCCTGGCAACGCGTGTTCAACGTCGGCTTCCGCGTCGCCGTCACCGAAGCACCGCCCGCCGAGTTCCGCGTCACGGCCACCCGCTGAACCGCACCACTCCTAAGCGCCGACCTCAACCCCCGCCCCGCATCATCCTGTGAAGAAGTTCATCAACGACCCTCAGCATCTCACCCGGGAACTGCTCGAAGGTTTCGCCATCGCCCACAAAGACCTCGTGACCGTGCGTTCCGAGAAGATTGTCTGCCGCGCCCGGCCCAAGGCTGACGACAAGGTGGCCCCTCGTGACACTGGGCGGGGCGGGTCACGAACCGGCGCTCAGCGGATTCGTCGGCGAAGGCATGCTCGATTACAGCGTGGTGGGCGACATCTTCGCCGCGCCGGGGCCGCCGAAAGTGATCGAGGCGCTGCGTCTCGCCAAGCGTCCCGCCGGCATCCTGTTCGTCGTCCTGAACCACGCCGGCGACGTCCTGAGCGCCAACCTCGCCGTCGAGATGGCGAACCAGGAGAACATCCGCCACCAGATGATCCTCACCCACGAGGACATCGCGCCGGGCGCCAACGCCCCCGCAGAGGACCGGCGCGGCCTCGTGGGCTGCGTTCCCTCTACAAGATCGCCGGGGCCGCCGCCGAAGCTGGCAAGAGCCTCGACGAGATCCACGCGCTCGCCAGCCGTTTCAACGACAACATGGCCACGCTCGCCGTGGCCATGAAGACCGCCACCCACCCCGCCACGGGCCAGGCCATCTTCGAACTGGCCGAGGACGAGATGGAGATTGGCATGGGCCAGCACGGCGAGGCCGGCACCGGTCCCTGCAAGCTGCTGTCGGCGGATCGCACTGCGGCGCTGATGCTCGGGCGACTGCTTGAGGCCGTGAAAGCCGGCCAGGGCGATCGCCTGCTACTGATTCTCAACGGCAGCGGCGCCACTACGCTGATGGAGCTCTACATCGTGTTGCGGGCCTGCCACCGCTTCCTCGAGGCCAAGGGCATCACGCTCGCCGCAGCGCATTGCGGCGAGCTGCTGACTGTTCAAGAAATGGCCGGTTTTCAGATGTGCGTCGCCAAGATGGATGACGAACTCCTCCGCTACTGGCACGCGCCCTGCCAGACCCCGGCCTTGACCGTGAAGTGAGATGATACCCGGAACCCGCCTGCCGACCCCGCGGCGGTGAACCGGCAAGACTCCTCGACGATGTCCGACAAGCTCGCTGCTTCCCACTTCCGCCGAATGCTCGACGCGGCGCGGGCGCAAATCCGCGAACAGCACGAGACGCTCTCCCGCCTCGATGCGGCCGTGGGCGATGGCGACCACGGCACCACGATGCTGCGCGCCATGGACGCCGCCGCCCAAGCCGCCAACCAACATGCCGACGCCGACCTGCAGCAACTCCTCTCGGCGACGGGTTGGGCGGTGATGGCCTGTGATGGCGGCTCCACCGGGCCGCTGCTCGGTTCCTGGTTTCTCGGCATGAGCGGGGCCTCGGCGGGCCGGGCTGAACTTGACGTTTCGGCACTGGCGGCGGTTTTTGAAGGTGGCCTCACGAAGCTGCAGAAGCAGAGCCGCGCCCAGATCGGCGACAAGACCCTGATGGACGCCTTGCTGCCCGCCGTCGCCGCCTTGAAAGCCGCCGATCCGGCCCAGGGCGTCACCGCCGCCCTCGCGCACGCCGCCGACGCCGCCGCGCGCGGCGCTGCCGACACAGCGAACATGCGCGCCAAGTTCGGCCGCGCCCGTCACCTGGGAGACCGCGTGCTCGGTCATCCCGATCCGGGCGCGGTCTCCGTTTCCCTGATCTTCCGCGGTTTTTGCGAAGGTCTTGCCGGCTCAAACCCGGCCGGCCACTCGAACCACGCGACTCAACCACCGACGACGACCTGATACCCACCGCGCTATGCCCGACAACGACACCGTCCAGGACGCCGCCAGCTACGGCCTCGGCATCCCGGCTCCGAAACACGCGTTCTTCCTGAAGGGCCTCGATCATGTGGATTGGGGGATGAAGGACCGGCTCAGCCGCATCTTCAACCCCAAGTCCGGCCGCACCGTGATGCTCGCGTTCGACCACGGCTACATCATGGGGCCCACCTCCGGGCTCGAAAGGATGGACCTCAGCATCCCGCCGCTGATCGAGCACGCGGACTGCCTCATGTGTACCCGCGGGGCCCTGCGATCCATCGTCCCGCCCACCGCCAACAAGCCCATCTCGCTCCGATACTCGGCAGGCAGCAGCGTGCTCACCGAGCTGAACAACGAGTGCCTGCTCGACATTGAAGACGCCCTCCGGATCAACGCCTCCGCCCTCGCCGTCATGGCGGCCATCGGCAGCAAGTTCGAGGCGAAGACCATCGAGAACCTCGTGCGCACGGCCGACCTCGGCGCCCGCTACGGCATCCCCACCCTGGGCGTGACCGCTGTCGGCAAGGAACTGACCCGCGACGCCCGTTACCTCGCACTGGCCTGCCGCATTTGCGCCGAGAACGGCGCCACCTTCGTCAAGACCTACTATTGCGAAACCGACTTCGAGAAGGTCACCGCCACGTGTCCGGTGCCCATCGTCATCGCCGGCGGCAAGAAGCTGCCGGAGAGCGAGGCGCTCGAGCTCGTCCACAAGGCGCTCCAACAAGGCGCCGCCGGCGTGGACATGGGACGCAACGTGTTCCAGGCCGAACATCCGGTGGCCATGATCCAGGCCATCCGCGCCGTGACCCACGACGGACGAACCGCCCGCGAAGGCTTCGAACTCTATCAAACCCTCAAGAACGCCCGCTAGTCCGGGCGCTACTTGAACCGCATGAACCCGCAACCGATGCCACCGATTGTAGGCGCCGACGTGAGGAGGCCAAGCCGTGTAGGCGCCGACGTCAGGAGGCGGAGTCGTGTAGGCGCCGACGTGAGGAGGCCAAGTCGTGTTGCTCCTCGTCCAAGACGCCTCCTCACGTCGGCGCCTACAGTCGGAGACAGCCCCCGCCCCTCCCCACCCCACCCCATCACGAGACACCCTATGAAGCCCATCACCCCGTCCCTTATCACCCGCCGTTCCATGATCGCCCGCAGCGCCACCGTGGCCGCGGGTGCCGCTTCCCTCGCCGCGTTCGGTCCCCGTTCCGCGGCCGCCCAAAACCCATCAACCCCGTCCACCGTGAAGACCTATACCAATGCCGACTTCTACGACAGCGCCGGCCAGTTCCTGGTCGATAAAGCGCGCGAGGCTTACTACGACATGTTCCGCCGGTTCCAGTACCCGCTCTCCGACACCCTGAAGAACGGGATGTGGATCCTCGATTTCGGGCTGGGCGACTTCGCCCAAGTCGGGATGGCAGGCATCTTCTGGCTCAATCGAGAGGACTACAAATATTTCGGCCATGAGATCTACCTCCTGCCTGGCCAGATGATTCCCGAGCACTGCCATGTGCCGACCGCCAAAGGCGCGGCCAAGATGGAATCGTGGCAGCCGCGCCGGGGCATGATCTACACCTTCGGCGAGGGCGACCCCACGCCCGAGTTCATCGACCGCATCCCCGGAGCCAGCGGGGCCTCGTCAAGTCACGGTGCGGCAAACCGCTGGGCATCGACGAGATCGGCCACCTCAACCGGCTCGAGGCCTTCCACTTCATGGTCGCCGGCCCCGAAGGCGCCCTGGTCACCGAATACGGCACCTTCCACGACATGGACGGCCTGCGTTTTTCCAATCCCAAGGCGAAGCTGTAGGCCGAGGATCTCAGCCCCCCGCATGAACCCCCGTTCCGCCCGTAGGCGCCGACGTCAGGAGGCGAAGTGGCGATGCCCCCGCCTCCAACACCTCCTGACGTCGGCGCCTACGAGCGCCAGGGGCTACGGTCGGCAGGAGCTGTGAGACTCACCGTATGAGCAGTGGGTGTGGGTGGGGTGGTTGGGCGACGAGTTGGTTCATGGGGTCACTCCCCGAAACCTGATGGGACGTGGCCGATCGTGGGCTGCCCTTTCAGGGCGGGGAGGTTCGTCGGGACGAGGTTCCGCGGGCGTTGCCCGCGGCTACGGTGGATCAGGCCTTCGGCCCGGAATGCCGGCCTCGTTCCGTGACCCGTCCGGGCCACCCGCAATCCTGCCTCAACCGGCCCTCGGACGGAGCTTTGTCTCAACGCGACCAGACGTCTGAAAGCGGCCGAGAGACGCCAGGGCTGGTCATTTGGAGGTGCGGTTACTCACTGTCATCCGCGCGGCCGGAGTACGTCATAAATCGACGAGGCGGCCGGCAGGACCGGCCGCCTCGTGTCCGGGTTGACGCCCGAGGTGAAAACCCCTCAGGAGAAGGCTATGGCTTCCTCAGCCGGTAGAAGCGGCCCGTCTGGTTGAGCTGGACGTTCTCCGCGTAGGGCGAGGAGGGAGTCGGGCTGACAGCGGTCCACGGGCCCGTCACGGTCGGCGCCGATTCCAGAGCGCCCGTGCCGGTCCACGTGAGCGTCAGCCGGCCATTACTCACCGTGGAGCTCGTGAACTGGAGCGGTTGGCTGCCGCCGGCCGGGTCGAGCCTCACGTAGTCGATTCCCATCCAGTTGCCGCCGCCGTCGGCACTGTAGTTGATGCCTTTGAGATGGACGATGTTGTCGGCGCCGGGGCCGAGCCGGGCGTTGACACTGGCCAGGGTGAACGGGGCGGTGGTGTAGTCGGTGTCCAGTTGGGCCGGGCGAATGATGATCTCGGGCTGCACGAGCACCCTATTGAAGTAGACCTCGATGCCGTAACGAGGATCCTGAATGTCAACGCCCTGGTCCAGGTTGAGGGCGTCGAAGGTGATCTCCACCTGGTCGCTCAGGTTGAGTGACGCCGGCAGGTTGAAGTGGTAGCGAAGATCGTTGTCGGTGCCCGCAAACGCGCGTTCGGCAGCCTCCTCGTTGCGCGGCACAATGCCGGCGGGGTCGTAAGGACCGTAGTTCGCTTCATTGGCGGGGATGACGCTCGTGTAAACGCCCGCCAGATAGTAGTCGTCATCCGCTTGCAGATTGACTTCCCGGCTCTTCGGGTTGCCGGGGGGTGGGTTGGTCCCGGTCTCCTGCACAAAGGTGGCGTTCGGCCCGCCGCCATCGCCGACCGGCCAGCCGTTGTCATCCCTCCCGACGGCCCAGGGGGAACACCGGCTGCGGCATGGTGTCGACGGCCAGGTAGTCAATGCCCAGCCAGTTACCGCCGCCGTCGGCGTTGTAGTTGATGCCGCGGAGGGTGACGACGTTATCCCAGCCGGGGCCGACCTGCGCGTGAACGCTGGCCAGGGTGAAGGGCGCGGTCATGAAGTCTTTGTCAAAATCATCAGCGCGGATCACCACTTCCGGGAGAACCTGAACGCCGTTGAAGTAGATCTCGGCGCCATAACGAGGGTCGAAGGCGCTCGCACTGGTGTCGAGGCTGAGCGCGTCGAAGCTGACCAGCAACTGGTCGGTGGGCTTGAGGGTCTCGGGCAGGTTGAAATGATAACGCAGCTCGTTGTCGGAGCCCGCGAAGGCGCGTTCGGCGGCGTACTCATTCACCAACACCTTGCCGACCGGCTCGTACTCGATCCCGTCATAGAACTGGACCACCTGCGGGATCACCTTGGTGTACTCGCCGGCGAAGTAATAATCATCGTCGGAGCGTTGATCCACCTCGCCACCGGCCGGATCACCGGGGAGCGGATTGACCCCGGCTTCCTGCAGGAAGGACGTGTTGGCACCGCCGCCGTCGGCGCCGCCGTGCCCGTTGTCGTCGCGGCCGACATCCAGGGGGAAGGGCGGAGGCAGGACGGGATCGAGCCGGACGTAATCAATACCCATCCAATTGCCGCCACCGTCCGCGTTGTAGTTGACACCACGGAGGCTGACGATGTTGTCGGGACCGGGGCCGACCTGGGCGTTGACTTGGGCCAGGGTGAAGGGAGGGGTAAAGATCGTCCGGTTCAGATTCTCCATCCGGACGACGACTTCGGGCATGACTTCGACGCCGTTGACGAAGACCGCCGCGCCGTAACGGGGATCGACCGCGCTGTCATCCAGATTCATCGGCTTGAAGCTGAACGTGAATTTCGCGTCGGGCGTCAGCGCGCTCGGCAGATTGAAGTGGTACCGCAGATCGTTGTCGGCGGCGGCGAAGGCACGTTCGGCGGCCTCTTCGTTGACCGGCACATCGCCGACCGGTGTGTAGGTGCCGTTGCCCGGGATGACCGTGCTGTAAATGCCCGCAAAGTAGTAGTCGTTGTCCGCCTGCTGATCGACCTCGGGACTGTTCGGACTGCCGGGCAGAGGGTTGATGGTCGCGTTCTCCTGTACAAAGGTGGCGTTGCGGCCGCCCCCATCGCCGACCGGCCAAGCGCCGTCGTTGCGACCGACCGACCAGGGCACCACCGGCAGCGGGGGCATCCGCTTGAACCGGACGTAATCGAGCCCCAGCGAATTGCCGCCACCGGCCGTGCTGTAGCTGATACCGCGGAGCGTGACGATGTTGTCCGGGCCGAGGCCAGCCTGGCCGTTGACGCTGGCTACGGTGAACGACGGGGTGGTGATGGCTTGCTTCAACTGTCCGGGACGAATCAACACCTCCGGCAGGACCAGCACCCCATTGACATACACTTCGACGCCGTAGCGGGGGTCGGCGGCGCTGGTGTCCAGGTTGAGAGGTTCGAAAGTGACCGCCACCAAGTCGGTGGGCTGCATGCTGGTCGGGAAGTTGAAGTGGTACCGCAACTCGTTCTCCGCGCCGGCGAAGCCACGCACGGCGGCCTCTTCATTCACCGGCACCATGCCGACCGGGGTGTAGGTTCCATTACCGGCGATCACCGTGGCGTAGTTGCCGGCGAAATAGTAGTCGTTGTCGGCGCCCCCGGGCGTCTCGGTGCTGGTGGGGCTTCCCGGCAGCGGGTTGACCGATCCGTTCCCCTCCACGAACGTCGCGTTGGCACCGCCGCCATCGCCGGCCGGCCAGCCGTCGTCATCACTGCCGACCGACCACGGAAACACCGGCACGGGCAGCGCCGAGGCTTGTTTGGTGAGTTGGACGTAGTCGATCCCCATCCACCGGCCGCCGCCGTCCGCGCTGTAATCGGTGCCTCGCAGCGTCACGATGTTGTCGTGGTCCGGCCCCACCACGGCGTTCACGCTGGCCAAGGTGAAGGCGGGCGTGGTGTAATCCACGTCCAATTGCGCGGGGCGGATGACAATTTGTTCCTGCACGAGCACGCCATTGAAGTAGATCGAGACGCCGCGGCGCGGATCCGCGAAGCCTTCGGTCTCAAAATTATTGGCGTCGAACGTGACGGCGAGGAGGTCGGTGGGCTTGAGGTTCGCCGGCAGGTTGAAATGGATGCGGAACTCGGTGTCGCCTGGGGTGAAGGCCCGCTCGAACAACTCCTCGTCGAGGTCAACCCACCCCACCGGGTCGTACACGCCGTTGCCCTCGATGGTGTAGTAGTAGGTGCCGGCGAAATAGTAGTCGTTGTCCACCCCCCTTCGACCGAGTTGCTGTACGGGCTTCCCGGAAGGGGGTTGACTCCGCCCGTCTCCTGCACGAAGCAGGCGTCGGGTCCGCCCAAACCCGTGCCTGCACAAGGCCACCCGTTGTCATCCCTCCCCACCTGCCATACAACTTCCTGCGAAATAGCAACTTGCGACATGGCAAGAGCCAGACCGAGGCAGAAACCCGCACCTCCGGGATGGTCATGTGTCTTCATAGGGATGGGTTGTTGCAAATCAGCCACGAGCATGTCAAGGAGAAAGGGGTAGCCAGTCCGTTTGGTAGCGAGCAATTACACCAGCCATGAAGCGAAACGCGCCGAAACCGGGACGGCCTGCCCCGTCCAGAGGGTCAGGACGGGAGGGTGTCCCGTCACGCCAAGCTCCCGCCCCCCGTGGGGGCCTGCGTTGGGGCAAGATCCTTCTGATCCTGGCCTTGCTCGCCCTGAGCTACCCCCTATGGCGGGTGGTACGACGCCCGCCTGCCCCGCAACCGACCGCCACCCAACCCGGCACGGCTACCGCGACCCCCGCCTCGTCAAGGGCGAGCGGGGCGCCCAACGATGATGCCGTGATCAGCGCGCTGGTGCGCGACGAGGAAACCTTGCTGGCCCTCGCGCCCAAGATGGATCGGCTCTCCCGCGGTCTGCTGGACCTGCGCTTGCCCGGACCTTCCGCAGACGCGCAGGGCGTGTTCGGGTCGCCACTGACTGTCCGGGATCTCGGCGCCGCCCCCGAGGCGACGACGTCCGAAACCTCGATGCTCGAGTCGCGTTCGTGGCCGATCGCCGTGGCTTCGACCACGATCACCAACGACCACACCGATCTCTGGCGACCGCTGCTCGACGGCGTGGCCTACTTCGAGCATGCGACATTCTCCCTGGTCAACGGCGAGCATCCGGGGGCGATCCCTGGCGTTTCGCAGCCGCGGGGCGCTTTCACGGCCTGGCCCGGATGAAATCCGGGGAATGGCGATCTCTTTACGCCGGCCTGAAGCTGGATTGGCAGCGGCCGCAACTCCCGGAAGGGAAGGCCGGGGATTGGCGGATCACGGGCTGGCACACCCAGGAGATGTACTGGCATGCGAGTTCGCGGAGGCTCTTCGTCGAGGCGTTGGACGCCGCGCTCCGCCCGCCCCAAGATCCGCGGGCCCTGCGGCGCTCGCAGCACTACGAAGCCACCGTGGCCTATTACCGCGACGGCATGAAGAAGATGCCGCATCCCTACTTCGCGCCGATCTCGGTCAACCACAAGGAGGGTCTGGCCGTGGCCGACGTCAACGGCGATGGTTTCGACGACCTCTACATCACGGTGCGGCTCGGCCGGAACATGCTGCTGATCAATCAGCGGGACGGGACATTCACGGAAGAGGCGGCCGTATACGGACTCGACCTGCCGGGCCACACGACCTGCGCCCTGTTTGCCGACTTCGACAATGACGGCGACCTGGACGTCATCCTGGGGCGCAGCCTGTTGCGGACCACCTATCTCGAGAACCGGGGAGGCTTGTTCTACCAGCCGCCGGTGCCGAAGTTCATGCCCATGGCGGTCATCTCGATGGCGGCGGCCGACTACAACGGCGACGGCCTGCTCGATGTCTACCTTTGCACCTACCGGCCCGCCGCCCCGGCCGGTTCCGGTGGCGGTTACGCGCAGGCCGCCAAGGAACCCGATTTCGATTGGCCGGATGAGTTCTTCTCGCCCGAGTTGGCGCGGGAATTCCGGCGTCGGATCGCCGAGCACCAGCAGCGGCATGGGGTGACGGTGCTGGATCAGTTGGGGCCGCCCAACGTGTTGCTGGTCAATCGGGGCGGCGGCCAGTTCGAACCGGCGCCCGAGAACGAGACGGTGGGGATCTGGCGCAACTCCCTGCAGGCCACTTGGTGTGACTACAACGAGGATGGTCGGCCGGATCTGTACATCCCCAACGACTGGGGCCTGAACGTGCTGTTCCGCAATGACATGCCGAACGGCTTCACCGAGGTCACCCACGAGGTGGGCCTGACGGTTTACGGCTTCTCGATGGGCGCGTCCTGGGGTGACTTCGACAACGACGGCCGCGATGACCTCTACGTCTCGAACATGTACAGCGAGGCGGGGCGACGTCTGACGGCTCGCATCCCGGGATTGAACCCGCTCTTTGCCGAATCCGCCGCGGGCAACTTCCTCTATCACGGCAAGCCTGGCCCGCGTTATGAACAAGTGGCCGGCCTGGCGCCGCCGGCGATGACGGTCCAGAAGGTGGGTTGGTCCTGGGGCGGATGCTTTGCCGACTTCGACAATGACACCTTCCTCGACCTCTATGTTCTGAGCGGCTACTTCACCGCCCCGGAATCGCTGGCGTCAGGCCTGGACCTGGAAAGCAATCTCTGGCGGACGATGGTGCGCGCCGACGAGAATCTCGCGCGAACCACCTTCCGCTTTTCCCCGGAATGGCGCCGGACACCGCCCCCTGACAGCCTGGGGCCACAGATCGACGCGCGGCTGGTCGGGGTCGAGCGGCGCGGGGACCGGATCGTGGTGCACTCGCTCCACGGCCACGAGCGCAACCATTACTTCGCCAACCGCCGC
The DNA here is from genome assembly GCA_027493615.1 of Verrucomicrobiota bacterium. GTDB lineage: Bacteria > Verrucomicrobiota > Verrucomicrobiia > Limisphaerales > J093 > DSVZ01. Next base: position 531,047 of record JAOSKK010000023.1, read on the forward strand.
GGCCGTTCCTTCGTCGACCTGTCCGGACTTTCGGGCCTGGACAGTCCGGCGGACAGCCGCGGCTTTGCCGTGTGGGATTATGACCGGGACGGCTGGCAGGACGTGGCGCTGGTCAACGCCAATCAACCGCTCTTCAATCTGTACCGGAACGACATGCCCGCCGCGGGGATGCAGGGGGGCATGATCGCCCTCCGCTTCGTGGGCGGCAACCGGACCGCGACGCCCTCGACGCAGTACGCCTGTCGGGACGGCTTTGGCGCCCGGGTGGTGGTGGATCTGGGAGACGCCCGCCTCGTGCGGGAACACCGTTGCGGGGAAGGTTGGTCGACCCAGAACTCCGCCACGATGTTCGTGGGCATCGGCGCGCATGACACGGTAGCGTCGGTTGCGGTTCGCTGGCCTGCCGGGACCAAGGCCGTGACGCAAGCGGTTCCGGAAGGCACGCTGCTGACGGTTTACGAGAACCCCGCCGACTCCCCTTCCGGCGAGGCGTTCACCCGCCAGCCGTATCGGGTTGGTCCCGCCAACTCACCCGAGGTCAAGCCGACCGAACGGCCGCTGTTTGCGGTCCGTGTGGCCGCCCCGGCGTCCGGCCCGCCGCGCCTGCGGGTCCATGTCAGTTTCACGACCACCTCGCCCGCGTGGACGACGGATCTGTCCGTGCTGCGCCAGTTGAAGGAAGAACTGGGAGCGGAAGGCGTCGAGTTCATTGCGTTGCCCGTCGATGCCGCGGATGACACTCCCAAGCTGGCAGCGTATGCCCAAGAGTGGAAGCCCACGGCGCGGTTCGTCAACATCGCGCCGGACCAACGCCCGGAAGTGGTCGCGGCTTACGCGAAGGCCCTCGGTCAGGACCCGCCGGTGCCGTCGACGGTGGTGACCGACGGCGCAGGCCACATCCTGTCGGCCCAGGTGGGTGTGCCGAGCTTGTCCGCGTTGCGGCGGCTGCTCCAACCGGCCCCGTGACCCCGTAGGCGCCGACGTGAGGAGGCGTTCGGGGCCCATGGCAAGCCGCCTGCGCCTTCGCGTACGCCTCCTCACGTCGGCGCCTACGGGGTCGTCAGATACGCCCACTAACGCCGTGCGGTCTGCCGTAGCACACGCCCTTCCACCCACCGCGTGTTGTAGCGCCGGTGGAGCTCGTCGCTCGGGAACGCCGGCCGCGTTTCCCGGCCGTAGAGTTGGTCCTGCATGCCATGAAAGGGCAGGGGTTCGACCCGGGTGCCCGCGGCAACATGGAAGTCGGAGTCCTTGTCCCAGCCATCCGCGTAAAGGAAGAAGTTGCGCACGAAGCCAGCCGGTTTCGCCGGCAGCGCGTTTGTGGCAAAGCCCAGCCGCAAGGCATCGCCAGCATTGATGAGCGCCAGCCCTTCGTCGCGCAAGGCCACCAGCTCGGACACGTCGCCGTAGCGCGTGCACCATCCTCCCGGGATCAGCGTCCAGTAAGGGTCCACGCTGACCCGGTCATAGTCTGGCGTGAGTGGCCAGTCGGGCGGCAGATCTTCCAGGGCGCTGAACCCGCGGAAGGACAACTCTGCCTTGCTGGGCGGGAGGAAGCTGATCCGGGTCGCCGGGTTCATCTGTTTCTCGAGCAAAGCGATGCGGTCCCAGTGGATCTCAAAAGCCCCGGTCAAGCGCAGCCGATGGGCTCCCCGGGCAGCCTGGCTTCCAAATCCACCAGGATGGTCTTGGTCTTGCCGGCCGGCGCGCCCACCGTCACATCCACCGCGCGCCATTTGCCGGGCGCCACCTCGACTTCCAGCGACGGAAAGGGGAAGGGAAGGGAAGGGTCCTGCGAAGCCGCGACGTTGACCATGCCTCCGCCGAAGCGGATCCAGCCATTCATGACCAGCACCAGCGGCTTGCGGGTGTCCAAGGGCCCGAAATCCAAGATCCAGCCGTGCGGCTCCGCCAGCCCGCGCAGTTGCGGGACCCGCAACGCAGGAGGCGACACGCGCCGGCCGTCCACCGCCCGCAACGCCTCCGTGACGTCCCGGCCTTCCAGGCTCTCGGCGCGCCGCAACGGGATCTCGCGGTGCAGCGTCATCAGCGTGCCCGGCGGGAAGGGACCGCTGGGGAGCAGCTTGTCCGTGGCATGCACCTCCGTGCCCGGCTCGTGGTCCACCACCACCAGCTTGGCTTCGTCCAGATAAAGCACTTCGCGCAGCTCTTCCGTGATCTCCAGCCGGTACTCTCCCTCCACGGGACGGAAGGTCTGCTCATCGCCGATCCAGACAAACTCCTCCGGATCCGCCTCGGTGTAACGACCCGGCCCCAGGGGCAGACCGAGCGGGGCGGCGCCGAGGATGTCGGTGACAAAGCGAAACCGCCGGCCATCCCAAGCGTACAGGTAGGGACAGGAGCCCTCCTGGATCACCATCTCCATCGCGAGGACCGGTTCCCGGCAGTCGAAAGGCAGGGCCGCCGATCCCTGCGGCCAGTTGAACCAGTGCACCAGGAACGAATCCAGTTGCTGATGCCTCCCCACGCCGATCTCGACCGGCAACCGTTGCACGGTGCGGAACACCCGCAGCCCGCCGGTCTCGATCTCGACCTTGCAGCCGAGGCCACTGGCATTCGAGCGGTTGCCCACGAGCTGAACCTTGACCTGCCCGTTGGCGTTGCCGCCCTCGTTGCGCAGGTGCCGGATCCCGCCCCCGGCCAGAACCACCAGTGCATCCGAATCACAGTCCATGTCGAAGTCAGCAAAGTGAAGCTCGGAGACCTGACCATCCCCGAAGGCAGCGAGACCAAGCGGGGCCGTTTGCTCCACAAACCCGAGCCGACCCCGGTTGCGCCAGGCCTGGAGGCCCGCTCCGGCCGCCCAGAGGTCCAGCCAGCCATCGTTGTCATAGTCGATCGCGGTGAGCTGACGAATCGCCGCACTCCCGGGACAGGGAATCTCCGTCCGGCTGCCGCCGTTCCAGCAGAGGCTGATCCTGCCTTCTCCCACGACTGCCAGATCCGGCCGCAGGTCGTTGTCAAAGTCGCCGGTGCAGAAGACCGGCCCGGCCACCCAGTGGGTGGGATCGCGCGGCACCAGCAGTCCACCCCGCTGCTTCTCGAGCAGCAAGGGCGGCTCGCCCCGGCGACTCACGATCACGTCCAGGTTCTCGTCGCGATTCCAGTCTTCCATGCAGACCAGGTGGCCATTCTGAACCGAGGCCGGAATGCCTGACGTGCCGGTGATGTCGCGGAAGGAGAGTGAACCGAACTGGCGTAGCAGCCGCACCTCGTTCGTCGGAGCCGTGACAACGAGGAGGTCGAGTTTTCCGGTGAAATCCAGGTCCAGGAGCGTGCCATGCCTGGCGCGAAGGGCGTGGAGACCGCTCGACGCGCTGACATCGACCGCCACCCCGTTGGTCTGGAAGCTGAACAGGTGGCTGCCGTTCTCCCCGAGCACCACCACATCCGGGAAGCGATCGTTCTGGAGATCCCCCACGAGCATCGAGGCATACTCGCCGTCCGAGGGAGCCGGGTGGACTGGCCCCTCGGGACGGAAGGCGCCGTTGCGGTTGGCCAGCAGGCGGAAGCCCCGGCCGCGTTCGAACACGAACAGGCTGTTCCACCCGCTCTGTGTCACATCGATCACGGCGATCGGCCCCGCAACCTTCGCCGCGCTGTCGCCCAACGTCGCGGGCGTCGCGTCGACAAAGGTGACCTTCACCCCTTCGGCGTCGGGCTGGTCGAGCTTGAACGGGATGCGCGGCCGGGTGTGTTTGCTCTTCTCGAAGGTGGCGGTGGTCGAGGGACGGCCGCCGGGCTCGATGCTCGCCTGATGCTGGCGGAACTGCTCGTCGGCTTCCTCCTGTCGGCCGGCGCGGACCAGCGCCTGGGCCAACAGGTAATGGGCGGCGGCGTGCAGGCGGTTGGGGTCCATCGCCAGACCTTCGCGGAAGGCGGCAACGGCGGCGTCCCACTGCTTCAACTCCATCCGGGCCCGACCGAGCTGAAAGCAGGTGGCGGTATCACCCGTGTCGAGCTTCTGCACATTCTCGAACGCCTTCACCGCCTCCTCCGGATGGCCCAGACGGAGGTGGGCGGAGCCTTTGACGAAATACGCAGCAGCCGAGTTGGGGTCTAGTCGAAGCGCATCCTCGGCGGCGCGGATGGCTTCCGCGGACGCCCCGGCCAGCAGATAAGAGTTGGCCAGGTTCAGATGGACATCGACGTTGCCGGGCGCCAGGGCGGCGGCTTGGTGGTAGAGCGCCAGCGCGTTCGTGGCATCCCCCTGGTCCAGGTAGTTCTTGCCCGCGTTCATCAGGCTCAGGAACTCCTCTGAAGGACCGCGCGCGGCGCCGGCCGATCGCTCCCCGGAACCCGTCGGCCGGGGCCGGCAGCCAGCCGCGCCGACGGCCAGCAGCAGGAGCAGGCAAGCGAAACAGGCGAAGCACCTGAGCATGCAACGCACCGTAGGCGGCGTGGTTGCCCCTGTCGAGATTCGAACCGCGGCCGCTCGCCCGCGCCGGGCCCGGCGGGGACCTCCGGGCCCACGGGCCAAATCGTAGGCAGCCCGGAGGAGGTGACAGAGGTCCGGGGTCACGGCGTCTGCGCTCCCGCTGCCCCGCGTTTTCGAGCGCGGTTTTTCGAGCTTGTCCCGGTGGCGCCCGTGGCACAGGCTGGACGGCCGGAACACTCAATGGCGGATGGACTGATGGACGGCTGCACTGCGCTCAAGGCGGAGGTCAAGGACCTTCTCGTGACCAACCTCATGCTGCCGATGGCCGCGCCGGAGATCGCGGACCACCAACCGCTGTTTGGGCCGGGCGGTCTCGGGCTCGACTCCGTGGACGCCCTCCAGTTGGTGGTCGCCCTCGACAAGCGTTACGGCCTGAAGATCCCGGACCCCGCCACCGCGCAGCAGATCCTGCAGAACGTCAACACCATCGCCGCCGCGCTCGCCGCGCTCGCCGACCCGCCTGCCGCTCCGGCCCCGCCCACCCCGCTCACCCCGTAGGTTAACCACGCCCTGTCTTCCCGCCCCCCATGACCGGGATTGCTCCGCAGCTTACCGTTGTCCTGCCGGTCTTCAATGAAGCCGAGAATCTCCCCCCGCTGATCGCCGAGCTCACGGCGACCCTCCGTCCGCTCGGCACGCCCTTCGAGATCATCGCCGTGGACGACGCCAGCACGGACGCGAGCGTGGCGGTATTGCAGGCGCTCCAGACCCCTTACCCCGAACTCCGTCTCCTGCGCCACCGTTTCAACGCCGGTCAAAGCGCCGCCTTCGCCGCCGGCTTCGCCCACGCCCGTGGAGCCGTCATCGTCATGCTGGATGCCGACGGCCAGAACGACCCGCACGACATCCCGTCGCTGCTCGCCGCGCTGCGCCCGGACGTCGCCTGCGTCACCGGGGTGCGCCAGCAACGCCAGGATAGTCGAGTCCGCAAGCTCTCGAGCCGCTTCGCCAACACTTACCGCAATTGGATCACGGGCGACCACATTACTGACGCCGGGTGCACGTTCCGGGTTGTTCGCCGCGAGGCCCTCCGCGAGGTGCCCGTCTTCAACGGCCTCCACCGTTTCCTGCCCACGATCCTGCGCCGCCAGGGGTTCACCGTGCTCGAGCGGCCCGTCCACCACCGCTCGCGCACCCGCGGCGTGTCCAAGTATGGCGTTCGCAACCGCCTCTGGCGCGGCCTGCGCGACTGCTTCGCGATGCGCTGGTACGCCGCCCGGGCCATCCGCGCCGACCGGCTGCACCCGGAAAGCGAGCCGCCCCCCGCAGCAAGACCATGAAGGCCGCTCCTGCCGCCGCCGCCGCAGGTTCCCCGGCTGTCGCGGACCCGGTCGGGATGCCGCGCGAAGCGCGCCGCACGCTGTTCAAGGCGGGGGCTTTGCTGGCCGCCGTCGTGCTGGGTGCCGTGCTTTACCGTTTCACCCCGCTGCGGGAATCGCTCGAACCGGCCGGGCGGGTCGCGACCTGGGTCCGCGAAACCGGCTGGGTCGGCGTGCTCGCGTTCTTTGCGGGCTCGACGGGCCTCATCTTCCTCGGGGTACCGCGGCTTCTGTTCTGTCCGTTTGCAGGGGCCTTGTACGGATTCTGGGGTGGACTCGCGCTGAGTGTGCTGAGCCCGACCACCAGCTACTTCACGACCTTCCTGCTGGTGCGGGGCGGGCGGCTGGGAGGGGGCGCAGTGCAACTCCCAAGGAGGCTGGCCTTCCTGCGTCGCAACCCGGGGTTTGTCGGCGTGGTGCTTGCCCGGCTCATCCCGCTGCCGGGCCTGATGATCACGCTGGCCCTGTCCCTGTCGAGCGTGAGCCGCACCGCGTATCTGGCGGGCACGGCGGTGGGGCTGATTCCGGAGGCGGCGCCGCTGGTGCTGCTTGGCGGCGGGCTGCTGCATCCGGGCCCCAAGAACTACCTCCACTTCGCCGCCATCGCCTTGTTTGTGATCGTCGGATTCGGCTTTGCACTGCGCCAGTTGCGATCCCGGGCGAATACACCGATGCCACCTGAGCCATGAGCTGGCTGCGGCACAGGCACAGGCACAGGCACAGGCACAGCCACGGGCGGCTGAAGCGGCTCGTGTTGCTGGGATGGATCGCCCTGGGGATCTGTGCCTTCCTGGCGTATTGCCCCGTGGCGCGCCGCGGCGGCGGCGAGTCCGCGACGGATGGTTTGGGCCGGGGACTTGAAGCTACCCCGCAGTGGGCAAGAGTTCTCCTGCTGGGCACGCGTCAATGGGCGGGGGTGGAGTGGCTGGTCGCGGATGTGGGCGTGGTGCTCGGGGCGACTTTCCTCACGCTGTTGGTTTGTGGCCGGCGGATGCCCTGACGCCGAGGCGCCGCGGCCTGTCATACCGGCGATTCGCGCACGAGGCTCAGAAGCTGTCTCGGCTCGATGGTGCTGGCGCGTTGCTGGATCTGACCGTGGTACCGCTGATGGAGTGCGCGCGCCTGTTCGGTCAGGGACGCGTACAGCTCCTTGAGCTGAAGGGCGGAGAGCTGGCGACCGCCGGCGTAGTAGCGTTGGGCCATTTGACCCAGGGCATACGTGCTGGCGAAGGAGAGGGCGGAACTGGCGAGCTGGCGGCCGGCGTGGCGCCCCACGCCCCGGCCACCTTGCCCAGGAGCCCGCCGAGCAGCTTGCGGGCGAACCCTCCACAACCTGCGAGGTGAGTCCCACCCCGGCCGCCCCCAGCAACTCGGTGATGTGGCGCTGGTCGAGCTCGTAGCCGTGCCGCTTGCCGAGGCGGTACACCATCTTCATCTGCAGCGGCACGATCGCCATGGTGGCAAGCGATTCGGGCAGCAACTCGAGCGCGCCGTTGAGGATTGCGTAGTGCAGAATCATGCGGTCGGCCTCCGGGTCCGTCGCGGCGGTGACGGGCAGGGGAGAGAAGGAAGCGGTCGGAGCCTTCCGGACCTGCTCCGGGGAGAGCCGGTGACCCCGGGGGGATGGAGAGGTGCCTGGATGAGGGCATCCGCCTGGTGTTGGAAGTCCGCGACCTGCGGATCGTCCAGGCCGAGGGCACCCCGGGCCTCGGCCAGGAAACGTCGCTCGGCTTCGTTCAACTGGTCGTCCGCCTCACAGACGCAGATCGCCATCTCGTAAGCCAGGTGCCGCAGTTCGGGGCGGGTCAGGGGCGCCGCCACGCCGGTGAGGGTGACTTGACGCAGCAGGCCGCGCTGCAGGACGGAAGCCGGATTCAGGTCGTCCCCGGGCAGGCCCTCGAGAATGCGCTTGATCTCGGCCCGTTCGAGCTCGCTCTTGCCGCCATCGGCGAACGCCGCCATGAGCGCGATGCTCAGCAGAGCCTCCTGTTCGAGGGATGTCAGGGTCATCGACATGGCCGACAAGTAGCGCTTCCGGGGCCGGCCGCAAGCCAGGGCGGACCAGACGAATAGTCGGAGATCGAGGAACCGGGACGAGTTGGGACAGGCGAAAGGGTACTGACGAATGCGGGGCTGGGGGAGGGAGCGGCCGCGGGGGCTAGGGACTGGCCAGGAGGCATCCACGTCTCGCGGGCGTTGCAGGCCGATCTGCAGCGCGTAGAGTGCCGCCTGCCGAACGACGGGTGCGGGTTGGGAAGCCCGCGATCGATCCCGGCAGGGCGGGCAGGAGAACGCGCATGCTGCGACAGGCCATTCACGAGTTCACGGTGGCGACCCGGGGGCGGCGGCTCTACGAGCTGACGGACGAGGTGGCGGGTTGGCTGGCACGCAGCGGGTTCCGGACGGGCCTGCTCACGCTCCACGTCCGGCATACTTCGGCGTCGCTGCTGATTCAGGAGAACGCCGACCCGGACGTGCGCGAGGACCTCGAGCGGTTCTTCGCCCGGTTGGTGCCGGAGGGGATCCGCTGTACGCGCACACTCTGGAGGGCCCCGACGACATGCCGGCGCATGTGCGGTCGGTGCTCACGGCGGTCAACCTCAGCATCCCGGTGGTCGAGGGCGCGATGGCGCTGGGGACGTGGCAGGGCCTCTACCTCTGGGAACACCGCCGGCACCCGCACACGCGGCACATCACCGCGCATCTCGTAGGGGAGTAGCAGCGCACCGCCGGGGAGGCCTTGAGGGACGCCGGCACCACGGGGTCAGCGGGGCTCTCTCAGGTTGTGCTTTCGGACTTCAGATAGCTGGCCTGCTCGAGCCACGCGGTGTTGATCCGGATCCCCAGCCCGGATCGTCAGGGAGCTTGACCTTGCCGTCAGCGACGCGCAGGGCGGGGGCGTAGAGGCGCTCGTTCGCATTGGCGTCCTCCTCGATGCTGAATTCAACCACCGGCCCGGCGTTGGGGAGGGCGGCCATCAGGTGGAGCGAGAAGAGGGTGATCGGCGCCAGATGTGACGAGTGCGGCACCACCAGCTTCCCCGCCTGCTGGGCAAGCCGCGCCACGCGCCACGCGCGCGTAAACCCGCCGACATAGCACAGGTCGGGCTGTACGATATCGACGGCATTCAGGCGGATCATGCGACGCCACTGCGCGAGGTCGTTGTCCTGTTCCCCGCCAGCCACTTGCATGGCGAGGGCGGCGGCGACTTCCGCCGTCCACTCCAACTCCCAGTAAGGGCACGGTTCTTCAAACCAGAAATAGCCGTGGTCTTCCATGCGGCGGCCGACAGCGATGGCCTTGGGCGGGGTGTAGCAACTGTTGCCGTCCGCCAGCAGCAGGATCGCATCGCCCAGCGCCCGGCGCACGGCGGGAATCAGTTGCTCGGTGCGCCCGGGAGCGGCGTCGCGGTCGTGGCCGGTGGGAACGCCCACCCGCACCTTGAAGGCCCGGTAGCCGAACTGGTCGCGCAGGCGAACCAGACGCGCCGCTTCATCCGCAGGCGAGATGTCGCGCCGCATGCTCGATCCGTAGACCGGAACGGGTCCGTCTTGCCCCCCAGAAGGGCACACACCGGCTGGTGGTTGATCTTGCCGAAGAGATCCCAGAGGGCGGTGTCGACACCCGCGAGCGCGCGGCAGACGTAGGACCAGGGGAACTTCATGTTGGCGTCGATGACCCGGTCCACGAGGACGTCGATCGCTGCGGGGTCCGAACCGAGGACCAGCCGGGCGACCTGCCGATGCAGCACCGTGGCGGTGATGTCCGGCTCGAAGGACGAGAGCTGCCCCCAGCCTTCGCGCCCGTCGCGGGTGGTGACGCGGACGAAACCGTAAGACCCGGCGGTCCAGGATTCAACGCGAGTAATCGTCAGGCCGGGCTCGATGAGGCGGAACTCGGCATAGTCCGCGGTGCGTCCGAGATAGGGATAGGGGCTCAGGCGCGGAGCCTCGGCCGCGCCGGCGGCTGGCGGGAGACCGGCGAGCGCCGCGAGCCGGCGTCGTTCTCAGGAAGTCGCGTCGTGGGATGTCCATAGGCGAAGATCCGGGCTTGGTTCGACGGGAGTGACGTTACGGCGCTCTTTGTAGAGAGTCGGTGCGTCCCTCGGCAAGCACGACCCGCGGCGGGAGGGTAGACCCCTCGTTGCGGAGGCCGGGAACCGCGGGCGCCGATTGGCGGAGAGGCAGGTGATGGACCAAGTTCCCGCCATGCGCATGACCATGACGGCGAAAGCGAAACTCAAGCTCCTGGCCAGGGACCTCACCAAGACATTCCCGCGCAGCCCGCGCGAGACGCTCGGCGGGTATGTCATCGCTGCCCGCGCGGTGGACAAGTGCCGCGCCGTCCTGGCGGGAACGGGCGGTGAGTACGAGTCCGGCTGCCCCGTCGACCTCATGTTCCTGGACTTCGCCGGGATCAGGTACCGTCAGTTCAAGGCCTTCGTGGCGACGGGCGCCACCGATGCTGAGATCGCCGAGTGGATCCGAAAGACGGCCCGGCCCCGACCACGTATCGAGATCATCCGCTGGAACAACGCGCTGCGCGACAAGCGGCTGAGCGAACTGCCCGACGGCGTCCAGGAGTACCTCGAGGATTACATCCCGAAGTTCCTGCCGCGCCACCGGCCGGTGTACGTCTTCTTCGATGTGTACGACCTCGAGGAGGGGAGGATCTGATCGCGCTGGGATCATGTCCGCGGACTCCAAGCGCTTGGCCAGGCGGCTGGCGATTTCGGCGGCGGTGTGCTTGATGTTCTTCTCGAGGTCAGTGCCCGCCATGACGAACCGGGCCGCCGCTCCGTACGGACCCAGAACCAGCGTCGGCCCCGCTCCCGCCTTCGTGCCACTGCTCGCGTCGGTGGCGATCTCGTAGAGCGGCAGGGGCGGACCTTGCGCGAGGTCGTGGACGGTCGCCACGACCTGGACATCGGTCTGGCCTTCGCCAAAGCCGATCATCGCCCGACGCAATCGGTTGCCCTCCTGGACCTCGGTGAAGAGGCCGCGCAGCAGCCAGCCCTGGTTGCCGAGGGGCTCAGCAGGCGACAGCCGCCGACTCTCGAAGCCGGCCTTCTTGAGCTCTTTGACGAGCGAGTTGGCCATCAGATCCACCAGTTGCCGCGCGCGGGCTGCCGGGTCGCTCGCGCGGCCGGACAGCCGCGCCCCAACCCGGCCAGCGGGTCCGGAGCGGCCCGCCAGCAGGCCGTCCTCGTGTTGGATGGTCTGCGCGCCAAGCTCGAAGTCCGCGACGTACACGATGGGTGGTCGGGGTGGCCGCGGGCGGGGCAAGCGCGACGTCGGACGTGACCTTGGCCGTCTGGCAACCGGGGCCGCAGAGGACCGCCAGGGCCAGACCTTGAGCGAGCGCGAGGGTGGATTTCATGGAGTCACGCAAACGGGGCGATTGGTAGCTCGGACACTGGGCACGGTCGGGTCGGAGCGAATCAGCGCATCCTCTTTCGTACTCCCGTGCATGGACTTGGAGCCTGGGCGCCCCTCGAACCCGCGGCAACTCGAAAAGCATGTGTCAATCTGTGGGACTGACCCCTTGGGTTAGTTTTCTAACGATGCAACCCCCAGCCCGAGGGTTGCATCGTCAGAAAACTATGCTAATCAGGAGGCTTCGAAATAATTATGGGCGATGTCACCCAGATGTTGGCCGCCGTCGAGCGCGGCGAGCGGAAGGCCGCCGCCGACCTGCTCCCGCTGGTCTATGACGAGCTGCGCCGCCTCGCCGCCCGCAAGCTCGCCTCGGAACGCCCCGGGCAGACCCTGCAGGCCACCGCCCTGGTCCACGAGGCCTGGTTCCGCCTGGTCGGTCGCGAGGATCCCGGGTGGGGCGGACGCACCCATTTCTTCGCCGCCGCCGCCGAGGCCATGCGCCGGATCCTGGTCGAGTCAGCCCGGCGCAAGCAGCGCCTCAAACACGGCGGCCACCTCGAGCGGGTGGACGTCGAGGAAGTGGACATCCCGTTGCCGATGCCGGATGACGAACTCCTGGCGCTGGACGAGGCGTTGGACCGGTTGGAAGCCCTGGACGCCCGCGCGGCGCAGATGGTGAAGCTGTGTTTCTTCCTGGGGCTTACGCGGGAACAGGCCGCCGAGGAGTTGGGCGTGTCGCTGGCCACGGCCGAGCGGATCTGGTCCTTCGCGCGCACCTGGTTGTTCCGGGAGATCCAGGGGCTGCGGAAAGAACGGCCGCAATGAGGGGATTTCGACCGGGACGTCGCAGGAAGTAACGAAGGGGCGTGCCCTTTCCACCCTCGGATGGCTGCCAATGCCGAACGCCTGATCGAGCTGTTCCACGCGGCCAAGACCCGGCTTGTCGGCGTCGAGCGCGACGCGTTCCTGCGCGACGCCTGCCAGGGCGACGCCGGGATGGAGGCGCAGATCCGTTCCCTGCTCGCGGCGCATGAGGAGGCGGGGGATTTCCTGCAGGCCCGCCCGCCCGACCTCGCGGCCTCGCTCCCGACCGAGAGACCCGGCGACTGGATCGGGCGCTACCAACTGCTCGAGCCGCTCGGCGAGGGCGGCTGCGGTGTGGTGTACCTGGCTCAACAAACCGAGCCAGTGCGCCGTCGGGTGGCCCTCAAGGTCATCAAGCTGGGCATGGACACCAAAGCGGTGGTCGCCCGGTTCGAAGCCGAACGCCAGGCCTTGGCCCTCATGGACCATCCGAATATCGCCAGGGTGCTCGATGCCGGCACGACGGACGAAGGGAAGTCCGAAGGGCGAAGTTCGAAGACCGAAGGGCCAAGCCGGAAGTCCGAAAGCCGAGGGCCGATGGGCGAACTTCGGCCCTCGGACTTCGCCCTTCGCCCTTCGCCCCGCGGTCGCCCTTACTTCGTCATGGAGCTGGTCCGGGGGATCAGGATCACGGAGTACTGCGACCAGAACGGACTCTCGACCCGGGAGCGCCTCGAGCTGTTCATCCAGGTCTGTCAGGCCGTCCAGCACGCGCATCAAAAGGGCATCATCCACCGCGACCTGAAGCCGTCGAACATCCTGGTCACCTCGCACGACGGGGTGCCGGTTCCCAAGGTGATTGACTTCGGCATTGCGAAGGCCGTCACCAACCAGCGCCTGACCGACCAGACGGTTTTCACCACGTTCGAGCAGTTTCTGGGCACGCCGGCCTACATGAGCCCCGAGCAGGCGGAGATGAGCGGGCTCGACGTGGACACACGCAGCGACATCTACAGCCTGGGCGTCCTGCTCTACGAACTGCTCGCCGGGGTCACCCCGCTGGACGCCCGGGAGCTCAAACGGGCCGGGCTCGATGAGCTGCGGAGGTTGATCCGCGAGAAGGATCCGGTGCCGCCCAGCACGCGGCTCACACAGGAATGGGCGCGACGAGGATGGGGGAGTGCGCCCGCCGCTGCCGTGGGGCCCCTGAGTCCGGGGAGCGCGCCCGCCTCGGGCGCTGCGGTGGGCGCCCCGCCCACCGCGCGGGATCCAGGATCGCGCCGGAGGGAGAGCGGGTCGCAGTCCTCCGCTGGGGCCGGCTCGCGGGGGCGCGAGCCGGAAACGCCCGAGGCGGGCGTGCTCCCCGAAGCCGAGCCGCCAGGACGGTCACGGTTGCGGGAGCAGATCAAGCTGGTTCGTGGCGACCTGGACTGGATCGTGATGAAGTGCCTCGAGAAGGACCGGGCGCGGCGTTACAGAAACGGCCAACGAGCTGGCGGCTGACCTCCAACGGCACTTGAACGACGAACCGGTCGTGGCCCGGCCTCCGTCGGCGGCCTATCGCTTTCAGAAGGCCTTCCGCCGTCACAAGGTCGCGTTCACGGCGGCCGGCGCGGTGGCCGTGTCGCTGCTGCTGGGAATTGCGGTGAGTTTGTGGCAAGCGGCGCAAGCTTACCAGGCCAGGCGTGAAGCGCTGGACGCCAAGACCGAGGCGGTCGCGGCGGGTGCGAACGAGCAGGTCCAGCGCTATGTCGCCGAACAGGAGAAGCTCAACGCGGAGCGCGCCACAGCGGATGCCGAACGCCTGCTCTACGCTGCCAACATGAACCTGGCGCGCCTGGCCTTCGAGGAGAACAACTTCGCCCGCCTGCGGCAGATTCTGCAGCAAACCGCGGACGACCCGAACCGCGGCTTCGAGTGGTATTACTGGCAGCGACAAGCCCATCTCGAATTGAAGACCTTGCGGGGTCATTTGGCACCGGTGGTCGCGGTCGCGTTTTCGCCTGACGGTCGACGCCTTGTGACGGGCAGCTACGACAACACCGCCCGGGTTTGGGACGCCGAGCAGGGAGCCGAGTTGATTGCCTTGCATGGGCATGACCACGAAGTCAAGGCGGTGGCGTTTTCGCCGGACGGGCAACTGATCGTCACCGGCAGTGCCGACCGGACCGTCCGACTTTGGGACGCGGCGACCGGCCAGCGCGAGCGTACACTCGAAGGCCACGAGCACTGGGTGACCTCGGTGGCTTTCTCACCGCACGGACGCTGGATTGTTTCGGGGAGCCTGGACGGCACCGCTCGTTTGTATGAGGCAGACTCGGGTCGATGGCTCCATACCTTCCCGCACGGCGAGCGGGTCTGGAGCGTGGCGTTCTCGGGCGACGGTCAATGGGTGCTCACTGGGGGAGGTGACGAGGTCGCCAGGGTGTGGAACGCGAACACGGGCGAAGCGATGTCCCCACGGATCGAAGCGCCCACGGCAAGGATGGAAGCGCGCGGCGACCGGCGGGGCTTCACGCCGTTCACCGCGGTTTTCGTACCGGACAGCCGGCTGATTATTGCGGGTAGCCGGGACCAAACCGTTGGGGTGTGGGAGCGAGTCAGCGGTCGGGAGCTGTTCCGGCTCCAGGGCAAAGCCCATTGGCTGTCGCCGCTGCAAGCCGACGTGCCCTTGGCGCTGGCGGTTTCGCCGGACGGCGAACGGCTGGTCACCGGCCGCTTGGATCGCACCGCGGACGTGTGGGCCCTCGCTGGGCGTACCAACCGCTTCACCCTCCGCGGACACGAGGCCGAGATCGCGGCGGTGGCGATCTCCCCCGACGGGCGGCGGATCGCGACCGGCAGTTTCGACCACACCGCCAAAATCTGGGACGCCACCCGTAGCCGGGAGTCCATGGTCCTGGACGGGGGCCACCAACGGGCACACCAAGGTCGTCCCAGCGATGGCCTACTCCCCGGACGGCCAGCTCCTGGCCACGGGGAGCTGGGACGGGACGGCCCGGGTGTGGCAGCCGGCGACCGGCCGATTGCTGCGCCTCCTCCCGCACGGAACCAACCGGTTGTGGGCTGTCGGCTTTTCTCCCGATGGCCGGCGGCTGATCACCGGCGGGGACGATGGGGAGCCGGTGGTCTGGGCTTGGGCGACCGGCACGCAGGTCCTGACGCTCCGCGGTGCCACGGCCTCGGTAACCAGCGCCGCGTTCTTTCCCGATGGCCGGCGGATTCTCACCGGGCACGACGATCGGATCGCCCGGATCTGGGATGCTCTCACCGGTCGTGCGCTGTTCGCCTTGCACGAGACGGAAGCCGTCGTCCATGCCGCCGTGTCTCCGGACGGCGAACGCATTGTGACGGTCAGCGAGTCCACGTTCGTGGGAGGAGACGGCGTCCGCCGTCTGCATCCCGGCGTGGACGGGATCATCAGCACGCTGTTCCGGGGCGCAGCGCAGGTCTGGGATGCGGCCGGCGGGAGGAAGCTGTTTCCTCTCGCCGGACAGCCCGGTGGGATCAGCACGGTGGCGTTTTCACCTGACAGCCGGCGCATCGTCGCCGGCGGCATGGGACGCACGGTCAGCGTTTGGGATGCCGCCACCGGACGCGAAGAGCTCAGGCTGGATGGGCACAGCGATCGAGTGATCTTCACGACCTTCGTGCCGGACGGGACGCGCATCGTGACCGGCGGGTTTGACGACGCCACGACCCGGGTCTGGGATGCCACCAGCAAGCAGGAGCTGCTCACGTTGACCGGCCACCTGGCGCTGGCGCTGTCCCCGATGGGCGACAACTCGCCACGGGCGGAGACCCACCTGCCGGATTGATCGAGATCGCCACCGCGGAACAGGTCGCCGCCTGGAACCACGAGGAGCAGGCAGCCCGCGAGCGGATCGAAGCCGAGCGGCAGCAACGCCGGGAAGTCGCGCAACGGCTCCGCGACGCGGTTGCGGGACCGTAGCTGATCTGGGGCCGATCTCCGTACGCCGGTGACCCATCCGTGCCGGGACTTCCGGATTACGCTGGGCCCGGGGAGCGGTGCGGGAGCGAAGCCTTCGCATGACGTTCTCGTGGTTCAGTGAGGGATTCCCCCCGGCGTCGCAGGTATCTGTGGAGGGGCGATTCCCTCCACGGATCGAGCGGCGCGGCGGCTGGCGACGCTCCTTCCACAACCAGAACTGCCGTCAGCCGCAAACCCGCAGCATTATGAAACGCTCGTACAAGCCCCTATTGGCCGCTCAACTCGCCGCCTGGTTCCTGCTCCCAACCCTCGCCGCGACCGCTGATGTCACCGTCCCGTTCAAGGGCGTGGTCGGAGCCCAGGAGTCCTACCAGTTCGACTTCGAGAACGACCCGCCGCTGATGTTTGTGGATACCACCGGTTCCGGGGACCGCCACTCATCTCGGACGGTTCACGGTCCAGTGGGAGTTCACGGTGGACCTCGTGACCTTGGAAGGCCTAGGCACGGCCCGCTTCATGGGAGCCAACCAGGACGAACTGCTCACGGAAGCCGTTGGCTTGGGGATTCCGACCGACATCACGGATGTCTTCGTGGTGGTCGAGGACCACACCGTCACCGGCAGGAGCGGCCGGTTCGAGGGCGCCACCGGGAGCTTTCGCGTCGAGCGGTTGGTGAACACCGCGACCGGCGTCACGGCGGGGTCCTTCAGCGGCACGTTGGTTCGCCACCCAGGCAAGTAAGACCCTCAAGTGCCGGGACCCAGGATGACCACCGATGCACCCAGCGCAGCGAAGCCGCAGCGCTGGGTGCATCGCTGGCTTCCCTCATCCGCAGAAGTTGATTCGCCAATGAAACGCAAACTGACGTCTCGTGCCCCGCGCCGGATTCGGCACCCATGGCTCTCCGACCCGCTGATCTCGCCTACGCCGGAAGCCGCCGAAACAGGTTCACATCCCGCTCGCTGGCGGAGGTTCCCAGCCACTGGATCCGGAACCGTTGCTGACACCCGTGCCGGCTTCACCTTGATCGAACTGCTGGTCGTCATTGCCGTCATTGCGATTCTCGCCGGGCTCCTCCTCCCCGCCCTCGCGGGGGCCAAGGCGCAAGGGCAGTCCGCTTCCTGCAAGAGCAACCTCAAGCAGCTCCAGTTGGCCTGGGGATGTACGCGGACGACAACGGGGGTCGCGTCGCCGGCAATGTGGTCCGCTGGGTCCTGGGATTCGAGGGGGATGGCCGATGAGAACGTCGGTGGCTGGGTATGGGGCAATGCCCAACGGGACCCGACGGACGACAACCTCCGCAACGGGCTGCTTTGGCCTTACACCGGCACCACGCGGCTCTATCGCTGCCCGGGCGACCGGTCCACCGTCCTTCGCCGGCCGGATCTGCCACGATTCCGAAGCTATGCCCTCGAAGGCTCGCTCAACTTGGTGGGCCTGCCCGGCACCGGCATCCGGGTGCATCCCGATTCCGAACCGCATGGCAACCTGCGGCGGGCATCGGAGGCCTTCGATCCGACCGGCCAATTCGGTTTCCTCGACATCTCCGAGTCGACCATTCAGGCAGGCGCGTTCGGCATCGCGGATCCGGAGGACTGGAAGCGGGGACCGTTCTACTGGATTCATCAGCCCGCCGAGCGACATGGCAGCGGCGCCAACCTGAGCTTCCTCGACGGGCATGTGGCGTCGCATCGCTGGAAGTTCGGGCCCAAGGTTCATGTGCCGGGCGCGCGGAACGAGCCCAAGAACGCGGACGACCTCGCGGACCTGATGTGGCTCAAGGACCGCACCCAGCAAGGCCAATACCGCCGGCGGGTGCTGGGGTTGCCGTGATGGACCCACAGATTGGACTTTGCCCGTGCTTTCCAAGCCCCATTGTCCGGGGCTAAACTCCGTCCGTGCGAACGCTGGCTGAGGATACCAGCCCCGAGGCCGAACGGGTGCTGATCGAGTTGTGGCGGCAGGCGACGCCGGCACGGAAGTTCTCCGTGGTCCTCGACACCACGCGGTCGGTGCAGGAATTCATGCTGTCCGGACTGCGCGAGCGGCATCCAGACGATTCGCCGGCGCGCCGGCGTCGTCGTTTTGCCGAGTGGTGGCTCGGACCGGAGTTGGCGGGCCGGGTGTACGGAGAGGACACGGATGATTCCAACGGAAGCTGAGTTTCTGGGCGCATTGCGCAAGGTCATTGCCACCCTGGACGCACTGGGGATCGAGTATGCGCTGGGCGGCTCCTTCGCCAGCAGCCTCTACGGTGAGGCCCGCGCCACCCGCGACGTGGATCTGATTGCCGCTGTGGCCGGGAAGCAGGCGGGAGCAATCATCGCCGCGCTGGGAGCGGAGTTCTATGCCGACGAGGCGGAGATTGCCGCCGCCGCCATGAACCAAGGCGCGTTCAACCTCATCCACCGCGAGACGATGGCCAAGGTGGACGTGTTTGTGGTGTGGCGAACCGACTTCGGCCGCACACAGCTCGCACGCCGCCGGTGCAAGCAGGTGGGGTCCGCGGAGCGCCTCGACCTCTTCGTGACGTCCCCCGAAGACACCGTGCTGGCCAAACTCAACTGGTACCGCAAAGGCGGCGAGGTTTCCGACCGCCAATGGCGCGACGTGCTCGGCGTGCTCAAGGTGCAGGCCGACGCCCTCGACCGCGCCTATCTTCACGATTGGGCCGCCCGCCTGAACATCACCGACCTCCTCCGCCGCGCCCTGGACGACGCCGGCCTGCCGCTCGGGTCATGACGTCTCGGGTTCCGCGCGCCACCGCGAAAGAACCCGACACGGACTCGAACGCCCGCGTCCTCCGGGGCCCACGCGGGGCCCACTGTCGCCAGATCATCTGACTGCGCTGCAAAATGATGTACAAGGAATGACCTCGCCAGGGGTCGTTAGCGGCGGTTTTCAGGGCCCGTTTTCGGCCGCGAAGGACTCGGCCAGATCCGCACGCGCTTCGGAGGCGACATCCTGCAGCAAGGCGGCGGGCTTTGCGCTTCGTGGAGGCATAGAGGCAAGAAAGCGCCCCAGAAATCGCTCCTAACACCGAGGAATGGAAACGGATTCTGCAGAACTACTTGGCAACAAGCCGGTTGTTTTGGCGACAGAGCAGAGCCGATGCGGGCCTGCCGCCCGAGTCGTAGGGCGTCCGCCGCCCCCGTACGGCCAGGCCTCCCTCCCCAGCCGGAGATTTCTGAGCGGTTCCGCCCCCAACGTCGCAGGAGTGAGCGGAGGGGCGATTCCCTCCACGGAGCGGGCGGCGCACCGGCTGGCGGCGCCCGTTCCGCGGCGAATGAAGTCAGCAGCCGAAGATCAACTCCGGCATGAAACACATCTGCGAATCACTGAAGACCGCTCGCGACCATGCGTTTTCACGAGCGACGTATGCTGTCGCCACCAGCCTCCTCCTCGCCCTCCCCCTCACCGGATGGAGCGGCCTGGCGCTGCATGCCCAGGACATCGTCGTGCCCAACGCTCTTGCCGAGACCGACGGCAATACGTCCTTCACCACCCCGGAGGGCACGGTCAACGGCCTACGTTTCATGGACATGTACGACGCCTCGCAGTTCCAGGCCCTCACCCAACCAGCCTACCTGACCGGATTCGCCCTCCGTCCCGACCAGACGCCCGGAGCCTCGGGGCCGCGCACGATCCGGGCCAGGATCTATGTCTCGACCACGCGTCGCTCGCTGGCCGAGTTCAGCCCGCAGTTCAGTGACAACATCGGGGACGATAACACGCTGGTCTTCGACGGCACCCTGGTCGTGAGCACGGCGAATCTACCCGGTCCCGGCAACACGCGAGAGTTCGACTACGCCTGGCGCTTCACGACACCGTTTCTCTATGATCCGACCGCCGGGAACCTGGTCGTGGACGTCCAGGTCATCCAAAGCTCGGGGTCGGCCACGCGGCTGGACGGCGTGGTGGGGGAGTCCGGTGACCCGGCAGCTCTCGGCCCCAGGCTCACCCACGGCGGCGACCGGGCAGTTCTCCGGCGGGGGCAACGTGACCCGGCTCTCGTTCACGCCGGCGCTGCCCATCACCATCCGCACCTCCCAGATCGAGCTGTGCTGGGAGAGCGTTCCGGATGCCACCTACCGGGTGGAATGGCGCTCGGAAGTGTCGCCGGACAACTGGAGGCCACTGCTGGAATGCGTGCGCAGCACCGGGAGCACGACGTGCGTCCAGGATGCCGTGCCCCCGGGCGAACCGCGGAGGTTCTATCGCGTGGTGCGCGTGGACTGCGAGCCGCAATGAAGCGGAGGAAGAAGCGAAACCGCGTCCCTCTTCGCCCGGGGAGGGTGGAGTGGGCCGCGCGAGCGTCCCCAACCGGGCGTCCCACGCACCGGCCCCCACGCGCACCCTCTCCCGATCGACGGGAGAGGGTGCTGCGACCACCAACCACGAACCCCGGGTTTGCATCTCCTGGAAAGCATGCTAATCAGGAGCTTGCAGCACCCTCATGGGCGATGTCCCCCAAACACTGGTCGCGATCGCGCGCGGCGAGCGGAAACCGGCGGCTGACTTGCTTCCCCTGGTCTATGACGAGCTTCGCCGCCTCGCCGCCCGCAAGCTCGCCTCCGAACGCCCCGGGCAGACCTTGCAGGCCACGGCCCTGGTCCACGAGGCTTGGGTGCGCCTGGTCGGTCGCGAGGACCCGGGCTGGGGGGGCCGCACGCACTTCTTCGCGGCGGCGGCCGAGGCGATGCGCCGCATCCTCATCGAGAACGCCCGGCGCAAACAACGGGTCAAACACGGCGGCGGTCTCGAGCGGGTGGAGCTCGAGGAGGTGGAGATCGCCGGCGGCATGCCCGCCGGGGAATTGCTGGCCTTGGATGAGGCTTTGACCGAGTTGGAGGGCGTGGATCCCGTCGGGGCGAGGATCGTACAACTGCGTTTTTTTGGCGGCCTGACTCGGGCGCAGATCGCCGAGTGTCTGAACGTGTCACCGGCCACCGTCGGACGGTCCTGGGCCTTCAGCCGGGTCTGGTTGTTCCGCAAGGTCCGGGGCCTGGCCGCTGCGGATTGAACCTGGCCCTCGGTCCTGAAGGCGCGTGTCCTCGGATGGTCGCCTGCGTCAAGGACGGGGGCGTGAAGCACCATGGATTGGGAACGGATCAAGACGATCTTCAGCGAGGCCGCCGGGCTGACTCGCGACGAGGCGCGGGCCCGGTACCTGGAGAAGGCGTGCGCGGGCGAACCCGCCCTCCGCAGCGAAGTGGAAGCCCTGCTTGCGGCGCAGGTCGAGGCCGGGGACTTCCTGGAGCGGCCGCTTCTGGGCGAGGGGACACCACAAGCCGACGAAGGCGTTGGCACCCGCATCGGTCCGTACCGCATTCTCGGGCCGATGGGCGAAGGGGGCTTTGGCATGGTGTATCTCGCCGAGCAGGAGACCCCGGTCCGGCGTCGGGTGGCGTTGAAGATCCTCAAGGCCGGAATGGACACCAAACAGGTGATCGCCCGGTTCGAGGCGGAACGGCAGGCACTGGCGATGATGGACCATCCCCATATCGCCAAAGTGTTTGATGCCGGCACGACGGACGGTGGCAAGTCCGAAGTTCGCGTTTCGAGGTCCGAAGGAGAGGTGAAGGGCGAAGGGCGAAGGGCGAAGGGTGGACTTCGACCTTCGACCTTCGACCTTCGACCCTCGAACGTCCCCCTGGCCGGCGGTCGTCCTTACTTCGTCATGGAATGGGTCCCGGGGGCCAGGCTCACCGACTTCTGCGACCTGGCCCGGCTCGGGGTGGCGGAGCGCCTGCGCCTGTTCATCCAGGTCTGCCTGGCCGTCCAGCACGCGCACCAGAAGGGGATCATTCACCGCGACCTCAAACCCTCGAATGTGCTGGTCACCCTCCGGGACGGCATGCCGGTGCCGAAGGTCATCGACTTCGGGATCGCCAAGGCGACGACGGGCGAACCGCTGACCGACAAGACGGTGTTCACGGCGTTCGAGCAGTTCCTCGGCACGCCGGCCTACATGAGCCCGGAGCAGGCGGAGATGAGCGGGCTGGATATCGATACGCGCTCGGACATCTACAGCCTGGGGGTGCTGCTCTACGAGTTGCTCACCGGGACGACGCCGTTCGACGCCAGGGAATTGGCGTCCCAGGGGATTGACGCGATGCGACGGACGATCCGGGAGAAGGAGCCGGTCCGGCCGAGTACGCGGCTGACCCAGGCGTTGGCACGACTGAGGTCGGGGAGCGCGCCCGCGACGACCGCGGCGGGTGCGATCCCCGACAACTCGGGACCAGGTCGGTCCGAGGGAGGCGCGGTGCCTGGGGTCGGGGCGCAAGGACGGTCACGGTTGCGGGAGCAGATCAAGCTGGTTCGAGGCGACCTGGACTGGATCGTGATGAAGTGCCTTGAGAAGGACCGCATGCGCCGCTACGAGACGGCGGGCAGCCTGGCGGCGGATCTGATGCGCTACCTCGAGAATGAACCGGTATTCGCGCGTCCGCCCTCGACCGTCTACCGCCTCCAGAAAGCGCTGCGCCGGCACAAGCTGGCCTTCGCCACCGGCCTGGTCATGGTGACGTCACTCCTGGTCGGGCTCGCCGGAAGCCTGTGGAGCACGGTCGAGGCGCGGCATGAGCGTGACAATGCCACGAGCGCCCGCCGCCAGGCTGAGCATCAGGTGTACGTGTCCAGTTTGCGGGAGGCCCGTCTGGCTTGGGAAGACAACAACTTCGCCCGACTGCGCCAGATCCTCACCGACACCCGCGACCATCCCGACCGCGGCTTCGAGTGGTGGTACTGGCAGCGACAGGCGCATCTCGACCTGAAGACCCTGCGCGGACATCTGGCCCCTGTCATCGCCGTGGCGTTTTCGGCCGACGGACGCCGGGCGGTGACGGGCAGCCTGGACACCACGGCCCGGGTGTGGGACACGGAGCAAGGCACGCAGTTGATGGTCTTGCGTGGCCACGGTCGCGAAGTCCGGGCCGCCTGCTTCGCGCCAGACGGACAGCATGTCCTCACCGCCAGCGCGGACAAAACCGCTCGCCTCTGGGAAACGGCGACCGGGAAGGAGTCACTTCGGCTTGTGGGACACGAAGGCTGGCTCACCTCCGCTGCCTTCTCACCCGATGGGCGGCTCATCGCGACGGGCAGCTACGATCACACCGCGCGGCTTTGGGATGCAGAGACCGGCCAGTGGCTCCGTACCCTCGACCACACGGGTCGGGTCTGGAGCGTGGTCTTTTCCCGTGACAGCCGATGGCTGCTCACCGCCAGTGGCGACGAATCGGCTACGGTCTGGGAAGCGACCGCGGGAATGCCACAGACGGTGATCCGGGCTCCCAGCACGCGGATCGCTTCGCGGGGCGAGCAGGTGTCACGCGCCTTTCCCTTCACGGCCACCTTCTCGGCGGACGCGCGCTGGATTCTGACGGGTAGCCGAGACCAGGTGGCGAGGGTTTGGGATCGGGCCACCGGGGAGCAACTGGGCCCGCCGCTTCAAGGGACACCGCGGTGGTGGCCGCCCACGAAGACGGACGTTCCCTTCTGTCTCGCGGCCGATCCGCGAGGCCAGTGGCTGGTGACCGGCGGGCTGGATCGAACGGCGCCCGTGTGGTCGCTCGCAGGCCGCACGAATCTCTTCACACTGCGAGGGCGCGACGCGGAAGTGGCGGCCGTGGCCGTCTCGCCGGACGGGCAGCGCATTCTGACCGGCAGTTACGATCACACGGCCAAGATATGGGACGCCACCCGGCGCCCGGATTCCATCACCCTGGAGGGTCACACCCATAGCATTGTGAAGGTGGCCTACTCGCCGGACGGCCAGCAGATCGTCACCGTAGGTTTTGATGGCACACCCAGGATCTGGGATGCCTTGACGGGTCGGGAGCAGCTCAAGCTGGAGGGACATACTGACCGGGTGGTGTTTGCCGCCCTCACGCCGGACGGGAGACGCCTTGTCACCAGTTCATTCGACTTCACGACCCGGGTCTGGGACGCCAGTGACGGGCAGGAACTCCTGACCATCACCGGCGGGTTCGCCCTCGCGCTCTCCCCCGACGGACGGAACCTCGTCATCGCCGGTCCTCCTCCCGCCCGGGTCCTCGGCGTCGCCTCCGCCGAGGAAGTGGCGGCATGGGGTGAGGAAGCGCGGCTGGCCTGCGAGCGCATCGAGGCGGAACGCCGCGAACGCCTGGCCGAGGGCCGCCGTGTCCAGGCCCTGGGCATCCAGACCTGGCTGGTCCTGGGGCCGCTGCCCTTCGCCGGGGAGAACGGCGCGACGGCCTTGGACCAGGACTTCGTACCGCCGGAAGCCCTGCAACGCCCGCGGGCAGAACAGCGGGTCCCCTGCGGCGGGCGGGAACTCGTCTGGCGGGCCGTCCATTCGGAGGATCTGCGGCTGGATTTCGCGCGCCTGTTCGGGCAGAGGGAGGCGGAGTATGGCGCGGCGTACGCGGTCTGTTACCTCGTGGCGGAGACCGATTGCCGCGGCGTGGTGCTGCACGTGGGCAGTGATGATCAGGCCCAGCTCTTCCTGAACGGGAAGGAGCTCTACCGGCAGACTGAGGGGCGAGCGTGGGAACCCCACACCGACCGCGTGGATCGGTTGGAGCTGTCCGCCGGCGTGAATGTGCTGGTGTTCAAGGTGGTGAACGAGACCAAGGACTGGCTGGGTTCGGTCTGCATCACCGACCCAGACGGTCAGGCGGTGCCCGGACTTCGGATTACCTTGTCCCCCGAGGTGCCCTGAGCAGGGCACAGATGTTACCAGGGGGATCGTTCGAGGGGACGTTCGTTCTCCCGAACGGGAAGTGAACAGGAGGGCCGGGTTGGGGGGCGGCGATCTTTGACCGCGGCCCTCCATCACCGGCGGCCTTCGGGTCTCGCGAGACGCACCCCTCGCGTTCAAGGACGCGGGCTGAACCGGACGCAGACGGGTGATCCGACTTCAAGACGCTGCCCGGTGGCCGTGAGTCTGCCCGTGTCGGGATCGACGCGGAACACGACGAGGTTGTCCGAGCCCTGGTTGGCCACCCACAGGGTGCGGCCGCTGGGGTCGACGGCGAAGTTCCGCGGCGTCCGGCCCTGCGTGGGCACGTGCTCGATGACCCGGAGCGTGCCGTCGACGGGACTGATCGCAAACACCGCCAGGCTGTCGTGCCCGCGGTTCGACCCATAGGCGAATCGCCCCGAGGGATGCACGACGATCTCGGCCGTGGTGCTCGCGCCGGTGAAGTCCGCGGGCAGTGTCGGAACCGACTGGACCGTTGCAAGCCGTCCGCCATAGGCGTTGTAGGCAAACGTGGTCACGGTGCTCTGGAGTTCATTGATGACGTAGGCCCAGCGGCCCGAGGGATGGAAGGCGAAGTGCCGCGGACCGGCTCCCGGTGCGAGCGTGGCGGCCGGCGGGTCGTGGGATTCCAGGGTGCCGCGGCTGGGGTCGAACCGATACACCCGCACCTGGTCGATGCCGAGGTCGGCGACGAACGCAAACCGGTTGTCGGGCGACAGGTTGATGGAGTGCGCGTGCGGTTCGCGTTGGCGCGAAGGGTTCACGCTGCTGCCGGTGTGTTGGACCACGGCACTGGGCTCGGCCAGCGCGCCGTCCGGTCGGATGGGCAGCACGGCCACACTGCCGCCGCCATAGTTCGCCACGAGCACGCAGCGTCCGGTGGCGTCCACCGTCAGATGACACGGACCGGCCCCGCCGGAGGACTGCTGATTGATCGCCGTGAGCCGGCCGGTCTCGCGATCCACGGCAAAGGCGGTGACCGCGCCGGTTTTCCGGCCCGAGGCCTCGTTCACCTCATTGACGGCGTAGAGGAGGGGTTTCCGTGGATGAAGGGCGAGGAAGGCGGGATGGGTGACGTTGGCGACGCAGCCGAGTTCGGCGACGGTTCCCGAGGCGGCGTTGAAATCGAAGGCATAGATGCCCTCGCTTTTCGGGCCGGTGTAAGTGCCCACATAGACCGTGAAATGGCCGCCCTCGGGACCGGCCGCGTGGGCGGGAGCGAGGCAAACGACGGACAGGCCGAGGGTGGCGAGGGTGGCGCAGAAGGCGGCCGCACGGGCACGCCGAGGACGACGCGGAAGGGAGTGCATGGCCGGCATCAAACTGGGTTGGCCGGCGCGAGGCAAGGCACATCGGGAGGGCGGCAACAAAACGCGCCGCGGAAAGAGGGGCGTATTCCAAGCGCTCCGCGTCCACTCCACCGGAGCGAGGCCATTGTGAGCCGAGAACCCCGTCATCCGAATTCCCGATGGTCGGAATCTGCGGAGGATCCAGGGACGCGGGTTTCTCCGCCGATTGCGAACAGAGGGGATTGGGGGATTCGCGCCGAGGTCTCAGGCCTTTTCGAGCAGCAGAATCTCCTCGCGGATGCGCAAGCTCTGGCCCGTCGCCGTCGCGTGGCGGGCCTTGGTCCCGACGCGCTCGCGCCAGAGATCCCGACGGAGGGTGCGGTAACCTTCGGCGGCAGCCACTTCCTCCAGGAGGTAGCCCGTGGCGACGGGGATCTGAAGGAAGGAAAGCTGGTCGCCCACCACGTAGGCCAGGCGCGCGCGGGGCCGCAGCTTCGGGCGCAACACGCGCAGATGCCGGCGCAGGCCCCCGAAATAGTGGCCGACCACGCGGGGATAGAGCTTCTCGAACCCGCTGGTCTTCCCCAGTTCGACACGGCGCCGCTCGATGGCCTCACAGACGGCGCGGATCGAGGCGAATGCCTGGACCTCCTCTTCGTCGCGATCCTGGGCGAAGACGTTGCGGGTGTTCGACCGGAGCAACGACTGCTTGATGTGGCGGAGCGTGGCGCGGTCGGACACCAACCGGAGCAGGATGGACTCGACGCGCGTCGTGCGGGTGTAGTCCTTCTCGTTCGGATAAGGCGGCGACGTGATGACGGCGGCGAGGTCGTCCGGGACCCCGTGCAGCGTGCGGGCGTCGGTGTGCAGGACGCGGCTTGGTGTGGTTTCGAGGCCCGCGGCGTGGATGGCGGCGAGATCGGTCATCATGGCGTCCGCCTGCCGGGCGAAGTGGCCGCAGACGTCGTAGTCGGGCTTGGGTCGGGTGCGGAAGATCTCCGGCCCGAAGGCGAAGTTGCCGGCGCCGTTGGCGATGACATGAGCGAGAGCGACGAGGAAGAACTCGCGGAGGGCGACGGGTTCGGCGGCGGTTTCTTCAAGGATGAGGTCCCGCAACCGGACAAGCCGTTCGAGGGGGCGCGGGCTGAGGAAACCTTCGGGCAGGAGCTTCGCTTCGGCTTCGGAAAGCCAGGCCTCGAGGCTGGCCGGGGTTTCCGCGAGCGGTTCGGGCCGATCTTCGGTCTCGGGGCGATGCGGCGGCCAGGTGAAGGGTTTGCGGCCGGCGGGGCGACGGGCAAGGTCGCTGCGGCGGAGGATGCGGCGCAACGCGTGGCCCAGGTCCGAGGTGTCGAGGCTCCAGTGTGTCTTCACCCGCGAGACCAGCGCGGCGAAGGGGTGGGCATCGCAGCCCAGGCTGGGAAGGCCCTGCTTCTTGCATTCGACCAGGGTGGTGCCGGTGCCACAGAAGGGGTCGAGCACCCAACCGTCTCGTGCCGGAGCACAGGCCTCGAGGCATTGGCGCACCAGGTGCGGAGGGTAAGAGAGCACGAACCGGTACCACTCGTGCACGGGGGCGGTCCGCGGGTTGCAGGAGTTGACCGCGGCCGAGCGGCCCGGCGCGGTGGCGGGCGCGTCGCTGGGGGGAGCCGGGCGGAGACGCGGTCTGGGGCGGGGCGCCGACGGGGTGAAGGCGAGGGCGAACTGGAGCTGGTCGGTGGTCACACTTCGAGCAGGAGACGGGCGGGTTGTTCGACGAGGTCTTTGACGCGGCGGAGGAAGGTGACGGCCTCGCGGCCGTCGACGACACGGTGGTCGTAGGTGAGGGCGATGTACATCATCGGGCGGAGGACGACCTGACCGTCGCGCCCGACGGGGCGTTCTTGGATGGCGTGCATGCCGAGGACGCCGCTTTGGGGGGCGTTGATGAGGGGAGTGGAGAGGAGCGAGCCGTAGACCCCGCCATTGGTGATGGTGAAGGTGCCGCCGGCGAGTTCGTCCGGCTTCAACTGGTTTTCGCGGGCGCGCTTGCCGAAGTCGGCGATGGCCCGTTCGGTCTCGGCGAAGCTGAGGCGTTCGGCGTTGCGGAGGACGGGGACGACGAGGCCGCGGCCACCGCCGATGGCGATGCCGAGGTCGAAGTAATTGCGATAGACGATGCTCTGGTCGCGGATCTCGGCGTTCAGGGCGGGGACTTCCTTGAGGCCCTCGATGACGGCCTTGGCGAAGAAGGACATGAAGCCCAGTTTGATCTGGTAGCGTTGCTGGAACTGTTCCTGGAACTGGGCGCGAAGGG
The DNA here is from genome assembly GCA_027493615.1 of Verrucomicrobiota bacterium. Classification (GTDB taxonomy): domain Bacteria; phylum Verrucomicrobiota; class Verrucomicrobiia; order Limisphaerales; family J093; genus DSVZ01. Next base: position 559,287 of record JAOSKK010000023.1, read on the forward strand.
CGATCACCGCGGACATGTCCACCTCGTTGAAGGTGGTGAGCAGGGCCATGGTGTTCTGGGCGGCGAGGAGGCGCTCGGCGATCTTGCGCCGGATCAGGCTCATGGGCACGACCTCCTCTTCCCGCCCCTCGCCGGCAGATGAGGCAACGGCCGGGGTGGGAGGTGGGCTGGACCGGCGTGGGTGAGGCCGGTGGGGAAGCGGGCGGTGGGGCCTGGACCGCGCGTACGGCGTCTTCCTTGAGCACGCGTCCGCCGGGTCCGGTAGGCGTGGCGTGGGCAGCGGGAACACCGTGCGTGGCAAGGATCCGCGCCGCGGAAGGCATGACGCGGGGGACTCGGCGGGGGCGTCGGTCTTGGCCTGAGGCGGTGCGGAGTGGCGGGCGTGGCTGCGCGTTGAGGCGACTGGGCGGGAGCGGGCTGGGCGGGGGTGGACTCGGCGGGGGCGGCGCCTGGTTCGAGGGAGGCCGACAACGTCGCCGACAGCGACTTTGGAACCTTTGGGTTTGGTGATGCGGCTCAGGGTGCCGTGGTCGGGGGCGAACAGTTCCATGGTCGCCTTGTCGGTTTCGGGAGCACGACGACGGCTTCGTCTTTGCGGACAGGGTCGCCTTCCTGTTTGAGCCAGTCGCCGACTTCGACTTCGGTGACGGACTCACCGACGGAAGGGACGGTGAGTTCGAGGGGCATGTCAGGCGGGGGTTGGGGTCATGTCTTTGGTGCTGACGATGGTCTCGGTGCGGCGCCGCGGGGCGTCGTCGGCACCGCCGAACGCGCTGGCGAGGATCTGCTGGTGCTCGATCTGGTGGGCGCCGGGCGAGCCGGTGGCGGGGCTGGCGGAGGCGGGGCGGCACACGCCGGAGAAGGGGAGGCGGCCGAGGAAGGTCATGCTGACGGTGACACGGAGGAAGCGCCAGGCGCCCATGTTCTCGGGCTCCTCCTGCACCCAGATGACGTGCGTGCCGGCGGGGCAGGGTGCGAGGAGGTCTTCGAGTTCGGTTTGGGGGAAGGGGTAGAGCTGTTCAAGCCGGATGATGGCGAGGTCATCGCGGCCCAGCGAGCGCCGTTGGGCTTCGAGGTCGTAGTAGAGCTTGCCGCTGCAGAGGAGGACACGGTGGACGCCGGCCATGTCGACGCCGCGCGGGTCGGGGATCACCCGGCGGAAGTGGCCGCTCTCGAAGTCGCCGAGCGGGGACACGACCTCGGGATGGCGGAGCATGCTTTTCGGGGGTGAGGACGATGAGGGGTTTGCGCCACTTCCGCAGGGCCTGGCGACGGAGGAGGTGGAAGAACTGGGCCGGAGTGCTGGGCTGGGCGACCTGGAGGTTGTCCTCGGCGGCCAGGGAGAGAAAACGTTCGGGCCGCGCGCTGGAGTGCTCGGGACCGGCGCCTTCGAAGCCGTGGGGCAGGAGCAGGACCAGGCCGGTGAGGCGGCGCCACTTGTCTTCGCCGCTGGCCAGGAACTGGTCGATGATGACCTGGGCGACGTTGACGAAGTCGCCGAACTGGGCCTCCCAGAGGACGAGGGCATCGGGCATGTCCAGGCTGTAGCCGTATTCGAAGCCGAGGACACCGACTTCGGAGAGGGGGCTGTTGTAAATCTCGACCGGGGCCTGGTGTTCGCCGAGGTGCTGGAGGGGGCAGTACTTGACGCTGGTCTCGTAATCGTGCCAGACGGCGTGGCGATGGCTGAAGGTGCCGCGTTCGGAGTCCTGGCCGCTGAGGCGGACACGGCAGCCGGTGTCGGCGAGGCTGGCGAGGGCGAGGGCCTCGGCGGCAGCCCAGTCGAGGGGCCGGTTGCCGGCGGCCATTTCGCGGCGCTGTTCGAGGACGCGCTGGAGCTTGGGATGGACGGTGAAGTCGTCGGGGACGGCGGTGAGGCGTTCGAGGTAATGGCGGAGCCGTCCGGCGGGGACGCCGGTGCCGGGCCCGGGGTCGGCGGGTTCGGGTCCGCCCTGATAACCGCGCCAGACGCCGGCAAGGCTGCTGGGGGGCAGGCCGCAGTAGGAGCTGCGGGCTTCGCCGAGGTGTTGCTCGAGCCAGTCGTAACGTTTGCGGACGATCTCGTCGGCCTCGTCGCGGGTGATGCCGCCGAGGCGGAGGAGGCGTGCGAGGTAGGCATCGCGGACGGAGGGCCGCTGCTCGATGAGCCGGTAGAGGGCGGGCTGGGTGAAGGAGGGTTCGTCGCCTTCGTTGTGGCCGAGGCGCCGGTAGCAGTACATGTCGATGACCGCGTCCAGCTTGAATTCCTGGCGGAAATCCAAGGCCAACTGGATGCAGCGCGCGACGGCCTCGGGGTCCTCGCCGTTCACATGGAACAACGGGACCGGGAGCATCCGGGCAATGCTGGTGGCGTAAAGGGTGGAACGTCCTTCACCGGGCGGGGTGGTGAACCCGATCTGGTTGTTGACGATGATGTGGATGGTGCCGCCCGTGCTGTAGCCCGGCAGACGGCTCAGGTTCAACGTTTCCTGCACCACCCCTTCGCCGATGAACGCGGCATCCCCGTGAATCAGACACGTCAGGACCCGCGAACGGTTCTGGTCCCGCGCCCGGTCTTGCTTGGCGCGGACGCGACCGAGGGCGACGGGGTTGACGAACTCGAGGTGGCTGGGGTTGAAGCAGAGCGAAAGGTGGACGCGACGGCCCGCGGCGGTCAGGTAGTCGCTGCTGTATCCCATGTGATACTTGACATCGCCGCCGCCGAGAAAGAGGTCGGGGTCCTTGTCCTCGAACTCGCGGAAAATCTCGCGCGGGCTCTTGCCGATGATGTTGGCGAGCACATTCAGGCGCCCGCGGTGGGCCATGCCGACGACGATCTCGTCCACGCCCAGTTCGCTGGCCTTGCCGATGGCGAGGTCGAGGAGCGGGATGAGGCTTTCGCCGCCTTCGAGGGAGAAGCTCTTGGCGCCGACGAATTTCTTGCGGACGAACTGCTCGAAGACGATGGCGTCGGTGAGGCGGGTGAAGATGCGCAGTTGGAGATCGCGGCTGAGGTCGGCGCGGAACGGCATGCTTCGAAACGGGCCTGCAGCCAGTGGCGGATCCGCAGGTTGTCGATGTGCATGTACTGGGCGCCGATGGCGCCGCAGTAGATCTGGCGCAGCCGCTCGAGGATCTCACGGAGGGGCAGGCGACCGTCGGGGCGGAGGGTCTCGACGTAGAATCGGCGGTTCATGTCGCTGCCCGAGAAGCCGTAGTACTGGGGATCGAGCTGCGGGATGGCGGGGGTGAAGGTGCTGAGCGGGTCGAAGTGGGCGATCATGTGGCCGCGCACGCGGTAGGCCCGGACCATGCGATCCACGCGATGCTGGAGGAGCATCATGGACTCGAGGTCTTCGCCGCGCGGGGAGTGCGGGGGCGGTTCCCCGGGGACCGCCGGCCGGGTCGAAGAGGCTGCGGGGCTGGAAGGAGGGACCGGGGCGGAAGCCGGGGGAGGCGGTCTCACCGTGCTTCAGGCCGTCGAAGTAACGGCGCCAGTCCTCCGGCACGGAGTCCGGCTGGCGCTGATAGTCGGCGTACACCTGCTCGACGTACGCCAGATTGGCCGCCTCGGGCAACTTCACGCAGGGGGAGTGTTGGCCGGACCGGGCCCGCTGGGCAAGCGGGAAGGGGCCATGTGGGAAGCGGCCTGTTCCCTTCGGACCTGCTCGGCAGCCATGAGCCTGAAAGCGCCGGTAAACCGGACGTACTCCAGACACTTCGCGTGGAACGGACGGGTTCCGCCCATCGCGAAGCGTCTGGAGTGCGGAGGTTCACCACCGCTTTTCGTGCACGCTTCATGCGAAGAGGGAACGTTCGGATTTTCCGTAGCCGAACCGCTCGGCCGAGGGGAGTCTGCGCCCGGCCAGCGGACATTCTACCGCAGAATCTGACAACTTGAGTATACAGAATCGCATATTATCCTGCGTTTCATGTATATCAAGAGGGTCGCAGAACAAGTGCTGAAGCAACTGCTCCTCGGCGACAAGGTCGGGGTTGTCCTCGGGGCTCGCCAGGTCGGCAAGACCACGCTGGTTGAGTAGGTGCTCACCGGTCAGCCAGCGCTCTTCCTGAACTTCGATGTCGAAGTGGACAAGGCGCGATTCCTCGCCGCCAGCGTGCTGGCCGAGGCGCTGCGGACGCAGACCTGGGCCGGACCGGACCCCGCCCCCGAGCACGTGTGCCGGCACTTCGCGCCCCAGCTCCGGGCATTCCTCCTGCAGCGGCTGAGCCTGGGCAGTTACCCCGAGGTGGTCACCAGCGGCGAGCCCGAAGGACTCCTGCGCGAGCTCAGTTCCGACTACCTCTGGAAGGACGTGCTCCAGACCGGCCTGGTGAAGACGCCGGACCTCATCAAGCGGCTGCTGTTGTTGCTCGCGCACCAGGCGGGCGCCGAGGTCTCGGTCAACGAACTGGCGACCCAGCTCGCGATGGCGCGGCCCACCGTCGAACGTTATCTCGACCTCCTGGAGCAGACGTTCGTCATCTTCCGGCTGCCGGCCTTCAGCACCAATCCGCGCAAGGAAATCGCGAAGAGCCAGAAGGTTTTTTTCTGGGATACCGGCATTCGCAACGCCCTGCTCAACGCCTTTTCGACGGACGAATTCCGGCCCGACATCGGCGCGCTCTGGGAGAACTGGGTCATCGCGGAGGTGGCCAAGCACAACGCGCTGCAGGGTTCGCCGGCGGAACTTCGTTTCTGGCGCACGCGGGCGCACTCGGAGGTGGACCTGGTCGTGAAGCAAGGGCCGCGCCTGCGCGCGTTCGAGATCAAGTGGTCGGGCCGCCGCGTCGCGGGTCGGGCGTTTCGCGATGCGTAGGGTGTCGAGGTCGAGCCGATCGGCCCGGACAACCCTTTCGCGGCCGACCTCCTGAACCTGTCGTCAGGCTGACCGTTCGGTCTGGCTCTTGGCGGACGGCGCGCGTGGGAGGGCAACCAGGACCCGGCCACGGTAGAAGCGATGCGGCGTCTGCGGGGCGGTCGGGTCCACGAACGTGGCATGACCGGCGGCGTCGGTGACCACGACTTGTTCGTCCCAGTGCGTCAGGTCGGCAGAGCGGTCGATGGCATAGCTCGTGTCCGCCGTGCCGTGCAACCGCAGGGTCAAGCCCGTCGCCACTGACCATCCGACCGGCTCGAGTTGCGGCCGGGCCGGTTTCGCGGCAGGCAGCCGCACGGTGATCTCCGGAAGACCAGCCGCGTGCAGCAGCCAGTAGTCGCACTCGACCGCGGGCGAGGCCGGTCCCGTCGCAAGCCCAGCGAAGCCGTGACGCGCGGGGGTTGCCGGGTAGTAGTCCCACCAGGCCAGCCACGCGGCGGGTTCCGGCGTCTCGCCGTCAGCCGGCCAAAGGCGGGCCAGCAGATCCGCGCCGCCCGACAGCGGCCGGGGTTCGTGCCGAAGCCGCAGCCAGTACCACGTGTTGGGCTGCCAGGCAAACGTCGCCGCCGGCCCGGTTGTTCCGTCAAGTCCGACCAACTCGACGCCACGCTGCCCGGCGGCGCCGCTGCGGAAGCGGCAGACAAATCCCGTGCCCGCGGCGCCGTTGACGCCCAGCGCCACGCCGCCCAGTGAACCCGCCGTGTCGGGCGGGGCGACCATGCGTAGGCGGGCAAGGACCTCGGCTTCGAGCAGGCCACCGGCAGGGACGGCGGCCGTCAGCCACGCGGTGCCGGTGGGCGAAGGTTCGACGCGCAGCAGGCCGTCCGTCGCCCGAAAGAAATCGCCGCTCGCTCCCGCACGCGCCCAAACCGAGTCGAGAGGTTCGCCGAAGTCCTGCTGCCAGGCCGGACGTTGCTGACCGGCCTCGGCGGGCACGCCCAGCCGCGACACGGTGACCCGCCGCACCTTCAGACTCGGTGCCTGCACGGCGATGCGGAAATCCGCACCACCATTCTGGCTGTTGAGGAACCGTGCTTCGAGCAAACGGAATTTCGCCGTCTTCCACTGTCCGGACTGGCCCAGGGTTACCTGGGTACGACTCGCGGTGTAGGCGCCGTTGAAGGGCGCGTTCGGGTCCGGCCCGTCGTACTCGAGGCGGAAGGTGCCGGTGCCGGCGTCGAAGTACTCAACCTCGACGTCCACGAGCATGTCGTCGGTCCATTTGAAGGAATCGTCGATCTGGAAGTAGACGTACCGGCCGGCGTGCACCGTGGGAGCCGTCTCGCGGCACGGGGAACCGCCAGCCTCGGCGGGTCGGGTGGCGCCATCAGCGAACTCGAACTGCGTGAGGCCGCGCACGTCGTTGGTGGGGCCGAGCTGGACATCGACCGAGCGGGCCTCGGAGAACGGGCCGGTCGGGCGCGGTGGTTTGATGCCGGCCTTGAAGAGGTCCACGAACTTCCGGTTCAGCTCGATGTATTGGCGGCCGTACTCGCGCGAGGCGGCAATGTCCGTGCCTTCATGGTACTCGTTCCAGGTCTCGATGTGGACAAGGTTCGAGGGGCGACGGAGGAAACGAATCCAGTTGCGCTCGAAGAAGGCGCCGTTCTCGCGCGGGACGACCAGTGGTTCGCGGCCCGGCACGGCCGAGTGGTCGTAGCCCGGGCCCAACGCGCCCACGCCGGGGTTCTTGAGCGAGATGGCACCGCCCCAGGCGTAGGTGTTGTCGGCGCGGACATTCCAGGAGATCTCCCGGACGATGTAGGGGTCCCGACCGCCGAAGTCGCGGGCGAATTCCTGCCGGACATAGTCGATGCACGTCTGGTCGTGGGCGGCGGCGAACCCGGCGGCGTAGAGGAACACGATGGGGCGGTCCTCGATCATGGCCCAGTCGCGCAGCGGGATGAGCGAAAAGAAGTCGCGGATGCTCTCGTAGAACCAGCGCCGGCCGTAGTCGGTGGTGAGATCGATGCGGCGGCCCGCGGCGTTGTGCTCGAGGGTCGATGTGTCATAAAACATCCCGATGCGCGGGGGTTGCATGCCTTGCGCCAGCAACTCGGCGCGGGCGGTGACCAGCGGGGGCAGGCCGGCGAAGCTCCAGGGTTGACCGGCAACGGGGACGCCCGGGAGTCGTTGGGAAGGTTCACCCCAATAGACCGGCAGGAGGACGTCGATGCCGGCTGCCATCATGTCGAGGAGCTGCTGGCGATGCCACGCCGTGGACTTGTAAGAGAACCCGGTGAGGGTCGGCGGGTGGTCGGTCAAGGCGTCGCTGCCGTCGGCGTTGGTGAGGTGAGCGCCGCTGTACACGTCGTACCAGTAGAAGTACGAGGTGAGCACCACGCGGTCGCGGGCGCTGAAGGAAGTGGCCGCGGCGAAGTCGTCGGGTCCGGGATTCACGTAGGGGCCGAGGGGCGGGTTGATGGGGGCCGCAGGGGCCAGGGGGCGAATCCGGGCGCGAAGGCCGCCAGGAGCAAGAGCCATTGGCGAGCGCGCGGGCGGAGCAGGGAACGGCGAACGCGAAGCGGGCGATGTTTCATGGACAAGAGGATGCCACGGAAGGCGGCGGGGATCAGCCCCTTTCCATCGTCATTCTTCTGTTGGTCATTTTGCTTTACAAGACGTTGGTCTGATAGGTACTTAGACCGCATACATCAAGCCCTATGAAAGCCTCATTCATTCCCTGTTGTGCGGTGCTCTTTGGCAGCGCCGCGTTTTTGGCCTTGGCCCAGACGGGCCCCTACAACCCGGAAGCGTGGCCGCCCACCATTGATCTCAACAAGACGGTGCACTACGTGGTGACCGACGGCACGCTGGCCTCGCCCGGGGGGTTCTGGATGGAAGGGCTCAATATTCTGAGCGGCGGTGATCAGGTCACCGACGACATCACCATCGGAGGTCACACCGGGAAGAAGGTGACGGGCAGCTACCTCAACGTGGCCGACCCGGATTTCTACGCGTGGGCGGAATCGGAGTTCATCGACATCCTGGTTCAGGTGTACGGCGACGAGGCGGTGCTCAATGCCCAGGGACAACCTCGTAACTTCAACTTCCTGACGGGAACGCTGCCTGAATTGGCAGCGCCGAACGGTGGCCAAATTGCGGTCGAGGGTAAGAACAAGCGCTGGAACTGGGTTCTGTTCCGGATCCCAAACGGCATCCGGGCCAGCGACGGCACCCGGTTGGTCGGCTCGATCCCGGCCAACGCGCAGGGCGCCTTCCAGAACGGCGGCGTCAACGGCGGCACCATCCGCTTCGAAAGCGTGCCCGGCCTCATCGTGCGCGTGATCGCGTTCGGCGAGGAAGGGGCCTTCGGCACACCGGAGGACATCAACCAGTTCCTCCCGCCGGAAGCCTGCGACCCGGAACCCAACACGAACCTCGCCGGCATCGACATCGCCGCAGGCACCGCCAATCACATGCAGGTCCTCAACGGCCATGATCATACGGTGACGTTCGTGGAGAACGTGGGCCCCACCGGGGACAAGCGGCGCGCCGTCATTCCGAACGGGACTTACCTGAACTTCGGCATCACCGACAACTACCTCGGCAAGCCCTGCAACGATCCGCGCACGGTGAAAGTCTGCGTGGACTTCTACGACGATCCGGCCTTCGCCGGAATGGACGTGCGCTTCGGCCCGGAGGCCTTCGCCACCGATGACGCGGGCGGCATCGGCTTCGCCCCCGAAGCCAAACGCGTGGTACTGACCGGCACCGGCGCGTGGCTGCGGCGCTCCTGGACCGTCCCCGCAGTGAACCTCAAAGGGGTCAATGCCGACAACTTCACGGCCGGACCACGGTTCCTCTCGCAGAACGGCCAGGTGGCCGTGTCGCGCTTCGAGTTGGCCATTCTCCGCACGGGCGATCATCCGCTGGCCGGGCAAGACCCGCTCGCCGCGTGCGTCGAAGATCCGAACATTTGCACCGACGCCTATGGTCGGTACGCGGAGCTGGACCTCGGCCGGGATATTCGAAACGGCCTCAACACAGGAAGCAGCGGCGGCGACCAGGAGATGATCGTCGAGGAAGCCGGCCCGGCGGGTGACCGGCGCCTCGCCGTCCGCGCGGCGCACGACGACGGCACCCCCGGCTTCCAGCACATGTACCTCAACTTCGCGATCACCGACGAAGCCCTGGGCCCCAGCTCCCAGCCGAACGCGCACCTGGCCATCTGCATCACCTACTATGACGACCCGAACCTGGTCGGGACCACCATCCGGCCCGAGGTCTACCAGACCGAACGCAACGGCGTGCAGACGCTCGGTTTCACCCCAGGCAACTGGGCCGTCGCGCTGGAAGGCACGGACCAGTGGCGTACCGCCTACTGGGAAATCACCGACATCAAGTTCAACGGCGTGAACCAGGGTCCCCAAGCCGCGGCGCGGTTCGTCACCGGCGACGCAGGCGGCATCCAGGCGAAGATCGCCGTGACTCGCGTCCGTTACGCCGTCATCCGGCCCTGCGGACCGCACGCGGGCGAGAACCTGCTGGCGGAATGCAAACCCGTCACCGACGTCTCCCCTGGCCATTGCCCACGTCGGGAACAACGTCCAGTTGAGCTGGCCGGCCACGGGCAACTTCCAGGTGCAGGGCACCGCCGACCTCAGCAACCCGCAGTGGGCAGTCATCAATGCCACCGTCGAGGTCATTGAAGGCCGGAACGTGGTCGCGCTGCCCATCGGCACGGGCACCCAATACTTCCGGCTCGTCCAGTAAACCGGCGGCCGGCTATCGCAGCGTGTCGGGCTGTCAAAGCCCGACACGCTGCCCGGAAGGCCATGAAACCTGTCAGCATTTCGAACGCCGCCGGGCCGTTCGCATGGGACCCGGCGTGGCAACGCACCGGCCGACGGGTCCGCGGCGGCGGGCCTTGGGCGTTCACGCTGATCGAGTTGCTGGTGGTGATTGCCATCATCGCCATCCTGGCCGGAATGCTCCTGCCGCTGCTGGGTCGGTCGAAGGAAAACGCCCGGCGGATGCACTGCACCAACAACCTCCGCCAGATCGGGCTGGGCATCATGATGTACCGCGACGACCATCGGGATCGCCCGCCGCTGTACCTGGTGAATCCGACAAACAAGACCTACGGGTACCCCGGCGGCAACCAGCCGTACCTCGAGAAGGGTTACGTGGAGAACACCAACTCGTTCGTCTGTTTGTCGGATCGGACGCGGGGTCGCATCACGATTGACCTGGGCTGGGAGTACTTCGGCGATTTCACCACCAGCTACGCCTACCATCTCGGCCCCTGGCAGCAGACGACGCCCGAAGGCAAGAAGTGGCTCGAGGACCAACTGGCGCGTTGGAGCACGCGCTTCATCGTGGCCGCCTGCCCGTGGCACCGCCATCTCTTCAGCGGCTGGACCGGCAACACCTATGACCCGGCCAAGAGCTTCGCGAAAAAGACCAACATCAAGGACCTTTGCCTGCGTCAGGACGGCGCGGTGAACAGCTTCCTCTGGCCCGCCAACAACTGGGAAGAGGAGCCCTACACCCGGCTGAGGTAGGCGCCTTCGCAGAATCCCGATGGGGACCGCGCCCGCCTCGGGCGCTGGGTTCGGCGCCCTCGCCGAACCCTCTGGCGTCCTCCCGCTCGGGCGTTGCGTCCGCGACCATTCCACGAACCGACCCGCGAGGGCGCGGGTCGGAGCGGCCGGGGCGGCCGCGCTCCCCTTCCCCAGAGGATATTCTACCGCACGGCGACGGAACAATGAGTCCGCGCCCAGGCGAGGGCCTGAGGGACGTCGAGCACCCGGAGCACGTTGAGGTAATCCGGGCAACCTGCATCCAGAACGGGTGATTCCTTTGGCCCGACGGCGGTGGCCACAGATCCCGGCGGTGCCGCGTCGACGTGTACCCCACCCTGAGGGGCCGGTTCATGAGACGCCGGCAAGTCGCGCAGCTCAAGCCGTACCGAATCGCGCGGCTCAAAGAGCGCGGCGTACAGCGCGTTGACCGCCATACCGCCCTGGGCCGAAAGCACCGGCGCCCCCGCGGTGTTCGGGGCGACGCGGCGCCAGGCCACCAGCGCTTGGCGGATGTCCCAGACCCGCATCCCGTCCAGCGTCTGGCCCAACAACATGAACCGGCGACGGATGTGGGTCTGCTTGCGTTCGTCGCCCGACCAGACGCCCGGGCCCAGTCCGCGCGGCGCGAACCAGACCACGCTTCCGCCGTGGTCGAGCAGGCGTGTCTTCAAAGCCGCGAACTCCTCGCGCGCCTCGGTGTCCGGTTCGGCGATGGGTAGACCAGCGGGCACGGCTTCGCCGAAGCCGGCGGCGAACACAAGGGCGGCGTTCAACCAACCGGCCGTGTCCACGACCCGCAGCTCCGTAGGCCCCTCCCGATGCGAAGTGGCGGACAGGGCGTAGAGGGTCAGCGGCACATGCGGCTGGCTTTCGAAGGTGATAACGCGGAGCTCGAGGCCGTCGTGTGTCGCGGTGGCCTGGGCGGCGGGCAATGTGGCCGGCACCGAGGTGGGTGTCGGCCGGTCCGGCGGCCAACCACCAAAGACCCGATCCCGGAGTTGCTGGCGGACGGCATCGCGTTCGGCTTCGCCGGCCAGCGACGGCGGTGGTGCCACAGGCACGAACGCCTGCTGGATCCGGGTGTTGCGGTGGTCGGGCGGCAACGTGTCGAAAACCCGCAGCGGGAGGGGATCGGACCACTTGCTGGCCGCCTGGCTGATGAGCGGGTCTTCCCCCTTGAGATGCTGGTTGAACCACCGGAACACGGGCACTTGCAGGTCCTGGGTATCCCGATGACCCGCCGGGGCCGATCACCAGGCCGAGCTTCGCGTCGGCGTCGTACAGCCGGTAGATCCGACGCGTCTGAGCATGCACGCGCAGCACGCCATCGAGCGGGAAGATGGAATCGCTGTCGGTGTTCACCAGCAGGAGGGGGCGGGGCGCGATGAGAGCAGCGTTAAGGGCGAAGTCCCAGCGATACGCGTTGAGGAAGAACATGCAGTCGCAGTGTCCTTCGACCGCGCCATCCACAACGTGGTTCTGGAGGTCGGTGATGCCGGCCACAGGCGCGGCGGCCTTGATGCGTTCATCGAGGGCGGCGGTGGTCCAGGTGTAACTCCCGCCGCCGCTGCGCCCGGTCATGCCGAAGCGGGTGGCGTCCACCTCGGGTCGGGTCTCCAGGTAATCAAGGGCGCGGATGCAGTTCCAGGCCTCAACGCCGGCGGGCGTGTAGCCGCGGCTGTTCCACCACCATTGACCGAGCCGATGAGTGCCGTGGTGGTCGCCCTCGATTTCGCCGAGCTGGAGGGTATCGAGCATCAGACAGGCGTACCCGTGACGGGCAAACCAGGCGCCGTGGTGCTGGTAGGCGGTCTTGTTGCCGCAACTGACGTTGTTCGTCTTCACCATCGCGTGGCCGCACACGTAGAGGATGGCGGGCACCGAGCCGGAGCGCTCCCTGGGCAGGTAGAAGTTGGCGGTGACGTACAGGCCGGGGAGCGACTGGAAATGGAGTTTCTCGACCGTGAACGCCTCGTGCTCGACGGTGCCGGTGACGACGGGCTGGAGCGGGGTGCGGGCTGGCAGGGGCCACAGGCCCAGCATGTCGAAGAGCTGGCGGCGCCGCTCTTCCCGTTGCGCCTGCCAACCGGCGAGCGTCGAGACGTCGGCCAGGCAGGGGTCGGCGATCTGCCGGACTTCGGCGGCGAAGTACGCGGCCAGGGCGCGGTCGGCGGGGGTGGGTTCGGCGGCGGGCCACGCCGTCAGGGAAAGCAGCCAGGAAGCTGCGAAAGCGGAACGCCAGGCTTGCATGGGAGGAGAGTGTCGGATGTGCCCCCGTAAACGGCAAGTGTCGTGTCCCGATCCACCACTTGACCCAAGCCTCGCCCCGCGTAGGGTCACCCAGTCTGGACGGCGCAGGGCCGAGCGTTGTCCGGGCCATGGTGATGCGCGTTTGCCGGTGTCAGTCTGGAGCTGGGGGCCGCATGGCGGTGTGGACCTGCTGCTGCCGAAGGGGTGCGGCGCGACTCCGGGGTGCTGCGGTTCTCGCAGCTCTTGGCATGTGTCTGTCTGCTCGTGCCGCGACGTCGGTGGTGGCCTGGGGACGCAACTCGTATGGCCAGACCGATGTTCCTGGGAGGTTGACCAACGTGACGGCGATCGCCGCGGGCGGTCTGCATTCCCTGGCGTTGAAGGCTGACGGGACGGTCGTGGGATGGGGGACCGGGGCTGGGGACAGGACCAGCCTCCTCCGCGCCTGACGAACGCCATCGCGATCGCCGTGTCGGCCGGTGGCTGGGACAGCGGAGGGGAGCACGGCCTGGCGCTGCTCGGAGACGGAGTCCCCACCGCACTCCGGGCTCCGGTCAGGCGGCTCGCGTTCACCGGCCAGGAAGTCGGGTTGAACGCCGGGATCGTAGCCGCACCGCCGTCGACCTATCAGTGGCGCCTCAACGGAACGGACCGGCCAGACGCGACGAACGCGTTCTTCGTGCTGGCCGACGCGCGGCCGGCGGACTCGGGGGTCTACGAGGTCGCCGTCACGAACCCGTTGGGTGCGATCGCGGTGACCCATACCGTCCTCCACGTCTGGGACCAGCCGCCCATCCTGACCAAGCAGCCCGCCGGCCAGACGACTTACCCCGGAGCGACGATCTCGCTGAGCGTGAAGGCCGCCTTCTCGGTTGGTCTCGTGGTGTCGCTCGGGTACCGGGAGTTCGACCAGACGAACGTCCCCCCGGTCTGACGAACATCGTCGCGCTGGCCGCCGGCGACTGGCACAGCCTGGCGTTGCGCGCGGACGGCACGGTTGTGGCCTGGGGATCGGACACTTTTGGGCAGAGCAGCCTGCCGACGGGCCTTTCAGACGTGGTGGCGATCGCCGCGGGGGAGTGCATAGCCTCGCGCTGAGACGTGACGGGACCGTGGTGGCTTGGGGGGCCGTGGACGACCCGCGCTATGTCCCCGTGGACTATGGACAGACCGACGTGCCGGATGACCTCGTGGATGTGGTGGCCATTGCCGCCGGAGGCGTGCATGGGCTCGCGCTGAAGTCGGATGGACGGGTGGTCTGGCTGGGTGCGGGCGGTCTGGAGCAGAACGCCGCTCCTGCCGGATGGTCGAATGTCGTCGCCATCGCCGCCGGCGCGGGACACAGCCTGGCGCTCCGGCAGGACGGTTCGATCGCGGCGTGGGGTTCCACGAGGGCGCCGGACACTCTCTCGAACGTCGTCGCCATCGCCGCGGGCATCGGCAGCATGGCGTTGCTGGGAGATGGCAGCGTGGTGCGCTGGGAATACGGACCGCCGACAGCATTGCCCGGATGGACGAATGTCGTGGCGGTGGCCGCGGGGGAGTATCGGTACCTCGCTTTGCGTGCGGACGGCACCCTGCTCTCCGAGAACTATCGGCTGCCGTCTGCGGCGCTGAGCCAGGTCGTCGGCATTGCCGGAGGCCGCTATCACGCGCTCGTGCTGCTGGGGGATGGCCGCCCGACGCCGGCGGGGCCGGAGCTGAGTCGCACGGCTCTGTCTGGAAACCGGGTCGTGCTCAATGCGCGGGTGGTTGGCACACCGCCGCTTCGTTACGCGTGGTTTCGAGACGGGATCGAACTTCCCGGCGAGACCCATGCGTTCCTCGAGCTTGGCGCGGCTGAACTCGCGGACTCCGGCACTTACACGGTCGTGGTCTCCAATCCACTCGGGACCGTCACCTTCACGAACACCACGCTCCGGGTCGCGGACGGCGCCCCGTGCTGGTTCAACAGCCCGGGAGCGCCAGCGGGTATCCAGGTGGGAACGTCGTTTTCGAAGCGCGCGCCGAAGGCTCGCAGCCACTGGTGTTTCAATGGCTCTTCAACGGGGTTGGGATTCCCGGCGCCACCAACGCCGAACTGCGCGTCGGGCCCTCGACTTCGCGGACGCCGGACACTACCAGGTTCTGGCAGCGAATGCGTTTGGGACGACGCAGAGCGCGGAGGCGGAGTTGCGGCTCGATCCCCTCGTGGTGTGGGGAGCCTGGCAGGATCCGTATCCGCACTGTGGCGGTCAGGCAGCGCATCCTCCGCCCGGCTTGACGGAGGTGGTTGCCGCGGCAGGCGGCTATTATCACACGCTCGCCCTGCGGGCGGACGGCACCGTGGGGGCCGCGGGCTACGAGGAAGGCTGTGGTGCGAGCGGCGCGACGCTGGTTCCCGCCGGCCTGTCGAACGTCGTGGCAGTCGCCGCGGGGGGGTACCACAGCCTCGCGCTGAAAGCCGATGGCACGCTGGCTGCCTGGGGAAACCTGGGCTGGAATCAAATGCACCAGCCGCCCGCGCTCTCCAACGTGGTCGCCATCGCGGTCAAGGACGAGCTGGATGTCGCTCTGCTCGCGGATGGCCGGGTGGTGAGTTGGGGGTCGCCCGCGTACACCAATGTCCCGGTCGACCTGGTCGGCACGATCGCCATCGCCGCCAGTGAAAAAGGGGGCGGCGTTGACGGGCGAGGGACGGCTCGCCTTGTGGGGACGTGCGGCGCTGTCGGTCGGGGAGCAGATTGCCGACCTCACCAACGTGGTGGCCTTCGCCCTGGGCAGGGCGCACCTGCTCGCCCTGGATTCCACCGGTCAGGTGAGGGCTCGCGGAAGGAACGATGGCGGGCAACTGGACGTTCCTTCGGAACTTACGAACGCCGTCCAGATCGCGGTCGCGCAGGATGTTTGCCTCGCGCTCAAGCCAGACGGCACGGTGGTCCGGTGGGGCGGGACGGGGGTCCTCAACCCGCTGCCGTCACTCCCGGTGGGACTGACCAACGTCGAGGCGATCGCCACGGGAGGCTACCAGTTCCTGGCGATCGTCGGGCGGAGTCCCCCGCCGCCGCCGGGCGGATCTCCCCTCCGGATCGTGAGCACGTTGCTGCGAGCCGACCACCTCACCGCGCGGATCCCGACGGATCCTGGGGCGGTGTATCTGCTCGAAGCGACCCCCTCGTTGCGTGCGCCGCTTTGGACGCCTTGCTGGCCGCTGGTGCTGGGCGACGGCTCGGTCAGAGAACTGACAATCGCCGGGCGGAGCAACGAGCCATCGTCCCAGCGGTTCTATCGCGTCCGCCGAACGCGCTGAGCCAATGGGGTCAAACATTGACTTTTGACATTTCATCACGCTCGCGGCACGCCCGGCTTGCCCGTTCCGGGTGCGCTGCGGCCTGCTGATGGCCGCACCGGCTCCCGAATCCCCCCAACGAAAAGCGCCGCTGGAAGTCGGCGCACTCCAAACGCGGGGCGCGCTTGCCCGCCCGGGGCATGGTCCCCGGCGCTTGGTCCGCCTTGCGCCGGCGCGCGCCGTTCCGCATGGTGGCGCCCGGTCACCATGAACGATTCGCACTCGCTTCCCCGCCGCGCTTTCCTGGAGAAGGCCGCCACGCTCAGCGCCATCGGCTTCGCCGCCCCCACCTGGCATCCGCGGCCGACCCCACCCCCTCCGCCAGCCCGCGGCCGAACAGCCGGATTCACCTCGGCCTGATTGGCTGCGGTCACATGGGCCGCGTGAACCTGGGCAACTGCGCTGCCCACCCGGACGTCGTGGTAACCGCGGTGTGCGACGCAGACGAGAACCGGCTCGAACCGGTCGTCCAGCGCTACAAGGACACCTGCCGGGGCTATCGCGATTACCGTGAGTTGCTCGCGCAACGCGACCTGGATGCGGTGATCATCGGCACGCTGCCGCACTGGCATGCGCTCCAGGCCATCGCCGCATGCGAGGCGGGCAAGGACCTTTACATCCAGAAGCCCATGACGCTGCACCTGGCCGAGAGCCTGGCCGTGCGCGATGCGGTCCGAAAACACGGCCGCATCAGCCAGGTGGGCACCCAGCACCACGCCCGCCCGGAACATCACCGGGTGATCGAGTACGTGCGGTCCGGGAACCTGGGCCCGATCGGCGTGGCCCGCGCCTTCAACGTCATGAACCAGACGGCGCGCGGCATCGGCACCGGCGGGTATCAAGACCCGCCCGAGGGGCTGGACTGGGATCTGTGGTGCGGGCCCGGCCCCCTGCGGCCGTACAACCGCCTGCTGGCGTCGGACGCCTATCATCACTGCTCGTGGATGGACTACAGCGGCGGTTGGACGCCGGGCAACGGGCCGCACATGCTGGACCTGCCCATCACCGCGCTGGATCTGGGTTACCCGCTGGTCACGAGCGCGTCGGGCGGTCGGTTCATCGTGCGCGACGACGGGGACGCTTACGACCATCACGAGGTGCTGTGGCGGTATCCGAACCTGACGCTGACCTGGATGATGTCGATCACGAACAGCTACGGCTTCGACCTGCAAGGCGACCCGCAGCCGCGCACCCGGCTGGGCGTCTACTTTCACGGGGTCAACGGCACTCTTTATGCCGATTACCTGGGCGCCTCGACGCTCGTGTCGGAGGGCGATGGTTTGAAGGACAAGCCGGTGCCGCCGCCCTCGATCCCGCCTTCACCCGGCCAGGAGCGGGAATGGCTGGACGGGATCCACTCGCGGCAGCAGCCCAGTTGCAGTGTGTTTCACCACGTGAAGGTGGATGTGCCCATCGCGCTGAGTGTGCTCTCGCTGAAGCTGGGGCGCTCGATCCGGTTCGACCCGGACACCGAGACGATCGTGGGGGATCCTGAGGCGGCGCGCGCGGCGGTTCCGGAGTACCGGGCGCCGTGGAAGTTCCCCGGGTCTTCCGGACCCGCGTAGCGCCGCGGAACCTCGTACGGCGAGGCGCCTATCCCTGGTTGGCGAAGATACGGGCCTCCTGCTCGGTGATCCGGCCGTCGTTGTTGGTGTCGCAACGGCGCACGGCGGCGTTGAACGCCGCGTTCTGGCCGCGCACCACCCGGGTCTTGTGCTCGAAGACCACCGGGATGTTGATCTGGGTGCTGGACTCGGAGCGGTCGAGCCTCCGCTCGGTCTTGCTGAGGGCCTCGTAGAAGATGCGGCCTGCGGTTTCGTTTTCGAACTCGACACTCACGCGCGGTTCCTCCTGATACACGGTCTCTTCGTGCGAGACGCAGCCGGTCACGCAGAGACTGGCGATCAGCAGGAACGAGGCGGTCAGCCGGGAACTGGCGTTCATAGGGGGAGAATCTTCGAACAGCCGAGCAGGCGGCAACGGGTGACAGGGCGCCAGCCGCCGGGAGATGGAGCCATCGAACCACAGGCAGGAATCAGGTCCGAACGTGTCACGTGTCGATAGACGCCGGGCATTGCCACCGTCTTCAGGCACTTCGGGCTGGGGAAGGTCCCGCCGCCAAGTCGCACAACCCAGGGCCAGCCACGCTCCCTCCCGAGGCCTTCGTCGCGTCGGCCGGGATGTGGGGGCTCGTGGTGCCGGGCAAGCGCGCCGCCCGCCGTTCTCACGTCAGCGGAAGACCCAACAGACTTGGCCCGAGGTCCCGCAAGGCTTCCGGTGCCACCCCGCGCTCGCGCCAGACCCGGAGACTCGCGGCATCATGCCGTTTGGCCAGTCGCCTGCCCGCCGCATCCGTGACGAGCGGACAATGGAAGAACGCCGGGGCCTCCCAGCTAACGCGCGGTAAAGCAGAAGCTGCCGCGCGGTCGAGACCAACAGGTCCGCCCCCTCGCACCACCTCGGTGATGCCCATGTCCGCGTCGTCCACCACGCAGGCAAGCTGGTACGATGGCAGCCCTTCCGGGCGCCACACCACAAAGTCCCCGAAGTCCTTCCCGGCCAAGAACCGCTGCGGACCCTGGCCACCGTCATCAAAACGGACTTCCTCCCCGTCGCAGACGCGGAACCGCCAACAAGGCCGTCCCCGCTCCTGCCCGGGTGACTCACAAGCCAGCCCCTCCCCGGCTAGCCCTTCGTTTCTGCATTCTGCACTCTGCTTTCTGCCTTCCCGTTCCGGGACGGGCCGGCAAGTTCCGGGGTATACGGGTTCCTCATCCCCCGCATGGGGTGCCGTGAGGGCGTTACGGATGTCGCGACGCGAGCAAGTGCAGGGATAGACCGCCCCGGCCGTCCGGAGCCGCTCGAAGGCCGTCCGGTACCGCTCGAGACGTTCGCTCTGGTTGTAGGGACCGCGGGGTCCGCCGACGTCCGGCCCTTCCTGCCAAGCCAGCCCGAACCAGCGCAGGTCCTCGAGCATCGCCTCCACGAACGCGGCCCGGCAACGCGCCTGGTCCAAGTCCTCGTTCCGCAACACCAACACACCCCCGGCCGACCGGCAACGCTCTTGGGCGGTCCAGAAGGTCCGGGCATGGCCGAGATGCAGCAGGCCGGTCGGGGAAGGCGCCAGGCGCCCGCGGTAGCCGGACACGGGTGACAAAGGAGGCGCGGACGGCATGGCATTCGGGCTCGGGCGTCCCCCGGCCATCGGTCAGGCCGGGTCAATCCTCCTCCCACGCCGCCGCCGTGCGCCGGGCGAGTTCCCGGAGCCAGTGAGACGCCTTGGCCCGCGCTTCGTCGAGCGTCGCCAACTCCGGCACAATGCCCGCCACCGCCGTGAACGGACCCGACCCCGCCTTGCCGAGGCTCACCGAGCCGGCCAGGCCGAGGCACGGCGTCTTGAGTCGGGCGCACAACCGGGCCACTTGCCCCACGCCCTTCCCCATGCGCACGCTGGTCTCGTCCAACGCCCCCTCGCCGGTCACCACCACGTCGGCCCACTCCACCCGCTTCGCGAAGCCGGTCTCCCGCGCGAACCGGGCAAAGCCCGGCTCGAGCTCGCCGTCGAAGAACACGCTCAACCCAAAGCCAAGCCCGCCCGCCGCCCCAGCCCCCGGCGCGTTGGCCAGGCTCCGCACCGACCGCCGGCCGGTGGCCAGGACCTCAACCAACCGCGCCAGGGCGTATTCCGCCGGGCGCACATCCTCGGGACGAATGCCCTTTTGTGGCCCATAGATGCGGGTCGCCCCGCGCGCGCCGAGCAATCCGTTCTGCACATCGACGGCCACATGCAACGGGGGGAACCGCGCCGGCAGCGACCCTTCGACCACCCGCTGCAGGCCCGTCAGGTGGGTCCAGTTCGTGATCGGCTTTCCGGCGGCATCCAGGAAATCCCAACCCCAGGCGCGCGCCAGGCCGAACCCGGCGTCGTTCGTGGCGCTGCCCCCAATGCCGATCAACAGGTCCGCCGGCCGTTTGGCCACCGCGGCGCGGATCACCGCCCCCAGGCCGAACGTGTCCAGCTCGAACGGATGAAACCGGCCCGGCGGCAACATCGCCAGCCCGATGACCCGGGCCGCCTCGAGGATGGCCAGGCGGCGTTTCGGCTCCCACCACCACCGCGCCCGCACCGGGCGGCGGGCCGCATCCACCGTCGGACACACCATCTCCTCGGCATCGTGAAAGGCCCCCAGCAACTCCCCGAACCCGTCACCGCCGTCGCTGATGGGCAACAGCTCGATCGTGTCGTCCGGCCGCACCCGCCGCCACCCGGCCGCGAGGGCCTCGGCCGCCTCCGGGGCCGTCAGCGTCCCCTTGAACTTGTCCGGACACACCAACACGCGCAGGGCCTCAGCCTTCGCCTGGACATTCTTGCGCCTCACGCTTGCCTCCTCTGGTCTTCGCCGCTCCGCCGCCTCGGGTTGAGAACTCCCGGCCCGGGCCCACCCTTCGCCGCCCGGCGCCGGGCATTCCGTGGTTACCGGTGCCAGGGAGGCGTCTCCGGCAGGCTGGCGTTGAACTCGCGCAGCAGGGCCGCCTCGTACTCGCCCGCAAACTGGTCCTTCAGGAAACGGTCAATCCCTTCGTCGTACAGCCGCTGCCACCAGGCCTCCTCGTGGCCTGGCACGATGGGGAAGAACAGCGCGTGGTTCGCCTTGGCGGCTTTGAAGTCGCCCGGCGCATCGCCCACCATCAGCACGTGCCGCGGCGCGTACTTGCCGCCCGCCGCCCACTTGAGGTGCTCGGTCTTCGTCCCCAGCTCCTGACCCGCAATCACGCGCGCATGACCTGCCAGCCCGTGCTCGGCCCACTCGCGTTCCAACGCCTCCGTCGGCGTCTGGGACACGACGATGACATCGGCCGCGCCGTCCAGCCGTTCGAGCGTCTCGCGCACGAGCGGGAAGGGCGGCACGCCGGAGACGAGGTCCGCGATGGCGGCATTGACCGCCAGGGACCAGGCCAGGACGGGCTCGAGGACGGTGTTGCCCGCGGCGATCTCCCGTTCGAGCGCGGCGTTGCTCAGCGTGGTCTCGCGCGCCAGCCAGTCATCCAGCGGGTCGCTGTTCCACGGCACGACCCCGCGGGCCTGGACTTCCGGACGCTCGGCGAGCAGGTTGAGCGCGTTGGAGAGGGCGGGAAACCGGTTCACGCCCCGCGTCTTCGAGTAGAGGTTCACAAACTCCCACACCTCGCGGGCGTACTTGCTGACGGCCTGAAGGCGGAAGTGCTTGATGAACATCGGGGTGAAGCACTCCTTGTGCTTGATCTCCATCGAGTCAAACACGCAGCCGTCCGAATCGAGACCCACCAGGTACTCCCGGGCCGGCTGGAACCCCTGCAGGGCATGGGAAGTGTCGCTCATAGCTTGAACTGAAAGGCGCTGAACTTGGCGGGGAACCCGGCACCAAGTCAACCTGTTTGACCCCGGCCCCCTCTACTCCCCAGCCGGTCCGGGGCTGGAACGGCGGCGGCAGTCGCCGTCGTGAGGAGGCATTCACGGATCGGGGGGCGAGGATGCCGCGCGACGAGGCGCGGGGAGGCGCGAGTTCCCCGGGCACGGTCCCGGAAAGCGTCCTGTTCCTCTTGGACCCGCCGGGGGGCCATGAACCACGGAGGGTGCAGGCGGGGCGCCCGCACCACAGGTTCAGGGAGCGCCTCCCTCAGCCCAATCCCCGATGTTCGTAATCCGCGGAGAATCCAAGACGAAGAGTTTCTCCACCGATTACGAACATCGGAAATGGGGGAAGGGACGTGGTCATCTTGGATCGGCTCAGGGCCATGAACGCTCCGCGCCGGGTCGGGGGGAACCGGCCTGCAGGTGATCGGGGACCTGGCCTCCCGGTTGTCGGCCGGGTGCCCTCCCCGGGCGGTTCATGGGCTGGCAGGCGGGGCCGCCCGGCGGCGCAACCGATCTGACTAATCTTATACATTAACAATCCCGAAAACTGCAGCCCGCCCGTCCTGCGGACTTGTCGGACCGCCCCCGGCTCCCTAAAAGAGCTTCGCTTCTTTTGTTGTGAGAGGCGCAAATTCGGTGGGGTCCTTCTCACGCCGTGGATCCGACCCAACGGCCACCGGGGGCGCGGCGGGTCCGGGTTGTCGTTGACGCCGGCGCGGGGGCAGGGCTCACTTTCGGGGTTTTTGCATGTCGGACATTTTTCCGAAATGGACCAATAAGCTGCCCGGGTACGTGATCCTCGGCGGCGCGCTGTTGGGCACCGCGGTTGTGGCCGGCACGTGGTACTACTTCACCCCCGAAATACACCCGCGTCGGGTACCAGCCCCTCCAGCCGGTCAGCTTCTCCCACCACATCCACGTCGAGCAGCTCGGCATGGATTGCCGCTATTGCCACAACGGCGTCGAGTCCTCCTACCACTCCAACATCCCGTCGAGCACCTCCTGCATGAACTGCCACAACCAGGTGCTGAAGGATGATCCCAAGCTCGCGCTCGTGCGCGAAAGCGCTGCCACCGGCCGGCCCATCCCCTGGGTCTGGATTCACAAGACGCCCGACTACGTCTACTTCAATCACGCCGTCCACGTGAACCGCGGCATCAGTTGTGTCGAGTGCCACGGGCAGATCAACCTGATGGACGAGGTGCACCACGCCCAACCCCTCAGCATGACGTTCTGCCTCGACTGTCACCGGCAGCCCGAGGCCTTCCTCCGCCCGCCCGAGCAGGTCTACAACCTCAACTGGAAGCCGGCCGACCCCACCCGCCAGCTCGCCGACGGCCGCCGCTTCCTCGAGGAATGGAAGGTCGAACGGCTCGAGCATTGCTCCGCCTGCCACCGATGAAGACCGTCCCCCTCCCTGCCCGACCCCGGAGACCGGCCCGCCGTACTGGCGCAGCCTGGAGCAACTGGCCGACACCCCCGGCTTCCGGGAGTGGCTCGAGCGGGAATTTCCCGACGGCGCCAGCGAGCTCAACGACCCGGTCTCCCGCCGGCACTTCGTCCAGATCATGTCCGCCTCCTTCCTCCTGATGGGAGTCGGACTCACCACCGGCTGTCGGCGGCCCCAGGAGACGATCCTTCCCTTCAGCAAGCTGCCGCCGGGCTACACCCACGGCGTGCCCCAGTACTTCGCCACGGCCATGCCTCTCCGCGGCCACGCCGTGCCCGTGCTGGTCAAGTCCTACGACGGCCGGCCGGTCAAAATCGAAGGCAACCCGGACCACCCGCTCAACCGGCGCGGTGACGGCGAGCCCGCCCGGCCTCATGGCGGTACGGATGCCCTCACCCAGGCCTCGCTGCTCAACCTGTACGACCCCGACCGCGCCCACCGCTTCACCCATCAACGCGAGAACGTCGCGCGGGAAAAGGCGCTCGACGCCCTCGCCGCCGCCGGTCAGGCCGCCCGCGCCAACCACGGCCAGGGCCTCTGTTTCCTCACCGGCCGCAACCTCTCCCCTTCCGTCATCCGCCTCAGCCGCCAACTGCGCGAGATCTTCCCCAGCGCCCGCGGGTTCATCCACGAACCGGTGGACTTCGACGTGCTCCGCGAGGCGGCCACCCTGGCTTACGGGACTCCCGTCCGGCCCACGTATCACCTCGACCAGGCGCAGCGGATCCTGGCGCTGGACTGTGACTTTCTGGGGACCGAAGAGGACGCCTGGCATTGGACCCGCGGCTTTGCGCGGGGCCGCAAGCTTGCCTCCGCCCAGGCCGGCATGAGCCGCCTCTACGCGGTCGAGGGCCTGATGACGCTGACCGGCACCAACGCCGACCATCGGCTGCGTCTGCCTTCGGGCCAGGTATTACCGTTTGTGGCCGCGCTGCTCGTCGAGTTGCTGAAGCGAAACCCGGCAGCCGCCGTGCCCGCCGCGGCCGAATTCGACGCCGTGCTCGCACCCCTCGCCGCGGCGCTTCCGGCCGAGGCCCGGGCCTGGGCCAACGCCTGTCTGGAGGACCTGCTCGCGCATCCGGGCCGGGCCGTGGTCCTGACGGGCTACCGCCAACCACTGGCCGTCCACGTGCTGGCGCAGGCGCTGAACTTCCATCTGGGTGCCCTCGGCAAGACGGTGCGGCTGGTTCCCGAACCGGACCTGGGTGCGGGCACGCTGGCGGACCTGGCCCGGGCCCTCCAGGCCGGCGAGGTCGAAACGCTCGTCATCCTGGGTGGCAATCCGGCCTTCACGGCCCCGGCGGATCTCGAGTGGCCCGCCGCCCAGCGCCGTGCCAAGACGGTGATCCGCCTGGGCTTTCACGAGGACGAGACCTTCGCCTTCAGCGACTGGCACCTCCCGATGGCGCACTACCTCGAGTCGTGGGGTGACGCCCGGACGCTTGATGGGACGCTGGTGCCCATCCAGCCGCTCATCGAGCCTCTGTTCGGCGGATTGACCGACCTCGAGGTCCTTGCCCGCATCGGTGGACTGCCGGTCACCCGGCCCTACGACATCGTCCGGGAGACCTTCCGCGGTGCGCACGGCGAAGGCTTCGAGGAAGCCTGGAAGCGCTTTCTGCACCAGGGTTATCTGGCGGACAGCGCCCCGGCGGAAGCCTCGGCGGCAGCACTCCAGTGGCCGGCCATCCGGACGGCCGTCCAGGCGGCGACACCTCTCGCGGCGCCGGGCGCCCAGAGCCTCGAGGTGGTCTTTGTCCGCGACGCCAAGTTGGACGACGGCCGGTTCAACAACAACGGCTGGCTCCAGGAACTGCCTGAGCCGGTCACCAAACTGACCTGGGACAACGCGTTTCTGGTCAGCCCGGCCACGGCCAGGAACCTGGGTTTCTACCGGGTCGACCAGGGCTACGTGGGGAGCGCGACGGCCACCAAGACCCGCGTGCCCGTGGCCCGTCTCACCCTGGGCGGGCGGACGGTCGAAGGCCCCGTCTGGGTGCAGCCGGGCATGGCGGACCACGTCGTGGGCCTGACGCTGGGCTACGGCCGGGTGCGCACCGGCCGCGTGGGTCGCGGCGCCGGTTACAACGCCTATGCGGTCCGCGCCTCGAGCGCGCTCCACCTCGCGGCCGGGGGCCAACTGGCGGCGGCGGGCCGGGATTACGAGCTGGCCACGACCCAAAATCACTGGGCGATGATGGGCCGCCCGATCATCCGCGAAGCGACGCTCGCCGAATACGAGAAGAACCCGCGGTTTGCGCGGGCGATGGACACACCGGAGCCGAAGGCCGGCATGCAGCCGCTCTATCCCAACCCGCTCGACAAGCTGGCCGCGACCGCGCACCACCAGTGGGCGATGTCGATCGACCTCAACGGGTGTGTGGGGTGCTCGGCGTGCGTGGTTGCCTGCCAGAGCGAGAACAGCATCCCCATCGTCGGCAAGGAGCAAGTCAGCCGGAACCGCGAGATGCACTGGATCCGGCTGGACCGTTACTACGTCGGGGGCGAGGACCAGCCGCAGGTGGTGCAGCAGCCGATGCTCTGCCAGCACTGCGAGGCGGCCCCCTGCGAGAGCGTCTGCCCGGTGAACGCCACCGTGCACGACCACGAAGGCCTCAACGTGATGGCCTACAACCGGTGTGTGGGCACCCGGTACTGCTCGAACAACTGCCCCTACAAGGTCCGCCGCTTCAATTTCTTCGACTACAACCGCCGCCCCTGGACCAGCTCTACCGCAGCCCGTTGGTCTCCTTCAACGACGGCCAGTGGGAAATGAAGCGCTGGTTCAAGAACCCGGACCGCGGCAGCAAAGCTCAGGACGAATGGGACCTGCTCAAGCTGGCCCGCAACCCGGACGTCTCCGTGCGCATGCGCGGCGTGATGGAGAAATGCACGTTCTGTGTCCAGCGCATCGAACAGGGCAAGATCGCCCAGAAGGTCAAGGCCGGCGCCTCCGGCGATGTCGTCGTGCCCGATGGCGTCATCCGACCCGCCTGCCAGCAGGCCTGCCCCGCCGATGCCATCACCTTCGGCAACCTGAAGGACCCGGACAGCGAGGTGAGCCGGGCCCGGGCGCACGAGCGCACCTATCTTGTGCTCGATTACCTGATGACCAAGCCCCGGGTCACCTATCTGGCCCGCGTCCGCAATCCGAACCCGAGCATGCCGGACCCGTACGAAACGCCGCTCAGCACGAAGGAATTCCTCGACCACGGCGGTTTGCTGCACGGTCACCCGGCCGATGCCCACGCCGCTGACAGCGCTCACGGCGCCGCGAAAGGAGCTCACTGATGGCTGCCCCGGCCAGACTCGAGGTGCCCTGTCCGGTGCCGCCTCCGGAACTCCAGCGTGTCCCGCTGGTAGCCAACAACCGGTCGCTGGGCTGGATCTCCGGACGCTGTGGCGGGCGTGGCGGAGGGCAAGACTCCCGCGTGGTGGTGGCCGGCATTCCTGATCAGCGTGGTGATGATGTGCCTGTGCTTTGCCATGATCACCTACCTGATGTCCACGGGCGTGGGCGTCTGGGGGCTCGGGCACCCGGTCATGTGGGGCTGGGCCATCGTCAACTTCGTCTGGTGGATCGGCATCGGCCATGCCGGCACGCTCATCTCCGCCATCCTCTTCCTGCTCCGCCAGCGCTGGCGCACAGGAGTGAACCGCGCCGCCGAGGCCATGACCATCTTCGCCGTCATGTGCGCCGGCATCTTCCCGGTCATCCACGTCGGGCGCATCTGGCTGGCCTGGTGGCTGTTCCCCATCCCGAACGCCAACAGCATCTGGCCGCAGTTCCGTTCCCCGCTCATGTGGGACGTGTTCGCGGTCTCGACTTACTTCACGGTCTCGGTCCTGTTTTTGGTACATGGGCCTGATCCCGGATCTGGCCGTGATGCGGGACCGGGCGCGCACGCGGCTGCGCAAGTTCGGCTACGGGCTGTTCGCCCTGGGCTGGACCGGCTCCAACCGGCACTGGAGCAACTACGAGAAGGCCTATCTCATCCTCGCCGGCCTGAGCACGCCGCTTGTCCTCTCCGTCCACTCCATTGTGTCCCTGGACTTCGCCGTCTCCCAGTTGCCGGGCTGGCACACCACCATCTTCCCGCCCTACTTCGTCGCCGGCGCCATCTTCTCGGGCTTCGGGATGGTGCTGACCCTGCTCATTCCCATCCGGAAGCTGTGCGGGCTCGAGGACCTGATCACGATGCGGCACGTGGATTTGATGTGCAAGGTGACGCTGGCGACGGGCTCGATCGTGGGCTATGCCTACGGCATGGAGGTGTTCATTGCCTGGTACAGTGGCAATCCCTACGAGCGCTATGCCTTCTGGAACCGCGCCTTCGGCCCCTATTGGTGGAGCTATTGGATCATGATCGCCTGCAACGTGGTGATCCCGCAGCTCTTCTGGTTCAAGAAGGTCCGCCACCATCTCGTGGCCGTCTGGATCATCTCCATCCTGGTGAACATCGGGATGTGGTTCGAACGGTTTGTGATCGTGGTCACCACGCTGGCCCGTGAGTTCCTGCCCGCCAACTGGGGCTATTACACGCCCACCTGGGTGGACATCTGCACGTACCTTGGTACGTTCGGACTTTTCTTCACCTTCTTCCTGCTCTTTCTGCGCTTCCTCCCCATCATTGCCATTGCGGAAGTGAAAGGGGTCACGCCGCAGGCCGACCCGCATCACCCGCTGGGCGGCGCCAAGAAAGGAGGGCATTGAACAATGGCTGAGCCCGCCAAACCCTACGGCCTGCTGGCCGAGTTTGAAACGCCGGCGGATGTCATGCATGCCGCCGAACGCGTGCGCGACGCCGGGTTCCGGCGCTGGGATGTCTTCACGCCCTACCCCGTGCATGGCATGGACAAGGCCATGGGATTGAAGAACTCCATGGTCGGCTGGTTCTCGTTCCTCGGCGGCGTGGCGGGTTACACGACCGGCATGCTGCTCATCTGGTGGATGAACCGCTTCGACTACCCGATCCCCGTCGGCGGCAAACCGCTCTTCAGCCCCTTCTCGGCTTTCCCCCTCCTACGAGCTCACCATCCTGTTCGGCGCCTTCGGTGCCCTCCTCGGGATGCTGTTTCTGAACCGCCTGCCACGGCTCCATCATCCGCTCCTCAAACACCGCCGCTTCGCGCTCGCCTCCCACGACCGCTTCTTCCTTGTGATCGAGACCAACGACCCGAAGTACCGGGACACCGAAACCCGGCAACTTCTCGAGTCCGCCGGCAGCCGGCGCATTGAAATGGTGGAGGACTGACCATGCGCTACTTCCTGCTCGGCTTCCTCCTGCTTGGTTTGGTTGTGGTCAGTGTGGCCGGTTTCCGGGGTGGCCTCAGCCGGCGCCCGCCCATCGAACTGTTTCCGGACATGGATCGGCAGGCCAAGCTGCGCCCGCAATCCGCCCACGGGTTCTTCCCGGACGGTCTCAGCTCGCGGCTGCATCCGGACCAGACGATCCCGCGGAGCCTGCCGGTGCTGGTGGCGGGCACGCCGGTGCATCCCTTCGAGGATCACCCGTTCAACACGGGCTACGAACCCGGGACGACGAACTTCGTCCAGCACAGCCCCGTACCCGTCTCCGAGACGCTGCTGGCGCGCGGCCGGGAGCGGTTTGCCATCCACTGTCAACCCTGCCACGGCGCGGCGGGGGGACGGCAAAGGGCCGACCACCAAGTACGGCATGGTGGTGATCGGGAATCTGCATGACCCGCGCATCGTCCAGCAACCCGATGGCGAGATCTTCCACACCATCAGTCTGGGCCGGAACCTCATGCAGGGTTACGGCGCGAACATTGCCGCCGCGGATCGTTGGGCCATCCTGGCCTATGTCCGTGCCCTGCAACTCAGCCACCTGGCCACGCTCGAAGAGGTGCCCGAAGGCCTGCGAGCCACCCCTGAAGTGATGCCTTGCCTATGAGTGCCCTCTCCGATCTCCGCGCCGCCGCCGAACGTCCGCTGGACCTTTCCGCTGGCGCCGGGTGCCCAACTATCTCATCGGGATCGGCGCGGCGGGCGCGCTGCTTGGGTTGGTCCTTGACCGCGTCCAGTTCGGGTACTCCTGGCTGATAGCGTTCATGTTCTTCCTCAGCCTGACGCTCGGGGCCTTGTTCCTCGTGCTCGTGCATCACCTCTTTGATGCGGGCTGGTCGGTGCCCATCCGGCGGTTCTGCGAGCACATCGCTTCGCTGCTGTTTCCCTGGATGGCTCTGGCTTTTGTCCCCATCGCCCTGCTCGCGCCCCGGTTGTACGGCTGGATGCAGGTGCAGGATCCGCATGCCGACCATGCGTTGCACGCCAAGCTCCCACTGTTCACCAAGCCGGGTTTCTACCTCGTGGCGCTGGCCTGCTTTGCCATCTGGTGGTGGCTCTCACACAGCCTCCGGCGGCTCTCCCTGGCCCAGGACCGCGACGGAGCGGCCCACCACACCTATGCCATGCGACGCGTCGCGTGCCTCGGCATCTTTCTGTTCGCCATCACGCTGACCCTGGCCGCCGTGCTTTGGATGAAGGGGCTGATGTACGAGTGGTTCTCCACCATGTACGGCGTGTATTACTTCGCCGGCAGTGTGTGGGTGACATTGGGCACCGTGTACCTGATCACCATGGTCCTCAAGCGCAACGGCACCCTCGAGCCGGTGCTCCACGAGCACCAGTTCTACTTCCTCGGATCGCTGCTGTTCGCCTTTACCGTCTTCTACGCCTACATCCACTTCTCCCAGTACTTCATCATCTGGAACGCGAACATGCCCGAGGAGACGTTCTGGTACGTCGTGCGCGAGAAAGGCACGTGGTGGTACGTCGGCATGGTCATCATCTTCGGCCACTTCTTCCTTCCCTTCCTGGCCCTGCTCCGGATCGACCTCAAGCTGACGTTTGCCTGGATGATTCCTCTCTGCATCTGGACGTGGCTCATGCATTACGTGGACCTGGCGTTCAACATCCATCCCTACCGGCACACCGGCGGCTACCCCTTCCAATGGGCCTGGCTGGACCTCGCCTGCATCGCGCTCATTGCCGGCATTCTGACCAAGCAGTTCCTGAACAAGTTCGGGGTCACCCGCCGTATCCCCTCAAGGACCCGCGCCTCTGCGAGGCCATGGGCCACGTGCACTTTCATGCTTCCGCGATTTCAGGAGGTGAGATTGACGAGACCGACGAACTGGCCGACGGGCCGGAAGTGGCGGGAGGTGTGCGATGAAGTGGTGGACATGCTGTCAGGGGATGGATCGGGCGCGGGTTGCCGCCTGGTTCCTGGGGATTGCCGGCACCTTCCTGCTCGTGGGCGGCCTCACCTGGTGGGTCGTCCAGCGCACCCGGCCGCCCGGCGTGGACACTGTCCGCGCCGCTCTCCGTTACCAGAACCTCGCGGAACTCCGCGCCGCCGACCATGCGGCCCTGACCACCGCGGGTATCATCGACGCCAACAAGGGTATCTACCGGATTCCCATCACCAACGCCGTCGCGTTGCTCCTGCGGCTTTGGCAGGACCCCGCCGCCGGCCGGGCTGACCTCCTCGCCCGCGTTGAGAAAGCCACCGCCAAACCGCCGGAGGTCCCGAGCGAGTACGAATAGCCCGGGGCGCCCCCGCCACCGGTCCCGCGCCACCATGAGTTCTCCCGCCTCCGCCCCGACCCCGGCGCCGTGCCACCGCCGGTCGCCGCGAGCCTGGCGCCTGCAGCACCGGCGGACTTGGACCGGTCGTGTCGCTGGCCGGTGCTGGTGCTGGGCGGACTGAGCGCGGGTTGGCTGGTCTTTGCCGCCGTGCTGGGCGTCCTGGCCGCCATCAAGCTGCACGCGCCCGGGATGCTGGCGAACATCGAGTGGCTCACGTACGGCCGGGTGCAGCCCGCGGCGTGGAACGCGTTGGTGTTCGGTTTCGGTGCCCTGGCCGGTCTGGCGCTGGCCCTCTGGCTGATGGTGCGGTTGAGCGGTGTGCCGCTGGCGGGAACGGGCACCATCCTGTTCGGCGCGGCCGTCTGGCAGGTCGGCCTCAAGCTGGGGGTGTTGGGGGTCCTCGCCGGCGACAGCACGGGCATCGAGGGCCTGGAACTGCCGCGGTACGCGTCGCCGCTCCTGCTGGCGGGGTATCTCCTGATCGCGCCCTGGGCCTTGGTCGTTTTCGGCCGCCGTCAACGTCGCGAGAGCTACATCTCCCAATGGTACCTGGTCACCGCCCTGCTCGTCTTCCCCTGGTGTTTCGCGAGCGGTTACGTGCTGACGTCGTTTCTGCCACTGCGCGGGGTGTTGCAGGCCGCGGCGCAAGCCTGGTATCTGCAGCAACTCTGGGTCTTGTGGTTCGGCAGCCTCACCCTTGCGGCCCTGTTCTACTTCCTGCCGAAGCTGACCGGGGCGGCGGTCCCCAGCCGCAGCCTGGCGTTGTTTGGCTTCTGGACCTTCGTGGCCTTCGGCGGTCTGGGCGGGTTGACCCGCTACGCCGGTGGTCCTTTCCCGGCCTGGATGCTGAGCCTGGCGGTGGTGGGCAACGTGCTGACCCTGTTCGCGATCTATGGCGTCGGCGCCAATCTGCTGCCGTCCCTGCGCGCGGCCCTGTCGCGGCTTTCAGGCAACGTCGTGCTCTGGTTTCTGGGCTTCTCCCTGCTGGCCTGGCTCACGGCCGGCGTGCTGACCGCCCTGAACTCGCTGGCGACCGTGCGGCATCTGACTCATTTCACGCTGGTCACACCAGGGCTGGATCAGCTCGCGTTCCTGGGCGGCTTCGGCGTGGCGGCGCTGGGGGGCCTGTACGTGGTCGTGCCCTGCTTGCTGGGCCGTGACTGGCCGTCGCGATTCCTGGCGACACTGCATTTCGGCTGTGCGGCGGGGGCGGTTGTGCTGCTGGCGGTGGCCTTTCTGGTGGGCGGCTTGGTGCATGGAGCCGCGCTCAACAACACGGACGTGGCCTTTCTGACCGTGGCAAAGCGCTACCTGCCGTTCGCCTCGACCGGCACGCTGGCGCAACTGCTCTGGCTGGTCGGCAGCGGAGCCTTTGCGGTGAACTTCCTCTGGCTGCTTGGGGCGTGTGCCCGCACGATTTGCGTGCCGGCAGCCCGGGCGTTGGTGGAGCCGCTGCCGGCGGAGGGGAAGGCGTGAAACACGGACCCCTGCTCTTCCTCGGCGTGTTCGCGGCGTTCTTCGCCTCGTGGGTGGCTGGCGTGTTGGCGCCTCACCTTCAGATCGGTGGACAGTCGCTGGTCCAGATCGACGACCTGGGGATACAGTATCCGCTGGATCGGACTGGCGAAGCCAAGCAAGGCGCCCAGGTCTACCGGGCCCAAGGTTGCCATTACTGCCACACCCAGCAGGTGCTTCAGGAACCCCTGCTCTCGCGGCTCACCTTGACCGACGCCGGCACCAACATCACCGACGCCGTCGCCGCCTTGCGCAAGGTGCGGCGTGACCTCGATGCCGACGCCGCCACGGAGCTGGTCAGGCATCCGCCCCAGGTGATCCTGGCTCATGCCGGCGCCTCCGCCACCGACCAGGCCACCCGCCTCCTGACCAACGCCGGTGCCCGGGTCGAATCCACGATTGCCAACCTCGGCCCCGATCTCCGCCGCGGCTGGGGCACCCGCCGCACCGTCTCGCGCGATTACCTCCGCGACCAACCCGTGTTCCTGGGCCAGATCCGGCTTGGACCCGACCTGGCGAATCTCGGCGCCCGGCAGACCAACACCACCTGGCTGTTGCGGAAGCTCTACAACGCGCGGATCGACCTGCCCGGCTCGACCATGCCGCGTTACCCCTACCTCTTTACCGAACGCCGCCTGCGCCCCGGCCAGGCGCCCTCGCCCGATGCGCTGGCGCTCCCGTCCGAATTCGCGCCGCCCGCCGGGATCGAGATCATCCCCACCCGCGAGGCGCGGCAGCTTGTCGCGTACCTGCTGAGCCTCCGCTCCGACGCCCTGTTCTACGAGGTCTTCCCCCCACCCACAGACCAATGCCGTGACAAGACCGGTCGAGACCACGAACGCCCCGTCCGCCCAAACCTCGTCCCTCGACCTTGACCCTTCGCCCTTCGCCCTTCGCCCTTCGCCCTTCGCCTTTGCGTCCCCATGAAGCCGGTGCCCTCTGCACGCTCCCCAGTCGCTGCCCGCCCCGCCCGCGCGGCGGGCAACGCCACCGGCGCGCTCGGAGCCCCTGCTCTTGATGGGGCCCCGCCCGCCCTCGGCACCGGCGCCACCACGCCGCTCTGGCTGGTGGGCCTGTTTGGCGTGATGCTCTACTGGGCCACCCTGTACCTGGATCGGAACGGTGGCGGGTTCAATCCGCTCGTTTTCAACCAGGGGGAACTGCTGGCGGATCTCGAGGCGCGGGTGCCGCGTTCGGAGGCCGATGCCCTCCTGGCGCAGGGGCGCAGGGTCTACACCGTTTACTGCTCGGCGTGTCACCAGCCCAACGGCCGGGGCACTCCCAACCAATTCCCGCCCCTGGCGGGCTCGGACTGGGTCCTGACAGAAGGCCCAAATCGAATCATCCGGATCGTCCTCAACGGCCTGCAAGGACCCATCACCGTCAACGGCAACCAGTACAACAACGTGATGCTCCCCTGGCGTGACCAACTCTCGGACGAGGACATTGCGGCCGTCGTGACCTTCATCCGGGGCAATGCCGAGTGGGGCAACAACGCCGGTCCCGCCACGCCCGCCCAGGTCAAGGCCATCCGCGAGGCCACCGCCAGCCGCAGCACGTCCTGGACCGCCCAGGAGTTGCTGGCGATCCCGCTCAAGGACTGATTTTCTCGCACCGACGTCGCGAGAGAATGCGGACGCTGGCGCGAGTTCCGCCCCGCCCGGCAGACGCAGGGCGTATGGAGGTTGCCCGCGGGTTCCATCCCGGCGCACAATCCCGACGTGAAACCACCGGTCTCCTGGCGTTTGTTCCTGCTCCTGCTCGCGGCTTTCCCCGCCTTCACCGCCGACACCCTGGACCTCGCCGGAGAGTGGCGGTTGCGACTCGACCCCGAAGACGCCGGCCTCGCCGCCCGCTGGCCCGCCGCGCCACTCACCACGGACAGTCGCATCCAACTCCCGAACACCACCGACCTCGCCGGGTTCGGTTTCCCGCTCGACACGAACACCATGTTCCACGCGGCGCCCTACCCCGTGACCACCCGTTTCCCCGGGGTCAGGGAATCCGCGCGCGCGGATGAACACGGTTATCTCGTGCGCCGCCACCTCTTCGTCGGACCCGCCTGGTACGAGCGCGACATCGAGATCCCGCCGGCCTGGCAGGGGCGACCCGTCGCGCTCCGCCTCGAACGCGCGCTCTGGAAGACCGAGGTGTGGATCGACGGCCAGCCCGCCGGTGCGTGCGACAGCCTGGTGGCCGAGCACCGACACGACCTGGGCCCGCTCACCCCGGGTCGCCACCGACTCACCCTGCGCGTGGACAATCGCCTCATCCACAACCTCTCGACCGTCACCCACGCCTACGGCCCGGAAACCCAGTCCCGTTGGAACGGCGTGGTCGGCACGCTCACCCTCGAGGCCGCCCCGCCGGTCGCCTTTCGCTCTGTGACCGTCTACCCGGCCGCCGACCGCCGCAGCGCTCGGGTCGTCTGGGGGCTGAACAACTCCAGCGGCGAAGCTCGCAAAGTGCCGGTGAAACTCCAGTTGAGCCGCGAGCGCGAAACGCCCGTGCTCGCCACCGCCTCCTGCGTCGCCACGTATCCGCCGGGACCAAACACGGGCGAAGTGACACTGGATCTGGCCGAACCGATCGAGGCCTGGGACGAATTCCATCCGGTGCGCTACCGGGTCCAGGCCCACCTCGAGGGGCCGGATGGGGTGGCGAGCGAGACCAGCGTCACTTTCGGGTTCCGTCAGGTTGAACGCGCCGGGAAGGAACTGCGCCTGAACGGTCGCCCTCTGTTCCTCCGCGGCACCCTCGATTGTGCCGTCTATCCCCGCACCGGGCATCCGCCCATGACCGTCCCGGAGTGGGAACGGGTCCTCGGGGTCGTCAAGGAGTACGGTTTCAATCATGTGCGGTTTCACACGTGGTGTCCTCCCGACGCCGCGTTCGAGGCGGCCGATCGCCTCGGTGTCTACCTCCAACCCGAGACCGCCGCCTGGGTGGACGATTGGGGACTCGAAACCGTCACCCGCCCCCCGCCATCGGGCGAGACCCCGCGATCACCGCCTTTCTGCGCGCGGAACTGCGGCGGATGTCCGAGGCGTACGGGCATCACCCGTCCTTTCTGCTGTGCGCCATCGGCAACGAGTTCGGCTTGCGCGGCACGGACTGGGAGCAGGTCAACGCGCTGGTCGAAGAGATCAAGGCCTTCGATCCGCGCCGGCTCTACACCGGGTGCGGGGCGCGCAAGAACCTGCCGGCGGACGATTTCTGGTTCACGCATCACACCAGCACCGGCACCCGGGGCGTGGGCCCGGCTCATCCGGACTGGGATTTCGCCCCGGCCCTCGACGCCTCGCCCGTCCCGCTGATCGCCCACGAGACCGGCCAACGCCCCGTCTTCCCGGACTACGACCGGTTGCTGCCGAAGTTCACCGGGCCGCTCCTGCCGCTGAATCTCGAACGTCACCGGCGTTCGCTCGTCGCCAACGGGCTCGAGTCGCAGGTTCCCGATTTCGTGCGGGCTTCGGCGCGGTTCCAGCTCACGCAGTACAAGGCGGAGCACGAGGCCATGCTGCGCACGCGGGGTTACGCCGGCTACCAACTGCTCATGCTCAACGACTTTACCGGCCAGAGCGAGGCGCTCGTCGGCATCCTCGACCCGTTCTGGGAGCCGAAGGGCGTGGTCAGCGCCGCCGAGGTGCGCGCCTGGAACGCGCCGACGGTTCTGCTGGCGCGGTTTGCCAGGTACGTCTGGCTCGCCAACGAAACGCTCCGCGTGCGGTTCGAGATTGCGCACTTCGGAGCCGAAGACCTGCCCGCCGGGCCGGTGCAGTGGTCGCTCGGTCCCCGCGAGGGCAGCATTCTGATGCGCGGTGATCTCGCGGCGGGCCATGTGGCCGCCGGCAGGGTGACGGACCTCGGCGCGATTGCGGTGCCGCTCGCCGCCGTGCGTGAACCCGCGTCGCTGGCGTTGTCGGTGACGTTCGGTGGCGTTGGCAATCAGTGGCCGCTCTGGGTCTACCCGGCCTTGCCCGACGAACCCGAACCGCCCGGGGTGCTGGTGACCGCCGCACTCGATGAGGCCGCGCTGGCTGCGTTGGAACAGGGCGGTCGGGTCCTGCTGCTGGCCCACGGCCTCAAGAACCCCCATGCCGCCCGGACAGGTTTCGAATCCGTCTACTGGTCTGCCGGTTGGTGGGGAAACCGGTTCTCCTCGCTCGGTCTGCTGTGCGATCCGCAGCACCCGGCGCTCGCCGCCTTTCCCAGTGACGGTGTCAGCGACTGGCAATGGCGCGATCTCTGCGCGGGCGCGACCACGCTGGCGCTTGACGAGGTGCCGGAGGGGTTCCGGCCCATCGTGCAACCGGTCCCGGATTTCCACTTCAACACGCGGCTCGCGCAGGTGTTCGAAGTCCGGGTCGGGCGCGGTGCGTTGCTCGTTTGCGGTTACGACCTGACCGGCCAGCTCGACGCCCGCCCCGCCGCGCGCCAGTTCCGTCGCAGCCTGTGGCGCTACGTGGCCAGTGCCGCTTTCCGTCCTGACGCGGTGGTCTCCGTCGATTGGCTCCGGCGGTACTGTGTCTCCGCGGATGAGTCAAACCGCCCCACCCCGTAGGAGCCGACGTCAGGAGGCTCTGCCTGGGAGTTTGAGTCTCGTGACCTCGACTCCTACGGGGGGAGCGGCTCTCGCCGGACGACCCGCCAGCCGGTCGGACCGGACTCCGGCAGCACCACCAGAGCTCTGAGGTTCGGATGGCGCGCGCCCAACTTTTCCAGTCCCTCGGCCCCGAGCACCAGCAAGGCCGTCGCCAGGGCATCCGTGGCCGTCGCTTCGGGCAACACGACTGCCGCCAGCAAAGCTCCCTGCACCGGTTCGCCCGTGCGCGGATCCAGGACATGTCCCCACTCGCGGTTGCCCCGTCGAAAGGCCTTGCCCGCGACAGCCGAAACGCCGAGCGAAACGTCGGTGAGCACGAACTCCGCCAGCACCTCGCCCGCGGTGTCGTCGGTTGCTGTCGTGTCGCTCGTGATGGCCGGCGGACCAATCGCCACCTTCCAGGGTTGACCATCGGGAGGCACACCCAGGCCCTGGACACTGCTCGTACCCCCATGAACCAGCGCGCACGTGACACCCACCTCCCGCAACAACTCGACGGCCACATCCAACGCGTACCCTTTCCCGATCGCGCCCAGGTCCAGCATCATCCCGGGACGCGCGAACCGGACGCTGAATTGCGAGGGGTCGAGTTCGACGTGCTCCATGCCCACCCGGGCGCGGGCCTCGGCCAACCGATCCGAATCCGGCCACGCCCCGCCACCACCCAGAAAACCCCAGGCACGCACCAGCGGGCCCACCGTGGGATCGAAGGCGCCGCCGGTCTCCTGGCTCAGGATCCGGGCGCGTTCGAGCAGACGAAACACCGGGGGGCTCACCCGGACCGGACCCTCTGCCGCGCGGCGGTTAACGCGGGCCATCTCGCTGTCGGGCCGGAAGATGCTGAGTTGGGCTTCGATTCGCTCGATCTCGTCGAGCGTCTCCTCGCCGGCGGCGCGCAAGGCCGGTTCCGGATGCCCCGTGCAGGAGCACCTCGAAGCGGGTGTTCATCGCGTGCCGCGCCAGCCGGACGGTGGTCATGGGGGACGGGGAAGTCCGAAGGTCGAATTCCGAAGCTCGAAGTTGGTGGTTGGAGGTTCGACGTTGAACGTTGGGCGTTGAGCGTTGAACGTTGAGCGTTGAGCGTTGAGCGTTGAACGTTCGACGTTTGTGGTCCGTGGTCCGTGGTCCCTCAACGCAAACGGGCTTCCCCCAGTTTGGGCTGGCGGAAGCCCGCGTGCGAATCCGGATCCGGGCGAACGAGGGGTCAGGACGGCTTCAGTGTGCCGTAGGTGACCGGATCGAGCTTCTTGCCGGCGCCGTCCGAGAGGGTGCGGGTGGCCGGGTCGAAGTGGCAGGTGATGCCGAGGCGGTCGGACATTTCGCCGAGGGAGACGATGGTCTGGACCTTGAGGGCGATGTCGATGTTGGCGTTCGGCGCCTTGCCCGAGCGGATGCAGGACAACCAATTCGCCTGGTGCACCCCGATGTCCTCGACCGGCTGGAGGCCGTCGAAGCGCTCGGGATCAATCTCATCCGTGAACGGCCGTTCGGGCCGCAGTTCGACGGTGTTGCCGCCGATGTAGAGGGTCGCGAGGTGACCGCGGATGATGTCCGGAAGACCCTGCTCGTTCACCGACGAACTGCACACCATCAGGCTGTAACCGCTCGGGAACTCGGCGATGAGGGTGAGACACTCCGGGACGTCGCGAATGGGTGTGCCGGGGGTGTTCTTGTCGGTGAGGATCTTCTTGGTGCCGATGGCGGCGACGCGGATGGGGAACTCGGGGCTGCCTGTGGCCAGGACCAGCGGATGGAGGCGGTGCGGGAAAAGGTCGCCCAGCAGGCCGGCGCAGTAGGGGTAGTACTTCCGCCAGCGGAAGAAGTGGTCGGCGTTGAAATCGACGCGGGTCTTGATGTTGGGACCGAGCCATTCGTTCCAGTTCACGCTGCCCGCCTTGAGGTCGGGGTCAATGGTGTAGTTCCATTCGCCCTTCGGGCTGTTGCGCATGTAGGACCCCTGGCCGAGCACCAGCGGTCCGATGTTGCCGGCCCGGACCAGTTCGGCCGCCTTGTGCCACTTGGCGTCCGAGCAGCCCTGGGATCCGACCTGGAAGACTTTGCCGGTGGCCTTGACGGTGTCCGCCACCTCGAAGGCCTCACCCAGGTAACGGGACATCGGCTTCTCCACGTAGATGTGTTTGCCGGCCTTCATGCTGTCCACCGAGACCCGGGCGTGCCAGTGGTCGACGGTGGCGCAGAGCACCGCATCGATATCCTTGTTCTCAAGCAGCTTGCGGTAGTCGTCGTACAGCTTGACGTCGCCGCCGATCTTCTCCTTGGCGAGCAGCCGCCGCTTCTCCCAGAGGTCGCAGACTGCGGCGAGCGTGACGTTGTTCTGGTCCGCGCCGGCCTTCATCTTGTCCACGTGGAGCTGGCCCTGGGGTCCGACGCCCACAAAGCCCACGGCGATGCGGTCGTTGGCGCCTATGACCCGGCCTGTGGACGGGGCGGTGGTCTGGCCGTAGACCGGGGTCTTGAAGAGGTTGGTCGAGGCGGCGGCGGCGGTGACGACCGCAGCCTTCTTGAGGAAACTCCGGCGGGAGTCCACGCCGGCCGACACCTGGGATTCTGTTTTGTGCATAATCGAGTCATCCATCATTAGCAACGCGAGCTTGGACGCAGCCTAGAGGGCCGCTGTTCAGCGTCAATCGCGAACGGGGTGGGTCGCGACCGTTGCGGGGCAGGCGTCCCGCCTGCCTCCTTGCCCTCTTCAGTCGCGGCAACCGTCCACCGGGCGCCGCATCAGGGCGCGCTTCCGGACTCCGTGCCCCGCGCCGCCCTCAACGCACTTCTACCAGTCGTTCCCCTTGCTCAAGCTGGCCTCGTCGGACATTCGAAGGAACAGCTTGCGGCTGGTCATGTGCGCCGGTGAACGGTCGCACCGGCAGGCGCCCGGCAGGGACGTCGACGTCCCAGCGTTGGGGCAAGAGGCATCTGGCTTCGCGCGTACCCCGAGGGATGAGAGAGCCATGAACCGCGCCCCGGTGCGGCCGGCGAAGCTGCGCCCTACTTGAGCGCCGGGTCGGGGATGAACAGCTCCTGGCCCTCGCGCAGGGCGGTGGGTTTCACGTTCGGATTGGCCCGCAGCACGTCGTTGACGCTCACGTTCACCCCGCTGGCGCGATAGGCCTGGACGATGGCGCTGATGGTGTCGTCCTTCTTCACCACGTACGTGTAGCCCTTCGAGGCCACCGGCGGACCGGCCGGCTCCTTGGCCGGCGGCTTCGGGGGTCTTTGGGGACGACGACCGGCACCTGCGCGAGCTTCCGGATTTCCTCGAGGATCAGGCGCTTGTCCTCCTCGCGTTTGCGGTCGATCTCGCGGAGGTCCTGGGCCAGCTTGCGCAGTTCCTCGCGTGTGGCAAATCGATCCCCCAACCGCGCGTCGGAACGCGTCTGGCCTTCGCGCACGGCCTGCAACTCATCGGTCAGGGCGCTCAGCCGCTTCTGCATGGTGGCGTGCGACGCGAGCAGGTCCTCCACCAATCCGTTCAACCGCTGCAGCCGCTCCGCCTCTTCCGGGGCGAGGCCTGCCGCTCGCGGCGCCGGCAGCGACAACGCCAGCAGGACCGCCGCCGCGACCCAGCCGATGAGGCCTGGTCGGATCCGATTACGTTTCATCGCCGGAACTTAGAAACCGAGGTCCGACCGGGCAAGTCGGAAACCGTCAGGCGGAGGCTGTCGCCAGCGCCTGGCCCAATCGCTCGGCCAATGGTGCCCACGAGGCGTTCGCGTCCGCCGCGAAACCGCGCAGCACCGGCAGGGTCTCCCCCAGGCGTGCGACAGCGGCGGAAGGAGCGTGTCCTCGCACGTGTCCGGCACTGGCACGCGGCGTTCAACCGCCAACGCGCGGCCGAGAAGCAACGCGGCTTCGAGCAGCGCCGGACGCGCTTCCTCCGTCAACCCGCCCTCGCCCAGGAGCCGGGCCATCTTGAGCTTTCGCTCGGCCTGCGCCCGGTGGGCCGCGATTTGCTCCCGCTCGGCCGCGGACAACGGCGGCGGGCCGCCCGCTTCGCCGGCCGGGAAAAGCGGACGCGAAGCCCGCGTGGTCCTTTGGACAAGGCCGGCCGCGATGAGGCGTTCGAGCGCGGCGTCCGTCGCCCGGTCGATCACTTCCAGTTGGGTGGGAGCCA
This sequence comes from Verrucomicrobiota bacterium, assembly GCA_027493615.1. Taxonomy (GTDB): domain Bacteria; phylum Verrucomicrobiota; class Verrucomicrobiia; order Limisphaerales; family J093; genus DSVZ01. The sequence continues at coordinate 599,962 of JAOSKK010000023.1, forward strand.
GGGGGTCCGTCAGGCCGGCCCCGAACAGTTCGCTGTGCAGCGCCGCGAGCCGTTCGCGATACTGCGCCGCGTCGCGCTCGACGATCACGTACAGGACGGAATGCGCCCCGGCTTGGGGAAAGCGTTCTTCGCAGGCCACGAGCGCGCCATCAATGCGTTCGCGGGCGAGTTCGGCGAAGGCCAGGGCTGGATCGGCGCGGCGAGTCGGCGCGGAAACGGGCGCCGCACCGGAGCCGGGGCGGGCGTCCCGGGCGGTGGGGGTGACCAGTTGCTGCAGACGCTCGACAAAGGCCTGGCGGCCACTGCGCAGTTTGATCTCCTTCACCTCGCCCGGATGATCCAGGACGCTGTCGGCCACGGCCTGTTTCATCGCCAGCGTGTCGAGCATGCGATGCTCAAGGGTGTCCTCGGCGACGAGGTTGATGACGGTGACCGGCTTGGTCTGGTGTTTGCGCCAGGCGCGGGCGATGCGTTGCTCGAGCTTGGCCGGATTCCAGGGGAGATCGCAGTTGATCACCACGCTGGCGGCCTGCAGGTTGAGACCCGTGGCACCCGAATCCGTGCTGAGAAAGACGCGGCAGTCCGGGTCGGACTTGAAGGCGTTGATCTCGGCGCGACGCCGCTGCTGGGGCACGCTGCCCGTGTGCCAGGCATGGCCAAAGCCGCGGCGCTCGCAGAGGTCGCGCACCAGCTCGAGCATCCGCTCCCACTCGGAGAACACGATGACCTTGGCATCGTTGGCGCGGCATTCCTCGAGCAGCTTCTCCAATTCGGCCAGCTTCGGACAGGTCGTGTCGTCGGGGTCGAGGATGAAGTTCGTGTCGCAGATCATCCGCATCATCGCCAGCTCGCGCTGGAGCTTCTCCTGCTGCTGCTTGGTGAGCGGCCGGCGGTGCATGAGCGAGACCAGCCGCATGACCTGCTGTTCGTGGGCGGCGTAGGTGTCCTGTTGCGCGGGACTCAGCGGCACGAAGTGGTTGCGGTCCGTCCGCTCGGGCAGCTCGGTCTCGACGTCGGCCTTGCGGCGGCGCAGGAGGTAGGGGCGGATGCGGGCGTGGAGCTGGTCGAGGTTGCGGCAGCCCACCGGCCGGCCGCGCTCGTCAAGCTCGTAGAAGTCGCGGTTGAAGCGGAACAAGGGCCCAAGCACGCCGGGGTTGAGGAAGTCCATCAACGAGTGCAGCTCGTCGATGCGATTCTCGATGGGCGTGCCGGTGAGCACGAAGGCGTAGCGGCTGCGGAGACGTTTCACGGCCTGTGCCGTCTTGGTGTTCCAGTTCTTGATCCGCTGGGCTTCATCGAGCACCACGATGTCCGGGCACAACCGGGCATTCACCTCGAGCGCGTCCGCCACCATCTGCTCGTAGTTCACGATGGTGAAAAAGGGGGCGCCGTCGGTCCCCTCCGCGGCGGTCGCTTCCGCTGTGCCGGGTCCGGCCGCCTCGTAAGCGCGCAGGCGGGCAAACCGTCCTCCGAAGACGATCTGATAGGGCAGGCCTGTGAACCGGCCGATCTGCTCTTCCCATTCGGTCTTGAGCGAGGCGGGCGTCACCACGAGCACCCGCCGCGCCTTGCCCAGGCGGCGCAGCAGGGCGCACGCCGCGATGGCCTGGATCGTCTTGCCCAATCCCATCTCGTCCGCCAGCAGCGCGCGCTCGGTGAACGCCAGGTGCAGCATGCCCTCGCGCTGGTACGGGAATAGCGGCACCACCGTTTCCTGCACGGGCCATTCCCCGCTCTGGACCTTGAGCTCGTACTGACGCCGCAGTTCGCGCGCTTCTTCGCGATGGCGCCGGGCTTCGAGCCAGGGCGGGATTTCCTGGGAGATGCGCAGTTCGGGCAGGGCGGTGGCGCGCAGGGGTTCGAGGACCGCCAACGCCTCCTCGGGCGAGCCGTCCCGCAACCGGCCCTCGGCCGTGAACCACCGGGCCAACGGGCGCGGCAACGGGCGCGGCCCCGGCAGGACCCGCAGCGTGTCCGCGGCGGCATCCAGCACCACCTCGAGCCGGGTCGAACCCGCGGCGACAGCCCTGGCGAAGAGCCGCCGGAACCGTTTCTCGAGGTGCAGCAGCACGGCCTCGACGTGTTTGCAGGTGCCGAGGCCGTTGATCCGAAAGTCCACGCAGTCACAGGCGAACTGCCGCTGGGCCAGGTCGCGCACCTCGACCGAGTAGGTCAGCCCGCTTTGCGAGGCGACGCGGAAATTGGCGAAGATCGGGTGGCGCGGCTCGGGGTTGGTGATCACGAAGCTCTCTTCGCGCGCCCGGAGACGGCGCTTGTTGACCTCGTCGGCGTCGCTCGTGCGCCAGTCGTGAGCGGCGGGGAGCTTGAGTTCGGCGTTCGGTCGGGTGCTCGCGGCCATAGAGGCGCCAGCATTCGACCCTGCGCCGCCCAGTCAATCGCGATTTGTGGCGTCCGGGCATCGGGGCATCGCCATCGCGGGGTATCGGCCGGGTGGCGGTCGGTAAGCAGGCGACTCTCCGGCAGGTCCACCGCGGCGGCGTCAAAAAGTTGTCAATACTATTGACTGACCCCTCCGGCGTTGGCGGGAACCTCGCACCGACGCTATCTTGCCATCCATTCACCCGGACACCCGGCAGGGCCGGTACAAACGCTGGAGGACCGACGACATGAGCGACATCAAGTTCCATTGCGATACGTGTGGGCAGCCCATTCTCGTGGACGCGGACGACGTGGGACGCACCATCCGCTGCCCGAGCTGCCAAAGCGCGCTCGTCATCCGCGCGCCGAAGGCCCAGCCGCCCAAAGCCGAGAAGCCCCGCGTGAAACCGGTCCTGGCCAAGCCCGCCAGCCCACGCCGCAAGCCGGGCGGATCGAGCGGGGCCACCGGCGTCGAACCCGTCGGGAATCGCCCGGCAAGCGCGGTCGCCGCGCCTTCGCAAGTGCCCGGCGACACATCGGTGATCGCGCCAGCGAAAGAGGTCCCCGCCACCCGGCCGGCACCGGGACCGATCCGCCCCCTGCCAGCGCCGCCGATTCCGTCGGCGCAACCGGCCGCGCCCGCGGAGGCCTCCCGTCCGGAGCCTGACCTGGGGCCCGCCACCTTGGGGTCGCCTGCGGTGGTCCAAGTGGCAGCCCTGACTCCCGAGTCGAAGCTCGCGATTGTCCGGAGCGCCCGCGAGCAGTTGGTGGATCCGGCGCGATGGATGCCAGGCGTGAACCCGCAGGGCAAGTTTGCCTACGCGGCCCGGCCGGAGGGCGAGAACCTGGTGCCAGTCGAGGTGGGCGATGCCACGGCCACCCGCCACAGTCTGATGGGCGCGATCCTGCTCGAGTTCCAGCGGCGCAATGTGATCGCCACCGCCAGCGGACGGACGGAGTTTCTGGACCGCGAGATCCCGGCCATGATCCGGGAGGTGGCACCGGAGGTGGGAACAGATTCGCCCGCGTCGACGGAGGGTCCGGGCGCGGACGCGGTGGGGTTGATGGGCATTTCGCATGCGCAGTGTCTGGCCGTGCTCGAAGGCCTGGCGCGGCGTTATGAGGCAGAAGCGCGCGGCGAGACCTCCGACGCCCTCCGCCAGGCGCGCGGATTCACCGTCGAGGAATTGGCCGACCGCGCCGCCAAGGACGAGCTCGTGACCAACACGGAGATCGTGCGCGCGGTGCATCGGGAGCTAAGCGACCTCCGCGAGCGCGTCGCTGCCCTGGAGAAGACCCGCGGGTCGTAGAATCCCCGCCCCGGCCAGGTCCGCTGACTGGGTGCGAACCGTGACGGCACCCTCTGGGCAGATCCAGGAGAACCACCTCACCTCGTCAATCCGCGATGTGCGTAATCGTTGGCGAGGTGGCGAGGACTTCGATCAGGTAGCGGAGCTCTTCCTGGATCTGACCAGGATCACTCACGGTCTGGGCAATCTCCGCCTTCACGACCTCGCGAAAACGTTTGCGCCAACGGTGAACCGCCACTTTCGCCGCGCCTTCGCTAAGCCCGACCCGTCGCGCGGCCTCGGCCTGCGAAAGGGCGGGCACGTCGCCCAGCAGCCACGGCTTCAGCGCCGCAAAAGGCCCTCCTCGTCCCGCCGCCTCCGCCTCGGCGCCAAGCGCCGCCACGGCCCGATCCACCAAGGTCACCGCCCATTCGTGGTCAAAGCAGGTGTCGGGCACCACACTGTGCGGATCGGGGATGGCGAGTTCCCCGGTGGTGTCTGTGTCGGTGCAAGCATCGAGGGAGACGGGCGCCTGGCCGCCGCCCCGCTTCGCGGCCCGTGCCCGGGCGCGTTCCTCGGCGAGGAAGTGCTTCACGGCACCGAGCAGGTAGGAGCGGAATCGACCGCGTCCGGGCTCGACGCCACCGAGAGACGGCCGGGCCAGCAAGCGGCGAAAAAACTCCTGCGCCAGCTCGCGGGCGCGGTCCTCGTCGTGTCCGTCGCGACGCAAGAACTGGAAGACGGGTTGCCAGTAGGCTTCGCAGAGTTCGCCCAGGGCCCGTTGCGCCTCGGCGGACGCCCCGCGCGCGCGGAGCACGAGGGTCCAGCGGGTGGGAGCGAAAGCGCGGGGGGCATCGCCCAGGTGGGTGGGAGGTGTCTCCACAACTCAGCGGCCGTCGGGAGCCGCCACCGGGCCCGGAGGTTGCGGCGGTGGGGTGGGGGCAGGTGCCGGCTCGGCGGCTTCGACTTGGGGAAGTGGCTGAGCCGGCGCTGCGGGTGTCGGCGGCGGGCTCGGGGTGGTTTCAACCCGATCCAGATGGAGCGTGGGTCGCGGACCGGCGAAATGATCGAGCGACGCTTGGGGGCCACGGAGGAACATGGCACCGCCCACGCCGAGGATCGCCACGAGCAGCGCGAGGAGGACCCACTTCAAGGGTGAAGTGGGCCGGCCACCGGGCTGGTGACCTGCCCAGCGCGCCGTCGCCACCACCGCCCACCAGGCAAACGCGAGCACCCCCAACGGAAGGAGCAAGCGAAGCGATTGCGAGAGCGGCGCCGGCCCGCCGGTGGAGGAGACTTCAAAGATCATGACGGCCGGGAGCACGAGGGTGCCGCCCAACAGCAGGCCCAACGGCCAGGTCAGGGCCGCAAACAAAGCCAGGGGCAAGCCGCGTAATCGCCCGTGCTCGGCGCGGATGTCGCTCAAGCCCATCCAGCCGAGCAGGGTGCCCGGGATGGCGAAGAGCAGGGTGATCGCCGCCGCGAGGACCAGTTCGGCCGGACCCACCGCGCCCCAGCGCGCCACGATCGCCAGGGTTGCCAACGCCAGGAGCACCGGGACCGCGAGGCTGACGGCCACCAGCACGGCGCCGACCACGGCCACGCGTGACCAGGGTGGACGCACGACCAGATCGGAGGAGGCGGTGGACTCCTGGGCGGGGAAGGCGAAGGCGGGCGAACTGGCCGGCGTGCCCGCGTGGGCCCGGCACACGGCCCGGAGCGCCGCGCGATGGCGGTGGAGCCAGATCAGCGAGCTGATCTCGAACACCAGGACCCCGAGCCCGAAGGTGATCAGGAAACCATCGCGGAGCAGGAGGGGTGCTGAAGGACGATCGGGGGTGATCTGGTCGGCCAGGATCTCGGCCCAGATCTGGCCGGCTGAACTCAGGAGGAACAGGCCGAGTCGGAGCCAGAGGGCCAACGTTAGCCACGTGGCGGACGAGACCTGCAGACCGCGGAGCTTCCAGCCGCCGACAGCCAACAGGAGCATCAGCAGGAATCCCACGAGGCCGTCGAACAGGTTCACGGCGCCCTGAAGGAAATGCAGCATCGGATGCTCGGGGAGGGGGTCGAGGGTGAAGAGGCCGAGCAACCACAGCACCGGCGCGCCGATGAGCGCATACAAGAGGATCGCCTGGGCCATGCGCGGCAGTTGGGGCGGGCAGAGGATGAAATCTTTCGCCGGGTCAAAGACGGGGGGCCACGGCGGGGCGGGGGGACGGTGGAGGGGCGGCGGGGGGCCGGGTCAGGTGCTCGACGCTGGTCTTGACCTCACCGGCCGTGCCGTAGCGGCGTTCGCGTTCCTTTTCGAGGGCGCGGAAGACGACGGCATCGACACGCGGATCCACGGAGGACTTCTCGGAGGGCGGCGCGAAGCGGCCGATGGGGAGCTCGCCGGTGAGCATCTCGTAGAACACGACGCCGAGGGAGTAGATGTCGGCCCGCTGGTCCACGTCCTCCGGGTGTTCGAGTTGTTCGGGCGCCATGTACTGGGGGGTACCGAGGGTGGCGCCGGTGGCGGTGAGCTGGGTGACAGAGCGGGGTTCGCCGACGAGTTTGGCGATGCCGAAGTCGGCAATCTTCAGGCGGCCGCGGGTGTCGAGCAGGATGTTCTCGGGCTTGATGTCGCGGTGTAAGACGCCTTCGCCGTGGGCGAACTCGAGCGCTTCACAGATCTTGGGCACGAGGGCGAGAGCCTGGGTGGGGGTGAAAGGGCCGGCCCGCATCGCCTGGCGCAGGTTGACGCCGTCGACATACTCCATGAGCAGATAGAAGAAGCCGCTGGCCTGCCCGAAATCGAAGACGCTGACGATGCCGGGGTGGCTGAGCCGGGCGAGCACGCGGGCCTCGCGGTTGAAGCGCTCGGCGAAGGCGGGCGAGGTGGCGAGGGAAGGGGACAGCAGTTTGAGCGCGACGAGGCGGTCGAGCTTCGGTTGCCGCGCCTTGAACACGGCACCCATGCCGCCGGCACCGATGAGCCCGAGGATTTCGAGGTGCGGGAAGGCGGCCTGGACGGCCTCGACCGTGGGCGTGCCCGCCGGTGCTGCGGGGGCGGTAGCGGGTTCGGTGGGGGCGGCGACAGCGGCGAGGGCGCACTGCGGGCACAGGCCCTGGGAGGCACCGGATGGGATGGGACGGCCGCACTTCGGACACTGGGCGGATGGACTTGTTTCGTTCATACCGAGTCCTTCCTGAGGGATTGCGCGGCGGAGGTTACCGGGAAAAGCGGGTTCATGGCTTCGGGCCCTTCTCGTACCACTGCTGGAACTGGCGGTTCGATTCGCGGACGTGCCGGCGCAACTCCGGGAGCAGCCGGCGCCAGCAGGCCGCCAGGAAGTGCGGATGCCGCAGGCTGTCCCGGGCGTATTTCCGGGTCGCCAGGCGCAGGTCAAGGTCATGGAGGAGCACCCGCTCGCGGCGGTGATCGGCCAGCGCCAGGAACGAGCCGTCGGGGGCAACAATCTTCGAGTCCCCCGCCGACCACCGACCGCCACCTTGCGGTCCGACCGAATTGGCGAACACGTAGTAAACGGCGTTCTCGAAGGCACGCACGGGCATGCCGTCCCGGCCGTGGCGCTTGGCCCGAGAAACGGCGAGTGCATCGAGGCCCGCATTGGGATGGAAGACGATGCGGGCGCCAGCCATCACGGGCAGCCGGACCAGCTCAGGATATCGGCGCTCATGACAGATGATCGCCGTGGCGGGAACACCGTCGAGCGTGAACAGCGAGAGGCTGTTGCCCGGGGCAAACCAGCGGCGGTCGCCCTCGGTCAGTTGGCACTTGGCATAGGTGTGCGCCAACCGGCCGCGCCGATCAAACACCACCAGACCATTGTAGAGCCGCCGCCCCGCGAGGATCGGAGTGCCAACAAGCAGGTGGATCTTCCGGGAAGCGGCCAGTGCCGCGACCGCGCGGAGGGCCTGCCGCAGCACCGCGGGTTGGAGCGCACCGAAGTCAAACGTGTAGCCCGTCGTCGCACACTCGGGGAACAGCACGGCATCCGCACCGGCTCGCGCGGCCTCGGTGGTCGCGCGCTCGATCTTGCCGAGGTTCCCGTCAATCGAGTCGGCGAAGACCATCTGAACGGCGGCGACACGCAGGCGTTGCGGGCCGGCGGGGGGCGGGACGGAAGATGGGTTCATCGGATACTCCCCCCGGAGCTTGTCGGACTCTCAGAGTCCGTGACGTTGCCAGGAGGCGAAGGTCAACCGCAAGGTCAGGGCTCCGCGGCCAGGCCGGCCCGAAAAGCCCGGCGGGCTTCACGCCAGGAGCCGATGCGCACGCAACGTTCCAGCAGAGCGACGTCCAGTTGCGGCAGCAGTCGGCTGTGCGCGACCCGCACGTAGGCCGAGCCCTGCGAGTCCAGAGCGTGGAGTTCGAGCCCGTCGCGCCGCCAGAACCAGACTTCCGGCACCCGGAATCGCCGATAGACGTCGAGCTTGTTGATGCCCCCGCCGGTCAGGGCAATTTCCAACACCAGATCGGGGAATTCCTTCTCCGAGCCCAGGCACCACGACTCATCCGGCTCGGCGCCCGCCTGCTCGAGCGCCAGACGCATCGTGGCCTGCCCCCGGGGACGACGTCACGGCCAGTTTCGTCGAGGTAGATCTCGAGCAAGCCGGCGATCCACTTCTTGATCCGTTCGTGCTCGTTGGAGGTGGTCATGAGTTCCAGATCACCGTCGAGGTAGTAGAAGCGGGGGCCGGAGCGGTCGTCGCCCAGGGCCTTGTCGAGGTCCAGATAGCGTTGCCAGGAAACGCCGCAGAGGATGAACCGTTCCTCGGGGTCGGTGCCATCCGGCAACCGCTCGGGACGGAGCAGTTCGGCGAACTCGGGCGACGGCGCCGGGCCGAGCAGCAAGCTTGCGACCATGCCGCGAAACTAGGCCCGACGCCTGGCGCGGGCAATCCGATTGTGCCGCGACAGACTGTAGGCGCCGACGTCAGGAGGCGAAGTGGCAGACGCCGACGTGAGGAGGCGAAGGGTATGGTCCCAGGCCCCCACCGCCTCCCTGACGTCGGCGCCTACGCCCCCACCGCCTCCTGACGTCGGCGCCTACAGGGTCCAGGGAGCGCGGCCGGCGCGGCGGGTCATCCGCGCGGCTGCGGTGTCGCCGAGGATGGTCTCGGTCGCCGGGTCCCAGCGGATCGTGCGGCCGGTGCGGATGGCGATGTCGCCGAGGTGGCTCATGAAGTCCGATTGCGCCGCGGAATCGATGTTGCTGACGGGCGTTCGCCGCGTCCGCACGCAGTCAAGAAAATCGCGATAGTGATGGTTGTCGCGGAGCAGGCGGACGTCGTCCGGCTTGAGCTTGCGCTCGAGCAACGACTCCGGCGCCGCGCTGATGCCGCCGCGCGAAGCGGCCACCCAGCCTTCGGTGCCGACGAACGTGGTCTTGTCGGTGCCGGTCTTGAGGGTGAACTCGACCCCGCTGGCGTAGCGGCCCTGGACGTCCCAGTCCACGACCGTGTCGAACAAGCCTTCGGTGGGGATCCTCCCCGTGCCGCGATACTCGACAGGGATGTGAGGGTAGCCCCAGTGCGCGACATCGAGCGGGTGCGCGCCCCAGCCGGCGATGAACCCGATGGCGTAGTCGTAGATGAACCAGCGGCCGGTGCCGAAGACGCGGTCCTCGGTGTACGGCGTGACCGGTGCGGGGCCGAGCCAGAGATCGTAATCGAGCCCGGCGGGCACCGGTTGAGGGACGGCGCGGCCGCCGGTGGAGCCGTTGGGAGCCACGACGTGGACCGCCTTGAGTTCGCCGAGGTAACCATTGCGAACGAGTTCACAGGCAAATCCGCAGTGGGAGTTGAAGGACCGTTGCTGGGTGCCGTACTGGAAGACCGCCCCGTGCAGGTGGACCGCGGCGCGGAGGGCCTGGCCCTGCTCGATGCTCAGCCCGAGCGGTTTTTCGACATACACATCCTTGCCGGCGCGAACCGCGGCCAACGCCAGCGGCACGTGCCAGTGATCCGGCGACGCGATCACGACGGCGTCGACATCGACCCGGGCGAGCAGTTCGCGGAAGTCCGCGTAAGCCCGGCAACCGCGATAGACGTCCTGGCCCTTGGCAGCGGCGTAATGCTGCTCGATCGCGCTGCGCGGCGGCTTCGCGGCGTTCCTGGATCGGGTCGCAGACGGCCACGCTCTGGTTTTGCGGCAAACCGAGGAAACCGTCCATGAGCCCGCGACCCTGGCCGCCGACCCCGATGTGTCCGACGGCCACGCGCTGGCTGGGGGCGTTGGCACCGAAGACGGAGGCGGGCAGCAGGGTGGGCAGGTTGAGGGCGGCGGCGGAGCCGAGGGCGGTTTGCCGGAGGAAACGGCGGCGGGAAAGGGAGTTCATGGTGAGCGAGGGACGGAGGCTGGGGCGGGTCATGAGGACGGGGTTGGAAGTTGGGCAGGCGTGGGTCAACGAGGCAAGGTGGGCCAGGCTGTTGGCTCAGGGTTTGGGTGGCGGTTCGGCGTAGAATTCAAGTTCGCGGACGGCCGGGCTCGGGCCGTGCGCGCCGGTGATGACCAGTTCGACGACGCTGCAGGTGACCGGTGGGAACGCGACGGTGAGCCGGTTGTTCGTGTACGCCGCGTCGGTGACGGTCTTGACGACGCGGTCGTCGCACCGGATCTCGAAATCCTTCGGCGCGTAGTTCTGGTGATTAAAACCGAGGATCCGGAGCCAACCGATCGTGGAACGTTCACGCAACTGCACCCGGAGCCGGTAGAGCTGCTGGTTGTCCACCTCGTCCCAATAGGTGTCCGGGTTCCCGTCGATGGCGGCCTGATCACCATGGGCGTCGCCGTCTTTCTCGATGCCATCGGGGCTGGAGGCGAGCCCGCCGAGGGCGAAGTTGGCGGGTTGCCCCAACCGGGCGGTGAGCGCGTCGGCGCGCTTGGTCATCTCGGGCGACAACGACCCGCTGCGCCTCAGGTCTGACAGGGCAGTCTTCACCTCGGCGAGGTGCCACGGGTAGATCACCTCGCTGATCCCGAGCAGTCCAGCGGCGGCGGCGGAAGCGAGTTCGGGTTGTTTCAATTGTGCGTGAACGGCCTGGAGGCTGGGGAGACTCGGGATGCCGATCAATGCCGCCAAGAGGTTCTTCCGCTCGGTCGCGTCGGTCGTGGTGGCGAGCGCACCGGCCAACGCCTCGGCGGCGCGGGCGGCGCGGGCGGGAGCCTGGGGCGCCATCCGGTTCAAGCCGCGCGCTGCAATCGCCCGGGTCCGCGTGTCGCCGGCCGTTTCGACCACGGCAGCAAGATCATCGAGCGGTTCGGCGTCGGGCCAGTCGGCCAACACACGCACCGCGGCCAGCCGGACTTCCGGTTGGTCGGACTGGAGTTGCTGGCGCACCGCGGCGCACGCGGGCGAACCACCCAGCGCACCCAGCACGCCCACGAGACTGGCCGCCGTGAGCGGCGGCGCGCCGTTCAACGCTTGCACGAGGATCGGTACGGTGGCGGTGTCGCGACGACCGATCTCCACCAACGCGCCTTCGAGCCGTTCCCGATCGTCCGGCGTGGCCTGGCTGAGGCGCTGCACAAGGGGAGCGCAGGCGGACGTGTCCGCGAGGCGGCCCAGGGTCCGCAGCGCCTCGGTCCGCACGGCGGGGTCCGGGCTGCGCGAGACCGAGAGCAAACCGTGTGTGGCCGCCCGGTCTTCCCGCGCGGCGATCGCGCGGACGAGGGTTCGTTGCCGGGCTGGCGGGGCGGCTTCGAGCGCGTCCCGAATCGCCGCATCGACCCCCGGGCCACGCAGCCGTGCCAGGGCTTCCACGACGGCTTTCTGGTCCTCGTCGGAGTCCGTCCCGCCGAGGCGCGCCAGGGTATCGACGACGCTGGCGTTGCCGACCAAGCCGAGGGTCTTGACCGCGGCCCGTCGGACTTCGGGCTGCGGGCTGGCGGCCGCGCGGGTGACGGCGGGGGAGGAGGGAGGCATCGCCGCGTTCGCCGCAGAGCAGCAGCACCCCTTCCTGCTGTTCGGGCGAAAGAACGTCGAGCCCGTCGGCGGCCGCTTTCAGGAGGGCGGGATGGCGGTTGCTCCACAGGGCGCGCAACGCCGCACGCCGCAGGACCGGATCGGGACCGGCGAGGGCGGCGAGCACGTCCGCGACGGCGGCGTCCGCGGCCAACCCCACGTACGCCGGAAACGCGGCCTCGCGAACCGACGCGGGCCGGCCGGGTCGGGCAAGCGCGGCGAAGAGCGTGGCAGCTTCGTTGGTCCTGCCTTCGTCCCGGAGGGAGCCGGCACAGCGCAAGAGGGCGGTGGCCCAGCGTTCGCGCAGAGCGGGAGCGATCCGGCTCTCAGCCGTCTGGAGTGCGGCCGTCGCCTCGGGGCCACCGAGGGTGCCCAAGGCGTCCAGAGCGGCGGCAGCGACGTCGGTATCGGCGTCGGCGACGAACCCGGCGATGGCAGGAACCGCCGACGCGGCCCCACGGCTGGCGAGGGCCTGGAGGACCGTCGCGCGGGCCGACCCGGTGGTTGTCCCCAAGGCCGTGGTGAGTGCGGCCTCCGCTTCCGGTGCCGGGATGCGGGCGAGGGCCTGGCAGGCGTGGTGGAGGAGCTCGCTGTCCGTCAGCGCTTTCGCGAGGGCGGGGACTTCGGCGGCGGTGCCGAGAAGCGAGAGACCGTCGAGGAAGGCGCGTTTGCCTTCGGTCGAAGCGTCGGCCGCCAGGGCGCCGGCCAGCTTTGCAGCGAGCGTCGACCGGAGGGTGTCATCGGCTGCGGCGGCCTGGAGGAGTTGTTCGAGGGCGAGCAAGGCCTCGCGGTCGTCGCCGAAACGGTACGCCGCGACGCGGCGGATGACGGTGTCGGCGTCGAACCCGCGCGTGTCGCTGGTGCCGCGGAGCGTGACTTCGCCCGTGGCGGCCCATTCGGTACCACGCAGCAGGAGGCTCTGGAATCCCGGCGTGTTCATGTACTCGGCGGAGTGGCCGAGGAGCAGCGCGAAACCGCGGCCGCGGCCGAGCGCGGTGGTGACGGCGAGCGGTTGGCCGTCGCCGGTGGCCACGAGTTGGGCCGCCGGGTGCATGCCGGGTTTGAGCCAGAGTTCGTCAGTCGTGCGGAACGGGGCGAGGCCGCGCGTGATCGGGTGGTCGCCGACGAATTCGACCGGGAACTCGTGCGGCGGGCCGTGGCTGGTGGGGCCGAGGTTCCAGAAGAGTCCCCCGATCTGCTGGTACTCGGGCCAGTCGTAGAAGGACGAACTGCCGGCATGGATCGAGACGTAACCCTTGCCGCTGCGGATGAACTCGAGGAACGCGGTCCGCGTGGCGGGGCGCCATTCCTTGACCTGGGCGTCCCCCCACGCGTTCCAGTCGCTCACGATGACGTCATAGCGGGCCAGGGTTTCGGCGGTGGTGTGTTCGGGGTGCTCGGTGACGTCCACGGTGAACCGGCCTGAGCCCGTCAGGATCGCGCGGAGCTTGGGGGTGGTGGTTCGCCAGTCGTGGTTGTTCTGGCCGCTGAGGAGGAGCACGCGCAGGGGCGGTCCGGCGGCCAGCGCCGGGGCGGGGGCGGCGAACAAGCAGGTGGCGGCGAAGAGGGCCAGGCGGAGCGGATCGAGGCGGAGAACGATGTTCATGCGGACAAGGTCCCGGCGCGACGGGTGTTGGCCGGTGACGGAGGGGGAGCGTAGCGGGTCTGGGCAGCGGTGTCTTGTGAAATGGCGGCCGGCCTGCAGGCACGAAGGCGGGCGGCGTCAGGGTCCCGGGCGCTCCAGATCATGAAGGTGCTCTGGAACCGCGGCGACGGTGGTGGATCCGGCGGGGAAACGCCCGTGAACAACCCCGCATTGCAGGGGGCGTCATCTTTGGCTAGCTTGCCACCCATGTTCGCGCCGCCGGCGATCGTCCGCTGCCTTCTCATGGCTTGTCTCGCCGCGCTCCTGGGCGGGTGTTACCCCATGGCCCCGGGAACGCCGGAGGAGAACCATCCCTCATCAACGAGGCCATGGCGCGCAAGTCCGGCAGCCCCCGCGAAGCCGCCCGCCTGCTCGAGCGGGCCCTCGAAGCCAACCCCCGCCTGGCCCGCGCCCACTGGGAGCTGGGCCTGATCTGCCTGAATCACACGGCCGATTACGCCGCCGCCATCTACCATTTCCAGAAGGTCCTCGCCTTGCGCCCGGACTGGCCTCATGCCAGCACCACGCGCCAGCTCATCAGCAACGCGAAACTCGAACTGGTCAAGGAAGGCGTCGAAGCGCCCAACCTCCCCTCCGTCCAGCGCCAAATGGACCGGCTCGTCGCCGAATTGCACCAGCTCACGGCCGCCAAGACCAACCTCGAAGCCCGGGTGCAGTACCTTTCCGGCGTCACCCAACAGCTCGCCGTCGAGAACCTCCAATTGCGCCAGCAGATGCTCGCCGCCCATGCCTCCGCGCCGGGCTTCGCCGACCCCGCACCCGCTGGTGCTTCACCTGCCCCTGCCCCGCCGGCCGGCACGCCGCCCCCGCCGCGCCCCGACCGTGCCGCCGCCGGATCCGGCCGGGACTTCGTCGCTTCCCGACCGCCTTCGGGTCCCACGCCCCCGGGCGGCATTTCGCCCTCGGGCACGGTCTATGGCCAGCGGCCGGGTGTGGGGCCGGCTCCCGACGCGAGCCGCCCTCTGCCCGCGGGCAGCGGGCGGGTCTACACGGTGCGTCGAGGCGAAACGGCCTTTGCCCTCAGCCGTCGTTACGGGTTCACGGTTGGCGACCTCGCCGCCGCCAACCCAGGGGTGGACCCCACGCGGCTCCAGGCCGGCCAGACGATCCGCCTGCCCATCCGCTGACGGGCGGGCTCAGTTGGCCACCTCGAGCCACTGGCCTTCGCGCGCCTGTCGCGCCGCCACCAGCGCCCCCTTGGCCACCAGTTCCTTGTAGCCGGGCCCGACGGTCAACACCCGCGGTTTCTCGTAGCCATCCTCGAGCAGGAGCCGCTGCAGTTCCGAATCCAGGTTGCGGATCAGACTGCCGCCGCCGGTCAGGATGATGTTGGCCAGGAGCTCTTCCACCGTGTCCGTGCTGGCGCGTGCGATGGCGACCTTGACGAGCTCGAACACCTCCTGCAACAAGCGCTGGCAGGACTGGCCGATCAGGTCCGTGAAGTCGATCTTCCGGGCCTTCCCCCCAGCACGATGGTCGCGGTGATCGGTCCCTCGGCCTGGCCCACGTAGGAGTGCTGTTCCTTCAGCTCGCGGACCCGCGGCAGCGAGAGATCAGCGTCCGGGTGCTGGCGACGCAACGATTCCTGCAGCAACCGATCCACTTCGTCGCCGCCGAAGGCCGAGCTGACCTGCTCGTTGGGACCGGGGTAGTAGCCCTGGACCAGGCAGACGTCGGTCGTGCCGGCCCCGATGTCCACGAACAACGAGTTCCGCACCGGATCCAGATAGGCGGGGTCACTCAGGCGCGTTTCATCCCGGTAACCGAGGGCGGCCAGGAAGGGTTCAGGCACCAGAATCACCCGCGCGAAAAGCCCCGCCAGCATCGCGCTCACGTTCTCGCGCGCCGTCCGGTCCGCGCTGGCCGGCACGCCCACCGCGGCGCGCACCTCGACGTTGGGCGGCGGATTCAGGAGCTGGCGGAGATGCCGGGCAAAGTCCTGGGCAGCCGCGAGGTCCTGGACCACCCCGTTCTGCAGCGGATGCAGCAGGCGCAGATAGACGCGCTGCTTGAGGGCGGGTTCGCCGTAGAGGACCTTCGCGTTGCCGGGCAGGAGATGCTCCACGATGCCCTCGCGCGCGTAGCCCACCACGGTCGGAACGATTTCGCTGACGATCAGGTCGGTCGAGCCGGCGTACGCGGCCTTGAGGCAGGAGGTGCTGGTGCCCAGATCAAGCCCCACCAGCATCAGCTCGCCCTTCACTGGCGGCGACGCCGGCTCCGGGGCTGGAAAGGAGTGGGACTTGCGTTGCAGTTCGCGAGCGGTGTCGGCCGTCAAAGGGGCCACGTAAGTGGTGCGCATGGCGTGAACAAGTTGCGGATCCCGGACGTGGGCACCCACAACGGGCGCAGGCAGGCCGGAAACCGGGGTGAGTGTGGGATGAAGACCGGACCCAACGCAAGCCGCCACTTGGCAACGATCTCCTTTCCGCTGCACCGGCCGTTGAAACCCCGGATACGGACGGTGCAGGCTGGAAGCCCGCACCACCGGCTCAGGGAGCGCCTCCTTGAGCCCAATCCCCGATGTTCGTAATCGGCGGAGAATCCAGGACGGGGAATCCCGCCACCGATTGCGAACATCGGCGCGCAGCGTGGGGACGGGGGCGGGGTCACCCGCCCACACTCACCAGGTCTTCGTTCGTCAGGGCGTTGACGATCTTGAACTGCTCGGCGTGGAAGAGCGGATCGCCGCGGAAGCTCAGTTTGCCGAAGTACTTTTTCTCCATCTCGATGAGGCGCTTTTCGTCGGCGGTGCGCAGGCGCTCGAGCACGACCGGGTGCACGACGACGCGCAACTGGAAATCCGATTCGTCGCGGTGCCGGCGGCGGAGGATCTCGGCCAGCTTGCGCTGGATCTCGACACTCATGCTGATGGCGCTCTTGACGACGCCGTGTCCCTTGCAGTACGGGCAGTCATCGTAGACGGCCTCGTGGACGCTCTCGGTGTGGCGCTGGCGGGTCATCTCCATGAGCCCGAGCTGGGAGATCGGCAGCACATGCGTGCGGGCGCGATCCCGCTTGAGCAGGTCCTTCATCTTGAGGTACACGGCCTGGCGGTCCTTGCCTGATTTCATGTCGATGAAATCGAGCACGATCAGGCCGCCCATGTTGCGGAGGCGGAGCTGGCGGCAGATCTCCTCGGCCGCTTCGAGGTTGACCTTGGCGATGGTGGACTCGGGGTCCTTGACGTTCTTGTGCCGGCCGGTGTTGACGTCGATGGCCACGAGCGCCTCGGTTTCGTCCACGACGATGTAGCCGCCACTCTTGAGATGGACCTGGCGGGCGAAGGCCGACTGGAGCTGGCGGGTGATGTTGAAGCGGTCGAACACCGCCTGGGACTCGTTGTAGAACTTGACCTTGTTGACCGAGCGGCGGGACACCTTGTTGATCCGGGTGCGGATCCGCTCGTAGTCCGCGTAGTTGTCCACCACGATCCGCTCGACGTCGTCGGTCAGGAAATCGCGCGCCGTCCGCTCGATGAGGTCGGGCTCGCGGAAGACGCAGCAGGGCGCGGGCTGGGTGTTGATCTGGTCCTGGACGACCTTCCATTCCTCGAGCAAGAGCGCCAGGTCCCGCACGAAATACCGCGCCTGCTGTCCCTCCCCCGCCGTCCGGATGATGACGCCCATGCCGTCGGGCAGCGTCAGCTTGCGCACGATCCGCTTGAGCCGCTGGCGTTCCTCGGGGTCCTCGATCTTGCGCGAGACGCCGCACTGGTCAGAGTTGGGCAGGAGGACGAGGAACCGGCCGGGCAAGGCGAGGTTGGTGGTGACCCGCGGGCCCTTGGTGCCGATCGGCCCTTTGCTGACCTGGATGACGATGTCGGTGCCGGGCGGGTAGAGGCGGGGGATGTCCTTCTGCGTCACCTTGGGTTTCTCGCGGCGGCGGCGGTCCTCGCGCTCGACCAGTTCGACATTGCTGTCGAAGCTGGCAGGCACGATGTCCCAGTAATGGAGGAAGGCGTTTTTCTCGAAGCCGATGTCCACAAAGGCCGCCTTGAGACCGTCCTCGAGGTTCCGCACGCGTCCCTTGAAGATGCTGCCGACGAGCCGTTCCTCCTCGGTCCGCTCGATGGTGAACTCCTCGAGCCGGCCCTCCTCGAGGACGGCGACGCGGGTTTCGAGGGATTCGGCGTTGATGATGACCTCCTTGTGGCTGCGCTCCTTCGGCTGCACGAGGCGCTGCACGCGGCGGATGACCTTTTGGGCGGCGGCTTTGAGGCTGCCCATGAGCGTCGGCGCCTTGGTCACCTCGGCGGTGGTCTCCTCCTCCACCTCGGCCGGCACCTCGAGATGCGGCTGGCGATACGCGCGCACGCCGGCCCCTTCCCGTTCAGCCGCCACCGTGGTGGGGTCGGTTTCGGCCGCGTTCTCCGGCAGACCGGCGGCCCGGTTCTGCGCCTGGTGGATCTCCTTCTCGTGGCGCCGGAAGTCAAAGACGCTCTCCTCGGAGGCTCGCTCGCCAAGCGCCTCGGCGCGCGCTTCGAGCGCGGCGCGCTCAGGTTTGAACATCTGGCCGCGGCCGGGGCGGAAGCGCTGCACGCGGCGGCGGCGGGAAAAACTGCGGTCACTCATAGGGGGAACTCAGGTTTGGCGGTGCAACTGCACGTTTTGGAGGAGGCCGATGGCGAGGAGCGCGCACACCACGGAGGTACCGCCGTAACTGAGCAGCGGCAGGGGAATGCCCGTCACCGGCATCAGCCGGATATTCATGCCGATGTTGATGAAGACTTGACAGAAAAAGAGGGAGACGATGCCGACGGCCAGCAGGAGCCCCAGCCGGTCGCGCGCCTGGCTCGCGATCTTGAGGCCGGTGAACAGGATCACGCTGTAGAGCGCCAGCACCGTGGCGCTCCCCACAAACCCGCTCTCCTCGGCAATCACCGAGAAGATGAAATCGTTGTGCGCCACCGCGCGCGGCAGGTAACCCAGGGCGTTCTGCGTCCCCTGCCGCCAGCCCTTGCCCGTCAGGCCACCCGAGCCCACCGAGATCAGCGCCTGCTCGACGTTGTGCGACGCGTCCCGGTACTCGCGCCAGGCCCGGGCTCGTTCCGCCTCGGTCGCGTTGGCCGGGGCAAAACCCTGCCCGAAATACACCATCAGCCTTCGCTTCTGGTAAGGCTCGAGCTGGACCACCTGCCAGTTCGTCGGCGCCCACAGGATGTCCGCCAGCAACAGCCCCACCGCCACCGACCCACCCCCGACCAGCCGCCACAAGAACCGCGTCGGCACCCCGCCACGAACATCATCACCAGCCCCACCGGCAGGAACACCAGCGCCGACCCCAGGTCGGGCTCGCGCAGGATCAGCACGAACGGCAGCAGACAAAGCCCCAGGCTCTTGAAGAACAGCCCGGGCGTGGCCACTTCCGGCGCGGGCCGGCTCAGATAACTCGCCAGCGCGAAGATCGTCGCGATCTTGGCAAACTCCGACGGCTGGAATTGAAAGGGCCCGAGGAGAATCCAGCGGCGCGCCCCCAACCCTGCGTGCTCCCAATGCCCGGGATGAGCACCGCCACCAGCAGCAACATGGCGGCCCAATACGCCACCAGGGACCAGCGCGACAACCCCCGGTACGACCGCAGGCACACCAGCACGCCCAGCCCGCTGCCCAGGCCGTACCAGATGATCTGCCGCACATACCCGCGCCGCAGCCACGGCGTCTGATCCCCCCTTCCCCGCCCAGCGTGGCGCTCGCGACAAACAGCGCGCCGATCCCCATCAGGCCCACCACTGCCAGCAACATCGGCCATTCGAGCCGGCGTTCGCGTTTGATTCGAGGGGGGGCGGTCATGGCGGCAAGCCGTGCGGCGACGCTCACGGAGGGACCACGAAGGCCAGCGGCGCCGGTTGCCCGGACGCCCCCAGCGCGAGGCGGTTTTCGATCGCCTGATACACCTGGCGCGCGATCGGGGCGCACGTGCCACCGCCCGAGCCGCCGCCTTCCACCATCACCACCACGACGTAACGGGGGTTCTCGTAGGGTGCGAACGACGTGAACCACGTGATGTACTCGACGACCTGACCGTTCTGCTCGATTTCGGCCGTGCCGGTCTTGCCGCCCACCCGCAGGTGACGCAGCGCCGGCGACTTGCGATCGCGCTCGCGAAACGCCCGGTAGCCGGTGCCTTCCGGTTCCTCGGTGTCGGCCAGCATGGCTTCCCGCAGGATCGCGAGGTTCTCCGGCCGCACCCCCAACTCCCCCGGACCCGCGGCTCGAAGACCACCGGCAACGCCTGGACCCCCGGCTCGGGCGGATCCAGACGCAACACCAGCCGCGGCCAATAGACCCGGCCGCCATTGGCCACGGCCGCGGTGAGGACCGCCATCTGCAAGGGCGTGACGGTGATTTCCTGGCCGATGCAGACGTTGGCCACGTTGCCCTCCGTCCATTGCCAGCGCACCTCGCGCGGGTACGGGAAGAAACCCCGCGCCTCCTGCCGCAAGGGCAGCCCGATGCGTTCCCCAAGAAAGAACCGCTTGCCCATCTCCAGCAGCGCGTCGCGCCCCGTCTGCAGACCGTGATGGATGAAGTACGCGTTGCTCGAGCGCAGCAGGGCGCGGCGGAAGTTGTACTCGCCGGGTGGCGCCGTGTCGCGGATGAGGCGACGTCCGACGAAGTACGCGCCCCGGCCGGGAAGGCGGGGGTTGGGCTGCACCTCGTACGTCGCAGCGGGGTCCAGTCCGGCCTCCAGACAGGCCAGGCCCGTGACCATCTTGAAGATCGAGCCGGGCGGGTAGGCGCCCTGCGTGGCCCGGTTCAGCATCGGCCGGAGGGTGGGGTGGTTCAGGTAATTGGTCCAATCCGCCTGGCTGATGCCCTGCAGAAAGGCGTTCGGATCATACGCAGGCGCAGAAACCAGGGCCAGGACATCGCCGTTGGTCGCATCCAACACCACCACCGCGCCGCGGGTGTCGGGTCCGGCGGACTGCAGGGCCCGCCCGGCGGCGAGCTGCAATTCGAGGTCGAGGGTGAGGGTCAGGTTCATCCCCGCCTCCGCGGGCGTCCAGATGGTCTCACTCTCCCGGTAGCTGAGGCTGTTGACCACGATGGACTCAATGCCGGGCCGCCCGACCAATGCCTGGTCATAGCCTGCCTCGAGACCCACCGCGCCTTGATAACTGGGGAGGCTGTAGCTGAAGCCTTCCTCCTCGTCCCCGCGCGCCAGGTCGTCGCGCGTGAGGTAGCCCAGCACATGCGCGACCTGAGGGCCGTGGGGGTAGTGGCGGATCGGCTGAACCTCGAGGTCCACCCCGGGCAGGACCGGGGCCTGCTCGAGGAAGCGCGCCACTTGCTGCGGCGTCAGGTTCTCGAGGATCGGCAACGGCCGGTAAGGCCACTGGAAGTGGTGCCGGAGATAGTCCTTCGGCTGGATCTCGAGGGGCGTGCCCAGGAGGGCGGCGATTCTCGCCACCGTGTTGCTGACCACGTGGTAGCGCGCCTGCGTGTTGAGCTGTTGAATGTCGTCGCGCCCCGGCCGGATCGTGGGCCCCCGGGACCGAAACCGGTCCAGCAAGCCGTCCCACACGCCGGCAGGCCGGGTCGGGGAGGCGGCGGCACGCTGGGCCAGCCGCTCGGCCACCAGGATCGCCCGCAGCCGCCAGTACTCGGCCACGAACTGCGGTCGCAACTCCTCGATGTAAAGGTTGAGCTGGTAACTCGGGCGGTTGTCGGCCAGCACCTGTCCGTGCCGGTCCAGGATCTTGCCGCGCACAGCCGGCACCCGCACGGTGCGGAACGTCTGGTTGCGCATGCGTTCCCGGTAGTACTCGGACTGCACCACCTGCAGGTACCAAAGCCCCGCCAGCAGCACCCCGAGACCGGCGCACACCGCCAGCGCCAGCCAGCGCAACCGATGGTCGCCTCGTCGCAGTTGGTCCACTACCAGCATGGCTTCGCGTCAGTAACGACCCCGCTTGAGATCGCGATCCGTCCGGAAAGGGAGGGCCGGGGCCGGAGGATGGAGAAAGGCGGTTTCGAGCCGGTCCATGAGCCGGAACACCAGCGGCGTGAGCACCCCGCCGGTGACGGCCAGGACCACCAGTTGCCAGAGTGAATCCCAACCCACATCCGGATGCAGTCCCTTGCCGAAGACCAGCCCCAGCGTCAGCACGGGCACCACCGCGCTCGCCGCCGCTCCCAGCAACACCTGCGCGTAGTCCAGTTCCCGCAAGAGCAGGTCCCGTTGTTGCCACAGGGCCAGTCCCACCAGGAACAGCGGCAGGATGCTCACCCCCAGCGGATTCGCCGACAGTGCGTCCAACCACAACCCCGCCACCACGGCCAGGCCGCTCACTCCGGCGAGGCTCAGCCGCAGCGCCGCGTACACCACCAACGGGGGCACCAGGTTGATCGGGCTGCCCAGCCAGACCCGCGGCCCCGCCCACGCGGCCTGCGCAAATACCGCCAGGAACGCCAGCACAAGCAGGATGAGGAATCGGGCGCGTTTCATGGCCAGATCACCAGCACCTCCCGCAGGCGGCTCGTGTCCGCCACCAGCTTCACCCGCGCCTCCGCGTACAGCCCGTACCCCACACTCCGGGTGTCCACGACCGTCCCGACCGGAATGCCCGCCGGGAAGAAACCTCCCAGTCCGCTGGTCACCACGGTCTGCCCCGGCACCAGCGCGGCGTTTCGCGGCAGATGGGTCAGGTCCACCAGCCGGTGGTCCAGCACCCCCGCGGCGAGCGTCGTCAACACCCCCGTCTCGCCGGTCTCGCGCACCACCACGGCCACGCGGCACTTCGGGTCACCCACCAGCACCACCTCCGAAATCCCCAGCCCCACGGTATCGACCCGACCCAACAGTCCCTCGGGCGACACCACCGGCAACCCGGGCCTCGCTCCGTCCCGGCTGCCGAGCTCGATGCGCACCGTGCGCCACCAGCTCGCGGTGTCCCGGGCGATCACCCGGCAGGCTTTGGATTTCCACGGGCTGAGCTGCTGCCAGCCCACGATCTGGCGCAACCTCCGATTCTCCTCCTCCGCGGCCTGAACGCGCGCCAACTCGACGCTGAGCGTCCGGTTTTGTTGGCGGAGTTCGGCCACCTCCTGCAGCAGCAGGGCGCGCGGCAGGACGGCGCGGCTCACCTCGTGGGCCACGGTCTGTACCGAGCCCACTAGTCCGAAGAGGGGCAGGAACAGGCTGCCGACGGCGAGCTTGGCCCGGGCGGCAACGGGCTCGGGCAGGTTCAAGAGAACCAGCACCAGCAGCACCACGCTGCTCAGAGCGATCAACTGCGGCCTTCTAAACATCCATCACCCCGTCATGCCAACGGGGCGAACGCACGCCGGCCGGCGGCCGGTTCACGTGGCGGAGGAGGCCACCCGCTTCAGGAATTGCAGCTCGCTCAACACCCGCCCGGTCCCCTCCGCCACCGCGGTCAGGGGGTCGTCCGCAATGTGCACCGGGAGATAGGTCTCCTCGGCCACCAGGCGGTCGATGCCGCGCAGCAGGGCGCCGCCGCCCGCCAGGACAATCCCGCGGTCGACCAGGTCGGCTGCCAGCTCCGGGGGGCACCGTTCCAGGGTGATTCGCACTGCTTCAAGAATGCTGGAGAGGGGTTCCTTCAAGGCCTCGCGGACCTCCTCCGAGCGGATCGTGATGGTCTTGGGCAGGCCGGTGCTCAGGTCGCGGCCCTTCACGTCCATCGTCAGTTCCTGCTCCAAAGGATAGGCCGAGCCACTGCGGATCTTGATCTCTTCCGCCGTACGTTCGCCAATCATCAAGTTGTGTGCGCGCTTCATGTGGGCGACGATGGTCTCGTCGAACTCGTCGCCGCCCACCCGCAAGCTTCGGCTGTAGACAATCCCGGCCAGCGAAATGATCGCCATCTCGCACGTGCCGCCCCCGATGTCCACAATCATGTTCCCGGCCGGTTCGTGCACCGGGAGCCCGACCCCGATGGCCGAGGCCATGGGCTGCTCGATCAGGTACACCTCCCGCGCCCCGGCGTGCGTCACCGAGTCCTTCACCGCCCGCCGCTCGACCTCGGTGATGCCCGAGGGCACCGCCACCACCACCCGCGGCGCGATCGGCTTCCGATGATGCACCCGCTGGATGAAATGGCGCAGCATCGCCCCCGTCACGTCGAAGTCGGCAATCACGCCGTCCTTCATCGGCCGGATCGCCACAATGCTGCCCGGCGTCCGCCCCAGCATCCGCTTCGCCTCCTCGCCCACCGCCAACACGTTGTTCGTCCCCGCCTGGATGGCGACCACGGAGGGTTCCCGCAACACAATGCCGCGATCCTTGACGTAAACGAGGGAGTTCGCCGTCCCCAGATCGATGCCAATGTCGTTGGAAAACAGGCTCTTAACTTGCTCGAACATGAAGCTTGCCTAGCACGGCCGGAGCTTAAGGACGGCTTCACCACGGGGTCAAGGAGATTCCCGGCCGCCCACGCCCGTCCCACGTTTCACGGCGCATCGCCTGCTCCGGCTCTTGCTCTTGCTCTTGCTCCTGCTCCTGCTCTTGCTCCTCGATCGCGCCGGATCTTCGCCGCGGCAGCGGTTCCCCGCCCCGTCGCTCCGGCGATTGGTGGCCTGATCTGCGGGATCGGACTCCAGCCTTCGCGACCGGGCGCCTACCGGGGTCATGGTGTAGTCGTCTGCGTGAATCTCACGCCTGAACTCGACCGGTTCGTTAAGCAGGCCGTGGAGACCGGCGCATTGAAGAGCGCCAGCGAGGTTCACCGGGCGGCCTTTCCGCCATGTCGCGGGAACAGGAAGAGCGAGCGTTGCGCCTCGCCAGGCTGCGGCAAGAGATTCAGGCCGGCTTGAATTCGGGTTCTCCAGTGGAAATCGGTGATCTCGAGAGCTTCCTGGAGAAGTGCGCCGATGAGGCGTCAAGTGAGCTCCGCGACCAGGTCTGATGAATGGCGTGGCGCTATTTCCCAACCGCCAGGAAGGACATCAAGGATGCCCTGCAGTGGTCCTCCGGGAACTTCGGTCGCGCAGCCGCTCCCCGTTACAGGCAGCTCATCGGAGTCGGGTTGTCTGAGATCGCTGCAAATCCAAAGCTCCAACACTCCTACGAGCTATCCGCTTTGCAGCCAGGCATCCGGCTCTACCATCTGAGGCATAGCCGCATGCGTGCTGTTGTCGATGGCCAGTTCGTCAGAAGCCCGCGGCATTTCGTTGCCTACGCTATCCGTGAAGCCGATGTGGTGATTGTTCGAGTCCTACATGACCGAATGGAGATCGCGCAGCAAATGCCGGGAAGCCTATGAAGGAGGCGGCCGATGCGCAGGTCTCACCGTTTGACCCGGCAGCGCATGGGTTCGTCCTGCTCCGCAACCATCGTCTCCCCGGCAGAGTGCGATGCTACGAATTCCGGAACCACCCCTCCGTGGACGGAACTCGCGACCACCACCGACTGAACCTCCACCCGACCCAGGACGGCAGGCATTACTCGTCAGGATCGTAATGTGACGATTGCCGTAATGCCGTCGTCTGTGGCAAGCTAGCGCCATGTTGATCTCGACACTCACCGACAAAGGCCAAACCACCGTGCCGCTGGAAATCCGCCAAGCCCTGGGCGTCGCCCCACGCCAGCGCCTGGCCTGGGAGGTTCGCAAGGACGGGTCGGCCGTCGTCCGACCCGTACCCAGCGTCATGGAACTGGCCGGGTCTTTGAAATCGGACGTGCCCTTCAGCAGCATCGCCGCGGAAACCGAGGCGGCGACGGCGGCCTGGGCCTCGGAATCCATCAAACCCAAGCGCCGATGAGTATCCAGCGCTACCACGTTGACTCGAACATTCTGCTGCGCTTCCTCACCGGCGAGCCGGCCGAGATGTTCGCGGCCACATCGGCACTCATCGCCAGCGCCGAACGCTGCGATGTCGTCCTGGAGGTCTCCCCGCTGGTACTCGCGGAAACGGCTTTCACCCTGGAATCGTTCTACCGACAGCCGCGCAAAGAAGTCGCTGCGACCTTGCTTGAGTTCGTCAAACGATCCGGGGTGCGCCTGGCGGAGAAAGAACGCCTGCTCGACGCGTTGGAACGGGTTCAGAAGACCGGGGTTCACTTGGTCGATGCGTATCTGGCGGCGTCCGCAGCCGAGTCCAAACTGCCCGTGGCCTCGTTCGACCGCGACCTCGACAAATTCCAGGATGTCACCCGTTTTGAGCCCAAAGGCTGACCGGCTGGAAATCTGAGGCACCTCCGCCAGATGGCCCGCCGTCTGCGACGACGCGCCAGCGAGGTCGGGGCCGGACTGGTCGGGGGAAAGCCTTCACCGCGCGGCCTTCGCGTTCATCGACTTTCGCAGCTCGGGCGCCGGCCGGCAGGCCTACATCCAAGGGACGCGCCTGGCCGTCTGGCAAGCCATCGCGGTGCTCCGGTCCTTCGAGCGCGACGTGCCCAAGGCGGCCGCCCATCTCCAGAGGCCCGAGGCCAAGATGCACGCCGCGGTGGCCTACGCCACGGCCTTCCCGGCTGAGATCGAAGACGCCCTCGCCGATGCTCCAGATCCTTACGGGAGATCCTGCGCGAGGCGGCCCGCCAGATCAAGGTAGCGGGTGCCGTCGGAGGCGTGGCTTCCGCTCAGTCGCTCGATGCTCCTGCGCGCAGGACCGGCGAGGGTGTTCCTTCCCCGCTCGTGCTGTCTTCGACCCACCGCTTTCATGTCCTCCAGGTCGCCCGATCCGGTCACCATCGAGATCAGGCCAATACACACTGCCGCTTAGAGACTCCAGTCGGTTTCACTCGGCTTCACTGCACCCCGCCTTCCATTTCCCTGCACACTGAATGCAGACGTTGCGCTCACTCCGACGTCTGCCACCCAAAGATACCCGGGACCCATTCTTTCGTAACCCAATTGGTCGGCGGTCTAAACTGCTCGTCCCCAATAAGCAACCCGTACTTTCCAAACCCACCCCCCCAAATGAGTTGGACACACTTTGCGGGAGGTATGGGACTGGCCGTGTACACGAGCACCGTTGGAACGCCCCCCAAGGATGTAACTGCTTAACGCATTCAGGCAGATCCGTGATGGCAGCACACGCATCCACACCACGATTACTGTTTTTGGCCAGCGCCTCTAACGCCCACGCTCGTAGCTGCTTCGGCTCGGAGTTAGTCCTTGCCGCATTCAAGGCCCAGTCCATCGGAGTGCCGTACCGTTCTCGAATTTCTCTGATCGCACTGGCCAAGTTAGTGACTGCCTCCACTTCACCCTTCGACGGTGTGTAGTCAGCCATTGCGTCTCTCGGTGCGAGATTTCGTTGAGACTCTGCTTCCGGTTCCGCAGCGTCATACTGTGAGCCGCAGCCAGTCAACAACACGCACATTGCTCCAGCCATGCCACGCACACGTGCCGCAGCCCCGCTTGTTGTCATACCGGTGATTGCGGCGCACGGCCGCATATGAAGCCACCGAATATGGAGTCTCACGGTGAAGCGCATGGGGGTTCGACGGGTTTTCGTGGACACACTGGCTTCATCAACCAAGGGACTCTGACGAAAGGTGCCCGATTGCCTGACACCGATGGGTGTTACCAACAGGAAAGATTGCAGGGGCCACACTGCCATCACGTGGCGGCACAGTGACAGGCAGTGAAGCTCGAGATCTTCGCGTGCATAGTATCTTGTCAGGGGAGGCGGCAAGCCCAGCCAGCGGGCACTCCGGCGTCGCGTGGGGCATTGG
This sequence comes from Verrucomicrobiota bacterium, assembly GCA_027493615.1. GTDB lineage: Bacteria > Verrucomicrobiota > Verrucomicrobiia > Limisphaerales > J093 > DSVZ01. Next base: position 626,916 of record JAOSKK010000023.1, read on the forward strand.
GAAACCGGTCGCGGGAGAGAGTCAGACAGCCAGGAAAGTTGGGTCGAACCGCCCACCTACCAGAAGCCCTTTTCCCGCGCCGCCAGGGGCGCCACGGCGTCGTAAGGGGTGGGGAGTGGACGGAGGGCCCAACCAGACAGCGACCGTTTATAGGGTCATTGGGCGCTGGGACCAAGGAGGCAGAGTTGAGAGAGTTTTCTGCAGGTTGTTCGTGCCTTTGGCGCCCGCAGGGCATAGACTCTCTGCCCTCATGAGTCTTCTCATTCACGATGCCTTCCTCTCCCCGGCGCTGGAGCTCTTGCCCACGCTCGAACACTACCGTCAGGACCTGGACTACAGCGATGCCGAGTTCCTCACGCTGGGCGTGCGACGCATCAACACCTACCATCCTTCGGGGCGCTCGTTTCTCCAGTCGGTGCGTCAGTGCGAGGTGAGTGACGTCTCGCTCAAGGCCTACTTCGGAGCCTGTCGCAGCCGGCGGCGGCTGAAGCTGGCGCATGAACTCAACACGGCGGTCTCCTGGCAACTGCGGGTGCCGAGTGATCGCTTCGCGGCCTTCCCCGAACTCCACGGCCGGGACATTCTGGCCTTGGACGGACACGACATCCGCCATGGCAGCCATGAGCCGGCGGCGCTCACCCGGCGTGGTGAGAGTAAGGTTCCCGATACGCTGACCGGGGTGTTCCTGCGGGATCTGCGGACGGGCGGTGCGCGGGTGCTGACCCAGACCCACGGGCACCAACATGAGTGGGCGGCGGTCAAGGCCTGTCCCTGGAGGGACTTCCTTTGGCGACCGGAGGCCCGGGGCACGATCCTGGTGATCGATCCGGTGGCGGTGGACTTCGGCTTCCTGCGGGGCGCCAAGTTCAAGGGGGGCTTCACGGTGATCACGCGAACCAAGGAGAACCTCGTGGTTCGGGAATCCCGCCCGCTGAGCTGGGACCGGAAGTATCCCCCCAACCAGGGCGTGCTGAGCGATGAGCGGGTGTGGTTCAGCGAGGCGGGGGAGTTTCGGCGCATCCGCTACCGGGATCCGGAGAGTGGGACGGTCTATGAGTTGCTGACCACCGAGTTTCACCTGCCCCCGGGGATCATCGCCCAGATCTACCGACTGCGCTGGGACATCGAGAAGTTCTTTGACGTCTGTGAGAACCTCCTGGCCGAGGCGCGGGCCTGGGGGGCGGGGCCGGTGCCGGCGCAGGTGCAAAACGAGTTTCTGGTCCTGGTGCACAATCTGCTGATTCTCCTCAGTACCAGGCTGGAAGCGGAGGAAGGCCTGCGGGACGAGAAGGTCGAGGTCAAGTACGAGGCGGCGCTTCAAGCCCGGGAACGCGTGGCCAAGTCGCGGGGCCGGTCGGTGTCGCCCTGGGTGCGGGTGTTGCGACGGATCACTCGCTGGAGCAGTCAGTTTACCCGATGGCTGCAGGATGCCTTGCTGCATCGTTGGGAGTGGACCGAAGGCCTGGCCAAGCTGCGGCCACTCATGCACGCCTATCTCCGCTAGCGCCCCTGGCAGCCCCGCCAACCCCCTCACGGATCCCCCTACGTCAATGTTGTCACACCCCTGCCCGCCAGCCGTGCCTTTCAGCATGCAGCATGCCCTCGCACTTTCTCTGTTTGTCGAGGTAACACCGATCCTGACACCCGACAAGTGCTGAAGCGTTGTAAGTACTTGACTGGCCCGGATGCTTCTCATCGAAGACTGGGTTGACTAGTACTTTGGCTCCATCCAATGGATATCAGACGCAGGATACTCGACCAGCAGAAATCGATCCTTGTCCTTTGTAATCAAATGAGCTCTCAATGGCCTTCTCGAAGGCCACTCGTCGCCATCTCCCATTGCGATGTAATGGGCACTGCTACCCTCGCCAGCTATTCTGAGAAAGTTGGGCGCCATACGACCCAACGCCGCGAGATTAGCTGGACTGTTCCACTCCTGAGAAAGGTCGTACTTAGGATACCGCTCGATAAAGCCCGGGGACGTGTATGGCAGTATCAGTACGCGCCAGCTATGAATCGGCCCACCGGCTACAGGTTGGTACTTGGTTGGCGGGAAGACCCCATGCTCCTGATGATAACTCAGTAACGCGACTTCCATCTGACTGAATCTGCCTCGAGATCTGACGTCGTTGCCACGGTTCACAGCGTCTGCGATAAGCCATCCCATGCCAACAGCCACCATGGGCAAACAGACCATCTGTAACACCATTCTCAGTCCGCGGAAAGGCGTCATACCAACGTTGTATTTCTTGGGTCCTCAACAATCAGTGGCCCCACTGCCACCAACTCCCGTCGGGAGCCACGCCGCACCCCGAGTTTCCCGATACGCCTACGACGTTCAGTCCAGCCGCATTCGCGGCCGACTTCACATCCTTGCGACGACAATTCGTGTCGGGGTCATCGTCAAGTCCGCAGATGATGGAGCTACAGCCAAGTGGCCACGAGAACCCGCCAAGTGTTCCCCCAGGCGAATCCCCTCCTGTGAAATGAAAGACGGCGACAAACCCCGGACACTTTACTACCAAGACAATGCAGGGTCCCGCCCCAGCACTGCCAACGTAGGAGGGAGGAGTGGTTGGAAATGGATAAACCACGTGCGTCCCAGCACCGGGGCCGAACCCGGGCATTGGCTTGTCTGCTGGCGTCGAAACCCCAGGTATTGGGCTTAACTGATCCTGCTTGGATTTGCAGCAATAGGGCAACAGGTACGTCCCGCCGAAAGGCCTTTTCGTGTTTGTTCCTTCTCTGCCGGGTTGTGGCGAAGGCGGGCAAATGTGAACTCCCACGTAATACTGACCGCACTTCGGACAGATGCTGCCAATCTCGCGTCCATTCGTGTCGATCCTGCTGAGCGGGTCGTTGTAGACGGACCCGTAGAGGTTGTGGCCACCCTGTTCAGCTATTGGATCCCTGTTTGGCCACCTGCCCGTCACCGGGTTGTAGTACCGATACCCGTAGTAGAGCAGCCCGGTCTCGGCATCCGTCCACTTGGTCGAGAACCGGAAGGGCTGGGCCGCGGCCAAGGCACCGCTTACCCGCACCGGCTCCCCAAACGGGCCGTACTCGTAGCGCGCACTCACCGAGCCGTCGCTGGCCCGGGTCAAGGCCAGCACGTTTCCGTTACCGTCGTAGGCCACGAAGTGCACCCCCGTCGGCAGCGTCTGGCCGTCAAAGGTCGCCTGGTAGTTGTTCACCCAGAGCAACCCGCCCACGCCCCCGGCCCCCTCAATGGTGCCCGAGAGGTCGCTCCCCCACACGTACGTCCGCAGCCGCGCCTTGCTCGCGTTGGCGTCCAACTCCGCCACCACGTTCCACCCGTCGTAGAGGCAAATGGTGTCCCGCTGCTCCACCCAACTGCTGCCGCTGTGGGTGTAGAAGTACTTCCGAATCCGCCGCCCCTGCTGGTCGTACTCAAACAGCAGCCGCAGCCGCGAGCTCAGCGTCGGCGTCGAGGTGTCCCGCTTCATTTCCACCAGCCGGTTCTCCCCGTCCCACAAGTACGTCCAGCGCCCGTCACTGGTCAGGTTCCCGTCCGCATCGTACCCGAAGCTCTCCGTCACCGCCGGCACAAACACCTCCCCCGACTGGCTCTGCTGCCCGCCATACTGGCTGGTCACCGTGATCGTCGGGTACTGGGCCGTCGCGTTGGGCACGCTCTGGCCGTGGTGGAAGTACTCGCCCTGCAGGACGTTGGTGCCGTACTTGGCCGTCAGCACGTCCCGGCGCAGGGCGTTGTCGTAGGACCAGTTCATGGCCAGACTTGACATAGTCCCGCCGGAGTGGCTCTCGGTCAAGGGCTGGTCGGCGTCGTTGTAGGTCCAGGTGGTGGTCACACCGCGCTTCCAGACCCGGGTCTGGAGCCGGCCCGCGGCCGTGTAGGTGTACACCGGCCCACCGGTGCCTTCCGTACCCGGGGGATTGCCGGTCGCAGCGTCGGGGTAGTCCTTCGAAGCCAGCCAACCCCGCTGCGGGTGGTAGTTCCAGCGGGTGGTGGCCGTAGCTGAGTTGCCGCTGAAGTTCTGCCAGGTCTTCATCGTCCGCATCCGGCCCTGCGCGTCATAGGTGTACTCGACCGGGTAGCTGCGCGACCCCCACGTCTTCTGCAGCAGACCGGTCTGGTAGTAGAGGTTCGTGCTGGCGGTGCCGTCGGGATGCTGGTAGCCGGTGGCTCGCCCCAGCGTGTCGTAGAACGTGGTCGTGACCTGCCCCGGGTCGCCCGTGCCGGACGCCGGCGTGGTAATCGTCGCCACCTGGTCGGCTTGGTTGTAGGTGTAGGTGGTTGTGCCGTTGCGCGCGTCGATCACCTGCGCGGTGCGGCCGTGGGCGTCATAGAGGTAGCTGGTCTGGCTCACCTGACCACCGCCGGAGTCTTTGCGGGTGACACTGGTGAGCCGGCCATACGAGTACGCGCTGACCTGGGAGGCGTTGTCCGGATAGGTGACGGTGACTGTGTAGTTCCCGGCGGCGTCCGGCACGGTGCGGACCGACGCTGTGATGACGGGCGTGGATTGGTCCTTGTACGCCGTTTGCCAGCTCAGGCCGTTGGTCGAGGTCTGGGTCATCGCGACCACAGACGTGGTCGAACTGCCCTTCCAGAGCTGCCCCAGGCCGTTGTACCAGGATTGGCTCGAGGCACCGTCGGGATAGACCGTCTTGTAGCCCCGCCCAAGCATGTCCTGGTAGGTCTTGGTCCACTCGCCGGTGTCGTCGCCGTTGGCATCGAGCTTGATCTCCTTGGTGTACTCCCGCCAGATCCCGTCGTCGGTCTCGGCGCTGTACTCGTACCGGCTTGGCTGGGTGGCTGTGCCGGTGACTTTGGCCAACTGACCGTCCTTGAAGTAGGTCTCTACGCGCGTGCCACCGTCGGGATAGGTGGTCGTTCTCACCTTCTGGCCCTGGCCGTTGGTGGTTTCGGTGTAGGCGGTCACGCCGCCTAAGGCGTTGGTCTGGAGGGTGAGCTGACCGGCCGTGCTATACGCTCGGCGGTCGAGCGGGATCAGGTCCCCGGCCGCGTTACGGACGGAGACCCGGACGTTCCCGGCGGCGTCCAGGACGTTCGTCAGGGTGAGAGCGTGGGTGATGTCGGTCGCGCCCAGCACCCGCCCGGCGTCATCATACAAGTATTGGTGAAGGACCTTGTTCTGATGCCAGTTGACCGACCGCACCGTGCGGCCCGGCGAGGAGGAGTATCTCAAATCCAAGGCCCGCGAGACCGGCTCGATCCGCATCACGGACATCATCACGGCCCGGCTGGACGCCAGGACGGATTCCTACGTGGCCGAGCTGCCCAGCCTGCGCCTGCGCGACGTGCGGATCACGCCCGCCCTGGTTCAGCAGCATGACCGGATGCTCACGGGCGGTTTCTACGCGGAGATCGAGCTGGTCTATGATCCGCAGCATCAGCCTGGGGCCGGCCGCCCCGACGCCGCGCAACACGGACGTGGACACCGCACCCGGAAGTGAGCACCATGAAAGTCACCTCGTCCCAACTCGACCTGGTCGCCGTCCTCGTGTTGGCGGCAGTGGCCTTCCCCGCTCTGGCAACAATCCAGGATCAACCGCCTCGAGGCGCGCGCCGGGCCGGAGGCCGCGCGGGCGGTCTTCACCCGGCGGGTCGAACAGGCGGTGGGCGCGGCGGATAGGCGACTTCCAGGCGAGCCCACCGGCATAAGCTACCGGAGCGGAAAGCTGGGAATTTCGGTTGCGCACGCCAACGTCTCGTTCTTATGGTCGGCGCCGTCGAGGATGCGATCCGCCCCATCCGAACGGCGCATGAAGCCGCGAACGAAGACCTCCCCGGCCTCCAGCCGCAAAACCAGTCGGGTCCGACCCCCGGCACGCAAGCCCGCTGCCGCCCCCGCAGCGCGTGCGCAGCCCTCTGTCGCTCCGCCAAAGCCGCCCAAGGCGAGCCAGGCGAAGCCCGCACGCCCAAAGGCCCCTCCGAAGGCCCGTCCGCAGACCAAACCAACGTCACCGGCGAAGCCGAGCGCCGCCTCCCGGCCAGCGAAGAGAACCCCTACCAAGGCGAGGCGTAGCTCCCCCGGGGGGCGGATGGCCCCGCCAAGACCCCCAAGTCCGCCACGCGCAGCCTTCCGCCTGCACCCGCACCCCCGCCGGGCACCCGGCCGCCGCCTCCCCTCCCCTCTTCCCCCGCCTCGTCCACCTCGTGGACGGTTTCCATCCCGCCCATCCTGTTGGAAGACGACGCCGAACTCGCCCCGGTCGTGTCCGGGCCGGGCCGCCGCTATGCGGCTCCCCAGTTTCCCGGACCGCCTGCGGAACCCGCGACCGAAGCGGACCTCGAACTCGAAGCGGATTACGCACTGGCGGGGCTCTGGCTCCGGGCCCGCGACCCCCACACGCTCCACGCGACGTGGGAACTCACCCCCGCGCAGCGCGCTTCGCTGACCGGGCGGCTCTGCCTCCACCTCCGACCGGCCACGGCCCCAGCCCAGCGCTACCAGGAAATCGAGTTGCCCGCCGGGGCGAAGTCCGTCTTCGTGCCCGTCACCGACCCGGACACGGTCTATGTGGCCGAGGTGGGTTGCGCGGAGCCGGCGGGAGCCTGGCGCCGGTTAACAGAACCCGCGGTCGCACGCACGCCACCCGAGGAAAGCACGGAAAGTGAAGCGGTGCGGTTCGTGACTGTCGAACTGGTGCCGGTCGAACCCACGGCATCGGCGACGGAGCCACCCTCGACCGCGCTGGAACCGCCACCACCGGCGACGCCGGCGCCGATGCCGAAGCCGCCCACCGCAACTCCAGCGGCGCTCGAAGCGGTCTCCCCTCAACCGCCCTCTGCTACGTCGCCCCCAACGCCTGCCGCGCCGGCGCTCCCGCCACAACCCGGTGGTATCAGCCCCCGCCCCCTCCACCGCCGAGCCCGGTCCCGGCGGCACCTGCAATCGCGACCGAACCACGGCCTTTCCCAGTTCCGGGTCCGGTTGCCCTCCCGCAGCCGGCTGTTCCCGCTGCCCCCCTTCCGGCCCCAGTCGCAGCCTCCTCCCCCGGCGCTCCTCCCACCCGCCCCCGCCCTGGGTTTGCCTGCCGTTCCGCCGGCCCCGGCCGTGCCTCCGACACCATCCTACGGGGCGGGCGCGGTCCGGCCGCGAAGCGAGGCGGTTGCCTGCAAGGTGAGGTTCGTCGAAGAAGCCCCGCCGGTCTGGTCGGTGACGCACGCCGCCGAGCTCGAGTCGCTCCTGGCGGAGGCTTTGGGCCTGCCCAGTTCGGTGAGTTTGTTGCCGCCACGGGAAGGGCGCCCCGGCGGCGTCGCCGGCCCGCAACCCCCGGCCCCGCCCGGCCCGCCAAGCCTTTGGTCCAGCGAAGCCGCCCCCTCCACCGGCTCCGCCACCGCCGGGCTTCTGGTTCAACGTCAACGCGGAACTGATCGTGTATGGGGCGACCGAGCCGGATGCCCACGTCACCATCGATGGCGAACCGATCCCGCTGCGACCCGACGGGTCCTTCACCCTCCGGTTTGCGCTGCCGGATGGCGATTATGCGCTGCGGGCGAAGGCCGTGTCCGTCCGCGGTGATGATGCCCGGGTGGCCCGGCTCGCCTTCCGTCGCCGCACGGCGTACCGCGGCGAAGTGGGACCGCATCCAACCAGCCCGGCGTTGACGGCGCCGCCGGCCGAGCAACGGGCTCGCTGAACGCACCGCGAGCCGGCCGTTCCGCGATCCGTCTCTGACCATGACAGGCCATTTCGCCCTGATTCTCCACGCGCACCTGCCGTTCGTTCGCCACCCGGAACACGAACGGTTCCTCGAGGAAAGCTGGTTCTTCGAGGCGCTCACCGAGTGTTACCTGCCGCTGCTCGAACGGCTCCAGGCCTGGGAACGCGACCGGCTCAATGCCCGGTTGACCCTCGTGCTGTCCCCCACGCTTGGGGCCATGCTGCTCGATCCGCTCCTCACGGCCCGCTACGAAGGGCGGCTGGCCGGCCTGATCGAGTTGGCCGAGCGCGAGGTGATCCGCACCCGGTGGGAGCCCGCCCGACGCCGCCTCGCCGAGCATTACCGCGAGCGTTGGCGCACGCTGCGACAGCTCTGGCTCGAGGCGGACCGCAATCTGGTCCGGGCCTTCGGTCAGCTCCAGGAGCGGCGCCGGATCGAGATCATCCCTTGCGCCGCCACCCATGCCGTCCTGCCGCTCATGGCGGATCACCGGCCTTCGGTCCGTGGCCAGGTCCTCACCGCCCGCGATTTCCACCGCGCCTGCTTCGGCGTCGACCCGGTCGGCTTCTGGCTGCCCGAGTGCGCTTACGATCCGGCCGTTGAACCCGTCCTGCTCGAAACCAATCTGCGCTGGTTCATTCTCGAGACGCATGGCCTGCTCAACGGCAGCCCCCGACCCCGCTTCGGTGTCTACGCCCCGGTGTTCACCCCGACCGGCCTGGCCGCCTTCGCCCGCGATCCCGACACCGCCCGTCAGGTCTGGAGCCGGCAAGGAGGATTCCCGGGGACCCGCACTACCGCGATTTCTATCGGGACGCGGGCTACGACCTCGAGTTTGAGTACATCCGGCCCTACCTGCCCACCCCGGACCAACGCGGTTTCACCGGCCTCAAGTACCACCGCATCACCGGTCCGGAGGGTGCCACCGAGCTTTACGAGCCCGACGCAGCGCTCCGCGTGGCCCGGTCCCAGGCACGGCATTTCTTCGAGGTCCACCGCGGTCGCCTTCAGCGCCTCGCCGGGTTCATGGAGCGCCCGCCCCTCATCGTCGCCCCCGTACGATGCTGAACTCTTCGGACATTGGTGGTACGAAGGCCTTGATTTCCTCGATGCTTTCGTCCGGGAAACGACCGGGACCCCGGAGTCGTTCGCCTTCAGCACGCCTTTCGGACTACCTGGCCCAGCACGCCACCCATCAACTCGTGCAGCCGGCCGCCTCGAGCTGGGGCGAAGGCGGTCACCTGGCCGTGTGGCTCAACGAGAAGAATGAGTGGATCCAACGCCACCTTGCCGTGGCGCAGCGGCGGATGGCGGAACTGGCCAACCGTTGGCCCCCGGCGCACGGCGTTGACTTGCGCGCCCGTCAGCAGGCCGCCCGCGAACTGCTCCTCGCCCAGTCCAGCGACTGGCCCTTCATCCTGCACACCGGCACCAGCCCGGGTTACGCCCGGCGGCGGCTCCGTGAGCACCTCCTCCGCTTCAGTGCCCTCCACCGCCAAATCACGCAGGAGGCCGTGGACGAAACGTGGCTCGGACAGATTGAGTCGCTCGATCCGCTGTTCCCCCAGATCAACCTCGATTACTGGCGCGAAGAATAGGCTTGCCCCACCCCGCCACTCCGCCTATTCGGCCTGCATGCACGCACCAATGAAAGCCATCCGCTCGCTCTGCCTCGTGGCCATGGCCTGCGTCCTCGGCCGGGCCACCTCCTCGTCCGCCTGCGCCGCCGACAACCCGCCGCCACTCCGCGTCCTGGTCGTCACCGGCGGCCACGATTACGAAACCAACCAGTTCCGCCAGATGTTCGCCGCCCTCGGCGGCTTGACCGTCACCCATGCCACGCATCCCGACGCCCACGCCTGGCTCGCCGCCGACCGCGCCTCCGCCTGGGACGTCCTGGTCCTTTACGACATGTGGCAGCCCATCTCCGAGCAGGCCAAGGCCGATTTCCTTGCCCGGCTTGCCGAAGGCAAGGGCCTCGTCGTCACCCACCACGCCATCGCCAATTACCAGAACTGGCCCGAGTACGAACGCATCATCGGTGCCAGGTATTACCTCGAACCCACCGTCCGCGACGGCGTGGCCAAGGCCCGCTCCCAGTGGCTTCACGACGTCAAGTTCCGCGTCCACGTCGCCGACCCCACCCACCCCGTGACCCGCGGCCTCGCCGACTTCGACATCCACGACGAAACCTACAACCTCTTCGACGTCCACCCGGACGTGACCGTGCTGCTCACCACCACCGAGGCTACCAGCGGCCCGAAGCTGGCCTGGGCCAAAACCTACGGCCCGGCTCGCGTCGTCTTCCTGCAGCTCGGCCACGACCACTTCGCCTACGAGAACCCGGCCTACCGCCAGTTCCTCGGCAACGCCATTCGTTGGGTCGCCCGCCGCCCGTGACGCACCCCCGCCGCCCCCTGTCCCCATGCCTCCCCTGCGGCTGAAAGTCATCGCCTGCGAAATCGCCCTCCGCGAGATCTGCTTCACTGCCGCCCGCAGCCCCAGCGTGGTGGACCTCGACTTCCTCCCTCAGGGCTTGCATGACACCCCGGGACAGGGACGCGACGAGATCCAACGACGCGTCGACGCGGTGCCCGCCGCCAAGTACGACGCCATCCTCATCGGCTACGGCCTGTGCAGCAGCATCCTCAGGACCTGCGCGCCCCGCACACCCGCTTGATCATCCCCCGCGCCCACGACTGCATCACGTTCTTCCTCGGTTCCAAAGAGCGCTACCAACAGTGCTTCTCCGCCCGCCCCGGCACCTACTACTTCACGTCCGGCTGGCTCGAAGTCCCGAAACGCCGCGCCGCCGAGGCCAGTGCCGGCCATGGCACCTTCCTCCCCGCCCGCACCCTGTCCGTCGCCAGCGAGGAGTACCAACGCTGGGTCGAGAAGTTCGGCGAAGACCAGGCCCGCTACCTGCTCGAGGTCATGGGCGACTGGGCCAACCATTATACCCACGGCACCCTCATCGACTTCGACTTCACCCGCCCTCTCGACTGCCAGGCCGAAGTCCAGCGCATCTGCCGCGAGAAAGGTTGGCAGTTCGAAGCCCTCCCCGGTGACCTCGGCCTGCTCCAGCGCTGGCTCGATGGCCCCTGGCCCGACGAGCAGTTCCTCATCGTCGCCCCCGGCCAGAAGGTGGTGCCGAGCTTCGATGACCAGATCATCACGAGTGCCCCGGCCTGACCCAGCGCCCCGCGTGAGGGCTCAGTGCCTCGACGCATGAGCATTCACGACCTCTACGCGCGCATCTTTCGCCTCTGGCGCGCCCGCCGTTTCGCCCTCTTCGTCCGCACCCTCCAACCCCGCCTCACCGATCACCTGCTCGACGTGGGCGGATACCCGTGGGGCTGGGCCGAGGTCCCCCGCCTGGTCGCGCGCATCGACACCCTGAACCTCGCCCCCGTGCCCTGGCAGCCCGTCGTCCCTCCCGCCAACGAAATCCAGGTGCTCGTGGGCGACGGTCGCCGACTCCCGTTCGCTGACGGCACCTACGACATCGTGTACTCGAACTCCGTCATCGAGCACGTGGGCAGCTACGCCGATCAACAGGCCTTCGCCGCCGAACTCCGCCGCGTGGGGCGCGCCCTCTGGTGTCAGCCCCCGCCCGCGAGTTTTTCCTCGAGCCCCACTACCTGGCCCCCTTCGTGCACTGGCTGCCGCGCCCGCTCCAGAAACGCCTGGTTCGCTGGCTCACCCCGTGGGGTTGGCTCACCCGTCCCTCTCCGGCCGAGGTGGCCCGGACCGTCGAGGAGATCCGCCTGCTCAGCCTCGCCGAGATGCGGGCGCTGTTTCCAGACTGCGAGATCCTGTGCGAGCGGTTCCTCGGCCTCGCCACCAAGAGCTACATCGCCGTCCGTCGCGATGCCGACCCGCCGCCTGCCGAGCGTTGCGTCGCGCCGTGAACCGGTGGTGCGGGCGTCCCGCCTGCACTCCCAGAGCTCACGGTCCCTGGGCATGGCGGAGGATCCCAAAGGAGCTTCTCCGTGCACCCGTCCTTCGCCCAGACCTCAACCCTGGCCAGTTGGCGGCGGATCGGTGGCCACCGGCAGGGAGGCGCGCACCCCCGCCGCCGGGCATCCACCACCGACCAGAGGATCGAGCCGGAAATGATCGCCACCACCAGGCCCAGCGACAGGCCAATCGGAATCTTGATCCAGTCCATCACCAGCATCTTGAAGCCGATGAAGACCAGCACCACCGACAGCCCGTACTTGAGATAGCTGAAGTACACGATGGCCCCGGCCAGCACGAAGTACAGCGACCGCAACCCCAGAATCGCAAACACGTTCGACGTGAAGATGATGAACGGCTTGCGCGTCACCGCGAAAATCGCCGGGATCGAGTCCAGCGCAAACACCAGGTCGCACGTCTCCACCATCAACAGCACCAATGCCAAGGGCGTAAACACCCGCCGCCCGTTCTCGTACGTCAGGAACTTCTGACCGTCGAAGCGCGCGCTGAACCGGAAATGGCGCCGGGCAAACTTGAGCACCGGGTTCCGCTCCGGCTCGATGTGCTCATCGTCTCCCAACAGCATCTTGATGCCGGTGATCACCAGAAAGATCCCGAAGATGTACAGGGTCCAGTGATAGGCCGCCACCAGCTCGGACCCCAGCCAGATCATCAACCCCCGCATGACCAGCGCCCCGAGAATGCCCCAGAACAACACCCGGTGCTGGTACTCGAGCGGCACCTTGAAGTAGCCGAAGATGACCGCGATCACGAACACGTTGTCCATCGAGAGCGACAGCTCGATCAGATAGCCGGTCAGAAACTCGAGCGCCTCCTGCTTCCCCCGCACCGGCACCAGCGTGCCCGCGAACGTCAACGCCATCACAAACAGAAAGCACGTCCAGGCCAGCGCCTCCCGGAATCGGATCGCCCTCGCCTCGCGATGCAAGACCCCCAGATCGAAGGCGAGGAAGATCAGGACCGCGAAGATGAAGGTGACCCAATGCCACCACTGGATTTCGGTGAACGCCAGCATGTAAAGGCGCGAATCTAATCGCGATCCGCCCGTTGACAAAGGATTTGACTCTCCGTCCCGCGTCCGCCCGACTCAGGCCAGCACCCGGCCCAGACTGTTCCACCACAGGTCATGCAGCTCCGTCACCGGCACCGAGCACTCTCCCGCCGGGGTCCTGAACGCCAGCCAGTCGCCGCCGACCGTACCCAACCGCTGTGCCGGCACCCCGAGCAACCGGGCCCGCTCGACCACCTTCACCGCGTCCAACGGCGCGCAGGTGACAATGACCCGGTTCTGGGTCTCCCCAAACAGGAGGGCGTCCAGCCGGACCGGCGCCGCCGCCGCACCCTCCGCCGCGCCTCCGGTCTCCGCCCCCCGGCACCGGCACGCCCCCGGGCACCAGCGAGGTCAGGTCCATCGTGGCGCCAATGAGCCGCGGCGTGCTGCGTCCCTCGAGTTGGCTGATGCAGCACTCCGCCAGCGCCACGGCCAGCCCGCCTTCGCTGCAATCATGCGCGCTCTTGAGGACGCCCGTCTGGATCAAACCGAGCAGCGTCGTGTGCAACGTCCCGGCCGCCTCCAGATCGCACCGCGGCGGCGCGCCGGTCTTCCGGCCGTGCATCACCTGCAAATAGGCGCTGCCCCCCAGACCCTGGAGCGGATCTTCCCGGTCCACCGACGCCCCCAACAGAATGATGGCATCCCCCTCGTCCTTGAACCACTGCGTCGTGATGTGCTCCCGCCGCTCAATCAAGCCGACCATCGCCACCGTCGGCGTCGGGTCAATCGGCCCGGCCGGACTCTGGTTGTACAGCGAGCAATTCCCTCCGGTGACGGGGGTCTGCAACGCCCGACACGCATCGGCCAGGCCCCGCACGCTCTCCCGCAGTTGCCAGAAAAGCGCGGGATCGTGCGGGTTGCCGAAGTTCAGGTTGTCGGTCACCCCCAGCGGCCGGGCGCCGGAACACGCCAGGTTGCGGGCCGCCTCCACCACCACCGCCTTCCCTCCCTCGTAGGGGTCGAGGTAGACGTACGCGCCGTTCCCGTCGGACGCGATCGCCAGGTACTTCTCGAAGTCCGGGTTCGGCCCCGCCGCCTGGAGGTCCGCGGAAAACGGCGGCAGCGAGTCGGCCTTGATCCGCACCACGGCGGCGTCGCTGCCCGGGCACACCACCGTGCCGTTGCGGACCATGTGGTCGTACTGGCGATAAACCCAGTTCTTCGAGGCCACCGTCGGCCAGGCCAGCAAGCGGCGCAGGTCGGCCACCGGATCGCGCGTCTCCGGCACGCCGTCCAAACGGAACGCCCGCACCTCCCGCACATACGCCGGTTCCTGCGCCTCCCGATGATACACGGGCGATTCGTTGGCAATCAGCCGCGCCGGGATGTCGGCGACCACCTGCCCGTGATGCCGGACCACCATGCGGCCGGTGTCCGTCACTGCGCCGATCTCCGCCCAGGGCAGATCCCACTTGTCAAACACCCGCTTGACCTCCTCCTCCCGCCCCCGCTGCACGATGATGAGCATCCGTTCCTGCGACTCGCTCAGCATGATCTCGTACGGCGTCATCCCCGGCGCCCGCTGCGGCACTTTCGCCAGCTCGATCTCGATGCCCGTGCCGGCGCGTGCGGCGGTCTCGCAGGTCGAACACGTCAACCCCGCGGCGCCCATGTCCTGGATGCCAGCCACCGCCCCGGTCGCCAGCAATTCCAGACACGCTTCGCAGACCAGCTTCTCCATGAACGGATCCCCCACCTGCACCGCCCCACGCTGTTGCTCGGCTGATTCCTCCGTCAGGTCCTGCGACGCAAACGCCGCCCCCGCCAGCCCGTCGCGACCCGTCGCGGGTCCCACGTAGAAGACCGGGTTCCCCAATCCGCGCGCCGCACCCCGCGCGATCTGTTCATGCCGCAACACGCCCAGACAAAAGACGTTCACCAGCGGGTTTCCGCTGTAGGTCGGGTCGAAGTACACCTCGCCCGCCACCGTGGGGATGCCGAAGCAGTTGCCGTAGTGCGCAATGCCCGCCACCACGCCCGTGAACAGACGGCGGTTCGTGGCCACTTCCGCCCGCAGGTCCGCCACTCCCGCTTCCCCCGAGACGTCGCGTCCCAACCGCGCGTCCTCCTCCCGAATCGGGCCGAACCGGAGCGAATCGAGCGCCGCCACCGGCCGCGCCCCCATCGTGAAGATGTCCCGCACAATCCCGCCCACGCCCGTCGCCGCACCCTGGAACGGCTCAACCGCGCTCGGGTGGTTGTGCGACTCCATCTTGAACGCAATGGCCAGGCCGTCGCCGATGTCGAGGATCCCCGCATTCTCCTCGCCGGCCCCCACAAGAATCCGGGGCGACCGCGTGGGGAAGGTGCGCAACAGCGGCTTGGTGTTCTTGTACGAGCAGTGTTCGCTCCACATCACCGAGAAGATGCCCAACTCGGTGTACGTCGGCTCGCGCCCCAGGATGCGCTGGATCTGGGCGTACTCGTCCGGGGTCAGGTTGTGCCGGGCCACCAGTTCCGGCGTTATCGCAGGTTCGGTCATGGACAACAGGCGTTCGTGCTCGGGCCACTCACGCGGCGAGGATGCGATCCGGCGCGTCGCTGCGCAAGCGCCACGCGGAGTGAGCGGTTGGCCAGCTCACCCGGACCGGCCCTCAGTCCCAGGTGAACCGCAGGGCCGCATAGCCGAAGCGGCCGGCACCGGGCAGACGTTCACCCACCGCCACGTCGCTGCCCGCCACCCGGTTGATGCCGCCGAGGTGGTCCGCGTAACGCTCATCCAGCAGGTTCTCGACCCCGGCCTCGAGGGCCAGAAAGCGATTGAAGCGATAACCCGCCCGCAGACCCCAGACCACGTAGCCGGGCGTCGTCGGTTCGCCGTTGTAGGCCGCCACGTCGTCCTGGGACGCCACCAGCGACAGATCGCTCCCCGCGTGGAAGCCGCCGTGCTCCCAATCCAGCGTCAGCCGCCCCCGCAGCGGCGCGATCCGATACAGGTTGTCGTCATTGTCGCGGTTGATCCCGCGCACGTAGCTCAGCGTGCCGCCCAGCGTCAACGCGGGCACGAACTCCCACGCCGCCCGCGCGTCCACCCCGTAGAGGTCTGCCCGACCCAGGTTGGCATACTGCAGCACCGGCCGGCCGGCTTCGTCCACGCGCCTGACCGGCACTCCCTGGATGTAGTCGTTCACGAGTGAGTAGAACGGAGAGACCCGTGCCAGCCAGCGCGGTCCCTGCCACGCAGCGCTCGCGCCGAATTGCCACGTGGTCTCGGGATCGATCCCCAGATCCCCCAAGTACGTCCGTCCGTCCGCCTGCCCCGCGCTCGCACTCAGCGGCGTCCACAGATACCGCTCGATCAGGTTCGGCGCCCGGTTCTTCCGCGCCACCCCCACCTCGTAGGCGCTGGTGGCCGTCGCCTCAAACCGCACGGTCGCGGTCGCGTCCACACTCAAATCGCTGAACGCCCGTGGCTGCTGGTTGAAACGCTCGGCGTCCGGGCGCGAAGCCGGGAAGAAATCTTCGACCCGGCCCGCCTCCGTCCACACCGCATCGGCCCGGGCGCCGAACAGGCCCCGCCAGCGACGGGCGAAGTCCACCTGCCATTCGCCGTAGCCGCCCAGCCGATCGCGCCGCCCGTCGTTGATCGTGGTCTGGCGCATGCCCGTGTCCGCGTTCTGCTGGTAGGCCTCGAATCGGTTGCCGTGGTAATCCAGTCCCACCCGGTAAACGTGGTCGCCGCGCGGGAGTGCCGTCCCGACATTGAACCCGAGATCGGCGCTGGTCGCCGGCGAGAACATCCGTCGCGGACCCGCCGGACGCAGCGTGTAGTTGTCCATGCGATGGTCCGTCTCGTGATAGAACAACCCGCTCTCGAGCGTGGCCACCGTCAGATCGCCGTCGAACTTCGCGGCCGCGTGCCAGCCGTCGTCCTCGATCATGTCCATCGGCAGCGCCGGCGTGCCGGCGTCGCGCGTCCGGCTTAGCCCGCCCTCGGCCGTCACGACGCCGCGGGCGGTGTCGGCGGCCGCACGCCATTGGTGGTGCATGATGTCATACCCGCTCGCCCGCACCCGGCCACCGGGGAACCGGTAGTCGCCCGCCCGCTGGATCGAGCCGGCGTAATCGACGCTGTAGTCCCGATTGGCCACCCCCGCGCGGGCTGTACCGGACCAGCCATCGTTCGAGGAGTTCACCCCCGCGGTGAGTTCGCCGAATGGCTGGAACACGCGGTTCGTCCCGAACCGTGGCCCCGGCGATTCCACGATCACCGTGCCGGCGATGCTGTCGCCGCCCAACCGCACCGGCGTCACGCCCGGCAACACGAGCAGCGACGCGGCCTGGGAGGGCGCCACGTAATGCAGCGGCGGGTCCATGTGGTTGGGACACGCCGGGGTCAACGTCATCCCGTTCACCAGCACCTTGACCCGGTCCGCATGCAAACCCCGGACCTGCGGCATGCCCGTCTGCGTCCCGTTCCGGACCACCGCCACGCCCGGCGTGCCCTCGAGCAGACCCGCCGCGTCCTGCACCGGCGCCGCCTCCACGAAACCAGCCTCGACCCGCTCACTCGCCAGCGACGCCTCCTCGAGCGCCGGGAGATTCGACCCCACGACCACCACTCGCGCCATGCGCTCAGGCGGAGGATCGCCCACCGCTCCGCCGGCTGCCTGCACCCTCGCGCCTCCAATCACGCCCGCCATCAACATCCAACCGCTCCAGCACAACATCGTTTTCATCCACACACCTCCGCCTCCATCCATTGCTCATAACACTGCCGTCTTAGAACCCGATCAATGACGGGGGAGTCGCCAGGCCGGCGTCCTCAAGTCAGCCTTGGCTGCACCGACTTCGGACTTCGCCCTTCGGACTTCGAACCTCGAACTTCGCGATTCGACCTTCGACCTTCGACCCTGCAACGCCCCGTCTCACGACTTGCCATGGGCCGGGACTCGCGTCCCGGATCAGACGGTCTTGGGCGGAGGTTTCGGTGGGGGGATGGGGAAGTGAAGGCCAGGTGGCGAACTCGAACGCCGGCACGTCCCAAGCCGGGGGAGCCCACCGCAAGGTCAACGTCGCCGCCGCGGGCAATCCCAGCTCGAACCGGTTCTCCAGACCGAGTTGCGGTCGCTGCTTCTCCTCCTGCTGCCGGCCCTGCTGGACGGCGCGACACAGCGGACAGGGATGCTGGCCGTCGAAGGTCATCGCGATCGCCTCCGCCAGCGGCGCCTCCTGCGCGTACCGGACGATCATGCTGCCGAAGGCCACCGCCTGGAGCGCGACCCAATGGCTCCCGCTCGCGAGCAGCACGGCCAGCAACGCGGCCAGGGTGCCGACCCGCCGCCAGCGCGGACCAAGCTGCCCACGGTCAATGGCGCTCACGCTCATGGGATGCTCCGATGCTGCCCGATGGAACCACGAAGGGCAACGCGCACCTTGGTCCCGCTCCCCGAGAACCGGAATGCCGAAGGCAGAATGGAGATCGCAGGAGGGGCGTGCATCCAGGTCGGTTCATGGCCCCTGCGCTGATCCAGGACCAGGGACTTCCTCCATCCCCGATGTTCGTAACCGGCGGAGGGACTTCCCGTCTTGGATTCTCCGCCGATTACGAACATCGGAGATTGGGCTGAGGGAGGTGCTCCATGAACCGGTGGTGCGGACTTCCAGCCTGGACCCCTAAACCTGTGGTGCGGGCTTCCAGCCTGCACCTTCCACGGTTCAAGACCAGCGGGCATGGCCGCATCGGCCAAGGAGGCCAAGGAGCCTTCCCGGCGTCGGAAGGCGCTACTTCTTCGCGCGCGCCTTGTCGGTGAAGGCATGCATGAGCGCGGTGAGGGCATCGGCCTCCGCCGGTTCGAGCTTCCGGTCGAGCTGCATGTGCGCCATCTTGATCGTCGTGTCGCGGAGATCGGTCTGCTTGCCGTCGTGGAAGTAGGGCCAGGTCAGCACCACGTTGCGCAGACTGGGCACCTTGAAACGGTACTCGTCACCCTCTTCTTTCGTGACCAGGAATCGGCCGAGGTCCTTCGTCTCGTACGGGTGAATGAGCCCCACCTTCTGGAAGCTGTTGCCACCGATCACCGGGCCGTTGTGACAGGTCGTGCAGCCCACCGACAGGAAGAGATTCAGACCCTTGAGCTCCGCCGCGCTCAGCGCCCGGTCGTCCCCCTTCTGGAAGTCGTCGAAGCGGTCGCGGGTGATCAGGGTGCGCTCGAAGGCCGCGATGGCTTCCGCCATGTGATCATACGTCACCGGGTCTGGCGTGCCGGGAAACGCCTTGGCGAAACCCTGCCGGTACTCGGGGACCGCCTTGAGCTTCTTGACCACGGTGGCCTCGTCCGGCATGGCCATCTCGACGCTGTTGAGGACCGGCCCCTTGGCCTGTTCCTTGAGATCCTCCGCCCGTCCGTCCCAGAACTGGGCGAAGTGGAAACCGGCGTTGAGCGTGGTGGGTGAGTTGCGGTCACCCCGCTTGTTGAAGGCGCCCCCGGACGTGGGCTCGTTGTCCACCCCCGCGCGGTTTTCGTCGAGGCGATGGCAGGTGTTGCAGGACTGTGAATCGTTCACCGAGAGGCGGTTGTCGAAATAGAGCTGGCGGCCAAGCTCGATGCGGGCCGGCGTGTCATGTTCGCTGCCCGGCATCTTGTCCGGCAGGACGCCGAACATGTCCAGGGCTTTGGCCCGGAGTTCGGCGGGCGTGGGTTCGGCCCCCTCAACCACCACACCGGCGGTCAGGGCGAGGAGGGCGGTGCACAGGATTCGGGTCTTCATGGCTCAGCAATTGGTACGCGCGTTGGCTACGATTGCGGGACAGCATAGGCCCTCCGCCACACCGACCGCATACCGTGGCTTGGCGATTGTTCATCGTTTTTTGCTCCCGCGCGGCGGCCTCCGGGGGGTGTTACCCGGCCGCCTCGCGCGGCGTCTGGTCCGGGGTGCCGGAAATCAACGCGGCATCCTGAAACCCTGCATGCACTCGCCCCGACTGCCCGCCCTCAGCTTCCGCGTCAAGCTGATCCTCGCTATGGTGCTGCTGGTGGGGGGGGTGTCGTTGTCCACCCTCTACGTCGCGCGGCTCGCCTTGCAGCATTCCTATGCCGAGGCCCTGCAGCAGCAGTTCCGCTCCCAAATCGAGTTCTTCGGCGAACGGCAGAACAGCCGCCTGGCCGAGATCAAGCAACTCGGCGCCCACATCGCCGCCTCGACCACCCTCCAAGCCGCCCTGGCCGAAGGCAATCCGACCGCCATCTACGCCGCGGCCCGCAACGCTCTCTTCACCCGGTCCATCCCCGCCACGCCCAACCCCGCCGCCCCGGCGCGGCCCGACCCCTCCGACGAGACCCCGGACCGCCCCCGCCCGCCCGGCTTTGGACCGCAGTTCCCGGGCGGCGATCGCGGCCCTGGCCGCACCCGGGGACCCGGTTCCCTCATGGCCTTCCTCCGCGTCCTGGATGCCCAGGGCAACCTGATTCGTCCCGAGGAATCGCCGGCTTCCGGACGCGTGGGAGGCCCGCCGGTGCGCCCTGGCAGGTTCGATGACCAACTCGCGGCCCTCACCGGCACCCTGCCGAGCACGAACGGGCAGGAAGTTGCCTATCTCGCCCCCGCCAACGACACCGCCGGCCGCACGTTCCTCGAAGTCGTCACGACCCGCGTCGTCGACGCCGCCCGCGGACAACCCCTCGGTGCCGTGGTCCTGGGCGCCCCGCTGTTTGACGGCGCGGAGGAAATGCGCGACCTCAGCGACATCCTCACCGGCTTCTGGCTCGACGGCCAGTTGCACACGCACACCATCCCGGAACCGCTACGGGCCGCCCTCGCCGCGCGGTTGCGCACCGTCACCCAGCCCGGAACCCCCCGGGAAGCCGACTTCCAGTTGACCCACAACGGCGAGACCTATCGGGTCTTCCTCCGCCTGCTCAACCCGGGGTCCACCTTTCCCCACACCTACCAGGTGAAACTGTACAGCCTGGCCAGCGCCTTGCGCACCGAGCGTCACCTCCAGTCGATCATCCTCTCGATCGGCCTGGTTGTCCTGGCCCTGGGCACCGGCATCAGTTTGCTCCTCGCCAACCGCCTCACCCTTTCGGTCCGCGAACTGGGCTCGGCCACCAGCGAGGTGCTCCGCGGCAACTTCCAGGTGCGCGTCCCGGTGCGCACTCGGGACGACATCGGACAACTGGTCCATTCCTTCAACCAAATGACCGAGGGCCTCGCGCAGAAGGAGCGCTATCGCCGGGTGCTCAATATGGTCACCGACGCCGATGTCGCCACCCAACTGGTCGGCGACGACCGGTTGCCCGCGGGTGAATCGCGCGAGGTCACCGTGCTCTTCTGCGATGTGCGCCAGTTCACCACGCGCACCCGCGGCCTGCCACCCGACCAGGTCATCACCCTGCTCAACGAGCACATGACCGGCCTCACCCGCGTCGTCTATGCCCACCAGGGCATCGTCGACAAGTTCGTCGGCGACCTCCTCATGGCCGTCTTCGGCGCCCCCGCGCAGATCCCGATGCCCCCGCTCACGCCCTGGCCTGCGCCCGGCGCATGCTCGAAGTCCGCGCCAGAATGAACCGCACCGCCACCCAACCGCTCGAGATCGGCATCGGCCTCGCCACCGGCCCGGTCGTTGCCGGGTTGATGGGATCAGCCGACCGCGCCAACTACACCGTCCTCGGCGGTTGCGTCAACCTGGCATCCCGCCTCTGCGCCGAGGCCCGCCCCGGGCAGATCCTTCTCGACGCCACCACCTGCGAACGCCTCGGTCCAGACGCCCCCACACACCCATTGCCGCCCCTCCCCCTCAAGGGTTATCCCGAGCCGGTACCGGCTTGGGAATGCCGCCACCCCCTCGCGGACCCGGCGTGAGGCGCGCGAGGAAGGTCGGGTTCCCGGACTTGGCCCGCGGCGACGAAGCGCGTAGTTTCCGACCATGAAGACCGAATTCCTGGCTTTCGTACTCGTGACCGTGCTGGGCTCGACGGGCTGCAGTCGCAGCACGGCCCCCGCGCCAGCGACGTCGACCAACGCCCCCGCGAACAGCGCTCAACCGCTGACGGCGCCGGTGGATTACGTGGGGGCGGTGGGACGGGCGGGGCAGCATTCGGCGCAAGTGGTGGACCTGGCGCAAGTCAGGCAGGCGATCCAGCAGTTCCACGCGGGCGAAGATCGCTACCCGCAGAACCTCGAGGAACTGGTAAAGGAAGGCTATCTGGCGAAGCTGCCCAAGCTGCCGGCCGGCCGTGAGTACCGCTACGACCCCGCCACCGGCCAGGTCCGTTAACCGGTTTGGGGTCGCATCTTAACATTTAACATTTCTAGCACCTTGAGGTAGTCCGCCGCCGCCGACCCGCCCGCCTTCATCCGCGCCTCGAACCGCCGCGCCCCCATCGCTGCCGCCGCCCACGCGCCCACGTTCGTCGCCCGGGCCAGCCCGACCCAGGACAACCCGCACGCCTTCCGCGCCGCGTAGAGCACCAGGTCCCGGCCACTGTCCCCACGCCGATCGCGAAACTTCTCCCACGGCTCCCCCTTCAGCGCCTCCACGCACTCAATGACCTGGCTCACCGCGGGCCGCTGTTCCCGCAATCGCCGAACCTCCTCTCGCGCCGAATCCTCCGTCGCCAGTCCTGCGCGCAAGCCCGCCAGGAACTCCTGGCTGCCCAGAACGAGCCGTTCCTTCAGCTCCTCCCAGGGCTTTTGCGTCGATCCCTCCCGCAACGCGGCCTCGACATACTCCCGGTACCGTCGCCGCTCCTCCCCCGCCGGTCCCCCACCCCGCTTGAGCACCGTGCCGCACTCGAGCCACTCCGGCGCCTTCGCCAGCCCGATGTAGGCGCGATAGGAACTCCACCGGTAGCGTCGCAACTTCGTCGTTCGCTCCTTCACCTGGGCCGCATCGGGAGGTCCGGCCGCCCCGACGCGGATCTGCTGTTGCGACGCCTTGCTCAAGCCGAGGGCTTCGGTGCGGACCGGGTTGAGGTGCACGTAGCGGGTCAACGCCAGCGCCCAGGCGGCGGGCTCAACGATCACCGACCGGTAACGTCCCTGGAACAGATGACCCGCCCGGCTGTGGCGGCGGTTGAACCAGACGCTGTAGCTGACGTTGAGCCACTGCATGGCCCGGCTCAGATTGGGCTCACGCAACTCGATGACGAGGTGGAAGTGGTTGTCCATCAGCACGAACGCGTGGAGGACCACATTGAACTGCGACACCATCTCGGCGAGCAGTTCGCAAAAATGCCGCCGATCGCGGTCGTCGCGGTAGATGGGACGTCGTTCGTTGCCGCGCGCCGTGCAGTGGTACCATCCTCCGGCGCGCTCGATGCGGAGCGGTCTGGCCATGCCGGCAAGCTTCGGAATTCCTCCCGCCGAGGTCAAATGTTAAATGTTAAGATGTGACCCCTGATTCGAGGGGTCACATCTTAACATTTAACATTTAGAGTGGGACTGAAGGGAGGCGAAGGGAACCGTGAGGTCGCCAGCCGCGGGTCAGGCGGCGCAGCACGTCCACGCCGCGGGTCAGTTGGTCCGCCGTCGTTTCCACCGAAAGCGAGAAGCGCACCGCGCAAAGGGATGTCGCTGCCGTATGACCCATCGCCAGCAAGACAGGCGAAGGCGTAGGCCGGGCACAGGAACACGCCGCCCCTGTCGACGCAAGCACCCCGCAGGCATCAAGCTGCGCCACCAGCCAGCGGGAGGGAACCCCAGCAAAGTTGAGGTTCGAAATGTGTCCCACCCGCGGCACCCACCCCCCATTGACGCTGGCACCCGGGATCGACCTCAGGACCTCCCGCTCGAACCCGTCCCTCAGATCCGCCACCCGTCGCATCGCGTCGCGCCCCCGCTGCTGAACGAGCTTCACTGCGGCGGCGAACCCCACGATCGCGGCCACGTTCTCCGTCCCTGCGCGAAGGCCGTGTTCCTGGTCCCCGCCGACCTGGCGCGGCCCCAGACAGACCCCCTGCCGCACGAACAGCGCCCCCACCCCTTTGGGCCCATGGATCTTGTGCGCGGACACGCTCAGCAGATCCACTCCCAGCGCCGAAACGGTGAGCGGCAACTTCCCAAACGCCTGGACCGCGTCCGCGTGTAGCAGCGTCGGGCGCCCCCGCAGGCACCGGGCAATCTCCGCCACGGGCTGGATCGTGCCCACCTCGTGGTTCACGAGCATCACGGAGACCAAGACGGTGTCGGGACCCACGGCATCCATCACCGCCCGGGGATCCACCCGGCACTGGGCGTCAACCCCGACGCGGGTGACGCCGACGCCGCGGCGTTCGAGCCGTTCCGCCGCGCGGGTGACTGAAGGATGCTCGACCGCCGAGATGACCACATGCGGTTGGCGGCACCGGACTCCTGCCACGCCGCCAAACAGGGCGAGGTTGTTGGCCTCGGTTCCGCCGCTGGTGAAGACCACTTCCGCGGGCCGGCACCCGAGCGCTGCAGCGAGGCAAGCCCGACTCTGTTCGAGTGCGCAGCGCGCCTGGAACCCGAGCCTGTGGCGACTGGAGGCATTTCCGAAGGCGTAGGCGTGGAACGGGAGCATCGCCTCGAGCACTTCCGGGGCGACCCGGGTGGTCGCCGCGTTGTCCAGATAGACTGTCGGCGGAGGTTCCATGCCGGCTCATGACCTCGCTCCCCCGGGTTTCTGCGCCACCACGATAAGTCGGGCGGGACACCGACCCGCCGGTGCCAGGGTGGCTTCGTCGTGGACCCCGCGGATCACCAAACCGGCTGCAAGCAACCCGTCCCCCACGCGGGCCGGTTCGTAGGCCCGTTCGGCGTGCCGTTCGATCATCGGTCCGCCTCCGCCCGCCCAACGGTGGACGACCAGGACGCGCAGCAGGCGGCGGGCGGGTTCCCAGCGGACGTGTTGTTCGAGGCAGCGCCAGGGGACGCGGAGCGCGCGACGATACGTCCGTTCGCCACCGAGAGGCCGGCAAGGCGTCACGATGTCGAAGTAGAAGTGGCCGCCGGACCGCAGATTCGCTGCCACGCGCCCGAAGGTCCGGTACAGGTCCGGCGGGCTGAGCAGGTGGTTCAGCGTGTCGAAGTTGGCCGTCACGAGGTCCACCGGCTCCGGCAGGCACAAGCCCCGGATATCCTGTTGGAGGAACCGGACGCCCGGCCCGTCGCAGCGCAGGCGGGCGACGCGGAGCATCTCGGGGGATCGGTCCACCGCGTACACGCGGGCACCCCAGCAGCGGTTCAAGTAGCAGGCAAACAAGCCTGTTCCGCACCCGAGGTCCGCCGCCGACTCGAACCCGATGGCATAGGTCCTGGCCAGCGAGGTGAAGGCCCGTCGCACCCGCTGGAAGAACTGCCAGCCGACGAGGGCGTCGTATGCCTCGACGAACTGGCTGTAAGGCCGTGCCATCCGGATCATGCCATGCGAAGAGGGGGCCGAACGGCGGGTGCGGGTCGGTTACGGCAGACACGGAGGTGTCCGCCGCACGTAGGGCATGCGGAAGAAGCCGCGCACCCGTGTCGTTCCACGGCGGGTCACCTGCACACAACGGACACGGGCGCCGCCGGCGAGGCGTTCACAGCGGATCACGACGTTGTCGTCGCCCGGTGCATTCGGGTCATAGACGCGGAGCTGGGTTACCACGGCACCGGCGCTGGTGGCGTCGTAGGCCAGGACCTGGTGATTGCGCCAGATGCTCACGGCACCCGGACCCACGTAGATGAGACCGAGCACGACGCGCTGCCCGGCGGCGAGACTGCGCGTCGTGGCGTTGAGCTCCGGGGCGGTCAACTCCTGAAGGCCGTCGACGGTGAGCGCGCCGGTGCCGGGGATCAGAGGGCCCAGGACCAGACCCGCGGGCAGCGCCACGTCGGGCCGGTTGGTCCACGTGAGGAACTTCTGGACCAGTCCGAAGCCGGGTGCGCCGAGAGAATCGAGCTGCCGTCTGAGCAGGTAATTGAACAGCGGGCTGCCGGCCGTGGGGACCGTGCTTGCGGACGGGATCGGGATACACGCCAGGAAGTAATCAAGCGCCGCGCTGGCCATCCCGCCGCAGAGCCCGAAGCTGGCGGGGATGGCCGGGAGCGGGCGGGGCAGTGGAATGGTGGCGGAAAAACTGTTCGTGAATCGGAACCCGTGTCGCGACGGGAGGAAGGGCCCGACGGGCGTGCAGACGGGTGGCGGACAGGGGTGGGCGTGGAGGAGGGCGGGGGTGGCGGGGGTGGGGGTGGCAGGGCGGGGAGTCGAGAAGCGGATGGATTCCACGCGGTGCGGCCCCCAGACGTATTCGGCCCGGATCTCGACAGGTTGACCGACGCGATGGCGGAGCACCTGGGTCCAGATCTGCTGGAGGGAGGGGTTGGCGTTGACGAGGTCGCGTTCCCGGCGGATGGGGACCCCGGGCGGGACGCGGGTGCGGGACATCACGCAGGTGCTGATCCACCGTTGCACGCCGTCCTCGAGGGCGGCGAAGGTGGCGGGAATCGTGAAGACCCGCCGGTAGCAGCGCGGCTGGAGGGTGGGGTTCGTTGGGGCGGCCTCGAGGGTGCCGGCGGGCAGGTGGGCGCTGCAGTACATGGTTCAACGAATCACTGGCGGTCGCGGGTCCCCGGTGGCTGCGAACGCCGGCGGATCGGGGAAGCGGCCTGTTGCCTTCGGACCTGCTGGGTGGCCACGAACCGCGGAGGGTGCAGGCGGGACGCCCGCACCACAGGTTCATGGAGAGTTCCTTGTTCCTTTCGGACCTGCTCACCGGCCATGAACCTGGCAGCATCGCCAGCGTGCTGCGACACCAAGAGCAGTGTGACCGTTCGTATCCTTTGGTGCCTTGTGCCCGGTGGAGAGACTGGTTCCGGTGGTGGACTTCTGCGCATTTTGGTGAGGCCCTTGTGGGTTTTCCCGTTGGGAAGATTTGTTTCTCCCAGAACTCCACCGGGCTTGCGGTGTCGGGGCCAGACAACCTATGAATCCAGTCCCAACCCTGCCCGTGCTCAATCCGCTGGCTGCCTTCGTTGATGTCGGCAGTGAGCAGATGTTTGTCTCCATCGGTGGCGGTCCGCCCGAGGTCTTCGGCACCGTTACCTGCCAACTCCACCGACTGCGCGACTGGCTGCAGGCGCGCGGCGTCAAGTCCATCGCCATGGAAGCCACCGGCGTCTATTGGCTGCCCCTCTACGGCGTGCTGGAAGCGGCCGGTTTGGAGGTCCTGATGGTCAACGGTCGGCAGACCCGTAACCTGCCCGGACGCAAGACCGACATGAAGGACTGCCAATGGGGTGCCACGCTCCATGCCCACGGTCTGTTGCGTGCGGGCTTCGTGCCCCGGCCGACATCCGCCGCCTGCAGGACTACGTGCGGCTGCGCACCGATCATCTGACCAGCGCGGCGGCGTGCGTGCAGCATCAGCAGAAGGCCTTGGAACGGATGAACATCAAACTGCACGATGTCATCAGCAGTCTGGTCGGCACCAGCGGGCAGAAGGTGATCGGGGCGATCCTGGCCGGCGAGCGTGCTCCGGAGCGGTTGCTGGGGCTGTGCGATGTGCAGATTCGGCAGAAGAAGGCCGCTGAGGTGAAGGAGTCGCTGCGCGGAACTTGGGCCGAGGAACATCTCTTCGCGCTGCAGCAAGCGGTCGAGGACTGGCAACACTTCCAACGCCAGATTGCGGCGTGTGACCGACAGATCGAAGCGGTGCTGCACCAGATCCACGGTCCGGCGTGCCCAGCCCCCGCGGCGGGGACCACACCTGTGGCGGTCAAACGTCCGGGGGTGAACGCGCCACAGATCCCGGGACTGCACGGCCTGCTGGTCCGCTTGTGCGGCGGCAAGGATCTCACCGTGCTGCCCGCCCACACCGACTACAGTCTCCTGCAACTGATCGCCGAAGTGGGCACCGATTTGAGCCGCTGGGCGACGGAGAAACACTTCACCGCCTGGCTGGGACTGGCCCCGGGCAGCCACCAGAGCGGCAAGCGCCACGGGTCGGTGGGGCGCAAGCGCAACCGGGCCGGGCGGCTGTTCTGCGTGATGGGACGGAGCCTGGCGCGCAGTAAGCATATCGCCCTGGGTGGTTATTACCGTCGCATGGCTGGGCGGCGCGGTGGCTTGGTGGCTAACATCGCCTTGGCGCGGAAGCTGGCCGAGTGGTTCTGGCGGGTGATGGTCAAAGGGGTGGAGTATGTCGAACGCGGGTTGGCCCAGTACGAAGAGCAAGTGCTCGAAACCAAGCGCCGGGCCCTGCAACGCTTGGCCAAACAGCTCGGCCGCGTGGTCCTCCCCAGCCTCGCCGAACTCAAGGCCGAGGGGTAGGTTCATGGGAAGCGTCCTTGGCCTCGGCGGCCATGCGCTGGGGCCATGAACCTGAAATTCGCAAGTCCTTGGAAATCAACATGGCGATTTCAGGTTCATGGAGAGTTCCTTGTTCCTTTCGGACCTGCTCACCGGCCATGAACCTGGCAGCATCGCCAGCGTGCTGCGACACCAAGAGCAGTGTGACCGTTCGTATCCTTTGGTGCCTTGTGCCCGGTGGAGAGACTGGTTCCGGTGGTGGACTTCTGCGCATTTTGGTGAGGCCCTTGTGGGTTTTCCCGTTGGGAAGATTTGTTTCTCCCAGAACTCCACCGGGCTTGCGGTGTCGGGGGCCAGACAACCTATGAATCCAGTCCCAACCCTGCCCGTGCTCAATCCGCTGGCTGCCTTCGTTGATGTCGGCAGTGAGCAGATGTTTGTCTCCATCGGTGGCGGTCCGCCCGAGGTCTTCGGCACCGTTACCTGCCAACTCCACCGACTGCGCGACTGGCTGCAGGCGCGCGGCGTCAAGTCCATCGCCATGGAAGCCACCGGCGTCTATTGGCTGCCCCTCTACGGCGTGCTGGAAGCGGCCGGTTTGGAGGTCCTGATGGTCAACGGTCGGCAGACCCGTAACCTGCCCGGACGCAAGACCGACATGAAGGACTGCCAATGGGGTGCCACGCTCCATGCCCACGGTCTGTTGCGTGCGGGCTTCGTGCCCCCGGCCGACATCCGCCGCCTGCAGGACTACGTGCGGCTGCGCACCGATCATCTGACCAGCGCGGCGGCGTGCGTGCAGCATCAGCAGAAGGCCTTGGAACGGATGAACATCAAACTGCACGATGTCATCAGCAGTCTGGTCGGCACCAGCGGGCAGAAGGTGATCGGGGCGATCCTGGCCGGCGAGCGTGCTCCGGAGCGGTTGCTGGGGCTGTGCGATGTGCAGATTCGGCAGAAGAAGGCCGCTGAGGTGAAGGAGTCGCTGCGCGGAACTTGGGCCGAGGAACATCTCTTCGCGCTGCAGCAAGCGGTCGAGGACTGGCAACACTTCCAACGCCAGATTGCGGCGTGTGACCGACAGATCGAAGCGGTGCTGCACCAGATCCACGGTCCGGCGTGCCCAGCCCCCGCGGCGGGGACCACACCTGTGGCGGTCAAACGTCCGGGGGTGAACGCGCCACAGATCCCGGGACTGCACGGCCTGCTGGTCCGCTTGTGCGGC
The DNA here is from genome assembly GCA_027493615.1 of Verrucomicrobiota bacterium. Classification (GTDB taxonomy): domain Bacteria; phylum Verrucomicrobiota; class Verrucomicrobiia; order Limisphaerales; family J093; genus DSVZ01. The sequence goes on from JAOSKK010000023.1 coordinate 656,049, forward strand.
GGCAAGGATCTCACCGTGCTGCCCGCCCACACCGACTACAGTCTCCTGCAACTGATCGCCGAAGTGGGCACCGATTTGAGCCGCTGGGCGACGGAGAAACACTTCACCGCCTGGCTGGGACTGGCCCCGGGCAGCCACCAGAGCGGCAAGCGCCACGGGTCGGTGGGGCGCAAGCGCAACCGGGCCGGGCGGCTGTTCTGCGTGATGGGACGGAGCCTGGCGCGCAGTAAGCATATCGCCCTGGGTGGTTATTACCGTCGCATGGCTGGGCGGCGCGGTGGCTTGGTGGCTAACATCGCCTTGGCGCGGAAGCTGGCCGAGTGGTTCTGGCGGGTGATGGTCAAAGGGGTGGAGTATGTCGAACGCGGGTTGGCCCAGTACGAAGAGCAAGTGCTCGAAACCAAGCGCCGGGCCCTGCAACGCTTGGCCAAACAGCTCGGCCGCGTGGTCCTCCCCAGCCTCGCCGAACTCAAGGCCGAGGGGTAGGTTCATGGGAAGGGTGGGCGTGGGGTTGTGCATTGCGTTCAGCGGCGACAGGGCGCGAGGGAGAAGTAGCGGTGCACGCGACTGGCCCAACGGCCCATGGGCGTGGCGGGATGGCGCAAGGGCGCGACACAATCCAACAGGGCGCGGTCGCAGCCGCAGTTGAAGTAGCCGCGCCGGCTGTAGCATTGGTCATGGGTCTGGCAGCAGGCGTCCAGCGCATCGATCGGGGCGCCGGGACCGCTGCAACCGGGACCGCACCAGCGTCCGTACAGGCAGGGCAAACCGTGGAGGCCATAGCCCTGGACGCCGCCAGTTCCGGGCAACCGAATGGTGGACAGCAACGTGATGACCACCCGCCGTTCCTGGGGGTTCTCGACGCGATCGGGCGTGCGGGCGAGGTGCTCGCCAAACGCGCGCACCTCGATGCGAGCCCCGGGGCCGAGCAGGTCGCGCAGCAGCCGCGCGACGCGTTCGGCCCGGCGGCGGGACAGGTCACGGTTGGCGGGACCGGACTGCGTCGTGCTGGCATATCCGTCCACCCGGATCGGCGAGCGACCCTGCTCGAGGCTCTGTCGCAGGGGCGGGGCGAGCCCCAGGATCCAGCGGGCCAACCGCTGCTCGTCTCCCTCGCGCAGCCGGTGCGAGCCGGGCGGCGAGAAATAGACCACGAACGGAATGGGCAACACGATATCCCGCGGCGGCACGGGGGGCGGTGCGGGCGCCACGCGTTCGCAGCCGGCCGGCCGGGTGCCCACCCGGACCCAGTTCCGCTCGGAGCGGAAGTCGGTCAAGCGCACGGAACCGTCGGCTTTGACGTAGAGCTTGCCCTCGAACGACACATGGCCCCGTCCCCAGGGATCCCATTGGCCGGAGATCAGGAACACCACCTCGGCGACCGGATCCGTGCGCACGCTGTATTCGCGCCCTTCGAAGGTCGCCGAGAAGGACGAGGTCGTGAGGGAACTGGACCGGTCCACGAGCGCGCGGACGCCGGCGTTGCGGACGTCGTTGCCGTTGTAGTCGAACTCGAGTCGGAACCAGAAGTTCTGATCCCCGACGATATGGCCGATGATGGGGCGCGGGTGAAAGGCCACGAGCGAGAACTCGCGGACGCACCGGCGGAAGGTCTGCGAGGGCGGTGTGCGTTCATGGACATAACTGACGGTCGAGGAATTCGACGAGAACGCGCCACTGGTGAGGATCGACTGCCCGGTCTGGAAGAGGGCGACGCCCAGGCCGACGGCTTCCACGACCTCGCCGAGGTTGTCCGGCGGCGCGGGTGAGTTGGGGGTGAGGTACATGGCCGTTTCGCGGAGAAGGGTGGGGTCAAGCGGCGGAAGGGCGGCGTCAGCACAGCCGGAAGACAGCGGCGGCGAAGCGGCGGACCTCGGTCTCGGCCTCGGTGGTCGCGGTCGGGTCGCCGGCGGTGACGCCATGGAGGGCTTTGGCGATGATCTGGAGGTATTGCTGACTGGCGACAGTGGCCTGGCGTCGGGCCGAGGCGCTGGGGCCGTGGGTGACAAGGTCGCGGTCGTCACTGGGTTTGCCGTGTTCGCGCGGGGCACGGCCCCGGCCGAAGTTGCGGACATACCGGACGCACCAGGCCGTGCCGGGGTCGCGGTCGGTGTGCGCGGGGGAGAAGGAGTCCTGGAGGAGGTGCAAGAGCCGGCCGATGCGCCGCAGGCGCTCCGCGGGGACACGCTCGCGGAGGATGCCGCGGTGCTGGCTGAAGAACTCGGTGAGGATGTCCCGGAGGGCGTCGGCGGTGGTTTGGCCGTGGGTGGCGCGGAGGGCGTGCTTGCGCTGCTCGGCCGGAGCGAACGACTGGGTGAGGGCCTGGCAGCTCGAACCAAAGTCCACGTCCACATTGGCCTCGACGATGAGGTTCTGCTCGGCAGGGCTGAGCGTGAGTGTCAAGTGGCGTGTCCCGACCGTGAAGGGGATGGTTCCGCTCCCGAGCGCGGCGCGGGTGATCACCTCGTGGCCTGCCGAGCCGAGGCAGGGTCCCAGTCGGGTGCAACACTTGCGCCCCGTCCAACCAAGGCCGGCCAGCGGGGCTGATCCGTTCTGAGCATCAGCGAAGTAGGACATGAGACGATTTGAGCTGGGTCCGGTGCGACGGCGGGCGTGCGCCGTCTGAGCGCGTGGCGCGGGCGGCTACCACCGGCCGGGCACGCCGTGGCAGGGGCCGAACTGCCGGATGGCGTGACCCACCAGGCTGCAGGGCTGGATGGGCACGGTGGTGACACCGATCCAGGACCAATACGGGGCCGGACCGGAGGGACAGCAACAGGCGCGGTAAGCATCCACGTGATCCCGGTAAATGCGCGGGGTCAGCGTGGCCTGGACAAACGCCGGGTACGTGGCCGGTGCGGCCTTGGCGGCGGCGGCGGCCAGTTTGAACCAGCGCGGCGTGGCGGCGAGGCGGTTCTGGAGGAACTGCCGCACGCAGTTGGCGGTGGGCGCGTTGGGCGTGGTGCGGCAGGCGCACGTGGCGTTGTTGACGTAAGCGGCCGGCAGCCACCAACGGTTGGCGGCGTAGGCGCTGCAGTTGGTGTTGGGGATCCCGGCTGCCGGGGTACAGGCGGGTGCCTGGGCGAAGCCAGGCGGCCCACCCAGACCGCTGCGCATTCGCGTGGGGGCAACGCGGTGCGGGCGCGGGGTGGCCGGTCCTCCTCCGGCTCCTCGTCCGTGATGTAACGTTCACCCAGACCAGCGAACGGGGTGGGCTGACGGAAGTAAGGCATAAGGCCTCTACTTCTTCGCCGGGCGGGCGGTGTCGGGCTGGACGCTCCGGAGGCGCTCCCGGATGAGCCGGATGCGATCGCGGATGCCATCGGCCTCTTGCTGCTCGCGGGCGCAGCGCGTTTCGAGGTCGCGCATCTTGGCCTCGAGCACTTCAATCACCTCGGGGGCGTACTGGGCGTGCAGCTCGGTGAGGCGCGCCTGGAGCTTCTTGAGGAGCTCCTCGAAGGCGAGGCTGCGGTCGCGGAGCTGGGCGTCCTCGGTCTGCCAGGTCTTGAAGCGGTCGGGGGCGCGGCTCAGGTCGAAGTTGGCCACGGCGATGTCGGCCAGGAGCTTGGCCTCGGCGGCGGTGCGTTTGGCGGCCTCGGCGGCTCGGGCGCTGGTGAGCTTGTCCTCGAGCTCGAGCAGACTCGCGTAGAGCGAGCGGATCTCGGCTTGCTGGGTCGGCGTGGTATTGGGGGCAGGATCGGGCATAGGAACTCCAGGGTCGAAGGCTGCGGTTTGAGCATCAGGCGCCCTTGCGTCGCCAGAAGATCTCCCACTCGCTCAACATGGGGCGGGCTTGGTAGCCAGCGGCTTCGAGCGTCCGCTCGGCCCAGGCCCGGACGAGGGGGTGTTGGGTGCCACCGGGGGGTGGGCGCACGGCCCAGAGCTGTTCGTCGGGGTCCTTGCCCTGCAGGCGCACCTGCCAGAGGCGCAGTTCGTGTCGCCCTCCCCAGGCCGCGAACCACCGCCGCAAGCCGACTCGCAACCGCCCCAGCCACGAACGGGAGCGGAGGAGGTCGAACAGGGCCTCTTCCCGGGTGAGCAGAAACTCCGACGACTTGACGAAGGCCGCCGGGATGGCGGTCTTGGCGGCGGCGTTACCGGGCAGCGCGGAGGGCTTCGGCGGTGCGGGTGCGGCGGGGTCCGCGGCGGAAGTCAGCCACAAGGTGGCAGCCCCGGTCAGCGGGGCCGCAGACGTGGGCGGTGCGGTTTCGGGCGCGACAGCGGGCGGCGCGACCTCGGCCGTTGGGCGGCACGGCGCAGTCGGAGCGGGTGGAGCGGGCGGCGGGTCAGACGGGCGATCGGAGGCAAGCGGGGTTGCGGAAGAAGCGTTGGGGCCCGAGGCATCCGACGGGGCTTCGGTGGGGTCTTGGGCGAGCTCGAGGCAGAAGACGCGGTCCGAAGGCAAGAGCAAGCCGGGCAGGCGACGGGCCGGGCGGGGCGCACGCGGGGGAGGGGGCAGGAGGGGGCCGAGTTGGAGTTGCTGGACGACGGCCGGCGTCAGAGGCCGCATCTCCTGCGCCGCGGTGGCATCCCCGAACAGGGCCGCGGCGAGGGCTTCCCAGCGCTGGGGCCGGAGGATCTCGAAGACCTGCACATAGCAGGGGAGCCGGTGCGTGTCGCGGAGGCGTTCGGGATGGGCGATTTGCGCGAGCAACATGGGCTTGAAGTCGGCGAACCGGACCACGCGCCATTGGCCGGGTTCCGGGAGCAGGGAGCGGAAGGCCGGTGATGCGCTGTGGGAACCGTCGGCCGCTGGTTCTGCGGCAGCGGGAGCGGCGGTTGGCGGCGGTTCGAGGTGCGGGTCGGGGGCGCTGGCTGGCGGGAGCCTCGCCGCGGGTGGTTTCGGCCGGCGTTGAAGGCAGCGGGACGCGGGCGCGGAGCCGCGGGGGCGTCGCCGGTGTCGGCCACTTCGAGGACGTCGCCTTGGGGACCCGCCGCGAGACGGAGCAGGGGGCGGATGCGCGTGCCAAAGCGCTCGTAGAGTGTGCCGTCTTCGCCGCGGAGGATTTCGCCGAGGACAGGTCGGGGAGGGCCCAAGGCGGAGGCGGCGCGTTCCCGGGGAGGACGCCAGGGCGGGAGGACTTCGGCGAGGCCGTCCGCGTCCGGTTCAGCCGGGTCGGCGTCCTGCAGTTCGCCGGCCAGGCGGGGTTCGACCAGGATGATGCGCATGCGCTGGAGGCGGGTGCCGCCCCAGGCCAGCGGCGGGGCGAGGTCGCGCTGGATGCCGACGAGCAGGGCTGGCTGCGGCCGGGGATGAAGGGATCGACGTGCCGGCCGAACCCGGTGGGGGGAAGGCGAAACTGGGGTGAGGTAACGGGGGTTCATCGCGGGTGGGAGGTGAGGGGTTGGCGGGGCGCGAAACCGGGGTGAGCCGGCGCTCCGACCCGGCTACTTCGCGACGTGGATGTGGTCCTGATGAGCGCGGAGGAGGAAGTTGCTGATGTATTTCCAGGGGCCTTCGGTGCGGGTCCAGGGTCCGAACAATTGGATGGGATAACCGTAGGGCTGGGCCCAGCGGCCATAGCGCTGCAGCGCTTTGTAAAGGCGCCAGCCCAGGTTGAGTTTCTCCTCGGTTTCGCGGAGGAGACGCCGGGAGAGCGGGTCGGGAGAGCGGGCGGCGCGGTGCTGGACTTCGTCCCAGCGGCGCTTCCAGGCGTCGAGTCCGCAGCCGTTGACGGCATAGATGTCGGCGGCGCGCCCCACCTGATGGTGGCCGAAGATGCCGGGGCGGAAGGTGATGGTGAGGGGTTGTTGCGGACGGGCGCCCGCTTCGTTGGCGAAACGTTCCAGGACGCGTTCGAGTTCGGCGGCCAGGGGGCGGCAGACCCGGGCGTGGTCCGGCGGTGAGACCACGCGGTAAGCAGTGCCGGAGCGGACGGGCAGGCGGGGTTCATCGGCGGGAGCGGGCGTGGGAGGTTGCATCGCCGTAGCGGGGGGTTGTACCAGAACCGCCCCGTGAGGCGGGCGCCGACGCGCGCGATGCGTCCGGCAGGCGGCGCGGGGGCATTCAGGTTACGGACGACGAACTCGAGGGTGGCGGCTTCCTCGAGGCGGATGACCACCGGGAAGCTGCCGTAGCCCCACGGGTTGACGATGTGCTCGAGCCGCACGTAGGGGTAGAGCGGCCGGTGGTTGACCCGGAGCTGCCACAGGAGCCCGGGGGTTTCCATGACACCGGACAACAGGCCCTGGCGATCGCCGACGAACTGCGAGAAGTTCTCCAGCACCCCGCAGTACTGAGGAGGCAGTTCGAAGCGCGCGAGCAGCACCTCCTGTCCGGGCCCGGGCACGTCGCCAAAACCTGATTCGTCAAACGGCTCGGAATCCAGCGGCAAGCCACAGACCTGACAGGCCTGGAGGGCGAGATCGGGTTCCGGCGGACGGGCGCGTTGGACGAGACTGCCATTCATCGGCGCCTCCGCGGATGGCGGGTGGTGGGGCGCGGCCCGGTCGGGGTGCCGGGGGAGCCCAAGGTCTTGAACCCTTGCAGGGTGACGTGCAGTTGGCCCTTGAAGCTCGACACCTCGATCACCTGCATGCGCACGGCCGTGCGGCGTTCGAACTCGATGGGCCGGGCGAAGTAGCGGAAGGGCCGGCGCCCATCGGCGGCGCCCAGCCCGGCGAGGTTCAGAATCGGCTCGCTCTGGAACTCCCGCCCGGTGCCGTCGTCGAACAGCGCGTACTTGAACAGAATCCGCTCGGGCGGTGCGGCCACCGCCTCGAGCGCTTCCTCAGGATGCGCGGATCCAGCCGCCCGCCGCTGCTGAGGGCCCGGGCGATTTCGTCGAAGAACAGGGGGTTGATCCGGATGCCGTTCTGCAGCAGATCCGCCGTGCGCGGGCCGAGGCGGCCGGCCGCCAGTTCATCCTGCTCACCCAACCGCTCGGCGGCGGCGGAGACCACGGCCGTGGTGAACAGCTCCGGCCCGACCTCCTGCACGCGCGCCTGGAGTTCGTTCAGGGTGTTGGGTGGAGCCACGGCCGTGGAGCCGGGCGTCACGGCGCCGTTCGCGAAGGCCGACCCGGTGACCGCCGAAGGCGCGAGGGCCGCGCCCAATCCACCCAGCCCGGTCGGGACCCGCAATCGGGGCAGCCCGGGCAGGGCCGCACCCAGCGTGGTCACCTCCTGCCAGAGCGGTCGGTCCAGAAAGCGCGTGAGCGCGGTGATGGCCGGCGCCGCCGGCGCGCCGGACCTGGCCGCTTCCGCCACCGGCCGCGGCAGGAACCCGAAGCGCAGCGGCGGGACGTCCGCCACAACGCCGTAGCCGATCGAGACTGCGGTGAACGCCGCCTCGACACTCACGGTGACCGTGCTGTTGTGCACCACGTTCGGCCGGCCCTCGAGCGAGAACTGGAAGGAGTACTCGAAGGGGATCGTGCGGCGCGCGGACGGAGCGACGGGCGCCTCGCCCAAGGTTCCCGCGCCGTTGACTGGCCACCCGGCGTTCATGGTCCGGCCTTCCCGCGGGCCTGCAGCACCTTGTAGCCCTGGAACACGATCTGGAGCGTCCCCCGGCCGAAGCGTTCCTCCACCCGCACCCGGATGGTCGAGCGCGGGAGGAAGGCCAGCGGACGCGCGAGCCGTTTGAACGGCCGCTCCCTCCCGCGCTGCCCAGGCCGGCCACGTTGTGGATGGGCTGGTTCTGCAGCTCGCGTCCCCGCCCGCCGTCGAAGACGAGGTACCGGAACGACACGTCCTCCGGCCGGTTCAACCGTTCGAAGAGATTGTCCAGCCAGGCCGAAGGCAGGGCGCCCGACACTTGCCCGGTCCCGGCAAACGCCACGCGGAGATGCGACGGACGCAGCCGCACGCCCTCGATCAGGGCTGTGGGCGGCAGCAGCCGCAGCGGGAGTTGGCGCAGGTCCACGACTGGCGGCGGTCCCCCACCCTGCCGAGCCCATTCGAGGTGCACCTCCCGCTCCGGCACCTGCAGTCCATAACCGACCGACGTGGCGACGAACCCGCCCTCGGCGTTGACGGTGACCTCGGTCTCAACCGCGTTCTCCGGCAGTCCGGCAAGTTCGAGACTCGTCACGTAATCAAAGGGGATCATGCGGTCCGAGGGATGGCCGATGGTCTCGACCGGGCAGGCGGGCGGCCCGGTGAGCCGGCGCATCAGCGGCTCAGGACAATGCGAGGCGCCAAGCAGCTTATAGCCGTAGAGCACGATGAACAGCCGGCCCGACATGTCGGGCGATTGCTCGATGATCTGGATCCGGATGGTGGAGCGGGGAAGGAAGGCGACCGGATGAGCCAGCAGGCGGAACGGTCGCTGGCCGGTGCTGGCGCCCAGCGAGGCCAGGTTGTGGCTGGGCCGGTCCTGCAGTTCGCGGCCGCTGGCACTGTCCACGATGCTCAGCAGGAAGAAGAGATCCCCAGCCGGTTTCACCCGCTCGAACAGCGTGGGGCCGTCGCTCTGGTAGAGCAGGTGGGCCGGCACCGGTTGATCGGTGAATTCCCCGGGGCGGGGCCCGCTGTTGCCCGCGCTGCCCGTGGGGGTCGCCAGTCCGGCAAGCACCAGCGGCGCCAGCCGCGGGTTCAGACGGAAACCCTCAATGAGGGCCGAGGGCGGCACGTCGCCCAACCGAAGGTCACCCGGCAACGGGACCGCGCGGGCGGTGTCGCCGTCGAGCGCGGGCAGCAGCGCGAGGGGTTCGGCCCGCGACTGCTCGAAGCCGTAACCGATGGCCACGGCGACGAAGACCCCATCCGGGCTCACGTTGATGACGTCCTGCACCACCGCCCCCGGCCGGCCGCTGATGGGGAAGCTGGCCGCGTAGTCGTAGGGGATGACGTGTTCCGCTGTCAGCGGTGGCGCCGCGACCGGCCGGGGACCGGCACGCGGGCGCCTCCGGATCGCTGGAGCTGGGCGCAGGACCATGGCAGCAGATCATCCGTCGGGGCCGGGCCAGGCGCCCTCACTGGACCCCACGCGTCATGTAGCCATCCAGGACGACCCAGATGAACAGCGGGCCGTAGATCTTCTGGATGTCCTTCAGGACCTCGGCATCGGGAACCTCGATCTCGACACGGAAGTTCTGCTGCTTGTCGATGAAGATCGGCTCCGCGAAGCGGAACGTGGCCAGCGGCGAGGGTTCACCGTGCGAGAGGCTCTTCGAAGCGAGCGACCAGGCGCCGGCACCGCCAGGGAAGTTCCAGGTGGGCATCTCGATCATCACCTTCTCGCCCACGTAGAACGTCGTGACCGTGTTGTAGATCAGCTTCGAAATCACATTGCCGGCACCGTCGTTGGCCCTCACTTGTTCGAGCGGCGGAGCCTTGTCCTTCAAGGCGAGGATCATGGCCTCCAAGTCGGCCACGGTGACTTCAATGACCGCGCCGCGCGCGTCGAGCAGGTCGTAGGCCGCGTCCGGTATCTCCTGGTCGTTCGCGTCCAGCACCTCCACAACCTCCTCGTCATTGACCCCAAACTCGATCGCCCCGTCGTTGTCCCGCGCCTCCTTCAGCAGCTCCATCAGCGTCTTCAAGTCGATCTCGAAGTTGGCTGTCAGGTATTGGGTGGAGGAGATCGCCGCAGGGGGTTGTTCGGCAGGGGTGGGACCACCACGGGGTTGCTGGGAGTCGAAAGGTCCAAACCCAGATCCTCTCCGTCGGATCCAGTGACATCAAACTCCTCGAATTCCTCGAGCTTCTCGGCGCTGCCCACCACCTCCTCGGAGAATTCGGGGCGGAGGTCGCTGATGACGACCCGCATGGCGCGGGCCTCGAAGGTGTTGTAATGAGGTAACAGCGATGCGGACTGGAGGTTGGTCTCCAGTTTCGTCTTGTTCTGCACGTTGACGAAGAACTTGAGCGTGCTGGAACGTTCCACGTCGCGCAGTTGTTTTTCCGGTTCGACCTGCAGCGAGTCGTAGATCGGGAGGTGGACTTTCTCGCGGATGCCTTGGACCAGAGCCATAACAGAGTTCCTTTCTTACTTGCTTGGGTTAAAGGGTGAAGACCACGGGCGGATCGGCACGCCTACCAGAGCGGCCGGAAGGTGTCCGGTACGCGGGAGGTGGAATCCGGCTGGGGAGCGAGTTGATCGCAGGTGGGGTTGACCGTGCCAGGCCGGACATACCCCTCGATCGGAGGCGTCTCTCCCAGACCGGCAACGTTGGTGGGCATGGGACAACCCGGATTATAGGTGGGGCGCCGCTGGCGGACGTATCCCGACAGCTCGGGCTCACCGTAGTCAGCCACGCCCGGGTACTCCTCGGCGAGCGGTTCGTATTCCTGGTAACCAACCATCTCCGGCATCTGGCCATAGCCACAGCCATAGCCTGACAGCTCGGGTGGTTCAGCGTAATATGCCAGTTCGGGGGCTCCGCGTAACCGCCATACCCGTAGTATCCCAGCTCAGGATACTCGGCATAGTAGCCGAGTTCTGGAGGTTCGGCATACCAGCCATACGGCTCGGGCAACTCGGCATAACCGCTCAGTTCAGGCGGTTCGCCGTAGTAGCCCATCTCGGGCGGTTCCGCATACCAGCCATAGGGTTCGGGCGGCTCGGCATACCAGCCAAGCTCGGGCGGCTCGCCGTAATAGCCATAGTCCGGGGGTTCGGCATAGTAACCCATCTCGGGCGGCGCGGCGTAGTAGCCCATGTCAGGCGATTCGTGGAATCTCATAGTCTGAATCGTTGCGGGTTGATGCACTCTCGGGTCATATGGATTTACGATCATGACCTCGTCAAAACCGCGGTCGTGTGGCATGAGGGCCTCCCGAGGTCAGGGGTTGGGTGCGCGCGAACCGGGTCAGCCTTCGAGGCCGCGCGCGGTGACGCGGTAGTTTCCTCCGAGGATGTAGAGCTGCCGGCCGGTGAGGTCGCACACCAGGCTGGCCGGTTCCTCCAGGAAATGCACGAAGGTGCGCGGACGCCCCGGCTGCCCCCGGTCCGAGCGGTAGATGAGGCCGCGCAACTCGCCCACGCTCACCAGCAACGGCGGCATCACCCGTCGGCAACGGCGCCGGATCAATCTCCCGGCTGGAAAGCAGTGGAAAGTCTGAAAGAGATCGCAGGCCTGCCGCAACGGTGCGGCGGGCCCGCATCCGGCCCCGGGCGGCTCCGGGGGACGCTCCGGAAGAGATAACTCACATTTCGGGACGATAGGCATGGTGGCAGTGTGTTCCCAACCCTGGTGTCTCGCGGGGACCCTACCGCCGGCGGCGACGACGACGGCGCGCCCCTCCCATCGCCGGTGGGAAGCCTGGCATTCCAGGTTGACCGGGGTAGCCAGGCTGACCGGGGTAACCCGGCTGCCCCGGATAGCCGGGCATGCCGGGATAGCCTTGCTGGGGATAGGGCGCGTAGGGCGAGGGTGCGGCGCCAGGATAGGGCATGGGGCTGCCGGGATAGCCGCCGTAAGCGCGGGGCGTCACCCGGATCCACTTGAACCGGTTGTACATGAAGCTCCAGCCCCAACGGTAGGTGATGTACCGGTTTTCGGTCGGCGACCAGAGGGTCCGCGTCATGCCCGGAGCCGTGATCTGCAACTGGGGCATCTGAAAGCCATAGCTCGGTTGCGGGTAGGGATAGTATTCCCCGTAAGGCTCGGCCTCCCCGTAGCCGTCATAGACCGGCTCAGCGAACTCCGGTTCGGCAAACTCGGCTTCCTGGAGGTAAGTGGCGTCTTCTGCAAACATAGGGTGTCTCAGGTTAGGGTTGATCTCGCGAACGCTTCAGAAGGGACAACCGCCGAAGGCATGCACGCCTCCACAGCGGGCGCAGGCGAACGGCCCCGCCATCGGCCAGCCGAAGTACCCTGCCATCCCCCGCTCGCCGCCGTGGCCGGGGCGGGCATGGGCGAAGGTGGCGGCGGCGGCAAAGGCGGCGGCGCGTCGGGCGCCACCGGTCCGGGAAGGGATCCACGCGACAGCCGGGGGCCCCGGCGTACCATGCGTCCCCACCGAGGCCGGCGCCGTCGCCGGAGAAAGGCCGGGAAGGCGCCGGGGAAGGGGCCGCGGGCACCGGCAGCGGCGCAGGGCCGTACGCTGGCGCGGGGAGCGGCACGGGCGCGACCGGGACCGCGGGCTCGCCCCCGGAACCGAGGACGGGGCGGGACGGGCGCCGGGCCGCGGGGCAGCAGCCCGGGCAACGCGCTGGTCAGAGCGGGCAGGGCCTGGGAAGCCACATTCTGCAGGAGAGGACCCACGGACCCTGCGGCTTTGGCGGCCAGCGGGACGATCGCACTCGCGGCTTTCGAGGCCAGCGGCACGAGGGCGCCGGCCGCCTTGGCGGCGAGCGGAGCCAGGAATCCAGCGGCCTTGGCGGCCAGCGGCGCGAGAGCGGCGATGAGCGGGATGGCCCCCACGGGCTCGCCGAGGCCGTTCATCACGAGTTGTGCCGGCATCAACTCGGGGTCGGCGTACAAGCCAAGGCCGTCGTCGTACTCTCCGAAGCCGTCCCCACCCGAGGAATCTCCACGAAGAAGGTTGCCCACCAGTTGGGCGGCCAGCGGCGCAAGGGCGGCAACGAGCGGGATGGCTCCCACCGGATCCCCCAGCCCGTTGTAGACCAGGTGCGCCGGGACCACCGGACCGGCATAGCCCGAGAACAGGGTGGGCGGTTCCGAGTAATAGGCGAAACAGCTCATAGGCAGGCGGGTTGGCAGGTTTTCAGACGGTCGGTTTCACCAACCCCAGACCGCCCCGAGCCGCGCCCCGCGGCGCCGACGCCGACGACGGACTCCCCCACCCGCGCCGGGCACCATTCCCGGCATCATACCCGGCAGCGGAGGACAGAAGACCTGACAAAACTGGGGACGATTGTGATAGAAGAGCTGAGGCAAGGGGGCAGGCCAGGCAGGGGGCAGGCAGAGCCGGCAGCGCCGCAGGAGGCGGCAACGCGGGCGGCGGGCGGGCCGCCGCCGTCCCCCCGAACAAGCCGCCCACGGCCTTGAGGATCTTCGGCAGGAAAATGAAGCCGACCGGTCCACCCAGCCTGGCGGGGGCATGGGTCCGTAGGCGCCCCGACCATCGGCGGCGGCGGCATGGGGCCAAACCCCGGCGGAGGTTGCCCAGGCGGCATCGGCGGCATCATCGGCGGCGGCCCAAAGGGCGGCGGAGCCGGGTAGGGGGCGGGTAGGGCGTCATAACGACAGGCTGTGCTCCAGCTCAGACTTCATGGAGTCGCTTCCACAAGGTGGGCGGCGCCCAACCGATGGGGCGATTCATCGTCGCATCGAGGGCGATCCATTTCCCGCCGACGTTCACCTCCGGATAGATGTGGGTGTAGACATGCGGCCGGTGCGGCCGGAAACCGGCAAGCGCCAACCGCACGGGATGACCAGTGGACAGCAGCATGGCACCCAGCAGGATCGTCATGTCGTCGCAGTCGCCGGCGCGCAGTTCGAGCATCCGCCGCGGCGTGTGCAGCAACTCGACACGAAAGATGTCGCGGGTGTAGCGGATGTTGTTGCGCACCCAATGGAACAGGGCACAGACCTCGGCCCACCGGTTCTTGGCTGGGGCCCCGCTGCGCCGGAAGATCTGGATTGCCTTCTGACGGACGCAAAAGTCCTTGGCGCCTTCGCGGATGAGGCGGGCGATCAGCCGCGCGGTGGCGAGCGTCCCGAGGCGCCCCTTGGGCACGCGGCAATGAACGATCCGCAAGGGCGGCGGGCGGTTGCAGGGCTCGATCATTCACAGGACCCCCTTGACCCGCCCGACGGGCACGACGACCGGCTGGGCCAACCCCTCGACCTCGACCACCACGAAGGCCTCCGCGGCGCTGCCGCTGTCGGAGACATCCACGACTTTGCCCTGGAGCAGGTCTTTGCCATGCAGTTCCTGGAGGAGGTGGGCGGGTTCGGGATAACAAACATCGCCAATCTCAAAATGGACCCAGCGATCGCGCACGCGGACAGGCATTTCGGTTCATGATCGAGATCGTTGCGGTGCCGGTGTGTTCATACCGGAGAGCCCCCAACGCAGCCGGCGTGCCAGCTTCAATCCCGACCCTCCTTGGCTCGACCAGGATGTTGGGTATCAATCGCTTGGAAGGCTGACACCTACTGATCCGCGCTCACCTCCCCGATGCCGAAGCCCCCTCCCGATTCCGGATCCGGAAGCGAGTTGCCGGCAACCTCCTTCCACGTTGGGAGAGCGATCCCGTGTTGCCCCCTCCCCACCTGGGGGCTCAAGCCAGGGAGCTCTGCCGCCCGGGTACACCGTCCTCCACCGGAGACCGCGCCGGAGAGAAGTCAGTCAGCCGAACCGCGATCGCAACCGGTACTTGCGCAGCTTGCTGTAGACGCTGCGGGCGCTGATGCCCAGGAGGCGGGCGGTCTGGGCTTGGTTGCCGCGGGCGTGCTCGAGGGCGGCTGCCAACAGCGCTCGTTCGCAGGACTGCAGGCAAAGCGTGAGGCTGCCGCGGTGTTCATCGAGCAGGTGGGTCCAGGGCGTCTCGCGGGCTGAGGGCGGATCCGGCTCCGGACCGCCACTTGCCGCCGGGGCGACCGCGACGGAGGGAACCGGGGACTCCGTGGTGGCCGCAGCCCCGGTGAGTTGGCTCCAGAACTCCGGCGGGAGGTGGTTGAGGTGCAGCGGCGTGTCGCTGTCTTTCGCCACCAGCGCCTGGCAAACCAGGTTCTCCAACTGGCGCACGTTGCCGGGCAAGGGGGCGGAAGCGAGTGCCTCGATAAAATCGGCGCCCACCTCGGGGCGCCATCCGGGCCGCAGGTGCGCGTGGCGCGCGAGAATCCAACGGACCAGCGGGGCGATATCCTCGGGGCGTTCCCGCAACGGAGGCAGGTGCAGCGAGAGGACATTGAGGCGGTGGAAGAGGTCCGCCCGGAACGTCCGCTGTTCAACCATCTGACGGAGATCGCGGTTCGTGGCGGCGATGACCCGGACGCTGACCGCGACCTCCTGTTCGTCGCCGACCCGCAAGACCCGGTTGGCCTGGAGCACCCGCAGCAGCTTCGCCTGGAGGGCCAGATCGAGGTCGCCAATCTCGTCCAGGAAAAGCACGCCACCGTGCGCGGCGCGGATCAGCCCTGGCCGTTCCCGTTCCGCCCCCGTGAAGGCGCCTCGCCGATGGCCGAAGAGTTCGCTCTCGGCCAGGCTGGGCGTGAGGGCCGCGCAGTTCAGCACCACGAACGGCCCCTGGGCGCGCTTCGGGTCCAGGGCGTGGATCGCTTGCGCCACCAGCTCTTTGCCCGTGCCGGTCTCGCCGGTGACCAGGGTGGCGAGGTCACTGAAGTTCGCCAGGCGCAGCAAGGTCCGGCAGACTTGACGCATGCCCGGGCTCTCTGCCACGAGCCCCAAACGGCTCATGGTCTCGCGCAGATGCCGCTCCTCCTGTGCCCGCTGCGCCCGGGCCTGCCGGGACGCCATCAGCCACCGCCGGAGGTCTTGGGCGAACCCCGCCCGCCCGGCGTCCAGCAGTTCCGAGGCCCCCGCGAGGAGTGGCAGACAACGCGTCCGTACCGCCCATGCACCCGTGCCCTCCCCACAAACCAGCAGCGCCAGACCCGCCCGCCTCAGGATGCGCAGAGCGCGCAAGACCGGTGCATCCGCAGCCGGTGCATGCGTCAAGGCCACCACCGCCACGTCAAACCCGCCGGACGCAACGGCGGACTCCGCTTGCGCCAAGTCCTGCATCGCAACCGCGCGGAAGCCGCATTCCACGAGGATCGCGTCCAATTCGCTCGGCCACGCGAAGTCGCCCGGCAGGATCAACGCCGTTGCCGCCGACCCGGAGAGATCAGCGTCGCCACCGCCACGTCCGCCTTGCGGAAATCCGTCCACAGGCTGTGGTAACGGGCCACGACCCCAGCAGAGACACCCAGGAGCCACGCCACCCACTGCGGGGCGGCGAGAGGCACCGGCAGCCGGCCTGTTATCCGTGGCGGAGCTGAGTTGCCGGGAGCCGGTGCGGAAAGGCCCGCGGTCCTCGGACGTTTGCCGGGAACGCACGGGCAAAATCTGCCGCGCGGGGATCGGCCGGGCTGCCAGGTAAGAACCGCTGGTACAGAATTAGGAGACCTAGTTAATTCCAGACGGCTTTCCTGTCAAGCGACGCCCCGGAGGCCTTCCCCCGCGCAGCCCGACCTCGACACCCGCTTTGCCAGCCGAGGACCAGCCGCGTAGGGTGGGCGCGACGTGGCCAATCCGTACTACCAACCAGGCGCCGGGCGAGCGGAAGGCGTGCGCGAACTCTTCGAGACCATCGCGCAGCGCTACGACCGGCTCAACGACCTGCAGAGCCTCGGCCTGCATCGGCGCTGGAAGGCGCGGCTGGTTCGACTGGCCCGGTTGGGACCCGGACAACATGCCCTGGACGTCTGCTGCGGCACGGGCGACGTCGCCTTTGCCCTCGCCTCCACTGGCGCACGGGTGACCGGCCCGGACTTCAGTCCGGCCATGCTCGACGTGGCCCGGGCCCGCAGCCATCGACTACAGCACGAACCGGCGATCACATTGGTACAAGGGGACGCGCTGGCGCTGCCGTTCCCTGAGGCCACGTTCGACGCAGTCACGATCAGTTACGGCCTGCGTAACCTGGCCCGGCTCGAGGCGGGCCTTGCCGAGATGCACCGCGTGGCCCGGCCGGGCGGCCGGGTACTCATTCTCGACTTCGGCCACCCGTCGAACCCGCTGTGGCGCCGGTTCTACTTCGCCTACCTCCAGGTCGCGGTCCCGGTCTTCGGCTGTTGTTTCGCCGGCAGCGCGGCCGCCTACGGCTACATCCTGGAATCCCTGCGGTCCTACCCCGGACAGCAGGGCGTGGCGGCATGCCTCCGTCAGCAGCGGTTTGTCAACGTGCGCGTCACGAATCTCCTCGGCGGCGCCATGGCCATCCACGAAGCGGAGAAGCGGCCGGACTGAACGGCCGCACGAAGGAGCTTCCGCCAAAGGGGTCAGTTCTTGACTTTGTCATGTCCGGCATCCGCGCGAGGGAACCGTGTCCCGAACCCGGCCGCCCTTCCGCTCCGCCGTGAGATGACAAAGTCAAGAACTGACCCCTTTGACGTGGCGGGGGCGGCGCGCTAGCGTCCCGTCATGATGAAGCTCAGGTTCGCCGCTCGATGCGGAGTGCTGACCGCGTGCCTCGCGGTCGGAGGATTTCCCGGGGACGGGCCCGCGGCGGAACACGCCCAGGGGCGCTCGCTCGTCCGGTCGCATGGCGGCATCGTCGCGAGCGAGCACCCCCTCGCCTCGCAGGCCGGGGCCCAGGTCCTCGCCGAAGGGGGCAACGCGGTGGACGCCGCCATCGCCGCCAATGCCGTCATGGGTGTCGTTGCCCCCATGACGTGCGGGCTCGGCGGCGACCTCTTCGCGCTGGTGTACGAAGCCCGGACCGGCCAACTCCACGGGCTGGATGCCAGCGGGTGGGCCCCCGCCGGACTGACCATTCCCTTCCTCGAGCGGCTGGGCTTCACCAACATGCCGCCGCGGGGGATTCACGCGGTCACCGTCCCAGGCGTGGTGGCTGGCTGGGAAGCGCTCGGGCAGCGATTGGGACGACGCCCGCTTGCCCGCCTCCTCGCTCCCGCCATCCGCCTCGCCGAGGAAGGGTTCCCGGTGAGCGACATCGTCGCCGGTTACTGGAAGAGCAGCGAGGCACGGCTGAGCCGGGACCCCGAGGCCGCCCGGACGTTCCTGCCGGACGGTCGTGCACCCGCCGCGGGGGAGCGTTTTCGGAATCCGGATCTGGCGTGGTCGTTGCGACAGGTCGCCCGCGGCGGCCGCCGCGCCTTCTACGAGGGTCCAATCGCGCGGCGGCTGCTCGCCTGCTGGCGGCAGCATGAGGGCCGGCTCGAGGCCGCCGACCTGAGCGAGTATCGTCCCGACTGGGTGACTCCGATTGCGACGAGTTACCGCGGCTGGACCGTGCACGAGATTCCCCCCGCTGGCCAGGGGATCGCCGCCCTGATGATGTTGAACCTGTTCGAGCCTTTCCCGCTCGGCGCCTGGGGACGGGAAGATCCGCGGACCTGGCATTTCATGATCGAGGCCAAGAAGCTGGCTTATGCCGATCTGCTCCGTTACGTGGCCGACCCCCGCCGGGGCCGCATCCCGGTGGCGGGCCTGCTGGACAAGGCCTACGCAGGGGAGCGGGCCAGGGCCATTGATCCTGAACGCGCAGCCGGCGAAGTCCCGCCCGGTCAACCGCCGGGCCACGGGGGTGACACGACCTATCTCTGCGCCGTCGACCGCGAAGGCAACCTCGTGTCGCTGATTCAGAGCAACTACGAGGGCTTTGGCTCGGGACTGGTAGCGGCGGGAACGGGGTTCGGCCTCCAGAACCGCGGCGCCCTGTTCACCTGGGAGCGGGATCATCCGAACGTTCTGGCCCCGCGCAAGCGACCGCTGCACACGATTATTCCCGGGTTCCTGAGTCGCGGGGACCTGCGCATCGCCTTCGGGATCATGGGCGGCTGGAATCAGGCCCAGGCGCACGCTCAGTTCGTCGCGAATGTGGTCGATCACGGTCTGAACCTGCAAGCGGCCCTTGAAGCCCCCCGGTTCACGAAGATGACCTTCACGGGGACGGACGTGCAGGTCGAATCGCGCGTCCCCGCCGAGGTGATCAAGGCCCTCGAGGCCCGCGGGCACACTGTGCGGGTCCTTGAGGCGTTTGCCGACGCTGTGGGCGGGGGTCAGGCCGTCGCGCGGGATTTCGCCACGGGCCAGAACCTGGGCGCGAGCGACCCGCGCAAAGACGGGGCCGCCATCCCGGAACCGATCCGGGGAGGTAAGGGATGGGCAGAGTCTCGTTACCTCGACTCCTACGGCGTGGCGGACTGCTGGGGCTGATCGGGGCGGCCGTGGCGTTGGCGTGGGTGTGGCGCCCGTGCCCGGCCTCTTCGGAGCCGGGGACGGAGCTGGCGCGTCTGGCAGCCGAACTGATCGCCCCGGATTCCCTCTATCATCGCACGGTGGGGCGACTGGCGGCAGCCTACACTCCGGGCTTGGCGAACCGTTTTCCCCGGCTGCTCGGCGTGGAAAGCCACGCCCCACGTCGGCGACTCGAGGCCTGCCACGGACTGGTCGCGCTGGGGACCAACGCCCGGCCGGTGCTGCCGCAGTTGATTGGGGCGTTCTGTCATCCGGAACATGACATCCGGGCCTACGCCTTCATCGCCCTGGTGCATGTGGGCGCGACGGCGACGGAGGTGGTGGCCCGGGTGGTGGAACAATCGAAGGACCCCCGTCGTGCAAGCGCGGCACTGCGCCGGCTTGTTGGGCGATGAGGATGAAGCCGTCCGCGAGTTTGCCTGGGCCTGCCTCGAGTCCTTCGACCGCAAGCACCTGCCCGATTCGGGCGTGGTCGAGGAATGGGCCCGACAACGCCACGACCCGGCGTGTGCGCGGCGGGCGGTCCAGCTCCTGGTCCGCTGGGCGTCCAGTCAGGCGACGGACGATTCGCAGCGGTGAACGGGCCCGGAAAATCGTGGAATATGCGATTGACAACCTGTTCGCGACAAATAGACTGCGCTCACGTCAGTTCGGTTTATTGGCACTCAACTGTTTCGGAGTCATTTATGAAGCAACATTTGCGATTTCTACCGGCTCTGCTCGCCTGCGGAGCAATGGCGTTCGGCGTGACCGCAGTGGCCGCTACGGGCAGTGCACGGATTGATTCGGTGCGGGCCGGCAGCGCGAGATACAGCACGGACGGCGCGAGCTGGGTGGACGCGAAGGCCGGGGCGCAACTCGCTCCGGGCACGGTGATCCGGACGGACAGCCTGGGCGTGGTGGACTTGTACCTCGGCAAGAACGGCCCCTATGTGCGCGTCACGCCGGATACGGAGATGACCTTGAAGACCCTGGACATTCAGGGGGGCGCCGGAGAGACCATCGTCACCACCGAACTGGGTCTTAAGAGCGGCAAGCTGCAGGGCGAAGTCCGCAAGATGAGCGCCGCATCCCGCTATGAGATCATGACCCCCGTCGGCACCGTCGGCGTGCGGGGCACGAAGTACCAAGTCTCCGCGCGCGGGGGAGTGCTCGTTCGAGGACGGTCCGGGTTACATCAACTATGTGGCCCCCGGTGCCACCGCCCCGACGGACTTCGTGGTGCGCGCTGGCTACACCTTCGAGCCCAGCCTCAACAGCAATCGCGGGGGCGTGATCGAGACCCTGCCGAGCGTGTCCGAGGAGATCGCGGTAGCCACCCGCCAGTTTGGCGGTGCCGCGGTCGCGACCACCGATACGACCGGCCGGAACGTGTACGCGCCCGTTCCTTCCTGGGCGGCGTTTGCGAGGCCTTTCGCTTCGCCGGGTGAAGGTGATCCCATCACGCAGCCTTTCGGGATGCCACCGGTGTACAACCCGACCACGCCGTTTGGTCCGCCTCCCATCGAGCCGCCCGGCGGTGGTGACGGCGGGGAATAGAGCGGTTCCCGATGCGCGCCGCGGTGCGTCATTAGACTCGCAAGGCCACGATTCGACGAGAACCCGGAGCCTCGCAGGCTCCGGGTTCTTTCTTGGGGCGGGGCAGGACGGGTGCGGGGCCCAGGCGGGGGCTCGCGGAAGACTGTCAGAGGCTGGACCGATGCGCACGGTGATCTATCCGGGGAGCTTTGACCCGGTGACGAACGGGCACTTGGACGTGGTGCAGCGCGCCACCCGCCTCTTTGAGAAAGTCATCGTGGCGGTGGCGGAAAACGATGCCAAGCAACCGCTGTTTACTCTCGAAGAACGGCGAGCCCTGGTTGCTGAGGCCGTGCGTTGTTGGCCGAACGTCGAGACGGACAGTTTTCAGGGCCTGTTGATCGACTATGCGCGTCGGCGACACGCGAACGCCGTGATCCGGGGCCTGCGGGCGGTCTCCGATTTTGAGTTCGAGTTCCAGTTGGCGCTGATCAACCGTCGCATGGACGAGTCGATTGAGACGATCTTCGTGATGCCGCGGGACACGTACATCTTCCTCAGTTCGCGGATCGTGAAGGAGATCTGCCGGTTGGGAGGGGATGTGAGTGCGTTTGTTCCCCCTCGGTACATCGCGCCTTGCTCCGACACTACGGCTGCGCGCTGCCGTCGACGCCGTCGGCAGCGGGATGAGGCTTCGTAACGCGGGCCTCCCGGCGGGGCGGTCCGGTGTGGCATCCATCACTCCCTTGGCACATGTCGTTGCTGGTCCATTTGGGAAATCTGAGTCGGCACCCGGCTCATCTGTGCGGGGAACTGGACGTGGAGGAGCTCGGGGCGGGCGAGACGGCGCAGGATCTGGTGCGAGTGGACACGCCACTGCGTTACGCGCTGGAGGTGCAGGCGCAGGCGGCCGCGATTCTGGTGACGGGGCGGCTCGAGACGGAGGTGTTCTGCGAGTGCGCGCGGTGTCTCAAGGCCTTTCGCCGGAGGATCGTGGTGGAGGGCTGGTCCGTTCTGTTGCCCCTGGAGGGGGAGGATCGCGTGGCGGTGGTGAACGACGCGGTGGACTTGACGCCTTATGTCCGCGAAGATACTCTCCTCGCGCTTCCGCAACATCCGTTGTGTGATCCCGGGTGTGGCGGCTTGTCAGCAGCGCCGCCCCCTGAGGTGAAAGTTCCGGACACCGCCAGTCAGCAGCCGGGCGGAGTGTCGGTGTGGGCGGCGCTGGAGCGGCTGAAGTTTTAGCGACTGAGATCAATTGATATGGGTGTTCCGAAACGTAAACCTTCGCACAGCCGCCAACGCCAGCGCCGGGCCTATAACAGCGTGCTTACGCTGCCGCAGGTCAGTCTCTGTCCCCAGTGCGCGGCCCCCTACGTGCCGCATCGGGCCTGTCCCGCCTGCGGCCATTACAAGGGAAGGCAGGTTCTGACGGTGAAGGCCCAGGGATAGGGTCCTTCCGGAAGTCTGCGCCGCGCGTCGAGGCGTCTCGTCGTGTGGCCGGCCTATGCGCATTGCAGTGGATGTCATGGGGGGTGACCACGGCTGCGGCGTGGTGGTAGACGGCGCCCGGCAGGCCCTCCGGTCCAACCCCGCCATCACGACCCTGTACCTGGTCGGGCAACAGGCGGACATCAAGGCTTCCCTGGGTCAGGGCGCGGCGGTGGATTCCCGGATTGAGGTGGTCCATGCCAGCGAGGTGCTGACCATGGACGACAAGCCGGTGGTGGCCCTCCGACGCAAGAAGGACGCGTCGGTGGTGCGCGCCGTCGAGCTGCTCAAGAATGGACAAGCCGAAGCCCTGGTTTCGCCCGGGAACACGGGCGGGGTGGTGACGGCCTCCACCATCAAGCTGCGCCGGTTGGCGGGCATCGACCGGCCGGCCATCCTGGCGGTGATTCCGGCACCGGAGAATGACTTTGTCCTGGTCGATGCCGGGGCCAATGTCGAGTGTCGGCCGGATCACCTGGCGCAGTTTGCCGTCATGGGAAGCGTGTATTCGCGGGAGGTGCTGGGCTATGCCCGGCCCCGGGTGGGGCTGCTCAGCGTGGGGACAGAGGATGTGAAAGGGAATGACTTGACCCAGGAGACCTTCAAGCTCTGCAAGCAACTGCCGATCAATTTCATCGGGAACATCGAGGGCCATGACCTTTTCGACAATGGGGTGGACGTCGTGGTCTGTGACGGATTCGTGGGGAACATCGTTCTGAAGACTTGCGAGAGCCTGGCCACCAGCATCTTCAAGTGGCTGCGCAAGGAACTGACCAAGACGCCGAAGCGGCAATTGGGTGCCCTGTTGGCGAAAGGGGCCTTTCGGACCATGAAGCAGCGGGTGGATCCTGAGACCCACGGTGGCGCGCCCTGCTGGGTCTCAACGGCAACGTGATCATCGCGCATGGCGGGTCCCGTGAGCGGGCCATCATGAATGCGATCGGCCAGACCGTTCGGGTGGTGCAGCACAAGGTCAACCAGATCATCGTTCGCGAGGTCGCGGCCGCGGCCGCTCTCTTCAAGCCCGGACTCCGGGCGGTTCCGCTCTCCGTCCCATGACCACCAGTGCCCGGAAACCCTTCCGCAACCCCCGCGCCCGTCACAACTACCTAGGCCGTCCCTGCTCGATCGCTGCCGTCGGCGCGTACGTGCCCGAGCGGGTCGTCACCAACGCGGATCTCGAGCGGATGGTGGACACCACGGACGAGTGGATCTTCACCCGCACCGGCATCAAGGAACGGCGCCAGGCGGCGGCCGGTGAGGCGACGTCGGACCTGGCGGCCAAGGCTGCGCAGAAGGCCATGGCCAACGCCCAGGTGTCGGCGGATCAGCTCGACCTGATCATCACCGCCACGGTCACGCCGGACATGTTGTTTCCCTCCACCTCCTGTCTGGTGCAGCAGAAGATCGGGGCGAAACGGGCCGCGGCCTTCGACATCGAGGCGGCCTGTTCGGGTTTCATCTATGCCCTCGAGATCGGCCAGCAGTTCATCATGTCCCGCACCTACGACACCGTGCTGGTGATCGGGGCGGAGAAGCTCACCAGCGTGGTGGATTGGGGCGACCGGAACACCTGCGTGCTGTTTGGGGACGGCGCGGGCGCCGCAATCCTCCAGAACCGGCCGGGCTCGCACGGTCTGCTCACCGTGTGCCTCGGCGCCGATGGCAGCAAGGGAGACGTGCTGTGCGTGCCGGGCGGCGGCAGCCGTCAACCGGCGTCGCCCGAGTCGCTGGCCCAGCGGCAGCACTACATCCGGATGGACGGGCGGGAGACCTTCAAGTACGCCGTCCAAGCCATGCTGGCCGCGGGCAAGGAGGCGCTGGCGCGCTGCGAACTGGACATCTCCCAGATTGCCTGCGTGATTCCGCATCAGGCGAACCGCCGCATCATCGAAGCGGTGTCCGAACGACTCGGGGCGCGGCCCGAGCAGGTCTTCATCAACCTGGATCGATACGGCAACACCTCGGCCGCCTCTGTGGCCCTGGCGCTGGACGAGGCGGTCGCCTGTGGCCGCGTCCGGCGGGGGGACCTGATCCTCCTGGTGGTATTCGGGGCTGGTTTCACCTGGGGGGCGGCCGTCATCGAATGGTGAGCCAGAATCATTGACGGCCTGATGATCCGTGGTAGATTTTCGCCGTTGCTTATGTCGCCCAGTAAAATTGACACGCTGAACGCCTTCCAGCCCGTGACGGTGGCGTCGGGTCACACCCGGCTCCTGCTCTCGGAACAGGAGGTGGTGATCCGCAAGAACGGTCTGGAATTCCTTTCGCTCCGGCCGCTGCCGCTCTGGGCGGAGGTGACCGTGGACCTGCAGTCGCCCCAGGCGCGGCGGCCGTTGCGCGGCAACGGGGTGGTGGTGGACTGCACCGGCGACCGGCACAGCGGCTACACGATCTCCGTGCTCCTCCTGGGGCTCTCGGCGCAATCGCAGCAGCACCTTCACGAACTGGCTCGCGCCTCGGCGAGCTAGCCTGCCCGCCCGGCTCCCGCGATGGAACTTTTTCACCGGATTCTGCAGACCGCCGTCGACGGCGGTGCCTCCGACGTGCACGTCAAGATCGACGGGCCGATCATCTTCCGCATCAACCGGCAACTGGTTGCCATCGAGGCCCCCGTGCCCACGCAGGACTGGGTGGACCGGGTGGTGGACGCCATTGTGCCACGCCACGCCCGGATGCGGCTGGACACCGACCGTGAGGTGGACTTTTCGTATGCCGTGCCGGGGGTGGGCCGGTTCCGGACCAATGTGTTCCAGCAAAAGGGGCAGTGGTGCCTGGCCATGCGCTATGTCAAGGTCAAGGTGCCCAGCTTCGAGGAACTGAATCTGTTGCCCACGCTCAAGGGTTTGGCGGAGTCGCCGCGCGGGATCCTGCTGGTGTCCGGTTCCACCGGATGTGGCAAGTCCACCACGCTGGCCGCGATGGTGGAGCACATCAACAGCGGCTTCAAGAAGCACATCATCACCCTCGAAGATCCGATCGAGTATGTATTCGAGGACAACCAGTCGGTGATCGAGCAGCGCGAGATCGGCCTGGACTCGCTGTCCTTCGAGATGGGCCTCAAGCACATCCTCCGTCAGGATCCGGACATCATCATGGTGGGCGAGATGCGGGACGCCATCAGCTTCATGGCCGCCATCAACGCGGCGGACACCGGCCACCTGGTGCTGTCCACGCTGCACACGACCAACGCCTCGCAGGCCATCGGTCGCATCCTCGACTTCTTCAAGCCCGATGAGCGGGATCAGGTGCGACGCCAGTTGGCCGCCACGCTGCGCGCCGTGGTCTGCCAGCGCATGGTCGGCAAGGTCGGCGGCGGCGTCATCCCGGCGCTCGAGATCATGATCAACACCCCGACCGTGCGGAAGCTCCTCGAGGAAAACCGGACCGAGAAGCTCCCGGCGGCCATCGAGACCGGCGTGGACGACGGCATGCAGACGTTCAACCAGGCCCTCTTCAACCTCGTCAAGCAGGGCAAGGTCACCGAGAAAGAGGCGTTGGCCAAGGCCACCAACCCGCAGACGCTCGAGATGAACTTCAAGGGCATCTTCCTGGACGAGGCCCGCCGCATCCTGACCTGAGCTGACCCTGCACGGCAATCCGCAGCGCGCGAGATGGTTTTGCCGGGCCAGTCCGGCACCCGCGAAAAGGGCCCCGTGACGTCACGGGGCCCTTTCTGTTGAACCCGGGAGGCAGGCCGCTACTTGCGGAGTTGCGGTGGCAGCGGCGTGAAGGTCCGCAAAGTGTATCCGCTGCTCGACATGGTCCCGCTGTAGACGGTCAGGTGGAAATACCTGGCCACCTTCGAAAACTCGGGCAGGAGGGAGAAGTCGACCCACTCGGCGACCTTCTTCTCGAGTTCCTTCTGATCCTCGCCCAGGGCCCCTCGAGCGCCGGATTCTGCGCGGTGGCGAGGCTGAAGAACAGGCCGGGGTTGGTGCGCACCGCATCCCAGTAGGGTCGGATCTGCTCGGCGTCGTTCTGGAACCCGAACAAACCGGTGCCCGTGCCCCCCACTTTCTGGGCCGCTTCCCGCAAGCCGGGCGTGTCGGCCAGGGGTTTCGGCTTGGTGTCAGCTGCTCCGCAGGTACTCCTCAAGGGTCCCGGCCTCCCCGGCGATCGCGAGGTATCCGCCACTGGCGGCGAGGTGAAGCTCGCTGGGGAACCGGAGCCGGTCAGATCCGGCAGCGTGAGCGTGTAGATGCGGCGTCCGAGAAACTCGCGGTCTTTAATGGGCGTGGGGAACAAGGCGAGGGCGGAGCGCAGGGCGCTCAACAGGGGGTCGGCGTTGGCAGAACCGGAGCAGGAACAGGGAAGGCTGGTTGAGCAGGTCCTTCGGCTCGGCGCTCTTCGGTGCCTTCTGGTAACCGACCAGGTCATCGCCCAGGTTGAGGATGAAGCTCCGCTTGAAGTCCAGGTTCGGGTCGCGCTCCTTGAGGCCGGCGTCCAGTTGCGCCACCACGAAGTCGAGGATGCCAGGCTGGATCTCGTTCATCATGCCCTCCAGCGTGGCCCAGAGCTTCTTGCCATCGAGGCGCCAGCGCCAGAAGGCCACGGCGTCGGCCGGGACGAAGGCGGGGATGCCGGCTTCCTTGGCCTCGGTGGTCAGCAGCTTCAGCAGCCCCTTGCGCTCGGCCGCCGGCGCGTTGAGGTTCAGGTCCACCACGCTGCCCTCGGCGGTGTCGCGGGCCCCAAAAGCAAGCGTCTTCAGTCCCTTGAGCCCGAGGGCGCCGATCAGCTTGTCCGGCTGCACGGGCGAATCCTCACCGGCCGCGGCGGTGCTGGCGATCTTCGTCAGGACCTCGGCCAGGGGCGCAAAGTGGATCCAGCCAAAGACCTGGGTGTCGCGGAAGAACGCCTGCTGGTCCGCGGCAAAGACGGCTTCCTCGCCCAAGTAGGGCATGGTGGCTCCACCGAGACGGCCGACCACGCGCTCGAGGTCCCGCGTGTGCATGCCGGCGACCAACACCGAGCCCACCTGCCCGAAGGCGAGGGAGAGTTTGGGAACAGGGCCGGCCTCCGCGGCCCCCGACTCCGCGCCCGGGTTGAGGGTGAGCCGGGTGAATTCGACGTCGCGCACTTTCTCGGTCTTGAGCGTCTGCCCGGCGTCGGTGATCCGCTTGCGCAGGTCGGTGAGTTTGGCGTTCAGGACAGGGGCCTTGTCGCGCGCGTCCAGAATCAGCACCAAACCGGGGAGCGGATCGGGGGTGCCGGTCCAGCCGTTGCGGGTGATGGCCAGGCTCAACTGTCCCTGCAGCAATTCGGCATACTCGGCCAGCTTGATTCCGGTGTCCTTCTCGAGCTTGGCGAACACCTCGGTCTCGAGCTTCTTGATGAGCTTGTCGCGGAACGGCCGCATGAGCGGGTCATTCCAGAGCAGTTGCACGGGGCTGGTCGCGGCCGAACCCCGGATCTGGCTCCAGTCGGGCATGCTCAGCAGCGCCAGCGTGTCCGGGGGGAGCAGTTGAGGTGCGGGCGGAGTGGCGGCCGATCCGCCCCAGAGACAGGCGGCCAGGAACGCGGCGACAAAGCCGTGGCGGTACATTTTCATAGTGCTGGTTTTCGGGTTGCTCAGAATCGAAGGCGGCTGCGGTTGAAGGAGGCTGGAAGGCGTGACCGGGCTGCAGGACAACGGACCACAGGCCGGCCGCGCAGGTTCCCTCAGGTCTCTGGTCGCGCGTCTCCCGCTTTGAGTCGCCGCGGAGGTTCCAGGTACCGGTAGCCGGAACTTGGGTTGTTGTTGTCGAAGGCGAAGGCGTCCCGGCGCTTGAGGAAGTTCCGGACCTCCTCCACCGGGATGGCGAAGCCGAGACCTTCGCTGAAGGTGATCTTCATGTTGGTGACACCCACGACCTCGCCGCGCAGATTGAAGAGCGGGCCTCCGCTGTTGCCCTGGTTGATCGGGGCGGTGGTCTGCAGGTACAGATCGCCCCGCATCTCCCGGGTCTTCGTGCTGATGATGCCCTCAGTGACCGTCCGCTCCAGACCCAGAGGGCTGCCGATGGCAAACACGCGTTCGCCGACCGCCAGGGAATCGGTTTGGCCCAGCGGCACCGCAACGAACTTGCGCCCGCCGCCATCCTCGACCTTCAGGAGGGCGAGGTCGCGGAACTTGTTCATGGCGATGATCCGGACCTCCTTGTAGGAGCGGCGCTCGAGCTGGTCGGACTCACGATGATAGACCTCAACGGAGATCTGGGTCTCCCCCTCGATGACGTGGAAATTGGTGATGAGGTAGCCGGCGTCGTTGATGAAGAAACCCGAGCCCAATCCGCTGGGCGTGCGCACCTGCACGACCGCCTCTCCCAAGCGCGTGACCAACTCGCGCACCGAGAACTCAGGCCCCGGTGCGTCCGCGGCAAAGTAAAGGTCCGTTCCGTTGGGAACCGCTGCGGGCGCGGGGGTGGGTGTGGAAGCACCGGCCGGGCTTGGGGCAGGCATCACGGGAGCGGGCGCTGCTGCTCCCTCCCCACGGTCGATCACCTCGCCTTTCGGCACCAGAACCACCGTGTAGCCCAGGTCCACCCGTAGTGCTCCGGTTTCTCGGCGAGGATGCGCCCGGTGATCGCCGCGCCGTCCTTCAACGCCAGCGTCTCGAGCGCCCAACTGTTGTTGGAGCATCCCGCCATCACAAGGGCCACCACGCAAAGGCACCTGAGCATGGGCGGCAAACTACAAGACCCTGACGGTCGGGGCAAGTGTCGCCCTCGCGATGTCCTCCGGCTGACGGGTTGGCGTAAGAAACGCCCCCGCCGGGTGCCGAACGATTACTTGGCCTTGGTTCTCGCTCCCCGCGTCAGGTTGCGCTACTCTCGTTCGGAAACGCGGTCCGCGGGGCCCCTGGCTCCGTGACCGTTTGCACCTGTGAAACATCGATGGCGAATCGCGCCCGCCCAGCCGGGGCTGACCGCCCGACTCGAGTCGGATCTGGCGGTGTCGGCCTGCTGGCGCAGTGCCTGGTGAACCGGGGGTTGGATGACCCCGCGCGCGCCGCCTCCTTCCTGCGCCCGCGGCTCAAGGAACTCGATGACCCGGACCGGATCCCGAACCTCGCGCGCGCCGTCGACCGCCTCTGGCGCGCTCGCGAGGCTGGCGAGCCGGTGGGCATCTTTGGCGACTACGATGTGGACGGGGTCAGTGCCACCGCTCTGCTGCTACAGGTGCTGCGGCCGCTGGGCTGGCGCGTCGAACCCTACCTGCCGCACCGTCTCGACGAGGGCTACGGCCTGACGCGCGACGCGGTGGCCAACTGTCTCCAGCGCTTCCCGGTGCCGCTCCTGCTGGCAGTGGATTGCGGGTCCACCGCCACGGAGACGATCACGTGGCTCAAGAGCCAGGGTGTGGACGTGATTGTTCTCGACCACCATCAGGTCGCCCAACCCGCGCCGCCGGCCACGGCCATGGTCAACCCGCAGTTGGGGTCGGCAGCCATCCAGGCCCTGTGCTCCGTCGGGCTTGCCTTCAAGCTGGCCCACGGTGTGGTCAAGCAAGGTCGCGCCCTGGGCCTGCCCGCCGCCGAGAGCTTCGACCTCAAACCCCTGCTCGACCTGGTCGCGCTGGGCACCATCGCCGACCTCGTGCCATTGACCGGCGAGAACCGGATCCTCGTCACCGCCGGCCTCGAACAACTGAACGCTCGCCGGCGCCCGGGCGTGCGGGCGCTGGCCGAGGTGGCGGGCATTCGCGGCGAAATCGGACGTTGGGAAGTCGGCTTCCAACTCGCCCCCGCCTCAACGCCGCCGGCCGGCTCGAGGACGCCACCGAAGCCCTGGATCTGCTCCTGACTCCGGACGAGGCCGCCGCCGAGACGATTGCCCATTCCCTCGATGCCCCGGAACCGCGAACGCCAGAACCTCGAACGCGGCATCACCGACGAGGTGGTCGGCGCCATTCGCAGCCGGTTCGATCCCGCCACCGACTACGTGATCGTCGAGGGCCAGCTCCTCTGGCATGTCGGCGTCGTCGGCATTGTCGCCTCGCGGGTCCTCCAGGAATTCTACCGCCCCACCCTCATCCTCGGCGGCGACGGACACGAGTGGCGGGGCTCGGGACGAAGCATTGAAGGGTTCGACCTCGCCGCGGCCCTGCGGCAATGCGACGATCTGCTCGTTCGCCACGGCGGCCACGCCATGGCTGCCGGATTGACCGTGCGGCCGGAAAACGTTCCGGCCTTGCGCGCCCGGCTCAACGAGCTTGCCCGCCGCGCCCTGCAGCCCGAGCAGTTGCGGCCCGCCCTGGCCCTCGACGCCAGCGTGGGCCTGGATCAGCTCTCGGTCGCGCACATCACCGAGCTCGAGCGCCTGCAGCCCTCCGGCCAGGGCAATCCCCCCGTGCAGGTGGTTGTGCGCGGGCTGCGCCACCGGCGTCCGCCGCAGCGCGTCGGTCGGGAAAAGAAGCACGCCAAGTTCTGGGTCACCCACGGCGGCGTCGCCGTCGAAGCCGTCTGGTGGGGAGGTGGCAATCAGCCCTGGCCCGACAGTTCCTTCGACCTGGCGGCCATCCCCCAGGTGAACGAATTCGACGGACACCGTCGCCCCCAGCTCCGTGTCCTGGACTGGCGCCCCTGCGACTGACCGTCTCCATGAACCGGGCACGAAAAGCGGGGTGAACCCCCGCACTCCAGACGCTTCGCGATGGGCGGAGATCGTGCGTCCGGTTTACCGGCGCTTTCAGGTTCATGGTTGCCGAGCAGATCCGAGGGGAACAGCACGCTTCCCTTGGCTTTGCCCTTTGAGCTTTGTGCTTCCCTTGAGCTTTGAACCTTGAGCTTGGTACTTCATCCCCCTTCGTCGCCCGCC
Source organism: Verrucomicrobiota bacterium (assembly GCA_027493615.1). Taxonomy (GTDB): domain Bacteria; phylum Verrucomicrobiota; class Verrucomicrobiia; order Limisphaerales; family J093; genus DSVZ01. The sequence continues at coordinate 686,663 of JAOSKK010000023.1, forward strand.
AGCACCTCACCTTTGGCCCGTGAAGACGCCTGAAGAATGCCCCCATTGCGGAGCCGAAGTCCCGCCCCGCGCCCGCGCCTGCCCCGAGTGCGGGGCGTGCCCGGAAACGGGCTGGTCGGAGCGGGCGCAGGCCGACCGTCTCGACCTGCCGGACGACGAGTTCAACTACGAGGACTTCGTCGCGCGGGAGTTCGAGGGTCGTGAGCCGAGGCGACGCGGCCCGCAACGGTTCTGGTGGGTGGTGGCCTGCGTGGTGCTGATGGCGTTCCTGCTTGGGCTCCTTTTCTGACCCCACGCCCGAGGTTCCAGCGGCAGTTTCCGGTGGTCAACGGCAGGGTGCGGAAGTACCTTCGCGACGTCAATTCACCGCCCACATTTTATGTTGCCTCCTGCCTCCCCCACCCCGACCCGAGCAGTCTGACGCGCCGGGATTTCGTCCGTGACACCTCGCTGGCCGCCGGTGCGCTTGGGCTGGCCCTGCCCCTGGTCCACTCCCTGCCGACCCACGCGGCGGATGCACCTCTGGCCCGGCGTGTGCTGGGACGCACGGGCCTCGAGGTCACCATGATGACTTTGGGCGCCGCACCGTGTGGCATCGCGTCCGACGTGACGGTGGCCGAGGTGGCGGACATCGTGAACCTGGCCCTGGATCTGGGGATCAACTTCATCGACACGGCGCCCCGCTACGGGAAGTCCGAGGAAGGCATCGGCCAGGCCCTCGGCGCCCGGAGGAAGGACGTCTATCTTGGCACCAAGATCTGGGCCGACACCGTGGAGGAGGCCGAGAAGTCCCTGGCCGGGTCGTTCCGCACCCTGCGGACCGACCACGTCGAGGTCCTCTACTTCCATCACCTGGGCGACCGGCAGGTCGAGCGGGCTCGCGATCCCGAGGGCGTCTTCACCTGGATGCTGAAGCAGAAGCAGGCCGGCAAGTGCCGGTTCGTTGGGCTGTCCGGGCATAACCTGCCTGCGCGCTTCGTCCCGTTCCTCGAGAGCGGCGCCGTGGACGTCATTCTGGTGGCCCTCAACTTCGTGGACTGCCACACCTACAACTTCGAGGAGAAGGTCCTCCCGCTCGCGCGCCGGCATAACGTCGGGATCGTGGCCATGAAGGTCTTCGGCGGCCCCGATCCCCAAAGCGGCAGTTGGGGCACGCGCAAGGCCAAGCCGATGATCGGCGTCGACCGGCTCCCCCTCGCGATCCGTTACGCGCTGAGCCTGCCGGGCGTGGCGACCGCCAACCTCGGAGTTCACACAGCCGAGCAACTCCGCCAGAACGTCGAGTGGGTACGCCGCTTCGAACCGCTTCCCCCCGCCGAACTGGCCGCCGCCCTCGATCAGGGCAAGTCGCTCGCCGCCCAGTGGGGCGAGCACTTCGGGCCGGCCGTCTGAATCGCCCCCCTCACCCTGCGCCCGGCCATGACGCATTCCCATGAACCGCCCGGCGAGGGCACCGGGCCTACAACCTGTAGTCCGGGTCCCCCGATCCGGCGGGGAGGGTTCATGGGCCCTGACCAGATCCAGGAGAACCACGTCACTCCCCTAATCCCCGATGTTCGTAATCGGTGGAGGGATTACCCGTCTTGGACTCTCCGCCGATTACGAACATCGGGAATTGGACTCAGGGAGGCGCTCCATGCCTCTGTGGAGCGGGCGTCCCGCCTGCATTCCCAAGGCGCCCCGATCAGCGATCGGACAGAGCGCAGCAGAAGTTGACCCGCATTCCCATGAACGCCTTTCTGGTGCTCCGCCGAACGACTTGGGCCAGCCTGCTCGCCGGGAGTGGCCTGACACTCCTGTCCGCCGAGGCTCCGGCCCCCGCGCCATCGACCGCCGGCGGACCGGAGATCACGATCCACTCGGTTGCACCGCCGCCCGAGTGGGCGCTGTGGCAGCGCCATCTGCTCGACCAGATGTGGCCGGCGGCGGAGGGGTTTGTAGCGAAGTACACGCGCTCCGACGGCAGCCTGATCTGGCGCGACGCCTGGCCCGGAATGGACGGCTCGGACGACGGCTACGAGAGCCTCTACAACTTCCCGTTGTACTACGCCCTGGGCGGGCCGGATCCCATCCTGCCCCTGGCACTGCGGCTCTGGGACGCGGTGACGCGGCAGTTCACCGCCTATGGCCAGGTGCACAAGGAGTTCGATGGCTACTACGACTGGATGCACCACGGCGAGAGCTACGTGAACTTCTACTTCTTCGGCCTTGCCGACCCCGGGCTCGCCGAGATCCGCACCCGCTCGCGGCGCTTCGCCGGCTTCTACCTCAACGAGGATCCCGAGGCCCCCAACTACGACCCCGTCCACCGCCTGATCCGCTCGCCGATCACCGGCAGCCGCGGACCCCGCTTCGTCACCACTGCTGAGGACTGGAGCACCCATCGCGACGACCTCGCCCCGTACCCCCTGCCCTTCGAGGACATCCCGGGCATCACCAGTGGTCGCGACTGGCTGGACGATGCCAAGCTTCCGGCGATCCTCGACGCCCTGAACCAGCGTATGATGCGCGGGGATGTGCCCCTCAACCTCACGGCCACGAGCCTCCTCACGGATGCCTTCCTGCACACGGGCGATGACCGTTATCGTCGTTGGGTCCTCGAGTACGTTGAGGCCTGGATGGAACGGGTCCGCCAGAACGGCGGGATCCTGCCAGACAACGTGGGGCCGACGGGCCAGATCGGGGAATGCATGGGCGGCAAGTGGTGGGGCGGTTACTACGGCTGGCGTTGGCCGCATGGTTTGTTCAACCTCGTCGAGTCCACACTCATCGCCGCCGCCAACGCCCATCTGTTGACCGGCGATGCCAAGTACTTCGAACTGCCGCGTTCCGTGCTCCGCGTCGTCGAGAGGCAGGCGAAAACCGAAGACGGACGTGTCCTCGTGCCGCATCGGCACGGAGATCAGGGATGGTACGACTACCGGCCCATCAACCCGAGTTACCTGATCCACCTCTACTCCATTACCGAGGATCCCGAGGACTACGCCCGGATCGGGCGCCTGGCCAACCCCTCGGCATGGAACCGCCTCAACTATCGCAAGGCCAAAGGCGATTTCGGCCATGAAGGTCCCTGGCTGCGCCTCATCCAGGGCGATTACCCCAGTACCCGCAGGAGATCCTCCGGGCCACGTACGCCGAGACGCTCCGCCGATTGGAGGTGATCCGGACCGACACGTCGGAGCCGGCCGGGCGGGACGTGCATCACTGGCAACAGCGCAACCCGGTTGTCCTGGAAGGCCTGGTGCAGACTCTGCTTGGTGCCCCCAACCACATCTATCACGGCGGCCTGCTCCACGGCCGCGTGTGGTACTTCGACCCCGAACGACGGCGATCCGGGCTGCCCCCGGACGTGGCCGCCCTGGTCGAGCGCATTGAGCCTCCGGTGCTCTCCGGTTCACCTGGTGAACCTGCACGCCACCCAGGCCCGTGAGGTGTTTCTGCAAGCCGGGGCGTTCGGCGAACACCGGTTCCTCACCGCCGAGCTCGCCGGCCGGGAACTCCGCGTGAATCATCATCGGCTCGCGGTGCGGTTGCCACCCGGAGCCAGCGGGCGGATCAACCTCCGCGTCGAGCGCTACGTGAACCCGCCACGTTACCACAGCGCCCGCTGAACCGGCCCTTCCCAGTGAGCCGAGACGCCGGACATCAATCCTTGTCTCAAGCCGACGCGGCGTGCGCCCCTACCCCGTCGCGGCAGTGATTGCCCTGAGGCCGTGGAGCGCGCCCCCCTCGGGCGCTGCGGTGGGCGACCCGCCAACCGCCCTGAGCGCGCGATGTTCAACGTCCAACGTTCAACGCTCAACGTCCAACGCTCAACATCCAACGCTCAACATCCAACCGACCTGCGCGGCTGGGAATGGCGGCGCCTCTGGTCGCCATGCCGGAGCCCTGCCGCCCGTGACCTGCCATCCGTCTCGTCTGGTCAAAGAAGTTGGCGGATGGGTGCGCGGAATTTCGCCTGGAAGAATGGAATGCCCTGTGCATGAACGGCTCTCCAACACCACCGCGCCAGACCGAGCGTGATCTGTTCCTGGAAGCCCTCGAACGGCCGCCGGGTGAACGGGTCGCGTTTCTGGGCCAGGCCTGCGCCCACAACCCGTCGCTGCGGGCGGCGGTTGAGGCGTTGCTCCGGCATCACCAGGAGGACAGCTTCATGAAGTCGCCGGCCATCGGCGGCTCGTCGGCCGCCGCGACCCAGGACCAGCCCGGCACCTCACCCCCGCGGCCGTGGGCGAACAACCCGGGGACCAGGTCGGGCCTTACCGGCTGTTGCAGCAGATTGGCGAGGGCGGCGTGGGCGTGGTCTTCATGGCCGAACAGGAAGCCCCCGTACGCCGGCGGGTCGCCGTCAAGGTCCTCAAGCCGGGGATGGACACGAAGAGCGTGGTCGCCCGGTTCGAGTCGGAGCGGCAAGCCCTGGCGTTGATGGACCATCCGAACATCGCCAAGGTGCTCGACGCGGGCAGCACCGCCGCGGGACGACCCTACTTCGTGATGGAACTGGTCCGCGGCATCCGGATCACGGATTACTGCGACCAGAACCGGCTCCCGACCGGTGACCGTCTGGGATTGTTCATCCAGGTCTGCCACGCCATTCAGCATGCGCATCAGAAGGGCATCATTCACCGCGACATCAAGCCCTCGAACATCCTGGTGACACTGCACGATGGTGTGCCAGTACCCAAGGTCATCGACTTCGGCATCGCCAAGGCCACCGACCAGCGACTGACGGACAAGACGTTCTTCACCGAGTTCCATGCCTTCATCGGCACCCCCGCGTACATCAGTCCCGAACAGGCCGAGATGAGCGGGCTCGACATCGATACCCGCACCGACGTCTACAGCCTGGGCGTGCTGCTGTACGAAATGCTCGTGGGCCGGACGCCGTTCGACGCACAGCAGCTCTGGTCGTCCGGCCTGGACGGGATGCGGCGCACCATCCGCGAGGAGGAGCCGACCCCGCCTTCCACCCGGCTGCGGCTGTTGTCCGAAGCCGACCGGACGACCACGGCGCAGCGGCAACAGGCGGAGCCCGCCCGACTCGCCAGTCTCTTGCGGGGCGACCTGGATTGGATCGTGCTCAAGGCACTCGAGAAGGACCGCACGCGACGGTATGCGACGGCGAATGACCTCGCCCAGGACATCCGCCGATACCTCGACAACGAACCGGTCCTGGCGCGTCCCCCCACCGCGGTCTACCGGTTTCAGAAGCTCGTGCGGCGAAATCGGCTCGTGTTCGCCGGGGCAGCCGCGTTTGCCGCGGCGCTCGTCATCGGTCTCGCGCTTTCGACCTGGCAGTTCCTCGAGAAAAGCGCGGCCTACCGGCGGGCAGTCCGCGCCGAACACGAACAAGGCCGCCTGCGTGAGCAAGCCGAAGCGGCACGAGAGGCCGCCGAGATCCAGGCCCTGGCCGCAAGACGCCGGGCCTATGCCGCCGACATGAACCTGGTGCAGCAGGCCCTGGCGGCGAACAACCTGGGCCGGGCGCAGGAGCTGTTGAATCGCCACCGGCCGGAAGGGGAATCCCAAGGTCGAAGTCCGAAACCCGAAGGTCGAAGTTCCCTGTCCGAAGCTCCTCCAACGCTCAACATTCAACCGCCAACGTTCAACGTTCAACCTCCTGTCGACCTGCGCGGTTGGGAATGGCGGTACCTGTGGCAGCAATGCCGGAGCGACGCCCTGTTCACCCTGTGTCAGCTTTCCAACGAGGTCGCCGCCTTGAGTGTGTCGCACGATGGCAAGTGGGCGGCCCTCGGCGAGTCCCGGGACCAGGGAATCTCCATCTGGGACCTGCGGGCTCGGCAGGAGATCGCCCGCTTTCCGGCGGGTGAAGGCAGCGAACAGGTCGCGTTTTCGCCGGTGGCACCCCTGCTGGCGTTCTACGTGTCGGACCGCCCCAACGCCGGCGGTTCGCGGACGTTCGGCGGTCGCGTCCGGCTTTGGGACGTGACGGCCCGCCGCGTCGTGCAGGAGGTTCCGGTGAGCCGTTCGTGTCAGGCGCTCGCCTTTTCCGACGATGGGACCCACTTGTTCACCACCGCCGGGGACTCCGAAGCCACCGTTTGGAGTGTGGCAGACGGATCTCCGGTGAGGAGCATCAAGCTGCCTCCGTCGGACACTCCGGAGGGACGTCCTCCCCTGGGACCCCGCACGACGGTCACCGGGGATCTCAGCCTGGCCGCCCAGGCGATCGGGGGCGGTCGAGTCCGCGTCGTAGACCTGGTTTCAGGCCGGGTGCTCTGGACAGCACCTGCCGCGGAGGAAGAAGTGACGGCCCTGGCCTTCTCCAGAGATGGCCGGTGGCTGGCCTCGGGCGCTGGCTTCGTGGAATCGGCGGTCCGCCTCTGGGACGTGACGACGGGCCGCGAACTGGCGCGGTTGGAGGGCCACCGCACCTACGTGCGGTCCCTGCTGTTCTGGCCGGACGGCGAGATGCTCGCGTCTGCCAGCGGCGATCAGACGATTCACTTGTGGGACATCGGCAGCCTGGCGGCCTCCCTGCCGCCTCCGGTCCAGTCGGGTCCGGACTCGACACCTGCCAAGGAACCCTTGCGGCACCGCCCGGCGCGACCGCGAGTGACTGAGGTGCGCCCTTCTGCCACACTGCGCGGTCACCGTTTGGAGGTGTGGAGCCTGGCTTTGTGTCCGGACAACACCACCCTGGTCAGCGGCTGCAAGGACGGGTCGGTGTACGTCTGGGACACGGCATCCCTGCGGCGTGAGCGGGTCCCTGTGACCTTGCCGGTGCCGGTGCATGCGTGGAGCTTCGGACCGGACGGCCCGGCGATCGTGGCTCTGGATGAACAAGGCCGTGTCGCCCTCTGGCAGGGGGTGGACTTCCAGCAGAGCCACACGGTGCTGGAACTCGGGGCACATCCAGGCGTCACCCTCTTCTCACCGGACGGGCGCCATCTGGCCACGGGCTCGCCGGAAGGGAAGACCCGGGTTTGGGACCTGCAGGAAGGCGGCCTGTTGCGGGAGCTGGTCGGGGAGGACGGACGGGAATTCCCGGTCACTTTTCTGGCCCGCTCGGGTCATCTGGTCACCCAACAAGGTCGAGGCGGCGATTTCCGGGAGTGGGACCTGCAGACCGGAAATGAGGTCCGACGTTGGCGCCCCCCACGTCCGGCTTCCCGTCGAAGTCTGTCTTCTCTCCGGACGGACAGTGGCTTCTTGTCCTGGAGGGTGACGGCGGCGGGCGGTTGCGCCGGTTGGTGGACGGGGAGGAAACCCCGTTCGCGTTCGACCTCCGGCAGGTGAGTGCAGCCGCCTTTTCACCGGACGGCCGGTGGTTCGCCGCGGCGAGTGTCCTGGGTGTTGGCCAGCTCTGGGACGCGACCACGGTCGGGATGCGGGCCACGCTGCAGGGCTTCCTTCAGGGTCTGCACTCTGTCAGCTTCTCACCGGATGGTCAGCGGCTGGCCATCGGCAGCAACGGGAACGAGGCCATCAAGCTCTGGGACGTGGCCAGTCTGCAAGAACTGCTCACGCTGCCGGGCCAAGGGTCCATCTTCAGTACCACGGCCTTCTCTCCGGACGGGAACGTGCTCGCCTCGAGCAACAGCGAGGGTCTCCTTCATGTCTGGCGCGCGCCGTCCCTCGAGGAAATCGCCCGGGCGGAAGCCGGGGACGCTGAGCCGGTCCGTCGGTAACGGACGCCCTGTCTGACGACGAGACTGCCGGGAAGGTCTGGGGCCCGTCTCGCGGAATCCCTCAATCCAACACGAATTCCACCGGGCAGGGTGTCCTGCGTTGGGCACGGAGCCGCTGCACCGCGGCGGGCATCTCGACCGCATAGCGCTCGCACAGCGCGAACGCAGCCTCGGGGGACACGCGGGCCGAGCGGTCGTCCGCACCGGACCAATCGGGCAGGTCCAAGGTCTCAGGGGGCGTTGGGTCGCTGGACTCGGAGGAGTCTTTCATGCAGTTCGGGCGGGCCGTACTTAAAGAACAGTTCCCGCCATTCGGGTGCGGCGACGTCGAGGCGGTTCGCGCGCACCAAGCCGATCACGTCCTCAACGTCCTTCCCCATCCGGCCCGCGTGACCATGCCGTATGGCGTGCGCCTTGAGGGCCAGCAAATGTCGGAGACAGACCATGCGGACGCTGGCGGCGGCCACGGGTGCCTCCACGGCGGCGGCCTCCAGTTGTCGGTAGGTGTCCTCGCTCACGATCATCAGATCCAAGGGCAAAGTCACGGCATCCGGCGGGTTGAACTGGATGAAGGTGGGGCCCTCGCCGTGCAGGGTGTAACCGAGTGCCAGCGCCAACGCACGCCATCCCTGCGCTGCCGGACGCGACACGACCAGGTCGAGATCAAAGGTGTTCCTCGGGTGACCGTGCGCGATGACGGCGTGCCCTCCCACCAGCAGGAACGGCAACCCGCCCTCGCGGGCGCGCTGAGCCAGCACGGTGAGGGTTCATCCGCTGATCTCCCGTCGCAACCAGGCTCGCGCGTAGGTCCAGAGCCGCTCCGTGGTGCGCAGCGACAGGCCGAGGGCGCCGGCGGCCTCCTCCATCGTCATCCCCACGAAGTACCGCAGCTTCACCACGCTGGCGGCCTGCGGGTCCCTCGCCGCCAGGAGATCCAGGGCCTCGTCAATCGCCAGCATCTCCTCGGAAGGCGCGGCCAGGACGAGGTGCGATTCGTCCAACTCCTCCCGTTGGGCGCCACCGCCCCGTTTGAGGCTGCGCTTGCGCCGGGCGGATTCGACCAAAATGCGGCGCATGGCCTCCGCCGCCACGCCGAAGAAATGAGCCCGGCCGGCGAACTTTTTCGTTGCCGTCCCCGATCATCCGCAACCACGCCTCGTGAACGAGCGCCGTCGGCTGAAGAGTGTGACCGGCCGCTTCGTGCGCCATCTTGTGGGCGGCGATCCGGCGCAACTCGTCGTACACGCGGGGCAACAACTCTTCGGCCGCCTGGGATTCCCCGCGGTGCATCGCCTCGAGCAGGCGCGTCACGTCGCTCACGGCCGGGAAGATGCTCCGGTCACCCGCCTGCGTCCAGAGCGTGAGCGAGCAACATGCGGGCTGTTCCATCCTCGGGCTGGGGAGCGCACCCGCCTCAGGTTGGGGAGCGCACCCGCCTCGGGTGCTGTGGCGGGCGCCCCGCCCGCCACGTCGGTCCAGGCGGCGGATCCCGGACAGACCACCTGCAGAAGCGCTGACCAGCGAGGGCGCCGGTCGGTACACGCGAGGGCGCGTGTGCTCCCTTTTCCAGACGGCCTCGTCGTGGCTGGGCAGTTCCCTGGAGACTTGGCGGTTTTCAGGTCCGGTCTGCGCTTGTACGGACAAGCGCATGAATCTGATGACGACGATGGACACTGAGCGCGGGAGGAACTCGTTGCGACGAGGCACCGACGCGAGCCTGATGAACGAGGTGCTGGCGTATCGCCTTTATCGGGACGCCGGGGTTCCCGCCCCGCGAACCGCCTATGCACGGGTCTTCGTGACGGTGCCCGGACAGCACGACCGGAAGTACTTCGGCCTGTATTCGATGACCGAGGCGGATGATGCGACGTTTGCAGCGCGCATCGGGGAGTTCATCGACCTGCCCGGGTTCGCGCGGTTCATGGCGGTGATGGTGTATCTGTCAGACCTGGATGGGATCCTGGGTCCGGGGCAGAACCTCTACCTGCATCTTCACCCCAGGAGCCCGCACGTCCGGTTCATCCCCTGGGACCAGGACCGTTCCTGGGGACAGTTCAACCGGGCCAGTCAGGAGCAACGCGACAAGCTGAGCATCCACCGGCCGTGGCAGGGAGAGAACTTCTTCCTGGAGCGCATGTTCAAGGTGGAGACTTTCAGTTCGGCGGAGCTCCGCGGCGGGAGCAGGGTGCTGCTCCGCCTCGACCCGGCCCCACCCCCAGAAACGATCTGCCTGCGCCCGAATGTCAGCCCTTTCCTGAGCAGAGGAACTGAATCCAGCTTCCGGGAATGACCCAGACCCAAACCAAGTCCCAAGCCATGAAGACGAAGACTCCCCGACCTCGCCAGCCGTTGCTCGTGACCATCCTTGGCTGGATGCTCCTGATGCCTTGTGCCAATGCCGCGGATTGGCCGCAGTACCTCGGGCCTCATCGGAACAGCACTTCACCCCAGCAGGGGATCCTCCGTGCCTGGCCGCCGCAGGGCCCTGAACTCCTCTGGACGGTCCCGGTGGGCCGGGGTTTCGGCGGGCCTGCGATCCAGGACGGCAAAGTGTACCTGCTCGATCGCGATGACGCCGTCGGCGACACGCTGCGTTGCCTGGACCTCGCGAATGGTAAAGAACTTTGGCACTTCGCCTATGCCGCTCCGGGAACGGCCATGTTCCCAGGGTCCCGCAGTGTGCCGACGGTCGACGGGAATCACGTCTACACCTGCGGGCACAATGGCGACCTGTATTGCCTGGACCTGAAAACGCACCAACCCGTCTGGAACGGAAATGTCTGGACGGACTTCGGCGGGGCGCCCAACACCCGCTCCTCGGGGTCGGCCGGGACGGGACGGGAACGGCCAGGCGGGGACGCCTCCCCAGCGGCCAGGTTCCCGATGTGGGCCATCACGCAGAATCCCCTGATCCACGGCGATCTACTCATCGTGGCTTCCCAGGCTCCGGAGGCTGGCGTGGTCGCTTACGACAAGCTCACCGGCGTGGTGAGGTGGAAAACGCCGCCCCTGGGCCTCATCAGCTACGCCAGCCCGGCAATCGTCAAGGTGGACGGGGAAGACCATGTGGTGATGGTGACGTCTTCCACCAATCCCTTTCAGCGGACAAGCCCGGTGGATGAACTGGGCAACGTCGTCGGGTTGGAGCCGCGCACGGGCAACATCCTGTGGAAATACACGAACTGGAGCTGCCACATTTCGGTGGCGAGCGCCTTGGACGCGGGCGACAACCGGGTCTTGGTGGTGGGCGGCTACGAACTCGGGGCCACGATGATCAAGGTCGAGAAAGCGGCCGACGGCAGCTACCAGACCCGGGAACTCTTCACGACAACCGACTTCGGCGATCAGACCAAGCCGCCGATCCAGCACAACGGCTACTTCTACGCCCAATACGGCACCAACAGCCGGCGTGAGGGCCTGGTGTGCCTGAGCATGGAAGGCAAGATCATGTGGAAGACCCGGCGTTCGCCCGACTTCAACAAGGGCAGCATGATCCTCGCCGACGGCTTGATTCTGGCCACCGACGGGGCGAAGACGCTGTATCTCATCGAGCCGGATCCTTCGGGCTTCAAGCCACTGGCCTCGGCGGAAGTGTTTCCGGAAGGACCTGCAGGAGCGGGGGATGACATCGCGTCACGCGTGGGCGGTCGGAACCAGAATTGGGCGCCCATGGCGCTGGCCGATGGCAAGCTCCTGCTGCGAGACCAGACCCAGTTGAAGTGCGTCGCCGTGGCCAACACTCGGGCCGCAAAGTAATGATGTGACAAAGCCATCGATGCTGGTTGAACTGACCACCTGGTTACTGTCGAGGCTCCTCCCGATGCGCTCGGGGCGGGGGGCCCAACGGTGGCGTACGTGCCGATTCTCTCTGAACCTCAAACAACCCACGTCTTTCCCAGCGTCTCTCATGGCCCTTTTTGGGCGCGGTATTGTTGCTGGCTTGAACATTCGCGGATGACTGGCCCCAATGGCAGGGACCAGACCGCAATGCCATTTCGAAGGAGACCGGCCTGCTCCAGGAATGGCCGGAAGGCGGCCCACCGCTGGCCTGGAAGGTCACCGGACTCGGGGGTGGCGACAGCGCCCCTGCCATCGCTGCGGGACGCGTCTTCGGCATGGGCACGCGGGGCGACGACGAGCTGGTCTGGGCCTTGTCCGAGAAGGACGGGAAGGAACTCTGGATGGCGCGCCTGGGACCAGCGGTTCAACAGGGCATGCCCCAGTCCAGGGAAGGGCCGGGATGCACGCCCACGGTCGATGGGGACCGGCTGTACGTCCTGGGGATGGGCGGCAGTCTGGCGTGTCTGCAGGTCGCCGACGGCAAGGTGGTCTGGGAGCTCAACCTGGTCACCGACTTCGGGGGCATCGTGCCGACCTGGAGCTACCGGGAATCACCGCTGATTGATGGCGACAAACGGATCTGCACTCCCGGCGGCGATGACGCGTTGCTGGTGGCGCTCGACAACCGGACCGGCAAGATCGTCTGGAAGAGCCGGATGCCCGGCGCTCCAGCGGACGCCGCCCCTGCCCCTGGGAGTCCCGCGGCGGCCAGTGGTCGCGGCGGTGGAGGAGGACCCGGCGGTCCTGAGGGTGCAGGCGCCCCGATGGGGGCCAGCATTCCCGGTGCTGGTTCGCCCGGGGCCGTGAGCGGCACCCGGGATCCGGGCTTGTTCCAGAGCGAGCGCTTTGTCATGCGCGCCTTCTCGAGCAAGCTGCCGAATGGCCCATACCTCGCCAAGCTCTACTTCGCGGAGACCTATGAAGGGATCACCGGCCCCGGCCAGCGCGTCTTCTTGTTCAACGTGCAGGGGAAGGAGTTCAAGGACTTCGACATCTGGCAGAAGGCGGGCGGTCCCCGGCGCGCCTACCTCGAGACGGTCCCCGTTGTGGTCACCAATGGGGAGTTCCGCATCCTGTTCACACCCCAGGTCGAGAACCCGGCGATCAAGGCGATCGAAGTCATCACCCAATCCGTGGCTGAGGGCGCGGTAGCTTCTGCGCCGACCCTGCGGGTCAAGGCAGGCGTGTCCGAACCGTTCACCGACTCCAGCGGACAGGTGTGGCACCCGGACAGTGGCTTCGAAGGCCAGCGTCAATACTTGCAACTGACCGCCGACGCGCTCCTCGGCGTCGCAGCGCAGAGATCGCCTTCGCTGGTGAAGACCACGGTGTCCCGACGCGGACCCGCACAATCCGAGTCAACCACGCAGAACCGGCTGGCGCCGGTGGAAGCAGCACACCCCAAACCCCTTCCTCCCCGGATGTCCAAAGCTCGCGCTTCGTCGGAAGTAAGGGTACAGAAAGCGTCCTGCGGAATGTCGGCTGACTCCCATCGTTCCTCCGATGCCCCCTCCGCCGCGCAGCAGCGGTTCCTGTCGCTGTTCCTGCGCAGCGAACGCGAGATTTTTCGTTACGTGGCCGCGCTGGTTCCCAACGTGACGGACGCCGAGGACATCGTGCAGCAAACGGCCATCGCCCTCTGGGAGAAGTTCGACGCCTATGACCCCACACGCCCCTTCACGCCCTGGGCCTGCCGTTTTGCGTTGAACAAGGCGCGCCAATGGATCGAGCGGCGCCAGCGCTGGCAGGCCCTGCTGGATCAGGGGTTGGCCGAGGAGTTGGCCCTGCGACGGCAGGCGCTCCAACCCGAGTTTGAGCGCCGGTTTCGACACCTGGAGGACTGCCTCGGCAAACTGCCGTCCGCCCAGCGCGCGCTGGTGCAGGCCTTCTACTACGAGCGCGTCGATGTCGAGTCGCTGGCCGCGCGTTCCGGACGGACGGTCGCCGCGACCTACAAGATGCTCCAGCGCATCCGGCACGCGCTCCAGCGCTGCGTCGAGGATCAGTCCGAACCGGAGCTGGCATGATTCTGCGGTTTCCATCCCCCGAATTCGACGACGCCGTTGCCGACATCTGCCAGGGCACGGCGACGGAGCCGCAGATGCGCGCCCTGAACATGGTCTTGCGGGGCGATTCCCGGGCACGCGATGAGTATCTCCTCCGTGTCGAACTGCACGCGCGCCTGGCTTCCGACCCGGATCTCTTCGCTCCCGCGGAAGGTCCGGCCCTCGGTTGTCGAGTGGCGGAGCCGGACGTCGAAACACCCGGCCCCGCGCAGGCTCCGGGCGGACCGCCTCCGGGTCGGGGCAGGCGCTGGGTTCCGGCGCTGGCCTTGGCGGCCTGCCTGGCGCTCCTGGCCACCGGTCTTTGGGCCTTCTGGATCAGACCCACCGGTACCCCAGGAGGCCCCGCGAGCATCGCCGTCGCCATGCTCACCCGAACCGTGGAGGCGCGCTGGGGGGACGGCACGCCACCACCGCGCGCCGGGAGTCCCCTGGACCCGGGTTGGCTCCGCCTGGAGTCCGGCATGGCGCAGGTCGTGTTCTACAGCGGCGCCCGAGTCGTGATCGAGGGGCCCGCGGAGGTGCAGCTTGTCTCCCCGAGCAAAGCGGTGTGTCGAACCGGACGCCTGCTCGCCGAAGTGCCGGAGCCGGCCCGGGGATTCCGCATCGCAACCGACCATCTCGAACTCATGGATCTTGGCACCACGTTCGGAGTCGCAGCCAGCCGCGGCGGGACCGAGGTGCACGTCTTCAAGGGGAAGGTAAAAGTGTCGGCCGGCGACCTCCTGCGGCAGGCACTCGGCGAGACGCAGGCCGCGGTAGTTCACGCCAGCGCGCCCCCACGTTTCATGAGCGCCGACGCTCGTGCTTTCACGCCCATGTTCGAGTTCCAGCAACGCTCGCTTGCGTTGGAGGCCTTCCGCTATGAGCAGTGGCAGTTCGCCAATGCCCGGCTCAACGAGGACCCCTCACTGCTGGTTCACTTTGACCTGCAGGACCTGAGCAGCACCGACTGGACCCTGCACAACCGTGCACTCAACGGCCACCCTGGCCTGGAAGGCGTGATCGTCGGTTGCGCGCGCGTCGAGGGACGATGGCGCGAGAAGCCAGCCCTCGAGTTTCAATGCGTCAATGACCGGGTGCGGATGGCTGTGCCCGGGGAATTCGAATCCCTGACCCTCTCCGCCTGGGTCTGCATCTTCGGGCTGGATCGGCCACTCAACTCGCTGTTCATGTGCGACGGATTCGCCCCCGGCACCCTTCACTGGCTGGTCCGCCACGACGGGGTCCTGGGCGTCACCGTGTTCGGCGATGGACCCGGTCGATTCCAGATCCTGCCCAGCCCACCGGTCGTCACGCTCGCGCACCTGGGCCGGTGGAACCATTTCGCCGTCGTCCTCGATGGCCGGGCCGGGCGGGTGGTCCAGTACCTCAACGGCTCCCCCGTCTCGCGTCATGAACTCGAACACGCGTTGCCTTTCCGGGTCGGCGCGGCCGAGCTGGGCAACTGGAATGCCCAGAGCGGACCGAACCCCGCGCCCGCTCTCATCCGCAACCTCAGCGGCGCCATCGATGAATTCGCCCTGTTCAGCCGCGCCTTGAGCGACGCCGAGATCCGCCAGCTCTACCTCACGGGAAAGCCCTGAATGTGAATGCCCCCATGAAATCGCCACTGTTCGCCGCCCTCGTCGGAGCCATCAGCCTGTTGCCTCACGTCGCCCAAGCCGCCGAGGCCGTTCCCGGCGGTGAACCCCGCCGGGGTGCCGACGGATTCGGGGTCCGGTCGTCCTGGGACCGGACGACGTAGCGGCTTTCGAAGAACCGCCGCCGGGGATCAACCAGGTCAGGGACGACATCCCTCACGGCACACTTGCCCTGATCGAGTACGAGTCGAAAACGGTCGGCACCACCCGCAAGATGCAGGTCTACACGCCGCCCGGTTATTCCCCCGACCGGAAATACCCCGTGCTCTACCTCCTGCACGGCATCGGGGGCGACGAAACGGAATGGCAGCGCTTTGCGACGCCGAACATCCTCCTGGACAACCTCATCGCGGACCGGAAAGCCGTGCCCATGATCATCGTCATGCCCAATGGCCGCGCGCAGAAGAACGACCGGGCGGAGGGAAACGTGTTTGCCTCGGCCCCCGCGTTTGCGGGCCTTTGAGCGCGACCTGCTGGACGACGTGATTCCGGCCATCGAATCGCGATATGCTGTGCAAGCCGACCGCGAACACCGGGCGCTGGCCGGCTTGTCCATGGGCGGGGGTCAATCCCTGAACTTCGGGCTGGGTCATCTCGACACCTTTGCGTGGGTGGGAGGCTTTTCATCGGCCCCGAACACGAAGCCGCCCGAGGAACTCGTGCCCGATCCGGCCGGCGCGGCTCAAAAGCTGCGGCTGTTGTGGCTCTCCTGCGGCAGCAAGGATGGGTTGATCCGGATCAGCCAGGGCGTCCACGCCTATCTCAAGGCGCATCATGTGCCCCACATCTGGCATGTGGATGGGAACGGCCACGATGCAACCCATTGGCGAAACAGCCTGTACCAGTTCACCCAATTGCTGTTCACTTCCGCTCCGGTTCCCTCGGCCCCGGCCCCGTCGTGGACATTGAACGCCCCTGGGGATTCCGCCCCCGCGCTCACGTTGAAAGACGCATACAAGGACCACTTCCTGGTGGGTACCGCCATCAACCGCACCCTCGCCACCGGCACCGCCTCCCGCGGGCGGACCCAGGAACAGGTGGACAGAGACGTCGCCCTCGTCAAGGCCCAGTTCAACCAGCTCACCGCCGAGAATGACATGAAGTGGGCGCTCATCCACCCGCGGGAAGGTCCGAACGGCTATGATTTCGGCCCGGCCGATGCCTTTGTGAACTTCGGCTTGAGCCACGACATGTACCTCGCCGGCCACACCCTCGTCTGGCACGCCCAGACCCCCAACTGGGTGTTCGCCGGCACGAACCCGCCACCCGTCACGACGCCCCCTACCTCACCGCCCGCGGCCGGCACGCCGACAGCCGACACGGCCAATGCGCCGGCGACCAACAGGATCGGGACCGGCCGACCAGGTCCCGGCTTCGGCGGCGGGTTCGGGCGCGGTGTCTACGACGGGCCGCGCGCCTCCCGCGAGGAGCTGCTCGAGCGGATGCGGGATCACATCCATACGGTGGTCGGCCGCTACCAGGGCAAGGTCAAGGTTTGGGACGTCGTCAATGAAGCCATCGCCGATCAGGGCACCAACGTGCTGCGCCACTCGCTCTGGCTGCAGATCATCGGTCCGGACTTCATCGCCAAGGCGTTCCAGTACGCCCACGAGGCCGATCCGGGCGCCATCCTCCGCTACAACGACTACGGGCTTGAGAACGCCGGCAAGCGCCGCAAGCTCATCACCTTGATCCGCTCCTTGCAGGAACAGCAGGTGCCGGTGATGGCCATCGGCACCCAGGCCCATCTCAATGTCTCCGGCGCCAGCTTTGAGAACATGGACCAATCCCTGACCGAGCTGGCCACCCTTGGCCTGCCGATTCACGTCACCGAGTTGGACATCAACAGCGCCCAGGGTGGGCAGCGCAGCACCGGAGCGGACCTCGCCAACAACGCCGCTGCCACGCAGGGCGGCTTGGTGGAGGACGCTGACCAGCGTTTGACGGAAGCCTACGAGGGAGTCTTCCGCGCGTTCATGAAACACCGAGCCGCGATCGAGATGGTCACGTTCTGGGGCCCGAATGACGCCAACTCCTGGCGCCGCAGCGGAACCCCCCTGCTCTTCGACGTCAACGGCCAGCCCAAGCCGGCCTTCGACGCCGTCCTCCGCGTCGCCCGGGAGACGCCGCCCGACGCACCCTAAAACGCCGCCTGGCAGCACGCCCAACCACTCCATGAAAGCACTCTTCTCATGCCTCTGCCTGGCGCTCCCCCTCGCGGGTCACCTGGGCCTTGCCCAATCCCCAACACCGGCGGATGACTGGAAGCCCGCCACCTCGAATCAGCCGGGCAAGCTGTATCCCCAGGTCAACTCGGAAGGGCGGGTCAAGTTCCGCATCGTGGCGCCCGAGGCCCGGAACGTCTCCGTGAGTTTCCGCGACAGCAGTCCCTTCACCCAAGGTGAGGACGGCGCCTGGATCGGGTACACTCGGCCCCTGGACGAGGGCTTCCACTACTACACCATCACCATCGACGGGGCGGAGGTTCCCGATCCCAACAGCCGGTTCTTCTTCGGCGCCAACCGCTGGGGTAGCGGCGTGGAGATCCCCGCCCACGACCAGGACTTCTACGCGCTCAAGAACGTGCCCCATGGCCGGCTCCGCGAGGTGCTCTTCTACTCCCCGAGCACCGACTCGGTGCGGCGCGCGTTCGTCTACACCCCGCCGGGCTATGACCAGGATGTCGACCAACGCTACCCGGTCTTGTACCTCCAACACGGCTGGGGCGAGAACGAGTACAGTTGGGGGGCCCAGGGCTGCGCCCACCTGATCCTCGACAACCTGATCGCCGCCCACGCGACCAGGCCGTTCCTCCTCGTCATGACGTACGGCATGACCAACGAGATCGAGTTCGGCCGACTGCGCGAGTTTGACATCGGTCCGTTTGAGACCGTGCTGCTCCGCGAGCTCATTCCCTTCATCGATGCCACCTTCCGCACCCGCTCCGACCAACGCCATCGCGCCATGGCCGGGCTCTCCATGGGCGGCATGGAAACCAAGTTGATCACCTTGCGGAACCCAGACACCTTCTCGCACATCGGCCTCTTCAGCGGTGGCAGTATCCGTCCAGAAGACATCGCTGACATGACGGCCTTCAGGGAGAAGAACCGACTCGTCTTCGTCAGCTACGGCAGCCGGGAAGAACGCGGCGCCGCCTCCGGCAAGGTGGCCGCCGAGGCTCTCAAGCAAGCCGGCGTCAATAGCCACTACTACGAATCCCCCCTGACCGCTCACGAGTGGCTGTCCTGGCGGCGCAGCCTGTATCAAATGGCCCCGTTGCTTTTCACGCAGGAGCGATGAGGCCTTGACATGCACTCCACAAGCCCAGACCGCGGGAAGGCGCCTGGGGCACGGGACGCTCTACTCTTGAGTCTCTTGTGCCTCGTCGCGGCCATGAATCGGTAGTCGCTCCCAGGAACCGCCCAGCGATTTGTCCCACCAAAATGCCATTGAAGCACTCCCACCATGAAAACCGCCGTTCTCACGCTCGCCCTTCTGGCTGCCCTTCCAGGCACCACTCAGGAAACCCAGCCGGTCGTGGAGGACTTTGCGCCCTCCGTGCTGAACCAGCCCGGCAAGTCATATCCCCAGGTCAACTCGGAGCGTCGCGTCCGCGCGCGCGTCGTCGCACCCCAGGCCCGGAGCGTCGTCTTTGATTTTTCTGGGCGGGGGAAGTACCCGCTGACTCAGGGAGAAGATGGCGTCTGGGTGGGCGTCACGCGCCCACAGGACGAAGGATTCCATTACTACCAACTGGTCATTGACGGTGCCCAGGTTCCGGACCCCGGCACCTTGTACTTCTATGGGGGCAACCGCTGGGGCAGCGGTGTCGAGGTCCCCGCGGCGGACCGCGACTTCTATGCCCTCAAGAATGTGCCTCACGGCCAGCTCCAGGAAACGCTCTACTATTCCCAAAGCGCAGAGGCCGTCCTCCGCTGCTTCGTTTACACCCCGCCCGACTATGAGAAGGACCCCTCGAAGCGGTACCCGGTGTTGTACCTCCAGCACGGCGGCGGTGAGGACGAGACCGGGTGGGGCCGACAGGGTCACGCCGGCCTGATCATGGACAACTTGATCGCCGAGGGCAAAGCCCGGCCTTTCCTCATCGTGATGGCGAACAGCTACGTCCCGGGCGCCATCGCTCCGGGAGGTGGAGTGGCTCCGCCCGCCGCCCCGCCTGGCGCCGGCAACGCCGCACCACCGGCAAGCCGCGGCCCCGGCGGACGCCGGTTCGACTTCAGCGCGTTCACGCGCGTTCTCCTCGAGGACCTGGTCCCCTTCATCGATGCCAAGTTCCGCACGCTGAACGACCAACCCCACCGGGCCATGGCCGGACTCTCGATGGGCGGCATGCAGACCCGGACCATCACCCTGGCCCACCTCGACAAGTTCTCCCACATCGGGATCTTCAGCGGCGGCAGCCTCGCCGGTTCGGACATCGCCGACCTGGAGGCCTTCAAGCAGAAGATCAAGGTGCTGTTCGTGAGCTACGGCAGCCGCGAGTTGGGCGGCAATCGCGTCGGCTTTGGCGGGGATCCGAAGGCGAACACGGAAGCCCTCAAGGCAGCCGGCGTCAATGCTTACTTCTATGTGTCTCCTGACACCGGCCACGAATGGCTGTCCTGGCGCCGCAGCCTCTATCAGTTCGCCCCGCTGCTGTTCCGAGACCAGCCGGAACTGACCGCGTTCCCGCTGAAGGCGCCTGGAACCAAAGCCGTCGCGCCGGCAACGGTCGCAACGACCCCGGCCAGCACAGAGGGCGCGGCCGACATCTCCGGTACGTGGAAAGCCGACTTCGATTCCCAGATCGGCCCCCAATCCTACACCTTCACCTTCAGCCAGAGCGGCGGGAAGTTGACCGGGAAAGCGACCTCGATCATCGGCGAGCGCAAGCGCGAGGCGGAACTGCAGGACGGCAAGGTGGAAGGCGACGCGATCTCGTTCGTCGAGATGCTCAACTTCCTGGACAACGAGATCCGCATCACCTACACGGGCAGGCTCGCGCCCGGTGGTCACGAGATCAGGTTCACCCGCGCGGTGGGCGACTTTGCCACCGAAGACATCGTCGCCAAACGCGACCCAAGCCTGTCCGCTGCGGGCGCCCCGGCGCCGAAAACGATTCGGATCAAGGCCGGCAGGTTCACACCCGTCAAGGATGCGCAGGGCAACGTCTGGCTGGCCGACCAGGGCTTCGCGGGCGGCCCAGACCATCGAACGGCCTGACATCCAGATCGCCAACACCCAGAGTCCCGACCTCTATCGGGCGGAACGTTACAGCATGGATTCCTTCTCCTGGCCGCTCCCGAACGGCAAGTACGTGGTCAAGCTCCACTTTGCCGAGACCTTTGAAGGCATCTATGGACCCGGTGAGCGCGTGTTCTCCTTCAATGTCCAGGGGCGCGAGTTCAAGGACTTCGATGTCTGGGTCAAGGCCGGCGGACCGCTGAGAGCCTACATCGAAACCGTTCCCGTCGAAGTCACCGACGGCAAGCTCAGGATCACGTTCACGCCAAAGGTCGAGAACCCCCAGATCTGCGCCATCGAAATCGCCCCGCTGGCCGGCGCCCCAACCGGCGCACCCGGCGTCACCGGCACCTGGAAGGCTGGCTTCGACACGCAGCGCGGCCTGCAACAGTACACCTTCAGGCTCCAGCAGGACGGCACGCGGGTCACCGGGAAGGCCAGCGTGGACACCGACGGCCAGCAGCGCGAGGTCGAGTTCAAGGAGAGGAAGGTGGACGGCGACACGGTGACGTTTGTCGAAACCTTGGTGATCCAGGACAGCGAGATCCCCATCACCTTCACGGGAAAGATCGGGTCGGACGAAATCCAGTTCACCCGGCAGGTCGGGAACTTCGGTTCGTCGGAGGCCACGGCCAAACGCGTGGCGCCCGGCGAGCCAGCGCCCTCGGCCGGGACGGAGCGCCCGACACCAGCTCGATCGGACGCCGCCGGGCCCCGCGGAGCTCGTGGCGGTTTTGGCGCCCCGATCACCCTGTCCCCGGAGGACAACAAGCCGGCCTTCCCGCCTCCACCCGAGGGTTTTGACAAACGGCGCGATGCCGTCGCCCCGGGCAAGCTGGAACGGGTCTATTACGACTCCAAGACAGTCGGCGTGAAGCGCTGGATGCAGGTGTACACACCGCCCGGCTATTCGCCGGACAGGAAGTATTCCGTGCTGTACCTGCTCCACGGCATCGGCGGCAACGAGAACGAAGAGTGGACCCGGAACGGCGCCGCCGTGGTCCTGGACAATCTCAACGCGGACCACAAGATCGAGCCGATGCTCGTCGTGTTCCCCAACGGCAACGCCACGACCAATACCGCGGCCGGAGGACCCCGTGGCGGCAGGCGCGGCGGTTTCGGCGCTGGCGGTGACCCCGCCGAGATCAGCGGCCCTGGCTGGGGAAGAGACTTCGAGGCGGACTTGATCCAGGACATCATTCCTTACATCGAGTCCCACTATTCGGTCCGGGCCGACCGCGAACACCGTGCACTGGCCGGGTTGTCCATGGGCGGGGGACAGGCGCTCAACTATGGGCTGGCCAACCTCAACACCTTCGCCTGGGTCGCTGGCTTCTCCTCCGCGCCGAACACGCGGGCGCCGGAGCAACTGCTGCCCGACCCGGAACAGGCCAGGCAACAACTGCGGCTCCTCTATGTCTCCTGTGGCAACCGCGACGGTCTGATTCGCAACAGCCTCCGCGTCCACGCTTACTTGAAGGAGAAGGACGTGCCCCATGTCTGGCACGTCGATGACCACGCTCACGACTTCGATCATTGGAGAGCGGGGCTCTACAACTTCGCCCAGCTCATCTTCAAGACGGCCAGCACAGCCCCGGAACAAGCCGGGGCCACGTCCAACGCCACCCCGGGTGCAGCGCGCCGAGGCGGACCGCGCGGCGCTCCGGATCTCGGACCGCTTCCCGACATCCACGCACCCGTGCCAAACACGCTGCCAGGGTTGCTGGGCAAGCCGCTTCAATGGAAGTCCACCGGCGTACTTGTCAGCCCGCAACATGATCCCACGCACTTCCTCTATTCCGTGAAGGATCCCACGATCTTCCGCTACCAGGACCGGTGGCAGATCTACGCCACCGCCTTCATGGTCAGTGGCCCGGCGGCGGCGGCCCTCCTGAATCCGGGTTCCGGCGAACCCGCGACAGCTCGCGGAGGGTGGAGCATGGTTCACCTGAGCTTCGCCGATTGGAAGGACGCTCCCAACGCCCGGCTCTTCTACATGGACACCGTGCCGGGCTTCGGCGGCTACAAGTGCGCACCGGAGGTCTTCTACTTCACCCCTCAGAGGAAGTGGTACTTCATCTTCCAAACCCAGCGTCCAGCCTATGGCACCAGTGAGACGCCGGAGGATCCCCGGTCCTGGACCGCGCCCCAGCCGTTCTTCCCGCCGGACCTGCCAACGCCCCGTCTCCCGATCGACTACCACTGCATTGGCGACGGTGAGCACATGTACCTGTTCTTCACCGGCGACGATGGGAACTTCTACCGCAGCCGGACCTCGTACGCCGAGTTCCCCCAGGGCTTCAGCCGTCCAGTGGTCGCCATGCGCGGCACTCGCAACACGGTCTTCGAGGGCAGCTATACCTATAAGATCAAGGGTGCAGACAAGTACCTGACCTGCGTGGAAGCCCTGTCCCCGACCCGTTACTACCGCGCTTATGTCGCCGACACACTGGATGGAGAATGGTATCCGGTGGAAGGATTCGACACGTTCGAAAGACCTTTCGCCGGAATCAAGAACGTGACCTTCGACGAAGGTGTGGAGCCCTGGACGGGGCAGATCAGTCACGGCGAGATGGTCCGCGAAGGGAACGATGAACGCATGATCCTCGATCCCCAGAACCTCCTGTTCCTTTACCAGGGAATCTCCGACGCCGACAACCACGGAGACTACGGCAGGCTGCCCTACCGGCTCGGGCTGCTCCGCGCGGTGAAGGCCGGGGAGTGATCCCATCCCCGCTGCCGGTTTGCCTCGTACAGGAACACCGCCGCGGCGCTGGCCACATTCAACGAGTCGATCTCCGGCGGCATCGGCAGGGCCACGGCTTCGTCGCACGCCTTGAGCACCCAGGGCGCGAGGCCGTGCCCTTCACTGCCAAAAACCACGCAGCAATCCCCCGTGAACTCGGCCTGCGCGAGCGTCCGGCCCCGGACATGCGGGTGGGCAGCCACACACCGCACGCCCGCCTCACGAAGCTGATACAGGGCGTGGGCCAGATCGGGCGGTTCCACGGTGGGCAGTTGGAAGATCGTCCCCATGCCGGCGCGCACGGCGCGGCGGAGCCAGGGACTGCTTGACGTCTCGCCCACCAGCAGCGCCTGCACCCGGAACGCCGCGCAGTTCCGCACCAGCGCCCCGAGATTCTCCGCGCTGCTCAGGCCATCCACCGCCGCGAGCAAGCGAGGAGTCGTGGTGCGCTCGACGGCTTCCTCGAGCGACCACGCCGGCCGGCAACGCCCCACGGCCAGCACCCCCTGGTACATCGTGAACCCGGTCAGCGTCTCGAGCACCGGCTTCGGGGCCGTGTAAACCGCGATCGGTTCAGCCCGCATCCGCAGCACCGGTTCCAGCTCGCGAAACCACTTCTCGGGAAGCAGCGTCGACAGCACCGTCAGATCACTCTCGAGCAGGCGCCGCACCACCTTCTCGCCTTCCGCCACGAAGATCCCCTCCCGCCGATGCTCCTCATGCTGTCGCAGCGTGCGATATGGGGCCAGCTCAGGCAGTTCGAGCGAGGTCACTGGCTGAACGAAACGAATCGCCACGCGGCCAGTCTGCCAGTCCACCGCCCCCTTGGCGAGGTCGGGGTCGGACCACGCCAAGAAACGGGTCCCAAGGGTCGCCCAAGAGCGAAGCTGCCCCCTGCACGTTGCCCCGAAACCACTTCCTGTGGTCCGACCCCAGGCGGCACCCCGCCTCAGAACCCCTCGCCGCCCGGCCCCAACTCGACTGCCCGGAACAGTTGGACCGCCGGTCCGGAGGCAAGGTCGATCGTGAAGACCAACCCACCACACCGCGCGTCCCCTTCACCGAACCGCGTCCATGTACCCGGCTCCCCTGCCGCTTCGAGCGCGTAGCGCAACCCCGGCCGGCCATGGAGAAGCAACCGCAGCCTGCTCGCCTCCGTGCGCTCGCACACCAACTGCGGCAGTTCGCTCAACGGCAGCAGATAGTGCTGCGCAACATAGTGGGCCACGGCCTCGCCGCAGCGGCGGCCTTCACGACTGGCAAAATCAAAATGAATCCCTCCGTAAATGCGGCTGCGGCCGACCTCCCGCGCGCAGTCGCGCAAGCTTGTGAAGCTCCGATACACCCCCGGCAATGAGTCCGAACGGGCCGTGAACGCCACCTCGTCGCGCCCGAGAAACCACCCAATCAGCGTCGCTGCCGCCATGCTGAAGGTGCTGTGACCCGACGTGTACTCCGGAAATGGCGGCGCCGCCAGCAGCGAGTCCCAGGCCGGATCCGCCTCGGTGTCCGGGTTGCCGTCCTCGTCCGCCCGCCGAATCGCCGTGACAGGTCGCCACAGGTTGTAGTGGTACTTGGTTTCCCAGCAGGCGATGGCCGCATCCGCCTGGGCCATGCCCAGCAGGCCGAACAAACGGGCGTTCGCTTCGAGATCCAGCCCTTCGTTCTCCGAGATCGTGATGGCAATCTCATGGAAGTGCCCCGGCGGCATGGCCGTGTAGCTGAAGTCCGACCAGAAAACCGCAATCTCGGTCTGCTCCGCCGTCCGAACGGCGCTGTTGCGGACACCCAGCACCTTCACCTCATTCAACGCCCTCGCGTACTCCGGGCTGTCCAGCGCCGGGGGCGGCGACGGTCGAAAGCGGACCGGATCCGGGATGGCGAAGGGGGTCACGTAACCCCAGTGCGGGGTGAGTGGCGGACGGTACAGGGGCGGCGTGCGCCGCCACTGCCCGGGCGCACTGCTCGGGATGTAGGGAACCGACGTGTTCGCCCCGTCCGCACGGCGACACTCAAGCACTTCCATCGCCACATCCGTGCCGAACAGCAGCGCGTCATCCCGCCCCGGCCCCACAGGCACTCCGGCCATCGCCGCGGCAAACAGCGCGTCGGCACGCGCCCGGAAGCTGGGATACAACTGGGTAAGAATGAAGTGGCCAGCGGCTGCTGCGGCCACCTCCACCCGCGTGCCCGCCGGCGGCGCGGCATGGACGAGGTACGGTTGGTGGGTCGGGACGTACGCGTTGACCGTGTCGTACAACGCCAGCCCCAGCATGGCCAGGTTCCGGGTCGAGAGCGTCGGACCCGAATTGTCCGTGCGGATGGCGTCCAGCATCAAGGCGTGCCAGTCCCGGACGGGATCGGCGGTCAACGACCCGGTGAAGGCCGGGCCGCAGGTGAGCAGTCCGGTGGCCAGCCACCGGCCCAGCCGCCGACGCCCTTGAAAGCCCACCTTCACGGAACACTTTTCCTTACATGCCCGGTTAGACATGATGCGAACGTTACACCCCCGCACTGATCTGCCAAGTCCGAAGTGGTAACCCGGCGCGGTGGAGCCCGGATGTCGGGATCCGCCCTCATCCCGGGCACCCGCCGGTTGACCGGGGCCATCGCGGCTGGCAGGAATGGCCGCGCATGTCCGTACACGGACTCGTCGATCTCGCCATCTGTGTCGGGGCCGGCTGGTTGTTCGGTCTCGCGGCGCACGCGCTCCGGCAACCGGTGCTCCTGGGTTACCTGCTCGCCGGCTTTCTCGTCGGCCCGAGTGCGCTGGGTCTGGTGAGCGATCCGGCCAGCATGGGCAACATCGCCGAGCTGGGGCTCGTGCTGCTGTTGTTCCTGCTCGGACTGGAGATGGATCTCAAGCAGCTCCGCCGGCTGGGGCGGCTGGTGCTGACGACCGCTCTCACCCAGGTCATCGGGAGCACGCTGCTCGCCTGGGCCGCTTTCGGGCTGCTCAGCCGCTGGCTCGGCGGCACCCCGCTCGACGCCTTCTACCTGGCCATCGCCACCGCCTTGAGCAGTACCATCATCGGCATCAAGCTGCTGCAGGAGAAACGCGAGCTGGGCACGCTCGCGGGCCAGATCACCCTCGGGGTCCTCGTGTTCCAGGACCTCGCCGCCATCCTGTTCTTCGGCCTGCAGCCGACGTTGCTGCACCCCAGCCTGCCGGTGGTCGTCGCCACCCTGGGCAAGGTGGCGCTCCTGGCGGGCCTGGCGCTCTTGATCAGCCGTTACGTCCTGCCGCTGGTCTTTGCCCAGGCCGCCGTCCGTCCAGAACTGGTCGTCCTCGGCGCCCTGGCCTGGTGTTTCATCCTCGTGGCGTGTGCCGAGACCCTGCACCTCTCCGGCGCCCTCGGGGCGATCACGGCAGGCATGGCCATCTCGACCTTCCCCTACGCCCTGGACATCGAGGCCAAGGTGGCCAGCCTGCGCGATGTGTTCGTGACCCTTTTCTTTGTGACCGTCGGCCTCACGCTCCGCCTGCCGGACCGGACGATGCTCCTGCACGGCCTGCTGATCTGTGGTGTGGTGGGGCTCACGCGGCTTCTCACCGTCGTCCTCCCGGTCTACGCGGCAGGCGGTGGCATGCGGGCCGGGTTTCTCGCCAGCCTCAATCTCCTTCCCCTTTGTGAACTCTCGCTCGTCCTGATGGCCCTCGGCGAAGGCTTCGGTCACCTCCGCCCCGGATCGTCGGGCGCGGTGGTGGTGGCCTTTGCCCTCACGGCCTTCGCCGGCACGTATGCCATCAACTACTCCGACGCATTGTACCGCCGGGTCCGGCCCTGGCTGCAACGGTGGGGCCTGCAGGAAGGGGCGGCGGAGGCCGGACGACCGCCCCGGGACGCCGCTACCGACATCTTCGTGCTCGGCTTCTACCGGCTGGCCAGTTCCCTCGTCGAGGAACTGCAGCGCGCGGACCCGGCCGTGCTGGCCCGACTGACCGTGGTGGACTTCAACCCAATGACGCATCCCCAGTTCCGGGCCCGGGGCGTGCGCACGCTCTACGGCGATCTCAGCCAGCGCGCCACGCTCGAGCGCGCCGGCCTTCCTCATGCCCGGCTGATCCTTTTGACTCTCAGCGGCTGGGTGTTGAAAGGCACCACGCCCGATCGCCTCCTGCGCAACCTGCGCGCGTTGAACCCCACCGCCCGGATTGTGGCCGTGGGGATACCATCGCGGATGCCGCGCTCCTCCGCGCCGCAGGCGCCGACCTGGTGCTCCTGCCGCGCCTGCTCCTGGCAAACGAGTTTGTCGCCACAATCCGGGCTTTCGACGCCGGCTTGATCGAGGAGAAGCGAACCGAACTCGAGCTCGGCCTGCAGGACCGCCGCGAGATCCTCGGCTGAACCGAACCGGGCCGCCGACCCCCGCCCGGCCCTCTGTGTCTTTCGCGCCTCTGTGGTGCCTCTCCCCCGGAGACATCCCCACTGCACCCGACCGGAAGCCGCTCGTGCACCACAGAGACACGAGGGACACAGAGGAATGAGGACTCCCGGCCGAGCCTCGCGTCTCCGTCTCTCCCGCCTCTCCGCCTCTCTCGCTCCCGGCCCTCTGTGTCCTGGCGGTCGGCCTGCCGAGGTGTCTCGCTCTCTTCAGCGTGTGCAAAGATCGCCAGCGCCCGCCCTGCGGCCCGCCGAGATCGATGGCTTCGCCAGGTTTCTTTCCGTTTCTAACTCGCTTTCAGAAAGTCGCTTGTACAATTGTCTCGAACAAGAACGGGTCCTTGGCATGGCCGCTGCTTTGGCGGCCGCGTGCGCTGGATCACAGCCAGAACAAACCACTGCGCGGAATCGCCCACGCCGAACCGGAGGTGCCGACCTCCCGGAGGCGGCCGGGCGGTTTGAGCAAGGAAGCAAGCGATGAAGAAGATCGAAGCCATTATCAAGCCATTCAAACTCGAGGAGGTCAAAGATGCCCTGAGCGAAGTCGGTATCGAAGGCATGACCGTCAGCGAGGTCAAGGGATTCGGGCGCCAGAAGGGACATACCGAAATCTACCGGGGTAGCGAATACACCGTGGACTTTCTCCCGAAGATCAAGATCGAGCTCGTGCTGAGCGAGGAGCGAGTCCAGGCCGCCATCGCCGCCATCGTAAAGACCGCCAAGACGGGCAAGATCGGCGACGGGAAGGTGTTTGTCTCCCCCGTCGAGGAAGCCATCCGGATCCGCACGGAAGAGAAGGGCGAACACGCCGTCTGATCCACCTTTCCCCACCATCGACTGCCTGAGATCGCTTTCGTTGATTCCCATGAAAACCCGACTCCTCACGCTCTTGTTGTTCGTTGCCCTCCTGCTCACAGCCGCACCGGCGGCCAGCGCAGCCGACGAGGGAACGGCCGCGACGGTCGCGGCGGCCGCCGCCGCGGTGACCGAAGCCGCCAAGCCCGCCCTGGACTCCGGGGACACGGCCTGGATGATCACGGCCGCGGCGCTGGTGCTGTTCATGACACTGCCGGGGCTGGCCCTGTTCTACGGCGGGCTGGTGCGCTCGAAGAACGTCCTCTCGGTGCTGATGCAGTGTTTCGGCATTGCCAGCGTCATGACCGTGCTCTGGGTGGTCTACGGCTACAGCCTCGCGTTCAACGGCGAGGGCATGGTCAAGGACACGATCAATCTGCACTCCTTCATCGGTGGACTGGGCACGGCGTTCCTCTCCGGGGTCACCCTGGAGTCCGTGACAGGCACGATTCCCGAGCCGGTGTTCGTGATGTTCCAGTTGACCTTCGCGATCATCACGCCGGCGCTGATCGTGGGCGCCTTCGCCGAGCGGATGAAGTTCTCGGCCATGATGCTGTTCAGCGTGCTGTGGTTCACCTTTGCCTATCTCCCGGTCTGTCACATGGCGTGGGCGGGCGATCTGGTCGACACGTTTGGGCTATTTGGCGGATGGGGCGTGCTCGACTTCGCCGGCGGCACGGTGGTGCACATCAACGCGGGGATTGCCGGGCTGGTGGCCTGCGTGATGGTGGGGCGGCGACTGGGGCACGGCAGTGAGAACATGCGCCCCCACAGCGTGGTGCTCACCCTCGTGGGTGCCGCGATGCTCTGGGTGGGTTGGTTCGGCTTCAACGCCGGAAGCGCGCTTGCCGCGAATGCCACGGCCGGCATGGCCATGCTTGTCACCCAGGTCGCCACCGCCACGGCGGCGGCGTCATGGATGTTCATCGAGTGGGTGGTCCGCGGGAAACCGACGGCCGTGGGCGTGGCCACCGGCGCCGTGGCCGGCCTGGTTGCGATCACGCCCGCCTCGGGCACGGCCGGTCCGCTGGGCGGGCTGCTCATCGGGGCGGCCTCGGCGGTCTGCTGCTACCTGGCCGCCACCGTGCTGAAGGCGAAGCTCGGGTACGATGACAGTCTGGACGTGTTCGGTGTCCACGGCGTGGGGGCATCGTGGGGGCCGTCCTCACCGGGGTGTGCGCGGACGCAGCCCTGGGGGTGCCGGACTGGCTGAGGGTGTGACGATGGCCGGACAGGTCATCACCCAGATCAAGAGCGTGCTGGTCACCGTGCTGTGGAGCGGGGTGGTCGCCACCGCGGCGCTGTTCCTCGCCGACAAGATCGTGGGCCTGCGCGCCTCCGAGGAGGTCGAGACGATCGGTCTGGACCTCACCGAGCACGGCGAGGAGGGCTGCAACGTGGCCTGAGCCGGGGGGAGGGAACAGCCGGCGCCGGGGGCGGTTGGGAAAGGCCAGCCCCCGGTCCGGCACGGCGGACCGGACCTTCTCAAGTCCAACCCACGGACGAATCACTAACGAAACAACCCACAAGTCACAATAGAAATACATGAGCACTCCCTAAAACGTGATGGACCTGGCGAAGAAAGCCGGGGCGAAGATGGTCGACTTCAAGTTCGTCGACACCTTCGGCACCTGGCAGCACTTCTCCTGTCCGATCGGTGAACTGACCGAGGAGATCTTCACCGAAGGCCTCGGCTTCGACGGCTCCTCGATCCGCGGCTGGAAGTCCATCGAAGCCTCCGACATGCTGGCCATGCCCGACCCCGCCAGCGCCTTCGTCGACCCCTTCTGCTCCGCCCCCACCCTCTCCCTCACCTGTACCATCGCCGAAACCGGCACCAAGGAAGCCTACAGTCGCGACCCCCGCGGCATGGCCCAGAAAGGGGAAAAGTACCTCGCCTCGACCGGTGTGGCCGACGCCGCCGTGTTTGGACCCGAAGCCGAGTTCTTCATCTTCGACAACGTCCAGTTCGACCTGAAGAGCAACGGCTGCTACTACCACATCGACAGCGAGGAGGCGGTCTGGAACACGGGCCGCGACGAAGCCCCCAACCTCGGCTACAAGATCCGTCACAAGGAAGGCTACTTCCCGGTCGCCCCCGCCGACACCCAGCAGGACATCCGCACCGAGATGGCCCTCCTCATGGAACAGCTCGGCATCAAGGTCGAACGTCAGCACCATGAAGTGGCCACCGGCGGCCAGGCGGAAATCGACTTCCGCTTCGACACCCTCGTGAAGACCGCCGACACGATGATGCTCTTCAAGTACATCATCAAGAATGTCGCCCGGAAACACGGCAAGACCGCCACCTTCATGCCCAAACCCCTGTTCGGCGACAACGGTTCGGGCATGCACACCCATCTGAGCTTGTGGAAGAAGGGCAAGCCCCTGTTCGCGGGCAACGAGTACGCCGGCCTTTCCTCCATGGCCCTCTACGCCATCGGCGGCATCCTGAAACACGCCAAGGCCCTCTGCGCCCTCTGCAACCCGACCACCAACAGCTACAAACGGCTCGTGCCGGGTTACGAGGCCCCCGTGAACCTCGCCTACAGCGCCCGCAACCGGTCCGCCGCCATCCGCATCCCCACCTTCTCGGAAAGCCCGAAGGCCAAACGCCTCGAGTACCGCCCGCCCGACCCGAGCGCCAATCCGTACCTCGCCTACACCGCCCTCATGATGGCCGCTGTGGACGGGATCTTGAACAAGCTCGATCCGGGCGAGCCCATGGACAAGAATCTCTACGAGCTCGCTCCGGCTGAGCTGGCCAAAGTACCCCAGGTGCCCGGCAGCCTGCCCGAGGCCCTCGAACACCTCGAACGCGACCACGAGTTCCTGCTCAAGGGCGACGTGTTCTCCCGCGATTTCCTCGAGATGTGGATCAGCACCAAACGCAAGGAAGCGGACGGCATCCGGCTGCGCCCGCATCCCTACGAGTTCTTCCTCTACTACGATGTGTAAGCCCTCGGCCGTTTGAGGAACGCAGGGGCATCGCCCCGGGCTGACGCCGGCACGCGGCGTGGGTGCTCACCACCCATGCCGCGTGTTGTCGTGCTTCACCCGGGCTTCACCGTAGGCGCCGACGTCAGGAGGCGAAGTGGCATCGCCCCTGGCCCATGACGCCTCCTCACGTCGGCGCCTACAGCCCTTGGTCAAACGCGACCCGGCCTACTGCTTGAGCCGGAAGAACCGCTGCGAACCGGTAAGCGGCACCTTGATCGTCTTCTCGCTGGTGGTCGTCACATCCGCCCAGACACCGCCCAGCGCCTCGGTCCCCTGGACCGTGACCGACCCGGTGCCCGTCCAGGTGAGGGCGACTTCCTGCCCCTCTCGCGCGATCGCCGTGATGACAGGCGGCTCCGTCGCGCCCGCCGTGACGCGCACGTGGTCGAAGGCCACGATCTCATTCCACCACGTCGTCGCGGCTTGGAACTCAAGGATGAGCTCGGTCGCACCCGCCGGCAGGTCGTACGTGACATCCTGGAACTTGAGGCCGAGCCGGTGCTGGTTGCCGTGCAGGATGTCCACGAAGTACTTCGTGGCGTCGTTCGGCGCCGCGTAGTGCGCCACCAACACCGGCTGGCTCGCCGCGCCGTTCGGGTAGGCCAGGATCTTCAGGAAATCCGACGTCTCAAAGTCCAGAAACGTGGCTGCGAGCGCGACGGTGAGTTTGAGATTCTCCTTGCCCGCCACGTTCACCGGCCGGAGGGTCAGGCTGCGGTAATCCTGGCCGTCGGGATAGGCCCACTTGTTGATGCCGGACGCCGCGAAGAACCCGGTCCCTTCAAAGCCGTTGAACGGACCGCCGCCAAACACACTTCCCGGCGGTGTGTCGTTCGGGCCATTCAACACCACCAGGAACGGCGTGACCACCTGTTCGGGTGCACCCGTGGGGACATAGACCGTCACGCTGATCGCCCCCTGGAGCGTCACGGGCGACGTGGCGAAGGCCGTGCCAAGCTGATCCCAGTCCCCCGACAGCACGGGGGTGCGGACATTGCCTCCAGGAAGGACGCTCACCGAAAGCTCCGCGCTCGAGGCCCCGCCGCTGTTGAACACCGTCCACTCGAAGTCGTAAGTCCCCGCGCTCGGGAACGTCGCGTCGCCATAGACCGCCCGATGCGCTCCGCCGGCATTCTCGACGATCACGTTGTCGGCATCGGTGAAGCCGTTGCGATCCAGGTCAATCCGCAGGCGTCCGCCGTCATCCACGCCCATCGCAAAGCTGTATCGCCCCCGCCTGGGTCACGTTGAGTCTGCCCTTGCCGACGAAGCCGAACGCCCCGGTGGGCTCTCCCGGGAAGGGATGATCGTCAAACCAGTCACCCGCGGAGCTCAACGCGAAGTCCGCCGAGGCGGCCGTGCCGGTGGACTGGGCGCTGGGTTTGGTGCCGGCCACCAGGGCATCGACATCCTCGAGGTTCGCCACCGTCGCCGGGATGATCTGCATGAATTCGGCGATCGCCGTCGCCTGTTCCGGCAGCGACGCCCCTGCCAGGTCCAACGTCGTGGACGTGCCGGCGGTGAGGAGATCGAACGTGCCGGTCAACCCGCCCGCCGCCGGATGGCCGGAGGCGCGGATCGTCGCCGGCCCCACTTGAACGGTGACCGTTGACCCAATGCTGCTGACCAACAGATCGTCGTGGTCCGGACCCCGATAGGTGAGCACGGGTTTGGCAATCGTGGTGAAGCGACTCGGGTTGCCCAGGTCGCCCGAGGACGTGTGCACATAGGCGTCGGCCTCCGGTGGGGGGGTGGTGCCGTCCACGTCGTCGATCACGTTGTAGCCCTTCAGCATCAGGTGGTCGTACAGGACTTGGTCGCCCGTGCCGGCCGGAGCGGGGGAGAAGCAGATCGTGGCGCCGACCTTGTTGTTGACCAGCCACTTGATCGTGGACTCGAACAGCGTCAGCGCGTTCGCGGTCACGGCCTCGGTCGGGATCGTGTGATACCACGCCATGAGCGCACGCCGCGCCGCCGTGGGCGCCGGCACGCCGACGTACGAAACCTCGAAGTTGTGCGCCCAGTAGATCGGGCCTTCCTGCCCGGAGAGCCCCAGCTCGGACAGTTGCCGGGCGACTTCATAGACCTCCCCGACCGGTCGTCGTGTAGCGTTTCGGGTTGGCGGCTTCGCCGTCGGTGTTGAAGCCTTCCTCAAGCAGCACTTCCGCGGCCCGAATGCTGGGGCTGCCCAGCCCGGCACCCGCCGCCAGGGCAAGCGACCCAAGGATCCGCGCCGTGAACCGGCGCGGGAGACGGAGCATGCAGTGGGTTTTCGTGGTGTTGCAACACAGGATTGGTTGATGGTTGTACGTAGCTTGGGTAACGGTGCGGAGCGTAGACACGCCCCCGGCGACGGCAAGCGAAAAAGCAGCTCGCCAAGCCATGCCGCCAAGCCGCCAGCAAGAGTTTGAAACTTTCCCCCGTTACGCTTGGATGCCGGCCGGAACACTCAGTCTCGATCGCCTATGAAACGTTACGCGTGCCTCTTCCCGCTCGCCCTCGCCGGGGGCCTGGCGGTCGCCCTGGCCGACACCCTCTCCTACGTGGACCTGGTCAAGCGCCTGACCGACCTCGAAGCCCTGGCCCGGTTGCCGCACCCCCGTCGAGGCCTGCGCCCAGTGGTCCAGCTACGACCGCGCCAGCCGTTACGACGTGGCCTCGGGCAAGTACCTCGGCTGGGATGCCAACGCCGACGGCGACGGCTACATCCGCAAGGAGGGTGAGCAGTTCGTCTTCGCTGAGATGGAAGGCCCCGGCTGCCTCTGGCGCATCTGGTCCGCCGCTCCCAAGCAGGGCCGCGTCCGCATCTACCTGGACGGGGCCAGCGAACCGGCCGTGGACCTGCCGTTCCTCGGCTACTTCGACGGCCAGCACGAGCCCTTCACCCGCAGCGCGCTGGTTCACACCGTGGCTCTGGGCTGGAACAACTACACCCCCATCCCCTACCAGAAATCCTGCAAGATCGTCGCCGACAAGGACTGGGGCGCCTACTACCAGTTCGTCTACAGCACCTTCCCGCCCGGCACGCAGGTCCCCACCTTCCGCCGCCAACTGTCGGCGGAGGAAAACGCCGCGCTCGACGCCGCCAACACGCGACTGGCTGAACCGGGTCCCGTCCTGCCGCCCTCGCCCGGCGAGGAGGTCAAGCGCCACACGCTCTCCGCCAACGGAGGTGGCACCTGCGTCTTCAGCGTCGCCGGCCCCCGCGCCATCAAGACGCTCCGCGCCCGGGTGGATCCGCCCTTCCTCCCCGAGGACCGCGTTGCCGTGCGCGAGTGGACCCTCCAAATCCGCTTCGACGGCGAGGAGCAGCCCAGCGTCTGGGCCCCCTTTGCCGACTTCTTCGGGACCGCCGCCGGCGCCAACGCCTACCGCTCCTGGCCCAGCGGTTTGACCCCGGATGGCTGGTGGTATTCCCACTGGTTCATGCCCTTCGCCCACGGCGCCGAACTCACGCTCGTCAACGACGGACCGCAAAGCCGCACGATCCAGCTCGAGCTCGTGACCGTGCCGCTGGCCGACGCTCCCTCGCACTACGGCCGGTTCCACGCCAAGTGGCACCGGGACGCCCTCTTGCCCGAGGCGCCCGAACGCCGCGCCATTGACTGGACGCTCCTCAAGACCGAGGGTCGGGGCCGCTTCCTCGGCGTCCTCCTCCATGTCTGGAACCCCCGCGGCGGATGGTGGGGCGAGGGCGATGAGAAGTTCTGGGTGGACGGCGAGAAGTTTCCCTCGACCATTGGCACCGGCTCGGAAGACTACTTCGGCTACGCCTGGTGCAACCCGACGCTGTTCGAGAACGCCTACCACAACCAGACGATCTCGATGAACAACAAGGGGCACATCGCCGTGAACCGCTGGCACATCGCCGACGCCATCCCCTTCCAGAAGTCCTTCGAGGCCGCCATCGAGAAGTACTATCCCAACAACCGCCCCACGCTCTACGCCAGCACGGTCTACTGGTACCTCGCCCCGGGCGGCACGGACCCTTACGCGCCCCAACCCCTCGCCGAACGCACCGGTTACTGGAACGACGCCGAGCTGCAAACCTACAAGGTCCAAGGCGCCCTCGAAGGCGAGCGCCTCAAGATCCTCGCCAAGACCGGCGGCAACCCGCACGAGCAGGACCTCAGCCAGTTCGAGGGCCGCTGGAGCGGCGATGCCCACCTGTGGTGGACCCAAGCCAAGCCCGGCGACCAGCTCGAGCTCGCCTTGCCCGTGGCCGAACCGGGCCGGTACCGGCTGCTGCTCGCCCTCACCAAGGCCGTGGACTACGGCATCGTCCGCCTGGCCCTCGACGGCCACGAACTGGGCATCGTCGACCTCTACCACAACGGCGTCATCCCCACCGGAGAACGCCCCTGGGGCATCCATGAACTCACCGCCGGCGAGCACAAACTCACCGTGACCCTCGTCGGCGCCAACGACCAGGCCGTGAAGAGCTACATGTTCGGCCTCGACTACGCCCGGTGGGAACCCGTCCCGTGACGGACCCCTCGCCAGGTTCCGCGGTCCCCCTGGCCTGGGTGCCGCCGAAGCCCGTGCCCGGCAGGCCGTCCGCGACGTCCTGCGCGACATCGGGCCGCGGGCCGCCTTTGAACGGCTCACGGCCGAGAACGATGCGCTGATCCGCGGGCCGGTGCTCGACAACGGCCGCCTCCTGGCAACCGCGCGTACGGCCATCTACACCGAGCTCGTGGCCGACTGGGCGGCGGAACAACACCGCGCCTTCGGCTATGATCGCCCCTTCGCCGTCGTGGCCCTCGGCGGCACTGGCCGCGCCGAGATGGCCCCCTGCTCGGACAACGACTTCGCCTTCCTCTTCGAGGAGGCCCTCGAGGGGAACGCCTTCCTGCTGGCACTGCAGGCCCAGGTCATGCACGCCCGGGCCTTTGTGGACCGCTGCGGCTTCGTCTGTCAGGCCCTCCCCTTCCAGCTCGATGATGTGCCCACTCTCGAAGGCAAGCAGCTCAACGCCTTCCTCGATGTGCGCCCGGTCTACGACCCGAACGGCCTGACCACGGTCTTCCGCGAACGCATCCGCGCCACGTTCGACCCGTTCCTCCACTTCCTCCATGTCCGCGGCTTCTGGCGGGACCAATGGGAGAAGGCATCGCGCGAATGCGAGCGCCTTGACCGGTTCGACATCAAGAACGACGGGCTCCGCGTGTTCCTGGCCGGGATTTGGACCCTCGCCGGCCAACGCTTCCGGCACAGCCACGAGGTCTACGCCGCGCTCGAGGACCCGCGGGACCTCGCGGCTTACGACTTCCTCCTGCGCA
Source organism: Verrucomicrobiota bacterium (assembly GCA_027493615.1). Lineage (GTDB taxonomy): Bacteria > Verrucomicrobiota > Verrucomicrobiia > Limisphaerales > J093 > DSVZ01. The sequence continues at coordinate 723,373 of JAOSKK010000023.1, forward strand.
TCCGCGCCTTCATCCACCTGCGCCAGCGGGGGCGGCATCGCCCGCTGGGCGGCGGCAACCATGCCGAGGACGTGCTCGGCTTCGAGGACTTCACCGCCTTCGGCGACCTCCTCGGACCCGAGGCCGACGAGCGGACCCGGTTCGATTACGCCAACGACGTGCGGGCCCGCCTCCTGGCGGCGCGACGTCGCGTGGCCCGCTTCGCCAAGGGCATCATCGAACAGGAACTCAAACAGGGACGCCCGGTCGGCCCCGGCAACCCCATCATCTACGGCCCCGGTGGCCTGTACCACGCAACCGCCCCCGACAGCCCGACGCCGCGCGAGCGCAGCCGGGCCGCCCTCTCCCTGCTGCTCGCCTCGCAGAAGTACGGGGTGCCCATTGATCCGGCCGAAACCCAGCGCACCTTCCGCAATGCCGGCGACTGGCTCGTGCGCGTGCCGGAACTGTCCGCCCTGTTCTACGAGCCCCGCGGCAGCCTTGCCGATACCTTCGCCTTCCTCGCCCAGTTCGAAGGCGCCGAGGACCGGCTCTTCCCCGGCTACGCCAAGTTCGAGGTCTCCCTGGACGCCCGGGTCATGGCGGAACGCCGATCCCTGCGGGGGGCCCTGGAGCGCGAAAAACTCCGCGCCCTCGAGCGTTACGTCACCGAAGGGCGGGCCCGGCTCGGCCGGGCCATTGGCCGCACCCCCTCAACGAACTCCCGCTCGAGGACCTCGTCGCGGTCGAGGCGGCTTGGCTGGATGCCGATCACCTCGCCGCCGTGCGCCTGGCCCTCAAGACCAAGCGCCTCCCCTTCACCCCGGAAGACCAGGAGGTGCGCGGCGACGCCACCCGCCCGCTCCACGAACGCTACGCCACCGGCGTGTCCGAAATCCCGCTCGACCAGTACTACCTGCCCTACCGGGAGGAGTGCGACTTCACCCCCGCCACCGTGCGGCTGGTGCACTTCCTCCTCACCCATCGCCGCGCGTTCAAGGCCCGGGCCGAGGCGGGCCTCAACGATGATCAGCACGTCGGAGATTTCGTGCGGCTGTTCGACGACGAGGCCAGCCTCCGCATGCTCTTCGTGTTCACCCGCGCCGATCACGCCGAATGGGAATCCCCGCCCGCGAACCCGCCCGCTGGTTCAACATCCGCGAGCTCTACCTCAAGGCGATGCGACGCTTCCGGCCCGGCCTGGATCCCTTTGCCGCCCTCGAGGCTGCCGGGTACTCCCCGAACAGCTCCTCATCCTCAAGGATTTCGGCGAGGCGTTCTTTGGCGGCGTCTACCGCCAGCACGCCAACCGCTTCGGCTCCCATCTGCTCCGCCTCGCCGATTCGGCCGGAAACGCCGGACCGCGGGCCGACGTCCTTCGCGATGGTGAATGCGTGATCGTGGCCGTGGCGGCGCGCGACTACCGCGGCCTGGCCGCAACCTTTGAGCGGCGCCTTCTATCGCGAAAAAAGTCGAACTGCGCCAGGCCCACCTCTTCTCGGCCGCCCACCACGGCCTGGCGCTGGACTTCTTCCACGTCGGCCCCACCGGCCAACCCCTCGGCACCCACCTGACCCGCGCCCTGGAGGCCGCCATCCGCGAACAGCGCTACATCGGGGAGGCGGACGCGACCGACCTGCCGCGCCTGAGCGGAAGCATCACCCTCGGCGAATGGCGGCCCGGCCTATATTGCCTGCGACTCGAGAGCACCCAGCCGGGAGACGGGTTGATCTACGCGCTCACGTACCAGGTGTTCCGACATCTCGAGGGCAACATCTTCGGCCTCAGCGCCCACACCGCCCGCGGCAAGACCTACGTCTCGGTCTACCACACCCTGCCCCGCCTCTCCCTGCCCGAAGCCCAGGCCATCGTGGCCAGCCGGTTCGGTCAGACGTAGCCGCGACCCCACCGAACGCGGCCCCTTCACCCCGGGCCGATCCGCCCCGGCATTGCCGGGTGAGGCTCCTCGCGACGCTTCGAGGATTGTCAAATGTCCAGCGGTCAGCTCACCAGGTACGCGACCTCCGCCGGGACCGGGAATACGCCGCCCGGCTCCTGCGCGCGCACGACCCATTCGTCCGGGTTCAGCTCGGGAGATTGGAAGTCCTCGTCCAGCACCACCGTGGGCCCTTTCGTAATCCTGATCCGCGAGATGACCGCCGACAGGCCAATCCGGTTGACGGAATTGGGCTGCACACCGAACGAGGCGGTCACACCCTTGCTGAGGGGTTCAAAATACAGGGCGTCTTCCTCCGGGATGAGCAGCTCGGCCGTAGAACCGTCCGAAGCGGTCAAAGTCACCTGGGTGTTGTCTTGGAAGCGGATGCTCCATGTCCCAAGCATGGAGGGAGCGCGCACCTGGCCCAGGACACCGACCGGTCCATCGGCCGCATTGGCTTGCGAGCGATACAGCATCGCGTTGTTGCTCGCCTCATTGACCTTGTGGAGCAGGCGCGCTTGCGCCATGACCACGTCATCCGCGGTGCCGTCGGTTTCATCGGGTCCGGCGTGTTGACGTACTGGAATTCGAGCATGACCACGTTGGGATCGGTCCAATCCGGGGTCGTGCTCCCGCCGGTGTCGGTCGGCAGCATGAGGTGACCCTGGAAGCCGGCGTAGGTGTTCTTGTCCGGGTATTCCGCCCACGTCACGGAGTAAGTGAGCGCGTTGGGTTGGTTTTGCCACCAGAGCTGGTTGTTGGGGTCCTCCGAAGGAACATAGACGACATTCTGGCGCTGGTAGCCTTCGGTGGGATGGCTGGCGTACAGGCGGAGGCCGGGAGTGGCATTCCGAGTGAGTGTCAGCGTGGGAGGAGAGGGTTCTGTCCCGGATGCCGTGAAGAGGAAGTTGTCCAAGTAATACACGATCGGCCCCTGAAACGTGCCGCTGCCGTTCTGGATGATGATGCCGTTCAGTTGGCCTTCCGTTGCCGGGAGGGTGAAGGTGAGGGTCGTCCACTCCGTGCTGGTCAGGTTCACCCCCCCATCGAAGTCGCGTCGCTGGGGCGCTTGAGCTCGAAATAGCCGTAGTTGCCGTCGCTGTTGAGCACCGACGACGGGTCCACCTTCACATCCACGGAGACGGAAACGTAGTCCGAACCGACCAGGGGTTCGGCGAACGTCCTGGTGATGACCATTTGCTCCCAGCCGTCGCCCGCAGGGGTGAAGTAATCGGCTTCCACCCGCAGGGAACCGGAGTCCCCGAGCCTTGGGCGTCCAGTGCGTCCCAACTGAGCACCGGATTGCTGCCCCAGGTTGCCGTCCAGGCATCCACAGACGACGCGTCGTCTTCGGATTTCATGGCACACTTTACGCCGGTCGGGGTTCCCCTGCATGTCCTCAAGACTGGTGACATCCGGAAGAGGGGTCAGTCCCGCAGATCACCACATTTTCGCGCGTTCAGACCTGGACGACGCCCGCCGGGGCCCAGCCGCGGTTGCGCGCCGGTCCATGACAGCATTGGCGTGAGCTGCGCCCGGAGGTCCACCGCACCGCCACGCTAGTCGGTGTCCCATCCCCACCTGAGGGTCAGGGGTTGCCATCGAACAGCACTGACCCTTTGACTAAGGAGCCACGGTGGCTCGGGCTCGAAAGAAGCGCGATTCGTCGTCCGCTGGGGAACCCAGGGGCTGGCCGGCTGCGGAATCACATCCTGCCAGGATGCGAGATCGACGCTGGATTGCAGGGTGCCGCCGTAGCTGACCTCGACGATCCGAGTGCCGGGACGTCCGATCTGGACAAACGGGCGAACGATGAAACGCGCACAGACATCGGCATTGGGGCCGAAGGTGCTGGTGTTGATCAACGTCAGCACCTGGCCCGCGCCCACGCACAGTCCCATGCCCATCTGTCCGGTTTGCGCTGGTGCCACGACGAAGGGACCTCCCGCCGGCCTGCCCTCGGTGGTCCAATACCGGCCGCGCACTGTGCCTTGTCCCGTGCTCGGCCTCCCTTCGAACTCGGTCCAGACCACCAGGAAATGCTGGCCGTCGAAGACCACGTTCCCGGCCCACGCCAGGTCGTCCAACGGTCCGTCGGCCACGACCCACTCCTCGCCGGCCATCGTTCCATCGGGCAGAACCGTCCGGCCTCGCAGATCCCAGTCCGCCGCCTCGTCCGCGTTGTGATGCCAGACCACCAGGAACCGGCCTCCGCCGTACGCAATGCTGACCGGGTTGAAGTGGTGCGAATCGTTTTGGCTCAGCGTCAGAACGGCCCCCAGGTCGCCAGCCGGCGAGACGATTCGCCCTTTCGTCACGTGGGCTCCGTCCGGACCCTCGACCCAGGCCACCAGATAGGCGCCATTACCCCAGGCAACGGTGGCGGCTTCATCGACTTCGTCCGGGGTAAACACGAGGTCGTCAGGCGCCAGTTGCCCGGACGGGGAAATGAACCGTCCCCGGAAGCCGGCGGCGCCGGACCAGACCGCCAGAAAGCGGCTGCCGTCAAAGGCCACGCCTCGCACCTGCTCGTCGCCGGTAGCGACCGCCACCGGGAACGCGTCGCCTAACAGGCCTCCCTCCGGGCTCATCCGTTGTCCGTAAACATCCCGGCCTTGCGGCTGGCCCGAGTACGCCGCATCCGCCCAGAGCACCAAGTAACTATCGGTGCCGAAAGCCAGCCAGGGCGCCGAGAAGGGGAGGTCCGTCATGCGCCCGAACCGGACGAGTGGAGCTTCCCGTAAACCGCTCCAGGTTAACCGCTGGACACCGACTTCATGCGGACTGTCCGCCCTGCCGCGGACCCCGACAGCGAAGCCGGTTCCGTCAGACGCCGAGGAGAGAGCGAATTCGGGCTGGGGCGTGGCGGCAACCGCGAAGCAGGGCGTCACGCTGGGCGGGGGCGGGTCCAGGTCGGGAGGCGCATCCGGAACGAACCTGACCTGGTCCAGCCAGGCAAGTGCCGGCCATACAGCCTGTCGCAAACGCGTCACTCTCCAACGCAATGTGGCGGGGCCATCGACCAGCTTGCACGTGACTTCTTCCCATTGCATTTCCTCGCGTGAGATTTGCCGTACAGGTTCACCGTTGATGGAGAAAACGAGCCAGTTGTCAGACCGCCCCGCCATTCTCCACCAAAAGCGCAAGGTCCCCGGTCCATTCAGCGTGGTCTCCACCCAGGCTTCCTGTTCCGGACCGATCTCGCCGCACCCCGCGGCGTCCACGCCATCAAACGTCACCTCGGTCTGCCTGCGCCAAGGCGTCGCACCGCCCGTGTTCCAGGTGAGCGATGGCGCATCGAGGGCTTCGCGCAGGGACAGGAGCAGCGGAACTTCGAGCAGGGCCTCCGCGCTGGTCGCCTGGCCCACGGCATTCCTCACCACCACCGTGTAGCGGCCGGCGTCGCCCGGTTGGACTTCGTCGATGGTGTAACGGTTCGCCGTTGCGCCGGTCACGGGTGTGCCGTCCTTGTGCCACTGGTACGAAAGCGGTTCGGTGCCCGAAACCACGACGCTGAAACCCGCCGAGGTGCCCGCATCCGCGGTCCAGTCGACAGGGTCCTGCCAGACGGCCGGGTCGGGGAGTGTCGCGGCGACGGCGTAGGTCGAGATGTGGTCTCCAGCCAGCTCAAATGAACCTCCTGCGTACAACCGCTGGCCGGAAATGGCGAGAGCCCACACCTCACCGGCAAACCCGCTTCCAAGTGGCCACCATGAATGGCCATCCCACCGGGCCAGACCGCGGGTGGCAACGCCCTGCGCGGGATAGAATGCCCCTCCCACGTAAAGGTCGTTGCCGGCGACAGCGAAGGCGTTGACGTACCCGGCGAGCCCCACTCCAACCGGCGACCAGGAGGCTCCGTCCCATTTCGCGATGCCGAAGCCAAATGTTCCGCCCGCATAGAGTTCCCCATCCTTGACGATCAGGGCGCGCACGAATCCGTTGCGGCCTGCTCCTACGCCGGCCCAGGCGAACCCCTCCCGTTTCGCGATGTAACCCAGGGAAACGTCTCCGGCCCCGTTGAACTGACCGCCCGCGTACACGTCCCCATCCAGGACGGCCAAGGCCAGCACCTCATCGTTCAACCCGTCGCCTGTTCCGAGCGCTGACCAGGACGTTCCATCCCATTGGGCAATACGGTCGGCCCCCACCCCACCGGCCGTCGTGAACAAGCCGCCGGCGTAGAGCCTCCCCAACGAACTGGCCAGGGTGAACACTCCGGAGCTCAATCCCGGACCGAGGGCCGACCATGAACTTCCATTCTATTTGGCGACGCAACGGGCTTCGGTTCCCGCGGCTTTGTCAAAAAGCCCCCTGCATACAGTTCGCCCCCAACCACCGTCAGCGCGCTGACGTTGACCGCGCCGGAGAGGCGCGTCAGGCCCGTTCCCAGGGGCGACCAGCCCTCGCCGTCCCAGCGCGCGATGCGGTTGACTTGCACACCACCGATCAAGGTGAAATCTCCGCCGGCGTAGAGGTCGCCGTTCCACGTCACCAGCGAACGGACGACGGCGCTCGCCCCGGAACTCAGCGGCCACCATCGCTCGCCGTCCCAGCGGGCAATCCTGTTCGCGCTCACCTCACCCGCATGGGTGAATGCCCCGCCCACGTAGAGGTTGCCTCCCGACACCGCGAGAGCGTATCCCGCATCGTCCAGCCCTTCACCCAAGGGCGCCCAACCGACACCGTCCCACTTCGCAATCCGACTGACTCGCGTGGTGCCCGCGGAGCTGAAAGTGCCGGCCGCATACAGAACGTCGCCAACCGCCACCAGGGCGTACACGGAGCCGTTCAACGTTGGCCCAACACCGGTCCATGAAGCCCCATTCCACTGGCTCAACTCCCGGTAGCCACCTGCATAAAGCCCGCTGTCCGCGACCGCCAGAGCGTGCACGGGTGAGATCATACCTGTCCCTAGGGCCGACCAGCGCTTCCCATCCCACTTGGCCACATGTTCTGCCGCCGTGTCGCCAACCATGTTGAAATTGCCCGCGATGTAGAGGCTTCCGGACGCATCGGCCACCGCCGCATTGACGTATGATCCCGCCCCGGGAAGGCTGCGACCGAGGCTGACCCAACTCGCGTCGCTGAACGTGGGATCCACACGCACCGGGTAGGTGGCCCCGGTGTCATCCATGACGACCGAGAGTCTGTCCACCGAGACCACATGCAGGCCGGACGGCAGTTCCAGGCCGAAGGCATCCGTGACGTGCAACTGTCGGTAGGCGATTGGCCGTCCGCGTGGTAGCTGAAGCCGCGCATCCGTGCCGAAGCCCTCGGCCAGAGCTCCGGTCACCTGCAGGCCAAGCCGCAAGTGGCCCGCGCCCGCCGGGCTTGTTTCAACCAGGAAGTCCTGTTGCACACCGTCCGCGCTCACTCGGTATTCCTCGATGAGACCCTTCCGAACGAACCGGGCCACGTCTCCCTGCACCTCCACGGTTCCCGTCGGAGGCAGGTAAGCCGGAGCGCTGAACTCACGCCCGAGAGACGTAGCCACCACCCGGAATCTCGCAGCGTTGGTCCCTGTGGTGGTCGATGTGAGCCAGAGCCCTTCCGCGTTTACTGTCCCGGCGATCTGCTGGGAGGGGCAATGGATCCGGGCACCGCCGTGGATTGGGACGACGGCAGGGCTTGTATCAGAGGCTTGTGCCGTGCGAGGTGCGCCGGCCTCCACCCCTTGAGGCATCCTTGCCGGCGGCGACGAAAGCGCCCTGCCCCCCGAGAACCACGGGCGCAGCCGCTCCCAGCAGCAAGGCAACTACCACTGCGATCAACAGCGACCATCTCCGAGCGGTCTTCACAATGTCCTTTCCGCGACTCCACGACGGGTGGCCGCTTCGCTGGAACTTGGGGACACTGGCTCCTCACGGGGTTGCGGCCTTGGCACTTGCGGCACCTAGCCGCCGCGAGTCGGCAGTTTCTTGACCAGCGCCTCCGCCGAGAACATCACGGAGTTGTACTGCGTGGTCCCCTTCATCAGGAGTCCGACGGTGCCGCTCCCGGTCAGTCGCTTCACGTCCATGTCATGGTAAAGCACCGTCCCCGTGGTTCCATCGACCACCCCCATGGCCAGGATGGTGCCGGTTTCGGCGCTAAAGAAGTGATTCCTCTGGCTGATGTCTTCGATGAGAAAGAGAAGGCAGTAGCGATGGCCGGGTGGGCAGATCGCCTTCAGAAGCTCCGGGTCGGGATGCTCCAAGAGGCCCGAAGGCACGGACGGCACCTCGAAATCGCGGAGGTAGATGGGTTCGTAGCCTCGCTTCCGCAGCGGGCTGCGAGTGAACTTCTTAATTCCGGCGGACATCTTGCGTTGGTTGACCTTCTGGCTGCGGTCCAGGCGGGCGTCGATCAGGGGCAGGACCGCGAGTTGCCGGATGTTCGCGAGGGGGAACTCGGCGCTGACATAGCTGGGCTCAGGCTTCGAAGGGGTCACGCAACCACACCAGAGGACCACCACCAGGATGAATACCACGCGAGCGGGCATGGGGGCTTTCATGGGGCTCATTTCTGAAGAGGCAGGAACAACTGGCGCACTGCCTGCCGGAGTTCCGGGCTGTCGACGGCCGGGCTGGCACGCAAGAGGATCGCATTCGTCCAGGCCGCAACCGCGGAGTCACGGAAGAACAGCGCCGTCCGGAACACCGTCATATGGGTCTGCGCCTGCCCCGACCACATGAGCGGGACCACATCATAACCATCGTCGCCCAGGCGCGCGTCCACCGAGCTGAAGAGCACGGCGGTGTTGCCTGTGAGGCCCAGACCATCCAGCAGCGCAGCCATCTCTCCCGGGTCCAGTCGAGCGCCCCGGGTTACCTGCAGCGAACGCTCTGACCAACTTCGAAGCTGTGCCGCGTCTTTCATGGACCATGGCTCGCTCTGCGGACCCACCGTTGGGACCCCGGCTGGCGCGCGAGCAGGCTTTCCGCAGCCGCGGTGAGCAGCAACTCCTGGGTGAGGCTGGCGCTCTGATAGGCTTGCGCTGTCTCCCGGCCGCGGAGATCAACGATCCGCCGTTGCGGCTCCAGCAGAAGGACGGTCTCAACCAAACGCAAGTCCGGAGAGGGGCGCGGCGAGGCAGTGGCTACGACCAAAGGCTTGCTCGCGCAGGACGCCAGGATGACCGTCCCGACAAACCACAAACTCGCCCATCGCACAGGTGCCGTTCCGAAGGTCGGCTGCACGTCCGCCTTCGTACGGCAAGGAGGGGCTGCCGTCCATCGCCAGAACTTGCGATGTGAGGCAGAGTAATCGGACCCATTTCCCGGAACGCAGGTCCAACCACGACCGGTACTTTCCTGTAGCGGTCACTCCTGATCGTCGCCGGCCACTCGCCCCCGGCCACGACATCGGGACAAAGGTACCTTGGGAACGTGTCCTGCAGGGCCAAACGAGATGTGCCCAAGGACCGATGGGAGTCCGAGTGACCAACGCGCAAAGGCGGGTCACAAATGGAGGAGTTGGGTGCACTGACGCTGGAAACCACTTGCAGATAGTGGTTGAACGGTGGTCACCTCCCATCAGGCATTAGTCTCCGATCAGTACCCTGAAGAACCGTGCCTGGCCGTCGGCGGCATCCAGAAACAGCTCCAGTGGCTGGCCGGTTCCCTCGATGACAGTGCCCACGCTTTCCCACGCGGCACTTGGCAATCGTGGGCTCGACTGGACTTGGTACTTCTTTCGGAGTTCCGTCTGAAAGCCAACCCGCACCGCAGCGGTAGCCGTAACGATCAGTGGCTCCGTGACGGCCTCGATTGCGCCGATTTGGAGCATGATTCCATCGCTGCCATAAGGCCAGAACAGCGAAAAGGTGAACGTCGTGAAGATGCCGTTCAAGCGTACCGTGCCATTCGGATCATCGGCGTCCGGATAGTACGAACCAAAGACAACTGCGTTTGTCACCACGAACCGGCCGTCTCCCCCTAACTTTGTTATGCTTGAGACGCGAGGAACAAGGACTGACGCCAGGCTTTGCACGAGCAGAACGGGATCCTTCACTGGTCTGCTGAAAACAACTGTATAGGATCTTGGTGTGGGGTCGATCCCGATCGACAAGGCGTCGGATTTCGGAAGCCGTGGTTCAAAGTCTGCTGTGTTGAACACGGTCGAGGAGCCATCGAGAACAGAGTAGCTTGGAAGGAGCCCGACGTCTCCAACGCCAATGCCCTCGAGTCTGACCGTGGTGCCACCGAGAGTTCCGATGGCAGTGTTCAGCACCGGACCGACGTTGACGCTCACCCAGTCCACCACCTGGACCTGCTGCCCAGAGAGCGGGACGGTGGCCGTTAGGAGGGCGAGCAAACCAAGAGGGCCATAGAGGGCCCTTAAACGAGCAGACGTGCCATGAGGAATGCGGTCATGTATTCTCATAGTATGAGTCAAGAGACACTTTACGGCCATGGAACTCGGGAAGTCCCGGTTAGCATAGCCAGCCACGATCATCCACCCCCGCCTCCGGCACCGGGAGCCCAGGGGGGCTCCCGACGATGCAGCGCTGACGACCAAGGTCTTGCTGGCGCAAGCAGCCAGCAAGACCGTCCCGAGCAGCACCAGACTTCCCCAGAGCACACGCCTCACTTCGAAGGTCGGGTCCACATCCGGTTTCGTAACGCAACAAGGCAGCCCAGTCCATCGCCAGAACTTGCGATGTGAGGCGAAGTGATCAGACCCATGTGGAGCTCGGATTGACCCACCCTGTCAGCGGCGCATCCACTTCGCCGCCGCCGCGGTGCGGGAACGCACGTGCAGCTTCTCGTAGATGTGCCGCAGATGGGTCTGCACGGTAAAGATGCTCACGTCGAGGTGGCCCGCGGTCTCCTTCGAGGTCCAGCCGTTGGCCACCAACTCGAGAATCTCGGCTTCGCGGCGGGTCAGATCGGCAAGCTCCAGCGACCCAGGCGAACGCTCGTGGAAGGACTGCACGACCAGCCGCGCGATGGGGGCGGACATCGGCGCCCCGCCCGCCCGCGCCTCCCGGATGGCCTCGAGGACGACCGCCGAATCGCCGGCTTTGACAAGGTAGCCGCTGGCGCCCGCCCGTAGCGCCGCGAACACGAGGCCGCTGTGCTCCTCCACGGTCAGCATGAGGATGGGAGTCTCCGGCAGTCGCTCCCGCAGCCCGCGGATGCATTCCAGTCCGTTCTCCCCGGGGAGATGGAGGTCCATCAGGATCACGTCCGGGCGGATCGCGGGCAGGCGGTCCAAGGCTGTTCGCGCATCGGCGCAAGCCCCCACGCAGGTGAACCCGGGCGTCTCGCGCAGCAGATCGGCCAGCGACTCCCGAAACGCCGCGTGATCCTCCACCAGGGCCACCCGGATCGGCGTCACAGCGGGACCTCCATGTCGAGGGTGGTGCCGTCGTGCGGGATGGAGGTAACGGTCAGGCGCCCTCCCAGCGACTCCACCCGGCGTCGGAGGTTCGCCAGACCCGCCCCGCGGTCGCGGCTGGATGCCCCGCCGGTGAGTCGTTCTTCCGGGTCGCGTGGCTCCTGGGCTGGTTGGCCGACGGCCATGCCCCGGCCGTTGTCGGCGACCGCCAGATGGAGCCAACCGCTCGTGAGCCGGAGTGCGAGGTGGATTTCGGAGGCTTCGCCGTGCTCGACCGCGTTGTGAAGCGCCTCCTTGAGGCTGAGGAACAGGCCCTGACGGAGCTCGGCACGCACGACCGCGGGCGGCCAGGTCGCGGGGAAATCCAGCCGGCAACGCACCCCCAGCGGGCCGAGGTATTCCTGGGCGAACACGGCCAGACGCGTGCCCAACTCGGCCAGCGTGTCGCAGTCGGGGTCGGTGGCCCAGATGACCTCCCGCATGGTCTGCGAGCCTGCCCGGACCGACGCCTCGACCTCGCCCAACCGTCGCGGCCACTCACGGGCGCCGGCGGAGTCGCGACGCAATCGTCCGAGCAACAACAGGGCGCGAGCCAGCCAGGCTCCGAGGTCGTCGTGCAGATCGCGGCTGATGCGGGCGCGTTCGCGGGCCAGGCGATTCTCCGCGGCCAGGCGTTCGAGACGCACGCGGGCATGGACCCGACGCAGGTGAATGCCCAGCATGCCCGCGGCCAGCAACAGGATGACCGCAAGCTGGAGCCAGCGGGCCTGGTACCAGTGCGGCAGGAGGACGAAGGAGAACACCGCGGGTTCATCGCTCCAGATGCCGTGACGGTCCACGGCCAGCACGCGAAAGTGGTAGCGGCCCGGCGGCAGGCTGGCATAGCTCACAACCCGTTGCCGGCCTGCCTCGATCCAGCGATCGTCATGCCCCTGCAGTTGGTACCGGTAACGGGTCTTCTCGGGGGCCGTGAGGTTCACCGAAGCATAGTGGAACTCCATGAACCGCCCCGAACCGGCGGACAGGGTGACCGGGGGGAGCGTGGACGAACCGGCAATCCGGCGGAAGGGCTTGCCGGCGCACCCCTTGTCGGCCGGCCCTGGTCACTGACGAAAGGGCCGACCAGGAGGCGATCGGTCGCACGGACCGTCTCGATGAGTACCGGTGTCGGCGGCGGAGGGTCCGCGACGTTGACGGGATCCACCACGGCCAGACCGTGGGTGGTGGGGAACCAGAGCCGGCCGTCGGGCGTGCGGGTACCCGCGGGTTGCCCCTCGCCGTTGGTCTCGCTGGCCGGCATCCCCTCGGCGCGGGTGAGCACGACGCAGCGCACCCGTTGCCGTTGGCCGGCCGCCACGGCGTTCAGGTCCTCGCGACCCACCCGGGTCAGCCCCCGATGCCCGCCGAGCCAGAGGGCGCCCTGTCCGTCGTCCACAATCTGGTTGACCAGGGGATCCACCAACCCATGCGCCTCGGTGAACGCGAAGAAGCGCCCCTCCCGCCACCGCGTCAGCCCCGACGGCGTCCCAATCCACAGCACCCCTTCCGCGTCCTCGTGCAGGGCGTAGACGGTCTGGCTGCCGAGTCCTTCGCCCATTCCCCACGCCTCGAACCGTCCTCCGGCCAACCGGTTCAGACCGCCCTTTCCTGTGCCAATCCAGAGCCTCCCCTCCCGGTCTTCGAGAAGGGCGTGGATCTCACCGTCTGTCAGGCGGCCTTGCGGCACCGCGCGGGCCCCGGCCGCCGCAAGCCCGGCACGCAACTCGGCCCGCGACACGCCCGCGGTCGGTACGGCCGAAGCGGGTCGCCAGATCCCGTCTTGCTCGGTCCACGCTTCGTCACCCCGGTGGTAGTCCATGTTGCCCGTCCGGAAGTGCCACCACGCCTCCCGGATCTCCGACTCGCCCTCTGCGGCGGCCGGCGGCGGAGCCGGAGGACGCGGCTCAAAGCACAGGAGGCCATCTTTCGTGCCTACCCACACGGCACCCGCGCGATCCTCGTAGAGCGCCCGGATTTGGTGTGGCTTTGCCGGTTTGGGTACCGGCACGAAGGCGCCTGCCTCGCGGCGGAAGTGGAAAAGGCCCTCCTCGGCCGAGCCGATCCACAGGTCACCCGCACGGCTCTCCAGCACGCAACGGAGACTGGTGTCCAGTCTGCCCGGGCCGAGGGAGACGCATTCGGAACCGCCCTCAAACGCCCGAAGCAGGCCGCGGTCCGTGCCCACCCACACGCCCCCTTCCAGCGCCGGGCAGAGGGACCAGGCGGGGACGTGCTCGAGGGTCGAGACCAGGTTCGGCGTTCGGACCGTCCTGGGGCGGAGCCGCCACAAGCCGTCACTCGCCGTGCCCAACCACAGGTTGCCCTCGCGATCCTCGAGCGCACAGCGAACGGTAACGCCTTCGAGCTCCGCGGCAACGGCGGGAACCACCCAGCGGCCACCGCGCGCGCAGGCCACCTCCCCTGGGCCAAAGTTCCAGACACCGTGGGAGGATGCCAGGAGCAGCCCCCGACCAGCGGGCGAAGCCGGCCCCCAGGATCCTCAGGCGCGACGGCGCTTTCGCGGACAGGATCGACCCATCCGACCCCACCCCGGCTGCCGAACCACAAGCGTCCGTGGTCGTCAAAGGCGAGCGATTCCGCACCGTGGTCTGGATCCCCTGTCACTTTGGGCGGGGCCACCCAGACTTCGGCAAACGAACCCGTGCGCGGATCGAGGCGGTGCAGACCTGCGGAAGAGCCCACCCAGACCGTGCCTCGACCGTCCTCCGCCACGGCGTGGACGAAGGCCGCAGCGGGGCGTGGAGGGGCATAGGTCCGAAACTGCTCGCCGTCCCAGTGCGCCAGGCCCCCGTTGGTGCCCACCCACAGTCCACCGCGTCTCCCTGCGGCCAGGCAATGGATACCATCGGCGGGGAGACCCTGCGCTCGGTGGAAGAGGTGGAAGGCACCGTCTCCCCAGCATGCCAATCCCTTCTTGGTGCCCACCCAGAGCCGTCCTTCATCGTCCTCGAGGAGTGCGGTACAGACCGAGTCCTGCAGCCAATCCGCCATCGGCGGTGAGGCGACCGGTGTGAACTCCAGGCCATCAAAGCGCACCAGGCCACCTCGCGCGCCCACCAGCAGGTAGCCGTCCTGCATCGGCCAGAGACATTCAATCCGGTTCTGGGGCAGGCCTTCCTCGCTGGTCCACCGACGCGTCTGGAAGTCCGGGACCGCCGCCGGGCTGGCGTGCCCGAGCAAGCAGCCCGCCACGGAGGCGGCGAACCACCTCCAGCACCACCGCTTGTTGTGTGGGGCCTGCCTGAACATGCCAGTGCGTCGATCCGCAAAGGGGGCGCGACCAGCCTTATCGCTACTCCCGGGTGTCTGTCCACGGGAATCCACGGCTGGGGTCAGCCCTTAACAATTAAGCAAGCGATCAATTGCGGTCCGCGGCAGGGAGCGCAAGCTCCAAAGGGCATTGCGTTTCGTCTCGAAACCCAATTCTCAAGGGCTGACCCCACCTCGGTTCCCCTCACCTGCGGTGAGGCAGGCGATCAGGTCGAGGAGCTCCTCCCGCGGGAGGACGTCCACGAGACCCTTGGGCACCGGGGAAAGCCGAAAAGGGGGCCGCCCCGAATGGCGCTTGGACCGGACGTCGATGCTCGTGAGACACTGAGACTGTAACAGGCCTCTGTTGCTCCCACCCTCCAGCTTCCCCCCTCTGCCTGTCCCCCTCCAGCCCTCTGCACTGTTGTCACCCGTGGGGTCGCCATCCGAACCGGTTCCTCGACCAGTCGCTGCTCAACGCCCGCGTGCTGTTCTGGATCCCCCCATCAAGGGGGAACATGTCGCCAACGCCCGTGCCGGCGGCGACTTCTGTCGGGTCGTCCTCCTGGGCGACCGGCAACCCACCCTCACCGTGGTCGGTGAGCACGAAGGCCGGTTGGCCTGGACCACGCGGACATTCCAACTGACGGATTGACCGCCAGAGGCCTCGACCCGGACCCTCGGGCGTCGCCTGGCTGGGGCCAGGCTCCATTCGCCGACCGCCCCGGCAGCGGACGGCCGTGCTCTCGCCGTGAGGGAGCCGGAAGCCTCCGGGCTGGCCCTTATGATCCCCATCGAGACGTGTCAAGAAATGGGAAGCATTAGCCAAATTCCGGGAAGCCGGCGCGGGGTAGCTCCGCTAGAGTCCGCACCGTTCCCACAGGCGGTCTGAGTCGTCTGGAAACCATGATACTCGACGCGCAATGAGCCGTTTCTCCTGCCTCCTCAGGCGGTTCGACTGGTCCTTCTGACCACCGGCATCGTGGGCACCTATCTGGTGGCCCGCTCGCTCCTCACCCCCCAGTCCTTCGGCGAGTACGGCTGGTACCGCGGCGCAGCCCTGATGGAACTGGCCAGCCACGACCGGGTCTATGCGGGGAGCGTGGCGTGTGAGGAGTGCCACTCGGAGCAACAGAGCGTGCTGCTCGCCAACGCGCACCGGGCCCTCTCGTGCGAAGCCTGCCATGGCCCTGCCCAGTCGCACGCGGACAACCCTGATCTGAAGCCGCAGATCCTGAACTACAGCCATTGTGTCCGCTGCCACGAGGCCAACCCCTCGAGGCCGCCGTGGCACAAACAGATCGTGGCGAAGTCCCATTACCCCGGTGACTCGTGCACCGAATGCCATCTGCCTCACAACCCCGCCGAGGCCCCCCGGAACCCACCACCGAGGCGGCGCCGTCCACCGTCCCCGAGGTCCCATGAAACCCCGACTTTCGCGCCGCACCCTCCTGGGCAGACTGAGTGCTCTCCTCGCGGGCGCGGCCGTGCTGCCGGCCGTGCAGCGGGCCAAGGCCGCGGTCCGCAAGATCCTCGTCACCGCGAACGCGCCGCCGGGCTATGACCCGGCCGACCACAAGTGGGTCATGGCCGTCGATGCCCACCGGTGCATTGGGTGCGGCCTGTGCGTCGAGGCCTGCAAACAGGAAAATCACGTCCCCGAGGGCCCCTATTTCCGCACCTGGGTCGAGCGCTACATCCTCGCCAAACCCGCACCGGGTTCAGGGGAGGCACGGGGCGACGTTCATGTGGACTCTCCCAACGGAGGCATGCACGGCTATCCTGCGAGCCCGATCCCGGCGGAGGAGATCCAGCACTCCTTCTACGTCCCCAAGCTCTGCAACCTGTGCCACCACTCGCCCTGCGTCCAAGTGTGCCCGGTCGGGGCCACGTTCGATGCCCCCGACGGGGCCGTGTTGGTCGATCCGAAGCACTGCATCGGCTGCGGCTTCTGCATCCAGGCCTGCCCGTACGGGTGCAGGTTCCTCAGTCCCGTGACGAAGGTGGCGGAGAAGTGCACCCTCTGCTATCACCGCATCACGCGGGGGCTTCGTCCTGCCTGCGTCGAGGTTTGCCCCACGCAGGCGCGCGTCTTCGGTGATCTGAAGCATCCGGGGCCGGACGACCCGATCCAGAAGTTCTACCGCAAGAACCGGGTCCAGGCCCTCAAACCGCACCTCGGCACCGAACCGCGCCTGTTGTACGCCGGCATCGACAAGGAGGTCCGGTAGCATGACCAATGAACTGATGACCAACATCGTCGTCGAGGTGATGCCTCACTTCCGAGACTATGTCTATCCGAACGAAGCCACCCCCTCAACCCCTGTGGGGCCTGCTGATCGTTCTCTATCCGTACATCACCGGGCTGGTGGCCGGCGCCTTCATCATGGCGTCGCTCGTCCGCGTGTTCCGGGTCACCGCCCTGGAGCCCGTGTACCGGCTCTCGCTGCTCACGGCCTTTGCCTTCCTCCTCTGCGCACCGCTCCCGTTGCTGTTTCATCTCGGCCGACCTGAGCGGTGTCTGTCCGTCCTGATCACACCCCATTTGACGTCTCCCATGGCGATCTTTGGTTTCGTGTATGCCTGGTACCTGATGGCGGTGCTCCTCCTCGAGCTCTGGTTCGACTACCGGCGCGACTTGGTCGAGTGGTCCAATCGGACGTCCGGTCTCCGGGGCGTGCTCTATCGCCTCTTCACCGTCGGCGTCACCGACGTCTCCGAGCCGGCGTTGCGACTCGACGCCCGGATCGGGCGCTTCCTTTCCATCGTCGGCATTCCCTCCGCCTTCCTGCTCCACGGGTACGTCGGCTTCATTTTCGGTTCGGTGAAGGCCAATCCCTGGTGGGGCAACGTCCTGATGCCCATCATTTTCATCATGTCGGCGATGGTCTCGGGCATCGCCCTGTGCGTCTTCAACTACATGGTGCTCACCTGGGTGCGCCGCCGGACTGCCGACATGCGCTGCTTGGATGTCATGGCCATGTTCCTCTTCTACGCGTTGGTGCTGGACGCGGCCATCGAAGCGCTGGACTGGATCCATCGCGTGTACTCGGCCGAGGAAGGCTTCGTGGTCATGCAGGCTATGGCCCGCGAAAAGCTTTTTTACTCCCTGAACGTCGCGCAGGCGCTGCTGGGCACGCTCCTGCCCCTCCTCCTGCTGGGCGGGATCCAACTGGCTCGCCAGAGTGTCCCCGAGATCTGGCGGCGCCGGATCTACTTCAGCAGCGCGGTGCTGATCATGGTCGGCGTCCTGGCGATGCGTTGGAACGTGGTGATTGGCGGCCAGCTCTTCTCGAAGAGCCTGCGCGGGGTGATGAGCTACAAAATGGAGTTTGCCGGCATGGAAGGCTGGTTCATGGCGGCCTTCCTGTTCGTGCTGCCCTTCCTGATCCTGACGGTCCTCATCAAGCTCTTCCTGCCCGCCGAACCCCCCCGTTGGCGGCGACGCTGCTCCTCAGGCTGTTCCGGCCTGAACGATGCCTGTCGGCCTCCCGCGCCGGTTCAGGCCGAACGGGGAGGGCGGTGAGCTCTGCCTCGCCGTCGGGTGAACAGCAGCGACACTGCCACGAGCACGGTGCCCAGGACCAGGAACGACAAGACCCGCTGCATGGGGGCGAGCTCGATTATGCCGACGGCCAGAAGGTACACGACCGTCAGCAGCAGGGTGCAATGTCCCATCCAACGGTATTTCTGGTTGCGGATGAGGAGGTTCAGAAGGTAATAGACCCCCGCCACGCCCACCCACGACACCGCGACGTACGCCCGGGGCACCAGGTGATACAGCGCGTAGGGAAACACCAGGAGCGCACTGAGAAGATAGGCGTTCCGCATCAGCTCGGTCTTCAACTGCAGTCGCTCCTTCTGCCAGTTCAGAATGCGCGCGCTGAAGAGTGCCACCAAGCCGAATCCAAGACTGATGCCGCTTTCCCGGGTGGCCACGATCATGTAGCCGAGCACCACCGCGACGTAGATGAAAAAGTTGGCCACCACCAGGAAGGGGGAGCGGAACCACAGCGCGGTGGTCAGGACCACCACACTCTGCAGCGAAAGCCAGACGAAGACGTTCGGAACGGCGAACGCGCTGAGAATCGCCACGCTCAGGGCCAGATAGCCGGCCATCGCGTAGAAGAAACAGGCCAGTTCGCTGCGCAGGATCGACCAGAACGTCGCCGCCAGCGCCAGAAACACCGCCGCCCCAAGCAACTGCAGCCCCGCCATCGCGGTGGGGCAGGCCACCACCGTGTGGAAGAGGAAGAGGGCGTAGCCCCCGGCATTCAGCAGGGCACAAGCCCCGTCCAGCGAATTCTCCGGGCCGGCGTGACGCCGGAGCAGCGGCGCGGTACTCAGCACGACCGCATACCCGAGGATGAAATACACGCTCCAGGACGGTTCCCGGGCCGGCTCAAACGCCCCCTCCAGAGCGAGCCGTCGAGCAGCCACACCAGGTGGGTGAGATACGCCGCGGGGATGTTGAGGAGCAGCAGTGCGGGCCAGCCATGGCGCCGCCAAATCTCGACGACCAGCACGCACAAGGCCGTGAGGCCCAGGCCCACCAGCCAGGGAGATCGGACCAGCACCAGCGTCACGTAGCCCATCACCAGCGCCAGCGCCCACAGGTACGGCGAGCGCCGGCGCGCCGCCAACCCCAGGTTCAGGATCACCACACTGAGCAGGAGCGACCGGCCCAACCAGGAGTCGGTCGTCAGCGCGGGTGTCGCTCCAAAGAAGAAGAGGCGGAGCGCCGAGAAGAAGAACAGCGCCATGGCCGCCCCCCGGAGATAACTCGAGATCAACGCGAATGTCTCACGCCACCAGCGCGCCAGGAGCAGCAGGCCCCCGGCGGCCAGCAAGCCCAGAATCGACGGCAGTGCGGGTGGCGCTCCGGGATACGGTAGTGAGAGGGCAAACCCGGCCCCCAAGGCCAGGACCAGGATCCCCACATGGGCGAACCATCGCTGGCCCACCACTTGTTCCAGATCCTCCTCCAGCCCCGGCGCGCTCCCCGGTGGCGCCGAGGGTGCAAGTCCGGCCGCCGGCTCAGGCGCGCGAGGTCGGAATCCCTCGGCGGCGAGGGCGGCGGGGAGATTCCGTTCGAGCCGCTCCAACCGGCGCTCAATCAGGTCAAGTCGTTGGCTCAGGCTGGCCGGAGGCGGGATTTCACTGCCTGCGCTCATGGGAACTCATCAGCAAAGCAGCAACTGTTGCTTGTTCCAGCCGCGCACGAATCCGAACCCGCCACGGCGAGGAACGCGGAGAATCGTGAGAGTGCGCTTTGCTGTGTGTTGAAAGGCTGCTCGCGTGGAGGAGGGACTGTCAAGCGGCATCCGTAGCCGTGCCATAGACGGATAGACGTTCCAGTCAATGCCATCACAGCGCAACGGGCGGCGGGCCGGAGGGGCGTGGGCGCCGGTGCGGCCTCGGCTTTCCCTTGAAATGCGCCTCCGGTTCCGGCACCTTCGCAGCACATCGAAAAAGCACCTGTCCACGCTCAACCGCAGTCACGCGTCATGAAGCTCTCTTCGCTCCCCTGCCGACGGTCCGGATTCACGCTGATCGAGCTCCTGGTGGTCATCGCCATCATCGCGATCCTCGCCGGGATGCTGCTGCCCGCACTGGCCAAGGCCAAGTCCAAGGCGCACCAGATCCAGTGTCTGAACAACACGAAGACCCTCGTGCTCTCCACGTTCATGTACCTCTCCGACCACGGGAAGCCGGTGCCGTACAACGGACAAGCCACCGCTTTCATGGACAACGCGCTCTGGGTTACCGTCCTCGCCACCAACTACGGCGGCATCAACGCCGCCCGCATCTGCCCGTCGGCCCCGCCGGCACCCACGAAGTCCAAACGCCGTCATCCCTACAGCGGTTCGGTGAACCAGACCTGGCTCTGGACCGGGTCCAAGGGTTTTGACTACGAGGGCAGCTACGCCTTTAACGGGTGGTTCTACGGTGACGACGACCCGTACTTCAGCACGCCCGAGCATCGGCCCAAGAAATACCGCAACGAGACCGATTGCCCCAAACCCACCACCACCCCTGTGATCCCCGACAGCAACTGGATCGACACCTGGCCGCAGCCGAATGATCGCCCGGCCACCGACCTCTTCACCGGCGACGATTTCAACGGGGCGATGGTGCGGCTCACCCTGCCGCGTCACGGCGGCGTGACCTGGACCCGGAACATGCGGTTCAACCCGAAGGACAACCTCCCGGGCGCGATCAACATCGGGTTTGTGGACGGCCACTCCGAACTCGTGAAGCTCGAGCGGCTCTGGAGCCTCGACTGGCACAAGGACTGGGTCCCGCCGGCCAAGCGGCCGGGGAAATAGAGTGCTCGCCAGTGCTCGGCTTTCCGTGCGGGGAGGCAAGGGCTGATTCATCTGGAGTTGGCGGGCAAGGTGGTGCCGGGGACGGGATGAGAAACCACTGGGCAACCGGCGCCTTTTCCTCCACCCTCGCCGGATGGTCATCGACGATCCTCAGGGCGAGGCGGGTGTCTTGCGCCGCCTGCGGGTGCGGGAACTGCGCGAGGAAGAGCGCGCCGAGTTTGATTGGCGGCTCCAAACCCAACACTACCTGGCCAGCAGCGTGTTGGTCGGTCCGACGCTGCGGTATGTGGCCGAAATCGAGGGGCAGTGGGTCGCGTTGATCGCGTTTAGCGCGCCGGCGCTCCATGTCAAAGGGCGCGAACGATGGCTTCGCTGGAGTCCGCGGCAACGGGCCCGACGCCTCGGGTTTGTGGTCAACAACAGCCGCTTGCTGGTGCTGCCGGACCGGGTGCGTTATCCCAACCTGGCTTCGCGCGTGCTGGCCCTGTGTTTGCAGCGGTTGTCGGCCGACTGGCAGGCGCGGTGGGGCCATCCGGTGTTGGTGGTCGAAAGCTTCGTGGACGAGTCTGAGTACCGGGGCACGTGCTACCGCGCGTGCGGCTTTGAACCGGTGGGCGCGACGGGCGGGTTTGCCCGGGTGAGCCGGGACTTTATGAGGCCCATGGTCGACCCAAGCAGTTGTACCTGCGGGCCTTGGTGCCGGAGGCCCGACGGTGGCTGCGGCAGGGGCGCTTGCCGGCCGCCTTGGCGCCTTACGAAGCCGAGTGCAGCGGGCCCTGTCCGTTCCGGGCGCCGGCGCTGGAGAGTCTACTGGAGCGCTTGGGCGCGTTGCCCGACTCACGCCGCGGGCATGGGTTGCGTCACCGGCAACGGTATGTCGTGGCCTGCGCGGCGGTGTCGACCTTGATGGGTGCCTGCGGCTACCGAGCCTTCGAGAACACGAGCCACAAGTTCACCCAGCGCCAACTGCGCGCGCTGGGGGCCAAACCGGACGAGGAAGACGGCCGCTACTCTCCCCCAGCGACTCGACCTTCCAACGGGTGCTCAACCGCCTGGACGCGAGCCGCGTCGCCACGATCGTCGGGGAGTGGCTGGCCGAGCAGGAAGTCGGCGCCCTGGCCCGGTTGGCCCTCGACGGCAAGGTCCTGCGCGGCAGTGGGCGGCATGATGGCAAACCGCTCCAACTGCTCTCGGCCGTCACGCACCACCTGCGGCTGACGCTGGACCAGATCGCGATTGAGCAGAAGAGCAACGAGATCCCCGCCCTCAAGCCGCTGCTGCGGCGCGTCGCGGTGCCGGCCGGCACGTTGGTCACGGGTGACGCGATGCACTGCCAGCAGGAAAGCGCCCGGTTCATCACCCAGGAATGGGGTGGGGATTACCTCTTTGGCCTCAAAGGCAATCAGAGCGGCATCGAAGCGAAAGCTCGTCACCTGCTCACTCAGCAGGGTTTTCCCCCCTCAGGGCCAGTGGGAAAAGGGCCACGGACGGATTGATCACCGGCGCCTGGCCCGGGTCGCGGTCACGCCGGAGGACATCGGCCTCTGCGGCTGCTGGCAGGTGATCGCGGTCGAGCGCACCTCGCAGGACACGACCCAACCGGACGCGAAGCCCTCCTCGGACATCGGCCTCTACGCGAGCAGTCTGACCCTCGATCAATACGACGACGCGGGGGTGCTCAAGGCCATCCGCGACCACTGGTCGGCGATCGAAAACGGCACGCATCACCGGCGCGATGTCACGCTCGGGGAGGATGCCTGCCGCACGGCGCATCGGCAGGGAGCGGCCGTGCTCGCGAGCCTGCGCAATCTCACGATCGGGATCTACGAACTGGAGCGGGAGCGGGGACGTACCAAGGTCGATACGCTCAAGTCCTGGTGCCAGCGACAGACCTTCTCGACCGTGTGGCCGATCCTGCAGCGCCAAGCCCTGCGCCAGGGGCAGGACACAGCAGGCTCGCTCGGCCTGCATCACTGGCTCTGGGCCAGGAGGAAACCCTGGCCGGGAGCCTCATCGACCCGGGGAGAGCGTCGGGCGCCGCAAAAGGCCTTCGAGCCCACGGCACGCCGGCTCTCAGCGCAGGGTTCTGGAAGCAGCCGCTTCTGCAGGCTGCGCAACCCCCTCCCCAAATCCAGGTGAATCAGCCTTGCCACTGCCACCGCGCTTGCCAACTACGCGATTGACGGCGGGCTGACGCTCTCCGCGCCCGTCCTCAGGACCGCGCAGGATGTGATGTTGACGACCACCAAGCAGACCCAGGGGACGAAGTACACCCTGACCGTCAACAACGTCAAAGACCTGTTCGGCAACGTGATCGCGGCCAATACCAAGGTAAGCTTCCTGCCCGCCACGGTGGCCTCCGGGCTCGCGGCTTACTGGAACCTGGACGGGAATCTCCGCGACTCGGTCAACGGATTCCACGGCACCGCGCGGGGGACGGCCCCCCTGGCCTACGTGGCTGGAAAACCAGGCCTGGGACAGGCCCTGAAGCTGGATGGCACGGACCAGTTCGTGGAGATCACTGAAGGCGACAGCGCCAACAACCTGGCCTTCGCCGGCGGCAGCGTGTCCATCGCCGGCTGGTTCAAGGTCGCTACGTTCGACACCTCCTGGCAATGTCTCATTGCCCGGGGCGAGGGCTCAAGCTGGCGCGTGGCTCGCAACAGTGCCTCGGGAAGCATGTCCTACGCCGGCGGACTGACCGACGTCACCGGCGCCACCGACGTCACGGATGGAGCATGGCACCACTTTGTGGCCATCACCGATCAAACGGCTGAGGAGTTCGGCACCGCCCTCTACATTGACGGCCTCCTCGACGGCACCCAGAACGTGATGATCGGCGAGAACCCGGACGCCCGCGGCCGTGAGTGGAATGGCGAACTCGATGAGCTCGCCGTCTGGAACCGGGTCCTCACGACCGACGAAATCGCCATCCTCTACGCCAACGGCGCCGGCAAGCCGCTCAGCGACTTCCTGCCGCCGCCGATCAACCTGGCCGATGGACTCAAGGCCTACTGGAACTTCGACGGTCACCTCTACGATGCCGTCAAGGACTTCCACGGCACGGGCCGGGGAACGCAACCGCCGGCCTATGTCGATGGCAAGGCAGGCTTCGGGAAGGCCATCAAGCTCGACGGCTCCAATCAGTTTGTGGAGATCACCGGCGGGAATGAGAATGAGCTCGAATTCCCCGGCGGCAGCATGTCCATCGCTGGCTGGTTCAAGGTCGATGCCTTCGACACTTCCTGGCAGTGCCTGCTCTCCAAGGGCGAAGGTGAGAACTACCGCGTCGCCCGCCGCGGCGACGGGAACGCGATCGCGTACGCCGGCGGGGTGGGCGAGGGTGCCGATGATGTCCCGCCGGTCAACGATGGCCAATGGCATCACTTCGTCGCCGTCAGCGACGCCACGGGGGCGGCGTTTGGGACCGCGCTCTACGTCGATGGCGTCCGGCGCAGCGTCAACGCCACCAAACCCGTGCTCGCCTCGAGCAGCTTCAATCTGATGATCGGGGAGAACCCGGGTGCCCGTGGCCGCGAATGGAAGGGCGAGGTCGACGACATCGCCATCTGGAACCGCGTCCTCAGCGAGGCCGAGGTCGCCGCCCTCTACAACGCGGGCACGGGTACGCCGCTCGGGACACTGGCGAACCTCGCGGGCCCCATCGTCATCTCCCTCACCCGGTCCGGCGGTAACGTCGTCATTGCCTGGACACCGGCCGGCGGGACACTCGAGTTCACCCCGACCCTGGGTCCCACGGCCTCCTGGACCGTCGTCGGAACCGCCAACCCTGCCACCATCGCGGTGGCGGCGGCTGGCGGTTACTATCGCGTCCGGAAATAGCCGGACAAGGCGGGCGGAGCCTGCCGGGGAATCCCGGCAGGCTTCCGGCCCGGCCCTTTCCACCTGCTGTAGGCGCCGACGTCAGGAGGCGTTTCGGATGAGGGTGTCGCGGCTGCGTGCGGATCGGAGGGTTTCCGGGCTACGGCCCAGGCATTGCCTCGAGGTGCTGGAGGAATTCCCTGTACTCCTGCTGGTCCGGGCTGAGCGCCACCGCCTTCTTCGCCGCCTCACGAGCGCCCGCGGGGTCCTGATTCCTCAGTGAAAGCACCGCCAGCAGGTAGTAGTGGGAGCCGGTGGGCTCGAGCGCGACGGCTTTCCGCGCCAGGGCGAGGCCCTCGGGCAGGTTGCGATTGGCGCGGAGGTTGAGCTCGGCGTGGGCACGGTAGCCTTCGGCCCACCGGGGCGCCAACTCCTGGACCTTGCGAAAGGCGATTTCCGCGGCGTCGACCTCCCGGAGCCGGCCCTGCAGCCGGCCCAGAAACAGGTAGTTGAGACTGTTGGTCGGTTGCTCCGCCGCCAGTTGCTGGAACATGGCCACGCCCTCCGTCAGGGCTTTGCGCTGCACGAAATGGGCCTCGAGGTTGGCCCGGTACAGGAGATTCGCCGGGTCCAGACCAGCCGACTTGCGCAGCAACCCCGCGGCCAGCTCTGTTCGCCCGTGCAAACGGTGGATTTGGGCAGCACCGAAGAAGGTGCGGGCCACGGTCTGGCGCACGAGCGGCAGGCCCGTCAGCGTGTCCTCCTGGACGCTGCGGTCGGTGAGCGACTGGCGGTCGACCGCTTAGAGCCTCTGGAACTGCTCGCGGTAGCGGGCCGCTTCCTCCGTGAGCCCGAGCCGCAGGCACGCCGTGTATAGGCCGAAGACCGCCTGGGTGTGGTCCGGCAACAGGACGATCGCCCGCTGGAAGCTTTCCTTGGCTCGCAGGTAGTCACCGGATTGCAGGCTGGCCTGCCCAAGCAGGTAGTAACTCTCGCTGGTTGGTTCCGGCAGGCGCACGGCGCGCTGAAGCGCCTCAATCGCTTCCGCCGTTCGCCCCAGATCCATGAGCGCGCGGCCCAGCCGGTTCAGGACGTCGGAGCTGGGCGGACCACGCCGGAGGGCTTCCTGGCAAAAGACTGACCGTCTCTGCCACGTCCCCTCGGTCGTAAGCCACGCGCGCCAACACGCCGTAGGCATCGACCTGGTTCGGGTTCAGTTCCAGGCAACGCTTCAGATACCGGGCCGCTTCCTCCGCGCGGCCGGTGTTGTAGGCGGCTGACCCCAGCAGAGCGTAGGCCAGCGCATCCTCCGGATACGCCTCCGCCACCTGGGTGGCCACGGCCACCGCTTCCCGCTTCAGGGCCGCCGCCTCGGCCTCGGGCTGCGGCATTCCCATCCCGGGGCTGGCGGGGGGATCAGGCGAGGGCTGTTCACCTCCTGCGGACGGCGGCGGCTGCGACGTGGCGCTCCTTGCTTCCGAGGATGGGGCACCCTGCTCTCCCCCAACCGTCGTCTCGCCCACGAGCAGCAGGCCGCTCACTGCCAGCCACGCCATCCACGGCGGTGTACCTCCACCCGCGCGCCTAGCTGATGGCTCGATCGCCCTGGTCAACATAGTGTCGCTCCCCGGTCACTGATCGTCTCCATCCACCCACCTCTCCGGTAGGGATCCGAATGGTACGGGACGCTACCTCTGGGACGTCGGCGGACGTGGCTGTCTCAGTCACCAAGGTCGCCGTCACGCTGAAGCCGGCCGCGTCACAAACCTGCACAGTGAACAGGTTGGACAGGTGCGTCGCGTCCCGCAAACCGGCTGGAAAATGGCGTGCCTGTCCCCGAACCAGCAGCCGATCCGGATGGTCCCACACGACCTCGAGGTCCCAGTCGTCGAAGAACCCAAGGATCGCACTCAGGCGTCCACTCCCGATTGCCAGCTCGAACGCCTGAATCGATTCCTGGTTGTTCAGTCGGACCGCCGGCAGTTCCACCACGCACTCTCGTCCCTCGGCATACTTCACCGGCGGGCGCGGATGGGCACAGCCTGCCAGCATCGCCGCCAGGGCCACAGCGAGCGTATATCCCCAGCCGCGCTTGAGCACCACCGTCCGGTCGGCCGGGCCGACGCGCCCGGGGATACGCTTCGCCTACCGGATGGGCAATTCACGGGCCCAGGGTACCAAGCACGTGCTCGCCATCCAGACATTCCTCCGGGGGACTCCCGGCCGGACCTCGCGAAGTCCGGTGATCCGGTGCGGCCAACATAGTGTTTGACGAACCGCCGGTGCCCCGCACTCTGGGCCCGCGTGACGCCGGACCTCGTCAACCGGAAAGGCGAGGGGCGGGATCGAAGTGTCGGACCCGCGTTGCCTCGTCGAGTCATGTCGCTGTCCCGCCCATCCATGAAGCGTTTGATTCACCCCGCGCTGGCCCCCAACGTCCTCGGCCTCGAAGCGGGCGGCACGCGCACCGTGGCGTTGCTCGCCGGTCCTGACAACACCTGCCACCGACGCGTCGAGACCGGCCCCGCCAACCTGCGGTTGCTCGATGACCCGGCCCTGCGAAGGCATTTCCGCCATCTCGCGCGACAATTCCCGCGGCCCGCGGCGCTGGGCATCGGCATGGCCGGGGCGCGGGAGGACAGCGACCGTCGCCGGATCCGCGAGGCCGCCGCCGCCGCCTGGCCTGGGGTCCCCTGCTGGGTGGGGAATGATCTCGACACCGCGTTTGCTGCCGCCGGGACCTGGCCGGCGGACAGCCAGGTCGGCCGGGTCATTATGATCAGCGGCACGGGATCCTGCTGCTACGGATGCAACCGGGCGGGGCACGCCGTCAAGGTCGGCGGGTGGGGACATCTGCTCGGGGACCGGGGCAGCGGGTACGACATCGCCTTGCGCGCCTTGCAGACCGTGTTGCAGGTGGCCGATCGGGACGGCCGGTGGCCGGCGTTGGGGCAACGACTGCTCCGCGCGCTGGCGTTGAACGAGCCCAACGACCTGGTCACCTGGGTGCACGCGGCGCCGAAGGGCGACGTGGCCGCCCTCGCGGTCGAGGTGTTTGCGGCTTACGCCGAAAGGGACCGGCTGGCGGGCGACGTGCTGGCCGGCGCCGCGCAGTCCCTCACGGAAGATGCCCTGGCCTGCGCCGCCCGCCTGGCGCACGCACCCGAACCGGTGGAGTTCGTCTTCACCGGCAGCACGCTCTTGAAACAACCCGGTTTCGCCCAACGCGTCGGCCGCAGCCTTCGCCGGGGTTGGCCGGGGGCGAGTGTCCGGGCCCTGGACCGCGAAGGAGTCTGGGGAGCGGTGGCCCTGGCCCAGGCCGAACTGAAGCGGGTCGCCCCGCCAACAACCGCCGGTGCCCTCCCGGTCCGTCGCCGTGCTCCTGCCTCGTGGTCCCCGGCCGGCACGGACGACTTGGGCGACGAGGAAGCGATCCCCTGCCGGTCCCGACCGCGCCCTCGCCCACGGAGCAGCGAAACCCTCGGTCGATGCACCTGGACCGGCTGCCTTTGGGGGACGCCATCCGGTTCATGCTCGATGAGGATGCGAAACTGCCGGCGGCCCTGCTGGCTGAGCAGCAGCCGATCGAGCGGACCATCCGGTTGGTGGCCACCACGCTGCGCCGGGGCGGCCGTCTCTGGTACGTCGGGGCCGGCACGAGCGGTCGCCTGGGCGTGTTGGACGCCAGCGAGTGTCCGCCCACGTTCGGCGTGCCGCCGGACAGGGTGCAGGCGATTCTGGCGGGGGGGCAGGCAGCCTTGTGGAACTCCCTCGAGGGAGCGGAGGACGATGCGGGGGCGGGAGCCCGCGCCGTCGCGTTTCGGGGCGTGCGCGCGGGGGGACGTCGTGCTGGGCATCGCCGCGAGCGGACGCACACCGTTCGTGTGGGGCGCCTTGCACGCCGCCCGGCGCCTCGGCGCGCGCACCGTGCTCCTGTGCTTCAACCCGAACCTCCGTTTCCCGCGCGGGACGCGACCGGATGTGGTGGTGGCGCCGGAGGTTGGTCCCGAGGTGTTGACCGGGTCCACCCGCCTCAAGGCCGGCACCGCCACCAAGCTCGTGCTGAATCTGCTCACCACGCTGGCCATGGTGCGGCTCGGCAAGGTGGTCGGGAACCTGATGGTGGATGTGCGCGCTTCGAACGCCAAGCTCCGGGACCGCGCCGTCCGCATCGTCCAGACCCTGACCGGCCGAAGCCCGGCCGAGGCGCAAGCCGCGCTGGAAGCCAGCGGTTGGGAGGTGCGGCGCGCTCTCCGGTTCCAGCCCTGATCCGCGTCGGGGGCCTTCGGGAATGCCCGTGACAAGGCCCGGCCGGGCCCCGTAGTTTCCCCGCCGTGCAGGAACGCTTGCTGACGCTGGGGCATTCGCCCGACCCCGACGACGCCTTCATGTTCTACGGGCTGGCGAAGGGCTTGATCCCCACCCCCGGGTATCGGTTCGAGCATATTCTGCAGGACATCCAGACGCTCAACGAGCGGGCCACGCGGGGCGAACTCGATGTCTCGGCCATCAGCCTGCACGCGTACGCCTACGTCTTTGACCAGTATGCGTTGCTGCCCAGCGGCGCCAGCCTGGGCGATGGCTACGGTCCGGTCCTCGTCGCGAAACGTCCCCTTTCCCGCGACGAGATCAAGGGCTGCCGCATTGCCGTCCCCGGGACGATGACCAGTGCGTTCCTCGCGCTGCAGCTCTGGCTGGGCCGCCCGGCCTCCACCTTCCCCCACGTGATCGTGCCCTTCGACCAGATCTTCGCCGCGGTGAAGTCCGGGGCGGCGGACGTGGGACTGATCATCCACGAAGGCCAGCTCACCTGGCAGAACGAGGGGCTGGTGGTGTGTGAGGACCTCGGCGTGTGGTGGGGACGCGAGCAGGCCGGGCTCCCCCTGCCGTTGGGCGGCAATGTCATCCACAAGCGGCATGCGCCGGAGGTCCGCCGGACCGTGGCCGACCTTCTCACCGCCAGCATCCGGTTCAGCCTCGAGCACCGTGCTGCCGCCGTCGAGCACGCCCTGCAGTATGCCCGGGACATGGGCCGTGACCTGGCGGACCGGTTCGTGGGTATGTACGTCAACCACTGGACCCTCGATTATGGTGAACGCGGGCGCGAGGCCATCCGACGCTTCCTGAGCCGGGCGGCGGCCGAAGGGCTGATTCCCCGGGCGCCTGAACTTGAGTTCGTAACGTGACCATGTCTGCCCCGGCCCCCTCCAGCCGTCCTCCTCACCTCCGGCTCACCGGCTCCCGGCCATGCGTTATCGCCGGTTCGGCAAGACCGGTCTTGAGCTGCCCGTGATCTCCTGCGGCGGGATGCGCTACCAGCACCAGTGGCAGGACACGGATCCCGCCCACATCCCCGCAGCGAACCAGGCCAATCTCGAGGCCTGCATCCATCGCGCCCTCGAGCTCGGCATCCACCACATCGAGACCGCCCGGGGCTACGGCACCAGCGAGATGCAGTTGGGCGCCATCCTCCCCACGCTGCCCCGGGAACGACTGATCGTGCAAACCAAGGTCGCCCCGCACGCCGATCCCGCCGAATTCCGCCGCACCTTCGACCGCTCGATGGCCTTCCTCCGGCTCGACTATGTGGACCTGCTCGCCCTGCATGGGATCAACAACGCCACGCTCCTGGAGTGGTCGCTCCGGCCCGGCGGCTGTCTGGACGCCGCCCGGCAACTCCAGCGCGAGGGACGCTGTCGCTGGGTCGGTTTCTCCACCCACGCCACCACCGACCTGATCCTGCGCGCCATCGAGAGCAACCGCTTCGATTACGTGAACCTGCACTGGTATTTCGTCAACGATCTCAACTGGCCGGCGGTCGTGGCCGCCACCGCGCGGGACATGGGCGTGTTCGTCATCAGCCCGAACGACAAAGGCGGCAAGCTGTACGCGCCGCCACCCAAGCTGGTCCGGCTCTGCGCCCCGCTCACCCCCCATGCAGTTCAACGCCCTCTACTGCCTCGCCCGCCCGGAGGTCCACACCCTCAGTTGCGGCGTCGCCCGCCCCGGCGACTTCGACGAACACGTGGCGGCCCTGGCCTGGTATGACCGCGCGGCCGAAACCGTGGCCCCCATTTCCCAGCGACTGCGCGCCGAACTCGTCCGCGCCCTGGGCGCCGACTGGTGTGACCACTGGAGCGAGGGCGTGCCCGAGTACGAGGCCATTCCCGGTCAGATCAACGTCCGCGAAATCCTCCGTCTCTGGACTTACGCCAAAGGGCTCGACCTCGTCGACTGGGCCCGCATGCGCTACAACCTGCTCGGCCAGGCCGATCATTGGTTTCCCGGCGAGATGGCGCGCGACTTCGACCCCGCCGTCCTGCGCCTCGCCGTCCGCAGCAGCCCGTTCGCCGACCGCATCCCGACCGTGCTGCGCGAGGCCCACGCCCTGCTGTTCGAGGCGCCGCAGACGCGCCTGAGCCAGAGCTGAGCCGCGGCGGCGACCGCACCGGACCACGGGGCCAGGGAGGTTCCCCCCCATCCGGCAATCCCTTTGCCCACTCCCTTCCACTCCCCTTGCGCAAGGGTGTGTAGCCAATTTTCTTACCCTTTTAGGCGGGATTAACCCGGATTCTGACTTGCCGAGACCCCCGTTCTGCTACGAGCGTCTGTCCATGAGTGCGCGGAGCGCCAGTTATGATCTGGGTCTTCAGCCTCCAGCGGAACGGGTAGCACGCAGTCAGACTGCCTATCCCGCGCCGTCGGCAGTGCCGGGGACCCTGCCCTCCCCCGGGCCGATCAATGGCACCGCGCCGGTGCCGCCGACCCGGCCCCTCAACGAGCGGGAACGCCCCCGTCGCGGTCACCGCCGTCGGCGGCGGCATGGGGGTTTGTTCCGCCGGCTGTTCCGGCGTTCGCACCATCACCGCTCACCAAGCGGCACCCGCGAGCGCGCCGTCGCCAAACGCTTTCTCCCCGCGCTCCTGACGGCCGCCGCCGTCACCAGCGCGTGGTGTTTCATGTTCCTGCCGATCTGCAAGTCGTACGAGGTCGTCGGCGAGCCGGGCGGACGCATCTCGGTGCTGGATCACTTGATGGCGCGCCGGGCGGCCGGCCAGGCTGCCGCCAGCCAGGCTGAGGGCGACTGGGAGGCCGCCCTGCACTTCGCGCGCCTCGGGATCGCGCGCGATCCGGCCTCGCGTGCCGCCAACCGCGTCCTGCTGGCCGGCTTGAGCCGCGAGGGCGCGCCGCAGCGCGCCTCCGATCTGGCGGAGATCCGCACGGCCGGTCGGCGGTTGCTCAAACTCGGCTTGGACAACGGGGCCGATTTCCGGTTGGCCCTGCAGGCCGCGATGACCAGCGCGGACTTCGAGCTGGTGATCGGCCGGCTGTTGCCCCAGGCACAAACCCTCGAGCCCGACCTGCAGGCACTGTTGCTCGATGCCCTCCTGCGCACCGGCCGTTGGCTGGAGGAACTCACCACCGTCCGAGCCCTGCTCGAGGCCCCCAATCTGCCCCCCGCATTGCAGCTCTACCGCACCGCCTTCGTCGCCCAGCACGGTGAGGACGCCGCCGCGAACTCTGCGTGGGAGGAGCTCCGGCGGGCGGGCACTGACGAGGGCTCGTCCTACTCGGCCGTCGCCTCCCGGCTGCTCATCGACGTCGCGGAGGACCGCCAGAACCTGCCCGCCATGCGGGCCGCCCTGTTCCGCCTCATCCGCCACGGAGATGACTTGCTCCACGATCATTTGCATGTCTGGAACCTCATGCTGGCGGAAGGGCCGAAGGATGAGGTGGCGAAGCTGATGCTCAACCGCACCCGGCAACCACGCACCCCCGACGAACTGGTCGCCTGCCTGGAACTCATGGGGGCCGTGGGGCTCTACGCCGAGGCGCAGATGCTCGAACAGGAGTCCTATTTCTCCGGGCTGGACGACGGCCGGGGCTACCTGGCCTGCCTCCTGATCCTCCACCGGGCGCCGCCCGAGAAGGTGCCCGCCGATCTGCCGCTTCTGGGCACGGATCTCCGGACCGGGGCTTTCGACAACGTGACCACCCAGGTGCTGGAAAGCCTCACGCAGGGTTTGCTCGCCGATGCCGAGGGCCGAACGCAGCAGGCCCAGCAGGCTTACGACCGGCTCGCCCAGGCGGCCCAGGCCCGCCCCGATCTCCTCCTTCGCACCGCCCGGTTCCTGCTCGCCCTGGGCCAGCCCCACCGCGCCGGCCTGCTCGCGTCCCGCTCCGAGCCTGCGCTGCGCGCCGACCGCGCCTACTGGCAACTGCGCCAGCAGATCGCCCTGGCCAGCCGCACCATTACCGACCTGATGCTCGCCAGCCAGCGCGTCGTCGAGTTGGCCCCGACTGATCGCCTGGGTCTCGCCTACCTGAGTCTGAGCCAGGTGCTGGATCGGCGGGAAGCCACGGAAAACCCGGACGCCCTCTCCCGGAACCTCGCGCTCCATCCCGACCGCACCAAACGCAACCTCTACCTGGCCCTCGCGTATGCCTGGCTCGGCCAGAGTGACCTCGCCCTTGCCCGGCTCGATCAACTCCCGGCCGACGCGCTTGAGACGGGCGATGACCAGCTCGCGCGCTTTGCCCGCTGCGAGGCCCTGTTCAAGCAAGGGGAGCTCGAGGAAAGCCGGAGCCTGGCCCAGTCGTTGGAGGAAAAAGCCCTGTTTGTCGCCCAACGCCGTTGGCTCGCCAGCGTGGGCCTGCTCCCAGAGGCCGAGATCGCGACTTCCCCGCCCAGTCCCAACCCGCCGAGCCTGGTGGGAAAGCCCTGACCTGCGCGGGGGCCTCCCTGCCCGGTCGGCCTGCATTCCGGCCCGGCGGGAGCCTCGACAGGCGCCTCAGCCAGGACTTTTCGCCGACGACGCGAACTGTTCCGCCATGGCCACCGCTTTCAGCATGGCCTTCGACTTGTTGACCGTCTCGGCATACTCCTGTCCCGGCAGCGAGTCGTTCACCCAGCCGCCCCCCGCCTGGATGTGCGCCTGACCGTCCTTCAGTACCGCCGTGCGGATCGTGATGCAGCAGTCCAGGTTGCCGCTGAACGAGAAGTAACCCACACAGCCGCCGTACGGACCGCGCTGCGTCCCTTCGAGCTCGGCTATGATCTGCATCGCCCGGATCTTCGGCGCCCCGGTGAGTGTCCCCGCCGGAAAGGTGGCGCGCATGAGGTCAAACGGCGTCCGGTCGCCCGCCAGCCGCCCCTCGACGTGCGAGACGATGTGCATGACGTGGCTGTAGCGCTCGATCACCATCAACGCCTTCACCTGCACGCTCCCGAAGTCACACACCCGACCCAGGTCGTTGCGCGCCAGATCCACCAGCATCACGTGCTCCGCCCGCTCCTTCGGGTCCGCCAGCAATTCCGCTTCCAGCGCCTGGTCCTCCTCGGGCGTCGTCCCGCGCCACCGCGTGCCCGCGATGGGCCGGATCTCGACCTGCCGTTCCTCACACCGCACGTGGATCTCCGGCGAGGCCCCCACCAGCGAAAAGCCCTCGAGCTCGAGCAGAAACATATACGGCGAGGGATTGATGGTGCGCGCCGCCCGGTAGACGTCCAGGGGCGACACCTTCACCGCGGCGGAAAACCGCTGCGAACCCACCACCTGGATGATGTCCCCCGCCGTGATGTACTCCTTGGCCTTGAGCACGTTGGCCTCGAACCGTTCGCGCGTCACGTTGGACGTCACCGGCAAGGCAGGCACCTCC
This sequence comes from Verrucomicrobiota bacterium, assembly GCA_027493615.1. Lineage (GTDB taxonomy): Bacteria > Verrucomicrobiota > Verrucomicrobiia > Limisphaerales > J093 > DSVZ01. The sequence goes on from JAOSKK010000023.1 coordinate 757,735, forward strand.
TCCGGCACGCCCACCGGCTGGTGCGGCGCCGGCAGGCGCAGCCGCTGGATCAATTGCTCGATCTCCGCCCGCGCTGCGTCGTAGGCCGACTCCGGGCTGCCGCTCTCGTCCACCGCGGCGTTCACCAGCACCGTCAGCGTCTGGGCGGCCCGGTCGAAGATCAACAACTGATCCGCGATGAGGAAGTACAGCGTCGGCGTACCCAGCTCATCGCGCGCCGGCCGCGGCACCACCGGCTCGACATCGTGGATGTACTCGTAACCGATGTAGCCCACCGCGCCCCCCGTGAACCGCGGCAACCCCGGCACGCGGACCGGACGGAACTTCGCCAACTCGCGTTCCACCACCTCGAGACCGTCCCGCACCCGTTGCCGGGCATAAGCCTCGCTCCCGGGACCGGTCAGGAACACCTCCGTCACGCGCCCGTGCTTCAGCACCTCGACCCGGTTGCCCTGCTGGCGGATCACCGCGCGCGGATTGCAGCCGAGGAACGAGTAGCGCCCGACGTGCTCGCCCCCCTCCACCGACTCGAGCAGAAACGACTGCGTGGGCCCCCGCAGCTTTTGATACGCCGAGAGCGGGGTCTCAAAATCCGCCAGCAGACGGCAACCCACCGGGATCAGATTCCCTTCGCCCGCCAGCTTCAGGAACGCCTCTTTCGAGGGAAAACACGTGTAACTCATGTCGGGTCCTCGCAGTCCCCCGCCGCGACCGGCCTTGGGCCGGGCGGGCTCACTTCTTCCCGTACGCCTGCTCCGGGTCCACCTGCCGCGCTTCGGTCACGCGCACCTCCGCCCCTCCGGCCGCGGCCGACCGGAAGAAGCAGGAGAGGTAACCTTCGTGGCAGGCCGCCCCCGTCTGCTCGACCCGGATCAACAGCGTGTCGCCGTCGCAGTCGAAGGCCACGTCCTTGACCACCTGCACGTGGCCGCTGGACTCGCCCTTCATCCAGTACTTCTGCCGCGAGCGGCTCCAAAACCACGTCCGGCCGGTCTCCAGCGTCTTCTCAATCGAAGCGCGGTTCATCCAGGCCATCATGAGGACCCGCCCGGTGCGCTGCTCCTGGATGATCGCGGGGATCAAGCCGTCGCGGTTGAACTTCAAGTGGTCGAACAAACCCATAACGTGGCCCCGTTCTACCCCACCCCCGCCCGCCCGCCAACCCGGAACCGCAGGCGCCATTCCGCCCGCACCCGGCCGGCGCGGCTCATGCCGGAAGGACCGGAACCTCGTAGCGCGCCAACGCCGGGTCGGAAGTCACGATCGTCAACCGCCCGACCAGCGCCTGCGTGTCCAGCAGCCGCCTCATCACCGGGTGTCCGCCCTGGGTGTGCGTCAAGGCCGAAGCCGCGCCTTCAGCCGGCGTGGCTGAGCCGGCGCACCGGAATCCCGTGCCGGGCCAGATGCGCCTTCACCTGGTCCACCGTGAAGTCGCCGAAGTGGAAGATGCTCGCCGCCAGCACGGCATCGGCTTTCCCCGCCCGCAGGACCTCCACCAGGTGGTCGAGGTTCCCCGCCCCACCGCTCGCCACGACCGGCACGCCCACCGCCTCGCTCACCCGCCGCGTGATCTCCAGGTCGTAGCCCTGCTTGGTGCCGTCGGCGTCGATGCTGTTCAGCACGATCTCGCCGGCGCCCCGGCCCACCGCTTCGATGGCCCAGGCCACGGCGTCCCGACCCGTGGCCTGCCGGCCGCCGTGCGAGAAGACCCGCCAGGAGTCGGGCCCCATCCGCTTGGCATCGATCGACACCACGATGCACTGGCTGCCGTACTTCTCCGCCCCCGCGCGGATCAACGCCGGGTCGGCGAGCGCGGCCGAGTTGATGCTGACCTTGTCCGCCCCGGCCTGCAGCATCACGCCCATGTCCTCGATCGTCCGGATTCCGCCGCCGACGGTCAGGGGCATGAAGCACTGCTGGCCCACGCGTTCGATGACCTCGACCATCGTCGCCCGGCCGTGGGCGCTGGCCGTGATGTCGAAGAACACCAGTTCGTCGGCCCCCTGCGCGTTGTAGCGCAAGGCCAGTTCGACCGGATCCCCCACGTTCCGCAGCTCGCCGGCTTCCGCCTTGCCGAACTGCACGCCGCGGGTGACCTGCCGGTCATGCACGTCCAGACAGGGAATGACGCGTTTCGCCAACACGGCGTCGTTGTGCCAGACCCGAAGCCGCGGGACAACCCTTTGCTCCCGCCCCTCGCACCGCCGGCCCCCGGAAGCAGAGGTGAAGCCGGTGAATCCTGGTGCGGGGGCTTGAACGACATCAGGGGTTAGGCGATGCTCGTCGCCCGGCTGTGGCGGTGAACCAGCCGCCGTCGAAACGACGCGAAACCAAAACCGCATGGGCCACGAGCTGTTCCAGGACCTGATCCGCCGGGTGCGCGAGTTCATTCACGCATCCGGCCCGGTGCTGTCTGGATCGGCCGGGGCACAGGAAAGCACCTTTGAATCTCTGGCCCTCGAGGTCTTTGCCGCGCAGTACGACGCGGTCCCGCCTTATCGGTCGCTTTGCCAGGCGCGCGGCCTCACACCCGGGCATGTGACGGAGTGGCGCTCGATACCTGCCGTGCCCACGACCGCGTTCAAAGAGTGGGATTTCACGAGTCTGGCGCCGACCGAGCGCCGGGCGGTCTTCCATTCCAGCGGCACAACCGCGGCGTCGCGGAGCCGACACTTCCATTCGGCGGAATCGCTTGCGTTGTATGAGACCTCGGTGTGCGCCGGTTTTGCGCCCGCGTTGCTCCCCGAGCGGACGGCTGGTGGAAGGCTCCCTTCGCCTCCGCCACCCTGCCCGCAACCCTTGAATCGCGGGGAAGCACGCTGGAAGCCTGCACCCCAGGTTCAAGGAGGGCCGTTCCGCTTTGTGGTGCTGGCACCGCCCTCCGCCGCGGCACCGCATTCGTCGCTTGCGCACATGTTCAGCACGGTCGCCACTGCGTTCGGCAACGGGCCGGCAGCGTATCTGGGCGACACCGACGGCGCCGGGAACTGGCGGTTGGACGTCGGACGAACCTTGCCGGTGTTGACCGGAGCGGTCGAGGCGAACGAGCCGGTGGTGGTGTTGGGCACGGCCTTTGGCTTCGTGCATCTGCTCGAACACCTCGAAGCGGCGGGCACGCGGCTGGCCCTGCCCCCCGGTTCGCGCGGCCTCGAGACGGGCGGGTACAAGGGACGTTCGCGCGAGCTGCCGAAGGCGGAACTGCACCGCTGGATCGAGCGCCGCCTGGGGTTGCCGTCGGAGCGATTGGTGTGTGAGTACGGCATGAGCGAGCTGGGTTCGCAGGCCTACGACGGGGCGGTCGCCGCTGCTGCGGATACCGCTGCGGAGGGCGGCGCGCCGACTGCGGCCGGGCGGCGGTTCCGATTTGCCCCGTGGGCGCGGGCCTGGGTGGTGTCGCCGGAGGACGGCCGGGAAGTGGGCGAAGGGGGAACAGGGCTGCTCCGGGTGTTGGATCTGGCCAATGTGCGGTCGGTGCTGGCCGTGCAAACCGAGGACCTGGCGGTGCGGCGCGGGAGGGTTTTGAGCTGCTGGGGCGGGTGCCGGCGGCGGAAGCGCGGGGCTGTTCGCTCCTGGCCCGGTGAAGCGGAGCCGCTCATGAGCGTACGAACCTCTTCAACGCCGCGCGTCCTGACACGGGTGCTCTGGCTCGTGGGCCTGCTGCACGGGCTCAACCACCTGTACAACGTGGCGTTGCTGCCGGTGTACCTGCAACTCCAGCGCGATCTGAACCTGCCGAGCATCGCCGCCGCGACCTCGCTCACGACGTTGATGATGCTGGCGTATTTCCTGCCGAGCTATCCGCTGGGCGTCCTGGCGGACCGGCTGGACCGGCGCTGGCTGTTGACGTGGGGCCTGGTGCTGAACGCGCTCGGGTACCTCGGGCTGGGATGGGCGCGGAACTACCCGACGGCGCTGGGCTGTGTCGTGCTCGCCGGGCTGGGTGGGTCGTTCTATCACCCGGCGGCAACGGCGCTGGTCGTCGGGCTGTTCCCGCAACGGACCGGCCGGGCGCTGGGCTTGATCGGAATGGGTGCCAGCGCGGGGTTCTTTCTGGGACCGCTGTATGTGGGCTGGCGGGCGGCGAGTGTGGGCTGGCGGGCGCCGTTGGCGGAGCTGGGGCTGGTGGGACTGGCGGCGGCCGGGTTGTTCGCGTGGTTGTCACCGCCGGCGCCTGCGACGCGGGAACCGACACGGCCAGGGAGCCGCGGGGTCTTGTTCGGGTCCCCGGCCTTGTGGGCGTGGTTTCTGGCGGCGGCAGCGCTGTTCAGTCTGCGGGACTTTGCGGCGTGCAGCATGGCAAGTCTGGGTTCGTTGTTCCTACAGCAGGCGCACGGGATGGATGTGCGGACGACGGGGCTGGCGTTGAGCTCGATCTTCCTGGTGGGGGTGGTCAGCAATCCGCTGTTCGGCCATCTGAGCGATCGGGCGCGGCTGCGGTGGATCGCGTTCGTGCTCGTCAGCGCGGCGGTGGTGATTGCGGGGTTTCCGCGCGTGCCGCGTGCCTGGCTGATCCCGGCGCTTCTGGTGTACGGCTTCTTCATGCTGGCAAACTACCCGATGGTGGAGGCAGCCCTGTTGACCTCGGTGCCCGACGCCGTGCGCGGGCGGGTGTTCGGGCTGTTTATCATGATCAGCGGCTTGCTCGGGAACCTGGGCCACTGGTGGGCCGGCGTGCAGGTCAGGTCGCTGGGATTGGCAGCGGGGCAACCCGAGAGCTACCAGGGGACCTACCTGGGCCTGGCGGGGCTGGTTCTGCTGTCCCTGGGGGCGTTGCCCTGCCTGCACGCCCTGCGTCGGAAGGAAGGGCTCGAACCATGATGCCATTGCCTTCGTACTTTCTGGCGGACCGCCCCGAGCCCGGACTGCTGACGCCGGCCATGATCACCGAGGCGTGTCTGGCGCTGAAGGCCAACCGCCGTCGCTACCTCGAGGCGCGCCGCACGCCCGATCTCATCGACGCCGTTGCCGCGGTGGCGGAAGACTGGCTCGACCCCGCCAACCCCTTCCGCCAACTCGCTCTCGCGCGGGGTCCGGGCGAGCTTGGGTTCTCTCGGGAAACGCTGGCGGCGGGTCTCGATGCCTTCTTCGCCAGCCTCACGCGGGAGGGTCTCCGCGCACTCGTGGTGCAGGACCTCGGGCACCTCGAACGACTGGACCAGTTCTGTGCGCCGGAAGCCGAGGCGAGGAGCGGGCGGGTGTCGTGGGCGCGGGGACCGGAGTTGCTGGCCCACATCACCGCAGGGCGACTCCCCAACGCGCCGCTCCTCAGCCTGGTGCTGGGACTGCTGACGCGGTCCGCCCAGTTCATGAAATGCGCCTCGGGCACGTCGCTGTTGCCCCGGCTCTTCGCGCATTCCCTGCGCGAGACGGAGGCGAAACTGGCCGCCTGCCTCGAGATCGCTGAATGGCCCGGCGGAACGGAACCCCTCGAAGCGGCGTTGTTCGCCCAGGCCGAATGCGTCACGGTCATGGGCACCGACGCCACCGTGGCCGCGGTGCGGGCCCGGGTGCCGGATTCGGTCCGGTTCCTCGGCTACGGGCACCAGCTCAGTTTCGGCTACGTGGCGGCGGAGGTGCTGGCCCATCACAACCTGCCGCGGGTGGTGGCCGCTGCTGCGCGCGACGTGGTGGCCTGGAACCAGCTTGGCTGTCTTTCACCGCACGCCTTCTATGTCGAGGCCGGCGGCCGCAACCCGCCGGAACGGTTTGCCGCCGCGCTGGCCGAAGCCCTGGCGGGGCTCGAAGCCACCGAACCCCGCGGTGAACTGCCCGTGACGGAAGCCGCCGCCATCGCGGCGCGCAGAGGCTTCTACGAGGTGCGGGCGGCGCATTCGCGGGACACGCAGCTCTGGTGCAGCCCGGGCTCGACGGCCTGGACCGTGGTGTACGAGAGCCAACCGCGGTTGAGCCCCTCGGTGCTGCACCGCTTCATCTACGTCAAGGCGGTGGCGGGAGTCGACGAGGCGCTCGCCGGGGCGGACGAGTTTCGGGGGCGGGTCTCCACCGTCGGGTTGGCGGCGTCCGGTGCCCGGCAACAGGCGCTGGTCCAACGGCTGGCGCAGTGGGGCGTCCGCCGTATCTGCCCGCTGGGACGGATGCAACAGCCGCCCCCGGACTGGCGGCACGACGGCCGGCCGGCCCTGGGTGAACTGGTGATCTGGGCGGACTGGGAGCGGCCGCCGGCGTGGTAGCGGAGTTTGGCGACATGAAGATCGAACTGCGGAAGACCTTCCAATTCGAGGCGGCGCACCTGCTGCCGCACCTGCCGGAGACTCACAAGTGCCGGCGCCTGCACGGTCACAGTTTCCGGGCCGAGATCGTCGTCGCGGGCGAGTGTGACGAGCGCCTGGGCTGGCTCATCGACTACGCCGACCTCGCGCGCGCCTTCAAGCCGCTCTGGGAGCAGCTCGACCACCGGTACTTGAACGACGTCCCCGGGCTCCAGAACCCGACGAGCGAAACCCTCGCCCGCTGGATCTGGGAACGGCTCAGCCGGCACTGCCGCTGCTGACCGAGGTGGTGGTGGCCGAGACGTGCACGGCGCGGTGCGTGTATCGGGGGTGAGCGGAGCCCCCAGCGGCAGGACGTCCGGCAGGGGCGCAAACTCGCGAATCTTGTCCCACAGCCCGGACAGGTCCTTGTTGACGTCCCCGCTCAGGCAGTCGGTGATGTCGGCAGCCGCCTCGGGGTACTTGTCGATCACCTGTTTGAAGCTGAAGTCCGGATTGTAGAAGGCGTAGACCAGCTTGCGCATGTTCTCGATGCCCTCGCGCAAGGTCGCGCCGTAGCGCGCGAAACGCTGGGGCGCGAAATCGCCGGCCACCCAGGCGTCGTGCACCGCATCCGCCGCCATCACCCCGCTCTTGAGTGCGAGCATCAGCCCGCTGCTGAACACGGGGTCGAGGAAGCAGAACGCATCGCCCACCAGCAACAGGCCCGGCGCATAGCAGTGGCGGGCGTGATGGGTGTACTCGCTGGTGACGTAGTACGGCCCCCACCTGACGGCCGGTCGCGAGGTGGTCCTGGATCCAACGGTTCTCCTTCACCTCGCGCTCGAAGATCGCCTTCGGATCCTTCACCCCTCCGCGCGTGAGGTACTTGCCCTCGGCCACCACGCCCACGCTGACCCGGTCCCGGTGCTGCGGGATGTGCCAGAACCAGCCCTTTTCCGGCACAAAGGCCACCGTGGTCTGGCCTTCGTCGATCCCCGGCTCGCGCTTCGAGCCTTCGTAGTACGTCCAGACCGCGACCTTGTTGAGGTAAGGATCCCGGACGCGCCAGCCCTGGCGGACGGCGGCGAAGCTTTCCTTGCCGGTGCAATCGAGCGTGATGGGCGCACGGTACTCGGCCAGCGTGCCGTCGCGGTGCCGCGCGCGTACCCCGGTGACGGCGCCGTCGTCGCGGAGGAATTCCACCACCTCGGTCTCCTCGCGGACCGCGGCACCGCGTTCGCGGGCGTGGTCGAGGAGCATCTGGTCAAACTCGCTGCGGAGCACCTGCCAGGTCTGGGCGACGGTGTCCTTGTCGTAGCGGGTGAAGAAGTAAAACGGCTGGCTGGCGGTGCCGTCGGGCTGGACGAACACCACGCTGTACTTCTTCTGGAACGCGGAGGCCCGCATCTTCGGGATCAACCCCAGGCGTTCGAGCGGCTGGTAGGTGAAGGGGATCAGCGATTCGCCGATGTGGTAGCGCGGGAACTTCTCGCGCTCGAGCACCAGCACCCGGTGGCCGTGCGTGGCCAGCAAGGCGGCGGCGCTGGCGCCCGCCGGGCCACCCCCACCACCAGCACTTCCCACTCTGCTTTGGTTTGCATACTCGTCGCCGTTGTGCCGGCCAAGGTAGCGAACAGCTTCCGGGGCGCAAATCGTGCGTGCGTCGCGTGAGCCGGGATTTCCTTTTGACTCAGCGAGGGTCTTGGGTATGCTCGCCCCCACTTTTGTAGTGGTTCTATGGCCAAGTTGTTTATCGAGGACGTCGATTTCACGGGCAAGCGCGCCTTGATCCGGGTGGACTTTAACGTTCCCCAGGACAAGGCGACCGGGGCCATCACGAACACCAAGCGGATCGAAGCGGCGTTGCCCACGATCCGTTACGTGCTCGAGAAGGGCGGCTCCGTGGTGCTGATGAGCCATCTCGGGCGTCCCGATGGCAAGCGCATTGAGACCTTCTCGCTCAAGCCGGTGGCGGCGAAGCTCGAGGCCCTGCTCGGCCGCCCGGTCCGCTTCCTCGACGACTGCGTCGGGCCCGGAAGTCGAGGCCGCATGTGCCGCCGCCCGGCCGGGCGACGTCATCCTCCTCGAGAACCTCCGGTTCCACATCGAGGAAGAAGGCCGGGTGAAACTCGAAGACGGCACCAAGCTCAAGGCCGACCCCGAGAAGGTGAAGGCGTTCCGCGCCTCCCTGACCCGCCTGGGCGACGTGTACATCAACGACGCCTTCGGCACGGCCCATCGCGATCACTCGTCCATGACCGGGGTGCAACTGGCCCAGCGCGCCTGCGGTTACCTCATGAAGAAGGAACTCGACGCGTTCGCCGCCGTCCTCGATCAACCGCAGCGCCCGCTCCTGGCCATCCTGGGCGGGGCGAAGATCGCCGACAAGATCCCGCTCATCGAGAACCTGCTGGACAAGGCCGATGAGATCATCATCGGCGGCGGCATGGCCTTCACCTTCAAGAAGGTGCTCGACGGCATGGCCATCGGGAACTCCCTCTTCGACGAGGAAGGGGCGCAGAAGGTCCAGGGCCTGGTCGAGAAGGCGAAGACCCAGCGCAAGGCCCTGCTGCTGCCGGTGGACTACGTGTGTGGCGACCGGTTCGCCGCGGACGCGCAGGTGAAGGCCGCCGATGATGCGTCCGGCATCCCGGACGGCTGGCTCGGCCTGGATGTGGGGCCGAAGTCCACCGAACTCTTCGTGGCCGCCATCCGCCGCGCCCGGACCATCATCTGGAATGGTCCCCCGGGCGTGTTCGAGTTCCCGGCCTTCGCCGGCGCCACCCAGGCCATGGCCAACGCCATCGTCGAGGCCACCCGCCGGGGCGCCACCACCGTGATCGGCGGCGGTGACACCGCCACGGCGGCGAAGAAGTTTGGAGCCGACAAGCACGTCACCCACGTCTCGACGGGCGGGGGCGCAAGCCTCGAGTTCCTTGAAGGCAAGGTGCTGCCGGGCGTGGCAGCGCTGAGCGAAGCCGGCGGTTGCGCTTGTTCCCACTAGACAGCGGGCCACGGAGCTTTCCTGCAGCGAGCAGACAGACTGACATGAACAAAGACCGCAAACTGATCATCGCCGGCAACTGGAAGATGAACAAAACCGTCGGCGAAGCGCTGGACCTGGTGAACGGGCTCAGGCGCGAGTTGGCGAACGTGAAGGAGATCGATCTGGTCGTGGCCCCGCCCTTCACGGCGCTGAGCGAGGTGTCGAAGGCGATCCTGGACTCCAACATCCGGCTCGGGGCACAGAACATGAGCGAGCACAACTTCGGGGCGTACACCGGCGAGATCTGCGCGGCGATGCTCAAGGAGTTCTCCGTGCGTTACGTCATTCTGGGGCATTCCGAACGGCGCCAGTTCCAGCAGGAATCGAACGCGCTCATCGCGAAGAAGGCGCTGGCCGCCCACGCGGCGTCGCTCAAGCCGATCGTGTGCATCGGCGAACTGCTCGAGGAACGAAAGGCGAACCAGACCGAGCGGGTGCTCGAGACGCAACTGCGCGGCAGTCTGGCCGGGCTCAGCGCCGAACAGGTCGAAGAGACGATCATCGCCTACGAGCCGGTCTGGGCCATCGGCACGGGACTCACCGCCACCGCCGAGCAGGCCCAGAGCGCCCACGCCTTCATCCGCCAGACCCTCGTCGGGATCGTGGGCGAGGCCACCGCGAAACGCGTGCGCATCCAGTACGGGGGCAGCGTCAAGCCCAACAACGTCCGCGAGTTGATGAGCCTGCCGGACGTGGACGGCGCGCTGGTGGGGGGCGCCTCGCTCGAGGTCCGCAGCTTCAGCGAGATCGTCAAGCAATCGATTTGAACCGCTTTCCCGGCTACCTCCCATGATTTCCCTGATCATCGGCTTGCTTACGCTGGTGCTGGTCCTCAACAGCCTGCTCCTCATCCTCATGGTGCTGGTGCAGTTGCCGAAAAAGGAGGCCGGCCTCGGCATGGCGTTCGGCGGTGCTACGGCAGACGCGCTGTTCGGCGCGGGTTCCGGCACGGTGCTGAGTCAGTGGACCAAGTACGCCGCGGGCGCCTTCCTGGTCCTGTCCCTCCTGCTCTCGGTCCTGCGCAACCACGAACATCGGGCGTCGAGCCGTGGCATCATGAACCAGCTCGGCGGCCAGACTCCGGCCGCGGCAGTCGCACCTCCGCTCGCGATGACCAACGCCGTGACCCAATCCGTCGACGCCGCCCCCCGCCGGCTCCGGTCACCAATGTCGTTCCCGTCGAAGCAAGCCCGGGGGCACCCCGCGCCGGGTCCGACCGAATAGTCCATCCGGATGAGCGGCGGGCGGCGCACCTTGGGTGGCTGGCCGCAGGGTCGGTGTGTCCTGGGGGCGGCGACCGCCCTCGTCGCCGGCGCGCTGCTGACGGGCTGCAGTCCGTCCTTGCCGCCCGCCGACCTCGTCGTCATCAACGGCGCGGAACCCGAAAGCCTGGATCCGGCGCTGGCGCTCAGCGTCGAGGACCTGCGCGTCACCCTCCCCCTGTTCGAGGGTCTCACCCGCAACCACCCGGTCGATGCCTCGCCCATTCCGGGACTCGCCGAGTCTTGGACGCTCTCTCCGGACGGTCGCACCTACACCTTTGCGATCCGCACGAACGCCGCTTGGTCGACCGGTGAGCCGATCACCGCGGCCGACGTCGTTTACTCGTGGCGCCGGGCCCTCGACCCGGCGACCGGCGCCGGCTACGCCAGCCAGCTCTTCTTCCTCGAAAACGCCGAGGCCTTCCACCTGGGCAAGCTCCCGAATCCGGACGCCTTGGGCGTGCGTGCCCTGGACGCGCACCGGCTTGAGGTGCGGCTGACACATCCCACGCCGTTCTTCCTCGATCTCTGCGCCTTCCCCACCCTGGCGGTCGTCCCGCGCCAGGCGATCGAAACCTACGGTGACCACTGGATCCGGGCCCGACCGCTCCCGGTGAGCGGGCCGTATCAGCTCGATTTCTGGCGCCTGAACGATCGGGTGCGACTCCGCCGAAACCCGCACTACTGGGACCGCGAGCAGACGGTCCTCGAGGTGGTGGACCTGCTGACCGTTGGCAACCCGGCGACCGCCTTCAACCTTTACGAGACCGGCCAGGCCGACGTGATCTGGGATCGGAGCCTGGTGCCGGCCGAACTGCTGGACCGGTTGCGCGAGCGGCCCGACGCGCATCCCTTCGATCTGCTGGCCGTTTACTTCGTCCGCTGCAACACGACCCGCACTCCGCTGGACGACCCGCGGGTGCGCCGGGCGTTGTCGCTGACCATCGACCGGCAGCGCATCGTCGAGCGGATCACGCGCGGAGGCGAGAAACCCGCCGGCGGGTTGGTGCCGCCCGCCACCGCACACTACGAGGCGAAGGACCATGTCTGCTTCGATCCGGCTGCGGCGCGCCGGTTGCTGGCGGAGGCGGGCCATCCCCAGGGTGCCGGACTGCGCCCCCTGCGCTACCTGTTCTGGACCACGGGTGGCGGCACGGGCCAGGAGCACGCCAAGGTGGCCGTCGAGCTGAAGCACATCTGGGAAACCGAGCTGGGCCTGCGGATCGAGCTCGATAACCGGGAAAAGCGGGTCTTCATCGCCGCCCAGCGCCAGCTCGACTACGACCTGAGCCAGAGCAGTTGGGTGGCGGATTACAACGACCCGAACACGTTCCTGGAACTCTTCGGAAGCAGCAACGGGAACAACCGCACCGGCTGGGCGTCGCCGCGTTACGACGCCTGGTTGCAGACCGCGCAGGCCGAGGCTGACGCGGCAACCCGCCGTCGTGTCCTTGCCCAGGCGGAAGGTTTCCTGATCGCGGAGGAAGCCGTCGTGGCACCGGTGTACTTCTCGAGCGGCTTCATGTTCTTCCGACCTGACCGCATCGGTGGGCTCCACGCCAACGCCCTCGACGTCCATCCGCTCAACGCCGTCCGCCGGCTGGATTCGAACCCGGCCCGCTGAAGTGGGCTCGCCCGACCCGCCGGGGGTTCGCTTTGTCTTAATCCCCTATGTTCGCAATCGGCGGAGAAGACCCGCGTCCGGTGTTCTCCGCAGATTACGGACATCATCCGTGTGATCCGGAGAATCCGCGGTCAGAGTTCACGACAGCCCGCACCGCGGATTCCACGGGTGGCGCGGATGGCCCACCCGCCCACCCGCCCGGTCCGGCCTTTTTACGCGACACCGGAGCCAGAGCATCTAGGCTCTCCGCCATGAATCACATTCTCGTTCTGTTCGACTCCCACACCGGCAACACCGCCAAGATGGCCCGCCTCGTCGCCGAGGGCGCCGCACGCATCCCGGACACCGAGACGCGCCTGCGTTCGCTGGACGAGGCGACGGCCGCGGATGTGTTGTGGTGCGACGGGCTCGCCCTGGGCAGCCCCACCAACATGGGCCTGCTCTCGTGGAAGATGAAACGGTTCTGGGACGAGGTGATGCTCGAACACTGGATGAAGATCGACGGCAAGATCGGGTGCGCCTTCAGCTCGTCCGGTGCCTGGGGCGGCGGCACCGAGTTGGCCTGTCAATCCTTGCTCACCCTCCTGATCAACTTCGGCTTCCTCGTCTTCGGCGTCACCGACTACGCCACCTCCTGACCACGCTCCACTACGGGGCGGTGACAGCGCGCGAACCGCGGTCGGAGGACACCCAGGCAGCGTGCCGGCTCCTGGGTCAACGTCTCGCGGAATGGACAGCCGTCTTCCTCCACGGGCGCGCCGAGCAACACCCCGCGCGCAAGCTCGCCGAACGCCGCGGGCCGGGCGCTGGCTGAGGGCCAACGCCCTCGCACGGTGCCGGGACTCCGTACGCCTCCTCGCCTCGTCGGCTCAGCCGGCTTCGTCGCTTCCGCCGTTGCCAGTCGGTGCAGCGAGCCTATCTTCGCCGGGTGCAGCGCACACAGGACACCATCTCATCCGGGCCGGCCTCCGCCCGCGGCGCAGGTTCCACCTTGGAGCCAACGCCGCCGCTGACCAGTCGCGAGCGGTTCCTGCGGGCCTGCCGCTGTGCGCCGCTGGACCGCCCGCCCGTGTGGCTGATGCGACAGGCCGGCCGTGCCCTTCCCGAATACCGCGAACTGCGCCAGCGCTACTCCTTTCTGGAACTCGTCCAGACCCCGGCCCTCGCCGCGGAAGTCACCCTCCAACCGATCCGCCGGTTCGGCTTCGACGCCGCCATCATCTTCAGCGACATCCTCGTCATCCCCGAGGCACTCGGCCAACCCTACGCCTTTCGCGAGGGCGGCGGGATCCGGATGGCCTGGACCATCGAGTATGCCCACCACGTGGACCGCCTCGACGGGCGCGCCGTGACGGAGCGCCTCCAGTACGTGGCGGAAGCCCTGCGCCTCACCCGCGCCGCCCTCGGCGATGCCACGGCCCTCCTGGGCTTCGCCGGTTCGCCCTGGACCCTCGCCAACTTCATGCTCGAGGGCGGCAGTGCCCCGACCTTCGCCAAAGCGAGCGCCCTGTACCACGAGAACCCCCGTCTTTACGGCCGCCTCGCCGAGAAGCTCGCCCTCGCCGTGACCGACTACCTCAGGCTCCAGCTCGACGCCGGGGCCGACGCCCTCCAACTCTTCGACACCCTCGGCGGTCTGGCCCCATCCGAGGCCTTCCAGGAAGTCTCAGGCCGCTGGCTGCAGGACATCGTGACCGAACTCCGCGACCGCGCGCCCCTGATCGTGTTCGCCAAAGGGGTCCACCAATGGCCCGCCCTCGCCCGACTCCGTGCCCAGGTGCTCGGCATCGACGCCGCGGTGCCCTTGCGCGCCGTGGCCGATCAGTTGCCGGCTCACCTCGCCGTCCAGGGCAACCTCGACCCCGCCCTGCTCCGCGCGGAACCGGACGCCGTCCGCCAGGCCACCCTCGCGATCCTGGATTCCATGCGTGACCGGCCCGGCCACATCTTCAACCTCGGCCACGGGGTCCCGCCCGACGCCCGTCTTGACGGCCTCACCGCCCTGGCGGAGACCGTCCGGTCCTATCCGAACCCCTCGCCATGCGCCGCCTGAATTTCGACTTCGAACTCGTCCGGAAGTACAACGTGGCGGGCCCGCGGTACACGTCCTATCCACCCGCCACGGTCTTCTCCGAACAGGTGCCGTTCGAAACCATCCTCCCGCATCTCCAGGAGAACAACCGCGCCCCGCGCGACCTCTCGCTCTACTTCCACCTGCCCTTCTGCGAGACGCTCTGCTGGTTCTGCGGCTGCACCACCGTCATCACCACCGACCAGGGCAAGAGCGCGCGCTACGTCGAGACGCTCGGCCGCGAGATGGGGCTGCTGAAACCGCTCCTGCATCCCGACCGCCGGGTCGTCCAGCTCCACTTCGGCGGCGGTTCGCCCACGTTCTCGGCCCCGGACCATCTGCGGCGGCTGGGCGAGCTCATCCACCGGCACTTCACCTTCGCCCCGAGCCTGGAAGCCGGAGTCGAGGTGGACCCGCGGCGCCTGACGCGCGACCACCTCCTGGCCCTGCGCGAGATTGGCTTCAACCGCGCCTCGATGGGCGTGCAGGACAACCACCCGGACGTTCAACGCGCCGTGCACCGCATTCAGCCCCTCGAGGTCACCCGTCAGGCCGTCGATTGGATCCGCGAACTCGGCTTCGGCTCGCTCAACATCGACCTGATTTACGGCCTCCCCTTGCAGACCGTCGATTCCTTCGCCCGCACACTCGACGAGACGATCGCCCTGGCTCCCGACCGGTTTGCCGTCTTCAGCTATGCCCACGTCCCCTGGATGAAGCCCGCGCAGAAGATCGTCGAGTCCAAAGTCCTTCCCACGCCCGAGGTCAAGTTCCAGCTCCTCAAGCTCACCATCGAGAAGCTCGAGGATGCCGGGTATGTGTACATCGGCATGGACCATTTCGCCCGGGCCACCGACGAGCTGGCCGCCTCGCAGCGCGCCGGCACCCTGCAGCGCAATTTTCAGGGCTACAGCACCCGGGGCGGCGCCGACATCTACGCCTTCGGCATGTCGGCCATCTCCCAGGCCGGCGCCGCCTACTGGCAGAACGCGAAAACGCTCCCCGTTTACCAGAGCCAGGTCGAGGCCGGCCAGATCCCCTACACCCGCGGCTACGTGCTGAACGCCGACGACCGCCACCGGCGCGAGACGATCATGCAGGTGATGTGCAACCTGCACCTCGACTACGACGCCATGTCCGCCCGGCTGGGCATCGATTTCCCGGCCTACTTCGCCGCGGAACTGGAGTCCCTCGACGACCTCGAAGCCGATGGTCTCCTCCAACGTTCGGCATCGCGTCTGGACGTCACTGATCTCGGCCGCCTGCTGGTCCGCATCATCGCCATGCGCTTCGATGCCTATCTGCCCCGGACCCCCCAGCGCCGCCACGCCATGACCATTTAGCAGGGTGCGACTCCGCCCTTGCCACGCCCGGCTGCCACCGCTAACCCTAGACGCCGGTCGGGCACCGCCGCCAGGCTTACTCACAACCATTGGTCATGTCCCTTCTCAACGGCAGATTCGGCATCGTCTTCGGCGTCGCGAACAAACGTTCGATTGCCTGGGCCATCGCCCAGGCCTGGGCACGGGCCGGCGCAACCCTGGCTTTCACCTACCAGGGCGAACGCCTCAAGGAGAACGTCGCCGAGCTGGCCGGCACTTTCGGACCCGACACCCTCATTCTGCCGTGCGACGTCACCCGCGATGAGGAGATCGCCCGTGTGTTCGCCGCCGTGCAGCAGCGCTTCGGCAAGCTGCATCTCCTCCTGCACTCGGTCGCCTTCGCCCCGCGCGAAGCCCTCGAGGGCGACTTCCTCAACACCACCCGCGAGGCCTTCCGCATCGCCCACGACGTCAGCGCCTACTCGCTCGTCGCGCTCGCCCGGGCCGCCGCGCCGCTGATGACGGAAGGCGGCAGCCTCCTGGGCCTCAGCTACTACGGCGCCGAGAAGGTCGTGCCCCACTACAACGTCATGGGCGTCGCCAAGGCCGCGCTCGAAGCCTGTACCCGCTACCTCGCCTACGACCTCGGCCCCCGCCGGATTCGCGTCAACTGCATCAGCGCCGGCCCGGTCAACACGCTCGCCGCCCGCGGCATCAGCGGCTTTACCGAGATGCTCCGCCATTACGAGGCCAAGGCGCCCCTCAAGCGCAACGTCACCGCCGACGAACTCGGGGCAACCGGCCTCTTCCTCGCCAGCGACGGGGCCGCCGCCATCACCGGCCAGGTCCTCTACGTCGACTGCGGTTACCAGATCATGGGGATGTGACGCCGATCCCGGTCACCCGGGAGTCTCGGCCTCAACGAGCGTCGCAGGGAGAAGCAGTGACCCCTACCAGCCAAGACACGGAGGAGTCCGTGGGATGGACCACAACACGAATAGCCGCAAAAAGGCACAAGAAGTGCAAAAGGCCTGACTTTCTGTGTCCTCCGTATCGTTGTGCTGCGTGACCCGCGTCCGCTCGGGTGGGGTGTCGGGTGGGGTGGGGTGGGGGTGGGGTGGGGGTGGGGTGGGGTGGGGTGGGGATGTCTCCGGGGAAGCGGCCTGTTCCTTGCGGACCTGCTCGGTAACCATGCGCCTGAAAGCGCCGGTAAACCGGACGCACGCCAAACGCTTTGCGCGGAACGGACCGGCTCCGCCCATCGCGCAGCGTCTGGAGTGCGGAGGTTCACCCCCGCTTTTCGTGCACGGCTCGTGGAGAGGGGAAGCGCAGAGGCGCGTTGCATACAGAGGGCAGGGCGGGAAGGAGAGGCAGAGGAGCGGAGGCGCGAGGGCCGGTGGGGCATCCTCATTCCTCAGTCAGGCAAACCGGCAGGGCAACTTGACGGCTCCGGCCAGCCGACGCAGGTACTCCTCGCGGGAGATCTCGGTTGCCCCCAACTGCAGCGTCACCCCGGTCACCATCTGGACGTCAAACAGCGCAAACCCCCGGGCCCGCAACCGGTCCACCAGGTGCGCCAGCGCCACTTTCGAGGCGTCACTCACCCGGTGGAACATCGATTCGCCCGCGAACAACCCGCCCACCGCCACCCCGTACACCCCGCCCACCAACCGCCCGCCCTGCCAGCACTCGACACTGTGCGCGTGACCGGCGCGATGCAGCCGCGTGTACGCCGCCACAAAGGCCGGCCCGATCCAGGTTGCCTCCCGCCCCGGCGCCGGCGCGGCACAACCCGTCATCACCTCCAGAAAGGCCTGGTTCACCGTCACCCGGAATCGGCCCGACCGCAGCACCCGCTCCAGACTCCGCGACTTATGGAACCGATCGAACTCGATCACCCCCCGCGGGTCGGGCGACCACCACGAAATCGGATCCTCCGACCAGGGGAACAAGCCGCTGCGGTAAGCCAGCAGCAGCCGCGGCACCGTCAGGTCGCCGCCCACGGCCACCAACCCGGCCCCGGAACCCACCCGTGTTGCCAGGCGCGGGTCCGGGAACCAGAGCCGGGAGGTCAATCGCACCGGAAGCACGCTCATACCCGCATCCGTAGCAGGCACCCTGCCGTCTTCCCGCGGTCGCGTCCAGTCGCGTCGCGTCCGGCCCGGCGCCCGTCCGCAAGAAACCACCCCGGCAGTTGACAAGGCGGGGGGAGAGACCACTTTTCCGCGCGTTAGACATGAGCATGTTCAGAATAACCGTACCCGCCATGGCGCTCCGGTGCGTCGGCGGGGGATGTTCTGACCGCGAACCACCACCTCAACACACGAAACCGAAGCCTATGCGTACTGTTCTCAAGACTCTGGTCGCCCTCGGCCTCACCGCCACGCTGGCCAACCTGACCCTGATGGCCGACGGCGCCTGCGCCACCGCGGCAGCGGGCACCTGCCCGGCCACGGCCGCCGCCAAGGACGCCGCCTGTTGCGCCTCCAAGGAGGCCTGCTGCAAGACCACCGCCACGGCGGCCGCCAACACCTGTCCCGCCAGCGACAGCAAACTGGTGAAGGTGAGCTACCGCGTCAGCGGCATGACCTGCGCCGGCTGCGAATCCAAGGTGACCGGCGCGCTCTCCAAAATCGCGGGCGTCAGCGAACCCGCCGCGTGCGCCGAGTCCAAGGCCGTCAAGCTGGCCTACGATCCCACGAAGGTGAAGGAAGACCAGTTGCTGGCCGCCCTCAACAAGACCGGCTTCAAGGTCGAGGCTGAGACCATCGACCTCAAGGTCGACGGGCTGAAGTGCGGCGCCTGCTCCGACAAGGTCAGCAAGAAGCTGGCGTCGGTGAAGGGCGTGCAGGAACAGAAGGTCTGCCACGAAGGCCAGAAGGCGGTGGTGACCTTCGACCCGCACAAGGTGTCGCGGAAGGACATCATTGCGGCCATCGACACCACGGGTTTCAAGGTGGTCCAGTAAGCGCTTCCGCCCAGACGTTTCCCCCGTTTGAAAGGCCGGCGGCCCGGGTCGCCGGCCTTTCTGTTGGCTTTGCCGGACCGCCGCGCTACGCTCCGCGGCATGCAAACACTCACGCGCCGGGAGTTCCTCGACCGGACGCTTCGAACCGCCGTCGTCGCGGGCACGGCTTCTTGGGGGATTCCGCCGGCCCGCGCGCAAAGGGAAACCGAGAACGCCGCCCGCCAGCCGATTTACCTCGGGGGTCCGGTGTTCAATCTCCCGGCCGATCCGGAGGCGGCGGCGCGGGCGCATCGCGACCTGGGCTATGCCGCGGCCTATTGCCCAAACCTCTCCTTGAACGAGCCGTCGGCCATCCGGGCGACGCGGGAGGCCTACGAGCGGGTTGGCGTGGTGATCGCCGAAGTCGGGCGCTGGGTGAACCTGCTGGATCGGGACCCGGAGAAGCGCGCGGCTCATCTCAAGCTGGTCACGGAGGGGTTGGCCCTGGCAGACGAGGTGGGTGCGCGATGCTGCGTGGACATCGCCGGCTCCTTCAACCCCACCGTCTGGTACGGCCCGCATCCGGACAACCTCTCGGAGCGCTTCTTTGACGCCGCGGTCGAGAACGCCCGGAAGATCCTGGATGCGGTGAAGCCGAAGCGCGCCAAGTTCTGCTACGAGATGATGGGCTGGGCGTTGCCGGACAGCCCGGACTCGTGTCGGGACCTCCTCCGGGCGGTGGATCGCGCGGGGTTCGGCGTGCATTTGGACCCGTGCAACCTGATCAACTCGCCGACCCGGTTCTACCGGAATACCGCGCTGCTGGAGGAGTGCTTTGACAAGCTGGGCCCCTGGATCGCGAGCTGCCACGCCAAGGACCTGGCTTGGAATGTCGAGATGAACGTGCACTTCCGGGAAGTGGTGCCCGGGCAGGGCGAGCTGGACTATGCCACGTTTCTCCGCCGCCTGGCGCGGCTGCCGCAGGCCCCGCCGCTGATGCTCGAACATCTCAGCAGCGCCGCTGAGTACGATCAGGGGCGGCGGCACATCCGGCAGGTGGGTGAGCAGGCAGGGCTGGTCTTCGCATGAGCGGTTTGCCCGCCCCGCTGCGACCGGTGGATCGGACGTCGGTCGAGTGCCGCGGGCGGCGGCTGACTTATTTCGGAGGGTGCGACTACTACCGGCTTGCGACGCATCCGGTCGTGGTGGCGGCCGCGCGTGAGGCCCTCGAAACCCTCGGCATGGGCGTGGCGGCGGCGCGCGGCACCACCGGCAACCATCCGCTCTACCTCGAGCTTGAGGCCTGGCTCGCCCGTTTCTTCGCCACCGAACGGGCGCTGCTCATCGGGTCCGGTTACGCCTCCAACGCGGTTGTGGCCCAGGGCTTGGCGGGCGACGTGAGCCATGCGCTGTTGGACGAAAACGCCCACGCGAGCCTCCAGGACGCCGCCCGTCTGATGGACTGCCCGGCCGGGACATTCCGGCACGGTGATCCCGAAGCGCTGCAGCGCAGCCTTCGCCGCCTGCCCCGCGGGTCCCGGCCCTGTGTGTTGACCGACGGATTGTTCGGCCGCGATGGGAAGGTGGCGCCTTTGGCCGAGTATCTGGACCGGTTGCCCGCCAGCGGATACCTGGTCGTGGATGAAGCCCACAGCGCGGGCGTGTTGGGAGCCCGTGGGCGCGGTGCGGCCGAGTTCGCCGGGGTCGGGGACGATGTCCGGCTGATCCGGACGTGTACGCTGAGCAAGGCGTTTGGGGCGTTTGGCGGTGCCGTGCTGGCCGGCGCGCGTTTCGTCGAGCGGGTGGTCGAGCGGAGCCGGTGGTTCGCGGCAAGCACACCGATCCCCTGCCCGCGGCAGCCGCCGCCCTGGCAGCGGGGCGCTTGATCGCGAGCGATGCCGCGATGCGCGCGCGGTTGCGGGCCCACGCGGCGCGGGTGAAGTCAGGGTGGATGCTTCGCGAGGAAGGGGCGCCGGACGATAGCGTGCCGATTCTGGCCGTGTGGCCTCCGACCTTGTCCGACGCGCAGCGGGTCCGCCGGGCGTTGCTACAGCGGGGCGTTCACCCGCCCTTGATCCGCTATCCCGGTTCGCCCCCGGGCGGGTATTTCCGTTTCGCGGTGTCAAGCGAGCACACGCCGGATCAGCTCGAGGCCTTGCGGGAGACGCTGGCTCGATTCGCGGCCAAGTTCCCCGCGCAGGAGCCGTAGGATCGGTAGGAGCCGACGTGAGGAGGCTCCGCAGCGCAGGCTTGCCCCCGCTGGGGACTGAGTCTCGTCACCTCGACTCCTACTGGGTTTCGCCCCGGGTGACGCGGAGAAAGACCTCCTCGAGGCCCAACTCGTCCTCGCGGAGCTCGAGCAGGCGGGCCCCGCCATGGACCAGGACCTCGGCCACGATGCTGTGGTCGGTGTCATGGTCGGCCAGCGTGACTTTGAGGGAGCCATCGACCGTGGTGACCTCGGCCACCTCCGGGCGCGCCTTGAGGATTTCGCAGGCCGCCTGCGGGTCGCTGGACACCTTGACCCAGACGACCCGACCGCGGGCCATTTGATCGCGCACGCCCTGGACGGGGCCGCTGTAGATGAGCTTGCCCTTTTCGATGATGGCCACGCGGTTGCAGAGGGTCTGGAGCTCGCTGAGGATGTGCGAGGAGATGAGGATGGTTTTGCCGAGGCGCTGGAGCTCCTGGAGGATGGCCATCATCTCGATGCGGGCCCGGGGATCGAGACCGCTGGCGGGTTCATCGAGCAGCAACACCTGGGGGTCGTGGATGAGGACACGGGCGAGACCGAGCCGCTGCTGCATGCCGCGGCTCAGGGCGCCGATGATGGCCCCGCGTTTCTCGGTGAGCCCGACGAGTTCGAGGACGTCGCCGACGGTCTTCTCGCGCTGGCGGGCGGGGATCCGGTAACAGGCGCCGAAGAAGTCGAGGTACTCGGTGACTTCCATGTCCTTGTACACGCCGAAGAAGTCGGGCATGTAACCGATGACGTGGCGGACGGCGTCGGCGTCCTTCACGACATCATGGCCGAGCACGCGGGCGGTCCCTGCAGAAGGGGCGAGGAAGGTGGCGAGGATGCGGAGGGTGGTCGTCTTGCCGGCGCCGTTCGACCCGATGAACCCGAAGAGGTCGGCGCGGTTGACGGTGAGGTTGAGCTGGTGGACCGCCACCATCTCGCCGTAGAGCCGGGTGAGATCGAAGGTTTGAACGGCCGGCGTCGAGTCCATGGTCAGGCTTCGGGGGTCACCGGCACGGTGAGCCGGTACATGGTGTTGCGGGCTTGGCGTGGCGGGTTGAAACGGGCGAGCGGCTGTTGCAGGGGGACTGGCCGGGGTCCCAGGCGAACAGCACGGCCTGGCCACGTCCCAGCAACGGGGCCAGATCGGTGCCGGCGGGATACAGGAAACTCCGCTGCATGCCCTGGTAGTTGCCGGCGGCACTGATCAACGACGCGGCGGCGACCGTTTCCGGGGACAGTTCGAGTCGCCCGGACTGCTCGTTGCCGAAGGCCTGGCGGCGCTGCTGGGCAACGTCGACGAAACCCCGGGTGCGCGTCCGTACGAAATCGGCCAACGGCTGGCCCTGCGCGGGCCCGAGGGTGAGCTGGCGAAGTTGGCCGGCCTCGAGATCCCCCAGGCTGTACACGCGGTCTCCGGAACCCGGAGTTGGAGGGAGGTCAGGTTGCGCGACAGGTGATTCTGCAGGGTGACCGCGAGTTGGGGGCCCTGCGACGTCACGGTGACCGAGACCGGGCTGCGCGCCGGTTCCGCCCAGTCGCTGATGTAGAGCAGGCTGGTCCAGACCGGCACGGCCACATCGGCCTGGAAGCCGTTGGGTTTGAGCGTCGCCTCAACGCGCGTGCTTTCCTGGCGTCCGCCCGCGGGACCGAGGAACTCGCTGCGGAGGGCGGCGACAGGCTGGTCGCTGGCCAGGCGGTAGCGGGCGTCCGAGGAGGAGTACAGGGCGGCGTAGGTGCGGCCCCGCAGCGTGGTCTGTTCCGCGCGCGGCAGAACGTCCACGAGATGGAGCTCGTTCCACTCGGTTTCACCGGCACGCAACCGGTAGCCGAGGTAGTAGATCAGCAGCGAGAAACAGAGGACGTAGCCGGGAAAGGTCACCCAGGTGAGCATCTGCCGGTTGATCCGCTTCAGGAACCACCGGTCAAAGGGCCCGATCACGACCAGGTAGACGACCAGCAACGCGAGGAGCCATTCGACCGGGAGTTTGCGCACCTGGCGCGTCTCGATCATGGCCCCGAACACGGCGTCCAGACTCCAGCCCCCATACAGATTGCGGGCGGTCTCGCCAAACCATTCGCCGGGCAGGTTGACCAGCCGCGCCCAGAACCACGCCTTGTGCTGCCAGGACCGGAACGGCTCGCGCTCAGGGCTGAACGCCAGCACTGTCACCTGGCCGCGCCCGTACGGGGCGGTCGTCACCAGCGGATAACCCCCAGTTCGAGCCGCACCTCGCCCGCGCGCCGTTGGCCCGCGAAGAAGGCCAGCGCGCTGTTCTCGAAGGCGGGGTCCGCCGCCAACACGGCGTATGGGCTGGCCGTGCTGCGGCTCGCTGGAGTGCGCGCCCGGGCCGCCGCCGGTCCGGTTGTGCCCGGGAAGTTCTGGGGTCCCTGGAGGACGACGGCACCCGGCGCGACGCCTGGGAGCTCCATGGCGGGTGTGGGGGGAGGGCCGGCTTGCAGCCACGCCTGCACCACGCCGTCGCTGCGGTTGGTGACAATGCCGGTGAACCGGACCGGCACAAGTTCCTCCAGCCAGGGCGTGCTCGAGAGGTCCTGGAGCTGTTCGGGGGCGACGATCAGATGGCCCCCTCCCTCGATCCACGTGACCAGGGCCTGGGCCTGGTTGGCCCTCAACTCGAGGGCCTTCTCGCTGTTCAGGTAGACCGCATCCAGCCCCTCAAGCGCCAGCGGGTTGTCCGGGAATTGCTCGACCGTCAACCGCGCCACCGAGGGCTGCTGGTCGGTGCGGTTGTGTTTCACGGCGGGAAAGGCCGGCATCCCCCCGAAAGACCGCGGCAGCCCACCGAGCAGGTACGTCTCCCAGCCCAGGTCCTGCGTGCGCAGGTCCGTGTGCTCGGCGCGCACCCGGCCGCGACGATCCAGCAGTCGGGCGTCCCAACTCGCGTAGCGGCCGGCACCGGCAAAGACGGGAAACGAAAACCGCTTCCGCGTGTTCGTGGGCAGCTCGATGGCCCACCGCCGCACCTGACCGCCACCCACCTGGCGCGAGGACAACTCGAAGACGGCGTCGAACCCCGGCCCGTCGTTGAACACCTCGCACGCCACGGGGAACCAGCCGGCTTCCCGCACGAGGCCGTCGTTGCCCCCGCCGCTGCCGTACCCCACAAACACGTCGAACTGCAGCTCCGCCCGCGCGCTCCCGGCCCCCAACCAGCCCAGCATCGCAGCCACGGCCAGCGTGCCGCCCGAACGCCACCACGCCGCTCTCCTCCGCCAGCCCGCCGTCGGGCGGGTCGAAGGCTCAGGGACGTCGTGTCTGCCAGCTCCGGAATTCACCATCGGTGGATCGGAAGGTAAGCGCGGCTTCCGCGGAGAGACAATGACGAAGTCGGGGGAAGCGTCCTGTTCCGGCCGGATCTGCTCGCGGGCCATGAACCGCGGAGGGTGCAGGCTGGAAGCCCGCACCCCAGGCTCAGGAGCGCCTCCCTCAGCCCAATCCCTGATGTTCGTAATCGGCGGAGAATCCAAGACGGGGCGTCCCTCCACCGATGACGAACATCGGGGATTGGGGAAGTGGCGGGTCGGGCGGTTCATGGAAGAGGGGCAAATCCGTCCGAAGCATTGCCGCGTGCCAATCGTGGCAGAGTCAGCCGCCGTGGGCGGGACGCGCAGGTGGTGGAGTGTACCGGCTTCTCCTTCTTCCTTCTGCATTCCGGTCCATGGAGACAGCGGCGTCCCGGTTGACGCCGCGGGCGCGGGCTCGGGTTTCGTACCCAGGTTCAGTGAGAAGGTCGTGTGACCGACGGCGGAGCCAGTCCGCGAGGTAAAGCAGGACGACGTTGCCGCCGGACGGCATCCGCGCCATCCGCACCATCCGGAAAGCGCCAAGCAAGCTGAATGGTTCTTGTTAACTGCAACGTGTTAGCCCTGGTAAATGGTCGAGAGCCAGGTAGCCGACCCTTACGCGGATGGGGGCGACCCTGTCCGTGGACGCTGGGGAAGGCCAACGCGCGAGCCGTAGCGTCCCGCGAACTCGGTTCGGCCTCGTTACGCGAAATCGGGAGTGGCCAGTCTGCCGGATTTGATGAAGCCTGCACCGGTGGGGAAGCCTCGATCACGTGCACCTACCGGACTCCCGGGGTGGAAGGAGACAGCGCGCGCGGACAGAACCAGTCGGAACTTGGGAGGCCCGGTTCGGTGTCCTGGCTTGTCCAGGGCCACTCCCGGCGGGAAGCCATAACCGTCGGCGGGGCCGGATCGCGGCGTCGGATGGGCTCATAGTAGCGGCGAACCTTCGATCAAGTCGGAGGGGGAGCGAAGGAGCCCTGGCCAGAGTCAAGCCGAGTCAGAGGGTGCCGGGGCTGATTGGTATGCAAGTGCCTACGACAGAACCGGTGGTGGAGGAGCTGACCTTTCGGGAAGCGATCCTGCCGCCGAACCTCCGGGAACTGAGACAGAAGCTGGGCCAGAAAGCCAAGCAACAGAAGCGATTCCGCTTCTACAGTCTCTACGGCCTGGTGTGTCGGCCGGAAGTGCTGGAAGCCGCGTGGGCGGCCGTACGGCGCAACGGCGGGGCACCGGGCGTGGACCAAGTGAGCATCGCACAGATCGGGGCGACGCCCGCAAGCGAAGCCGCCTTTCTGGACGAACTGCAACGCAGCCTGCGGGAGAAGACCTACCGAGCCCAACCGGTGCGGCGGGTGTACATCCCCAAGGCGAACGGGAAATGGCGACCGCTGGGCATTCCGACGGTGCGGGACCGGGTGGTGCAGGCGGCGGTGTTGCTGATCCTGGAGCCGATCTTTGAAGCCGACTTCGAAGATTGCTCCTACGGGTTTCGGCCCGGACGTTCGGCGCACGACGCTCTGCAAGCCATTGAGGCCCATCTGAAGGGGGGCCTGGCGGCGGTGTATGATGCGGACCTGGCCGGCTACTTCGACAGCATTCCCCACGACAAGCTCATCGCCTGTCTGCGGATGCGCGTGGTGGACGGTTCGGTGCTGGGATTGATCCGACAATGGCTGAAGGCGCCGGTGGTGGAGCCGCCCCAGGACGGGAAACCGCCGACGGTGCAGCGCAATGACCGGGGCACGCCGCAAGGCGGGGTCCTGAGTCCGCTGCTGGCCAATGTGTATCTGCACTGGTTCGATCACGTCTTTCATCGGGCGGACGGACCGGCGCAGTGGGCCAAGGCGAAGCTGGTCCGCTATGCGGACGACTTCGTGGTGTTGGCGCGGTACGTGAGTCCGCGTCTGCGCGACTGGCTCGAGGGCAAGCTGGAAGGCTGGCTGGGGTTGCAGATCAACCGGGAGAAGACCCGCGTGCTCGATCTGCGGCAACCGGGCCAGAGCCTGGATTTTCTGGGCTACACGTTTCGGCAGGACCGCGACCAGTATGGCCGCCCGCAGCGTTACTGGAACCTGGTGCCCTCGCGCAAGGCGGTGGCGCGGGAACGGGAGACGTTGCGGGGGTTGATCAGTCCGCAGCAATGCTCCACGCCGCTGCCGGAGTTGGTCGGGCGCTTGAACCGTCACCTGCGGGGCTGGGCCAACTACTTTGGGCTCGGCTACCCGCGGAACGTGTTTCGGCACCTGAACCACTTCGTGCGGTATCGGTTGGGCCAGCATCTGCAGCGGCGCAGTCAACGGGGCTGGCGGGCCCGCAAGGGGGTCAGCCTGTACGCGCACTTGGAACGGTTGGGACTGGTTCGTTTGTGAATGCGTTCTGGAAGAGACGACTCTGGCGAGAGCCGGATGGGGAAATCTCCATGTCCGGTTCGACGAGGGAGAGGGGAGCGGCGGTCATTGGTCCTCGGACCTTTCATCCCGTGCTCTCCTCTCTACTCTACCGGTCAAGGGTGGAGCTCTGCCGGCTCCCGAGGGTCGCGACCCGGTTGCTCCCAACCGCGCCCCGCGGTCGGCGCGACGCTCCGGTGGTCCGGCGACGGCTTACGGCGCCTCGATCCGTTCGATCGCCCAACGGGCGTGCTCGGCGATCAGCGGGTCGGGATCTACCTCCGCCTGTCGTAGCGCGGGGAGGGCGGCCGGGTCACCGAGGTTGCCCAGCGCCACGCTGACGTTGCGAAGAAGGCCGCGACGCTTGGCCCGGGCCATCGGGGTGCCGGCAAACCGGACCTTGAACGCGGCGGCATCCAGCCGGAGCAACTCGATCAGATCGGGCGCCGCCAGGTCGGCGCGCGTGTGCTCGCGCATCAACCGTCCCGCCCGTGCGAAGCGGTTCCAGGGACACGCCGCCAGGCAATCGTCACAGCCGAAGATGCGGGTGCCGAGGGCGGGGCGCAGTTCGAGCGGGATTGAGCCTTTGTGCTCGATGGTGAGGTAGGAGATGCAACGGCGGGCATCCAGGACGAACGGGGCGACGAACGCGCGCGTCGGACAGGCGTCCAGACAACGCGAGCAGGTGCCGCAGCGGTTGCGTTCGGGCGCGTCCGGCGCGAGCGCGACGGTGGTGAGGATCTCGGCGAGGAGAAACCAGTTGCCCAGGGTCCGACCGAGCAGGTTGGTGTGTTTGCCGATGAAGCCCAAACCGGCGCGTTGCGCGAGGTCCCGCTCGAGCACGGGGCCCGTGTCCACGTACCAGAGCGAGCGGGCCTCGGCACCGCCAAGTCCGTTGAGGAACGCCGTCAGGTCCCGCAGCCGCGCCGCGAGCACGTCGTGGTAGTCCGTGAACCGCGCGTAGCGGGCGACGACGCCATACAAGGCCGGTGGCGGTGACGGTTGGTCGCAGTCGCCGTGATAACTGACGGCCAGGCACACGACACTGCGAAGGCCGGGCAGCACCTCCCGGGGGTCGATCCGCCGGGCGGCATGGCGGGCGAGGTAGGCCATCTCGCCGTGGTGACCGACGTCCAGCCAGCTCGCGAGGTGCGGCCCCGAACCCGGCGGGGAGGCGTCGGTGATGCCGCAGGCGTCGAAGCCCAGGGCGCGAGCCTGCGCCTTCACTGCGGCGGCCAACCGTGCAGGCGCGGTAACATCACCGGGCGGTCCAGGCGGGTGGATTTGCGCCACACCCGCGGAAGCCACATCGGCCTGGTGGTCATGCCCGTGGGCGTCGAAGTGCGGAAGCGGCCGGCTGGA
The DNA here is from genome assembly GCA_027493615.1 of Verrucomicrobiota bacterium. Classification (GTDB taxonomy): domain Bacteria; phylum Verrucomicrobiota; class Verrucomicrobiia; order Limisphaerales; family J093; genus DSVZ01. The sequence continues at coordinate 785,519 of JAOSKK010000023.1, forward strand.
GGCCTGCGCCACAGGTTCGGGGCGAGGCCGGGCGAGGTTCATGGCGTGAGGCGGTCGTGGGCGACGAGCCGGAACTGTTTGATCACCTGAGCGGCCATCTGCGGCAACCGGCGGTTGTCGGCATTGAGCAGGACATCGGCCTGACGGTACACCGGTTGACGTTGCGCGAGCAGTTCGCGGATGCGAGCCGGCGGATCGGGCACCTGCAGCAGCGGGCGGTGGGTCTGGCGCCGCACCCGCTGCCAGAGCTTGTCGGGTGACATCCACAGGCACACCACCAGGGCATGGCGCTTGAGGCTCGCCAGCAATTCCGGGTTGGCGCCCACCCCGCCGCCGGTGGCGATAACACATCGGTCACGCTGCTCGAGTTCGTCCACCACCTGACGTTCCAGCGTGCGGAACCAGGCTTCGCCATGCCGCTCGAAGATCTCGGAGATCCGCAACCCCGCCCGCGCCTCAACCAGATGGTCGGTATCGACGAAGGCAAAGCCCAGCCGTGCAGCGACCAGATGTCCGACACTGGACTTGCCGCTGCCCATGAACCCGATGAGCGCGATGTTGCGGATCGTGCGGGGCGGCGTCATCGGCGGGACGACCGGTGCGCGGGACCAGATCGGGCTTGCCAGACCAGCCGCAGCCCTTCGAGCGTCAGCCCAGGCCGGACCGCCCGGATCTCCGGAATCCGCCGGGCGATCAGCCGGGCGTAGCCGCCCGTCGCCACCACCGGCAGCCGGGCCGAACCGAGGGCGGTCTGCAACTCCCCGAGCACCGCGCGGACCAGCCCGCGATACCCGTGCACCGCGCCGATCAACATGGCTTCCTCGGTGCTGCGACCGATCACCGCCCGGGTGTTCCGGATGGCAATCCGCGGGAGCAAGGCCGTCTTCTCATGCAGATAATCGGTCATCGCCGACAAACCAGGCGCAATGACCCCGCCCACGTAGTTCCCTTCGCCGTTGACCACGTCGAAGGTAAGCGCGGTGCCGAAATCCAGCACCACGACAGGCTCGCCGAAATGCCGCCGCGCCGCGACCGCGTTGGCCAGCCGGTCCGGGCCAATCGAGTCGGGCTGGGGATAGTCGATGCCCACGCCCGAAAGTGTCTGCGGCGTCAGCACCAGCGGCGCGAACCCCCATCGCCGCCGCACGCAGCGGACGACGCGCGCCGTGACCTCGGGCACGACGCTGCACAAGGCCGCGCCTCGCAAGGGTTCGCCGCCCACCCACCGGAGCAGGGCCGGCCCTGCCTCGCCGTTCCGCCAGGCCGGGGTGGGCAGGTCGGTGCGCCGGACCATTCGCCGGCCGCGGGCCAGCCCGACGTGGGTGTGCGTGTTTCCTATGTCGAGGAGCAGGAGCATGACGCTAGCCCAGGACAACGTCGCCCCCCGTGACACGTTCCAGCCGTCCATACCGCGTGCGGAGCAGCAGAGAACCGTCGGCGTCCAGGGCCTCGGCGCGCCCCTTCAACCGCCGCTCTCCCACCACGACCTCGAGCTCCTGACCGAGCGTTGTGCACAAGGCCTCCCACTCGTCGGCCAGGGCCTCGAAGTCGCCGCGCTGCAGCCGTTGGTAGGCCGCCTCCAACTCCCGCAGCGCAGCCACCGCCAGTTCCGCGCGGAGCACCGGACGCCCCAGCTCCACCCGCAGGGACGTTGCCTGACGACGCAGCTCAGGCGGGAAGTCGCTGGCCACCAGGTTCACATCCACACCGATCCCCAGCACCACGTGGCGGACACGATCCTGCTCGCCGCTCATCTCGGTCAGAATCCCGGCGAACTTCCGCCCGCGCAGCAGCAGATCGTTGGGCCATTTGACCTCCGGCGCCAAGCCGGTTTGCGCGCGCACCGCGCGGGCCAGGGCGACCGCGGCCGCCAGGGTGAGCCGGGTCGTCTCCTGCGGCCGACAGGCCGGGCGCAGCAGCATCGAGAACCACAAGCCCTTGCCGGCAGGCGATACCCAGCGTCGCCCCAGACGCCCGCGTCCCCGCGTCTGCGCCTCGGCGAACACCACCGCCCCCTCGGCCACCCCGTCGGCTGCGAGTTTATCGACCACGTCACTGGTCGACGTGGTTTCGCGGAACACCTGGATGTCCCGTCCGATGCCCGTCGTCTTGCCGAGCCGGGAGAGCAGATCGTCGGCGTGCAGCAGATCCGGCGTGTTGAGGAGCCGATAGCCCTGGTGCGGGCTGGCGGTGATCTCGTAGCCGAGGCTGCGGAGCTCCTGGATGTGCGACCAGACGGCCGCGCGGCTCACCCCCAGGCGTTGCGCCAGGTCCTCACCCGATACCGGGCTGTCGCCCGCCTCGCGCAGCGCCATCAGGATGATCGCGTCGCGGGTCATGTTCGCCGGGGAGCGCGGTGCCGGCGCGCCGTTTCAAAGTCCAGCGCCAGATCGACCGCCGGCGCCGAGTGCGTGAGTGCACCCACCGAGATGTAATCCACGCCCGTCTCCGCGATCGCCCGCACCGTCCCCAGATTCACGCCCCCGCTGGCCTCGGTGCCGGCCCGCCCCCCGACCAGCGCCACGGCTTCCCGCAACCGGGCGGGCGACATGTTGTCGAGCAGGATGAGGTCCGCCCCGGCCGCGACCGCCTGACGCACTTGCGTGAGCGTGTCCGCCTCAACCTCGATCGGGAGACCGGGACAGGCACGTCGGGCGCGACGAACGGCGGCGGTGACGGGATCCGGGCGTTGGCCAGCGAGCGCGGCCAGGTGGTTGTCCTTGAGCAGAACCAGATCGTGCAAGCCGAGCCGGTGATTGCGGCCCCCACCACAGGCCACCGCATATTTCTCAAAGCGGCGCCAACCGGGGGTGGTCTTGCGGGTGTCCAGGATCTGCGCGCGCGTCCCGCCACCGCCGCCACGTAACGCGCGGTCAGCGTGGCGACGCCGGAGAGCCGTTGGAGAAAGTTCAAGGCCGTCCCGTTCCGCCGTGAGGAGTGCTTGTGCCGGGCCACTGACACGAAGCAGGGTGTCTCCGGGGCGCACCCGCGCTCCGTCCTCGACCTCGGGTTCGATGCGGACCCGGGAGGAAAGACATCGGAACGCGGCGACCGCGAAGGCCAGACCAGCGACGACCACGGGCTGGCGGGCGACGAGCCGGGCGCGGGCGCGGGTGGCGGCGGGCACGACGGCCCGTGTGGTCACATCCCCAGGGCCAAGATCCTCCGCCAACGCGCGTTGGACGGCGTCCTGGACCTCCGCCTCCGTCAATACCACGCGTGGAAATGGGCGCATCCCGTGCCGAGGTGGCCCCCGCCTTTCGCCACCCTGGCGAGCAGCCTGACCGTTACCACCATCGGCTGCGCATTATGCTGTCGCCCAGGGAGGTGACAAGCAGTTTCACGGCACCAACCGTGCTCCGGCCTTCCCGGCCGAGCGTTCGCGCGCGAGCCAGAAGTCAGCCGTGGCCACGTACTTCTCGGCCCAAAGCCGGATGCGCTCCCGTTCTGCGGGCGTGAGGGGGCGGACCACGCGGGCGGGGGAGGCCCAGAACCAGCGAACCCGGGGGCACTTCGAAACCCTGCGGGACGAGCGCGTTGGCCCCGATGATGGACTGGGAGCCGATGACCGCACCGTCGAGGATCGTGGCGCCCATGCCCACCAGCACTTCGTCACCCACAGTGCACGCATGGACGATGGCGGCATGGCCCACGGTGACCCAGTTGCCCACGAGGCAGGGCCAGTCGTCGGCGAGGTGCAGGACGGCGTTGTCCTGGATGTTCGAATGATGCCCGACCACGATGCGGTTGAGGTCACCCCGCAGGACGGCGTTGTGCCAGACGCTCGTGTGATCGCCCAGTTCGACGTCGCCGACGACTACGGCCCCGCGCGCCAGATAGACGCGCTGGCCCAGCCGGGGCTCGCGGCCGGCGAACCGCTCCAATCGTTGCTGCAAAGTCTCCACAAACGCCCGCACTGCCTCGTCACAGCGCGGCCCGATCTTCCTGCGTGTCCGGACCAAAGAAAGCGGAAAAGCAAGCGGCGGTCGGCCGGGCGCAGCCGGCTTGCGGGGGAAATCGCTTTTCCTCCCGGCCGCTTCCGCCTAGCTTGGGCGCGTCGCAACCATGAACTTGCCGTGGCGCATCGCCCTTTACGTGGTGCTGACGCTGGGTGCGGTGTTCTTCACCCAGCGGTTTTTTGCTGCCGTTGAACGCGACCGTGAACGCGTCAGTGCCCGCTACACCGAAGCCGACGAGGAAGCGGGAGCCGCCGTCCCGGAAGTGACCGCGACCCACGAGGCCACCGGTGAGGGGGATGGCGGGACCGGGGTGGTGGATCAGGCGGGGATGACGAACGTGGGGGAGGTGGCCGCCGGGACGCCCGGACGGACGGCGCGGGTGGCGGTCGAGCCGGCGCGCTCGCGCAAGGGTCTGTACGGGGGCGCTGGCACTGTTCTCGGTGCTGGGCCTGGGCCTCATGGTGGGCCGCGAGGTGTCGCAGTATGTCGGCCACCATGTGCAGCGCGAACTCTACGGCGAGGCCAGCGAACCGGTGGGCGATCCGGAATACGACGAGGCCGAGCGGGTGTGGGCGGACGGGGACCATCTCGAAGCGGTGCGGTTGCTGCGGGAGTTTCTCAAACACAAACCGAACAAGGTGCACGCGGCGTTTCGGATCGCGGAGATCTACGAGAAGGACCTGGGCAATCCGCTGGCAGCGGCGCTTGAGTACGAAGTGATCCTCGGGCACCGGCTGGATCGACAGCGCTGGGGCTGGGCCGCCATCCACCTGGTCAACCTCTACAACCGTCTCGGGAAGACCGACGAGGCCGAGGCGCTCCTCAACCGGATCGTGACCGAGTGCCCCGGGACCGAGCCGGCAGCCAAGGCGCGCCAGCGGCTCGGCCTGCCGGAGGAAGGCGCCATGACCGAGGAACCCGCCCCGGAAGAAGGTTCGCCGGACGAGGGTGGCTTCAAGCTCCCGCCCGGCTTCCGCCCGAAATGAAGCCGCGACCGATGGTAGGCGCCGACGTGAGGAGGCGAAGGGGTGGGGCCACCGGCCCACGACGCCTCCTCACGTCAGCGCCTACGACCGGGCGCCTACCGCGAGTGCGCAGGATCCCGGCGAACCCCCTTTGCTCGTTCACTCGTCAACCTCTCCCTGCCTATGACCACCCTGCTACGTCGTCTCCTCCCCTCCCTGTCTTCCTGCCGGTTCCTCGCCGTCGCCGCCGGGATCGGGTCCTCGCTGGCAACGGCGCCACTCGAGGCTGGTCAGCCGGAGGTGGGGCGGTGGACCCCGCTGTTCAACGGGCAGAACCTTGACGGCTGGACCATCAAGATCAAAGGACAGGAGGCCGGCGTGAACTACCTGGACACGTTCCGCGTCGAGAACGGCGTGCTGCGGGTGGCCTACGACCGGTATGAGAAGTTCAACGGCGAATTCGGCCATCTTTTCTACCAGGGGCGGTTCACGAACTACATCCTCCGCGCCGAGTACCGTTTCGTGGGCAATCAGGTCCCGGGCGGCCCGGGCTGGGCCTTCCGCAACAGCGGCCTCATGATCCACGGCCAAACCGTCGAGAGCATGCGGCGCGACCAGGATTTCCCGGTCTCGATCGAGGTGCAGTTGCTCGGAGGCAACGGGAAGGACAAGCGGTCCACGGCCAACCTTTGCACCCCCGGCACCCACGTGGTGATGAATGGCAAGCTGGTCACCCAGCACTGCAACGATTCACGTTCCCAGACCTTTCACGGCGACCAATGGGTCACGTGCGAGGTCGAGGTGCACGGCAGCCGCCAGATCATCCACCGCGTCAATGGGGAAACCGTGCTCGAATACGAGCAACCGCAGTACGACGAAGGCGACGCCGATGCCCGGGCGCTCATGAAGGACGGCCAGAAGCTCATCAGCTCCGGCACCATCTCGCTCCAGGCCGAGAGTCACCCGGTCGAGTTCCGCAAGGTCGAGATCCTCGTCCTCGCCGAGTAGCCGCGGCGGGTCAGCTCACGGTGGTCAGTGTGACGCGGCGACGCGCGAGCAGGGCCTCGACCTGATCGCGTTCGAGCAAGAGCGTGCGGTCGGCCTCGACCGCCAGCACCCCCACGCCGCTGGCGGCGCACGTTTCGAGAGTGGTCGCGCCGATGGTGGGGATGTCGAACCGCATGTCGTGGCCGGCTTTGGCCACCTTGACCGCCACGGCGCCGCCCTTGGGACCGGCCAGTCGACCGCCGCGGGTCAAGCATTCATCGGTGCCTTCAAACCCCTCAACCGCGAGCACGGCCCCGTCCTTCACCACGACCGTCTGGCCGATGTCGAGCCGCGACACCTCCTTCGCCAGGCGATACGCGTAATCGACGTCCGCCCGCTGATCGCCGGACAACCGCGGGCCCAGCGCAAAGCCCGGCCCGGGCATGAGCGGCTTCAGCCACGGGGTGGCCGGGATCAACTCGACGCCATCCCGGGCCAGTTCGTCGGCAATGGCGCCGAAGAGCGTGTGGGCGTTCTTTTCCCTGAGCCGGAACAGCAGGGCCATGGTGCGGAAATCCGGGCGCAGATCGAACAAGTTCTTGGGCGCAATCTGGCCGAGCATGACGCATTGTCGCAGGCCGCGGTCCGTGAACGCTGCAATCAACTTCCCGAGCTGTCCGACGCGCAGCCAGACGATGTCGTCCACCCATTGCGCCAGGGCCGGGTCGGTTTCGCCTTCAAACGCCACGGCCACCAGGCGGCGCAGCCCCTGCTGGCGGGCAAGACGGGCGAATTCGAGCGGCAACGACCGGTTGCCGGCGATCAGGCCGAGTTCCTCGGGTAGAGCCGTCACGCCGGCAAGGTTAGAGGTTGCGGCGCGACGGGGCAACGCTGCGACACCGACCGTAGGGGGCCGACGTGAGGAGGCGAAGGGTATTGTCCCCGGCCCGCAACGCCTCCTCACGTCGGCGCCTACAGCGGGTAGCAGATTCCCAGACGAACGCCGCGGACCTCAGACCTTCCCCTTCCAGACCCGGCCCAGATGCCGGATCCGTTCCGCCGGGCTGGGGTGCGACGCGAAGTAAGCGCCCAGGCCCGTCGGCGCGGGCTCACTCGCCTGCGCCTGCAGCCGTTCGAACAGCCGGACTCCCGCCAGCGGATGGTGCCCCGCCGCGGCTGCCAGTCGCGACCCCAGCTCATCCGCCTCGAATTCCGCCTCCCGGGCATAGGCGGCGGTCAAGGCCTGGAAGCCCGCCTCCTTTACCAGCAAGCCCAGAGGCCCGGCCCGCCGTAGCAGACCCGAGACCACCTTGAGCGCCGACTCCTCGAGCATCCGATCCGCCGCGTGGCCACGGAGCACATGCGCCATCTCGTGTCCAATCACAAACGCCAGCTCATCCTCGTAGCGCTGGCACAGGTCCAGCAACGCCAGGCTGAGAAACACGAAACCGCCCGGCAACGCCAGCGCCGTCGGTTCCGACAACCGCACCAGACCCACCCGGAAACCGAAACGGCGGTCGCGCACGTGGGCCGTCAGTTGCTCGCCCAACGCCTGCACCCGCGCGGTGTCCGCCGACGCGTCCCGGACTTCGAGTTCCTCGCGCACCCGGACCGCCAGGGTGCTGCCCAATTCCTGCTCCGCCCGCAGGCGGTCCTCCTCAGAACCGGCCACCGCCTGCCAGCTCCACTGCGCCTTGCGGATGACGGGCAGGGCCGCCTGGCCGAGGCTCCGACCAATTCTGTAGAGAAGGCCGCTCATGATTCCGGACACTGCAAGGGCACGCAGGCGAACATGACGGACACCGCCCCGGTTGACAACGCCTTCGGCACGAGGCTGGGGCGGGCGGTGGGACGGTGGGCAGCAGAGTGTTGCTTCGGGACTTGCAGGGACCATGAACCGACCAGGCTGGTTGCCGCTTCTGCGTTCCGGTTCCTGGAGACAGAGGCGCCCAACTTAACGCCGGAGGCGTCCCAGACGGCAGCCGGAGGTCGCCGCGGCGCGGCGACCTCCGGGCCCTCGGGCCAAGTCGAAGGCCCCCGAAGGGGATGCCAGAGCGTTCAACGCGCGCCTCCAACCCAATCCCCGATGTTCGTAATCGGTGGAGGGACTCTTCGTCTTGGATTCTCCGCCGACTACGAACATCGGGGATTGAGAGAGGGGATGTGGGATAGCATGCGCACGGTGAATTCGCCCGTTCGCGTTCGCTTGCCTCGATTTCGTTGTGGGGGGTGGGGGGACGCGCTACTTTCGCGCCGCGTGTTCAAGCGGGCATGGTTCCTGGCCATCACCCTGTTCTGGGTGACGATGAACGTGCTGCTCTGGCGCTCCGAGATGAGCGTTGGGCAGGACGCCGGGAGTCCTTTGCCGGTCGAGGCGGTCTGGGAAAGGATTCTAACCGCGCCCGATGAATCCTCCATGGAGGTTTATCGGCGCGGGAAGAAGATCGGGTACGTGCGGTGGGTGCCGCGGGTCGAGGAACCCAACGCCGCCCCCCACGGACGAGGAGAACCCGAACGCGCCGGAGGGTCGGGTCAAGCGCATCACGGGCTACGAATTGTACGTCGATGGCAGCGTGAGTCTGGACGACACGCCGCAGCGGTTGCGGTTTACCTGTCAGGTCGCCCTCGATGCACAACAGGCCTGGAAGAAGGTGCGGCTGCGATTCAACCTCCGTCCCACGGCGCTCGAAGTGCGGGCCGACGCCGCGGCGCAGACCGTGACGTTTGTCCTCGGCGAGGACCCGCCCGCGTGGGAACAGACGTTCGCGTTTGCGGAACTTGCCCAGCCGCAGGCGCTGTTGGGTGCCCTGGGGTTGCCACTGCCGGTCGGTCCCCTCGCGGGCTTGCTGCCGGGACCGCGGACTTCAGACCGACCCCAGCTTTCGCTGAACCTCGACTGGCAGGCCCGGAGCGACACGCTCAGGATCGGCACGGCGCGGACGCGGGTCTACCGGCTGGGAACGCGTCTTCTGGACAAGTACGAGGCCACCGCCCTGATCAGCCGCGTGGGGGAGATCCTGCGGCTGAACTGCCCGATCAGGTGTTGCTGGTCAACGAGGCGCTGCCGCTCCTGCCCGAGAACCGCGAATGATCGAACTGGACCATCTCGTCAAGCGCTTCGGCGATCTCGTCGCCGTGAACGATGTCACCCTCACGGTGCCGCGCGGCGAGTTCTTCGCCGTCCTGGGGCCGAACGCGGCGGGGAAAACCACCACCATCAAGATCGTGACCGGCCTGATGAAGCCCACGTCGGGCCGCGCGCGGGTGGCGGGGTTTGACGTCCAAGCGCACCCGCTGGAAGCCCGCCAACGGCTGGCGTTCGTGCCGGACTTCCCCTTCCTCTACGACAAGCTCACGCCGCTCGAGTTCCTCCGGTTCACCGCGCGCCTGTTCCGGATGCCGGAGAACGTGGTGGAGGGGCCCGGCCAGGAGCTGATCGCCCGCTTCAATCTCGGGACCTACCTCGGCCAGACGATCGAAAGCCTCTCGCACGGCACCAAACAACGGGTGGCCATCGTCTCCGCGTTGCTCCACGACCCCGAGGTCTGCGTGCTGGATGAACCCATGGTGGGCCTCGATCCACACCACGCCCGCGTGCTCAAGGATGTGCTGAAGGAACGTTCCGAACGCGGCATGACCGTGTTTGTCTCGACGCACCAACTGAGCGTGGCCGAGGAGATGGCCGATCGGATCGGGATCATGCACGAAGGGCGGCTCATCGCGGTGGGCACGCGTGAGGAACTGCGTCGCCGCAGCGGGACGTCGGGGGCGCTGGAGCAGACGTTCCTCGCGCTTACGGCCCAGGAGGCCAACCTGCGGGAGGAACGGGCGCTGGCGACCACTGCGGCGGGAGGACCCCGCGGGTCATGACGGCGACGGCACCCAGTCCTTTCCGGCTTCTGCTGGAGGTCAACCTGCGGCAGGGGTGGCGTCGCCTGCTGGCCTTGCGCGAGCAGTCCCGGCTGCTGACGGGGCTGATTGTGGTGTTCCTGCTGGGCTATGCCGCGCTGGCATTCAAGCTGTTCCAGGTGGGGCTGCGTTTTGCCGGCAGCTTTCCGGGGCTGGGCTCGGTGTTGATCGAGCGGATGCTGTTTCTGCTGTTCGCGTTTCTGTTTGTGCTGTTGCTGCTGAGCAACCTGGTGATCAGCTACTCGAACCTGTTTCGCAACCGCGAGACGACGTTCCTGCTGCCGCTGCCGGTGCCGTCCGAGGTGGTGTTTCGTTGGAAGTTCATCGAGTCGATGCTGCTGGCGTCGTGGGCGTTCGTGTTCCTGGTGGCTCCGTTGCTGGCGGCCTACGGGCTCAACCGCGGGGTGCCGTGGCATTTCTATCCGATCACGGTCCTGTTCATCGCGCTGTTCATCGCGCTGCCGGCGGCGGGCGGGGCGTGGTGCGCGGTCGCCGTGGCGCGGTTTCTGGACCGGCGTTCGTTCCAGCTCACCGCGTTGCTGACGGGGGCGGTGGTGGTCGCGGTGGTGGCCTTCTGGCTGCGTCCGCTCCAGGTGACCGACGAGGAGCTCGAGACGCGCGTGCTGGTGGTGCTGGACAATCTGCTGGCCCGTACCCAGTTCGCGATCTTTCCGCTGCTGCCGAGCTACTGGCTGTCGGCGGGCGTGCAGCAATGGGCGGAAGGCGCGCTGGCGGCGGCGGTCTTCTTTGCGCTGGTGTTGCTGAGCCACGCGTTGTTCTTCGGCACGCTGATGTTCACGCGGATGGGGGCGTGGTTTTATGGGGCGGCCTCGATGGTGCAGAGCCGTTCGAGCCTGCTGGGTCGCTGGACCTGGTTCCGCGCGTGGCAGGTGCGGCGCGCCCGGGCCCGACTCGAGCGGGGTCCGGCCGAGCGGCTCTTCGACTGGCTGCCGTTCGTGGCGGCGGACACACGGGCCCTGATCGTGAAGGACCTGCGTCTGTTCTGGCGCGACACGACGCAATGGGCGCAGTCGCTGGTGCTGTTCGGTCTGCTGGCTGTTTACATCCTGAATCTGCGCCACTTCAGCCAGCAACTGACCAACACGTTTTGGATCACCGTGGTGGCCTACCTCAACCTGGGCGCCTGCGCGCTGAACCTGGCGACACTGACGACGCGCTTTGTCTATCCGCAGTTCTCGCTCGAGGGCAAACGGCTGTGGATCGTGGGGCTGGCACCGCTGGGTCTGCCGCGGGTGCTGCTGGCCAAGTTCGCCCTCGGCACGGGCATCAGCCTGGGACTGAGCCTGGGGTTGATCCTGCTTTCCTGCCGGCTGCTCGATCTGGCCTGGGACCGCACGCTGCTTTATGCCAGCGCGATCACGGTGATGGCCTTCACCCTGAACGGCCTCGCCATCGGTCTGGGGGCGCTGTACCCGAACCTCAAGGAGGACAACCCCAGCAAGATCGTCAGCGGCTTCGGCGGCACGTTCTGCCTGGTTCTGAGCTTCGTTTACATCGTGGGGTCGGTGCTCGTGCTCGCATTTGCCTCCCCGTGGAATCCGGCCGCGGGATTCCGGTTCGAGACCTATGTGGCGTGGGGCGTGTTTGTGGTGCTTTCCATCCTGCTGGGTTGGCTGCCGCTGCGGGCCGGGTTGCGGCAGGCGCTGCGCTTCGAGCATTGACCGGGCGGGATTGGGCTTTGCGGCGTGGGGTCGGGCGCCGGTAGACTCGGGGCCGTGGCCAGCGCGGACCGCACCCGTCTCACCTACCGCCTCGAACTGCAACGGGCGGTGCCGCATGGTGTCCTCGAATCCGCCGGCAGCACGTTTCTGCTGCTGATTGCCTTGCGGTATTTCCACGCGGGGGCGATGGCCAAGGCGCTGGTCGCCAGCGGAGGCAGTGTCGGGCTGATGTTGGCGCCTGTGGTGGTCTCGCAAGTCGCGCGCCGGGGTTGGCCGGCGGCGCAGGCGGCGGCCCGCTTTGCGGCCTTTGGCGCGGCGGTGTTCGTGGGGATGGCGCTGGTTCCCTGGCTGCCCTTGTACGTGGTGGGTTGCATCCTGGCCATGACCGCCGCCACGTCCGTCATCCCCCCTGATGACGCAGATCTACCAGGACAACTACCCCGAGGACCGGCGCGGGAAGCTCTATGCGCGCACGGTCATGCTGCGGATCGCGGTGCATGCGGGCTTCAGCGGGGTGGCCGGACGGTTGCTTGAGGCGGACCTGCGGCTGACACGCTTGCTGCTTCTGTTGTTCGCGCTGTCCTTTGGCTTCGCGGCCTGGCGGTTGACCAAGTATCCCTCCGAACCGCTGCACGACGACGGCGGCACCCACCCGTTCCGCGCCATGCGCCACGTCCGGGACGACCGGTTGTTCCGGTACACGCTGATCTGCTGGATGCTGATGGGGTTTGCCAATCTGATGATGCTGCCGTTGCGGATCGAGTACCTGGGCCATCCGCGCTACCAGCTTGCGCTGAGCGAGGCTCAGATCGCGCTGCTCATTGGCGTGGTCCCGAACCTGGCGCGGCTGGCGATGAACCAGGTGTGGGGCCGGCTGTTCGACCGGATGAACTTCCTGGTGCTGCGCGTGGTGCTCAACGTGGGATTCGCGGTCAGCATTCTGACCTTCTTCCTGAGCAGCTCGATGACCGGGCTGGTGTTGGGCTCGGTGATCTTCGGGATCTCGAACTCCGGCGGTGACGTGGCCTGGGGCTTGTGGGTGACCAAGCTGGCGCCGCCGGCGCGCGTGGCGGACTACATGTCGGTGCACGTGTTCTTCACCGGCCTGCGGGGGTGATCGCGCCGGTGGCGGCCTTTCACCTGGCCAGCCACTTCTCGCTCACCGCGATCGGCCTGTTCTGCGCCGGCTTGATCGCCCTGGCGAGCGTGCTGCTGTTGCCCGAAATCCGGTTGTTCCAATCCGCGCGCCGGGGTCAACCGGTGGTCGATTCCGTGGCGGAGTGAGGCCGAACCCCGTGGCCCAGTGCCGGCGCGGGCGGAGCCTCTGGGAGCGGACGAGCCGCGAGGGCTCAGGGCCCGAGGTTCAGCCGGTAGAACCGGTGCGGCCAAGGCACGGGATCCGCATCGGTGACATGCACCACGCTGCCGTCGCCCTGGTAGGTCCCCAAGGTCGTCCACGTTTGAAGGTCGGTGGAAGCTTCGAGCTGGTAGGAGACCCCGGCCCGGGTTTGGAACGTGAGGTCCCATCCCGCCGCGCCTGGGTTCAGGCGCGGCTCGAGGAGGCGCACCGGTTCCCACACGACGAGGACCTCGCTGCGGGCGGTGTTTCCGGCGGCGTCGAAGGCGTGGACTACGAGGCGGTTCTCGCCCGGCTGGAGGCGAAGCCCGGTCGCCTGGAACGCGCCTGCAGAATCCACGGTCAGCGGCCCTTGATCCACCCCGTTCCACTCCCAGCGCACCGGGCCCAGCGCGATGGCGTCGGTGACGGTGCCGGTGAGGGTGAAGCGTTCATCGGGGGTGGGGCCGGGGGCCGGCGAAGTCACGGTGACCACCGGCGGCTCGGCTTCCCGGGTGAGGCTGAAGGACTGGAGTTCGGTGAGCAGAGCAGGCCCTCGAGGGGGAATGTCGAACGTGCCAGCGACCACGGTGAGGACAGCCGACTGGCCGATGCGGCCACCCGCGCGGTACGCCTGTTCGAAGGTGGGGCCGCTGGCACTCTCCCAGACGCGCACCTGGACGTGTGCGGTCTCGCCCGGGGCAATCGTGGGCAGGGTGATGACGTTGCCGCCTGGTCCCTGCATGAGGTAACCGGCGGCTCGGGGAGGAACGGAACCACCACACCCACGGGCTCGAGTGGCGCGGGCGTTGGCCCGGCGTAGAGCTGCGCGAGGAAGGCGGGACCAACCAGCCGGGTGACGCCGTCAGTGTCGAAGATGGGGGCGTCGAGGACCGGCGAGAACCGGTTGTTTAGGAGCACGGCGCCGCCGGGGGCGCGCGGCCGGACGGCGATGATCGCGGCTGCGCTGGTGGCGGAGCCAGCCTCGTTGGTGACCGTGACGGTGTAGGTGCCGGCATGGTCCGCAGCGACGGCTGGCCAGCGCAAAAGGCTGGCGTCCGCGTCCGGGATGGGTTGGCCGTTGCGGCGCCAGACATAGTACAGGGGTGCGGTGCCGGTTGCGCCCACCTGCACCCAGGCGGGATCCCCTTCGGTCCGGGCCATGCTGACGGGGTCGATCAAGATGCTCGCCGGTACGGGGAGCTCGGTTACAACCAGTTCTCCGCCGCTGCTCATCACGGACCCAAAATCGTTGTACACCAACACATTATAACTACCGGTGTAGGCCATGATGGCGTGGCGCAGCGTGAGGACCGACCCGGTCTCTCCCGTCAACGGTACGAACCGGTGATGCCACTGATACCGGAGCGGTTCGGTGCCCGTGGCTTCGACGCGGAAAACAACCGTGCCGCCCAGCGCCACCATCTGCGGCTCGGGTTGCACGAGAATCACTGGGGGGGTGAGCCGGGCTTCGACCGCCAACTGAGCCGGGTCGCTGGTGACCGACCCGTAGGCGTTACGGACCTGCACCGTATAGGCCCCGGCATCGTCATAGGTCACCGCGGCGAACGCCAGCGTGCTGGCCGTCGCGCCGGCGAGCTCGAGGCCGTTGCGCCACCATTGATACGTGAGCGGCGGCGTGCCCTTCGCCAGCACCTGCAACGTGAAAGGCTCACCGACATAGGCGGTGGCCGCGACGGGAGAACTCACCAGGCTGGGGGTGACCGGAAGGACGGCATAACGGACTTCCTCGACGCCGGAGGCCGGATTGCCGTTGACATACACGCGTGCCCGGATGGTGGCCGGTTCGAGCAGCATGAGAGGCGTGCCCGGGTATACCTCGGAGTCCGGGCCGGGGTCGGAGCCATCACGAGTGAAGCGGATCTGGCCGGCGGGGATGGGGGTGCTGGCCGTGAGAGCGACTTCGCCGACGTAGGTGCCCGAGGGCGGAGCCAGCGCCAGGAGGGGAAGGATGGGGTCGGGCACGGAGCCGGGATGGGTGGGATCGGTCTGGCTCAGGAATTCCTGGTAATTGTTGGCACCATCGGCGTCGGCGTCGGCCAGGGGGGCAGCATCGGCATTCGCATACCAGGCAGCGCCGAAGTACTGCTCGCGCCAGGGGGCCGGGATGCCGTCGTCCCACACCGCTTCAAGATAGGTGGCACGGATGATGTCCGAGGCCGGCTCGCCGTCCAGGAAGGCGCGCACCTGGACGGTGGCGGATCGGGTCACCAGAAAAGGCTCCGTGTAGCGCGGTGACGCGGGCGTGGGCTCGTCGCCGTCGGTGGTGTAATGAATGGCGGCGGTGACCACCGGAGTCGTGAGGGTGACGGTGAGGGGGAGGAGAAGAAACCGGCCGGGGGTGGACGTGCAGGGGACGCTCTCCAGTTCGACCACCAGCAGGACAATCTCCGCGATAGTGTCGCGGTAAGCGACCTGCGAGGACGACTCGCCGAAGGAGTAGCCTCGCGCGGCGCGGTCATCCGCGGCGTTCGACGCGTCCGTAAACAGTGGCCCCGGGGTGCTTCGGGTACGGATTTCGTAGAGCAGGTTGCCCAGGGCGGGATCATAGCGGAACGGTGTCGCGAGCGGGAAGATCAGGTCGAACGGCTGAGGGCCCCCGGAGACAGTGGGAGAAGGGCTGGAGATCGTGACGGGTCCTTCAAGAACGATGCGGGCGTCCGGACCCAGGTTGTCGTCGAACGTATCGCTGAGTGCGTCGGGCGCGCGCGACGTGGTGGCGAGCGTGAGTTGGACGTCGAGGGTCCAGTTCGTGAACGCTCCGGTGCTCCAATCGCGGCGGTGTCGGATCTCGCTGATCGTGAAGGGTACGTCGGTGAAATGGGCGGCGCTATACACGTTCTGGAGCCGGAGGTTGTCCGCAAAGACGCCGCTGCTGGCGATGGGATGGTCGGCGGACCGCGAGGGGGACCACCAGCGTCGCCGCGAGCGGACGGGCCCCGGCTGAGTCGGGCCCTCCGGTTGGCGGGGGCGAGGTGCGTGGCTGGGGCTGGAACGGCCAGGCTGCCGGCGCCCCTCAGGCACACCGTCAACGCGAGGACGGTGCGGACAGAGCTCCTTGAGTTCATTTCACCGTGGGTGCTTGAAACTTGGGCTCACTAATACTCCAAGCCAGCCCCTGGCGCAAGGTGTCGCTGGCACCGCGGACGCGGGACAAGCCAGCGGCTTGCTCCTCCGGGCGCTCGATTTCAAGCGCCTGCAGCAAGATGGTCCGTAGTCCGTTCCCGGGCATGTCCGTCGGGTTGCGACGGCGGCTGGGGCCGGGTCCCGCGTGCTCTGACTTCAGAAATCCTAAAGAACAACATTCGCCCCTGGATTTGTCCAATTCACCCTCATTCCCCGGCGAGTCGCTCCCGCAGACTCACCGGCTGAGGACGTTTCGGTAAGATTATGTGCATCATGCATGGTGCTTTTCCTAGCCCAGGCCGTCCCGAAGCGGGACCGACTTGAACAACCGCGATCCATTATGGCGAACCCCCACACTCAGCCACGTACCCGTCGGTGGACCGATCCGTTGCGGCATCAGTTCGCCGTCTGGGTTGTCCTGGGAGCACTGCCTCACGGCCTGGCTGCCAACATCCAGTGGTACGTCCCGAACCCGGACTACTCCATCGCCCGGAACTGGAACGAGCGCGCGCTGGAGGGGATTCGCATGGACACGCCGCATCCGCCCGGGCAGGCCAGGAACCTCTTCAGCTTTTCGGTCTGCATGTACGACGCGTGGGCGGCGTACGACCCCACAGCCGTCGGCTTCGTCTATCGCGCCAAACACTCCGCTGCGGATGTGGCCGCGGCGCGCCGCGAGGCCATGAGCTACGCGATGTACCGCATGATGCTCGAGCGACATGCGTACTCGCGGACCGCGATGAACCAGGCCCCGGCGAACGACGCGTTCATGGAGGCCCTGGGTTATGACATCCACCAGACGTCCCGTGATCCCTCCACGCCCGCAGGCATCGGCAACCGGATTTACGACGCCGTCTCGGCGTGGTTCAGCGAGGATGGCTCACGCCAGACGGCGGGCACGCCGTTCCCGACGGCCAACCCGCCGATTGCCTACCCCGACTATCCCGTGGGCCATCCCCGGCGGTACACGTTCCTGAACCCACCCATGAATCCGTTCCTCCACGGGATTGACGACGGCACCAACCACACGGTGGTGGACATCAACATTTGGCAGCGGCTCATCGTGGCCAATTCCATTGACCAGAATGGCTTCCCGCAGAATCCGCTCCAGGGATACCTGGGGGCGCAGTGGCTGTGGGTGCGTCCCTTCTCCCTCACTCGCACGGACCCGGAGAAGCCCTGGATTGACCCAGGTCCGCCTCCGTTCCTCGGGACGGCGACGAGTGCGGAGTTCAAACAGGAGCTGGTCGAGGTGATACGGGCAAGCAGCCAGCTCACCGTGGACGACGGCGTGCTGATGGACATCTCGCCGGCGAGCATCGGCAACAATACGCTCGGCGCGAATGATGGCCAGGGTTACCCCACCAACCCCGTGACCGGCCAGCCCTATGCCCCTCACCTGGTCCTGCGCGGGAACTTCACGCGCGCCTTGACCGAGTTCTGGGCGGACGGCCCTTCATCGGAAACGCCGCCCGGGCATTGGAACTCGATCGCGAACCACGTGTCCGATGACCTGCCGGTCAAGCGCATCGGCGGCATCGGGCCCGAAGTGGACCGGCTGGAATGGGACGTCAAGCTGTACTTCGCCTTGAACGCCGCGCTGCATGATGCCGGGTGCGCGGCCTGGAGCGTGAAGCGCTACTACAACGGCTGGCGCCCCATCGGTCCCATCCGGTACTGCGGCGGGCTGGGCCAGTCCAGCGATCCCGACCTGCCGTCTTATCACCCGGACGGCCTGCCGCTGGTTCCCGATCTCATTGAACTTGTCACGGAGGCCACCGTCGCTTCCGGGCGGCACGGTGAACTGACGCCCGGCAAGATCGCCGTGCTCTGCTGGCCCGGCGAGCCCGAGTTCCCCGGCGAACAGACCAGCGGCGTCAAATGGCTCCACGCGGAGGATTGGATGACGTATCAGAAGAAGACTTTCGTCACACCCGGCTTCCCGGGTTACATCTCCGGGCATAGCACCTTCAGCCGCTCGGCGGCGGAAGTCATGGCCGGCTTCACCGGCTCGAAGTGGTTTCCGCACGGCCTGGGTACGTACACGATTACGAAGCTCATCAACGAGGCCGGTCCGACGGCGCCGGTCACCCTGCAGTGGGCCTCGTACTACGACGCCGCCGACCAGGTGGGCCTCTCGCGGATCTGGGGTGGAATTCACCCGCCTGCCGATGATCTGGCGGGCCGCCGCGTCGGGGCCGAAGCGGGTCAAAGCGCTTGGGCATTGGCCCAAAAGTATTTCGATGGATCGCTGGCGAACGAGACCCTCAGCCTGGCGACGCATCGTCTGGGCGCAGGCAACGTGGAACTCCGATTCAACGCGGTGCGCGGCGTCTATTACCAGGTTCACGCCTCTCCGAACGTGGAAGGCCCGTACGCGGACGACGGCAGCCCGCGTGAAGTCGCGTACGACACCTGGATGGTTCGCACCCACGCTATCGGCGACGCGCAGCGGTTCTTCCGCGTGTCCGCATCGCTCACGCCGTGAGTCTCATGGGACGGTTGCCGCCTCACGGACAGCGCGTTCGGTGGCGGAGCCTCCGCGGCTTCACGCTGATCGAACTGCTGGTGGTCATCGCGATCATCGCGATTCTGGCGGGCATGCTCCTGCCCGCTCTGAGCCGGGCGAAGCGTCAAGCCCAGCGGGCGGCCTGCACCAGCAACCTCAGGCAGATCGGACTGGCGCTGAGCCTTTGGGCGGACGGCAACGAGGGGAAGTTCCCGTGGAAAGTCCCGCAGTCACGTGGCGGCGGATTGCCGAATGGAACGGACAACGCCAAGGTGAATCTCCAGTTCTCCCTCCTGTCGAACGAGCTCGCGGTCACCCGCATGCTGCTTTGCCCGGGCGACGGGCGGCGCGTCCCGGCCACGAACTTCGCGCAGATCGCGCTCACCAATGTCAGCTACGCCCTCTGCAACGAGGCGGACGGGACGAGGCCCCGCGTGATGCTGGCCGTGGATCGGGGCCTGCACGGCTTTGATTTCACCGGGCTTCCGGACAACATCAACTGCTTCGTGCTGAGCTCAGAAAGCACCGGTGCCCGCTCTGCCACTTGGCGCCGGGACGTTTGCCACGGGGCCAACGCAGGGGTGGTGGCGCTCGGTGACGGCTCCGTCCACCCCTGGGACAACCGCCGTCTCGTCCGGACCCTGATGGGCTACGACCTCTCCACGGAAACCGACGACGGAACCCTGCAATTCTACTTTCCTTGAACAAAGGTTGCCAAGCCGGGTGGGCTGTGGCTTGATGCGCGCGATGAACGTGACCACTGTCTGGAACCATCTGAGTTCCGTGGTGGTGTTCCTGCTGTTCGTGCTGGGCGGGCTCGCCGTGGGCATCTGGTATCTCCCGGAGATCCAGCGCAACCAGGAGTTGCAGACCGAACGGCTCCAGCTCGAACGTCAGTTGGCCGCCGCCCAGGCCCACGGCCGGGCGCTGCAGGCCAGCCTCAAGGCCTTCACCAGCAACCCGGCCGCCGCCGAACGCATCATCCGCGAACGGTTCGGATTCGCCCGCCCCGGCGAAGTGGTGGTGCACTTCGAGCCGCCCGCACCCGAGTCAGTCCCCGCCCGGCCTTGACCGGGAGAAGGTCAGCGGGCGTGGCCGCTGCGGGCCCGGGGCGAAGCGCCCACCCCATCCCGAACGGCCCTCACGGGCTCAGTTGATCGGGATCTTGTAGAAGCACTGCCACTCACCGGATCCCGAGCCGAGGCTGACACGCTTGCCGTGGAACCATTCGACGTGGCCGTCCTCGAAGAGGAAATTGCCGCCTTCAGGTGCGCCACTGCCGCCGCCGGGATGATTCGCCGTGCGCCAGTTCTTTCCCTCATCGACGGTGGTCCAGCGCAGCCGGGCGTCATAGACGTTCGTGGTGCGCGGGCCCAGCCCCTGGAGCCGGTCGATGAGCACCGGGGCCTTCGCCAGCTCGCCACCCATCTTCTTCCGGAAATGCCACTCGCCAATCCCTTCCGAGTTGTAAGGCCAGCTTCCATCCACCCGGCCCGGCAGATAGAAGAACCCGGTGAGGATGGGTTTGATCTCCGAGGAGGCGTCGCCGAAACGCCAGGTGTCGGCCTGGCGATGCCACTCGTCGGTGGGGCAGTAAAGCGACGTGGTTGGCCGCCTTCTTGTCCGTTCGGGCCGTGGGTTTCTCGGACTTGATGAGGTACTGCTGCCAGAACGCGGCCATGTTCGTGCCCATCCAGCTCAGGTGATAGCCATCCCGGTTGTCGGGGAAATAGCTGTTGAAGTCCGTCGAGTAGAGACCCAGCGCAATCCCCCACTGGCGACAGTTGCTCGTGCACATCGAGCGTTTGGCGGTGGACTTGGCCTTCGCCAGGGCGGGCAGCAACATGCCAGCCAGGATGGCGATGATGGCAATCACCACCAGCAACTCGATGAGGGTGAACGCCCGCCGGAACACGGCGGGGCGGAACGACCACCGGGAAGGGGGAACGGCCCCGCCCGCCCGGACCTGCGACGACCACACCCCCGGGGAACGCCGGGGCCGAAGGTTAGGTGCAAGGTTCATGGAGTGTGCTACGGCGCAAACTCTAGCACGGGCCGGCCGGACGTCCACTCGGCATTTAGGTCCGGACAAACCCAGGTTGCGGCGGGCCCCGAAGTCGCCTACCCTGCGTGCGAAGTTCGCTTATGACCTCCATTCTTAACTCTTCGGGCCACATGCCTCGGCGCACGTTCCTGCGCGGGCTCGGCACCGCCCTCGGGCTCCCGCTTCTCGACGCCATGGCCCTGCGCGGCGCGCCGCCGCCCTCCCCATCCCGCCCCCGCGCCGCCTGGCTTTCATCTTCATTCCCAACGGCGCCAACATGGTGGACTGGACGCCGGCTGCCGAGGGGCGCGACTTCGAGTTGCCCTACATCCTGGAACCTCTCCGCCCGGTGAAGAGCGAACTGACGGTGCTCACCGGCCTCACGCACGACAAGGCACGGCCGAACGGCGACGGGGCCGGTGACCACGCCCGATCTTCCGCCACGTTTCTGACCGCCTGTCAGGCGCGCAAGACGGACGGAGCGGACATCCAGGTGGGGGGTGTCGGTGGATCAGGTGGCAGTGGAGCGGCTGGGCGGCCAGACGCGGCTGCCGTCGCTCGAGCTGGGTTGCGATCGCACCAAGCTGTCGGGCAACTGTGACTCAGGCTATAGCTGCGCCTATTCGTTCAACATCTCCTGGAAAACACCCTCGACGCCGTTGCCGCCCGAAGTGAACCCGCGCCTGGTCTTTGAACGGCTCTTTGCCGGGGCTTCCGCCGCGGAGGCCACCGAGGCGCAGGCCCGTCGCCGCCGCTATCACCAGAGCATTCTGGACTATGTGCAGGAGGATGCGCGGCGGTTGCAGGCGCGCCTGGGGGTTGCGGACCAGCGCAAGCTCGACGAGTATCTCACCGCGGTGCGGGACCTCGAGCGACGGATCGAGCGGAGCGAGCCGTTCCAGGCCGCGCCGCCGGCGACCGAGAAGCCTGGTGGGATCCCGGACACGTACGCCGAGCACATCCGGCTCATGTTCGATCTGCAGGCGCTGGCGTTTCAGACGGACTCGACCCGGATCGCGTCCTTCATTCTGGCCCACGACGGGAGCAATCGGCCCTACCCGTTTCTGGGGGTCTCGGAGGGGCATCACGACCTTTCGCATCACGGCAACGACGAGGAGAAGAAGAAGAAGATTGCGAAGATCAACCGGTTCCACGTTGAGCAGTTCGCGGGTTTTCTCCAAAGGCTCAAGGCGACTCCCGAGGGCGAAGGCTCGCTGCTGGACCACTGCCTGATCGTCTACGGGGGGCGATCAGCGATGGCAACCGGCACAACCACGACGATCTCCCCGTGCTTCTGGCAGGTCGCGGGGGTGGGTCCATCGACCCGGGGCGGCACGTGCGTTACCCGCGGAACACGCCGATGGCCAATCTCTTCCTCTCGCTCCTGGATCGGGTGGGTGCGCCGGTGGACCGGTTTGGGGACAGCACGGGGCGGCTGGCGCAACTCTGAAGCAGGTCCAGGAGAACCACGTCCCCTCCCCCATCCCCGATGTTCGTAATCGGTGGAGGGACGCCCCGTCTTGGATTCTCCGCCGATTACGAACATCGGGAATTGGGCTGAGGGAGGCGCTCCAAGTACCTGTGGTGCGGGCGTCCCGCCTGCACCCTCCGTGGTTCATGGGCCCGTTTCCGAATGGATCCACAGGGAACAATCCGCTTCCCTACTCCGGCGCGGTCAACCGAATGGTGGCGCGTTGCTGGATCCACGCCAAATCCCGGTTGCCCCGCATCCACAGGGTCAAGTGATTGGGCAGCCAGTTCGTCCTCGCCAAGGCCACGGTCTCCGCCTCCAGCCAGCGCCGCGCCTCGACGTGTCCGTCCGCAAACGACACCGTCCCGCGCCCCGCATGCGATGCCGACGGCAAATGACAGAAGCAACCGTCCAGCCACCCCAAACCGATCAGGAAAGCCGGCATGCAGATGTGGCCCGGCGCGGTGTCGAGAAACGCCAGCAGTTCGCTCGGCCGCCCCAGCGCCAGGTCGCTCGATCGCCGGAACGTCAGGTGGCTGCTGCTGAGATAGGCGGATTCCTCGGGGTCGGTCCAGTTGAGATAGGCATTGAGCGCGTAGCTGCGGACGTGTGGGAAACTGCGGCCTTCAAGTTCCACCAGGCCACGGTCGCTCGGACACTTGTACACTTCCACCGAGCTGACATACGGGGCGAATGCGGCCAACGGCCGTTCCACCAGAAACGCGCGATTCGTGAAGGCCTCCGGGTGGATGTGCTCCTGGCCGGTGACCCAGTGCGGTACGCCGCGCGCCACCCCGTCGAGGCCAAAGCCGTTGGGAACCAGCGCATCCCGTTGGTCGATGGGATAGAAGTTCCAGGCCAGCAGCAACTGCCGCGCGTTGCTCAGACACGTCGTCAGCCGCGCCTTCTCCTTCGCCCGCGACAGCGCCGGCAGGATCAGCCCGAGCAGGATGACGATGATGGCGATGACGACCAGCAGTTCGATCAGCGTGAACCCTGGCGTTGTACGCAAAGCGCCGCTGGAAGGCGGCGCACTCCAAACGCGTTGCGTCAGCCCCGCGGCAGGGGGATCGCGAAGCGTCTGCAGTGCGCCGCCTTCCAGCGGCGCTTTCGGTGCCCCCCCATGCGTTCGGCCGCCGACCACGGCATGCCCGCCGTCGCTTCCCGGTCACCCGGCGACAACACCCACGCCAACCCCAATGTCGAGCCTCAGTCACTCAGGCCCAGCGTAGCACAGCCCGGGCCAAGGTCACTGCGCAGTCTCAGGCCGGTGGGGCGAGGGTCCCCTGAGCCGCTCGGACGAGATCCGCCGTACCCCGGGCTACCGCTGCCTATTCCACCACCGTCGCGCGGTAGAACACGCCGCCAATTGGCACCAGCGGGAACGGATCGGTAAAGACCTGCGTCGCGTTCGTGAGCGTCACGTCGCCCATATACACCCACATCTGGCGCCCCTGCTGCGGTCCAAGGAAGAGCGGCGTTTGTTCCAGGGTGTACGTGTACCCCGCGACCCCGCGAACCCTCAGCAGCGGCGTCCCTTGCGCCAACTCAAGGCTCAACTGCGCGCCCACCGACGGCTCGACCGTCAGCGTCAGAGGCTCGATGGGCCGGACCGAGGTTTCGCCTTCACCCGCCAGCCGGAACTCGACCTCGCCCGCCAGGGTCCGCGGGCCGGACTCGCCCGCCGGCACTTCCACGCCAAGGTTGAACTGGACGGGATTCTGCCCCAGCAACCCGCCAAACACGACGTCGCTTCCCTGCACCTCCGGCCCGCCCAGGCCTTCAGCGCTTACGAGCCGCCAACCGGCTGGCAACACCGGCCGGCACCGCAACGCATCAATCCGGTCGCCCGCCGGGAGGCTGAACTGGCCGTGGATCTGGGCAACTCCTGGCGACGCACAACGCTCCGCTTGGAGCGTGAGCCGGCGCGAGGTGAGCGGCCGCGCAAAGTGCGCCAGGATCTGCCAGGGCTGCTGAACCAGCAGCGTCAAAGGATTCCGCGTCCCGCTCGCGTCACCGCTCCAGCCCACGAACTCGTAACCGGGAAACGCCAGCGCCCGGAGCCGCACCCGCCAACCGGTGTTGTTGGTCGGCATCGGGCGCGGGCGCGGCCCCTGTCGCAGGTCCCGCTGCCATTCGGCATTGCGGCCCGTGGGCGTGTCGAGGGAGCCGGGCGGTCGGAGCGCATCAAACAGCATCGGAGCCCAGGCGTCCTGCGCCACGAAGCCACCCGGCGTCGCCGTCACCTCGACCGGATGCAGCGGAATGACGGCATAGAACACGAAGAGAGTGTGGGTCGTGGAAACCTCGACCTGGAGCGGCAAGTCCCGCCCCGGCGCCCGCCAGCCGGCAATCGGGCGGTACTCGAGGAAGTAGCTTCCCGGGGGATGTCGGTGTAGGACACCCCGCTGTCGCGCCACGTCTCTTCCCCCAGCAACCGCCACCCGGCCCCCGCCGCCACCGCCTCGGGGGTGAGAGGTTCACGATCACCACACCGGGCAAGGGAGGCACCGCGGCGACGTCAGGCACGGGCATGCACAGGGCCGCAAGAGCGAGCCCGGTGATTCCCCAAGCACGACCACGGCCGGCGGGCCGCAGCGCCGCGGAGCCTCCTCGTCGTTGCTCTCGCAAGAGTTGGTTCTTCATCGAACGGTGGAGTTGGTGACGACGAAGTTCGTGCCGCTCGTGAACACCCGGGTGGCACCGCCCGGGCCCGTGATCCGGACCACGCTGGTGGCGAAGCCGAAGGATACCGAGGTGGATGGCAGGTTCGTGGCGACGGCTGGAGGTGCAGGCGCCGGCCGTGGCTTGAGGGTGAGGACGCCAATCCCAACCAGCAAGAGGGCAAGCACCACCCCTGCTTTCGTTGCGACGGCGGCCAGGCCGGTTCCTCCGGCGGCGGCCGTGGACCCACCGGAAGCAACGTGGGCGAGGACCATCTTGCCCAGGCCATGCATCAGCGCCGCCGGCGCCGGCGCAGCCTGGGTCGCCTCGCCCAACAACGCGCCCAGCGCCGTGCTGCCCACCTGCACGCCCTGGCGGCGCAACAGGCCCCGCAGTTCCTCGAGCGCGGCGGTCACGCGCCGTGAGACCGTGGGCTGCGACAGGCCGCGTCGCTGTCCGATCTGGGCCATGGTCCGGCGCTCGAGGTAATGTTCCACGAGCAAGTCCCGCGCGTCGGCTGGCAGGGCCGCCAGCGCCTGGTCGACCGCCGGTTCCACTTCGTGCCAGGTGTTGGCCTGCGGGACCCCCTCCGCCGCGTAGGTTGCCTCGCGACGCCGACGCGAGCTGTTCTGCCGCACAAGGTCGATGGACCGGTTCGTCGCCACCTGATGCAGCCAGGCCCCGACGGAACCGCGAATGCGGTCGGCGCGTTGGCAGAATTGGAAGAAGGTCTCCTGGGCGACATCGGCGGCGTCGGCCTCGTTGCCCAGCACGCGATGGCAGGTGGCGTACACCATGTCCGCGTACTGCAGCACGGCGGCGGTCAGGGGTCCGGTCCCCACTGGCGAGCGAGGGCCTCGAGCATCATTCGTCCGCTTCCGGGTGCGTTGTGCATGCGCTGAGGGCCGTTCAACGTAGTCCGTTTCACCGGATAGTCGAAGCCGGGAGGCGTTTCATTCACCGCGCTTCCACCTATCCACCGTAGGCGCCGGCCCGACGCAAGCTCACCGTAAGCGCCGACGTCAGGAGGCGTCGGGAGCGGGAAGCCGAACCGCTACGCCTCCTGACGTCGGCGCCTACGGTCCGGTGGAGGCAAACGAGCGTGGCTTGACAAACCACCCTACTCGGACAAATTAAGCATCAATTCGCTGCAAGGGGGTCAGGGAGCGGTGAACCTGGTAACAACTACCCAAACACACATGAAACGAACGCTCCTCATTCCCAGCCTCATCATCCTGCTCGTCAGCAGCCCGCCCGATGCCTCGGCGTCGGTGCTCTTCGGTGTGCGGTTCTCCGGCTTGACCGACCTCTATCAGGTCGATCAAACCTCCGGTTCCCTGAGTTCCATCGGTCCGTCTGGACGCGATTGGATCGGTGATCTGACCAGCGACACGCGCCCGGGATCCCAGCGCATCTGGGGCGTCCGCATCTCGGAAAACCGCCTGTATGAATTCGACCCGGTCACCGGGGCCGGCAGCCCGGGGGCCGTGTTGAACAGCCCGGACAACATGGTCTCGCTGGCCTTCGATCCGGTCGGAGGCAAGCTTTACGGCAACACCTCGCTCGGTTTCGGGGCGCCCTTCGATGCGTTGTACGAGATTGATCCCGCGACGGGCAACAGCACCTTCATCGGGCGGATCGGATTCAACAATGTTTATGCGCTGGCGTTCGACCAGGCGGGGCAACTCTTCGGCGTGGCTGACGCCAGCAAGGAGTTCATCAGCATCAGCACGGCGACCGGCAACGGGGCCTTGATCGCCCCGCTGCGGCTCAGCCTGGCCTTCGATATCGCGTCGCGACCGGAGGACAACACGATGTTCCTGGCCGACTCCGGCACCTTCTCGCTCTACACGATCGACACCGCCAACGGCCTCACCAGCCTGGTGGGCCCATACGGTCAGTCCGAGAACATCGTCGGGCTCGCGTTCTCGGCCATTCCGGAACCGTCCACGCTGGCCAGCGCGGGATTGCTGGCCGGACTGGCCGTGGGAAGTCACCTCTGGCGCCGCCGCCGCGCGGCCCGTTCCTGACTCGCGGTTCGCCGCTCCCGGACCGGACGTAGGCGCCGACGTGAGGAGGCGTTGTGGGCCGCGGGCACTGCCCCGTCGCCTCCTGACGTCGGCGCCTGCAGTCCGGCCGACTCCGCCCTCCTCCGCGCGGCGTGCGCCCGCTTTTCGTCGTGTCTTCTCGAACGGGCGGCGACACGCTGTTGGGCGCAATGAATGCTGCCTTGTTCGAGCCGCTCGGCCCCGAGACCTACTCGGTGCGCACCCGGGGTCCCGGCCCTGCGGGGGCCCTGCCGTTGACCGCCGATCTCCTGCTGAACCGCCCCAGCGGCGACCTCTTCGGCTGGACGCAAAACGCCGGGATGGGCTGGAATCCCGCCGAACTCGGGCGCCCGCAGTTCCTCATCCTGTCGACGCAGGGCGGCTGGCGGGAACCCGACGGCCGGCCCGTGGCGCTCGGCTACCACACCGGCCATTGGGAGATCAGCGCGCTGGTCGAAGCGGCGGCTCGCGAACTCAGACAACTCGGCACGATCCCTTTCGCCGGGTATGTCTCGGATCCCTGCGATGGCCGGACCCAAGGCACGACCGGCATGTTTGACAGCCTGCCTTACCGCAACGATGCCGCCATCGTCTTCCGCCGCCTGATCCGCTCCTTGCCCACGCGCGCCGGGGTGCTGGGCGTGGCCACGTGTGACAAGGGATTGCCGGCCATGATGATGGCCCTGGCGGCGATGCGCGATCTGCCGACCGTCACCGTCCCCGGCGGGGTCACGCTTCCGCCGGAACGCGGTGAGGATGCGGGCAAGGTGCAGACCATCGGTGCCCGGTTCGCCTTGGGGAATTGACGCTGGACGAGGCGGCGGAACTCGGTTGCCGCGCCTGCGGTTCCCCGGGCGGTGGCTGCCAGTTCCTCGGCACGGCCGCGACGTCCCAGGTGGTCGCTGAAGCCCTCGGAATGGCCTTGCCCCACAGCGCGCTGGCGCCGTCGGGTCAGCCCGTGTGGACTGAGTTGGCCGTCCGCTCGGCGCGCGCACTCCGGCAACTCGAGGCCCGGGGACTGAAGGGTCGGGACCTCCTCACTCCGGCCCACGTGCGGAACGCAATGGTGGTGCATGCGGCGTTTGGCGGTTCGACCAACCTTCTCCTGCACATCCCGGCCATCGCACATGCAGCCCACCTTCCGCGGCCCACGGTCGAGGACTGGATCCAGATCAACCGCGCCGTTCCCCGCCTGGTGGACGTGCTGCCCAACGGTCCGGTGGGACATCCAACGGTCCGCGTGTTTCTCGCGGGCGGAGTTCCCGAGGTCATGCTTCACCTCCGCCGTCTGGGCTTGCTCGAGCTCGGCGTTTTGACGGCCACCGGCGTCGCCCTGGGCCAGGTGCTCGACGCCTGGGAAGCCTGCGAACGACGCACGCGCTTTCGCCAGCTCTTGCGCGAGTTGGATGGCGTCGACCCGGACGAGGTCATCCTCCCGCCCGACCGGGCCCGCGCCCGCGGGCTCACGAGCACGGTGACCTTCCCCCGCGGCAACCTGGCGCCGGAAGGCTCGGTGATTAAAAGCACGGCGCTGGACCCGACTGTTGTGGGGGCCGATGGCGTGTTCCGCCACGAAGGCCGGGCGAAGGTGTTCACCGCGGAGGCCGCGGCGATGCGTGCCCTGAAGGCCGGCGAGATTCATGCCGGCGACGTCCTCGTGCTCATGGGCATCGGCCCGCTCGGCACGGGCATGGAAGAAACCGCCCAGATCACGATTGCGCTCAAACACCTGGACTTCGGCAAACACGTCACGCTGGTCACCGACGGCCGGTTCTCCGGCGTTTCGACCGGGGCGTGCCTGGGCCATGTGGGCCCGGAAGCGCTGGCGGGCGGTCCGCTGGGCCGGGTGCGGGACGGCGACCGCATCCGGGTGGTGGTGGACCAACGCCGCCTCGAAGGGCAGGTCGATTTCGTCGGTGAGGCGGATCGCGTCTTCAGTCCGGAGGAGGGGGCGGAAATTCTGGCACGGCGCCCGTCCCACCCGGGTTTGTCGCCGCACCCGGCCCTGCCCGAAGACACCCGCCTTTGGGCCGTGCTGCAGCAGGCCGGCGGCGGGACGTGGGGAGGCTGCGTTTACGATGCCGGGGCGATCGCCGCGGCGTTGGCACGGGGCCGCGCCGCGTAGGCGCTGGCACGGCGCGGCCGGCTACTCGGCCAGCCGGTAGAAGCGGGCGCCGGGGTCCACCGGTCGATCCAGCGGGCTGAAGGCCCCTTCGACTTCGTTCCAGGGACCCGCCAAGGTCTCCGCCTCGAACAGCCGCCCAGGACCGTCCCAATGCACGCGCACACCGCCGGGGCGCTCGGTGATCGCGAGGCGGTTCGGAAACGCCCCGGCCGGCGGCAGACGAAAGCGCGCCAGACCCCAGCGCGGCTGACCGTTCACCCACTGAAACGACCCGCCCGCCAACAGGGCGCCGTCGTCCGTCGTCGCCAGCGCGGTCACGAGCGGTTCCGCCCCGCCGTCTCCCTCGAACGGCACGCTGGTGGTACGGTCGCCCTGGGGCGTCCACACGGTGAGTTGACCCGCCGTGCCGGCGGAACCGCCTGCTGCCTGTTCTGCCACGATCACCCGGCCATCTTCCAGCAGTGCCACAGCGGCGACCCGGCCGGGTGAGGTCGGCCCGCCACCGGCGACGGGATCGAACGACGCATCAAGGCAACCGTCGCCATAGAGCCGGGCCAGGTTCAGCCGCGCGCGTCCATCGAGGGCCCGAAAGCCGCCGCCCACGAACAGGCGGCCGTCCGCCCGCAAACCAATGGCCCTTACGACAGGCGCCGCCGCCAGCTTCGCGGAATCCACGTCGACACCCATCGCAAAGTCGGGGTCCAGACCCCCGTCTTCGAACACGCGCGCCAGCGAGCGGCGCGCCTGTCCGTTCACCGAGTCAAAGTAGCCGCCGACCACCACCCGACCATCCGGTTGGACCTTCAACGCCAGCACCAGGGCACGGTCCAGACCAATCTCGAAACGCGGTTCAAACCCCGGATCGGGCTCGCCCTCGGAGCTCAGCCGCACCAGGCCGAAGCGACGAAGGTTGCCGAACTGGCGAAAGGCGCCCCCGACCAGGACCCGGCCGTCCGGCAGCAACGCGATGGCCTCCACCGAGGCCTCGGCCGCCGCCGCCACAAACCCCTCGTCCAGGGTCCCGTCGCCCAGCAACCTCGCGAAGTTCCGTCGCTCGAATTCAGCCACGCGGTCGAACTCTCCCCCACGAGCAGCCGACCGTCCGGTTGAACGGCCACGGCGTGGATCACCGCCCCCGCGTTCAGCGCCGCGTCAAAACCCGGATCCACACGGCCGTCCTCGGTCAACCGCGCCACTCCGTGACGCCACTCCCCATCCACACGCTCAAAGTCGCCCCCGATGAGAACCCCTCCCCCACGAAGGGGGGCAATCGCCCGCACCGTTCCCCGAACTCGAGCAACATGTTCGGACCCGAGAAACCGGGATCGACGCGCCCATCGTCCGTGAAACGGGCCAGGCAATGACGGGGGCTTCCACCCGCCTCCTCGAACTGACCCGCCACCAGGACCTGACCATCGGGTTGCAGCGCCAGCATGTTGCCAAACGCGCTTTCGTCCGTCCCCAACCCCGGCCCGGGCTCGAACGTCGCATCGACCACGCCCTCGGCCGTAAGCCTTGCCAACCCCATCCGCTCCGCACCGCCGGCGTACCAGAAACTCCCCGTCACCAGCAACTCTCCCCCCGGCAGCAACTGCAGATCATAAAGTGTCGCCTGCCCTCCAGCGACGCCGGCATCCGCCTCAAAGCCCGGATCAGGGTCGCCTTCGAAGTTGAGCCGTATCAGCCCGCTGGTCGCCACTGACCCCGCCCGGTCGAACACTCCCGCCACCACGATCCCGCGGTCCGGATCCACCCCCAGCGCATACACCTGGCCCGGCCCTCGCCCGCGCCAAGGTCCGCGTCGAAGGTCGTATCGACGCGACCGTCCGGGTGCAACCGCGCCAACCCCGCCCGCGGAACGCCACCGACGTGGGTGAAGCTGCCGCCCACGAGGATGCGGCCATCGGCTTGCTGCGCCAGGTCATGGGCCACCCCGCCCTCAAGCCCTGCCGCCGGATCGAACCCGCGATCGAGGTACCCTTCGGCCGTGAGCCGCGCCAACCCGGGACGCGGCTGGTCCGCCACACTGCGGAAGTTCCCCCGACCAGGATCCGTCCGTCGGATTGCAGCCAGAGCACGCTGACATAGGCACCCGTGGGTCCCTCAAGCAAGGGGCGAAACCTTTGGTCCAGTCTGCCGTCCGGATGCAGTCGCGCCAAGCCCCCGCGCGGGACCCCGTCGACAGCGGTGAATTGACCGGCGATCAACACCTTGCCGTCGTCCGGTTGCACGGCCAGGGCGTATACCAGGCCATCGACGCCCCGCCCGGCGTCGAAGGCAAGATCCACCGCCCCATCGGCTTCCAGGCGCGCCACCCCCGGCCCGCGGCACGCCTCCCACGAGTGCGAAGTCACCGGCAATGAGCACCTTGCCGTCAGGCTGTGCTGCCACGGCAAACAGGACGGCGCCCTGGCGGGTCGTGATCGCCGGCCGAAACGTCTCGTCCAGGGTCCATTCCGCGTCGCCGCCTCCGGCCGCACCAACACAAGCGCCTGTGGCCAGGGCCACCACCCCTCCCAACCACCATCCGGGCTTCGCACTTCGATCTCGCACAGTTCGGGTGGGATGGTAGCAAGAGCCTGGCCAGATGGGGAGCCAGTCCGCCAGCGAGCCTCCCCCGGAGGCGGTCGTCCGGTGCCAAGCGCATCCCGAATGAAGGTCAGCCGTCTTGGACGCCTCCGGTGTCACGCCACGACGTCAACCGGGACGTCGTTTCATGAACGCGATGCCCGCTTCGTTGGGTTCCAGGCAACTGCGGTTCCAGGGTTCACGCCTCCCTCAGCCCCATCCCCGATGTTCGTGATCGGTGGAGAATCCAAGACGAAGCGTCCCTTCACCGATTACCAACATCGGGGATTGGAAAGCGCCGTGGTTCTCTTGGATCTGCCCAGGGGAAGCTCCAGGGTTCCAGGTGGCGAACCCGGCCCCTCCTATGGTTCCTCCTCCGCGTCAGTCGGCAGGGGGGCGGGGCGGGGCGGGTCGAAGAGAATCTCGGTGAGGCCCAACTCGCGCACGAGCCAGTTGAGGTCATCCTGCCGGCCCGAGGCCCGGTTGCGCTCGTCCAGCGAGCGGATGCGGTCCTTCATCAGCCGGATCACCCGGGGTCGCAATCGCGGGTCGGCGACCGCCTGGCGGGGCGTGTGGTTCTCGAGGGCAGGCACGGGTTCATCCGGGAACCGGCGATCCTGCTCGAGCAGCAGTTCCTCGCTCGAGGGAGGGGTGCTGCCGGACGTGGTCGGCTGGGTGAGCATCGAGGTGGCAATCGCCAGTCGCTGCGGGTTCTCGCGGAGACGCGGCGGCACCAGCGCCTCGTTGAAGCCGGGTTCCTCGCGCAGGAAGCGATCCACCATATCGTCGCGGATCTCCGACACGAACTCCACGTCGCCGCCCATGAGCTGCTCGAAGGCATGGCGCAGGCGGGCGAGCCGATCGATGCCGATGGCACTGAGCCGGCACAGGCTGTGGCCGAAACGGACCGAACCCAGCAACGGTCGGCTTCCGGTGACGTGCAGTTCGACCCCGGGTGTGGGATCAAACCAAGTGTACTCGACGAGGCGGTCGTCGGTGATCTCGTCGCGATTCAGCAATTCGCGTTGGACCTCGCTGGAGGCGTCGAGGCGCGCCAACAGCGCCGCGAGGGGTTGGCGCGGTCGATAGGTGGCAGTGCCCCACTCGGCAGCCAGGCTGGAGATCAGGGCGCGCCGCCGGAACAACGCGGTCGCACGCATCGCCTCCATGAAGCGGGCCGCATGTTCGAAGAGCCAGCGGACCAGCGCCGGGCGTTCGGTGGGCCCGCCGAGGTGGCGGACGGTTTCCTCGACGACCTCCAGCGCATCGAAAGGTTCCATCGAGGGCAGGACACTGGCGGCACCACTGATCCGCCAGTAGAACGGGAGTGGATAGATGGAACCGACGAGCACGGTGAAGCGGTTGGCCTTGGCGGCCAGACCGCGGTCGCAGATGCGCAACGGCACGACCGGATCCGCCAGCAGATCCACCGCTTCCGGTGGTCTCGGCGTCCAGAACCCGGTGCACTTCGAGCAAGGCCACCCGGCTTTGCATCTGACCCTGGAAGACCACGCGCTCGTCGTTGCGCAGCCCGACGAATCCGGTGCGCTGCCAGCGTTCGGCACAGGTCAACCCCGCCTGATCCCGGACGCCGAACAGATGCCAGCCGATCAGCAGGTTGGACACGTCAAGCGCCCCCTCGCGCAGGGCCCGCTGCATCGCCTCCCGCAGGGTGGTCAGTTCCGATGCGTGCTCGAGCAGCCAGACCGTGCTCTTTTCGGACAGCCGCTGTTCGACCTCGAGCGCCAGCTCGTAGTTCGCCGGGTCGAACGGATTGTGTTCGCACCCGACGGGGCAGGCGATCTTCGAGATGCGGCCCTCCCCACACTCGACGCTGGTGATGACGCGCTCGAGAGCGGGGCAATGACGTTTCTTGGCGACCTTGCTCATGGCGACAGTACGCTAAAGTCCGAGTTGCCCCTGACGATAGGCTTCGTCGGGCCGGACGGTGATGCGCTCGACGTGTTGCGGCAGCAGGAACGTCGGCCCCCCCATGGCCGCGGCCCCACAGAAGATCGTCGCCGCCTTTTCGGCCATCAGGAGGCAGGCCATCACCGCCTGGGGCGTGGCGCCGAGCGCGATCACCCCGTGGTTCTGGAGCACGATCAACCGCGGCACCCGGCCGTGATCGCGCAAATAATCCTTCGTGCGCTCCCGGATCTGCCAGGCCAGCGGCAGGCCCGGGTCCGCGTAGGGCACGTACACAGACGCGGGTCCGCAGAACACAATTTCATCCGGGAACATGCGGTGCTCGGCAAAGTCCCGCGCCCGCGGCGAGCACAGGATCTGGTTCACGTGCACCGGGTGGCAGTGGCCGACGAAGCCGACGCCGTCCAGCGTGAGCAGCCAGGCATGAAAGGTGGCTTCGATGCTCGGCCGGCGCGACTGCGGATCGACGCGGGCCTCGAGCAACGCCTTTTCGAAGGCGGCATCGGGCAGGCTCTTGCGGTCCAGCAACGACACCAGCTTGGCCGTGTCGCACACCGTCACGTCCCCGGCCTGCAAGTCCGCCAGACGCCCGCCGCTGGCCTTGACGGCGAATTGGGTCGGGCTGAGCCGCACCGACGTGTTGCCCTCACCAAGAATCGCCAGCGAACGGTCCGGTCGGCCGATCTCGTGCGAGAGCTCGAGCAACGCCGCAATGTCATCCTGCATGCGGCAATTCCAACCTGTGACACGCCGGGCCGCCAAGCGGCAAAGCGCCGTTCCGCAGGGGAGGCGAAAGACGGAAAGCGGCGCTGGAAGACGCCGCACTCCAAACGCTTGGCGCCTGCCGGGCGGGGCGGACCTCGCGTCAGCGTCGGGAGTGCGGCACTCGCCAACGCCGCTTTGCGGTTGAAGCGAGCCCGGGTTCCGTCGAACACTCCCCGCGTCCGCCATGACCGCCGAAAGCGCCCCAGCCGTCCCGGCGCCCCTGGTCCGCCTCCGGGGATCCGGAAGCGCTTCGGCCCCGTGCCCGTCCTGCGCGGGATCGATCTCGACCTGTTTCCCGGCGAGGTGCTGGTGCTGGCCGGCGAGAACGGCGCCGGGAAGAGCACGCTGATCAAGATTCTGGGCGGAGTCCACGCCGACTTTGAAGGCACCATCGAGATCGCCGGGCGCGCCGTCCGCCCGCGGTCGCCCCTCGAAGCCGCGGCGCTCGGCGTGGCCATCATCTTCCAGGAGCTTTCCCTGGTGCCCACCCTGACCGTTGCCGACAACATCTTCCTCGGCCGGCCCCTCACCCGCCGCGGATTCGTGGATGACGCCGCGCAGCGCGAGGCCGCCCGCCGACTGCTCGACCAGCTTGGACTCGACCTCGACGTGGACCGGCGGGTCGAAGAACTGCCGCTGGTCCAACAGCAACTCACCGAAATCGCCAAGGCCCTGGCGCGCGACGCCCGCGTCCTGGTGCTCGACGAGCCCACCAGCGCGCTCAACACCCCCGAGGTCGAGAAACTGTTCGCCCTCCTCCGCGATCTCCAGGCCCGGGGCTGCGGGCTGATTTACATCACGCACAAGATGGAGGAGATCGAACGCATCGCCGACCGCATCTGCGTGTTGCGCGACGGCGAACACGTCGGGACGGCGCCCGCGGCCGAACTGCCGCCCGCGACCCTGGTCCGCTGGATGGTGGGGCGCGAAGTCGAGCAGCAGTTCCCGCGGCATGCCGCCCGGCCGGGCGCCGAGCGGCTGCGACTCGAACGTTTCTCGGTCTGGCGCGGCGACCGCGCGGCGCGGCCGGTCGTGGCCGGGGTTTCGCTGCGCGTCCATGCGGGCGAGATCCTGGGCGTGGCCGGCCTGCAGGGGTCCGGGGCGAGCGATTTGCTGGCGGGCCTGTTCGGGGCTTACGCCGGCGCCGTGGACGGGGCCGCCTGGCTCGACGGGCAACCGCTGGAGATTGCCTCCCCGCGACGCGCGATTGACCAGGGTCTGGCCTGGCTGACCAACGACCGCAAGGCGACCGGGTTGATCCTGCCACTCTCGATCATCGCCAACGCCACACTGGCCGATCTGCCCCGGCTCTCGCCCGGCGGCTGGCGCCGGCCGGAACGCGAGGTGGCGGTGACGCGGGAGCTGGGCGCGACGCTGTCGTTGCGCGCGGCGTCGCTCGAGCTCGAGGTGGGCTGGTTGTCCGGGGGCAACCAGCAGAAGGTGGCGCTGGCCAAGTGGCTGCAGACGCGACCGCGCCTGCTCCTGCTCGACGAACCAACCCGCGGGGTGGACGTGGGCGCCAAGCGGGAGATCTACCAGCTCATGAACGACCTCACGGCGCAGGGGCTGGCGATCCTGCTGATCACGTCCGAGCTGCCCGAACTGCTGGCCATGAGCGACCGCATCGTGGTGCTGCACCGCGGCCGGTTGACCGCGGAACTGACCCGGGCGGAAGCGACGCCGGAGCGTGTCCTGGCGGCCGCAATGGGCGGTTGAAGGTTGAACGTTGAACGTTGGATGTTGGATGTTGG
Organism: Verrucomicrobiota bacterium; assembly: GCA_027493615.1. GTDB lineage: Bacteria > Verrucomicrobiota > Verrucomicrobiia > Limisphaerales > J093 > DSVZ01. The sequence goes on from JAOSKK010000023.1 coordinate 821,378, forward strand.
ACGTTGGATGTTGAAAGTTCGAAGTCCGAAGTCCGAAGTCCGAAGGGCAAAGTTGACCGGTGCCTGCCTGCTTGAGCTTTGGGCTTTGATTGGTGATGCGAGAGTCGGAATCTGAGGTCTGGGGTCCGTGGTCCGTAGTCCCTGGTCCCTGATCTCTGGTCCCTGATCTCTGGTCTCTGGTCCATCATCTGAACCGTTGTGAAAGCTGTGCACTCCGCGGAAACCGCACCGCCCTTGCTGGTGCGATTGTGGGCCAACCCGGCGAGCCGGGCGCTGATCGCGCTGGTGTTGGTGGGCTTGCTGGGCTGTGTGTTCAATGCCGACGGGGCGTTCTTCAAGCCCGGCACGCATCGGGACGCGCTGCGGCAGGCGTCGGTGTTCGGCATCCTGGCGTGCGGCATGACGCTGGTGATCATCAGCGGCGGGATCGACCTGGCCGTGGGCAGCGTGCTGGCGTTGACGGCAGTGACGTTCTCGCTGCTGAGCATCCACTGGGGATGGTCGCCGTGGTTGGGCGTCCCGCTCTGCCTGGCCTTCGGCGGACTGTGCGGAGGCGTGGCAGGCGGGATCACGGCGGGGTTTCGCATCCAGCCCTTCATCGCCACCCTGGCCATGATGGTGTTTGCGCGCGGTTTGGCGAAGACGCTCTCGGGCGGGATGAAGGTCTCCCGGGTGGTGAAAACCGCGGACGGTGGGTACGAGAACGTGCCCGTGCCGGGCGTGTTCCGGCTGATTGACGACCGGATCCTGGGGATCACGTGGCGGTGGTGACCGTGATTTTTGTGGTGGCGGCCTTGCTGACGTGGCTGTTGCTGGCGCGGCATCGTTGGGGGCGCGAGCTGTACGCCATCGGCGGCAATGAAGAAGCTGCCCGGCTTTCGGGCGTGCCGGTCTTGCGAACCAAGGTGCTGGCCTACGCGGCGAGCGGTCTGCTCGCGGCGCTCGCGGGAATCTGCCAGGCGGCCCAGGAACAGCAGGGCGACCCCGAGGCCGGCGCAGGCTACGAGTTGACGGCCATCGCCATCGTCGTCATCGGCGGCACCCCGCTCTCCGGCGGGCGGGGCGGCATCGGACTGACCCTGCTCGGCACGCTCACCATCGGCTATCTGGAGAAAATCCTGAGCATCAATGCGGTGCCGGAGGCGAGCCGGCTGATGCTGACCGGCGTCATCATCGTGGCTGCCGTCCTCACCCAGCGACGGCGAAGGTCTTGAATCCGCGCTCAGCCCGGGCGCTTCGTGCCCGCTGTAGGCGCCGACGTAAGGAGGCGGTGTGAGTAGGTGCCGACGTAAGGAGGCGGTGCGAGTCAGGGGGTGCGGCACTTCGCCTCCTCACGTCGGCGCCTACGGTCCTTCGCGGTTCCTTGTGCCGTATGAAACCGCCCGTCCCGGGGGAAGGCGGCGCGCGCGATTCAGACCGTCCCCCAGCCGGGCGGCGGGAGCGCGACCTGTTCGTCCGTGCGGGACTGGGCCACGGCTTCCATGCTGCGCGACAGCCACACAAACATCTCGGTGAAATTCAGGCCGCGCAGCTTGACCGGGGTGCGCACAACAATCTGCGCGAGCCGTTCGAGATTCGCGTCCTCGACGCCGACGGCGAAGAAGGCGACGCGTTTGGCGGCCTCGTCGCCCTTCAAACGCTGGGTCGCGGCTTCCACGATGCTGTCGGGTTCGCCCTGCGGTTCGCCGTCGGTGATCATGAACACCCACGGGCGGTAATAGGCGATGCCGTTGGCGCGGTACTGTTGCTTGCGGGCCTGGAGGAGATCGAGGGCCTTGTGGATCGCGCCGCCCATGAAGGTCTGGCCCTGGGCGGTGAGGCGGGGCGGCTCGAAGCGCTCTGCCGTGGTGAAGTCGTGGGCGAGCTTGATCTCGTTGTCGAACGTGACCACGGCGACCTCGACGCGCCGGCAGGCCATGGGGTCTTTGACGAGCTGCTCCTTGAAGGCGGCGAGACCCTCGTTGAGGGCGGCGATGGGCGCGCCCTGCATCGAGCCGGAGGTGTCGAGCAGCAACACACAGGGGCAACGCGGCTCGGGGTTCTCGGCGAACTCAATCGCCTCTTCGAGTTTCAGGTTCTCGGGCATACGCCTGGCGGCCGGGGAAGCCGGACCGCGGCTCAGCCCCGGGATGCTGGCCAGCTTGTAGCGGGGTGCCGGGGCGAAGGCAAGCGCTGGAACCGCCGAGGGCACGGAGCAACGACGCTTCCGTCTTCCGGCTGAGGGCCACCGAATCTGCGTCATCCGTGCCATCCGGAAAGCGCCAAGCAAGCTGAATGGTTCTTGTTAACTGCAACGTGTTAGCCCTGGTAAATGGTCGAGAGCCAGGTAGCCGACCCTTACGCGGATGGGGGCGACCCTGTCCGTGGACGCTGGGGAAGGCCAACGCGCGAGCCGTAGCGTCCCGCGAACTCGGTTCGGCCTCGTTACGCGAAATCGGGAGTGGCCAGTCTGCCGGATTTGATGAAGCCTGCACCGGTGGGGAAGCCTCGATCACGTGCACCCACCGGACTCCCCGGGGTGGAAGGAGACAGCGCGCGCGGACAGAACCAGTCGGAACTTGGGAGGCCCGGTTCGGTGTCCTGGCTTGTCCAGGGCCACTCCCGGCGGGAAGCCATAACCGTCGGCGGGGCCGGATCGCGGCGTCGGATGGGCTCATAGTAGCGGCGAACCTTCGATCAAGTCGGAGGGGAGCGAAGGAGCCCTGGCCAGAGTCAAGCCGAGTCAGAGGTGCCGGGGGCTGATTGGTATGCAAGTGCCTACGACAGAACCGGTGGTGGAGGAGCTGACCTTTCGGGAAGCGATCCTGCCGCCGAACCTCCGGGAACTGAGACAGAAGCTGGGCCAGAAAGCCAAGCAACAGAAGCGATTCCGCTTCTACAGTCTCTACGGCCTGGTGTGTCGGCCGGAAGTGCTGGAAGCCGCGTGGGCGGCCGTACGGCGCAACGGCGGGGCACCGGGCGTGGACCAAGTGAGCATCGCACAGATCGGGGCGACGCCGGAAAGCGAAGCCGCCTTTCTGGACGAACTGCAACGCAGCCTGCGGGAGAAGACCTACCGAGCCCAACCGGTGCGGCGGGTGTACATCCCCAAGGCGAACGGGAAATGGCGACCGCTGGGCATTCCGACGGTGCGGGACCGGGTGGTGCAGGCGGCGGTGTTGCTGATCCTGGAGCCGATCTTTGAAGCCGACTTCGAAGATTGCTCCTACGGGTTTCGGCCCGGACGTTCGGCACACGACGCTCTGCAAGCCATTGAGGCCCATCTGAAGGGGGGCCTGGCGGCGGTGTATGATGCGGACCTGGCCGGCTACTTCGACAGCATTCCTCACGACAAGCTCATCGCCTGTCTGCGGATGCGCGTGGTGGACGGTTCGGTGCTGGGATTGATCCGACAATGGCTGAAGGCGCCGGTGGTGGAGCCGCCCAAGGACGGGAAACCGCCGACGGTGCAGCGCAATGACCGGGGCACGCCGCAAGGCGGGGTCCTGAGTCCGCTGCTGGCCAATGTGTATCTGCACTGGTTCGACCACGTCTTTCATCGGGCGGACGGGCCGGCGCAGTGGGCCAAGGCGAAGCTGGTCCGCTATGCGGACGACTTCGTGGTGTTGGCGCGGTACGTGAGTCCGCGTCTGCGCGACTGGCTCGAGGGCAAGCTGGAAGGCTGGCTGGGGTTGCAGATCAACCGGGAGAAAACCCGCGTGCTCGATCTGCGGCAACCGGGCCAGAGCCTGGATTTTCTGGGCTACACGTTTCGGCAGGACCGCGACCAGTATGGCCGCCCGCAGCGTTACTGGAACCTGGTGCCCTCGCGCAAGGCGGTGGCGCGGGAACGCGAGACGTTGCGGGGGTTGATCAGTCCGCAGCAATGCTCCACGCCGCTGCCGGAATTGGTCGGGCGCTTGAACCGTCACCTGCGGGGCTGGGCCAACTACTTTGGGCTCGGCTACCCGCGGAACGTGTTTCGGCACCTGAACCACTTCGTGCGGTATCGGTTGGGCCAGCATCTGCAGCGGCGCAGTCAACGGGGCTGGCGGGCCCGCAAGGGGGTCAGCCTGTACGCGCACTTGGAACGGTTGGGACTGGTTCGTTTGTGAATGCGTTCTGGAAGAGACGACTCTGGCGAGAGCCGGATGGGGGAAATCTCCATGTCCGGTTCGACGAGGGAGAGGGGAGCGGCGGTCATTGGTCCTCGGACCTTTCATCCCGTGCTCTCCTCTCTACTCTACCGGTCTCGTGTCGACCTGTCACTCGCCGCGCGTGGCGCCATCCAGGGCGTCGAGCATGCCTCCGAAATAACCAAGCCAGAAGGTGATCACGAAGTAGCCGATCAGGACGGCGATCAACAGCCCGATCAGCCGTGGCGTCCACTCGGCCATCTGCCGGTACAACCGGCTGGCCTCGTCCGTGTAGTCCCGGCACAGGTAGTTCAACGATTGATCCAGTCGCCCGCCCACTTCGCCGCTGCGATAGACGCTGACGAACTTCCCCGGGAACACACCCGTCCGACCAATCGCCTCGCCCGGGGTCTCGCCGGCCGCCATGCCGTGCAGCGCCTTTTCTGTCGCCCGACCCACCGCCGGCGAACCGCTGGCCGCCGCCGCGAGTTCCCAGGCCTTGAGCACGTTCACGCCGGCGTTCAGAAGCGCCTCCAGCGCCATCGTCAGCCGCGCCAGCGCCATCGAGCGCCGCGCCCGGCCCAGCAGGGGGACGTGATGCAGGAGTCGCTCCCACAGACTGCGCCAGGTCAGCGCCCGACCGCTCTGGTTGAGCAGGAAGATCCCACCTGAGACCGCTCCTATCAGGGCCAGCGCCTTGAGCTTGGGCGCGAGGTACCCCGCGACGTCCCCGTGCCAGACCAGGCGCGGCAGCGCGCTCGGCGGGAAGATCAGCAGGAGCAGGAGCACGAGAAAGGCCGGGTACGCGAGGTCCGTGAGGACGTTGCGCATCAGCTTGGCCCGCTCGCGATAGTACTCGGCCAGGCGCTGGCAGCAGGCGTCGAGGCGACCGCTCTTCTCGCCGGCGGCCATGAGGGCGATGTCGAACTCGGGCAGCCAACCGCGGCGCCGGGCCAGGGCTTCGGAGAAGGTGAAGCCCTGTTTGAGATCGTCGAGGACCCGGTCGAGCGATTGGCGGAACGCGGGGCTCGGCGGCGAGTTGCGGATGAGTTCGAGACCCTGGACCAGCGTCAGGCCGGACGTGAGCATGCCGCCGATCTGGTGGTAAAGCTCGCCGAAGCGGTCGAGCGTCCGCGGAGTGGTCAGCGCGCGCATGGGGGTGTTCGATGGCGCCAACGTGGCGCCGAACGCGCCGGAACTCAAGACTGCGTTGCCATCAAGGCAACCGGACCCGATAGAACTTCTGGGAACTGCCGGTCGCTTCCCGGAAAATGAGGACCCCGCCGGTGCCGTCGAGCGGTGCGCCTTCGTTGGACCAGTCATCCGCGATGACGACGGCGCGGGACTGGATCTGGTACCGGGCGCCGAGCGTCGAGGGGAAGGACAGTACGAAGTCGTTCCCTGTGAGACGGGCGCTCAGGCTGGGACCCTCGACAGCCGCGGCGGCCGGCTGTTCGCAAACCAGCGCGTGGGCGACCGGCTTCAAGTGACCGTTGTCGGTCAACGCGGTCCAGTCCTGGCACCACAAGGCATTCGCGAAAGCGCCCTTGTAGGGGGCGGCGATGAAGTAACCGTCCGTGGGCGAGGGTTTGAAGCCTTCGAAGGCGGGGCTCCCGACCTGGGGCCGCGGGTCCAGCGCTTCGTTCTGGCCACGGTCGATCTGGCGCAGCCGCGGGTCAGCGAAGGTGTTGTTGGCCTGGTCCACAATCCCGCGACCCTCGGCGTTCTCCCAGAACAGATTGTGCGTCACCGTGCCGTGGTAGCCGGGCACGCTCGAAACCTGATCGCGCCCCTGGAACTGGGTGAAGATCGAGTTGTGAATGCTCCCGTAGTACTCGCTGCGCGTGTTCATGGCATCGCTCCCGGTGCCCGGACCGCCTTCCCCGATGAGGGTGACATTGTAGATCTGATGCTGACCCAGAGGCTGGGCGCCGGGCAGGTTGGCGTTGGGACCGCCCGAGGGCTGGCCGTTGAGTTCGACACCCTCGTCGCCGCTGATGGCTTGGAGACCGAACCAGAACTGATGTTTGCCTTCGTGGCCCTGGTCCATGTCAAAGCACTCATCACTGTTGAAGGCCGAGACCAGGTAGCGGGTGTTGACCGCGCCGCCCCAGAACTCGAAGCCGTCATCCGCGTTGGCATAGACCTCCACGAACTCGACGGTGGTGCCACGGCCCACCCCGGCCAGGGACAAGCCGTTGATCTCCTTGTTGGACTCCATGACCTTGCCCGAATAACGGAGGGAGACAAAGCGCAGGGCGCCGGAGCTGTCGTCGTTGTCATTGCCGCCCCAGCGGTGGAGGCCCTGGCCCGTGACGGGGTCGGTGGCGTCGCCAAGGCCCTCGTAGAGCTGGTAGAAGCTGCCGTCGGGATTCTGGCCTGAGCCGGAGGCCTCGGCGTCGGGGCGGTTGAGGAGGCCCTTGCCCAGGAGGATCAGGCCGCCCCAGAGGCCGCGGCCGCCACCGCCTTCATCGGCCAGGGGGATGTCAAACGGATCGGAGATGTCATCGCTTTGGGTCGTGAAGATGATGGGGTTGGCGGGGGAGCCGACGGCGTTGATCTTGCCGCCGCGGCAGATGAAGAGGGCGCCGTAGTCGGGCTGGGTGGCGGCTTCTTTGCCGCGGACGACGGTGCCGGCTTCGATGTTGAGGACGGCGCCGTCGACGACGTAGACCCAACCGTCCAGGAGGTACTCGTTGTTGGCGGTCCAGGTGTGTTCGCCGCGGAGGATGCCTTGCACCGTCACGGTGGCGGCTGCACCGGAGGAACTACCCGCCAGGAGTGCGGCGGTCAGGAACCAACCCAGGATCGTTCGTTTCATCATTGCAGTTCGCAGGTTTGTTATCGGCCTGCCCGGCGAAGCGGCCGGGCGCTTTCGAGGGGCGAAGCGTAGCGCGTGGGGAGGGCGCCGCGACGGCGGGAGGGTTACAGGCCTGTGCCGTTTCGGTGTCGCAGGGGACGGTGCGACGGTGCGACGAATGCGGAAGTTCAACTCGTCAACGTTCCAGCATTCGCGCACACTCCCGGCAACGCATGGCGAACCGGCGCTCATTCAAGACGGACGAGAGCTTCCTCGAAAAGCTCGCCATCGGTGCGATTGGCGCACGCGCCGTGTTCGAGAGCCTGAAACGCCAAGGCCATCGGCCTATCGAGCTCGAGCGCGGCTCGATGAGCTAGAAGATCTGGAGACATATCAAAATCAAGCGGCTTCGCGTTCCCGACATCCTCTGCCTGAACTGCGGCACGCGCATTGAGGCTCGCGCCAAGACCCAACTGGAAATCAGTATGTCACACTCGCTCTCTGACCCGGAGCGTGGTTGGGACAAGGGACTCGCCGATAGGGACGTGGTTGCCCTCTCGTTGTGTGCGCAGTCGGGCGAACGACCGGTTGACTGGCAGGCCAGCGAGCTGATTCAGTTCACGTCCGCCGCTGAACTGCGTAAAGCCTACGCCGAGAAACGCGTCGTTCTCACGAAGCCAAAGGGCGCCCAAGAGGGGTTCGAACTCCGCGTCACTTGGCCCGCGGTCGTCGCGAGAAGCGATGGCCTCGTTTCCGCTGTATCGGATTCGCGCCTTCAGTTCCGACGCAGTGCGGATTCGCGCGCGATCAGCCTCGCGCTGAAGCGAGGTGATATTTCACTGATGCCGCTCGTTCAAGTCGGTGACCCAGTTCGAGTGGGGCAAATCATTGCGTCTGTCGTTCCGGTTTCGTCGGCGATTCCATGTGTCGGAACGTCCGCCGAGAGTTCTTTCATCCAGATGCTTGGCTCGTCGTCCGTCGCCGACCGCTACACCGCGGCGAAAGCCCTCTCGCACATTCAGTCAACGGGCAGCCCTCAAGCGCTTCTCTCCCGCCTCAACGATGAGGACGAGCACATCTACGTGCGGCTTGAAGCTGCCGCCGGTCTTGCGCGCGCTGGGCTGACCGCCGGCATGGAGTTCATTCACCGCGCCCTCGCTGACCAGTATCTCGAACATCGGCTCGAAGCCATCATCATCCTGGGCGAAATCCGCTCACCTGAGTCAGTCGAGACGCTCACGGCGGTTTTGCTCGACGCAAACCAGCACGCGGAAATCCGCGCCGGCGCTGCGTGGGCGCTCGGCGAACTCCAGCAGCAGTCGAGCGTTGACGCCCTGGTCCAGGTCTTCCTCGAACTGGCTGAACCCATCCGCATCGAGGCCGCCCGGGCGCTTCGCAAGATCGCCGCGACCACAGGTGCAGACATCTCGGCGAGCTTCGCAGCCGCACAAGACGCCTAACGCGCCGGCATCGCTTGGGCACTCAGCCGCTCCGGTCACGTCAACCTCCCGGAACTGCTCCCGCTTCTGGTGGATGATGATGCGCGCCGATGGGTCGCCTACATCCTCGGCACGCAGGACCAGAGTGCCTTCGTCACACAAGTCGAATCACTCCGCCGCCGCGACCCCGAGGTCTACTTCGCCGTCACCGTGCTCTGGAAGATCCTCGCGAGCTGGATTAACGACCTGGAGGAGTATTAACATGCGCCACTCGCTGCCCACGCCGCTTTACACCACGCAATGGGGCAGAGCCTACGTTGCGGATTCGCTTGAGCTGCTGCCGCTGCTTCCGCCGGAGTCCATTGATCTCGTCGTCACCTCGCCGCCGTTCGCGCTCCAGCGCAAGAAGGAGTACGGCAACGAAACCGAGGACGCGCACGTCGAGTGGCTCCTGCGATTCGCTGAACCCATCGGCCGCGTGCTCAAACCCACCGGCAGCTTCGTGCTCGATCTGGGCGGCGCTTATCAGAGCGGACGCCCCGTGCGCTCGCTCTACAACTTCCGTGTCATGATGCGCCTCTGCGACGAACACGGTTTCCACCTCGCCGAGGAGTTCTTCTGGCACAATCCCGCCAAGCTCCCGTCGCCCATCGAATGGGTGAACAAGCGCAAGATCCGCGCGAAGGATTCCGTGAACACCCTCTGGTGGTTCTCGAAAACCGATTACCCAAAAGCCGACGTGCGCCGCGTGCTGGTGCCCTATTCCGAGCGGATGCAAAAACTCCTCCAAGACGCCGCGAGCTTCGATCGCCCGAAGAAACGCCCGTCCGGCCACGACATCAGCGGCAACTTCGCCAGCGATAACGGCGGTGCGATTCCGTCGAACCTCCTGCAAATCCCGAACACCGAGAGCAACTCCTCCTACCTGCGTCACTGCGCGACCGTGGGGGCGAAGCCGCACCCCGCGCGCTTCCCGGAGAGGTTGCCGTCCTTCTTCATCGAATTCCTCACCGATCCCGGCGACACCGTGCTGGACATCTTCGCCGGCTCGAACACGACCGGCAGCGCCGCCGAAAAACTGAGCCGTCACTGGATTGCGGTCGAAAAAGACCTCGCCTATGTGGCCGCGTCCGCGTTCCGCTTCGTTGACGAACTCCTACCAGGAGAGCTCGTGACGCTGTGGAATCGGCTTCACTCCGACGCATGGCCGGTCGCAGTGCATCGGCGACAAGGCGAAATGATGCTTGCGGAGGCTCCGTCGCGCAACGCGGTGACGTGGAGGCGTTGAGCTGGCCGCACGTGGCGATGATGTTGCTCCGCGTCTGCCAGAAAGGGTGCATCAGGCGAACAGTGGGCGGATCTTCGCTTTGACCTCCAGCGGCATTGAGTCCGCTTGCGGAAAAGGCAGGACGACCATCTCCCCGACTACAGGCTTGCCCATGCGGCATCCTCCTCGGGTGAGTGCCAGTCTTTGGACAGTGCCGATTCGCTCAGCAGCAGTCCGTTGAAGTGTTGGTCGGCCTCCTTGGAGCGGAGAAACCGCGCAAAGTCATAGACCTCGCGCTGCAGCGCTCAGTAATGATACGCGAGCGAGAGGCCGAGGGTGACGCCGCGAGTGTAGGAGGAGTAGAGGTAGTCGCGGTCGGTGGGACCGGAGACCGCGTAGGAACGGACGATGTCGGGGTTGAGGAGATTGCGGGCGGTGAACTTGACGGGTGAAGCCCTTGCCCAGCTCTTGGGCGATGGTGAGGTCGAGGCTGGGCGCGGGCTGTTCGTAGATGTCGTAGCCGTTGTTGACGACCAGATCGAGTCGCTCGGCCGCGTAATAGCCCGCCAGTGTGACCGAGGTGCCGGTGCGCTCGTTGTCGTAGGAGAGGTCGGCGTTGAGGATGTAGGGGGATTGATCGAAGAGGGGCGGTGGATACCTGCTGGCCGGTGGTGAGAAACTTGAGGCGCTGGATTTCAGGCTGGAGGGGACCTCAGTGTTGATCCAGGCGGCGTTGAGGCCCAGGCTGAATGGCTTCAGATGCGGTTCAAGAAAGGCGAGGTTCTGCCGGGCTTCGAGCTCGAGACCCCAGGCCGTGGCTTCGGGGGTGTTGAGAAACGTGACGAAATCGGCTGAGGAGGTCCACAGGATTTCGCCTGCGGCATTGAGGGTGGCGTTGAACTTCTCGATGGGGTCTTCCAGAAGTTTGTAGAAGCCCCCGAAGGAGAGGAGTCCGCCGCCCGGGGTGAACCACTCCCAGCGCACATCCAGGTTCTGGATGTGGGTCATGACGAGGAACGGGTTGCCCTCGACGATCTGGTCGCCGGCGACGTCGAAGCTGCGATACCGGGCAAACTCGCGGTAGGTGGGCCGGGCGACGGTCTCGCTGTAGCCGAGGCGGAGGTTCATGCCGTCCCGGAACTCCCACGTGAGGCTCACGGCGGGCAGGAGGTCGGCCTCGTCAATCTGGCCGGGGAAGACCCGGGAGGAGCCGAAGGCACTGGACTGGACTTCGAGCAGGGTGGTCTCGTAGCGGACGCCGCCGGTCAGGCGCAGGCGGGGGACGATCGGCACTTCGACGAGGCCATAGGCGGCGTAGAGATCCTGGCTGCCGTCGTAGAAGTTGTTGCCGAGGACGGAGGTGAGGCTGCGGGCGAAGGTGTAGCGGGAACGGCCCGCCTGGGTGACGAGCTGCGGTGGCGGGGCGTTGGTGCCCAGCATGTACTCGTAAGGGAAGGTCTCGGTATCCACGAGGCTGCCGTTGCCGCCGGAGTAGCTGAACGTGCGCTCGAGGAAGGTGCGCTCGGACTGGCTGCCGAAGACGCCGGCCCGGGTCTTCCAAGTCAAACCGCGTCCGTCCTCGAGCGGCAGGGTGAGATCGAGCTTGGCGTTGAGGTTCTCGTCCTCAAGGTGACGGAAGTAGCGGGTGGGCTTGTCAGGGAAGGGTGTGTTGTTGCTGATCAAGTCCACGCCGCGGAGCGGGTCGTCGGGGTTCTTGGGGTTGGGGTAACTGATGAAATTGAAATAGCGCAGATCGGGTTCGTCCTGGGTGGTGTTGGCCAGCGAGACCAACCAGTCGGTCTGGAAGTCCCGTAGGGCGGGGAAGACGTGCTCGCCGCGGAACTGGTGGGCGGAGAGATGGCGTTCGGTCCATTGGAGCGAATTCAGGTGAGTGCGGCGCTGGTCGTTGAACTGGTCTTCACCGCTGCTCTCGATCTGGCCGAAAAGCTTGCGGGCCGTGTCCTCGGCGTTTTGGGTGTAGAGGAAGGTGTAGCCAAGCTCGTGGTGCTCGAAGAAGCGGGAGGCCAGGCTGGCCAGCGCCGACCATTGGGCCAGCGTGCTGCCCCGGCTGTCGGTGTAATCCTGGTAAAGCTCCGGCGGGCCATCGGGGCGGGGGGCGTAGCGGCGCCGGATACCGTCTTCGTAGAAGCGGTAGTCGCGCTCGTAGTTGAGCCCGGCGAAGCAGCCCAGCGGCACGGCGCCGAGCTTGAGGGTGTCGCCCACGAGCACGTTGAAGTCGTGGTCCGGGGGCGGAGCGTCGCGGTTCGGGCCCATGTAAGGCGTGCCGAAGGCACGGACCAACCGGTCCATCTCGGCCGCAGCCGCGGTCTTCTCCTCGAGGGGAATGGCGAGGCTGCCACTGGTGGCGGTCTGGGTGAGGCGCTGAAGGTCGGTGCCGCTGACGTTTTCGAGTTCCGATGGCAGGCCACGGAGGCCGTCGTCCAGGCCAAGCCAATCGGTGCTGCCGCCGGGATACGTGAGGAAGCGGTCGTTGCCTGTGGCCTGGGTGTTGTACGACAGCCCCGCGGCCGTCTTGAAGAGGAAGCGGTCGGGGAACGACTTGGTACGGATGTCCATCACGCCACCCGAGAACCCGCCCGGCAGGTCCGGCGTGAAAGTCTTGCTGACAACCACGCTGTCGATCACCTCGGCCGGGAAGAGATCGAGTTGGGCAGCGCGGCGATAGGGGTCGGCGCTGGGGATGTCCGCCCCGTTCAGCAATGCGAGGTTGTAGCGGTCGCTCAGGCCGCGAATGACAGCGAACTTGCCCTCCACAACCGCGACGCCAGTGATCTTGGTCATGATCTCGGCGGCATCGCCGGCAGCCAGACGTCCGAAGCGCTCGGAGCCGATGGATTCAATCAGCGCCGCAGCACTCTGGCGGTCTGCCAGGAGGCTGGCCTCCTGCTGTTCGAGCTCGGGCGCGGTGACCACGTACTCTTCCATCTCATAGAACTCCGGCCGGAGACTGAGGTTGACCGGAGTGACCTGACCCGGGGCGACCAGGAGTTCGGTGACCGCGGCACGCGCATAGCCGGGTTGGGTGAACTCGACCGTGTGGACCCCCGGCGATACGGGAGCCAGTTGAAATCGACCTTCGGAGTCGCTGCGCGTGGCGAGCGTGCTGCCGCGCAGAGTGACGATCACCCCGGCAAGAGGTTTCCCTTGCCACACCTCAGCCACGGTGCCAGCGATGGTGCCGCTCGCGCCGCCCGCCGGGGCTTGGGCACGGAGTGGTCCGGCAAAGCTGAGCAGCAGGATCGCGAAGATCCAAACCCAAGCAGCGTCCCACACGGCGCGGAAAGGAGAGCCACACCCGCGGTCCGGGCGAAAGCCTCCCCCGGGCTCGCGCGGAGGTTGATGGGAATCCACCTGTTCCTTCCTGAATGGTCCAGGGGCCACGAACCACGGGGGGTGCAGGCAGGATGCCCGCACCCCAGGTTCACGGAGCGCCGCCCTCAGCCTAATCCCCGATGTTCGTAATCGGCGGAGAAGCCACGACGAAGAGTTCCTCCGCCGATTACGAACATCGGGAATGGGGGAAGTGACGTGTTTCTCGTGAGGCTGCTCAGGGGCCATGAACCTGAAAGCGCCGGTAAACCGGACGCACTCCAGACGCTTCGCGCGGAACGGACGGGCTCCGCCCACCGCGAAGCGTCTGGAGTGCGGGGTTCACCCCCGCTTTTCGTGCAGGGTTCATGGGAAGCTCGGCACCGGGGTGGCAGGGGGACGAGACGGCGATTCATGGCACGTTGACGTCGCCGGACTCACCCCCCACGCGCGACGCCACCGCTTCGACCTTCTCGAGGTAGCGCTGGACGTGGTCGCGCGGCTCGAGCTTCTGCGCCTGGCGGAGGAGTTCGATGGCCTGCGGATAGCGACGACCTTCGACAAGCAACTGGGCATGTTTGACGAGCGCCTGGGCCGCGAACCCTTCGAGCTTGGCGGCGGCATCGTAGCGAAAAACGGCGCGCTCGGGGTCACCCGCCTGGCGGTAATGGTCACCGGCGAGCAGCAGGGCCTCGCCATCCAGCGGGTTCTGCTGGAGGAGTTGCTCCAGACGCTGGATCGCTCCCTCGCCGTCGCCCGTCGCCAACGCAACCCGGGCCTCCAGGCGGAGCAGCTTGCGCTGGTCGGCAGGATCCCCGTCGGCGCTGAGGCGTTCACGAATGGTCCCAAACAACCGCCGCGCCTCGTCCCAGGCCCCGCGGCTGACGAAGACGTCAGCAGCGCGCAGGGCACGAGTCACGTTTGTGCCACCCTCGGCGTCCGTGGCGGCGAGGTAGGCGGACAGGGCGAGCTCGGGGACATCCTGGGAGACGTAAAGGTCCCCCAGAAGACTGAGGTGCATAGGGGTAGCCCGGCCAAGGCGGCGCAGCATCTCGTAGGTGACGGTGGCGCGCGGCAGGTCGTTCTTCTGGATGTAGAGGTTGGCCTGGAGCGACCAGAGCGCCTCCCGGTCGGGATGACGTTCGATGAGTTCGTTGAGGAGCGCCAACGCAGCGTCGTAATGGGCGGTGGCCACCTGGCATTTCACCAAGCCGAGTTGGTAGTCGAGGTTTTCCGGCTCGAAGAGGAGCGCCTGCTGGTAGGCGGCGGAAGCGGCGACAAACTGGTTCAGACTGACGTGGGCAAAGGCGAGCAGGCCGAAGATCTTCCCGTCTGCCCCGCCCAACGCGAGCGTCCGGGTCAGCGGGCGGATCGCGTCGGCATACCGGCCGTCGCGCACCAGCGCGAGAGCGAGGTTGCGCTGGGCCCGGAGGAAATCCGGGAACTTCGCCAGGGCCGCCTCGTAATGGCGGATCGCGGCCGCGAAATCCTCTTCCTGGAAATGAATCGTCGCCAGGGTGTAGTCGAACGTGGCGCTGGCCTGGGGGTTGATCGCCGCCTCGAGCTCGGGGATGGCCCGCTTCGGGTCTTCGCGTAACAGCGGCAGGATGCGGTCTCGGTAACGGGCCTGCTCCTCCGGGGTGAGGCGTGGCTCGAGCTGCGGGTGGAAACCGTAACTGCCCACCAGCCGGCGGGTGAACTCGGGATCGTTCCACAGGTCGGCCAACGGATGTTCCGGAGGGAGAGGAGCGAACCGGGAACTGGCCGTGGCCGGCGTCGTGGCCAGCGCGGCCGCCGGATCCTCGCCGGGGGCGGACTTCTTTGTACGCGAGGCGCTCCAGGCTGGCGCCGACCCGGCGAGGAGGAGGCTCAAGGCGAGCCACCCGAGGCGGGTGTGAAGCGGACGGGAACAGAGATCATTCATGGTCGGGTGAACAAGGCTTCGGCCAAGGCGTTTCATGTCCGTGGTAGGCGCCGACGTGAGGAGGCGTTTGGGGGCCAACGATATCCCCACTTCGCCTCCTGACGTCGGCGCCTACGATGGGTCGCGGTTTCATATCAACCCGAAGCCGGGACCCGGAACCGGATCGGTTGGCGGAGATACGTGCGCACCGCCTGGCCATCTTTCATGCCGGGCTTGAACTTCCATTTGCGCACGGCTTCGAGGGCGGGGGTCTCGAACTCCTTGTGCGACGAGCTTTCAACGCGCGGGTCTTCCACGCGGCCAGTCTCGTCCAGAACGAAGACCACCGTGACCGTCCCCTCGACCCGGGCCCTGCGCAGGGCTTCGGGGTACTGGGGCGGGACGGCGGCGAGCAACTCAGGTCGCTTCTCCAGATCGGCCACGCTGAACGCCTCGAGCGCAGCCGATTCGGCGGCCAGGTCCTGGAAGGCCCCTGGGCCGGTGGCGAGGCGCCGCCGGAACCGAACACGACCTCAAGGCTGACGTTCAAGTCGAGCGGCTGCGGGGTGTCCGCGAGGCTGGGAGGCGGCTCGGGCGGCTGCTCAGGCTCGGGCGGAGGGGGAGGCGGTTCATCCAGTGGCGGCGGTTCCTCGACCTGGGTGAGGTCGGTCGGTCGGATGGGGATCAACGACTCGCGGCGTTCAGAAACGATCTGGGTGAGCGGCAGGACCAGGAACACAAGCAGGGTCAGGCCGGCCGCGCCGAGGAAGGCGAAGGGCAGGTCGTTGCGCGGGGCGGGAGGATGATAGACCCGTCGCATGGCCGGTCGGGCAGGGCGCCAGGGGACACGTCAAGAACTGCCCGGCTCGGCTGCAATGCTCACATTCCTGGCCTTGCCGAGCTTGGCTTCATCCATGACGCGGATCAGCAATCCCGCACTCGCGTGCTTGTCCACCTGGATAATGACGGGCATCGGCTCGGTCTGGCACAAGCGGCTGACAACGGGACGGACGCCGCCGACGCCGATCTCCTTGCCACCATAGACGACCTCGCCCTTGGCAGTGAGGGCCAGCAGAATGCTGTTCTTCTCAAGCTGCGACGCGGTCATGGCCTGCGGTTTGTCCACCTCCGTGCCGGTTTCCTCCACAAACACCGTGGTGACGATGAAGAAGATGAGGAGGATGAAGACCATGTCGATCAACGGCGAGACGTTGATCTCCGTGAGTTCCTCCGCGTCCGCGATGGTGCGGCGATACCTCATGCGGGCAACGGCGCGGGCATCAGACCGCGGACCGGCTCAAGGGTCGGGGCCTCGGCCGCCGGTGTCGCGGGCGGCAAGGTCCGGCGATGATGCTGGATCGTGTAGCTCTCGAGCCGCGCCAGAAAGGCCTCGAACTCCTGCCGCTGCCGGCGAATCAGGTGGGCCAGCACCAGACCGGGAAGCGCGATGCACAACCCGACCTCCGGCGGGAACAGCGCCTGGGAAATCCCGTCAGCCATCGCCTCGGTGACCCGGCCCCCGCCCCCGGCCGCCAGAGCCTGGAAGGTGACCAGCATCCCGAAAACCGTGCCAAGCAGACCCACCAGCGGGGCCGCGGCCACCAGCGTGCCCAGCGTCGAGAGACGCCGGTCTATCGGGGGCAACTGGGCGGCGGTCACCTCGGCGAAGCGCAGGTTGATCTCCTCGCTCGACTGGCCCTCTCGCGCGTAGCGGATCAGCTCGCCAACTTCGCCTTGACCCGCCTCGGGACGATGCACCCAGCCTTGCCACTCGGCGTCCGTCAGCCGGCGGAATTGGCGGCGTTGCAGGTCCAGCCAGAGGCGCAGACCCACCCCAAACACCAGCAGCGACACAACGAGCAGCGGCCACATGACCCAGCCGCCCGCGGTCCAAATGTCCAGAATGCGCGTCATCATGATCTTTCGAGGGTGAGGGTTTCCGCTGTGGGACTCGGCAGGCCGTTGATGAAGCCGACGGTGATCTGTTCCATGCTGCCCAGGACCCCTTTCACCTTGCGGGAAATCACGGCGTGGAGAAGCAGCGAGGGAATGGCCACGACCAGCCCGAACTCGGTGGTGATGAGCGCCTCGGAGATCCCCCCGCCAGCGTCTTCGGATCCCCCGTGCCGAACACCGTGATCATGTTGAACGTGTTGATCATGCCGGTCACGGTGCCCAACAACCCGAGCAACGGGGCCGCCGCCGCGGCCAGCGCCAGAAAGGGCACCCAGCGTTCGAGCCGGGGCCGGGTGGCCAGCATCTTCTCGTACATGACCTCCTCGATGTACTCCTTGCGCTCGTCTGCATGCTGCACGGCCATCCCGAGCATCTCGCCCACCGGACCCGCCAGGGATCGGGCATGCCGGGCAGCCTTCTCGCGATGACCGGCGATCAGCGACGTCAGGATGAGATGGAGGTCCGCCGGGGTGGCCACCCGGACGCGACCCACCTGAAGCCACTTGGCCGTGAAGATGCCCAGTGCCACCACACCCAGCAGGAGGATCGGGACCATCACGGGCCCTCCCTTCGCGACGTGCTCGGCCAGGCTGTCCCGGGTGGCGCGAAGCCGCACCGCGTTGCCCAGGGTGGGGTCCAGCGGCAGCGAGCCGCGGGATGCGGCAGCGAATTCGCGAAGCCCCGCTGTGAATTCGGCGGGGATCGGCACCACGTTGGGTTCGGCCGAGTTGAGCCGTTCCTCGACCACGCCGACGGCGCGACTCTCGGCGCTGCTGAAATAGCCGGCCGGACCCACCAACACGAACCGGCCGCGTTCGAGGTGCCCGTCGCTGGTAAGGGCCTGCCCTTCGAAAGCATCGCCGCCCACGCTTCGTTCGACCCGTTCGAGCGCGGTCTCCAGGAAGCCCAATTGCGCGCCGAGCCGCTCGGCCGGCAACGCTTCAACCGCGTCCGTGGCCGCGCGGACGGCTGCCAGACGGGACTCGTATCGTGGGCGCTCGCTGACGTGGAGCCGGGTTTCGAAGGCCCGACGGTACTCGGTCAGAAAGGCCTCGAGAAACCGGACTTCGTTGCTGCGAGCATGGACCTCGGCCTTGAGCAGGTTGAACAGGACCAGTTGGTTGCCCTCCTCGCGTTGCTGTTGCTGCCACGCCGCGCGGCGGGCCACCAACTGCTGCTCGAGATCGCTAACCTCCCGGGCGAGGGGGAGCCGTTCCGATTCGATCTGGGTGCGGAGCGTGGCGAGTTCGGCCAGCACGGCCTGGAGGTCCTGCCGGGCATCGGCCGCGAGGATGTCCGGTGTCGCGGCCGGCGAGCCCGCCAGGCCGGTCGCCGCCAGCGCCAGACCGAGGAGGCAGGAGAAGCGGCGCTGCATGGGAGAGTGGCTCACGGAAGTTCGACGGGGAGGGCGACGAACGCGGCCGGGAGTTCGTTGCGGTACACGCGAATGGCACGGGCGACGGCGCTGGCCAACTCCGGACGCGGGGTCCAGTTCCAGCCCGTGGCGCCAGGAACACCCACCCCGGCAAACGTGGCCGTCTTGTCCACGAACCACGCCTGCGCGAGGCCGGCGTACAACACGTCCACCGCCACCGCCTTGCCCTGGGGGTCGGGGCGGGTCTCTTCGGCGAGCGTGAGGGTGCCGTTGAACTTGTCGATTTCGCTCAGCAGCGTCAGGACCGCCTGCAGGCGCGCGGCCACCGTCACGTTGGTGGGGTGGGGCGTGGCGGGAAGCCGGTTGAGAAGCGGTTGGACCGTGGTGCGCAGGGCAGGGGGAAGACGGGTTCGAGGGCACGGATCCTCATCTCGACCTGGGCCAGTGGCCCGCGCACGCCGTCGAGTGCTGCGCGGAAAAGAGTGTCCTGCGCCTCGGCCGCGGCCCGCTCGCCCGCCATCGTCCGCTGGTTCGTCTCGAGTCGGGTCGCCTGCTCCTCGAGCCCCTGCAGTTCCCGCTGGAGGAGGGCGCGGGTTCGCTCGAGCAGGTCCTTGTCCCTCGCCCAGTCCACACGGGTCCGCGCGAGCAACTGGTGAGTCTGCACCCACTGCTCCAGCACCGTGCGCGTCGCGGTCACGGCCGAATCGCCTGCTCCCGCCGCCCCGGCGGACCAGGCAAGTCCAGCGCACGCCACCAGCGCCCACTGTCGCCAGCCGTCCATAGATGCGGGACAGGGTGGGCCGGCCGTTTCACAAACCGGCGACTGAACGGTTACAAATCGGTAACACAGCCCAAGAGGTGAGCCTCCTGGCGTCGGCTCCTACCGGAAGTTGAGGTAGGAGTCGAGGTCACGAGACTCTGCCTGAGGGTCTTTGCCCGCGAAGCGTGCCAGGAGTCGCGCAAGGAGCCGGCGGACGCGAGTGACGACTTGAATCCTGCGCGAGGCAATGGGGTCAAACATTGACATTTGACAATTATCGGGAATGCAGAATCCGGGCGCCCGGACCCAGGCCCGTCGGTGGCGGATCCACGCAATCGGTGTCAACGCGGCCGTCTCCGCCCTGCAGATCCGGCGGTGCGGGCCGCACCGCGCAAGCGTGGCCAAATGTCAAATGTCAATGTTTGACCCCATTGCCGCTCAGAAGATCTGGGGGGCCGATGAGGGGGACGGAGATGAGCCGGTTGCCGACGATCTTGGCTTCCAGTCCGACGCGGAGCCCGATGCCGAGGCCACTGGTCGCGCCGGAGGCGGCGGAGCCACGGATCTTGAGGCTCATCTCGGCGACGGTGATGCCACAAACCTTGATGGGAGGCAGGGCCACGGCGCCGCCCACCTGTTGTTCGACCCTGCCGGTGATGAGGTTGTAGGAGGTGCGGCTCTCGACCGGACCGATGTTGATGGCGATGCCCACGGATGCGGTGACCGGGGGTCCGCCGCTGACTTGCAGACGCAGTTCGATCTTCTTCAGGACCGCCATGCGGTCGGGGAGGATGGGTTTGAGATCCCAACCGCGGGCGATGCTGGGAAGGGAGCCGGTGAGCCGCGTGCCGTAGAACGCGTTGATGTGATCGGAGAGTTCGTAGGCAGCCAAGGCGAGTCCGCCGAGCATGTACACGGTGTTGGCCGTCTCGATCACACCCCTTGGCGCGGCAGAGTCCGTAGGCCGTGTTGAACGAGGCCTGGATGTTGCGAAGGATGCCGGAGATCGCCTGGACCATGCCGAGCTCGTTAAGGGAGAACTGCCCCGTCGGGTCAAAGCGGTTGACCGGGTCATTTTCGGCGTAGAGGTAGCGGTGAAGGGTGACCGGGCGCGGGCGCAAGCCCTCGGCACGGTCGCGGCCGTAGAAGCGGCCGTGGGCCACGCTGAGGTAGCGGTCGCGCAGGTAATCGAGGCCGAGGACGGCGTCGCGCTGCTGACCGGCGAACCGGTAGGGGTTCGGGGTGTTGCCGAGTTCGAGCCGGGTCCGGCCGTAGGGATCGTAGTCGTAGCGGTCGGTGAGTTCGCCGGCGGGTCCGGTGAGGGCGCGGGTGCTGCCGAGGGCGTCGGCGTGGTAGTAGGAGGCGACGCCGCCGCGGGACTGGGAGATCAACTGCTGGCCGTAGGTGTAGGCGGCGGTGCGGGTGGGGGCCTGGCCGTTGAGGGACTGCCATTCCTCGAGGACCTGGGCGAAGGTCTGGTTGCGGTCGACGAGGTAGGTGGTGGTGTTGGTCTGGCCGGCTTCGACGACGTGGGCGGCGACGCGGATGCCGTTCTCGTCGTATTCATAGCGGAGCGTGCGCGTCACACCGTGGGCGTCGGTGACGCGGGCGCCGACGAGGCGGTCGTCGGTGTTCCAGGCGTAGGTGGCCTGTTCGAGGGCGTTGCTGCGGGACAGGGTGTTGCCATTGGCGTCGTAGGTGAAGCGGGTGACGTCACCGCTGAGCACGTTGGTCTCGGCGAGGAGTTGGTCATTGGCGTCGTAGGCGTAGGTGCGGTGCTCTTCGAGGCCGAGGGAGGAGGCCAGGGACCAGGCGAGCCGGTTGCCGACCGGGTCGTAGGCGTAGGTGTTGGTCCGGTTGGAGCCGGCCGGGTCGTTGAAGACACTTTCGCGAATGAGGCGCTGGAGGGCGTCGTACTCGTAGTGGACGGTGCGGCCGTTGTGTTCGACGACGCCGATGCGGTGGCCGAGGGGGCCGAGGGTGTAATGGAAGCCGGCCACGGTTTCGGCGCCGTGGCGGTGTTCAACGGCGGTGAGCTGGTTGCGGAGGTTGAAGGTGTTCGAGCGTACGAGGCCGTTGGGCAGTTCCTGGAGGAGGAGGTTCCCGGCGGCGTCGTAGTGGTGGCGGGTGATACCGCCGTCTGGATCCGTGACGGTGACGAGGCGGCCGACCGCGTCGTAGGCGTAGGCGGTGACGGAGGGGCCGGCAGCCTGGGGACCTTCGGTGACGATCTGGGTCCGGCGGCCGACGGGGTCGTAGGCGTAACGGATGGTCTGGCCGTCGGGGTTGATCTGACGGGTGAGGCGGTCACGGGCATCGTACTCGAAGCGGGTGAGGCCGCGGCTGTCACGGGCGCTTTGGAGGCGGCCCATGGGCGAGTAAGTGAACTGGACGGCGCTGCCGTCGGGGAACCGTTTGGCGCTGAGGCGCTCGTTCACGTCGTATTCGTAGCGGATGACCTGGCCGTTGTAGTTGGTGACGGCGGTGAGCAGGCCGGCCGTGTAGCTCATCGTGAGGCGCTGGCCCAGGGGCAGGACGATGGAGGAACGCTCGCAGCAGGTCTCGGGCTCGAAGCGGGTTTCGTGGCCGTTGGCGTCGCGTTGGAGGGTGGGTTGACCGGCCTCGTTATAGGCGTAGACGGTGGACTGGCCGAGGGCGTCGATGACGCGGGTAAGCTGGCCGTTGGCGTCGTACTCGAATCGAGTGGTGGCGCCGGCTTCGTCGATGCTGGCGATGACACGGCCGAGGGCGTCGTACTCGGCGCGGCGGCTGGAGCCGTCGGGGAAGACGGTGCGGATGGGGCGCCCGACCTTGTTGTAGAGGTAGAGGGTGGTGCGGCCGAGGGGATCGGTTTCGGAGACGGGGCGTCCGGCGGGGTCGTACTCGAGGCGGGTGACGTGGCCGAGGGCGTTGGTGATGGCGACCTGGCGGCCGGCGGCGTCGTAGCCGTAGGACGTGCGTTGGCCCTGTTCATCGATGACGGCGGTTTGCCGGCCTGCGGCGTCGTACTCGAAGCGGACGGTGGGGTGATTGCCGGAGGCGTCCGCGGGGTAAACGATGGCGGTACGGCGGCCGAGGGCATCGTACTCGTAATAGGTGGTGCGGTTCTCGCGGTCGGTTTCGGCGATGAGCCGGCTGGCGGCATCGTAGAGGGCGCGGCGGGTGGTGCCGTCGGGGTACCGGGTTTCGGTGCGGTTGCCGAGGAGGTCGTAGGTGTACTCGGTGCGCTGGCCGCGGGCGTCGAGGGTGGCAACGATCTGGCCGAGGGGATCGTACTCGGTGTAGGTGGTGTTGCCGGCGGCGTCGGTGACGGCGACAGGCCGGTTGGCGGCGTCGTAGATGGTGGTGACGGTGTTGGTGCGCAGGGCGCCGGAGAGGAGGGTAACGACGGTGGACTCGCTGGTGCGGTTGCCGGCGGCGTCGTAGGTGAAGCGGGTGACGTGGCCGAGGGGATCGGTCTGGGCGACCAGATGGCCGGCGGCGTCGTATTCGAGGCGGGTGATGTGGCCGGCGGGGTCGGTGATGCTGGTGAGGTGGTTGGCGGCGTCGTAAGTGCGGCGGGTGACATGGCCTTCGGCGTCGGTGACGGCGGTGACGTTGCCGCGCTCGTCGTATTCGAACTGGGTCACCTGGCCGAGCGGGTCGGTGGTGGTGAGGACCTGGCCACGGGCGTCGTAAGTGAAGCGGGTGACCTGGCCGAGGGGGTCGGTGGACGAGAGGATGTTGCCGGCGCTGTTGTAGGTGAACTGGTTGGTCTGGCCGAGCGGATCGATCTCGGCGAGCGGGTTGTTCTGGGCGTCGTAGAGGGTGCGGGTGACGCCGCCGAGGGCATCGACCTTGGCGACGACATTGCCGCGTTCGTCGTAGGCGAGGACGGTGGGGTTACCGAGGCGGTCGTAGATGGTGTCGGTAGCGGCGCCAAGGTCATGCTGGATTTCGGTGCGGCGGCCCTGGGCGTCGACGGTGGCGACGAGGCGGCCCTGGGCGTCGTATTCCATGCGGGCGCCAGCGCCGCGCGGATCCTGGATTTCGGTGAGGTAATGCGGGAAGCGGCGGTGGCCGTAGACGTAGGTGGTGGTGGCGTAGACCGGCTGTTGGGGATCGCGGGCATCGGTCAGGACGCTGGCCTTGATGAGATGGCCGGCGGCGTCGTAAGCGTAGGTGACGGTGGCCGGGCCGGCGGGGTCGCCGGCGGCGTCGAGGTTCTCGGGGGTGTAGACAGCGGTGATGCGGCGCTGGGCATCGCGCTGGAAGACGATGGACTTGAGCCTGGCGCCCTGGGGGTCGTATTGGTCGATGCTCTTGAGGAGCGTGCCTTCGCGGACCAACTGGGTGCGTTCGCCGGCGGGGCCGGTGATGCGGCTGAGGTAAGGTTTGCCGTAGGCATCGACGTAGCTGCCGATGGCGGACTCGCTGGCGATGAAGTGGCTGCCTTCGTACTCGCGGTCGATGCGGTACTGGGTGCCATCCTGCAGGGTGAGGATGAAGCCGGGGAAGTCGAACCCGTCGAGGCCGGTCTCGATGGGCGCGGCTTCCCAGTACTGGAGGTTCCAGAGGGAGACGAGGTTGGGTGAGACGGTGGGCACGAGCGTGGCGTTGATGCCCGGAGGCGGAGTCCAGACGGCGCGGAGTCGGAACATGCCAGCGGGGACCATGGAGAAGCTGAAGGTGACGCGCCGGCCGGTGTCGGGCATGTCGAGGGTGATGTCGCGGCCGCCGCCGGTGCGGAGGCTGAAGAAATCGCCGAAGAGGTCCTGCACGCGGGCGCGCTGCTCATCGATGACGACGCCAAGGTCGGTGACGGAGTAAGTCCAGGAGTAGCCGAAGTCGCCAGCGGCCTGGTTGAGGGAGTCATAGGTGCGGACGATGCCAATGGCGACGCCGCCCACGGGGACGACGGCATCCTGCTGGCTGAAGGTGAAGTGGCCGATCTTGAGGCCGGAGTTGAGAGTGAGGGGGCCGCCGCGTAAGCCGTGAGGTTGCCGCCGCGCACTTCGAGCTGGAGGGTGTACGAGCCGTTGCGCACGAGGGTGAGGTCGAGCGTGCCCAGGCTACCGCCGGCGGCGACACGACCTTGATGCCAGCCCGCGGCGTTGACGGGGGTGGCGTGACATCGGCCACGCGGGCGCCGTCCGCATCAAACAAGGTGAGGCGGTAAGCGACGGGGTCGATGGCGTCCGGGTCATCGGCGGTGCCGTCGAGGCAAAGAAGCCGGTTTCGATGAGCGTGGTTTCGGTGTTGGAGAGGTTGGCGAAGGCGGCGACGGGCGGTTGATCGCTGCTGCGCACGGTGAAGCTGGCCGTGGCGAAACCGGACTTCCCGCCGGGGTCGGTGGCGAGGAAGGTGAGTCGTTCGGTTGTGAGGGTACCCGGCGGATAGGTGATGGTGGCGACGCGATTTTCGTCGATGGAGACGGAGAGTGCGGTGGCGCCCGAGACGGTCCAGGTGAGGGCGGCGTCGGGATCGGTCGGATCAAAGACGTACGGATCGAGCGGGATTGCCGTGAAGGCGGCGGGGGCGATGACGGTCTGGTCGGGGATGGGTTGGACGACGGGGCCGTCGGTGGCGGCGTCAAAGACGACGACGTTGAAGCTCTGGGTGGCGGTGGCGCCCTGGTTGTCGCTGGCGGTGAGCGTCACGGGATGGCTGCCGAACTGGGCGGCGGTCGGGGTCCAGGAGACGACACCGCTGGCGGCATTGAGACTGAGGCCTTGGGGGCCCTGAGTGAGGGCGAAAGTGACCGGGTCACGGTTCGGGTCCGTGGCGGTAAGGGTGTAGGTGTACGGAACCCCGGGGGAGGCCGTGAGAGCGGGGTGGAAGTGAAGACGGGCGGGAGGTTGGCGTAGGTGAGGACGGTGATGGACCAGCTTTGGGAGCGACCGGCCCCGCGGGGTCTTCGACGATGGCCTGACGAAGAAGGTGCCGGTGGCGGTCGGGGTCCAGCGGAGGAGGCCCGTGTTGCGGTCGATGGTCATGCCGGCGGGGGCCTGGCCGAGGCGGTAGGTGAGCGGGTCGCCATCCGGGTCGGAGGCCTGGAGGGGTACTCGTAAAGGACGGTGGTCATCGCCTGGAAGGCGGGCGTGGAGGTGATGTCGGGTGGCCGGTTGGCGGTCGGGTCTTCGGCGAGGACCGTGGCGGTATCGGCGGCGCTGGGATGGACACCGTCATGGACGACGAGTTCGACGACGTATTCGCCCGGGGCATCGGTCTGGAGCCAGGCCTGTTCGGTGTCGGCGGCGTTGAGGCGGGCGCGGCTGCCCATGGGGAGCGAGCGGAGCGACCAGCGGTAGGAGAGGGGCTTGCCTTCGGGATCGCGGGAACCGCGGCCGTTGAAGACGGCGTAGTCGCCGAGCGCGACGCGTTGGTCCGGGCCGGCGTCGGCGAGGGGTGGCTCGTTGGCGGTGAGGTCGGCAGGGGCGCTGAAGCGGTTGTTGGTTTCGCTGATCTCGGTGTAGAGGCCCGTCCCGTCGCCCCGGTCGTCGGCGACGACGAAGATGGTGTGGGAGGCGATGGCAGGGGCGAGCCATTCGACGCGGAGGTCCTGGAAGGCGCCGGGGGCGAGGGTCTGGGTGGAGAGCGCCACACCGATCAAGGTGCCGCCGGCCTGCGGGTCACCTCGGTAGAAGGCGAGCGGCGCGCCGGGCGGCAACGTCACCCGGCCGGCATTGCCCAGGCGGGCCGTGAGGGCTGCCTGGTCGGGCAGGCCGGAGCGGTCCACCTGGAGGAAGGAAGCGGTGAGGTCGACGACCGGCGGCACGTTGGTCGGGAGGTTGAAGCCGGCACGGCGGAGGTTGTTATTCTCGTCGTATTCGGGCACGACGTTTTCGCTGTCCACGAAAGCGGAGAGGGGGGCGCCGGCGAAGAGGGCCTGGCCGGCGAGGCCCATTTCGATCCAGGCCACGAAGCCCTGACGCAGGCCGGCGGGGACCGTGCCGAAGGCCACGATGCGATCCAGTTCGGGGGCATAGGTGCCGTCGGCATCGACGTCGACGAGGACGGAGACGGTGAAGGGGACGGGGACTTCGTCGGCGCCGTTGTTGCGCAGTTCGACGCGGACGGTGCCGCCGAGGGCGAGGGTTTGCGGGTCGACCGTGACGTTAGTCATGACGATGGCGACGGGCTCGAGGTCGACCTCGGACCCGGCGGGGGTGGTGACGACCAGCGTGAAGGATTGTTCGGCGGCGTCGCCGCGAGCGTCGGTGACGCGGAGGACGACGGGGTGCGGTCCGACGTCGGCCTCCCCGGGGAGCCAGTCGAGGGTACCGGTGGCGGGGTCCACGGCCATGGTGGTGGGACCCTGGGCGAGTTCGAAGCGGAGGGTGTCGCCGTTCCGGTCGGTGGCGACGGGCGTGTAGGAGTAGGGCTGGCCGGCGCGGACGAGGAGGGGCGGCTGGCTGGTGAAGTCGGCGGGGGCGTTGCGAGTGGTGATGGTGGTGGTGCGGGTGGAGCGGCCGCCACGGGCATCGCTGACGGTGAGGGTGACGACGTTGGTGGCCACGTCACGGAAGACATGGGTGACGAGCGGGCCGGTGGTGCGGGTGCGATCGCCGAAGTCCCACTCGAAGGTGAGCGGGTCGTTTTCGGGATCGGTGGTGGCGGTGGCGTCGAACAGGACCTCGTCGAGCGCGAGCGGGGTGGTGTCGGAGACGGCCCAGGCGATGACGGGGGGAGGTTTGCAGGACCGACGGTGACGGTGAAGTCGAGGGTGGCCGCGCCGCCGCGGTTGTCAGCGACGATGAGCTGGGCGAGGAACGTGCCCTGGGCGGTGTAGGTATGGGTGACCTGGGGGCGGCGCCCGTACCTGTCTGGCCGTCGTCCCAGATCCACGTGAAGGTGAGCGGGTCGCCGTCGAGGTCGAAGGAGGCGGAGGCGTCGAGGGACAGGGCTTCGCCGAGGCGGACGGTGTAGGACGGGGCGCCGGCGAGGGCGATGGTGGGTGGGCGGTTGGGGCGGGAGACCTCGACGTTGGCGCGGGCACGGGCGGTGCCGCCGTAGCCATCATTCACGAACAGGGAAGCGAGGTAGCGGCCGGGGGCGTTGTAGACGTGGATTGGGTTCGGGTTGGTGGAGGTGCTGCCGTCGCCGAAATTCCACAACACGCGCAACGGCTGGCCGTCGGGATCGCGCGTGCCGGCGGAGGAGAACTGGACGGGCTGGCCGGTGAGGCTGGCGTAAGGGCCGTTGGCGGCGGCGACGGGCGGGGCGTTCTGGGCGGGAAAGACGACGAGGTCGAAGCTGAGGACGTCGCGTCCGGCATCGTTGCGCACCTCGAGGGAGACGGCCTGGGCGCCGAGCTGGTCCTGGGTGGGCGTGAAGCGGACGATGCCGGAGGCGGCCTCGACGGAGAAGTTGGCGGGCCCGGCGAGGAGGGCGAAGGTCATGGGGTCGTTCTCGGGATCGGCGGCCTGGAGGGCGAACTCGTAGAGCTCGCCGACGCGCGCGATGCGCGGGGGGTATCGAGGAAGGCGGGCGGGCGGTTGTCGGCGTCGCGCGGGCGGGAGACGGCGAGGCGGGCATCGGAGACGCCGAGGGGGCTGGGGCGGCTGTGAGCATAGACGACCAGGCGGTAGAAGTACTCGACGTTGAGCGTGACGTTGGTGTCGAGGAAGGTGGCGTAGCGGCTGTCGGTGCGGCCGATCTCGGTGAAGCCGCGGGTGGGGCTGGTGGTGCTGCGCAGGACGGCGGCGTAATCGCCGACGGGGGTCCAAACGAGCTGGATCTTGTTTTCCTTGGCGCGGGTGCGGAGGTCGGCGACGACGCGTTCGTAGACGTAAGCGGTGGTGAAGTCATCGGCGGTGAGGTTGGTCAGGCCGAGCTGTGGGAAGACGAGGCGGTGGCGTCGGAGACGCGGAGGCCGAGGCGATGCTGGCCGGCGGTGGGGAAGCCGCCGGCGAGGACGGGTTGCGGGCCGGTGACGCCGTCGTCGAAGTCGAGCGGCATGACGAAGTCGACTTCCCAATCCCAGGCGGTGAGGTAGTCGCCGGCGCCTTCATCGACGTCGAAGGACCCCGAGCCGTCGAGGGGCAGGTCTTCGCCGACGGCGACGACGCATGGGCCGCCGGCATCGGCGGTGGGCGGAAGGGCGGATGGTGGTGCGGACCTCGACGGAGGCGATGTCGGTGAGGGTGGGGGTGCACGTTGTCGCGGACCTGGAGGGTGACGAGGTTGGTGCCGAGGGCGGGGTAACTGTTGGTGACGACGGGGCCGACGGCGTCGGGGCGCTCGAAGTCAAAGCCGTCGGCGGCGTTGAAGTCCCAGCGGTAATCGACGACCTGGTAGGCGGGGTGCTGGTGGTAGGAGGCGCGGGCGTCGAAGGTGACGGGGAACCCGACGGCGGAGGGGTTGGGGCGGAACTGGATGACGGCGACGGGGCCGCGTTGGAAGAGGGAGCTCGAGAGAGGAGGACGATGGAGTAGGCGGTGGAGAGGAAGGGTTCGTTGACCCAGGAATCCCGGGAAACCCAGGAACCGTCGGCGCGCTGCTGGTCGACGGTGAAGCGGGCGAGACCGACGGCGGGGTCGAGGAACCAGTCCCAGGTCTTGTCCTGCCAGGTGAGCTTCTCGACGGGCTGCGGGTGGGCAGTGCGGAGGGCCTTGGCGATGGCGTAGTGGGCGTAGAGGTTGTA
This sequence comes from Verrucomicrobiota bacterium, assembly GCA_027493615.1. Taxonomy (GTDB): domain Bacteria; phylum Verrucomicrobiota; class Verrucomicrobiia; order Limisphaerales; family J093; genus DSVZ01. The sequence continues at coordinate 849,948 of JAOSKK010000023.1, forward strand.
GTTGTTGACGAGCGAGCTCCAGTTGCGGGCGAGGTAGCTCTCGCCGTGCTGCCAGAGGGCGTTGGTGGTGGAGAGGCCGGCGAAAGCCAGTTGGACGAGGGCGGAAGGGGTGGTTGCCTCGCCGTCGCCGGGCCCGGTGTAGCCATAGCCGGAACCGCCCTTGGAGTACTGGACCCAAACGATGTTCCGGTCCTTGACCCAGGTGGGGATGACGCTGCCCCAGTACTTCTCAGCAGCAGTCAGGCCGATGGCACCCCACTGGGCGGCGGAGTTGTCGGGGTGCTCGTTCCAACTGTAGCGCCAGCCGCCGCCGACGGTGGGATCGTCGTACTGGCCCCAGCAGTAGATATCGACGAGGTCCTGCATGATGTCGCCGAGGGCGCGGCCACGGACGTTGGCGGGGCCGACGGGGGCAATGAGTTCGGGGCGGGTGCAGGCGACGAGTCCGTCCATGAGCGGGCCGGTCTGGTAGATGGGCTGGCCATTGTTGGGTAGAGGCCGATGCCGTTCTGGTTGCCGTCGGGGTCGCCGTAGGGCTGGGGTCCGATGGCTTGGGTGATGAGGGTCCCGAGGAGGAAGTGGATGCCGCGCTGGACGGTTTCGACGTAGGGATCCTGGGCGCCGTCGTCGGCGTACTGGTGGCCGTTGATGCCGAAGGCCTGGACGGCGGTGGCGGTGAGGTTGACGGCGTGGCCCTTCGAGCTCCAGGAACCGACGCCGACCTGGGCATCGAGTTCGGAGCGGGACTGGTTCTTGTGGAGGAACCAGAGGCCTTCGTCGATCGCCACGTTCATCTCGGTGGTGATGGATTTCGGGCGGAGGACGAGGGGGTAGGTGTCGCCGAGGGTGACGCCATTGGTGAGGACGACGGTGAGCGTGGCGTAGAAGGGGGTGCCTTCGGCGCCGGCGTAGGCGTGGCGAGCTTCGAGGGCGTAGGCGGCGGCGGGGGTGGTGGCGGTGTTGGTGACGGTGCCGGACCCATCACCGAAGTCCCAGATGTAATCGAAGGGCAGCGGGAGGCCGCGGGCAACGGCCTTGAGGGTGACTTCCTTGCCGGAGAAGGTTTCGTGAGGCTGTTCGATGCCGTTAACGATGCGCCAGGGGACACAGGCGACCGCGTTGCCGGGGAGACGTCAATGACGAGCGAGGCGGAGGCGGCCTGGTTGGCGAAGTCGAGGACCGTGAGGGTATTGGTGTAGCGGCCGGGGGTGTTGTAGCGGTGGTTGACGGCGGGTCCGGCGCCGGGGGTGGTGCCATCGCCGAAGTCCCACGAGTAGCTGGCGATGCCATGGTCGTCGCTGGAGCGATAGGCGTCGAAGCTGAGGACCACGCCGGCCTGGGCGCTGGTGGGGCCGCTGATGACGGCTTGCGGGGGTTGGCCGACGACGGGCTGGATGGTGACCTGGGCGGTGTTGGTCTGCCACTCGTGATCCACCACCTCGAGGGTGACGGGGCCGCCGGGGAAGACGGGCGTGCGGACCGCCATGGCAGACACGAAGGTCCCGGTCACCACGAAGTCATCGAAGCCGAACGTGCCGCTGTGAACGTCGGCTCCGAAGCTGAAGGCGGTGTCGGTGCGCTGGTCGCTGGTGAAAACGAGTTCGAACGCCGCGCCGGTGCCGGAGGGGCGCACGTGGTAACGCGCGCCGGCGCCAGGCAGGGTTTCGATGCGGAAATCGTAGGACAGGCCCCGGGTATACTCGCCGATCTTGCCGCGATCGCTGCCGTACTCGTAAGCGCGGAGCTCGCCATTATCGAAGTAGAGGGCGTAGGGGAAGGTGTTCTCGTGGCCGGAATTGATGTCGAGGTTCTTGGAGGCCCACCATGGCGCGAGCGGTGTCGGTGGGGGTGTCGATGCGGCCCTCGAGGGAGCCGCCGCGGAGGAGGCGGGTCGGAAGGAGAAGACGTAGTTCGCGCCCCAGTTGCCATTGCCGGTGACGGTCAGGCGATCGTCCTGAGTGACGCCGGCGGCGATCCACTGGTCGGCGTCGAGCGCGCGGCCGGCGAAGTCGAAGGCCCGTGGCGGGAAGAGCCAACGATAGGAAGTGATGCCGCGGTCATCGGTGGAGAGTTCGCCGCTGAAGGCGACGGGCTGGCGGCCTTCGGGGTTGAGCGGGGAGGCGGTGATGCGGGGGACGGGGCTTTCGCCGGGGACAACGAGGACGCTGATGGAGGTGGTGGCGGTCTGATTACCGTGATCGGTCACCTTGAGGGTGAGGGGATAGGTGCCGGCGCGTTTGTATTGGTAGCTGACCTCGACGCCGGTGGCGGTGCCGCCGTCGCCGAAGGTCCATTCGTAGCGGTAGATGCCGGTGTCATCGGTGGAGGCGCGTCCGTTCCAGAGGCCGTACCAGAGGCCGTTGGTGGCAACGAGGGCGGGGGAGGAGGCGGGGGCCGGTGATGGCGGGGACGGGGAGGTCGTTGGCTTGGATGGTGACCTCGTGGGTGGTGGCGTGGGTTTGCCCGGCGTGGTCGGTGACAGTGAGGGTTACGGTGTAGGTGCCGATGGCGCCGTAACGGGTGGTGACATCGCGGCCGGTGCCCGTCTTGCCGTCGCCGAACTGCCAGTCGTATTTCCAGATCCCCACGTCATCCGTGGAGTCGGCGGCGGAGAAGTTGACGGTCCACTGGCCGTCGCGGGCGGCGGTTTCGTCGACGAGGGCGGGACCGGTGATGCGGGCGACGGGCGGGGCGCCGGGGACGAAGGTGACGGTGGTGTGGTTGGTGGCGCGGAGGCGGGCAGCGTCTTCGACGACGAGTTCGACGTCCCAGGGACCGACGTTGGTCCAACTGTGCGTGATGCCGGGGGTGGTGTTGGTGCCGCGGGTGCCGTCGCCGAAGCCCCATTCGTAGCGGACGATGCCGAAGTCGTCGGTAGAGGCGGCGGCGTCGAGGGTGGCGGTCCAGACGAGCGCCTGGGCGTTGGTTTCGCCGAACACGTAGGGGCCACCCGGATCAGCCACGGGCGGGTTGCCCTGGACGGTCACCCAGGTGCCGCGGGTGCTGTGCCGGGCCTGGGCGTCGGTGTGCCAGAGGCGGGTGACGAACCGGCCTTCACGCACAAACCTGTGCGTCAAGGTCCGGCCGAAATAGGTCAGGTCGGGCGTGAAGGTCCAGGCCAACGGGTTGTCCCCCGTGTCGCCGAACGTCCAGCGGAAGGTGTCGCCAGCCTGGGCGCCGGCGCCGACGGCGTTGAAGGTGACCTCACCGCGGAGAGGGACGACGGGCTCACGGGGGTGATGTCGACGGCGACGCGCGGCGGAGGGGCGGGGTCGCGACGCCCAGCGACGCGCCCATGCCGGTGGTCAAAGTCACGCGGTTGGTGTCGAAGCCGCCGTCGGCCAGGCCGGGGACGAAGTGGGCCGAGCGCCCGCCGTAGGTGGAGAGGACGATGTCGAGGTGGCCGTCATCGTCGAAATCGTAGGCATCGAACGCGGCGTAGGTATCCAGGTCCAGGGGGCGAGGGTGGCACCGAGGCTGACGTTGGTGAAGGTGCCGTCGCCGAGCCCCCGGAAGAAACTCACGTCCCCGCTCCCGCCCTCGTTGGCGATGAGGTCGAGATGCCCGTCTCCGTCGAAGTCGCCCGCCACGACGCCGTAGGGATCGGAGCCGGATCCCCGACCTGGGGGCCTTCGGTGAAGGTGCGGTCGCCGTTGGAGCGGAACCAGCGGAGGACGCCATCGGAATAGGTGGCACGGATGAGGTCGGTTCGGCCGTCTTCGTCGAAGTCGCCGGCGGTCATGCCGCGTCCGGCACCGGGCGAGAACCGGGTCGAAGTGACGGTGAAGGAACCGTCACCGGCACCCCAGTAGAGGAGGGTGACGTCGCTGTTGCCGTTGACGGCGACGTCAAGGGCGCCGTCGACGTCGAAGTCCCCCACGGCCATGTCCATGGTATAGCCGGCAACGCCGTTGGCCTGGGGCAGGGGTTGGGGATCGGCGAAGGTGCCGTCGACCTGACCGCGGTAGAGGAAGGGGCGGAGGGTGTCCCCGGAGGGAAAGGCGGCGAAGACGTCGAGGAACCCATCGCGGTCGAAGTCGGCGATGGCGACGCCGCGCGTGGCGCCGCCGACATTGGCCAACGGGACCGCTTCGCCAAAGGTGCGGTTACCGAGGTAGGGGAAGACAAAGACGCGACCGTTGTCATCGCTGGCGGCGGCGAAGGTGGGGGCGGGCCCACCGGCGAGGCTGGCGGCGCGGAAGAACCGGACGGGGTCGAGGGCGGGCAGGGGGCCGACGGAGAGGAGTTTGACGCGGCCGGGGGCGGGCTCGGGCGAGGTGGTGAGGAGGGGCTGCCAGTTCACGAGGTTGGTGCTGGTCTGGATGACGAACACCCGCCGGTGGCACCGGGGGCGGGGCGAGCTGGAGTGTCACCCGGGGCAGAGGGGCGCCGGGATCCGGGGCGGCGAGCGCGATCTGGCGCAGGCCATCCGCGACCACGAGGTTGGGCAAGGCCATCCAGACGGCGAGGACCGAGGCGATCGTCCGGTGGACCAGGGAGACGGGCTTCGACTTGGACATGGCAGCAGCGGGCTGAGGGTTGATGGGGCGGAAGCGAAGGGCGGGCTAGCGGCCGGGTTCAGGAGCGGTGAGGCGGGTGCCCCAGAGGCTCCAAACGGTCGGCGGTGGCGCGAGACGGCCGGCGCTGTAGATCTCGATGTTGTCGAGCGTGATTTCGCGGCCGGGAAGCAGGGCGTTGCCGGCGCCGAGTTGGGCGGCCACAGCCTCGGTGAGGTCGAGGTAAGGCGTGCCGTTGTCGAGGCGACCGCTCGGGCGGACGTAATAGAGGTTTGCCGAGCTTTGCAGGCCGAGCTGGAAAGGCGGGCCGACGGGCCCCTGGCTGGCGGGCAGGTTCTGGAGCCGCAAACGGCCGAGGAGGCTGCCCGCGGGCTGGTTCAGGCGCCACTCGAAGCGCAGGCTGACCAGGCTGGTGAGGTCGGTGACGAGTTGCTGGCGCCGGTCGGCCTCGCCCGAGAACGTGACGCGGGTGGTCGGGCCCGAGGTGGGGTCGGTGTGAACCAGCGCGAAGGGGCCGAGGCGCGTGTCGTCCTCGGAGATCAGGGCACGGACAGTGACGTGCTCGCCAGGCTTGAGAGTGCCGAGGGAGAAACCGAGGGCGAGGGCGATGTCTTCGGCCTGGCCTTCGGGGATGGCGCTGCGGTTGGTGAGGCGGGCTTCGAGGAGGTTCTGGTAGAGGGTACCACCGGCGAAGCCGGGTTCGTCGATCTGCCAGAACTCGGGGGCGGCATCGCCGGGGCCGACGCCCGGGGTACCGACGGCCTGGGCCTGTTCATTGAAGAAGGTGTTCTGGGCTTCGGCGATCTCGACATCCAGGAGCACGTAGAGGCGCAGGTCGTTGACGGCGTCGGTGCCGGTATTCGTAAACGTGTAGCGCAGCACCAGGTCCGAGGTGTCCGCCGAGAGTTCGGGGCAAAGGCGAGATTCAGGCCGGCCGGGAGGGCATGGCGGGAGAGGCGGGCGGTGAGGCCGGGTTCATCGCCGTTGAGGTCCACACCCGCCACGTGGACGAAGGCGTCGAGTTCGAAGACGCTGCCGGCGGGGCCGATGCGAAAGACTGGCCGTTGCGCGAGCCGCCCTGGCCCTGGGCGCCGAACGGGGTGAATTCGATGGCGGGGAGGGAGCCGTTGGCGAGGGCCATGCCCAGGGCGGTGAGAAGCAGCGTGGTGGGCTTCATAGCGGGGGAGGGTTTGCGCGAGCTGAGGGGCCAGGGTTCAGAAAGTCTTTCGCAAGGCGAGGCCGACGGTCCAACCGCTGTTGTCGAGCGTGACTTCGTTCGGGCCGAGGTCGAACTGGATGGGGTCGACCACCCAGTCGTAACCGCCCAGGGCACCGAGGAAGAAGCCGGCGCCGAGGTCGGCCTCGATCCCGGCGGCCAGACCGCAAGTAAAAACGGTTTCGGTTCCGCTGGCGCGGTCGGTCCACGAGCCCAGGGTGCGCGTGGCGCCGCTGGTGGTGCGCTCCAGGAACACCTCGGTCCGCTCGGCTTCGACGTCGACGATGCCCAGGCCGACCTTGGGGGCCAGATAGGCGTGCAGGCGCTGGCTGAGCTGATAGTTCAGGCGCGGGCTGAGGGCGAGTTCGTAGTAGGCTTCCTCAAAGCGGAAGTCGACCTGGCTGGTGGCGCGGGCGAAGACGTCGAGTTGGGCGAGGCGCTCGACCGGGACGTTGGGGATGACCGGGTAGCCGCCGATCCACGCCGACGGCGCACCGGCGGGTCCGTCGTAGGTGCCGGTGTAACCGCCGGGGCGGTGCGCGGGGGGCGAAGCCGTGGTCGGGATGCACCGCGCCGGCGACATCGAAGCGGTCGGTCAGGTCGAGGCGGCCGATGTCCTCGGCGTAGGCGGTGGAGCTGAGGGTGGCGTCGAGGCCCCAGACCCCCTGGAAGGCCACGCCCAGATCGAAGCTCCAGCGGCCGCTGCGATGCAGGGTGCGGCCGGCCTGGACCGTCACGCCGAACCCGTCCAGATCTCCGTGTCCGCCAGCCGCGCCGTCCAGCGCGGGGACGGCGGCACGTTCGTAACTCCGTCGGAAGGAGAGCAGGCCGGCGGGGGCGTCGTACTGCTCCGCGCGGTCATAGGCCCAGTTCCAGGTGAGGCCAGGTCCCCCGACAGCCTCGGGGTTGGCGGTGCCGGGATCGAGCTTGACGTAGCCGTCGTCGTAGGTGCGATCGGCGTACGTCTCGCTGTCGGCAGGGGGCACCGGCGGGGCGGCATGGAGCCCTTGGGCTTGGGTGTAGGAACTGCCGGAAACGCGGGCCGCCATGCCGGTGCGGTAAACCGGGCCGGCCTGAAACCACCAGTCGGCGGCTTGGACGGCGCAGCGCCGGGAGCACGCTCAGGGTGACGAGAGTGCACACGCGGGTCGGGTGCAGGCTGGAAGCCTGCACCACAACGCTCCGGGAAGGGATTCGGGTCGTCATAGGGCTGAGATGGGATGACGGGGGATGGTCAGGTCAGGGTGAAGGGTAGGACGAGGCAGGGGATGCCAGGCGCGAGGGCGCCGGGGGCAGGCCGGGCGTCTGGTACCGACTGTAGGCGCCGACGTGAGGAGGCGTAGTGGGCGAAAGGTAACAGGACTTCGCCTCCTGGCGTCGGCGCCTACCGCCAGAAGCCTCCTCACGTCGGCGCCTACAGTCGGGACGGTTTTCATACGGAGGATGAACAACGGGTCAGAGGCCGCGCCAGAGCATCTCGAGGGAGAGCACGGCGTAGGCGGTGACGAGGTTGGGGTCCTTTTCCCACCAGCGGTTGTTTTCGTTGGCCCACGAGCCGTCGCGCTGCTGGAGGTTCAACAACCGGAGGGCGACCTCGCGTCGCCAGTCGATGCGGCGGCCATCGGGAAGGTTGAGGTGATCGACGCCGGCGGCGTTGAGGGCCTTGGTGAGGAGGTGGAGGTAATAGTACAGGCCTTCCTGACCGAGGCCGGGGTTCTCGTCGAGGGTGTAGTGGGTCTGGAGCCAGTCGAGGACGGCGACGACGCGCGGGTCCTCCGGGCCGAGCTGGGCGTACAGGTAACTGAGGAGACCGGCGTAGCTGATGCTGCCGTAGGAACGGAGAGAAACCTTGCCAGTGACGGCGTTGGTGACGCCGCCCGCCATGCTATGACCAGGGAAATAGACGAACCCGCCACGATCCTTGGGGTCGTCCGAGACCCAGGGTTGGGCGTTGTGGCTGGGAAGGTTCTGGCAGCTCTGGATGAAGTGGATGGCGGCCGCCCAGTTGAGATCGGGCGCTGGGGGGCCGTCACGGTCGGTGACCAGATGGCGGGTGAAGCGGAGGGCCTCAAGGGCGGTGAGGGTGTTGTTGAGATCGGCGTGGCGGTACTTGTCGCCATAGCCGACGCCCCCATCGAGGGGGGTGTCGAGCTTGCCAGGTTCGCCGAAGTCATTTTGGGAACGGACGAGGTATTCGCGGGCGCGGCGGAGGACGGTGTCGTGGGCGGGATCGCCGGCGAGGGCGAGGGCGGTGGTGGTGATCGCGGTGTTGTAGTTGATGAGAGTTCCGCGGTGGATGCTGCCGTCGGGTTGGACGGACGCGAGGAGGTAGGCGTAGGCGCGGGTGAGGACAGCGGGGGCTTGGGAGCGGGTGCGTTCCCGGGGATCGCCAAGGAGGGCAGAGACGGCGAGTCCGGTCATGGCGGGGTGGTCGGGGGTGGACCACCAGCCTTCCGGATGCTGGTGTTCCCGAAGCCAGGCCAGGCCGCGGTCGATGCCGGCCTGGATTTCCTGTCGCAGTGAATGGTCACCGGAGGAGGGTGCGGGGTCGCCGGCGAGGTCGCGGCTCAGGGCCGTCGCGGCGTGCGAGCGGGCGGGGCTGCCGAGAAGTCCGAGGGCGAGGAAGACGAGGAAGAAGCGGCATTTCATGGAGCGGGCGAAGGGGGTGACAACAGCCGGGGCGAGAGTGGGTGCGGCGGTGCGGGTGCTGGCGTCGGGCGACGCGGTGGGTGTGGCCAGACGAAGGCGGACCTCGATCGGCGTGCCGGCGGGCGGGAGGACCGCGGGGTTGACGAAGTGCAGGTCGTCATTACCGCGGCCGGGCCGGGGGTTGTTGATGAGCGCGCTGGGATCGATCTGGAGCGCGACGATGGAACCTTCGCTCTGGGCGACGAAGACACCTCGGGAGAGGTAGGAACCGTTGTAGGTCCAGGGTCCGCGCGGAAGCATCTGCCACTGGTTGGTGGTGACGACGAGATCTTCGAGGGGGCGTTGGACCGGACCGTCGGGGGTGGACCAGAGCACCTGGATCTGCACAGGGTCACCGGGTGGAGGGGTGGCGAGGTCGGCGGGGAACACGGGGGTGCAGGGGGCTGGGCGCCCAGCAGGAGCATCCCCACGTGGATGTGGTGCGGTTCGACCTCGGTTCGCAAGACACTCTCATGGGTCTTGCCGGTGGTGGTGACGACGACGTACTCGACGACGCCGGTGCGTTGGTTGATGGAGGCGGGGAAGGACAGCCAGCGTTCCTGGGCGTTCACGCGCACGAGCCCGAGGGGGAGGTTGGTGACGGTGACGGCGACGGGGTTGGCGGGGAGCGCGGATTCAGGACCGGCGGCGATCTGGCTGGCAGGAGACCCGAGGGCCAAGGCGAGGGCGAGTGAACGTGTCGCGCGAACCGCCGTCTCCCGGGAGGATGCCTCCGTACGTTCCGCGAGTAGGTTGCGTGCCATGATGATCCCTCTGACTCGGGACTCTCAGCTCGGCTGCTTGCGTTCCGCCGACATTTGCGGCCGGCTGACGCGCCATGCAAGACAATTCTCAGCAAGGGATTGCGTTAAGCAAGGGCGGCTAGGCAGCGACTCCAATTGTGGCGCGGGGCGGGTTTTGGTATGTCACGATCCTGGATAGAGCCTGGGCCACAGGTTCGCAGAGAGGGGTTCGAATCGCGGGAAGATGAGGATGAGGGGTTTGTCCGGGAGGTCGGGATGATTGGGCTCACGCCGGGGTGCACGGCCGTGGAAGGGACGCGAACGCCACCAGGGCGGTGGGGGAACGGCGTCCCGGCTCGCGGCTTCTGGTGGTGGCGCGATCGAGGGGGACACGGACATGAGGCTACCTGCGTGGATCCGGGATCTGCCGCTGCGCCGCAAGGTGACGCTGCTCTTGCTGGCTCCGTGCCTGGTGGGGCTGTTGATCGCGAGCGCTGTGCTGCTGGGGCTGCAGGTCCGGATGTTCCGCCAGGAAGTAGCCCGCAGCATGGCGGCGGTGGCGGAGATCCTGGGGGCGAACCTGAGCGCCGCGATTGCGATCAACGATCCGAAAGCCGCCGCGGAGTTGCTCGACTCGCTTCAGGTCAGGGGGCACATGGTCAGCGGGGCGTTGGTGCTCCCGGATGGCACGGTGTTCGCCCAATATGGGCAGCCCGTCGGAGGACTGGGTTTCGAGCGTGAACCGCGCTTTGAGTTCCGGGAACGGGAGGCGTCGTGGGCGGAGCCGGTGATGCTGGGGGGCAGGTGGTGGCCACGCTGCACGTGGTGAGTGATCACCGGGCGATGTACGCCAACCTCCGCCAGTTGGCCGGGGGATGTTGGTGGTGCTGGTGCTGGTGGGGGCGGGGGTCGGGGGCGGTGCTGTCGAGCTGGCTGCAGCGGCTGATCTCCGAACCGGTCGTCAGCCTCACCCGGGCGGCGCAGACGGTGGCGGACCACAACGATTACTCGATCCGTGTGCGCGAAGGCTCGGGGGTGGAGTTGCGTCTGCTGGCCCGGACTTTCAACCAGATGCTGGCGCGCATCCAGGAGCAGGACGCGGCGCTGACCCTGTCGCAGCGAAAGCTCGAGGCCCTCGTTCACTCCATCGACGGGATCGTGTGGGAGCGCCGGCCGGACTCCTTCGAGTTCACCTTCGTGAGCCGGCAGTCCGAACGGCTGCTGGGGTACCCGCCCGAGCAGTGGCTGGCGGATCCGGACTTCGGGCGACGCCACCTGCACCCTGACGACGTGCCGCGCGTGGAGGCGGCCTGCCGCGACACCGCGGGCACGGACGAGCCGTACAGCCTCGAGTACCGGATGATTGCGGCAGACGGGCGGGCGGTGTGGCTGCGGGAGAGCGGTGAGGTCTGGTTCGAGCAAGGGCAGGCGCTGACCCGCCGGGGGATTCTCCAGGATGTGACGGCGCAGAAGCAGGCGGCCGCCGACCTGGACCGGCTGAACCGGGACCTGCTCGAGGCGTCACGGTTGGCGGGGATGGCCGAGGTGGCCACGGGCATCCTGCACAACGTGGGGAACGTGCTCACCAGCGTGTGTGTCTCGGCCGCCCTGGTCGCCGATCGCCTCAAACAATCGAAGGCGGCCAGGCTCTGCCGGGCCGTGACCCTGTTGAGCGAACGGAACGGAGACCTCAGCCGGTTTCTGACGCAGGATCCGAAGGGCCGGGTGCTGCCGGACTACCTGCGTGCGGCTTCCGCGCGGCTGGCCGCGGACCAGGCCGAGATGCTCCAGGAGGTCGGCGCGCTGACGCAGCACCTCGAGTACATCAAGGAAGTGGTGACGATGCAGCAGAGCTACGCCCGGGTGTCGGGGGCGTTCGAGCACCTGGCCCCCACCGAACTCGTCGAAGACGCCCTGCGCATCAGCGTGGCAGCCCTGGATCGCCACTGCGTGCAGGTCACCCGCGCGTATGCCGCGGAACTGCCCCGCGTCCGGGCGGACCGGCACAAGGTCCTCCAGATTCTGATCAATCTCCTGCGCAATGCCAAGGATGCCCTGGACGCCGGCCAACCGCCGGTCCGCCGGCTCGTGATTCGCGTGGAACCCGCCGGGGCTGAGGCGGTGCTCATTGGGATCCGTGACAACGGTGCCGGGATCGCTCCGGAGAACCTGGCCCGGATGTTCGGTCACGGTTTTACCACCCGCAAAGACGGCCACGGCTTTGGTCTGCACAGCGCCGCCAACGCGGCCCGGGAAATGGGCGGCCGGTTGACCGCCCGCAGCGAAGGGCCCGGATGCGGCGCGGAGTTCCTCCTGGAACTGCCCGTCGCGCCGGAGACTCCGCCCAGCGACTCATGAATGCGAACCCGCACCCCTCGACAGCGCCGGTGGCCCGCCATCGGATCCTGGTGGTTGACGACAATCCGTCGATCCACTCCGACTTCCAGAAGATCCTGCGCCCCCGACCCGGTGCGGACGGGGATCTGGAGCGATGGGAGGGCATCCTGTTCGAGGACGTCCGCCCGGTGCGGGAGCGGGTGCAGTTTGACCTGGACAGCGCGCACCAGGGCGAGGAGGCGCTCGAGCTGGTGAAGGAGGCGTTGGCGGAGAATCACCCCTATGCCCTCGCCTTTGTGGACGTGCGGATGCCGCCCGGCTGGGACGGGATCGAGACCATCAGCCGCCTCTGGGAGGTCCATCCCCGGCTCCAGGTGGTCATCTGCACCGCCTACTCGGACTATTCCTGGGACGAGATGCGGGCCCGCCTGGGGCGTCCCGACAACCTGGTCGTGCTGAAGAAGCCCTTCGACAACGTCGAGGTCCAGCAACTTGCCCACGTGCTGACCCGCAAGTGGGAGCTCAACTTCCAGGCCGAGATGAAACTCGAGCAACTGGAAGCCATGGTCCGGCGGCGCACCGCCGAGCTCGAGCAAGCCCATGACAACCTCGCCCGGTCGGAGGAGCGGTTCGCCAAGGCCTTCCTGATCAGCCCCGTGGCCATGGGCATTCAGTCGTTGCCCGACCAGCGGTTTGTGGACGTGAACCAGGGGATGGTGCGCCTGACCGGGCACGCCCGCCCGGCGTTGGTGGGGCATTGCGCCGAAGACCTGAACCTGTGGGCGGCCCCCGCGCAGGCCCAAACGTGGTACGAGGGGCTCGCCGCGGGCCAGACAATCCGGGAACGGGAGGCCGAGGTCCGCGACCTGGCTGGCAACCTCCACCAGGTGCTGCTCTCGCTCTCCGCCGTGACCCTGGACGGCCGACCCCACGCCCTGCTCGCTGTCCAGGACGTCACGGAGCGGACCCGGCTCGAGCAGCAGCTCCGGCAGGCTCAGAAGATGGAGGCCGTCGGCCAGCTCGCCGCCGGCATTGCCCACGACTTCAACAACATCCTGACCGTCATCCAGGCGCATGCCGAGCTGATGACCGCCCGCCTGGAGCCGGACCGGCCCGAGCTCAAGTCGGTGCGCGAGATCGCCAAGGCCAGCGAACGCGCGGCGGACCTGATCCGGCAGCTCCTGGCCTTCGGCCGCAAGCAGGTGATGCAGTTCCAAGAACTGGACCTGAGCGAGGCCGTGAACGGTGCCCTGGGCATGGTGCGCCGGCTCGTGGGCGAGCACATCCGTCTCGCCTTCACCCCCGCGCCCCGCCTCCCCCTCGTCAAAGCGGACCCCACCATGATCGAACAGGTCGTCCTGAACCTCGCCGTCAACGCCCGCGATGCCATGCCCCAGGGCGGCGAGGTCCGCATCACCACCGAAGCCATCACCGTCCAGCGGGCCGCCGTGCCCATGGATCCCCAGGAACGCGACGGCGCCTTCGTCCGGCTCACCTTCACCGACACCGGCTGCGGCATGGACAACGCGACGCTCCAGCGGATCTTCGAACCCTTCTTCACGACGAAAGCCGTGGGCGCCGGCACCGGGCTGGGCCTCTCGACCGTCTTTGGCATCGTGCGCCAACACGGTGGCTGGATCGAGGTGGACAGCGCGCTCGGCGAAGGGACCACGCTGCGGTTGTTCTTCCCGGTGTCCAGCACCCCCACCGTTCCGGCCGCCGAGGCTCAACCCGCCGCGGCCCCCATCGTTCCGTCCGAGCCGCCCGTCACAGCCGCGCCGGCCGGACCGGACTTGGCCAAAGCGCTGCGGGGACACGAAACCATCCTGGTGGCGGAAGATGAGGATGCGCTGCGCGAGATGGTTTCGATGGTGCTGACCCATCAGGGGTACACCGTCCTGGTGGCGACGTCCGGGGTGGAAGCGCTCGAGGTGTATGACAGCGCGAGCTGCCCGATTGACCTGTTGCTGACCGACATCGTCATGCCCGGAGGCATCCTGGGCGGTGAACTGGCGCGTCGGCTGCGCGCGATCAACCCGCTGCTCAAGGTGATCTTCACGAGTGGCTATCGCCCCGGCATGCCGGGCGTGGACGGCACGCTGGACGAAGGCCGGGATTTCCTGCCCAAGCCCTACACGATGGCCCGGCTCACACAGCTTGTGCGGGAGGCGCTGGATCGACCGCTCGGCGACGTGCCACCGAACCACCGGAACTGACGCGGACAGTTCCTCCTCCGCACCAGACCGGGCCTGACTGTAGGCGCCGACGTGAGGAGGCGGAGTGTATTGCCCCTGACACACAACGCCGCCTCACGTCGGTGCCCACAGGCCAAGGCTTACGCCGGCGCCGACGTCAGTAGCATCGCCCCTCGGCGGCGTTGTTGATGAGGTTGTTCAGCGACCCGATCATCGCGCTTTGGGTGTTCTTGACCGACGAGTAGAAGGGGTCTGAGGAGCTCTTGGGCCAGGTGCCAAGCGCTGCCCAGTTACAGTACGCGGCCATGTAGGCTTCCATCCGGTCCAGGACAGTGGCCGGAGTATCGGGAGGGCCGCCGGCGTTCTGGTTGCGCGGACTGCGGAAGAACAGCTCGGCCATGTACTCCATCACGGGCGGCGTGATAGGCGGGGGGGTGAAGATGGTGCCGCGCCACGACCCGGCGTTGTACACGAAGTTGCAGTCGCGGGTGAGGATCTGTTGGAGTTCGAGGACGCTGGTCTCGGTCAGCAAGCCCAGGGTGGTACGCCGGATGAAGAAGGCGTGCACGCCCGCATCTCCATTGGGAACCGAGTTGGTGCCCTGCCAGTCAATCGAGTACTGGCCCAGCCCCGTGGACGCGTAGTTGTTAAGCATCAGGCGCACGAAGTACGGTCCCAGGTGGATGCGACGGACCCGCAGGTCGCGTCCCAGCCCTCCCCAAGCGCCCCAGGGCCCGACGCCGGGCACGGTATCGTTGGGACCATTCCAGACAGCGTCGAAGTTGGCGGCCACGGTCCCGCCGGTAACCACCTCGTTGGGGAAGGGTGTGCCGAGGGAGGAGAGGAGCAGGAGGCGCGGAAAAGTGGGGGCGATGACCACGCCCGCGGCATTCGTCACCCGCGATCCCGCCATGGTTTGCTGGTAAGGCAACCCCTGGCCGTTCCCGCCGACCTGCAGACGCGGGTCGATCCAGAGCACCCGCGCGTTCTGTCGGGCGTTATGGCTGACGGAGGCTTCCTGCGCGCCGAGCTCCAGGGCGATCGCTTGAACCCAGTTGGCGGGCCCGGGGATGGCCCGGTGGCGCTGCACGCTCTCTTCAAAGGCGCGACCGAACCGGGCCAGGGTGGCGTCCTCCTTGCGGGCTTCAAGGGCATCGAGTTGCCGGACAGTGACGCTGAACACGAGCGCGGCCAGGATCATGATCACCGCCAGCACGCCGACCATCTCGATGAGGGTGAAACCGGCCGATGGCCGCGACGTGTCAGGGGAAGCGTCCTGTTCCGTGCGGAGCTGCTCAGGAGCCAGGAAACTGAAAGCGCCGGTCAACCGGACGCACTCCAGACGCTTCGCGCGGGACGCACGGGCTCGGCCAATCGCAAGGCGTATGGAGTGCGGGGAGTTCACTCCCGCTTTTCGTGCTTGGTTCCTGGGAAGACGGAGCGCGCATGCGATTCTCCCTTCAGTCGTCGGAGCTACTTGAGCAGGTTGAAGCTGGTGTTGTTGAGATTGTCCCGGGCATCCAGGAACATTTTGTAGTGAGGCGTCTGGGAGAGGTTCACACTGCCATTGCGCGCGAAGCAGGGGACGTCGTTCGCCCAGAGGGTATAGATGAAGAGAACAAAATACATCGAGTCGACGACGGCCTGCTGGGTGCCGCCGAAATCCGCACCCGTATTCCAGGCAGCGTTCTTGAACTGCTGGACAGCGGCGGCGAACTGGAGGCCGCGCGAGGGGCGCAGGCGGCCTTCGTGGAGCTGGGCCCGCCAGTAGCCAAACTCGAACACGTAGCTGGCATCCTCAGTGAGCAGTTCCCGGGACTGAAGGGTGCCGTCGGTGCCGTGGAGCCCGACGACCGTGCCGTTGATGTAGAAGGCGTCCCAGCCCATCCCGTTGGTGGGGACCGGACACGATGGACTGCCGTCGATCGAGAACCGGCCGGTCCCCTGAAGGTCGTTGTTCACGAGCAGGAGGCGGTGGAAGAGGGGGCGGAGGGGCAGGCGCTGGATGATCACATCCTGGCCCTGGCCGGCATAGGTGTTCCAGCTCGCCGGGACGCTGCCCGCGGGGGTGTTCCAGATCTCATTGAAAGCGGTGGCGGACGCGATGCCGCTGGTGACGGGCAGGGCTCCGGACAGGGAGGCGACGATCATCAGCCGCGCGCTCACCGGTTGAGGGGTGCCGTTGGTGGTCTGGACGTAAGGCAGGTTGGCGCCCGCGAGCCGGCAGTCCGGATCCACGAGAAAGGCGCGGGCGAGGTTGCGGGGCGTGGTGGCCACGACCGCCGAACCCATCTGGGTCTCTTCCCCCAGCACCGCCGTCCAGTTCGTGTGGCCGGGAATGGTCCGGGTCCGCCGGATGGCGGCCTCCAGCGCGTCGCTCAGGGCGAGAAGGTCCGTTTGCTCCTTGATGCGGGCCGCCTGGTCGATCTGGCGGAGCACCGCAGGTGCGAGCGTGGCCGCAAGGATGGCCATGATGGCCAACACCGCCACGATCTCGAGAAGGGTGAAGCCGGCCCGGCTCCCCGCACGTCCCCCTTGCACGGTCCGATCGGGTTCGACACACGAGAAGAAGCTCCAGGTCGGCTTCATTTAATGTTGCCCACCAACGTCAGGATGGGCAGATACACGGCGAGGGCGACCACGAGCACGACGCCGATGAGAAACACGATCAGCGCGGGCTCAAGCATGGTGAGGAGCTTCTTGGCCCGCTCCGGCACCGTCTGGTTGTAGTAGTTCGCGGCTTCGTCCAGCGCCGCGTCGAGGTTGCCGCTGGTCTCGCCCACCGCGACCATTCGCAGGATCAGGGGAGGGAAGACCGCCGCGCGTTGCACGCCTTCGATCAGACTGCTGCCGGACTCGACCGCCTCCTGCACCTGCATGACAGCCTCGGCGACGATCAGGTTGCCGACGAGCTCGCGGCAGAGTTCGAGCGCGTTGAGAATGGGGATGCCGGCGCGATAGGTGATGGCGAGGTTGTTGGCAAACCGGGACAGCGCCAGCATGTGGTTCATCGGGCCGAAGACCGGAATCTGGAGCCTCCACTTGTCATACGCCCGCGCGAACCCAGGCGACCAACGCCGGCCCAGCCGCACGCCAGTGACCACGAGGCCGAGGCCGAGGAGGGCGACCCACCAGTACTGTTTGGCAACGTCGCCCGCCCCAAATACAAGCTGGGTCATCAGCGGGAGAGGCACGTTGAGCTTCACGAGCATGTTCGCGAAGACCGGCACAATGAAGGCAAAGAGGAACAGCACGAAGACGCAGATGACGACGACCACGATGGCCGGATAGAGCGTGGCTTGCTTGACGTCGCCGATGAGCTTGTCCAGCCAGGTCAGATACCGCTTCATCTCCAGAAAGGAGTTGGTCAGGTCGCCGCTCAGCTCGCCCGCCCGGATGATCCCGATGAACTGGCTCGAGAAAGTCCGGTGGTACTTCGCCATGGCCTCGTTCAACTGATGGCCCGCCTCCAGTTCCTCCTTCAGCCCGGTGACAATCTCCTTGAACTTGGGATCATCGCAGTGCTGGCCCACGGACTCGAGGGCCTGCACGAGCGGGACGCCCACCTTGGTCTGGTAACCCAGCATGGTACAGAACTCGATCAGCGCCCGGCGTTTGGCCTTGCTGGAGAGCTTCGGTCCGCCCCCGGGACGCGACTCCATCTGGGTGACTGCGGGCCGGGGCCCAACCACCCAGGCTTCGACCACCCAAAGCCGCGTCGCTTTGAGGGCCCGATCCAGGCTCGGTTCGTCGTCGGCGGCCATCGTTCCCTCGACCTGCCGGCCGTTCGCATCGATGGCTTTGTAGCGGTAGAAAGGCATGGTCGTGGGGGCGGGAGGGTCAGGTCAGGCGGGTGACGCGCCAGAGTTCTTCGAGGGTCGTAAGGCCCTGGGCGACCTTCAGCATGCCGTCTTCGAACATGGTCCGCATGCCACCTTCCTTGCCCAGGCGCAAGTACTCGGAGGCCGGCGCCCGATGGATGATGGGATCGTGCAGACGCTCGTCGATCAGCAGCAGTTCATGAATGCCTTGCCGGCCCTTGGTGCCGGTCTGATGGCAGAAAGGACACCCGACCCCATGCCAGAGCTGACTGGGCTTTTCGGGCAGATCGATGTCCAGGGTGCGCAGGACTTCCTCAGGATGTTTGACCGGTTGCCGGCAGCGCGGGCACAGGGTGCGGACCAACCGTTGGGCCATGACTGCGATGAGGCTGGCGGGCAACAGGAAGGGCTCGACCCCCATGTCGAGGAGCCGGGGAATGGCACCCGGGGCGTCGTTCGTGTGAAGGGTGGAGAGGACCAGATGCCCGGTGAGCGCGGCGCGCACCATCAACTGGGCCGTCTCGGTATCGCGCGTCTCACCCACCAGGATGATGTCGGGATCCTGCCGCAGCAGGGCCCGCAGGCCCGCGCTGAAGGTCAGCCCGCGTTCCTCCTTGATCTGTGTCTGCCGCACCAGCGGCATCACATACTCGATGGGGTCTTCCAGGGTGAACGTGCTGACGTCCATCGTGCTGATCTCCTTCAGCGCCGCGTACAGGGTGGTGCTCTTGCCGCTCCCGGTCGGGCCGGTGACGAGCACAACGCCGTAAGGCCGGTTGATCGCCTCCCGGAACTGCTCAAGGGTGTCGGAGGCGAAACCGAGCGCCGGCAGGGTGAGGATCTGCGCTTCCGGATCGAGGATGCGCGCGACGATGTTCTCGCCGAAGCGGGTGGGCAGGCTCGAGACCCGAAGGCTGATGGGCCGGTCAGCCACCAGGACATTGGCGCGTCCGTCCTGCGGGGGCGCCGGTCTCGGCGAGGTCCAAGTCGGCCAGGATCTTCATCCGAGAGATCACGGCCGAGCGCATGGCCTTCGGGATCAGCACATCCTGCTGCAGCACGCCGTCGATGCGCTTGCGGATGCGCAGCATGTGTTCCTCAGGCTCGAAGTGGATGTCGCTGGCGCCGCTGTTGACCGCGCTGCTGATGATCTGGCTGACGAGGCGGATGATGGGGGCGCCCTTTTCCTGGTTGCCGCGGCGGCTGAGAACTTCCTCGAGGGGGAGGGCGGGTTCCTGGCTCTTTTGCTCGAGGGCCTCATCGATGGTCGCGCCCATCGTTTCGGCGGTGCGGTAGTTGGCCTCGAGACACTGCCGGATGTCGCGTTCGGGCGCGGCGAGCACATCGATCCGCAGCCCCGTGGCACGCTGCAACGTGTCGATGGCCGTGAGGTTGAGCGGATCGGCGAGAGCCACGGTGAGGACGCCATTCTCGCGCGACACAGGGACGGTCGTGACCTGCCGGGCCAGTTCGCAGGGGACGAGCGTCAGCAGCGGGGGCGGGATCTGAAAGCCCTTGAGGCTGATGCTGCGGGTGTCAGCCTGCTGACCGAGGAATTCCGACAGGAGCTCCGGGGCGATGAAGTGGAAATCGACCAGGATCTTGGTGAGCGGTTCGCCGCGGCGACGCTGCTCGTGCACGGCCAGGTGGAGCTCGTCGGCGGTGAGATGACCCGCCTGGACGAGCCGCTCGCCGAGCGAGCCCAGGCCGTCAACGGCCCGCCCGTTGGCGCTGCTCAACACCGCCGTGTCGCTCTCACTTGGCATGGTCGAACGAGGAGCGACCCGTCGGGTGCGGGCGCAGCAGACGATTGAGTGCTCCTTGCATCTGACTGCAGGTGTACGGCTTCGAGAGGAACTCGATGCCATTTGTGTCCTCAAACTCGGAGGCAAAACTCTCGGCCGCGAAGCCGGTGGTCAGCAGCACTTTCAAGTCGGATCGCTCCGCCCGTAGTTGCTTGGCGAACTGGAGTCCGTCCACTTGGCCGGGAATCACAAGGTCGGTAACGAGCAACTGGACGGCGTCGCGGTGGATCTTCCAGAGGCGGAGGGCCTCGACACTGTCGCCCGCCTCGAAGATTTCACAACCACTGCCTTCGAGCACCAGACGCGTGACTTGGCGGACCGCAACGTCATCCTCCACCAGCAGGACAACCGTCGCGCCGTTCGAGGGTTTCTCGTCCGCCACGCCCGCTGCGGGCTCCGGCTTGGCTGTGAGGGTCGTCGAGCCGGGACGCTGGCCGTTCGACGAGGTCCGGGTGGCGGCCGAGGGGACGTCCGCGGACGCATGGCAGGTGGGCCGTGTCGTCCCGGTCCCGACCCGTTCCGCGAGCTCTGCGGTCCGCGGTTCGTTCACGGGAACCGCGCCGGCCCCGCGGCGGGCAGCGAGAATCCGTGCCCATTGACGCGCCTGCAGCGGATCGATGGGGCGTTGCAGAATGGCGGTGCGATCGGGGTGATCGCGCGTGCCCACTTCCTCGGCCCACACGCTGCCGGCTTCGCTCACGCAGAAGACCACTGGCAGTTCGGGATCGACGCGCCAGAGTTCGGCGGCGGCCACCAGACTCGCGTCCGGAGCCGCGTCGTCCACCCCCACCCACGCCACGTGATACGGAGCACCCGCACTCAGGGCGGCTCGCACCATGCGGAGGGCGGTTTCCGGGCCTGCGGCCTCGTCCATCCGGGAAGCGTCCGACGCGGAGTCGACGGCCGCGCGATCGGCTGCCGCCGATGGCGCCAAGCTCCGCCCGGACTGCCGGCCAAGTCCTGCACGCAGTTCCTCCCCCAGCCACGCGTCCTGGCTCAGCACCAAGCCGCGATGACCGGGACCGGCTAGTGGTCCGCTCATCCCTAGATCCCTTCTGTTGTTCGACACACGCCAGCTTAGCAGGCCGTGTGCCACAGTTGTCAGCGTTTGGATTCCGCTTCGCTGCTATCGTTGAACACGCTTGAGAGCAACATGTTATGACTGTGATCGAAGTTCACAGCCTGCGGTTGGTCGCGTGTTCCCCCCCGCGATCCATGTCCATTACCGGGACGGTCGCACCAAGCCAGTGTCCAGCCCTTGGACATCCCCCGCTCCACATGGGACTTCCCTGGAACTGTGGTGCGGGCGTCCCGCCTGCACCTTCCACCGTTCATGGCCCCAGAGCAGGCCCGAACGGAACCGGCCGCCTCCCTCGCCCCTCGCCCTTCGCCCTTCCCCTCACCCGTCCAACGGGCTCCTCACCCCGATCCCCGGCTTCGTCATCACGTGCGTGTAGATCATCGTCGTTTCCAACCGCGCGTGCCCCAGCAACTCCTGCACCGTCCGGATGTCCGTCCCCGCCTCCAGCAGGTGCGTTGCGAAGCTGTGGCGAAGGCAGTGACAGTGGACGGGCTTCTCGATGCCGGCGAAGAAGCCGGCCGCCTTGATGGCCTTCTGCACCGCGTTCTCGTGCACATGATGCCGGCGCCAAACGCCACCGCGCGGGTCCTCGCTCAGTTGGCGCGATGGAAACACCCACTGCCACACCCACTCGATTCCGGCCTGGGGATACTTCACGGCCAGCGCCTCGGGCAGCCAGACCCCGCTTAGATTTGCCCGCCGATCCGCTTCAAAGACGCTCCGGACCCGGGCGAGGTGTTCCCGCAGCGGCGCTTCCAACCGTGCCGGCAGCATCACCACGCGATCCTTGTCGCCCTTTCCCTCTCGCACGATGATTTGCCCCCGCTCGAAATCCACGTCCTTGACTCGGAGGCGGCAACACTCCATCAACCGCATCCCTGTCCCGTACAACAGGCTCGCCATCAGATGGAACGTGCCGTTCAGCCTCGCCAGCAACCGGGCCAGCTCGTCCCGGCTCAGCACGACCGGAAGTCGCGTCCCCCGGCGGGCGCGCAACGTGCCCCGCAGATCACCCAACGGCCGCTCCAGGACCCGATCGAAGAAGAAGAGCAACGCCGAGAAAGCCTGATTCTGCGTGCTCGCCGAGATACGACGTTCCACGGCCAGGTGTTCCAGGAAACGCCGGACCTCGGTCGTGTCGGCCTCGACCGGATCGCTCCCGCCGCGCCACGCCGCGAAGCGCCCAACCCACTCCAGGTACGCCTGTTCGGTCCGCCACGCGTAATGCCGTACCCGCAGCACGTCCCGCATCCGGGCGCGCCAATCCTCCCCGGGGCGCAAGGGTCGGCCCGGCGCCTCCAGGCAAGCCCCCTCCGAAGCGGTCGTGGCGGGAATCTCCGGGGCAACCTCCGAGGCCCCGGTCTTCAACCGGAACCGTGGCTCCCATCCACCGTGCTGGGCCGCTTCCCACCGCCAGTGCTCCACCCCTTGGGCGAAAGCCTCCAGCGCCTGCCGGACTTGGGCCATCTGCCACTCGGGCACCGCCGGCAGGGTGATCTCCAACTCGCGCAGGTAACCTGCCCGCAGGTCATTCAGTCCGGCCCGGTCCCCTCGCGTCCGGCACCAGCGCAGGAAACGTTCCAGGTGTTGCCCGTACCAGAACAACCGCCGCTCGTCCGGGTGCAACCCCGACCCGCGAACAACCGCCGCACCCAAGGTGCCACTTCGCCCGCCGGCTGCCGGGTGGGCGCGACCTGCCGGCCACGCTGCCGCTGTTGCTCCATGCCTGGGCTCCCTTCTCGCGCCCCCACCGCCCCGTGGCAAAGGCAAACCCCGGGGTTTCCCGGCAAGGCCCGGGTGGGCCTGGTGAAATCCGTCCCGGCCCCAAATCCGTCCTTGACCCGGCGACCGCCGCGTCGAACACTCGCGCCACAACATAGGACGTGGGAAATGAACGCAACCACCTCCGACCGCCCATGCGGCAGCGAGCCAACGGCCTCAGGCACGCCTCAGGTTGCCGTGCCGAAACCCTGCGTCGCACCGTTGCTGGCACCCCGACACCAACCCATCCACTCGGAATCGCCCGCTCCAAGCACGACCCCGCAGACTGCCGACCTCGGGATCCGCTTCGGGCCTTTTCTGCCTATCCGGTCAATGGCACCCGAACGGTTGCACTTATCTGTTATTCCCGCCGTTCGTCTGCCTATACATCGTTGAACTAAGCCGCTGCGCGGAGGGCAGTTCGGACGGTCTCTGACATTCCCGCAAGGAGGGACGAAGTTGGAGTGGTCTGACTCCACTTCGTGAACAATTCATTCGGGAACTCGCTTTGCGAGGGATGGCGGAACGCACCGTCGAGGCCTACGTGACCGCCGTCGCGTCACTGGCCCAACATTACCACCGCGCACCAGATCGGATCCGCGACGCGGAACTGCAGGCCTACCTGCTCCACCTGCGCGGCGTCCGGCATCTGGCGCCCAGCTCGCTCAACCAGCACTTGAGCGGGCTGCGCCGGTTCTATGATCTGGTCCTGCACCGGCCCACCGACCAGCTCCAACGTCTGCTGCCTCGGGTCCGGTCGCAAACCCGCCGACCGCAGGTGTTCAGCCGCGCCGGGTTGGAGCGGCTCTTCACCATCGGTTGTCCCCACGCCAAGCCCCGCGCCTTCCTCATGACGGTGTACGGGGCGGGCTTGCGCCTCAACGAGGCCTGCCATCTGCGCCCTGAGCACATTGACAGCGCCCGGATGCAGATCCGCGTCGTCCTGGGCAAGGGCGCGAAGGACCGGTACACGCTCCTGCCCCCGCGCCTGCTCGACGAACTCCGCTCCTACTGGCGCACCTGCCGTCCCCAAGGCTGGCTCTTCCTCCCGCCACGACCCGGAGCAACCCCTGCCTGCGGGCACCGGCCAGAAGATGTTCTGGCGCGCCCTCGAACGCGCCGGTCTGCCGCGCAAAGGCGGCATTCACAGCTTGCGGCACTCCTTCGCGACTCACTTGCTCGAAGCCGGCGTCGAGCTCACCGTGGTTCAGCATCTGCTGGGCCACAGCCGGCTGTCCAGCACCACCACCTACCTCCACGTGCGCCAGGAGCGCCTGGCCCAGCTCCAGGGTCCGCTCCAGCAACTGAACCTGCCGCCAGCACCGCCGCCCGCGACCGTCCTGGCCTGAACCGGAGCTGGGCCGATGGCCAGCGCCCTGATCCCGTCACCGACCCTGGCGCAGGTGCTCGCCGCCGCCTGGGCCCGACCCGACACCTGGCCGTCCTTGTCGCCGGCCCAGGGGCGCGTGCTCCACACGCTGCGGCGCTGTCGCACCCCCGCCTTGGGCGGGCATCAGTACCGCTGCACCGCCTGTGGCCGCGAGCACTTCGTGCCCCATTCCTGCGGCAACCGCCATTGTCCCCAATGCCAGGGCGCGGCCGCGGCGGCCTGGCTGGAAGCCCAGGAGGCCCTCCTGCTCCCCGTCCCCTACTTCCACCTGGTCTTCACCCTGCCCCACGGGCTCAACCCCTTGATCCGCCAGAACCGCCGCGCCCTCTACACCCTGCTCTTCAACGCCGCCAGCCAGACCCTGCTCACCTTCGGGCAGAACCGCTTCGACGCCCAGATCGGGATCACGGCCATCCTGCACACCTGGGGGCCAGAACCTCATGGACCATTACCATCTCCACTGCCTGGTCACCGGCGGGGCTGGCAGGCGGAGCGCGAACGGTGGGTGAGCGCCTCGACCCGCTTCCTCTTCCCAGTGAAGCCGCTGGCCACGGTCTTCCAAGCCAAGTACCTGGTCGGCCTGCAACGGCTCTTCCAGCGCGGTGAGCTCGAGTTTCACGGCGAGCTGGAAGCCTGGGCGACGCCCGCCGCCTTCGCCGCGCAGGTGCGGGAACTCACGCGCAAGCCCTGGGTCGTGTACGCCAAGCGCCCTTCGCCGGACCCGACCAGGTGCTCCGGTATGTCGGGCGCTACACGCATCGCGTGGCGCTGAGCCCCCGCCGCCTGCTGCGCTTGGACCCGGACGCGGGCACGGTAAGCTTCGACGACAAGGACTACGCCCACGGCGGCCGCCACCGGACCATGACCTTGAGGCTTGCAGAGTTTGTGCGCCGCTTCGCCCTGCACCTCCTGCCCGAACGCTTCACCAAGATCCGCCACTACGGCCTGCTGGCCAACCGCGGCCGCCAGGAGCGCCTGGCGCGGGTGCAGGCGCTCCTGGCCCCGGCCCCGGCGACGACCGTCACAACGCCCACCCTGTTGCCGACGCGGCCGACACCCTCGACCGGTCTCGGGGATCCGGACTCCGGACTGCGCTGCCCGTACTGTGGCGCCACCGCGTTGGTGTTGCTGGCCGTCGCCCCGCCCCGGGCGACGCCACCCCCGTTCGACGACACCTCATGAACGCGCCCCCACCCGAGACGCCCTTGCTGGCCCACGGACCTCCGGACCTCCCGGACGAGGGGGAGGTCCACGGCGTCGTGGGCCCGTTCTCCCGGTTTCAGGCCTTCCCGCCGCCACGGGACCTGGCCCGGTTCACCCCCCCATGTCCGGTTCGGGTCCCGCGCCGCCCCCGGGCCTCGATCCGGCGCGCCCGGCGCGCTCGCCGGATCACCCTCACGCCCAACTTCCGGCTTCCCCAAGCGGGGCCGCTCGGCTACTTTCCCCTGTAGTCGTTGGCCAGCAGAACCGCGGCTCAGTTCAACAACAATGTATCCGTCCCGGCGGGCAGCACGTTACAACGCCATGCTTTTTTTTTTTTTTTTTTTTTTTTTTTTTTTTTTTTTTTTTTTTTTTTTTTTTTTTTTTTTTTTGTAGAGTCAGCACTACCGGGACAGATATATCACTGTCGTTAGGGCTATGCCGCCATACCGCCACACCTGCGGCCAGAGCATACCGGCCTTCCTCACATCGGCTCAGCCGCGCCGTTTCATTGGGCAGATGTGTTGGGCAAAGACCCGAACAGTCTTTTGACTGAAGACCTCTGCATAATCGAGGGGCGCGACTTCTTTGTTCATGGTGTCATCGAGATTCCGGTGCATGACTACGAGTATGAGTTTGGATGGGGTGTTTGGGTGTCGCACAAGAAGGAGAATTTCGAGATTTATCGCGAGCGGTTTGACACCGCCGAGATTGGCCCGTTCTTTGGCTGGCTTTGCACCAAGATTGACTATTACCCAGAGACGACGCCTGAGTTGAAGACGATGGCTCATTACCGAGGCGGTGGTCTTCGCCCACGCATAGTTCTGGAGGAGTCACAGCATCCGCTTTATCGTCAGCAGCGAGATGGCATCACTCTGTCCGAGGCGTGGAAGATGGTTCATCACTATGAAGGCAAGCCCTAACCAGCGCGCTGCAGCGAACCGCCGCCCCGCTGGGCAGTCGAACGGTTCAGATAATTTGCTCGCGATTGTTGCAGCCGACCGGGCGTTTCCGGCGGCGGTCGCTCACCTTGGTCGTTCGGCGTGATCACGCGTCTCGCATGAAATCGAGTATCCAGATTGTGCAGGGCGGCGGTTGGATCACACACCAGACCTTCGGCAGACCACGAGCGCGGTTCTTTGGCTCTTTGTCGATCGTCTGGCTTAGCGTTTCACTCTGCGCGGGTCTTCGGTTCTGGGACGGCATCCCGGAGTCGTTGGACTACTTGGAGTGGCTCTGCGTCGCATTGATTGCCCCGGAGCCGGTCTTTGTCGTGCTTGCGATCGGGTTCTTGCTGACCGAGCGACCGAGACCTACTGCCTAGTCCTTGGCATAGGCTACACTCTCTGCACAAAAGAAGGAGCGCACTAACTCTCGGTTGTTATGAAGGTCGGCGAGGTCCTGCTCGACGCGCTCTCGCAGTGACTCATTCTTCCTGAGAGGCTTTTTGGATACGCCGTTGGTTTTCATATGGCTCCAGACGAACTCATCGGGATTGAGGTCCGGTGCATAGGGAGGAAGGAAGTGCAACTCCAGCCGTCCGTTGAGCGACTGCACATAGTGTTTGACGCTGTTCGCCTTGTGAGCCGGATGTCCATCCACGACGAGGAATACTTTCGTGGGACGTTCCTTCATGAAATTCTTGAGGAACGCCACAAAGGACTCCGCGTTCAACTTGCCGGTGTACGTCGCGGCCCAAAACGCCCCGCATGCGTTGACCGCGCTGATCACATTGATACTCTGCCGCTGTCCAGAGGTCACGACGACCGGCGTGGTCCCCTTTAACCCATACTGGGCAGTCTTTTAGATAGACTACACTCGGCATTGTGTCTATAATCGCGGTCGTGGCAAAGATTGATGGACGCACACTGGATCACAAGGCTCTGGAACACATGAGGATACTCGCTGTCAGGCGAGTCGTGGAAGACGGGGAGGACCCCAGTGAGGTCATGCGATCTTTTGGATTATGCCGGACCACGATTTACCCCTGGTTGCGAAAGTTTAACGATGAAGGGTGGGACGCGCTGGTCGAGAAGATCGCTCAGGGCCCCGAGCCGAAGCTCAACGAGAAGCAACGCCAGCGAGTGAAGCGGTGGATCCTGGGCAAAGACCCAAGACAGTATGGCTTTGAGTTTGGGCTATGGACACGGCGAATCGTGCAGACACTTACTGCCTAGTCCTTGGCATAGGCTACACTCTCTGCACAAAAGAAGGAGCGCACTAACTCTCGGTTGTTATGAAGGTCGGCGAGGTCCTGCTCGACGCGCTCTCGCAGTGACTCATTCTTCCTGAGAGGCTTTTTGGATACGCCGTTGGTTTTCATATGGCTCCAGACGAACTCATCGGGATTGAGGTCCGGTGCATAGGGAGGAAGGAAGTGCAACTCCAGCCGTCCGTTGAGCGACTGCACATAGTGTTTGACGCTGTTCGCCTTGTGAGCCGGATGTCCATCCACGACGAGGAATACTTTCGTGGGACGTTCCTTCATGAAATTCTTGAGGAACGCCACAAAGGACTCCGCGTTCAACTTGCCGGTGTACGTCGCGGCCCAAAACGCCCCGCATGCGTTGACCGCGCTGATCACATTGATACTCTGCCGCTGTCCAGAGGTCACGACGACCGGCGTGGTCCCCTTTAACCCATAGGTGCGACCCAGCGGCGGATCCGATTGAAAGCCCGCCTCGTCGAGGAAGAAGATCATCGCGCCCGCTCGTTTGGCCCGCTTCCGCAGCTTGGGATAGGTTTCCTTCATCCACACATCCACCGCTTGCGGATCTCGCTCGTAGGCACGGCGCAGAGGCTTCTGGGGGTGATCTCCAGGCTCGCCAACAGCCTCCCCACTGCCGTCAAGCCCAACTCGATCCCCATTTTCTCCTGAATAAGTGTCTGCACGATTCGCCGTGTCCATAGCCCAAACTCAAAGCCATACTGTCTTGGGTCTTTGCCCAGGATCCACCGCTTCACTCGCTGGCGTTGCTTCTCGTTGAGCTTCGGCTCGGGGCCCTGAGCGATCTTCTCGACCAGCGCGTCCCACCCTTCATCGTTAAACTTTCGCAACCAGGGGTAAATCGTGGTCCGGCATAATCCAAAAGATCGCATGACCTCACTGGGGTCCTCCCCGTCTTCCACGACTCGCCTGACAGCGAGTATCCTCATGTGTTGCCTCTTCCGGGATCTGCGGGGGATTTTGCATTACCGCGGATAGAGGTCGAGGCCTCCCAGATGGAAGAGGATGTCTGTTTTGAACCGTTCCCGGCTCCGATAGCCGAAGGCTTTCTTGACCAGGCCGGCGATGCGGTTGTTCAACCCTTCCAAGGCCGCGTTGCTGATCCGATGGGTGAAGTAGGTCACGATATTGTCCAAGTGCTTCTTGAAGCTCCGGGCCACCTCCTTGATGGGGCCCAAGCGCGAGCGGATCGCCCAACTGTACCACGAGTGGAAGAACTCCTTCCCTTCCTCGACGCTCTGGCTGGCCCAGAAGTCGCGGAACATTTCCTTGATCGCCCAGGCGCGACTGGTCTTGAGTTTCTGCCCGCGCAACTGATCGAAGCGCTCCTGGTGGGCCGGGGGAGGTTTTCCCAGCCATAAAGCCACACGTACTTGGTCCCCGCCAGACGCTCGTCGCCCGCCGCGCTCAACGCCCGGTGCTCGGCCCGACGCACCCGGTCCACCGCCCGCCCCAACATCTGGCTCAAGTGATAGGGGTCGTGGACGATCTTACTGGCCGCCTCAGGCACGTGTTGCACCGTCGCTTGGAAGTACGGCGCCCACAGGTCCATCGCCACCGCCTCCACCGCCGCCCGATGTTCCGGGAACGCCCCTGCCAATAGGCCTCCAGCGTCTCTTGGGTGCGTCCGTCGCCCACGTATTCCACCGTGGCCGAACGCCCGGGCTCCAAGTTCGCCACCACGGTGACGTAGTTCTGTCCCCGGCCCGCACTCTTTTCGTCCACCCCCAAGCGCCGCACCGGCTGGGTCTGCTGCGAAGCAACCCCGCGCCACGGCCCGTTGCTTGATCCCATCGGCCTCGTCCCAACTGATCCGCAGCCCCTCACAGACCGCACGGATCGAACACTCCTGCAAGAGGTCGATCGCCAGCCGCTCAAAGCGCTTGGTGAAACGTCCGTAGGGCTCGGCCCAGGGGACCTGCACGGTGAGGTGCCGTGCTCCGGACAACGAACCCGGGGACCTTCGCACAATCAGGGTCTGGAACTCGCAACTGTCCAGGTGGCGCCACCGGCGCTGGTCCCAGTCTTGGATGTGCATGCGGCGCTGACACTGCGGGCAGGCCCAGGTCGACTCGGTGCATTGGACCTGGACCTCGATGCGGCGCGGGGCCAACTCCAGGCGCACGGCTTGGACCTTCCAGGGGGCCGTCAATCCCAGGATCTGCTGATACAACTCGTGATCGTGCATCGGGGCAGTGTACCCGGCGGGGCCGCGTCGTCACGTCCTGGGGAAACCCGAGAAGAAACGTCACCCAACGGCGCCAAGGAGGTGGGGGCCTTTCCGGCGCGGGCCGCTGGGGCAGCCGTCGGGGTGCCGGGCCCACAGTACCTCCAACGCGTCCCTACCCCGACGGCTGCGGCCCGCGCCTGCCCAATGACTTTTC
>JAOSKK010000024.1 GCA_027493615.1 Verrucomicrobiota bacterium
TCTCTCGAAGTTGGAGACCGGCCGGCTGGCGAACCCGACCGTCCAGACATCTTTAGCGCATCGCCGACGCCTCGGTCGGTCGATCTGGCGTTCAACTTAGCCCGGATTTCTCACCCCAAACTTGAAAAAGGCCGGTCCTCCTGGCATAAAGGCTTTTGAAACAAGAAGCTTCATGCAGGCAAGGAGGCCGACCTTTGAAGACACAGTGTAACCAGATCCGGTTCAAGTTTTCGCGTGCCGCCAACCGTGATGTCGTCAGCAACTTCGATGGCGGGGTCATCACCAGCTTTGGCGGCTTGCCGCTGCTGAGAGAGGCCGACCGGCACCTTGGCCTGATCGCCCAGTTGAGTCGGTGCTTCACGGATCATCGCGATCCTGACCGGATCGAGCATCCCCTGGAGTCGCTGCTGGGCCAGCGCGTGTTTGCCCTGGCGCTGGGAGAAGAGGATCTGAATGACCACGACACGTTGCGGACGGACCCGCTCCTGGCGGCGATGGTCGGGTCCCGGGACCCGCTGGGTCAGGATCGCATCCGAGAACGTGACCGGGGCAAACCCCTGGCCGGCAAGAGCACGCTGAACCGGCTGGAACTGACGGCCCCCGGCGCCGATGCTCAGAGCCGGTACAAGAAGATCGTGGCCCACTGCCGGTCGATCGATGACCTGTTCGTCGACCTGTTCATGCAGGCGCTGGGGGACGCGATGCCAAGCCAGCCGCTGATCATCGACTTTGACGCCACGGATGATCCACTTCACGGCAATCAGTTGGGCCGGTTCTTCCACGGTTACTACGACAGCTACTGCTATCTGCCGCTGTACGTGTTCTGCGGCGAGCATCTGCTGGCGGCCAGGTTGCGGCCGGCCAACATTGACGCCTCGGCCGGGGCCTTGAAGGTTCTGCGGCAGGTTGTGCAGCGGTTGCGGGAGAAGTGGCCCAAGGTCCGGATCATCGTGCGGGGCGACAGCGGCTTCTGCCGCCAGACGATCATGCGGTGGTGCGAGGAGAACGGGGTGGATTACGTGCTGGGACTGTCCCGGAACCAGCGCCTGGAGCGAGCGATCGGCAAGCAGATGCACGAGGTGGAGCAGGAGTACCAGAAGACGGGCCGGCCTCAGCGGCAGTTCGTCGACCTGTGCTACCGGACGCAGAAGAGTTGGAGCCGTCCGCGGCGGGTGGTGGCCAAGGCGGAGTATCTCCAGGGCGGGTCCAATCCGCGCTTCGTGGTCACCAGCATTGCGGCGGTCGGCGGCGACCACGGCGGGGATCCTGAGCGGCCCGGCATGGAGGGCAAGGCCCTCTACGAGGACGTCTACTGCGGCCGAGGCGACATGGAGAACCGGATCAAGGAACAGCAACTGTGCCTGTTCGCCGACCGGACCAGCGCGGCGACGATGCGGGCCAACCAGTTGCGGCTGTACCTGAGCAGCATGGCCTACGTCCTGATCCAGGCGATCCGGCGGCTGGGGCTGCAGGGCACGGAACTGGCCAGGGCACAGTGCTCGACGATTCGGGAGAAGCTATTGAAGATCGGGGCCCAGGTGACGGTGACGGTACGGAACATCTGGGTCGCGATGAGCCGGGCATTCCCGCGCCAGGCGATCTTCGACACGGTCTACCGGCGGCTGATCAGCCTGCCGACCGCCGTCGTCCAGACGTAGCCGCATGGGTCAACGCCTCGTCGCCCCATCTCTCTGGACAACGTGACCTTGCACATCCGGGCGCGATCCGTCTGCGCGTGTGGCGGAACTGACCTCATGCTCAAGCTGCAGGAGGCGGTCACCCGGCGGCCTACCGCACATCGGATGCGGTGAGAAATCCGGGCTAGCG
>JAOSKK010000025.1 GCA_027493615.1 Verrucomicrobiota bacterium
GTTGCTCTGCAGAGGGAAGTGAACCTGATCGGGAAAGAAGGTCTTCCCACTTGGCGGCGTCCAGCATCAGCTCGACCGAGCGGTCCGCGTCGCCCTTAGCCACGTGGGTTCGCAGTGAATCAGCTCGTGCGGAGAATCACGTGCCGCAGCGGCGTCGATTCCAACTGGCAGTAACGGACGACCTTCTCGAAGTTGCGGCGATGACCGTGCATGTCACCGGTCATCACCACCTGCCCGTAGTCGTCGAAATCCAGCAGGGAGCCCTGGCGATGGGGATCGCTGAGGTTGAGCTCGGCCGCCTGCCGAAAAGTGTCGATCGCGGATTCGATCAGCGTCATGCGCTTCAAGTACTCATTAAGCCCGGCCACCCGAGGGGGCCGGAGATGTGGGCACCGAATCAGGAGCGACGTCCCCGGCTCGCTCCGCCGGCGGAACGCCGTTCTTGGACAGAATGTGCTGGGCGACCTCCAGCCGCCGGATCACCTCCGCATGTCCGCGGGGCGATCCTCAGGGTTCTCCCCGGCAGTCCATCACCAGCCTGCTCAAGGCCACCGGCACCTGCGGGTTGATCTCCTCCGGCGGCGCGCCTCCACGGGCCGACCAGGTCGATCCCGCCCACCCGTTTTCGGCTGGGCATCACCGTCGGATAGTTCCGCCCGGTGAGCCGCCCAAGTACAGCGTGGCCCCCAGGTTGAACACGTCCGTCCGCTGGGTCAGCGGAACCCCCTCTCCACCTGCTCGGGGGCGATGTAGTCCGGGCGTACCCTGATCCGCGCTTCTCACATGACCGATCGGACAGTCTGACCGAAGTCGATGACCCTTCACCTCGCCGGACTCGACGATCATGATGTTATTCGGTTTCAGGTCGGTATGCACGTAGCCTTGAGCTGGTGCAAGCGCGTCGATGCCCTGGGCGACCTGGACGAACATGCCCAGCAGGATGGGCAGCGGCGGCGCACCGGTCTGTTCGAGAGTCCGGCCGACGACCATCTCCATGATCATCTGGATCCCGCGGATCATGATGAAGCGGCGGAGCCGGCGGAGCTCGAAGCTGCGCGCAGGGTCGGGTGGTTGACCCGCGAGGATACGTCGTAGTCGTTGAGCCGCCTGCTCGATGAAGCGGTCGTCCTGGGGGCCGCGGCGGATCACCCGCTTCAGGGCGAACTGCTGGCCCGTCGTCTGGCTGACGACCAGCCAGATCGTCGACCGGGCGCCGGTGCCCAGCCGCTCGTACACTGAGTATCCAGGAACGGTGAAATTCACCAAACAACTCCCGAACTATCGGCCTGCCCGCGTACCCGGACAGCCATGCGACGGGCCCCCTCGCGGGGGTGCTGGAGGCTGATCCGACCCATTGTACGAGTCCCCCGATCGGAGCGTCAACCGTGGGACGAGCGCAATACGCCGGACGCGGCGTGACCAAGGGCTCTGGCAACTTGCTGCTGGAATTGCCTGACAACGGAGGATCAGGAACTGGCTTGCCTCTTTGCGGCGAAACGACGCATCAGCTCAGGCCGGCCACCCCCCAGGGAACCCCGGTATGGTTACGAGCGGCCTGACCGGAGGGGGCTTCCGCGCACTCGGCGGGCGTCTCCCAGACCACTTTATTCGCCGGGATCCCGTAACGGCGATTCAGATCGCGGACCAACTCCCGGGCACCCTTGGCCTGGGCGTCGGTCGTCTGGTGCGAACTGGCCGAGGCCAGCAGGGCAATGTGA
>JAOSKK010000026.1 GCA_027493615.1 Verrucomicrobiota bacterium
ATCGATCGGGACAGCCGCCAGAGAGATCCATGTCCCATTGGTGTTGGAGAGGGTCACGGTGCGGGTCCCCGGCGGCAGGGAGACCTCGTATTCGCGGTCGTACGCGCACTGGTGCGCCTTCCACTGATCGTGAAATTTTGACGCCTTCCATTCCCCCTGTCCCGCGGGTCCGGTGGCGAACTCTTTCCCGAAGACCGGGGTCCCGTCGGCGGCGACGAGGAGTGTCGCGCTGCCAAGACCCTCGGCGACGCGCAGGCAGGAGAGTCGCGGGCGCGGGGTCGGGCGAGGTCGATCCGCAGGGAGCTCTGCCGGCCGTCGGCATTCGGGTGGTGCAGGAAACCGCTGACGCGGGGATGGGCCAGGCGGAGCGGGCATGTTCTCGCCATTGACCCAGCTGGCCTTGCAGTGGGTGACGCCCATCGGTTGGTAGCCCCGGGTGGCCTGGGCCACCTTGAGGGGCACGAGTTCCGGGGAGGGGACGTTGCCCCACTCGCGCGCATCGCAGATGATGAGCCGCGCGGGATCCTCAGCGCGGATGGCGTCGGCGACGAGTTTCACGACATGGGCGTGCCGCTCGGGGCTGACATGGGCGGGTTCGTTGAAGAGGTTGAAGCTGAGCCGGGAGTTAGGGACTCCCCGGTAGCGCCTGGCGAATGTCGCCCAGTGCATAGCGCAGACGCGCGGCGCGTCCGGGTCGGTCCAGAGGTCCTTGGCCTCGGCCGTTCGGCCACCGAGTATCCGGGGGCCCTGTGAAAATTGAGCAGGACATGGACGCCTATCGCTCGCCGAACTGAATCGCCTCATCGATGTCCTTCAGCGCAGCCTCGTCGATCTTCTCCCAGTCCTTTTCCTTGATCCAGATGCGGTAGTCCATCGGCAGGCGCACGAAGTTGAATCCCAGTTCCGCGATCAGGCGGAAATCCTCCTCCTTGAAGCGCTCGCTCTTGCCGGCGTTGAACTTTTTCCAAGAGGTTGAAGCCATACCAGCGCGGTAGCTTGTCCCACGTGGCGGGGGGAGCGGGGCGGGGTCCGCGAACGAAGCGAGCGCAAGCAGGCACGGCGCGAGTGACCACGGGATGCGGGTGCGGGAATTCATGCGCGGCATGCTCCGGGCGCGCCAGAGGGTCAAGCGAAAATCCTCTTTGGTTTCCGGATCCGCTCCACCGCGATCCCGCCGATCGCCTGCTCATCGCCACGGCCCGCGTCCACGAATGCCACTTGATCACCGGCGATTCCCTGATCCTGGACTACGCTCACGTGCGCGCCGTGGACGCGAGGCGCTGAGGCGCCCCCATCCACGGCCCTCAGATTCTCCGCGCGGTAGAAAACCGATTTGAGACGGTCCGATGGCTTGGGAGAGGACGGCCGACCTTGACATGATGCAGACACATGCTATCATGTGCATATGGAGGATGCTCTGACAACGGTGGTTACCGAGCGGGGTCAAGTTTCGATACCGGCATCGGTGCGTCGGGCGATGGGTTTGGTGCCGGGGCAGAGGTTGGTGTGGCAATGCCTGTCATCGGGGGAGCTGCGTGCCGTGGTGATCGGGCCGGTTCCGGCGGGCGATCCGTCGTCGGTGTTGGGTTTCCTGACGCGTCTTCAGCCGCCCGAGCATCGGACAACGGACGAGATCATGGCGGAGATCCGGGCGGGGGAGCG
>JAOSKK010000027.1 GCA_027493615.1 Verrucomicrobiota bacterium
AGGCGGAGTTGCTGGCCCAGCGCCTGCGAGAGCGGGCTGAGCATGGCCTGCGCAGACGCTCCCGGCCGGTCTGGCTGAGGCCGCGTCCGCTCGGAATCGCAGCGGCGGTTCTCCTCGTGATCTTCGGCGGCGTGTGGTTCTTCATGCCGCGTGACATCCCTCCCCGCGGCGAGATTCTTTACCCGAGAGAAGGCGCGGTAGCGTACCCTACGAGGAAATCTCGCCCGTAGTCGCCGGCGAGGAGATCGTCATCCATAAGAATCGCGGAATTCTGACCTTCGACGATGGCTCAAGGTTCATTCTGCGGTCCGGTACCCATCTCACCATCGGGCAGGAGCCCACGGTTCTCTGCACCCTCGAAAGGGGCTCTGCGGATGTTCGGGCGGCCGGCGGCACGATAGCTGGCGGGAGGTCTCGATCGATCTTCACGACGCCGTCCTGGGGATCCCTGATATCTCCGGGGCCATCAACTGCAGCGTCTATCAGGGAGAAGTCCAGATTCGCATCGGCAGCCAATCGTGGACTGTCTCGGCGGGGAACGCCGCCTTGTGGGTCGAGGGGGCGGATGGAAATCTCCCCCATCCCGGTGGACCGTCCGCTGAGCGACAAAACCCTGCAAATCCTCGAATGGGGCTACTGATTGCCCAGGGGTCGGGCGCTTTTCCAGATGGCACAAGTCAGCCATCGACCGATCGGCACAGCGTTTATCTGTCCGCGCCGTCGATTACGCAGGTTCCGTCGGATGGCCCGAACCTGGGGTCACGCGGTGCGGGCGATCCTGGAGTTTTCCGGGCTCTACTTGGCCGGCTCGGGTGCCGTGGACGAGCGACGCGCAGGTGCCGAAGTCGCCCTCGGCGGTTGGACAGCGAAGGTCACGATCGCGCGCCACGAGCAGCCCCGCCGGAACAGTAGTAGGCGAAGGTGAAGGCGTGCGTCTGATCGTAGACCTTGCCCGCCAGCAGCGACAGCATAAAGCCGCCCAGTCCCCAGGCGGTGAATACGAGCCCATAGTTCACGCCGAAGTTCTTCAGGCCGTAGTAGTCCTTGGTCACCGAGGGGAACAGGGCCAGGTTCGCCCCGTAGTTGGCGCCGATCAGAGCGGACAGCACGGCCAGCACCACGGGATGGGCGAGGATACCGCCTTCGCGGGTCATGGCCAGGAGGACGATCAGGACCGCCTGCATGGCGAAGCAGAGGAACAGCGTGGCCTTGCGCCCGATCCTGTCGGACATCGTGCCGGCCAGAATGCGCCCCGCCGCCGTTGCCGACGGCCAGCACGGCAACCAGCAGGAACCCCAGGGCGATCCCAGCCTGATCCTGGGCGATCTTGGCCAGCTTGGAGATGATCATCAGGCCGGCGCCGGCTCCACAGGCGTACATGAACCACAGCACGTAGAACTGCCAGGTCCCCAGCATCTCGCCAGGGGTGAAATCCCTCCTTCTGATTCGGTGGTGGCCCCCGGCTTGGCCGCCGGGCTCCCGGCCGGGACGTAGCCCTTAGGCGGTGGCTTGAGCAACTGCGCCAGGCCGACCACAACGATCAGAAAGCCCACCCCAGCGACATCACTGTCGCCGGTAATCCGTAAGCCTTGGTGAGGTACGTGGTCAGCGGGGCCGCATAGACGCTCGCAAGCCCGAAACCGGAGACCACCAGCCCCG
>JAOSKK010000028.1 GCA_027493615.1 Verrucomicrobiota bacterium
CAGTCGTCGTTCTACCCACTCACACGTTTCCGGCCATGTCCAGCGCACCAATAGGCGACATCCCCCGCCGGGAATGAGCCGACCGGTGCGGATGCCGGATAGCTGTCACCCCAGTCGTCGCAATCCGCCCGCGTGGCGTCCGGAGGCTCGTTGCCCCAAGGAAAAGAGAATGTGCGTGGTCCCCTTGGCCGCTCGCTCCCACTCCGCCTCGCTCGGGAGCCGCATTCCATGCCATTCACAAAACCGCGCGCCGGCGCGACTTCGCGAAGGCAGTCCAGCGCATAATCCTCCATCCCGGGACCATAGTTGCAGTAGGACCAAACAGAGCAATCCGGGAAGTCACATGCTGCAAACGCCGCCGAAGTTGTCTCGTACTTGTCGATGAAGTACCCGTTAGCGAACGACACCATGTGCTGGGGTTCCTCCCATGCGCGCCAATCTTCGCTAACGCGCGACCCCATCGGAAACGCCGATGGGGGCACCCAGATGAGAGGGCCGTAAACCGACTCGGCAGAGACGGGCACATTGGGGATGTACTCGCAATGCTGTTTCTCGTTGCAGACGACCGAGTGGCCGGGTAGCTCGGGACAGGAGGTCCCTCCACAGAGACCGCAGCGCGGGCGCCGGATGAGGCCGGCTGCCGCAGGGTCGCTCCACCTGCCATTCGTCCGCGGGATCGAAGGGGTTCGAGCCGTCGCTGTCCCCGGACACGATCGCACAGGACCGGACGAGCACCGGAGCCGCGGACGATACCCCGTGCCCCAGGCCGCTCCGGGATACTCCCCAACGCGCCCAAACACGTCGACCCGCGGCCCGCCATTGGAACGGGCGAGCGCGATGGTGGCGTTGGCGCCGAAGCTCACGGAAACGTTGAGGTCACATCCCTGGCGATCTTCTCCTTCGTCGCAGACGAGGACGGTGGTGTTCGGGAGGAGGTCCACCGGGGCGAAGGCGGTCGTCGTCGGGAAGGTGTATCCCGGCGCATAGATCCTGAGCTCGTAGTCTGCGAGCGACACCGCCGCCGCCCCCGCGTTGAAGATTGCGAGCGCGTGCCCGCTGTCCTCCGTCGCGAGCCGCCGCTCCGCTCAGAAAAGAGGCCGCGCTGCCGTTGGTAGGCAGGCCCGGGTCAAGAACGGCGCGGGAGGTCTAGCACGAGGCGGCATGAACGCACCGGTTCGTACGTCAGCGCACCGCCACCCGGCACGAGGTTGGCCGTCCGGGCTCATCGGCCTGATCGGCAGAAGGACCAGGCGGCCGCGAGGCCGGGTTCGGCTCTGTCAAGTGGACTTGACCGATCGCGGGCGATCTCGTCCACGGTGCGCGCGACCGTCCAGATCCGGACCTCGTCGATGGCGCCCTCGAAGATGCCGAACGGGAGCCGCGGGGTCGGGCCCACGTAGACGGGTGCCGCCGTGTACTCCAGGTCCTGCTCGTTCGGCGCCTCAGCGACGGGCACGCCGTCCTTCAGCAGGGTGATGGTGTCATCCACCCGATTGAAGATGACGGCCACGTGCGTCCAGACACCCTCCGTCCAGCACACCCGCGGCGCGGAGAGTCGGTGGGCGTCCAGGTGTTCGCGGGGAAGTAGCGGAAGACGAGGTCGGC
>JAOSKK010000029.1 GCA_027493615.1 Verrucomicrobiota bacterium
GTCGCCCAGGGTCCAGCGGCCCAGATTGCCGACACCCGACTTCGTTCCCTCGGCCCGGCGGAGTCGGACCGATGGATCCGGGTGGTGCGGATCGGCGACGGAGGAGCGACCAACGCACTGTTCTCCGGCCGCCTGCCTGGCCGAGGGGAAGGGCGTCGACTACGTGGCGGATTTCGCGTTCCCGGCCGCGCCGCAGTCCGGCGCCTACAAACCGCTGCTGGTCGAGATGGGTGCCGCGACCAACTTCGCGTGGGAGGTGTGGGTCGATGGCGGCGAGACAAGCCTCTGGTTCCTCCAGTCGGCCGGCTCGCGGTTCGCCAACTTCTCTCTACAGCCAGCACGGGTGCACCGACGACTGGGGCAGCCCCGGATCGCCCTCGGGGAGCAACCTGTGGTCCAGCGCCTCGGGCGAGCGGGGCGGCATCCGCGCCGGCGGCGTCACTCTCACCGGGGCGGGGCTCTGGTTGCCGGATGGCACCCTCCTGGACCGCGCGGTCCAACATGACCGCCAGCGCCATCGTCGATGGCACCAACACGCTGCTGGCGGCCTCGGGGGCGGCTGGCGTTCGGTGCCCCCGCTGACTTCTCCGGACAGGTCCACCTCCCCGGCACCGTCGCGCTGGGCACCAATGGCGTGACCCTCTCGGCCGAGCGATGGGGGGATGGTAGATTCGAGTTTCACCAACGGTGCCACCTGGGGCCAGGGGTTGGCGGCCAATCTCGGCGCGACCATCCGCGGCATGGCCGCCGACACCAACGGCAACCGGTACGTCTACGGCGGGTTCGCGGGAACGATGGCGGTCGGGGCAGCCAGTATCAATCCGGCACCGCCAGCGCCGGACGCGGATCTGGCGGGTTTCGTCGTGAAGTTCGGCGCGGATGGGGGCTCCGGCGTGGTCCAGGTCTTTCCCGTGACAAATCATGCGGCCAATGGGACCCCCGGCCAGTGGCTGGTGGAGTTGGCCTCCGCAAAGACCGACGCGGCGGGAAACCTCTATCTTGGCGGTTCGCTGCGCGCGCCGGCCATCATCGGAGGATCGGTCCGGACGCCCTCCGGGGAGGCGACGGGTTCGTGCTCTCGCTGGCACCCGACGGGGGTTTCCGCTGGTTCCGCCAGCTTGGCGGCTCCCACGCGAATGCGGACTCGATCGTCGATATCGACGTGGATCCGGCGGGGACCAACATCGTCGCCGGCGGGACCGTGTGGGGAATGGCCGAATATAATTATAATGCTGAGTCCTACTATTTCGATGACTCCAACGGCTATGCGGCAAAGCTCGACGGCTCGGGGACCGTCGTGTCGGAGTGGTCCCTCGGGGGCCACCCAGATGACGGCGGAACCTGGCAATTCGGGCACGAGTATTCCTCGGAGGGGGAATACCATTGGAACACCCGGGTAGAGCACGTCTGCGCCTCCGGCGGCGGGGCGGTCGTCGCCTGGACTTACCCGGACGAGAACGGCCGTTCGGTCAGGAAGGTCGGGGGCTCGTCCCAGTGGCACCTCGGCACCGGCTCGTACGGGAGCGGGTGGCCGGTCCGAGACCTGCTGCGGGCCGGAGGGCGACGGCGTGCTGCTGATCCGGGACGTGAACTGGGACATATACGATGC
>JAOSKK010000030.1 GCA_027493615.1 Verrucomicrobiota bacterium
AACCACTTTGTACAACAGGCTGGCTGCCTGGCCGGACTCGGCCCGTTCGATCCGATCGAACCCGAACTCGTCGATTGCCAAGAGGTCGAAGTTACTGTAATACCGCAGCCGCTCGTGAAGACTGTGATCGGCAAGCGAGGCGGTGAGGTCACGCAACAACTCGGCGCTGGTGGTGTAACGGACGCGGTATCCATGAGCGCAGGCGGCTCTTCCTACCGATTGAACGATTCGGCTCTTGCCCACGCCACTTTGGCCCGCAATGACGAGGTCGGGGTCGGGGGTTTCCGGCGGCAGGACATCGTCGGGGGTTCCTGGGGATCGAGATAGAGTTGTTCGTAGTCGGCGGTAGGACGGGGTGAAACCGGACGGTCGTTGAGGATCTCACCCAGGTGCTGCTGCTGTTGGTCGTCCAAGGATTCCAGCGGTGTCTTCTGGCTGGGCCTGGGCCGCCAGGATGCGCTCGACCGCCCGCAGGGAGAAGGCCCCGAAGCGTGCCGCCCGCTCCAAGGCGTTTGCCACGTCCGTTTTGCGGTACGTTTCCAAGAGCGCCAGTACCCGGCTTGCCTGATCCTTGCCCATGCGATGGGTTTTCAAGAGACCCTCCAGGAAGCGGCTGGCCGCCGGTCCCAATTCCGCAAAGCATTGACGCAGGTGGGCTTCTCGTTGCTTGCCGTCCTCCTGGGGACGGTGCTCGGGCAACTCGCTTCGCTGGCCCGTCGTGCTACGGGGCCACACCCGATGCCGGGCAAGTACCTCCAGGTCGGAGCCATAGACGATCAGTTCCTCTTCGGTGATCCGCAACGGCAACCACCTTAGGCCCGTATGCCAGGGGCCTACTATATGGAGCGACGTACTTTCTTGCGCCAGGGTGGAATCCGACGGCGACTCGACGGCCCCCGTTTGCGCCGTCGTCCCCATCGCCTCTCGCGCTGGATCACACGCCGTAAAGCCTTTCGGCACAAACAACAACAGAACCGCTGATGGGGCGAACGCCGCGAAGGAACAAACAACTCGTAGCAGCCCGGTCGGGCACAAGGAGATTTTTCTGAAGGCGCGGCTGGGCGGCTGACCCTCGCGATCCGCCTCAGCAGCCGCCTCGATGGCAGCCTGCTCCGATTCCCGCTGACGCACCCGCTCTCGATAGCGGCAACTCTGCTGCCGGCGGCACTGGCGGCCACCCTCCGTCTTTCGCCAGGTACGGCTGGCACGCCAACGCCGCCAACGCTCTGCCGCCGCCCGGCATGCCGGACTGCAATACCGGGACTGGG
Organism: Verrucomicrobiota bacterium; assembly: GCA_027493615.1. GTDB lineage: Bacteria > Verrucomicrobiota > Verrucomicrobiia > Limisphaerales > J093 > DSVZ01. Next base: position 1,269 of record JAOSKK010000030.1, read on the forward strand.
CATGCGGTGGATCGAAGAACCGCTCGCAGCCCTTCAACAGGCAGCGGCGGCGGCGTGGCTCTCGACAAGAGCCTTGCTTTGGACAAGATCGTCGATCATCTTGAAGAAGACCCAAGGGAGCCTTTACTCCCGAAGGTCACGTCTCGGGGAGGAGCCCTACTCCTCTCCGAGACAACTTATATCCACAGCCCTATCCCTCGGCCTGACTCCTCCAGACTAACCACCCCCACTCCCCGCCGCCACTTCCGCCCCCGTCACCCACCGCCACCAACCACTGGCGGTCACGCGTCTCCCCCGGCCGCCAT
>JAOSKK010000031.1 GCA_027493615.1 Verrucomicrobiota bacterium
GGCAACCCATGATCGCGATGCGGTCAATCGCCGCATCCTGAGGTGGCGGAACCACAGCGAGCGCCAGAAAGGTCTCCTGGCCTTGGGCCACGTGAGCAAGCGGAATTCCTCGCGCTCGGCTCTTGAGGGCGGGGCGGCATCGAGCTCTGCCAAGACGCGGCCCGGCACCTCCGCGCCCATTGCCTCCCGCAAGTACCCCAGGCACGTCCGGATGGGCAGTACCAGTCGCCTCGCGAGGGTCTCCTCGATGAGGACGTCCCAATCGAATGTCTCTCCCGCCTCCCGGAGGATCATCCAGGCGTCGGCGACCCAACGGATGGGGGGCACGGCGTTCCACTGTGCCCCGTGTACCAGGACATGCAGGAGGAGATGCTCCGGGCCGGGGACGAGGACGGTGGTGTCCCGAAGCTGGATCGGCTGGACCCGTCGCCACAGGGCGTCATCGGCGCCCGGCCATCGGCCCTCATCGAGAAGGTGCCAGTGCAGTTCGATCTCCAATCCTGATGGTTCGCCAGACGCTGTGTCCTCTTGCGCCGGATCGTCTCGGCGCCGAGTCGCCGCGGGACGGCGTGGCCTTTGGCGGTGGTCCACGAATTGTCGCGGAAGGGCGCCAGGGCCTCGTTCACCTGTCCGACGGGAACCAGGACATCGAGGTCGTCCATCGGGCGTGCCCCCCGGGGTGGGGATAGAATCTGTGCGCGAGGGCGAGGCCCTTGAGCATGGCCGCGCGGACGCCGGCCCGGTGCCAGCCTGGCACAGCGGGGCCAGCATTTGCGAGAGCCGCGCGTTGTGCGCCCCGCCTTGCGGAGGGTGCCCTTGAGGAGGGGCGTCTCCGGGCCCGTCCATCCATTGCGCTGCAGATTGAAGTAAAGCAAGGGCGCCAGTCGTTGGGAGCCGTGGTCCGATGTCTCGATCCGGCGCCGCTGGCGCCAGCGCTCCCAGGCATCCCGCGCGTGCGCCCCCTCCCAGAGGGCGGCGCGCAGCAGGGTCTCCTGCGCCTCGTCTGGCACGAAGCTGCCAAGGTCTGGTGGGTCGGCTCGCCGCATGAAAACCCCGGGAAAGATCTAGACCTTTTGAGGTTCTGAAAAATACTCTAATGCTCTACTTAAGCTAGGAAACGGGTCTGCGATGGAAACGGATCGTGTGTGGCGTGTCAAGGAACCGTCGGTCTGTCACGAGACGATCGACGGGGAGGTGGTGGCGGTCGATTTCGACTCGGGCGACTACTATAGCCTGAGGGGATCCGCCGTGGCGGTCTGGGAAATCCTTGCGGGCGGCGCGTCGGTGGGCCAAGTCTGTTCGCGCCTCGGCTTGACCGACCCCGCGGTGCGGAGACGGGTGGCGGATTTCGTAGAGCGCCTGGGCTCGGCGGGGCTAGTCGTGGCGACGGGGGAGGTCGCGCCCCCGCCTAACGGGTCGGCATCGACCGGCGCGGCGGATTTTCCGGAACCGGTGATGGAGAGGTTTTCCGACATGCAAGAGATGCTCCTGGCGGATCCGTTGCACGATGTCGATGAGCACGGGTGGCCGAACCGTCGGCCCGACCCGGTGGCCTGA
>JAOSKK010000032.1 GCA_027493615.1 Verrucomicrobiota bacterium
CCCGCCTGCTTCATCGCCGTCCGGAAATCGGCCAAGGGGCCACCGGTGTCGAAGAACACGAAGTTGCACCGGGTATTCTCGACGAACGGAATGTTGAGCTCACGCAGGGCGGCGATCGTGATGGCCGGGCCCTCATGGATCTTTCCCTTCGAGGAAGCCTTTGGTAGTCCGGGTCACGGTAGCTGTGCAGTCGCGGCGGCTGAGGCCCGTGCGGTCCTGGATCGTCATCCAGTGCTGCTCCGGTTTCCGGATCAGGTCCGGGAAGCCAGCCCTGTAGCCAACCTGGAGACCAGCCATGCCATGGAGCTTCAGAGAAGGTGCGGTCACGATCACCAGATGCTGGCCTTGATCAGTCAGTGGCGGGTGTGCTCGCGCCAGTGACCGCGGAGGGATCGAGTTAGGCCTCGTCGACTAGCACCTCGTGGCATTCCAGCTCTCGCCTCGGCGAGGAAAGGCCGCAGCTCGATCCAGGATCATGTTGCCGGTCGGGTTGTTCGGATTGCACGCCGCTGAGAGGTCGGTACCCTTTTTGGAAGTCTCGGCGGGCAGCGCCTTCCAGGTCGTGGCGCATCTTTTCATCGGCGGGCACCTCGACGATGGTCGCGCCGTTCTTCCGCGTGATCTGCAGGAAATTGAAGGTCGGTTTCGCGGCCACCACCCAGGAAGGCTCCGGAACGACCCCGCGATCCTGCAGGATCTCGCCCCGACCAGGCCCACCACTGCCTCTCCGGGCGGGCCCTCGCGCTCAGTAATCAATGCTCTTAGCTGCCGGTCGTTGCCCATCGGAATCATGCCGGCCGTCGGCAGCAAGTCGATGATGGCCTTGCGCGCGCTCCGGCGGACATCGAGATTCTCGTTGGCGATCAGCCCGGGCCAGTTCGGACCCGCTGCACTGGGCCGCCGCTGCACGGGGCCGCCAGGCCGCCCCGGCCGGCGGGCCGGACCACGGGTTTCCCGCACCCGCCAGCGCGGCGACCGCGAAGGCCGATGAACCAAGCAGCATCGAGCGACGGGAATAGCGACGGGTCATGGGCGTTTCTCCGATGTCATGCGCAGAGGTGATCCGGGGCGGTTATTCAAGGACGGTTATTCGGGGCGGTTATCCGGGGATAACAACAACATCGTTCCACCGCTTTGGCACGGCAGCTAAGTTGCGCTGGCAAGTTCCAATCCGTCCACCGCGGCCTGCCGCCATGGCAGGTCAGGAGTTTCCCGTGTCCGCATCCGCATCACAAGCCCTGGTTGAGGGTGACGCGTCCGGCGTCGCCGATGACGCACTGCTTGCCGGGCTGTCAGCCGCCGATCGCGTGGCCTGGGCGCTCGAACACCTGCCGGGCCGGCATGTCCTGACGTCCAGCTTCGGCATCCAGGCGGCCGTGCTGCTGCACCTCGTGTCGCGACAGTCACCCGGCATTCCGGTGATTTTCATCGACACGGGTTACCTGTTTCCCGAGACCTATCGCTTCGTCGACGAACTGACCGCGCGGCTGCGCCTTCGATCTTAAGGTCTATCGCAGCCTGCAGGGCCCCCCGCGTGGCAGGAAGCCCGCCACGGCAAGC
>JAOSKK010000033.1 GCA_027493615.1 Verrucomicrobiota bacterium
GGTGAGCCACATCCGCGGGTTCATCCCGGTGAGCCAGATCGCCCTGTACCGCGTGGAGGACATGGCCGAGTTCGCCGGCCAGAAGCTCGCCTGCCTGGTGACCGAGTGCAACCCGCAGCGGCGCAACCTGGTGCTCAGCCGCCGGGCCGTGCTGGAGCGCGAGAAGGAGGCCGCCCGCAAGGGAGTTGCTCCAGTCGCTTCAGCCCGGCCAGGTCCAGCGACGGCGTGGTCCGCAAAGGTCATGGACTTCCGGGGCCTTCGTCGATCTGGGCAACGGCGTGGACGGCCTCTTGCACGTCAGCAAGGCTGAGCTGGGCCAGGTGGAACACCCCAGCGAGATCGTCAAGGAGGGCCAGGCCGTCCAGGTCAAGGTGGAGCGGGTCGATCAGGCCACGGGCCGGATCAGCCTCAGCTACCGCGAGATGCAGGAAAACCCCTGGACCCGCGCGGCCGAAAAAGTTCCCCGGGGCGCCATGGTCCGCGGCAAGGTCCGCAAACTGATGGACTTCGGGGCCTTCGTGGAGGTCGAGCCGGGCGTGGAAGGCCTGGTCCACGTCTCCGAGCTGTCGCACAAGCGGGTGTGGCGGGCCAGCGACGTGGTGAAGGAAGGGGACGAGGTGGAGGTGCTGGTGCTGTCCGTCGATGCGGAGGCGCAGCGGATGAGCCTCTCCATCAAACAGGCCTTGCCGGCCCCCGAGAAGACCGCCAGCGAGAAACGGGAGTCCGAGCCCCAGGAGGTCGCGCCCCTGCCCAAGAAGCTCCGGCAGAAGTCCGGCGGGCCGCTCAAGGGCGGCTGGGCGGCTAGCGGCGGCGACCAGTTCGGGCTGAAGTGGTGAATGGTCGCCGTCTGACCTGGGGCAATCCAGCGTCTTTTTCCGTGTTTTCAGGGTTTCTTCTTGCGTCTGGCCTGTTGACAGAACTGGGGCGGGAAGGTGAACTGACACCCGTTTTGACACCCGCCTAAACAAAGACCCCGCGGCAGGGTACTGCCCGGGGTTGTGGGCGGAACCCGAACTGGAGGTTCCACCATAGTATTCCCAACAAGCGGCAGTTCATAGCCGCGAAACCCAAGGGCGAGCTGCCCGATGGGTTCCCACTGTGGCGGCACCCGAGCGGGCGATGGTGCCGGAAGATCAAGGCCGTGGCACTACTTCCGGCAAGGTCGCCGACGATCCCGATGGCCAGCGGGCTTTGGAGAAGTGGCTTGACCAGCGTGACGACCTCTTGGCCGGCCGGACCCCGCGGTCGAAGCGGGAGGGGGTGAGCATGGCCGACCTGGCCAACAAGTTTCTGACAGCCAAGACGGCCGCCGTGGGGGTGGGGAGTTGAGCACGTACAGCTTCCGCTCGTATCACCGAAGCTGCACGCAGGATGGTGGCGATGTTCGGCCGGAATCGAGCGGTGGCAGACCTGGGGCCAGAGGACTTCAGGAGCCTCTATGCGAAGCTGTCAGAAACGCTTGGCCCGACCGCCCGCATGAGTGGAGGTTCGGCTGGTGAAAACGATCTTTCGATGGGCTTAC
>JAOSKK010000034.1 GCA_027493615.1 Verrucomicrobiota bacterium
GGTCAAACATTGACATTTGACAATTCCAGCCGAGCGGCTGGCAGGCGTTGTGGGGTTGAGAGAATGTCAAATGTCAATGTTTGACCCCATTGCGTTCGACGGTCAGGGCCACGACGAAGGGCGCCGAGGGAAGCACCCGGGAGGTGAAGTCCAGATGGCTGACCTCACGCTCGGGGTACGGGTTGTCATACGTGGTGAGGTACGAGCCGCATGCGCGCGCCGGCTTTCTGCGCCAGCGGCGTGTCTCCCACCCACGCGATCCGCCCGCGCTCGAGGTCCTGCGGCGCTTCGCCGGCCGGCAACCACCAGTACCGCAGGTCCCGTCCATAGACGATGGGTTCCTCGTGCCTCGTGCCGTCCGCATAATGCCAGACGTAACTCCCGATCGTGGTGCCGTCGGACACGGCCTCCGCGGGGCAGGTGGCTTGCAGCACATGCAGGCGCCGCACGCGCTGGCCGACAGCGATGCCTTCCACGCGGACGGGTTGCCGCAACCAGATGCCGGGGCCCGGGCGGAACCGCAGCCGCCTGTTCGCCGAAGATGCTCGCGCCAGTAATCCGTGGCGTAAAGCCCGGATGCGCGCGGCGGTCGCGCCGGGCAGGTGTGCGTAGTCCCGGTCCCGCCAGGGAGGCTTCCCACTGGCGCATGGTCCCCTCCCAGTTGGGGGGCCAGGAGCTGGCGATTGCCGGGACCGACAAACCGTGCCGTGTCGAAAAAGTCCGAGCGGCCGCCCAGGGCCAGCAGTTCGCGCCCGCTCTCGACGTCCAGAGAGCTGCAGCAGGCCGGCCTCGAAGTTGGCGATGTTCGAATCCGTGGTCGCCACGATGGTCCGCCGGCCATCCGAACTGAACCCCGACAACGGATGTCCGTCCCTGACTCCGGCTGCTCGTGACCAGCCGCCAGGTGGTGGCGTCGAGCAGGCGCAGGACCCCGTCGGGGCTGGTGAACGCGAGCCAGCGACCGTCGGGGCTGAAAGCGACCGACCAGAAGCCCGGGGCCTCGACCGGCAGCCAGGTCTGGCGACCCGACGGCAGATCCAGCAGCAGCGGCTGACCCGGACCCACCCGTCAGCACGAGGCGATCGGAGGACGGGCTGAAGGCGAGCCCGTAATAAGAATGCAGCCCGGGCGACCGACCAACGCCGGTGGAAGGATGGCACCCCCCACCGGCTTACCACGCCGCCCGGGGCCACCGAGGCAATCCAGCGGCCGTCCGGGCTGAAGCGCGCCACGAACATGACGTTGCTGCCGCCCAGGAGTGCGCCCACCAACTGCCCCGTGCTCACGTCCCACACCCGACCGATGGGATCCGTCGACGTCGTGACCCACCGGTTGTTCGGGCTGAAATCCGCCAGGTAGGGCTGGCTCCAGCGGGCGGGAATGGCTCGCGCCAGCGTCCCGCTGGCCGTGTCCCACACCTGCAAGTCGCCGTAACTGATGCAGCCCAACGCCCAGCGACCATCCGCGCTGGCCGCCGTGGCTTTCGGCCAGAGGCCCACCGGCCAGACCGATCGTCCCGGCAGGGCGCTCCACACCTTCACACCGCCGTCCCAGTCCGCCGTCGCCAACCGCCTTCCGTCCGACGAGAACGCGGCCAGCCCGACGGTCATCAGGTGTCCCCGCAAGGTCAGATCCTGGTTCGCACGTTCCAGGTTCAACACCGACACGAACCGCCGGGAACCGTAGACGGCCAATCGGCCGCCGTCCGGGCTGAACCGGCCGCCGAACACGTGGCCAGTGAGGACCCGGACCTCCTCACCGCCGGGCAGCGCATAGACCCGGGCCGTGCCGGGCATCGCCGCCGGTGTGAAGTAGCGGCTGTCGGGACTGAAGGCGACCTGCCGTTGGAACGCCCCAGACCGGTGAGGATCGTGCCCAGCTTCCGGCCCGGTTCGCCGCCCGCAAACAGCTCGAGTTCGCCGCCAATGCCCAGGGTCACGACGCTCTCGCCGTCGGGCGCGACCCAGAGCCCCCAGTGCGTGAGGGGGTCCAGTTCCCGGGACGCCAACACCGCCCCCGAGTCCATCGCCAGCCACCAGGCGGTGACTAGTCCCTGCATCGATGAGGCGTCGCCCGCCGGAGTCGAAGAACAACCGGGGGAGGCCGGTCACGTCCGCGTTCTGGTCCACGCCTGTCGCCGCTTCCCGCAGCGCGACCTCTTCCCCTCGCCGGCTCCAGCGACACCCGCCAGCGCACCCGGGCGGTGGCCGTCCCAGAGACGTGACGCGGCCCTGGCGGGTCACGCTGGCCGCCGTGGTTCCGTCCGGGCGCGCATAGGCCAGACTGCTCACCGGCCGGCCTCCGTCGCCAGCGGCGGTACCGGCAGGTCGCGCGGATCCGCCAAGGGGACACGTCGGAGCAAGCCGTTGGTCTGGCAGAAGAGCAGCTCCGGCACCCGGGGTGCAGCACCCACTGCGTGACCGGGGCGTTGCTCGCCCACGCTCCAGAGCGCCGCGCCGTCGTGGGCGCCCCACACCTCTCAACTGGCCGCTCGTTCTGCTTGCGACCAGGTGCCTGCCCGCGTCGAACGCCACCGCCCGAATGCTGGAGAACGGTAGCTGGTCGCCGCGCTGCGCTGAGATGCCCAGTACTTCCTGATGGCATTGGCCTACCAGGTAACCCCACTCCCATGGCGCAGTTCTTCCGGACACTGGAGGAGGAGTTCCATCGCGTGATGGGCTGCCGTCCTCGATGAACCGGTCGCCAGCGCCACCGCCAGGCCCCGCGCGCTGGTGCCCCGCGCCACCGCGATCCGACAGGCCGCCACCACCGACGCCACCACCAGCGTCACCACCAAGGCCCTCGCCAACGCGGGCCTACCCGCACGGCTTGCGCCGACATCACAGCCATCCCCGCCTGACCACCTGGTGGGTCGGGCTCGGATCGCCCGCGATCCCAGCTACCGCGCCGATCCTCCGCCAACGCCCCCGGCCGAGCCATAACGCAGCCCTGGCTCCTTCTCAGGTACTTCAGCAGATGGACTGCAGGTCCCGCGGCAGCGTATTGACCCGACTCAGCCGCTTGGGCTCGCGCTCCAGGATGTTCCGGATCGCTTCCAGCGGGCGTTCTGCCCGGAACAAGTGGTGCGCGATTAGCAGCTCGTACAGGATGGCCCCCAGGTTGTAGACGTCCGCTGCCGTCGTCACCGCCTCTTGAGTTCCCGCCATGCGCCTGCCCCAGCGCCATGTAAAGCTCGGGGTACAGCCCAGCGCCCGTGGTCGTGGTCAGCGAACTGTCCCGATGCACGAACTTCGCCAGCCCGAAGTCGATCTCGCGCGGTTGCCCCGTGGCATCCAACAGGATGTTCGAGGGCCGCAAGTCCTGGTGCAGACCCTGCGTTCTGGGCGTAACAGTACCGCCTGTGCCACGTCACAGCAGCGGGGCTGCTGCCCGCGGCCTGGAAGGGCCCCGCCTTGAGCGCCTGCGCCAGGTTGAGACCCTCAACCAGCCGCACCGCGTAGGAGGGCTGGCCCTCGCTCCTCACCTCGTAGACGACACGATGTGGGGGTCCAACCGCGCTGCTGCTCGCCGACCCGCAGCCGCTGGGCGAAGTCACTCGAGTTGAGTGGCCTGCCAGGATCATCTTCAGGGCCACGTCCCGGTTCAGGCTGAGCTGGTGCGCCCGGTGAGATGATCCCCATGCCCCCGCGCCCGATCTCCCCAGCCGGTAGCCGCTGAACCGATTCACGGCTGGCACTGGCGGACGCGACCTAGGGGTGCCGCGGCCAGCATCCTTCTCTTCCACCTCAGCCGGTTCGGCTAGCGGCGATGGTGGCTCGTTGAGGATGTCTTCGAGAAGGCACGTGTGACAATGTCCGTTGGCAGTGTCGGGCGAAAGCCCCGCTCCACAGTGGGAGATTATGGCTGTGGATGGCTTATCGCTGGGCAGTATCGGTCCAATTGCATCTATTAGGCGGTGCGCTTTCTTAGCGAGGCGAGAAGCGAAGTCTAAAGTTCAAGCTCAAGCGAAGCGTCCTGTTCCGGTCGGGCCTGCTCAGTGACCATGAACCACGGAGGGCGTGCAGGCCGAAGCCCGCACCATAGGGGAGTGACGCGGGTCTCTGATCGGATCAAGCCCGGAGTAGCATGTCTAAGGCGGCCAAGTGCTTCACCCTCCCGCCCAAGATGCGGCACGGCGCGAAGCGTTTGGAGCGCAAACAGGCTTCAGCGCCGCTTTGCGCCGGCTGCGGTTCATTGGCCCTCTTGCAGCACCCGCGCGGTGATAGGGAGCCTTCCTCCACTCCTCCGTGGATTGTCCACTGTCCGCAGCACCACGGCTGATAAGAGCCAGATAGGCGCTGTCGCAGCCGGTGACCATCGCGTCACCAGCTGATTATCCCTCAGTTCCCGCGCCACCTCTGCAGGCCGTACCACGTCCTGGCTCTCGACAGCCGGGTGGGGCCAACAAACTGAAGATCCGCTCCCGACCCGCGGCGACGAATAGACCGCAGCAATTGCCGCAATGCCTCTCCTCGATCACGGCCAACGCCCACCGCCGTTCGTAGAGCTGTTCGGGATCGCGGATGCGACGAACAGTTCGAGCGCTGGCAGAACCGCTGCTCGGTTCCCGCGCATCCAGCGAGAGCAAACGGTCGTCCCCTGCCCCGCTCAGCCCGGCGTGGTCTGGCGTGTTGGTAGGCGCGCAGCCCTGAAGGCACCGCAGCAGAAAGGACCGAACCGCCCCTGGCCGCGTCGGCCGACGCCACCCAGGTCGTGCGCCGCGCAGAGATGCGCGCGAAGAACCCCCTGGGTCAGTCCTGCGCCGTATCGGCGGTGGTGCCTGGCACCGGGCGCGCAGAGGGGGTACCAGTGATCCGGCACAGATCCGCCATCGCCTCCCGGGCTTCGCTCGACCTGCTGCGCCCGGCGGCGAACACGAGGCTCCAGTGCGTCGTCGCGAAGTGCGCCGCCGTCGGGTTCGCCCTCTGCTGGACTGGATCTCGCCTCGCGCGCCATGTCCGTCCTCCGCCGCCGCGGGACTACCTGAGCCCTGTCCCCCGGCTGTGCGCGGCCGGAAGGGGAGTTGCGGCGAGGGCATATCGCAGGCGTGGACCCTGTGCGAGCAAAGCGTGCTAAGAAATCCACCCCGCCCTTGTAGTAGGCGGGTGGCGGACCTCAGACCTGCGTGGTCGGTGTGGTGGGCACCAGCGCCTGGGGCCTTGTCCGCCGCCGCCCGGTGGCTGCCAGGTTATTGGTCCCGAGCCTGAAGGCCAAGCATGAAGATCGTTCGCTCCCGGCAGCCCTGGCTCGCCTTCGCCAGCTACAAGCACTCGCTAACCGGAGTCAGGTCCCAACCCGCGGACACCTCGGTGAGTCTGGAGCGCAACCGCCATACTCACGGTAAAGTGTTCGCGTGGCAGCTTCGCCTCTCACCTACCGGTGGTGGTTCAGCGACACGGCACTGGACCCGGTCGCCAATCCGTCGGCCGCACAGGGCCGGCTGTCCCTCACCAACGTCACGCTGGGAACGCCGGGGCCTGTTACGTGGTGGTCAGCGACACCAGCGGCTCGAGCAAGAGCCGTACGGCCCGCTCGACGTGGACCCGCAGTTCACCAAGATGAACGAAGGGCCGGTCGCGACGGACCGGGTGCTATCGTGGAGCGGCCATTTCGGCGACTATGACGGCGATGGCCTCATGGACTTGGTGGTGACCGGGTATCATCAGACCACCGGAAAGAACACACGCCTCTACCACAACGAGGCGAGGGCCGGTTCACGGCCGTCACCTCCCAGGCCCTGGGAAAAACCTGACTGACCGCGTTGTCTTTGGCGCCTGGGCGGACACGGACAACGACGGTGACCTGGACCTGCTCTGAGCGTCAATGAAGCACTAGCCCCATCTACATGCGCAATGAGGGTGGCGGCGAGTTCAGCCGCCTGCCCGTGGACCAGAACTGGTTCCAGCCGCCGGTTAGCCTGGCAGGGCAATCGGGAACCCCCGCGTGGGGGGACTTGGACAATGACGGCCTGCTGGATGGAACTTGCAGGCCGAGCACCTTCCTTCCGAACCTGGGGAACGGCCAGTTCAACGTGCCGAGCATGACCCCGATGTACGGCCTTGCTGACTATTCGCACAGCTTATCAGCCCGTGGACTACGACAACGACGGTGACCTGATGTGTTCTCGCTTCCGGGGCGTCGCCAGCCAGACTGTATCGCAAATGACGGCCAACCTCCGATTCACGGACGTCAGCAACTGCCGTGCTCAGGGGGCGGTGCTCCATGGGCGCGGAGGATCCTGGGCCGACTGACAATGACGGGGACCTTGACCTCATTCCGCGGAAAGAGACCCCCATCTGTGTGTCTTCCTCGTCAGCAACGGCGACGGCACTCGCTCACTGGCAGGCCGGTCCGCCTTGGCTACCGCCTGCGGGAATGGCGCATCCCGACCTGGGGTGACTACGACAATGATGCTGGACCTGTTCATGCTCGCCCCCGGTCGGCCTCTTCCACAACCTGGGCGACGGGAACTTCGAGGAGATCACCAGCAGTCCGGGTTAGGACACCGGCAGCACGACAAGCCAGCCACGTGGGCCACTACGACAACAACAACGGCACCCTGGACCCCTCCGTGGCCAAACTCAACAGCTCGGGCAACTCCGTGTCACCCAGAGACAACGGCAACGGCCGGCACGGCTCCAGATCCGGCTGCAAGGTACGGCATCCAACAGCCACGGTATCGGCGCCCGGATCACCGTCCAAGCGACCCTGGGCGGGAAGAGCGTCCGCCAGCGGCGCGACATCAGCGCCGGCACGGTCATCCAGGAACTCGAAGCCCACTTCGGCCCGGCGACGCCACGGTGGCGGAGCTCGTCCGCATCGAATGGCCCTCGGGCAATGTGCAGGAACCGAGAGACCAAAGGTGGACCGCGTGCTGATGGTCACCGAGAGCCTCCGCATCCGGCCGCCCCGACCGAGCGCCAGCTTGGGCGGATCGGTGACCCTCACAAACGCGCTCCGGAGCCGGCACCTACCAATGGCAGTTCAACGGGGGTGGACCTGGCCGGCGAAACCAAGCGGACCTTGACGCTGACCAACCTGCAAAGCCGCCCAGCAGGGGCGCTATAGTCTCGTCGTGACGGCGGCGGACGACACCCGCACGGCAACAAACCACGCCTACCTGACCATCGACACCCAGTTCACGAAGATCACGGACGGGGCGGCGGCCACCGAACGGGGATGCTCCTGGATCAGCTCCTGCGGGGACTACGACAACGACGGCAACCCGGATCTGGCCGTCCTGCGCTACCCGGCCAGTCAGAGTGCCGTGTACCGGAACAACGGCGATGGCACCTTCACGACCGTGCCGGATATCCCTTGGAATACTGGGCAGGGTTATAGTTGGGGGCTTTGGGGGAGATTTCGACAACGACGGGCACCAGGACTTTGTCAGCCAGCGCGCCGACCAGCCCGCGTCGGTTTACTTCGGTGACGGCCACGGCACCTTCACCGCCCGCCAACTCCAACTTGGCGAGTCCTGGAGCATCGCGGTGGCGGACTATGACCAGGATGGATTCCTGGACCTCTACGGCTCGTACAGCGGCCACCTGCTCCGCAACAACGGCGACCGCACCTTCACCCGCATGACCACCCAGGCAGCGTGCAGGCTCCCCACCGCCCGCATGTGGGGCGGCGCGCTCTGGGCGGATTACGACGACGACGGCGCCCTGGACCTGTTTTGCGCTGACGCTGACGATCAGGGCTCGAGCTATTTGTACCACAACAATGGCCAGGGGTGCTTCACCGCGGTCTCCATCCCACCCACCCGGCGGGCGCTCGCCGGTGCCTGGGGCGACTATGACAACGATGGACGCCTGGACCTCTGCGCGGCGTCCCCTGTCAGCATCAGCCACTTCTATCGCAATCTCGGCGAAGGTCTCCTCGAACCAGCCAAGACCGGCGTGACCATCCAGGGCGTCCACAACTCCGCGGTCTGGGCGGATTACGACAACGACGGCTGGCTGGACCTCTTCCTCACCGGCATCGATAAAGCGCTCTATCGCAACCTGGGCAACGGCACTCTGAGCCAGGTCCACATCGGAAGCATCGCTGCCGAGCCGCCGGGCGCCGGGGCAGCCACGTATAATGGGCTGTGGTTCGACTACAATAACGACGGGTTCCTGGACCTTTACATCACTGCTGGCGACGACAACGGGATCACACGAACACCCAGCTTCATGTACCGCAACAACGGCAACAGCAACACCTGGCTGCGGATCAAGCTGGTCGGCACCGTGTCCAACCGGGATGGCGTCGGCGCCAAGGTGAGCGTTCAAGCCCGGCGCTACGGCCGCAGCCACTGGCAGCGTCGCGACATCTCCGGCGGCGACGTCTACAACGGCCACCATCTCATCGCCCACTTCGGTCTGGGCAACGCCGTCCGGGCCGACCTGGTCCGCATCGAATGGCCCTCGGGCACGGTCCAGGAACTCAGGAATGTGCCGCTCAACCAGATGTTGACCGTGACCGAACCGCCCGCCCTCGAGGCCCTGGGCGAAGGCCGGCTGCGCCTCTTGTGCTGGCAACGGCAGAACTACGAACTGGAGGTCTCCGATGACCTCGACACCTGGACCTCGCTGGGCGTGGTCGCGACCGACGTGAACCGCCCGGTGGTGTTGGATCCGGGCGCCGCGCAACGTCCGTACCGCTTCTATCGGACCAAGGGCCAATGAGGCGCAGAACGGCTTCTCGGACCCCGGTGGTGAGTCGGGGTCCGAGGGCCTGCGGTGGCGGGCCGTGAGCGCATCCTTCCGCAGATCGCCCGGAGCTTCGCGTCCGTCGCCAGCTCGGCCTTTGACAGGAGGGCCGAGAGCATGTCCGGACTGATCCCGAGCACGACGGACCGGGCCGGCGTTGACGAGGCGGTGGGTTGCCAGACGGCGGCACGTGGCGATGCGCAAGCGGGCAGCCGAGAGACTGCAGCGTTGGGTTTGATGCGGCGTCGAGGCGAACTATGGACAGGCCAAAGCTATGGTTCGCCCCCGGGCCCGAGCTCGCCCTCGGGGGCTTCAGGAGACGGGTCTGCCCGGCCGCCCGAGCTTACACGCGCCGTTGGCCATCACGCCGTAGCCGCCAAGCGGTGGCGAAGGCCAGCGCCGCCAGGAGAAGCCCCGTCTGGTGGGGTTCGGGCACGGTCAGGACCAGCCCCCATCGAGCGACTTCGCTCACCTCGCCGCCCGACAGGTCGGCCAAGAACAGGGTCCATTCCCCGTTGGGATCGAGTCCCCTGAATGAGCTGAGGAACGGTCCCCGTGGATCGGTTTCGACCACCCCGGCCGGGTCGACGTCCCGGGCATCGGGCCGCCAGGCCGCTCCGCCGGACAGGCTGTAGCCGCTGACGCTCTGGTAGAGGTGGATGTCAGTCGGTTCCGCGGCCTCGTCGTCAAAAGTGACACTCAACCCGGCATCCCCCGTAGCCGAAGGGCGCATCGGCGGTCCGCCCCACGCGGTTCAAGAGGACGGTGAACCCGCCGCCGTGCGCCAGGTAGGCGTAGAGGTCGCCATTGTAACCGCCGACCACGGAGAGCACGACGTTGACATCCAGCAGGCCGGTGGCTGGAAGTCCGCTGAGGGTGCGGGTGTCGCTCCAGCCCGAGGGGTTCCCGTCCGGCACCTGGCCCCCGCGGGCAGGTCCGTGTCAAAGGTGTACTCCAACTGGGCCGAGGCGGTGACGCAGACACCAGCCAGCGCACAGGCGGTCAGGACAACGGCTTTCATGATTGGCAGGAGTGGAGCGTTGGAGCGGAGACGGGCGCACGGGCTCACGGGGCGGGCTGATACTTCAGCCGGTAGAACGCCGTGGGTTGAGGCGGGGAAGGATCGACGTAGCTGAACGGCCCCCGGGGCGCGATGACAGTCTGGACCACCTGCAAGTTCACTCCGAACGCGGCATCCTCGGCGCGCTCGATGTCGTAGCGGTAGCCGGGGATCCCGGTGAAGTGAACGGTGACCGTGCCTCCGCTCGAAGTGATGGTCTGCGCCCGGCCGCCCGGGGTGACGAGGTTCACCGTGATCCGGGCGGTGGCCGTAGCGCCGTGAGCGTCCGCGATCGTGTAGCTGAAGGTGTCATCGAGGTCGTTCGCCGGCAGGTAGAGGATGTGGCCGCCACTTACTTCCAAGGTGGCCCCCTGGGCGCTCAGACCCACGCCCTCGAGCGCGAGCGGATCGCCGTCGGCGTCGCTGCATTGGCCGAGCAATTCGGCAATCGGGATCTTGAGACTCAGCCCCGGTGCTCGCGGGTAGTCCAGGTCAGCCGCCACGGGCGGGGTGTTCCCCGTGCCGACCAGTTCGACGTCAAACGGGTCTTCGTCTGCGTCGTTGCTGGCCAGGTGGAGCGTCGCTGTGCGCAGGCCCGTCCCGCCGGGGGCAAACGTGACGGTAAAGGAAGTGTCCCCGGCCGGGGCGACTTCGGCAGCCAGGAGGGTGGCGTCCACCAGAAACTCGCCCGCCGCCGCCCCGGTCACCGTGACGGCCAGGCCGGTCAGGTCGGCCCCGCCCCGGTTACGGACGGTGAACGTCCGCGCCGCGCTGGTCGTACCGGGAGGGATGTGGCCGAAGTCGATCACCGCCAGGCCATCCGCCAAATCGACCCCGGGCGGTTGCTCGAGCGCGATCTCGGGCCCCAGGCCGAAGTTGGCCACCAGCGACCGGCCGGTCTCGGACGTGAAGGCGTAGGTGGCGGAACTGCTCACGACCGTGCCGTTCTCGGTCCAGGTCAGGAAGACATAACCGGGTTCCGGCACCGCCGTCACGGTCACCGACGCCCGGCCTTCCTCGGGGTCGACATCATACACCCCGCTGCCGAGGGTCTGCCCGGCATGCGGCGGGATGGAGCTGGTATCAATACGCACGCCCGGGGCGAAGTGTCCGACCAACGCCCGGTTGCCCGTCATGGTGAACTGGAAGAAGGGGTCCGTACTGATCGGCAAACCGTTCTGGGTCCAGTGGACGAAGGAAAAGCCGTCGTTCGGCGTGGCCTTGAGTTCCACCAAGTCGCCCGGCTCATAAAACGGGTCGCCCTCGACCTCGCCTCCGCTGTCAGGCTCCGCGGTCAGCGTAAGGGTGTAGACCGGTTTGAACTTCGCCACCAGGGCGCGGTCGCCGCTAACCGTGAAGGTGTAGCTGGCGGCGGTGCTGAGCACCGTCTCGCCCGCCAGCCACTTGGAGAACTTGTAGCCCGGCGCCGGCGTGGCCACCACCGTCGCGCTGGAGCCGAGGGCGTAGGCACCATCCCCGCGGGTGGCGCCGCCGTTGGCGGGGAGCGAGCTGGTCGTGATCGCCAGGTTTCCGCCCACGAACTGGAAGTTGGCCATCAGGTTGCGCGCGCCACGCACCACGAACGTGTAACTGGGCGACGGGCTCACGGGTGTGCCTCCTTCGCTCCAGCCGGAAAACACGTAGCCCGCATGGGGAGTTGCCACCAGGGAGGCGCTCGCGCCGTCCACATACATGCCCGCCCCGCTCACGTAGCCGCCGGCCAGCGGGGTGACGTCGGCCAGGACGGCGAACGTTTCCATGCCCCCCGCGCCGAGGGCGAGCGGCGCGGCCACCAGGTCGGTGGTCGCCGCGATCGAGTGGGCGGTCGGGTCCGGAGTCCCTGGCAGCGGCTGCCAGCTCGCGCCATCGAACTGATACAGCACCAGGGCGCTCTGGTCGAAGCCGGGCGGGAGAACGGTGGGATCATAGCCCACGGTCAGGTGGACGGCGCCCGCATAGGTCCCTGTGAAGCCCAGTTTCCAGATCTGGACCGGCTTGCCCGGGACCGGGAAATCCAGGTCTTCGAACTCCCCCGCCGCCACCCGCGTCGCGAGTTCGTCATCATCCGCCTGGGAGTACTCGGCGAAGAGCGAGCCCTCCGCCGCCACGTCCTCGAACTCGTAATCCACACCGCCCGGGACACTCGAGCCGCCGTTGCAGCCCCCGGAACTGCCGCTTCCGGGGGTGACCCGGGTGCCTGTACGCACGCTGAGCAGAACGTCGAGGCTCACCGTCGCCCCCGGCGCGAGCGTGGGGGCGACCTCCCAACGCTGCGCCCCCGCCAGCCAGCGTTGCGCCGGCGCGAAGGCGTCGGTGCCTTCCCGCGTGCTGAACGGCGGGGTCTGCCAGTTGTTCTCGACGGAGAGATGCACACCGTCGGAAGGCTTGCCGCTCCAGTGGTCGTCCACACCGTTGCCCTCGATGCCGTAGTGACCGATCTCGAAGGCGCTCGGCGCCACGCGGCCCTGAAAGCTGATGAAATCCTCGAGGCCGGCGTCGGAACTCCCCGCCCCCACCGCCCAGGCATCCACCCCTACAAGCGTGGCGTCATACTGGAACTCGCCCAGCGGCCCCGCGTGGGGGCGGTTGTCGTAAGCGCCGCGTTGCGACTGGAGGCCGTGCAGGAACTGGAAGAACTGCAGGTTCGCGATGGTGGCCCCCGAGAGATTGCGGATCCGGGCCGTTTGCCGGAGCACATAACGGCTGCTGGCGATGGCTTCCCCGGGGCCGTCGGCCGAGGCGGGCGTGGTCCCCATGGGCGTGCCCACCACCGTGTCGAGCATCTCGTAGCGGAGGGTGATTTCGAGGTCGCCGTTGGCGATCACCGACTCCGCGATCGGCAGGTTGTCAGCATTCAGCCCCGGCGACCCGAACGGCGTCACCACGTGGAAGGGTGATCGGGTCGACCAGTCAGGGTAGAGGAACTGCGGTTCGAGCCAGCGGGGTGGCACGGCGGGTTTCCCGCTCACCTGGTAGGCCACCGCCGCCCCCCACTCGCCGGAGAGATACTCGCGGCCCTCAAATCCGGGCGTGTTGTCCAGGAGGAAATCGGAGTAGCCGTAGTCGGTGAGCGTGATGTTCCAGTGCGGGTTGGCCAGGGTGATGCCCTGCGCCACCGAGGCAAACGACGACAGGAGCCAGGCCGTCGCGCCGAGGAGGGCGAAGACGGCACGGCCGCTTCGCGGGGGACAGAGTTCGGACTTCATCGCTTGTCGGTAGGTTGCAGCCCCCGGGCGCCGCTCGCCCCGCTTCCCTTAACGGATTACACTATCTGCACAGATGATGGACAATATCAAGGACGAATTTTCCGGACCGGGAGCTCGGGAGCTCGGGGGTCCCTTCAACCTGTCGTTGCTGGTGGGGCGGGGCGCCGGCCGAGCCCTGGCTCAGGACAAGCTCAGTGCGCGTCGAGCACGTCCGACACGCCGAGGCCGCCGTCGATCAGCCGGCGCTGGGGTTGCTCGCGCGCGACGTTCTCGGGCGCCGCCGTCAACTGCGCCTCGAGGAACTGGACGATCGCGGTCTGGCCGCTTTCCCGCGCCACATCCAGCGGCGTTTTGCCTCCCGGTCCCGTGCGCCCGATGTCGGCCCCGGCGGTGGCGAGCAATTGCACCATGGGTGCGTCGCCGTGTTTCGCCGCCAGGTGCAGTGCCGTCCAGCCGGCCTTGTCCTTGGCATTGAGATCCGAGCGAGCGGCGATGTGGTGGCGCACGGCGCCGTAGTCGTTCTCTTGCACGGCGGCGTGGAGCGGCTTGCCAGGCGGCTTGGGGCCGCACCCGGCGGCCAACAGGGTGACGCCGAGCACGAGCAGCATCCGAGGGAACGAGGGCTTCATGCCGGGCAAGATAGCGCGACCCGGCGCGAATCGCGAGCCGCGGTTCAGAGGAGGTTGGCGGCCAGTTCGGCGAGTTCGGAGCGTTCGCCCTTCTGGAGCTCGACATGCGCGGCGATGGGCTGGTCGCGGAACTTGCTGACCACGTAATTGAAGCCGTTCGAGGACGAATCCACGTACGGGTTGTCGATCTGGTAGGGGTCGCCGGTGAGGATGATCTTGGTGCCGTGGCCGACGCGGGTGAGGATGGTCTTGACCTCGAGGGGCGTGAGGTTCTGGGCCTCGTCGATGATCATGAATTGGTTGGCGATGCTGCGGCCGCGGATGTAGCTGAGGGCCTCGACAACGATGGCGCCGGCGCGCATGAGGTCGGCGGTGCGCCGGTTCTCGTTGCCCATGTTGAGGTCGCTGAGGAGTTCGAGGGCATCGTGGATGGGCTGCATCCAGGGATTGAGCTTCTCCTCGAGGGTCCCTGGGAGAAAACCGATCTCCTTGCCCACGCTGATCGTAGGGCGGGCGACGACGACGCGGCGGAACTCGCGGTCGACGAGGGTACGCTTGAGCCCGGCGGCCATCGCCAGCAGCGTCTTGCCGGTGCCGGCCTTGCCCATGAGCGTGACCAGCTTCACCCGGTCATCGAGGAGGGCGTCCAGCGCGAAGTGCTGCTCGCGGTTGCGCGGTTTGATGCCCCACACGCCTTCCCGGGAGTCGAGGATGGGGATGAGGCGGGTACCGCTGGGGTCCACCTTGGTCAGCACGGTGCGCTTGGGGACGCCGATCTCGGTCAGGGTGCAATACTCGTTGGGCAGGGCAGGGTTCTCCAGCCCCAACTCGCCCTGAGCCCGGAACGCGGCCAGTTGCTCGGCCGGCACGGCCCGCTCGGAGGTGCCCGAGTAAAGCTCGTTGAGCTGGATGCGGCCGGTCTCGTAATCCTCGGCCGCGAGCCCCAGGGCGTCGGCGCGGATGCGGAGGTTGATGTCCTTGGTGACGAGGATGGTGGGGCAGTCCGGCGTCGCGTCCCGCAGGCTGAGCGCGGTGGCGATGATGCGGTGATCGACGCTGTGTCCGTTGGTGGCGGGGTGACCGTTGGCCGACTTGGGGAGGAAGACGATGCGGAGGTGACCGCCGTTGGGCAGGCGAACGCCCTCGCTGAGCCGGCCACTGCCGCGCAACGCGTCGAGCTGCCGGGACACGCTCCGGGCGTTTTGCCCCAGCTCGCTGGCCTCGCGCTTGAAGCGGTCGATCTCCTCGATCACCTCGATGGGCAGCAGGATCTGATTCTCCTCGAAGCTCAGCAGCGAGTGGGGATCGTGGAGCAGGACGTTGGTGTCGAGGACGTAGTTCTTTTTCACGGACGTTTGAACCTGGCGCGGGGAGAGGCGCGCGTACCAGTCGCGCAGGAGGGGATAGGCCGCCGGCAGTTCCTGGCAGCCGCCGTAGAGGTAGTTGCCCAGGATGCCGTGCAGGTCGAAATCCACGAACAACGGGCGTTGCCCGAGCAGAAAGGGTTTGCTCAGGAGCATCTGCTCGCACGGGGCGAGCTTGTAGACCAGCTCGGCCTGGAGCTGCGATTCCTGCGCCCGCCACTGGTCCAGACAGCCCCGGCCGAACCGGCGCTCCTTGTGGCGCAGAAACGGGAGCCATTCCTTCGCCGGCAGCCAGCGCTGATAGTGGGCGTCGTTGAGCTTGAACCCGACCGCTTCGACCTCGTGTTCGAAGTAGTGCCAGAGCACCTGCTGAAGGCCCGCCCATTCCCGCGGGAAGAGCCCCAGGCCAAAGCGGGTGTCCAAGTACTTCGCGATCACCTGCGAGTCCTCGTTGGTCTCGAACACCACGGTCCGACCTTCCTGGATGACGGGGACCTGGTAGTAACGCTCTTTGGTGAGCCGCCAGACCAGCGAGCGGTCCGAGGAAGCCGTGAGGTTGGTGACCTTGAAGCGTGCCCCGGCGTATCGCAGGAGCCGGTGGATGACCAGACAGAACGGGCTGTAGGGAAGTTGGATCAGGTGGATCATGCGCTGGCTCGCCGAAACTCACGCCCCCGGGGCGGTTGCCGGCGCAGTTGCCGCCGGCGTGTCAGTGGCTTCTTTGGCGGGGTCAGGCCGGGCCTGCGCCTCCTTCAGGTCGAGGCTTTGGCGAACGCGGGTCTTGACCTCGGCCAGGCCGGCGTGGCGGACGCGCTCGAGATGCTGGCGACCCTGGGCAAACTCCCCGTGCATTCCGCACAGCCGCGCCATGTGGATGGCTACTCCCTCCCGTTCCAGCTCGTCGGTGGCCAAACGCTCCGCCTCCCGCCAGGCGGCAAGGGCTTCGGCCAGAAACTGGTCGCGGGCCCTGGCCTGCCCCGCGGCGTCCGGGGCAGCGGCGGGTTGCAGGTAGTAGTAGACTTGGGCCAGGTCCGTGGCGGTCTTGAAATCGTTGGGGACGAGCGCGAACGCCGCCCGATACAGATCCAGCGCCTTGCGCAACACGGCCTGGTCATCCGCCAGCCCGTACAACTCGCGGGCGTCGGCGCGAAACACGAAGACCGCCGTGGCCAGGTTGTAGCGATAAAGCGGGGTTTGGGGGCTGAGCTCGACCGCCTTGGCGAAGTACTCGAGGGATTTGCGCGCGGGGCCGAAGTGGCTGAAGTGGTCGGCGAGGTTGTTCCAAGTTGCCGGGTTGTTGGGTTCGAGTTCGCGCGCCTTCTCCCATTGCGCCACCGCCTCGTCGTGCCGGCCAAAATCGCTCAGCATGCTCCCGTAGGCCAACCGGGCGCGGGTGTGCTTGGGATGCCGGCGCAAAAAATCCTGGTAGCCCTTCTCGACGGACTCAAACCGCTGCTTGACGCGGGCGTTGAGTGTGATGGCAGCCAGATCGTCCGCCGGACCCGACTGACCGGAGGCGGCTTCAATCCAGGCGTCCACCTCCTCCTGCGCCTCGTCATCGGCCTCCAGCAACTGGCGGTATTCCCGCTCGACCGGATCCTGGAGATTCACGACCGGCACGTGGATGCCGGTGGTCTGGGCCAGGACATTGCTGGCGGCCACCACTTGATTCGTGGCGACCAGGGCCGACAGAAGGCCAAGGAGCAACTCGTTCACGGCCGAAAACTAGCGGGACCAAGCCGCCCGCACAAACACCAAGTCGGTGACACGTGATACCCCTGCCCACGGTGGGCGCTGCGGCGCGACGCGAGGGGGGGCGTGAGTCTCGTCACCTCGACTCCTACGGACGGGGAGGTAGTCGCGGTTTCGTGGGGTGGAAGGACGGTCCGGGACCTTCTCAGTAAAGCGGGTCGTAATGTTCGCGTTTGATGCCGTGGCTGGGCGGGACCAGTTCCACGTGGCCATCGGCAAACACCACCGTGCCGCGGCCGTTGCGAAGGTACTCGTTCACCGGCACGGCCTGCGTGCGGGAGAACTTGTGTCGCCCCGAAATCACGTTGTCCGGTGGGACCCAGCGGCCGTCATCGACCACGGACGCGTGGTTCCGCGACGAGCCGTTCTCCTCGAGCAGCAGGATCTTCATGGTGGGGTTCTTGACCGAGGCCGACTTGAAATGCAGCGGCGGCGCGCCGGCCCCGTAGAGCGAAGCCATGCCGCGGTTGTTCAGGCCGTCGACGTAGCTGACGAAGGTGTAGCTGTACAGGTAGGGATTCGTCCCGGCCGGCTGGCGGCGCCAGGCCATCTCGCGGTCCACCGCGTCACGGTCCGAAGGGCAGCGGAACAGGTTGGTGGTGAAGCTGCCGATGTACTTGGCGATGGCGCTGTTCTGGACGTTCGTGAAGAACGACTGCGGCAGGCTCGGGTCGTTCGAAGGGCGCAGGGTCAGATTCCAGAATATCCAGTCCTCCTTCATGGCCACGTAGGATCCCTTCGAAGCCGTGCCGGGGAAGGTGTCGTTGTTGTCGTCCACGTACATGAGCATCGCCAGGCTGAGCTGCTTGAGGTTGCCCCGGCAGACGGACTGCTGCCCCTTTTCCTTGGCTTTGGCCAGCGCAGGCAACAGCATCCCGGCCAGGATCGCGATGATGGCAATGACCACCAGCAACTCGATCAACGTGAAACCGTTTCGCGTTCTCATAGGGCTTGTAAGTTCGCTGGAACCGTCGCCAATGCCCTGCCACCTGTCAAGGTTGGGGGCCCGCCTCCGTGCCCCGGCAACGCCGGCCGGCACGCCGCCGCTCCGGCGCCTCGATTCGCGTTCGTCCGTACCCCCATGCGCACACTCAACCTGAAGGCCGGCCAGCCGACGCTGGAGCTCGCCCGTCAACGCCTGCGGGCCGCCCTTGAAGTCGCCCGCCGCGACGGAACGCGGGTGCTCAAGGTCATCCACGGCTGGGGCTCAGGCGGTGAAGGCGGCGTGCTCGCGGTCGGGCTCCGCCGGTCGCTGCGACTGCGTGTCCGCGAGGGCCTGGCCGTAGCGGTTGTTCCCGGCGAGCGGTTTTCCACCGACTCCACCGAAGGGCGGGCGCTGCTCCAACGCCATCCGGCGCTGCGACGCGATCCGGACTGCAACCGGGCCAACCCGGGCATCACGATCGTCGAACTGGCGCCCCCCGCGTCGCCTTGAAGGAGAGCGGAGCGGCGGCCGGGGCGAACGCAAAGCGGCGCTGGAAGTCGCCGCACTCCACACGCTCCGCGCTTG
Organism: Verrucomicrobiota bacterium; assembly: GCA_027493615.1. Taxonomy (GTDB): domain Bacteria; phylum Verrucomicrobiota; class Verrucomicrobiia; order Limisphaerales; family J093; genus DSVZ01. Next base: position 18,218 of record JAOSKK010000034.1, read on the forward strand.
CCCGGCGGTGGGGGACTCGCGCCAGCGTTTGGAGTGCGGCGACTTCCAGCGCCGCTTTGCGTAGGCGTATGAATGACCTGCGCCGCTTCCGGTCTGTCGCTGGTTCCGGTCTTGCCGGGAAGGCGCGCCGCGCTACGACTTCCGTCATGCAACACCCGGTTTCCTGCTCCCGCCGCGCGTTTCTGCGCTCGACCGTCACGGCTTCCTTCGCGACTCCGTTCACGCTCCGGACCGCCCGCGGCGCCGGCTCACCCCACGCCAAGCTCCAGCACGCCTGCATCGGCGTCGGCGGCATGGGGGCTGTCGACCTGGACCAGTTCCGCCAACACCCGCGCGTCGAGGTCGTCGCGTTGTGTGATGTCGATGCCCACGCGCTGGAGGCCGCCGCAGCCAAGGTGCCCGACGCCCGGCGTTACCGCGACTGGCGCGAACTGCTCGAACGCGAGGGCGACCGGGTCGACTCGGTGAACGTGACGGTGCCGGACCACATGCATTTCCCGATCGCCTTCGCGGCGATCCAGCGCGGCAAACACACGTACGTCCAGAAGCCGATGTGCCATGACGTGGCCGAGGTGCGGGCGTTGAGCGAGGCGGCGGCCAGGCAGCGGGTCTTCACCCAGTTGGGGACCCAACTGGCGTCCGGAGCCGGCGACCGCACGACGGTGCAATGGCTGCGCGAAGGTGTGCTCGGCGCCGTCCATCACCTCTACCTGAGCGCGAACCGCCCGGGCGCGGTCGAGCACTATCGTCCCGTCGGACCGCGTCCCCCGGCCGGGCAAGCGCCTCCGGCGCATCTGGACTGGGACCTCTGGCTGGGCACCGCGCCGGAACGACCGTTCGTACCGGAGCTCTATCACCCGGTGAAGTGGCGGGGCTGGCTGGACTTTGGCACCGGGTGGTCCGGCGACATCGGCTGCCACATCTTCGACGCGGTGTGGAAGGGGCTGCGGTTGGGCCCGCCGAAGTCCGTGGTGGCGCGCGTGCAGGAATCGTGGCGGAACTCGCCGGAACGTCGGGGGGACACCTGGCCCCAGGCCAACCACATCACCTGGGTTTTTCCCGGCAGCGTGATGAGCGGCGGGAAAGACCTCACGGTCGAGTGGTTCGACGGCGAGTTCTGGGCGCCGCAGGAGGTGCGCGCGCTGTACTCGGTCGAGGATTATCCTACGGAATCGGCGCTGATGCTCGGGGAGAAAGGCGCGCTGTTGAATCCCCTGGGCAGCACGCCGCTGCTGCTGCCGGAGAGTCGCTTCGCGGAGGTGAAACGGCCGCGGTTCGATGTCCGCAACCACTACCACCACTTCGTGGACGCCATCCTCGGAGGAGCGCTGTGCGAATCCCACTTTGCACAGAGCGGGCCGATGACCGAGGCCATCCTGCTGGGCACCGTCGCCGTGCGGTGTCCGGGCGAACGGCTTGAGTGGGACCCGGTGGGTCTGCGGATTCCCAACCATGCCGGGGCGAACAAGCTGCTGCGGCGGCCGTACCGGGCGGGTTGGGAAATCTGAGGCTGGCGAAGCCCGAGGCTGGCTGTAGGCGGCGACGTGAGGAGGCGAAGTGGCGGTGCCACGGCCCGACAACGCCTCCTCACGTCGGCGCCTGCAAAGCGTCGGGAATTCCCCGGCTATCGATCCGGGGCGGAGGTGTGTTCGCTGAGCCAGACCATGTCGCGGTTGTTCGGCGAGTCCACCCCCAGCGTCAGCCAGTTGTTGTACTTGACGGGGGCCTTGGTGCGGGCGTCCACCCACTTCTTGATCTCGGCATGGCCATCGGCGAAGGAGAAACCGCAGGCGCCGTTGTGTGAGCTGGCGGGGTAATCGAAGATGTAGGCGCGGCTGGGGTTGGTGGGATCGGCCATCCAGACACCAAACGCCCCGTTATTGATGCTGTCGGGATGTTCATCCACGAACACATGGATCAGCGTCGGAGAGCCCACCTGAAAATCGGGCGTCTTGTAATAGACCTTGAACTTCGGCTGGCTCACCCGGTAGTTGAGCCAGTTGCCGCCGGCGGGGTCGGCCACAGCCACGCTCATGGCCACGCTACGAACGCGGGGCAGCGTCTTGCCCAGGCGCTTGATGGTGCTCTTGTCGGAGGGGCACTTGTAGATGCCGGCGGCGCTGGCGCTGTAGGGGGCGAGCAGCGCGTGCTTGGGATCGGTGAGGTAGAGCGTGTTGGTATTGTCCGGGCTGCCGGTGAAGTCGAGCCAGCCCTTGACCCAACTGCCCACGGCGTCGCCCGGCTCGAGGTTCGGGACCAGCTTGTCCTGGTGATCGTCGGCATACAGGGCGTGGGCGAGTTGAAGCTGCTTGAGGTTGCTCAGGCAGCCGATGCCCTGTGCCTTGGCCTTGGCGCGACCCAAGGCGGGGAGCAGCATGCCGGCGAGGATCGCGATGATGGCGATCACGACGAGCAGTTCGATGAGGGTGAAGGCCTGCCGCGGAGGGCGGGAACAGGTCGGTGAGCAAGGCGGTGGCAGCTTCACGAGCGCAGACGTTGGCGATGATGGGACCCGGGTGTTTGCAGGCCGACGATTCCACGGGCCGCGAAAGCCTGGCAAGCCGATTCCGCCCGAACTGTTCCGCGGTTCCGCGGTTCCGCTGGGGGCGGTTGGAGGTGGAGCGCCCGTGCCTCCGCGTGGTGTTGGCGGCCCGCAGCCGCTCGGGGCACGGCGTCAGGGGTTCGCCACCGGGGCAACGGCTCCGACCTGGCGTGGGAGTTCGTCGAGCACCAGGAACCAGCCGCGCTTCGGCGCCACGGGAATGCGGTCGGTCGGCTTCCACACGTGTTCGGACTGCATGCGGGCGATGGGGGCGCGTACAGCGTCGTGCGCGCGGGATCGAGGCCCAGCGCCGCCCAGTCGATGGCTAGTGCCACGGGGGTTTCCACCTCCAGCCAACTCCCCAGGGCCACGAACGTCCGCCCCGGCTTGCGATACACCGTGGCCAGGACCTGCGGGTGGTCCGGCTTCACCGGGACGTCTTCGAGGAAGTAGGGCTGGAAGTCGGTGCCGGACAGACCGAACTCGTCCCAGACCGCCCACAAGCCCCGCGGATCGCCGGAGTGCGGCAGGCGCGCGGTCTCGCCAAACACCATTCCCCGCCACGGGTTGGCGCCATCCAGCATCTCGCTCATCAACCCGAAGGGCAGACCGGACATCTCGACCAACCAGAAGTCCGGCGACACGGCGCTGGCGTCGAAGCCTTCCCCGAGCCACAAGCGGTCCAGGTACGGCAGGATTTCCATGTAGATCGTGAGGTTGTTTGCGAACCCGGCCCAGCCGTTGAAGTGGTTCCACGTGTGCAGGTCGATCAGGCGGCCGGGACGCCGGTCCAGGATCCGCCGGGCCCGGCGCAGGCTGGTGGCATCCAGCGCGGTGTCGTCGATGTAGACGCCGTCGAAATCCGAGTGCTCGGCCAGCCAGCGGAGGCCTTCGAGGTAGAAGTTGTTCCAGCGCGAGTCCGGCGTGGTGATCACCGAAAGGTCCAGCTCGGCGTAGGGCGGCCCCACGCGCGCTTCCCATGCGGGAACGAAGTCCTCGCGCAACTGCTCGGTCAGCCACGCGTGCGGGCCGTTCGGGTGCAGCAGCGTGCGCGCCCCTGGACCGGGGCCGGGCAGGAAGATCTCGCCGTTGAAAGCGTGCAGCGGGAAGAACTCCGGCATGTTCTGCGTGATCTCCCGGGTCGTGTAATAGACCCGCAGGCGGATGTCCCGCTCATGGGCGCGCCGCACCAGATCGCGGAACACGGGGAACGAGTCGTCGCTGTAGGGGTAGTTGATGTACGGCGCGTAGAAGCTGGCGTGGTGAACGTTCATCACGTTGGGCCCGCGCCGGGCATCCGCCTGGGCCAGCGCCTCGTCGATCACGCGCCGGTCCGCGCCGCCCAGGTGCGTGAACCGCACCGCCCACTGCTGCTCGGTGTCCAAGACGCGGAAGGGCGTGAGATATATCTCGAAGATGAAGTCGAGTGCCTCACCCGACGCCAGGGTGCGCGGACCGCTGAAGGCCCGGACCATGACCCGGCCGTGCCGCGGCGGTTCGACGACCACACCGCCCCGGCCGTCGTTGCCCCATGACGTGGGAAGCCGCAGCGGGCGAAAGGCGTAGTAGATGTTCACCGGCGGCCGCAAATAGTCGGCATCCTTGAAGCGCAGCATCAGGCCGGCGTTCACGTTGCCCAGCCAGAAACAGTCCTGGCGTCGCGACACATCCCATTGCCACCGGACCTCGGCGGGTCGACGCCCTCCAGGCTGGTGCAGGCCCATGAAGTAGCGGGCGGCAGCCTCGGCGAAGGGCACTTCGAGCCGAACATCGGTCAGGTCGGTGCGCTGTTCGGCCACCAACCGCAGCCGCACTTCGCCCGAGCCGGTGTAGTCCAGGCGACCCGCGGTCTCGAGTCGCATCCCTTCGACCGCACTCCGCGCCTCCCAGGTGGCTTCCAACTCGGTACGTTCGAGCCGCTCGAACGCCGGCTGCCACACCACCGGTTTCCCGGCCTTCTCGACGACGAAAGCCATGGGGGCGGCCAGGACCTCGCACCCCTGCCCTTGGAGACGGGTGTTGGCGGCCGAGAAGTAGCTCGTCGCCCGGGAAGGCAAGCCGTCCTCGCCCAGTTCCAGGCTTCGCCCCAGCACGCGAAGCGTACGCCCCGCGGCTTCCACCGCCGGGAAGGGCCGCGTCCGTGTGGGTTCATTGCCCACCGTCGAGTCCAGCCAGCGAAGGCGCGACAGGTTCCGGGCGACGGCGTCTCCGCCGTCAGCCACCGGCGGGCCTTGGACTTCCAGAATGATCTCCACCGGAAGTGCGCGATCCGGCGACACCGCCACCTGCGCGGTGCCGCGGTAGCCCCCCAGCGGTCGGCGGCACCGCCACGCTCATCCAGAGCACCTGGAGCCGACCCGGTTGCAGCTGGAGGGTTTTCGCGAACGGCTGTCCGAGGTAGTTGGTCCCGCCGAGGCTGAGACAGCGCACGGCCGTGCCGGGAATGTGATCGCCCTCACGAACAAGGTCGCTGCAGGTGAACCCGAGCGGGCCGGTCTCTTGCAGGGGGTACAGGCCGATCTGGAAGACGTAGAACTCCCCAGGCCGCGCCACACCCTGAAAGACAGGTCGCGCGGACAGAGGGGACATCAGGGGTGCCCCTCGGCGCACCGGCCGATCGCGCGACTCCGTGAACCCAAGCACCGCGGCCTCGGGATGGGCTTGGATCCCCTCTGCCAACCGGTTCAGCGGCGCGGGAGCCGGGCCAGGGTCCGCCGCGTGCAGGCCCGGCGAGCCCATCGCCAGGCAAAGACCGACCGCGAGGGCCAAGCGACTGGAAGATCCCTGTGGTGCAGGTGTCCCGCCTGCCTCGGTTCGACTCTGTTTCATGTGCGAGAGGGTATTCGCCGCGAGCTTCGGCTTGTGAGACGGTGATGGCAATCCCTGTGGCAGACCCCCGCCGCCATCCCTTGACGTCCGCCGCGGCCGGGAGTAACGCTTCCGACGTATGCTGGCCGCCACGAAAGAGAATCGCTCCTCGCCGGTGCCGCTCGTGGACCCGCTGCCGCTGGAGAACGGGGACCGCATGCGGTCGGGTGAGTTCCTGCGCCGCTACGAAGCCATGCCGGAGGTGAAGAAGGCCGAGCTCGTTGAAGGAAAGGTGTTTATGGGATCGCCTGTGCGCGCCAAATCACACGGCAAAGCGGACGCGTTGATCCAGACGTGGCTGGGCCTTTACGCCGCCATGCATCCCGGGGTGGGAGCCTACACGAACACCACGGTGATTCTCGACGCCGACAACACCTTCCAACCGGACGCGCTCCTTTGTTTGGACCCCGAACGCGGAGGCCGGACACGGATCAACGCCAAAGGCTACCTGAGTGGTCCCCGGAACTCGTCGCTGAAATCGCTGCCAGCACCGCCTCGCTCGACCTCCAGGAAAAACTCCACGTGTACCGCCGCTGCGGCGTTCCCGAGTACCTGGTCTGGCGCACCGCTGAAAACCAGGTCGACTGGTTCGTGCTCGAGGAGGAGGAGTATCGCCCGTTGACCGCCGGCGCTGACGGGTGCCTGCACAGTCGCGTCTTCCCGGGACTGGTGCTGGACGTTCCGGCCTTGCTGGCCCGCGAGGCGGCGCGCGTGCTCGCCGCCTTGCCCGCCCTGCCCCGCCCGCCCGCACCGTGACCGCGGAGCGGCCGCTTTCCGTCCTGCGTTCCCGTTGTGGTGCGGGCATCCCGCCTGCAAGCTCATGGTGGTGCGGGCTTCCAGCCTGCACTCGCGGCCTGCCGTTTCCCAGCCCTGTCCCAACCCGCCTGAGGACCGAACCTGACGCCGCCTCTCACACCTGATCCGGCAGCTCGAAGCCCGGGCGCCGTGGCCGGTCGAGATAGGTGTTGGCGTCGGGATCGTCCAGGAACACTTCCTGGACCGGATCCCAGTTGAGCTTCCGCCCCGTCCAGCGGGCAATGTTCACCAGGTGACAGACCGTGGCGGAGCGATGGCCGATCTCGACATCCGCCCGCGGACGTTGCCGGCTCTTGATGCAGTCGTACCAGTTCTGGATGTGATCGCCGCCCACGACCCGTGCGGCGCGCACGGCGCGCTCGGCCAGTTCCTCGTCAGGTTCGGTGCGGACGATCCCGCGGTCGATCCGGATCCGGCCTTTCTCGCCGATAAACAGTCCCCGCCGGCCGGGCCATCACTCAGTTCGACCACGGTGCCGGTCGCGTAACGGAAGAACACCCGCGGTTCGCGGCAGACCTTCTCGCCCCGATCGCGCCCCTCCGGCTCCCGGTAGGTCGGCGGCGCGTATTTTGGGCCGACCGTCCACAACTCGACCGGCCCGCTCTCGTCCATGCCCAGCGCGCTCTGAATCTGGTCGAAACCGTGCGAGCCCCACCCGGTGACTTCACCGCCCGACCACGGGCGGAACGAAATCCAGCCGGGATTGGCCCGGGGTGAGAACAAGTCCGGATGGTAAGGCACGACCGGCCCCGGCCCGCACCAGAGGTTCCAGTCCAGGTCCTGGGGAATCGAGTGCGCCGGGAGATCCGCTTCCCACGGCCCGGGGTAGTTCTGGGCCACCACCCGGGTGATGGGGCCGATCGTGCCGTGGCGCACCAGATTGCACCCCACAATGTTCTCGCGCATGGAGCGCTGCTGACTGCCCGTCTGGAACACCCGCTGGTACTTGCGCGCCGCCTCGACCATCCGCCGCCCTTCGCGGATGGTCAGGGTCAGTGGCTTCTCCCCCGTACACGTCCTTGCCTGCCTGGCAGGCGTGAATGCAGACCAAGGCCCGCCAGTGATCCGGCGTGGCCGTGAAGATCGCATCCACGTCGCGACGTTCCAGGAGGCGGCGGTAGTCCTGGTAAGCCTCCGCCTGGTGTCGCGCCGCGAACTCCCGCGCCCGCCCCAGGTGGGCGTCCGCAAAGCCCACCACCCGCGTCTCCTTCAGCCGAACGGCGCCGGCCAGAAGCGCCGAGGCTTGCCGGCCAATGGCGATGAAACCAACCCCGATCCGGTCGTTGGCGCCGGGCTGTCCGTCGGCGGCCAGCACACCGCGGGGCAGAATCTGGGGAAGAACCGCGGCGCTGGAGGCGGCCAGGGCCGAGCGGCGGAGGAACTGACGACGGGTGACGTGGGCAGCAGCGCTCATAATCAGGGTTGTGTTCCGGGCTGGTTTAGCCCAGGACCCCCGGCGGAGGAAGCAGGAAAATCAGCCGTACCGCCCTTCCACATAATCCGCCGTGCGCGGATCGGCCGGGTGAAGAAAGAGCTCCTCGGTCCGCCGGTGCTCGATGATCTGACCCAGCAACATGAAGACGCATTCATCGCTGATGCGCCGGGCCTGCGCCATGTTGTGCGTGACGATGATCAGCGTGTAGCGGCCCCTCAGCTCGCACATGAGCTCCTCGATGGCCCGCGTGCCCTCGACGTCCAGCGCCGAACACGGCTCGTCGAGCAGAATGACCTCCGGCTTGAGCGGCAACAGCCGGGCAATGCACAGCTTCTGCTGCTGCTCGAGCTGCAGGCTGGTGGCGCGGACGTGCAGCCGGTCCTTCAGATCCGCCCATAGCCCCACCTCGGTCAGGGCCCGCTCGACCGCTTCGTCCAGCCGCGCCCGGGACAGCTCCCGGCGGGGATGATGGATGCGCAGGCCGAACACCACGTTCTCGTAAACCGAGATCGGCAACGGGTTGGGGCGTTGGAAGACCATCCCGACCGCCTTCCGCAATTCAATCAGCGACACGTCCGGATCATAGATGTTCCGGCCCAGCACCCGGATCTCACCGGTCGTGGTCACGCCGCCGTACCGCTCGTTGACGCGGTTGAAGCACCGCAGCAACGTCGTCTTGCCGCAACCCGAGGGCCCGATCATCCCCGTGATCAGGCCGTGCGGCAGCGCCACGTTCACGTCCACCAACGCCTGGAACGTCCCGTACCACAGGTTCAAGCCCTTCGTCGTGATGGCGTGGGGTGCGGTCGGGTTCATCCCACCATCCCGTTCACGTACTCGTAGGTCCGCCGCTCCCGCGGATGTTCCGAGAAGATGACCTCGGTCCGGTCCAGCTCCACCAACTCCCCTTTCCACAGGAACAGGGTGCGGTCGGCCAGGCGGCGCGCCTGCTGCGTCAGGTTGGTGACCAGCAGGATGGTGACCGTGCGGCGCAGCTCCTTCAGCACCTCCTCGATCCGCATCGTCGTCACCGGATCGATGGCAATCGAGAACTCGTCCAGACACAGAATCTCCGGCTGATGCGACAGCGCCCGGGCGATGGTGAGCCGTTGCTGTTGCCCTCCGGACAGCCGCGTTCCCAGCGTGTGCAGGCGGTCTTTCACCTCGTCCCACAGCGCCGCCTGCCGCAGGCAGTGCTCGACCAGGGCCTCCAGTTCGTCCCGCCGCTGCACCCCGGCACACCGCGGCGCAAACGCGACGTTGTCGTAGATGGACAACGGCAGGCCCACCGGCAACGGCGCCACCATCCCGATCTTGCGCCGCAGGGCGAACACGTCCTTCACCTGCCGCACGTCCGCCCCGTCCACCTTCACGCTCCCGGTCATCCGCGCGTCGGCCGTGAAGTCGATCGTCCGGTTCAAACAGCGCAGCAGCGACGTCTTGCCGGCTTGCGCCGGGCCGATGATCCCGAGGATCTCCTGCGCGTGGACGTCAAAGGAAAGCCCGTGCAGCGCCTCGCGGGTGCCGTAGGCCAGCCGCAAGTCCCGCACCTCGATGCGCACCGGCGTGTCCATCACCACCGCTTCCGGTTGCGCAGCCAGAGCCGGAGGCCGATGGCCGTGGCGTTGACCAGCAGCACGGAGGCCAGCAACACCACCGCCGTGGCGTACGGCACGGATTCCCTCACGTTCGGCACCTGCGTGGTCACCGTGTAGAGGTGCATGCTCAGCGCCATGCACTGTTCATCGAGGCGATAGGCGAACAGGTCGCCACGCGCAATCGCCTTGTAGAACACCGCCCCCGTGAACATGATCGGCGCCGTCTCCCCCGCCGCGCGGCTGACCTGCAGAATCACGCCGGTGAGAATTCCGCTGATCGAGTTGGGCAGGACGATCGACCGGATGGTCTGCCAGCGCGTGGCCCCCACGTTCCAGCACGCCTCCCGGAACGCGCGCGGTACCGCCGCCAGCGCCTCGCGCGTGCTGGCGATGATCACCGGCAGCGTCATGATCGCCAGCGTGAGTGAGGCCGACAGGATCGAATACCCGAACCGCGCCGCATAGACGAACGCGCCCAGCCCGAACAGCGCGTGCACGATGCTCGGCACCCCCGCCAGGTTGATCACCGCCAACTGGATCACCCGGTTGAACCAGTTGTCCCGCGCGTACTCGTTCAAATACACCGCCGCCAGAACCCCGATCGGCGCCGCCACCGCCAGCGAGAGCCCCACCAGGTACAGCGTCCCCACAAACGCCGGCCAGATGCCCCCTTCGGTCATGCCCCGCCGCGGGACGTCCAGGATGAACTCCAGCTCGAGCGACGGCCACGCCTCGTAGGTCAGGTGCCCCACGATGGCCACCAGCGGCACAATCATCGCCGCCGCCATGGCCAGAAACACGCCGCGCGCCCAGGCCTCAAACCGCTCTTTGCGCCGCACAAACGCCGTCCGCACGAACCGGCGTCCCCCTCCCGCAGCACCGCCGGGCGATGAACCCGGCCGGCCGGCTTCGAGCCCGCTGACCTCACTCGTCGGTTCCTGGAAGGGGACGTCCGTCATCGTCTACTTGCGTCGCCACCCCCGGATGACCAGGTCGGCGACCAGATTCACCACAAACGTCAGGCTGAACAGCAGCACGCCGGTCAGGAAAAGCACGCGATAGTGATCCGAGCCCGCCGGGGCCTCGCCCAACTCCGCCGCCACGTTCGCCGTCAATGTCCGCACCGAGTCGAATACCCCCAGCGGCAGGTTCACCGCGTGACCCGTCGCCATCAACACGGCCATCGTCTCGCCCACCGCCCTGCCCACGCCCAGCAGCACCGCCGCCAGCAATCCGTTCCGCGCCGCCGGCAGCAACACCCGGTACACCAACTGCCAGCGCGTCGCCCCCAGCGCCAACCCCGCTTCCCGGTATGAGTCCGGCACCGCCTTCAGCGCGTCCTCGCCGATCGACACAATGATCGGCACGCTCATCAGCGCCAGGATGATCCCCCCGTTCAGCAGATTGACGCCCACCGGCGCGCCCGTGAAGTGGACGATCAGCCGGCTCATCACCGTCAGCCCGATGAACCCCCACACCACGCTCGGAATCGCCGCCAGCAGCTCAATCACCACCTTCAACGCCTCCTTCAGCCGCGGACCGCAAAACTCGGACACAAACACCGCCGCCCCCAACCCGAACGGCACGGCCAGGACCATCGCCAGCGCCGTCACGCTGAAGGTCCCCACCGTCAGCGCCAGCGTCCCGTACCGCACGTTCGAGGCCGACGTCGGATACCACTCCACACTGAAGAGAAACGGCAGCAGCTTGAAATGCTCGCCTCCGAACAGCACCGGCGCCGCCTCCCGAAACACAAAGAAGAAAATCGCCAGCACGAACAACACCGCGCTCACCCCGCTGGTCCGGATGATCCCCTCGATCACACGTTCCCCGGCGCGCGCCCAACCCGTTCGCCTCGGCCGCTTCCCCTCGCCCCGTCTCTGCTGCAAATCCTGTGGTGCGGGCTTCCAGCCTGCACGCCCCCCGCCGGCGCCCCACCCCCGGCGGCCCGCCCCCGGCTCCACGCCCTCACCCACCGGGGTCCGGCGGCTCGGAGGCTCCGACTGTCCTTCCCGGCCGGTCATGGCTCAGTGCGAACCTCCGCCCGGCTTCACCGGCACGTAGCCGCAGTCCTGGACCACCCGCTGGCCCGCGTCCGACAGAATCCAGTCCAGGTAATCACGCAGCGCCCCTGTTGGCTCGCCCACCGTGTACAGGTGCAGCGAGCGCGCGATTGGATAGCGGTGGTTCAGCGTGCTCTCCAGGGTCGGCGCCACCGCCGGCCCATCCGACCGTGCCGCCACCTTCAGCATCTTCACCCGCCCGTTTGCATAGCCCATGCCGCTGTACCCGATGGCACACGGCGTGTTTCCCACCAGTTCGACCACCTCCTTCGATCCGTTCATGTCCAGCGAGCCCAACTTGAAATCCCGCTGCTGCATCACCCGCTCCCGGAAGAACTCGTAGGTCCCCGAACTCGACTGGCGACTCACACGAATGATGCGGTCGCGCTGACACCCCGGCACCTGCACGCCGAGTTGCGACCAGCGCGTCACCGGACCGTCCTCGCGGAAGATCGCGGACAATTGCTCGAACGTGATCATCTCGATCGGATTGTCCCGGTGGACGAAGATCGCCAGCGCGTCGTACCCGGCGATCACTTCCGCCGGCTCGCGCCCCGTGTGCCGCCGCACTTCCTCGATCTCCCGGGGCTTGATGTCGCGACTCGAATTGGCCAGATCAATCGTGCCCCGCATCAGCGCGGCAATGCCCACCCCCGATCCGCCGCCTGACACCTCGATCGCCACGTCGGTGGTCACTTCCCGATACGCCTCGGCCCAGGCCTGCGCCAGGTTCACCATCGTGTCCGATCCCTTGTTCTGGATCACCACCGAGGCGTGGTTCCGCCGCCCGCAGCCGCTCCCCACCAAGACGGCCAGCGCCACTCCCAAAGCCACTCGTGCCCGGACCCCGCTCACGCGGACCCCGCCCTCCCGGCGCTCCCGCCCGTGCCGTTCGCTCCCTCCTCCTCAAGCACCGCGCCCACCAGCGCGCGAATTTGGGCCTCCAGAAGTCCGTAGGTCCGCTCAAGCACCTCCTGCACCCTCTCGGCCGGACCTTCCGCCGTCGCGGGATCCTCCACCGCCCAGTCCAATTGAACGTGGTTGTGGGCCGCCCGCGGCAATACCGTCCGAACCTCGGGGGTCAAGGCCACGATCACATAATGCCGGTCCAGTTCGGGCACCTGCGTCAGGCTCTTCGGCGCGCGCCGCTCCAAGTCAAAACCCTTCTGGCGCAAGAACACCCGGGTCGCCTCGTGCAACGGCCGCGGATCCAGCCCCGCGCTCATGAACCGGAACTTCGGCTGCCGCAACGCACCGCCAATCGCCTCCGCCATCGGCCCTGCCCCGGCATCATGCCGGTCCAGAAACAGGACCCGGTACAGCTCGGTCCCGGGGTGCTTGGCATACTCGCCCGTGCACAGATAGAGGGTCTCCAGGCAGATGTCTCGCGCCTCGTCCGACACCCGCTCCAGCCGGCGCGTGATCGTCAGGCACGGATCCAAGGCCTCGAAAGGCAGCCGGCCGTCCCGATACGCTTGCACCAGTTCCGTGCGCAGTTGCGTCTTCAACGCATCCACCGTGTCCTCGGTCTCGATGGTCGTCCGCGCCAGCGCCACATCTTCGGCCAGAAACGCCCGCACGGCGTCTCCCAACATCCGCACGGCAAGGTCGGCCATCTGCTGAAACCGCGCCGCCGGCACCTCGAACTCCCAGCGGCAAAGCTTGGCGGCCTGATGTGCGATGCTCTCCGCGCAGTCCCCCACCCGCTCGAGTTCTCCGTTGATCTTGATGCTGCTGTAAGCAAACCGCAGCGGGGCCCCCGCCGGCTGCTGCCGCACCAGGTACTCGAGACACAGCCGGTCAATCTCCTTTTCCAGCGCGTCAATCCCTTGATCCCGAATCACCACCGCCCACGCCCGCATCCGGTTCCGTTGGAGAAACGCCTCCACGGCCCCCCGGACCGCGCGCTGGCAACCCGCGCCCATCTCCACCAACCGCGCCCGAATCAGATCGATGTCGCGCTGCAGCGATTTCTCGAGGTGCAAATGCATGTCGGACGACCGCGAGCGTGCCCGAGCGCGGAAGGAATGGCGACAGTTTTGTGACGATTGGGTGACAAACCTGCCTGCTTTCATACTGGCCTTTCGCCTCAGCCCTGGCCATTCTGCCCGCGAAGTCCGTCGCGGTTCGAATCAGGCGCCGCGCTTGGCCCTGTCGGGGACATCCCCGCGCCCGGTCGGCCTCCTCCGAGGCCGGTCGGTGCCAACGGGCCCTGAATGCCGCCCCGGACCTTGAACGTCCTTCTGGCTAGCTATGTGGAGTTTGCAGTGTTTGCGTTGGGTGCGCCGGGCCAGCACGGGGCTGGCCCTCCTCCTTGCCCTTACCTCGTGCCAGCGACATGAGGAAGGCACCGACCGCCGGCCACCTCGTCCCGCCAAGACCAGCCGCCCGGCCAAACCCGCCGAACCGGCCCCCGCCGAAACGCCCGCGCCCGCCAAGCCCGAGCGCGAGGCCTTCGTGACTTACAGCGCCCTGCACGACCAGGAGATCAAAGAGATCCTCCGCCTCGCCGACGCCGAACGGTGGGAGGAAGCCGAAGCCCGCGCGCGCGCCCTCGAAGCCAAAGACCCGCAGGACCCCGCCGCCAAACGCCTCCTCGGCTGGGTCCAGAAGGAACGCGAAACCCAGCGCACCAAGGTCCCTCGAAGACCGCATCCGCGAAATCGATGCCAAACACTCGGTGTTCAACCCCACCATCAAAGACCTCCTCACCGAGAGCAAGGACCGCGGCCTGCCCCCCCGCAAGGACGTTCGCGACCTGGTCGAACAGATCGAGTCCAGCCCCTACATCCCATCCACCTTCGGCAAGACCAACCGGATGGATGGCGTCCTCTTTGACCTCGAATCCCAGGAGAGCCGCATGGCCCGCATCCTCGACAAGCCCATCTCCATCCAACTCGACAACGCCACCCTGAACGACATCATCTTCAACATCGGCCAGACCGAGGGCATCAACTTCGTCGCCGACAAGGCCCTCCCCGCCTTCTCCCAGAAGCTCAGCATCAACATGGAGCGGGTCAAACTGTCCGAGCTCCTCCGCTACATCGCCCGCAACCTCGACCTCCACTTCCAGGTCGGCGAAGACCTCGTCTGGATCGTCGACGGCAAAGACCCCAAGCGCGCCATGGAGGAAACCCGCTTCTACAAGCTCCGCCGCGGCTTCGTCCTCCCCGCCCGCTTCGGCCCCGATGAGGTCGTCCAGACCCGCACCGTCGCCAACAACGTCCAGACCATCACCGAGGTCCAGAAGCTCAACGCCTTCGTCAACGACATGGCCCCCGCCATGATCTCCCTCGAACGCGCCATCACCAACTTCTTCACCGGCTCGAAGTACATGATCGACTACGAGCGCAACCTCATCGTCGCCTCCGGTACCCGCGAACAGCTCGACGTCCTCGAACGTGTCATCCGCGAGTTCGACCAGCCCCTCCAGCAGGTCTTCATCGAGGCCCGCTTCGTCACCATCACCGAAGCCGCCTTCCTCCGCCTCGGCGTCGCCTGGGAATCCGGCCGCACCACCTTCGCCACCGATACCGAGGGCGACAACTCGACCGCCACCGCCCTCGGCCTGGTCAACCCCGCCCTCGGCATCCAGGAGGTCTTCACCAACATCCTCAACCGCCCCACCCTCACCGCCACCCTCTCCCTCCTCGACCGCAGCGGCGAAAGCCAGTTGCTCAGTGCCCCCCGCCTCACCGTCATCAACAACCTCCCCGCGCGCATCAGCGACGGCAAAATGCAGTACTACTACGAGGAGTATCAGGTCAAACAGCAGATCCTCGAACGCCGCTCCTCCTCCGCCGTCGTCCCCTCCGGCAAGCCCACCAAGATCCAGTCCGGCGCCAGCCTCGATGTCCTCGCCAGCGTCGGCGGCGACGGCCGCACCATCTTCCTCGCCCTCCGCCCCTCGGTGAACTCCCAGGTCAAACTCGTCCCCTTCGCCACCATCACCGACAAGGACGACGCCGGCAATGTCGTCAGCACCTTCGACATCAAACTCCCCGAATACCGCACCCAGGAAATCGCCACCCGCGTCGCCATCCGCTCCGGCCAGACCGTCGCCATGGGCGGCGTCCTCGAGCGCGAACAGACCACTTACGTCGAGTCCGTCCCCATCCTCGGCAACCTCCCCATCATTGGCGCCGCCTTCCGCCGCCGCACCGAGCTCGACCGCCCGCGTTATCTCCTCATCTTCGTCACCGCCACGCTGCTCTCCGAGACCGGCGAGTTCCTCCTCTACGACGAACCGGTCACCGCCGCCGCCCCGGCCGCCGCCCCGGCGCCCGCCAGCTCCGCCCCCAGCAGCTTCGTCCCCCTTCTCCCCCAACCCCACGGCGGATCGCTAATCGCCCGCGCCATGTCCCTCCCCGCCGTTCCCTGGTTGCACCGCCTGCTCCCGATCCTCGGCCGGCGTTTGCTCGTCATCGACCCCGGCCGCCGCTTCACCAAAGTGCTCGTCGTGGATGCCGGCCTCACCCGCCCCCGCGTCGTCCACTTCCAGACCCTCCAGGGCGCCGCCGCCGAACCCTCGCTGCTGAGGAGGTCGACAGCCAGCTCGAGGCCCTCTTCGCCGCCGCCGGCTGCCACGAACGCGTCCTCGTCCTCCCCAGTACCGCGCCATCGCCCAAGTCATCGATGCCCCCGCCGCCAGCCCGGCCGAAACCCAGCTCGCCCTCGCACGCGAGGCCCGCCGCCTTAGCGGCCTCGAGGAGGTCGCCCTCGCCTTCGACGCCCGCCCCTGAAACCCTTCGGCCGTTACCAGCATCCTTACTGGCTCACTCTCTGCAAACGCGAGGAACTCGACACCCTCCTCAACCGCTACGCCGTCCTTCCCGAAGGCGCCGAGCCCGCCGCCGAACCGCCCGTCCTCGCCGAGGTCACCACCAGCGGCCAGGCCCTCTTCGCCGCCGCTACCGCCCTGGGTTCCCACGCCGCCACCGCCGTCTTCGTCGATCTCCGCGCCAACAACAGCGTCCTCGCCCTCGTCCTCCACGGCCAGGGCGTCGCCACTACCACCATCCCCACCGGCTCCCTCCAGTTCCACGCCGCCCTCGCCGGCGCCGGGACCGCCTCGCCACCCCCGCCGACCGCCCCTGGCGCCCGCCTGCGACCTCTTCCGACCCGACGCCGCCCTCGAGCCCTACCACGCCGCCCTGCGCCAATGGACAGGCGAGATCCGCCGCGCCCTCACCGAATGGGTCGAGGACAACCCCGAATGCGGCCTCTCCCCCACGGCCTTCCCCGTCTTCCTCGGCGGCGTCGGCGCCACCCAGCCTGGCCTCCTCGATTTCCTCAACACCCTCGGCCCCCTCCGCTTCGAGTCCTGGGAAGACCGCGCCACCGCCGCCCACCCCCTGGCCGATGGCCGACTACCTCGTCCCCTATGGCGCCGCCCTCATCGCCCTCGGTCGCGCCCCCAGAGCGCCTCGCTCCTGCCCCCCCGAACGCGCCCCCAACGCCAGCGACGCACCATCGCCACCCTCCAGTCCGTCAACGTCTTCCTGCTCGCCCTCACCCTCACCCTCCTCGCCTTCGGCTTCAGCCAGAAACGCGACCTCGTCGAGCGCAAGAAGGAACTCACCACCCGGGCCCAGACCGCCCTCCAAACCGCCGTCGCCATCGACAAGCTCTATCGCCAGGTCAACCTCGACTACGCCGAGATCCACCCCATCCTCGAACGCCAACGCCAAACCCTCGAAGCCCTCCAGTCACTCGCCGCCGTCCGCGCCGCCCGTACCAACGACGACTTCTGGTACGTCCTCTTCGCCGATGCCCCCAGCTACGCCTCCGGGACGACCGGTGTGCAACTCGCCGAAGCCCCGCCTCCCGGACGACCCGACCCCGTCACCAACGCCCCCGTGGCCCCCGCGCGAGTTCATCGTCGAGATCTGCGCCCCCCACGAAGGCGAACGCCTCCGCCGCATCCTCAGCGACCTCGTCACCCACCTCAAATCCGAGGTCCTCTTCCAGCGCGTCGACACCTTGCCTCCCGAACGCAGCCGCGACTGGCGTCCCGCCGAATGTCGCCGTCTCCAACCGTGTCTTCGGCATCGCGATGGAAATCGCCGGCAACCCGCTGCCTCCACCCGCCGTGCCGCCGCCCCCTCTCCTCCCCGGCGGGTGAGGCCGGCGTCCCTCGACGGCGCGTCCCGCCGCGGAACCCCGTCTGAACCGCTGACCATGCCGCTTCCTCCCTCCGCCCAGCGCTCCCAGCTCCGGTTCTCCCAGGTGGTCTTCCTCCTGGCACTGATCCTCGGGCTTGTCTTCGCGGTCGGCTTCCTCCCCGCCGCCCAGCGCGCCGATCGCCTCGACCAGTCCTTGCGCCAGGCCTGGGACAGTTTTGCCCGCACCAACCAGTCCAGTGCCGCCACCGCCGGCGTCGCCGAAGACCAGCTCCTCACCCGGCTCCTGCTCCTCGAACATGCCGCCGCCGACCTCTCCGGCATCCGCCGCCTCGCCTTCGATCGCGTCGATCTCCCTCCGGAGGTCGCCGACCACCTCCACACCCCCTTTCAACTCATCGACTTTGACAACGCCCGCCTGCAGTGGGCCGACCGCCTCGCGGCTCTCGCCAAGGCCCAAAAGGTCCAGCTCGCCCCCGCCGCCCTCAGTGGCCTGCCCGAATACCCCCTCCGAATCCGCCCCCGCCCTCCTCTGGCCCCGGCTCCATTTCGCCACCCAGGTGCTTCTCACTGCCATCCGTTGCCAGGTCGGCGGCATCCAGCAGCTCACTCAACTGCCCCCGCTGAGCCACCGGTCCCTCGTGAACAACCGCCGGCTGTTCGAAGAGATGCCCATGCGCCTCGAGCTCGTCGGCCCGGTCGAACCGCTCGCCCGTTTCCTCACCAGCCTCCCCCTGCGCGGCTCCGAGCTCGAAGCCACCGGTCTTGTCGACGTCCTTACCAACAAGCCCGCCCTGTTCCTCAGCCACATCCTCCTCCGCAAGGCCGCCCCCGACCGCCCCAACGACGCCCGCCTCGAACTCGTCGTCTCCGGCTTCGTCCCCGTCCTCGGCCCCGCGCGCGAACCCTCACCCGGCCCCCGCTGATGCCCCCATCGCTCGCCAAAAGCTTCTGGCTCTCCGTCGCCGCCCTCGCCCTCCTCGCCGGGTTGCTGCTCCTCACGCTCCCACGGCTCGGCGGCCGCGTCCCCGCGCTGAAACCCCCTCAGCAGCGCTACCAATGGTGTCCCCGGACAACTGGCTCGCCTTCCGCGACGCCGAACGCTGGTTCCGCACCCCCGAGCTCACCAGGCTCACCGCCCAGACCAACGTCCTCAACCCCTTCTTCACCCTCCACTTCCAGCCACCTCCTCCCCCAGCACCCGGAGCGTCGAGCTCACCTACCTCGGCTTCATGACCAGCTCCGAGGGCCTCCGCCGCGCCTTCATCCAGATCGACGACGCCACCCGCGTGTTCACCAACGGCGCCGTCGTCGTCGCCAACCACGCCGTCCAGGACATCGCCCGGCGCACCCTCGTCCTCACCAACGCCGACGGCCGCACCAACGTCCTCGAATTCCGCGTCAAGAAACCCCTCCAGATCCCCTCCGGTGAACCCTCCCGACGACTCCAAACGCGAGGTCGGCGACGTCCTCTTTACCGCCGGCAAACTCGACGCCGACCAGCTCGAGCTCGTCCGCCGCCGCCAGAAACGCCTCCGCACCCCCAGCACCACGCCATCGTCGAGCTCGGCTTCGCCTCCGAAGCCGACACCTACGCCGCCCTCGCCGGCCTCCACGGCCTCGAGTTCGTCGACCTCTGCCACTTCGCCTTCCCCGCCGGACTCCCCGACGAAAAGCGCTTCCCCGCCGCCGTCATCCACAACCACAAGGTGCTCCCGCTCGCCCTCGACGACGCCAGCGCCACCGTCGCCTTCATCGAGCCTCCCCGACAGACCGAGCTCGGCAACCTCCGCCTCCTCCTCAACCGCCAGGTCAAACCCGTCCTTACCACCCCCAGTTGCTACCGTAACGCCATCCGCCAGCACTTCGGCATCGGCGCCGAAGCCATCCAGCGCCTCGGCGAGGACCGCGAGGGCCATGACGCCTCGCCCGACATTGTCTTCCAGGTCGGCGCCAGCGAGAACGACGCCGCCGTCACCGCCGGCATCGCCCGCTACGTCGATCTCCTCCTCGCGGACGCCCTCCGCCTCCAGGCCACCGACATCCACATCGAACCCTACGCCGGCCGCGTCAAGCTCCGCTACCGCGTCGACGGCGTCATGCAGCCCGTCACCACCCCCGACAGCCTCCGCCAGGTCTACGGCGCCCTCGTCTCCCGCCTCAAAATCATGGCCGGCCTCGACATCGCCGAGAAGCGCCTCCCCCCGACGGGCGCATCACCATGAAAACCGACGTCGCGGCCTACGACCTCCGCGTCTCCATCATCCCCACCAAACACGGCGAGGCCGTCTGCCTCCGCATCCTCGGCCGCCACACCCTCCTCCTCGACCTCCGCGAACTCGGCCTCGAACCCGACCAGGAACAGCTCCTCCGCTCCCTCACCCGCCTCCCCCAGGGACTCGTCCTCCTCACCGGCCCCACCGGCAGCGGCAAGACCACCACCCTCTACGCCACCCTCGCCAACGCCAACGACGAAGGCCGCAAGATCCTCACCATCGAAGACCCCGTCGAGTACCAGCTCGAAGGCATCGTCCAGATCCAAACCAAGGAGGAAATCGGCCTCGACTTCGCCGCCGGCCTCCGCGCCATCCTTCGCCACGACCCCGATGTCGTGCTCATCGGCGAAATCCGGGACCGCGAAACCGCCGACATCGCCGTCCGCGCCGCCCAGACCGGTCACCTCGTCTTCTCCACCCTCCACGCCAACGACAGCGTCAACGTCATCACCCGCCTCCTCGACATGGGCATTGACCCCTTCCCCGTCGGCGCCGCCCTCGTCTGCAGCATGGCCCAACGCCTCGCCCAGCGCGTCTGTCGCCATTGCGCCGAACCCGACGACGCCCTCCCGGACGAGCTCCGCAATGAGATGGCCCATGCCCTGCGCCTCGCGCCCGACGCCGTCCACGCCCTCCGCGGCCGCGGTTGCGTCGAGTGCAACGGCAAGGGCACGCGCGGCCGCGTCGCCATCTACGAGTTCTTCGTCATGAGCGAGGCCGTCGCCGACCTGTTCGGCCCCGACCTCACCACCGGGGTGCTCCGTTCGGCGGCCCGCCAGCACGGCTGGCGTTCCCTCCGCGAGCTGGCCTGGAAGAAGGTCCAGCAGGGCCTCATCCCTGCTGCCGAGGTCCAGCGCCTCACCTACCGCATCAAACAGCCCGACGCCCAGCCCCTCCTCGCCCTCGTCCCGTAACGCCGCGTTTCATGCCGCTCCCGCCCGGCCGTCTGGGATCGCAAAGCGTTTGGAGTGCGGCGTCTTCCAGCGCCGCTTTGCGTTGGCCCCTCCCCGCACACTCCGCCGGTCCGCGGCTCCGCCGCCGCCCTCCGGCATCGCCCGACCTGCACGAGCTGCCAGCAGGGAAAAGCCGGTTGACTTCAGAGGTGGCCGGCGTAGCCTCGCCACCATCTTATTTCTCCCATGGTCGTATCTAACCTGTGCCCCAGGGGGCTGGGACCGGTGCAAAGGGCCTTGCCAGGACGACGGACGATGCGGGACACACCCGCGACGGCCCCCCGTGGCTGCCCTCCGCCAGAGTTGACCCTCGCAACCTGAGCCACACACCCACCGTGAACCCCTGGCTGGCCTTTTCCCTCCTTGGCCTTGCGTGTCTGGCAGCGGGCTGCGCTTCGGTGCGCCCCGTGGATTTGCACGCGGACAATCCGGAAGCGCAGAAGCAGATCGAGCGACGATTGCACCAGGTCCTCGCGGCGGCGGGGGAGCAAGGACTTCGAGCGCCTGGACAGCTATCACTTCTATGGTCCGAAGTTCACCAGGTTCTCTGGCGGGTCACCGGTGATCATGGACGCCGCAGCCACGCGCAAAGCCGAGCACGAGGGGTTGGCGGCACTCCAGGAACTGACGATGGGGGTGGACGCGCTGAAGATTGACGTCTTTGGCACCGTTGGGATCGCCACGTTCATTCTCAACTACAGCTTTGCTTCCGGCGATGCGACCGTTCGTCGGAAGGAGCGCTCGACGTTGGTATTCGTGAACGAGCGCGGGGATTGGAAGATAGCGCATGAGCACCTGTCGCCCATCACGCCTGCCGAACCAGATGGTCCGGAGAACAAGAGCCAGCCGATGCGCTCAGAGAATGGCTCCCGTCGCTGAGCTGGGCGTCGGGCCGTACCGAACGACCAAGCCGGGCGGCATGCGGAACCGACGGTCCTGCTGAGGGCAGGCCGATGTGACCACAGGAAAAGCCATGAAGATCGTACTCATCACAGGAACCAGCACGGGCATCGGGCTCGCGACGGCGTTGCGGCTGGCCAGAGCGGGGACCGCGTCTATGCCAGCATGCGCGACCTGCAGCGCGCGGGCGCCCTCCGGCAATCCGCTTCGGCCGAGCGACTGCCCATCGAACTGGTTGAACTGGATGTTGACAGCGCAAGTTCGGTGGCCGGCGCCGTCAGGCAGGTGCTGCACCGCGAAGGCCGTCTGGATGTGCTGGTCAACAACGCCGGCATCGCTCCCTTCAACCCGATTGAGGCGGCTTCGGACGATGAAGTGAAGCGGGTTTTCGAGACGAACGTGTTTGGAGCCTTGCGGATGATCCGCGCCGTACTGCCCGTCATGCGATCGCAACGGAGTGGCATCATCGTCAACGTCAGTTCCGTGGCGGGCCGTCTGGGTCCCTCCTGCATGGGCGTCTATTCCGCGAGCAAGTTCGCCTTGGAAGCCGTCAGCGAGTCGCTGGCACGCGAAGTCTTCCCGCATGGCATTCGCGTGGTGATCATCGAGCCCGGCATCATTGTGACTCCCATCCTCGAGAAGGCCCTGGCCAATCTGCCGCCTGAGGGGACTCGCCCTACGGCGCTGCCATCCGTCGCACACGGACGATCTTCGCGCAAGGCCAGCGTCACGGCGGACAGCCGGACCTGGTTGCGGAGGTGATCGAGCGAGCGATGGCGGATCCGGTCCCGAGGCTGCGCTATCTGGCCGGCTCGGACGCCGCGGCCTTCGTGGCTGGCCGCGCCCGCATGAGCGACGAGGACTGGATCGCCATGGAGCGGCACGCGACCGATGAAGCGTACTTCGCCGAGTTCGCCACACGGTTTCCGGCAAGTCTTCAACGCTCATGACAACAAAGCACCGGATCTTCACGACGAGCTTCGCAAGCGTCTATCCTTACTATGTCGCCAAGGCCGAGCGAAAAGGGCGCCAGAAGTCAGACGTGGATGCCATCATTCGCTGGCTGACAGGCTACAACCAGCGGCAGTTGGAGGACCAACTGCAGAGGCAGAAGGACTTCGAGACCTTCTTCAAGGAGGCCCCGAAGCCGAATCCCGCCCGGACCCTCATCAAGGGCGTCGTCTGCGGCGTGCGCGTGGAGGACATCAAAGATCCGACGATGCGCGAAATACGCTACCTCGATAAACTGGTCGATGAGCTGGCCAAGGGGAAGGCGATGGAGAAGATCCTCCGGACCTGACCCGTGCGCCGCACCGAACCGCCCGCCGGCTGGGCGTCTGGGCGCCTTCGCTGGGAAGCCCCGGCGACCCAGGCCGAAGGGAGTCGCTGAGTTGGGTCGCCGGGCCGAATCGATGGTCATCACCACGCATGTCGCGCCAACGGTCACTGCGTCACGATAGGAGGGCGGAGCATCGCGTCGTTGCTGCGTCCGTGCTGCCCCGCAGCCGGACGGGGCGCGTGGGGATCGGTGCGTGGCTCGTCCTTGCTTGCGTTGTCGCGTTCCCGGTGTACGCGCTGAACCGCCACGCCGCGGTCGTCGATTGGCACCTGCTGTTTGGCATACCCTGCCTGGCCTCGGCGACGGCCTACGTGGCGTATCGCATCGACAAGCGCCGCGCCGAGGCCGGCGCATGGCGAATTTCAGAGTGGACACTGCATACGATCGAAATGTGTGGCGGCTGGCCGGGCGCCTTCCTGGCGCAGCGAAGGTATCGACACAAGATCGCGAAGCGTTCGTACCAATTCACCTTCTGGCTGATCATCCTGCTGCATCACCTGCTGGCCGCCGATTCCCTGGCCGGATGGAAGTACACCAGGATGCTGATCGACGGCATTCGTTGAGGGAACCACCCCAAGAGCCACGAGGCACGTGCCGACCATGAAGACGCAAGTACGTGACGAGCTGCTGCAAACATTGCTCTGTCGAAAGTCCCGCCGGTCGGCGGAGTGTCTGCGACGACCGGGACGCGCGGGATTCACGCAAGGAGCACCAGCCGCACAGCAGTGCCGTGGAGATGGCCGAAGCCATGGGCATCGACCTGTTGACGGAGGAACAGTACCGGGAACTCCAGCGGCTCGGGGCGTTCGACACGAGGACGTCCAGTTGGGTGAGGACACCGACCGAGGTGCGCTCACTCGGCGGCGCGCTCTTCGGCGACCGCCGCTACGGCAGGATGTTCGTGTACCACAACGGCGCGCCGTCCATGCGGCCAGGGGTTTTCGCGGCTCGCTCCGGGTGTGACAGCGACCTCGCCCGGCCGAGTAGAGAACATCCTCCGCATGCCTGTGTGATACAGGAGGTGATCGCTTCATCCAGGCCGGTCTCAGGGAGACCTCAGGTCCTCCCAGAATTCCCACGCACCCAAGTCCGGGCGACCCACTCGAGGTCGGCCGGAGATGTCCTCGATCACTTCCGGAAGGAAGGCACCTTGGTCAATGGCTCCGGTGGCGTTTCGGGAGAGCGCCAGGTTGCCCGTCTCCGGATCCACGAAGTACCCGTCCAGCCGGCCGGTGAGATTGTGGGTGGCCTCGGCCTCTCCCCCTCGAAGCGAATCTCGCCGTGCACCAGGTTGTTCACGAGTGTTGTCTGGGTCGTGCCCGTTCCGACGCGGATGCCCCGGCTCCAGTTCCGCTCTGGACGCCAGATCGAGTTGTGCAGCACCTTGACCCGCTCGACGTGCCAGAGCTCGATGCCGCAATCCGGCCCGCCGGCAATGAAATTGTTGCGGACGACCGCGTCGGCGACATAGACAAGCCGTTCTCCCGCCAGATTCGCCGTGGATTCGCCCGGGTTACCGAGCGCGATTCCCCGGTCGCAGTTCAGGATAAGGTTGCGCTCCACCACGAGCTGTCGTGAACGCACCCAGAGGAAGATCGCCGCCCGTCCGCCTCCGCGGCGGCCTTGGATGCGGCGGAAGACATTGTCGCTGAAGGTCCAGTTCTCGAGGGCCATCATGTCAATCGCCGCGATGTAGTCGCCGCCGAACAGCCATTCGGCCGGGGGATCCGGGTGTTCTCGAAGTCACAGTAGCGCACCGAGCCGTTCACCGCCCGAACCTCCGGGTCCCGGCCTGCCGACCCTTTGATCGCCCGCACCCCAATGTCCCGGAACCGACAGTGGTAGATGTGGATGTCCCGCGGCGCGTTTTCCGCCTCGACCTTGATGCCGTAGGAGCGGCAGTCAGCGAACGTCAGGTCCGCAATGGTGACCCCGGCGCAGCGCGCGATGTGCAGGAGATCGTCCCCGGGCTCCGGGTGGTCCCAGCCCTGGCCGCGCAATGTGACGCG
Source organism: Verrucomicrobiota bacterium (assembly GCA_027493615.1). Lineage (GTDB taxonomy): Bacteria > Verrucomicrobiota > Verrucomicrobiia > Limisphaerales > J093 > DSVZ01. The sequence continues at coordinate 43,139 of JAOSKK010000034.1, forward strand.
GGCGGGATCACCCGAGGCGCTGCGGAGCGTGATCTGCTGCTTTCCCGCGAGCACGACGGGGCGAAGGAGATTGTAGTCGCCGTCCGCCAACAAGATCGTGCCGCCGGCTCCGACCTGCTCGACGGCCTGGAACAGCTCCGGCACGGTCGCCACGTGGAGCACCTCGCCGCGCGGTGGGGGCAAGGGTGGCGCCTGCGGAAACCAGGCAGGCACGACCGCCTTCCCGCGCGGCACGACTGGTGTGCCGCCCGCGTCCGGAGTGCGGTGGGGAGCTTGGAGCGGCCGGCCGGCAGCGGAAGCCGCCGTCAGCAGTGTCTGACGCCAGGGCGGGCTGAGGGTCACTTCAGCCCAAGCGGTGGCGATCGCCAGCAGCCAGGGAGACCAATGGTGCATGGAACGAGACAGTGACGCAGCGCCCGCCGGCAAAGCAAGCGAACAGCCATGAGCGACCTACAGCCCGTCGGCCGGAATCACGCGGCGTCTCGAAGTCAGTGAAGCGCTCTTTCAGATGACCGACGCGATGGAATCGCTGAAGCCGGACGACGTGCAGGCGGCGCAGGCCCGCGAGGGCTTGGACCGCCGTCAGCGCAATCGCCGGCGCGACCCGGCGTTCCGCCGCCAGGGAGAGTGGTTCTTCACGCTGCCGTGCAGGCAGCGGATGCTCATGAACAATGAGACCACTGCCAGGGCGTGATTCGGCTCGACCGTTGGCGCCAGCCTGGATGCCGCGCGAGGAGCCGGCACATGAGATTCGAAAGTACTGGGCGATTCCGAAGCGGCAGGTGGAATCCTCGACCGTGATGGAACCCCGTGACCGGATGCCCGAACGCTGAGGCCAGAGGGGCCCTTCGACCCGCTGCGATGGTGTGAGCCGCTTGTGGCCAGCATGGTGGCCTTGTCGGTCGCCTTAGGTCGACGGGCGTCGCAATGCCTCACGGGCTCGTGAATGGGGTCGGCTCAACGGCACGTCGGGCAAGCCGGCCAGCAAGATCATGTCCTGCTGGTGGTTCACGTAGGCCTCGAAGACATACTCGTTCCAGTAGTTTGCCGACAAGCCGTACTTCATGAGCTGCGAGTACGCCTGATCGGCCGCGGTGATCCCCATTCCGGAGATCGTTCTGGCGAAGAACGCCTCCCATTCCTGCGGGTCCGCAAACACGAAGCGACCTTCCCGTTCCCGGCAGAGTACGTAGGGCGTGGTGAACACGACCGAGTAGCCCAGCCGCGCCGTCTCAAAAGGCTCGCGCAACACCCTGGCGAACCAGATCTCGCCGGGTCGCCCGCGGTACCCGGCCGGCACCACGCACCGGTGTTGCGTCCCCGTGACGAACTCACGGAGGAGGACGTGATCCCCAACCGCGCCCTCGTGCTTGTAAAGCCCCATCCGCGACTCCTGCATGCACTCAAACAGCCGGACGAGACTCGGCTCCGTCTGCAGCCGTCGGCAGAGGTCGATTGCCACCGTGCCGAAGGTTTCCTTCTCCGGTCCCACGTGCGAATCGAAGACAGCCCAGCAGAAGAAATACGACATCGTGAGCGGGCTCATCGGCGGACCGGAAGGCAGGTATTCCTCTTCGGCAGCCGCGTAGGCATCGGCAAGCCGTCTGCACATCCGAAGTTCGGCCAGGTCCTCGACCAGGATCGACAACGTGTTCTGGGCGTGGGTGTACACCGCATGAAGCGGATCCCTGTCCCCCAGGCGCTCCTCTGCGATCACCCCTCGCTCCAATTGCTCCGCTCGCTCAGCGCCCAACCGGATGGCCGCGAAGTCGATGACTTTCCGGCGCAGCTCCTTGTCCAGCGCCGCCAGCACGCTCCTGGAAATGGGACCTCTCGGATTGTCAGAATCGCGCATCATCGCCGCCGGGGAATCGTCCCTCCGGCTGCGGGGCCTGTCCAGTGCCTTGTGCCGAGCCGCCCCCCAGCGACCCTGCGAGATGAGACCGCGTTTGGACGTTGGCCTGGAGGAGGTGCGTCCATGGTGGCCCACTCCAATGAAGGACCGCCCAGATCGAGGTTGAACCCGCGCTGGGCGCAACTAGACTCGCGCGTGTGACTCCAAACCCGATGACCTGGCCCGGCGGTTGGGCAAGGAGTTCCGGCTCTCTGCTCGCGCGTTGGCTGAGGCTGGTGGCTGCCACACTGGTCCTCTGTGCCGTCGCGCTCCTGCGCGCGGGCCTGCCGCGCGACGTTTCGTTTGTCGCGACGCATGACCAGAGCGAGCAGCGGTATGTGCTCGTCCTGCCCGGGGATTTGATGCGACCCAACCCCAGGATGTCCTGATCTGCCTGCACGGGCATGGGTCGGATCGTTGGCAATTCATCCGCGACGAGCGCGGGGAAGCCCGCGCCACCCGCGAGTTCGCCACCCAGCATGGCATGGTTCTCATCGCCCCGGATTACCGGGCGAACACGTCCTGGATGGGACCGGCCGCCGAGGCCGACCTTGTTCAGATCATCGGCGAGCTTCGGAGGCAATACCGGATCCGCCGCCTGCTCCTCGCCGGCGGCTCGATGGGGGCAACCAGTGCGTTGACCTTCGCGGCCTTGCACCCCGACCTGTTGGACGGCGTGGTCGCCTTCAATGGGCACGCCAACCACCTGGAGTACGGCCGGTTCCAGGAAGCCATCCAGACGGCGTTCGGCGGAACCAAGCAAGCGATCCCGGAGGAGTATCGGAAGCGCAGCGCGGAGTTTTTTCCGGAGCGATTGACCATGCCAGTCGCCCTCACGGCCGGGGGGCAAAGACATCGTCGTGCCGCCTGACAGCGTGGTGCGGTTGGCGCGGGCGGTCCAGAAGCACAACCCGGCGGTGTGGCTGGACTTCCAGGACACGCGAGGTCACGAGACCGAGTACGCCGCCGCGATGGCGGCGTATGAGTTCGTCATGCGGGCACTCGACGGGAAGCCCGTGGACGTGTCGTTGGCGATCAACGGGAGGACGACGCCGCCCGCCCCCGCTTCGGCGGCGGGCGTATGGTTTTATGCAGCCGGCGGGAGCGGGGCGCAGGTGCTCCTTACCGGCCACGCCACCGTGCCGGGTTCCTGGCGGATGACGGCGGTGCTCGGCATCGGCGATGAGGTGCGAATGTCCCTTGTCCCGCACGGGAACGTGCTGCCCGAGCTCCAGTTTCGGGCCGAGACGCTCTCTCCGGCGGGCCTGCAATGCCGGGCCGAGACGAACGCGTTGGTCATCCGGGCCGTCGCGGGTGCTGGCGCGGTGCGCCTCACCGAGTTCGCCCTGCACGGCGTCCCGGCGGCGCTTCATCCCACACGCCGCCCGTTCTCGCGTGCCCCGGTGATCGGCTCCCCCGATCTTCACCCGGCAATCGTCAGCGCCTTGGTCGAATGGGACTGGCGGATGCAGGACGGGATCCAAACCCCGCGTGAACCTCGTACCTACTCCCAGGCCGTGGAGAAGCTCATACGCCGGACCGATCGCCTCGTCGCCGAGCGGCTCAATCTGGGGACACTCGGCGCGGAGCAACGGGCCGCCTGGACCACGCTGCGCGCGGCCGCCTTGCCCCCGCCCGACGATGTCCTGGCCGGCGAGGCCCGCTGGCTCGAGCTCCATCGCTTGCGCCGCGAGATCGTGCTCGCCGACCCGCTCTTCAAGCACCCTGCCCTGCTGTTCGTCAAACACGTCCCCTCGGTCATGAGCCATCAGCTCACGCAAGTCTACGGTTACTGTGCCCGGCCGGGTGGCGGTGTGTTTGCGTTGACCGAACCCGGGGTGAGTATGCGGACGCGCGATCTCACGCCCGCCTCCCTGCCGCCCGGGAATTTCATGACGCCCGAGCTCTCCTACGATGGCGCGAAAGTGCTGTTCGCCTATTGCCCGGTGAAGGAAGCGCCGGGCACGTGGGATTTCAACGACCAGACCCGGCACTTGCGGTACCACCTCTACGAACTCGACCTGGGCTCCGGCGCTGTGCGCCCGCTCACCCAGGGCGACACCGACAACTTTTCGCCCGTCATCCTGCCGGGAGGGGAGGTGCTGTTCATCTCGACGCGACGCGGCGGGTACCACCGATGCGGTCGGGGCCCGTGCTTTGTCTACACGCTCGCGCGCATGGGCGCCGATGGACAGGACCCGCACAGCGTTTCGTTCCACGAGACCCATGAATGGGACCCGAGTCTCTTGAATGACGGGCGCGTCGTTTACACGCGCTGGGACTACGTGGATCGCAACGCCGTGCATTACGCGCAGCTCTGGTCGGCGCTCCCGGATGGAAGCAACGCGCGCATCTACTACGGAAACAACACCTGGAATCCGACCGGCATTTGGGAGGCCCGCGCGATCCCGGGCAGCTCCCGCATCATGGCCACCGCAGCTCCGCACCACGGCATGAGTGCCGGGTCGGTGATCCGGTTGGACACCGCGCGCGGGGTGGATGGCCCGGAGCCCCTGACTCGCCTGACGCCGGACGTGCGGTTCCCGGAGTCCGAGTTCCCGCTGGCCTTCGGTCCCAATCCGGCGACCGCGCATGACTTTGACACGCCGATCACGCAGTACTGGCGCAGCCCGCTCCTGGAACCGGGGATGGAGACAACCGCCCCCGAAGAAGAGCTTCGCTGGCCGGGGCATTGCTACAAGTCACCGTGGCCCCTCTCCGAAACGTGCTTCATCGTCTCGTACAGTTTCGACCAACTGGTGGGCGAGCCCGGACCCAATCTGCCCAACATGTTCGGCCTCTACTTCGCCGATGCGTTTGGCAACAAGGAACTCATCTACCGCGATCCCGCCATCTCCAGTCTCTGGGCGCGGCCGCTGGCCCGGCGCGCGCCGCCCCCGGAGTTGGCCGGGCCGGTGCCGCACGCCGGCCACGAAACCGGGACTTTCTTCCTGGCCAATGTCCGGGAGGGCTGGCCCGCATTGCCCGACACCGCGGCGATCACCCACTTGCGGATTGTGCAGGTGTTGCTCAAGACCACCCCCAACGCGGATGCTCCTCCCGTCGGAGCCGCGTTTGCCGCGCCCGGCAAGCAGGTGCTGGGGACCGTGCCGGTCGAGGCGGACGGCTCGGCATACTTCGAGGCGCCGGCGCGGACGCCGGTGCTGTTCCAGGCCCTCAACGCACAGGGGCGCGCCGTCCAAACGATGCGCAGCCTGGTGTACCTGCAGCCCGGTGAGAATCAGAGTTGTGCCGGGTGCCACGAACACCGCCTGAAGGCCGTTGCTCCCGGCCCGCCTCCACAGGCCCTCCGGCGTGCGCCCTCCCGGATCAAGCGCGGCCCCGACGGCTCGCTTCCCTTAAGCTATCCGCGTTTGGTGCAGCCCGTCCTGGATCGGCACTGCGTCCCCTGCCATGACGGCAAAGAACCCGGGCGCCCCGTGTTGACCGGCGAGCCTGAAGGCCCTTTCACGAAGTCCTACAACGCCTTGGTCAGCCGCGTCTCCTTCTCGGCCTGGGGCCGTCCCGAGCAGAACTTCGAACCGCTGACCACGCCGTTGCGCTTCGGCGCCGCCGCCAGCCCGCTGGCTCAAATGCTGGACCAGGGCCACGGCAACGTGAGCCTGACGCCCGAGGACGCCGAGCGGCTGTCCACATGGATGGACGCCAACGCCCTGTTTTACGGCACGTTCGATGTGGCCGAACAAGTGAAGCAACTGGCCGGACAGGTGATTGATGGCCCGAGCGAGTGAAGTGACCCTGCCGCCTCGTTCTTGATCACCGTCTCGCAGCGCGGGCGGGGTCGCCGGCCTTCCAGTACACCCGGGCCAACGGGAGGCCGAAGGCGGGATGCTGCTCGCCCTCGGCTTTCGCGTGCACCAGGCGGCGGGCCTCGATCTTGTCGGCCGTGCCGAGGGACTCCTGTTTGCCAGTCCGGGTGTCCTCGCCGTAGGAGACCCCCCAGCCCCGGCGGAAAGCGCGGTAACGGTGCCATCCCCACCGACCCCGACCCGGAACCGATCAGGCACCACCAAGATGGGAGGGACACCGAGGAACAACACCCCATCCATCGCTCCTCCGCCGTGTGCCCCACGCGCCCTCTGCAGCGCCGTCGACCTGCGCGGATCCAAGGTGCGGATCAGTGGCCGCGGCAATGGCGAAGGCCAACTGCCGGCCGACGAGAGGCACTGCTTTCCGTGCTCCCCCGGCCGGGAGCCTCGACTAACCTCCGGCCATGCGTGCAGATGCCCATCGACCCCGTTCCCGAATCGCGTCGTCGCTCACCCGGCAGATCGAAGCGCTCATCGCCGCCGCCGGCGGCGGCCATCACCCCGATCTCGTGGCGGACATCATCGAGACCGCCCTCAAGGTCGCACGCGATGTCGAACATCGCGGCGACGTCCGCGTTATCCAGACGGCCATCCGCGAACTGCGCTACGCGTTCCGGGTGTTCGCGCGGTATGCCGGCCACCGCAAGGTCGCCATCTTCGGCTCCGCGCGCCTGCAACCCGACCGTCCGGAGTATCAGCAGGCGGTCGAGTTCGGCCGGCGCATGGCCGCGGCGGGCTTCATGGTGATCACCGGGGCCGGGCCGGGCATCATGCAGGCCGGGCATGAGGGCGCGGGTCCCGAGCGCAGTTTCGGGGTGAACATCCGCCTCCCCTGGGAACAGGCCGCCAACCCCGTCATCGAACGCGACAAGAAGCTCATCACGTTCAAGTACTTCTTCACCCGCAAGCTGACGTTCATCCGCCACTCCGACGCGCTGGCGCTGTTCCCGGGCGGGTTCGGGACGCTGGACGAAGGTTACGAAGCCCTGACGCTGATGCAGACCGGCAAGAGCCAGCTCATGCCGCTCGTGCTGGTCGACCCCCCGGGAGGCCACTTCTGGAAGACCTGGGACCGCCACATCCGCGATCATCTGCTCGGCAACGAACTGATCTCGCCGGAGGACCTGAACCTGTACCAAATCACGGATGACCCCGCCCAGGCGGCGCGCTGGGTGACGCGGTTCTACCGGAACTACCACTCGAGCCGGTTCGTGGGCGACCAACTGGTCATTCGTCTGCAGCACCTCCCCTCCCCCACGGCCCTGGCCGCGCTGAACGAGGACTTCGCCGAGATCATCCCCGGCTCGCCCGTGCGCGCCGTGGAACCAACGTCCGAGGAGCGGGAAGACGACGACTACCTCGATCTTCCCCGCATTGCGTTCGGCTTCGACCGCAAGTCCTACGGTCGCCTCCGGGAGTTCGTGGACCGGCTCAACGGGCTCTGACGGCCATTCCCTTTCGCATCGCTTCGCGTATTTGGCGAGTCACCGCCCCCACGTCCGCGTGTGGTGCAGGCGTCCCGCCTGCCCGGAGAGGCGGAGGGTGGTGCCGCAGATCTCCAACGCCTCCTCACGTCGGCGCCTACGCTCCCAAGGCCTCCTCACGTCGGCGCCTACAGCCGGCAGGACATCTGAGGGTTAAGCGCCCTTTCGTTCGGCGGCCAGCAGCCGTCGCTTCCACTCCAGACCGCCCGAGAACCCGCCCAGCCCGCCGCCGCTGGCCACGGCCCGATGGCACGGCGTGAGGACGGGGATGGGGTTGGCACCGCAGGCCTGGCCCACGGCACGCGCGGAGCGGGGTCGGCCGATGGCGCAGGCGATTTCGGCGTAGGACCGCGTTTCGCCCGCCGGGATCGCGCGGAGTGCCTGCCAGACTTCGCGCTGGAAAGCGGTGCCGGCGGATTCGTCCATCGGGGGAAGCTCGGTGACAGACCGGCCGTCAAGAGCGCGGATCAGGGCCGTGGCGGTAAGCTTGGCCCAGCGTTTCTGCGCCGGCGGCAGGCGGTCGGCCGGGACGGTCGCCGACTTGGTCTTCCGGGGAAAACGGAGCCCGGCGAGTCCCTGGGCGCTGAGGACTGCGATGAAGTCGCCCTGCGCCGTGGGCAGGCGAACGTGGGAGGTTTCGTTCATGGCGGGTTCAAAGGAAGTTGCGGTACCAGTAGATAAGGCCGTAGAGGATGACGATGAAGGCGGCCAGGAGCATGAGGAAGCGGTTTCGTGCCACGCGCTTTTCGTAGCGAAGCGGCCGCAACCCCTGGACGTTGCCGGCGGCGAGATAGCGCACCAGGGTCGGGTTGCGGGTCTGCGTGCCGCGGAACTGCCGCCACAACCGCTGCAGCGGCGCGAAGGGACCGGAAGGCTTGACGCCCAACTCGCCGCCACGCAGGGGTGAGGCCTCCGAGCTGAACGGGTTGGTAACCCGCTGGTGGCTCACGGCTTCGAAGGCAGGATCGTGGGTCGCGACGCCCGGGACGGGTGCGGCGTGCGGCTGGGCGGTCGAGCGGAGCTTGGGTTGCGCCTGCTCCTGGTTGATCTGCTGATGGAGGCTGGAGATCTGGGACTGGAGCTCCTGCAGTCGCGCGTTGAGCCGCCGCTCCTGCTCGCTGAGGGGATCCCGCTTGCGGCCAAACCAGCCCATGATCCCTTACCGCCGCAGGAGCACCGCGGTCAGCATGCCCAGGGCGAGCAGGGCCACCAGTGCCAGCGGCCAGGTGAGTGCCAGACCGACCCTGAACCACTCGCCCAGGCTCCGCGCACCCAGCAGATGCGTCACGCCCGCCGTTCCCTCCTTCGCGCCGTGGGCGCCGGACGCCTCGAGGTTCTCACCGTTCAGGACCGGCCACTTCAACCGGGCGGCGCTCCACTCCATGCGGGCGTTCTCGATGGTGGTCAGGGCGCGGGTGAGTTCGGTCTGCCAGGTCTCCGGCGTCCACGCCTCCTGTCGGATGCCCTGGACGTTGGACAAAGCCTCGCGCAAACCGGCGAGCGTCTTGCCCATCTGCTCGGCCTCCCGGCGCGCTTTGAACTCGGCTTGTTCGAGCACTTCGACGCCGCGGACGAGCTGCTGCGTGATCTCCGGGCGGCCGGTTTCGAACTCGGCCTGCCGCCGCCGGGACTCCTCGAGGGCGACCCGTTCGCGTTCGATGGCTTCCTGGCGTCGTTTGAGCTCCGCCAACTGCTGGTGCTTGTCGGTGAGGCGCGCCTCGAGTTCCTCCCGGTTGGGGGCCGACCGCTCGGCAGGTGCGCCGCCGCGGCCAACGTGGCGGCCAGAGGCACCGCGCCCGCCGCTGCCGGCGCCGATTGGCTGGCCAGGAAGTCGCGATCAATGAACTCGCTGTCGTCGAGCGGCGCTGACATGGCCGGACTGTAACACTGCGCCCCGGGCTGTAAAGCGCCCCGCACCCTCAACGCGCCGGCAACTTACCCACCACCAATTGGGCCCGGGTCCGGACCGTCTCGCCGGCCGGAATCGTGCGCCCAAACAGTGACAGGTAGAGCGAGTAATGCCCCTCGGTCTGCTGCGGCAGTGCGATCGCAAAACAATCCGTCGCCGGGGCGCTCAGCACGGCGGAAATCCCCGCCCCTTCCGCCCGCCGCTGGACCATCGCCACGGGACCCGCGAACGGGAAGGGGAACGTCCACGCCACCGGGTTGGGCTCGAGACGCCAGCGGCCGTCCAGAATCATGGCTCGGGCCGCGTCGTCCCGCGCGTACATCTGCCAGTCCCCGCGATCGGGGGTGGCCTCGACGAAGTCCGCCTGCTCGCCCACCCGGGCCAGCACCACGGCGTTGGTAAAGGCGCGATCAAAGTAGGAGGCCAGAAACACCTCGAAGGCCGTCAACGTCTCGCGCGGCTCGACCGTCGTCTCGACCTCGATCGTGCTCGGCTTGGCCAGGCGATACACCGCGCGCAGCGCGAACGGGCGTTGGTCCGCCGCGGACCACAACACCTCGACCGTTCGCGGGTCGATCAACGTGGCCGTGCTGGGCCAGTCCCAGGCCCCGCCGCCATAGCGCACGCCCTTCGTGAACACGCGGTAATGCCCCAGCAGACCGTGCCCGGCATCGAGCCGACGTCCCGTGCCCACATGGTAAACCTCGGTCAGTCCCAGCGACTTGCCGTCGGCCCGCAACCGCCCGCGCATGACGCCGGTGTCGAAGGTGAAGCCCTTCGCCCCATCCTCCTCGAACCGGAGTTCTGACCGGCCGGAAGGTGCCGTCGATGGCGATTCCACTGCGGCCGGCGCGGTTTGCCGGGCGGACTGAAGCACCGAAGGACCGGGACCTGCCTCCGCCGCTAGCCATCCGTGGGCAACAACGGCAAGAGGCCAGAGCCGGGCGACCGCACCCCGCCATGCCCGTATCCAAGACGCGCCTGAACGCTTCGAGATGAATGTCTGTGTCATGCGCCGGAGCCTCGCACCCGCCGGGATTCCTGTCAGCTCTCCAAACGCCTTGCGCCGGCCGCGCGGTGGGAAGCTCGCGGAGCGTATGGAGTGCGTGCGGTTGACCGCCGCTTTTCGTACGGGCGAGGGGTGTCGGCGGCCTCAGAACGGGAACCCGATCGAGAGATGCAGCGTCCCGGACGGGTCCGTGGGCCGGCGGTTCAGGTTATGGCCGTACTCGAGGCGCACCGGGCCGACGGGGGTGTTCCAGCGCAGGCCGGCCCCGGCCGAGGAGAGGACTTCGTCCACGGGATAGTCCGCCATGTCCTGGGCGTTGCCCACGGTGTCAAGAAAGGCCACCACCGACCACGAACGCGTCAGGGCCTTCTCAAGCTCGACGTTCCCGATCAATGCGCTTTCCGCCCCAAGCTGGTTGCCATGGGCGTCCACCGGAGACGCTTCGCCCTGCTGATAACCGCGCACCGAATTGGCGCCGCCCGGGAAGAACCGCTTGTTGAAGGGCACCCCGTCGGCGCTGCCGAACAACTCGGCCGCCACCCCGTGCCACGCGCCCAGGTGCAAAAACAGGCTGCGCGTCAGCGGCAGATGCAGGCTGCCCCCACCTCGAAGCGTTCGTAGCGCGCCTCGCCGCCCAGCAACGCATCGGCCATCTCGACGCTCGCGAAGGCGCGGTGCCCGCGCCGCGGTCGCAGCGGGCTCTTCCGCTGTTCGAGCGACCAGTCCAGAATCACGGCCCCCCACCCGCGTGTCCATCGGGGCCGCAATCGCAGTGTCCCGCTGCTCCCGTTCCGCCCGGAGAAACTCGTAGCTGTAACGCAGCCCCACCTGCTGCCCCGCGCGCGGAAAGGCCTTCAACAACCCCCGCCGAAGCGGCCAGCTCCCGGCGGTCGAACGTCAGCTCCTCCCGCAGCAGCGCATTCGCTGAGGCAAACGCGGTCAGGTCCGACGCCAGGAATTCCGGCACCGAGTACGTCAGACGGCCGACGGTGGACTTGAACGATTGCACGCCGTAGAGCCGCGCGCTGTGACCGATGCCAAACAGGTTGTACCGGCTGACCTCGAGCCCGCCAAAAGCGAGGTCGTAGCTGCCGTACCCGAGAATCGCCCGGACCTCGGTGTGCCGGCCTTCCTCGACCTGGAACCGCACGTTCCGCACGTCGTTCGTCGCTTCCGGATAGCTGACATAAACACTCCGGAAAATGCCCAGGCGCGAAAGCCGCTCACGACCGCGGTCCGCCTCGATCCGGTTCAAATACGGCCCCGTCATCGGGGTCTTGTCACGCAACAACCCCTCCCGCGTGCGCTGCTGACCCGCATACTCGAGCTGGCCGAGCCGGATCCGCGGCCCGCGGACGACCGAGGCCAGCAAGTCCACCTCGATCTCCTCACCCACCGCCTGTTCCCGCCGCGTCTCCAGCCGTACGGCGGCATCCGGATAGCCCGCCATGTATTGGTCGCGGGCCAGCGCTTCAAGCGTGTCCTGTTCCCACTCGACGGTAAACGTCTGTTCCACGGCCTGGCGCGTCACCGTCTCCGGCACGACGTCCGTCTCCTGGTCGCGAAGTTCCATCGCGAGGTCGCGCACCCGAAACCGCGGGCCCCGGTCCACCTTCACCCGCGCGCGGACCGCCCCCGTGTCGTCGTCCACCTCAACCCCCAACGACTCCACCACCGCACGGCGGTAGCCTTCCGTCACCCACTGCATCCGCAGACTGTTCAACGAACGCGCATATTGATCCGGGCTGTACGGACGCTCGGCGCTGCGCTTGAACAACCCGCCCGGCGCGTAGAAAAAATCCTCCGCCCGCCGCGCCTCCCGCGGTTGCAACCCCTCGAACTCGAGGCCGGCGAAGTAGTAGCGCCGCCCGCGCACCACCTGGAAATGGACCGCGCGGGATCGTGCCTCGGCCGGCAGGTAGAACTCCTGGCCCCGCCGACACACCGTGTTGGTCGCTTGACCGTTTTCCAGGACCAGGGCGACCTCCACCTGGGCTTTCAGAAACCCGGCAGCCTCCACCTGACTCAGCAGCAGCAGGGCGGCGTCTTCCACAAAGCTCGAAGGGTAGACCGGCGGCGGCTCGGCCTCTCCCAGCAGCTTCCGACTGAGCAGCCGGGCGCTACGGTTGCCGATCAGCCCAGGCCGCTGATGCGCAGCGTTGCCGGACCGACCTCCGCAGCAACCGGCGACGTTCCGGTCCCCTCCCCCTCCCCGAGTCCAACGACTCGGCCCCCGCCGCGATGCTCAGGGCGCCAACCAGGCCTGTGAAAATCCAACCTGCCACGCAACGGGCCCGGCAGGCTCGCCGTGGGGCAGGCACCCCGCCGGCGCTCGTCGACCCGGCGAGCAACGGGAACCCACCGGCGGCAGCCCCTGCGCTCGAAAGGTATCGTCGCACGTTGGCCACGGGCTACTTCGCGTAGATCGTCCAGATCACGCCGCCGTTGTAGGTGTCAAAGCGGTCCTGCGCCCCGAACAGCGACCACTTGGGCGTCAACCGATACTCGATGCGGTAGGTGAGCTGGCCGCGGTCGGTCACCTCCTCCCCGCTGCGCAGGGTCAGGCGATCACTCTCCGGATCGCCTGTGAGCTGGCCCAGGAATTCGCGGCCGATGAACATGCCGATGTTCTGCAGGCGCCCGCGCGTCGAGTAGCTGTAGGTCTGGCTGGGGATGTCCCCCGTGCTGAGCATCAGCAACACCTGCGTCGAGGTCAGCGGCGGCACCGAGCCGAACACGAGATTCGGCGAGTCGGCCGAGCCGGAAACGTCCAGCCGCAGGTCATAGCCGAAGTTGCGTCCGGAAGCCCGGACCTGAAGCCGGGGCCGGTAGGGATCCTCGCGCGTCAGACTCACCCGCGCCTGATCCACCTCGAGACCGCCGAACGGGAAGATGATCCGGCCTTCCGGAACCGTGACATCGCCCACCACCATGGGCTCCCGCAGCGTCCCGGCCAGTTGCAACCCCGTGGACACCCACCCCCGGAACACCGGCGTCACCACGCGCAGGAACCGCTCACCGCCCACCCGCACGTCCAGCCGCCAATCCGCGAGCGGCGGGTCCGGGACACTGAAGTACGGGGGACGCGTGTCCGGCTGTTCGACGCTGCCGGCCACCAACGAACGCAGGTCGCGGAGCAGCAGACTGTCGCGCAGCGTGACCTGCCCCGTCACCACGCCCGCCGTCCAGGAATCACCGCTCAGCTTGAGCCGCGCGTCGCCGCGGAGGAAGGTGTCCGCGCTTCGCACCAGCGCCAGGTTCGTTCCCGCCACGTCCAGTTGGAATCGCGGAGCCGCGTTCGTCGCCCAGCGATACCCGCCGGCCAACGTGACCGGTCGACCGCCCAACTCAAAGCCGCCGTGATCGAGGGTGAACCCTTCGCCATCCAGCCGCCCGAGCACCTGGATCTGGCGCAACGCGCCCACACTGGGCAGCGTGCGCGTGGCAGCGTTGGTGATCACCACCGTGCCTTCCACCGCATAGCCTGGTTCCAGCCGCACCCGCAGGTCCAGCTCACCCACCGGCTGCAGAAGCTCCGGCAACACGCCCCCAACGGCTCCAGTCGCCAGCCCGGCAAGCTCAGCTCCCCCGCAACGCCGCGGCATCGGGCACCTTGAACCGCGGCAAGTCCGCCCAACCGCCCAGGTCCAGCGGCGCTTCCACCCAGGCCGTCGCCCGCTGCCCCGCCACCCCGAAATCCACTGCCGCCCGGACCGCCGCGTTCTCACCGAGCACCACCTTGACCTCCGGGGTCTCGACCGTGGGCAGTTGCACATTCCCGAACCGGTTCTCGGAGATCAACCGGGCAGCCGCGAATCGCCCCTCCCCGCGCAGACGCTTGGCCGTGCCCGACACCGCCAGTGCCAGCGCCGGTTCTTCGACCGTCAGTCCGGTCCAGCTCGTCAGCAATCCCCAGAGCGCCACGTCCTGCGCCGCATCGCCGCGCAACTCCAGGGGCGCGTCCTCCGGCCATTCGAACCAGGGAATCTCGCCGCCGGGATGAAGCCGTATCGGCAGCCGCCCCTCCACCCGCGCCACCGCTCCCCTCCCCCACGACGCACCTCCGCCACCAGCGCAACCCCGTCGCCCCCGGACGCGAGGCTCGCGGCGACTTCGACCCGCTCCGTCCCTTCAAACCGCAGGGCCGCCTTGCCCGCCACGTCCGCCACCAACGGGCCGTTGGTCCATCCGCCCGGGCCTGCACCGACACCGCCTCGAGCCACGTCGGCAACGCCTCGACCCATTCCGCCACATCCGCCAGCGGCACCCGGCAAGGTCCAGCTCAAACCGACCGCGCCCTGGCCACTCGACCTCTCCCTCCACGCCCAGCTCCGTCTCCGAACCCCGCAGCCGCAGCGCACTCAACTGCACCCGCCAAGCCGTCGCGTCCGGGCCATCATCCCTTACGGAACTCACGCGGATCTGGGCCGGGCTCTCCAACCGGGCACGTTCCTGTCCATCCCGATGCCAACTCAGGCCTGTCAGTTCCGCTTTCGCGTCCGTCGCGCCATCGCCACCCCAACCCGCCGAGCCCGTGAAGCTCAGCGCAACTTCACCGGCCTTCATCGTCGCGGCAAACGCCCCCCGCTCCAGGCCCGTTCCGTCGGCCTGCAGGCGCATCGCGATCGGGTGCAAACCAGGCACACGAACCGCCGATGCGAAGAGCGTCATGGCGTGCGTGAGGTTAGTGAAAGCCCCAGCCAGCCGCCCCTCCCCCTCCAACCCTTCGACCGTCACCGCACCGGTCCGGGCAAAGGCAGGCAAGCCGGTGCTCGTCCAGCTCAGTTCCCGTACCGCGCCCGTCTCCAGATCGGCGGAACCAGCGGCCTCAAACCGGAGGCCAGCCCATTCAACGCGGGCCGTCTGCAGGTTCAAGATCCGCCCGTCGAACC
Source organism: Verrucomicrobiota bacterium (assembly GCA_027493615.1). Classification (GTDB taxonomy): domain Bacteria; phylum Verrucomicrobiota; class Verrucomicrobiia; order Limisphaerales; family J093; genus DSVZ01. The sequence goes on from JAOSKK010000034.1 coordinate 58,157, forward strand.
GGCCGGTCAGCTCGAAGTGCTCCACCGGTTCCCCAACGCCCTGACGTTCTGGCCGTCCAGTCGCCATTCGACCCGCGGCATCGTTCCCGTGCCCGATGTCACGTCGAACTGACCGTTCAGCGACCCCGCGAGCCGTTCGGGAGCCAGCGGGCTCAAGTCCAGCTCGAGGCCCACCCCAAACGCCGGCCACCCCGGCAGATCCTCATACCGGATCACCACCGGATCGCGTAGGCGGACCGCGAGAGGATCCCCGCTGACTGCCAACCGCGTCACACGCGCCGTCTCGAGGCCCCCTTCCGCCTCGACCTCAAGTACCGCGTGACCGGATGCCAAGCCGGGCAACCACTTGTGCGCCGCCACGAACCGGGCACTCAGGCGTGCCCGCTCGTCGCGCCAGTCCACGGCTAACCCGCCTCCGAGGTGTTCAAGCGCGTCAGGCTTCGCGACCAATGCGGTGGGCCAGTGCACTTCCTTCCACTCCAGCTTCGCCACGGACGGCAGCCAGTGATCGCGCGCGAAACGCCCGGAGAACTCCATGCGATTCTCGAAAGCCACAAGCGTCCCGGCCAAAGCCCAACCCTCCGCGGCGTCCTCGCGGTCCACCTGCACCTCGGCCGTGCCTTCGTGGGCCTGCACCCCCAACCGCCACCGGCCGGGCGTCGACAAATCGGTCTCGACGTGAAACCGCAGCAGCCCATCGTCCGCGGCACCTCGCGCTCCAGCAGCCCCGTCCCCTCCTGCCCCCTCCCCGCCCTTGTGGTGCGGCCGTCCCGCCTGCACTCTGCGCTTGTGGTGCAGGCGTCCCGCCTGCGGTCCGCGCTTGAGGTGCGGGCGTCTCGCCTGCGGTCCGCGCTTGTGGTGCGGCCGTCCCGGCTGCACCAGTGGTCACTACCCCCCACCCCCGGAGCGCCAGCCCGCCGGCATCGCGCAAACCACTTCCGCCCGGGCCTTACCTTTCTCCCACACCAACTCCGGCACGGTCACTTCCGCTCCCGGCAGCATCACCCGACCTCGCACCGCTCGAGTAAGTGGAAGGTGAGCCCGCAACGGCTCGAGGGCGGCCTCGACCTGTTCCAGCACCTCCGCCACCGACTGCGCTCCGCCGACGGCCTCGGGCGTTGGCGTCTCGTCAGGCCGCACCTCGAGCACCCAATCCGCCAACCGCACGCCTGGCGCGTTCGTCGACGTCAGCAGTCCGGGAAGGCACCGCTCGAGGACGTATCCCAAGGGTTGGAGCACCTCGACCTCACGCGCGGTGAACGACACCGTCCCCTCCTCCCAACGCACCTCCCGCACCTGCACCCGCCAGTACCCCGCGGAACCGGCTCCCGCACACGTCAACCCCAACCCGCGGGCCACGCCCGGAATCAACCAGGGCAGCCAGAGAGGCAGGGCGACGAGGGCCACGAGACCCGTCGCCGCTGCCCACAGCAATGCCCGCCGCACACGACGAAGCCGGCGCGGCCGCGGGACACCGGGAGATGCAACCGGAGGCACAGACATTTTCTGCCCGCGATTATCCGCGATCGACGCCGCCTGTCCACCCCCTCAGCCCCGCCACCCGCCTTCTGATGCACTTGGGTACCCGTGGTCCTGTGGTCCCGTAGTCCTGTGGTCCCGTGGTCCTGTGGTGCGGGCGTCCCGCCTGCACGAGGCGCCCGTCCGCACGAGGCGCCCGCCTGCACGAGGCGTCCCGCCTGCACGCGGGTTCAGAGCACGTACGGCCACCGCTGCGGCCTGGCGAGGTAGCGATTCGCCTGCGGGTCGCCCACGACCTCCTGTTTGGCCCCGTCCCAGACGAGTTTGCGTCCGAGGATGTAAGCGAGGTTGCCGAGGTTGCAGAGCGTCGCCGTGCGATGGCCGATCTCGATGTCCACGGCTGGCCGCAGATGCCCCTCGCGGATGCTCTTAAACCAGTCAGCCTTGTGGTTCATGTTGAAGTCCTCGTACTCGTCGGTCCGATAGACTTCCTTGCCGCCCGGCGGCAGCTTGAAGTTGATGGCCTCCGGATTCGCGGGCCGGTAGCCACCTTCCCACTCCAGGACCAGCCGGCCGCGATCGCCCCAGAACACATTGCCGAACTCGGTTTGCCCGACCTTGTCGCCCGGCTGTCCCCAGACCAGCGTCCAGTCCGGATTCTTGAACTGGTACACCACCTCCATCTCGACCGGGTTGTCCCAAACACCCTTCTCCGGCGAGCGCCCGGTGGCCTCGACCGTGAACGAGGTCTGCTCATCGGCGTCCATGCACCAGAGCACGGTGCTGAACTGGTGGGCACCCCGATCGCGGATGTTGCCGCCGCCGGACTCGAGCAACCACCGGAAGGTCCCCGGGTGATACCGGCGGTTGTACGGCCGCCAGGGCAGCGGGCCCAGCCAGAGATCCCAGTCCAACCCCTCCGGCGGTGCGCTGTCGGGCACAGGCTTGTCATCCACCGGATTCAGGTAATGCCAACACGTGACTTTGCTTACCTTGCCGACAATCCCGTTGCGGATGGCCCGGCAGGTGTGCCAGCCGCCCAACGCCGTCCGCGCCTGCGCCCCGACCTGCACCGCCACCCGGTTGCGCCGCGCCGCGTCCACCATGGCCTGCCCCTCGCGCACCGTGACCGACGCCGGTTTCTCGACGTACACATGCTTGCCCGACTCGCAGGCGTGCACCGTCTGCACCGCGTGCCAATGGTCCGGCGTCGCAATCACCACGGCGTCAATGTCCCGTCGCTCGATGATGTAGCGGTAATCGGCGTACGGCGTCACCCCCGCGCCCGCCATGGTCACCGCCGGTTCGAGCTGGTTCTCGTCGGCATCACAAACCGCCGCAATCCGCACCTTGTCCTCCTTCTGGAACCTCAACATGTTCGCCAGGTGCGACTTGCCCATGCCCCCACCCCGATGTGGGCGACCACAAACCGGCCGTTGGCGCCCGGACGTCCCGCCGCCCCGATCACCCGCGACGGGATCACAGTCGGCACCACCACAGCACCGCCCACCACGGCGGCATGGCGTAAGAACCGACGACGACTCAGAACGGGCAGTGAAGAGGTAGGCATGGATGGAGAAGGTTTCGATGCAGGCATCGGCTTCAGGTGCGAACGGAGGCGATGCTACCCGTCCCCCCACCCCTGGCAAGGGCGACCTGCGCACGACCTCTGCATGAACCGCCCGACCCGTCACTCCCCAACCCCCCGAGGTTCGCAATCGGTGGCGGGACCGGTGGCGGGACCTCCCCCTCCTGGATTCTCCGCCGATCACGAACCTCCGGGATGGGGCTGAGGGAGGCGCTCCCTGAACCTGTGGTGCGGGCTTCCAGCCTGCACCCTCCGCGATTCATGGTCACCGACCAGGTCCGGCAGGAACAGGACGCTCCCCCTGCGCCGCCGCGGCCGCGGTCTGCGCCACGTTTTCGGCTTGCCGCCGCCTCTGGACCCGCCTTGCATTCGGCGCCCGCACCGGCCCGGCCATGACACCGTCGCAGCGCGAATTCCTCGCCATCGCCATCTTCGCCCTGACCTATCTGCTCATCAGCGGGCGGCGGCTCAAGGTGCTGCCCCTCAACCGGCCCGCGGCCGCCCTGCTGGGCACGGTGCTCATGGTCACCACCGGCGTGCTCACCCCCGAACAGGCGTACCGCGCGGTGGACTACGACACGCTGGTGCTGCTTCTGGGCATGATGCTCCTCTCGGCTTACCTCTTCCTCGCCGGTTTCTTTGACTGGGCCGCCGATTGGATTCTCCGGGTCGCCCCCACCCCCCAACGCCTCCTGCTCTATCTCATCATCGCGTCCGGCACGCTCTCCGCCCTGCTGGTCAACGACACGGTCTGCCTGATGCTCACGCCGCTGGTGGTCACCGTCATGGTGCGTGGTCGGCTGCCTTTGCCCCCCTACCTGCTGGCGCTGGCCATGAGCGCCAACCTCGGCAGCGTGGCCACGCTCGTGGGCAACCCGCAGAATATGATCATCGGCCGGCTGTCCGGCCTGCCCTTCCTGCAGTTCTCCGCCGCCCTGCTCCCGGTCGCCGTGGCCGGCCTCGCCATCCAATACCTCGTGCTGCGACTCGGCTTTCACCGCCTCCTCAAGAACGCCACCCTCCATCGCCCGGCGGGTCCCGCACCGCCGTTGGACCGTCGGCTTCTCGGCCTGGCCACGGGGGGGCTGGCGCTCGTGTTCGCCGGCTTTCTCGCGGGCCTGAACCTCGCCTGGACCGCCCTGGCGGGCGGCGCGCTGGTCATGGTGCTGGCCCGACGCGACACCCACGAGGTGCTCAAACTGGTCGACTGGCACCTGCTCGTGTTCTTCGCCGCCCTGTTCGTCGTCGTCGAGGCCCTCAACGGCACGGGGTTGCCCGACCAGATCTACGGCCCGCTCCGCGGCCTCTTCGGCGACACCGTCACCGCCCAGGCCTGGAATCTGGCGTGGTTCTCCGCCCTCGGTTCGAACGTCTTCTCGAACGTCCCGTTCGTCCTCGTCGCCGGCAAGTGGATCCCCCAATTCGCCGACCCGGCCCTGATGTGGCAGGTCATGGCCCTCGCCACCACCTTCGCCGGGAACCTCACCATCCTCGGTTCCGTCGCCAACCTCATCGTGGTCGAAAGCGCCCGGGGCCACTGCGAGGTCGGCTTCTGGGATTACGCCCGGTTCGGCATCCCCATCACGTTCCTCACCACCGCCGTTGGCCTTGCCCTCCTGCTCGCCCTGCATTAAGCCATACCCGTCGCGCAGTCGGGACGCCGGCACCACAGGTTCACGCAGTGACGTCCTCAACCCCAATTCCCGATGTTCGAAATCTGCGGAGGATCCAGGGGTAGAGGGTTTTCTCCGCCGATTGCGAACATAGGGGATTAGAAAGGGGCGTGGGGGCGAGGAACCCCCTTCGGAGGAACGAACGCCGCGAGCCCCTCAATCGTAGGTGCCCCGGTCTTCACCCAGGACCCAGCGCCGGCTCCACAATGGCTTCCCGGCCGCTGTGCCCCACGATTCGCACGCGCGTCCCCTTCTCGACCAGATCCCCCTGCGTCATCACGTCGAGAATCTCGTCGCCAAACTGGGCCTTCCCACCCGGCCGCAAGGTCGAGACCGCCACGCCTTCCCGCCCGAGCTGGCGCTGCTGCTCGGCCGCCTGCGCCGCCACGCTCTCCGTGGCGCTGGCCCGTTGGGACACCAACACCCCATAGATCGAGGTCTTCGGCAAGAACCGCGCCAGGATCGCGATCAGCACCGCCGACCCAAACGCGGCATATAGCAGGTCCGCCAGCGGAGCCCGAAGCTGCGGCAGCGTGGGCATGGCCGGCATGCCCGGATACCGATCCACCATCGCCATCACCACCGTGATCAACATCAGCAACCCGCCCGTCATCCCCAGGACAATCGTGCCGGGAAACACGAACAGCTCCAGCACCACCAGCAGCAGCCCCAGGACAAACAGCATCGGCCACTCGAGCCCCGAGAGCCCGGCGATGTAGCTGCCCAGGAAATAAACCGCGAAGGCCGACAGCCCCACGATGCCCGGCAGCCCAAACCCCGGCGTCTTGAACTCGAGATAAATGCCCGCCACGCCCAGGATCAGCCAGAGCCAGTTCAGCGCGTTCAACCAGAACGCCAACTGCTCCGCCCCCCGTCGGCTGGACGTCCACGCGTTGCGCGTTGGCAAGACCCAGCCGCGCAATCAAGGCCTCCAGGCTCTCGATGGTCCCGGCCGACAACAGCGGCTTGGGCGGATCCCCATACTCCCGCGCGGCCTCCGTATCCGTGAGCGTCAGGATGTCCCCCTTGCGGTTGATCGTGTGACCATCGATGATCAGCTCGCGGTTCTTGTCGATCATGGCCTCGATCACCTCGACGTTGTGGCCGTGACGCTCCGCCTGGCTGCGCACCAGGGCGCGCACCGCCGAGTTCATCTTGGCCTCCATCGTGTCCGGCAGCTCCTGCGCCCCGCCGCCGGGGATCATCATGATCGGGGCCGCGGCCCCGATCACGCTCTGCGGGGCCATGTAAATCTCCTGAGTGGCCACGGCGATGAATGCCCCCGCCGAAAACGCGCGGTCGTTCACGTAAGTCGCCGTCCGCCCGCGGAACTGGCCAATGATCTTGATGATCTCCTCGGTCACATCGACCCGCCCGCCGTCGGTTTTCATGTCCAGGATCAGCGCGTCCGCCCGCGCGTCCATGGCCTGCTTGACCCCCCGCCGCACCAGATAGGTCAGCGGCGGCATGATGTTCTCGCGGATGGGCAGGACGAAGACGCGCGGTGGCGGAGCGGTCAGCTCCGCGGCCGCCTTTGCCGGCACCGCCGCCACGCCCATCAGCGCCAGCAGCAGCCACCCAAACAGGGACCCTCGCACGTTCATGGAGCGACCTTACGACCTGGCCCCGCGCGGAGCAAGCCACCGCCGCTCCACTGCTCCACTGCCCGCGCCAGCACCCCGCTTGGCAGCCGGGGCACCCCCCTGTTACCCCTCCGACGTTCCCTGAGTCACCAGAACCCGCCGGCCTCGCAGTTCATGAAGGTGGTGGCGGACAAAGCCCCCGGCACCACCGTCCTCGAGGTGCTCGATGGCGCCGAGGACCGGGCCTGCTTCGCAGTCGCCGAAAAGGGCGCTGCCCTCGCCGACGGCCGCGTGGCCTCGGCCCGCATGGTCCCTCTCTTCACCAACGAGAACGGCTCGGGCGGTTCGCGGCGCGTGTTTCTGGCGCTCACCGGCTGGGGCCGACTGCTGTTCGTGCGCGCCGCGCAGTGGGCCCTGGGCGAGGAACTTGAACCTTATGAAGCCCTGCGCATCACCGACGTCACGCCCGCCGAAGGGCGCGAGGTCACCCTCTCCTGGGCGCCCGGCGCGGCCAGCAAAGGATGCCCAGGGTTCGCCAATTCCCGGCAAGCCCCCGGGCCGGAGCGTGGTAGGCTGTCCGCGGTTGGGACGCCTCGGGCCATACCCGCGCGAGGCCGCCTCCTCACCGCCTTTGCATGAGCAACGTTGCCGTGTCGCCGCCCGCCTCCAAGCCCCGCGCGCCGCTCGCCCACCCGAGCGGCGACAAGCGCTTCAAGATGCTCGAGGTGTTCATGAAGCGCCAGCAGCAGCGCCACGACGCGCTCATCGAGGTGCTGCACAAGGCGCAGGAGCTCTTCGGCTTCCTCGACACCGACCTGCTGCTCTTCGTGGCGCACGGCCTCCGCCTCCCGCCCAGCCGCGTCTACGGCGTCGCCACCTTCTACCACTTCTTCAAACTCAAACCCCAAGGCGCCCACACCTGCGTGGTCTGCATGGGCACCGCCTGCTATGTCAAGGGCGCCCAGCAGGTCGTCGAAGCCCTCGAACAGGCGGCCCACATCCGGGCGGGCGAGACGACGCCGGACGGCCGCTTCTCCCTCATGACCGCCCGCTGCATCGGCGCCTGCGGCATCGCGCCGGCCGTCGTCTACGACGATGCGGTCGCCGCCCGCCAAACCCCGGCCAGCGCCGTCGAACGCGTGAAAGGATGGCTCGACCATGGTCCTCGCTGAACTCATCGCCATCAAGGAGCGGGAACTCGCCGCGCGCAAGCCGGTGGTGATCACCTGCTGCCTCGCCGCCGGCTGTCTGTCCTCCGCCGGCCAGGCCGTCAAGGAAGCCCTCGACCAGGCCGTCAAAGCCGCCGGGCTCGACGCCGAGGTCGAGGTGCGCGGCGTCGGGTGCATGCGCCTCTGTTGCGAAGGCCCCCTCGTCTTCATCGACCCGCCCGGCACGCTCTTCCAACAGGTGAAGCCGGAGGACGCCGTCTCGCTGGTCGGCACCCTCCAGGGCGGCACCACGCACGTCGCCCGCGGCGAGCCGAACCACCCGTTCTTCGCGCGGCAACTGTCCATCGTCCTCGAGAACAGCGGCTTCATGGACCCCGAACGCATCGAGGCCTACATCGCCCGCGACGGCTACCTGGCCGTGCGCAACGTCCTGCGTGAGATGTCCCCCGCCGAGGTCGTCAGCGAGATCACCCGCAGCGGCCTCCGCGGCCGCGGCGGCGCCGGCTACCCGACCGGTCTCAAGTGGTCCACCGTGGCCAAGACGTCGAGCGCGAAGAAGTACGTCATCTGCAACGCCGACGAAGGGGACCCGGGCGCGTTCATGGACCGGAGCGTCCTCGAGAGCGACCCGCACCGGGTCATCGAAGGCATGATCATCGCCGCCTACGCCGTGGGCGCCGACCAGGGCTACATCTACGTGCGCGCCGAGTATCCCCTGGCCATCAGCCGCCTGCAGACCGCCATCCGGCAGGCCAAGCAACACGGGCTCCTCGGCAGCGGCGTCTTCGAGTCCCCGTTCAACTTCAACCTCGACATCCGCATCGGCGCCGGCGCGTTCGTCTGCGGCGAGGAGACCGCCCTCATGGCCTCGGTGGAAGGCCGGCGCGGCTAACCCCGTCCCCGCCCGCCCTTCCCCGCCGAAAGCGGCTTGTTCGGCCAACCCACCCTGATCAACAACGTCGAGACCTTCGCCTGCGTGCCCGCCATCCTCCGGCGCGGCGCAGAGTGGTTCGCCGCCATCGGCACCGAGCGGAGCAAGGGCACGAAGGTGTTCGCCCTCGCCGGCAAGGTGAAGCACACCGGCCTGATCGAGGTGCCCATGGGCATGACCCTCCGCGAGATCGTCGAGGACATGGGCGGCGGCGTGCCCGACGGCGGCCAGATCAAGGCCGTCCAGACCGGCGGCCCTTCGGGCGGCTGCATCCCGGCGGCGCACCTCGACACCCCGGTGGATTACGAGTCCCTCGGCCGGCTAGGTTCCATCATGGGCTCCGGCGGCATGATCGTCATGGATCAGCAGGACAACATGGTGGACGTCGCCCGGTTCTTCATGGAGTTCTGCCGGGACGAATCCTGCGGCAAATGCGTGCCCTGCCGCGCCGGCACAGTTCAGATGCACGACCTGCTCTGCCGGTTGCTCGCCCGTCAAGCCACCGCCCGCGACCTGGCCAAGCTCGAGGAACTCTGCGACCTGGTCCGCAACACCAGCCTCTGCGGCCTGGGCATCACCGCCCCCAACCCCGTCCTGAGCACCCTGCGGTTCTTCCGCCAGGAATACCTCGACCTCCTCGCCCCCGAGCCGTGGAAGCCGGCCACCCCGCCCGCCCCCTCACCGGCCTCGGCTGACACCCGACCGCAACCTCCCCACCCCGCCTCCCCATGGCTGCCAAAGTCTTCACCATCGACGGTCAGGAAATCAGCGCCACCGAAGGGCAGAGCGTCCTCGAGGCCGCCCACGAGGCGGGCATCCGCATCCCCACCCTCTGCCACCTGGAGGGCGTGATGGACGTCGGCGCCTGCCGCCTCTGCCTGGTCGAAATCGCCGGGAGCAACAAGCTGGTGCCCGCCTGCACCACCCAGGTGGCCGACGGCATGGTGGTCGCCACCACGAGCGAGCGGCTGCAGCGCTACCGCCGCCTCCTGCTTGAACTCCTCTTCGCCGAACGCAACCACGTCTGCGCCGTCTGCGTTTCCAACGGCCACTGCGAGCTCCAGGCCCTGGCCACGAACCTCGGCATGGACCACGTGAGCTTCCCCTACACGTTCCCCAAGCTCGAGGTGGACCTCACCCACCGCCTCTTCGGCATGGACCACAATCGCTGCGTGCTCTGCGGCCGCTGCGTGCGCGTCTGCTGGTACGTCGAAGGCGCTGCCACCAAGAACTTCTCGGGCCGCGGCGCCGGCTCACGCATCATCAGCGACCTCAACCAGCCCTGGGGCGAATCCCGCACCTGCACCGCCTGCGGCAAGTGCGTCCACGCCTGCCCCACCGGCGCCTTGTTCGAGAAAGGCACAACCGTGGGCGAAATGCAGAAGGACCGGGGCAAACTCGAGTACATCGTCACCGCGCGGGAGAAGAAGCAATGGATCGTCTGAAAATCGCGACCGTCTGGCTCGGCGGCTGTTCCGGCTGCCACATGTCCCTGCTCGATCTCGACGAGTGGTTGTTCGAGCTGGCCAAGGTGGCCGACGTCGTCTACGGCCCCCTCGTCGACACCAAGGAATACCCCGCCGCCGCGGATGTCTGCCTCGTCGAGGGCGCCGTCGCCAACACGGAGCACGTCGAGTTGATGCATCAGATCCGGCAACGCACCCGCGTGCTCGTGGCCTTCGGCGACTGCGCCGTCACCGGCAACGTCACCGCCCTCCGCAACCCGCTCGGCAGCGCTGCCCCCGTCCTCGAACGCGCCTACCTCGACCCCGCCAACCTCCGCCCCGCCCTGCCCCACGAACCCGGCGTCGTGCCCCCGCTCCTCGACCGCGTCCTGCCTCTTCAGGAAGCCGTGCCCGTGGACTTTTATCTGCCGGGCTGCCCGCCGCCCGCCGACCGCATCAAGGCCTTCCTGCAGGAACTGCTCGCCGGCAAGGCCCCGCACCTCACCGGCGCCAACCTCCGCTTCGGCTAGCACGCCGCGCCCCCGACCCTCCCTGCCATGCCCCAATGGATTAAAATCGACCCGGTCACCCGCATCGAAGGGCACGCGAAGATCACGCTGCAGCTCGATGACAACGGCCACGTCTCCGACGCCCGCTTCCACGTCGTCGAGTTCCGCGGCTTCGAGAAGTTCTGCGAAGGCCGGCCCTTCACCGAGATGCCCGGCATCACCCCGCGCGTCTGCGGCATCTGCCCCGTCAGCCACGTGCTCGCCTCTGCCAAGGCCGGCGATGCCCTCCTCGCCGTCGACATCCCGCCCGCCGCCCGCAAGCTGCGCCGGCTGATGAACCTCGGCCAGATCCTCCAGTCCCACGCCCTCAGCTTCTTCCACCTCAGCGCCCCCGACCTCCTCCTCGGCTGGGAAACCCCGCCGGTCAACGGAACGTCTTCGGGCTGATGGCCGCCGATCCCGACCTCGCCCGCCGCGGCATCCGCCTCCGCCAGTTCGGCCAGGAGGTCATCGAGATCCTCGGCGGCCGCAAAATCCATCCCGCCTGGGCGGTCCCCGGCGGCGTGCGCGAGCCCCTGACCGACGCCGGCCGCACCCGGATCCGCACCGCGATTCCCGAGGCCAAGGCCACGGCCAGCCATGCCCTCGACAAGTTCCGCGCCCTGCTCGACAAGTTCGAAACCGAGACGCAGGTGTTCGGCAATTTCCCCAGCCTCTTCCTCGGCCTCATCGCCCCGGACGGTTCCTGGGAACACTACGACGGCCAACTCCGCGTCATGGACGCCGGGGGCAACATCCTCGCCGACCGCGTGGACCCCGTCCGCTATCTCGACATCATCGGGGAAGCCGTCGAGACCACCTCCTACCTCAAGTCCCCCTATTACCGGCCCATGGGCTATCCCGCCGGCCTCTATCGGGTCGGGCCGCTGGCGCGACTGAACCTTTGCCGCCGCATGGGTACGCCCCTCGCCGATGCCGAGCTCGAGCGGTTCAAGTCCCTGGGTTGGGGCGCCGTCACGTCCTCGTTCCTTTACCACTACGCGCGGTTGATCGAGATTCTTGCCTGCGTCGAGCACATCGAACGGCTCCTGGACGAACCGGACATCCTCTCCGACCACCTGCGCGCCGATGCCGGCATCAACCAGCGCCGGGGCGTCGGTGCCAGCGAAGCCCCGCGCGGGACCTTGTTCCACGACTACGAGGTGGACCGCAACGGCCTCATCACCCGGGTGAACCTCATCATCGCCACCGGCCAGAACAACCTGGCCATGAACCGCACCATCGCGCAGATCGCCCGGCACTACATCCAGGGACCCTCCATCCCCGAACCCCTCCTCAACCGCGTCGAGGCCGGCATCCGCGCCTACGACCCCTGCTTGAGCTGCTCGACCCACGCCGCCGGCGTCCCCGCGCTCCACATCCAACTCCTGGCCCCCGACGGCCGCGTCCTGGACGAACGCCGCCGGGAATAGTCCGGCGCGCTGGAGCTTTCGATGAACCTGTGGTGCGGGCGTCCCGCCTGCACCCTCCGCGGTTCATGGCCCGTGAGCCGGTCCGGCTGGAGCAGGACGCTTCCCTTGAGCTTTGAGCTTCGGACGGTTTGCTCCGCGGCACGAGGCCCCCAACCGCACCGCCCGCCTCACGCGCCCGACCCACTGCCCGCCCGCGCCCCCGCGCCTCGCGCATGGCAGCGACATAGCGGCCGGCCAGTTCCGTGAGCCCCGCCCAATCCTTCCGCTCCAGCCGCTCCGCGGAAATCAGCGACGAACCCACGCCCACCGCCGGACACCCCGCGCGCACAAAGTCCGCCAGCGTCGTCAGGTCCACCCCGCCGGTCGGGACGAGCCGCAGGTGAGGCAAGGGCCCGCGGATCGCCTTCAGGTAGCGCGCCCCCAAACCGTCGGCGGGGAAGATCTTCACAAAATCCGCGCCGGCCTCGTGAGCGGCCTGCGCCTCCGTCGGTGTGTACGCGCCCAGCATGACCGGTCGTCCGGCCCCGTGCGCCAGGGGCACCAGTTCCGGGCGCAGAACCGGGCTCACGAGGAACTCCGCCCCCGCCGCCAGCGCCGCCTTGCCCTGCGTCACATTCACCACGCTCCCCGCGCCCATCACGGCCCTGGAAGCAAAGCCGCGGACGGCCACCCCCAGCGCCTCCAGGGCGCCCGGCGTCGTCAGGGTGATCTCGATCGCCACCACCCCGCCGGCCAGCAGGGCTTCCACCAGCGGTTCGACGTCCAGCGGACGGCCCGCGCGAACGACTGCGACAATGCCCGGCACGGTCAGCGCCCGGACGATGCTCTCGCGGTCGCGCATGGAGGACCTTCAGATGGCGTCCACGCACCGCTGCATGGCCTCTTCCTGTTCCATGATTGATTGCACCAGCTTGAACTGCGTGCGGCACCGATCGAGGTTGTGCTGCGGACGATGGACGCGGAAGTACACGTCGCCGCTCAGATAGTCCGTCAGGAACCGGATGCCAATCGTGTACGTGATGAGACGCCCGGCAAACGCCAGCAGCGACTTCTCCGCCGGCTTGAGAAAGCTCCGGGTCGCCTCGACGTAGCCCCGGGCCAGCGCCTCGAACATCGGCATCTGCATCGAGACCTTCGACAGGTCCTCCTCGTCCTCCAGCGTCGGGCTGGTCGTCGTGCGCACCATGTCGCCGAAGTCATAATGCACCAGCCCCGGCATGACCGTGTCGAGGTCCACCACGCACATGGCCCGGCCCGTCTCCCAGTCGAGCATGACGTTGTTGAACTTCGTGTCGTTGTGGGTGACACGCTCGGGTATCTCCCCGCGCGCCTGCGCATCCAGCAACGTGCCGATCCAGGCCTCCTGGGCCAGGGCGAACTCGATCTCCTTCCGGGCGCTGGCGGCCCGCAGGTGATGGTCCTCCTCAAGCGCCTGCCGAAGCGCGGCGAAGCGCTTCCGCGTGTTGTGAAAGTCCGGAATGGTCTCGTGCAGGCGTTCTCCTGGCAGATCGGCCAGCAGGCTCTGGAATTCGCCGAAGGCCCGTCCCGCCTCGTAAGCCTGGGTCGGATTCTGCACCGCCTCGAACGACTGCACCTTCTCCACGAACACGAAGGTACGCCAGACATCGCCGTTCCCATCCGAGTAGAACGACCGGCCATCGTGGGTGGGCACGACGGTGAGCGCCCGCCGGGTGCGCTGGCGTGCGCCGCTTTCCGCCAGCTTCTTCTGCAGGTGGGTCGTCACCCGCATGGCGTTCTCCATCACCTTCTCCGGCTCGCGGAACACGCCCTGATTGATCTTCTGGTGGATGTACCGCACCAGCACGCCACCCTGATCGTATGTGGCCGTGTACGTCTCGTTGATGTGACCGATCTTGCAGGGCTCCGCATGCAGGATCTGGCCGTAGATGCGGAACTGCTGCGAGATGTGCTGCAGGTGTTGTTCGCGGTAGAGCGGCATGCGTTTCCTGGGCCTCGGATTCCGGGCAGCCAAACCGCGACCCCGTCGGTTGGCCGCGGCTCGTGCCGTGCCAGTTGAACCGGCTTCCCTCCGGCAACTCAAGCCCTTTTTCGGTTCGACCGCCCGCCCCGTGCGGAGTCTTACGCAGGGCAACACATCTCAAACGCGGCGCGTCCACCACACCCTCAGAACCTCGCGAAGCGTTTGGCGTGCGCCGTCTTCCAGCGGCGCTTTTCGTCGCCCCCGCGCCCGCCGCACACCGCCCCCACGGCAGAGCCACCCGCACCCAAAGCGGCGCTCAAGCTCCCCGCTCAACCCGCTGCCCGCAGCCGCGCCCGCCCGATCGCCCGCAGTTGCTCAACGAACGGTTCCGGAATCAACCCGCCCTTCTGTATCGGTACATCCCACGTGATCACGCCCCCCTTCGCCATCAGGTCCCGGACATAGCCCACGATCACTTCATCCGGTTTCTGCGGTCGCTCGCCACCGCACCAGGTCTGCCCCAGAAAACTGAGGATCTGAAACTGCACGCGGCGCCCTTCCCGCTCCAGCCAGCGGCCCGGACAGGCCCGGATTGCCTCGGCCACCTGGTCCAGATTGACCTCGCCGGCCGTGTAATCCTCCACCGGCGTATGGCACACCACGGGCACCTTGACCCCGGGATTGAACGCCACCAGCGCATCGGGATTCCCGGCCTTCAGCGCGCGCGCGAAGCTCGCGAAGTTCGGCTCGTCCGCATGACGATACATCTCGTCGGCAAAGTAGCAGCCATCGATCCACCAGCCGGCCACCCGTCGACCCCAGCGCTGCGACCAATCGCGGCAGACCGCCTCCCAGTTCCGCTGGAACTCGACCAGCCGCCCGCCCACCGCCTCCCCCGGCAGTTGCCAGCCGCCCGTTGAACCCCAGCGCCACTGAAGCTTGCGACGCGCCACCGGGTCCGCCGCCGGGGCGCCACTGGGCAGGTAAGCCAGAAGGCGGATTCCGTGGGGCTCGAGGCCGCGCGCCAGCGCGTCGATCAGGTCGCGCCGCGAGCACTTGCTGGGCTCGATGCCCACAAGCCGATCGTACGTCGCGTTCGGGGCGCAGTAGTGACCGGAGTTCTGGCCGAGGGTGAACAGCAGGTACTTCGCCCCTGTGGACGCCAGTTGCCGGACCAGCCCCGCCACATCGAAGGCGTCCACCTGCGCGTTCCACGCCTCCGCCGTCAGCTCGGCCCCGCCGTCGGAACTGGGTGGCGCCCCCAGATAATGCGTCATCACCCCCCAGCCTGCCTGGTGAAACCAGTCCGTGGGGTGCGACTCGGCCGCCCGCAGGCGACCCACCGCCGCGTGGCTGGCGGCCATGGCGGCGGTGACCGCGGCCTGTCCGAGGAAACGGCGGCGCGTGAGCGCGGTACAGGATCGGTGTGGATTCATGGGTTCGCTTTCTCGTTTCGGATGCTTCATGGGCAGGCCGCTGCCTCCCGCAAGAACTGATCGAGCTCGCGGTATTGCAGCCACAGTTTCTGGTTCAGCGAGCTGAGCTCGCCCAGCTCCCCGCGCGAGCGTACCCGCCGGGCAAAGGTACGAAACAGTTCCTCGAGGGGTGCCGTCTCGAACTGGGCTCGGGCCGCCTGGGCCTGCTCCCGCAACGCCGCGCCGGACATTTCCCCCCGCAGAGACTGTTCCTTAAGGCTGTAGGCTGCCTCGATCTTCCGCCCCACCTCGTCCAGCAACAGTGAGCCGCGGAAGTTGTCGGCCAGCCACCCAAGATTCTGCCGGTGGACGGGAGACCCTGTCCCCGTTGCCAGCCGTTCGATCAGCGCGATCGCCGCACGGAGTTGATCTTCCAGCCCGGGCGGCAGGCGTCCCCAGGCCGGGCTGTAAGGGAAGTACTCCGGTGAGCTGAGCGTGCCGACCTGATTCTCCTGCTCGAAGCGCAGCAGCAGCGGCGCCAGCGTGTCGGCCGCCCCCGCCCCGTACCGCTCGGTGCAGTGCCGCCGGTACAACGCTTCGCCGGAGAGCGCCTGCTCCGGATCACGCGCCGTCAGGGCAAAGGCCTCCAGGTTCATCTGGATCTCCTCCGTCCGCCAATGAATGCCGATCACAGCGGACAACCGGTCCGGCGTGCGCGGCCCGCACTTGATCCCGGATCGAGGCGGCGCGCGGTTGCAGGTGCCAGAGCCAGGCGTCCCCTTCGAACCACGGGAGGGCCCACGTCGGCCGATGCACCGCGACCTCCGCCAAGACCGGAGCGTGGCCGCTGCCCCCATGCCCGGATTCAGGCAACTGAACACGATGTCGCGCGGCAGCGCCCTGTCCAGGCCGCGCAGCACCGGTGGCAGTTGCGGACCGCCACCCCAACCGCCAATCGCCAACCGCGTCCGGGGCGCGTGCCGGCTCAAGTACTCGTGCACCTGCCGGATCTGGACCAGCGACCAGACGCCCGTAAACACATCATGCTCGCGGGGCGCCCCGCTGAAGTGACCTTTCTCCCGTTGATAAAACTCGGCGAAGCGTCCGGTCAATTCCGGCGGCGCCACGAACATCGAATGTTCGTGCAGCCAGAGCCACACCCAGTCCAGCCCGGGATAGGTCGTCAGCAAATCGCGCAGCGTGGCGTGGAGGATCTCAATGTTCGCCGGGTGCGTCGGGTCCGGCAGCAGCGCCCCGCCGATCCGTGACTCGGGCGGCACAATCGAGGCCAGTTCCGGCGGGTGCACCCCGAACTCGAACCCGATCGCCACCTGGATCCCGCGGGCGTGCGCCATCGCGATCACCTCGCCCATCAGCCCCTGCGCCCGGCGGTAACGTTCTTCGTTGGAGCAAGCCGTCACCGCGCCGTCACCTCCGAACGCCTCCGCTCCCGGCGGCCGCGGAAACAGCTTGCCGGTCTCAAAGGCAAAGTCCCCAACCGCCAGCGGCCGGTAACCCCACCGCTCCGCCCCGCCCGTGTAACAGTGGAACCCCACGAAGTTCAATCCGCGCGCCGCCAGGTCGTCCAGATACGTGCGGTAATCGCTCGCGTTCCACGCCGTGGGGCCTGACAGGAAGTTGTGCCAGGGCAGCGTGCCGCGAACCGCAAACGCCGGCGGGGCGTCAGCCGCACTGGCCCTTACCCGCAGCCCGCAGGCCGGCAGGAGCAGGGCAAACACGGCGGCGTAGCCAGACGCCATGACGAGCAGGACGCGCCGGGAGCCGCGAGGGCTAAAGGGTCTTACCATTGGAGCGCCTTTCGCAGCGCCGGCTCCAGCCCATTCGCGTTGAAGTGGAAGCCCAGCGAGGTTGCAGTGCACCCCGTCCACCAATCCCACGGCCTGCGTCGGCCCCAGCATCTTCAGACCATCCACCCACCGGATCCGGCGATCCCCCGCCTGGCGTCGCTCCTGCACGAACCGCCGGGCCGTTTCGCGCTTCGACTGCTGCGCCCGCGCGACCTCGGCGCTGACCGCTTCCGCCGGAAAGTAGAACGGGCTCGTCACAAGGATCGGCACCTGCGGCAGCTTCCCCCGCAGCACCTCCACGAACACCGGCAACGCCGCGGCATATTGCTCGGCCGAGGGATTGGCCCAGAAATCGAGCACGATGCACGACGGCTCCAGCTCGGCGATCGCCTCGGCCACCGCGGGTTCACCCAGCCCGTTGCCGCTGAAGCCCAGGTTCACGAAGTCGGCGTCAAGCCGACGTTCTAACAGCGCCTGGCACGTCCCGCCCGCGTTCGAGGCGCACCCCCTGCGTGATGCTCGAACCATAGTAAACGACCGGCCGGCGCGTCGCGTACGGCACGGCGGGCTCCAGCCGGGCCCCGGTGTCCAGGGTCAGTTCACTCACCGACACCGCCTTGTAGAGCGGCAGGTAAAGCGTGATCTCGCGCGTCCGCCGTTCCGACCCGAGGCGCCACTCCTTCGCGATCTGCCCATTGCCGTCCGGCCAGGCGCTGCCGAGGTACTCACGGTTCACGTACAAGTCGAAGCCGTTCTCTCCCACACTCGCCATGTGGTGCATGTTGGAGAAACGCGGGTTCTGCGCGACCAAGCCCACCGTCGTCGAGTCCGTGCGGAAACGAATCCGCCCGCCGCTCGGCTGTTGCGCCAGCCCCACACGGCCGGGCGAAACTGCGACTGCAGGCGGGCCGGCAACCGGCGCAGGGCCGGCTTGTCTTCCTCAAACCAAGGCAGGCCGTGGACCGCCAGCCGCTCATCCGGAAACGGAATCCGCTGCCGCTCCGGCGCGGTCTCCGCCGCCACGGCGGGCACGCTCCACGAGAGCAGCCAGAGAATTGAGCCCGTCAGGGCGCGGCAGGCGGGAGAGGGCATCGATCGCATGTGTGTCGCGCAAGAGCCTGCGCCACCCCGGACCGCCCAGCAAGCCTGCGGATGGCTCGGACATCGCAGACTCGGCGCGAAGCCGCCCCAGGCGGTAGGCGCCGGCGTGAGGAAATCCACCCGGCCCTGTCAGAAGCCCAGAAGCTCGTCGCCACCGCACACTTCAACGTCACTTACGCCATGCACACCCCGTTCCCGTCCCGCCGCACCCTGACGGCGACCGCCACGCTCGGTCTCGCGCTCGTCGTCGCCTCGTCCTTCCTCGAAGCGCAAACGCCAGCACCTTCTGCGCCCGACACCCCCGCCACGGCGCAAGTCATCGAACGTCACCTGGCCGCCATCGGTGGCCAGACCGTCCTGGACTCCACCACGTGTCTGGTGATGAAAGGTACCGGCCGGGAACGCGAGGCGGAGATCCAGTTCACCATCATCGCCGCACCGCCCGGACGTTGCCTGCTGGCTGGTGAAGTCGGCGCCATCCGCGTCCGCACCGGTTGCGATGCCGATGGCGTCTTTTGGCGACAAGACCCCGGTGGCGTCCGGGAACTGACCGCCGCCGAATCCCGGGCAGACGTCGTTGAAATGCTTCTCAGTCTGAATCCCTTCGCCCTGGCCCACTGGCACGAGTTGGGCTTCACCCTGGAACCCGCCGGCCGCCGGGATCTTGAAGGACGCCCCGTCGTCACCATCCTGGCCAGGCAGCCGCAGGGCGCCGCTGTCCCGCTCTGCTTCGACGACGCCTCCGGCTTCCTCGTCGCCGTGGGCGACAGCCGGCTGTCGGATTACCGCGAGGTGGCCGGGTGGAAAGTCCCCACCGGCTCCGGTCCGGAGGCGCCCTGGAAATCACGATCACCGACGTGCGCCGGAACGAGCCGCTCGCGCCTGCGACCTTCGCCAAACCGTCCGGCCCCACCGCGGAACCAGCCCATCGCTACGAAACCCGCCTGTCGCCGGGCACCACCTTGACCATCGTCCGCCGGCCGGCGGCGGCCACTTTCAACTTCGGTCCCCTCCGCGAGCTCCCCCGGTTTCAGCCGGACTCGACCCAACCCTTCCAGGTCGATCTCCGCAGCCGCGACATTTCGACGCTCGACCTCCGCGAGCGTCTGGCCGACCTGCGGCAGGCGGACTTCGACGATCAGACCCGGTGGCCGGCCGTCCTTCCCGCCGGGTTTGAGCCGCGCAAGCTCATGGACCTCGGCCGAAACCCCGGCCTCCGCGTCCGCCAACTCCATCGCCGGGGCATCACCGGCAAGGGCATCGGCATCGGCATCATCGATCAGCCGTTGCTTGTGGATCACGTCGAGTACCGCGATCGCATGCGGCTCTACGAGGAAATCCACATCCTCGCCGCCGAAGCCCAGGCGGCAATGCACGGCGCTGCGGTGGCCTCGATCGCCGCCGGCCAGTCCGTGGGCGTGGCGCCGGAAGCCGACCTGTATTTCATTGCCGAGATGCACGGGGAGATCAAAGCCGGGCGGTTCGAGTGGGACTTCAAACCCCTGGCGCAATCCATCGAGCGCCTCCTGGATCTCAACCGCCAGTTACCTCCGGCCCGGCGCATTCGTGTGATCTCCATCTCCGTGGGCTGGTCACCCGGTCGGGCCGGGTGCACCGAGGCTGATGCCGCCGTCGAACGCGCCACCCGGGAAGGAGTGTTTGTGGTCTCAACCGCCCTGGAGCGGACCCACCGGCTCGCGTTCCACGGGCTGGGCCGGTTGCCGGAAGCGGATCCCGACGACTTCAATTCGTACGGCCTGGGTTCGTGGTGGGCCAGGTCCTTCCTGGACGGCCAGCGTCGTTTCGCGCCCGGGGTTCGCCTGCTTGTCCCGATGGATGCCCGCAGCACGGCCAGTCCCACGGGCGTGCAGGACTACGTGCACTACGCGGGGGGCGGCTGGAGTTGGTCCGTGCCCTACCTGGCTGGACTCTACGCCCTGGCCTGTCAGGTCAAGGAAGACATCACCCCGGAACGCTTCTGGGCTGCCGCGCTCCAGACCGGCCGCACGGTCAAGCTCGCGCCGCCCCACGACGCCCTGGAACTCGGCACCCTCGCCGACCCCATCGCACTCATCGAAGCACTGGAGAAGCCGTAGTGTTCGGGACGCGCTCGCCCGACCGGCCCAACAGAACCGCCCTGCCCGACCCTGCGCCACGGGAGCGCGCGGTCGGGTTCCGCCCGCGGGTGGTGCGGGGGCTTGTTGACGCGTGTCAACCGGACCCGTGGTTTGCTCATTGATTACCGGGGAAACCTGACTTAGAGGTTCCCCGATGCTGACCATGCGTCCGGCTTTTCCCAGCCTCTGAGGCCATGGACGGGAACGCAGACTTGCTCCCCGCCCTGCAGGGCCCCGCCGGCTTCCGGACGACCCACTGGAGCGTGGTGCTGGCGGCGGGCCGCACGGGGTCCACGATCGCCCACGAGGCGCTGGAGCACCTGTGCCGCGACTACTGGTATCCACTCTACGCGGACGTGCGGCGACGCGGGTACCCGCCGGAAGAGGCCAAGGACCTGACCCAGGGGTTCTTTGCCAGCCTGCTCCGCCGGGAGGACCTCGCGCGCGTGGGCCCGGAGAAAGGCCGGTTCCGCACGTTCCTGCTCACGGCACTGGACCACTACCTGGCCAATGAACGGGATCGCACGCGAGCCCAGAAGCGCGGCGGCGGCCGCCCTGCCCTCAGTCTGGATGACGAAACCGCGGAGAACCGGTACCGGCACGAGCCGGCGGATCCGCTCACGCCCGCAACCCTCTTCGAGCGACGCTGGGCGGCGACCGTTCTGGAACGAGTGACGGAGCGGCTGCGAGGCGAGTACGCCGCCGCGGAAAAGGGCGACCTGTTCGACGAACTGGAGGGCTTCCTCACCGAGAAGAAGGCCAGGGCGCGGGCCGAGATCGCCGCGCGCCACGGGGTGGGCATCAACGCCGTGGATGTGGCGATTCATCGCTTGCGCAAGCGTTACCGTGCACTGCTGCGCGAGGAAATCGCGCGCACGGTCAGCCGCCCGGAGGAGGTCGAAGAGGAAATCCGCGCCTTGATCCACGCGCTCGGCCAGGGAGCGGCTCCGGGTTGAACCGGACCGCCCGGTAAGGTCCCTGCCCTTTCGCTTCTGAACTGTGACCGATGTGACCACCAACCCCGGCCGCCGTTGCCCGGTCTGCGGAGTGTTCCTGCCGAACGCCGGTCCACCCGACCGGTGCCCCCGGTGTCTGCTGGCCGCGGGGCTGTCCGAGGCGGTGCTCGCCGCGGTGGGCGACACCGACGTCACGCCCCTCCTGTTGCGGCCCGCCCCGCCCGCGGCCGTTAAGCTCTTTGCCTTCGGCGACTACGAATTGATCGAGGAAATCGCCCGAGGCGGCATGGGCGTCGTGTTCAAGGCCCGCCAGACCCGGCTGCACCGCACCGTGGCGCTCAAGTTCATCCACCCGGGCCGGCTGACCTCCGCCGAGGCGGGGCGGCGGTTCCGGCTCGAAGCCCAGGCCGCCGCCCGGCTCGAACATCCACACATCGTGCCGATCTACGAGGTCGGCGAGTGCGCCGGGCAACCGTTTTTCGCCATGCCCCTCATGACCGGCGGCACGCTGGCACAGCGGATTGCGGACTTCGGATCCCGGACATCGGACGTGGCGTCGGCCCGCCTCGTCGCCACCGTGGCGCGCGCCGTTCATTACGCCCACCAGCGCGGGATCATTCATCGCGACCTCAAGCCCGGAAACATCCTGCTCGACGGTCACGGCGAACCGCACCTGACCGACTTCGGCCTGGCCAAGGTGCTGACCGAGGGCCGGGACCTGACGCAGACGCTGGCTGTGCTGGGCACGCCGCACTACATGGCGCCCGAACTGGCCGGGAGCCCGACGCGAGAAGTCACCACCGCCGCCGACCTCTACAGCCTGGGGGCGATCCTCTACGAACTGCTCACCGGCCGGCCGCCGTTCATGGGCGACACACCCTGGGAAGTCCTGCGCCGTGTGGTTGAGGAAGAGCCGGCGGCGCCCAACCAGGCCCGTCGGCTCGCGCACCTGCATGCCGCGGCCGGATCCCAAACCCGACCTCCGGAAATCCGAGATCGACGCCGATCTCGAAACCATTTGTCTCAAGTGCCTCGAGAAGGAACCCGAACGCCGTTACAGCTCGGCCGCCGGGCTGGCGGCCGACCTCGAAAAGTGGCTGCGCCAGGAACCGATCATGGCCCGCCGCGCGACAACGCGCGAACGACTCGTGAAGTGGACCCGGCGCAACCCAGCGCTGGCGACGACGGTGGGGATCGCCCTGGCGGTCGGCCTCGTGAGTTTCACCGGGGTGCTGACGCAGTGGCAGCGCGCGCGGAACGGAGAGCGCGACACGCGGCGACAGCTCTACGCGGCGAACGTTATGCTCGCGCACCAGGCGTGGGAGGAAGGGAACCTGGGCCGCGCCCGCGCGCTGCTCGAGGCCACGCGCCCGACTTCCGTCGAGGATGACCCGCGCGGGTTCGAGTGGCGACATGTGTGGCATCTCTGCCATCATCCGCAGTGTCGCAGGACCATCACCAACGCCCCGGGCGGCGTCATGGCGGCAGGGTTTTGGTCGGAAGACCAACTGTGGTTGGCCGGCACCCACGAGCTTCGGTTGGCCGACCTCGAGGGCCAGGCGCAGCAGGCGCTGCTCACGGAACCCGCCGGCATCCAATGGCTCAGCCATTCGCCCGTGGCGACCAACCTGTGGGCCCTGGTGACCCCCCGACACGAGATCAAGCTCTGGGACCTGTCCAGCAGACGGTGCCTTGCCTCCTTCACCAACCACGTCGGATCCATCCGGGCCTTGGCGTTCTCGCCGGATGGCCAGTGGCTGGCGTCGGCGGGTGACGAAACGGTGTGGTTGCAGCCGCTGAACGCCCCGGAACGCCGTCCGCGTCTGGTCGCCCGCTACCCCACGGACGCCACGGGTGTGGCGTTTTCCCGGGACTCGCAACACCTCTTCACCTGCGGCCGCCATCCCGCGATCCACCTGTGGAACCTCGCCAACCCGTCGCTCCCCGGCGCGACGCTCCAGCGACACACGGCCCACCTTTACTGCGTGGTCGTATCTCCCGATGGCTCCCGGCTGGCTTCGGCGGGCGCCGATGGCCGGATTGTGGTCTGGGACAGCCTCTCCCGCCGTCCGCTCCACGAGTTCATGGGCCGGCACGGCCGCGTCTCGACCCTCGCCTTCTCCCCGGACGGGTGCTGGGTGGTTTCGGGTTCCCGGGATCAGACCCTCCGGGTGTGGGACCTGGCGCAGAACCGTCCGTTCCTGGTCCTGCGCGGACACGAGCGCGAAGTGACCTCCGTCGCCTTCGCCCCCGACAGCCGGACTCTCGTTTCCACGGACGGCGCCGGCGTCGCCAAGGTCTGGGACCTGACGACAACCGCATCAGCTTCGGACCTCGGTCGCCACCCATCGTGGGTGGATTCCCTCGCCTTTTCGCCGGACGGCAGGCGGCTCGCCTCGGCCGGGTATATTGACCCGGTCATCAAGCTGTGGGAGGTCGACCCACGGCGCGAACTGGCCACCTTTCGCGGTCACCCCGAGCCCATCCACCGTGTGCGCTTCTCACGAGACGGGCAACTCGTGGCGACCGGCGGTCATGAAGGCACTGTGCGCTTGTGGCGGGCAGGACAGACCGAACCCGTTGCCATCCTGACCAACGACTTCCCGGTTTTCGCCCTGGACTTCTCGACGAATGGACGGGTGCTGGCCACGGGAGGCGGGCGGATCTTCGGACACGCCAATGCCCGGCCAGGCCTGGTGCTTTGGGAGCTGGAGTCGCTGCGCCCGGCGCAGCTTCCGGCGGGCATTCCGGATGCGGTTGAGGAAGTGGTCTTCGACCCGCACGGTCGTTACCTGGCGGCTGGATTCGCCGACGGCACGGTCGGGCTGTGGGAAGCGGCGACCGGCCGGTTTCTGCGGCGCTGGCAACCTCACCAATCGGTGGTGCTTTGTGTCGCCTTCTCCCCGGACGGACGGTGGCTGGCCTCCGGAAGCGCGGACACCACGATCGTGCTTTCCGACGCCGACCACCCGGAGCGAAGGTTCCACCGATTGCGGGGACACACCGACTGGGTCTACTCCCTGGCCTTCGCCCCGGACGAACGCACCCTCGCCTCCCTCGCGCTCGGTGGCACGTTGAAGCTCTGGAGCCTGGCCACCCACGAAGTGGTCCTGACTCTGACGGCGCCCGGCGGAGTGCTCACCTCGCTGGCGTTCTCCCCCCAAAACAACCTGTTGGCCACCGGCAACGCCGATGGCGCCATCCAGCTCTGGCCGGCTGCCGGTCTCGGGGAGGCCGATGCTTCCAGCGCTCGAGCCAGTCGGGCCGCCCCCTGAGCCGAAGCCCGATCCTCGGCACGCTGAGCTTCGGTTCCGTCCGATCGCTTCAGCGCGCAATCCCCCAACCCTCAGAGGCGGTGGTCGGTGGACCACTCCAGGAAGCGCGCCGGTCGCAGGATGGGGATGCCGAATGGCTTCCCCAACACCAACAGATCGTCATCGTAGCTCACGATCGCCTGGGCCTTCGCCGCCAGTGCCGCGCCGAGGAAGCAGTCGTCGTTGGCGTCGCGCGAGCGACGTTTCCCCCGCGGGGTGGGGACCACTTGCCAGGCTTGGTCGCGAATCCAGCTCAACGGACCAGCCACGTGGGGATGCGGCGCCTCCACCGCCAGGATGCCAGGGACCCGCTGTTCGTACTCGCGGAGCACCTCCGCCGTCACCACCAAACGGCGCCGATGACGAGCGACCAGCGCCAGGCAGCGATGTGCCGGCCCCCCGCCAACCGATGGCGCTGACGATGACGCTTGTGTCGAAGACGACCGGGATCACCTGGAACGGCCTTTCTTGAGGGCGCGATTGATCCGCTCAATGTCTGACTCGGTCTCCGGACGGTTGTGGGCACCGGCGAACAGGCGGTTGAACTCATCAATGTCCCGTTGCGCCGCTTCGCTCTCCAACCGGCGCAGTCCGTCGCGCATGACTTCGCTGATGTTGTTGTACCGGCCCAACCGGACTTGTTGCTCGACGAACCAGCCCTGCGCCTCCGTCACCGACACGTTGTACGTCTTGGTCGCCATGCCGGCCAGTCTAGGCACTCAGCATTAGATGCCAAACTTTGGTGCCGCGCAGCCGGAAAGAGGGTGGCCCCCGACACCACCCACAGTCTCGCGCCGCCACCGCAAGACCCACGGCGGACACCGGCCCTGTAAGGTTCGCCCCGAGTTGCTTCTGATCAGGAGTGACATCGGGCCTTCGACCCTTCCCCCGTGGGACAGTGCCGGGGGCTCGACGCAATACAGCAACAACACCGTACCAACGTATGAAACGAATCGCGCAAACCCTCCTGACCGGCCTGACGGCCACCCCCCTGGCCCTGAGCCTCGTTGTCACCGCCGCGCTGCCGCCGGGTGCCGCCCCCGTCACCCTCAGCTTCGAGAAGTGCCTGGCGGACCCCAACACCGGCCTGTTCATCGGCACGGTTTCGGGCGAGTGCGGCGACGGCTCCGTCGTTTACGAGACCCTCCGCTTCGACGCCAGCCAGGCCGTGTGGGAACTCGAAGGCTGGTACCAGATCACCACCGCCGACTGTTCCTTCACGGCGCATTGCGCCGGCAAGGCCAACACCCACAACGGCGTGATTGTGCTGAACGGTGAGGTCACTGTGGACTCCGCGGACTTCGCCGGCGCCCGGGTTCAGGTCCGGGCCCAGTTGCTCATCGGGGAAAACTCCCTGTGCTCCGCCGGCACGATCACGCTCACGCCGGGCGGCACCGACTAACTCATCCGCGGGGTATGAACGCCGTTGTCATACGTCCCCTGGTATGACATGGCGGCATGCGAACCAAAGGAGGCTTTGCCAACACCACGGGGAATCCGGTCCGACGGCTGACCGACCCGCCGTTCATCAACGACTGCCTGGCGCCAGGCAACAACCCCTTGCAACCGCAGAAGGGGGCCCTCGTGGCTTCGGTCAGGCCGCTGGACCGGCGTTTGCACGCCATGGGTTTCGACCGGCTGGATCAGGTCTGCCTGAGCGAGCGGTTCCGCTGCTCCGGCTGATTCCGTGGTGGCGGCTGTGGCCTCGACGGGCCCGATACAACACCCTCGAAGGCTCCGCGGCATCCGTCCTGCCGGCGGTGACGGTGGGCGGGCTCGACTTGCAGCCCACGGCACCGGTGGGCCAGGCGGTCTTCGCCGCCCTGTTACCGCTCTGCGACACGGAGGATCCGGTCGCACAATGGCTGGAATGGGGAACGGGCCTATTGGTCGAGGAGTCCTACCCGGGCATGGGGACGTTGGCCGTGGTGTTGGAGCATCTGTTGCAGGATCGGTCCCTGGACGAGCGAACGGCGGCATGGTCAACCCTCCTGCGCAGTGCCTTCGATCGGGAGGGCGTCCTCGGACGCCCGGGGTCGACCAGCCCCTTGCGCTGTTGGAAGCCATCGGCCGCAGCGGGATCCGTTCATTGGCACAGGGGGTCTTACCGGCCCTCGGGCATTCTGACTTGGAAGTCGTCCTGTCCGCCCTGGCCTGCCTCGTCCGGCTCGGCGTACCCAACGATGAACTGCCCTCGGAACGACTCCTCAACCAGGTGCAGACGGGACTGGTAACCCATGTGCGCTGGGCGCTGGCCTTCCTTGAAGGCGGAGACCTGGACATGCTCACCGCTCTGCTGCGTCATCCGGGCTGGGGCGAGCGGCTTCAGGCCCACCGGTTGGTCGAGGCCCTGCTGTCCCGTGCCGACCTCCAACTCCCTCCGGGCCTGACCAGTGTGGCGAGCCTGGCGGAGTTGCTCCTGACGGAACTCGAACACGAGGCGGATCCGGATGTGATCCGCTGCCTGGCGGTACCGTTGGGCCTGGCCCTGCGCCAAGGCGGCGAAAGCCAGCAGGCGATGACCCTGACCCGGGCCGGGACGCTGACGGAGCCCGCCCGCCTGACCAGCCTGCTCAACGCCCTGCTCATCGCCGACCTTCCGGAAGGGCACCTGGCGAACCTCGAGAAACTGCGACCGAAAGCGCTCACGATGGGAGCGGATGTCCTCCACGCCTTGAACCGGGTGGCCATGGCACTGGGCAGTGCCTCCGGAACGCCGAGGGATTGGCTGGAAGCGTCCGTGGTCGTCCTGGTCCAACTCGGCGTCGTCCGGCTGCCGAAAACGGTCCAGCCCTGGTTCGACGCCCCCGAACGCTGTCCCCAGGAAGCAGTCACGGCCTGGCTCCTCGAGCGCCCGGCGGCGGGATTGCCGCTCACCTTTGCGGCGGCCTATCTCCTGGCTCATCCCACGTTCGTCACGGTCCTCGAGCGAATCTGGACCGAAGCGGCTGACAAACGCAACGCCGAGGTCCTGGCAGGGGGTGGGCGGCCTGCTCGCCGGGGCGCCCGAGGACTGTGGTGTCAGTCCGGCGGAGTTACGGTGTTGTCTGGGCCCCCGGCTCGGCGGGGCGCTGGAGGAGTCGCCGGTCATGCTCGGGCAACTGCTTGGATTGCTGATGACGCAGGAGAAGGATGTCCATCAGTCTGCCTTGGAACTCCTCGAGAGCACCTCGCTGACGGGCCGGGCAATCGCCTGGGCCTGTCACCGGGCACTCAAACGGCGACAACCCCGGTTCGATGCCCGCCAGGCTTTCCTGGAAGGTTGGCGGCCGCCGACGGTGCCGCCGACAGTTCTCGAACTGGTCCCCACCACACTGCGACCGTGGTTCGCAGAGCAGGCCCCACCTCCAGCCCATCCCGTGCGGATTCTCACCGCCCTGCACCAGCCCGACGACCGCAGCAAGCGTTGGGTCCAGCAATGCCTCACCTGGGACCAACCAGAAGCTGTCCGGCGAACCTTCGAACCGGTGGATGCCACCACCCTGGCCGGTCACTTTTTCCAAGCCTCGTCCTCGGTCTTGCCATGGGCACGGGAGTTGGCCGGGCGATTGGCTGCCGGCGTCGGGACCAGGCTCCTGGACGGGGGACAGGGAGACGAGGTCCTTCAACGGGTTCTGTTGCTGGCCGCTCACGACCCGGAAGCCGCGGTGCGGCTCAGCGCCCGCCAGGCCGCCGAATCGCTCGGCATTGCCAGCCAACTCCCTCCCGCTGAGCCGGCTCCGGCTGGCCAGCCTGCCTCATCCGATGGCACCCCGGATGGCCCGGACGACGTGGATCTGGAGGCTTTGCTCCGTGACTGCGATTTCAATGGCAACTTCTAACACCAAACCCATGCCTCCCTCGACGCCCTGTACACCCGTCCCCCTCAAGGGACAGCGCATCCTGTTGCGTGGTTTGGATAGCCTGCAGGAAACCCAGGCTCGAGCCTCATTGCTCGCCGAAGGCTATCATGTGGCCACCTCCTGGCTCTGGCTGACATTCTCGTCACGGGAGATGGCAATGCCGGTGCCGCAATCGAGGCGGCCCAGAAAGCCGGACTTCCGGTGCTGCCATGGTCGGAGTTCAGCAACCACCTGGCCCCAACGGCGCCTCTGGCGATCACGGATTCCACCTGCCACCCCGCCGTGGAGATCGGCGAGGAGTTCGTGCGCATCCTTGACCAGCAACTCCCTCGGGTCCGCAGCCACAGCCGCTTGGTGCCCGCCGCCGATCCGTTCCGCCATCTCTGCCACGATGCCTGCCTGCTGCGCAACGCACGGACGGTGGCGCTGGGGGCCCGCTACGGAATGCCCGTCCTCCTCGAGGGAGATACCTCCGCCTCCAAGACCACCGCCATCGCCTGGGTGGCTCACCTGATCGGTCAACCGGTGTTACGCCTGAACCTCCATGGGCAGACCGACACCGGCGAACTCGTCGGGCGCTATGTCCCCAATACCGCTCCCGCTGGGAGCACCCATCCCCATCGGGTTCCGGCCGCCAGCGCTGCCCGATTCACGTATGTCCCCACCCCCCTCGACTCCCCCACCGCATGGAACAAGTGGGATGGAGTCGGCCCGGAAGCGCACGCCACTGTGCCCCCGTGGATCTTCAAAGAGGGAGGTGTCCCGCAGGGGATGCGCCATGGCTGGTGGGTTCTCCTGGACGAGATCAACCTGGCGGAACCACAGGTCCTCGAGCGCCTCAATCCGGTGCTCGAATCCCCCCCTTCCCTGGTGCTCAGTGAGGGTGACGGCACCGTCTTCGGCGCCGGAGGCAGCGTCTCAATCGACCCCGGCTTCCGGCTCTTCGCCACGATGAATCCGGCAGAATACGCAGGTCGGTCGGCCCTCAGCACCGCCTTCCGGGACCGCTGGTTGGTCTGGCACCAGGCCGAGGCGCCAGGAGAATCCACCTTCGCTGCCATGCTGCACCGCCTCGTGTTCGGCGAGCATCCCGAGTTCCTCTTCCGTGGCCGACGCTACCAGTCCCCTCGGTCAACGCCGGCCTTTCCCTGCCTGGCCGGCCTTGCAGGGATTCGTGATTTGTTGCCCCGTCTGGCCATGTTCCATGCCTCCCTGAGCCAGGCCAGCGGCATGGGCGGCGCCGTCCCAACCCTGGGACGTGTCCGAAAGGAACGCTATGTCTTCACCCGCCGCTCCTTGCTGACCTGCCTGCGGTTGCTCGAAACCGCCGTCCGGGAAGACCCGGCCACCTCACTCGAGCACCACCTCCGGGAGACCATCGAGGTCGCCTATCTCGGCCGGCTGCGGGATGGCGTGGATCGCCCGGCGGCCGTGACTCTGCTCCGGGCGGCAGGCTTGGCCGAGCGATGACTGACTCCATGGACCATCCAGAACATCAAGTCCTGCGGGCCCCAGCCCCCGCCCGGCCCCCACGCCGATCTCGGCGGAGATGTGGCCCGCCGACCCCGCTCGTCGGACCGCACCGGGGAGAAGGCGAGGCACGCTTTGTCGAGGAACTGGAACAACTCGCTCGCCTGGCAGCATTCCGGCCCGACCTCCGTCTCGTCGTGTGTGAGTCCCAGAGCGGCTGGAGCTTCAATTGGCAGACCGGCATCATCTCGGTGGATGGTGGACGGCTGGCCGGCGAGTCAGCCGATTTCAACCGCGGCCTGGTCCTGCACGAGAGCGCCCACGCCGCCATCACCCGGCTCCACTCCATCGTTCCCGCGGAGACGCTGCGCAACCCGCTGTTGTTCGCCCTGCTCAACACGATCGAGGACGTGCGACTCGAGACCTGGATGCAGCTCCGCTTCCCGGGCTGCCAGCCTTGGGTGAGGGAGTACAACGACCGACTCTTTCAACCCTTCCGGACAACCGTCCATGGCCCACCCGCAGCGCAGTTCATCGGTGCCCTGCTCGCCCGTTGGTGGTTCGGGGCTGTCCCGGAGACCGTGGAGACAGACGTCCGTCTGGCCATCGAAGAGGTTTGGCCGGCCGTGGAGCGGGTCCTGCAGGCTTTGCCTCCAGCCCCGGACGCGCTGGACTTCATCGCAGACGCCTACCTGCGAAGCCCTGTATCCCGGTGCTACACGGTGTCGGACGTCCTCGACCCGCCCGCCCCGCTCGAACAAGCCATGCGGTTGGCGCAGTACCAGATGTGGTCCCTGGTGCACCAGCACATCCTGCCGGTCTATCTCCGGCTGCTGCAACCCGGCGACGCCCAGAGCCAACCCTTCCTGGCATGGCGATCTCTGCTGGTGGAAACCCTCCGGCAGCGCGGTGCGACAGACCAGCCCACCGCAGCCACGAGGACTTCCCGCCGGTTGGGGGGTGGCCCGGACGCACCCTGGGAACCCGGCACTCTCGACCCCTACCTCGCCTCCTGGCAGCAACAATACGCCGCCATCGAAGCCATTGCCGGCCTGCTGCTGCAATGGTTCCACGCCCATCACCGGCTCCGCTGGCAGCGTCGCTGTTGTTCGGGCCCTCGCCTGGACGTGCGCCTGGCCATGCAGTCGGAGGCCGATCCACGACTCCACGATCAGTTGTGGATCCGCCCCATGCTCCCGCACCAGATCGATCCTCACTTCAGCCTGGTGATCGATCGCAGCGGTTCCATGAGAGGACGGAAGATAGAGCAGACCTTTCACGCCACGGTCCTGCTCACCGAAGTCTGCCAGCGAGTGGGCGTGCGGCTCGACCTGTACGCCTTTGCCCACGAAACCGAGTGTCTGCTCCAACACCACGAGCCGCTCACACCCCGGGTCCGCGCCCGTCTCGCAGCACTTCCGGCGGCAGTCGGGGGCGAGACCAACCTCTCCGACGCCCTCGCCCAGGTCGCCGACCGGGCCGCCTCCCTGCCGTTTGCCGATCGCTTCGTCTGGGTGCTGACCGACGGGGAACCCAACGACGCTGAATCAGCCCGGCAACAGGTGGCCCGGATGGAGGCCGATGGCATTCATGTGGTCGGCCTGGGCCTGGGCTCCTGGACCCACGGCGTGCGGGATCTCTTCCCGGTCAGCGTGGTCAACGTCGACGCTGCCCAACTTCCCGGGGCGCTGGGCTCCCTCTTGGTCCGGTCGTTGACGGGACCGGCGGTAACCCCGTGGCGAGCCTATTCCAGCAATGTCATGAGCTGATTCCCGTAGCCGACCAGGCCACCGCCGGGACGGATGGTGATATCGGGACCCACAAGGTAGATCCCGAGCAGCCGCGCCCCGGGTGCATACAGTTCGATACGATGTGGCAGCTCTTTGAGATAGCCACGCAACCTGCCGCCTGGGCCCAGAATTGGTTTCATATTTGTACCTCGAGATGCGCGGTCACGGCGGCAACGCGTGTGCCTGGACCTCGATTGGAACCGTGAACGAGCAAAGGCTTCTCTGCCGCCGCAAAGGCAGCGGCGCAGGCTGCCAGCACGGCGTCTGATACAGGCAGACTGGAACCGTTCTCCACCGGGCAATGCACGACGGCAAAACCCTGACGGCGATACCAGTCACGCAAGCCTCCTGGCACCCCATCGTAATAGGCCAACTCGGATTGATCGAGCAGGCACAAGATCGATTTGGCGCCCGCCAGCCTGCCCCTGTCACACCAAGCGATCACTTCGCCCTCGCCAACGGTCGTCGCGGGGTAGCCCGGTCGGGTGGTGGAAAGCAACTGCTCACGGAGCCAGCAACGGAACTCCTGCCAGTCGACCCTTGATCCCTCGACACGGAGAAAATCAAGATAGCCACCGCAGTACTCCGAGGAGAAGAGGCTAAATGTGAGCGTGGGCCACCGCGTCCCCATGGCGCGCAGGAATCTGAGCGGCGGCGCCCACTTGCTCTCGAACCGGTAGTTCAGACGTCCGGGCACATCCGCTGTCAACTCACTCTCCACGGCGCCGTAGCGGCATCCCCAATGCTCCTCCTCCCAGAGATGCTGAGCCTCCTCGTCGCCAGCCTTGACCAAGTCCGACGGAAGTGGCCGGAGGCGGTGAAAGCTCAGAACACTTGCATCCGAGTCTGGCTCGCTTGAACCCGGACCGGCGGCGCTTGCTTTGAACGCCGCTACGTCCATCACCGGTCCGGTGACTACCAAGGTGTTGTCGCACCAGTTTGCCATAGGTCATCGCATGTGTCCTGGTCGGCCCTCTGGCCTATCCGCCCTCCGGAGCACCGCCGGGTTGGTCGGCCATCCCGTGAAAGTACCGAACTCCATGCAGCGGGCGGGGGACAGCCTTCCTCGCCTGGCGGATGGCTTTCCGCGCCTCCGCCATGAAATTCCGTTCCGCCGGACCGTCCGGGCGTCGCTCTTGGAATTCCGCCGCATAGGCGCGATGCCGGGCGGGCAGCCGCCCCGCCGAGAAGAGCCGGCAGAAGGCCAGGAACTTCAGCCTGCAGATGGGGCAGCGTGCGTGGCTGGCCCGGACCTCGTCGATCTCGTCCAGATACTGTGCGAGATGCTCCCGGTTGACTTCGGGCAGAAGCGCCCCCAGCCGACCGTAGTCCGCCAAGCCCGACCGGCCCCGCCTGATCGCACAGCACCTCGTGTGATCGGCGTGAGAGTTCCGGATCAACCGCAGGATCTCCCGATGCTGTGAATCACTGGGCGCGCGGGTGGATGCCTCCGAAAACCGCCGCTCCAGGAACCGCACCGCTTCACCGCTTCGGATTTGCCCAAACAGGCAATGGACGACCAAGGGCTTCTCCAGGTCCTCGTATGCTGTCAGGATCGCCCGCCGTTCCGCTTCGGTGAGTACGGGGTCCCGGTCGGGCACCACGGGCACAGACACGGCCTGCAAGCCTCGCTGACGGTACCGCCCGAGCAACCCACCGGGGACGTTCTCAAACCAGGCCAACTCCCGCTCGCTCAGCAAGCAGAGGACGGAACGGATGCCGTGCCGCCGCACCGCCCCGATCCACTCGTCGACCCCCAGTTTGAGATCGTCATCATCCGACTCACTCGCCGGGGCGCAAGCCCGAGCCAGTTCCAGTGGAGCGACCCACTCCCGGAAAGGTTCTCCCACCGGGACCGCTGGGTGCCCGGGGTGCATACGCTGCATTGGGCGATCACGGACTGTTTGCATAATCGCGATAGTGCCAGTGTGGGTGTGACAACGATGGTCAGGGCCCGCTTTCGGGGTCGCCAACCCCTGGTGGTTGCGCCGGTTGCTCCTCATGGTCAGGCTCCCCGCACCGCGGGGCTTGGTAGCGCGCCTGCACAGCCCGCGCCGCGGCGACCACACGATCAGCCAGCGCTTGTGGCCGGAGCACCGTGGCGTGGCCCCCCAACTGAGGACCCAGGACTCGATCTCTTCCAGGCCACTCAGGCGGAAGGTGATGCGCATCGCGCCCCCGGTAACTCCTCCACCTGCTGGCTGCTGTGCCAGCGTCGTCCCCGCAGAACATCGGCCGCCCAACAGTCCAAGGCGACCTCAACCTCGACCTCCGCATCGCCTTCTGTCTTGAAGATCCCGAAGCTGCCGCGCAAGTGGTCCTCGATCCGGAAGCCGGCGGGGCGTTCAAAGGTCCCGTCGTCGATCTCCAACTCCTGCATCCGCGCCAGGACGAACGTGCGAAGCGCCCCCCGCCACGGATCCCAGCCCACCACGTACCACCGCTGATGGGCGCAGACCAACTGGTAAGGGTGCAGCGACCGCTCCGCGATTTCCTGGGTGGCGAACTTGCGATACCTGAACCGCAGGGGACGGCACTGCTGGACGGCGCGCAGCACGATTTGGAAATCCTCTTCATCGGGTTCTTCCGTGCCGGGCAGGCGCAGAAGGATGGTGTCCCCGAGATCGAGGACATGGAACACGGCTTCCTGGTCGAGATCACTGGTCAGCTTCTCGAACGCCGCCTGCAACGGTCGGGCGAAGGAGTCCCGCCGTATTGCGCCACCGTCTTCTGCGCCACCAGCAGCGCAAAGAGCTCGGCCTCGCTCACGGTGACGCCGGGAAAATGTTCGACGGGTCGGGTGTAGTAGTAGCCGCGCTGGCGGGGCTCGTACTCAATCGGCAACCGCAACTGCTCCTGCATGAACTGAATGTCCCGATGCACCGTGCGCCAGCTCACCTCCATCTCCTCGCCAAGCTTCCGGCAGTTGGGCATCCCCCCGCGCTTCAGTTGCTCGTGGATGTAGAGCATCCGCCGGATCGGAGGCCGGCTTTGAGGCAGATCGGCAACCTCCCGCACGCGACCTCGGCTGGTTTCCTCGACAGTTCTCATACACGCGAGACAGTCCATCCCTCAGGCACTCCCCTGACCCCGCAGCGCTTGCTGCAGACCGGAGGTGCGCTCAACCCGGCTTTCCATGGCCTCCCGGAGCACTGCTTCGGGTGCCCAGACTTCGACCGACTTCCGTGCCCGGGTGATGGCTGTGTAAATGAGTTCCCGCGTCAACACGGGCGACATCCGATCCGGCAATACCACCAACACATGGTCGAACTCGGATCCCTGACTCTTGTGCACCGTCAAGGCAAATGCGGTTTCGACCTTGGGCAGCCGCACCGGTGCCACCCGCCGTACCTCGCCACCCCGGCTGCCAGGGAAACAGACGTCGAGTCGGCCACCCTCCGGATCCGCCAGGACGATGCCAACATCCCCGTTGAACAGACCCAACTGCGGATCATTCACCGTCACCAGCACGAGGCGTCCGTGATACCACTCATCGAACACTGATCGCGGCCGCCCGATCAACCCCGCCTCCCGCAGCACCGTCTCGGTCAACCGGTTGAGCCCCTCGACGCCATACGGACCGCGTCTCACGGCACACAGGACCTGGAACTGTCGCAGGCATTTCAGCGGATCATGCCCCTCCGTCGAGCCCAACACGGACTCGAATCCTTCCTGCAACCGCGGGCCCAATGCAGCGCGCAGTTCCCGGGCGCCCGGGAGCAACCGCGACTGCACCGTCCCCCGCGAAGCCTCGACCGCAGCCTGAAACCCGGGGAAATCCCCGCTGATGACCGCGTCGCTCACCGGGTAGATCGGGCTCTCCGGCCCAGCGCGATACCTCTCCACCAACTGAACGACCGAATCGCGCAGCGGCGCCTCGAGGCCCGGGCCGGAGGCGGGCGGTGCTGCGTTGCCGGCCAGCGAGCCAAACTCCTGCCGGAACGCCTCCGTGAACCGGTTCGGAGGAGAGGCGGCGCAGAGGTCGCCCAGCACGGATCCCGCCTCGACTGAAGCCAGTTGGTCCTTGTCCCCGACCAGGATGAGCCGGGCCTCCTTGGGCAGGGCCTCGAACACCTTGGCCAGAAGTCCGACATCCATCATGCTGGCCTCGTCAATCACCAGCAGATCCAGCGCCAACGGACGCTGGCTGTCATGGCGGAAGAACGGAGATCCCGGCAGGGATTCCAGGAGTCGATGCACGGTCCCGGGCTCGCCCACCAAGCGCTCGACCGGAAACCGGGAAGCAACGAGCGATTCTTTCATCCGCGCCGCCGCCTTGCCCGTGGGCGCTGCCAGGGCGACCCGAGCTGCGGGTCCCTGTTCGAAGAGTTGCCGCAGCACCTTGGCCACGGTGGTGGTCTTGCCGGTGCCCGGGCCCCGGTGATCACGCAGAGCCGCTTTCCCAGGGCGGCGTAAACCGCCACCTGTTGCCAGTCGGTCTTCGCTTCGTTCCCCGGAACCGGTTCACCGTTGCTCAGTCCGGCGGCCAGCTTCTGCGGATCGCGGATGGGCAGCGTCGCCTGCGCCCGGTTCCGCAACTCGTCCGCCACCCGTCGCTCGTAGTCCCAGTACCGCGCCAGATAAAGCCGACCTTCCGGAGTCAGGATCAGCGGTTGCGCGCCACCCGGCACGCCCACGACCGACGCTGCCTGGCGCAGGACAGCGATCCACTCGTCCAAAGAGGGCAGCAGGATTCCCTCGGTGTCTGCTTCGCCTTCGTCGGACGGCGCGAGGCTCTTCCCCGCCATCGCCGGAAGCTCCAGGCAGAGATGGCCCGCACCTCGTGCCTGGCTCACCAGCGCCGCCGCCAACCCGACCCGACCATCCCCCGACTCCCGAGGCCCGCTGGATGAAGCGGGCGAAATGCCGGTCGAGCGCGGCGAACCGCGGTTGCGCCAGCGACCGCTCGAGTTCCTCAAGCGTCATCGCGAACCTCCCTTCCAGGCAGCAAACCGCTGCGCAGCCGTTCCAGCACACCGGCCGCGGGCCGGTCATGAAACACACCCGCCCCAGGACGGGCGGGGTCGAGCCCGCGCAAGAACAGATAGAACACCCCACCCAGATGATCGGTCACCCGGTAGCCCGGCATCCGGGCGGCCAGAAACCGGTCCAGCGCCAGCGCGTAGAGATGGTACTGCAGACCGTAGTGATGTTCGAGCATCGCGCGGCGGAGGCTGGCCGGCTCATAGTCCGGCAACCGGTTGGTCTTCCAGTCCACCAGGTAGAACCGCGCCTCCCACTGAACCACCAAGTCAATCGACCCCGTGAGATAACCCTCGCGCGGAGAGAATCGCAGCGACCCGAGATCCCCGGCCAACCCCTCCAGCGCACGCGGAGCCCACTCCCCCTTCGAAACACGCCGCCAACCGGTCCGGTGTGATCCGGCGCAATGGAAGATGGAACTTCACCTCGGCCAGCCGATCTCCGACAGGCACATCAGACAGCCGAAACCGCGCGCCACCCACTCCCGGCAGTTCGATATCCAGCGCGCGCCGCAGCACCTCGGCGAGGCGAGCCGAGGACCCGTTCCCGCCCAGGTCGAACTTCGCCAGCTTGCGGGCCGCCACCGCTTCCAGCGAGGGTCCGACCGACGGCGCCATCAACCAGGTTTCCAGGATCTCGTGCACGCATTCGCCCAACCGGGCTCCGGCTCCGAATTCCTTCAGCGGATCCACCGCCGGTTCACTCTCCGCCTCCGGGAGGATGGGCAGGTCGGCATGATCGCTGGCACCGCGGCTCCCTGCCGATGCCAGCGAACTGAAGCTGGAGATCCCCCAGGCGCGGTCCAACTGCCGGGTGAAGACCAGCGGAGCAAGCGCGGGTTTCTCCGCGGGACCGGCAGGCTCGGGCACCGCGGGCGGAACCACATCCCCGAGCACCTCGGGAAGCGCTTCCACCTGGATGCTGCCAGGCTGCTGATCGGCCAGGGTCTGCAAGCGGGCTTGAATCTTGTCGAGCCCCTGCTTCTCCACCGCTCTGTGGAGCGTGCCCGCCGGGTCCGGTTCCGCCGGCTCCGGCCGCAGAAACACCCAGGCAGGTCCACCGCTCCGCTGCTCGAACCGTCGGCCCCACGCGAAGTAGCAGCGGTGCTCGGCCCGGGTGAGTGCCACATACAGCAAACGCACCGCCTCAGCCAATCGCTCCCGCCGGGATCGCTGCAGACTCGCCTCGTCCGGTTGCCAACGCAGGTCGAGGACCATCTCCGAACTCTCGTCGGCGCGATGGTAGACCACGTGCTCACGCTGTTTGCCTTGTCGGGCCGGCAGGGCCGGCTTCTGCAGGTAGGGACAGAACACCACCGGATACTGCAGCCCCTTGCTGGCGTGCGCGGTCAGGAGTCGCACCGCGTCGTCGTCCCGCTCGAGCCGGAGCAGATGCTCCTCGGGCGGGGCTTGCTCGTCGTCCCGCCTGGCCACCAACCAGCGCAGCAACCCGCGGATCTGCAGATGCCCCGCGTCCGCGGCTGAACCGAGCAGACCGGCCAGATGCAGCAGATTCGTGATTCGCCGCACGCCATCCGGCTGGCCAAGAAGTCGCTCGGTGATGGCCTGCTCCCGGAGCAACGCCCGGAACATGCGCCCGAACCCCTGGTGCACCCAGCGGGTCCGATAGGCGTGCAGCCGTTCCAGCCAGTCCCGCCACCCGGCTTCGTCTTCCTCCAAGTTCTGCACTGCCGCCGCAGTCAGACCCAGCAGCCGCGTGCCCAGGGCGGCACGAACCGCCGGTTCGTTCGAGGGTTCGGCGACGGCCTCGAGCAAACGCTGCAGATCCGCGGCTTCTTCCGTCCCAAGAACGCTGGCCATCGAATGCCGCGAGGTCGCAATCCCCACGGCCCGCAACTTCGCTTCGATCTTGTCCGCATCCCGATGCCGCTCGACCAACACGGCAATGTCCGACGCCCGCAATCGCCGCCGCTCGATCCCCCCGCCAGACCGGACCCCCAGGGTGACTTCGTTGTCCACCAGGCGGCAGATCTCCTGGGCAACGGCCGGCGCCAGCCGCGCCCAGTTCTTCTCGTCCGAATCGTTGTTTGGTTCCCCGGCCCAGAGCCAGAGACGAAGCGGCGCGGCCGATTCCCCGCTTCCTCGAGCCGCCGCTGGTCCACATCGCTCCGGGCCTCGACGGGCGCGTAGGCGATGCCGTTCACGAGAAAGGACCGCGGCCAGTCGAAGAGCAGGTTGACCGCCGTGACCAGCCGCGAGTCCGATCGCCGATTGCCCGGCAGCGAGTACACCCGCCCGCCATCCACCCGCGTCCGCGCCTCGAGGTACGTGAACACGTCGGCGCCCCGGAACCCGTAGATCGCCTGCTTCGGATCCCCCACCATCCACAGCCGGCAGTCCGCGCGGCCAAACACCCGGTTGAAGATCTCGAACTGCAGGGGATCCGTGTCCTGGAACTCGTCAATGAGCGCCGCCGGATACTGCGTCGCCAACGCGCTC
Organism: Verrucomicrobiota bacterium; assembly: GCA_027493615.1. Taxonomy (GTDB): domain Bacteria; phylum Verrucomicrobiota; class Verrucomicrobiia; order Limisphaerales; family J093; genus DSVZ01. Next base: position 97,203 of record JAOSKK010000034.1, read on the forward strand.
GCCACCCGCTCTCCTGCCTCGCTGCGCAACACGTCCGCCACCTGCGACAGCAACGCGTGATAGGTGCGGGCCTGACGCTCCGACAACAGGCGCCCCAAAGCCTGCTGACCCGACTGGATGAAATCATGCAGCAGCGCCCCGGCATACGTCCGGCCGGCCGCCAGCAAGGACTCGCATCGGTCGAAGAACGGGTGCTGTGGAGGCTGCCGGCCGGCCTTGGTCCCCTTCGCAAGCGCCGCCGGTGTGAAAGCCCGGATCGAGTCCATCACGGCGACGTCCAACCCGCCCGCCTCGAACAACCGGTCGATCCGCGCAAGCGTCGGCGTCATGAACTCGTCCCGGTTGTACGGCTTGTTCGCCCAGGACCTGCCGCCCGCACCGAAGCGTCCCCGGATCGCCGCCCCGTCGGTACCCCCAGAGAAGGCGCATAGCTGCGTACTCCGCTTCCAGCGCCCGACCGTGTTGCTCCAGGCTTAGGCCTTCGGCACCCGTCAGCAGCGTCGCTCCCGGCCGCTTGAGCACGTCCTCCAGGCGCGCGGCCAGCTCGGCAACCGTCAGATCCGCATCGAGCGCGGCGAGCACGTGGATCGGGCCGGCGCCGTACAACCGCCGCCGCCACCAATCCCGCGCCACCGCCTCGAGCAGCGGTGCGGAATCGGTCACCAACTCCATCCCGAAAGGTTGTCCCGTCTCGAACGCGTGGGTCTCGAGGACTCGCTGGCAGAAGGCATGGATGGTGTGAATCGGTGCTTCGTCGAAGTCCAGCAGCGCCTGCCAAAGCCGGTCGCGCGCCTCGGCCGCCACCACGGCCGGCTTCGCGAGCAACGCCCGCAGCAGCGCGTCCTGCGCGTGCCCGGCCCCGAACGCCCGCCAGCCCTCGACCAATCGGCGCCGGATCCGATCCCGGAGCTCGGCCGTAGCGGCCTCCGTAAACGTCACCGTGAGGATCTGGCGGATCGTCAGCCCCGCCTCCACCACCAACCGCAGCACCAGCCCCGCCAGTGCATAGGTCTTGCCGGTCCCGGCGCTGGCCTCGATCAGCATGCGCCCGGGCTCCAGCGCGCTCTCCGCCAACTCGAACGCGGGCGCACCCTTCGGGGCCGAAACTGCCGGGCCCACGCTCACGGTTGTTCCTTCTCCTTGCGCTCGCACTCGAGCAGTGGCTTGAGCAGGGTCCAGGCCAGATCGAAAAACTCCGCGTTCAGAGGATTCTCGATCCCGCGGAAACAGTAGGCGATGTGCCGATCCTGGCTTTCCCCCGCTGGTAGGGAGGATTGTCCTTCCACTTGGCCAGGGCGGCCTGCACAGCGTTGTTCGAACTGGGCGGTCGTGCCTGCTCCACACCGGGCCCGGTCTCGGTCGGCTCCTCCCCCGCCGCTGCCCCCTTCATCTGCCTCCGCCGCCCCGAACATCTTCTCCGCATAGGCCATCGAGCTGCGCGGGAAGAATCGCAACGGCTGGGCCAACCCCTTCCAGTACTGCTCGAGCAACCCGCCCAGCGCGACCGTAGGATCCTCGACGGGCTGATAGCGGAACCCGGCCAGGAGCGGCAGCTTGGTCACTTTCTCCGGTTTCTCCCCTTCTCCCAGCAACCCGCTTTCGCCGCCCTTCCCCATCGCTTGCGCCACCAGATGTTCCACCCACGTCCGCAACCGGTCGGGCGGCCGCAGTTTCCCTGCCCGCCAGCGCATCACGCCGCCGCGCGGCTGCACCTGCACGGTCCCGGTCAGCCGGAACGGACCGATGGCCAGGTCCGCCGTCACCGTTTTAAGCCCTGGCCCAACCGCGTGCACCAGCTTCTCGCGCAGCCACGCCGCGTACTGCGCCACGCCGGCGTGCTCTGCCCGACCCGGTTCGCCCAGCGGCAATCGCCCCGCGGCCGCCCAACGCCAGCGCGCCGCCTCCACGACTTCTCCCGGCTCGGACGCGGCGATCAACTGGCCCAGCAACTCGTCCTCCAGCCCGTACCGCGCCAGGGCGTCCAGCCCGAACAACTCTTCCTCCTCGACGTCGCCCGTGTCCTGTGCCTGCAGCCGCAACCGCAACCGGCGTTCGAGAAAGAACCGACACGGATTGGCCAGAAACGCCGCCAGGTCCGCCACCCGCACGTGACGGAATTCCGCGCCCGGCTCCGGCAAAGGCTCCCGGCAAACACCCACGGCGCTCCGCCCCCTCCTCCAGGCGCTTCGCCGCCGCACACGCCTCGACCGAGTAGCTGAACCATCCGCCCCGCCCGTCCCCACGCCCTGGGCTTCTGCCCCCTTCGGCCGGACACCCGCTCGCCGCGAGGAAGTACTCGCGGCGGAACCCGTGCAGCGAATGCCGGACCAGCACCTCCCCCGCCCCGGGAAAGCGCGCCGCCACATGATCCAGCAACTCGCTCACCAGCACCGACGGCGGCAGCACCGCGTTGTCCCGATCCGATTGCCCCACGTAGCTGACATAGAACCGATCCCGGGCCGCCTGCAGGAGCTGCAGAAACAGATACCGATCGTCGTGGCGCATCGAGGGATCCCCGGCCGCTCTTCCCCGCCAGCAAGTCGAACCCGGGCCGTGGCATGCGCCGGGGAAACGCACCGTCATTGAGCCCCAGCACGCACACCACCCGGAAGGGGCACCCCGCGCATCAGCCGCATCCCGCAAACATTCACCCCTCCGCGGAAAACCGCCGGCGCACCTCCGCTCTCTTCCAGCCGGGCCCGCAAGGCCTCCCGGACGGCGCCCAGTGCCACCGGCCCGGTCGCGTTCGACTCCAGCCCGGCCATTCCCAACGCCTCGAGCGCATCCCGCACCGGACGCGCCTCTCCGGGATCGTTCTCCAGGTCGAACATCCCTCGCACAGCAGCGTCAGGTCCCTCGCCCAAGCCGCCAACGGACGTGCGGCCTCGAGTCCCCGCAGCCCGGCGAACAAGCGCTCAACGAACTCGACAAACCGCCCCAGCGTCTCCGCCCCTTCCCCTTCGATATCCGTGCAGGGAACCAGGGCCCCGTCTCCGATTCCGGCCAGCGTTACCGGCCTGGCCGCGCCGCCCAAGCCCGGCAATGCGTAGCCCAGCAACCAGCGGTCGAGTCCATACCGCCAGGTGGTCTCCGGCACACCCGGCAGCCCCAGTCGCTCCCGGTGCCTGGGATCCTCGCCCCATCGTATCCCGCCCTGTTTCACCCAGGACGCCACCCGCTCCAGATCCCGCTCGCTCAGGCCGAACTTGCGCCGTACCGGTTCGGCCTCCAGCAGGTCCAGCACCGCCGCCGCACCCAACCGGCTGCCGGCCAGCTCGAGCATCCGCAGAAACGCGTCGCTCACCCCGCTCTCCCGCCGCACTGCTCGATCCGCGATCGTGCACGGCACCTGCTGACGCCGCTCCTCCGCCTCGCCCCGATCCCGCCCTGCGTCGCCCACCCCGGCATCAAACACGGTCTCGAGGCACGGCGCGTACGTGTCCAGGTCCGGCGTCACCACCAGGATGTCCCGCGGCTCCAGCTTCTCATGGTTCAGCCAGTGCAACACATGATCGTGCAGCACCTCCACCTCCCGCAGCGCGCTGTGGCAGGCGTGCACCTGCACCGAACGTCGCCCCCCTCCGCAGACTCATCCCATCCCCCTGTGGTGCGGGCTTCCAGCCTGCACATCCCGCTCTCGACGCCCCCTCCCCCGCTCCCCGAAGCACCGACCGTTCCCCCTGAACCGTCCTCATCCTCCGCCGCCACGCGATCCTCACCCAACTCCCGCTGCATCACACCCAACATCGAGCCGCACCCCGTGCCCCTGCCGCCGATCCACTCCCTCCTTCCTCCCAACCTCCCGATCAAGCCCGCCAGCTCGCGACCATCCCGCCCCCCGGCCTGCCACAGCGGATGCCCCTCCCCTGACTCCCCCGTCCCCTGTGGTGCGGGCTTCCAGCCTGCACTCCCACTCTCCGTACCCACCGACCATGCCCGCTCAGCCCCAGCGGTTACCCCTTGCGCCTGTGGTGCGGGCTTCCAGCCTGCACTCCCGTGGTCCCTACCCACCGACCATGCCCGCTCAGCCCCAAGCGTTCCCCCCTCTGCCACCGCGTACCACCCTCTACTCCCCGCCAGCACAAAGAGCTGCACCTCCATATGCGCCGACAACGCCGCGAACATCTCCAGGTGCACGGGCGGCATCAACGTGGTGATCACGCCGAACACCCGTTCCGGCAACCCTTCCGGCCTGGTTTGCTGCGACCCCTCCTTCACCAGCCACCTCATCAACCGCCCGGGATGAACCGGCGCCCGATCCGCCCACACGACCCGCCACAGCTCAGCCTGCCACGGGTCCCGCGCCGGACAACCGCCCTCCTCCCAGCACTCGATCCAGTCCGGCCGATACACCGCGTACTGATCGAAGCTCTCGGCCAGCCGCGCCGCCAATTGATGGAGCTTGCGCGGGTCCGGATCCCGCCCCAGATACGACGCCACCGGCTCGAACCCGGGCCGCGCCACCAACGTGGGCAGCACCTCCGCGATCCGCCAAGTCACCGTCGCCGGATCGAACGCCGCCGACCGCACCTCGCCCGGCCGGAACCGCTCCAGGCAATCCAGCAGGAACTTTCGCGGGAACGGGAACGCCACGTTCAGGCACACCCCCAGTCGCGACGCCACCTCCAGGCGCAGCCACTGCGCCATCCCTGCGACTGCACCACCACCGTCTCGGGCCGCAGCACATCCGTCCCCGGCCCCTGCAGCCCGGCCACCACTCGCCCGGCCAGGTCTTCGAGGTCCCAGGAAACGATGAAGTCCAGCGAGGCCATGACGCAACCGCCAGTTAGATGACCGCCCTCATCGTTGCCGGCAGTTGGCCCGCAGCCGTCTGAAGCCCGGCCGGCGCCCCCGGGCACCCGCCTTCCGACCGGAGCAGGCCGCCAGGTGCCAACGTGTGCTGCTGAATGGGGCACGGGTCATGGCGAAGCCTTCCCTGCCGCCCACAACGCGGCCGCTTCGATGCTTCGTTTCAGAGACTGTTTGCCCGTGCCGGTGCACGCGAACCATGGTCTCGATGAGTCGCAGGTCGCACGAACAGCTCGCCCGAACTGGGTCCGCACCATCCGGCTCAGAACAACCGCGTCTGCCTCCATGATCATTGGCCGAACCCGCTCGAGATGGACATTCCAGTTCGAACTCCAGCCGGGATAATAGAAGTCTAGTCTTACCCCAGAACACTGTTCTGCAAACTCGTCTCGCATCTCCTCTTCGTAGGCTCTCTGGGTCTCGTTGCCTCCGATGTAGAGAACACGCACCCTGCTTCCCGAGGCCAAAGGGCAACTCACTGGTGGGAGTTCCATTCCTCGTGCAGGAAGCAGCCTCCGGAGTTCTTCGATGTCCCCCGGGTCCGCGCGGAGCTCTGTCATCTCCGCGAGAACGTCCTCGGCCTCCTCGAGACTCCTCGGGTCACCCGCCTCGCGTAAAGTGAAGAACCTTCCCCGCAACAAGGCCGCAGCATCAACCAGGTTGCCCTCCCATTCATGGAAGACGACGCGGCTAAGCAGCGCCTCCTCACACGTCCAGGCCGGTGAGTAATTGCGCTCCACTTCTTCGGCGGTGAGGGCCTTCCAGAGATCAGTTAGACACACATTCCTGCTTATACTGTCGCAACGAATGACATGAGAACGCTATCCCGGGAGACTCGCGACACGTCGAGCGATGGCGTCGGGCGTGCCGATGCCCCGCAGAAAGTCTTCCGAAATACTTCGCTGCGACTTTGACAACGTGTCCAGACCCAGCGAAGACGGACTGAGATGCGCAGCACAACCCAGCCCGACGACCTCATTCAAGTCCGTGTTTGCAAACACAGTGGCTCCCAGCCTGGTCTGATGCATCTGCGCGCTCCTGAAGTCTGTTCCCAAAAACACGGCATGGCTCAGGTCCGCCCCTGACATATCTGCCTCCACGAATTGTCCCCCCCAGAACACCGTCACGTTCAATGTCGCTCCCCGGAAGTCTGCGCGTGTGAAGTTCACGTCCACCACCTTTGACGTAATGAACTCGGACGCAGCAGCACGCCCGGCAACTCTTGCCGCACGCCCGCTCGGCATCTCCTGGCTGCGGCCGGCTCCTCCTTACCACTGCATTTCCAGCATGATTCATCCGTCGCCTCCGGAACGACACCCCCAAGGAACACAACGCGCGATCCAACGTCCTCAAAGAGAACCTCCTGCGCCCGTCCAGGGACTTTTCACGCGCTTCGCCAGCATACGTACGACTAGTGTCTACGATGACCGTAGCCTGCTCCCCGTTAGCCGGACGGTTCCCCCATGGTCAAATCGCACTCTACCACGATTGCGTCGGCAACCGTCTCGTGCTCCGACTCAATCGCAACAGGAACGCGCACACCCACCTGATCCGCGACCGCGAACGAGGCCACCGCCGATGCGTGCGCAGGATTCGCAAGCAAAGCCGCCTGCTCACCGCCGTGCTCCTCGGTTTTCACTTGCACGCACCCTCCACGATCTTGATTTCCTCCGGCGTCAGGCCGTACAGCACCTACACCAACTGGTCAATTCCCCGCTCCAACGGGCTCACGTCCGCTCCGGCTTTCCCGCGCCTTCGCCGCGAGGATGCGGTCAACCGGATGAGTCACGCGGTTACGGCGTAGTCCACGGCGCGCGGGTTCTCGACGCGCTGCGAGGCATTGAGCACCTCCATCCCCACCACGTTCCCGTCCTTGTCGTAATCGAGAATCACGCCCGGTTTGTCCTCGTCGCTTTCCTCAATCGGCACGTCGCGGAACAGAATCCGCAGCACGTCCACTTCGGGATCGTAGGTCACTTTCATGTCGTTGCTTTCCAGTATTTGTTGATCTTGCTCGTGCGATAGACCGTCACCACTTTCGGCGGTGCCGCCGTCTCGTTCACCATCACCCGGACCAGATACGGCTTCTGGTTGATTTCAACTTTCGATTGATAGCATATCACATCGCCGTGTTCAGGCACTTTTTGCGCGGGCGCGGCCAGCACGGATTCAACCACGGCCAGCGGGATGCCGCGCCGATCCATTTCCTCCTGAACGTGCTTTGATAGTTCGGGTTTCATTTGGCCGCGCCCTCCACGATTTTGATTTCCTCCGGCGTCAGGCCGTAGAGCGCATACACCAACTGGTCCATCTCCCGCTCCAACGCGCTGGTGTCCGCCTCGGCGTCCCGCGCCTTCGCCGCGAGGAGGCGGTCAACCAATCGCTCAGCCGCCTTTTGCTTTTCCGGCGGGGCGGCGGGAATGGGAATTACCCCAACGGGGTAACGCCGGTCAGCCCAGGGTTGCGAGGCACGAGCTACCCTGGGAAAACGAATCAAATGGTTCATCAACCCCAACGGGGTTGTGGCGAATCGGCGGGACGGGGAGGACGCAACCCCGTTGGGGTTGGGGAAATCAAACCGCACCTGACCCAGGGTAGCCTCGCGGACTCGGCAACCCTGGGCTGAGAGACGAAACGCCGTTGGCGTTTTCATTTGGCCGCGCCCTCCACGATTTGGATTTCGTCCGGCGTCAGGCCGTAGAGCGCATACACCAACTGGTCCATCTCCCGCTCCAATGCGCTGGTGTCCGCCGCCGCGTCCCGCGCTTTCGCCGCGAGGATGCGGTCAGCCAATCGCTCCACGGCACTTTGCTGTTCTAGGGGTTCGACGGGAATTGGCAACTTTTTGATGTAAGTCGTCTTCACCTGAGCAAAGGCCCTACCCTCCGTTTCCTGAGACAAGTGGGTTTAGAAATAGGCGAATAACTTGGAGTTCAGAAGCGCCACGAGAAGACGAGGCGAGCACGCATTCCAGTTTTGTCGTGGCACAATCAAGTGCACAGTCTTGTCCACGAAACTCCCAGCCGAGTCAATGGCTGCAATGATTGTGTTGGCAGTCTGGCGGTAAACAACTTTTGGCTTAAGGCTTAAAAACTCAGAAGAATAGCGCAATGTGTCGGCATCGTTCAGGAGTCTTTCATAGTTGTGCCGAAGGAAATTGCTCGGCTCTTGGATGTGCCATTTATGAATGTCTCGGCCTTTCAGAAACGGCATGTCGCGCTCATTTAGCTGTTGGCCAGCGTAGAATACTCTATCACCGATGGAGTTCTGGCCCCGGGTTTTTCCCCGCCCCTCCGTCCAGTAATTGAATCCAACGTCTTTTACGAAGAAATGGGAATCGAGTTCAGCAAAACCACGGCGACGTAGGCTGCGCTGAAGTATTGGATTCAGGCTCTTGAACGGTTCCTCGCTCGCACCGGTGATTTGAAACGCAGTAGTTTGAAATGACGTGGCAGAACTTGCCGCGACATGAAGACTGACGTGATATGGCGTCGCCGTTGCCCTGTCTTTGGTGCAGGTCAAAACGCAGACAAAGACCGTCGGATCATCAAATATGGGGACAGACTTGTAGTCCCAAACCTTTCTCAGCACAGTTGCCGCAGTAAGAAACTCTCTCAGCTTCTTGAAGTAATCCCCGTTTAGGAACGTGTTCGGGGAGATGTATGTCAAATGGCCCCGCTGTCTCGAAAGACCAACCCCACGTTGGTAAAAGGCAACGTAGAGGTCGTTGTTTCTCTTGAAAGTCGGATAAGCTGATTCGTATTTCGCTTTGAGAATGCGATCGAACACGATGCCGTAGGGTGGGTTGGCGATGACAACGTCAAAACCTCCTTTCCCATGAAACACTTCAGAGAAATATATCTCGAAGTCGAAGGCCTCTTTGCCGTTGGTCAACTCGTGGATGATCTGGTCAATTTGGTGTTTGAGATTGGACTTCTTGGAGGAATCCGTCTGATCGAAATAGAGGGGCTTTAGCTTTTCCAGCTTTTGGAACAACTGTTGGTTGAACAGGTTTTTCTCCACGCCAAGCAGAGAGTTGCCGGTGACGATCTTGTAGAACAGGTTCGGCAGTGGTTTGATCTGCTTCACGTCTTCCTCGTCAACCACGAGCGAGAGCCAGAGGCGAAGCTTGGCGATTTCGACTGCGCCGGGGTCAATGTCCACGCCGTAAAGGCAGTCTTGAATCGCGTGCCGTTTGAAGTGGTAGGGCGTGCGGTCCTGAACGTCGTTGAAGTAGGGCGTGAGCGCCGAACGGGCGCGGACGATCTCGGTCATCATGCCCACCGGGAACGCGCCGGACCCAACGGCGGGGTCGCAGATGGTGATGTCGGCCAGCTTGTCGTCAATCAGCCGAGCGTGCTGCTCGATGCTCTTGGGCGGTTTCGGGTAATCCCGCCCTATTGTTCCTGATTGCTTGGCGGCTTCATAGAACGAGTATTGGTCGCCGAGATGCACAAAGGTTTCGAGGTCAGCGCGGGGCACCACTTCCTGCCGCACCGGCGCGGTGAGCAGCGTTTGCTCCGCCTTCTCGTCACCGAACTGGGCCTGCTTGCGCTTTTCCCTGCCGATGGCTTCTGCGTAGGAATTGATGGCAGTGTCGAGGTAGTTGATGAGGCTCTCCTGACACATGTAGTGGACGATCTCGCGGGGCGTGTAAAACGAACCCAGCCCCTTGCGGCGGTTTTCCTCGATGAGGTTCTCAAAGACCTTGCCCAGCATTTCCGGGTCAATGGCCACTTCCTTTTCCAGCGGCTCCGCTTCGTTGACGGTGAAGTTGTAGCGGTCGAACACGTCAAGGACGCCGGTCCCGGATTTCGCCCGCTTCGTTGCGCTCGGTGTTTGTAAACAGTTTGTTCGGCAGGGTGATGTCCGTCTTCCGCCAGTCGTAGTCACCCAGCGGCTCGAACAGGCCGCCGTTCAGAAACGGGATGCGGCACTTGAAGCGGCTGCACCACGCTTCATGGCCCCGGTCGGTGGCCAGCGTGTCGTAGAACAGCGGTTCCAGAACGTCGTTGAAGAAATTTTTGTAGGGGCCGTGCTCGCCACGACACAGCCGCCGGAGAAAGTCGTGCGGGCCGGTGCCCCAGTCCTGCCCCCTTGGCCACGCCCAGCCAGCCCCTTCTTTTGCAGGAAGTACAGGAACACGATCTGGCCCATGAGCTTCTTGGCAAAACCCACGGTGCTGAGGTTCTTGGTCTTGAACTCCTTCCCGATGCCGGGGTCTTTGGCCGCGAGCTTGCGAAGCGCGGCCTCGATGTCGCCGAACAGGGCGGCATACTGGTTGAAGAATTCCTTGGTGACGGCTTCGACGCTGAAGGCATCTTCGATCTGCGCCAGCGTGGGATTGTTCTCGGTGTCCTGAAGCAGCGCAAGGAACCGGGACTGCGCGGTGTGGCAACTTTCACCCTCGCCGACAATGTAGGAGAGCCGCCGGGCAGGCGTCAGCCGGGTTTCGACGCCGACCTTGCCGTCGTCCTTTTCCACGGCGGCGTATTCCATCTTCACGTAGGAGAAGCGCCACTGCCGTTCCGTGGGCGACACGAACGCGACGAGCGCCGCGTCCTTTTCGTTGCGCTGCTTCAGGTGATCGGCGACGAAGTTGCGGATGGCGGTGCGGGCGCGTTCCAGTTTGGCCTCGGTGGTCAGGTGGACGACCAGCACGTCGAGCTTTTCATCCTCCGGCGACGTGTACTGCCTAGTCCTTGGCATAGGCTACACTCTCTGCACAAAAGAAGGAGCGCACTAACTCTCGGTTGTTATGAAGGTCGGCGAGGTCCTGCTCGACGCGCTCTCGCAGTGACTCATTCTTCCTGAGAGGCTTTTTGGATACGCCGTTGGTTTTCATATGGCTCCAGACGAACTCATCGGGATTGAGGTCCGGTGCATAGGGAGGAAGGAAGTGCAACTCCAGCCGTCCGTTGAGCGACTGCACATAGTGTTTGACGCTGTTCGCCTTGTGAGCCGGATGTCCATCCACGACGAGGAATACTTTCGTGGGACGTTCCTTCATGAAATTCTTGAGGAACGCCACAAAGGACTCCGCGTTCAACTTGCCGGTGTACGTCGCGGCCCAAAACGCCCCGCATGCGTTGACCGCGCTGATCACATTGATACTCTGCCGCTGTCCAGAGGTCACGACGACCGGCGTGGTCCCCTTTAACCCATAGGTGCGACCCAGCGGCGGATCCGATTGAAAGCCCGCCTCGTCGAGGAAGAAGATCATCGCGCCCGCTCGTTTGGCCCGCTTCCGCAGCTTGGGATAGGTTTCCTTCATCCACACATCCACCGCTTGCGGATCTCGCTCGTAGGCACGGCGCAGAGGCTTCTGGGGGGTGATCTCCAGGCTCGCCAACAGCCTCCCCACTGCCGTCAAGCCCAACTCGATCCCCATTTTCTCCTGAATAAGTGTCTGCACGATTCGCCGTGTCCATAGCCCAAACTCAAAGCCATACTGTCTTGGGTCTTTGCCCAGGATCCACCGCTTCACTCGCTGGCGTTGCTTCTCGTTGAGCTTCGGCTCGGGGCCCTGAGCGATCTTCTCGACCAGCGCGTCCCACCCTTCATCGTTAAACTTTCGCAACCAGGGGTAAATCGTGGTCCGGCATAATCCAAAAGATCGCATGACCTCACTGGGGTCCTCCCCGTCTTCCACGACTCGCCTGACAGCGAGTATCCTCATGTGTTCCAGAGCCTTGTGATCTAGTGTGCGTCCATCAATCTTTGCCACGACCGCGATTATAGACACAATGCCGAGTGTAGTCTATCTAAAAGACTGCCCAGTAAGTGCCAAGGCGCTCGAACCGGGCGACGTGCTGCTTGAAGGCGTCCTTGATGTAGGTCGCGTTCCACGCCTGCGCCTTGGACTCGTCGAACTTGTTCAACAAGTTGCGGGTGAATTCGAAGAACTTCACCTTGTCGAAGGCGCGCGGGAAGGTCTCGGCGACGCGTTGGCGGGCTTGCTGGGAGTTCATGAACGGGCGGTCTTTCTTTTGACGCGGTAGGGGACGGCGTCTTCCTTAATGTGGAAGCCGATTTCCTTGTGCGGCTCGGGCGGCGGCGGGGCCAGCAGAGGGAGGAGTTTGTGGTAAATGTCCCGCAAGGCCGCGTCGTGGGTAAGCAGGCTTCTGTCAATTTCCGCCAGGCGCTTGAGGACCGCGGCGTTGGCGGCCTGTTCCTCGCGCATTTGGACAAAGGCGCGGATGACATAAACGCTCATCGCGACCGCGCGGGGACTGCTCAGGATCATGGCGGCCATGAGCGCGCCGTGCTCGGTGAAGGCGCGGACCTGTTTGGAAAACTTGAGCCGACGCAAGGATGTCACAGTTTGTGATATCCTCAGAATCTCCTCCCGCTCCAGGTCGAACATGAAATCCGCGGGGAAACGGTCCTGATTGCGCTTCATGGCTTGGTTCAGGATGCGCGTTTCCACTCCGTAGAGCCGCGCCAGATCCGCGTCCAGAAGTACACGCTGGTCGCGCAGGCACAGGATGAGCGGAGCGATTGGCTCGGCCGGGGCGGCAGGCGGTTGCGGGTTGGGATTCATGGCGGTTGCACGAGGTACGAGGACAGGATGACTTCGCGCGGGGCGAGCGCCTGACTGGCGTGTGGGGCAGGGCTGGCTTGGAAGTATTCCCATTTGATGTGGCGGCGCAGGAGGTTCAGGACGCCGAGAGGCCGGCCTTCCTGCTTGAGCGCGGCGGCGACCTTCTTGGACGTGGGCTTGGGCAACGCGCCGTCTTCAAGGAGCCGGATGACCTTGCCCACGAATTCCTCGTCATCCTCGGTGAACTGCTGGCAGCGGCGAACCGCCTTATCCTTGAGCCGTTTCATGATGTAGGCGTCGCTGGGGCTGCCTCGGTGCGTGGACTCCGCCGCTTCGGCGTCGGCGGTCGTGGCCGTGACGAACGCGGCTTTGTTCTTGTCCAGCAGATCGTAAAACTCGCGAGGGATGGCCTGCCGGGTTTCGTTGGGATCGGCGGGCTTCAGGATCGTGGCGGCGGTCATGAAATCCAGTTCCGTGGTCGGCTGGCTGCCGGTGCCGCCGAGGAAGAATTTGTCCAGCTTGCCTTGGCGGAAATAGGTGAGGAGGGCGGGGAGATTGGACGGATTGGGTGGATCAGACGGATCATTCACAAGACGCGTGGAACGGGCCTTTTTCGGCAGGCGTTTGATGCGCTCGAACAGGTCAGGTTGCTGGTCGCGGATGGCGCGGATTTCAGTCAGGTACTTGAGTTCGGTTTCCTCGTCCTCATCCTCACCAGTGATCGTCTTCTTCGAGTTCCACTTGGCGAACAGGTCGTGGGAGACGATTTCCTCGCCCTCGGTCAACAGCCGGGCATCGGCTCCAAGCATCTGGATGAACGCATGGATTTTTGCCTCGGCGGCTTCGCGGAGCTTGATGAGGTCGTTGCCTTCCTCGGTGGGGAAAAAGTTGTACGTGTGAATCTTGTCGAACTTGGTGTCCACGCGGTTGACGCGCCCAACGCGCTGGATCAACCGCGTCGGGTTCCACGGGATGTCGTAGTTGATGACGACGTTGGAGCGGTGGAGGTTCACGCCCTCGGCTAGTACTTCCGTCGCCACCAGAATTCGGTACTCGTCCTTGGGCCGATACGCCTTGGCGTCAAAATTCGAGATGACATCCTCACGCACGGTTTTGAGCGATTCGCCGGTAAACAGCAGAACCTTCGGCTCCACTTCATCATGGATTTTACCGGCCAAATAGTCGGCGGTTTCCTTGGACTCGGTGAAAATGATGACCTTGCTGCTTTTGAGCAGGTCGGTTTTCTTCAGGATGGCGCGGAACGATTCCCACTTGGGATCACGGGTGACTTTCTTCCAGAGGTTGCGGGTTTTCACCAAGGCTTTCAGGTCGTTGCGCAGGTCGGTGATGAATTCCGGCTTGAAATCCCTGGCGGCGAGCTTCTCGGCCTTGTCTTCCTCCAGCAGCCGCTCGATGGCTTCCTGATCGTCGGATTCCAGCAGTTCAAAGATTTTGCCAATGTACTTTTTGCTGATGAAGACGTGGCCCTTGTCGAACTCGGCGATGACGCGCTCGTAGGTGTGGATGAACCGGCCCAGCGTGGACAGGAACGCGGTGAAGCTGCTTTCAAGGCGCTTCACCGTGAGGATTTTCATGAACTTGGCGAGGTTGCGCTGGCTCTGGATTTCCTGCTCGTCGCGCTTGCCGGTGTAGTAAGCCAGTGGCGTGTAGCGGGCATACTTGAAGTCGTGTGTCAGGGACCGGATTGTCTCATCGAAGACCTCGTTCTCGGTCTGGTTGAACTTGTAGAACAGCGGCTCCGGGTTCGCTACTTCGGGGAACTTCAAACCCTGTTTTTTCAAATCCTCGCCGTAGTAGCGTTCGATCTCCGTACGCGTGCGGCGGATCATGAGAAACTTTAGGATTTTCTCGCGGGTCTGCCGGGCATTTTCCTGCACGGTTTTGAAATACACTTCCCGGTCCCGTTGGCGGTCCAGCCCTTTGAGCCGCTGCTGCATCTTGCCGAAAAAGGCTTCGAGGTTGCGAACGTTCGGGATGGTGCTGTTCTTGCCCGGCTGGAACAGTTTGATCTGGCTGAGGATGTCCTGCGGCGTGTTGTTCAACGGCGTGGCCGACACCAGCACGATGCGCTTGCCACGGGTGATCTGGGCCAGCAGTTCGTAGCTTTGCGTGTCCTCGGTGCGGAACCGGTGGGACTCGTCAATGAAGACGGTTGTGAACTTTTGGAGGTCGCGGTTCAGCAGGGCATGGAGCTTGCCTAGGGATTCACACAAAAACCCGCGCACGCCAAATTCACGGAAGACGTTGGGCCATGAGCCGGGGTTGTGTTCGTCGAGCAGGTGTGGCGGCGCGATGACGAGGCACGGTTCGTTGATGTGCTGGGCCAGCAACGCCGACATGTAGGTCTTGCCCAGACCAACAACGTCGGACAAAAACGCGCCTCCGTACTCGTCGAGGACTTTGCGGGCGTTCAGCACCGCTTCCTCCTGATACTTCAGTTTCTTGAAGCCAGCAGGCAGGTACATGTCCTCGATCTCGTCGGGCAGGTTGAGTTCTCCCCGGAAGTATTCGTAGAGGAATTTCAGGTAGAGTTCGTACGGTGTGAACTGGGCGAACGGGGATTTGACCTCGATGGTGGTGACGTAATCCTTGGTCACGTCCACCGCCTTGGCCCAAAGCTCGTGGAACTTCTGGATGGCGAACTCGTAGTCGGAGCGGTTCTTCAACTCGACGTTGAACTCCAGATTGTCCTGAAGCCCGGCTTCGGTCAGGTTGCTCGAGCCGGTGATGACGCGGCCCTTGTCAATGTGGCCGTCCACGAACGTCATCACGTAGAGCTTGGCGTGGACCCGTTCCGACGGGTAGGCGCGGACTTCAAGTTTGCCTGATTTGATCCACTCCACGAATTTGCGCACGCCGTCTTCGATGTTGGCGCTGTCGCCGGATTTTTGGAACTCGGTCAGGATTTCACCCGGCAGCCGCTCGCGGACGTGGGCATGTGACTCCAGCACGAATTCCTGCTGCTGCTTGGCCGTCTGGATCAGATCGTAGGTGGCCCGGTCGGTTTTGATGCCGATGAGGATGCGGATTTTATCGGTCTTGGTGAGGGCGGGGTAGAGCTTGTGAAAGCCGCTGATGAAAAAGTAGCCGACGAGGCAATCGAAGAACCGGGTGTTGTCGCCGAGCAAGACCCCGAACCGGTCGCTCAGGTTCTGGCCACCCTGGTTAGTGATAAACGTAAGATCCGAGGACATGGCAAACGTACGCGTTACCGCAATGGCTCACACATCATGCCTCCACCACGTGGGCTTCGGCAAGTTGGCTGGGGATGGCGGGCATGCATTGGGTCATTCTCCTTTGAGAGACACACTTCCCCCGCGGCCGCGGCCGGGAAAGATGGTGCGGGTGGCGAGAAGGTCTTTCTTGACGGCCTGGTAGGTGGCCTCGTCCCAGCCAAGTGCGCGGCGCAAGGTTGTGTTTCCGGCCGATCCGCCCGCGGCGTCGAGCGCGGTGAGAAAGGCGTCGCGGAGCTCCGCGGTGACCGTGGGCAACGCAGGGGGCGAAGGCGGCCAAGTGGCAGGCAGGGGCGAGGGTACCAGGGCATCAGGGGCGTCAGGGGCGTCAGGAACGATGGCGTGCGAGGCAGCACGTGTGGCGCTGGGTGGGAAAGACAGGAGCCCTGAGCCCTGCAAGGGATCCTGGACGGATTCCGACGCGGACGCTTCGGGTCGCAGGCCGAGGTGGACGGGGGGCTGGTGGACAGGTCGGCGGGGCTGAGTTGGTGCAGGCGGAACTGGTCGCTCCCGAGTGTCCGGCGGCAGAGTTCGACGAGGTGCAGGTGATGGGTGAAGAGGAGGATCTGGGTGCGCCGGGCCAGCGTGGCCAGTTGCGCAAGGACCGCCTGCGCCCGCTCATCGTCAAAGGTGATCAGGAGGTCATCGAGGATCAGCGGCATGGGTTCGTGTCCGTCCGCGTAGCGCCCGAGGGCGGCCAGTCGCAGGGCCAGGTAGAGCTGGTCACGCGTGCCATCGCTGAGCCCTTCCACGAACACCCGCTCCTGGTTGGGGCGGACTGCGACCAAAACCGGCTGGTCCTGGCGGTTGTACTCCGTGCTCAGGGCGGCGAACGCGCCGCGGGTCAGTTCGCGGAAGATCCTCCCCGACTCTTCCAGCAAGGGGCCCTGGTTTTCTGTCCGGAATCGTTCGATTTGCTGCTGGAGCAGATGGATGGCGAGGCGGAGGCGGAGGAAGCGGGAGCCATCGCGCTTCAGCACGGCGGCGCACAGCTCGGTCTGCTGGCGGAAGTTCGCCGCCGCGTCCCCGGCCCGTTCGAGCGCCGTCTTCTGGGTCCGGAGCCGGAAAACGGATTCGCGGACCGGCGCAAGGTTGGCAGAAGCCTCCTCCTGCTCCCGGAGGACGGCTGCCTTGCGCTCGCCAAGGGTGCCGGCGTCCTCGCTCCGGACGCGCGCCAGGAACTCGTCCACGGTCTGGCCGCGCGCCAGCCCGACCAGGGTGTCACGCATCGTCTCGACCCGGGACCGAAGGGTCTGGCGTTGTTCGAGGCGCGCCAGCAGCGGCTCGAGATCCTCAGTGGCTTGGAGGCCAGCGAGTCGCATCCGCTCCTCCAAAGCGCGGCTGGCCTGGGCAGCAGCGGCCTGGGCGGTTTCGAGCTCCCGACGGGCCTGTTCGAGCTGCTGGGCGAGCTGTTCGCGCTGGCTCTGCGCCGTGCGGGCGGTGCCCAGAGCCTGCCACAGGGCAGCTTCGGCAGCTTCGGCAGGAACGGCAGGTTCACCCACGGCGGTCCGGGCCTGCACGGCGGCGCAAGGGCCGAAGGCGGAGGTAGTCAACTGGACTTCGAGGAGGGACTTGCCTGGCATGGCGGCTCAGAGGGCGAAGGGGTTGACGATGGTGAGGCCGTCGTAGTCCTGGCCGGGGTTCAAGTCTTCGGAGAGGACCTCGCGGCAGCCGGCGGCGCGGGCGGCCGCGAGGATGGCGGCGTCCCAGTAGGAGAGTTGATAGCGGGCCTTGGCGGCGAGGGCGGCTTGGAACACCGCGACGGTGTTTTCCTGGACGGGAAAACGCAGCCAGGTGGAGATGAAGGAGGCGGCTTCGTCGTGGGTGAGACTTCGGGGACGGGTGGGACGGGTGGCTTGCACGTAGAACTCCTGGAGCACCTGGATGGAGAGAACCAAATCCCGCGCCTGCAGGAGAGCGACGGCCACCGCGCGCTTCTTGGCGTCCTCCGGCAGGGGCTGACGCTGTAGATCAGGATATTGGTGTCAACGAAGCGCATCGCGGTCGTGCAAGGCGTCACGGGAAAGATTGTCGGCAGAACGGAGCCCCTTGCCGGCGGCAAACAGACGCTCACGAAGCCGCTCCTCCTCGGCGGCGAGCCGGGCAAATTCGGACTGACCACCCGCATCCGTGCCGTTGATCAAACGGACCAGATAACCCTTCACCAGAGCCGAGATGGAGGTGTCCTGCTCGGCCGCCTTGATGCGGGCCTGACGATAAACATCGTCATCCACCGAGATGGTAATGTTCTTCACGGCATCACGGTATCACAGTTTCACGGTTTCACAAGCATGTGATTTGGGCGTTGTCGCCGTGGCGTAGGAACGGCGGCTTCGGCCCCTGCTCGGCGAGGGTACCTTTGAACAGGGTGGCCCACTGCTTTTCGGACGGCGCGGCGTCCGCTGGAGAGTCCGCGCCGAACTGCGTGCCGATGCTGACCCACTCGTTCTCGTCACGGTTCATTGATGTGTGGGCCAGTTGGCTGGGGGTTTGCAGCATACATTGGGTCATTCCCTTCTGAGAAATACACTTCCCCCGCGGCCGCGGCCGGGGAGGATGGTGCGGGTGGCGAGAAGGTCTTTCTTAACGGCTTGGTAGGTGGCTTCGTCCCAGCCAAGTGCGCGGCACAGGCGTTGGTTTCCGGCCGATCCGCCTGCGGCGTCGAGCGCGGCGAGAAAGGCGTCGCGGAGCTCCGCGGTGACCGTGACCGGCACCGCCGACGTGCCGGGGGGCAAAGCCGTTGCCAGCGGTGTGTCCGGAGCGGTCGCCGAGGCGGAGGGGGCGGTGGGTTGAGGAAGGGCTTCTGAATTCTCGGGAAGGGGGGTAGCGGCTACAGCCGGAGGCGGGGAAGGCACGCGGAACGGTGACGGCAGCAGGATGGTCCTGGCCCCAAGGGCCGCGTAGTCGGACGGGTTGCAGGTCAACACGATGACCTGAAGCCCGCGACCGGCCGCGAGGTCCAGCATGCGCTGCAGCCGGATCACCCGCTCGGGATCGGAGTACGCAAAGGCGTCGTCGAACACCACCGGCAGACAGCCGTCGTGGTTCCCGGCCAGGACTTCGGCCGTTGCCAACCGAACCGCCGCCGCGACCTGTTCCCGGGCCCCGCCGCTGAGCTGGGCAAAGTCCAGTTCCGCCCCGTCGGTGGAGGGACGGGAAGAGGCGCACCCCGGTGAACTGGCTGTCTTCGAGGGTGACTCCCGCGCGGGCGTCCGGCCCGAACAGGCACCGGAGGTAGCCGGAGATCTTGTCGGCCAGAGGCTGGGTGAACTGAGCGGCGAGGGTGCGCTGTTCGTCCAGGAAGAGCTGGTGGAGCCGATCGATGGCCTGCGCCCGGCGCCGTTCGGTGTCACGCACTTCGGTGGCGGCCCGGGCCCGGGCCTGGGCTTCCGCAAGCGCGGCCTGGGGATCCTCGGCACCGTCGGAACGAAGGGCGCCCAAAGCGATCGCCTGGCGTTTGCCGGCCTCGGTGTGCTCACTGGTCTTCTGTTCGAGGGCCCGCGCCAGGCGGACGCGGTCGGTTTCGAGCAAGTCGGGCTGGAGCGCCTCGATGGCTTCGCGGGTGAGCCGGAGGGCGGTCTCGGCGGTGGTCCGGGTCGTCTGCGACTGCGCCAGGGCTTCGGCCCGGGCTTCGTCCGGGCCGTGGGTCTGGAGGAGAAGTCGTTGCTGGGCCTGGAGATCGTTCCGCTGGCGCTGTTGGGTCTCGAGCTCCTGCCGGCGCCGGGCAAGGTCGTCGTCCCGGGCGTCCAACGCCACGGCACAGGCATCGCGGGTGGACCTGGCCTCGGCGTCGGCGGTTTCCGCCTCCCGGAGGGCTTCCCGGGCAGCGCTGGCCTGGGCGTCGGCGGCGGCTTTGTCAGATGGCAGCGGGGCGCCGGGCACCAGCGCCTGGAGTCGGTCCACGGTTCCCTTGGCACCGGCGCACTCGGCCTGCGCGGCCTGGAACTCGTCGTCGAAGTGGTCGGCGCCCAGGCCGGCGAGCTCGGCGCGGGTCTGTTCGAGCCGGGAGGTGAGTTCGTCGCGGCGCGCCTGGGCCTCGCGGGCAGCCTGAACCGATGCCAGACCGAGTCCATCAAGAGCATTCTGGAGCTTTCGCTGGGCATCATCTCGGGCCGCACGAGCCGCCGCGAGGCTGGTGCCGCCACCAGGCCGGATGCGGAGCCGGATCGCTTCGCCAAGGCGCACCTCGGTGTCGGCGGTCAGGATGCGACTTTGCCCGACGGGGACTGCGTCGTCGCCAATCAGGGCGGGCTGGTCCGAGGCGAGGACCTCAATCTCCGCGGCCATGGCCTGGAGGGCAGCGGCGGCGGTCGAGCAGTTGGTCTCCAGTCGTTGGATGCGCTCCAGCTTGGTTCGGGTGATGGCTGGCAGGTTTGCCAGCTCACCCTCGAGGGCGGCGATGGCATCGCGCCGTTCAGCGATGGTCCGGGCCTTATCCGTGAGTCTGGCGTGCAGCGCGGTTTTCTCGAACAGCGTGGATTGGGCCGAGGCGAGCTCGTGGCGTAAGCGGGCGAGCCGCGCGGCGTCGTTGCAGCCGCGGGATCTGGCGTCCGCTTCCGCCAGGCGACGGCGGTCCTGGTCCCGGGCCTGTTCGAGCTGGCGCAGTTGCTCGGACTTCGGAGCAAGGGCTTGCTCGACGGCGCCGAGTTCGGTGCGGGTGGTGAGGATCTGGCGGTTGGCCGTTTCCAGTGCGGCGTGGTGTTGCGCTGCGGTGGCTGCGGCCTGGCGTTGTTCGGTCTCCTGGACCCGCAACCGCGCGAGCTGCTGGAGCCTGGCGTCCACCTGTTGTTGTTCCTGGCGGAGGCGTTGAAGGCTCTGCGCGGCGGCGGCCAGGTCCCGCGAGGCGCTTTCCAGGTCGGCCGCGGTCTGCTCGAGGCGCTGCACGCGTTCGGCCGCGCAGGTGCGCTCGGACTCGGCCCCGGCAAGCGCCTGTTCGGCCCTGTGCAGCTCCGAACCTGCCTTGGGCTGGCCTTGCTGGGTGAAGATCGAGTCGCGGGCCTTGGCGAAGTGCCGGGCCACGCGGGCGTCACGGTCAGACTGAAGGGCGGCCGCTCCACCCATGGCCTGCAAGCGCTGAAGGAGGCGGGACTGCTCGGCGGCGATCGGCTCGGCGGGATCGTCGCCTGCCTTGCCCTGCCAGACCCACAGATGCGCCCATTGCTGGAACGCGCGATTCCTGGCACCGGGTCCTCCGTTACGAGCCTCGACGCCGAGGATCTCCGCCAGGCGAGACTCCGCTTCTTCGCCCTGCAGAGCCACTCCGGCGTCATCCCGCAGCCAGGTAGAACCGTTGGTCCCGGCAAACCGCTTCTGTAGGCGGTAGGTGCGGCCAGCGGCGCGGAATTGCAGCTCCACTTCAGGCGCCCCGTCGTGCGGCAGACGCAGCATGCTATCCCGAGCGGCGCCGGTAATCCGTGCCTTGAGGAAGAGAGCCCGATGGATGGCCTCGATCAGGGTGCTCTTGCCGACCTCATTGGGGCCGCCCAGGAGCGTCCGCGCCGGATCGAAGTCCACGGAGAGTTCAAGGTGGACTCGGTAGCGGCGGACGATGGCGGAGAGGAGCTGCATGGGCGGTGGCTGTCAGACCTCCTTGCAGGCGGCGTAAAGCTCGCGCAGGGCGATACGGGCGACGGCACCCGCTTCGCCCGGGACATCGAGTTCGGCGATCAACCGTTTGGCCACCCGCGAGATCAGCGGGTCGCCGGCGCGTTGGGCGAGAGCCTCAAGCTCGGTGGCGGAGGGAGCCAGCGTGATCCGGTGATCGAGTTTGAGCCGGAGCAGACGGGCCCTCCAGGTCTCGAGGTGTTGTGCAAGTCCATCGGCGGCCTCGAGGCCCAGCGCACCCGAGAGGTGGAGATGAAGGAGATGACGGCCCGCCCAGTCCCTCATCGCGGCGTCCACCTGCTGCTCCAACAAGCCCAAGCCGCTGTCTTCGGCAAAGTGGAACGCGAGTTCGTGCCAGCCGATTGCGCCCGTCCGGACAGACTCCACCACGGGATCTTCAAGGCGCCGGGCTTCGACGACCAGGATGTTACCCGGATCGTGATCCACCCCCTTTGAGGAAGCGGTCCAACTCGGGTGTGCCGGCATACCACGCCTTGGCGGTGATCCGCTTGGTCCCATGCCAATCCCCGAGCGCCAGGTAGTCGAACTGCGAGTCGTCAAGGCACCCCAGGTCGAGAAAGTTCGCCGGGGCACCGTCTGCCTCATCCTCATCGGCCACGGGCCCGAAATCCTGGACACTGCCGTGCGCCAGGACAATCCGGGTCTTGTCGCCAAAACGAGCATCGAGACCCTCGACGGAGCGAAGCCAGGCGGTCGGGTCCACCGTCTCGCGCCGATGTCGGAGTGGACAGGGGAAGAGCACGGCGGTGTCGAGTTCGACCGGTTCCGGCGTCAGCAGCACGGTGAGGTTCGGCGCCAGTTTCTCGCGCTCGCCCCGGAAGAAGTCCTGCTCCCACAGGCTGCCCGGGCCCCCGTGATCATGGTTGCCCGGGATGGCGTACACGGGCACGCCCATCAAACCGATGGCGCGGCACGCGGCCGCTACTACGGGCCGGGTGGCACTGGGCGAATCGAAGAGGTCGCCGGCCACCAGCACAAACTCGGCATGGTAGGTTTGAGCCGCTTCCCCGATACGCCTGAGCACCTCCAACCGTTCGTTGCGGAGCAAGGCCCGGTTGTCGTCATTCTCGACTCCGGCATAGGGCTTGCCGAGTTGCCAGTCAGCCGTGTGGATGAAGCGAGTGCTCATCGCTGGCAGCGAAGTTTCGCCCGAACGCCGACCCCTTCACACCACATCCGTCCCGTCGAACTGCGGCTGAGCGGCCCCTGGACTCTCCAACGAGTCATGAGAAATCCATAGGGGCCATGACAACTGGAAAGCCAGAAGTTTTCCTCGCTCGCCGACACTATTCTTTCGTCACCCTTGCGTACGTGCCTCTGCCCTCCATCGCAATCGCGATAGGCAACTCATTGTTTGGCAACAGGTAGGATCAGATGCGCGAACCCGCGTACGCCCGGCGGAATGCGTGGTGTTGCGGACGGCATCCGGCCAGCGGCATCTGAGCCGCTGCTTGAATCGATCGCGAATGAAGTCTCGAGTCTTCATGGTTGTCCAGTCCTCTGCTCATCGCCGACGACGCGTTTGAACCGTGCCACGGGCGGTTGTCACCGATGGAATCCCGGCTTCTCATGCCTTCAGTTCCTCTGCCAGGCGGGCCAACCGCTCGACCAGGTGCAGAATGGACACAACTTCGACCTTCGGCCCAAGGTCGTAGGATTCCCGGCCCGGCACGACCACCAGCAGATCCAGTTCCGCGCCCCCGTGCGTCGCCCAGAAATAGGCGTCGCGCTCGCCCGTGATCTGCAGCACCTGCTCCAGAGCAAAACCCTCCCATGACGCCCCCAGCTTGGGATGCTCCTCCAGCCGCTGTGGAGTGGCCAGATGCAGCAGCCCGTGCAGCATTCCCGAATCGCGGATGTACACCTTCGGCGCCTTGACCTGACGCTTGGCCAGATTCTCGAACCATGGCGGTAACTGCCGCACCAGAAAGGTCGCCGTCAGCGCATCCAGATACCGCCGCGCCGTCTTCTCCGTGACGCCCAGTGAACGTCCGATTTCCGTGCTGTTCCATGTCTGCCCATGATAGTGCGCTACCATCGCCCAGAACCGCCGCATCACGCCGGGCGACTCGCTCACGCCGAACTGCGCCAAGTCGCGCTCAATGACGGTGCGCTCCATGTCCTCCTGCCACTGCCGCGCCTGTTCGTCCGTCTCCGCCAGATAGGGCACCGGGAAACCGCCCCGCCACCACAGCCGCCGATGCTCCTCCGCCCCCACTTCACCCAACCCCAGTCCCCCTACGTCCACGAACGACACCCGGCCCGCCAGCGACTCCGTCACTCCTTTCATCAGCCAGGGCGACACGCTGCCCAGGATCAGAAACCGCGCCGGCAATGGACGCCGGTCCGCCCAGACCCGCAGCAACGGAAACAGCTCCGGCATCCGCTGCGCCTCGTCAATCACCACCAACCCCGTCAGCGGTTCGAGCACCGCCGCTGGCCGCTGCAGCAGGTCCTGCGTCGCTGCGCTTTCCAGATCGAAGTAGCGCGCCGCCCGGCCCGCCGTGAACTGCTGCGCGAGGGTCGTCTTGCCGATCTGGCGGGGCCCGAGCAACGCCACGACCGGATAGTCCTCAAGCCGCGTCGTTAGCCGGTCGAGATACTTGGTTCGCTTGATCACGGCGGAAGATTAACCATGAAAATCCGGAGCGTCATTCCGATATTTCGAGTTTAATTGCTAAGATATTATGATTCAATTTTTTATGAATACAATCTCACGCAAGTAAGGAGGCGGAGCCTGTCATCCTTGAGAAACCGGAACGAAGCCTCGGTTTTTCAAGGAAGACAATCCAATCGTTGATCGCCAACGACCCAGGTGAGGCGACCGCGTGGTTCGACCCGAGCGTCCGCTTCGGGGTCTTCACCCAACCCCAGTCCCCACCACCGCCGGGCACTCGGACACCGCCCCTGAGCCGTGGCCCGAGGCGCGCGGCGCCATGGCCCGGCCCCTCTGCGATCTTCGCGCCTCTGCGGTGGACAATCCTACGCCGCCACCGCGGAGACACGAAGGACGCAGAGGTCGGCTCGGACGGGGAGTGCTCCGCCACCGACGGCGCCAGGCGCCTGGGTTGACGATGCTCTCTGGCTCTGGAGTCTGCCTTCCATCTGCCCCTGTTCCGTGATCGAACGCAACAGGCGAGCTACCTCCGCCGGGACGGCGGGTCGGGCGCAGTGGGGCGTGGCGAACTGGCCGCCAGCATCGAGCGGAGCAGAGAGGCGGAGGTTCGCCTCGACCGGGTGGTTCGCCTCGGTGTCGCCGCGCCCCACACTCCAGCCTGATGAGGCCTGCCACCACTGTTGCTTGTTCCATGCCTCATGGCGAATCCCGCGTCACCGAGCCTGAAGCGTCACAACACCGTCACCCGGGAGCGTGAGTTCGACGCCGGCACCCAGCAATCGCGGAAGGTCAAGCTTCGCCGGTTCGGTCGGCGGAGCGTCAGAACCCGAGCCCGGCTCCGTCCCCAGCACCACGACCGCAGTCGGCGAAGCGAGGGGATGCGGGAACTTCGCAGGATCCACGGAACAACGGACAGTCTGCGGCTCCGGCTGCAGGTTGCCGAGCAGCAGATAGGCTTCGCCCGGCCGGCTGTAGACGGCGGCACCACAGCGCGTGCCCTCGAGCCGTACCGCCGTGTTGCGCCAGTCCGCGAACCGGTAGGTCGTCAGGTCCCCCAAGGGCTTCAGAAGCGACACAAACTCGAACGCCTCCGGACTCGCCGGCCAGGGGTCACGCCGCTCAGCAATGCCTCAAGCGCGAACACCCGGTGCAGTCGCCGGGGCGATTGCGCGTTCAACTGGCCGTAGCTGATGACGCCCCGGGCCCGCGCGCCCACCAGCGACCATTCCAGCGGCAGTTCCTCAAGCGACGGTCCCTGGTCCTTCCACGCCCCGTACCCCCACTCGTTCGCCACCACGTAGTCCGCGAAGTTCTCGGCTGCCAACACCGGCGTCGTGGTGTTGTGCACAATCACGATCCCGTCCGGCCCCACGCGGCGGCGGGTCCATTCCATCAGGTCGAGCAACTCGTCCATGTCCCAATGGCCGGCGGCGGTGGCGTCCGCCGGCTTGCCTTCGTGGCGCGGGTTGCGGCAGTGGAGCGCGACATTCCAGTCGAAGTACACGCCGTCGAGTCGGTGGTGATCCAGCACGCGGCCGATGGAGAACTTGAGGAAGTCGAGCCAGCCCGAGCGGAGGCACATCTGAGCGCCAAACTCGTTTGTGCCCCGATAGATGTTGTGCTGCAGCCGCCCCTGGGAATCCATCCGGCCCCAGGTCTGCCCCTGCCGCCGAAACTCGTCCGTGCTGGGGTGCAGTTCCTTGTTTGAAAAGTAGGTCGCGACCCGGATGCCTGCCCGATGACAGTCGGCAATGACGCGGTCGTACTTGTCCATGTCCGGGTACGGCGGGTAGGAGCCGTCGCGCCAGAACAGCCCGTCGTCGTAGTAATCGCCGTCGTTGTGGCAGTGCACCGTCTGGATGCCGCGCTCGGCCCAGCGCCGGATCTCGTCGCTGGAAACCCAGTCGCCGCGGTTGCGATTGAAGGACGTGTGCAGCCAGGGCCGCGGCGCCCGGCCTTCGAGCAGCGGCCAGCCGAGATGGCTCTCGAGCGCGAGAATCTCCGGCAAAGCCGACGCATTCGTAGGGCTGTGATGAGTGGCGAGCGTGAGGGCAACGCCGGGCGGATTCTGGGTCGCCTCGAGGACGCATCGACCCTGGCCCCGGCGTCCCTCAAGCGAGTGCTCCCATGGCCCAAGGTCGGAGCCCGCAAACCACTCCAGGCCCTCGACGCCCGGATCCGCCAGGAGCACCGAACGCGGCAGGTGCGTCATCGCCACCGGCGGATCCGACGGATGACCGCGCCGGAGCTTGCCCCAGCGATTGCTCCCGAACGCGAACGGTGCCGCGCCTTCTTCCTCGATCAGCCCTTCGCGATAGCCGTACTCCGAGAGGTTGGGCGCCAGCACGGTGAAGAGCGGACACACCTCGCGCACACGCACCGCATCGCTCCCAGCCCGGAATTCCCGGCGCACTTTCACGTAGCCCCACCGGTACTCGAACACGGTCCGGAGCGACACGTTCGCCTCCCGCCCTGGTTCGTCCCGCAGCCGGCTTTCGACCGTGACGATCTCCTTCGCGCCTTCGCGGCGGTGGGACACGCGGGCCTGCGGATCGTTCAAGTCCGTGAAGCCCGCGCCGGTCTCATCCGTGATTCGCGCGGCCACGGGCTGCACGAGCAGGTTGGTCGCCCGGCCGTGGGTGAGCCGGATCGAGGCGATCGCCCCGCCCCGTTTCAAGTCATGCTGCACGGTGTAGTAGGGCGTGCTCAAGGTGAGCTGGCCGGCGGCATCGTCCCGCTGAACGGTATATTCCTGGGGCCACGTGCCGTGGGTGCCGGCGGACGGTTGGGCCGCAGGCACGGGTAAGGGATTGGTCATCAGGAGGCAGACCAACGCCGCGGCCGGCCGCAGGGCGATCGAGTTCGTGGGCATGACCCGTTGGTACACGATCGCTGGGTGGGCGCCAGACCAAAGTGGCCGTTGAATCCTCCGCAGATTCCGAACATCGGGAATTGGGAGGAGGGAAACGCTCCATGAACCTGTGGTGCGGGCGTCCCGCCTGCACTGCCAACGCCCATGGTCGCCGGGCAGGGCCCCGGACGCCAAGGGATCTCTCCACCTTCGGCCGGTTACCGAAAAGGTTCGTCAACCCCGGGGGCACCGTCCATTCTCTCCCCGTCGTATGGACCCCGAGAACGCGCCCGAGTCGACCTATGAGCCGTCTCCAGAATTCGTCCGCGCCCTGGCGGCCGCCAACGAGCCTGTCACCCATGCGAACGCGAAGCAACATGAGGCCGCGGCCCTGAGGGCGGTTCTGGAGGCCGGGCGGATGATGGAGGAACACCCTTCACCCGACCGCCACCTCGACGAGGAACTCACCAGGCAACTGGGAGCGCACCAGTGGGCCGCCGCAATCACCTGTTACGAGCAGCTCATTACGGCCGCCACCACGCGAGGTGAGCAGGGGCTGGTGATGTGCCACCAGTTGCATTTGAGTCATCTGCTGGCCGCGTTGGGCCATCACGAGGCCGCGCTGAAAGCCGCGCGAGCGGCGACTGCCGTGGCCCGGCAGTTCGACCGAGCGTACGCCGCGGTTTGCCTCGCGCTGGAAAGCGAGGCGAGGTGCCTGCTGGACTGTCAGGATCCCGCCGCTGCCCTCGCCTGCACCCAGGAAGCCCTCCAAGTGGTCGGGTCCGAGCCCATCGCCCAAACCTCGCGAGCCCGACTTCTGATCCTGCGGAGCCGTTGCTCTCTGGCGCTGGGTGACCTGACGACCGTCGAGTCGGACCTCGCCGAAGCGTGGCCGCTCCTGGACCCGTTGCGAGACAGCCTGCTGCTGGCGGGTGTCCAAGCCGCGCTGGCCGGGTGGCACGAAGTCCGCGCCCAATGGCACCGCGTCCGCGGTGAACTCCCGGCGGCCCTCCTACACCAGCGGCTGGCCTTGAGCCGGCGAAGGATGGTGCATGCGGCCCCTCAGCTTCAACACCATGTGACTGCGCCGTCTCTGGTCGGGACCCTGAACTCTCTTGCGCAACTCCTGGAGGAAGCCGGGGAACAAGGCCAAGCCGCCGAAGCCCGCCGGGAAGGTGAAAGCCTGCTGCGCGAACTGGACCTGCCGGCGTAGCGGTTTCTGCGGCGAGGCGTCGAACACCGCGTCAGTTGAACCAGCTTAAAGCGTTCGGGCGTCGAGTTCCCGCAGGAGCGCGGCGACTGGAAGCGCCTCGATCCCGTCGTCGGTGCGAAAGGGACGGGCGCCCAGAAACATCACGCACCGAGATGGATACGGGTGCAGCGCAACCATGGCGTCGCTTTTACCGGAAATATGACGCCGTGACAACACCCCGTCCCCAAGCTCCGTCGCGGAACCGGCCTCAGCCTTGCCGCAAAGAAGCGCAAAAGCCGCAAGCGATCCCGATCTTGAGCCTTCTGCGCCTTGTCGCGGCTCCAGGGTCCAGCGTCTTCATTGCGCTGCAGACAGGATAGGGAATCGGATTGACGCCCGGGAACCCCCGATGGAGCCTCGCGCATGCCTATGAAAACCCGATTTCTGTCTCTGCTCGCCCTGACGGTCGCAGTGTCGGCTTGGGGGCGCAGGCACCCAGGCAGATCAAGGTGGGCGAACAGCCCGAGAGCGTCTGTCGCGGCTTCGACGGCAAACTCTACGTCACCATCATCGGCGGCGACGTGCCCGGGGACGGCGCGATCCACGTCGTCGACGGCGACCGTGTGTCCGTGTTCGCGAAGGGGTTGAACGCACCCAAAGGCATCGCTTTCGTGGGCGGCTTTCTGGTCACGGCCGACGAGACAGACGTGTGCAAAATCGACGCCCAAGGCCAGGTCAGCCGCCTGGCCGGGGCGAAGGACTTCCCCCAGCCGGTCGAGTTCCTCAACGACGTCGCCGCCAGCCTCGACGGCCGCGCGGTCTATGTCACCGACATGAGCCTGCCGGGCCCCATGCTGGATCCGTCCAAGGAACGCACCCTGTGGGCCCTGGACAGTCCCCAGGCCCGGGCGTTGCCGGCCAAAGGCTGCGTCTATCGCGTGGGTCTCGATGGCAAGGTGAGCCTCGTGGTGCCCCCGGGCGACCCGCGCCTGCGCTTTCCCAACGGCGTCACGGTCAGCGGCACAAAGGCGCAGGAGACCCTCATCCTGGGCGACTTCTTCACCGGCAACATCGTGTCCTGGCGCAACGGCACGCTCGAAGTCCTGACCACCGGCCTGCGCGGCGCGGACGCCGTGGAGGTGGAGGGCGACGTCATCTACGTCTCGAGCTGGACCCTCGGCAAGGTCTGGGCCCACGACCGGACCACGGGACGGACCCGGGTGCTGCTCGAAGGCCTGACGACCGCGGCCGACTTCTTCCACGACCGCGAACACCGCCAACTGATCATCCCCGACATGATCGCCGGCACGCTGACCTTCCTGCCGCTCGAGTGACCTGACCCCCGGGAACCCACACACAAGCTCGTCAACGGACCGTTCGGGCCGGGGAGATGAGAGCGACCGCCTCCGGGTAACAGCAGGCTCAAGCCGGGGCCCCGGCCGGCGAAAGGCCCGCTGTAGAGGGACATTCACCCTCCACCCCCATCACAAGCCCCGTGTCGCCCCACGTCGAACGCGATCCAACGAGGATCATAGTTGACATTGGTTTGCCAGCGGGCGTAAACGAACACATTCAAACATCACACCGAACAGATCCCTGACGCATGAAGGCGATCCGACCCCACACGACGCGAGCTGTTGCGCTTCCGCCCACGGCCCGTCCACCCGCGACCCGTTCACGCGCAACGCCCGCCGGCGCACTGGCCCGGTGCATGACTTGCGGCTGGCTGGTGACCCTGCCGCTCCGGCTGTCCGCCGCCGAACCTGCCTACCCCACCGCCGTGCTCGCCGACAGCCCGGCCGCGTATTGGCGGCTCAACGAGACCCGTGCGATCACGGGGGAACTCGTCGCCGCCGATGCCTCCGGCCACGACCACTCCTTCGCCTACCAACCCACGCCGACGCGGACGGGCACCAGCCCAGATGAAGGACCGCGTCCGCCGGAGTTTCCGGGGTTCACCAGCGACAACGCCGCTCCGACGCTGGTCGGGGGCCGCTTGTGGCCAATGACGGTTACGTGGGCCGGCCCACGGGCGTGCTCGCGGGCCAGAACGATTACACGGTGGAGATGTGGTTCCGACGCGGCCCGGTGGGGACGCTCGGAGTCTACCTGTATCACCGCAGTGACTTCGATGCGCCCAGCAACACCGGGGATTACCTGGGCCTCGTGCAGAACGGGGACTTCGTCTACCTGTTCATCTACGACGGCACGCCGGGCACGGGTGTGAACGGGTTCGGGTTCACCGACATCTGGGCCGACTCGTGGAACCACGTCGCGCTGGTGCGCGAGGGAGAGAACGTGACGGTCTACCTGAACGGTCAGGTCGAAATCCCCGCCACCTACATGCCGCCGCGGGAAGGCACCAAGTGGACGGATGGCTCCTGGGCATTCGGCGGCCGCTCGGACGTGCCCGCGCTCAACCAGCGGTTCAACGGCAACATCGACGAGATCGCGGTCTACCCGAGCGCCCTCAGCGCCACCGCCATCGAAGCCAACTTCAGCGCCGCGACCCGGGCCGGCGGGCGCTATCATGAAGCGGTTCTGGCCAGGAATCCCGAGGCCTATTGGCGCCTCAACGAAACGGCCGTCGTCGTGGGCACCGATACCGCCGCCGACGCGACGCCCGGCAATCATGGTTTCCCCTACCAGACCAACTACCGTTCCGGCACGGGCACAGAAGTCGGACCGCGCCCGCCGGTGTATGCCGGATTCGAGGGCACCAACAACGCTCCCACGATGCCAGGCACCGGCTACCTCGGGGTGGCCAGCGGGGTGTTGCCCGATGCTAACGACTACACGGCGGAGCTGTGGTTCCGGCGGGGACCCGTCGGCAGCATCGGAGCCTATCTGTATCATCGCAGCGACCTCGATGCGCTCACCAACACCGGCGATTACCTCGGGCTCTGGCCGGCCGGCCGCAACGTCACGCTGTTCGTTTACGACGGCGGCGCCGACATCATCGCGGCCGGGCGGACGGAGATTGTCACCAATCGGTGGTACCACGTGGCCCTGGTGCGGCAGGGCGAGGACGTGACCGTGTATCTCGACGGTCAGGTCGAAATCGCCGCGGCGCGCATGCCGCTGCGCGAAGGCACCAAATGGACCGACGGTACCTGGGCCTTCGGCGGGCGCACGGACCAACCGGCGTTGGCCCAGCATTTCGCCGGCGAGATCGATGAAATCGCGATCTACCCCCAGGTCCTCGACCGCACGACCGTGCTGCGGCATTTCAACGCCGCCTTTGTCACGCCCACCTACGCCAACGCGCTGCTCGTCGATGCCCCGGTCGCGTACTGGAAGCTCGACGAAACCCGGCCGGCCGGCGCCACGGACGCCATCGATGCGTCGGGTCACGGGCATGGATTCACCTATCACGCCACGCCCACCCGGACGGGGACGGGCACGGATGTCGGGCCGCGGCCGCCGGAGTTCCCTGGCTTCGAAGCCAGCAACAGCGCGCCGACACTCTACGGGGGCCGTTGACCGCCACCGATGGCTACCTCGGCTTCGCGTCGGGAGTCCTGAACGACGTGTACGACTACACCATCGAGATGTGGTTGCGGCGGGGCGCAGTCGGCAGCATCGGCGCCTATCTCTATCATCGCAGCGACCTCGACGCCCTGGACCACACCGGGGATTACGTGGGGATCTGGCCGGCGGGCGGCGGTGCCAATCTCTTCCTCTATGACGGCGGTGCCGACGTGATCGCCACCGGCCCGACCGTCCTGGACACCGCGGCGTGGTATTATGTTGCCGTCCAGCGCGAGGGCGATTTCGTGACGGTGTATCTGAACGGCGAGATCGAAATCCCGGCCACCTACATGCCGCTGCGTGAAGGCACCAAGTGGTCGGACGGAACGTGGGCGTTTGCTGGCCGGACCGACATGCCCGAACTGGCCCAGCGTCTCGACGGCAACCTCGACGAGATTGCGATCTACAACCGCGTGCTCAGCCCGTCCGTGTTGCAGGCGCACTATGCCGCGGCCACCGGATCCGCCGGCAACTACGCTGCGACGGTTCTGGCAGATCAACCAGAAGCCTACTGGCGCCTGGAGGAACCCCAGGCCATGGGAGGCGAAGTGGCCCTGGACGCCTCCGGCAACGGCAACGACTTCACCTATCACAAGGCCCCCTCCCGCACCGGTGAGGGAGACGACATCGGCCCCCGCCTTCCCCTGTTTGCCGGCTTCCCGGACGACAACCGCAGCCCGAGCTTGACCGGAGGCCCGTTGATCGCGACCGACGGTTACCTGGGCATCCCCACGGGCGTGGCGTCCGGCACCAATGACTACACCATCGAACTGTGGTTTCGGCCGACGGCCCTGGGCGATCTGGGTGCCTACCTCTATCATCGCCGGGATCCGGCCGCGCCGAGCAACACCGGCGATTACCTCGGCCTGACCCGCGACGGAGGCGTCATCAAGCTCTTTGTCTACGACGGCGGGGCGGCGGCCAACGCCCTGGGCGTCAGCCCCATCACGCTGGGTCAATGGCATCATGTGGCCCTGGCACGCGCCGGCAACACCGTCACCGTCTACCTCAACGGCGCCGTGGACATTCCCGCCACCTCCGTGCCGCCTCGCCCGGGCACGCAATGGACCGCTGGGACCTGGGCGTTCGGAGGCCGCAACGACCAGCCCGCACTGCCCCAGCGCTTCACCGGCAACCTGGACGAGATCGTGATCTTCGACGCTCCGCTGAGTCAGGAGAGGATCCTGGCACACTACCGCGCCGCGGCGGTCCAGACCGGCGGCACGGCGCTGGCGATTGAGCTCAGCGCGGGCAACGTCGTGATCTCCTGGCCCGCCACGCCGGACAGCTTCGTCCTGGAATCCAGTCCCGGCCTTGCACCCGCGAACTGGGTGCCGGTAAGCGCGACAGTGGTCGATGAAGGCGGCCTCCGTAAGGTGACCTTCCCGCCCGGCGCCACCCACGAGTTCTTCCGGCTGCGTCGCTGACATGAAGACAACCCTTTGCCAACTCCTGGACCCTGCGGTGCAGGCGTCTCGTCTGCCCCGGAACCTGTGGTGCAGGCTTCCAGCCTGCAGCCTCCCCGGTTCGCAGTGGTGGTGCAGGCTTCCAGCCTGCAGCCTCCGGGGATACGGGACCCGGTGCAGGTCCATGAGGAACAGGGCGCTTCCCATATACCCCCGGTTCCCCCGACCCGGCGCGGGGGCGAGCATCGCACGCACCGGTCACCCTTCCGGGCAGGTCACAAGCAGCCCGTCGCGGGATTCACCCTGATCGAACTGCTCGTGGTCATCGCGATCATTGCGATCCTGGCCGGGATGCTCCTCCCGGCCCTGGGCCTGGCCAAGGAGAAAGCCAAACGCTCCAACTGCGTGGGCAACCTCCGCCAGCTCTACATCGCCAACGCGCTTTACATGGATGACTTCCGGGACCGCTTCATCACCCTCAACGCGCCGGGCGCGCCCGGCGACCCCAACGCGGGCGCGGTCGAGACGTACCACCGCTGGGCGGGCAAGCGCGGCATCGACGATTTTGATTTTACCGACCGGCCGCTCAACCCGTATGTGTTCGCCCGGCAGATGGTCACCACCAACGACAACGAGGGGATCTACCGGCTGTTTCGTTGCCCCAGTGACACCGGCTCAAAGAAGGGGCGCTGGCCCTACGACGAACTGCCGACACTCTTCCACACCCAGGGCATCAGCTATCGCTACAACAGCAGCGCCATCGACAACGACGGCACCAAGGGACTCTGGAACAAGCGGTCCAGCGATGTCCCGAACCCGAGCCGGGTCATCCTGATTCACGGCGAACCGTTTGTCGTCTACGGCTTCAAATGGATGGGCGCGTGGCCCCTCCCCGCCACCTATGCCTATTGGCATCACAAGAAACAACTCGGCTGGGCCAACATCATGTTCGTGGACGGTCATGCGCAGTACCTCCAGGCCACGCACAACAAACCCGACTTCCAGCACGGACCCAACTGGACGGTTGTGTATAGCGATTAGCCAGGGGACCACACTCGCTCCCCATCCTCCACTCCCATGAACGAAACCATTGCCCAAGGCTCGCTCATTCCTCACCTGCCGTCGGCCCGGCCAGCGTCATGGCTCGGTGTCGCCACTGCCCTGCTGCTTCTCCAACTGCCGACCGCCCGGGCCGCAGACCGGGTGTTTCGCGCCGGCGCCTTCGCCGTGGACATCACGCCCACGAACTTCCCGGTCATTGTCAACGGCGGTTTCCTGGCGTCCACCGCCACCCAGGTTCGGGAACCGCTCCACGTGCGCTGCCTCGTGCTCGATGACGGCGAAACCCGCGTGGGGCTGGGCATCATCGATACCTGTCTCATCCCGCGCGATCTGGCGGACCAGGCCAAGGCCCTGATCCACGACGCCACCGGCCTGCTGCCTGAACGCGTCTTGTTGGCCGCCACCCACACCCACTTCGCGCCCTCTCTCATGCAGGCGCTTGGCACTCCCCGGATCCGCACTACCCGGCCTTCTTGTTGCCGCGCGTGGTCGAGGCGTTCCGCGGGGCGGTCGATCGCCTGACCCCGGCGCGCATTGGCTGGGGCCGGGCCCCGGCTCCCGACCACACCCACACCCGCACTTGGATCCGACGACCGGACCGGGTGGACACAGATCCCTTCGGCGAACGGACGGTCCGCGCCAACATGCACCCGGGCCACCGGAATCCGGACGCCATCGGGCCTTCCGGGCCACCGGATCCCGACCTGTCGGTGATTGCCATCCAGACACGGGACGGACGCCCACTGGCAGTCCTGGCGAACTACGCCATGCATTACCACGGCGGCAGCGGCCCCGTGTCGTCCGACTACTTCGGCCTGTTCGCCGAAAAGATCCAGCGGCTCGTGGATCCCGCCGGGTCGGCGCCGGGCTTCGTGGGCATCATGTCCCAGGGGTTCAGCGGCGATCAGCACTGGATGGACTACAGCAAGCCCGCCCAGGCGATCAGCATGGATCGGTATGCCGAGGACCTCGCGCAGCGCGCCCACGAAATCTGCCAGAGCATTGCCTACCAGGATTGGGTGCCGCTCGCGATGCGTGATCGGGACCTGCCCCTGCCGGTGCGGATGCCGGCCCCCGAACGCCTGGCCTGGGCCCGCGAGAAGGTGGCTTCGATTGGTGACCGTCTCCCGCAGAACATCCCGGAGGTGTACGCGCGCGAGCAGCTCTGGCTCGAGGAGAACCCCATCGTGAACGTCAAGCTGCAGGCCCTCCGCCTCGGGGAACTCGGCCTCACGGCTGTCTCCGGCGAGGTGTTCGCCATCACGAGCCTGAAGCTGAAGGCGCAGAGCCCCCTGCCGATGCTGGTCAACCTCGAACTGGCAAACGGCGAGGACGGCTACGTCCCGCCCCCGGAAGTGCACAAGCTCGGCGGCTACAACACCTGGGCCTGCCGGACCGCCTGCCTTGAAGAACAGGCCGAACCCAAGATCGTCGAGACCCTGCTCGGGATGCTGGAAGACGTCACCGGCCGGCCCCGTCGCCCGCTCGAACTCTCGCATGGCCCCTACGCGCAATCCGTCCTTCTGGCGGAACCCCTCGCGTACTGGCGCATGGAGGAATTCGTGGCTCCCGCGGCGCGGGACGCCACCCGCCATCAGCGAACCGCCCGCTACGAGGATGGCGTGGTGTTCTACCTGGACGGGCCGGCCTCGCCAGCGTTCTCGGGGGCGCAGACCGACAACCGCGCGCCGCACTTTGCCGGCGGCCGCATGATGGCGCCGCTCCCGCACCCGGGTGAGCAGGCCAGCGTTGAGCTGTGGTTCTGGAACGGCCTGCCAGCGCGGATCCGCGGAGTCACCGGGTACCTCTTTGAATGGGGCGACCGGTTGGCAATCGGCGGCACAAACGAGGCGGCCGGTTGCCTCGTGCTGTCGAGCGCCGGCCATCCCCGAACGCTCACGGGCACCACGTCGCTACCGCTGAAGCAATGGACCCACGTTGCCTTCACCCGCGACCGGTCCGAGGTGGTCGTGTACGTGAATGGCCAGCCGGAGATCATCGGCGAACTGCCGCCGCCGCGACCGGCCGATGCGGCGTCCCTGTACATCGGCGGTGCGAGCGAGCCAGCCCACAGCTTCGAAGGCAAGCTGGATGAAGTCGCGGTGTTTGACCGCACCCTGGGCGCCGCCGAAGTGCTCCGTCGCGTGCAACTGGCCGCGTTCGAAGTGCCGGGAACTCTGCTGGCCAAAGTCCCGCCCGATCCGTCGGGAATCTACTCGCAGGCCCTGCTGGGCACGCGACCGCAGGCCTATTGGCGGCTCGGTGAAAACGGGTTCGGCGGACGCCAGGCTCTGGACAGCACCCCGGCGGCCCGGCACGCGACCTACGAGGAAGACATCGAGTTGTACGACCTGGGGATACCAGCACCCGCCTTCACCTCGGGGCAGGCCACCAACCACGCCGCGCGATTCGCCGGGGACGGTTGCGCGGCCTCATGAAAGGGCTGGGCTCGGCCTACTCGGTTTCGTTCTGGTTCTGCAATGACCGCCCCAACAACGTCGCCCCGGTCACCGGCTACCTGTTCTCGCGTGGGCCGGACGCCGCGCAGGGTGCGCCGGGCGACCATCTCGGCATCGGCGGCACCCACATGGATCACCTGGGTCGGCTCCTCTTCTACAACGGCAACGCCCTGGGCCAGGTGCTTGTGGGCCGGACAATCGTGCGCCCCGGCACCTGGAACCACGTGGTCCTGGTTCGCGAGGGACAAAAAGTACAAGTCTATCTCAACGGGCAACTCGACTTCGCCGGTGAAGTCGATGTCAGCCCTGCCGCCGCGTCTGAGGAACTCTTCCTGGGCGGCCGCAACGACAACTTCGCCAACTTCAGCGGCCGGATCGACGAGGCGGCCGTCTACGATCGCGCCTTGTCCCCCGAGGAGATTCGCCGGCTGCACGCGACCGCCCTGAACCCACCCGCCTCCGCCGGCACTTCGAACACCTCCACCCAATAGAGCCCCATGAACACTGCCATGCCCGATCCCCGGCCCCTCCGTGAACCGCGCACGAAAAGCGGGGGTGAACCCCCGCACTCCAGACGCTGCGCGACGGGCGCAGCCCGTCCGTTCCGCGCGAAGCGTGTGGCATGCGTCCGGTTTACCGACGCATTCAGGTTCAGGGTTACCGAGCAGGCCCGCAAGGAACAGGCCGCTTCCCACGCCCCTGTGGTGCGGGCTTCCAGCCTGCGCCTGCACGCCCCCTGTGGTGCGGGCTTCCAGCCTGCACCTTCCGCAGTTCACAGCCCCCGGGCCTGATCTTCCGATCAAGGGTACCTCCCCCACCACGACGCTATCGCGTCGTCGGTTCCTCAGGCAGACCGCCATCGCCGCCACGGCCCTGGGCCTGCCCTCGGTCGTTCCGGCGTCAGCGCTGGGGGCAGACGGCACCATTGCGCCCAGTGGCCGCATCACGCTGGGCTTTATCGGCGTGGGCGGTCGCGGCGAAGGCCTTCTCCGCGCCTTCGTCGGCAATCCCCAGGCCCACGTGCTGGCGGTCTGCGACGCCTACGCCGACCGCCAAGCCAAGTGCAAGCAGATCGTCGATGACCACTATGGCGACCACGCCTGCGCGAGATCCGGCGACTACCGCGAGTTGTTGGCCCGCGCGGACATCGACGCCGTGGTCATCGCCGCCCAAGACCACTGGCATGCGCTCATTGCCACCGCCGCCGCGAAAGCCGGCAAACACCTGTATTGCGAAAAGCCGCTCGGCGTCAGCTACGAGGAAAGCCGGGCCATTCGCGATGCGGTGCGCCAGGCGGGAATCGTGTTCCAGACCGGCACCCAGCAACGTTCCGAGGGCAGCTTCCGCCGCGCTTGCGAACTCGTCCGCAACGGCTACGTCGGCAGGCTCCAGCGCGTCGAGGTCGGCGCGCCCGGCCCTTCCTACCGGCCCAGCTATCGCGGCTCGCTTGATCCCCAACCGGTGCCTGCAGGTTTCGACTGGGAATGCTGGCGCGGCCCTGCCCCCCGGAAGCCCTATAACCCCGGTCGCGTCGCCTGGCCGGACTGGTACTTGATCTGGGACTACTGCGCCGGGTTCATCGTGAACTGGGGCGTCCACCACCTCGACATCGCCCTGTGGGGTTGTCCCGAACTGGCGCAGGCGCCGTTCGAACTGGAGTGCCGTGCGA
Source organism: Verrucomicrobiota bacterium (assembly GCA_027493615.1). Classification (GTDB taxonomy): domain Bacteria; phylum Verrucomicrobiota; class Verrucomicrobiia; order Limisphaerales; family J093; genus DSVZ01. Next base: position 135,221 of record JAOSKK010000034.1, read on the forward strand.
ACTACCGCACGGAAGGCTTCACCGACAACGCCAGCGGCTGGCGGGGCACTTTCAGCTACGCCAGCGGCCTGCAGTTGGTCTACACCGACGACGGCAAGCAGGAAAGCGGTTGCCGCTTCGTCGGCGACGAAGGTTGGATCCGTGTCGACCGCCCGGGCATCTGGGCGGAACCCGAGCGCCTCCTCGAAATCCAGCTCAAACCGGACGATCGCCCGCTCCACCGCTCGACCAACCACGGCGCAGATTTTCTGACGGCGGTCAGTCGGCGGACGGCCCCGGTCTCCGATGTCGAGGCCGGTCACCACGCCACGTACTTCGGCCTGCTGGCCGATGTGGCCGCCCGGTTGCGACGCCCCGTCAAGTGGGATCCCCGGATGGAAACGCTCACGGAAGGCGACGATGCTGCCCGTCTCCTGCTCCGCCGTCCCATGCAGTCGCCCTGGCGGCTTTGACCGCTCGCCCCGGCGCTTCTACCTCGGATCCGTCCATGACCCTGGAACGTCGTCGCATGATCGAGGCCCTGCTCGCCTCCCAGGGCGGCTGCACGGTCGAGAACCTCGCCCGCGCCTGCGGGGTGAGCGACATGACCATCCGGCGCGACCTCGAAGCGCTCTCAGCCGCCGGGAAGGTCGTGCGAACCCACGGCGGCGCCGTGCCCCGCGACCGCGTGCTGTTCGAGTTCGAATTCCTCAACCGGTCCAAGATCAACGACGTCGCCAAGCACCAGATCGCCCAGACCGCCAGCAAGCTGGTCCCGGACGGCAGTACGTTGCTCATGGACTCCGGCACCACCACCCTCGCCCTGGCCCGGGCCCTGCAGGACCGGAAGAACCTCACCGTCATCACCACCTCCCTCCCGGTGGCCGCGACGCTGCAGCACGCGCCGTCCATCCGCACCATCCTGCTGGGCGGCGTCCTGCAGAGAGATTCCCCGGACCTGCTCGGCGCCATCACCGAAGCCAACCTCGAATCGCTGCGCGGCGACCTCGCGTTCATCGGTGCCGACGCCATTGCCCTGAACGGCGACGTCTACCACCGCTCTCCCGACGTGGCGCGGATGCTCGCGAAAATGGCCGCCGCCGCCGCCGCGGTCTATGTCCTCGCCGACCACTCGAAGATCGGCCGGACCGCCCTCATGCGCTGCGGCCACCTGGGGCAGTGGCACGGCCCGATCACCAACCGCGACCTGCCGTCGGCCTCGCAAAACAGCCTCGCCAAAGCCGGGGGTGAACGTCATCCTCGCCGACACGTCCGTCACCGCCACCCCCGTTGCCGATGAAAACGACTCTTGTGACTCGCCGTAGCTTCCTGACCCGATCGCTCGCTGCCGCCGGTGCCCTCGGCGGTGTTCCCCTGCCCGCCCGCCCCTTGCTGGCCGCGACCAACACCGTGCCACCGTCGAACCGTGTCACCCTCGGTTGCATCGGGCTCGGCATCCAGGGCACCCAGAACATGCGCACGTTCTTGGGTCATCCCGAAGTGCGCGTGCTGGCTGTCTGCGACGTGCACGAGACGCAGCGCCACCAGGCGCGCGACTTGGTGAACACGTTCTACGACAACGCCGATTGCGCCGCGTACCGCGACTTCCGGGAACTCCTCGCCCGCCCGGACATCGACGCCGTCCTCATTGCCACCCCGGATCACTGGCATGCCTTGATCGGCGCGGCCGCAGCCCGGCAGCGCAAGCACATGTACATGGAAAAGCCTGTCGGATGGAGCTTCACGGCCGCTCACGCGCTCGAGAAGGCCGTCCAGGAGGCGGGGGTCGTCTTCCAGTTCGGCACGCAGCAACGTTCCGGCGGCAACTTCCGGTTCGCGTGCGAACTCGTGCGCAACGGCCGGATCGGCCAGCTCCAGCGTATCCTCGTCGGCGTTCCGGGCAGCGTTTGCTCCTGCCCACACCAGCCCGTGGAACCGGTGCCGAAGGAGCTGGACTACGACCTCTGGCTCGGCCCCGCTCCCCTGGCCCCTTACTGCCGTCAACGCTGTCGTCCGTACTCACAGAAGGAGGGCTGGAGCGTGTGGTACGGCATCCTCGATTACTGCCTGGGCATGATCGCCAACTGGGGCGTGCATCACCTCGACATCGCCCAGTGGGGCAACAACACGGAGCTCAGCGGCCCCGTCGAAATCGAGGGCCGCGGCGTCTTCCCCCCAAACCTCCTCACAGACGCGGCCATCCGCTGGGAGGTCGACAACCGCTACGCCAACGGCGTCACCCTGACGCACATGGACGACGCCACCAGCCAGAACCACCCCCGGCAGGTGGGCGGCCATGGCCACGGCGTCATGTTCCAGGGCACCGAAGGCTGGGTCCATGTGGACCGACAGAAGCTCGAGACCCATCCCGCTTCCCTGCTCAAGAGCACGATCGGCGACGACGAAGTGCGGCTGTTCAAGAGCGACAATCACCACGGCAACTTCATCAGCGCGGTCAAGGGACAAACCCGCACGGCGGCGCCCGTCGATGTCGCCGTCCGCACCGACACCCTCTGCAATCTCCAGCACATCGCCGTCCGGTTGCAGCGGAAGCTGCGCTGGGATCCCGTGAACGAACGCTTCCTCCAGGACGACGAAGCAAACGCGCTGTTGGATCGACCCATGCGCGCACCGTGGAAGCTTTGAGCTTCCCATGAACCGCCTGACCCGTCACTCCCCAATCCCCGATGTTCGTAATCGGTGGAGGGACGCCCCGTCTTGGATTCTCCGCCGATTACGAACATCAGGGATTGGGCTGAGGGAGGCGCTCCCTGAACCTGTGGTGCGGGCGTCCCGCCTGCACCCTCCGCGGTTCATGGCCCGTGAGCGGGTCCGGCAGGAACAGGACGCTTCCCTCGAGCTTTGAACTTTGAACTTTGAACTTTGAACTTCCTCTCCCTGCGTCCTTCGCCCCTCCAGGCTCATGGTCCCTCGGCCTGGCCCGGATGTTTCATACTCGGCGTGACACCGCGACAGACTGTAGGCGCCGACGTAAGGAGGCGAAGTCGCGTTGCTTCGGGCCCACAACGCCTCCTCACGTCGGCGCCTACAGCGGGTATGGGATTCCGAAGCTAGCCAGCCGACCCGGGACACTTCCCGCCCTCGTGGCCTCCCTGCTGCTGCTGGTCGCGGCCGCCCACGCCGCCGAGGCGCCCCCGCCCCGCCCCCTCGACGAGGTGCGGGCGGTCCTGGCCCAAGCCCCCGCGCCTCCTGACACAGACCCACTGCGGGAGATCCGAATCGTGCTCCTCGCCGATGCCAAGGACCATGGCGCTGAAGAGCACGATTATCCGCTCTGGCAGCAGCGCTGGCGTGTCTTGCTCGGCGGCAGCCAGGGAAGCGACGAGCGCACGCCGCTCAACCTTTACGGCCCGCCGGCTGATCCGGCACTTGACGGCCGGCGCGGGGCGCCGCGGGTGAGGGTTGACACCGCCTGGCAATGGCCTTCGCGGCAGCAGTGGGAATCGGCGGACGCCGTGGTGGCCTTCTGTTATCTCCCGTGGAACGAGGCGCGTTTCCAGGAAGTCGCGGCCTATCTGGCGCGGGGCGGCGGCCTGGTTCTGGTGCACTCCGCCACGTGGACCATGCCGGGGCCTTCCGAACGGGTGGCGGCCCTGACGGGTGTCGGCGGCTTCACCAGCTACCGGCACGGCCCGGTCGAGCTTCAAATCGCCACGGACCATCCGCTCTGCCTCGGTCTGCCGCCTCGTCTGAGCTTCCTCGACGAGACCTACTGGCCGCCGACGCCTGCGGAACACGCGGCTCGGATCCAGGTATTGGCCAGCTCAAGAGAAAGCCTCGGGAGCACGCCGGACCGCGTGGCGCCTCAACCGGTGTTCTGGTTGTTCGAGCAGGACCGGGGTCGGGTCTTCGGCTGCGTGCTTGGGCACTACACCTGGACCTTCGACGACCCGTACTTCCGGCTGTTGCTGCTGCGCGGGATCGCCTGGTCCGCGCGCGAATCGCCCTATCGCCTCGATGCCCTGGCCCTGCGCAGCGCCCGCGCCAATGGGGTCAAACATTGACATTTGACAATTTGCCGGACGCTCCGCGGAGAACCTCCACCGTGGGTGGGACGCGACATCGGGGATTGGGGTGAAGGAGTCTTGGGCGGCGGCTCCCGTGAGACGCCATCACTGGGAATGGCTGTGCATCCGACGAAGGAAGGCCGGACACGCAGAAAACCCTTTGTTTACGCGGGTTTTGTTGGGGTTTTGAGGTGGTGGGTCGGGTGGGATTCGAACCCACGACCAACGGCTTAAAAGGCCGCTGCTCTACCACTGAGCTACCAACCCGCCCTCGACAGGCGGTTACTATGCGTGCGTCCAACCCCGCGGCAAGCAGTTTCACCACGACAGCCCTCGCGCCAGTGCACCGTGTCACCGGACCACGGGCTCGCCGCCATTGCTCACCTGCGCGGGCCGTGAACTGCGGTCCCCCGGCCTGCCTTCCCGGCCTTCGATGGGCTCACGACCTCAGACACATCCCACCACACCAGCGTGCCATGCGGCCCGGCCGCAGTCTGCCCACATCACTCACGCCTCGGCCGCCGGAGCCGATAGAACCGCTGGGCGTTCGCCGGTTCGACGTCGTAGGGAGCGCTGGCCCCGACCACGTCCAGCCAAACGGCCGGTGCGAGCTCCGCGGTTGACTGGAGGATGCCCGGCAACGACCACTCGATCCGCACCTTCTCTCCCTGCCGCGAGACGCGCAGGCCCAGGGGCGCCGGAGGTGAGACCCGCCCGGTATTCTGTGCGTCGGCCCGGAACTTCGGCCAGGGACTCTCGGCGAGGCCACTGCTCCCCTGGTACGCATGGACGCGACCGTCGGCGGACCCGAAGTACACGGTGCCATCGGGTCCGAGGGTCGGCGAGGACGACGAGTAGTCAGACCGGTTGAAGACTAACCCTCGATCCCAGCTCGCCTGTCCGGTCGTTCCATCCAGGGCATAGACGACCGAGGACGATCCGCACTCTGGCCATGGAAACGGTCCGCCCCAGGCACACACCGTCGTGCTGGCCGGTCACGCCGTTCAGGGCGTGGAGCACCGAGTCGCTCGAGGCCACATAGACGGTTCCGTCGGCACCGAGGGTCGGCGAACCCATGGCCCCGCCGGCCGCGAATTCCCATTTCACCTGCCCGCTCGCCGCCTCAAGCGCGTAGAGCTTCATGTCCGACGATCCCACATAAACCGTCCCGTCCAGGCCAAGGGCCGGCGAAGACCCCACCGCGCCACCCGTCAGGAATTCCCACACCTTCTGGCCCGTGCTTCCGTTCAGCGCGACAACTTCCGGTCGGATGATCCCACGTACACCGTGCCGTCGACTCCGAGGGCGGGCGAGGAGTGCACGGCGCCGCCGGTGACGAACTGCCACTTGAGATCGCCCACACCGGGCGTGAAGAACGCCACGACACTCTTGTGGCCGTCCATCGTGAGGGGAAGGGGATTCCTGGTGCCTTGCGCGTCGCCCTCCCACCGAAGGAAGGTCTGGCCGGCGCGCGGGATGGCGGTGACCATCACGAGCTGCCCCGGCTCATAGACCTCCAGTGACGGGTCTCTTCGGACGTCGCCACTATGATGACCGCTGCATACCAGCGTGTAGCCGATGACGACGCGGACCGTTTGGGACGTCACGGTACCGACCACGTTACTGGCGGTCGCATGGTACTCACCTGCATCGGTGAGGCGCGCGCTGGCCACGCTCAGCACGTTCCCCATCACGCCCGGAATCGCTTGACCGTCGAGGTACCACTGGAGCGTCGGAAACGGGTACCCCGTGACCTTCAACGAGAGGGTCAGGGGGCTGCCGACGGGAACGCTTGTCCCGCTGGGCTGTTCGAGAATCTCGGGCGGCGCCGGCGGCGGTTCTGGTTTGTCCCCCACCCGGATGGCTGCCCCCGGTTCCGGTTGCCATCCGAAATCCGCCGGGTCATCGAGGTTCACCCACGCCGCGTGCTGGCCGTCTCGGGCGACAAACCGCACGCCGACGTAGGGTCCGACGGGATCGAACGGCGGGAGGGGTTCCTCCATGAGCTCCTTCCAAATCGAGACTATTTCGAACCAGTAGCCGCCTTCGGACAGGGTCGGACTCACCCGATCATTGGTTGTGAGAGGTGTGGCAGGCGACCAGCCGCGCCAGCAGGCGCGTCCGACGACGAGTGCAGGCGTCCAAGACATGGCCCAAGCCGGGACCGCATAGCCTATCAACGACCGACGGCGGAACGCCATCGAACGAAAGTTGAATGTTCAAGTTCTTCCTATTCATCGGTACCTCCGAGGTTCTTCCTGCGCTTCCGCGGCGGTGGCGCAAGAGACCATCGTCGTCCGCACAGCCACCCGCGAGCCAGGAACCGGACGCTTGCGCCGTTATTACGTCTGTGTCAACATCGCGACATGGTTTTCGAGCTCAAGCTGCGCAAAGTGGGCAATTCGGTGGGCGTGGTGCTCCCGAAAGAGGCGATGGCCAGGCTGAATGTGGCCGCGGGCGACTCCCTCTGCCTCACGGATGCCCCCGATGGCACCATGCGCCTGACGCCGGTCACCGAGGGACACGAGCAGTTCGTCCGGCAGATGGAGGCCGCCGAGGGTGTCATCCGGCGGTACCGGAACACCCTGCGCGCGCTGGCGAAATGAGGGAACCGTACTGGGTCCTTCGGGAGACGGTTCTGGCGCTGCAGGAGCGGTTGCTCGCCGAGTTCGGCGGTGGGCGGGGGCTGCGCGACCCGGCCCTGCTCGATTCCGCGCAGGCCAGACCCCGCCAGCTCCTCGCCTACAGCAAGCCGGATCTGTTCGAGTTGGCCGCCGCCTATGCGTTCGGATTGGTGCGCAACCATCCGTTCGTGGACGGCAACAAACGGACGGCCTTCACCACGGCGGTGTTGTTCCTCGAGCTGAACGGGCGCCGCTTCACCGCGACCGAGGTGGACGCGACGCTTCAGACGCTCGCCCTGGCCGCGAGTGAACTGGACGAGGCGGGCTACGCCGCCTGGCTCCAAGCCCGCTGTCACCGCGCTTGAGTGTGGCGCGGGGGCGGGCAGGGCAAACGGTCCGCGCGAGCTATGTCCCGGCCCACGGAGGCATCGGTCCGAACCCCTGCGTCTCGGTCGCCGCAGCCGATAGAAGCGCTGCACGTTCGCCGGTTCGACATCGTACGGGCTGGTGACCTCGCGCAAGTCCTGCCAGTCCGCCGGCACCAGCGCGTCGCTCGATTGCAGGACCGCAGGTGTTGTCCATTCAATCCGTGCTCTGTTTTCGTGCCGGGAGATGGCGAGCCGAAGGGGGGTCACTGGCCTCACGCGCCCGGTATTCTGCGCGTCGGCGCGGAACTTGGGCCAGGGACTGCGGGCCAAGCCCCCGGCACTCGCGGTGATGAGCGCATACAGCCCATCACTCGCACCGACGTAGAGTGTCCCATCGGACCCCATCGCCGGTGACGAGGCATTCCACACTCTCAGCAGGCTTTGGGACCACATCTGGCGCCCCGTCGCACCGTCCATGGCAGACAAACCGAAGACCGTGAACAGGTCCGGCCAGAACCCTCCCGTCCAGGATTGCGCCTGGTACACCACCCCTCGGCGCTGATTGCCGGACTCAGAGGGCCTCGATAACCAACGTCCGCAACCCTCCCGCTTGCCATCGAATGCGCCCGTTGGCGGGATCCAGTGCGTAGAGTCTCATTTCGGAGGAAGGCCCACCGGCCGGCACGTTCGCTGGCACACAAATGCTGCCGTCTGCTCCGATCACGGGCGAGCCATCCACGCACAAACCGCCTGTGGGAAAGGTCCAGACGAGTTGCCCGGTCGCCCCGTTCAAAGCGTGAACGACTTCCTCGGACGACTCCACATACACCGTGCCCCCCTCACCGACGGCGGGTGAGGAGTGCCACGAAGGCGAGGCTCCCGCTGTGCTGATCCGGTACTCCCAGAGTTCCTGGCCCGTGGCCCCGATCACCGCATACACTCTTCCGTCATCGGACTGCACATACACCGTCCCATCCTCCCCAATGGCCGGCGAGGATCCGATGGCGCCGCCGGTCGCGAACTCCCATGCTTTCCGGCCGGTCCCGGCTTCGAGCGCGTAGAGCCTACGGTCATCCGACCCACATAAATCAGCCCCTCTGTGCTGATCACCGGGGACGACCGCACGGCACCGCCGGTCAGGAACTGCCAGCGCAACCGCCCGGTCGCGCCGTCCAGCGCATAGACGTTCTTGTCGTTCGAACCCACATGCACGGTGCCGTCGGCGCTGATCGCGGGCGAGGACTGCACGTAACCTTCCGTCGCAAACTCCCATCGTTTCTCGCCTCCTCCTCTCTCGACCGCCAGAATCCCGTAGCCCGCCCCGAAGTAGAGCGTCCCATCTCCTCCGATAGCGGGGCAGGAGTGGACGGGCGCCCCGGTGACGAACCGCCACGCGAGGTCCCCGGCTTTGGCCGAGAACACCGCGATCACGGACTTGTGGCCGTCCATCGTCAGCGTCAGGGATTGGCCGCACCCTGGCCGTCCCCCTCCCAGCGCAGGAACGCCCGGTCGGCCTGGGCGAGCGCGGTAAGCTGAACCACCTCCCCCGGCTCATAGACGGAGCGTGAGGGTTGGAGTTGGACAGTCCCGCTCGGTCGGACTTCGACCTGCAACTGGTAACCCACGACCACGCGGGCCACCACCGACGTCACGCTGCCGACCGGATTGCTGACCACGACTTGGTAGTCCCCGCCATCGGTCGTTTGGGCCTGGCTGACCTCGTAGGCTAACCGGGTTGCCCCCACGATGGGTTTTCCCCCGAAATGCCATTGGTAGCTGAGCGGCGGGTTTCCGGTGGCGACGATCGTCAGGCTGAAGGCTCCCCCTACCGGCACGCTCAGCCCGGCCGGTTCGGTGACAATGCGCGGGGGCGTTTGGCCCACTTCGACTCGACCGGTGTTCCGCGCGTTTCCGCGGGACTTGGGCCAAGAGCTCCGAGCCAGACCCCGCTCCCGTAAAACGCGTAGAGCTTGGGGCCCCCCCCCCAGTACGTCGTGCCATCGGCCCCGATGGCTGGAGGCGAGACGCCTCCTCCGTCCGTCTGATACTCCCAAATGGGCCGGGCGTCGGAACGGGCCAGCGCGTAAAGCTTGGAAGAGGATCCGATGTAGACCGTGCCGTCCGCAGCGATCGCCGGGCAGGAGTAGATATCCCCGGCGTGGAACCAACGACTCATCTGCCCCGAGACCAGGTCAAGGGCATAGACGCGGCCGCCCTGGGCCATCGCTCCGGTGGATCCCAGATACGCGTTCCCTTCCATGCCAATCACCGGTGACGAGTCCGCGGAGTCGTTTTCCCGCCGCGAGGACCAGAGCACCTGTCCTGTCACCCCGTGGAGGGCATACACCGTGAACGCAGAGGATGAGAAGTAAAAGGGCGGTGGACCGAAGACGAGTTCCGTCGTCGAGAAGTGGAGCGTTCCGTCCGACCCGATCGCCGGCGCGGCAACCGCCCCGCCCGTCGGGTACTCCCATAGCTTCTGCCCGGTTGTCCCGTTCAAGGCGTACATCGCCCCGCTGCCCAGCCCTCCGCCGGGCGAGCCGACATACACGGTGTCCCCAAGTCCAATGCAGGGCGACGACACACCGCGGCCCGTGCGGTACTCCCAACGCTGCTGCCCCGTCATCGGGTCCAGCGCATAGATCCGGTCCGGTTGGGCTCCGACGAAGACTGTGCCGTCCGCGCCGATAGCCGCGGAGGTATCAACGGCACTCCCACTGGGGAAGTCCCACCGCTTCTGGCCCGTGACGCCATCCAGCGCGTAGACCTTCGTGTCCCGAGATCCCACGAATACCGTTCCGTCGCTGGCCACGGCAGGTGAGGCGACCACCTTGCCACCCGTCTGGTATTGCCAGCACATCGCTCCTGTCGCGCCGTCGAGTGCATAGAGCCTGGCATCGCGGGAGCCCACATACACCGTCCCGTCCGCCCCGATCGCCGGACACGAGCACATCACCCCGCGTGTCCCCAGCTCCCATCGCTTCTGCCCCGTGGTGCCGTCCAGCCCGTAAATCTTCCAGTCTGTGGACCCCACCACCACGATGCCATCCGTGCTGATCGCTGGGGTGGCCCGGACGAGCGCGTTCCCCATACCGGTCCGGAACTCCCACAGCTTCTCGCCCGGTTGGGCGGCTGTCGCTGATCCACTGGCCGTCAGCGTCAGGGCACTGAACAGAATCCAGCAGCGGTTTCGGCTCTGCCTATGAATGGTCAAGTTGAAGTTCATGCTCGCCTCGTTTGGAGCCGGGGTTCACTGCGACGGCGCCGTGCGGTACGCCCCGCCGGAACGGTCGAAGTCCGTGCTGCATAGGTCCGTATTCGGATGGACTCCCGTTAGTCGCTGGTTGGGATTGAAGTGTCATAGACCCGGACGACGCCGTCCTCCGACCCCACGGCGATTGACTGCCCGTCCGGCGAGAACGCCACAGCCGTGCGCCCTCAAAACCCGACACGACCAGCCCGGCGCCGTCCGGCGTGAATGCCAGGGCGGTCACGGCCCCGGGGCAACCGGTGAACACCCGCTTTAGGCCCTCGTTGACCCGCTTGGGCGCCAGGCGGCAGAAGCGGGCTGCAGTGTCCAACGGCAAGATCGCCAGCCCCGGAGTCGCCGAAGTCGTGGCTGTCCATTCCGAGGTCGGGAGGACCGATGCGGTCTCCAAGTTCCAGTCGTTCAGGGCCGGATTCCACTGCACCGAAAGGACATCACCCTGCGCCGAGGCCCAAAGGGAATTGGGAACTTCGCCTGCGTTGAGAGGCACACCCGGGCGAGGCTCGTAGGCCATCGCACTTCCGCCCGGATAGAACCACCCACAGTATCGATCGCTCCCGCGCCAGAGTTGCAGCCAGGCAGTCCTGACACCGCCCGCCGCCACGAACTGCAGACCGATGGGAGTCGCGATGCGGTATTGCTCGATCGGGCCGATGATGCCCAGCGCGAACCGGTAAGCAAGGAGCGGTGCGCGCTGCCACGCCCGTTCCCCGGCCGACTCAAGCGGGATCGGTTCACCCGACAGGAACGGCGACCCCGTCAAGATGGCGGTCTCGCCCAAGGGCACCAGTTCGTCCTCCTCGGTGGAGTTCTGAGCGGAAGCATCGCCTTGGTAGCGGGTACGCACGAGGCACTCAACGATGCCGTCTCCGTCCAGATCAAGCCGTTGGCGCGTGTAGTCCCGGACAGTGCCTTGGTGGTCGGATTGCTCGATCGGATTGGCTTCGCCCACGACCTGCTGGACCGGGTCGGCCATCTCCGGGCAGGCGGTCTCAATCTGGTACTCCCGGTTCAGCCGCAGCCAGCCGGGTCGGCTCGAGGCTCCGGGTCGGCGCAGGCCGATCGTCACGGTGGCCTTCCTCGCCAGCGGGCCGACCCCGACCGGTTCGGTCACGCCCGGAAGGGACCGTGAATCCCTGAGGACAACGCCCTCGCTCGCCAGCACCCACTGCGCGGGAGTTGGAAGCTGGGTGGGAAGGAGCGCCCCTTCTCTCAACGGGTAGCCGAGCCATACGGTCTGAACGCCACGGCGGCCCGCGCCGGCACCACGCCTAGCCCGCCGAGGAGGACCAAGACGATGGCACCGATGGTGCGAAGCGCCCTGCTCCGGCAAGACCTTCTCGGGGGCCATGAACCTCGTGAGGCCGAGGACGAAGGGAGACGAAGCTCGAGGGAAGCGGCCTGTTCCTTTCGGGCCTGCTCAGGCACCGTGTAGCCCGGAGGGTGCAGGCGAGACGCCCGCACCACAGGTTCAGGGAGCAACGCCTTCAGCCCAATCCCCGTTGTTCGTAATCGGCGGAGAATCCACTGCAATCCCAGGCTGGACCAGTTGGTCCTCCGACCGCTTCGGATCCCAGCAGAGGAACGGATCTTCGTCATAGGCCAACGCCCCAACGTTGCTTGTTCACCGGGTCGGGAACCAGCTCCCTGCGCGCGGGTCGTTGGCTGAACCGTACCGAGTCAGCGGCTCGTGGTGGCAGTAGCGGACTGATCGCACACACGGCTAGGATCAGCAAGTCTGGTTTTCTTTCCGGAGGCCACAGGTGGCGGTTTCTGCTCACCGGCCTCGCTCAGGCCGAGGCACCGGCGAGGCGCTGCCGGAATGCCCGGGTAGCGGTATTCCCAGCCTTCGGCACCGCAGTGCTCGTCTCAGATCAATGTCGCGCCTGCGAAGTTGCGGTCAACAGGCTGCGGTAGAATGCATTCACGAACGCGGCCTGCTCCGCGAGTTGGCCGGCAATGCGACAGTGACAGCGCAACGGACCACACCACCAGCCTCGCGATGGAGGTGGAACTGCATCATCGCCAGGTCTCATCCGTGTCATCCGTGAAATCCGTGGTCCCAGCTCAGAACGCCTGCCATGCACCCCGGATTCCACGGATTTCGCGGAGGGCCCCTCTGCGCCCGACCGTTGTCCCCGGTGACGGCCGCTCGCTCTCGACCGGTGTTCCTCGACCCGCGATCCGACCGTCCCAATACTGGGACAACCAGTTCCCGGTTCCGAACCCCCCGGCCTGTTCTCCATGGCGGCGAACAGCGGATGAACCTCTGATCCTCAAGGCCTTGCGCCATTCCGTCCGGCTGGCATGGCGGCTGCATCAGGACAGAACATCGCGGTTGTCGTGAGTGAGATCGCAACGCCGTCTGAAATCGATACGACCATGCCAGTGCTCGCCAAATTCTACGGGATCGTGATCCGGATGTTCCGGGTGCGGGGGATGCCCGCCCGCTTCCACGCGATCTACCACGACGCCGAACTCGTGGTCGAGATCGCCCCCCTCCGGGTCGTTCAGGGCAACGTCCCGACGCGCATCGCACAGCTCGTCCTCGCCTGGGCGCGGACGCACCAGGCCGAACTGCTCGCCGCCTGGGCCGCCTTGCTGCACTCGCGCAGGCCGGCCGCCATCGGCCCGCTGGACTGAACCACGCCGCCACGCCGGCCCCGCGCCAAAGCCCGCTCCCCTCCCCCGTCATGGATATTTCCCGCCCAGAACTCGGCCGCCGGCGACGCCGTCGCCGGGCGCTCTCCAGCGCCGCGGCGCTGGTCCTGCTGGCGGGCACCACGCTGGGGCTCTCACGCCTCAAGCCCGCCGCGCCGCGCGTCGATCGGCACGCCATTTACACCGACACGGTCAAGCGCGGCGAGATGCTCCGGCAGGTGCGCGGCAACGGCACGTTGGTGCCGGAGGAAGTCAACTGGGTCCCGGCCATCACGGCCGGCCGCGTCGAGCGGATCCGGGTCCTGCCGGGCGCCGCCGTGAAGGCCGACACCATCCTCGTCGAGCTCAGCAATCCGGAGGTCGAGCACGCGGCTTTCGAGGCTGGGTGGCAGCTCAAGGCCGCCGAGGCCCAGTCCAACAAGCTGAAGGTCCAGTTGGAAACCGAACGCCTCGGCCAGGAAGCCCAGGCCGCTCAACTCCGCGCGGAATGCTCCGTCGCGAAGCTCGACGCCCAGGCCGACGCCGAGCTGGCGGCCGGCAAGTTGGTGGATCGGCTCACTGCCTTGCGCTCGCAGACCAAGGCCGAACAACTCGTCATCCGTTGCGAGCTCGAGGAGAAGCGGCTCCGCATTCTCCAGGATTCCCACGAGGCGCAGCTCGCCGCCCAGCAGGCCGAGATCGAGCGCCTGCGCGCCGTCCTCGAACTGCGCCGCACCCAGGAAGCGCGGCTCCAGGTCCGCAGCGGGCTCGATGGCGTACTGCAGCGCCTGGGCGACCGCGAAACCCTCCAGGTCGGCCAGCAGCTCCCGGCCGGCGCTCTGGTGGCGCGCGTGGCCAACCCCGCCCGGCTCAAGGCGGAGATCAAGATCGTGGAGACCCAGGCCAAAGACGTCGCCCCGGGCCAGAAAGCCGTGATCGACACCAGGAACGGCAAGATCGCCGGCCACGTCGTGCGCGTCGACCCGGCCGTCCAGAACGGCACCGTCACCGTAGACGTGGCGCTGGACGAGGCGTTGCCGCGTGGCGCCCGCCCGGACCTGTCGGTCGAAGGCGTCATCGAGCTGGAGCGACTCGCGGACGTGCTGCACGTCGGTCGCCCCGTGCAGGGACAGGCGGAAAGTCTGGTGGGCCTGTTCAAGGTGACCGCCGGCGGTCGCGAAGCCCAGCGCGTCCCCGTGCGACTGGGCCGCAGCTCCGTCAACACCATCGAGATCCTCTCCGGCCTGGAGCTCGGCGACACCATCCTGCTGAATGACATGTCCCAGTATGACGCCCATGACCGGGTCCGGCTGAATTGAGCAGGGACCACGGACCACAGACATATGACATCGAACCTCGAACCTGACACTTCGCCCTTCGCCCTTCGCCCTTCGCCCCTCGCCCTTACTCTCCTATGACCACCAACGGTTCTCTCATCACCCTGGAAGGCATCACCAAAGTCTTTTTTCACCGACGAGGTCGAAACGCATGCCCTGTCGGGCATCCACCTCGAGATCCGGAAAGGGGAGTATGTATCCATTGCCGGACCCTCTGGCTGTGGCAAGTCCACCCTCCTCTCGATCCTCGGCCTGCTGGACACTCCCACGGGAGGGCCTCTATCGGCTGAACAACGAGGACGTTTCCAAACTGGGCCATGCCGACCGCGCGCGCATCCGGAACCGGGAGGTGGGCTTCATCTTCCAGAGCTTCAATCTCATCGGCGACCTGACGGTCTTCGAGAATGTGGAACTGCCCCTGACCTATCGGCGACTCCCGGCCGGCGAGCGCAAGCAACGGGCGAACGAGGCGCTTGAGAAGGTCGGCATGTCCCATCGCGTGAACCACTACCCTTCGCAGCTCTCGGGCGGCCAGCAGCAGCGTGTGGCGGTCGCCCGGGCGCTGGCGGGCAAACCTTCGATCCTGCTCGCCGACGAGCCGACCGGGAACCTCGACTCCAAGAACGGCGAGGCCGTCATGAACCTGCTGCGTGATCTGCATCGTGAAGGGGCGACCATCTGCATGGTCACGCATGACCCGCGGTTCGCCCGCCACGCCGACCGGCAGGTGCATCTGTTCGACGGGCGGGTCGTGGAAGAGATGGTGGAGGAGGCCGCGGCGGTGAACCCTTGAGGGGAAATAGCCGCATGGACGACGAACGCCGCCCGTCTCGATCTCTCAAGCGCTCTCTGGGACGCTCAGCGGGGAGACTTGCGGGTGCCGTTCCGGGTCGAGACTTCGAGGCGAGTCACCAACACGATGTCCACCACCTCGTAATCATCCGGCTTGTCATGACGGTAAACGAGCATCTCACGCCCGCTGGGAGCCAGGGCAACGAAGTCTTCGTGCTTAACCACGAGCCGGCCGCCGTCGGCCACGTGGACCACAAACGGGCGAAACGGTCGTTCGTGCAGCAGCTTCCGAATCTCATCCGCTTTCATCGGCCCCACGATACGAGAAACCCCGGAGCGTGCAAGGCCGGCCAACCGGTCGCGCCCGCGCCAACGACCCACCACCTGCCCCTCCCATGATCCAGCTCCGAAACCTCGAGAAGCGTTACCAGACCCGGGCGGGGTTCACGTTCGTGCTGCGACAGATCAACCTGGATGTGGAGGAAGGCGATTTCCTCACCTTCATGGGCCCCAGCGGCGCCGGAAAGTCCACGCTGCTCAGCATCCTCGGCATGTTCGATGGCGCGTTCGAAGGCGAGTATCACTTCAGCGGCCAGGCAATTCACCGCCTCCCGCCGAGGGATCGCGCTGCCCTCAACAAGCGGCACATCGGGTTTGTCTTCCAGCAGTTCCATTTGTTGGACGATCTGACCGTGGCAGAGAACCTCGACCTGCCACTCTCCTATCGCGACCTCAAGAAGTCCGAGCGGCAGGCGCTCGTGGCAGACATGCTGGATCGGTTCGGCATCGTGGCCAAGAAAGACCTGTTTCCTTCCCAGCTCAGCGGCGGGCAACAGCAACTGGTGGCCATTGCCCGGGCGATCATTGCCAAGCCCTCGCTCCTCCTGGCCGACGAGCCCACCGGGAACCTCCACACCGATCAGGGCCGGGAGATCATGGACCTGTTCAAGAAGCTGAACGGAGAGGGGACCACCATCATCCAGGTCACGCACAACCCCGAGTGGGCCGGATACGGCCGGCGCATCGTGCGGCTCAAGGACGGCTGGATGGAGTCGTAAGATGAAGCTGAAAGGCGCGAAACGGTGCCCGGCCGCGCAGCTTCTTACGATCCGAGACCTTCATATTCGTGGCCTGAAGGTGGACGAGTTTGCCCGTCAGTTCAATTAGCCTGATATGACCGACCTCAAGTTCGCCCTTCGTCAGCTCCGGAAACACCCCGGCTTCACCGCGGTCGCCGCGCTCACGCTCGCGTTGGGCATCGGCGCGAACGGCAATCCAGCGCCCGGCTTATGAAGGCGAGAAGATCTGCTCCAGCGCCCTGCGCGCTTCCCGTCGGATCGTCGGAGCAACCCAGAGCGATGACGCCAAGAGCGCGTCGAGCCGGGCCGCGCTTTGCTGCCGGTCCAATAGCCCGTGGGCCGCAGCCCAGAGGACGACTCCGAGTGAACCGTGCGCTTCGACCCGAACAGACCTTGCCAATTCTCGCGCCGACGTGTCGTCCGTCAAATACCACTGGGCGTGCAATTGGAGGGCTAACGCGAGGGCTTCAGACTCGTGCAAGTGAAGGACCGGCCCCGTGTCACAGACAACCCTCTCCGGTTTCATGGTCGCCGCGCTTGGCGCAACGCCCAAGCGATGTCCTCTCGCTGATGCTTCTCGGCGAGAATACTGGCATGGTGCCGGAGAAACTCGCTCAGCGCATGCCGCACGGCCTCCTGGGGGTTTGGATACAGGCCCGCCTCCACCAAGCCCTCCAACTCAGCCGCTATTCGGTCTGGCAACTCCATTTCCAGCGACTTCATGACCGCAGCGTAGGACGCGGACTCCCAGCGGTCAAGAGCCGCAACCCATCCCGATCCAGGCAGCGTTAACCATTCAACCCGTGTATCGGACCATGACCGACCTCAAGTTCGCCGTCCGCCAGTTGCTAACGCACCCCGGCTTCACCGCGGTCGCCGTGCTCACGCTCGCGCTGGGCATCGGCGCCAACACCGCCATCTTCAGCGTGGTCTATGCCGTTCTGCTCCGACCACTGCCCTACCCCGAGCCCGGTCAACTGGTGCAGTTCCGCGCAGGCTGGTCGGGCAAACCCAGCACCGCCATCGGCAGCGCCGCGTTCGTTGAAGTCAAAGCCCAGAGCCAGTCGCTGGCGCGCGTCGCCGCTTATGCGGGCGGCGACATGACCCTCACGGGCATCGGGTCGGCGGAACCAATCGTGGCCGGCGCGGTGACGGCGGATTTCTTTCCCCTGCTCGGCGTCCAGCCGGCGTTGGGTCGCAACTTCACCCGGGAAGAGGACACGCCCGGCGGCCCGAAGGTGGTCATTCTCGGACACGGCCTCTGGCAGAGCCGATTGGGGGCGACACGGACGTGCTGGGCCGAACGATCACGTTGAACCAACAGAGTTACACTGTCGTGGGCATTCTCCCGGCACGTTTTCAGTATCCCGAACCGTTTCAACTTTGGATTCCACTGGCGCTCGGCGAAGCGGGGGCAAACCTTGCTTCGTACGGTGAAGGCATGTGGCTGCTGAAGGCCATTGCTCGATTGAAACCCGGCGTGACACTTCAACAGGCGCAAGCGGAGCTGCAGATCATTGCGGAGCGCCTTCAGCCAGGAGGACCGAGCGCAACCGCGGGGGGCGAGGGGGCGAGGGTGGTGAAGGTGGCGAAGGCGACGAGGGCGAGGGCCGCGGCGGGAGTGTCTTGACGCTGGTCGGCCTGCACGAGTCAGTCGTCGGGGACGTGAAGGGAGCGTTGCTGGTCTTGCTGGGCGCGGTCGCGTTGGTCCTGCTCATCGCCTGCGCGAACGTCGCCAACCTCCTGCTCGCGCGTGCCGCCGCGCGGCAACGGGAGATGGCTGTGCGTGCCGCGCTCGGAGCCGGACGCTGGCGGATCGCCCGTGAGCTGCTCACGGAGAGCGTGCTGCTTTCCCTGGCCGGTGGGGGTCTGGGTCTATTGGCGGCGTTCTGGGGCGTCCGGGCGCTTGGGCAATGGAGCGGCGCCAGCCTGCCGTCGATGCACGGGATCGGCATCGATGCCTGGGTTTTGACGTTCACGCTCGGAGTGTCGGTGCTGACCGGTTTGGCATTCGGACTCGCGCCGGCCGTTCAAGCCGGGCGGGCGAACCTCAACGCCGCGCTGAAGGAAGGAAGCCGTGGCGACACCGGCGGACATCGCCACCGACTCCGGCATATGCTGGTCGTGTCGGAAGTGGCGCTGGCGCTGGTGCTGCTCATCGGCGCCGGGTTGTTGATCAAGAGCTTTTCGCGACTGCTAAACGTCCATCCCGGCTTCCGGGCCGAGGGCGTGTTGACCTTTCAAGTGACTCTGACCGAAGGACAGTCCTCGTCCCAGAACGTCCACTTCGTTGACCAAGTCCTCGATCGGTTGAAGGCGCTGCCCGGTGTGCAGGCGGCTGCCGCGACGGATTCCCTGCCGCTGACTGACTATGCGCGCATCACGGCGGTGGAGATCGAGGGCCGGCCGCCGATCGACTTCAGCAGGGCGAAGCCGGGCGAGGTGACGCCGGCTTCGCGGCCCACGGTCACCCTCGACTACTTTCACGCGATGGGTATTCCGGTAAAGAGCGGACGGGCGTTCAGCGCGCCGGACGCGCGCCCCGGTGCGGGAGCAGTGATCGTCAACGAGGCGTTCGCGAAGCACCACTTCCCCGGCGAGATCGCGGTGGGCAAACGAATCCGCCTGCTGGCGGGCGGCGAGACGCGCTGGCAGACGGTGGTGGGGGTTGTCAGCGATGTGCGGCAGGGCGGCCTGGCGGCCGAGGTCTTGCCGGAGGTGTATAGCCCCGAGCTGGAAGACGCGGGGGGCGCGCTGAGCTTCGTCCTTCGTGTCACCGCCGAGCCGACCAGCCTGATCCCTGCCGTGCGGAGGGTGGTGGCGGAGGTGGAGCCGAATCAGCCGCTCCACAACGTGATGACGATGGAGCAACGGCTGGCAGACACCACGACCTCCCGGCGACTGAACACGGTTTTGCTGGGCAGCTTCGCGGCGGCGGCGCTGCTGCTCACTGTCGTGGGCATCTACGGCGTGATGTCGTATGCGGTGACGCAGCGCCGACGCGAGATCGGCGTGCGGATGGCCTTGGGCGCGCAAAGGAGCGAGGTGCTGGGGCTGATCCTCCGCGCTGGGCTGAGGCTGACACTGCTGGGCGCTGCCATCGGGCTCGTCGGGGCGTTGGCCGTGACGCGCTATCTGTCGAGCCAGCTCTATGCCGTACAGGCGACCGACCCCTCGACGCTTCTGGGCATCCCGGTGGCGCTGATGGGGGTCGCCTTGCTCGCCTGCTGGCTTCCGGCCCGCCGGGCGGCTCGGGTGGATCCGATGGTGGCGCTGAGGAGCGAGTGAGGAAGGCTGAAAGCAGGGAATGGATCCCCTTCGGAAGACTGCGAACCCTTGACCTGCCATGAACTCGTCCTGCCTGTCTCCGCTGCTCGGCCTGATGTGGTTGGCCGCCTCCCCCGCCTCCACCGATGACTGGCCTCAAGGGAAGGGGCCGCAACGCGACGGCGCGTGGCGCGAGACCGGCCTCATCGAGAAGTCCGACACCCACGGTTCGCCGGTGAAGTGGCGGGTGCCGGTCAATGCCGGCTACGTCGGACCCGCCATCGCGGACGGCAAGGTGTTTCTGCTCGATCGCGAAGCCGGACAACCCGCGGCGCATCCGCCCGGCGACCGTTCCCCGCCGATGATGCCCGGCCAGAGCGAGTGCTATGCCTCGACCTCGCCACGAACCCATCACGAACGACCTCCGATTCGCCTTACCGGATCTCCAGTCCCTCTAAACGGGCCAGTCGCGAAGCCTTCGGGTCGAAGCTCCAGAACGTGTCGCACCTGAGGAACAAAGCCGAGGCCACATGAAGCAGATCGTAGGTGCGAAAGCCATTGTTGGCGGTGTGCCGGAGCGCCAATTCCTCGAACTGGGCTTCCAGTTCCGGCGGGCTGATCTGAACGGGGCGCAGGAATGTGGGACGAGCCAGGTCCGTATGGAACGTGGCGTGCGCCGCCGCGGCCTGCTCCAGCGTGACGCGCGCCTGGCCGCGGTCCTTGCCGGCGAATACATGAAGCTGAAGCGCGTTGATGGTCTCCAGCCGGTGGAGCCAGGTCACGGGCAGGGGTGGACTCGCGGCGGCTTGGGCGCGCGCGAGCAGCCCCCAAGCCTCCTCCGACTCGGCCAGCGGGAGATAGAGCCGGGTGAAGAAATTCGTGTCCGCGTAGGCGTTCATTCCCCCGCCAGCAGTTTGTCGACCCAGCGGCTTTGGGCGGCAGGGATGGGCGCCGCAAAAACCTTGGCTGTCCGGGCACGAAAATCAGGGAGCTCGGTGATCCGATCCGGACCTGCGTCGGGGCGGACCGTGTACGTCCGTCCGTTGCGGCGGCGGATCCGGACGACCCCTTCACGGTCGCACGCATCCAGGACCGCGGCCGGTTCGCGGTCAAGCTCCCGAACGGTGAACGTCTTCATGGCCGACAATTTGTCGGCGTCTGCCGCCAGCGTCAAGCGGCGAAACAACGCCCACGGCCAGCCCACGAGGGAATAGCCCACCGCAGAATCCTGCGATCGATGAACGATCTCAAATTCGCCTTCCGGACGGCAGCCTCGGATCTCCCTCGGGCTCGACCCCGCTCCCGGGGTCTTCACTGGCTGAGAACCCCGGCGCGGCCCAGTCAGGCCCGGCGGCGCTGCATCTTCCCACGCTCGATTTCCGCCGCCTCGTCCGAAGACAGGTCGAAACCCAGTTCCCGGAGGGCGGCGACCAATGCCCCGCCGTTGTCCGGGCTGCGATCGGGGAAGATGTCCCCGTCCTGCGTGGTGTCGGGATAGCCGAGGATGATGGCCCCCGATTTCCCGATGAAGAGGTAACGCACCGCGTGCCGGGCAAAGGTATCGCGAATCTCCTCGGCCTGCCGGTTTGTAAGTGCGGACGAAGGCGTAGCGGAACCGTTGCGCCAAGGGGCGGCGTGCCGCAGCCTCAAACTCGGCCAGCCAATTCCCGCTCATGACCGACTTGCCTTTCGCCCTCCGCCAACTGTGGAAACACCCCGGCTTCGCCGCCGTCGCCGTGTTCACCCTGGCCCTGGGGCTGGGCGCCAACACCGCGATGTTCAGTTTCGCCGACGGGCTGCTGTGGCGTCCGCTCGCCCTGCCCGCGCTGGAGCGGCTGGTCACCGTGTGGCAGGCCCCGGAGACTCAGCCCCAGGCACGGGAAGCTATCTCCGCCGTGGACTACCTCGCCTGGAAGGAGGAGGCCCGCTCCTTGGCGGCGCTCGCCGCCCTGCAAGCTGCGTCGGCCAATCTCACCGGCACCGAACATCCGGAACGCGTCTCCGGTGCCCGCGTCAGCGGCGGCTACTTCGGCACCCTCGGCATCCAGCCCCGCCTGGGCCGGCTCTTCGGGTCACCCCTGGAATTCCACGAGGCAGAACCCGTGGTGGTGATCAGCGAAAACCTCTGGCGACGCCGCTTCGCTGCGGACCCGCATCTGCCGGGGCAAACCCTCGAATTGGACGGGCGCCGCCACCTGGTGCTGGGGATCGTGTCCGCCGCCCAAGCGTATCCGGTAAGCGCCGACTTCTGGGTGCCGCTCACATTGGACCCGGCGGCCCGACACGACGCGACGCGCCGGGATCTGGAACTCGTCGGGAGGCTGAAGCCAGACGCGCTGATGGCGGGTGCGGAATCCGAGTTGCGAACGCTGGCCGCCCGGCAGCAATGGGTCGGGCCGCCGGGCGGTGTGGTTCGGACCCCTCGGCTCGTTCCGCTGCGCGACCATCTGCTCGCCAACAGCGAGGCGCCGGCGTACCTGTTCATCGTCGTGCTCGCCGCCGCGTTCCTGCTGGCCTTGGCCTGCGCGAACGTGGCCAACCTCGAAGTGGCACAGATGCATGGACGGCAGCGCGAGTTCGCCGTCCGGTCGGCGTTGGGCGGGGATTCAGGTCGGCTGACGCGCCAGGTGTTGACCGAGAGCACGGTCCTCTGTTTGGCGGGAGGGCTGGCCGCGCTGCTGGTGGCGCATGGGACCATCCGGCTGATCCGCGCGAGCCTGCCCCCGGACCTCCTGCCGTACGTGCCGGGCTGGTCGGCGGTAGGTCTGAGCGGCCGCGCCTTCACCTACGCCGCGGGAGCGGCCCTGCTGGCGGGGTTGCTGGCCGGAATGGCCCCGGTCTTCATGCTTCCCCGGAACAGCCTGGACACCGTGCTCCGCCAAGGTGCCCGCGGCTCGAGCGCTGGGCGCCGGCACCGGCTCCGGCAGGGGTTGGTCGTGGTGGAACTGGCCCTGGCCCTCGTCATGCTGGTGGCCTCCTGCCTGTTCGTGAAGACCTTCGCCGGGCTCGTCTTCGCCCGCCAGGGATTCGAGGCTGACCGGGTTCTGACGCTGCGCGTGAGCCTGCCGTCCTCGCGCTACACCGAGCTCCACGCGGTCACCCGGTTCTACGAGGAAGCGCTGCGAGAAATCGCCAGCCTTCCCGGCGTGGAATCCTCCTCCCTCGCCAGCACGCTCCCCTACTACGGCACCGAGGAATCCGTCTTCGGCGCCCACCGCGCCGCCCCGGACCAACCGGAGGAACCGGGCAGGCGGTTCGCGGTCGAGGCCGTGACGCCCGAACACTTCCGCACGTTCCAGATCAGCGTCCGGCAAGGCCGGTCGTTCCTCTCGGCAGACACCGCCGCGAGCGCGCCGGTCGCCATGGTCAGCGAAGCCGTGGCCCGGCAGCTTTGGCCGGGCGACTCGCCTCTCGGACGCACGCTGTGGCTGAACCCGGCCGCGCCTGACGCCCGGCCGCTGACAGTGGTGGGCCTCGTGGCGGACGTCCGCCGTGACTGGCGACGGGACGCACCCGGCAGCGTGTACCTGCCCTTCTCCCAGGCTTCGCGCCCGACCATGTTCGTCTCCGTCCGCACCGCGGACGATCCGGTCCGCCACACCGCCGCGATCCGGCGGCGGATCCAACAACTGGACGCCGCCCAGCCGCTGCCCCAGCCCAAGCCCATGAAGCAAGTCGTCGTCGAGTCCATGGCGGGGCTGTTCATCACGGCGGGGGTGTTGACGTTCATGGGCGGCATCGCCCTCCTGGTGGCGGCCGCCGGTGTCTACAGCGTGGTCGCCAACTCCGTCAGCCAACGCACGCGCGAAATGGGCATCCGCCTGGCGCTGGGCGCCCGCCCCGTGGATGTTCAACGCCAGGTCCTCGGGGAAGGTTTGCGCCTGGCTGCCATCGGCGTCGGCTTCGGACTGCCCCTGGCGGTGGTGGTGAGCCTGCTGTTCCGGGCTGCGGTGGTCGGGATTCCGGTATTGACCGCCTCCTGGTATGGCCTCCTGGCCGCGCTGTTGATGGGGGTGACCCTGCTCGCCTGCCACCTGCCGGCCCGCCGCGCCTCGCGCATCGACCCCCAAATCGCGCTGCGAAGTGAGTAAGCGCTATGAAAGACCGGCGGTTCGCCCTACCCAAGCGTCCCGGAGCCCGCGTCTATGGCGCGAGAGCACAGGGCCTGACGAGCGCGTGTTTGACCGCGATGAGATCGTCAGCCAGCAGCACCACCACCGGCCGCGTCTTGGCCGCCAGGCCCAAGTCGGCCAGCCACACTTCACCGTGGCGCGGGCGCATGACCGTCAAGGATGTCGAGGACTTCCTGCTCCACCTCACGACCCGGCAGGACGTCGGACCATTCCTCCTCCCGACGCCGGTGCTCGAGGAAACACAGGTAATGCCAGAGCTCGCTCACGACCTCCTCGGGTTGCCTTCGAATGGCGTCAATCAACCGTTCCTGCGTAACCATGTCCGGGAGGGTAACTGACATCGCCCTCGCCAGCAAGAACCCGCTCTCGGGGAACCTCCCTGAGGTCAGGGCCGGTGATGATTCAAACCTATGAATGATCTAAAGTGTGCGTTCCGCCAACTGACCTGCAACCCGGGATTCGTGTTGCTGGCCGTGGTGATCCTCAGCCTCGGCATCGCCGGCAACACCCTCGTCTTCAGCCTCGTCAACGGCGTTTACCTCCGACCGCTGCCGGTCGCCCACCCGACGCGACTGGTGGACCTCAACGAGACCGCGCCGCGCTGGCAGCTCCGCTACACCGGCATTGCCTATCCGGACTTCTACGCGTGGCGCAGTGAGAACCGGACGTTCGACGGCATGGCCGCGTATACGCACCACGACTTCAACCTGTCGGGCCCGGGTCTGGCCGAGCGGGTCGCCACCCTGCGCGCCAGCTACAACCTGACAGAAGTGTTGGGCTTGGTGCCCGTCCTGGGCCGCGGCTTGCGGCTGCTGGTGATCGGCGAGGCGGCCCTGGCGGTGGTGCTGCTCATGACGGCCGACCTGAGTTCCCTGCTCGCCCGCTGGTTGCCAGACCTTCCCACCGACCTCGGCCTCGTTCTGTAGTCTGCAATCCTCCCAGCCAGTCCCCTCATGTGATGGAGGTTCGGTGGACCGCCTCGAGCGCTTCGACCGTGCCTTTCCCGGCCACTCCATCCCACGGCATGCCCCAAGAGCATCCCTGCGACCCCAGCACGCATTTGGCCGACCAAACGACCGACGGAGCGAATCGCGCCAGCCCGGGGCTTCGTGCACACCAAACGGTCAACGCGAAAGTGCCTTTGCCAACGCAGCGTACAGACCCGCAGCAAAGGTGGGCGAAGCAGCCCCACTATGGTCCGCCTTGAATTCGTCCAACGCCCGGGCGGTTTGGCGGTCGAGCACCCCTGCCTGCGGGAACAGGGATTGACGGGCGAGTTCCTCCAACGCCTTCTGCACGAGCGCAATCTCGGTGCCGGTATCCAGTGCGTTTCCCGCGCCGAGGGTGTGGCGCTGCCGAAAGCGCTCGAGCGCCGCGCGAGTCAGCGGACCGGCGATGCCGTCAACGGTCA
Source organism: Verrucomicrobiota bacterium (assembly GCA_027493615.1). Lineage (GTDB taxonomy): Bacteria > Verrucomicrobiota > Verrucomicrobiia > Limisphaerales > J093 > DSVZ01. The sequence continues at coordinate 160,147 of JAOSKK010000034.1, forward strand.
ATTTCTCGCCCTGCGTGGCGTTGAGTACCTGTTGGACAAACCGTGCCAATTCGGCAGACCCGCTGGATGATACGGAAGCGGGGGGGTGCTTTCAGAAGACTGCTGTGCTGGATTGGACGCAACGGTTCCGCTTCCCTTGGTTGGCGGGTTGTACTCCCAGTGCCAAGGCTCACGGGGATAAGGATAGAAGCCGAACCGGGCGGCGTTTCTCGATAGCCACTGATAGGCCGGCAGACCACGCAGGGCCTCAGCATTCGCACTCGCGTTGCGGCCGCCCAGATGGAGGTCAATGGCACGCCCGGATTGATGGGCACTATGTCCAGGCCGGGCGACCCACCTTCCTGCTTCCTGCTCCGAGCCATGCTTCTTCACTGCGTCGGCAAAGAGTCTGGCCTGGTGCTCACGGCTGCGATAACCCGAGGTTGGAAGGAGCATCGGAGACGAAATGCCCTCTCTGCGCGCCGCCGCAACCATTGCGCGCCACGCCGCAGCCGCCAAGTGATGAAGCTCAACCGGATCACCCCCAGGCCCCGCCACGGTTTCTAGGCTCGATGCGGGTGGATCACGCTTGTCCTGAATCCGGCCGCCACCCGGATTCTCGACGGCCACGAGATTGAACTCGGCCTCGGCTTCCGTCTCCAACAGGTTCCCCTCTCCCCCGGTCGAACCCTCGTCTTCGAATTCTCCTGCCTCAAGCTCTTCCGGCGCCGCCTCCGGTTTGTCTTCCGCCGCGCGGGCCGCCGCCTGCATCGGCGGATTGTATTCCCAATGCCAGGGCTCCCGGTCGTCGGCGTAGAATCCGAACCGGGCCGCGTTATCGCGCATCCATTGCCAGGCTGGGAGACTGCAGAGTTTCGCGACATTGGCTCTGGTGTTCGCTCCGCCGAGGTAAAGGTCCATGGCCCGGCCAGTATGATGGGCGCTGCCACCCGGAGGGGCGACCCATCTTCTCGCCTCGCGTTCCGACCCATACCGCTGAATGGCCGCACGAAACAGTTCAGCCTGCCGCAGGGTGGTGCGATGACCTGAGATAGGCAGCAGCAAAGGTTCGGACAGGCCGTCAGCACGCGCGGCCGCCACCATGGCCCGCCAGGCCGCGGCCGCGACCCGATGCAACTGCACCAGCCTCTCGTTGACGCCAGCAATGGTCTCCAGCTCGTCAGAACACACCTCCCGCTGGTCTTCAGTTCTTCCGCCGCCGCGATTCTCAATCGCAACGGGGGTAACAGGTGTTGCGGCTTCGGATTCAAGCAAAACCTCAGCCTCGCTCAATCCCTCGTCCTCGAACTCCTCCTCACACGTTGGGAGTGGGCTCTCCGCACCCCAGTGCTCTTGCACCCTCGTATTGTCATCAATTCCCGGGCAATGCATTCCAGGACGTTGCCCGGCGACGGGCCAACTCGCTGGGCCGCCACGTTCCGAAGGCGTCTTGGAACGGGGTGAAGATGTCCTGAGAACCCGGCTGGCGACCGCCGTCTTCCTCAGCCTCGTAAAGAAGTTGATCCTCAGCAAGAAACGGGCTTTCGGCCCCGCTGGCGTCTGACTTCGGCTCTTCAACGCGCATTCGCCATTCCTCGCGAATCCTCTTGATGCGAACCCTACCGGCCGAAAACTGTTGAGCTATGCCGCGACTTTGCCGGCCTTGATGTCTCGTCCCGTAATGATTGACCAGTGCGTGATAATTGTACGCATGTCGCTGACGTTTGTTCCAGCGGCCGATGAAGCATAGAGATCTGTGGCTACGAGCGGGCTCGCTGGCGTGTTTCGCGATTCGATAAAGATAAGAATGCGTGACATCGCCTCTGCGATGCCGAAGTAGCTCCTGGAAAGCCCATGAGCGGGGAAGCCGACGCGCTCGGCAACCTTAAAGAGCCGCTGCTCTGGACTGGTGGCGTTGGCCCTCAAATCGTTGATTATTGGCACATCGTACGACACTGTGAGGTGTAACCACGACATCATCACCACGGAGAAGAACTCTTCACGCCTCAGGTTTCCATTCAACCGCCGAGCGTTGAGCATGTCCTGTAATTGGCGGGCCAACTCCTCAATCCTGTCATTGTCGGTTGGATTCTGGCCACTGGTGTTGTTTGTGTTCGTCAGCCCGATCCACACTTCCCGCAGCAATTCTTCAAAGGTAGTCGCGAACTTGTTGTTGGCGGCATCGGCACGCGCATAGGGATACGCGTGGCCACCGTTTCGTCCGTGATTCAACTCCATGCCGAACATGCGCTGATAGGCGTTGCGACGGATCGCGCGCATGTCGGGGCGAATCAGGCTGGCACTCGCCCCGATGCTGAAAGGCGGAGGATCGTTAAAGAACAGCTCCTCCGTGTTGCGCAGCCACGCCTGAGCAGCGGAAGTGACTGGGATACCAAGCTTTTCGCCATGTACGAACTCATTTACGACGCGCTGAAAGATCTCGTAGATGGCCGTGTTCTCAATCATATACGCGTAAATCAGGTGTACGCGCTCAGCCTGATGGCGAGCTGGAGCCTTCACTTTGGTCAGCAACGAAACACCTGGTTCAGCAGCGTAGGCGGAGCGGAAATATGCTTCCAGCGTCGCGGAGATGTCCCTGGGGTGTCGCAGGAATAGCCCCTCAGCGGTCGCTTGGGTGGTGTACAGGCAGTGGAACATATAGCAATGTGTAAGGGGTCTAGCGCGCGATTCATGAGCCCATCTGCCCTATTCAAAGTCGTCTTCCGCCGAGTCCTTGAGCTCTTTGGCAGTGGCTAGGAGGGCCTTCACGGCGGTAATCACAGATTGAGATGACGCATCGCTCTCCAAGAGCTGTGTGAGTGTTTTTGCCTCATTTACTACCGCCCCTATCTGGTTCTTTGCAGCGTCAACAGCCTGCGAGTCGAAGTCAGACCACTCTCGCAGGGCATTGAGATCCTTAGCGCTCTTGTCAAGCGTGTCGCGCATCTGTCCTATTCTCTTGCTATACTCCTTCGCTTTGTTTTCCTGCTCTTTGGCATTCGGCCCTCTGGTGCTTCGACCCTGTGCGGCTTGGGCGGTTCCGTCTTCGGCAGAAGGGGCAGCAACCGGACTTGCTGGTCTGTCTTCGCTCATATCACGAGCCTCTTTGGGTTTCTTTGGCTTTCTTGTGTTGTGTGTCTTCCTTCTCTTTTCCGCCGCACGGCCGCTTCTATAGGGTCGTCTCCTGAATGTCTTGGTCCGAGACCCCTTGGCGCGCCTACGGCGCCCTGTGGCCGGTTTCGATTGGCCCTTGCGGGTCTTCGCTTTCTGGCCCATTGGGTTATGCGGGAGCTCCCAACTTCATCAGCCAGCACTGGGAACTAGCAGTCCTGGGGATCCCATGAGCTGCTGGATGTCCGCTTTGAAGGCCAGACAAGGCCAGCAAGCGCAATGTGTTCGTCCAGAGTGAACGAGCCGACGTGTAGAGAGCTTCCCCGAACCTCTGCTGCATCGCCGCCAAGCGGGGGGACTAACCTCGGAGGGTCGATAACCACGCTCAAAGGACGCTGGTGGAATGCTCTGAATGGTTGCCGCAGGGTGGTAGTGATGACCTGCGAAGCAGCCAGCTTGGCCTCTCGGATCAGGCCATGGTTCGAAGCCTGCTCCACTGGATACTGAGCCTCCCAAGCCCTTGCCATGGAATCCCAAGGACCTTCGCCGTAGAACTCGTGGCACATCTGGACGCCAAGAAGGATGCGCAGATAGCTGATGGGATGCGGATCACCGGAGCGATGCCGGAAGACCGACTGGGCGTCGCCAGCGAGGACGTCGTGCAGGGCAGCCACCGAAGCGTAGCCGGTGTGGGCAAAGGCGAAGGCATCGGCCGCGATCTCGGAGGCCCAACTAGCCCAGAGGTCGGCGACACCGGGATGGTCCCTGGCAAGACCCTTGGCGAGGGCATCGGCCAGTTCGCCGTTCCAGCCGAGAATATGCGCCACTTGATGCCCCGCCTCGTGGATCAGAGAGGTCGGGCGGTACAGGTTGTGCCGGGTGATCTTGATCGCTGCGACGGGGTTTTCGATTCCGCCATCCCACAGGCGGAGACCGGCCTTGAGGATCGAAGCGCCCAGCCCCTTGTCGAGGTAGGTGAGGACGACCGGGGTCTCGCGCCCAAGCGGCTCAAGCACCTGGGCCATGCTGCGATGGGCGAGGATGTCGCAGGCACGGAGCATGGCAGCCATGCGTTCGCTGGTCCGGGTGTTGATGGCGTCGGCGAAGAAGTCGAGGGTAGTCTCGGCGCGGAGGAACTGGCGGCGGAAGGCGAGCAGCTTGCGGCGGACGACTTGAAGATCGTCGAGGGATTCCGCCGCGTTGAGGGCCGGCTCGAGCAAGGCCGCCTGGCGGTTCAGGCTTTCGACCACCCCGGCCAGGTGGTGGCGGAGTGAGAGATGCAGATAGTCCTCGAGCGCTTTCCAGGCGGCGGGCGCGGCCAGGTCGTCCAAGTCGCCGAGCCTTTGCGCGGCGGCAGTCCAGTGAGCGACCTGACGGGCCAGTTGCGCCCGGATGTCCTGGGCGAGATCAGTCATCGGTGCGACCGGGGTGAACGGTGATTTGCACGGTGGGGGCGGACCCGCTGAACACGAGGCCTACCAGAGCGGTGAGACTGCCCTGGAGCGCCTCACGGAGGGACGCGAAGCCGGGCGGATTGACAATGGCGATCCGGAACGTGATGCCATCGGCGGCGTCCTCGGTGGCGGCGATCACCTTGGCGGATTGTTCGCGGATGAAATCGACCAGGTTCCGGTCCATCCACTGCTGCATCTGTTGGACGAGGCGGGCCGACAGGGCAGCGGGGAGCCGTCGCAGCGCGTCGTTCCATTTCCCGGGCAACACCGACTCGTGAATCATCTTGAGGCGTCGGGACCCGGGTTTGAAGACTCCGGCCAACCGACCGTGCAACAGCTTGCGGAGATTGGCGGCGCCGGCGGCAGGTTTCGACTCGCGGAGAAGCACCGCCAGTTCCTGCGCGCGCTTTTCGCTCAGGTAGAGCGATACCTGGATGCGGTCGGCGGGAAAGTCGAGCCGCACCGAGAGGCTGGTGCGTTGCGGGCCCCGGCCGGACAGGGATGGCGCGTGGCGTCGTCCCGGAACTTCCAGGTAAAGAGGCGTTGTCCACCGTCGGAGGCGGTGGGGTCGTCATCGGTGGATTCCCGGCCGAGCGCCGGTTCTCCGACCAGAAGCGCGGCGGCGTGGGGATCGAGGGGATGCAACTCGTCAGCGGCGTCGGCGGAGCCGAGTCCGCCCAGTTCGCGCGGAGTACGGGCGATGTCCACCGCGCTCGATCCCGGCAGGGTTTCGTAGAGATGCACGCTCGCCTCGGAATTCCTCGCCCGGGTCGAGATCGAATTCGTCCTCGAGGAATTCGGAGAGCGGCTCGGCGTCGCCGGCGGGCACGGTTTCCACCTTGTGCGGGGTGAGCTTGGCGCGGACCACGCGGCTGAACTTCTTGAAACGCTTGCGGCGGGCGCCGGGCGGCAGGGTCAGCCACGCCCCCGGGTGGCGCCGCCGGGTCTGAGGTCGGGTCGCTTGCGATAGATCCGCTCGGGCAGGACCGGAGGCAGGTTGGACGCGGCGGCGGCCTCGAAGGCCTCGACGGCGTAGGCTTGGAGGAGCGGACGGTCGTCCAAGACGTGTTCGGGCAGGGCAGCGACGCGGCGGACGGTTTCCTCGATGGTGGCGGCGACGGCGGTGCTTCCGGCCTGGGCCTGGTCCTCCTCCGAGACCTCAAGCCCGATCAGGCGCAAGCCCACATCCACCATGGCTTGGGAAAGCGCCGGCGCGTATTGCGGCCCGATGTATTTCTGGATGAGTTTGGCCAGCAGCCCGGCGAGGAAGTTGACCACCCGCTTCCGACCGGCGAGTTGGATGCCCATCTTCAAGGCCGGCAGGATGGCGGGGACGAATGCCTCGATGTGGGGCGCGGGATCCTCGCCCTCCTTGAGTCGGCTCAACTTGCCAATGAGTTTCCGGCGGGCACGGTCGAGATCGGCAATGGGAAACCGGGCCGGCCCGCGACTGCGCGCGCGGGCCTGGACCAGTTCCAAGTCCTGTTCCACCTCGGAAGGGGCGAACAGCAGGCTGGCGGCGTTTTCGACGAACTCGAGCTGGATCTCGGCGACTTCGAGGGCCTCGATGGACGCCGGAGGGGCCTCCTCGTCGAGTTCGCGCTTGAGGATGCCGAGTTTCTCGGCGAGCTGGGTGGCGATGGGCTGGACCGCCTCGGGGAGCTTTCCTATGGCTTTGTCCAGAACCCGGTTCAGGAGGGGCTGCACCAGCCCCTTGAGCTTCTCCAAGACCGGTCCCACTCCCACCTTGGCAACGGCGGCGGCTCCTTTCTTGGCCACGTTGACCGCCTTCTTCGCCACTTTCTTGACGGTCTTCTTAACTTTTTTCAGGAAGTTCTCGAAGGCGGGCGTGACGGCTGCGGCGATCGGATAATCGTCCACCATGTTGTCAATCTCGGACTCGGTGATGCTGGCGGGGTCGCGGTTGGCGAGGGCGGAGGCCAGGCGCGAGATCAGTGCTTCGGCTTCGTGGGCAAGCGGGGCGAAGTGCTGTCGCAACAACGGTTCGATGCCGTAGCCGGTCTCGTCCTCCTCGAGACCCCGGCTGTCCGCGAGATTGGCCGCTTCGGCGACCAGCCCGGCGAGGGCGTCGTTCATCTCCTCGTCGTAGAGTTCGTTCAGGAACTCGGCGTGTTCCTCGTTGACGGGGTCGCTGACCGGTTCACCTTCCTCCTAGCCATAGACCGACAGGAAATGACTGACCGGGGCCTCGAAGGTTTCGTGGGCTTCGGCTTCGCCAGCCATCTCCCGGGTTTCGAAGCTCTTGACGTCAAGAAAGGGCGAGGGCATGGGCGCGGTGCTTTTTGCAGGATGGTTGCAGATCAAACTGGCGGGCAACGGCCAGCGTGAAGGACGCGCCTGACCTGCCCTGGCCGGCTATCGAGTCCGGCAATCCAGCAACACGAGGTCGGCGATCAGGTCGCCAGTGGCGTTGACCGTAAACCGGAACTGCCAGCTCAGGGTGAGCGACCGCCCGTCATCGGTGACGTACCGCTCGTGACTGCGCAGCCTGAACACCTCGCCGGGGCTGAGGTGGAGGGTCTCGTTCAGAGCGGGCGCTCCGTTCGGGGCATGGTAGACCGTGCCGCTGGTCAGACCGGTCAGGGTGATGTATCCGTCGCGACTGGGAGCGCAAGGGAGGTATTTGAACAGGGCGCTGAATCCGCCACCGGGCGTCCAGACGCGATGAGTCATGTAGGGCAGCTCAAACTCGACGAGAAATGTCTCGTCCAGACAGGGAACATGAAACTCGTAGGCCCCACTGAGGGTGCCGCGTTCCCATTCCCCAAACGCGCCCTGGCTCCGGATCCGGCCCGGCCGAAGCCCGGTGAAAGGTGAGGGCAAAGGCGGTGGTCACGGTGGCAATGGCGAGAATCACTTGTGTGCTGGCTTTCATGACTGTCCTACATGGCTTGGATGAACGGACTCGCCGGGCGACCGGATGTCGAGCGGCGGACACCGCTCGATCTCACGGCAGGCCACAACTGGCTTCATCATGCTTTGGCGAGCTTCCCGGGAAGAAGCGGACAGGTTTCCTCAAGAATTCTCTGGTCGCGCTGGATCGAGAGGCCGAGGAGCGGGAGCAGCGGGGCGGGGGGTGCGCTGCCGACCACCTCGCCGGCGGCGGAACGGCCCGCCCGTCGGCCGGCGCCGGGAGGGCCGGCGTGGTCTTCGACGCGGTTGTCCGGCAGATTCAGGCTTGACCTCAGGTAATGGAGCTCATAAAGCCGTCCTCGACCCGACTCTCCTGCAGTCGAGCCAACCTGGAGACGCCGATGGCCGAGTCGCCGGACACTCCCGCCCCGTGCCCGCCCGAGTGCACGACGGAGGCCTTGTTCCCCGCTCTCTACGACGAACTGCGTCGCATCGCGCGGCAACGCATGGCCCAGGAACGGGCTGGCCACACCCTCCCGGCCACCGGTCTGGTGAACGAGGTCTGGCTCCGACTCAGCCAGCTCCGCCAGCAGTCCTGGCGCGACGAAGCCCACTTCATCGCCGCCGCCTCCGAGACCATGCGCCGCATCCTCGTGGACCGCGCCCGCCGCCGCCAAACCCGCAAGCACGGCGGCGCATGGCGCCAGACCCAGGCCGCTCTCGAAAACCTCCCGGCCCCCCAGAACGAGGCGCCCGACCACCTCATTCTCGATGAACACCTCCAGCGCTTTGCCCAGGCGCACCCGGACAAGGCCCGGCTGCTCGAACTCCGCTTCTTCGCCGGCCTGACCATGACCGAGATCGCCGCGCTGACCGGCCTGTCGGAGAAGACCGTGCAACGGCATTGGGCCTACGCGCGCGTCTGGCTCTACGAGTCGATCCAGCGCGAGCGCGAAGCCCGACCTGAAGGTTAGCAGGGCGCTGTCCGTTTGGGCGCCGCGATTTCGCCAGAACTCTTGGCGGTGACGAACAGCATGCCAACACCCCCGCCTGCCATGGACGAGGAAGCCCTTTACCTGGCGGCACACGAGATTCCCGACGCCGGGCAACGCGCCGCGTTCCTGGACCAGGCGTGCGGTGCCGGCGCCGCCCTGCGGGCGCGCCTCGATCGATTGCTCGCCGCCGAAGGTCCCGCCGCCCGGCTCTGGGGTGACGATCCGCCGCCCGCCCGAGCGGACCGGACGCCGGTGGAAGCCGCCCCGCCGGCCGAAGGCCCGGGTTCAGTCATCGGCCGCTACAAGCTCCTCGAAGCCATCGGCGAAGGCGGCATGGGCGTGGTGTATCTGGCCGAGCAGGAACAGCCGGTGCGCCGCCGCGTGGCCCTCAAGGTCATCAAGCTGGGCATGGACACCAAGGCGGTCGTGGCCCGGTTCGAAGCCGAGCGCCAGGCGCTGGCCCTCATGGACCATCCGAACATCGCCAAGGTGTTCGACGCCGGCAGCACCGACACGGGCCGACCGTACTTCGTGATGGAACTGGTCCGTGGCCTCCCGATCACCGCCTACTGCGATGCGCGGCGTCTCTCGACGCGTGAGCGCCTGGAATTGTTCGTCCCCGTCTGCCAGGCCATCCAGCACGCGCATCAGAAGGGCATCATCCACCGCGACATCAAGCCTACCAACGTCCTGGTCGCCTCGTTCGACGGGCGGCCCGTCCCGATGGTGATCGACTTCGGCGTGGCCAAGGCCACGAACCAGCGGTTGACGGAGAAGACCCTGTTCACGCAGTTCGCCCGCATGATCGGCACCCCGGCCTACATGAGCCCGGAGCAGGCCGAGGGCAGCCAACTCGATGTGGACACCCGCAGCGATGTCTATTCGCTGGGGGTTCTGCTCTACGAACTGCTGACCGGCAGCACGCCCTTCCCCGAGCCGCAACTGCGCCGCCTCGGCTACGCGGAGATGCAGCGCGTCATCGTCCGCGAGGAACCTCCCCGACCCAGCACGCGGCTCACCACGCTGACGAACGCCGAACGCACGGAACTGGGCCGTCAACGGGGCGAGGACCCGCAGACGATGAGCCGGTTGCTGCGGCGCGAACTGGACTGGGTGGTGATGAAGGCGCTCGAGAAGGACCGCACCCGCCGCTACGCGACCGCCAACGGTCTGGCGATGGACGTGCAGCGTCATCTCGAAGGCCGCGCAGTTGAAGCCGCTCCGCCCACGTGGGGTTACCAACTGCAGAAGCTGGCCCGAAAACATCGGAAGACGGTCGGGGCGGCGGCCCTGCTGGCGTTGGTGCTGGCCGGTGCCGCCGTCTTCTCCACCTGGCAGGCGATCCGCGCCACCCAGGCCGAGCAATTGGCCGAGGCACAGGCGGCGGAGGCGCAGACCGCGTTGGCAGGAGAAACCGCCGCGCATGCAGACCTCGAGGAACGCATCGTCCTCAGCGCCCGGGAACTGTTGGACGGCGGCCAGGTCGGCGAAGGGCTGGCCTTGCTGGCGGACCTGGTGCGGCGGCGGCCCGAGGATGCGGTGCTGGGCACGTGGCTGGCGAACGAACTGGCCCATCGGAGTTTCCCCCGGATGGCCCTCCCGGCGCTCCTGCATCCGGACGTGGTGTATGACGCCCAGTTCAGCCCCGATGGCCGGCGTCTGCTGACGACCTGCCTGGACAACGCCGCCCGCGTCTTCGATGCCGCGACCGGGCATCTCCTGTTTCCACCCTTGCGACACGATCCAGCCGCCGTGATGCCGGGCCGCTATGACCGCGGCCTGCACGCCATGCGCGCTGCCTTCGACCGGACCGGCGCGCGGCTCGCCACCGCCTCGTGCGACACCACCGCGCGCGTTTGGGACGCTCTCACCGGCCAGCCGATCACACCCTCGCTGAAGCATCCGGACCTGGTCAGTTTCGCGGTATTCTCGCCGGACGGGGCGCAACTGGTCACCGGCTGCCGCGACGGTCGCGTGCGGTTCTGGCGGCTCCCGGAGGGCGCCTTGGACGAACGGGAACTCCGGCACAACGACTGGGTGAACTGGGCCGAGTTCAGCCCGGACGGCCGTCTGCTGGTCACTGCCTCGGATGACCGGACAACCCGGCTCTGGGACGTCGCCTCGGGCCAGCCCGTGGGCCAGCCGATGCGACGCGAAGACATGGTCCAATACGCCCGGTTCAGTCCCGATGGCCGGCGAATCCTGGCCGTCGGCGGAATGCCGCCGGGAAGACTGTGGCTGACGGCCGGGAAGGAGGGGGAGCCGGTGACTGCAGCGGTTCTGCCCCATGCCGACAACATGCCCTTCGCCTGCTTCAGCCCGGATGGCCGTTGGATCGGCACGGCCTCGTTCGACCGGACCGCGCGAGTCTGGTCGGCGCACGATGGCCGTCCGCACACGGTGCTCGAGCATGCCGGCACGGTGCGGATGGTCCAGTTTAGTGCGGATGGACTTCGGGTGGCCACCGCCAGCGAGGATGGCACCGTCGGTCTTTGGGAGGCGCCCAGCGGCCGGCGGGTCATGGAGCCGCTGCGGCATGGCGGCAAGATCTGGTCCGCGCGCTTCTCTCCCGCCGGCGATCGACTCGCCACCGCTTCCGCCGATGGCACGGTCGTCATCTGGGACATCCACCCCGGCAACGCCCAGCCGCTGGTGCTGGTGAACGACGACAAGACCGTCCACGCGGCGGACTGGAGTTCGGATGGTCGCTGGGTGACCCTCAGCGGCACCCGGCACGGATTGTGGAACGCCGACGACGGCACACGCGCGGGGGACCTGCACCGCTGGCCCCTTGCGAACGCGTCGTCCGTGCGCTTTCACCCCGGGCAGCCGGCGCTGCTGATCGGCACCGCGGAAGGCTTCGCGGAGGTCTGGTCCGTCCCGGATCAGCGCGAGTGCGTGACCCGGGTGTTCCACGGTGGAGACGCCGTGTTCGCCGAGTGGGCTGCCGACGGTCGGAGGTTTCTCACGCGTGCTCATGACAGCCTCATCCGCGTCTGGGAGCATCCGGGCGGGCGGGAGGCGCGGCTGATGGTCGAGGCGTCGGCGTCGGTCCGAGCGGCCCGCTTCTCGCCGGACGGTTGCTGGCTGGTCGCGGGCCTGGCGAACGGCATGGTGCAGGCCTGGCCGGTCGACGGCGCTGCGGACGGACTCCGGTGGCCAGCTCACGAGAGGCGTATCACAGCACTCGCATTCAGCGGCGAGGGAAGCCACCTCATCACTGCCTCGCAAGATTCTCGCGCCGCCGTCTGGGCCTTTCCGGAAGGCCGCCAGGTGGGCGCCTACCTCATCCACCGCGGCGAAGTCACCGACGTCGCCCTCAGTGCCGATGGTCGCCGCGCCTTGACCGCCAGCCGGGATGGAACCGCCCAGCGCTGGGACGCGATGCAAGGCACGCCTCTCGGCGCGCCGTTGCGACACCGCGGCGCCCTGACCGTGGCGCGGCTGGACGCGGCGAACCGTCAGGTCGTCACCGGCTCGGAAGACGGCACGGCGCGCGTGTGGGATTTCGCCACGGGCCGGCCCCTGACCCCGCCGCTGCGGCATCTGAATCGCGTGCGCGGTGCGGCGTTCAGTCCCGATGGGCGCAAGGTCCTGGTCGCCTCCGACGGCAACCCGACCATCTGGACCCTTTTTGCCCCCGACGGACCGAAGCCGCCGTGGCTTCCCGAACTGGCCGCGGCGCTGGCCCACCCGCGGCCGACGGTGGAAGGGGCCACCGGCTTTCGCGAGTTGGGGGTGCCAGAGGACGGGGAGACGACGCCCCAGGCCGCGTGGGACGAGTGGCGACGCTGGTTTCATGCGGATCGGCTGGACCGGTCATCGGCGCCCGGCAGCGCGGTAACCATGAGCTGGTTGACCGCGCGCTGGCTGGGCGATCTCGATGCCATCTGGGATCCCGTCCGCGCCCGACTCCTGCGGCGCGCGTGCAAGTTCGCGCCGGGTCATTCCTTGGGCGAGGCCCACCTGGTTGCCGCCGAACTGGCCGCCGGACAGACGAGTGAGAGGATGCCCTCAGCCGAGGCCGTGCCGGCCCTGGACAGGGACAAACCCCGCCCGCTGACATCTACGCGGCCTGGGCAGAAGCGCTGCGCCGGATCGCAGCCGGCCGCCGCGAAACCGCGCTGACGCCGTTGGAACCGTTCCTCGCGGATGCCTCCGACCATCCGCTGCTGTGGCTGACCGCCACCCAATTGCTCCTGGAGGCGGGCCGCGTGGCAGAGGCGCGGACGTCCTTCCTCCGCGTCATGCAGGGTCTCTCCACCTACCAGGGCGGCCAATGGCCCGCCCTCGAACTGCGCTGGGCCCTCACCCTCTGGGGGCGGCATCACGCCAACGAAGGCGCCTTTCCCGATGCCGGCTGGTTCCTTCGCCAGGCCTGCGAGATTCCCGAACGTCCGGCGGAGGCCGGGCCACCCCAACTGGACCTCACCAGACACTTCAACGTCTCGCTGCGTTTCGCGTGGAACCGCCCCGCCGGGACGCACTGGGACTTCCGGGACCTGCCCGTCGGCGTGACGGTGGTAGGCGGTATTGGGTTCGATGTGCGGGGTGCCATCGTGCTCGCGTCCCGCGGAGGCTCGTACCACTTCGGCGATCTCGACATCCCCGCGCCCTCTTGAAGGCGACCTGCGGGCCCGACTTCGAGACCCGGCTCGAAACTCGCTTGCCCGAGAGCGTTGAATCGCTCGCCGTCCAACGGCCGGTCCGGCGCATCCACCTGCTGCTGACCGCCGCCGCCGGCGACGGCACCCGTGTGGTCATCGCCCGCCTGGCCGTGCGGCACACGGACGGTGAGATTTCGGACCGCCCCATCCGGCAGGAGGAGGACGTGCGGGACTGGCTGTCCGAGCGCCACGGAACGTTGGGCACACCCGAGCCGGCCTGGGTGGGTGGGACCCATACCTTGCGAAAACTCCGGTTGTATCGCGTGACCTGGGAGAATCCCCGACCGGAAGTGCCGGTGGAGACGCTGGCCCTGCGATCCACCTTGAGCCGTGCCGCGCCCATCCTGCTCGCGATCACCCTGGAGCCGTAGCCGGATTCAGCGGAACCCCGGGGCACGCTTTGCCTCACTCGCCGCCCGCCGCCCGCCAACTTCCTCTGAGCGGCGACGGGCATGCCAGCCCAAGTCCTGCCCCTTCCACTCCAGCACGCGAGGATTCCCGAACTCTCCTGTCCTGTTCCCCGAACCGATCTCGCCAAAGGTGAGTGAAGCTGGCACCCGGGCGGTGCACCGGCCTCCGTGGTCTCCGTCGTGTCCGCCGTCGCACATCGGCCGGGGGACCCGGCGTCCGCCCTGATGTCCACACACCACCACGATGAAGATCGCCAAAGCGCTCAAGCTCAAGAACCAACTGGCCGGCGACGTCGCCAAGCTCAAGGAACGGCTCGCCCAGCAGAATTCCCGGCCAGCCAAACAAAAAGTTCGATTACGACAACCGCGAGGTGCTGGCGGAACTGCGCACCAAGATCGACGAACTGGTCCGCCTCAAGGCGGCCATCGCGGCGGCCAACACGCCCATTTACGACCCGATCTTCCGACTGGCGGAGCTCAAGGGCTTGGTCACGACCCTCAACGCTCTGGATACCAAGGCGGGCGTCTTCTCGGAGGGCAGCGCCTTGAGCATGGCGAGTCGCGAGGTGGAATACGTGGCTCAGCTCGGCAAGGTCGACATCGACCGGCTCGTGGCCGAGCTGAACCAGGAAATCCAGGCCCTGCAGGACGCCCTGGACGAAGCGAACCACACCCGGTCCATCGATCCGTGAGATCCCGACCTTCCCACTTTGGGTGCGCGGTGGCCGCGGTTGGCCGTCGCTGAAGCACGCTGTCACACTGAGGTGTGAACCTCGGCCTGGATTGCAAACTCCATGCAAAATCGCGCTGATACGGATGCCGAGCTGTCAAACCGCATCGCTCAGCCCGCTCAAGCTGCAAGCTCCAATCCACAAGCCGCAAACCTCCTCGACAGCACTTCACGGCGTCCCTTCCAGGTTGCCGCGCACCCTTGTCTTGCCCGATTGCCACCGTTGGATCACGTCCAACCGCGTTCGCTCTGAATCGGCGGGGGTGAGAGGCCGAGGGAGTGGTCCCGCAGATTCAGAGCGACCGCGGATTGGGGGCAGGGTTGGATCGTTCCGCGGATGGGGTTAGCGAAGGTTCAATCGGCGGGAGCTCTGGATCGGCGGGGTGAAAGGTCGAGGGAGTGGTCCCGCAGATTCAGAGCGACCGCAGATTGGGGGCAGGGTTGGACCGTTCCGCGGATGGGGTTAGCGAAGGTTCAATCGGCGGGAGCTCTGAATCGGCGGGGTGAAAGGCCGGGGGAGTGGTCCCGCAGATTCAGAGCGACCGCCGATTGGGGGAGGGAGGATCGGTCCGCGGATGGGGTTAGCGAAGGTTCAATCGGCGGGGGCTCTGAATCGGCGGGGTGAAAGGTCGAGGGAGTGGTCCCGCAGATTCAGAGCGACCGCAGATTGGGGGCAGGGTTGGACCGTTCCGCGGATGGGGTTAGCGAAGGTTCAATCGGCGGGAGCTCTGAATCGGCGGGGTGAAAGGCCGGGGGAGTGGTCCCGCAGATTCAGAGCGACCGCCGATTGGGGCGGGAGGAGAGG
This sequence comes from Verrucomicrobiota bacterium, assembly GCA_027493615.1. GTDB lineage: Bacteria > Verrucomicrobiota > Verrucomicrobiia > Limisphaerales > J093 > DSVZ01. The sequence goes on from JAOSKK010000034.1 coordinate 175,172, forward strand.
TCTTCGTGAACGGATTCAGGGAATGTCTCATCGGCGGGGGCTCTGAATCGGCGGGGTGAAAGGCCGGGGGGCGATGTCGAGTCGGGCAAAGGCGCACGGCAGGACCCTCAAGAAACCGCCACTCGGGAGGATCCTGTCCGTGCCCGGCAGCGTCCGCCTTTTCGATCCTGGTCGAGCCGATTCGGGCCGGTCACCAAACCAATTCCAGGCCCACAGCCCGGTACGCATCAAACCTCTGTGGTGCTCACGACGATCGTAAGATGGACAGGAGGGCGGGACGTGTGCCGTCGAGCGGTGAACGCTGACGATGCGGGTTTCCCTGTCCGGTCTTCCCGCGGCATCTCGCCAAGCACCATGTGGGCAGCATGCATTCGTCGCCAGGAACGGTCGCTGGTAGTGATCGGCGGCCTGCCCCGGTCGTGCCCGCCAAAGAAACGAAAGCCACCAACCATGAAAGCAACTCCTCGGTTCAAACTCGCAGGTTACAGTCGATCCAAGACCCCGGTTGCGGTCACGATCCTCGCGCTCTGCGCGCTCCCATTCACGACCGGCGCGGGGGTTCGTTGAGGTGAACCCCGGCATCACCTTCACCCGCACCTACTACAACGGCGGCGCCTCGTGGGGCGACTTCGACGGCGACGGTCATTTGGACTTGTTCCTGCCGGACTGGGGCCAGAACAGCGGCACGCCGGACGCGTTCTTTCGCAACGAGGGGAACCTGCAGTTCAGCCGCGTCAGGCCGTTGCGGGCGCGTTCGTCGCTCGCGACTTCGGGCGCATGGGCGGATTTCGACGGCGACGGCGACCTGGACGTTGTGGTGGCGAACCAAGACGATGCGGTCTTCATCTACCAGAATCTGCTGCGCGAGACCGGCGTGCCCGGATTCGCCGCAGTGACTGGCGGCACGGCCGAGGCTCGCGGCCTCCGATTCGCCCAGAGCGGCTGCCTGGTTTGGGGTGACTTCAATAACGACGGTCTGCTGGACTTGGTCCTCAGCCACGACAACGCCGGGTTTCAGATCTACTTCGCGACACCCGGGGGTGAATACGAGCTTCGCCGCCGTTTCGCCGGGATCGGCGTCCGTATGTTGGCTCTCCTGGACGCCGACAATGACGGGCATCTCGACCTCATTACCGACATGACCAGCGGCGACGGGGGGTACCGGCTCTACCTGAATCAAGGCGATGGCACCGCCTTCACCGAATCGTCTCTCGCGCCTGCCCGGCAGTTCTCCTACGTCCAGAGCGCCCCGGCGGTGGGCGACTTCAACAACGACGGCTACCCTGATGTCTTCCTCGTCTATCCCGGCCTGCCTGGGGCGTTGTTCGCCAACGTGGGCGGGGGACAATCGCTGGCTGAAGCTGAACCTCCTGGGAACGTCGTCGAACGGATCAGGCATCGGCGCGGTGGTGCGGGTCAAGGCCACGATTCGCGGCGAGGAAGTCTGGCAGATGCGGCAGGTTTCCGCCGGCGGAGAAGCCTGGCGCGTGCAGCATGATATGCGGCCCAACTTCGGTCTCGGCGACGCCACGAAAGCGGGCGTGGTGCGCATCGAATGGCCGTCGGGTGCGGTGCAAGAACTGACCGACGTGGCGGCGAATCAGATTCTGACCGTGACCGAGCCGCCCGTGCTGGTGATCGAGCCGGCAGTGGCTCTGGCCTGGCCGTTTCGCGCGGAGGGCTACGTCCTGTACGCGGCGGAGACGGCGGAGGGACCATGGCAGCGACTGGACGCACCGGTGACGATCACCGATGGCCGCTCCACCGTCACCCTCAAGGCGCGCGACCGGATGCGCCTGTACCGGTTGGGGAAACCTTGAGCGGTGGGCGGACCGTCCGCGCTCTGCCTGAACCAGGCATCTGGCGTAAAGGGCGTAAGGCGCGGAACTCCACCTCTCCGTAATTGTAAACCCGCTGCTGCGGCGGTTTGGTCGTCCCGACATGATGCAACATCCGGCGCCAGAACGACCCAGGGAGATCGATCCGCTGGCCGAAGCCATTCTAACGCGGTTGCAGCCGTATCCCGTCGCACGCTTCATCGTCTTGGGCGGCTACTTCGCGCTCAAGCACTACCATGATTATCGCATGACCCATGACGTCGATGCCTGGTGGGATGAGGATAGCCGGGAATCGGACCGGAAGGGGTCCGGGCCGCGTTGAATGCGGTGATCAAGCCCGTGGCTGACGAACGAGGGTTGACGCTCAAGCACCGCCGGTTCGGCGACACGGAATCGTGGGAGTTGGTCATGGCCGGGCATCTTTCCCCGGGCGAATGCTGGGATCTCTGGAGAAGGAAGAATCCGGATCTGGATTCCGCCGATGCCCGGCTGGAAGTGGCGCGGCACCTGCACGAAATCGAGTTGCGACGTCCGCTCGAGACACTGACCGACCCTGCGCGGCGGGAACAGGCACGGCAAACGCGCGATTGGTTTCGCGCGGTCTTGCTGCGGTCCTCCCCGACATGAAACCGGACCACAGCGTTTATCCCGATCTCGATCGGCCGCCACTCGAGCCGGGTGATCTCGCCACCCTCGAGGATCGCGCGGATTACCCGCAGCGCGTCTGCGCACAGTGGGATTACGGGATTATCCCCGAGCCCGCCACCTTCCAACTGCTCGCGCGATGGCGGGAGGTGTTCGAGCGGTTCCCCCTGTCCCATTCGGCGGCCTATCACACGTTCCGTTTTTGGTTCGGGTGGGAAGCTGTCGCGGGTCGAACGTTGCGCGCCAGCTACGAGGTAGACGATTTGCGAGAGGGACGCGCGGATCCGTGTGCCCTCTACACTTAAGAGCCGTCGATTCGCTCCGGCTGGTGCAGGGCTGAAGTTCCGTTACAAGCAGTCGGGGGCGCTAGAACCCCGTACTGCCCAGTGCCAGGTGAAGCCTATCTGGCAGGGTTGTGGCCGTTCACCTCGAAACAGTCGTAACACGCTCCTGCCACAAGCGAATCAGGTGAAGACTCACGCAGCCCGCACCGACAGCGATGAGGTGTCCCCTGCCTCGACGAGATGTTTCTGGTCGGGCGGGAGATCCCTTACCTGACCCATCGCATCTGGATGCCAACAGCGCCCTGCTCACGTTCATCCCGACCCGTCCTCCTTCATGCGGATACCTGACCCTCACCAGCCTGGAGAGCGGCAGGAGCTTTCGCGCGCCAAATGGGGCTCCGGCTCTCAACGAAGGCTGCCACATCGGACCGGGTGAAGTCTTCAACCTGGCCGTCCCACCACTCCGGCCCGCCATTCCCCCTCCGTGAAGTCGGGAATCCCGGCCTTCGGTCGGCATGCGGCGGTGCACGAGCTCGCGTACGCCGTGAACCGGCATCGTTTCCTGGCCGTCGTCGGCGCGTTCGGCGGCGGCAAGTCCTTCGTCGTCCGTGCCCTCGGCCGTCCTCATGTCCAGCGATGCGAAAGGGCTTGGGCGGCGGATCTTCCAGGTCGGCGGACAGCCGGCCGGGCAACATCGTGCCGTGGGTCTCGATCGCCTCTCGGCAGGCACCTCCGCCCAGTGGCCCCCATCGCCTGCGCTCCGGTTGTCGTGCCCCCACCAAGGGGTCAGTACATAGTATGCGCCAACCAACCTCACCGCCGCGGTCCCCCCTTCCCCACCTTCCGCCGCCAGGCACGGGGACCCTCGGGAGCGCACCCGCGCCAACCCCGTCCACCTCGAGGAAGAGCACAATACTATTGACTGACCCCTGGGCGATCCGAAAGCTCGCGGCCATGCGACGACGTTTGCCCTCTGCCTCGAGGTCGCGCCGGACAACCCTTGCTCTGCCGCTCGCAGGATGGGCGCGGAGGGTTGCGCTCTTCCTCGCCCTCGGTTTGGCCGGTTGCGCCGTCACCCGCCCCCCAACCGGACGATCCCTCCCGCGATCCGCCTACCCTCCCACGGCCCGTACCAACGTGGTCGAGACCCTGCACGGCGTGCCGATTGAGGATCCCTACCGCTGGCTCGAGGACGACAATGCCCCCGCCACCCAGGCGTGGGTGCAGCGTCAGAACGCCGTTACCTTCGCCTACCTCGAAGGGATCCCCGAACGAGGCCTTCTCCGGGAACGGCTCACTGCGCTGTGGAACTACGAACGCTACGGCGTCCCCTTCCGCCAGGGCGGTCGCTATTTCTTCTCCAAGAACGACGGGCTTCAGAATCAGTCGGTGCTCTACGTCACCGAGTCGCTGGAGGCCGAACCGCGGGTGTTGCTGGACCCCAACACCCTGGCCGCCGACGGCACGGTGGCCCTCACCAGCTACGCTGTGAGCGACGACGGCAACCTCCTCGCCTACGGCGTCGCCGTGGCCGGCTCGGACTGGCAGGAGTGGCGCGTGCGTGATGTCCGCACCGGGGAGGATCGGAGCGACCGACTGCAGTGGGTCAAGTTCTCCGGTGCCTCCTGGACTCCCGACAGCCGCGGCTTCTACTACAGTCGGTACGACGAGCCCACCGAGGCCCAGCGGCTCACCAAGGTGAACTACTTCCAGAAGCTCTACTACCACCGCCTCGGCGAACCCCAAACCGAAGACACCCTGGTCTATCACCGGCCGGACCAGAAGGAATGGGGCTTCCGCGGGCAGGTCACCGATGACGGCCGCTACCTCGTCATCACGGTGACCCAGGGCACCGACCCCAAGAACCGCGTGTACTACCAGGACCTCACGACGCCTGGCAGCGGGGTGGTCGAGCTCCTGAACGACTTCGACGCCTCCTACGGGTTCGTGGACAACGACGGGCCGGTGTTCTGGTTCCACACTGACCTCGAAGCCCCCGGGGCCGTGTCATCGCGATCGATACCCGCGCGCCCGAGCGAGGCCGCTGGCGGGAAGTGATCCCCCAGGCTGCGGAGACCATTCAAGGCGTCTCGCTCGTCAACCATCAATTCTACGTGAACTACCTCAAGGACGCCCGCACCCAGGTGAAGGTGTTCGACCTCGAAGGCCGGCCCCGACGCGAGGTCGCGCTGCCCGGCCTGGGAACTGCCGGCGGCTTCGACGGCAAGCGTACCGACACCGAGACCTTCTATTACTTCACGAGCTTCACCACGCCAACCGTGATCTACCGGCACGATGCCGTGACCGGCGAGAGCACCGTGTTCCGCCAGCCGACCGTCGGGTTCAATCCGAACGACTACGAGACGCGGCAGGTGTTCTATGCCAGCCGGGACGGGACGCGCGTGCCGCTGTTCATCAGCCACAAGAAGGGGCTCATCCTGACCGGACAGACGCCCACGCTGCTGTATGGCTATGGCGGGTTCAACATCAGCATCACGCCCAGCTTCTCCGTGGCCAATCTGGTCTGGATGGAGCGGGGGGGCATCTATGCCGTCCCGAACCTGCGGGGCGGCGGCGAGTACGGTGAAGAGTGGCACCAGGCCGGCACCAAGCTGCGCAAGCAGAACGTCTTCGATGACTTCATCGCCGCCGCCGAGTGGTTGATCACCCGGGGCTACACGCGTCCGGACCGCCTGGCGATTGCGGGCGGCAGCAACGGTGGGCTGCTGGTGGGTGCGGTCATGACCCAGCGGCCGGAGCTGTTCGGCGCCTGCCTGCCGGCAGTGGGCGTGCTGGACATGTTGCGGTTCCACAAGTTCACCATCGGGTGGGCCTGGACCAGTGACTACGGGTCGCCCGACGACCCCACGGAGTTCGCCGCGCTCCTCCGCTACTCGCCCTACCACAACCTGAAACCCGGCGTCCGTTACCCGGCCACACTGATCACCACGGCCGACCATGACGACCGCGTTGTGCCGGCCCACAGCTTCAAGTTCGCGGCCCGTCTCCAGGAGTATCACGCTGGCGACAACCCCGTGCTCATCCGCATCGAGACCAAGGCGGGGCACGGCGCGGGCAAACCCACCGCGAAGCTGATCGAAGAGGCCGCCGACCGCCTCGCCTTCCTGCTCCACACGCTCGGTGTCGCCCCGATGCCTCCCGCGAACTGAGCTGAAGTTGAACGTTCCCGCCGGGCTTGCCGCTTGAATCGAGACCGGACATGTGGGATTCTGCCCACGCTATGAGACTCCTGGGGCTGTGTCTCCTGACCGCGGTGACCGCGGGTTCGCTGCCGGATCTGCAAGGCCAGTATCTGGCGCCCCGGCAGTATCTGCGTCGGCTCCCGCCCGCCCAGCAACCCTCCCCGCCGCCGACGCCCGGAAGCGCCGGGCTGCCACCAGGGCCGGTGATCACCCCGCCGCCGACACCCGCGCCGACGGCCTCCGCCGCCGACGCCGCCAAGGCCGCGTCCCAGAAGGGAAGCCACCACCCAACGGGTGATTGAGTTCCAGAAGAAGCGCGCCTTGGCCGGTTCGGCCGCCGCGCAGTACAGTCTCGCCGTGCGCTACCTCGAGGGAGACGGAGTCGAGAAGAACCTGGCTGAGGCCTGCAAGTGGCTCCGCGCCGCCGCCAAACAAGACTACACCTGGGCCAAACGCAAGCTGGCCGAACTCGAGAAGGAACACGGCCAACTCCCGCCGCCGGTCGAGGAAGCGCCCGCCGCGCCGCTGGCTCCGCCCCCTGGCAAGGATGCCCCTCTTCCGTCTTCGCCTGAGGAATCGCCCCCGCCTGCCCCGCCCGCCGGTGCAACCCTGCCCCGCCATTGAACCTGACCACCATGAATCCGAAACGCCCGGCGACCCCCTTGGTGACCCTCGCTGCCGGGCTGTGCCTGGGCCTGGCCACCTCCGGCTGTCAGAGCACCACGACCACGGAGACGTACGTGGGCAGGCCCTCGGGCAGCCTGGGGGACTTGAACTACAAGCTGAACAAGGAACCGGCCCCCGTGAAAACACCCCGGCCGACGCCGGACCGGCCGCAAGTCGTGCTGCTCGTCATGCACGACGCCGAAGGGGTTCCGGTCTACGCCGAGACCCAGAAGAGCTCGGGTGACCCCGCCCTGGATCGGCGGGCGCAGGACTGGATCCTCAAGAAGCGGCGTTTCCCCAAGGGCGTGGCCAACACGGTCGTCGTGACGGTTGACCCCAAGCAGGTTCCCAAGCCGTAAGCGCCCAACTCACGTCGGCGCCTACCGACGGAACCCGCGATTGCCTGGACCGACCCAGGGCTGCCATGCTCCCGCCATGAAGTACACGTACGAGGAACTGGCAGGGATGATCGACCACTCGCTCCTGCACCCGACCCTCACCGACGCAGAACTCGATGCGGGCTGTCAGTTGGCCGCCCGCTACCGGGTCGCCTCGGTATGCGTAAAGCCCTACGCCGTTGTCCGGGCCGTGGAACTGCTGCACGACACGGGCGTCCGGGTTGGCTGTGTCATCGGGTTCCCGCACGGCAACAGTTGCACCGAGGTGAAGCGCTTCGAGACCGAACTCGCCTGCCGGCAGGGCGCCGTGGAGATCGACATGGTGCTCAACCTGGGCAAGGCGCTGAGCGGCGCCTGGGCGTACGTCGAGGCCGAGGTGAAAGCCGTCTGCGACGAAGCCCACCGCCACGGCGCCACCGTGAAGGTCATCCTGGAAACGGATTACCTCGCCCAGGGCGGCGCGGGTCTGGACGGCGATGCGTTCAAACGCCGCCTCTGCCAGCTCTGCGAACGGGCCGGCGCGGACTGGGTCAAGACCTCGACCGGCTATGGCTTCGTCAAACAACCCGACGGCAGCTACAACTACCGCGGTGCCACCGCGCATGACCTGGCCCTGATGCGAGCCGCCTGTTCCCCCGCGTCCAGGTCAAGGCGGCCGGCGGGGTACGGAGCCTCGACGACCTCATCCGGGTGCGTGACTTGGGCGCGAGCCGCTGCGGCGCCACCGCCACCGCCGCCATGCTCGACGACTACCGGCGACGCGAAGCCGCGGAGCGGCTGACCGGTTCCACCGCCGCCAAGACTTTGTAGGTGCAGCGTGCCCTCGCTCCGGCTACAACCGCGCCGTGCTCAATACCTGGAACGATCGCCCCTCGATGCGACTGCCTGCCCCGCCAAGTCCGGGGAGGCAAACCTGCCCACGGGGCCGGATGCACCGGCAGCGCGCGGTCCCAACTCCAGGCTCACCCGAGCCACGTTCCGCCCGCATTGCCATGAAAACCATGTCTGACTCCACCACCTCGATCTCCGTCGCCGTCCCGGCGCAACCGGAGCCACGACCTTTGACCGTTCCGTGCCGGCGTTCGCTCCGCCCCCCGCCTCTGCTCCTGACACTGGGCCTGCTCCTCGCCGCCGCCGGACCCGCCTTCGCCGCCGAGGACACCGTGGACCTGAAGCCCCAGTGGAAGGTCGGCCAGCGTATGGTCCAGCAGTACAAGACGACGCAGAAGCAGAAGATCGGCATGCCCAACGCCGCGGCGCCCATGCAACAGCAGACCGAGCAGACCCAGGAGGTGGCTGTCTCGGTCGTCAAACAACGGCCTGAGGGCGGCCACGAACTGAGCGTCGAGTTTCTGTCCATGAAGGTGGAAACCAAGATGGGCGAGACGGTGGTCCTCAAGTACGACTCGAAGACCGACAAGGCTGCGACCGGGGACAATCCCCTGAGCGGCATCTTCCAAAAGCTGGTGGGCGCGAAGTTCACCTTGCTGACCACGCCGCAAGGTGAGGTCGAGAAGGTGGAGGGACTCGAGAAGATGCTCGAGAGCCTGGCGGCCGGTCTGCCCGAGATGTTCGCCGGCATGGTGCAGTCCATGGTCAACAGCGATGCCGTCAAGCAGATGAGCGGTGTGCCGCCGAACCTCCCCAAGGAACCCGTCGCGGTCGGCCACGAGTGGCCGGTCAAGACCGAGGTCGCCATGGGCCCCCTCGGCACCATGATCCTCGATCTCCGCTACAAGTACACCGGGCTCGAGCGCAAACGCGATTACTCCTGCGCCGTGCTCGACCACAAAGGTTTCATCACCAGCAAGCAGGGTAGCGGCACCGGGCCTGTCAGCTTCAGCGGGGTCAACGGCACAACCTCCGGCCGTTCTTGGTATGTCCCCAGCCTGGGCGCCGTCATCGACTCTTTCGCCGACCAGAAGCTCAAGCTGAAGATGAAAGCCATGGGCCAGGACGTGTCGATGGACATGGACCAACGGGTCCTCACGAAGCTGACCGAGGTGACAGCACCGGCGGAATAGCCCCGGCGTCCGCCGCAACTTGCACCACCGCTGCCGGCTCCGGCTCTGGCATTGGCGCCCGCTCCGGCAGCGTCACGGTGAAGGTCGAACCCTTCCCCGGCTCGCTCTCGACCGTGATGTCGCCGCCAAGCATCTGGCAGAACTTGCGCGAGATGGCCAGGCCCAGACCGGTGCCCCCGTACCGCGCGTGGGTGGCAGCTTCGCCCTGCGAGAACGCCTGGAAAAGCTGGGCCATCGCCTCGGGTCGTATGCCAATGCCGGTGTCGCTCACCCGGAACCGGAGATAAGGCCCGCCCGCACCGTCGCACCGTCGCACCGTCGCACCGTCCGACCGTCCCACCGTCGCACCGTCCGACCGTCCCACCGTCGCACCGTCCGACCGTCCCACCGTCGCACTGTCCGACCGTCCCACCTCCAACCGGATCACCCCCTGCTCGGTGAACTTGGCGGCGTTCGAAAGCAGGTTGTAGAGGACCTGTCGCAGTTTGGTGGGATCCGAGTGCAGGGTGCCGACGTCGGCCGGACATTCCACGATCAGCCGGTTCTGGCGCTTCTCGACCAGGGGGTGACGGTGGCGGCCACTTCATGGACCAAGCGGGCCACATCGAAGGTCTCCACCAGCAGGCCCATCTTGCCCGCCTCGATCTTCGACAGGTCCAGGATGTCGTTGATGAGGCCGAGCTGGTACTTGGCCGCCGTGTGGATCCGCTGCAAATCCGGCACCAGCGCTGCGGCCCCCGTCTCCGGCGCCTCTTCCTCCAGCATCTCGCTGTAGCCGATGATGGCGTTGAGCGGGGTGCGCAGCTCGTGGCTCATGCTCGCCAGGAAGCGTGACTTGGCCTGGTTCGCCGCGTCGGCCGCCTCTTTCGCTTCGGCAAGCTGGCGACGCTGCCGATCGATCTCCTCGTTGGCGTTGAGCAACTGTTCGTTCGAAGCCCGCAAGGCCACGGCCTGTTCTTCGAGCCGCCGGCTGGCCAATGCGAAGCCCCGGGCCAGGTGCACCGAGGTGGCTCCGAAGAAGAGAATCACTCCCAACTGGCTGAACGTGATCCCGCCAAAACCCGGGACCTGCCACCCGAACCCCGACAGCAACAGCAGTGCGCCCAACCCGGCCCCGATCAGTCGCGCCCCTCCATCTGCGCCTGCCACGCCCGGAACGCGATCAAGCGTGCTCACCGCCGCCACCACCACCACGACCACACCCGCCACCCGCGCCAGGCTGACCAACACGCCCGGCACGATGCCCAGAAACTGGTCCAGCACCAGGATCGCCACCACCGCAATCGCCGCCTGCATCAAGCCCCGCAGCGCCCCGGGCGATTGCGATTCAAAGAGTTGCTGGAACAGGCGCAACACCAACACCGCCAGCAGGGCCAGCCAGTGCCGCGTGAGCTGGTTCAACCCCAGCAGGGCCCAGCTCATCGCCGCCCCCAGCCCGCTGATCAACGCGAAGTACAGGTGGTTCCGCGCCGTGCGCTGGAACGCGAACAGCAACGAGTGGATCAGGCAGAACGCCGCCAGCAAGCCCGCCACGAAGCTGATCCCGCCCTGGTGCACTTCCCGCTGCGGGAACACCCGCACCACGTCCGGCCCGGGACGCCGCAGCAACGCCTCCGCCACCGCCCGGACCGCTGGATCCTCCGATCCCGTCACTGAAAGGAGATGATCCCGGAAGGGCGAGCTGCCGTCGGGCCGGTGCTCCACCCCGCCCGGTGCCAGCCGGAAGCGTGCCCACCCCCACTGTGGCGCCCGGCTCCACGCTCACCTCGGGGCCCTCGGGACATATCCCCCGCCAGTGACGGGCGTCCAACCGCACGGTCCCCGGCGCTGCAAGCCGGAACCGCAGCCGGAAGCTCCCATCCCGGCCCGTCGCGGCCGCCGCCACCTTCCGACGCTCCGCCACGGCCAGCACCAAGGCGCCGGCCACCGGCCCGCCGCCTTCATCCCGGACCTGCCCCGTGACCACCGCGTACGCCTTGACCGCCTCCGGCCCCGGCACCTCCTCCAGCACCACCCGCGCCTCGCCCCGCAACCGGACACCCCCGCCATCCTCCACCGGCTGGGCCTCGGCCTCCGGTTCAAAGGTCGCGGCGAACACCAGCCCGGGCTCGTCCCGCGTCACCCGTCGAAACCGGTCACGGCGGATCTCCTCGAGTGTGCGCACGTAATTCCACACGCGGAACTCATCGATCAGCCCCTTGAAGATCGGTTCGCGATCTACTTCGGTCACCGACTTCCCCAGGTACGCCGGGCCGTCCGGAGCCACCTGGCTGAAGCCACGCGCGTAACGGTTCAACGGCTCCAATGCCACGCCGTCCAGGACCAGCCGCATCCCCTCACCGCCCGCGATGGCCGCCACGTGATGCCATTCGCCGGCACGGAGCACATCCGCCGCTTCAACCCACTGCCAGCCTTCCCGCGGATCGCTGATCACGAAACCCAACCCGTTGTCGTTCCGGCTGCAGAGGCTGATGTCGCGGCGGGGTTGGCCATAGTTGAAGACCCGACGAATGCTCCCGAATTCGTCCCAGCACACCCAGCACTCGATCGTGGCGTTGGTCAACGAGGTGAACGGGATCAATGGCAGCTCCGCGTAGGCGCCGCTGCCCCGCAGTTCCAGGACGTGGTTCGGCGTCGGCATCGCTGGCGGCACCACCGGCGTGTCCGGCGTTGCCGCCAACCCGCTTGCCACCCAAACCAGCCACGCCCAGGCCCAGGCCCGCGATCCCGGCTTTCGCCGGAAGTCGGGTCGCTCACGCGAATGAGTGCAGCGCCTCATAATGATGAAGGCACCAACCCGCCCTCCGCGTCAGCCCTGACGCAGCATCTCCAGCATCGCCCGGTCCAGCTTGTGCCCCCGCCAATCTTCGTAACCCACATCGGTCCTGCCACTGTCCAGGACACCGAAGCTGCCCCGGAAGTTCCACAAAGCCCAACCCCAGCCGGTCTCCTGCCACAGGGACAGGAAATCCTTCATCCACGCGAGCGCCACACGGTGCGGTGTCTGGTTGTACGCCCCCCACTCCCCAACGTGCACGCCTACGCCCTGACGTTCGAGGTCCTGCCAGGGTCCGATGATCTCCCGGCGCAGCCGGTCCCGGTCCCAAACGTCTCCTTCCTTGAGCCGGAGGGGCCAAGACGGTTCCGGCCAGTTCTGGCCGTTCACCCAACTCGCCCCGTGGTGGCTGACCCGCATCGGGTCGTAGCCCCGCGTGCTCTGTCCGAGGCCGAGCGGGATCAGCCCGGGCACGGGTTGCCGCCCCCAGCGCAAGCCGTCGGCGATGATCAGCCGCTGCGGGTCCTCGGCCCGGATGGCCTCGACCAAACGCGTCACCACCCGGACATAATCCGCCTCCGGCAGATCTTTCGGTTCGTTGAGCAGGTCGAAGCTGAGCCGGGCATTCGGAATGCCCCGGTAGCGCTTCGCGAAAGCCGCCCAATGATGCGCACAGACCTCGAGGGCTTCCGCGTCCTTCCACAAGTCCAGCGGTTCCGCCGGTGGATTCACGCAATAGCCGGGGGCTCGATGGAAGTTCAGGTTCACGTGCACCCCGTGGCGACGGCCGAATTCGACGGCCTCGTCGATGTGCTTGAGCTCGGGTTCGCGCAACACCCGCCAGTCGGCGGGATCCGTCCAGCACCGATACGACAGGGGCAGACGCGCGAAATCGAAGCCCCAGCCGGCCATCCACTCGAAGTCCGACTCGCGGAAGGGCGGATTGCCGCCGGCCCGGTGCGTGAACTTCTCCAGGAGGTTGAACCCGCGCCAGCGCGGGAGCTTGCGGGCCGAAGGTTCCGCCAACGTGGGCTTCGGAACCTCGGCGCTGCGGACCGTGGAGGCGGTGAGGCCCGCCACACCCAAACTGGCGGTGGCGGCGAGGAATTCGCGGCGGTTCAGGGACGGCTGCATAGCGGTCCGAGCCTGCGCCGATCCGGGTCCGCTGGCCAGCGCAGAACGCGATCAGGTCCGAGGCTCGCCTCAGCCGGCGCTGCCAGCGCCCGCTTCACCGGCTCGCCGCTTGCGCGGCGCGAACAAACAGCCTTCTCACCAGGTCCCGAACAGCGTTCAATCGCGCGCGCATGGACATGACGCGAAAGGCCATCCTCGCCGCCTCGCTGGCGCTCTCCGCCCTCCTCCACTCCCAGTCTGTCCCCCCGAGCTTCGAAGGGGCGCGATGGATCTGGTTCTCGCGCGAGCCCATGCCCATCACCACCGCACAGAGCTTCCCCGGGGCGCCAACTACTTCCGCGCCACGCTGACCGTGCCGCAGCTCACGACGCTCGAGTCGGCCGAGCTGCTGATCACCGCCGACAACCTGTTCTCGGTCTACGTCAACGGCCAGCTCGCCGGGGAGAGCGAGGCCGACCCAAACGCCTGGGGCAATCCCAAGCGATTCGACGTCGCCCACTTGCTGGCCCCCGGGCGCAACGTCGTCGCCGTCGAAGCGATCAACACCATGCCGGGTCCCGCGGGCCTGCTCGTGAAGCTCGAAGCCCGGCCTGCCGCCGGACCGGCCCAGGTGCTGGTCTCGGACGCCGCCTGGCTGAGCACGGATCAGGAAACGCCCGGGTGGGAACAACCCGCCTTCGACGACGCCGGCTGGCGGGCCGTGCACGTGGCCGGCGACTACGGCGTCGCCCCCTGGGGGCGCGTCGCGGTCCGCTCGACTCCCGTGCGAGCGGGCGAACCGCTGGATGAGCGCCGACAGCAGATGCGGCAGGCGCTCGAAGCTCTCAAGGAAGCTGCCCGGCTCGGGGTGGGGGTCGGGCCGCGCCCGGTCCGGGAAACCACGCCGCCGTCCGATTACCCGTGGCCAGAGGGCGTGGTGTTCGTGGGCGACGACTGCAGCCTGTACCGGCCGGCCAATCACACCGGCACCAGTGCCGACAGCCTGACGGTCACCACGTTCAACCCGCATCATACCCGCGCCTTCCCGGAACACGACCTGCCAGCTCCGATCAAGATAGGGCGCAAGCTGCTCGCGCTCCGACCCGCGCGGCCCGGTGTGGCGCCCGAGGTGCTCCTCGACGCGGGCCAGGGCGCACTCGGTTCGCCCAGCGTGTCCTTTGACGGGCGGTCGGTCTTCTTCTCGATGGCCAGGGCCGGCGAGGCCTTCTTCCACCTGTACCGGCTCTCGGTGGAGGAGGGCGAACTCGAACGCCTCACCGACGGTCCGTTCCATGACCTGGATCCGGCGGAGCTGCCCGATGGCCGGGTCGTGTTTGCCTCGACGCGGATCGGAACATTCGAGGAATACCATCAACCGCCTTCGCGGGCGCTGTTCGTCCTGCCCGCCCGCGGCGGCCCCCCGCAACCGCTCACCCACACGTTCATCTTCGACAACGAGCCGGAGGTCCTGGCGGACGGACGCCTCTTGTTCCTCCGTTCGGATAACTTCTTCGACCGCGGCAAGGTGGAGACCCTGCTCCATGCGGTGCATCCGGATGGCACGGGAGGGTACACCGAGTTTGGACTCGAACTCGGACCCGAATACGGGGATCGCCTGCGCGCCTTCAATTGTGGCAGTCCGGCACCGCTGCCAGACGGCCGCGTCGCCTTCGTGACGGGCGCGAGCATCGCTGTCGGCCGGCCGGGTTGCGCCGCCCGGGACCTGAAGCATCTGCGGATCGAGGCGGCCGATGTCGCGGCGTTGCCAGACGGGCGCCTGCTCTGCACGGTTGTGGGTCGCACTCCCCTGGACGCCGCCCGGCAACAAGGCCGGCGGCCGAACCCCAACTACCGGTTTGAGCAACTCGCGCTGGTGGACCCGGACGACCCGGCGGAAGGGGGCGGTGATCGTCTTCGACTCCGGAGGTGACCCCATTCATTCCCCGGTGTTCCTGGGGCCGCGGCCGCGCCCGCCGCAGTTGGAAGCCAAGGTGGACCCGCGCCGGGCCGACGCCTTGCGCGCGACCGGCGTCCTGTTCTGCCAGAACGCCCGCCTGACGCAAAAGACGACGGCGGGCTGGAGCCACGTGCGCGCCATCCGCGTCCTCGCGGGCAAGGGGTTGACGGTGCGTTCCTCCCATTCGTACATCGTCCATGCCGGCAGCGAGGTCACCGGAGTTGGGCACGGTCCCGCTCGCGCCGGACGGTTCCTTCGCCATCGAGGTGCCGGCCGACACGGCCATCGCCCTCCAGGCGGTGGATGCCGAGGGTCGTTCCGAGCTCAACGAAATGTCCTGGATCTACGTGCGTGCCGGGGGAAACGCGGGGCTGCGTCGGCTGCCATCAACCGCGCCAGGTCGCTCCGCCCAGCGACGGGGCCACGATTCAGGCGCTGCGGACCCAACCGCTCCGTTTGCTGGGTCAGGGCCGGCCGCATCGGTTCCGGGGTAACAACGCGGCCGTGACCGGCCTGATGGAACTTCAGTTTGACCGGTACCGCGAGGTGGCGGGACTCAATCGCCACACCGAAGCCCGCCCTGCCGAGGCCACGGGTCGGGAGACGGTGCAGGCCTTGATCACGCAGCTCGAGGGTCGGGATCCGGAACCTCGCATCTCGGCGGCGCAACGCCTCGCGATCTTCCGGGATCCCACGGCGGCGCCCGCCCTGGCAGGAGGCCTGCGTGCGGAAGAACGCGAGGCCCGCGTGGCGGCGGCGTTCGCGCTGGCCACCTGTGGCACCCGCGCCTCGGTATCGGCCCTGCTGGAGGCGCTGGAGGACACCGACCCGCTGGTGGCACAGGCGGCCGCCGTGGCGATCGAGAATCTCACCGGTCATCCGCTGGCGTTCAACGCCTTCACCAGCGACGGTCACCGCCTCGAACAAGCGCGCGCCTGGCGACGTTGGTTCGAACTCAACAACTGGGACACCATCGAGGCCCGATTGGTGGCACGACTGCTCGAGGGGGACCGCGACCAGGCCCGCCGCGCGGCGGTGGCCCTGGGCCGCATCGGGGGACCCGCCGCGCGCGAGGCGCTTCGCCGCTACCTGACCCGCGAACGCGCGCACAACCCGTATCCGGAGTGGCGTCAGCAACATCAAGGCGATGCGACCCGGTTCAACGCTCATTCTGCGGCCAACCCGCGCACCCTGCAGGCCGCCACGCGAGCCCTGGGCTACCTGCAGGACGGCGACGCCGTCGCCCTGCTCGCCGAGGTCGCCGGGGACCACACCGACCCGGCCACCGCGAACCTCTTCCTGGCCGAGGCTGCCATCGAAGCCCTGGGCCGAACGGGCGCGCCGGAGGCCGAGGCGGCCTTGATCCGGCTGTTTGGGCGGCTGCCCGATTATCCGGAACACACCCGCTGGTACGGCGATCACGATGCCTTGATCGCCTGCCACGCTGCCCCGGTTCATTACTTCATTACGGAGGCGCTGGACGCCCTGGGCTCAACGCGCGCCGTCGAAATTGTCCCGCACCTCATCCGGTCGGTGCCCACCGACACGGACCGCCGCCCTCTTTCTGGAGAACGACGACTGCGAAACGCTCATCGGCCGGGTGCTGCGTCGCACCGGCGCCGAGGCCGCCGTGGTCGAGACGTGCCTGGCCCTGCTCGGAGACCCCACGGCCACGCCGATCGATGAGATCGCGCACGCGCTCGCCCGCACCCACCCGGCTTGGGGGGCAAACCTGATCCCGACCACCGCGCGGCCCAGATCCTCTCCCTGACGTGTCGCGACCGCCGCTTCGAGCCGCGCCTGCGCTCGGCACTCGAGCGGTATTGCGCCTTGGAGACCGATATCCCGCGCGTGTTCGACACGGGGATCCCTGTCGTGACCAAGCTCCCGGCCAAACACTGGGTTTGTTTCTATCTGGCGCGAGCGCTGGGGAACCTGGCCGACCCACGCTCGGCAGACGCCCTGTTGACGGCACTCGAACAGTCCCTGCCCGAGGCGGCGTCCGGACGGCCGGATCCGCTGGGGCCGGGGGTGTTGTTTCTGCACAATGACCTCACGCCCTGTTGGCGGGCGGCGGTGGCGTGGGCCCTGGGGCGGCTGGGCGACCAGCGGGCGGTGCCGGTGCTGCTGGGCATTGTGCGGGACCTGGACAATGCCCCGGACACGCGCCAGGCCGCGGCGGAGGCCCTCGGACGGCTTGCGGACCCAGCCACCCGCGCAGTTCTGCGGCAACTGGGAACGGGCTACCCGGAGATCTCCACCCGCCGCGCGCTGCTGGAGGCGGCCGGAGAGGTCAGGGAACCTTACTAACCAGGTCACAACTTGGATGACACCTGGGATTCCGGACTGGCCGCAACAAGGCCCAAGAAACGCACTATTGCCTGACCCCGAAGATGAATGAACGGGAGCTGGAATTGACACGGCGGCTGGCGGCGCTGGGCGTCCGGGAAGAGGACCTCGAGGAGACGTTCGTCCGTTCCGGAGGCCCCGGCGGACAGAACGTCAACAAGACCGCAACGTGCGTGGTGCTGCGCCATCGCCCTACCGGCACGCTGGTGAAATGCCAGACCACCCGCCACCAGGGCGCCAACCGCTGGCGCGCGCGCGAGTTGTTGGTGGCCAAGCTCGAGGACCGCGCCCGCGCCCGCGCCGCCGCGGAGCAGGCGCGCCGCGAGAAGCTCCGCCGCCAAAAGCGCCCGCGAAGCCGGGCCGCGAAGCAACGCATGCTGGCCGATAAGGCACATCGGGCCCAGGTCAAAGCAGTGCGGCGCCGGGTCGAAAACGACGCGTAGCCGCGCCGCTCCCGCCGCCGGTGGCGTTCCGGTTCGCCGTCGTTCTCCATGAACCGGGCACGAAAAGCGGGGGTGAACCCCCGCACTCCAGACGCTTCGCGAGTGGCAGGGGCCGCCCGTTCCGCGCGAAGCGTCTGGAGCCGCCCTAACCCCATCCTGGCGCCTCGCCTGCCCGACCGGACGCACATTTGCACCCTGGGCACCTTGCGGCACTCTAGCCACGTGGAGCCTTCCCCTCCCCACATCGTCGTGCTCGGAGCCGGTTTTGGCGGGCTGACCTTCTGCAAGGCGTTCCGCCATCCACGCGCCCGCGTGACCCTCGTGGACCGCCAGAACCATCATCTCTTCCAACCGCTTCTCTACCAGGTGGCGACCGCCGGGCTGTCGGCGCCGGACATCGCGGAGCCGGTGCGCTCGATCCTGTCCCGGCACCGGAACGTGACCGTCTTGCTGGATGAGGTGCACAGTGTTGACCTGGCCGCGCGCCGGGTCCGGTGCGCGCATAACACCCTCGACTACGACTACCTCGTCCTCGCGCTCGGGGGCACCACCAGCTACTTCGGTCATCCGGAGTGGGAACGCTTTGCGCCCGGTCTCAAGTCGCTCGACGACGCGCTGCGGATCCGCCGCGAGGTGCTGCTGGCCTTCGAGCGCGCCGAGAACGAGCCGGACCCGCGGGAGCAGCAGCGTCTGATGACGGTAGCCGTGGTGGGCGGCGGACCCACGGGGGTCGAGCTGGCGGGCGCGTTCGCCGAACTGGCGCGCCATGTGTTGCGGCGCGATTTCCGGCGGGTCGATCCCTCCCGGGCCCGGGTGATCCTGATCGAGGCAGGGCCGCGCATTCTGGGGCATCTCTCCGCCCGACTGTCCGCCAGCGCGGAGCGACAGCTCGAGCGTCTGGGTGTGGAGGTCCGTCGGCAAACCCTGGTCCGCGACATTGGCGACGGCTACCTGGACCTCGCCGGCGGCCAACGGCTTGAGGCGGGCAACATCATCTGGGCGGCCGGGGTGGGCGGCAACCCGTTGACCCGCCAACTCGGCGTCGAACTGGACCGCGCGGGACGCGTCAAGGTTGAGCCCGACCTCAGTGTGCCCGGGCATCCCGAAGTGTTCGCCATCGGCGATCTCGCGCTGGTGCTGCGCGAAGACGGTTCACCCGTGCCGGGCGTCTCGCCCGCGGCGATGCAGATGGCCCGGCATGTCGCGCGCCTGATCGAGCGCGCCCTGGAACCTTCGCATGAACCCGGGGTACGGACGTCCCGCCGGCCCTCTCCTGTGGTGCAGGCTGCCGGCCTGCCCTCCCCCTGTGGTGCAGGCTGCCAGCCTGCAGCCCACGCCGGCCCAAGACAGACCGGCCGATTCTCACCTTCCCGTCCCCCCGACCCGCCTTCCGCTACCGGGACAAGGGCACGATGGCCACCATCGGACGGTCCGCGGCGGTGGCTCAACTGGGGCGGCTCGAGTTCAACGGGTTCCTGGCGTGGCTCGCCTGGCTGCTGGTGCACCTGATCTTCCTCATCGGCTTCGACAACAAGCTCGGGGTGCTCCTGCAGTGGACCTATTCCTACTGCACCTACCGGCGCGGCGCGCGCATCATCACGGGGCTGGAAACGCGCCCGAACCCGGTGCTGTTTACCAGTGTCCGAACCGGTTCGTCGGCGGCGGCAGATCCGTCGGGTACACGAGATACACGGTGTTCTCCGACACCGCCCAGGCCTGCGCCAGGTTCGCCCGCGTAAACTCCCGCCGGATCTCGTGCCGCGTCCCGGGATCATTGACGATCACGTCGCCCCGGTTGGTGAATCCGCGCACCACCACGAGATGGCCGTCGGAGCGATCCCGCGGCTGACCGCGCAGCAGGTTGTACGACACCGACACCGCCACGGGCACGCCCGCCGCCACCCAATCCTCGAGCTCCGCCACGTCGCTCAGCCGCGTCACGTACGCGCGCAACCCGGGGAAAGCGCCGGCGAAGGCGGTGTTGAAGGGCCAATTGCCTGTGCCCGGCCATTGCGGATCGTGAACAGCCCGGGCCACCTCCGGCACGTCCACGGCGAGTTCCGGACGACCGAGCCGCTCGGACCAGTACGCCAGCAGCATGGCGAGACTCGTCGGGCTGCACCACGCCGACACGCCCTCCGGATAGACCACCTGGGTGCGCTCGGGCACCGGCAACTCGCGCCCCCAGGCGGCCTGGTTCGGCGGCAGCGCCTCCCGGGACCCTCCGCGCTTCAGCAGGCTCAGCCCGAGAAACCGCAGCCGCGGCTGGATCTCTGCCGACACGCCCGACAGCGTGACGCGGAGCTGCACCGTCCGCGCCGGTTCACGCAGCACCAGCGTGTCCGTCTGCACCTCACCGTGTTCGTCCTTCTGGCCGGGGACGCTTTCCCGGGGATGCCCGGCCGGATCGCTGGCCCACAGGCCCAGCACGTAGAAGCGCGTGGGCGGTGACGGATCGAGCCGGCGCAACTCGAACTTCAACCCCTGTCCCAGGAGGCGTCGCGGCATTCCAGGACAGCACCGCTTCGTCCCAGGCAATCGCCGGCCGAATCGGCGGAGAAACGAGCACCCGCTGGCCGGCCCTCTCCCCCGTCTGGCTCTCCCAATCCGCGAACCGATCCCAACTGAGAAACTGCCGCCCCCGGTGTTCCGCGGCTTGGGCCGCCACCACCCCGTTCAGACCGACGCAGCAGGCCAGTCCCGACAAGCACCAGGTAAGCCTCATGGATTTCCACGGCTGAGGGCGAGCGCCCAGCAGATCGCAGCCAACACGATGGCGGTGGCGCCCGCCAGGCGGTCGGCCCGCGTGCCCCCGCCATGGCGTTCCGGCAGCAGGTTCAACAGCACACCCAGCCCCAAGCCCCCGATGAACCCCCCGGTGTGTGCCACCACATCACTCCGCGGGCTCAGCCCCAGGAGCACGAACAGGAGGACGCCCGCGAGCACCCCCGTCAACCACGCACGCCGCGCCGCCAACGGATGCCGCCACAGCGCCAGCGATTGCACGGCGAGCAACCCCAGCGCGCCCATCACGACGCCCGACGCCCCCAGGCCCCGGTACGGTGCCGCGTGAAACCCCAAGCCCGCCACGTTGCCGATTGCGCCCGCCACAAACGTCGTCAACAGCGCCCAACCCGCCCCGTACCGGCCCATCGCCAGGCCCAACACCACGATGCCAGTGGACACGTTCGCCGCCAGATGCCCCACATCCGCGTGCAGCATCGTGGCCGTGAACAACCGCCACCATTCGCCGGTTGCCGGGACCGTGTGGCTCATGGCCCCAACCGCCTCGAGATTGCCCCCGCCGGCCTCTGCCAGCCAGTGCATCGCGATCATCACCCAGCACCACGCCAGCACCCCCAGTGGAAGGTCACCCCCCACTCGCGCCACTGCTGTCGCAAGGCCCAGCGCCGATTCTCCAGGCGGTACTGCCGGATGGTGGCCACCGCCGCCGCCTGTTGCTCCGTGCTCACGAGTAATACCCAGCCCAGACCGCCTTCCTGGAAATCAATCGTGACCTCGATGCCCTGGCTCGCCAGCGCCAGACTCCAGTCCATCGCCTGCCGACGCGATCGCGTCGGAATCGCCACCCACGGCGGTGGGGCGGTTGGCTGGTCAGCGGACACCGAGGGGAAGTTCCAAGTTCAAAGCGCAACGCTCAAGGGAAGCGTCCTGTTCCGTTCGGACCTGCTCGGTAGCCATGAACCGGAAAGCGCCGGCAAACCAGAGGGCCAGCGCACGGGAGCCCACCCTGTCGGTGAACAGGATGGCGGCCAGCTTGCGGTGCTCGATGGTGGCCTTCACTGCAGCGGATTCTCCCAGTTCAAACCCGGGAATCGTGCGAAATCGCCATCGGTGGAACAGAGGGTCAATCCGTGCTCCATCGCCAGCGCCGCCAGATGCGCGTCAGGGATCAAATTGGCACGCGTGGCCGCGGTGGTCAGCAGCGGCCCCAGGATGTCCCGGTGCCGATCCGTGGGGGCGGGAATCCACACACACGGGCAGCCCAGCCAGTCTACGACCTGCCGCCAAGCCGAGCCGACGGACTCGGCTTGGCTGAAGATGCGGGGGTTCGACACGAGGCGGACAAAGCCCAGCAGGCTCGGCCAGGGCAGACCCACCAAGGCGGTGCCGTTGAGCTTGTCGTCCAGCCAACGCTGGGCCGCCGGGTGTTGCGGCAAGGTGGCCACCCGCGCGTAAACCAGCAGGTTGGCATCCACCAGGATCACGGGAAGTTCTCCCCCTCGGCAACGGCCAACACCTCCGCCACGTCATCGAGACTGCCCACCAGACAGCGCCCCAACTCCACGGCGGTGGTGGCAAAACGCTCTCGGGGCGGCTGCGGGGCCAGCATCTGCTGTAACCCCAGCCGCAGACCTTCGTTGACCACGGCTTTCTGCGGGGCTTTACGCGCCTTCCGGGCCCGTGCCAACAGAACAGCCACGTCGTCATCCAGGGTCAGCGTCGTTCTCACGCATCGGAACATAGAAGTTGTGATGTCTTGATGTCAAACACCGCGGGCGACGCGGTGCGAGTTGAGCGAAGCGGCGATCAGGGGCGGCGCTGCTTCTGGAGCGGGGAACCCATCTTGTTCGGCCTTCGCGAACCTGGCCTCCCCGGTGCCCGTGGTCTGGACCCATCGTGAACCGGCGTTCCTTCCGTGCGCGCAGGAACACGCCTGGATCCTGCCCTCCCGTCCCGTGGGATGGTAGGCGTGGGTCGGGCACGGGTCGACGGCGCGGATGCGGCGGTGGACGGAAGCGAGTGACGCCCACTTACGACTCCCGGATGCCGGCCTGGGTGATCGCGGCCACGAATGCACCTGAGGCCTCCATCCTTCAGATCGCCCCCACCTGCTGGAGGGCCGCCCGGGACAGCGCGGGGTCTTCGTGCACAACGCCCCGCCAGCCACGGCGCCAGCCGGCCTCGAGGTTCTCCGGCCGGTCGTCCAGGTAGAACAGGTCCGCGCCGCGCCACCCGCTGAGTCGCTCGGCCACCTCGTACATGGGCGGCGCCGGCTTCATCGAGCGCACCTCGTACGAGAGGACATAGCCGTCGAACGTGGCGAAGAATGGAAACCGCGCACGGACGAACTCGACCGCCATTTCGTTGGTGTTCGAGAACAGATAGGTCGGCAGGCCGCGCGCCCGGAGCTCCGCGTGCAGCGCCACCATCGGCTCGATGGGGGTGAAGATGTCGCCGAACACGCTCCGGAACTCGGCCAGCGTGCCGTCGTAGCCGGTCACCGCCTGGAGTTGTTCGAAGAACCCGGCGGTCGTCCGCTGGCCACTCTCGTACTCGAGCAGCAACGGCTCGAGCGTGAGCCACCGCCGCAGATCGTCGAAGCCCACGCGGCAGCGCGGCAGGAGGCGCCGCAGCGCGATCCCGTAATCGAAATCCAGGAGCACCTTGCCCAGGTCAAAGATGATCGCCTTGGGAACAGACATGCGCGTGGGAATCCTTGCGACGACGTCAGCGCGCCGGCTGTCGCCCCTCGAAGGCCCGGCCTAACGTCAGTTCATCGGCGAACTCGAGCCCGCTGCCCGCCGGCAAGCCGTGCGCCAGGCGCGTCACCTTCAGCGCTCTGGCTCCGAGGCGTTCGGCGAGGTAATGGCAGGTGGCATCCCCCTCGACGTCCGTCGGCAGCGCCAAAATGACCTCGCGGATGGGCTCGCGCGCCAACCGCGCCTCGAGTTCGGCGATCCGCAGGTCTTCGGGCTCGACCGCGTTGAGCGGCGACAACCGACCACCGAGGACGTGGTAACGGCCCCGGTAACTGCCGGCCTTCTCCACGAGCAGCACGTCCACGGGGCGCTCGACGACACAGACCAGCGACGTCTCACGGCGCTCATCGGTGCACAGCGGGCAGGGCTGGGTCTCCGTCAGGGCGCCGCAGACCGAACACGACTGCACCCGCTCGCGCGCAGCCAGCAACGCCGCCGACAACCGGCGGGCCTCCTCCGGGTTGGCTTGGACCAGATACAGCGCCAGGCGCTCAGCGGTGCGAGGGCCAACGCCCGGCAGCTTGCCCAACGCCGCCACCAGTTCCGTGACGGCCGGCGGCAACGTCGTCATGGTCTCTACATGACGCCCGGGATGCCCAGGCCGCCGGTCAGTTTCCCCATCTCGGCCGTCGAGACCTCGCGGGCCTTGGCGAGGGCGCTGTTCACCGCCACCAGCACGAGATCCTCGAGCATCGCGGCGTCACTCGGGTTGATGGCCTGCGGATTGATCGTGAGGGCGGCGAGGGTGCCGTCGCACTTCGCGACGGCTTTGACCATGCCGCCGCCGCTGGTGGCGTCCACGGTCTGCTGGGCCAACTGCGCCTGCACCTGTTCCATCTGCTGCTGCATGCGCGCAGCCTGCTTCATGAGTTTGCCGATGCTCGACATGGCCGGGAGACTACGACCCTCCGCTGGCGGGGGCAACCACTTGCACGATCCGTCCCCGGAAAGCGGCCAGGGCCGCGGCAATCTCCGGGTCATCCTTGAAGCTGGCCGGGTCCAGCCGGGTGGACCGGCCCGGCGTGGCCTTGGCCGGCGCCCCGCTTGCGGGCCCGGCGGACGCGCCGGCAGTGTCCGCCGTGACCTGGGCGGGTGGCGGCGACTCGGCCGCGGCGTCTGAGGAAGTCGGTGTTGACACTGGAGCCGTCGGGGCACCGGTCGCGACGGGAGCCGCCTCCGGGGGTGTGTCCCCTGCCGTCGGAGGGTCGCGCTTCACGAACTTCACCTGGGGATCCGCGATGCCAGCCTGTTTCAACACCTCGACGATGAGGGCGCGGTTGCGCGCGTTGTCCACCAGCGAGAGCGGCGTTTCGGAAGTTCGCGGGAAACCGATGGTCAACAGGCTGCGCTCGAGCGAAACCGGGAAGGCCTTGCGCAGGTAGTTTCGCAGGAACGGACTGGCCGCCACGCCTTCGATCAGAGCCGCCCACAACGCGGTGAGATCCGAGGGCACGGCCGCGGGCGTTGCGGCCTGCGCCGCCGGCACCGCCTTGCCCCCCGTAGGAGTCGAGGTCACGAGACTCCGCCTTCGCACCACCTCCCCGTAGGAGTCGAGGTCACGAGACTCCACCTTCCCGCCACCCCCCCGAAGGAACCGCTGTGGCAGCCC
The DNA here is from genome assembly GCA_027493615.1 of Verrucomicrobiota bacterium. Taxonomy (GTDB): domain Bacteria; phylum Verrucomicrobiota; class Verrucomicrobiia; order Limisphaerales; family J093; genus DSVZ01. The sequence goes on from JAOSKK010000034.1 coordinate 199,981, forward strand.
GACCGCGCACACCCCCCCCCGCGGCGGTATCGGCGTTCGGGACCGTCGGCGCGGGCCCGGCTTCCTCCCGAAGCGCCTTCAGGCGTGTCAGCACCGCGTCCAGACTGACTGCGTGACGCATCTGGAGGGCGCGCAACAGGGCGACCTCGAGCGCGATCTTCTTCGAGACGGCGTCGCGCCAGCCCGACTCGGTCTCGGCCAGCACCTCCATGATCCGGGTGACGGCATCGGTGGGAAGCAGACCGGCCTGGCGCGCCAACGCCTCCGCTTCGGCCTCGAAGCCTCGATCAACCGGCGGTCCCCTCGCGTCACCTGCCAGATGAGCAGGTTGCGAAAATGGTTCAGCAGATCGGACAGAAGGCGGCCGAGGTCCTTGCCGTTGCGGGCCAACGCATCCAGTTCGGCCAGGACCCGTTCCGGCAGGCCGGCGAGGAGGGCATCGGCGAGGGCGAGGATCTGGGCGCGCGCGGCCAACCCGAACATCGAGAGCACATCGGTCTCGTTAATCTCGCGACCACAGAAGCTGATGAGCTGGTCAAGCGCCGACTCGGCGTCGCGCATCCCGCCGTCGGCGCCACGGGCGATGGCGTGCAGGGCGGCGTCGTCCACGGTCACGCCCTCCTGTTGGGCGATGGTGGTGAGGTGCTGGACGATCAAGGCGGCCGGGATGCGGCGGAGATCGAAGCGCTGACAGCGCGAGAGGATCGTGGGCAGGACCTTCTCGGGGTCGGTGGTGGCGAACATGAACTTCACGTGCGCCGGCGGTTCCTCGAGGGTCTTGAGCAGCGCGTTGAAGGCCGCCGCCGTCAACATGTGCACCTCGTCGATGATGTAGATCTTGAACCGGGAGGAAGCGGGCGCGAACCGGCACGTCTCGCGCAACTCGCGAACCTGCTCGACGCCGTTGTTGCTGGCCCCGTCGATCTCGAGGACATCCAGCGACCGGCCCTCGGCGATCTCGACACAGCGCGGGTCGGCGACGTCGAAGTCGGCCTTGGGCCCGCCGGTGCAGTTCAGGGCCTTGGCGAAGATGCGCGCGATGGTGGTCTTGCCCGTGCCCCGCGGTCCGCAGAACAGGTAGGCGTGGGCGATGCGGTTCTGGTCGATGGCATTGGCCAGCGTGCGGGTGACATGCTCCTGGCCCACCACCTCCGCGAAGCGTTGCGGTCGGTACTTGCGCGCAATGACCTGGTAGCTCATGCCCGGGAAAGGAAAGCCAGGGTGACCGCGGCAGATGAGGAGCAAACTACCGTTGCTGCCTTCCGGCCCTGGCGGGGTTCGTAAGTCCGCATTCCGCGGGCCCTGGCAAAAATTGCGGCCGGCATTTAGCCCCACGCCCCGGGGGCCAGCAAGGAGATTCGCCCCCGGCTTTGCGCTTCCTTCCCCCTCACCTTCCGGCACCCTGCCCGCCGTGTCGGGAATCGTCGCCATCGTCGGCCGGCCCAACGTCGGCAAGTCCGCCCTGTTCAATCGCCTCGTCGGGCGGCGCATCGCCATCGTGCACGATCTCCCCCGGCGTGACCCGCGACCGCATCAGCGCCGAGGCGGAATGGCGCGGTCGCCCCTTCACCGTGCTGGACACCGGCGGCATCGGCCTTGCTCCGCGGCGAACGCGAGGAGGACGTCATCCTGCGCGCGGCGTTGGACCAGGTCCAACTGGCCATCGAGTCCGCCGACGTGCTCGTGCTCGTGGTCAACGTCCAGGAAGGCATTGTCCCGCTCGACCGCGAGGTCGCCCAGCGGCTCCGCCGCGCCGGCAAGCCGGTCCTGGTGGCGGTCAACAAGGCCGACAACGCCCGCGCCGAGGAGGGCCTGGCCGAGTTCGCCGAACTGGGCTTCGAAAGACTTCTCCCCGTCTCCGCCATCCACGGCCGCGGCATGTCCGACCTGCTGGACGCCGTCCTCGCTCATCTGCCGTCCGCGCCATCAGGTGGTGCAGGCGTCTCGCCTGGTGGTGCAGGCGTCTCGCCTGGTGGTGCAGGCGTCTCGCCTGCGGCTGAAGCCGTTACGCCCCGGGGGCCTGACCGGGAAGCCGACCGCCCCTCCACCGACCCTGCCCGGGCCACCCCGGACCAAAGTACCCCCGACGAACTCCCGGACGCGACGTCCGACCTCGAGGCCCCGGCTCGCGCGGGCCCCTGAAACTCGCCGTGGTCGGCCGTCCCAACGTCGGCAAGTCCTCCCTCATCAACGCCCTCATCCACGCCGAGCGCGTCATCGTCAGCCCCGTCCCCGGCACCACCCGCGACGCCGTGGACGTGCCCTTCACGGTCGCCACCGACGGCCGGGTCGAACCCTACGTCCTCATCGACACCGCCGGCATGCGCAAGGCCCGGCGCGTCAACGACTCCATCGAGTTCTTCAGCGTCAAGCGGGCCGAGGACTCCATCGCCCGCTGCGACATCGTCCTGTTCGTCCTTGACGCCGAAAGCGGCATCCTCGAGCAGGACAAGAAGATCGCGGACAAGATCGTGGCGGCCCGCAAGGGCTGCCTGGTCATTCTCAACAAGTGGGACCTGTTCGCCGACGCCGTCCGCGCCGCCCGCCCGGCGGAGGGCAAGCGCCCCCGCGGGCGGGGACGCCACGGCGCCGCCGCCCCCATGACGACCCTGGCGGAGTTCGGCCGCTGGGTGCAGGAGAAGCTCTTTTTCCTCGATTACGCCCCGGTCATCTTCACGTCGGCCACCGCCGGCACGAACCTCGACCGCCTGCTTGAGGCCGTCCGCTACGTCGCGGCGCAGTTGCAGCAGACCATCCCCACCGCCGTGCTCAACCGGACGTTGCGCGACGCCATCGAGCGCCGCCAACCGGTCAGCGCGAGCGGCAAGCGGCTCAAGTTCTTTTATGCCACCCAGACCCGCCGCGCCCCGCCCACGTTCCTGCTGTTCGTGAACGACCGCGCGCTGTTTTCCGACGCCTACGCCAAGTACCTGAGCGACCAGCTCCGCCAGGCGTTCGGTTTCGAGGGCTGCCCCCTCGTCCTCAACCCCCGCAGTCGCCCCCAGGACGAACCGCCCCGCGCCCGTCCGAAACACCGACCCCGGCCCTCCCCGAAGCGCCGGCCCCGGGCGGCTTGACCCTCTCCCATGAGCACGCCTGCCGACTACCACCTCCACACCCCGCTCTGCCGTCATGCCACCGGCCTCCCCACCGAGTACGCCGCCCGCGCCGTCGCCCTCGGTTTCGACGAGATCGGCTTCTCCGACCACAACCCCATGGCGCGGGACGACTTTGATGACTGGCGGATGCGGCTGGATCAACTCGACCACTACGTCGAACTCGTCACCCAGGCCCGCCAGGAACACCCCACCCTCCAGATCAAGCTCGCCCTCGAGGTCGATTACCTCCCCGGCTACGAGGATTGGATCCGCGACCTCGCCGCCCGCCATCCCTGGGATTATTTCATCGGCTCGGTCCACTATGTCTCCGACGACTGGGACATCGACAACCCCAAGAAACTGGCCGCGTGGCGCACCCGCGATGCCTTCGAGGTCTGGCGGCTCTACCTGGAGCGGCTCACCCAGGCGGCGGCGTCCGGGCTCTTCGAAATCATCGGCCACGCGGACCTGGCCAAGAAGTTCCGGTTCTACCCGCAACAGGATGTCCAGCCCCTGTTCCGGCGGTTTCTCGAAGCCGCCCGGAAGAGCGGCACCGCCATCGAGCTCAACACCGCCGGGCTGCGCAAGGATTGCCGCGAAATCTACCCGGCCCGGCCCATCTTGGCGCTCGCCTCGGAACTGGGCGTGCCGATCACGTTCGGTTCCGACGCCCATGCCCCGGAGGAACTGGGCGCGGACTTCGAGTCCGCCCGGGCCCTCGCCCGCAGCGTCGGGTACGGCCACTGCCTGCGCTTCACCCGGCGCCAGCGCGAACGGCGAGTCTTCTGAGTATGGCCGCCGTGGCTGCCGCGGGTGACGCCGCACTGCTCGAGGACTTTGCCGGTCCCGGTCTGAATCCCCGGCTCCGCTGGCACGCCGAGCCGGCCCGCTGGCGAATCGATGCGACCGCCCCCTGCCTCCGCCTGCAGCCGGACGCAGGCACCGATTTCTGGCAGCGCACGCACTATGGATTCGAGGCCGACAACGGCCACTTCCTCCACCTCGAAGCCAGCGGGGACTTCGTCCTCACGACCCGCGTCACCTCGCATCCGGTACACCAATACGACCAAGCCGGCCTCATGGTCAGGATCTCGCCAGCTTGCTGGCTGAAGACCGCCGTCGAATTCGAACCCCGGGGCCCGAATCGGCTCGGCGCCGTCGTCACCAATGCCCAGTACTCGGATTGGTCCACGCAGCCGCTGGCCCGCGACCTCAACACCGTGTGGTTCCGGATCCGCGCTGAGGCCGGTGATTGCCTCGTCGAAACCGCGCTCGACGGCGCACACTGGGATCAGATCCGCGTGGCCCGGCTCCTCGATCAACCGGCCGCGCCGCGTGTCCAATGCGGCCTCTACGCCTGCAGCCCGAAAGGCGCCGGCTTCGAAGCGGCCTTCGCCTTCTTGCACTTCCGCCCCGGCAGACTCGCCCCCGCCTGACTCCGCCCCAAAAAGCGGCGCTGAAGCGCACGCACTCCAAACGCTTCGCGCCCGCAGAACCGTGGGGACCTCGCGGCAGCGTTTGGAGTGCGTGCGCTTCAGCGCCGCTTTGCGTGATCTGGTGCCGTGGAGCAGACCGGGCGCCGACGAAGAAGACCACCCAAGGAAGACTGACGACTGCAAACCGGGCCTCCATCCAGGTCGGCAGATGACCCCTGAGCACATCCAGGCAAACCAAGTCGCTTCCCCAATCCCCCATGTTCGACATCGGCGGAGGGAGCCAAAACCGACATTGCGTCGGCCGCCGACCGAGGCAGACTCCCGGCTCATGCAATTCCCTCGTGTTCGACGTTTTCTCCTCAGCTCCCTGCTGCCCGCCGGTCTGAGCCTGGCCGCCGTGCCCGCCTGGGCCGCTGACGCCTCCGGCAGCGAGCCCCATCGGCTCAAACGCTCCGAGGCCTTTCTCGGCATCCACTTCGACTTCCACGCGGGCCCCGACTGCACCGAGGTGGGCAAGAACACCACGCGGGCCATGATCGAGGCGATCCTTGACCAGGTGAAGCCGGACTATCTGCAGATCGACTGCAAGGGTCACCCCGGGTTCTCGAGCTACCCCACCAAGGTCGGCAACCCGGCACCCGGCTTCGTGGGAGATCCCTCCGCCTCTGGCGTCAAGTCACGGCCGAACGGGGCGTCGCCCTCTACCTCCACTACTCGGGCGTGTGGGATGGCGAAGCCGTGCGACGGCATCCCGAATGGGCGGTGGTCAAGGCGGACGGACAACGGGACGACCGCATGACCTCCGTGTTCGGACCGTACGTCGACCAGCTCCTGATCCCCCAACTGCGCGAACTGGCCGGCGACTACCGGGCGGACGGCGTCTGGGTCGACGGCGAGTGCTGGGCAACCGTGCCCGACTACGGGGCCGCGGCCACCGCCGCCTTCCGCGCCGCCACGGGCATCGAGGGGATTCCCAGGAAACCCGGCGAAGCACACTGGATCGAGTGGATGGACTTCCATCGCGAGGCCTTCCGCAAGTACCTGCGCCATTACCTCGCCGCGCTGAAGGAATCGCATCCGGACTTCGAGGTGGCCAGCAACTGGGCGTTCAGCGATCACATGCCCGAACCGGTCAGCGCCGACGTGGCGTTTCTTTCGGGCGATTTCTCGCCGCAGAACAGCCTCAACTCCGCCCGCTTCTCGGCGCGTTGCCTGCAGAACCAGGGGGAAACCCTGGGACCTGATGTCGTGGTCCTTCAGCGCGCCCCAGGGTCACCCGGTGCGACCGCTCAAGTCCGTCAAACAACTCGAACAGGAAGCCGCCATCGTCCTGGCTCAGGGCGGCGGTTACCAGGCGTACTTCCGGCAGAAACGGGACGGTTCCATCTATGACTGGCACATGAAACTCATGGCCGAAGTCGCGCAATTCTGCCGCGAACGCCAGGCGATCTGTCATCGGGCCGAGGCGGTGCCGCAGGTGGCGCTGCTCTACTCGCGGGCCGCCCACTACCGGCAGAGTCCGGCGTTGTTCGCGCCGTGGGGCAGCGACGGCATCCACGCCCTGCGCGGCGTCCTGCAGGCCCTGCTCGAGTCGCAGAACTCGGTCCAGATCGTGAGCGAACACCACCTGACCGGCCGCATGGCGGACTGGCCGTTGATCGTGGTGCCGGAGTGGAACTATCTCGAGCCGGCGTTCCGCGACGAACTCGCGGCCTATGCGCGCAACGGCGGAAGCCTCCTGCTGGTGGGACCGAAAGCCGGCGCCTTGTTCGCCCGGGAACTCGGCGTCGAATTGGACGGTGAAGCGGCCACTGCGGCGCGCTACCTCGAACACGATGGCTGGCTGGCCGGACTGAACACGCCCGTACAACGCGTGCGCCTGGACGGCCGTGCGCAGCCCTTCGGCAAGCTGCATCACCAGGACGACCCGCGGAGCGCCTTCGACGTGGCCGCGTCGATCGCCCCGCTCGGCCAGGGGCGGATCGCGGCGGTCTGGTTCAACTTCGGCGACCGCTACCTGAATGCGCGCGTCCCCACGGCCCGGCATTTCCTCGAAGCCCTGGTCCGCCAGCTCTTCCCGCACCCGATCGTGGAAGTAACCGGCTCCAGCCTTGTCGACGTCTCGGTGGCGCGGAACCACGGGAAGCTGCTCGTCCATTTCGTCAACACCGCCGGTCCCCACGAGCAGGAGAAGCAGTATGTGTTCGACGACTTCCCCGCTGCCGGCCCGCTGCAGGTGGCGGTGCGCGTCCCCACCAAGCCGGAGTCGGTCGTGCTGGAACCGGGCCATCGCCGGCAGCGGTTCGGCTACCGGGACGGCCAGGTGCTGGTGACGCTGCCGCCCGTCGAAATCCACGACGTCCTGGTCATCACCCCTTAGCCCGGTTACCCCCTGCGCAGGGTAGGCGCCGACGTCAGGAGACGTTGTGGGTGAGGGGCCGAGCGACTGCCCCTCCTCACGTCGGCGCCTACAGTCGATCGCGGTTTCGTGGGGAGGATTTCTGCTTCGGGCCAGGGGGCCCCGGCGGCTGGCCCGGTCCTTGCCTTCGGTCAAGGCGGCCAGACCGGAAGACCGGGAATGCTCGCGCCCCGATGCACACGGCTTCCCCTCCGTCGTCGGTGTCCCCGACGTTGCTGCTGGTCACGCTGGTGGCGGTGACCGGCGGCTTTCTTTTCGGTTACGACACCGCGGTGATCAACGGGGCCAACCAGTATCTCAAGGCGCACTTCGAGCTGAGCCCGGCCCAGGAAGGGTTCGCGGGGGCGAGCGCCATCCTGGGGTGCATTCCTGGCGCGATGTTCGCCGGGTTCCTGAGCGACCGCTTTGGCCGGCGCAAGGTCCTGTTCCTCTGTGCGGTGCTGTACGCGTTGTCGGGGGTTGTTGTCGGCCATCCCGCGCACCTTCGGCGAGTTCCTGGCGGCGCGGTTCATCAGCGGCCTCGGGATCGGGGCCTCCTCGATGATTTGTCCGATCTACATTGCCGAACTCGCGCCCGCCGCCAAACGCGGGCGTCTCGGCTCCCTGTTCCAGCTTGGCATCGTGGTGGGCATCTTCCTCACGTTGTTCGTCAACGCCTGGGTGCAGGGAATGGGCGATGAAACGTGGAACCGGACCTGGGGTTGGCGCTGGATGCTCGGCGCCGAAGTCGTGCCGGCCGTGGGACTGCTCGCGCTCCTGTTCTTCGTGCCGGAAAGCCCGCGCTGGCTGTTGCAGGCCGGACAAGAAACCGAGGCCCGCCGCATCCTCGAGGGGGTCGTCGGGCCGGCCCAGGCCGAGCAGGAACTGGCCGCGGTGCGCGCGGTGCTGGGGAGCGAGGAAGGCCGGCTGAGCGAGTTGTTCCACGCCCGGTTCCGCGCGCCGCTGCTGATCGCGGTCGCGTTGATGGCCTTCTCCCAGTTCAGCGGGATCAACGCGATCATGTATTACTCGACCAAGATCTTCACCACCGCCGGCGTGGGGGTGAAGGACGCGTTTATGGCCTCGGCCATTGTGGGGCTCGTGAACGTCATTTTCACCTTCGTCGCCATCGCCTTCGTGGACCGGGCCGGCCGGCGCCCGCTGCTGCTGATCGGCCTGGCCGTCCAGGTGCTGGCTTTGGGCGCGGTCGGCGGGATGTTCGTGGCGAGGATCGGCGGGGTCCTGCTCCTGGCGGGGATCCTCGGCTTCATCGCCGCATTCGCGATGGCCTTGGGCCCCATCCCGTGGATCCTGTGCTCCGAGATCTTCCCCACCAAGATCCGGGGGCGCGCCATGTCCGTGGCGACGTTCGTGATCTGGACCTCGTGTTACGTGGTGGCACAGACGTTTCCCATGTTGAACGACCACCCGGCGATCGGTCCGGCCAAGACCTTCTTCGTGTACGGGGCGTTCAGTCTGGCGGGCCTGCTGTTTGTGTGGGCCAAGGTGCCCGAGACCAAGGGCCGCACGCTCGAGGCGATCGAGGCTTCCTGGCCCAGTCCCGCCCCGCGGTCTTAAGCCCGGCTCCCTGCGGCGAACGACGGCACGACACGCGGCGGCGCGCAACAGGACGAAACATTGACGCCGGGCGGCGGGGGATAACGTGGCCTGACGCGGGTGGCTTGCGGTGGGTGCCTTGGATGGGTGCCTCTCCCCGCCGGGCCGGACGGCCCGCCGGCCAGGAAACACGGAGTCTGTATATGCCAGAAGTATCGCCCAGCCAACGGTCACCGGGAATGATCCGCCGTTCCCGGCGGTTCAAACGGCGCATCGGGTTTGCGGTCGGGTTGGTGGTCCTGCTGTTGCTGTCCTATTTCGTGCTGAGCAATAGCTGGTTCTTGAGGACCGTCGTCCTGCCGCGGGTTGCCACCGCCACCGGCACCCGGCTCAGCGTGGCGGACATCTCCCTGCGGCCCTTCTCGCGCCTGCAGCTCAAGCAGGTGCGCGTCGAGACCACGGGGGACCAACCCCTGCTGCGCGCCGACGAGGTCACCGTCCGCTATCACCTGTTCCGCTTGTTGCGCGGCCAGATCGCCGTGCCCGAGATCACGCTCGTCCGCCCCGAACTCCATGTGGTGGTGACCGCGGACGGCAAGAGCAACCTCGACCCCTTGCTCACCGGCGAAACCCCGCCGCAGAAGCCGGGCCAGAAGCCCGTCGTGCTCGATCTCGGCGCCTTCACCATCCGGTCCGGCAGCCTCACCTATTGTCAGTGGGCCCGGGATGGTTCCCGCCAGTGCTCCTCCCTCACCAATCTGGACCTCGACCTCACCAACCTGCGCAGTGGCGGGACGGAGGCACCGGTGGAACCCGCGAAGGCCAGCCTCAAACTCAGCGCCGCCGTCCTCCAGACCATGACCGCCGCCGGCGGCCCCCCAGAATCCGCCCAAGGGAAGCTGACCGGCGCCTTCGAGTTCAGCCTGCTTCCCGATCTCCTGCCGAACGAGGCGCGCGGCGATGTGCGCCTGGACTTCACCGCCGCGGACGGTGCCCTCAGTGACTTCGCGGGCTGGTCCGGCGTGGTCGACCTGGACCTCACCAAGGACGAGTTGCGGCGCCTCTCCCTGAAATTCCTGCGCCAGAACCAGGAACTCGGCGAAGCCCGCCTCTTCGGTCCGTTTAGCGTCTCGCAGAAGGTGGGCCGCCTCAACTTCCGGCTCAGTTCCATCGGCCACACCGCTCTCAACCTCCTCGGCGCCCCGCTGGGCTTGAACTTCGGCGAAACCGCCATCGACGGATCCGGCTTCTGCGAAGTAGCCGCCAGTGGCCGGACCTACACGGCCAGCCTGGCCCTGAGCGCCCACCGTTTTTCGGTCCGCCAGGGCGCCCTTGCCACCCCGCCCCTCGAACTGGCCTTCGAGCTGCGTGGGAACGCCGACCTGAGCGAGAGCCGGGCCCACATCGAACGTCTGTCCTTGACCGGCAAGCACCAGGATCGCGACCTGCTCAGTGTGTCCGCCCAAAACGCCCTCCAACCTCGGCTGGGCCAAACAAGAGACCCGCGCCGCGGCTCCGGCACCGACCGTCATCGGACTCACCCTCAAGGATCTGCGCCTCTCCGACTGGCGGGCGTTGGTCGGCACCAACGTGCACGAAGGTCTGGTCAACCTGCAGGCCACCATCATCAGCGCCGACAACGGCCGCCGGCTCACCGCCGACCTGTCCAACACCGTCGAACGCCTGGAACTGGCCCTCGGGGACACCCTATGGAAGGACTTGGGCGCCGTCTTCTCCGGCCGCCTCAGCCTCTCGGACTACCGCACCGTCAGCTTCGAAGGAGGCCAGTTCACCTACCTCGAGGGCCGCGCCGAACTCCTCAAGTCCCGCATCACCGCCAGCTACGACCTTGTCACCCAGGGTGGCAACATCGAAATCGCCTCCAACGGCGAACTGCCCGTCCTGCTGTCACGCCACCCGGTTCCCGAACTCCACTTCGACCGGGGCACCCTCGGCGCCAGTGTCCTCCTCAACTGGGCCAGCGAGAAATACTCGGGCGGCGTAACCCTCCAGGTCGGCAACGCCGACGGCACCGTCGGCGGCTATCGCGTCGACGGCTACAGCGCCCAGTTCGACGCCACCGGCGAACTCCACCGCGACAAGTTCGTCCTGCGCCGCCTCGGCCTCAGCGCCCGGGAGAGCACCCGGAACGGTGGCACCGTCGAACTGGTCGGGCAGTTCGACGGATCCACCCAGACCGCCCAGCTCAACCTCAACGTCAGCGGCCTCAATCAGGCCGGCTTGCGCCCCTTCCTCGCCCCCACGTGGCCCACCCACGACCTCACCTCCGCCACCATCAAGGCCACCGGCGAACTCCGTTACGACGCCGGCGCCATGCCGCCCATCAACCTCGACGACACCGCCCGCCTCCGACGGCTCGCCGACCAGCTCGCCGCCGGCATCGGCACCACCACCCTCCGCCTCAACGCCGAGGCCACCAACCTCATTGTCCAGAGCCGGGCGGACGGCAAGTCCAGCCCCCTTCGGCTTTACCCTGCTACTCGCTGGCACGCGCCAGGGCGAACTCTTCAAAGTGGAGACCAACCGCATCCAGCTCCCCCACCCCCTGCGCGCACAGAACGAACTGCACCTCAACGGCCAGTTCGACTTGGCCCCCCTCAACCCCACGCCCAGCACGCTCGCCGTGCGCGCCGAGTCGCTGGACCTGACCGACTTCAGCGACCTGGTCACCGTGCTCCACCACCACCACGAACGCCACCGCCGCCGCCCAGACCCCGGAACCCGAAGTCGAACCGCCCGCTCTCTCGCTGCCGCTCCGCCAACTGGACGCCTCGCTGGACGTCGCCGCCCTGTACCTCCGCGAGATCGAGGTGCGTAACTGGAAGGCCAAGGCTCAGCTCAAAGACGACCGCCTCACCATCGCCCCCTTCGGCCTCAGACTGAACGGCGGCGACGTCACCGCCACGGCCGCGCTGGATCTCACCCGCCCGGGTTACACGTACCAGTTCACCGCCAGCGCAAACCAGGTGCCCCTCGCCCCCCTCGTCAATTCGAGCACCCCCGAATACCGCGATTCCGTTCAGGGCCAGTTCCTCGGCCAACTCGCCATCGGCGGGGCCGGCATCACCGGTCAAGCCTCCAGCGGCACCTCAACGGCACCGCCCAGGTGAGCTCCACCAACCTCTCCTTCCAGATCGTCACCCCCCGCACCAAGAAGCTCCTCACCACCCTCGCCACCGCCCTCCGCATCCAGGACCTCGCGCAGTCCCCGCTCACCCTCCTGGCCGCCAACGTCATGATCACCAACGGCGCTGTGAACGTCCGCCCCTTCACCGCCGCCAGCGACGCTTTCTTCGCCACTTCCGAGGGCGTCATCCGGCTTGAACCCGTGCTCACGAACTCGACCATCCAGCTCCCCGTGCAGTTCGCGTTGCGTGGGGACCTCGCCCGCCAAATCAAACTGACCGGCCTCACCCCCACCTCCCGCACCAACTACCTGGCGTTGCCCCCTGGTCCGCGTGGCCGGCACCCTCGGCGCCCCCGAGACTGAGATCGACAAGGTCCGGCTGGCCGCCCTCCTCGCTGGCAGCGTCGGCGGCGCCCTCGGCGGCCAAACCGGCACCGCCACTCCAGGGCGTCGGCAGCCTCCTCCAGGGGACGCCAAGGAAGCCCTCGGCAGCCTGAACACCCTCATCCCCGGCCAGCGCCCCCGCCGCCCTCACCAACGTCTTGTCCCTCACGAATCTTCTCGCCCCGGCCAAGGCCCCAACCAACGCGCCCCCCACCCGCCACCAATGCCCCGGCCACCAACGCCCCGGCCACGAACGCCGCACCCGCCACCAACGCCCCTTCTCAACCCAACCTCCGGAACGTCCTCGATGCCCTGCGCAAACGCGACTAAACCCGCGCTCCTCCACCCCTTGATGAACCCTGTCCTCGAGTACCTCGCCCAACACCACGAACGCTTCGTGCGTGACTTGGGGATTACGTCCGCTTCCCCAGCATCTCCGCCCAGCCCCAGCACAAGGCCGATCTCCAGGCCTGCGCCGCCTGGCTCGCCGAACGCTGTCGCCAGCTCGGCCTTGACACCGAGCTCTGCCCCACGCCGGGTCATCCCATCGTCCTCGCCCGCACCCCCCGGCAGCCCGGCTCCAAACGCCCTCACTTCGTCGTCTACGGCCACTACGACGTCCAGCCCCCGAACCCTTCGAGCTCTGGACCTCGCCCCCGTTCGAGCCGCGCCTCGCGGGCACCTCCCTGTTTGCCCGCGGCGCCAGCGACAACAAAGGCCAGCATCTCGCCCACCTCAATGCCGTCGAAGCTTATCTCCGCACCGGCACCGAGCTTCCCTGCGACCTCACCTTCGTCATCGAAGGCGAGGAAGAAGTCGGCAGCCGCAACCTCGCCGGCTTTCTCGAAGCACGCCGCAACGAACTGCGCTGCCACCATGTCGTCATCTCCGACACCGGCATGCCCGCCCGCGACCTGCCCGCCTTGACCTACGGCCTCCGTGGCATCATCGCCGTCGAACTCAAGCTCACCGGCCCCAGCCGCGACCTCCACTCCGGCATCTTCGGCGGCACCGTCGATAACCCCGCGCTCGCCCTCTGCCAGGTCCTCGCCCAGCTCCGCGACCGCCGCGGCCGCGTCAACATCCCCGGCTTCTACGACGACGTCGTGCCGCTCTCCCCCTATGAGCGCCGGCAACTCGCCCGCCTGCCCTACCAGGAACGGGCTTACACCAAGTTCCTCGGCGTCCCCAAGCTCTGCGGCGAAGCCGGCTATACCGCCTGGGAACAGCGCAGCGCCCGACCCACGATCGAGATCAACGGCCTCACCAGCGGCTACCAGGGCGAGGGCAGCAAGACCATCATCCCCGCCTGGGCCAGCGCCAAGCTCACCTTCCGGCTCGTGCCCAACCAGAAGCCCCGCCCCATCGCCCGCTGCGTTCAGCGTCACCTCCGCAAGCTCTGCCCCCCACCGTCCGCGCCGACATCCAGATCGGCCACGGCGGCGAACCCTACCTCCTGGACCCCGCAGCCCCGCCGCCCGCGCCGCCTTGCGCGCCCTCGCCAAGGCCTTCGACCGCGAACCCGTCCTGCTCCGCGAAGGCGGTTCCATCCCCATCGTCACCGAGTTCCAACGCATTCTCGGTGCCGAAACCCTCCTCCTCGGCCTGGCGTTGCCCGACGACAACGCCCACTCGCCCAACGAGAAGTTCGACCTCGACAACTACGCCGCCGGCATGCGCCTCGGCGCGGCGCTCTGGCCCGAGCTGGCGGCCATCGCCTGATCCCCCATCGTGGACCAAATCGCGTTCCGTATCGGCGGCTTCGCCATTCACTGGTACGGCATCCTCGCCGCGGCCGGCTTCCTCGCCGGGCTATGGACCGCCAGCCGCCGTGCTGCGCGGTCGCCCCTGCCGCGACAGGCCATCGCGGACCTGGGCCCCTGGTTGATCCTCGGAACTCTCGCCGGCGCGCGCGTGTGGTTCGTCGCCGCGTACTGGCGCGAGGAGTTCTCCGGCCAACCGCTCTGGCAGATCTTCAACGTCCGCGGCGGCGGACTCGTCTTCTACGGCGGACTGGCCGGAGCTGCCCTCACCACCCTGGCCTTCGCGCGTCTCCGCCGCCTGCCCCTCTGGGAACTGGCCGACGCCCTGGCGCCCAGCATCGCTCTCGGCCACGCCTTCGGACGCGTCGGCTGCTTCATCCACGGTTGCTGCTACGGGACACCCACCCGCCTCCCGTGGGCCGTTCACTATCACGACGCCCTCAACGGGGCCGGCGTCGGCCTGCACCCCACCCAACTCTACGAAGCCCTCCTCCTCCTCGCCCTCTACGGCACCCTCGCCTGGCAATACCGCCGGAAACGTTTCGCCGGTCAGACGTTCTCCTTCTACCTGCTCGGCTACGCCACCCTCCGCTTCGCCGTCGAGTTCTTCCGCGGCGATTACGGCACCCAGCATTTCGGCGGCCTCAAGCCCGGCCAGGCCTTCAGCGTGGTCGCCTTCGCCGCCGGCCTCTGGCTCTTCGCCGCCCGCAGCCGCGCCGCCACCGCTTCTCCCCGCCCGGTGCCTGACCGAATCGACACCCTCCACGTCGAGGTGTCCCAACCGCGCACGCGGCTCGATGCCTTCCTGCGCGAGCGCTTCCCCGGTGTGTCGCGCGTCCACCTCCAGCGCCTCATCCGCGACGGCGCGGTGCGCGTGAACGGGGCGGCCGTCAAACCCACCCACGCACCGCTCGCCGGGAAACCATCACCGTCGCGTGGCCCGAGGCCCGCCCCCTCCACCCTCACCCCGCGCGAGCTCCCGCTGCAGGTCGTGTTCGAGGATGACCAGTTGGTCGTGCTCGACAAGGCCCCGGGCATGGTGGTGCACCCGGCCGGCGGGCATGAGGACAACACGCTCGTCCACGCGCTCCTCCACCATTGCCAGGGACGGCTCAGCGGCATCGGCGGCGTCGCCCGCCCCGGCCTGGTCCACCGCCTCGACCAGTTCACCAGCGGCCTGTTGGTCGTGGCCAAGGACGACGCCACACACCTCGAACTCGCCCGCCAGTTCGCCGAGCGGGATGTCATCAAGCTCTACGACGCCCTCCTCTGCGGCGAGCTCGCCCGCGAGTCCGGCGAGATCCAGGCGGCCATCGCCCGGCATCCCAGCCATCGCAAGGTCATGACCGTCCGCGAAGGCGGCCGGGCCGCCCGCACCGGCTACCGCGTGCTCGAACGTCTGCACGGCGCGACGCT
Source organism: Verrucomicrobiota bacterium (assembly GCA_027493615.1). Lineage (GTDB taxonomy): Bacteria > Verrucomicrobiota > Verrucomicrobiia > Limisphaerales > J093 > DSVZ01. Next base: position 215,181 of record JAOSKK010000034.1, read on the forward strand.
CGTCGAGGCCCGGCTCCACACCGGCCGCACCCACCAGATCCGCGTCCACTTCCAGCACCTCGGCCATCCCCTGGTGGGGACCTGACCTACGGCAAACGGCCGAACGCCCGCCTGGCCGAGCTCACCGGGGTGCACGCCCCGCGGCAGATGTTGCACGCGCGGTTCCTGGCCTTCCGCCATCCGCTCGGCGGCCGGCCCGTCCAGTTCACCTCGCCCTGGCCCGCCGATTTCGCCGCCACCGTTCAGGCGCTGCGACGCAACACCGTGTCGCGCTGCGCCCAGGCCGGGTCCGCGTCGGGATAGTCCAGGTTGAAGTGCAGGCCCCGGCTCTCCGGCCGCGCCATCGCGCTGCGCACGATCAGCTCCGCCACCAGCGCGATGTTGCGCAGCTCGAGCAGGTCCGCGGTCACCTTGAAATCCCAGTAAAACTCCGTGATCTCCGCCTGCAGATTCGCAATCCGGTTCGCCGCGCGTTGCAGCCGCTTGTTCGTCCGCACAATGGCCACATAGTCCCACATCAGCCGCCGGATCTCGTCCCAGAGATGCGCCACCACCACCAGTTCGTCCGGGTTCTGCGCATCCCCGGATTGCCAGGGCGGAATCGACGCGGCGAGCGGTGCCGCCGCTTCCCGCAGCGCCCGGCGGGACGCCCGGTGCGCCCCCACCAGCGCCTCGAGCAGGGAATTGCTCGCCAGCCGGTTGGCCCCGTGCAGCCCCGTGCACGCCACCTCGCCAATCGCGTACAGGCCCGCAATCTCCGTCGCCCCGTCCAGATCCGTCACCACCCCGCCGCACTGGTAATGCGCCGCCGGCACCACCGGGATGGGTTCCTTGGTAATGTCAATCCCCGCCTCCAGACAGGTGCGATAGATGTTCGGGAAGCGCTGGATGATGAACGGCGCCGGCTTGTGCGTGATGTCCAGGTACACATGGTCCGCCCCCGTCCGCTTCATCTCGCTGTCGATCGCCCGCGCCACAATGTCCCGCGGCGCCAGTTCCTTGCGCGCATCGTACCGCGCCATGAACTCCGCCCCCGCCAGATCCCGCAAAACCGCCCCTCCCCGCACCGCCTCGCTGATCAGAAACGACTTCACCTTCGGATGGTACAGACAGGTCGGATGGAACTGCATGAACTCCAGATTCGCCACCGCCGCCCCCGCCCGGTACGCCATCGCCACCCCGTCCCCCGTCGCAATGTCCGGGTTCGTCGTGTACAGGTACACCTTCCCGCATCCCCCGTCGCCAACACCACCGTCGGCGCCGAAAAGGCCGTCACTTCCCTCCGCTTTCGACAGCACATAGGCGCCCACGCAACGGTTCGGGCCCGACACGCCCAGCTTCTGCGTCGTGATCAGGTCCACCGCAATGTGGTTCTCGAAGATCGCGATGCGCGGATGCCGCTCGGCCGCGTCCACCAACGCCCGTTCGATCTCCCGGCCGGTCATGTCCTTCGCGTGAACAATGCGCCGCTTCGAATGCCCCCCTTCCCGGCCCAGGTCCAGCTCGTGACGCCCCGGTTGCCCTGGCACTTCCCGCTCCGTGAAACGCAGCCCCAACTCGATCAGCTCCCGAATCCGTGCCGGCCCCTCCTCCACCACCGTCCGCACCGCCTCCTCCCGACACAACCCCGCCCCCGCCACCAGCGTGTCCCGCACATGCAGCTCGAACGAGTCCTCCGGGCTGATCACCGACGCGATGCCGCCCTGCGCGTAGTTGGTGTTGGATTCCGCGCTGCCTTTCTTGGTCACCAGCGCCACCGAGCCATGCTCGGCGGCGCGCAACGCGTAGAAGAGACCCGCAATTCCGCTGCCGATGACGAGGTGGTCAAACTGCCTTTGAGGGTTCATGTCGCCGCAACCTATTCCATCCGGGCGTTGTCAATCAATCGCGTCCTGCCCACGAACACGGCCAAAGCCATCTGCGTCCCCCGCTTCACCACCTTCGCCGGCGCCAGCGTCTCCGGATCGAACCACGCCACGTAGTCCAGTCGCGCCCCCGGCACCTGCCCCACCCGCCGCTTGATCGCCGCGCGAAGAACCGACACCGGAATGCCGTGCGGATGCGCCAGGACTTGTTCCCGCACCCATTGCAGACAGCGCCACAAGACCGTCGCCTGCCGGCGTTCCTCGGGATCCAAGTACTGGTTGCGCGAGCTCAGCGCGAGCCCGTCCGGTTCCCGCACCGTCGGCGCCACCACCACCTCCACCGGGAAGGCCAGGTCCCGCACCATCCGCTGCACCACCGCCGCCTGCTGGTAGTCCTTCGCCCCAAACACCGCCACCGCCGGCAACACCAGGTGGAACAGTTTCGCCACCACCGTCGTCACCCCCGAAAGTGGCGAGGTCGCGCCGCCCCTCCATGCCCTGTGACACCGCCTCCTCCACCACATACGTGCTGAACGCCGCCCCGTCCGGACGCGGGTACATCTCGGCATCGCCCGGCACGAACAGCACATCAACCCCCGCCGCCCGGCATTGGCGTCGGTCCTCGGCCAGCGTGCGCGGGTACTTCGCCAGATCCTCGTGCGGCGCAAACTGGGTCGGATTCACGTACACGCTCACGACCACAACGCCACGCGTCCCCACCCGCCGACGTGCCTCCGCGACGAGACTGAGGTGGCCGGCGTGAAGACAGCCCATCGTGGGAACAAACCCAACCCGCACCCCCTGGCGTTGCCACCGCTGGGCGAGCCGTTGCATGCTCGCCACGGACGTCACCATGCGCATCGCGAGAGCATGCCGGGCGCCCGCCTCCCCCAGCAACCGGATTTCCACGCCCGGCAGGTTGTGGCGCAGGCGTCTCGCCTGCGCTTGGGGCAAAGGGGTTTCCAGGTTTCAGGGACCGACCCCATCGGCGAGGTCAACATCCGGCACCTCGCGCACCGCCGGCGGCACGCTGAAGAAGCTGGCCGGCGGAAACCCGAACAGCCCCGCCACCACGCTGCTCGGAAACGTCTCACACTTGTTGCGGTAGTCCCGCACATTGCCGTTGTAGAACCGCCGCGCAGCCTGCAGCCGGTCTTCCGTGTTCACCAGCTCCCGCTGCAACTCGAGGAAATGCTGATCGGCCTTGAGCGCCGGATAAGCCTCGACCCGCACCAGCAGTTGCTTGAGGGCATCGACCAGCAAGACCTCATCCCGCACCTGCTCCGGCACGGGTCCCTGGTTGCCAAGACAACGGTTGCGCAGCTCGGTCACGCGCTCGAGCAGCGCCCGCTCATGCGCCGCGTAGCCCTGCACCGTCGCCACCAGATTTGGGATCAGGTCATACCGGCGTTTGAGTTCGGTATCGACGTTGCTCCACGCCTCGGCGATTTGGTTCCGCAGACCCACCAGGCCGTTGTACTGCACGATGACGTAAAGCGCCGGCACCAGCAGCACCGCGCCGAGGACGAGGAGGATTTCCATGGTCAGGTCGGGTTGAGAAGGTAGGCCGGAAAAAGCTCCCGCAGCGCCACGAGCCGGCGCAGGTTGGATTCAATCCGATCCGGCGCCAACTGCCCGCTGAACGCCAGCGCCAGCACGTCGCCCTCGATCTCGAGCGTCAGGTCCCGATTCGCCAGCAGATATTCCATGAAACGCGGATGACAGATGTCGTACGCCACGCGCTTGTCCTTCGAACGCACACAGAAGGTGCGGGAGAACTCGGCCGACTCGAAGTCGATGTCGTCATAGCCCAACGCCTGCGCCAGCTTGGAGAAGAACCCCTCGCGCACGATCGTCAGCTCGGGAAACGTGCGCGGCAGCAGGAGCATGAAGAACGAGAAATGATGGTGGTGCGTCTGCTGGCGCCCCTTCGAGTCCGTCGAGTAGGTCTCGTAGTGGTAGTCGAAGGCCAGCACCTCGTGCCCCTCGAAACGGCCGCGCAGCACGTTGAACGCATAGCGGTTGCTCCCCTGCGCCAGCTTGTCCAGAAAAGCGTAACGCCGTGCCAATTCCCGATCCTTGTCCGGCAGGAAGCTCAGCCCCAACTGCGCCGCCAACTGCTCCAGGGCCTCCCGCCGCTTCCGCGCCGCCCGCGCCGCGAGGTAAACCCCCACCGCCACCAGGGCGATGAAGGTCACGATCACGAACAAGGGAAACGCTTCCATGGCGGTTGGGTCTACGACGGCCGCTCCGACGCTCGGTTCCCCCTCAGTCCACCGTCAACGGCTTCCCATTGGCCGCAGGACCCAGCCCGAGCAGGAACGGCACCGCCCGCTCGGCCCACGCCGACGGGGACGGATAAGAGCCCGCCGCACCTCCGAAACAGCTTCGCAACATGTCCGTGTCGATAATGCCCGGATTGAGCGGCACCGCCGCCATCCCGGCCGGCAGTTCCTGCGCCAGCGCCTGCGTCAACCCTCGATCCCCCACTTGGTCGCGCAGTAGGGCGCCACTTCTGCGTCGGTCGAACGCCCCCAGCCCGAGCTCAAATTCACAATCACACCGCGGCCTCGGGCCACCATGGCCGGAACGAAAGACCGGATCACATTCGCCACCCCTTTGAGGTTCACGTCAATGACCCGGTCAAACTCGAGCGCCGGCACCTCCCACAACGGCGCGTTCCGATTGATCAACGCCGCGTTGTTGATCAGCAGATCCGGCGCTTCATGCACCGCCAGAAATCGCTCCGCCCAGGCTGCCACCGCCGCCGCCTCCGCCACGTCCACCACCGCAAAGTCCTGCGGCGGCCCATGCCGCGCCGTCAGCTCCGCCACCGCCGCGGCCGACCGGGCGCAGCCCCAAACCAGGTGTCCGCCCGCGACAAGCCCCTCGACCAGGGCACGCCCCAACCCACGGCTCACGCCCGTCAACACAATGCGGCGCACTTTGCCGTCCGTACCTTCGCTCTTGCGCATGGCGGCAGGAGCCTACGCCCACCCCCCCGCCGCGACAATACCCTCGCCACCCCCGTCGCCTCCGGTCAGCACCGATCTCCACCCCATCCGCCATTCCCTCCCCCGTCAACGCTCGGACCGTCCCACTGTCCCACCGTCCCACCGTCCCACCGTCCCACCGTCCCACCGTCCCACACTCTTCGCCTGCCCCTGAATTCCTCTTGACCCTCTCCATACTCGCCAGTATTTTCTGCGCCATCTCAGCACTGCCATGCGCCGCACGACCCCCAGCATGCCGGCCCGGTTGTCCGCCAGTGCCTTCGCCCTCTTTGCCCAACAGGGTGTCGACGGCGTCAACCTCGATCAAATCGCCGCCCACGCCGGAGTCACCAAAGGCAGCCTCTACTGGCACTACCGCTCCAAGCATGACCTGGTGAAGGCGGCCTGCGCGCACTACTACCGGACTTACCAACGCCGCATCAACGAGGAGATCGCCCACCTCACCGACCCCGCCGAACGCCTCGAGCACACCCTCGAGGTCGCCGTCCGCACCTGCCTGCTCGACGAGGCAAATCGCGTGTTCACAATGGAGATCTTCACCCTCTCCGTCCACGATGCCGAGGTCCGCCGGGGCTGGCAGCAGTTCTACGACAGCGTCCGCGCCTTCTACATCGGCCTGGTCAAGGCCGCCACCCTAGCGGGGGCCCTCCGCGTCGGCGACCCCGAGCAGGCCGTCAACCTCATGCTCGCCGCCATGGAGGGCATCAAGTTGCGTGCCCTCTTTGAGCCCGACATCTGCTCGCCGGCCGAGGAGGTTCGCGTCCGCGAAGGCCTTCGCGAGATCCTGGCCTGCCCCCGCGCCAGCCCGCCTCCCTGCCCGCCCGACGCCCCTCCCGAAAGTCCGCCATGCCCATACCGGCGGGTATGGCTCAGCGAAACCAACCACTGTTATGAATCATCCGAGAACATTTTCCAGCGAGTCGCCCAGACGCCCCCGGCGCGCGGGGGCCTCGCCCCGCCGGCTTCACCCTCATCGAACTCCTGGTTGTCATCGCCATCATCGCGATCCTCGCCGGCATGCTCCTGCCCGCCCTCAGCAAGGCCAAGGCCAAGGCCAACCAGACGTACTGTCTCAACAGCCAGAAACAAATCGGTCTGGCCGTCAACATGTACATCCCCGACTACCGCGACCGCATCCCTCTTTGCAAGAACTGGGGCAAGGCCTGGAAAGGCGACCACGACCTCCGCCCCGAAGACCTCTGGATGCCGGAGCTTCTCCAGCCCTACATCGGCACCAACACCGTCAAGCCCAAGACCACCAAGCGCAGCGAACACAAGCCCACCAGCGGCATCTTCGCCTGCCCCTCCGGCCTCAAGGCCCGCATCCCGTCGGGCGAACCCGGCTCCTCGTTCACCCGCGAGTTCTTCTTCGACAACGACGGCGTCACCTACGTCTGGAATCACATCTACCTCACCCGGGACGGCTCCTCCTATGAGGTGAAGAAGCCGGTCAGCGGCCGCTCCGCCAACGACATCCCCCTCCCCCACCAAGGCGTGCCTGGTCTGGGAGATCCCCTACTGGAACTACCGCTACATGCCCCACAGCCTGGGCATCAACATCGTCTGCGCCGACGGCCATGCCGAGCGCGTCAAGGGCAGTCCCAACGAATACGACTGGTGGGCCTACCACAGTCGCGATGGCTGGGAACCCGACTGATCCTCCGCCCCCTCGACGTCTCCCTCTCCCAAACCTGCCGATACCCTAACAGAAACCCAACGAACCACACCTCATGAACCCCCTGTCGCATCCCGACCCACCGCCCGTTCCCGCCCGCACCGGCCGGCTCCACCCGCCCGGCTTGCCCTGCTCGCCGCGCTCGCCTTCGGCGCCGCCCCTCTCGCCCAGGCGCAGGACACCGTCATCGCCTATGCCGTTCCCGCCGGCACCCCCGGCAACCAGGCGTTTGGCGGCACCCTGGGCATGGACTTCGACGTCAACAACCCGATCATCGTCAAGCGCATCGGCGTCTTCGATGACAACTCGGACGGCCTCTTCCTCACCATCACCGCCAAGCTCTGGGACCGCTCGGATCCCGCCAATCCAATCGAGTTGATCTCCATCGACTTCACGCCGGAAGATCCCGGGGTGCTCGTCGGCGGCAGCCGCTTCAAACCGCTCCCCGAACCGCTCCGCCTCGAGGTCGGGTTCCAGGGGACCATCCACGCCGAGGGCTACGGCGCAGAGGAGCGGCTGCGGAACGTCCTCAGCGACCCCGCCAACATCGTGTGGACCACCCATGACGGAAATGGCTCCATCGCGTTCGTCGGCGGCAGCCGGTACGGTACCACTGCGCAATGGTATCCCGACGTCGTCGACCAGGTCCCGCCGCCCGTTATGCCGCCGGCACGTTCGAGTACGAAACGACCCCGCCCCTCGCCCCCGGACGCCCCGTCGTGACCGTACAACCCGGCGACCAGCAAATCGCCCTGTCCTGGCCTGCGATCACCCAACCCGCCCCCGCCGCGACCTACCGCGTCCTGCGAGGCTCTGCCGCCGAGGGTCCCTTCACCCAGATCGCCGAGGTCACCGAACCCACCTACCTCAACACCGGCCTCGTCAACGGCTCCGTGTACTTCTACGTCGTGCGCGGCGTCACCGCCGGAGGAACCGCCGGCCCGGACTCGGCGGTCATGAGCGCCGCACCCTATGCCCCCCTGCCCGCCAACCAGCAAATCGCCTATCTCACCGCCGCCAGCATCTCCGGAAACCAGGCCTTCGGCGGTGCTCTGGGCATGGATTTCGACGTCTACAACGCCATCGTCGTCCAGCAACTGGGCGTCTTCGATGATGACTCGGACGGCCTGAAGCTGCCGCTCACCGCGCGAATCTACAACCGCGAGACCTGGGAGGTCCTCGCCGAACTCTACTTCCTCCCCGAAGACCCCGGCGTCCTCATCGAGGGCATGCGCTTCAAACCCCTCACCCCGCCCCTCCGCCTCGAGCCCGGTTTCCAGGGCGTGATCGAGGCCGACGGCTACGGTGCCGAGGAACAGCTCTTCAACACCGGTGGCCGTCCGGACGACGTCGCTCGGGTCGTGACGAACGACGGCAACGGCTCGCTCCTCTTCGTGGGCACCGGTCGCTATTCCGTGGACCCCCTGCAGTTCCCGAACACGCCCGACGGTGGCCCCGCCAACCGCTACGGCGCCGGGACGTTCCTCTTCGAAACCACGGCGCCCACCCGCCCCGGCGTGCCCGTCCTGCAGGTCCTCCGCCCGGCTGAGGATGCCCGCGCTTCCCTCTCCTGGACCGAAGTCACCAAACCGCTCGCCGCCGCCCAGTACCGCCTGTTCCGTGCCACCGCCGCCGACGGTCCCTGGACCCAGATCACTGAAACCCCGGCCCTGTCCTATCAGGACACCGGCCTGGCCAATGGCATCCAGGTCTTCTACAAGCTCGTCGCCGTCGGAGCCGGCGGGCAGACCAGCCCCGACTCGAACACGGTGACGGTCACCCCCAACCCGCGGGCCGCGGGCATCGCCTACATCAACCCTGAACTCCCGGAAGGTAACCAGGCGTTCGGCGGTTCGCTTGGCATGCACTTCGACGTCGCCCGCCCCATCCAGATCACCAAGCTGGGCGTCTACGACGAGTACGGCGACGGCCTGTTCCTCACCCTGCACGCCTCGATCTGGAACCGCCAAACCCGGGAGAAGCTCGCGGAGCTCGAGTTCACGCCCGAGAACCCGGGCGAACTCACGGGCGGCAGCCGCTTCAAACCCCTCCCCTCGCCACTGGTCCTCCCCGCGGGCTTCCAGGGCACCATCGTCGCCTACGGCTACGGGGCCGAAGAACGCTTGTTCAACACCGGCAACCGCCCCGACGACGTGGCCCTCCTGGCCACCTTCGACGGCGGCTCGCTCATGTTCGTCGGCACCAGTGCCTATTCGGCCACGCCGGGTGAGTTCCCCGGCGTCCCCGGACGGCGGCCCCGCCAACCGCTACGCCGCCGGCACGTTCTACTTCGAGCCCCGGACCGAGGAACCGCCCGTCCTCACCATCGGTCGCAGTGCCGACAAGGTGAGGATCTCCTGGACCGGCAGTGGCGCTCTCGAAGGTGCCCCCGCCGTCACCGGCCCCTGGACCCCCGTCCCGGGCGCGACCTCCGGCATTGAACTCGTGCCCAACGGCGCCAGCCAGTTCTTCCGCGTGAAGCAGCCGTAGCGTCCGACACCCCACAGGCGGGAGGGCCCCGCCCCAAACGGTGCCCTCCCGCCTCCCTTCGCTGCGTTCGCCCGCGATTCGTGCCCCCTCGAAATCCGCCACGCCTATGCCACGCCGATCTCTCATGACCAGCCGCCGTCGCTTCCTCGAAGCCTCCGTGGCATTGGCGGCCGCCCCGGCCTGACAACCGGACTCGGCAATGCCCGCGCGCAACCCCTGCCCTCCACCCCCAACCCTCATCGATCGCTCCCATGAAAATCGGATTTCACACCGACGCCTTCAACTCGGCCTACTGGTCCTTCGAGAAGTGCCTGGACTGGGCCAGGCGCAACCACGTGTCCTTCATCGAGTGCGGCCTCATCGACGGCGTGAGCTGGATCCACGGCCTCGGCTATCAGCCCCACGTCGCCCTCTACGAAGACCCCGCTCTGCTCCGCCGCAAGATGGACAAGTACGGCGTCCGTTTCTCCCAGGTCGACGCCGCCTATCCGCTCTCTCAGCCCGACGGGCCCTTGCGCGGCGTCCCTTACGTCCTCAAGTCCATCGCCTGGGCCGCCCAGATTGGCTGTCCTTGTGTGGACACCACCGACGGCCTCCATGCCCCCGAAGGCCTCGCCGACAAGGAGGCCATGGCCATGATGAAGCGGAGCTACCAGCAGATCCTCGAGGTCGCCGAGGCCCACCAAGTCACCGTTAACATCGAGCCCCACGGCTACTTCACCACCCGCCCCGAGTTCATGGCCGAGATGCTCGCCTTCTCCGACAGCCCCTTCCTCCGCATGAACATGGACACCGGCAACACTTACATCGCCGGCCAGGACCCCGTCGCCTTCCTCCAGCGCTTCCTCAAACGCGTCAGCCACGTTCACATCAAAGACGTATCCGAGTCCCTCGCCAAAGCCCTCCGCGGCGGCATGACCGGGATCGCCGTGAGCCACTGCGCCCTCGGCGAGGGCGTCAACAGGACAACATCCGTCAGTGCCTCGCCCTGCTGCGCGACGCGGGCTATTCCGGCGTGCTCAGCATGGAATGCGAAGGCGCCAGCGGCCCCATGATCGAACAATCCCTCGCCTGGCTCCGAAGTACCCTCAAGGACCTCGGCATCCCGGAAGCCCACACCAGTTAGCCCGAAAATCCCGCGCCCCCGTGAAACCGCGACCGACTGTAGGCGCCGACGTGAGGAGGCGAAGTCGCGTCGCTCCTACCCCACAACGCCTCCTCACGTCGGCGCCTGCAGCGCGTAAGGAATCCCCGGGCCAGGCCGCCCGCCTCCAACCCACCGCCGCTTCATGAACCGGAAGGCAGCGGGAAGAATGCAGAATGCAGAGGGTGGACCTGTCCGGGCCGGCTCACCGCCGGTGGGCAAGTCCGAAGTCAACCGACCGCTTCCCATGGCATCGCATCATGCACGTTGTGGTGGTGCAGGCTTCCAGCCTGCACTTCGTCATCTGGCTCTCCTTCTCCTTCTGGGAATCGCCCTCGCCCAAGACGTGCCGCCACCGACAGCCCCTCCCAAGTTCTACGCGTACTGCGTCGAAGTCGGCGTCCCCGGCGTGACCCCTCGCCCGTGGCCCGAACAGGCCACCCTCCTCCGCCAACTCGGCTACGACGGCGGCGGCTTCGAACTCCCCTCGACACGACCCTGGCCCCCCCACCTGCGCGCCTTCGACGACGCCGGCCTCGACGTCTGCCTCGTCTGGACCACCCTCAACGTCAACCCGGCGTCCCCCGCCTACGACCCCCGTCTGCCCGACGCCCTCCGCCAACTCAAAGGCCGCCCGACCACCGTCAGTCTCATCCTCCGCGGGTTGCCTCCAGCCGACCCCAAGGGCCGCGCGCCCGCCCTCCGCGCCCTCCGCGAACTCGGTGACGTCGCGGCCGAAGTCGGTGTGCGACTCTCGATCTACAATCATGTCGGCGACTGGACCGAGAGCCTCCCCTTCATCGTGGAACTCGTCCGCGAGTTGAACCACCCCCAGGTCGGCTTCAACTTCAACCTCTGCCACTGGCTCAAGGTCGACGCCGCTCACGACTGGCGGCCGCTGCTGCGCGAACACGCCGCGAAGCTCTTCTGTGTCACGATCAACGGCGCCACCGTCGGCGCCCAGACCTGGACCCACGGTCTCATCCGGCCCCTGGACGAAGGCGACTTCGACAACGCCCCTTTGCTCGCCACCCTCAGAACCCTCGGCTACCGCGGCCCCGTCGGTCTCATGTGCTACGGCGTGCCCGGTGATCCCAGGGACCATCTCGCCCGCTCGATGGCCGTCTGGCGCCGACTTCACTCTCCCCAACCGCCGCAACCCTGAATCCCGTCATCATGTCCACACCCGTTCCCGTCCTCCCGTCGCCTTCCCCGCTCACCCGCCGCGGATTCCTCCGGACCACCGCTACCGCCACCGGCGCCACTCTCGCCCTGGGCACGCTCGACGTCGCCCGCTTCGCCCACGCGGCCGGCAGCGGCGTCATCAAGATCGGCATGCTCGGTTGCGGCGGCCGCTGTTCCGGCGCCAGCGCCCAGGCCCTTTCCCTCGGCAAGGATGTCCAACTCGCCGGCATGACCGACGTGTTCGCCAGCCGCATGCAGGCCAAACGCGCCTACTTCCGCGAGCACCATCCCGACCAGTTCATCGCCACCGCGGACACCTGCACCTCCGGCCTTGATGGCTACAAGGCCGTTATTGCTGCGAGCGACGCCGTCCTGATCGCCTGCGCCTCCAAGTATCATGCGTTCTATGCCGAGCAAGCGCTCGAGGCGGGCAAGCACGTCTTCATCGAGAAACCCCACGCCATCGACCCCGCCGGCTGTCTCCGCCTCAAACGCTGCGCCGCCCTTGCGCGGGAGAAGCACCTCTCCTTCGTCTCCGGCCACGAAAGCCGTTACCACTTCCCCTACCAGGAAATGGTCAAGCGCATCCATGACGGCGCCATCGGCCAGATCGTCGCCATCCAGTCCATGTTTCTCCGCGCCCCTACCAGACCGTCGCCCGCGAACCCGGCCTGAACGAGATCGAGTACCAGTTCGCCAACTGGTACCATTTCCGCTGGCTTTCCGGCGACGACGTCACCCAGTCGCTGGTCCACAACTTCGATCGCATGCGCTGGGTCCTGCGCGAAGAGAACCCCAAGTGGTGCTTCGGCCTGGGCGGCCGCTCCAGCGCCTTCGGCGAGGTCTACGGCGACATGTTCGACCACGCCAGCGTCACCTATGAATTCGGCAGCGGCGCCGCCTCTACGGCCTCTGCCAGACCCGCACCGGCTGCTACGCGAACTGGGACGACATCGTCATGGGCACCAAAGGCGTCTGCTACTGGAATGCCTGCCGGTTCGAAGGCGAAACCAGGTGGCGCTACCAGGGCCCCTCCAACGATCAGCACACCGAGGAGCAGAAGATCCTCATCGGCTCCATCCGCGACGGCCGCCCCCGTCAACCATAGCGACACCATGATCGACAGCACCTACATGGCGATCATGGGCCAGATCGCGACCTACACCGGCAAACCGGTCACCTGGGAGGAGATGATGGCCGCCACCTTCGAGTTCGAACCCAAGATCGCCGACGTCCGGCTCGACATGCCTTCCCCCATCCATCCCGATGCCCAGGGCAACTACCCGCTGCCCGTCCCGGGCCAGACCAACTACTTCTAGCCCTGCCCTTCCCCGCTCCGCGTGAATCCACAACCCAGCGTAGGCGCCGACGTGAGGAGGCGAACCGCCGAAGCGCGTTACCAGGAGCGCCTCGCCCGCTACACCACCGCCCTGCGGAAGGAGCAACCCGACCGGGTTCCCCTCCGCCCGTTCGTCGCGGAATTCACCGGGGTCCATGCCGGCTACACCTGCCAGCAGATGGCCCACCAGTACCCGCTCGCCTTCGAGGCCGCCTGCCGTTGCGCCGCCGACTTCGACTGGGACGCCGTCGTGCCCAACATGATCGCCACCTGGACGGGCATGACCCAGGCCATGGGCCTCAAGTACTACCTCACCCCGGGCATCGATCTGCCCCCGAATGTCGGTCACCAATACTCCGAACCCCCGCCGACGCCGCCTTCATGCAGGTCGGCGAGTACGACGCCCTCATCGACGACCCGACCGGCTTCCTCTACACCACCTGGCTCCCCCGCGTCACCGCCGCCATCCGCGCCCCCGGCCTGCCCGACGCCGTCGCCCGCGACCTCTCGCTCGTCAAAGGCGCCATGGCCATGAGCCAGTTCTTCAACGATTGGACCCGGCAGGAACAGCGGTTGCGCGAGGCATGCGGCACCGTCACCGCCATCGCCGGCATGCTCAAGGCCCCCTCGACCTCCTCGCCGACAAACTGCGCGGTTACGTCGGCCTCGCCGAGGACCTCCTGGTCCGACCCGCCCAAGTGCGGGCGGCCTGCGAAGCCCTCATGCCGCACCTCGAGTACTTCGCGCGCGTCACGGCTGACCCGCAGCGCAACGTGCCCATCGGTTTCTGGATGCACCGCAGTTGCGTCCCGCTCATCTCCTTCAAGCATTTCAACGAGATCGGCTGGCCCACCCTCAAGCCCATCGTCCAGGAACTCTGGGCCCACGGCCACCAGACCCTCTTCTACGCCGAGGGCAACTGGGACCATCACCTCGACGCCTTCGCCGAACTGCCCGACCGCAGCATCGTCTATCACGTGGACCGCGGCGACCTCGCCAAGGCCCACCGCGTCCTCGGCCACAAGTTCTGCCTGAGCGGCGGCATCCCGAACACCCTCCTCAGCCTCGGCTCCCCCGCCGAGGTGCGCGCCGCCTGCCGCCAGGCCATCGACACCGCCGCGCGCGACGGCGGCTACATCATGGACGCCAGCGCCATCATCCAGAACGATGCCCGCGTCGAAAACCTCCGCGCCTTGACCGAGGCCACCCTCGAGTTCGGGGGCTACTCCCGCGGACACAGCGCCCCGCTCCCGGCCGGCGGGCCTCAACCTCTGGAAACCGACGCCCGGCCCGGCACGTTTCTCACCCCGCGCGCGGCTGATCGTCGCCCGCCCGGCACCTGCATTCCCTGGCGCGATGTCCTGCCCCAATTGCCACCGATCACCGGCGACCCATGCCTCTGCCAGCAGGTCTGGGAGTCTGTCGACGCCCTTGGCTACTTCTATGTCTGGTGGATCCTGCTCGCCTTTTAGCCCTCTGCCCATGACCAATCGCCGCCACTTCCTCCACACCGCCGCCGCCTTCGCGACGCTCCCCGCCCTGCTCCCGCGCAGCCTGCGGGCCGCCGACTCCCGCCCCGCGCCCAGCCAACGCCTGGGCGTGGGCGTCATCGGGTTGGGCGACCGTGGCAGCCAGCACCTGGGCGCGTTGCTCGGGCTCCCGGACGTCCAGGTGGTGGGCGTCTGTGACCCCTTCCGGCCCAAGGCAGAGCAATGGAAGACCCGCGTCGAGCAGCACTACGCCGCCGCCCAACCCGGCAGCACCTACCGTGGCTGCGCCGCCCTCCAGGACTTTCGCGAACTCCTCGCCCGCCCGGACCTGGACGCCGTGTTCATCGCCGCCCCCGAGAACTGGCACGCCCTCATGAGCCTCGCCGCCCTCCGCGCCGGCAAGGACGTGTACTGCGAGAAGGCGCTCGCCCTCACGGTCGCCGAAGGCCGCGCCATGTGTGACGGGGTGCGCCGTTACGGCCGCGTCTTCCAGACCGGCACCCAGCAACGCTCCGAACGAGGCTTCCGCCTCGCCTGCGAACTGGCCCGCAACGGTCACCTTGGCAAGGTCCACACCGTGAAGGTCTCGGTCCCTGGCGGCCGCGCCCTGCCGCTGGCTCCCCCCCAAGACGCCGCCACCTGAAATCGATTACGAACTGTGGCTCGGCCCCGCCCCTGGACCCCCTACAACGACGTCAAGTGCACCTACAACTGGTATTTCATCAGCGATTACTGCGCCGGCTGGATCCAGTCCTGGGGCGTTCACCACATCGACATCGCCCTCTGGGGTCAACCCGCCTTGATGGATTCCACCCTCGCCGTCGAAGGCACCGCCACCTTCCCCACCGAGGGCCTCGCCGACACGTCCATCCAGTGGAACATCACCTGCACCCCCGCCCAGGGTCCCACCCCTGCATTTCACCGATGACCAGAACGGCGAGCACGGCGTCCGCTTCATCGGCGACCGCGGTTGGGTCCATGTCACCCGCGGCGGATTCCGCGCCGAACCTGAGGACCTCCTCGAAATCACTTTGGGGCCCGGCGATCGCCGGCTCCCGGTGTCCAACCACCACGTCCTCGATTTCCTCGACTCGATCCGCACCCGGCGCGACCCGGTGGCGCCCGTCGAAGCCGGCCATGCTGCCACCACGCTCACCCTCGTGGCGGACATCGCTACCCGCTTGCAGCGCAGACTCCGCTGGGACTGGCGCACCGAACGGTTCCTCGACGACCCCGCCGCCAACGCCCTGCTGAGCCGCGCCTACCGCAGCCCATGGACCTTGTGAGAACGTCCCCGCCACACCCACCTCGCGCCAGGGCATTTGCACCGCCCGCGGTGCACCACCGCCCCGCTCCATGAACCTGTGGTGCGGGCGTCTCGCCTGCACCCTCCGAGCTTCCTGCCTCCCTGTCCGCCAAGCCGCTTGAAACCACTCCATCACGAAAACCCCTCTCCGCTCTTCCTTCGCTGCCTTACTCGCCGGCTTGACTCTCGCCGTCCCGCTCGTCGCCAACACCGTCGATGACCAGTTGACGGGCCTGCTCGCCGCCGATGCGGCCCAGTCCAACGCCGCCTCCGTTGCTCTGGCCCAACACGTCGCCCGCTCCTCGGCGGACCCCGCCCAGCGCGCTTCGCTGGCCGCGCGGTTGGCAGACGTCCTCACCGCGGAGAACACCCCTCCGGCAACCCGCACGTTCCTCGCCCAGCAACTCCGCCTCGTGGCCAGCGATGCCGAGGTCCCCCGGCTCGCCCGGATGCTGGGCGATCCTTCCGGTACGGACCTCGCCTGCCTGGTCCTCCGCGCCATTCCCACCGACGCGGTCTCAAAGGCGCTCCTCGCCGCCCTGCCTCACCTCGAAGGACGCTCCCTCCTGGCCGTCATCAACCTCCTCGGCGAACGCCAGGAGACTGCCGCCGTCGAGTCCTCACCACCCGACTAACCCATCCCGACCCCGCCGTGGTCGAAGCCGCGGCGGCCGCCCTAGGGAAAATCGGCACCCCCGCCGCCGCGCGCGCGCTGGCTTCAGCTCAGGTTGCGGCGGAGCGGCTCCCCGCCCTTCAGCACGCCCAACTCACCGCCGCCCAACGGCTGACCACCGCGGGCCATCGCGCCGAGGCCGCGGCCATCTGCCGCCAACTCGCCACGGTCGGACAACCTTCCGCCGTCCGCGTCGCGGCGATCACCGGGCTCGCAAACGCCGCCGGTGACAAGGCCATCCCTGTCCTACAAGACGCCTTCAAGACGGCGCCCCCCTCCCCCACCTCGCCCTCGAGCGACTCCGCCAACTCGGCACCCCGGCCGCCCTCGACGCCCTGAAGGCCCTCCTCCCCACGGCCATCGGAACGACCCGTTGCCTCCTGCTTGGAGCCCTGGCCGAACACGCCCACGACGAGGCACTGGCCGAACTGACCCAACTGGCGACCGGCTCCGATGCACCTGCCCGAGCCGATGCCCTCCGCGAACTGCGTCGCCTCACTTGGACGGTTCGCGATCCTCTCCTGCTCGCCCGTCTCCAAACCACGGCCGTCGAGCCCGAGTCACCGATCGAGGTTCTTTCCCCATCACCCTATCCCGCCAGCGCGATCGACGCCCGCCGTCGGGAGATCGCTGGCTCGCTTGGCGCTGGCCAAACCCTATTGGCCTACCTCGACGCCGGCGTGACCGCCCGGGTGCAGGAAGGCGGCCTCACCCTTCGGCAGGTCAATGGCGGCGCCTGGCGCTACCCTGGCGCCGATCAAGTCGCCCCGCCCCCGCTCGGCACCGTCGCCTTCGACGGCAACGAGATCACCTTCGAAATCAGCGGCCTCGATCCGGCCAGACACTACGCGCTGGGGTTTTCTTGGTGGGACTATGACCGCAACGGTCGCGTGCAGTCGGTCTTGTTGATCGGCGGCGAACCGGTCCAACGCGTCTCCGCCCTCCCCGCCACCCCGCTGCCAGCCTACGAGCAAAGCCGCCAAAGCCCCGGGATCGGCACCATCCCGATCGCCCCTTCGGTCGTGTCGAAGGGCAAACTGCGGGTCGCTTTCCAGCGTCGCGCCGCCTCGAACGCCGTGGTGAGTGAACTGTGGGTCGCTGAACGTTCCCCCGACGCCGCCGGTTCCCCGGCGGCCACCCTCACGGGTGGTGACGTCCTGCAACCGCCCGCCCGGACGGTTCCGACCGTCGATCTAACCCCGCCCGCTGAAGGCACCCGGGTTCTGCTCGTCACCGGCATCGATTACCCGGGCCATCCCTGGCGCGAAACCGCTCCGGCGCTCAAGGCCATCCTCGACCAGGACCCGCGCTTCAAGACCCTCATCGTCGAAGACCCCAACGCCCTGGCTTCCCCGAAGCTCCAGGACTGGGACGTCGTGATCCTCCATTTCATGGATTGGGAGGTCCCCGGGCCGGGTCCCGAAGCGCGCGAGAACCTCCGCCGATTCGTTGCTGGTGGAAAGGGGCTCATGCTCACCCATTTTGCCTGCGGCGCGTGGGACGGCAACGAATGGCCCGAATTCGTACGGTTGGCCGGTCGGGTCTGGGATCCCAAACTGCGCGGGCACGATCCCCACGGGACCTTCCGCGTCGAGATCGCCGACCCCGCGCACCCGATCACCCGGGGACTCGAGCCGTTCGACACGCTCGACGAACTCTATACCTGCCTCACGGGCGAAACCCCCATCCACGTCGTGGCCAAGGCACGCTCGAAGGTTGACGGCCTGGACTACCCGATGGCCTTCGTCCTCAACTACGGCGAGGGCCGCGTCTTCCACACCGTGCTCGGTCACGACGCCCGTGCGTACGCCGCCCCGGGTGTCGGCGAACTCATGCGCCGCGGCTGCGCCTGGGCCTCAGGGGTCAGTCAATAGTATTGTGCTTTTTTCGGTCTGGTTTTCAGGTTTCAGGGACTGACCCCATCGGCGAGCGGACGCGCCGCCAAAGCACGCCCAAGCCGCCCAGCCCGAGCAGGAGCCACGCTGCGTTCGGTTCGGGAATCGCAACCAATGCGTGCAAGATCGCATCGCCGCCGAACTCCTGTGGGTCGATGACGATAGCGAGTGACCAGACGTTGCTCAGATCCACCCCAGCGCCCATGAACGGAGCCAGGGCAATCTGGAAATCGCCGGCGAACCCCGCTACCTGGAAGACCGCCTCGGTATGCGTGTTCAGTCCGTCACTCAGGGTCAGAGTCCACCAGGTGCCCTGGTCGTTGGCGGCCGCCATGAACTGAATCGCCGTGGAGGTTGACAGGTCAAGGCCCAGGCCGGCGCTACCGTTGTCGTAAGACACCGTCAGGGTGGTGCTCGCATGCGCGCCAGCCTCCAGCGCCAGGTTGTCGGGCGTCAGGTTGGCGGATCCTCTTTCGCTGGAACCGGTGTTGGGAAACGAGGCGTTTCCCACGGCCCGGACCGAATCAATGTCCAACGTGATCGCCCGTGTGTCGCCCAGCGCGCCCAACCCCAACCCGACCGCGGTCGAGGTCACGGGAGGTGTGATGGAGGTGCCATTGACAATGATGGCCGCTTGCCCGCCCACGGGTGAGTCGAAATGGTCCAGGACGAAGATGCTGGCCTGGATGGTGGCGGCGGAGGCGACAGTCGCCAAGGCGAGGGAATGTGGTAGCGGTTTCATGGTGGGTTTCGGTTTCTGCGCATGGGAGCGTTCGTTCTGGTGACTAGGTGGCCTTACTTACTGCATTAGAAAGTCAATGTCAAGCAGCGGACTTCGGCGAGTTCGATGCCCGATGCCTGCCATGACTCCACACCCTCGCCCACCCCTCTCGCCCCGTCCTCTCCTCCGGGGTCAGTCATTGGGAGTGTGCTTTTTCCAGTTCCACTTTCAGGTTTCAGGGACTGACCCCACTGGGTGCGGAGAGTTGACAGTGGGTGATGCCCAGCTTCTCTTATCCACCATGCACGCCCCAGCCAGCCCTCGACCCGCTGCGGCCCCGAAGATCGGTCGCCCCCTCCCGCGGTGGGGAGCCAGCCGCGGCGTTCACTCTGATCGAACTGCTCGTGGTGATCGCCATCATCGCCATCCTCGCCGGGATGCTGCTGCCCGCCCTCAGCCGGGCCAAGGAATCTGGCCGCCGCACCGCCTGCCTGAACAACCTCCGGCAGATCGCCATCGGCATGACCATCTACGCCCAGGACAATCTCGACCGCGTCGTCGAAGCGCGGGTCAAGCAGGTCCAGATCGCCCTTAACCCGCCGGAAGGCCGGGCGGCCGCGACCGTCGGGCTCACCATCAGCACCAACAAGTCCACACCCCAGATCTGGACCTGTCCCGGTCGCCCCGGTTTCCCCACGTACGAACCCGACTTCGACCAGTGGGTGATCGGGTTCCAGTACTTCGGCGGCATCGAGCAGTGGATGAACCCGGCCGGGACGTTCCCTTCACGCAGCCCCGTCAAGACGAGCGGCGCCGGCCCGGGCTGGGTGCTTGCGGCGGACGCGGTGATGAAGATCGATCGTGTCTGGGGTGGCGGGCGGGACAGCGCCTTCAAGGGAATGCCGCCGCACAAAGCCGCCGGAAAGCAGCCGGCCGGGGGCAACCACGTCCACATGGACGGCTCGGCCCGCTGGATCAAGTTCGAGAAGATGCTGTTCCTGCACAGTTGGAGCACCGGCGGCGACCGCGACGCCTACTTCTTCCAGGAGGATATCGGGCCGCAACTCGAGCCGCATGTTGCCCGGCTCCAGGCCAGGCCCTAAGGTCTCCGTCGCGCCGGCCGGTTCAACCGCTCGAAACGGCCGGGGGCGCCGCATGAAACTCGGGCTGGGCCTCTATCGTCACCAACTCGACGCCGCGCACTACCAGTTCGCGAAGCAGTGCGGCTGCACGCATCTGGTCGTGCATCTCGTCGACTACTTCCGCTCCTCCCGCGCCAACCGCCCTGGCGATCAACCCGTCGGTGACGACACCGGCTGGGGACAGGCCGGCGATCCGAACCGCCTCTGGACGTACGAGGAACTCGCCACCCTCAAACGCGACATCAACGCCGCCGGCCTCGAACTCGAGGCCATTGAGAACTTCGACCCGGCCCACTGGCATGACGTCCTGCTGGACGGTCCGCGCAAACCCGCCCAGCTCGAGCAGCTCCAGACCCTGATTCGCAACGTCGGGCGCGCGGGCATTCCCATCTTCGGCTACAACTTCTCCATCGCCGGCGTGGCGGGTCGGGTGAAGGGCCCCTTCGCGCGCGGCGGCGCCGAGGCGGTTGGCATGGACGGCCCCTTCGACCGCCCCCTGCCCAACGGCATGGTCTGGAACATGGTGTACGACGCCACCGCTCCGCCCGGCGCGGTGCCCTCCGCGACCCCGCAACAACTCTGGGCTCGGCTCCAGGCGTTTCTCGAAGCCCTTGTGCCGGTGGCTGAGGAAGCGGGCGTGACGCTCGCCGCGCACCCGGACGACCCGCCGCTGCCCACGGTCCGCGGTCAGCCCCGCCTGGTCTACCAACCGCATCTTTACCAGCGGTTGCTCGATCTGCGCCCCAGCCCGCGCAACGCCCTCGAATTCTGCATCGGCACGCTGGCCGAGATGACCGAAGGCAACGTCTACGAAGCCGTCGAACGTTACGGCCGGCAGGGCCGCATCGCCTACGTGCACCTCCGCAATGTTCGGGGCAAGGTGCCGCATTACCGCGAGACGTTCATCGACGACGGGGACGTGGACGTGCTCCGCGTGCTGCGGCTGTTGCGTGCGCAGGGATTCAACGGCGTGATCATCCCCGACCACGCGCCCCAGATGGCGTGTGCCGCGCCGTGGCATGCCGGAATGGCCTTTGCCCTCGGCTACCTGCGAGCGGGCCTGCAAAGCCTGGAACAGGAGAACGGCCCATGACCGGCGAGCAATGGACGCTTCTGCGGCGATGCGTTGCAGGTGAACCGGCGGACACCGTGCCCGTCGCGCTCATCGTGGACAGCCCGTGGATTCCCGGGTTCCTCGGGCTATCGACCCTGGACTATCTGACTGTCCCGGACGTCTGGCTGGAGGCGAATCTCGAAGTGGCCCGCCGCTTTCCTGACGTCATCCTCCTGCCCGGTTTCTGGGCCGAGATTGGCATGGGCGCGGAGCCGAGCGCCTTCGGTTGCCGGCTCAGCTTCTTCCCCGACCGCACGCCCATTGCCCACCCGGTGATCCAGGGTATCGAGGAACTTGATCGCCTGCCGGTGCCCGATCCGCGGACCGACGGGTTTCTACCGATCCTCCTGAACCAGCTCCGGCGCCTCCGACCGGTCATTGCCGACGCCGGTCACGTCCTCAAGATCGTCGCCGCCCGCGGCCCGTTGACCACCGCGAGTCATCTCCTGGGCGTGACTCCGTTCCTGCTGGCGCTCAAGCTCGAGCCGGCGGCCACGCACCGTTTGCTCACGCTCACGAGTGATCTGACACGCCGCTGGCTCGAGGCCCAGGCCGAGGCGGCGGGAGATGTCGAAGGCATTCTCGTGCTGGACGACCTTGCGGGGATGATGTCCGCCAAGGACTACCTCGAGTTTGCGCAGCCTTATCTGCAGCGGGTCTTCGACGCGTTTCCCGGCGCGCTCAAGCTGTTCCACAACGACACGGACAACCCGGTTTCGTATTCCCTGTTGCGAAACCTCGGCATCCACGGCTTCAACTTCACGCATCTTC
Organism: Verrucomicrobiota bacterium; assembly: GCA_027493615.1. Lineage (GTDB taxonomy): Bacteria > Verrucomicrobiota > Verrucomicrobiia > Limisphaerales > J093 > DSVZ01. The sequence continues at coordinate 237,005 of JAOSKK010000034.1, forward strand.
AGCCGCTGGCGAAGGTGCGGGCGCAGGTGGGGCCGGACCTCTGCCTGATCGGGAATGTCCCGCCCCTGGAAGTGCTCGCCCAGGGCACCACCGAACAGGTGCGGGCCGCGGCGCTGGAGTGCCTGCACCAACATCCCAGTCGACGCGGCCTGATCCTCTCCGCCGGCGGCGGCACCTCGCCGGGAACGCCAGCCGCCAACATTCGGGCTTTGTGCGAAGCGGCGCGCGCCTGCCCGAGAGACCCCGCGCCAGCGGCTTCTCCAGCGCCATGAGGGCTCTCCGTGAACCGTGCACGAAAAGCGGGGGTGAACCCCCGCACTCCAGACGCTTCGCGAGGGGCGGAGCCCGTGCGTCCCGCGCACAACGTCAGGAGTGCGTCCGGTTTACCGGCGCGTTCAGGTTCGAGGAGTTGGATCTGAACCTCCTTTACCCATGCTAAGAGTCGCGATTGTTGGGACCGGGGCGATTGCCGACAGCCATTTGCAGGCCTACCTGAAGTGGAGTGCCGAGGCGCGGGTGGTCGCGCTGGTGGACCTCTTTCCGGAGAAAGCCCGGGCCAAAGCGGAGCGCTTCGGCCTGTCCGTGCCGGTGTTCCAGGATTGCGCGGCCTTGCTGGCCGGGGCCGAGTTCGACGTCGCGTCCGTCTGTCTGCCGCCGTTCGAGCATGCCGCGGCGACCATCGCCTTGCTGGAGGCCGGCAAGCACGTCCTGACGGAGAAACCGATGGCGACGTGCCTGGAGGAATGCGATGCCATGCTGGCGGCGGCCCGATCCAGCGGCCGGTTGTTGGGCGTCGTGGCGCAAAACCGTTACAAGACGCCGATCGCCAGGCTCAAACGTCTCCTCGACGCCGGGTTGATCGGCCGCGTGCTCCATGCGCAGGTGGATTCGCTCTGGTGGCGCGGCGCATCCTATTACGACCTGTGGTGGCGCGGCACCTGGGCGCAGGAGGGCGGCGGCTGCACGCTCAACCACGCCGTGCATCACCTCGACCTCTTCCAGTGGCTGATGGGGATGCCCGACGAGGTCCTGTCCGTGTCCCTGAACCTGGCCCACGAGAACTCGGAGGTGGAGGACTTCTCCGCCAGCATCCTCACTTACAACGACGGGCGGGTCGGGCAGATCACCGCCTCGCTCGTGCACCACGGCGAGGAACAACGACTGGTCTTCCAAGGCGAACGCGCCAAGGTGGCCGTGCCGTGGGAGGTTCAGGCGATGCGCGCCCGGGCCAACGGCTTTCCCGAGGACCATTCCGAGCTGGCAGCGGAGATCCAGGCGTTCTACGACTCGACGCCCGGGGTCGAGCACGAAGGGCACGACGGGCAGATCGCCAACTTCCTGCGCGCGGTGGTGGGCCGTGAACCGCTCTTGGTCGATGGCCTCCAGGGCCGCCGCACGCTCGAGCTGGTCACCGCCATTTACCAGTCCGGCCATCTCGGACAACGCGTGCATCTGCCGCTCCCGCCGGACGCGCCGTTCTATACCCGCGCAGGGCTCCTTCGCCACGCCCGCCACTTCCACGAGAAGACCCGTAGCATCGAGAACTTCGCCACCAACAACATCACCCTGGGTCGCAACCTGGGCCGATAAACCCCACACCGGCATGACGCAGAAATCGGACGGCATGAATTACGCGCCGCAGGGGAAGGCCCGTGCGGTATGTGCTCCGGGCGAATTCCGGTTCGCCGCCGTGGGGCTGGACCATGGCCACATCTACGGCCAATGCAACGGCCTGCGCGAGGCCGGGGGCGAACTGGTGCGGGTGTTCGATCCCGATCCCGCCAAGGTGCAGCGGTTCTGTGAGACCCACCCCGGGGTGGTGCCGGCGCGGAGCGAACAGGAAATCCTGGAAGATCCCACGATCAAGCTGGTGGCCAGCGCCTGTGTCCCCTGCGAACGCGGCCCGCTGGGACTGCGGGTGATGGCGCACGGCAAGGACTACTTCACGGACAAGCCCCCGTTCACCTCGCTCGACCAACTCGACGCGGCGCGCCGGCAGGTGGCCGCCACGGGACGACGCTTCGCCGTGTACTACGCCGAACGATTGCACGTTGAAGCGGCCGTCCGTGCCGACCAACTCATTCGCGAAGGGGCCATCGGGCGCGTGGTGCAGGTCATCGGGCTGGGCCCGCACCGGCTCAACGCCGCGAGCCGCCCACCGTGGTTCTGGGATCCGCGCAAGTATGGCGGGATCCTGGTCGACATCGGCAGTCACCAGATCGAGCAGTTCCTCCACTACGCCGGCGCCCGCCAGGCGCGTGTCCTCCACAGCAAGGTCGGCAACTACCATTGCCCGGCCCATCCGGACTTCGAGGACTTTGGCGATGCCACGTTGCTGGCCGACAACGGGACGACGTTCTACTTCCGTGTCGATTGGTTCACCCCGGACGGCCTCGGCAGTTGGGGCGATGGCCGCACGTTGATCCTCGGCACCGACGGCTACCTCGAGCTGCGCAAGTACCTCGACGTGGCCCGGGACGCGACCGGTGATCACGTCTATCTCGTGGATCATCGCGGCGAACACCACCACGCCGTCCACGGCCAGGTGGGCTTTCCTTTCTTCGGCCAACTGATCCGCGATTGCCTCGACCGCACCGAAACCGCCATGTCGCAGGCGCACACGTTCCTGGCCATCGAACTGGCCCTCGAAGCCCAGCGCCAGGCCCTTCACCTGACGCCTGCCCGTCCCGCCTGACCCCATGCCCCCTGACCCCTGCATCGAACGCGTCGAGACCTTCGCCCACGTCTATCCCACCCGGGGACGCTTCAAGTTCTTCGAAGGCCCGGGCGGGCGGCCGCTCGGACGGCAGAGCGTCCTGGTCAAGCTGACGGCCGACAACGGCGCGGTGGGCTGGGGCCAGAGCGTGCCTTCACCGCGCTGGAGCGCCGAGACGCTCGAGAGCGTGCAATCCACCATCGACCACTACCTTGCGCCCGAACTCATCGGCTGCCAGGTGTTCGACACGGCGGCGATCCAGGGGGCGCTGAGCCGGTTCAGCCCTCCCTCCTTCTCGACCGGCGCCCCCATCGCCAAGGCGGGCATCGACCTGGCCCTGTTCGATCTGACGGGCCGTTTGCTCGGCCAGTCCGCCGCGCAACGCTGGGGCCGGACCGGGCGCCATCGCATCACGCTCAGTTGGACCCTGAACCCGCGGCGTCTCGAGGAGGCCGAGGCGCTCGTCGCCGAGGGACTCTCCCGTGGCTATCGGCACTTCAACGTGAAGGTCGCTCCCGACGCGGCGTTCGACCTCGAGCTCTGCCGCCAGGTCAAGCGCCTGGTGCCGGACGGCTTTCTCTGGGCCGATGCCAATGGCGGATACGACGAAGCCACGGCGCTCGCGGTCGCCCCGCAACTGGCCGACCTGGGTGTGGCGGTGCTCGAACAACCGTTGCCCGCCAACCGCTTGTCGGCCTACCGGCGGTTGAAGCAACAAGGCACCCTGCCCATCCTCATGGATGAGGGCATCGTTTCCACGGTCGAACTCGAAGAGTTCATCCGCCTCGATCTTTTGGATGGCGTGGCCATGAAACCCGCGCGCTGCGGCGGCCTGACCGAAGCACGCCGGCAAATCGAACTGCTGCGCGACGCCGGCTTGTGGGTCCTGGGCAGCGGCTTGTGCGACCCCGACCTGTCCCTCGCCGCGTCCCTCCTGCTCTACGGGGCGTACGACCTCGACCGACCGGCCGCCCTCAACGGTCCCCAGTTCCTTGAAACCACGCTGCTGCGCGTCCCGTTCGTGGTGCACGAAGGCCAGATCGAGGTCCCCCGCGGCCCCGGACTGGGAGTGGAGCTCGATGACAGGCGAATCGGCCCTAACGAATCGTAGTCTGGCGCCCTTGTCTCCTTCGCCCCTCGCCCTTCGCCCTTGCCTCCTTGCCCCCTTCCCCTTCCCCCTTCCCACCCACGCGCGCCCGGCCACCGCGTTTTGGGAGTTGCTTCCGATCTGCCAACCGCGAATGGTTGCGCCGTTTCACATGAAGACCTTCCCTCTCCTCCTCGCCACCCTGGCCCTGACCGGGAGCCTCCGCGTTTCCGCCGCGGACCTCCGCATCGGGATGATCGGGTTGGACACCTCGCACGTGACGGCATTCACGAAGCTGTTGAACGACCCCACCGATCCCAACCACGTGCCCGGGGGCCGGGTGGTGGCCGGATTTCCGGGCGGCAGTCCCGACATCGAATCCAGCCACACCCGGGTCGAGGGATACACCACCGAGCTGCGCGAGAAGTGGGGGGTGAAGATCTTCGACTCGATCCCCGCGCTGTGCGCCGAGGTGGACGTCGTCATGCTGGAGAGCGTCGACGGACGGCCGCACCTGGAGCAGGCCCGACCCGTGATCGCGGCCGGCAAGCCGTTGTTCATCGACAAACCGATGGCCGGCTCGCTGCGGGACGTGATCGAGATCTTCCGGCTGGCCGAGGCCAGGCGCGTGCCGTGCTTCAGCTCCTCTTCGCTGCGGTACTACCCGGGCCTGATCGAGCTCAAGGCCGCCGACCTGGGTGCCGTGCGGGGGGCGGTCTCCACCGGGCCGGCGTCCCTCGAACCCCATCATCCCGACCTGTTCTGGTATGGCATCCACGCCGCCGAAGCGCTCTACGCCGTGCTGGGAACCGGGTGCGCGAGCGTGGTGCGGACGCACACGCCGGACACCGACGTCGTCACGGGCGTGTGGTCGGGTGGGCGAGTGGGTACGCTGATTGGTATTCGGAATGCTGCTGCACCCTTCCGCGTCACCGCCTTCGGGACCAAGACCGTGCTGGACCAGAAGCCGGGTGGCGATTACGCCCCGCTGATTCGCGAAGTGATGAAGTTCTTCCAAACGGGCATCGCCCCCATCCCGGCGCAGGAAACAATCGAGCTCTTCGCGTTCATGGGAAGCGGCCGACGAAAGCAAACGCCGTGGCGGCGTCCCGGTGACACTGAGTGAAGTGCTGCGCACGGCCGGTGGAACGCCCCGGGAGTAACGCCCCAGCGATTCGCAGGAGACCTCGGGCTCTTTGCTCCCTGGCAGCCGCCAGGTGGTGGTGGTCACAGCGCCCCGGCGGGGAGCCACGGGGACCGGGCGTCCCCAGCCCCGCGCGTCGGGGTCCAGTTCAAAGTCGCGCAGCTTGTTGTAAAGCGTTTGCCGGGCGATCCCCAGGAGCCGCGCGGCCGCGACCTTGTTGCCCTCGCAGCGCCGCAGCGCCTCGATGATCGCATCCCGCTCGACGCCCGCTAGGTCCGTGGGAGGCGTCACGGGCGGGCCGGAGAGGGACGGCGGGAGCGCGAGGTCTGCCACGTCCACCTGGTCGCCCTCACACAGGAGCACGGCCCGGTGAAGCACGTTCTCGAGCTGCCGGACATTGCCCGGCCAATCGTGTTCGAGCAGCCGCGTCAACGCGGCGGCCGTCACTCCGCGGACGGGCCGGCCCATCAGTTCACTGAAGCGCGCAACGAAGCGTTCGACCAGCAGCGGGATGTCCTCGCGCCGCTCGCGCAGCGGCGGCAGGTGAATCGTCACGATGCTCCAGCCGGTAATAGAGATCGAGGCGGAGCTTCTGAGCCTGGATGGCCAGCTCGGGCCGCAGGTTGGTGGCGGCGATGACGCGACAGTTCACCTGGAGTTCGCGGTGCGCGCCCAGCGGGCGGAAGCGACGGTCCTGCAGCACCCGCAGCAGCTTGCCCTGCGCCGCGACCGGCATCTCCGTCAACTCGTCCAGCAGCAGGGTCCCACCGTCGGCCTGCGTGAACAGGCCCAGGCGGTTCTCCACGGACCCCGTGTAGGCACCCCGCACGGCCCCGAACAGCTCGCTCTCCACCAGATCGCGTGGCAGGGCCGCGCAGTTCACCTTGACCAGCGGTCCGGTGGCATGAGTGCTCAACCGGTGAATCAACTCCGCCACCACCTCCTTGCCGGTCCCGCTTTCCCCGGTCAGGAACACCGAGGCCTCACTCCCCGCGACCCGCCGCAGCACGCGCTCCACGGCCTGCATCGCCGGACTGTGGAACACGTAGTCAGCCTCCGGGGTCCGTCCCGACACGACTCCCTCCACCCGGGCGCTCGCGCCGGTGGCTCTGACTTCGACCAGATCGCCGACGTCGTTCTCCTCCGCCGCCCCGGGGCCTCCGCCGTTCCGGCGACCACCGGTCGGCACCCTTCCGCCCGGCCCCCGATGACCCGCTGTCCCCGCGCCCGGAGCCGCCACCGGCCGACGGGAACGGACGACACTGCCCCGCTCAACGCCCTTCAAGGTCATGATGCTGGATTGGCTCCACGTTTCTCGGCAACGCGACCCCCGAACGCCTGGCTTGACCGAGCCGGCTCAGGACAGCGCCGCGTTGCTTAGCGTCCACACACCACGAAGAACACCACGTCGAAGCGCCCCGCAACAGACCGGATCGCTCCCGATTCCGAATTTAGGGTGTCTCCTTAGTCATCCCTCCACGCCGCGTGGAGCGGGTTCGCGAATGGCCGTCCGCACCAGATGGCCGGGTCGTGCCCGGGGTCCCACCGGCTACGCACTGCCGCCGCGACGCAGCAACTCGGCCAGGAAAAACCTGGCCTTGCGCGCCTCGGCGATCACTTGCGCAAGGCTGCCTTTGGCCAGCGTCTCCACCAGCACCGGCCCGTGCCGAAACCCACCCTCGCGGAGCCGGGCCATCACCCGGGGAAATCCACGCGCCCCGTCCCGGGTGTGACCAACACCTCTTTGGGAGGAAGGAAATCCTTGGCGCTCATGCCCACCACCAACCCGTCCACGGTGGCGGCATCGGCCACCGGGTCCCGTTCGCCGTCCGAGTAGTAGTAAATGTTGCCGGGATCGTACCAGAGCCGGAAGTTGCGGTGCCCGACACGCTCGATGGCCTGGCGGCACTGGGGACCCGTCGCGATCTGGCCACCATGAGGCTTGATGGTCAACCGCACCCCTTTCGACGCCGCGAAGTCGCACACCTCACGGATGGCCCGGTAGTAAGGCGCCTGGAGCTGGACATCCCCCACCCCTCCTAGCAGCAAGTCCGGAGAGCCACACGTCGCCGCATGGTCAACCAGTCGCTCCAAGGCGCGCACGTTGGCCGCCACCTCGGCCGTAGGGGTGTAGTCGCCGTACACCGAGGCGCACTGGAGCTTCCGCTGCTTGAGGTCGGCCGCGATGCGTCCGGCGGCCTCAGGCGTGGTGTTCGCGGTGATCAGGACCCACGATTCTCCCTTCGCAGTCATGAGCCCGGCGTACGTGAACCCGGCCTCCGCGATGGCATCCAGGGCGGTGCGATAGTCGTGGGCATCGAACGGCCGCGTGTAGCAACCGAGCTGCCATTCCGACGGCACGGCCGCGGACTCACCCGCGCGAGCCCGGGTCCGCCCCAGGTCCGCGGCGGCAACCAGGCCCATGCCCAACACACCCCGCAGGAAGTCGCGCCGCGCCAGCGGCTCCGACGCGCTGGACCGTCCCGCAGGTGCGGGGTCCGAAGAATAAGTGACGAGTTCCATCTGATTCGAGCGGTTCGCTTGCGGCTCAGCCGCCCAACCGCTTGCGGGCCACCCGCGCGGCGAAGCGTTGCTTGTCGATGATCCTCAACCTGTGGAACCCGCGGGCAATGGGTTCGACGCCATCTTCGGCTTCCAGCGTGAAGGACACTTCGCGACCTTCCACCCGGATCACGCGGGCGCGGCAGGTCACAGTGCGTCCCAGCGGGGTCGGCGCCAGATGAGCCACCTCGATCTCGGTGCCCACCGTGCTCTCGTGCGCCGCCAGTGCCGGCAGCACGGCTGCCCGGGCCGCGTGCTCGAGGAACCAGACCAGCCAGGGGGTGCACAGCACCGGCGGCAACGTCTCGTCGGCGAAATCGATGGCGTGCTTCGCCTCCACCACCACCTGCGTCTCGCCGACGCTGCCAATCTTCACGCGCGGGTTCATCGGTTTGCGGGCTCCCAGCCTGACAAGCGCCGCCCCCGTCAGCAAGCCCTCTCTCCCGTGAACCGGGCTCCATGAACCTGTGGTGCGGGCTTCCAGCCTGCACCCTCCTTGGCTCGTGGCGCCTGGGCAGGTCCCAAAGGGGCGCCGCCCGGGAGGGGGAAGGCAACCGGAGGCCCGCGCGGTGCCCGCGTGGGGCTTGTCTTCTGCCTGAATGAGCGTAGCCTCTGGCTGCGGAAAGTCCTGCTGAACCGGAACCCAGGCCGTTGATCGACGGTGCACCTATGAACACCCCCTCGCTCTCGATCTTACTGGTCGAACCCGGGCGGGCGTCGGCGGATGCACTGTGTCGGGTCCTCGCCTCGGCGCAGCCGCCGTTCGCCGTCCGCGTGGTTCACACCCTGCGCGAGTTCGCCGAGCTTGCGCGTCAAGACCCGCCGGATCTGGCGCTGCTGAACCTGGCAACACCCGGTGAACGCGTGGAAGACGTCCTGTCTCTCCCGCCCGAATCCAACGCCTTCCCGGTCCTGGTCCTGGCAAATCCTGGCGACGAAGCCGCCGCCCTCGCCGCCGTCGCGAAAGGCGCGCTCGACTTCGTCCTCACCACCCCCGCCGCGCACGCCGAATTGCCGCACGCGATCCACCGTGCCTTGCGCGAATGGGCCCTGCGCCGCGCCCTCCAGCGTGCCACTGAAGAGCTCCGCCGGCTGACCAGCCTCCTCGAGCATCGCCGCAAGGCTGGCCACGACTTCAACAACCTCCTGGGGACCATCGTGGGCAACGCCGAGCTGGCGGGCGCCGATCTCGACCCCCAGCACCCGGCTCGCGAATGCCTCGACGAAATCGTCAAAGCCAGCCTCGCAGCCAAACAGCAAATCCACGCCCTCCTCGGACCGTCGGATCAGCGCCCGCCCCCGCCTCGACCTGAACCTCTGGTGCGGGCTTCTGACGAGGTTCCCGGAGCTGACACTCCCCGCCACCCGCCGCTTCCGCGGCGCCCGCCTCGGCGCGGCGCATCCTCTATGTGGACGACGATGAGATGATGCTTTTCCTGGCCGTGCGCACCCTCGAACGCCTGGGTTACGGCGTGCAAGGCTGCACCTCGGCGGCCGAAGCCCTGGCCGTCTGCCGTCAGCACCCCGCGCCGGTTGACCTCGTTGTCACCGACCTCAACATGCCGGACCGCTCCGGCCTGGATCTCGCCGCGGACCTGCGGGCCCTTCACCCCGATTTGCCGGTGGTCTTAAGTTCGGGCTGTGTCACGCCGGATCTGGAAGCCGCGGCGCGCCGTGTCGGCATCCGCGGTTTCCTGGACAAACCCACCACCGCGGGCGAACTGGCCACCGTGCTCGGCCGACTCCTCCCCGACCCCCGTAGGAGTCGAGGTCACGAGACTCTGCCCAGCCCTCCCTCCGTAGGAGTCGAGGTCACGAGACTCTGCCCTTCCCATGAACCTACCCCTCGGCCTTGAGTTCGGCGAGGCTGGGGAGGACCACGCGGCCGAGCTGTTTGGCCAAGCGTTGCAGGGCCCGGCGCTTGGTTTCGAGCACTTGCTCTTCGTACTGGGCCAACCCGCGTTCGACATACTCCACCCCTTTGACCATCACCCGCCAGAACCACTCGGCCAGCTTCCGCGCCAAGGCGATGTTAGCCACCAAGCCACCGCGCCGCCCAGCCATGCGACGGTAATAACCACCCAGGGCGATATGCTTACTGCGCGCCAGGCTCCGTCCCATCACGCAGAACAGCCGCCCGGCCCGGTTGCGCTTGCGCCCCACCGACCCGTGGCGCTTGCCGCTCTGGTGGCTGCCCGGGGCCAGTCCCAGCCAGGCGGTGAAGTGTTTCTCCGTCGCCCAGCGGCTCAAATCGGTGCCCACTTCGGAGATCAGTTGCAGGAGACTGTAGTCGGTGTGGGCGGGCAGCACGGTGAGATCCTTGCCGCCGCACAAGCGGACCAGCAGGCCGTGCAGTCCCGGGATCTGTGGCGCGTTCACCCCCGGACGTTTGACCGCCACAGGTGTGGTCCCCGCCGCGGGGGCTGGGCACGCCGGACCGTGGATCTGGTGCAGCACCGCTTCGATCTGTCGGTCACACGCCGCAATCTGGCGTTGGAAGTGTTGCCAGTCCTCGACCGCTTGCTGCAGCGCGAAGAGATGTTCCTCGGCCCAAGTTCCGCGCAGCGACTCCTTCACCTCAGCGGCCTTCTTCTGCCGAATCTGCACATCGCACAGCCCCAGCAACCGCTCCGGAGCACGCTCGCCGGCCAGGATCGCCCCGATCACCTTCTGCCCGCTGGTGCCGACCAGACTGCTGATGACATCGTGCAGTTTGATGTTCATCCGTTCCAAGGCCTTCTGCTGATGCTGCACGCACGCCGCCGCGCTGGTCAGATGATCGGTGCGCAGCCGCACGTAGTCCTGCAGGCGGCGGATGTCGGCCGGGGGCACGAAGCCCGCACGCAACAGACCGTGGGCATGGAGCGTGGCACCCCATTGGCAGTCCTTCATGTCGGTCTTGCGTCCGGGCAGGTTACGGGTCTGCCGACCGTTGACCATCAGGACCTCCAAACCGGCCGCTTCCAGCACGCCGTAGAGGGGCAGCCAATAGACGCCGGTGGCTTCCATGGCGATGGACTTGACGCCGCGCGCCTGCAGCCAGTCGCGCAGTCGGTGGAGTTGGCAGGTAACGGTGCCGAAGACCTCGGGCGGACCGCCACCGATGGAGACAAACATCTGCTCACTGCCGACATCAACGAAGGCAGCCAGCGGATTGAGCACGGGCAGGGTTGGGACTGGATTCATAGGTTGTCTGGCCCCGACACCGCAAGCCCGGTGGAGTTCTGGGAGAAACAAATCTTCCCAACGGGAAAACCCACAAGGGCCTCACCAAAATGCGCAGAAGTCCACCACCGGAACCAGTCTCTCCACCGGGCACAAGGCACCAAAGGATACGAACGGTCACACTGCTCTTGGTGTCGCAGCACGCTGGCGATGCTGCCAGGTTCATGGCCGGTGAGCAGGTCCGAAAGGAACAAGGAACTCTCCATGAACCGCCTGATCCGTCACTCCCCAATCCCCGATGTTCGTAATCGGTGGAGGAACTCCCCGTCTTGGATTCTCCGCCGATTACGAACATCGGGGATTAGGCTGAAGGAGGCGCCTTCAGAGAGGCAGACAGAACAGCGCGTCCCGCAACTTCGGCTCGAACCACGTGCTCTTGGGAGGCATGATCCCGCCCGCATCCGCAATCGCCATCAACTCCTCGATGCCCGTGGGGTGCAGCGCAAACGCACAGGCCGCCTCCCCCGCCTCCACCAACCGTTCGAGCTCGCCCGGACCGCGGATGCCACCGACAAACCCCAGCCGCTGGCTCGTCCGCGGGTTCTCGATGCCGAACATCGGCGCCAGCACGTGCCGCTGCAGCAAGGCCACATCCAGGCGCTCAGCCGGATCCGCCGCCCCTGTCAGGGCCGCGCCAAACCGCCACCGCTGCCAACGCCCCTCCAGGTACAAGTCGAACTCGTGCGGACGCGGCGGCTGCCCGGAGCCGTCACCGGCCACCTCGCCGATCGCCGCCAGCCGCTCGCGCAGCCCCGCCGGCGACAGCCCGTTCAGATCCTTCACCACCCGGTGGTACGGCAGGATCTGCAGCGTGTCGTGGGGAAAGATGACACTCAGAAAGCCGCCGCTACCCCCGTCCCCTGCCGCGCCCCGAACACCCGCGCCGCAGCCGCCGAACGGTGGTGCCCGTCGGCGATGTACAACCGCGGAATCGCCGCAAACTGGGCTTCGACGAACCCAATGCTCTCCGGCTCAGCCAGGGTCCATGTCGTATGCCGAACCCCGTCCGGCGCGGTGAAATCCACGTCCGGAGTCCGCGCCTCGACCTCGCGGACGAAGGCCGCGAGCGCCGGCACGGCCCGGTGAAAGAGAAACGCCGGGCCAGTCTGCGCCTCGACGGCCTCGATGTGGTGCACGCGGTCCAGCTCCTTGTCGGGTCGGGTCAACTCGTGTTTCCGGATCACGCCCGCGAGGTACTCGGCGCAGCTCGCCGCGGCCACGATCCCGGTCTGGCGGTGCGCACCGAGGATCTGCCGGTAGAGATAGAACGCCGGCCGGGCCTCCCGGTAAAGCGAGCCGTCCGCGAGCAGCGCCTCGAACCCCCGCCGGGCTTGCGCATAGGCGGCGGGCGAGTGCGGATCGGTGCCCAAGGGCAACCCGATCTCCGGGCGGCTGACGCGCAGGAAGCTCAGCGGGTTCCCGGCAGCCATCCGCCGCGCCTCCGCTTCGGACATCACGTCATAGGGCGGTTCACAAATACGCGCGGCCCGGTCCGGGCGCGGGCGGAGGGCGGCGAAGGGGCGGATCGTGGCCATGGCTAGGCGATGATCTTGTAGGCCCGCGTCTTTTCGGAACGCTTGCGGGCGTTCTCATCCAGGATCCGCTTGCGCAGCCGGAGATGCTTCGGCGTGGCCTCGACGAATTCGTCGGGCCCGATGTACTCGAGGGCGCGCTCGAGGCCGAGCAGCAACGGCGGGTTGAGCTGGATGCCTTTGCCCTCCCCCTGCGACCGCATGTTGGTGAGGTGCTTGGTCTTGGTGGGGTTGACGGGGATGTCGTTGTCGCGGGCGTTCTCTCCCACGATCATGCCCCGGTACACCCGGTCTCCCGGCACCACCATCAGGCGACCGCGTTCCTGGATGGCGTTGAGGGCATAGGCCGTCGCCTCGCCGTCCTCCATGCTCACCAGCGAACCGTTCTTGCGGGCCGCGATCTCGCCCCGGTCCGGACCGTACTCATGGAACAGGTGGCTCATGACGCCGAGTCCGCGGGTGGTGTTCACGAGGTCGGTCTCGAACCCGATCAGGCCGCGCATGGGGATGAGGGCCTCGATGGTGACGTGGCCGCCGTGGTGGTTCATGGCGATGATCTCCGCCTTGCGGAAGGCCAGGTTCTCGAGGATGGCCCCCATGAACTCCTGCGGGATTTCGAGGAAGAGCTTCTCGATCGGTTCCAGGAGTTGGCCGTCCGGTCCCTGTTTCCAGAGCACCTCCGGCCGGCTGACCAGCACCTCGTAGCCCTCGCGGCGCATCTGCTCGACCAGAATCGCAATCTGCATCTCGCCGCGCCCGGCCACCTCGAAAATCTTCGGGTCCCCCGTGGGCTTGATGCGGAGCGCCACGTTCGTGCGGACCTCTCGCTGCAGGCGTTCCCAGATGTGCCGGGCCGTCACGAGCTTGCCGTCCTGGCCAGCGAGCGGGCCGTCGTTGACCGCGAACTCCATCTGGATGGTCGGCGGGTCGATCGGGATGTAGGGAAGCGCGCCGCGCTCGGGTTTGTCCGCCAGAGTCTCCCCAATGAAGACGTCGTCGAATCCGGTGAGCCCGACGATGTCCCCGGCCTGCGCCTCCGGGATCTCGACGCGTTTCAGGCCCACGAAGTGGTAGATCATCGTGATCTTGCCCGGGGTGACACGGCCATCGCCATGCAGGCAACAGGCCGGGTCCCCCACCCGCACGCGGCCCTCCACGATCTTGCCAAACGCAATCCGGCCCAGGTAATCGCTGTAATCCAGGTTCGCCACGAGCACCTGGAATCCGTCGCCCGCCTTCGCGCGGGGCGGGGGGATGTGCTTCACGATGGCATCAAAGAGCGGTTCCATGGTGCCGCTGACGTGGCTCAGATCCAGCTTCGCGAAGCCTTCCTTGGCCGAGCAGTAGACGAAGGGAAAATCCAGTTGCTCGTCGGTCGCGTTCAGCGAGATGAACAGCTCGAAGACCTGGTCGAGGACGCGTTTCGGGTCGGCGTTCTCGCGGTCGATCTTGTTGATGACGACGATGGGCTTGGCGCCCGGCCTCCAGAGCCTTGCGCAACACAAACCGCGTCTGCGCCTGCGGGCCGTCGGCTGCATCGACCACCAGCAGAACCCCGTCGATCATGTTCATGATCCGCTCGACCTCGCCGCCGAAGTCCGCGTGGCCGGGGGTGTCCACGATGTTGACGTGGTAGTTCTTGTACTGGAACGCCGCGTTCTTGGCCCGGATGGTGATGCCCTTCTCCCGCTCCAGGTCCATCGAGTCCATGATGCGCTCCTCGCTGGCCTTGGCCTCGTTCGCCCGGAACGTGCCGGATTGCTTGAGCAAGCAGTCCACCAAGGTGGTTTTGCCATGATCCACGTGCGCAATGATGGCGATGTTACGAATATGCTGCATCCGAGGGTTCAGGTGCGGTCGTTGTCGCTGCGGCGAGGACGGTTCGGCCTCCCGCGGGTCGCGCATTGTGCCATGCACCGGCCGTTGCGCAAGCCCCGCGAAGGGGTGGTCTTCAGCCGCCCGAATCCGTGACGTCCTCCCCCGCCCGCCACGCGGACACAGGAGCCCCAGGACCCCCTCCTATCGGCCGCCGTCGCACGAACGGCAGTCCACGCCTCTCCATTCGTCTGTCCTCATTCGCCTGCCGGTACTCGCCGTTTGAACACGAACGCCACCGGCCCCGCCTTGCGCCCCCCGCGCGTCTCCCTTACCGTGCGGCCGTTGTACTCGTACTCTCGACACGCCGCCTGCCAGGTCCTGGTCCTCGTCTGGACCACTGTGGCGAACCCCGCCGCTGTCGCACCGGCTGCAGCTCCTGCGGCGGCGGAGGCCATCCGCGGCACCCCGTTGCGTGTCACCCTCCCCGGCCCAGCCGGACTTCGCTTTGAACGGCTGGCGCCTGCCGCGACCGGCCTGGACTTCACCCACCGCTGGAACACCGCCGCCCGCTACGAACGCCTGTTCAACTCCTCGATGGTGGGTGGGGGCGTGGCCGTGGGCGACTACGACGGCGACGGCCGACCCGACCTTTTCCTGACGCGCCCGGCGGGTGGGGGCCAACTGTACCGCAACCGCGGCGACCTCCGGTTCACCAACGTCACCGACCAGGCTGGTGTGCGCGACCCGGCCTCCTGGACCACCGGCGCCACCTTCGCAGAGGTCAACGGCGATGGCTGGCCGGACCTGTTCGTGTGCTGTTACGACGGTCCGAACCGGCTCTACCTCAACCGCGGCAACGGCACCTTCGAAGAAGCGGCCCGCGCCGCTGGCGTGGACTTTCACGGCGCCAGCGTGATGGCGGCCTTCGCCGACTACGACCGGGATGGGGACCTGGATTTCTATCTGCTGACCGCCGGCATGATCCCGAACGCGTCGCAACGGTTCCGGGTCAAGTTCGTCGACGGCCGCCCGGTAGTGCCCGAGGAACTGCAGGAGTTCTGGCAGTTGATCTACCAGCCCGGCGACCGCGCCGCCGCCGTCGAAGCCGGCCAGTTCGACCGCCTTTACCGCAACAACGGCGACGGTACCTTCGCCGAGGTCGGCCGGGCCGCCGGCCTTGTTGGCTGTGATTTCGGCAACGCCGTGCTCTGGTGGGACTACAACCACGATGGCTGGCCGGACCTGTACGTGGCCAACGACTACTTTGGTCCCGACCGCCTCTACCGCAACAACACCGACGGCACGTTCACCGACGTCACCCGCGACCTGCTCCCGCACACGCCCTGGACCTCGATGGGGGCCGACGTGGGCGACTTCAACAACGACGGCCTCCTCGACCTCATCACGTCCGACATGTCCGGCACCACCCACTTCCAGCGCTTGGTGGCCCTGGGCGATCAGGAACGCAGCGGCTGGTTCCTCGACCTTGCCGAACCCCGCCAGTACCTCCGCAACGCCCTGTTCCTGAACAGCGGCCTCGGACGCTTCCTCGAACTGGCCCACCTCGCCGGCCTCGCCGATACCGACTGGACCTGGTCCATCCGCTTCGCCGACCTCGACGACGACGGCTGGCTCGACGTCTTCGTCCCCAACGGCATGACCCGCGATTGGATGGACAACGACCTGGCCGCCCGCGCCAAAGACCTTTCTCCCACCGAGTTCGTGCGCTTCTGGCGCGCCCAACCGGTCCGCCGGGACATCAACCTCGCCTTCCGCAACCGCCGCGACCTCACCTTCGAGAGCATCGCACCCGCCTGGGGCCTCGACCACCCCGGCCCGAGCTTCGGCGCGGTCGCGGCCGACCTCGACGATGACGGCCGCCTCGACCTGGTCGTCAATGACTTCGAAGCGCCAGCCCGGTTGTACCGGAACACCGGTCAGGACGCCCATCGCGCCACCATCCGCCTGCAAGGTGCCGGCGGTAACCCCGCGGGCATCGGAGCCACCGTCCGCCTCCAGACCACGGCCGGGATCCAGACGCGGTACGTCACGCCCAGTCGCGGTTTCATGTCCGCCGACGACGCCGTGGTCCACTTTGGTCTCGGCGACGTCACGTGGATCGAAGCGCTCACCGTCCGCTGGCCGCAGGGACAGGTCCAGGTCTTCACAAACCTCCCCGCCGACCACGCCTACACGATCGCTGGACCCTGGCCGGTTCCAACCGTCGTTCCACCCCAACCTGCCGGTGCAGGCGCCTCGCCGGCAAGTCCCCTGTCAACAACCGGCAACCACGCCCCCAAGGAACCGGGCACTCGCGCTGCGTCCGTGGTGCCGACTTCCAGCCTGCCCGCCCAGCGTTCACCGTCCCCGTACTCAACCACGGAGGCCAGCACTGCCTCCGCTGCCCCGCCATCCTCGCCACTGTTCCTCCCGACAACGGCTTTCACGGGCTATCGTCACCAGCCCGTCCCGTTCGATGACTTTCAACGTCAGCCGCTGCTCCCCTTCAAACTCTCCCGGACCGGGCCCGCCCTCGCCTGGGGCGACGTCGACGGAGACGGCCGTGACGACCTCTATGTGACCGGCACCCCGAACCAGCCTGGACGCTTGTTTCGGAGCCAGGGCCAGGGACGGTTCACCCCGGACCCGGAACCGTTCGTCGAGGCAGGCATCGAGGAAGTGGCCGCGCTGTTCTTCGAGGCCAACGGCGACGGATTCCCGGACCTCTACGTGGTCGCCGGCGGCGTCGCTGCCGAGCCGAACGCGCCCGCCCTCCGGGACCGCCTGTTCCTCAACGACGGCCAGGGCCGGTTGCTCGCCGCCCCCCCGGACACCCTGCCCGACGCCCGCCACAGCGGCGGCGCTGTCGTGGCGGCGGATTGGGATCGGGACGGCGATCTGGACCTGTTCGTGGGCAGCCGGTGCATCCCTGGCCAGTACCCCCGGGTTCCCGAGAGCCTGCTGCTGCGCAACGACGGCGGAAAGTTCCACGATGTCACGGTCGACGTGGCGCCCGCGTTGCGGCGGGTCGGGTTGGTGACCGGCGCGCTGTGGTCGGATGCGGATGACGACGGCTGGCCGGATCTGCTGGTCACCTGCGACTGGGGCCCCGTGCGCTGGTTCCGCAACACCGGCGGACGTCTTGAGGAACAGACCCGCCCGGCCGGGCTCGCGGATCGGCTTGGCTGGTGGAACGGCATCACCGCGGCCGACGTGGACGGCGACGGCGACCTCGACTACCTGGTGACCAACTTCGGCCGCAACAGCCGCTACCAGCCGAGCCCCGAGGAACCGCTTCGCCTTTACTACGGCGACTTCGAGGGCCGCGGCGAGCCCCAGCTCATTGAAGCCCAGCTCACCCGCGAGGGCCTGCGGCCGGTCCGCGGCCGCAGCGCCCTTGTCAACGTACTTCCCGGCCTGGCGGCCCGCTTTCCCACCCACCGCGCCTTCGCCACGGCCACGCTGCCGGAGCTCTTGGGGCAAGCCGCCCTCGACGCGGCCTGCCAGGTCGAAGTCAACACCCTCGAGTCCGGTCTCCTCCGCAACGACGGCCGGGGCCGGTTCACGTTTGTTCCCCTCCCGCCCCTCGCCCAGATCGCCCCGGCCTACGGCGCCGTCCTGCTCGACGTGGACGGGGACCGCAACGTCGACTTGTACCTGGCCCAAAACACCTACAGCCCCCAGCGCGAGACCGGCCGCCAGGCGGGGGGCCTCAGCCTCCTGCTCCGCGGCAACGGCGACGGTACGTTCAGCCCTGTCTGGCCCGACCGCAGTGGGCTCGTCGTCCCCGGCGAAGGACGCAGCGTGACAGACGCGGATCTGGACGACGACGGCCGCCCGGACCTCCTGGTGGGCGTGCATGACGGCGAACTCCGGGCGTTCCTGAACCGGGCGGCGCCCCCGCACCGTTTTCTCACGGTTCACCTGCGCGGCGGCCTCGCCAATCCCACCGCGGTCGGGGCGCGGGTGATCGTCCGGTTCGCGGACGGCCGCCAGCAGACCGCCGAGGTCTATGCCGGCAACGGCCACCTCTCCCAATCGGGCAGCGCGTCGGTCTTTGGGTTGGGGGAGGGTCCGGCCGTCCGCCAATGCGAAGTTCGTTGGCCGGACGGAAGGCGATCAATCCATACTGCCGGACTGGAGGGGCCGTCGATCACGCTGAGCCCTCCCACATCGTGGCCGTGACGTGGACGTGGTCCCTCACCAGAACGCCAGGGCGCCCGCTGCTGCCGCCAGCAACCAGATGAGCAGCACCGCCGTGGACTTGCTCAGCCCCCGGCGCACCAGCCGATGGGAGACGTGGTTCGTGTCCCCCACGTAAACCGGCCGGCCCAGCCGCCAGCGCAGAATCACCACCCAAACCAGATCCCCCAGCGGCACCGCCAGAATGAGCAGCGGGTTGAGCACCGCCGTCCGCGCCGGATGTTCGCTCGAGTAGTAGTCCGGTAGAATCGCCAGCACGGCCAACAGAAACCCCACCAGGTGGCTGCCCGCATCCCCGAGGAAAGCCGATGCACGCGGGAAGTTGTACGGCAGGAACCCGGCCATCGCCGCCGCCGCCAGCAAGGCCAGCGCCGCCACCAGGTATTGCCCCGCCACCGCCGCCTTGATGCCGAAACACCATGCGCCGATCGCCCCCAGCCCGGCGCACAGACCGTTCATGTTGTCCAGGAAGTTCAGTGCGTTGGTCACCGTCACGATCCACAGCACCGTCAACGCGACACTGAAGGCAAGGCTGGGCACGAACAGCGTCACCCGCACCCCGCTGGCGGCAACCGCCAACGCAATGGTCACCTGCCCTGCCAGCTTCCACCGCGGCGCCAGCTCGTGTTTGTCGTCCAGCCAGCCCAGGACCACCATGGCCAGGGCACCGGCCAACACCACCAGCAACTGCGGTGCCCGACGCGCGTAGCCATGGCCGAAGGCCCCCGAGGTCGGCAGATCCAGCCACCCAAACTTGACCGCCAGCGCCCCCAGCATCAGCGGCACGACCATGCCCGTGAACACGGCCAGGCCGCCCGCCAACGGCACCGGTTCCGTGTGGATCTTCCGGTGTCCCGGATCGTCCACCAACCCCGTCCGCCGACACCACGCCCGCCACAGCGGCAGGCTCAGCCACGTGGCAAGCCAACCTCCGACGATGGCCAGCCCGTAAACGTTGAAGGGAAAACTCATGCCGCGGCCTCCCCGCTGCTCCGTGCGCCCCCAATCGCCGGTACAGGGCAGCCAGGTCCGCCACCATGCGTTCGACCGGAAACGCCTCGGCTACCAGCGCCCGGCCGCGTTCACCCAGCCGCCGCCTCAGGACCGCGTCATCGGCCAGCGCCACCAACCGCTGCGTGAGTGTCGCCAAATCTCCAGGCCGGACCAGGAAACCCGTCTCCCCCTCGAGACACACTTCGCGCGCGCCGTCGCAGTCATAAGCCACCACCGGCTTGCCCGCCGCCAGCGCCTGCGGCAGCGCGCGGGCCAGCCCTTCCCGCCTCGAGAGGTGGACGAGCACGTCCATCGCACCCACGTACTGCGGCACCGCTTCCGGCGGCACCAGCCCGGCAAAGACCACACGACCCGACCACCCGGACGCCGCAACCCGTGCCTCGAATCGCGGCCGCCACTCGCCATCCCCCACCAGCAGCAGCTTCAGGTTCGGCCGCACCGCCCACAACCGGGCGCCACCGCCAACAGATCGTCATGGCCCTTCAGCCGGAACAGCCGGGCCATCTTCCCCACCACCACGTCCTCAGGCCCCAACCCGAGCCGGGCGCGAAACCCGGGATCCGGCCGGGCCGTGAGGTAGGCTTCCAGGGGAAACCCGCTCCAGATCCGGGTGTACTGCTCCGCGCGGCCGATGCCCGCCGCCAGGTATTGGTCGCGCATGGCATGGGCCACCACCACAAAGTGCGTGGTCATGCGCCCCGCCCACCGTTCGGCGGTGCGATACACCGCGTTGGGCAACGCTCCCTGAAAGGGCCCAAAGGACGGGCCGTGAATCGTGTGCACGATGAGCGGCACCCCCGCCGCGTGCGCCGCCCACCGCCCGAGAATCCCCGCCTTGCCGCTGTGCGTATGCACCAGGTCCGGTCGTCGCACGTGAAAGTGGCGCCGCAAGGCCAGGTAGGCACGCGCATCGTGCCAGGGATGGATGGCACGCACGAGCGAAGGAACCACCGTCAACAGTCCCGGCACCTCCCGGGCACGTCCCTCCAGCGATCCCTCGGGTCCGGTCGTGGGGCCGGCCAAAAGCTCGACCTCCAGCCCCGCCTGGCCGCGGAGGCCAAGGACCGAGGCCAGGGTGTTCTCCTGCGCACCACCGACGATGAGCCGCGTGATGACGTGGGCGACACGCATGGGGCGGCCGCTACGGGGCGCCACCCTTGAGCAGCTTCACCTTCTCGGCCACCGCCCGGTACTCCTCCGTGGCACGGTCACCATACTTCAGGTAATCCTCGTAATGCCGCAGCGCCGCGGCGGTGTCCTTCCGGCGGGAGGCGATCTCGCCCAGGCCGAAATAGACGGCGTGGTACTCGGGCGCGAGTTTGCGCAGCGCCTCGTAATCCCGCTCGGCCGCGTCCAGCTCGCCGGCCTGCAGATGGGCGATGGCGCGGTTCATCAGCGCCGCCTGATTGTCCGGCTGCTGTCTCAAGAGCGTGTCCAGCGGGGTCAAGGCCTGCTTGAACTCCTTCAGATGGATCAGGATCGCCGCCTGGTTCAGCAGCGCGCGGGGGTTTCTGGCATCCAGCCGCAGTTGCTCCTCGATGCTCGCCAGGGCGTTGGTGTAGCGGCTGGTGCTCAGGTACAACTGCGTGAGCACCTCGAGGACAATGTCCTCCCCGCGGGTGTCGCGCCTTCAGTTCGAGAGCCTGCGCCTCCGCCGCCGCCACTTCTCCCAGACCCATCCGCGCCATCACTTCCATCGTCTCCGTCCACATCGTCACCCGCGGATCACCGGGAATGAGCTCCCGCACCCGCTGGAACTGGTCGAGGGCCTGACGGAAGAAACCGTTGCGCACATACACCTGGCCGAGCAGAAAGGCCTTCTGCGGCTGGTCAAACGGCCCGTCCTGCAGCATCAACTGGTCAAAATCCCGTCGTTCACGCTCCAGTCCCGCCGTGACGGGGGCCCTCCAGGGACGGCGCTTTACCGGCCCTCAATTCGTCGTTGAAGGCCAGGCTCAGCCGGGCCGAGGCGTTGTCCGGCTTGAGCCGCAGGACCAACTCGAGCCACCGCCGCGCCGGCTCGAGCTGCCCCGCCCGTTGCAGCGTGACCGCCCACGCGTTGATCGCCCGCGTCAGCACTTGGTTCACATACCGGACCTCCATCGGCGCCTCCGGCGTCGCCACCGGAAGCCGCTCCAGCCGGGGGAGCAGCCCCGCCCAGTACCGCTCATTGGCTTCGAGCCGCTCCGGCGGAGCCGGCAAGGTCGCCAGCGAGTTCGTGCCCCGCGGAACCACCCGGAACACCAGGCCCTGCTGCTGCAGTTCACACAGCTCGAAGTAATAGCCCATGCTGGGGTGCAGGTAGTACACCTCGTTCGAGCGGACCAGATCATGCAGCAGCGTGGCCAGAAAACCCGTGTCCAACATCTCCCCCGCCGCCGCCACCTGCTCCTGGTAAGGCCAGCGCGACCCGTAACGCCGGCCCAGTTCCTCGTGATAGCGCCGGAACGGCATCAGCCGGGTCGCCAGCAACACGTGCCGGTCGGTCGCCTTCTCGCGGGCCAACGCCGCCTCCAGCAGGAGCACTTCCGCACGCTGGTCGCTCAACACGTACGCCCCCGCAGCCGGCAGGGCGTCCAGATACACCCGCGTCAGCTCCCGCAGTTGCCGCCCGTCGCTCTGGCGAATCGTCGGCAGGTTGCGCCAGAGCTGCACCCCCGCCACCACCACCAGGCCCGCCACCCCCGCCACCGGCACCACCCGGTTCAGCAACCGCTCCCCGCCCCCACCCGCCGATGCGGCCGCTTCAACTCACGAAACACCAGCAGCAGATAGCCGGTGAAGTAGCCCGCCGCCAGCGCCGCCAGGAAATAGAATGGCAGCAGCGCCATCCCAAACCCCAGCCGCCGCGCTCCACACCGGGTCAAAAACACCGACACCGTCGCCACCAGCAACACGACGTGCATGAACCGTGTGATGAACGCCGCCAACCACACCCCCGCCCGACTCGTGTCCCCTCCGACTCCGGCCAGCGAATCCCCATCAGCAGCGCCGGCACCAACGACGTCAGCGCCACCAGCAAAATCACATAGGGCGGAAAACTGGTCAGCGCCACCTTCTGTCCCCCAGCACCGCCCGCAGATAGCCCCAAAACCCCACCTCGTCGCTCCCGTCCGTCAGCACCGCCGCCAACGGCAGCACCAGGTAGGGCAAGAGCCCCGCCACCCCGCTCAGCGCCATCCGCCCCAGAAACGCCAGGTTGAAAAACCCCAGCCCCTTGAGCAGAAAGACCACCAGGAAGAAGCACGGAACGAACGCCACCATCGCGTGGTTGTTCGTCACCCCCAGCCCGTACACCAACGCCGCCCGCAACAACCACGACTCCCGCTCGCCCACCCGGTACTCCAGCAGACACCGCACCACATAGGCGAAGAGCAGCAGATCCAGCATCTCGCCCGTCGCCGCCGTCGCGTGCTCCCAAAACGTCAGTTGCAGCCCCAGCAACACCGCCCCCACCGCCGGCCCCACCCACGCCAGCGGAATGCTCAACAACGCCCACTCGCTCCGCTCCCGGATCCGCGTTTCCCGCGTCCGGTCGTACGGCAGCAGCGCCACGCACCGCACCAGCAACGCCACCGTCAACGCCCCCATCACCGCCGAGAGCACGTTCAACAGCAGCGGCTGCACCGACGTCGGCAGCCAGCGAAACGGCAGCGTGATCAGGTAATGAACCGACCCCGCCAGCATCGGCGTCCAGTCCCAGCCCGTGATCTTGGCCACCACCGTCAGACTGTCCAAACGCACCCAGGGGCTCACCGTCACCAGGTACAACAACAGGGCTGCCCCGGCCGCCACCCAGGGCAGCCGGGTCTGGGCAAATCCCAGCCGGGGGTCGATCTGTCTTATCCATAGCGATGCGCAGTGGTCGCCCCAGTTGAAGACAAAGCCCCCTTCAACGCAAGGTTACTTTGGCCCTCGACTTTGAGGTGCACTCCGCCCCGGGTTCTGGAAGCCTCCTCCCGATGCAGGATCCGGTTCCCAGCGGCCCTCCCTTCCAGGCCGGCCAGCGCCACGTGCTCCGCATCGCGACCTCGCCTTCGGCGGCGAGGGGCGTGGGACGCCTCGGCGAGTTCGTCGTGTTCGTCCCTTTCACGCTCGTGGACGAGGAGGTCGAGGTCGAACTCACCGAGGTCAAACGCCACTTTGCCCGCGGCCGCCTCCTCGCCGTGCGCCAGGCCTCGCCCTCCCGCGTTCCCCCCGCTGCCCCTACTTCGGCCAATGCGGCGGTTGCCAGTACCAGCATGTGACCTACCGGAACAGCTTCGCTGGAAACACAAACAGGTCGCCGACCTCGTCCACCGCCTGGGAGGCTTCCCGCCCAGCGTCGTCGCCCCCGTCATCCCCTGCCCCCAGCCTTACGGTTACCGCAACCGCATCATGATCCGCAGCCAGTGGAACCGCCCCGAGCAGCGCCTCAACCTCGGCTTCCTCCGCTACGACAACCGCCTCGTCGTCGACCTCGAAAGCTGCGCCATCGCCGAACCCGCGCTGAACGACCAGTTGCGCCAGGTCCGGGCCCATCCGCCCCCAAAGGCGGACTCAAGGTCGTGCTCCGCCTCGCCCCTCCCGACTGGGAACTGCCCCGCGATTCCTTTTTCCAGAACAACTTTCACCTCCTCCCCCAACTCGTCCAAACCGTCCGGGCCCGACTCCAGGCCGCCGGCACGCGCCACCCTCCTCGACGCCTACTGCGGCATCGGATTCTTCGCCCTCGAACTCGCGCCGGCCGTGGAATCGTTCCTCGGCGTCGAACTTGACACCGCCGCCATCCACGCCGCGCGCCGCAACGCCGCCAACCGTCACATCACCAACGGCGAGTTCGTGGTCGGTCGCACCGAAGAGCAACTGGCCGACCTGCTCCGCCGCGGCGATCCCGCCCGCACCACGGTCCTCCTCGACCCGCCCCGCACCGGCTGCGCCCGCCCCGCCATCGAGGCGCTCCACGAGGCCGCACCCGCCCAGATTCTCTACGTCTCCTGCCACCCCGCCACCCTCGCCCGCGACCTCAAAGCCCTGTGTGCCGACCAACGCTTCGCCCTCGACCTCGTCCAACCCCTGGACATGTTCCCCAAACGCAGCACGTCGAGTGCGTCGCCGACCTGCGTCGCCGCCCCGCCGGATAAAGAGCTTTTCCTTCGCCCGCAAAGCCGCTAAAGAAGGCGCCATGAAGCTCAACCGGCGTGCCAGCCTGCCTCTACCTGAACCACCCGGTAAGGGCGCCGGGCCTGCAATCTGCAGGCCGGGTCCCCCGACCCGGCGGGGAGCGTTCTTGGCCCCTGCGCAGGTCCAAGAGCACCAGGTCGCTTGCCCCACCCCCGATGTTCGTAATCGGTGGAGGGACTTCCCGTCTCGGATTCTCCGATTACGAACATCGGGGATGGGTCTGAGGGAGGCGTTCCTTGCACCGGTGGTGCGGGCGTCTCGCCTGCACCTCCCCGGTTCACGGGCACCGGCGATCACCGGGGCGGCCAAGGCGACGGTTTCCCCACCCCGCCCCAAGCTGCGTCAGCGGGAACGCCCGGCCACCTCCCTCCTCGCCCTGATCGGCGCCTGTCTTGCCGCTCAGGCCGCCCCGCCCGCATCGTGACCGCGGAGGAAACCGCCCAGCACTTCGCACAACTCGCCCAACGCTCCGACCCGGACGGCATTTCCTTTCCCGCCCAAACCGCCCGGTTCCTGCGCCTCACCATCCACCGCTCGAGCGGCGGCGAACCGGGCATCGACGAGCTCGAGGTGTTCGGCCCCGAGAGCCAGGTCAACCTCGCCCTCGCCTCGCGCGGCGCCGTCGCCAGCGCCTCCTCGGTGCTCCCCGGCTACGCCATCCACGCCATCGCCCACCTCAACGACGGTCAGTACGGTAACGCCCGAAGCTGGATCGCCGCCTCCGCCGGCGTCGAATGGGCCCAGATCGCCCTGCCCGAACCCGCCTCCATCGCCCGCGTCGTACTGTCGCGAGACCGGTTGGGCCAGTACCAGGATCGCATCCCGCTCGACGTCGAGGTTCTGCTCTCCGACGACGGCCAGACCTGGCAGTCGGTCGCCCGTCTCACCCGCCGCGCCGCGGATTATCAGCGGACCGGCCTGACCCTGGCCCCCGCGCTCGTCCCCCGGCCGACCTGGGACGGGGTGCTCGAATACGCTTTCCTCCGCGAACGCGAGACCTGGCGACGCCTCCCCGCCGATGACCCGCTCTCACCCCTGCGTTGTGAGCGCCCCGCCGTCCCCGGTGGCCCGCCCTACTGGGGTCGCCTCGCGCGCCTCGAGCCCCTCGAACGCGTGCTCTTCCTCTTCGCAGAGCTGATCGAACGCTCGGCCGGTCGTGGCCTTGACGTCTCCCGCGAACGCGCGGAGCTCCTGACCCTCCAACGCCGCGCTCGCGATCTCGGCACGGCCGCGAACAGCGCGGATGACCTCTACCTCGCCGCCCGCCTCGCCAAGCGAAGGCTCTTCTTCCGCGATCCGCTGCTGGCGCCCCTCGAACGCGTGCTCTTCGCCAAACGCCATCCGCTCAAGCCCTCCCACAACTACAGCGATCACTTCGATTCGTTGTTCGAACCGGGCGGTGGGATCTACGTCCTCCACCTCCCGCGCGACACCGAGGGCCGCCTGGATCCCGCCCGCGCCGAGGTCGAGCAGTTGTTCGACGGCAGCCACGGCATCGCCCGCCATCCCGTCGCCGATTTCGAGGCCCGCACCATCTACTTCGCCTTTCGCCCCGAGACGCCCGCGGTCGAGGGTTGGAAGCCCTATTGGCACCTGATGGCAATCCAGGCCGACGGCACCGGCCTCCGACAGTTGACCGACGGGCCCTACCACGACTTCGACCCGGTCGTCCTGCCCGACGGCGACCTCGGCTTCATGTCCACCCGGTGCCACGTCCGCTTCCTCTGCTGGCGTCCCCAGGCCTATGTGCTGCACCGCATGGCGCCCGACGGTTCGCGCCTCCAACGCCTCTCCTTCGCCAATCTCAGCGAGTGGAATCCCTCGATCACCCGGGATGGGCGCATCCTCTGGACCCGCTCCGAATACCAGGACAAGGGCGCGGACTTCGGCCACACCGTCTGGTCCATCCGTCCGGACGGCACCCATCCCGAGCTGGTCTTCGGCAACGACACCCCCAACGGTTACGGCCACGCCTATCAGGTCCCGGACAGCCAGGAAATCGTGTGCACCATCATGTCGCACGGGGACCACCAGGGCCCCATCGCGCTCGTGAACCTCAGTGAAGGACCGTTCCATCCGGACGCCGTCACCCTCATCACGCCCGACACCCGGCCCCAGTACCAGATGGACCGTTCCCACTCCGAGACTTTCCGCGACCCCCACCCCGTCTCGCGCGACCATTTCCTCGTCAGCCACAACCCGGGCCAGCAGGATCACTGGGGACTCTACCTCATCGACCGCTACGGCAACCGTGAGTTGCTCTACCTCGACCCTGCCATCAGCAGCAAACGCCCCTCCCTCCTCCGGCCCCGACCGCGTCCGCCCGTGCTGCCCGAGAGTCGTGACTCCGATCTGGCCGCGCGCGGCCTGGGTGAGTTCTTCGTCCAGGATGTCTATCAAGGTCTCGAACCGGTCGTCGCCCGTGGCCGTGCCGGCTACCTGCGCGTCATCGAGGAAGTCCCCTCCCAGCTCGAACTCCTGGCTTGCGGGGAATACCGGGACGATCACCCGCCGTTCCAGGATTACTACGCCAGTCCGGTTCACCTCGTGACCGGGCCGCGCCAGAACTACCGGACCCAGACCCGCAACGCCCCCGACCCGCGCCCCCGCAACGGCGATGTGCAGCCGCTCGGCCCCGACGAGTTCCTCGTAACGGAGAACTACGGCTGGCCCAGCTACGTGGCCAAACGCGTCGTGGGCACCGTCCCGGTCGCCCCGACGGCTCGGCGCGCTTCTTCGCCCCCGCGGGCAAGGTGCTCTACTTCCAGTTGCTGGACCGCGATTTCACCGAACTGCAGCGCATGCGCAGCGTCGTTCAACTCCAGCCGGGCGAACAGCGCAGTTGCATCGGCTGCCACGAAGGTCGTCAACGCACCCCGCCGCCCGCCTTTCCTCCCACCGGCGCGCGATCCACCGCTCGCGAACTCGAGCCACCACCCTGGGGGACCGATCCCTTGACTACCAGCAGGTCGTCCAACCCGTCCTCGACGCCCAGTGTGTCCGTTGCCACGACGGCAAGGTCGGCCGCGGCCTCGACCTCCGCGGCCAGCGCGACCGCGAGCGCATCCCGGCTTCCTACCGTTCCCTCATCCAGGGCGGATGGGTGCACTACTTCGACTGGTCGTACGGCGCCCGCCACTACAAGGCCGAACCCCTCACCTTCGGCTCCGTCCGCAGCCGCCTCTGGGAGGTGCTGCGCGATCCCGACCACGCCGAGGTCCGCCTGCAGGCTGACCAGACGCACGCGCTCAAGGCCTGGATCGACCTCAACTGCCCGCTCTGGCCTGACTACCGCTATCGCCTGGACCGACCGGAGTAAGGCCCCCCGCGGCAAAGCACCCGCCGTCTGACCCCGAGCGACGCGGCAGCGCCGGCAACCCGCACGCTTCGTGACCCCGTTGCCGCGCCAGCACGCAGCGTGTGGACGGGATTCAGACAGAGACGCGGAGCGAGTGGGCGAGGGCGCCCATCCGAGCGCCCGGGGCGGGCGCGATCCCCTCCGAGTGGATGGCGGACCGTTCCGGTCAGTTCCGCTTGGGTCGGCGCGGCCGGTGGCGACCCGGAAACGTCAGTTCTGCGATCCCGGACTTGTCGAGTTGCCCAAGGCCTTCGGTCACCATCCGCCGGTATTGCCGCACCGTGGCGGCGGCCAGCGGCAGGTTGAGACCCTTCTCCTTCGCCAGAGCCAGAGCGATGCCTGAGTCCTTGGCCGCGTGCTCCGCCGAGAAGAAGCAGGCGTGGTCGCGCTTCTCCATGTCCTCCCCGTCGGTCTGGAGCACGCGCGATGCAGCCCCGGTCTGGCCGAACACCTCGCGGACCATGGCAAGGTCGAGCTTGCAGGCGGCGGCCAGGGCGAGCCCCTCGGCCAGGGCGGCCGTGTTGCAGTTCATCACCATGTTCACCAGCGCCTTCACGGTCGCGGCCTGGCCCGTTGGACCGATGAACCGCAGCGACGCGCTGAGACATGCGAGCAGGGGCTTGGCCCGCGCGAAGACCTCCGGATCACCGCCGCACATCAGGTAGAGCTTGCCCTCCCGCGCCTGCGGAATGCTCGAGGCCATGCAGGCCTCGAGCGTGCTGGCCCCGACGCGTCGGGCCGCCCGCTGCACCTCGACGTGGACCGCAGGCGTGATCGTGGCGCAGTTGATGAACAGCTTGCCGCGCGCCCCCTTCAGGAGGCTGTCCCCGTGTGAGGGCGGCGCGAAGATCCGGCGCATCGCCCGGTCGTCGCTGACCACCGTGAAGATGACGTCGGCCGCCTGCGTGACTTCGGCCAGCGTCTCGACCGCCCGACTGCCGAGCTCGTTCGCCAGCTCCCGGGCGACCTCCCGGGCCACGTCGTACACGGCCGTCACCGGCTGGCCGCAGTCCCGGAGCCGGCGCGCCATGTTGGCGCCCATGCGTCCTACCCCTACAAATCCAATGTTGGTTGTGCTCATAGCGTGCGTGTCGGTTGCGCGCGCAGTGTAGCCCGCACCAGGACGAAGTCCAGAGAGGCGGTCCGGCGCTCCCGTCGCGCGTCGGACTGGCCAATGTAGTCGCCATGGAAGCGCTGGGCGTACCCCCCCTCGAGCTGCACAAAACGCGCGACCGCCCACCCGGCGACCACATCGAGCTCGGAACCGACGCAGCGATCGAACGCCGGCTTCACGCCCTGGCCGTTGCCCGCCGTTGGTCCCGTCCCCCCACGCGCCACGCCGCCGATGTTGTAGAAGCTGTCCGCGGTGTCCGCGAGCCAGAAGCAGTGTCCCTCGACGGCGACGCTCACCCGGCGGTGCGGCCGGCCCTGGAGGATCCGCCGCGCGTTGTGGAGGTTCTGCGCGGAGGGCGTTTTTGTTTCCCCAGGGCCCACTTCTCATTAGCGTCTCCCCAATGTCAGCCGCACTTCGTCAGTCGCTGGGCGGATGCCTCCTGGTCGTCCTGCTGACCTCCTGCTCGGAGCGTTCCGCGGGACCTGCGACGGCCCGGGACGGCGTGCCGCGCCCCGTCAAGACCGAGCCAGCTCAACTGCGCCGGATGGAACGGACCGTGATCGCCACGGGATCCCTGCTGGCGTACGAGGAAGCCGTCCTGAGCGTCAAGGTCCCGGGACGGTTGACGGTGCTGGCCGTCGACCTCGGCAGCCGCGTCCAGCCCGGCGATCTCATCGCCCAGATTGAACCGCGCGACTACGAATTGCGCCGCGATCAGGCCGCCGCCGCCCTGGCCCAGGCCCGCGCCGCCTTGGGGCTTTCCCTTTCCGGCGACGACGACCGCATCGCTCCCGAAGCCACCAGCCCGGTGCGCCAGGCGCGGGCCATTCTGGACGAAGCCGAGGCCAACCGCGAGCGGGTCGTGCGCCTCTCGCAACAAGGCATCAGCTCCGCCGCTGAACGCGATACGGTCGAGGCGGGGTACCAGGTGGCCAAGAACCGCTACGAAGCGGCGCTGGACGAGGCCCGCACCAAGCAGGCCGCCCTGGCGCAACGCCGCGCCGAGTTCGACCTGGCGGCCAAGCAGCTCGCCGACACCCAGGTGCGCGCCCCCTTCGCCGGGGCCGTCCAAGCCCGGATCGCCAACCTTGGCGAGTACGTGGCCACGGGCGCACCGGTCGTCCGGCTCGTGAAGACCGATCCGCTCCGCCTGCGCCTCGAGCTGTCCGAACGCGATGCCCACCCGGTGCGCCTGGGCCAACAGGTGCGCTTCACCCTGGAAGGCAGCACCAACCTGCACGAAACCACGCTGGCGCGGCTCAGCCCCGCCCTGGACAACCGCAGCCGCATCCGGGTGGCCGAAGCCGACGTGCCCAACGACGGCCATCTCCAGGTCGGCGCGTTCGTGCGGGCCCAGATCGTTGTCGGCGAGGACGACGAAGGGGTCGCCATTCCCCCGAAGGCCCTCGTGGTGTTCGCCGGTCTCGAGAAGGTCGTGCTCGTCCGCGAAGGCAAGGCGTTCGAACAGCCCGTGGTCACAGGCCGACGCGGCCAGGACTGGATCGAGGTCGTGTCCGGCCTGCGCGCCGGCGAGCCCGTGATTCTCGACCCCGGCAACCTGCAGACCGGCCGGCCGGTGAAGGTGGAGGGGACCGACGGCCCGCCCGCGCCGGTCCAGGCGCGGGTCCACTGAGGGAGGCGGACGCCCGAGCCCGGAGGTCAAGACCCCATGCAAGCGTTTGTCGGCACCTGCATCCGACGCCCCGTGGCGGCGTCCATGCTGATCCTCGCGCTGGTCGTCGTCGGCATCGCCAGCTACCTGCGGCTGGACATTGACCGGTTTCCGTCGGTGGACCTGCCGGTGGTGCGCATCAGCACCACCCTGCCCGGCGCCTCGCCCGCCGAGGTCGAGTCCCAGGTGTCCCAACCCATCGAGGAGGCGGTGAACACCATCGAGGGCATCCAGGAACTGCGCTCCGTCAACGGCGCCGGCACGTCCTTCGTCATCGTCACCTTCGAGCTCTACCGCCAGATCGAGGCCGCCGCCCAGGATGTGCGCGACCGCGTCGCCACCGTCCTGCGGGATCTGCCTCGCGACACGGACCCGCCCATCACCTCGAAGGCGGACGCGGATCTGTCGCCCGTGCTGACCCTGGCGGTGACGGGACCGCGTTCCCAGCGCGAGTTGACCGAGATCGCGGACAAGATCGTGCGCGTGACCCTCGAACGTTCCCCCGGGGTCGGCGAGGTCAACATCGTCGGCGGCCTGCAGCGGGCCATCAACATCTGGGTGGACGCCGATCGGCTCGCCGCCTACCAGCTCCCCATCACGGCAGTCCGGGAAGCCATCGACCGCCAGAACGCCAACATCCCGGGCGGCAATGTCACCGGGCCGCTGCGCGAGCACGTGCTGCGCACCATGGGGCGCGTGACCGACGTGCGGGCCTTCAACGATTTGGTCATCGCCACCCGCAACGGCATCCCCATTCGCGTCCGGGACATCGGTTATGCCGAGGACGGCACCCGCGAACAGCGCTCCGTCGCCCGGCTCGATGGCGTGCCCACCGTCACGCTGGACGTCCTGCGGCAATCCGGCGCCAACACCGTCGCGGTCATCGAAGGGCTCAAGGAGCGGTTGAAGACGTTGGACGCCCTGCTGCCGGACGATGTGCGGGTCGAGATCCTCCGGGACCAGTCCCGCTACATCTACGAGGCCCTGCACGAGATCAACCGCCACCTGATCCTCGGCAGCCTGCTGGCCTGCCTGGTCGTCCTCGCCTTCATGCGCAACTGGCGGGCCATGGTCATTGCCGCCGTGGCCATCCCCACGTCGGTGATCTCGACCTTCGGCATGATGGAAGCCCTGGGCTTCACCCTCAACAGCGTCACCATGCTCGCGCTGGTCCTGATGGTGGGCATCGTGATCGATGACGCGATCGTCGTCCTCGAGAACATCTTCCGGTTCGTCGAGGAGAAACAGCTCAAGCCCTTCGCCGCGGCCAAGGCCGCCACCGCCGAGATCGGGCTGGCCGTGACGGCGACCACCTTCAGCCTCGTCGTCATCTTCGTGCCCGTCTCGTTCATGTCGAGTGTCTCGGGACGGTTCCTCTACCAGTTCGGGATCACCGCGGCTGCGGCGGTGCTGGTCAGCTTGCTGGTCTCCTTCACGCTCACGCCCATGATGAGCGCCCGGCTGCTGCGGGTCCGGCCCACCGCGCCGGGTGGTGGCCGGGACGAACCCCGTTCCCGCCGCGGCTTGTATGGCCGGGTCGATCACGCCTATCTCACCACGCTGGCCTGGGCCATGCGCCACCGTCTCCTGGTCCTTGGCGTGGCCACGGCGGTGGTGGCTTCCTCGATCCCGCTCTACCACCTGGTGCGCCAGGAATACGTGCCCTCCAACACCGACGAGGGTGAGTTCGACGTCCGCGTCACCGCGCCCGAAGGCACCAGCCTCACCGCCATGCACGAGGTGGCCGACCGCCTCGAGGCCGAACTGCGGTCCATCCCCGGCGTGCGCATGGTCCTGACGTCGTGGGGGGGCAGCTTCCTGGGCGGGGTCAACAGTGCGCAGTTCTTCGTCCGCCTCGCCCCCCATGCCGAACGGGTGTTCTCCTGGCGACGTCTCCTGAGCTGGCGCCCCTGGAAGGCCTTCCAGGGCAACTTCTCCCAACGCGACGTCGTCCGCGAAGTCCGCCAGCGGCTGCGTCAGTTCCCCGAACTCCGTGCCTCCGTGCGCAACCCGCAGACCATCAGCCTGGGCGGCCCCAACTTCGACATCGACTTCTCCCTCCTCGGCCCGGACCTCGAAGACCTGTACGCCTTCGGCGACCACCTGCGGCGACGTGCCCCCGAACTGGGCCTGCTCGATGCCGACATCACCCTCAAGCTCGACAAGCCCGAGTTGCAGGTTGAGATCGACCGCGAACGCGCCGCCCGGCTCGGCGTCGATACCGAACACATCGCCACCGCCCTGCGCCTCATGGTCGGCGGCGATCGCCGCGTCTCCCGGTTCCGCGACGAAACCGTCAATGAGGATTACGACGTGCAACTGCGCCTGCAGGAAGCCGACCGCGACGATCCGCAGACCCTCGGGCGGCTGTTCGTGCCCGATCAAAGCGGCGGCTTGGTCCGGCTGGACAATCTCGTCCGCCTGGTTCCCACCGCCGCTGCTTCACGCATCGATCGCCTGGACCGCCAACGCGTCGTAAGCCTCCGCGCCGCGGTTGCCCCCGGCTTCGCTCAGGCCGACCGTATCGCCGCGCTGCGCGAGGAGGTGGCCCGGATGAACCTGCCTCCCGGTTACTCGAGCCGCGTCTCCGGCCGCGCCCGCGAGATGGAGACCACGTTCATCGAGTTCCTCTGGGCCTTCTCCCTGTCGGTCGTCCTGATGTACATCATCCTCGCGGCCCAGTTCGAAAGCCTCGTTCATCCCTTCACCATCCTGTTGTCCCTGCCCCTTTCGGTCCCCTTCGCGCTCCTGTCCCTCTGGGCGGCCGATCAGACCATCAACCTGTATTCCGCGCTCGGGATCCTTGTCCTCTTCGGGGTCGTGAAGAAGAACGCCATCCTCCAGATCGACCACATGAACCAGCTTCGCAGCGAAGGGAAGGAACGCCTGGCCGCGATTCTCGAGGCCAACCGCCACCGGCTGCGTCCCATCCTGATGACCACCTTCACGCTCGTGGCCGGCATGCTCCCGCTCGCCCTCGGGACCGGGCCGGGTGCCGAGGAACGCCGCGCCACCGCGGTGGTCGTGATTGGCGGTCAAACCCTGTGCCTGCTCCTGACGCTGGTCGTCACGCCGGTTGTCTATTCGGTCCTGGATGAACTCAAGGACCTCCGTAGGAGTCGAGGTCACAAGACTCACACCCCCTCCCCGTAGGAGTCGAGGTCACGAGACTCACGCCTCCTGACGTCGGCGCCTACTCCCTTCGGTAGGAGTCGAGGTCACGAGACTCACGCCTCCTCCCCTCAGTAGGAGTCGAGGTGACGAGACTCACGCAGCGCTGAGCCTCCTCACGTCGGCGCCTACCCCCTCCCTCACTCCCGGTAAGCCATCACCTCGACGAGATGCCGGCCCGTGTTCGCGGAGTTGTGGGTCTGGGTCACGCGCAGGTACCGCACCAGCCGCGGCGTGAAGACACACGTATAGCCCGCGGCGGTGGCGGGGGCGCGTTCCTCCCGCCGATCCGCCACCCGCTCCCACTGCTGGCCATCACTCGAAACCTCGACCGTGAACCCGTAATGGCGGTCGTCCCCGAAGTAACCCACCACCACAACGCGCCCCACTTCCGCCGGCGTCTCCAGGTCCACCTGCCACCACGCCGGGCCCGGATGTTTCACCACGTCCGTGGCCCAGTAGCCATCCAGGGTCCGGGCCCGGCCGTCGTTGGCGAGCGCCGGGGATGTCCCGGCAGCGCACTCGAGGCCGTCGCTGGTTTTCCCGTGGTCAGACTGCGGGCGTCCGGCTCGAAGAACCGGCCGTAGCTGGCCCAGAGACGACGCGCTTCGACCACGCTGTCGCCCTTCGGCTGGACCGGGAAGCGATCGTGTTGCTCCGACCACCGTTGCTCGAAATCGAACAGGGCGGCACCGAAGGCGGCTTCATCGAATGGCTGATCGCTGGCCAGCGATTGGTCCAGGTGCTGGAAGAAGATCTCCCAGCGCTTGAGGTAGAAATCGGTCAGCAACCCCGACCACTGCCGCGCGGCATAATCCCGCAGGATGGCGCCGTTGCCCCACAACGTCAGGACTCGACGCGCGTTCCACTCATAGCGATCGCGCTCGGCGTCGGTCACGCCCCATCGACGGGCGTCCTCGAGCCAGGGCCCGAGGAGGAACTCCGGCCGCGTGGCCAGCAGGGCGTCGAGATCCCGGATGAACCCGAGCATCTGGTCGGCGGCCTGCCGCAACGCGGTCCGGTCCCGACCCCGGTAGGCATCGAGCACCTGGCGGTGCAAGTCCGCCGAAGCATTGCCGAAAACCTGGCGCGTGACATTCACCAGGTCGAAGCGGAAGGCGTCCACCTGGCCCAGGTCCGCGGCCGCCGCCAGCAGCGCCCGTCCGGCCTCAGCCAGCCGGTCGTTCGCATACGGCGTGACCGGGGGTGCGCCCAGCGACGGGGGGCCCATGAACGTCGCGCGGTTGTCGAACGAGGCCTGAAACGCGGTCTCGTGAAGGATCCGCCAGGCCCGGCGCGCCTCCGGGTGATCCTGGCCGTAGGCGCGACGGGCAAAGTCCGCGAGCCAATCCTCGAGCGGTACCGGTTCGCTCCGCCAGGCCAGCTCGAAGAGGAGATCGAACACCACCGGGTTGTTGTCGAGGGCCTCGTTGACGAAGCCGAGCCCCGAAAGCCGGCCGGCCTTGGGATCCCGGCGGGCCGCCCAGTAATCCTGGTTCAACCGGTCCAGCGCGCCACCCAGCCACACGCGGCCGCCGAAATTCTGGATGGCGCACCAGAGCCAGGGCTTGCCGCAGAACGCCTGGGTCAGGCTCCACACGGGCGTGTTCTCGCAATAGAGGTCCAGCAACAGGATCCGGTCATCCGGCACCGGCCCGAGCACCGCCTCGATGCGGGGCTGGGTCCAGAAATGTCGGGCGTGAAAGAACGGCCAGCCCTGGAGAACCCACACCGCCTGCGGATCGCTGTGGCGCAAGCCGTCGTAGATCGCCCGCCCGATGGCCGCGAGGTAGTCCGTGTCGCCGCGGGGCGGGATCATCTCGATGAACGTGTCAGCCGCATAGAAGTGGTCGGTGCCGAACAGCCGGCTTTGTTCTTCGAGGAACGTCGCGGCCAGCCGCGGAAAGAGCGGATCCAGCGGATCCAGAACGAACGTGTTCCACTCGAGCCACGTGATGGTCTGCAGCTTCGCGTTCGGGAACTGATTCGTCACCGTGGCCGGCACATGCCCGGTGAAGCCTTGCAGCACGGGAGTCATGCCGAACGCGCGTTGCCGGTCGAGGATCTGCCGGCTCAGCGTGGCGTGGCGCTCGATCCAATCCGCCGGCAAGGGCCCGCCGTGCCCGTCCAGGCAGCCCATCCAGCCGAATGGCAGGTAGGGCGGGCCCGCCAGAAATGCCCGCATGCCCTCTTCGCTCCAGCCCATCTTCCGCGCGACCGCCTGCCACACCGCTTCCTGGCCGGTGACCGAGAGCGGCAGGTTGACCCCGTTGAGCGCCATCCAGTCGATCAACCGCTCCCACTGCGACCAGTCATACCACGGCAACGAATAGCCGAAGCAGCAGTAGTTCAGGAAGTACCGGTACCGCGCCGAACTCACGCGCCGCAGCTTGGGTTCGACCTTCGGAAGCGGATCCGGCAACTGCAACTGGCGGCCGCCCGTCAGCGAGTAGTGTGCGTGACAGTGGTACTTCAAATACCAGTTCAACGCCGACGCCAGCGAAACACCGCTGTTGCCCCCGCAGCACGACCCGGTCCCCGCGCGTCTCCACCTCGAACACATCCCCCGCCGGGTCGGCCGGCACCGTCTCCAGCACGAACCGCTGTGCGTGGTTCGGCACCAACCGCTCCAGCAAGCCTCGAGCGGCCTCGACGCCGTCCGCCGCCGCCGGCCTGGCCAGGGCAAGGCACCATCCCAGGAACAAGACGGCAGCAAGGACGGTCCGCCGGTACGCAGCCCGCCGACGGTTCGGGGGCGCTGGGCAGCAGCGGGAACACGCACCGAACGCCCGATGGCTCATGCGAGACTGAGAGAAGCCGGGTGTGGCCAGAGGAAGCTGCGGGGCTTGCATGACCCCGAGCGTAGTCCTCCTCCCAAACCTGTCGAGACAAGCTCCGCCTGGGAGCCTGGCCCCGCCACCCCGGGGCTCCCGGGCCGCGCGAGCGCCGCGTGAAGAACGCCATTGAGCCCGCCGCGGCGCCGCCTTAACCTCGATGCATGACGTGGTTGCTTCGCCTCGGTTCCGCTCTGGCCTTGTGGGCCAGCCTGGCCACCGCCAACGCGGCTCCTGACCAGGTCATCAAGGTCCTGCCGCACTTCCTGGATCGGAACGGCAAACACGCCCTCTCACCGAGCTTGTTTGAGCGCGACGCCTACCAGGCCATGCTCCGCCAATCGCCGGAAAAGCGGGGCGGCATGCAGTTCGATGTGCAGTGGAAGGCGCGCAAGATCGCGGGCCGCACGTTGAAGCTGCGGCTCGAGTTGGTGACCGACCGTTACCCGAAAGGCCAGCCGTTCCTGGCCGATATCGAGCTCGGCCGCAGCAGCCGGTTGGGTCGCTGGAAACGCATCCGGCTCGAAGCCCCCTTGATGGCCAGGCTGGGTGAAGTCGTGGCCTGGCGCGTCACCCTCCACGACGGCGTCAACGAATTGTCCAGCCGCCAGTCGTTCCTCTGGTGATCCGCTGGCCTGCGGGCCGCTCGCTCAAGCGAACCCGCCCTCCCTGAACCGCAGTGCAGGAGTCAGGAGGGAGAGTGCGGAAGCGGCATCTGTCCACGTCGATTCATGGCCCCTGAGCAGTTCCAAGAGAACCACGTCCGTTCCCCAATTCCCGATGTTCGTAATCGGTGGAGGGACTCCCCGTGTTGGATTCCCCGCCGATTACGAACATCGGGGATTGGGCTGAGAGACGCTCACCATGGGCCTGGGGTCGGGACGCAAGCCCACGCCCGCGTCGTGCCAGACGCCTCTGTCTCCTTGAACCAGTGGTGCGGGCTTCCAGCCTGCACCCTCCCCGGTTCCTGGCCCCCGAGCCGGTCCGCAAGGAACAGGACGCTTCCCACGACCCCGGTTGCGCACCCAGGTTCCCACCTGGCCCGCTTGGTGAAACCTCCTGGGAAGCCCTCCGCACCGACCGGTTAGCGCGCCGCCCGCGCCCGCCTTCGCCTCACGCCCGTTTCCGACGCGTCGGCGGCCCCCGCCGCCACACGTAACGAAACATCAACACCCGCAGCGCGGCCGTGAGCGGGATCGCCAGAATCCCACCGAGCAGGCCCCCGAGCAAGGTGGTGCCGGTGATCACCGCTATGATGATCGTCAGCGGATGCAGCCCCACGCGGTCCCCGAGAATCTTCGGCTGGATCACAAAGCCCTCCAGCAGTTGAACCGTCACATACACCCCCAGAGCCATCAGCGGATGCAGCCAGTCCGTGTACTGCACAAACGCAATCGCCACCGCCGCCGCGAAGGTGATCGCCGCACCGATGTACGGAATCAGAGTCAACACCGTCGCCACCGCCCCCAGCAACACCGCGTACGGCAGCCCGATCAGGCTGAACCCAATCGCGTACAAGATCCCGTCGCAGATGGCGACCAGCACCTGCCCCCGGAAAAAGGCAATCAGGTAGTCGTTGATCGCACCCAGCACAAACGCCAGCTCGTCCTTCAAATGCGACTTGGCCAGGGGCAGGTACTCGGTCCATTTGGATTCGATCCCCGTTTCTCGAGCAGGAAGTAGAACGCATACACCGGGATCAGGAAAAAGCCCACCAACGCCCCGAAACCCGCCGCCACACGCCCCACCTGGCCGAACGCCCAGGACCCGAACTTCTGCGCCAGCCCGGTCAGCCAACTGGTGGCGCTCGTGAACAGCTTCGGATCCAGCTCGATACCCCACGAACGGGCCCACTCGAGCAAATCCTTCACGCTCGGCGCCGGCATCGCCCCCCGGCGGTTCCGCGCTCCTCGCGCCGGGCGGAATCCGCCTCCACTTCCGGCACGGGCGTGGGCGAGGTCACGACGTTCTCCGGCCCGGCATTGGTGGTCAGCAGCACCACCGGACCGGAGGTGGGAGCGCGTGACGCGGCGTCGCCGGGGACGGACTGGAAGGGGGTCAGATTCGCAGCCGGCTGGTTCGTGCCCAGCCAGTTCGCAGGCAAACGAAGCAGGCTCCGGATGAGCTGGGGGGTCGGTGATGTAGGCCTCCACCCGATTGTGCAGGTTGGTGGCGTACACCGGCACCCGCCCCACCAACTCGCGGGTCTCCACCACGATCCGCGGCACCACGCTCCCGATCACCGCCGCGACGGTCATCAGCGACAAGGCGAACACACACAGAATGCCCCGGGGCCGCGGGACCCGCCGCTTCTCCAGATAGTCCACCACCGGGTCCAACAGGTAGGCAATCACGCCCGCCACGGCCAGCGGCCAGAGCACGGGGGCCAACAAGCCCAGCACCTTGCCCAAACCCCAGATCAGGGCCACCACCAGTCCCACCAACGTCGCCAGCGCAAGGCCGGTCAACGCCGCCCAAATCAGGCGCGCCTGCGTTTCGGTGGGAGGAGGCAGGATCACGCGCGATTCCCCAGGCTTGGCTTTCCGGTTCGCCGCGGGCTCAGTCCCCGCCAAGCTGCCGCGACTTGTCCGCGGCGGCACGCACCGCGCCCAGGAGCGCGCCCCGAACCCCGGCCCGCTCGAGGTGATGGAGCCCTCGATGGTGGTGCCACCCGGGCTGGTGACCCGGTCCTTGAGCACGCCCGGATGCAAGCCGGTCTCGAGGACCATGCGGGCGGTCCCCAGCAACGTCTGCGCCGCCAATCGGGTCGCCAGGTCCCGCGGCAGACCCGCCGCCACCCCCCGTCGCTCAGCGCCTCGATCATCACGCAGGCAAAGGCCGGGCCGCTGCCGCTCAGGCCCGTAACGGCATCCAGCAGCCGCTCCGGTACTTCGAACGCCAGGCCCACCGCTCCCAGGAACCGTGCGGTCCACTCCGCATCCTCACGGCCGGCAGCCCGGCCAAGGGCGAATCCGGATGCCCCTTCGCCCACGAGCGCCGGCGTGTTCGGCATCACGCGCACCACCCGGGTACCGGCGGGCAGCGCGGCTTCGAGCCTGGCCAGCCGTACCCCCGCGGCGAGAGAAATGAGCCGATGCCCGGGACCGATCGCCGGGGCCAGCTCCTGCAACACCTCCTCCACCTGGAGAGGCTTCACCGCCAACACCAGCGTCGCGGCCGCTGCCGCCACTTCACGGTTGGCGGCCAGGACCCGCCCCTGGGTTTCCTGGGCGAATCGTTCGCGGGCCGCCGCCGACACGTCGCTCGCCACCAGGCCCTCGGGTCGCACCAAGCCAGCCTGAACCAGGCCCTTGGCCAGGGCCGTGGCCATCTGGCCCGCCCCCAAAAACCCAATGGTCGACTCGGCGGACATGGGGGCGGAAGCTACCAGTGGCGCGGAGGCGGCGAAAGCAGAAACACCGACGAGCCAATGGGGTCAAACATTGACATTTGACAATTCCCGCCGGGCGGCGGCACGCGCTGGTGGGCCGATGAAATGTCAAATGTCAATGTTTGACCCCATTGCGTCCTCCAAGCTTCAGGCTTGCCGAGTGTCGCTGCTTGGCCCACTGTGGCCCCGGCAATGGGGTTTGCCTCTCGCCCGCCGGGCGAGTCAACCGCCTGAACCGGGTTCAGCGCTGATAACTCCTACTCCGGCCAGCGCGATGGCGGAGTTATCCTATGCTGAATGCGATGTGGATCTTCCTGGGAAGCGGGTTGGGCGGCGTGGCCCGCTGGACCGTTTCCGGCTGGGTCGCCGAGCGGGTGGGACAAACGTTCCCTTGGGGACGCTCGTGGTCAACGTGACCGGGTCCTTCGTCATTGGCGTATTCGCCACGCTGACCGGGCCCGAGGGTCGGTACTTCGCGCCGGCAAGCCTGCGGCAGTTCTTCATGCTGGGCGTGTGCGGAGGTTACACGACGTTCTCCTCCTTCAGCCTGCAGACGCTGAACCTGGCGCAGGAGGGCCAGGGGCTGCGGGCGGTCGGCAATAGCCTCCTCACCTTGCTGCTCTGCCTGGCCGGTGTCTGGGTGGGCCACGCCCTGGCCCTGACCGTCAACGCGGCGGGGGATTCCTGACATGCACCTACCCCACGAAGCCGTGCTGTTGCGGGTGTTCCTCGGCGAAAGCGCCCGCTGGAAACACCAACCGCTGTACGAAGCCATCGTGCTCAAGGCACGCGAGCTGCATCTGGCCGGGGCCACCGTGTTGCGGGGGCCGATGGGCTATGGAAAGTCGAGCCGCCTGCGCACGGCCAAGATCCTGCGGCTTTCGATGGACCTGCCCCTGGTCATCGAGATCGTGGATAGCGAGGAGAAGATCCAAGGGTTCCTGCCCGTGCTGGATGAGATGATGCACAGCGGCTTGGTGACCCTGGAGAAGGTGAAGGTGATCGACTATCGGGCCGGCCCGGACGTGACGGCGCCACCGGAAATCTGACCCCCTGTGGAAGATGGACAATCTCTGGTACATCGCGGCGTTCTGGATGGGCCTGGCTTTCCTGGCGAGCCTCATCTCCATCCGGCTGGGCATCTCGGTGGCGCTCATCGAAATCCTGGTCGGCGTGGTGGTGGGCAACCTGCACACCCCCGGCCAGGCACCCCCTGCTCCACACCACCGAGTGGACCAATTTCCTGGCCATGCTGGGCAGCGGGGTGCTCACTTTCCTGGCCGGTGCGGAGATCGACCCCACGTCTCTGCGGGCCAACCTGCGGGCCAGCCTGACCATTGGCGTGTCGTCCTTCCTCCTGCCTTTCCTGGGCGTGTGGCTGTTCGCCCAGGGCGTGCTGGGATGGCCGATGCGGCAGGCCTGGATCGCTGGCATCGCCCTCTCCACCACCAGCGTGGCGGTGGTGTACGCGGTGATGATCGAAGGGGGCTTGGGCAGCACGCCGATGGGCAAGATGCTGCTGGCGGCCTGCTTCATCACCGACTTCGGGACCGTCCTTGCGCTGGGGGTGCTGTTCGCCGACTTCAACGTGTGGCTGGTGGTGTTCGTGGCCGTCGCCGCCGTGGTGCTCTGGTTCATGCCGCGGTGGACGCAGTTTCTCATCAGCCGGCTGGGCCAGACCCGGGTGAGTGAACCGGAGGTGAAGTTCCTCTTCCTGGTTCTGTTCTTCCTCGGTGGCCTGGCCTCCACGGCGAAGAGCGAGGCCGTCCTGCCGGCGTACCTGCTGGGTTTGGTGGTGGCGGGGGTGTTCCTGCGGGATAAGACACTGGTGCATCGGATGCGGAGCATCGCCTTCGCCATTTTCACGCCGTTCTACTTCATCAAGGCCGGTCTGTATGTGTCGCTCGGGGCACTGTGGGCCGGTCTGGGCGTGATTCTCGTCCTGCTGGGGCTGAAGATGGTCACCAAGTACGTGGGTGTCTGGCCCCTCTCGCGCCTGTTCTTCATGCGCTCGGGCCAGGCTCACTATACGGCCTTGCTCATGTCCACTGGCCTGACCTTCGGGACCATCTCGGCCCTGTTCGGTTTGCAGAATCAGATCATCGACCAGCAGCAGTACTCCGTACTCGTCACCGTGGTGATCCTGAGCGCCTTCGTGCCCACCCTCATCGCGCAGCGGTTTTTCCAGCCGGCCGTCCGCACGATGACGGCGTGGGGACGGTTGTACCAGCGACGGATCAACGGCCGGCAGGTCACACAGAACGCAGCCGCGAAAGGTTAGATCATGTTCACGAAGATTCTCACAGGATACGACGGTTCAAGGGGCGGCCAGGCGGCCTTACGGCGGGCGGCCGTGCTGGCCCGGCAATTCAACGCCTCCCTGACTGCCCTCTGGGTGCGCGAACCCCTCCCGCGCTACACCGACCTGCCCGGGGAACCCGAGAGCGAGGCCGAAGCCGCCGACGAATATTTCCAGGAGCGGCAGCGGGAAGTCAGTGAGGTGGCGGCCCAACACGGAATCCCCATCGCGTGTGAAACCCGGCGGGGCCACCCGGCCAAGAGCATCGTCAAGTTCGCCGATGAAGGCGGCTTCGACCTCATCGTCGTGGGCCACAGCGATCACTCGGAACTGTGGGGCCGCTTGCTGGGCGACACCGCCGACCGCATCAGCGACCACGCCCACTGCAGCGTCTTGATCGTGAAGAAGTGACCGGCTTCCCCCCGTTCCCCTCGACAACCCTCAGCTTCGAATACCTATGACCAAGATCCAGAAAGTCAACGCCCTCGAAATCCTGGATTCCCGGGGCAATCCCACCGTGTCCGTGACCGTGACCCTCACCAACGGCATCGCCGCCTCGGCCGCCGTCCCTTCCGGCGCGTCCACCGGCATTCGCGAGGCCGTGGAACTGCGGGACGGCGACGCCCGGCGCTACGCCGGCAAAGGGGTGCTCCAGGCCGTGGCCAACGTGAACAAGGTCATCGCCCCCAAGGTGAAGGGCAAATCCCCGGCCGACCAGGAGGAACTCGACAACCTGATGCGCGAGGTCGACGGGACAGAGACCAAGTCCAAGCTCGGCGCCAACGCCATCCTCGGCGTGTCCATGGCGGTGTGTCGCGCGGCCGCGCAGGACGCCGCGTTGCCCCTCTATGCCTATCTGCGCCGGTTGCACGGCGGGCGCGGCGCCTACGTCCTCCCAGCCCCGATGATGAACGTCCTCAACGGCGGCGCCCACGCCACCAACAACGTCGATTTCCAGGAGTTCATGCTCTTCCCCCTCGGCGCCCCCCGCTTCGCCGAGGCGCTCCGTTACGGTGCGGAGACCTTCCACACCCTCAAGAAGCTTCTCCAGAAGCGCGGGTTGGTGACGGCCGTCGGTGACGAAGGCGGCTTCGCGCCGAACCTGACGACCAACACGGAGGCCGTGGAGGTGATCCTGGAGGCCATCAAGACCGCCGGCTACAAGCCCGGCAAGGACATCGCCATCGCGTTGGACCCGGCGGCCAGCGAGTTCTACGAGGCCGGCAACTACGTGATGAAGAAGTCCGACGGGTCGCGCAAGACCCCCGAGGAGATGATCGCGCTGTGGGGCCAGTGGCTGAAGAAGTACCCCATCGTCTCCCTCGAAGACGGCATGGGCGAGGAAGATCACCACGGCTGGCAGGCGTTGACCCAGGCGCTCGGCAAGAAGGTCCAACTGGTCGGCGACGACAACTTCGTCACCAACCCGAAGATCTTCGCTGAAGGCATCCGCGACGGCATCGCCAACGCCATTCTGATCAAGCTCAACCAGATCGGGACGGTCAGCGAGACGCTCGAGACCATTGCCATGGCGCAGAAGGCCGGCTACGGGGCGGTGATCTCGCACCGCTCGGGTGAAACCGAGGATGCCTTCATCGCCGACCTCGCGGTCGGCACCGGGGCGGGCCAGATCAAGACCGGATCGCTCTGCCGCTCCGAGCGCATCGCCAAGTACAACCGCCTTTTGGCCATCGAGGCCGAGCTCGGCAAGAAGGCGCGGTACGGAGGCCCACTGTTTCAGGCGCGGCTGGGTTGAGCCGGTGCCCCCGACTCTCCCGCCTCTGCGAGTCCACGCTGGCGCACTCGATGGCACAGGCCCGCCCGGGTCGTTGGGGCCGGTGCGACGGACTGACCAGCCGCTCGTCCACAGCCGCGTCCTTTGCCATCCCGACTTCGGAGGCAATCGCCACCGCGTCATCCAGCACGACGCCA
Source organism: Verrucomicrobiota bacterium (assembly GCA_027493615.1). GTDB lineage: Bacteria > Verrucomicrobiota > Verrucomicrobiia > Limisphaerales > J093 > DSVZ01. Next base: position 281,240 of record JAOSKK010000034.1, read on the forward strand.
GACAGCGGTCCTGCCTTGGCAAACACCTGCGGCCTCCCCAGGGATCCCCGAGGATCTCGACCGCCGCACTCGTCGTGCTGCAAGCCCTCGCTCCACCGCCCCCAAGCGCCAGGAGCCCAAGCGAGAGTCGTGCAACCAGGTTCGTCGTCAGGTCAGGGCAGTTTTCGTTGGTCCAATCGTTCGCCCGCCGGGATCCGCAGCGGGGTGTCCAGCCCGCCCCGCGCACCAAACTCGTTGAACAAGGTCTCCCGCAGCGCCCGGATCCGGTCCTGATACGCAGGGACGTCGATCAGGTTGTGCCGTTCGGCCGGATCGAGGAGCAGGTCGTGAAAGGAGTCGATATCCCAGATCCCGTGGTAGTACACGTACTTGGATTCCCGGGTCCGGATGGCCAGCATCGTCGGCGTCGCCGGGAAGTTCCATTCCCAGTGATACTCGTAGAGCACATGGTCGCGCCAGGGAACGGGTCTTCCCTCGAGCAAGGGAAGGAAGGACTGCCCGGCGAACTGGGCCTCTGGCGGCGTCGCCACTTTCATCACGTCCAGAATCGTCGGGGCCAGGTCGATGTTCTGCACCATCTGTTCGATCCGGGTGCCGGGCCGGACCAGACCTGGCGCCCAGACCAGCAGCGGCACCCGCATCGAGGGCTCGAAGGCGTCGCGTTTGTCGTAGAAGCCGTGTTCGCCCAGGTGGAAGCCGCCGTCGCTGGTATAGATGACCAGCGTCTGCTGCGCCAGGCCGCGCTCCTCGAGGTAACTCAAGAGCCGGCCGAGATTCTCGTCCACGCTGTGGATGGCTTCACAGTAGCCGTAGTACCAGTCCGCGAAGCTGGGCACCGGGTCGTGGTCGAATCGCCCCCGTCTCCATGTGGTCAATCCCGTGAATGGACTGGCGCCGCTCCCGCACCCACCGCGGTTGCGTGCGGTAGTTCTGCTCCGTGCGCGCCATGGTGTCGGGATACGGGATCGGCTTGCCGGCATAGCGTCCCTTGTGGCGGGCGGCCGGTGTGAACGGATAGTGCGGTGCTTTGAAGGCCAGATGCAGGTAGAAGGGCCGGTCCTTCGGCCGCTCCTCGCTCAGCCAACGTAGCGCTTCGGTGGTCAGCACGTCGGCATCGTACCCCTCGAAGCGACGCCGTTGGCCGTTGAGGTTCAGGGTCGGGTCGAAGTACTCGCCCTGGCCGGGGAAGCTGGCCCAGTGATCGAAACCCGGTCGCGGGTGGTCGTCGGCGTGGCCCATGTGCCACTTGCCGACCAGTGCAGTGGCCACCCCGGCCCGCTGGAGGTACTGGGGAAAGAAAGTCGTGCCCGCCGGCTCGGGCCGCTGGTTGTCCACAATCCCGTGCCGATGCATGTACTGCCCCGTCAGAATCGAGGCACGCGCGGGCGAACACAGCGACGTGGTGACAAACGCGTGGACCAGATGCGCCCCCCGCGCCGCCATGGCGTCCATCGCCGGCGTCTCGAGCCACTCGGGCGCGCCTTGATGAAAGCCCATGAAGTCATGGCGATGGTCGTCAGCCAACACCAGGATGACGTTGCGGCCCGGCACCGCCTCCGCGCCATGGCTGACGATCCCAAGCCCGGCCAGTCCGAGACAGAACCCCACCAGCCACGCGCCCGCCAAATCGAACGGTCGCCACGCCCGGCCACTCCGCGAGCGCCCGTCGGCGACCGTGCCCGAAACGAAACCTCCGTTCCCGGCAAGAGGCTTCTTCCGGCCGGTCCTGCTCAGGCGCCAGGAACCGCGCAGGGTGCGGACTGGAAGCCCGCACCACAGGTTCATGGAGAACTGCCGGGGACGGAGCCCGCCTCGGCAGGACGACGGGAGGGTATCGCATCGGTGAGTTTGCACGCGCCGAGATTGCCCCGAGCCTGAGGCCGGTTCAACCCCGGGGCCACGACACGGGGCCGCACTCTCGCGCGACGCAGGAGCGGGATACTGCAGAGTCTCGTCACCTCGACTCCTACCGCACCTCCCCAGTAGGAGCCGACGTCAGGAGGCTCACGCCAAGGGGCAGAGTCTCGTTACCTCGACTCCTACCGGGGTGGGAGCCATGTCTACGCTCATTACCAGGCGCATTGGGTTCCGCCGGCCTTGCTCCATCGTCCCCGCCCGACGGAAGCACTCGCCGTCCGGAAGCTCGGATCATGGGCTTGAAGACGCCCCTGTTCAGCGTCTTCGGACACGCCGTTCCGGGTCACAAGCTCATCCTGCCGGCGTGGACAGAGGTGTCCACGGTTTGGACAGAACCAAGCCCTAACAGCCTTTGAAGGCCTCCGTGCGACTGCGTAGGCAAGAGTGTCTACCCGATCCCTCTGCCAACTTCTGCAGTCGGGTTGTTGCGTTGATGGAAGCGGCTTGCGGTGAATCTCTTCAGCCGAGGCGCCCCATGATCGCTTCCATCTGGTTCCCATGCCCCCGGGTTCACCACACGCTCCTCTCCCTTCGCTCTGGCACCGCCGGTGCTTGAGGTGCGCTGACGATTCGGGCTGCGCCCCGACCCCGGTGGCTGGATGGTCATTCGGGGTACGTTTCCCTCGGGGCGCGGCGACCAAGGATCGCACATAGAAAGATGGGTTCTTCCGGGAATCCCGGGGGAAAAGTCATTGGGCAGGCGCGGGCCGCAGCCGTCGGGGTAGGGACGCGTTGGAGGTACTGTGGGCCCGGCACCCCGACGGCTGCCCCAGCGGCCCGCGCCGGAAAGGCCCCCACCTCCTTGGTGCCGTTGGGTGACGTTTCTTCTCGGGTTTCCCCAGGGCGTGACGACCCGGCTTCGCCTGCTACGCTGCCCCGATGCACGATCATGAGTTGTATCAGCAGATCCTGGGATTGACGGCCCCCTGGAAGGTCCAAGCCGTGCGCCTGGAGTTGGCCCCGCGCCGCATCGAGGTCCAGGTCCAATGCACCGAGTCGACCTGGGCCTGCCCCCAGTGTCAGTGCCGCATGCACATCCAAGACTGGGACCAGCGCCGGTGGCGCCACCTGGACAGTTGCGAGTTCCAGACCCTGATTGTGGCGAAGGTCCCCCGGGTTCGCTGTCCGGAGCACGGCACCCTCACCGTGCAGGTCCCCTGGGCCGAGCCCTACGGACGTTTCACCAAGCGCTTTGAGCGGCTGGCGATCGACCTCTTGCAGGAGTGTTCGATCCGCGCGGTCTGTGAGGGGCTGCGGATCAGTTGGGACGAGGCCGATGGGATCAAGCAACGGGCCGTGGCGCGGGGGTTGCTTCGCAAGCAGACCCAGCCGGTGCGGCGCTTGGGGGTGGACGAAAAGAGTGCGGGCCGGGGACAGAACTACGTCACCGTGGTGGCGAACTTGGAGCCCGGGCGTTCGGCCACGGTGGAATACGTGGGCGACGGACGCACCCAAGAGACGCTGGAGGCCTATTGGCAGGGGCGTTCCCCGGAACATCGGGCGGCGGTGGAGGCGGTGGCGATGGACCTGTGGGCGCCGTACTTCCAAGCGACGGTGCAACACGTGCCCGAGGCGGCCCGTAAGATCGTCCACGACCCCTATCACTTGAGCCAGATGTTGGGGCGGGCGGTGGACCGGGTGCGTCGGGCCGAGCACCGGGCGTTGAGCGCGGCGGGCGACGAGCGTCTGGCGGGGACCAAGTACGTGTGGCTTTATGGCTGGGAAAACCTCCCCCGGCCCACCAGGAGCGCTTCGATCAGTTGCGCGGGCAGAAACTCAAGACCAGTCGCGCCTGGGCGATCAAGGAAATGTTCCGCGACTTCTGGGCCAGCCAGAGCGTCGAGGAAGGGAAGGAGTTCTTCCACTCGTGGTACAGTTGGGCGATCCGCTCGCGCTTGGGCCCCATCAAGGAGGTGGCCCGGAGCTTCAAGAAGCACTTGGACAATATCGTGACCTACTTCACCCATCGGATCAGCAACGCGGCCTTGGAAGGGTTGAACAACCGCATCGCCGGCCTGGTCAAGAAAGCCTTCGGCTATCGGAGCCGGGAACGGTTCAAAACAGACATCCTCTTCCATCTGGGAGGCCTCGACCTCTATCCGCGGTAATGCAAAATCCCCCGCAGATCCCGGAAGAGGCGAAAGACGCAGTTACGTATGAGACTCAACCATCGGAAGAAACCCACGGGCTTCACCCTCATCGAAATGGTGGGTGTGCTGGCAGTCATTGCCATCCTCGCCGCTATTCTCGTCCCCAAGATTTTCTCGGCCATCGAGGAGTCTCGGTACAACAACGCTATTGCCAGCATCAATGGCGTCAAGGCTGCGACGATGAATTACTTCGCCAAGCAGGGTGGCTTTACGCCGAACGACACTTTCGACAATGTCCTTATCACGAACGGCGACCTCGAACGTCCTTTTGCCACCCGCATAGGGACAGCGTGGGCCTGCGAAGTGAAGACGGCTGCGACCGCCGGTGTTGGTGCCAATAACCGCTTCAACAAGCTCGATGGTAACAACGTGTCGGCCAGCGGCAATGTCGTGCAGTGCAAGATCGTAGGTGTTCCGGTCGCCGATGCGTATGAACTGAGCAAGCGTCTGGACGGGACCGCGATGTGCGCGGTGGCAGCAGACCCGGATGGTACTCCTGACAGCGGGGACGAGATCCCGGCGGTGGGCAACCTGGACGACAAGGGACGCGTCATTTATGCGGCGGCGGATGCGAACGGCCTGACGACGGTGTACATCTACATCGCCCACAAGTAATCCGGGCCTACACGCTCATCACTTGCACACGCTGGACTAACTGGTCACAGATCAAGGCGGGCGGCTCGGAATCCGATGTCCGCCCCGCCTTGTTCCGCGGCCAGAGAAGTCAGAGGCGTGTGTGCCTTGCGGATAGCCTCACCACCCAGACCCACACTGTCGCACCGACTGAGTCTCGTCACCTCGACTCCTACCACACTACCGTCGCACCGCCCCACCGTCCCACCCGCCCCCCATGCTCCTCCAAACCCCAGCCCCAACCCGCATGGCGACCGGTCTCGGTGAACGCCTGATCGCGGCCGGACTGATCACGGAGGGGCAGTTGGATCTGGCCCAGCGTGAACAGCGGCGTCGCGGCGGAGCACTCAGCGCCATCCTGGTGGATTTGGCGCTGGTCAGTGGCGAGCAATTGGCGCGCTTCATGGCCGAGGAAGCGGGCACGCGGGTGGTGGACCTGACCAAGGTGGGGCCGGATCCGTCGCTGCTCGAGCTCGTGCCGCTGGATCTGTGTCGGAAGCTGCGGGCGCTGCCGGTGGGTCGGGTGAACGGGACCCTCACGGTGGCCATGGCAGATCCCTTGGATGTGCTCGCCGTGGACCTCTTGACGGCGGTGACGCGATGTCACATCGAGGCGGTGGTGACGACCGACCAGGACGTGTTGACCTATCTGGACCGGTTGCAGAAGGAAGGGGGCACGATCCAGGAATCGATCGACCAGATCATCGCCGAGGATGTGGTGGGGTCGCGGCTGGTGACGAAGGAAGAAGTGGATCTGGCCGCGGCCAGCCAGGACGAGGCGCCCGTCATCCGGTTGGTGAACCAGATCATTGTCCGTGCGGTCAACATCGGGGCCAGCGACATCCACTTCGAACCTGAGGAGAAGATGATGCGCATCCGGGTGCGCATCGACGGCGTGCTGTATCCGGATGTGCTGGTGCCCAAGTCCCTGCAATCGCCGGTGACGACCCGGATGAAGATCCTGGGCGACATGGACGTGGCGGAGACGCGGTTGCCGCAGGACGGGCGCGCGACCGTGTACGTGGGACGGAAGCAGATCAACCTGCGGATCTCGGCCCTCCCGACGTGTTACGGGGAGAACGTGGTGGTGCGGATCCTCAACTCCAGCGCGCAATTGCTGAGCATCGGCGGGTTGGGAATGACACCCGAGAACGAAGCCCAGTTGCGGGCCGCGATCGAGCGTCCGTACGGCGTGGTGATCGTGACGGGCCCGACCGGGAGCGGCAAATCCACCACCCTGTATGCGATTCTGCGGGAGGTGTCGGGGACCGACGTGAGCACGTTCACGCTCGAGGACCCGATTGAGTACCGGATGCCTGGCGTCCGGCAGACGCAAATCAAGGACGAGATCGGTCTGACTTTCAGTGCCGGGTTGCGGACGCTGCTGCGTCAGGACCCGGACATCATTCTGGTGGGGGAGACGCGGGATGCGGAGACGGCCCAGTTGATGGTACGTGCGGCGCTGACGGGACACCTGGTGTTCACGACGCTGCACACCAATGACGCGCCTGGCACCATCCCGCGTCTCATTGATATGGGCGTGGAGCCGTTCCTGCTACCCGAGAGCCTGATCGGGGTGCTGGCTCAGCGGCTTGTGCGGCGACTCTGTGATCGCTGCAAGGAGCCGGTGCCGGAGCCGACGGCGGTGTTCAGCCGACTGGACGTGGAACCGCCGGCCGGGCCGGTGCCGGCTCTGCGCCGGGCCGTGGGATGCCCGGCCTGCAAAGAAAACCGGGTATCGGGGCCGGGTGGGGATCTTCGAGCTGATGCTGCTGGACGGGCGGTTCCATGAAGCGATCGTGCACCGGGCCGGTGCCCAGGAATACGCACGCCTGGCGCGGGAAGGCGGCATGAAGACCATGTTCGAGGACGGCCTGCGTCGGGTCTATGCCGGCGAAACCACGCTCGAAGAAGTGCTGCGGACGGTGAAGACGGTGTGACGGTAGGAGTCGAGGTCACGAGACTCAAACCGTGCGACGGTGGGGTGGTAGGAGTCGAGGTCACGAGACTCAAACCGTGCCACGGGATCCTACGGGAGAATGACTAAAGGCCGCATGCAAAGAAGGAAAGGGCACGGATTCACCCTTTATGAGGCAGGCCCCCTAACCGATCCTCCGTCACGCGCCGGCCGCATACCACCGACGGCGTACCAAGGCAGACGGAGACGCGAGAACCGACCAAAGGACGCATGACAGACGGCAGCACCATGACGGCGTACGAGTATGTCGGGATCGACAGCAACGGTACTCGCGTGACCGGACAGTTGGCAGCCGCCGATGAGGAAAGTCTGGAGAGCCGGCTGCAAAGTCGCGGCGTCTGGCTGGTGGAAGCGCGGACCGCCAAGCCGGCCAAGGCACGGGGCAAACGGGGGACGGCGCCTCTCCGGCGGGGGACTCCGGCGGGAGCTCATCAATTTCTGCATCCTGATGACCTTCCAACTGCGGGTGGGCATTCCGATGGTGACCGCGCTCAACGTCGTGGCGGAGGACTGTGAGAGTGCCGCGTTCCGGGACGTGCTGCGGCAGATGCGCGAGGAGGTGGAGTCCGGGTCAACGTTGTACGAGGCGATGGTCCGGCAGAAGGTGTTCTCGCGTCAGTTCGCCAGCCTCGTGAAGGCCGGGGAAAGCAGCGGCACCTTGCCGGAATCCTTCGCGGAACTGCGCCGGTATCTCGAGTGGCAGGAACAAGTGCTGGCGGATGTGCGCCAGGCAACGATCTACCCGGCGGTGGTGTTGGTGGTCGTCTGCGCGTTCGTGCTGATCCTGTTCACCTTCGTGGTGCCGCGGTTTGTGTCCTTGCTGACGGCGGCCAAGGTGGACCTGCCGCTGCCCACGGTGATCGTGTTCGGCATCAGCGACTTCGCGAAGCAGACGTGGTGGATCTGGACGCTGTTCCTGATCGGGGTGCCCTTGGGGATCAAGGTCGGCAACCAGAGTTCGGTGAAGTTCGCCATTCTCTATGACAAGCTCCGGTTCCGCCTGCCGTTGTTTGGGGACCTGGTCCACATGCTGGCGGTGTCGCGGTTCGCCCAAAATCTGGCGGTGATGTACCGCTCGGGAGTGGGGATTGTGGATTCGCTGCGGATGACGGTGGGACTGGTGGGCAGCACCTGGTTGGGATTGGTGATTGAGGACGTGGCCCGGCGGGTCGAGACCGGGCAGACGGTGAGTGAAGCGATGGCGGCGCATCCGGTCTTTCCGTCGTTGCTGCAGAGGATGGTGGTGATGGGGGAGAAGACCGGAAACCTGGACCGGGCACTCGAGAACGTGTCCGAGTATTACAACGTGGTTGTCCCGCGGAAGATCAAACACATCTTCAGCATCGCCGAACCGGCCATGATCCTGTTCCTGGTGGGCGTGGTGGGGTTTGTGGCGGTGGCGATCTTCCTTCCCATTGTGGGGATGCTGGGGGCGATCAAGTGAACCCTGTCGAGCCATGAATGCCTCCTGTCTTCCCCCCGAGCCAACGTCGGCCCTGCGTCCGTCGCCGGCGGGTCACAACGCACGCGGCTTCACGCTGATCGAGACGGTGGCCGTGCTGGCCATTCTGGCCGTGCTGGCAGCCGTGGTGGCGGAGAACATCATGACCCGGATGCGGATGGCGGCACGGACCGCGGAGGCGAACTCCCTGGCGACGATGTCCCAGACGCTGCAGCAGTTCGCCGTGCGCAGCAAGGTGCTGCCGGCCGCGACGAACGTCCCGGCCACGCTGGCGGCGGAGATGGCGGTGTCACTCGACCGCGTCCAAAGAACGGCGGGCGGCAATCCCCGGTGGGTCTGGGCCGATCCGGCGTGTCAGGTCGGGGCGACGCCGAGCACGCTGCCGTATGTCCAGACGGCGGCCGGGAGTGCGCAACCCAGTCGCGTCAGGATGGTGCTGGTCTCCAGCGTCGGCGCGCCGTTGCCGAACCGCACGACGGGGCCGACGGCGGCCGAGTTTGAGTCGATGTGGACCAGTGCAGCGGGCGGGGTGCCGGCGTGTCTCCAGGGCACGTGGCAGGGCGCCGTGGAGGATCTAAGGATTCAGCGGGTGGATCTGGGGGCTTTGTTCTGCCGGGTGGTGTTGGAGAACGTGGACTTTCTGCGCGCCGCCCCCTACTCGGTCGAGACCACCAACACGCTGACGAGCATCGCCTCCGGCAGTCGCCGTGACTTCTGGCTCTTGCGGGGGACGGTCCTGAATTTCCACTTCTCTGACAACTCGCTGCAAGCCCGCGAGTATCTGGCGGAGGATGTCAGCTATACCTTTGAGAATGGCCGGTGGGGAAGGTACCTGCGCTATGGACCCAACCGCGCGAATGGGTGGTTTGGCGAGATGGTGGATCGCTTCCTGGCCGCGCCGCCGCCCCCGGGAGGGACCCGACGCTACTCGACCCAGCAATGGGTCATCGATGCCATGTACGGCTTCCTCTACAACTTTGGTCAATGGTCGCTGGACTACTTCTACGGGGGTCCGCCGTGGCCGCACATACCGGGCTACGAGCAATCCAGTGCCGGGGCCACGGGCCTGAGCGACTACTCGGGCGACCTCATCTACTATTGAGGCGCGGTATGAATGCTGGACCACACCCGCCTGTCGCCTGCCCTATCGCCATCCCGGTGGCGGGTGGCGTGTGGTCCAGCGCCGCGCCGGTACCACTCAAGCGCTTCGAGACGGCATCGTGGCGGGTGGCCGTGTTCCGTCGCCCGGTCGGTACGAAACCGACCGGGAAAGCCCCGGTCCGCGGCCGGGCCGATCGACGGAGTGCCGGACATAAACGTTCGCCGCAATCAGCCGGTTTCTCCCTGCTCGGGGTGATCGGGGTGATGGCGGTGATGGCCATTCTGGCGATGGCGCTGTTGCCGACGGAGCTGGGCCAGATCGACGCGGCCGCCCGGCAGAAGGAAACGGAGGCGCTGAGCGTGATGGTGGGCGGCCTGCGGAATCATATTCTCGACACTCGTTCCTTGCCGGCTTCGGGGACGGTGTTCACAAACATCGCCCAGGCGATTGGCTGGCAGTTGGCCTCGGTGCAGACCAACCCGCGGGGCAATCCGCGGGTCTACCTGGTGGACCCGGCGCTCCGTCTGGGGACGAACACGGTGGCGACACTGCCCTTTGTGCAGCCGTTCCTGGGGGTCACGAATGTCGAGGGCGGCCGGGTGATGCTGGTGTCGAGCCTGGGACGTCCGTTGCCGACATCGGTCACCGCGCCGGGCACGAACGCGGCCGCGGTCTTTGAGATGCTCTGGAACGCGGGTGAGCAGGTGGCGCCCGCGGGATGGACAGGGGGGACTGGGCGGATGTGAAGATCGGGCGGCTGAGCCTGCTGCCGATGTTCACGCAGGTCATGCTGCGCAATCAGTCCGCGCAGACGGGACGCTTCTCGATCGACAACACGAACAACCAGGCGGCGCTGCCGAGTCAGGCCTTCAGTTCGCTGTACTTTGTCCGGACGCTGATCGGCCTGCACAGTGACACCGGGCAATTGCAGGCCAGGCAGGTGTTGCAGGATGTGGTGAGTGTGACCAACGGACCACCTCACTATCTCTGTCCGACGTTCGTGTATGAGGACGGCCAGTGGCGGGGCGAGTACTACAAGGGGACCGCTGCTCAGAAGCACGACGGCGAGACCCTGCAGTGGGCCTATGAACTCTTCCTGTCCGGACCGCCGAACCGTTACAAGGTAGGCTCGGTAACCCAGCGCAGCCTGACGGAGAAGATGTATCTGTTCACGAGCAACTACGTGGTCTGGGCCGAGGGCGGGTTCCAGGCCGGCCAGAAGGCGGCAGTCACGGCGGCCCAGGCAGCCATGGCGTCGGAGTTGGGGACGTACTGTGACAAGAATGCGAGCGCCAACTGAGGCAAGGCCATGCACGCACCCGCATCCACACCCTCGACAGAGTTCTCCGGAAGACGCGTGAGCGGCGGGACCGTCGGCGGGGAGCGTGCAGGCTGGAAGCCCGCACCACAGGAGGGGCTTGCAGGCCGTGCAGCCTGGAAGTCCGCCGGACAGGGTGGCGGGTGGGGCCGGCGGGAACGGGCGTTCACCCTGCTGGAGCTGGCCGGGGTGTTGGGGGTGCTGGCGATTCTGGCGGCCGCGGTGACGCCGAGTCTGTTGAGCCAGATTGAGGCCGCCGCGCGAGAACGCGAGGCCAACGCGCTAAGCCGGTTGGGCCAGGGACTGGCGGAGCATGTGCTCGCCAATCGGCGTGTGCCCGCGCCAGCGACGGTGTTTGCGGATCTGGCGGCGACGCTGGGACTGCCGCTCGCGGAGACGGCGTCGAATGCGGTGGGGAATCCGCGGGTATTGCTGATGGATCCAGGCCTGCGGCTGGGCAGCAACACGGTGGCGAACCTGCCGTATGTCCAGGGGCCGGCAGGAGTGACCAGCATCACGAATGCGCGCGTGCTGTTGCTCTCGAGCCTGGGCGCGGCGCTGCCGGCGGTGATCACCGCGCCCGGCACTAATGCCGCGACGATTTTCAACCTGATCTGGGACACGCCGGACGGGGGTGCGACCGCCGGGCTGGACGTGGGGCGGGGACTGGAGCGACCTGCTGGTGCAGCGGGTGAATCTGCGCCCGTTGTTCACGCAGGTGGTGTTGAACAACAACTCCTTCAACCTGGGCCGGTACTCGATCGACAACACAAACGCCCCGGTGCCCCTGCCCGCCCCGCTGCATGCGGCGTTCTATGTGAACCGGACCGGACTGGGTTTGCACAGCCACACCGGCGATCTGCAGGTGTTGCAAGTGGTGGGAGATCTGACGACGGACACAGCCAACCGGGTCTACTCCTCGCTGCCCTCGTATGTGTACGAGCAGAACCTCTGGCGCGGGCGGCTGTTCATGGGTCTGCCGCCGCCACGGCGGGCCGGCCAGGATTTGCAGGCGGCGTACGAGATCTTCATGTCGGGCCCGCCGAACGTGTACAAGGTGGGTGGAGTGAACCAGTCGAGCGTGACGTGGAGCATGTATGTCTTCATGAGCAACTACGTGGTGTGGGCAGACAGCGGGTTTGCGGCGGCCAAGAAGCCAGCGGTGGCAACGGCCCAGAGCTCGATGGCCTCGCAACTGCTCACCTACTGCAACAAGAAGGCCAGCGCAAACTGGAGAGAGGGATGAGAATGACCCGGGCCATCGTCGGGTGGGGGCTGCTTTCGGTGGCGGCGATCAGTTGGGGCTTGTGGGGGGCGGGAACCACCGCCTCGTCCCACGAGCGGGCGGGGAGTCACGGCGTCCGCGGAGGCCGCGCGCCCAACCCACTCCGCCGCCGCCCAAGCGGCCACCAATGCCCCGGCGGGGATCGCGCTGGTGCGCATGGATACCGAGCAGTTGCGCCGGGAGGCGCCGCGCTGGGTGGTCGATCCGGTGCGGGACCCTTTTCAGCCTGTGCGTCCGCCGGCAGCCGAAGGGCCGGCGCCGGAGTCGCCCGTGAGCCAGTTCCGGCTGGGGGCGACCTGGATGCAGACGGGGGCGCGGCTGGCGGTGATCGACCAGAAGGTGTTTCGGGAAGGGGATGAGTTGGTGGGGTACCGCATTGTGCGGATTGAGCCAGCGAAGGTGCTGGTGCAGGGACGGGAGCGCGTCGAGGAGATCACCTTCACTTCGTATCGACCGGACGCTCCCAAGACGAGCTGGGTGCCCACCAACGTCGGTGGGGTCTGGCTGGGACCGGAGCGGGAGAAGCTGTTCTGAGACCTGCGGTTCGAACCTGACCCTGCATACCATGAATACCAAGCTCTATTCCGGCCTTCTTCTGGTGGGCTTGTGGACCGGTGCCCCGCACGGCTGGGCCGAGGACGACGTGGACCTGGGCGACTTCCTGATGGGCTGTCAGCTCAGCAGCACCTCGTTGCCGGTGCCCAATCCGTCGGGGGACGAACTCGCTGAACTGCCTGCTGCCGTTCAACGGGGGGGGCTACGTCGCGGTGTGGGACACGCTGGACAGCTCGATCGTGGAACGTCGGGCCGCCAATGGCACCCAAGTCTGGGTGTGGACACCGCCCACGCCGTTGCCGGTCGAGCGCGAGCTGGCACGGGTGGTTCTCTACAGCAAGACACGCACGCTGTGGTGCAGCACGATGCGCTGGTACTTCCTGGACAACGCCACGGGCATCCCGGCGCGGGCGGGACAATGGAGTCTGCCATACCTGGATCCCAGCCGGACGGTGATCCAGGGGGACCGGCTCTATGTGCTGTACGGCTCCAACGCATCCGTCTACAGCACCAACATGGAATTCCAGGGCACGATCAGCGTGAACTTCCCCGAGGGTTACTGGCAAAGCCACGCCGGGTCCTGGCTGGTGGACCTGGGCAGCCGGACGACCCATGCCATCCGGCTGGCGACGCTGGGGGTCGACCTCGCGGTCGGCGCGCCCTTCGAGGCGCCCTTGCCCACCCACCGGCCCGGCGGGTACGTCGATCATCGGGTGCTCGAGGCGACGGCCGGGTCGATCTTCGTGGTCTCGAGCGTGCAGTGGGCCTCGCCACCGGAGACGCGGCACTACTTCACGCTGGTGAGTTCGGCCGGCACGGTGCTCTCGCAGCATCGGCTGGACTGCAACCAGATCATCACCGGCAGCGCGGTGTCGCCGGACGGCTGGTGGATAAGCGCCCAATTCCTGGCGGAAGCCGCACCACGCCACATGATCTTCCGGGTGGACCCGGCAGGCCGTCCGTTCTGGCAGGTGATCATCGATCGGAGCGCGCCCAAGAACTATCGGCTGCTGAACACGGATCCGCCGCAGGTGGTGGAGTTGCGGGACGGCAGCAATCTGGCCATCCGGCCGGTGGTGCTGGTGTCGGCGTTCGACGTGCTCAGCTCCATCATCTGGCCCGCGGTACAGTGGTCGGTGAACCCGCCGCGCGTGCCGCGGGCTCCGGCGGACTACTTCTGGATCACGCCGATCCGGTTCAACAATTCCTGATTCGCCGCGCACGCCATGCTGAACGTTCAATCGCGCAAACGTGGCTCGAATGGCCTCCCGACTTCCCAGCAAACCACCCTGACGGTGAGCTGGCTGGGGCGGAAGTTCCGCGCCCTGGCGTTGCACCGGGGTCAGGTGCAGGGGACCTGGGAGTGCCCGGAGCCGGCCGAAGGCACGAACACGTTTGGCGAACGGCTCGAAGAGGCCGTGGCCCGGACGCATTACACGGGCACGACCGTTTGCCTGGTCCTGGCGCATCCGCGGCTGGCCCACCAGTTCGTGGACGCCCCGCCGGCCAAGGGACCCGCGCTGCGCAAGGTGCTGGAGCGGCTGGCCCTGGAGCAGGCGCGCAGCCTCTTCCCGGGCCCGGTCGCCTGGAGCGCGGAGCCGGCCGAATCGGTGAAGGGCACCGCCCGGTTCCTGTTGAGCCTCTTCCCCAAACCGCTGTTGGATGAACTGTGCGCCGGCGCCCAACGGGCAGGGCTGCATCTCGCGGCGGTGCTGCACCCCGCGGCGGTGCTGCACAGTCAACTGCAGGAACTGCCCAGCAAGGATGCCCAGGTGGTGATGCTGGCCGGCGACACGGGCGGTTCCACCACGGTGCTGGTCGGACGCAGCGACGGTCGGCTGGTCCTGGTGCGGTCCCTCGCGGGCACGTGGCGTGACAACCCCGCCGCGCTGGCGACCGACCTCCGGCGAACGATGCTGTTTGTCAACCAGCAGCACGGCGTCAACGTCGAAGGCCTGTTCCTGTTCGGGCCGGACGCCGCGGAGCGGGCGGCGGAGCTCGAGGAACCGGTGGGGCTCCCCACCCGGCCGAGCCCGACGCCCTACACGGAGGATTATTGGGCCACCCAGGCGTTGCGGCATGTCAAGGGGAGCTCGCACAACCTCATCACGCGCGAGCAGCAACTGGCACCGCAAAGGCGTCGCCTGGGCATGGCCGTCGCGCTGGCCACCGCGTTCATGGTGCTGGGGTGCCTCGGTTGCGCGGCCTACTTCGCCCAGCTCGGACGAACGGCCCGACGCGATCTCGAGGCGGTCCGCACCCAGACGGCCGCCCTCGAAGCCCGGCACCGCGAGCTCCAGGACCTGCACGCCGACCTGGCCCGGCGACGGGATTTCGTCGACGCCGTGGCCCTGCACCAGCCGCCACCCGTGGCCTTGTGGATGCTCGGCTACCTCAGCACGGCCACGCCCCCCGAACTGCTGGTCACCAACCTCGTCGTGCGCAAGGAGGATGAGCGCTGGCGCGTGTTCATCGCGGGCACGGCCCAACCGGGCGACACCAACCCCACCCCGGCCCGGTTCACCCAGGCCGTCGCTTCCCTCACAAACGAACTGGTCACCGGTCCGTTCCACGTCCAACTCGATGCGCCCACGCCGCCACCCAGCCCGCCCCCGGCCGGCCCGGCGCCGCCGTGGCACTGGCCAGTTGGTTGTCCAAGCTCGACACGGAAAAGCCGATGCGTCCCACCGCCCACCGCGTCTTCTCGCTCGAAGGCGTGATCCAGCCATGACGGCCACTGAATCCCCTCCCGTCAGCGCGAGTCGACTCAGCCTCGCGGTCACGGCGCCCCGCCCGGCCACGGTCCACCAGGCCGCCGCGCCGGCGGGCGAACCCCCGGCCGCGGCCGCAGCCCCGGGCAAAGCGCGGCGGCGCGGGCCGCCGCTGACGTTGCGGGACTGGGTCTGGCGCACCGTGGCGTGGTCGCTGCTCGCCGGCTCGGTGGGTTTGTTGCTGTGGACCTACCAGCAGTTGGTGCCCGCTCAACAGCGCCTGCGTGAGGCCAGCACCCGGGTCAGCCGGTTGTCCGCGGAAATCGCGGTGATGGAGGGCCGCTATTCCCCGGCGGACATCGAGCAATTGGCCGCGGAATACCGCGGCGCCATCGAGTTGCTCTTCTCGACGCCGGAGTCGCTCGCGGAATGGCTGCAGGAGATCCGCGCCCAAGCGGTGCCGTTGGCCTTCGACACCACGCCGGAGTTCTCGCGTCTCACGCCCGAGGCTCAGGGGCGGACCAACACGGGGTCCGCCTATGAGCCCGCCACTTTGTCGCTGCTGGTCCAGCCGAAACTGCAGGTCGAGGGGTGCGCCCCGCCTACGAGCGGTTGCTGCGCTTCCTCGGCGAACTGGGCCGTCAGTCCAAACGGGTCGATCTCGTGGAACTACAGGTCCACGGCGGCTCGAACTCCGTCAGCCACGCCGTGGCCACCCTCAAGTTCTGGGTTGGCGCCGAAGTGGGGCCGTAAGGGAAATCGCGCTGAACCATGAAAATCCACGTCCAGACCGCCCGGCAACGTCCAGGCGCCGCCGGGGCCTTGCTGGTCCTGGGCATTGGGGCCTTCCTGAACGCGGCGTTGGCCGCGGAACCCGAATCGCCGCCGGATTACATCCTGGAGGACCCCGCCCCGTCGGTTGCCCCGACCGTGCGCCTGGCAGCGGCGCCGGTCCCGGTTCCGGCGCCAGTCCCAACACCCACCCCGACTCCTGAACCCGTCCCCGCCCCCACGGCAGCACCGGTTCCCGGCCCGCCGCGGGCAGCGCAGCGGCGGGAGGTCAGGGCGCCGCGGTGGTCGACTCCATCCAGGCGCACACGGACGGCAAACGTCTCTACAGCTTCGAGGCGCAAGGGATTGAACTGAAGCTGGCCCTGGCCATGTTTGCGCGGGCCAACCAGCTCAACATTGTCCCCGACAACGACGTGAGCGGGACCGTGACGCTGGCGGTGCGCGATCTGCCCCTGGAACTGATGATGCGGGCGATGCTCGAGGCCAACGATTGTTCGTGGGTCGAGGATCGCGGCCTCATCCGGATCCGCAGCACCGAAACCCGGACCTATCAGGTGGATTACCTGCGCTTGAGCCGCAAAGGCAAGGGGCAGAGCTCAGCCACCATGGCCTCGAGCGCCAGCTCCGGCAGTGGCGGCATGGGCGGCGGCGGCATGGGCGGCGGCGGCATGGGCGGGGGAGGAGGCGGTTCGATGGGTGGCGGAGGCATGGGCGGAGGGATGGGCGGCGGCCAGGGCAGCGGCCAGGGCGGTTCCTCGATCAACCTCCAACAAGATAACGAGGTGGATTTCTGGAAGGAGATCAAGGACGAGCTCGGCCTGCTCCTCACCGCCAAGGGCAAGGAGACGCTGGCCATCAACATGACCGCCGGCATCATCCAGTTCACCGACCGCCCCAGCGCGCATCGGCGGGTGGACGAGTACCTCGATACGCTGGATGACATTGTCGAGCGGCAGGTCGACATCGAGGTGCGCCTGTTCGACGTGACCCTCGGTGACCAGTTCCAGTGGGGCGTCAACTGGCAGCAGGTCGCCGAAATCGCCAAGCGAACCTCCCCCTACCTCGGCACGCAGAGCGTGCTCGTCGACACCCTCGCTCCCCAGCCCGGGGGATTCAAGTTGTTGCCCGATGCCTTGAACATGACGTCGCAAAACACCTGGCTGTTGGGGCGGGATGCGAACGGCAACCCGGTGTCCGACACCTCGGCCGCCCTCAAGACCGATGCGGTCATCCAGGCCCTGAAAACCCAGGGAGAGGTCCGCGTCATCTCCCAGCCCCGCGTCCGGGTGGTCAACAACCAGACCGCGCTGATCAAAGTGGCGACGGACGTCCCGTTCTTCTCCCAGACCTCCACCTTCTTCCAGGACCAGGGGAACACGATCCAGACCTCGGGCGACCAGATCACCACCATCACCGTGGGCACCATTCTCGCCCTGACCCCGCAGATTTCCTCAAACGGCTGGATCACGCTCGACATCTCGCCCACCCTGAGCTCGCTGGCCGACACCGTCGTTTCCCCGAGCAAGACGGCCACGGCACCGGTCATCGACATCAAACAGGCCTCGACGCTGGTGCGCGTGCCCGACGGCACGACCATTGTCCTGGGCGGCCTCATCCAGGAGGCGAGCTCGAAGACGGTCCGCAAGGTGCCGCTCCTCGGGGACATTCCCGTGCTGGGTTACCTGTTCAAGGGCAAGACCGACGCCAAGCAGAAGAAGGAGCTCGTCATGTTCGTCACGCCGCGCGTCGTCCAGTCGTCCATCGAAGGCGGATTTGTGGCTGGACCCGGGGCCGCGACTGCGCGATAGAGGGGGCGTCGCGCCGCCGGGGAGGGTGTCCCGGAGCTGCCTTCCTCCCGGTGCCTCTCACCCCTATGAGCTGGTCCTTTCGCATCGGTCGATACTTCGGCATCGACGTTTACCTGCACTTCACCTTTGTCTTGGTGCTGGGATTCCTGGCCGTGGTCTATTGGAGGGCGGAGCAGGACGTGCTGCGCGTGATCGAAGGCCTGCTGTTCTTCCTCGCCATCTTCCTCTGTGTGCTGCTGCACGAGTTCGGCCACGCTCTCATGGCGCGGCGCTACGGCGTGAAGACACGCGACATCACGCTGCTGCCCATCGGGGGCTGGCCCGGCTCGAACGGATTCCTCAGGAACCAATGCAGGAGCTCTGGATCGCGCTGGCCGGACCGGCCGTGAATGTGGTCATCGCGGGGGGCGCTCGCGGTCCTGCTCACCCTGGCCGGGGCATGGCAACCCCTGGACAACCTGACAGAGACGGGGGGCATTTTGCCGAGCGCCTGCTGGTCCTGAACGTCTTCCTGGTGCTGTTCAACATGCTCCCCGCCTTCCCCATGGACGGTGGCCGGGTGGTGCGGGCGTTGCTGGCCTTGCGCCTCGGGTTTGCGCGTGCCACGCGGGTGGCGGCGAGGCTGGGTCAGGGCATGGCGTTTCTGTTTGCGCTGGTGGGGTTGCTGCTGCCGCTGCCGATGCTGCTCCTGATCGCCCTCTTCGTGTGGATCGGGGCCGGCCAGGAAGCAGGCGCCGCCGAGTTCAAATCGTCGATTGGCGGCGTCACCGTCGAGCGCGCCATGATGACCGATTTTCGCGTGCTCGAGCCGGACGACAGCCTGGGCCGCGCGGTTCAGTTCATTCTGGCGGGGGGCCCAGCAGGACTTCCCGGTGGTGGATCAGGACCAGGTCGTGGGGGTGTTGACCCGGCGGCGGTTGATCGAGGCGTTGACCCGCCGCAGCCCCACCACGCCGGTGCGCGAGGTGATGACCTTCCAGTTCGACGTCGCCCGACCGGAGGAACTGGTCGAAGACGCCCTGGCCCGCGGCCGCGCCCAGGAACTGCAACTGCTCCCGGTCGTGCGCGAGGGGCGGCTGGTGGGCCTGCTGACCGTCGAGAACCTCAGCGAGTACGTCGCCATCCAGGCCGCCCTCCGCGAACGCCAGACGTCGGTCTCGGCTTACTGACCAGGTCACAACTTGGACGACACCCAGGGATTCCGGACTGGCCGCAAAAAGGCACAAGAAACGCAAGAAGTCAGGCCTCTTGCGCTTCTTGTGCCTTTTTGCGGCGACCCGTGTTGTGGTCCATCCCACGGACTCCTCTGTAATCTGGCTGTGCCCGGATACTTCGACCTCGGCATGAAACCGCTCGGCCTGCAGGCGCCATCGTGAGGAGGCGAAGGGGCGTTGCTGCCGGCCCCCGGAGCCTCCTCACGTCGGCGCCTACAGCCGGATGTGAGATCTCCGGCTCAGGCGGTTTCCAGGGAAGCGAGGGTCCAGGGCGCGCGTTCTGGGCGGGCCAGGAGCGCGTTGGCCTCGTCCGAGTTGGTGAAGCGCTCGGCGGCCGGATCCCAATGGAGCCGTGTCCCGAGCCGGATCGCGATCCAGCCCAGTTGACAGAGGCTCGCGGTCCGGTGACCCACCTCGGCCGGGATCAGGGTTTCGCGCCGCGTCTTCAGCGCCTGGATGAAATCGACCTTCTCATTGATCAGCGGGAGCTGGATCTCGTCCGGGCCGGGCTTCGTCTTGAGGATTTCGTCGCGGCTCGCCTGGACCCCCTTCCACCATTCGGCCTCGACCCAGCCGTCGGTACCCTCGAAGCGGACGTACGGCCGGCCGGCCATGTGGTAGTGGAGTTCGACACCGTTGGCGTAGCGGTACCGGACCTCGAAGTCCTGCAACACATCGTAGAGCATCCCGGTCGGGAACGTCCCGTGGCCGCTGACTTCGACCGGGCCGGTGCGCTCGGTGTCGTTGGCCCACTGGACAATGTCGAGCAGGTGCGTGCCCCAGTTGAGCACCATGCCCAGGCTGTAATCCTGGATTTGCATCCAGCCCGGGCGGCCATTGAGGTTCTCGACGGGGTGAACCCGGGTCGCCGCATACGGTCGGGCGGGAGCCGGCCCCTGCCAGAGGCCATAGTCCAGGCCGGGGGATCGGCTCTTGCGGCGTGGGTGGTAGCGCCGGCTGTTCGTTGGGCACCCCGGCCTGCACCCGCTGCAGCCGGCCGATCCGCCCGTTCCGCACCACCTCGCACGCGAGCCGGAACTCGTTGGCGAAACGCACTTCGGTGTCGGTGCGGAAGATCCGGCCGTGCCGCTTGACGGCGTCGCTGATCGCCCGGCCTTCCCGCACCGCCAGGGTGAGGGGTTTCTCGAGCGCGACGTCCTTGCCCGCTTGCGCCGCAGCCACCGCCATGTACGCGTGCCAGTGGTCGGGCGTCGAAATCATCACCGCATCGACGTCAGGCCGGGCCAGGACCTCCCGGAAATCCCCGGTGGTGAAACAACCGCGGTACCCGCCGCTCGACGCGGTCGTGGCGTAGTAGTCTTCGACCTTCCGCCGGGTCTTGCCGAGCCGCCAGGCGTCCACGTCGCAGACGGCCACGACCTGGGTGTCGGGCGACGCCAGGAACGGCAGGAGATTTGCGTGGAAGGCCTGGCGTCCCGTGCCAATCAAGCCGATTCCGAGCCGGCTGTTGGCGGGTGCCCGGGCGGTCTGCCCGGAGGAGCCGTCCGGAGCCGGCCAGCGGCAACGTGAGAACCGCGGCGCCGGTGTGGCGGAGAAAGGTACGTCGCGACGGCTGGGGGCGAGGCGTGTGGGGCGACGCAGTCATGGGCCGGTTCTACGGGGGAACCGTCGTTCAGACAACCCCCTTCCGCGCCCAGCGGAGGCAATGGGGTCAAACATTGACATTTGACAATTCATCGACCACCGCCCCGGGGCAATCGGTTGTCCCGTCGTTCACGGGCCAGAATGTCAAATGTCAATGTTTGACCCAGGGGGGTGGAATGGCGGCGGTTCGTGGGTTGTCGAGGGCTCAGTCGGCCACCGTAAGGGCGATGGCCTCGGCGACGGTCTTGATCCCGCCGGGCTGCTTGCCGTCAAAAGGGCCGTCGGCACTGCCGGCCGGCCAGGTTGCGGGGTCGGCGTACTGGCCATCATCCCCGTACGCTTCCTGCAGTCGCACGATCTCGGCCTTCAGCGCGGTGAACCGGGCGGCGATTGCGGGTTGTGCGGCTTCGGCCGGATCATGGAGCAGGTTGTGCTGCTCGGCAGGATCCTGGAGGAGGTCGAACATCTCGTAGGCATCCTGTTTCCAGTAATGAATGAGCTTGTGGGTGGCGGTGCGGACGCCGAGATGGGCGGCGGTGTTGTGATGCCCGGGGTCGTGGTAGTAGCGGTAGTACACACTGGTGCGCCAGTCGGCGGGCGTCTCCCCGCGGAGGAGCGGCAGCAGCGAACGCCCCTGCATGAAGGCCGGGATCGGCAGGCCGGCTAGGTCGAGGAAGGTGGGGGCGAGGTCGATGTTGGCGACCATCTGGGTGGGGACGCGGCCCGCCTGGACGCCGGGGCCGCGGGCGAGCAGGGGCACACGGAGGCCGGGTTCGTACATGAACCGTTTGTCGTAGAGACCGAGGTCGCCGAGGTACCAACCATTGTCGGCCGAGTAGAACACCACGGTGCTCCTGGCAAGGCCGGTTTGGTCCAGGTAATCGAGCACCCGGCCCACGCCGTCGTCCACCCCCTGAACGCAGGCGAGATAGTCCTGCATGTAGCGTTGGTACTTCCAGCGGACGAGGTCCTTGCCCGTCAGGGTCTGGCCGTTGACGGTCACTTCCGTCGGCGCGTGCTGCAGCCACTGGTTACGGGCGGGGCCCTGGAGGTCGGCGGGCGGCTCGAGCTTGAGATCGTTGCGGGTGAGGTCGCGCGCGATGGTCTGCTGGTTGCGGGGGAGCGCGGCGGGGCGGGTGGCGTAATCGTCCCAGAGCGTGTCGGGCTCGGGGATGACCTTGTTCCGGAACAGGGCCTGGTGACGGGTGTCCGGTTCCCAGGCGCGGTGCGGGGCCTTGTGATGGAGCATGAGGAAGAAGGGCTTGTCCGGCGGGCGGGTCCGGATCCACTCAATGCCGAGGTCGGTGGTGATGTCGGTGCAGTGGCCCTGGAGAGTGAGGCGGCGGCCGGGGACGAGGAAGGCCGGGTTCCAGTAAGCGCCCTGGCCGGGGAGCACGATCCAGCGGTCGAAGCCGGTCGGATCGGAGCCCAGGTGCCACTTGCCCACGATGCCGGTGTGGTAGCCGCCGGCCTGCAGGCGTTTGGCCACGTGATCGCGCGTGCCGTCAAACCGGTTGAACACCGGCACGCCGTTGCGATGCGAGTACTGCCCGGTCAGCAGCGTGGCGCGGCTGGGGGTGCAGATGGAATTCACGACGAACGAGTTGCTGAAGCGCACGCCTTCGCGGGCGAGGCGATCGATGTGCGGCGTCTCGTTGACCTTCGAGCCGTAGGCGGTGATGGCGTGTTGGGCGTGGTCGTCGGAGAAGATGAACAGGATGTTGGGCCGCGCGGCGTCGGCGGCGCGCGCGGACGCCGCCGCCAGGAGCAAGAGGCCAAGGAGCGGAGCCAACCGTGGTTTCCGGCGGGTGGGACCGAGGTAGGTGGATGGGTTCATGGACAGCATCGGCTAGGGTGATGGGGCTTGGGGTTAAGGGGCCTTCACGCGGGTTCCACCGGGCGAAGGTGGTTGGACGCTCGAGTGTTCTTCCCAGTCGCGGGCGCGGTTCAACGCTTCGGTCCAGCGGGCGCAACGATGCGCGGCTTCGTCGGCGCTCATCCGGGGCTCGAAGGTCCGGTCGACCTGCCAGCTCCGTTGCACTTCGCCGCGGTTCTTCCAGAAGCCGGTGGCGAGGCCAGCCAGGTAAGCGGCGCCGAGGGCAGTGGTCTCAATGACCCGCGGCCGCACGACGGGGACTTGCAGGATGTCCGCCTGGAACTGCATGAGGAGGTTGTTGGTGCTGGCGCCGCCGTCGACGCGCAACTGGTCCATGGCCAGGCCCGAGTCCTGGCGCATGACGGCGAGCACGTCGGCGACTTGGAAGGCGATGCCCTCCAGCGCCGCGCGCGCCACGTGGCCCGCAGTCGTGCCGCGGGTCAGGCCGGTCATGGTGCCCCGGGCGTACTGATCCCAGTGCGGCGCTCCCAGGCCCGCGAACGCCGGCACCAGATACACCCCGCCGCAGTCGGGCACGGTTGCGGCCAGCGCCTCGATGTCGGCGGAGGACTTCACCAGGCCCAACCCGTCGCGCAGCCACTGGACCACCGCGCCGCCGATGAACACGCTGCCTTCGAGGGCGAACTCGGTTTGCCCACCTGCCTGCCACGCCACCGTCGTGAGCAACTGATGCCGCGAGGGAGTGGGTTGCGCGCCGAGGTTCATCAGCATGAAACAGCCGGTGCCGTAGGTGTTCTTGGCGAGGCCGCGCTGGAAACAGCTTTGCCCGAACAACGCCGCCTGTTGGTCACCCGCAACCCCCGCGAGTTCGACGGGCGTCTCGAACACCCCGGGGGCCGTGACCCCGTAGACCTCGCTCGAGGACCGGATCCCGGGCAGGACTTCACGCGGGACGTCGAGGAGCCGGAGCAGGTCGTCATCCCAGGTGCCGGTGTGGAGGTTGTAGAGAAGGGTGCGCGAGGCGTTGGTGCGGTCGGTGAGGTGCGCGCGGCCGCCGGTCAGGTTCCACACCAACCACGAGTCCACGGTGCCGAACGCCAGTTCGCCGCGGCCCGCCCGGGCGCGGGCGTCCGGGACGTGGTCGAGGATCCAGCGCAACTTGCTGCCGGCGAAGTAGGCGTCGATCACGAGGCCGGTCCGCTGTTGCACGAGGTCGGTGTGGCCGGCGTGACGGAGGGCATCGCAGAACGGGGCGGTGCGCCGGTCCTGCCACACGATGGCGTTGTGGATGGGCGTGCCCGTCCGGCGATCCCACACCAGCGCGGTCTCGCGCTGGTTGGTGATGCCGATGGCGGCGAGGTCCGAGGCTTTCAACCCAGCCCCGGCCAGCGCCTCCCGTGCGGTGTCGAGCTGACTCTGCCAGATCTCCTGCGGGTCGTGTTCGACCCAGCCCGCCTCCGGGAAGATCTGCCGGACCTCCTGCTGGGCTTGGGCGCGGATGCTCCCCGCCGCGTCGAAAACGATGGCACGCGAGCTGGTGGTGCCCTGGTCCAGAGCGAGGAGGGCGGTTTTCATGAGCGGGATCAGATCGTCCGCAACCACCGGCCAGGAGGCAAGCCCGGGGATGGAGCCCGGGGGTGGATCGACGGTGCGGATCGCAGTGGCTGTCCGGGGTCTGCCGGGGCCGGTTCATTTCGCCGTCGCGTGCGGGTTAGCGCCAGCGTTGGCTGGTGGAGCGCACTCGCTCGCCCTACGAAAAGCGGCGGTAAACCGCTCGCACTCCAGACGCTTCGCGAGGTCCACTGCGATGCGCGAGTCGCTTTTGCGCGTGCAGTCCTGCGACGGTTGCGCTACACCAAACCGCGTCGCTCCGCAGGCCAACGCTTATCGCGGCGCCGCACGTGCATCCCCGCGCTTGATCTGTGCCGAGCGATTGGACCCAGAGTCGTCCGCTGACAAACCCGGTTTATGTCATTCGCCCCGCGCCTCGTCCCCATGTTGACCGCCCTGCCCTTGCTCGTGTCCGCCGCCTCGCCCCAGTTGCCCGGGATCGGGGCTGCCCTGCGGACCGCGGTGGACGCCGGCGATCTGTCCGGCGCCGTCACCGTCGTCGTCACCGGCGACCAGGTCCTCCATTGTGAGGCGATCGGTCTGGCGGACCTCGCCCGGAAGGAGCCGATGCGACCGGACTCGATGTTCTGGATCGCCTCCATGACCAAGCCCGTGACCGCGGTGGCGCTGCTCATGTTGCAGGACGAAGGCAAGCTCGTCGTCACGGACCCGGTCGCCAAGTACCTTCCCGAGTTTGCCCGCCTCAAGACGCCCGCGGGCCAGCCGGCGAACCTGCCCCTGCTGCAACTCATGACCCACACCTCGGGTCTGGGCGAGGGCGACCGCGAAGCCGTGGGCAAGGCGCGGACGCTCGCCGAGCTCATCCCGGTGTTCGTGGCGGCGCCGATGCAGTTCGAGCCGGGCACGCAGTGGCGCTACTGCCAGTCGGGCATCAACACCGCGGGTCGCGTCGTGGAGGTCGTGGGCGGTCAGCCGTTCGACGTGTTTCTCGAGCAACACCTCTTCGCGCCGCTGGGCATGTCGAACACAACCTTCTACCCGGCGCGCAAACCGTCCGCCCACCGGGCAACCGCCTACGTCAAGAACCGGACCACGGGCGCGCTTGAGCCGGCGTCGGCGCCCGGCAACTACGGCGTCGAGGGGCGCCCGCCGCTGGGGAACGGCGGCCTGTTCTCGACGGGTCCCGATTACGCGCGTTTCTGCCAGATGCTCCTGGCGGGAGGAACGCGGGACGGGAAACGCTACCTCAGCCCGGCGGCGATGCGGTGGCTGACGACCGTGCAGACGGGTGACCTGCCGACGGGTTTCTTCCAATCGCAAGACGCCGGAGCGCTGGGGACCCACTACGGATGGGGCCTGGGCACGTGCATCCTGCGCAAGCCGCACCCCGGCGTGGCGGCCATGCTCGCGCCCGGCACGTTCGGGCACGGCGGCGCGTGGGGCACGCAGGCCTGGTGCGATCCGGTGCGCGGCGTGGCGTTCATCCTGATGTTGCAGCGCGCGGACATCGGGAACAGCGACGGCAGCCCGTTCCGGCAGGCGTTTCAGCAAGCGGCGGTGGACGCGCTGGCCGGCAGGTGAGGCCGACGCGCAGCGGGGTCAGGTCAACACCCGCACCTCGAAGGCGTCGGGGTCGTCCGCGAACGCCGGCGTGAGCGGCTTGGCAGGTATGGGTTTGCGGTACACAAGCTCGGCCATGACAAACCGCGGCCCGTCCAGCCATTCGGGGAAGCGGTGGCGGATGAGCCGGTTCCAGATCAACGTCGCGTAGCCGTCCATGCCGAAGCTCGCGACGAAATCGCATTGGATCTTGGGGAGCCGGTTGGCGCGCAGGAAGAATACGATGGTGGAGTCGTGGTTCGCCCGCGGCCGGAACTCGGCGTGCCGCACGTGGTGCCGTTGGATGTTGGCGCCGCCATACTCGAAGACCTCAAGGCTGGCCCACTTCTCGGGTTCCGCCACCTTCAGGCACGCCACGGCGTGCGGAGTCAGATCGACGAACTTGCGAGAGCAAAACGCAAAGTACTTGCCGAGTTCCTCGAACAGCACCGCCTCAAGCTCGGTCTTCGTCGCGTGAATCACCCGCCGCGGCGGGATCAGGCTGTTCTTGTCATGCAGGGGCGGCCGCGTCGTAAGCACGAGCACGTCGGCCGGTTGAAAGGCCGGAAAGGCCGCGAGTCGCCGATCATCGTCGGGGGTAGAAGTGGATCGTCGTGCCGTAGTCGTACCGCTCCCGCGGTAACGCGGCGGCCAGTTCGCAGAACGCCATCGCGTCCCGGCAGCGGAAGAGCTTCGGATCATCATCCGGCCGCGCGTTCGAGTAGGTGAGGCGGATCACCTGGCCGCGGGACAGCGCGCCAGGGGCTTTACCGGTCGTGGGCTTCATGGCGGCACTGTAGTCATCTCACGGAGGCCTGTCATCTGGCTGCGAATCCGGATTGGCGGCGAATTCCCGGTTCACCCCGGATCGCGGGCCCCGCGTCAAATTCTCTTCAGATGGTACGGTGTTGCCGACCCGCGCTGGGGTACATCGGGGGCATGTTGATTCCAAAGATGCTCGTCGAGACCCCCGGAGGTGCCCATGGCCTTTCTCTGGTTTGAAGCCCCATCGATGGGTGGCTGGGCGGCGGCCCGGCTCGCGCTGGGGTCGTATGTGATCACGCCCGGCGCGCAGCCCTGGTCCGGCGGGCCCGGGCCGGGACGCTCGCCTCGTTCCAGGCCCGCCTGGTGGGCAGCCGAACCCCCACCGGCACCGAACGCTGGGCCCTGTGCTCGCCGCCCCCGGCATCCGCGTCAACGGCGACCCCGTGTGGCTGGGCCTGCGCGTCCTCGAAGATCACGACGAGATCCAGGCCGGCCCCGGCGAGCGCCTCTTCTTCAGCGCCGAGCGCCTTGCCGAGATTGTCCCCTGCCCCGGCGGGCCGCGCCCGGTCCATTGCCCCCGCTGCCACCAGCTCATCGAGCCGGGCCAGCTCGCGGTCCAATGCCCCGGTTGCCAGACCTGGCATCACCAGACCGCCCAGCTCCCCTGCTGGTCGTACGACGCCCGCTGCGCCCTGTGCCCGCAGCCCACCGCCTTGGATGCCGGGCTCACCTGGACACCCGATCAAGCCCACGCGTGAGCGAAATGAAGTCGCGATTCCCCAGGAACGAAGGCGAAGTTCGCCGGCCACGCCGCGAGGCGTGCGGGCGAGCTGGTTCGCCCGCCACGAGCGTCGCTCCCGCGCAACGCCCCCACAGGGGCCGCCGGCGTGTGGTTGCCTCCGATGGAACCGTGGCCGCTCCGCCTACGCTGCGCCTGTGCGTGGTTGGGTTGGGCAACATCGGCAGTCAGTTCGTCGATCACGTCGCCCGCCTTCCCGGCCT
The DNA here is from genome assembly GCA_027493615.1 of Verrucomicrobiota bacterium. Taxonomy (GTDB): domain Bacteria; phylum Verrucomicrobiota; class Verrucomicrobiia; order Limisphaerales; family J093; genus DSVZ01. The sequence continues at coordinate 308,545 of JAOSKK010000034.1, forward strand.
CGCGCACGTGTTGCTCGTAGACCGCGATGTCTATGAACCCGCGAACCTCTCCGCCCAGGCCATCTCCGCCCGCGACGTCGGCCGGCCGAAGGCCCAGGTCCAGGCCCGCCGGCTGGCCAGCTCAACCCGCAATTGCAGGTCGAGGCGTTTGTCGGCGAGCTCGAGTGGCTGCCGCTCGGCCGGTGGCGCGGCGCGTTGGTGGCCGGTTGCCTCGATTCCCTCCACGCGCGGCAGGCCCTCGGCGAATGCTCCTGGCGCGGGGGAAGCCCCTTCCTCGATGCGGGCGTTAATCCCGACTCCGCGCTGGCCCGCGTGACTTGTTACCTCCCGGGCCCCGACCGCCCGTGCTTCGCGTGCGGGCTCGATGACAAGGACTACGAGGCGCTCGGCGCGGTGCATCCCTGCGCGGGTCCGGTCCCCGTCCCGGCCACCACCGGTTCCTTTGCCCTCGGTGGCCTGGCAGCCGCCTGGCTCGCCCTCGAGAGCGAACGCCTGCTGCGCGGCCGTTGGGACCCGAGCTTGGCCGGCCGGGAAGTGCTTCTCGAGACGCGCAACGGCCGGTTGCTTGTTTCCCGGCGGCGCCGCAACCCGGCGTGCCGCTTCGATCACCAGTCTTGGACGATCACGCCTTTCGCGGGTCTGACCCTCGGCAACTCGCTCGCCGATGCCCTCCGCCTTGCCGGCGATCTTGTGGGGAGCCACCGGCCCTTCCCGGAACGGCTCAACGGGAAGGACCCCGGTGGGGCGAGGCTTGTCGGGAAGGCCAGGCTCATGCCGAGGTCGGCCGAGGTGACGCTTCGGTTGCCGGGCCAGCGGTTGGCCAAGGCGTTGCACTGTCCTGCCTGCGGCGCGATGGTCGAGCGCTTCCAAGTCGTCGGCCGCGGTGGTCCGCGGTCATGCCCGCGCTGCGGAGCGGGTGCGCTTGAGGCGGTCGGGTTCAAAGTCGTGGACTGCGTAGACCGCCATCTGCCGGCTGCCCTACTCCGCCAACCCTTGCGCCGTGTCGGATTCCGCGCCGGCGATGTGCTGGCCGTCGAGTCCGGCCGCTGCACCCGATACCTCCAAATCCCGGAGACCCCATGAACGACCCCGTTTTCCAGTCCTTCCTCGCCGCCCAGTGCGCGCAGGGTTTGGCCCTGACCCGCCGCAGCGACCGGGTCGCGCTCGAACCCCTCCACGGCGATCCGCCCTGGTGTTACGTCGCCCGCTTCCATTGCCGTGGCCTGACGCGCAACCCGCAGGGCGGCATCGAGGAGCACGAGCGCTGGGCCGTCGGCATCCGGTTTCCCGAGAACTACCTGCGGTCGCGCCTGCACGTTGCCGAGGTCCTCACCTTCCTGGGACCGCCGGACATCTGGCATCCCAACTTCCGTCCGCCCTTCGTGTGCGTGGACGTCCGCCCGGGCACGCCGCTGGTCGAGTTGCTCCACACCCTGCATGACCTGTTGACTTGGAATGTCTACGGCGTGGGCGACGACGGCCTTAACCGGGCCGCCGCCCAGTGGGCCCGCCACCAAGGCCCTGATCGCTTCCCGCTGGACCGGCGTCCCCTGCTGCGTCCGGCCACCAACGCGTCCCAGCCATGAACGTCCCCGCGGCCATACCCATCCTGCGCCCTGCGCTGGTCGGCGCTGCGTTGGCAGTCGGGCTGCCAGAAGGCCCGGCCGCACCCGCCAGTGCCTCGCGATTCGTTCTGCCCGGAGCCGCGGGCGAAGCGACGGCAACGCGCGCCGCTGATTGGCTCTGCTTGCGTGCGAGGCCTGCGACGATTGGCGAAGCTGCGGGCACCCCGACCCTCGACTTGCTCCGCGTGCAGGCCGGATGGCCGCGGGCGATCAAGCTCGCCCTCCCGCTTGCCACGCCGGCGACCCTCGAAGTTCGTGCCGAGCTATTCGTGCCCGAGTCGGGTCCGGACCCCGCGCAGGTTCAGCAAACCCTCGCTGACCTCGCCGCCGCTCTCGTTGTCCTTCCCGGTCTCTGTGGTGCAGGCGTCCCGCCTGCCTCGTCCCGTGTCCGTTGTGGTGCAGGCGTCCCGCCTGCGCCGTCCCCTCGACCATTGTGGTGCGGGCGTCCCGCCTGCACCCCCCGCCGCTCCGGCCGATTCCAGCGGTCCCGGCAGCCGAATGTTAAATGTTAAGATACGACCCCAATTCGATTTGGATTGGCCGACCCGTTCGCGGCCGGATGGCTCGCTCGAGGTCAGCCTCGAACCCGGCGGGGCTTCCGGTACGGCCGTCTTGAGGCCAGAGCCGTCTGCAGCCCCATCACTCCGTGGCCAGATGGATGATGACCCGCCCAGCCGCCAGGCAGCGGACGTCACAGGAGTCGCACTTTCCAACCTCGCCAGCCCCCAGCCTTTTCGCGCCACGGTGCATCTGCTCGAGCTTGAGCGCTTCGACACGCCCCTCGCCCAACGCGCCCTCGCCTTCTTCTTGTTCCGCCTCAACGCCGCCGTCCGCGGCGCCCGCGCCAGCGTGGTCGGTCAGGACGACACCGCCGCCGTGGTGCTCGAGGCCCATGGCCACGACGCCGCCTCCGAACCCGAGGTCGCCGCCGTGCTCAGCAGCCTCAGCGTGGCCTGCCGGCTCGCCGGCACCGCCGCCGAGGCCCTCATCGATTGGGAGCTTTCACGGCATTACCTGGCCGTGACGGGTGGGGAACCCCCCGACTCCGAAACCGTAAACCACAACTGCGATACCAACGCCCAGTCCCTATGGTCCAACTCGCCTCCCTCAGCGTGACCGCGTCCGATGTGACCGGTCAGAAACACGCCCCGCGCCCGCAACGTGCCCGTCGATGGTTCCATCGGCGAGCTGGTCGATGGCCTGCTGCCGCGCCTGCGGCTCAGCTCCCTCGACCGCTCCGGGCAGCCGGTCCATTACGACGCCCGCCTCCAACGCGAGGAACGCCATCTCCACCGCACCGAACGGGTGGGCGATGCGCTGCTCCCCGACGATCACCTGGTCCTGCACCCGCGCGTCGTGGCCGGCTAGCCAGCTCGCCCCCTCCGCCGGGTCGGTTCCCATGATCGTCTGTCACCATCGCTTCCTGCTGTTGCTCCAGCAGCCGGAAGGTCCGGTCCTCGGCCAACTGCCGCTGGCTCCCAACTGGGAGCCGGCGGTTGAGTGGGCCGCCTTCGCCGCCCTCCGTGCCGGTGGCCGCGAGACCCCGCCCCATGGGCGCGTTGTCCCGGTCGCCGACCCGCGCCTGGGGCTGCCTTACCTCAGCGGCTTCCGGGTCGAGCTGGACGGCGCCGACCCCGCACCGCCTCCGTGCGAGTTCCCGGTCACGTACTTCGCCCGGGATGCCCGCCGCGGTTCCGCCGCGCTGGTGGAGGCCAAGAAGCTGCGTGTCGGTGACACGTTTTCCTACCGGCTCATCGCCGTTGAGCAACCCGAAGAGTCGTCGGCGCAGCCGGCTGCGTTGGCGTTCGAGGTTGGCGAGGAGACCCGGCCTCTCGCGGTCACCAACGCGCCGTTGCCGCCCTTGTTCGCGGCCACGGTGCCCATGGGCGAGACCGACGGTTCCTCGGCTTACCCGGTGTTCCTGCCGCAAGCGGTGCTTACCGAAGCCCAAACGCTGGTCGAAGCCGCTGGGGCCCGGGAAGTGGGCGGCATCCTGCTCGGTCATCTCCAGCGCGACCCGGCCCTGCCGGACATCGGGGCCGTGGTCACCGCCCAGATCCCCGCCCGCCACGCCGTCGGCGAGGCCGAAAAGCTCACCTTCACGCCCGAAACCTGGGCGGCCGTCGAGGCGGCCATCCGGCTCCGGCGCAGCCGCGAGATCATCCTCGGCTGGTGGCACAGTCATCCGGCCCGGTTCTGGTGTCAGGACAAGGCGTGTCCGCCCGCGACGCGCCGCGCGTGCAGCCTTCAGCGCGGGTTCTTCAGCAGCGATGACCTGAGCCTGCACGAAAGCGTCTTTGCCAAGGCCTTTCACCTCGCGCTCGTGGTGACCTTCGCTGACGAGGGCTGTCACCACGCCCTCTACGGCTGGAACCAGGGCGTCGTCCAGCGTCGGGGCTTCCGGTTGCTGCCCGATCCCACCGACTCCCACCCGCCGCCCACGGTTGCGGGATGCGCCCCACCCACCAACCCGCACCCGGCGGAGGCTGCGGCGGCTCCCACCCAAGAGCCCATTCGCGAAAGCCCCGCCACTTGTCAACCTGGCGAGGCGCGCCTCAGCCCCTCCCCTTCCCACGACTTTCGTAGATCATTCCCCGTCCATTTCCTCCACCCCCGCGCCTCGCCATGCAGAATCCTTGAAACCCGGCAAGGGACGCGGAACTTGACCTGAGCACGATGCGTTTCGGGTTTCAAGGATTCTGGAGATGCCCCGTGAAGAAGAACCTGTCCAACGCCGAAGTCCTCCACGCCCTCCTCGGCCCGGAGGGGGCCAGCCTGCCCCTTGACCGGCGCCTGGCCCAGCTCGAAGCCCTGCGCGCCGACCCGGAGACCAGCCAGCAGGTGGACGCCGCCCTGCTCGAACGCGTCCACATGTTGTGCCGCGGCCTGCAGACCGCCCAGCATCAGGTCGGGCAACTCCAGGTCATCGTGGACAAGCTCACCGCCCTGCCCTGGTACCCGGCCGTCGTTGTCGCCCCCTCGGCCACAACGGCGACGCGCGCGTTCTGGTCCGGCAGGGAAACGGCGAGCGCGTCGTGGGCCTGCGCCACGATCTGTCGTCCGAGCCGCTGGTTCCCGGTGACGAAGTCTATCTCAGCCACGAACTGAACGTGATCATGGCCCGCGCTGATCCGGACCGGCCGCGCTCCGGTGCGACCTGTCTGTTCGAGCGCAAGACCCCGGACGGTCGGCTCGTGGTCAAGTCCCGCGACGAAACCTACCTGGTCAACGCCCCTCCCGCGCTCGTCGCCAGCGCGCTTCAACCCGGCGACCTGCTGCGCTGGTATCCCGAAGCGCTGGTGGCGATCGAAAAGCTCCACCGCACCCAGGACAGCGCGTTCTTCCTCGAAGAAATCCCCGATGTCTCCTTCGCGGACATCGGCGGTCTGGACCGCCAGGCCCGGGAGATCCTCGATACCCTCGAGCTCCACTGGCGCCACCCCGAAGCGGCCCGGCTCTTCGCCCTGCCGCGCAAGGGCGCAGTCCTGCTCGTCGGGCCGGCGGGCAACGGCAAGACGATGCTCGCCAAAGCGCTCGCCCGCGCGCTCGGCGAGCGCACCGCCGGCGGCCGGTCCCGGTTCATGAACATCAAGCCCGGTGCGCTCCACTCGATGTGGTACTCGCAGTCCGAGTCCCAGTACCGCGAGGTGTTCCGTGTGGCACGCGAGGTGGGCGAGCAAGACCCCTCGGTGCCTGTGGTCCTGTTCTTCGACGAAGTCGACGCGATTGGTGTCGTCCGCGGCCACTCCCATCTGCGGGTCCATGACACCGTGCTGACCGCGTTCATCACCGAGCTGGATGGCCTCACTCGCCGCGGCAACATCCTCGTCATCGCTGCTACGAACCGCCGCGAAGCCCTGGACCCGGCCCTGCTCCGACCCGGGCGTTTGGGGGACCTGATCCTCGAGATCCCCCGCCCGAACCTCAAGGCGGCCCGGCAGATCTTCGCCAAGCATCTGCCCGCGGAAATCCCCTACGCCCGCAACGGCCAGGGTGATGACCTCGCGGCGACGCGCGCCGAGCTCATCGAGACCGCCGTCTCGCGGATCTACGCCCCCAACGCTGCGGCCGAGCTCGCCGCCATCACCTTCCGCGACGGCAAACGCCGGAGCGTGCTGTGCGCCGATCTGGTCTCCGGCGCGGTGATCGCCAACATCGGCCGGGCCGCCCGCGAACGCGCCTGCCAGCGCTACCACACCACGGGCGAGCTCGGGCTCACGCGCGACGATCTCCTCGAGGCCATCGACCGCGAGTTCCTCACGGCGGCCGAGGCGCTGACCCCGGCCAACTGCCGCAGCTTCCTCGCCGACCTGCCCTACGACACCGACGTCGTGAATGTGGAACGGTCGCGGCCCTGCGTCGCCGCCGCCCATCGGTTCATCAACCTCGAGTGACTCCCATGCCCAACCATCTCCCCGCCTGGTTCACGCTGCTGCGGGAGCGGCAGATGGTCCCGAAGCTCTGCGGCGGCGATCTTGAGTTCGCCAACTTCACCACCGGCATCGAAGCCGCCCGCGGCACGGGACTCGAGACCGCCATGGCACTGCTCGCCGAGATCGAGGGACTCCCCGCCACGGGCAGCGGCAACGGCAAAGACAACGCGGACAGCGACGCCAGCAGCGAGCCTGGCTCCGGCTCCGGTTCGACCGCCAGCCCTGCGGCCCGGACCGACACGTTCTCGCCCTACTCGCAGGATTGTGGTCGCAAGTTCCTGCTCAACGGCGGCTGTTTCTACATCGACCTCCAGCACCTGGAAGGGTGTCTGCCGGAGGTGCGGTCGGCCTTGGATCATCTGGCCGCCACCCACGCCGTCTATCGTCTCGCCCACGCAGCCTGCGTGGCGGCCAACGCCAAACAACCGCCGGGCCGGCGCCTGCATGTCCTGGCCACCAACTCCGATGGCTTGGGCAACAGCTTCGGCAGTCACCTCAACCTCCTGGTGAGCCGTCGCGCGTGGGTGAACCTCTTTCATCGCAAGCTGCACTACCAGGGCTTCCTGGCGGCTTACGAGGCTTCGAGCCTCGTCTTCACGGGCCTGGGCAAGGTCGGCGCCGAGAACGGCGCACCCCGCGTGAACTTCCAGCTCAGCCAGCGCGCCGACTTCTTCGAGACGGTCACCGGCCTGCAGACCACCTACCGGCGACCCCTGCTCAACACGCGCGACGAACCGCTTTGCGGCGCGCGCCCTCGATCCTGGCGCCGTCCCTGACCGCCCTGCACCTGGCCCGGCTGCACGTCATCTTCTACGACCACAACCTCTGCCATGCGGCCGGGTTCCTGAAGGTCGGCGTCCTGCAGCTCATGCTCGCCATGATCGAGACCGACCACGTCGACGCCGGTTTGCTGCTCGAGGAACCGCTGGACGCGGCCATTCGTTGGAGCCACGACCCCCACCCTGCGGGCCCGGGCGCCGCTACTCGCTGGTGGCGAGGTGACCGCCGTCGAGCTGCAGCTCCGGTTCCTGGAAGCCGCGCGCCGGTTCGTGGAGGCCGGCCAATGCGAGGGCATCGTGCCCGACGCCACCTTGATCCTCGAACTTTGGGCCGACACGTTGGCGCATTTGGAGGCCCGGCGTTGGGAACAGCTCTCCCGCCGGCTCGACTGGGTCTTGAAGCTCACCCTCCTTGAACAAACCCTCGCCCAGCAACCGCACCTCGATTGGGCCTCGCCCGCGCTCAAGCACCTGGACCATCTCTACAGCAGTCTCGACCCGGCCGAGGGGCTCTACTGGGCCTGCGAACGCAGCGGGTTGGTGGAGCGGTTGGTCCCGGAAAGCCGCATCACCCGACTGATGTCCGAGCCGCCAACCGACACCCGCGCCTGGACCCGGGCCACGCTGCTGCGCCTCGCCGACCCCGCCACGGTCGATCGTCTCGACTGGGACCAACTCCGGTTCCAGGTCAACGGCCGGCCCGTCTACTGGACGCTCGATCTACCCGACCCGCTCGGCGCAACCCGCGCCGAGACGGCACCGCTCTTGCCCGAGGCGGGCAATCTCTGGGACGCCCTCGACGCCCTCGACGCCACCTTCAGCATCGAGACCCCTCTCTCAACCGTCATCCCCTGCCCTTCCTCCTCCCATGCAAGAACAACAACGAACCCGATCTGAACTGCGGCCCGCCTCCGGGCCAGGCCTCAACCCGCCGCGGGCGCGGCCCCGCTCACCGAGATGGCGCAGCAAGCCAGCGCGTTGGCGGCAGCCAGCCAGGCCGTCATCAACGCCGCGCTCTCCGGTGACAGCCAGGCCTTCCTGCGCGCCACCCGCCAAGCCGGCGGTCAATAGAGCCGTCCGTGACCACCCGCCTCCAGGGTCTTGAGACCGAGTACGGCTTCGCCATCCTGCCCAGTCCGTCGGAGCCGGACCTGGAGCCCTACGCCCTCAAGCTCCTGGATCGTCTGCCCAAGCACATCCCCTGTCTGCCGCCCACCAACGGCAACGGCTGGTTCCTGGCCAATGGCGCCCGGATGTACATCGATGCCGGCCTGCATCCCGAGTTCGCCACGCCCGAGGTGGACAACCCCTTCGACACCGTCCGCTACCAACTCGCGGGCGACCGGCTCCTCGAGGAAACCGCTGCCCACTGTTCGGCCGCGGCGGGCGGGCGCTGGCGGATGTTCCTGTTCAAGTCCAACGTCGACTACGTCACCGGGGCCACCTGGGCGTGTCACGAGTCTTACGGCCACCGGATAGATCCGCGGCGTCTGCCCGCCGATCTGGTGCCGCACCTGGTCTCCCGCATCATCTACACGGGAGCCGGCGGGCTCCTGCCGGGCGGGGAGACGATCCAGTTCTGTCTCTCGCCGCGTGCCGCTCATCTCGTGGCCGAGGTCTCCCGCGAATCGACCAGCAGCCGCGGGATCTTCCATCTCAAAGACGAAAGCCTGGCGGGTCCGGACTGGCACCGGCTCCATGTCCTGGCCGGCGAAAGCCTCTGTTCGCATCGGGCCGCGGTGCTCAAGCTGGGCACGACGGCGCTGGTGGTGGCCCTGGCCGAAGCCGGGCTGAAGCCGGGCGCCCGGGTCCAGCTTGCGAATCCGCTCGAGGCACTCGAGGCGTTCAACCTCGATGTCGAAGGCCGCGTGACGGTGCCGTTGCACGACGGCCGCTGCGTGACCGCCCTCGATCTGCAGCGCCATTACCTCGGGCTGGTGCAGGCACATCTCGATCACCCGCTCATGCCGGCCTGGGCGCCGCGCCTTTGCCAGCTCTGGGCCGAGACACTCGCTCAACTCGAGCGTGGTCCCGCCGCGGTTGCGGGCGTGCTGGACTGGAGCATCAAGCGCGCGTTGCACACCGAACACCTGCGGCAGCGCGGTTGCGAACCGGGAGCGTTGGAGCGCTGGAATCAGGCCACCAAGGCGCGGCCGCCGTCCCCGCCAGCGCCACCGCCACCGCGGGCGGCTTCGTTCGAAGCGATGCTGGAAGCCATGGCCCATCGCCGCGCGCACCGGGGCGCCCAGCCACCGCAAGATCCCGAGGGGTTTACGTCCGACCAGATCCGGTTCCACCGCCAGTTGCGGGCGGAGTTGGCCGAGCTCGAGATCCGCTTCGGTCAACTCGGACCGGGCGGTGTGTTCCGGGAACTCGACGCGCAAGGGCTGATGTCGCATCGGGTGGAGGGCGAGTTGAGCGAAGCCAGTGTCCGGGAGGCGATGCAGGTGGCGCCGGCGCGCGGGCGGGCGGGGGGTGCGGGGCCGGCTGATCCGTGAGCTGGCGGGGCAGCGGCTCTCCTGCGCCTGCGAGTGGGACACGATCCACGATCGCGCGGGGCGGTTCCTCGATCTGAGCGATCCGCTGCGCGACGAGCCGCCGACCTGGCAGCCGCCGTGTCTGGAGCGTAGGAGTCGAGGTGACGAGACTCAGCTCGAGGTCAGAGCCTCCTGACGTCGGCTCCTACCGCGGCCGGTCCGTAGGAGTCGAGGTCACGAGACTCAGCGCGACGAAACGGGCGTCAGCAGTCCGATCCGCCATTGGAACTGGCCGTAGGTTGCGCCTGACTTGTCCTTGTCCCACATGCCCTGGAAGACGAAGCGGAGATCCGCGGGATCCACGGTGAGGGTCTCATCGCGTCCGTCGCGGATGAGTTCGCCGTGGCTGACGTTGTCGGTCCACGGTTCCACGCCGGGCGCAGGGCGGATGTTCTTCCAACTGGCGAAGGGCCGCTCGGCGGTATCGGCCAGCGGCACCCAAGGTCCGTCCAGACGGTCAGCGATGTACGCCTTGTAGTAGCGCCGGCCGTTCTCCTCGATGATCGTCAGGTAACGATCCAGTCCCTTCAGCCGGTAGGTGTGACTGGCTTCGAACACCGGCGCCGCCAGGGCAAGGGCCCAGTGGTCGAAGCCGCGCGGAAAGTCCTCGAGTCGCGTCCAGAGCCGCCACATCCGGCCGTCCAGGCTGGTCAGGAACAGGTAGGCCCGTTGGTCGTCGCAGATGATCCAGTAATCCAGCCCCCCACCTGGCGCGGATCGTCCGGGCCCCCGTCGAGCATCGGCTGGGCGCGGGTCCAGGAGCGGGGATCGGCGAGGTCGGGGGTGGTTGAATAGGCCACCCACATCTTGTCGCGACCGGGCACGCCCATCTGGTAAACGAGATACCATTGCTGATGCGGCCGGAAATAGAAGACCTGCGGGGGCGCAGAAATAGTCGCTGTCGCTGACGTCGAGGAGGGTGCGCGCGGACGCCTGGGCGTCCTCCCAGCGCGTGAACGATACGTGTTCGATGGCCGATCGACCCGGCAGCTTGACCGTCATGAAGACATGCCACCGGCCGGCGTGGTAGACGACGCTGGGATCCTTCTGGGCACGGCTGGGCTCGCGATCGCGAACCTCAGGCCCGATCAGCGGCGCGCTGTATTCCCAGAGCCGGGGCAGCTCGACCCCCTTGTCACCCTCCTCGCTCCGAGCCCCGGCGACGATGACCCCGGCGAAGAGCAGCGGCCAACTGACGGGAGGAAAGATTCGAGCGAGCCGACGGAGCGAAGGAAGGAAACCAGCGGGAGGGAACATGAGTGGGGGTCGGTCAGGGTTCACGGGCGGGGCGCAGTTCGCGTGGAGACGGGCGGGCTTCCATGCCGCTATTTGTCCCCCGGAGTTTGAGGGGGGTCAAGCGGTGAGACGAGAGGTTTCTCCGCCGATTGCGAACAGAGGGGATTGCCTGGCGGGCCTTGCGGCCCACCAGGCGCCCCGATTGACCTCCTTCCCTCCGTGCCGGCATCGGGGGAACGCCGCACGGAAGCCAATCTCACCGTCGGCTCGCGCCGCGGTTGCCCGCCACGCCGGATCCGAAACGGCGAACCGCCGCGAATCCGACCAGCAGGCCGGCGACCGCGGCGGCGGTGGGCGCCGGCTCGGGGATCACGATGGCCGAGGGCCAGTAGAGCAGGCGCTCACTCACGCTGCGTGCGTTGTCGTAGGTCTCGGTGTAGGTGGTCTGGGTGCTGTTTTCGCGCAGGTCCCGAAATTGGAGCGTCACGGTCTTGGGGGGCCCTCCAAACAGGTATTGACCAGGCATGGCCCCCACCAACTCGGCGGCCACGGCGAACGTGCCTTCGCTGGCCGCGGACAGGGCGGCGAGGGCCGCGTCGTTGAGTGTGACGCTGAAGCCGCCGGCGGCCGGCGCCCAGACCGCCCCGTAGCTCGGGCCGTCGACCAGATCCTGGTAGATGTCGAGGCGTCCGGTTCCCCCCGCCTGCAGCTCCGCCAGCGGCGTGTTGATGTCCCAAAAGCGCAGCAGCCCCCACGGCACCGAACTGACGCCGGCATTCGAGTAGCTCAGTACCATGGTTGAGAAACCGAGGAAGGTGCTGCTCTGCACGGTGGTGGCGGTGCGGGTGAAGTCCACGTAATCCACGACCCGTTCCCAGGCGTACGGAGCCGCCGGGGCGGTGGGGTCCAACGGGTCGAACGGCTTGTCCAGTTCGGGCCGTCGGATCCAGGTGCTCCCGAGGTAGCGGGTGGTGGTGGTGCTGCTGGTCGAGGTGGAGGAGTAGTTGGCACGGTCGACGGCCGGGAGGTTAAAGGTCGCCCAACTGGCGTATTGCACGCCGCCCAGATTGCCGGTGAGCACGCTGCGGTTGGCGGGATTATGCTCGCCGAGGCTGTTGTACCATCCGGTGTCGGCGGCGGTCACGGTATGGGCCGTAACGACAATGCCCGCGTGGTTTGTCAGGGCTGCCGGGCCGAGGGCCATTAGGCAGGCGATGGCCAGCGCCCGCCGGGGCTGCCGGCAACCGTGAAGCGGAAGCCGTGAGGGAGGATTCGGGATCGAGCCAGGAGATGTTGTTTTCACGCCGACCATTTCAGCACGAGCACACTGACATCCGTGGTCACCCTGCCCGAAAAGTTATTCACAGGGGGAGACTGACGAGGCTGGCTGGGAGGCGAACACTGAGGCGGACACGGAGGTTTGACAGGCGCCAGGGTGGCAGGCACAAGGACGGTCACGCCTATGCCCCACGTTCCGACACGGCACGCCGCGCGACCGCCGCTTGACCGGATGATGCACATTCACCAGGCGCTCCAGGTGAACCGGTACCCCAACTGCCTCACCCTGGCGCGAGAGCTCGAGGTCGTGCCGCGGACGATCAAGCGCGACGTGGATTTCACGAAGTGCCGCCTCGGCCTGCCGATCGGCTATGACCGGAGGCACCAGGGCTACCGGTATACCGAGCCGGTGGAGCACTTTCCCAACCTCACCATGACCGAGGGCGAGCTCTTCGCGCTGCTGGTGGCGCACAAGGCCATCGCCCAATACCACGGCACCCCATTCCAGCGGATGCTGGAGACCGCCTTCCAGAAGCTGACCGGGCGCCTGGATACCGAGACGCGCTTTACGCTGGGAAACCTGGATGCCGCCTTCTCCTTCCGACCGTTTGCACCGGAGGACGCTGACCTGCAGACCTTCGAGGTGCTGACCCGGGCGGTGCGGGAGCGGCGTGTGGTACGCTTTCAGTACCGAAACCTCGGGACGCGGCAGGTCCGGCCGCGGCAGGTCCGGCCCTACCACCTGGCCTGCATCGAGAATCACTGGTACCTGTTCGGGTTCGACGAAGATCGACAGGCGATGCGGACGTTCGTGCTCGCACGGCTCCGCGCCCCGGAGCTGACGGCGAGCCGATTCACCCTCGAGGGTGAGTTTGACCTGAACACGTACCTGCGAGGGAGCCTGGCGGTGTTCAAAGGCGCTGCAGACTACGAGGTGGTGGTCGATTTCGATGCCTGGGCCGGCGACCTGATCCGGGGCCGGCGCTGGCACGCGAGCCAGGATCTCACCGAACTCCCCAGCGGGGAGGTCCGGGTGCGATTGCGACTGGACAGCCTCGAGGAAGCGGAACGCTGGGTCCTCGGGTGGGGAGTCCACGCGACGGTGGTGCGGCCGCAGGGGTTGGCCGCGCGAATCCGGGGAGATCGCCGCCGTGCTGGCCCAGCGCTACGCACGCCCGGAGTAGGAGCCGACGTCAGGAGGCGTTGGGGAGCAGACAGCAATGCCAATCCGCCTCCTGACGTCGGCTTCTACCTCAGATCGCCTCCTACTCGCGTCGGCTCCCACGGCCGGGGTGGGTGAGCTTCAGGGCGTCACCACGACCTTGCCCAGGACCGTCCGCGCGCGCAGGGCCGCCAGACCCGCAGGGGCGTCAGCCAGCGACAGCACCCGGTCGAGGACCGGCCGCAGCCGACCTTCCTTTGCCCAGGCCAACGTCGTTTCAAGGTCCTTCCGGGTGCGGCTGTAGCTGCCCACCAGCCGCTGTTCCTTCACGAAAAAAGGCCAGAGCTGCAGCGTGGGTTCACGCCCGGCGGTGGCCCCGCAGGTGACCACCGTCCCGCCGCGGGCCAGGCAGTGAAAGACCTGCTCGAGCAGCAGTCCGCCCACATGCTCGACCACGATGTCCACGCCCCGCTTCCCGGTGAGCTGTCGCACCTGGGCCGGCCACGCCGGATCAGCCGTGTCCACCGCGGCTTCGGCCCCCAACCTGAGCGCCAGCGCCCGCTTGGCTGCCGTCGATCCCGTGCTCACCACCCGCGCGCCCAAACCACGCGCGATCTGGATCGCGGCCGATCCGACGCCGCTGGCGCCCCCGATCACCAGGACCCAGGCGCCCGCGGGCACGGACACGCGTCGGGTCAGCATGTGCATGGCCGTGCTCCCGGCCAACGTCAGCGCGGCGGACGTCGTGAAGTCCAGATCGTCCGGCAACTGTACAAGACTGCGGGCCGGCACGACCACCTGCTCGGCCAGACCGCCGTCGCATTGCACGCCCAGCAGGGTGGCCGCGAGGCAGAGCGACTCCTCGCCCCGCGCGCAGAACTCGCAGGCTCCGCAGAAGAGGTTGGACTGGATGGCGACCCGATCGCCCGGCCGCCACGCGGTGACTTCGGCGCCGAGCCGCAGGATTTCACCGGCCACTTCGCAGCCGGGGGGTACGGGGCAGGCGGAGCGGGAGCGGCAGCGCACGTTCCTCGAGCCAGAGGTCCAGCCGGTTCAGTCCGCACGCGCGGACCCGAACGAGCGCGTCGGCCGGCCCCGGCTCCGGTGCCGGGAGATCGCGGAGTTCGAAGCGGCCGGGCGCGCCGTGGACGACGATTTGCAGTGCCTTCATGCCAGCACACCGGTGACCACGTGTCCCTCGACATCGGTCAGCCGGCGTTCCAGGCCGTTGTGATAATACGTGAGCCGCTCATGGTCGAGCCCGAGCAGATGCAGGATGGTGGCGTGGAAGTCGTGCACCGTCACGATATCCTCGACGGCCCGGTGGCCGAAGTCGTCGGTGGCGCCGAGGCTGTAGCCGGCCTTCACGCCGGCGCCGGCGAGCCAGCAAGTGAACCCGTCGGGGTTGTGGTCGCGGCCCTGGGCGCCCTTCTGAAACGTGGGCATGCGGCCGAACTCGGTGCACCAGACCACGAGGGTTTCGCGGAGGAGGCCGCGCTGCTTGAGGTCGATGAGGAGCGCGGCGGTGGGTTGGTCCATCACCGGGCCATGCACGCTGTACTGGTTGAACAGGTCCTTGTGGCCGTCCCAGTTGCTCACCCCTTCCCCCGGTTTGATAGGCACCGTTGAAGAGCTGGACGAAACGGACGCCCTGCTCGATGAGCCGGCGCGCCAGGATGCAGTTGCGGGCGTAGGCCGCCCGCAATTCCTTCACCTTCGACCCGCCCTCGTCGGCGCCGTACAACTGAGGATGTGCGGCGGTTCGGTGCTGAGGTCAGCCACGCCCGGCACGGCAAGCTGCATCCGCGCGGCCAGTTCGTAGCTGGCGATGCGCGCCGCGAGCTCGGTGTCGCCGGGGAACCGTTCCGCGTGGCGCGCGTTCAAGCGGTGGAGAAAGTCGCGCGTGGCGGCGTCGGTGCGCGGGCTGATCCCGGGAGGGGGCGCCAGGTGCCGGAGCGGGTTGGTGGCGTTGAACTCGGTGCCCTGGAAGGCCGCGGGCAGAAAGCCGGGCGCCCAGTTGTTGACACTGTTCTGCGGCTTGCCCCGGGGGTCCGGCAGGGCGACGTAGGCGGGCAGGCTCTGATCCTCGGTTCCCAGGGCATAGGTCACCCACGCGCCCAGGCTCGGGAAACCGTCGCGGGTGAAACCCGTGGACATGAAGTTCTCGCCCGGACCGTGGGTGTTCGTCTTGCCCTGCATCGAGTGGATGAGACAGAGGTCGTCCGCCAGGGCGCCCAGGTGCGGCACCAGGTCGGAGATCATCTTGCCGGATTGGCCGCGCGGGCGGAACTCCCACGGGCTCCGCGTCAGGGCCCCTTGCTCGCCTTGGAACGTGATCAATCCTTCGGCCCCCGGCAGCGGTTTGCCGTGGTGGCGAATCAGCTCGGGCTTGTAGTCGAACGTGTCCAGATGGCTGCACGCGCCACTGCAGAAGATCACGAGCACGTTCCGGGCCCGCGGCGGGAAATGCGGGGCGCGCGGGGCGTAGGGCTGGCCGGGCGGAATCACGGGACGCAGCGGTTCCTTGCCGGAGACGCTCGCGGCGAGGAGACCCTGGCGTCCGAGGAGATGCGTGAGCGCAATGGCGCCGAGCCCGCAGGCGGCGTCGCCCAGGAAACGGCGGCGGTTGAGCAAGGGATGGCGGGCAGGCACGGGCGAGGGGTTCACGGGATGAACAGGAATTCGTTGGCGTTCAACAGGGCACGCGCAAGCGCAGGTAATCCTTCAGTCTGGATCAGGGCCGCGGCCTCGTTGATCTCGGTTGGATCGGGAGGGCGGAGGAAGGCCAGTTGCCAGGCGCGCCGGACCTGGGCCTGGGGTTCGGGCCCGGCCTCGCGTTCGAGTCGGGCGGCGAGGTGGATGGCCTGGTCGGCGATGAATCGGCTGTTGAACAGGTTGAGCGCCTGCAGCGGCGTGGTGGACACGTTGCGCCGCGGGATGGCCAGGCTGCCATCCGGACAATCAAACGCGCCGAAGATGCCGTCCGGTTCGAGGCGGATCTTGACGGCGTACACCATGCGACGCGATTCGGCCGGGCCGAAGTCCTCGAGCGGATGGTAGTGATAGACGTTCTCGCGCTCGACCCGGTGCAGGAAGAAGCCGGGCCCGCCGGGCGTGGGATCGAGGGTGCCGCTCACCGCCAGTGCGCTGTCGCGAATGGCTTCCGCCTCGAGCCGCCGCGGCGGGAAGCGCCAGAGCCATCGGCAACCGGCATCCACGGCCAGCGCTTCGGGTCGCGGCGCGCTGGACTGCCGCCACGTGGCACTCGTGAGGATGAGACGGTGGAGGTGTTTGAGGGACCAGCCCGCAGGCACCGTAGGAGTCGAGGTCACGAGACTCTGCTGAGCCTCCTCACGTCGGCTCCTACGCCAGGTGGGGTGGACCAACTCGCTGGCAAGCCAGTCGAGCAGGGCCGGATGGGTCGGACGCGCGCCGTTCCTGCCAAAGTCGTTGGGCGTGTCCACAAGCCCGACGCCGAAATGATGCTGCCAGATCCGATTGACGAGCACCCGCGCCGTCAGCGGATGCTTCGGATGCGTAACCCACTCCGCCAGCCGCAGCCGTCGCTCCTGCTCGGGCGTGTTGGTGGCCAGGGTGAGCGGCTGGAAAACCGACAGAGTTCCCGGCGCCACCACCTCGCGCGGCTGCATGGGATCGCCCCGATGCAACCGGAAGGTGAGGCCCGGCTCGACGAAGGTCCCCGCATAGGCCATCGGCGGCTGCGCCAACGCGGTCCGGCGCCTTCGGGCTTGCTCGAGTTCGGCCAGCCACTCGCGGCCCTGCGCGGCTTCGGCTTCCGGCCAGCCTGCGAAACGGTACTCCGGCTCGGCGGACTTCGGCGCCGGACCCGGGAAAGGCTCGCGGTCGTCGGAGGTTGCCAGCACCACCCACGCGCCGGGTTCAAGCGCCGCTTCGATCCGGTACTTCGTGGGCACCCGATCCCCGAAGGCCCCTTCACGGTCGCGGCCCCACACGATGCGTTCGATGCGCTCGACCCGGGGCAACTCGAGCTGCACCCAGCCGCGACCGGGTTTGTCCGAGATCCACGAGTGCGCGTTGCCGAACTGGCCGTCGTTCACGTGCTTCAGTTGGTGGATTTCGTACCCGGGCAACGTTCCGGAAGCCGTGGATTTCGTCCCGTAACGGGCCAGCGCCACGTTGCGCGCGGCCGACCAGACCTCGAGTTCGTCCAGACATGGCTCGCCCGAGCTCGCGGCGAGGATCGTGAAGCGGATGAAGCGTGCGGCCAAGGGCGGGAAGAGCTCCTCGTTGTGACGGGCGTTGACCGGCGGCCGGAGCGGCGCATCGGCGACTTGGTTCGTCTGGGACGCCGCGGGGACGAGGAACCGGGCCAGCCTGCGTTCGAGTTCGTGGATGGTACGGTCCAGCTCGACCACCTCGCCGGCTTGCGCCGCTGGCAGGGGCAGGGCGCGATCGCTGTGCTTCACCCCGCTGAACACCGCCGCCAGGGCGTAGTACTCGCGCTGGGCAATGGGATCGAACTTGTGCGCATGGCAGCGCGCGCAGCCGACCGTGAGCCCCAGGAATGCCGTGCCGGTCGTGCTCACCATGTCGTCCAGCTCGTCGGCCCGCTGTTGCGCCGTGAGCACCGGGTCGGGGCTGCCCACGATATCGACCGGACCGGCCACGAGGAACCCCGTGGCAACGTCCGCCCCGAACGCATCGCCGGCGAGTTGTTCGCGGACGAACCGGTCATAGGGCACGTCGCGATTGAAGGCGTCGATGACGTAATCGCGGAAGCGCCAGGCGTGCGGCCGTTCGCGGTTCGTCTCGAAGCCGTTGCTCTCGGCGAACCGGACCAGATCCAGCCAGTGCCGGGCCCACCGTTCGCCGTAGCGCGGATCGTCGAGCGCGCGATCCACCCACCGCTCAAACGCGTCTGGTCGCGGATCGGCCATGAACGCGGCCACCTCCTCGGGCGTGGGAGGGACCCCGAGCATCACCAGATACAAACGGCGAAGGAGGGTGACCGGGTCGGCCTCGGGTGACAGCCCGAGGTTGTGTTCCGCGAGTTTCTCCTGGATGAAGGCGTCGATGGGATTCGAGGGAACCTCCTCGGCCTCGCCAGGCGGTTCGTCCTGGTCCCCGGCCGGGTGCGGTGGTGCCGGTACGGGCGGGCGAACGACCGGTTGGAAGGCCCAATGCGGTTCCGCCCCGGCGGGCTCAGCGGCGGCATCCTCGGGCCAGGGCACACCCGCGTCCACCCATGCGCGAAGCAGCGCCACTTCTTGTTGGGTGAGAGGTTCGCCCCGGGCGGGCATGAGCGAGTCCGGGACCAGACCCGCCACGAGGTGCACCAATGGGCTCCCTGCGCTGTCGCCCGGCCGGATCGCGGGGCGGTAGGCGTCGCCGCCGGCCAGTGCGGCCGCGCGCGAATCGAGACGGTAACCTCCGCGCTGCCGCTCGGGGCCGTGGCAGGACTGGCAACGCGACATGAGGAGGGGGCGGATGTCACGTTCCCAATCGGCGTGGGCGGCGGCGGGGGCAGCCGCGAGACATCGACGGCGATGCCGGTGGCGACCAGCCAGGCTGAGCCGGCGGCGGCCAGCGCAAGACGGAGGCGGAATTGCGAGCGCTTCATACAGGTGTCCGTCGGGGCGACATCATGCGGCAGGGCGCGTGATTGGCGAGATAATATGTGCTGCTGCTAGGCAATGCCCGTTGAGGGTTGGGCGTTGAACGTTGAACGTTGAACGTTGAACGTTGAACCTCCCCCTTCCCCAGTCCATCTTCTCCGCCATGAGCGCATCCCTTTCCCTCGAGTCATTCGCCTCGACCTCGCGCGACCGGCGTGTCGACGCCCTGGAGGTCCGCATATTCCCGAACCACGCCGAGATGGCGGCGGCCGCAGCGTTCGTGGCAGCCGATTGCCTCAACGCCGCCATCGCCCACCGGGACGAGGCACGTGCCATCGTGGCGTCCGCCACCTCGCAGGTGCAGTTCCTTGCGGCGCTGACGGCGGTGTCGGACGTCGACTGGTCGCGGGTCACGCTCTTTCACATGGACGAGTACCTGGGGTTGAGCGCCGACCACCCGGCGAGCTTCCGGCGTTTCCTGCGGGAGCATGTCGCCAGCCGGATCCAACCGCGGGCGCTGCACCTGATTGGGGGACGCGCCGGAACCCTTGAAGGAAATCGCCCGCTATCAAGCGTTGCTCGACGCGGCGCCAATCGATCTCTGCTGCCTGGGCATCGGGGAGAACGGGCACGTGGCCTTCAACGATCCGCCGGTGGCGGACTTCCAGGATCCCCACACGCTCAAGCTCGTGCAACTCGACGAGGCCTGTCGCCGGCAACAGGTGGGCGAAGGCTGCTTTCCCACGATCGCCGACGTGCCGCAGTACGCCTACACGCTCACCGTGCCGGCCCTCTGCCGGGCGCACCGGCTGGTCTGCGTCGTGCCGGAGCGGCGCAAGGCTGTGGCCGTGCGCGACGCCTTGCGCGGTCCCATCGCTCCCTCCTGTCCGGCCTCGGTTCTGCGGCGGCAAGCCCACGCCACGCTCTTCCTGGACGCGGAATCGGCTGAACTGCTTGGCTGACGGGGGTGGCCATGCCGCGGCTTGACCGCGGTCAAGCTCGGGACATCGCGTCGTAACTTCCGGCGCGCCGGGGGCTCTGCTCCGGCGTGTCGATGAAAGCCGCCCGCGTTCTTGAACCGCTTCGTCGTTCCTGGAAATGGCTGCTCCTGCTGGCCGTGGTCGGCGTGGGGATAGCCCGCGTGAAATGGGCCCCCGTGCCGGTCGAAGCGGTGCCGGTGTGGCTGGACACGATCGTGGCCGAGGTGATGGGTACCGGCACCCTCGAAGCACGCGTCAAGACCACCCTCAGCCCGCGCATCCAGGAGCGCCTGGCCGAGGTCCTCGTCGACCAGGGCGACACCGTGAAGGCTGGTCAGTTGCTGGCCCGCCTGGACGCCGGCGAACTCGAGCGTCAGCTCGCCGTGGCCGAGGCCACGCTGAACGCTGTGAAGGCCAGCCTCGCCCGGACCCGTGCGGACGAGGAACGGGCGCTGGCCGTTCAGGAACAGGCCCGGTTGACCCACGACCGCGCCCTGGCCTTGCGCGCCACCCAGATTGCCGCCCAGGCCGACGTGGACAAGGCCATCGAGCTGCGGCAAGTGGCGGACGCCGAGGTCAACCGCGCCCGCGCTGCCATCGCGGAAGCCGAGCTCCAGGTCATCACCGCCGAACGCAACCTCGCGTATCACCGCGAGCGCCTCGGCTTCACGCAGCTCACCAGTCCCTACGACGGCCTGGTCGTGCGGCGCGACCGCGATCCCGGCGGGGTCGTGGTGCCCGGCAGTTCCGTCCTCCAGTTGATCTCGACCAACGAGCTCTGGATCTCGGCGTGGGTGGACGAGACGTCCATGGCCGGGCTCGCCCCGGACCAGCCGGCACGCGTCGTTTTCCGCAGCCTCCCCGAGACCCCCTTCCCGGGGCGCGTGGCCCGGCTCGGTCGGGAGGCGGATCGCGAGACGCGCGAGTTCCTCGTGGACGTGCGTGTCGAGCAACTGCCCGCGAACTGGGCCGTAGGCCAGCGCGCCGAGGTCTTCATCGAAACCGGGCGCCGGACGGCGGTGCCGGTGATTCCGCAGCGGTATGTGGTTTGGCGCGGACGCGACCCCGGCGTGTTTGTCGACGCCCGGGGCAGGGCTGCGTGGCGCCCGGTTCGCCTCGGCTTGCACGGTCGGGACCTCGTCGAAGTGACGGAGGGCCTGGCGGAGAATGACCGCGTCGTGGCGCCTCTGGGGGTCCGGGCCAGATCCCTGCAGGCCGGGCAGCGGATTCGAGTGCCGGCCGACACCACCAGGGCACCGGCGGGAGGACGTTAAGGCATGAATCTCGCCGTCCGCGACGTCCGCCATCACCTCACCCGTTTCGTGCTGACGACCGTGGGGATTGGCCTGCTGCTCATGATCGTGATGGGCATGGGCGGGATTTACCGGGGCTTGATCGCGGAAGCCACGCTCCTCGTGGACCGGATCGGGGCGGACCTGTGGCTGGTGCAAGGCAACACGCGCGGGCCGTTTGCCGAGATCTCGCGCGTGGCCGCGAACCTGGAAGATCGGGCGCGGGCGGTGCCGGGCGTGGCGGGCGCGCGGCGGTTCGTCTCGCACACCGTGCAACGGGAACACCAAGGCCGGCCGTTGCGGATCGTGGTGCAGGGTTTGTCCTGGCCCGAGGATCGGGGGCGTGGCTGCCGCTGGTGGCCGGCCGCCCGTTGGGACAGGCCCACTACGAAATGATCGCTGACCGCACGCTCGGGCTGGGACTGGGCGAAACGATCCGGCTCGGCAAAGACCACTACACCGTCGTCGGTCTCACGCAGGGCATGGTGGGATCGGGGGGCGACGGGCTGGGCTTCTTCAGCGTCGCCGACGCGCAGGCGATTCAGTTCGACGAGCCGCCCGAGGCGGTGCGCCTCGAACGAGCCGCGCGCTTTGGGCGCGCCACCCAAACCGATCTGGGCCGGGTGCAGCCGGCGCTGGCGGAGCGCGGGGCGGGGCTGGCGGCGGACATCCCGGCGCTGCGCCGTCCGCTGGTCAGCGCCGTCATGGTCACACTGGCGCCGGATGCCGACCCCGCCACGGTGGCCAAGGCCTTTTCGCGCTGGCCGGATGTCACCGTGTACACGACCGCCGCGCAGCGCGACCTGCTGTTGTCCGGCATGGTCGACAAGGCCCGCCGGCAATTGGGGCTGTTTCGCGTCCTGCTGGTCATCATCTCGGCCATCATCATGGCGCTGATCATCTACACACTCACGCTCGACAAGCTGCACGACATCGCGATGCTGAAGCTCATCGGCGCGCGCAACCGGGTCATCGTGGGGCTGATCCTGCAACAGTCCCTGCTGATCGGCGCGCTGGGCTATGCCCTGGCCTGGTGGCTCGGCCAATACGCGTTTCCGCGGTTCCCGCGTTTGGTCGTGATCGAAACCGCGGATCTCCTGGCCCTGGCCGCGATCGTGTTCGCGATCTCCGTCCTGGCCAGCCTGCTCGGGATCGGCAAGGCCCTGCGGGTCGAGCCCAACCGGGTCCTCGCCGCATGACCGCGACCACCACCGTTCCGCCCGCCCTCGAAGCCGAGGGCCTCACCAAGGTGTACGGCCGCGGGAACACCGAGGTCGTGGCCTTGCGTGACGTCTCCTTGCAGGTGGCCGCGGGCGAGGTCGTGGCCTTGCTCGGACCGAGCGGTGCCGGCAAATCCACGCTGCTCACCGCGCTCGGCCTGGTCAATCCCCCGACGCGCGGCCGGATCCTCGTCCGGGGTCAAGCGGTGCTGGACGGCGACCGGGCGCTCACCGACCTCCGCGCCTTTCGCCGGCGCCATCTCGGGTTCGTCTTCCAGAAGGCGAACCTCATCCCGTTCCTCACCGCGCTCGAGAACGTGCAGGTGGCTCTCGAGATCAATGATGTGCCGCCGCGGGAAGCCCGCCGCCGTGGCCTCGCGTTGCTCGAGTATCTTGGCGTGGCGGACCGTGCCCGCAACCATCCCGACGCCCTTTCCGGGGCAGCAGCAGCGCGTGGCCGTGGCCCGCGCGCTCGCCAACCAGCCCGACGTCATCCTGGCCGATGAACCCACCGCGGCGCTTGACAGTCACCGTGGGCGCCAGGTCATGGAGTTGTTCGCCCGCGTCGCCCACGAGCGCGGTGCCGCCGTGATCGTGGTCACCCATGACCATCGCGCCCTGGACCTGTTCGACCGCACCTTCGAGATGGAAGACGGCCGGCTGCGGGTGGGGCATGGCCGGGTGCCTGGCGGACCATCCGGTCCCGGAGTCTGAAGTCCGCCCGCGCCCGCCCAACCCGCGAACGCCTCCGGTGAGCGGTTGCCGCTGGCAGACCATCCGCGCAATCCGTGAAATCCGCGGTGCAGGGGAGGCGTCGTGACCTTCGACTGCGGATGTCGGGGAGGACACGGATGAAGCCAGGCCGTGAACCGGGTCCACTTCAAGTCCACGGTTTGCTGTGCGGTGGTCCGTTCCGCTGTTCTCGATCGTGGTTCGTCCTCCACTGGACCTTGCCCTGTGTCACCCGGCGAAAGTGCTGTAACCTTTCGCACGCCCCGCGGCTCGACTTCCCGCAGGTTATGGCCGTGCTCAAACCCCCCGCGCCTTTGTCGGGCGCACCTTCACCTCCGTCCTCCTGACCACCGTCCCACCGTCCCACCGTCCCACCGTCCCACCGTCTCACCGTCCCACTGTCTCACCGTCCCACCGTCCCACTGTCTCACCGTCCCACTGTCTCACCGTCCCACCGTCCCACTGTCTCACCGTCCCACCGTCCCACGATGAACCTCCCTCCCTCCTCACTCTCGATTGCCGTCCTGCTGCCGCTTCTCCTCACCGCCTGCCGGCCGGCGGCTGATACGTCGAACGCCGCGCCGCCCTTACCCGCGGCGGTTGAGACCACCGTGCTTGAACGAGGCCGTGCCATCACCGCCCAGGCTTTCGGTCTTCTCAGCACCAACCTGGTCCAGGCCCTTGCCGCCGGGGGCATCACCAACGCCCTTCCCTACTGCTCGGAAAAGGCCTATCCGCTCACGGCGCTGGTGGCGGCGACGAACGAGGTCAAGATCCGGCGCGTGACGCATCGGCCGCGAAACCCCACCAACGCCGCGACGGGCATCGAGTGGGACCTCCTGCGGAAGTACCAGCTCGCCCTCGGACGCGGCGAGACCCTCGCACCCACCGTGCGCGCCGGCACCAACGGCCAGGTTACGTTCTACTCCCCCATCGTCATCACCAACCCGCTCTGCCTCCAGTGCCATGGTGTTCCCCGGGACGGACCTCGCCCCTCCACCCAGGCGTTGCTGCGAAAGCTCTACCCGCTGGACGAGGCCACCGGCTTCAAACTGGGCGACCTGCGCGGGCTCTGGCGCGTGGACTTCGCGCGCTAGGGCAATGGGGTCAAACATGGACATTTGACAATTCTCCCGCGAAATCGGTTGCCGCCGCCGCCCGACCGCGGCATGTTCGGCCGCGTAGCATGCCCGGTCGGACCCGCGCCATGCCGAGTATGAAACCTCAAGGCTATGAATGCTTGCTTGAATCGACGTGATTTCCTCAAGTCCTCGGTGGTCGCGGCGGCGGCCGGTTCTGCAGCCCTCACACCCTCCCCGGCCGCGGTGGCCGCTCCGGCCGAACTGCCGAGCGGACCCGCTGGCCCCGGCCCGGACGACGCTGCCTCTGGGCAAGATTGGGGGCGTCGAGTTCAGCCGGTTGATGCTGGGGGCAACCTGATCGGCGGCTACGCCCATTCCCGGGATCTGGATTACGTCGCCCACCTGATGCGGCGTTACAACACCGACGCCAAGATTCTGGAGACCCTCGAGCTGGCCGAGATCCATGGCATCAACGTCATGAACAGTTGGGTGCGCGACGGCATCACCCACCTCCAGCAGCACTGGAAACGCGGCGGCAAGATGCAATGGATCGCCCAGGCCCGGGTGACCGGGGACGCCGGGTTTGACCAGTTCAAGCAGGCCGCGGATCTGGGCGCGGTGGGCATCCACGTCACCGGCGACGTGGCCGATGAACTGGTGCGGCGCGGCGAGATCGACACCATCGCTCGGACTCTGGATCTGATCCGCGCCCGGAAGTGCCTGGCTGGCATTGGTGCGCACGGGTTGGGGACGGTGGTGGCCTGTGAACGCGCCAAGCTGAATCCGGACTTCTACATCAAGACCTTCCACTCGCACGACTATTACACGGCGCCGCGTCCCGACGAGACGGGCGACCTGGGGCGTTACGACAACTCGTGGTGCAAGGACCCGGAGGAGGTGGCCGAGGTCATGTTCACCGTCCGGCAGCCCTGGATCGCGTTCAAGGTGCTGGCCGCTGGCGCCATCCCGCCCGCGCGCGGCTTCCGTCATGCCTTTGAGGGCGGCGCGGATTTCATTCTCGTGGGCATGTTCGACTGGCAGATCGAGGAGGACGTCCGCATTACGAAGGAAGTCCTTGGCAGCCTCAAACGCACGCGCCCCTGGCGGGGCTGAGCGCCCGGCCGGCGGGCGCTATGGCCCGCGAGCGTTCGACGCGCGGGCCGGCCAGTTCGTTTTGGAACGACACGACGCGGGCGCACGTGGTTTCGCCTGTGTGCCGGAGCGCGGCGTTGGGTGATGTGGCTGCACGGGGCACGCGGAGACTTGACAGCAGCAGCAGGAGGTGGCGATTTAGCTCCGATGAACCTAATCACAAGCCGCTCTTTTGAACACTGCCTGCGTCGCACGTCCGCGTAAGCGCGGCCGAGTCACCCTCCCACCCTTCGATCCCCATGCCCACTTCTCGTACCCCTCCCCACCCGACGCTCCCGTGCAACCACCGCGTTGCGCCCGGTCGCCGGGCTCAACCTGAGCGCGCTCGACTTCGCGAATCCGGCGGCCTGGCGCAGCCAGTTGGCGCAGGTCAAACCCAAGCAGGCTCCGTCGTTGCTTGGCGAAGCGCTGAAGCTCTCGACGACGAACGCCGAGGTGCTGGCCCACGCGCTGATCACGCCGCGGACCACGCGCCCTTCGGCGGACGAGATCAAGGCCTGCGAGGAAAACGGCCTCGAGTTGGTGCAGTGGGCCGCCGTCGCGAAACGGACCGAGCGTGTGGTGCTCGTGCGGGCCTTTGCCCACGCCTCCCAGAAGCGCGAACTGATCAGCGGGATCGGCCGGCTGTTGCGCCCACAGGCCCGGGCGTTCATGAAAGACTACCTCGAGACCGACGGCGACCTGGGCGCGGTGGCCGACTGGCTGGATGAAGCCGGCGCGATCCTCCGCGCAGCACAAGGCGAGGGCGTGCCGGTGGACGGCTTCCTGGACGACGCGTGGAACGCGGTGAAGAAGGGGGCGAAGGCCGCGGCCGGGGCGGTCAGTTCGGCGGTCAGCGCCGTCATCGACGGCATCGAGACCGCCGGCAAGTCGCTGGTGGACATCCTCGGGGCTGCCGCGCGGTGGACCGCGGATCGGGTGCGCAACCTGGTGCGCTCGCTGATCGAGGCGGGCAAGAAGGTGGCTGACATCCTGGCTGCCGCGGCCCGCTATGGCATCGAGATGGTGCGCGGGGCGGTGACGGGCATTCTGGCGGCCGGAAAGGCGTTGGCCGACATCGTGAGCTGGGCGGCGGCGAGCGCGTTTACCATTGCGGCCGCGGCCATCGACGCGGCGCTCGACTTCGGCCGCACGGTGGCCCAGGTCATGGCCGAAGCCTGCAAGCTGGTCGCCGCCAGGCTGAAGGTTGTTGTCCGGGCGATCATCGCGTCGGGGCGCAAGGCGGCGGCGGTCCTCGCCGCCGTGGCCGGACGCACGTTGAGCATCGTGCGCACGGTGTTGGAAGGCTTATTCGCGGCCGCCGTGAACCTGGCGGACATCGTCGCGGGGGTGTGCAAGGACGTGGCCGAGCAGTTTCGAAAGGGTTTCATTGAGGGGCTGATCGCGCTCGGCAAAGGCGTCGCGGAGATCTTCAAGGCGGCCCTGGCGAGCGGGCTCGGGATCGCGGCGTTGGCCTTTGCGGCGATCCTCGAGGCGCTCGGCGGACATCGCGGGCTGCTGCCGACGGAACTGGCCGAGGCGCGCAAGGTCTTCGGCTGGTCGATCGACCTTGACCGGGTGAAGGTGGCCAACGCCTCGTATGCGGCCGATTTCATCCAGGCGGTGAATGGCGGGCGTCCGTTCACCACGATGTACGTGCTGAACTTCAGCTCCAAGAGCGACTTCAAGCCCAACGGCGAACTGAAGAGCTTCGGCACGTTGATTCACGAGCTCACCCACGTGTGGCAGGCGGTGCAGGCGGGTCCGATTTACATGATCGAGGCGCTCGAGCAACAACTGCGCAAGGGGAGCGCGGCCTACCGTTACACCGACGCCGAACTGGCCGCCCATGGGGGCGATCTGCTCAAGTTCGGTCGCGAGGCGCAGGCGCAGATCATCGAGGACTACTACGTCAGCCGCTACCTGAACGGCAACCCGCGATCGGCGTGGGAGAAGTACCTGCCATACGCGGGCAAGGTTCACCGGAGCCGCCCGATCACCGTGGGCGGACCGATCCGCCTGCCGTTGTTGAAACCGCAGCTTCTCCGTGGCTGAGCGGCGTCGGCTCGTCGTCGTGGCGCCGGCGCGCCTGCATCGTGTGTTGGGGGCGGGTCTGGGCGCTGCGGGATGGGAAGTGCGATGCGTAGGACGGCCGCCGGCCGGGGTGGCGCGGACCCTTACGGGCTTGGGGCGGTCGCGCGGTGCTGGGCGGGCTGGTGTCACGGACTGCTGTTGGCTGCGCCGGGGTGCCGGCCGCCGCGGCGCTGCTGCTCCGGGCCGGTCGTGGGAGGGCTGCCGGTGGGATTGGTTTTCGGCGACCGACCGGCGGATCTGCGGCCGTGGCTCGACGCGCTCGTTCAGGATTCGAGGCGACCGCCGGACGGTGGGAACTGGGGGTGCTCTCGCCCTGGGATGGCCACCATCTGCCCGTGGCCCGGCAATTGCGACGACGTCTGCGGGAGGCGGGATTCGGGGTCGAGGGTTGGTTCGCGGACCGCCTCGCCCTGGCGGGACTGCTGGCTCAGTTGGCTCGTGGGCCGGCCCTGGCGATCTATCTCGGCCATGGCTCGCCGTGGGGACTGGATGCGTTTGGCGGGGTGGGCCTTGCCAAGATCGGGGCGAGCAAACCCTGGCGGAGCTGCGGCAGTCTGGCGCTCCTGGCGTGCCGAACGGCCGCACCGCGAGGTTCGGCCCCTGGGTTTGCGACGATGCTACAGGCCGAGGGCCGCGTGTTGAGCTGCCTGGCGGCGGTGGCGGATGTTGAGCAAGCGACCAACGCCGCCCTGGCGCGACGTTTGGTGGGCGCGTTGGCTGACGGGGCCCGTTCGCTGGGGGAATGCCTTGTGCGTCTGGATCGGGAACTGGGTTTGGGGATCCACGCCGGCGCGCGCTGCGGGCGTATCGACTGCTCGGGCTGCCGCTCCAACCCGTGAGATCGGTGGGGTCAGAACTTGAAGGGACGTTCCAGCGGCGGAAGCAACCCCGCGGGGATGGTCAAATCGATGACCCGTGGCCTGCGTTCGTCGGGATCGCAGTGAAAGGTTGCTCCTGCTCCAGGCTGGCGCGACACTCGGCGTGACATGCAGTCGAGAAAGGTGGCGGCCTTCGCCGCCCTGGTGGCCCTCGCCGCGGCCCGCGCTGCCGACGAAGACGCGGCACTGCGCCAGGTTGCGCTGGCCAGGTTTGGCGTGATTGAAGCGGCGTCCGAGGCCGACCTCCTCCGGCCCGACGTCAGGCTGGGCCGGGCCCTTTTCTGGGACGAGCGGCTTTCCGCGAACGGCCAGACCGCGTGCGCCAGTTGCCATCTCCCGGAGGATTGGGGGCGGACCGGCGGCGCTTTTCACCGGATGCGCGGGGTCGGAACACCACGCGCAACTCGCAGACGGTCCTCAACGCCACGCTGCAACCGACGCTGCGTTGGACCGGCGACCGCACTTCAGCAGCCCACCAGGCCGAACGATCGCTGACAGGCTCGATGGGTTTCGAGTCACCCGCGGCCGTGGTGCCGCTGCTCAAGCGACTGGGATATGAGAGCGATTTCAAAGGGGCGTTTCCGCAGGAGGCCGAGCCGGTTTCGCCGGGGAACTACGGCAAGGCCCTTCAGGCCTACGAGGAAACCTTGATCACGCCCGCTCCGTTCGATCGCTACCTGGCCGGGGAGGAGGACGCCTTGAGCCTGGAACAGAAGGAGGGGCTGAAGCTCTTTTCTCAAGTCGGCTGCGCCGAGTGTCATCGCGGGCCGCTCCTGGGCGGTCGGGGTCTCCGGAAGTTCGGCGTCGAGAAGGAGTACTGGACGGCCACGCGTTCGGAGCGGAAGGACCCGGGCCTGTTCGAATCGACGCAGGTCGAGTCCGACCGCTACCGGTTCCGCGTTTCCATGCTGCGCAACATCGCCCGCACCGGCCCTTACTTCCACGACGGGTCGGTGAGCGATCTCGAGGAGGCGGTGCAGGTGATGGCCGACGTGCAGTTGGGCGACCGGTTGCCCGGGCCTCAGGCGCGCGCCATCGTGGTGTTTCTGGAATCGCTCACCGGCGAAGTGCCGCGGCACTACCGCAAGCCCGCCACGGTGCCGGGCGTCCACTGACCTGCGGCCAATGCCGCAAGCCGGATTCACTTTCGCTGGCGTCGCGTTGACAGGCCGGTTTGCCCAGACACCTTGCCGGTGGCTTTGAAACGACCGGACCGGAGGGCACTCTACGACGCGTGCCCCGGCGACCATTCATGACTTCGTTATCGCCTGCGCATCTCTGGTGGGTTCACCGATGGCCTGCACTCGCAAGCCTCGCGGTCCTGTTACTGCTGCCCGCCTGCGGCCGCGGTCCGGCTCCTGACTCCATCGCTTCGGCGGGCAGCAACGCGGCACCGGTTGGCATTCAGGGCGACCTGATCGTGCCGCTGGCACCCTCGGATTCCTCTGCCGGCGCCGGAGTCGATGCGGCCGTGGCGAGGTTCGGGACGGAGCTCGCCACGCTACCCGTACCCATACCGATCCCCCTCCCCGCGGGATACGAGACCAACGGCACCGGTTTGCTTCCCTCAGCTTCGACACGCTCAGCGCTTTTCCCTACCAGGTGCGTCTGAGCGACCCGGAACCCGGCACCCAGCGACAGGTTTTGATGACCGATGACGTCATCCCGGAGGCCATTCGCGGCCTGGACGGCCGGCGCATTCTCATCGCTGGGTACGTGGCTCCGCTGCGGACCCAAGGACGTGGCGTGACCCAGTTCCTGCTGGCCCGCGATCCGTTGTCCTGCTGCTTCGGCCCCAGCCCGCAGATGAACCACTGGATCCAGGTCACGCTCCCGCGCACCGAACAGCGCTTCCGGATGTTCCAGGCCGTGACCGTGGTGGGAACTCTCAGCGTGGGCGAGCTCGAACGGAACGGGTCGCTGCAGTCCATCTACCGCCTCGCGGGCGAACGGGCCGAACTCATGTCGGACATCGCCGTCCCGACGGGCCTGCTTCCCGCCGCGCCATGAATCCGCCGAGCCCCGTCCTGGAAGTGGCCGACCTGCGGAAGTCTTTTTCGCGGGCCGGACGGCCAGCCTCATCCGGTGGTGAACCTCGCCTCCTTCCGCCTGCTGGCCGGCGAACAGCGCGCGTTGAGGGGCGAAAGCGGCTGCGGCAAGACCACCCTCCTGAACCTCATCGCCGGTCTGCTGCGGCCCGATGCCGGCCAAATCCGGCTGGCCGGCCAGGACTTGAGCCCCTTGTCCGAGGCGCAACGGGACCGGGTTCGCGCCCGGACGCTGGGTTACGTCTTTCAATCGTTCCACCTCCTGCCCGGTCACACGTGTCTTGAGAACGTGCTGCTGGGGATGGCGTTTGGACCCGGGGAAGACCGGGCTCGCGCCGCGGCCCTGCTCGAACGCGTGGGATTGGGGCACCGGCTCGCGCACTGGCCGCGGCAGCTCTCGACGGGGCAACAACAGCGGGTGGCCGTGGCGCGGGCCCTGGCCAACCGCCCCCAATTGGTCCTCGCCGACGAACCCACGGGCAACCTCGACCGCGTCAACGCGCGCGAAGTGTTGGCCTTGATTCGCGACACCTGCCGTGAAGCCGGGGCCGCGCTCCTGCTTGTGAGCCATGATCCCGAGATGCTCGCGGGCTTCGACACCGTGCAGAGCTTCGATGAATTGAATCGTCCGGAGGGCGGGACATGACGCTCTGGCGCCTGGTCCACCGCAGCCTGCGCCAACACGCGCTCAGCACCGTCGTGACCGCCGGCTCGCTGATGCTGGCGACGGGGCTGCTCCTCACGGTCTGGATGCTGCGTCACCAGGCCGCGCGGGCTTTCACCGACGCCGACGCCGGGTTCGACGCCGTGCTGGGCGCGCGCGGTTCGAAACTTCAGCTCGTGCTCAACGCGGTCTTTCACCTGGAATCCTCGCCCGGAAACCTGCGTTGGGACGACTACGTCCAGCTCACCAACCAGCCGGGCGTGGCGCTGGCGGTGCCGCTCGCCGTGGGGGACAACTACCGCGGCTTCCGCCTCGTCGGCACCCTGCCCACGCTGTTTGAGATCGGCGACGAGACGGGCGTCGCGCGCCTCACCGTACAGCCCGGCGGCCGGCTGTTCGACCCGGAACGGCGCGAGGCCGTGGTGGGCAGCTTCGCCGCGCGCCGGCTCGGGTTGAAGGTGGGCGACACGTTCCAGCCCCTACCACGGCCTGGTGTTCGATCCGAAGGCCCGCCACGCCGAGACCTTCGTCGTCGTCGGCCTGCTCAAGCCTTCGAACACGCCGGCCGACCGCGTCCTCTGGATCCCCCTGGCCGGTCTGCAAAACCTCGCCGGACACGATCCAGCGGCGGCGCAGGACATCAGTGCCGTGCTGGTGCGGTTGGACGATGGCAGCCCGGGTGCCGGGTTCCTCCTCGACCTCCTCTACAACCGTCAGGGCAACCGGCTCACCTTCGCCTGGCCCATCGCGCAGGTGGTGACCGAACTGTTCGACCGCCTCGGCTGGCTCGAACGCGTCCTAGCGCTCATCGCCTGGCTGGTGGCCGTGGTGGCCGCCGCCACGGTGCTGACCGGCCTCTACAACTCGATGAACGAGCGCCGGCGTGACCTCGCCGTGTTGCGGGCGCTCGGCGCGCATCGCCGCACCGTCTTTGCCGCCGTGGTTCTCGAAGCCGGCACCATCGCCGCGCTGGGCGCCGCGGCGGGCCTGCTGGCCCACTTCGCCCTCATGACCCTGGCGACCGTGATCATCCAAGACCAGACCGGGGTCGTGCTCGACCCCTGGATCCTTGACCCGATGCTCTGTTGGGGGCCGGCGTTGATCGTCCTGCTGGGCGCGCTGGCCGGTCTGGCACCAGCCTGGAAAGCCTATCGCACCGACGTGGCCGAAGCGCTCGGTCACACGGCCTGACGAACCACCCGTGAAACCTTTCCTCATGAAACCCATTCGTCTCCTCCCCACCCTCGGCTTCGCGCTCCTCCTGACGCTCCTGATCGCCTGTCGCGAAGGCGGGCACGGTAATGAGCCGTCCCCGGTGGGCCCGCAACACGCCTCCGGCTCCAGCCACGATCACGCCGGTCACCACCACACCCCGCCCCACGGCGGTGCGCCGGTGGTGCTCGGTGCGGAGGCTTATCACGTCGAGTTCGTCCTCGACGCGGACACAGGGCGGCTCCGCGCCTACGTGCTGGACGGACACATGGAACAATTCATCCGCATCCCGGCCCCGGCGCTCGAGGTGGTCCTCAAGCTGCCCGACAGTCCGCAACCGTTGACGCTCCCGGCGGTGGCCAACGCTGCCACCGGCGAGACCGTGGGCGACACCTCGCATTTCGCCGGTCAGACCGACGCCTTGAGAGGGCGGACCAACTTCCAGGCGGTCCTACGCAGCATCACGATCCGCGGACAGACCTTCGAGGAAGTGGCCTTCGACTATCCGCGCGGGAACGAATGAGTCCTTGCCAGGTTGTGGCGTGCCTGCTTTGCCTCACCCCCCGCCAGGGCGCCGACGATCAGGAACGGCTCGGCCCCGGACAACACCGGCGCGGGCAACGGAAAGTCGGGCGGTTCCTGCGACAGATCCTCGCGGCACGCGAAGAAGCGGACGAACGGGCGACGCCGCCGGGTGACGTGATCGCGCACCGTCCCGCGCAGGACGGGATGCCGCGCCTCTAAAGCGTCGAGGAGAGCCCCAAGGGTGGCGGGTTCGCCCACTTCGATCACCACCTCGGCGGGCACGCGAGCCAACGTCCGCAGGTGGTGGGGGAGTTGCACCCGCACCGCCCGGGAAGCGGTCGCCGCGGTGGGCGCGCTGCGGGGTTCGGGGTTGGCCGTCACGGCAGGGTCTGGACTTCCACCGACAGGACCGCGGGCAGATCCCGCACGATAGGCTTCCAGGCGTCGCCGTGGTTGGGCGAGACATAGACCTGGCCGCCCGTCGTGCCGAAGTACACGCCGCACGGGTCCAGGGCATCGACGGCCATTGCGTCGCGCAGGACGTTCACGTAGCAGTCCCGCTGGGGCAGCCCCTGCGTCAGCGCCTCCCATTCGTGGCCGCCGGTCCGGCTCCGGTACACCCGCAGCCTGCCCTCCGGCGGGAAGTGTTCGGAATCGCTCTTGATGGGCACGACGTAAACCGTCTCCGGCTCGTGCGCGTGGACCTCGATCGGGAAGCCGAAGTCCGAAGGAAGGTTCCCGCTGACCTCGGTCCATTGTTCCCCGGCGTCCTCGGTGCGCATGATGTCCCAGTGTTTCTGCATGTAGAGGACGTCGGGGCGTGCGGGATGCCTGGCGATGCGATGGACGCAGTGACCCACTTCCGCGTCCGGATCGGGCAGTTCGAAAGGGGACTTGAGGCCGCGATTGATGGGTTTCCAGGTCTGGCCGCCGTCGTCGGTGCGGAAGGCTCCGGCGGCGGAGATCGCCAGCCAGATGCGCTTCGGGTTCTGGGGATCCAACAGGATCGTGTGAACGGCCATGCCGCCGGCGCCCGGTTGCCACAGATGACCTTTGGCCTGGCGCAAGCCCGGGAGTTCCTTCCAGGTCTTCCCGCCGTCGGTGGTGCGGAAGAGGGCGGCGTCCTCAGCTCCAGCATAGACGGTGTCCGGGTCGGTCAGCGACGGTTCCAGATGCCAGATCCGCTTGAACTCCCACGGGTGCTGGGTGCCGTCGTACCACTTGTGAGTGCCCACCTCACCTTCGTAGACAAACCTGTTGCTCTCGCCGCGCGGCATGCCATCCGGTCCGACGAGCTCAGCCGGTTGGCTGCCCGGCGGGTTCCAGGTCCGGCCGCCGTCGTCGGAGCGTTGGATGATCTGACCGAACCAGCCGTTGGACTGCGAGGCGTAGAGGCGGTCCGGTTGCACGGGGGGAACCTTTGACGTGATAAACCTCCCAACCGGCGAAATGGGGACCGCTGACGTCCCAGTGTTCTCGCCGACCATCGGCGGACAGGAGGAAGGCGCCTTTCTTCGTGCCGACCAGTACGCGGACTTTGTTCATGGGGATGGGGATGGGGATGGGGATAAAGGGTGGCGTGAGTGCTGCCGCCTGGACGGGGACGCCGCGAAGTCGCCGCCGTACGGAGCGGGGGCGTCACCGGGACGCGGCGCGGCGGGGCCGTCGCTAGCAAGGCTCATGGTGCGCATAGTGTAGCCTCACATTGGCCCACAGCAATCTCCTTAGGGGTCAGTTCTTGATATTGTCAACTCCGCTCCCCGCGGCAAACCCGACGTGGCGAAGGGTGAGGGCTCAGTCGGGGTGTGGCGGGGCGAGTTCCTGGAGCATGGCCACGGCCTCGTCGACCAGCCGTTCGCCTGTGCCCGGCTCGGCGTAACTGTGCAGACCGGTCCAGACCTGGTAACCGCCGAGCTTGTGGCCCTCGAGGTTCGGGAGGTAACCGATCCAATCGTTGGCCAGTTCCGCGATGTAGGTGTGCCGGAACGGCGAGCGGTTCTTGAGGTCGAGTCCCAGTTGCGTGAACAACTCGGCCGGCACGCCCACCCAGGCCAGGTCGCCGATGAGGATCGCCTGCAGCCACGTCTCGCGCGTCTGGCCTTGCTGCGGGGCGAGCACTTTGCGCATGTCGCGGAACACTTGGATCACCGTGTCGGCCCCGCCCCCGCAGTACTGGTGGCAGTAGCGCCGGACCGCGGCGTCTTCGGCGGCTTCGTCGAAGGTACGCACCCGGAACGGGAAGGGACGCTTGTGGGCGGTCAGGCGTTGAACGGGGCGCGGCTTGGCCTGGGCGAGGGCGGTGCGCACCGCTTCCTTGATCCGCTGCGTGGCTTCGTCGCCAGAGAGTGTGAGGTTGTGCGTCGAGCCCGAGGCACCCTGGATGAAGCCGACCACGCCGCCCCATTCCTGTTCGAGTTCCTGGGCGGCCAGGCCATAGAACGACGGGGACCGGCGGCCGGGCGTCCGCGTTCCGATCGTATGGGTCGAGTGATTGAAGAGGACGGCCTGCCAGCGGTCGGATCCATCGCGAAAGGCCAACACGGGGAGCTCCGGGTCGAAGGGCCCGGTGGGGCGCACGAAGCGGTCGCGGGGCCCGACCCAGTAGATCTGGCCATCGTCGAGGCGCACGCGGCTGTTCTGGCCGACGGTATTCTCCTCGCCGAGGTGGAACCACAGTTGGCAGGGCTCCCGTGACAGCTTGGTGTTGGCCTGCTGCACGGCGGTGACAATCCCTTGCTGCACGGTGCGGCAGAAGGCCTCGTCGCGTCCGTAGCCATGCACCACCATCGTGCTGGGCGCGTGGTGGGTATGGGTGCAGTTGATCAGGATGTGCTCGCCCGGGATGCCGGTGGATGCCTCGAGGGTCCGGACCACGGGGTCGAGCAGGTCGCGGGTGATCATGAGGATGTCGCAGAAGACCAGCGCGACCCTGGTGCGGGCACGGTCCTCCAGCACGACCGCCACGGCGCGCAGAGCTCCTTCCTGGCCCGTCGCTTTCCCCGGTGTGATGCCGCCGGCGATAACCATCGCGTCATCGGCTTCGAGGGGTACTGCGGCGGCGCCGACGCGCAGCCCCTCGCTGGACGGCACGAGGGTGTGGTCAGGAGGAAGCGGCGAAGTGGGTTCGGCTGGGAGGGCTGACGAAGTGGCGACGGCGGCGGCGAGGAGCCAGGCGAGGCGGAGGATCCGGCGCGCGAAGGCGGGCGCGAGGAACGCCTGGAGAGCCGCGGGAACCCTGCGCATCGGCTCGCGCGTCACTCGGGATGGAGACGCAGGCGGGACGCCTGCACCACAGGTTCGTGGAGGGTCGGGTGCTGCCACGTAGGGAGAGGATTCCTCAGCGAATCGTTCATGGGGGAGGGTGTGAGTGAGTTGGGTTGCCAGACACGGGCGCGGAAGAAGAGTTGGTGGTTGGTAGCCGGGTCGCTCCAGAAAGACGGTGCGTCACCGCTCGCAGGCAACGTATTGGTGATGAGCGCGCGCCAGGCGGAGAGGTCGGTGGAGGACTCGGCGACGTAGGTGGCCTCGGGCTGGCCGGTCAATCCGAGTTGGAGGGCGTTGCCAGCGGGGCCGGAGCTGCGGAGGCGCATCGTGGCCGGCTCGTAGATCCGCAGCGTCCAGGGCACCTCGACCTGCGGGGCGCCAGTCTGCAGGACGAACTCGACTCGCCCGGCGTACTCGCCTGGGGGCAACCTCGCGGCGGCGGAGTTCAACGCCACCGAGACGGTTTGCTTCTCGCCAGCGCTCACGGTCCCGGAGGCGGGTTCGAGCTGAAGCCAGGAGGCGGTGACACCTGCGGACCAGGGGAGCGGCGTGGGGCCGCGGTTCAGGATGACGAAGGTCTGCGTGTCCGGCGCGAAGGGGCCGCCGCGATTTCCGGCCGACACCATCGGGGCTTGCGGCCAGACCACGACGGGGGCGGGATCCAGGGCCCCGCGCAAGTTCAGGCGTCCGCCCGTGCGGCAACGGCCGCGCAGGCCGGGCACGGGATCGGTGCTGTAGAGCAGGCGGTCGATCACCTCCTGGGGGTGGCGGCGGGATAGGCGGCCCGCACGAGGGCCGCGGCGCCCGAGACAAAGGCGGCGGCCTGGGAGGAGCCGGTCATGGCGGCGTAGTTGTTGTCCGCGATGAAGAAGGTCGAGTGGATGTTCACGCCGGGAGCGGCAAGGTCGACGTTGGCGGCACCGAAGTTCGAGCGGCTCCACAGGCGGTCTTGGGCATCGGTGGCAGCGACGGCGATGACGTTGTCGAGCGGCAGGTTGGGCGGATAAAAGGGGGCGCGGTCATTGTCCTGGCCGTCGTTGCCGGCGCCGGCCACGAACACCATGCCGGCCTCGCGCGCGCTGGCGACGGCGAGTTCGAGGGCCGTGGAGGGCTCGGTGGTCACCCAACTGGCGTTGATGACGTGGGCGCCCATGAGCCGGGCGTAATCGATGCAGGCGACCGCATCCGAGATTGCGCCCTGGCCGGCGCTGTCGAGGAACCGGCAGGTCATAATCTGGACCTGCCAGGCGACGCCGGCCACGCCTTTGCCGTTGTCGGTGACCGCTCCGAGGATGCCGGCGAGGTGCGTGCCGTGGCCGGCGCTGTCGCCGATTGCGCCGGTGCCGGTGGTGACGTTGACGCCGTAGACGTCATCCACGTAGCCGTTGCCGTCGTCGTCGAGGTTGTTGCCGGGCGTCTCGCCGGGGTTAACCCACAAGTTGGCGGCGAGATCCTCGTGGGTGCGCCAGATGCCGGAATCGATCAGGGCCACCACGACGTTGGGAGCGCGGGACTGGAGATCCCACGCCTCGGGCGCGTCGATGTCGGCATCGGGCAAGCCGCCCTGCTGGCCGGTGTTGTGGAGGGCCCATTGGGTTCCGTTGGTGAAGGTTGGCCAGGGCCGGGCGGTGCCCGCCGGGTCGAGGCAGGATCAGGAGGCGGTCAGGGCGGAATGGCGTCCCCCAGGCGGGAGCCCGGGGAGGGCGGTTGGGGCGCAGGTGAGCAGTCCGACTGCGAGAAGCGGAACTACCAGGTTGGGCGAGGCTTGGTGGGTTTTCATGTGCGCCTCCGCCGCCGAGCAGGGCTGAAAAGCGAGCGTGGGCATTCTGTGAGTTGTGGGCCAGTGCAGGACTTGATACCGCGCGCGGCCTGGGGAAGCAAGGTCTCGGGTGAGCCGCGCAAGAGGGGCCAGCAGCGTGAAGGAGCCTGCAGCGTTCGCCCCAGCCGGTCGTGGTTCACCGCGGGCGGAGCTGGTCCAGGATCAGAGCGGCCAGTCGGTCGTAGTCACGGTTGAAATGATGGTCACCGGGGACCCGCACGACCCGACCGAGGTGCTCGGACAGGCGGGGTCCGCAGGAGCTGGCATCCTTCTCACCATAGACAATGAGCAAGGGGGGTCCACGCAACCGTTCGATCTCGGGCGGTACGGGCAGCGCCTTCGCGGTCGGGGGAGTCCACGACCAGGTCGGTGAGGCGAATCTGGAAATCCACCCGTTCGGCCGGTCCCAGGAGGGCGATGGCCTGGACGGAAGCACGCACCTCGGGCGAGAGCCGGTTGGCCAGGAACGGCAGCACGTCGGCTCCCCGGGAGAAGCCGATGAGGACGACTTGGGGCCGCTGCCACTCGGTACGGAATCGTTCGACGAGTCGGGCGAGATCGGCCGCGGCTTCGTCGGGCGTGCGGCGGGTCCCATAGTAGGCCCGCGAGTTCCAGCCCACGACCGGCAGGTCGGCGG
The DNA here is from genome assembly GCA_027493615.1 of Verrucomicrobiota bacterium. Taxonomy (GTDB): domain Bacteria; phylum Verrucomicrobiota; class Verrucomicrobiia; order Limisphaerales; family J093; genus DSVZ01. The sequence goes on from JAOSKK010000034.1 coordinate 346,770, forward strand.
CCGCGAGGCGGGCGGCGAGTTCGCGATCCAATTCGGCCCAGCCGCCGTCCCCGGTGGCGAGGATGGCGAAGGCGGTGCCCGGGGCGGGCGGTTGTGACGGGAGCTTGAGGGTTTGTTCGAGGGTCGCAGGAGCGCCAAGCAACCCGCACTGGGCGCTGAGGAGGAGGGCGACGAGGCGGTGAACGCCGGCGCGGAGCGGGACCGATGAAGGGAGGTTTGGGTTCATTTTCGGACAAGTCCGGGCAAGCCGCCGGAGATCAGGGCGGCGACGTGGGCGAGGACTTGGGGCAGGATCAAGCCGCCCGGGCTGGCCAGGTAGCGACCCTCCCATTGCGGCTCGAACTTCTCCTTGTAGGCGCGCAGGCCCTGGAAGTTGTAAAAATGCTCGCCGTGCCGGAACAGCAGGCCGCCCAGCCGGTTCCACAACGGGGCCAGCGGGTTTTGGGCCATGCCGGAGAACGGCGCCATGCCCAGATTGAACCAGCGATAGCCCTCGGCCTTGCCGTACAGCATGAGGGCCGCGAAGAGATAGTCCATCACCCCTTCCGGCGCGTCGGGAAGTTGCCGCATGAGGTCCACGGACAGCTCATGCCGTCCGCCGCTGGTCCACACCGTGGCAAAGGCTACCACACGGCCGGCCTGCTCGACCACCGCCGCCGGGAAGCGCGCCACATAGTCCGGCTTGAACCAGCCCAGTGAGAACCCCTTCTCGCGCGTTTGCCTCCCGGCCAGCCACGCGGACGACACCCGTTCCAGGGCCTCGAGGCGGTCCCGGACCTGGGCGGGTTCCCAGAGGGTGAACCGGCAACCCGCACGTTCGGCGCGTGTCCACGAGTGGCGCAGCCCCTGCGGTGGCGCCCCCGAGGGAGAAATCCGCCAGGGACACCCGTGCTTCCTCGCCGAGTTTGAAGAGGGACAAGCCCAGGTCCACGTACAAGGGCAGCCGGTCGGCCGCCACCTCGTAGAAGACCGGCCAGGCGCCGGCGGCGTCGCACTGTTCCCGGTAGTCCCACACCAGCTCGACCGCCTCCTCCTTCACCCCCACGGGGTCACCCAGTGCCACCCAACTGCGGCCGGAAACGCCGTACATCAGGAAGCTGCGCCGCGACGCGCTGAACAACAGCCGCTTGTCGCCGAGCGCCACCAAGTTCGCCTCGCTCACGGCTGCAGTGCGGACGATTGTCAGCGCCGTCTCGATCTCGGCGGCGGACGCCGGGGCGGGCTCTAGTCGTGCCGGGCGGAACAAGCGTGCCAGCCCGAGCACCAGGACCAGCGTTCCTACTCCGACGGTGGCGCGGAGGAATCGGGGCGCGTCCGCCATCCGCTCGAAGGTCCACCACAGCTCGTGCGAATATTCGACGTGCCGGTAGGCGAAAAGCCCCAGTGCCGTGGTTCCGATCAGGACGAGCGCGATCGCCGTGATCCAGGCGGGCGAGAAACGCTGATCCCACAGGGAGGACCGGCGATGGAAGCGGGCACGGCTCGCCGCCAGGGCCGCGGCGGCCACCCCCAGCGCCGTGGCCTCCTCGAAATCGGCCCCCTTCGCGAGCGAGAACAGGACGCCGGCGAGCAGGACGGCCAGCGCCACTCCCCAGGCGGCGTTCAGCCGCAGTTGGAGTCCGCGCGCCAGGAACAACAAGCCCACCCCGGCCACACTCGCGAGGAAGTGCGAGACCTCGATCACGCCGATCGGGAACAAGCGTCCCAGCCATCTGAGCCGGCTGTGTTCGGAGGGCGTCACGCCCGAGGTCAGCAGCACCAGCCCCGCCAGAAACACGGCGAAAGTCAGCACCCGCGGCGTGACGAGGCCCAGCCCCTTGGACAGCGCGTGAACCCACCCCCGCCAGGCGCTCACGCTGCCGCGCCGCTTCATGGACCCCGACCAGCACCAGTCCCGAGCAGAAGGGCAGCAGGTAGTACACGACGCGGAACGCCACCAGCGCGGCCACCAGTTCCGGCCGGGGCGTCGCGGTCGGCAAGGTCAGCAGAAACACCGTCTCAAATACCCCCAGGCCCCCCGGCACGTGGCTGAGGGCGCTGGCGCCGAGCGAGATCAGGTAGACACCCAGGAAGGTCTCAAACCGCACGTCCCCGCCGGGCAACAAGGCAAAGAGCACCGTGCCGGCCAGCAGGACATCCACAGTGCCTAACCCCACCTGGACGAGCGCCAATCCGGAGCCGGGCAAAAGGGAGGACCAACCCCCGTACCCTTACCGGCCGCTTCCGGATCGCACACGCGGTCAGGTATCCGATCACGAGCGCCAGCAACCCCGCGCCCAGCCACCGCAGGCCGGCCTGGCCGATGGGCAGCCGCCCGGTCGTGCCGACCCCAGCGGTCAAGGCCGTTCCGAGTGCGGTGGCCATGCCCAGCCAGAAGGTGGCCATGATGAAGAGGATGACCTTGCCAATGTCGAGTGCTGCCAACCCCCAGCCGGTGTAGAGCCGGTAGCGGACGGCCGCCCCGCCGAGACCGGACAGCCCGATGTTGTAGCTGAACACGCACGCCACGAAGGAAGTGAACGCCACCTGGCCCCAGGGCAGCCGTTGTCCGGCATACCGCAGACCGAACCAGTCATGACACGCGAGGATGCCGTAGCTGGCCACTGTCAGCCCGGCGGCGGTGGCCACGCGTCTCCACGCAAGCGCCTCCCACGCGTTGCGGATCTCCTGGAGGCCGTGATGTCTGAGCTCGCCGGCCAAGACCCACAAGGCGAGTACAAAGACGACGGGCACCACGACCGCCGGAATCCACTTGAACCAGCGGGCCATGTCCGCCAGTTAAGCCAACCCGGCCCGCGGAGGCAATGCGCCGAATGATCACTCTCGACCGGGGCAGTGTTGGGCTGGGCAGTTGCCCGCGTCGCCGGTTGTGGTATGAAATGCCCAGCCCGATCACCCGCCCCCATGGAATCCGACGCAACCGTTTCGGACGGATGCGCCCGTCTCGCAACGCCCGGTGCGCGGAGGGCGTGCGGGTGCGGTTGAAGGGTGAGGCGGGCAACTCGTCGGCCGCGGGGGCGGCGGTGCGACTGCGGTCTGGGTGCGCTGGCCGGGGGCGCGGCAAGAAGGGTGGCCCTGACCCGAAGGTAACCGGCTGATCGAGCGGGCGGCAGGGCGACGTTGAGCGGCCGGGCGGTGGAAGGTACGCTTGCGCCATGGCCACTCGCTTTCCTCGACCTGGTGCCGCGGGCGTCCCGCCTGCGCTTCCCCTTCTCCCTGCGCTCCTGCTGGCCCTGGCAGTGGGTGCAGCGCAGCACCCCAGGACGGCCGAGGTTCCGATCCCGGACGCCCGGCACATTGCCAACGGCTGGGACATCCCGAGTGAAGGTTACGCCGACCAGCCCTACATCGTTCGGACCGACGACGGCGCCTGGCTCTGCGTGATGACCACGGGTCGCGGCCAGGAAGGGGCGGCGGGGCAACATGTCGTGTCGCGCCGCAGCACGGACCGGGGTCGGACGTGGGGACCACCGGTCGATCTCGAACCCGCCGAGGGACCGGAGGCCAGTTACGCCGTGCTGCTGAAGGTGCCGTACGGCCGCGTCTACGCCTTCTACAACCACAACACGGACAATGTTCGTGAGGTCCGAACGGAGGACGGCGGCGTGTTCCGGCGGGTCGATTCGCTGGGCCACTACGTGTTCAAGTACAGCGATGACCACGGCCGCACCTGGTCGGCCCGGCGCTATCCGGTGCCCGTCCGGGAGTTCGCCTGTGACCGCGAGAACGTGTATGGCGGTCGGTTGCGTTTCTTCTGGAACGTGGGCCGCCCGCTCCTGCTCGAGGATGCTGCCCTCCTGGTGCTGCACAAGGTCGGGGCCATGGGCGCGGGTTTCTTTGCCCAATCGGAGGGGGTTTTTCTCCGCAGCCGAGACCTTCTCACGGAACGGGATCCCGAGAAGGTCTCTTTCGAGACGTTGCCGGACGGGGACGTAGGGCTCCGCACCCCCGCTGGCGGGGGCGCATTGCCGAGGAGCAGAGCGTCGTCCGGCTCAGCGACGGCTCGCTCTACTGTGTGTATCGCACGGTCGATGGCTGGCCCGCGTGCGCGTACAGCCGGGACGGGGGACACACCTGGACGCCGCCAGGTTACATGACCTACACGCCCGGCGGACGGCGCGTGAAGCACCCGCGGGCGGCCAACTTTGTCTGGCGATGCTCGAACGGCAGGTACCTCTACTGGTTCCACAACCACGGCGGTCGTTTCATCGGCGAACTGGGGGCCGGGGGCAAGGGCGGGCGCAGTCCGTATGATGACCGGAACCCGGCGTGGTTGATGGCTGGGCGGGAGATCGACACGCCGCAAGGTCGCCAGCTCGAGTGGTCGCAACCGGAGATCCTGCTTTACGACGATGACCCGTTCATCCGGCTGAGCTATCCGGACCTGGTGGAGGAAGGGGGACGTTCTACGTGACGGAGACGCAGAAGGCGCGGGGACGGGTGCATGAGATCCCGGCTGCCTTGATCGAGGGGTTGTTCGGCCAATTCGAGAATCGCCGCGTCGCCACCAACGGTCTGGGACTCGAACTCCGCGCGCCGGTGCCGCGGGAGGCGGGCTGGCCCAGGCTGCCGGAGTTCCACCAGCGGGACGCCGGGGCGGAGGACCTGCGGGGCCGGGATTCACGGGCCGGTTTCAGCCTGGACCTCTGGCTGGCTCCTGAGGCCGTCGTGCCGGGGGAACCGCTGCTGGACAGCCGGGACGGCCGGGGGCAGGGCTTGGCGGTGGCGGCGACGGCGGCCGGCACAATCCGCCTGACGCTCAACGATGGGCGGCAACAGGCGGCCTGGGAGAGTGACCGGGGTGCCTGGCAGACAGGCCGGCCCCAGCACCTGGTGCTCACCGTGGACGGCGGGCCCAAGATCATCACGTTCGTGGTCAACGGTGTGTTGGGCGATGGCGGGGAGGATCGCCAGTTTGGCTGGGGTCGTTTCAGTCCCACGCTGCGCGCGCCGAACGGAGGCGGCACGGTGAAGCTGTCGCCGGCGGTCCGGTGCTTGCGCCTGTACGACCGGGCGTTGCGCACGAGCGAAGCGGTCGGGAACCATGCGGCGGGGCCGTAGGCTGTGGGGCCGGCCGACTTTGGGATTGCGCGTCCTCCGATGGGGCCTAAGCTATGGCAAAACCCCAACCCAACTGACGTATGTACTTCGGCGTTGACTACCACCCTGAACACTGGGTCTGGCCCTATGGCGGAACCGAGGAGCAACCGGAAGCCCGCTGGGAACGCGACGCCCAGCTCATGGTTGCCGCCGGTGTGAATGTCGTTCGCATGGGCGAGTTCTGCTGGGGCCTGTACGAGCGCACTGAAGGTCAGTACGACTTCGATTGGATGCGGCGGGTCATGGACATCATGAAGGCGCACAACATCCAGGTGGTGCTGGGCACCCCCACGGCCGCGCCCCCCCTGTGGCTGGCCCGCAAGCACCCGGAAATCCTCCCCCTGGACGAGCGCGGCCTCGTGCTGCACGAAGGCACGCGGCACGCCTACAGCATGAACAGCGACACCTACTGGGAATACGCGCGCAAGATCGTCTCCGCGCTGGCCGAAGCGCTCGGCGGGCATTCCCAGCTCATCGCCTGGCAGATCGACAACGGCATCGGCGGCCACGGCACCGAGTTCTCCTTCAACGAGGAGGCGCGTCACGACTGGCATGCCTGGTTGCAGGCGAAGTACGAGACCATCGAGAACCTCAACAACTGCCTCGGCAACCGTTTCTGGAGCCAGTTGGTGAGCGACTGGGACGAGGTCCCCATGCCCATGCGCGCCCCCACGGTCCACAACCCCGCCCTCCTGCTCGACTGGATGCGCTTTGCCAGCGACACCTGCATCGCCTTCGTGCGGATGCAGGCCGACCTCCTCCACGAACTCACCCCCGGCGTCCCGGTCACGACCAACCTCCGCGCCCTGACGCGTCACTACGACCACTTCGACATGGCCGGCGTGCTCGACTTCGTCTCGCTGGACACCTTCGCCATGATCAAGAACCAGCCGGCCGAGAACGCCGTCGAGTTCGACCTGCTGCGGTCGCTCAAGAAGACCGGGATCCGCACCCCGGACGGCGAGGACGGCTTCTGGGTCATCGAGCAAAAGGCCGGCAACGTCAACTGGCAGGAGGTGAACTCGCTGCTGCGTCCCGGGGCCGTGCGCCTGCACACTTACCAACTGGTCTCCCGCGGCGCGACCGGGGTGCTCTACTTCTTCTGGCGCTCGCCGCGGATCGGGTCCGAGAAGTTTTACGGCGGCGTGCTCACCCACGACGGGCGCGGCGACAACCGGGTCTACCGCGAGATCAGCCAGATCGGGGACGAGATGAAGCTGCTCGCGCCGGCGCTCAAGGGCACGCGGGTGGTGGCCGAGGCCGCCATCGTCTACAGCCACGCCAATGTCTGGGCCCTCCAGTTCCCCATGCAGCCCAACCGGCATTTCAAGCAGCGCGAGCACACCATGCTCTTCTACAACGCCCTCCACGACCGCAACGTCCCCGTCGACTTCGTCCAGGCACCCCAGAACGACGAGGACTCGGCCGCGCTCGCCAAGTACAAGCTCGTGTTTGTCCCCTCGCTCCACCTGCTGGCCGGAGGCGAGGCCGACCGCCTCAAGCTCTATGTCCAGAATGGCGGCACCCTCGTGGGCACCTTCAACACCGGCCTCGTGGACGAGCACAACATCGCCGCGGACACCGGCTTCCCCCACGACCTCACCGACCTCTTCGGCCTCGTCGTGCAGGAGTTCGACGCCATCCCGCCCGACACCGAGAACCACGTCGCCTTCAAGGGCCACTTCCCCGCCAGCCACCTGTACAGCGCCCGGCTCTGGTGCGACATCATCGAACCGCGCGAGTGTGAGGTCATGGCGACCTACTCGCAGGACTTCTACGCGGGTCGCCCGGCCATGACCCTCAACCCGTTCGGCCTGGGCCGCGCCATCTATCTCGGCACCATGTTCCCGCAGCCGTTCTACTACGACCTCATCGCCTGGCTCCGGCAACTCTGCGGGGTCGTCCCGCTGCTCAAAGTGCCGGACACGGTCGAGGTCAGCATGCGTGAAAAGGACGACACCCGGATCTTCTTCCTCCTCAACCATCAGAGTTCGCCGGTGCGCGTCAGTTTCTACAAGCCGATGCACGACTTCCTTACCGGCAACGCCCTGAGCGGCAACTACGACCTGCCGCCCCACGGCGTGCTGGTCCTGGACGAGAAGGTCGCTCAGGCCGCGCCCGCCGGTTAGGCCATGTCCTTCCCGCACGCCGTCGGAAGGACCCGAGTCGAGCACTTGGGTCTCCGCTCGACAGGATCCTGCGATGGACGGTCGGCGCCGACGTGAGGAGGCGAAGCGGTGCCCCTCCGACCGGCAACGCCTCCTGACGTCGGCGCCTACAGCGGGTATCCAACATCCTGGCTACCTCGTTCTCCGGTCGACGTCCCCAGCAAAGCCGAAGGCCTGCAGGAACTCCGCGCACGGCGCGTGGATGCGCACGGGGCGGCGGGTGAACGGATCATCGTAGGCCAGTGCCGAGGCCCTCAATCCCAGACCTCCCGCGAAGCCGGCTTGCCGTCCTGTCGGTCCCGTCGTCTTGCGCCCTCGGCCTGTGGTGCGGGCATCTTGCCTGCACGGCCCCTCGATTCCGGTGGTACGGGCATCCTGCGTGTACCGTTCCCCCACGGTGTTTCGCGCGACCGCATCCGCGCCGGGACCCGGTACGCCATACAGTGTGTCCCCGACCACCGCGTGCCCTTCGGCCGCCAGGTGAACCCGTATCTGGTGGGTCCGCCCTGTCAACGGCCGCGCCTCCACCAAACTGACCGGCCCCTCCCGGGGATCGACGCGCGAGGCCAACCACTCAAACACCGTTTCGGAGGGACGCCCCAGGCGCCGGTCCACCCGCATGCGTCCGGGCTCCGCCGCATCTTCAGCGAGCGGCAGACAGCACGTCCAACGTCGCTCGCGCGGTTCACCGCGCACGACGGCCAGATAGCGCTTCTCCACCTGCCGCCCCTCGAACAAGGCGCTGAGCGGCCCCATGGCCCCCGGGCTGCGGGCCAGCAGCAGCACGCCGCTCGTCTCGGCGTCCAACCGGTGCACGAAACGCAGAAACCGGAGGTTGCGGGACCGTGCCCAGAACGCGCCGGCGGCGATGCCGGATTCGAGGGCGGCCTGCAGGTTGCGGCTGGTCTGGCGCCAATGGACCGGTACCAGCAGCCAGCCCGCCGGCTTGTCGATCGCCAGCACCGTCCGGTCCTCGTAAAGGATGGGGATCCGCGTCCCGTCCCCCAACTCGATCTCGCGTGGTTTGGGCATGGGTTTGCTGTCCGGTCAGAGCCGGACGATCGGGGAGCGGCGGCGGCCTCATCTTCAGGGCCTCGAGCCGAAGCTGCTCGTGATTGCAGGGTGCGCGCTGCCGCTTTCTCCGGTCATTCGAGGGCGCCCCTGGCTCAGCCCAACCCGCTTACCGTGGCTACTTCGCGTGAACCGAACACTTGGCTGTTCGGATGATAGTCCTTCCAGAACTGCAGAAAAACCTCGTGCTCTAGGAGGCTCACGAGCGCCGTGCCTGGACCTTCGTCGAGGCCGACGTCGAAGTGAACACCCCCGCGCTCGGTCAACACAAAACGCGGGTGCATTCGCGCCGTGGCCGGGAGGTCAGGCCAGAAGCACACTACCAGGTCCGCCCCGCTCGGCACCGTCGGCTCAAGCTTCGATCGATAGTTGGCTTGCTGGATGTCCCGGCGGAACGACCCCCGCCGGCTTGTGTGGAGTTCCAGTCTCCTCCAGCCGGTGTGAACCCTGACGAATTGCCCAAAAGGCCGTGTGAATCGGGGTTCACAGGGGTCGAAGAACCTGTCGACCAAGACCATTACGCTGGAGTGGCAGAGCAATGTGCGCACATGCTGGCACATCTCCGCCGCCCTCCGAGGACAAGCCTTGTCCTGGCGTTCGGCCTTCCAGAGGGCCGTTTCCCCCTCCACATCGTCCGCGGCAACCACGGGAGAGCATCCCGCGATCACCTGGCGTGCCGCCACCGCTCGGAATCCGCGGCCCGGCCCATGGTCGGCGACGGCATTCGCCAGCCAGCCACCGCGCCTCGGGTCGTAGGGCCGGCCACCCGATCCGACGAGGCGATGCCGCTGTTCGGGGTCGCTGAGCCGGCTGCAGATCGCATTGGCTCGCACGGCCGGCGAGAGCTTGTCTGCCAACGCATAAGTCTGCTTCCGCCAGCTCTGGGGGTACTCGACCAACAGCCGGCCCTGGCTCGCCCCGGTGCCATTCCAGATCACGTGGAAATGCTCCCACGTGACCATGACCTCCGGTTCCGCTGCAAACTCGTAGATCATGGCAGTTCCTGGAAGCGCTCGGCAAAGAACCCACCCGGCCAAGGGCGCCCAAAATCGCCGTCGGGGGTGACGGGCATTTCGAGGACTTCCGAGCCGTTCGACCCAGGCTGCACATACACGACCGAGACGTCTTCCGGCCGCACGGGCGTCTTGCCGTCCGGCAGCTTGCCTTCGGTGGTCTCGCGCACCCGCCGGAGAATCCGCAGAATCAGATGCTCGCTGTGCGTCTCGAGCAGGAAGGTGTTTCTCCGCTCGCCCAGGGCCGATTCAATGAACACGTCGCCCAGCTCCGCCCGCAGCGCGGGATGAAGATGCAGTTCGGGTTGCTCGACGGCGACGATCCCCCTGCTGCGATGGGCAGCGTGAACCAGCACTGGCAGGACCCGGCTTATGCCAAACCAAACATCGTGATGCCCCAGGCGCACCCCTGAGGATCGCTCCTCGAACTGGAGCTCTGGAAGCCCAACCGCCGTACCCGGATCATCGCTATAGACCAATGTGCGCGCCGCCAGACGGTAGGGTGTATTGAGACACCCCGGCCCCAGCCATCGGTTTACCGTTTCCTGGATCTGCGAGTCCTCGCAGGCACGTATCCACGCCTCGAAAGTGCTGCTTACCCCAGCCGTTCCTCTTCGCTGCAACTCCTGCAAATGCAGCTCCAGTAAATGCCGCGGGGGGACCGAGCGCAAGGGACCGAGGAAACACGAGCTGCAGACAATCTCGAACCACACCGCGGATAGACCCTCGACAAACGAGCTGAGGTTGTAGCGCAACGATTGAGCCTCGGCCCAGCGCTGGTTCACAACACTCCCTGTGCCAGCGAGGCCCTGGAAGAAGCCCAGCGCGCCGGAGCAGTCTGCCGCCAACTGATCCTCCCAGCCTGGATAGTACCAATCGTCGTCAGGACCCGTGTCCACCAGACCCTCCCGCTGAAGTTCAAACCGGCGCTCCCCCACCATCTCTCGAAAGACTTTGGCCAACTCGATCAGCTCCACTTGGGCCGTTCGCGGGTCTGCGAATTCCGCCGCCCGCTCGCGCAGCACCCCGGCACGTCGGGCTAACTCTCTCTCTTGCTGGCGCTTATCAGCATCGAAAAGGGACATCCCCTCGTGGTTTCCAGCATGTCAAGAGCATGCACCAGGGCAGGATTGGGCACTAAATGATGCCGCACCCCATACCTGAGCGTGCTCCAAAGGAGCTCCCGGATGAACGGGTTGTCCAGCTCGATGCTGGTACAACGAAATGACCGAGGATCGGCGCGAGAGAATCGCAGCGCGGGTTCTCCGTTGAAGGCAATCGCCACGGATTTTGGAGCCGCAATGCTGGTCTCCGACCAGCCAGCGGTCCTCATGGGCGTTCTCTCGACGCGCAGAGTGCAGACGCATTCACGGGATTGCAGGAACGGCGCCCGCTCTGCCTCGTCACCCACCAACCTCCCCGGATGAACTCGCCGAGCCGGCCGACGGGCAACCCGAAACCAAACTCGCATCCTTCCTCGGTGCGCGGTCGGTGGAGGTAATGGGGGAAGCCCCCTAAATCAACGGTCGACTCCGCCCCGCTTGGCTTCCGCACGTCCCACTCGCCCGTCTCCACCGCATGCTTCACCAGCATCAAGCTGTGGACGATGCTCGACTTCCCCGAGCTGTTGGCGCCGAAGATCAGGGTGAGCGGGCGGATGGGGATGTGCTGGGGTTCCCCGAAGGCCTTGAAGTTTCCTATCGTCAGTCCGGTCAACATGATTTCTGAAACGTCCGTCGTTGCCGCCGCCGCGCCACCCGCAACCCGCCCTCTCCGTCCGACGTCGGGCGCGGGGCTTTGTGGTGCGGGCTTCCAGCCTGCACGCCCGGTTTGTGGTGCGGGCTTCCAGCCTGCACGCCTGGCTTCCCGGCCGTTCTGTCGGTTCCACCCGATCCGCCCGCTGCCAACGACGCCCGCAGGTTGCCACGGCCGCCGGCCGGGCAACAGCGCGAAAAGTGCAAGTGACCTGACCGCATGATCATGCCATAAGCCCTACATGAACCGTTCGTTGCTCGCCCGCGGCGGTCTCTCGCTCGACCGGCTTGCAAGCCTGGTCGCTCTGGCCGACGCCCGCGGCGTCAGCGCCGCCGCCCGGGGCGATCCCGCGAGGCAAAGCCAGTTCAGCCGGCAACTCAAGGAGTTCGAGACGTTCTTCGGTGTCGCGTTGATCGAGCGGCGACAGACGGCGGTCCGCCCCTTCTGGAGCGCTCTGGCGAAGGCGCTGGCCGCCTCGTTGACCAACCAATGAAACAAGGCTCGCTCCTCGCCTGTCCCCATTCGCCTCTGAATCCAGAAATGCGGGCTAAAACGATTGGCAATTCGCGGCCCGCCCGTATGCTCGCGGCCTGACGAATCGAAACCGAGCTATGGCCAGAACTGAACGAGCCCACATCCGCGCCCGCGAAGACGTGTCCGACATGCCTGATTGGCTGAAGGACAAGGAGTGCCCCCACAAGAAGCAGTACATGGCGGGCAAACGCATCCTGCCCAGGAACCTGACCGGCAAGGAGAAGCTGACGCACCTCATCGACGAGGTCTTCCTGGCCTACAACTCCGCCCGCCTGCGCGAGGGCTGCCAGCTCTTTGTCGAGAAGATGCTGGCCCCGGACGTCACCATCGGCATGAGCCTCTCCGGCGCGCTTACCCCGGCCGGGCTCGGCTGTTCGAGCATCATCCCGCTCATCAAGGCCGGGTTCGTCGACTGGATCGTGGCCACCGGCGCGAACCTCTACCACGACATGCATTTCGCGCTGAACTACCCGGTTCACGCCGGCAGCTTCAAGTTCGACGACACCGACCTCCGCAACAACGACCTGGTCCGCATCTACGACGTCGTCATCCCCTATTCTGACGGCCTGATGGCCACGGACGACATCCTGCGCGAGATCCTGGTCCAGCCCGAGTTCCAGAAGGAAATGGGCACCGCCGAACTCCACCATCTCCTCGGCCGTTACTGCGCCGAGTGGGAGCGCAAGCACAAGCTCAAGGACGTGTCGGTCCTGGCCGCCGCCTACCGCGCCGGCGTCCCCTGCTATACCAGTTCGCCGGGCGACTCGACCATCGGGATGAACGTGGCCGGCGTCGAACTCCGCGGCAACAAGTTGCGGGTCAATCCAAGCATCGACGTCAACGAGACCACCGCCATCGTCCTCGCCGCCAAGCGGGCCGGCGGCAAGAGCGCCGTCGTGCTTTGGGGTGGTGGCAGCCCGAAGAACTTCATGCTCCAGACCGAGCCGCAGATCCAGGAGGTGCTCCGCATCAAGGAATACGGCCAGGATTACTTCCTCCAGGTCACCGATGCCCGGCCCGACACCGGCGGCCTGAGCGGCGCGACGCCGAGCGAGGCGGTGAGCTGGGGCAAGGTGGATCCCGACCGACTGCCGGACGCCGTGGTGTGTTACACGGACACCACCATCGCCATGCCGCTGCTCACCCACTACGCGCTGGCCAAGCACAAGCCGCGCAAGCTCAAGCGGCTCATCGAGCGTCTGCCCGCCGCCATGAAGGCGCTGACCCGCGAGTACTTCACCCACAACCCGGTGAAGATGGTGGACGGATCCGAACCCAACGTGCGCTGATCGGATCCGTCGCACTTCGGCAGTCGCGATCCGCGGGCGGGCTGGGCGACCGGCCCGGCTACGGGAGTCCCCGCACCGTCGGCCAGCAGCCGCGCATCGACGAACGCCACGCCGATCGGGAGATCCGCCTTCCGAAAGGTCGGTTCCCTCTCCCACTCGTCACGGCGTGCCAGCGTTTCAACCTCAAAACCGGCTTCGCGCAGGCTCTTCACATCGCGCTCGCTGGCCCGGCTCACCTCCTGGCCCAGCTCATGGAAGATGTCAAAAGCATGCGAGAACCGTGCGGAGTCCTCCGCGACGTTCAAGACCACCCCGCCCGCGAAGTGGCTTTCCTCGCTCCGATTACCCGCCAGGACGGCTAGAACGACTTTCCGACTTAGTTCAAAGGTGCCTCGCAGGTGGCTAAGGCTAAGCAGCTTGTGGAAGTGGCCGCTATCCCCTAAACAGCCCGCCTCTCGCCGCGTAGCCCCAAGACCTCCACCAAGCGTTCCTGCAGCGCCGTCAACTTGCTGCCCACCGTTTGCCGTACGGGGGCTGCCGCCCGCTGCGCCCCGGATACACGTTGACGACTTCCTGCACTTGCTCCAACTCCGCCCACAGGCGCGGGAGCGGCAGTTCCACGCCCGCTTCCCGCACTTGCCGGCTGACCATCGCCCGGAGCAGCAAGGCGATCGTGCAGTACAACCCGTGCACCTGGATCATCCGGTCGGTCCAGTGGAACATCGGCCACCAACAGCCCACGTCGCGGTCCTTCATCTGCTGGAAGATCTCCTCTGCTCCCGGTGCAAGATCTCCCGGCACTGTTTGTGCACTGACTCCACCGTCGGGGTCTTGCCGCCTTTGACCTCCCCGTGCTGACGCCGTTGCAGGCTCTGCTGCAACTCGGCCAGCTTGCGCAACGCCCGCGCCAGTTCGCTCTGCACCGTGGCCCACTGCGCCTCGAAGAGTCCTTGATGCCAACTCACCACCAGAGTGCGTGGGCGTCCGAGCATCTCGCCCAACTGCCGGCTGTCATGGCGATGGCCCTCGTACACCTCGTAGTACAGCGGCCACTGTCCGTGGGCGGCGCACACCAGGGCGTAGCTGACCTGCCGCAGGTTGGCCCGGCCCTGCTTGTTCTTGCCCCGCTGGGCCAGGTGATTCTGCACGTTGAACGTGTCGATGAAGGTGTAGAAATTGGTGCCGTCGTAGCAGAGCCGGGACAGGTCGATCCCTCGCGCGCACCAGCGCCGTCCCGGAGAGCCACTCCCAGAACCCTCGCTTGCTGACCGGCTCCACCGCCCGGTTGACGGCGGCCAGTGCCAGGTAGATGCCCGGGCTCAGCCCCTGCTGGCGCTTAGGGCATAGCTGGTTGGCCAAGGGAATCAACTCGGCGCGCTGCACGGCGCCCCACAACGCGAGGGGGCGGCCGGACTCAAACACCTCGGCGGGCATCCGTCCAAGTCGGTTCATGGGCCCTGAGCAGATCCAAGAAAACCACATCACTTCCCCAATCCCCGATGTTCGTAATCGGTGGAGGGACTCCTCGTCTTGGATTCTCCGCCGATTACGAACATCGGGGATTGGGCTACGGTCCATGGGCCCTGAGCGGTCCGAACGGAACAGGCCGGTTCCCGCTAACGCGCCGCGGCGTCCAGCATCCGCTTGCCCTTGGTGCAGGCGTCGTACGGATCCGGGATCTCCCAGGCGTCGATCATCGCCCAGCCGCGGAAACCGCCGTCCCGCAACACGCGCAGCGACTCCGCGATCTGCGCGTGGCCGTCGCCGCAGGCCAGGTGCTTCGACGTGCCCCCGTCGCGCAACGTGCCGTCGGTGTCGGTCAGGTGGAGGTATCCGATGTTTGCCACGCCGACCTTCTGCAGCAGTTCGTGCGGTCGCCCGGTCGAGCCGCTCATCAGGTCGTAATGGCTCGGGTCGTAGATCACCTTGAGCGCGGGGTGGTCGGCCTGCCGATGGATCCGCAGCAGGTGGTCGGGGGTGTTGAAGACAAACGGCGGCTCGATCTCGAAGGCGGCGATCAGCCCGTGGTCGCCCGCGATTTCGCCCGCGGCGTGGAACGACCGGGCCAGCACGTCGAGGGCCTGATCCACGGTCTGCCCCCGCAACCCGCCGCCGGGCCACAACCCGACACAACTGCAGCCGAGCAGCTTCGCCAACTGGACGCGGTCCCGGAAATCCTCCAGCCACCGCCGGCGGCGGCGGGGTCCGGATCAAACGCACCGTCCGCCCCGAGCTGCAGCGAGAAGATCTGCAGGCCGAACCCCGCATACTGCCGGCGCAGCGCGGCGATGCGCCGGGTTTCCTCGGCTCGCGGGTAAGGGCCCATGGGCCAGCCTTGCACCAGCTCCACGCCGTCGAAGCCTTCCTGCGCGGCGTAATCAAGGATCTCCCACAGCGGGAACTGCTGTTTGTATTTCGAGGCGGACGACTCGAAGCCGTTGAGCCCAATGGCGGTTCGCCAGCGCAAGTTCGGGCCACCGGCGGCCCGCACGGATGCGAGCATCGCGGACACGCCGGCAACCGCCTGCAGCATCTGGCGGCGTGTCCAGCCCTCCCGGCCGGCCAGGCGCGGAGGGCTCGAGTTCAGGGCCGGCTGAGACGCGGGAAGATTCGGCGGAGGCAAGAAGGCGCGGGGTGAGTGATGCATGGCGGCATCCTGAATTCGAGCGTCGCGGCTGTCAAAGGCAGGACGCTGGCACCGCAGGTCCACGGGAAGGGGTGTCGTATTCGCCCTTTCCAGTACGCCGGACTGGCGTAGGCTGCAGCGCATTGCGAACATGAAGTGGTCCTGGCGCATCGGCCGAGTGGCGGGCATCGACCTGTACCTGCATGCCACGTTCCTGATTTTGGTGGGTTACGTAGCCTGGAGTGCCTACCAGCCGCGGCGGTTGGCGGCGGACGCGTTGGGAGGCGTGTTGTTCATCGCCCTGTTCTTCGGGGTGGTGGTGTTGCACGAACTGGGGCATTGCCTGACGGCGCGGCGGTTCGGGATTGCCACGCACGACATCACGCTGTTGCCGATCGGCGGGCTCGCGCGGCTGGAGCGGATGCCGGAGAAGCCGGGGCAGGAACTGCTCGTGGCCCTGGCGGGACCCGCGGTCAACGTGGTGATCGGCATCGCGCTCTATGGGGTGCTGCGCGTGCCGGACCCGGCGCATCTGCTCGACGGGGTGCGTTTGGTGGGGGGCAGCCTGCTGGTCAACCTGTTTTTACGCGAACGCGCTGATGGCGGTGTTCAACCTGGTGCCGGCCTTCCCGATGGATGGGGGGCGGGTGCTGCGGGCCCTGCTGGCCATCCGGCTGGATTACGCCCGGGCCACGGCGACGGCGGCCACCATTGGGCAAGCAATGGCGTGGGGGTTCGGTTCGATCAGCCTCTTCACCCACAACTGGTGGCTGCTCATCATCGCCGTGTTTGTCTTCCTGGGTGCCGAGGCCGAAGCGGATTTCGTCCAGACCCGCTCGAAGTTGTCGTCGGTGAAGGTCGAGGACGTCATGGTCCGGGAGTTCCGGGCGCTGCAGGCCCAGGACCGTTTGGCGGTGGCGGCCCAGCATATCCTGGCCGGGTTCCAGCAGGACTTCCCGGTGGTGGACGGCGAGAAGGTGGTGGGCGTGTTGACCCGCCGGCAGTTGCTTGCCGGTCTGGCCAGGCAGGGGCCCACGGCGGCCGTCGGTGACTACATGGAGCGGGATTTCCGGACGGCTTTTCACTGGGAGACCACGGACGCCGCGTTCCAGCGGCTCGAGAACTGCCCGTGCCGTTCGCTGCCCGTTCTCCGCGAAGGGCGGTTGGTGGGGATGCTGACCGCCGACAACGTCGGTGAATACGTCATGATCCAGGCGGCGCTGCGCGGGGAGCGCATCCGCCGTCCCCTGCTGTGATGGGCGGGTGAAACAAAAACCGCGCGGAAATGTCTATTGGACACGATGATTTGACGGGTCCCGACAAATAACCCACGCTCCGCCGCACACGATGAAACGCACACCTCTGTTCCTGTTGGCTTTGACCCTTGCCGCCCGGGGCGGCCTGGGAGCGGCCCAAGCGGCCGACACCCGCCCGCTCACGCTCGAGGACAGCATTCAGATGGCGCTCGAGAAGAACCTGGACATTCGGATCCAACGGCTGGGGCCCCAAATCGCGCGTTATTCGGTGAGCGGATCGTACTCGGCCTATGAGCCCACGCTCAGCGCCGGCGCCTCGTTCCGCTCGACCACCCCAACCGGGCGGCTTCGACGAGCAGAACCGGCCTTTCGGCCAGGCCCAGACCAGTACCGAATCCTGGAATGCGGGCATCGGGGGCTCCTGCCCACCGGCCTGAGGTACGAGTTCGGGACGGGGTTCTCCGATGCCTACGGTGCGCGCGAGATCTCCATCGACAATGTGCTCCTCGGGATCCAGCAGTTCGAGAACACCTCGGGGGCCTTCCGGTTCACCATGAGCCAGCCGCTGCTGCGCAACTTCTGGATCGACAGCGCCCGGCTCAACATCTCGCTGAGCCGGAAGAATCTCGAGACCTCCGAACTCAGCTTGCGCAACCAGATCATCAACACCATCACTGCCGTCGAGGTCGCGTATTACGAGCTCATCGCGGCCCGCGAAACCATCAGTGTTGCGGAAGTGGCCCTGCGGCTCGCCGAGCAACTCCTGCGCGAAAACAAGAAGCGGGTCGAGGTGGGCGTGATGGCGCCCCTGGACGAAAAAGGAGGCCGCTTCGCAGGTCGCCGCCAGCCGCGCCAATCTCCTCGGCGCGCAGAACTCGTATGCCAGCCGCCAGAACCAGCTCAAGAGCCTCCTCGGGGATCAGTTCGTCGCCTGGCATGACGTGCAACTCGAACCGGCCGAGGCGCTCACCGCCGAGCCGGCCACCTTCAGCCTGCAGGACAGTTGGTCGCGGGGGATCACTCTGCGGCCGGACCTGCTCCAGGCCAAGGTGGACCTCGAACGGCGCAACATCACGCTGCGGTATCAGAAGAACCAGTTGTTCCCCCAGCTCGACCTGACCGGCAGCTACTCCCAGAGCGGCAGCGGCACCGAGTTCAGCGATTCCCTCACGGCCATCCATTCGGGCAACTACCCCGAGTACTCGTTTGGCACGGTGCTCAGCATCCCCCTGGCCGGCAACCGGCAGGCCCGCACCAACGTGCGCATTTCCAAGGCCGAGATCGAACAGGCCTTGCTGCGCCTCAAGCAGATCGAGCAGAACGTCATGGTCCAGATCGCGGACGCCATCGCGCAGGCCCGCACCAGTTACCAGCAGGTCCAGGCCACCAAGGAGGCCCAGGAGTTCGCCGCCGAGGCCCTCAGCGCCGAGGAGAAGAAGCTCGAGAACGGCAAGAGCACCAGTTTCCAGGTCCTCCAGTTGCAGCGCACCCTCACCACCCGCGCTTACGAATACATTCGCGCCCGGGTGGATTACAGCGCCGCCCTCGCCCGGTTGGCCCAGGTCGAGGGATCGACCCTCGAACGGAACCACGTGAACCTCGAGTTCCGCTGACCGCTCGCCGCACGCGAAGCGGCGCCGAAGCGGACGCACTGACACGGTCTCCAGACGCCCCGCGCTTGCCCACCGCGTCGGGAGTCGCGAAGCGCTTGGAGTGCGTGCGCTTCAACGCCGCCTTTTGTTGGGGGCGGGAAGCAGACGGGTTGCGCCGGGCTGCCGCGGCGTCATGTTTCGCGCGCGAACCGACCGTTGGATCATGCGCGTCTTCACCCTGCAAACCGAGCTCTGGCTCCCCCCGCCCGCGTGAGGCGGTCTTCCCCTTCTTCGCGGACGCCCGAAACCTCGAGGCCATCACGCCCCCCTGGCTGCGCTTCGAGGTGCTGACTCCCCGCGCCCATCGCCATGCGCGCCGGTGCGTTGATCGACTATCGCCTTCGCGTGCACGGAATCCCGCTGCGGTGGCGCACCGAGATTACCGTCTGGCAGCCCCCCGAGCGGTTCACGGACGTGCAGCGCCGGGGTCACTCCCGTGCTCTGGGAACACACGCACACGTTCGTGGAGACGCGACGGTGGCACCTGGTGCACCGATCACGTCCGCTACCGGCCGCGGGGCGGCGCGCTGGTGCACTGGTTGTTTGTGCGGCGCGACGTCGAACGCATCTTCCGTTTCCGGCAGCAGCGCCTGACTGCTCTGTTCCCCGCTCCGGCGAACCCGGTGGCGCCGGCCCCCGATTTGCCATCGCCGCCCGGCGCACTACCCTGAGGATCATGATAAGCGAATCCAAACCGCGCGCCTTTCCCGAATTCAGCCTGCTGCGCCTGCTCCGCACCGTGTTTGACCCCACGCCTGGCGAACGGATCGGGATCCTGATCGATCTGCCCGACCCGCGGCGGGTTGAGAACTTTGCGTTCCTCGAGGACGCGGCGTTGACCATTCAGCGTCACGCGCACGACGTGTTTTATCAGGGCCTCCGGCAGGGCAGTGCTGGCCGACCTCGGCCTGGTGGGAGGTGAGCTCTTCGCGTACCAGATCACGGGCGGCAGCAACCTGGACCTGCCGGACGCCGCGTGGACGCCCGCGGGCCGGCAAGTCAGCCTGAGCCGCGAGGTCTATCCCCGCTTCAACATTCTACTCTGCATCTCGACGTACTCGGCCACCGCTCCGCTCACCGCCTTCGCGAAGCAGTACGGCTTTCGCGGCGCGACGTTGCACGGGCTGAACCCCATCATCCTCCGCACCGGGCTCGCCGTGGACTACAACGAGGTCAGCCGTCAGGCGGAGAAGCTGCGGCGGGCGCTGACGCGCGCCGACGCGTTCGAGATTGATTTCGAGGCTGCCGGCCACAAGGTCACGCTGCGCCTGCTCTGCGACCAGCAGGAGGCTCAGAAGAGCCACGGCTTGTGCCGCGGCAAACATCCGGACGTCGCGAACCTGCCCGCCGGCGAGGTGTATTTCGTCCCGACCGGTGCCGAGGGACAGTTCCCGCGGCGTTACGAGGACGGCACGCTGGGCTTGCTCGAGGTCGCGGGCGGCCGGGTCCGGAAGGCGACGTTGCTCGCGGGCAATCCCACCACGGTCACCGCGCACAATGCCCTGCTGGCGGCCGACCCGGCGACGGGTGAAATCGGCGAACTGGGATTCGGCACCCAGGACCTGCCTCCGTCCGGCCGGGACATTCAAGACGAGAAGATCCTTGGCACGCTGCACGTCGCCACGGGCCGGAGCGATCACCTCGGCGGCCACCTGACGCCGGACAAGTTCAAGTCCGCGAAGAACGCCACCCACGACGACATCCTGTTTTCTCCGACCAAGACCCCGGAGATCCGCGTGCCGCAAGCACGGCTATACCGCGAAGGGCGGGTGGAGGTGGTGATCGAGAACTACCGGCCGGCACCTTATCTCGAACGTGCCCTGGCCGCGTGAGCCGGCCGGTTTCGCCCCGCGACGAAGTCCGACGGTCATGAGCGCGCCCGGCTTCTATGAGACCGAGCAGGCGGTGGCGGAGTATCTGCTGTTCCACTACGGCACGCGGGAACAGACCCTGCCGTGGGCCTTTGGACCGGCCGACGCACTGGATTACCCGTGCCGCTGTGTCTCGGAATGTCTGGACCTGGAACGGTTGCCGGCACAGGCGCGTGCCCTGGACCTCGGCTGCGCGGTGGGCCGGTCGACGTTCGAGTTGGCCCGCCACTGTGCGAGCGTGATCGGGATCGACGCGTCGGTCCGGTTCATTGCCGTGGCGCAGCATCTGCAAACCCACGGCTGCATGACGTACGCGTACGCCGAGGAAGGCCGGCTGACGACCCCCGCCACGGCCTGCGTGCCTCCCGAGATTGACCGTCGGCGGGTGCACTTCGACCGTGGCGACGCGCAGGCGCTCCGTCCAGATCTGGGGGCCTTTGATGTGGTGCTCCTGGCAAACCTGGTGGATCGGTTGCCCGATCCCCGCCGCTGTCTGGAAGCGTTGCCAGCGCGGGTGCGGCCCGGTGGCCAGGTCATCCTGACAACCCCCTGCACCTGGCTCGAGAGCTACACCCCCACCGCCCAGTGGCTGGGCGGCTACCACCAGAACGAGCGACCGGTGCGGACGCTCGAGACGTTGCGGACCTTGCTCGAACCCCACTTCACTCTGGCGCGAACGCTCGACCTGCCCTTCCTGCTGCGCGAGCACGCCCGCAAGTACCAGTGGAGTGTGGCGCTGGCGACCGTCTGGATCCGGCGATGAGACCGGCCGCGCACCGGATGTCTGGTCCCGCGTGCTGGCCGGCGCAGCGCAGGCCCAAGGGGGATGAACCGCACGCGTCAGCTCGTTACGGTGGCCGCGTGTCTGGCGACGTTCGCGTGGCTGCTGGCGCCCGGGCTTCGGACCAGTCCCGCGGTGCTCTGGCCCAGCGTGCTGGCGGTGGGGTTGGTGTTCGTCACCCGCGACCTCTACCTCGCCCTCGGCCTCGGGGCGTTCAGCGGCGCGCTGCTCCTGGCCGGGGGCAACCCGTGGACCGCTTTCCAGTCCTTGTGGCGCGATCATCTCCTGCCCGCGCTCAGCGACCGGTGGAACCTGAGCGTGCTGGTCTTCACCCTGATGATGGGCGGGTTTGTCGAGGTGCTGCACCGCAACGGCGGCATGGCCGCGCTCACGCACCGTTTCCTGGGCCGTTCGCAGAGCCCGCGGCGGGCGGGGCTGGGGGCGTTCTTGCTGGGCTGGCTGGTGTTCTTTGACGGCCTGGCCAGTTCGATGCTGGTGGGCAAGACGCTCCGGCCGATGGCCGATCGCGCGGGCCTGTCGCGCGAGAAACTGGCCTTCATCGTGGACTCGACGTCCTCGCCCATCGCGGGTCTGGCGCTGTTGTCGACGTGGGTGGCCTATGAGATGTCTGTGATCCGGCAGGGCCTCGAGAACATGGGGGACCCCGCGCTGATGGTCGCGGTGTCACCCTTCTCCTGGCTGGTGCTGAGCCTGCCGTTCCGGTTCTACAACTGGTTCATGCTGTGGCTGGTCTTCCTCGTGGCCTGGGGCTTGCGCGACTGGGGGCCGATGCTTGAGGCGGAGCGGCGCGCGCGTGCACGGCCACGGGAGGAGCCGGTGGGTCCTCCTGCGGAACCGGCCGGGCCCGGCGCGGCCCGCGCCTGGATGCCTCTGGCGGTGTTGGTGGCCGGGGTATTTGGCGGTTTGTATGTCGACGGCGGCGGGCTCGCGGAACCGTGGAGCTTCGCAGGGTTGGTGCAAGCGCTGGGGAAGGCGGACGCCGCGTCGGTGTTCGTGCTGGCCACCGCTGTGGCCACCCTGGTGGCTCTCGGACTGGGTCTGGGACGACGCGGCACGGCCGGCGGCCGGCCGGACGACGGGGGCACACAGGCGTTCCTGCACGGGATGCAGCAGATGTTCCTTCCCGCGTTGATCCTGGTCTGTGCCTGGATGCTCAACAGTGTGCTCAAGGAACTCGGGACGGCGCGTTACCTCGTGACGTTGCTGGGCGACCGGTTGCCGGCGGCCTGGCTCCCGGCGCTGGTGTTCCTGCTGGCGGCGGTCGTCTCGTTCAGCACCGGCACCTCGTGGGGCACCATGGCGGTGCTCATACCGCTGACGATGCCCCTGGCGGTCGGGTTGACCGGCTTCGCGGCGGGCGCGCCCGTCAGCCCGGTGCTGGCCGCCACCGTAGGTGCGGTGCTCGCGGGCGCGGTGTTTGGCGACCACTGTTCGCCGCTGAGCGACACCACGATCGTCTCGGCCGTGAGCAGTGAGTGCGATGTGGTGGCACATGTGCGGACCCAACTCCCCTACGCGCTTGCGGTCGCCGCGGTGGCCACGTTGCTGGGTTACCTGCCCGCCGGCCATGGCGTGGCGCCGGGGTGGCTGCTGGCGGCCGGCGCCCTCGTCTGCTGGCTGCTGGTGCGCTACGGGGGCAACCGGTGCCGGCTGCCCCCTCCGCTCTCACCGGACGTTCGGATCGGGCAACTCCGGTTTGATGCCGACGTCGAGGGGCCTCGGGTCGTGGTCCGGATGAAGAGCGCATTCGGAGGCCACCACTCGACGGGCAAGCGAGGATTGGCGCCGGGCGACGGACGAACGGAGTGAGGGTCTCCAGTCTCGCCCCGGATTCGCCCGTCCCGATTCGTCTGGCGCCGTTCATCTGCAGCCGGGCGCCTGCGCCGGTGAAAAGGGGGATTCATTGACACACATCAATTTCTGGGTATCGCTTGTCTGAGAAGCTCCCCCGCACAAGCACCATGGCTGACCCGAGACGCCGACCTGAGCAAGAGCTGTTGCCGCCTGGACCGCCGGCGCGGTGGCGGGGCTCGGCGACCGGCGGGGGAGGAAAGCCATGAGTTTCCTGCGGTCCTTCTGGGTGCCACTGGCGCTGCTGGCGGGCGCGTTGGTCCTGGTGCTTGATCCCGTGCCTTTCGTGAGCCCGGTGGCGCACCCGGTGCCGGTGCCGGACTGGGCCACGAACACCAATCCCGTGCGACAACCCAAGCTGGTGCCGCAGTATGTGGTGGCGGGGTTCACGTACCAGTGCAGCGACTGTCACCGCATCATTCCCTCGCCGCGCGAGACGCAGCGGCGCCTCACCCAGCACACCGAGATCGAACTCAACCACGGGCTCAACACCCGCTGTTTCAACTGCCATCACCCGCGCAACCGCGACGCCTTCGTGGACGATTTCGGCGAGGAAATCCCCTGGAACCAGCCGCAACGGCTGTGCGGCAAGTGCCACGGGCCGGTTTACCGGGACTGGGAACACGGCTCGCACGGGCGGTTGAACGGCTATTGGGACGCCGGGCGCGGCCCGCAACTCAAACGCCGCTGCATTGAGTGTCATGACCCGCACCATCCCCCGTTCGGCTCGATGACTCCCGCGCCGGGGCCGGACACCCTGCGGATGGGCCCGCCCCTGCCTCCCGGCCATGAGGGTCGCCGGGACCCGCTCCGCATCTACTCGACGCCGGCATCGCCGGTGGCTTCGCATTAAGCCATGGCCACTCCCCAGAATCCACCCGGTGCCGGCGGCGACGTGGCCCGTCCGGCGGAGGTGTCGCGCCGCGGCTTTCTGACGCAGGGCGCGGCGGCGGCGGCCGGGTTGGCCGCCCTGGCGGCCGCGCTCTCGCCGCTGCGACACCTCAAAGAGGGTGACCTGCCCACCGCCGAGGAGTTTCTCCAGAAGCACTACAAGGAGATGTCGGCGACGGAAAGGGCGCGCGTGCTGGCCCGCATCCAGGAACAGGTGCGCAAGCGCTATGGCGTGACGCCGCAGGTGAACGATCCGCCCCCGCTGGATGGCGTGGAGTTTGTTTACGGCCTGAACATCAGTCGCTGCATCGGCTGCCGGAAGTGCGTCCACGCGTGTGTTGCCGAGAACAACCCGTCGCGGGCGCCCGAGATCCAGTACATCCGCGTGCTGGAGATGGAGAAGGGCAGCATCGATGTCGAGACCGCGAACCACCGCTACGACGCCAGCCCGGTGCCACGGCCGGACAAGTGGTACATGCCGGTGCAGTGCCACCAGTGCGCCAACCCGCCCTGCGTCAAGGTGTGCCCGGTCGAGGCGACCTGGCAGGAGCCGGACGGCATCACGGTCATCGACTACGACTGGTGCATCGGCTGCCGCTATTGCGAGGCGGCGTGTCCTTACTGGGCCCGGCGTTTCAACTTCACCGAACCCCAGATCCAGCCAGACCAGCTCAACCCCCACCTCGCCTATCTCTCGAACCGTCCCCGCCAGAAGGGCGTGATGGAGAAGTGCACGTTCTGCCTGCACCGCACGCGGGTGGGCCGGTTGCCGGCCTGTCTGGAGGTGTGCCCGACGGGGTCCCGCAAGTTCGGCAACGTGCTCGATCCCAGCAGCGAGGTGCACTACATCCTGAAGTACAAGCGCGTGTTCATCCTGAAAGCCGACGTCGGCACGATGCCGCGGTTCTTTTACTACTTCGATGAGCGCGGCAGCCGGTATCACGACCCGCTCGAGGGCGAGGGCCAGGCCACCCTCGGGGAGGGCGCATGAAGCGGTACTTCACGTTTCTCTGGGACTGTTTCCGGCTGAGCTTCGTCGGGGACTGGCGGTATCACCTCTGGATGACGGCGCTGACGCTGGTGGCGTTGGCCGGGCTCTATGCCTACTGCCAGCAGTTGGTGCACGGCCTGGTGACGACGGGGATGACCGACCAGGTGTCCTGGGGGATGTACATCGCCAACTTCACCTACCTGGTCGGGCTCGCCGCCGCCGCCGCCATGCTGGTGATCCCGGTGTACGTGTACCGGAATCTGCACCTGCACGACGTGGTGATCTTCGGCGAACTGCTCGCGGTGTCGGTGATCCTGATGTGCCTCTTGTTCGTCACTGTGGACCTGGGCCGGCCGGACCGGTTCCACCATCTGCTGCTGCGGTTCAACTTCCCCATGTCGATGCTGACCTGGGATGTGATCGCGCTGAACGGGTATCTGCTGCTCAACCTGCACATTTGCGGTTACCTGATCTACTGCGCGTACTGCGGGCGGCGGCCGGCGAAGAAGTTCTACATCCCGTTCGTGTTCGTGGCCATTGCCTGGGCGATCAGCATCCACACCGTCACGGCATTCCTATACGTCGGGCTCGGCGGACGGCCGTTTTGGAACTCGGCGATCATTGCGCCGCGCTTTCTGGCCAGCGCGTTTGCGGCGGGGCCGGCGTTCATCATCCTGACGTTGCAGGTGGTGCGGCGTTTCACCCAGCATCAGGTGAGTGATGAGGCGTTGTTCACCCTGCGGCGCATTGTCCAGGTGGCGCTGCTGATCAACCTGTTCCTCCTGCTCTGCGAACTCTTCACCGAATTCTACGCCGACACCCGGCACGTCGCCTCGGCGCAGTACCTCTTCCTCGGGCTGCATGGGCGCCATGCCCTGGTGCCCTGGATCTGGACGGCGATCGCGATGAACGTGGTGGCCACGACGCTGTTCATGCTGCCGGCCTCGCGGGCGCTGCCCACGCTCAACGTCGCCTGTGTGCTGGCCATTGTCGGGATTTGGATCGAGAAGGGGATGGGCCTGATCGTGCCTGCGTTCATCCCCACCCCGCTCGGGGAACTGGTCGAGTACGCCCCCACCTTGCACGAGACACTGATCTGCTTTGGCATCTGGGCGTTCGGGCTGCTGGTCTACACGATCCTGGTGCGGGTTTCCGTGCCTGTGCTGGCCGGCCAGGTCACCTATGCCCACCGTTGGGGCTCTCCGCCTCCGGCGTCTCCCGCGGCTGCCTCCCCTGCTTTCGAGAAAGGTTGAACCCATGAACTCCACCCTTGTCCCGCTCGCCCTAGGTTGCGTCGGCCTGGCCGTCGCCAGCGTCTCCATCCCCCGCGCCCAGGCGCAGGCCTGGGGCCTGCCCGCGATGTCCAAGGAAACCCAGGCCTGCCTGGAGTGCCATCGCCGCGACAATGCCGGCGTCTACCAGCAGTGGGGCGCGAGCAAGCATTACCGCGCCAACGTGGGGTGCTTTGAGTGCCACATGGCGGCCGAGGGGGATCCCGACGCCTTCCTGCACGAAGGCCAGCGGATTGCCACGATCGTCTCACCGAAGGACTGCGCGCGGTGCCACAGCCAGGAGGCCGCCGAGTTCGCCGGATCCCATCACTCGAAGGGCGCCCGGATCCTCGGATCGCTGGACAACACGCTGGCGGAAGTCGTCGAGGGCAATCGCGGGATGAAGACGCCCGGCTTTCCGGGCGGCGTCAGTGCCGCGGCCGTCAACGGCTGCTGGCAGTGCCATGGCAGCGAGGTAAAGGTGCTGGCGAACGGGAAGCTGGACCCCGCCACCTGGCCCAACACCGGCATCGGCCGCATCAACCCCGACGGCTCAGAAGGATCCTGCTCGGCCTGCCACAGCCGCCACTCCTTCTCGGCTGAACAGGCCCGCCACCCGGACAACTGCGGCAAGTGCCACATGGGGCCGGACCACCCGCAGATGGAGATCTACTACGAATCCAAACACGGCATCGCCTTTCGCGCGTTCAAGGACAAGCTGAACATGGATTCCGCCAAATGGGTCGTGGGCGAGGACTACAACCTGGCGCCCACCTGCGCCACCTGCCACATGAGCGCCACCCCGGCCCGCGCGGCGACCAAGGACCGCGCCGCGATCCCCGCGATGCCAGTGAGTCACGATGTCGGGATGCGCATCAGTTGGAACAACCGGCCCGAGCTCTCGATCCGGCCCGAGGTGAGCGACAAGAAGATGGGATTGCCCGGGGGCGACGTGAACTGGGAGGTCCGCCGCCAGAACATGAAGAACGTCTGCCTGAACTGCCATGAACAGCAATGGGTGGACAACTTCTACGTGCAGTACGACAGCCTGATCGACCTCTACCACCAGAAGTTCGCCGAACCCGGCCTCGAGCTCTATCGCCTGGCCAAACCGCTCATGGGCCCGGTGCAGTTCGCCAACAAGCTCGACTGGACCTGGTACGAGCTCTGGCACCACGAGGGTCGTCGCGCCCGCCACGGGGCCTCGATGATGGGCCCCGACTACACGCACTGGCACGGCACCTATGAGGTCGCCAAGCATTTCTACGCCAAGATGGTCCCCGAACTCGACGAACTCGTGGTGAAAGGCCGCACGTCCGGCGATGCCGCCAAGGTTGCCGCTGCCGAAGCGCTGGCCAAACGGCTGGAGGAAGTCCTCAACACCGCCAACCACAGTTGGTACCTCAACAAGATGGACCCCGCCGAGAAGGCGGAACGCGAACAGCGCCAGCAGGAGTTCCAGAAGCGCTACGCCAAGTAGCCCCGGGTCGCCCCGCCCTGGACCGCCCGGTGAGGGCACCGGGCTTACAACCTGCAGGCCGGGTCCCCCGACCGGGCGGAGAGGGTTCATGGCCCCTGAGCAGCTCCCAGAGAACCACGTCACTTCCCCCATCCCCGATGTTCGGAATCTGCGGAGGATCCCGGGGCGGGGCGTTTCTCCGCCGATTGCGAGCATCGGGGATGGGGCTGAAGGAGGCGCTCCCTGAACCTGTGGGGCGAGGCCCGCCGGGGCCATGGGTCGGCTGGCGGCGCGCCCCGCGCGCTTCGTGGTCATGGGCCGCCGCGGCGGCGCCAACGCCCTCGCCCACGCATCTGCACTCATTAGGAAACACCCCTATTGCCCGGAACCCGGCTTCTGGCAAACTCGGGGCCGGTGACCTCTGACGCTCAGGGTGCTCCCGCGGGGGAACGCAGCGGCATCACGGCTGTGGTGGCGGCAGGACCCGTCCGGTCTCAACGGGATCGGGCGGCGCGTCTGTCGCCCATCCCCCCCGGCCGGAATCGGGACCCAGGACGCCCTGACCTCCCTCGAGACGCTGCGCGAGAGCGAGGCTTTCATCCGCACGGTGCTCGACAACCTGCCGGTGGGTCTGGCGGTCAACGCGGTGCATCCGCAGGTGAGCTTTCGCTACATGAACGAGAGCTTCCCCAGGCTCTACCGCACCACCCGGGAGCAGTTGGCCACTCCGGACGCCTTCTGGGAGGCCGCCTACGAGGATCCCGAGTTCCGTGCCGCCATCCGCCAGCGGATCCTTGAGGACTGCGCCTCGGGTGATCCCGCCCGGATGGTGTGGCGTGACGTCCCCCTCACGCGTCAGGGGCAACCGACCACGTACATCACCGCGAGGAACATCCCGGTACCAGGCAAGCCGCTGATCATCTCCATGGTCTGGGACGTAACCGAGGCTCGACAGGCCGAAGCCAGGCTCCGGGAGCAACTCGAAGAACTCCGTCGCTGGCACCAGGCCACGCTGGACCGCGAGGGCCGTATTCTTGAGTTGAAACGCGAGGTGAACGAACTGCTTGCCCGCCTGGGAGAACCGCCCCGCTATCTCAGTGCCCTCACCACGACCCCGGCCACCGGAACTACGACCTGACATCCCTCCCGACGCCCCGTGTCTCACGCCACCTTCCCCGCGCTGGTCCAGAACGCCGCCTTGCTGCTGGCGTTTGTGGTGGCCTTCGACCTCGTCGCCGGCCGTCATCGACTGACCAGCACGCCCTGGCGCGGCATCCTTCTCGGGATCGTCCTCGGTCTTCTCGGCATCGGACTTATCCTGAGCGCGTTCCGCCTCGAGGCCGGGATCGTCTTCGATACGCGCTCGGTTCTGCTGGGGATTTCGGGTCTCTTCTTTGGGGCCCTCCCCACCCTGGTAGCGATGGCGATGACCGCGGCTTTCCGGCTCTGGCAGGGAGGCATGGCCGCGTGGACGGGCGTCGCCGTCATCCTCACCAGCGGCGGACTCGGCATTGCGTGGCGGTGGGTCCGCCGGCGGCCGCTGGTCGGAATCACCGTCATCGAACTGGCGACGTTCGGCGTCGTGATCCACCTGCTGATGCTGGCGCTGATGCTGACGTTGCCCTGGGAATACGCGCAGCGGGTGCTGCGAACGATCGGACTGCCGGTACTGCTGGTCTTCCCCGCAGCGACGACGGCGCTGGGGCTGATTCTGGCCAATCGCTTGCGGCGGGAGGCGGCGGTGCTCGCGCTGGCCGAAAGCGAGGCGCGATACCGCAGCCTGTTTGAAAACAACCACGCCACGATGCTGATCGTCCAACCGGCCGACGGCGCCATCGTGGACGCCAACCCGGCCGCCGAACGGTTCTATGGCTGGACCCGCGTGCAACTGCGCCAGATGCGGATCACCGAGATCAACACGCTCCCCCCGGAGCGTGTCGCGGCAGAGCTGGAACAGGCCCGCCTCGTCCACCGCCACTGCTTCCTGTTCTCCCACCGCCGGGCCGATGGCTCCGTCCGTGACGTCGAGGTCTTCACCGGCCCCATCCAGATCGCCGGCCGGTCGCTGCTCTACTCGATCGTGCACGACGTGACCGAGCGCAAGGAGGCGGAGGCGAAACTGGCCGACCAGATGGAGGAACTGCGCCGCTGGCATTGCATGACGCTGGGCCGGGAGCATCGGGTGCTCGAACTCAAGCGGGAGGTGAACGAACTCCTGCGGCAGACCGGCCAGCCTGCTCGTTACCCGAGTGTCCTGCCGGCGGACGCCTCGCCCCCGGCTGCAAACCACCGCCGGGACCAGAACCCGATTCCCCGGCCCGAGCCGCGCGCCGAGACGCAGTCGGCCCTTTTCCCCGCCAGGCCATGACGGAGCCCCCGCCGCCTCGCTCCTCGACCGGCGCTCCCCCGGTGGCCCCGACCTCCCGACCGCCGCGCTGGCCCCGGGGTCTGGCCGCCATCCTCGGAGTGGCCGGCGTGGTGCTCGCGGCCCTGGCGGTCTGGTCTTATCGCGTCGTCCGGGAACAGGCGCGCGAGAGTGTGGAGCGCGAACTCAACGCCATCATCGAGTTGAAGACGCGGCAGATTGCCGAGTGGCGGCGGGAACGACTGGCCGACGCGCATCTGATCCACGCGACCCCCTATGCGGCCCGGCGCGCGTTGGACGCCCTGGCCCAGCCCCAGGATCCGGCCACCCGACAGATGTTCACCGCCTGGCTGGACCGGCTCATGGCCAACGGTCCTTACACACGGGCGTTGCTGCTCGATGAACAACTCGAGGTTCGACTCGTCCATCCCCCGGCGTTTCGCCTGTCTGCGGCCCGGAGCTGCGGGCGACGGTGGAAGCAGCCCGCCGCACCCTCCAACCCGGGCTGGCCGATCTGCACCGTGACACGGAAGACGCGCCCGTCCACCTGGGGCTGGTGGTGCCCCTGGTCGTCCGCCGTGAACCGGCAGGTGACCGCGTGCCCGCCGCCGGACGGCCCCCCGCACCGGAAGACCGCGCCGCCGCCGTGCTCGCCCTGGACGTGAGTGTCGACGACTCCCTGTTCCCGCTGCTCGAGGCACT
Source organism: Verrucomicrobiota bacterium (assembly GCA_027493615.1). Classification (GTDB taxonomy): domain Bacteria; phylum Verrucomicrobiota; class Verrucomicrobiia; order Limisphaerales; family J093; genus DSVZ01. The sequence goes on from JAOSKK010000034.1 coordinate 377,437, forward strand.
GCCGACGGCGAGTCGGACCATGGAGACGTTGCTGGTGCGGCGCGCGGGCGACGCGTTGCTCATCCTGAGCGAACCGCGCCACCGGCCCGGCAGGGCGCTGCGGCAATACACCCCCTTGATCCAGACTCACTCCGCACCGGTGGGCGCCGGAGGGAGTGGACCCGCGATTGTCCGGGGCCGTGACTACCGCGATGTCGAAGTGCTGGCCACCGCGAGGCCGGTTCTCGATTCGCCGTGGCTCGTGGTCGGCAAGTTGGACTTGAGCGAGGTGGGAAAGCGGTGGCACGCGAAGGCGGTGCTCATCCTGCTCACGTTCCTCCTGGCCGTGGGCTTGGGCGCGGCGCTTGTGGTGCTGGCGTGGCAGCGCCGGGAGCAGGCCCATTATCGGGCGCTGGCCGAGGCCGGGGCGGCGTTGCGGGACAGTGCGGCGCTCATGCGGATCGCGGGGGGCATGGCCCGGTTCGGGGGCTGGAGCGTCGATCTGGCCACGCAGCGGGTGACCTCATCCGAGGAAGTGGCCGCCATCTTCGAATTGCCCCCCGGCTCATTGCGCACGCTGGAGGAGGCCTTCCAGTTCTACGCACCGGAGGGCCGCGAGCGGATCCGGAAGGCGTTTGCCGACTGCGCCCAGTATGGCACGCCCGGCGACGAGGAGCTGGAAATCCTCACGGCCAGCGGCCGCCGGCTCTGGGTGCGGACCCTGGGCGAGGCGGTGCGCGATGAGACGGGCCGGATCATACGGGTCCAGGGTGCCTTCCAGGACATCACCGACCAGAAGCAAGCGGCGGCGGCCACGCAGGCGGCGCTTGCGGAGGCGGCCGCCTCGCGGGAGGCGCTGGCCAGCCTGGTCGAAGACCTCGAGCAGACGACGCTGCGCCTGCGGGCGTCCGAAGAGCAGTACCGGGCGTTGTTTGCCGCCAATCCCCATTCGCTGTGGGTGTACGACATCGAGACCCTTCGGTTCCTGGCGATCAACGACATGACGGTGGCCAGCTACGGTTACTCCCGCGAGGAATTCCTGGGGATGACGATCCAGGACATCCGGCCGGCCGAGGACGTGCCGGCGCTTCGGGAGACCGTCAACCAAGCAGGCGATGTACTGCGGCGGTCCGGGGTCTGGCGGCACCGGCGCAAGGATGGCACCACGATGCTCGTCGAGATCGTCTCCCATGCGCTGTCCTGGGAGGGCCGGCCGGCGCGGCTGGTGCTGGCCAACGACGTGACGGCTCGCGAAGAAGCGCGCCAGGCGCTTGAGGCCTCCCGCCGGGCCCTGTTGAGCGTGGTCGAGGACCACCAGCGGGTCGAGGCCGAGGTGCGACGGCTAAACGAGGAACTGGAACAGCGCGTGCGGGAGCGGACCGCCCAACTCGAGGCGGCCAACCGGGAACTCGAGGCCTTCAGCTACTCGGTCTCGCATGACCTCCGGGCGCCCCTCCGCCACATCAGCGGCTACGTGGACCTGCTCCGCAAGCAGGCCGATGCCGCGCTTGAACCCGCCGCGCGCCGCTACCTGCAGACGATCGCCGAAGCCGCCCACGAGATGGGCGCCCTGATCGACGATCTCCTGGCCTTCTCGCGCGTGGGGCGGGCCGAGATGCACCGCGCCGATGTCTCGATGGATGAGCTGGTGCAGGAGGCGGTTCGGGTGGCGGAACGCGAGGCGGGGGGCGGGAGGTCGCCTGGAAGTTCGCGCCGCTGGGGCGGGTCCAGGCCGATCCGCAAATGCTCCCGGCTGGCCCTTGCCAATCTGTTTTCTAATGCGATTAAGTATACACGTGATCGCACGCCTGCCGTGATCGAAGTGGGCAGCCAACCCGATGGTGCCATGAGCGTCTTCTATGTTCGGGACAACGGCGTCGGTTTCGACATGCGTTACGTCGACAAGCTCTTCGGCGTGTTCCAGCGGCTCCACAGCGCCGCCGAGTTCGAGGGCACGGGCATCGGGCTCGCCAACGTCCGCCGGATCATCAGCCGTCACGGAGGACGAACCTGGGCCCAGGGCGTCGTGGACGGCGGCGCCACCTTCTACTTCTCCCTCCCCCGCCCGACCGGGACGGCCCCATGAACCCCCTCCGCCACATCCTGTTGGCCGACGACAACCCGCGCGACGTCGAACTCACCCTGACCGCGCTCGCGGATCATCGACTCGCCAACGAGGTCATCGTGGTCCACGACGGAACGCAGGCGCTCGACTACCTCTACCACCGCGGTGCCTACGCCACCCGCCCGCCGGGACTGCCCGCCGTGGTGTTGCTCGATTTGAAGATGCCCAAGATCAACGGGCGTGAGGTCCTGCGCACGCTCAAGGGCGATCCTCAACGGCGGACCCTCCCGGTCGTGGTGCTCACCTCCTCGCGCGAGGCGCCGGACCTGGCCGAATGCTACCGGCTCGGCGCCAATGCGTACGTGGTGAAACCCGTGGAATTCACGAACTTCGTCGCCGCGGTCAAGCAGGTCGGGGCGTTTTGGGCGATCCTCAACGAACCCCCACCCGCCGTCGCTCCGTGAGGGCGGGCGCGCGCCACTTTGTAGCCATGGAACGTCCCCTGCGATTCTTGTTGCTCGAAGACAATCCCACCGACGCCCAACTCATTGCCGACGTGCTGGCCGCCGACGGCCTGCGCGTCACGCTCGAGCGGGTCGAGGACCGCGCCGGGTTCGAGGCCGCGCTGTGCGATCCCGGTTTCGATCTCATCCTGTCCGATTTCAGCCTGCCGAGCTTTGACGGCCTGACGGCCCTTGGCCTCGCCCGGGAGCGGTGTCCGGACCTGCCGTTCATCCTGGTGTCGGGCACGCTCGGTGAGGAGACGGCGGTCGAGAGCCTGCGGGCGGGCGCCAGCGATTACGTGCTCAAGCAGCGCCTCAGCCGGCTGGGGCCGGTCGTCCGGCGGGCCTTGAAGGAGGCCGAGGAGCACCGGCAGCGCCAGGTGGCCGAGGCGGCACTGCGCGAAACGCAGTCCCTCTACCAATCCCTGGTCGAGCAACTGCCCCAGTGCGTCTTCTGCAAGAACCAGCACGGTCAGTTCACGTTCATCAACGGCCGGTTCAGCGAACAGACCGGACTGTCACCCGACCAGATCCTGGGCCGGACGGACTTCGACCTTTTCGAGCCCGGTCTGGCGGCGAAGTACCGCGAGGACGACCTGCGGGTGATGGAATCCGGGCAGGTGTGGACCGGCGTCGAGCGCCACCGCTTCCCCGCCACTGTCGGGGAGCGGATCGTTGAGGTCATCAAGTGGCCGCTCCACGCCAGCCACGGCCAGATCATCGGCGTGCAGGGCATGTTCTGGGATGTCACCGAGCGCGAGCGCGCGGCGGAGGCGTTGCGCGCCAGCGAGCATCGCCTCAACCAGGCCGAACGACTGGCGCACCTGGGCAGTTGGACCTCCGAGCTCACCCCCCACGATGCCTCCCGCCAGCGGTTGGTCTGGTCGGATGAAACCTACCGGATCTTCGGCCACGAGCCCGGATCGATCCCGGTCACGCATGAGCATTTCCTGGAGCAGGTGCATCCGCAGGACCGGGCCCAGCTTCGCGCGGCCGTCGAGGAGGCTCTGCGCACGCGGCAGCCTTACCGGGTCGAACATCGCGTGGTCCGCCCGGACGGCACGGAGCGACTGGTGCTCGAGCAGGCCGAGGTGGTGTGCGATCCCGCCACCGGGGAACCCACCCGAATGATGGGGACGGTGCAGGACATCACCGAGCAACGCAAAGCCGAGGAACGTCTGCGCAACCTGGCCCGGGCGGTCGAGCAGTGTCCGGTCTCCATCATCATCACGGATCGGGAGGGCAGGATCGAGTTCGTGAATCCCAAGTTCACCCGCGTCACCGGCTACACCGCCGAGGAGGTTCTGGGTCGGAACCCCAGCCTGCTCAAGTCGGGCGACATGCCGGCCGAGTCGTACCGCCGGCTCTGGGAGACCGTGCTGGCCGGGGACGAGTGGCGGGGCGAGTTCCACAACCGGCGGAAGGACGGCACGCTCTTCTGGGAAATCGCCTCGATCTCCCCCGTCCGCGGCCCGGACGGCGCGATCACGCACCTGATTGCGGTGAAGGAGGACGTGACCGAGAAGCGGCTCACGGAGGCGAAACTCCTGCGGGCCCAGCGGGTGGAGAGCATTGGCAGCCTCGCCAGCGGTATTGCGCATGACCTCAACAACATTCTCACCCCCCATCCTCATGTGCGCCCCGCTCCTCGCCGGAGAGGAGTCGCCCGAGGTTCGACAGGAACTGGCCCAGACGATCGGCGGGAGCGCCGAACGGGCGGTGGGGATCGTCAAGCAACTGCTCGGCTTCGCCCGCGGCAAGGAGGGTCAGCGCGCGTCGGTGCAAATCCGCCACCTGATTCGCGACATGGTTAAGATCGCCCGCGAGACGTTTCCGAAGAACATCCAGATCGAGGAGGTCTGTGGCAAGGACCTGTGGCCAGTGCGAGCCGATGCCACCCAGATCCAGCAGGTCCTGCTCAACCTCTGCGTCAACGCGCGCGACGCCATGCCCGCGGGCGGACGGCTCGTGTTGCGCGCGGACAACGTCGTGCTGGACGACCACTTCGCGACCATGCACCCGCGGGCCGCCGCCGGGCCGCATGTGCGTCTGCAGGTCGAGGACACCGGCATGGGCATCCCCGAGTCGATCCAGGACCACATCTTCGAGTCCTTCTTCACCACCAAGGGCGAGGGTGAGGGCACCGGCCTCGGCCTGACCACAGTACAGGGCATCGTGCGAGACCACGGGGGCTTCATCAGCTTCGCCAGCCGGGAAGGCCGGGGCACGACTTTCGAGATCCATCTGCCCGCCGGCCCGGAGGTCCAGTCGGGCCAGGAAGTCCCCACCCCACCCGTCACCATCCCGTCCGGCCGGGGAGAACTCGTGCTCGTGGTTGACGATGAGCAGGACATCCGCAACGCGAACCGGCGCGTGCTCGAACGCCACGGTTACCAGGTGCTGGTCGCCAGGGACGGCGTCGAGGCCCTCGCCCAGTTCTCGGCCCACCAGGACGAGATCCGCGCCATCGTGACCGACGTCATGATGCCACAGATGGACGGGTTGACCCTGTGCCGCGTCCTGCGCCGCCTGCGGCCGGCAACCCCCATCGTCGTCTCCAGTGGAGGGCTCTTCGGGAAACAGGGGAGCGAGGCCTTGCGGGGTCTGGAACGGCTGGGGATCCGCCACATCCTGCACAAGCCCCACAACGCCGACCGGCTATTGCTGACGCTCGCCGAGTTGCTGCGGGATCGGTGAAAGGAGCCGGGGCCGGGGATTTCGTCCGTGCACCGGGACGGCGGTCCGGTTATCCTCGCCCCCACCATGAAGCCGCCCTTCCCGGCCGGCGTGGCCGTCGTCACGCTGGTGCTGCTGTTGGGACCCCGCCTCGTCGGGTCCGAAGTGTCCCTCCGCCGTTACGACCTGACCCCGTGGCACGACGCCGAGCGGGTCCTGGTGAACCCGCACAAGGGCTGGTACCACCACTATCCCGACAACCACATCGACAAGTACCGCATCGCGCGCGACGCCGATCTTCTCGAATTCCCGGGCATGGATCATGTCTACGTGCGTCTGGCCTGGGCGTATCTCGAGCCGCGCGAAGGTTTGTTCGACTGGCCTGTCATCGACCAGATCATCGAAAAGTGGACAGGGCACGGGCTGGGCATCGCCTTTCGCATCAGTTGCAAGGAGACCAGCACCGACCGCGTCGAGCAGCAATACGCGACGCCGCGCTGGGTCCAGGAGGCCGGCGCCCGGGGAGGTTATTACCGCATGGGCCAAGCGACCGGGCCAGAGGGGCCTTGGGAGCCGGTCTATGATGACCCGGTTTTCCTCGGGAAGCTGGATCGGTTCCTCGCGGCGTTTGCCGCCCGTTACGACGGCCAGCCCTGGCTGCGCTATCTGGACATCGGCAGCGTCGGCGACTGGGGCGAAGGCCACAGTTGGGCCGGCAGCCGCCGGGAATGTGGGTTCGCTGCGCGCAGGCAGCATGTCGACCTTCACCTCAAACACTTCCGGCACACGCCGCTCGTGGTCTCCGACGATTTCGTGTACGCGCTCTCGGACCCGGCCGAACGGGCGGCCCTGCACCAACACGTCCTGGCTCACGGGATCAGCTATCGTGACGACAGCATCCTGGTGAACGGCTACCTCGCCGGGACCAGTGACACCTTCACGGTGCGCAGCCCGGAATTCTTCGCCGACGCCTACCGGCAGACGCCCACGGTGTTCGAGCTCGAGCACTACGGAGCTGTGAAACGCCTCGGCAACTGGGAGGGTCGCCCGGATTCGCTCGTCGCCAAACACGGCCGCGGCAAGTCGGGGCCGGATTACTTCCGCGGCGCCCTCGAACTGCTCCATGCCACGTACATCGGCTACCACGGCTACGCGCATGAATGGCTCGCCGATAATCCCGCCTTCACCCGCGAGATGCTCAACCGCTGCGGCTATTGGCTCTTCCCCACCGCACTCGAAATCCCTGAGCAGGCCCGCGCCGGCACGGTCGTGCCCTTCAACCTCACCCTGGAGAACCGCGGGGGTGGCGCCGCCTTATCATCCTTACGAGCTGCGTGTCCAGCTCACGCGCGACGCCGTGCGGTGGACATACGGGATAGGACACGCGGACCGCGCCTGGTTGCCTGGCGCACCCATTGGGTTAAGCAAGTCCTTCCCTCTGCCCAACGACCTCGCGCCCGGCGACTACGCCGTGGCCATCGGCCTGTTTGACATCACGGCGCCGAAGGAACGCCCGGTCGAACTCGCCCTGCAGGCCGCGCGCCGGGACGACGCCGGCTACTATCGGCTGGTCAGCCTGCGCGTCGAGGCGGGCGGGGACGCGGCTGGCTGGACCGAGTTCCACGTTGCGCCGGCCGGTGACGACGCCTTTCCTGGCACGCGGGAGCGACCTTTCGCCTCGCCGGCACGCGCGGTGGCGGCGGTGCGGGCGTTGGTTGCCGCCGGCCTGGATCGTGACGTGCGGGTGATCTTCCGGTCCGGCACTTATGAACTGAAGGCGCCCCTGGTCTTCACCGCCGCCGACTCAGGCACGGCCCAGCATTCGATCACGTACGCGGCGGCTCCGGGCGAATCGGTCGTGCTGAGCGGTGGGCGCCGCATCAAGGGCTGGCAGCCGGTCGGCAACGGACACTGGGAGGCCGAGCTTCCGACGGTCAAGGCGGGTGACTGGTTCTTTCGCCAGCTCGTCGTCGAGGGACGCCGGGCCGTCCGCGCGCGCTGGCCGGACGAGGACGGCGTGCTTCACCTCGCCACCGTCAGCGATGAAGTGCGGTCCTTTACGTTCGATCGCCCCTTGCCGGGCGGCGATCTCGGGAGCGAGGACGCAGAACTGGTCGTGTACCAGAACTGGTCGGTGTCCCGCGCCCGCGTGGCCCGTTCGGATGCCGAACGCCTGACCACCGCCACATCCGTCGGTTGGATCGGACACGGCGACATGACCACCGCCAGTCCGGGAAAACCCGCGTTCCTCGAGCATGCCCGGGCCTTTCTGGACCAGCCGGGGGAGTGGTTCCTGGATCGCCAGGCGGGTCGCCTCCGCTACGTCGGGAAGGAGGGGGGAGGATCCGACCCGTGCCGTGGTGGTGGCGCCGGCGCTCACCCACTTGATGAAGATCACGGGCACGCGGGAACACCCGGTGCGGAACCTGCGCTTTGAAGGCCTGCGGTTCGAACACACCGACTTCCCCTTGCCGGCTTTCGGCTACTCCGAGATCCAGGCGGCGCATTTCGGGACGCGCACGGACCAACCGACCTACGTGCAACCGGTGGCCATCGAGTGTGTGTACGCGGCGGGCTGCCGGTTCGAGCAATGCCACTTCGCGCACCTGAACGCCTCGGGTCTGGGATTCGGACCCGGTTGCCGCGACAACGCCGTGGTGGGTTGCACCCTCGAGGACATCGGCGGCACCGGCGTGATGATCGGCTGGCGTGGCGCAGGCGAGCTCGAGGGGAGGATCCGAAGGCTCGCTGGACGCGGACTGGCGCAATCCGGCCGACGCGCCCGCCGGCAACCAGGTCGTGCGATGCCTGATCCGTCGCTGTGGCGCGGACAGCCGCGGGGCCGTGGGCATCTTCGTGGCCTTTGCCACCGACACCCGCGTCGCCTACAACGAAATCCACGAGATGCCGTACACCGGCATTTCGGTCGGTTACCGGTGGAACACCACGCCCACCTCACAGAGCCACTGCGTCGTGGAGTACAACCACATTTACGACGTGATGCGGGTGCTGGCCGATGGCGGCGGCGTCTACACCCTGGGGTTCCAGCCCGGGACCATTCTGCGCGGCAACCACATTCACGACGTGCATCGCAGCCGGTTCGCCCACGGCGGCGCACCCAACAACGGCTTCTTCGTCGACGAGGGGAGCAAGGGTTTTCTCTTTGAATCCAACGTCGTGTACGCCACCTCCGGCGGGGCCGTCCGGTTCAACCAATGCCAGCAGGACTGGCATACGTGGAAAGACAACCGGTTCGACGACGCCGTGACGCCGGCCGACATCGCCGCGGCCCGCCAGCAGAGCGGCCTGCGCGCCGGTCCGGGTCCGGCCCCCCGGTCATTACATTAGCTAGACTTCCTTTTTTATTCAGCCGAAGTCGTTGTGATGAAGCGCCGCCGCTTCTTGAGCGGCTTGCCCGCCACCGCCACATGCCCCAGCCGAATGGCCTGCAATTGGCGTGGCAGGTCATGCACTGCGATCGCTGGTCCTTCGCGCGCCACTGCACCCCCAACCTGGCCGTAAGCCCATACGCCAGAAAGAAGATCCGCACGTGGTTGCGCGCCCGGTCCGGCCGCCAGAATTCCGTCGGGAACCTGCGTTCGCAGACCAATCGGGTAAGCATCAATGCCAGCAAACTCCTTGAAGAGCATCGCCTTGCCTTCCATCACCGGCAGGGCCGCCGCAGGGTCGCCACGATCTGCTCCTGATGCGACACGTCGCGAGCCCGGAGGATCACGTCCCGGGTCATCAGCGTGCCCTCGGGCATGACGATGTCGCAGGCTCCCAGGTCGCCTCCCTGCCGGCCGAGGGCATTAACCACGCGGGCGAAGGCGCCGATGCGGTTCGGGTAAGTGATCCGCGCGGTAAAACGGCAACTGACCGATGGCAGGTTCTCGATTCGCTTCGTGGTCACGGGGAGGGGGTGTGGGTTGCTATCTTACCGCGCGGAGGGACGCTCGGGTCCAATGCCAGCCGCTGCACCGCGAGGCGAATTCCATGCAAGAGGGCGTGGGGGTTGGGCGGGCAGCCCGGGATGAAGACGTCCACCGGGATCACCGCATCGACGGCGCCCCGGGTGGCGTAATTCACGCCGAAGATGCCGCCGCTGCAGCCGCACGCGCCCACCGCCACCACGAGCCGCGGTTCGGGGGTGGCGTCGTAGGTCTTCTTGAGCGCCAGCTCCATGTTCCGCGTTACGGGGCCGGTCACCAGGAGCAGGTCCGCGTGCCGGGGCGACGCGACGAAATGAATGCCGAATCGTTCGAGGTCATAGACCGGACTGTTGAGGCCGTGGATTTCCACCTCGCAACCATTGCACGAACCGGCGTCCACCTGGCGAATGTGCAGTGAACGGCCCAGCACCTCGCGAATGCGCGCCTCGAGCCGGCGCCCGACGGGTTCGATCCCGGGTTCGTCCGCCGGCGCGGTGACCGGGGTGTGCAGCAGTCGGTGGTGGGTGCCATCGTCGTTGAGCCGGTATTGCGCGGTCTGGCGCAGGCTGGCCCGCGACCGGGTGGCGAGCTCGCACCGTGGGGTCATTCGGATGGCCGGGTCGGCGTCCGCGCACAGGCCGCAGAAGATGCACCGGCCCAGGTCGAACGTGACGGTGCGGATCGTCAGGGAACCGTCCGCGGTGTCGTGGCACTCGATGGCGGCGGTGGGGCACACCGTGGCCGCGGGGCGGGCATCCTTCCAGTTCGCCCAGTCGAACTCCGGCCGTCCCCGGGCGTGGGGGCGACCTCCGCCGACGCTTCCGGGTAGCGGGTCGTGACGACGCCGGTTCTGAGACTCTGGCGGAGGGTTTCAAACATGGTCAGCGGTCGGTGCCGGAGTAGGAGAGGTTGAAGCTCTTGTTCACGACCGGGAAGTCGGGGACGATGTTGCCGAGAATCGCCTCGCTTAACGCCGGCCAGTTCTGCAGCGAGGGGTCTTTCACCTTGCAGCGCGCCAGCCGATTGCCCGGCGCGGTATGCACCCAGTGGAAGATTTCGCCGCGCCAGCCTTCGACATAGCCCAGCGCCACGCGATCCGGCGGCACTTCGCCCACCTCCGCAGCGATGGGCCCGGCCGGCAGTTTGGCCAGCACTTGACGCACCATGGCGAGGGACTGGAAGACCTCGTCGCGCCGCACGTCGAACCGGCGTTGCACATCGCCCTCGGTGAAGACCGGGACAGTGAATTGCACCTGGTCATAGAACGCGTGCGGAACATCGCGACGCAGATCGTGGTCAATGCCCGAGGCGCGGGCCGCGATGCCCACCACGCCCAGGTCACGCGCCACCTTCGGCGCCAGCACGCCCGTGGTTTCGAGGCGGTCGCGCAGGCCGGAGTTGGTGCGGGTCAGTTCCATCAGGTCGCGGAACTGCCGCTCAAGTTCGTCCACCCGCGCGGCCAACGCGCGCAGTTGCCCGGCGTCGAAGTCGAACCGCACGCCGCCCAGACAGGCCATGCCGCGCAGCAGGCGGTTGCCGGTGAGGTCTTCATTCACGCGCAGCAGCCGTTCCTTTATCCGCATGGCGTGCATGTGCGCGGTGACGAAGGCCACGTCCGTGCAGATCGCGCCCAGGTCGGCGATGTGGTTGTAGAGCCGCTCGAGTTCGAGGCCGATCGTCCGCAACGCGCGTGCGCGGGGCGGCGGCTCGATTCCGGCGGCGCGCTTTCGATCGCGTGGCAGAAGGCCGTCGCGTGGGCGAAACCGGAATCGCCCGAAATGCTCTCCGCCAGGCGAACCCCGTGGGAGATGGGAAGCCTTTCGAAGAGCTTCTCGATGCCTTTGTGGACGTAAAACATCCGGAGCTGCAGGTAGAGCACCGGTTCGCCCGCCACGCTGAACAGGAAATGTCCCGGCTCGATGATGCCGGCGTGTACCGGACCGACGGGCACCTGGAACACACCTTCCCCTTCGACTTCCCGGAACCTGTGGCGCTCGCCCTCGAACGGCGGCAGGACGGTGCGCAGGTCAAAGTCTTTGCGCAGCGGATGGACCTCCGGCCAGTCGTCGTGCAACGCACAGCGACGCGGGTTGGGATGGCCGACCAACCGGACGCCGAACAGGTCTTGCAGCTCGCGTTCCTGCCAGTTCAGGGCCGGCACGGCGCCGGTCAGCGAGGCCATTTCCGGCTGGTCGGCGGGCAACGACGAACGCGCCAAAACGAAACCTCCGACGGCATCCAAGACGTAGAGGTGGTACACGAAAAAGGCGTTGTCCGTGGCGCGACCGTCCTCGGCAAACACGCCGGCCAGGCGCGCGCCATGCTTCCGGTAGAGTGCCGCGCAGACGGCGCCCGCCAGTCCGGGGCCGAGGTGAAGATACAGTTCCTCGGGCCGCGGCGAGAAGACCTGGTGGAGCCGGTCCCCGCAACGCCGCGCGAGATCCTCGAACACGAGGCACAGACCGGGTTTGAGCAAGGACCGATCGAAAGGTGGGTTGGCCGGCTTCATGGCATGCCTCCGATGATGCCCGCCGCCTGCTCCAACAGCCGCTGCAACGGCTCCGGCAACCAGAACGAAAAGACGAGGAGCGGCGCCAACGGCGCGGCGACCACGATCAGGTGCAGCGTCGGCGTCGTGTCGGGCCGCGCGTCGGCCGGCGGCGGGCCGAGCAGCAGGTTGGCCAGCTTGTTGAGCATGCCGCAGAACACCACGAGCAGCGCGGCGAGTATGACGGCGCCAGCCCACGCCGCTTGCGCCTTGAAACTGCCGGCCACGATGGTCAGTTCGCTCACGAACAGACCAAACGGCGGCAAACCGCTCACGGCGATGGCGGCCAGCGCCAGCGCCGGCGCGGTCCCCGGCAGCACGCGGCCCACACCCCGGCCCATCCGCCGGAAGTCGAGCGTGTGGTAGTGCTGATGCAGGTTGCCGGCGGCGAAGAACAGCACCGGTTTTGTCAGCGCGTGATACCCCATGTGGAGCAGGGCGCCAAAGACCGCCAGGGGGCGCGTTCAGGCCCGCCGCCGCGCAGATGAGCCCGACGTGCTCGAGGCTGGAATAGGCCAGCAATCGTTTCAGGTTCTTCTGCGTCAGGATGAACGGCCCGGCCAGCACCATCGAGAACAGCCCAAATCCGAGGAGAAGTCGTTGGCTGAACCCGGGGCCGAGACTCGCGGCCGTGAGGATGTGGAACCGCAGCAGCGCATAGACGGCGATCTTCAGCGACACGCCGGACAGCATCGCGCTGGTGGGCGAGGGCGCCTCGCTGTGGGCGTCCGGCAGCCAAGTGTGCATGGGGGCCAGGCCGGCTTTGGTGCCGTAACCGACCAGCGCGAACACGAACGCGAGGGTGACAAGCTGAGGCTTGAGCTGCGGGGCCATGGCCAGCAGGCGGGACCAGTTGAAGCTGGGGAGGGCTTCACCACCCTCGGGGTTGATGGCCGCCGCGTAGGCGAAGATGGTGCCGAACAGCGCCAGCACCAGACCCAGACTACCGAGCATGACGTACTTCCAGGCGGCTTCGAGCGAAGTCTTGCGATTGTACAGCGCCACCAGCAGCACGGAGGACAGGGCGGTCACCTCGACCGCCGCCCACATCACGCCGAGGTTGTTCGCCAGCACCACCAGCAACATCCCCGTCGTGAACACGGGCGTGAGCACATAGAACTCGCGCACGCGCCGGGCCGTCAGCGCGCCGGTCGCCTCGTCGTGCCGGAAATAGCGCACCGCGTAAAGCGCCGTGGCCAGGGAGACCGCGGCAATGAGCAGCACCATCCAGGCGCTCAACGCGTCGGCCCGCAGGAACTCGCTCCACGCTGTCACCGCGCCGTCGGGGCTGGCGAGGACGGCGGGGACCAGCTTCACGCCGAGCGCGAGCACGATGCCAAAGCCGGCGATGTTCAAGGCCTCCATCAAGGCCCGTGGCCGGGCGACCAGGCACAGCAAGCCGACCCCCAGCGGCACGCAAAGAATGGACGTCAGCAGCATGGGGTCACCACCTCAGTTCGTTGAGCTTGCTCACGTCCATCGAGTCGAACGATTCGCGGATGCGGAACACCAGGATGCCCAGCACCATCACCGCCACCACGACGTCGAAGAAAATGGCCATTTCGACCACCAGCGGCATGCCGTAGGTGGTCAGCGCGATGGCGGCGAGCATCACGCCGTTCTCGGTGGTCAGCAACGCCAGCACCTGGGTGAGCGCCTTGCGGCGGTTGAGCATGAGGAAGAACCCGGTCAACAGGAGGGTGAGGGCGACGGCCAGTGTGTTGCTCCCCAGGCGATCGAGCGACGTGAACGGCCGGGCCACCACGTAACCGAGCAACGTCAACGCGCCACACATCAGCATCGAGGCCGGCATGTTCACGAACGGCCGGACCTCCTGTTCAATGCGGATCCGTCGGACCAACCGGGTCAGCAGCCAGGGCAGGAAGAGCACCTTGCCCACGAACGTCAGCACCGCGACGACCAAAACGTGCCAGGCCCCGTAAAACACGGCCACGACGGCGGCCAGCACCGCCAGCAGCAACGACTGGAGCGCGAACAACCGGATGTTCGTGATGAGCATCCGCTGCACCACCAGCAGGAGTTGCACCACCAGCATGAACGACGCGAGCAGCGTGATCAGCCGGGAAGCAGTGTCGGAGGCCGAAAGGTTCATCGGAACAGGAACGTGGACACCAGCCCCAACGTGGCCAGGACAAACGCCGCGCTCAACAGGTCCGGCACGCGGAAGAGCCGCAGTTTTGCATTGGTGAACTCGACCAGCACCACCGCCCCCGCCAGCAGCAGGAGCTTCGCCCCCAACCACAGCAGCCCCCGCCCCAGCGCGAGGGGCGTGGTCTCCGCCGCCAGGCCCAGCGGGAAGAACAGGTTCGCCAGCAATGCCATCAACACGAGCTGCTTGATGGCCGCGCCCCACTCCATGAACGCCAGGTGCCGGCCCGAGTATTCCAGAATCATCGCCTCGTGAATCATCGTCAGCTCGAGGTGCGTCGCCGGGTTGTCCACCGGCAACCGGCCCGTCTCGGCCAACAACACGATGAAGAGCGCCGCAAACGCCAGCGCGTGTGCCGGATCCAGCGCCGCCCAACCGGCGTCCTGCCCGGCTCGAACCATCCGGCCCAGGTCGGTCGAGCCCGCGGAGAGGGCCACGGTGAAAATCGCTAACACCATCGTCGGCTCCGCCAGCGCCGAGAGGGTCATCTCGCGGCTGCTGCCCATGCCGCCAAAAGCGCTTCCCGGATCCAGTCCAGCCAGCGCGAGGAAGAACCGTCCCAGCGCCAGCACGCCGACCAGCGCCAGCGCACCGCCGAACATACCGAGCGGCGCGCGCGCCGCCACCAGCGGCACCATCAAGCCCGCCAGCAGCGCGGTGGAGAAGCACCACGTAAGGCGCGAGCCCGAACACCCAGGAGGCGTGCTCGGAGATGAGCATGTCTTTCCGCAGGAACTTCAGCAGGTCCCAGTACGGTTGCCACACGGGCGCGCCGCGTCGGTTTTGCAGACGCGCCTTGCCCTTCTTGATCACGCCGCTGACCAACGGCGGCAGCAAGAGGAGCAGCAGGAGGTGCAGAATCATGGCCACGGGGTTCACGCGGTCCACCAGAGCAGCAGCACGAGCGTGATGAAGATGTAGAGCAGGTAGGCGTGAATGCTGCCCGCCTGCAAGCGGCGCACCCGCCGCGCGACCCGCACAATCAGCAGGCGCGCCGGCCGGTACATGCGTTCCTCGAAAACCTCCTCGACGTGGCTTTCGAAGCGGAGGGTCTTGGCGAAGTACGGTGAGAAATCGTATTCGCGTTGAACCTCGCGACGCGGCTGGAACAGCGCCTTGAACACCATCCGCAGCGGTTTCGAGAATCCCGTGGCCGTGTATTCCATGCGGGGGGTCAAGCCGCTCAGGCCGCAATCCCAGGTGGGGCCGCGCCGCACCTTCGTGCCTCGGGCGAACCCGAGCCACAACCCCAGCGGAATCGGCAGCAGGCACACGCCAGCCAGGGTCAGGCCCAGGGGCGACACCGTGCCACCCTGTGCGCCCGGCGAAGCCAGGACAAGTCCGCCCGCGGCGGTGAGCTGCCCGCTGAGGGACACCCCCACAAGCTGCTGGGTTACGGGGTCGAGCCACTGCAGGAGCAGCGCCGGGAAAAGCCCCAACACCGCACACGCCGCCGCCAGCAAGGCCATCCCCAGCCGCATGGCCGGCGCCGCTTCGTGCGCGCGAGCGGCGTGTTCACTCCGCGGCTGAGCCAGGAACGTGATCCCGAAGGCCTTGACGAAACACGCCGCGGCGAGCGCCCCGGTCAGCGCCAGCAGCGCGCCGCTCAGGGGGAACAGCAACCGCACCAGACTCTCGGTCGTGCTGAATCCGCGCAGGAGCGCCTGGTAGGTGAGCCACTCGCTAACGAAGCCGTTTAGCGGGGGCAGCGCGGAGATGGCCACCGCACCGACCAGAAAGCACACCGCTGTGTGCGGCATGCGCTTCGCCAGCCCGCCCATCTCCTCCATGTTGCGGGTGCCGGTGGCGTGCAGCACCGCCCCCGCACCGAGAAACAGCAGTCCCTTGAACACCGCGTGGTTCAGCGTGTGGTACAGCGCCGCCACGAGTCCCAACGCGGCCAGCAGCGGATGGCCGGCGTGAAGGAAGAGCAGTGCGGCTCCCAGCCCCATCAGGATGATCCCGATGTTCTCGATGCTGTGGTAGGCCAACAGCCGCTTCAGATCATGCTCCATGAGGGCGTACAACACACCCAGCACCGCGGACGCTGTCCCCACGGTCAGCACGGTCACGCCCCACCAGAGCGGCGGTGTACCCAGGAAATCCAGAACCACCCGGGTGAAACCGTAGATGCCCGTCTTGATCAGCACCCCGGACATAAAAGCGGAGACGTTGCTGGGCGCCACCGGATGCGCCGCCGGGAGCCACGTGTGCAGCGGCACGATGCCCGCCTTGATGCCAAATCCCACCAGGAACAGCACAAAGGCCGTGTCGCGCCGGGCCGGCGACATCCGCGCCCCGACGTCGTGCAGACCCGCGAAACTGGCATCGCCGGACGTCTGAAACAGCAGGAAGAAGCCGAGGATGATGCACACCGCATCCAGGTGGGACATGATGAAATAGAGCACGCCCGCGCGGCGCGTCTCGGCGTGCTCGTGCTCGAAGCTCACCAGGCAGTAGGCGGTGAGGGCCATCAACTCCCAACCGATGAGGAACAGCCAGAAGCTCTCCGCCGCGACCACGAGGGTCGTCGCCAGGGCGAGCAGGTTGAACAGCGCCCCGAGCACCCCCACGTTCTTCCGGCCGAAGTACCCACGCGCGTATCCCAACGAATAGAGCGCGATGGCTAGTGCCAGCAACGATACCAACAACAGGAAGAACGCCCCGAGTGCATCCAGCCGGACGGACAGACGCAGGTGCGGGAGCACAGGGGAAGCAGCTCGAAGCCCTGCGAGGCGGCCCCCACGCCGCCCGCCAGGAACGACCACCCGCCCAGCAGGCCGCTCAGGCCGGCGAGTGCGGCCGCGCCAAAGCCAATGGCGTTCGCGCGACGCTCCGCCCGCTGCCACAACAAGGCCCCCGCCGCCCCGGCCAGATAGATCCAGAGAGCGAGCTTCAGCAGCAGGTTTGGCGAAGGCCACATGGCGTGCTATCGAGTGTCCCACGGTTCTCCGAGCCGGTCCAGCAACCGCAACAGCCCGTCCAGAATCGTGAGCGGATGCGGCGGACATCCGGGAATGAACAGGTCCACGGGCACCAGGCTCCCCGCGCCGTGGCGAACCTGCGGGTTCCCGACGAACGGCCCGCCCGCAATCGCGCACGCTCCCACCGCGATCAGGAAATGCAAACCGTTCGAACACAGGAGCAGCATGCCCATACAAACCAGCAGCGCGGTCCACCAGGCCCGTCCGCGCGCCGCCGAGCGCGGATGGGCGGCGTCTGTCCAGTACTCTTTGGAGTAAGCGCCGGCCGTTCCTCCCAAAACGCACACCAAGGCCAGGAAGAGCGCACTGACACCGTCCAGACGCAGGTGGGCCCGTTCACCGCCCAGGAGGAACGTGCTCCGCCATTCCCAGGCAACGCCGCTGACCAGAACCTCGACCGCCGCGCCCAGGCCAGCCAGGGCACCCACCAGCAAGCATCCCCGCCACCACCCGGGCGCACGAACCGGGCATCCCAGCCCGAGCACCATCGTGGCGCCCGCCACCACCAGCAGCGTCCCCGTCATCGGGCCCGGGCCTCCTTACCCATGTGCAGCCACCTCCTCGGCGCGTCGGACGTCGTCCCCACTGAGCCGTCGCACCGCCTCCATCAGCTCGTCCCGACCCGCCTGTTCCTGCACCAGCGCCTTGAACCGTGCTTCGCGCAGGGCGAACGAAAGCCGGGAGAGCAGGTGCACGTGGGCGCGCACACTGGGGCTGATCAAGGTGAACAGTGCCTGCACCGGCTTGCCGTCCAGCGCGCCGAAGTCAACCGGCCGCTCGAGAAAGCACAGCGAGATCACCGGCTTTTCCACATGCAGCACCACCGGGTTGCGCGCATGCGGCACCGCGATCCCATCGCCCAGCCCGGTCGAGGTCAGCTTCTCGCGAGCCAGCAACGCTTGCACCAGGAACCCGCGATCCACTTCGTCCGGAAGCCGCACCGTCTCGACCACGCTGCGCAGCGCCGACTCGACGTCATGACCGGCGATCCGATAGAAGATACCCCCGTCCTGGAGCGCCTGTACGAGCGTAGGCAACGGCTTCCCCTCGTTCTCGGTCTCCTGCAAGCCGGCGATGGGCACATTGACCTTGTTGGCCGTGGCCCACGCCAGAACCTCCGCGCGGTTGAAGCGGTACTGGCCGCTCACGCGGTAGCCGGGAAGATTGCGCTCGGCGACCCACCGATAGACGGTCTTGTCCGAAACCTCCAACAGTTCGAACCCATCTCTAACGCCGAGCTTCATTGTGACCAAGTCCAGACATCACCATCTGTTCTCGGACGTCCATTAGCACGCCCAATGCCATGGGTCGTGTATGGATGTGCAACAACTTGGCCCTCAAGCTGATGTGACATGGCCAATGCCCCGCTCAATCTGGCCGGTACCCGCCGTCGCGCCCCATGGTGCAATAGATGCACAAGGTCTTGGGCGAAAGTGTTTCGCCTGTCTGGCGGCTTTCAGCATCGCGAAGTTCCCCTCGTCGTGAATCAAACCCGGCAATGCCGAAAGCAGCGCCAGATACACGGCCGCTTGCGACAGCGGGATGGCGAAGAGGGAGACGGCGTTGGCAGCCCGGCGGGAATCGCCGCCCCAACGGATGCCTGCCGAGGACAACCCGACGGCCAGCGAAAGCCGACGCACAACGCCGCCGCGCCCGTGGGGCACCACCACGCCAGCCCTGATGAACGTCGCACAATTCATCTCCCGCGCACCCACGACCTTGCTGAAGGCTGCAACATCCTGAATCCGCCCGGCCGCCGCGAAGCGCATGCTCAGCTCGTGTATGGCACCCTCCTGCCCGGTGCCGAGCTACATCAATCCCGCGAAAGGCGGCTAGCGAGGCGCGCCTCAGACCGACGAGCATCCAGGTATCCTCGACGCCTCATTCCTTACCCATGCTTCGGTTCGCGCGCCTCGCTCAATAGAATCCTTGAAACCCGCGAACGAGAACGCGCCAAACTTGACTTGATCGGCACAAGATCTGGGGTTCAAGGATTCTAGTGCAGTGTCGCATAAAAGTCTTAAGTAACGCGATCCTGCCGTGCCAACGCCTCGCGGGCCCGGCCGATCTTCTCCAGAATCGCTTTGCCGTCCGCCCGCCACTCGTAGCGCGCCGGGGCGAGGTTCCGCTCCGCCAAGGACTGCCAAATCGCCTCGGTTAACTCCTTCACACTGCCGAAACTGCCGGGCAGGATGACATCCTCGCTCAGATCGCGGAAGAAGCGCTCCACCAGATTGAGCCAGGACGAGGAGGTCGGGGTGAAGTGCAGGTGAAAACGGGGATGGCGTTGGAGCCAGCGCATCACCCGGGGATGCTTGTGCGTGGCGTAATTGTCCAGGATCAGATGAATCGCCACCTCAGCGGGCGTCTCCGCCTCGATCATCTGGAGGAACTTGAGCCATTCTTGATGCCGATGGCGGGGCGCCCGCTGGGCCAGAATCTTGCCATTGAGATAGTTCAGGGCGGCAAACAAGGTCAGCGTGCCATGGCGGTAATAGTCATGCGTCCGTGTTTGGATGTGTCCTTGGCCCAGCGGTAAACCCGGCTGCGTCCGTTCCAGAGCCTGGCACTGGCTCTTCTCATCGCAGCAGAGAATCACCGCCTGCGTGGGCGGGTCCAAGTAGAGCCCGATCACATCCCAGAACTTCCGCTCAGAGTCCGGGTCGTTGGACAGTCTGAAGGTCCGCGTGCGATGCGGCTTGATGTCGTTGGCCTTCCAGAGTCGCTGCACCGCATCCTTGCTCAGCCCCACGTGGCGGGCCATGGAGCGGCAACTCCAGCGTTTGCGACCCGACCGAGGTTGCGTGACCTCCTGCAGTGCCCGCCGCAGTTTCTGCGCATCCTGCCCAGAAGGCCGGCCAGGGCGGGGTGCTTCCTCCAGCCCTGCCAGGCCCCCGTCCAGGAACCGCTGACGCCAGAGGCCGACCGTCGGCGCACTGGTCTGCAGTTGCACCGCGATCTGTTGGTTGTCTAGACCCTCGGCGGCCAACCGCACGATCTGCGCCCGCCGCACCAACTTCTGGGCGGTGGTCGGGGCACGGAGCAACTGCTCCAAGTGCTGCTCTTGGGGTGGCGTGAGGGTCAATTGCAGTTTGGGCCGAGCCATGCCGAACTTTGGCATGGCAACTACCAGTTAGTAAAGACATGTCTGAGACGGTGCACTAGAGGACGGCAACCTGCCGAGCGGGGCGGATCAACTGCCGAGGATCCAGAACAAGCTTGCAGGAGCGCGGGCGTGCAGCGGCTGCACCGTCGTAGCGAACCCGGTGCAACCCTTTGATCTCTACCCGTGCCACCTTGCCTTTGCCCCAGCGCGTCGTCCCCGGTGCAAAAAGTGCACGGGCGAGCAGTCTCGCTGAATCCAACCGCGAGGTTCGCGGTCGAAGAGTCTCCTAGATCGCCCGTTGGGACCGGCTGAACGGAGCGGACCCTGCGTCGGCACGCCATGTGCGGGAGGTTATCGCTGTGAGCATGATTCCGGAGAACCTCCTGGCGTCGCAGGAGCATGCGGCAACGCACCGCGGCGGGCCCGCCCACCGCCGACTGAACCAGCCCGAGCATGCCTAACCCGCTCCTCTCCGCCGAACCCAACGCTTGTCTGGCCGATTTCACCAGCGCGGACCTGATGGTGCCGCGACTGCGGGGGCGGGACGCGGCGACGGTGATTCACGAACTCTGCGGTGCGCTCCAGAAGGCGGCCCTGGTGCCAGACCTGCTCGCGTTCTACCAGGCAGCCTTGAACCGCGAATTCCTCCTCGGCAGCACGGTGAGCCACGGTATCGCCCTTGCCCACGCGCGGGTCGTCGGATTGGCGCGACCCGCTTTCGCGCTGGGACGAACCGCCGGGCCGCTGGTTTGGATCTCCAAGGAAAGCCCGCCGGTGCGATTGGTACTGCTCTGCGCCGTGCCCGCCACCGAGGCGGCCGCCTACCTGCTGCTGACCTCCGGTCTGGCGCATCTGGTCAGGGAGTCCCATCGCCTGGAGGCGCTGCTGCAAGCGCCCGACAGGTCGGCGATGTTGAACGCCTTGGGGCAGGTCAGACTGGGCCGGTCGAAGCCCCCGCCAGGGTGATGGGGCCGAAGTCCTGCCTTCCGATTCCCGATCGCTGGCCTTAAGGTCCGTTCGCTGCGCGCCGCTTGCGTGTTGCCCGCAATGGAAACCATACTCGCACAGGCACTCGGCCAGGAATCGCCGCCTTCGACCACGGAGGAGAAGCGACGCTTGCTTTCGCGGCTGCTGGGACGGCTGGCGCACGAGATCCGCAACCCACTCAGCTCGCTGGACATCCACGTCCAATTGTTGGAAGAGGATCTGGCCCAGACGGCGCCTCAGGCCCAAGCGAAACTGGCGGGGCGCCTCGACATCATCCACGGCGAACTGCACCGCTTGGACGCCATCGTCCAACAGTTTCTGCGGTTGGCGGGACCGTCGGAGGTCGAGCTTGCGCCCGTGGATCTGGCGAGGGCCGTGGAGCACGTCATTGAAGTTCTGCAGCCGGAGGCGGTGGCCCGCGAGATCGAGTTGACCACGCTCGTGGCGGAAGGCCTGCCCGCCGTGGCGGGCGATCTTGACCGGCTGATCCAAGCCACCTTGAACCTGGTCATCAATGCCCTCCAGGCCGTGGAACGTCGTGGCCGCGTTGAACTCGTCGCCCGGGCGGCGGACGGTCTGGTCGTTCTGGAAGTCCGCGACACCGGTCCGGGCGTGGCGGCCGAGCATTTGAGCGAAATCTTCGAACCGTACTTCACGACCCGGAGCGAGGGCAGCGGGCTGGGCTTGTGGATTGCGCAACAGATCATCGCGGCCCATGGCGGCGCGATCGAGGCGGCCAACGCGCCGGCCGGCGGAGCGGTGTTCACCCTGCGCCTGCCGGTTTGGCGGGGGCGCGGTGTAGCAATTCAAGAACGCTGGCGTGGACAAGTCGAAAATCAGGATCCTGGTGGTCGAGGACGAACGCGGCCTGTGCGCCGGACTACAGGAGGCGTTGTCACGCGAGGGCTATCGAGTGGACGCGGCGCCTGACGCACCTGCGGCTTTGGCCCTCGTGAACACACGGCTTTACAACCTCGTCCTGACCGACGTGAGGATGCCCGGCGCGAGCGGGCTCGAGTTGATGAAGGAGGTCAAAGCCCGCAGCCCCGACACCCTCTTCATTGTCATGACGGCCTACAGCACCGTGGAAAGCGCGGTGCGGACCATCAAGGATGGAGCCTACGATTACCTGGCCAAACCGCTCGACCTGCAGCGGCTGCGCGTGCTGGTCCTGAAGGCCCTCGAGCACCAGGCGGTGATGGCCGAGAACAGCGAACTGCGCCTTCGCCTGCGGAAGCGCTCCGAACCCAGCCTGCTGGTGGGGAACAGCGAAGCGATGCGCGCCGTCACGCGGTTGGTCGAGGAAGTGGCCCACAGCGACGTCACGGTCCTGGTCCAGGGTGAAAGCGGCACCGGCAAGGAGATCGTGGCCCGCACGATTCACCACCTGAGCCCGCGGGGCCCCCGTCCGTTCGTGACGGTGAATTGCGCGGCCCTGCCCGAACAGTTGTTGGAAGCGGAGCTGTTCGGCCACGTCAAGGGCGCCTTTACCGGCGCCGTGGCCAGCAAGGCAGGCCGGTTTCAACTGGCCGACGGCGGCAGCCTGTTCCTGGACGAAATCGGCGACCTGTCGCCCAAGGGGCAGGGCGACTTGCTCCGCGTGCTCGAGGATGGCTGCTTTCGCATGGTGGGGGCACCGACGTGGTGCGCGTCAACGTGCGCGTCATCGCCGCCACCAACCAGGATCTGAAGGCGGCGGTGGCCTCGGGGAGGTTCCGCGAGGACCTCTTCTATCGGTTGCAGGTGGTGCCCATCACCATTCCGCCCCTGCGCGAGCGCGCCGAGGATATTCCCCTGCTGATGGGGGGCTTTCTCGAGCACTTCGCCGCCAAGCACAAGCGGCGGCGCAAGACGATGTCGGTGGAGGCGCTGCAGCTCTGCCAGCGGTTTCCGTGGCCCGGCAACGTGCGCCAAGTGCGGAACTTGATGGAACGGCTGACGGTAACCTCCCGGCATTCGACTATTGCGGTCGAGGAACTGCCGGAGGAAATCCGTACCCACGCCCAGAACGCCACCACGTTCGTCCTCCGCGCGGGGATGCCCATCGCCGAGGCGGAGAAGCTGCTCATCCGACAGACCCTGGCCCACGTCACGAGCAATCGCGAGGAAGCCGCGCGAGCCCTGGGGATCAGCCGCCGCGCCCTGCAGTACAAACTCAAGAAGTACAGCCTCGCGAACGAGCCCGCGTCAGCCTCCCCCGCACCGTAGGCCGGGTCCCTTGATCCGGCGAGGTTCGGGTGTGACGGGGGGCACAGCGCAATGTTTGCACGCCAGGCAGCGAGGCGGCTGAGCTGGACTGATCGCACATGTGCAAGCTCTTGATTTCCAGCGTAGGCGGTGCCAAGCCCGCTCGTGGCACCTCGGTTGCTACGTCGTAGGGCTGATGACTCATGAACAAGAGCGTCGAACTGCTGCTTCAGCTTGAAGGTCTCGGACTCGTCCGGAAGAGCCTCCGGCTCGCGGGGCCGCAAGCTGATGCCCTGGGCCTGAGCCAGGTGGAAGCGAGAATCAACAAGCTGCGCCGTAAAGTGCCAGGGCGAGTTCTCTCGCTGTTCGGTGAACTCACCCAGCGCTATCCCGACCCCGTCTCGGCAGTGGCGGACGGGCGCTGCCAGGGCGTGAGCAGCCGCTCTCGTTCGAGTGCGGCCATCGCGTCATGGAGTCAAACCGTGTCCTGCAGTGCGAACACTGTGGCTGGCTGCTGGTGGCCGCCCAGCCCGCACCCGATTACATCCCCTGAATCCAGGTGAATGCGACCCCGATCCAACCTCCCCTTCCGACCACCACCGGCGACCGACGAACGCCCACCGACGGAACCGCGACGCCCTTTCTACGTCAGACTTTCGTGCTGAAGAATGTTCTGGGCCTGCATGCTCGCCCCAGCGCGCTGCTCGTGCACACCCTGCACCACTTTGCCAGCGAGGTCACCCTGGAGGTTGACGGTCACGTGGTGAATCCTCGGAGCATTCTGTGCGTGCTGTCGCTGGCGGCCGGCTACGATTCCAGTCTCACCTTCACGTTCCGGGGCGACGATGCCAGCCAGGCCCTGCTGGCCGTGAAACACCTCTTCGAGACGCGGTTCCAGGAGGCCTATGTTCCAGCGCCGGTTTCATCTCCGCTGCGACAATGAGCGGACCGGACGGTGAGCGGCGTATCGGTTGACGACCTCCTGTTGCCGCGCCTGCACCTTGGCCACTTCCTCCGCGCTTACGAGCCTGCACCGCCCAAGTACGGTCAGCATCTGCCCGATGGTTGCGGCCAGTCGCAATTCCCCCGAGCACGGATGCATCCCGGCGTAGCCGGTTGACGGTTTCCGCCAGTTGTGCTGTCTCCAGGCTGTCCGCTTGGGGTTCGGCCAGCAGGAAGACGAACTGGGTTGGCGGATAGAACTTGGCCAGCCACGGGAGGGGTGGGTCTGCCCGGCCCAGCGCCAGGCGAGGGTGATGAATCCCGGCAAGGCGCGCCCGTGGAAACACGACCCCCCGATTGAAGATCACACCCTGTCAGCAGCTCGAGCTGCATGGCGGCGTGGCTTTCCGAGCGCACTCCGGCCATTGACTGGTCGGCCTGACACAGCGCGCAGCTCAACTCCTCCATGACCGCCGCGGTCGTCGAGCCTCGCAGCCGCGGGACCATCAGGGCGGGTGCCGTGTAGTCGGCCAGAGTCGGCCCGGTGGGATTCGTCGGGTTCATCGGTCTGAGGTCCTGGGGTTGGGAATCAGGGTGATGAGGCTCGTTCTGGGCTCCCGGCCTGGCGGGGCGGGCACCGCCGGGTGTGCCGTCTCCTCGCCCGCCAGGAAGACATAACGTCCGCAATTGCCGCAGCGCCGCAGTTCTCCGCCGCGCGCCGCCGCCACGTTGCCCAGTCCGAGCGCGAGATGGCAGCCGGAGCAGACTCCGTGGCGCACTTCAGCCACGCTCCGTCTTCCTTTCGCCCGCATCTGGTCATGGACCCCAGCACCCCCGCCGGCAACCTTGCCCGTAACAACTCGATGCGTGAGGCCACGTCCGCCCGTTCACCGGGCTTCCGGCCGAGAGCCGCCAACTGCTCCTCCAGCTCAGCCAACTCCAACAAGCTCCGAACGCCATCGTGAATGTAGCTCTTCGTCTTCACCAAGCAGCGGGAGCGCAAGTTCAATGCCACGGCGGGTGGGCCACGCTGTAACCAAGCGTCTGCGAGCGATCTGCGCTCATTGCTGTCTCGATCCGCCGTCCTGGCGCCGGCGCCGACGTGAGCCGGTGTGCAGTTATTGCATCTGCCAGACCACTCGCATGCACTCTGTCCGGAAGCCCCCAAAGAGCCCCTGGCCTGTAGGCGAGGACCGCGGGCTGGTACCGTGGCGGAGGGAAGCATGATCAGAACGGTACCCGATGCGCCCTTCAAGACAACAGAACAATCCCAACATCACCAGGTACTTGCTACACATCCTGGCGAGCTAGGCACTGTTGTCGGCTTTTCTGCAATCCCCACGGGAAGTCAGGTTAGTTCTTAAGGGCTGACCCCGGCCAGCGGGGGGCTTCCGCACCCGAACGCCTTGCGACTCCGCCCAGCGCACCGCCTGCCAGACATTGCCGTCGAAGCTCTGGCCGGTCCTCCGCTCCAGCCCTTCCAGGATCCGCGACCTCGCCTCGCCAACACAGACAACCGACTTCAGCACCGACCAGAACGCGCCGGCGTTCAAGCCTTCGGCGAGATCCTCGAGCCCGTGGGCGAGATCCAACAGTTCGCTGCGATCGGTGGTCGTCTCCATGGCAAGCAGAAGGTGCCGAGCGCCGGCCTCCCCCTCAGCCGCGGGCAAACGCTCGCCCAACGCGCCCAGCGCACCCGCGTGCGCCTCCAGGTCAGCCGGATAGGTCGAGGCCTCCATCGCAGTGAGAATCAACCCCGCGGCCACTCTCACTTGCTCCGGCGCGACCTGCCCGCCCAAGTCGCCCAGCGCACTGCCGAGATCGGACAACTCTTTCGCATCCTTGGCCTGCGTCATCACCTCCAGGATCCGCCGGGCGGCGACGGCGACTTCCCCGCCTGGGAGCCGTTCCCGGAGCACGCCCAGCGCCCGACCCAACTGGGCCAAGTCGCTCGGATTCGTGGTCCTGGTCAGCGCGGCCACGATCGGCCCCGCCGCGGCCGCCGCCTGTGCCTGGGGCAGGTTCTTGGACCAAGGCTGCAGCTCCCGCGCCAGATCGCCGAGGCGGCGAGGATCGGCCACCTGCTGCATGGCCACCACGAAGGGTTGGGTCAGCACGTCCGCCGGCGGGGCCGAGGGAATCCTGCTCAACCGCTCGAGCGCGCCACGGAACTGGAGGATCTCGGGCCAATCCAGCGATTCCGCCATCGCGGTGGCAAGAAAGTGGGCGAGGAACGTGATGTGCGCGCGCGTCACGGTTTCGGCCTCGTCGGCAGGCAGCGTCCGCCGGAACTCGGTCAGGAGTTTTCCCAAGGTCCACTCGTACCGTGGATCCTTTGGGTCGTGGGCAACCGCCAACTCCGCCAGGAGAGTCTCGCTCACACGCACCTCGAGCAGCCCTAGCCCCAGTTTCCGACTTAGTTCAAGGGTGCCTCGCAGGTGGCTGCGGATAAGCAGCTTGTGGAAGCGGTCGCTATCCCCTAAACGGGCCGCTTCTCGCCGCGAAGCCCCAAGGCTTCCACCAAGCGTTCCTGCAACGCGGTCAACTTGTTGCCAACCGTCTGCCGCACCGGGGCCTGCCGCCCGCCGCGCCCCGGGTAGACGTTGACAACCTCCCGGACTTGCTCCAACTCCGCCCACAGGCGCGGGAGCGGCAGTTCCACGCCCGCTTCCCGCACCTGCCGGCTCACCATCGCCCGGAGCAGCAAGGCGATCGTGCAGTACAACCCGTGCACTTGGATCATCCGGTCGGTCCAGTGGAACATCGGCCACCAACAGCCCAAGTCGCGGTCCTTCATCTGTTGGAAGATCTCCTCGATCAAAAACTGGCTGCGGTAGGCCTCGATGACCTGCGCGTTGCTCCAGCTCCCGTGGCTGGTCACCAGCACGTTCTTGCCCAGCACCGTATCGCGCAGGCGCTCCAACGCCTCCGGTTGAACCCGGTAGTCCAACACCGGCACGCCCGCGTCGTGCGGGTGGATTTCGATCGCCACGACCTGATGCAAATGCTCCCGGTGCAAGATCTCCCGGCACTGTTTGTGCACTGACTCCACCGTCGGGGTCTTGCCGCCTTTGACCTCCCCGTGCTGACGCCGTTGCAGGCTCTGCTGCAACTCGGCCAGCTTGCGCAACGCCCGCGCCAGTTCGCTCTGCACCGTGGCCCACTGCGCCTCGAAGAGTCCTTGATGCCAACTCACCACCAGAGTGCGTGGGCGGCCGTACACCTCGGCCTCCACGCGGAAGGCCTTGGTCCCTTCCAACCCGGCGCAGGCTTCCCACCGGGAGTCTCCCGTATTGGACACCGCCGCCCACTCGGCCACCTCCCCCAGTTTCACCGCCCCCACATAGTCCAAGCCCAGCGTGTCGATCAGCGCGAAGTTCGCGGCCGAGTTGTTCCCCTTGTCAAACACCAGGGTGGTTTGCGGCCGCGGCGCTCCGGCCGGAGCCACCCCCGCATAGAAGGTGGCAAAGCGTCCGAGCATCTCGCCAAACTGCCGGCTGTCATTGCGATGGCCCTCGTACACCTCGTAGTACAACGGCCACTGTCCGTGGGCGGCGCACACCAGGGCGTAGCTGACCTGCCGCAGGTTGGCCCGGCCCTGCTTGTTCTTGCCCCGCTGAGCCAGGTGATTCTGCACGTTGAACGTGTCGATGAAGGTGTAGAAATTGGTGCCGTCGTAGCAGAGCCGAGAAAGGTCGATCCCCTCGCGCTGGACGGCGCGTTCCAGGAGTCCTTTCCAGAGGGCGTGGATCTTCTCGGTTTCCCAACCGACCAGGTGATCCCCAGAAGCGCTGGCTACTCAACGCCTCGGCAGAGAGTTCCGCCACCGCACGCACCAACGCCGTGCCCGAGATCCACTCCCAGAACCCGCGTTTGCTGACCGGTTGCATGGCCCGGTTGACGGCGGCCAGTGCCAGGTAGGTGCCCGGGCTCAGTCCCTGCTGGCGCTTAGGGCATAGCTGGTTGGCCAAGGGAATCAACTCGGCGCGCTGCACCGCGCCCCACAACGCGAGGGGGCGGCCGGACTCAAACACCTCGGCGTAGGCGGGCGCCGGTCCAGCGCCGGTGAGTCGGGAGCTGAACTGTTCGAGCTTGCCGAGGTAGAGCTGTGCGAGGCGACGGCATTTGCCCTCCCGCCAGCCCCAGTCGGAGAGGTAGTAGTAGGTGTGGCCGTTGACGCGCTTGGCTTCCAGCCGCTGCACGGACAATACTTAGGGCATAGTCTCTGGACGTGTCAACGAAATACTCAGTGTTTTCGCATAGAATTGCTTCACGAAGGGTGAGTGATTTTAGGGGATAGTGGCCACGACCGGCAACCTGCTTACCTCCAACCACTTGCCACAAAACCCTCGTCATAAGTCGGAAACTGGGGCTAGCTCGTCGGACACTGAATCCTGTCCCGCCCTCGCCGAACGACCCAGCCTCCGCCCGAGAGCGACCAGGACTTGTTTGGCCGCCGCCGCCGCGTGCGCCGGCGGCAGACGCTCCCCGAATCCAACGAGCGCGCGACCGAGCCACTCGATGGGAACCGGATCGGTGGTCGCCGTGAGGGTGGTCACCAGGTTCGAGGTCAGGGGTTCGACCTGTTCCGGCGGCACCCGCCCGCTGAGCGTGCCGAGAGCTTCGACCAACGCCGCCAACGGCGTGGTGTTCGTCGTCGACTTGAGGCCCGCCACGATCTGGCGGGCACCGGCGGTGGCCAGCTCGGGCGGGAGGTTGGTGCTGAAACCGCCCAGAGTGCGGCCGAACGTGGCAAGGGTCAGGAGGTTGGTCGTTGCTGCCGCAGAGGTGAGGATCTCCCGTGCCAGGGCCGCGGCCGGTTCGGGGGCAACTCTCCGCCCAGACGCACCACCAGTTGGCCGAGATTGGACCGCTTCCGATCATCGGCGGTCTCGCGCATGACCCGCAGGAGCTGCTGAGCCAAGCCAGTCGTTTGTTCTGAGCTCAGCCGCGTGTCCAGTTGCTCCCAACTGCTGAACCCGCCGATATGCGAGATCTGAATACTGTCGGTGGTCGCTTCCCAGGCCGAAACGAGCAGCCCGGCGGCGGCCGCGGCTTGTTCGGCCGGTACCCGTTCCCCGAGGTCGCTCAGGGCACGGACGAGCGAGGTGCGTTGCCAGAAGTCGGCGGTCTGCTCCGTGCTGGCGACGATCTGGCGGGCCAGGCCGGCGATCTCGCCGGTGGGCAGGTGACGGCCCAATGCCCCCAACGCGGTGACGAGGGAGAATGACTCCGTGGAGTTGCCCCCCTTCTCCAGGGCGGCCAGGACTGCTCGGGCGCCCGCTGCGAGGAGTTCTGGCGGGAGGTGCCTTCCCCATTCGGCCAGCGCGGCCGCCCGACTGGCGATCTGGCCGGCATCACGGAGCGTGGCGAGACTGCCCACTACGTCGCAGCCCACGGCGGCGGCCTCTGGCGGTGGCAGGGCCTTGCCCAACGTGCCCAGGGTCTCGGCAAGGAAGGACACCCGTTCTCGTGAGGTCAGGGTGTCGAGACCTGCCAGGACGTGCCGAGCCAGCTCGAGGACGTCGGCGGCAGGCATCCGCTGGATCAGGCCCTGAAGGGTTCCACTGAGCGAAGACCACATGGGTTTGTGCTGCTCGCCTCCGGGCGCGTCCGCAATCATGGCCGCCACGATGTGCCGGGCCCCGATCGTTGCGGATTCCGGAGCGAGGCGCGCGCCCAGTCCGTTCAGAGCAGATCCGAGCGGTGCGAGAGCATAGGGCGCAGTTGTCCTCTCCATGGCGGCGGTCAGTCCGCGGGCGAGGGCAGGGACTTGGTCAGCCGGAACCTGCCCGCCCAAAGGCCCGAGCGCGCCGACAAGCGAAGCCAGATCCCAGGCATTCGTGGTCGCCTCGATCTGCCGCAGCAGTGTGCCGGCCTGGAGCCGCAGGCAGGCGCGGGCCGAGGATGCCCAGCGTCCGGATGAGAGCAGACCGTTCACGCGACTCCGCCACCCGACCCAGGGCGTCCACGAGCTCGTCGCCAGCCGTCGCCGCCGACTCCGGAGGCAGCCGCTCCCCGAAGCGTCCGAGCACCTCGCCGAGGGAGACGAGGACGCTCGGCGTCTTGACCGAGCTCATGAGACCGGCGATCTCCCGGGCGAGGGTGGGCAGTCGGTCGGCCGCCAACGGGTCTTTCAGGGCTTCCAGCGCGACGGCCATCGCCGCCACGACGTCCGGGTTCGCTCCGCGGCGCATGGCTTCCACGACGCGCCCCGCCAAGGCCGCCACGTGTTCGGGGGGAAGGCCAGTGCAGCCAGCGCGCAAGATCACCGCCAGATCCTCCGCCACGCCGGGATTCGTTTCGTGTTCCAGGGCGTGCAGCGCTTCGTCGAGCAGACCGGCGCGCTGCTCGATGGACAAGTGTTGGTGGAGCTTCTCCAATTCCCGGCCCAGCGAGGATCGGCGGTCGGAATCTCCTTCCCGGGCGACCGCGGCGAGCATTTCGCGGCCCAACACGGCCTTTTCCGCGGCGGGCAACTCCGCCACGAGTTCCTGGACGGGGCTCTCCTCGATGGACCCTCCCGCGACCGTGACGAGTCGGCTTGCCACCATGCGCGCGAACTCCGCGTCCTCGGGTCGGAGTTCCCAACCCAGCAGCGCCCAAGCGACCGGCACCGCGGGTGCTTTGACCGTGGACGGCGGGGCGAGTCTCCGCAGCAGTCGCTGGAAGCGGGCACGTTCCTGAAGATCCAATCCCGTGAGGGCGTGGGCCACGTGCTCCATCCGCGACAACAGTCGTTCCGCCTTGTCGGGGGAGCGGAGCAGATGTTCGACGAACGCTGTGCGAACGGCCGGGCTGCTGTTCGCGAGCAACTCGAGGTTGCGGTACTCGTGCTGCGTCGGGAGACCCTCGCCACCCAGACCGGCCATGATCTGCACGGCCGATTCCTGGATGCGCTGCCGGCGAAGCACTTCCTGTGTGACGGCACCGAACATCCCTGCCAGCAGCAGGAAGAGGAGCGCGGAGTTGAAGGCCAGGCGCCGGACACGCTGGCGGTCGCGGCGCACAAGGTCGTCCGGCGACCGGCAGTCCAGGATTCGCGACAACAGCTTGAATCGTGGTTGCGTCGCCTTGGGAAGACCTTGGCCCCGGAGAAGTCGGAGCGTGGCCTCGGGCGAGTCGGCGCGGATGTCGGCGGCCAGGGGTTGGCCACTTCTTCGCGCCCCCTCGGCAGGATCGCCCGCCGTGGCTGCACCCGGAAACGACTCCGACGGTTCGCCTCGAGCCAGCAACAGCAACACACGGTCGTCGCCATGACACTCCCGGAAGTACCGGATTTCCTCGGCGCAATGCGCGGAGCGGGAAGTTCCGGCGTGCAGACGACCACCAGATAGCGGGACCTGCGCAGCTTTTCGCGGATGGCCTCGGTGAGATCGGAGGCAGCGCTGAGGTCGGTGGTGTCGCGGAAGACCCGCAGCCGGGTGCGCCAGCGGCGCGGGGCGGCGGTCTGGCGGGCCAGCGGCCGGGGAACCGGGAACGACTCAATCACTTGCTGGAGCGTCTCCGCTACCAGCCGGTCCGGAAAGACGGTGGTCCGGTAGCTGATGAAGACGTCGTAGTCAAACGGCCGAGACGCAGAAGCGGGGGGCGCGGTGTTCATCTCGAGCAGGTAAGGGAGAGAGGACTCATGGACGCCAGAAGTCCGCTCCGGTCCGCGGCGACCGTCGTGTCGGGTGAGGCCACCGTCTCTCCCGGCGGTGCCTCACGAGCGGACGGGTTCCAGCAGGTTGCCGGCGAGCTGACGGAACCACTCCGGCACAGAGGCCGGTTGCCGGCCATTGAGCAGGGCCGGCAGGAAAAGTCCCTCCGCCACATGGACACCAAGTTGGCGGTAGGCCTCGAACTGTTCCTGATCGAAAAACTGATCCAGGGTGGGCTGATGCGGGAACTCCGGATGGTTGTGGCGGTAGCGCCGGATGAGTTCGGACTCGTTGCCGGTCACCGAAAGCTTGAGATAGAGCAGCAGGCCGGTCCCGGCGGGGCGCGTGTCGGTCCGGGGATAGTGGATGCGGCACAGGTGAAAATGGCTCTTGCTGCGGCCGGTCTGTGGGTCCGGCCGGAGATCATCCAGCCGGGCGGCGAGGCGGATGCCAAAATCGATCTGGGCATGGCGCGCCAGCGTCATCAGGCCCTGGAACGTGTAGTTCGGATCGGATTCGCCGTCGACACACACGATGAACTTGCAGCGGCGCCGCAACAGTTCATACACGGCCAGGTTCTCGATGTGGCCGCCATCCGAGAGGTTCAACCAGGCCGCCTTCTCGGACATGCCCAGGCCGAACATCTCGCGGAGCAGACAGAGGAAGCCCGGCGCGGCGAAGCCAGTTCGACCTGGTTGCTTGATCCAGAAGCCGAGCCGCGCGTTCACCAGCGCCATGAGGGCCCGCAACGTGGGCATCGAGCCGAGACCCATGTGCGCGGAGAAGGCGGCCCCGGACACCGCCATTGCCGTTGCCAGGTCCACGTCGGTGCCGTTGGCCCGCCAGTCCGCCGTGCGGTGGTACCCCACCGCGGTCGAGCCGGTCCACTCGCGCGAGAACAGGAAGAAGTCGCACCCGCGGTCCTTCAGGGTGGGGTTCACGCTGGCGGGCACATTCAGCGCCGTGTTGATCAGGTGATACGGCGCGGTGCCGCTGACGTTGATTCCGGCCAGCTTCACCGGCGCGGGGTCAGCGGCCGTCTTCTGGATGAACGTCCGCGCCAGGCAATCCCGGTACAGCCGGTGCGGCCCCGTGAGGTTGATGTTGATCACGAACAAGCTGATCAGGGCGAACGCCACGCCCATACCCACCAGCACCGCCGCTCCGTACTGGTCCTCCGGGAGGCCGAACACGCTCCCGAACCACGCCGGAACCGGCAGGTCGATGTTCCCGTCCGCCACGCCGCGGAACAGGTAGAAAAGCAGCAGCCCGCCCAACGGGACCAGCAACCCGGCCAGGAGGAGGGCCCCCTTCAACGCAAGCTTGCGCACCCGCGGTTCTTTCAGCACCGGGAGGAACCGAAGGACGCCAGGCAGCGCGGCAGCCGCTATCGCGATCAGCCCGGCCGAGCCGCTCACGCCCGCCCAGCGGTCCGGGAGGTCGCGGACCAGATACAGGTAGCCCAGGTCCAACACCCAACCGGCGACCAGGAACGCGGTGACGGCCAGCAGGGCGCCCAACACGCTTCCCGTCACCTGGCTCGTTCGGACGCCGCGCCGCATCCCCCACCCGTAGGCCACCGTCGCCACGGCGCTCAGCCCGGCCGCCACATAGAAGTCGATGGGCCAGGCGCGCCGGAACGCGTCGCCCAGGAGTGTCGCCGCCAACGCCAGCACGAGAATCGCCAGCACGGGAACGGTCCAGTTCAAGACCATTCCGGCCATGGCCGCCGTCGCCATCGCCCAACGCGCCTTGAGATTGTCACCCGACAGAAAGCGGGCGTGCTGCCGGATGTACCGCACCGGTTCAGGGTCGGGACCGCGCGGCGCGCCGACGTCCGAGAGCGGTTCGCCCTGGCCCAAACGCCGGGTCAGGAAGGACCCGGTGTAACCCCGCCCGAGACCGTCGAAAGGAAGTCGATCTCCTTGAGGAACCCCTTGTCCGCCAGCACCTGCACCACCCCCAGACTGAAGGTCGCCGAGCGGATGCCCCCGCCCGACAAGGCCAGACCGATGGCATTGGTGTCAGCGGGTGTCCTGATGTCGTGGTGTTCCCGACGCGCTGTGACGGCGTCACGCTCCGACTGCCGGATCGCGGCGGCACGGACAGGCGAGGAGGCGTCGTTCGCGGTCGAGCCCCAATCCTCGAGGGTGAACCCAAACTCGAGGGGCGCGAGCGCTTCGTCCAGGTCCGCCTCCGTCATCACCGGCGGCATGAGGTCGTCCTGCCGCGGCTTCCCATAGGCCATCTCGTGCAGTTCCGTCGCGAAGGCCCGCAACTGTTCCTGCACGCCCTGCAACTCGCCCCGGAACTCATCCGCGCCGTCCCGCCCGTTGAGCCGTCCTTCCTGCAGGGCGCGATGCCACTTGCCGGTCAATGGTCGGACGACCAGGTTCAGTACGCTGGTCACCCGCGCGGCGAAGACCTCACAGCCGGGGTGTTCCTTGATGGCGGCGCGCGCGTGCGCGAACACCTCCCACAGGCTCTCGAGCGCGCGGGCCTCGACGCCGTGCTGGTAAGGCAGGGGGTTGGGTTGAGATGCGCGTGCGCAACTCGGTGAGGAACAGGTGCGCGGCCGCCTGGTCGGGGGTGGCCTGCACCGGCTGGTCAGTCAGGTTCATGGGCAAGGGCATCCGGTTCGGTTCCCGGGGCAGGCGCGTGAACGGCAGGGTCGCCCGTCAACAGGCGATCGCCGCCGCGGCATGACTGCGCCCCCTGCCGAGGGAGCCAAGGGCTTTCGCTGGATATCTGGGTCTGATGGCGAAAAGTAGCGGGGCACAGCGGGTAGGTCAATTCGGGGGTGGGCGCGGGCTGACCCGCGTCCCGGAAAGCCGTTTTGCTTCGCGCCGCGCTTCTTCCATCTTCACGCCGTGACGGAGCCGCCCACGCTGGCCGCCAAACCCGGCATGACCACGCCCCTGTCGCCGCTGCTGCGCAAGGCACAACGGCTGGGACTTGGACCTGACGAACTGGAGCTGCTGGCAGTCCAGCGGGGGTGCCGGCATTACTCGGCCGGGTCCGAGACGGACCTGCCAAGGGTTTCCGAGTACGAGTTCTCGAATGAGGAACTGGCGATTGCGCTGCTTTCCACCGCGCTCCGTTACGAACCTCACAGCATTCGTTGCGGGGCGGCCATGCTCGGAGCGCCAGGCAATGACCCGCACCGTTTGGCGCGATTGGCTGTCAGGGAACGTTCCGAGATCCCCGTCCGGCACGTGGCCGAGGCGGCGCGGCGATTCGAGCCGGAGAACCCATTTGGGGAGGCACTGGTCGGCGGCTTGCCCGACGCCCCGCTCCCGAGGCCGGGTGTCCTGCCCCATCCAACGCGGTTTGTGGCCATGACCGGATTCACCCGCAAGGGACCGGGGCTGGTGGTGGAGTGGCTCCGCCCGTGCACCTCGAGACGCCTGCCTCCATGACCAACCCCGAACGCATTCTGAGCGCGCTGGACCGTCATCTGGACCATGAAATCCCCTTGGTCATCTACGGACGTGCGGCAGTCGCCTTGGGCTTCGGCGACCCGCCCGTGGACGTCACCCGATCCCTCGATGTGGACGCGATCATACCGCTTCCCTCGCATCACGATTCCAGGGCGATGACAATTTTGGGGAAGCGCAAGCCGCAGCCAATCGGGACCTGGAAGCCGAGGGCCTCTACATCACCGACCTGTTTCTGGCTGACCAGGTCTTCCTCCGGCACGACTGGGGAGCGCCCGCTCGTCCCGGTGACCCAGCGCCACGAGGCCTCTTCGGCCATCGCCATCCGCATCGGCTCCGGCAATCCCGAGCCGCACCGTGGAGGTCGCGAAGCGTTTGGAGTGCGTGCGGTTGACCGCCGCTTTTCGTAACTGGAGGAGGAGCAGGGGGCACGAAAAGCGGCGCTGGAAGACGCCGCACTCCAAACGCTGCGCTTTCCGTTTCGTTCAGGTGCTCCAGTCCAGGACGACCTTGCCGGATTGCCCCGACAACATGGCGTCGAAGCCCTGCTGGAACTCGGTGTAGTGGAAGCGATGGGTGATGACGGGCTTGATGTCGAGCCCGCTCTGGAGCATGACGGTCATCTTGTACCACGTCTCGTACATCTCGCGGCCGTAAATGCCTTTGATGGTGAGCATGTTGAACACCACCTTGTTCCAGTCGATGGCCATCTGTTCGGGCGGGATGCCCAGCATGGCGATCTTCCCGCCGTGACAGGTGTTGTCGATCATGTCCCGGAAGGCGGCCGGGCTGCCGGACATCTCGAGGCCGACGTCGAACCCCTCCTGCATGCCGAGGTCCTGCTGGACCTGGCGGAGGGTGCCGCGCTCGATGTTGAGCGCCACGGTGGCCCCCAGCCGGCGCGCCAGCTCCAGCCGGTACTCGTTGCGGTCGGTGATGACGACGAAGCGCGCGCCGGCATGCCGGGCGATGGCGACCGCCATGATGCCGATGGGGCCCGCCCCCGTGATGAGGACGTCCTCGCCGAGGACCGGGAAAGAGAGGGCGGTGTGAACGGCGTTGCCGAAGGGATCGAAGATGGCGGCGACGTCGAGATCCACGCCGGGGCGGTGGTGCCAGACGTTGGTCATGGGCACCGCGATGTATTCGGCGAAGGCGCCGGTGCGGTTGACGCCGATGCCCTGCGTGTCCTTGCAGAGGTGGCGTCGCCCGGCCAGACAGTTGCGGCAGCGCCCGCACACGACATGGCCCTCGGCACTGACGAGGTCGCCGGGGTGAAAATCGGCGACGTTGGCGCCGACGGCGACGACCTCGCCGACGAACTCGTGGCCCACGACCATGGGGACGGGGATGGTCTTCTGGGCCCAGGCGTCCCACGTGTAGATGTGGAGGTCAGTGCCGCAGATGCCGGTCTTGCGGACGCGGATCAGGACATCGTTGATGCCGGGGGTGGGTTCGGGGACGTCTTCGAGCCAGAGACCGCGGGCGGCCTGCCGTTTGACGAGCGCTTTCATCGCGTGACGAGATCAGGGTTGAGCGGCGGGCTTGCCAGCGCCGGGCGGGCAGGCCATCGTTTCCGGCATACCGGAAAGCGACGCCGCGATAGTGGAGAAACCATTCCGGTATGCAAGACCTTTTTCCGATATACCGAACAATGACCAAGTCGCGTTCGTCCCGCCGGCGGGCCCCCCGGACCGTCGTGGCTCCCCCACCCGCCGAGGGGGCTGCATCGCCACCTCGGCAGCCGCGTCAAGCAGCTCCGCACCGAGGAGGGCTGGTCGCTCGATGCCCTGGCCCAGGCCAGCGGCGTGAGCCGCTCGATGCTCAGCGACATCGAACGCGAGCAGGCGAACCCGACCCTGGCCGTCACGCTGCGGATCGCGCGGGCGTTCGGACTGGCGCTGGGCGAACTGCTCGAGATGCCGGGGGGCGACGTCGCGGGTGACCGTGATCCGTGGCGACGACCGCACCTATCACTACCGTTCCGACACCGATGTGCGGATCCGGACGTTGTCGCCGTTGAACCTCGAGAAGGACGTCGAGTTCTACGAGGTGCGGCTCCAGGCGGGGGGCGCGTTGCGCAGCGCTCCACACTTCGCAGGAACCCGCGAGTTCCTGACGGTCCAAGCGGGGCAGATCACCGTGGAGTCGGCCGGTGACGCGGAGTTCCTGAAAGCGGGCGACTCGGCCACCTACCGGGCTGACGTGCCGCATGCGATCGTCAACACGGGCGCCGGAGAAGCCCTGATGTTCCTGGTGGTGATCTACCGGTGAATGACTACCGGCCGGGCGATCGTTCCCGCTGCCCGTCGCCGGTCATGGGGACAAACCGGACGGCCAGCACGCCGCGGCGGCGGATTTCACCGTCGCGCTTCTCGAGCAGGACCAGTTGCTGTTCGCCGAAGGGCCCCACGGGGATGATCATCCGTCCGCCTTCCTTGAGTTGCTCAATCAGCGGCGCGGGCACGTGGTCGGGCGCACACGTGACGATGATGGCGTCGAAAGGCGCGGCCTCGGGCCAGCCGCGGTAGCCATCGCCGGCGCGCACCCGGATGTTCTGATAGCCCACGCGGGCCAGGTCGGCTTCGGCGCGGCGGGCCAGGGTTCGACGATTTCGATCGTGTACACCTCGGCGACGAGTTCGGCGAGGACGGCGGCCTGATAGCCGGAACCGGTCCCGATCTCGAGCACCTTGTCGGTGGGTTTGGGGTTGAGCGCCTCCGTCATGAAGGCGACGATGAACGGCTGCGAGATCGTCTGACCGTGCCCGATGGGGAGGGGATGATCGGCGTAGGCCTCACGACGCAGGTTGGCCGGAACCAGTTCGTGGCGCGGCACCTTGCCCATGGCCTCGAGGACGCGCGGGTTCCGGATGTCGCGCCCGGGGGCCTTGAGCTGCGTCTCGACCATGCGCCGGCGCTGCAGCGCGTACTCGTCGGCATCGCCCGCAACGGCGGCGTCAGAGCCCGAGCCGTGATGGCAACCGATCATCGCCCAGCACGTCAGGACCAGCCAGTGAAGGGACCGAACCACGTTGCCAAACTAATCCGGAAGCGTCTTTGGGCAAGGGCCTTCACGGCGTGCTGGTTCCCAGGATCCACCGGGCGGCAGCGTCGGCCTGGGCTTCGCCCTCACCCGCGAGCGGGCGGAGGGTACGCGGCGGATCGTACAGCGCGGCCGCGCGGGGCAGCAGGGCTTGCGGGTCCAGAGACTCTCCGGCCAGGGCCAACCGCCGGGGCAAGGCCGAGAGCCAGCATACCGGGCAGGTCGGCGTACTTTGCGCCGCCCGGGAGGAAATCCGGGCTGCGCAGGTCCAGCACGCTGCCGAAGCGGAAGCCGGCGGTATCGAGGGCGGCGGCTTCGAAGGCGCCCGGCGCGACGGCCAACGTGGCCGCTGCCCAGGGTCCGGCACCAGCCAGGGCAATCAGACGCACCGGCTTGCCGGGAGCGAGCGTTTGCGCCAAGGCCAGCGAGCTGAGCACGTCATGGACCCGCTGGGCGAAGAGGCTGTGGTTGTAGCCGAACGTGTATGCCGCGGCTTCGCGCGGGTTCTTCACGCGCCGGGTTTCCTTCACAGGCTGGCCGTCGGCCAGGAATTCGCCCTGCAAGAACAGGTCCACGCCCAGGACGGTCTGGCCGCCGGCAAGCAGTTGCCGGACGGCAGGCCGCAACGAGCCGTCGGGCAGGTAGAGCGCGGCCTTGCCGAGCGGGCTCAGCCAGAGGACCACGCCCGCGCTGGTTTCGGACGGTTCGAGCACGACGACGGGGATCTCCTCCTGGTACCAGGCATTGCGAAGGACGCCCACGTGCTCGCGGCCCTCCGGGCGCGGCGTCACGGCGCGGGTGAACAGAACGACCTGACCGGCATCGGCGAGGGTGCGGCCGACGACGATCTCGAAGGCCTGGGCCAGCAGGGTGCGAATCGCTTCGGGCTGACGGGCGGCTTCGCGGAGTTGGCGCCGCGTGTCCTCATGCCAGAGCCGGAGCAGTTGTCGTTCGAAGTCAGGTCCCCCGGCGGAGCGGGGTGCTGGTCATTCCACACAGTCAGTTCGGCGCGGCTGCACCGCTGGTAATCGCGTTCGATGACCGGCTCGGGAAGGCCGAGCCGGAAGTGGCGGTTCACCCAGTTATAGAAGGCGGAGCGCGACACGGCGTTGTAGTTGTGCGGGAAATGTTCGCCGCGCTGGAGCAGGATGTTCTGCGGCGCCCCGAGCAAGGTGTAGAGCTGTTTGAGTTCGGGGAAGCCTTTCGTCGACAGCTCCTTGGTCCAATCGTTGGCCGTGGTCAGGCCCTGGGGTTTGGGGGCGAACAGGGCGGCAAACTCCACGTTGCCCGTGTCGATGCGCAGGAGGGAGGCGTTTTCGCACGTGCAGCCGCCCTGCATGGCGGTGCTGACCATCACGGCCGGGAAAGACAGCGTGAGCCGGGGATCGACCGCGGCCAGGAGCATCGTCTGGGTGCCGCCGCCGCTGGCGCCGGTCATGGCCACGCGCTCGGGATCGACCTCGGGCAGGCTGAGCAGGAAATCGAGCGACCGAATGGAGTTCCAGGTCTGCAGGCCCATCGCGCTCTGCAGGTGCGCCTCGGCGGCCGGGCTGAACAGGCCCCAATTCTCGAGCGTGTTCATCTCGGGCCGCTGCTTGGCGAACCCATGGACAAGCGCCGCAGACAACTGCTGGGCGTCGGCGTTGCCCAGCATGTCCCACTGCCACACCACGCACCCCATCCGGGCGAGTTGGACGCAGAGCGACTGGAACCGGCTGCGGCCCCCTCCAGGAACCGTTCCTCGCCGGTGGCGATCTCGCGCAGCAGTTCGGCGTCGCCCGTCTCGGCCAACCGCGCGTCCTGCCAATGGCCATGAGCAAAGAGCACCCCGGGGACGCGCCCGGTCATCTTCCGCGGCCGGTAGAGGTTGCCCGTGACATAGAAGCCGGGAACGCTCTCAAAATAGACCTTCTCGACCGTGTACTCGTCGCGTTCGATGCGACCGTGGTGGACGGCGTTGAGCGGGGTCTTGGTGGGCAGGGCCAAAGGCCCTGGGAGACGAGGATACGACGGCGGACCTGGGCGGCGCGCGCTTCCCACGCCTCGACCGACGCCGGGGGCGTGAAGGGAAAGTAACCGTCGAGGTCCTTCAGCGGTTGGAGGCGGACGTCGTTGGGCAGCCGGCCGGGGGGCAGGGCGCGGGGTCCCTCTGCCAGCAGCGTGCTGGCGGCGATCAGGATCAGCAGACTGCCGAGTCGGGTGGAGTTGGTCATGGGCGGAGACTACGTGCGTCCGGGGCGGCTGCCAAGGCTGGTTCGCCGGCGCTCAGCCGTCGAAGGGCAGCTTGCGCAGTTCGGTCTTGAGGATCTTGCCCGTGGCGTTGCGGGGCAGGGTGGCCATCTCGACGATCTGCTTGGGCAACTTGTAGTCCGCCAGGTGCTGCTTCAGATAGGCCTGCAGGGCCGCCGCGTCCAGGTGATGGCCGTCGTTCATGGTCACGAAGGCAACCGGGTGTTCCCCCTTGCGGGTGTCGGGGCGACCGATGACCGCCGCCTCCTTGACGCCTGGGAAATGGTACATGACCTCCTCGATCTCGCGCGGATAGACGTTGATGCCGTTGACCAGCAGCATGTCCTTCTTGCGGTCGGTGATATAGGTGTAGCCTTCCTGGTCCATGTAGCCGACGTCGCCGGTGTAGAGCCAGCCGTCCCGCAGCGCCTGGGCCGATTCCTCGGGCCGGTTCCAATAGCCCACCATGACATTCCCGCCCCGCACGCAGACCTCGCCCACCCGACCGGGGGGCAAAGCCTGTCCCTCGTCGTTGCGAATGCTGATCTCAACATCCGCAATGGGCAGGCCGATCGAGCCGGGTTTCTGGACGCCGCGAATCGGGTTGAGGGAAACCACCGGGCTGGCCTCGCTCAGTCCGTACCCCTCGATCAACCGGGCCGGGTAGCGCGCGTTGAACTCGCGCAGCGTATCGACGGGCAGGGGGGCGGCGCCACTGATGCAGATGCGCAAGGCGAGATTCGGGGGAACGGGGGGCGTGCGCCAACGCGCGGAACAACTGGGGATGGCAGGCAGGAGCGTGGCCCGGTGCCGGATCATCTCGGCCAGGCTGTTCTTGGGCGGGTGCAGCGAGCGGATGAGCACGATGGAGGCGCCGACCAGCAGCGGCAGCAGCACGCAGACGGTGAGCATGAAGCTGTGAAACATGGGCAGCAGCAGGGCGAACCGGTCCTCGGACACCGCCTCGAGCACCTGCCGGCAACTGCCGACGTTGTGAAGGAGATTCCCGTGCGTCAGCATCGCACCCTTCGGGTGCCCGGTTGTGCCCGAGGTGTAGATCAACAGCGCCAGGTCGGCAGTGTCACGCGGCACGGGTTGCCAGTCGGCCGGCGGCGGTGTTGCCGCAGGGAACGCCTCGCGTCGCAGCACGCGCAACGTGGGGCGGCCGGCGGTCAGCTTCGCCAGAGCTTCGTCCATCGCCGCCTCACTGAGCAGCAGGTCCACCCCGGCATCGGCGAGGATGTACGCCACCTCGTCCGCCTTCAGGAAGCAGTTGATCGGGACCACCACAGCGCCCGCCTGCCAGGCGCCGAACAAGGCCGAGATGAAGCCGGGGCTGTTGTTCATCCACAACGCCACACGCGCCCCGGGAGTCACGGCGAAGGTGTCCGTCAGTTGCCGGGCGACCTGGGCGGATTGCGCCACGAAATGCTGGTAGGAAAAGAGGTCGTCCCCCAGTACACGGCGGTCTTCTCCGCGTTGCTTTGGGCGGTTTCGCGAAAGGCCTGGGCCAAATTCACCATGACTTCAAGAGCGGTTCACGCGCATTGAATCGGTCCCCTTCCGGCCCGTCAAGGCGCGCGACCCGTCGCGCGTCGGCGGGGCGGGCAACATCAGACTTCTCAGGCGCCCACGCTCGTCTAGCCTGCACCCATGACATGGCTGGAGCAGATGACCGAGCTGGGGCGTGCGGCCAAGGCGGCTTCCCGCGCGCTGGCCGGCCTCACCACCGCCGAGAAGAACGCCTGCCTGCACGCGATGGCCGATGCCCTCGAGCGCGAAACCCCCGCGCTCCGGGCCGCGAACGCCACCGATCTTGAGGCCGGAGCTCGCGCCGGACTTACCGCGGCGATGCTCGACCGGCTCAAGCTGGATGACCGTCGCATCGCGGGCATGGCCCGGGGCTTGCGCGAGGTGGCCGCCCTGCCGGACCCGGTCGGCCGCGTGCTCGAGGAACGCACCCGCCCCAACGGTCTCCGCCTCCAGAAGGTCTCCACCCCCATCGGCGTCATCGTGATCATCTTCGAGTCGCGCCCCAACGTGACCGCCGACGCCGCCGGGCTTTGCTTCAAGAGCGGCAACGCAACGATTCTGCGGGGCGGCAAGGAGGCGCTGCACTCGAATCGCCAGATCGCCGAGACGCTGGTCGCCGCGGGCCGGCAGGCGCTGCCCGGTTTCCCGGACCACGCCATCCAGCTCCTGACGGTGACCGATCGCGAGGCCATCCCGGCGTTGCTCTCCCTCACCCAGTACGTGGATCTGTGCATGCCGCGCGGGGGCGAGGGGCTCATCCGCGCGGTGGCGGAGTGCTCGAAGGTGCCGGTGATCAAGCACTACAAGGGCGTGTGTCATGTGTATGTGGATCGGGACGCCGACCTCGCCATGGCGGAGGCCATCGTGCTGAATGCCAAGTGCCAGCGTCCGGCGGTTTGCAACGCGATGGAGACGCTGCTGGTGGATGAGCCTCTGGCGGCGCGGTTTCTGCCTCAGCTCGCCGCGCGTCTGGAGGAACGTCACGTTCAGCTCCGCGTGGATCCGGCGGCTCAAGCGGTGCTGCAGTCGCGTGTTCCGGGTGGGGCGATCACGGCCGGGTCGGGACCCGGGCCGGGCGGGCACGGTCCGCGGCCGGAGATCCGGGTGGCCACCGAGCAAGACTTTTTCACCGAGTACAACGATCTGATCCTCAATGTGCGCGTGGTGAACGGGGTGGACGAGCGATCGCGCACATCAACCACTACGGATCGGCGCATTCGGACGCGGTGGTGACGGCGAACGAGGCGACGGCGCGCCGATTTCTGGGGGCGGTGGACAGTGCGGCGGTGTACTGGAATGCGAGCACGCGGTTCACGGACGGCGGGGAGTTCGGGATGGGGGCGGAGATCGGGATCAGCACGGACAAGGTCGGGGGCGCGCGGCCCGATGGGGCTGGAGGAACTGACGAGCTACAAGTGGCTGGGTTGGGGGAGCGGCCAGGTCCGAACCTGATTCCCCAGGGGTCAGCCCTTAATTTAATACTTAACTGCTCCGGGGCGCGTCGCGGCCAGGACGAGAGCGACTGGGGAACTCGAGAGCCGGCTTGTCCGGCAGGACGCCTTGGGACAGAGTGCGACCATGCAGACGGCGGCCCAACACGACCCGGTGCCGGTCGAGGCGTACCTCGCCGCGGAGGAGCGGAGCGAGGTGCGTCACGAGTATCTTGGCGGAGTGGTGTACGCCATGGCGGGTGAAACGCGGGCCCACAACGAGATCGTGGGAAACCTCTACGCAGCCATCCGTTCGCACCTCCAGGGGGGTCGCTGCAAGCTTTAC
The DNA here is from genome assembly GCA_027493615.1 of Verrucomicrobiota bacterium. GTDB lineage: Bacteria > Verrucomicrobiota > Verrucomicrobiia > Limisphaerales > J093 > DSVZ01. The sequence continues at coordinate 421,179 of JAOSKK010000034.1, forward strand.
GTGAGCGACATCCGCGTGACGCTGAGCCTGCACGACGACGCTTACTTCTACTATCCTGACCTGGTGGTCACGTGTGATGGCCGGGACAGCGATCCCCGGTTCGTGCGGTACCCGAAGGTTCTGGTCGAAGTTCTTTCCCCGTCGACCGAGCGGGTGGACCGGCGCGAGAAGTTCTTCGCGTACACCACGATCGAGTCGTTGGAGGAGTACGTGCTGGTGGCCCAACCGGCACGCGAAGTGACGATCTTCCGCCGCGCGGACGCCTGGCGGGCGGAGAAGGCGGCGGGAATCGAGGACGTCCTGACGTTAAACTCGCTGCAGATCGATCTGCCTCTGGCGGCGATCTACGAGGGTCTGTGAGCGCCATCCCGAAAGGTACGGATCGACCGCAGGCGGTGGCGGAGCACCTTCGGGGCGCACTGCCTGTCGGCGGGTTGTTTGCCGGGTTCGAGTGGCGAATGGCCCTGGAGCCGTTCCCGCTTGAGCCGGCGCTCGCTCGGGAGATCGAGGTGCTCGGACGGGTGCTGCACCAGTTCTATCGGGCGGTGAACCTGCTGTACCGCCGGAGCGTCGAGGGCAAACAGCCGGCCTGGGTGGCGGACTGGCTGGACCGCGGCAAGCCCGCGGAGTTGATCGCGCTGCAACGACATCCGGCGTTCCGGAGCGAGCTCCCACGCGTGATCCGGCCGGACCTGCTGCTGACTGAGGACGGGTTTGCGATCACGGAATTGGACGCGGTTCCGGGCGGCATCGGCTTGACGGGCTGGCTCAACCGAACCTACGCCGCGCTGGCGGACGCGGGCACGGGTTCGACGTCCGGCGAGAGAAACGAAACGGTGGTGGGCGGGCCCCGAGGGATGCAAGACGGCTTCGCCGGGATCTTCGGGGAGGCCGAGCGCGTCCGGATCGTGGTGTCGGAGGAGGCCGCGACCTATCGTCCGGAAATGGTCTGGCTGGCCGGGGAACTGGGGGCGCGGTTCACGGTTCACGACGCGCAGTTTGCGGGGTTTGCACCGGGTGATGCGGTCTATCGGTTCTTCGAGTTGTTCGACCTGGCGAACGTACCGAACTCGCGCGCCCTCCTCGAACTGGCGGCGGGGAGGCAGATCCGGCTGACGCCGCCGCCCAAACCGTTGTTCGAGGAGAAGATGCTGCTGGCGCTGTTGTGGAACCGGAACTTGCGCGGGTTTTGGCGCCAGGAGCTGGGCGAGGGTTTCCTCGATCGCCTCCTCCGGCATGTGCCTTACACGTGGGTGGTGGATCCGGCACCGCTGCCGCCGCAGGCCGCGATCCCGGAGTTGAACCTGACAGACTGGCGGCAGCTCAAGGAATTGTCGCAACGCGAACGGGACCTGATCCTGAAGGTGTCGGGATTCCACGAGACGGCGTGGGGGCGCGGAGCGTGTTTCTCGGGAGCGATCTTTCGGGGGCGGACTGGGCCGAGGCGGTGGACGCAGCGTTGCGCGCTTCCGAAACGTCGCCCTTCGTACTGCAGCGCTATCACAAGCCGCGTCGGATCGAGACGGCTTACTTTGATTTCATGCGAGGCGAGCTGGTGTCGATGCCCGGGCGGGTGCGGCTGTGTCCGTACTACTTTCTGGACGGGGCCGGGGATCAGGCTCGCCCCGTGTTGGGGGGGGTATTGGCCACGATTTGCCCGGCGGACAAGAAGATCATTCACGGCATGCGGGACGCGATTCTGGCGCCGTGCCGGATCCGGTCATGATGGAGTTCACGTTGCTGGCGTTCAGCTCGTTGTTCGTGATCGTGGATCCGATCGCGACGGTGCCGGCTTTTCTGGCGATGACACCCCACGACACGCCGGCGCAACGGGTGCGGATGGCGCGGCTGGCCTGCCTGGTGTCCGCAGGGATGCTGGTGGCGTTCGCCTGGGTGGGCAAATGGATCTTCAAGCTGTTCGGGATCACCATACCGGCGTTTCAGATGGCGGGGAGCATTGTGCTGTTGCTGGTGGCGCTGGACATGTTGAAGGCGCAGCGCTCGCGGGTGCAGGAAACCAACGAGGAGACGTTCGCAGGCGCCACGAAGGACGACATCGCGATCACGCCGCTGGCGGTGCCGATGCTGGCCGGGCCGGGGGCGGTGACGACGGCCATCCTGCTGCACGGCCGGGCCGACACGTGGAGCAAGCAGGCGGGGTTGTTCGTGGCGATTGTGGCGGTGTGCGCCGTGAGCTACGTGATCTTCCGGGTGTCGGCGCGGGGGCGGGTTGGCTGAATCCCATCGCGTTGCGGATCATCACGCGGATCATGGGGTTGTTGCTGGCTGCGGTGGCGTGTCAGTTCGCGTTCAACGCCCTGAAGGGCTTGCGGGCGGAGATGGGCTTGGGGGTAAGGTGCGTGGGGGGCGCAAGACGGGGAGGTGGCGGGCAAAGGCGCCCGCCACAGCACCCGGAGCCGGGTGCGATCCCCGACCAGACGGTCGAGGGGGGCGCGGTCCGCGGGTGGATTGGATTGGTTCCGGTTAGAAGTTCAGGGAGACTTCGGCGCGGAGGAAGGTGAGGAGCTCGCGATCCACATAGAAGTCGTCCTGCCAAATCAGCTCGCCCCAGAGATGGCCTTTGACGTGCCGGCTGAAGGTGTGCGTGAGCACGCCCTGGAAGTAATGACCGCGAAAGTGGCCATCCTGACTGAAGCGGGCGGCGTTGATGGTGCGGGTGGGGACGGACTCGGGGGCAAAGAGGGCGTTGTAGTAGAAGCCGAGTTGCATGGGCTTCATGGGGTTGAGGGTCCAGCCGGCACCGATGCGCTGGATGTTGTTGAGCTGGGCGATCTTGCCGCCGGTCTCCTGCACGTAGGAGTAGATGTAGAGCTCGCTCCAGCGCGGCCAGCGCCCCCAGAGGACATCGAACATCTCGTCGCGGCCGGTCGAGTCGGGGTCATCGCCGGAGAGGTGTTCGAAGATGAGGTGGGCCTGGTTGTTCAAGACGTCCTTGAAGAGGTAGCTCACGCGGGCGTTGACGCCGAAGGCGTCGAGGTCGCGACGTTCGGTGTTGGCGGCGACGGGGGTGCGCACCATGGGATCCATTTTCTCGCCGAACTGGTAGGCGCCTTCGAGGGAGTAGCTCCAATGCTCGGCGGGGGTGCCGGTGATCTTGGCGCCGAGGGTGAAGATGTTGGCGTCGTCGCCGTTGCGGAACTCCTGGTCATCGCCCTTGTAGATGAAGTAGCCATCGATCTGGGTGTTCTTCAGCGACTTGTTTGAAGCGTAGAGAATGACGCCCTGCTCGTTCTGCTCGGTGAGGGTGTAGGCGCTGGAGTTGTCGAGCGTGGGCATCCAGTCGTCGGGGCGGGCGCGCTGGTAGATGAAGATGCCGTCGAATTTGGTCTTGAGGTCCTTGGCGTCGTAGGTGAGTCGGGCGCTGTCGAGGAAGTAGGTCCAGGAACCATCACCAGGGGTGCCGTCGGCGACGAGCCACCAGTTCCAGAAGTCGCCGAGGACGATATCCTGGCGGCCGGCGGTGACGGTGAGGGGTTGGTCGAAGGCGTTGGCCCATTTGAGGTTCAGGTTGTCCACGATGCCGTAGCGCCATTCCATGCCGCTCCGGCCGCCATAGACGGGGATGAAGGAGGGCTTGGTCCAGAGGCGCGACTCGGAGGCGATCCGGGTGTTGAAGCTCACGTTGGTGACGGGGGTGGCGGAAGCCCAAAGCCGGCTGCGAAAGCGGATGACGTTCTGCTCATGCAGGGGATCGACGTCGGACAGGCTGACGATGTTGTCGTAGTACTCGTCGCGGACGCGCAGGTCGGCGCCCCAGGACAGCCAGGCGGCGGGTTTCTTGGCGTCGGCGATCCACTGTTCCGTGGTGCTGAGCGGAGCCGCGGGCTTGGGGGCCGGCGCGGCGGGTGCCGTGGGCACACTAACGGAGGCGGATTGGGCGCAGAGTTTGGTCAGCCTGGCCGCCAGCGCCAGCGTGAGGAGGAGACAACGCGTCGAGGGAGGTTGCATGATGTGTTGATGGGGTTGATCTGGCCAAAGTGAATCAGGCGGAGGCCCCGGGGTTGCGGGTGCCGAAACAGTGGTCCAGGTGCCGGCTGTCCGTGGGGCGGGTGAAGGCGCTCACGACCAACAGGGTCAGGACGGAGAGGGGCAGACCGATGAAGAGCGGGTCGACCGACGGCCAGTTGGGGGCGTGGGCGAAGACGCTGGCCTTGACGAGGCCGATGGTGGTGCACTCGGGCAGCTTGACGAAGGTGAGCCAGAGGGCGGTGACGAGGAAGCCCACGAGCATGGAGGCCAGGGCGGCGGGTGGGGTGACGCGGCGGGACATGATGCCGCCGACAAAGGCAGGGAGGAAGGTCGAGGCGCACAGGCCGAAGAAGATGGCGGTGGCGCGGGGGATGATACTCACCACGTAGGCCTCCTTCTTGGCGTAGTAGCCGATGAGGACGGCGAGCACGAGTCCCACGAGGATCGAGACCCGGACGATCGAGATGGTGTGATCGTGGCCGCCGGTGGTGCGGCGCGGGGCGATGGTCTCGACGACGTCGCGCCCGACGGCGGTGCCGACGGTATGGAACTGGCTGGAGAGCGTGCTCATGGCGGCGGCCAGGAGGGTGAGGAGGAAGATGAGGCCAAACCACTTGGGCATCGCAGTCGTGATGTAGGTGGGGATGATCTGGTCGGAGACCCCCTTGGCGACGACGACGGAGATGGAACGGCCCTGGGCGACGCGATTGGGTCCGGGGCCAGGGGTGAGATAGGGCTGCTGCGCGTCCAGCACCGCCGGCAGGAGCGTGCCTTCGAGGATGGCACCGACGGCGTTGGTTTGTTTGGCCACTGGGAGCCACTGACCCTCGGTGTTCGTGGGGATCGCGGCGGTGAAGTTGGTGGTCGAGCCGTTCGGGTTGGTCTGCTTGATGAGGTCCAGCCAGGCGCCGCCCTCGGCGGGCCGGACCAACTGGAGGAGGACATGCCCTTTGTCGGCGTCGATGGTGCGGATGACGCGGCCCTGGAAGAGGGGGCCATGGATGGCGAAGTAAGCATTCGAGAGGGCGCCGGTGGTGAAGGCGACGCCGGTCATGGCAAGGATGAACACGCCGCCGACGCCGACCGCGCGGTTAAGTTCGCGCTTGCTCTTGACGGTCATGAAGCGGACGGCGAGCTGGGGTTGGGCGAGCACGCCGATGCCCACACCCATGACGATGGTCGAGACGACGATCCACCAGAGGTTGTACTTCGGGTCGCCGAAGCCGAACTCGGGCATGGACGTCCAGCCGCGGTGGCCGATGCTGGTGAGGGTTCCCGGCAGGAGGTCCTTCAAGTCGGTGAGGGTGCGGTGGCCCTCGACGACGCCGCCGACGCTGACGTAGGTGTAGATCAGCAGGACGAACATGCCGACGAACATGATCACGCCCTGCAGCGCGTCGGTGTACATCACGCCCTTGAGGCCGCCAAAGAAGACGTAGGCGGCCACGATGGTGGCGAAGAGCAGGAGGGCGGTGTTGTACTCAATGTGAAAGGCGGTGGCGATGAACTCCGTGCCACCGATCAGGACGGCGGCGCCATAGAGCGGCATGAACAGTGCAATGACCGCACCGGCAAACACCTGCACCACCCGGCTCTGGTAGCGGCGGCCGAGCAGTTCCGGGAAGGTATGGGCGTCGAGCCGGTGGCCCATCTGGCGGGTGGGTTCGCCCAGGAAGATGAAGGCGATGAAGATGCCGACGAAGATGTTGCAGAAGGTCAGCCAGAGCAGGCTCATGCCGAACAGCCCGGCGGCGCCGCCGAAACCGACAATGGCGCTGGTGGAGATGAACGTGGCCCCGTAGCTGAGGGACATGATGAAGGGGTGGGCCTTGCGTCCCGCGACCAGGTAGTCCGTGGTGGTCTTGGTGCCCCGGTAGCCCAACCAGCCCAGGTAGCCGGTGACGAACAGGTAGAGCAGGACGACGAGGATGTCGATCAGGGCGACTTGAGCGAACATGGCGATGCGGTGGGTTGGGGCCTGGCGCCGTCCAGGGGCAGGGCCGGGTCCGGGATGCGGGCAACGGGGCTGAGCGGAAAGCGGGGCATGAGCCTCCAGGCCCGGCGGGGCCGGCGGGCGACTCAGAGCTTCTCTTCGAGTTGGTCCTCCTGCTTGGCCCAACGGACATCGTCGGGCTGGACGGTTTCGTCGCCACGGTTCCAGTGGCGCCAGCTATAAACGACACAGGCCAGGGCACTCAGCAAACACAAGATGTACGCCAGCCAGACCCAGGGATCAGGGATACCGAGCATAAGCGATTCCTTGTTCAGGCTTCGAGTCGACGGAAGAGATCCTCGGCGTCCACCACTTGGACCTGCGCCGTCTGCAAGGCGGCCAGGGCGGTGTCGGGGTCCTGGAAGCGGAACACCAGCAGACCGCGGTGGTCCGTCCGGACGGTGAAGGCGTACATGTACTCGACGTTGATGCCGGTGCGCTCGAAAACCTCGAGGAGGTTGGCAAGGCCGCCGGGTTGGTCGGGGACGGCAACGACGACGACCTCGGTGAGCTTGACGGTCCAGCCGGCGTCTTCGAGGAGGCGGCGCGCCTTTTCCCAGTCGCGGACGATGAGCCGGAGGATGCCGAACTGGTGGGTGTCGGCCAGGCAGAGCGTGAGCAGGTTGATCCCGGCCTGGGCCAGCACCCGGCACGGGGCGCTGAGGGCGCCTGGTTTGTTTTCGAGAAAGACCGAGAGTTGCTTGAGTTTCATGGTTTGTCGGGGCCGGGGTCGGCGGCGGCTGGCCGCTTCCGCCGGCGTTCACAACTGGCGCCGGTCCACCACGCGTTTGGCTTTGCCTTCGCTGCGTTGGAGCGTATGCGGTTCGACGAGCCGGACGTGGACGTGGAGGCCGATGACCTGGGCGATGGCGTGGGCGAGGCGTTGCTGGAGTTTCTCGAGCGCGCCGACGGTGTCACTGAAGAACTGGGCGGTGACCTCGACCTGCACCTCCATCTGGTCCAGGCCTTTCACGCGGTCGACGAAGATCTGGTAGTGAGGCAGCGTGCCCTCGACGCTGAGCAGGGCGGCCTCGATTTGCGAAGGGAACACGTTGACCCCGGATGATCATCATGTCGTCGGTGCGGCGGGCGATGCGCTTGATGCGGCGGAGGTGCGGCCGCACGCGCAGGGCTCGGGGTTCAGGGCGCTGATGTCGCGGGTCCGGTAGCGGATCATCGGCATGGCCCGCTTGCAGAGCGTGGTGAGGACGAGCTCGCCCTCGACGCCATCGGGCACCGGTTCGCCGGTTTCCGGATTGATGACCTCCGGGTAAAACATGTCCTCGAAGATGTGCGGCCCGGCCTGGTGCGGGCATTCCATGGCAACGCCCGGGCCGATGATCTCCGAGAGGCCGTAGATGTCGTAGGCCTTGATGCGGGTTTCGGCCTCGATGCGCGTGCGCATGCCTTCGGTCCAGGGTTCGGCGCCGAAGACGCCGGCGCGAAGCGGCAATTGCTTGAAGTCGACCCCCAGCTCGCCGGCGCGTTCGATGAGGTGCAGGAAGTAGCTGGGGGTGCAGCAGATGGCGGTGACGCCGAAATCCTTGAGGATCATGATCTGCCGGTCCGTGTTGCCGCCGGAGATCGGGATCACGCCAGCGCCCAGGGCTTCGGCCCCGTAGTGGGCACCGAGGCCGCCGGTGAAGAGGCCGTAGCCGTAGGCGTTTTGGATGACGTCGCCAGCATGCAGGCCGCAGGCGAGGAAGCTGCGTCGCATGACCTGGGCCCAGTCATCGACGTCCTCCTGGGTGTAGGCGACAACGATCGGTTTGCCGGTGGTGCCGCTGGAGGCATGGAACCGAACGATTTCCTGCAGCGGACTGGCGAAGAGGCCGAAGGGGTAGGTATCGCGCAGGTCGGTCTTGGTGGTGAAGGGGAGCTTCGGGACGTCGTCCAAGGACCGGAGGTCGGCCGGGGTGAGGCCGCGTTCGGTGAGCCGTTGGCGGAAAAGGGGCACGCGGTCGTAGGCGCGCTGCACGATGAATTGCATCCGGGACCACTGCACGGCGCGCAATTGCGGCAGCGGCAGGAAGTCCATTGCGCTGGCGGGATCGAACGGGCCGGGGGTCGAGGCTGCAGGGTTCATGGCAGGGGATCAAAGGCGTGCCCGGGACGCCGCGTCAGGCGGGGGACCCTGCTGGCGGCCGAGGGCGAACGCACGAAGGTTGCTGACGAGCAAGCCGGGCGGGAGGTTGGCTTCGAGGGCGGCCTGCCAGCAGGCTTCCGGAAGGTCGAGGTGCCGGCTGAGGCAGCCGAGCATGGCGACGTTCAGGCTGCGTTTGTTCTCGAGCTGGGCGGTGTCCACGTGGGAGGGCTCGATGAGCACCCCGCCCGGCTGAGATAACCCCGGTTGTTTTCGAGTTGATCCGGCGTCAGCACGACCAGGAAGTCCGCTTCGCCGAAAGGGACCATGGGGCTGAAGACGCGCGGGCCGAAGCGGACGTCGCTGTTGACCGAGCCGCCGCGCTGGCTCATGCCGTGAACCTCGGCCTTCTTGACATCGTGGCCGGCGCGGAAAACGGCGTCGCCGAGGATGTCCGACGCCTTCAGGACGCCCTGACCGCCGAGGCCGGCGATCACGACGCTGGTAACGGAGTTTCGCATACGCAAGCACACTCGGCTTCCTGGGCCTGACGCTCGTATTCCTTGAGTTGTTTGGCGATGAGGATGCAGGGGCGCCGGACGATGATGACCGCCAGTTCGCCACTGTTCAGACAGCGCGTGAGCACCTGTTCGAACTCGTCGGACCCGAGGCGGGGTTCGACGACATGGACCTCGCGGATGCCCAGACCGCGGGCCAGGTCCTCAAACACCACCCGTCCCGTGGCCCGGTGTTCGAGGGTGCGACCGGTCCCCGGATGCTCCTGATGGCCGGTCATGGCGGTGGTCGAGTTGTCCAGAATGATCAGCACGTGTCCGCCGGGCGGCGGGTTGTAAACCATCTCGACCAACCCGCTGATGCCGCTATGCACGAAGGTGCTGTCGCCGATGATGCTGACGACGCGGCGGGCCTGTTCGAAGGGAAGCACATGGCGCAAGCCGAGCCCCACCCCGAGGCTGGCGCCCATGCAGACGCAGGTGTCCATGGCCTCAAACGGGGCGAGGGCGCCGAGGGTGTAACAGCCGATGTCACCCGCCACAATGGCCTGCATCTGGTGAAGCGTGCCGAACACCTGGCGATAGGAACAGGCATCGCAGAGCTGCGGGGGTTTGCCGGGCGGCCGGGTCGGTTCGGGAGTCACGTCGCCGGCCAGCAACCGCCGCACGCGGGCAACGTCGAACTCGCCGAAGCGGTACAAGTCGGCCTTGCCCTCGACCGGGATACCGGCGGCGCGGATCGATTCGACGAGGTACGGGTCGCCTTCCTCGACCACGAAACACCGCTCCACGAATCCGGCAAAGGACCGGATGAGGTCGAGAGGGAGGGATAGGTCATGCCGAGCTTGAGCACACTGGCCTCGGGCGCGGCTTCGCGCACGTGGGCCCAGGAGATGCCCGAGGTGATGATGCCCAGCTTGCGGTCGGCTTCGTGGACGGAGTTGAGCGGCGAGGTCTCGTTCCACCGCGTGATCTCGGCCAACTTCTGCCGCAACCGGCGGTGGGCGGCCCGGGCATAGGCCGGGATCATGACCCGCCCGCGCACGTCGCGTTGGAACGCGGGTGCCTTGAGGTCCGCCACCGGCAGGCTGGGGCGCACGACGCTCTTGCTGTGGCAAATGCGGGTGGTGACCCGGAAAAGGATGGGGATCTGCCATTTCTCGGACAACTCCGCGCCCTGCAGGAAGAAGTCGTAGGCCTCCTGGGAATCACTGGGCTCGAGCATGGGCACGCCGGCGGCGACGGCATAGCGGCGGTTGTCCTGCTCGTTCTGGCTCGAGGCCATGCCGGGGTCGTCCGCCGAGATGACGATGAGCGCGCCGGTCACGCCGGTGTAGGCCACCGTGAAGAACGGGTCCGAAGCCACGTTCAAACCCACGTGCTTCATCGTCGCGAGGGCGCGGCGCCGCCGTAGGCCGCGCCGATGCAGACTTCGAGGGCGACCTTCTCGTTCGGCGACCATTGGGCGCGGCCGCCGAGGCGGGCGAAGTTCTCAAGGATCTCGGTGGAGGGCGTGCCGGGATAGCCGGCGCCGAGCGCGACACCGGCGTGGCGGGGCGGCAAGGGCGATGGCCTCGTTGCCGCTGAGCAACAGCCGTTCACCGGGTGAGGACACAGGAGTCATGCAAGGATCACGGAAAGCGTCGGCCTACGGTCTCGCGGGTGCACACGGCACCTGTTCGGGGGAGACTCATCGGCTGTCACGCGGGCATTGAGCGGGAGAGGTGGAGCGAGCGGCTACCTCGATTTTGCCCAAATGTTAGCAAATCTTGCCGGGGACTCGACAGGAGGTCGCCGGTCGCTATGGTGGGCCCTTCACCACGATGAAGACGACGATTGCGTGCCGTTGGGATGCCCGGGAACTCGAACACCGACCGATGAAGGCGGGGTGGCGTCGAAGCCTGGCGAGGTTCTGGCTGGCAGCGCTGGCGGGCATCGGCGCCTTGACCGGCGGGCTCCGAGCCGCGGACGAACCGGAGTTCTTTCCCTTGATGGCCTGGAACTGGGTTCCTTCGGAGGCGGCCGCCTTCCAGAAGTTGCGCGACTGCGGGTTGACCGTGGCGGGGTTCGTGGCGCCGCGGGATCTGGATCTCTGCTACGCCGCCGGGTTGAGAGCCATCGTCCACGATCCCCGCACCTCGGACTACGACTGGCGCCACGTGGACGAAGCGGTGGCGCGCCGCAACGTCGCGAGTCTCGTGGCCGAGGTGGGCCGGCACCCGGCCGTCTACGGGTACTACCTCCGGGACGAACCGGGCGCGGAGTTGTTCCCCGGTCTGGCGAAGGTGGCGGCACTGGTCCGGGAGCTGGCGCCGGGCAAATGGCCTTACATCAACCTGTTCCCGAACTACGCGAGTCCGGCTCAACTGGGAACTGCCACCTACGCCGAGCACCTCGAGCAGTTCGTGAGCCTGTGCCAGCCCACCGAGCTGAGCTACGACCACTACGCGCTGATGGAGGATGGCTCGTTGCGCGACGGCTACTGGCAGAACCTCGAGCAGATGCGCGGCTTGTCCCTCCGCCACGGCCGGCCGTTCTGGAACATCGTGCTCACGGTGGCGCACTTCCGGTACCGTGAACCCACGGCGGCCGACCTCCGGTTCCAGGTGTTCAGCACGCTCGCCTACGGCGGACGCGGCCTGGCGTATTTCACGTACTTCGCACCCCAGGTGGGCAACTATCGCGCCGCACCCGTCGACCAGTTTGGCCATCCGACCGCCACCTGGGATCATCTCCGGAACGTGAATCTGCAGGTCGGCCAGCTTGCCCCCGTCCTGCTCCACCTCACCTCGAACGACGTGTACCACTTCGGCGACGTGCCCGAGTTGGCCCACGGCCCGGGGCCGGACTCCCTGGTCGAAAGCGTGGGCGAGGCGCCGCTGGTGGTGGGCGACTTCACCCACTCGGACGGATGCCGCTACGTGCTGTTGGTGAACAAGGACCTGGTTCATTCCTGGCCCTGCTCACCGCGGTTCCGCAAGCCGGCCTCCGCGCCGCGGCTGGTCTCGCCGTATACGGGCCGGTTGGTCGGGTTCGGGGGTGAACAGCTCTGGCTGGCGCCCGGCCAGGGGACGCTGCTAAGGCTCTGACTCCAGCCGCGCCGGCCACCAAGCGTCAAGCCGCCGGGCCAGGGACGTCAAGCGGTCCGGGTGCTTGGCGGCGAGGTTGCGCGTTTCGAACGGGTCGGTAACCAGATCGTAGAGCTCGGCCTCACCCGTGGGTTCGTTGAGGGGGCTGGGGAGGATCAGCTTCCAATCGCCCGCCACGCACCAGCGCCAGCGCAGGTTCCGCACCGGTTCATCGAGGTCCACGGCGTCGTGTGTGAAGCAGGCCCCGAAGATCGCCTCGCGCCGCGCGACGGCCGTCGCGTCGCGCAGGTCCAGGCCCGGAAGGCCGGGGGGCGGTGCGACGCCACAGGCGCGCAACAGCGTGGGCATCAGGTCCACCGAACTCGCCAGCTTCGTCGATTCTCCGGCGGCGATCCGGCCGGGCCAGTGCAGCAGGATCGGGGTGCGCAGCCCGCCGTCGTATGGAGATTGCTTCGACTTGGGCGCATACTGGCCCGTGACGGGATCGGTGATCCAGCCGTTGTCCGCGATGTAGGCGATGAGGGTGTTGTCCGCCAGTCCCTCCCGTTCGAGGTGGGCCCGCAGTTCCCCACAGGTCTCGTCGAACCACTCGACCATCGCCCAGTACCGGGCGACCGCCAGCGAGGGGCGATGTCCCGATAACGCGCCAGCAGGCGCTCGGGCGGGGTGTGAGGGTCATGAGGCATGAGGGGCGCGTACCAGATGAAAAAGGGCTGGTTCGCACGACGGGCCTCCGCGATGAACGCGTAAATCGGCTCGAGCGTCTCCCGTCCGATCCGCAGCCCGGCGTCGCCGTGCCGTCCGCCACGAGCTTCGTCGCCGACCGTCATGCCGTCGGTGAAGCCGCCGCGCGCGTAATGGCCCTGCCACCACTTGCCGGTTTGCAGGCTGTGGTAGCCGTGCCCACCGAGGACCCGGGGCAGCGTCGGGACGGATTCGAGGAACCGGTTCATCCGCTCGCGACCCTCGCGGAAGGCGGCGGTCTGGTAGGCTTGACCGCGCGGGACATCGGCCGGCAGGGGCGGGTCATTGCTGGTCACCCGGTGCTGATGGGGAAAGCGGCCGGTGATGATCGACGCGAGGCTGGGACAACAGAGGCTGGCGGTCACGTAGCCGCGCGGGAAGCAGAGGCTCTCGCGCGCCAACCGGTCCAGGTGCGGCGTCCGAAGATGCGGGTGCCCCATGAATCCGTAATCGGTCCAGGCGTGGTCATCCGACACGATGAGCAGCACGTTGGGATGCGCGGGCGAGGAGGCGGGCAGGTCTGCGGCGCGACCGGTCACCACGAGCACACCGATCAAAGGCAGCAGTTTCCAGCGTTGCATGGCGGGCTTCACGGGTCGGGAAGCTACGATCCCCCGCCCCGCGCGGTCAACCGTCGGCAGGGGCGAAGCGCCAAGGGCGAAGGGCGAACTTCGAACTTCGAACCTCGAGAGGCGAAAGGGGGTGCATAATGCTTTGACGCCCCCCGCGCTTTGCTTACGCTGCAATGGCATTTTTTCGCATGCTTCGCTGGATCATCAAAAAGGTCATCGGCACCAAGAACGAGCGTGAGGTTCGCCGCCTGCGCCCGTTGGTGGACCGGATCAACGCCCTTGAGCAGTCGCTGCAATCGCTGAGTGACGACGCGCTGCGCGAGAAAACCGCGGCCTGGAAAACCGAGCTGTCCGCCCTCACGGACTCCGCCGAACTGGCCCGTCGGCTGGACGAGCTCCTGCCCGAGGCCTTCGCGGTGGTCAAGAACGCGTGCCGGCGCATGTTCGACCGCCAGATGAAGATCATCGTGCGGGGCCACGAATTGGTCTGGGACATGATCCCGTTCGACGTCCAGCTCATCGGCGGCTGGGCGTTGCACAAGGGGCGCATCGCCGAAATGGCCACCGGCGAAGGCAAGACGCTGGTCGCGACGCTGCCGGTGTACCTCAACGCGCTCAGCGGACGCGGCGTCCATATCGTGACGGTGAACGATTACCTGGCCGCGCGCGACAGCGAGTGGATGGGGGCGGTCTACAAGTTCCTGGGGCTCACGGTGGGATGCATTCTGCACGACCAGCCGCCCGCCGTCCGCCGCCAGCAGTACTTCTGCGACATCACCTACGGCACAAACGCCGAATACGGCTTCGACTACCTGCGCGACAACGGCATGGCCGTCCGCTACGAGGATCAGGTCCAGCGCGGCCACTACTTTGCCATCGTGGACGAGGTGGACTCGATCCTGATCGACGAGGCCCGCACGCCCCTCATCATCAGCGGCCCGGCCGTCGTCAACCAGGACAACGCCCTCTACCTGGACTACCGCACGCAGGTCCAGTCCCTTGTCCACGCCCAAGAGCAGCTCTGCAACCGGTTCCTCCGCGAGGCCGAAGAGCTCATCAAGAAGCTCCGTCCCGAGGACGGTTCGAACCCGGTGGACGCCGACAATCTGCGGCGCGACATCGGCATGCTCCTGCATCGCGTGCGCACCGGCAACCCACGCTCCCCCGGCCTGCTCAAGCTGCTCGAGGACCCGGAGATCGCCCAGTTGCGTCAGGCCGCCGAACTCGAGCTGCACGCAGATCAGACCAAGAAGACGCTCTACGCCCAGAAGGAGGAGCTCTTCTTCGGCATCGACGAGAAAGGTTACTCGGCGGACCTGACGGAGAAGGGCCGGACCTTCCTCAGCCCGAACGATCCGGAGGCGTTCATGCTGCCGGACCTCATGACGGCCTTCCACGAGATCGACACCGGCCCCGAACCGGACGTGCGGAAGCGGCTCGAGCTCAAGGCCAAGATGCAGGCTGATTTTGAGGCCAAGTCGCAGCGCATCCATGTCATCTCGCAGTTGCTCCGGGCCTTCTGCATCTACCAGCGCGATGTTCAGTACGTGGTGCAGGACGGCAAGGTGATTATCGTGGACGAGAACACCGGCCGCCTCATGACCGGCCGCCGCTGGAGCGACGGCCTGCACCAGGCGGTTGAGGCCAAGGAAGGCGTCGCCATCGAGCGCGAAACCCAGACCCTCGCCACGATCACCATCCAAAACTACTTCCGCCTCTACCACAAGCTCGCGGGCATGACCGGCACCGCCGAGACCGAGGCCCAGGAGTTCCTGGACATCTACAAGCTCGGCGTCCTGGTGATCCCCACCAACAAGCCCTGCGTGCGCGTTGACGCCCACGACACGGTCTACAAGACCAAGCGGGAGAAGTTCGACGCCGTGGTGCGCGAGATTCAGACCATCCACGCCGAGGGACGCCCCATCCTCGTGGGCACCATCTCGGTCGAGGTCAGCGAACACCTCTCCCGCCTGCTCAAGAAAGTGGGCATCGTCCACTCGGTCCTCAACGCCAAGTACCACCAGCAGGAGGCGGAAATCGTCGCCCGCGCCGGCCAGCGCGGTGCCGTCACCATCGCCACCAACATGGCCGGTCGCGGCACCGACATTAAGCTCGGCCCCGGCATCGCCGACTTGGGCGGCCTCCACGTGCTCGCCACCGAACGACACGAGGCCCGCCGCATCGACCGCCAGCTCCGCGGACGTTGCGCCCGCCAGGGCGACCCCGGTTCCTCCCACTTCTTCATCTCGCTCGAGGACGACCTGATGCGGCTGTTCGGGTCGGACCGGATCGTGAAGGTCATGGAACGAGTGGGACTCGAGGAGGGACAGGAGCTCGAGCATCCGTTCCTGAACCGCTCGATCGAACAGGCCCAGAAGCGGGTCGAACAGCACAACTACCAGATCCGCAAACGCACGCTCGAGTACGACGACGTGATGAACAAGCAGCGGGAGATCGTTTACGGCTTCCGCAACGACATCATCCGCTCGACCGACGTCCGCGACCGCCTCATGGACATCATGGAGGAGGTCGTGGTCGAGAAGGTGCGTCAGTTCACCCAGCCGGACAAGGACCCGAGCGAGTGGAACCTGCGCGGCCTCGGGGACTGGGTGAACCTGAACTTCCCGCTGGGGCTGCCCGAGGAGGAGATCGTCAAGGTGGCCAACGCCGGACAGGAGGAACCGGTCCAGGGCTCCCTCTTCGACGGGCTGAGCGCCGCCCAGTTCGCCGTCGTCCATCACATCAGCAAGCAGGTCCGCGACTCCTACGAACTCAAGATCAGCTTCGAGGATCCGAACGCGATCAAGACGGTCGAACGCTACGCCATCCTGACCTCGATTGACCGGCTGTGGCAGGAGCACCTGTACCACATGGACAGCCTCCGCAACGCCATCGGACTGCGCGCCTATGGCCAGCGTGACCCGCTCATCGAGTACAAGATGGAGGCCTTCAAGATGTTTGACGAGCTCATGGTCAACATCAAGACCGAGATCTGCCACAACATCTTCCGCAGCACCTCGAGCCTGATGGCCTTCGAGAACTTCCTCCGCAACCTCCCGCAGCGCACCGTCCATCAGGAAACCACCGCCTTTGCGCCGCCGCCGGGCGGTCGGGCCCCCGCAGGCCGCGCCCCGACCGACGAGCGCGACGGTCAGAAAGCCAGTGAGATGCTGGCGGAGGCGACCGAAGCCGTGGCCAAGGCCAAGCCGGTCCGGGCCTTGCCGAAGGTGGGCCGCAACGATCCCTGCCCGTGCGGCAGCGGCAAGAAGTACAAGCAGTGCTGCGGCCGCTGAGCCGCAAGGACGCAGCACGCCCCAGGCGCGGTGCCCTCCGGCAATCAAAGCGGGGAATCCTCGAACGCAGCAACGCACGGCACATCCCTCCGCCGCTCAGTAGCGACGGCGTTGGGGTGGTCAGAATACGGTTCCAAAGCAAGCCGTTCCAACGACTCACATCCGGAGCGTCTCCGCTGCAAGGGCTCGCCGGTCCCCCGCTACGCCGTCCTCAGCACCGCTCCCTCCCCAGGCATCCCATCACCCCTTCAACCCCGCCCCACACGTGATCACCCTCTGGCGCGACAACGCAGGTTGAAGCGCCGCGACGAGAAACCCGGAGACAAAGAACGACAGTCAGTTACGATCCCGCCATGCTAAGACAAACATTCACCACCCTGTTCGCGTTGGGCCTGGCCCTCCTGGGTGTCGCGCCAGCCGCCTCCGCATCGACCACCTCCAGCCGGGTTCAAAAAGGGCGAAATGGCCGGCTACCTCCTCGTCCCCAATGGAGAGTACCGGAAAACTACGACGCCGGGTTCTCGATGTATGTCGCGGCGTGGCCGTTGTTGGAACAGTATCCGGGGCAACGGTTTCAAACCGGCCTGTTTGGCACCTGGATGTTCGCCCGGAAAGATCCTGCGCCTCCGATCAAACTCTACTCCGACATCGAGGGCGGCCTGGGCTGGTGGCGGGACACGGAGTACGCCACGGAGACGCCCAAGTTCATCATGGGCGGCGTGGCGCCGAATTTCAGCGAGTGGGCCAACGGGCCCGGGGCCGGCAAGGGCAGAGACTGGGCGCAACCCAGCGGCAAGTACGGTGTCGCGCAACTCACCCCCTGGCTGCTGTGGCCGCCCGATGGCTTGAACCTCAAGCAGGGCACCTGCGGCGAGTGGTTCGGCTACGGCTATCTGCCGCTGCCGCTTACGCCCGCCAAGACCACCACCGCCGGCAAGGACATCCCGACCGGGGATCAATCCTGGACGCTCTTTCTCAACACGAGGAATTTCAAAGGCCCGGTGGCGTTCTTCACCCCCTACTTCTGGTCCGCCGGTGCGGTCGCGGAGCCACGCTTCAGCGGCATGCTCCTGGATAGCCGGCCCTCAGATCCCAACCGGGCCTTGCAGATGGAGACCCAGCATGTTCCGAGCATTCAAGCCGTGGATGCCAGAGGTGAGACCTACGCCCGCATCGCTCCGACCTTCTTCCCCTGTGAGACAAGTGGCGAATCACGGCTCGTGCATCACATCACTTCCTACAACCGGCAGGCGCTTTGGGACGCGGTGAAGACGTGGTTCGACGGCGGGGCCGAGGCCACCGGCGCGATTCGTCCAGAAGGAGCCATCCTGCATCGGTTCACCGGCAAAGGCGGGGCCACCTGGAGGATCTATCGGGACGGTACTCCCCAGGAAGAGAAGGCGCCCGTGGCGTGGAATTCGTTCGCCACTCCGATCGCGGCGGACCCCAACACCTTCGGCTATCGCTGGGATCCCCAATTCGTGAAGCAGACCGATTCCCAGCCTCGCCCCCTGGTGAAGCTCCCCGAGTACTTCCGCCTGGTGAAGAGCGGGGCGAATCCCCAATGGGTTCCGGTGGAGGCGGAAGAGGTCCCGGCGGAAACGGGTCTGACCCAGGCGCGCTTCGAAAGGCCCACCGGGAGGCGCCCGATGGCCTACGTCACGCCCGACGAAGCGGCGAGTTGCTGGAAGACGCCCGGCCCCAAAGCCGGACCTTTTCAGGCGCATCCGGGCGACGGCAGCGTCGTCACTTACTACTGGTACCGCTTCGCCGATCAACCGTCCTTGCTGAACGCCGACCTGACGGATCCGGAGCGGGAGGCCCTGCAGGCGCGCGTGGAGAAACTCCACCGGAGTTGGAAGAAAGACCGGGACTACCTTGCTCCACCCGCGTTCGGCCAATTGGCGGAACTCGATCCAGCCCTCATTGTGACTCCGCCGCCGGGCCTGGAGTTCGGTTACGTTCCTATCGTCACCCGGCAGGCCGCGAGAGAATGAACCAGCCGCTCGCGGCGGCGCAGCTCGGTTTCGGACAGAATCTCGGGTTGGCTCGTTTCGGTGGCTCGGTCCGCTGGCCGGGGTCGTTGTGCCGCTGAACCGCCGACCGGCAGCTCGAACCCCAGCGCTCCGCCACGCGCCGGAATGACAGCGCGCTCGATCACATTGCGCAATTCGCGAACGTTGCCGGGCCAACGGTAGGCCACGGCCCGTTGCTTGATCCCATCGGCCTCGTCCCAACTGATCCGCAGCCCTCACAGCATGGCGGCCCGACCGCCCCGGAGAACCTCTCTCTTTCCTGCTGGGATTGTAACCACCTCAAAGGCCCCAACCTGGCTTCGGTGGACCCGATCAGCGGAGACGTCGTTCGGCTCTTCGATCCGCGTCAGGACTGTTGGGCCGAGCATTTCCAACTCGACGGGCCGCATCCTCGGCTTGACCTCCAAGGGTCGATTGACCGTGTTCTTGCTTCAGTTCAACGCGCCCGAGCGAGTGCGTCACCGACTGGACCTCCAGCACCTCGGACGTTATCCACACCGAGGCTGATCGGGCCAGGCAGAGGAACGGATCCCCGGGAATCACCGCCCGGCCGCGCGACTCGGCAACCGGCTATCCAGCCAATCTCCTCCGCTGACACGCGCACAGCGCCAGGACGGGAGGCCGAGGCCGACACAATGAGGAGGAAAAGGCGAGAGCGCCCCGCCTGATCCGCATCCGCGCCATCCGGGTAATCCGCGGTCCAACGCCGGGGCTGTTCTCGATGTCCGACGGCTCACCCTCCGACCTCCCTCTGTGTCCCTCGCGCCTCTGTGGTTCCAAACCAAGCCGTTGCACCACAGTCTCCATGAACTTCGTTCTCAACGGAGGATGAAAATTCTGCTATCGTACGAACGCATGCGCACCGCCGGTCCGAGGTCGTCGTTTCGATGGTGCGTGAGAGCCCGAACCACAGTCTGA
Source organism: Verrucomicrobiota bacterium (assembly GCA_027493615.1). Classification (GTDB taxonomy): domain Bacteria; phylum Verrucomicrobiota; class Verrucomicrobiia; order Limisphaerales; family J093; genus DSVZ01. The sequence goes on from JAOSKK010000034.1 coordinate 440,412, forward strand.
CCCGGACCCCGCGATCGCACCACAGATTGTTGCCATGAGCACGCGGAGTAGAATGATCCTCCACGCGGGGTCTGGCCGACGGGGCGCGTGGAGAAGCGCGAATCGGAAGAAGCCATGCAAGTGATTCATCCTCGTTGTGCGGGTCTGGATGTGCATCCGGACAGTGTGGTGGCCACGGTGTTGCTGATCGCGCCGGACGGTGCGGTGGAACGGCATCAGCAAAGCTTCGGAGCGTTCACAGACGAGCTGCTCAAACTGGGCGACTGGCTCAAGAGCTACGCGGTGACGCACGCGGCCATGGAATCGACCGGGGCCTATTGGAAGCCGGTCTGGAACCTGTTGGAGGACCAGTTCAGGTTGTTGTTGGTCAACGCGCAGCATCTGAAGCGGGTGCCGGGGCGCAAGACCGACGTGAGCGATTCGGAATGGCGGGCCGATCTGCTGCGGCATGGGCTGTTGCGCGCCAGCTTCGTGCCGGCGCGGCCGCAGCGGGAACTGCGGGAGCTGGTGCGCCATCGCAGCGGCTACGTGGATCGGGTGGCGCAACTGAAGAACGAACTGCAGGAGGTGCTGGAGTGCGCCAATATCAAGCTGGGGAGGGTGGCCAGCAACATTACCGGGGTGAGCGCACTGGAGATGCTCGAGGGTCTGCTGGCGGGGGAAGCGACGCCCGAGGCGCTGGCCGAACTGGCGCGGGGACGGATGCGGAGCAAGAAGCCGCAACTGGCGCAAGCGCTGGCGGGGCGGATGGCCCCCACCATCGGCTGATGGTGAGCCAACTGTTGGCCGATGTGAGTTGGTGCGAAGAGCAGATCGAGGAAGTGAGCGGGGAAATTGCGGCACGGCTGCGGGAGGAGCACCAGACCATCGAACGGCTGGACGCGATTCCGGGCGTGAACCGACGGATTGCCGAAGTGATCGTGGCGGAAGCGGGGACGGACATGAGCCGCTTTCCGACCGAGGGTCATTTTGTGGCCTGGAGCGGTTTCTGTCCGGGGAACAACCAGAGCGGGGGCGCCGCCCTCGGGCGGGGGTGCGCGCCGGGGATCGGACGTTGAAACGGGCGATCATGGAAGCGGCGCACGCGGGCAGTCGCAAGAAGGGTAGCTTCTTGAAGGCGCGCTATCATCGGTTGGCCGGCCGTCGAGGCGCCAAGCGGGCGAAAGTGGCCGTCGGGCGCAGCATTCTCAAGGCGGTTTATCACCTGCTGGCGGAAGGCACCTCCTATCAAGATCTGGGGGAGAACTACTACGAGCGGCGCAACCCGGAAGAACTGGCCCGCAAGCTGGCTCATCGCATTGAGAAGCTCGGTTTTGCCGTCAAGCTCGAGCAGCTCTCCAAAGCGGCCTGATATCGCCCATGACAGTACCTCTCAGCAGACCGCCGTAGCGCTTCGCGTATCGGCCATTTTCGGAGTAGAGACACGAGGGACACAGAGGGTGCCGGGGCGGGAAGGCCGCGGAAGGCCGCGGTGCCGGGGTCACAACGGGCGTCTCAACGGAGAGAACCACCCCTCGCGATCCCATCCCAACCTGCTGTCCACCAACGCATCAGAACCGGAGCGTCTCCTGTGAAAGGATTCGCCGGTCCCCCGTCACGCCCGTCCTCCATCCCGCTCCCTCCCGGCGCGTCCCATCACGCCTTCAACCCCGCCTCACCCCACTAAGCCAACCGGCCGCCGGGCAGCGACAATTGTCAAATGTCAATGTTTGACCCCTTTGTCTTTCGTGGTCAGGTTCCGCGCATTGACCCGCGTGAGTGTGGACACTACGTTCCACGTCATGCAACTGACCATCGAGATTCCGGACGAACTGGCCCAGCGGTTAGGGCCCGAGCGGGACCGCATGGCGGAGATTCTTCGGCTGGGTCTCGATGCGAATGCCTGGCTGGAGCATGAAGTTGAGAACTGCGCCCTCGCCGAGGAATTGGTGTCCTTCTTCGCCCGCAATCCTGGCCCGGCCGAAATTGTGGCGTTCCGTCCCTCGGATACGTCGGTTGCGCGGGGCCGCGAGCTGCTGGCCAAGAACCGGGACAACTCCCTTTCCCTGGAGGAGCGGCAGGAGTTGGAGAGCTACGCGCGGTTGAACCGGTTCTTCATGGAACTCAAGGCCCGCATGCGGCGGCAGTTGGCCGCGGCCTCGTGAACCAGGCAGCCACACCCGCCTTGCGGGCTTGGGTGGCGAAACGGGCCGGGCATCGCTGCGAGTATTGCCTGCTTCAGGAGGACGACGCCGTGCTACCGCACGAGGTGGATCATATCATCGCCTCCCAGCATGGCGGCCCGACCGCCCCGGAGAACCTCTCGCTTTCCTGCTGGGATTGTAACCACCTCAAAGGCCCCAACCTGGCTTCGGTGGACCCGATCAGCGGAGACGTCGTTCGGCTCTTCGATCCGCGTCAGGACTGCTGGGCCGAGCATTTCCAGCTCGACGGGCCGCGCATCCTAGGCTTGACCTCCAAGGGGCGAGTGACCGTGTTCCTGCTTCAGTTCAACGCCCCCGAGCGAGTGCGTCAGCGACTGGACCTCCAGCACCTCGGACGTTATCCGCGCCGGGGCTGATCGGGCCAGGCAGAGGAACGGATCCCCGGGAACCACCGCCCGGCCCCGCGACTCGGCAACCGGCTATCCAGCCAATCTCCTCCGCCGACACACGAACAGCGCCAAGGACGGGAGGCCGAGGCCGACACAAGGGCCGGGTTCGCGGTGCCATAACCGCCGGGCGCTGAGCAGGACAAGACCAGAGCGCCCCGCCCATCCGCATCCGCGCCATCCGGGTCATCCGCAGTCCAATGCCGGGGCCGTTCTGGATTTCCGACAAGTCCCCCTCCCCTCCGACCTCCCTCTGTGTCCCTCGCGCCTCTCTGGTTCCGATCCAAGCCGCTGCACCACAGAGACGCGATGGACACAGAGGGTGCCGAGGCGGGAAGGCCGCGGAAGGCCGCGCTGCCGGTGTCAGAACGGGCGCCTCGCCGGCGGGAGCCGCCCTCGCGATCCCAGCCCAACCTGCTGTTCACCAACGCATCAGATCCGGAACATCTGGGCTGAAAATGCTGATCAGTGCCCCGTCACCTTTTCGCTTCGCCCCGCGCGAGATTCAGGTTTCAGGGACTGACCCAGCGCCGCAACCGGTCGGGAGGCAGAGACAAATGTCAAATGTCAATATTTGACCCCATTGTCTTCTCCGCCCGAAGGGCGCCGGCCATCGTAGACGTGGGCATCGCCCACGGTCCTCGTCCCCCCGCAATCCCCCTCGCCCTGTAAGGGCAGCTCCACCCGGATCGGCCGCGGGCGCGTTCCTCATCTTGGGTTGCTCCTTCAGGGCGGGGAAGTCGTTTGGAAACGCGGTCCGCGGGCGATGCCCGCGGCTACGATGGCACCAGGCCTTCAGCCAGCACCAACCCGTTCCACCGCCGGGACACGAAGGGCGCCGCGGACGGGAGCGGAGGCCGACGCGAAGGCCGGGTCCCCGATGCCGTAACCGCCGGGCGCTGAGGAGGAAAAAGAGGAGAACGCCCCTCCTGACCCGCATCCGCGCCATCCGGGTCATCCGCGGTCCGATGCCGGGGCCGTTCCGGATTTCCGACGGGTCACCCTCCGACCTCCCTCTGTGTCTCTCGCCCCTCTGTGGTTCAAAGCCAAGCCGTTGCACCACAGAGACGCGAGAGACACAGAGGGGGCCGGGACGGGAAGGCCGCCGAAGGCCGCGGTGCTGGGGTCAGAACGGGCGCCTCACCGGCGGGAACCACACCTCGCGATCCGATCCCACTCGTTACCTTTCGGCTTCGCCCCGCTGGAGATTCAGGTTTCAGGGACTGACCCCAACGCCTATGGTTTGACCCCTATCATGGTTTGACCCCATTGGCTTTTCCCCATCCGTATGCTTCGGGTTGCGCGGGTTGGCGAACCCCCTTAGCCTGTGCCCATGCGCAATCGGTACAGCGCGATCGTCCAACGCGACGGCAAGTGGTTCGTTGCCTTTTGTTCGGAAGTGCCGGAGGCCAACGGACAGGGCAAGACGCGGGAAGAGTGCCTCCAGAACTTGGCAGCGGCGATCGAACTCGTTCTCGACTACCGTCGGGAACAGGGGGCCGCCCATGCGCCCAGAGGGGCTGAGCAAACGTCGGTCCTCGTCTGATGAAACGGCGGGATCTCCTCCGGCATCTGGCGGCGTATCGCTGCCGGTTGGATCGTGAAGGCAGCGCTCACTCGCTCTGGAAGAACCCCGAGACCGGCGTGCTGGAGGCGATTCCTCGCCACGCGGAAATCGGCAAGCACCTGGCCCGGAAGATCTGCCGCCGTCTCTCGGTCCCTGAGCCTCGCGGAGCCTGACCACCTCCGCGCCATCCGCGCCATCCGCGGTCCAACACCGGGGCTTTTCTGGATGTCCGACGGGTCCCCCTCCCCTCCGACCTCCCTCTGTGTCCTTCGCGCCTCTGTGGTTCAAAGCCAAGCCGTTGCACCACAGAGCCGCGAGGGACACAGAGGGGGCCGAGGCGAGAAGGCCGTGGAAGGCCGCGGTGCCGGGGTCAGAACGGGCGCCTCACCGGATGGAACCGCCTCTCGAAATCCCATCCCAACCTGCTGTTCACCACCGCATCAGATCCGGAGCGGCTCCGCTGAAAGGGTTCGTTGGTCGCTCGTTACGCCGCCCTCCGTCCCGCTCCCTTCCGGCGCGTCCCATCACGCCTTCACCCCCGCCTCACCCGCTCACCCAACCGGTCGCGAGACGGCGACAATTGTCAAATGTCAATGTTTGACCCCATTGTCCTCTCCGCCCGAAGGGCGCCGGCCATCGTAGACGTGGGCATCGCCCACGGTCCTGGTCCCCCGAACTCCCCCTCGCCCTGTAAGGGCAGGTCCACCCGGATCGGCGGCGGGCGTGCTCCCATCCTGGGTCGCCCCTTCAGGGCGGAGAGATCGTTTGGGAACGCGGTTCCGCGGGCGATGCCCGCGGCTACGATGGCATCAGGCCTTCGGCCTGCACCAACCCGTTTCACCGCCGAGACGCCAAGAGCGCCGGGGACGAGGGTGCGAGGGCGACCCAAGGGCCAGGTCCCCGATGCCGTAACCGCCGGGCGTCGAGGCGGAAAAGATCAGAGCTCCTCGCCCGTTCCGCATCCGCACCATCCGGGCCATCCGCGGTCCAATGCCGGGGCCGTTCTGGATGTCCGACGGGCCCCCTCCGACCTCCCTCTGTTTCCCTCGCGCCTCTTCGGTTCCAAACCAAGCCGTTCCACCACAGAGACTCGAGAGACACAGAGGGGGCCGAGGCAGGAAGGCCGCGGAAGGCCGCGGTGCCGGGGTCATAACGGGCGCCTCGCCGGCGGGAACCGCCCCTCGCGATCCCATCCCAACCTGCTGTTCACCCACGCATCAGATCCGGAGCGTCTCCGCTGAAAAGATTCGCCGGTCCCCATCACACAGTCCTCCGTCCCGCTCCCTCCTGGCGCGTCCCATCACGCCTTCACACTCGCCGCACTCCGCTCACCCAACCGGCCGCGAGGGCAGCGACAAATGTCAAATCTCAATGTTTGACCCCATCGCTCTTTCGACCCGGTCGAGTGCATCTTGAACCCCCGCGCCTGACGTGCACAATAGCCACATGAACCTGACCTTGCCGCAGAGTATTGAAGCCCGGCTGTCGCCTCAAGCCACGGCGTTGCACCTCGCGATCGGCCTGTTCGTCTCCGAAGAAGCCACGCTGGGCCAGGCGTCGGAAATTGCCAACATGTCTCAGGCTTCCTTCCTGCGCGAGCTCGGCCGGCGCCGTATCCCGATTCACTACGGCTCAGAGGAACTGGCGCAAGACCTGGACGCGGTGGAAGCCCTCGCGGCACGATGATCGTTGTCTCCGACACTTCGCCGCTCACCGCACTCCTGACTGTCGGCCCAGGAAGGCATTCCGGTGATCGGTTTGCTGGGGGTCGTCCTTCTCGCCCGCCGGAAACAACTCGTTCCCTCGGCGCGCGCGCTGCTCCTGCGCCCCCAAGTCGAAGCGGGCATCTATCTCACCAGTGACATCACCGAAGCCGCACTCAAGACAGTCGGAGAGTAGCCGGGGCCGCCGTCGGACCTAAACGCTCCGCCTGCCCCGTCGCTCGACCTCCACGTTCAGCGGGCTGCGGTCTGGCCCTCATCATCCGGTCAAAGAGCTCCGCCCGGCGCTGTGCCGGAGCCGACGACTTCGTCCTCAGGGCTGTCCGCCGTCACCGGGGAAGCGATGCTCCGCCGCTCCGGGGCCGTTCTGGATATCCGACGAATCACCCCCCGACCTCCCTCTGTGTCCTTCGCGCCTCTGTGGTTCCGGAACCAAGCCGTTCCACCACAGAGACGTGAGAGACACAGCGGGTGCCGAGACGGGAAGGCCGCGGAAGACCGCGGTGCCGGGGTCAAAACGGGCGCCTCACCGGCGGGGACCGCCCCTCGCGATCCCATCCCAACCTGCTGTTCACCAACGCATCACATAAGATCCGAAACGTCTCCGCTGAAAGGGCTCGTCGGTCCCTGGAACGCCCCCTCCGTCCCGCTCCTCTCGGCGCGTCCCATCACACCTTGCCCCCCTCCCCACCCTGAGCGAACCGGTCGCGAGGCAGCGACAAGTGCCGGGTTCCCCTTCATCTGACCAGGCGGCGCCTCGCCCAGTCGTCGGGGCGAAGGTGCTCAAGCCCATGATTGGAGCTTTAGTCCGCTTACCCGCCCGAACTCCCGGCAGTTGTTTGTCACGAGCGTCAGACCGTTCGCGACCGCTTGTCCCGCGATCAGCAGATCGTAGGGACCGATGGGCTGGCCTTGCCGCTCCAGATCGGCTCGAATGCGGGCGGCCGTTCCCGCAGCCGCGCGGTCCAGCGCGAGCTCCACGATCGCGGAAACGAACCGCTCAACTTTCTGTCGCTCCTTAACAGGATCTCGTGCATTCTCCGCCCCGCAGAGGAGCTCAAACACGGTCACCATCGAAATGGCGCACTCGCTCGGCGCCAGTTGGCTCAACCGTTGAACCATCCCAGGCCGCTGCCGCAGCACCCCGATGCAGATGTCCGTGTCGAGCAGGTGGGTCATGGACCTACAGGCTCTTGACCGGTGGCAGTTCGCCCTGTGTCGGGCGCTCCATCGCGGGATCGGTGATGTGGATGGACTCGAAGAAACCCGCCGGCCACGTGTTCGGTTTCGCTGGCTCGAGCACGACCGAGTCGCCGTGCTGCCGCACAAGGACGGTCGAGGGCAAGGGATGGATGCTTTTGGGCAGGCGGACCGTCTGGCGGTCGCCCTCAGTGATGACGGTTGCTGTTTCCATAAGCCTCACGCTCTGACGCTACGCTTGCGGCCGGGGACTGTCACGACCGAACTCTTCGCCAAGCCGCTCGCCCGGCGCTTCCGAGCCTCTGCGGTTGAGACGAAGTCGTGCACCGCGGCCAAGACACGAAGGGCGCCGAGGACAGGGGGCGAGGCCGACACAAGGGCCAAATCCCCGATGCCGTAACCGCCGGGCGTCGAGGCGGAAAAGATCAGAGCTCCTCGCCCGTTCCGCATCCGCACCATCCGGGCCATCCGCGGTCCAATGCCGGGGCCGTTCTGGATGTCCGACGGGCCCCCTCCGACCTCCCTCTGTGTCTCTCGCGCCTCTGTGGTTCCGAGCCAAGCCGTTGCACCACAGAGACGCGACGGACACAGAGGGTGCCGAGACGGGAAGGCCACGGAAGGCCGCGGTGGCGGGGTCAGAACGGACGCCTCGCCGGCGGAAACCGCCCCTCGCGATCCCATCCCAACCTACAGGTCACCAACGAATCACATCAGAGCCGGAGCGCCTCCGCGGCAAGGACTCGCCGGTCACCCGGTTACGTCCGTCCTCCGTCGCGCTCCCTCCTGACACGTTCAATCACGCCTTCACTCCGTCCCGCTCCTTGCTGACGCATCCCATCACGCCCTCGCCCCCGCCTGACCACCGTCAGTCAACCGCTCGGGAGGAAGCGACGAATGTCAAATGTCATGGTTGGACCCCATTGCCCCAAGCTCAGGGTTGCAGCCACGCGACGCGCTGAAGTTCGCCCACTCCCAGTTGCCACCAGCAGAGCCCGTCGTGATGCACCCGGACCGCGGTCCCCATCCGTTGGCGTTGGGTGCGGAACCGACGGTGATGGAGCACCCGGACGACATACTCCGCAGCGTCGCAGGTGGGCACATCCAACCAGACGAGGCAGTACGCCCGGTGGCACAGCCGTCGATCGTAGAAATCCTCGTCGAGCCAGTTCACGCCGCCAGGACGGGCACGGCACGCGAGCGGTGGTGCTGCAACCGCCCGTGGTCATCCAACCACGCCTCGCGTGCCAACTTCACCGCTTCACCCACGGCCGCCAGCGGAATGCGCCCGCCCCAGCGCGTATGACAGATAAACTCCCACGAGTGACCCTCCGCCACGTCCGCGAGAACCTGCCAGACCATGATCCGGGTCCCTTTGAACGTCGGCTTGCCGTGGCAGATCGCCGCGTCAGCGACGATGTGCGGACTCAACTCGACCCGCGTCGTCCCGTTCGGTTTCCGATGCCTTCTGGCCACGTTCATGTCGGCAAGCTAAATGCCGACGGATGGCTCATCAAGCGGCAACTCCCCTGCCTCCCCGAGCCAAGCGCGGTGGGCGGCGACGAATGTCAAATGTCAATGTTTGACCCCATTGTCCTCTCCTCCTCGTCGCCGTCATGCACTGCCACCGCGAGCCGGGGTATTGGCGCGGCCGGCTCGAAGGGAATCCCGACGCACCCGGTCGGTCGAACCCGGCTCCTCCGAGCCTCGGCGGTTGAAGCGAAACCAATAGCCACCGCCGGGACACGAAGGGCGCCGCGGACGGGAGGGAGGCCGACGCGAAGGCCGGGTCCCCGATGCCGTAACCGCCGGGCGCTGAGGAGGAAAAGAGGAGAACGCCCCTCCTGACCCGCATCCGCGCCATCCGGGTCATCCGCGGTCCGATGCCGGGGCCGTTCCGGATTTCCGACGGGTCACCCTCCGACCTCCCTCTGTGTCTCTCGCCCCTCTGTGGTTCAAAGCCAAGCCGTTGCACCACAGAGACGCGAGAGACACAGAGGGGGCCGGGACGGGAAGGCCGCCGAAGGCCGCGGTGCTGGGGTCAGAACGGGCGCCTCACCGGCGGGAACCACACCTCGCGATCCGATCCCACTCGTTACCTTTCGGCTTCGCCCCGCTGGAGATTCAGGTTTCAGGGACTGACCCCAACGCCTATGGTTTGACCCCTATCATGGTTTGACCCCATTGGCTTTTCCCCATCCGTATGCTTCGGGTTGCGCGGGTTGGCGAACCCCCTTAGCCTGTGCCCATGCGCAATCGGTACAGCGCGATCGTCCAACGCGACGGCAAGTGGTTCGTTGCCTTTTGTTCGGAAGTGCCGGAGGCCAACGGACAGGGCAAGACGCGGGAAGAGTGCCTCCAGAACTTGGCAGCGGCGATCGAACTCGTTCTCGACTACCGTCGGGAACAGGGGGCCGCCCATGCGCCCAGAGGGGCTGGAGCAAACGTCGGTCCTCGTCTGATGAAACGGCGGGATCTCCTCCGGCATCTGGCGGCGTATCGCTGCCGGTTGGATCGTGAAGGCAGCGCTCACTCGCTCTGGAAGAACCCCGAGACCGGCGTGCTGGAGGCGATTCCTCGCCACGCGGAAATCGGCAAGCACCTGGCCCGGAAGATCTGCCGCCGTCTCTCGGTCCCTGAGCCTCGCGGAGCCTGACCACCTCCGCGCCATCCGCGCCATCCGCGGTCCAACACCGGGGCTTTTCTGGATGTCCGACGGGTCCCCTCCCCTCCGACCTCCCTCTGTGTCCTTCGCGCCTCTGTGGTTCAAAGCCAAGCCGTTGCACCACAGAGCCGCGAGGGACACAGAGGGGGCCGAGGCGAGAAGGCCGTGGAAGGCCGCGGTGCCGGGGTCAGAACGGGCGCCTCACCGGATGGAACCGCCTCTCGAAATCCCATCCCAACCTGCTGTTCACCACCGCATCAGATCCGGAGCGGCTCCGCTGAAAGGGTTCGTTGGTCGCTCGTTACGCCGCCCTCCGTCCCGCTCCCTCCCCAGGCGTCCCATCACGCCTTCACCCTCGCCGCACTCCGCTCACCCAACCGGTCGGGAGCAGAGACAAATGTCAATGTCATGGCTTGACCGCATGGCTTTCTCAGATACGCGTGCCTACCGGGACCTGTCCGGGCACCAGGAACGTCTTCACCAACTCGCCAGCTCCACAAACCACGAAGCCGTCGAACTCCTTGAACCACGGCCCTTCCGGCACCACCGGCTCGGTCTTCACCCACTCACGCAGTTCCACCAACTGGTCCTCATCAACGCCTCGCTCCCGCACCCGACGGACCAGATGCCGCAACAACGGCTCGGGGAAAGCCCGACGTCGGAGTTTAGATGGCCAGCCGGACCGTAGAAAGCTTCCACCACCGCGTCTTCGAGTCGCTCGGCTTCTTCCGTGTCGCCGGTCTGCTGGTACCGCCGCACCAAGGCCAGGAACTCGGGAGAGCTCAAATCGCGGCGTTTCTCCAACTCCTTGCTGAAGGCAATCACCTTCGCCTGCTCCTCCACCGGCAAGGCCCGGATTTCCCGGATGATGTCCGCCGCACTCATGCCGCCAAACTGCGTTGCAGGCCGTTGAACGTCAAGTCAGGCGATGATCGGCAACGCCGGCGGAAGGCCTGACGTCTGGCTCGCGCCCGCAGCTTCGCGCTGGGGGCGCCGACCACCTGAACATCCCCTCTGTGTCTCTCGCGCCTCTGTGGTTCCGAACCAAGCCGTTGCACCACAGAGACGCGAGAGACACAGAGGGGGCCGGGGCGGGAAGGCCGCGGAAGGCCGCGGTGGCGGGGTCCGGCCGGGCACCTCACCGGATGGAACCGCCTCTCGAGATCCCATCCCAACCTGGTGTTCACCAACGCATCAGATCGGGAACGCCTCCGCCGAAAGGGCTCGTCGGTCCCCCGCTACGCCGTTCTCCGTCCCGCTCCCTTCCGGCTCGTCCCATCACGCCTTCACCCCCGCCTCACCCCGCTCAGCCGACCGGTCGCGAGACGGCGACAATTGTCAAATGTCAATGTTTGACCCCATTGTCCTCTCCGCCCGAAGGGCGCCGGCCATCGTAGACGTGGGCATCGCCCACGGTCCTGGTCCCCCGAACTCCCCCTCGCCCTGTAAGGGCAGGTCCACCCGGATCGGCGGCGGGCGTGCTCCCATCCTGGGTCGCCCCTTCAGGGCGGAGAGATCGTTTGGGAACGCGGTTCCGCGGGCGATACCCGCGGCTACGATGGCATCAGGCCTTCGGCCTGCACCAAGCCGTTCCACCACAGAGACACGAGGGCCGGGTCCCTGATGCCGTAACCCCCGGCGCTGAGGAGGACAAGACCAGAGCGCCCCGCCCATCCGCATCCGCGCCATCCGCGCCATCCGGAAAGCGCCAAGCAAGCTGAATGGTTCTTGTTAACTGCAACGTGTTAGCCCTGGTAAATGGTCGAGAGCCAGGTAGCCGACCCTTACGCGGATGGGGGCGACCCTGTCCGTGGACGCTGGGGAAGGCCAACGCGCGAGCCGTAGCGTCCCGCGAACTCGGTTCGGCCTCGTTACGCGAAATCGGGAGTGGCCAGTCTGCCGGATTTGATGAAGCCTGCACCGGTGGGGAAGCCTCGATCACGTGCACCCACCGGACTCCCCGGGGTGGAAGGAGACAGCGCGCGCGGACAGAACCAGTCGGAACTTGGGAGGCCCGGTTCGGTGTCCTGGCTTGTCCAGGGCCACTCCCGGCGGGAAGCCATAACCGTCGGCGGGGCCGGATCGCGGCGTCGGATGGGCTCATAGTAGCGGCGAACCTTCGATCAAGTCGGAGGGGAGCGAAGGAGCCCTGGCCAGAGTCAAGCCGAGTCAGAGGTGCCGGGGGCTGATTGGTATGCAAGTGCCTACGACAGAACCGGTGGTGGAGGAGCTGACCTTTCGGGAAGCGATCCTGCCGCCGAACCTCCGGGAACTGAGACAGAAGCTGGGCCAGAAAGCCAAGCAACAGAAGCGATTCCGCTTCTACAGTCTCTACGGCCTGGTGTGTCGGCCGGAAGTGCTGGAAGCCGCGTGGGCGGCCGTACGGCGCAACGGCGGGGCACCGGGCGTGGACCAAGTGAGCATCGAACCGATCGGGGCGACGCCGGAAAGCGAAGCCGCCTTTCTGGACGAACTGCAACGCAGCCTGCGGGAGAAGACCTACCGAGCCCAACCGGTGCGGCGGGTGTACATCCCCAAGGCGAACGGGAAATGGCGACCGCTGGGCATTCCGACGGTGCGGGACCGGGTGGTGCAGGCGGCGGTGTTGCTGATCCTGGAGCCGATCTTTGAAGCCGACTTCGAAGATTGCTCCTACGGGTTTCGGCCCGGACGTTCGGCGCACGACGCCCTGCAAGCCATTGAGGCCCATCTGAAGGGGGGCCTGGCGGCGGTGTATGATGCGGACCTGGCCGGCTACTTCGACAGCATTCCCCACGACAAGCTCATCGCCTGTCTGCGGATGCGCGTGGTGGACGGTTCGGTGCTGGGATTGATCCGACAATGGCTGAAGGCGCCGGTGGTGGAGCCGCCCAAGGACGGGAAACCGCCGACGGTGCAGCGCAATGACCGGGGCACGCCGCAAGGCGGGGTCCTGAGTCCGCTGCTGGCCAATGTGTATCTGCACTGGTTCGATCACGTCTTTCATCGGGCGGACGGACCGGCGCAGTGGGCCAAGGCGAAGCTGGTCCGCTATGCGGACGACTTCGTGGTGTTGGCGCGGTACGTGAGTCCGCGTCTGCGCGACTGGCTCGAGGGCAAGCTGGAAGGCTGGCTGGGGTTGCAGATCAACCGGGAGAAGACCCGCGTGCTCGATCTGCGGCAACCGGGCCAGAGCCTGGATTTTCTGGGCTACACGTTTCGGCAGGACCGCGACCAGTATGGCCGCCCGCAGCGTTACTGGAACCTGGTGCCCTCGCGCAAGGCGGTGGCGCGGGAACGGGAGACGTTGCGGGGGTTGATCAGTCCGCAGCAATGCTCCACGCCGCTGCCGGAGTTGGTCGGGCGCTTGAACCGTCACCTGCGGGGCTGGGCCAACTACTTTGGGCTCGGCTACCCGCGGAACGTGTTTCGGCACCTGAACCACTTCGTGCGGTATCGGTTGGGCCAGCATCTGCAGCGGCGCAGTCAACGGGGCTGGCGGGCCCGCAAGGGGGGTCAGCCTGTACGCGCACTTGGAGCGGTTGGGACTGGTTCGTTTGTGAATGCGTTCTGGAAGAGACGACTCTGGCGAGAGCCGGATGGGGGAAATCTCCATGTCCGGTTCGACGAGGGAGAGGGGAGCGGCGGTCATTGGTCCTCGGACCTTTCATCCCGTGCTCTCCTCTCTACTCTACCGGTCCAATGCCGGGGCCGTTCTGGATATCCGACGGGTCACCCTCCGACCTCCTTCTGTGTCTCTCGCGCCTCTGTGGTTCCGGAACCAAGCCGTTCCACCACAGAGACACGAGGGACACAGAGGGTGCCGAGGCCGGAAGGCCGAGGAAGGCCGCGGTGCCGGAGTTAGAACGGACGCCTCACCGGCGGGCACCGCTCCTCGCGATCCCATCCCAACCTGCTGTTCACCAACGCATCAGATCGGGAACGTCTCCGCCGCAAGGACTCGCCGTTCCCCGCTACGCCGTCCTCCGTGCCGCTCCCTCCTGCCACGGCCAATCCCCGTCCACCCCGCCTCACCTCGCTCAGCCAACCGGTCGGGAGGCATCGACAAATGTCAAATGTCAATGTTTGACCCCATCGGTTCTTCGCTTGGTTTATGGACGGTTAACTCTCACAAGCTGGCCGGCCAGGGATGGAGCCTCAACAATCGCCTGATGGATGCGCTCGGCTTGCCGTCGGAAGTCCGGATCATAGGTGCAAACGATGATCCCGGCATGAGCCGGCTGCTGACGGTGCAGGCGGATGAAATGCAGACGGTTGAGCGTCAGCAACGCGCGAGACGCGCTCGTTGCGAAAGCCAACACCTCCGTGTCCGGCACCGCTTGATCCGACCTGCCCGCCTCCTGGCTCGTGAGCACGTCGTGGCCCATGGCCCGCAATGACTCAACGACCGGCAGCGGGAAGTTCTCGTCGGTGTAGAGGCGTGCCATCACTCCGCTTCGTTCGCCTCGATCTGCCGGGTGATCTCGTCGCGATGAGACCGCACAAAAGCCCAGGCGTTGGCGAGATCTTCCGCACGTAAAGTGGGATAACTGCGGAGCAATTCGGCCTCCGATGTCCCCAGACGCCGAGCCTGCTCCAGCACCCACACGGGAATGCGCGTGCGGACCACGCACGGTTCGCCCCCGCACACGCCCGGCCGGCTTTCGATGCCAGGGAACGCGTCACCCAGATCGCGAGCCGTCCAGAGCAGCACCTGCGCCTTCTCCGCCCGGGATAGCTTGGCGAGCAGGGCCTCGGCCATCTCCAATGCACTCATGATCCGAGGGGAGCTTAGCGCCCTGCGGGCTTGTGGCAAGCTTGCCCCCCGTAACGCGCAGTCTTGCTCCGAGAGCCCGCAGCGACCCCCGAGCTTGGGCGGTTGAAGCCCGATCGTCCACCGCCGCCGAGGCACGGGTCACGCCACGAGCGGGAAGGGGAGGCCGACACAAGGGCCAGGTCCCCGATGCCGTAACCGCCGGGCGTCGAGGCGGAAAAGATCAGAGCTCCTCGCCCGTTCCGCATCCGCACCATCCGGGCCATCCGCGGTCCAATGCCGGGGCCGTTCTGGATGTCCGACGGCTCACCCTCCGACCTCCTTCTGTGTCTCCCGCGCCTCTGTGGTTCCGAGCCAACGCGCTGCACCACAGAGATGCGAGAGACACAGAGGGTGCCGGGACGGGAAGAAGGCCGCGGAAGGCCGCGGCGGCGGGGTCAGAACGGACGCCTCGCCGGCGGGGACCGCCCCTCGCGATCCCATGCCAACCTACTGTCCGCCAACGCGTCAGATCCGGAACGTCTTCACCGAAAGGGCTCGCCGGTCCCCCGCTCACGCCCGTCCTCCATCCCGCTCCCTCCTGCCGCGTCCGATCACGCCTTCACCCACGCCGCACTCCGCTCAGCCAACCGGCCGGGAGGCAGAGACAAATGTCAAATGTCAATGTTTGCGCCCATTGTCTTCGTATCACGGCGGTTGGAATGAAACGTTGGTGTTCAGACATAGGCTTTGACACCCGGCCTGCGGCGTTCCTCGACTCGGTCCTGACCGTGACCTTTGACGCGCTTTCGATCCCGTGGCTTCGCCGCTTCCGGCCGCTCCACCACAGGTCCAGCTCCGGCATCTCAGCCTTCAGGTCTGCGTCTTCAGTGCTCATCGATCCGACCGGCGATACGCCCCGTTCTTCCTTCGGGCCTTCAGCGCGTCGCCACGCCTACTATGCCCTCGGCTGACTCCTCGCTCGCCTTCCCGCCGCCTCTCGACGACGGTAGCCACTGGGGCAGCGAACAAGGTCTCCCCGGGTAATGCGCACACACCTCCCCGCTCATCCGCGCCGCATATACACCACGACCTTCCGGACAAGCTTCGGACTTCGACGATATTCGCCGTCTCATCTCCATCGCAGTGCCTCGTATGCGGTTCTTGTTCATCACGGTAGCGTTTTGCCTGCGGCTTCCTTCGGATTCCACCTCACGGTGGACACCCTTGCCGTCCGGCTAGCACTTCCCCCTTGTCGGGCGTGCGGGACTTCAACCCCCAAGTGTGTGCGCCCTGCCGGGCGCACGAAGCAGAAGGGGCGCCGCCCTCGGCGCCCCTCGCTACATCTGCGACCTGCGATCGGGCAGCTGTGTTTAGCTCCGGCGGGAGAGATACCCTAGCCCCAGCACGCTCATTCCAAGCAGTAGCATAGTCGTTCCTCCGTCCGGGACACGTCCGTTGTTGATGTAACTATCGCTCCCGCCCCCTGGGGCAATTGAGCCAATATGCAAACCGATGCGCAGCGCGGGCGCTCCTTGTGCATCAACGATCTCTCCGTCGAGAGACTTGATCACATCCTGCAGGGTCTTACCGGCGAGCAGTTCAAACACAACCCCAAGGTATTCTTTCGGGTCCACGCCATTCTTGAACGCGCCCGAAGGTGCGTCAGCCTTGGCAGAAAAGCCGGCGCTTGTTACGAACGGAGGGCTCACCGTGTTGCCTTCCGGGAAGTTGTTCGCATCCGCCACGGCGGTGAAGTCAACGTCTTGATGGCCATACGCACCAAGGAAATTCTGGTCCTTATCGATAAGTCCCGCCAATCCCAAAAGGGAGCCATCATCGAAGTATACTTCCTTAATAGCGGAATTGATCGGACCTGCGTTCCTGAAGTTGAACAATACCCCGCTATGGTTGACAGCACCTATCGTCCAACTCGCCGCACTCACATCGACGAACAGTTGGCCGGACAGATCGGACTCATATGGAGGGCTACCGATCAAGTTGAAGCTATACGTGTATGTTAGGGCACCTGCCGTTTGGCTCAAGGCCAACCCCGCCATACACCCTAGCGCGAGCAGGTGTTTCTTACTTCGTGCTTTCATGTTGAGCATCTTTCTTTGACTGCTGTGTGTTTGAGTACTCAGGTCTGATTGGTTGCCAACTACCATCCGGTCGTTGCTTTTATCACTTTCGGGCCCCATTGAGCAGATTGCAGGCCAAGCTTCACATTCCCCAAAGAGGCGCCATGATTGCATTCGTTTCATATTCGGGCACAATAACTTAAGATCTCGATGTACCAAGTCCTCAGTCCGGCGCACGGGTCAAGCCGCCACCGGCAGTGTAAAGAGATACAGTTGCAGAGGGACCAATCCGTTGCTGGCGGATTGAAATGGTTTATAACCGACTCTGCGTGAGAGTCTTGAGATATAACATTCATCCGTAAACATCTCCGACATTTGCAGTCCCGCTCGCGAGAGTAGAGACAATGGGGTCAGATCCATACATTTGACATTTCTGTATGCCCAAGTCCTTGCTGAGAAGCGTGATCAGCGGGCGAACGGTGGTGGCTATAGGCCGATGGGGAGCTCGGTTGGGGATTGAGGCGATCCATCGGGGCGACTGCGGTTCTCGCGGGAAACCCGCTGGCAGGGTCTCCGCCCAAGATAGGAGTCAAACGATAGTTTTCGCATCTCCGCCGCCTCATTCCTTCGTTCGTCTGGTCCGCCCGACTGCAAGCAGAGTGGGTCAGACCGCAACACTTGACATCTGATCTCACGAAAGTCACTGCAGCGAAGCGGGATCGCTGAGTGCAAGGCGGATACTGGAGACCGATGTGCCAAACCTGCGCCTCTCGTCGGCACGCCGGTGGGGTCAGTCCCTGAAACCTGAATTCTGGCGGGCATCGGGCGAACGCGCATGGGCGGTGCCGGTCTTGCTGTGGCCTTGCCGAGGGGGCCGCGTGGCCATCGACCTTAGCCGTCCGAGCTTGCCGGTTGCGGGGCGAGGACCTTGAGCATCGGAAAGACCGATCTGAAGTCCGCTTCGTTTCGGGTGAGGATGCCGTGAAAGCGGCACGCGAAAGCGCCGATCAGAACGTCGGCGACCGGTCGCTTGGGGAGCCTGCCAGCGCGTCGTCCGGCCACATAGCGGTGCCATGCTTCGTGGGCCGCCAAGGTGTCTGCCAGCGTCCAAGCTTCCGGGCCATCTCACGCCGAGATTCCAGAGGAACTCGTCCTGGAGAGATGCATCACCGTTGAAGACCGGCGCGAGTTCGGCGTAGGTGACAGGGCTGATCACCAATCCAAGCGCTCGGTGGGCGTCAATCAGAGCCGCGGAGGCGGCTCCGAACGAGGGATCCTCCTCGGCCACGTCGATGAGGAGGTAAGTGTCCAGCACCCGGGCCATCAGTCGCGCTCCCCTTCTCGGATGTCGGACATCCACTCGGTTGTGGAGCGGACCTGGGGACGACACCGCCGGGCAAAGCCCAGCATCGCACGAGCGCCCCGCGGAGAACTACGAGTGGCCGGGGTGGGCAACTCGCGCGCCTGTAGCCACGCGAGCAACTCCCATGCACGGGCTTCATCCAACCCCTTCACCTTCTCCACCGCCAGTTCGACCGCGTTCATACGGCGGAGCGCGCCGCCCGGGGGAGTGAGGTCTGCCGACCCCGGCGCCCGGGTCTGTCCCCTAAACTCTAATTTGGGGAAGTGACGACCGCGATTGGCGGGGGGGGGGGGGGGGGGTGCGGGGGGGGGGGTGGGGGGCGCGCGCGCGCGGAGGCGGCGCGCCGAGTAGAGAGGAGAGCACGGGATGAAAGGTCCGAGGACCAATGACCGCCGCTCCCCTCTCCCTCGTCGAACCGGACATGGAGATTTCCCCCATCCGGCTCTCGCCAGAGTCGTCTCTTCCAGAACGCATTCACAAACGAACCAGTCCCAACCGTTCCAAGTGCGCGTACAGGCTGACCCCCTTGCGGGCCCGCCAGCCCCGTTGACTGCGCCGCTGCAGATGCTGGCCCAACCGATACCGCACGAAGTGGTTCAGGTGCCGAAACACGTTCCGCGGGTAGCCGAGCCCAAAGTAGTTGGCCCAGCCCCGCAGGTGACGGTTCAAGCGCCCGACCAACTCCGGCAGCGGCGTGGAGCATTGCTGCGGACTGATCAACCCCCGCAACGTCTCCCGTTCCCGCGCCACCGCCTTGCGCGAGGGCACCAGGTTCCAGTAACGCTGCGGGCGGCCATACTGGTCGCGGTCCTGCCGAAACGTGTAGCCCAGAAAATCCAGGCTCTGGCCCGGTTGCCGCAGATCGAGCACGCGGGTCTTCTCCCGGTTGATCTGCAACCCCAGCCAGCCTTCCAGCTTGCCCTCGAGCCAGTCGCGCAGACGCGGACTCACGTACCGCGCCAACACCACGAAGTCGTCCGCATACCGGACCAGCTTCGCCTTGGCCCACTGCGCCGGTCCGTCCGCCCGATGAAAGACGTGATCGAACCAGTGCAGATACACATTGGCCAGCAGCGGACTCAGGACCCCGCCTTGCGGCGTGCCCCGGTCATTGCGCTGCACCGTCGGCGGTTTCCCGTCCTGGGGCGGCTCCACCACCGGCGCCTTCAGCCATTGTCGGATCAATCCCAGCACCGAACCGTCCACCACGCGCATCCGCAGACAGGCGATGAGCTTGTCGTGGGGAATGCTGTCGAAGTAGCCGGCCAGGTCCGCATCATACACCGCCGCCAGGCCCCCCTTCAGATGGGCCTCAATGGCTTGCAGAGCGTCGTGCGCCGAACGTCCGGGCCGAAACCCGTAGGAGCAATCTTCGAAGTCGGCTTCAAAGATCGGCTCCAGGATCAGCAACACCGCCGCCTGCACCACCCGGTCCCGCACCGTCGGAATGCCCAGCGGTCGCCATTTCCCGTTCGCCTTGGGGATGTACACCCGCCGCACCGGTTGGGCTCGGTAGGTCTTCTCCCGCAGGCTGCGTTGCAGTTCGTCCAGAAAGGCGGCTTCGCTTTCCGGCGTCGCCCCGATCTGTGCGATGCTCACTTGGTCCACGCCCGGTGCCCCGCCGTTGCGCCGTACGGCCGCCCACGCGGCTTCCAGCACTTCCGGCCGACACACCAGGCCGTAGAGACTGTAGAAGCGGAATCGCTTCTGTTGCTTGGCTTTCTGGCCCAGCTTCTGTCTCAGTTCCCGGAGGTTCGGCGGCAGGATCGCTTCCCGAAAGGTCAGCTCCTCCACCACCGGTTCTGTCGTAGGCACTTGCATACCAATCAGCCCCCGGCA
Source organism: Verrucomicrobiota bacterium (assembly GCA_027493615.1). GTDB lineage: Bacteria > Verrucomicrobiota > Verrucomicrobiia > Limisphaerales > J093 > DSVZ01. The sequence goes on from JAOSKK010000034.1 coordinate 460,167, forward strand.
CCTCTGACTCGGCTTGACTCTGGCCAGGGCTCCTTCGCTCCCCCTCCGACTTGATCGAAGGTTCGCCGCTACTATGAGCCCATCCGACGCCGCGATCCGGCCCCGCCGACGGTTATGGCTTCCCGCCGGGAGTGGCCCTGGACAAGCCAGGACACCGAACCGGGCCTCCCAAGTTCCGACTGGTTCTGTCCGCGCGCGCTGTCTCCTTCCACCCCGGGGAGTCCGGTAGGTGCACGTGATCGAGGCTTCCCCCACCGGTGCAGGCTTCATCAAATCCGGCAGACTGGCCACTCCCGATTTCGCGTAACGAGGCCGAACCGAGTTCGCGGGACGCTACGGCTCGCGCGTTGGCCTTCCCCAGCGTCCACGGACAGGGTCGCCCCCATCCGCGTAAGGGTCGGCTACCTGGCTCTCGACCATTTACCAGGGCTAACACGTTGCAGTTAACAAGAACCATTCAGCTTGCTTGGCGCTTTCCGGATTCCACGGATGGGCCGGTGGAGGGCCTGAGGAGCTTGGTACGTACGCTGGGCGGGTTCGCGGCCACGGCCTGGGAGAGCCCGACCTTCGCTCCTTGGGCTTCGCTTGGTCGTAGGGAGGGGGACGGCTGTTGCGGGCGGCTTGCTTTGGCGCATGGCTGGCCCCATTCTGATGCACATGAAGACGGCGAGCGCGCAGCAGGTGCCAGAACGGTGGACGGAGATTCTGGGCTGGGTGGCCGCGGGGGAAGAAGTCGAAGTCACCCAGCAGGACCAGGTGATCGCCAAAGTCGTGCCGGCGCCGGCCGGACCGACATCCTCGCCGGACTTTCTGGCGCGCGCGCGCGTCATTTGGGGGGAACAGCCGGCGGGGGAACCGCTTAGCGAAGTGGTCGCGCGGAGCCGAGGAGGCGATTCGTGACGTATCTGGACACCGGCTGCCTGGTCAAGCTCTACTATCCGGAGCCCCAGAGCTCGCAGGTGATCGCGGCGATTCAGGGCAAACCGGTCTGTTTCACGCCGCTACATAAGCTGGAGTTTGTGAACGCGCTTCACTTGAACGTGTTCGCAGAGCGCCACAACCGCCCAAGTGGCCTGTCCGCTCGGGCGCTGGTGGAAGTCGACCTGCGGGCAGGGGTGCTGGTTGAGACCAACGCGCTGGGACAGCGTCTTTCAGAAGGCGGTGGAGTTGGCAGGACACCACACGGGTCTCGTCGGGTGTCGGTCTCTCGACATCCTGCGTGAGCGCTTCGCGGCGATGCATCGCGGACCTCGAGTTGGTCGCGATGGCGACCGATCCTTCAGATTGGGTGGACCGTGTCGAATGCCTGCCGTTGCGTTAGCGGAGCTGACCGCTGGGGTCAGTCCCTGAAGCCTGGATTCTGGTACTGGACGTCCGGAAGTTGGGGACGCGCGGGCAAGGGTGCGGCGGAAGAACCAACAGGATGCCGCCGGGACTGATTCTGACGTCGGTGGGGGAGGATCGATCACGTTGCCGCGAAGAGGCGCAAAAGACTCATAACCAGAACCTCTTGCGACTTCTGTGCCTTTTGGCGGCAAGCCAGTGGGGTCAGTCCCTGAAACCTGAATTCAACGTGACGGGTGTCGCCGGTCCGAGGCAGATGGGCTTGGTCAGGCGAAGTTGATGTTGTCCCGCAGCCCCGCTTCTCCGGCATGATCCATGAGGCGAACCAGCGCGGCCCTTTCCAGCGTGCGTGACTTGCGGCGAATCAGGATGATGATCCCGCGATGGGCAACCTGTTGCGCGGCCGCAAGGAAGTCATCGCGGTTGCAGGTGATGAGCACGCAACCGCGGTCGCTGGCCAGGCGAAGAACCTCCTCGTCCGGCGCGGTGATGGGCAGCAACTCGCGGAGTTTCGCGACTTCGTGACCGAGCGCCTCGAGCGAGTAGGCCAGGTCGTCGGGCACGTCGTGATCCAGCAGGAACCTCACGGCGCGGGGGCGGCCATCTGGCGGGCGACCAACACGTCAATCTCGCCCCGGTGATCCTCGTAATAAGCGAGGCACTCATAGACTTGGGCCCGGGTCAGGTTCAGGAAGCATCGGGTGACCAGCGAGTCCACGGTCTCGCCGTTCTGCAGCAGGCCAACGACGTCGTGAACGCCGATGCGGGTGCCCGCAACGATGGCGTGGCCGCTGCGCACCCCCGGTTGACGGGTAAGGTAGCGGTACGACGTGGTGGTTGCCGCGCTTCCGTTCGTAATGCGGCAGTCTAACGCACAGGAGCTCACTCAGCGAGAGCTTAGTTCGGGACAGGGGAAGGGTGGAGACGGCGCCGCACGGGGGCACGCGACGCACGCAGGCGC
>JAOSKK010000035.1 GCA_027493615.1 Verrucomicrobiota bacterium
TCACAGGCAGCCAACCCAGACCGGGGACACGTTGATCTGCTTCAGGTCATCCGGCTGGCAAACATACCGACTGAGGCGAGGAAAGCCGGCGATGTTGTCCAGAGCGGCCGAGCGCGATGCAGCAGCTCGCGAACGGGGTCGCCCCGGACGCCGCGCAGCGCCCGGCAGGCATTTCGCGTAGCTGTCCTCGTTCATCTGTCGCGCGCAGCTTCAGCTCGAGACAACAATGAGTCCGGCTTCAGCCAATCAAAGCTTTTCATCTGCGGCACTCGCGAATCCACCAGTGCCAAAGCGCGAACGACCACCGTTAACACAGACGCGATAGCTTGATTAGCTTATTCGCAGCGGTATGCCCGACGGCGACACGGCTCGCCGCCAGAGCCGCTCGATATCCCGCGCCAGCGCCGCCGACCGTTCGGCGCGTATTCAGCGCTCATCACGATCCAGTCCACGCCGCGCAAGCCGCCGACGCAAGTGAGGCGAGCCATCCTGCCTTCGCATCCGCCTCACTCGGCGGTTACGGTTGCGCTGCGCAGCAGGCTTCTCCCGGTATCAGCGGACATGGTGGGTGTTAGAGGTCGAGGGCTTGGAGCCTGGTCTTCGCGGGCATCGGCGCCCTTCGTTCAGCGGCGCCAGGTCTCTCAACGGCGTGCGCCGGCGGTTGCAGTTGCGACGAACCGAGCGTGCGTCCAGTTCACGCCACCATTCGGCTTCAAGCTCGGCCTGGGGGCCGAGCGGTGCTGAATCGCGTGAAGAGCGCCCGGCAGGCCGACGGGCTGCCTGGCGATGCCGAAGTCACTTGGTCGGCCCAGAATGACCAGGACGCTGTTTGCTTGAGGTCGCGGTGATGACGGCGTGCGTGCTGGGACACCAGCAGATCTGAGGGAGCCGCGCCCGAGAGCCGGTGGTGCCGTATCCGGTGATCGGGATGCGCCACCATCGATGCAGCGGTTGCGACGCCGCTGGTCGAGGACGCGGGCGATGTTCGATCTGTCGACAGCGCCTTTCGTTTCCGAATCGGGCGATTTCGACATGTTGTCTTACGACGAGATCACTCGCCGCATCGACGCCGATTACCGATCTCGCCGGAGAGTTGCAGCGGTCGGACATCGCCCGGTCGCCTGCCGTTACGCCAGCCTCTGCCGCAGCGTTCGCGCTGTCGGCCAGAGCAGGAAGACCTGCCGGCGCAGCAGACGGCGGTCAGAGCAATCAAGTGCAGCTTCCAGTTACGGTCTGTTATGAAACTGTTCGATCAGAATACTTCGTCTCGTCAACAAAGGCGTAGTTATATCGAGGTCGTGAATGTCTTCGCACGATCGGGAACCGACATTCGTCTGTAGCCGCCGCCAGTTTCATCGGCTTTTCGAAAGATTATCGCGTGGCAACCGTACAGATGCGTACTGACCATAGCCAGAATAGCAGCCAACCGGGCCAGCCACAGAAGAAACGCGACTCAGAATTTTGTTGTTGCCGTGCCGCAGGTATTCGCGGTGACATCTCCGCCGAATGCAGTCGTAATCGGCACAGCGCCGCCTGGTGGCGCACTTCAATCCTTTCGGTGTATGCCCTCCGGTAGCCCGTTATTACGTACAGTTGAATCGCGCGCTTTCATCGGTCTTCATACCGGTTCTTTTCACGAGGTCGGGTTTTCGACCAGAGCTGCCGGAGTCGCTGATCGCCCATGAGCCGGCCAGAGTTTCACGCCCCGAGCAGGCGGACACGAGGCCCGTTCACGCCGGCGCGGCCGCCGGCTTACGGGGCTGGCACACGAAGGCTCATGCCGGCGATCTGTTCTCGTACTGCGGGAATAGCAGGTGCCGAGCGCCCGCGGGAGAGTTCAGGCGCTGTCGTCGCTTCGCGAAAGCAGAAGCCGAACCAGTTGCACAGTTCGGTGGTCGCGGCCGCGGGTCAGTTCGTCGAGGCCAGCAGCCGTCGTTGGCTGATCACCGACTGGCTGTCAGCCGGCTGCCGTAGGCTTCGGGGCGCCGTTATGCCGGGCGGGCGGCGGCTGCCAGCGTGCCGGCGCCCATCCTGTTCCCGGGTTCAGGTGCCGTGGATCAATGCGCCTGCAGCGCTTGACCTCGACTTTTTCGCCAGCCGCCACAGCCGCGCTGGAGCGCCCAGCCTCGACGGCGGACCAGACAGCCGTCATCGCCGATCGATTCGCAACTGCTGAGGTGGGAAGGGTGCAACTGGGTGACCAGTTAATTTATCGAAGGTCCGGTCAGACGACGGAACCGAAGCGAATGAGTGAACAGAGACCGCGATTTGCATGGTGGTGATCATCTCCAATACGCGTTGCGACCCCAACGCGTGATGGAGGATCGTGGCCGGTCGCCCCGCTGTACAGATCACGCGGTCTCTGGTTCCTTCTGAGTTCCTTCGGGACCGCGTCGTTCGAGCCTGACATTCCAGCAGTGTCGGTCTTGTGGATCCTGCCCAGTTGCCTTCCCCACCTCCGAAACCGTTGGACGCCTGGGCACACCGGGCAAGGTCGCGTCGATGACGGATGTCACCGAGATCTCTGACCGCCGTCGAACGAGGTGGAACCGGGCGCTTCAGAAGTTGCTGCCCCTGGTCTGCTGAAGCTCTACGTCCCGGCTGGCGGCCGCCCTGGTGGCCCCAGGGAACGTCCGGGTCAAACGCGCAGGCACCGCGTTGGTCCACGAAAAAAGAGCCTGGCTGCGCCTGGTCAAGGAGAACCCCAGAACGGGAGTGGCCGGCGCACTTCTTCGCGCCGCCCAGGCCATGCGCCGCATCCTGGTCGAAAACGCCCGGCGCAAGCGGCCCCAGCACAGCGCCGGCTGCAGCGGTGGAGCTCGATGGCATCGAGTTGCCCAGTCCCATGCCCGACGAGGAACTGCTGGCCCTCGACGAGGCCCTGACCCGGCTGGCCGCGAACCACCCCCAGGCGGGCACAACTGGTTCAGCTCTGCGCTTTTCGCGGGCCTGACCCGGGCCGAGGCCGCGCAGCACCTGGGCGTCTCCGCGCCACGGCGGAGCGGACTTGGGCCTCGCGCGCGCCTGGCTGTTCCGCGAAGTCCGCAAGGAACTGAATCCGCCAGCATGAAGCCTCACGTGCTGCCGAAAGCCCCGTAGCCCCGTAGCCGCCGACGTGGGGCGGAGGCGCTCGGCCCTCGGTGTCCACCTAAACCCTTCTCGGGGCTACGGAACCCGATGAGGGAAAACCTCCTGGCAAATCGCATGGGTGATCGAAGTGACTACGGATCCGCGCTCTGAGGGCTCGAAAACCCGACCGCAATCAAGAAAAGAACCAGTATGGGAGAGACCATTGAAGAACGCGCGTTGGAACTGTACGTGAATAGTAAGATACCGGAGGGCACGTACACCGAAGGACCTAAGGGAGGTCGCTACGCAAAGGGCGGCACTGCGCCGATTCCGATGGAGCAGACTATTACGACCATTCAACGGAGATCACCGCGAGGAATCCCTCCAGACGATCCGACCCCATGGGGCCACGAAATCTACCTCGCGCAGCGCAGGCAGTCTGACGGCAAGATCTCCTTGGAGTCGCGATGACGATCTGGTGGAAAACAACCCGGTTTTCGGTGCTGGTCGCTGTATGGGGTCCGATTGCGCGTCATAGTACGGTTCAGCGCCACGCACGATGTCTTCCTAGAAAAAGCCGATGCAAGCTGGCGGCGGGGGAAACTGAACGCTGCGCGGGGTAATGGCTGGTTCCATTCGGCTGCGAGGCAGTCCTCACGACTTCGGTGTGCTACCACGCCTTGTTGACGGCGGACGGGGTATTCTGGTGATGATCCCCATCCATGAGCGAGCGGGAAGACCAGCTTGGAGGCGGTTTTCACCGAGGCACGGACCATGCTTCGCCGGAGGAGCGCGAGTGCTTTTCTGGCCGCCGTCTGCGGTGCTGATGCCGATCTACGCCGGCAGGGTGGATTCCTGCTCCTGGCCGACGCGCAGGCGGGCGACTTTCTGCGGCAGAACGTCCTGGCGCCCAACGGCTCACCTGCCGGCGAGTGACCGGGCGACGTCATCGGCCGCTGGCAAGCCTCCTCCAGATCGGTGAAGGCGGTTTCGGCGTCGTCTTCATGGCCGGGCAGCAGGAGCCCTGTGCGCCGGCTGGTCGCCCTCCAAGATCATCAAGGCCGGCATGGACACCAGGGAGGGTGGATCGCCCGGTTCGAGGCGGAGTGCAGGCGCTGGCCTTGATGGATCACCCGAACATCGCCCGCGTCCTCGATGGCGGCGTCACCGCGGCTGGTCGGCCCTATTTCGTGATGGACACTGGTCAAGGCATCCCGGATCACCGAGCCTCTGCGAGCGCCACCGGCTCTCCATCGAGGCGCGGCTGCGCTTGTTCACGCAGGTCTGCGCCGGTGTCCAGCACGCGCAAATTTTGGGTAAAGGGGGCGTCATCCACCGCGACCTTTAAGCCAAATAACGTCCTGGCTAGTCACATGAGCTGAGCCTGGTCAGGCGTGCCCAGCAGATTGATTTGGCATCGCTACGCTATCAACAGTGGCTCACTGGACAAGACGCTTCACGCGATTCGAGCAACCCGGCACCCTCGCCATAGCGGAGCCCCGAGTGTGCCGAGTGATGCGGCGTGGAGCGGGACACGCGCCTGACCTTTACTGCTCGGGTCCTGCTCTACGAGCTGCCCACCGGGCACCACGCCGTTGGTAAGAGACCCTGGCCGCGCCGCGCGGGACGAAGTGCGCCGTCTCATCCGCGAGCCGAACCGGCCCAAGCCCTCACACGTCTGACCGCCCTTGGTCCGCTGATACCGGGGTGCTTTGCCACCGCGGCAGCCCCCACGCCCCGTAGCCGCCGAAGGATGAGGCGGATACCTGAACCCAGGGATGGTCACGCGCTTCCTTACGTCGGCGGCTACAGTGCGGGCGCGGCGACCTGGACTGATCGGGATGAAGGCGCTGAGAAAGATCGCTCGCGCCGTTACGACGGTCAACGGCCTGGCGCGGGACCTCGAGCGGCATCTGAACGGCGAGCCGGTGGTCGCCCGTCCGCCATCCCAAGGCATACCGCGCGGGCAAGTTCATCCGGAAGCATCGCGTCGCAGTGACGGCGGTGGGCGGCGTGGCGCTGGCATTGGTGGTGGGGCTCACGCGCTGGCACTGGTGGGGGTTCGCGGCAGAGACGCCACCGGATGCAAGCCGAGAAGAGCGAGTTGACAAGCGGACTCAGTTGGTTCAGCTCGAGCTGAGGGCACGGCACGCGACGGATGGACGAGGACAACTACGGCGAAGCGCTGGTGTGGTATGCCGAGGCGCTGCGCAACGATCAGGGCGACCCCGTTCGCGAGCCGCTGCATCGCATGCGCATCGGCTCGCTTCTGGACCGCCATCCGCGGCTGCTCCACTTGTGGGCCCTCAAGGTTCCGGTATGGCGCTGCGCCTTCAGCGGATGGTCAGAAGCTCGTGGCGAGCCTACGGTACCCTTTTCGCCTGGCCGGACGTTGGTCCTCGCCGACCTCCGCAGAAGCGGTTGCTTCGGAGGTTCCCGTAAAGTCGAGCGGCTTCGGAGCCCCACGCTCGCCTTCAGTCCGGATGGTCGGCGGGTCGTCTTGCGGGCCATTGACCACACTAAGGTCGGCCATTTACGATGCCGGTACCGGACGCACCATCCTGACGGCGGAGGACATCCGCGCAGCCGCGTCTCCTGGACAGCCCGGACGGAGAGGCGGCCTTGGTCGCTGTCGGTCCCGATAATGCCCAAGTCGTCGAAGTGGAGACCGGCGCGGCCTGAGTCCCCCGCCTGCAAGTGCCGGGCACGCTCCGCCGGGGTTTGTTGAATGCGAACCGGCATTACGCCACGCTGGCTTCACTGCGCACCCGGCGGGCTCGACCAACGACACGCGAGGCGCGCTGCTCGTGTTCGATCTGCGTGACGGTGCGCGGGTGGGGCCGCCCATCGAGGTCAGCCGCCCGAGTGCGATTTCCTCCTTGCCCAGGACGAGGTTGCGTCTGGTTGCGGGCCACGGAAGCCACCATCCGACGCCATAGCCACCCTCGAAGCCTGCAGGGCGCGTGGTCGAGGGGACGCCCTCTGGGCCCGACCGGCCGGGCGGAGGGGCGAGAGTTCCATGGTCTGCTTATCACCCGACCGAGCAATGGGTGATCACCCGATTGCCCTTGAAGACAACGCTCTGGGACCTTGATTCGCGATACCGTCCGCACACTCGACTACGGCGTTCTGGGAGTCCGGCGCGGCTTTGGTTTCTAACGCGGATGGCTTCCTCTGGCTTGGGACTATGCAGTGAGACCCTGCCCAAGGGTGACCTCCTGACCACGGAGCTCACCATGGGGGAGTTGGGTGTTCGATTCACCTTCCAGTCCCGGGAGGGTCATCTGCTGGCGACCGCCAGACAGACCACACCTTGCGGGTCTGGGACCTGGCCGCCTCCACGCCCCCGGAGTACGTGATTCGCGAGCGGAACAGAGGCGGCGGACGCGGTGCTCCAGTCCGGATGGCAAGACCCTTGCCGGTGGAGACGCAGGGTCCGGGCGCCACGCGGCTCTGGTCCACGACGACGGGCGAACCCCTGGGACCCCCTCTGGCCGACGACCATCATTATGGCAAACTGCTCTTAGCCCCGATGGCCAGCATCTGGTGTCTTACGCCGGGCATGTAGTCGAGCTTATTCTGACCTGTCGGTCACTGAGGGGGCCACGCTATGGGAACCTGGGGAACGATCTGCAGCCCATGCTGAGGGTGCATACAGAACGCCACCGTGCTTTCCGGCGGCCTTCAGCCCGGACAGTCGGCGCCTCCTCACGGGGGGCGACGACGATCTGGCCCCAGGTTTGGGATGTGTCCACTGGGGAGCGGACCTTCTGCCTCGAGCATCCCGGGGTGCTTGTGTGGCGTTCGCTGCGGATGGCTGTCGGATCGTAACGGCCCTCCACTGCGGCCCTGTGCAACTTTGGGATGCCCGGACGGTGAGGTCCAACTCACGATCCAGCACCCCTGAGTATCAATTCGACCGGGTCGCGTTGAGTCTGGATGGTGCACCTGGTCACCGGTGGCACTGACTAGGGGCGGGTGTGGGATGCGGAGACCGGCCGGGCAGGGAGGGTTCCTTCCTCTATCATGCAAGTAATCCCAGAGAAGTTCGCTTGCGCCTGACCCCGGTCGTTCTCACTCTCAGCCTGGCGCCTGGGGAAAGTGTGAATCGGGAACCCGCCCAACTCTGCGTGAAGGCCGAGCACAAGGCGGACTCAATCGCGCCGGGATGTGCTGCAGGACGGCGGATACCGAGGCCGGGTTCAGCTCGAGGGGACGGCTCCGTCGCCCTTTCGGCCAGCGCTCATGGCACCGCCTGCGCTGGGACCTGGTCACCGGGAGCCTGTTTGTCTGCCCATCCGGCACGCCGGCGGCGTGTACGCGGTCGGATTCGCCCCTCCGGAAGACCGGTTGGTCACTGCGGGCGCGGATGGCGTGGTCAAGGTTCAAACCTTCGCCCGCTGTGATTACCCTCTGGATGTCATCCAGGATTTCGCCGCCGAGCTGCTGGCGGGCGCCCCGGAAGAGACAACCGGCGCTTTCATGCCCTCGACACCGAGCAATTGGCCGACCGGTTCGAGCGTCTCCGGCGCGTGGCGCCAGAGGCATTTCGCGAGAGCACCCCGCGCCAGCAGGCGCTGTGGCATGACGAAATCGCCACCCTGGCAAGGGCCGAGCGCCACTGGCCCGCGGTCATCTGGCACTCCGGACCGGGCCTTTCAGCCTTGATCCCGGGCTGACGAACAGCGCCCTGCCATGAACTGCTCCGCCGGCGTGGCGCGAGGCCCGGGCCGAGGCAAGGCGACTGGCGCGGGGCCGCCGGGGACTTCGAACGGCGTGGTCCAACTCGACCCCGACCGGGTCGAGACCTGGCAAGACCTGGCGACGGCCGAGTTGGCTTCGCCGATCGGCCGGAGGAGTACCGCAGAGCGTGCGGACCGCAGGCCGGTTCGAATGGGCGATCCCACAAACTTGGACGACGGTACCCACGGTCAACGATCGCCTCAGTATGCATCAGTACCCGTTCTGCATACGTGCAAAGCTGGATCTGGATCAGTGCGGCCACCGATGACAGAAGCGATCAAGGCCAACCTTCCCGATCAACCTGTTGCTGAACACGCAGGCCAGGTGGTTGTACCGGGTGGGGCGCTTCGAAGACGCGACCACGCCACAGAGGGTACAAGCAGGGGAAGCAGTGCCGACTGTGCCTGGTAGGGATGCCTTCTTCCCGGCGATGGCGGACGCCTGGCTCGGCCACACCAGCGAATCCCGGCAGTTTCGTCAATGGCCGATGAAAGGTGGCTCCAGAATTCCTCGCCGACGGCCGATCCACCCAATCCGCCTCCTGACTGGCATGATCGCGCGCCTTCGTGGCCCGTTTCGCGCGAGCCGCTGACGTCGTCGCCGGCAGCAGCTGACGAGGACGCGGAACGATCCTCTTCCGGCCTCTGCCCCGGCGCAACTTCTGAGGAAATCCGCCTGCTCCGTCGCACGCGGGTGGACGATCAAAGATCGTTCCGCCAACTGCTAGGCGAATTTCCAGTTCTATGACTGGAGAACACACCTCAACACACACGGACAACCATGATTATCACAGGAACAGGCCCATTTTACAGATCTAGGAGCCCTGGAGACAGGGGAAAAGACAACCACCATTGCGGTAACAATCCAGAGAGCTGGTTTAATGGTTTCACGACGCCTGGGATACAACCTCAGGGATTATCTCGATGACGGGTGCAGGCTAGAAACAGACCTGGACCACAGCGGGACCGAAAGGGAGAGTTGTAGCCACAGTTCGTGACGCCACTGGCAAGATCACTGGCCACCGCCACGTCTGGACGATTGGAATAGAGGAAAGCCTCCTGGGAAGGCAGTCATCCGGAACTTCGATTCGACAGTTTCCGTTCCTCTGAGCACGATTCAGACTGCTACATCGCTGTCCCTTGAGGCACAATGCACAGGAAGCGTAGGACAACCTTGGGGCATTGACTCTGAGTAATGTGCAGAGGCTTTCAACATCATAATCGCACTCTTCGCCTAACCATGCGCTGCAACGAACCGCCCCCGCTCTTCCGTTCGAGCGGAAGGCACTATGGACGTGCCTCTTGCGCTCCACCTGCCTCTCGGCGGCGGTCGCTGAGCTTCGTCGTTAACCGAAAGTACCGACAACCGTAGAAACACAATTATGAAGACAAGCAAACTGTTGGGGCTACCGCGGCGCTCACGGCGCTGGCACCGCACTTCCCAATCGCCGCGCAGGCACTCGATCCGTGGGGGAGACTGTGGACGACTACCAGGCGATTGCCGGCCAGGGCGCGCGAGGCGCACACGTTGGCACCGACGCCACCGGGACAGCCATCTTCACCGTCGGCACCGCCGTGACCGGAACCGATGGCACCATGTCCGCTATCATCAACCGAAGTACCGACGGAGGCTCCAACTGGGAAGTCGTGGATCAGTACTCGCTCGGGGCTGGGGCGGCTGCCGCTTACGGCGCGTTCGCCGCCGATGCCGGCAACGGAATCCTCTACGCCGGCGGAGGGGATCAGCGATGGGACCGCGGGCCATTGGATCGTCCGCCAGAGCCATGACGGCGGCAGTGCCTGGACCACGAGTGACAACTTCCAATATGCACCGGGCAAGGCTTCGGCTCGCACCGATCTCGCGGCTGACGGTCAAGGCACTGTCTATGCCGTGGGCCGGGTAACGAAAGCCAACGGCGCGACCGGCGGTTGGGCGGTGCGCAAGAGCGAAAACGGCGGCGCTTGGGCGACTGTGGACATTCAAGACGGCACCACTTCCGGCGCGGCGAGCTATCTCGGGGCCATGGCGGCCGCGACGCATCCGAATGGGAGCGTGTTCGTCGTCGGCGCGCTGCTTCAGAAAGGTGAGGCAGTTTGGACTGTGCGACGCAGCACCAATCGCGGCGCGACCTGGACCACGGTGGATGCCACCTCGCCCAAGCAAGGGAGCGCACGCGCGGAAGCGATCGCGGTGGACAGCACGGGCATCATCTATGTCGCGGGTTACGCGAACAGCTTCTGGGTCGTGCGGCGGAGCGCCGGCGGAGGCGCCGCCGGCACCTGGGTGCCAGTAGAGACCGCCATGCGCTATGCTGCTGCGCGAGGTGTCACAACGGTCCGGCGGTCTGACAATCTGCCCGACGACGTGTATGTGGCCGGCTACGCCTTGGAGAACCCGTCCAACGTCGGGCACTGGCTGGTTCGCAAGGCCGAGGCCGGTGGGACGTCCTTTGTGTTCACCGACGACTACTTGATGGTCGCGGGCCTGCCTGCCGCGGCGGATGCGATCACCCATGACGCCGCAGGGAATCTTTTCGCCACCGGCTACGCGCGAGACACCGCCGGAACCTTGCACTGGATCACGCGCAAACTCGCGGCGCCGTGAGGAATCATGAAAGGGCTCTCCGTTTGCTCCGGTCGTTTCCTGGCGGCGTTGTTGCTGGCGGCGATGCTGCCTTGCGCCGTGTCCGGCGCCGACCTCAAGCCGGTTCTGAGAAGCCAATGGCCGGGCTTCCCGCGCGGGTACGCCAATGCCGTGCGCGTGGTCGGAGATCGCGCGTACGTGACCCTCGGAGACGCCGGTTTCGAGATACTTGACATCTCCGAGCCGGTGTCGCCCAAACGTCTCGGCGGACACGAAGTTGGTGGCTACGCTTTCGACATCAGCGTCTCAGGCAATCACGTGTTTGTCGCTGCGTCCGGTGCAGTGGGATTCAAATCCTCGACATCTCGGACCCGGCGAATCCGAGGCGCGCGGGCGGTTACAAGACCAGTGTCCTTGCGCGCAGTCTGGCGGTTGCGGGCCACTACGTCTATGTGGCGGGCGATCAATCGGGCTTCCACGTCATTGATGTGACGAACCCGGCTGCCCCCCGGCGCGTGGGCGGCTACTCGGGCAGCACGTTCGCGCTGCGGTTGGCTGTTTCCGGAGATCACGTCTTCGTGGCGGACGGAGCCATTCAAATTCTCGATGTCTCCGATCCGGCTGCTCCCCGACGCGTCGGCGACGACGGATGGAGCGGCGATGCCGGAGCCGTGGCCGTCGTGGGCGATTACGTCTACCTGGCAGACAACAATGCCGGATTGAGGGTGCTCTCGTTCGCCGACGCCCTCGAATGTCGTCTTTGCTGTGGACAACGAAGCGGGACTGCAGGTGATTGATTTCAGCGATCCAGCCAACCCGCAGTCTTTGGGCGGGTATCCGCTCGAAGGTTGGGCGCGGGACATCACCTTGGCCGGCCGGCACGCTTTTGTGGCAATGGATTGGGGGTTCGAAGAAGCAACTGGACGCACGGGGCTGCCAGGGTTGCAGATTTTTGACCTTTCCAATCCGTCCAGTCCTGAACCGGCCGGTTGGGTCGCAACCAGCACTTCAGCCACCAAAGTAACCGTGGTCGGGAATCGAGCCTACCTCTCCGCCTACAATCTGCTGGTCTACGAATTGACGGGTCTGCCGGCATTCACGTCCCGATCGCTCGCGCAAGACAGGCTGACGCTCACCTGGAACGAAGCCGCCCTGGGCATGAAGCTGCAGAAGACGCCGACGTTGGCGAGCCCGTACTGGCAGGACGTGCGCGGCTCCGAGAATTCGACCAGCTTTACGCTTCCCGCCACCGAAGCGTCGGCCTTTTTCCGGTTGACGAAGCCCTGACGTGATTATCCGAACGCGGCGCTACGGGCTCGTTGTCAGCGCGGGGGGCGCATCCCGCAGTACGGCCTGATTCACGCGCCAGACCTTCTCGACATACCAGTCAAGGAGTCTGCCCAACGCCGGGACGCGGCCCGCGACCGAATACAGCGGGACCTGGTAACGGAGCACCTCAATGGGAAGAACATCGCGTTCCACGAGCCAGTCGATGGGGCCCACGCTCAGCGGATAGGCCAGCCCGGTCAGGACCAGCCCAAGCCACAGGCCGCGCCAAGTCTTACTCGGGCCTCGACTTTCTGGAGCTCTGCTCGCACCTGCTTCGCCCATTCCTGGCATGGCGGACCAAACGTAGCATCGCCCTTCAGCGACACAAGGAGGGAGCGGGGTGGGGCCAGGGCTGCCAAGCTGTTCGTGGACTTCCGAAACACAGCTCGCCCCGCTGGCGTTCACGTTCTTGCCCGCGCCGCGGTAGCCGCCGCCGTGAGGGGCGAATTCCCCACGTTTGGCTAACCCGAGTCCGCCTCGTTACCTCGGCGGCTACGCCGGATCGGTAACCGCCCACGTGGGTAGCCGCCGACGTCCGTAGCCGCGGACGTAAGGAGGCGGAGCAAGAAATCCTCCCCGGTGGCTTCTTCAATGGCCCCACTCTTTTGAGGGAATCCCGGGCGCTGCGTCGCATGTGCTGGCGGACGATTCCAAATCGTCCACGAACCATGAAACCACAACACATGACTCAGCACATGAAACACAGCGTCCTTTCACACTCCAGGCCTGGTACCCGCCGGCGTCGCGTTGTGCCGGCTGCGGTGCTGACCGCACTGGCGGTCGGCCACATCGGCGCCTCCGCGCAAGACCTCATCCAGAACGGCAGCTTCGAAGAGCCGGTCGTGGGGAGCTACGCAATCTATACCACCGGTCAGACCTTCGGCGGCGTCTGGCAGGTCGAGCACGCGGACGGGTACATGGACATCATTGGAAGCTATGGCACCCAGCCGCCCAGCGTGTTCTACCCCACGCCGGCGGGAGCCCAGTTCTGCTACCTCGCTGATAGCGTGCGATACAGCGTGCTGAGGCAGGACATTGCGACACCGCTGACGGCGGGGCTGACTTACGAGCTCAGCTTCCTCCAGTCCACGTTCTACATGAACTACGGTTACCTTGACGGCCGGGTGACCGTCGAACTGGCTCCCGCCGGCGGCGCACCTGAACTGACCCGCGTGTTCAGCCTCAGCGACTACTCCGACTGGACGGAGCAAAGTCTGCTATTCGCGCCAGCCGTGTCCGGACCGTACACGCTGCGGTTCAGTTCGACTCCGGGCGTGCCCGGCAACATTGACGACGTGCGACTGGTGGAGGCCGCCGTGCCCGAACCCGCAGCCTGCGGGCTGGCCGCTGGCCTGGGCCTGCTCGGGCTGGCGGGTTGGCGTCGCTGGAGGCGGCCATGAGCTAACCCGCATTTCTCACAAGAAATGCGGGTTACGAGCAAGACCGCCCCGGCCTACAAACGAAAGCTCCAGGTCGACTGCGGCTTTCAAGACGATGCGAGCTGTGTGTTCTCCCTGAATCATGGCAGCTCAGAAAGAGCCCGTCCAACGTGGCGGTCTTGCCTTAGCCGGGATTTCTCCGTGAGAAATCCCGGCTTGAGCTACCAATGGCGCCACCATGACGAAGCGATCCCCGGCGCGACGGACGCCATTGCCCGGCACTTGTGTATCGGCTTGTACGACACCGATCCAACCGTCAACGCGGGCGACCCGTTGGCGCGCCGGGCGGAATTCGCCTGGTCGAGCGCTGAACCCGTGTCGTTCGCCAACTGGGCCGAAGGTGAACCGAACAACCTCAACGGAGCCGGTGAGTTCTGGGGGCACATGTTCGCCCCGACCTGGCAATCGGAAGGCCAAACCATCGCCACCACCGGCGAGTGGAACGACGTCAGCGACGCCGACGGGTTCGGCGGAGCCGGCTTGAATGCCGTCGTGGAAGTCATCCCCCAAGTCACGGCGATCAGCCCAAACTCCGCGGTCGCGGAATCGGCTGGTTTCACACTCAGCATTCAGGGAAACGCCTTTTTGCGGGGGGCCGAGATCCTCTGGAACGGTTCCTCCAGACCCACGACCTGCTTCAACTTCGGTCTGGTGACGGCGCAGATCCCGGCGAGCGATCTCGTCAGCACACCCGATTTGATCGTAGCCCTGGTCACCCTTCGCAATCCAGGAGGGGGCCTTTCAAGTCCAGTCCCTTCACTGTCAAGAACGCGAGCGTGGGAAGCGTGGATGGGGATTCCGTGGTGCTCAGCGCCGCGGTGTACTCGGGCACGCCTCCGGGCGGTCCCCGCCATCGGCGCGGAGGAACCTATTACGACATCCAGGCCTCTGGTGCCGACGCGAGCGATTCCATCACCGCCCGCCTCTTCTATCCCTCGACCATTGCCGGCAGCGACGAATCCCTCGCTCCGACTTGCCTGGCTCAACGGCACCACTTGGATACCGGTGAAGAGCAGCGGCGACACGAGTCCGTTGACAGACACGACCGACAATCTGGACGGCACCGTCTCGGGCGGCCGATTCACCGTGACTTTCGACGACACCCGGCACGCCGAAGATCACTGAGCTGGCCGGAACGGTGTTCGCTCTCGCCGACACGACGCCGGTGATCAATTCGGTCGTTGGCCCGGCAGATCCGTTGGCCGTCGGCGCGGCGCCACCGTCACGGTTTCATTCCAGGCCGTCGGCGCGCAGGACAACCAGCACGTCACGTTTGCCTGGGACGACGGGAGTTCGACGGCCGTGGTTTCCGTCGGTGAACGGCGAGGCCAGCGCGTCGCGCGCCTACGCCTCAGCCAGCGTCAATTCGGTGCGCGTGACCGTAACGGACAGCAACGGCGACCAGGCCACCTTCAGTTCGTTTCGAAGTACCAGAAGGGCGCGAGGCCCAATACAAAAGCACGGGCACGGTGAACGGCGCGCAGAAACTACGGCTTCCTGCTGGCGGCCACCGACGGCCGGGTCACCGGCGGCGGTGGGAGCGACCGCTCTCCCGCAGCGCCATACGGACGTCGGTGGGCTGCGGGCGACGGAGCGGCGCTCACCGTGCACGACAATTCGTGAGCCTCATTGACGGCAGATGCTTTGCTTTTATAGTACGACCGTCATTGTGTCGTCAGGTACCCCAGCGCGATGTCTCCCGATTCGTTTCTGTCTTGTGAGAGCCCAGGGCCTTCCCCGCGCCTGCCTGGTCGCAGCGCTCCTCGTGCTCGTGTTCGGCCTGGTGCAGGCGGTCGGCGACTGCGTGGTGGCGCCGGCGGGCTTGGTGGAGCTGTTAGACCGCCAGTGGGGACGTCCTGGTTTGCGTCAATGGCTGGTCTTGTCGCGCTGGTAGGCGATGCCGGCTTTGCCCCCAGGCTTGTAGTGGAACCGACGTTCCCACCTCGACAGCATGGGGACGGTGTGCTGGTGGGTGGCAGCCTGTGGCTTCAACGCTAGGACTTCACTGTCGAGGCCTGGGTGCAACACGCCGTTGCCTCGCAGAGTCATCCGCGACCCCGGGCTGGGAGGTGCCTTCGGCAGCGTGATCTTTGGCTACGGTCAGGGGGATGCGCGTTCCGGACTCCGCCAGGCCGGCGGCGGGGTTGTCATCCGGTGCTCACCAAGGTGGACGCCAGCTCGGTCGCCGCGGACGATCTCAAAGTCACCGACCTCGAAGTTCCATCACGTGGCGATCGCCAAAGTCCGGTAACCGTCACCTTCTACCTCGATGGCCGGGCGGGAGCACGCGGGCCTACGATCTGGTTTCACCTTCGCCACCGGCCCGCCATCCCGGGATGCGCAGCGACACCGTGGGCAACGGCTTCTATAGGGCAGTGGACGAACTCCAGTGTCTTCGACGCGCCTTGTCCGCCGCGGAAGTTAGCATCCCTCTTTTTTTAAACCAGGAAGGCTTTCAGGCCTTTCTGTCTGCCTCCAGCGTCGATGGCAGCCGAGGTTATCTATGGAAAGGGCGGCGGGCCGGGACTACGAGGAGCGTCTGGTGGTTTGACCCCGCACGGGCGAAGAACGGCGTTTGGCTGATAGTGTGCTTTTCGGAGTATATATTGAGGACATTAGCTATTGTTCCTGCAGGACAAGGATCCGTTTGCAGGCCAAAGAAACCTGTATGTCCAGGATTCTGCAATTTGGCGCCGAACAGCGAAGGTGTTCACACAGGGCGATTACCTGGCTGGCGCCCGCAGCTTCCCTCCGCCGATGGCACGCAGATTGTCTTCGATCACTCCTGCGGCATCTACCGCATGAATCGCGATTAAAGCAGGTGGCTCACGGCCATGCCTTCCAGATTTACTTCGACGGCAAGCCGAAGAGGCGCGTGAGGCCGGTGACCGGTCAGATGCCTTGACAACGTCTCAGCCGGTGTTGCTCAGGTAGCAATAACACTGGATCTGGTTCGGACAAGCGTTTTTGCCGCGTGCCACGCTCGACGAGGCCTGGCCCGATCTGTGGTCGCGGACGGAGAATGGATTGCGGCCGTGCGTGGCGAGTTCTATCCGACCTAACAAGGCGCGGGGGAACCTGATCAAGGTCTGGCTGGACGGCACCGGGTTCCTGTGGCTCACGACCGTTACGAACGCCAACGAAGGTTTCTACAATGGCGCGGCGTGGATGCCTGACGGCCAAAGCCTCCTCGCTGCGGGCACGAATAACGGGACCAACGGTGTGTACGTCATTGCCGCCGATGGCTCCGGCGGAATCCGGTCGCGCCTGAACACACCGGTCGGCGATCCGCTGGACTGGGTCGGCAGGATCGTCGCCCTGACACCACGCCTCTGGTGCTGCATCTCCTGACCGGCTTGTGACGGGGTGTGGGGACGGAAGCTGGGACGGTCGTGTGCGGGTTCGAGGTCACCGCCACGGATGATCGCGCCGGCCCGGTCCGGATCACCTGTGAACCGCTGTCAGGTTCCGTGCTGCCGCCCGGAACGATCTGCGGCCTGCACGGCCACCGACGCCGCGGGCACGTGGCTCACGGCGAATTCCCCCGTGACAGTTTTTGATTCAACCACCGCGCCGCTCCCCACGTTGACATCCATCCTCCCCCACCGAATCCCGAGCGACCGCGAGACGTGGGTCAGGGTGCAAGGGACCGACCTGCTCGCGGTGGACGAATTGTGGGTTGTGGACTGCCCTTTCAGCGACTTGGTCCACGTCCATTCGTCGGGGCGAGGTGCCGCCACTGCCGGAAGGGGCGTTGTTCGGCCGCACGATGTCGTCGTCAGCGATAACCGGGGCGAGACGGTGCTCCCTCAGGCGTGCAATACGTTCTGGCGCCTTCGATCACGGACCCGCAGGTCCTGGCGCTGCGCGCTTTACCCGGGCCCGCTTCCCCTGAACCCGTCGTAGTCGCGTATCGCGCAGGCGTGCCGGAAGCCTTGAACACGCGCATCCGGGTGAGCGGGGCCACGCCCGCTGAACGCGGATTGAACTTCCCTGCAGACCTACCGCGACCTGTTCGGTCTGTCCGCGCCGGAACGCGATTTCGAGCTCGGCCGGGGTGCGCACCGGGCCGCTCGAGCACCGTGGCCCTGCGCCAGCGCCTCGGGGGGTTGAGCGGTGTTCACGAGTGAGATCGTGCCGTCGCTTGTCGGCGACGAAGTATTCAGGACCGCTGGCGGGGTGGTGCCCAACGAACGTCTGGCGGCCCTGGATTTGTCGGCGGCACCCGCGACTGACCGCCGGGCAGGCCGAGGCGGCGGCGCTCGCGGCGCTCCAGCAATCCGTGACCACGCTGCGGAAGCCGACGCGGCTGGAGGTCTTCGATCCCCCAACTCCTGGACCTGGCCGGGCCACCGGTGCGGGTGTGGCAGGTTCAGTCATGAGGCGCGGGCCGAGGTGTTCGTGGATGCGGACACGGGCGCCGTGGTGTTCGAATTGCCGCTGACGATGTCCGACAGCGGGTTGACCAGCTTTGACCTCGATCTCCAGGACGCGGAGGAGGAAGCCAGCGCCCAGAACAACGCGTGCTTCAACCTCGGCGACGATGTGACCGTGGGCGACGAGGATTCCTTCAACCACGACGCTACGACCGGGACCCGGATGCGGTGGGCGCGTGGTGGTTCGCACGCGACACTTATCTGTTCTTCCACGACAGCTTCGGCTGGCATTCCTGGGACGAGGACGGCGGTCAGATCGAAATATTCATTCACGCAACCGTGCCCAATGGTCCGAACGCCCAATGGAACTCCGGCTGCGAGCTCATCCAGTTCAGCACCGGCATGATGGACTTCGAGGTGCTCACCCACGAGTTCCACCCATGCCATCATCAGCAGCGATGAGGGCAGCCAGCTCATCTACCTCAATCAGTCCGGCGCGTTGAACGGAAAGCTTCGCCGACGTGATGGCCGTGGTGGCCGACCGGCAGAAGGGCGACCTGAACTGGACCATCGGCGAGCAAGTGACGAGCGGCGCAGGCGCACTGCAGGACCTGCAGTCCCCGCCGACCTACGCGCAGCCCGACAAGATGTCCGGCTACGTGCTCACCACCTCTGATTCCGGCGGGGTCCACAGCAACAGCGGTATTCCCAACAAGGCCGCCTACCTGATGGCGGAGGGCGGCGTCTTCAACAACGTCGCCGTGGCCGGGATGGGTCTGGCCAAGATGCGCGATTTGCTCTTCCACGCGTTGGTCCACCTCCCCAGGAACGCGACGTTCCAGGTCGCCCGCGATTTCGAGGTCACCACCGCGCGAGCGTGGGCCGCCAGCGGCGATCACGGCTTCACGTACACCGACGTCTGCACGGTCCGCAACGCCTGGTTCGCGGTCGGCGTCGGCTTCGGGGACAACGAATGCGACGGCGTCGAGGACACGCTCGACACGGATGGCGACGGCATCGTCAACAGTCGCGACAATTGCCCGCTGGTACCTAATCCCGACCAGGCCGACGCGGATGGCGATGGCCGCGGTGACGTCTGCGACAACTTGCCCGCGGGTCTTCAACCCCCGCCAGGAGGATCTCGATGGCGACGGGCAGGGCGACGTCTGCGACCGGGACCGCGACGGCGATGGTTGTTACAACACCCTGGCCGACGCCCGCGGCAGCCGCAACGCTCCGGACCAGCATCCGGACGATCCCACCGAAAGGATCGGCTCCTACTTCGGTCCGTGCTGCAACCCGCGCAGCGGCGACGTCTACGGCCCAGCCCACGCGGACCCGGATCACGATGGCCTGTTGAACTGCGCCGACCTCGATGACGACAACGACGGGATTCCCGACGCCCTTGACCCGTGTCCGGTGGGAGTGGACCCCTTCGAGCGGGACTGCCAGGTCGTGCGGGATTGCGCCTGCGGCTCCGCCGATGTGGTGGCGGGCCTGCCTGGGGACTGGCTGTGTCGCCCTCGAGGCGCGGATCGCCCCTCATCTATCCCCAACCCGACGAGACGGTCATCGTGGACAACGTGCGGGTGTCGGGCAGGTCATTGTATCTGATCCCGGCGGCGGGCAACACCGTGCCGCAACTGGCCCGCGCGCTGGTGGGTGGCCCCCATGGCGTCCGACAACCGCAGGGGGCCAGCCCCGATGTCCGTCGTGTCGAGCTCTGGGCCAAACCGACCGCGACCACACCGACGCGCCTGGTTGCCGTGGTGGGCGAGTACGATGTCGCCGCGCTGAGCCTGGAGCAGACCGACCACGGCGCCATGCTGGTCCTCTCGACCTCCGGGGACGGCCACGTGGAGTCGCTCGGCGCCACCTGGTTCCTCGGGGCACCGCCGCCAACGCAACCGCCGACCGGGATGAGGACGGCTTGCCCGATGGCTGGGAAGTCCGACACGAGTTGGACCCGGACAATCCGCGGGACGCTGCCTTGGACACGGATGGCGATGGCCTCTCGAACCTCGTCGAATATCTGAGTGACACGGACCCGCGTGATCCCCAGAGCGGCTTTCGGTTTACTCGGATTGCCCACGAGGCCGGCGAAGTGCAGGTCGAGTTCCGTGCCACACCGGGACGCCGCTATCAAGTGGAACAGAGCGCCGCCCTGATCAACGCTCCGTGGGAACCGACCGGGGCGGCGGTCTTGGCCCAAAGTTCCCAAGTCAATCTCACGCTGCCCGAGACCGCCCCACATCGGTTCTACCGCGTGAGTCTCCTCCCACCGTGATCTCCATGACCAAAAGGGCTCTTCGACTCCTGGCCGCAGTGACCAGCCTCGTTGGCATGGGCGCGGGCCAGGCGGGCGTCGTGGCGCAATGGCACTTCGACGAAGCCGACGGCGCCATCGCCCGCGACAGCCTTGGTTCGCTGGACGGCGCACTTTCCGCGACGGGGGCCACGTTCGTGCCGGGTGGCATAGCCGGGAACGCCATCCGGCTGGACGGCACGCAGAATGGCTGGGTTTCGATGGGCAACGCGCTCGGACTAACCAATGGCGACTTCTCCATCGTCTTGTGGGTGAAAACCACGGCCACGGAGGGTGACACGGTCGTGCTGGGGAAACACGAGGCGTTCAGCGAGAACGGCTATTTCTTCGCGATCAATCCCACGGGGGCGGCGGCGCGCCGGACAAGGCGACCTTCGTGGTCTCCGAGTTTGTCCGCGATGGCGTGACTTCGTCCGCGAGCGTCAACGATGGGAACTGGCACCAATTGGTGGGCGTGTACCAAGCCGGCGGCAGCGAGCGGATCTACGTGGACGGTGCGCTGGCGGCGACCGGCGCCAGCGAACCCGTGGTGCTGAACAACGCGCCGTTTCTGATTGGGGGATCAGTGTCCATGGTGTTGCCACCGGGCGATTCACCGGACTGGTGGACGAGGTGCAGGTATACGATCGGACGTTGAGCAATGCGGAGGTGCAGAACCTGTTCGCATATCCAGCGCAAACGCTCGCCAGTCCGCGCGGTGAGGCCCTGGTTCCCGGCAGCATTGTGTACAGCCGCACTACCGGATCGGACGGCAGCATCTGGGCCTTTGATCCTGCCACCGGCCGGGACACTTACCTCATGGAAGGCACGCGTCCGCGGCTCTCCCCGGACGGCCGGTACGTGGCCTACCTGCGAGACAACGGCGCCTTGGCAGGCCACGGGAACGTCTATGTTCGCGACCTGGCGGAGGGAAGCGAGCGCATGCTGCATGAGAACCACGACTACGTCATCGGCGTCAGCTTCGCCGATGAAGGCCGCCAAGTCCTTTTCGACGCCGAGTGTTCCATCCTCCAGGTCGCCCGCTCGGGTGCCGTGCCGATCACCCTGGTGAGCGGTCACTGTTGGGACGACAGCCCCGCTGCGGACCCGTTCACCGGCCGCATCGCTTTTCACAACCTCAGCCTGAGGCAGATTGGCACCGCGAATGCCTACGGGACGGGCAAACACTACTTGCCACCGGCCTCGGGCGAGGATGTCTATCCCACCTGGTCCCCCGACGGGTAATGGATCCTCGTCGCGAATGCCGACTCCATCCAGATGCAGCGAGGCCCCGGCAACCTCGTCAAGCTCCGGCCGGACGGTTCCGACCGGACCGTCCTGACCTTCGTGAGCGGCGCCAACGCGGGGTTTCGAGCCAACGCCGTCTGGACTTTGGACGGGCTACAGATTCTGGGGGCCGGCAAGCCGGAAGATCGGAACGGCATCTTCCGGGTGGACGCGAACGGCGGGGGATCATCGAACGACTCGATACGCTGCCCGGCGATGACATTGACTGGGTGGGCGGAATCGTCCCGGATAGCCCGATCACCCGCGGCCTGGTCGCATGGTGGCGGGCTGAGGAAATGGGAGGGATTCAGCCGGGCCGCATCACGCTTCGGGCGCTCCGGCTATCGCCTACGCGGCGCAGAGCAAACTTGGCCAGGCGTTCGATTTCACGGGCGGAACGCACCTGGAGGTCCCCCGACGCGCCCACCTTGCACTTCGTCCGGTTCGACGGCCGCGTGGGTGAACTTCCGGTCGGCCACGCGCGTTCAGGGCATCCTGAGCAAAGCCACACAGCCTGGCGCGCCGGAGTCCTTCGCGTTGTGGTATGCGGACGGCCAATTGCGCGGTCGGGCAGGAGGGCCTTCGCCGGATGCGCCGGCGGTGGCTGTGGCCTTCAACCCGGCGCCGGGCGCTTGGTATCACGTGGCCTATCGGTTCGATGGGAGACCAACGCATTGTTCCTGGACGGGGCGCTGGTCGCGAGCACCGCCAGCAACATCGCGCCCGAATACACTTCCCAGCACCTCCTCATCGGGGCGCGCGATCAGGCTGGAGCGCCGACGGACGTGTTCGACGGGATGTTGGATGAAGTGCGCCTGTATTCGCGCGCCCTCTCGGACCAGGAAGTCGGCTTGTTGCGACGGCAGGAACACACCCGCATCCAGGTCGCCTTGGACCCGACAACTGCCTGAGCCCCTGACTTGAGCTGGCCCGCGGACGATCCCGGGGTGCTGGTTGAAACGGTCGCGGGGCTGGGCGGGGGTCGAGACGTGGCTCCCGATCGAGCGGCGACCAGTTCAGGTCGGCGCAACCGAGATTCTCCATCTGCCGCTGAGCGGCGTGCTCGGGGAGGGAACTCTCGGTTTTGGCGGATGACCTTGCTCCAGGAAGGGGGTGCAACTCTTTCCAGTCGCCTTGACGGTGCGGAACTTGAACGACAGCTTCGCCGGCTCCCTCCGCCAGGCAATCAGTGATGCCCGATCTGGCGACGCCATCGTCTTCGCCCCGGGACTCACCGGAACGATCAAGCTGACGAGTGGTCAGTTGGTAATCAACAAGGACCTCAAAATCATCGGGCCCAGCGCCAGGGTTGTTACCGCTGACGCTCAAGGCCTGAGTGGAGTCTTCAGATCGATGATCGATCAGTTGTCACTCTCGTCGGCCTCACCATCATGGGGAAGCTGCTGCCGGAGGGGGGCATCGTGGTTTTGGAACGCTGACGATGAGAGACTGCGTGCTCAGAAATAACACGGCCGCCGGCTATGGGAGCGGTATCGTCACGGACCGAGGAGCTACTTGCGTCATTCAGGATTGCACGATTTCCGACAATAGCGCAGGAAACTGCGGGGGCGGAACAGCGTTCGGCCCAGGCCAAGTCAGCCTTGAGAACTGCACGCTCGCAGGGAACCGGGCCGGCATCGGCGGCGGAATCTACGCCTATAACTGTAAACTAAAGGTGTTAAGCACAACGGTCTGTGGTAACAGCGCATCTTCTGATGCCGCAATCTGGTTGCAGGGTTCCTTGACCGCTGTGCAGGTTTCGAACAGCATCATCGCTGGGAATGCTGGTGTTGCCGGTGTTGGGGGAGTGCTGGCTCCTTCCTTTCCCTCGGCTATAACCTGATCGGAACTGCTGGCCTCAGCACCGGCTGGGGCGCGACCGGAGACCAGGTCGGCACGGTCGCCAATCCCCTCGATCGAGCTCGGCCCATTGCAGGACAACGGCGGCCCCACCCCCACCATGGCCCCACTCCCCAGGAGCAAGGCCATTGACCAGGGAAGGCGCAACGGCGTCGAGCACCGACCAGCGCGGCCGGCCCCGGCCGAAGAACTCCCTTCGATTCCCCACGCGAGCTATGGGGACGGCAGCGACATCGGTGCGGTGGAAGTACAGTGACCCACCAGTTTGGGTCATGGCTTTGCCCGAACGATCTGATTGCCACTCAGGCAAGCACGCGTGAAAGTACGTCGGCTCCATGGCGGCCCCCAGAATGGCATTTGAACCAGACCATCTGTCTATTTAGGTTTCGCGCCGGGGGGCGGGTGGGAGGAGGCCACCCGGCCTGACCGCATTCGGACTGACTGAAGGCCCAGCGAACTCCCACTTCCCATGAACCGCCCGACCCGTCACCTCCCCCATCCCCGATGTCCGTAATCGGTGGAGGGACGCCCCGTCTTGGATTCTCGGCCGATTACAAACATCGGGGATGGGGCTAAGGGGGGCGCTCCCTGAACCTGTGGTGCGGGCTTCCAGCCTGCACCCTCCGCGGTCCATGGCCCCTGAGCGGGTCCGGCAGGAACAGGACGCTTCCCTGGTGCCAAGCCACTGGCATCGACCTCACGCCGGCGATGGTCGAGCGGGCGCGCGCTCCAGGAGGCAAAGGGATTGACCAACGCACGCTGGCGGGTGGGCGACGTATCGGCTCTGCTGTTTGAGGACGCGTCCTTCTCGATCGTCACCTGCCGCTACACTTTACATCATCGGAGGCACGTCGTCGTCTCCGTCGTTCACGGCGAGTTCGCGAGTCTTGGCCTCCATCCCTCTGTGCCTCGCAAGCTTGACGCTGTGGACTAAGCGGACCAATCTCGCCGCCATGAAAGCGGTGAATGTGCACGAGGCGAAGACCAACTTCTCCAGTCTGCTCGCCCGACTCGAAGCGACCAGCGAGACGATCGTCATTTGCCGCAACGGCAGACCCGTCGCCAACCTTGTGCCGCACCGGCACACCCGCAGGACCCAACCGCATCCCGTTCTCCGCAAAATCAGGATCAAGTACGATCCGGTCGAACCCGTTTCCGAAAGCGAATGGCCGCGGAGGTTTCGGTGATCCTTGACACGTGCGCTCTGCTCTGGCTGGCCACCGGTAGCAAGCGGCTAAGCCGGGCCGCGATCAAAGCGATTTCTGAAGCACCGGCCGTCCACGTCTCCGCCATCAGCGGCTTTGAAATCGCCCTCAAGGTCAGAAGCGGCAAGCTGGAACTCCCTTGCCCGGTCACGAGTTGGTTTGAGCAGGCGGTGGAACATCATGGGCTGGCCGTGCTCTCGCTGGAGCTGGACGCCTGCATCGCGGCGGCGGACCTGCCGGCGATTCATGATGACCCGTTCGACCGGTTCATCATTGCCTCGGCCAAACTGCACAACTTGACGGTCGTGACGGCCGACGAGCATTTCAGGGAGTACGGGTTGACCGTGATTTGTTGAGCTTCGGCAGCCTTCCGCTCGGCCGCCGAAGTGGTCAACCTCCGCTACCTGGTGGGCCTGACCAACGATGAGGTGGCCAAGGCGCGGCAAGCTTGGCCCCGGTCGGTGGGCCGGTACGGGACCTACGTGGGGGCCTGGCCAACGGCCGGTAGGAGGTCGAGACGGTCTGGCTCATCACCAGCCTGACGCCGACGCAAGCCGATGCGCGCCGGCTCCTGGAGTTGGCGCGCCAGTACTGGAGCATCGAGAACGGCACGCATCATCCCTTGGATGTCAGCGCGGGTGAGGATCGCTGCCGGGTGGCTCATCCGGTGGCGGCCACGGTGCTGGGCATCCTGCGACGCGCCGTGCAAGGCGAGGCCCGCGCGTGGGCCCGGCGTCAGCCCTGCGCGCGGGATCGAACCTGTCCCACCTTCCTGGCCAAGATGAGCCGCCGCCCGGGACAGGTGATCCATTTGCCCACCCGCCCAATCCGACTCCAGAACGGCCCTGCGGTGCCCGGCGACTTGACTGCCATGCTCCACCCGACCAGCTCGCTCATGGCCGCCGAGTGCATCCCCCGGAAACCGGCCGCTTCCCCGCTGCATCCGCCACCGCTCGACCCACCGCGCGAACCGCCGCCTCCAACTGTCGCTCGGAGATGGTGAGCGGCGGCGTGAATCCGATGACGTTGGACGCCTCGCCTTCCGGCAGGCACAGCCATCCCTCCTGCAGCAGGCTCTTGATCACCGCCAACGTCTCCTCCGTGGCCGGGCATCCGTCGCGCCGACACAACTCAAGGCCCGCCATCAGCCCCAGACCCCGGGCCGCCAGGCGTAGCCCGCCCCATTCGCGCCCCAGTCCACGCAGGCCCCGCCTCAGCAGCCGCCCCAATCGCTCGCTGCGTGGCACCAGCCGCAACCGCCGAATCTCCGCAATCTGGGCCAGCGCCATCGCGCAACCCACCGGGTGGCCCAGGAACGTGCTCGTATGAATCGCCTCCCCGGTGGACTCCGGCCACGCCGCGTCCATCACCTCCGCCCGCCCCACGCACGCCGACAGCGGGAATCCGCCCGCCAAAGCTTTCCCCAGACAGATCACGTCCGGAACGACCCCCGCATGCTCGCAAGCAAACCAGCGGCCCGTCCGGCCAAAGCCCGTGTAGATCTCGTCCAGGACCAGCAACGCGCCGCATGCCTCGCTCACCCGTCGCACCATCGACAGGAAGTCAGGCGGCGGCACGCGAATCCCTCCACGCCCTTGCACCGGTTCGACCAGCACCGCCCCGACCCGACCAGAGCTCAAGACCTGACGCAGCCTGCGCTCCACCGCCGCGGTGGCGAGGTCGCCGCCCGATCCTGCCAACGCGCCGCTCCCCGAGCCGCCGCTCGCCGTGTCGCCGTCCTCGGCCGCCAACGGGAAGGGCACGAACC
This sequence comes from Verrucomicrobiota bacterium, assembly GCA_027493615.1. GTDB lineage: Bacteria > Verrucomicrobiota > Verrucomicrobiia > Limisphaerales > J093 > DSVZ01. The sequence continues at coordinate 25,965 of JAOSKK010000035.1, forward strand.
TGGCGAACTCGCGCAACTGGCGGCGGAAGGGCGAGCGAAACTCACCCCGGTGCGTCGCGTTCAGGGCCCCGTAACCCAGACCGTGATACGCCCCTTCGAACGCCACCACGCCAGGCCTGCCGGTGGCGAGCAACGCCGTCTTCAACGCCGCCTCAACCGCTTCAAACCCGGCACTCGCAAAGATCACCTTCCCGCGCGCTCCCCACCGGCCGTACGTGAGCCGGCTCAACGCGCGCGCAAGCTCGGCCTTCAGCGGATGCGGGTGCACATCCCCATGGCGTGCAGCAACCGGCCCATCTGACGCTGCCCAGCCCGCACGACCCGCGGCGCCGCATGCCCCGCCGCCGCCACCCCAAACGCCGCCGTCAGGTCCAAATAACACCGGCCTTCCACATCCCAGACCCGGCAACCGCGCGCGCGTTCCCACACGATGGGCCAGGTGCCGTCCGGGTCCCTGAACGTCACGTTCCGCGACTCGTAGGCGCCCAGCAGGTCGAGAATGGCCCGGGTTCGCGTCATCCCCGTCCTCCCGTTCACACTCCCCGCTGGTCCGGCGGCCAGATCAGCTTGTGCATCTGAAGTTGAAACCGCACCGGCAACGCGTCCGCAAGCATCCGCGCCGCCAGTTCGCGCCGGCTCAGCGGCGTGTGCCCGGGCGGACCGGCTTTCAACGAAGGCACTCGTTGGGATGGTTCCAGCGGCGCCGCCCACGAGAACAGCACCGGACACACCCGCTCCAACCGGTGCCGCCCGACCACCTCCCTCGCCCACTCGTAGTCCTCGACCGTCCCGATCACGAACTTCACTTCGTCCGTGGGCTGCAGGTGGCCGAGGTTCTCCCAACGGTTCCGGTCGGTCTCGCCGCTGCTCGGGCATTTCAGGTCCATGATCTTGTGTACCCGCGGGTCGACCACCGCGATGTCCAGGGCGCCACTGGTCTCCAGCAGCACGGTGAAGCCCGCGTCACACAAGCCGCGCATCAATGGCAACACTGCGGGCTGCGCCAGGGGCTCGCCCCCGTCAACTCCACCAGCGGCAACCGCGGACCGCCAACCGAAGACGTATCGGGTGTGGCCATCCCGCCCCTTCGGCGTGCCCCCGCCGGCGCGTCACCCCCAGGCAGGCAGGCCGCGTACGGACGCGCCAGCCGATCGATCTCCGCCTCGACCTCCTCGCGTTGCCAACGGCGTCCCTCTTTGAAGGCGTAGGCGGTGTCGCAGTAGGAACAGCGGAGCGGACAGCCGGTGAGCCGCACGAACACACAGGGCAGACCGGCGAACGTGCTCTCGCCCTGCAAACTCACATACACTTCGTTCACGACCAGCGTCTCCGCCATGCCGCGAGCCTAACCCCGCACCACCGACGCGACGAGAGAATCCGCCTCCCACGACGCGCGGTGGTGCACGCCTCCTGCCTGCACGCGGCTGCCGTCTCCCACCCCGTGTCGTTCTCCCGTTCGCTTGACGCATATCAATTCATCGCGTGAACCGGTGTGATACACGTCCCACCATGCACTTCGCTCGTTGTGTTCGCCTCCTGGCCGTTTCCGCCGTCTGCCTCGGCCCTCCGGACACCGGCGCCGCGGAGGCCATGGCGCCGCCTCCCGGCCTCGCCGCGGGCAAGGCCGTCTACGACCAACACTGTGCCGCCTGCCATGGCGACACCGGCGAGGGCAACGGTCCCGCCGCCGTCTGGCTCTATCCCAAGCCCCGCAACTTCAGCGCCGGCCTCTACAAGATCCAGTCCACTCCCGCGGGCGCCCTCCCCTCGGATGAAGACCTGTATCGCAGCATCACGCGCGGCCTGGGCGGAAGTTCCATGCCGGCCTTCGATTATCTTCCCGAGGCCGATCGCCGCGCCGTCGTCCCCTATGTCAAGTACCTGACCGCCGTGCTCACCCCCGACGGCCGGCGCCTGAACCGCTTCGAAGCCGCCCAGGCCGCCGGTGCCCAGGCCGCCCCCATCACCGTCCCCCGAACCTCCGCTGACCTTCGACTCCATCACGCGCGGCCGTGAACTCTACGTCCGCCTCCAGTGTGTCTCCTGCCATGGCGAAACCGGCGCCGGCGATGGTCCTTCGGCCCCCACGCTCGTCGATAGCTTCGGAATTCCCATCCCCCGCGCGACTTCAACTCCGGCGCCTTCCGCGGCGGTGCCACGGGCGCTGACCTGTACACCCGCATCGCCGTCGGCCTCGGCGGGACACCGATGGTGGCATATCCGGACGATGTCCTGCCGCCGGACGAACGTTGGGACCTGGTGCACTATGTGCAGTCCTTGCGCCGCAAGGAGGCCCAGATTGGGGACATCCTCGCCTCGGACGGCCACCTCCCCGCCCCGCGGTTCAACGGTCCCCTGCCCCGCGATCCGCTCGATCCCGCCTGGGAACGACTTGAGAGCGTGTGGATCCCGCTCAGTCCGCTGTGGCCGGAACCCTATCCTCTGCCAGGGGTCGCCGTCCGGGCGCTGCACAACGGACAGACCCTGGCCCTTCTCCTCCAGTGGCGCGACGAAACGTTCGAGGGCGCGCCCGTTCGGGTCCAGGATTTCCAGGACGCCGCCGCCCTCCAGTTCTCGCTGACCGGCCGCACGCCCTTCATCGGCATGGGCGATCCCGACAACCCGGTCAATGTCTGGCAGTGGAAGGCTGGCTGGCAACAGGACGTAGATGGTGAGCGGCCGGATGTCGACCGCGCTTACGCCTCCCTCCACGTGGATGTCTATCCCGAACCGGCTCAGCACGGGCTCTATCGCACCGCCGCCGCCGCGGGCAACCTCCTGGCCTCGCACGGCCTCAAGTCGCCCATCGAAGACGCCAACGCGACCGGCTTCGGCACCATCGCCACCCAGTCATCCGCCTCCCAGAACGTCCACGGCCGCGGCGTCTGGCGCGACGGCTTTTGGAGCGTGGTGTTCCTCCGCGAACTCACCAGCCCCGATCCCCAGGACGTCCAGTTCACCCCGGGCCGGCCCGTGCCGCTGGCCCTGGCCATCTGGAACGGTGCCCAACGCGACCGCAATGGCCGGAAGGTCTTCAGCAACTGGCAGCAACTCCTCCTTGCCGAATGAACCCCACCTCACCCGTGAACGACACCTCCCTCTCCCGCCGCGAGTTCATCCGGCGCAGCGGCCTGGCGGGCGCCGGCATCGCCGCCCTCCAGTTGCTCCCCCTGCGCCACCTGCAGGCCCAGCCAGACATCGTCAACCCGCTGGCGCACTATCCCAACCGCAACTGGGAACAGCTTTACCGAAACCAGTACGCCTACGATAGCAGCTTCTCCTGGGTTTGCGCCCCGAACGACACGCACAACTGCCGCGTCACCGCCCACGTCCGAAATGGCATCATCACGCGCATGGGTGAGCAGTACGATGTCGGCACCTACGCAGATCTTTACGGAAACAAGGCCTCCTCCAACTGGGGCAACCGCCACTGCGCCAAAGGGTACACCTTCCACCGCGTCATCTACGGCCCCTACCGCCTCAAACACCCCATCGTGCGCCGTGGTTGGAAGCAATGGGCCGATGATGGCTTTCCCTACCTGACCAGGGAACTGCGCGCCCGCTACAAATTTGACTCCCGCGGTACCGACCGTTTCGAGCGGTTGTCCTGGGACGACGCCTTCACCTACATCGCCCGAGGCTTGCAGGCCATTGCGCGGCGTTATAGCGGTCCAGAGGGCGCCCGACTGCTCGCCGAACAGGGTTACCCGCCCGAGATGATCCAGGACATGGGCGGCGCCGGCACGCGCACCATCAAATGCCGGGGGGGCATGGGTCTCCTGGGCGTCATGGGCAAGTACGGCATGTATCGCCTCAACAATTCGCTGGCGCTCCTCGACGTCCACGTCCGCGGCGTCCGCCCCGAGGAAGCCCGCGCCGGCCGCAACTGGTCCAACTACACCTGGCACGGCGACCAGGCCCCCGGCCATCCCTGGGTCCACGGCCTGCAGAATTCCGAGTGCGATTTCAACGACCACCGGTTCTCGAAGCTCATCATCATGAACGGCAAGAACCTGGTCGAAAACAAGATCACCGACTCCCACTGGTTCATCGAGTGCATGGAACGGGGCGCGAAAATCGTCGTCATCGCCCCCGAGTACGGCGCCCCCTCGACCAAAGGCCGACTACTGGATCCCGGTGCGCCCCGCCACCGATGCCGCCCTCTGGCTCGGCGTCACCCGCCTGCTCATGGACCGCCAGTGGTACGACGCCGCCTTCGTCAAACAGTTCACCGACTTCCCGCTGCTCATCCGTGCCGACAACCTCAAACGCCTCCGCGCGCACGAAGTCTTCCCCAACTACCGCTCGGCCCTCCCGGACGATGGTCCCAGCAAACAGGTGCAGGGTCTGACGGCGGAACAGCACGCCCAGCTCGGCGACTTCGTCATCTGGGACCGACGCTCCAACGCGCCCAAGCCCATCCATCGCGACCTCGTCGGCCGGAAACTGGTCGAGGCGAACCTCGATCCCGCCCTCGACTGGTCCGGCCAACTCACCCTCGTCGATGGCAGCACGGTCGAGGTCAAGACCGCGTGGGCCCAGTACCAGGTCCATTTGCAGGACTACGACCTTGCGAGCGTCGCCGAAATCACCGGCGCGCCTGCGGGCATGATCGAGCAACTGGCCCAGGACATCGCCACCATCAAACCGTGCTCCATTCACCAGGGCGAAGGCATCAACCACTGGTTCCACGCCACCGAGGCCAACCGCGCCGCCTATCTGCCTGCCATGCTCACCGGCAACCTCGGCCGCCCCGGCGCCGGCGTCCACGGCTGGGCCGGCAACTACAAGGCCGCTCTCTTCCAGGGCTCCAAGCTCACCGGCCCCGGCTTCAAGGGCTGGGTGGCCGAGGACCCCTTCCATCCCAACCTGAACGAGCACGCCCACGGCCGCGAAGTGGAGGCCCATGCCTATACCAAGGACGAGGAACCGGCCTACTGGAACCACGGCGACCTGCCCTTGATCGTCAACACCCCCAAGGAAGGTCGCAAGGTCTTCACCGGCCAGACGCACATGCCCACGCCCACCAAGGCGATGCTCTTCACCAACGTCAACCTGATCAACAACGCCAAGTGGGCCTACGGCGTCATCAAGAACGTCAACCCGCGCGTCGAGCTCATTGTCAGCATCGACATCCAGGCCACGGCCTCCGTCGAGTATTCCGATCTCGCCCTTCCCGCCAATTCCTGGTGCGAGTTCGAGGATCTGGAAATCACCGCGAGCTGCTCCAATCCGTTCCTCCAGATCTGGAAGGGGGGCATCCGTCCGCTCTACGATTCCAAGGACGACCTCTCCATTCTGGCCGGCATCGCCAAGGGCTTGGCCCAGGTCACGGGCGACACCCGTTTCCACGATTACTTCCACTTTGAGCACGTCGGCAAACGCCAGGTCTACATCCAACGCTTGCTCGGACACCTGCACCACCACCGCCGGCTACCGGGTGGAAGACATCATGGCCGGAAAGTACGGTCCGCCCGGCGGCGCACTGATGAACTTCCGCACCTACCCGCGGATCCCGTTCTACGAGCAGATCCATGACAGTTGGCCCTTCTATACCGACACGGGCCGGCTCCACTCCTACACCGATGATCCCACCGCCCTCCAGTGCGGCGAGAACTTCATCGTGCATCGGGAAGGTCCCGAGGCCACGCCGTACCTGCCCAACGTGATCGTGAGCTCGAACCCCTGGGTGCGGCCGAACGACTACGGTATCCCCCTTGATGCCGAACACTGGGACGAACGCACCATCCGCAATGTCAAGCTGCCGTGGAAAGACGTGAAGGCGTCCCGGAACTTCCTCTGGGAGCGGGGATACCAGTTCTACTGCCTCACCCCCAAGTCACGCCACAGCGTCCATTCCTCCTGGGCCAACGTCGACTGGCATCTGATCTGGAACTCGAACTTCGGCGATCCCTATCGCCTCGACAAACGCCTGCCCAATGTCAGCGAACATCAGCTTCACATGAACCCGCAGGCCGCCCGCGATCTCGGCTTGCAGGACGGCGACTACGTCTATGTGGATGCCAATCCCGCCGATCGCCCCTACCTGGGCGCCACGCCCAGCGATCCCTTCTACAAGGTCAGCCGCCTCATGCTCCGCGTCACCTTCAACGGCGCCTATCCCTACCACGTGGTGATGATGAAGCACGGCACCTTCATCGCCACCGAGAAGACGGTGAAGGCGCAACAGACCCGGCCCGACGGACTGTCGCTGACCGAAAACGGTTACATCGCCAACTTCCGTTTCGGCTCGCAGCAGTCCATCAATCGGAACTGGCACATGCCCATGCACCAGACTGACACCCTCTTCCACAAGACCAAGGCGTTCATGGGCTTCATGTTCGGTGGCGAGGCCGACAACCACGCCGTCAACACCGTGCCCAAGGAGTGCCTCGTGCGCATCACCAAGGGCGAAGACGGTGGTCTCGGCGGCAAAGGCGCCTGGAAAGGCGGCACCGACGGCCTCTCCCCGGGGCGGCCAACGAGACCATGAAGCACTACCTGGCCGGCGATTTCGCCACCCGCCTCGCCCCCTCCAGCGGCGAGGCCAGCTACGAGTAACCCCCGCCGCCCTCTGTCCCATGCCCAAGGACGAAATCGACCCCGACGATCCGATGGAGTTGCGTGGCGTCGGTCTCCTGACCGACCACGACACCACCGAGCCCATGGCGGAGTGCTTCATCGAGGAGTTTCTCCGCCTCGGCCACAATCATCGGCAGATCCTCGCCCTGTTCCGCAACCCCCACTACACCGGCGTCCACCTCGTCCTGCAACAGCGGGGCGAGGACTTCGTGAAGGCCAAGATCACGGAGGTGTTCGGCTGGTGGAAACGGGAGGTGCGCTGGGCCGACCCGCCCCCTCGCCTAACCCCTGATTCCGCATCAACCCTTCGCCCTTCGCCCTTCGCCCTTCGTACCTTCCTGACTCATGAGCACTGTTCTCAACTGGCAACTCGGTCGCGACATGGAATACCCCTATGACGCGGCGTATCCCGACCGGCAGTTCGCCTTTGTCTTCAACCTGAACCGGTGCATTGGCTGTCAGAGTTGCACCATGGCCTGCAAGTCCACCTGGACCTTCAACAAGGGCCAGGAAGCCATGTGGTGGAACAACGTCGAAACCAAACCCTACGGCGGCTATCCCCACCACTGGGATGTCAAGCTCCTCGACCTGCTCAACCAGGCCAACCCCGGTGGCCAGGTCTGGAATGGCACCCCGCGGGATCTCCGGGCACCCTACGGCGAGTTCCAGGGCAAGACCATCTTCGAGGTCGCCAAGACCCACGTCAGTCCCGAAGGCGCCCAGCGCGCCCTCGGCTACCTGCCCGCCGACGAGGAATGGGCCGCCCCGAATCGCTTTGAAGACAACCCCTCGGCGTCCGAGCAGGGGCACAAGGGTCAGATGGCCTTCAGCGGCGGTGAACTGGGCCCCCGGCACAAGACCTGGTTCTTCTATCTCGCCCGTCTCTGCAATCACTGCAGCTACCCGGCCTGCCTCGCCGCCTGCCCCCGCAATGCCATCTACAAGCGCCCCGAGGACGGCATCGTGCTGGTCGACCAGGAACGGTGTCGCGGCTACCGCAAGTGCATGGAAGCGTGTCCGTACAAGAAAACCCACTACCGCGGCACCACCCGCACGACCGAGAAGTGCATCGGCTGCTTCCCGCGGGTCGAAGGCCTGGATCCCGATGGCGGCGGTGTGCCCATGCAAACCCGTTGCATGGCCGCGTGTGTCGGTCACATCCGCCTGCATGGCCTGGTCGAAATGAACGCGGACGGCACGTGGAAAGAAGACCGCTATCACCCCCTGTACTACCTGGTGCACGTGGCCAAGGTGGCCCTGCCGCTCTACCCGCAGTTTGGCACCGAGCCCAACGGCTACTACATCCCCCCGCGCTGGGTTCCCCTCGAATACCTCCGCCAGATGTTCGGGCCGGGCGCTGACGCCGCCGTCGAGCGCTACGCCCATCCTGATCGCGAACTGCTCGCCGTGCTCCAGCTCTTCGGCAAGGACGCCCGCATGTGTTTCCGCTACGAGATCAAGCCGGGACCCAAGGTCTTCGAAACCACCGTGCGCGGACGCCGGTTCGAGCTGTTCGACGACACCGTCATCGGCTACGCGAAGAACGGCGCGAAGATCATCGAAACCAAGGTCGAAGAACCCCTTCACCTGCGCGGCCCCCAGCACGCCAATTCGATCTAGCCCCACCGACCATGTCCGTCCCCGTCCCCGTCCCCGGCTCCCTCGCCTGCGCCCCGGCGCCCCGTTCGCGCCGCTCGGTCTTCGGCAATTACACGCCGACAAGTGCCGAGGTCAGCGAACCCGAGGCGGCTTCAGGCCCGCTCGACGCACCGCTCACCTCCGCCGCCCGACGGCGGCGCCGACCGCGCCTTCAGCCGCGCCTTCGGGCTGCAGTTCCTCGCCCGCGCCTTCGACTACCCCGGCACCGAAACCTGGGCCTGGCTCTGTGGCCCCGAGGTGCAGCAAGGCCTCCGAGCCGCCGTGGAGGTCCTCGAGCCCAACCCCACCGCTCCGCTGGCCGCTGCGCAACGCGCCCTCACCGACGTGTTCCTTCCGGGTGTCTTCGCTGCCTTCCACGACGACTACATCGCGGCCATCGGGCACGCGGCCCGGGGTTCCTGTCCCGCCAACGAAATCGAGTACGGCGATCTCAAGGCGGATCCCCTCTTCCAGCCCCACCGCCTCGCCGACCTCGCGGCGTTCTATCGCGCCTTCGGCGTCGAACTGGGCGGCAGCGCCGGGGAGCGACACGATCATCTCTCCGTCGAACTCGAGTTTCTGAGCGTGCTGGCGGCCCAGGAAGCCAGCTTCTTGAACGGCCCGCCAGCGCACGAGGCGGTGCTCGTCTGCCGCGATGCCCAACGGAAATTCCTCCGGGAACACCTCGCCCGCTGGACTCCGGCTTTCGCCCGACGCCTCCAACGCGCCGTCGCAAATGGCCCCCTGGCCCGACTCGCCGCCTTTCTGCTCGCCTTCGTTGAATCTGAATGCCACCACGCCGGCATCTCACCCGGCAGCGAGGATCTCCTGCTCCGCCCCGTGGATGAGGCCGCCTCCCTTTGCGACGGCTGCGGCTTGAAACCGCCCGTCCCGGGCGCGACTGCAGACTAATTCGATCGCAACCGGTACCAACGCGCGGCGGCGCCCAACGGTGCGTTGACGACGCTCCGTCCCTCCACCTCCGCCACCGGCAATCCGCTGTCCGCCCAGGCTGCCCCGCCCACCAGCGCGGCCCGCTCCTGCAAGGTCGCGTTCCCCGTGCCTCGCCAGCTTAGCCGCACGTTCCCTGTACCCGGCTCCCGCTCGGCACGAAGCCGTGGTGGTCCCGGCTCGGTGAACACAATCAACACCGGTCGCTGGGCCATCGAGCTCGTCTCCCGTTGCGCGAAGGTCAGGCCATTCCCGGGGTTCGACTTGAGCAACAAACCGTGGTTCGACGCCGCTCCTTCCACCCACTGATCCACCAACTCGCGAACGTCCCACGTGACCGGGCCGTCCTGGGTCACAGACGCCGAGTTGACCGCCCACGGCTCCCCCTCCGCACGCCAACCGACACCCAGATAGTCCCCTCCCTTGCGCGACCACGGCGCCGCCGCAGAGGCATGCAGCCAGGTCACACCGCCCTCGCTCCACGGACGGGCGACGGCGAAAACCTCCATCGGTTGCCCGCCCGACGCGCCAAAACTTACGGAAGCATAGAGACGCAGCGTGGCTGAGCCGAGTCGTTCCGTAGGGGCCAGCACCACGTGGCTCAAGTCAAACTGGAGCAACGTACGCTGCACATTTCCCTCCTGCGTGTAAACGGAGAGGATGTCCTGACCGAAGTTCGTATTCTCAAAGCCGAAAGCGAGAATACGAGCGTCCTGGACCGGGGACAGCTCGTAGGAGGCCGCCGCCAGGGGCAGCGCCCAGGCCAACGTCAAAACGCGGAGGGCGTTGACCGCACGGAGAGGCAGTGTCTGGGTTACTGTCATCATCGCCCAAGAATAGCCAACCGACCGCCCTCCGCAAACGGCCGCGCCACGACCCGTTCAGGACGCGGATCCGCGTGAACACCCGCGTCCGCCCGCCTGCCGTCTCCGTGAACCGGTAGTGCAGGCGTCCCGCCTGCGCCTTCCCCCTTCGTTCCTCAACCCACGGGGTTCAGGTGCCCTGAACAGGTTCATGAGGAACCTGCCGCTGCCCGAAGGACACGTCTGCTGACGCGCCCTGACTTGGGAAGTCCCATGGTAGTCTCATAAGCATGCCCCTTCTTAAGAGACGCCGCTAAATGGATCGGCAATGCACCGCTGATTCACCTTGAGTGGCCTTGACCGTCGGAGCACGCTCCGATCAGGTCTGGTGGCAGGTGACTGCCGTTTTCGGATCATGAAACCCTGGGGGAGCCATGGCGGGTTTGTGTTCGACACTTCATCCGGCTGATGCTGCCGGCGAGTTCGTCCTCTCCCACAACCAAGCGAGCTGACGCAATGAATCCTTTTCGACACATCCTGGGAGACCGCAGGCAAGCCCGTACCAGGCGCCTGGGGACAACTGCGTCAAGGATCGCACTCGTGCTGGCGGGGCTCGGGTGGGCCACAGCGCAGGGCCAAACTCCGGTTTCCGGTTCGGTCCACGCCAACACGACCTGGACCCGCTCCGGCAGTCCCTACCAAGTGACCGGCAATGTCCGGGTCGAGGCCGGCGTGACCCTCACCGTCGAAGCGGGTGTCCAGGTGAGATTCGCCCAGTTTCAGGGATTGACCGTGGACGGCACCCTGCGGGCGATCGGCAACGCCGGGACTCCCGTCGTCTTCACCGGCGCCACCGAGACCCCCAACTGGTGGAGCGGGATCGTAGTGCGCAACACCGGCTCCGCCGCCCTCGAACACACCCAGATCCGCTACGCCGGGTACTGGAACCGGTCGGGCCTTCTCAAGATCGGTACCGGCGACCTCACCCTGCGCCACACCACCTTCGAGCACAACGATCTGGCCGGTCTCAACCTTCAGCCCGGCTCCCGCGCCTTCGTGTTCGAACAGAATGCCTTCTCCCATAACACGCGCGGCGTCCAGGTGGGCCTCAACGCCTCCTTCCGCGACGACGACGCCACCGCCTACGCTGACAACGGGTCTGACGTCTTCCTGGAAGGCGGCACCCTTACCCAGGACACCCAGTGCTACCTGAACCCCGCTTACTCCATCCTCGTCGGCTCCACCCTCACGGTGGGGACCTCCGCAAAGCTGGAGGTCCTGCCCGGCACGGTGCTCAAGTTCGCCCAATTCCAGGGCCTGCAGGTCGATGGACGCCTCAGTGCCGTCGGCACCGCCTTGGCGCCGATCCAATTCACCGACTGGCGCGATGACCGCGCCGGCGGCGACGCCAATCGCGACGGTGCCGCCACGGCGCCGGCCCCCTCCTGGTGGAGCGGGATCGTGGTGCGCAACACCGGCTCCGCCACCCTCGAACACGCTCAGGTCCGCTACGCCGGTTACTGGAATCGGTCGGGCCTTCTCAAGATCGGTACCGGCGACCTCACCCTGCGCCACACCACCTTCGAGCACAACGATCTGGCCGGTCTCAACCTTCAGCCCGGCTCCCGCGCCTTCGTGTTCGAACAGAATGCCTTCTCCCATAACACGCGCGGCGTCCAGGTGGGCCTCAACGCCTCCTTCCGCGATGATGATGCCACCGCCTACGCCGACAACGGCTCTGACGTCTTCCTGGAAGGCGGCACCCTCACCCAGGATACCCAGTGGTACCTGAACCCCCGTTACTCCATGCTGGTCGGTTCCTCTCTTACGGTGGGGACCGCCGCCCAACTCGAGATCCTGCCCGGCACGGTGCTCAAGTTTGCTCAATCCCAGGGCCTGCACGTCGACGGCCGCCTCACGGCCGTCGGCACCGCCATGGCGCCCATCCAATTCACTGACTGGCGCGATGACCGGGCCGGCGGCGACGCCAACCGCGACGGAGCCGCCACAGCGCCGGCCCCGAACTGGTGGAGCGGGATCGTGGTGCGCAATGCCGGCTCCGCCACCCTCGAACACGCCCAGATCCGCTACGCCGGCTACTGGAACCTGGCAGGTGTCGTCAAGTCGGGCACCGGGGATCTGACACTCCTCCGGAGCACGATTCAGCACACCGCCGGCGACGGCCTGCGTCTGGAGAACAGCACGGGTGAGCACCGCGTGGAGAGAAATGAACTGGCGGAAAACCGGACGGGCGTCTTCGTGCGCAACCAGGCCCAGACGCTCGTTCTGAGCGCCAACCTCATTGAGAAGAACATCGACTTCGGTGTGCGCAACCAGGGCTCCCCGGAGGTCGATGCCCGGGGCAACTGGTGGGGCCATGCAGCCGGACCGCGGCACGCCGTCCTCAACCCTGGAGGTCAGGGGGACACGGTCAGCAACGGGGGTGCAGTTCGAGCCCTGGCGCACCAAGCCGAGCGCGGGTGAGATCCGCGCTCCGGTCCGGTCCGGCACGCTGGTGGCAGGCGATTGGCTCCGATTCAGCGGGTCGGCCCTGCCTCAGGGCATCGCAACGTACCGCTGGCGGCTGAGTGACGGCCGGGCTTACTCCACCCGCGAGCCAGGCTTGGTCCACTTCCCGCAAACCGGCGACTGCACCGTCACTTACTCCGTCACCGCGGATGGCAGTGAAGATCCGCACCCGGACAGTCGCACCTATTCTGTGGTGGCCGGTTCGGGCCGTTTGCCCGACCTGCGCGTGGTCCATGTCCAGGTCGCCGGAACCCTCGCGGTGGGCCAGACCGCCAGCCTTGAGTACACCGTGCGCAATGTCGGTCAGGGACCCGCCGGGGCCGCGTGGCGGGACGCCGCTTTCCTCTCCCGTGACCCGCACCTCGACACGGAGGACCTGTACCTGGGGTCCACCGCGGTGAACCGGGATCTTCCCGCGGACCACTCTTACCGGGGCACCATCCCGCTCACCCTGCCTGCCGTGGACGAGGGAGCCTATCACGTCATCCTGGTCCTCAACCACGAATGGGAAGTCCTCGAACAGCACCGCCTGAACAACGAATTGGCCACCCCCATCACCGCCGAGGTCCCGACCCTGGCCGCGGGCGTCCTGTACCCCGTCCCCCACAACGCCGGACGCCTCGAACAGTACTTCCGGATCCCCACCCCCGCCGGCCGGAACCTGGCGTTGGACCTCACCCACGTGCCCAGGGGATGGGAGGTCTTTATGCGCTTCGGCCTCCTGCCAACCCGCACGGTCTTTGACTATCACCAGCGTGGCGGAGAAAGCCTCCTCATTCCCGCCGCCGCCCCCGGCGACTGGTACGTCCTGGTCTACGGCGACCCGGCCCAGACCGGCGAATACCACCTGCGCTTCTCCCTTGAGGATCTGACGTTGACCCGAAGTACACCCACGCGCCACGGCACCGCGAGCGACCTGGAACTCACCCTCACCGGCGCCGGCTTCACTCCTCCGCTGCAGGTCATACTCGTCGCCAGCCAGGACCAAACCTATGGGGCCGCCCGGACGGACATCGACTCTTTCACCCAGGCCACAGCCACGTTCCCGGCGGGCACCGTTCCTGCCGGAACCTATGGGGTGCGGGTATCGCAGGGCGGTCGATCCGCCGAACTGCCCCGCGCCCTGGAGATCACTCCCGGTGGGGCCGGCAACTTCCACGTCCAACTCATCCTGCCCGCCCAGTTCGGCTACCACATCCTCGCCACCGTCTTCGTCGAGTACGCCAACACCGGTGAGACCTCCCTCCCTGCCCCCCTCCTCCTCGTGACCGCGACGCAGCAGGGGCGACCGGGTGCCATCCTCACCCTCGATCAACACCGCCTCAGTTCCGGGTTCTGGACCTCCGCCATGCCCGAGGGGTTCGCTCCCTCCGTCCAGTTCCTCGCGTCGGGAGCCACGCCGGGGTCCTGCAACCCGGCGAATCCCGCCGCGTGCCCGTGTACTATGCGGGCTGGCAGAAGCCCTGGGATTTCAGCTATCCGCCCCTGGAATGGCAGGTCGGTGTGCTGGATGCCGCGAACCTCACGCCCATTGACTGGAACGGACTCAAGGACGCCCAGCGCCCCGACTATGTGCCGGAGGATGCCTGGAATGTCCTCTGGGACAACTTCACCTCGCTGGCCGGCTCCACGTGGGGTCAGTACGTGGCCATGCTCAGCCGCAACGCCCTCTTTCTCCATCGTCACGGGCAACGGACCGAGGATCTCCCTTCGCTCCAGGCCTTCACCTTCCGCCAGGCCGAGGGATTCAGTCCCATCGGCGAACTCGCCGGCGCCGTGGACGCCGTGGTCCCCGCTCCCGGTCTGCCCCTTGTCTTCGAGCGAATCAGCCTGCCACAACTCTCCCGCCGCTTCGTGCTGGGGCCCCTTGGCCGCGGCTGGACACACAACTGGCAACTCGCGCTCCGTGTGGCCCCGGATCAGACCGTAAGGATCATCGACCGCACCGGCACACCGCGCCTCTTCCAGCCCGACAGCCGTTACCCCGGCCGCTACCTGGCCCAGCCCGGCGATGCCGGAGAGTTGCGGGCTGTCGCCGAAGGCTACCGGTTGACCGAAGCGGACGGAATTACCTGCCACTTCAATGCTGCCGGTGAATGGACCCGCCTGGAGGACCTCAACGGCAATCACATCACCTGCGGCTACCAAGCGGGTCGTCTCGCCAGCCTGACCCACTCCTCGGGACCGGCTCTTCACCTCGCCTACAACGCCGAGGGACGCCTGGCCTCGCTCACCGATCCGCAGGGGCGTCAGACCCGGTTCGAGTACACCGGCGACCACCTCACCGCCGTGACCGCCTATGATGGCCGCACCACCGCTTACACCTACCACACCGTGTCCGGCCCCTCGCTCCACGCCTTGACAGACATCCGTTGGGCCGACGGCACAATGCGCGCCTACACGTACGACGAACGCGGGCGGCTCAGCGGCGTTCAGGGCGCGGATCCCCGGGAGCACCTTACCCTCAGCCACGCCGGGATCGGTCGCGTGGACCTCACGGATGCCCTCGGCCAGACGAACCGCTTCTTCTTCGACCATTGGGGGCGACCCTTCCGAACAGAGAACCCGCTGGGCGAAGCGGTGCAATTGACCTTCGATGAACTTGGTCACCTCACGGCCCTGACCGACCCCGCGGGGTTCACGACCACGTTCGCCTACGATCGCCAGGGCAACCTCCTGGAAACCATTGATGCCCTACATCGCGTCACTCGCCTGACTTACACCCGCGCCTTCAACCGCCTCGCTTCTGTCGTCGATCCCCTCAACCACCGCACCGAGTACGCCTACGATTCCCGGGGCAATCTCCTCAGCATCACCGATCCCGAAGGCCGCCCGGAGCACTGGACCTTCGACCCCCAAGGCCAGCCCGCGTCGTGGACCAATCGAAGAGGTGCCGTGGTCGCCTACCAGCATGACACCGCCGGCCGCGTCGCGCGCAAGGCGTTCGCCGATGGTTCCCGGACGCTCTACCGCTATGACGGCCGCGGTAACCTCGCGGAAACCGAAGACAGCCAGGGCACGACCCGGTTCTACTACAACGATCACGACGCTCTGCTCCGCGTGGCGTACCCCGGAGACCGCTGGATCGAGTTCACCTACGACACCTTCGGACGCCGCGCGTCCAGTCAGGATCAGCTCGGACACCGCGTCGACTACCATTATGACTCCGCCGGCCGGCTCAGCCGTCTGTCAGAGCCCCCCGGCGACATCGTCGCGTATGCCTATGACCCGCTGGGCCGACTGGCCCGCCGGACCCTCGGCAACGGCACCTACACCGCCTACGCCTACGACCCCGCCGGACGACTCCTCGAGCAAGCCAGCTACACGGGGGATGAACAGGTGCTTTCCCGCTTCCAATACGGCTACGACCGGCGCGGCCGGCGCACGGCCCTGCAAACCCACTACGGCCAGTGGACCTATGAGTACGACGCCACCGGCCAACTCACCCGCGCCGTGCTCCGCTCCTCGATCCCGCCATCCCCGACCAGGACCTCACCTATGAATATGACGCGGCCGGCAACCGCACTCGCACCCTCTTCAACGGCATCGGGGAAGCTTACGCCTCCAACCCGCTGAACCAGCTCGTCCAAGTCGGCGACCGGACCTACACGTATGACCCGGACGGCAACCTCATCGGCGAGGACGGACCGGCGGGCAGTCATCGGTATCGCTATGACGCCGAGAACCGCCTCGTCGGCATCACCCGTGGCAAGGATACCTGGGAGTGCACGTACGATGCCCTGGGCCACCGTGTCGCCATCAACCATAACGGCACGATCACCCACTACGTCCATGACCCGCTGGGCCTGGGCAATCTCCTGGCTGAATACAACGACGCCGGTGCCTTGCTGACCCGCTACACCCACGGCCACGGCCTCGTCCGCCGGACACCGGCTGATTCCAACAGCGATTACTACACCTTCGATCCCATGGGCAATACCTCCGAACTGTCCGGAGCCACCGGCGCCAAACGGAACGAGTATGCCTACCGACCTTTTGGTGAAACCCTCTTCGCCCGTCAGACCGTACCCAACCCGTTCCTTTTCATGGGCGAACTCGGCGTCCTGTCCGATCCGCATGGCTGGCACCATGTTCGCGCCCGACACTACGACGCGCGCCTGGGACGTTTCACGGCGCGGGATCCCATCGGATTGAGCGGGGGCGACGTCAACCTGTATCGCTACGCCATGAACTCCCCCGGCAACGTCCTGGATCCCACCGGACTGGAGCTCGATGCCCAGCCAGTGCGCCAACGCCAAGTGGCGCGGGGTGGTGGACTTCGTCGACGGAACCGCTTACGTCGTCGTCGGAGCCTTCACCGCCACCGGCTTTGGCTGGACCGGCGCCGGCGCCGCGGCGGGCATCCTGAGCATAGGCTACGGGATCGGCAACGCGGCGTGGGGCGGCGCGCTCTACGTCTCCGGCCGCAACGAACTGCCCCGGTTCGCTGACATCCCGAAGACTCTCGTGCGCCTGGGCATCTCCCAACTGCCCTCCGCCCAAGCCCGCCACGCCCGACGCGTCGTGTCGGTGTCCGACTTTGTCAGCGATGTGCTCAAGTTCGTGCGCATCTCCCATTGGGTGGACGTCGGTGAACTCCTCCGTGAGGCCGGTTTCGAGAAGCTGGCCGCCTACTGCCCCTTATAATCGTCGGCCGGTCCCGGCACCACCGGCCTGCCCACTCCCTTCCCGACGTACCGCCACGCCGCACGCCCGCGCCGAAAGCGCCCTTTGTTGGCGCAAGCTGGCCGGGCCGCCTGTCTCCCCTTCGTCCCCGTCATCACAGGCGACGCCGGCCTGGCGGCCTCCCACGATCCCAACGAGAAGCTCGCTGTGGGTGGTTACGGCGCGCGCAACTTCACCGCCGGCGGCACCCTGCTCCGGTACCAGATCGACTTCGAAAACCTCGACACCGCCACCGCGCCCGCCCAGATCGTCACGATTCGTGATCCCCTCTCGCCGGACCTCGACCTGGACACCTTCGAGATCGCCGAGGTCGGTTTTGGCGAGGTCATCGTCCCGGTGGGGAAGCAACGCCGCCATTTCGCCCAACCGATCGCCTATGACTACCACGACGACAAGTACCAATTCACCCTCGAGGTGCAGGTGGAGGTCTGGCTCGAAGGCGGGGTCGTCCATGCCAACTTCCTCACCCTGGATCCCCGCACGGGCCTGCCCCCGCAGGAAGTGGGCGTCGGGTTCCTACCCCCGGAGAACGGCACCGGCCGGGGTCAAGGCTATGTGGCTTACCATGTTCGGCCCCGCAACGACCTCGCCAGCGGCACCGCCATCCGCAACGTCGCCACCATCCAGTTCGACTTCGGCCTCGAGATCGACACCAACCAGGTGGACCCGCTCGACAAGACCAAAGGCACCGATCCGGCCAAGGAAGCCCTGGTCACCCTCGACACCGTGCCGCCCGTCAGCCACGTCCTTGACCTTCCCGCCGTGAGTCCCG
This sequence comes from Verrucomicrobiota bacterium, assembly GCA_027493615.1. GTDB lineage: Bacteria > Verrucomicrobiota > Verrucomicrobiia > Limisphaerales > J093 > DSVZ01. The sequence goes on from JAOSKK010000035.1 coordinate 43,926, forward strand.
CGCACTTCACGGTCGCCTGGAGCGGCACCGATGACGCTGCGGGGGTGCGCGAGTACGACATCCAGGTTTCCCGGGACGGATCCCCGTACGAATCCTGGCTACGCGCCACGCGCCTCACCAGCGCCGTGTTCGAGGGCGTGAGCGGCCAAACCTACCGGTTCCACAGCCTCGCCGTGGACCACGCCGGCAACCGGGAATCCAAAGCCCCCTTGGCCGAAGCGACGACGACCGTGGCCGCGGCCACCGGGCCGCGCATCCTCGCCGCCGGCTGGAACGAGGACGCCTTCACCGTCCAGATCCCAACCGAGACGGAACGAACCTATGTGCTGGAAGCGGCCGACCAGGTCGCAGACGCGCCCTGGATCAACGTGGACCAAGTGACGGGGGAGGGCACGGTGCAGACGCTGGTGGATCGTCAACCAACCCCGACCCGCCGCTTCTACCGGGTACGCGTGGACTAGCGCGCCGCATCAACCCAACTGACCTCACCCGACTGCAAAAATGACCGAGGCAGCCTCGCGGCCGCCTCGGTCTGGGACGTGGCACGGTTTTCGGAAACCGGGGTAACCTGCGTTACGCGGGTTTCCAGGTGGAAATGATGCGCATGTATTGGGCGCGCTCGAACGCGGTCGGGTCCGGACACTTCTGCTGGCTCATCGAACCCTTCAACTGCCCCACGGACTCGTACTCGTGCTCTTCGAGCCACCGTTTCATCTCCTGCTCGATGACGGCGATGTGGGTCATGCCTTTGCGCAGCAACACCGAGCACAGCATCGTGACGTCCGCGCCCGCCATGAGGATCTTGAGCGCGTCGTGCGCGGTGTGGATGCCGCTGGTCGCGGCCAGGCTGGCCTTGATCTTGCCGAACAGGATCGCCACCCAGCGCAGCGGCAGACGGCGCGCCTGCGGCGTGCTGAGCAGGATGCTGTGCTCGACCTCGAGGTTCTCGAGGTCGATGTCCGGCTGATAGAACCGGTTGAACAGAACCAGCCCATCCGCCCCCGCCGCGTCCAACTGGCGGGCCATGTGCGCCATGTTGCTGAAGAAGGGGCTGAGCTTGACCGAGACCGGCAGCCGGACGGCCTGCTTCACGCTCTTGAGAATGTCGAGGTAAGTGGCTTCGACCGCGGTGCCCGGCAGGTCCAAGTCCGTCGGGATGTAGTAGATGTTGAGTTCGAGGGCGTCGGCACCGGCCTGCTCGATCTTCTTCGCGTACTCGGTCCAGCCACCCACCGAGGCGCCGTTGATGCTGGCAATGATCGGAATGCGGGTGGCTTGCTTGGCCCGCCCGATGTGCTCGAGGTAGTCGTCAGGTCCCAGCCGGAACTCACCCACTTGCGGAAAGTAACTCAGGGACTCGGCATAACTCTCGGTGCCCTTCTCGAGCATGGCGTCGAGTTCCTCGCTCTCGCGCCGGAGTTGCTCCTCAAAAACCGAGGGGAGAACGATGGCGCCGGCGCCGGCGTCCTCGGCGCGTTTGATCTCGTCCAGGTCGCGCGTCAGCGGGCAGGCCGATGGCATAAGCGGGCTGCGGAGCTTGAGGCCCAGGTAGGTCGTGCTCAGATCCATAAAATGTCGTTCAGAGGGTTAGCGGGGACAGAAGGGGGGCCGGCCCGACGCGAGCGCCGGGCCGGCCCGAATTACCATCAAGGCTTGGCCGGGGCCGCCGTTGCAGTCGCCGGAGCGGGACTACCGTTGCCGGCGGGTTTGCGGGCCGCCATGTAGGAATAGAGCTGCCAGCGGGTCTCGGCATCGAACTGGGCCGATTCGAACAACCGGCGGGCATCCTCGGGTTTGCTCTTCGTGAGCATCTTGAACCGGTTCTCGGCGAGCAGGTAGTCCGTCACCTTCAGCTTTGCTGCGGCCGAGTCCAGCAGGAGCGGGTTCTCGTGCTGGTCCGCCCGCCGTGGGTCGTAGCGGTACAGCAGCCATTGACCCGATTCGACCGCCAGCTTCTGGTGCCGCATGCCGACGCCCCGATCGAGATCGATGCCGTGGGCGATGCAGTGGCTGTAGGCGATGATGAGCGAGGGACCGGGATAGCTCTCGGCGTCGATGAACGCGCGCAGCGTGTGCTCGTCTTTCGCCCCCATCGCAACACTGGCCACGTACACGTTCCCGTAGCTCATGGCGATGAGGCCCAGGTCCTTCTTGCGCCCGGGCTTGCCGCCCGCCGCGAACTTCGCCACCGCGCCCCGCGGCGTGGACTTCGAAGCCTGTCCGCCGGTGTTCGAGTAGACCTCGGTGTCCATGACCAGCAGGTTGACGTCGCGGCCGCTGGCAATGACGTGGTCGAGGCCGCCATAGCCGATATCGTAGGCCCAGCCGTCGCCCCCGAATCCCCAGACGCTCTTGCGGACGAGCGCGTCGGCCACGCCGAGGAGCATCTTGGCCTCGCTGGACGTCTGGCCCGCCAGTTTTTGCTTCAGGGCCGCCACGCGCTCGCGCTGTTCATAGATACCGGCTTCGTCCCGCTGCTGGGCGTTCACCAGGCCGCTCACCAGGTCATCGCCCAACTGCGGCGCCAACCGCTTGACCAGTTCCTGAGCGAACTCCATCTGCTTGTCGAGCGACACCCGGAATCCGAGCGCAAACTCGGCGGTGTCCTCGAAGAGCGAGTTGTTCCAGGCCGGCCCGCGCCCGGCGTGGTCGGTGCAGTAAGGGGTGGTGGGAAGGTTCCCGCCGTAGATCGAGGAACAGCCGGTGGCGTTGCCGATGATCATGCGGTCGCCAAACAACTGGGTGACCATCTTGATGTACGGCGTCTCGCCGCAGCCCGCGCAGGCGCCCGAGAACTCGAAGAGCGGGCGCATCACCTGCTGCTGCCGCAACTGCGTGACCTTGATGCGGCGGCGGTCCAGATCGGGCAGGCCGAGGAAGAACTCCCAGTTCGCACGCTCCGGCACCCGCAACGGCGCCTGTGGACTCATGTTGATGGCCTTGAGCCGCGGCTCGCTCTTGTTCTTGGCCGGGCAGACATCCACGCACAGCACACACCCCGTGCAATCCTCCGGCGCCACCTGGATGGTGAACTTCATCCCCTTCCACTCGGGCGAGCGGGCGTCACAGGACTTGAACGTGGCCGGCGCCCCCGCCAAGGCGGCGGCGTCATACACCTTCATCCGGATGGTGGCGTGCGGACACACCGCGGCGCACTTGCCGCATTGGATGCAGGTCTTCTCGTCCCACACCGGGATCTCGAGCGCGAGGTTGCGCTTCTCATACTGCGCCGTGGCGGTCGGGAAGGTGCCATCGGGCGGGAAGGCGCTGACCGGCAGGGCCTCGCCGTCGCCCGCGTAAATGCGGCCCAGCGTTTCGCGCACCTCCCGTGGCGCATGCTCGCTGAAGGGCAGCGGCAGGTCGGTGGTGCTGTCGGCCTGGGCGGGCACGGGCACCTCGAAAAGGTTGGCCAGCGTCTGTTCGACGGCGGCGATGTTCTTCTTGACCACCTCCTCGCCCTTCTTGCCGTAGGTCTTCTTGATCGTTTTCTTGATCTGCTCAATGGCCTCTTCGCGCGGCAGCACGCCGGAGAGGGCGAAGAAGCACGTCTGCATGATCGTGTTGATGCGCGACCCCATGCCGGTGGCCTTGGCCACGCTGATGGCATCGATCACGTAGAACTTCGCGCGCTTGTTGATGAGGCCCTCCTGGGTCGGCCGGGGAAGTTTGTCCCAGATCTCGTTCGCGCCATACGGCGTGTTGAGCAGGAACGTCCCGCCGGGCACCAGGGGCTTGAGCATGTCGTACCGCTCCAGGAACACCGGCTGATGACAGGCCACGAAGTTCGACTTGTTCACCAGGTAGGTGCTCGGAATCGTCTCGGGGCCGAACCGCAGGTGGGGAGACCGTCACCGCCCCCGCCTTCTTCGAGTCGTACACGAAATAGCCCTGCGCGTAGTTCTCGGTGTCCTCGCCGATGATCTTGATCGAGTTCTTGTTGGCGCCCACCGTGCCATCCGGAGCCCAGGCCGTAGAACAGGGCCCGCGTGACGTCCGCCGGCTCGATCGACCAGTCGGGGTCGTACGGCAGACTCAGGTGCGTCACGTCATCGGTAATGCCCACCGTGAAGTGCGGCTTCGGTTGCGCCGCCACGGCGTTGTCGAAGACCGCCTTGATCATCGCCGGCGTGAACTCCTTCGAGGACAGTCCATAGCGCCCCGCGAACACGCGCGGCATCGTCTTGAGGGTGCCGTAGCCGGCCGCCAACCCTTCCGACAGCGCCGCCAACACATCGAGGTACAGCGGGTCGCCCACGCTGCCCGGCTCCTTCGTCCGGTCCATCACCGTGAGCGTCTTCGTCGTGGGCGGCAAGGCCTCAAGAAGGCGCCGCACGTCGAACGGCCGGTACAACCGCACCTTCACCACCCCGTACTTCCCGCCCTCCTCGTTCAGAAAGTCCACCGTCGCGGCGGCCGTCTCGCAGCCCGACCCCATGATCACCATCACGTTCGTCGCGTCCGGCGCGCCCTCATACTGGAAGAGCCGGTACTGCCGTCCCGTGAGTTGCGCGAACCTGTCCATGGCCTTCTGCGTGATGCCCGCGCAGGCGTTGTAGAACGGATTGCAGCGCTCACGCGCCTGGAAGAAAACGTCGGGGTTCTGCGCTGTGCCCCGGAGGACGGGCCGATCCGGGTTGAGCGCCCGCCGGCGGTGCGCCACCACCAGGTCCTCATCGATCATCTGGCGCATGATGTCCTCGGTCACCATCTCGATCTTCGACACCTCATGCGACGTGCGGAACCCGTCAAAGAAGTGCAGCACCGGTACGCGCGACTCCAGGGTCGCCGCCTGGCCGATCAACGCGAAGTCCATGGCCTCCTGCACCGAGGCCGAGCTCAGCAGCGAAAACCCCGTGCCCCGCGCCAGCATCACGTCGCTGTGATCCCCGAAGATCGACAGCGCGTGCGTGGCAATGGTCCGCGCCGTGATGTGGAACACCGTCGGCGTCAGTTCCCCGCGATCTTGAACATGTTGGGGATCTTCAGCAGGAGCCCCTGCGACGCCGTGAAGGTGCAGGTCAAGGCACCGGTCTGCAGGGCCCCGTGCACCGCCCCCGCCGCCCCCGCCTCACTTTGCATCTCGACGACCGACGGGATCGTCCCCCAGAGGTTCTTGACCCCCTCGGCCGCCCATTGGTCGCACCATTCCCCCATGTTCGATGAGGGCGTGATGGGGTAGATGCCCATCACCTCGTTGCAGCGGTAGGCGACGTAGGCGACGGCCTCGTTGCCGTCAATGGTGGCGAAGACTTTGCTCATGGTCCGGTTTCGTAATCGAATGTTCTCGGCCCTTTCCCCCGACCCGTCCGACCGTACCGGGGAAAACGGCAAATCCCCGAGGGCGGGCGGCCGGGGAAAAGCCAGTCTCGTTCGCACACCGGACCCGCGCCGCCACTCGTCGCGCGGAGCATGCGCAGGCGGGGTTCGACCGGCTCTCCCTGCCTTGGCCAGTGCTAGCCTTTTTTTGGTCCGGGCGAGGTGAACGGGCCGCGTGTCGGACCCGGACCGTCCGACACGCGGCCTTGCTCAGCGCCCCAAGCTTCACCCGATGTTTTCGCGACTGCGTCGCGAAAACATCTAGGGTTGACCGCCGTTCGGACGACGGCTGCCCGCCTGCCCCAGGAACCGGTTGACGGCATTGAGGTAGGCGCGCGCGCTCGCTTCGATCACGTCCGTGCTCGCTCCGCGCCCGGTCACGACCTGGCCCTGGCCAAAGTCCACGTTGGCCGTGACTTCGCCCAGGGCGTCTTTGCCCTGCGAAACCGCGCGCAAGGAGTACTCGCGCAGCGTGCCGTGCGTGCCGGTGAGCCGGTCAATCGCCTTGAGCGCCGCATCCACCGGACCGTCCCCGATGCTCGCATCCTGGCAGAGCGCCACCTCGCCCTTCTTCCCGTTCGCCTTGCGCAAGCGGACCGTGGCGGTGGGGACGGTCTGGTTGCCGCTGGCCACGTGCAGGTACTCCAGCCCCCAGGTCTCCGGCACTTCCGTGATCAACCCTTCCACCAACGCGCCCAAGTCGTCGTCGTACACGAACTTCTTCTTGTCCCCGATCTCCTTGAACCGGACAAACAGGGCGTTGAGATCGGCCTCGCCGAGCGTGAAGCCGAGCTGCCGCAAGCGCAGTGCAACCGCGGCCCGCCCGCTGTGCTTGGTGAGCGGCAACTCCGTCTGCCCCCACCCCACCTCGCACGGGTCCATGATCTCGTAGGTCTCGCGCTTCTTGAGGATGCCGTCCTGGTGGATGCCGGCGCTGTGGGCAAAGGCGTTCTCGCCCACGATCGCCTTGTTGCGCTGCACGAGCAGCCCGCTCATCCGCGAGACCAGCTTCGACGACTTGACGATCTGCCGGGTGTTCACCCCGCACGTCACCCCGGCAAACACATCCGCCCGCGTGTGCAGGGCCATCACCACTTCCTCCAGCGAGGTGTTCCCCGCCCGCTCACCGATCCCGTTGACCGTGCACTCGACCTGGCGCGCGCCCGCCTGCACCGCCGCGAGCGAGTTCGCCACCGCGAGACCCAGGTCGTTGTGACAATGCACGCTGATCACGGCTTTCCCGGAGGCAAACGCCGGTACCGACTCGTGCAACCTCCGGATCAACGCGCCGAACTGCTCCGGCACCGCCCAGCCCACCGTGTCCGGGATGTTCACCGTGCTCGCCCCCGCCGCCACCACCGCCTGGCAGACCTCGATGAGAAAGTCCGGCTCCGTGCGCGACCCGTCCTCCGGTGAGAACTCGACATCCGCCACGTGCGTCCGCGCCCGCTTCACCCCCTCGACGGCGAGCCGGAGAATCTCGTCCCGCGCTTTCCCGAGCTTGAACTCGCGATGAATCTTCGACGTGGCCAGAAACACGTGGATCCGCGCCCGCTTCCCGGCCGGCTTTACCGCCGCCCCGGCCGCGTCAATGTCCTTGGGCACGCAGCGCGCCAACCCGGCGATGGTCGGCCCCTTCACCTCGCGCGCGATGGCCTGGACCGCGCGAAAGTCGCCGTCGCTGATCACGGGGAAGCCCGCCTCAATGACATCCACGCGCAGCCGGGCAAGCTGCCGGGCCACCTCGAGCTTCTCCCGCAGGTTCATCGAGGCGCCCGGGCACTGCTCCCCGTCGCGAAGGGTCGTGTCGAATATGATGATCCGATCTTTCTTCATGTGCTTTCAGGTTGCTGACTTTCGGTGGCCGGCTTCCCTGTCCCCGTCGCGGCATCCGCCGCGCCGACACCGCAGCGACGGGCCGACCAAAGGAAACGGCCCCATCGCCACTGCGGCGGTGGGGCCGTGAAAGTCCGCGGAATCGCGTCAAGGCCCGACCGCCGCGCCGCCCAGCAGCAGCGCGCCCGTTCCCAGGCCCAGCATGACGTTGGTTCCGTTCACCGGGCGGGACACTAGCGGCCCGGACGTCCTCGTCAACGCCCATCTTCCCGGAAGCCCCGAGTTCGGCTTTGCTTCCCCCCTGCACTGCGGCAGCCTCCGGGCATGGCGTTTGAGTTCAAGCTGCAGCGCCGCGTCGAGTTCTCTGAGACCGACGCGGCGGGGATCGTCCATTTCTCCCAGTTCTTTCGCTACATGGAGTCCGTCGAGCACGCCTTCATCCGCTCCCTCGGCCATTCGGTGCTCTGGCACGAACCCGGTCCGCCCTTGGGGTTTCCCCGCGTCCACGCCAGTTGCGACTTCAAGGCGCCCCTGCGCTTCGAGGACCTGGTCGAACTCCACCTCCTGGTGCGCGAAAAGCGCTCCAAGACCCTCACCTACGAGATCCGCTTCACCAACCTGAGCGCCACCCCTCCGCGCGAGGCCGCCCGGGGTCGCGTCACGGTCGTGTGCGTCGCCCGCCATCCCGATGGCACCTTCACCGCCACACGCCTGCCCCACGCACTGACGGAGAAGATCAGCGTCGCCCCCGCCGAACGGCTCGGGCCCGTCACAGAAGGTAGCGAGGGTAACAAAGACCGGGCCGCTCCTTGTTGACTTCGCTTTCTTCTGTGGACATCCGGTCGGCGGCGTGGTCTTTCATTTCGAACGGCTTACCGCAGGAACTTGAGCGCCAGGAAGCCCCCCACGCCCAGTGCAAGCAGCCCCCAGGCGAGCCAGTCAAAGTACTTTTCAATCAACCCCTTGACCTGCGGCCCAAACACATAGATCACACCCGCCACAGCGAAAAACCGCGCCGACCGCCCCAGCATCGACGCCAACACCAGCGTCGGGAAACTCACGTGGAACACGCCGGCTGCCACCGTGAAGACCTTGTACGGAATCGGCGTGAAAGCGGCCGTCAGGATGGCCACGAACGCGTTGCCTTGGTACAGCGCCTGCACCTGGTCGAAGACGGCCTGCGAGAAGATGTACGGGATGAAGAAGCCCTTCGCCACGTGCCAGGCGGAGTACCCGATCACGTAGCCCAACATCCCGCCCAGAACCGACCCCACCGAACAGACCGCGGCAAACCAAAGCGCCCGCCGCGGCGCCCCACGCTCAGCGCCAGCAAGAGCACATCCGGTGGCACCGGAAACACCGAGGACTCGATGAAGGCGATCGCGAACAAGGCCCAGGTGCTGCCGGGCCGCTCGGCCCAACCGACCGTCCAGTCATACAACCGTCGGAGCACGTGCCGCGGTCGCGCCAGCGCACCAGTCGTCGGGTTGGACGCCACATCCATGGCCGCGCAGTGGAGGAGAAATCGCGCGGCCCGTCAAGCCTCTCCCCCTGTAGGAGCCGACGTCAGGAGGCTCACTCCCGAGCCAGAGTCTCGTCACCTCGACTCCTACCGCGTGGGTGCCCGTCGGCCCGAACCGTTCCTTGGCCTCCGCTCCGCATTGAGTGTGAACAACTCGCGAATACTTTGTATTGCAAAGTGTCTGGAATCGAGGTTACCGTTCCCCCGTGCCATGCACCGTGCCCGCGCCGTTGAAACGTCATTTGATCCGCCATAAACCTGACGGCTCCTGCCACGGCACACCTTTTTCACCTGCCCCCGCCCTCCCCTCCTCACCCCCTCGATTCCCGCCGACAATCTCGGACACTTTGCATCGTAAAGCTTTTGGCTGCGAACCCTCAACTCCTCATCCCATGAACCCGCTCCCCCACTCCAGTCCGTCCCCGCTTCCCACCCGTCGCAGCCCCCCTCGGCCGCCACCGCACCGTCTACAAGCTCCTGACCGTCGCCACCCTGGTCCTCCTCGGCCTGGTGCCCCTGAGCCTGATCCGCGGTGTGCTGGCTGAACGTCGCCAACGCCACCAGGAAGCCCTCGACACCATCACCACCCCCTGGGGAAACCCCCAGGTCATCGCCGGTCCCATCCTCGTCGTGCCCTACCAACGCCACGTCAAGACCTGGAAGGAACAGATCGTCAACGGCCGGTCCGAACGGTTCGAGACCACGGACACGGTCGTGGCCCGCGCGCACTTCCTGCCGGCGGAACTCGACGTCACCGGCCAACTGGAGCCCGAGCAATTGAACCGCGGCATCTACGAGACCACCGTCTATCGCGCCGGCCTGAAGCTGTCCGGCCACTTCACGCCGCCGGGGTTCACCGAGTGGAAGGTCGCCCCGGAAGACATCCTCTGGGACGACGCGCTCGTGTGGGTGGCCATCAGCGATCTCCGGGGTGCCAGCGAGACGCTCACGCTGCGGTGGGGCGGACGCGCTCTGGCACTCGAACCTGGGGCGCCGTCCGGCACACTGGGTCCCGCCCTGCAGGCGCGTGTGCCCGGGTTGCCCATGATCGGCGAGTCGACCGCCTTCGAGTTGGCGCTCAAGTTGAACGGCAGCCGGAGCCTGCAGTTCGCCCCCTTCGGCATGCACAACCGGGTGCGCCTGACCTCGACGTTCCCCGACCCCAGCTTCCAGGGCGCCTTCCTGCCCGCGCACCGCCAGATCTCTGCGGGCGGGTTCGAGGCGGACTGGCAGGTGAGCTACTACGGGCGTGGTTATCCCCAGCAGTGGTCGGACGCCGATCGCGATCTGCTCCGCAACGACGACTTCTCCGCTTCCCTGTTCGGCGTGGGGATGGAGCCGGTGATGAACAGCTACCGGTACGTCGAGCGGGCCATCAAGTACGGCGTGCTGTTCCTCGCGCTCGTGTTCACCGCCTTCTTCGTGTTCGAGGTGCGCTCGCTGGCCCGCGTGCATCCCCTGCAGTACACGCTCGTGGGGGCCGCGTTGTGTCTGTTCTATCTCGCCCTCCTGTCCTTGTCGGAGGTGCTCTCCTTCGGCTGGGCCTACACGCTGGGCGCGGCGGCGGCCACCGGTCTCGTGGCGGCTTACAGTGCCTTCGTGCTGCGCGGCGCCCGTCGCGCCTGGCTGGTGGCGGGCGGTCTGGCCCTCATCTACGGCTTCCTGTACGTCCTGTTGCGGCAGCAGGAATACTCGCTCCTGTACGGCACGGCCGGCTTGTTCTTGCTGCTGGCCCTGATCATGTACGCCACCCGGCATGTGGACTGGTACGCCCGCGATGACCAGTGACCAGAGCCGCGGTTCGGACGACGCCCATACAGAACGGCATTTGCCTGGAGCGAACTGAGCGCCGAGAGTCTGCGCCATGGCTGACAAAATATCGCGGTTCGAGCGAACCCGCGCCGCCCGCCAGTTGGCGCAACTGGCGGGTCAGGGTGTCTTCCTCGGCACCTCCTCCTGGAAGTACCCGGGCTGGTGCGGCACGCTCTACACCGAGGATCGGTACCAGTTCCGCGGCCGGTTCGCCGAGCGTCGCTTCGAAGCCGGGTGCCTCGCCGAGTACGCCGAAGTGTTTCCCACCGTGGGCGTCGACGCCACCTACTATCGCTTCCCCGAACCGCGCGCGATCGAGGAGCTCGCCGCCCAGGCACCGGTGGACTTCCGGTTCTCGTTCAAGGTGACCGCCGACATCACGTTGAAGCATTTCCCCTCCCTGCCCCGGTTCGGGCCGCGCGCCGGCGAGTCCAATCCGCGTTACCTCGATGCGGCCTGCTTCGTCGCGAACTTCCTCGAGCCGTGCCGCCCCCTCGCCTCCCGGCTCGGCGTCCTGATGTTCGAGTTCTCCCGTTTTCGTGCGACCGATTACGCCCGCGGACGCGACTTCGTGGCGGCATTGGACGCCTTCCTGGGCCAGCTCCCCGCCGGCTGGCCCTATGCCGTCGAGATCCGCAACCCGACCTTTCTGCAGCCGGCCTACTTCCAGGTCCTGGCCCGGCACGGCGTGAGCCACGTCTTCAACAGTTGGCAGGCCATGCCCCCGATCGACGCACAGTGGCGCCTCGCCGGGTGCCGGAGCGCCCCGCGGTGCGTGGTGGCCCGTCTCCTCCTCCGTCCGGGTCGTGAGTACGCGGAGGCGGTGCGCCGCTTCCAACCCTACCGCGAGATCCGCGATCCCTATCCCGAGGGAAGGGCAGCGGCCATCCACCTGATCCGCGAAGTCCTCGCCGGGCGTGGTTCGAGTCGCGCCTTCCTCTATGTCAACAACCGTTTCGAGGGCAGCGCGCTGCACACCATCGCCGCGCTGCTCGACGCGCTCGTCCCCGAACCGCCGGCTCGTGAGGCAACCGCTCCAGGCCGCAGCCCCCCACGGATGCGTCCGCGACCGGATTTTGACTTCCTCTTAATCACTCTATAATTTCCCGCCAACGGAAGAACCTACCGTCCTTCGAGTGCTTCCGTTCGCCTCGCCCTCGGGCAGAAGGAGCGACCTGAGGGCGGGGGCGCCGGGACGCCTCCCGCGCCACCGCGTTCCGTCTCGAAGGGGAGCCAGCGGACGCCGCGGTGTCCGGGCTACCCTCGCCTGGCCATCACCGCAACCCGCGGGCACCCAGGCGATTTGCCACCAGATCGGCCTGATCGGCCGAATCCCGGCATCATCAGCCACCGCGCGCAGCACACTGGCCGCCACCTGGCCCCGGGCACCGGACGGGCAAGCAGCCCTTCGCTTCATTGGCATTTCCCGCATTCCCAGCGTGGTGCCGGTGGCGGGACTCGAACCCGCACGGCCTTGCGGCCAGGGGATTTTAAGTCCCCTGCGTCTGCCATTTCGCCACACCGGCTCACCGACCTCGCGAAGGATGGATGGTGCGCTCGGTCCGTCAACCTCTACCTCGTCGCGAACTGGCCCGCGAGGGCGCAGGCCGGTGACGCCCGAGGCGGACGTGCTCCCCAGGCTTTCGCGAGCCGCTACTGAACTCGGCAGTCGAGGATCTGGGCGTCTGTCACCAACTGGCCGTTTCCGTTCACCGTGTAGATGAACAGCGCATCCAGAGTCAGACGCAACCCATCCTCCGACACATAGCGCTCATGGCTGCGCCACCGGTACACTTCACCGGGACCAACGTGGATCGTGTCACGGGCTGGCATTCCATTCTGGGAATAGTAAACGCGGCCGTTGGTCTCGCCGATCAACACGTAGTATCCGCCCTTGCTGGAGAGCCAATGGGGTCAAACATTGACATTTGACATTTGGACACCTGAGCGACTGGCGACCGATCCCGTGGACTTCAATTGTCAAATGTCAATGTTTGACCCCATTGATTTCTTCGTTCAGCGAAGAGCGGGAGTGGCGTCTGGGTCACAAGCCTGGGCTCACTTCGGAAGACCAGACATCCCACCGCCGAACCGGTGGCAACCCCTGAACGACCGTTTCAACTTTCAACGCCCAACTTTGAACCTCCCCCTTCGAACTTCCGATTTCGCCTTCCCAGTTGACCCCTTTCCGTCCCGGCGTACGCTACTGCCATCATGGCAACAAAACCCTATTCCGTCTTGCTGGCCGGCCTGATGAGCGGCGTTGCTGTGAGCCTGCTCTGTGTCACGGCCGCTTTGCTGTGGGACGGGCACTCGCTTCGCCAGCGCCTGCATGCCAGGGCCATCGAGGCCGCCGCACTGCGCTCGCAGCAGGCCGACAGCCGTGCCAAACTTGACCGCTTCGAGACCGAGCTTGCCGAACTGCGCCGCACCGCCGTCCCCGACGACGCGCCCGAGACCGCGCCCGCCCCCGGCGTGCCCGGATTGTCCACGGCAACCAGTTGGTTGGCTGGGGTTGGGTCCACTCGCCGCCGTCAGCGAATGACGCTCCAGGTGCGCGTCCCGATCTTCCCGCGCACGTCGTGCTCGACACCGCCGCAAACCCCGTCAGCACCGCCACGAACGGCACTCCCGCCCCGTCCGGCGCAACCTCCTATCCGGCTTACGACCGTTGGTGGTACAGCTACAACTATGGTCCTTCGTACCTGCTCACCAGTGGTTGGATCGACTGGGGCCCCTATTACACGAACAACTGCCCCCTTACCAACCACCCTTCGCCCCCTCAACGGCCCGCCCCAGATCCCGCCATGCCAGATCCGATCGCCACTCCGCAAGCCGCGGTCACCGTGCAGACCGCCGCGGTCGCTCCGCCCTCCGCCGCACCGCGCCCACCCAACCCGCGGCTGTGTCGCGTCGCGTCCCCTGCCGCGCCGGCCATGACCGCCGGCGCTCCGGTCATGTCCCGCCCGGTTCCGGCCACCGCCGGTCCCGCCACCCCGGTGGCCCGCGCACCCGGGTTCACCCGTACTCCGCCTTCCGCACCATTGGCCAGCCGCGCCGGCACCCCCAGCCCAACCCCACGCCGCTTGTCCGTCGCTGAGAGCCCTGCGTGCCCCGTGAACCCCGTTGCCCTGATCACGGGCGCCTCCCGCGGCATCGGCCGTGGCATTGCGCTCGAACTCGCCCGCCTCGGCTACAACCTCGTGATCAACTTCGCCGGCAACCGTGTCGCGGCCGACCAGACCGCCACCGACTGCCGCACCGCCGCGGCGAGCCATGCTCACACCATTCAGGCGGACCCTTACCAGGCCGACATCGCCGTCTCCGCCGATCGCGAGCGCCTGATCGACTTCACCCGCGCTACCTTCCACCGCCTGGACCTGCTCGTGAACAACGCCGGCGTCGCCCCCTTGGTTCGCGCCGACCTCCTCGACGCCAGTGAAGCCAGTTTCGACCGTCTCATGGCCGTCAATGTCAAAGGTCCTTTCTTCCTCACCCAACTCGCCGCCCGCTGGATGATCGAACAAGTCCACGACCGCGCCGCGCAGGTGAGGAAGGAGGAAAGGGCGAAGGGCGAAGGGCGAAGGGTGAAGTCCGAGGTTGGCAGATCAAAGTTGGACGTTGAAAGCTGGACGTTGAACGTCGGAAGCCCGGCGTCCAGCGGCGCCTCTCCCGCGGGCGGCTGGCCATCCCCCAAGATTGTCATCGTCTCTTCCATCTCCGCTTACACCGCCTCTGTGAACCGCGGAGATTACTGCGTGTCGAAGGCCGCGCTGGCCATGCTGACCCCCTCTTCGCCGCCCGCCTGGCCGAGCACGGCATCCAGGTGTTCGAAATCCGCCCCGGCATCATCGCCACCGACATGACGGGCCCGGTCCGCGAGAAGTACGACCGTCTCATCGCCGACGGCCTCACGCCCATTGCCCGGTGGGGTCAACCCGCCGACGTGGGCCGCGCCGTCGCGGCCATCGCCCAGGGCCACTTCCCGTTTAGCACCGGCGAAGTCCTCAACGTGGACGGCGGCTTCCATCTGCGCCGCCTGTAGTCCGCGTGCCCCTGGCGCCCCGGTTTTCCACCGGTTCCCAGCCCTTTCCCGGGTTTGCCCGAACCCGCCCTCGACGTCACCCGCCCCGCAGGCGACAACCAGGAGGTCGCGCTCCCCAGCACCGTCGTTGGGGAACACACCACACGTCCTATGACAACTTCGAACCCATCCGGCAATCCTCCAGCCGCTTCTCCGTCGACGCCCGACTCGCCGCATCCCAGCGCCTCGCGCCCGCTCGCTGCCCCGTGCCCGAAATGCGGCGGCGCCGTCCACGAACAGGAACAGGGCTACCAGTGCGCGCAGTGTCAGTGGCTGCTTGCCCGTGTCATTCTCCAGCAAGCCATTTCACCTGAGCAAGCCACCCGGCTCCTCGCCGCGGGCAAGACGGAGCTCCTCCACGGCTTTGTCTCGCGCAAGACCGGACGCCCCTTCACCGCGGCGCTTGTGTTGCGGGAAGGCCGGGCCGCATTCGAGTTCGCCGCCGAGTCGAAACCATCTGCCGCGGACCGCCGAGGGCCGCGCGGCGAACCGGCAGCCCCCGAGCCGACCGCCGACTTCACGGGTCAAGAACCGCTCGGCAAGTGTCCCCGTTGTGGCAGCCGGGTGTTCGAGACGACCCGGGATTACCGGTGCGAACACCGGTCGAGCCCGACACGCGCCTGCCCTTTCCAGGCCAGCAAGGTGATTCTCGAACAGTCCGTGTCCCGGGAGCAGATGGTGAAGGTGCTGACCACGGGTCGCAGTGATCTGCTCCCCCGGTTTGTCTCGCGCAAGTCCGGCCAGCCGTTTGCTGCCTTCCTCGTGATCGACCGCAGCGGCAGGGTGAGCTTCGCCTTTCCAGCCCGGGACAAGCCGCCGGCGCCTGCAGGGGTCGTGGTCCGTCGCCCTTCCTGAGGCAACGAGGGTCATGATGCGACCAACCGCTTGGCTCTTCGTTCCCTTCGTTGCCTCCTGTGGGATCGGGTTTCTGCCGCGGGCTGGAGCGCGGAGCTGATGGGTGGAGCACGGATCTCAGAGGCAGGCAATCGTCGCACCAATCGCTGCAGCCCTCAGCCGCAGGCCGTCTGAGGAGGGGAAGTCGCCGGGGATTCAGTCGCCCGATTCGCTACGGACGCTTTCTCCCGGCGGCTGGAGGCGGGCTCTGTCGTTGTGGTGCGGGCTTCCAGCCTGCCCCCCATCCCGCGCGACGAGTCAGTAATCGTAGAGCCCGCTGTCGCGGCTATACCCACCACCACCGCCTCCGTAGCCTCCGTAGGCCTCGTCCTCGTCGCCCTCGGGTCCGCCGAGGAAGTCTCCCAAGACATCGCCCATGTCCTCCTCGATCTTCTCCGGGTCCTCCCCTTCTCGAGGCGTTTGATGGCCACATCCAACTCCTTCGGCACCACCCCGGGCGGCATGAAGTCTTTCATCTTCTTCATCATGTGAGCCATGTGCCGTGGGTTGTTCTCGTCCATGTGCTCCATGTCCCGTTCGAGCTCGCTCATGGCGCGTTCCATGCGGCCTTCGTCGATGTCTGGCAAGGGCTCCTCATCGCCCGGCCCGGCTGCGGTGGGCTCGGGCACCCCTTTGGGCAGGGCGAACCGGCTCATCTGCTTGCGCATCTCGCGGTTGCCACATTTCGGGCATTGCGGCAGGTGATCGGGATTCACCTTCTTCGAGAGAAAACTGTAGATCACCCGGCACTTCGGGCACGCAAACTCGTAGATCGGCATAAACAACTCCCGCTGACGTTCACTTCCGCGGGAGCATGGAAAGCCTCCGCTCACCCGTCAAGCGGCGCGACGACGTTCCAACTCCTGCCGACCGGCTGCGACCTCGGCCTTGGAGAAGTTCCCGGCGGCGAGTGCTTCCTCGCCGAGCACCTCAAGCCGGCCGTAGAACCCCAATCCCAGCTCGATCACTCCCGCCTTGCCCTCGGGCCCCATCTGCTCGAGCAACCGGAACAAGGCGTTCTCGGCGCGGTCAAACTGGCCGTGCTGTTCGTGGAACAGCATCAACGCCGCCTCCGTCCGGGGAGGCAGGACGGCATCCCGAAGCGCTTCGAGCAGGGCCTCCGGGCTTCGGGGCAAACTCAGGCCACTGGCCGGCGCCTTGGAAATGGGTTCCCAGGACCACCTGCAGAGATTTCAGCCAGCAATCGCGGGCGAGGTCGGCGTTTCCTTGCCGGCCGCGGTTTGGCCCAGATGATACAGCAGCGCCGCGACCAGCAGGCATTTGTCTCGCACCACCACGGGCGGATCACCCATCGCCAACCGCGCGAGAATCTCGCCGTCGGTCAAGGCCAGCACGGAATCAGGACCCAACCCCAGCAACTCGCGCAACGCCAGATCCGCCCGGCGCGCCGCTGCCTCGTAGTCCGCGGTCCGGATGAACCCGGCGATCTCCGCCAGCCAGAGGAGATATCGTTTGATCCAGCCGATGAGGTAGTCCTCACGTATCACGCCTCGCAGTCTACCCGGCGGGGCCTCGCCGCGCGACCCCGAACCCTCCCTGACTGCTTCCCTCCTGCTTGGGGACCGCGCCCGCAACCTTGTTGGGGACCGCGCCCGCCCGGGCGCTGCGGTGGGCGCCCTCGCCCACCGCCCTCTCCCGTGCCCCCCTCCGGGCTTCGAGTCGCGTACACCAGACGACTCGACGCCCCCACCCCCTTGCCTATATCAGGTGGTCGTCCGCCGAAACTCCGTCTAAGAAACTGTCGGCTCGTGTGTCCTCTTCCGTGAAGCACATGCAAGCGCAGTGCCAGAAAGCCGCACCGGATGAGGATCCGCGTCGGGCCGACTGAAAACTCGGCATGGCCGTGGCGCCCTCTCCATCCCTCGCTGGTCGGGAACCGGAAACGGTCACCGGGCTGTTCGCGACGCTTGAGTCGCCGCTGCTCGGCTACGCCCTGCGTTTGCTGTCCGATGCCGACATGGCTCAAGACGTCGTCCAGGAAGCGTTTCTGCGGTTGCACGCGCAGTTCGAAGACGTGCGCGAGCCGCGTCGCTGGTTGTTCCGCACCGTCCACAACCTCGCGCTCAACCAACGCCGTCACGACCACCGGATTGTCCCGATCACGAGTGGGAACACCGACGCGCCCACTCCCGCCGCGGACCCTCCCGACCCCCAACCGCTGCCGGACGAGCAGCTCGCCCGCTGGGAAGGCGTGAACCTGGTACGACGGAGCTTGCAGAACCTCGACGCGCGCAGCCGCGAGTTGCTGACCCTCAAGTTCAATGACGACCTCTCGTACAAGGAAATCAGCGCGCGCACCGGCCTCACCGTGGGCCATGTCGGCTACCTCCTCCATCATGCGCTGAAGGCGCTCGGCGCCGAACTCGCCAAAGCCGGCCTGGTCTCATGAACCCTGAGCCTCCCCATCTCCCTACCCCCGATCCCGAGGTCCGCCTCACCGCCCTCCTCCTCGGCGAACTCCCGCCCGACGAGGCCGCCGCGGTCCAGCAGGATCTCACTCGCAACCCCAACTTGCCCGACTCCACGCCCGCCTGGCCCAGACCATCGGGCTCGTCCGCGACGCCGTCCATGATGCCGCCGACCCTGTCCCGGCGCCGGCTTCGGAGCCGAAACTGGCACCGGAACTGCGCGACTCCCTGCTCGCCAAACTCAAGACCGTTGTCCTGCCGGCCGTTGCCCCGCGCCCGCGGACCCGCCACCGCCCCGGCTTCTGGCTGGCGGCTGCGGCGGGAGGGGGCGTCCTTCTGTTCCTAAGCGCCGGTCTGCTGCTGCCTTCCCTCGGGAAGGCCAAGGCCAAGTCGCAGAGCATCCGTGTGGCTCGGGCCCCGCTGATCGAGACCCTCGGCGAAGTTCCATCCCCCGCTGCCCGGCAGGAGGAAGCGGAGGGCCAGATCACACTCCGGGACACCGCCGTCGCGCGTCCGGAACGCCTCGGACGGACCTCCCTCGCCACCACGCCAGCGGACAAACCCGTTCCTGAGCGAGTTGTCAATGGACCCGCTGCAACCGGCCGTTCACCCGACGCCGCCCCTGCCCCTGCCATGGACGTCCGGATGCTCATGCGCTATGGGCTGATGCCCAAGGACGCAAAGCCTGCTCCCGCCGGTGGTGCGGGCTTCCAACCTGCACCAGGGATCGCTGGCAAAGCCGTGACGCAGCAGGCCCCAACGCAGCCGGTCGCCGGTCAGCAACCCGCCCCCGCGGCCAACGCCCTCCAGAACTGGTCCCTCGCCGTCCGTCGACAGACCGAGGCCAGCCGCGAAATCACCGACTTCGATAACGACGGCGCGGTGGACCGCTTCACCGCCGGCTATGCCATCCAACCTCCGGCTGCCGCGACTCCGCAAGCCGCGGGCACTGCCCGAGGCGCTCCGGTAACGGCCCTGGAAGCCGACCACGCCTCCCGCGGCGGCCTCGCCGCTGGAGCGTTCGGCGGTTTCGGTGGGGGTTTCGGCGGCGGCGGTGTTGACGGCAGTGGTCTTGGCGGTGGCAACTTCGGCCGCACGGTCGTTGGCGTTCCTGAACCGGAGCAACTCGGCGTCCTGGCCAAAGCCACCGCACCCAACGGCGTCGTACGAGGAGACGGCTCGGCACGTGCCTACTTCGCCAACGGGGCCGACAGCACGTTCACCGTCACAAACTGGGCGACCTATGATTTCGACGGGGCAAAGGACGTAAACCTGGGCCAACTCGCCCCCACCACCGAGCGTCTCGACCGCAACCTGATCCTGGGCACCCGGCTCGTGCCCACCGAACCCGCAGCCGCCGCCGAAACGCGGGGGCGCACCGCGTCGCGTCTCCTGGTCGAGCAAGCGCAGATCGAGAGCGTCCGCCGGGACAGCACCGCGATCGCCGCCACGGAGGCCCCTGTGTCCTTCGCCATCCAGGTGCCCCAGGCCACCGCGAGTGTGCCCGTCCTCGGGGACACCCCTGCGTCGGGCCGCCTGTTCGCCACCAAGGGAATCGCCCTGCCCGACGACTCGACCCAGGTCACGTCGGCCGACCTCGACAGCCTCGAGCGCGTCGAGAGCAAGGCGAAGTCCGCTTCCGCGGAGCCGGCTCTCGCACCACCCGGTGAACCCGTCGAACCAGCCGCACTCACGCCGCCACCCACCGTTCCCGCCGAACCCGCCCCTCCCGCCGAGCCGCAACCCGAGGTGCTCACCGCCGACAACCCCTTCTCCACCTTCTCCCTGAACGTCACCGACGTGGCCTTCAAGCTCGCCGCCGCGAGCCTCGAAGCCGGTCAACTGCCCGCGCCCGGCTCCATCCGCGTCGAGGAGTTCGTCAACGCCTTCGACTACCGCGACCCCGAACCCGCCCCCGGCGCGCCGCTCGCCTTCCACTGGGAACGCGCCCGCTACCCCTTCGCCCACAACCGCGACGTCCTGCGCTTCTCGGTGCAAACCGCCGCCCTCGGCCGCGAGCCCGGCCGCCCGCTCAACCTCGTCCTGCTCCTCGACAACTCCGGCTCGATGGAACGTGCCGACCGCGTCGCCATCCTCCGCGAGGCCCTCCGCGTGCTCGCCCGCCAACTCGCCCCTCAGGACCAGATCAGCGTCGTCGCCTTCGCCCGCACCGCCCGGCTCTGGGTCGACGCCTCCCCCGGCAGTCAAGCTGACGAACTGCTCGACCGCGTCGGCAACCTCACCCCCGAGGGCGGCACCAACCTCGAAGACGCCCTCAAGGTCGGCTACGAGACCGCCCTCCGCCACTTCCTCTCCCACGGCGTCAACCGCGTGATCCTCCTCACCGACGGCGCGGCGAACCTCGGCGCGGTCGAACCGGCCGTCCTCAAGGCCATGGTCGAGGAACTCCGCCGCCGCGGCGTGGCCCTCGACTGTTTCGGCATCGGCTGGGAAGGTTACAATGACGATCTCCTCGAAGTGCTCTCCCGCCACGGCGACGGCCGTTACGGCTTCATCAACACGCCCGAAGAAGCTGCCACCGGTTTCGCCGATCAACTGGCCGGTGCGCTCCAGGTGGCCGCAGCCGACGTCAAGGTCCAGGTCGAGTTCAACCCGGCCCGCGTCGCGAGCTGGCGCCAGATCGGCTACGCCAAACACCAGCTCACCAAGGAGCAGTTCCGCGACAACACCGTCGATGCCGCCGAGATCGGCGCCGCCGAATCAGGCCACGCCCTCTATGTCATCGAAGTCAACCCCCGCGGCCAGGGAGCGATCGGCATCCTGCGCGTCCGCTATCGCGTCCCCGCCACCGGACAAGTGAATGAACTCGAGTGGCCGCTCGAGTACCGCGGCCCGGCTCCAGATCTTGAACAGGCCAGTCCCACGTTGCGTCTGGCCACGGCCGCCGCCGCGTTCGGCGAGATGCTCGCCATCAGCCCCTTCGCCGCCGACGTCTCCTCCGACCGCCTGCTCCCGTTACTCCGCGGCGTGCCAGAGGCCTTCCATCCGGATCCGCGCCCGGCCCAACTCGTAGCGATGATCCAACAAGCCCGCGCGATCGGCAGCCGCTGAGCAGATCCAGAACGGACCGATCACTTCTCATGAAACCATCTGACGCACCCACGCCCGTTTCCTCGGGCCTTCCCATGAACCCTGTGGTGCGGGCGTCTCGCCTGCACTCCCGTGGTTCAGGCTCTCTCAGTATGCTGAGCAGGGCGGGAGCGCTTCTCACCCAGCGTTCGCCCTTCCGCAGCCCCGCGCGGCTCCGCGCCCTCAGCCGACTGCTCCCGGCCCTGCTGGGCGCCACCCTCTTCGGCGCCGAACCCACCACCGCGGTCGAGGTCAAACGCGCCTCGCTCCAGGGCAACCTCGACGGCGACCGCGCCCGCCTGGTGATTGAGGCGGATCTCGGCAGCCTCGGCCCCTCCCGCGCCAAGGCCATCTACGGCGCCGCCCTCGAACAGCTCATCCGCGTCTCCCGCGACCGCCTCGACCACACCATCGGACTCCAGGTCGAGGCCCTCGAAGGCGGCTTGCGCGAAATCGTTCTGACCCTCGGCGGCACGGGCGAAGTGCGGCAGGTGACCGGCGACGGCCTCGAAGACTGGAGCGTCCGCCAGGCCGGCGACCGCCGCTTCCTGGTCCTGCGCCTGGCGAAGTCCGACACACCGGTCAAGACCTTCGCCGGTCAGGTGCGCGCCGAGACCCTGCTGACCGACTGGCCCGTCACCGTCACACCGCTCACCCTCACCACCGAGTCGGCCACTCTTGCCCACGGCTTCGTCCGGATCGCCAGCCCGCCCGAATGGTCCGTGCAACTGGCCAACCCCAGCGGCGTCGTGCCCGTCGAACTCCCGTACCTCCCGCCCTCCCTGCGTCCCGCCGATCTCGACACCACCGCGGAACCGCTCGCCCTCCGCTTCCACGGCACCGCCTACTCGATTCCGCTCGCCCTCGCCCTGGCCGACCCCGAGGCCCGCCAGGTCACCTTGCGCGACTTCCACCTCACCGGCCGCCTCGAGGACCAGCGCGCCACCTTCCAGCTCCGCGCCACCGCCCGCGTCAAGAACCCCCACGGTGGTCGTCTCGAACTCCTCCGCGGCGGCGTGGCCCTCTCCCAGCTCCCGCCCCTCGCCGGCGGCCGCCTGCGGTTCGAAAAGGACGCCTTCGTGCTCGACTACGACGCCCCCGGCGATTTCCCGCTCGACCTCGAGTTCCACGCCACGGTCCGCCCCGCCGACGGCTGGCAGGAAGTGGACTTCGGCGTCGCCCCCAGCGCCCTCCAACCGGTCGTCTTCCCCGACCTCCCCGCGGACACCGAGTTCCGGTTCGCTGGCGCGGCCCGACCCGAGCTCGAAGCCACCGGCTTCCGCAGCTTCCTCCCCCCCACAGGTCAGGTGAAGCTCGCCTGGAAGGCCGGTCGTCCCGAGGCCGAAGGCCGCCTCTTCTACGCCGTCGAAGGCCTCTCCCAGGTCACCGTCAGCCCCGGCCTGCTGCGCCAGACCACCGTGCTCGACTTCAAGGTCATGCAGGGCGAACTCAACCGTGTCGCCTGCCGTCTCAAGGGCGAAGGCGAAGTCACGCGCGTCCAGGGCCCTTCCGTCCTCTCCTGGACCCTCGAACCTCCGCTGGCCGACGGCACCCGCCGCCTCGTGATCCAGCTCAACGCCGCCCAGCGCGACCAGTTCAGCCTCGCCCTCCAGTTGCAGCGCACACTGGGCGCCTTCCCCAGGCCTTCGATGCCGCGCAGCTCGTGCCCGAGGAAGCCACGCGCTTCGGCGGCTTCGTTCGCGTCTCCAACGAAGGCGCCGTCCGCCTCGAGGTCCTCAACGCCACCGGCCTGTCCCAGATCTCGCCCGAACAAATCCCGCAGACCGACACCACCCGTGCCCTGCTCCCCACCCAGTCCACCCAGGCCTTTGCCTACCGCTTCTCGGGTCCGGATTACCAGTTGCGCGTTCAGGCCGACAACATCCTGCCCGAGCTCGCCGTCTCGCAGGTCCTCGCCTATCACCTGGGCGAAACCGAACTCACCCTCGAGGCCGAGCTCGAACTCGACATCCGCGAAGCCCCCTTGCGGGAAGTCCTGCTCCACATTCCGGCCGGCTTCACCCTGGCCAGCCTCAACGCCCCGGGATCCAGTGACCACTTCATCCTCGATGTTTCCGGCGCCGCGCAAGCCCAGCTCCGCGTCGTCTATGCCCAGCCCGTGACCGGCCGGCAGATCATCCAGCTCCGCCTCGAACGCAACCAGCCCTTCCGCGACCCGCGCTGGTCGCTGCCCCGCCTCGCCGTCCTCCAGGCCCGCTCGACCCGCGGCCACGTCGGCGTGTCGGCCGACGAAGGCTTCCGCCTCACACCCGCCACCACGCAGGGCTTGACCGAGCTCGCCACCGCCTTCTTCCCGAAGAAGCTCCCCGGCATCCAGGCCGCCTATCGGCTCACCGACCCGGATTGGGAAGCCACGCTGAACGTCGAGCGCCTGCCCCAGGCCATCCAGGCCGATGTCTTCCACCTCTTCTCCGTGGGCGAAGGCATCGCCTACGGCAGCAGCGTGGTGAACTACACCATCTCCGGCGCGCCCGTCTCGGTCTTCCGCTTCGAGCTGTCCGACGAGTACGCCAACGTCGAGTTCACCGGCAAGAACGTCCGCGCCTGGCAACGCACCACCAACGGCTTCCAGGTCCAGTTGCACCAGGCCATCTCCGGCACCTACACCCTCCTCGCCACCTACGACCGCTCCTTCAAAGCCCAGGGCGACCAGCTCGCCTTCACCGGCGCCCGCCCGCTCGAGGCCCAGTCCGAACAGGGCTACACCGTTGTCATCAGCACCTACCAGTTCCACGTCCAGCCCATCAACGTCTCCCCCTCGCTCACCCCGCTCGAACCCGGCGAGGTTCCCGCCGAATACCGCCTCTTCTTCGACGCCCCCATCCTCGCCGCCTACCGCTACACCGCCCGCCCCTTCAACCTCGAGCTCGCCCTCAAACCCCTCGCCCAGGGCGAAATGCTCTCCCAGGTCGTCGACCGCGCCGCCCTCACCACCCGCATCTCCGAAGAAGGCCAGGTCGTCACCGACGCCCGCTACTTCGTGAAAAACAAAGGCACGCCGCACCTGCGTCTCGTCCTGCCCGCCGACACCGAGCTGTGGGCCGTCACCGTCAACAGCAACCCCGTCGTCCCCGTCAAGGACGACCGCGCCAACCTCATCCCGCTGCCCCAGCACGCCGACCCCAACACCCTCAACGAAGTCGCCGTCAGCCTCGCCGCCAAAGCCGCCGCTGCCCGCCACCTCACCCTCACCGCCCCCGCCGTCTCCGCCCCCGTCCTCCTCCTCGAATGGCAGCTCACCCCGGATCGCGGCCACCGCCTCGACTTCCGCCGCGGCACCCTCACCCCGCTGGAAGGCTGGACCGATCCCTCCGGCTTCGCCGGCCTCCTCCGAATGTTCTCCGGTTCCGACCGCGCCCGCGCCTGGACTGCGGCCCTGGCGACGCTCGTGCTCATCTTCATCGCCCGCTTCTCTTGGCGCGCCCGCCTCAACCCGCCGCCGGCTCCGCCGCAACCCCGCGCCCGCTGCGCCGAGTCTTCACCGGGCTGGCCAGCATGGGTGCCGCCGTCCTCGCGGTCCTGATGCTCTTCCAGTTGATAGACTGGGCCCGCGAAGACACCGCGCAATCGCCCACGGACCTCCGGTTTCTCGCCCCCGTCCAACCGCCGGACAGCGCCCTGCGCGTCGAGTTGACCAACCTCCCGCTGACCGCCTCGGCCTGGACCCAGTTCTGGCGGTGGTGGCCCGCCTGGTTCGCCATCGCGGCCTGGCTCTACAGCCTTGCTACCCCGAACGCCGGCCGGCGACCGCCCGCCATCGCCCTCGGCTGGGGATTCCTCGCCTGGGCCGTCCTCCGCCAACCCCACGGCACCCCCCTGTTCTTCGGCCTCGCCCTGGCTTTCCTCGTCGTCCATCTCCTGATCCCCGGCCTCCGCCAGTGGTGGCTTGCCGCGCGAACCACCCCGGCCACCGCCACCGCCGCACTGCTCGCCTGCCTTCTGATCCCGCTGCTCCCGACCAGCCTTCAGGCCCAGCCCACCCCGGACGCAGCAGGACCCCGGCCCCGCCCAGGGCCGACCAGGTCGCCAACGAAGTCCGCGTCGAGGAGGACTTCGTCTTCGGAACCGCCCGCATCCGCTGGCAGGCCCGCCAGGGCCAGACCCTTCCCCTCCTTCGCGAACCGGGCGTCCTGACCCGGCTCGAGACCGGCACCGCCGCGGTCCGCCTCGTCACGGGCATGGAGCAAGGCCGCCGGCAACAAAGCCTGTTCGCCGAAGCCGATGGCTGGGTCGAAACCACCCTGACCTACGAAGCACGGGTCACCGCGCGCGATGCCGAGCGTGGCTTCGCCCTCCCCCACCCAGCCCGGCCTCGTCAACCCGCTCACCCTCACCGTCGTCGGCCGCGACGTCGAAGTCGTCTCCCCCAGCGCCGTGTCCGTCCACCGCGCCGACGACGCTGCCGGCACCAACACCGTCGCCCAACTCATCCTCAGCCCTGCCCCCGATGCCTGGATCGCCTGGAAACCCCGCAGCCGCGATCCGCGCCGCGAGAAGGCCGTGTTCTACGCCGAACTCTTCCAGCTCTACGTCCCCGGCGGGGGGCGTCGTCGCAGGCCTCCACTCGGTCCAGATCCGACCCGCCCAGGGCGAACTCACCGAGCTCTTCTTCGACATCCCCACCGGCGCCACCATCACCGACGTCAATGCCCCCGCGCTCTCCGTGTGGCGATTCGACCCGGACGCCCGCCGGCTCCGCGTCGCCTTGAGCTCCGCCCAGGCGCGGCCCTTCGCCCTCCTCATCCAATCCCAGTCCCCCACCGGCCCCCTGCCCTCGACCACGCGGTCGGCCTCATCAGCGTCCGCGGCGCCGCCGACCAGGTCGGGCTCCTCGGCGTCGCCACCGGCAACGAGGTCCAACTCGAAGACGTCAACGCCGGCTCCCTTGCCGCCCTCAACCTCGAGGACTTTCCCGACGCCGTTCTCGAACCCCTTCGCGCCGCCGTCCCCGGCCTGACGCTCCGCCGCGCCTTCCGCTACGCCACCCCGGATACCCTCATCCGCCTCCGGGCCAGCGCTGTCGAGCCGGACGTCCGCGTGGAGTCCCAACAAACCCTCTCACTGGGCGAAGACCGCACGCTCCTGGCCACCACCCTCAACGTCGCCATCACCCGCGCCGGCCTCTTCAAGCTCACCTTTCCCCTGCCCGCCGGCCTGGAGGTCGAATCCTCAGTGGTCCATCGCTCAGCCATTGGACCGACTTGCGCACCGACACTGGCCGCATCATTACCCTCCACCTCAAGGGCAAGACCGAAGGCAACCAGAGCTTCACCGTCACCCTCGCCGGCCCGGGCGTCCGTGCTACCAACAACTGGACCGTTCCGCGCCTGGTCCTGCGCGAAGCCCAGAAACAACGCGGCCAACTGCTCGTCGCGCCGGAACAGGGCCTCCGCCTCCAGGTCGCCCAGCGCGACGGGGTCACCCAGCTCGATCCCGCCCAGGCCGGCGTCCGCCAGAAGGGCGTGCTCGCCTTCCGCCTCCTCCAGACCGACTGGCAGGTCGCCCTCGACCTCGAACGCGTCGAAGCCTGGATCCAGCTCACCAGCCTCCAGGATGTCACCGTCGGCGAGGCCCAGCTCCGGGTC
The DNA here is from genome assembly GCA_027493615.1 of Verrucomicrobiota bacterium. Classification (GTDB taxonomy): domain Bacteria; phylum Verrucomicrobiota; class Verrucomicrobiia; order Limisphaerales; family J093; genus DSVZ01. The sequence goes on from JAOSKK010000035.1 coordinate 70,515, forward strand.
TTCGCCAATCTCCAGTACGAAATCGAAAACACCGGCGTCAAAGGCTTCCGCCTGCGCCTGCCCGCCAACGCCGAGAATGTCCGCTTCCGCGGTGAGCAGGTGGCGGATTTCATCGCCACCGACGCCCCGGCCGCCGCCGACGCCCGCGACTGGGACGTCAAGCTGCACCGCCGCATGCTCGGGCGTTACCTCCTGCAACTGAACTACACCGTCCCGGTCCCCGCCGCGGCCACCGAACTCACCGTCCGCGGCATCCAGGCCCTCGACGTCAACCTCCAGCGCGGCTTCTTCACCGTGCAAGCCGGCGGCCGCCTCCAGGTCCGCAGCGACGCTCCGCCGCCCGCCCTCCAGCCCACCGAGTGGCAGGTCATCCCCCGCGCGCTCCAGCAGGACCTCCCCGCCGCCGCCGCCGATTACACCTTCCGCCTCGTCGAACCCGACGTCCGCCTGCCCCCTCCGCCTCGAACGCTTCGAGGCCGCCCGCCTCCTCCCCGCCCGCGTCACCCGCGTCCATCTCAAATCCGTCATCGCCGACGACGGCGTCATGCTCACCCACGCCCAACTCGAACTCCTGCCCGGCACGAAGCGCCTCCTCCACCTCCGCCTCCCCCAAGGACGCCCGCTTCTGGTTCGCCTTCGTCAACCAATCCGGCGTCTGGCCCTGGCACGACCAAGAGGAGGTGTTGATTCCGCTCGAAAAGCCGGCACCCGAAGGCCAGGCCACCCGCGTCGAGTTCTTCTTCACCAGCCGCCCCGGTCGCGGCAGCACCCGCGCCCTCAATCTCAACCTCGACGGGCCCCGGTTCGATCTCCCGCTCGAGCGCATCACCTGGCAGGTCTTCCTGAACCAGAAATGGCACCTCGATGACTGGCAGGGCACCCTGCAACTGGAGGAAGCCGCCCTCGCCACTCCGGCCGGCCCTCTCGATCTCGGCTCTTACCTGAGCAACGAAACCGTCCTGCTCCGGCAGCAAACCCAGCAGGCCGAACAGTACCTCAACCTCGGCAACCGCCTGCTCGAATCCGGCGATACCCTCCAGGCCCGCCGCGCCTTCCAGAACGCCTATGGCCTCTCGCAGCACGACGCCGCCTTCAACGAAGATGCGCGGGTGCAGCTCCAGAACCTCAAGATGCAGCAGGCCATCGTCGGGCTGAACTTCCGCCAGGCCAAGGTCGCCGGCGAACCCGCCGCCCCCGCCCCGCGCCGCGGCACCGAGGCGCTGAATTACACCCAGCAACAGGCCAACGACATCCTCGCGCGCAACACCGCCGAGGATAACGCCGTCCAGCTCCGCTTCGCCGAGCGCCTCATCCAGCAGCAGGACGCCGCGGTTGCCAGCCCGGCTGCGCTACGGGCCACGCTTCCGGATCAGGGGCGCGTCCTCACCTTCACCCGCCCGCTCGAGGTCAACCGCTGGGCCGAGCTCCGCCTCCAACTCGAAGCCTCGGCCGCCCCACCGGCCTCGGTCTTCCTCAAGTTCCTCGTCCTCGGTACCACCCTCATCCTCGCCCTCGTCCTCATTCTCCTCGGCCGCACCCGCCCGCCCGCCTCCACCTGAGCCGACAGCGTCTCGCGACTGCCTCAACCCAGATCGTCTCGTCGCTGCCGATTGCAGCCTCGACCGCCGACAGAGGCCGGACTGCGAGCGCCTCGCGCCTCCCTGCCGGCGCCTCGCGAAGCGTCTGGAGTGCGCTGACTTCCAGCGGCGCTTTTCGTCCTTCCTCCTTCGCCCTTCGCCCTTCGCCCTTCGCCGTCGGGATCAGTCCCTGAAACCTGAAAACGGTCCTCAAAAAGCACAATACTATTGACTGACCCCTGGGGCGTGGCCTTGTCCCCTGCCCGCGATCCTGACAAGATCTCCCCCGAACTCGTCCCACATCCACATCCATCGCATGAGAACAACCCTCCCCCTTCCCCTCGCCCTCGCCGCGGCTGCTGCGCTCAGCCTCGGCACCGCCACCGCCCTCGCCCAGTTCTCCCTCGGCAACCCGCTCGCCGGGCTCGAACAGCTCAAGTCCTACGAGACCCGCCGCGCCTCTTCCTCGGATCCCAACTGGCAGCACGGCAACGCCGACGCCCGCCCCATCACCCCCGGCGACACCCTCACCCTGGCCGAACTCGACGGTCCGGGCGTCATCACCCACATCTGGTTCACCATCGCCCACGAAGCCCCCTTCTATTCCCGGCTCCTCACCCTCCGCATGTACTGGGACGGCGAACCCCACCCGAGCGTGGAGTGCCCCGTCGGCGACTTCTTCGGGATCGGCCACGGTGTGGATCAATCCTTCATCTCCCTGCCAATCCGCGTCTCCTCGGATGGCCGGGCGCGCAACTGCTATTGGCCCATGCCGTTCCGGAAGTCGGCGCGGATCACGGTCACCAACGAGAGCGACCGCCGTTGCCACGCCTTCTACTATTACGTCGACTGGCAGCAACACGCCGCGCTCCCCGCCGACACCGCCTACTTCCACGCCATGTACCGCCAGGAACACCCCTGCGTGATGGGGCGCGATTACCTGCTCGCCGATATCGTCGGGCGCGGCCACTACGTCGGCACCGTCCAGAGCGTCTATCACGTCTCGCCCGGCTGGTACGGCGAAGGCGACGACTTCTTCTTCATCGACGGCGCAACGGAACCGCAACTGCGCGGCACGGGCACCGAAGACTACTTCTGCGACGCCTGGGGGTTTCGGCAGCAGGACGGGCCGTTCTATGGGACGCCGCTCTGGGAAGGGTACGGCACGGGCGATCGCAGCACGGCCTATCGCTGGCACATCCCCGACCCCGTCGTGTTCACCAAATCCCTCCGCGCCGTGATCGAGCATAAGGGCTCGCAGACGTTTCCCGACGGCAAGGTCGACGGGTTCATCGAGCGCGACGACCTGATGTCGAGTGTGGCCTTCTGGTACCAGACCGAACCGCACCAACCCTGGCCGGCCCTGCCGCCCGGCCCCGAGCGCCTGCCCTTCCACGAGCAAACCCTCCTGGTGGGCCATCGCGCCGTCCCGACGGCGACCCATTCCGGCGCGCCGCTCGAGGTGCAGCCGCTCGGGGGCACGACGGACAACAAGCAACTCTGGTTCCGTCCCAACGACGCAAACGCCTGGCTCGAGGTGCCGTTCACGCTCGAGAAGCCCCTGACCGGCGAGCTCTGGGTGCGCCTGACGCACTCCTGGGATTATGGGATCTACCGCGTGAAACTGGATGGCCAGGACCTGGGCACGTTCGACCTCCAGAACGCCAACGTCACCCCCACCCCCCACAAGTTGGGCATGCGCACGCTTGCAGCGGGGGCCCACACCCTGCGCTTCGAGTGCACCGGCCGTTCCGACAAGTCCAAGGGCTACTTCTTCGGCTTCGACACCTTGACGGCGCGAGTGCCGGTATACTCACGGGCCCCCAGCGTCGATCTCCGCACGCTTCAGAAGCGCTGAGTGCTCCCAGCGCCGGGTCCCATAACGAAGCAGGCCATCCTCGGCGAGGATGGCCTGCAGGGGGGCCTGTCAGGGCGGGAAGGCGAGCCCACCCGCTGGCCGGGACAGAGGCCGACTAAGGCTTGGCCAGGCGATAGAACTGGCTCGCCGCCGTGGGAGCGACGGTCACCACCCAGCGCCCGCCTTGATCGATGACGGGCGCGGAGTTATTGGCCCAGCCGGCGTTGACCTGGCTGGAGGACTGCAGCACATAGCCCGCGGCGGTGTTCGGCCATGAGATCTGCACCTGTCCACCCTGCAGGGCCACGGTCAGGCTCGGTGCAGCCGTCATGACCTGGGATCCGATGACGAGCTCGTTCACCTGCAGTCCGGTGGGCCGGGGGGGCGCCGGTGTTGAACACGAAGAAGTCGAGGGTGTTCACCCCCGCCTTGAACCCGCTCGTGAGGGTAAACGACGCGAAGGTGCCCGCCGCTCCGGCACGGCGATAGCCGGGCACGAGCACGTCGTTGAGGTAGATGTCGTGGAGGCCCTCGTCGGCCGCTGTGCTGCCGCGGACGAACGTCCGGGCGGGGTCGAAGCCGGCGAGATCGAACGTCAGGCGGTACTGGTAGAACCCGACCGCGGGCATGGGGTCGGCGAGCGGATCGGCGGCGGGGCCGATCCACTGCGAGGTCTCGGTGTTGAGCACCCAGTTGGCAGCCGGGTTGAAGACCACGTAGGCCTGGGTCGAATTGGGGTTGTTGGGATTCTCCACGAGGCGGTAGTGGGGATCCACGGCCCCGTAGTCCAGCAGGGTCCCGTTCGCTGCCACCCCGGTATTGTAGGCGCCGGGCAAGCGCTCGTGCACCTGGACGTCGGCCACGCGACTCGTCTTGCTGCCCAGGTTGTTGCGGACCACGACCGTGTAGGCACCCGATTGCTCGGGCGTGAGCCCGGTAAGCTGCAAGGTGGCGCTGGTGCGACCGGGAAGGTCCGTGCCGTTCAGCCGCCACTGGTAAGTCAGAGGTGCGACGCCCGTGGCTTCAACACTCAGGGTGAGGTCATCGCCACGCAACGCCCGTGGGGCTCCGATCGGCTGGGTCAAAATGATCGGAGGGATCTGACCCTGTCGGAACACGCGCACGTTATCCACGACCAACGAGCGGTCCAACCCCGCCTCCGGTGCGTGCTCGATCCGTAGGACCGCCTCGCTGGTGAACGGTGTGAAGGTAAGCTCCTTGAGCAGATACGGATTGCCCGCCCCGACCGGTTGGATGAGTTCCTCGAGGAGTACCACATCATCCACGCTCACTCGCACGGTGGTTTCGATGGCGCCCCCGCAGCAGTTGCGGGCGTTGACCCAGAGCAACGCGGTGTAGTTGACGCCAGGAGTCAGGTCCGTGAGCGTCTGGGTCACCCCGCCGGCATTTTGCATGAAGAGTGCCACATCCTGGTCCGGGTTCACGCCGTTGTCGGTGAACGGATCCCGTCCCGGCACGTTGATGCCGTAACCGCTGCCTGCGAAGGCCCAACCGGCCATGGGGGTGCCCATCATGTAGCCCACGCCGGGGATGATCGTGCCGCTGCTCTCGAAACTGGGGTTCTGTACGACTACGTCCTGGGCATCCCGCTGAACAATGCCGATGCCGTCCAGCAGCAACGTGGCGTCGCCGGTAACGGTGGTCACAAACTCGAGCAAGCCCGTCGCGGCCGAGGGCGTGAACTTCACGTTGGCGAAGTGGAAGGGCTGCCCCTCCCCCACCGGCTCGATGCCGGTGATCTTGGTCAGTTCCTGGCCGGCGAGCCGCACGGTGAGATCCAGGCTGCGCGTGCCGCAGCAATTGCGGGCGTTGTAGAAGAACTGCAGCCAGTACGGTTCGCCGGGGGTGAGTCCCGCCACCGTCTGCGAGAGCGTATTCGCGCCCTGGACCACACCGACCTGACTGCGGTCCGGCAGAAGTCCATTGTCCCAGAACGGTTGTCCGGCGGCGTTGACACCGGTGCCGCCGTTCCAGCCCAGGATCGCACCCGCGCCGATGCCGGGAGGCGCCGCTGCACTCTCGAAGCTCGGGTTCTTGACCAACGAAGTGACCACCCACGTCACCAGCGTGTCGGTCACCTGCAATCCGGCACTCTCCACGACTTCCAGCAGCGACGAACCCCGGGCCACGCCGAGCACTTCGAAGGTCTTTGCGGTGGCACCGTTCTGCTCAAAGTGCAGCGTCAGTAGCCCATCGGAATTTGCTCCCACGAGGCGCGCCACCTGCGGCGACAGGCTGCGGAAACTCAGGTCAACCGCCCGGGCCGCCAGGAGCATCTGCGGCACCTCCACCGTCACGGTGAACTGTTCACCCGGGGAGATTTCCGCCACCGCCGGCGTAATGCTCAAGGGAGGCAGCGGCGTCGCGGTCTCCCCCACGAGCTTGATGTCGTCCAACAGCACCGTCTGGTCCCCCGCCGCCGTTTGGTGGAACGAGATCAGCGCGCTGAAGTCGGCAGCGTTGAACGTCACCGTCCGGGTCCGATACGGGTTGGATCCGCCCACCGGGGTGACAGTCTCATCGAACACGACGGCTTCACCCGCCCGCACCTGCAACCGGGGGCTGTTCCCTGCCCGTGCGTTATAGGCAAAGCTCAGTTGGTAAGGCTTGCCGGGGACCAAGCCGTTCACCGTCTGGCTGAGGGAACTGACATCGTTCAGGAACGCCACATGGTCCTGATCGGGCGGAGCGCCGTTGTCCGCGTAGACCTCCGTGCCGTCCCCGCGGTTCACGCCAAAAGTCCCGGTTGCCTGCCACCCGGCCGGCCCGGTCGTGAGCACACCCGGGAACGGCACATCGCCACTGGCTTCGAAACTGGGATTCATCACCATCACATTGCCCGGACTCCGCTGGACGATGGTGACGCCGTCGAAGAGCGCGGTGCTGTCGCCGGTCACCGACACCTCGAACGTCAGCGGACCGAAATCCACGTCCGGAACAAAGGGGTACGAGGCGAAGTAGTAGGGCAGGCCCCGGTTCACGGCCGGTTGAACATTGACCACCTTGCCCAACTCGACCCCATTGAACCGAACGCTGATGTCCACCTTCTGCGAGCCCAGGCGCGCATCGTAGAAGAACTGCACCCAGTACTGCTCGCCGGGCGTGAGGCCCGTGATGTCCTGAGTCAGCGGACCGGCTCCCTGCTTGAAGGCCACACGCGTCTGGTCCGGGATCGGTGTCCCCCCGTTGTGGAACGGCCCCGAACTCTCATTGACACCGCTGCCGCCCTGCCAGAGATCAATCGGTCCGTAATGCGGCCACGTTTCGTTGTAATTCGCCTCGAAACTCGGGTTCTGGACGAAGGACTGCGCCCAACTGCCCGCCGTCCCGGCCAGAAGACCGAGCGTCGCGAGGACACACGCACGAATAGGTTTGGCTTTCATAGGAGTGGGATTCGGCTTACGCCGTCGGTGATACGCGAGCCGAGGGTTGCGTTCAATGCAATTCGCCTCAGAGGGAAGGTTTTGGCTGGTTGCGGCCGGGTGACGCGTTAGAGTCCGCGGGTGATGCGCATTGGTGTTCTGACGACGGTGGCGCCCCAGGATCTGGACCGCGCGGCGCGGCTGGGTCTGGGCAGCCTCGAGTGGATGCGTTTTGCCGATAGCCCGGCGGGCCCGCAACAGGCGGAGTGGAAACCCTTCGCCGATTCGCTGGCGGCCGCCCTGAAGGCGAGGGAGCTCCGGATCTCCGCCATCGGCGCCTTCTACCGCAACCCACTTGATCCGCGGCAGACCGAACAGGCGCGGGCGGTGATCAAGCGGGCGCTCGAGGTGGCCAGTTACCTGGGCATCAAGACCGTGGCCGGGTTTGCCGGCGCGGTGATCAAGACCCGGTTCAACGAGCGCGGCGGCAACCCCGTCTATGAGCCGTTCGAGAATCACCTGCCCCAGGTGCTCGCCTTCTGGGAACCGCTGGCGCAGTTGGCCGCCGACCTCGGGGTGCGCATCGCCTTCGAGAACTGCCCGCAGGCCCCCTTCCATTTACCGGTGATGGGCTACAACACCCTGGACCGACCGGCGAACTGGGAGCGGTTCTTCAACGCCACCCAGCACACGAACCTGGGCCTCGAGTGGGATCCGAGCCACCTCATCTGCCAGTTCATCGACCCGTTGGCGAACCTCAAACAGTTCGCGGCGCGGGTGTTTCACGTCCATGGCAAGGACGCCTACATCGATCACCGGTTGCTGGCACGCTACGGGCCGTGTCATCCCGGTGTGGCCGAACATCGGTTCCCGGGACTCGGTCAGGCCGACTGGGCCCAGATCATCCATACCCTGCTGCGGTCCGGCTATGACTCGGACGTGAACATCGAAGGCTGGCACGACCCCGTCTTCCGGGATCATCTGGACACAGAACCCGGCCCGTTGGCGGGGCAGAAGCTCGATACCGCCGGCGTGCTGATCGCCCGCCGCACCCTCGAGCAATACGTTCCCAAGCACGAGGAATACGTCTGGACCGACCCTCCCGCGGGCGGGGGACCCCGTCCGCCCGGCTCACCGATTCGCCGGACCCGCCGCGTGGACCCGGACTAAGATTTTTTCGCCGCGCAGCGGCGAAAAAATGGTGGTTACCAGGGGTTGTGCGAGCGAAGCCAGACCTGGGCGGCGGTCTCGAGTCGCTGCAGCGCGTTCATCACCTTCTGGAGATTGCAGCGCTCGCCGCGGTAAACGAACTCGAACGTGTCCGGATCCAGGTTGTGCTGGAACTGGTCGGGGCGGAACTCACCGAGCGCGGCCTGGGGCATGAGGTTGAAGTCCACGAAGTTGGGCGCTGCCAGACCCTTGAGCCAGGTCTCGAAGTGCTCGTCCGGACGGACAGCGATCTCGCGCCAGCGGGCGAGGCGAAGCGGCGAGTCGGCGTCAGGTTTGAGGGCTTCGCGCAAGGCTTCGCCCCGGGGAGCGGAGTCCGCGCGTTCGGGCCAGAGCAGTCGGGAGACGATGACGGCATGGTGCAGCAGCGTGTGCGTGGCGGCAAAGGCACGCTCGGAATCCATGGCGTTGAGGGCGACACGGAGCGCGCCGAAGGCGAGCTGGCCGAAGCGGCTGTGCTGCCGGGTCTCCTCGACGAACTTGAACAGAGTTGGGTTGTCCACCGGGGGTCCTGGGTTGAGCGGCGTCCCTGACGCGAGGCACCGCGGAAAGAGACGTGATGTCAGGCGGGTTCGGGCCGGATCGCTTTCACCGGAATGGTGCCGGCGCGCACCTCGAGGAAGGGTTTGCCGCGGCGCACGCCGACGGTGCCGTAGCCGGTGGCGGTGGCGAGGAAGCAGCGGAAATCGCCCGCAACCCTCGGGGAGAGATAGAGCACCTGCTCGACGGCGTCGTAGCGGGCGCCGCTCAGGCCCTGCAGCAGGCCATAGGAAGCCATGGCCCGGGCATACCAGTGGCCGCATTCGTATTCGTTGAAGGGGTTGCGCACCCGACCGTCGTACCGCGCGCGGCAGACCCGCACGATTTCCAATCCCTCGGCCACGTGGCCGAGCAACATGAGGTGCGACGCGACCTGGTACTCGATCCCGGTCCAGACCTCATCCGAGTACACGAACGGCAGTGAAAGCTGACCTCCGCGGGGCCACGTGCACAGGAGCAATCCACCCTCGGCGCCGCAGGCGAAGCTGGGTCGTTGCGGGTTGGCGTGGGCGCTCAGATCCTGTTTGAGATTGTGGCGGTGCACGGCGCGCAAGTGGCTGGCCACCTTGGCGGCATCCGCGAAGTGGCCCACGCCGCACACGAGCGCGAGCCAGCAACCGAGGACCCCATCGGCGAGGCAACCGGCGCCGTACTGGTACTTCGGGCCTTCCTGCTCGAGCAGGGCACGGGCCTCGGGCGAGTAGTTGCCGACCATGCTCTTCACGCCAGTGGGGTCGGCAGCCTTGAGGTTCTTCCACTCGATCTTCTGGATGAAGTACTCGCCGTTGAACAACTCGGTCTCCAGACGGTGCACGCCCTGGGCGAGAAGCCCCGCATAGGTGCTCACGTCGTCGCCCAGCGCCTCACCCATCAACGTCGCGGCCCGCAGGGCGCCAAGGTAGAAACTCGTGCACATGCCGTCCGGCCCCCAGAACTCGATGTCGTAGGTGTTATGGTGGGGTTCCTCGAGCCAGCCGCGATGGTTGGGGTCCCAGGTCCGGATGCAATAGTCCAGGCTTTGGCGGACCTTGGGCCAGAGGGACCGCAACCAGGACGTGTCGCCGCTGATGCGCCACTCGCGGTACACCTTCAAGATCCCGCCCAACTGCCCGTCGGCGGCGGCGTGGAAGTCGGGTTCGAGCGGCCGGATGGGGAGCGCGGAGCGGAAGGTCTGGTGACCGCGGGTGTCCTGCGAGGGGCCGAACTCCGTCTCGCGCAGGGTGCGCTCGAGGGCGGGGAAGAGGTGTGGAATGGCCTGGGCGTAGTTCCAGACATGGGTGCACGAGCCGTGGCAGCAGCCGCTGTTGTCGCCACAACCCTCCCAGGCCCAGAGCCGGCCATCGGCCTGGCGCAGCACGGTGGGCGACTTGAGAATGGTGAGGTTGGCAGCCACGGCTTCGATCACCTCGGCCGGAAGGGTCGAGTCATGGAAACACTCACCGAACCGCGCGGTGGCGTCGCGGAGGCGGTGGTACTGCTCGCGCCAGTAGGCGGTTACTTCGTCGATGCTGGCGAACCGGCTGGTGTACCACGGCTTGTAGGTGCCTTCGACCGGCGGGACATCCTTCGCGTCCTTGCCGATCCGGATGTTCGTCGTGCCCACGTACCAGGCCAACCGGACGGCGAGGGTCTTCGACGCGCCGGGAGCCAGGGTGAACGGAACGAAGAGGGTCGCGCCCGGCGGATGACCGCCTTCGGTGACGGGAGGACGCTCGAAACAGCGGCCCTCGGCGACGTCCCGCCAGGCCATGGTCAGACCGTCCCACCAGCCGCCGCGGAACCAGGCGTGGTTCACCTTGACGTCGGGATCGCTCACCGTGGCGGTGAAGGCGCCTTCCTCCCAGGCCTTCTCGTTGGCCGCGGCCGCCCATAGCAGGAAGCCGCCGGGCGCGGGTTTGATGCCCTGCGGGTTGCCACCCACGGCCATGAGGTTCTTCGCGCTCCACGAGAACACGACCTCGAGGGGCTGGGCCGTGGGGTTCGTAAACTGATACTCCAGGGCGCAGACCGGCAGGCTTGCGTTGTCCGCATCCCCCGGCTCGAACGGGCTCCAGCCGGTCAACTCGACCCGGAGCGGCACGGCGGGATCGCTCAGGGTGACCGTGCCAAACGGGAAGCGCGCGCGGAACGTGGCGGTGCGGAAGCGCGGCAGGCCGAACGAGGCGCCCGCAGCCCCGTTGCCGCTCCCCGGTTGCCCGAACTTCTTCCAGTCCGGCACGGGCCCTTCGAGGACGCGCGCGATGTTGGGTTGACCAGCGTGGCCCTTGACACAGACCGCAGCGAAGGTGACGGGCTCGTTGAAGACCTGCGGTTGGTGGCGCAAGGAGAAGTGCGACAGCGCGCCGGTGCCCTCGAGACAGATCATCCCGGCCCCCATCCCGCCCATCGGAAACGCCAGCCGCCGCAGCCGGTCGCCCGTGTACTCGCCCCGATAACGGCCGCGGGTTCGCGCCGCCGGCGCACGCCGGGGGAGCGGATGCGGGCACGGCGGCTTCGACGGTGGCGGCACCCAAGGCAGCGGCGCCGGTGGCGGACAGCTTCAGGAAGTCGCGACGGGGGATGATCTCGGAGTGGCTCATGCGAAGTTCAGGTTGCGGAAGGCTCGAAGTCCAGATCCACCTGCAGGTCGGCGGCGATGCGCTCGAGATCACGCTGCAGACCGGCAACGTCGCAGCCGTCGGGCAGGCGCAGGCGGGCCTGGGCTTTGAAGAGCGGTTCCCCGGACATGGGGGCGCTGACACATTCGGTCCGCAGTTCCTCGACATTGACACCGCGGGCTGCCAGCGCGGCGGCAATGTGCCTCACGATCCCGGGCCGGTCCTGGCCAATCAACTCGATGGCCGCCAGCGGAGGCGCGTCCAGCGTCGGCCCGGCCTCGTCCGCGTACGACTCCACCTTCCAAGCCCTGCGTGGCGAGGGTCGCCAGAGCGGCAGTCAACGCCGGGCGTTGCCGCGCCGGAACGAACACCCGCAGGATGCCGGCGAACTGTCCCCCGAGACGACACAGCCGTGACTCGACCCAGTTTCCTTCGTGCTCGGCCACCAGGCCCGCGACCCGTTCGACGAGGCCCGGGCGGTCGGGGCCGATCAACGTCAGGATGAGTGGGAACTGCACGCGCTTCTGGTAAGCCGGTACGGCCGCGCTGGCAAGTGCGGAGAAGAAGGGCGAAGGGCGAAGGGCGAAGGGCGAAAGGGGGAAGCTCAAAGCTCAAAGCTCAAAGGAAGCTCCAGAGTTCCAGGAGCCTATCCGGCCCCACCCTGGCCGGCCTGCCCGGCGACCTCGAAAGGCCACCGCCGCAGGCAGCGCGCGCAGCGTTTGAGTGCGCCGACTTCCAGCGGCGCTTTGCCACTGGAAACTGCAGGCTGGAAGCCCGCACCACGGGCTTCGGCGAGGCGGCTCCTCTGGTAGCAGGGCGGCAGAACCCGCAGGGCGGCTAATCCCCCGGAGCTTCTGCAACGCGGCCTCGGCGGCCTGCGGATGCTGGGCCTTGATCAAGCTGGCAATGTTCTTCACGGCCAACGTGGCTTCGGCGCGAACGCCAGGGCTGGCGAGCTGTTCAACCGCGAGGGCCAGGGCGTCCGGATGCGCACAGGCGGCGAGCGCGCCCAGCACAAGCTTGCGATCGCTGTCGCTCTTCGCGCTGGCGAAGAGGTCACGGTACCGGCCGATGAGCTGGGCGTCCGGTTTGGCGTTCTGCTCACCGAGCAGGCGGGCCAGACCGCGGAGGGCCAGGATGCGCTCGGTCTCCGATGCCGCTTCGGCATACGCCGCCGCCAGCGGGGTCCAGGCGCTGATCTCCGGCCAGTCCGCCAAAGTCCGCAAACCCAGGCTGCGGGTGGGTGCATCCGACGCCTTGGCCGCGGCCTCGACCAGGGCCAGCCCGTCAGCATCCGGGCAACCGGCGAGGAGCGGCAGGAAGCGCTGCTGACCCTCGAAGCCCGAGGCCGCCTTCAGGGCGTCACGGACGGCGGCCGAGGCGCGGGCAGGAGCAGCGGCGCGACGGAGCACCTGGCCCACGGCTGCCTGGGCGTCTTCGAGGACGCCGTCGGCACGCAAGCCCCCAGTGCCTTCAGCACCGGAGCGAGATCGTCCGGGCCGGCCACCCGGCTCAGTCCCTGGAAGGCGAGCTTCGCCGTCGCGGGGTCGGAACTGGCGGCCTCGGCCAGGAACAGACGGAGCGACTCGGGATTGGCGCGGCGCACGAGCGCAGCGAGGAAGGGGGTCTTGGGTCCGGCCATCCGGTTGCGCAACTGGGCAGCGAGCGCGCGATCCACCTCGTTACCGCCGGGCAGGCGGCTCAGGGCCAGTTCGATGGCTCGCTGGTCGGCAGGAGCGTTGAACTCGAGCAATGCATGCGCCAACGCGGGCACGGAGTCAGGGTTTCCCTCCGCGCCTTCGGCCTGGATCGCGGCCAACCGCACTTCGGCGTTGGGGTTCTTCAACTGCCCGCGGACGGCCGTGCGGGCGGCGGCGTCGCCCCGCTGGCTCAGGGCCTGGATCAGCAGGATCTGTTCGAAGGGCGCAAGCCCTGGCAAGGCCGCGGCAAACTTCTCCGAGGCGTTCTCGCGCCGCAGTCCGGGAAGCGCCGCAATGGCCACCGGCTTCAGGGTCTCGTCGCGCCCGCTCAGGACCCGCAACATCCGCTCCTCACCGCCGTCGGGGTCCAGTCGCAGCAAGCCGCCCAGCGCTCCCCGACGAATGTCGTCGGGTTGACCTGTGGCCATGAGTTCGGTGTAGAGGCTGGCGGCCGCCCGCCGGTTGCCGCGGGCAAGCAGTCGGTCCGCCACCTGCAACGAGGCGTCGGCCACGGCCCGGTGCAGCGCCTCGGCGCCTCGCGGCGCAGACCCGCCAGCGTCTCCTGGGCCGGGCCCGTTCCGATCTGGCCCAGGGCAATCACGGCCGCCTCGGCCACCGCCGGCGTGCCGGATCGGGTCAGGCGACTGAGAGCGGCGACGGCGCGGCCGTCCTGCCGCACGCCCAACGCATGCGCGATCTGGGCCTGGTCCAGGCCGGAGGCGCGTTCGAGCCGGCGGCGGAGGACGGCGCTGGCGCGTGGCGACGGGTTGCCGGCCAGCGCCAGGCAGGCAATCCCGACCGTCTCGGAGGAATCCAGCAGCGCCGCCAACGCCGGCACGCAGGCCTCGCGCCCGATCACAGCCAACTGCTGGCAGGCGAAGCGCCGGGCTTCGAACGTGGCGTCGCCGCGCAACAGCTCGACCAGGCCGTTCTCGGTCTCGATGCGGAGCGCCTCGTTGCCCGGCGATTGGCTGACCCATTGTTCGATCTGGCGCAGCGGCAGGACGTCCCCGCCGGATTCGTATCGCGCGGCGGCAACGTACGTAGAACGGTAATCTGCACCCGAGAGAATGGCGGAGAGCCAGACGGGCAGGCCCACCAGGGCGGCACGGACAATCAGCGATTTCATGGGACTCAGCATGGGGGTTCAGGCAGGAAATGGGTTCAGACGACGCGCCACGGAGCTCGGGGCTCGCGGTACAACATGCGGTTGGCCTCTTCGGAGTCGAAGATTTCCTTGACCGGATCCCACTTGAGCTTCCGGTTCAGCCGCGCTGCGATGGTCATGCTCTCGACGATCGCCTGCGCTCGATGAGCGACTGCCGGATGGCACTGCGGCTGGCGCCGGCTCCGGATGCAGTCGAGCAGATCCCGGATGTGGGAGCTGGCGTTGGACCAGCTCACGCCGCCCTCCTGCCGGGCCTGGAGGATGGAACGGGGTTCCGCAGTCACGACATCCGTCTCATCGTCCACCTGGATCCAGCCTTCGTCGCCGATGTACTTGATGTAACGGTCGGTGAAACCCTTGCGCTGGTAGAGAATCCCCTGCACCCCGTCGGCGTAACGGCACTTGAACGTCCCCGAGATGGCCGTCTCGCTCATCCACTGCTTCGGGTCCGGCCAGACCATGTCGGAGGTCTCGAACTCGACCGGCATCGTGTGGTCCGTGCCCAGCACCCACTGCATCTGGTCGGTATAATGCGTGCCCATGTCGGTGTGCATGCCTTCGCCGGTGTCCCAGAAGTAGGCCCATCCATTGACGCGACCGGGCACGAAGGGGCGCCATTGCACCGGGCCCAACCATTGGTCGTAGTCCCACCCGGGAGGCACCGGCGTCGCGGGTTGATGCGGCACCGTGCCGCCGGTCCACACCTGCATCTCGACGGTGTGGACCTTGCCAATCTTCCCCTGGCGCACGAGGTCGCGCGCGAACTGGTAGCTCTCGGTCGAGCGCCGCTGGGTGCCGGCCTGGTAGATGGCCCCGAAGCGGCGGCACATGTCGACGAGCTGCCGGCCTTCGCGGATGGTCAGGCTGATGGGCTTCTCGCAGTAGATGTCCTTCCCTGCCCGCGCCGCAAACATCGACGCCGTGGCGTGCCAGCGGTTCCCCGTGGCAATGAGCACGGCATCGATGTCCTTTTGCGCCAGCAGTTCGCGGAAGTCCTTGTAGATGCGGCAATCCTGGTTCCGGTAATGCGCGTTGATCGCCTCGCTCGAGGCCTTCCGCCGGTCCTCACGGGCATCGCTCACCGCGACGAACTGGAGGTCGCGCATCGCCAGGAAGTTCGGGAGGATGAACAGGGCGCGGTTGCCCATGCCGATCCCGCCGAAGGCGATGCGGCTGTTGGGCCCGACCGTGCCGGCCCGGCCCAACACCGAGGCCTGGACCAGCAGCGGCGCCGCCGAAGCGGCCAGGGCCGAGCGAAGAAAGTGACGTCGCGAGAGCCTCCCCGCCGTCGAACGCCGCGGGGAAGCGCCGGAAAGAGAACCGTGGGAGTTCATGCGCCGAGGAGCATTTGCCGCGGTATCGCTGATGTAAAGCGGCAAACCGCTCACCGTGGGAAGGGCGAACGGTCTCCCCCGATCCACTCGTCGCGCCAGGCCCGGCTGGATCGCCACCCCGGGGACGGGGCGCGCTCTCGCGGCGCCGCCAACGGCCGATGTCACCTCTGCTGGAACGCGGTGATCCGCGGGTATGTCTTCGGGTCGGGCATGGGGTCCGGACTGCCTTTGAGGTGGCGGTTCAGGAACCAGAGCGAAAAGGCTCGAACGATCCGGCGCGTCTCGTGGTCCCGCTGAAGATCGCGAGCGTTCGTCGGAAACCACCAGTACCCATGCCAGAATGTCTCGTGGAGCGTGTCGGAAACCTTGAAAGCAACTGCTTCCTTGGAGGCCTTTGCGATCAGAAGATCGTTGTCGAAGGTGGGGTTGTTGATGGCCAGCGAGGGCTTCTGCAGCCCATAGCTCGACAGGCCCGCCCCCCACCAACCGCCTCCGTCCACACTGATCGCCGCGCGACACCGCGGTTCGGTTCGACAATACTCCCCCGCGGTCGCCCCACCCCAGGAAAAGCCTGCCGCCGCTACGTTTTGAGTATCCAAGTGGCCCCGAAGCAAGCTGGACTGCTCGTTCCACTCTGCCAGGACCCGCCAGACGAAGCGGAGGTCCTGGACCCGATCCTGCAAGCCGAGTTCGTTCATCTCCCGGCCAAGTACGTCGTTGGGGTCGGGGAGGAGCCGATACGTGCCGTCCGGGAACAGCGTCACGTACTCGTCGTGATGGCCGATCCCGACCACCACATAACCATGGCTGGCCCAGTCTTCGGCCAAGTCCATGCCGTCTTCGTGGTAATCGGTCCATCCGTGGGACCAGAAGATGACGGGGCACGGCCCCAGGCCGCGGGCGAACCCAGCCTCCAGCATCGAGTACCCGAAGATGTGCGGGAGCCGTGCGTCCGCACCCGCCCAGGCATCCGGATCCCGCGCCACGACCGGCTCAACCCATGGCGCCGGCAGCGCCCCTATTGAGCGCTCGGCCGGATACCAGACCGTCACCATGAACCGGCAATGGGCCGACTCGCGAGACCGGTTCCGCCGGCTGGGATCGCTCAACGCACGCCGGATCATCCCCACCGGATACGGTCCCGTGGGTGGTAACTGCGGTGCCACGAACGTGCGCTGGGCTGTGCGATAGAACCGCTGTGCGCGCTGGTCCCCATCGGCCAACCGCAGGGCTGCCGTGGCGGTATTGGTCCGCACCAGCCATCCCAATGGCTCCCAATGCATCAGGTCGCTCGATCCCTCGACGGGATAGAGGTCGTAACACTGGCTGAAGCGGTCGACCACCCCCACCTCTGGGGTGTAACCCCCACCGAGCGCCAGCGACACCTGGCCATCGGCCGAGAGCTCCGGCATCCCCAATGCGTGCGGTACCCACTCGCGCATGTCGCAGATGGTCACCAGCTCCAGCCCCCGTCCGATGCGGGGGCCACCGCCATGCCCCCCCGTCGGTTTGCTCAAGCGCACCCTGAACAACCGGTCTGCCTTTGCCACCCCATCGTCCAGGAACGGCACCACGACCGAACGCTGCATCTCCCCGGCACCAAACTCGAGGGTCCCGTGGGTCTCGACGTAATCAGTTCCGGCGCGGGCCGAGCCATCCTGCGTCGCGTAATCCACGCTGAACGGACCGAGGAGCACGTCGTTGCCCCGCCTGACCACGACTTCGACGCTGCCATCCTGCTGCCGTACCGCTTGGGCCGCCGGCGCGAAATGCACCCCGGGATCGTTGTCGACGATCGTCACGGTGGCGCTGGCGCCAAGTCTGAGGTGGTTATCTCCCACGAGGTTGCTCAGCGTCAGCCGGAACTGCTCAGCGGCTTCTCGCAGCCCGTCGTTCAGGATCGGTACGGTCAAGAGCTTGAGCCGTTCCCCCGCCTGAAACGAGAGCGTCTCGGCCACGACCGCGTAGTCCTTGCCCTCTGTCGTCGAAAGGTCGGCACTGCGCACCTCGACCGTGAAGGGCCCTTCGCGGTCATCCCCACGCACCACGCCAACCGTGACGGAGCCTTCGTCCTCGCGGGCCCAATAGTCCGAAAACTCGAAGGCCAGCCCCAGGTCGTTGTCGGCGATGGTCACGATGGCGGAGTACGTGCCCAGGCTGGCATCGCCGGTGGGATTGGCCAAGGTGACACGGAACCGTTCGGGCGTTTCCCGCAGAGCGTCGTTTAGAATCGGCACCAGAATGGTATGCTCGGTTTCGCCGGCGGCGAACGTGAGCGTGGTGGTCACGTCGAGGTAATCCGATCCGGGTAGGGCCACCGGGCCGCTTTCCAGCACGGCCGTCGCGAACTCCACGCTCACGACGGCCTTCACGTCTCCGCGGCGCAGGACCAGGATGGGCACGTGGTCGGCACCCTCCGACACGGTGAAGGAACTGCTCGAGAGCTCGACCACGCTGGCGCTCTGTCCCGCCGGAGCGGGCAGCAGCAGGACGGTCAGGGCAACCGTGAAGGGCGAGGTTTTCATAGGTGTACGGATTCGAGGCACGCGGCGCGGTCGCTTTTCGTGGGCGAACCCAAGCCCGAGCCGCGATGCCCCACACCCAGACCAACGCCGGACAGGCGAATTTCTTACAGCGACCGCGCGTGTTTCTCACAGCGCGGCATAGAATTCAGCCACGCTGTTCTAAAGGTGTAGCTGACCGCATGAACGAAGCTCTTCTCGCACGGCTTGCCTGCGGCTCAATCCCCAGCCCTCATCGTCCACATGCCACGGGGGGCGTTCGTCGTGCCCGTGCCAACCGTGTCGGTGAGGCGATGAATCGCCACGTGGCCATCGTGAAAGAGATAGTTGAACCGCCGCGCGTGCAGCCCGTAGGCCACTTCCCCCACTTCTGCCTCCCGCCCGTCACGATCTGGTACGGACTCTGGTCGCCACCCGACGCCGGGCCGACGGGTCCCATGGAAAAGGAGGGCCAGTCGTTGCCCGCGATGTTGCCGCCCTCCGGCTGTTCAACCAGCAGGAGCGTGCCCGCCGGGTCCTGGACCACGGTTTCCGGGAAGCCACGCGGTTCCCAGTCCGGCAACGAGCCCGGGGCCGAGCCGCGCAGGTTGTAGTAAATCCCCACCCCGTACTCCGGGGCGGGCAGGGGGCCGTTGCGGGTCGTGATCATGAACGAAGGCCCGGCATAGTTCATGGCGTACGTCCGGCGCTGGCCAAAGACGGCCCAACTGATCGTGATCTCGATCTTGTCCGCCGGGCACTTGAGAATCCGCGGGATCGTGGCGCGGTCGGCGATCCCGCCCGAGACGCCGACGAGCAGGTCCGCTTCCGGCGCGGAACCGCCGATGTAGCGATGGATGTAGTCATCCCACGAGAGCTGATACTGGTAGTCCCCGGTGGCAAAGGCCGTGGGCGGATACTGGTCGGAGTGATCGGACGTAAAGAGGCTGAAACCCAACCCGAGCTGCTTCATTTGGGCGGTGCACTTGAGCCGCTGGGCACGCGACTTGGCGCCGGCCAGTGCCGGCAGGAGTAATCCTGCGAGGATGGCGATGATCGCGATCACCACAAGCAACTCGATCAAGGTGAACGCGCGATCACCTCGGCGAGGGTGGTTTGCCAGGGGCGAGGATTTGATCATGGGGAGCATGGGAAGGGGCTGTTCCTCCTGGACCTGCTCGGGGGCCGTGAACCGGGTGGGGCCAACGACGAACGGGGAAGCTCAAAGCTCAAAGGCCAAAGCCCAAGGGAAGTTCCAGGATTCCAGTGGGCAAAGTCGCGCCCAACGGCGGTCGGCATGCCCAGGGGTGTGGCGGTCACCGCCGCCCGCGCGGCGCGCCGAGCACGGGGTGCGCGAGCTTCCAGCGGCGCGCTGGGGGAGGGAGCAGCACGCGGGACGCCTGCACCAGAAGTTCCTGGAGCATTCGCACTCAGCCGACGCTGTGCGCGACACACACAACGTTCCTGTCAGCATCGAGCCCACTCTCCGACAGCGACCCCCGCAGGTCAAATCCTCGCCCGCCGGGGAACCCGGGCTTGACGCTGTACGAGGTCGACTGGAGCCTGCCTCCATGATGCTGCCGTGTGCGAAGGAGCTTGCAGGGCCGGATCGCGTTGAGCCGCGGGGACAGCCGGGCGAATGCGTCCTCAGACTCCCGAAACGCGAACTGAGTTCCCTCCTGGGCCTGGGGTTTCTGATCCCCGGCCTGCCTGCCGCATCGGCACCTGCAGCGGAAGATCCCAGCGATCGATTCTATGACCCGGCGGTGGTGCAGGCCATCCACCTGGAGATCGCGCCGGAGGACCTGGAGCGTCTCCACCGCGCCCTGCCGCAGCGCATCAGCGTCCCGGGGGTGTTTCGCTGGGGCGACCAGACTCTCGGCCCGGTGGGCATCCGGTTCCGCGGCAACAGCTCCTCGATGCCTCACGCGTCGCACAAACGTTCCTTTCTGGTGGCTTTCGCCGAGTACCGGCCAGGTTTGCGGTTCCTCGGCCTGCGGCATGTCGCCCTGGACAACGGCATCCAGTTCGGCGGCCTGTTCAGCGAACCGCTGATCACGGAGGTGCTGCGGGGCGTCGGCGTCAAAGCCTCTCGCTGCAACCACGCCCGCGTGTACCTCAACGGCCGCCCGGCCGGGGTGTACGTGAATGTCGAACGGATCGACCGGTCCTTCCTCGAACGTCGGTTCCCCTCCGACGACGGGCCACTCTTCAAGGTGGATGAAGGCGGACCCGGCGCGGACTTCCGCTACCTGGGGAGCGATCCGACGCTGTATCGGAAGGCCTTCGAACGGAAAGGCGGCGACCCGACCAGGGCGTTTGCCGACCTGATCGATTTCATCCGGGCTGTCGACACTCCCACGGCCACCCTCGAAGACCTGGAGGCCCGGCTGGATGTGGAGGCGTTTCTGAAGACCACGGCCGTCCTGCTGTTGGCCGGCGCTTTCGATCAGTACACGGGGTGGGGTCCGCACAACTACTACCTCTACCGTAATCCGGCGGACGGGCGCTGGACCTATCTTCCCTGGGATCTGGACGTGGGGTTTGCAGACGAGGCGTTTGGCCAGATCCCTGTGCTCGAAGGCTGGAATGCCGCCTGGCCCGCGCCCGTGCCGGGCCGTCCCCTGATGGAACGGTTGATCGCCGATCCCGTCCTGCTGCAGAGATACCGGCAGCACGCGAACGACATCCTTGAGACCTGGTTCCGTCCCGACATCCTCGTCCCGAAACTGCGCGCACTTCACGAACTGATCCGCGAACCCCTCGCCGAAGACCCCTTCCCGGTGCGGCGGGTCACGGTGCCTTCCGACACGAACGTCCAGGACATGCTCGCCTCGATGGAATCCTTCATTCGCCGACGCTATGCCCTGGCCCGCGAACAACTGGATCACCCCCGGTAGCCGTCCTCTGCCACGGTCGTTGCCGCGCCCGCCCGAACCACCGGGGCCTCGACCCGGCCCGCCTTCGGCGGACGCACCCAGTAATCTGCGGGTGGTGAAGGTGAGCGCCGCCGGCGTGGAGCTGGCGTGGGTCGATCACGCCGAAGGCGAAGTCGCGTTCGTCGTGCAACGAGCCGCTGGAGCCGAAGGCACGGAGTTCGTGAACGCCATCGGACAGGCTGGCGCCGACCTCACCACGGCCGTCGACCCGAACGTTCAGCCCGGTCAGACATACCGCTACCGGGTCTACGCCGTACTGCCCACGCCGCAGGGTCCACGGGGCACCGGTGTCTCGAACAGCGTCACGGTGTCCATCCCGACCGAACCGCTCCCGGAGCGGTGAGGCAGCCGGCGTCCCCCCGCCAGCCGCCATGGGCGGCCTCGCCGCATTGCAGCGGCAGGGGTGAGGTCTGCCCCACGGATTCACCGACATGTTCACGGTGCGACTTCGACGTGGCTCACGGGGTACCAGCCTTCGGGATCACGACCGACGACGGCCAACCGCACCGCGGGTTGGTGGCTTTGGGGATCCACGATGCCGACGGCCAGTTCGTGACGGCCGGCGCGCAGTCCCGCGGAAACCGGGAGAGGAACCTCGATTCGATGCGGACCCGGCTGCCAGCCACGGATCGAGGCTGTCGCCACAAGCACATTCGGTTCGCCCGCGCCGCTCGTGGGGCGCAGCCGCAGCGCCACACGCGCGTCCAGGTAGGGCGGGGCCACGCCAATGTTCTCCCACTGCAGCGTCACCTGGGCATCGTCGCCCGGTTTCAGACGGGCCGGGTGCAAGACCTCGCGCAGGAGGAGGCGGTAGCCGATGCGTCGAAGCAGCCGCTCGACTTCCGACCGAGCCCCTTCCGGGAGAGGCGCGGACTTGTTGTTGACGTAACTCCCATGGCAGCGGAGCGCGTAGTCGAAGATGTAACGGATATCCCAACCGGCTTCCTTCCACTTGCGCATGTCCCAGCAGCTCTCGAACGCCACCGGGCCGGTCTTCCACGCTTCCTCCGCGCCGGTTCTGGCCAATTGCTGCAGGTAGAAATCGTCCATGTGATTCCACGTCTTGGAGAAGCCCCCCATGTCCCCGAGGCAGTCGGCGCGCCATCCCAGGCCGTCCTTCACGGTCCGCCTCATGCCCTCCTCGCTTCCGATCAAGACCACCTTGGGGGGTGCGCGGGAAGGCATCGCGCCAGGCGCTGATGAGGCCGTCGAGGATCTCCCGGGAAGGCAGGGGAACGGGGCGGTCGCTGCCCAGAACCTGGGTCCCGCTCATGTGCCATTCGCCCCAGAGCCCCACCGAACCGATGTCCACCAGGTCGAGGTCCGCGTGGCCATCATACCGACGGCCCAGTTCCCGGATGAGCCGGAGGTGCTTCTCCTGGAAACGCGGGTCGGCAAAGTCCGGCACCCAATGCTCGCCGTTCCCGTACCGGAAATCGATGCCGGCGCAACCCTGTTCTTTCAGCCAGGCGGGCACGTCCATGAAGGCACCCGAGCCGGTGCACATGACACGGAACGCCAGTTTCTGGCCGGCCCGCCGCGCGCGCGCCAGCAAGTCGTCGAACCGGTCGAAGTCGATCTGGCCATCATGCGGTTCGATCTCGCGCCAGTAGAACCGGAAGTAGGCGCTGGTGCTGGGCAGTCCCTGGAGGTTGGGATCGTCATCCGCAAACCGGTGAAACGTCTGCCAGCCCATGCCGGGGTTGCTCAGGAGCTCCTGGCTCTCAGCCGGCACGACCTTCACCGTCGTTGCCGCCGGGTCGGCGGCCTGAAGGAGGACGAGCGGAACGAATGCCATCAAACCGGCCATCAGCAGGCGTCCGGGCGAGGCTTTCGGGAGCGCGGTGGGTTTCATGGTGATGGTTGTGAACCGGACGCGCGCGGAATTCAAGCTGCGCGGCCTCCTCCTTTACGCAAAGCGGCGGTGAACCGCGCGCGCTCCAGACGCATCGCAACCCCCGCGCGTCCGGCCCGCGCAGCTCGTTTGGAGTGCGGCGTCTTCCAGCGGCGCTTTTCGTGCCCCGCCGATGCGCCCCCTTGACGCCGCCCGGGTGCCGTTCCAAGTTCGCGCCTCTTGCAGGCCGATCCCTGTGGCGCGGCACATCCCGGAGTGGTGGCCGCGACGCTCGCAACTCCCGCCGCGGAAGCCCTCTTTCAGCGCGTGGAGAAGGGTTGCTTGGCGTCCTGGCACGGCGTCGCCCCGGCGGCCTGGCCGTTCCTGACCGCCCTCTGGCATGCGCGGCAGCCTGGCGAGCCCATCCTCGTGATCCTGGCGGACCGGAAGCAGCAGGAGGCCTTTCATCAAGACCTCGAGACCTGGCTGCGTTTGACCCCGACCCCGGCCGCGGCATCCGGAGGTGACACGCTGGCGAAGGCGCTGTTCTTCCCCGCGTGGGAGGTGTTGCCGCATCAGTCGCAGCTCCCCCACGCCGATGTCATCAGCGAACGCCTCGAATGCCTGGTCGCACTAAGTGTTCCCGCCGCGAGCGAGGTCGCGCCGGTGATCGTCACCAACGCCGTGGCGCTGACCCAGAAGACCTTCAGGCCAACGGAGCTGAGGCAGCGACTGCGCCGGCTCGCGCGCGGGGACGTGGTGGACCCGCTGGACCTGATCGAGTGGCTCGAGGCCCAGGGCTATGAACCCGAGGTGCAGGTCACGCAGAAGGGTGAACTGGCGCTGCGCGGCGGTATCGTGGACGTGTTTCCTCTCAACAGCCCCTGGCCCGTTCGCCTCGAGTTCTTCGGCAACGAACTCGAATCGCTGCGCTGGTTCGATCCCACCACCCAACTGTCCCGCGAAGAGGTCCCGGCGGTCACCATCGCCCCTGCCGGGGAGCTCGGTTTCCTCCGCCCGCCAGCCCATCGCCGCGCAGCGCCCGGTGAGGGCACCGGATCAGCGCTCAACGGAACACCCGGCGAAGGCCCGGTGCCGGCAGGCGGCGAAACGTCCGGTGGTGCAGGCATCCCGCCTGCCTCGCCCGAAGCCACGTTGCTCGACTACCTCCCCGCCGGCACGCGTGTGTTCCTCGGCGAACCACTCGCGATCGCCGAACGCGTCCGCGCCCACGCCGCGGCGATCCCGGCGGACGATCCCTTTCACGCGGACTGGGAACAACTCCGCGCAGAATTCGAGCCGCGCGGGTTGCGGGTCTGCGCCTGGCAGGAAGCGCCGGAGGCGGCCGAGTTCGAGGGGTTGGACGCCTATCGCCCGGTGGCGGTGGCGGCGCCCCAGGCCGAAGTGGCCGAAACCCAGCGCCGAGCCTTCTTCGGGCAGCTCCACCGCTGGCTGCGGCAGGGTTGGTCGGTGCACGTCTTCTGCAACAACGACGGCGAACGCCAGCGCTTCGGTGAGGTGTGGTCCGAGTACGGGTTTGCCGCCTCGACACCCCCGGACGATCCGCCTGCGTCTCTCCCTGAACCTGTGGTGGGGGCTTCCCGCCTGCACCCCCCGCGGTCCGTGGCCCCTGAGCAGGTCCGAGAGGAACCGCTCCCTCCCCGCCACCCCCTGCCGCCACGTGGGCGCCCTCAGCCGCGGTTTTCTCTGGGCCGCCGCCCGGCTGGTGGTGGTGACCGACGCCGAGATCTTCGGGCGTTACAAGGTCCAACGTCCGCGGCGCCTGCGAAGTCCCCACGCTGCTGCCACGCGGTCCCCTGCTGGACATCGACTTCGCGCAGCTCGAGGCGGGGGATTACGTGGTGCATCTCCAGCACGGGATTGGGCGCTATCAGGGGCTGGGATTCCTGCCCACCGCGACGGGCGAGCGGGGTCCTGGGTCCACGCAGGAATGCCTCATCATCGAGTACGCCGCGCGCGACATCGGTCAGCCCCCGCCCAAGCTCTACGTGCCCATCACCGAGGCGCATCTGGTCAGCAAGTACGTCGGGGCCGGCAAGGCGCGGCCGCCGTTGAACACGCTGGGGGAACCCGCTGGGCGAAGGCAAAGGCCGAAGCCACGGAGGCGGTGCGGGATCTGGCGGCGGAACTCCTCAGCGTGCAGGCCGCCCGCGCGGCGCAACCCGGCTTCGCGTTCCCCGCCGACGCTCCCTGGCAACGGGAGTTCGAGAGCGCGTTTCTCTACGAGGAAACCCCGGACCAGTTGCGGGCCATCAGCGAGACCAAGCGCGATCTCGAGGCGCCCAAGCCCATGGACCGGCTGATCTGCGGGGACGTGGGTTTCGGCAAGACCGAGGTGGCCATCCGCGCGGCGTTCAAGGCGGTGCTGGCCGGCAAGCAGGTGGCCGTGCTGGTGCCCACGACCGTGCTGGCGCAACAGCACTACAACACCTTCCGCGAACGCACGGCGGATTACCCGGTCCGGGTCGAGCTGTTGTCCCGCTTCCGCACCCGGCGGCAGCAGGATCAGGTGTTGGCGGCGCTGGCGGCGGGGGCGGTGGACATCGTGGTGGGCACCCACCGGCTGCTCCAGGCCGACGTGACGTTCAAGGACCTGGGGCTGGTGGTGGTGGACGAGGAACAGCGGTTCGGCGTCACCCACAAGGAGCGGCTCAAACAAATGCGCGCGCTGGTCGACGTCCTCACCCTCACCGCCACGCCCATCCCGCGCACGCTGTATCTGGCACTGACCGGCGCACGCGACCTCAGCACCATCGAGACCCCGCCGCAGGACCGCCTGCCGGTCGAGACCCTCATCTCGCCCTACGACGAGCGGCTGATTCGCGACGCGATCCAGCGGGAACTCGAGCGCGGCGGGCAGGTGTTCTTCCTGCACAACCGGGTGTTCGACATCGAGGCGGTCGCCGACAAGCTGCGCCGACTGGTGCCCGGCGTGCGCCTGGCCGTGGGCCACGGCCAGATGCCGGCCGACGAACTCGAGGAGGTCATGACCCGGTTTGTCAACGGAGACGCCGACGTCCTGTTGTCCACGACGATCATCGAGAGCGGCATCGACATCCCCAACGCCAACACGATCATCATCGACCGCGCCGACCGGTTCGGCCTCAGCGACCTCTACCAGTTGCGGGGCCGGGTGGGCCGCTACAAGCACCAAGCCTACGCCTACCTGCTCCTGCCCCGCCACGCCGGCCTGCTCCTCGAGGCCCGCAAGCGCATCAGCGCCATCAAGCAGTTCTCCACGCCCGGCAGTGGCTTCAAGATCGCCATGCGCGACCTCGAACTGCGCGGTGCGGGGAACCTCCTGGGCAAGGAACAAAGCGGCCACATCACGGCCGTGGGCTTCGCGCTGTACTGCCAGTTGCTCGAACAGAGCGTGAAGTCGCTCAAGGGCGAGACCCCCCGCCCCGCCGCGCCCGTGACCCTTCGCCTGGACTTTCTCGAGGTCGGCACGAGCGAGCCCGATCCTTCACCCTCCGTCGCCGGGCCGGTCAACCGCCCGCCCCGGCGGCGCCCGGTCTGCCCAGGGCCGCGTTCCCGAGCTCGTACGTGCCGGAAGCCCAGCACCGCGTGGAGCTCTACCGCCGCCTGGCGCAGATCCGCGACCGGACGACGCTGGAGACCTTCCAGCGCGAAGTGCGCGACCGGTTCGGCACACCTCCGCCCGCGGTGGAACTGCTGTTCCAGGTGTCCGCCCTCAAGCTGGTCGCCGCCGAGCGCAACGTCACGGCCATCGAGACCCGCGAGGACAAGGTGCTGTTGGAGCGTGGCGGTGATTACGTCACCATCGGCGACCGCTTCCCGCGGCTGACCAAACGGACCCCTGCCGCCCGTCTCAACGAGATCCGGCGACTGCTGCTCTCCCTCTAGACGGGAGCGGGGTCCTGGCTACGGGACCGCACCCGCCCCGGGTTCGTCCGGTGTTTCGCTGCCTTCCTCGGCGATGACCGGTGCGATGGCCTGCAGGCGGTCGTTCTCCTCGAGCTCGATCAGTTTGACCCCTTGCGCGTTGCGCCCGGTCTCCCGCACGTCCCGGACCGCAATGCGCACCATCTGGCCGCCGGCCGTGATCAGCATCAGCTCGTCGGTGTCCCGGACCGTGAGGGCGCCGACCACGCCGCCGGTGCGCTCGGTGGTCTTCATGGTGATGATGCCCTTGCCGCCGCGCGACTGCAGGCGGTACTCGTCGAAGGGGGTGCGTTTGCCGATCCCGTTCTCGCCGGCCACCAACAGGGTGGCGTCGGGCGCAACGAGGGACATGGCGATGACGTGGTCGCCCGACTCGAGGTCGATGCCGCGCACGCCGGTGGCCGGGCGCCCCATCGCCCGCACGTCCTCCTCGGGAAACCGGATGCTCATGCCGCCCTGGGTGATGAGGACCACCTCGTTCTGGCCGGTCGTGAGCTGCGCGTTGATGAGCGTGTCGTCGGGCTCGATCCCGATGGCGATGATGCCCCCGCGGCGGACGTTGGCGAACTCGGCGAGGGCGGTCCGCTTGACCGTCCCCTGGCGGGTGGCGAAGAAGACCAGGCCGGGCTGCTCCCAGGTGGCGTCCTCGCGGTTGGCGCCGGTCTTGCCGGCGATCGGAATGACGGCCGCGATCTTCTCCCCGCTCTGGAGTTCGAGCAGGTTGGCGATGTTGCGGCCCTTGGCGGCCCGCCCCATGTCCGGGATTTCGAGGACCCGCTCGACGTACACCCGCCCGGTGTTCGTGAAGAACATCAGGTAATCGTGCGTGCTGGCCGTGAAGAGGTGCTCGATGAAGTCGCCGGCTTCGCCCTCGACCGCCGAGCTTTCCCGGGTGGCCATGCCGATGACGCCCTTGCCGCCGCGGCGCTGGGCCCGGTACGAGCTGACGTTGGTGCGCTTGATGAGGCCGTGGTGGGACATGGTGATCACCACCGCCTCGTTGGCGATGAGGTCTTCGATGGCGATCTCGCCTTCCTCCGGCACGATCTGCGTGAGGCGCGGGGTGGCGTGCTTTTCCTTGATCGCCTGCAATTCGCTTTTGATGAGGGCCAGGACGCGCGCCTCCTTGGCCAGGATGTCGAGCAAGTCCTTGATGGTCTCGAGCAGCTTCTGGTACTCGGCCGCGACCTTGTCGGATTCCAGGGCGGTGAGCTGGTAGAGGCGCAGTTCGAGGATGGCGTCCACCTGCCGCTCGGTGAGGGCGTAGCGGCCGTTGACCAGGCGGGCTGGGGTGCGGATCAGAACGCCCCACGACTCCACCTGCGACGACGCCCATTCGAAGGCCAGCAGCTTGACCTTGGCCTCCTCGCGCGATTGCGAGCTGCGGATGATGCGGATGAACTCGTCCAGGTTCGCCAGCGCGATGAGATACCCCTCCAGCACCTCGGCCCGGTCCTCGGCGCGCCGCAACTGGAACCGCGTCCGTCGCAGCACCACCTCGCGCCGGTGCTCGATGTAGCAGTTGATGAGTTCCTTGAGGCTGAGCGTCTTGGGCCGGCCATGGTCAATGGCCAGGGCGTTGACGGCAAAGCTGGTCTCCAACGCCGTGTGCTTGAAGAGGTTGTTGATGACCACCTTCGCCACCGCGTCGCGCTTGATCTCGATGACCACCCGGGTGTGCTCATCCGACTCGTCCCGCACGGCGGTGATGTCCTTGAACTCCTTGATCTCTCCTTCGTTGACCAGGGCGGCGATGCGCTTCACCAACTCGGCCCGGTTCACGTTGAACGGGATCTGCGTGACCACAATGTGCTCGCGCCCGCCCTTGAGGGTTTCGACCCCGACCACGCCACGGATCTTGAGCGAGCCGCGGCCGGTGCTGAAGTAACTGCGGATCCCCTCGATCCCACAGACCACGCAGCCGGTGGGGAAGTCCGGGCCGGGCACGAGCTTCATGAGCTGCGCCACGGTCATGCCCGGGTTGTCAATCTGGGCGCAGACGGCGTCCACGATCTCGCCGAGGTTGTGGGGCGCCATGTTGGTGGCCATGCCCACTGCGATGCCTGTGCCGCCGTTGACCAGCAGGTTGGGGAAGGCGGCCGGCAACACCACGGGTTCCTCGTGCTCCTCGTCGTACGTCAGCACAAAATCCACCGTCTCCTGCTCCAAGTCGGCCATCAGCACGGCCCCAAGATGCGTGAGGCGGGCCTCGGTGTACCGCATGGCCGCCGGCGGATCGTCCTCGATGGAACCGAAGTTGCCCTGCCCATCCACCAGCCTCTCGCGCATCGACCACGGCTGCGCCATGTGGACGAGCGTCGGGTAGATGGCCTGATCCCCATGCGGGTGGTACTTGCCCATGGTCTCCCCCACGATGCGGGCGCATTTCAGGTGCTTGCGCGTCGGGAGCAGGTTCAGATCGTTGAACATCGCGTACAGAAGCCGCCGCTGTGAGGGCTTGAGTCCGTCCCGCACGTCCGGGAGGGCGCGCGACACGATCACCGACATCGAGTAATCAAGGAACGAGTTCTTGATCTCGTCGGCGACGTTGATCTTCTCGATCTTCTCGTGAGCCGCAAAAACGGACGGGACGCCCGGCGCAGGCTCCGGAGGGATGGGCGGTTCGGGAGTGTCAGGCATGGGGGCGGAGGGACTTCAGCGCGGCAAGCCGGCTGGACAAGTGGCGGGTGAGCTATCCGGGCGGGATCGCGGCGGGCTAAACATCCAGGTTCCTGACGTTCAGCGCATTGTCCTCGATGAACTGACGGCGCGGTTCCACCTCATCGCCCATCAGGGTGGTGAACATCGTCTCCGCCTCAACGGCGTCGGCGAGATCCACCCGCAGCAGCTTCCGCTTGGCCGGGTTCATCGTGGTCTCGAAAAGCTGGTCGGGGTTCATCTCGCCCAACCCCTTGAACCGCTTGATCTCCAGCCCTCGTTTGCCGACCTCTTTGACGGCGGTGAGAATCTCGGGGATGGCAAAGAGCGGCGTGACCCGCTCGTTGTCTCCCTCGCCCTCCACCAACTCGAACAGGGGATGGTCCTGCGCGGCGTAGTGGGCGACGTTCAGCCCGCGCTGAGCCAGCTTGTGCAGCAGATCCTCGATCGCCTTGCTCTCGTGCAACTCGGTGTGCCGCGCCCGCCGGGTCACTCCGTTGGGGCCGTTCCTCTTCTCCGCCACGGGCTCCGGTTCCTCCTGGCCGAACAGTCGCAGGTCGGGATTGGCCTCGCCGAACTGCCGCAGGTCGGTCTCCGTGTGGAAGTAGTGCACGGTCTCGTCGTTCCCGGCGCGAACCTTGACCAGGTGACGCGGCAGGGCATGACTCGTCGGGTCGCGCCGCTCCACGAACTCGCCGAAGTCGCCGCCGTGCCGCTGCAGGGCGCGCGCATACTTGTCCAGGGCGGCGAGCAACTCGAGGATCTCGCCGAGCTGCTTGGGCGTGAGTTCCTTTCCGTCGCCGACGTTGCGCAAGCGCACCTCGTCGGTCCCGAGCTGGATCAGGATGCGGTTGAGTGCGGCGTCGTCGTCAACGTACTCGACCCGCTTCTTGCGGGTGATCTGGTAGAGTGGCGGCTGGGCGATGTAGACAAACCCGCGTTTGATCAGCTCCGGCATCTGCCGGTAAAAGAACGTGAGGAGGAGCGTCCGGATGTGGGAGCCGTCCACGTCGGCATCGGTCATGATGATGACCTTGTGGTAGCGGAGCTTTTCGAGATTGAAGGCCCCCTCCCTTCCCCGTCCCCGATGCCGGTGCCCACGGCCGTGATCATCGTGCGGATTTCGTTGTTTTGCAGGACCTTGTCCAGGCGCGCCTTCTCCACGTTGATGAGCTTGCCCCGAATCGGCAGGATCGCCTGGTACCGCCGGTCCCGGCCCTGCTTGGCCGAGCCACCGGCCGAGTCGCCCTCCACGATGTAAATCTCCGTGTTCGCCGGGTCGCGATCCGAGCAGTCCGCCAGCTTGCCCGGCAGTCCCCCGCCGGTGAGGGCGCCCTTGCGCACCGTGTCCCGCGCCTTCCGGGCCGCCTCGCGCGCCCGCGCCGCGGTGAGGCCCTTGTCGACGATCTTGCGAGCCACCCCCGGGTTGGCATCGAAGTACGTCAGCAGACCCTCGTAGACAATCGACGCGACGATGCCGTCGATCTCGGTGTTGACCAACTTGACCTTCGTCTGTGATTCGAACCGCGGGTTGGGGAGCTTCACGCTCAGCACGCACACCAAGCCCTCGCGCACGTCATCCCCGGTGATCGCCGGGTCCTTGTCCTTCAGCAGGTTGTTCTGACGCGCGTACTGATTGACCGCCCGGGTCAGGGCACTGCGGAACCCGGTCAGGTGCGTGCCGCCGTCCGGATTCGAAATCGAGTTTGCAAAGCAGAGGATCTGGTCGTTGAAGCTGTCGTTGTATTGCAGCACGCAGTCCACGTAGACCTCCTCGTCGCGACCTTCCACCTTCACCGGACGGTGGTCCGACAGACTGATCGGCTTCGGGTGGAGGACCTGTCGGGTCTTGCCCAACTGCCGCACGAACTCCTCGATCCCTTCCCGGAAGTAGAACCGCTCGGTCCGCTCGGCCCGCTCGTCGGTCAGGGTGATCTCGAGGCCCGGGTTCAGAAAGGCCAGCTCCCGCAACCGCGAAGCCAGGAGCTCGAACTTGAACTCGGTGGTCAGCGTGAAGATCTGCGGGTCCGGTTTGAAGGTGATGAGCGTGCCTCGCTGCTTGGATTTTCCGATGGTCTCGAGCTTCCGGGTGGTCTGGCCCCGGGCGAACTCCATGAAATGCACTTCGCCCTCGCGGCACACCTCGACCTTGAACCACTCGGACAGGGCGTTGACGCACTTGGCCCCCACGCCGTGCAGACCGCCGGAGTACTTGTACGCGCCCTGACCGGAACTTGCCGCCGGCATGAAGATTGGTGAGGACCAACTCGACGGCCGGTATCTTCCACTTCGGATGGATGTCGACGGGGATGCCCCGGCCATCGTCCCGAATCGAACACGAACCGTCGACGTGGAGCGTCACGGCAATCCGTCCGCAATACCCCGCGAGGTGCTCATCAATCGAGTTGTCCAGCACCTCGAAAACACAGTGGTGCAACCCGCGCTCGTCGGGGTCGCCGATGTACATCCCGGGCCGCCTACGGACCGCCTCCAACCCCTCCAATTTGTCGATTTTGGATGCGTCGTACTTCTCGGTCGCGATCTCGGTGTTCGCCATAGGCACGAATGTCCAGCAACTTCCTGTTGCTGAAGAGGTTGAAGGAGCGTTTGAAGGGCCCTTCGCAACTCGGCCGGAAGTGTAGCGATCAGCGGGGGGAGACTCAATGCGAAACTTCGCCTCACCACAATCAGTTGTGGCGGGTCAGCTCCGCGGCAGGATTAGTGGTAGAGCGGCTTCGCCGAATGAGGGCACACGACTCTCCATCGCCCCCACCCCGCGCGAGGATTGCCCCCTAATCCCCTCTGTTCGTGATCGGCGGAGAAACCCCACCCCTCGTTCCTCCGCAGATTCCGAACATAGGGAATTGGGGTGGGGGGTCTTCGCCTTCCCCTCATCCCCGACGTTCGAGATTGGCAAGGGCCCCG
This sequence comes from Verrucomicrobiota bacterium, assembly GCA_027493615.1. GTDB lineage: Bacteria > Verrucomicrobiota > Verrucomicrobiia > Limisphaerales > J093 > DSVZ01. The sequence continues at coordinate 102,683 of JAOSKK010000035.1, forward strand.
GAGCAGGGAGGTTCTCCGGGGGATCCGTCCCTACGCGGCTTACTTCCGGGGCATGGTCAGGACGACGAACCACGCGTCGCCCAGCTTGTCTTTGGCGTCCCCTGCCAGCACCGCGAGTTCGCCTTGCCGGAGGGCCTGGATGGGTTGCCGGACGGTTTTCAGGAGCGTGCCTTCGCCGAACAGTTGGACCTCGAGGGTGAAATCATCCACCACCTGGAACTCGAGCGTGCACTTGTCGCTCATCTTGACCCGCCGCGGCGCACCGGACTTGACCGTGAACGTCTCCTCTTTGATCAGGAAGTAGTTCTTCCACTTGAAAACCCTTCCCAACTTCTCCCGCAGACGGCCGCTGACCTCCTTGCAGTCATCGTGCGCAGGCTTCTCGTCGTTGGTTCCCCAGATCAACTGCGCCTGGAGCTTGATTTCCATCGCGTGGGTGTCGCTGCCCCCAAGCACCCACGTCCAGACGCAGCCAAAGAACAAGATGAGGCGCACCCATCCCGCGCCTCCCTGCCTGCCATTGATGTTCGTCATTGCGATTCGCGTGCCCCCCGCCGTCTCCGGTTCAAAGATTGTTGACCCAGTACACGGTCATTTGCTCGCTGTCCGAGCGGAACGTGATGTTGCCCAGATCCTCCGGGGGGTTCTCGACCTCGGCCGGGGCCAGCCCGGCGTTCTGCCGGGGCGGTGAGGACCCCGGCATCCACAGAAACACCGCCAGGGCGGCCGCCAGGGTCGCCGGGATCAGCCAGCGCCACCACCCCCACCCGCCGGCGGGGTGCGGCGCCGCTTCGGCGGCCTTTGCCGCCACCGGACGCAGTTCGCGTTCGATCTTGGACCAGTAGAATTCGCGGGATTCCGGCACGGCCCGACGGAGCTCGTTCCCGGTCAACCACGCCCGCGTCAGCTTGAGCTCCCGGACCAGGGCCGCCGCCTCCGCGTCTGCGTTCACCAGGCGCAGCACCTCCGCCGCCTCGTCGGAGGGCAGTTCGCCATCCAGCCAGGCCTGCAGCCGCCATGCGGTTTGTTCATTCATGCTTTGCGTTCTTGGTGCAGCCCGACGAGCAAGGCCGCCAGGCGCCGGCGCGCATAGAACAGGCGCGACATGATCGTCCCGATCGAGCAACCCATTCGTTTGGCGCACTCTTTATATTCCAAACCCTCAAACTCATGCAAGATCAGCACCGTCCGGTGTGCGTCCGAAAGCTGGCTCAAGCCGGCATCGATGCGTTCCGCAACTCCTGCCGCTCCAATCCCTCGAGCATGTCCACCTGCACGGCGGGAAGATGGCGCTCCAGGCCGCCTTCCTGGGACATCTGCTCGACGGACTCGGCGTGCAACCGCTTCTGGCGCCGCATGGCGTCCAAGCACAAGTTGATCACGATCCGGGTCAGCCACGTGGCGAAGCTCGACTCGCCCTGGAACTGCCCGATCCGTTGCCAGGACTTGACCCAGGCTTCCTGGGAAAGATCCAGCGCCTCTTCCTCGTTGCGCATCATGCTGTACGCCCGTGCGTACACTTTGTCGCGGTGGCGGGCCACAAGTTCTTCAAACGCCGCCATGTCGCCGCTCTGCGCATCACGCACCAGCGCTTCATCACTGGCCGAGGAGTAGTCTTTGCGGCGCGACATGGTTTCGACGGCGCGATCCGGTCCGGCTATTCAACCGGCCAACCGGCCTTTCGTGCTGGGCACCAGCCCGGCGATGCGCGGGTCCCGCTGGCAGGCGAAGTCGACCGCCTTCGCAAATGCCTTGAACAATGCCTCCCACCACGTGGTGCGGTTCCTCCCCGTACAGCAACTCGAGGTGGAGGTTGGCCCGGGCCTCGTTGGCGAATCCCTGGAAGAACTCGCGGGCCAGTCCGAACCGAAAGGCGGTCGCACCATCCTGCCTCCGCTCGGCGCCGGTCACCTTGTAGGCCAGCCGGTCCAGCCCGCGCCAGACCAGATACGGACGCCCGCTGAAGTCCACCACGCAGCGCGCCAGGCATTCGTCCATGGGGACATAGGCCTCGCCCGTCAGCGGGTTGCGCGGGTCAAAGCCCGTCCCGTAGCGGCGGATGCCCTTTTTGTCCCCCAGGGCCTGGAGCATCCCTTGGCCAAGCACCAAGCCGCAGTCCTCCACGGTATGATGGGCGTCCACCTCCAGATCCCCCTGGCAACGCAGGTCCAAATCCATTACCGCGTGCCGCGCAAACAGCGTCAGCATGTGGTCGAAGAACGGGATGCCGGTGGCGATGCGTGACCGTCCGGACCCATCCAGGTTCAAGGCCAGCACGATGCGGGTCTCGCGGGTCACCCGGCGGATGCGGGCACGGCGCGCCGCCGGCGGCTGTCGTCTCGTCGAACTCACGGCCCGGACATTCTCCAACTCCCTGGCACTGATGTCGAGCCGCGGCTGGCGCCGGCCGGCCGCATGGGCCGCCCGAGCCAGTGCCGGTGTTCCGGAAGACGGCAACCGTCACGCCCGTTTGCTGGAACCCGCTTCCCCGTTCTACCCTCCGCCTGTGAGTTCCTTGCCGCAGGGTGACCGCTGTCATTTTGATGCTGCCACGGGGTGGCTGATGCTGGGCGACCCTGCCTCTGCGCTGGAGGAGCTCGAACGCCTCACCCCGGCGTCGCGGTCGTGCCGGGAGGTCCTCGAACTCGAATGGGGGATTCATGCGGAACGGGCCGACTGGTCCGCGGCGGCCGCGGTTGCCGGGCGGTTGGTGGAGCAGGCTCCCGATCAGACGTTTGGCTGGATTCACCGCGCCTATGCCGTGCGTCGCCAGGCCGGGGGTGGGCTCGATCAGGCCTGGGTGCTCCTTCGCCCGGCGCTCGAACGGTTTCCCCAGAATCCCATCGTGGCCTACAACCTCGCGTGCTACGCGGCCCAGATGAACCAGATGGAGGAGGCCTGGTCCCTTTTCCAGCGCGCGCTGGCGGTGGCCCTGAAGCGCGCCGAACTCCTGGCCATGGCGCTGGCCGACCACGATCTGAAGCCGCTCTGGCCAAGGATCTGCTCCGCCACCCAAGCTTGATCTGGCCGTCTTCCATCAAGTCTTCCTCGTCTGCTGGCACCCCCTGTCCGCGCGTGCTGCGTCAGAGCCTGCTGGGGGCTGTGCTGATCGTCGCGCTCATGGCGATGTCCGGGGAAACCCCTTCCCCGCTTTACGTGCACCGCGATCCGCCCAGCCCGGACGGACTGGGGAAGTTCTTCCTGGGTCGGGAAATCGCGCACGTCATGGGCCATGCCGCTGCCGACTGGCTCGAACGTCCGGAGCGCGAGACCGAGGAGGGCACCGCGTTGCTTGTGCCGGCGCTGCGGCTCGAACCGGGCGCTGTGGTGGCCGATCTCGGCGCCGGCACAGGGTACTTCACCTGGCGACTCGCCGAGGCAGTGACGCCGCAGGGGCGGGTGTACGCGGTCGATGTCCAACCGGAGATGCTCGAGCGCCTGGGAGCACGCATGGCCACCCGCGGCGTGACCAATGTCCTGCCCTGGCTGGGCACGGAGGCGGATCCCCCGGCTGCCGGCGGCCTCGCTGGACCTGGTCCTGATGGTGGATGTGTACCATGAACTTGCCCAGCCCTACGAAATGCTGCAGGCCGTCTGCCGAGCCCTAAAACCGGGGGGACGTCTGGCCATCGTCGAGTACCGCGCCGAAGACCCGGCAGTGCCGATCAAGCCCCTGCACAAAATGACGGAGGCCCAGTTGCGCCGCGAGATCGCGCTCCATCCGCTGGAGTGGGTGGAAACCATCCGCTCGCTTCCTGGCAACACCTCGTCCTCTTCCGCAAGCCAACACCGCCCACGACCGTCGCCCCCGCCCTGACCGCCCCACGACCGCCCGGCTACTTCGCGAACTCGACGCAGCGGGTTTCGCGCACCACCGTCACGCGGATCTGCCCGGGGTACAGCAGGTCCTCCTCGATCTTGTGTGCGACGTTGCGAGCGAGGACAAACGCGCCCTGGTCGTCCACCTCCTCGGACTTCACAATCACCCGCACCTCACGCCCTGCCTGCACCGCGTAGCACTTCTCGACCCCGGCGAAACCCGACCCGATGCGCTCGAGCGCCTCGAGTCGTTGCAGGTAGGTGGTCATCGATTCCGAGCGGGCTCCCGGCCGCGACGCACTGATGGCGTCGGCGGCGCTGACGAGCAGGCCGATGATGCCCACGTGGGGCTTTTCGTCGTGGTGCGACGCCACGGCCTGCACCACCTCGGGAGGTTCCCCATGCCGCTCGAGCAGGTCGGCGCCGATCGCCGCGTGGGAGCCTTCGACCTCGTGGTTGACCGCCTTGCCGATGTCGTGGAGCAACCCGGCCCGCCGGGCCGTGCTGGCTTCTTCTCCCAGCTCGTTGGCCATCAGCCCGGCCAGATGCGCCACCTCAATCGAGTGGTCGAGAATGTTCTGGGAGAAACTGTGCCGGAAATGCAGCCGGCCCAGCAGCTTGACGACCTCCGGGTGCATCGGCGGCAGACCCACTTTGAACACCGCCTCCTCACCCGCGCGTACAATCATCTCGTCAACCTCCGCCTCCACCTTCTTCACGATCTCCTCGATCCGTCCCGGGTGAATCCGACCATCGGCAATCAGTCGTTCCATGGCCTGGCGGGCCACTTCCCGCCGCACGGGATCGAAGCCGGAAAGCACGACGGTCCCCGGGGTGTCGTCGATCAAGACGGTGACGCCGGTCGCGGCCTCGAAGGCCCGGATGTTGCGGCCTTCCCGGCCGATGATCCGGCCTTTGATCTCGTGGCCATTGAGGGAGACCGTGGCCGTGGTGGTCTCGAAGGCGTGCTCCCCGGCGTAGCGCTGCACCGCCAGGGCGATGATGCGGCGGGCCTGAGACTCGGCTTCGACCCGCGCCGTGTCGAGCAGGTGGCGCACCATGTCCGCGGCGTCCTTCTGGGCCTCGAGTTTGATTTCCCGCATCAAGGTCGTCCGGGCCTCCGTCTCCCCCATGCGCGCCAGCCGGGAGAGCTGTTCGCGGCGCGTCCGACCCAACACCTCCACTTCGGCCCGGGTGGCGGCCACCTGCGCCTGCCGCTGCTCCAGGACGGTGCGACTCGCCTCCAGGGCCTTTTCACGCTCCGCGACCTGCTGGGACTGCAATTGCAGGACCGCCTCCCGCTGGGCCAGGCGCGTCTCGATCCCGTCCAAGTCCTGACGCCGCCGGCTGAGTTCCTCCTCGAGCTCACGCCGCCGTCGCAGGTTTTCCTCTTCGGAGGCAACGCGCGCTTCCCGCCGGACGGTCTCGGCTTCGCGCTGCGCCCGCTCCAGCAGCTCGCGTTCATGCGCGACGAACGCCCGCCGGGCACGCAGGTCAAAGAAACGCCAAAGGAAAAACCCGATGAACAGACCGCCGCCCAGACACAGCCCGGCCACGGTCCACTCCACACTCGCCAGCACAATCATTGGTCTCAGGACCGTCGCGCCACAGCGAGCCAGCGCGACGGCGTCACAATACAATCCACGTGTTGGTCATGCGGCTCCACAGGTATGGCGGGCAAGATCTGCCAGTCCATTGCCACACCACACGCCGTGCCCCGCCGCGAGCTCAGCATCCGGTCATAGAAACCTCTGCCCCGACCCAACCGGTGCCCCTCGCGGTCAAATCCTAAGCCCGGCACCAGCACCAAGTCCAGTTGGTTTAGGGACCACGCGAGACAGGTTGACACCGGCTCCCGGATGCCAAAGCTGCCCACCTGCACGTCCCGAGCCAAATCCCGTACCTCGGCCGCGCCGTAAACCCCCGCGTCCCGGTCATACCGCGGAAACACCAGCCGCCGACCCTCCGCCAGGACCCGTTCGGCCAGGGGCCACAAATCCGGCTCCTCGGGCATCGAGGCAAAGAGCATGATCGTGCGAGCCTGAAGCCACTCGGCCTGCTGCACCAACCGTTCCCGCAACCCTTCGCCTGCCCGGACGAGTTCGGCCGGGTCGATGCTGCGCAGTCGCGCCCGCAGTTCGCGGCGCAACATCGCTTTCTGTTCGCTCGGTTCGCTCATCCCCGGGTTCCTTTGGCTGTCCCTTCGGCAGGCGATGAAGCGGGCGCGACCGGTGCCGGTGCCAGGTTCCGGCCGGGCAGGAGCTGCCGCCATTGCTCGAGCCGCTCCTTGATCCGTTTCTCGCTCCCCTGCTCGGTGGGCTCGTAGTAGCGCCGCACGGCTCCCAGATAGTCCTGGGCCACGAAGTGTCCCGGGTGATCGTGCGCATACTGGTAGCCCTCGCCGTGTCCCAACCGTTTGGCGCCGGCGTAACTGGCATCCCGCAGCGCCTCGGGGACCGGCAGGGTCCGACCGCTGCGCACCTCGGCCAGCGCCGCGTCGATCGCCAGCAGGCTGCTGTTGCTCTTGTGGGCCGTGGCCAGGTAGATCGCAGCCTCGGCCAGCGGGATGCGGGCCTCAGGCCAGCCGACAAACTCCGCCGCTTGGGCCGCCGCCTGGGTCAGCACCAGCGCCATTGGCTCGGCCAGTCCCACGTCCTCCGCCGCGCAGATGATCATCCGGCGGGCGATGAACCGCGGGTCTTCGCCGGCGTGAATCATCTTCGCCAGCCAGTACAACGCCGCATCCGGGTCACTGCCGCGGAGGGACTTGATGAAAGCCGAAATGGTGTCGTAGTGCGCATCGCCATCGCCGTCGTACACCACCGCCTTCTTCTGGATGCTCTGCTCGGCCACCGTCAGCGAGATCCGGATCCGGCCGTCGGATTCCGGCGGCGTCGTGAGCGCCGCGATCTCGAGCGCGTTGAGCGCCTTCCGCGCGTCGCCATCAGCCACGCGGGCCAGGTGTTGCAGCGCGGCCTCTTCCACGTCGATCTCCCGCTGCCCCAGTCCGCGCTCCGGGTCGGCAAGGGCCCGCCGCAACAGCAGGATCAGTTCCGCCTCCGTCAGCGGCTGCAGTTCGAAGATCTGCGACCGCGACACCAGCGGGGAGTTGACAAAGAAGAACGGGTTGTGAGTGGTGGCCCCAATCAACCGCACCGTGCCGTTCTCGACATCCGGCAACAGCACGTCCTGCTGTGCCTTGTTAAAGCGGTGGATTTCGTCGATGAAGAGAATCGTGGACTGCCCCGCATTGGTCAGCCGGTTGGCCGCCCCCGCCAGCTCGCGCCGGAGATCCGCCACATTGGACTCGACGCCGCTGAGCCGGACGAACCGCGCCCGCGTGCGGTGGGCGATGACCTGCGCCAGCGAGGTCTTGCCGGTGCCGGGGGTCCGTAGAAGAGCAGCGACTGGATGCGATCGGCCTCAATGGCGCGCCGCAGCAACTGGCCGGGGGCGAGCAGATGCGTCTGGCCCACGTAGTCCTCGAGCTGGCGGGGCCGCATCCGCGCGGCCAACGGGGCGTGACGACCCGCCGGCCCTGCCGCTGTTGAAGCGGGGGGCTTCGCTGCCGGTTCGTTCCCGCCGGGCCCGAAGAGATCATCAACCGCCACGTCGCGAGTGTACGCCGGGCGGGGGGTTACCCAAAAAGAAAAAGCGACCGGCCGCCCGCGGGCGACCGGTCGCGCGAAAGAAACCCCGCCACAATGCCGTGGTTCACAGTTCCTTTGAACGTGAGGAGAAACAGGTGGAACCCTGTCGACGGCGTTCGGCTTCCAGTGAAGGCCTGTCGGTGGCCGTGCGACGGTCGGATTCCGTAGGTTCGAGCTTACGGTTCAAGGACATAGTTTCCTAGCACGAGCAATGGCAGGGTAAAGCCCTGGATTGCGGCTCTCTCAAAGATCTCCGGGGCACCCTTGGCCCCGCGCAATCTGGTTCCCTTGTACGCGGCCGGTCGGGAGCGACAAGCCAAAAATCCCAAAAAAGTATGGCGCGAAAACGTGGCTGGCGCACCGGAAGCTGAGCCGCACCCGCCCTCACCGCGCCGTGCGGAGCCGCGCCCGACCCGCCAGCAGGAAGCCGGCGTAGTGGACCAACCGCTCCTTCAACTGGCGCCGCGGCACAATCGCGTCGATCAGGCCACGTTCTTGCAGGAATTCAGCGGTCTGAAAGCCCGGCGGCAGCTCGGCCTGCGTCGTGTCCTTGATCACCCGCGGCCCGGCGAAACCGATCATCGCCCGCGGCTCCGCCAGGATCAGATCTCCGAGGGTCGCGTAGCTGGCCATCACCCCGGCGGTCGTCGGATGGGTCAGCACGCTGATGTAAGGCAGCCGTTCCCGGGCGTGGTAAGCGAGCGCGGCGGAAGTCTTCGCCATCTGCATGAGGCTGAACATCCCCTCGTACATGCGTGCCCCCCACTGGTCGAGATGATCACCAGCAACAGCCCGCGTTCGGTGGCGGCTTCGATCAGCCGCGTGAGCTTCTCCCCCACCACGGCGCCCATCGAACCGCCCAGAAAGCCAAAATCCATCACGCCCAGTGCCACCCGCACGGGTCCCAGCCGGCCGATGCCGGTCACCACCGCATCCTTCAAGCCGGTGGACTTCTGGTACGCCGCGAGCTTCTCCGGATAGGGCGACACGCCCGTGAACTGCAGGGCATCGACACTGGTCATGCCCGCATCCATTTCCTCGAACGAACAGGTCTCGACCAGGGCATTGATCCGCTCGCGGGCGGTGATGGGGAAATGATGACCACAATGCCGGCAGACCTTGAGCTGCTCGTCCAGCTCCTTGTCGTAGAGCATGGTCGAACAACCGGGGCACTTCGTCCACAACCCCTCCGGGATCTCGCGTTTCCGCCCCTTGCCGGTGCCGAGCTTGGGTTTGCGCACGAACGTGGTGTCACCGGGCAGCGGCGCGCCCAAGCCTTCGGCCTTGCGGGGGAATTTCGGGATGCTCATGGGTTCAGGTTTGCCAGGTGCCACGCGCGACCGTCCATACACAGACTTCACCGGCGCCAGCGGCTCTCAAGACCCGCGCGCACGCGCTGGTCGTGGCGCCGGTTGTCAACACATCGTCCACCAACACCACCCGCTCGCCCTTCAGGCGCCGGCGCCCCCGTCGGCGCAAAGGCGCCCCGCATGTTTGCCGCCCTTTCTTCCCGCGACAGTTGCGTCTGGGTCTGCGTTGGACGCCGGCGCTCCACCACGCCCCGCCACACCGGCAGACCGGTCGCCGCTCCCAGCCGCGCCGCCAGCCGGGCCGACTGGTTGAACTCGCGTTCCCGCTCGCGCACCGGGAACAGCGGCACCGGCACCAGGCCATCCCAGCCGCCCCGCACCAGGTCGGGCGTCGCCGCTTGAATCAGCAGGTTCGCCAGGAACGGCTCGAACCACACACCCCGTCTGTACTTGTAGCGATGAATCACGTCCAGCACCAGTGCCGTGGCTACCACCGCCGCCCGCGCAAAACAGAAATGCAGCTCGAGTTCGCCGCAGTGCGCACACCGGAACGGGCCTTGCATCGCGCCGGAGAAAGGCAGGCCGCAACGTGCGCAAAAGGGTTCCCGGATCCGCCGCACCCCGTCCGGCCGGTCGCGACACTGCGCGCACACGTAGCCCGTCTCCGCGCTCACCCGCTCGCCGCCACACACTTGACACACCGCAGGGTAGAAGAAGCCCAAGGCCCCTTCAAGCCACGAGCGCCAGACCCGGCCCGCTTCCGTTTCCACGCTCATGCCGCCAGTTCCACGAAGTTCCGCAGGATCTGCAGCCCCACGTCCTGGCTCTTCTCCGGATGGAATTGCGTGGCGTACACATTGTCGCGCCAGATGGCCGAGGCGAAAGGTACCCCGTACGTCGTGCGGGCCGCCACGATCGCCTCGTCCACCGGCTGCGGGTAGAAGCTGTGCACGAAGTACACGTGGCTGCCATCCGCCACGCCGCGGAACAACGGGCAGTCCGGCCGGACCAACTCAAGCTGGTTCCAGCCGATCTGCGGGATCTTCAAGCCGCACCCCTCCGGAAACCGCACCACCTGCCCGGCAAACACACCCAGGCCGGCGGCGCAACTGTTGAACTCCGCGCTCGCCTCGAACAGGGCCTGGTACCCCACGCAAATGCCCAGGAACGGGCGGCCGCTGGCCAGGAAGGTCCGGCAGGCTTCCAACAACGCCTGCCGCTCCAGCGCGTGCAGGCAATCGTCAAAGGCACCGACCCCGGGGAGCACCGCCGCCCGCGCGGTTCGCAAGGGCGCCGCCTCCCGCACAAGTTGCACGTCGGCACCGAGGTGTTGGAGCGCCTTATGCACGCTGCGCAGATTGCCCGCCCCATAGTCGATGAGCGCGATCACCCGCGCAGCATAGGGGGCCGCCGGCGGAATTCAATCACCGCTGCCTTTGGTTTGACACCCCGCCCGCCCGAAGGTGCAATACCGCCCAGCACAACTCCCCGCCCGGCATCGTGCCGCCGTGGGGACGCGGAATGGTCTACCAGAAATACCTATGAAACCACGGAGTTCTTCCCCCCTGGCCGGAGTGGCCCTGGGCTTTGCCGCCGCCCTCACCCTCTCGACCGCCCTCGCCCAACCTGCGATCCCGGACGCTTACAAGGTCAACGGCTTCGCCATCGGCTGTCAGGCGTACACCTTCAACCGCTTCACCGCCTTCGAGGCCATCGAGAAGACCGCGGCGGCCGGCGGCAAGGTCATCGAGTTCTACCCTGGCCAGAAGCTCAGCAAGGAACAGCCCAACGTCACCCTGGACCACAACGCCCCGGATGCCGTCCTCGATCAGGTCAAAGCCAAGCTCGCCCAGCACGGTGTCAAGGCGGTCAACTACGGCGTTGTGGGCATCCCCAACAATGAGGCCCAGGCCCGGAAGGTGTTCGAGTTCGCCCGCAAGATGGGCATGCGCGCCGTGACCACCGAATCGGCCGACGCCATCAACATCATCGAAAAGCTGGCGCAGGAATACGATCTGGGCGTCGCCTTCCACAACCACCCCGGCAGCTTCGCCGACCCCAACTACAAGGTCTGGAATCCCTACTACATCGCCGGCCTCGTCACCGGCCGGGATCGCCGCCTCGGCGCCTGCGTCGACACCGGCCACTGGACGCGGTCCGGCATCAAGCCCATCGAGGCCCTCCGGGTCCTCAAGGGCCGCATCGTCAGCGCGCATCTGAAGGACCTCAACGAATTCGGCAGCCGCAGCGCCCACGACGTGCCATTCGGGACGGGCGTGTCGGGCATCAAGGAATGCCTCGAGGAGCTCAAGGCGCAGGGATTCGACGGGAACATCTCGATCGAGTACGAGCATAACTGGGACAACAGCCTGCCCGAGGTCACCGCCTGCATCGACTTCGTCCGGCAGTTCGGTCGCTAGGCCCCGCGCCATGGACCGCGTCGAGGCCTGGCAGTTGCTCACGGAGTACACGCCGTCCGACTCCCTGCGCAAACACGCCCTCGCCGTCGAGGCCGCCCTGCGCCATTACGCGCCCCGGTTCGGCGGCGACATCGAGCAGTGGGGCCTGACCGGCCTTTTGCATGACTTCGACTACGAGCGCTGGCCGGCGCCCCGGAGCATACCCGCCAGGGGGCCGTGATCCTCAGGGAACGGGGCGTCGACGAGGAGATCGTCGGCGCCATCTTGTCCCACGCCACGTGGAACTGGGACGAGTACCCGCTGGACCGGCCCTTGCGACGGGCGCTCTTCGCGGTGGACGAACTCTGCGGGTTCGTCACCGCTGTCGCGTATGTGCGGCCCGAGCGGCTGGCGGGCCTCGGCGCGGCCAGTGTCCGCAAGAAGATGAAGCAGAAGTCCTTTGCGGCGGCGGTCCGCCGGGAGGACATCGAACGGGGAGCCGTCCTCCTGGAGCTTCCTTTGGACGAACACATCACCCACGTCATCACGGCGATGCAAGGGATCGCCGCCGACCTCGGCCTGGCGTGACCGCACGCCGCCCCGCAGCGCCTGGCCCGTGGCGCCCTCAAAGCGGGTCGGACTCTCCCCGTCCGACCCGCCTTCAGAGCTTCAGGAAGTTCGCGAGGATCTGCCGCCCGTTCTCGGTGAGGATGCTCTCCGGGTGAAACTGCACGCCCCAGATCGGCAGGGTCTTGTGGCGCACGCCCATGATCTCGCCCTCCTCGGTCCAGGCAGTCAACTCGAGGCAGTCCGGCAGGCTGTCACGCTCGATCACGAGCGAGTGGTAGCGGGTCGCGGCAAACGGACTGGGCAGGCCCGCGAAGAGATCGCGGCCGTTGTGGTGGATCGGCGAGGTCTTCCCGTGCATCATCCGGTAGTTCACCACCACGTTGGCGCCGAACACGTGGCCGATGCACTGGTGGCCCAGACAAACACCCAGCAGCGGCACCTTGCCCGCCCATGCGCGGAGAATGTCGTTCGAGAGCCCGGACTCCCGTGGCGAACAGGGTCCGGGTGAGATCAGGATGCGCTCGGGCGCCAGACGAACGATCTGGTCCAGCGTGATCTGGTCGTTGCGGTGCACCTGCATCGTCACGCCCATCTCGCCGAGGTACTGCACCAGGTTAAACGTGAACGAGTCGTAATTGTCTATCACCAGGACCATAATGCGCCGGCATCCTATACAGCAGCCTTCCCCTTGGGAATCCCCCAGCCACGAGGCCTTGCCCACCGCGCCCCGTTCGTTCCGCCGGCGTTCATGCCTCCCGCCCGCTCCACCCCCACACCGTCGGTCCCGTCCAGCGCCGCCAGCAGCACGTACTCGAAGTGCCCCGCCACCTCCATCAACGCCAGATACCGCACGTTCTCGCGCGTCGGTTGCGGGCGGACTTCCGTCTCAGGATCGGGACAACCCAGCCGCAGCCAACTGCCGACCCGCACGTCGTTCAACACCCGCAGCAGCCACTCGAGTTCCTCCCGGTTGAACCGCACCCGGAATCCCTGGCCATGCCGCACAAACCGCTGCTCCTCGGCCAGCCAGCCCTCCACGCGTCGCTTCGCCTCCGCCTTGTGCGCCGCCATCGACTCGGTGAGCAGGGTCTGGTCCGCTCCCGCCGGCGGGGCGTCCGACGCCCGCGTCAGCCGATGGTAGGATGGCGGGATGACCGGGTAAGCCTCAAGCACGCCGCAAAGCACCGATTTCTCTCGCACCCCGAGATGGAATTCGAATCCGGCCCCGTCCTGACGCACCAGCTTCATGCGTCGTCGCGTTCCAGCGTGGCCTGCAAGCCATAGCCCTGCAGTTGGTGGACATGGAACTCCGCCCGCTCGAGGCTCGTGCGCAGCAAAACGCTCCGGCCCCGACGATGGACCTCGAGCATGTGTTGCTCGGCCTTCTCCTTCACCCACCCGAACACCACCATGAACACGTGCGTGACGTACACCATCAGGTTCACCGGGTCGTTCCAGCACACCACCAGATACCCCGGCTCCCGCGCGCGCTGAGACTCCGTCTCCTCGCCCACATCCTCATGCGGTCGCACCGCCGGTTCGGCCACTTGCGGCATGCGCGGAAGGTAGGACACGCCGGCCGGGAATTCAACGGGCAGCCTCAGTTGCGCTCCCGGGAGACCCCGCTACCTTGCGCCGCATGAGCCGTCACCAACCCCGCTCCCTGGCCGCGCTGGTCACCTTCGCCGCCGGATCCCTCCTCGCCCTCGTCGCCGTGGCCGGGCCGGCCTCCGCCCAATGGCCCCACTGGCGCGGCCCCTTCTACAACGGCAGCAGCCCCGCCACCAATCTGCCCCCGCGCTTCTCCCCCACCGAGCACGTCCGCTGGAAGGTCGCCCTGCCCGGACCCAGCGCCGCCACACCCGCCATCTGGAACGAGCACGTCTTCGTCTCTTCCACCGACACCGAAGCCGGCACCCTCCTCGCCCTCGCGCTGGATCGTCGCACCGGCCGCGAGCTCTGGCGCCGCACCATCGCCGAACGCGCCAGCCGGGATCGCCTCAGCAACTTCGCCTCCCCGTCGCCCACCACCGACGGCGACCGCGTTTTCTTCTATTACGGCCAGGGGGATCTGGCCGCGTTCAGTCCGGAGGGCCAGCCGCTCTGGTCCCGCCGCCTTGCCGAGGATTACGGCGAGTTCGCCTTCCTCTGGACCTACGCCTCCAGCCCGCTCCTGCACGACGGGCGCGTCTACATCCAAGTCTTGCAGCGCAATGTCCCGGTCAACGGCCGTGGCCGTACCGACGGCCCCATCGCCTCGTACCTGCTGGCCCTGGATCCCGCCACCGGTCGCGAGCTCTGGCGCCACGTCCGGCCCAGCGACGCCGTGGCCGAATCCCTCGAGTCCTTTGCCTCGCCCGTTCCCTTCGAGCACCAGGGACGACCCGAAATCCTGGTCATCGGCGGCGACTGCATCACCGGCCACGACCCGGCGTCCGGCCGGGAACTCTGGCGCTGGGGCACGTGGAATCCCACCCGGATCTCGCACTGGCGCATGGTGCCTTCGCCGGTGGCCGGAGCCGGCTTGGTCCTGGCCTGCGCCCCGAAACGCGAGCCGATCTTCGCCCTCAAGGCCGGCGGCGTGGGCACCCTCGAACCCGGGGCCGTTGCCTGGACCACGGCCGAGCAACGCGAGGTCACCTCGGACGTGCCCACGCCCCTGTTCTATCTCGGGGACTTCTTCGTCCTGAGCGATCTCCGAAAGAACCTCACCCGCCTCGATCCCGCCACCGGCCGCGTCAAGTGGGAACTCGCCACTCCCGGCAACGCCAAGTACGAGGCCTCCCCCACCGGCGCCGACGGCCGGATCTATCTCTTCAGCTTCAGCGGTGAGGTCGTCGTGGTGGATGCCGCCAACGGCCAGGTCACCCACCGCACCAACTTCGGCGAGCCCGGCGATGACCAGACCCGCTCGACCCTTGCCGCCGTCGACCACGACCTGTTCATCCGCACTAATCACAAACTCTATTGCGTCGGCACACGTTAAACGGCGAAACTCCCCGCGCCGACACGATGAAAGCCGCCTACATCACCCAACCCGGCCCTCCGGAGTCCATCCTCTGCGGCGACCTCCCCGCCCCCCGGCCCCCACGGGCTCGCGCCTGCTCGTCCGCGTCAAAGCCGTCGCGGTCAATCCCATCGACACCTACCTGCGCAGTGGTGCGGTCAAGATGGACCTGCCCACGCCCTTCATCCTCGGTTGCGATTTCGCCGGGGTGGTCGAAGCCGTGGGTCCGGACGTCACCCGCTTTGATCCGGGTGAACGCGTGTGGGGCAGCAACCAGGGGCTTCTCGGTCGCCAGGGTACCTTCGCGGAGTATATCACCGTCGACGAGTGCTGGGCGTATCCGACCCCCCGAACGTGACGGACGAACAGGCCGCAGCCATCGCCCTCGTGGGCATCACCGCCCATCTGGGCCTGGTCCGCGAAGGCCGGCTCGAGCGCGGGGAGACCATCCTCGTCAACGGCGCCAGCGGCGGCGTCGGCTCGACCGTGGTGCAGATCGCCAAGCTGCTCGGCGCCCGCGTCATCGCCACGGTGGGCAGCCCGCAGAAAGCCGAGGCCATCCTCCAGCTCGGCGCCGACTACGCCATCATCCACCAGGCCGTCGAGCCGAACCTGGCTCTGCGCAAGATCACTCCCGGCGGCGTCAACGTCTGGTGGGAAACCACCCGCGAGCCCGACTTCGACAAGATTGTGTCCGCCCTCGCCTCGCGCGGGCGCATCATCCTCATGGCAGGTCGCGACGCCCGCCCTCCTTTCCCCGTCGGGCCCTTCTACGTCAAGAGCGCCTCGCTCCACGGCTTCGTCATGTTCACCGCGCACCCGGACGAACAGCGCGACGCCGCGGACGACCTCAACGAGTGGTTGGCCGCCGGCAAGCTCAAGCCGCGGATCGACCGGGTCCTCCCACTCGAGGAAGTGGCCACGGCCCACCGCCTGCAGGAGGAGAACACGATCGGCCGGGCGGGCACGCTGGCGGGCAAGATCGTGCTCACGCCCTAAGCCACGCCCCAGCGACCGGCACCCGGCCTCAATCGGTCAGGTTCTTCGCCCAGGTCTCGACTTCATCCGCGAGTTCCTTGAAGCCTTCGGCCAGCTTGGCCCGCTCGTCCGCCGTGGCTTCCGCCAGCCGCGCGGAGGCGTCCTTGAGCTGGGCCAACCGCTTCTCGGCGGCCGCGCGAAGGTCGGCGACCTGGTCGCCGGTCTTTTCCTTCAGCGATTGCAGTCTGGCTTCGAGGGTCTGGCTCAGGCCGGCCAGGCGCGCCTGCAACGCACGCGTCTGTTCGGCGGCCAGGTCGGCCGCCGCCGCTCCGGCCTCTCTAGCCCCCTCCCGCAGGCGCTCCACGGCGCTGCCGGCATTCGTGGCCGGGGAGGAATCCGCCGATTCGGACGGTTTGCAGCCGACCCATCCGGTGGCAGCCGCCGCACCAACCAGCATGACGTAAAGGATCGCTTTCATGGCAAGGGTTCCTTTCATGGGCGAATGACAGGTCATCCGTGAATTCAAACCGGCGGTGGCCGGCCTTGGACCGCCCGCACCACCGCCGCCAGGATCCAGAGGATCAGGAAGACGAAGAACAGCACCTTCGCAATGTCCACGGCCGCCCCGGCAATACCCGTGAAACCCAGCACGCCGGCGATCAGCGCCAGCACCAGAAACGTCAACGACCAGCCCAGCATGGTATGTCCTTTCGCGTCGTCTCCGGCGCCGGCCGGAGACCGAGTTTGACGGCCGCCCTTGCGGGCCCGGCCACGGACCCGGGCGACTGGTCTCAGTTCACGACGATTAGGACAACGGAAGCACTCAAGAAGTTCAAATTGAAATTGACAGTGCCTCACGCCGGCCGCAGGCAAACGTCGCACACCCCGGGCGGTCCCGGCGTCCGCCCGAACCCGGCGGACGTGTCTCCGGGCGTGCGCGGGGCGAGCCAGGGGGCGCGCTTCCCGCGCCAAACTCAGCCGACCTTCAGCCTGCCGCCGTAAACGGCGTGCTTGCCGAGCTGTTGCTCGATGCGCAGGAGCTGGTTGTACTTGGCCAGCCGGTCGCTGCGACTCAACGAACCCGTCTTGATCTGGCCCGCATTCGTTGCCACGGCGATGTCGGCGATGGTGGCGTCCTCGGTCTCGCCCGAGCGGTGGCTGATCACGGAGGTGTACCCGTGGCGATGCGCCAGCTCGACGGCGTCCAGCGTCTCGGTCAGGGACCCGATCTGATTGACCTTCACGAGGATCGAGTTGGCCACGCCCAGGTCGATGCCTTTCTGGAGGAACTGCACGTTGGTCACGAACAGGTCGTCTCCCACGAGCTGGATCTTGGCGCCGAGCTTCTCGGTGAGCTTCTTCCAGTTGGTCCAGTCGCCTTCAGCGCAGCCGTCTTCGATGGAGAGGATCGGGTACTTGCCACAGAGCTCGGCGTAGAAGGCGACCAGGTCGTCGCCCGAAAGCGTCTTGCCGGTGCTCTTCTTGAAGGTGTACGTGCCCTTGCCCTTGTTGACGAACTCGCTGCTCGCCACGTCGAGGGCGAGGTAGATCTGCTTGCCGGCCTTGTAGCCGGCGTCCTTGATGGCGCTGAGGATGGCCTCGATGGCCGCCTCGGTGCTGTCGAGCTTGGGCGCAAACCCGCCTTCGTCGCCAACAGCGGTGCTGAGGCCCTTGGCCTTGAGGACGTTCTTCAGGGCGTGGAAGGTCTCGGTGATGGCGCGGAGGCCTTCGCTGAAGGTGTCGAAGCCCACGGGCATGATCATGAACTCCTGGAAATCAATCGGGGCATCCGAGTGCGCGCCGCCGTTGATGACGTTGGCCATGGGGACCGGCAGGACCTTGGCGTTGGGGCCACCGAGGTACTTGTAGAGGGGCAGACGCAGGCTGGCGGCGGCGGCTTTGGCCGTGGCGAGGGAAACCGCGAGCACGGCATTGGCGCCGAGCTTGGCCTTCTTGAAGCCGGTGCCGTCGAGGTCGAGCATGGTGTGGTCGATGGCGAGCTGCTCGGTGGCGTCCCGGCCTTTCAGCGCGGGGAAGATCTTGTCGGTGACGTTGCGGCAGGCCTTCGCGACGCCTTTGCCACCGTAGCGCTTCTTGTCGTCGTCGCGGAGCTCGAGGGCTTCGTCTTCGCCGGTGCTGGCGCCGGAAGGGACGGCGGCGGTGCCGAGCGCGCCGTCGGCGAGCAGGACGTCGACTTCGACGGTGGGGTTGCCGCGGGAGTCGAGGACTTCGCGCGCTTTGATGTCGGTAATGCTCCTCATGGGTCCAATGTCAGGTTTCGATTGTCAAACGAAGCGGGGAGTCTAGGGCGGACGAGGACCGCGTCAAGGATGCCGCCGGCTCTGCCAGCGGGCGAGGCGTTCGCCGCGCCAGATGTCGGGCAGGGGCTGGCGCTCACGGACCAGGGCCGCCTCCTGGCCACGCACGAGCACCTCGGCGGCCAACGGGCGGCTGTTGTAGTTGGAACCCATCACCGACCCGTAGGCTCCCGTGCTGAGCAACGCGAGCAAGTCGCCCTCGCCCACCGATGGCAACGGCCGGTCCTTGGCAAAGTAATCGCCGGACTCGCAGATGCCGCCGACCACGTCCACGGGCGTCCGGGCACCGGTCCGGCGCCAGACAGGAACGATCTCGTGATAGGCGTCGTAGAACGCCGGTCGGATGAGGTCGTTCATGGCGGCGTCCACGATGACGAACCGCTTGCGGCCCGTGCGCTTCACGTACTCGACGCGCGTGACCAGGACGCCGGCATTGCCGACCAGGAAACGGCCGGGCTCGAGCAGCACGCGCAGGCCGAGACGTTCGAGCGTGGGTCGCAGCGCCTGGGCGTAGCGCGCGGGCGTGAGGAGATTCCGGGCCGCCCGTGAGCGCCACCACGCCGGATCGCCACTCGCCAGAGCCGGGTCGTAGACGATGCCGATGCCCCCCGATGCTGAAAAACTCGATGCCATGCCGCGCCGCGAGCTGGGTCGCCAGCGGGGCGACGCGCTCCACGGCCTGAACGAAAGGCCGGAGGGTGGTCAACTGCGACCCGATGTGCATCTGGATGCCGCGCAGGTGAAGATGCTTGAGGCGGGCGGCCCGGGAGTACAGGGGCTCGACGGCCTCGAACGCGACCCCGAACTTGTTCTCGTAGGTGCCGGTCGTGATCTTCGCATGCGTGGCGGCGTCCACGTTCGGGTTGACCCGGACGGCGACCGGCGCGCGGGTCTTGAGCCGGGCGGCGACGCGGTCGATGCGCTTGAGTTCAGGTTCGCTCTCCGCGTTGAAGCAGTAGATGCGCTGGCGGAGGGCGTACTCGATCTCAGGCGCGGTCTTGGCCACGCCGGCGAAGACACAGCGTTGCGGATCGCCGCCAGCCGCCAGGACGCGTTCGAGTTCACCGCCGCTGACGACGTCGAAGCCCGCGCCCAACCGCGCGAAGGTGGCGAGGACGGCGAGGTTCGAGTTCGCTTTGACCGCGTAGCAGAGGAGACGGTCGAGGGGGCGAGGGCGGAGTCGAGTTCCTGGAAATGCGCCTCGAGCGTGTGCTGCGAGTACACAAACAGGGGTGTGCCGAAGCGACGGGCCAGCGCGTCGAGGCTGGCCGCCTCGCAATGCAGGGAACCCCGGACGTAACGGAAGTCATGCATGGCGGGGGGTTATGCCAGCCGGGCCGGGTGATGTCACGGGCAATGGGGACTCCGCAACCCTCGGGGGCTGGCGTCGGTCCGCCAGCCCGGCGCCGCCCCGCCAGGCCAAGCCGAAAGCTGTCGCCAAAAAAGGGGCGGCGTGTTGGATCGTCGGAGTCCGACACGCCGCCCGCCAACACGACCAGGCCGCGCCGCCTGGCTCAGTCAAACGCGTGGCCGGAGCAACAAAGCACGTTGCGGACCTTGTGGCGGACGAGGTCTTTGACCTTCTGCCGTGCCGGGGCGAGGTACTTGCGCGGGTCGAACTCCTTCGGGTTTTCCATCAGGACCTTGCGGATGGCAGCCGTCATGGCCAGGCGCAGGTCGGTGTCGATGTTCACCTTGGTGCAACCGGTGCGACGGGCCACCTCGATGTCAGCCTCCGGCACGCCGGCGGTGTCCTCGCCCAACTTGCCGCCAAATTGGTTGATCTCGCGCGTGATGTCCCGCGGCACGCTCGAGGCGCCGTGCAACACGAGCGGGTAATCCCCCAGGCCGGCGTCCATCAGGGCCTTCTTGATCGCCTTGAGCCGCTCGAGGTTCAGGTGCTGTTCCCCCTTGAACTTGTAAGCCCCGTGCGAATTGCCGATGGCCACGGCCAGCGAATCCACCCCGGTCTGCTTCACGAAATCGACGGCTTCCTCCGGGTGGGTGTACACCCCGCCCTTGGAGTAGCCGCCGCCTTCCTCGCCGTCATCGTGCTGGGCGCCGACCAACTGGCCGAGTTCCCCTTCGACGACGCAATTGTGTTTGTGGGCATACTGCACCACCTGCCGGCAGACCTCGACGTTCTTGGCGAAGGGAAGATGGCTGCCGTCGATCATCACGCTCGTGAACCCCTCGTCGATGCACTGTTTGCACAACTCGAAGGAATCGCCGTGGTCGAGGTGCACCGCGATGGGGATGTTGGTGACGCTGATGGCCGCCTCGATGAGCTTCTTGAGATAGACCGGGTTGGCGTACTGGCGGGCGCCCTTGGAGATCTGCAGGATCACCGGCGCCTTCTCCTCCTCACAGGCCTCCACGATGGCCTGGAGCAGTTCCATGTTGTTCACGTTGAAGGCGCCCAGGGCGTACTTGCCTTTGAGTGCCTTGGCGAACAAGTCGCGTGTGTGTGTGAGTGGCATAGGTAAATGGATGGTTGAGGGATCGCGCGTGCGGCAATCCGCGGGCAGTATAGCCACCGCCGTGCGTGCGGGAAGGGAAAAGCTGGAAGCGACACCCAGGCCCGGAGGTTTCCTACCCGCTGTGAGGCGCCGACGTGAGGAGGCGTTGTGGGCCGGGAGCAGCGGCACTTCGCCTCCTCACGTCGGCGCCTACAGTTCGTCGCGGTTTCGTGGGGACTACCAAAGACCCGCGCTTCAGGCCGGGGCCGCTGTGGTTTGCGTCGTGGCTCGGCGGGCCGTCGCCAGGTCACTTCGGCGCTGGGCCATGCTTTTGAAGAACTCGTAACCCTCCCGCAACCGGCGTACGCAGACGTCCTTGTCCTCGAGCATGGTCCGGATGATGCGCAGAATCGGTTTCGGCCGCAGATAATAGCGGTGGTAGAAACGTTCGACCGCTTCGAAGATCTCCTCCTTGCTCAGCTCCGGATACTCGAGCGACGAATCCTGGAATCCGTCGTCGTGAAGGATGTCGGTCTTGTCAGTCTGGCGGAACCAGCCGTTGAGGCGTGCCTGCTCGTACAACTCGGTCCCCGGGTAAGGCGCGGCGAGGCTCACCTGGATGCTGAACACATCCAGGTCCTGCGCGAACCGGATGCTTTCCTCGATGGTCTCGCGCGTCTCCACCGGCAGGCCGAGCACAAACGTGCCGTGGATGACGACCCCGGCCTGGTGGCAGGCCCGGGTGAACCGGCGCATCTCGTCCTTGGTTACCCCCTTCTTGATGTTCTTGAGAATCTGCTCGTTGCCCGACTCGTACCCCACGAGAAAGAGGCGCAACCCGCCGTCCTTCATCTGCCGGATGGTGTCGTAATCCAGGTTGGCCCGGCTGTTGCAGGACCAGGTCAATCCCAGGGCCCCCAGCTTCCGGGCAATCTCGCGGGCCCGCGGCAGGTTTGCGGTGAACGTGTCGTCGTCGAAAAAGAACTCCCGGACCTGCGGGAAGAGGCGCTTCATGTACGCCATCTCGTCCGCCACGTTCTGCGCCGAACGGACGCGGTATTTGTGGCCGCCGATGGTCTGCGGCCAGAGACAGAAGGTGCATTGCGCCGGGCAACCGCGCCCGGTGTACAGGCTCAAAGTAGGGATGCAGCAGGTAGCCGATGAAGTACTTCTCAATCTTGAGATCGCGCCGGTACACATCCGCCACCCACGGCAGGTCATCCATGTTCGCGATCAACTCCCGCTCGGGGTTGTGGCGAATCCGACCGTCGGCATCGCGGTAACTCAGGCCGGCCACGTCCTGGAGCGGGCGACCTTCGGCCACTTCCTTGCAGGTGAAGTCGAATTCCTTCCGACCCACCCAGTCAATCGCGGGTGAGGCCTTGAGGGTTTCGGTGGGCAGCACGGCCGCATGGGCCCCGACGAAGCCAATCCGGGTGTCGGGCCGCTGCGCCTTGATCGCCTCGGCCACCTTGCAGTCGTTGCGCAGCGAGGGCGTCGAGGTGTGGATCACGACGTGCTCGTAGTCCTGCGCGATGCGCAGGCATTCGTCGCGGCCGATATCGTGTGGCGGACAATCGAGCAGCCGGGAGTCCGCCACCAGTGCCGCGGGCTGGGCCAGCCACGTGGGGTACCAGAAGCTGGTGACCTCGCGCCGCGCCTGGTAGCGCGAACCGGCGCCGCCGTCGAACCCGTCAAAGCTGGGAGGGGAAAGGAAGAGAGTGGCCATGGGGCATTGAAGCTTGTTTGGAGTCAGCGAATCGGGGACGTGCAAGCGAGAAGCCCGCACCACCAGGCTCGCCGAAAACACCGGGCTTGCCGAGAGCAAGGTCCATAAGCTGCGCAGGCGGGGAGGGGTCAACCCGCCGTCGAGGGGTGGATCCAACATCGACCGGGCGAACCCCCGGGTTGATCGCGGCGCGATCGGGGCTACCGCAGAACGAACCGGCATGCGCGGGCGGCGCGGTGCTGCCGTTGTTCCCGGAGGCCGCGGGTTGGGCGAGGGCCGCCCGGGCCTCGGCGAGGTGACCTTTGCCGACGGAAAAGCCGTTGAACGCCTTGACCTCGGCGCCCCGCTCGAAGCGCGGAGGCCGCGGCCAGAAGTTGTACCTGAAGTTCTTCCAGTGATCGCCGCGGCGGTAGTTGGTGCCGAGGGCGCCGCTGGGGTCATAGCCGCAGTGGACCATGCAGTTCTCGCAGCGCGGATCGCGGGCGACACCGTTGACGACGCCATACTTCTCCCAGTTCACCTGTTCGAGCATCGCCTGGTAAGTCGGGTAGTGCCCGTCGGTCATCAGATAGCAGGGTGCCTTCCAGCCTTTGATGTTGTAGGTGGGGATCGCCCAGGCGGTGCAGGTGAGATCGCGTTTCCCGGCCAGGAACTCCTGGTACACCGGGGTGCCGAAGATCGTGAACGCCCGGCCCCACGCCTCGATGCGGGCGAACTTCTCGATGGTCATCTGGCGCGTGAGGAAGAAGTCCTCCGGCTTCTTGCCCAGGCGCCGCACCATGTCCTTCTTGGCGGCGTCGTAGTCGTACCCGGGGGAGATGGTGTGGCCGTCGACGCCGAGCCAGGAGAAGAACTTGAACATCTCCTCGATCTCCTGGACGTCGGTCTCGCGGTAGACCGTGGTGTTGGTGGCGACCTGGTACCCGATCAGCTTGGCCATCTTGACCGCGGCCACGCACTCCTGGAACACGCCCTCGCGCTCGACGATGAGGTCGTGGGTGTATTCGAGGCCGTCCACGTGGACATTCCAATAGAGCCACTGGGTGGGCGCGATCACGGGCCGCCCGTCCGCCTTGCCCTTGCGGATGGCCTCGAGATCCTTGTCGGTGATCAACTGCTCGCTCCGCAGCCGTTCCAGCAGGGGCTCCCGGTCAGGAGCATGCGTCGCGGCCAGGTACTCCTTCATCTTCTTCCGCATGAACACGCCGTTCGTGCAGATGTAGACGATGCGGCGCTGGGCGAGCAACCCGGCCACCAGTTCCTCGATCTTCGGGTAAATGAGCGGTTCTCCGCCGCATACGGAGACCATGGGGGCATCGCATTCGGCCGCGGCCGCCAGACAGCGATCCAAAGGCACCAAATCCTTCAGGCTGGTCGAGTACTCCCGAATGCGCCCGCACCCGGTGCAGGTGAGGTTGCAGGTGTGGAGGGGTTCGAGCTGCAGCACCAGCGCGAACTTCGGCGTTCGACGCAGTTTGTGCTTGATGATGTGCGCGGCGATTTTCGCCGACAACGCCAACGGGAAACGCATGAGCCTAGCGCGCCTGGGCCACCACGACGGGTTCGACCACCGCGGGCACTTCCCCGTCCGGCGCCGGCGGAGGATCCACGCGCATCAGCCCCGGGAGGAAAAAGCTCGCCGGCGAGACGCTCTGCGACGTGTTGATGCCGCTGCACCCGCAAACGAGTACGACCAGAGTACTGGCCAGGATTGTCAGCCCGAGCGGAAGTGGTTTACGCTTCACTGAATGCGGACTATACGCGGCCATACTCGGCGTGCAATCGGGAAATCGGGCGCGGCCTTGCCCGGCCTGCTGCTGCTGGCCACGATCGCCACAGCGGAGCGGCCCTTGTCGGCGGCACCCCCGGGCGCTGAAGTGGAGATTGCGCAGGTGTCGCTTGCCGCCCGGGCGGAGCGACTCTTCCGCGAGCACCGCACGGCCTTCGTCCGCCAGCCCACCAACGCCACGGTGGCGTGGGAGTTCAGCCGGGCCTGCTTCGACTGGGCCGAGTTCGCGACGAACAACACCCAGCGCGCCACCATCGCGCAGGACGGCATCCAGGCAGCGCGCACCGCCCTCACCCTGGACACCAACCTGGCCGCCGCCCCGTACTACCTCGGCCTGAACCTCGGACAGCTCGCCCGCGTGAAGCGGTTCAGCGCCCTCTGGCTGGTCGATGAAATGCGCGATCAGTTCGAGGCGGCCCGCCGTCTCGATGAACAGTTCGATTTCGCCGGACCCGACCGCAATCTGGGGTTGCTCTATCTGCAGGCACCCGGCTGGCCGGTGAGCATCGGCGACCGCGCCCTGGCGCGCCGGCACCTCGAGCGAGCTGTGGCGCTCGCACCCGAGTATCCGGAGAACCGCCTCAACCTCCTCGAGGCCCGGCTCGCCTGGCGGGAAAAGGAGGCGGTGCCGGGCGAAGTCGAACTGTTGGCCGAGCTGCTGCCGCGCGCCCGGACCCGCCTGACGGGCGAAGCGTGGGCGGGGAGCTGGCTCGACTGGGATCGGCGTTGGGCCGAGGTGCAGCGCCGCGCCGCGCGCTTCCGCCCGGGCTCCTAAACCCCCGTAGGCGCCGACGTCAGGAGGCGGTTGTGTTGTATGTAGGCGCCGACGTCAGGAGGCGATCGTGCTGGCACCGACCGGAGGGGGCCAAGGCACGAGTCCCCGCGTCAGACGCCTCCTGACGTCGGCGCCTACGGGGGGTTGCCGGGAAAAGTCCCGGCTAACGCGTCGTCGTGGTCGCGGGCTTCTTCGCCTCGAGGACGCCGGGCGGCGCGTTCCGGTTGAGCTCGGTCAGGACCTCTTGGGTCAAATCGGGCAAACCCGCCACGTACATGAAGACGGGTACATCGACGGTCTCGGCGGCGGTGTTGACCACGAGGTTGTAGCCGGCGGCCTTGGCCCGGCCTTCCACCTGTTCGCGGATGTCGCGGAAGATGTTCTCGCGCATCCGGCGAATCTGGTCCTGGATCTGGCGGTTGAAATTGGCCTCGAAATTCCGGACGCTCTGCTCGATTTCTTTGATCTCGAGCAGCTTGGTGTTGGCCGACTCCTTGCGTTTCTGCTGCGCCTCGGACGAAAAGGCAGCGTCTCGGGCGTCCTTTTTCGAGCGCGCGATACTCTGCGTTCAGCCGTTCGTAGTCATCGGCCATCTTCTTGCGCTCCGTCTCGAACTCCTTCTGTCGGTCCTTGACGGTGGCGTCGGACTGGATGGTCTTCCAGTAACCGTCAAAGACGGTCTTCATGTTCAACGTCGCGATTTTGGGCTGGGCCTGCGCCGAGAGGGCGAGAAGGGCCGCCGCCGCGCCGGCCAGCAGCGTGCGAGTCAACGAAGTGATCATCAGTGGTGTCCTTTGCTTGCCTGCAGTTCCGATCAATAGGGCGTGTCGCGGGTGTATCCCACGCTGAACTGGAACCGCCCGTCACTGCCCACGAACGGATCATGCGTGATCGGGAGGGCGTAGTCGAGCCGCAAGGGGCCCATGCCCGGTATGTTCAGCCGGATGCCCAAACCCCAGTTGTCCGCGTAAGCACCGTACTCGGCGCCCGCCACGTTGAAGCTGTAGGCGTCCGGATACACGTTCCCGATGTCATAGAACGCCGCCAACCGCAGACGTTCAATGATCGGGATGCTGTACTCGGCCGAACCGAACCAGAAGGTGCGCCCGCCGATGGGCTCCCGACCGGTCGAGTCGTACGGGCCAATCGCGCGGAACTTGTAGCCGCGCAGCGTATAGAGGCCGCCGAGATAGAAGCGGTCGTACAGGTGCACGTCCTGATCGAAGCCGTGGTTGTCCACCACCCCGATGCGCCCGATGAGCTCGAGCACATGGCCGGGCGCGAACCCGCGGAAATACCGGCGCGAGTCCAGTTCGAGTTTGTAGAAATCCGTGTCGCCCCCGAAGGGCCCGCCCGCCAGCTCCGAACGCAGCGTGGTATGCTGCCCGCGATTGGGGAGCAGAACGTTGTTGCGGGTGTCGTAGCTGATGGCCCCGATCACCTTCGAAGCGAGGGTGTAGCCTTCCTCCGCCCGGATCTCGGCGGGCACGGTGTCAACGACCTCGGGTTGTCCGTCGGGACCCGGGACCACGAGCGGCGCGGGCATGTTCACGATGCCGACGTTCTCGATGGCGTAGCCGACGGTCCCGCGCCAGAAATCGCTCCAGAGGGTGCGGGTCAAGGTCACGCGCGAACCCAACTGGTCGACGTCGTAAAGGTCGCTGTAGTACCGGAGCTGGCGGTAGAAGAAATCCGTGCTCAACACCAGCTTCCGGCCCAGGAACCACGGCTCGATGAAAGAGAGCTCGATGTCGCGGCGTTGGGTGCCCACCATGAGCCGAAGCCGGACCTTCTGGCCGGCGCCCGTCCCCAGGAAGTAAGGCGGCTTGAAGAGGTCGAAGTTGCCCTGCACCACCTCGACAAATCCGGAGATCTGGTCCAACGAACTGAAGCCCGCCCCCAGCCGGAT
The DNA here is from genome assembly GCA_027493615.1 of Verrucomicrobiota bacterium. Taxonomy (GTDB): domain Bacteria; phylum Verrucomicrobiota; class Verrucomicrobiia; order Limisphaerales; family J093; genus DSVZ01. Next base: position 129,395 of record JAOSKK010000035.1, read on the forward strand.
GTCGCCCGTGTTCTTCTCCTCCACCCCGATCACCAGGTGCTTGCGGTCCGGCACGTCGGTGGGCTCCGGCTCGGCATCCACCTTCGCGAAATAATTCAGGCCGCCGAGCCGGTTGGTGCTCAAACGGACCCGGACCATGTCGAAGACTTCGCCTGGATTGACGGCCAACTCCCGCCGGATCACCCGGTCCTTGGTCTTGGTGTTGCCGCGGATTTCGATCTTCTCGATGTAAGACTTCTGGCCCTCGGTGATGCGGTAATTCACGTCCATGGTCCCCTGGGCCGTATTGGGTACCAGCGCCGGACTGACGCGGGCGTCGATGTGGCCGCGCGCGCCATAAAAGTCCTGGATCCCCTCGCGGTCCCGTGACAGCCCGTTGGGGGTGAACACGTTGCCCGGCCCCATGCTGAGTCCGCGCGAGGTCTTGTTCTTCTCGCGTGTCACCATGCGCGTGGTGATCTCGTTGGTGGTGAAAAGCTGGTTGCCTTCGAGCCCCACCGTGCCGACGCGGTACTGGGTGCCTTCGTTGACGAACACCTTCACGATCATCCACTTCGGGTTGAGCTGCTCGAACTGGATGTCCTCGAGCTGGAAGTCGATGTAGCCCTCGCCCCGGTAGAACTCGCCCAACCGCTGGCGATCCTCGGCCAGGACGTCGTCCTTGAGTTTGCCGCTGCCGGTGAGCCACGAGAACATCCAGTGCCGCCGGGTCTTGAGGGTCGAGCGCAGCTTCCGCTGCGGGAACGCCTGGGCGTTGATGAACTGGACGTCCTTGATCTTGACCTTCGGGGCCTCGGTGATTTCGAAGGTCACCGTGCCGTTGCCCAGGTTGGCGTCGATCACCGGGACGTACTTCACCTGGGTCCGCTGGTAACCCGCCTTTTGGTAGAGCTTGAGGATCTCCTGGGTGTCGTTGAACAACTTCTGTTCGTCCAGGGGTTGCCCCACCTTCGAGGTGACCTTCTTCTGCAGCTTCTTGGTGGAGTACTTGCTGTTTCCGGTAAAGAGGATGCGCGTGAGGGTCGGCTTGCCCTGCACCTGGAACACGAGCTTGAGGCCGTCCTCAACGGGGACCTGATCGACGCGGATGTTGAAGAAGAGGCCCGTGCTGTAAAGGCTCCTCACGTCGTCGTCCACGCTGTTGCGCGTGTACAGCTCTCCGACCCGGGAGCGAATGCTCGAACGGATCAGGGCATCGCTGGCGGCGCGAGGGCCGACGTGCTGAATCTCAATCTCCCGGATGACGGCCGGTGCCTGCCCCCACGCCCCGGGCATGAAGACCAGCCACAGCAGCCAGAGCATCCACCAACCACGGGCTTTGCCGCTCATGCCATTCACTCCCGCGGGATGTCCTCTTCACGCACCCGGGGGCACTCTCGAACCGGGTGTAGGACCGCTCGAAATTGAGGTAGACGTCCCCCGTGGGTCCGTTGCGTTGCTTGGCGATCAAGAGGTTCACTGGTATCACGTCGCTGTTCACCGTCGCCTCGTCGTCGTCGTCGCCCCCGGCGGGCTCGCGCGGGTTTTTCGGATTGGCCCGGTACAACAAACCGACTACGTCCGCATCCTGTTCAATGGCACCCGATTCCCGCAGATCCGACAGCCGCGGCTTGCGGGTCCGGTCGCGTTCAAGCTCACGATTGAGCTGGCTGAGCACGATCACGGGGACATTGAGCTCTTTGGCCAGACCCTTCACCCCGCTCGAAATCTCGCTGATTTCCTGCGCCCGATTCGATTCCCCGCGGCGCGGATTAGATGACTGGAGCAATTGAAGGTAGTCAATGACAAAGAGTTTGATCCCCAGCCGGTCGGCCATCCGCCGCGCCCGGGCGCGCAGTTGCAGAATGTCCAGCCCGGCGGTGTCGTCGATGTGCAGCTTGGCGGCCGCCAATCGGTCCGCAGCATCGGCAATCCGCGCAAAGTCATGTTCCTCCATCGAGCCATCGCGCAGCCGATGCTGGTTGAGCCGCGCCGCGGAACAGAGCAAGCGCATCACCAGGGCTTCGGCCGTCATTTCCAGGCTGAACACGCCGACAGGTTCGCCCACCTGCAGGGCCACGTGCTCGGCGATGTTCATCGCCAGACTCGTCTTCCCCATGCTCGGACGGGCCGCGATGACGATCATCTCACCCGGCTGCAGCCCGTTGGTCTTCTTGTCCAACTCCCAGAAACCCGTCTCGAGTCCGGACAGCTTCCCTTTGTTGTGGAAGAAGAACTCGATGCGGGAGACGGTCTTGCCCACCAGTTCATGGATGTTTTTGGAGGCACCCGTCTTCTGGTTGACGGCGAGGATCTCCGACTCCGCCCGGTCAATGAACAGCCCCACCTCCCCGTGCGCCTCGTACGCCTCGCCCACCAACCGCGTGCATGTCCGGATCAGCTTTCGGAGCAGGTACTTCTCGCGCACGGTGTCGAGGTAGTAGCCGAGATTCGCGGCCGACGGCACACCGTCCATCAGCGCCGAGAGGTAGGGGAACCCGCCGACCGTCTCCAACACGCCACGATCGGCGAGCTGGGCCACCAGCGTCACCAAGTCCACACTCTTCTGCGCCTCGCACATCTCCACCACGTTCGCAAAGATCACCTGGTGCCGCGGGTCATAAAGGAATTCCTCGCCGGGATTGAACCGCTCGAAGCAAGCGCCCAGCCCCTCGCGAGGGGCCAGCAACAAACACCCCAGCACTCCCTTCTCGGCATCGATCGAGTGCGGCGGCACGCGGTCCAGACCCCGAGGGTCCGGCCCGGCCGGGCGCTGCCGGCGGGCCTGCTTGAGGTTCGGTGTGGCTTCGGCCGGCGGGCCATCCGGTACGGTGTCGATCATGGCTCCCGAGCAAACCATGCCGCGCGCGGCGCGCAATCTCCGGATGCGCGAAGTTGTTGGCGACGATTCACCGGCTGTCCACCGGTTGCTCACATGCCACCGTCGCGTTTTTGTTGGTTCCCACGCCGCGTTCGGGCTATCTACAGCCCCGCCGATGAACCTCGCTCCCATCCCGGCATCGCCGGCCTGGCGCGTGGTGGCCACTTCGGCCACCGGCCGGCGGCATCGCCACCAACAGCAACCATGTCAGGACGCCGTCCGCTGGGCGACCACCAAGGGCGGGCTGCTGCTCGCGGCGGTCGCCGACGGCGCGGGGTCGGCACCCTGCGGCGGCGCGGGGGCGACCACCGCGGTCACGACCGCCCTGGCCGCCCTCGAGGCAAACGCCGATGCCGGTGCGGCACTCGGCACGGACCTCCGCGCGCTCGCGTTGGTGCGGTTGGCGATCGATGCGGCGCTCCAGTCCCTCCGCCAAGCCGCCGGCCTCCGCCCGACCGCCCTCGGCGAGTATGCCACCACCCTCCTGGTCTGCGTCGCCGGCACCGACGGCGTGGCCGCGGCGCAGGTCGGCGATGGTGCCGTGCTGGCGGGGACGGCGCCCGACCGACTCGAGACGTTGACCCAACCCGCTGCGGGCGAATACCTGAACGAAACGGTATTCCTCACTTCGGAAGGGGCGCTGGAACGGCTTCAGACCGCCTTCTGGACCGGTCGCCCCCGCCACGTGGTGCTCTTCTCGGACGGCCTGCAGATGCTGGCCTTGAAGATGCCGGGGGCGGTTCCGCACCTCCCGTTCTTCCAACCCCCTGTTGGGGTGGCTCAACCGGCTCGAGGATCTCGAGGCCGGGCAGCGCGAACTCCTCGCCACCCTCAGCTCCGCCCGGTTCAGCGAGCGGACGGATGATGATCTGACGCTCTTGCTGGCCGAGCGTCGGGAGTGACCGGACGATGCGCCTGTTCCGCGAGACCACCGGGGAGCGGATTGATCTGGGCGACCACTGCCGGCTCGCCACCGGGGGTGAAGCGCGGATCTTCGTCCACCCCGACGACCCGCAGCAGGTCGTCAAGCTCTGGCACCAGCCGAGCGCGGAACGCGCCGACAAAGTCCGCGCGATGCTGGCCAACCCACCCGCCGACCCCATGGCGGCGCAAGGCCACGTGGCCATCGCCTGGCCCACCGACCGCCTGCTGACGGCCCCGCAGCGCATCGTCGGCTTCCTCATGCCGCGGGTGCAGGGGGTGCAACCGATCATTGATTTCTTCAACCCCAAGACGCGCCGGCAACGCTGCCCGTTGTTCAACTGGTTCTACCTGCACCGGGTGGCCCGCAACCTGGCCACCGCCCTCCGCGCCCTCCACGAACGGGGCTATGTCATCGGTGACCTGAACGAGTGCAACATCCTGGCCTCCGAAACCGCCCTGGTCACCGTGGTGGACACGGATTCCTTCCAGGTCTGGGACGCCGCCCAGGGCCGGCTCTTCCGCTGCCGCGTCGGCCGCCCCGAGTTCACGCCCCCCGAACTGCAGGGGAAATCCTTCGCTGAAATCAACCGGGAGACCCTCCACGACCACTTCCGGGTTGGCCATCGTCGTGTTCCAACTGCTCATGGAGGGCACCCACCCGTTCGCGGGCGTCTTCCAGGGACGCGGCGAACCGCCGACCCTGCCGGAGCGCATCCGCGCCGGTCACTTCCCTTATGCCGGCGAATCGCAGGTGCCCTACACCCCGGTGCCCATCGCCCCGGCCTTTGCCTGCCTTCATCCCGTGCTGCAGAACCTTTTCTTCCGCTGCTTCCGCGACGGTCACCAGTCGCCCTCCCTGAGGCCGGACGACCTGAGCTGGCAGTACGGGCTCGAGGAAGCCGAACTGAACCTGGTGTCCTGCCACGACAACCAGCAGCACATCTTCAGCAACCACCTTTCCGCCTGCCCGTGGTGTGCCCGCACGACCATGCTGGGGGGCCGCGACCCGTTTCCCAGCGTCACCGCCGTCCAGGCCGGAGAACACCTCCGGCCCGCCCCCGCCCCCGCACCGCCCGCAAGCAAACCTCCGGCTGGAGTCTGCCCTATCCGGGCCGCCCGGCCCACGGCCCGCACCCCCGCGCCCGCGGCCGGTGCCACCGTCGTCCGCCGGCGGCAAGACCCCGCCAAGGAGCGCGGCGGACGCCTTGCGGCAGGCGTTCGGCGCCGCCCGCCGCAACGACCTGGGTTGGCTGGCCCTGGGACTCGGTTCGCTCGCGGTCATGCTCGCGTTGCTGCCAGCCGGTTGGACGGTCCTGGCACGGTTGACTGCAGGGGGGAGTCCTCTGCGCCCTGGGCGGACTCCGGGCAGCTTCGGGTCCAGCGACGGGTTGGCGGCGCTACGGCACCTCGTTCGCCGGACTCTTGTTGAGCCTGCTGGCCCTGGTGCTGTAAGGCCTCCCAACCCGTGCGGATGCGCCGACAGGCTCCTTCGCCCCCCCCGCGGAGCGTGTGGCGTTGCGACCCGACACATCCTCAGTAGCCGCTTCCCACCGGCCCTTCGGTCTCATCAACCTCCTCCTCCTCGATGCCTTCCCGCACCCGCCGGGAAAGGCGAGGCCGAATGAAGCCGTAGAGCAGGTACGCCGTGAACAGGACCGGCAACACCAGCGGCAGGATCTGCTCCCGCAACACCAGCAGGAAACCCAGGAACAGCAGGGTGCCCACCAGCCGGGCGAAGCGACTGCGCGCATTCAGATTGAGCGACTTGAAGGACGGGTACCGCACCGAACTGATCATCATGAACGACAGAAAGAGCATGATCGCCGGTAACAAGTACCGCCACACCCCGAACCGCAGTTCCCGCTCGTCCCACCACATGATGAACAGCGTCAGCGAAGCCACCAGCCCGGCCGCCGCCGGAATCGGGAACCCGACAAACTCCTTGCTCGCCCCCCCGTCACGATGGCCAGGCAGTTGAAACGCGCCAGGCGCAGGGCCCCGCAGATCAAGTAAATCGAGGCGATGAACCACCCCACCTCGGCGTGATTGACAAACACATCCTTCAACACGATGCGATGCACCAGAAACGCCGGCGCCGCCCCAAAGGAGATCAGGTCCGCCAGCGAGTCGAACTCGCGCCCGAACGGGCTTTCCACCCCGCCCCAGCGTGCCACCCGGCCGTCGAGCAGATCGAAGATACAGGCCAGCAGGATGAAGAACAGCGCCTCGCGGATCAGCGTGAAATCCCCCCGGCTCACGTCCGCCTCCACAATGCGCGTGAGCGCCACAAACCCGCAGAAGAGGTTGCCGCCGGTGAGCAAATTCGGCAGAAAATAAATCCGCAGCCGCGCCGCGGCCGTCCCCACGTCGGGTCTGGGTTCCGGCGCGTTCATGCGTCAGCCGCGCTCCGCGATGACGGTCTCCCCGCCCTTGACCTTCGCGCGTACGCGCACGACCACCCGGGCGCTCAGCGGAAGATAGAGCTCGACCCGCGACCCGAACTGGATCAGCCCGAGCCGCTCCCCGCGCGCCACCGTGTCACCGAGCTGGAACCAGGGCTGGATCCGTCGCGCGATCAGGCCGGCAATCAGCCGGACACCGATCCGCTCGCCGACAGCCTCGGAGGACTCGATCCCCACGAACAGGTTCTCGTTCGAGGCCGCCGAGTCCGTCCGCATGGCGTTGCTGAACCGGCCCCGGGTGTACTGGCTCAGCGCGATGCGGCCCGCCACCGGCGCGTTTTGCACATGTACGTCAAGCACCGACAGGAAGATCGACACCCGCCGGCAGCGGCCCCGGAGGAACAGCGGTTCCTCGACTTCGTCGATCAGATCCACCGTCCCGTGGGCGGGGGACACGATGGCCGTCGGCGCCTTCGGCACCCGCGGATGGGGATCACGGAAGAAGTAAAAGCAAAAGAGCCCAAACACGGCCCAGAGCAGCACCAGGCCCAGGGCGACCTCGCCGAAGAATTGGCTCAGCAGCCGGCCCAGCATGCCGAAGAAGAGCAGCAACACGACCAGGAACAAGCTCCAGTACAGCAACCGGAGTGCGGCCTGGGTCGCCTTCCCCGCGTGTTTCATGGGCGGATCCTACAGGCCCGGGGCGGACCCGGGAAGCGTATTGTCCGTTCGCGCCTGGTCCCCGCGGCCCGTCACGCGCCGCCGCCGGGAGCTTCCTCAACCCGGGCGTGCTGTTCGAGGAAGTCCAGCACCTTGGCATTGATCATCTGCCGCTGCAGTTCGGTCAACTCTCCGCTCTCCCGCATCTCCTTGATGAGCTTCTCCGGGCGCGTCTGGCGCTGGTGCGCCAGGTACATCACCTGCCGGCTCACCTCCTCATTCGTCAGGCTGATCTTCTCCTGCAAAGCAATGCGGCCGAGGAGGAACATCACCTTGAGCCGCTCGCGCGCGCTCTGGACTGCCACCTGGTAAATCTCGTTCTTCCGGTCGTCCATCGCTTCCTTCGGCACGCCCCGATCGGCGTTCGCCTTGACGATGTCGTACACGGCACCGCGCGTCTCCATCTCGACCAGCGACTCCGGCAGCTCAATCTGCACCCGGCCGAGGAGACCGCCCAGCAGTTGGTTCCGCACCTCCTGCCGCTGCTTGGCCTTCAACTCGTTCTCCAGATCGCGCCGCACCCCTTCCCGCAGGGCTGCCAGGTTCTCGGCACCCAATGCCTTCGCCAGGGCATCGTCCTCCGCCGGCAGGTGCTTCTCCTTCACCTGCACGATCTCGACCTCGTAGACGCCCACCTTCCCCACCAGCTCCGCCGCCACAAAATCACTCGGGAAGGTCACGGTCACGGTCCGCTTCTCGCCCTTGCTGGCGCCAATGAGCTGATCCGTGAACCCCGGGATGAAGTGCTCGGTGTGCACCTGCAGCCAGAAACCCGTCTGCTGCGTCAACCCCCGCGCCGTCGGCGCCGTGTCGGTGATCGGCTTGCCGTCACACGTGCCGTGGTAGTTCACCACCACGAAATCGCCCGTCTGGACGGGACGCTCCACGTCCGCGAAGGTGGCACTCTTCTCCCGCAGCACCCGCACCGCGCGCTCGAGGTCTTCCTCGGTCACGGACCGGTTCTCGCGGCGCACGGGCAGCGCCTTGTAGTCCGGCAGCTCGAACTGCGGCTCAATCTCGAGGTTCGCCGTGTAGATCAAACTCTGTCCCTCGGCAAACTGGACCTCCTCGATCTTCGGCGGCGTGACCGGCGTAAACTGGTGCTCCGCCAACGCCGCCTTGAAGCTGTCGTTGATCAGCTTGCGCTTGGCCTCCTCCCGGATGCGGTCGGCATACGTCCGCTCAATGAGCTGCCGCGGCGCCTTGCCCGGCCGGAAACCCGGCAGGGACACCCGCCGGGACAGGTCGGCCTTCACACTTGCCAGCCCAGCGGCGACGGCCGGGGCTTCGATTTCCACCCGCAGCAGCTTCTTGCACGGGCCCAGATGTTCAACGGTGACGCTCACAAGGATCTTCCAACGTGTCTGCCTCGACCGCCGCCGTGGCCCGGCGCGCGGGCTCGCTTCGAAACGCGAGCGCGCCAACCTATGAACCCGCTTCGCACCCGTCAAGCCCACGAGACAACCGTTGCCAGCGGGCGGAGGGAGGGCTAGGGTGCGCGCGCATTGCACCTGCTGCTGTCGCCGCGAGTTCTCCGGCGCCGGTGAACCCGCGGGGCCGCGAACGGATGTACCGGATCATTGAAGCCCGCTTCCTCGCGCCCGAGGTCAAGCTGTTCCGCCTCGAGGCGCCGGATATCGCCCGCAAACAGCAGGCCGGACAGTTCGTCATCGTGCGCGTCCACGACCACGGCGAACGCATCCCCCTGACGATCGCCGCCTCCGACGCCACCACGGTCACGCTGATTGTCCAGGGCATCGGCAAGACCACGCGCCTCCTCAACACCCTGGAAGCCGGCGACGCCGTCCGCGACCTGGTCGGCCCGCTCGGCAAGCCTTCCGAGATCCACTACTACGGCACCGCCGTGGTCATCGGCGGCGGCGTGGGCACCGCCATCGCCTACCCGACCGCCAAGGCCCTCAAGTACGCCGGCAACCGGGTGATCGCGATCCTCGGCGCGCGGACCCGGGACCTCCTGATTCTCGAGGCTGAGATGCGCGAATTCTGCGACGAGGTGCGGGTGACCACTGACGACGGCTCCTACGGCGTCAAGGGGCTGGTCACGGACCAACTTGAGGCGCTGGTCAACTCCCCCACCCCTCCGGACTTTGTGCTCGCCATCGGCCCCATCCCGATGATGCGCGCCGTGGCGGAGGTGACGCGGGCGCCCGGCATCCAGACCGTGGTGAGCCTGAACCCGATCATGGTGGACGGCACCGGCATGTGCGGCGGGTGCCGTGTGGTGGTCGATGGCCGCAGCCAGTTCGCCTGCGTGGACGGGCCGGAGTTCGACGCGCACCAGGTCGACTTCAAGATCCTCTCAGCGCGCAATGCCATGTACCGCGCGGCCGAACAACAGGCCCTCGCCGACTTGAACCAACATCCCCCCGAGCTGCATCGCTGCCGCCTGGCCGACGCACAGCCGGGAGCCGTGACCCCGCCATGACCAACAACAACCCGCTCCCGCCCAAAGAGCGGATGAAGATTCCGCGGCAGCGGATGCCCGAGCAGGCGTCCGCCGAACGGCGCGTCAATTTCGCCGAGGTCAACCTGGGCCTCAGCGCCGCCCTCGCCCACCAGGAGGCCCTCCGCTGCCTCCACTGCAAGAGCCATCACTGCTTCACCGGCTGCCCCGTGGGCGTCAAAGTGAAGGACTTCATCGAACTGGTGCTCGCGGGCGATTTTCTCGGCGCGGCCGCCAAGATCCGGGAGGACAATGTGCTCCCCGCGGTGACCGGCCGCGTGTGTCCGCAGGAGGAGCAATGCGAGGGCTGCTGCGTACTGGGCAAGAACGGCGAACCGCTGGCCATCGGCTACCTCGAACGGTTCGTGGCCGACTACGAACGGCAATCCGGCCGGGTGGGCCTGCCCCCCCGCGCCCCGTTGACCGGCAAACGAGTCGCCGTCATCGGCAGCGGGCCGGCCGGCCTCAGCGCCGCCGGCGATCTCGTCCAACGCGGCCACGAGGTGACCGTCTTCGAGGCGCTGCATGAGCTGGGCGGCGTGCTGATTTACGGGATCCCCGAGTTCCGCCTCCCCAAAGACATCGTCCGTCAGGAGGTCGAGAACCTGACGCGCATGGGCGTCGAATTCCGCACCAACGTCGTCGTCGGTCGCACCGTGACCGTGGACGAACTGCTGGGCGAGCGCGGCTACCACGCCGTCTTCATCGCCACGGGCGCCGGGCTGCCCGTGTTCCTCAACATCCCCGGGGAGCACCTCTGCGGCGTGTACTCGGCCAACGAGTTCCTCACCCGCGTGAATCTCATGAAGGCGAACCAGTTCCCGGCCTACGACCAACCCATCTACGACTGTCGGGGCAAGGATGTCGCCGTGATCGGGGGCGGAAACACGGCCCTCGACGCCGTCCGCACCGCCGTCCGGCTCGGCGCCAAGACCGCCTCGATCGCCTACCGCCGCTCGGAGGTCGAGATGCCCGCGCGCGTCGAGGAGGTCAAACACGCCCGGGAGGAGGGGGTCCAGTTCGTGATGCTGACCAATCCCACCGAGTTCCTCGGCGACGACCGCGGCTGGCTGACCGGCATGAAGTGTCAGCAGATGGAGCTGGGCGCCCCCGACAAGTCCGGTCGCCGTCGCCCCGTTCCGCGCGCCGGATCGGATTTCGTGATGCCCGTCCAGGTGGCGGTCGTGGCGATTGGCAACCAGGGCAATCCTTTGGTCCAGTCCGCCACCCCGGATCTGCGCACCAATCCCCTCGGCTACATCGAGGCCGACCCCGATTGCCTCAAGACCTCGAAGCGCGCAGTGTTCGCCGGCGGCGACATTGTCACCGGCGGCGCCACCGTCATCCTCGCCATGGGCGCCGGGCGCCGCGCGGCGCAGGCGATCCATGATTACCTGAGCCATGGCACGTGGTGAACCCCTCCGTGGTCCCACTCCCCCACGCGCCTTCACGGACCTGTGGTGCGGGCGTCCCGCCTGCGCCCTCCGCGGTTCCTGGCCCCAGGACAGGTCCGCAAGGAACAGGACGATTCTCATGACTCAGCCCTCCCCGGTGGGGCAGGCGTCCCGCCTGCTGTGGCTGGCTGTCACGGGCCCGCTGACGTTCGCCGTCGAACTTGGACCGGTTCCCCAAGCGCCGCTTTCCCCACCGCCATCCCACCGGGCCCGGGCTCAGACGGGTCCGGTGGTCACCGCCCTGGCGACACCGAACCTGTCGAGCCGGGAAACCTCGCGTTTGTTCTACCAAACGGTCTACGCCGCCAGCGTGGCGCCCGCCCCCGCCTGGACCGGGAGCTTCGAAACCTGTGACCCCGGCACCACCGCACTCGACTACCGCGACCTCGTGGCGCTGCGCATCAACTATTACCGCGCGATGGCCGGTGTGCCCGCCGGCATCGGCTTCCTCGACACTTACAACGTCAAAGCCCAGGCCGCCGCGTTGCTGATGAGCCGGAACGCGAGCCTCAGCCACTTCCCTCCGCCCGAGTGGCCGTGCTACTCCGGCGACGGCGCCGATGCCGCCGCCCGCGCGAACCTGGCGGTCGGGCGGGTCGGGCCTGGCGCGATCGACAGCTACATGGAAGACCACGGCGCGGCGAATGACAACGTGGGCCACCGGCGCTGGTTGCTCTATCCGCCGACCCGAGAGATGGGCACCGGTGACATCCCTGGCAGCGACCTGTACCCTCCGGCCAACGCCACGTGGGTCATTGACGATCACTACGGCGACCCGCGCCCCGCCACCCGCGAGGAGTATGTTGCGTGGCCGCCCCCCGGCTATGTCCCGTACGGCGTGGTCTTCCCGCGCTGGTCCTTCACGTTTCCGCAGGCGAACTTCCAGACCACCGCCGTCACCTTCCGCAGCAATGGCGTCCCGGTGGCCGTCCAGGCCGAACCGGTGTTGAACGGCGCCGGCGAGAACACCGTGGTGTGGCACCTCGCCGGCGCCAACACCGCGACGCCTTCGCCCTGGCCACGACCCACCGCCGACACCCGCTACGAGGTCTCCCTGGGCCCGGTGCTTGTCGACGCTACTCCGCGGCACTTCTCCTATGTGGTGACCGTCTTTGACCCCTCCACTCCCGGAACCGATACCGTCCTGCCCACCGTCCAGGGACTGGGCCAGCCTCCCGTCGGTATCCCGACTTCCTACCACTTCAACGCGGTCCCCGTCGCCTCCTCCCACGAGTGGATGGTGGGCCGGCGCGAGGACCTGACGGCGGTCGAAGGCGCCGAAGCCGGGTTGGGGCGACTCGTGGCCTCGACCTCGCCCGGCTACGAGCCCATCACGCAGGACATTCGGGACTCCGGCACCCGGGCCTTCCACCTGGCCCATCCTGTGCCCAACCTCGATCAAACCCTGACCTGGAACCGCCCCTGCTCTGCTCGGCTGCCTCGAGCCTGCGGTTCCGCGAGTACCTCGGCATCGCCACCAGCGCGCAGATCGGCAAGGTCGAAGTCTCGCTCGACGACGGCTTCTCCTGGCGTGAGGTCTATGCGCACCCCGGCGGGAACGGCACAGGCATGGTCGTCTTCCGCACCACCACGGTGGCGCTGGGCGCTTTCGCCGGGCGACTGGTGCGGGTGAGGTTCAACTACCACCACACCGGGGGCGGTCACTATCCCCGGGCCGAGCCGCCGGTGGGCTGGTATCTGGACAATGTGAGCTTCCTCAACACGGAGGAGGTCAGCGACCTCCAGGTGAATGCCCCGCTCGTCGCCACGTCCTTCAACTACACCCCCACGACTGTCGGCCCGCACGTGCTCACCGTGCGGGGGAAGTTCCTTGACCGCTTTGCCCTCGAGTGGGGACCCGCGCTGCCGGTCACGGCGAAGGTGCTGAACGGTCCCATCCTCACCTTCACTGGCCCGCCCTGGGTCACGAGCGGACAGGTCCAACTGGACTTCGCCGTCGCGGGCCAGCCCATGCCTGGCCAACTCCGACTCGAGGGCTCGGCCACCCCCAACGGACCCTGGCAAATCGAGGCAGGGGCCGTCTTCTCGACCCTGCCCTCGGGCACCGAGGGCCGCGTGCTCAGCCCCGCTCCCCCGGTGCCGCCCGGTTCTATCGTCTCCGCAGTCCCTGAACCCCGCCCGGCGGACGGCTTTCAAAGCGAGCGGTGCGTGGCCACCTCGCTCTCCTCGTCCGGCTCGCTCAGGACGTCTTCGACCGGTGGATGCTGGCCGCTGTGCATTTCTCGCAGCTTGAAGCGTTCGGCCTGCAACCGCTGCATGAGCACCTGCGCCATGCGCGTCACCAACTCGCGCCCGAATTCCGGATCGCTCTCGCTCATCTCGCGCAACCGCGCCGCGCTGAACGCCACCACTTCCGTCGCATCCACCGACCGCGCGCTGTACTGCCAGCGGAAGGGCTCGAACAGCCACGACCACCCCAGCGCTTCTCCCGCGCCCAGCATGGCCACCGTTGTCACCCCCGTCCCCGGCAGGAAAGCCTCGAGCGCGACATGCCCCCGATGCAGCAGGTAGAGGTGATCGGCCTCCTGCCGCTCCTGGAAAATCAGATCCCCCACCCCGTGCTGCTGGATCTGCGCGATGCCCGCGAGCCGGGCAATGTGGGCCGGCGCCGCCCCTTTCCAGAACGGATGCGACGCGATGATGGTTTCAAGCTGGTCCATGGCCGTGCCTTCGCTTAGCGGGACGCCGGGTCACCGCAGAATTCCCTGTGCATCATGCCGGAACCGTATCGGCGTCCGGGACAACTGCAACCCGTCCGTTGGCCAGCCCTGCGCCTTTTTTGGCCTCGCCGATCCTCAGCTCCGCAGGAAGTACCCGCGCTGTTTCTCGGTGATCGGCAAACCCAGCCGCTCCATCACCGCCAGCATGTCCTCCCACACCAGCCGCTTCACCGCCATCGACTGGTTGCGCAAGAGATACGCCGGGTGATAGGTCGGCATCACCGGCGTGTCTTGGAACGTCAGCCACTGACCCCGCGCCCGTGTGATCCCATCGGTCTTCCCCAGCAAACCCTCGACCGCCGTCACCCCCAGCGCCACGATCACGCGCGGTTGGATGATCCGGATCTGCTCCAGGAGATAAGGCAGGCAGGTCCCCATCTCCGTGGGCGTAGGCTTGCGATTGCCACTGCTCTGCCCCGGCGTGTCCGGCCGGCACTTCAGGATGTTGGCGATGTAGACCCGGTCCCGACCCAGCCCCATGGTCTGGATGATGCGGGTCAGCAGTTGCCCCGCCCTGCCGACGAAAGGCTCGCCCTGCGCGTCTTCGTCCGCCCCCGGCGCCTCCCCCACGAACATCAGCGGGGAATGGATGTCCCCCACTCCGAACACCACGTTCCGGCGGGCCGCCGCCAGATGTTCGCACTTGCGGCAGGCCAGGGCCCGGGCCCTGAGCGCCGCCATGGCCGCTTCCTTCTCCGCCGGCGACAGGACCTTCCCCGGGGCGCCCAGCAACGGAAGCCCCTGAGGCGGCGCCGCCTGCCCGCTCACGGGAGAGCGCTCGATGGCCGGCCGTTTCTCCACCACCGCCGGCTGCGCGGGCGCCACCGGCTGCGCGGGTGCAGACGGCTTCTCGACGACCGACGTCGCGGCGGGCCGGCGCGCCGACGAACCCGGGGCAAGCGCCGTCGGCTTCACCCCGGCGCGGGTGGATTTCGGCCGTTCCAACTCCGCCAGGAGTGCGGGGGAAACGTTCACGTGGCGAACCCCGTGTTCCCGTTGCGATTCGAGGTGTCGCAGGGTGGCGTCGAGCAGCTCACGGTAACCGGCATCAGACATGGGACCAGCGTAGCCGCCGCCGCCCCCCGCGCACGGAAAAACCCCCGCCGCCCCGTAGGAGCCGACGTCAGGAGGCTCTGCCATGGCTGAGTCTCGTCACCTCGACTCCTACCGCGCCCCCCGTAGGAGCCGACGTCAGGAGGCTCTGCCAGGCTTGAGTCTCGTCACCTCGACTCCTACCGCGCCCCCACCCAGTAGGAGCCGACGTCAGGAGGCTCATCAATGCTGCAACCCCACAACGAAGTCGTACTCGCCCGCCGCCACCTCCAGCATGACGCGACCCGCCTTCTCCCGCACCCGGCTCACCCCGGGGGCCTCCGTCAGTTCCCGACCGCTCTCGCGGGCGGAACCCACCTCGCTGGTCGGCAGCAACACGGTCGCCCGGGTGTTGGGCGGCACCTTGAGACGCAACCGGAACCGTGCCTCGTTGCGTTCCCAGGCGGACTCGATCCGGCCCCGCACGGAATCGTAACTCCCCCGTGCCCACGTCAGGTCACCCACCGGTTCGGGCGCGATCACGAAGCGCGCGAACCCCGGAGCCGCCGGGTCGGGCCGGATGCCGGCGATCCAGCCGAGGAACCACTCCTGGATGTGGCCGAGCATGCAGTGGTTCATGGAAGCGCCGGTGTCGGCGTCCCACGCCTCGGGCATCGAGGTCCAGCCGTTGTTCACGATGAAGCCGTAGCTGCCGAGGTTCGTGCGCGACGTGATCGCGTACAGCACGTCGGAGCGGCCGTACTGCGCGAGGGCCTGGATCAAGTACCAGTGACCAATGTCACCCGCCGTCTGCTGGAAACGCCGGGTGCGGAGATCCTCGAGCACCCGCTCGAGCACCGCTTTCTCCCGCCCGGGTGGGACCATGCCGGTGACCAGGGCCATGCTGTTCGCGCATTGCGGGCTGCCGGCGTTGCGGTATTCGTCGGTGCCATTGAACCACCGCCGGTTGAACGCGTCGGTGATTCGCGTCCCCAGTTCACGATAATGCTGCGCTTCCTGGAACCGCCCCAGCAGCCGCGCCGCCTCAGCCACGATGGCGGTGCACCGCCGGAAGGTCGCCATGGCACTCAGCTCCGTCGGCGTGAACTGCGACGGCCCCACGGGCTTGCCGTGGCCGTAATCGTACCAATCCCCAAGGCCGGGGATCGGCACCAGGTCGGTGGCCGTGCGCTCGACGTAATCCACGAAACCCTTCATGGCCGCGTAACGTTCCTCGAGAACCTCACGATCCCCGTACCATTCGAACACCAGCCACGGCACGACCACCGCCGCCGCGCCCCACTCGGGCGTGTAGGCAAAGCCGCCGGCAAACGCCGGGAACGCCGGCGCCACCGTCGGCACCAGGCCATCCTCACGCTGCGCCTCGGCACAGTCGCGGGCGACCTTCGCATAGAAGCCTGAGAGGTCGTACCGCCCCCGCGATCGAGGGCCCCATCAAGTAGGCGACCTCGAGCCAGCCGAGTTTCTCCCGGTGCGGGCAATCCGTCAGTACATGCGCCAGATTCCCCCGCACGGCCCAGTCGATGATCCGGTCCGTCCGGTTGAACACCGGATTCGAACAGGCGAAGCTCCCGACCGCCGGCAAGGCCGCGCGCACGTGAACTGAGACGAGTTCCTCGATCACCGGAAGCCCGTCCGGGTTCGGCCGGTCCGCCGGCACCGCACCCTCGACCTGTACATACTGGAAGCCCGTGTAATAGAACTGCGGGGCCCACGTCTCGACCTCGCCGCCCCGAAGCGTGTACTGCGAATAGTGCGGGCGCCCCACCCCTGCCTGATCGACCAAGCCGCGACCGTCATTCCGCCGCGGCGTCATCCCCTGACGCTGCTCCGCCGTCACCAAACGCACGGTCTGGCCCGGCCGGCCGCGCACGCGCAGTCGCGGGATGGCCGATGCGTTCTGCCCGAAATCGTACACGAAAACCCCCGGCTGAGGTTCGTCCACCCGCACCGGCGCGAACCACTCGTGCGCCTTCATCGGCGGAGCCGACGCCGCCACGAGCGCTCCGCCGGGCCCCGCCCACTCGCTCGCGGCGGACCAGGCCGCGTCGGAGAAACCCGGCACGTTCCAGCCCGCGGGCCAGCGGCGCGCGTCATAGTCCTCGCCGCCCAGGATGGCGCTGTGCGTGATGGGGCCTTCGGTGGTCTTCCAGGAGTCATCGCTCACCACGACCTGTTCGCTGCCATCGGCGTAGAAGAGGTGCGCCTGCAAGATCAACTGCAACGGACGATCGGCGTGCACCCCATGCACACGGCGGTCCCCGAGGGTGTTGTAGAATCCTTTCCCCAACATCACGCCGAACGTGTGGGGACCCGCCGTCTGCAATGCCTCGGTCAGGTCGAAGGTGGAATAATACACGGTCTTCTCGTAGGCCGACCACGCGGGATCGAGGAAATGGTCGCCGACCTTTCGTCCGTCCAGGAACAGGTCGTAATGTCCCAGCCCGGACACATGCACCAGCGCGCGCTGCACGGGCTGCGGCACGGCGAAGTCCTTGCGGAAGAGCGGCAGCCCGCCCGCGGCCGGCAATCGCACCCCCCGCTGCCATTCACCCCCGCCCCACGGAGCCACCACGACGGCCGGCAACGCGCCGGTGAGCTCACGGTGGCCCCCTCCCCGGTTGTGTGGCTGGCCGAATGCCAGGACCCGTCGCTCACCACCGTTTGCACGTCCCCCGCCTTCGTGCGCAAGACCAGCTTCAACAACACGCCGGCCGGATTGGGAGTCGTGCCGCCGTTGTGCGCCCGTACCACGATCCGGTTTGTGCCCGGCTCGAGCCACGCGCTCACGTCCGCCGCCGACGCCGTCTCCCACGCCTCCACGTCGGCCACGCGCTGCCCGTTCATCCAGACCTCGCCGCCGTTGTCGATGGTCGCCAGCAACCGGGCCTGGGAAACCGCCTTTCCCGCCGTCCACGAAAAGCGGGTCTCGAACCAGCGCTCCACGCCGCTGGCCACGCGCGGCGGGCGCACCTCGCTCGCCGGGTCCGTCCAGGCAGGTTCGGCATGCCAGATCCAACTCGCGCCGGCGAAATCGAGAGCCTCGTCAAGGGGCGGCCCCGATCCATTTCGCCTCCCAATCCGTCGGGCGCAACAAACCCATCGTCCAAGAGGCCGGACCGGACCATTGCGACCGACGACCTTCCTCGTCCCACACCCGGACCTTCCAACAGACCGTCTGCGACGAACGCAACGGCCGGCCGAGGTAACGGACATGAGTTGTCTCGTCCGACGCCACCCGGCCGCTGTCCCAGAGATCCGCCTCGTCCCGCGCCAGCCGCTCGGCGGACGAAGCCACCAGCACCTGATAGCCACTCTGGCAGGCACCGCGCGCGACGCCTTCGAGTTGCCACGACAAGCGCGGCTGCGCGGCGTCGATGCCCAGCGGTTGGACCTCGACTCACAACGCAACCCAACAGGCTGCACGCTCGCCGGCGCATCGGAGGCAGCGGCGTGTTTGGTGACGGGGCCCCCGGCCGCCCAGGCTTGCGGCGTGAGGCCCAGCCGCCGCCGGGGTTGATCTGGCGTGGCAGTTTCGCCCCGATAGTAGTCGCGCGTGAAACCGCTCGCGTTGTGATAAATCGAGTTGGGGATCGGGCGGGCGTCCGTCTCGTCTTCCAGCACGTACGATTCGCCGGTTGGCCAGTGCACGTAGCGCGTGTCCGTGTCATTGATGTGGTTGTCCACCGCCGGTTTCGGCGCTGTGCCGGCCGCCTCGAAGTAGAACAGGAGACTGTGTCCCCATTCATGCTTGAAGACGTTCCGATGTTCCGCTGAGAGATACTCGACCGGCACCGCGCAGTAGGTCGGCTCCGTGCCGCGCGGCAACGCCAACCCGCCGGCGTCGGCGACGGTCAGGGGTTGGCCGTTGAGCACGTTGGTCCCGGTCCCCTTCCAAAGCACGACGATGGAATCGAAGCGCGGCTCGACGTCCGGGGCCACGATGTCCCAGCCGGGCCAGTACCCGTGGCCTTCCTCGAGCCGGGTGAGCGGTCGCAGGGGAAACCGGATGGTCGTCACCGGGCGCTGCAAACCCCCGGTGAGTGCCGGCACGTCATCGTCGAAGAAGCGTTGGGCCTGGCGGACGGCGCGCTCCCGTTCCTCCGGCGTCATCTGCGCCACCAGATGGACCGCGCCATTCTCGTTGGTGAACGCGAAATCGGTCTGGCTGTAGATCAGGACCAGCACCTTCCACCGCGGCACTTCACGTTGCAGGGTCACGGGCCCGAGCAGACCGGAGGGCAGGAGCGGCGAGTCTTTGGTGAACGGATTCCAGGTGGTCCACGTCACTCGCTGATCCGCTGGCAACGCCGCATCCCCGATGAGCCGGTTGGGCCACAGATTGGCAACCGTCACTTCCAGTCGATTCACCCCCGGCCTCAGCGCCTCCGTCACGTCCACAGCCCAGGGCGCGGTCCACACCACGCCCAGATCCTGTTCGTTGAGCCGCACCTGCGCCATCACCTCCACCCGCCCGAGATCCAGGAAGACCCGCGACTTCGCACTTTCACCCTCCGACTTCGCCCATCGCCCATCGCCTTCCGGTCTCCACTCAAACTCCGTGCGGTACGTGGCGAGGCCCGAGAAATGCCTCACCCCGGGCTCCGGGTGTTGCGCCCAGTCAAACAGGGCATCCGCGGCCAACCGGTCCGGCGCACCGCGGCCCGGCTGAAAGTGCACCTCCCAGGGCCCGGTCAGATCCGCCACGCCGCTCCGCTCGGCAAAGTTGCGCTCCTCCTGCGGCGTGCCCTTCACCGGCTCGCGAAACACGACAAACCACGACTGGTGCGGGGCGAACCGCAGCGGCACCGTGACCCGCCCGTGGCGCTCGAGGTACTCCGGCAAGGCACGTTGCGTGCCCGTGATGGCATCCCAAAGCTCGGGTTGCTTCCCGCTCACCCGGAACGTCGCGTTCACGACAAGCGGCACCGCTTCCGGGTTCGCCACGAAATAGAGGTCCACGTCGCCGTCGCGACGATGCGTGTAGCGGAGCGGGGCGTCCGCCTCGAGATCTGGCGGCACTCCCAGACCGGCCAGCACCTCGGCGGCAACAGCATAGTCAGGATAGAGCTCCGGCGCCTGGGCTTCCGCTTTGGGCTTGTTCCACGGCCCCATCTCGAGTGGTCCCAGTTCGAGCACCGGCAGCCAGTCCGGCGTCCGTGCTGACTGCCGTTGCCAACCGTCCGCGACCGCCAGCGCGCTCACCCAACTCGCATCGGTCGCCAGATGGACGGTCCGGCCATCGCGCCAGCGCACCTCGAGCGCGCCAATCCAACCGGCCGGGTTCGGCGCGTCCCCGCCATTCTCGGCCGCCACGGCAAACCGGTTCGCTCCGACGAGGAGCAGCGGGCCCACGTCGAACGTGAACGTCCGATGAAAGTTGTCGCCCTCGCCAACCCGCACGCCATTCACCCAAACCGTGAAGCTGTTGTCCGCGGTGATCGCCAGTCGCGCCATCTCAATGCCGGCCACGTCCTCAAGGGCCAGGTCTCGACGGAAGAACCGTCGGCCCACGGGCGCGGCCGTCGCGGGCCGGCCTTCGCGGTGCCAGATCCAGCGCGCCTCCGCCAACGGACTCGTCGGCCGTTGCACCCTGGCGCTCGCGCCGCGCACCGGACCGCCCCAGAAGACCCGACCCAGGCCATGCGACCGCCCGGTCAACCGGGGCGGCGCTTCCCCACCACCCCACAGTTCGTCTGCCAACGCCCGCACTTCCACGTCGCATGCCGGATAGCCGGCGAGACTTGGCGACTTCCGGGGGGCGCGCCGATGACGGTGGCGCCGGCCGCCACCAGTTCCTTCACCTTGCGCAGCAACCCGGGGGTCATCGTGTCCAGGTCCGGCAACACCAGCACGCGGTAACTCATCCCGTGAGGCAGGATCAGCCGACCGTCCCGCACCGCCATCCGCTCGACCAACACCTCCGGCGCGCACCCGTCGAAGTTGTAGCCCCGCCGATCCAGCATCGCGCCCTGCAGCGCCGACGGCGGGGGGCGGAACACGTGCGGCGCGCCCTCCCCCGCCAGATAACAGATATCCGCCACGGGCAACCCGCGACGCAGCAGGAACTGGCAGCGCGCCAGATACTCGTGGTAAGCCGGCACCAACTCCCACCAGGTCTGCGTCCGTTCCCAATGCACCCCCGTACGGCCCCATCGTCATCCCCGGCCAGCGATCCTGCCACGGCTGATGCTGGTAGCGATGAAACACGATCCGGTTGATGCCCGTCGCCAGCGCCCAGTCGCCCTGCGCCTTCATCGCCCCCGGATACAAACGCCACCGTTCCCCGTCAGCGGCCGTGAACGCCTCCGCCGCCACAATCGGCCGTCCCAGCGTGTGCGCAATCGACGTGGCCTCAAAGCACGTGAACTCGGTATCGAACCCATAGCCCTTCGCCCAAAACTCGCACATCGGAACGTCCGCCACGCCGCCGAGACTCAGATCGGCCGTCGGGTTCATGTCGTAAGGCTCGATGGACAACCCGAACCCGTGCCGTCGTCCCAGGGTCTTCAGATGCCCGGCGTGGTGCTCGATCACCAGCTCCTGCGCCGTCTGGCGCAAGTCCCACAGGAAGCGTTCTGACACCTCGACGCTCTCCACCGCCCGGCCCGTGAACACCGGCAGGTAACGCCAGAGATCATAACCGCGCCGTTGCCGGAATGCGGCGCGCAACCCCGGCGACCAGTTCTGGGAGCTCATCTCCCAACTGTCGATGTGCAGCATCGTCCAACCGCGATCCTCAATCGACCGCGGCCCGAGCGTCTTGAGCAAGGACCCCACAAACGCCTCGAAGTGCAGCTCCAGCGCCGCCGGATCGAACTTGTCCGACTCGAGCCCCACCCCCGCCTGCGGCGCCGGACGCGTGTTCTGACCCGTGCTCGTCCGGCCCATGCGCAGGATCGTCCAGTCTCCTGCCGGCACGTCCCACTCGAGCCGGCCCTCGGCGGTCAACCGGTCCGTCAAATCCAGGACCTTCTCCGGATCCACGCACTCGCTGGCCGCCCAGACGGGATGCTCCGCCGGCGCCGGCAGGTACGGTTTCACCCCTGCCTGCGACGAGTACGGCGCACGCGTGTACAGCGCCTTCTCGTCGATCTCCGCCAATCGCCGCCCGCCCACCGGCGTCGGAAACGCCAGCACCGCCACGTCCTGGTAAAACCTCTTGCGCGCCTCCTCGAGCGCTGGCGGTAACGCGCCTTCGCCGAAGAACGGCTTCCGCGGCGACGGTTGGGGCAGCACCGCCGAGAACCGCGCCGGTCCGCTGACCGTCGTTTCGCTGGCCACCAGATGCTGCATCGAACGGTCGGGCGGAATCCACGGTCCACCGCTGCCGGTCCAGCCCGGACCCGCGTTGAGGGTGATCTGCAACCCGAGCCGCTCCGCCTCGCGAACGGCGTGCGCGAACAGCTCCCGCCACGCCTCGCTCAGGAACGGCACGGGTCCCCGCGGAATGCCCACGTCGACTTCCATGAGAATCACCCCGCCCAGACCCGCCCGGTGGATCGCTTCGAAATCCGCCGTGATCCCCTCCCGGCTGAGATTGCCGTCCATGATGAACCAGTAGGTCCAGGGCCGCGCCGCAAACGGGGGCACGAAAGCCCGCCCGCAGCTCCTCCAGCACCCCCGCCCCCGCCCCCGGCTCGTTGGCCGCGGCCCAGCCGGCAGGAAGGGACAGGTGGAACGCGAGGCAGGTCAAACCCAGCGCGGAGAGCGCCGCCCGCCGGAGCAGGATCATGTAGGAGTGCAGCACGGCGAGAGCCTATCGGGCAGCCGGTGAAACGCCAGCCGTCTCGAGCCAGTCGGCGAGCAACCTCCGGCCCGCCTCGACCGCGCCGATCGCCCGCGGCGAGAGCGCGGCGCCGAACGCGAAGTCAGCCGCCGGAAGCGTCAGCAGCCACGCCGGGGGCACCACGCCAAAGGTGAGCCGGGTGAGCTGCAGCAGACTGGCCGGACTGTAGTGGTGTCCCGGCGGAGGACCGGTGAACGGCGGGACCTCGAGCGGACGCATCGCCGCCGGTTCCTCGGTGCACGTGGCATCCACAAACACCACGGCCCGGGCCGCGGCCACACGGCCGGCCAGTTCCGGCGTGAGTTGGTGCACCGCCAGGACTTCGACGCCGGCCGGCTGACCCGCAGCTTCGAGCACCTCAATCAGGCGCACCCCCGCCGCATCGTCGCCTCGCAGCGGGTTGCCGAAACCAATGATCAACACGGGGCCAGGCCCACTCACGGCTGATCCCAGACCACCACCGCGGTGGCGTAGTTCTCGGTGTGGCTGAGGCTGAGATGGAGCGTGCCGCCGCCGCGGCTGGCGAGCAACCGTTCCCCATCGCCGTGCAGGATCACGTACGGCTGACCCGAGTCGTGCCGGGCCACCTCCATATCCTGCCATCCGAGGGCGGCGCCGATGCCCGTGCCGAACGCCTTCGAGATCGCTTCCTTGGCGGCAAAACGGGCGGCGAAATGCGGCGCGGGATGGGCGAAGGCCTGGCAGTACCGGATTTCACGGGGGCGCAGGATCCGGTTCAGGAAACGCTCGCCAAAGCGCTCGACCACCGACCGGATCCGCGCGACCTCGATGAGGTCGATCCCGACGCCGACCACCATGGCTCAGCCCCGGTAATCCCGCATCAGCGCCAGCAGATCGCGCACCGCCCGGTCCAGGCCGGTGAAGACGGCACGGCTGATGATGCTGTGGCCGATGTTCAACTCGACGAGGTGCGGCACGGCGTGGAGCGCGGGGAGGTTGACATAGTTGAGTCCGTGGCCGGCGTTGACACGCAGGCCCAGCTCGTGGGCCAACCGGGCCGCGTCCCCAAGACGGTCGAGCTCACGGGAGCGGGCCCCAGGATCGGCGAAATGCTCGGCATAGGAGCCGGTGTGAAGTTCCACAAACTGGCTGCCCGTCTCGGCGGCGGCCCGAACCTGGGCCGGGTCCGGGTTGATGAAGAGGCTGACTTCGATGCCGGCCGCGTTCATCTGTTCGCGGGTCGCCGTGAGCGCGGCCAGGGCGCCCACGACCTCCAGGCCGCCCTCGGTCGTGACCTCGCGACGGTGTTCGGGCACCAGGCACACGATGTCGGGCTTGAGCCGCAAGGCGATCTCGATCATGGCGGGCGTGTTGGCCATCTCGAGGTTGAGGCGGGTGCGCACCACGTCGCGGAGACGCCAGACGTCGCGATCGAGAATGTGCCGGCGATCCTCGCGCAGGTGGGCGGTGATGCCGTGGGCGCCCGCGGCTTCGCAGACCCGCGCCGCCTCGATAGGGTCGGGTTCACCGGTCTCGCGACCCCGGTAGCGGGCCTCGCGGAGGGTGGCGACGTGGTCGATGTTGACGCCGAGCTTGAGCATGGGCGGGATCAGGGCTGGGGGCGGGCACGTTCCTCCGGACCCCAAGGGCGGACCGGGGCGGCGTGCGTCGCGGGAACTGATCTCCGTCAATCCAGTGGAGGAGACGGTGCAGTTCGAAAGCGGTCAGGCCGACAGCCGACGTGCGGACGGCGCGCCATTCGCGTGGGCTCACCCGGGAGATCTCGGTGACACAATTGCCCAGGTGCGCGGTGGCATTCGTGCTCTGGAGCCAGCGAACGACCACACTGTTCGTCGATGGTGGCTGCTGCCGGGCCAGCATGGCGTACATCCCGCTGAGGGACTCCCAGTCGTCGAGCCGCGGTTGGGTCAGTTCCCAGTGGTAGTAGAGGAGGTTCGTGCGTCCCTGGACCTCGGCGTAGAGTTCGGCGGGCGCGGGCTCGCGTTCAGCGGCCACGGGGAAGAGGCCGGCCGTGACCAGCCCGTCATCAGCGGCGGGACTGATGTAAGGCACCAGAATGGGGAATCCGTTCCACGTCAGCCGCTTCAGCGGGGCGAGGAACTTCACCTCGCCAAAATCCAGCCACGCGAGGCGGGCGCGCAGCGCTGCGGGCAGCCGGGTTGACACGGCCTCAATCCGCTCGCCCGCACCCGGCAGAGGCCAGGCGAACTCGGTCGCATAAGGGGCCAGCGAACGGGCCCAGACGAAGAGCTGGTTGGGAGCGGGCCACTCCAACTCCCGCCAGATCGGGTCGGCTTCCACCCAGGGCTGGATGCCCCGGACAGCCGTGAAACTGATGAGCGGCTCGCGGACCGTGTTGGTCGGCAACTGCCAGGGATCGAGGGTCAACTCAAGGGGGCGCTCAAATTCAAACCGTGCGGTGGTGCGGAGGTTGGGACCGCGGCCCAGCACGGCGGCCTGCATCGACGGCCACGGCAGCGCGGGAGACCAGCCCAGGACGTTCGCCAGGTACCGGAGACTGGCTTTGACATCCAGCCACGGAGTATCTGCCGCGGACGGACGCGCCAAAGCATCGGCAAGGCGGTCCTCGAGGGGCTTCAGGTCCGGAGCCTGGTCCCGGCCCAGCCCGCCCAGGAACCAGTCGCCGGCGCGGGCCGTCTTGGTCTGGGGCAACCCAACCGCCACCCCCACCTTTGACCATCCGTCCATCCAGTGCGGCACGCGGTCCGGAGCCCACCCGCAGCGCGAGGGTCCACTGCGAAGGCGTCGGCCCGGGAGGTCCGCCGATCGCGCCCAGGGATTCGACCTGCAACGATTCGTCGAACAACGAGCGAACCAGCGCGGCACCCTCGGCGTCCGTGGCAGCGGCGCGAGCCAGTCCGGACAAAACCCGCTCGAGAACGGCCTGCGTGGCCGGCTCAGCCAGGACGCCACGGAGCTCTGTCGCCTCGGTGCTCCGGGCCAGGTGCCGGGCGCCCAGGAAGTGCCATTGCCCCCAACTCGACGTGCCCTCCTCCGCGGCGTCGCTGCGGCAGGGGAGGCAGAGGGAGAAAGCGACGATCAGACTGCCCGCCAGGAAATTGCGCATAACTTGACCGCCTCAATGCCAGAGAAACCGCTGCGACGCAAGCCCCCACCCTACCAGTCCCGTGGCGGACGGCGTTCGCCCGGGCGGTTCCGACCCGGCTGGCGCTGGCGGTCGCCAGGCGACGGAGGCGCGCGTTCGCTGACCTGGTCCAGGAGCGATTCGAGCGTCGCGGGTCGGCGCGAGGAGGAAGCGCTGGGCGGCCCCGCTTCCGCGACCCGCTGCCGGAGCCGCGCCAGGCGCGGTTCCACCTGCTCAAGACCGCGCTGGGCCCGGGATTCGGCGGGGTTCAACCCGACCGCCTGCCGGAACGCGTTGTCGGCCTCCTGGAACCGCGTCAGCGCCTCGAGGGCGTCGGTGGGTTCGGCGCGATCGCCCGCTTCCAGTTCACGCTCTCCGGCCTGCACCAGGGCGGCGGGCAGCAGGCGGCGGGTTTCCTCGGCACCCTTCTGAGCGGGGACGTTGTTGGGGTTGAGCCCCAAGGTGGCTTCGAAATGACCCAATGCCGCCCCGAGGCTGGCCGCCGACTGGGCCTGGGAACGCGCCAACTGCTCCTTGCCGCGCTGCAACGATTCCTGGCCCTCGCGCAGGTGGAGCTGTTCCATCGCACGTCGGACCTCGGCCTCGCCGCGTCGGGCCTCGCCGTGATCCGGTTGCACGGCCAACGCCTGCTGGAAGTGGTCCAGGGCGGTGTCGAACACCACCAGCGCTTCGTCGAGATTCCACTCCGCCTGGGCCTGGGCCTCCTTCTGCTCGCGCTGCCCCTGCCGTGCCAGCAGATCGGCCAGCTTGCGCCGAACCCGGTCGTGCGCTGTGGCCGCGGTGGCGTCCAAGGACGAGGGGGGCGGTGGCAGGGGCGCCCCGGGCGGGCGAGCCAGGGATTCCAACGGGCGCACCAACTCCTCGAGGTCCTCCAGGGCTTCGCGATAGTACCGTTCCGCCAGCCGATCGCCCCACGCATGCTGGGGTTTGACCTCGGCATCGCCCCGCGCCTCGGCCGAGGTGGCGTTTGCCAAGAGGGACTGCCGCAAGGCCGCGTGCGCACCATCGCGGTCGGCACGGACGTCCGCCGCCGCGGGGGCGTGGGCCAAAGACTCCTCGAGCAACGCCACCGCTTCCCTCAACCTCGGGATCGCGTCGACCGGCAACCGGTCAGCCGCTCCCCCCAAAGCTTCAAGACCGAGACGGTGCAACAAGCGGGCGAGACGTTGCTGAACCAGCGCGAGGTTGTGGCGGGTGGCACGGTGCCGGGGACGGACCTCGAGGGCTTCCCGATACGCTTCAACGCTCCGGCGCCACAGCTCGGCGGCATCCTCAGGGGCAGCCGCCTCCGAAGCTTCGCCCAGCCGGAATTGGGCGTTGCCGATCTGGAACCACACCGGCTGTCGCAACGCCCGTGGGACGGATACCAAGGTGAGTTCCTGCCAACGCTCGAGCGCTCCCGCGTAGTCACGCCCTGCGTAGGCCTCCACCCCGGCATTGTAGACGGCCCACGGCGTGTCCGGGACGGATCCGTCCGAGGCGACGGAAGCGCCAAGCACCAGGTTCACCCCGAGCAGTGAGACGGCCGCCGTCCACGCGACGCGCGGGCGGCGATCACCCAGGAGCCAGCCGGTCATGAGCAACCCAAGCGACAACGCCAGCGGCCACTGAAACCGCTCGCGCAGCTCGTCCACCTCTCGCCGTTCGGTCGTCTTCGCCAGCGGCGCAGCCACGGCCTGAAACCAGTCCGCCAGCGCACGACTGTCCGCTCCCTCGAGACGCACGTAGCGGCCCCCGCCCGCGGCCGCCATCCGCTGCAGTTGCCGCTCGTCCCGCCGCGAAATCACTTCGCGACCGGCGGCATTCCGGACAAGCCCCGACACCTCGCGGGGTCCCCGGGGAAGATGCGCCCCCGCTGCCGAACCCACGCCCGCCGTGTGAACCCTCACACCATCTTGCGCGGCCGCCCGGGCGGCTCCCACTGCATCGCCCTCGAGTTGCTCGCCGTCACTCACCACGAGCAGGGTGTGCGGACCAGGAGCCGCGCGGTCAAAGCACGTCCGCGCTTGCACGATCGCCCGGGCCAGATCGCTTCCGGGCGCCGAGAGCATCGTCGTGTCCACCGCCGCCAGCGCACGCTCCAGCGCGGCGACGTCACGGGTGAGCGGCGCGAGCAGACGGGCTTCGCCGGCGAAGACCAGCAACGCCACCCGATCCCCCCAGTTGCCGCAGCAGATGGCGCAACGCCTTCGTCGCCGCCGTCAGCCGGTTGGTTCCCCCGCATCCGGGGCCAGCATCGAACGGGACACATCCAGCGCCACCACCACATCCACGCCGGTGCGCTCGATCTCGACCGTGGCCCGGCCCCACTGCGGCCGGGCCAGCGCCAGGATCAACGCCGCCACGCCCAACGCCATCAAAGCCAACCGCAGACGGCGACGCGCGGGGGCCAGCGAGCTCAGCAACACGTCGAGCCAGGGGGGACGGAAGGCGCCCTCCAACCGTCGCCGCGCCCGACGACCCGACCACGTCCAGAGGATGATCAGGCCGGCGATGACCACCGGCAGCAGCCACAGCCATGGAGGAACCGCGAACTTCACGGCAGGCGCCTCCAACGCGTGTGCGCCAGGGTTTGGGCGACCAACAGGAGCCCGAGCGCGGGAACCGCCAGCCAGGGAAAGAGCTCGCGCCAGCCCTGCTGCCGGCGATCGCCCAGCTTCTGCTTCTCCAGCCGGTCAATCGCCGCATAGACCGCGCGCAGGTCGGCCCCGCTTCGCGCGCGGAAGAAGTCGCCGCCCGTGCGCGTGGCCAGGCGGGTGAAGAGTTGGCTGAGGTCATCCGTCGGCGCCGCCTGGTCCGGACTGAGCACCTGAATGCAGTGGACCCGCACCCCCAGCGGGCGCAGGACCTCGGCGATCACCGCTGGATCCGGGCCCGCGCTGATGTTCTCGGCGTCGGTCATCAGGACGATCACGCGGGTCTCCTCGGGATGTCGCTGGAGATGCTCGGCCGCCACAAGCAGGCCGGAGCCGACCGCGGTCCCCGTCCCGTTGGTCTCCAGCCGGAGCCGCTCAAGCAACCATTCATGATCCAGCGTCAGCGGGCTGGACAACCACGCGTCCCGGTCGAAGGCGACCAGCCCGACGCGGTCGTGGGGCCGAGCCCGGATGAACTCCGCGGAAATCCGCTGCAGCCCTTCGGATCGGCTGACCCGGCGGCCATCGAGGAGAAAGTCGCGGGTGCGCATCGTGCCGGAGAAATCCAGGACCAGCATGAGGTTGATGCCGCGCGTGTCCTCGCGTTGCTCCGCCCACGGAAGCTGCGGCCGCGCCAGGGCCAGCACCAGCAGGGTGAATGCTCCCACGTGTAGGATTTCCATCCGCCGCCGCGAACGGGGGCCCCGGGCCGCGGCAGGCACGGCCAGCAAGCCAATCGCGCTGAAGCCCAGCGCGGCGGGGCGGTGGGGGCGACGCAGTCGCCACCACCCCAGCGCCAGCGGCAGTCCCAGCAGCAGAAGCCACAGAGGCGATGCGAAACGCAGCTCGGCCATCCTCAGGAACGCGACGTCATCACAAAATCCACGACCGCCATATGCAACTCACGCAACTCGTCCGCGCTTGCCGTGTACCGCCCGAACTTGAACCGGTCACAGGCCCCGAGAAAACGGCCGAGAATCTCCCGCTGCGCGTGCGCAAGTTCGGGGGCATGCCGAGCGGCGAGCAGAAACTCCTCCGTGGCCAGCCGCGGCACCGGCAGGACATACCGTCCCTCCAGATAGCGTCGGAGCACGCGGGCCGCGGCCAGACCATAGGCACGTGAGGTCTCGGGCTGCAGCAACGGTATCAGTCGCTCGAGTTCCGCCAGCGCCTGTTCCCAGGGGCTCGGTTCAGCCGGCACCGGCACCGCCGGCACCACCGTCGGTCGCGCCCGGCGGAAACGCCAGAGGCACCACCCCGCCACGCAAGCCAGTCCTGCCAACCCCACCGCCACGAGCCCGCCGTACTCGGGCGGCGACAACCGACGCAGGTCCTCGATCAGGTTGGTCGTGTTCATCCCGGAACCGCGGACGCCGGTGCGCCCCGACGACGTCGCGGTGCAAAAAAACTCGAGCAGGGCCGGTCGCCACGGGCGGCCCGTGAGACAAGGAACAGCCTCCACGCCCGCCCGACGAAAAAGGTCGGCGCGCGCCGCGGCCCGCCGGCCCTGTTCGTGTTCGAGCGCCTGGCGCACCGCCGGATCGCCCGTGTCCAGTTCGAGCCACTCGCCGGTTTCGAGGTCTTCGCAGACCAGCCAACCGAGGTCCGGCACGCAGCGCTCGGCCGGATCCTCGAGCGGCAGGGCGATGACGTCGTGGCGACGCGCAGCGATGCGGAGGGCGCGTTCGAAACCGTGATCCAGGAAGTCGGACAGCACAAAGACCGTGGCACGGCGGCGGAGGGCCGAGCCAAGGGCCTGCAGGGCCAGCCGAAGTGAAGTGCCCCGGCCCCGCGGCGGATGGCCGAGCACGGCGGTGATGATGGCCAGCGCCTGGCGCCGCCCCCCGCGCGGCGGCAGGTGGTACTCGAGCCGGTCGCTAAACAGGAGCAGTCCCACACGATCATGGTTGAGCACCGCGCTGAGCGCGACCACGGCGGCCAACTCGGCCGCCAGCTCGCGCTTGCTCTGGCCGCCCGAGGCGAAATGACCCGAGCCGCTGATGTCCACCACCACCATCACCGTGAGGCCACGCTCCTCGACGTTCTTTTTGATCTGGACCGTGCCCGTCCGCGCCGTGGTGTGCCAATCGATGGACCGGACGTCGTCGCCCGGCTGGTAGGCTCGGACTTCATCAAACTCGAGCCCACGACCGCGGAACACCGGAGCGGTAGGGCCCGGCGATGAGCTCCTGTACCAGCCGGCGGGCGCGCAACTCGATCCGTCGCACCCGCCCAAGAAGGTCCGCAGGCGTGCGGGTCGAAAGCACGGCCGAAGGGGACGGAGGCATCACGGCACGGGGACCTGTTCGAGCAAATGCGCGACGATGTGTTCGGCCGTCACCCCGTCGGCATCCGCTTCGAAGGTGGTCAGGACGCGATGCCGGAGAACGTCGGGGGCGAGGGTCTTGACGTCAAGCGGCGTGACATGGGGGCGGCCCTGGAGGAAGGCGTGCGCCTTGGCGGCCAGGGACAGGTTGATCGAGGCCCGCGGGGAGCCGCCGAAGCGGATGAACGGCTTCATCTTCGGCGCCACCCGGCTGGGGTCACGCGTGGTGAACACGAGCCGGACGATGTAGTCCGAGACCGCGTCGTCCACGTACACCGCGTCCACCAGATTGCGCATCGCCAGGATGTCCTCCGGATGGAGGATGGCGGACAGCGGCGGCCGGGCGGCGGTCTTCGCCATGAGGTCCATGATCTGGCGTTCCTCGGCCTCGGTCGGATAAGTGACCACGACCTTGAGCATGAAGCGGTCCACCTGCGCCTCCGGCAGGGCGTAGGTGCCCTCCTGCTCGATCGGGTTCATGGTGGCCAGGACCAGGAACGGGGACGGCAGGGGGAAGGTCTCCTCGCCGATGGTGACCTGACGTTCCTGCATGGCTTCGAGCAGCGCGCTCTGGACCTTGGCCGGGGCGCGGTTGATCTCGTCGGCGAGCACCACGTTGGCGAAGAGCGGGCCGCGGCGCGTGTGATACGTGTTGTCGCGCGGGTTGAAGATGAGATTGCCGACGAGATCGCCGGGGAGGAGGTCCGGGGTGAACTGGACGCGGGCGAAGTCCAGGTGAAGACACTGGGCGAGGGCGTTGACGGTGGCGGTCTTGGCGAGGCCGGGGACGCCCTCGAGCAGGACGTGGCCGTTGGCGAGCAGGCCGGTGAGCAGCCGTTCGATAAGGGTGCGTTGCCCGACGATGTTCCGGGCCAGTTCGGACCGGAGAGCCTCGAGGCGGGGCTGATGGGAAGCGATGGTCTCTTCGAGCGGGCGCAGGTCGGTGTGCATGGCCCAGGGGTCAGTCAGTAGTATTGTGCTTTTTCAATCTCCAAGCTCAGGTTTCAGGGACTGACCCCAGGGGTCCGTAAACCGAACTGGGCGGGCTGACGTGGAGGTTCCAAGAGATCGGCCCACTCGCGCAGCAGCCGTTCCAGCTCAGCTTCCTGCTCCGGACTGAAGGCTCCCACCCGCTGCGCGTAGACATCCAGCCAGGTCGTCAGCCGTTCCCGGCTGTCCGGATCCAGCACCACGCCCCGGTGACCCTCGGCACGATCCAGCCATTGCAGCAACACGCTGGTCCGCGCCAGCCCCTCGCCCGGTCGCGAGATACCCTCCCGATATCCCTTCATGACCTGATCGTACAGGCTCGGTCGCCCGTAACGGGTGAGCGTCTCGTAGGCTTTGTCCGCCGTGAGGACCAGGCGCGCCGCCTCGGGTTCGCGACCCTCCGGCCGGTGGCAATCTGTGCAGAGCCGGTCGAGCACGGGCTGGACGAGCCGGTCGAATCGCAGCGGCCAGCTTCCCTCCGGCCCCACCGCAATGCGCGAGGGCTCGCGCCGGCCGGCGAGTGGGAAAGTCGTCGGCGGCGCCACCGTGCGGTTGGCATGACACCCGATGCAGCTCGCGGTCTGGCCCGGCTGCACGTGGGTCACACTCCGCATGGTGCGCAGCGCCCGACCCTGCTCATCGAGCGTCTGGAAGAAGAAGATGACGCCGGCCGGCACGCGGAAGTACGCCGAGCCATCGGGTTCGACGGGCACGGTGCCGAGAACCGCCTTGCCGGGGTCGTCGGCGGTCAAACCCAGGTTTGGCCGGTTCATCCACGGCTGGGTCTTGGGCGGCACGGCGACCACGCGCAACCCCTTCACCGTCTCCCGCTCCTCCGGTTTGAGGCCGTGGTACACGTCCTGGATCAGGAAGCGCCCCTCGGCGGGACCGTCCCAGGCCACCGTGTCCGCCACCGTCGGCGGCGTGGGGCGGGGCCGCAGCGGAATCGGCCGGGTGGTCGTGATGACCGGGTCGCGGTAAAGCAGCTCCATGTTGCCCGCGGCATCGAACAGGTAGATGCCCATGGCGTTGGGCGGTCGGGTGGTTCCCTCCCAGCGCCCGCCGCCGCGATGCCAGCGATCCGCGTGGCTGGCGGCCCCTTCGTCGCCCCAGGAGACCAGATGGAAGCGCTCGGACAACGGCCAGGGGCTGGCGTAGTAGGTGATCGGCCAGCCTTCGCTCTCGGGAAACACCACCTCGGGCGTCAACCGCTGTATGGGAGCCAGGCCATCCGTCCCCGCCGCCGGATCCAGCAACACCAGGCTCCCCATCGACTGCGAATGATGGCCGCTGGCCGTGAACACGATCTTGCGCGAGCCCGGCACTGGCTGCGGCTCGAACACGCAGTGCGGGTTCGCCGTGTAGTTCTTGAACACCAGCCGCGGATTCGTGCCGTCGGGCTGCAGCGACCACAGGCTCATGAACGGCATGTTGTCGCGGTCGATGTAGTCCCACCGGGCGTGCAGGATTGAACCGTCATGGGCGATGGCCGGTTCCCACTCGAACATCTCGAACGGCGAGATCGCGTTCAGCTCCGACCCGTCGGCGTTCATCGTGTGGAGCGTGTAAACCGCCACCGGACGCCGGGCGTCTCCCCCGCATCGCACGTAGCAGTCCGGCAGGGCCGGCTCCCGCTCGGTGGCCGCGGCGGTCGCCCGCCCGACCTGCAGCGCGTGACCGCGTCGGGTCGAGAGAAACACGATGCGCCCGTCGGGCAGGTACTGGGCGTCAAAATCATCGTACTTCCCGCGCGTCAACTGGCGCACCCGGCCGTCCGCCAGGTCCAGCTCGAACACGTGGAAGAACGCGTCCTCCGGCACCTTCGCTTTGTCGAGCTTGTCGGCCTCTCCCGCCAGATGCGGATAATGCCGGCACCAGGCAAACAGCATCCGCCGGCCGTCATAAGAGAGCGAGGGACGCAGGAAACTGCCGGGTTCGGGGAACGCGGCCGTCAGACTCTCCACCTGCGGCTCGTCGTCGCGGAAGCCGCGAAGCAGGTAAATGCCGCCCCCGGGCCGCGACCACCAGCCGTAGTACTGATCCGACATGTGGGCGTAGCTGCCGGGCACCCGCTTTGTGATCAGCACACCCTCGAAGTCCAGGATCGGGTTCGCCAGTGTCAACCGACGCTGCAGCCACCGCGCCGCGA
The DNA here is from genome assembly GCA_027493615.1 of Verrucomicrobiota bacterium. GTDB lineage: Bacteria > Verrucomicrobiota > Verrucomicrobiia > Limisphaerales > J093 > DSVZ01. The sequence goes on from JAOSKK010000035.1 coordinate 163,012, forward strand.
AGTAGTCCGACTGGTCCAGCCCGGACGGCGGCAGGGCGCACAACCGCTCGAGCTCCGCCCGCCACGCCGGCTGGACCCGATCGTGATTCAGCTCCCGCAACAGGCGTCCGGCGTGGGCCAGGATTTCGGTCGTCCGCAGCGCCCAGTCCGGATCCGGGATCGGCCGGTGATCGAAGGACCAATCCGAAACGCTGCTCTGGTCCGCGGGTTGACCAAGCGCCAGGTTCCGCCCTGGCTCGTCGGGTCCGAAGACCTCGACTTCATCCAGGTGCAAGGGCCGTTCCCCTGCGAGCTGGATGCGCACCCAGCGGGCTTGCTGGCCGCTGACCAAGACGCGCAGAGGCTTGCCGTCCCGCTGGCCGTGGAACACCGAGCCGTCATGCTGGTAAACCGTCCGCCAGTCCTGACCGTCGTCCGCGAGCCGAATCACCAGATTCGTGGCCACCGCCGCGGTCGTGTCGCTGCTCGACCGGTTCCACACCACGACGGCGTCGAGGTCGCGCTTCCCGCCAAGGTCGACCTGCCACCAAGGGTCCTGGCTGATGGCGGTATGAAACCCCCACGCGCCGTTCTTCACCCCATCGCAGCCGCCCCGGGCATCGGCACTCGTCGGCACCGAGGTCCCCGTGCGGAGCTGGTTCGTGCGATAGCGCTCCTGCAACAGCCAGTCCGCCTCGACCTGACGCCGGAACGCGTCCGCGGCCTCCGCCTGACCGTCCGTCGTACCCATCCATCCGGCCAGAACCAGCCACCATGCCAGCCACCACTGTGTGCTCATCATCGCGCCTCCAGTCAGCCCTGGCCCGCCCGCCTTGGACCCGGTCGTGCGCTGGCCGGGAAGACCGCCGGGCGGAGGGACAGGGGCTCAACACGCGCGCAGCTTACGGGCATGGCTTTTGCCCGGCGAGCAAAAACCACCGCTGATCACGGCCCCCGGTCCTTCCACGCCCCTGTAACGTCGGACCTCACGTCTGGCGCAAGTCTCGGCGCAGTTCGAAGGAAGGCGGCGATTCCCGAATCCCGCCCCGCGTTCAGCCGGAACCGGTCCCCGCCTGCGCCAGCACCTCCACCAGGTAGCGCAGTTCCTCCGCCACCTGCGTCGGGTCGCTCACCGTGTGCGCAATCTCGGCCCGGGTAAGTTCACGAAATCGTTTGCGCAAGCGATGGATGGCCACCCGCAGGGCGCTCTCGCTCAGCTCCAACCGGCGCCCCGCCTCGCCCCGCGAAAGCGCCGGCACCTCGCCGAGCAACCACGGCTTGAGCACCGCGAACACTCCGGCCTGGCCGCGCGCGGCATACTCCGCCGCTAGCCCGGCCGCCGCCCGGTCGACGACTGTCGTCGCCCAGTGACGGTCAAAGCGCGCATCCGGCGGGAACCCGGCCGGGTCCGGCAGTTGCGGCCACGCCCCGGTGTCGTGTCCCCGCTCATCGTCCAGGGAAACGGCGTCCTTCCCTCCACCACGTTTGGCCGCGCGTGCGTTGCGCAGGGTTTCCGCCACGAAGTGCTTCACCGCTCCCAGCAGGTAGGAACGAAAACGTCCGTGACCCGGCTCGGCCGCATCGAAGGCCCGACCATCCAGCACCCCCGCGAAGAACTCATGGGCGAGCTCGCGGGCCGCGTCGTCCGTACGGCCCTCGCACCGGAGATAGCCCACCACCGGCTCATAGTAGGCGGCGCACAAATCGCTCAGCGCCTGTCGTGCGGGAGCGGACTCGCCCCGGGCGGCCACCACCTGGGTCCAGCGCGTCGTGCTGAACGCCGCGTTCGCCGGGGCCGCTGCCGCGGTAGCAACAGCCGGGTCCGGGGACCGGTCCGCGCGAGTGGAAGGCATCGGAAGTTGCAGGCTCATCCGCCTCGAGGTCGCTTCCACGCCCGCGAATCGCGGGTGTCTTCGTCGGGCACAATCGCCGCTTCCTCCGGCTGCAGCGGCCACGGACTCGTCAACGGCAAGGCCACGGTCGCGCCGGCACCCCGCGCCGCAGCACCCTCCGGCAGCAGCCGGAAATCGCCGCCGGCCGCGTCGCGAAAACCCGGTTCGCATTCAACGTTGCCGGGGAAGTTGGTCAGCGGAATCGCCGGCGGCGGGTTCGTATCGCCGGGGGCCTGCCCAATCGCCGAGACCACGTGCGTGGCGTTGGTCCAGAACAGGTTTTCCCGCAACTGCAGAGGCGCGGACGCTCGGGCTTGGGGTGACGGATCACCGATGTGGCCCTGGTAGATGGCCTGGGGTGATGCCAGAAAATGTTCCGCTCCACCGCGGGCGCGGCCACCCCGAGGATCGACAAGCCCTCGCGCAGATTGGCGGCGAAGGTGTTGTTCGTGAGGCCGTCGCGGTTCGCGAACCAGCACGACATGCCGTTCCTCTCGTTCCTCCAAAAGACATTGCCGCGCACCTCCGCCGCACATCGTCCGGAGGCGTAGATCCCACTGCGGGCGTTGCCGAAGATGAGGTTCTCGACAATCGCGGGTGAGGCGTCGTCATAGCGAATGCCGTGCCATGCCGCGCCCGATACGCGGCAACGCTCGATTCGCACCTCGCGCTGCCCGCGCCCAATGACCACGCCGGCATAGTGACAGTTCCTTAGGTCGCAGTCGGCAACCACCACCCGCGCCCTCGACCCGCGCGCGATCCGGATGCCGCTGTTCCACGCGGCGGCCATCAGCGAGTTCTCGACCCGCGCGCTCGCGCCGTCCGGCGAGCGTCAGCCCGTTCCCAGGTGAACCCACCACCCCGCAGGCGGTCATCACCACTTCCCCTGCCTGCACCTCGATGACCGCCAGGTCAAGCAGCTTCCCTTCCGGCGCAATGCCCGGCTGCGTGAACTTGATCCCTTCGAACCGGACCTGGCTGCCGTCAGTCACGCGGACCACGGGCTGGAAGAACCGGGCTTGGGCTTCCGCCCGCAGTTGTTCGCGGTCCTCCGGAGTCCGCGCTGAGCGCATGGCACGCTCCACTCCCTGGGTTTCCTCCGCCGTCGGCCCCGTCCAGAAGTCGGTCGGCCCGATCACCGTCTTGTCCCAACCAGCCCCCACCAGCGACACCGACTTCGCGATCCGCAGTCGCTCCGGATAACGCCCGGGCCCGATCCGTACCACGGCGCCCTCGCTCACCGCATCCAGCGCGGCCTGGATGAAACCGTGCGTCCCGCTGCCGTCCTGTGCCACCGTCGCCTCCCGCATTCCGGTCGGAGCACCGGGAGCGTCCGGGGCGTTGTTGCTGAGAAGCCTGAACCGCAGGCGGACGGAAGGCGGTTCCTCGACGAAGCCCGCGATTTGCAGCAAGCCCCGCCCGCCTTGAGCCGTCTCGAAGGCGAACGTCAGCGGTAAGGGCGCGTGGGCGGGCAAGACGTACACGGTGACCTCGCGCCGACTCACCACCTTCAACCCCGGATCGGTCCGTTCCAGTTCGCTCGCCAGGGGAATCGACTCCGGCACTGTCCCACAAAGCGTTGGTCACCGCGACCAGTCTCACCACGTTGTCGCTGGGCGTGATCAAACCCCACTGTTCTCCCACCCGGTCGAGCATGAGGTCCACCCCTTGGGCTTTGAGCCATGACCCCTGCCGTTCGCGCGGCCACTGTTCGAACTCGCGGTCCAGGTCGAGGGTCTTGCCCGCGTCCAAATCCAGCAGATCGCTGCCTCGTTGGTCGTCGATGTCGTTGAGGATCGCCGTCATCACCGGCCCCCACTCCCCCGGCGTCCTCGCGGCCCGCTGCCCTTGCCGAAGCCTCCTCCCCGGAGCCCGCTCCCGGGGACATCACGGCTGGCAACCGGGTTGCCGCTGTCGTGTCCACCGAGAAACGGATCGCTCGAAACTCGCCTTCCCCGGCGACCAGCCACAGTCCGTCACCTTGTGCGACCAACCGGATCCCCGCGTGGAACGGTTCCTGCGTCAGTCCCTTCCTCCAAACCTTGCCGAACCGACACTCCGCCCGGCGCAAGTCCGCGCCACCTGCACCGACAAGCCTTCCGGTTTCCAGCCGCTCTCTGCCAACCGCTCCAGGACGGCACCGCGCAGGGTCTCCTCCACGCGAACCACCACGTCCGCACCCACGGGCCGCTGGCCGCCCCAACGCACGCGAAAGTCCGGCAGCAGCCCCAGCCCACCCGCCAGCATGACCACCAGCAAAGCAGCCCCCAGCGCGATCGCCACAGGAAAGCCCAACCGCCTCCACCAACCCGCAGAAAGTGGATGGACGGAGTTACCGCGCCCCCACTCCGGGCGCGCGCCACCCGCCGTCAATGGCTGGCGTGCGGCCCGCCACAATCGCCACGCACACACCGGCAACGCCAGCGCCCCAGCCAGATCAGGGAACCGCCACCGCTTCGTCCGCCGCCGGACGCCATCCGCCTCGCTCCGTCAGCAGGGCGTGCAGGAAGAACGCCGCGAACCCCAGCATCGGCCACGTCGTCAGGAACGCGAGCAGCGCTCCCAACCCGAAGACGCGCCTTCGCCAATCCGGCCCCGCCACCTGGCTCAAGACCGCGGCCAGACCCGCCGACGCGCCCCCGATGGCGAAAAACGCGGCGATCAGCCATCCCCGGGACGCTGCCTCGCACCAGATGGCAGAGGCCACCGAATGCCAGCGTGCCAGCATAAGTAATCGCCACGCCCCAGGCAACCCATGGCCGCCCCGTCTCCCGTCCTTCCCCGGATGGTGCCCCGCCCGCAGACTCCGCTCCCGGCGCGTTCCCATGGCCGCCCGCGGTGCTCGACGCGATCGTCTCTACATCCGTCTTGACCTCACCCGCCTGCTGATAGCGTCGTTCCGGGTCCTTCTCGAGCGCCCGCAGTACCACCTCATCCAGCCGCACATCCACCTGCACCTTCTTTGACGGCGGCGGAAACGTGCCCCGCGGTGGCTCGCCGGTGAGCATCTCGTAGAACACCACACCCAGCGAGTAGATGTCCGCCCGATGATCCACCCGCTGCGGATGTTCCACCTGCTCGGGTGCCATGTACGGCGGCGTGCCGAGCACCTGTTCCTGGGTCAAGCCCTCCGCACCGCTGCCAGACGGAGCCGCCTCAGGCACCATCGCGCCGACGCCGGCGCTCGCCGCGGGGCCAGCCACGCCCACCATCTTGGCGATGCCAAAGTCGGCGATCTTCACCCGCCCTTGTTTGTCCAGCAGGATGTTCTCCGGCTTGATGTCCCGGTGCACCACGCCCCGCTCGTGGGCAAACTGCAGCGCCTCGCAGATCTTCGGCACAATCGCCAGCGCCGTCTCGGGCGGCAGCCGTCCTTCGCGCAGCAACTGACGCAGGCTTACCCCGTCCACCAGTTCCATCACCAGGTAGAAGAACCCGCCGGCCTGACCGAAGTCGTGGATGGTCACGATATGCGGGTGATTCAGGGCGGCCAGGGCCTGCGCCTCCCGGGTGAATCTCGCGGCGAACTTCAGATCCTGACCCAGCGCCGCCGGCAGGATCTTGAGCGCCACCAACCGCCGGAGCTGCGGCTGTCGTGCCTTGAACACACATCCCATCCCGCCCTGCCCGATCAGTTCGAGGATCTCGAACTGGGGCAGCGCGGCGGCCAGGGCCTCCCGGGGCGGTGGCGGCGGCCGATCCCGCAACGGCAGCCCGGTCTCGGTAGGCGCCATCACGGCCGCCAGGGCGCACCGGGGACACAGGCCTTGGCGCGCCTCCACCGGGATGGGCCCCCGCACTGGGGACAGGACGGGGCGTCTGCGGCATGGCTCTTCATACGGCCGTTTCCTGTGCGGTTAACCCGGCCACGTTACACGAAAACTCTCCGGGGTCAGTCCATAGTATTGTGCTTTTTCCGCCCGGCACAGCTTGCCCCCCGGCGAAGAGACGCGGAGAACACCGACCTCCGGAAGGCAGGAAGCGCTCCAGAAAAAGCACAATACTATTGACTGACCCTCAGTTAGAGACCGTAGTCGGGTGCGCGGAACTTCGCGGTGTCCACCTCGCCCAGCATCTGATCGATGAACTCGGTTTCCGTGGACGGCAGCGCCTCGGCCGTCTCCCTGCAGGCGGTCCAACCACGGAAGTTCGCGCGGGGCCAGGCGGAGGGCGCCGGCGCGGTGGGCGTCGCGGAGGAGTTGGAGGGCGGTGAGAGCGGCCTGCTGGCCTGCGTGGTAAGGATCGGGCGCCCGCACGATGGCCTGCGCAACGGCCACGGCACTCGCGGGCGCAATGATGAACGCCTGGGGATCGCGGCCCGCATCCGAGTCCACCAGCCATTTGCGGTAAAGCCGGGCGGCCTCCGGTCCGTCCGCGAGGGCCACGTTCATGAGGCGGCAGTCGTAGATGAGCTGCTCAAGGTAACACGTGGGGGCCATGCCCCGAGGAGCTTGAGGTTCTGGACCGATTCGTTGCTCCAGGTGTCGCAGGTGGCTGCGGCCAGGTTGCCCATGGGGCTGAGATGCGCGCAGGCCGCGGTCTTGCCCTCCATCGCCATGGGATAGCCGGTGATCGCCTTGAGGATCGGATTCTCATAGCCGCAGTCCTTGCCGGGCCCCACAGCGCCGCACTCGTAGCAGACGAGGGTGCGGACGGCCGAGACGGCACGCACGACGGCGGCGAAGACGCGGGGAATCATCTTTTGTTCGGCCAGCACCATGGCGGTGTTGGCGAAACCGCAGGCGGTATCTCCGGCCGCCTGCACCCCGTGTTTCCGGGCGATCCGGACCAGGTCGGTCCACAGGAAGCGCATGTCGCGGACGCCGAGCACGCACAAGCCGAAGAGCACGCCGCGTAGATCCCCCATCATCAGCGCATCATCGTGCACCTCCTTGCCCCCCACCGACTCGATGCTGAGGAGTTCGGCGCCCGCGGCGGCGCAGCCCTCAAAGGTCTCGATCATGGCTTCGTAGAGCGGACCCTCGCGCATGCGGGGGGCGCTCCATCTCGCGCGTGTCATTGGGGTGATGCGCAGCACGGACTTGAGGCCGTGCCGCGCGCAGGCCTGCTGCATGCCGTCGAGCAGGATGCGAGTCAGTTCGATACCCCAGGCGGGGTTCTCCGTCATGGGCGGGAGCGTCTCGAACTCGATGACCACACCCGGGGCCTCGAGTTCCACCGCGCGCTGCATCGCGCCCGTGATGATCTGGTGATAATGCTGGCGCACCTCGGGCATCGTGGTGGCATCCACGAACATGGTGGGCAGCGTGAAGTTCAGCTCCGGGTACACGAGCCCGCCGCCCAGGGTCATGCCCTGGCGCGTGACCAGCGGTTTGGGGGCCCGGCCGAAACCCAGATCAGCCGGGTTGGAAATGGCAAGTTCGGTGAAACGTTGCATACGGGGTTCGATGGGTCAGCGCCGGAAGATCTGATCGAAGATGCCGCCTTCGGCAAAATGAATCCGGTGCGCCTGGTGCCAGTCGCCGAAGGTCTCGGCAAGCGTCAGAAGCGTCAGCGGCCGGAACTGGCCGGCGTACTTGGCAGCGGCCGTCTCGGAGCGCGGCCGGTAGAAGTGCCGGCCCACGATGTCCTGTCCCTCCTCGGTGTAGAGGTATTCAAGGTAGGCGCGCGCGACGGCCAGGGTGCCGCGTCGTTGGGCGGAACGCTCGACAACCGCGACCGGCGGTTCTGCCAGGAGGCTCACGGCGGGCGTGACCACCTCGAATCGATTGGTCCCGAATTCCTTGAGGGCGAGGTAGGCTTCGTTTTCCCAGGCCAGGCAGACATCGCCCAAGCCACGCTGGACGAACGTGGTGGTCGCGCCGCGGGCACCGGTATCGAGCACGGGAACACTGCGGTAGAGCCGGGTGATGTAGTCCCGGACCCGCGGCTCGTCCTCCCTGAACTCGCGCCAGGCCCACGCCCAGGCCGCGAGGTAGTTCCAGCGCGCGCCGCCGGAGGTCTTGGGGTTTGGCGTGATCACCTTGATGCCCGGCCTCACCAAGTCGCCCCAGCCCTGGATGCCCTTCGGGTTCCCCTTGCGCACCAGGAACACGATGGTACTCGTGTACGGGGCGCTGTTATGCGGGAGCCGCTTCTGCCAATCGGCCGGCAAGAGTTGGGCCTTCTCGGCGATGGCATCGATGTCGTACGCCAGCGCGAGCGTGACCACGTCGGCGGGCAAACCGTCCATCACCGCGCGCGCCTGCTTGCCGGAGCCGCCGTGAGACTGCATCACCCTCACGGTGTCGCCGGTCTTCTCCTTCCAGTAGCGGGCGAAGGCGACATTGAACTCAGCATACAGCTCCCGCGTCGGGTCGTAGGAGACGTTGAGCAGCTCGATCTCGGCGGCGAAGCCAACGACCGCGCCCAGGGCCAGCGACACCAGCCATGCCAACGGCTGGCGGCGGAGATGAGGTTGGGTGAACATCGGAAACCAGGTCAGGTGGTACGGCCGCAGGGAGGTTGGCACCGGTGTCTTGTGGTTCTTTGGTGCAGAGTCTCGTTACCTCGACTCCTACTGACATCGGCGCGTACCGTCCCTCGCGGCCTCATTTGGAGCAGAAGACTCACCGGCTACGGCGCAAATTCGAGGAAACCAAACCGCCCGGGGGTGTGCGCTGTCGGCGTGGCCGTGGGCTGCCAGGCCAGGAACACCCGGTCCCCAGCACTGTGCCGATAGAGATTCAGCCGCCAGCGATCGCCCGAACGAGGCGGAGCGGCAGCCAACGCCGTCCAGGGAATGCGCAGTTCCGTGGTCCACAACCGGCGTCCAGACTCCACCCGGACCGCGGCCTCGACGCCGCTGCTCCACGCGAAGTCCTTGGCCGGCAGTTCCACCAGCACATCGAGGCTTTCGCCCGTCGGCGCCACTTCGATCTCAGCGTAGCGATTGGTGCGTTGCAGATCGGATCCAACGAACACCTCGACGACGTCCCGTTCCCAGAGGCCGAGGCGTTCGACCGGCGCAGGCTGCGGAGGGAAGGTGGTCAGTTGCCGATATGGCGCCTCGAACCCGACATAGAGGAACCGGTCGGACCAGAGGAGCCGGGCCGTCGTGGCAAGCTCCGGTTCGGCCGCCCCATCCTCGAGCCGTGACTCGACCCAGGCGACGGGCGCGGCTTCCCACGCGGCCTCCGTGAGTCGACCATCCGGCGTGAAGTCGTGATCGAGACGCCGCGCCCGGGCCACCGGGGCCGGCAGGGAGCGGACCAGGAGCCGGCGCGCGTTGTCGAAGTAAATCCTCCGCAGCACCGGGGGCGGCAACCCGATGGCATCGATGCGCCAGTTCCCTTGAATGGGGGTCATGTGCGCGAACTGGCGGTCGTTGGTCTCGAGCCAGCGCCAGTGCTTGGCGAAGAACTCGAGCGCCTGTGCGTCGGTCGGTGGCGGCTCGTTGCCGCTCGAGCCCAGGATCAGCCGGTCATACACTTGGAAGTCGGTGCCGAACAGGATCCGGTCCTGATGCTTGAAGAAGAGCCTGCGGACTCTCGCGGGGTCGTGACGTCCCAGTTCCGGGATGCGCGCGGCGAGGTCGGCCATCAGGTTCGGTCGGCGATCCAGGGCAGCTTCGACCCAGTCCAAGTCTTCGGCGTTGTTGGCGAAGTGCACCCCCGACGAACGTCGTCTTCGGATGGCGGGCGACGACGCGGTCCAGGGCGTCCAGCAGGGACTGGAAGGAGGGGTACTTTTGCGGGATCCCCGAACCACCAGTTGGGATGGTCCCGGAGTTCCTCCCAGCGCTCGTTGGTCTCGTCGTACGGCCGCCAGAACGCCTGGGGATCGGCCACATGAATCGAGACCGGCATTCCGAGCTCGCCGCAGCGTTTCCAGACCGGGTCGAGCCGGGCGTCGTCCACGGCCACCAACCGCCCGGCGCGGTCCTTGAGATACAGCCCGAGCCGCTTGTACTCCTTCAGTCCGGCCGCCCCGAGGTGTTGCGCCGTCTCAACTTGCTGGACGGCGCGTTCGGCGAAATCGGGCTCGTCCCAGCCGGAGTAATCGAGGCTGAAATACAGCAGAAACCGGCCCGGGAACAGTCGCTCGGCCAACGCGCGGTTCCGCTCGAACTCCGAGGACTCGCCCGGGCGGTGCGTGACGACGCCTCCGCTCAGGTTCACCACCAGACCGACGCCGGCCGCGTCCATGAGGCGCACGCACCGACGGAGGTGTTCTTCGGTGGAATTCACGTGCTGGTGCAGGTCGATCAAGCGCCCAGCCTTCCGCCACGTATCCGGCATCGTTGCCTCCTCCTCCCCTACGCCACCGACCATGCCCGCTAGCAGGAAGCCGAGGACACCACCCGCCAGCCTCGACGAACGGCGTCCCGACGCGGCCTTGCGGGCGGTGTCGCTTCGTCCCACTCCTGGCAGAGGGGTGCTCGACGGTGCAGGCTTTTCGCCCGTGCCGGATCCCGGTTCCGCGTCGTGCACCCGGGTTTGTTCGCGCAGCTCTTGGCTCGTCATGGCGATCGGTGGCGCAGGCTGCGGATTCCGGCCTTCCCGGTCAAGGACGGGGCTTGCGGTCGATTGACTTTTGACTTTTCGCAAGTCCCGTCGGAAATAGAAGCACACTTCAAGCCTATGAAAACACCACGCCCATCCTCCTTCGCCCTCTGCTGGCTCCTCACCCTCATCGGCGCGGCGGTCTCCGGGCTCGCCCAGGAACCCGGTCCGCCCCGTCGCCCCATCGACCGCGAACCCGCCGAACGCGAGGCCGCCGTCGCAAGGCCCGGGCAGGAGGCGCGGCCCCTGGCCGGCCGACCGTTCGCCGAGGAGGCCTATCTGAACCGCTGGGCAGCCCGCTGGGAGCGCGCCCTGGCCGAGCTTCGCGAACAGCAAGCCATCCAAATCAAAGAGGCGGTCCGGCATCTCGAGGAGCGACTCGAACGCTTCGCTGAAAAGACCCGCCGCCAGCCCAAGGTCGAGGGATCTCAGGTTGAGTTCGGCCCGCAAGACAGGCCCGCGCCGGAGCGCGTCGAGGTCAAGCGCCGTTTGGAACATCTGACCGTCGCCATCGAACATCTCCGGGCGGCGGGGTTGGAGGACGCAGCGCAACGGTTGCAGCGGGAACGCGAGGAGATGGCGCGTCACCTCGAGGAAGACGGCGATCGCCGGGCGCCGCTGGCGGAACTGCGCCGGCTGCGCGCAGAACTTGAGGAGTTGCGGCAGGCGTTGGGCCGATTGCAGGCCCGCGTCGAGGAACTGCACCGCGACCGGCGATAACGCAAAGCTGTCCCGAGTCGCGGGCGTGAGGCTGCCGCGGTCAGCAGGTCAGGGCGCGGTCGCGGCCGGCGCCAACCGCTTGACACGGATGTTGCGGTACCGCACCGCCTGTTGCGTGAGGTCACCGCCTCCGTGCACTTGGAGGGCGATGCGGCCGCGATCGGGCAGGCGCACCTCGGTGTCGCTCCACTCCATGATCTTCACCCCGTTGATCCAGGTGGTGATCGTGGGTGGGTTGTGGACGATGCGCGCGCGCAATTCGTTCCACTGGCCGTGACGCCAGAAATACTTCCAGGCGTCCGGCAGCACGGGTAGCGGCACGGCGTTGTTGCGTAACCGGATGCGATCGGGAGCGCCGTCGAAGTTGAAGTTGCTCGAGCCGAACCCGCCGAGGCCCTCGCCGTAGATGCCCATCAGGTTGCCCCGCCCGTGATAGTCGATCATCGCCTGGTAGGCCTTCCCGTCCTCGGTGCTGCGCAGGAAGAGGCCGCTGTCGGGCCCGGAAATCGTTGTTCATCTCCAGGGCCACCTCGAAATCCCCGAACTCAGCTTCGGTCAGCAGGAGGCCGCCGTTGCCCGGCACGTCCTGGCTGCCGTGAATGGCGCCCTCGACCACCACCCACTTGCCGCCGCTCTGGTGGCCGCTGGCCGCGCTGTGTCCGGACTTGGCCGAGATTTTCCAGCCGCTGAGCGACCGGCCATCAAACAGGGACTCGAATTCCTGCGCCACCAGGGGCAGGGCCAGAGCCAGGCTCAACCCGGTCCAAGCAGCGCACCGCGACCCGCGTGGCGAGGTGTTCATGGGCGGGGAGCTTGGGCCGCCGGCGGCCACCAGGCAAGCCTTGGTTCAGACCCCCGTTCAGCCCCAGTGGAATAGGTGCTTGACCTCGATCCGCGGACCCGCTATACCCCTGCCCAGTTGTCGCGACCAGCACAGCAACCCTAACCTCTTCCAGCCTATGACCAAACGTGACTTGGTGGTTCACATCAGTCAGGACACCGGCTTGGTTCAACAGCAGGTCCTCGAGGTCGTCCAGAAGACCCTGGACTACATCTCCCAAGCCGTCGCGCGGGGTGAAACCGTCGAACTCCGCAACTTCGGAGTGTTCGAGGTCAAGATGCGCAAGGCCCGGATTGGGCGGAATCCCAATGCCCCGGCCAAGGACGTGCGCATTCCTCCACGCGCGGTGGTCAAATTCAAACCGGGCAAGGAGATGCGGGACGAAGTCCTCAAGCTCACCCCACCCGCCGCGCCCGCCTGACCCCCTTCCCCGCCCAAGCCTCAGGGCGTTGCGCGCACCCGCCCATCATGGAACGACTGCCCGGCTTCCGCGATTTCTACCCCGAACCCCTCCCCGACCGCGACGCCTGGAGCGCTGACCTGCGCCAGCACATCTTCGCAGCCTGGCGCAACACCGCCCGGCACTACGGCTTCCGCGAATACGACGGCCCGCCGCTCGAACCCCTCGATCTTTACACCGTCAAGAGCGGCGCCGAAATCGTCGGTCAGCTCTACCACTTCACCGACAAAGGCGGCCGGGACGTCGCGCTCCGCCCCGAGATGACCCCCACGCTGGCCCGCATGGCCGCCGCCCACGACCGCCACTACCGCAAGCCCCCTGAAGTGGTTCGCCATCCCCCAACTCTTCCGCTACGAACGTCAGCAGAAGGGCCGCCTCCGCGAGCACTTCCAGTTCAACGCCGACCTCATCGGTGAAGCCGACCCCGCCGGTGATGCGGAACTGATCGCCCTCCTCATCGATTCCCTCCGCGCCCTGGGCCTCACCGCGGACGATTTCGTCGTCCGCCTCAGCAGCCGCAACGCCTGGCAGTCCTTCTTCGAGCAACACGCCCGGTCCGGCGCCACGCCGTACGACTTCTACCAGGCCATCGATAAACTCGAGCGTGACCCGCCCGAGGCCACCCAGGCCCGCCTCGACGCCGTCGGCATTCCCCTCGACGCCGTCCGCCACTTCATCGATTCCGGCCAGCCCACGCCTGAGCTTGAGCGGATCCTCGCCGAACTCGGCGCCCGCGGCCTCGCCCCCTATGTGCGCGTGGACTACGGCGTCATCCGTGGCCTCGCCTACTACACCGGTCCCGTCTTCGAGGCCTTCGACCGCCACGGGAAGTTCCGCGCCCTCGCCGGCGGGGGCCGTTACGACGACCTCATCAAGCGACTCTCCAACGGCCGGGTGGACCTCCCCGCACTCGGCTTCGGCATGGGCGACGTCGTGCTGGCCGAACTCTTGAAGGACCGCCGCCTCCGACCCACCCGGTTTGCGGGGCTGGATGCCTTCCTCCTCATCGAGGACGAGGCGCTTCGCCGAGACTCGCTCCGACTGCTCCAGACATTGCGCGAAGCCGGACTCGCCGTGGACTACCCGCTCGTGGCCGCCAAGTCGGACAAGCAGTTCAAGCGCGCCCTCGACCTCGGCGCGGTGCGCACGGTCCGGTTGGAGCGGACGCCGGAAGGCCAGGTGCACGCGCGTATCAAGCACCTGACCTCGCGCTCCGAAGCCATCTCGCCCCTGACCGACGTGGCCCGGCACCTCCAATCGGAGCCCGCTCCCCCCACGCCCACGCACGGCTCGCCCGCCACGTGAGGCGGCACGGCCTGCAGGAGAAAGGGCGGCAGAGGTTGGGAAGCGAGGTTGGAAGCTCGAAGGGCGAAGGGCGAAGGGCGAAGGGCGAAGGGCAAGGGAAGGGCCCTGTTCCTTGCGGACCTGCTCGGTGGCCATGAACCCGGAAGCGCCGGTAGACCGGACGCACCCCAGACGCTTCGCGCGGCGTGGAAGGGCTCCGCCCCTCGCGAGGCGAACGAGTGCGGAGTCTCACCTGCGCTTTTCGTACACGGTTCATGGAGCAGCGTGCCGGTTGACACCTGAGGCGTCCCAGATGGCAGCCGGGGGTCGCCCCCCCCGCGGCGACCTCCGGGATCTGCGATTTGCCAAGCCGCCATTCCGCTCCATCTTCCCCCGTTTGGTAAGCAACCTTAACCAATGAAAAAATACATGACCATGCATCTGGCGCGCCGCGCCGCGCGGTTCTCCGCCAGCCTCGTCCTGGCCCTGACCGCCACAGCGGCCCCGCAGACGTTCGACTTCAAGGACCCGAAGGGCGTCAATAACGCCGTCTTTGAACTGGATGCCCCGCTCGAGTCCATCAACGGAACCGCCAACGGCGTCAGCGGCGAGATCCGCTTCGATCCCGCCAACCCGGCCGCGCTCGAAGGCCGTATCGTGGTCGAGTCCGCCTCCCTCCATGTCCCCAATCCCATGATGAAGGAGCACCTGCACGGCAAGGACTGGCTGGACGTGGCCAAGCACCCGACCATCACCTTCGAAGCCGGCAAACTCACGAACGTGCGCACCCAGGGGGATGACACGACGGCCGATGTCACCGGCAAGTTCACCCTCAAAGGCGTCACCCGCGAAATCACCGTCCCGGTCCGGCTCACCTATCTGAAGGACAAGTTGGGAGCCCGCAGCAACGGCCGCATGCAGGGGGACCTGCTGGTGGTGCGCAGCAAGTTCACCCTCAAACGCAGCGACTTCGGCCTTAACCCCGGGGCCCCCACCGACAAGGTCGCGAACGAGATCGCGCTGACCCTCAGCCTCGCCGGGGCCGCTCCCCGCAGTTGAGAAGCACGGCGATGCCCGGGCCGGCCGTGGCGCGGTTCGCGGTGCGGACCTCGCCCGAAGCCCTTCGCTGGGGCGTATGAAACGTTGGCTGCAACTCCTCGCCGCGCTGCTGGCGCTGGGTACGTTGACATTCTGGCTGGCCACCGGCGCGCACCGCGGCTGGACCCGAACCTCGGTGGCGGTCGAGAAGACCGATGAGATCACCGGCCTGACCTATCGGGAGTATGAGTCGCGATTTGTCCCCGGTGTGGATGTGCTGGGGGCCGGCCTGCTGGGCGCCCTCGTTGTGGCGACCGCCGGAGTTCTGATGCGCGGTCGATCCCGACCGCCGGACAGATCGCCGCCGTGAACCCTCCACGCCGCCCCCGGTGACGGGCCTTCACCGGGATGCCGTCCCGCCGCGCCGCCCATCGCCGCGGCAGCGTGTGGGGCAGCCTGCCATCAGGCCTTCTGCTGCGCGTTACGTCCGTTCGTGCGGAGCGAACGGGCGAGAACTTTGTTTGAACGCCGCGCTGTTTCCCGGCTCTAACCGCCGGCATGGTACTTGACAGCGGGTGTACTGTTTTTGCTCACGCGCGGCGCCCTCCGGGCGCACACGTATCGGCCGGGGCGGTTCGCCCCGCCACGCGGGCCGCTTTTTGGAGAATGACGCATGATTAAGGTTTCGAACCTGGTGAAGGCGTTCGGGCCCAAGCTGGCCGTGAACGACGTTTCGTTCACCGTCGAGCGCGGCGAGGTCCTGGGCTTTCTGGGACCGAACGGCGCCGGCAAATCCACCACGATGCGCATGATCACCGGCTTCATCCCCCACGGCGGGGCGGGGTGTGGGTGGGTGGCCATGACCTGGCGGAACACCCGATCCCGGCCAAGCGCCTCCTCGGTTACCTGCCGGAGAACGCGCCCGCTTACACGGACATGACCGTTTATGGGTTCCTGAACTTCGTGGCGGAACTCCGTGGCCTCCGTGGCAGTGCCCGTAAGAAGGCCGTCAACCGCGCCATCGAGATGTGCTTCCTCGACGCGGTGGTGCACCAAAGCGTGGACACCCTCTCCAAAGGGTATCGGCACCGCACTTGTTTCGCCCAGTCCGTCCTTCACGACCCCCCCGTGTTGATCCTGGATGAACCCACCGATGGTCTGGATCCCAACCAAAAACATGAGGTCCGCACCCTCATCCGGCGCATGGGCCAGAACAAGGTGATCGTCTTCTCAACCCACATTCTCGAGGAGGTCGACGCCGCCTGCACCCGCGCCATCATCATCGACCGCGGCAAGATCGTCGCCAACGGCACACCCCAGGAGCTCCGGCAACGCTCCGAACTCGCCGGCGCCGTGGCGCTCCGGCTGGCCGGGGTGCCCTCCGCCACCCCTCACCCAGAAACTCCGCGAACTCCCCACCGTGAAACGCACGCTGGTGCTGTCCGAGGAACCCACCGCGACCCAGGTCCGCGTCTACCCCCAGAACCGGCTCCGCGACGGCGAACTCTCCGCCAGCCTTTTCGAACTCGCCCTGCGCGAACACTGGAAACTCTCCGAGCTGAAAACCGAGGAAGGCCGCCTCGATGAGGTCTTCCGCAGCATCACCCTGCCCGACACCACGCGCGGCGTGAAAGACGATGCCCGACCCTATGAGCGTTGAAACCCAAACCCAATCCGCCCCCACGGCGGCGACCCTCGCAATCCCCGCGGTGGCCGAGGGGGAGCACACCCACGCCCTCGCCAACATCTGGGCGATCGCCAAACGGGAGCTCAGCGGCTTTTTCGCCTCGCCCGTCGCCTACGTCTTCATCGTGATCTTCCTGCTGCTTTGCGGGTTCTTCACCTTCAACGTCGGCCGCTTCTTCCTCCGCGGCGAGGCCTCGCTCGCTTCCTTCTTTCTCTGGCACCCCTGGCTGTACCTGTTCCTGGTCCCGGCGGTCGGCATGCGACTGTGGTCCGAGGAACGCCGACTGGGCACCATCGAGCTCCTCCTCACGCTGCCCGTCACGGCCTGGCAGGCCATCGTGGGCAAGTTTCTGGCGTCCTGGATCTTCCTGGGGCTGGCGCTGGCGTTGACCTTTCCGCTCGTGTTCACCGTGGCCTACCTCGGTGACCCGGACATGGGCATGATCTTCTGCGGTTACCTGGGCAGCTTCCTGATGGCCGGCGCCTACCTGTCCATCGGCAGCATGACCTCCGCCATGACGCGGAACCAGGTGGTGAGCTTCATCATCTCGGTCGTGGCCTGCCTGGTTCTCATCATGGCGGGCTGGCCGCCGATCACCGACGAGTTGACCTGGGCCCCGCCCTGGTTGGTCGAGACCGTGGCCGCCTTCAGCGTGATGCCGCACTTCGAGGGCTTCCAGCGCGGCGTCATCGACTCGCGCGACGTCTTCTATTTCCTGGCCGTGATCGTCTTCTCCCTGTTCACCACCGGCGTGATCATTCGGGGTCACCGGGCGGGCTGAACCCGCGATCCCCGGCGCAACTCCACAACCTTCTCGCGACCATGACAAACCACCAACGCAAATGGGAGCCGCTGTTCTACTCGGGAGTGGGTGTGGCAGCCATGCTGCTCATCCTCATCGCCGTCGGCGTCATCACCAGCTTTGCCAAAGTCCGCGTTGACCTCACCCAGGACCGCCTCTACACCCTCTCCGAAGGGACCCGCAAAATCCTCGGCAAGATCGACGCTCCCCTCACCATCAACTTCTATCGCACCCGCGATCAGAACGAGATGCCCACCGACCTGCGGAACTACGCCGACCGTGTGGATGACCTCCTCGCCGAGTACCGCCAGGCTTCCCGCGGCAAGATCGTGGTCAAGAAGTTCGATCCCAAGCCCGATTCCGACGCCGAGGATTCAGCGCGCCTCGACGGTGTGGAAGGCCAGGTCCTGGGCGCCGGCGGCCTCATCGGCATGGGCGAGAAGATCTATCTCGGCCTGAGCGTCATCAGCCTCGATCAGAAGGTCGCCCTGCCCTTCCTCGACCCCCGCCGGGAACGGCTCCTCGAGTACGATCTGACCCGCGCCATCGCCCAGGTGCTCAACCCCCAAAAGCCCAATCTCGGCGTCATGAGCGGCCTGCCGGTCTTCGGCCAGATGATGAACCCCATGATGATGCGCATGGGCCAGCAGGGGCAGGAACCCTGGATCTTTGTCTCCGAGCTCAAACGCGACTTCAACGTCCGCGAAGTCCCCATGACCACGGAGAAGATCGATGAGGATCTCCAAGTGCTCGTGGTCGTGCACCCCAGCAACATCACCGAAAAGACCCAATACGCCCTCGACCAGTTCGTCCTCCGCGGCGGCAAGCTCATCGCCTTCCTGGATCCCCTCTCCGTCGTGGACAGCCGCAACGCCGCCGACATGCAGAACATGCTCCAGCGCGCCGCCTCGGGCGGCTCCTCCCTCGACCGGCTGGTCAAGGCCTGGGGCCTCGAGTTCGACCTCACCAAGGTCCTCGCCGACAAGAGCTACGTCACCACCATCCGCCGCGGCGACCGGCCCGCTCCGGAGCCCACCTGGCTCTCCCTCACCGGCGACGCCATCAACCGGGACGAAGTCGTCACCAGTGACATCGACAATCTCCTGCTCCCTGGCGCCGGCGTCTTCACCGGCACCCCCATCAGCGGCCTCAACCCGACGGTCCTCCTCAAGTCCTCCGGGAACTCCATGCTCGTGGACAAGATGATGGCGCAGTTCGGCGGCGACACCACCCGCGACTTCAAACCCGAAGGCAAGGAGTTCACGATCGCCCTCCGCCTCGCCGGGAAGTTCAAGACCGCCTTCCCCGAGGGTCAGCCCGGCGGCGACACCAAAACCCAGGATGCGGACGGCAACGCCGGCGACGCCGACAAGGCCAAGACCGAGAGCGCCCCCGGCGGCTCCCTCAAGGAATCCACGACCGACGGCCTGGTCATCCTCGTGGGCGACACCGACCTGCTCTTCGACCAGTTCACCGTCCAGGTGCAGAACTTCTTCGGCCAACGGCTCATCCAGCCCTTCAACCAGAACCTGACTCTCCTCCAGAACGTCGTGGAGCAGTTGATGGGCGACAGCGACCTCATCAAGGTGCGCAGCCGCGCCATCCGCAGCCGGCCCTTCCAGGTGGTCAAGAGCATTCAGGCCGACGCCGAGCGGAAGTACCTCGCGACCATCAAACAACTGGAAGACGAGGCGGCCGAGACGCAACGCAAACTCAATGAGCTGCTGCAAAACCGCGACGCCAAGAACCAGCGACTCATCCTCCCGCCCGAGGTCCAGAAGGACATCGCCAGCCTCCGGGCGCGCGAAGCCGAGACCAACAAGGAACTCAAACGCGTGCGCAAGCAGTTGCGCAGCGACATCGACTCGCTCGAGAAGCGCCTCAAGTGGATCAACATTGCCGGCATGCCCATCGTCGTGGCCTTCGCCGGCGTTTCCCTCGCGCTCGTCAAACGCAAAAAGACCGCTGCCAAATGAACCGCAGACAGCTCACCCTGATCCTGGTTGCCTTCGTCGTCCTCGGCGGCATCGGCCTCTGGCTGCGCCACCGCGACGTCAGCTCTTACCAGACCACCTCCGGCGCCATGGGCCAGAAGGTCCTCGGCGAGTTCGATCCCAACGCCGTCACCCGCTTCGTCCTCCGCCGCGGCACCAACAGCCTCTCCCTCGCCCAGAAGGACGAGCAGTGGGTCGTGGCCGAACGCGGCGATTACCCCGCCAACTTCGCCGAGGTCGGCGAAACGCTCCGGAAGTTGTGGAATCTCAAGATCGCTCAACCCGTCAGCGGCCCCCTGGGTGCCAGCGCCATCGAGCGACTCGAACTCAACCCCGACGCCACCAACCAGCCCGCCACCGTCATCGAGTTGCTCGACAAGGACGGCAAGACCCTCAAGTCCCTGCTCCTCGGCAAGCAGCACCGCCGTCGCCCCACCACCCCGTCCCCCATGGGCGGCGAGGAAGGATGGCCCGATGGCCGGTACGTCATGGTCGCCGGCCA
The DNA here is from genome assembly GCA_027493615.1 of Verrucomicrobiota bacterium. GTDB lineage: Bacteria > Verrucomicrobiota > Verrucomicrobiia > Limisphaerales > J093 > DSVZ01. The sequence continues at coordinate 182,715 of JAOSKK010000035.1, forward strand.
GACCGCCAGCGCCAGCCTCGTCTCGGAAAGCTTCAGCAACTTGGAACCCCGACCCGAGTCCTGGCTCAACAAGGACTTCTTCAAGGTCGAGAAAACCCTCTCCGTGAGCGTGACCTATCCCGAGGCCACCAATTCCTGGCACCTCACCCGCCCTACCGAGTCCGGCGAATGGACCCTCCAGGGAGCCCAGCCCGGCGAAATCCTGGACACCACCAAGATCAGCGGCCTCGCCAACGCCCTTTCCTGGCCCAGCTTCGACGATGTCCTCGTCAAACCCAACCCGGCCGATTACGGCCTCGACCAGCCCATCCTGGCGAACCTCACTACCGCCGACGGCTTCCAGTACGCGCTCCAGATCGGACGCCGCGAGGGCGAGGAGAAGTACTACCTGACCGTGAACGTCACCGCCGATTTCCCGAAGGAGCGCACCGCCGCCGCCGACGAAAAGCCGGAGGACAAGGAACGCCTCGACAAGGAGTTCAAAGAGAAGACGGACAAGCTCACGGAGAAGCTCCAGAAGGAAAAGGCGCTCGCCGGATGGGTCTTCCAAGTCTCGAAATGGACCCTCGATTCCTTGCTCAAGAAGCGCGGCGAACTGCTCAAGGAACCGCCCAAGGAAGAGGCCAGCGCCGCCACCGCTCTCCCGGCACCGCCGCCCATCAATCCTGTCGACGCCATCCTGCCACCGCTGCCGCCGGTCCTGCCGGACCTCGACGACGAGCACGAGGAATAGGGCAGGGTTCCCTTCCCGGCGCACGCCTGGCTAAGGTGCCGGCGGGTCTGGCGTGGTCTCGCGAAACGCCCAGAGCCAACCGCGACTCCGGACGTAGAGCGCATCGTGCCCGATGGCCGGCGTCGCCAGAATCGGCTCGCCCAGGGTCGTGCGTAAAGCACATCGGGCTGATCGCCCGCCGCCAGCACAGCCAGTCCCCCGTTCTGCGAGGCAATCACCACCCGGCCGTCTGCGGCCACAGGCGAAGCGTAGTTGTCGCCCATCAGCCCGATGCGTTCCTCCTGGTAGAGCACCGCACCGTTGGTCGCGTTCAGACACGTCACCAACCCGCCGTTCTTCAGCAGATAAACCCGGTCGCGATACAACAGCGGGGTGGGCACGTACGGGAGGCCACGCGTATGGCTCCAAACTACCTCCGGGGCTCCGGGCGCATTCCCGCCCGCCGGCGGGCGGATCGCCAGCAACGCATTCTGCGACCGGTTGAACACCTCGGCGATGAACTCATACTCCTCCCGGGTCAGCACGTCGTCGCGGTCGGCATCCATGTAGTGGAAATGCTGCCGCGCCGGCCCTGGGGGCGTCTCCTCCCGCGTCAAGCGGCCATCGCCGTTCGGATCTCCAGCTCTCAATAGCGAGTCAAAATCCGGCATCCGCGGCACCCCGGAACCCGAAGTCCACCCCCCGCAGTAGATCAGCCCGTGCCCGGCGACCGGGCTCGCGCACATCTCGTTCGGAAGCCCCGCCACCCGCCACACCTCCCGGCCATCGCGCGCCCGGTAAGCCACCGCGCGCAACGTGCCCGGAGCAACGATCACCTCCTCCACCGCCAGCGGCGTGCTGAATCCCCGCCGGAACTCCGGCCTCTCTGTGCGCCAGCGGATCTCCCCCGTCGCTTCGTCCAGGGCCAGGAGGTGGGAACCCACATCCTGATCACGCAGCAGGATCACGCAGCCACCTGCAAGCACCGGCGAACTGCCCACGCCGTGCTGGGTCGACGGTTCCGGCAGCCGCTGCCGCCAGAGCTCCCGGCCCGCGAAGTCGTAACACACCACCCCGAACGGACCGAAGTAGCTGAAAACGCGCTGGCCGTCCGTGCATGAGGTCGGCGCCGCCGGACTGCTCAGCCCGCTGCCGCGTTCGACTGGATGCGCCATCACCTCCCGCTGCCAACGCAACTCCCCGGTACGTGCGTCCAAACACAGCGTGTGAAACTCCGGCTCGGTGTACCCGGTCACCAACAGCGCGTCGTCCCACAGCACCGGCGACGAGTGCCCGGAGGGCAGGGCCACCTTCCACCACAGGTTTGTGCCCGGGCCAAGCGGCGTCGGGAAAGTTCCCGTGGCGGCGACGCCCGACCCGTGCAACCCACGGAATTGAGGCCAGCGAACCTCGTCGCGTTCCGCGCCCCGGTTCTCCGCCGCCAGCATGGCCAGCAACGCGGCGAGCCCGCCCGTTCGCCCCCAGCCCACCATCCCTTACCCCGGTTCACCACCCCCGGAGGACAAGCCCCCGGTTGTTCGCACCGTGCCCGACACCGTCGGCGCCTCAGCCGCGGCGAAGCGTCCCGCCGGCTCCTCACCGTCAGGCTCGGCCGCCTCCGGCCCGTCCCCGGGTGACGCGGGAACCCGACCCGAGGAAAGGGCAACCCCGTCGCCCGACACAGACGGCTGCGCGGCGGCGTACCGCGAGCCCGGTTGGACGGTGACCACGACCCGGCGGAGCAACTGACCCTGGAAGGAATAGCCGGTTCCCACCACCGCCGCCACCACCGGTTGCTCGGGCAGCGCCGCCTGGGGATCCAGCAACTGGTGCGTCTGCGGGTCAAACGGCGTTCCCGGCGAGATCACCAGCGGTACCAGCCCCACCCGACGCGCGGCATCGCGACACGCATTCTGAAAGGCGCCGATCTGTTCGGCCAACTGCGGCTGAGCCGAACGGGCTGCCGCCGAGTAAAGCGCATAGACGTGGTCCAGAATCCGCACCAGCGTCTGCAGCCAGTCTCCCTCCGCCCGCCGCAGCTTGTTCACCTCGAGCTCGAGATGCTGCAGTTGGGCGTTCTGACCCTGCTCGACCACGCGCCGGATCTGCCGCTGCTCCTCGCTGAGTCGGTCCGCAATTTGTCGGGCGGACTCGACGGCTCCAGTCGCGTGCTCCTGGACGGTCTGCCATTGGCTGGTGGCCAGGCCAATCCGCTCGGCCACATCCTCGAGGCGCTGCAGTTGCGCAAGGGTACCCGCAAGTTGCGCCCGGTCGGCCCACGCTTCCGCCGCCCGATGTCGCAGCACGAAGGGCCACACCCCCAACCAGGCCCCGATGGCCGTTGCCCCCGCCACCGTCAGCGCCTCATACGGCAACATCGGCCGATGCGCCTGCCGGAACACCAGCCACGCCACGGCGAGCAGCAGCGCATCGCCCACCAGGAAGGCTACCAGCAGACCGCGGCCCGGACCGACGCCCGCGTTGGGATCACTCATGGGCGCGCAGGGTAACGGCTCAGACGCGGTCGTGGCCATTGAAAATCACGCTCACTGGCCACTTATGGCGTCCCGCATCAGGTACCACAGAAACAGCGTGTTGTACTTCAGGTACCGGCCAAACAACCGGCGGGGTTCAGACGCCAGGCGGAACAGCCAGGTCAAACCGCGCCGCTGCATCCAGGCCGGGGCATCGGGCTTCGTGCCCGCGTTCACATCGAAAGCAAACCCGACCGCGAAGAGCACACCCCGCCGGATGGACGCCTTGTGCCGGTGAATCCAGTCCTGCTGCTTCGGCGTACCCAAGCCCACCCAGATGAAGTCCGGGGACAACCGGTTGATCTCCGCCACAATCGCGGCCTCCTCCTCGGGAGCAAAATACCCCGACCGTAGCCCCCGGATGTCCAGGTCCGCCTGCTGCGCCCGAAACACCGCCGCCAATCGCTGCACACACGCCGTGCTCCCGCCCAGGAAGTAGTGCGAGAAGGGCCGCGGCGAACCCAGCACACAGTGCCGCATGAACGTCGGCCCATACACCCGGTCCCGCAGCCCGGCCCCTCGCCGGTTCAGACACCAGATCAGCGGCATGCCGTCAGGCACGAAGTAGTCGAAGCGCGACGTGAGTTCGCGAAAGGCCGGTTCGTGCCGCCGCAGCGTCACGATCTGCGTGTTCGTGAAATCCGCGGCCCACGTGCCCTCCTGCTGGACCAGATGCTGGCAGTGGGCGGTGAACTGCGCGTAACTGGTCACCCGCAACGGCGTGCCCAGGACCTCCAGGGCGCGTGGTGCCTCCGCACCCCCGTCGCGCGGTGTGCAGGCTCCATCGGCGTTGGCGAGTGCCGATCCATGGCCATGGCCTGGTCGCAGGCTTCCTTCAACGCTCAGTTCACCTCGCGGCACAGCCGCTCCAGGATCGCGTCCAGGGATACCCGCGGCCGCCAGCCGGGGAAATGTGACTTCAGTTTTGTCAGGTCGCTGATGTAACAGATGTGATCCCCCACCCGGGCCTGGTCCACGTACCTCCACGCCAGCCGCCGCCCCAGGATCGCGTCAATCCGCTCGATGCACTCAGGGATCGACGCGCTGTTCTCCCGGCCGCCGCCCAGGTTGTACACCTCGCCCGGCCGTGGGGCCTCCGCGAAAGCGTCGAACGCCGCAATCACGTCGGTGCTATGGATCTGGTCGCGCACCTGTTTGCCTTTGTAACCGAAAATCGTGTACGTGCCCCCCTGCTTGGCCACTTTGACCAGGTAGGACAGGAACCCGTGCAGTTGCACGCCGGAATGGTGCTCGCCCGTGAGGCATCCGCCCCGGAAAATCCCCACCTTGAGTCCGAAATAGCGGCCGTATTCCTGGGCCAGGACATCCGCGGCCGTCTTGCTCGCCCCGAACAGACTGTGCAAGGTCCGGTCGATCCGACAGTCCTCGCGCACCCCGTTGAAGTCCTCCGGACGCCGGTAATCCCAGCGGGTCGGACGTTCTTCGAGCGGGATCTCGTTCGGCGCATCCCCGTACACCTTGTTCGTGGACATGAAGAGGAACACGGCGTCCGGACAGTGCAGCCGGGTGGCCTCGAGCAGGTTCAGGGTGCCCACGGCGTTGACCTCGAAATCCACCAGCGGGATCTCCTTCGCCTTGTCGTGCGAAGGCTGGGCCGCACAGTGGATGATGCGGTCGAACCGCTCGGCGCGGAGCAACTCGAAGAGGCGCGGCCGATCCCGGATGTCGAGGTCCAGGTGCGTGAACCGGCGGGTCGTCTGCCGCAGCCGTTCGAGGTTCCAGGTCGTGTCACCGGCGGGTCCGAAAAACTCGCGACGCAGGTTGTTGTCCACGCCCCAGACCGCGTGGCCTTGCTGGTCGTAGTGCCGCACCGCTTCCGAGCCAATCAAACCGCTGGATCCCGTCACCAGTACCTTCATGCGGCCGCGACATTACCAACCGCCCCCCGGCAAAGCAGCATCAAAGCGTGGCTCGTCGAGGGGGGATGAGGCGTTCCGCGCCCCGGCAAAGCAATCAAAGCAACACGGCGATTGCCAGCGTCCAAGCGGACGGTTAGACTGGTCAGCGACTGGTCAATTTGGTGAGCTGCTATGGCAACAGTAACCGCATTCCAGGCCAAGACCCGGTTCGGTGAACTGCTCGACCGCGTGAGCCGGGGCGAGGAAATCGTCATTACCCGCCATGAGAAACCCGTGGCCCGAATCGTTCCCGAGGGCGGCGCGAACCTGGACCACATCGGCCAGGCGGTAGCCGACCTTCGCGCGGGCCGCTCATTGATGGCCAAACGCCGGGGCTTAAAGGCGCTGACGGACCGGGAAATCAAGGAGGCCATCGAGGAAGGACGCCCGTGAGCGAGGGGTTTGTTGCGGACGCCTCGGTGGGCGTCGCTTGGGCGGCCTACTCGCAGGCCAGCGAAGCCACGGACCAGTTGTTGGAAAAGGTGGCCGCCGGCACGCCGCTGGTGGTGCCCACCCTCTGGCCCTTTGAAGTCGCCAACTCCCTCCTCGTCTTGCTCCGCCGCAAGAGGATTCTTGCCGAGGAACGCGACCGCGCGCTCGACGCCTTGGGCCGACTGCCTTTGGTGGTGGACGACGAGGGCTGCCGCCTGGCATTTGCCAAGATGTCCGAACTCGCGGTCGAACACGGCTTGTCGGTCTACGACGCCGCGTATCTGGAACTGGCCCTCCGCCGCAAACTACCGCTGGCGTCCCGCGATGACGCGCTCTGCAAAGCAGCGAAGGACCGCCGCGTCAAGCTGTTGCTCTGAACACCCCGAGCACGGTTCGGAGCAGCCGCAGCCTCGGAACAGCCTTCCGCGCCGACTTGCATCCTGCCCGGGAAAGTGTGCCGACTACCTGCGGCGGCTACGACGATCTCAGTCCGTTGCTCCATCCGGTCCACGAAGAGACCGGTGGCGGGCAGGAACGCAGTGGTAGACGCTTCCGCGTCCGACTAGCTTCGCCGGCCAGGGCCGCCCGCTCGACACCAGAGATTCTGGTGCTGCTGCGGGGTGATGGCTGCCCCAGACTGCTACTCTGACAAGCGCAGCATCTTGATAGCAGTGCATTCTGGCATCATGATGTCTCGATGCGGACAACAGTAACTTTGGACAAAGACGTCGAGCGGATGCTGCGCGACGCCATGCACCGCTCCCGCACCAGCTTCAAGCAGGCACTCAACACGGCGATCCGCGCGGGGTTGAGCCAGAAAACGGCCCCCGCCGCCAGCCGTCCTTTCGTGATCCAGGCCAGACCGCTCGGTCTCCGGGCAGGATTCGACCCAGCCGGCTTCAACAAATTGGCCGACGACCTGGAACTGGATGCCATGCTGGAAAAGGGCCGCAGCGGGGGGCCAAGTGATCATCCCCGACATCAATCTGCTGCTCCACGCTTACGACTCCAGTTCCCCCTTTCACGCCAAGGCGGTGGCGTGGTGGCAGTCCTGACTCTCCGCGACGGAACCGGTCGGGTTGCTTCATGTCGTCGTGTTCGGATTTGTCCGCATCGCCACCAATGCCCGTGTGTTCCAGAATCCCATGACGCCAGCGGAAGCGGCGGGACATGTGCGCTCGTGGCTCGACCAACCGCCGGTGCAGGTGCTCGACCCTGGCCCCGACCACATTCGCGACACTCTCGCACTCCTGGAAAACCTCGGCACGGCGGGGAGCCTGGTGAGCGATGCCCAGATGGTCGCCCTGACACTGGACCACGATGCCGTGCTGCACACGGCGGACACGGACTTCGTGCGGTTTCAAGGATTGCGCTGGCTCAATCCCATCACGGGCACCGGCAGTGCGAACTTGCGCCGCACCAAGTCCTCGTAGGCTCTCGGCAAGGTGGTCAAGGGCTGCCGCGTCAAACTCCGGCTGGGAAAGACCAGGGAACCGGGCGCGCTGGAAATCAACACCGGCAGCGGCGGGACCGGTTGCGACGGCGCGGGCAGCCGGGCCTTGCGCGATTCGCTCAAGCAGGCCCAACACAAAAGGTGCGCGGGGGCGTGGGGCACGCCGGGCAAGGCGGACGATCTCGGCGGCGCCGGTCTGCCTGCCGAAGACCGCCAGGAACTCGCGGCCACCCTGCGCAAGGGGCGCAAAGCGCTCAAGTCCCTCAAGAATCCGTGGGGCTGATCCTCGACAGTTCTCACCGCCTCGGGCCAGATGATCGGCCCCCACGACTTGATCGTCGCCGCGACCGCCCTACAACGCCGGAGGGCCGTGGCCACGTTCAACGCCCGCGAATTCCGCCACGTCCGCGGCTTGAAGGTCGTTGAACCCCGAGTGAAGTCGGCCCAGCTTTCCTGTCTTGATAAAGTTCTGCCAGCCCTTACCTTGCTCTCGTGAACGCAGTTCTGACGCAAGACGGCCAAATCGGGAAATTCCTCGCGAGCTTCGAGAACAGCTTGGTCTCCAACCCGGCAACGTCCTCGAATTGCAGAACCAGGCGGGCACACTGGTGGCTTGGAAAAAGGTTGAGCCAGACGTTTTCGAGAAATGGCGCGGGCGCGGCACCCTGCCCGCCGGAAGCAACACCGATGACTACCTGCGGCTGATTCGCGATGGTGACAGCGGTTGACACATCGGTCCTGCTCGACGTGCCGCAATTCCTCTCCGACTGGAACCTCACCTTCGAGCCCTCGTCCCAGCCCAGCGCGCTCCTGGCCGGAGAGATGTTTCGCACTTACCTGCAACGGGGCGGCAAACGTGGTCGGGTGGTGTCGGACTGTCTCATTGCCGCCCACGCCCAACACCACGCGCAACGTCTCCTGGCCCGGGACCGCGGATACTACCGCGATTATTTCACGCAGCTTCAGCTTGGGACCCGACGCCGGGTTCGTGACGATTCAGCTCCGTATTCCGGCTGGGTGATGCTCCGCCTCTCGCCCGTGGGAACATGGCCGAGGCGAAACCCGTCAGAATGCACTGATGACAACAATCTTTCACCCGCGCCATGGAGAGCCTCGTTCGTATCATCTCTGGCCGCCGTCCATTTCCCCATCGGGGCCACGAAGGTTCCGGCGGCCGTCGACCGGCCGATCACGTAGGCCCGGTGCGCTCTCAAATCAAGGGAGCTCGAGGAGACACAGGCGCGGATCATGTCACACTTGGGTCGGTTGGGAGGCGGGCGCCATCCCGCCCTGGCGCGATTCGCTTAAGAACCACTGACGCCGGGTGCGCGGAGGCGTGGGGCACGTAGGCCAGAACCATCTGCTGGACAACCAGCCTCTGGCCCAAGCGTGTGGTGAGATGATGGCCGCCGAATGAAGCCAGTTCCGGGCCGCTCGGAATCTGCCAGGCGACGGCGGGCGGGGGTAAAGGAAGTCCACCGGCGGGATTCGGGATCGAGCCGAACAGGAGCAAGCCAAGATCGGGGAGGCCGAGGGGCGGCTGCGCCGGGCACGTAACGGCCCCGGACCACGCGGCCAGCAGTCCATACCAAGTGGCTGTTGTTGGCAGAGCGAACGCGATTGCCGGTGGCCGTGCCGGACACATGCAAGCAGGCTGGATGTTGGAGACGCGAAACAGGCAATAGCAGTGTTCTTCCCACAAGCAATTCAGCGGCGTCCTTTGAAGTCCTCGGGTCTTGCCTCAATGACGATGTCGATGACTTCAGGCACCGATCCGGCGGATGTCTGGTTTCCCTTTGCGTCCCCTGATTCCCCGGACACACCGTTGGTCGCCAGTGATCGTAAAGCATCCAACCCAAGCGAAGTCGCCTCTCCGATCTCCTCACCCGCCCTCTCTACGGTGCTCCGAAAAGCCCGCGTCATGAACTTGTAGTGCTTGACGGCTGCCTTGCTATCCAGCGCCAGGCCCTTATCAAGGACATTCAAGTGCGCGTTCCTGAGAATCTTCCGATTCAAGAAGCCCTTGAGTGCATCCGAAGCGGCCTCGCCGAGGATACTGGTGGATGCGCCTTGAATCGCATTGGCTATCATTTCAGACCGATTCAGTGGTTTGCCGGCTCCGTCCTTATCAAGCATTTGTTGGCCTGCACTTTCGGCAGCTCCTCCAATCGCCTCTAGACCGGCCCTCACACCCAATCTCACTAGAGTGCCACCAACCTTGATTGCACTGGCTCCAGATGTAGCGGCCCCGACTGCCGCACCAGTCCCGGCCGATACCCCGACTTTCGTCCAATTGACCTGGAACGGACCACCCTTCCCGGCGTGTTGAATGTACTGGTCTAGAATTTCAGATCCAGCGTTCAGGAGTGCACCGGAGACCGCACCGATAATGAAGTTGGCGACCTCACCGCTGGGGTCGGCGAAATTGACCGGGTTGTTGTGGCAGTAAGCATATAGGTTCCAGCGTTGAGGGTTCAAGAACCACCCAGGGCGCAAGGAAGATGCCAACGGGTCAACGCGCAGGAATCTTCCCAGTGGAGCGGTCAGGAAACGCGCCTCGACGTAGTTCAATTTGCTTTCGAAGTCCCGCTCTTTTTGCCCAAAGCCATAAGGTTCATTCTCGACTCGCGAAGCAGACTCGTTCCGCGGCGAACCAAACGGGTAGAGCGCAGACTCGTAAACGCGGTATCCCACCGAGTCGCTGAGGCAACTCGATGACCCAAGATGGTCCTGGTGATAGTAGCGGATGCGCAGGGCGGAGTCGGGCACTTCGAGTTGGGCGGGGGCGTCGGCGCGGACGAACACGGCTTGACCCGGCGCGATGAAGGAGGGCAGGTCGGATTGTAGTTCCAGTGGTGGCGGTAGCCGGGAGAGCCAGCGGGTGGAGAAGGAGTCGTAGAACCATACGGCAGGAGATAGGAGATCGGAGATGGCAGATCGGAGATCCCAGGCTTCGAGACCGGCGCTGGGCAGGAAGTCGCCGGTGGGGCCCACGGTGCGGCTCGTCGGGTCGGAGTACGTGCCGGTGATGGCCAGGGTGGCGTTGGTGATGGCTTGGAGCCAGAGGACGGCGCCGGCGGGGAGGGTGGCGGTCGGCATGACTTCATCCCAGCCGAGGGTCGCGGGATTCCAGTGGAAAGCGGCGGAGAGCACCTCACCCCGGCCCTCTCCCCAGAGCGGAGAGGGAGATGAAACGGCCAGAGAGCAGAGGTTCCAGCCGAGATAGACGCGCAGGCGCTGGACCCGGACGTTGGTGTTGAGGGAGCCGGTCACGCGGGCGACGCGGGTGTTGCCGTTCCAAACGTATTTGGTGGGCGCGTCGTGTTCGCGGACTTCGAAGTATTTGTTGATGTAAAGGGTCGTGATGCGGGAATCGTCATTCGTGGCGTCGGCGCTCCCGGGCTTGTAGGCGACGTCTTTGATGATGCGGCGGTCGGTGTAGTCGTAGTTGTAGATGGCGCGCATTTCCCCGTTCTCCACGGCCACGAGGCGGTCTTTGAAGTCCCAGGTGCAGGCCAGGCCGTCAATGTTCGTCATGTTGCCGTTGGCGTCGTAGGGATACTGGCGAGTGGCGAGTGACGGGTGGCGAATGGCAGTCAGCGCGTGCGGGCCGGGCGGGTCGTTCGCGGCGCGACCGGTGCGGTTCCACCGACCGAGTGTGCCGCCGGAATCCATCTCACCGAGGTCGGCGACAGGCAGGCCTTTCTCGACGTGGTTGGTGAGGGTGCTGGTCTGGGCAAGCATGTTGCCGATGCGGTCGTAGCGGTAGTTGATCTCACCGTCGTTCCGCGAGGCGCCGCCGGGCAGGCCGAAGGAGTATTGGGCGCGGGTGAGGCGGTAGAGGTCGTCGTACTGGAAGAGCTGGGTGTTGCGGCGCGGGTCGCCTTCCGGGACGGCCGAGCCAGGGCGGAGGTCGGCGATGGTCTTGATGTTGGAGACGCCGTCGAAGTCGTAGGCGAAGTGAATCAAGTCCGCCCCCTCACCCTGGCCCTCTCCCCCAGTGGGGGCGAGGGTATGCAAATCGCGGAGGCGGAGGCGGGAATCGTAGTCGTAGGTGGTGCGGACGCCGTTGCCGTAGTCAATCTGGCCGTTCTGCCCGGATGGCCGATAGACGATGTTCGAGATGACGGAGCCGCTCGGTCCGCCCGGGATGCGCTGGAGGAGGCTGCGGTCGTTGTATTCGTAGCGGAGCTGGTCGGCGTCAGGATACTCCAGCCGGACGAGGCGGTCGAGGGAGTCGTAGGCGAAGGCGGTGCGGTACGAAACCAGCGTAGGAGCCGACGTAAGGAGGCTCTGCCCTAGCGGATCGGGAATGCGCTTTATCACCGCCTCAACCCGGCCCCGCTCGTCGTAGGAGGTATGCTCTTCGCCGGAGAGGTCTTCCACCCAGGCGAGGGCCCCCTTGACGTTGCGGGCGGTGGCGAGGGTGTTGTCGCCTTGGGGAGGTTTGGGAAAGGCGTGTCGTAGTGGTAAATGACGGAGTGGGTTTGAGCCTCGTCACCTCGGCTCCTACGGGGGCGCCAGGGAGGGAGGCTGGCCGTCGTGGTAGGTCTCGGTGAGGATGCGATTGGCGCCGTCGTAGGTGTAGGTGATGCGCTGGGCCTTGGCGTCGGTGGTTTCGATGAGATTCGACGCGTCGTCATAGACGAAGGTCATCACGCCCCGGTCGGGGTCGTTCATGCCGGTCTTCCGCTTGAGGCCGTCGTAGGCGAAGGTCTTGACGTTGTTCTGGGAGTCGGTGATGCGGGTGAGTTGGTCGTTGAGGTCGTACTCGTACCGCGTCGTCCAGAGGGCGGGCGTGCCACTGGGTGTGCCGTCGTCATTCAGCCTGGTGACTTCATCCACCTGAACGAGGCGGCCGAGGCCGTCGTTGGAGTGGACCATGGGGGTGTTGAAGTATTCCGAGACGGGGTCCACGTCGTTCTCGTCCAAGGAGCGGGTGAGGAGGGGTTCATAAACCGTGCGCCGGAAGGTGCTGTCGGGATTCGTGACCCGGGTGGGGCGCAGGGCAGCGTCGTAGTCGGTGCGGGTGGCATGGGCGGGGGCGAGGTCGAGGGTGACGAGTTGCCCTTGGTTGTGGAACTCGCCCTGCCAGGCCGGGTCCTCGAGGTTTTCGAAGGCGAGAAGGTCGTGGAGGGGAGGGGATTCGGGAGCTAGTGCGGGTGTCGCCTCCAGGCCGGGTAGAGACAGAGCCTCGTCACCTCGGCTCCTACGGGGAAGGGTGGACCCGGAGACGGGAGCAGTTTGAGCCTCGTCACCTCGGCTCCTACGGGGAGGGAGAAGAAGGGGTTGAGGAGGCGGGCGGGTTGCTGGCGGGCGTTGAATTGGATGGCTTCGGTAACCACGACGCGAGGGGCCGTCGAGCCAGGAACGGGTTCGGCCTCGGTCTTGGTCATGAGCTTGCGGCCCAGGCCATCCACAAACTGCCGGGAGAACCAGTACATCTCGGACTTCGGACTGCGGACTTCCGTCTTGTCGCGCTGTCGGGTCTCGACGTAATTGACGAGGCCGGCGCCGCGGACGAGGCCTTCCGCGCTCCAGGCATCGCAGGGGACGGCGAGGGCGTAAGTGTACTCCACGGTAGGATAGTCCGCCGTGTCGCCCGGCTTCACCATGCTGGTGAGACGGGCGAAGGGATCGTAGCCGTAGGTCGTCACGTTCTCGTTGAAATCCATGGAACTGGTCACGGTGCCGAAGGCCTCGTCGTAGCTCGCCCGGAAGATCAGCGGTGCCTTGCCCTCCCCCAGGTGGATCGTCTCCCTGACCGGGTAGGTGCGAAAGCGCGGGTCGTAGGCGATTTCGCGGGCATGGCCCTGCGCGATGTCCAGCACGCCGCCGGGCGCGACCGCCAGCGGGTCGAGAATGAGTGCAGGGTTTCCCAACGCATCGTACTTCGTTCTCGCGGCAGTGACATATCGCGCCCGCGTGGCCGGATCGATCCACTCCCGCTTCATCGTGAGGTTGCCGATGGTGAGGATGCCCCAATTGCTCCCTGAGAACGTCTCGTCGTCGTAGAAGAACTCGGCGCGAGAGATCACGGCGCCGTGCTCGTCCTTGGTCTCCTGCCGGGCGGGCAGCCGCAGAATCCAGGCGTTGGTGTTGATGGCGTACTCCGTGGTGGTGATGCGTTCGTCGTTGAAGGCCGAACGGTCGCCGTCCACCACGACGCCGTAGTCGGCCAACCGGGTTTGATTGCCATAGCCATCGAAGTCCGTTTCGGTTTCCAGCCGGCGCTCGATTCCTTGACCCAACTCCTTGATCACCTTCACCGTCGCGGTCGGGTGGACATAGACGACGTTCGTGCCGTTGGTGCCGGTGTAGAGCGTCTTGGGAGGGATGGTCCAGGAGGTCTCCTCGTCCCAGAACACGCCGCCGTCCTCCTGCTCGGCGGTCAGGCGGAGCAACTTGCCCTTCATCGCCTCGTTGGTCCGCCCGGTGTCGAAGTGCGAACGAGTGACGAGGGTGGGGGCCGAGACATCGCCCGTGTCCACCTGCTCGACGCGGGCGAAACCCCGAAACTGCTTCTCGACCGGGTCGTAGTAGCCGTCGTGGTACCGGAACCGCGTGACGTAGGCGTGGCCCAGCGAATCGAGGTTCGTGACGCTGGACACGACCTGCACCGGGAACGGCATGGGATCAGGCCAGGGCCGCCCGGCGGCGGCGTCTTCGAGGGCGAACCTCGTCGAGGGTTCGTGGCCGATGAGGGTGACGCGACCGATGCCGTTGGTGATGGCGATGAGGGCGTTGGGTGTGCCGCCCTGGCAGAGCAACCCGCCGATGTCCACCGTGGCAAGGCGCGGCAGGGATTCGCCATCCGCGTAGATGAGGTCGGTCGAGCCGTTGCCGTTGAGGTCCGCCCAGCGGATCGCCGCGTTCGAGCCGACGCCGACCGGCATGCCCGTGACCCGTTTGCGCGGGCTGAACGTATAGTTGCCGCGGTTGACCCAGAACCACAGCTCGCCCGGCGCGGCCCGCTCCAGGACCAGATCCGCCAGGCCGTCGCCGGTGATGTCGGTAAGCTTGGCCATGCTCAGGTGCGTATCGTCCAGGGTCCAGTCGGGCAGCGCCATGAGGCGTGTCGCGGTAAACCGCCCGTAACCGAGGCCGGCAGTCACCTCGACTGCAGTCGGCCAGAGGCGGGCAAGGTCGGGCACGCGATCGCCATTGAGGTCGGCAACCTGAACCGACATCAGCGCGAGATCGAAGGCGGTGTCGTCCGGCACGCTGATCCGTTCGGAATACCGGTTCCCTCCCAGGTTGAACCAGACTTGGTACCCGAGGCCGTCCCCGCGAATGATGTCCATCCGCTTGTCGAAGTCCACGTCAGCGGTCCGGAGGCCCGGCGCTTCGAACGGCGCCGGGGAGGAAACGCTTCGACGGACATCGGCGTGCGCTCCGACCAGGCCAGCCGCCCGCGGTTGACGAAGTAGAACACCTCGTCGGGTCCCGACTTGTGAACGAGGTCCGCGAGACCGTCGCCATCCATGTCGGCCAGGTGCGTGCGGGTCGACGCGAGACCGAAGTTGAGAGCGTCACCGGTCGCGGAGGCCACTTCGAGGGGTTCGCTCCAGCGAATCACGCGGCGGCCCTCGGACTCCGATTCGCCCCGGTTCAGGTAGGCCTGGTGGTAGCCGGGAATGCCGAAGTCGGTCTTGAGCAGATCCGGCAGGCCGTCGCCGTTGAGGTCCACCAGTTCGACCAAGGCGTTGTCCATCACCCAGGGTGGTTCGTTCTCGCCGCCGATGATCCGCCCTGCCGCCGAGAACTCGACGTCGGCCGAACCCATCGTGTAACCGAAAGTCGAGGGTGGCAGGGAGCTGGCGCCATCCGCTCCGATGACGGTGATCTTGCCCAACAACGACCCGTGGACAGCGTCACCACCACTCCCGACGTATTCGAGGTCGTAGCGGCGGACCAGGTTGTCTGACGCGCCGTCGCCGTCGAAGTCGCCTTGCGCATGCCCGGCCAGGGTCGGGCCTTGGGTGCCGATGACGACCGACTTGAGCCGTTTGCCGGTCCGGACCGGGAAGCCGGGCCGACAATCCTCGAACCAGTCCGGGCGATCCTCGTACTGGAAGACGACGAAGTGGTAATCGCTCCAGGGCGGCGCGCCGGGGCCGTAGCGGATGGTGGCGATGTACTTCTGGTGCAAGTTCATCTCATCCGGGAACGAAATGTAGGAGTACTCGATGAGGTTGCCGCGCGTGTCGGTTTCGCGCTCGAGGAGCCAGGAGAAAATGTGGTGTGCGTCCGACTGAATGCGCGCGCCGTCGGTGAGCCCGAACTCCTGTCGGGTGCCGTCGGGCAGCGTGGCTTCCCAGTGGCCCTGGAAGGAGCTGAGCGTCGAGGGTTCCGTGTTGAGCGGGATGAAGCGGTAACGGGCGAAGGCGCTCTCGTTCTTGCTGAACCAGAAGCCGTCTGATTGGAGGACCAGTTCCTCCTTGCTGTCATTGATGAAGACGTCGGTGCGGTCGAATCCAACCGGCTGGCCATACGTCGGGATGCCTTCGTCGGTGCGGCGCTGGAGGGTCGGCACGCTCAGGTTCCAGCCGAATCCCAGCGGGCCGTTACCGGAACCACCCTCGTAGTGCAGGGCGAGCGTTGGGGTCTGACCAGCGACGCCAGGCGGGACGGTGAGGCCTACGCCGTACTTCGCCGTGCCAGTGTTCAGGGTGGGCTGGAACGATTCGCCGAGGCCTTCGATGGAACCGGGGCCCTTCGGCAGGGAGATGGTGTTCGGGGAGACGCCGGACTTGTCGGCGGCGAGGCAGTGGCAGCCGCAGGTAAGCGCAAAGAGCGTAAAGCTGAGGAGCACGCACATGCGGTTCGCAGAGGGCCGCTCAGACCATGAGCGAACTCGCACACCGGGCACCGCCCCACGTTGCTGCGGGCGACAAGCCCTCGCGCCGACCGACAGTTCGGGGACGCGCGGCCAGCTTCGGCCCGGAGCTCCGCGAGCTTGCTTTGCGACTGGCACTGAATACCGTCGGTTCATGAGCTTTCAAACGCTGGAAGTGGAACTGGACCACGGGCGCGTGCGGCCCACCACCGCCGAAACCCTGCCCGACAAGGCGCGCGCGCTGCTGACGATCCTGGCCGCGCCGGCTGAAGCAACACCCCCAGCGCGTTCGCTCGGTGCGGCGATGCGTGAACTCAACGTGCAGGCGCGAGGCCAGTTGAGCGATCTATCGACGAACCCGCGGCATCTGGACGACTTTGGCAAGTGAAGGCCGTCATCATGGATGCCAGGCCACTCGTGGGCTGGTTTTGCACCGGGGATTCGCACCATGCCTGGGCCACGCGTGAGCTCGACCGCCTGCCCAGTGGCGCGCTCGTTTGTGAGGCGGTCCTGGCCGAAGTCTGTCATCTGGTCGCCAAGGATGGTGTGCGGCCCTCGGCGGTCCTGCGCCTGGTGGAGCAAAACGACCTCGTGCTCCTGCCGCTGGGCCGCGAAATCGCTCACATCCGCGCCCTGCTTGACCGTTATCTGGACGTGGGCATGGACTTTGCCGACGCGTGCGTGGTCCGCCTGGCGGAGTTGCATCCCGACACCATCGTCTGCACCACCGACACCGACTTCCGTGTCTATTGGAAGCACGGGCGGGAGAGCATCCCGCTTCTGGCGCCGTTCGCGTCTTGATCGCCGATGGATCGGCAGGGAATCGCCGCAAAGAAGCGCAAAGAGCGCAAAAGAGAGGAACCCGCTCGCACTGTGGCGAGGAGCCCTCTTCGCCGACATCCGAAGGCATGAAAGGGTGGGGTCCAAGTCACACGAGGAGGAACCGCGGCGGTAGCGGGCGGGACGCAAAGCGCCGCTGGAAGCCGGCGCACTCCAGACGCTCCGCGTGGCCTCAGCGGTGCGGAAGTCGCGCAGCGTTTGGAGTGCGTCGCGCTTGAGCGCCGCTTTGCGTGAGACGGGCGTGCGAGCATCGGCGGTGGGCGATGCGCGGTGGCCGGACTCGGGAACGAGACCGGACTTACCTCGCGTAGGCACGGACCGCCGTTTTGGTTTGCGAACGCCTCGCCCACACGCTCGATCAAGCTGGGACTCGTAGGGAGGGAGATCATCGTCTCGTAGGGTGTCCTCGACTTGAGGGCTGCCGGGCTCGATGGCCCTGACAGCTTGCCGTTCCTCCCCATCGCCTCAGCCCTCCCGCGTAGGCACGACCGCGGTGCTGTTCATCGGGTTGGTGACGAGCTTGCCGTTGGCGGAGCAGCAGCACGTCTGCGCCGTGGTGCACCGGCAGGTTGAAGGCGCTCGGAAGCTCACGCGGCCGCGGCTCTTGCGCACGCCCACCGGGGGTTTCTGCAATCCCGACGGCATTCCGAACGACGGTCCCTTCTTCAAAGTGCTGGAGCATATCGAGGAAGAACGCCATCGCACGCCGGGACGACCGCCGCCGGCTTTCGACTGGCGCAGGTTCTTGCCGGATACGAACGTCCTGAGCGAGCTGATGAAACGCGATCTGGAGTTCGACCTGATCGCCCCCAGCGCCAAAGCCCACGGTCTCATCCTGGTCACCCGTAACGTGAAGCACTTCGATCATGCGGCCGGCCGGCGAGTGGAGAACGGGTTCGAGTAACGATCGGACGCTTGGGCTGCAACCGCGGCGGTTGAACACCTCCGCGGTGCTCTCGTTAACGCGCAGGCGACTGCCGGCTTGATCCGTTCGGAATCGTTGCCTAGTACTTGATGATGTAGTTCACGTAGAGATTCTTGGGGCGCGTTTCTGAGCCACCGGCTGCTCCGGTAGTTCCTTCGCTCGGTCTGGACCCCGAACCGCCGGAAGCGAGCTCTTTACCTCCAGAATTCCGTGCCGCGGCGTGAGTGTGTGACTCGAACTGGCTGCCTTGATAGCTCCCAACCCGATCCCCAACGTTTCCGCCTGCGGCGGAGGCCGTCCGAGAGTCCCGGTCTGGATCGTGCGTGCTCCCATTTGCCCGGCCGCGGAGGAACAGGCCCCCGGTGTCCGGTACCCGGAACCTGCTATCGTCCGGGGCGCCGAAGGCGGTGCCGATGGCGGAGAACAACTGGGGATACTCCGTTCGCAAGTACGTCGCACCGTTGCAGAGAAGCCAGCCCGGAGGTGCGGTGATCCCGCCGTAGGCCATGATGCTGCCGGGTGGCGCTGCCCCGATCAAACCGGAGCCGTCCCCGACGAACCGATTGGCCTTGACGGTACCGGCCACCTCGAGCTTCTCGGAAGGCGCGCTGGTGCCGATGCCCACGTTGCCGCCGCCCACCACAAAGTGGGCTCCTGCCTCAAGATTCAGACCAAGGTTCGCAGTGCCACCACTCTTGTAACCAAGGTAAGCAATGCGGGTGGGGCCGCCGGGTTTGAAGAACTCAACCGTGCCAGCGTAGTCCGCACCACCAGGGCTCAATCGGATGTAACCGTCAGTAGCGGTTTCTGCCCGAGAGCTAATGTTGCCGTTGACTTGCAGCGCATCCGACGGGCTGGAGGTGCGAATCCCGACCTTGCCGCCCGACACGACGAAGTTGGCGGAATTCTCCAAGGCCAAGTTCAGGTTACCGACGCCTGCGTTCTTGTAGCCCATGTACGCGATGCGCGTTGGACCAGGGCGGTACCAGTCTATGTACCCTGCGGCATCAGATCCCCCGGATTCAAAGCAACATAGCCGACGGTTGTTGCGGGCTGGCGGACAGCGATCGTGCCCGCGACCTCCAACTCCGTTCGCGGATTCGTCGTCCCAATGCCGACCTTGCTGTCGCTGGTTGTTGTGAGCGCCCCCCCAGCCACGGACTGCGCCGTCCTGGCTTGTTCGGCGAACAGCGCAAACGGCGCACTCAGGACCTGTTGGCGAGGTGCGATAGTGCCGATACCGCCGACCGTGACCTCGACATAGCGGTTGGTCGCGGTGAAAGCGTCCGTGAGGGGGCGAGGTGGGGAAGCGGTATCGACCGGACCGAGCATGACGTTGAAGTAGCCCTGCACCACCGGGACCTTCTGGCCCCGGCCAGGGCCGGTTCCGCCGTCAAACACCTGCGGACCCCAAACCGCCGTGCCACCGCTCTTCTCGGCGAAGACGCTGATTCGCAGTTCGTAGTCGGCGGTGGCGATCGGGGTGTTGCTCGACGTGGTCAGGTAGCCCTGGTAGTTGATCAGGGCGGGGACGGATTGCGCGGCGAGGCGGCCGCAACGAAGCGCAAGAGACAGAAAAGCTGCGGAGCGGGAGGTCATAGGCCGAGAGCCGGTTGAAGGGTTCAAGGGGCGAGGGTCGAAAGCAGGAGGTCGTGGGTTGTCTCGAAACCAACTCAGCAATCGCGATAGCTCCTCCGCCGATTGCGAACATCGGGGATGGGGCTGCGGATCTCGTCCCTCATTATCAATCCCCGATGTTCGGAATCGGTGGAGAAAGAGCCCGATGCCCTCTCCGCCGATTGCGAACATAGGGGATGGGGCTGCAGAGCCTGCCGTTCCGGCTCAACCCGCGAGGTACTGGGTCGGCGCAGGAACAGAACCGGGCTCCCGGCGGGCTGGTGGGATGAGGTGAGATCGGACGAGAGGCCAGCAGGGTGAGCATCTGCAGAGGGTGCAGGCTGGAAGCCCGCACCACAAGCAGGCGAGAGGCTGAATCCGGAAGCAGGCTGGAAGCCTGCACCACAGGGCTGCCCGGAGGTCATGGGGTGGATAGACCGTCGTTGAGGACCGGGACATCAGAGGCGCGGTGGAGGCGGAAGACGCCGCTGACCTTCAGGTCGCTGGCGTGCAGACCTTGGATGGTTTCCTCGTAGAGACCGCCGATCTGGTTGTCGCCCCAGCCGGGTTGACCCGGAGCCCGGGGATCGTCGGCGGTGAATCTCAACCGGAGATTCCGCGTGATGGTCCAGGACTCGGTTGTCTCCGGGCCGGCTGGACCGGCGATGGGCGGCTCGGGCTCGAACCGTTCACTCAGGTTATCGTGATCGGGGTGGTAGCGGTGGACGAAGGGATTGCGGGGGTCGTCGTAAGGCAGCACCACAGGACAGGTGAAGACCCCGTCTGCCTCCCCGAAGTTGCCGCTGGCCGCCATCTCCAGCGGTTTGGGGAAGGCAAAGGCAACGGTGCTGTAACGTCGCGCGACGGGTTGGCCGGGATGCTGGCGGGGCGGCTGACATTCGTAAGGACCGCGCTGCCAACCCACAACCCGGCGCGCGGATGCGGCTGGACGCCGGCGACGCCGTGGAGTCGCTGTCCCTGGCGGGCAGAAGCGGCGCTGACCGAAACACCCTGGAGCCCTCCGGCCGTCACCGGGATGAGGGCGCGCGAGGAAGCAGGGTTGTCACGCCCCTCGAGGACGGATTGGCAGAGGCCCTGCCGCGGCATGGCGTTGCGTCGTACCGCGAGACGCAGGGACCATTCGGCACCGGGCGCAATGGTGACTGAAAAAGGCGGCCCACCCAGGGGCTGCCAGCCGTCGATGGTGTGACTCAGGTTGTCCTGCCAGTACTCGAGGAACACCGGACCGGCAGCGGGGCGTCTTGGACACTCAAAGGCGCATGAGCTCCTCGCCCATGCGCCGTTCGGACGGACCGGTTGACGATGACCGACCTGTGCGGCGTACGCGGCGCTTACTTGGCCCGGTGGATCACGATACTACCCCCACCCAGCACCTGGGGATCCGCGCCGTCGAGGTCGTCGCTGACCCCGAGGCGATTGTCATAGACGACGACGCCATCCTGGCGCTCCCAGATCTTGATGCGGAACTTGTCAGTTCCCCCACCGCCGGCCAGTTGTCCGTCTGTCACGGTCAGCAGGAAACCATAGTCCCCTGCCCCATCCACCTGGCCGATGCCCTTGTACTGGGCTTTCGCGCCCGAGACGACCAGCCACTCGTAGCGGGTGCTCTTGAACGCAAAAGCCGCCGCCTGGAACTGGAACTCCGTGGTGCCCGTCGGCACCTGAGCACCCTTCTGATACTTCGACACAAATCCGAAGTTCGCCCTGCCGGTGAGTCGCGGATCCGCCGGGTACGCGCCGGCCGCGGACTCGATCCAACCACCGCCGGTGACAAAGCCACCGCTCGGATCGTAGACGACCACATACTCGTATCGGGATTCAGCCGCGTCCCCAGCCGCGTCCGTGACTCGCACGGTGACGCCGTAGATGCCCGTCGCCGTGTAGAGATGGCTGGCGGAGGCACGACCCGCTGCATCGGGCAGAATGACCGTGGCGGGCGTGCCGTCGTCCCACGCAAACTCCACGCTTGCCTGGGCCAGGTCACCCAAGACGGCGTACTCAACGGTCAGCGTGATCGGGGTGCCCAACGCCACCGGGGCGCTGATTCCCGTGATGGCCTGGATCTGCGGCACGCTGTCGATCGCCCCAAAGGCGGTGCCCTCCAGCTCGGAGATCTTGGGCGTGCTCGTGCTGTCGACGATCACCGTGAAACGGCCACCGGACACGGTTCCGTCCAGATTGTCCGTCGTGTCTTTCACAGGAACCACATCACCGCTGCTCCGGACCTGAACCCAATTGCCCCCATTGTAGTAGTAGAGCTTGAGGCTCACTTCTTTGCCACCGGTGATCGTGGACGGGTAGTAGAAGGACAGGGTGGCAGAGACACTCTCGTCCGCCCCCAGGATCTGCACGTCGACGAACGAGGCGTCTCCCATCTTGAAGTCCGTGGCTCCCGCCGGTTGGCTCACGTAGGTCGCCGCCAAAACGGTCACCGGCTCGGCACCGGTGTTATCCACCACGGCGGCTACCCCCGCCTCCCCTGGGTTGGCGGGTGCCGTACTCACAGTCGTCGTTTCGCCTGGTTGGGCGATCGACGCCTGAGCTTCACCTACTGTGTCTCTCACGACACTGAAGGCCAACGGATTGGACACGCCCCCGTCGGCCGCAACGACGTCGACGATCGCCACCGACACATCAAGGCCCGTTACGAGATCCGCAGCCGGGATCGACGCCACCAACTCCGAATGGCTGATCCACGTCGTCGCGCGCGCCTCTCCGTTCCAGCGCGCCGTGGAATCTGGCGGGAAGCAGCCACCGGTGAGCATGAGTTCGAACCCCGGACCCTCCGCGTAAGCCAGGGTGGGTGTCATCCCTGCGAGGGTGGGTGCCGAAGGCAAGACCTGGATCGCAAGACTGTCTACCGCCGTCACCGCCACACCGTTCATGACGACCTCCACGGTCAAGGTTGCCTCATAATTGCCCACCGGCAGTTTCCAGACCGCCTCGGCTCCCGTGGCCGTCGCCACCAGATCCCCCTGCCGCCGCACCTCCCATCCGTAGATCAATGAAGTTCCGTCCGGCGCCCCAGAGACGCTTCCGCTCACGGTCACCGCTGCCAGGCAATCCATTCCGGCAAAGACGATCTGGTCTTCGCCGGCCGCAGCCACCGGCGGCACGACAGATGGCAAGATGGTGATCTCGATCGTCGCGGCCGCCGTCGCGCCCGCCTCGTCCTCCACCTCGAACACGAAGAGATCCTTGCCCGTGTACGGGAAAGGCGGTGTGTACATCACGTTCGGAGGCGTGCCGGACAGGCTGCCAGCCGTTGGTCCCGCACTAATCCGATACTGCAGGTCGTCCGTCTCCATGTCGAAGCCGCTTAACGTGATCTCCAGCGGCTGCTTGTCGTACGTTGTCAGCGACTGGCCGTAGGCAGTCGGGGGTTCGTTGACCTCCAGCACCGTGATCGTTCCACCCGTCGTCAGGAACGGCAGGGACACCCCGTTTTCATCCGAGACGCTCGTCAGCAACGGATCGAACTCCAGGGTCGTGCTGCCTCCCATCAGCCCCTCGAACTCGAGGGTGGCCAGTGTAAAGCTGGCGGGTTGCGACGCGTTCAACTGCTCGGGCATGGCCGGCGAGACTTCCAACACGTACGCCCACCCTGAATTCATCTCGACCAGCCGCAGTTCGGGATCGGTGGCGAGGTAGGCGCCCGGTGTTATCGAGAGGCCCGCGAGAACCGCGGGATCGTACACAATAGCGATGCTGTACGCTCCCACCGAGGGAGACGTCTGGGCTCCGAGGCCGCATACGACGACGTCCACATGTGTCCTCTGAGAGCGCTCGACACTGGGCGAAGGTGGTTCGATGCGCAGAATCACCTCCGCCGCTGGCGGGGAACTGTTGTCGATGACCGTGATCTCACAAACCCTCGTGGCGAAGCTCAATGAATTACCCTCCTCATCCGAGACGCTGGTTACATTCGGATCGAATTGGATGACGCTCCGGCCGCCAGCCAAACCCTTGAGGTGGAACGACGCCAGCGAAAAGGTCCCGGGTTGGCTTGCGTTAAGAGCGGCTGGCTCGTCAAACGCAACCTCAAACAGGTAGAACCACCCCTGTTCGGCTTCTACCAGACGCAGCTCTGGGTAAACGGTGACATGCTCGCCCGGCACAACGGATACGCCCTCCAGCAGCGAGGCATCGTACGAGAGACCAACACTGTAGGCCCCTAACGAGGGTGCCGTGCGGTCTCCGAAGCCGCTGATCACCAAGTCCACGGTCGTGGTCTCGCCACATTCCACCGTGGGTGACTGTGGCGCCAAGGAGAGGCAGATCCCCTCCGCCTGGCCGGCAATCTGGGCCAAACCCACACCAAAGGCTATGACCTGCGCGAATGTTCTCATACGATTGTGCGGTTACATGGATTCAAGGACTGGATCTAGAGGCAATCCCAAGCGCGCCGCTCGCACTCACGGGGTAAAGTGCAAGATCAGCCACCGGGCGTCTGCGGCGTCAACCTTGCCGTCCGCGTTGCAGTCGTAGTCCTCCAAATTCGTCCCGTTGCGGATCGCGGCCATCAGGAGCCGCAGATCACGCAAGTCAATGGTGTCATCGCCATCCAAGTCACCAACCAAACCCCCTCCGGCCGCCCAAGGCACCAGCGCCGCGACCTCCTCGGACGTTCCGTCGATCACCGAGATTGTCCTTGTCATATAAAAAGATGTGCGGGGTCTCCATTGAAAGCCACGCGCTGAATTGGCCTTCGTTGATCGGATTGACGGTCCAAAACAGTGAAACGGAAGAGCCTGTGTTGAGGGCCAGCGAGGCCAGCCTGCCTGAATTGCTCTGATCCACGATGACTGCGGCCGCGGCGGGCATGGGTATGCCAAGGCTAACGAGAGGGCTGCCATTGGGGATTTGATCCATGTTGGTCACTTGGTACCAGAACGTCAACGTTTCGAGTCCAAAGCTATTGCCTACGGTTACCGCCGAGTGCACTTGCGCCGTGAAGTTGCCCGCATCGTCCGGAGTGGCGCTTGAGGAGTGGAACGCGATATGGCCCACGGGACCACCGGGCAGGGTTGCGGTCATGGTTCCAGCCGGGTTGCCGGGAGGCAGGAGGAGTTGCGCCTGCAGGTTGACTATCAGGGCGACCACGCTCGCTCGAGTGAGGTGCTGTAACAGGACTTGGTATCTCATGGTTTGTGGGGGTTTGTGTTTCGGACGGTTGAATATCTGGGCTGAAAAGCTGAAAGCATCGTGACACAGCATCGGGCTCTAACCGTCTAAACGGATTTCGTAAGCGGGATCTTTCACTTTTCTTTCGCCAAACGCATTTTTCTGAAAGAAACGCTTTGCGGCCGGCGATGAGAAGAGGGTGAGGGAGCAGCACGCCGGGGAGAGGGGCGGGTATGGGGCTGCGGGAGGGGTCGGGAAGCCCGGCTCCGGCTCGAAGACCCGTCAGCTTGTGGTTCGTCGAGGGACCACTTGCGGAGAGGACTGGAGTTGTGGATGATGCGTGTGGAATCCGGGAAACGCCGGAGCCGCGGCGGCTCCGCGTACCGCCAGAGCCGGCCCGTGGCATCATGAAGAGCGATACAAGCGAGTGGCTCGAGACCCGCGCCAGCTTGCTGGCCCGGATCCGTAACCCCGAGGACCAGGCCGGTTGGCGCGAGTTCGACCGCGTCTATCGCCGGCTCCTCTGCGGGGTCGCACGGCGCTGGGGCCTGAACGAGACGGAGGCCGAGGACGTGGCCCAGGACACGATGGTGTCCGTGCTCAAGTCGATGCCGGGCTTCGAGTACCGTCCGGAGACGTGTTCGTTCAAGTCGTGGCTGCGGCGGTTGACCGAGTCGCGGATCGTGGATTTCCTCCGCCGACGCCAAAGCGCCGAGGGAGGACGACGGGGCGTGGAAGGAGGACTTGGGAACGGGAAGGCGGTCGAGCAGGTCGCCGATCCCCACGGTTTGGACCTCGAAGCGGTGTGGGAAGCCGAGTGGCGAGAGGCGGTGGTGGAGCTCGCCCTGGTGAAACTCAAGTGCCGCGTCCGGCCCCAGCCCTACCAGATCTTCTATCTGCTGGTGGTGAAGGAGCAGTCAGCGCGGGAGGTGGCTCGGAGGCTGGGGGTGAGCCTGGCGCGCGTCTATGTGACGAGGTTCCGCGTGGCGCCGATCTTCAGCCGGTGCCTTGCGGAGGCGCAGCGGCAGATCGAGATCGGGGAAGGGATGGCGGGCAGCCGCCTGAAGGGACGGTCGTCGGAGGGTTGAAGGACACGAAGGTCGGGAGGCAGGAGGCTCGCGGGGTCGGCGAGGGCCGCGGTGCTCGCGAAGCGTTTGGAGTGCGTCGCGCTTGAGCGCCGCTTTGCGTGGCGGGCGGCGGTCGTTGACGTAAGGGACGTGAGCGGAACCACAACGAAAAGCGCCGCTCGAAGTCGGCGCACTCCAAACGCTTCGCGACTCCCGACGAGCATCGGCGGTGCAACAGATGCGGGCTTGACGAACCATCTCAGACCGACCGGGTTCGCGCTCGTGCCCAGGATGCAGCCGACTCGGCGAAGTGATCAACAAGCTGTTGGCAGCGTGGTGGCGTTCTGGCAGTCTGCGCACCATGCAACCCGGAGCTTCTCAACCCGATGCTCCTTGTTCGCCGCCCGACGGCCGGCGCCGGCCTTTGCCTATCATCCCCGATCACGACCTGCTCGCGCTCATCGGCCAAGGTGCCTACGGCCAGGTGTGGCTGGCGCGCAACCGGATGGGGACCCTGCGTGCGGTCAAGGTCGTGTACCGCGACCAGTTTCAGCAGGCCCGCCCCTACGAACGCGTGCTCCAGGGCATCCGTCGGTACGAACCCATTTCCCGTGCGCACGAGGGCCTCGTGGATGTGCTGCACCTGGGCGAGAACTCGTCGGCGGGCTACTTCTACTACGTCATGGAAGTGGCGGACGATGCCGGCCCGCCTGCCGCCGCCGGTCCCGCGCCCGAAGCGGCCAACGGCACGGCCGGCTACGTGCCACACACCCTGCACCTCCGGCTGAAACGAGAGGGCCGGTTGCCGGTGGGCGAATGCCTGCGCCTGGGAATTGCCCTGACCGAAGCCCTGGAGTTCCTGCATCAGGGCGGGCTGATCCATCGCGATCTCAAACCCTCGAATGTCGTGTTCGTCGGTGGGGTGCCGAAGCTGGCGGACATCGACCTGGTCACCCTGGCCGATGAACCGCACTCGTGGGTGGGCACCGATGGGTTCATCCCTCCGGAAGGGCCTGGCGAGGTGCGTGGGGACGTCTACAGCTTCGGCAAGTTGCTCTATGAGATGGCGACGGGGAACGACCGGCACGAGTTCCCCAACCCGCCGACCATCGGGGTGAGCGAAGGCGACGGCCGGGTGTTGGCCGAGCTGAACCAGGTGATTCTGCGGGCATGCGATCCGGAGGCGCCCCGGCGCCACGCCTCAGCCGAGGAGTTGCGGCAGGACCTGTTGCTGTTGGCGGCGGGCAAGTCGGTGCGTCGCCTGCGCGTGTTGGAGCGGCGGATGGCGCGGGTCAAGCGGATTGGCGTGGCGGCCCTCGCAGCCGGCGTTGTGGTCGGCGCGGTGTCGGTGTGGCAATACCGGCAGGCCGAGGCGATGGAGCGACTGGCCGGTGAGAGCCGGGATCGCCTGGTGCGACTGCACGTCGCGACCGCCGTTCGGCTCATGGACGAAGGGGACTTGATGGCGTCGCTGCCGTGGCTGGTGGAGGCCCTCAGACTGGAGCAGGGTGATCCGGAAGCGGGAGGAAGCCCATCGCCTGCGGATCGAGGCGGTGCGGCAGCAATGTCCCAAACCGGTGGGCATGGGAACCCACGCCGGGCCGATCAACCACTCCGAGCTCAGCCCCGATGGCCGCCGGTTCCTGACCGTGAGCGACGATGGCACCGCGCGGGTGTGGGACACGGAGACGGGCGAACCGGTAACGCCGCCCCTGCCCCACGCCAAGCGCATCTCCCACGGCACCTTCAGCCCGGAAGGTCGGCGGTTGATCACCGCCAGCGACGACGGGACCGCGCAGATCTGGGATGCGGTCAGCGGGGAGCGGTTGACGCCGCCGTTGGTCCAAGCTGAAGGCATGGATGAGGCGAGCCTTCGTGCGCTGAGGCAGCGCCAGTTGGGCGGAGAAGGCAGCGACAAATACGGGCCGATGGTAACGCGGGCGGCTTGGAGCCCCGATGGCCGGCTGGTGGCCACGGTCTCGTACGACGCCACCGCCCGGTTGTGGGACGCCAACACGGGCCGACCGGTGGGACCGCCGCTGGTGCATCCGGGACGCCTGGGCCTGCGCGCGGTCGCTTTCAGTCATGATGGTCGCTGGCTCGCCTCCGGGGATTCGACCAGACCGCGCGGGTCTGGCGGGTGGAGGACGGCGCGCCCGTCGGCGGGGCGCTCGAACACCCGGACGACGTGAGGCACATCGTCTTCAGCCCGGACAACCGGCAGTTGCTGACGGGCTGTGGCGATGGCCGGGCCCGGCTTTGGGACATCGCGACCGGGCAACTAGCGGTGCCGCCGCTCGAGCACGGCGACGGGGGCACCGTCTGGCAGGTGGGATTCAGCCCGGACGGCGGGCGGATCCTGACGGCGGGCGGCTTGTTCTCGACCAGCGGGGAGGCGCGGGTCTGGGCGGCAGACACGGGCAAGCCGGTGACGCCGGTATGGCGGTTTCCGATGCCGGTTCGCTCGGCGTGTTTCAGCCCGGACGGACGTTGGGTGGCGACGGCGGGCGTTGATGGGCTGGTGCGGGTCTGGGACGTGAACACGAGCCGGGAAGTGGTCGCGCCGCTGCATCATCAACTGGCGGCTTGGCAGGCGTCCTTCACTCCGGACGGCCGGCGGTTGTTGACCTCGGGGAAAGGGGGCAGTTGGCATCTGTGGGACTTGGTGTCCCCGAGTTCATCGGCGCCGGTGGCGGCGCACACGGAACGGTTGATGGACCTGGAGTATCACTCCGCCGGGAGATGGTTGGCGAGCGGCAGCGTGGACCGCACGGCACGCCTCTGGGAAGCGGACACGCTTCGCGAAGCCGTTCCGCCGCTCCAGCACCGAGCGGGTCTGGGGAATGTTAATTTCAGCCCGGACGGCCGGTACCTGGCCAGTTCGAGCGGGGACGGCACCGCCTGCCTCTGGGATCCGGAAACGGGGTCTCCGACGTGCCCTCCTTTGCGTCACCCGGATGCGGTGCTAGTAGTGCGGTTTGCCCCGGATGGCACCCGGCTGGTCACCGGCTGCAAAGATGGGCAGGCGCGGTTGTGGGGGGTCCCCGGCGGGCAAATCCTGCTGGAGCCGCTCCCGCATCGTTATGACGTGCACACCGCCGCGTTCAGCCCGGACGGTCGAATCCTGGTCACAGGGGCCGGAGAATGGGACACCCCGAACGGGAAGGGCGAGATCGCGTTCTGGGAAGTGGCCACGGGACGAAGGCTGGCGGGCCCGATCGACATCCGTGGCACCCCACTCGCCCTCGCGTTGAATCCGGACGGAGCCCGTGTGGCGGTGGCGGGCATGGATCCCCTGCCAACACCGCACGCGGTCCAACTGTACGAGATCCCGACGGGCAAGAGGCTCGGGGAACCGATGCCGCATCACGACGGGGTTTCCTGGGTGGTGTTCAGCCCGGATGGCCAACGGGTGGCCAGCGCCGGTGAGGACTCCGTGGCGCGGATCTGGGACGGACACACGGGTCGTCCCTTGACGCCCGAGCTTCGCCATCGCCGCGCGGTTCGCAAGGTGGAGTTCAGCGGGGACGGCAAGTGGTTGCTCACCGCCAGCTTCGATGGGACCGCGCGGTTGTGGGACGTCTTGACGGGAGAGCCGCTGAGCCCTTCGTTGCGGCATGGCGACGGGGTGGTCGATGCGGTCTTCGATCCTCGCGGCGGACGGCTGGCGACGGGTGGCCAGGACGGGGCCGTCCGGTTGTGGTCGTTCTCTGCCAGCGACTGGAGTGGCGAGGACCTGGGTCAGTTTGCGGAGGTTTGGTCCGGCACGCGGTTGAGGGGCGGGATCACTGATCCGGTGACGTTGGAGGAGTGGCGAGCGAGCTGGCTGAAGCTCAAGGCCCGGCATCCGGAAGCGCTGCTCACTTCGCGGGAGGAGGGGGCGCTCTGGCACGAACGCCAGATGGCGGCGGGTGAGCGAGCGGGCCAGGCGGCGGTCGTGGCGTTTCACCGGCGATGGCGGGAGGAGTTGGGACGAGGTGACGCCACGGTGGTCGAGGGGCGGCAGTGATCCTGGTGAAACCGCCGCTGCCCGCGGCCCCGTGGCTTCCGCGCATCTTTCACTTGCGAGGGCCGCGCACCTTCCCGAAGCTGGGCTCGCGGTTCGCCGGACGGGAAGGCACCGGCACCGGGCGCGTGGTGGAATTGGCAGACACGATGGACTTAGGATCCATTGGCGCAAGCCTTGCAGGTTCAACTCCTGTCGCGCCCACCACCTCGCTGACGTCATTCCTGGATCCGGCCGGCCACATCCCGCGTAAATGCCGGCAGCCGCAGCGTCAGCCTCCCCTGCCCCACCGCCACCCGGTCGGTGCCCAACACCTCGCCCGTCCGCGTGTCCCACCACTCGGCACGGGCGGTCGCCGGCGCCCAATCGGACAGCTCGAACACCGCGTCTCGCACTTCTCCTGGCGGACGGCCCTCGGTCACGACGTGGCGCCACGCCGCGTCCCGGTGGAAACACCACAACCAGGCCTGCGTCCGCG
This sequence comes from Verrucomicrobiota bacterium, assembly GCA_027493615.1. GTDB lineage: Bacteria > Verrucomicrobiota > Verrucomicrobiia > Limisphaerales > J093 > DSVZ01. Next base: position 212,682 of record JAOSKK010000035.1, read on the forward strand.
TGCGCAACCCCACGAGCCGCACCCGGTCATCCGCCGCAGTGCCCACGAACGGCTGGACCTCGCCGCCGGACCAGGGCACGTCCGCGAGGAACCGGCTCAGCGGCCGGTAAAGCGGGTAGTGATTCCGTTGATCCAGCCGTTCCCACCACCAGGGCAAGGCCGTGCCAGTCGTCCCGGAGAGTGCCGACGCCCACAGCATGTTGTGGAAGTCCACCAGTTCCGGGCTCCGCTGCATCTCCGCCGTGATCCGCCATTGGTCATCGGCGAGCCCTGATTCCCCCTGATGCGCCGGCTTCCCCGGGGCATGCTCGCGAAGCCATCGGGCCCGGTCGATCACCGCTTCCACCTCGTCGCGCAATCGGCCGCCGTCCGCGGGTCGGAGGTAGAAGTGGACGTCGGCGAAGTCGAGCTTCGGGTGGCGACAGTCCTTCGGCGAAGGCCCCCAGGTGCTGGTGGTTCGCAGGTGGCGGTACGGATCGATCTGTTCGAGGTACTCGCCCAGTTCCGTGTAGAAGCGGTCGGTGGGAAGGCCGGGGTCCATTTCGTTCCAGTATTCCCAGGCGGCCACACTGGTGAAGGCCCCCCAGCGTGCGACGGCGTAGCGGAACGTGCGCTTCGCGTCGGCGATGGCCTTGGTGTAGTCGGCGCTGTCCGCGCCCCGCAGCGAATTCATGTAAAGGTCGCGCGCGAGCAGGCAGAGCTGCAGGTGGAGTCCATGGTGCTGGGCGGCTCGCAGGAGTTCATCCAGCCAGAAAGCATCCAGCGGGTTGTACCATCCGCGCGTCGGGCGATTGACGTCCGCTTCCCACAGAAGCTCCGGACCACCTCCCAGCTCCTGGAGCGAGAGCGCGTCGAGCCAGGCCGCGCCGGCGCCCGCGGGTTGGAAACGCATCCCCGACAGCCAATGCTCCTGGGCGCCCGTGCGGAACTCATGCCGGAACGTCGACCACGTGTCCGGGGTCGACGGCAGGAGGTTGGGGGAAGTCGTTCCCTGGACCTCAAGGCGAAGTTCCTTTCCCGCCGCTCCACAGACGCGCCCCGTGACCACGTAGGCCGTAGAAGGTCGTAGGGCGACGTCATGCGAAGGACGAACGGCCACGGAGGTGTTGGTGAGCAGCACACCACGGCGATCCGGGTTCCCGGGCAGCGGACGCACGGGTGACTGGCGTTCCCAGGACCGTTCCCAGGCGCTCTTGCGCGCCTCGATGGCCAGCGCCCAGTCCTCGCATCCGGTCCAGACGCGCACGTAGTTGGCGCCGTTGGCAGCGAGCCGGCCAAAGATCTCCTCGGCCCGGCTCACGGTCACATATTGCTGGGAACCGATGAACGCCAGGTTCTGGCCGATCGGGAAGAACGGCTGGCCCGTCGTGAACTCGAGCCAGCGCGGGTCACGTAGGCTCACCCGGACAAACCCGGTCCGGTCCGAGGGGCGGCAAAGAACCGTGACAGGCGCCGATGCCGAGCGGCGACCACCATTCCTTCGGACCGCCACCGCTTGATAAACGCCGACCTCGGGACAGGCAAAGCGCGCCCGCCAACCGGGCAAGCCCACGGGGTAAAACCAATCGCGTGCAGCAGGACCGCTTCCCACCCGGCGGCGCTCGTACGACTGGCTGAAGAAGGCCGGGATCGACCACGTGCGCTGCCCGGACGTCACCTCGAGCCACACATCGGCGACAGCGGGGTCGAACGGATCCGCCACGGACCCCACCCCGCCGATCTGGAACTCGACGACATCGAAACACCCGGGGCTGGGTGTCGCCGTCTCCAACGTGAGTTCCTGACCATGACCACGACAGGGCGCGAGGACGAGAACGGCAACGAACGCGAGGGTGAGTTCAATCGACTGGGCGCGGGCGAAGCACATGATGATCGCAAGGCAGAGCGAGTGGGGAGCACTCAAACGGGTCCACCCTTCCGGGTCAAGGAGGGGGTGCGCCTGCTGGCAGAGTCTTGCGGTCGCCGCCCGAGGGGCGTGGAGTTCAGGAGACCTTCTCCCGTCCAGGTCCTCACGGGCCCCCGGGGGTCAGCGGGCCATGCCACACACTGCCGCCGAACGTCGTGACGCGGATCCGCAAAGGGTCGGCCGGGTCAAAGGCAACCCGCTGGATATTGGCAAACGACAGGCCGTCGAAAGCCTGCCAGGTCCGGCCGTCGTCGCGCGAGAGCCAGAGCCCGGCCCCCGGCGCGCCTTCGGTCAGGGTCATGTAAAGCCAGCCCTCGCGGGTCGGGTGGAAGTAACCGCCGAAGGTTTGGGGCCCTTCCCGACCGATCCGGCGCCAGGTCTCGCCCCCATCGTCGGTCCGGTAGAGACCCCCGGACTGGTCGCCGCGGCCGGCATCACAGGCGCCCAGCAGCCCGCGCCGGCTGTCGCGCGGGTGAACCGAGAAGTCCTTCACGTAAAGCAGGGGAAGCGAGCGGTTCATCGGTTCCCAGGTTTCGGCGCCATCGCGGGAGCGGTACAAGCCCACGCCGGCATTCATGAGCGGCGCACCGGCGGCGGGGCGCTTGGCACAGATGCTCGCGAACAGCGTGCCGTCCGCGTGCAGGAAAACACGGGAAACCCGCCGGTTGTCCGGATGCCCTAGGCCTTCGCGCTTCAAAGTCCAGGTGCGCCCGTCGTCGGTGGACTTGAAGACCCCTTCGTCGAACACCCCGGCATAGAGCGTCCGCCGGTCACGGGGGCTCCGCGGATCCAACACAATGGAAGTGACCGGCCGCGCAGGCAGGCCTTCCGCCTCCACCTGCCACGAGGCGCCGAAATCGCGCGAGACACAGACGCCACCCGGGCCGCGGTGGCCGTGCCGCTCCGAGATGATGTTGTCGTTCGGGATGTCGTGAATGCTCGAGAACGCCCCCAGATCCGCCCGGGAACTTCGGGGTCGAACGCGAGCTCGTAACAGGTGTTGCGCCACGGCGCCCAGGTCTTCTGGTTCCACCACCGCCAGGTCCGGCCGCCATCCAGCGAACGGGAGAGCCCGATGTCGGTGTAGGCGATGTAGTGCCGATCCGGCTCGTGCGGGTCCACGTAGTAGTGCCAGGTGGTGGTGACGACCAGGCCGTTGCAGACCCAGGCGGTATCCGGGCCCGGCGGACCTTCGGAGGCCGGGTAGGTACTGCCCACGAACCAGGCCGCGCCTCCGTCGTGGGTGAGGTGCGCCTCGTTGCGGACCAGCAGCACGCGATGGGGATCGGAGTTGCAGATCGCCACCCCGAAGGGCGTCTCACCCCCCTTAAAGCACTGGCCGGTCGAGGCGGTGACGTAGTCGTGCGCCACGTTGAACTGCGGAAAGCGCGGATCCTGGAAGTAGGTGGCGCGCCAGGTTTCCCCCGCGTCGTCGCTGCGATAAACGGTATCGTGATGCGGCGGATGGAAGCCGGTGGCGGTGTTGAGGGCGTACACCGTCGCCGGGCGCGCGTCCGTGGTCAGGAGATAGTTGTACTGCGCCACGGGGCCATACGCCCACTGGTCGGCCTGACGTGTGTCCGTGTTCAGACCGGAACCCATGGCCCATTCCCAGCTCTCGCCGCGATCGCGCGAACGGTAGATCCCGCCCTGGAACCGCCCTTCGACCGTCCGGCTGCGGATGGCACAGTAGAGCCACACGACGTCTGCGCCCGAGTTGGAGCCGCCGGCGAACGCCTGGATTTCCTTCCACGGGAGGCCCTGCGTCCGTTCCACCCAGGTCCGACCCGCGTCCTCGGAGCGCCAGACGCCCCGGTCGGTTGCCGCGAACACCGTCTTTCCCCCGCGGGTGCGGTCGAAGTGGAACCCGAGGACCCGGCCTGCCGGCCCCGCGCAGACCTGCCAGCGCACACCTCCGTCGTCCGACCGGGCACAACCGCCACCGGCCGTGCCCACGAGCATGCGGGTGGGATCGTCCGGGTTGATGGCGATCTCGCCGTAGAGGGATTCCCGCAGGTCGCCGTGCGGCGCGAAGGTGCGTCCCCGGTCGCGACTGATCCGGAGCCGTCCGCCCGACGAAGCGAAGATCACGGCCGGGTCCGTGGGATGGAAAGCCGGGCGGCAGCGGGTATCACTGCGGAGCTGGGCCTGGTGGATCATGCGCCAGTGACGCCCGCCATCCTCGGAGATGTAGGCAGCGCTCATGTCGCAGTTCAGCATCATCAAGTTGGGGTCGGCGGATGAGATGGCCGGGGTGAACATCCCGCCACCGCCGGAAAGACCCACCGGTTCCCAGACCGCCGCCCCGGCATCTGGCTCGGACGCCGTGCTTCCGGCGCTGGCCCACACCAGGCAACCCAGGACGGACACCAGCCGGCAGGTGCGAATCCACTGTTCCCGGAACCAGCAGCCAACTCGCGCTTTCATGGGTGCCATGCCAATGCCGGAGCACGTCGGAATCATGGCGAACCATGGTGCGGCGATGGCGCTTCGGCAAGATCGCGGGTGCGGTGCGCATAGGGCGGGAGCGTGATCAGCCGGGCGTCTTCGACCGCCCCCGACCGTGAAGTGGTACAGGCTTTGCCACCGGCGATCCGCCAGTCCCAGCGCGCGGTGCATGAGGTCGTCAAAGAAGCATCCGATCCCCGTGCCACGCACGCCCGCTGCCTCGGCGCCCAGGTAGAACATCTGCCCAATCAACCCAGTCTCCCAAAAAAAGATGCCGGTACACCGCCGGGCCGTGCCGGTCGAGAACCGGGTCGAACGCCGCCAGCATGCCCAGGCTGAATGCGCCGTCCGCCGCAATGTCCTGGTGGCAGGAAACCATCCGGGCAAAGTCCTGTGTGTCGGCCGCGTGCAAGCGGTACAAGGGCCACCGTTCCGCAGCAGGACCCACCGGACGCCACTCGAACCCGGCGTGCAGGGCGGCCCTCAAGGCCGGCAGATCCGCGAGGTTCCGCACCCAGGCATAGAGCCCCGGTTCGAGGCCCTCCACCCGGTGCACGAACAGCATCAGGTGCACGCGTGCCGCTCCCAGCCCGAGATCAAAGGGCGGCCGCGTGGGGCGAGGCAGGGTGAGGTCGAGGAGGGCGAGAAAGGTCTCGAGACTCAGCGGGGTACGGCCATCGAAGGCCACCGCGCTGCGACGCTGCCGGACGAGGCGGTCCGTGGTCAGTTCGGTGGGAGGCGGCTGCGGATCGCCCCAGGGCAGCGGCGCGTGGGTGTCACCCGCGTCGAGGGGCTGCGCTTCGCTGACCGTTCCCGGCTCCAGCCACGATGAGGCGGTCATGACTTCGTCGATGATCGGCCAGCGAACCTGCGTCCGGCTGAGCTGATTGGCCCGGCCGCACCATGCCGTCGGCGGGTCGGGCAACGCGTGGGGTGGATGCGACCCGTCCACTGACACCCAGGCCAGGGCCTCGGGATGCTCGGGTTCGTCGGCTACGAACTCGTCCGCGCGGTCGAGTCCGAGCAACCGGGCAAGCGCTGGTTCGCTCCAGTTCCGCACCAGTCGCATACTCCACCCCAGGGCTTGGGCGGCCACGCGCAAGGCCGCCAGCGCATGGCCCAGGTCGTGTTGGCAGTAGCGGAAGGCCCGTTCGCCATACTTCCAGGCTTCCCGCCAGGCAATGGTGGTCAGGGCCACCCAAAACCCGCCGGCCGGCACGAACGCGGGTGAGGTCGTCCGGGCGCGCTGTTCGAGCCGATGGTCCCGGCTCAGGTAATGGTGAACACCGGCGAGGTCGGTCCGGCCCTCGAGTGGAGGCAGCAGAAGGTAGGCTTCGGTGGGATGGAGGTTGCCGCTCGAAGGGTTGACGCGGAGTGCCCAGCGCGTTTCCCCCGGCCTGTTTCCGGGCCGCGAGACCCAGCGAGCTCTCAAGAAAGCGGCCCAGCGTGGCGAGATTGAGCGGTCGCACGGGCGAATCACGACCCGCCATCAGCTCGACGAACAACGGGGAATCATCCTGGCCGGCCAGAGGCAGGTCGAGGGTGGGAGCACCGATGTACTCGCGGAAGGGTGCCGGTTGATTGGCCCAGTCGAGATGGCCCGGCCCGCGAGCATAGCGGTCGGGATGATGCTTGGTTTGCTCGTGATACCGCCGGACCACAGCCAGCGCCTCGGGGACAGTCATCGCCCGGAAGTTCAAGCGGCGCGGAGAACGACGTGATCGGTCAGCCGCGAGGCATAGGCGATGGCGGCAAGAATGTCCTCACGCTCCAAGAAGGGATAGTCCTCCAGGATCTCCTCCTGGGACGCGCCGTGGCTCAACAAGTCCAGGACGTCGGTGACGCGGATTCGCTGACCCCGGATGCAGGGCCTGCCGCCGCACTTGCCGGGTTCCACCGTGATCCGATCGAGCAGATTCATGGCGTCAGGATGCGCGCTCCGCACCCAAGAAGCAACCCGAGGCACCAATCGTTGCCGTCCGCCGACCAACCGGGTACGGCGATGACGCGGTTCAGGCCAGGACCAATCCAGCCAGAGATCAGCGAGTTTGACCTCCTCGCCGTGCGCGTGCCACCAGCCGGTGTAATCGTCCGCCGGCGCCGGCAGCCCGCTGGCTCTCGCGCAGTTACTGACCAGAACACGGGTTTCATCGGCCACGGGCCAACTGAAGGTCACCGTGCTTTGGGCGCATGGGACAGCTTCACGTTGCGGATCCAGACGCGCCCGGTGCCTTCGACGACCAGATTCAGGCGGACTCGATCCGGAGTCGCCCCGGGGGCCAGGAGCAACGGGACCTGGCTCGACACCCACCCGGTGGTGCCACTGAGGGTGTGGTCCCGTCCGCGGGCAGCCACCGCGCCACGTCCTGGCACGCGGCACCACAGTTCGAGGTAGACCCGCCCCTCGAGGTCTTCGGTCCGGAGCTCCGCCTCGAAGAAGAGGGCGCCCGGCCCGACGTTAAGGTCCGCAAGTTCGTACAGCGTCACGGGCTGGCTTCCCTTCGCATCGAGCAGCCAGGCGTCCTCCGCGACGGTCAGTTGGCCGGCGAGCGGCACGTCGTTCGTGGTGAACGCCTGGAGGACCGTCGCGTTGGCGCGCAGCGCCAGGGCGGCCTGCTCTTGCGAGACCTGCCGGGCGCGCACGAAAGCCGGCAGCGTGGTGAAGACCAGTCCCGCCCCCACGATGAGAAGGAGGACCAGGCCAGCGGCGATCAACACCACGGTGGCGGTGGTGAAGAACCAGCGCCGGGGGCATCGCCGGCACGTTCGGTCGCCAGGTGGGGGGACCGACGGGGATACGTCCAGCCGGGCGGGCTTCTGGGCAAAGGCCAACCTGACAGGCGGCCGTGTCAACACGACGAGCGCCCAGATGCCGATCGGCAGGCCAATCCAGTTACCCGGAGAGACCACGATGGCCAGGATGCTCCCCGCGACGGCCACGCCCCAGGCCTCGAGCGCCTTCATCTTCAGCGCGGCGTAGATGATGAAGCTGCTGACGACCAGCAGCGCCAGCAGCGACCCCAGAAAGACGAGCGACGGGGTGGCGCCACGGGCGGAGGCAAAATAGGTCCCGACAAGTCCAAACAACGGAACCAGCACCCAGTTCAGGATGCCGGTCACCAGCAGACCGACGGCGGGACCGCGGACCGACCGCTGCGCGGCCCACCATCCGGCGACCGCCGGATCCGGCGGCGGCGAGGGCTGGGAGACCGGTGGGGCGGCAGCGGCATCGGCCAGGTCCGTCTTGATCTCAAGCGCCTGTTGATAGCGCCGCTCGCGTTCCCGCTCGAGCGCCCGAAGGACCACGTGATCGAGGCGGACATCGACTTCGACCTTCTGCGAGGGCGGGGCGAACTTGCCCAGGGGCAGTTCACCCGTGAGCATCTCGTAGAACACCACCCCCAGGGAGTACAGGTCGGCACGATGATCCACTTCGAGCGGATGCTCCATCTGTTCGGGCGCCATGTAATGCGGAGTCCCCATCACCTGTTCGGCGCGCGTCAACGCCGGATCGGGCCCGGCGCGTTGGAGGAGCTTGGCCAGCCCGAAGTCGGCGATCTTCACCTGGCCGGCCTGGTTGAGGAGGATGTTCTCGGGTTTGATGTCGCGGTGCACGATGCCGTGGTTGTGGGCGTACTGGAGGGCATCGCAGATGGCCGGGATGATGCGCAGGGCTTCCTGGGGTGAAACCCCGCCCGACCGCTCGAACTGCCGCAGGTTGAGGCCGTCCACATACTCCATGAGCAGGAAGCAAAGGTCGTCGGCCTTCCCGAAATCGTAAACCGCCACGATGTTGGGGTGGTTCAAGCGGGCCAGGGCGCGTGCTTCCTGGGTGAATCGTTCGGCGAACCCCTGCTCCTCGCCGCGCTTCACCGGCAGGATCTTGAGCGCCACGAGCCGATCCAGACTCAACTGGCGCGCCTTGTAAACGAAGCCCATGCCGCCCGAGCCGAGGAGCTCGAGGATCTCGAGTTGCGGGAAGCGCGCGGCCAGATCGGCGGCGGGGATCGGCGGGGGCGCGGCCCCGAAGGGTTCGACGGATGGCCGGCGCGGTCCGGCTGGGTGTCGAGACCGAACTCGAGCAGACATTTCGGGCATTGTCCTTCCAGGGTGTCGCTGGGGAGTTCCGTGCCGCAGCGGGAACATTGGCGTGTCGTGTTCATATCCGTGTGCTCCATTCGCATTCGCGTTCACTCGTTCCCTAAGCGAACGGGGGTGAAAGTAACGGGGTATTTCTGGCCGCGAATCGGTCAGGGCGCGTTGGCGTCAGCCCCCAAACACGGCGAACAGGTGGCGGATCTCCTCCCCGACCTCCTCGGGCCGGGCCACGGTGTGGGCCACCTCGGCCCGCAGGACGGCCCGGTACCGGGCGCGCAAACGCTGCACCGCCATCTTGACCGCGGCTTCGGTCGTGCCGAGCCCGGCAGCGAGTTCCCGGTAGGGGGCTTCTCCGCGCGGACGACCCAGGGTACCGCTGAGGGCGGTGAACCAGTCGGCTCTGCCCGCGCGGGCGTACTCCTCCCGCAGCAGGCCCATCACACGGTCAAGGAGGGCCTGCGCCCACTGCCGCTCGTAAAGCTTGTCCGGGGTCAGTGCATGAGATGGTTCAACCTCGTAGCGCGATTCCGCCGAGCCGCGGTCCAGCGACACGATCGCACGCCGGCCCCCTCGCTTCTCGGCTCGGACACGATCCCACCTCATTGGCCAGGAACCGTTTCAGGGCGGTGAGGAGAAACGACCGGAAGCGGCCGCCTTCCCGCTCCAAGCCGTGGAGGTAACGTCGTTCGAGCAGGCGCGCGAAGAAGGCCTGGGTCAAATCCTCAGCGTCGTGCGGCGGGTGCCCCTGGCGGCGGACAAAGGCGTAGAGCGGGAACCAGTAGGTCTCGCAGAGACTGGCGAGGGCCGCCTCGGCTTCGGGGCCGACCGCATGCGCGGCTTTCAGAACCACGCTCCACCGGGTGAGGGCGAAGCCTCGACCGGCTACGGCTCCCCTGCGCCCGGGCCCACCTCCCGGTGACACACTCGAACTCGAGGCAGAGGCGTCCGCGTCGAGATCGGTTCCGGCAGGCATAGGAGAGGGAGGGGATCACATGGGCGGGGCGCAGGAAAGGGAAACCGCCCAGCCCATCAGCTTGCGGAAGCCTCAGGAAGTACCCTTCCGGTCGGCTGGCGCAATTCTCCGCTGTGATGGCCGCGGACGTCCGCCGGCGGCCGCGACGGCGGCGAGTCACTCCCGCGCGGCCGCCCGCTGATAGACGCGGACAAAGTCGACCGTGAGCCGCTGCGGGAAGATGCCGTCGTCCACGCCCCGCTGTCCGCCCCAGGCCCCGCCGATCGCCAGGTTGAGAATCAGGTACTGGGGCGCGTCGAACGGCCACGAGTCCACGCCCGTGCCATCGTTCTCCAGGGTGAAGTACTTCTGGTCGTCCACGAAGAAGTCGAGCCGCTGCGGCGACCACTCGAGCCACACCGGGAATCGACCTATTCGACCTCCACCCCGAAGAGGTCACTGATCCGGCGAATGGCCGCCGGGGCGTCGGCGGGATGGGGCGATGAGTCGGGAAATAGATTCCGAAGGAGTTCCCGCAGGTTGATGGCCTGGGACCACTCGTTCGATTGCGGGCTGAGGCCACTCTGACGAAGCTCGATTATCCGCCCCCACTTGAGGTCCTTGAGGTCCGCGGGGACCTGCCCGTTCCCGAGGGTACGCCAGCGGAGCGACGGAAACGGATCGAGCCAACACGCTTGCTCGGGCAGGAAGACTTCGAAGCCACCCGCAGCGTCAGTCACCAGGCGACCGAGAAGCAGGAGGTAGTGGTACTGGGCGCGCACCTGCTCGTGGGGGTTCCGGACCGGGTAAAGATGGAGCTCGAGATTCGACAGCCCGACCGGTCCGCCCCCTGGGAAGATCCAGGGTCGGGGTTCCTGCCGAGCCTCAGCCGGCCCTCTTCTTCGTTCTGCTGGGTGGCAAGGTCGCCGGGCAGGGTGTAGAGGTGATGCACGTCCGAAGGCGCGCTGCGCAAAGTAAGCTCTTCCAGTGCTTTCCGTGTGACGGGCGTCTCCGAAGGCGCGAAATGCGTCAACGCCCGGCGCAGGCGGATCCCGAGCCACCAATGGGCGTCCACGCCGTCCGGTGGGTACAGTACGAAAGCGGTGGCATTGGCCAGAGCCTCATTGTCTGTCCGGTCCAGTGTGTAGCCAAAGGGACCGAAGACCCGCAGTGGGAGCCTCGGTTCGGGGGCGCCTCGGTCGTATCGGTGTCTTCGAAGGCCTTGCCTCTTGGCTCGGTGTGATGGTCTGGCAGCGGTCCCAGTCGATGCGGGAGGTGTTCGGCGTCTTGTCCGACAGTCTCTCTTTGTTCGATGGACACGTAAGCCTCGAGGGTTTCTCCGGGCCCGTACTCGCGGTACCAAACCTCATCAAGGACCGCGAGGAGCGGGTTGGCCCTGGGGGACGCCGCCGCACGGCCGGGCAACGCCTGCCGCGGTTCCCGGGTGAGGGGGAGGATCGCGAGAACCTTGAGCGGCTTGAGTCGAGGTCCGTCCGACGGCGGACCGACGTCACGGTCTGCCGCGACGACGGGCTGCCCGCGGTAAGGCATGACGATGCGGCGCCAGGCGGGGTCCGGACACCCGACAAGATCCTGACCCTCGCGCGTCGCGCGTCGCTGGCGTTTCGCCGGGTCTTTCAAGACAGGTGCGTAGCGGGAATGGACGACCAAGCCGTACCGCAGGTAGTCACCTGCACCGACGCCGTCACGGTCGTCTACGGTTAGCAGCATGTCCGCGAGAGGCTCCCCACCCGGCTTGCGCGGCAGATCTCCTCTTTCGATCGGGGACCGATCTACGAAGCCACGATCAATCGAGGCGAGGGTATCCAACTCGAAGACGTCGGGGCTGGAGTCCCGCACGCCGGGATCGAACAGCGCCTTGGGCAGCCCCCCGGCCAACTGCCGCGGGTCGAGGCCCATCGCGGACAGCAGCGGGCGGTTGCGCCACACCCACCGCTGGCGCAAGAGGGTGAAGTAGTCCACGAACACCAAGTTCGCCGGGGGCGCCCCATTTCGTCCCCGGAGGTGGCAACGAACCGCACCCGATCCATCGGCTTCCAGTTCGAAGCCACCATAGAGCTCGTGGGCGTCGGGCAGGATGTCACTCACCGATTCCACGAGCACCCGAGACGGTCGGAATGCCCGATACGGTCTGCCGGTCTGATCCTGCCACGCGGGATGCGTTTCGGGGGCTCCAAGAGATGCCTGACGGCCTCGAAGTCGAACCGGGCGAAATCGGCCTCCGAAACCAAGGGGAAGAACTCCAGGCAACCGAACCACCCGGCGGGTATGCTCACAGTGAGCTGCGGCGCGGTGTCCGGAAAACGGCCAGGCTCATGGCTAAGCCTGCACGACGGTTCCGACGCCACGCTCTCGGCGGTCACGTGGAGAGGTAAAGCGTTGAACAACGACACACGGACGACCTGCACCAATTGCTCCTCCGTCTCCTGGGTACCCAGATGACTTACAGTGACAAGGCGCACGCCGATGGCGCTTACGGCCGGCTCATGCGGGAGCAGGTCTTTGGCGGCCACGCGGGCGGTCTCCGGGTCGCAGGCAGCCCGATTCAATGCACTCCGCCCAAGCAGCAGTTCATTGCCGGTAGCATAAGCGTCCTCGAGCAGCATTCGATTCAGGCGCTTCAAGGCCGGACCTGAGGTGGGCCCCTGCCGAAGAAGGGTTTCGGTCTCACGGGAGAGGGTGAGGCGCGCAAAACGCTCCGCGTGCCACAGCGAATCCTCCGGCGAATTCGAGGATTGGGTAACCACTCGGTTGAGGTCCGCCACCAGCGCTGAGACCACGGCTTCCGGTGTCGGCTTGGGGCCCGGAGCGTGGTTTACGTATTCAGACAGGCGCTGCTTGGTCGCCGCTGAGAACCACACATCATAGAGGTGCCTGGACACCGGGTCTTGGGGATCAGGCACGAATCGCCCGACCAGCTTGGGCAGTGTCTGATGCGGGATCTCCTCAGGGCGGAAAAGGGCGTACCCAGCCATGAGCACGTCCCTGTCCCGGTAGATGCGCTTGCGTGCGGTCGCCAACTCCTGCACACGTCCCGCTCTCCTATCCTCCGGTTCCCCCGGCGCCGGCAGCCACCAGCGAGTGAAGGTGAACTCGTCCAGGCACGGCAGTGCGACGCGAAACTCCTGCTGAGGAGCCAGTTCACCGATAGTGATGTTGGGGTCGGAATGGCCAAGCAGGAGCGCGGGCGTCTCTTCCGGGCGCCCGAGGCGGTGCTCGAGCCATTCCAGAGCGCGCAGGTGAACTCCGGCAGGGACCGCCGGCCAGGCGGGTGGCTGCGACCTCTCCTGCCGAGCAGCAGAACCCGGCAAGAGGTTCAAGTCGCCGATCGAAACCCTGCGTGTGAACTGAAGAGTGTAGGGCAGGACCTTTGGTTTCAGGGTCGTAAGTTGTGCCCATCGAAACTCCGGTACGAAGCCACTGGGCCCCGCCGTTCCAGGTTCTGCGTCCAGCAACTCGTCGGGCATGCCCGAGGCGCGATCCACGACAAAAGCAGCGAACTGGTAGAAGTCGCCGTAACGGAGGGGGGCAGAGAGTGCAACTCCGGTGGGGGAGGTCAGGTTGAGATCCGGCGGCCTGATAGGAAAGACTGGAGAGCCGGTAGGGATCTACCTCCTCCCTCGGGCCTCGCTGGCGATGCACGAAATCCAGCGGTGAGGCCGCCTTGAGCGGCTCGCCGCGATAGCCGATTTCGCTGCGCAGCACCCCAGACAGGAAGTCAAGCGGCCAGCCCGCCGCCAACGCCTCCGGGGTCGACGTCAGGGATCCCGCCGAGTCGATTCCGAAGGGCCGGCTCGCCAGGTGGTCCTGGGGATCCAGGACGCCGACAGCCGCGGTAACGAGTTGCCAGGGGGTGGCGAGTCCTGGTCGAAAGCTGCCGCGGTGGCCGCGCGCCGGACCAGCAGGCCAACCGCGCCCATCTGGGCCAGTTCCTCCGCGTTCGCCATCGCCGGGTCATCCCGGTGAACCAAGCGCTGCCCCGCCTCCCCGATGAGCAGTTCGAGGGCTTCATTGGGCGGCGTGGGAGAAGGGGAGGGCGGGCTGGCCAGAGCTTCGCTGAAGGTCTCCTCCAACAGCCGGCGCCGGAGCTCCGCGCGCCGTGGCCCCGTCGGTGGGCGGGACTGCTTGAGCAACTCGACGGCCTCGGCACACCGCGGAAGCCTGGCTGCTACCGCCTCGAGAGCTGTGGCGTCCGGACTGCCGGAAACGAGGAGGCGGTTTAGCTCTGAGACTAACAAGGCTCGCCGCTCGCAGTCGTCCGCCCCGCCGCTGTCCCACTCCTCGAGTCGCTGTCTGGTGTCCTGCGACAGGCAGGCGCACACGGCGCAAGCCATCGCGTCCGAGGCCTGCGGCTGGCGCAGACGCGAGGTCAGCACCGGCAGATCCGTGATGTCGCCCGAACCGAATCGGGTCTTTGTGCCGCGCTCGGGCGGCAGCACCAGGTCGACAAACGCTTCGGCAAGCTCCTCAGCCCCCTTTGCCAGCTTCAACTCGCTCACTCCCGGCAGCAGCCCATCGCGCTGGAGGAGGTCAAGCGCGCGGGCCTGCCATGAACCTGACTGAGGGCCCGTGCTGTGCCAGTGGAATTTCCACCAGTCAACCACATCGTCCTTCAGGGCGCGGCGCAGCCGCTCCACCGGCGTCGTCAACGACTCGTTCGAACGGGGGCTTCAGGTTCGCAAGGAATTTCCGGATTCGTTCGCGGCGGGCCACCTCCGCTTTCTGTGCTTCCTCGTTGGACGTGTCCGCCGCCGGGGGCATGAGCTCCCGGTCCTGTCGTGCCCTTTCCACGAGGCGCTGCGCCACTTCGAGCGGGGTAGCGCAGTCCGGATCCGGGTTCTCCTTGGACGGATTGACGACCAGTCGGGCGGCTAGTTCTGGCACGGACACCGCGCTCAGGCGGTTGGCCCCCTCCAGCCCCTTGGCGATGTGCTGGTCAATCTCGGCGTAGCTCTGGCTCCGGACGTCTTCGACCGGCAGCCAATAGTACTCAAGCGCCTTCACCTTCGGTTGGTGGAACTCAGCCCAGGCCAGCGGTTTGAAGATGGCAAAGCCCTTCCGGGATTTGTCTTCGCTCTCGTACTCCAGCCGGAAGTCGCCGCTGGGCAAGACAGACACGGTGCAGGTCCTTCGGAGCCACACACCCCCACCGTCGCGTCGCGAATCGCGAAAAAACTCCGGTGCGAAGATGAGCAGCGGCCGCTCTCCCGGGTCGTCGCGGATAGTGCGGACTGACGCCGCGGGCAACTCGAAGTAGAACGCGGCCTGAAGGCCCGTGGCCAGCGGGGGAGGTAGACTCCCGAGCGTGGCCAGCAGCATGCTGAGTGGGAGCCGATCCTGAGGTTCCGTTGGGTCGGAACCGGATGCGGGGGGCCGACGGAGGTCCCCAGGCAAAGCGGACTTCCGGGCTCCCTGCGAGTTGGATCAGATGCTGGTGGATCTCGGCTCGGTGCGAACGGTGGAAATCCAGCCAGCGCCCGTCGCTGCCGCCGGCCACCTCCAGCGTCCCATGATCACACCGTGGCCGTAGGGGATTGTCGTTGGGGGAAAACGTGATCGGCCTGAGTTGGAGCGACGTGGGCGTGCCGGCACCCGCGGAGGCCAATCCAAATAGATTCCAAGGGAGCAAGGCTTGGGCCCAGTCTTGGAGGGTGTCGTTGTTGCTTGTGCCAGGCTCTTGATCGTAACAGGCCGACACGCGGAGGCAGAAACGCCAGCGGGGCGGGTTGCTGTCCGCCGCCTTCCTCGGACCGAAGAAGGTGAGGCTGAGAATGGTCTGCAGGCTGGCCATAGAACGCGCGTTGCTTAGTTCAGAAGCAGGTTCTGGAAATACAGGTCAACGGCTTTCTCCAGGTGCTCGGGCTCGGGCTCGTCCCCGTAACCGTCCGTGGGTGGGGCCCCCGCGTTACCGGCAGTGGACCGCACACGCCGGGCGCCGCCGCCGCTTCCGCCCGGCCGGGCGAACGGCAGGGTGAAAGGCCGCCGGACTGTCAGCGTGAAGCACCAGCAGATCTTGATGCTCACGTCCACCACACCGTGGCCTGTCATCGCGCCGTTCTGGTAGGTGATGGTCAGCATCATGCGCAAGCCGGCGCTGGCGACCCCCAGAATCGAGAACTCCCCCAGACCAGCAGGCCCAAGGAGATGGCCGTGCTCCCCTTGCCGGAATTCCACTCGAGACCGGCGGTGAAGAGCAGCCCCGCGCTTCCCCGAGCCACCCCCAAGTTCAGGGCCAGGAAGGCACCCGCGCTGATCCCGATGCTCACTCGCGTATCGAAATCCGTCGGGGGCCGGTAGCGGGCCTCGACGCCAAACCAACCGCCGCCCCCGAGGAACAAGATCGCCAACCCAAAGGGACGTTCCGGCCGGCTCAGCCAGAACCCGGTCCGGACCTCGAAGCCGCCCGCGATGAGCAGGTCCAGGTGACTGTAAAGGGTGACGCCGGTAAGGGTGAAGGCGCCGGCACCCAAGTCGGGCAGCGGCAGACAAAGCTCGGCCCGCATGCCGCCAGGCGCGAGCGGCGTGAGGGTCAAGCCTTCCACCTGCGGAAGGAGCGCGCGCAAGGCCTGGGTAATGAACTGCAACTCCGCCGCCAGCTCGACCTTCTCGCTGTCGAACCGGAAGTCGAACCCGCCCTGATTGTCATAGCGCAGCGTGGCCTCCCGCAACGTCACCAGCGGGCGGTGGCTCACCTGCATCTGCCAGTCTGCGGCCAGCAGGGCCTCGGTCTTCTGCGCCTTGCCGCCGTCCGCTGACAATTCCATTCGGCTGCGGGCGGTGAACCTTGGGCGAAGCAACCGCAACTCGACCGGCGGCAGCCGAAACAAGCCCGGATCCTCCTCGAACTGCCTGTCAATCCGGACATCGCTCCATGCGGTCAGCCGGTCTTTGTCGAAGCCATGCTTGACCGAGAGCCAGCCATATTCCGCCAGCGGGTCTTTGGGGATCTTCAGGTCCGGCAACAGGTGCTCGAGCTTCAGGCCTCCGAAGTCAGGCAGCAGCCGGTTGAGATCGAGCCCCCCCAATTGGGGAAGCAACCGGTCGCGAATTCGGTCGAACGGGATCTCCGCGCTGAGCGCGTTCAGCGCGGCCTGACCCAGGTCATTGAACACGGCGCTCGCCCGGGTGACCCCGAGCACTGAAGTTGCCCGGTCGTAGTAGTAGCCAAGGGCATCCCGGGTGCAGGCCAGGGCATCGTTGACCGGTCCACTGGCCATTGCCCGGGTAAGCTCCAGGCCAACGTCGCGGGCCTGGTCCGCAACGATGGCACCTGCCTGGGCGAACTCCGTGCGTACCGCCTGCTCGATCTCAGCCCCTGTTGCCCGGAGGTGCTGGAACCACACCGTTCCCTGCTGCTTGAACCTCGCCGCCAGTTCCTCAATCGAGGTTGTACCGTTGACTATCTTGTCGCGCAGTTCCTTGAGGATCTCCCCGGTCGCCTCCTGGAACTTGGCGGCTTCCTCAAAAGAACCCTCGAGCGCCATCCACGTGGAATCAGGCTTCTGGAGCTTCTCGAAGCATTCCCCAAGATGCTCGTAGAGCTCTTGACCCCATCCCCGGGTTCGAGTCTTCACCGTTTCGAGCTGCTTCCTCAGCTCCTCCGGTTGGTAGGGATGGAGCACTTTGAGAGCTTTGGCGATTTCGTCACTGAATGAGCCATACCATTCCTCCAATCGTGCCCGCCAGCCTGTCTGGCCGAGGGTATCGGTCAGGTCTTTGACCCACGTGGCGACCTCCTCAAATGCCTCCTGAAGTTCAGAACCGAGTTGTTCGGTTTGCAGCGCCAGCGCGTGGTCGAGTTGCTCGAAACTCACGTCCTCCAGCCCCGTGGGGGGCAACTCGTCTGCCAAGTCGGCCAGACCGGCAGCTTGGGCGGTTACCCACACCTGCGCCGGCTCCAACAGCCTGGCAAAGGAGGGCTTCACTTTACCCGACGCCGCGGGACTGAACCACTCACCGAGGCACCGGGCGATCCATGGCTCTGCGTCATGGCCCAGGCTGCGAACACGCTCGGCGGCCAACCGGAGCCGGCAGGCGAGATCGTCCACGAGGGGCCCGGCCGACTCGCTTCCCGCCTCCTGCGCCCGGCTTCGGGCCGTGGCCACCCAAGCACGCAGGTCCGTCAGTACGGCCGTGACGCGTTGATTCAAGCGCTGACGCAACTCCCGGTCTGCCGCCCGGAGCCGCTCCAGGGCCGCCGCCGGCAGGAAGCCGATTCCGTCCAAGGCTTGTCGGGCCTGCACCGCGACCGCCTCCAAGTTGTGGCGGAGGCCGGTCAAGGCCTTGGCGTCGCCGGAGGCCGGTACCGCCAATTGGGAAGCGACCACCTCTGCGAACTCCCCGAGACGCGTCCGTGCTCGTGCACGCCACCGCTCATTCTCCCCGTGCCAACTGAACCGGGAACCAGACAGTTGGTTCCTGGCATCCTCGAGCGCTGTCCCGGCCTCGCCGGCGGCGTCTAGCAGTGCGGTCAGCACGCCCAGAAGATCCCGCCGCAAAGGGCCAAGTTCGGCTAATGGGGTCCCCGGTGATCGCTGTCGGGCCAGTGAGGCAAGGCGTTCCTGGACTTCCGCAAATCCATCGTGCAAACGGGCTTCCACGCTGGCGAATCTCGGCGCCAGCCTGCCAGCCAATGGCCGGGCGGGTCCGCTGCCAGCCAGTTCTCCCCCGCGCGAGTGTGACCGCGCGGACGCTCGCCTCGAGGCCCGTCCCCTCCCGCCCGTGCAACAAGTTCACGGCTTCCTCGGCCGGGACGAGATCCAGTGTGAACCGGCCTTGGCCGAAATCGAAGGCCGCGGCATCGGGTTGCTTCCGGGTACCCGAGAAGGAAGACCGGTACGGCAGGTTGGGAGCGGCCGCCTGACGGATCAACGGGAAGTCCACATCCGGCCACGCCGGCCAGAGATCTGTATTCCCACCATCCTCCGGTCGCGTCGAAGTGAAGAACAGGAGCTGTGCCGGGTCTGCTACTTGATGGGCGACCGACCCACCCCCTTTGCCGCCCGCGCGGGCCAGTTCCAGGAAGATCTTCGGAAACGGAAAGTGGCCCTCTTCTCCCGGTTCGATCGGGCCCCGGAGCGGCATCACCCATCCCTTGGGGATATCCCGACCCCAACCCGCCTTTACAGGAATCGTCAAGGTCTCGAAGGTGCTCTGCACGAGCGGTCCCCCGAGGGGGAAGTCAGTGGGATAATCGGGATAGCGGCGACGGGGGAGGGTGATCTCCACATACTCGCGCACCTTGCGCAGCGCGCCGAAACCATCGAAGGCACCGGACTGCCAGTCCAGTGAATCCGTTTGGTCCGGTGGCTCATCCGGACGCGCGTAGCGTGGAGCACGCCGGCTTGTGCGTTCGTAAACGATGACATGCCGGGCGTGGTTCCAGAGCATGGCGATGCGCCCCAGACGGATGAGCGTAAGGGAGTTGAGTCGGCCCTGACTGGTGTCGGAGATGATGAGGGTCTTGCCGTTGTTGAAGGCCGCTGTCTGGCTGCCGGAACCACCCAGGCTGCCAAACGCCACCCCCGTAACCGACCCGACCCCCGGCTCGGATCGCAGGAACTCATCATAGACCGATCGTGATTGGAAGGGCCAATCCACTCCGCCTCGCAGCGGCGGCGGCGCTTCCGGCTTTGGCGGTTGCGGCACGGCGTACGCCTGCGGTTCGAAAGGGTTGGCCGTGTGACGCTTTCCGCGCAAATCGAAGCGCACTTGGTCGGACACGGTCAGCGATTCGCGCTCCGCCCATCCGCGGAACAAGGGCCACCAGCTCGGGCGATACAGCAAATCAGCGATCCAGAAGCCGATGAACTTGCTGTACTTGCTGTACTTCCGACGGTCCTCTTCGGCTGCCTCCGTGTCGGAGTCCTGCGCAGCCAGGAAGTGCTTGACGAGTTCGTCGCTGAACGGCATCCGCCCCACGAACGCGTCAAGCTCGGCCACGCGCAACCCGGGCGCCTTGATTGTGGTCATCAACCCGTAAAGCAGCTCGAACCGCGCTTCGGCCAGCTTCAACCCCACCGTGCCCCGCCGGATCGACAACAGCCGGCGAATGGCCCAAGGGGCGGTCGCTCGCATCGTGTCCACATCGGTGCGGTCCAGCTTCAGGTAAGCCGGCATCCCCCAGCGGAAGTCAAAGGGCTTGCCTGGCGCTGGAACCTCAGTCGGAGGGGAACCGGGCGGCCGCAAATGGAGCCGTCCCTTGATCATTTCCTCCCCAATCGCCTGGGGCGGCAAGACAAGGTCCATGCCGCCCTGATCGCTACGGAACGCCCACTCGGCGGCCTGGTCAGCGTCGTCGGTGTATTCGGCAACCACTTCGGCCTGCGCCACCTCCGCCCGAGCGTCCACGCGAGCCACCAGAAAGGGGCTGGGATCCAAGACCACGACCGACGTATCGATGCGACCCGCCGGCGCCCTCAGTTCCAACCGGAGCCGCCGGCTCTGATTGCTTGTGGCCTGTTCCGTCAAGCTCAGCCCCAGGCCCAATTTCGCCTCGGCTGTCGTGTCCGTGAGGTCAATCACCATGGGCCGCTCACGCCGCAGCCAGGCGGATTGGGTTTCGAATCCGACCTCAGGATCTTGGCTGACAGGGGTGAGCACCGCGTTGTTGAAACGAGCATTCAGGTTCACCCCGATCGGTGCCTGGCCAAACCGATCCATTCCGGTCTCGCGCGTGAGGGTGAGGTTGAAGTCCTCCAGGCTGCCGCAGCGGACCCTGACACCAGCGATCATCGGCGTGGGAGATTCGCTGGGGCCCTCCCGGGGCAGAAACGTCGCTGCCAACACGGGACCGCCTTGCTGGTCACTCAAGGCCTTCCCGATCTGCTTCACTTCCTCCGGATGGTCTCCCGCCCAGCACTTCAGCAACGGAATGCTGCCATCCCAGTTCACCATGCCCCCGAGCTGGAGGTTGGCAGGGTTGGATTCCCCGAGGAGCACCGCCAGGAGGTGCACGCCCGCTTCTGTCCGGATCAATCGCAGTCGGATCGGGTTGTCGGTCCAGAGCTCCGTGGGCACCACGGTGACACGGTTGCGGGAACGAGCGGCGGCCAGACCCAGCGGATAGTGACGCGCCAGCAAGCCGTACACCGTGTTGCAGGCGATCGTGTCTGACTGCTCACTTCTCCCATCCACACCCAGCCACTCAAGCAACCACGGGTCTGCCGGTTCGCCCGTGCCCTTCTTGAACTGACGAGCACAGAGCAGCCTGACCGTCCTCGCCCGGAGGGCAGCAGCCCGCCCCGACACGTCATCGAGTCCGAGGGAACGCGCGCTGACCCGGGCCTGTCCTGCCGCCTCTGCGTCGAGCCACAGTCCGGTGACCAGGGGATGATTCGCCCTCCTGCCCGTCCCCGAGTCTTCAACCACAGCGGGTGCGGGGAGGAAACCGCAACGGAATCCTCGAAAGGCCGTGAGCGTTTGCGGCACCTCGACCAGCCACCGCGGGCTCTTGTCCCTCGGCCCCGGGCTGAGCAGATCACCCCGCCAGTCATCGTACGGTTTGAGCCCGTGGGCCGCGGTGTAGCCCATCCCCGGCTGGCCTTCCGAGTCCACCTTCCACCCGTCCAGCCACTCGCGCATCGTCAGGAAAGCCCCGGTTCTTCGAAAGGGGGCGGAAGCCCAGAGCTCCTTTGGGGGCATCTCCTTGCGGGCCCGGTACCAAAGGCTGGAGGTGTCATGGCTGACCAACACCACCAACTGGTTGTTGTTCGCCTGGACGATGAGTCGCATCCAAAGCCCCTGCCCGTAGGGGGTCAACGGAGAGGGCAGGTGGACCTGGAAGGTAAGCTTCTGTCCCTGAGGTAGGATGAACCGGTCCCCGTCCTTCTCGAGAATCCCGTAGTGCATGCTTGGGAGGGGATCCCAACCGGCGGACGTGCCTCCGCCCGGGAGCTCGTCGAATCGGGCACTGACATCGAAACGCAACCCCTCAGCCTCTGCCTCCTCCTTCACCCACAACCAGAAGCGTCGGAAGCCCCGCACCGATCCGGGGCGGTTGGGTGCAATCAAGTCCTGGGGAAAGTCTCCGACCAATTCGAGCTGCACCGGTCCCAGCCGGTTCGCGGTGATGCGTATCGGGTTCACGTGAACTTCACTTCCTTCTTCAGCAGGGGCAACGTCTTCGGGTTGTCCAGATCAAACGGCGGGTCTTTCTGGACGGCCTTTGCCTTGCGGTTCGCGTGCCAGACGGTCCGGTCCCGAGCGAGGGCGCCACACTCCGTCCACAGGTTGCGGTACGGTGGTCCGAGAGACCCCTTGAGATCGTGAAAAGCCTCCCAGCAGGCGGCGCCCCAGCATTGGACGACCTGTCCCTGCTTTGCCGAGTCGTCCAACAACGCCAGAAACCGGTCGCCGGGCAGACCCTTGGCGAGCCTCGCCAGCTTGCCCACAAAGAGGTCGGTCGCAAACCGCCGGTTCGGGTTCTGGCCATCGACGTCGGCTGGCATGCTCTTGCTGTTGAACCACCCCACGATCATCGGCCGGCGCCCCGAATCGTCGGTCAGCCAATCCTGCCAGGTCCGGCCCATGGTCCAGAGCCAGATCTTGCTGCGGGGGTCGAATACCGCCGGGATGCCGTTGCAGCCCAGAATCACCATGAGCCGACAGTGCCTGAGCGGAGCCTGTACCGCTGGGAATCGGAGCACGAGTGGCTCCCCCGGGCGGTGGGCCTGCCGATAGCCAAACCACTCCAACTCCCGGGTCCGGTAGTTGAGGCCAAACCCGGCGTAGGGCCGGTAGAGGGTGTCCGCCCCCTCGAGATGCGTTCCCCACAGCATGGCCGCATACCGGGGGTGCGCCGTCGCGGGCGGGGTGTTGGCGTCCGCGAGATGGCCGTGGTGGTGGCCTCCCACAATCCAGCAATGCACCGGCTTCTCGTAAAGCTTGCCCAGCCACTCGGGCAGGAGCGCGCCTTCCGCGAGGCTATGCAGTTGCGGCCACTTGGGTCCGAAACGCATGAAGGCGAGCAAACGGCCGGCCCGGAGGTCTGGCGGTGCCGCGGGGATGTACTTGATGTCCACCACCCTCTGGAGCTGCGCGGGCCAGGCCTCCCACAAAGTGCGGCCACCCAAACGCGGGTCCGGTTCGTCCACCACGTCGGTGAGCAATCCCTGCGCTTCCGGAGAATCCAGCGCGCACCGGAAACGGATCGCGGCTCCTGTGCGCCAGCCCGGACCGTTGAACGTTGTGATGAGCAGACGCGCCATAGTCCCGACCTTTGTTGCCGGTCACGCCGGCATCCCGAGCCTGAATTTGCCGGCAGGAAGCCCTGAGGCGCGCCTAGCCGGCGCGCGCCTCCGCCGACGCAACGAACCCCATTGCATCAGCGCCTCCGGGAGCCGGGATGGGCCGACCGGCTGCGTCGGACGGCGGGCCCAGCCGCGGGGTCTGACAGACCGCCAAAGAGCGCCAGAGCCGCTTCGATCTTCCGTCGGTAGCCGGCTTCGCCACCGGGATCGCCCCCACCGTTGTACTTGACGGATCCCAGCACCAACCGCTCCCGACCCAGATCACCGCACGAATACGTGCGTCCGCCGGGCACGGCCGGCTCGGTATTGCAGCGATGGATCAGGTATAGGACTCCCCAGTAATAGCTCATCCTGGGGTTGAAGCCGGGGTCGTCATGGCCGGCCTTCGCGTCCCCCAGCACACTCAGGCGGGCCGCCGCCGGGAACCGCGGATCCCTGGGCACCGCATCGGCAAGCTCGCTCCCCCAATAGTTGCCCGGATTCTTGGGGTCAGGACTGAGTTGGGCTGCGTTGGGACCGCCGATGTATCGTCCCCCCTTGCCCGACTGCTTGGTAAGCTCCCGCCAGTAAGCATCCGCCCCGCACTGCATGGGGTCCCGAGACGGGTGGTTTTCCGGGGCCGACGTGTCGGTCCCGTGTTTGCTTTCCACCCAGGAAACGGCCCGGACGATTGCCAGAATCCGCCCCACTTGGTCCTCGCTCAGCACCGCGCCGCTCGGACCGGTTCCCTGCCGAAGATCGAAGAACCGATTCCAGAAACGGACCGCCGCGTCGGCCGATGCTGCAACCCGCACCCAGGCCGTCGCCTCGGACGTTCGCTCCCCCGAACCGGCGATCGCGCCACGCGCGGGACACCCCGCTTCCCCCCGCGGCGCGCGGGCCCTGAACGCGGCTGCTTTCCTGTCGAAACCCGCTGACGCCGATCGGTGTTACCTCGACAAACAGAGAAAGTGCGAGGGCATGCTGCATGCTGAAAGGCACGGCTGGCGGGCAGGGGTGTGACAACATTGACGTAGGGGGATCCGTGAGGGGGTTGGCGGGGGCTGCCAGGGGCGCTAGCGGAGATAGGCGTGCATGAGTGGCCGCAGCTTGGCCAGGCCTTCGGTCCACTCCCAACGATGCAGCAAGGCATCCTGCAGCCATCGGGTAAACTGACTGCTCCAGCGAGTGATCCGTCGCAACACCCGCACCCAGGGCGACACCGACCGGCCCCGCGACTTGGCCACGCGTTCCCGGGCTTGAAGCGCCGCCTCGTACTTGACCTCGACCTTCTCGTCCCGCAGGCCTTCCTCCGCTTCCAGCCTGGTACTGAGGAGAATCAGCAGATTGTGCACCAGGACCAGAAACTCGTTTTGCACCTGCGCCGGCACCGGCCCCCCCCCCAGGCCCGCGCCTCGGCCAGGAGGTTCTCACAGACGTCAAAGAACTTCTCGATGTCCCAGCGCAGTCGGTAGATCTGGGCGATGATCCCCGGGGCAGGTGAAACTCGGTGGTCAGCAACTCATAGACCGTCCCACTCTCCGGATCCCGGTAGCGGATGCGCCGAAACTCCCCGCCTCGCTGAACCACACCCGCTCATCGCTCAGCACGCCCTGGTTGGGGGATACTTCCGGTCCCAGCTCAGCGGGCGGGATTCCCGAACCACGAGGTTCTCCTTGGTTCGCGTGATCACCGTGAAGCCCCCTTGAACTTGGCGCCCCGCAGGAAGCCGAAGTCCACCGCCACCGGATCGATCACCAGGATCGTGCCCCGGGCCTCCGGTCGCCAAAGGAAGTCCCTCCAGGGACAGGCCTTGACCGCCGCCCACTCATGTTGGTGCCCGTGGGTCTGGGTCAGCACCCGCGCACCGCCCGTCCGCAGATCCCGCAGGAACACCCCGGTCAGCGTATCGGGAACCTTACTCTCACCACGCCGGGTGAGCGCCGCCGGCTCATGGCTGCCATGGCGGATGTCGTGTCCGTCCAAGGCCAGAATGTCCCGGCCGTGGAGTTCGGGGAAGGCCGCGAAGCGATCACTCGGCACCCGCAGTTGCCAGGAGACCGCCGTGTTGAGTTCATGCGCCAGCTTCAGCCGCCGCCGGCTGCGACAGGCTCCGAAGTAGGCCTTGAGCGAGACGTCACTCACCTCGCACTGACGCACCGACTGGAGAAACGAGCGCCCTGAAGGATGGTAGGTGTTGATGCGTCGCACGCCCAGCGTGAGGAACTCGGCATCGCTGTAGTCCAGGTCCTGACGGTAGTGTTCGAGCGTGGGCAAGAGCTCCAGCGCCGGGGAGAGGAAGGCATCGTGAATGAGAAGACTCATGAGGGCAGAGAGTCTATGCCCTGCGGGCGCCAAAGGCACGAACAACCTGCAGAAAACTCTCTCAACTCTGCCTCCTTGGTCCCAGCGCCCAATGACCCTATAAACGGTCGCTGTCTGGTTGGGCCCTCCGTCCACTCCCCACCCCTTACGACGCCGTGGCGCCCCCTTGGCGGCGCGGGAAAAGGGCTTCTGGTAGGTGGGCGGTTCGACCCAACTTTCCTGGCTGTCTGACTCTCTCCCGCGACCGGTTTCCCAATGCCCCACGCGACGCCGGAGTGCCCGCTGGCTGGGCTTGCCGCCTCCCCTGACAAGATACTATGCACGCGAAGATCTCGAGCTTCACTGCCTGTCACTGTGCCGCCACGTGATGGCAGTGTGGCCCCTGCAATCTTTCCTGTTGGTAACACCCATCGCTGACGCCCCGATGCCTGAGCGGATCGCTCGGCCCCGTGAGCGTCCATACGTTGAGTTGACACACGGGATTAGTAGTGCCCTTGGTCTAGGAATGTCAAGCACCTCAGAAGACGTCCCTGATGGTCCGATCAGATGCATGCGGCACGTTTCAGTCTCAGGAACAGGCCCCCCAACCGATGCATTCTCCTGGCGCAGCAGGGCAGGGAGCGGTTACACCGTCGCCTCCCCAGCGTGCCAGTGGCGCCGGCGGCGCGGTCGACCGGGCGGGTTTCGCCGTTTCGCAGGCAACGCGCCACCGGGGCGCACGGCGCATCAAGGAGGTGCGCGCGTTGAAGGCGGGTCATTCCCCGCCGCTGCCCGCTGATAGACGCGCACGTAATCGACGGTGAGCCGCTGCGGAAAGATGGCGTCGTCCACGCCCCCGTTGTCCGCCCCAGGCTCCGCCAATCGCCAGGTTGAGAATCAGATACTGGGGCGCATCGAACGGCCACGAGTCCACCCCCGTGCCATCATTCTCCAGGGTGAAGTACTTCCGGTCGTCCACGAAGAACTCCAGCCGCTGCGGCGACCACTCGACGGCGTACACGTGGAAGGACTTCTCGGCGTCGGGGACCGCGAGGCGCGCCCCGCGGCCGTTGCCCCGCGCGTGGTTGTAGCCGCGGGTGTGGACATTGGCGTGGACCACGCCAGGGTCGTGGCCCACGTATTCGAGGATGTCGATTTCACCGCAGGCCGGCCAGCCGACCTCCCGGATGTTCGTGCCCAGGGTCCAGAACGCCGGCCAGGTGCCGCGGCCCGACGGCAGCTTGACCCGCGCTTCCAGGCGACCGTACGTCCAGGCCGTCCGATCCCGCGTGGTCAGACTCGCCGACGTGTAGTCCGCGTATTCCCGGTGCTGCTGCCAGCGCCGCTCCGGCGCGTCGGCCTGATACCGCGCGTTGGGGAAGCGCTCCCGGTGCGCCTCGATGATGAGGTGGCCCCCTTCGACCCGCGCGTTCTGCGTCCGCCCCGCCGTGTAGTACTGGAGCTCGCGGTTCCGGACGAATCCCTCTTCGTACGCCCACTTGGCAGGATCCGGCAGGCCGTCCCGATCAAATTCATCGGCCCAGACCAGTTTCCAGTCGGCGGCCCACGCGGCGCCGGCCAAGAGCAGGCCGGCCCCAAGAATCCAGGGTGTGTGCATGCGGCCATCGCAGCGCCCGGCCCCGACGGTGTCAAGTCAGGGCGCTCCCCACCGACCGACCACAACCTCCACGTGACAGGCGCCGGCCCCCCGGGTAAGGTTCGCGCTTTCGGTGGCAAC
Source organism: Verrucomicrobiota bacterium (assembly GCA_027493615.1). Taxonomy (GTDB): domain Bacteria; phylum Verrucomicrobiota; class Verrucomicrobiia; order Limisphaerales; family J093; genus DSVZ01. The sequence goes on from JAOSKK010000035.1 coordinate 239,378, forward strand.
CGGGGGCCCATCCCCTGGTGGTCTGCCGGAACTCGCGCCCCGGAAGCGGAGGCTCGGGATGAATCGCCGCAATCCACAGACTCATGCGCTCTGACATCATCAAGAAAGGCTTTGAACGCGCGCCGCACCGTTCCCTCCTGCGCGCGACCGGCTCGATCGAGTCCGAAGCCGATTGGGACAAACCCTTCATTGCCATCGCGAATTCCTACACGGACTGCATTCCGGGCCACGCCCACCTCAACGAAGTGGGCCAGCTCGTCAAACGTCTGGTGCGGGCCGCCGGCGGCGTCCCCTTCGTTTTCAACACCATTGGCGTGGACGACGGCATCGCGATGGGCCACTCGGGCATGCTCTACTCGCTTCCGTCGCGCGAGCTCATCGCCGACACGGTCGAGACCATGGTGCGGGCCCATTGTTTTGACGGGATGATCTGCATCCCGAACTGCGACAAGATCGTGCCGGGCATGCTGATGGCGGCAATGCGCGTCAACATCCCCACCGTGTTCGTCAGCGGCGGGCCCATGGCGGCCGGGATCGCGGAGCAACAGGCCACGCACGAGGACCTCGCTGCCCACCTGCAGCCCGCCAGCGGGAAAGCGGATCTCATTTCGGTCTTCAAGGGCGTGGGCGAACTGCAGACCGGGAAGATCACCGCGGAACAGTTGCAGCGGCTCGAACAGGCCGCCTGCCCCACCTGCGGCTCGTGCTCCGGCATGTTCACCGCCAACTCGATGAACTGCCTGTGCGAAGCCCTGGGCATGGCCCTCCCCGGCAACGGCACGGTCCTCGCCGTCTCGAAGGAGCGCGAGGCCCTCTACGAGCGCGCCGCCCGCGCCATCCTTCAGCTCGTCGCGAACGACCTCAAACCGCGCGACATCGCGACGCTCGAAGCCTTCGACAACGCGCTCATGCTCGATGTCGCCATGGGCGGCTCCACCAACACCATCCTCCACACGCTGGCCATCGCCCGCGAAGCCGGGCTGGCTTACGACATCCAGCGGATCGACCAGATCTCCCGTCGCATCCCCTGCCTGTGCAAGGTCTCGCCCTCGTCGAACTACCACATCCAGGACGTGCACCGCGCCGGGGGGATCCACACCATCCTCGGCGAACTCAAACGCCTGGGCGCGCTCCACCTCGACTGCAAGACCGTCACCGGCCACACCCTGGGCGAGAACATCGACGCCTGGGACGTGCGTTCCCCGCACTGCACGCCGTGGGCGAAGGCGGCGCGCGTCTCCGGGGCCTCCGCCATCGTCGTGGACCCGAACGACAAGCTCGGTCCGGCCGCCCGCACGGCCAGCGGTCATCTCGCCCCGAAACCACTGCTCTTCTTCCCCGCCGATCGCGGCGCCCTCACGCTGTGGCGGCACGCCGCCGCGTGGAACGTCGGCGACGTGGACGCCCAGCTCGCGCTGTTCGACCCGCGCGCCGCGCTGAAGCTGCCCGACGGCAAGACGCTCAAAGGCCTCGAGGAATTGCGCCAGCACCTGGCCACCCAACTCGAGCAAGCCCGGGGGTTGGTACGGGCCGAACTCGGCGCGTTCCGGGACGAGCCCGTCCTTCTGCTTTGGCGGTATGAAAAGGGAGGGACGCGCACCCCGAGTGCCATGGTCCGCGTGAAGCGGCTGAAGGAATGGGTCATTGTCCGGGCGGAGTGGGACGTGGACCCGAAGCGCCTGGCCAAGGTCACGTCCAGCGGGCTCATGCCCTACGATCCGGCCTTCCGGTTCGACCCGCAGGACTGCATCCGGTCGGCCGCCACGGCGTACAGCCCGGAGGGTGGGCTGGCCATTCTCTACGGCCAACTCGCCCCGGAAGGCAGCGTGGTCAAGACCGCCGGCATCAGCGATGCCTTCAAGGCGCATTGCGGTCCGGACTTCGTTTTCGAAGGGCCGTGCGTGATCTACGAAAGCCAGGACGAAGCCTGTGCGGGCATTCTGGCCGGCCAGGTCAAGCCGGGCGACGTGGTGGTGATCCGGAACGAAGGCCCGCGCGGCGGTCCGGGCATGCAGGAGATGCTCTCGCCGACGAGCTACATCGTCGGGATGGGGTTGGGCGACCAGGTGGCGCTGGTGACCGACGGGCGGTTCAGCGGCGGCACGGCCGGTGCGTGTATCGGCCATGTGTCGCCCGAGGCGGCCGAGGGAGGCCCGATTGGATTGCTGCGACCGGGCGACCGGGTCCGGATCGACTTCCCAAACCGGCGGATGGATGTGCTGGTCCCCGAGGCCGAGCTGGCGGTGCGAAGGCAGTCCTGGGTGCCGGTGAAGCGGACGTTGAGCGGCTGGCTGGCGCGCTATCAGAAGCAGGTCACCAACGCGAGCCAGGGCGGCATCCTCAGCACGTAGGGGTCAGCCCTTAACTTAATGCTTAACGCCCCGGCGGACGCCGCGGTGGGGAGGCGCTCAACCGCCGGCAGTTCGAACTGACGGCGGTGCCACCCGCCGGGGTCGGCCACCTCATCGGGCCCCAGCTTGACCGGCAGGCTGGCGGCTGGGCCACCACCCCGTCCTCCCCATCGGCGGGAGCTGGCAGGAAGGTACTTGCCCGGTGATTTCACTTGAGCCGGCGCGCCTGATGTGGTTCTTCTCGCGCGACGAAACCCAGCATCATGAATCGGCTCCTGCTTCAGACCGGTGCCCAGGCCCGGGCGCTTTTGGTGCGCTGGTCCCGCCCCCCGTGCGCGGCGCAGCCTCCTCGTGGGCGCGGCGGCCCTGCTCATCTCCTGCGGCACATTGACGCGCACAGTGGTCGCTCCTCCCAGCATCCCCGGATCCACCTTCATCGGCACCGCCGCATGCGCGGACTGCCACGACGAGCTGGTGAGGGACTTCCGGACGGCGAGCCATGCGCGCCTGCTGGCGCCGGGTTCGCACGCCCTCGAAGTGGGGTGCGAATCCTGCCATGGCCCGGGCAGCCGGCACAGCGACTCGGGTGGCGAAGCGGGCACGATTCTCAACCCGGAACGCGACCCGACGACCTGTTACCAATGCCACCTGGATGTCCGTGCGAGCTTCAACCTCCCGTATCACCACCCCGTGCCCGAGGGAAGCTGACCTGCACCCAATGCCACGACCCGCACCGGGGTTCGCTGCTGACCGGCAAGGGGACGTCGATGCTCGCACAGAACGAAACCTGTACCGAGTGCCACGACACGCAGCGGGGTCCGCACGTGTTCGAGCACGAGGCGATGCGCGAGGGCTGCACCAGTTGTCACCACCCGCACGGTTCGGTGAACGACAAGCTGTTGACCCAGCGCAACTCGACGTTGTGCCTGAAGTGCCATTTTCAGCAGCAGTCCGGCGGCCTGATCCTGATCGGGGGTCAGGACCACACCTCGCTGCTCTCCCGGGGCACGTGCTGGAGCGCCGGCTGTCACGAGGCCGTACACGGGTCCCAAGTCAATTCCTCGCTGCGCTACTGACCCACCGAGACTGGTATGAAACCGACCCGCCCCTCCGCCACGCGTCTCGTTTGTTCGCTCCTCTCGCTCCCCCTGGCCGCCGGCAGTCTGCAGGCGCAGGACACCGCCGGGCCCGGCGAACCGGAACCGCCGTCACCCGCCAACGCCCCCCGGTGAAGCTCCGGCGGAACCGGCCGAAGCGGAAACCCCACCGGTCAAAGAGGCGTCGGCAGAGGAGTCGAGCAAGGCGCAGGACGCAGCGGCCGAATCGGAGGAAACCGCAACGGAAGCGAGCAGCGAGGAAGCGGCCAAGAGCGCACCGGAACCGGGCGAGCTGAAGAACTGGGTGGAAGTGGGAGTCGGGGGGACCTTCCTCAACGGCTACAAGCCCGCTTTCCAGCAGCGCTACGGACGTCCGGACGGCCCTTGGGGTGGCGTGGACGGGTTCCACTACGAGCAGGTGGTGGGCGAGGAAGGTTTGTTCCAGGTGGACGGCCGCGGGTTGTTCGACCTGCACGACTACGAACTGACCTTTGACTTCGCGGTGCCGGAGAAGGGGTTCGTGCGGGCCGGCTACCGGGAGTCGCGCTCGTGGTACGACGGCAGCGGCGGCTACTTTCCGGGCACCGACGCGTGGTTCCCGCTCTACGGGGATGCGCTGACGTACGATCAACGGCAGGTCTTCGTCGAGGCCGGTTTGCGGCTGCCCAAGCTGCCGCAGTTCACCGTCCGCTACGAACACACCGAGCGGGAAGGCCAGAAGGGCTCGACGATCTGGGGCGACACCCTCGACACGGGCGGGCTGGGGCCCCGAAGCATCGTGCCCACGTTGCTGGACCTGGACCGGGTCCGTGACCTGGTAAAGGCGGACCTGGCCCACACCTTCGGGATGACCGCGGCCGGGGTGGGATTCCGCTATGACCGGCAGGACAATGATGAGGCACGGCTCATGCGGCGGTTCCCCGGCGAAGGGCCGGCGAACGATCGGCACATCACCCAGCGCGACCAGTCCCAAGCCGACCTCTTCAACGTGCACGCGCACACCGTGTCGCGCTTCAACGACAGGTTCTGGCTCTCGGCAGGCTACGCGTTCACGGATCTGGACTCCGGCGTTTCCGGGTACCGCGTGTACGGGTCCGCGTTTGATCCGGACTACGCCCAGCGACTGCCCAACCCGGGAACGTACGATCAGTTGATCGGCGGCTCGCTCATGCAGCAGCACGTCGGGAATCTGAACCTGATGGCGAAGCTGACCGACAAGCTCGTCCTGGTGCCCTCGCTGCGGGTGGAGGGTCGCGACACCGAAGGTTCATCAAGCTATCTCTCGCCGGCGGCGCCATATGCGGGGACCGCCTATGGGGTCGAGAGCGAGCGAGGGTTGCTGGACGTGAGCGAGGCGCTGGACCTGCGTTACACCGGGCTGACGAACTGGGTGTTCTACGCCCGCGGCTCGTGGCTCCAGGGGAGCGGCGACCTCGAGGAAACGCGCGTCAACAAGGACTCGGGGGCGCTCGTGCTGGACCGCGAGACGGAGGATCGCCGGTTCGCCCAGAAATACGCGGTGGGCGCGAACTGGTACCCCTGGCGCCGGTTCAGCCTGGGCAGCGAGTATTACCACAAGCGCCGGGACAACGACTACGATCACGGCGTGGACACGACGCCCAACCTGCCGGGTTCGGCGAACCGGTATCCGGCCTTCTTCCGGGCGCAGCATCTGGTGACCGATGACGTGAACGTCCGCGCCACCTGGCGGCCGCGAGGGAACCTGACGCTGGTGGGCCGGTACGACCTGCAGCTTTCGACGATCGACACGCAGCCGGACGGGCTGGCGGAACTGCAGACCTCGGACCTGGTGAGTCACATCGGCAGCGGCAGCGTGAGCTGGGTGCCTTGGGCACGCCTCTATGTGCTGGGCAGCCTCAGCTACGTCTGGGATCAAACGACCACGCCCGCCAGCGACCTCTGGCCCTCCGTGCAGGATGCGGAGAACAGCTACTGGACCGGGAACGCCACGCTGGGCTACGCCCTGGATGACAAGACCGATCTCGAGGGGCAGTACCTGTTCTATCGGGCGGACAATTACAGCGACAACTCCACCTACGGCCAGCCGTTTGGAGCGGGCGCGGAGGATCACGGGGTGACGGCGGGGCTGGTGCGCCGGATCTCTCCGCGCGTCCGGTTCTCGCTCAAGTACGGGTTCTTCACCGGGCACGATCAGTTGTCCGGGGGCAACCGCGACTACGACGCGCACCTGGTCTACTCGACGTTGCAGTATCGGTTCTAGCGAAGTTTGAATATCTAATTGACGTCGGTGGTCCAACGCCGGTAGTTACGAACCGCAACGCGTATACATATGAAGCTACGATCCATCGCAGTACTCACCGGCATGATCCTCGCCGCAGGCTCGCTCAGCGCCGCGGATGTCAAGGCCAACTGGGAAAAGCACTGTCAGAAGTGCCACGGCGCCGACGGGAAGGGCCAGACGACCATGGGCAAGAAGCTCAAGGTCCTCGACTACACCAATCCCGAGCACCAGAAGAAGTTCACGGACGAAGAGGCCTTCAAGGTCACCAAGGAAGGCAAGAAGGAGGGCGACAAGACCCTCATGAAGCCTTACAAGGAAGATCTCTCGGACCAGGAGATCAAGGAACTCGTCGCCTACGTGCGCAAGTTCGCCAAGAAGTAGCCCCAGACGGTGGCGGGGTTTCCCCCGCCGCCCGCAGGCTGCGTTCGACTTCGACGGCCGCCGGCACCCCGCCGGCGGCCGTCTTGTTTTGCCGGCGGAACACCCCGCCAAGCCCCGCTCATGCAAAGGACAAGAAAAGGCAAGTCTTGGGCAAGTCACGGCAAGCGGTCCGCAGGCCGCGCACTAACCTCGGCGGCAGATTGCCGACGCCGCGGTGCCGCGCCGAGTGGTGCCAAGGAGTCGCCGGTATCAACGCATCGAAGACGTTGCCATGAGCGCCGAGAACCCCGGGGGAATGCAGTCGCGGTTTCCGCGGCTGTGGAACTGGCTGAGCCTGACCGGCCTGGTCACGGTGGCAGCGAGCATTTTTGCCGCCGGACTGCTGTTTCTCATCGACACCTTCGGCCAGGCCACCAACCCGTATGTGGGCATTCTGACCTACCTGATCGCGCCGATGTTCACGTTGCTGGGTGTGGCGCTGATCGTCCTGGGCATGCTGCTGCGCCGGCGGGAGATCCGGTTGCGCGGCGAGCCCATCCCGCTGGTGATCGACCTGTCCCGCCCGCGCGACCGCCGCCTGCTCGGCTACTTCGTCGGCGGGAGCGCCCTGTTCCTGGTGGTGACCGCGGTGGGCAGCTATCACAGCTACCACTTCACCGAGTCCACCACCTTCTGCGGCCAGGCGTGCCACACGGTCATGGAACCGGAGATGGTGACCTACCAGCATTCGCCCCATGCCCGCGTCGCGTGTGTCCAATGCCATATCGGACCGGGAGCCGAGTGGTTCGTGAAGGCCAAGCTCTCCGGCCTCTACCAGGTCTACGCCACCCTCACCGACCGTTATCCGCGGCCGGTGCCAACGCCCATCGCCAACCTGCGGCCCGCGCAGGACACGTGCGAACAATGCCACTGGCCGGAACGGTTCTCCGGCAACCTTGTCCGCTACTACCGCCACTACCTCAGCGACGCCACCAACACCGAGTACTCGGTCACCCTGATGCTCCGCGTGGGTGGCGGGGCCGCCCATCGCGGTCCGGTCGAGGGCATTCACTGGCATACGAGCAAGGATCACAAGGTCGAGTACTACGCCGCCGATCCGCTCCGGCTCAAGATCCCCTGGGTCCGCCTGACCGAGAAGGACGGCACCGTGGTCGAGTACCGCGCCCCGGACTTTACCAACGAGGTGAATCAGGCCGAGGTGCGTACGATGGACTGCATTGACTGTCACAACCGGCCGGCCCACGTCTACGAGAAACCCAACGACGCCGTGGACCGGGCCCTCGCACGCGGCCTGATTGATCCCGGCCTCCTTTCGATCCGCAGCAACGCCACCTACATCGTCACGCAGCCGTACACCAGTCGCGAGGAGGCGCGGGCCAAGATCGCCGCCCATCTCGAGTCCAGCTACCCCGGCGACGAGCGCGTCCCGGCCGCCGTCGCCGCCGTTCAGGCCATTTACGAGCGCAACTTCTTCCCGCAGATGAAGGCGAACTGGCGCGTCTATCCCGAGCACATCGGGCACAAGGACTGGCCGGGCTGCGTGCGCTGCCACGACGACAAACATCGGTCGACCGATGGCCAGCGGGTCATCGGCTTCCAGGACTGCAACCAGTGCCATGTGCTGCTCGCCCAGGGAACGGGCGAAGCCCTCACCCAACTCACCGCGGGCGGCCAGGCGTTCAAACATCCGGGCGACGACTGGGACCCCGAATTCGCGTGCCACGACTGCCATACCGGCGGCCCGTAGGAGCGTCTCGCGTCACCGCCCACCTCCGTGCTCATGAACCCGCGTCTCCTCTGGACCCTGGGGCTGGCTCCCCTCCTGGCGGTCGGTCTGCTCTTCGCACTGGCCCAAACCGCCGCCCCGCCGCCCCCGCCGGACTCCCCGGCAGAGGCGGACGCGACCGCGGAGGCGGCCGCTCCAACCGCGGACGACCCGCGTCAGATCACCAATACGGACTGCCTGGACTGCCACACCGACCCGACCCTGACCAAGACGCGCAAGGGCCAGGAAGTGCCGATGGCCGCGGTGGATCCGGACCTCTTCGCCAAGTCGGTGCACGGGGTGTTGGACTGCGTGGATTGTCACGTGGGCGTGACGCCGGAGCATGATCCGGGGCTGCCGCCCGCGCAGTGCGGGGACTGCCATGAGCAGGCCAGCGCCGAGTACGCCCGGAGCATCCACGGCACGAGCCTTCAGCGCGGCGCCGCCAAGGCGGCCACCTGCGCGAGCTGCCACGGTTCCCATTACATGAGCCCGGTGCGACATCCGGACTCGCCGGTGTTCAAGCTGAATCTCCCCCGGACCTGCGCGGGCTGCCACAGCAACCCCGGCATGACCGAGGAATACCATTTCCGGTTTCCGAACGTCGGGGCGCAATACCTGGACAGCATCCATGGGCGGGCCCTGCTGAAGATGGGCCTGATCGTGGCGCCGTCCTGCAACGACTGCCACGGGGTGCACGACATCAAGCGCAGCTACGACGAAGGCTCCCCGATCAGCCATGCGCAGATCACCAAGACCTGCGGCAAGTGCCACGTGAAGGTCGAGGCGATCTACGCCAACAGCGTCCACGGCCGGCTGCTGGCCGAGGGGCACCGCGGAAGGCCCGGTGTGCACGGCGTGCCACACGGCGCACGAGATCGAGCCGCCGCTCAACGGCCACTTCAAGAAGGTGAGCGACCAGCGCTGCGGCAAGTGCCATCAGGATCGCCTGACCCGCTACCACGAGACGTACCATGGCAAGGCCATGGAATTGGGGCAGGCCGCCTCGAAGGTCGAGGTGGCGGCGTGTTACGACTGCCACGGTCACCACGATGTCCTGCCGCCGTCGGACCCGGCCTCCAAACTGTCGCCGACGAACATTGTCCAGACCTGCCAGACCTGTCATCCCAAGGCCAACGCGGGGTTTGCCGGGTATCTGCCCCATGCGGATCCGCTGGACCGCGAGAACTACCCGCAGCTCTACGCCGTGTTCATGGGGATGACCGGCCTGCTGGTGGGCGTGTTCGCCTTCTTCGGCGGTCACACGGCCCTGTGGTTGTTCCGCTCGGTGTACCTGTATTTGCACGACTCGAAGACGTTCCGCGAAACGAAGATCGAGACGCAGCAGGGCGGCGAGTGGTTTACCCGCTTCACGCCCTTCGAACGCTTCCTGCACCTGCTGGTGGTCACCAGCTTCCTCCTGCTGGTGATCACCGGCATGCCGCTCAAGTTCTACTACACGGACTGGGCCAAAACCCTGTTCAGCTTCATCGGCGGCGCGCCCCACCGCGCGGTGGCTGCATCGGTTCGGCGCGGTGGTGACCTTCCTGTACTTCGGCCTGCACGGGCTGCAGTTGGTGCGGCTGGCCTGGCGACGGCGCGGGTGTTGCGCGACCCGCAGACGGGGCGGTTCCAACTGCGCCGGCTCACGGGGGCGTTGTTCGGACCCGACTCGATGATTCCGACGCTGCAGGACTGGCGGGATTTCTTGGCCCACCAGCGGTGGTTCTTCGGCAAGGGCGCCAAGCCGGCGTTCGACCGCTGGACCTACTGGGAGAAGTTCGACTATCTCGCCGTGTTCTGGGGCGTGTTCGCCATCGGCCTCTCCGGCCTGGTGATGTGGTTTCCGACGGTCTTCACCACCTTCCTTCCGGGCTGGATTATCAACGTGGCCCTGATCGTCCACTCGGATGAGGCGCTGCTCGCCGCGGGCTTCATCTTCACCATCCACTTCTTCAACACACATTTCCGGCTCGAGAAGTTCCCCATGGACACCGTGATCTTCTCCGGGCGGATTTCGAAGACCGAGATGCTCCACGAGCGGAAGCGCTGGTACGACCGCCTGGTCGCCGAGGGCCGCCTGGACGAGTACCGCGTGCGCGACGAATGGGAACGCAGCAAAGGCATCGCCCGCACACTCGGTTACCTGTTCTTCGGTACGGGCCTGGTTCTCCTGGGGCTCATCGTCTACGCCATGGCCACCCGACTGGTGCACTGAGTTCCGCCCGGCTCACGGCGCGCCGGGGTCCGGTGCCCGGGGAGGCGGGCCCTGTTGATCATGACGAATCGCGCACATGCCTCTCCGCTTCGCCGGGCCGCTGGCGACCCCTCCGCCTGCTGGTCGCGGCCGTCCTGGCCCTGATCACCTCGTCCGCTCCGCGCGCGGCCGAGCCCATTCCCGACGCCGACTGCCTGCAGTGCCACGGGGACCGGGAACTGACCCGGACGGACGCGGACGGCCGGGAGGTCTCGGTGTTCGTGGATGCGGCGGTGCTGGCGACCTCGCGCCATGCCACCAACAGTTGCTGGAGCTGCCACAGCGACATCGGCCCGGGGCATCCGGATGACGGGGCGAAGGTCCAGGCGGTGGACTGCGCGAAGTGTCACCGCGAGCAGTCGGAAACCTTTGGGGCCAGCGTGCACGGCCTCGCCCTGGCACGCGGGGAACCCGGAGTGCCCGCCTGCACCGATTGCCACGGGAGCCACAACGTCCTGCCGCGCGGGGCGCCAGACTCACCGCTCAATGCGACCAACCTCGGGCACACCTGCGGGGGGTGTCATGAACAGCAGGAGACCGAAGTGCGGGAAAGCGTCCATGGCCAGGCGCTGGCGCGGGGCCGCCGCGAAGCCCCCCACGTGCACCGATTGCCATTCCGAACACCGCATCGAACCGCTCAAAGGCGCGTCCCCCATCCGGATTTCCGAGCGGATCTGCAGCCAGTGCCACGCCTCCGAGCGCATCAACGCCAAGTACCGTCTGCCGGCCGACCGGGTGAAAACGTTTCTCGGCAGCTACCACGGCCTGGCGGGCCGGCTCGGCTCGACACGCGCCGCCAACTGTGCCAGTTGCCACGGGGTCCACTTCATCCTGCCTTCGAGCGACCCCCGCTCGAGCATCCACCCCAACCACCTGGTCGAGACCTGCGGCAAGTGCCACCCGGGTGCGACGGAGAGCTTCGCCATCCACCGGGTGCATGTCGACCTGGACAGCGGGGCCGACTTCGGCAGCGTGGTCAACCGCTGGGTGCGCCGGGCGTATCTGGTCCTGATCTTCCTGGTGGTGGGCAGCTTCACCCTGCACAACGGCCTGCTGTGGTGGCGCAAGGCGGCCGCCGCGCGCCAGGCCTCGCTGGCCGGGGAACCGCGCATGGACGCCAACCAACGCTGGCAGCACGGCCTCCTGGCCCTCAGCTTCATCGTGCTGGCCCTCTCAGGATTCGCCCTGCAGTTCCCCGATTCCTGGGCCGCGTGGGTGCTGGGCAGCGATGAGACCATCCGGCGCTGGAGCCACCGGATCGCCGCGATCGTCCTGGCCGTGCTCGGCGGCTATCACCTCTATTACGTCGCATGGACGGCGCCGGGACGGCAACTGGTGCGCGACCTCTGGTTTGCCCGCCCGGACGCACGCGAGTTCGCCGCCAACGCCCGTTACCTGATGGGCCGCGGGCGCCCGACTCACGGTCACGCCCGGTTCGGCTACGCCGAAAAGATCGAGTACTGGTCCGTGTTCTGGGGCACGGTCATCATGGGCGTGACGGGCCTGATCCTGTGGTTCCCGGTGGCCGCCACGCAGGTGCTGCCGCGCTGGGCCGTGGATGTGGCTCTCACGATTCACTACTACGAAGCCGTCCTGGCCTGCCTGGCCATCGTGGTCTGGCACTTCTACCACGTCATCTTCGATCCCGAGGTGTATCCGCTCAACTGGGCCTTCTGGACCGGCCGACGCGCACGTCCCGCCTCATCGTCCGCGACGCTCCCCGACGATCGCCGATCCGGATAGACCTGCCCTTCACCTGCTCACGTCGGCGCCTGCCACCTCGCCTGCTCACGTCGGCGCCTGCCGTCGGTCGGGGGTGTCATGCCCGGTCTCAGGGTTCCGGGTTGGAGGGAAGAGGGACCGCGGGGGGTGAAGCCGCGCGGGGCGCGAGCCGGCCGCATTGGGGTCACGGCTTGGTGGCGCCGTGGCACCACCGGCGCGGGTCCGAGACTTCTTAAAAAGTAATCGTATCGGAAGTGAAACTATTTGCAGATTCGTTAATGTTGCACCTGAGCAGGTCAGAGCAAGAAATGTCGATTCTCGAGCAACGGAGGTGTGGTGGGGGCCCACGGGCCGCCTACGCTGGACGCCGTGAACCAGCGAACCTCTGCCAGTCCTCCCCGGTGTCCGGGGACCGCGCCCGGTTGTCCGCGGCGCGGCGGAGGTTCCGTTGTCCGTTACCACACCCACTGCCTCGGAGTCGTATGACTGCCCTGTCTCCCACCCGAACCCACCGACCACTCGTCCAGGCTGCTGTTCTGGCCCTGGGGTTGTGGCCCGTTGCCCTCGCTGACATGTACGATCCTCCCGCGCCTTCCGCCGGCGGGGTCGATCCCCGTCCGTTTCTGCTCTCCATCGCCCGCACCCAGAACGTGGCGACGGTGACCTGGACGGGTCTGCGCGGGCCCTACCAACTCGCCGGCAAGGGCGACCTGAACCAGGCCGGTTGGCAACCGGTCGGCGACCCGACCCAGGACACGAGCGCCACCGTGTCCGTCCAGGAGGGCAACGCCTTCCTGACCGTGTCGGGGCCGAACCCGAACTTCCTCGGGGCGCGGGACTGCCGCTTCTGCCATCGCACCGTGCACACGGCCTGGACCAACACGGCCCACGCCAGCGCGCTGGTCACCCTGAAGCAGATTGGACAGGACAAGAACGCGCGTTGTCTGCCCTGCCACACGGTGGGCTACGGGATGCCCAACGGGTATGTCGACGAAGTGACCACGCCACACCTGGCCGGGGTGCAGTGCGAAAACTGCCACGGCCCGGCGGGGACCCATGCCGAGAACTTCGAGGATCCCTCGATGCGCCCGCCCGTCACGGTCTCGGCCAAGATCTGCGGCGGCTGCCACAATGACTTCCATCATCCGACCTACGACGAGTGGCTCCACGCCGGCCACTCGCAGGTCAGCGAACCAGGCATGTTCAATGCCGGCGTCGGCCGCATGTTCCAGTGCGGCGTCTGCCACTCGGGCGCCGTCCGCATGGCCGTCGTGAATGATTACGACGCCGGAGGCGACGGCACCGAGGTCGTGCCTCCCACCGTCAACGACGCCAACAACGTGGCGCAAACGTGCGCGATCTGCCACGACCCGCACAAGCGGTCCACCGAGACCCTCCCGGGTCTGGACCTGCTGGCCAAGCCCGCCCAGCTCCGCAATCCCATTGGGTCGGCGAAGTTCATGTCCTTCATCACCTCGACGAACGCGACCAACTTCGCGGCGCAGTACGATCCGGACATCCAGCTCTGCGGCCAGTGCCACAACGAGCGCGGCGCGACCTGGGCCAACTCGACCGCCCGCCCGCCGCACCACTCGCCCCAGTACAACATCCTGATCGGCCAGGCCGTGGATCCGCGGTTCGACACCAATACCCTCAATGGCGAGCTCGTCCGGTTCAACCAGATGCCCGCCGGCCACGGGGACCCGACGATCCCCGCGCCGTGGGGTAACCCCGCCCAGTGCACGACCTGCCACAATCGGACGGACAGCCTCGAGAGCCCGACACCCACGACCCCGAACTACACGGGCCACAAGTTCGAGGTACAGCTCCTGGCCTGCGCCGAGTGCCATGGCTTCCTCGATGATCCCCTGGCCGAGGAGATCGCGGAGGGCGGTGTGGAGTTCATCCAGGCCGGGATCCATGACGGGATCAGGAAGACCATGGCCGAGTTGAACCTCTGGGCCGCCACCAAGATCCCCGGCCTCGACACCCCCGGCCATACGAACTACATCGCCTTCATCGGGACGAACGCCCCGGCGTCCGTCGTGCCCTGGGGAATTCACCAACATCGGGCAGTTGAACTCGGGCAAGAGGGCCCCGGGGACCGCGGGCCAGAACCGCATCCCGCCGGCGGTGAAACAGTCCCGCTTCCTGCTCTACCTGGTGGAACACGATGCCAGCTACGGGGTGCATAATCCGCCGTACGCCCGTTACCTCCTGCGGACGGCGCAACGGCTCGCCGCTGAAGCTCCCCCTGTGCCGGCCGAGTAGTCACTCCGCAGCAAGCCTGCCGGCGGTGAGTGCGGCGGGCTCTGGTTCCGCACCAGAGCCCGCCCTTCTTTTCGGGCCGACGCCGCGTCAACTCCGGCGTGACACCCGCGCCCGTTCCGGCTAGGGGTTGGCCATGATCAACGTCGACAAGGTCCGCTGCCGGACCGCAGGGGCCCTCACGGCCGCCTTCCTCGGATTCCCCTCGGGCGTCGCTCCCCTCGGACTGGCCGCACCCCCTCCTGCCGCCCCCGCGCCGGTCGCCAGGGTTTACGCCGAGGATTGGGGTCGGACACCGACTGGCGGGCCGGTGCAGCGCTTCACCCTGTCAAACCCGAACGGGCTGGTTGTGCGGGTCATCAACCACGGTGCCATCCTTACCGAGATCCGGGTCCCGGACCGTGCGGGGCACCTCACCAACGTCGTGTTGGGATCGGATTCTCTGGAGGCCTATCTCGGCGGACATCCAGCCGCCGCCGCCGTCATCGGACGTTTTGCCAACCGCATCGCGGGGGCTCGTTTCACCCTCGATGGCGTCACCTACCGCCTCGCCGCGAACAACGGTCCCAACCACATCCACGGCGGGCCCAACAACTTCGCCCGCGCGCTGTGGACCCCGGCGTGGGTCAGCTCGACGGACGCCGGCGCGGCGGTACAACTCACGTACCGCAGCGTGGACGGCGAGGAGGGCTATCCCGGCAACCTGACCGTTTCGGTCACGTACACTCTGACCGCTGCGAACGAGCTCCGCATCGAGTACGCCGCGGATACTGACCAGCCCACCGTGGTGAACCTCACCAACCACGCCTACTTCAACCTCGCGGGCCACGGCGGCGTGCTCGACCATGAACTCTGGCTGGCCGCCGAGACCTACACGCCGACCGACGAACAGTTGATCCCCACCGGCGCGCTGGCCCCGTGCGCGGCACCCCCTCGACTTCACAACCCCGACCGCGATCGGCGCGCGGATCGCCCAGCTTGCCCCCCGGCTCAACGGCTACGACCACAACTTCGTCTTGGGCCGCACCCCTCCCCCACCCCGCGCGGGTTTGCCCGTCTTACCGACCCGGGCAGCGGCCGGGTGATGGAGGTGAGCACGACCGAACCGGGGGTGCAGCTTTACACCGGCAACCATCTGCGCGAGTTCGTGGGGACGGACGGTGCGGTCTTTGGCCGGCACGGGGGCGTCTGCCTCGAGACCCAGCATTTCCCTGATTCACCAAACCAGCCCGAGTTCCCGACGACCGTCCTGCGTCCCGGCCAGCCGTTCACGAGCACGACCGTATTCCGGTTCACGACGCGCTGAGCGGGAGGAGCATCCTCGGGAAAACCTTCGCGTCGACGCATGACGGCCACACTCTTCCAACTCGCCGGCGGCCTCGGTCTGTTCCTGCTGGGGATGGTGTTGTTGACCGACGGTTTGAAGGCGTTTGCCGGTGACGCCCTCCGCGCGGCTCTGGTCCGCTTCACCGGCACCCCCCTCAAGGCCTTTGCCTCGGGCGCGCTGGTGACTGCGATGGTGCAATCCTCCAGCGCCACGACCGTGACGGTGATCGGGTTCGTGAGTGCCGGGCTGCTCACGTTTCCGCAAGCCATCGGCGTGGTCTTCGGCGCGAGCCTGGGCACAACCGGCACGGGCTGGCTGGTCTCGGTGCTCGGGCTGAAGGTGAGCCTGGGACTGTATGCGTTGCCGCTGGTGGGGGTCGGGGCCTTCCTCAAACTGCTGGCGCACGGCCGTGCTCGCGCCCTCGGGTTCGCGCTGGCGGGCTTTGGCCTGATCTTCCTTGGCATCGAAACGCTCCAGACCTCCATGCGCGGGCTGGCCGGGGTGTTTGATCTGGCCGGCCTTCCCAGCGGGGGCTTTCTCGGTCACCTGGTCGTGATGGGCCTCGGCATCGTGATGACCGTTCTGATGCAGTCTTCCAGCGCCGCCGTGGCGACCACCCTGACGGCCCTGCACACGGCCACCATCAACTTCGACCAGGCCGCGTCGCTGGTGATCGGGGCCGCGGTCGGCACCACCGTCACCGGCGCGCTGGCGGCGATCGGTGGGAACGTTCCGGCGCGCCGAACCGCCCTGGCGCACGTGCTGTTCAACCTTGCCACCGGCCTGATCGCGGTCGCCCTGCTCCCGGTGTTTCTCGCCGGGATTGCCTGGGCGCAGAAGCGGATGGGGCTGGACCCCGGCGCGGTCAGCCTGGCCGCGTTCCACACGCTGTTCATCGCGGTGGGCGTGGCCATCTTTCTGCCGTGGGTCCATCCCTTTGCGCGCTTTCTGGAACGGCTCCTGCCGGATCGGGGCCCCTCCTTGACGCAGCACCTGGATCGTACCGTGCTGCAGACGCCAGCCGTCGCCCTCGAAGCCACACGCCGGGCCATGGGTGAGACCGCCGCCGCCCTGTTCCAGGCCCTCCGCGCGGGGATCGACCCCCGGGCCGGCTTGGCCGCGGAATCGCAGGATCGTGAAATCCGCCACGCACTGGAACGGCTGCAGGAGTTCTTCCCCCAAATCCCGCCGCTCGCCGAGGACGAGCCGCTGTCGCAACTGCGGGTCGCTCAGATGCATGCCCTCGACCACCTCACGCGCCTCCAGACCCATCTCACCCCGCCGGTGAGTGTCCGGCGCGTGCTGGACGGTCCGCGGTTGCGCCCCCGCCGTGGCGCTGGCCCAAGCGGTGTTGCAGCAGGGCGAGGCCGGCCTGCGCGGCGCCGGCCCGCCCGACTGGGTGGCGCAGATCGAGCGGCAGGCGCTCCAACTGGCCGACTTCCGGCGGCGGGAGCGCCCGGTCCTGCTCCAACAGACGGCGGGCGGCGCCTCCGGGCCCGCGGAGGCATTGGCTCTGCTCGATGCCATGCGCTGGCTGGACCGCCTCGGCTACCACGCCTGGCGCATCAGCAACTACCTGGGAGGCGACATGCGACCGGAGCCAGGCCAGGCGACCAGCGAGCCGCGTCCAAACACCGAAGCCGGCCCGCCCATGTAGCGTGGCAGGCCACCCGTCCGGTCGCGAGACGAACTCTGGTCTGAAGCCTCAACCCGAACGCCCGCCGTGGGCCGGCACGCCGTGCACCCGCTCAAACGCGCGGCAAAACGGGCAGAACCGGCGCTCCGCGACCTGCACGATCCGGAACGCCAGGCCCGCCCCACGTTTTCGCGCGCGTCGGCAAAGGGGACACCAGGCGCAGACCGCGGCCAGCCACCGGTCCAGCCTCGAGGGCGGCCGGCGGCTGAGGGCGGCGCGGGCCGGGGAAAGAGGAGTCGTCACGGTGGGCTTTCAGAATCGCCGAGTGGCGAGCTCAGCGGGGCCGCGCGTCGGCTTCCAGATCGCCGGCAGCATATTGGAGACCGTCCAGGTAAAACCGCAGGACCGGCGCGTCCTGAAACACGTTCGCGGCGTGGCCCAGACTGCAGTAGAAGACCCGACCCTGACCGTGGGTCTTGATCCACGCGACCGCGAAGTCCCCGTCCGTGCGCTTCACGCCGCTCTTGACCGCGCCGGTGACCGGGTCGGCGAGATCCAGGCTCAGCAGCACCCGTCGATCCGCCCGGGTGTAGGGCTCCTTGAACTGGTAGATCTCGTCCTGCAGCTTGAAGCCTTGGCCGTTCCAGGCACGGTTCAAGACATGATCCGGCTCGTCCAGCTTGAAGGCCCACGTCCCACCACCGCCCCACGGGTGACCATCAAACAGTCCTCCCACCAGCGCCGCGGCCTCGGGCCAGTCATAGAACGAATCGGTCGCGGCGTGGATGCCCACAAGGCCCTTGCCCTGCCGCACGAAGTCCAGCAGCGCCTGCTTCTTGACGGCGTCCGGGAACTTGAGCTGCGTGGTGTTGTTCAGGACCACCACATCGTACCGGGCCAGATTGGCCGGCTCGAGCACCGCATAGTCCGCGCTCGCGTCGGCCGTGAAGGCCCCCGTCTTGCGGCCCATCGCCGCCAGCGCGTGGTTGGCCGCCGCAATGCCATCCCCATGCACGAACCCCTCGCAGCGCCAGAAGATCAGCACCCGGCGGGCCTGCCGAGGCGCCACGGTGGCCTTCGCCGGCAGCGCCGCCTCGATCTTTTCAATCGCGGCAGGCGGAAGCGTCGGGAGCGGCTTGGGAGCGCCCTGGGCCCGGCTTGAGGCGATCGGGCCGAGCGTGCTGAGAGCCCCAAGGACGGTCAGAGCGAAGCAGGGAAGAGCACGAAACGATTTCATAACGTTGGATGCGTGTTTCTTGAGTAGTGCTGCTGCGACGCAAGGTAAACACGAACCACCGGCCGCCTCAAGGCCTCGTTGTCTCGGAACCCGGCCCTCCCTCCGGGAATCCTCCCGCGCGGCTGAGCGGACCGTGCCATAGACGAGCCCCCACCCGAACCGCCGTTGACATCACGCCCAGGCCGTATTACTTGGCTCCATAGCAACGTTTGGAACATCCAATGCCAGAACATCCGCCCACTCCCGGCACCCCGGACCACGATCAAGACCGTGCTCCGGCCGGCACGGTGCCGCCCCGACCGGCCGAATCGCCGCCACGTTCCGCATCAACGCCGCGGCCGGGGACGGTCGTCGCGTGGGTGCTCTTCTTTGCGGTGCTCGCCTCCGGCTGGGCCGCTCCGGAGCCCGCCTTCCACGCGGTGACCATCGCGACCGATGTCGCCATCGGCTACGGCGTCGCAGTGGCGGATGTGGACGGCGACCGCCGCCCCGACATCCTCCTGGCAGACAAGCGCGAGTTCATCTGGTTCCGCAATCCGGGCTGGGAACGGTTCGTGCTCGCGCAAGACCTGACCGAAACGGACAACGTCTGTCTGGCCGCCGCGGATCTCGACGGAGACGGCCGGGCCGAGATTGCGGTTGGCGCCGGCTGGAACCCCAGCGACACCACCGACAGCGGCGCCGTCTTCTACCTGATCGCGCCGCCGGATCGCACGCAACGATGGACCCCGGTCCGTCTCCCGCATGAGCCCACCGTGCACCGGATGCGGTGGGTCCGTAACGCCAGCGGGGCGCACGATCTGGTCGCGCTGCCTCTTCACGGCCGGGGCAATCAGAACGGGGAAGGTGCGGGTGTCCGCGTCCTGGCCTACCGCAAGCCCCCGGACCCTGCGGCGCCCTGGCCGACCATCCTGATCGATGACACCCTTCACCTGACCCACAACTTCGATGTCGTCCCCGGGTCGCACCCGCCGGGCGAGGACCTCCTCGTGGCGGCGCGCGAAGGGGTGTTTCACTTCTCGCCCGAAAGCGGATCGCTGGCAGCGCCAACAAAGGGTCGGGAACCGCGAAGGTCAGACGGCCTTCAACGGGGCGGGCGAAGTCCGCCAGGGCCGAGGTCGAAGCGGGCCGTTCATCGCCACCATCGAGCCCATGCACGGCCATCAGTTGGTGGCGTACACGCCCCCCGGCGGCCGACGATCCCAGCCCGCCCTGGCGACGGACCGTCCTGGACGAGTCGCTCGTTCAGGGCCACGCCCTGGCCTGCGGCGATCTGCTGGGTCTGGGCGCCGACCAGATTGTGGTGGGCTGGCGCGGCAACCGACCGGGCGACCGCGTGGGGATCAAGCTCTTCGTCCCGCTGGACGACGCGGGCGCCGGGTGGAAATCCTACCCGGTCGACGAGAATCAGATGGCCTGCGAGGACCTCTGCCTGGCTGACCTCGACGGCGATGGCAGGCTCGACATCGTCGCGTCGGGTCGCGTCACGCGGAACCTGAAGGTGTACTTCAACCGCACGACCGGGGAGGGCAATTGAGCCTCGGTCCCGGTTCCCGCGGCCCCGGACGCCACCTGAGTTCATGAAGCGCCTCGCCTTCTGGGTGTCGGCCCTCGTGCTGGTCGGGCTCGTGTTGTGGCTTTGGCGGGGTCGGCCGGTCAGCCTGGTCAACTTGCCGCCCACCGCGCAGGGGCCCTGGGTGGCGTTCGGCGACAGCCTGACGGCGGGGACCGGAGTGCCGCCGGAGTCAGCGTATCCCGCACAACTTGGCCGCCGGTTGGGCGTGGACATCGTCAACCTCGGCGCTTCCGGGGATACCACGGCGGATGGACGCGCGCGGTTGCCGGAGGCGCTTCAACTCAACCCGCGGGTGGTCCTGCTCTGCCTGGGCGGCAATGACAGCCTGCAGCGCGAACCCCTCGACCAGACCTTCGCGAACCTGGCCGCACTGGTGGATGCTTTCCAGCAGACCGGCACGTTCGTGGTGCTACTGGGCGTTCGCAGCGCGAGTGTGCTGGACAAGCACCGGCGCCGCTTCGCCCGGCTTGCCCGGGAAAAGCGCGTGTTGCTTGTCCCGGACATCCTGGACGGCGTCCTGGGCACACCGGCCTTGATGGCCGATCCTCTGCACCCGAACGAAGCGGGGTATGCGCGAATCGCGGAACGGATCGCGACGGCCCTTGAACCGCATCTGGATCAACTTCGATAGACCAACCGGGATGTCTCATACTCGGCATGAAAGCGCGACAGACTGTAGGCGCCGACGTGAGGAGGCGAAGGGTATTGCCCCTGGCCCACAACGCCCCCTCGCGTCGGCGCCTACCGCGGGTATGAGATTCCCAAGCTGACCTCCTTATGAACGTCATTGTCGATCTCAGCCTGATCCCCCTCGGCACGGGGGTTTCGCTCTCACCCTACGTGGCCGCCTGTGAGAAGGCCCTCGCCGCCGCCGGGCTCAAACCGGTTCTGCATGCCAACGGCACGAACCTGGAAGGCGAATGGGATGTCGTGTTCGGCGCCATCAAACGGTGTCACGAACTCGTGCACGAGATGGGGGCCCCCGCATCACGACCGTGATCAAGCTCGGGACGCGCACCGACCGGCCGCAAACGATGGAGCAGAAGGTCGCGAGCGTCCGCGCCAAGTTGCCCCCGGCGCTGAAAATCGACACCTGAGCGCCTTCCGGCCGACCACCGGCCGTTCAGCGGTCCAGCGGACCTCTCCCCGCCAGTGATTCGCCGCCAGCCAGAACGGCGCTGCGGGGTCGCCATTTTTCTCGCGACGCAGGAGCGGAACGTCGTACACTCTTGCCGCCCATGAATGATCTCCTGCCCGCCTGGCGGATTTGGCCGCTCCTCTCCGCACTGGTGGTCGGGCTCCCGGCCAGCGCCGCGACGCCGCAGGGTGTTCCGTTCACGGACGTCACGCGCTCCGATGCCTTCTGGGCTCCCCTCATCGAGACCCACCGCCTCGCTACCATTCCGCATCTGCTGCGCGAGCTCGAGCGCCAGGGTTCGCTCGGCGGTCTCCGGATCCTCGCGGGCGAGGCCGGCGGGCGGTTCCTGCCGCTCGAGGGACGGAGCAAGCTCGTCGCGGGCGACGATGCGGACGACCTGCGGCTGATCCCCTTCCCCAAGGAGGTGCGCCGATCGGCCGGTGCGTTCGCCCTCGATTGCCCGCTCGTGCTGGAAGCCCCCGCGACCCAGGCCGTGCTCGCCGGCCAACTGCTGAACGACGAACTGCAGCGCGCCGGCCTGCCCACCGTCCAGGTGCAGGCAAGCGCGTCGCCGGACCTGGTCTTTCGTCTCCGCGCCAACCCGCCGCCTGACCCGTTGCCCGGCCCGCGGGCCAGTCAACCGCCCGGCGAGCACCCGGAAGGTTACACCCTCGAGGTCGATGACAACGCCGTCGTGGGCGCCGCCGCCACCCCCGCCGGACTGCATTACAGCCTGCAAACGCTGCGGCAACTGATCCGCGCCAACCGCCGCGGCTCCTCCCTGCCCGCGCTCACCATCCGCGACTGGCCGTCCCTCCGGTGGCGCTGTTTCCAGGATGACCTCACCCGCGGTCCCAGCTCGAAGCTGGAGACGTTGCAGTTCGAGGCGTCCCTGGCGTCCTTCCTCAAGCTGAATCTCATGACGTACTACATGGAGTACCAGTTCGCGTTTCAGAAGCACCCGCGCATCGGTCCTCCTGACGGTTCGCTGACCCCGGAAGACCTGCAGGCCCTGGTGGCCTACGCCCGTCCCCAGCACGTCGAGATCCTCGGAAACCAACAGTCCTTCGGGCACTTCGCCCACATCCTCAAGCACCCGGAATACGCCGCCCTCCGCGAAACTGCCGATGTGCTCACGCCGGTGCGGGAGGAGACTTATCGGTTGCTCGAGGACCTCTACGCCGAGGTCTGCCCCCTGCTCCCCTTCCCCTGGTTCAACGTCTGTTGCGACGAGACCTGGGGCCTGGGCACCGGCCCGTCCCGCGACCTCGCCGCCGAGATCGGCGTGGGCGGTGTGTACGTCCGGCACCTGCGCCGCGTGCATGACCTGCTCCGGACGCGACACAACAAGCGGATGATGATGTGGGGCGATATCATCCTGCAACATCCCGACCATCTCGACCAGATCCCCAAAGGACACCATCATGCTTACCTGGGGCTACGATGCCCGCCCCAACTTCGAGGACCAGATCGTTCCGTTCGCCCGCTCCGGCTACGAGTTCTTCGTCTGCCCCGGCGTCAACAACTGGAGCCGCATCCTGCCCGACTTCGGCGTGGCCGTGACCAACATCCAGCACTTCGTCCGCGACGGCGTGAAACACGGCGCCCTCGGCATGATCAACACCGATTGGGAAGACGACGGCGAAGCCCTCAACGCCGTCAAGTGGCACGCCGATGCCTGGGCCGCCGAGTGTGCCTGGAACGCGTCCACCACCCCCATCGACGTCTTCAACCGCCGCGTCGGCGCCGTGCTCTTCGGCGAAGCCGGTGACCATTTCGGCCAGGCCATCACCCTCCTGGCCCAAACCCACCGCCTCCCCGCCATGAAAGGCATGTTCAACGCGCGCTTCTGGGAACCGGACTTCCTTCCGCAAACCCGCCCCACCGCCATCCGGTCGGCCGCCGCCGAACTGCTGGCGATCGCGCCCCGCCCTCGCTCACCTCGAGGCCTGCCGCGGCGAGGCCCGGCACAATCACGTCGTGCTCGATACCCTCCATTTCGGAACCCGCCGCATGGAACGAATCGGGCAACGGATGCTTGACGGCCTCGAAGCCGTCGAACGTTACGAGCAGGCCCACGCGACCCGCGCGGGGGTCGAGGCGCTCGCCCCGATCGAACAACTCATCCGCCAAAACCGCGATGCGCACGCCGCGTTGGGTCGCGAGTTCGCCGCGCTCTGGCTGGCCGAGAGCAAGCCCTACGCGCTGGACTGGACCCTGCGGCGCTACACCAATGCCGTGAACCAGTACGACGCCCTCCTGCAAAAAGGTGGCGGCCGCCGGCGCCGATGTCCGCGCCGGCCGCGGTTGGCTCGCACCGGAAACCGTCGGGTTCACCCTGCCCAAGCCTCTCAGCCGTCGCCTCACTCCTCGCGCAGTGGCCCCGACCCCGCTTGCCCCGGAGGCGCCGTGGCTGGACACCGCCGCCACGCATCGGCTCGGCTTGACTGTCGAGTCAGGCATGGCCGACCGGGTTCATCTGCCGGTCGAGGTTGAGTTGGCATTGCCCGCCGGCCTCGCGGCGAAACCCATCCGGGCTTTCTCACTGCCGGACAACGCACCACCCCGGGAACTGCTGGCGCAACTGGATCCGCTCGGCGACACCGGCAAGCACCGGCTCGCGTTTCTCCTGCGCGAACCCCTGCAAGCGCAGGAAACCGTCAACGTGCACGTGTACCTCGGCCTCCCGCAGCCGCCCGAACCGCTGCCGGGAGCGGTCAGTACCCGTCCCGATGGCCGGGGCGGGCATTGGATTGAGAACGACAGGATCCGGGCGCAGTTGGGCAGCGAAGGTGCCCACGTCTACCGGTGGGAGGTCAAGGCGGCGGGCAAGCGCGATCTCACCATGCCCGGCGAACGTGGGTGGGCAGGCTTCAGCGACATCAACCCCCGCCGGTCCTCGGCCTACCAGCTCGAGCCACGGGCCCGCGGCCCTGCCATGGTCGAGTTCCAATGCGCCGACGCCGCGGGCCACGAGAAGACGCTTCGGTTCTACGGCGGCGCGAGCTGGTACGAGGTGTTCTTGGGCGAGCCCACCCCGCTGTACTGGGATTTCGATGACCCGAAGAACTTCGCCGCCGACGGACCCACACCGGGCACGTGGCTGTTCTCGAACGGTCAGTCAGGACCGGTCGGACGCGAGGCGGAGGGCGTGCCGGCTCAGGTCCGCGCAGCCGGCAGCACGTGGGGCATCAAGTTCAACGCTGACAAACTGGCCTTGGGTTTGATCACCCCCGGCACCCCCGCCGTGCATCACGTTGCTCCCGGTGCGGGAGCCGGTGGGGTGGGCATCGAGAACTCGCCGCCGGCCCAGCACTTCGTGACCTTCGCCGGCATGCTCGAAGCGTCGCCCGCCGACACGATGCTTCAGCTCCAGACTACGCTCGATCTGAAGAGGCCGGTTTCGGTACGACTCCATGCCCTCCAGAGTCGTTGAGGCTGACTGGAGCAACGTATGCTCAAACAAGTCGATGCCAACCTGTGGGAACTGGAACGTCCGCTCAGGACGCCGGGCCTGCGGCTGAAACATCGCATGACCGTCGCGCGCCTCGCGTCGGGTGATCTCTGGGTCCATTCGCCGGTCGCATTCGAGGAGGGTATCGCCTGGGACCTCGCCACACTCGGGCCGCTTCGACATTTCGTCGCGCCGAGCATGTTTCACGACCTGCATTGGCCGGAGTGGTTCGCGCGCTATCCGGACGCCACCTTCTACTGCGCGCCCGGCGTGAAGGAGGAACATCCGGAACTGCCCTTCCAGCGTGTCCTTTCCGACACCGGACGCGAGCCGTGGGAGACGGAACTTCCGAAGCTGCGGATCGACGGCATGCCACGGCTGAACGAGTTCGTCTTCCTTCACGTCGCCACCCGAACCCTCCTGGTGGCCGACCTGTTGTTCAACCTGGACCCGAGCACGCAGCCCTTCCTCGGCAAGCTCTTCTTGAGGCTCAACGGCCTCCATGGCCGGGTCGGCTGCTCGCGGCTGTTCCGTTGGTTCATCAAGGACCGGCGGGCCTTCGCCGCCTCCGTCAAGGTGCTCCTGCGCTGGGACGTCGATCGTATCGTGCCCGGTCATGGCGAAATCATCGCCACGGGAGGCAGGGACGCGCTGGTCCGTGCCTTCACGTGGTTGGGGCCTGATCACGTTTCGCCAGCAAGCCAATGATGTCTGCTCCGCCAGGAACCCAGCTCCGGCGCACCCGGTGATCGCGAGTGGACAGGCGATGGGCGTTGCCGGGACCAGGCCGCAACCTGGCTGAGGCACTTCACTTCGTGATGCCACTCTTCGACGCCCACAATCACCTCCAGGATGAACGTTTCGGCGGCTGCCAGGACGAACTCGTCGCCGCGTGTCGCGCCGCGGGCGTCGGGCGAATGATCGTCAACGGGGCCTGCGAAGCCGACTGGCCGGCCGTCGCCGAACTGGCACGCCGCCACCCAGACCTGGTGCACCCCAGCTTCGGCTGTCACCCCTGGTACGTGGCCGAACGAACCAGCCAGTGGGAGCAGACATTGATCAGGTTCCTCGACTCCACCCCAGGCGCCGGCGTGGGCGAGATTGGCCTGGACCGCTGGAAGCGCAGCCTGGATTACGTCGACCAAGAGGAGGTGTTCGTCCGCCAGCTCCAACTCGCGGCCGAGCGCAACCGGCCAGTCAGCATTCACTGTCTCCAGGCTTGGGGTCGCCTGTTCGACTGCCTCCGCGCCGGCCCGCGACCGGCCTGCGGCTTCCTCCTCCATTCCTATGGCGGACCAGCCGAGATGGTGGTGCCGCTGACCAAGCTGGGCGCCTACTTCTCCCTCCCCGGTTACTTCGCGCACGAACGCAAACAGCGCCAGCGCGAGGCGTTCCTCCATGTTCCGACCGACCGACTGCTGCTCGAGACCGATGCTCCGGACCAACGCCTGCCCGAAGCCCCGACCGTCCCCAGACCCGCGCCCCTAACTGGCGACGCCACGGGCGGTCCTCTGGTCACCGAGCAATACCCGCTGACCGACCCACGCACGGGACAACCGCTGAATCACCCCGCCAACCTCACCGCTGTCTATGCCTTCGCCGCCCGGTTGTTCCACGAACCTCTCGAAGTCCTTGCGCCCCGCGTCGAAACCAACTTCCGCCGCCTGTTCGGACCATCCCCCACTCCGTAAACCTGTGGTGCAGGCGTCCCGCCTGCCGCGTAGATCCCCCCAAGTGCCACTGGCAGCCGGCACCCTCCCTGCGCTGCACGCCCCGTCCAAGGCGGTGGCCTCCGCGCCGCGCGGCATCCCGGCCCCTGTCGGGCCGCTTCCGGCTCCTGGAATCCCGGAACTTGGAACTCCCCTTGAGCTTTGAGCTTTGAGCTTTGACCTTCCAACCCTGCGCTCCCCTTCTTCCTCCACCCCACCGACCAGCAGCTCAGCCGGGGCCTCGACCGGCTAGAAACGGGAGGTTCATGGCGAATGGTTTTCAGGTTTCAGGGACTGACCCCGTGGGTGATCCGCGCGACTGCCCGCGCCGCCGCCACCAACCCAAACGCGCCCGTTACAAAACACACCGTCCCGAACCCCCGCCCCCGACCGGCAGCCAAAGCCTCAGCCAAGTCCTCCGCCCCCCTTGCCGCCGCTTCCTCCCGCAATGCCACGACTCGGACTGTGGTGCGGGCGTCCCGCCTGCACTCCCTCGGTTCGTGGTCTCCGGCCACGGCCGCGGAGGCCAGGGGAGCCTCCCGTGCTCCCGACCTAAACGCCTCGGTCGAAAAGACGCACTCAACCCCAAACAGGTCGGTTCCATGCGGGAAGCCGTGGTGCCGGCGTAGCAACCGGCGCACCTGCCCGAGCAGCGGATCGTGCGACGTCGCCGCCAGATCCGCCACCTGCACCTGGGTCGGGTCCCTCCGCCCGCCCGCGCCCCCAACTGTCAGGATCGGAATGCCCCGCTCCCGGCAACCGGCGATCAGCCACGCCTTCCTCGACGGGCTGTCGATCGCATCCACGAGCATTTCAAAAGCCGGGGCCAACAACCGCGCCGCGTTGTCGGGACCAAAAGCCTCCGCAACCACGGTGACCCGACAGTCCGGGTTGATGGCTCGAACCCGCTCGGCCAGCACCTCCGCCTTCAATCGGCCCAGGTTCGGAGCCATCGCCGGCAGTTGACGGTTGAAGTTCGTGAGCTGGACCACGTCCGGATCGACCAACGTCAGATGCCCCACACCCGTCCGGACCAGGGCTTCCACCGTCCACGACCCCACGCCTCCAAGCCCCACCACCGCAACGTGGGCGGCTCGCAACCGGGCCATCCCCTCCGCCGACAACAGCCGGCTCACACGGCTGAAGCGTTCGTCGTAGTCGCTCACGCCAGCGAAGCCAGCAGCTCGCGCAATGCCGCCCGGGGATCGGGAGCCGCGACGATGGGCCGACCAACCACCAGCCAGTCCGCCCCGGCCGCCATCGCCTGCCGCGGCGTCAACGTACGCTTCTGGTCGCCAAGCGCCGCCCCGGCGGGCCGGATGCCGGGCGTCACAAGTTGAATGTCGCGCGGCAGAACCGATCGCAGCAGGCCCAGTTCTTGGGGCGAACACACCAACCCTCGCACCCCCGCCCGCACCGCCAGCCGGGCGAGCCACTCGACCTGGGCGGCGACGGGACGGTCGATCCCCACCTCCTTCAAAGAAGCATCGTCCAGGCTGGTCAGGACGGTCACCCCGAGCAGCAACGGTGCCGGACGCTGGCACTGGCGGGCGGCCGCCTCCGCCGCCTCGACCGCCGCCTTCATCATGGCCAGGCCGCCGCTCGTGTGCATCGTCAGCATCTGCACATCCAGCCGCACCGCCGCCTCGACCGCGCGCGCCACCGTGTTCGGAATATCGTGGAACTTCAGATCGAGAAACACCGCCGCTCCGGTGGCGCGCAACTGCCGGACCAACTCGGGGCCGGCGCTGGTGAACAATTCCTTGCCCACCTTGAGCGCGCCGATGTCGGGCGCCAAATGGCCGGCCAACTCCAGCGCGCGCTCGGCTGTGGGCACATCCAACGCCGCGATGACGGGATTACGCACGGGCGTAGTTAGCCACGGCCGGCCGGGTCCGGAAAAGGCGATTTCGAGCCCACACACCGTGCCCACTGCAGGTGCCGACGTCAGGAGGCGTTGCATCCGTAGGCGCCGACGTCAGGAGGCGAAGGGTATTGCCCCCGGCCCACGATGCCTCCTCACGTCGGCGCCTACGGCCGGCCGAGGGTTCGACGGCCGGCCGAGGGTTTGTGCGGGGCCCTGGCCGGCGGTGTTCGCCCCTCAAAAGCCATTCTCATGTGCCATTCAATCCAGATCACCCCACCCCGGTTGTCGGCTCCTCCCATGCCTTCCTAAGCTGACATCATTAATCCTGAACCAACAACCGAACATACCCGGAAGCCATCATGAATCCTGACCCCCTGCCCTCCGCGGCCGACCTGGAGGCCCCGGTGCGCTACTCCGAGGCCGAGAAACGAGAACGCCGGGCCTTGGGGCTTCCCTCCTCCGAACCCTCTCCGCGCGGCCTGCTCAGCCACCTCGGAGCCACGGGTCATTCGCTGATTCGCAAGCGGATCATCACGGCCCCGCAGGTGCTCAACGAGGCGGGCGAGTATGGCAGCGCGTTTCCGCGGGGGTTGCGGGTCGAGTTCCCCAACGGGATCACGCACCTGCTGATCAGCGGCACCGCCAGCGTGGGTGCCGAAGGCCAGACCCTGCACCCGGGCGACTTCCGGGCGCAGTGCTGGCGCACCTACCGCAACATCACCGAACTCCTGGCCAGCGAAGGGGCTAACTGGCACGACGTGGTACGCACCACCTGTTACCTCCGGGACATCGAGCGGGATTACGCCGACTTCAACGCCGTCCGCAACGAGTTCTTCCGGGCCCTCGGCCTGGACCCCTTCCCGGCCAGCACCGGCATCCAGGCCCGCATCTGCCGCAGCGACCTCCTGGTCGAGATCGAAGCCCTCGCCTACCTGTACTCCGAACCCCGGCTGTGATGGCTCCCCGCTGCTGCCCCCTGCCCATGGACCGTGCGCGAAAAGCGGGGGTGAACCCCCGCACTCCAGACGCTTCGCGATGGGTGGAGTCTGTCCGTGCCGCGCGAAGCGTCTGGAGTGCGTCCGGTTTACCGGCGCTTGCAGGTTCATGGCTGCCGTGCAGGTCCGAGAGGAACAGGAAGCCATCCACTCGAAGTCGGCCGCGTGGCTGGATCCGGTCGCTCGCGACGGTGGCCAGCCTGGCCCTGGGCGTGGGCGGGGCCGCTGGCGAGGCCGCCCCAGCCACCGCTCGCGAGTTTCCTCTGCTCCTGACCCAGATCCCCCTAGCCACCCCGCACAACGCCGCTCCCACCAGAACGCCTTTCCGCCCTGACCTTTTCATCGGCGCACGGGTGGTCGTGATTTCCTCTGAAGGCACGGTGCAGGTGCTCTCCGAAGGCCTTTACTCCGCGTGCGACCCCGCCCTGTCCTTCGATGCCCGCAAGGTGCTCGTCGCCGGCCAGCACCAGGCGGGTTCCTCGTGGCGTGTGTACGAACGCGAACTGGCCGGCCAGGGTTGGCGCGCGATCAGCCCCGAGCATCTGGACGCCCGCCAGCCCATCTACGTGTCCACGCTCTTCACGCTCGACTCGCCGGAGCCCTGGATCACCACCGTCTTCACCGCGACGCCCGCAGCCCTGCTCCACCAACAGCCCCCCGCCAGCCCCAACCTGTTCAACGTCAAACTCGATGGCACCGAACTGCGTCGATTGACTTGGTCGCCCCACTCCAGCCAGGACCCCTTCCAGATGTGGGATGGCCGGGTCATCTACACCGCGGAATCCCAACCCCTGGAACCTGGCGGACCGCCGGGGCGCATCGGTCTCCATGCCATTCACATCGAAGGTGCGGACATGGAGTCCTACGGTGGCCGCCAGGGCCGTCGCGTACAACGAACCCCTGCGCAACCCCGGCGGGCTTGGTGGTCTTCGTCGAGGCGGACGAACCGACCGCCGATGGCTCCGGACAACTGGCTTGCGTCGAGGAACGCCGGCCGCATGTCACCTACCGGCGACTCACGGACGACGCTGCCTGCGTCTACGCCTTTCCGTTTCCCTGGCGGGACCAGGAACTGGTGGTATCGCGTCGGAGCGCTGACGGCTCCGGTTCCTGGGGCGTCTATCAGTTCGACCCGACTCAAGGCCGTGCCAGACTGCTCTACGACGATCCGCGGTTCCACGATCTGCAGGCCCGACCCCTCGTGCCCCGCCCGCGCCCGGACGGTCATTCCACGGTCGTCGAGGTGAGCGCCACCAACGGCACGTTCTACGGTCTCAACTGCTACACCGCCGACGAACGCCTCGCCCCTCACCTCGCACGGGGCGAAGTCAAACGCGTCCGGTTCATTGAAGGCCTGCTCGATCACAACTCAACCGCCGGGCCGGACTCGGCCGCCACCACGTCCCTCGCCATCCCCCGCCGGCTCATCGGCGAGGCCCCCGTCGAAGCTGACGGCTCGTTCAACGTCGAGGTCCCCGCCAGCACCCCCTTGCTGCTGCAAACCCTGGATGAACGCGGCCTGGCCCTGGCCACCTGCGGCTGGATCTGGGTGCAACCGAAGGAGACGCGCGGCTGCATCGGTTGCCACGAAGATCCCGAGCGCATCCCGGAGAACGAATACGTCCTCGCCTTGCGCCGCCCCTCCAACCGCCTCACCCTCCCGCCTGCCCAGCGCCGCACCCTCTCGTTCTGCGACGACATCGCGCCGATCCTGCAACAGCATTGCGCGCTGGCCGATTGCCACGGCGGCCCCGACACGCCACTCGCCTTGCCGCTTACTCGCCGCCCGCCCGGCCCCGCCGACCTCGAGCAGGCCTATCGCACCTTGGTCGAGCCTGGCTCCGCCGCCGGGGTCGACGTCAGCCACTCCCGGGCATATGTCGAGCCCGGTCGCGCCCGCACCAGCCGGCTGGTCTGGCATCTCCTGGGCACCAACACCTCGCGGCCGTGGGATCGCGCCGACAACGCCCGCGAACCTGCTCCATCCGCCGTCAAGCTCATGCCGCCGGCAGACCACGGCCGCGCGCTGCGTGCCGAGGAACTTCGCACCGTCATTCAGTGGGTGGATCTGGGTGCACGTTTCACGACGCTACAGAACCTCAATCCAGCGGCCCTTTCCTCTGCCGCGCCCGTGCCATGATCCCGCTCCCTCGGCATACCGGCGGCCAACCCCGGCACCACGCACCGCGGAGCGCCGCCCGACTGGCGCTGCTGGCGGGGGTGATCGGCGTCAGCCACCCCGGCCCTACCTCCGCAGCAGCGAACGAGGCCCCGCGCTGGCCCCGGTTCACCGATGTCACCGCCTCCGCCGGCATCCGCTTCGAGCATCACCTCGGTGACCTTGACCTCAGCAACATCGTCGAGGCCACCGCCCCGGGCGGCCTGTTCTTCGACTACGACAACGACGGTTTCCAGGACATCTACTTCGTCAACGGCCGATGGCATCGCGACATCAGCGACAACCGCGGCCGCACGTTCAAAGGCAAACTGCGCAATGCCCTCTACCGCAACAACGGCGACGGCACCTTCACGGACGTCACCGACCAGGCCGGGGTCGGCGGCTACGAAGACAGCTATGGCATGGCCGCTTCGGCTGCTGACTACGATCGGGACGGCGACCTCGACCTCTACGTCTGCAACTACGGCCGCAACATCCTCTACCGCAACAACGGCGACGGCACCTTCACCGATGTGACGGATGAAGCCGGCCTCGCCAGCCCCGGCTGGGCCCTCGCCGCACCTTGGTTCGACTATAACGGCGATGGCCTCCTCGATGTCTTCGTGGTCCACTACCTTGAGTACGACAAGGGCGCCTTCCAACGCACCGGCGCCTACTACAAGGCCGACAACTTCCCCGGCCCCCTCTCCTATCCCGGCCTGCCCGACCGCCTCTACCGCAACAACGGCAATGGCACCTTCACCGACGTGACCGAAGAAACCGGGTTGCTCGAGCCCACCGGCCGAGGCATGGGCGCGGTCGTGTGTGACCTCAACAACGATGGCCACCCGGACATCTATGTCACCAACGACGCCATGGCCAACAACCTCTGGATCAACGACGGCCACGGACGATTCCGCGATCTCGGCCCCGAAACCGGCACCGCCTTCGGCGAAGGCGGCCAGGGGGTCTCCTCGATGGGCCCCTTCGTCGCCGACGTCAACCGCAACGGCTTGATGGACATCCTGGTCCCCGACATGGGCTACAGCTCGCTCATGGTCCAGGTCAAACCCGGCTTCTTCATGGACATCACCTCGCAGTCGGGCCTCGCCCTGCTCTGCGGCCAGTACACCGGTTGGGGCGGCCTGCTCGTCGACCTCGACAACGACGGTTACGTGGACCTGTTTCTCGCCAACGGCGATCCCCACCATCTCTACCTCGAGGACCCCGTCATCGCCCGCTGGGATGGAAAGTCGCGGTTCGTGGACCAGGCCCGGGAGTCGGGCGACTTCTTCCAGGCGAAGTACGTCGGCCGTGGGGCCGCCTTCGCGGACTTCGACAACGACGGCGACATCGACCTCCTGATGTTCGCCCTCCACGGAAAACCCCACCTCCTCCGCAACGACGGCGGCAACGCCCAGTCCTGGCTCAAGGTCGTGCCCGTCCTCACCGACACCGGCATGGTCGCCCTCGGCGCCACTGTCACCGTCAAGACCGGGTCCTTCACCCAGATCCAGCCGGTCCTCGGC
Source organism: Verrucomicrobiota bacterium (assembly GCA_027493615.1). GTDB lineage: Bacteria > Verrucomicrobiota > Verrucomicrobiia > Limisphaerales > J093 > DSVZ01. The sequence continues at coordinate 272,108 of JAOSKK010000035.1, forward strand.
GTCAACGGTTACCTGGTCTCGAACGACCCCCGCCCCCACTTCGGCCTGGGCACCCACACCGTCGCCGACGCCGTCGAGATCCGCTGGCCGGACGGCCAGCGCCAGACCTTTAGCCAGGTGCCTGCCAACCAGATCCTGCGCGTGCCCGGCGCCGCCAGGACCACTCCAGCGCCCGCGGGCCCGACGCCATCCCGATGAACCCTCCGATCGCCGCATCCGCCCCTGCACCATGAGACCTCTCCGGCCCTTCGCCGCCCTGCCGGCCCTGTTCCTCACCAGCCTCTGGTTCGCCGCACCCTCCGCCTGCGCCGCCGCCAAAGACCCCTTCTACATTGGTTCCCAAGCGTGCGGTGAATGCCACGAGGGCCCGGCCATGGGAAGCCAGTTCAGCAAGTGGCGCCTCACCGCCCACGCCAAGGCCTACGCCGCCCTCTCCCACCCCGCCGCCGCCGAGATCACCCGGCTCAGCGGCCTCACCGAGGAACCTCACCGCGCCCGCATGTGCCTGGGCTGTCATTCCACCGCCGCCGAAGCCGAGGAATGGGAACGCGCCGAGGGATTCCACCTCGAGGACGGACTGCAATGCGAGGCCTGCCACGGCCCAGGCAGCGAGTACTCCCCCGAACACATCATGAGGGACCGGACCAAGGCCATGGCCAATGGGCTCAAGATGCCGGCCAAGGAGACCTGCCTCCTCTGCCACCGCCCCAAAGGTTCCCACGACGCCGTCTTGAAAAAGAAGCCCTTCGATCTCGATGCCGCCTGGCAGACCATCGCCCACCCCATACCACGACCGGAAGCCGCGAACGCCGGTGCAACCAACGCACCCCCACCCCCGACCAGCCCATTCCAGTTCACCGGAGTGATGGCCTGCGCCAAGTGCCACACCGGCCCGAAGTTCAACTTCCAGTTCAGCCAGTGGCGGCTCTCCCAACACGCCCAGGCCTACGCCATCCTGAGCACCCCGCGCGCCCTCGAACTGGCCCGCGAAGCCGGGCTCACCGGCGACCCCCAGAAAGCCGCCCAATGCCTCCGCTGCCACACGACGGGGCACGGCCTCGAGACCGCCAGCTTCCTGCCTGGCTTCGATGCGCGCGACGGCGTCCAGTGCGAAGCGTGTCACGGGCCCGGCAGCGACTACTCCCCCGAAGCGGTCATGCTCGACAAGGCCGCGTCCCGCGCCAAAGGCCTGCTCGAGGTCGGCCCCGCCACCTGCACGACCTGCCACGAGAACGCCCACGGCAAGCCCTTCGATTACACCACGGCAGTGCAAACAATCGCCCATCCGACGAAGCCCCCACCCTCCACCGTCGCGGCTGAGCCAACCTACAAGAACCCGCAGAACCTCGCCCTCACGCCGGATGGCCGCGAGTTGTGGGTTGCTTGCGAGGCCTCCGCCTCCGTCGTCGTGGTGGATACCGCCACCCGCGCCAAACGCCTCGAGATCCCCGTCGGCGGGCAACCCCACGACGTGGCCTTCGCCCCGGACGGCCGCCGGGCCTTTGTCTCCAACCGGCTCGATGACACCGTGTCGGTCGTGGACGTGGCCACTCACGCCGTCACCGCCACCCTCGAGGTCGGCGATGAACCCCACGGACTGCTCGTGGACCCGGCCGGCCGCCACCTTTATGTCCTGAACACCGCCCTCGACAACATCTCGGTCGTGGACCTCGCCACCCTGCAGGAGGTCAAACGCCTCAGCGCCAGCCGTTCTCCCTGGTCCCTCGCTCTCGCTCCCGACGGCCGCTCGCTCTACGTCACGCACGCCCTCTCCCGATTCGTCGGCGACCGCCAACCTTCCCTCTCCGAGATCACGGTCATCGACACCGCCCGCGCCTGGGTCTCGGACCGGATTCTGGTGCCCGCTGCGAACCTGCTCCAGGGCATCACCTGGCATCCCAGCGGCCGTTACGCCCTCACCACCCTGCTGCGCACCAAGAACCTCGTCCCCATGACCCGCATCAACCACGGGTGGACCATCTCAAACGGCCTGGGCATCGTCTGGCGCGACGGCACCGTGGACCAGGTCCTCCTGGACCAAAACCACCTCTGCTTCCCGGACCCCACTGATGTCTGCGTGACCCCCGACGGCCGCCACGCCCTCGTGACCAGCAGCAGCACGGACCGCGTCGCCGTCGTCGACCTCGAAAGACTGATCGGCCTTCTCGAAGCCGCCTCCCCCGAGGAACGGCGCCACGTGATCCCGAACCACACCGGGCTTCCCTCCGAGTACATTGTCCGCCACATCCCCACCCAGACCGCCCCGCGCGTCATCGTCTGCGCAGCCGACGGGCGCACCGCCTACGTCGCCAGCATGCTGGATGACTCGGTCACCGTCCTCGATCTCGAAAGCTTCGAAGCCGTCGCCCGCATCGACCTCGGCGGCTCTCCGGAACTCAGCAAGCGCCGCCGCGGCGAAAAGCTCTTCCACAGCGCCCAGGTTTCCTTCCGCCGCCAGTTCTCCTGCAGCAGTTGTCATCCGGACGGCCACATCGACAACATCGTGTACGACATCGAGGACGACGGCATCGGCATGGGGCCCATCGACAACCGCACGCTGCGCGGCATCAACGACATGGCCCCCTACAAGTGGATCGGCATCAACCCGAGCCTCAAACGCCAGTGCGGCGCCCGCCTCGCCGTCTTCATCACCCGCATCCAGCCGTTCGACGCCGGGCAACTCGACGATCTGCACTACTACCTCTGCAGCATCCCCCGCCCGCCCAATCGCTATCGCAAGCTGGGCGAGGACCTCACCGAACCCCAGCGCCGGGGCAAGGCCATCTTCGAGCGAACGGTCAAGAACGATGGCACCCCCATCCCCGTCGGCAACCGCTGCGTCACGTGCCATCCCCCCGCTCTACACCGACGGCAAGGTCCATGACGTGGGCACCAAGTTCGCCTACGACCGGGACGGCAAGTTCGACGCGCCCCATCTCCACAACATCTACGATTCCGCCCCCTACCTGCATAACGGCATCGCCCCCACCCTCGAGGAGATCTGGACCGTGTACAACCCCTACGACCGGCACGGCGTCACCAACGACATGACCAAGGACCAGCTCAACGACCTGATCGAGTACCTCAAGACCCTCTGAACCGAAGGAGAGACGATATGAAGTGCGAAGTACGATTGGCGAAGTCCGAAGTGGCGGAAGCGAAGTCCGAGGTGGCGAGATCAAAAGGCAACCTTCACCTTTCGCCCTTCGCCCTTCGCCCTTCGCCCTTCACCATCGCCCTCGCGTTCTGGCTGGCGTCCACCGCCGCGCTCGCTGCCGAACCCGCCGACCCCGGCCGCCCCTACGTGTACACCCAGTGGGAACAGATCACGACGAAGGACGGCCTGCCCAATGACCACATCTTTGCCCTGCGCGCCGACCCCGCCCGCGACGGCATCTGGATCGGCACCGAGGACGGCCTCGCGTTTTTCGACAAGGCCACCAGGCGCATCCAGGTCTGGCAAGAGAAGGACGGCCTGCCCTGGCGCGTCGTCACCGGCATCGCCGTGGACCCCAAGACGGGTGAAGTCTGGCTCGGCCTGTTTGGGGGAGGCCTGGCCCGTTTCAGCGCTGGCCGGTTCGACCACTATCACCAACTAAACAGCGGACTCGTCAACGACGTGGTCTATGCGGTGGCCGTCGATGCGGACCGCGATCACATCTGGTGCGCCACCACAGCCGGGGCAAGCCGCTTCTGTCCACGGACCGACAAGTGGGACATTTTCACGGAGAAGAACGCCCCCATGGAGGAAATCTGGAACTACAACGTCAGTTACCGGGACCACAAAGTTCACCTGGCGGTCTGGGGGAGCGGCGTCCTCGAGTTCGACACCCGCACCGAGAACTGGAAGACCTACCTCGACCCCGACGGGGGAGATGGAGATCGACCTCTACCGCGATGACGGCATCCCTCATGTCATCACCACGGGGGCCAGCTATGTGGACAAGGTGATGTGGATCTCCTCCTACTTCGGTTGTGCACGCTACGATGGCCGGCATTGGCGCGGTTACTTCGACCACGACTGCGGTCTGCCCAGCAACTTTAACAACAACCTCAAGGCCCGCAGCGGCCAGGAAGCCTGGTTCTGCTCCGACAAAGGCCTGGGCGCCTGCATGGATGCCGAGACCTGCACGTGGGTTACCTACATCCCCGACGGCAAGAACCGCACCGGTCACGCCCGCATCATGCGCGAAGACAAGCTCATTGAGATCGTGGACACCGGCTACAACGTGCCGCACCTCTTCCAGATCTGCGTCGAGTTCGACGGCAACGATGTCTGGGCCGGCACCTCCAAGGGCGTCGGCCGCGGCATCGGCACCGGCTACTACCCCCGCCTGCGCCAGCCCAAAACCTCCCTCGCCCAACAAGCGCCCGCGGCGCCCCGATGCATTCGCTCTAACTTCGCCCTTCGCCCTTCGCCCTCGCCCTGCCATGAACCCCACTCCCGCCTGCCATCGCCACCGCTGCACTGCCCGTCTGGCGCTGCTCTGTGTCACGCTCCTCCCCACCCTGTGGCTTCCGGCTGCCGCAGTGGCCACTGACCCCCGGCCCAGGAAGGCACGCGACCCGAAGGCCTCACCCTCCCGCTCATCCTCGAGCGCATCCATGCGGTCGGACCGTACGAACTGCCCAATCTTCCCTCAAGACCAACCTGAACTACGCGTACTCCTCGGCCGACGTCGAACCCTTCGGAGCCGTCAAGCCCTACAAGGAACACTTCCTGGTCCAGATGGAATACACCGGGGCGGGGCGCGCCGTCCCGGAACCCGAACACCTCGACTCGGTCAAGATCGGGTTCCTGGGGCCGATCATGCAAACGGTGTCCGTGGCCACGGGAGGCAAGAGCCATAATGAAGAAGCGCTGGGCATCGCCATGTTGCGCGCCTGTCGGCTGGCCATCGAGCAGGCCAATGCCCAGGGCGGCTATCGCGCGCGCAAGATCCCGTTCGAGTTGTGCGTGCGCAACGACAACGCCCTCTGGGGCGCCTCCGGCAGCGAGGTCATCCACCTGGCCTACAAGGACCATGTCTGGGCCATCATCGGCGGCATCGACGGCGCCAACACTCACATCGCCATCCGTGTCGCCCTCAAGATCGAAATCCCCTGGATGACTCCCGGTGACCTCGACCCCACCTACATCGAGACCAACATCCCCTGGGTCATGCGCTGCATCGGCGATGACCGCCAACAAAACTACATCCTGCTCGATTACCTCTTCCGGAAGATGAACTACCAGCGCGTGGCCATCCTCCGCTCAAGCAATCGCTACGGCCGTTTCGGCGTGCGCGAGATCCGCGACGGTGCCCGCCGCCTCAACCGCCCCGTCGTCATCGAGATGGCCCACCGCGTCGGCGCCACCGACTTCACCCTCCAACTGGACCGGATCGAGGCCTATCAACCCGACGCCATCGTCTATTGGGGCAACGGCGACGATGCCGCCCGCGCCCTGAATGCCATGCGTGCCCGCGGTTGGAAACAGCCCTTCCACACCTGCGACCGCGCGGTCTCCGCCGAGTTTGTCCAGATCGCCGGCCCGAACGCCGAAGGCATCTGGTGCACCTACCCGTGGAACCCGGACCGTCAGGACCCCAAACTGGACGCGTTCAAAGCGGCCTTTCGGGAACGCTGGGGCGTGGAGGCGGACACGTATGCCGCCCATGCCTACGACGGCATGAACATGCTCCTCTGGGCCATCCAGACCGCCGGCCTGAACCGCGCCAAGATCCGCGACATCCTCGCCTATCGCCCCGATCCCTTCCCGGGTGTTACCGGCGACATCCCGCTCAGTGCCGCGATGGACGACGCCGGCGAGGTCTTCCTCACCCGCTTTGAGCAGGGTCGCTGGCACTACTACTCGCGCGAAGAACTCGAGATCCCGCGCGGCAACGTCATCGAGCAGCAGCGCGTCGAACGCCAGCAGGCCCGCGTGCCTTGAACCCCCGTTGAACCGTTGGGTGTCAGCCTTCTGGATGGGGACCGCGGGCGCCGTCGCACTCGCCTCCCCGCTCGCGCCGCCGGCACCGTCTTCCAACACGGCCCCCTTCCTGCGACTCGGCGACACGGACCTCGGTTATCGGGGCGTGTCGGAGGACTTCACGAACCTGACGGTACTCACCATCGGCTGGTTCGGCCCGACGAACTTGGCAGACCCGCTCCACGGCGACCCCTGGTTCGCCGCCAACCTGGCCGTCCGCCAGGCCAACGCAACGTCGCGCGACTTCGAACGAACAACGCTCAACGTTCAACATCCAACGCTCAACGTTCAGCGCTCAGAGACCAAGGACCAAACACCTGCGTCGAACCTCGCCCTTCCCCCTTCGCCCTCGGCCCTTCGCCCTTCCCCCTTCGCCCTTGGCCCTTCGCCCTTCCCCCTCCCCTTCAGCTCGTCCCGCGCTGGACCACCGATCCGTGGGGCACGGGCGTCTCGCACCTCACCCGCATGGTCTACGAAGAGCAACCGCTCGCGCTCTTGGGCTCGATCGACTCCGCGTCGACGCACCTCGCTGAACAGGTCGTGGCCAAGGCCAATCTCCCGCTGGTCAGTCCCGTGGCCACGGACCGGACCGCCACGCTCGCCGGCGTACCGTGGATCTTCGCCTGCGCCCCGAGCGACGACGCAATCGCGGGCGCGCTGGTCGAAGCAGTGCAGGCGGAACGGCGCGACACCCCGGGCCGACTCGCTCTCCTGCACGCCACGGACCACGCTTCGCGCATGACGGCCAGCGCCATCCGCCGCGCGTTCTCCCGCAGCGGTCGGTTGCCCGATTACCAGTTCCAGGCTGCGCCCGGTGCCCCGGAGCTGACCCGAACGTTGACCGCGCTGGTCGAGGCCCGACCCGCCGTGGTGGTCGCGATCGCCGGGGTGGAGGATGCCGCTCGCTGGCTGACCGCCGTGCAGGCCGCCCTTCCCGAAGCCAGCTTGTATGGGGGTCCGGAGGCCGGGCGACATCGCTTCCGAGAGTTGGCCGGGGCGACGGCGGAGGCCGTGCGTTTTCCCGAGCTCGTGCCGCCGAGCCCGGAAGATCCCGACTGGGTGCGGTTCCGGGACGAGTTCGTGGCTGCGCGGGGTCATCCGCCGGACCACGCCGCGGTGTTGACCTATGACGCCACCCGCCTGCTGATTGAGGCCATCCTCCGGGCGGGTCCCAACCGGGCGCGGATTCGTGAACAGTTGATCCTGCTTTCGCCGTGGCGTGGTCTGGGCGGTGAGATCCGCTTCGACCACACCGGGCAAAACACCCGCGCCGGCCTGCGGTGGGTCACCTTCGCGGAGCAGCGGCGCGCGACATCGCCGAGGCGCCGACGCAAAGCGGCGCTGAAGCGCTCGCACTCCATGCGCTCCGCGACCTCCAAAGCGCCGGACGAGCGCGCTGCGTTTGGAGTGCGAGCACTTCAGCGCCGCTTTGTTGTCGCCCCAGCCTCCCGTGACCTCCGAAACCCTCTCCGCCCATGAAAAACCCAACCCGATTGCGTCCCCTCTTGCTCGCCACCTGCGCACTTGCCCTCCTGCACAACGCCGCCGCCGAACCGCAGGTCACCTTCCACCCCGCCGCCGAGCAAGTCGGCTGCTACGATTACCTCGAGGTGACCCTGCAGGTGGCAGGTTCGACCGCCGCGAATCCTTTCACGGACGCCGCGGTCACGGGGACCTTCACGCCACCGGGCGCGGCGGCGCTGGCTGTGGACGGCTTCTGCGATTCGCCCGACGGCACCGTGCACCGCATCCGGTTTATGCCCGCCCAACCCGGGTTGCATCCTTATCGGATCAGCTATCGGGAGGGCGCCTTTGAACGCACCTACGCGGGGACCTTTGAAGCCGTGGAATCCAAACGCAAAGGGGGTGCTGCGCGTGGATCCCGAGCATCCCTGGCATTTCCGGTGGGACGGCTCGAAGGAACGGTTCTTCTGGAACGGCACCACCGCCTACTGGCTGGCCGGTTGGGACGACGCCACGATCCGTCAAAGCCTCGATCGCCTGGACCGCCTGAAAGTCACCCGCGTCCGGGCGGCTTTGAACGGCCGGGTCCGCGACGGTCGGGCGTGGTTCGAGAACGTCTTTCCCACGGACCAGTTCTCCTTCCTGCTCAACCCCTGGCTGGCCCGCGACCCGGCGAGCGTCGAGCAACCCGGCTTCGACGTCACCCGGTTCAACGTCGCCTACTGGCAGAAGTTCGAGCGCCTCCTCCGACACGCGTGGGCGAAGGACATGGTGATCTCCGTCATCTTCCATGTGGACGGCAGCCGGCCCGGCGTCGATCCCTTCGGCAAGAGCGGCATGGGCGGGCCGGACGAGCAGCGTTACTACCGCTATGCCATCGCCCGCCTGGCGCCGTTCGCCAACGTGATGTGGGATCTCGCCAACGAATACCGGCACTTCCGCACCGATGCCTGGGCCGAACAGATGGGCGCCTTCGTCAAGGCTTGTGATCCCTACGACCACCTCACTTCCACTCACGGCCATGGCGACTTTCGCTTTCGCACCTCGGCCTGGGCCGACTTCGCCATGTACCAGAGCTGGGACGAGCACGGCGGCTACGAGTTCATGCTCCAGAACCGGCGTGAACAGGCGAAGACCGGCCGGATCATCCCCCAGGTGAACGAGGAGTACGGCTATGAAGACCATTACCCCCAGGGCTGGGGCGAGAACCGTACCGCCCCGGCTCGCGCGGCCGAAACCCGCACCCGCCTCGCCTGGGAAATCGCCCTCGCCGGCGGTTACCAGACCAGCGGTGAACGCGCCGATCGCGGCACCGGTTGGGGACCCGGCACCGGCGGCGGCTGGATCAACGGCCGCGGCGACGACACCATGATCCTGTTCGAACAGCAGATCCCGTTGCACGACTTCTTCACCTCCATCACTTGGTGGACCCTGGAACCCGCGCCGGACCTGGTCACGTCTTTCCAACCCGCCACCCCCACCGCCGCAAAGGCGGCTGGCGCGCACCCGCGGCCGCGCGCCCTGGCCATGCGCAATTCCGACGGCGACCTCGCTGTGATCTACCTCGCCGGCGGCGGGACCGTGACGCTCAAAGCCGACGGGCTCAAGGACGGGCTCCGCCCTCTGGTTCAGCCCGCGTGACGGTGGCATCCGCGTCGCCCGGGCGCTGCGGACGAAGGTCTATCGCAGCCCGGACGCCCACGACTGGGTCCTGCTCTTCCGGACTCCCTGCAACTGTTCGTTCCGCGAATACGACGACGAAGTGGAGCGTTGAAGCGTTCGCCCGCCGCACCCGCTTGACGCGAGGCGATTCGCCGCCATCCATTCCCCCGCGATGGATCGCTATTACGCCGCCGCCTGCCAGGTGGACCTGCCCAACCCGACGGATCGCGCCGGCATCGCCGCGCACACCCGCCGGATGCTCGACTTGATCGACCATGCCGTCCTGGGATACGAACCGTTCCATGACGTCCGCCTCGTCGTGTTCCCCGAGTTCGCCCACGCCGCGCCGATCTATCCCACCGCCGCCGAACTGCTCGACAAGCTGGCCCTGCCCATCCCGAACGAACACACCGACCGGTACGTCGCCAAGGCCCGGCAGCTTGGTGTGTACATCCAGACCGGCACCTTCCTCGAGCGCGACGCGCGCTGGCCCGGTCACGTCTTCAACACCACCTGCCTGATCGGGCCCGACGGGGTTCTGTCCAAGTACCGTAAAGTGCATCCCTGGTTGCCCTGGGAAATCCACACCAGCCCGCACGATCTGCCAGGTTACCCCGACCCGTTGTTCCCCGTGGCGGACACCCCGCTGGGCCGGCTGGGTGTGGCCATCTGTTACGACTGGCTGTTCCCCGAGGCTATCCGGCAGTTGGCCCTCCAAGGCGCCGAGGTGCTGATCCGGGTATCGGCCTACATGGACCCGTGGGGAACGGCGGTGCCGCTCGATTGGTGGACCCTCATCAACCGGACGCGCGCTCTTGAGAACATGGCGTTTGTGGTCGCCGCCAATCAGGGCGCCACCTTGCGTCATTACCCTCCGTTCAGTTGGCCAGGCGGCAGTATGATCGTGGACTTCGACGGTCGGATCCTGGCCCAGGCCGAGTCGGGCGGCGGCGAGAGAATCGTGGTGGGGCCCATCGATGTGGCGGCTCTGCGGGCCGAACGAACCCGTCGTCGCGGCCACGCCTTGCTGGCGCACCGGCGTCCCGAGGCCTATCCGTTGGGGGTGGCCCCTGTGCGGCCACAAGAACCAAGCCAACCCTGATGCGCGACAAGTCCTATCTCAGCCGCGTAGGAGCCCCCCGTAGGGGCCGAGGTAACGAGGCTCAAACCCTCCCGCCAACCCCATCCCCCAGTCAGAGCCTCCTGACGTCGGCTCCTACGGAGGATCGGTGAAGAAGACCCTTGGCCTGCTGATAGCCGCCGTCCTTCTCGTCGGTTGCCGGCCTTCCACACCACCTCCCACCCCGACGGCTCCCACACCACCCGCGCCGGACACCGACACCGTTGTCACCGGCATGAATCGCGGCGTCAGTCTCATGGGTCAATACGACTACGCCGGCGCTGTCGACGCATTCGAGGAGGTCGTCCGCCAACAACCCGATCTCCTCGAAGCTCGCGTCAATCTCGCCATCGCCCTCTTCAACCGCGGCCGCAAGGAAGACCGCGACCTCGACCGCTCGGGCGAGATCCTCGAAGCCGTCCTGCAGCAGGATCCCGATCACCTGCGCGCGCTGTACTTCCGCGGTGTCACGCTCCAGCACCTCGGCGACGCCGAAGCCTCCCTGCCTTACCTTGAGAAGGTCGTCCAGAGACGACCCGACGACGGCGCCGCGTGGTACCTGCTCGGGGTCACCCGCCAGCGCCTGGGGCAACCCGCCGAAGCGGCGCTGCTCGAAGCCATCGCCCGCAAGCCCTACCTCTCGAGCGCCTATTACAAGCTCTCTCAACTGGCCATGCTGGCCGGCGACACCGCCAAAGCCGGCGAGTACCTCGAGGTCTTCAAGCGCCTTCGTGAATCCCCCCTCAGCGAGGTCATCGAACTCCCCCAGTACGGCGCCATGGGCGACCTCGCCCTCGTCCGCCCTCTCCCGGCGAAGGCGCCGGACGCCGTCGCCACCAGCCGTTATCAGCCGGGGACAGCACGGGTCCTGCACGAGACAGACGCGGCCCGTTTTGACCCGGGCAACGCCGGCATGGGACTGGCTGGCGCCGCAGCCGGGGACCTGAACGGAGACGGCGTGCCGGACCTGGTCGTGGCGAACACGGCCGCCGCTGCCCAGGGCCGGTTAACGGTGCTGCTTTCCGCGTCGCCCGCCACCTGGCGCGAGGCAACCGTGACGGTGGGCCTCGCCGACGTCCGCGGCGCCCGAAGCCTTGCCCTTGGGGACTTCGACAACGACGAGGTCACGGATCTGTTCGTGGCCGGCGCGCCCCCGCCTGTTCCGCGGTGCGACCAATGCCCCGTTCACCGACGTGACCGCGGCGACGGGAATCACCGGTGGCAGCCGCTCGAGCATCGCGGCCCTGTTCCTCGATGCCGACCACGACGGCGACCTCGACCTCTGGGTCGGCCAGGACACCGCGCCGGGCGGCAGCCGGTTGTTCAACAACAATGCCGACGGCACCTTCACCGACCTGGCCCTCACCAACGGCCTCGCGCAGGCCACGGCTCCGACTGTGGGAGTGCTGTACGGTGACCTGGATGGCGACCGCGACTTCGATCTGGTCCTGCTCGCCCGTGGCGCGCCGGTCCGCATCTTCCTCAACGATCTGCTGGGCCAATACACCGAACTCAACCTCGCGGGGCTCGAACTCCGTGGCGACCTCGGAGGCGTGCTACAGGACTTCAACGGTGACGGAACCCTCGACCTGGCCCTGCTCGGCGGTGAACCGGCCGCGCTGCGATTCTACGCGGGCGATGGCCGCGGCCGGTTTCAGCCCGGCGATGGCTTTGCGGGCGTGAGCGCCGCCCTCGACTCGTGGGGGCCGCTCCGGGCGGTGCGTGCCGCGGATGTGGACTTGGACGGCGACCTGGACCTTGCGGTGTTTGGTCGGGAGGGACACCTGCTCCTGAACGATGGCCGGGGCCGTTTCGTTCTCCAACCGCAGGTGTGGAGGTTCGGCGGAGACTGGACGCTCGCGGGCGTTGAACTGCTGGACCTGACCGGCGACCTGGTGCCGGACCTGCTCTGTCTGGAACAGGGGGCCGGAAGCCGCATCGCCTTGGTTCCGGGCGAACTCACCCCGCCCGGCACGGCGTTGGCCCTCGCGCCCACCGGCGTTCGCGGCCGCGACAAGCGCACACGCAGTCCGGCGAGCGGGTTCGGCGTCACGATCACGCTGCGCAGCGCCTGGCGCGAACAGGTGCGCACCTTCACCGGCGTCAACGGCGGGGCCAACCAGTCCGTGGTTCCGGTGGTGTTGGGCCTGGGAGGCATGGCCCGGGCCGATTACGCCCAACTGTTGTGGCCCGACGGCGTGGCCCAGGTCGAGGTGGCGCTGACCGCCGCGCAGGTCCATCGAGTCGCCGAGATCCAACGCAAAATCTCGAGCTGCCCGGTCCTGTTCGCCTGGAACGGCCAACGCTTCGAGTTCGTCACCGACTTCGCCGGGGTCGGCGGCCTCGGCTACTTCGTCGCCCCGGGCGAGTGCGCCCCACCGCAGGTGCTCGAGCACGTCAAGATCGAGCCGCACCAGCTCCGGCCGCGGGACGGTATGTTCGAACTGCGGGTGACCGAACCCATGGAAGAAGCGGCTTACATGGACCGGTTGGAACTCTGGGCCATCGACCATCCGGCGTCGGTCGTGGTGTATCCGGACGAACGGCTGGCCGTGAGCGGACCACCCCCACGCACGAGTGGTTGGCCGTCGCCGACCGCGCCTTTCCGGTGCGGGCAGTGACACCGTCCGGTGAGGATTGTCGAGACCGACTGCTTGAGGCGGATCGCCGCTATGCTTACGCGCCGCCGTTGGACCGGCGCTTCATCGGGTTCTGCGAACCGCACACCCTCGAGCTGGACTTCGGCGATCCCTGGCCCGGACGACCTGCCGGGGAGCGCGTCGTGCTCTTCCTCCACGGCTGCATCGAGTACCCCTACTCCCAAACCGTGTACGCCGCCGGACAGGCGGCCGTGGCCTGGGAACCGATCCGGGTCGAAGGTCTGGACACGCAGGGCAACTGGCAGACGCTCGTCGCCGATGCCGGCGCGCCCGGCGGCATGGGCCGGATGATCACCGTGGATCTGACCGGCAAGCTGCCGATCGGTGCGGTTCGCCTGCGGCTGACCACCAACCTCGAGATCTACTACGACCAGGCATTTCTCGGCCGTCCCTTGGTTGAGCCCCCTGGCGCAAGCACCGCGTGCCCCTGGCAGCCGCGACGCTGCGACGGGTGGGCTTCCCGCGCGAGGTGGCGCCGAACGGCGGTTGGCCGTTGATCTACTCGTACGACGACCTGGACGCGACGGCGCCCTTCCACGTGTTGCGCGGCGACTACACGCGATATGGCGAGGTCACCGGGTTGCTGGCGGAGTTCGACGACCGGTACGTGATCATGGGGCCGGGCGATGAGATTGCGCTGCGGTTGCCGGCCACGGCGCTGCCGCCGCTCGGGCCCGACGAGGTGCGGAGCTTCGTGCTCGTGTCCCATGCCTACTGCAAGGACATGGACCTCTATACCACCACGCCCCAGACCCTCGAACCCTTGCCCTTCCGGGCCATGACCCGTTACCCCTACCCGGCCGGGGAGCAGTATCCCGACACCCCCGAGCACCGGTCGTATCGGGCCGAGTACAACACGCGGGGGAGTGAGGGAGCGAGGGCATTTACCGGCGCACCCGCTGGGCGGTGTCGACCCGCTCATGCCGCGCGCGAGTGCACGTGTTCGACAGGCCGCTTCGGCCGGGCCTCAATCGGTCGCACCCAATCGCAGAAGGTCACGGATCTTGCCGCGAATCTCGCGTCTCCGCGCGAGGCACACGCGACCACGGCGACCGAACAGCTTCGCGGCCGGGACGGTGTAGAGAATCGAGCAATCACAGAAGGTCTCCCAGTCCATGCCATCCGCCCCATTGAGCAGAACTTCGTAGGGGTACGGCGCTCGGCTTTGCCTTTGGCTGGTGCAATAGAGCACGTTGACCAGCGCACCTCGCGCACAGCGGTCCGGGTGGGAAATGAGCACAACGGGATGCTCCCCTTTGTCGGGGAAGTCAAAACGCCAGACGTCGAACTGGTCCCTCATTCCGGAACCTCCAGGCTGCAACCGTTCAGCAGTGCCAGTTCCTCTTCCGCCTTCGCAGGGGTGAGGTATTTCTTCAAGCTGCCGCGCGGAAACGCCTCGACCGACGGTTCCTTGACCAGTCGGCTGAGGACGATCCGGCCATCCGCCCACCGCTCGTAGGCGAAAACCTGGTTGGGCTCTGCCTCGGGGAGGCGGACCCGCTTCTTGGAATCGACAATCAAGGTATGCACGGTGGGAAATTCCCACATCATGATCAGGGCGTCAACTGACACTCGCGGCGGTGCTGCCAGGGGTGCACGGTGCGGACATGGCTACGTGTCCGCCGCAGGCAAAAACGGCTTGGTCTGGACTTCAGTCACGCCGTCTGGAACTGGAGATCCCGACAGTTCAGGGACGGTGCGCGTTGCGACAGGTTCAGGATCTCTACGCCCACCACATGGTTCCTCTCGTTGAAATCCAGCACGACGCCGGGAGATACCTCCTGGGACTCGATGATCCGCGAGTCGTCCAGCCGCAGATACAGCGCGTCGGCTTCCGGGTCCACTTTCAGCCGATGGCCATTGACCGGGCGCAAGCCGGGCGCCTACGGTCGGCGCGTGCGCAGGTTCCGCCCCACTCCCGTGCCGCCGCGTCGCCTCGAACCACCTCCCTGCCCCGGGCTGCCCCCGGGCTTCTTCCTCGCCCTCGCGTTGGGAATCGCGACCGGTTGCGGACGTCAGGACCGCCCGGACTACGCCCAGCCCACCACCCCCGCACCACCGAGCGGCCAGTCCGCTCCGTCCACCCCGCCTTCCGCGGCTGTCTTCCGCGACGTGACCCGCGACGCCCGCCTGGAGTTCGTTCACCAGTTGGCGGACGGCGACCTGACCAACATCATGGAATCCGACGGCGCCGGGGAACCGTGCTGGACTATGACGGGGACGGGTGGATGGACCTCTACCTCGTCAACTCCGGTCCCGACCCCATCATGTCCGATGCCCCTCCGGACACCCCCCGCCACCCGAACCGCCTGTTCCGCAACCTGGGCAACGGGACCTTCGCGGACGTCACCGCGCAAGCCGGCGTGGCGGGGCACGGCTTCGGCACCAGCGCCGCCGCCGCAGACTACGACAACGACGGCGACACCGACCTCCTGGTGGTGAACTTCGGCAGCATCATCCTCTACCAGAACCAGGGCGACGGCACGTTCCGCGACGTGACCGAGGCGGCCGGGCTGCACAACCCCCGGGCGGGCATCTCAGCCACGTTCCTGGATGTGGACCGGGACGGTTGGCTGGACCTCTTCATCGCGAACTACCTCGTGTTCGACCCCGCGCTGAAGGTCGAGCCGGGCAGCCCACAACCCTATCCCGGTCCCCTCGCGTATCCTCCGGAGTTCAACGTGCTTTATCGGAATCAAGGTGACGGCACGTTCGCGGATGTCAGTGAAGCATCGGGCATCCGGATCCCGGGCCATCGGGCCATGTCGGTGACCGCGCTGGATTATGACCTGGACGGAGACGCGGACCTCTACGTCTCCAACGACGGCACCCCCGAATCTGCTCCTCGACAACGACGGGCAGGGACGCTTCCGCGACGTGGGCTGGCAGCGGGGCGTGGCGTTCAATCAGTTCGGTGATGCCGCGGGTTCGATGGGCGCTGCCGTGGCCGACGCGAATTGTGATGGTCTCCCGGACATCCTGGTGACCCGGTTCGGTCAGGCCTCCCTCTATCTCAACTCGAAGGGCGGGTTCTTCGAGGATCGCATCACCGCCTCAGGCATCCTCGATGTCTCGTCGCAGTTGGTTGGGTGGGGCGGGAACTTCCTGGACTTCGACAACGACGGTGACCCGGACATCTTCATCGCCAACGGCGATCCCCATTTCCTCAAAGGCATGCCGCCGTTGCTGCTCGAGAACCGTGGCGACGCGACGTTCACGAGCGTCGGCCCGCGCGCCGGACCCTTCTTCCGGACCGTGGTCAACGGACGCGGCAGCGGGGCGCTGGACTTTGACAACGACGGTCGCCAGGACGTCGTGATCACCACCCTCGGCGGTCCGGCGATCCTCCTGCGCAATGAACTTGCCCCCGGTCACCACTGGCTGACCTTGCAACTCGAAGGTACCCAGAGCAACCGCGACGGCTTCGGTGCGCTTGTGCAGGTGACGGCGGGAGGGCGGACCTTCACGGCGGAGGCACGGTGCCCCACCGTCTACGTGTTTCAGCAGGAGAAGCGGCTGCACCTGGGGTTGGGGTCGGCGAAGGTGGTCGAGCGAATCGCGATCCGCTGGCCCAGCGGGCAACGCCAGGAACTGACCCAAGTGACTGCGGATCAGATCTTGATGATCCGGGAACCGGGCGAGTCGCGTTGGCCGGCGCGACCGTCGCGCGCGGCGGGTTCCTGAGACGGGCGTGTGGCCCGATTACGGCACAGCCCGTGCTAGTTCTTGACCGTGAACGTGGGTCGGACGACAAGTGGGCCAGACACCGCTCCCTGCATGAAGGCCGCCTGTGAAGTGCCAGGTCAGGACGCGGCACCCGCCGCCTGGGGAGTGCCGCTCTGGACTCCGCGGCCGTGCCCTGGGGCCGTGAGCCCTCGGGGTGCAGGCGGGACGCCCGCACCACAGGGGCATGGGACGAAGGGGGAGGGGCAACGCCCGACGTTCAACGTTCAACGTTCAACCTTCAACGTTCAACGTTCAGCGAACAACGGTCGAAGCTCAAAGCCCAAAGCTCAAAGCGCAAGGGAAGTTCCAGGATTCCAGCGGGCAAATCCGACCCAACGTTGGCCGGCCTGCGAGGCGGGGCGCGGGAGCGTTCACCCTGATCGAGTTGCTGGTGGTGATGGCGATCATCGGCATCCTGGCCAGCATGATGTTGCCAAGCCTCAGCGGGGCCAAGGAACAGGCGCATCAGATCAACTGCGTCAGCAACCTCCGTCAACTGGGCGTGGGACTGCAGTTGTATCGGGACGACCACGACTTCCGGTTCCCGCCCAAAACGGTGCTCGAGACGCATCCGACGTCACCGAACACCTGGGTGTCGAAAGACCTCCAGTTTGGCTTGGGCGGTCGCGATCCGGTCTTCCCGCTGTCCACGTGGTCCGCCCTGGCGGCGTCCCGGCCGCTCAACCCCTACGTGGCGCCGTCGCCCGTGTACCGCTGCATGCGGGACCGCGGACAAACCGCCCTGGGCATTGTGCCCTCGAACTACGAGGCCCTCGGCAGCAGCTACCACTACAACGCCGGTAGCCTCACGGTGCCGCAAGGGGCGGTTTCCGCCAACGCCCCGTCGACGCCGCGGAGGGACTGGCCGGTCAGACGGAAGCCTGGGTGTCGGAACCGGTCCGGTACATCCTGATGCACGAGCCGCCCGCCCGCCTGTATGCGCGACCTTCCGACGGCACGATCTTCTGGTATCAATGGCACCGGTACGCGGGCCGGAACGAGTTCCAGGACCCCCGCATCGCCCCCGGCAAATTCGTCTCGCCGATCCTGTTTGTGGACGGCCATGCCGCAGTCCACGACTTCAGCCGCGCGCTCCGGCTGGACCCTTACTACCCCTATGAACCGACCAAGGACTGGGTCTGGTACGAGCCGATGCGCTGACGCCCGGGCGAACTTGTGGTGCGGGCTTCCAGCCTGCGCCCCGGTGGAGCGAGGCGGTTGGCCACAGGAAAGTCGCAGACGATGTCGGGGATCGTGTTGGATTTGCCATGACTGAGAACCCGCTCATTCGCCAGGTCGACCTGCGCACCGCCACCGCGTTCGCCCGAAGCCTCGTGGCCGTTCTGCAATCCACGGTCGGCGGTGCCCAACTGCTGCCGGTGCTGCGTGCGGGCGTTCATGCCCATTGCCCCCAATGCCAGCTTCGGTTGTTCGGCGAGGATGTGCTGGCGCTGGCCGGCAGCGAATCCCCGATCCGCAAGTGAGCGCGAAGCTGCATCGGCTCGCCCAGGGTTCTGCGGACGCCAGGGATGCGAGGCCTTGTTTTACGAGTTTCAGTTCGATGCGGTCGAGTCGGTGGATTGGGAGAAGGTGCTCGCACAGATCGAGGCGAGCGGTGGTCCACAGGCGACGGAGACCGCGGTGGCGGAGCAGGAATTGGCGGCGCGCAAGGCCGCGGCGAAGCGGCGCACACGGTTCCGCGTCGCGGTCGGCGTTGCGCTCGTGGTGCTCTTGCTTGCCGTACGGCATGTCATGACCGGCGGCACGATTCCGTTCGTGCGCGAGGCCCAGCATTTCACCGCGGACCCAGCCACCGTGCCGCGGCTTGGGGACCCCAACACGGTCATCGACGGAGCGACAACGGGGGCCACGGGTCGGGTCTTCCGCGCGGCGCCTGAGCCCGGGTCGCGTTGAACTTGGGGTGGTACCCCGCCAGAGACCATTGGCCCGGCGAGGACCTTCTGAGGACGCCCTGCAACATCGGATGGAACGAGCCGCTTCTCATGACCGTTTCACGATCGATTGACTGCCGCACAATGTGGTTGTGTGGGTGTCCCGGCCTGATCGGCCTTCTGCTCCTGCCCGGCCTCTTCGCCGCCGACTTTCCTTCCGTGCGTCCTGTGGCGCTGGCGGCCAACCCGCCGTTGGCCGTCCTGGCCCCGGCCACGCAGGACGCCATCCCCTCGACACCAGCCCGCAACCGCTATCGCGAGGCTGTCCGTGCCTGCCTCGACAACCTCCTCACCCACGGCACGGATCGCTACGGCCCCGTCGCGACGCCCATGCTCATGAGCATCCTCGACGTCCGGGCCAACGAATCGCCCGCGTGTCACTGCGGCGTGACCAGCCGGAAGATCCCGCGCCCCCGTCCATCGGCAGCGTCACCCGCCGCTCGCCCGCGGCAACTCCGACATCTTCCCAAGCCGTGTCGCCAGCCTGCGTGGCCCGCTGCAACCGCAGATTCGCGGGCCCTCCCACCGCAAGGTCACCCCCTCCGCGCTCGCTGTGATGGAATGGAATACGGGGGAGCAGTTCGAGAACGACCAAGCCCCAACGATCTGCCGGCACCAAGGCCCGCCCTTCCACCAACGCCACGTCCAGGGAGGCGAACGAAGAGTAGCCACCCACGCGGCGCGGGCGCATGGGGTCGGTGATGTCAACGAGCCAGAGGCCGGCGCCGCCATCCACCCCGCCCGTGTTGGCCACCAACGCATAATCGCCCGCGACGGCAATGCGAGCCGGAAGGCCGTTCACCGGCAGACGGCCCACGCGTCGTGGGTTCGTCGGATCGCTGACCTCAAACACCTCCACTGCCTTGTTCCAACCGACGTACGCGTACGGTTCCTGCACGGCGAGGCAGATCCCGCCAGTCCGCTCCGGCTGATGCCGGCCCAGCCGAACCGGGGTACTTGGCGTCGCGACTTCCACGATGTCGAGCGTGTCCCCCACCAGGTACGCCCGTGTCCCCACGAGGGCCAGGTCGCTGATCCAGGTCCCTTCCCCGTAACTGCCGATCCGCCGGGGTGCCGCCGGTTCCGTGACGTCCAGCACGACCATGCCGCGAGCGGGAACCGCGTCGGGCACGCCGGGCGGGTCGGGCGAGTCGAGCACGTACGCATAACCGCCCTGCACCGCCAGGCGCCAGACCGCTCCCAAATCCGGATACGACCCAATGCGCTCGGGGTTGGCGGGATTCGAAACATTCAGCACGACCACTCCCTCGCCGTTAACCCACTGGTTGCCGAGGTACGCGCCCCCGCTCGCCAGAAACGCGTGCCCGCCAGCCACCGCCACGTGATTGACGCGGTAGGGCGACGTCGAGTAACCCCCGAGGCGCCCTGGCTCAGTCGGATTCGAGAGGTCGAGGATCTCGAAACCCGCGGTGCGGTCGATGACATAAGCCCGCGAATCGGCGACCCGCACCTGTTGGGTCCGACCCGTCGCGGGGTAGCCACCCACCTGTCGCAACACCGCGGGCTTGCCCGTCTCCAATGCCAACAGGCAGGAGTCGTCGTCCGCAACCCAGGCGACCGTCCCGCTCGCGGCCACGCCGAAGAAGCGCCCGTCGTAGCCGCCGATCCTCCGCGGATGGGCGGGATCGGCGATGTCGATGACCAGCAAGCCGTGGGAATCGTCGGCCACCAGCACGCGGCTCCCGGACAGGGCGATGCGATGACCCAGGTAATTCGTCACCTTGTACTCCCCCAACTTGCGGGGGCTGGCCGGATCCGATACGTCGAGCACCGCCAACCGCGCAACGTAATCAACCGGTGCGATCGTCACGCAGGCCAGCGGGCCCGATACCGCCACCGACTCGATGCTCGCGCCCTCTTCCTGGTAAAACCCCACCTCCCGAGGGTTCGTCGGGTCGCTCAGATCCAGCACCCGCAGACCTGCGGAATAGGCCGGGGGCGTAACCGAATCCGCCGGACACCGTCAGGGGCGTGCTGATCGCCGGGTGGCCGCCCACCCGTCGTGGGTTGGCTGGATCCGAGATGTCCAACACGGTCAATCCCTCGCCCGGCTCAGCCGGGAAGACATAGTCGCGGGTGACATCCGTCACGTACGCGTAATCACCCGCCACCGCTACGCCGTTGACGTCGCCTGCCATCGGGTAGGTGGCGATCTCGTGCGGGCTCGAAGGATCGGCCATATCGACGATGACCAGGCCCTTCCCGCGAGCTCCGGGCGGCCCGCTGTGCTGCCTCCCATCGGCAACGAACAGGTATCGCCCTTGGACCGCCACTTCCGCATAGCCGTAGTCCGCCAACCGTCCCACCTTCCGCGGATGGCGCGGGTCGGCGATGTCAACAATCTCCAGGCCGTCCCAGCCGGTGGCGACATAGGCGTAGCGATCCGCCACGGTGACGGCCAGGGCCACACCGTCCCAGGCTTCCTCGACGGCCGGCCACTGACCGACGAGCACGGGATCCACGTCTTGAGCCAGCAACTGGAACAGTCCAATACAGCCCACCAGCAGGCTCCGCTTCGGGAACACCACGACGTTACTCATGAGAGGATTGGTTGAAGGTGGCATCACGACACGACCTCAGACCCCCCATTCTGCTTAGCACAACCCATGCCGACGACCGCCATGAAGGCGAGTCGGCAGGCGCCGTGGACCTCCTTCCTCTCAGTTGAAGGTGGACGCTCCCGTCACGCCCAGGCACACTGCCGGCCGAATCGAAATGCCCCGCTGCGCTGCCCCGCAAACCACGGCCCTGCCATCCCCGCAACCATGACCACCCCGCAGGCCCTCACTCAACTCGTCGCCTGGACCGCGCTGGCCGTCTCGACCCTGGCCGCCACCCCCGACCTGATCATCGCCGATTTCGAAGGCGAGACTTACGGCGACTGGACCGTCACCGGCGAGGCCTTCGGACCCGGCCCCGCCCGCGGCACGCTCCCGGGTCAGATGCACGTGGACGGCTTCCAGGGCCGGGGCCTGGTGAACTCGTTCTACCGCGGCGACACCACGACCGGCACGCTCACTTCACCCCCCTTCACCCTCCAACGGCGGTTCATCACCTTCCTCATCGGGGGCGGCAAGGACGCGGAACGCACCTGCATGAACCTGCTCATCGACGGCCAGATCGTGCGCACCGCAACCGGCCCGAACGACCGGCCCGGCGGCTCCGAAACCCTGGCGCGCGAATCGTGGGACGTAAGCGAATTCGCCGGGAAGACCGCCGTGCTGCAAATCGTGGACCAGGCCACCGGCGGCTGGGGCCACATCAACGTCGATCACATCGTCCAGACCGACCGCAAACCGCCCGGCCTGCTCACGAACGCCCGGCGTACCTTCACCATCGCGCATCGTTACCTTCACTTCCCCGTCAAGAACGGCGCCCCAAACGCGTCGTCACCACCTTCGTCGACGGCCGGGTCGTCGTGCGCAACGACGTCGAACTGGCCCCTGCCGAACCTGATTGGTGGGCCTTCATGGACGTCAGCGCCTGGCGCGGTCAGACGCTCACCCTCGAGGTCGACAAGCTGCCCGAGGACTCGACCGCCCTGAGTGCCATCGAAAACAGCGACACCATCAAAGGCGGGGAAGACCTCTACCGCGAACCCCTGCGCGGTCAGTTCCACTTCTCGGCCCGGCGCGGCTGGAACAACGACCCGAACGGGCTGGCCTTCTTCAACGGGGAGTATCATCTCTTCTTCCAGCACAACCCTTACGGCTGGGGCTGGGGCAACATGCACTGGGGCCACGCGGTCAGCCGCGACCTGGTCCACTGGCGCGAGCTGGGTGACGTCCTCCTTCCCGACGAGCTGGGTCCGATGTTCAGCGGCAGCGCCGTCGTGGACTGGCAGAACACCAGCGGCCTCGGCCAGCCGGGTCAGCCGCCGCTGGTGCTCATCTACACGGCCGCCGGCAATCCCACCGTCCAGTGCATCGCCTCCAGCACCGACGGCCGCACCTTCACCAAGTACCCCGGCAACCCGGTGCTCGGACAGATCACCGGCGGCAATCGCGATCCGAAGGTGATCTGGCACGCCCCCACCCGGCGCTGGGTGATGGTCCTCTACGTCACTCTCCCTCAGGACAAACACACCGTGCACTTCTTCACCTCGCCCAACCTGCGGGACTGGACGCTGGCCAGCATCACCGAGGGCATCCCCGGCAGCAACTACCTGTACGAATGCCCGGACTTCTTCGAACTGCCGGTCGATGGCAACGCTGCCCACACGAAGTGGGTCTTGTCCGCCGCCAACAGCGAGTATGCCATCGGCACTTTCGACGGCACCACCTTCCGACCCGAACACAACCGGCTCCCCGGCCATCGCGGTCGCGGCTTCTACGCCGCCCAGACCTACAGCGACATCCCACCGGCGGACGGGCGACGGATCCTCATCGGCTGGTTCCAAACCGAGACCCGCGGCATGCCTTTCAACCAGTCGATGACCATTCCGCTCGAGCTCCAGCTCACCGCCACCGGCGAGGGCCCGCGGCTCACCTTCACGCCGGTCCGGGAACTCGATGGCTTGCGGACGCGAAGCCGTGTGTTCGCGTCGCAGACGCTGACTCCTGGCACCCCCAACCCACTGGCCGGAGTGCAGGCCGAGCTGGTGGAATTACGGGCCGAGTTTGAGCCGGGCGAGGCCCGCGAAATCCCTCTTCACCGTGCGCGGTGCGACCATTGCCTACGACACAGCGAGCCAGGAGTTGGTGGTGAACCAGCATCGCGCCCCGGCTCCGCTCCGCGCCGGCCGTCAAGGCCTCACGATCTACTGCGACCGGACCGGGCTCCAGGTGTTCGCCAGCGATGGGCTCACTTACGTGCCCATGCCGTTCCTCGTGCCTGCGGACGACCGGGCCTTGGGCGTCGAGGTCCGCGGCGGCCCGGCCCGGCTCACCTCCTTGCAGATCCACGAGTTGCGCTCCGCCTGGTTCAACAACTGACCCATGAGCCGAACCCGGTGGAAAACGCTGTCCGGCACACAGGATGTCTGACAGGCAGCATGTGCCCTGGAGGGCTGGCGTTGACCGATGAACAGGCGAGACACAATCCCGAGCGACCCGGAGATACCGGGCGGCAGACCTTTGTTTGCTCGTGAGTTGGCCGAGGTCGAGGCCGTGACCGCGTGAGTCTCACCCAGAGACACTCCGGCCCAAGGAGGTGTAAGGAACCTGACCGATCGGGAATGGAGTCGCCGGGCAGTCCGGTGATGTCCATCCCCGGGATCCGATCGCTGTCCGGTCCGCTCGCGCGAAGCCCCGCGAGCCTGGCAGAGTCTCGTCACCTCGACTCCTACAGACCAAGTCATTCGCCAGTTCCATAGACTCCATTCCAATCACCGCCGTGCCCACCGCTGGCGGCCAGCCAGGGCAGCACCATCCTCCCGAAAGCGTTGCCGAAAGGTCTCGATCGTGCCCCGTGGCAGATAGAAACGGCTGACCGCGGTACCGGCTTCACCGGGGCCGATGTGGCCGAAGCTCGGTGCCGCGTGGATGCAGCACCGGTCCACGTTGTCGAACAGGAACGCAATCTCGTCCGCCGTCGCTGCCAAGGACGCGCCCGATGGTTCGCTGAGCGTGATGATCCACGAACCGTCGGTGCGGTCGGGGCTCGTGGCGCGAAACCCTCGCACCAACTCCACGCGCACGAAACCACACCCTGGGCATCGGGCCCCTGCCACTCGACCCTGGCCTCCGGGAAGTTCACCAGCATGGCTTCGCGACAGCCGATCGTCTCGGACGTTGAGGTACCCGGCCAACCTGTGGTGCGGGCTGCCAGCCTGCACCCACCCTCCGATCGCCGGTCCGCCCGTCCCGGACCCGCTCGCCCACGGCCTACACCAACGCGGTCAGACTGTGCAGCGCCGACTTCGCCGGCGGTGTCGCCCATGGACGCGAAGTCGATGCAGCCACCGAGTTCCACGGCCAATTGGTATTCCTGCGCCTTGACCAGGCGCACGAGCCTGGTCAGGGCCTCGGGGGCCGCCCCGTTGATCTGATCCACAGGTTCCCCGGCTCCGACCATACAGTGCCCTGGTCCCGACACCTCAGGGGCGGTGACCGGATGTCCTGCGAGGGGTCCACCACCGGGAGGTTGGGGGGAATCGTGATGCGCCGTGCCGCCGCCCAGTTCGCAAGCGGACGCCCCGGGGGTTGCCGGTGTCGCGGTTTCTCCTCCCCTGCCACCTCGCCCCTCGGCGCCGCCGCCGAAGCGCGCAACCCGTTCAGTGAGCGACGGGCGACCCAGGCCGTGAAGGCCAAATGTCAAATGTCAATGTTTGACCCCATTGGCGCTTCGAAGGTCCCTACGGAGACACCGCCCGATAGAAGCGGTGGGGCTCGGTGGCGCTGCGCTGGTCCACGAAGCGCCTCGCTTCGGTGAGGTTCGTGAAGGTGACCAGCCGCGTCCAAGTCCGTAGATCGTCCGATGCTTCGATGCCGTACGTGAGCCCGCGATCGGTTTGCAGGGTCAGCACAAATCGCCCATCCACAAACCCCACCGCCGGTCCGAGCGACGCCCACGCGCCCGAACGCCAGCGGGCGAATTGCCGGATCGTACGGTCGCCGTCGGCTTCCAGGAACGTGCCGCCGACAAAGAGCTCGTCGCCGCGAGTCGCCAGCGCGCGCACAACCGTGGCGCTGGTTCCGCTGCGCCGCTCGACTCCCGCCCCCAGCGCGCGCCATTGCGTGCCATCCCACCGTGCAACGCGGCCGGCGTCGGTGGCGCCCGCGCGGGTGAAGGTGCCTCCGACCCAGAGGCTCGTTCCATCGCTGGCCAGCGCGTAACCGTACGGCAAGAGCGGATCGGAAAGCCCTCCGCCCACCTCGGACCACGCGGCACCGTCATACACCGCAATTCCCCGCGCCGCTCGGTTGTCCGCGAATTGGAAGTCGCCCGCGGCGTACAGGCGGCCTTGATGCCACTGCAGGGCGCGCACCTGGCCCTGCGGCCCGACCGTCCCGACCCGACTCCACTGCTGGCCGTCCCACCGGGCCACCATGCCCAATGTCCGGTCCCCGTAATCGAGCACGTTGGCGCCGCCTCCAAACAACTGCGTGCCGTCGCTGGCCAGGGCCTGAACTGTGGCGCCAACCCCGTCCCCAAAGACGTGCCACGCCTCGCCATCCCAGCGAGCGATATTCTGAGCCGGAACCTCACCCGCGCTGCGGAAGCTGCCTCCGACCACGAGGGAATCCCCCCACACCATCAGCGCCATCACGTGATCGTCCACCCCGCCGCCGACCGTCTCCCATCGCGAACCGCTCCAGCGCGCAAGGCGGCGGGCCGCCGCGCCATCCGCCTGCGTGAACTCGCCGCCGGCGTGCAACCGACCCTGGAAAACCGCCAAGGCGTTGACGGGGCCGTCCATTCCTTCACCCAACGGCGACCAGCGTTCACCGTCCCAACGCGCCACATGCCGGGCGGGTAGTCCGCCGGCGAGCTTGAAGGTTCCCCCCACGAACACGTTGGTCCCGTCCACCGCGATGGCCCGCACTTCCTCGTCAAAGGCATTCGAGTTGAAGGGATAGAACCACGCCTCGCTCTCGCGCGGCAGACCGGCGTTCGCGGTGTGACGCGCGTCGCGACGCGACATCGGCCAGGGCGAGTCAGCCGGAGGACTGTGACCGAGCAGGGCGTGCAGGTCATGCGGCGTGGTTTGCGCGAGGTAGATCGTGCCGTCATAGCCCAAGGCCGGCGTGGTGCCCCGCACGAAACTGCCAGCATACGTGAAGCGCAGGGTTCCGTTGGCATTCAGTGCATACAGCGTCTGAGATTCATCCGTGAAATACGCCGTGCCATCCGCCGTCACCGCCGCGGTCGAGTAGATCGGGGCGGGCGTGGCATAGCTCCAGCGGAGGGCGCCGTTCGGGTCAATGGCCAGGAATCGGCCCCCGGTAGCGCCGGTTCCCGGCGTGCCAGTCTCCTGCCCGATCAGCAGCACGCCGTCAGAGCCGATGACCGGTTCATTCTCGAGAAAGGCGCCACCCGTTGCCACTTGCCAGCGCAAGGTCCCGTCGGGATTCACGGCGAGGAACCGGCCACTCGGCGTGCCAAAGTACAGGGCGCCATCCGCCTCAATCGCCGGCGAACCGGCGACGCGCTCGTTGATGAAGTACTCCCATCGCATGCTGCCGTCCGGTCGCAGCGCGTAGAGTCGTCCGCTGAAAACCTCCGTGCCAGGAATCGGTTCGCCGAAACTGATCATGAAGACGGTCCCGTCCGCCCCGACCACCGGGGAGCTGTAGATCTCCCCGGCGGCCTCAAACCGCCAGCGCTCGATGCCGTCGGGACTGACGGCCAGCATCACGCCGTCGGCCGCGGCGCAGTAGATCGTGCCGTCAGCCGCCAGCGCGGGTGACGCATCCACCGCGTACGATGTGGAGAACCGCCAGCGCAACCCGCCGTCGGGGTGCAGGGCGTAGAGATGCCGGTCTCGTGCCCCGAAATACACCGTGCCCTCGCCACCCAACGCCGCCGCCGACCAAATCTCGTCGTCCGCGACGTAGTTCCACTCGAAAGCCCCGCGCGGGTCGATGCAGGTGAACCATCGCGATTGGGAGCCGTGATAGATCAGGCCGCCCCGCCCGATGGCGGGGGCGTGTCGCGACGGACTCGAACCGCGCGTGAGCCACCGCAACTGGGGCGGGGCCAGGACGGTAACCAACGCCGGCGGGCTCGCAGCAGTGCCGCGAAGATTGCGGACTTCCA
The DNA here is from genome assembly GCA_027493615.1 of Verrucomicrobiota bacterium. Taxonomy (GTDB): domain Bacteria; phylum Verrucomicrobiota; class Verrucomicrobiia; order Limisphaerales; family J093; genus DSVZ01. Next base: position 299,387 of record JAOSKK010000035.1, read on the forward strand.
CGCGGTAACGTGCCGAATCGGCTGGCGTCGAGTTCGTCAACGTCAGTTCCGACCGTGTGGCCCCAGGCAGCGCCGCGCCGTCGCGGAACCATTGGTACTCGAGCGGCGGCACGCCGTGCGCGCGGACGCGCAGCGTGACGGTCATCCCATTCGTGACAGTGACACTCGGCGGCGATTCGCTAATCACGGGCGGAGCGGCCGGGTCCACCACCCAGATGGGCACCTCTGCGGAACGGGCGCTCGCCCCCGCAACGTCCGTGGCGCGCGCGCGGAGGACGAGCTCACCAACGCGGTCGGCTGCCCAACCCAGTTGGTACGGCGGACCGGCGGTCGCCACCCCCAACACCGTCGTGCCGCCCAGGAATTCCACCTGGGTTACGGCGCCGTTCGCACTGCTCGCCTCGGCGGACAGCGGCACCACGTCGCCCAGGAGAAAGTCGGTGTCGGATACAGGTTGAACCAGCCTTACCGCCGGGCGCGCCTGACCCTGTCCGGTCCGGGTTGGATGGCGATGGAATTGGGGCCACGAACTCGCGGCAGGCGGTTGGCCGAGGGCCACCGCGTGCAGACGGTTGTCATCGGTCGGGAACACCAGGAGGCCCGACGCGGTGAGCAAGGCCGGTTCGCTGACCTTGCCGTCCAACGCCAACTCCCGGCGCACTTGGCCGCCGGGCTCCAACGCATAGAACTGCCGGTCCATCGCCCCAAACAGCACCGTCCCGTCCGCCGCCACGACCGGCGTGGCCATGACTTCCGCTCGGGCAACGAACGACCACCGCACCGCGCCACCTTCGCCCGCCAAGGCATACACGCGATCGCCGCTGGCGATGAACACGGTGCCGTCGGGCGCCAGCACGGGCGAAGCTCCGCCAACCGCGCCCGGAAGCGAGACCTTCCACCGCAGCGTCCCTTCGGGCCAGAGAGCGTACACGTCGCCGTTGTTCGCCGCGCCGAAATAGACCGTGCCGTCCGCGCCGAGCGCGGGCGAGGAGTTCACCCCTGGCGGCACCCCGAACTGCCATTGCAGCGTGCCATCCGCGTTGAGCGCGTAGAAGGCTCCCCCGTAACTGCCGAAGTAGACCGTGCCGTCCCCCGCAATCGCAGGAGCGGAGGCCACATACCCGTCGGCTTCGAACCGCCATTTCTCCGTCCCGTCCGGTCGCACGGCATAGAAACGGTGGTTCTCACAGCCGAAATGCACTGTGCCATCGGGACCAATAGCCGGGGGAGGACCAGACGCGTTGGCCGGCGTTGAAGACCCAACGCGGTGTCCCGTCCGCAGCCACGGCATGCAGTCTCCCGAGATACGTCGCCATATAGACGGTGCCGTCCGGTGCCACTGCCGGAGCCGCGCTGACGTTGCCCTCGTCCGTGGCGAATACCCAGTTCGTGGTGCCCGACGGCGTCAACGCATGCAATGCTCCCGCCGCCGTCACGACGTAGAGCGTGCCATCCGGCGCGGCGGCCTGAGCCGAACGGAGGCCGTCGCTGAAGGTCAGGCTCCAGGGTCGGACGGTGACCGTGATCCGGTTCACCGCCGAGGTGCGGCGTCCGCCGGCGTTGTCGGTCGCCACAACGAAGAGTTCGTGCGCTCCCGACGCGAAGCCGGCCCAGGCTGCCGTGTTCGCGGGATACTCGGTCTCGGCGAACCGCGTGCCGTCAGCGAAATACTCGAGCCGCAGCACCGCACCGTCCGGGTCGTTCGCCGCCACCCGCACCTCCAGGTGCGGCCCGGTGACCAACGTGGCGCCGTCCGCTGGCGATTCCACGCGCACCTCTGGCAGAGCGTTCGCTCCAGGTGGCAGGACCGTGATCGACACCGTGGGCGACGTCGCCGCGTTGCCCGCGCCGTCTCGACCGCGGGCGGAGACGGACCGGACACCGGAGGTGCTCGGCGTCCAGGTCCCCCGGAAAGGTGCCGGCGTCGTGGCCGCGACCACACCATCCACGAGAAAATCGATCGCGGCGTCCGGCCCGAATCGCGCCAGGCTCGCCCACAACGGCACAGACTGACCGGCGCGGAAGGTCATGCCCGCCTCGGGCAGAACCAGGTTCACCGCCGGCACCGGATCGAGGGTGCCACTGCGACGCGGGTTGCGGCGGAATTGGGACCAGGAACTTGCCGCCGGGGCCGGGGCGTTCGTGTAGCAGACCAGCCAACCGTCGTCGGTCGTCGCCAACAGACGGCCATCGCCCGTCAACAGAACTCCACCGTGCCCGCCGCCAAAAACCAGATCGTCCACCACCGCACCGTTCGGATTGAAGGACCGCAGCCGATACCCGGGGCCGCGCACGAAGACCCGCCCATCCGCAGCCGCCGACGGTGGCCCGCGGAAGCCGGGTTCAACGACCTCCCAGAGACGCGTGCCGGTCGAGTCCCAGGCCGTCAGTCGGCCCGCCGAGACCCCGTACACGACACCCTCACCGCCCAGCACGGGTGACAAGTATTCGAATCCGTCCGGTTCCTGGGCCGTCCAGCGAACGGTTCCGGCGGCGCTTATGGCGTAAAGCTTGCCGTTCTCCGACGTCACGTAGATCGTTCCGTCCCCGCCAACCGCCGGGGGAGGACCGCACCGCGCCGCCAGTGGCGAACCGCCATCGCTCCGATCCATCAGGCCGCAGGCAATACACCCACCCGTCTGCGGACCCGAACAGGATTGTCCCGTCCGCCGCCACCGCCGGTGACGACCAGATCTCGCCTCCCGTGAGAACGCTCCAGCGCAGGCTGCCGCCGGTATTCAGGGCATACAGCCTCCCGTCGTTGGCCCCAAAGAACACCTGCCCTTCCTCATCCACGGCCGCGGACGAGAAGATGCGATCAGCCGCCGCGAACCGCCAGGACTCGGTGCCGTCCGCGTTCACGGCCCAAAAAGTGCCGGTGTAATCCCCCACATGAACACGGGAATCCGACCCCACCGCCGGCGTGGCCACCAGCACGCCACCGACGGGAAACGTCCAGCGCACCGTGCCGTCGGGCCGCACGGCGACCAAGGTCGCACCTTCGCCGGTCGCACCCCCGGCGTAGATCGTGCCGTCGGGTGCGAGCGCCGGGGCTGTCCCGACTCCTCCTCCCAGATTCAACTCCCACTGGCTCTCCAACGCCCCCTGCAAACCGACCGCCACCAGTCCCGCGAGGAAGATGAAGGCAGCGTGGGCCACCCGTCGGAGGGTCGCCCGACCACCTGAAAGCTGCAGGTTCATAGACCGGACATCATGAATCCCCCCTCGCGACGTCAAGGGCCAAGGACGCCAATGGGGTCAAACATTGACATTTGACATTTCGAAACCTGAGCGACGGGCGCCCCAGGCCGTGAAGGCCAAATGTCAAATGTCAATGTTTGACCCCATTGGCGCTTTCAGGACCGGAAGACCCAATCCGGCCGGTTGTACTTCGCGGCCACCAACGCCGACACGCGATCCAGCGGCAGCAGCGCCGACGCGTCCGTGGCGGCCCAGGCCTGCCGGAGGGCCTGCTGGATCGTGACGGCTTGGACGCCGAGGTTCGCGAGGAAATCCTCGTGCGACCGGCCGGACCGGTAGGGAGGCTGGCGCGTGGGCATGGGCAACACCGCCCGTACCAACTTCGCATCCAGTCCGAGCAGGAACGTGCCGTGGAACAACAACGCCCGCCGCCCCCGCCGCTGCGCGTTGCCGGAGAATTTCCGGCCCTCGAGCGCCAGGTCCGTGTCACCGCAACACCGGACGGGCTTTCCCAGCACGGTCGTGAGGGCCGCGGCGTGCCGCTGCATGATGTACCGGTTGGTCGACGGGATCCCGGAGGTCGGGCCGTCGGGTGTCACCCGGAGGATCAGGGTGTAGTTGAGGCAACCCGGGCCCTGGAGCACGGTGCCGCCGCCGGTGATGCGCCGCAGGACCGGGATACCCCGAAGCCGACAGGCCTCGAGGTCCACTTCCGACGCGGCACGGTTGGCGTAGCCGAGCACGACAAAGTGGACCGGGGATTCCCAGAACCGCAGTCGTTCGATCCCGTCGTTCTCGGTGGTCTCCCACAGGGCTTCGTCGAGCGCGAGGTTCTCGGCAGGGGTGGGGAGCGTGAGATCCAGGTAGTGCATCGACAGGGTCGGCGGGAGAGGGGGCGTTCCCCGGCCGCCGGAAGCTTCTAAGCCGAACGGAGGCGGGGTTCAAGGACGATGGGTCGTGCGCGGGGTAGTTGAGGTAAGGATTGTCGGCAGCGGCAGAAGCGCTATGGTCAGGGGCAGACGCGGATCCGGTCCGCAGTTGCCGTCCACGGAGGATTCCTGCGCGTACGGCGCGTGAACCGGCTGCAAACTGGTGTTCTCATTGTGAAACCGTTGGACCCTGAATTGCCGCGGGCCCTGGCCCGTGAAGCGGCGGCCGTGGCGGACGCTGATCCCTGGTTCGAAGCCTATGGTCAACTGCTCGAACTGAGCCTGCGCCAGCAAGAGCCGGCGCGCGGGCATCGGCACGTGGCCGACCTGCTGACCCGGTTGCGTCAGGCCGGTCTGGCGGTGCCCCAGACCACGAGCACCCCTTACTTGAACACGATTCCGGCGGAGGCGCAGCCGCCGATGCCGGGCGACCATGAGCTCGAGCGGCGGATCAAGAGTTACATCCGGTGGAACGCGATGGCCATGGTGGTGCGGGCGAACTCGACCACGAACGTGGGCGGGCACATCTCGACGTACGCCTCGAGTGCCACGCTCTACGAGGTGGGTTTCAACCACTTCTTCCGCGGCGCCTCGGCGGATCACCCGGCGGATCTTGTCTACTTCCAGGGTCACGCCTCGCCGGGCGTGTATGCCCGGGCCTTCCTCGAGGGGGCGGCTGGATGAGCGTCAGCTCGAACATTTCCGGCAGGAACTGGCCGAAGGCGGCGGGCTCTCGTCCTACCCGCATCCGTATCTCATGCCGTCGTTCTGGCAGTTCCCGACGGTTTCGATGGGGCTGGGCCCGATCATGTCGATTTACCAGGCCCGCTTCAACCGGTACCTGAAAGCGCGCGGCTTTCTCAGCGATCCGGAGCCGAAGGTGTGGTGCTTCGTGGGGGACGGGGAGAGCGACGAGCCCGAGACGCTCGGTTCGTTGACGCTGGCCGCGCGGGAGCAACTCGACAACCTGATCTGGGTGGTCAACTGCAACCTCCAGCGGCTGGACGGGCCGGTGCGCGGCAACGGCAAGATCATCCAGGAACTGGAGGCGGCTTTCCGCGGCGCCGGCTGGAATGTGATCAAGGTCGTCTGGGGTCGCGAATGGGATGCGCTCCTGGCGGCCGACCGGTCGGGCCGGCTGGTGCAACGCATGGAAGAAGCGGTGGACGGCGACTACCAGAAGTACTCGGTGGAGCCCGGGAGCTACACCCGCAAGCACTTTTTCGGCAAGTACCCGGAACTGCGCGAGCTGGTCAATCACCTCAGCGACCATCAGATCCGCCGGCTCTCCCGCGGTGGCCACGACCCCGCCAAGGTCTTTGCGGCGTACCAGGCCGCCCTGAACCACCGCGGCTCGCCCACGGTGATCCTGGCCAAGACCATCAAGGGCTACGGGCTGGGCGAGGCGGGGGAAGGGCGCAACATCTCGCATCAGCAGAAGAAGATGAACGAGAAGGAGCTGCGGGAGTTCCGCTCGCGCTTCGGGGTGGCCATCAGCGACGACGAGATCGCCGAGATGCCGTTCTACCGGCCGCCTGCGGACGCGCCGGAGACGCGCTATCTGCTGGAACGACGCCGGGCGTTGGGCGGGTTTCTGCCGCAGCGGCAGGTCAACGCGCCGGCGCTCGAGGTCCCCGGGAAGGACTTCTTCGCGGAGCTGCATCGGGGTTCGGGCAAGATGACGGTGTCGACCACCATGGCGTTCGTCCGGCTGCTGAGCATGCTGCTGCGGCACGGGGGTGTCGGGCGCCACGTCGTTCCCATCATTCCGGATGAGGCCCGCACCTTCGGCATGGACGCGTTGTTCCGCGAGATTGGCATCTATGCCCACCGCGGGCAGCTCTACGAGCCGGTGGACAGCAAGTCGCTGCTGTACTACCACGAGACGAAGGACGGTCAGATCCTGGAGGAAGGGATCACGGAGGCCGGTTCCCTGGCGAGTTTCATCGCCGCCGGCACGGCCTACGCCACGCACGGCGTGAACATGGTGCCGTTCTACATCTATTATTCGATGTTTGGCTTCCAACGGGTGGGAGACCTGATGTGGCTGTGTGGGGACATCAAGGCCAAGGGCTTCCTGCTCGGCGCCACGGCCGGGCGCACGACGCTCAACGGCGAGGGGCTGCAACACCAGGACGGTCACAGTCTCCTGCACGCCAGCACCATTCCCACCCTGCTGGCCTACGACCCGGCGTTCGCCTATGAGCTCGCGGTCATCGTCGCCGACGGCCTCCGGCGGATGTACACGCAGGGCGAGGAGCTCTTCTATTACCTGAGCCTTTACAACGAGAACTACCTGATGCCGCCCATGCCGACGGGCGTCGAGGACGGCATCCTGAAGGGGCTCTACCGGTTCAAGGCCGGCCCCGACGGTCGGGCGCACAAGGCCCATCTGCTGGGCAGTGGCCCCCTGCTGAACGAGGCCCTGCGCGCCCAGCAGATCCTCGCGGATCACTACCAGGTCTCGGCCGACGTCTGGAGCGCCACGAGCTACAAGCTCCTGCGCAACGACGCCCTCAAGACCGATCGCTGGAACCGGCTGCATCCCACCGAGCCACCCCGCAAGTCCTATCTCCAGCAACGGCTCGAGCCGGAGCAGGGACCGTTCATCGCGGTGTCGGACAACCTCAAGGCGGTGCCGGACCTGATCGCCCCGTGGGTGCCCGGCGGCCTGACCACGCTGGGCACGGACGGCTTCGGCCGCAGCGACACGCGGGCGCGACTGCGCCGGTTCTTCGAGGTGGACGCGGAGTCGGTGGTCCTCGCCACGCTGCACGCGCTCGCCCGCCGCGGGCAACTCGAGCCTTCTGCGGTGGCCAAGGCCATGAAAGACCTGGGCCTGCACGCGGATCAGCCCCATCCGGACCTCGTCTCCGTGTAACCCCTACCGCATGAGCACACCTGACACCGACGCCACGATGGCGGTGTTCCTCGACCTCGAGAACATCGCGCTGGGGGCGCGTGACGCCCACTATCCGCGGTTTGACATCCACAAGGTGCTCGAACGCCTCCTGCTCAAGGGCCACATCGTGGTCAAGAAGGCGTATTGCGACTTCGACCGATACAAGGAGTTCAAGCGCGACCTGCACGAAGCCGCCTTCGAGCTCATCGAAATCCCCCACCTCCGCCAGTCCGGCAAGAACTCGGCCGACATCCGGATGGTCGTGGACGCGTTGGATCTCTGCTACACCAAGGGGCACGTGGACACGTTCGTGATCCTGAGCGGCGACTCGGACTTCTCGCCCCTGGTGAGCAAGCTGCGGGAGAACGCCAAGACCGTCGTCGGGATGGGCGTCAAGACCTCGACGTCCGACCTGTTCATCAAGAACTGCGACGAGTTCCTGTACTACGACGACCTCGTCCGGGCGGAGGCTTCCAAGGCGCGCCAACGCCACGCAACCAGCAAACCAAGCGGCACCCGACCGGCCGCCGAGACGGGCAAGACAGCCTCAGCCGATGAAGCGCTCGATCTGGTGATGGAGACCCTGGATGCGATCACCGAGGAACGCGACGAGGACGAGCACATCTGGGGCTCAATGATCAAGCAGGCCATCAAGCGCCGGAACCCCGGCTTCAACGAGCGGTTCTACGGTTTCCGCTCCTTCAACGATCTGCTCCTCGAAGCTCAGCACCGCGGCCTGCTCAAGCTCGAACCCGACAAGAAATCCGGCGGCTACACGGTCGTGGCTGCCCCGTGAGGGCTCGGCGGTCCTCGGGAAGAGGCTTGCACGCTGAATTTACCGGACCAGATCCGCCCCTTGGCGAGACGCAGCACCGCCCATTCGATTCCTGCACTTGCTCTTGCTCCGCCACGGAGAGTCGGAGGAAGAGCAAGGGCAAGAGCAAGAGCGGGAGCTGGGGCGGGAGCAGGAGCGGGACCGCCGGAGGTAGAGCGGGCCCGGGCGTCAAATGTCGCCGAGCGACCAACCCGGCCGGTACTCGCGATGCAACCGCGCGTCGGCGCGATCGTGGTTAACGATCCGACCCGCCAAGGGGGCGTACTCCAGCGGGCCTTCCTCGAGGGTTGCGGCGTTGACCAACTGCATCAGCTCGGTGAGGGGTCCGCCGATGTCGAAGGACGAGAAAGTGCGGCCATTGCCCTTGCAGGCCTCCACCCATTCGCGGTGGTGACCGATCGAGCGCGGCAACCGTTGGGGTGCGCCTGCGGGGGTCCCCTCAAAGCGCTCCTCGGGCAGGAGCGTGTAGCGTGTGTTCCAGGGGCACTCGGAGTAGATCGAGCCCTTCGAGCCGATGAGCAGGTCGCCCCAGCCCTGTTGCGGGTAGCCCAGCAACAGGTCGGCTGGTGGTTTGTCCTTGGCCCACACCGTCAGTTTCACGGGCGGCAACGGGTCTCGCGCGGGGAGTTCCACCAGAGCTTTGAGCGCCCGAGGGTAACCTTCGGCATCGACTTCGGATGGCCAGGCCTGCACCCGGATGAGGCGGCGGGTCGCCAACGGATTGGTCGGGGCCTCCCAAAGTGCGGCCAGATTCAGAGCGCGGAACATGAGGTTGCCGGTGTGACAACCGAAATCCCCGACGATCCCGCTCCCGAACGCGCGCCACCCACGCCAGCTCGCGGGAAGATAGCTGGGGTGATAGGGGCGGAACTCCGCCGGTCCGAGCCAAAGATCCCAGTCGAGCGTCGCCGGAACTGGCGGTGTATCCTTCGGCCGCTCGAGGGGGCCATTACCGCCGTCGAACCAGACGTGGGCTTCGCGCACCTCGCCGATCACGCCGTCCAGGACGAGCTCCGTGCCCCGTCGCAAGCCATCCGAGGCGGAGCCCTGATTGCCCATCTGGGTGACCACGCGATGTTGGCGGGCCACCTCACGCATCGCCCGGGCCTCGCGCACGGTGCGGGTCAACGGCTTTTCGCAGAACACGTGTTTGCCGCGCTGCATGGCCGCCACCGCGGCGACGGCGTGCGTGTGGTCGGGAGTCGAGACGACGACGGCATCCACGGACGCACCCATCTCGTCGAGGAGCCGGCGGAAATCGGTGAAGGCCCGGGCCTCCGGGTACTTCTTGAAGGTGTCCGCCGCGTGGCGCTGGTCGACGTCGCACAAGGCGACGATGGCCGCGCCAGCACCGGCGATGTTATCGAGGTTGCCGCGCCCCTGGCCGGCCACGCCCACGCCGGCCACGTGGAGACGGTTGTTGGCGTCAGCGGCGAAGGCCAGGCGGGCGTTGGGGAGGAGGAGCACCCCCGCACCACCGAGCCCTGTTTGGCGCAGGAACGAGCGACGGCGGATTCCGGTTTTCAAAGTAACGAGGGTCGATCAGGCGGCCGGCTTGGTTTCGGTGGCGGTTGTCGCCGGGGCGGCGGTGCCTTCCTCGACCCACTCGAGGATGGCCTCGGGGGCGGCGTCTCCCTGGCGGCGGTGCATCAGCTTGACGATGCGGGTGTAGCCGCCCGGGCGCTCCTTGTTGAGGGGCGCGATGTCGCGGAAGAGGATGCGGACGGCCTCTTCGTCCTGGTGAAGCCGGGCGGAGGCGAGGCGGCGATGGTGCAGTGAACCGCTCTTGGCGAGCGTGACCATCTTCTCCGCCACGGACCGGGCGGCCTTGGCCTTGGCCAGGGTGGTGGTGACCCGGCGATGCTTGATGAGGCTGCACACGAGGTTGGCGAGCATGCGATTGCGATGCTCGCCGGTGCGGCCCAGTTTGGCGGTGCGTTTGAGGTGGCGCATAGACGGGGACGGGCGTCAGGAGAGGCTCGGGATGGCTTCCTTCGGACCCTCGAGCAGGGTGGTGTCGATCTTCATGCCCAAGGTGAGCCCGAGGTGGGCGAGCTTGTCCTTGATCTCGTTGAGGGACTTCTTGCCAAAGTTGCGATACTTGAGCATCTCGCTTTCGCTCTTCATGGCGAGCTGGCCCACGGTTGTGATGTTGGCGTTGTTGAGGCAGTTGGCGGCGCGGACGCTCAACTCGATCTCGTTGACGCTCATGTTATAGAGCTTCCGCAGCCGCGTCCGCTCCTCGTCCTGACGGGACTCCTCCTCCTCGAACTCGACGGCGTTCTTGTCGTAGCCGACAAACACGTCGAGGTGTCGTTGGAGGATGGCGGAGGCCTGGATGAGGGCCTCATCGGGCGTAAGGCGGCCGTCGGTCCAGATGTCCAGCACGAGGCGGTCATAGTCGGTCTTCTGCCCGACACGGGCGGCCTCGACGCCGTACCGGACGCGGGTGACGGGGGAGAAGAGCGAGTCGATGGCAATGACGCCGATGCTCTGGTCCGGCTTCTTGTTCTCGTCGCCCGGGCAGAAGCCGCGACCGACGCGGATCTCCATCTCGATCTGGAACTTCTTCTTCTTGTCGAGCGTGCAGATCAACTGGTCGGGGTTGACCAACTCGAGGTTCTGATTGAGCTGGATGTCGGCGGCGGTGACTGGCCCCTCCTTGTGGACGGAAAGGAGGACGGTCTGGGGATCGCGGCTGTGGGCCTTGAACTTAACCTGCTTCAAGTTCAGCACGATGTCGGTGACGTCCTCGACGACCCCCTCGACGGTGGCGAACTCGTGCATGGCACCATCGATCTTGATGGAGGTGATGGCCGCCCCCTCGAGAGAAGACAGCAGCACCCGGCGCAACGAATTGCCGATGGTGTAGCCGTATCCCGTCTCGAACGGCTCGGCGATGAACCGCGTGTATGTCGCCGAAACCGTCGCGTCGTCACGCGTCAGCCGCTTCGGCATTTCGAACCGACCTACTCGAACTGGCATAGGATGATGGAGAACAGCAATTTTAAACTGGCCCGCGACCGCCGCTCCCGCCGGGGTCCGGTCCCGTATAATTGCCCGGGTCCCACCCGGGACCCTTTCAGGGTTAGCGGGAGTAGAATTCGACGACGGCCTGCTCGTCCGCGATGGGCTGGATTTCGTCGCGCGTCGGCAGGCGCATGATGACGCCTTTGAAAGCGTCCTTGTTCAGGGACAACCAGTCCGGGACGTTGCGGCTGGTGGAAGCCTCGAGGCCTTTGGTGGCCATCTGGCGGGCCACACTGGTGGGCCGGATTTCGACGACGTCATTCACCCGCAGCGCGCAGGAGGGGACACTGACCCGGCGGCCGTTCACCTGGACGTGGCCGTGGCTGACCATCTGGCGGGCGGCGGGTCGGGTGGGGGCGAACCCCAGTTGGTAGACCACGTTGTCCAGCCGCGTCTCGAGGATCTGCAGCATGGTTTCGCCGGTGACACCGCGCTTGCTCAGCGCCTGCTGGTAGACGCGGCGGAACTGGCGTTCGAGCAGCCCGTAGTAGTACCGCAGCTTCTGTTTTTCGATCAGACCCAGGCCGTAATCCGACGTCTTGCGGCGGTGCTTCGGTCCGTGCATCCCGGGACCGTAGTTGCGCCGCTCGAGGTACTTGGTGGGGCCGAAAATGGGCACGCCGAAGCGGCGGCTGATCCGTACGCGAGGTCCAGTGTAACGAGCCATTGACTTGAAGCGGTTTGGGTAAGTTCAGCCGGGAAATTACACGCGCCGTTTCTTGCGCGGCCGGCAGCCGTTGTGAGGAATCGGGGTGACGTCCCGAATGACGGTGATTTCGAGGCCGATCGCTTGCAGGGCGCGGATGGCGGATTCGCGGCCGGATCCGGGGCCCTTGACGCGGATTTCCACCTCGCGCATGCCGTGCGACATGGCCTGGCGCGCCGCAGCTTGGGCGACCTGCTGGGCGGCGAAGGCGGTGCTCTTGCGCGACCCTTTGAAGCCGGCGCGGCCGGCGGTGGCCCAGCCAATCACATTCCCCTGCATATCCGTGATGGACACGGTGGTGTTGTTGAACGTGGCCAGGATGTGGGCAACCCCGGCGGCAATGTTCTTGGAGCCCTTGGCCTTGATGATCTTCTTTCCGGCCAGGCCATCGGAGAGCAACTCCGCCGCCGTGGGGGCGCTCCCTGCGACGGGGCCTTCGGGCCCGGGCGCCGGAGCGGCCGCGGCCGCGGCAGGCTTACCCGCAGCGGCCTTGTCGGCAGGTTTCTCGGCGGGGGCGCCTTCGGCCGTGCCCGCGCCGGCCGGTTTCGCGGCGGGCTTGGCGGCCTTGGGTGCCTTGTCCTTCTTTTCGGCCTTGTCGGCGCCCTCCGGCTTGGCGGGGGCGGGGGCTTCGGGCGCGGGTTGGGCAGCAGCTTGCTCTTCAGCCATACGTCAACAGAGTCTAGTGAATGCCGGTCTTGGCGTTGGGATTGCGCTGGACGCCCACGGTCTTCCGCGGGCCTTTGCGGGTGCGGGCGTTGGTTTGGGTGCGTTGGCCACGGACGGGGAGGCCGCGCAGATGGCGGACGCCGCGGTAGCATTTGATGCCCTGAAGTCGCTTGAGATTGAGACCGATCTCGCGTCGCAGGTCGCCCTCGATGACGTACTTGCCTTCCTGGATGGCATGTACGATTTGCGAGAGCTGCTGTTCAGTCAGGTTCTTGGCCCGGATGGAAGGATCGATGCTGGCGCGGGCCAGAATCTCCTTCGAGGTCGTCGGGCCCAGCCCATAGACGTAGCGCAGGGCGATATCGATCCGCTTCTCGCCCGGGATGTCCACACCAAGAATGCGTGCCATAAAAACCTCGCGGTTAACCCTGCCGCTGCTTGTGGCGGGGGTTGCTGCAAATCACCCGAATCACGCCCTTGCGCCGCACCACTTTGCAGTGCTCGCAGAGCCGTTTGACTGACGCTCGTACTTTCATGTTCTCAAACTCATGCACCCGCGTTCACTCTCACGATGCCCAAGGTCGGGTCCGCGGGGGACACCGCCAGGGTCACCTGCGACCCCACGCCGTATCGGCCCGCGGCCGCACGGTCCCGACGCAGCAGCCGGGCCACGAGCCGATGGCCGTTCGGCAACTCAACCCGCCAGACGCCTTCGCCCAGGGACTCCACGATCACGCCGACAACAACGCAGGCATCCGCTCCCGACATGTCAGGATCTCCGGCTCGGCCTCGGTGATGAGCACCGTATGCTCGAAATGGGCCGACGGCAGCCCGTCCTGGCTGACCACCGTCCAACCGTCCCGCATCACCCGCACCGCCGGGGAGCCCGCATTCACCATGGGCTCAATGGCTATCGTCATGCCCGGCCGCAGTCGCGGCGACGGTTTCTGGTCCACGAAGTTCGGCACCTGCGGTTCCTCGTGCATCGACCGCCCGACGCCGTGCCCGACGAACTCGCGCACGACGCTGAAGCCGTTGCCCTCGACGAACTGCTGAATGGCCCGCGAGATGTCGGCCACCCGCTGGCCCGCCAGGGCCTGGGCGATCCCCTCATACAGGGCCCGCTCGGTCACATCAATGAGTTTCTGGGCGAGCGGACTGCACCCTCCCACCGGGACGGTGCGGGCGTTGTCGCCGATAAACCCGCGAAAATAGACGCCGACGTCCAGGCTGACAATGTCGCCGAACTCGAGGCGACGGTTGTTCGCCAACCCATGCACGACCTCATCGTTCACCGAGATGCAAAGGTGGCACGGATACTTCTTGTAGCCCAGGAAGGCGCTGCGCGCGCCGTGGGCCTTGATCCGCTCGGCCGCGAAGCGATCCACGTCGCGCGTGGTGATCCCGGGCGCGATGAAGTTCGCGACCTCGTGCAGCACGGTGGCAGCGACCGCACCGGCGGCCCGCATCGCCTCCTGTTCGCGTTCGTTCTTGAGAATGATCACTCAGAATCGCCCCCGCATGCGCCCCTTCTTCAGGAAGCCATCATAATGGCGCATGAGCAGGTGGGACTCCATCTGCCGCGTTGTGTCCAGCATGACTCCCACCGTGATCAGAATGCTGGTCCCGCCAAAGAACTGTCCCACCTCGAACGGGATCCCCACCCAGGTGAACAGGAGGGTCGGCAAGACGGCGATTACCACCAGGAAAATGGCCCCGGCGAGCGTGATCCGGCTCATGGCCCGGTGCAGGAAGTCGCTCGTATGCTGCCCGGGACGGACGCCGGGGATATAGCCTCCGTACTTCTTGAGGTCGTCTGCGATCTGAATCTCGTTGAACTGCGTGGCCACCCAGAAATACGAGAAGAACAGGATCATGAGTCCTTCGAGCGCAATGTAGGGGGCGCTCCCGTGGCGCAGCGCCACGGCGATGCCCTCACACACCTTGGAGAACCCCGCCATGCTTTGCGCGGTGACGCCGGCGAGCGTGAAGAAGATCTTCTCTGGGAACATCAGAATGGCCTGCGCGAAGATGATCGGCATGACCCCCGAGTAATTGACGCGGAGCGGCATGAAGGATGTGCCGCCGGCGTAGACCTTGCGGCCCACGGCACGCTGCGCGTACTGGACCGGGATTTTCCGCTGGGCCTGGGTCACGGCGATGACGGCCGCGATGACCGCCACCAGGAGGAGGACCAGCGCGATGGCGTGGAACATGTTGTAGTTGGTCTGCACGCCGCGGGGCGGGAAGAACATGAACCACAACGAGGTCATCGCTTGCGGCAACCGGGACACAATGCCGATGGTGATGACCAGCGACACCCCGTTGCCGATGCCGCGCTCGCTGATCTGCTCGCCCAACCACATGAGCAGCAGCGTTCCCGTGGTGAGCAGAAGGGTGGTTTGGATGCGATACCACCAGAGGTTCTCCACGAGGACGAGATTGCCCGAGAAGCCTTCTCCGAACACCTTTTCCGGGTTTTCCCAGGCCAGGGACATCACAAAGCCCTGTCCGAGGCAGAGGAGCACCGTCAGGTAGCGGCCGTACTGGATGATCTTCGCCCGGCCGCCTTCCTCCCGGACCAGCTTGCTCAGTTGCGGAATCACGGCGCTCATCAACTGGAGGATGATGGTGGCGCTGATGTACGGCATGATGCCCAGCGAACCGATGGCGCAGTTCTCCATCGCGCCGCCGGTGAAGAGGCTGTACATGCCCAGGAGTCCCCCGCCCTTCTGGGCATTCCGCTCGAAGAACTGGGCCAGGGCCGCGCCGTCCAAACCCGGCACGGGGATGAGGGCGATGAGCCGGCACACCCCAAGCACCAGCACGGTGAAGATGATCCGGGAACGGAGCTCCGGGATCTTCAGGCAGTTGGCGAAGGTGTTGAGAATCGTCTTGAACATAGGACCGCCTGTCCGCGCCGCACGCGCCTAGGCCGCGCCGGTTGCGCCGGCCGTCTCGCAGGTACCGCCGGCCTTCTCGATCTTGGCCCGCGCTGACGCGCTGAACGCCCGGGCACAGACGATCAGCTTCCGGGTAAGCTCGCCATTGCCCAGCACTTTAATGCCGTCGCCATGCCGCTTCACGATGCCGGCCTTGCGCAGGGCCGCTTCATCGACCCGGGTGCCGTCTTCGAACCGGTTCAAGGTCTCCACGTTGACGATGAGATGGCGGGTGGCGAAGCGGGCGTTGTTGAAGCCGCGCTTGGGCAACCGACGGCTGAGCGGCATCTGGCCGCCCTCGAAGTTGGGCCGGATGGAACTGCCCGAGCGGGCACTCTGCCCTTTGCCGCCGCGGCTGCTGGTCTTGCCGTGCCCGCTGGCGCGGCCCTGGCCAAGGCGCTTCCGGGGGTGTTTGGCTCCGGGACGGGGCTGGAGAGTGTGCAGGCGCATAGGCGATCAGGCTGTGGGTTCGGTGGGGGTCGCGGACGCCTCCGCAGGCGTCGCGGGCTCGGCAGGAGCTGTCGGCGCGGCCGCCGGCGTCGGGAGGATCGGCACGGGCTGCGGCGCGGGCCGGGCCGCGGGGAGAGGTCGGCCGCGGAGCCGATAGATGTCCTCGCGCTGGCGCAAGGAACGCAGTCCCTTCAGGGTGGCTTTGGCAACGTTCGCGGCGTTGTTGGAGCCCAGGCTCTTGGTCAGAACGTCGCGCACGCCCGCCGCTTCCAGGACGGCCCGGACGGTCTTCCCGGCGATGACACCCGTCCCGGGCGATGCGGGCCGCAGCAAGACCCGGGCACCGTCGAAGAAGGTGAAGACCTCGTGCGGGATGGTGGCCTGCTGGAGGGCGACCCGCTCGAGGCAGGACTTGGCGTTTTCGCCGCCCTTGCGAATGGCTTCGGCCACTTCGACCGCCTTGCCGAGGCCGAGGCCGACGCGACCCTTCTTGTCACCGGCGACCACGAGGGCGCTGAAGCTGAAGCGGCGGCCGCCTTTCACGACCTTGGCGGAGCGGTTGATGAAGATGACCTTCTCGATGAGTTCCTCCGCGGGGCGGGTTTCGGCACCTTCGCCGGGGAAGGGCGCGGGGCGTGAGCGCCGCGGGGATCGCCCGCCGGCACCGCGCCCGGCACCGCCGCCGGCACCGCCGCCGCGTCCCGAACCGCGACCCGGGCCACGACCGCTCGGCGCGGCCGAGGGCCCACTATTCTGTTTGGCTTCCTGCAAGATCGGCTCCTGGGTTGGGGGTTAAAACTGTAGTCCGGCTTCGCGCGCGGCGTCGGCCAGCGCCTTGACCTTGCCGTGGTAACGGGCGCCACTGCGGTCGAACACCACCTGGCTGATACCGGCGGCCCGGGCCACCTCGGCAGCGGCGCGACCGACCTTGGTGGCGCTTTCCGCGTTGGCCTTGAGGGCCGCGCGGTCCTCCAGGTTCTTGGCGCGGGTCGAAGTCGCCGCCAGGGTATTGCCCGCCGTGTCGTCCACGAACTGGACGTAGATATGCTGGCCGGTGAACCGGACGCTCATCCGGGGACGTGTGCGCGTCCCGGTGATCTTCTTGCGGATACGCCAGCGGCGTCGTTGGGACAATGCTTGCTTTTTCTGAGTTCTCATCGCGTCACCAGCGGGGCGGCAACCCCGGCCGGAAAATGCCTGCCGGCATGGTTACTGGACGGTCTTGCCTTCCTTGCGGATGATCCGCTCGCCGAAGTACCGGACGCCCTTGCCTTTGTAAGGCTCGGGCGGGTAGAAGCCCCGCAAGTCGGCGGCGACCTGGCCGACGACCTGTTTGTCCGGACCTTCCACGGTGATCCGGGTGTTGTCCTCGACGGTCACCTTGATCTGGTCGGGGAAGTTGTAGGCGATGGGGTGTGAGTAGCCCAGGTTGAGGGTGACGGCACGCCCTTGCACGGCGGCCTTGAATCCCACGCCCTGAATCTCGAGCCGCTTGACGTAGCCTTCGCTGACGCCCTTGATCATGTTGTTCAGCAGGGCGCGGCTCAGACCGTGCAAGGCCCGGACGGCGGCGTCGTCGCTGTCCCGGGTGACGACGAGTTGGCCTTTTTCGAGCCGTACGGCCGTGCGCCGGGGGAGGCTGTGGCTGAGCTTGCCCTTGGGGCCTTCGACGGAGACGGACTGTCCCTGGATGGCCACCTTGACGTTCGCGGGCACCGGAATGGGTTGTCGTCCGATTCTTGACATGGCTTGCCTTTCGGTCACCAGACGTAACACAGCACTTCGCCGCCGAGGTTTTGTTTCCGGGCCTCGGTCCCGGTCATGACGCCGCGCGAAGTGGAGAGGACCGCGACGCCGAGCCCGCCGAGCACGCGCGGAATCTGACCGACATTCGCGTAGTGGCGGAGGCCGGGTCGGCTGACGCGGCGGAGGCCGGTGATGACCCCCTGGCGGCCCTGGTACTTGAGCTTGAGCCGGAGCTTCTTGAGCTTGTTGCCCTCGACGGTGCAGTCGGCGAGGTACCCTTCGCGCAAGAGGATGCGGGCGATGCCCTCCTTGAGCCGGGAATGCGGCAGCTCGACGCTGGGGAGCAGGGCCCGGTTGGCGTTGCGCAAGCGGGTCAGGAAATCGGCGATGGGATCAGTCATAGGGCTACCAGCTCGCTTTGGTCACGCCGGGGGATGAGACCGGAGAGGGCCAGTTCCCGGAAGGTGAGACGGGAGACGCCGAACTTGCGGAGGTGCGACCGGCGTCGGCCGCTGATCTTGCAGCGGTTGACGGTGCGCACGGGGCTGGCGTCCCGGGGAGCTTGGCAAGCCCCGCGTAGTCCTTCTTGGCCTTCAATTCGGCCCGCAGAGCCGCGTATTTCTTGGCGGTCTCCCGCTTGCGCTTGTCGCGCTCGATCCAGGCTGCTTTCGACATGGCTATTTCTCGGCGAAGGGGAATCCCATCAGTTTCAGCAAATCCAGCGCCTCCCCGTCTGTCGGGGCGGTGGTCACGATTGTGACATCCATGCCCTGATGTCGCTTGATCTTGTCGAGGTCAATCTCGGGGAAGATGGTCTGGTCATCGAGGCCCATGGAGTAGTTGCCGCGCCCGTCGAAGGCCCGGGGCGAGAGGCCGCGGAAGTCGCGGATGCGGGGAGGGCGGTGGCGACGAGGCGATCGAAGAATTCGTACATGACCTCGCGGCGGAGGGTGACGTGGCAGCCGATGGCCTGGCCCTGGCGCAGCTTGAAGTTGGCGACGCTCTTGCGGGCCCGGTCGGTGACGGGCTTGCGGCCGGTGATGGTGGCGAGGTCACGGGCGGCATCGTCGTGGGCGGTCTTTTCCAGGGCGGAGGGGACGCCCATGCGGATCACGATTTTCTCGAGGCGCGGGATCTGATGGACGTTGGTGTACTTGCGCCCCTCGATCAGGGCGGGCCGGACCACTTCCTCGTAGTGTTGCTGGAGGCGCGGTTTCTTCATGGGTCACTCAGGCGGGTTGGGCCGCACCCGCGGCGGCGCGGCGAGCGGCGCGGGCGTCGTAGGTTTCGGCCCGCATCACGTTCGAAATATGGAGGGAGCCTTCCCGTTCGAGGATGCCGCCCTCGGGGTGTTGCTGGCTCTTGCGCTGGTGGCGTTTGATCATCTTGACGCCCTCGACAATGACCCGGTGCTTCTTGCGCAAGACGGCGATGACCTTGCCGCGCTTGCCCTTTTCGGTGCCGGCGATGACGACGACCTGGTCGTTCTTTTTGACGTGAAACTTCTCCATAGCTCAGATGACCTCCGGGGCGAGGGAGATGATCTTCATGAACCGCTTCTCGCGCAACTCGCGGGCGACGGGACCGAAGATGCGGGTGCCTTTGGGGTTGAGGTCCTTGTCAATGATGACCACGGCATTGCTGTCGAAGCGCAGGTAGGAACCGTCACTTCGGCGGATGGGCTGGCGGGTCCGCACGACCACGGCATTGACCACCTCGCCCTTCTTCACGGTGCCATCGGGTGAGGCCTCTTTGATGTGGGCCTTGATGACATCGCCGATGCGGGCGTAGCGCTGGTTGCGGCCGAGCACGCCGATGGCGGCGGCGCGCTTGGCACCGGAGTTGTCGGCGACGTCGAGGATCGAGCGAACTTGGAGCATAGGTCAGGTTCCGGCTGGCGCGGCGGGCGCGGCTGCCTCGCCTGCGGCGCGATTGAGGATCTCCACCAGACGCCAACGCTTGAGCTTGGACAGGGGACGGGTCTCCTGGATGAGGACGCGGTCACCGGCCCGGGCCTCCCCCTTCTCATCGTGCGCGTAGAACTTCTTGTACTGGGTGACGACCTTCTTGTAGCGGGGATGGCGGAAGCGGCGCTGGACCTGGACGACGATGGTCTTGGCCATCTTGTTGGACAGCACCTCGCCTGTGCGCGCTTTGCGTCGGTTCTGGCGTTGTGGCGTTTCGGACATAGGGAGGGGAGAGGAGCTCAGGCGGCCTGGTGACGGAGCGCGGACAGGGCGGTTTCGACACGGGCGATGTCGCGGCGCAGGGTGCGGAGGCGAGCCGGCTTCTCGAGCTGGCTGCTCGCCTTCTGGAGGTGCAGGTTGAACAGTTCCTGGCGCAGGTCGCGGCTGAGCGAAGCCAACTCGACCGCCGTCTTGTCTTTCAAATCGGACATCTTCATCGGGGAGAATCGCCTGTTATCCGGCGTGGCGCCGGGAAACGAACTTCGTGCGGATCATGAGCTTGGTGGCGGCCAGCCGCATGGATTCCCGGGCCATCTCCTCGGGAATGCCGGCCACTTCGAAGAGGATCGTGGCGGGGCGCACGACAGCCACCCAGCCCTCGACGCCGCCCTTGCCGGTACCCATGCGGACCTCGAGGGGTTTCTTCGTGTAGGGCTTGTCGGGGAACACGCGGATCCACATCTTTCCACGACGCTTCATGCTAGCGGCTGATGGCGATACGGGCCGCCTCGATCTGGCGGTTGTCCAGCCAGCAGCGCTCGAGGGCCTGCAGGCCGAAGTCGCCGAAGGCAACTGTGTTGCAGCGGCTGGCGATTCCGGAGCGGTTCCCGCGCTGTTGTTTGCGGTACTTGACCCGGGCGGGCATCATGGCCATGGCGATCCTTTCTCCTCGTTAGGGTTGCGGCACCGCGGGCGTGACCGGCGGTACGGAGGCAGGTGCCGGCGCGGGGCGCCGGCGTCGGGACGGCCGTCGTGCTGGTGCGGGTGGGGGCCGCGGCCTTCTCGGGCTTGTCCTCGCCACGGCAGACCCAGCATTTCACCCCGAGCTTGCCGTACATGGTGTTGGCCTCAGCAAAGCCGTAGTCGATGTTGGCGCGGAGGGTGTGCAGCGGCACACGCCCCTCATGGTAGGATTCGACGCGGGCGATCTCAGCGCCCCCCAAGCGGCCCGCGCAGCGGATCTTGATGCCTTCGGCACCGAAATCCATGGCGGTCTGGACCGCCTTTTTCATGGCGCGACGGAAGGAGATGCGGCGCTCGAGCTGGAGGGCGACGTTTTCGGCGACGAGCTGGGCGTCCATCTCCGGCTTCTTGACCTCCTGGATGTCCACGTAGACTTCCTTGCCGGTCAGCTTGCCGAGGTCCTCCTTGAGCTTGTCGATCTCGGCGCCCTTGCGGCCGATCACGACTCCGGGGCGCGCCGTGAAGATGGTGATGCGACAGCGGTTGGCGGCGCGTTCGATCTGGATGCGCGGCACGGCCGCGGCGTCGAGCTTGCGCTTGAGCAGGCGGCGGATCATCTGGTCCTCTGCGAGCAGCCCGCCGAACTCTTTTTTGGGGGCGAACCACTTGGACCGCCACTCGTGGGTGACCGCCGTGCGCAGGCCGATTGGATTTGTCTTCTGACCCATAGCTTTACTCGTCGGACAAAACGATGCGGATGTGCGAGCGCCGCTTGAGAACGGGCCCGGCCGAGCCACGCGCCTTCGGCGTGAAGCGCTTCAAGATGGTGGCGCGTCCGGCGACCGCCTCCTTGACCCGGAGGCGGTCGGGCTTGAGTTGTTTGTTGTTCTCGGCGTTGGCGATCGCGGATTTCAGGGTCTTGGCGACCAGCCGGGCGGACTTACGGGGGACCATGCCCAGGATGGCGACCGCCTTCTCGGCGGGCAGGCCCTGGATCTGGCGGACGACTTCGCGTGCCTTTTGCGGCGACAGCGCCAGGTTCTTGTTGATGGCTCGAACTTCCATAGGCGCGGGGGGCTTACTTGGCTTCGGCCTTGGCGGTGTGAGCGCCGTGCTTCTTGAACACGCGCGTCAGGGAGAACTCGCCCAGGCGATGTCCGACCATGTTCTCGGTGACAAACACGGGCAGGAAGACCTTCCCGTTGTGCACGTTGAAGGTCAGTCCCACGAAGTCCGGTGTGATGACCGAGCGCCGTGACCAAGTGCGGATGGGCGCCTTGGACTTTGCCTCCTTCGCTTTCAGGACCTTGTCCAGCAGGTGGTGGTCCACGAAAGGACCCTTTTTGACGGAACGACCCATAACTTATTTCAGCTTCATTGGCCGGCCATCGCGCCGCACCACGATAAAACGGTTGGACTGCTTCTTTTTCGGCCGCGTCCGATAGCCCTTGGCCAGCAAACCCCACGGCGAGGTCGGCTGCTGCCAGCCCCCGCCGGATTTGGACTTGCCGGCGCCCCCGCCGTTTGGGTGGTCGACCGGGTTCCGCACAACGCCGCGGTTGATGGGCCGTTTGCCCCGGTGCCGCGAGCGACCCGCCTTGCCGAGGACCACGTTCTCCCACTCCAAGTTACCGACCTGGCCGATGGTGGCGTAGCAGGTTTCTTTGACCTTGCGGATCTCGCCCGAGGGCAGGCGGATGAGCGCGTAGCCTTCGTCGCGCGACATCAGCGTGGCCGCACCGCCGGCGCTGCGCACCATCTGTCCGCCGCGGCCAGGCACCAGCTCGATGTTGTGGATGGGCAGACCCACGGGCACCGCGCTGAGCGGCAGAGCGTTCCCCACTTCCGCAGCGGCCTGCGGGCCGCTGTTGAGGCGCGCTCCGACTTCGAGTCCGTTCGGGGCGAGGACATACCGGCGTTCGCCGTCGGCGTACTCAAGCAGGGCCAGCCGCGCACTCCGACACGGATCGTACTCGAGGGCGATGACCTTGGCCTCGACGCCGTGTTTGTTGCGCCGGAAGTCGACGGTGCGGATCTTCTGCTTGTGGCCGCCGCCGATACCCCGGGCGGTGACGCGGCCGTAGTGGTTGCGGCCCCCGGTCTTTTTGCGGATGGTGACGAGCCCCGGCTCCGGGCGTTTCTTGGTCACGCCGCGGTAATCCTGGACGGTGATGTACCGCGTGGACGGCGTGAGGGGGCGGAAGGTTTTGACGGGCATAGCGGGTCGGGTTAGGTCAGCACAATCTTGTCGCCCTTTTTCAGCGTCACGATGGCCTTCTTCCAACTGGGAGCCTGGCCGGCCTGGTGGGTGCGCTGACGGCGGAGCTTGCCACGGACGTGCATGGTGCTCAAGCCGGTCACCTTGACCTTGAACAGCTCCTCGACGGCCCGCTTGATCTGGGGCTTGGTGGCGCGGCGGTCGGCCACCACCGTGTACTGGTTATGCTTGTCCGCCTGGATGCTGCCCTTCTCGGTGAGGCGGGCGGACTTGATGATCTCGAAGGAATTCATGGCACTATTTCAGGCGCTCCTCGACTTTGGCGAACGCCGGCCGCGTGAAGAGCAGTTTGTCGTAGCGCAGCACCTGGTAGGTATTGAGCGCTTCGCCGGTGGTGAAGGCCACCTCGGGCAGATTGCGGGACGCGAGCTGCAGTTGACGCTGATCCCCGCTGCCGCACAGGAGCACGGTGCGACCGGTCAGTTCCAGGCCGGCCAGGACGCCGACCAACTCCTTGGTCTTTGGCGCGGTCAAAGAAAGATCGTCCACGACCACCACATCGCCCGCGCGGAGGCGCTCGGACAAGGCCCGGCGCAGGGCCAGTTGGCGGGTCTTGACGTTGACCTTCCGGCCGAAATCGCGGGGGCGGGGTCCGAAGACCACACCGCCGCCGCGCCACAGGGGGGACTGGAAAGAGCCGGCGCGGGCGCGGCCGGTGCCTTTCTGTCGCCAGGGTTTGCGGTTGGTGCCGGCGACTTCGCCGGCGGTCTTGGTGCAGGCGGTCCCGGTGCGCTGGTTGGCGAGGTACGCCACGACGGTGTCGTGCACCGCCTGGGTGCCCTTGCCGTCCTCGATGAGGGTGAAGCCAACCTCGACTTCGCCGGTGGCGTTGCCTTTGCTGTCCTTGACGGTGAGTTTCATCGCCATGCTCCCTTGCTACTTCTTGGCCTTGGCCGGCCGGGCGGCGGCGGCCTTGGCTTCGGCGGCTTTGCGGTCGGCCTCCGCCTTGGCCTTTTCCTCGGCGCGTTGGACCCGGCGGGCCTCGGCCAGGGTCTTGGGGATCTTCTTGGACTCGCGCAGGACCACGTAGTCACCATTGGCCCCGGGGATGGCGCCCTTGACGAGGATCACCTGGTCTTCGGGCAGGACGCGCACGACTTCGAGGTTCTGGGTGGTACGGCGGACCTGGCCCAAGTGACCGGGCATCCGCATGCCGCGCATGACCGTGCCGGGGAACAGGCGTTGACCGATGGCGCCCGAGCGCCGGTGCCAGCCCTTGGCGCCGTGCGTGGAGTCACCGCCGCGAAAGCCGTGGCGAGCGACGACGCCTTCGAAGCCGCGGCCCTTGGTGACGCCGATGGCGTCCACGAAATCGCCGACCTGGAAGATGTCGGGCCCCAGGAGATCGCCGGGCTTCACGGCCAGGGAAAAATCGCGAAACTCGCGGATGCGCTGGACGCCGGCGAGCATGACGGGTTCTTCGTCCTGGGCGCGTTTGACGTCGACGCCGCAGCGGGCGAGATGGCCGAGTTTGGCCTTGGAGAGGCGGGAGTCCTTCTGGGGGCCAAAGCCCAACTGGACGGCGTTGTAGCGGTCCTTGCCCTCGCGGGTCTTGACCTGCAGCACGCGGTTCGGGCCGGCGAGCACCACGGTCACCGGGACGAGCACGCCGTCCTCGTCATAGACGCGTGTCTGGCCCAGTTTCTTTCCGAGCAACCCAATCATAACTAGATCTTGATCGTGATATCCACGCCGGCGGGCAGGTTGAGCTTCTTGAGCTCGTCCACGGTTTTCGCCGTCGGTTCCAGGATGTCGAGCAATCGCTTGTGCGTCCGTTGTTCGAATGTCTCCATGGACTTCTTGTCCGCGTGGGGCGAGCGGTGCACCGTGTAGCGTTCGACCCGGGTCGGCAGCGGAATCGGACCCGCCACCATGGCGCCGGTACGCTTCACGGTTTCCACAATCTCGCGCACCGACTGGTCGATCACCCGGTGGTCGTACGCCTTGAGGCGAATGCGAATGCGTTGTCCTGCCATACAAAGAACGAGTTGTCTATCTTTAACTGCGCGCAGCCTTGGGTTTGGCCGAATCCAGGATGGCCGCCACGATGTTGGCCGGCACGGGCTCGAAAGACTGCGGCTCCATGGTGTAGGCCGCCCGCCCCTTGGACAGGGAGCGGATGGCCGTCGCGTAGCCAAACATCTCGGCCAGCGGCACATGGGCATGGAGGCTGGTGGCATTGTTCTTGGCCTCGATGCTGACGATCTTGCCGCGCCTCCGGTTCAAGTCGCCCAGCAGGTCGCCCTGGTACTCCTCCGGGGTGGTGCACTCGACCTTCATGATCGGTTCCAGCAGGATCGGGTTCGCTTTGCGAGCGGCCTCTTTCAAGGCGAAGATGCCGGCCATCTTGAACGCGAGTTCGCTGGAGTCGACCTCGTGGTAGGTCCCGTCCACGATGGCGACCTTCAAATCAACCATCGGATAGCCGGCCAGCACGCCGCCGGCCACGGCCTCGTTGATACCGGCGATCACGGCGGGGATGTATTCCTTCGGGATCACGCCGCCAACGATCTTGTTTTCGATCTCAACGCCCTTGCCCCGTTCGTTGGGCGCCAGCGTGATGACGGCATGGCCGTATTGGCCCCGACCGCCGCTCTGGCGGACGAACTTGCCGACGCCCTCGGCCGGCTTGAGCACGGTTTCCCGGTAAGCGATCTGGGGCGCGCCTGAGGTGGCCTCGACCTTGAACTCGCGCAGGAGGCGGTCGCGGATGATCTCGAGGTGCAACTCGCCCATGCCGGCGATGATGAGCTGGCCGGTCTCCTCGTTGGTGAAGCAGCGGAAGGTCGGGTCCTCCTCCGCCAGGCGCTGGAGGCTCTCCCCCAGACGGTCGCGGTCGGCCATGGTCTTTGGCTCGACGGCCATCGAGATGACGGGCTCGGGGAAGGTCGGAGGCTCGAGGAGGACCTGGCGTTCCTCGGTGCAGAGGGTGTCGCCGGTGGTGATGTTCCGGATGCCCACGAGGGCGGCGATGTCGCCCGAATAGACGGTGTCGACGTCGAGGCGTTTGTCCGCCTGGATCATCATCACGCGGTTGACCCGCTCACGGCGGCGGGTGCGGGGGTTGAAAATCATCTCGCCCTTCTTGAGCTGGCCGCTGTAGACGCGGAAAAAGACCAGCTTGCCGACGAAGGGATCGGTCCAGAGCTTGAACGCCAGCGAGCAGAACTTGGCGCGGTCGTCGCTGGGGATTTCGACCGTCTGGGTCGGATCCTCGGCATCCAGGCCGGTGGGGGGCGGCACGTCGAGGGGCGAGGGCAGGTAATCGACGACGGCGTCGACGAGCGGTTGCACGCCGCGCTTCTTGAACGCCGAGCCGCAGAGGACGGGGACGAGCTCGATCTTGCAGGTGAGCCGGCGGATGGCGCGCTTGAGGGCGGCGGCATCGACGGGCTTGTCCTCGATGACGAGCGCGGCGATTTCGTCGTCCTTGTTGGCGACGGCATCGACCAGTTCGGCCAGGGCCAGGCGGGCGTCTTCCTGGAGGTCGGCCGGGATGTCGGCGACCTGGTAGAGCATGCCGGATTCGTCCTTGGGATCGTAGCGGATGGCACGCTGGTTGATCAGGTCGATGACCCCTTCGAAATGGTCTTCCTTCCCGATGGGCAACTGGATGGGGTAGGCGTAGGCGCCGAGCTTCTTGCGCATCTCGGCGACGGCGTTTTCGAAGTTGGCCCCGGTACGGTCCATTTTGTTGACGAAGGCGACGCGGGGGACCTTGTACTTGGTGGCCTGGCGCCAGACGGTTTCGGACTGGGGTTGGACGCCGGCGACGCCGCAGAACACGGCGACGGCGCCATCGAGGACGCGCATCGAACGTTCGACCTCGGCGGTGAAGTCGACGTGACCGGGGGTGTCGATGATGTTGATGCGATGCGGGACGCCCTCGCCGAGCTTGACCAAGCCTTCAGATTTCTGCGTCCAGTAGCAGGTGGTGGCGGCGGAGGTGATGGTGATGCCGCGTTCGCGTTCCTGCTCCATCCAGTCGGTGACGGTGTTGCCGTCGTCGACGTCACCCATGCGGTGGATGAGGCCGGTGTAAAAAGGATGCGTTCGGTGGTGGTCGTCTTGCCGGCGTCGATGTGGGCCGCAATGCCGATGTTTCGCGTGCACTGCAAGGGGTACTTGCGGTGAGGCGAATTCACACTCTCGGCACTGGGAACGGCGCTGGACATGAAAACCGGGGGAGGGAATAAAAAGGCCCCGACCGACCTTGGCCCTCGGGGCGCGTGTACGTGGGGGGTGGCTACCAGCGGAAGTGAGCGAAGGCCTTGTTGGCTTGGGCCATCTTGTGGACGTCATCGCGCTTGCGGATGGCGTTGCCCTGGCCCTGGTAGGCATCGAGGATCTCTGCGGCCAAGGCCTGCTTCATGGGCTGACCTTTGCGGGCGTCGGCAAACTTCACGATCCAGCGCATGGCGAGGAGACCTGGCGGTCGGAAGGCACCTCGAGAGGGACCTGGTAGGTGGCGCCGCCGACGCGGCGCGGCTTGACTTCGAGGCGGGGTTTGGCGTTGTCGACGGCCCGCTGCAGCACATCGAGCGGGCTGCTGGCGGGATTCTTGGTGGCGATCTCGTCGAAGGCGCCGTAGACGATGCGCTGGGCAGTGCTGCGCTTGCCGCACTTCATCACCATGCTGACCAGGCGCGACACGAGCCCCGAGTTGAATTTCGGGTCCGGGCTGACGGGACGTTTGAAGGCGCGACGACGACGAGACATACGCGAGAGTTACTTGGCGGTGGCGGCGGCGGCGGCTCCGGCCTTGGCGGCTTTCGGGCGCTTGACCCCGTACTTGGATCGGCTGACGCGGCGCTTCTCGACGCCCGCGGCATCCAGGGTGCCCCGAACAATGTGGTACCGCACCCCGGGCAGATCCTTCACCCGGCCGCCCCGCACGAGCACGATCGAGTGTTCCTGCAGGTTGTGACCTTCATCAGGGATGTAGGCGATGACCTCGAATCCGTTCGTCAACCGAACCTTGGCCACCTTGCGCATGGCCGAGTTGGGCTTCTTGGGCGTGCGCGTCATGACCTGCAGACACACGCCCCGCCGGAACGGCGCGTTCTCGAGCGCCGGCGACTGGCTCTTGTATCGCAACTTCGCACGTCCCTTTCGGACGAGTTGATTGATGGTCGGCATCGCGTCAAATCCCTCTCCAGCGGGTCTCCGCAGACTTGAACCCCTGGAGCAAAACGGGGCAGGGAGGTTAGCAACCGTCGTGCTTGGTGCAACAGTTTTTTTGGAAATAATTGTTGAACGATCCGCCACCCCGGCTCGCCCCGCCGGCACGGACGTCCGCAGCACGGCCCGCACAAGCCGCCCCCCGCGCGCGGCGACCCCGCGACCGCGCGAGCACCAGCCGAGATCCGCCCCATTCCTGGCCTCCCACGGTCCAACGCCGCCCGCCCCCTTCGCGGGACGACTTGACACGGAGGGGTTTCCTGGCGTGACCATGCCACCGGTGCCCGGAGCAGGCCGGCGAGGCCGGTCCGCACGCTGTCCGCCGACACGACACCGCCGCGAGCGAGGCGGGCGCGGGTGGGAAGCGGTATTCGTGGTCTGTCGCACCAGACTGTCATGCTGTTCACGCGGCCACTCCCGGAGGGCGATCGTGCCCGACTCGATGCGTTGTATGCGCGGCTGCAGACGGAGCGCCGCACGTTTGTGGGCTACCCGTGCAACCAGGACGAGGATTTCGGTGAGCTCGCGCGCTTCCTGGAGTTCATCCTCAACAACGTGGGGGACCCGTTTGCCGGACGCTCCTACATCCGCCAGAACACTCACGAATTCGAGCGGGAGGTGATCCAGGAGTTTGCACGAATGACGCGGGCGCCGGAGGGCGAGTACTGGGGCTACGTCACGAACGGCGGCACGGAAGGCAACATGTACGGGCTGTACCTGGCGCGGGAGCTTCTTCCCGACGGCGTGGTGTATTTCTCGGAGGACACGCATTACAGCGTGGCCAAGATTCTGCGCCTGCTGCACGCGCGGAACATCATGATCAAGAGCCAGCGTAACGGGGAACTGGACTATCAGGACCTCAAGGAGACCTTGCGGCTGCATCGCGACGTGCCGCCCCTGCTGTTCGCCAACATTGGCACCACGATGAAGGGGGCCGTGGACGATCTGGTCCGCGTTCGCGAGATCCTCGAGGACCTGGCGATCCCGCGTTATTACATCCATTGCGACGCCGCCCTGAGCGGGGTGATCCTGCCCTTCGTGCCGGACCCGCAGCCGTTCGACTTTGCCGACGGGGGCGCACAGCATTTCGATCAGCGGGCACAAGATGATCGGCGCGCCGCTGCCTTGCGGGGTGGCGCTGGCCCTGCGACGCAACGTCGAGCGTGTCGCCCGTTCGGTCGAGTACGTGGGGATCCTCGACACCACCCTGAGCGGATCGCGGAATGCCCTCAGCCCGCTGATGCTCTGGTACGCGCTGCGCCGGGCGGGCCCGGACGGTTTCCGCCGCTGTGTCGAGACATGCCTCGCGCGGGCCGATTACGCCGTGGCGCGGTTCGCGGCGCGCGGCATTTCAGCGTGGCGCAACCGCAACTCCATCACCGTGGTGTTTCCGCGGCCGGGCGACGCGGTGTTTCGGAAGTGGCAGGTGGCGCCCTATCGCGACGTGGGGCATCTCATCGCCATGCCCCACGTGACGGAAGCCATGATCGACGAGTTCGTGGAGGATGTGGCCGCTCATCCCCCCGAACCGGCCGGGGCAAGGCGGGGAAGCGCGGTGCCACCGGCCGCCCGCACGGCGGCTTCACGGCCATGAAACACATCACCGTCCTGCTGGAGGCACCGACCCGCGACGTAGCCGACCTGGCCCAGGTCCTGGCCGACCGGGGCGTCAACATCGAGGACATCGACGTCGAGGAATCCGAGCAGACCGGTGTGGCGAATCTGACCGTGGACCTCTACGACGAGGCCTTGCATGCCTTGCGCGATGCGGGCTTTCGCGCCGTGTCGGAGGATGCGCTGGTGATCCGCTTGAGGGACGAACCCGGGGCGCTGGCGAGGGTGGCGGTGCGTTTCAAGGCCGCAGGGATCGGCATTCGCAGCATGCACATCCTGGGTCGTGCCGGCTCGTCGGCGTTGGTAACGATTGTCAGCGAGCGTCCCGAGGAGGCGAAGCAGCTTGTGCGCGACCTGCTCGTGTCCGGGGTTTGAGCCCGTGGCAGGCGTGGTCAAGATCGGGATTCAGCCTGCACGGCGGAGGCGAGCGGCCGGTCCACCCGGAGGCAGACCGGCCGAGAACAAGGAAACTTGGCTGTGCGTATGGGTGCGGCCTCAGGCGCGGAAGCGCCGGAAGCCTGCGAATCCGACCAGGCCGAGAGCGGCCAGGCCGGCGTAAACGGAAGGTTCCGGGATGGGAACCAGAGCGGGCACGTCCTCGGAAGTGCCGTCAATGACGCCCACGGTCTTGAGGGTGTACTCAGTCCACGGGGTCTCGATGACCTGCCAGGCGCTGACATAGCCTTCGCCGATGGGGTTCTGCGACCAGAAGAACGAGACGGCACCGCCCGTGTTCATGCCCAGCGACGACAGGACCCCGGTGCCGGCGGCCTGATCCACCCGGACGGGAGACGGCGGTTTCCACATGGGCACGCCGAGCGAGACGATGGCGAGACCGTCCGGCGTCTGGTCCGCGTTGTAGACGCGGTACCAGAACGTCAGGGCGTTCGCCCCGAAGCTATTGCCGACCGTGACCGCCGAGTCCACCTGGGAGGTGAACTTGCTGGGCGGCGGCGTATCCGGCGTGGCCGCCGAACTGTGATAGGCGATCGCCGCTCCGCCGGGACCGGCGGGCAGCGCGAACGGCATGGCACCCGCGGGGTCACCGGGGTTCAACAACAAGCCGGCGTTGAGCGCTGCCGAGGCACTCATCGCCAGTGCGATCCCAACGGCCTGAATAGGCATTGGTACTTTCATGGTACTCCCTAGCTCCTTGGTTTGATGACTCCTTACCGACTGTGCAATGGGGAGCTTAGTGACTTCTCAATGGGGGTCAATAGGTGAAACCTTGAGAGAGCGCCGCGTATACTCTCCCAAGCCTCATCGGAGAGACACGCCTTCCAGGAGACGACCCCTCGGGCGACCGTTGCCGCCGGCGCCAGCAGGGACGTGCCAAGCCGCCCGCCTTGAATCACTTGCGAACCACGTTCCCGCGACGGCTCCACGCGAGACGTTTCACGCCGTGCATCGGTGCCAGGCTTACCGAAGGGCCTTCCCTTCCGTCGCTGGTGTCATCCACTTTTGGCCCAACGCCAGCCTGCAAGGCCGCCCATTACCCGGCATGGCAGTCAGGGAACCAGCGAGGACAGCGATGGTCGGAACCGTGTCCATGCGTGACTCCCTTTGATCTCCACACGCCCGACAACGGGCCCCGCCGCGCCAGCCACAGCGCGCGACGGCGTGAGCCTCCTGACGTCGGCGCCTACGGGAACGGGCGAAAAGAACAACCCTCGGCCAGGCATTCCGCGAGACGGCGATACACGGCGATGAGACGGGCGCGACTCGAATCACCCCCGAGGGCTTCCAGGATGCGGCGCGCCAGACATCCGTGATGAAGGATGACCTGCAAGGCCGCACGTTCCGCAGCGTCGAGTTTGTCCAAGACCTGCAGTTCCTCGGTCAGGGCCTGCCAGAGGGTGCGCGCCACGCAAGGACGTTCGGTGCGACGACCGAGAGCGGCGAGAAGATGGGGGTCCCGCACGACGGCGGCATCGCCGTCGCGCGCCACGTCGATCAGCGTCGCCGCCAGGGCGGTGGTGTCGAGGCGCTGGAGGGTGGTGAGGGGGATCCAGCGTTCGGCCGTGAGGGCGCGGAGAACGGCCACGATGAGCTGAGCGATGGCCAGGTCGGCGGCGGGGCATTCGGCGACGTCCAGGACGCGAATCTCGATGCTGCCGCGGCCGAAGCGGGCGATGGCTCCGCGGGGAGTTGAGGAACTCGTCCTGGAGGGTGCCCTCGGGGTCCCAGGGCGCGATGTCGCGGTACATCGGTTCGAGGATGTTGCGCCCGTACTCGGCGCGCGAATAGGCGGGCTCGGGGATGACCTGCCCGGTGACCGAGGGGAGTCGGGCCGAATTGGTGCGGTACACGGCGAGGCGGTGATCGAGCCAGCCGGTCGGCCGTCCGTCGACAATGGGTGAGCTGGCGGCGAGTGCGGGCAGCAGGGGCAGCAGGGCGCGGGTGGCCGCGTGGAGCCGGGCGAACTCGTGGTCGTTGGCGAACGGGAGGTTGAGGTGGAGGCTCTGAAGGTTGGACCAGCCGTGGCCCGCGCAGCCGAAGATGCGGTCGTAAGCGGCGTAGACGGGGCTGTACTCGTGGGGCCAGAGCCGGGTTTCGCGCGCGGGATCCATCCAGGGATGCATGGCCGTGGGAAGGAGTCGGGCGGCGAAGGGGAGGAGACGGCGGTTGGCCTCAGCGACCTCGGCCTGGAACGCCGTCGCGAGGCCACGGAGGGAAGGGGCGGGGTCGGTGGTCTTGAACTCGAGGACGTGGAGGACAAGTTCGTTGGACCAGGTGAAGGGGCCGCGGTCAACGTCGGAGCGGTAGGCGCCGGTGAGGGCGCGGATGAGTTCGTCGCTGAGGGGGCGGACGTCGAGGGAATCGGCGTCGACGATCATGTACTCGAGCTCGACGCCGGTGGCGGCGAAGAGGCCGAGGGGGGACGGGCGGATCATGCGGGGGAGACCCTGGCGGCGCCGTTCGAGTCGTTGGAGGAAGACCTCGAGGATGCGGGTGTAGAGGGTGTCTTTGAGGACGGCGTCTTCGAAGCCGGACTGGATGGTGGGGTTGTCGTTCACCTCGATGACGCAGCAGCGATGGCCGATCTGCTTGAGGTCGACGCCGTAGAGGCCGTCGCCGATGAGGTTGGCGGCCTTGAGGGCGGTGCTAACGACGCGGCGGGGGGCGAGTTCGACGGGCAGGGTCTTGACGCGGCCGTAGCGGTTGTCCTCGTCGGTGTGGCGGTTGATGATCTGCCAGTGTTTGGGGGCCATGAAGTACTGGCAGGCAAAGAGGGGTTTGCGGTCGAGGATGCCGATCCGCCAGTCGAACGGCGTGGGGAGGAACTCCTGGGCGATGACGAGGTCGGAACGTTCGAGCAGGGCCTCGACGCCGGAGACCGCTTCGGCGGCGGTGGAGGCTTTGACCACGCCCTGGGAGAAGGCGCTGTCGGGCTGTTTGAGGATGCAGGGGAGGCCGAGGACGGGGACGATCTGGTCGATGTTGTCGCGGTGGACGATGAGGGTCTTGGGGGTGGGGATGTGGCGTTGATCGAGGAGTTCGGCGAGGTAGACCTTGTTCGTGCACTTGAGGATGGACTCGGGATCATCGATGACCACGAGGCCCTCGGCGGCGGCGCGGCGGGCGAAGCGGTAGGTGTGATGGTTGACGCTGGTGGTCTCGCGGATGAAGAGGGCGTCGAACTCGGCCACCTGGTCGTAGTCCTCCTTGGTGATGACCTCGGTGCCGATGCGGAGGGCCTCGGCGGCCTCGACGAAGCGCTCGATGGCCTTGGCATCGGAGGAAAGATCGGTGGCCTTGGGATCGAAGAGGATGGCGAGGTCGTAGCGCTCGACCTGACGCGGGCGGGTGCTGGGGCGGCGGCCGGCGAAGAACTGCGAAGCCACCTGGACGACGAAATCGTGGTGGGCATCGGGGATCTCGTGGGCTGCGATGGGGCCGATGCCGGACAGGACCCAACGGTCGTTGCCGGACGAACTCGGCCCGGACGAAGGGGGCCTCGAAGAGTTTGAAGAGCTCGGCGCTGAGGCGGTCGTAACGGCTGGCCAGGTTCTTGCCGAAGTAGATGCTGAGGGTGAAGCGGCGGGGGCGGACGTCAGCGAGGCTGCGCTGGATCAACTCATCCAGTTCCTCAGACAGGAGCCGGACCACCGTCGGCGATTTCATGTCCTGGATGGTGGGGATGTCAGGGGAGGGGTTTGTGGCCGCGGGCGGCGGCGAGGAGCGAGACGTAATAGCCGATGGTCTGGTAGCGATAGGAGCGGCAGCAGTTGAAGACGCGCGCGCGCTCGAGGTCGGCGTAGGCCGGCTCGGTGAGGTAGGACCGGGCCGGCACGACCTCGACGCCCGGGACCTCGAGGGGCCATTCCTGAGGGTTGTTGACGACGATGAGGATACGCACGGCAAGGCAGGGAGAACCGCGGCAGCGCGGGGACTTACGGCTGAATGATGAGCAGGTTCGCGTCGTAGGTGAGGATCCCGAGGAGGATCGCTCCGATGACGCGGTCCATCGAGAGGTCGTAGCGGGTGGCCGCGCTCACCGGGTTGGGCTGGAGCGGGTCCGCGATGCGGACGGTCTTGTGCTGACGGTCGTAGCCACAGAGCACCACGAAGTGGCCCTGCGGCACGCCCCGGAGGTCGTCGTCGTCCAGGTTGGGTCCGTGCTCGCGCATCGAGTGATAAAGGTAGGTCGAGCTCAGGCCGGTCAGAATCGGGTGGCCGCGGTCCAGGTATTGGCGGATGAGCGACTTGGTCAGGTCCTGAAACCGGACCTCACCGCCGCGGTCGAGGAATTCGAGATAGGCGTCGGTGGCAGCACGAAACCGCGATTCGCGTTTGAATCGGCGTTGACGGCGGAGTCGATCCCGGAGGTCAGGGGCCCCGGGGCGGAACCAGGTGGGATCGAAGACCTGGAGGTTGTAGGCGTAAATCCGGGCACGCCAGCCGCGACGGAGCGCGTGAAGGGCCAGGAGCACACCCAGGGTGCCGCCGGTGGGCAGGCTGGGCACCTCACGGATCACCTGATCGAGGGAAACGCGGTCACCGTAGTAACGGTACAGGGCGTGTAAACAAGTCGGGCCGCAGGTCTCCCCGGTGGGCTGCGGCCGCATCTTGAGCTGAAGTCGAATCTCATCGCCGGCACGCGGGCCAGGTCAGGGCACCCGACGTGCGACAGGGCCGTGATAACAGAACCGAGGGCGGTGCAACTGAAGAGTTGGCGGCTGAGTCTCGTGACCTCGACGCCTACGGGAGGGGTGGGCTCACGGGGCCTGGAGAACCCGGTAGATCTTGAAGGGCGCCGGGCCGCCGGTCTGGGAACCGTCGTCCACGAACTCGTAGTCGGTGCCCAGCGCAGTGATGACGCCCGGCAGGGTGATCCAGGCGATGGGGCCGTCGGTCGGGATGACGGTGGCGTACTGGACCTGGAAGCCCAGGCCCGGAGGCGCGGTCCAACGCAGCCGGACGATGAGCACCCCGTCCTGGATCTCGACCGTCGGGAGCAGGGCGATCCCGCCGGTCAGACCAACCGGCAGCGTGGTGACCACCACGTCGTAGGTGGTCGAGAGCAGCGCATTGTTGTACACCGCCAGGAACCACTCGCCGGGAACAAGCGCGACCGGGCTCGAGGTTGGATCCACGACGATGGCCTCCGGAAGGTGCCGGGGCTGAAACTGAAATAGTCGAACGTGTTGAGGTCGGGACGATACCCTGGCGCAGGAGGAGGTCGGCGTTGCCGTTGAGCGGGGTGAGTTGGAACGCGACGTTGGTAGCGCCGATCGGAACGGTGAACGAGAAGAGGTCGGGCCGCTGCGGAAGCCCGAGGGTGTCGGCGGCAATGGTGTCACGGAGCGGAACCCGGTCGGTGAGGGCGCGCACGATGGGTTCGGCGGGCGGGAAGGAAGGTGTGAGGCCGAGGCTGATGGGCGAGGTCTCGCGGTTGTAGACGGCGAGGAACCAGGTGCCGTTCAGGGAGGTGTGGAACCCGCCGGCCTGGATCAGGAGCCTCGCGGGGAGACCGGGGGCGCCCTGGTCGAAATACTCGTAGTCGGTCTCGGAAGGCAACGAACCCAGCTTGGCGACGAGGTCGGCACGGCCGCTGAGTTCAGTGAGGTCGAACTGGAGGAGGCCGGGCGAGCCGGGGACTTCGAAGCGGAAGTAGAGGCGGGAGAGGTTGCCGGGAGCGACGCTGGCGATGGTCTTGACGTTCTCCTGGAGGTCGATGATGCGGTCGACGTAGTTGGTGTATTCGAGGACCCGGATCGAGTAGGTGACGGGGGTGGGATCGACGTTGAGGACGCCGAGGTACCACGGGCCGGCGCTGAGGGGCACGGGGAGGGAGTTCTGGGTCACGACGATGATCTCGGCGTTGGTGCCGGGGTTCTCGCTGGCGTAGTCGAAGAGCTGGGGCGTGGGCAAGGGGTTGCGGACGGGCTGCGCCTTGCGGAGGTAGAGCTGGACGTTGCCGTTGGTCGGGTGGACCTCGAAGGAAGCGGCGACGGTGTTGGTGTTGACGACGTAGCGGTAGTACTGGAGCAGGTTCGAGGCGGGGGCGTTGGTGGTGATGGTCTGGTCGCGCGCGAGATCGCGGACGCCGACGACCGTGCCATCGACCGCGTCGAAGTCCACCTGGATGGAGAAGTCGGTGGTGGCGGTGAGGTTGGTGAGCGCAAGGTAGTAGCGCTGTCCGGGCTCAAGGAGCGGCAGGGGCGTGGTGGCGACGACCGTGAGGTTGGTGTCGAGGATCCGGGTTTCGTTGGTCGAGACCACCGCCAGGCCGGAGGTGCGGTTGGTGAGCAGCCGATGGTCGGTGGCGAACTCGCCGAAGGTGGGGGCGCCGGTGTGATTGAACCACAGGTCGAGGGGCGTGGTGGCACCGAGGGTGTTGGTGGCGCGGCGGGCTTCGAGGGGCACGTCGACAATGAAGTAGCGGGCCTGGCCGCGGGGGATGGTGTTCGTGTAAGGCACGCCGTTGGTGAGGGTGATGGCGGGCACGACCAAGGGCGAGAAAGTGAGCTGGAGCTGCCATTGGATGGAGGCGGCGTCCAGCGTGTTGGTGGCGCCCACGCGGCGATCCAAAACCTCGAGTTTCCACTCGCCGAAGGCGCGCTCGCCCCTGAAGGGCGCGAGCTCTTCCTCCGACAGGAACTCGGTTGCGGGCAGTTCGAGGAGGTCGACCGAATCGAGCAGGGCGCCAGGCATGACACCGGCCACCTCGACGAGCGTGTTAGTCTGGGTGGCCATGAAGGTCAGGGCCTGGATCTGCCATGCGGGATCGGAGGTGAAGAGGGTGTTGGCGGCACCGTCCACGCGGAGGCGCGTGGACGGAAGGCACGGCGGCGGGCACTTGCCGAGGGCGTCGAGCCAGTAGATCTGTTCGACCTCCTCGTCCTCGAGCACGCGATTGTACACGGTGACCTCATCCATGAGGCCGGTGAAGGTGGCGCGGCCGATCCAGAGGGGGCCCGGGTTCACGGCGTTGCTCAGGACCCCGCCGATGATCTTGGCGCGCTGCCGCTGTCCGTTGAGGAAGAGGGCCAATTCGACCTGGGTGGGGTTGATCTGACGGTAGGTGGCGACGAGGTGGTGGAAGACACCCACGGGTGGCGGGGGCGAAAGCCGGACCCCTTCGACACCGTTGGGGAGGTCCGAACCGGCGCCGAAGACGGTGGGGTCGTTGAACCCGGCGTCGAGGCCGGCCTGCGAGAGGGCGACGAGGTAGTTGATGCGCGGCAGAGGGTCGGTCTGCTCACGCTTGTAGAACAGGCTGCTGCCCAGGGGCGCGTAGTCCTCGGCCAGGTACCAGAACTCGACGCTCAACTCATTGGTGAAGTCGAGGGAGGGGCTGTAAGGCACGCGGGCGTAGCCGGCATTGGTCAGGCCGAAGGCCATGCCGACCTTGCCGGGCAGGTAACCCGGGCCGGCCTGGGCAAGGCCGTGGTTGGTGCTGACGATGTCGTTGGCTGTGCTCTCGGCCGGCCACCAGCTCACGAGGCCGTCCGGCCAGGGTTCACGGCGATGGGCAAGCTGGAGCCGGTACATGCGGCCCGGGACGGTGCGAACCTGGGTCAGAAGGGTGCCGTCGCGAAGCACGAGCAAGTTGGTACCGGTATGGGCCAGCGGGGCATTGAGGACGGCGGGGTGACCGGCGGCCACCTCCCAGCCCTCGAAGTGGTCGTCGGGGGCGAGGCGCAGGAGACGTCCGGGGATGCGTCCCTCGAAGCCGCTGAGGAACCGGTTGGTGGAGCGGCCGGTTGGAGCGGTGTCTGGTTCGGCGAACTTGATCGGGATCGAGGTGCGGTTGGTGTCGTCACTGAGGGTGACGTAGACCGTATTGGTGAGGGAAGCGTTGGTCCGGATCAGGCCCTGGGTGAGGGCTTCGACGATGTGGCTGGCGCCGGTGCGATCGCGGAGGTTGGCGTAAAGGAGGCCGGCCGGGGCGTTCGTGAGCGTGCCCGGGCGGAAACCGAACTCGACGCCGATGTGGTCGGTGCCGTTACCCCAGGTCGCGAGGATGCGGTTGGTGCTGAGGTCGGCGGGGGTTGACCCAGGCATCGATCGTGAAGCCGCTGCGCAAGCCGACGTCGAGGCCGGGGGCGTTGGTGACGATCACGAAGTCGCCAATGCGGGCGAAGTCGAGGCCCAGGCCGAACTTGCCCGGGACGAAGGTGGGGCCGTCGATCCCGGCCGGGTGATTGCCCATGACATCGGCGCCGTTGCCGTCGAAGCTCCAGCGGCTGACGAGGGCATTGGTGGGTTTGGCGGCGCCGCCGTACCGGTAGATGCCGAGGATTTCGGCGGGTTCAAGCGCGCGGCCGTAGAGGTCGACCTCGTCCAGTTGGCCGAGGTACTGGGCGGCGAAGGCGACGTTGGTGACGGTTTGCCGGCCGAGGAAGAGGTGGTGGCGCGTGTCCGGGGCGAAGCTGCCGATGTCCCGCTGGCCCTGGGGTACGCCGTCGAGGTAGAGGGTGGCGAGGCCGGTGTTGGTGCGGTAGGTGAGGGCGACGTGGTGGAAGTTGGTGACCACCTCCTCGTAGCCGAGGGCGGTGCGGTTGGTGCCGCCGCGGTTCTCGACCAACACGGTGCGGGTGCCTTCGGGGCTGATGAGGCTGAAGGCAAGGTCGGAGACGCGCGGGTGGCTCACGCGGAGGCCGACCTTCACGTCGGCGACTTCGAGGGCGCTATGGACTTGGTTGGTGAGATAGATGCGGGCGTCGTCAAGGACGGGGACCGTGTTGGTGCCGACGAGATCGGTGCGGAGGGGGCCGTTGGGGTCGACGTCCCAGAAGCCACGGATGTAAAAAGGTGGTGGATTGGGCGTTTGGATTGTAGACCCCGATGAAGTAGCGGCCGGGGCGGAGCGGGGGGATATCGGCCCGGCTGAGGGTGAGTTCGCCACCCGGGGGTGAGATACGCGCGTGCTTGTCAAAAACCGTGAGCGTTGGCGGGACCTCATGGCGGAGGAAGACGTCGATGGGAACGGTCATCTGGGAGAGGGCGACGTGGAGGAGGACGGCCTCGGGAGGGACATCGACGTAAAGAATGTCGTACTGGTTAGGCGCAAGGGTCACGAACGAGCCGGCGAGGAGGTCGCGGGCAGGGAAGATCCGGATGCGGAGGTCCTCGACCTGACCGGTGTGGCCGAGGGCGTTGTCGATCATGGTGAGCTGCCAGAGGCCACTGCCCTGGGCACCGATGAAATCGATGAGGCTGCCGGGGCCGTCGCTGCGGACGGCGGTGGGTTCGATGGCCGTCCCGGTGTCATCGAAGATGACGCTGACGGTGCCGTCGGGGGCGGGGGTGGCAGGGCTGTGGTTGTTAAGAACGGCGAAGCGCCGGGCGTGGCTGAGATTGCCGAGCAGGTCCCCATTTCCTCGTGGCGGACGGTGGTGTAGGCGAGGGCGCGGCCCACGACCATGGGATAGGTGCCGAAGCCGAACATGAAGCTGGCACCGGGGGATTGGGGAGTGCCGTCCGGGATGCGCCGGGGCCTGGGGCGACCGGAGATCATGTAGCTGCCGTCGTCGAGAAGCTGGCCAAACGGTTCGTCGCTCGAGGAAGCGATGAGGTTGTACTCAGCGGACATCTGGTCCTCGGCCTTGATGCCGACGTAGAACACCTCGCCGATCTCCCCGTCCTCAAAGGTAACGGTTTCGGTGCCGCCCCGCTGCAGGGAGGTGATGGAGGCGTTGAGGGCAGCGGGATCGAGGTGGACGAGGTTCGAATTGCCGCGGAGGACGTACATGTCGATGTCCCCCTCGCCGCCGACCCGGGGCACCGAAAGGTTCGGTGGCATGAAGACGGCGAAGGCGACGTACCGGCCGAAGTTGGTGTCGCCGTCGGTGAGGTCGGGATTGAACTCGTTGGTGAACACGTAGAACTGCCACTGATTGGTCGTGCCGTCGCGAGTTCCGATCAGGGGCGAGTGCGCCCCGGCGCGCTGGTGGATGACTGGGACGCCGTTGGTGAGGATCGTCGCTTCGACGGGAGGACCCACCACAAGCGGCTGCGGGGTGAAGGTGAGGGCGTTGGTGCCGCTGACGGAGACGACGAGGGCGTAGTCCTGGGCGATGGCGTTGGTGTGGGCGGTGACGGCGTTGACGTTCACGCGGCGGGCGGTGACGTACACGGTGTAGTTGGTGTCGATAGGGCCGCGGAGGAAGACGTTCTCGACGTTGTTGATGTTGTCGGCGAGGCCGACGTTGTCATTGGTCGAGACGGGGCGGTTGTAGTCGCTCGAGGCGGGGATGTCGTTGCCGAGATACCAGAGGCCGGTGGTGCGGTTGGAGACGACGAGGTCGAGGTCGTTCACGAGCCGGATTGAGGCGGCGGGATTGCCGGGCGGGTCGGTCCAGACAAGGGTGACGCGCAGGTCGGACGTGAGGGCGTTGGTGGGGATGGTGAGGTCGTACTGGTGGGTCTGGGCGGTGGCAAGGGCGTTGGTGGGGTGCTGATCCACCCAGCGGACGGGCCACTGATCCGGTCGATCGATGAGGTTGGTGAGGGCGGCGGGGAAGATGTTGGTGAGGGCGGGCAAGCCCCAGCCCTGGTAATTGATCTGGGGCCGGACTTCCAGGTTGTAGCGGGAGCTGAGCGAGCGGGCGCCGTTGATGAGGAGGGCCTTCATGAGAGCCGGGCTGTAGGGCCGCTCGAGCTGTTGCTCGAAGAACTCCTGCATGAGGGCCAGGAGCCCGGAGACGGCGGCCGCCGAGGCGCTCGTGCCGTTGTCGTAGCGGTAGTAGGGGGCGAGCGGCTCGTTGATGTCGCGCAGCAGATCGAGGTAATCGCTGGCGTCCACGGTGAGGTCGAGGCGGACGACGAGGTTGAAGCTCACGGGCGCCTGCGTGGGGTTGGCGATGCTGTAGTACCAGGGGCCTTCCTCGGGGGAATCGATGGTGGCCTCGCCGACCCCGCGGAGGTCGGCCGTCGTGGGCCTGTCACCGAAGCGGGCGTAGATCTCAAGGTCGGGGAACGGATCCGGGGAGTTGGGGGCCGGCAGGGTACGGATGGTGAGGCGGGCAGTTCGGGCGGGGACCAACAGCCCATACTGGTTCCACTCGGTGGGGAGCACGAGCTGGTCGGGGAAGGCGAGGATCGTCGAGTTCGTCAGCATCAGGTCGACGGTCCAGTTCGTGGGCGCGGTCGAGACAATGAAGACGCCCGGGGCGACGATGTCCGGCTTGAAGCGGCCGTTGTCGCCCTCGATGCCAAGGCCGACGTTGCCGCGACCGGAGAAAGGGGCGACCTCATCGTCGCTGTCCGAGAACCTGATCGTGATGGTATTGGTCTCAACGACGTTGGTGACGAAGAACTCGCCTTCGAAGATGTTGGTGACCTGGTTGGTGGCCACAACCTCGTAGGTGATCGGGCGGAGGTTTTCCGTGGCGCCGACGGTGATGACATTCTTGGCGGTGGCCGGGGAGAGGATGCTGCCGGGGTTGCCGCCACTGCCGTCGTCGTTGCCATAGGCTTCGTTGCCGGCGGCAAAGACGTAGAGGAGGGGCTGGCTGCCCGGCTGGCCCGGCAGGGCATCGCGCACGGCGGCGTCGTAGCTGGCGGCAGCGGAATCGTACTCGAAGACGCGGGCGTAGCCCCAGCTATTGTTCGAGATGAGGGCGTTGGTGCGCTGCAGGGTGAGATAGTTGGTGGCGGCGGCCACTTCCCGCAGGACGAGATCGGAGGACAGGGGACCGAGGGTGCGGTCCACACCCAGAACGAGGAGGCTGGCGTTGGTGGCGAAGCCGCGGAAGGTGGCGTTGGTGAGGGAACCGGGCGGGACATTCGTGCCGGTGGGGCCGTTGGCGCCGGTGCTGGCAATGATACCGGCCACGTGCGTGCCGTGGCCCAACGGGTCCTCGAGGAGGTTGTTGGTGTCGCCGGCGAAGACACGGCCTTTGAGATCGGGATGCTCGGCCCAAACGCCGCTATCGTTGATGTTCACCCAGACATTGCTGCCCGTGAGTCCCAGGTAGTTGGTGGCCGTGACGGTGTCCGCAGCCACGCCGAGCCGTTCGCGGGTGAGATCGTTGAGCAGGACGCGGTCGGCGTAGGTCTCGATCAACTGCACGCCCGGGAGGGCGGCGAGCGCGGCCAGCGAGGTGGCCCGGGGCGCGACCACAAATTGGGGCTCGGGCTCGAAACCGACGGTCCCGCGACCCTCGGCAACGATGCCAGCGCCGAGGGCAGTGAGGTCGGCCAAGACGGTGTCGCGATCCTCCGCATACGCGGTCACGCGGACCAGGGCGTGTTCGGGGAGCGGTTCGAGTTCGAGAGCGCGCGCCAGGAGGCCGGGGTCCAGCTTGAAGTACGGTTCGAACGGAAGGACCGCGAGGGTGCCGGCTCTCAGCGCCGCCGCGCCAGCGGCGGAGATGCGGACGAGGTAGGCGTTGTTGGGGATGTAAGAGACGACCCGTCCGCCTTGGGCAGCAATGCGGGCGCGGAAGGCGGGGGTCAGCGGGCCCTGGGCCTGAACGAGATACGCGCCTGGTTCGGAGGAGGCGCGGAGGAGATCCGGGACCGGCAGCGGAACGGGGCTGGCGGTATCCAAGAGGGCGTTGCGCAGCAACTAGGGCGGTGTCGCTACGGCTCAGGGCATCGACGGACGCGGGTGTGTTACGAAGGCGGAGGGGAAAGGCGGCGTCCGCGTAGTGGGCCGGTGCGTCCGTGGCGGTCGAGGCCACGGCGGGGAGCGTGTCGACGCGCGTGAGGAGGCGAACGGGCGCCGGGGAAGTCGCCTGAGTGACCTGCTGGGTCGAACCGGCGCCGGGGGCGGCGGGTGGGGGAGTGGCTGGAGGGACTGACGACGGTTGCCTTCCAGCCAGAAGAGGATCCCGCCGACGAAGGCGAGGAGGCTAATCGCGGACCAAAAACGGGTTTTCATACGCCAGATCAGATGGGCGGGTTCACTGCGCGGGCAGCTCCCGGTAGCTCTCGATGACGGCGCGCGGGTTGAGTGGGGTTCCCTCGATCCGGATGACGGCCTTGGCGGCGTACTCGGCGGTCACCTGGTAATTGGTGCAGAGCCGATTGAAGCCGCCGGCCTGGAGGTAAAGGGAGTTGGGCGCCTCGCGCAGGGCCTGGCCGAAGGCATAGACCACAAAGCGCGGATCATCTTCGCGCAGGAGCGAGAGAATTTGTTGGGGGATCCGCTCGAGCACAGGGTCGGTGACGTAGTGGTTGGGATCGAGGAAGGGAGACGCCACGGTCAGCTCGGGGGTGGCGAGGATACGACCGAGGCGGTTGAAGACGGGGATGGTCTGCTGGTTGTTGGTGACCTCGCCGAGCCGGGTGCGGTTGATGCCCTCGACGATGCGCCGGAGCTGGGGGTAGCGGGTGAGTCCCGCGGGGCCGTCCGGCTGGATGAACACCTCCTGAAACTCGGGCTGCTGCCCGTTGAGGACGACGGTGGCAGGGGTCAGGTTGCTGAGGACGGAGAGGCCGCTCAAGACCGCGGACCAGGCGGCGAGGTTGGTCTGGTTGACGGAGAGGAGACCGCGCGCGGCGTTTTCGTTCGCCGCGGTGGTGAAGGCTTCGAGCAACGGCCAGTCATTCGTGGGATGGGTCCCCGCGCTGCCCGACCAGGCGAG
The DNA here is from genome assembly GCA_027493615.1 of Verrucomicrobiota bacterium. Lineage (GTDB taxonomy): Bacteria > Verrucomicrobiota > Verrucomicrobiia > Limisphaerales > J093 > DSVZ01. The sequence continues at coordinate 342,779 of JAOSKK010000035.1, forward strand.
CCACTCGCGCGGGGAGATGACGCCGGACTTCAAGTAGACGGTTTGCCAGGGAGTTCCACGATGGACCCGGCCGATCCAGCCGAGGCTGGGGAACTTGTTCGTGGGGAAGTGCCAGTCGTCGGAGCGCGTGATGAGAGGGTCTTTGACGCGGTTATCGTAGGCGCGGGGGCCGGGGGTGAGGTTGGGGTTGCCGCCCCAAGGGGCATAGCGCTCGTTGATGAAGCCGAGGTTGGAGTTGGTGAGGACGGCGGTGGGCGGCACGGCGAAGCGCACGGTGTTGGTACGGTCGGGGTCATCCGGGCGGTTCTGGGGATCGAGGAGGTCGGAGACGAGGTAGTGGACGAGCGGGTCATTGGCCTGCCAGGAAGAATCCGAGTAGAGCTTGCGCGTGGGAGAGAACGGCGCCTGGACGGCGGTGCGGCCGCTCAGTTCGGCCAGGAGGGCCTGGCGCTCGCGCTCGCTGGTGTAAACGAGCGGGGTGAGCCCGTGGAACATACGGAAGCGGTCGATGCTCTTGGCCTTGTCCTGACCCTCGACGGTGCTCTGGCTGTAGCTGCGCCACTGGGCGTCGCTGACGGGCAGGTTGCCGAGGGAGATCTGCATCTGGTTTTCGATGCCGACCATGGGCGTGGTGATCGTGGTGCCGCCGCCGACCCGGTTGGTGTCCCAGACATTGCCGGGCTCGGTGGTGGCGCCGACCTGGGCGAGGGTCTCGCGACCGGCGAGTTCGCGGGTGATGTAGAGGTCGGACCGGAGCAGGCCGAGGCTGACAAAGTCGAGGAAGTTGCCGGTGCCCTCATCGAGGATGGCGCAGATGAAGCTGTTGGTGCCACGCAGGCTCCAATCAGGGAAATAGAATCCCTGGTTGGCGACGAAAGGAGTGTTGAGGCCGGCCGGGATGAGGTTGGGGGCCGGGACGGGCTGGTAAGCCATGGTATTGGCCAGGCTGATCGGCCGGAGGATGGGGAGGAGGAACTGGTTCGACGTCCACTGGTTGGCGTTGAGGACCAGGTTGGTGTTGTAAAGGGGAGGTTGGTGTAGGCGAGCGGGACGTTGGTGCGGGCACCGTCGATGAGGGCGAGGGAATAACTGCCGAGGATCTGGACGCGGACGGCACGCGGGAAGGGGTTGGTGTAGGAGTTCCAGAGCTCGAGACCGAACTGGTTGGTGAGCGTGAGCAGGTACATCAAGTTCGTCTGGAACGGCTGCGGGTCAGCGGGAGTCCGCTTGCGAACCTCGAGCTTGCGGGTGACCTGGGCGACGTTGCGGAGGGAGAACTCGTTGAAGTTGGGCAGGCCCTTCTTGGCGCCGATGAGGAACGGCACGTCGTAGACAATGGCGCGCTCGAGGGAGGCCAACTGAGTGCAGTGCGCCGGGATCGCGAGGCTGAGGATGCGCTCGGACTGAAGGATGGCGCGGGCGTTGTTGGTGACCGGTTCGTAGCCCTTGATGAAGATGGCGTCGCCCTCGGTGGCGAAGAGCGGGCGCAGGACCGTGGGCAGGTGAGGGTACGCAGTGTCGGCGCGGTTGGTGGTGGCGTCGTAAAGGTTGACCGCGAGCTGCAGGAGGCGATGCACCTCGGGGGTGTATTCGTTGTAAGGGTGGACCAGGATGTTGGTGACGGACATGCCCGGCCGGACCAGGGCGTTGCCGATGTAGAAGTTGGTGTACAGGTTGTTGCCGGCGCGGACGATGTTGGTGCGGCGGGCGGCGACGAAGAGGCGGTTGGCGGCGGCTTCGAAGAAGGCCTGCGGCGTCCAGGTCACAAAGTTGGTGGCGCTGAGCGGCGGGGTGTTGTTGTAGTTGAGGTTGACCTTCCCGAGCTCGCCTGCACCGGAATCCGTGCCCATCTGGCTCTGGAGACGGTAGAAGGTGTAGCGGTCGTAGGAGGAGAGGGCGTTCTGGGCGAGGAGCATGCGGGCAGGCCAGATGGCGTTGCCCGCGGTGGTGAGCACCTTGTTGGTGTCGAAGAGCTCCTGCAGATCGACGTAGGTGCGCGGGTTGTCGCTGCCGGACCAGGGCTTGTTGGGGGGGGTGAGGTCATCGTCGATCGTGAGGCCCAGGAGGTTGGTGGCGGTGAAGGCGGGACCGTCGCTGTACCCGTCGATCCAGTCGGCCTGGAAGGCATTGGCGGCCTGCGGACCGTAAAGCGTGCCCACGGGGAGGAGGTTCCGCAGGTCACCGCCGTAGCGGTAGCGGAGGATGGAGAGGGCGTCCTCGGCGGCGGCGCCGGTGCCGGGTCCGGCCAGGCCACGGTAGTTGTAGAAGGTGGTGACGTTGGTGTTCAGGTCACGCAGGAAGGCGGCGAGGTTGAGCTCCCAGGAGCCGACGCCCTGGTTGCGGTAGTAACCGTCGAGCTGGAGCTGGGTGTCGTTGATGCGGAGCGCGTGATTGCCGATGAAATTCAGATCGAGGCTCTTGCCGGCCGGCTGGACAAGATAGGCCATGCGACCGATGAAGCGGTTTGTGGGAGAGTGGGGCAGGCCGGGGTCCTGGAGGATGCCCACCCATTCGGGATCGCCGACGAAGAAGTTGCTCAAGACCAGTTCGCCGCCGCCGCGCCAGGAGAGTCCGTTGGTGCCGAGCCACTGGCCGTTGAAGCCGAGCTCGGGCAGGAGGCCGTTGGACTCGAAGCGGCCGTTGCGGTTCAGATCGAGGTAGAACCGGAAGTCGAGAGGCACGCGCGGGTCGTTGGTGACGGAGAAGAAGACGGGCGGGCGCGGGTCGTACTGGAGGTTTGCGATGTTCCGGAGCCAGGGCGTGCCGTCGGCGGTCATGGGGCCACCGGAGAGCGTGCGTTCGTAATTGACGTTCGTGGGATTGGGGACGATGAGCGGAAGGCCGGCATCGAAGCCGTAGGGGCTGATGAAATTCGTGGAGACGAAGAACCCGTAGTTGAGCAGGTTGCTCGAGGCGATGACCCGCGAGACCACTTCGGCCTGCGCCCGTGCCACAGCGGTTTCCGCCATCAGCCGGGCGCGGGTTTGTTCCTCCACGACGGTGACCGCCACGCGCTCGCGGCGGCTGACCGCGAGGAAGGTCACCGCCATGAACGTGACGACGGAGAGCATGACCAGCGTGATGATCAGCACCACGCCCTGGGGTGCCGCCGGGGATCGGCCGGCGCCCGCGGCGGAGACCGGGGACGCGACCAAAGTCCGGGAGGACCGCACTGGGGGACGGAAGCGTGAACCTTCATGGCCGGACGGAGGAAGCCGTGGACAGCGGTGGGGCCTGCCAGATCGGGATGCGCTGGCGGAACAGTTGCACCTGGGAAGCGCGGTTGGAAAGGAAGCGCGCCGCGAAATCCGATCCGGCCGGCAGGGCGCGGAAGCGGGCAAGGGCGTCCGGCTCCAGGATGCCGACTTCGAGCTCGATCGCGGCGGGAAGGGCGTTGCTGCGGAAGACGGTGAAGGTCTCCGAGCTTCGGCGGGGATCCTGCTCGAGCACCAAGTCCCAGCCGAGCTGGTAGCCGTGGCTCGTCTGGAGGTTGGTCGCGGCGTTCACGTACCAGTAGCCGTTGGTCCAGCTCATCGGAAAACCCAAGGGATCATAGGCCTGGACCCGGAAGTGAATGACGCCGTCGAGGATCGGGGAGAAGTTCGCCGCTGGCTGCAGGAGGCAGGCCGCGCTCAGCAGACCCGGGGTCACGAAACGGTTCGTGTGTTCGAAATGGTAGCGGGCCAGGGTTCCCACCCCACTGCGGGCGTTGACCACGCGGTAGGCGACACCGGCCGCGCGGACGCCCGTGCGGGAATGGATGAAGACCTCCTGGAGCACGTTGGTGCGGCGGGCGTTGCCGACGTCGAGGGCCTGCACGACCGGTTGGTAGCCGGTGAAGTCTGGTGGCGGCCGGTTCGTATAGTAGCGCTCCGTGAGCTCAGCGGGCTTGAGTTCGCTCAGCAGCGGCGCGTTGATGGCGGGACTGAGGGCGTACAGCAGATTGGTTTCGCGGCTGGCTCCGGCCGCGGTCAACCGGCGCAGGTCCTCCGCCAGGAGCGCCATGGCAAAGCGTCCGCCTTCCGTCACGTCCGTCTGGCTCACGTTGGCCCGGAGGGCGCGTTGGGTGGCGCTGAACACGGTGTAAAGCGCTGCCACGATGACGGTCATGATACCGACCGCGACCATCAACTCGAGCAGCGAGAAGGCGCGCTCGCGGGCAGGGGAAGGGTGAAAACGCGCGACGGTCATGGCAGGGACGCGAAGCCGAGGGGTTGCATCCAATGCAGCTCACCAAGGCGGCTGTCGTTGGTGGTGGCCAGACCGGCATTGATCAGAGTCCGGAACACCTTCCGGTTGTTGCCGACGCGGGTCTGGTTGTTCATGAGGTAAACCGGCCACTCGAGGACGAGGCTGAGCTCGTAAGTAGTGGCCTGCATGGCCAACGCCCGGACCCAGAGGTTGGAGCGTTGGTAAGTCTCCTCGGGGGTCAGGTTGGGCGCCGTGTAGTTCGTGTGCGCCGGGGCGGTGGCGCTGAACGGTCGCAGCGCGGTGGTCAGCCGGTAGCTGAACGCGAAATCGTTCCGTGGGCTCTTCTCGCCCGCCGAGCCGGTCAGGGCGCGCACGAAGGCGGTGACCGGCCGGTCGTAGACACGGCGCCGGTCGACAACGGAAGGCTGCGTCAGGAGACCGACGATTTCGCGGCCGGAGCGAAAACCGTCCGCCGTGCCAAACACCCGCGGGTTCTGCTGTCCACCGACCGGCACCCCGGGGATGCTGATGGCGTCCACGTGGTTGGTCAGGTAGTTCAACCCCAGGCCCCGCTGCGGATGGCCTCGAGCCAGAGACTGCCTTCCTGATTGATGATCGTGTTCTCCCGGTTCCGCCGCTGGACGTCGAAGCCGGTGGGCAGGACGCCGATGATGGCGACGAGGGCGAACGCGACGATCGCGATGCTGATCGCGATTTCGACCATCGTGAAGCCGGCCTCGCTCCGCGATCCAGCGGCGGGCGGGAGGCGGCGTGACGACGGATTCCCGCCATCCCCGGCGTGCAGGCGAGACGCCCGCACCACATCGCGAGGTTTCTCCACCACCCGGCACCGGGGAAGGAGAGGATGCAAAGCAGCTTTCATTGCCACGCAGCGTTCTGTTCCCAGGGTCGGATCACCCGGGCGCGTCCGGTCAGCCAATCGACCCGGACGTCCATGCGGTTGGTGCCCGCCTGCTCGGTGATGACCACGTCGGGCGGGCTGTTGAGGGCGTAGCGGTTCTGGTTGTCCTTCGGATAGAAGACACTGGCCCGCAGCAGGGGGATGGATTCTCCGGGGCGGCGGGGCACGACACCACCTTCGTAGACCATGCGCCCGGTCGAGTCGAAGGCGAGATAGGGCAGGCGCGCCTCGGGACTCTCGGCGGTCGGGAACGGAAACCAGCCGTAAGGGAGGGGGCGGTCGGTGACGTTGGTGTGGTTGGCGACGGTGAGCCAGCCGGAGCCGAGGTCGGAGAAGAGGTTGGTCCCGAAAATCATGCCATCGGGGAGCTGACGCCATTCGCCCAGGTAAGCGGGGCGTTCGCGGCCGGGTTGATCGCCCACGGTGCGGCGGGTGAAGAGGGCATAGGCGGTGTACTGGCCGTTCACGAGGTTGGTGAGCGAGCGGAGGGCGGCGGTTTTCGCCTGCGGCGAGTAAAGCTGAGAGTTGGCCGTCTGAACGGTCTGGAAGTGAGCCCGCATCGTGGGCGGCACAAGCACCACATAAACCGTGCGGCGACCGCTGATGGCTTGGTAGCGGGCCAGCGAAAGGTCGTCGAGGAACTGGCGATGACCGGCTGCCACTGTGTTGGTCTGGGTCAAGGCACGGATCGCCGGCATGCTCGAGGCGGCGAGGAGTCCGATGATGGCGATGACCACGAGCAACTCGAGCAACGTGAACGCACGTCCCGCACCGTCGCACCGCCCGTGCCGTCTGAGTCTCGTCACCTCGACTCCTACGGGCTCACGGTCCCACCGTCGCACCTTCGCACCGGTCCCCTGCCCCACCGTCGCGCCGTCGCACCGTTGCCTGTTTCGCCGGGTGTTCATGGCCGTGCCGGGCTCGGGTTACTTCCAGCTCAGGATGTTGTCCTTGTTGGCGCCGGCGTTGGCCCGTACGGAAGCATCGGCAAGGCCATCCGGACCGAGGGACCAGGCAATGACGTTCGCCCGGACCTCGAACCGGTTGGCCGTGGTGTCGCCGGGTCCCACGGCGGGTCCACGATTGAGGCCGAAGAAGCCCAGATCGCCGGTCTGCATCGACACGCTCTGCATCCGGTAGAAGGCATCGCGGCAGCGGCCATCGAAGTTGAGGTCCAGGGTGATGATGTAGGGCCAGCCCCAGGGATCACGGAGCACGCCGTCGGGTCCCACCCCGCCCCCCGCGTAGACGGTGGGTCGCCCGGCGGTGGGCGGGCGGGCGTAGCCCTTGTCCTGGAAGCTGTCGAGGAAGTTCTGTTTCTGCGGGTTGAGGCTGTGGTTGGGATTGACGGTGGCGGTGCCGTCGACGAAACGGTCCATGTCGCGGAGGATGGCGACCACTTCCGAGTTGTTGGCCTGCCAACCGCCGGAGTTACCGGTGTTGCCGATGGGCACGAGTCCCTGGCCGCGCTGGTCGGTCAGGGTGGGGGTAGCCGACGGGCCGGCACGCAGGACGGTTCCGAAAGTGAAATCCGGGCAGGTGTCAGTAATCGAGCTGCGGGTACGGGGCGAGGCGGGCATGCGGCTGTAAGTGGCCTGGTAGGAGTTGACGGCGCCAATGATGATCTGCATATCCTTCTTGGCCAATGCAATGCGAGCCTTGGTCTTGGCCGTGGCCAGCGCGGGCAGAATCATGCCGGCCAGCACGCCGATGATGGCGATGACGGTCAGCAGTTCGATCAACGTGAAACCGCGCGGGCCACGGCCAGCGCAGAACGTGGGGACTTTCATGGTTGCCAGGGAGTAGTTGAGAGGTTCCAGGGGTCCGGGAGGCGGAGTAGGAGTTCGGGGCTGGGGCGCCCCGGTGTCGCGGGGGCAGCGCGGATGAGGAATCGGCCAGTCCGGGCCGAGCGGCGACCGCGACGAACCGAAGACCGGTTGCTTGACCCAGCGGACGTCAGCCCAATCCACCGGGAGGTGACGCAGACGGCAAGGACGATGGGGGATTCTCACGGCTCACTCCTTCCAGTTCCCGAAGATTCGGTATTCGTTGGTGCCGTTGACGACGCGGCCCGAGGGCCAGAGGGCGAACAGATCGAACGTCGCCGGGTTGTTGGTGGGGCGCGTCGAGACATAGTGCCAGGGATTGATCCGCAGCAGCTTGGTGTCGCTAATCTTGCCCCCGAAGGCGAGCGGGGCACCCTGGACCTGCTCGGGGCGTTTGACGGGCCAGTCCTGCGCGGAGACGGCCAGCAACTCGATGTCATTGGCGCCGGCGAGGCGAATTTCCTGGCGCTGCCGGGGCTTGAGATCACGCAGAAAGCTCCGGGGCTTCTCCGGGGAAACCACGGAGTTGACGAATCCCCCCGCGCCACTGAAGGCGGCGGCGATTTCGGCAGTCGTCAGGCGTTCGTCGTTGTCAGCCGTGGTGTAGACGCGGCCCTGATCGCCCGCGACCGTACCCACGAGCTCGTAATAGAGCGCGTGAATTGCCGGGTGGGCGTTCTCACGGAGCCGGGTGACGGGGTTGACGCGGGAGTTGTCCGGAGGGTACTGGCCCAACTCGGCCTTGTAGTTCTCGATGGCGGTCACGAGCTTGTCGCGTTCGGCGCGAATTGAGGCCTCGCGTCCCTTGCGAACCGCCAGGCCGGCCACCGTGGCGCCGATGGCCGCCAGCAAGGCGATAATCGAGATCACGGTGAGAAGCTCGATGAGCGTGAAGCCGCGCGCCGGCCGGGACCGGGCGCGTTGTTCGCTGTCTGGGGACGAGACGCACGCTCGCGAGCAGTGCTGTGGCCGGTTGGAAGCCTGCCCCACAGGGCTCACGGGGAACCCGTCGGTGAGCGTCGTGCGAACCGCCTGGGAGTTGTCACTCATGAGATCTGGCCAGGTTGACGTCCGGGCGGCTCAGCGTTCGCGCGCCTCCTGTTCCAACCGTTCGCTGAGCCACTGTTTGATCATGCTTTGATAATTGAGATACCGCGACCGCGCCAGGCGCTTGATTTTCGCCAACATCCGCGGGTCCATCCGCAGCGTGATGGTCACGGACTCGCTGGCTTCCGTGCTCGCGGCGACGGCGTTTTCCATCAGCCGCAGATCGATCCGTGTTTCCGCCCAGTAGGCCGCCTCGGCGGCCTCGTGGTCGAACAGCGGCACGTCTTCCCAGCGGGTCAGGACATTCATGGCCGGGGACGGCCGGCTCGGTGTGCCGCTCTGAGGCCCGTTCGACGCATTTACTGGGCCAACATGTGATGCACCTTGCGCTGGTGGAAGAACTGCTCCTCCGGCGTGAACGGCCGGGCGAAAATGACTCGAAAGATCTTGCCGTTGGTGCGGTAGAGGCTCCAGATGCCGATCCCGCCGGCCGAGCGGCCCAGGTTGAAGAACCGGGCTTGGACCGAGAACCGCGGAGAGTCCGGCATCAGACGGACCGCGAAGGGATCCTCGAAGGACTCCTCGATGTCCCGGGTCGTCAGCGAACCATCCAGTTCGAACGGGGGATTGTTCCAGTCGAACTCCATGTTGGCCTCGCGCGTGTATCAATCGCCCATGCAATGTCAGTACAATGTATTTACGATGGGGTCTATGTACGCCCGTTCGGAGGATTGTCAACCGGTTTTCGCTGCCACATGTCCTCCTTCGGTTAAACCTGCAGCATTCGGTTGCCGCGGCACCACCAGGGCCTCACGCCACCGCCCGGCCACCGCTCCGCAAACCGAAACCTCAGGTGACCCCGTTGCAGTCGTTGGCGAGCGGTGCTCTTGACCACGCCGTTCCATGGCACTCGCTCATCGCAGACTGTCCCAGGCGACCGCAAGCGGGACCGCACCGCCGCGGACCACCCGCCGTGGCAGCGAGACGATCGCTGGTGGGGCGCAGCGCAACCCGTCGCACGACCCGCCCGCCTCAGCAAGCCGGTTGTGCCCGCCAACTCCCGCCAGGCGCAGGGCGAGTGCGCCACCCGAAGGTCCGAGATGAGCCTCGCCGACCGCTGCTAATCACCGCCATCCCGGTCGCCGCCCGCATCGCCGCCCAGCTTGTTGATCATCTCGATCAACGGCAGGAACAGGGCAATGACGATGCTGCCGACGATGACCGCCAGGAAGACGATCATGATGGGCTCGAGGAGCGAGGTCATGGCCGACACGGCGTTGTCCACCTCGTCCTCGAAAGTGTCGGCAATCTTCATGAGCATCTCCGGCAGGGCGCCGGTCTGCTCGCCGACGTCCACCATGCTGATCACCATCGGGGGAAGACATTGGATTGATCGAGCGGCACGGTGATGGTCTCGCCCTCCTTGACGCTCTCGTGGACCTTCGCCACGGCATTGCCGACGACCACGTTGCCGGAGGTTTCCTTGACGATGGTGAGGGCCTGGAGGATGGGGACGCCGCTGCTGACGAGGGTGCCGAGCGTACGGGTGAACCGCGCGATGGCCACCTTCGAGATCACGGGGCCGAGGACGGGCATGATGAGCTTGAACTTGTCAAAGTACCAGCGGCCCTTCTTGAGCTTGAGCAGGACCTTCAGCAGGATCACGAAGCCCACGATGCCCCAGATGACGGGGCCCGGGAAGGCGGGCAAGCCCCACGGCGCGTCGTCGCCGATCAGGATCGTGCGGCTCTTGATCATGTTGGCGAGGTCCAAAACGATCTGGGTGAAGCCGGGGAGCTTCGCGCCCTCGAGCATGTCCGCGAAGATCGACTCGAACTTCGGCACGACGAAGATCATCAGGACCGCCAGGATGACGACGGCCACGATCATGACCGCGGCCGGGTAGAACATGGCGGAGACGACCTTGCCCTTGATCTTCTGGGCCTTCTCCATGAACTCGGCCAGACGGTTCAGCACCACCTCGAGCACGCCGCCCAGCTCGCCGGCCTTGACCATGTTGACGTAAAGGCGGTTGAAGATCTTGGGGTGCTGGGCGAGGGCTTCGGAGAACGTGCTGCCGCCCTCGATGGCGGTGGCGATCTCGCCGATGACGCGCTTGAGCGTGGGATGGCGCTCCTGACGTTCGAGGACGCGCATGCCGCGGAGCAGGGGCAGGCCGGCGTCGACCAGGGTGGCAAGCTGGCGGGTGAAGGCGGTCATCACCTTCGTCTTCACCTTGCCGCCCAACCCCGGGATCTTGATGTTGATGTCGAACGAACCCTTCTTCTTGCCCTTGGCGCCGGCGGCGGGGGCGGCCTTGGACTTCTTGGCGGGCTTCTCCTTGTCCTGGGCCTCAACGACCTTGGTGGGGAAGTAGCCCATTTCCTTGAGGCGACTGATGGCCTCGTTCTGGTTGCCTACCTCGAGGGTTCCCTTGGTCTCCTTGCCGCGGGAATCCATCGCCACGTAACTGAACTTCGGCATAACGAACCTCCAGACTAGGTGTATTTGAGGACTTCTTCCACGGTGGTGTCGCCGTCAAAAATGCTGCGCATGCCGTCTTCCCGAATGGGGACCATCCCCAGCTCGATGGCCTTCTGGCGGATGACCACCGTGGGGGCCCGCTCGTTGACGAGCAACCGGATCGGGTCGGTGATCGGGAGCAGCTCGAAGATGCCCTTGCGGCCGCGGTAGCCCGTGTCGTTGCACTCTTTGCAGCCGCGCCGTAGTAGAACACCTTGTCACCCAAGTCGTGGGGCGAGAGGTTGAGCAGGGAAAGCTGGGCCTCGGTGGGCTCGAAGGGCGTGCGGCACTTTTTGCAGATGGTGCGGACCAGCCGCTGGGCGAGCACCGCCAGCAGGGTGGAGGAGATGAGGAAGGGCTCGACGCCCATGTCGACGAGGCGGGTGACGGCGCCCGGGGCGTCGTTCGTGTGCAGGGTGCTGAGGACGAGGTGGCCGGTGAGGCTGGCCTGGATGGCCACCTGGGACGTCTCGAGGTCACGCATCTCGCCCAGCATGATGATGTCCGGATCCTGGCGGAGGAAGGACCGCAGGGCCTTGCCGAAGGTCATGCCGACCGCCTCGTTGACCGGGACCTGCATGATGCCTTCGATGTCGAACTCGACCGGGTCTTCCACCGTCAGCAGCTTCGAGTCAATCGCATTCACCCGCCTTAGACAGGAATAGAGGGTGGTCGTTTTGCCGCAACCCGTCGGGCCGGTGACGATGAAGATGCCGTTGGGCTGCTGGATGGCCTCGGCGGTGAAGTCGTAGATGTGTTTGGGGAAGCCCAGGCTCTCGAGTTCGAGCTGCAACGCCGAGCGGTCCAGCACGCGCAGCACCACCGACTCCCCGAACTGGGTCGGGAGACACGACACGCGCAGGTCCACCTGCCGGCCGGCCATGGTCATCGAGATGCGTCCGTCCTGGGGGAGGCGTCGCTCGGCGATGTCGAGATTGGACATGACCTTGAGGCGCGAGATGACCGGGAGGGCGAGGTGTTTGGGGGGCGGCGACATCTCGTAGAGGGCGCCGTCGACGCGGTACCGGATCTTGAACTCGTCCTCGAAGGGCTCGAAATGGATGTCGCTGGCGCGATCCTGGATCGCCTGGAGCAGGACGAGGTTGACGAACTTGATGATGGGCGCCTCGCCGGCGAGGTTGGCCAGGTCGATGGTGCCGGCTGAAACCTCGGAGACCTCGCGCGCGAGATCGTCGTCGATGCCCAACTCCTTGAGCAGGTCGCCCATGCCGCCGGTCTCGGCGGGATAGTGCTTCTCGATGAGCTTGCCGATCTGCACGGGGTCGGCGACCACCAACTGGACCTGTTTGCCGAGGGAGAAGCCGAGTTCGTCCACGACTCCGGCGTTGAGGGGTCCACCATGGCCACGCGGACGGTGTCGCCGAAGAGGGCCACGGGGGAGGCACTGGTACATGCGCGCGGTGCCGGCCGGTATGGCTTCGATCAACTCGGGTGTGAAGTCCACCTCCGCGAGGTTGACCACCTCGGTGCCGAGGTACTCGGCGATGAGCTGGAGCTGCGTGTCGGTGTCCAGCAGGCCGTAGTCGGCGAGGATCTCGCCCACGGGCCGGCCGGTGCGGTTGAACTCCGCCGTCACTTCCTCGAGCTGCATGTCATCGATCAGTCCGCGGTCGCGGATGATCGAGATCAACGGGTGGGAGAGTACTTCAGCCATGCGCTACGCCTTGCCCTCAATCTCGGCCACGGTCTTGCCCGACTCGAGCTCCTGGAGTTTCTGGAGGATGGTGACGGGGTCCTGGGACTTGGTGATGACCTCCTCCTGCGAGATCATGCCCTGCTGGTATTTGTCCAGGAGGAAGCTGTCGAGGGTGACCATGCCGTACTTGGCCCCGGTCTGGATGTCCGACTGGATGCGGAAGGTCTTGTTGTCGCGGATCAGGGCGGCGATCGACGGCGTGTTGACCATGATCTCGAAGATGGCGACCCGGCCGGGTTTGTCGCAGCGGGGCAGGAGCAACTGCGAGATGACGGCCTGCATGACGGTGGAGAGCTGGATGCGGATCTGTTCCTGCTGCGTGACGGGGAAGGCGTTGACGACACGGTCGATGGTCTTGGCCGCCCCGGTGGTGTGGAGCGTGCCGAACACCAAGTGCCCGGTTTCGGCCGCGGTGATCGCCGCGTCAATGGTCTCCAGGTCGCGCATCTCGCCGACGAGGACGACGTCGGGGTCCTGCCGCAAGGCGCGGCGGAGGGCTTCGGCGAAGTTGGGCACGTCCACGTTCACCTCGCGCTGCGTGATGACGGCCTTCTTGTGCTTGTGGTAGTACTCGATGGGGTCCTCGATGGTGATGATGTGGGCGTCGTCGCGCTCCTCGTTGATGATGTTGATCATCGAGGCCAGCGTGGTGGTCTTGCCCGAGCCGGTGGGGCCGGTGACGAGGATGAGACCCCGGGGCTTGTAGAGGAGCTCGCGCGCTGACGCGGGCAGGCCGATCTGCTCGAGGGTGAGCAGTTTGCTGGGGATCTGGCGGGCCACGATGCCGAACTGGCCGCGCTCCTTGAAGACGCTGACGCGGAAGCGGGCGAGTTCACCGAAGGCAAAGCCGAAGTCGGCGGTGCCGCGCTCGCGCACCTGCTGGACGTTCTCCTCCGAGGTGATGGTGCGCATCAACTCCTCGGTGTCTTCCGGCTTGAGCATCGGGCCTTCCACCTTGTGGAGAATGCCGTGCAGCCGGATGACGGGCGGCACCCGACACGGATGTGGAGGTCGGCGGCGTTTTCCTGCACCACCAACTGCAACAGGTCGGACATCGAGTAAGACATAGGCGATCAATCGACCTGCCCGTCCACCCCAGGAACCCCTGGACACGCGGCGGGCGAAGGAAGCTGGGGAGAGGAGGGCCGCACAACCGGGGCTAGTCGATGTCCATGGCCGTGGCCCGGATGACTTCATCCGGAGTGGTCATCCCGGCGAGCACTTTGCGGGTGCCGTCTTCCCGAAGGGTGCGCATGCCCAACTCGCGGGCCCGGCTGCGCAGGACGGTGGCGGCGACCTTTTCGTAGATGAGCTTCCGGACCTCGTCCTCGATCACGAAGATCTCGAAGATGCCCATGCGGCCGCGGTAGCCGGTCTTGTTGCAGTCGCCGCATCCCTTGCCCTTGCGGAACGTGGCCGAGGCGGCTTTCGCGGGGTCGATGGAGAGGGCGCGAAGTTCGTGCTCGGTGGGCTGGTAGGGCTGGAGGCACTTCTTGCAGATCTTGCGGACCAGGCGCTGGGCCATGAGAGCCCGGGAGGAGGAGGCCACGAGGAAGGGTTTCACGCCGATGTCGATCAGGCGGGTCACGGCGCTGGGAGCGTCGTTGGTGTGGAGGGTCGAGAAGACCAGGTGGCCGGTGAGCGAGGCGTTGATGGCGATGGTGGCGGTTTCGAGGTCACGGATCTCCCCCAGCATGATGACATTGGGGGCCTGGCGGAGCATCGAGCGCAACGCCATGGCGAAGGTGAGCCCGACCGACTCGTTGACGTGCACCTGGTTGATGCCCGCCAGGACGTATTCCACCGGGTCTTCCACCGTGATGATTTTGCGGTCCGGACGGTTGATGTAATTGAGCACCGCGTAGAGCGTGGTCGTCTTGCCGGAGCCCGTCGGGCCCGTGACGAGCAGGATGCCGTCGGGCAGCCCGATGAGCCGCTCGAAGGTCTGCTGGTCGTCGGTGAGGAAGCCCAGTTCCGGCAGGCCCAGCTTGAGGCCTTCCTTGTCCAGGATGCGCATGACGATGCTCTCGCCGTGCGTGGTGGGGGAGACAGGAGACGCGCAGGTCGATAGTCTTGCCGCCGACCTGGGCCTGGATGCGGCCGTCCTGCGGAATCCGCCGTTCCGCGATGGACATGTTCGACATGATCTTGAGCCGGCTGATGATCGAGGCCTGCAGACGCTTGGGCGGGCTCTTCATCTCGTGGAGCATGCCGTCGATCCGGTACCGGACGCGGAACCGCTTGTCGAGCGGCTCGAGGTGGATGTCCGAGGCGCGCAGTTTGAACGCCTCGACGATCATGGTGTTGACCAGCTTGATGATGGGCGCGTCGGCCTCGACGGTGGCGCCGTCGTCGGTCTGCACGGCCGCAATCCGGCCCACCTCGACCTCGCCCTCGGTGATGTCCTGGATCATCTTGGACACCGAGTCATCCCGGACGCCGTAGTACTTGCCGATCGCGTCCTGGATGTCTTCGACGGTCGCGACGGCGGGAATGATCTCGGTGTTCAGGGTGTGCTGGAGACCGTCCAGCGTCTCGAGGTCGGACGGATCGGTCATCGCCACCACCAACCCGTGTTCCTCCTTCCGCACCGGCACAACGTTGAACCGCTTCGCCACGTCCCGCCGCACGGTCGCCAGCACGTCGTCCGGGATGCGCATCTCGTTCAAGGGCACGAACTCGGCCCCGAAATGCGTGGCCTTGGCCTGGGCCACGATGGCCGCCGAAAGCACCCCTTGCGCGACCAGCGTGTCCACCACGCCCTCCCCGGTGCTGTCCGCCTGTTCCCGGACGGGCGCCAACTGTTCGTTGGTCACGTAACCCATCTCGATCAGGCTATCGACTAAGAAATCATCTCGCGCGGCCACGGTCTCAAGTGTTGCCGTCAACGGATTGTCCGGTGACGAGTGCGTTCGACGGTAGGCAAACCGTCCACAATGTCAACGCGGCGAAAACAAAGCAGTCCCCATGCCGCCGTCGCTCACCCCGCCGCGCCTTGGAAACCGCCTCCCCGCGGCGGCTACGTCCACCGCGCCGGCCGGCTGTCGAGTTGGAAGACCTGACCCGACACATGCTTCAAGCTGCATAAAAAGACCACGAAGCGTGCCACTTCCTCGACGGTGCTGCCCCGCCGCAGCAGGTTCGCCGCCACCAACGCGTCCAACACCTTCGCCTCCAGCCCGGCCGTCATCCCCGTAGGCAACACCCCCGGGCAAGACGGCGTTGACCCGGAGGTTCCTCGAGCCCATTTCGGCCGCCAGCGATTGCGTCAACCCGATCAAGCCCGCCTTCGCCGCCGCATAGTTCGCCTGCCCCCGCGGGCCTCGCCGGGCCGCGAAGCTGCCGAGATTCACGATGTGCCCGTCGCGTTGCCGGATCATCGGCCACACCGCGGCGCGGGCGCAGGCCATCGCGCCGGTCAGGTTGACCCCGATCACCCGGTCCCAGGCCGCTTCGTCGAGCCCCGTCACCAACCCGTCAGCAATCACCCCGGCGTTGTTGATCAGCACATCCAACCGCCCCCACCGCGCCACCACTTCCTCCACCACCCGCGTCGGCGCCTCCTTGGCCGTCACGTCCAAGGGCAGCGGCCACACCCGGTCATGGCTCGCGGGCGGGGGTTGCAGATGGTAGCCAGCCGCCACCTGCCAACCCGCGTCCGCAAACGCCGCCACCAGTCCCCGGCCCAATCCCCCGCCGCTCCCGTGATCAACACGACTTTCGTCTCCATCGCCCACCTCACGTTCAACCACCGACCCCACCGCGCGCGAACCGCCCGCGATGCCGGACATCCCCCTGCGCAGGACCGCCGCCGCCGGTCCCTGGACCGGGCCGATCCTCGCACGGACCGGGCGGTTTCCGCCGGGACCTACGGCAACCCGGCCCGGGACACCAGCCCAAAGCGACTCTTGACGTCCCCCCAGGCGCGTGTGGTAACGAGCGCCCTGCCTGCAGCGGCCCGACCCGGGAAGGCCGGCGGCAGTGGCACCTGACACCCATGAGAGCCCTGGTCACTGGCGGCGCCGGTTTCATCGGATCCCACCTTGTCGAAGCGCTCGTCCGCCGCGGCGCGGACGTGGTGGTGCTTGACAACCTCTGCAGCGGTTCGCGCGCAAACCTGCGCGCGCCCGGCTTGGCGGGGCAGGTCGAGTTTGTCCAGGCAGACGTGACGGATGCCGCGGCCGTGCGCCGGGCGATGGCCGGCTGTGACTGGGTGTTCCATCAAGCCGCCCTGGTGTCGGTGCCCAAGTCCGTCGAGTACCCGCGCGAAAGTCACCGGGACAACGTGGTGGGCACCCTGGAGGTGTTGACCGCCGCGCGCGATGCCGGCGTGCGGCGCGTGGTGCTGGCGTCCTCCTCGGCGGTGTACGGCGACCGCGCCGAGGTGACCAAGCGGGAGGATCTGCCCCCCCTACCGCTGACGCCTTATGCACTTCAGAAGTATGCCGCCGAGCGTTACGGCCAGTTGTTCCACGCCCTGTATGGCCTCCAGACCGTCGGCCTCCGCTACTTTAACGTGTTCGGCCCGCGCCAGGCGGCGGACTCGCCGTACTCGGGGGTGATCGCCCGGTTCTGCGCCGCCTTCCTCGCCAACCAGCGTCCCACGGTGTTTGGCGACGGCCGCCAATCCCGCGACTTCGTCTACGTGGCGAACGTCGTCGCCGCCAACCTGGCCGCGGCGGAAGGCGCCCCCGAGCGCGTCGCCGGCCGCGTCTTCAATGTGGGCACCGGCACCAGCCTGACCTTGCTCGAACTGATCGGCGAACTCCAGCGGGTGACCGGGCGCGCGCTCGAGCCCCAATTCAAACCGGCCCGACCCGGTGATGTGCGGTTCTCAAACGCCGACGTGACCGCCGCGACACGGGACCTGGGTTATCGGGTCACCGTGTCGTGGCAGGACGGTTTGGCCGCGACGCTGGATTGGTATCGCACCCAGCCGCGATGAGGCTCCGCGGAGAGCGACCGCATGTTTTCGCGACGCAGGAGCGAAAACCTTTAGACGAGCTTGGTCTTGCCGGGGACCGCCATGGGTTTGATCGGCAACGCCATGTCCCACGTCAGGTCGTCGGGCACGAACTTCTCCTCCGAGTTGAGGGCCTGTTCCCAGGTGATCTCCTGGCCCGTGTACGCGGCCTGGCGGCCCATGATGGCGGCGAGCGTGCTCTTGACCATCCAATCACCGTCGTTGATCGGGCGCCCGGCACGGAGGGCGGCAAACAGTTCGTCGTGCTCGGTCTGGTACATGTTGTTGGCGGACCCGCGATAGCGCCAGGTCTCGCCGACCTTGATGATGGGCGCGGCCCAACCTTTGATGGTGCCGGTGCCCTTCTCGCCCATGAGGTAGTCCGAGTTGTCGCTGTAACACCCCGCAATCTGGCGCTGGGCCATGAACGCCCGCACGCCGTTCTCCCACTCGTAGAACACGTCGATGTGGTCGAAGATGTTGCCTTCGTGGTTGGGGATCTGGCGGCCACCGTTGCCCACGGCCTTGGCCGGCGGTTCGTCCTTCATCGCCCACATGATCTTGTCCACGCTATGGCACGCCTGCTCGACCAACCCGTCACCTGAGAGCCAGGTGAAGTTGTACCAGTTCCGCAACTGCCATTCGACATCGCCCATCCCGGCAGGTCGGGCAGTCGCCGGGGCATCGGCTTCACGGGGCCGGTGAGGTAAGTGGCATAGATGGCCCGGATCTCGCCCAGCGCCCCGTCGTGCACGCGCTGGTAGAACTCGCGGCGCGCGAAGTCGTAGCGCCAGCAGAAGCCGGCAGTCAGGGCCAGGTTCTTCTCCCGCGCCTGCTGCACCGAGGCGATCACCGAGCGGACGCCCGGGCTGTCCGTGGCCATCGGCTTCTCGCAAAAGACGTGTTTGCCCGCCGCCACCGCCGCCTGCAGGTGGGCCGGACGGAAGCCCGGTGGGGCCGCCAACAAGACCACGTCCACCCCGCTTTCAATCAGCTTCTTGTAGCCGTCGATGCCGGTGTAGATGGTCGCCGCGGAGACCTGCACGCGGTCCTTGAGTTCCGCCTTGTTCTTGAGGGCGTTCAGACACGACTTGGCCTGGGCCTCGAAGGGATCGGCGACCCCCACCAGGACGGTGTTCTTGTCCGCGGTGAGCGCCTCGCCCGCGGCCCCGGTGCCGCGGCCGCCGCAGCCGATCAGCCCGATCCGGAGCGTGTCGCTGTTGGCGGCGAACCCGGTGGAACGCGAGGCCAGCGGCAGCGCGAACAGGGTCGTCACCGTGGCGGCGGTGGAGGACTGGAGGAAGTGCCGGCGTGTTTGCCCGGCGGGCGGAGTCGCGGTGTGTCTCATAATGGTGAGCTGAACAGTTCGGCGGAGTTAACGCGACCCCGGCGGCGTGGTCAAGCCAGCGAACCAGCGACGACGCGCGACCGCGCGACCGCGCGAGGGTCTCGTCACCTCGACTCCGACGGGCCGGCCATCGCTCCGTCGCACGCGAATTGCCATTGACATCCTTAAGATTGTTAAGAATGTATCCACCATGTCCGCCAACCCCACGCCGGCCGCAGCGTTCGCCCCGCGACGAACGGACGCTGTCGTGGGCCCCCGCAACCCTCCGCGCTCACCCACCATGTCCCCCCTGCCCCTCCGACCCCCGCCACGCTCCCGCGGCGCTCCTCTCCCGGACGCTTCCCCGGCCCGTCCCGCGCGTTCACCCTCATCGAACTCCTGGTCGTCATCGCCATCATCGCGATCCTCGCCGGGATGCTCCTGCCCGCCTTGAGCCAGGCCAAGGCCAAGGGCATCCGCGTCAAGTGCAACAGCAACCTCCGCCAGCTCGGCATCGCCATCCGCATGTATGCCGATGAGAACCGGGATCGGTTCCCGGACTGCACGGGCGCCGTCTGGCCGTGGGACCTGCCGGCCAAGGCTGCCAACGCCTTCGTCCTCAACGGCGGCACGCGCAGCATTCTCTATTGCCCCGGCTTCTCCAAACAGGACAACGACACCCTGTGGAGCTTCACCACCGGCGTCACCAATGAGCTCGCCAACGACAACGTCACCGGCTACCGCGTCATCGGCTACGCCGTCGCGTTCAAAGGCTCCGGTCGAATCCGCGCCACCAACATCACCGAGTCCTTCAACCCCGCCCCCTGGCGCATGCCCGGCGGCGGCGAGTACAATCCCGGGCCCTCCGAACGCGTCATCGCCGCCGACGGCACGCTCTCCAATGGCGACAACGAAGTGAACCGCGGCGCCAACACCTACAAGGGAATCGATGGCGGATGGCGCGGCCATCAGTGCCCGCACATGAGCACCGGCAAGCTCCCCGCCGGCGGCAACCTGCTCATGCTCGACGGCCACGCCGAATGGCGCAGATTCGAGAAGATGCGTGTCCGCACCGACGGTCAGCCGGCCTTCTGGTGGTGAAGCCACGTACCGCTTCCCTCCCCTGCCCTGCCCTGCCCGCCCAGATCCTGCTCCGGATGAAACCGCCAGAGTCCGTAGGCGCCGACGCCAGGCGGCGAAGCGGGGTTGCTCTTGGCCCGGAACGCCTCGACACCGGCGGCGGGCTCGACGGCTCCGGGCTGACCCCGCCTGCGACACCCCGATAACGCCCTTCCATGGCCCCCATGCGCGCTGTCGCCCTCGCGGCAATCCCTTCCAGCCTCCGCCGCCTCAACGAGCGCACCGTCCTCGAGCGGCTCCGTCGCCTCGGCACCGCCTCCCGCGCCGACCTCGCCAAGGCCGCCTCCATCAGCCAACCCACCGCCGGCAAGATCATCGAGGAACTCCTCGCCTTCGGACTGCTCGAGGAACTCGACGAAGACGACCCTCCGGACACCACCGCCCTCACCCTTCCTCCCCGCCTCGGCCGGCCCGGCCGACGCCTTCGCCTCGACACCACCCAACCCCGCTTCCTCGCCATCGAACTGGGCGTCCAACGGACCCGGCTGGCCTGTCTTCCGCTCGCCGCCCGCGGCGTGCTCCCCTGGCAGGCGGTCTTCCCCACCGGTCCCTCTCCCGATGCCTGGCTCGCCGGCCTCCGGACCCACGCCGCTCAGATCCCGCGCGCCGCTCTGTGGGCCGTGCTGATCAGCGTCCCGGGGGTCGTGGACGAAACCACGGGCCGCGTGCTCTACTCCCCCAACCTGCACTGGACCGAACGCCTGCCGCTCGCCGATCTCGTGGCCGGCGTCTGGTCGCTCCCCGTCCGCCTCGTCCAGGAGATCCGCGCCCTCGCCCTCGGCCACCAGGCCGCCACCCCCGGCTGCGAGAACTTCCTGCTCGTGGACTTCGGCGAGGGCGTCGGCGGTGCGATCATCGAAGGGGGCCAACTGCTGCGTCACCCCCTGCCCCTCAGCGCCGAACTCGGTCACACGCCGGTCCTGGGCAACCCCCGCCTGTGCGGCTGCGGGCGCCACCGGTTGTGTCGAAACCCTCCTGTCCCGCTCCGGTCTCGCCCGCAGCGTCAACGAGCCACCCGACGCCGACGCGGCCGTCCTCGAAATCCTCGCCCGCCACATCCGGTCGGAAGGTCTGCCCGAGTGGCTTGGCAACGCCCTCGATGCCATGGGCGCCATTCTCGCCGGCGCCCTCAACGTCCTGGGCTTGCGCCGCGTCGTCGTGACCGGCCACCTCACCGACCTGCCCGCGTCCGTGCTCGAACGCTTGGCCCAGGCCGTCCGCCGCGGCGCGATGTGGGCCCGGTTCGGCGAGGTGATTTGTGAACCCGCTCCCCGACGCCGCCTCGAAGGCCTGATCGCGGCCGGCATCGACCGCCTGCTCTTCCCGGCGTCGAGTGAAGGCCCGCTGCCCGAGGCGACCCGACGCCGCATGGCCGAAACCTCCACCCGCACCCCCTCCCGGAAGGCCACTCCGCAGCGAACCCGTCCCGTCCCCAATGCGCGGCGCCCGCGCCGGGCCGCCACATCCAGCGAACCGAAATCCTATGCGATCCCACCCTGAACTCCCACGACTCCTTCACGCGCTGCTATGCACCTCGCTCGCCCCGCTGCCGGCAGGCGCTGACGAACCCGCTTCCCCACGACCGTCGTCGTCCACGCGGATCAGGGGCGCCACATCATTCACCGCGACATCTACGGCCACTTCGCCGAACACCTCGGCCGCTGCATCTACGAGGGATTCTGGGTCGGCGAGGACTCCCCATCCCCAACGTGCGCGGCATCCGCCAGGACGTCGTCCAGGCCCTCCGGAAGCTCCAGATCCCCGTCCTCCGCTGGCCCGGCGGCTGTTTCGCCGATGAGTACCACTGGAAGGACGGCATCGGCCCGCGCGACCAGCGCCCCCGGATGATCAACACCCACTGGGGCGGCGTCGTCGAAAACAACCACTTCGGCACCCACGAGTTCCTCGATCTCTGCGAGCAGTTGGGCGCCGAACCCTATGTCTGCGGCAACGTCGGCAGCGGTTCCGTCCAGGAGATGATGGAATGGGTGGAATACATGACCTCGGACGCCGATTCGCCCATGGCCAACCTCCGCCGGCAGAACGGCCGCGAACAACCCTGGCCCGTCCGCTATTTCGGCGTGGGCAACGAAAGCTGGGGCTGCGGCGGCAACATGCGCCCGGAGTACTACGCCGACCAGTACCGCCGCTACAGCACCTTCGTGAAGAACTACGGCACCAACCGCCTCTTCCGCATCGCCTGCGGCGCCAACGTCGCCGACTACAACTGGACCGAGGTCCTCATGCGCGAGGTCGGCCGCCGCATGGACGGTCTCTCCCTCCACTACTACACCCTCACCACGGGTAACTGGAACCGCAAAGGCTCCGCCACCGACTTCACCGAGGCGGACTGGCATGCCGCCCTCCGCCAGGCCCTGGTCATGGACGACCTCATCACCCGGCACGCCCGCATCATGGACCGCTTCGACCCCGACAAACGCATCGGGATGATCGTCGACGAGTGGGGCACCTGGCACGACGTCGAGCCCGGCACCAACCCCGGCTTCCTCTACCAGCAAAACACCCTCCGCGATGCCCTCGTCGCCGCCCTCCACTTCCACATCTTCCACCGCCACGCCGACCGCGTCCGCATGGCGAACATTGCCCAGACCGTCAACGTCCTCCAGGCCATGATCCTCACCGACCGCGACCGCATGCTGCTCACCCCCACCTACCACGTCTTCGAAATGTACCGCGTCCACCAGGATGCCACCCATCTCCCCACCGACGTGGCCGGCCCCGCTTACCGCTTTGAGCAGCAGACCCTCCCGCAGCTCAGCGCCTCGGCCTCCCGCGGTCGCGACGGCCGCCTCCACCTGTCCCTCGCCAACCTGGACCCGCAGCGCGCCGCCCCCGTGCTCACACGCTTTCACGGCTTCACCCCCACGCGCGCCAACGGCCGCGTGCTGACGGCCGACGCCATCAACGCCCATAACACTTTCGACCGGCCCCGCACCGTCGAACCCCGCGCCCTCACCGGCCTCGCCGTCGCCGCCGGCGAACTCCAGCTCACCCTCCCGCCCAAATGCATCGCGATCCTCGAGCTCGAATGAAGCCGCCGCTCCCGGTGCCCCTGGCCGCGTCCCGTGCGGTGCCTCCTTCCGCAGGCCCACCCCAACCCCGCGCTTGTCGACCGCCCCGCGAACCCTCACCATGACCCCGGCACCCAAACCGGCCGTTCCTGGGTCTGGCCCGCGCGTTGTCGCGGGCCGGTGACACGTCAGGCCCGGCCGCTTCGCTCATGCTCGAGTCACTCAAGCAGGACGTCTGCCACGCCAACCTCGAGTTGGTCCGTGAAGGGCTGGTCATCCAAACCTGGGGCAACGCCAGCGCCGTCGACCGCGAACGCGGCCTGATGGTCATCAAACCCTCCGGCGTCCCCTACGCCACCCTCAAGCCGCGCGACCACGTCGTCGTGTCGCTCGGCACCGGCGAGGTCGTCGAAGGCCGCTGCCAGCCCAGCTCGGACACCCCCACGCACCTGGTCCTCTACCGCGCGTTCCCCACCCTCGGCGGCGTCGTCCACACCCACAGTCTCCACGCCACCGCCTGGGCCCAGGCCGGCCGGCCGCTCCCCGCCTTCGGCACCACCCACGCGGATTACTGGCACGGCGATGTCCCCTGCACGCGCCGGCTCAAGCCGCGCGAGATCCGCACGGATTACGAAGCCAACACCGGCCACGTCATCGTCGAGCGCTTCCGCAACCTCGACCCGCTGGAGTTCCCCGCCGTGCTCGTCGCCAGCCATGGCCCGTACACCTGGGGCCGCGATGTCCACGACGCGGTCCACAACGCGGTCGTCCTCGAGTTCGTCGCGCGCCTGGCCAGCGAAAGCCTGCGCCTGGCGCCCGGGCTGGGCCGGATGCAGTCCGCCTTGCTCGACAAGCATTTTCTCCGGAAACACGGACCCGGAGCCTATTACGGTCAACGTCCCGCCTCACCCAAATCATGACTCCTCTGCCCGCCGTCTTCGCCGCCAACACCGGTCTCGGCACCGTGGACTGGCTCGTGATCCTGGCCTACTTCGGCATCCTCCTGGCCATCACCTGGTGGTCCGTCACCAAACGCAAGGACACCGCCGAGGACTACTTCCTGGCCGGACGCCACCTCGCCTGGTGGATCGTGGGGGCCTCGATCTTCGCTTCGAACATCGGCTCCGAACATCTCGTCGGCCTGGCCGGCTCGGGAGCCACGGACGGCGTGGCCATGGCCCACTACGAACTCCATGCCTGGTGCCTGCTGGTGCTCGCCTGGGTGCTCGTGCCCTTCTACATGCGCTCGAAGGTGTACACCATGCCCGAGTTCCTCGAACGCCGCTTCTCCCCTGCCTCACGCTACGTGCTGTCAGTCATCTCGCTGGTCGCCTACGTCATCACCAAGATCGCCGTCGGCATCTTCGCCGGCGGCATCGTCTTCGGCACCCTCCTCCCGGAGATGCGTCTCAACCTGGGCTTTGCCGAGCTGGACTCCTTCTGGCTGGGTTCCCTGCTCGTGCTGGCCGCCACCGGCCTCTACACCGTCCTCGGCGGCATGCGCGCAGTGGCCTACACCGAGGCGGTGCAGACCGTCGTTCTCGTGCTCGGCTCGGTGGTCGTGACCCTCTTCGGCCTGGCCAAACTGGGCGGTTGGAGCGGCCTGCGCGAGGCGCTGCCGAGCGAGATGTTCAACCTCTGGAAACCGCTGGTCCCCGCCGGTCTCGAAGGCACCTGGGCCCCCGTCAAGGAACCCGGGCGCATTGCCTGGTATTTCAACGGTAATTTCCCCTGGCTCGGCATGCTCATCTGCGCCCCCGTGATCGGCCTCTGGTACTGGTGCACGGACCAGTACATTGTCCAGCGCGCGCTCGGCGCCCGCAACGAAACCGACGCCCGCCGGGGCGCCATCTTCGCCTCCTACCTCAAGCTCCTTCCGGTCTTCATCTTCATCATCCCGGGCATGATCTGCTTCGCCCTCGCTTCCAGCGGCAAGATCCCCGAGCTCCAAGGCATCCTGGTTGACCCGGCCGCGGCCACGGCGGTCGCGGATCGCGACAAGGCCCAGGCGGCCTTTCCGCTGCTGGTGGCGCACGTCCTGCCGGTCGGCGTTCGGGGCATTGTCGTCGCCGGCCTCCTGGCGGCCCTCATGAGCTCGCTGGCCGGTGTCTTCAACGCCAGCTCCACCCTGTTCACCGTGGACCTGTACCAGAAGCTCCGCCCGAAAGTCACCCAGCACCAACTCGTCCGCGTGGGGCGGATCGCCACCGTGGTCATGGTTCTCATCGGCCTGCTTTGGATCCCGGTCATCCGTGGCTCGAAGGGCCTCTACTTCTATCTCCAATCCGTCCAGGGTTACCTGGCCCCCGCCGATCTTCACCGTCTTCTTCCTCGGCGTTTTCATGCGACGCCTCAACGCCCGCGGCTGCCTTGCCGCCCTGGTGGTGGGCTTCCTTCTCGGGCTCTTCCGCCTCGCGGTGGACACGCCGATCGCCCTGGGCCTCTCCGGCTTCGAGCAGGGCTACGCCCCGGGCTCCTTCCTCTGGATCGTCAACAACATCTATTTCCAGTACTTCAGCATCCTCATCTTCCTGGTGTGTGTCGCCGTGATGATCGGGGTGAGCTACGCCACCGAGACCCCCAGCGCGCGTCAGATCGAGGGCCTGACCTTCGCCACCGTGACGGCCGAACAGCGGGCCGTCACCCGCGCCAGTTGGGGCGCCGCCGAGGTTCTCGCCTCCGCCGTCGTGCTGATCCTCATCCTGGCCGCCTACCTCTACTTCCGCGGCTGATCGTTGGGCTCAGCCCTTCAGGAATTGCGTTCCCTCCGCGGCGGGCTGTTTCGCGGCCTCCTGGGCTTGGTAGAGCCGCGGATGCAGGACCCCGATGAAGGGCAGGTTCCGGTACCGCTCGGCAAAGTCCAGTCCGTAGCCCACCACAAACAGGTCGGGGATCACAAACCCGACATAATCCGCCTGCACGGGTTCCCGGCGGCGGGCCGGCTTGTCCAGCAACACGCACGTCCGGAGGGACTGCGGGCCGAGTGCCGCCATCCGGGCCTGCACCTCAGCAAGCGTCCGCCCCGTGTCGAGGATGTCGTCCACCAGCAGCACGTGCCGCCCACGCGCCTCCAGACGCAGTTCCTTGGTGAGCACCAGACGACCGGGGACCGTACCCGTCCCGTAACTCGAGACGCCCAGAAAATCGAGTCGCAGCGGCAGGGTGAGGTGGCGGAGCAGGTCCGCCAGGAACATGAGCGTGCCCGTCAGCAGGGGCACGACCAGCAGGTCCTTGCCCGCATAGTGCCGCGTCAGCTCCTCGGCCAACTCGCGGACCCGCCGGCGGATCTGGCGTTCCGTGAGCAGGACGGTCTGGATGTCCGCCTGCCAGAGCGGGGGCACGGGGTGACCGCGTCCGGGTCGGCGCGGGAGGGGTTCCACACGGAGCCGGGCGGACAGGCCGGACGGGCGCGGGTCAGATGTGCCGCGAGTCGGCGGCGTCCTTCTCGGTGTACCCACGGTCCTGGCGTTGGAAGTTGACCTGGTTCTTCTTCAGATAGGCCTGGAACACGTCGTCAGCGCTCATGCCCAGGACTTGGGCGAGACTGATCAAAAAGTGGAACAGATCCACCACCTCGACCCGGGCGTTTTGCGCGTCGAACTGCTGGTACTTGGCCCACCACTTCCAGGGGACGCTGTCGGTGAGCTCGGCGATCTCCTGGCTCATGGCCCGGCAGTAGTTGAGCACCCAGCGGACCTTCTCGTCGTCGGTCAGGTCGTCGGTGCGCACGCCGATGCGCTCGTTCAACGTGCGCTGGAGGCGGAAGAGCTCGCGCAACTGGTCGGTCTCAGCCATGCGACGGAGCATTCCGACCGCGGCCGGCCAACGCAAGCCCCGACGCAGGGGTCTCCGGGGTCAGCCCTTAATTTAGTACTTAACAAATCCGCCCCCTCCCCCTACACGTCTTCGCCGTGGCCCGATCCCTTCGCCTCCAATTCGAAGGTGCCCTGTACCACGTGATGTTCCGGGGCAACGAACGCCGGGCCATCTTCCGCGACGACCCGGACCGGCAGCGGTTCCTGGCGCGGTTGCGCGAGACCCAGACCTGGCGGCCGGCCCGGCTGTTCCTGGTCTGCCTCATGCCGAATCACGTCCACCTGTTGCTCGAAACCCCGCAACCGCACCTCAGCGCGTTCATGGGGCGCCTGCTCACGGCCTACGCGGGCGACTTCAACCGGCGTCACCGGCGCGCGGGTCACCTCACCCAGGGCCGATTCAAG
Organism: Verrucomicrobiota bacterium; assembly: GCA_027493615.1. GTDB lineage: Bacteria > Verrucomicrobiota > Verrucomicrobiia > Limisphaerales > J093 > DSVZ01. The sequence continues at coordinate 369,687 of JAOSKK010000035.1, forward strand.
GCGCAGTTGGTCGAGGGCGACTCCTACCTGCTCAAGCTCAGCCGGTACCTCCATCTCAATCCCGTCCAGGGAACGAAGTGGGCCGAGGTGCCCCTCCCGGAAAGACAGCACGCCCTGCGGGAATACCGGTGGAGTTCGTACCGAAGCTACGTCGGCCTCGAACCCGTTTGGGAGGGACTGGAGTGCGAACCGCTGCTCGCCCTGGTGGCCGGTGGACGGACCCGCGACGCGCGGGCGGTCTACCAGGCGTATGTGGAAGCCGGTCTGGCACAGAACGACGAGGAGTTCGCTTCCCTTTATCGAGCGGCGCGACTGAGCCTGGGCTCCAGCGAACATGCCCAGTCGGTGCGCGAGCGTCATGAGGAGGCACGCCGTCGGATCAAGCGCCAGGAGGACGTGGCGTTCCGGCGGACCGCGGGTTGGCGTGCCCCGGAAGACGTGCTGCAGGTCGTCGCCCAGGTGCTGCGAACGACCGTGGAAGAACTGCGCCGTCGCCGCCGCCAGTCGCGGTTGCGCGCCGCCGCCGCCTGGGCGCTCTGCCGCTATGCGGGGCTGACGCAGCGCGCGGCGGCCGAGGCCCTGGGGATCGGCACCGGGGCGGCGGTGAGCCGTCAGATGCGGCGTTGGCAGGCGGGGCTGGAGTGCGACGCCTCGGTGCGCCGGACGGCCGAGGAGATCGGCCGGCAACTGCGTTAAGTATTAAATTAAGGGCTGACCCCTGGAGAAAATGAACTGTCCGAAGTGTCCGAACGTCCCCCTGCAACCCGCCCGGGTGCGGGGCCTCGAGGTCGACCAATGCCCGGACTGCCGCGGCGTCTGGTTCGACGAACAAGAACTCGCCCGACTCCTGCTCGTGAAGCCAGCGGAGCTCAAACCGCTGGCCCGCGGGCACGGGAGCGCTTCGCTCGATGCCAAACCGGGTCGCTGCCCACGGGACGGCGACGCCCTGATGCGCGTGCGCAGCGCCCGGGACCGTGAGGTGGTTGTGGATGTCTGTCCCCGTTGCCGCGGCCTCTGGTTGGACGGCGGTGAGTTGGCCCGGTTGCTGCCTGAATAGCGCCAGGAACACGACCCGCCCCTCGCGCTTGGCCTTCAGCCCGCCGGGCGAACGCAAACCGTTCGGGCGGCCGCAGAGCCTGCCGCACAGAACAAGGGCCCCGGGGATCACTCCCCGGGGCCTTGATGCGTCTCCGGACCCCTTCCGGGTTCCGGCACTGCCGGCGAGCGGCCGTTCGGTTCGCAGCCTATGGGCTCACGACCCGATAGAACAGAGCCGCACCCGAGGCCGTGGTCGTATAGGGGTTGGTCGCATTCGCGACGGCCGTCCACGGCCCCGTGACCGCGGGCGCGGACTGGAGTTCCTGCCCAGCGCTCGCGGGTGCCCACGAGATGGTGAGATTCACGCCCTGCCGCGTCACCGTCAGCGTGGGTCGAGTGGCTGGCTGGATCTTCACGTAACCGCGCAGATCCACCCGCAGACCTGTGGGACCGGGGGCCTCCGGGTTGTTAGGATCGGGCGCGTTGTTGACTATGAACTCGAGGGTGTTCACGCCGTTGACGAAGCCGCTGGTCAGCGTGAACGGCGTCAGGCTGGCGAACTGGGCGGTGTTCTGGAGGCCGGTGCTGGTTCCGTTCAGGACGATGTCCACACCGCCGTTGTCGGTGGCCCAGCCGCCGACCAGTTCGAACTGGCTGAGGTCCACGCCCGTGAGATTGAACGTGGTGCGATAGGTGTAGTCGCCCGGCAGGTTGCCGGTGCCCTGGGCGGCCTGCGGCGCGATCCAGCGCGAGTTCGGCCCGTTCAACGCCCAGACCCCGGCCTGGATCGGCCAGACAGCGTTGACCGTGATCGCGTCCGGTCCCGGATACGAGCCGTCCGCACTCGCCGTCAGCGTGTAGTGCGGATCCACTTCAGCATCGCCCAGCAAGGCGCCGGCGGCGTTCAGGCCGGTGCCGAAGATGCCCGTCACGGGCCGCAGGCAGACGCAGACGTCGGCCGGGTTGCTCACGGCCGTGCCGGGAGGCGTTCGTGGCAACGAAGGTGTAGAGGCCGGACTGATCAGCCGTCACATTGTTCAGCGTGAGAGTCAGACCCGTTTCGCCTGGAATCGCCACGCCGTCCTTGCGCCACTGGAAGCTCAGGGGGCGGAACCGCTGGCATTGGCGACGAGTGTCACCGTGGATCCCTCGGCCACGATTTGGCTGAGCGGGTGGGTCAGGATTGCCGGGGCCACGCCCGCGGGGAGATTCACATTGCTGTGGAGGATCTCGACGCGCAGGCCGGTGTAGCCGATCGCGGCCACGTTCTCGACGACGAAGTCGATGGTGTTGACGCCGGCGACCAGGTTCACCTCCGTCCCCAGGATGGTGAAGGGCGTCCAGAGGTTGAAGCCGGTGTTGGGCGGATTCGCCGTGGCCACGCCATTGACGCGGATTTCGTTGCCAGCGTTGTCGGTCGACCAGCGCCCCTCGATGATGACGGTGCTGGGGTCGCGCCCGGTCAGGTCGAAGGTGGTGCGGTAGATGTAAACACCCACGGCACTCTCCGCGGTGTTGAAGCGCGGCCCGATCCACTTCGAGGTCGCACTGACGGGGAGCCAGGTGCCGTCGGAGATCGGGAAAACCGTGGTGTCCTCGACGATGGCTTCGGTGGACTCGACATCGGGGTTCTGGATCAGCGTGTAGTGCGGATCAATGGCGCCGTCGGCCAGCGGGGCACGGTTGCTGTCCAATCCGGTGCTGAAGAGGTCCGGGATCGGTTCGTAGACCAGCAGGCTGGCGGCCGTGCTCGTCACATTGCCGGCGGTGTTGCTGATCCGGACGGTGTAGTCCGCCTCGTCTCCCTTCTGGACGCCTTCGAGCGTCAGCGTGGCACTGGTGGCCCCGGCAATCTCCGTGCCGTCCTTGAGCCACTGGTAGGCAAGCGGCAGGCTCCCGATGCCCTGGACAGAGAAAGCAACCGTGTCGCCCACGGAAGCCTTGAGGAGTCAGGGTTCCGGGTGATGAAGGGGGCGGTGCCGGCGGCGACCCGGACGATGGCGATGTTGTCAATCAAAGCCGTGCAGTCGCCGCCCGACGGCGCGCCCTTGATGAAGCTGAGGAGCATCTGGGTACCGGTGGCGGTGAAGACGTCGCTGAACACTTCGCGGTAGCTGCCGCTCCGGACCGGCGGCACGGCGTGGTCGGGTACAATCGTGAGCTCCCCGATTGTCACCGCGAGCGAGGGCACGGTGGTGACCGTGCGGGCGTTTTCGTAGTAATGCAGGTAGTACTCGGCGCCGGCGGTCAGACCGGTCACGTTCTGGGTCATCACGCCATTCTCCTGCATCAAGGCGACGCGGGCGCCGTGGGGGATGGTGCCGTTGTCGGCGAAGGGGCTCCGGCCGTCCTGGACCGGGTTGATGCCGTGGCCGCCGAGGGCCTCCCAGCCGGTGATGGGCCAGTTGCCGCTCACGTAACCGGGCCACTCGTAGAAGTCATCCTCCTCGAAGCTCGGATTGGCGAGGGCGATGCCCACGATGAGGCGTGCCGGACTGCTGGTGACGGTGCCCATCGAATTGCTGACGACGACGTCATAGTTGCCGGCATTGCCGGCGGCCACGGAAGGGATCGTGTAGGTGGCCTCGTTCGCGCCGGCGATGTTGTTCCCGTTGAAACGCCATTGATAGGTCGGTGCGGGGATGGCCGTGGCGGCGACGGTGAAGGTGACCGGCAGGGTGGGCGACACCGTCAAGGACTGCGGCTGGGACGTGATGCTGGGGGCGACGTTGCGGCTGACAGCTTCGCGGTTGCTGAAGCCGTAGGTATGAATGCTGACGTTGGCCGGGTTCACCGGAGCATAGCGCAGGGTCGCGCTGCCGCTGGCGTCGGCCGTATAGCGGTAGGACAGCCGGATGCCGCCGTTGTTGTAGAACTGGTCCTGGTTCACCGTAAGGCGGTCTTCGCCGACGCTGAAGGTGGCCCACCGGATGGAGGGACCGGGGTTGTCGAAGCCCACCGAGTAGATGGTGGCGACGTATTCCCGACCGGGCGTGAGGCCGTCGAGCTTGATGCTCTGGTAGGAGCCGGCGGTGACACTGGCGCCGGAGTAGATGAAGTCGTTCGCGAGGGATTTGCTGCCGCTGCCATCAGGGAAGATGGCATCGGTGTCGTTGTTGAAGACGTTCCCCAGGAAGGTCGTGCTGAACTGGCCGGTCACCGCCGGGTTGGCACCGGCCGCCCCCAGGAAGGTGACGCCGTTGATCACCGTGTTGTTCGCGGTCCCGAAGTTGTAGGCGTGGGTGTAGAAGAACTGGCTGTCCACGCCCGAGTCTTCGTCGCTGGTCCACGCGTCGACCACCCACCGCCCGCTCGAGGGAGCGATGGTGAAGTTGTCCACCAGCACGGTGTGATCGCCGATCTGATCGTTGATCAGTGCCAGCGTATGGGACGAGGCGGTGGCGGTGAATTCGAACGCGATGAAGCCGTAGGGGTTGGTGCCGGTGACGGGGTAGACATTCACGCCCGGCGCTTCCGGGACGCCGAGCACGTCGGCCCCGTCGATGGTGATCCGCACCTTGGGGGTCTGACCGGTGCGCGCATTGGCCTGGAACATGACCTTGTAGGTGGTTCCAGCGGTGAGTCCGGTCATGGTGGTCTCGAGCGTCGTGCCCACGACGAGGTCATCCGACTGCAGGAACGCGACGTTGTTGCCCTCCGGAATGGCGCCGTTGTCTGCGAAGGGGGTGCCGTCTGCCGGGTTCAACCCGGCGCGTGTCTCCGTGTTCGCGGTCCAGCCCGTGATCGGGCCGTTGTCGCTGATGTAGCCCGGGTTGATGGCGAAGGCGTTGGCTTCGAACCCGGGATTGGGGATGGTCTGACCAGACGCAGGCAGGAAGGACGCCGCCAGAAGGGCGAGGCCAACCAGCCGACATCGGCCAGGAGGTGAGGTGGATACGTTCGTTTTCATGGCATTCTGCTTACAGGGTGCGCATTAGCGTGCCCTAAACGAACGCGGGTTCAAGGTAAAACCCTTCCAACAAACCGTTTCAGGCAGGACAACGGCTCGCGTGACATACCGGGGGGCCCGAGCGACGGCCGACCCGATCCGGGCGAAAGCGCCCGCACAAATCCCGGCAAACCCAGGCCGCAAGAGCGGGGTTGGTCGCACTGCTGGTCGCGTGCCTTGCGTCGGGCACGAGGCGCGTCGTTCGGTGCGGCCTCACCAGGCCTCGCTCAGTCCACGTGAAAGACCTCCTCCATCTCGGCCCACCACTCGCCCGGCGGGCTGGTGGACAGCGGTTCCTGGCAGGGATCCGTCAGCCGCCACCATTGCTGCGTGGTGGGGTCAGCCGCCATCCGTGCCATGTCCGCCGCGAAGTCGCTCCCGTGATACTCGAAATAGCTGAACAGGTAACCGTCCCGCAGGAAGATCGAATAGTTCCGGATGCCACACGCGCGAATGGTGGCGAGGACACCCGGCCAAACCGCGGCGTGCAAGCGACGGTACTCGTCGAGCTTCTCCGGACGCACCTTGACAACCCGGCCGTAGCGTTTGAGGAGGGAGTCATTCGGAAAGGCGAAGGACGCGGAAGTCATCGAAACGGACCCAGTGCTCGGCGTCGGGCGGGCCGTGATACCCCTGGAGACTGACCTCTTCCTGGGCGGCGGGTGGCAGTTCACCCGTGCCGGCCTCGAGGAACGGACCCTCCCCGCCGGGGCGGTAGAACGCGGTCCAGGCGCGGTCGGTCACGACGACGCGCAACCGGACCGAGGCGTTCGTCATCGAGGCGCGCCCGGGGATGATCATGAGCTGGCCGTCCACGAGTTCCTTGACCAGCTTGAAGACCGGCTGGCCGTCGCTGTACCAGGTGATGCCGGTCTGCTCGAACTGCTGGGTGGGCACGCGGTGGCTGGTCACGGTGACCTCGACGGCCACCGGCCCCGGTCGCCGGTCGGGGGCGGGGCGAACCAGGGCGTTGCGGACGCTGTGGGCGTCGCCGGGTCGAAGGCGGATTTCGAGGCCCCCCTCGCGCACGCACCAGTCGTGGGGATCTTCCCGGAGCCAACGCCAGCCGGCGTCGGGTTTGGTTTCGAACCGGTCTTCGAAGAGAACCTGCGCGGCGGCGGCCAGGCAGGTGGTCAGCATCCACGCAGCGACAAGGGTTGGGGCATTCATGGGACAGCGACGCGAGCGTCTTCAGGCGGCGGGCGCTTGTCAATGCGCGGGACGGTGCGGCGGTGGGACGGTGGGACGGTGGGACGGGGAGGACGCAAAGCGCCGCTGGAAGTCGGCGCACTCCAGACGCTGCGCGACCTCCAACGTGGTGGGCGAGCGCGGGGCGTCTGGAGTGCGTCGCGCTTACGCGCTGCTTTTTCGTGGCGGGGCAGAGCGCGGCGAGTTCGCAGTGCGGGCAATCAGGATTGCGGGCGCGACAGCGGCGGCGTCCGTGCCAGATGAGCCAGTGACTGAGACGGGTCCAGTCCTCGCGGGGCACCTGCCGCATCAGGTCCTGTTCGATCTTCTCGGGCTGCGTGTGACGCGTCAGACCAAGCCGGCGGGCCAGGCGGGCGACGTGGGTGTCCACGACCACGCCCTCGTTCCGGCCAAAGGCGGTTCCGAGGATGACATTGGCGGTCTTGCGCCCGACGCCCTCGAGGCGGGTGAGCTCGGCCATGGTGCGGGGCACTTCGCCGCCGTGACCTTCAACAAGCCGCTGGCAGCAGGCCTGGAGGCTGCGGGCTTTGTTGCGAAAGAAACCGGTGGAACGGATGGCGTTCTCGAGCTCCGTGCGCGGGGGCTTGCGCGTAGGCCGCGGCGGTGGGGTAGCGGGCGAACAGCCCGGGCGTGACCTGATTCACTCGCTGATCGGTGCACTGCGCGGACAGAATGGTGGCCACGAGCAACTCGAGCGGGCTGCGGTGGTGGAGTTCACAGTGCGCGTCGGGATAGGTCCGCGCGAGCTCCTCGAGGAGAGCGGCGAGGCGTTGCGCACGGGCGGACGCGGTTTCGCGGGGCATCAGGTAGCGTCCAGGCTCCCGGTCGAGGCGCGGAACAGGGGCCGTCCGTCCATGGCTTCCGGGTACTCGAAGATCTTGCCCTCGTAATTGCGGATCACGACGCGGTCCTTGTTACGGCTGAGGACATACTCGGGGCTGACCGGGACCTTGCCGCCACCGCCGGGGGCATCGATGACGTAGGTGGGCACGGCGTAGCCGCTGGTGTGGCCGCGGAGACCGTCCATGATCTCGAGGCCCTTGCGGACGCTGGCCCGCAGGTGGGCGGAACCGGCGATCAGGTCGCACTGGTACAGGTAGTAAGGGCGTACGCGGCAGCGGAGGAGCTTCTGGACATGGGCCTTCATCACCTGCACGTCGTCGTTCACGTGGCGGAGGAGCACGGACTGGTTGCCGAGGGGGATGCCCGCGTCGGCCAGCCGGCCCAGCGCGTCGCGCACCTCGGTAGTGAGTTCGCGGGGGTGATTCGAGTGGATGCTGACGAAGAGCGGATGGAACTGCCGCAGCATCTGGCACAGCTCGGGCGTGATGCGCTGGGGGAGGAAGATCGGGATGCGGGTTCCGAGGCGCACGAACTCGACATGCGGGATGGAACGGAGGCGGCTGAGCAGGTACTCGAGCTTCTCGTCGTTGAACAGGAGCGGATCGCCACCGCTGAGCAGGACGTCGCGGATGGCCGGTGTGCGGGCGATGTAGTCGAGCTGCCGGTCGAACTCGGGATGGAAGTCATACCCCGTGGCGTTGCTGACCAGGCGGGAGCGGGTGCAATAACGGCAATAGGCAGCACAGCGGTCGGTGACCAGGAAGAGGACGCGGTCGGGGTACCGATGCACGAGGCCCGGGACGGGGGCGTGACTGTCCTCGCCGCACGGGTCGGTCATCTCCCAGGGCGCCGTGTCCGTTTCCTCGAGGCGGGGATGACCTGGCGGCGGATGGGGCAGAACTCGTCGGCGGGATCGATGAGGTTGAAGAAGTACGGGGGTGATGGCCATGGCCAGCCTGTGGTTGGCCAGGATGGCCCCGGCGCGTTCCTCCGGGGTGAGTGTGGGGAGAAGCCGCTCGAGTTGTTCGAGGGTGGTGATCCGGTGGCGGAGCTGCCATTTCCAGTCGTTCCAGAGGGGTCAGGGACATCCGCCCAAGAGCCGCGCCCGGCCGGGCGGAAGTGTTTGAGCGCGGCAAGCGACGCTGAAGGGGGAGGCTCCTCGCCGGCCACCGCAGGTTCAGTGTTGAACATTGTAGCGGACTATAGAAGCGGTCGGGGGGTGTCAAGGTGAGGGCCCGGCAGGCCCACCGGCCGCATTGCGGGCCAGGCCACAGCGCCCGATGGGGGCGAGCAGCCTACAGAGGATCATCAGACAAGGGCAGTGGGGGCGGTTGGGGGGCGGTTCTCCGGTGCTTGCCGAACTTGACGTGAGGTCGTCCGCCGTTATGCTCCGCACTCCTGTTTACGGAGTGACGGACTCAACGGCGGACGGCAGCGACGCCGTGAGGGCCGGCTGTCGGCTCCGGCTCAGCTTGTTGATCATGAAACGCCAGTACCAACCATCGAAGATCCGCCGGAAGCGTCAGCACGGTTTTCTGGCCCGCATGTCCACGCGCGGCGGGCGCATGGTTCTCAACCGCCGCCGTCGAGTGGGGCGAAAGCGTCTCACGCCGGTCTAGGCGCTGGCGCCATGGTCGCGCCACCACGTTCGCGCTATGGCCTGCCCGCTGCCCTCCGCTTGCGGCGGTCGGCTGAGTTTGCCGCGACCCGGCAACGAGGTGAGCGACTGGTGTGTGGTTGTCTGATTCTGAACTGGTTGTCCGTGGCACCCGGCCGTCCCAACCGCGTCGGCGTGGTGACTTCCCGGAAGGTGGGCTCGGCCGTGGTGCGGAACCGTGCCCGACGTCTGCTGCGGGAGGCCTTTCGAAGGCACCAGCACGCACTGAAAGGACCCCTGGACGTGGTGCTGGTTGCGCGCCGATCGATCGCCGGCAAACGCGCAGGCGAGGTCGAACAGGATTTTCTGGCGGCATTGCGCCGGCGGGCACTGTTGAGGTCGGCGGCGTGAACCTGGCCCAGCACACCCTGGTGGGGATGATTCGCCTGTATCGCGTGACGCTCTCGCCGGTGCTGGCGTTGCTCGGAGGTTTGGGTTCCGGTTGCCGTTATCACCCGACCTGTTCTGTGTATGCTCTTGAGGCGGTCCGGCGCCACGGCGCCTTCCGGGGGAGCTGGCTTGCGCTTCGGCGCCTCGGCCGTTGCCATCCCTGGGGAGCGGGCGGATCCGATCCAGTACCCGAGCCTGCCGCCCCGAGATCGGAGGTGACGACATCGCGTGCGCCGGGGGCGGCGCCGGGCGTGATGGCGGGCCCGCCGCATTGATTTTCGCTCATGGACCGCAAGGCCATTCTCGTCATTGTTGCCTGTTTCGCGTTGATGCTGCTTTGGCCGCGGATCGTGGACCAGATGTTCCCCCACCGCCGCGCCGGCCCGCAGGGACGAACGTCCTCGCCGAACCGGTGCGCCCGGGAGAAGGCCCGTCGACGCCGGGCCGGGTGGCTGAGGCGGAGCCGCCCGTGATCACGGCACCTTCCTCGCCGACCGCGGCCTGGGTGCGCCCTGGCGGCGTCGAGGAACTGCTCACCCTGGAAACGCCCGAGGCACGCTACACGTTCACCAGCCACGGCGGCGGCCTGAAACAGGTCGAGCTGAAGGACTACCAGGCCACGGTGGCGTGCGGGCGCAAGGCGGCAGCGCTGCCGCCAGAGCCCGCCGCGTTGAACGCCGGGGCGCCAGTGCCGGCCCTGGCGCTGTTTGGTGGAGCGGCCCTGGATGACGGCCTGCCCTTCACCCTCACGAAGAACTGGGCGGGGGTTCGGGCCGAGAAGGTGCTGACGAACGGGCTGCGGCTCATCAAGGAGTTCTCGCCCAGCACCAACCATCTCCTGGTCGCCACCATTCGTGTGGAGCATCAGGGGACGGCCCCGGTGAGTCTGCCGGAACAGGAACTCGTGATCGGGACGGCAACGCCGATCAACCGGCGCGATCCCGGCCAACTCCTGGGGGTGCAGGTCTACAACGGCGAGAAGGCGCAGTTCATCGACGAAGGCTGGTTTGCCAACCGCACGCTGGGCTGCTTCCCGGGAACGCCGCGGGCCGAATTCCGCAGCGAGGGCCAGAGCAACGTCGTCTGGGCGGCTGCCCACAACCAGTTCTTCGTGATGATCGCCGCGCCGCAGACCCAGGCGCCGCAACTGGTCGCCCGCCGCGTGCTGCTGCCCCCGCCCTCGGCCGCGGAACGGGCCGAAGACCGCCGCGTGGTGGCCCAACCGCACGGGTACCAGGCGGCCTTTCTGTATCCCGCCGCGGTGCTGAACCCGGGGCAGAGCCTGGAGTGGCGACTGGACGTGTTCGCGGGTCCGAAGGAGTACCACACGTTGGCGAAGCTGAGCCGGAACCAGGATCTGGCGATGCGGTTCACGACGTTCTTCGGGTGGTTTGCGCGGGCCCTGTTGCTGGGCATGAACGGTCTGCACAGCCTGGGCTTCTCTTACGGCTTCAGCATCATTGGCATCACCATCATCATCAAGCTGCTGTTCTGGCCGCTGACGCAGGCGAGCACACGTTCGATGAAGCGCATGCAGGCGTTGCAGCCGCAGATGAAGGCGCTGCAGGAGAAGTACAAGGACGACCCGCGCAAGATGAACCAGAAGCTGATGGAGTTTATGAAGGAGCACAAGGTCAGCCCGCTCGGGGGTTGCCTGCCCATCCTCCTTCAGATCCCGGTGTTCATCGGCTTCTACCAGATGCTGCAGAGCGCCATCGAACTGCGCGGCGCGCGCTTCTTGTGGGCTTGTGACCTGTCGCAACCGGACACCGTGGCGGTGCTCTTCGGGTTCCCGCTCAACCCGCTGCCGCTGATCATGGGGGCCACGCAGTTCTGGCAGGCACGGCTGACGCCGGTGTCGCCCGGGGCCGATCCGATCCAGCAGAAGATGATGCAGTACATGCCGCTGATGTTCATCTTCATCCTGTACAACTTCTCGGCCGGCCTGGCGCTGTACTGGACGGTGCAGAACCTCCTCAGCATTCTGCAAATGAAGCTGATCAAGAACCTGGGCGACCCGGCGGCGCCCACCCCGCCGACCGCGCCACGGACCCCGGCCCGGCCTCCCGCTGGTTCCTCCCGGAAGAAGTCCTAGACTCGATCCGGCCAACCCACCGACCAACCCCAACTGACCATGCCCGCGAACGCCAAAGCCATCACGGAAGAGTTTCTGCGGCTGCTTGGATTCAACGCCACGCTGCACGAACACCCCTTCGACCAGGGGGTGCTCCTGGATATCGAATGCGAGGACGCCGGTCGTTTGATCGGGCGCCAGGGCCAGACGCTGGCCGAGCTCCAGTACCTCATCAACCGGATGATCTTCCAGGCGGACAAGGAATCGCCCAAGGTCACGCTCGACGTGGCCAACTACCGCTCGCAGGCCCGGGAGGCCCTGGTCAAGAAGGCGCGGGAAGCCGCCGAGAAGGTGCGGCGCTGGGGAGACATCGTCGAGCTGGAGCCCATGAACGCGTTCGACCGCTACGTGGTCCATCAGACCTTGATGGATGATCCGGGGGTCGAGACCCACAGCGTGGCCGTGGACGGCACGACCAAGAAAGCCATCCTCTTACGACCGAAACGCTGAGGGCGGCGCGCGGCCGCGCAGGCGGCGCTATCGCCGCCTGCCCGCCGGCTTTCCGGCTGGCTTCCCCGCAGCGAGCCGCCCGCGCCAGCGTCGGAGTTGCCGCTGAACTTCCTTGCGACCAGGCGCGCCGATGGTCTGCCGCCGCTCCATTGCCTGCTCGAGATCGAAGAGCTGGAGCGCGTCCGGGGCAAAGGCGCAGTGAATGGCCTGCAGTTCCTCTAGTTTGAGCTGGTTCAGGGCTCGCCCGGTCTTCTCCGCTTCGGCGACCAGCAGTCCAACCGCATGGTGGGCCGAGCGGAAGGCCACCCCCTTGCGCACGAGGTACTCCGCGAGATCGGTGGCAAGCAGGGCAGGGTCAGCCGCCGCCGCCCGGCAGGCCGCTGCCTGCACCGTCGTGTTCGCCAGCAGTCCGGTGGTCATTCGAACGCAGGCCCGGACGGTGTCCGCCGTATCGAAAACTCGCTCTTTATCCTCCTGCAAATCGCGGTTGTAGGACATGGGCAGGCCCTTGAGGAGGGTCAGCAAGGCCATCAGGTTGCCGATCACGCGCCCCGACTTGCCGCGCACCAGCTCCGCCACGTCTGGATTGCGCTTCTGCGGCATGAGCGAGGAACCGGTGGTGAAGGCATCGGCCAGGCGGATGAAGCCGAACTCGGTGCTGGCCCAGAGGACCACGTCCTCGGCCAGACGTGAGAGATGGACCGCCACCAGGGCGGCCGCCGCGTTGAACTCGACCACGAAGTCGCGGTCGCTGACGGCGTCCATCGAGTTCTGGGTCAACCGGGCCCGGCCACGGGCGTCAACGAATCCCAACAGCCTGGCCACCAGTTCGCGGTCCAGCGGCAGCGTGCTGCCGGCCAGCGCCCCGCTGCCCAGGGGACAGACGTTGACGCGCTCGAAGGCATGTCCGAGCCGCTCGCGATCCCGCTCGAACATCTCGGCGTAGGCCAGGACGTAATGGGCGAAGCTGACCGGCTGCGCTCGCTGCAGGTGCGTGTAGCCGGGCATCGGCACAGCCGCCGAGCGCTCGCCGAGGGTGACCAGCGCCTCCTGCAAGCCTCGCAACTCCTCGCTCAGGTTCATGAGCTCGTCGCGCAACCAAAGCCGAAGGTCGACCGCCACCTGATCGTTCCGGGAGCGGCCGGTGTGCAGCTTGGCCCCGGCGGGGACGCGCCGCGTCAACTCGGCCTCGATGTTCATGTGCACATCCTCGAGCTCGGGTTGCCAGACAAACCGCCCCGCGGCGATGTCACCCGCGATCGCTTCCAGGCCGGCCACGATGTCCCGCTGCTCCGCCGCGGTCAGCAGTCCCACCCGCCGCAGCATGGTCGCATGGACCATTGATCCGAGGATGTCCTGCTTCCACAGGCGCCAGTCGAACGTGACCGACTGGGTGAACGCGGCCACCTCGGCGTCCGGTCCGCCGGCGAAACGCCCCGGAACGGGCGGGCGGTTGGGTCTTCTTGCTCATGGATTCGTGCGCGGCGGAGTCTGCGAAGGGTCCCGGGGGTTGTCACGCGGGAACCGCCGGGGGTCTCGCTCGCGAACCCGCGCGACCCCCGGCTACGATCTGGCACAGTGCGGGCGCGGGTTCGCGTCCCGGACCCAGGTTCATCGGAAGGGCAGGCTCACGCGGCGGCAGCCGGGGCTGAGCCGAGCAGCCAACGCTCGACGCGCCGGGCGTCCTCGAGCGTGTCCACCCCCACGCTGTCGTGCGGGACCTGCACGACCGCGATGGGCACGTCGTTTTCCAGGGCCCGGAGCTGTTCGAGCCGCTCGGCCTGTTCGAGCGCGGACACCGGCAGGTCGACCAGACGCAGGAGGACGTCGCGCCGGTAGCCGTAGATCCCCAGGTGCTTCAGGAAGGGGAACCCGCCCATCTGCTCCGCCACCGGTCGGTCGGCCGCCTCGCGAAGATACGGAATCGTGCGGCGCGAGAAGTAAAGGGCCCGGCCGCTCACGCTCACCACCACTTTGACCGCGTTGGGATCCTCGTACTCCGCCGGGTCCCGCAAAGGAGTGGCCGCGGTGGACATCCCGGCGTTCTCAAGCGCCGCCACGACCGCGTCGATCACGCCTGGGTCCAGCAGGGGTTCGTCTCCCTGGATGTTCACCACCGCGTCACACGCGCAGCGACGCGCCACCTCGGCGACGCGATCGGTGCCGCTGGGATGATCGGGTCGGGTCAACTCGACCGGTCCGAAGGCGCGGGCCACCGTGGCGATCCGTTCGTCGTCCGTGGCGACAATGACCTCGGCCAGCACGCGGGCCTGGCGGCAGCGGTCGACGACGTGCTGCAACAGGGGCTTGCCGGCGATGGGATGCAGCGGTTTGCCGGGGAAACGCGTGCTCCCGTACCGGGCCGGGATGATGCCTATCGTCTTCATGAGCTCAGGGGGTTGCGCCGCGCCGGCCTCCGGGGCCACCGGCCGCCTCGCCGCACGCAGGATCAGGTCCGCCGCGGCCGCGAGGTCATCCACCACGACAGCGCCCTCGAGTTGTCCCGCGGCAGCGCGTTCGACTTGCGCGCCATAACCCGTTCGCACGAGCACGCTCTGTTTGACGCCGGCGTTCTGACCGCACTGGACGTCGGCGAGCTTGTCCCCGACCACGCTGCTCGCCGCGAGATCGACGCCGAATTCATCACGGGCGTCGAACAGGAATTGCGGGGAAGGCTTGCGCCCGCGGCTGGGCTGGTCCGGCGCTTCCGGTGCGAAGTAGATCTTGTCGAAGTGAATCCCCCACGGGGCGAGCAACTCGAGCAGACGGGCGTTCACCCGATGCAGGTCGGCCTCCGTGTAGTAACCGCGCCCGATGCCGGACTGGTTCGTGACGATGAACAGTCGGAAGCCCGCGTCGCGCAACCGCCGCAGGGCCGCGGCCACGCCGGGCAGCAATTCGACTCCGGCGGGATCGCTCAGGTACTCCTTCTCGGTGATGAGCGTGCCGTCCCGATCCAGGAACACCGCCGCCCCTCCGCGCTGGGCGGAGGTCCCGGGAGCCGCTGCGGTGGCAACGGGGTCAGCCACCCTAGACGGTGAGGATTTCTTTTTCCTTGTGTTCGAGGTGGCGATCCACCTTCGCGATGTACTCGTCGGTCAGCTTCTGCAGTTCCTTCTCGGCGTGTTTCTCGGCGTCCTCGCCCACGCCACCGCTCTTGGCCTCCTTCTTGAGCTGCTCCATGGCGTCGCGCCGGACGTGGCGGATGGCCACGCGGCCATCCTCGGCCATCTTCCGGACGATCTTGATGAATTCCTGACGCCGCTCGGCGCTGAGCTCGGGAAAGACCAGCCGGATGACCTTCTTGTCGATGGCGGGATTGAGGCCGAGGTTGGCCTTCTGAATCGCCTTCTCGATGGGATGCAGGGTGTTGGCGTCCCAGGGAGTCAGGACGAGCATCCGCGGTTCGGGGGTTGTGATCCCCGCCAGTTCGCGCAGGCGCATGTGGGGAGCCGTACGCCTCCACCATGAGATTCTCGACCAGGCCCGGCGAGGCTTTGCCGGTGCGGACACCGGAGAATTCATGGACGACGAACTGCTCGGTCTTGCTCATCTTTTCCTCGGCCTCGAGGAGGATGTCGT
Organism: Verrucomicrobiota bacterium; assembly: GCA_027493615.1. Taxonomy (GTDB): domain Bacteria; phylum Verrucomicrobiota; class Verrucomicrobiia; order Limisphaerales; family J093; genus DSVZ01. Next base: position 384,939 of record JAOSKK010000035.1, read on the forward strand.
CTATCGCCATAGGGATCGTTTCAGGTTGAATGTGGGGGGTGCTATACGGGCGCGGCCGCGGGGCGTCAACTCCCGGTCACCAACGTGCCAATGGCTTCGCCCAGGACCACGCGCCGGATGTTCCGGGGTTGAAAGAGATCGAACACAATCAGGGGCATTGAGTTGTCGCGGCACAGCGCGAAGGCTGGCGCGTCCATCACCTCCAACCGCCCGTCCAGCGCCGCCTGGTAAGTGAGCCGGTCGTAGCGCCGGGCGTCGGGATTCTTCTTCGGATCCTCGGTGTAAATGCCGTCGACCTTGGTGGCTTTCAGGATGATGTCCGCCCCGATCTCGGTCGCCCGCAGTGCCGCCGCAGTGTCCGTCGAGAAATACGGATTGCCCGTCCCGCCGGCGAAGATCACCACGCGCCCCTTCTCAAGATGCCGCACCGCGCGGCGACGGATGAAGGCTTCGGCCACCTGCGCCATGGCAATGGCGGTCTGCACGCGCGTGGGCACGCCTTGCTTCTCAAGGGCGTCTTGCAGCGCCAGGGCGTTGATGACCGTCGCCAGCATCCCCATGTAATCCCCGGTGGCCCGGTCGATGCCCTGACGGCTGCCCCGCGCACCCCGGAAGATGTTGCCTCCCCCCACCACCACCACCACCTGCACACCTAGCTCGCGCACCTCGCGGATCTCGCCCGCGATCCCGTGAATCCGGTCGGGCAAATGCCGCTGCCGGTCGCCGCCTCGCCCAGGGCTTCGCCCGTGATCTTCAACAGAATGCGTCGGTACTTCAAGGAGGGGCATCGTTCATGGCGGGAAGCAGGCGACCAAACGTCCAAACCCGCCGGGGCGGCACGCGGCGGCGCACCGGCCCATGTGCGAGCAACAGGCGGATGTCACGCGCGGGTTGTACCAACCAACGCGGAGGACGTCAAACTTGCGCCTTGCGACGGCAGCAGTTCTCATTTTGGCTTGGGTGACTGGGAACGCAGAGGTTTGGCTGGGTTCGGGCACACCTCGCCTGGGCGGGCCGCTGGGCTCAGCTCGGCTCAGCATAGGGCCCGATCGCGAGTCCGCGCCTCATGAAGCGCAGCAGGGCCTGCCAACTGGGAAGGGGCAGGTGTTAGAAGGCGAAATGGGACTCAGGCTGGCCACCCCTCTGCGGTCGCTCTGAATCTGCGGGACCACTCCCCGGACCTTTCACCCCGCCGATTCAGAGCCCCCGCCGATGGAATCTCCCTCGAGCCCGTCCCCGGAATCGTCCACCCTCTCGCCCAATCTGCGGTCGCTTTGAATCTGTGGGGCCATGCCCCGAATCCTCCTCCCACCGATTCAGAGCCCCCGCCGATGGAACCTCCTCGAACCCGTCCCGCTACAGTCCACCCTCTCGCCCAATCTGCGGTCGCTTTGAATCTGTGGGGCCATTCCCCGTACCTTCACCCCGCCGATTCAGAGCCCCCGCCGATGGAATCCCCCCTCGAGCCCGTCCCCGGAATCGTCCACCCTCTCGCCCAATCTGCGGTCGCTTTGAATCTGTGGGGCCATGCCCCGAATCCTCCTCCCACCGATTCAGAGCCCCCGCCGATGGAATCTCCCTCGAGCCCGTCCGCGGAATCGTCCACCCTCTGGCCCCATCTGCGGTCGCTTTGAATCTGCGGGACCATTCCCCGTACCTTTCATCCCACCGATTCAGAGCCCCCGCCGATGGAATCTCCCTCGAACCCGTCCCAGGTCCAGCCCACCCTCCTGCTCAATCTGCGGTCGCTTTGAATCTGTGGGGCCATGCCCGAATCCTCCTCCCACCGATTCAGAGCCCCCGCCGATGGAATCCCCCTCGAACCCGTCCCGGGTCCAGCCCACTCTCCTGCCCCATCTGCGGTCGCTCTGAATCTGCGGGACCACTCCCCGGACCTTTCACCCCGCCGATTCAGAGCCCCTGCCGATGGAATCTCCCTCGAACCCGCCCCGCTACAATCCACCCGCCTCCCCCAATCTGCGGTCGCTTTGAATCTGCGGGACCATTCCCCGTACCTTTCATCCCACCGATTCAGAGCCCCCGCCGATGGAATCTCCCTCGAACCCGTCCCAGGTCCAGCCCACCCTCCTGCTCAATCTGCGGTCGCTTTGAATCTGTGGGGCCATGCCCCGAATCCTCCTCCCACCGATTCAGAGCCCCCGCCGATGGAATCTCCCTCGAGCCCGTCCCCGGAATCGTCCACCCTCTGGCCCCATCTGCGGTCGCTTTGAATCTGCGGGACCACTCCCCGGACCTTTCATCCCGCCGATTCAGAGCCCCTGCCGATGGAACCTCCCCCGAACCCGCTCCCGGAACAGTCCACCCTCTCGCCCCATCTGCGGTCGCTTTGAATCTGCGGGGCCATTCCCCGTACCCTTCCTCCCACCGATTCAGAGCCCCCGCCAACGGAATCTCCCTCGAACCCGTCCCCGGAACAGTCCGACCTCTCGCCCAATCTGCGGTCGCTTTGAATCTGCGGGACCACTCCCCGGACCTTTCATCCCGCCGATTCAGAGCCCCTGCCGATGGAACCTCCCTCGAGTCCCGCAAAGAATGCAAATCGTTCGGGGGCTGGCGCCGAAGATCTCCGTCACTCGCGCCTGCGCCTCGTCGGTCTCAGCCTGCACCTGCCGAAACGAGAATTGCTGGTGCGACAGAGCGACGGTCGGCCCGTAGGAGTCGAGGTGACGAGACTCACGCCTCGCGACGGTCCCAGGCTACAATTGCCCCACGGACCTGTAATCGTTATCCTGCGCGCCACCGCTACGCTGCGTCCACGCATCCGAACACGCTATGAAGACCATCGGCCAGGACGAATTCTACCAGCACGTCACCGACTTCCTTAAAGCACGGGGCATCGAGCTCACCGACGGCGCCTACACCCGCCACATTCGGCGCGCCTGCGGCCTGCTGAGCGACGCCCTCAACGCCGCCCAGCGAACGGTCAAGAGAGCCCGGCAGGAGGTCGACCAAAAGCTCGCCCAACTCCGCCAGTCCATCCACGAGGCGACGGCTCCCGAGCCACCGCCCGCCAAGCCGCCTCCGCTCACCCCGGAACCCCCGCCCGTCTCGCCTCCCCCGCGAAGTCCGCGCCACGCCGCGCGCCGCCCGCCGCGCCAGCCAGCGCACCAGAACGGCCGCGGGAAGTCGCCGCCGCGCCAAGACCGACTCCTTGAGCCGGACCGCAGACGCATAAGGAGGAATGCGGGCGGGGCATCCCGCCAGGTCGCCTCATGATCCCTGCGCCAGTCGATCAGAACCACGTCCCTTCCCCCATCCCCGATGTTCGTCATCGGGAGAGGGACGCCCCGTCTCAGATTCTCCGCCGATTACGAACATCAGGGATTAGGCTGAGGGGGGCGCGCCCTCAATCTGTGGGGCGGGCGTCCCGCCGGCTGCTCCCTCCCGCAAAGCTCCGCTGAGAGCCGGCACACTCCCCACGCAGCACGCCCGGCCCACGGCGGTTGGATCCGCGCCACCTGGCTGGCCGGTCCGGGTTGAGCGGGATGGGTTCCCTGAAATCCCTGAACATCCCATGAACCGTCCCCTCGTAGCCGCCGACGTGAGGAGCCGGATTCCCTCGGGTCCGCCTCCTCACGTCGGTGGCTACGGTTCATGGCCCCTGAGCGGGTCCGGCAGGAACAGGACGCTTCCCTTGAGCTTTGAGCTTTGAGCTTCCCCCTTTGCATCACCGACGTCCGCTCGGCCGGCACTCGCCTCTCCCCCTCGCGTCCTGAAGCCGGTCCGACTTTCGGCTTGCCGGGTCGGTCTCGCGTTTGCTACACGTAACACCATTCTTTTATGGCTGCCATAGGCCGCTTCCAGAAGGCTGATGATATTTTTTTCGCCAAAGTCGTGGACGGTGAGCTGTTCCGGCTGATCGGCGACGTGTTTGGCTCGCCTTCCTTTGAGAAGAAGCCGACTTCACTCAAGGGCTTGAAGACTCTCGTCCCGGTGGCCCCCTCCAAGGTGATCGCCGTGGGTTTGAACTATGCCGATCACGCGCGCGAGTCCGGCAAGCCGATCCCCAAGGAACCCCTCTTCTGGCTCAAAGCCCCCACCTCCCTGCTGCCCGACGGCGCCAAGATCGAGATCCCCTTCGCCAGCCATCGCGTGGATTACGAGGCTGAGCTGGCCATTATCATCGGCCGGCGTGTCCGCAACGTCACCCCCGCCGCCGCCGCCCGCTACATCTTCGGCTACACCGCCGCCCAGGACGTGAGCGACCGCACCATTCAGGCCGCCGAAAGCCAGTGGGCGCGGTGCAAGTCCTTCGACACGTTCACGCCGCTCGGCCCGTACGTGGAGACCAAGATCGACCCGCACGAGCTGTCCATTCAGCTCTTCCAGAACGGCCAGCTCCGCCAGAACTCGAACACCGGCCAGCTCATCTTCAACTGCTTCCAACTCGTCAGCTTCATCTCCACCAACATGACGTTGCTGCCGGGCGACGTCATCCTGACCGGCACGCCCAGCGGCGTCGGCCCCATCGAGTCGGGCGATCGCCTTGAGGTCCGCATCCAGGGCATGGCGCCCCTGGTCAACACCGTGAAGTGAATCGCCCGGCCCTCAGGCCCACCCGCGCCTTGTTCGCTGCCTCCGACGACTGGCCCTCCCGCCGTGCCCGCCGGCCGCCCGCGGCCGGACCTGCCCTGGCCTCCCGGCTACCCCTGCCCCTTTGACCCTACCATGCGCTGGACTCAAACATTCATCCCCACGCTCAAGGAAACGCCGGCCGACGCCGAGATCGTCTCGCACAAGCTGATGCTGCGCGCCGGCCTGGTCCGCAAGCTTACCGGCGGTCTCTACACCTTCCTGCCCCTCGGCCTGCGGGTCCTGCGCAAGGTCGAGCAGATTGTCCGCGAGGAGATGGACCGGGCCGGTGCCATCGAGGTGTTCATGCCCGCCCTGCAGCCGCCCGAGATCTGGCAGCAGAGCGGACGCTACGTCACCGCCCGCGAGGTCCTCTACAAGGTCAAGGACCGTGCCAACAAGGAGTGGCTTCTCGGCCCCACCCACGAGGAGGTCATCACCACGCTCGTCGCGGGCGAGATCAGCTCCTACCGCCAGTTGCCGCGCAACTTCTACCAGATCCAAACCAAGTTCCGGGATGAAATCCGGCCGCGCTTCGGCCTCATGCGCGCCAAGGAGTTCATCATGAAGGACGCGTACAGCTTCGACATCACCGACGCCGCGGCGCAGGTCAGCTACCAGAAGATGTACGACGCCTACACCCGCATCTTCGCCCGCTGCGGCCTCCGCACCCTTCCCGTCGAGGCCGATACCGGCGTCATCGGCGGCAAGTTTTCCCACGAGTTCATGGTCCCCGCCGAGACCGGCGAGAACGAGGTGGTCTACTGCGAGTCGGGTTCCTACGCCGCCAACCTCGAGAAGGCGACCAGCCGCGGCCCGCTCGAGCCGACCCCCACCCACTCGACCGGCCCTGCGCCCGAGAAGTTCCCCACCCCGGGGGTCCTTACCATCGAAGCCCTCAGTGCCCCGCCCTACGGCGTCGCCGCCCCTGCTCAGATCAAGACGCTCGTCCTGATGGTCAAACGCTCCGAGGAAGCCGAGTCCGAACCCGTGCTCGTCCTCCTGCGTGGCGATGACCAGCTCAACGAAGCGAAGTTCGCCGGTGCGCTCGGGACCAACGTCTTCCGCCCCGCCACCCCCGAAGAAGTCTTCGCCGTGCTCGGCGCCCACCCCGGCAGCCTCGGTGCCGTCGCCGCCACCCTCAAGACGCCCGACCTCCGCGTCCTCGCCGACGGCGCGCTGCGGGGTGCCGCGGGCATGACGACTGGCGCCAACGAGGATGGCTTCCACCTCCGCCACGTCGATCTCGACCGGGATGTCCGCGTCACCGACTGGGCCGACCTGCGCACCGTGCGAGCGGGCGAACGGGGGCCGGTCAACGGCCAACCGCTCAAACTCCGCCGCGCCATCGAGGTGGGTCACGTCTTCAAGCTCGGCACCAAGTACAGCGAAGCCCTCCACGCCCTCTACCTCGACGAGGTCGGTCATCAACACCCGTGCGTCATGGGCTGCTACGGCATCGGCATCACCCGCACCGTCCAGGCCATTATCGAGCAGTGTAACGACCGGGACGGCATCGTCTGGCCGCTCACCACCGCTCCGTTTGCCGTCTGCCTCACCCCCCTGAACGTCGCCCCCGACCATCCCGCCTTCGGCCTCGCCCAGACCTGGCACGACGAACTCACGGCCCGCGGTGTCGAGGTGCTTCTGGATGACCGGGACGAACGCCCGGGCGTCAAGTTCAAGGATGCTGATCTCATCGGGTTTCCGCTGCGCGTGAATCTGGGCGAGAAATCCCTCGCCCGCGGGGAGGTTGAGCTCAAGCCACGGCGCGAAGGATTGCGGGCAGTCAAGGTCGAACAAGCCCTTTCGGCGATCCTGGAGTGGCTCGACACCGAGTCTCGTCGCCTGGCCGAAGGTGTCTGCCAACCCGGGAACTCGGCGCTCCACGACCGAAGCGCCGCCGGGTGAGGGCCTGCGGACGGCGTTGGACTGGGATTGCCTGTCCCCAGCCGGCGCGCTCGACCGAAGACGTTGCGGCGAGCCACCCCGGGTGGGTGGCTGGTTTCGGGAATGGCCGGCGACCGGTGATTCAGATTTCAGGGACGGATCCCAGAGGCGTATGGACAAGCTCCTGCTCATCGATGACGAGGCGGACATGCTCTACTCGTTCCGGCGCATCTTCCCCGCCACGGAACTCGAACTGATCACCGCCTCCAGCGGCGAGGAAGGCCTCCGCCTCATCCCCCAAGTGCACCCGAACCTCGTCCTCATGGACGTCCGCCTTGGCGGGCTGAGCGGCCTCGAGACCCTCCGCCGCATCCGCCAGATTGACGCGCGGTTGCCCGTCATCCTGATGACCGCCTACGGCACCACCCAGACGGCCATCGAGGCCATGAAGCTGGGGGCCTTCGATTACCTCCTCAAACCCTTCGAGGTCCCCAAGCTCAAGGAGATCGTCTTCGGCGCCCTGCGTGCCGCCCGCGCCATGCGGCAGGTGGTGTCGTACCAACCCCTGCTCGACCAGGAGGACTTCGAGTTGGGCATCGTGGGCCGCAGCCCCGCCATGCAGGAGGTCTTCAAACGGATCGGCCAACTGGCTGCCTCCGACGCCACCGCCCTCATCACCGGCGAGAGCGGCACGGGCAAGGAACTCGTGGCCCGCGCCATCTACCACCACAGCCGCCGCAGCCAGCAGCCTTTCCTCGCCGTCAACTGCGCCGCCCTGCCCGAACCCCTCCTTGAAAGCGAGCTGTTCGGTCATGAGAAAGGCGCCTTCACCGGAGCCACTTCCCAACGCATCGGCCGCTTCGAACAATGCCATCAGGGCACCCTCTTCCTCGACGAGATCGGGGACCTGAGCCTCGCCACCCAGACCAAGATGCTGCGCGTGCTCCAGTCGGGAACCTTCGAGCGGGTCGGCGGCAACCAGACCCTCCAGGCCAACGTCCGCGTCATCGCCGCCACCAACCAGAACCTGGAACAGGCCGTGGCCGAACGCCGTTTCCGCGAGGACCTCTTCTACCGCCTCAACGTGGTCCGCCTCCGCCTGCCGCCGCTCCGGGAACGGCCGGGCGACGTCGCCCTGCTCGTGAACTATTTCCTCGGCAAGTTCGCGCAGGACCACCGTCAACAGCCCAAGTCCCTGTCCGCCGATGCCCTGGCAGTGCTCGAACGATACCGGTGGCCGGGAAACGTCCGCGAACTGGAAAACGCCATCGAGCACGCCACCGTCGTCGCCAAAGGTGAAGCGATTCTCCTGGAGGACCTGCCCGCGGAGGTGACCCAACCTGTGGCCACACGTCGACCGTCCGCCGCGGCTTCGCCCGACGCACCGCCAAGCCCGGCGCCCGAGCCTTCTCCCGCCGCAGCCGCGCCTTCGCCCGATCTCGCCAGCCTGGCCAGCGCCTTGTTTCAGTGGGCGCGCCAGGAGCCGCAGCGCCGGATCATTGACGCCGTCGAGCGCGAACTGGTGCTCCACGCGCTGCGGGAGACCCGCGGCAACCAGGTCCAAGCCGCCCGGCTGCTGGGCATGACCCGGGCCACCCTCCGCAAGCGCATCGAACGCTTCCAGATCAAGGCGGACCTCCACGTGTCGTAGCCCGGACTCCCCCCGCCCTCCCCGTAGGCGCCGACGTCGGGAGGCGAAGTCGTGGTCCTCTCGGCTCACAACGCCTCCTCACCGAAAACGCCTCCTGACGTCGGCGCCTACGGTCTCTTTGCACCAGCCGGTCGGGTCTTAGTGGCGCAGCCGGGCCAGAAAGCCCGATTCGCCACCCGCCAGGTCGATCGCCCGCTGCCCGGCCAGGAGGGCGCCATAAACCCGGGTGTCGCGGACGAGCATGGTCAGCCGCTCGGCGAGCTTGGGGTTCACGATCTGGCCCTCCCGCACGTCGCCTTTCTCCACGAACGACACGCCGTAAGGCAGGGTCCACGCGTAGCATTGCCGCGCGACAGTTCGCAACTGGTCCAAGGCGGTCAACCCCTTCTCGTGGGACGCGACGAGCGTCACGGAAGAGCTTGCCCGCGAACTCGTGCCAGAAGTGGTCGAGGAAGTTCTTCAGCGGGCTGCTGATGCTCCCGTGGTAATCTGGTGTCCCGAGCACGAGCACATCGGCCGCCTCGACGCGCGCTTGCACGCCCGCAAAGGCGGCCGCTTCGTGGGCCGTGTCCGGATTGTACAAGGGCAACGGTTCGACGCCCAGGTCGAGCAGGTCGGTTGTGCAGCCGGCGGCGGCGAGCCGGGCCGCCACCTCGTTCAGCACCATGCGCGTTGCGGAATGTTCCCGCAGGCTGCCCACCACCAGCAGGACTCTCAACGTTCGGTCGGACATGCGTCGAGGACAGTACCGAAGGGCGGCACCGGCGCCAAATCTTCCCTGGCTTCGCTTCCCGACTTGCGCCTCGGACTAAAGCAAGGCATAACTTCCGCGCCTGACCTGAGGGCGCTCGAAGGATGAGTGTCCCCAGCTCCACCCCCCGCCACCTGGCCTGGCCGCCACGTGCGAAGACTGTGAACCCCGGTACCGGGGCTTGGGAGCCAGGCTCCCGGGGTGAGCGGACTTGAGCTCCCGGGTCGTGCGGCTGCATGCGTGACATTATTTTCTGGGGGCCCTGGGTTTCATCGGTGCGGTGATTCTGGCTTCCTTTTTCGAGTGGGTGCTCCATCGCTACGTCATGCACCGGCCGTTCCTGGGATTCCGGTATCCCTTCCACGCCCACGCCCTGGTGCATCACCGGATCTTCCGTGCCGATGAGACCTACCACTTACGGCGGGAAGAGGACAAACACACGATTCCCATGGCCTGGTGGAACGGCCCGGTGCTGGTGCTGCTTTGCGAACTCCCATTTCTGGTCGTCGCCTGGGTCACCCAATGCTGGGGACTGGCCGCCGGCTCGCTGCTGGCCTTCGCGAGCTACTTTGCGACCTACGAGTACCTGCACTGGTGCATGCACCTGCCGCGCCGCCGCGCCGTCGAACGTTCCGGCGTCTTCTTTCGCCTCAACGGCCACCACATCCTGCACCACCGCTACATGCACAAGAACTTCAATGTGGTGCTGCCGTTGGCGGACTGGTGTCTGGGCACGCTGCTGGTCCGCTCGCGCATCGCCTTCCCCCCAACCCCACGGCCCGTCAGTCCCCGACCTTCAACCGCGCCTCGAACCCGCCTCGCGCCTCCGCCGTCTCGGCCGTTTCCTGGCCCTCTGCCTCACCGGCGTGAAGTCCCGGTGAAGCCGCCTCAGGACCGGGAATCCGCCGGGTGGAACAGTTCGGAACGCTCGAGGCCGGTCAGGGTTTCAAGGCCCCGCATGAGCCGCATCAGGGCCAGAAACATGCCCACCGACACGGGGGATGAACGTACCCGGCCAACTCCAGAACTGCAGCTTGGCCAATTGCCGGTTGAAGTGATCCGTACCCGACTGTTCAGGCAGCAGCCACCAGGCCAGCGCGAAATTCACCAGCGCGCTGGCCAGAAGGGTGAAACCCAGCACCCACGAAATCCACGCCAGCACCCGGTCAAACTCGGCCACGGTCCCGCGCGCTTCGAGCGCGTCCTGGATCCGGCCCGTGTTCAACACCTGGTCGTTGTAAAGCAACGTCTTCACCAAGGGCTGACGCGTGCGCAGCGACAACGGGACCGCCGCCGCCAGCACGGTCGGAACCGCCGCCTCCTTCACCGCAAACCAGAAGCCGCTCATCTTCAAGAGGCCCAGACCGCCGGTCAGCAGCGTCCCGACAATGCCAATCACGGAGAACAGGTTCCAGCTCCGCCGCGTTACCAAGTCCCACGCGCCGTACCCGAGTGGGAACAAGAGGGCCAGAATCAGGGCACGCGTTGGACCCAGACGACTCGAATCACTGAGCAGGGAGAGGATGATCGCCGGCGCCACCGCATTGAAGCCCAGGTTCAGCCACAAGTTGTGCGGCTTCGCACGAGCGGCTGTGACCGGCGGGGGCGGGAGCACCACGGCAATCGGGGGCTTCAGCCAGCCTCCCCCACTCGCACCTCCTCCCGAGCCCTGGACGGGCCGGCCTCGAGACGGTCTACGGGCTTCATCTCAGCGGGTCGGCCGCCCGGGCGTCACCACTGGCGGCGGTGGGGCCGGTGAAGCCCGCGCGGGAACCGGGGCGCGCTGGCTCACCGCCGGACCTCCGCTCTTGAAAGGACCCGTCAGATAAGTCACCAGCGATTCAATCTGGGCATCGGTCAGGACCCCGGCGTGCTCCACGGCGAAGGCCGGCATGAGGCTGTCCTTGCGACCCTCCCGGATGATCTGCCGCCAGTCCTCGGCGCGAAACGGTTTGTTCATCGCCCGGAGGTTCGGGACCATCGAGGCGCGGTGCTCGGCCTCGTGGCAGACGCCACAGACTGCGTCGTAGAGTTCCTGCCCCTGCTTGCCCACGCCCGGGGTCACATGGCAGACGGCACATTCCCCCTTCAAGACCGCCTGCCGGTCGGCCAGGGCCACCTGGATGTTGCGCGTGCGCTCGTCGGCCGCCATCGCCCCAACCCCGGTGGCGGGCACCGTGACCCGCGTGGTCAGGTACCGGTACCCGGCGGAGGTCTCCGTGGTCACGGTCTTGGTGACGACGCCGCTCTTGCCCGCCACATCCACCACGACGTCAAACGAGGCGTTGGTCCCGCCCGGCAACCGCCAGGGCAGACGCGGCACCTTGGCCGTCGTGCAACCGCAGGAGGTCCGCACCGCGGTCACGATCACCTCGTCCGGCGACGTATTAGTGAACGAAAACGTGAAGTAAGCCTTGGTCTCCCCCGGTTTCAGCGTGACTTCCTTCACCAGTCCATCCCAGGCAAGTACCGTGTCCTGTGTCCGGGGAGAGGTTGTGAACCCGCCACCCCCGGTCCGAGCGATTGTCCCAACGCCGCCGGCATCCCCGGGCGGATCACCGGCGAGGGGCCCACCAACCCGCGGTTCACCGGACCGGGCAACAGGCCGGGCACGTAGGTCGGATCGGTGGTGGGTGTGGCGTAGGGCGTCTCGGGGGGACGGGCCAGCGCCGCGGCGGCGGGCGCAGCAAGGGGGTTCCCGGAACCGCCGTCACGGTCGGCAACCGGTTCGTGATGCCCCGCACGGTCGTCCCGGTCGGCGCCACCCCAACCCTGACCGAACCGCCCGCGGCAGCAGGATCAGGTGGCAACGGAGGTACCAGTGCCGGTGGGCTTGCGGGTGGGGTTGCGGGTGCGCCGGTGGCCGCCGGTTCGGCCGCCCATCCGGAACGCACCGGTCAACGCGCAGAGCACCCCCATGACATGGGGCCAACAGCTTCGACACGCCTTGATCATGGCGGCGCAAGGTAGCGTTTTCCGAACCCCCTGGCGAGCCAAAATTTACAGCCGCTTCAGCTTCGGACCCTTGGGGGTATCCTCGACCGCCCATCCCCGGTCCCTGAGCGTCAGTCGAAGGGCATCCGCCCGGACAAAATCCTTTGCTTTCCGGGCCGCCTGCCGTTCCTCCGCGAGAGCGACCAGGTCCGCCGGCGCTTGCTCCTCGACCGCCCCCCACCCCGAGCACCTGATCCACGCGCGCGCCCATGCCGCCAGTCCCGCAGCGGCTTGGGCGGGAGAGAGGTTGCCCTCGGCCAGGGCCCGGTTGGTGTCACGCACCCACTCGAACACCGCCGCCCACGCCGCCGAGATGTTCAGATCGTCGTCCAACGCCTCCGTAAACCGCTGCACCAAGGCCGGCGCGTGTTGCGCACGGGTCGCGCCCGCCAACGCCCGCAGCTTGCCCAGGCACTCGTCGATCCGGCCCAGCGCCGCACGTGCCGCGGCCAGACCGTCCAGGGTGAAGTTGAACGGCTCGCGATAATGGCCGGTAAGCAACAGATACCGGATCTCACGCCCGGTCGCCCCCTTGACCAGCAGGTCGCGGATCGTGAAGAAGTTGCCCAGCGACTTGCTCATCTTCCGGCCTTCGACCAGCAGGTGGGCCCCGTGCAGCCAGTGCTTCACAAACGGCCGTCCCGCCTCCTGCACCGCGGCGCCTTCGCTCTGGGCGATCTCGTCCTCGTGATGCGGGAAGATCAGATCCTCGCCACCGAGGTGCAGATCGAAGCTGGGGCCGAGCAACCGCATGCTCATGGCGCTGCACTCGATGTGCCAGCCGGGCCGCCCTTCCCCCCAAGGGCTGGGCCAGAACACCGCCCCGTCCTCCGGCACGCGTGCCTTCCACAACGCGAAGTCGGCCACGGATTCCTTGTCGTACTCGTCGGCGGCCACCCGTTCCCCGACGCGCATGGTCTCGAGATCGAGCGTCTTGAGCACCCCGTAGCGGCGGCCCGCACTCCGGTACTTGCCGATGCTGAAGTACACCGACCCGTCGGCGGCTTGGTAAGCGAGGCCCTGCGCCATCAGCTTCGCAATCAGTTCCACGATGTCGCCGATGTGCTCCGTCGCGCGCGGGCGATGGTGCGGCGCCAGCAGGTTCAAGGTCCGGGCGTCCTCAAGAAAGGCCTGCTCGTACTGCGCCGTGTACGCCGCCAGCGCCAGCCCCGTCTCCCGCACCCGCCGGATGATCTTGTCCTCGACATCGGTCACGTTCATCACGTGGGTCACCTCGTATCCCCGGAACTCGAGGTGGCGCCGCACCAGGTCGGCAAACACGAAGGTCCGGAAGTTCCCGATGTGCCCAAAGTCGTAGACCGTCGGCCCGCACACGTACATGCCGACCGCGCGGCCTTCGGGATCCCAGGGAACGAACGGCTCGATCGAACGGCTCAGGGTGTTGTAGAGTCGCAGGGCCATAGCGAAAACGCGCGCGAACCTAGTCAGGCCCGGACCCCCGGGGAAGGTCAAAATCGGCGGTGCCCGGACCCCCACCCGCGCGGCCGGCAACCGCAGCAGCCCGGCCCCGGCCTCAAACACTTCCGCCGGCACACCGAGCGCCCGTTTCAACTCGACGTCGCGATCCCAGGGGTTGGCCAAGGCGGCCAGCCGCCGCATGGTGCGCCACTCGAGGTTCAGCGGGAAGTACCATGGGGACACCAAGGCCATGTTAATCAGGGGAAAGTCTGTCCCATACACCAGCCGTCCCCGGAACTCCGGCCGGCGCAGAACCTCGCCCAACGCCCCGGGTTTGTTGATCTGGGTGAGCGACGAGAGGTCGGCAAACAGGTTGGTGAACCGCGTCATCAGCCGTGCCAGCCGTTCGAGGTCCCGCTCGTCATGATGCGCCCCGGGCGTCGCGGCGTGCGCTGCAATCACCGTCACGCCCAGGGCCAAAGCCCGTTCGAGTCGGGCGGGATCCGAGAACTCGTCCGCGCTGCGCGTGAACGAGTCTTCCTTGCCCGTGTGCGTCAGCAGCGGCAAACCCAGTTCTGCCAGGCGCCGGTAGAACGCGTCCAGCCGGGCATCGGCCGGATCGATCAACTGGATCGGGGGCAGCCACTTCAACAGCACCGCGCCGTTCGTGGCCGCCCATTCCAGTCGCCTCATCGCGTCGTGGCGGTACGGATTGATGCTCGCCCCAAACCAGAGATTCGAATGCCGCCGGCAGGCGGCGGCGACAAACTCGTTGGGCACATAGAACTCCGTGCGCCCCCGGTCCAGTTCGCCGTGCTCATCCACGACGCCGTCGATCGCCAGCACCACCGCCGCACCGACATGCCGGCTGCCAGCCAACAGCGCCGACAACCGCTCCAGCATCAACCCATCCCCACGCAGTTCGAGTTCGCGTCGGCTCACGCCGAAGCTGCGCAGGTAGAAGCCGAACCGCCAGTTGTCGCGCAACTCCTCCGAAACAAAACAACCGCTCTCGCCGTGGCCCAATCCGGCGACATGGCAGTGCACGTCCACCAGCGGTTCTGCCGGCAACTCTGTCACCGGTCCGTACGGCCCCCTGGAACAACACCACCCTGGCCAACAGCCCGGCGCTGAGCAGCGTCACCCCTGCCAGCAGCAGTGCCGGCAGCAACCGGCGCCACAAGAACCGCCCCAGCGCTGCCCGCCATCCGCTCACGGCCCCCGCCCTCGCCGGAAGGAACCCGACTGCCATTCCTTCACCCGCTGGTCCGCCAACCGCCGCCATCCGGCCTGGGCGTACACTTCGCACACGGCCGCGAACTCTGTGGCGAGGATACCAGCCAGCACGAGGGTGCCACCCGGCGCCACCCGCCGCGTCAACCGATCCACCTCGCTGGTGAGGAGGTCGGCCAGCAGATTCGCACACACCACCGCGTACCGCCGCGCCGGCCGGACCGCCAAACGTCGGACGTCCGCCCGCTGAAAACGGATCGCTTGCCCCACCCCGTTCCGCCGGGCGTTCGCCCGCGCCACCTTCACGGCCTCGGGATCCAGATCCAACGCCTCGACCGGCCCGTAGCCGAGCTTCGCCGCCGCAATCGCCAGAATCCCCGACCCCGTCCCCACATCCAGCAGCGACTTCGCCCGGCTCTGCGGTCGCTCGGCGACGATCTGCTCCAGACAAAAGGCCGTCGTGGGGTGCTGTCCGGTGCCGAAACTCAGGCCGGGATCCAACTCCATGACCACCTGGCCCGGCTGCGGCAAGCGCCGGCTCCAGCTCGGCTTCACGAGCAACCGCCCGCCGATGTCGAGCGGCTGAAGTGACGTTTCCACGCCTCCGCCCAGTTCCGGCGGGGCACCGCCCGCACCCGGATCACGCCACGTCCCACCGGCAGCCCGTGTGCGCGCAGCCGCTGCAGCCCCGCTTCAAGCCGTGCGCGGGTACGGGGGGTGAATCCCCGCTCCGCCGGCAGGAACACGCTGACCTCGGTCCACAGCGTCTCTTCATCCGTGTACAAGGCGGGGGCCTGGCGGAACACATGCTCGACCCACCCGGCCACAGCCTCCTCGGCTTCCAGCGGTACCGTCACGCTCACCTTCAGCAGGTCGCCCGGGTTCACGGTCGCCCGCGCCAGGGCGCGAAATTGAGCAGTTGAACCTCCGTCCGGTGCGGCCGGTCGTCCACCACCGTGAGGCTCGCGTAATCGATCTCGAAGTGAGCCATCTTCGGCAGGGGCAGATCGAGCAGATGCGCCAGCGCCATGCGAATCACACCTCCGTGACACGCCACCACCACGTTTTCGCCCGGATGCCGCGCCCGGATCTCCTCGATGCATCCCGCTACGCGCTGCCGGAACTCGGGCACGCCCTCGGCCCCGGGGATCCCGCCGCGGTCCAGTTCGGTGAGCCAGTCAAAGGCGCTCCGGGCAAACCGCTCTCGCACCTCCTCCCACGTGTGGCCAGTCCACTGTCCGAAGTCCACCTCGCGCAACCCCTCGAGCCACACCGGGCGATAGCCGTTGGAGGCCAGCAGCGGCGCGAGCGTTTGTTGCACGCGCTTCATCGGGCTCGCGTACACCCCGGCAAAATGGAGGCCCCGCAGACAGGCCGCGAGCTCCTCCGCCTGGCGCAACCCTTCTGCCGACAGACCGATGTCCAGCCGTCCACCGAACACCCGCTGATAGGGCACCTCGACTTCACCGTGGCGCAGGAAATACAGCCGCGTGGGGCGGGGGGCAGTCATGAGGGCGAAAGCACCGCCTGCTGGGCGGCGAGCAGTTGTTCGATACCCGCGCGACCGAGGGCGAGCAAGTCATCCAGTTGCGCCTGCGTGAAGGTGCCTTGCTCGCCGGTACCCTGCACCTCGACGAAGGCGCCGGTGCCGGTCATCACGAGGTTCAGGTCCACCTCCGCACCCGCATCCTCCGTGTAGTCCAGGTCCAGCAGCGGGACCCCGGCCACGATCCCCACACTGACCGCCGCCACCGGAGTGACCAGCGGGCTGCGATTCAACCGGCCCTCCGTCAGCAGCTTGCGGATCGCCAGGGCCAGCGCCACGTAACTGCCGGTGATCGCCGCGGTCCGGGTGCCACCGTCGGCCTGCAGCACATCGCAATCCACCCACAAAGTCCGCGGTCCCAGCGCCTCGAGATCCACCGCCGCCCGCATCGCCCGGCCGATCAACCGCTGGATCTCCTGCGAACGCCCGTCCAACCGGCCCTTCGAAATGTCCCGCGCCTTCCGGCCCAGCGTCGAATAGGGCAGCATGGCGTACTCCGCCGTCAACCACCCCCCGCCACGCCCTGCTCCTTCATCCAGCGCGGCACAACGTCCTCGACCGTGACCCCGCAGATCACCCGCGTGTTCCCCCACACAATGAGGGTTGAACCCGCCGCGTACGGCGCGATGCCGCACTCGAAGCGGAGCGGCCGCAACTCCCCTGCGCCCCGGCCACTGGCGCGTCGGCTGGGAGAGATCACCGGCGCGGTTGAAATGACTTCGTTGCCCACCGCGCGAGGCTAAGGATCGTCGCCCCACGGGGCAACGGCATTCGTGTCGCCGTGTCCCGGTCGCCCGGACTTTGACACCCAACGAGGAGCGGGATGCGGCCGGCATTCCACACGACGGACCGGGAGGGCACAGACCGTCGTGGGATGTCCATGCGGACGCGGGTTCGCCGCCGGACAGGGCAGGCAAGGGAACCCGAACAACGGCCAGGCCGAACGCCTGATGCCATCGTAGCCGTGGGCAAGGCCCACGGACCGCGTTCCCCCCGCAATCCCCCCGCCCTGTATGGGCCGGCCCATTCGGACCCGAGGTGGGTCTCGGGCATGTTCCCGATGGTGGGTTGCCCTTCGGACGGGGACAAACCCGGTGGAAGGCGAGGCGCGCCTGCGCCCCTGACGGCCCTCCCCCTCCCGCGGATCCTCTTCTCCTCGTCGGTTCTCTCCCCCCGCCTTGCTAACGCTCCTTGGCCTCCGTCTTGGCCGGCGACGGCGCCTGGCGCAGGGCCTCGCGCAGATCCGCCTCGGCGGCCGCCGTCCAATAACCGCACTCGAGCTGACAGAACACCGACGTGTACGGCAGCGTGAGCGGCGTCTTGATGAGCAGGACCCGGAACGTCTTCCCCGCCTCGTCCAGCTTGGCAATGATCTCCTCGTGCGGCAGCGACTGCACCGGCATCGCGTCCAGTACCCGGCCGAGCCCCTCACGATAGGCTGTGATGCCCGGCGCGTGCTGCTCGGCCACGAAAGGCAGTTCGGCATCGGTGCGGATCGTCGGCCGGACGTGGCGCGCCTGGGCGAGCTCGTCCAGCACAGTCTTGAGTACCAGCAGCGGATCCGCGTCCGCGAACACGGTGTCAATCCCGGGCGCGGTCTGGAGCGGGTACGCGGCGTCGGCGATCACGATCCAGTTCCGATGTCCGAGAAGCGGGAGTTGCTCCTTGAGCCGGACTTGCCAGGCAGGTTGGGCGAGGGCAGCACTCATGGTCACAGCAAACCACAGGGTGGCGGTCAGCAACGAACGAGCTTTCACGCCCGCCAGCCTATCCCCCACGCTGCCGGTCGGGAACCGGAAACTTGGAGGCGATCCTTGGGTCCTCGCCCGCCACCCTGCGACTGCCATCATTCCAACCACTCGTCCCTGCCGCCACTCCGCCCTTTACCACCTTCGCGTCGCTCACCACCACCGGAACGCGGGATCCGGCTTGGGATCCCAGATCCAGTTCGGCGTTTCTTCGGGGAACCGGAAGAACTCCACGTGACCGTCGCCGAACAGCATGTTGAACCGCGGCTGCCCCTTGTAGTTGTGCCACACGCTCCGCTTGTCCATGACGTCCCGGTTCCGGTGCCAGTGCCAGTCGCCCTGGATGATCTTGTTGACCGGACTCCGCGCCACCTCCGCGCCGCGGATCGGGGTGAACTCATACGACCCCCGCGGCTGCCGTTCGTCACCGGCCACGTGCCGCACACGAAATGAGTCGTGCTGGAACTGCACGAGGTAGCTGTTGCCGTAGTCCGTGAAACAATGGGTCGCCCCGTACAGTGCGTCCCCTTTGTCCGCCGGGCAGCGGAAGATCTCGACCGCCCCCGCGTAGCGGTTCAGCGGCCGGTTCGTGCTCGGCACACTGACCCCGAAACTGTCCGCCACCCCGGGATCCAGCCGGTACTTGCCGGTCTGCCCGCCGCCTGCGGCCCATCCACGCTGGCTCGGGTAATAATCGCGGTTCTCCTCCGCGTACATGTGGTAGGCCAGCCCGATCTGGCGCTGGTTGCTCGCGCACTGGGTCTGGTGCGCCTTCGCCTTCGCTCGCGACAGCGCGGGCAACAGCATCCCTGCCAGAATCGCGATGATCGCGATGACCACCAGCAACTCGATCAGGGTGAATCCCCGCCTCGCCCGCACCCTGGCCGGCCACCCTGGGGAGATCCGCCAACAGCCTGCAACCTTTGCCTTTCCCGCTGAACCGTTGGGTTCCCGCCGCATCCCGGCCGGGCGGACGCGCGCCACGTGGATCTCGGATTGCATGGGTCTCAGGATCAGCCGCGCCGACGAAAACTTCAAGCCACGATCATGCCGGCAGCCAGGAATGGCCGCATGACAGAATGCTCCTGGAACGTGGAAGCGGCGGCAATGCTCATGGGCTTGTGGCCTGACGCTTCGTTGCCTTCGTTGCCTTCTGCAGGCTCTGTCCGGCAAGTCGCCCAGGCCCGGAGACGGGACGCGAACTTGCCGAGGGAAGCTCACACGTACAGCGCCGCCTGCAGATCGCGCACCACCACGCTCATGAACGGATACCGCCTGTCCGGCTCCCGCTCGAGGCACTTCAACACAATGCGCTCGAGGACCAGCGGCAAATCCCCGTTGACCTCCCGCGGCGTAAGGAAATCGATGCTCCGATCCAGTTGCCGGGCGAGGATCTCGTCCGCCGTCTCGCCCGGGAACGGCTTGCGGAAGGTGAGGAGTTCGTAGGCGGTGACCCCGAAGGCGAAGATGTCAGCGCGATGATCCACCGGCTCACGCAGGAGCTGTTCCGGGGACATGTAGGCGGGCGTGCCGGGGTTGGCGCCCAGCTTCTCGGCAAATTCGGGGCGCGGCCGGGCGAGGTCGAAATCGACGAGCCGCACGCTGCCGTTGCGGGTGACCACCAGGTTTTCGGGTTTGAAATCCAGGTGCATGTACCCCTTTTCATGCACGTGCTCGAGGGCCATGGCGGAGTCGATCAGCACGTTGCCCGCGTACTCCTCGAGCGAAGCATCGCCCTGCGCCATCAGCAGCTTCAGGTTCGAACCTTCCACGTATTCCATGGCCAGGTAGAAGGTGCCATCGGTCTTGCCATGACCGCGGTAGCCAATGACGAACTCGTGGTCGTGGGTCGCGGCGAGAATCTCGCAGCCGCGGACGAAGCGTTTCCGGTTGGCGAAGTCAAAGCGGCTGGTCTCGCGGAGGCAACGCACGGCACAGGTGGCACGGTGCTCGTCGGTCGCCAGCCACAGGTCCGCCATCCCACCGCTGTTGATGAGTTCGTGGAGATAGTATGAGCCGAAGGCCCCGGGCAAGCGACGACCCTCGGCATCCAGACCAGCCTTGTGGCGTAACCCAAACATGCTCGCTTGGAGAGCCATACCACGGTTGCGCCCGCCTGCCAAGGAGGGCGGGAGGTCCGGGGGGCGGTTGTTTCAGCGCACACCCGGCCGCCTCCGCCCCACGCCGTGAACTGGCTCTCTCATGCGCGGCGTGGAACCGCGACAGGTTGTAGGCCCCGACGCAAGGAGGCGAAGAGGCTTGGCCTCTGACCCGCAGCGCCTCCTGACGTTGGCGCCTACAGCGGATGAGCGATACCCGCGTCAAGGGGCGGCAATCAGGCGCTGGAACTCCGGCAGCTTCTGCAACGCCTGGAATCGGGGGTCCGTGGCGGCGATCGCCGCCAGATTCGCGCTCTTCGGATCCGCGCGCAGCCGTTGTCGGCCGAGTTCGATCGCCACCCCCAGCGACTGGAGGGCCTCGGCCTGCTTGTTCTGGGCGGCCTGTGCGCCGGCCAGGTCGTACCAGATCTCGGGGCTGTCCGGCAGCAGCTTGAGCAATCGCTGGAGCGCGGGCTCGGCCCGGGAATAGAGACCGATCTGGACGTACGCGTTCGCCACCGAAAGCAACGAGCCCGCGTCGGCCTCGGGTCGCTCGACCCACGCATCCAGGATGGCATAGGCCTCGTTGGTCCGCTGGGTCTGCGTGTAGGCGGCCACCAGATCGAAGGCCGCCTTCAGGTTGCCCGGGTTCGTCCGGTAGTTCTGCTCCAACTGACCCAATTGATCTTGGGCCTTGCTCTGCAACGACACCGCGCTCTGCCAGCTCCGCACCTGATCCACGATGCTCTGGGCGAAGTCGCTGTCCGGATCAAACTTGCGCAGCGTCTGCGCGATCAGCAGCGCATCGTCCACCCGGTTCAGGACCGCCAGCAACTGGATGTAACGCGTGGCCGTCTCCGGGCTGTAGGGGCAGAAGGCGAACGCCTGTTTGAAGGCGAAATCCGCCTCCTGCGCCAGCCGCGTCCGCTCCTCGGGGATCTTCGAATCCAGATAGCGCCAATAATACAGCCCCGCGATCGAATTGCGCAGCTTCGAGAACGCCTTCTGTCCGTCGTTGTCGCGCACGAACTTCCGGCTCCCGGCGTAACCCCGCAGGTTGCCCCGCAGATAGACCCGCTCCACAAACTCACAGATATCCGCCACGGGCGTCTCGTAGCCGATCCAGTTGCCACAGAGTCGGTCCGCGTACTGTGTCCAGAAGGCGTGATCAGTGCGCACCATCTCCTCCGTGATCTCCGGCACCTTCTCCCGGTTGATCTTCATGATGATCCCGAACGGCGTCAGGTACGGGTACATCCAGTCCAGCGGGAAGCTCTCCTCGACGAAGAACTCGTGCTGGGGGTTCGCGTCGAAAATGACCTTCGTCAACAGCCCGTTGATGGCCATCACGGCCGTCTGCCCCGCCACCTGCACACGACCATCGGCCCCGATGTTCACCACCTCGCCCGGCCGCACCTGTTTGGGCTCGTGCGGGAACTGGGAGTCATGGATGTACCGCATCTGAACATCGTTGATGTAATTGGTGAACGCCCAGTTCAGGTCCAGCGGCGACGGAATCTGGATCTCCTTCGGCGGATACACCCCCCGCGCCCGCCGCCGGTTCTCGACTCCCTCGCCCCACCGTAGCAGGAGGTTGTCAATGGGTCGCACCACGTTGGTGAAGCTGCCCACAAACCGCGACACCGGGTTCGACCGGAACGGCTGGCCCACCGCGCGCTTGTTCACCGCGTCCCGGCTCAAAAAGGCATTCTCGATGGTCATCACGAGATCGCGCAGAAACGGCGGATCCACCTGCGCGCTCCGGTGGTAGTGCGCGCGGATGTAGTTCAGATAGGTCCCGTCCGCCAACGCGTTCTGCGTGATGATGTAAACGTCCCGCCGGTCGAAGTCCGGATTCCGCCGGTGCCGCGGCTTGATGAAGCTCTCGGCGAAGATCATGTACGTCGGGTTGAACCGCCCCGGGTCGGTCCCCCCAAACAAAACCGCGTCCCGGGTCATCGACGGGTACAGCCCGAACGGGGGCTCGAACATGTCGTGCCCGAACCAGTACCCGAACAGATGCCCGCGCTGCTCGTTCTCGGCCCAGTGCGACACGACCGAGTACAGCGGGATGCCGGCGAAGAGGCCGATCAATGCCCACGGCTGCAGCCGCTGGCGGCTCAACAGGATCAGCCCGAGGAACCCGAGCACCAGCAACAGCACCAGCAAACGCGCCAGCACGGCGAAGACCGGCGGCGTGAAGGTCGGATGGAACAACGCCTGCCCCAGCCCCGAGAACAAAGCCCCCAACCCCACCACGCCCGCATGCGGATCGCTGTACACATCCTGCAGTCGCCGCGCCAGGAATACAGCGCCAGCGCCGCCAGCGTCGCCCCCCATACAACGCGTAGGTCCGCGCCTCCTGATACCGCAGGATCAGAGCCGCCCCCAGCATCGTCAGCCCCAGACCGATGAACATCGCGATCGTCACGTGCGACGCCGTGAAGAACACGCGGGTCAGGTCGCGGCTCTGCCGGTCGATCTGCGGGTTCAGCAGCATCAACAGCAGCACGGACAAGCACAGCCCGATCGCCGCGTTGCCCACGATCCACGCCCGCTCCCGGCGCTTCATGAACGCGAAGAAGGCGAACGGCACCAGCGCCAGCACCAGAAACGCCAGGTTGAACTCATCCGCCGCCCCTTCCCCGTACATGATCAACTGCCGGAACAGCCGCAGCGGGTCGGACAGGAAATCCGTCGGGTTCGTCTTCTCATACTGCCCGCGCGTGAAGGCGTGGATGAACCCGTCAAACGTCCGCGGATAGGCCCAGTTCATGGGCGGGTTGGTCATGGAGAACAACGGCATCAGCAGGTAGAAGGACGCCCCGAAAACCCACGCCCCCAGCGTGATCAGCACCACTCGCCACTCGCTCAGCAGCCCCTGGGTTCGTGCGGTCAGCCAGATCAACCCACCCAGCGAACCCAGCCCCACCAGGTTGTAGATGATGAAGAGCGGCCAGTTCTCGTTGAACATGGTCAGCACCCCCGCCATCCGCAGCACCAGCCCGCCGAAGTAGAACACCACGTTCACGAACAGCGCGTCCCGCCCCAGCTTCTCGTCCACCATCGCAATGGCCACCTGCAGCCCCATCGCCGCCACGATCAGCGTCTGGTGATTGTTGAAGCAGATCCCAAAGAGGAACGACGCAATGTACAGGTAGTACTTCTGCTGCGGCCGGCAGGTCCAATGCAGCAGACAGACCAGCACGCCCATCAGCGAAAGCACACTCAGCGTGTACACCTCGACGATCACCGCCTGGCTCCACATGAACCCGTTGAAACCCAGCAGCATCGCCGCCACCACCCCGCTCACCAGACACAACGCCTCCTCCCACCGCCGGTCCAGCCCCTTGAACCAGTCAATCCCCTCCAGCATCAGGCTGCTCGCCCGCGACACCATCAGCCCCAGCATCCCGCTCGCCAAAGCCGCCGCCACCGCCGACGACACCGCCACCCGCCAGGCCACGTTCGAGAACGGCAGGATCACCGTGAAGAACCACGTGTACAGCGTCCAGATCGGATAGCCCGGCGCATGCGGCACCCCCAGGTAATACGACGCCACCGCCAGCTCGCCGCAGTCCTCCAATGTCAGATCCGGCGCCAGCGTGATCAGATAGATCACCAGCGTCAGGAGCGTCGTCGCCCCGAACGTCAGCCAGTCCACCCGTCGAAACAGCGGGCCGCGCTCCACCGGCGGCGGTGCCGGCACCCGGATGGGCGACGAGCGGGCCGCCCCGGCCTTGGCCCCTGCGCCCGCCCCGCTGCTGCCACCGCCACCGCCACCGGACTTGCCGGCCTTTTGCTTCTCGTTGCTCATCGCCTGCTCACCGCCAGCGGTTCGTTTCCCGTTCCGCCAAAGACCGCATACTTGAGAGGAACGGCCCCGCGTTTGTCCAACCCAATCTGGCCGGCGCCGGGTTCCTCACGCTGTGCCATCCCGCCGGAAGTGACGCCACGAAAGTCAGGCTGGTCGTCCCCGGCGGCTCGATCGCCTCCCGGGGCCCGCCCTCGGCCACTGGCCAGTCACGGACGGTCAACGAGGCTAACATCAGACTCGCCACCGCCGTGGCGCCCAACGGGAGCCCCACCCGCCACCGCGGCCGTTCCGCCGCGGGGCGATCCGCCGCGCCGAATACCCGCCGCCTAACCGCGGGGGATGGCGGCCGCGGCTTCAGCGAACGAAGCTGCGTCATCAGCATTTCCATCGAGTTCATCACAGGCGTCCTCCAGCGAGCGTCGCAAACGTTCCAGCCCGTAACGGTAGCGGCCGGCCACCGTGTTCGGCGAGAGCCCCAGCAACTGGCCCAGCGCCGCAAACGTCATTCCCTGCCACACCTTCAGCACGATGACCTCCCGCTGGTCCGCCGGCAGCCGGCTCAACGCCCGCCCCAATCGCTCCTCTCGCGGATCAACCGGGTCCGCGGGCTCGAACCACCGACAGGCTTCCAGTTCCCGCGCTAGGCGCCGCCACCACGAACGTCGATGGTTGAGGGCCCGGTTGCGGAAGCTGCGCACGAGATAACCAACCGGCTGAGACGGCGGTTGTTCCAGGGCGAGCAGCGCCACAAAGGTCTCCTGCAAAACGTCCTCTGCCTCGGCATGGCTCAACCCCAGCGCCCGACCGTAGAGCAGCATCCCTGCTGCCCGCGCATCGTACAGGCGCTCCACCCAACCGCATGGCCGGCCATCGTTCACTCGCTCTCCCTTGGAGACACCGCCGGACCCGTTCTTGTATGTCCCATGCCCTTCTCTATCCTGCCGCCATGCGCCCCAAAAACCTCCAGCCCATCGGCGAGGAACTGGCCATCCAGTGGGAGGATGGCAGCGAGAGCTATCTCCGCCTCGATACCCTGCGGCGATCCTGCCCCTGCGCGGGATGCCAGGGGAACGGGACGTTCTCGGCCAGCTCCACAAAGGCCCCGCCCAGCCTCTCAAGCCCGCCTCGTTTCAGTTGCGCGAGCTCCGACCCGTCGGGAGCTACGCCGTTCAGCCCGTCTGGGCCGACGGCCACAACACCGGTCTGTTCACCTTCGACTACCTGTTCCGCCTGGCCCACTCGCCCCCCACGGCCTAGGCCAGCCTGGTGGCAACCCGACACAACCCGTCACTCAAACCGGCCGCGACGGCTCTTCGCTCGGCGCGACCTCTCCCGCAACCGGTCCGGGCTCCGCCACTGGCGCAACCGGCGGTGGTTCTGGTTCCACGACAACCTCCGGACCGGCAGGGGCCGGCTCCGCCACCGGCGCCGAGGCCAAAGCTGCCTCCCCCGGTCTCCGCCGGAGCTTCTGCCGGAGTCTCGGCCGAAGCCACCGGCATCCCTTCCTCCGTAGCCTGTGGTCCTTGGTCCGTGGTCCGTGGTTCCTGTCCCTGGTCCTTAGCGGGCGACCGCGGCGGCGTGGGCGGCTTGGGTTTCGGCGGTTTCGCCGTCTCCATCCGGCCGTCGGTGAACTCGATCACGTGCCCCTGATGAATGAGCCAGTGCAGATCTGTCACCACCGCCGTCTGCTCGGGCGTCGGCGCCGGGGTGGCCGGCGCTTGCGCGGCCGCCGAGGCCGCCGTCGGCTCCGTGCCCGCGCCCCCTTCCATCGGAGCGGTCGGGGCCGGGGCGGGTGCCGGGACGGGGACTGCGGCCTGCGTGCCCGCCGGCGGACTGGGCGCGAGGGCATCGAGCAGCTTTCGGCGAGTGCAGTTGGGATGTGAGTCGATGTACTCGACTATCTTCCGCACGCTTTCGGACACCGACGTCGTGGTCAGATCCAGATAGTGCGGCCGGGCCACACACACGTGGGTGACGGTACGGTTGACCTTGAAGAAGTGGAGCCCCTGACCCGCCAACTGCTGGCTGAGCACCGTGGCCACCTTGAGCGGGAACCGCCGCTGCTCCTCGAGCGTGTGGCGCAGCAACGACCGCAGCCCGCGTGACATGAACCGCTGGCTCTCCACCCCGGCGAGCGTGAACGACTCGACGGACTTCACCAAGTTCGGCAGGTGCACCTCGCGAAAGTGCTTCTCGGCGTCGTCCCGGCTCAGGAACCGCAGCGGCTCGGGCAGGTTCAAGCCCACGTACTCCGCCTTGAAGCTCTGTTCGTCGAGCCATTGCTTCACCACCGCCTCGTCCTTGACGAACTTCACCTTCGCCTTGTAGACCTCGAACGGCATCCGCGAGAACCGGTCGGCATGCAGCTTGCGCAGCTTGGTCTGGTAATCGTGGTAGTTCGGCGGGCCCAACAGCGTGCCGCTGATTCCGCACTGCGCCACCAGCGTGTACGTGCCCTTCGGCGGATCCGTCGCCACCTTCTCGGTCTGATAGAACGTGTCGAAGTGATGCCGCAGGGCGTGCTGCGCGACCTCCTCCTCGGACAGCCACAACGTGTCGTCCAACGCACACACGAAGAGCGGCTGCAGGATGTTCCCTTCCGGCCCCTTCTTGGTCGTGAACTGCACTTCGAACCGCTCGGGCTTGTGCAACACAAGGGAAGCCACCTGGAACAGCGGATACGCCCGACCGGTCAGCTTGATCTGCCGCGCCAGCAATTCGATCCCCTTCCGCTCCGGCAACAGATTGACCACCACCTCCGGCAGCGGCTCTGGCTCGCGCGGCTCCTCCCGGCGCACCTCCTCCCGCCGCTCGCGCCCCGGTCCCCCGCGCATCCCGCCCCGCGGCCCTTCCCGACGCGGCCGACCCTCGCCGGGTCCGCCCCGACCCCGGCGCTCTCCCCGGGACCCCGATCCCGCCGGAACGGCGGACCGCCCCGGCCCCGTTCCCGCGGACCTTCACCGCCCCCTTCGTACTGGGCGTACCGGTTGGCCGCGGACGGCTGGCGCGCCCACGCCGGCAGCATCTGCAAATCGAGATCGAGTTCGAACTCCGGTTCGTTGTTCATCGTGTTCAAAGGCCATCTCCGTGGCGATCGCCCGGGGAAGGTTGCGTCACGGGCGCGAGGATGCCGCCCCCCTGCCAATTGCAAGCGCTGCTCGTACGCCACTCGTGCGCTCCTCGTGCGCCGCCACGCGCGCCCACGGCCCGGGTCTTGGGCCCGGGATTGCAAAAGCCCTTCGCCGTGCTAAACCACCCCCACGATCGCGACATCGCTATGCCGACCTACCATTACGTTTGCCGCAAGTGCGGCCATGATTTCGAGTACTTCCAGTCCATCAAAGACGAACCGCTCAAGACCTGTCCCAAGGAACGTTGCGCACGCAACCCCTGGGCCAAGGGCCGCGTGGACCGCCAGTTGAGCGGCGGCGCCGGCCTGCTCTTCAAGGGCAGCGGCTTCTACATCACCGATTACCGCAGCGAAGGCTACAAGCAGGCCGCCAAGAAGGAATCCGAGGCCGCCGCCCCCGCCAAGAGCGACGCCAGCCCGAAATCCGATGCCAAGCCCGCCGCCCCCCGCCCCCACCTCCACCCCCAAACCCGCCAAGACCTGATCCGCGTGTCCCCCCTCCTGCCGGCCCAACCGCCCTCCCGGTGCGCCGACGGTGGCAGGTTCTCCCGCGCGCCGCCATCGGTCTGCTCCTCTTTGCGGCCGGGCCGGAGGGCCAGGCGGCGGTCACCGTGCACAGCCGCTCCGGCCAGTTCATCGTCCACAGCGACCGCTCCACACCCCCCAGCCTCAGCCAGATCGGACCCGGCGGCACCAACAACCTCGTCGCCCTTTATCCCGACCCCGTCGCCGTCTCGTGCGAACGCATCAAATCCGCCCTCCTGGCCGAACTGGGTCGTCCCGACCGTTGGCGCGGGAAGATCCACGTCACCATCGACCCTCGCGGACAGCCCGTGGCGTTCCCCACGGCAGTCGGTCTCCGCTACGGCGACGGCTGGCACTACGCCCTCCGCCTGCCCCGGGAACTCGAAGGACCCGCCCTCATTCGCGGCGTCGTCCACGCCCTCCTCAGCGAGATCGCCAATCGCACGCCCGGCCCCGCCGCGCCCGAGATCCCCATCTGGCTGGTCGAAGCCTTGACCGGCCAGATCCTCGGCCGGGTCGGCCCTGACCCGCTCGCACGTCCCAACCGCGTGACCGGCCGCTACGGCGTGGGCATCGGCCAACTCCAGGCCGCCCTCACCGACCGGGCCATTGCCGAGGAAAACCGGCAACTCCTCCGCACGCTCCATTCCCGCCCGCTCCTGACCTTCGAAGAACTCAGCCTGCCTTCCGCGGACCTTCTCCGTGGCGAAGCCCTTGAGCATTACCGCGCTTGCGCCCAGGTCTTCTTCGTCTCGCTGCGCCAGTTGCCGGGCGGCCCTCAAGCCTTCGCCCAGTTCCTCAGCCTGCTGCCCCAGCACCTTAACTGGCAGACTGCCTTCCTCATCGCCTTCCACCCCCACTTCAGCCGCCTCCTCGACGTCGAGAAGTGGTGGGCCCTGGGCGCGCAGGAACTCCGGGCCGCTGTCGGCTCCTCCATGCTCTCCGCCCCCACCGGCCTCCTCTGGCTCGAAGACCTCCTGGGCTTCCTCGTCGACATCCAGGAGACCGCCGAAACCCCGCGCCAGCGCCGTTTCGTCCCCCTCATCTCCGTCCTCATCGACTGGAGTGCCCCCCTCCAAAACCGCCTCCTCCCCATCCGCGTCCGCCAACTGCGCCAGCTCGCCGCTTCCCTCCCTCCCGAGGTCAAGGACCTCGCCAGCGCCTACGCGAACACCCTCCAGAACTACCTCGACCAACGCGAACGCCTGCGCACCCAACCCTCCCTTCCCGGCCTCACCGCAGCCCAAGGCGCCGCCAACCTCCGCGACACCGTCGCCCGCCTCGAAGCGCTCCACACCCAACGCCTCGAGATGCGCACCCGGCTCGGCCTCCCTTGAGCCCGGCGTTTCCCCCTCCCCGTAGGCGCCGACGTGAGTCACGGGTTCCTGCAGAGCAGGCAACATCGGGGCTACACCGCCTTCGCCGCACGCACGAACGCCTCGATCGCCGCGGCGTCCTTCCGTCCCGGCTCGCTCTCGACCCCGCTCGAGACATCCACCGCGTAAGGCCGCACCTGCCGCACCGCGGCCGCCACGTTCGCCGCCGTCAAACCACCCGCCAGAATCACCGGGCGCCCCAAGCCCACCGCCTGCGTCGCCAACCCCCAGTCAAACGTCGCCCCCGTCCCGCCTCGCTGCCCGGGGACGTAGGCATCCAGCAGCCACGCCGCCGTCGCGTACCCCGCCAGCTCTGCCAATGTTTCCGGCCCACGCACCCGAACCGCCTTGATCACCGGCCGGCTCAGCCGCCCGCAGAACGCCGGCGACTCCCCGCCGTGAAGCTGGACCACGTCCAACCCGCACTGCACCACCGCCTCCTCAATGACCTCAATCGCCGCATCCACAAACACCCCAACCTTGCTCACGAACGGCGGTAACTGCCGGCAAATCGCGGCCCCCACCGCCACCGACACGCGCCGGGGGCTCCGCTCGTAGAACATGAAACCCAACGCGTCCGCACCGGCTTCCACGGCCGCCTGCGCGTCCTCCAGCCGGGTCACCCCGCAAATCTTCACTCGTACACTCATCGCGACCCAACTCTCGGCCAATCCCCAACCCGCTGGCGATACGGAATCAGCCCGTCGCCGCCGATCCGCCGACCGTAGGAGCCGACGTCAGGAGGCTGGGTGGCGGTACCCACAAACCCAACGCCTCCCTACGTCGGCGCCTACAGCCGGTAGGCGCTACCCGGCCCTGAAGCCGCGCGCCTATTGCCAGAACGCCCGCGGCTCGCCAATCGGCCCTGCTTCTGCTCCAATCCACGCCGTGAACACGGTTCCCGACCCGCCCGACGCAGCTCCCCACATGTCGCCCGCTGAGTTCCAACGCTGGGGTTACGCCGTCATCGACTGGATCGCCGCCTACCACCAACGCGTCGAGTCCCTCCCCGTGCTGGCCCAGGTCGCCCCCGGCCAGATCCGCGCCCGCCTGCCCGCCGACCCGCCCTCACACGGCGAACCCTTCCCCACGCTTCTGGCCGACCTTGACCAGCTCATTCTGCCCGGGCTGACCCACTGGCAGTCCCCCAGCTTCTTCGCCTTCTTCCCCGCCAACACCTCTGGCCCCGCTATCCTCGGCGAACTCCTCGCCGCCGGGCTCGGAGTCCAGGGCATGCTCTGGGCTACCAGCCCCGCCTGCACCGAACTCGAAACCCACGTCCTCGACTGGCTCGCCGACCTCCTCGGCCTGCCGCCCGCCTTCAAGTCCAGCGGCCCCGGAGGGGGCGTCCTGCAGGACAGCGCTTCGAGCGCCGCCCTCTGCGCCGTGCTCGCCGCCCGCGAACGCGCCACCGGCTTCGCCACCAACGAATCCGGCGCCGGCGGCCGCCTCACCGCTTACGCCTCAACCCAGGCCCACTCGTCGATCGAGAAAGCCATCAAGATCGCTGGCCTCGGCCGCGCCAACCTGCGCCCCATCGAGGTCGATGACCGCTACGCGATGCGCCCGGATCACCTCGCCCGTCAAATCGAGGCCGACCGCCAGGCCGGCAAACAGCCGTGCTTCGTCTGCGCCACCGTGGGCACGACTTCCTCCAACGCCATGGACCCGCTGCCCGCCATCGGCCGCCTCGCCCGCGAACATCACCTCTGGTTCCACGTCGACGCCGCCATGAGCGGCACCGCCGCCCTCTGCCCCGAGTTCCGCCACTTCCAGGATGGCCTCGAATTCGCCGACAGTTACTGCTTCAACCCGCACAAGTGGATGTTCACCAACTTCGACTGCGACTGCTTCTTCGTCGCCGACCGCGCCACGTTGATCCGCACGCTCAGCATCCTGCCCGAGTACCTCCGGAATCAGGCCACCGAAAGCGGCGCCGTCTTTGACTATCGCGACTGGCAAGTGCCCCTCGGCCGGCGTTTCCGCGCCCTCAAACTCTGGTTCGTCATCCGACACTACGGGGTCGAAGGGCTCCGTCACCACATCCGCCGTCACGTGGCTATCGCACAGGAGTTCACCCAATGGATCGCCGCCTCCCCCGACTTCGAACTCGCCGCCCCCCGCCCCGCTGAACCTGGTCTGCTTCCGGCACCGCGCCGGCGATGACTTCAACCGCCGGTTGCTCGAGGCCCTCAATCGCAGCGGCGCGCTCTACCTCTCCCATACGGTTCTCGCCGGCCGGTACACCCTCCGCCTCTGCGTCGGCCAGACTCACACCGAAACCCGCCACGCCGCCGCCGCCTGGCAGCGCATCCAGGAAACCGCCCGGCAATTGGTACCGTGAGCTCGCCACGCCCGCCATTCCGTGCCAGGTTACGTCCCTCCAAGCCATGACACCCAAACCGAACCCGAGCCCGTCGGCACCCGCCTCACCCGCGGCCGCCGAACCCGCAGACCTCGCCGGCTGCGTGGACCGTTGGGCCCGGCTCCGCCACGACCTCCGCACCCCCGCCTCCCACATCCTCGGTTACGCCGAACTGCTCCGCGAGCAGGCCACCGCCCTCGATCGACCCCAGCTCCTCCCAGATCTCGACCGCATCGCCTCCGCCGGCCGGCAGCTCGTCGACCTCATCCGCGAGGAGCTGTCGCCCGACAAACTCGCCGGCGGCCCCTCAATCTCCGTCACCTCCACGCCGAACTGCGCACCCCCTCAACCACGCCCTCGGCTATAGCGAACTCCTCCTCGAACAGGCCGAATCCCCGGCCCTGACCGAACTCGCCCCGGACCTGCACAAGATCCAGAGCGCCGCCCACACGTTCCTCCGGCTCATCGACCGCGAACTCACCCCCGCAAGCCTCGAATCCGCCGCCGCCGCCAGACCCGCGGTCACCTCGACCGCCCAGCCCGAGGCCCTCGCCCTCTCCCGTCCCCTCCTCCCCGCGACCCCCACCGCCCTGCCCCTCGGCGGCGGCCGCATCCTCGTCGTCGACGACGATCCCGGCCATCGCGACCTCCTCGCCCGCCGGCTCCAGCAACAAGGCTACGCCGTCAGCGAGGCCGTGGACGGCGCCGCCGCCCTCCGCCTGCTCCGCTCGCAGGAGTTCGATCTCGTCCTGCTCGACCTCCTCATGCCCGGCCTCTCCGGCGACCAGGTCCTCGCCGAACTCAAGGCCGACCCGGCCCGACGCCATCTCCCGGTCATCATGCTCTCCGCCCTCGACGAACTCGACAGCGTGGTCCGCTGCATCCTCATGGGCGCCGAAGACTACCTCGCCAAACCCCTCAACGCCGTCCTCCTCCGCGCCCGCATCGACGCCTGCCTCGAGAAAAGTCGCCTCCGCCACCAGGAAGCCGCCTACCTCAACGCCCTCGAAACCGAACGGCACCGCTCGAATCCCTCCTCCTCAACGTCCTCCCCGGCCCCATCGCCGACCGCCTCAAACGCGGCGAGAATCCCATCGTCGATTCCCTCCCGTCCGTGACCGTCCTCTTCGCCGATGTCGCCGGCTTCACCACGCTCTCCACCACCGTCTCCTCCGTCGAACTCGTCCAGATGCTCAACGAGATCTTCTCCGCCTTCGATGCCATGGCCGAAGCGCAGGGTCTGGAGAAGATCAAGACCATCGGCGACGCCTACATGGTCGTGGGCGGCCTGCCCACGCCGCGGCCCGACCACGCCGAGGCCATCGCCGAAGTGGCCCTCCGCATGGTGGATTACGTCGACAAGCGCTTCGCCGACTCCCCCACCCCGATCCGAATCCGCGTGGGCATCAACACCGGACCCGTGATCGCCGGCATCATTGGCCGCCACAAATTCAGCTACGACCTCTGGGGCGACACCGTCAACACGGCCAGCCGCATGGAAAGCCACAGCCTGCCGGGCCGAATCCAGGTCGCCCCCGCCACCCACGCGCTCCTCGAATCCCGGTACCTCCTCGAACCTCGCGGTCCCATTGAGATCAAGGGAAAGGGCACGCTGCCGACCTGGTTTCTGGTTGGCCGCAAGCCCGCCGGGGGTTTCCCTCAGTCCCCTGCCCCCGTCTAAGGTCACAACCGTCGGCCGCGTGGGTAAGCTCGTCCGTCGATCCACCTCGCACCCTCACCGCCGCCGAAAACCACCGCCGGCACATGAATCCGATGAAAGACGCTGACCTGGCCAGTCCCGCCGGGATTCGTAATCGCCACGGCGAGCGAGAACCGACGGGGCCGACCGGCCGCGACCGCGGGAGGCAATGGGCCTGCACGCCCTGCCTCGGTCCCGGACGAGGTTTTTTTTGCGCTCCCTTCCTGGACCGCCTAGTTTCTGCGAAGCGCATGCCTTAACTGCCGCCCAGAGGGTGGTGGCGCCGCCGATGCCCGGCTTGCTTGGTTCGTGCGCTCCAACAAGCGTATGATGGTAGGGTATCCGGCAGTTTTCATCACGAGATCCCAGCGCAGGCTCCCTGGCCCCTGTCGTGGAAGGAGGGCAAGGAACCCCGGCTGCGTGGAGGGCTCAAGGTTCCGCGTTCCGGTTTTGCCTGCCAGGCCGCGATGACTCCGATCCAGACCAACGGGGAACAACCGCCAGGTTCACGTCCGAACCTGACGGCGTTGATCTTGTGTGGCGGTCGCGGCGAGAGGCTCCGACCGTGGAGCGATGCCGTCCCGAAGTCGCTGCTTCCCGTCAAGGGGAAGCCCCTGCTCGCGTATCTGCTCGACCATCTGGCAGGCACAGGAATACGCGATTTCGTTTTGTGTACGGGCTACAAAGCGGCGTTGTTCGAAGAGTTCGCTTCCCGCTTCCCCGGCGCTTCCGGCCGCCTGCGCTGCTGCGATTCCGGCCAAGTCTCCATTACGGAACGGCTGGTGCGAGCCCGTGCGCACGTGGCCGGCCGGGCCTTGGTGTGCTATGGCGACACCCTGGCCGACGTGGATCTCCCCGAGCTCATCGCGGCGCATGAACGCTTGGGGGTCGAGGCCACGCTCACCGTGTACCCCTACCGGTCCCCATTTGGCCTGGTGCGCTTTGATGAAGCCGGCAGGGTCACGGCCTTCGCTGAGAAGCCCTCGCTTCCCTACTGGATCAACATTGGCTTCCTCCTGCTGGAAACTGCCGCCCTGCAAAGGCTGGACGCCAACCTCGCCTTCTCGGATTACCTCGCTCAACTGGCTCGGCACCGTCGGTTGGGCGTCCACCCGCACCGCGGCCGGCATTGGACCGCCAACACAGAAGCCGAGTTTCTGGACCTTGCCAGCCATCTCGAGCCGATTCACTCACCCCGCGAATCCTATGCAATGGAACGGTCGTAAGGTCCTGGTCACCGGCGGCTCGGGCTTCATCGGAGCCCGGTTGGTGGGGCGGCTCTTGGAGGCGGGCGCGACCCTGGCGGTCACCGTGCGCTACGGCAATGTCGTGAAGAACGAGCGCCTGCGCGGGTGCTGGGAACAGCTCCAGATCATCGAGGCCGACCTCCGCAACCGCGGCGCGCTCGAGGCGGTGCGACGCTTTTCCCCGAGATTGTCTTCCATCTGGCCGCCTACAATCACGTGGGGCAGAGCTTTACCCAGGTCGAGGAGTGTTTTGATGTCAACGCCAAGGGAACGGCCAACCTGGTGGACACCTGCACCGACGCCGCGCGACTCGTCTATATCTCCAGCTCCGAGGTCTATGGCCATCAGACCACCGTACCTTTCCTCGAGGACCTCGAGCCGCAACCCATTTCTCCCTATGCCATCACCAAGTACGCCGGCGAACTGTATTGCCGGATGCGCCAGCGCATGGAGGACCCTCTCCCGCACCGTCGTGCTGCGGCCGTTCAATGCCTACGGCCCTTACCAGAGCTCAAAGGCCATCATCCCGGAGTTGATCCTGAAATGCCTGCGCGGGCTCCCCATCGACTGCACCCCGGGCGAACAGACCCGCGAGTTCAACTTCGTCGAGGACCTCGTGGACGGTTTCCTGCTCGCCGCGGCGGCGGATCACGTGATTCCAGGACCCGTCAATCTCGCCGCCGGACAAGAGGTCGCCATCCGCGACCTGGTCCAGACCATCGCCCGTTTGACCGCCAGCAGTTCGGAGCTCCGCCTGGGGGCGCTGCCGTATCGCCCCACCGAGATCTGGCGCATGCGCGGTGACCCCACCCGGGCGCGCCAGTGGCTCGGCTGGGAACCGAAGACCTCGCTCGAAGAGGGACTGGGGCAGACCGTTGAATGGTTCCGTGGCTATCTGGCGCAAACCGCGGACTCGACTGCCCAGAGGTGATTGCCGAACTCGCTTCATCAGCTCTTGCGAGCCTGACCGGCCTCAGCACCGCCCTGGGCGTCTGGCAATGGATCGGTGGCCGACGGTTTCCCCTGCACCGCCGCACCCCCCACGCCAGCCCCACCGTCCCCGTCACCGTGTTGAAGCCGATCAAGGGCTGGGAGACGCACACCGCCGACTGTCTGGCAAGCTGGCTGGACCAGGCGTACCGGCGCCCGTCCAAGTGCTGTTGGGAGTGGACGCGGAAGACGAGCCGGCGCAAACCGGAGCGCGTCGCGCGCTCCAAAGCCTGCCCGCGGAACGCGCGAAGGTGGTCACCTGCCGGCGTCGCGCGGGCCCGCATCCGAAAGTGGCGAAGCTGTGCGAGCTCTATCCCCACGCAACGCACGATTGCCTGGCCATCACCGATGCCGATGTCTGGGTCCCACCGGACTTGCTGGCACAAACGGTCCCGTTTCTGGCCCAACCCGGGGTGGGCCTCGTGAATTGCTTCTACCGCCAAGCCGGTGCCGCGTCGCTACCAATGCGGTGGCTCAGCCTGACCATCAACGCGGATTTCTGGACGCAGGTCTTGCAGTCAAACAGCCTCAAACCGCAGGACTTCGCCCTGGGGGCCGTGATGTTGACCCGCCGGGCCGAACTCGAGGCCTTGGGCGGTTTCGCCAGCTATCTCGATTACCTCGCGGACGACTACCAACTCGGCCATCGGATCACGCGCCTGGGCCGACGCATTGAACTCTCACCCGTCGTGGTCGAATGTCGCTCCGAGCCGCTGGGATGGGGCGGGGTCTGGAGCCACCAGCTCCGGCAAGCCCGGACCATTCGCGCCTGCCAGCCCCTCCCCTACTTCTTCAGCATCCTCGGCAACGTCACGCTCTGGGGACTGCTGTGGTTGCTGACCAGTCCCGGTGGGGTGGCGCTGACGGGGGTCACGCTGGCTCAGACGATCCGGATCCTGACCGCGCTGCAGAATGAACGGCGGCTGGATCCGGAGCGTACGGGACCCTCGCATGCCTGGATGCTGCCCGTGAAGGACCTGCTGCAGGTGTCGGTCTGGGCGGGGGCCTTCCTGGGCAACACGGTTCTGTGGCGCGGGGAGCGCTTCCGCTTGCGTCCCGGAGGCAAACTCGAGCCCCTGGCAGTGCCGTCGACCGGCGCCTCTGCGAGCGCCTCGTCGGGGACGAAGCGATGGAGGAGCGCATAAGACCATGGTACCCAGACTGCCCATGGAACTGCTCCGCCAGATGGCGGAGGGGAGAGCGGCCAGTCCCCTCCCCACAAAGCCAGGCTGTTGCCGCGACGCAGACGCACCGTGTACGGGGTCGCCATCACCCCCGACGGCACCATCGAACGGAGGGGGCCGTCCGAACTACGGCGGCAGCGACCTCGGCTTCCCGCTTGCCGCCATCGTCAACATGCGTCCCGAGTGAACCGCACCGTCATCCCAGCCCCCGCCACCCAGGCTGCTTTACCCCTCCCCAAGACGAGAAACTACAAGCTATGATGACCTTGTTTGAACTCCTGCGCTCGCTCCACGCGGTGGAGTATCGCCTCGCGCAGCCCCGCAAGACCTGCGGCGTTTACAGGCACGACACCTCGGACCTACGACTGGCAGAGGCCTTGCGCGCCAGGATCCCCGCCAACGTTCTCGCCAATTACGACGCCCTCCGCGACTCCACTCCGCAGTGGATGGACCATCCCGAACTCTTCCCCATGGCCGTGTTGGTCCGGACTTACCAGCCGGCGGTCCTTGCTGGTCGGCCAACGGAAGTGTGGCAGGGTGCCTCAGCCGTTTACACTCCTCCCGCCAAGAACGGTGCGGACGCTTCCGCTCGTCCCATCGAGACTGATGCCCCGTCCGGCAGACGGCATTGCGCAGCGGAGCATCTGAACAACCGATCCGCGGACTCGCCAGTCCCGTGCCCTGCCGTGCTTTCCGAGAACTGGCTTGGGCCCTCTACAGCGAGGTCACGAACCAACGACGATTTCGCCGCGCTGCGGCCGATCGCTCCCGTTGCTGCCGGGGGAATCATCCAGCGGCGGGTTTGCCCGGGGTGTGGGGGGCGCAACCTCGCACCGCTAGGCCGCTACGCCACTCGCGAGGCCCCGCTCGACGTGGTCGTCTGTGAGGCTTGTGGTCTCGCATTCACCAACCCCATGCTCACCGATGAGCGCAAACACGAACTCCAGCCGGATGTCCGCCGTCTCCATCGATCACGCTCGTCTGAACTCGGCGACGAGCGGGCGCTGCGTCGCTCCCGCCAACGGGCCGCTCGCTGGGAGTACTTGATCACCTCCAGGCTGCGGCCGGGCAGCCGGGTGCTCGAACTCGGTGCTGGCGACGGCGCTCTGATCGAGTTGCTCCTTCAACATGGACACCACCCCGTCGCCCTGGACCCCGATGAGTCCGCCTGTGATTTCCTTCGTCAACGGTTTGACATCAAAACCATCCCCTGCCGGGTCGAGGACGCCGATCTGAACGCGTGGGGTGACTTTGATGCGGTGTTTCTGCTGAATCTCATCGAGCATCTGGAGGACCCCGCGGCGGTGTTGACGAAGATCGGTCAGCACCTGCGACCCGGCGGACTCATAGCGATTGAGACCCCCAACATTCTCCGCACCAAAGTCGGTCCGCGTCGGATGTTCAGCTTGCCGCATAACTACTACTTCAGCCCGAACTCCCTGCTCCGGCTGGTCATGGCTTGCGGATACCACCCGGTTCACCGGCGGGTGTTTCACCGCGATATGTTTCACTTCACCGCACGTTGGGGAGGGCCACCAGCCCGTGGATTACCGGTTGCAGACGGCCCTGCCGAAGAGGTGCGACGCGCGATCCGGCAGCACGCTTGGGCGTACTACTTGGGCGCCCAGTTCTTGCTGCGCAAGTTGCCGGGCATCCGGCAATGGTATCTGTATGGCCGCTACAACGACACCCACTTGGAGGAGGCACCGCTCGGCGCCAGCATGCATCTTCCGCGTTGGTCGGCAGCCGTTCGGTGTTTGTTGAGCTTCCTGGCAACCGTCCCGGCTTGACCCCAGCATGACCGACTGAACGACCCGCCCAGACGAAGGCCAGGAACCAGGGGATCCTGCCCCCGTCGGAACGTCAAACCTGCGAATGGATTGGCCCAGCTCCGCCGATCGGCAGATCTCACCCAGCCTTCGGCCTCTGCGGCTGAGTTGGGTTCATGGCCGACCATCGGGCAAAGCCTGCGCTCTCTCGACGAGCTTGGCCAGGCGTGCTGCCTGGCGGAAGAAGCACCTCCCGCGCCCTGCGCCGAGAGCGCTCCACGACGGCGCCACGATGGCCGCCTGCGCCGCCTGTTTCCGGGCCGTGGCGCTTGGCGGCCTCGCCCGTCACCGAATGGGGAAGCCGTCACACAAGCCCGGACCGTAGCCCTCCCATTCGCCCCGGACGCTCGCCGCCCACGTTTCCACTCCCCGGTTTCCAACCGTCGTCACCTGGTGCTCACCACCGAAGCGGGCGCATCGAAGGTGAGCAACCCCAGCACCCACGGCAGGTAGATGACCGAGGCCAGGAACAGCCACCGCGCGCTCGGCACATCCAGCCTTCGCGCAAACCGCACCGCGAGCACCACCATCCCTACGCCCAACACCAGCGCCCCGGCCAGATACACCACCCCCGCCAACCCGAACACCACCGGGCTCAGACTCACCGTCAGCAGCCCAAGCGAATGCCCGACGCTGGACAAACCTGTCCGTTGTCCGTCCGGCTCGACCACCGGCAACATCCGCAACCCCGCCCGCGCGTAGTCCTCCCGGTAGAGCCAAGCAATCGCCATGAAATGCGGGATCTGCCAGAAGAACTGCAGCGCGAAGAGCGACCACCCGCCTGCCGCCAACCCGTCCGTTGCCGCCGCCCATCCGATCAATGGCGGCATCGCGCCCGGCACGGCCCCAACCACCGTGTTCAGCGTCGAGACCCGCTTCAACGGCGTGTAGACCAGGAGATAGAGCGCCAGCGTGGCAGCGCCCAGGGCACTGGCCGTCAGCGTCGTGAACCCCCACAGCCAGGCCATTCCGGCCAGGGCACCGACCGCGCCAAACACCAGCGCACACGCCGGCGTGACCCGTCCTGACGGCAGCGGCCGCTCCTGGGTGCGGGACATCAGCTTGTCCAGATCGCGCTCAAGATACTGGTTCAACACCGCCGCCCCGCCGGCCAGCAGGCCCGTCCCGATCAACACGTGCAACAGCCGCCATCCTTCAAAGTGACCCCGCGACCCGATCGCATACCCGGCGGCCGCGGTCAACAGTACCAGCGTCGTCAGCCGGGCCTTCACCAGCTCGGTGAAAACCACCCACACCGACTTCTCGGCCCCGGCCA
Source organism: Verrucomicrobiota bacterium (assembly GCA_027493615.1). GTDB lineage: Bacteria > Verrucomicrobiota > Verrucomicrobiia > Limisphaerales > J093 > DSVZ01. Next base: position 424,301 of record JAOSKK010000035.1, read on the forward strand.
CCAGTTCCAAGGAGTCCGCCCGCGTAAGGCTCATACCGCAGCCGCTCCCCTATCGTGCATCGCAATGACGCACCCCGAGGGGGTCGCCGTCCGATCGATGCTCCCTACGCTGATCCCCTTCTGCGGCCCCGCCCCGCCCGCGCGGTCTGCCGCAGCTCCTGCTCCCATCACTCGTCGCACCCACCTCCCATTCCAGGTAACCAGACACATCACGCCTCCGATCAGCAACGCCAGAGCTCCCACCGCCACGTGGGCGGTCGCGATGTCAGCCGCCTTGTTCGTCCACACGGTGACCGCCCCCAGCGTGAACTGCACCCCGATCAGTCCAAGCCAGACCGCCGCCAACCGTCGCACCGGATGCCCCGCGGCGAGCCGACGTCGGCTGCGAGTCCAGACCCAGACCACCGCCCCGACCACCACGCAGGCCCCAAGCCGATGGGCCATGTGCAGCACCACGTCCGTGGCTGTGATGGGATGTGCAGCGACCACCTCGATCCGTTGCTGGTTGTAACGCCGGACCGCCTCCTCATCCAGCCGTGGCCATAAGCGGCCATAGGCCAGCGGGAAGTCCGGGACCGCCAGACCCGCGTGGCGATGCCGCATGGTCGCGCCCAGCGTGAGTTGACCGAAGATCAGTACCGTGGCCACCACGAACGGAAGGCGCAGCGCCCGAACCTCATCCGACTGGACCAGGCCGCGGCGCCACCACGCGGTGCTGAGCACGGCCGTGACGGTCAACAGCACCAAGAACGACTGCGCAAGCAGCCCGTGAAACACACCCAGTTCATCCTTCAACCAGGTCACCCGCAACCCGCCCAGGACACCCTGCAGAATCACGGCCGCCAGCGCCACCACCCCCAACCACCGCAGCCCCGCCGGCTGCTTCGCGAACCGCCAGAGGCCCCAGGCCATCACCGGCAGGGCCAGCCCAGCAAGCCCCACATAGACCGGCATCGCCCGGACCCCAAGCAGGCCCACCGCGAGTGCCATCGCTCCCAGCCCCAGCCACCGGTCGCGCCCCCGGGTCTCCCTCGCCCACAACCACCCTGCCAGGCCGGCGGTCAGCAAACCCACCAGGGCGGCCCACAACCGGTGCGTATGCTCATAGAAGATGCCACCCATCCACTGCGAGATGGGAAAAAGGAACAGGTTGTAACCGTAGGTGTTTGGCCAGTCCGGCACCGCCATGCCGGCACCCTTGCTGGTCACCAGGCCGCCCAGCCAGATGAGCACAAAGGTCGCACCCACGGTCATCCAGGCGTACCGCGTCAGCCAGCGTCGGATCGGTGGCAGCTCCATCAGGGGGCGGGTGCGCCGAGGCCCTTTCGGAAACAAAAACCGCCACGGCCTGCGGACCGCAGCGGTGAAGCGCAACCACGGGACAACACGGGGCGGTTACTTCGCTTCCAGCGTGAAAGCCAGTTCCTTCTTGTCGCCCTCCGCCACGGTGATGTCCTGCGTGACCTCACCCGCCTTGAGGTGGTAGGCCACGACGGTGTACTTCCCGGCCGGCAGATCCGCGGGGAACTTGAACTTGCCCTCGTTGTCGGTCACGGCGAAGTAGTGGTGCGGCAGCACGCCGACATAGGCGAACATCCACGGGTGCACGTCACATTTGAAACGCACCAGCACCTCGGGCTTCGAGAAGCTCCGCTCGGTCACCATGCCCTGCACGGGCTGCCCGACGTTGAACTCCTTGTTGCCCTCGACCTTGGGGGTGGCGTGCACGTTGTGCATCAGGGGATCCGAATTCTTGATCTGGAACTTCTGATCCACCAGCACCCCCATGACGTACGGCTCATAGAAGCAGTGCACCTGATCCAGCACCGGCATCTTCTCCGGGATCGGGTAGGTCTTTCCCGGCGGCCCTTCCTTGAGGTAAACGAACACATTGGCCAGGCCACTGTCCGGTCCCACCACGTAGTGGCGCGTGAACGCGTCCTTCGTGTGCAATTTCCCGCACAGCGCGTCGAAGGCCACCTTCCGTTCCGGCGGCGGGGTTCCTTTGAGGGTGACTTTGCCGCTGATTTCCGCCGCGGCCAGCGTCGGCAGCGTTGCCAGCACCGCGCACCATCCGATCCAGGTTCCGTATCGTTTCATTGCGTGTTCTCCAGTTGCAGTCACAGCCAAAACTGACGCGCAACCTAGCAGCGGTATTCTGGAGCGGCAAGCGATTTGCCCCCTCGCCCCCGGGGTCAGCCCTTAACTTAATCCTTAACGCCTCCGTCACCCTCATCACCGCCGACTTGTGGTTCAGCGACTCTCCGGGTAAACCCCTGCGCATGACAAATGCGCCCGCGCCGGCCCCCGCCACCCCCACCCTCGGATTTCATCCGCGACGTCGTCGCCGCAGATCTGGCCGCCGGCCGCCATCACACGATCGTGACCCGGTTCCCCCCGGAGCCCAACGGCTACCTGCACATCGGCCACGCCAAGTCCATCTGCCTCAACTTCGGCATCGCCCGCGAGTTCGGCGGTCGCTGCAACCTGCGCTTCGACGACACCAACCCCACCAAGGAGGAGACCGAGTACGTCGAGTCCATCCTCACCGACGTGCGCTGGCTCATCGGCGGCTGGGCCGATCCCCACCTCGGTCTCAAGCCCAAAGGTCGGCTCCCCGTCGCCCAGACCCTCAACGGTCGGCCAGACTTCTTCCTCGGCGCCGCCCCGCTCCGCCCCGATTCCGCCCCGGCCGACGGGGAGGCCCCCTCGCTCGAGCCCTTTTACGCCTCGGATTACTTTCCCCAGCTTTACGCTTACGCGGTCCAGTTGATCGAGCGTGGCCTCGCCTACGTCTGCGACCTGTCCGCCGACGACACCGACCGCTACCGGGGCGCGCCCGACCGGCCGGGGCGGGAGAGCCCCTTTCGCCAACGGCCCATCGCCGAGAACCTGGACCTCTTCGAGCGGATGAAGGGCGGCGAGTTCCCCGACGGCACGCGCACGCTGCGCGCGAAGATTGACATGGCCTCGCCCAACGTCTGGATGCGCGACCCGGTGCTGTACCGCATCCGCCACGCGGAGCATCATCACACGGGCAATGCCTGGTGCATCTACCCGATGTACGATTTCGCCCACTGCCTGAGCGATTACCTCGAGGGCATCACGCACAGCATCTGCACCCTCGAGTTCGAGGTTCACCGCCCTCTGTACGACTGGATCCTCGAGCACCTCGATCTGCCCCGCCCCCTGCCGCACCAGTACGAGTTCGCCCGCCTCAACCTCGGCTACACCATCATGAGCAAGCGCAAGCTCATGCAACTGGTCCGCGAGGGCGACGTGGCCGGCTGGGATGACCCCCGCCTCCCACGCTGTCCGGACTTCGCCGCCGCGGCGTGCGCCCCGAAGCCCTCCGCCACTTCGCCTACAACATCGGCATCACCAAGTACAATGCCCTCACCGATGTCGCCGTCCTCGAAAAGGCCATCCGCGACGATCTCAACGCGATCGCCCTGCGCCGGCTCGCGGTGCTTCGTCCGCTCAAGGTCGTCCTCTCCAACTACCCTCCCGGCCAAACCGAGGAACTCGACGCTGTCAACAACCCGGAGGACCCCGCGGCCGGCACCCGGCGTGTCCCCTTCTCGCGCGAGCTGTTCATCGAACGCGAGGACTTCGCCGAACAGCCGCCGCCGAAGTTCTTCCGGCTGCGTCCCGGCGGCGAGGTGCGGCTCAAGTATGCCTACATCATCCGCTGCGACGAGGTCGTGAAAGACGCCTCGGGCCAGATCCTGGAACTCCGCTGCACCGCAGACTTGGGCAGCAAGACGGGCGGCCCGACGGCCACGCGCAAGGTCAAGGGCACGCTCCACTGGGTGAGCGCTGCCCATGCCGTGCCGGCCGAGGTGCGGCTCTACGACCGCCTGTTCACCGTGCCCGAGCCGGACGCAGCGGGCGATTTCAAGACCCACCTCAACCCGCATTCGCTCGAGACCCTGACGGCCCGGCTCGAACCCTCCCTGAAGGATGCCCGCCCCGAGTCGCGCTACCAATTCGAGCGCCTCGGCTATTTCGCGCTGGACCCCGACACCACCGCTGCCGGCCCTGGTGAGACCCGGCCCGGCCTCGTGTTCAATCGCACGATTGGGCTCAAGGACACCTGGGCGAAGGAAGCCGCCAAACCGGCGTAGACTTCCCGCGGCTTCTCCGTGCCTGCCCGGGACCGCGGATCGCTGACGCCCTTGGTCCGAAGCACGCCCCGGCACCGCGCGAGCCCACGCGGCCTGCCGTCTACCCTTCGGTCGAACGCCAGCGGTTCTTGCCGAGTTCGAGCAGGTAGAGCCGGAACCCAAGCTGGGCTTGGAAAACGGAGAGATCCCCCTTCTCCTCCGGCCCGCTGCCCACCGTGAAGGCGTGGTCCCACGAATAGATCCAGCGCGTCTCGAGGTTCATGGCGAAGTTGCGGGCAACGAAGTACTCGATGCCCCCTCCTACCCCCAGCGCCGGATAAACCCCCTTCGCGTCCAGCTTCAGCCCCTGACTGGGCTCTTTCTTGTCGTTGAACTCGCCGTACATGATGCCGCCGCCAGCCAGGAAATAAGGCACCCAGCGCCCCCGACCAAGGGGTTGACGCAGGCGGAGCTGGACCAGGGCCGGATAGAGCGAGTACTCCCCCACGGTGCCGATGTCGTCCACGGCCACGTTGCCTTCGGTGACATCCAGCGCAAACTCCACCCCCAGTTCGATCCCAGGTCGGCGCCCAGCCGGAGTCCGCCCACCTGGTTGAACAGGCCGCCCCACGCCGAGGCTTCCGCATCGAGCTTGACGTTCGAGGTGATCCGGTCGTCGGTGAGCACCGCGCCGCCATATTGAATCCCGAAGTAAAGGCGGCTCGGCGAGGGCGGCGATTCCTCGACCAGCGGTCGTGGGAAGTTCTCGCTGAAATAAACGCGCAAACTCAGGGCGCCCATGAACGAAGAGAGGTCCTTCGGATACGCGACCCCGTCCACCATCACGTCCACCTCGTCCATCCAGAGGTACTTCCCCTCGAAGCCGACGGCGACGTTGTCCGCCAGGAAATACTCAAGCCCGCCGCCAACCACAAATCCGGCCCGCGTCACGTCTGCGTCAATCGCGTGACCGAAGCCGCCCGGCTTGCGGTCGTTGAACTGCAGCACCGCCGGCCCCGCGCCCATCACCACGTACGGCACCAACCGGTCCTTCAGCACCGGATAACGCACCCGCAACTGCGGGATGAAACTCGAAACCGCCTCCTCCCCAATCCCGCCCATCCCGTCGAGATCCAGGTCGCGCTCGAAAAAGTCCGCAGCGAACTCGACCCCCAGGATGCGGTTGAAGTTGTAGCCCAGGCTCAGGCCGTAATGATCATCGACCCCCATTGCGGCGAGATCTCGCCCGCCCGGAAATGCAGGTAGGCGCGGGGTTTGGCCCCGTCTTCCGCCGAGACCCACGGCATTCCCCCGACCAGCGCGACCAGTGTCCAGCAGACCGCGCTGCCGCCAAGAGCCATGCCACGAAAGGGCCTGAACGGCCAAAGCCGTCGCGTAGCACACGCCCGCCCAACCAAGCCCGGTGCGGGTCCGGTGGGTGGCCGGACGCGAAACGCAACGACCGCACTTCACGAAGGGACTGTCGCCGCAAGCGGGCAATCGGTCCGCAAGATCCGATGGGTCGGCTGCTCGTAGCCGGCCCTCCCGCCCCGCGACATCGCGTCCGGTCTCCCGGGCGGAACCGGCTGAAGGAATGCGTAAAAGCATGGGGCGCGACGCTAAGGGCCGCTTGTGGGGAGTCAAGCTCGGGCCGCGCGCCTCACCTGTCGCCCTTCGCCCTCCGCCCTTGCCCCTTCGCCCTTGGCCCCTCGCCCCTCGCCCTTCCCCCTTCGCCCTCTCACACCTCCTTCACCACCCCCCAATAGACATCCAGTCGTTTGGCCAGATAGAGCTTGATCGCCTTGACTAAGACTCGGGACTCGAGCCGTTGACCTGCGGCCACGATGTCCTTGAGTGTCATCGTGGGGCGGATCCGAAACGAGTCCTGCGCGATGATCGGGCCTTCATCCAGATGCATGCTCACGAAGTGCGCCGTCACGCCGACGATCTTCACCCCGTGCTCGTAAGCCTGCCGATAAGCCTGGGGTCCGGGAAAACTGGGCAGCAACGAGGGGTGGATGTTGATGATCTTGTTCTTGTAACGCCACACGAAGTTGGGCGACAGGATCTTCATGAACCGGGCAAGCACCACGAAGTCCACGTCGTGTTCTTCGAGGACCCCCAGGGCCCGCGTCTCCGCCTCGACGCGCTCGTGCCAGGGCACGACAACAAAGGGCAGGCGCGCCTTGCGGGCCAGCGGTTCCAGGTCCGGACGGTTGCCCACCACCACCACGGGATCTGCTGCGAGGCTGCCGGACCGCGTGGCAGCGAGCAGGGACTCCAGGCAATGCGGTTCGCGGGTGACGAAGACGGCGAAGCGTTGCCGCCGCCGCGGCGGCGTGTGTCGGAGGCGGATCTCCATGCCCAACTCGCTGGCCAGACGCGCGAGTCCGGACCGGACCCGATCGGCGTCCCAATCCCGGGGTTGCCAGGAGGCCTGGAGCGTCATGCTGAACTGGCCGCGGGTGACCTGTTCCTCAAGGGCCTCGATGTTGGCGTGTTCGGCGAACAGGAAACTGGTGACCCGGGCGATGACGCCGGTTTTGTCGCGTCCGATGACCGTGACGGTGGCGAACTGTTTCATGGCGGCGGTACTCAACCGTAACGACGCCGCTGCGGGAAGCCGGAACGCCGGTGGCGGGTGGGGGCAGCGGCCGAGGCCGAGGCCGAATGGCCGAATTCGGTGGCGGATTCGGACTTGCGGTCGTTGGGGCGCCCGTAAGGTTCGTCTGTCAGGCGGGCGGGGTAGCCAAGTGGTAAGGCAGGGCTCTGCAAAAGCCTCATTCGTCGGTTCGATTCCGACCTCCGCCTCCAACTCCAAACACTGTTTGGACAAGGAGTTACAAATCTCACAGCCCTCAAGTGCCAGCAAAAGTGCCAGCAGATTTGTGACTCGGAATTACTCAACAACAACTCCGCGATCACCCCGGCACGACTTGCTGAAACGCAATTGGCCGTGCGTTTGGTGTCATTGAGACACCTGCCCTTCGTCCTCGCTTGGCAGGCTCGAACAAAAAAATTCGAGCCATGAAAAACCGATTCCGCCTCTACCGCCGCAAGAAGGGCGGCATGTTCTACGCCCACAACTCCGAGACTGGAAAACAGGAGAGCCTCGGGACGAAAGACCGCGCCGAAGCGACCACTCTGCTCAATGCCCGCAACGAATCGTTTCGCCAGCCTCAACTCAATCTTCACATTGCCAAAGCCTACCTGGCGGGGACGGATTCCGGCGTCTCCACGCGGACCTGGCAGGACGCCCTGAACGCCATCATCGAAACCAAGGAGGGTTCGACCAAGGACCGCTGGGTTCGGGCAGCGAAGGAGTCGGCGCTCGACCTGATTCGCGGGAAGGTCATCCTTGAAACCCAAGCCGAGCAACTGCTCGCCTGCCTCAAGGCTGGCACGGTCAGCACCAACGTCCACTTGCGCAAGCTCCACAACTTCTGCCTCGCGATGAGCTGGCTGCCGTGGCCGATCATTCCGAAGCGACTCTGGCCGGAAGTCCGCTTTCAACCCAAACGCGCCATCACGCTGGAGGAACATCAGCGGATCATTGAGCGCGAGAAGAACCCCGAGCGACAGAGTTTCTACGAACTCTGCTGGCATCTGGGCGGCTCGCAAACGGACATCGCCAACCTCAAGGCCGAGGACATTGACTGGCCCAACCGGACCATCGCCTACAACCGGCAGAAGACCGGCAGCCTGGCAATGATCCACTTTGGAGACGAAATCGAAGCGGTTCTCCGCCGGCTGCCGGTAGTTGGGCCGCTGTTCCCCTATTTGCATACCGTCCGTTGCGGCGATCGGGCGACAGAGTTTAAGCAACGATGCGAAGGGCTGGGCATCAAAGGAGTGTCCCTGCATTCTTACAGATACGCTTGGGCGGAGCGGGCAAAGCAGTGCGGCTACCCCGAACGTTTCGCCCAGGAGGCACTCGGCCACAACAGCAAGGCAGTGCATCGCGCTTACGCCCGTAAAGCGAAGGTGAAGTTGCCGTCTCTCGAAAGCTACGAAAAACGGGCTGTGGAGGGTCAAATCATCCAGCTTCCGCCGCTCACGGCGGAGCGAGATCGAGCTACCCGCCTCGGCCAGACCGTTGGCTAGTTCATCTGCTGCCGCCTGCGCTGCGCCCGCCGGCCGAACGCTTGCGGGCGTTTCGTTCTCTCCAATACGCGGCAATGGCGTCGCTGGCGCGGGCGAGCCATTTCTCGTCGCGACGTAGTTGTTCCAGCGTTTCGGTGGCGAAGTACTTCGTGCAATTCCGCGCGGGCTTGCCAAGGGGTTTGAGCAGGTTGGCCGCGATGAGCATGGGAATCTCGTGGGGCTCGAATCCGAGATACCACGCGGTCTGCGCGGCATCAAGGCGGGCAGGCAGGATCTTCCAACTGAGAAACTCGGTCTGGTGCGTCGTGGGGCTCATACGTGGACGGCAGCGCGGTGGTGGCTTGAATGCGTGTGATGATTCTTCTGCGCATGACGGTGGGAGGTCTTCTGATCAATGGCCTCCGTGGACTCC
>JAOSKK010000036.1 GCA_027493615.1 Verrucomicrobiota bacterium
ACCGGGAGCCGGAGGGCAGGAGTGAAGAAGCGAGAGGCCCTCAACGGACAGCAGCGCTCACGTTGGGAGGAAAAAGCATCCCCTGGCTTTAGGATCCTGGCTTCGCCATCGTTACGGCGGATCGCAACGTTTTGTGCGAGCTAGTGGGGCTCATCAAAGGGCGACGGGTCGAGCGCTGGGAAGGTCATCGGGATGCTGGAGCGGACGCGGAACAACGCATGGTGCAGCACGCGTCCGCTGGATCAGGTGTGGCCTGTTCAATGAACGACCGCCCTGAACATCCCGAACGCCGTTCGAGCACCACCGCGCTGGTGGAAGTGGCCCAGTTGGATCTTCGTTACGAGGGCTGCCGGCTCGACGCCGGCAGCGGAGGCCTGGCTTTTGTCGGCGATCGCCGCGGCAGCATCCAGGAACTGCTGCAGGGGGTGGACGTCGCTGGCGTGCGGATCCTGCTCAACGGCTTCAAGCGCCTGCGCTGCGCCCAAAGCTGCATCTGGCCACGGTGCCGCTTCGTGGCGCTGGCCGCGGACGAAACCGCCGGCATCGTGTGGTTGTTGCGCGCGTCCAACGATCGCGTTGTCGTTGCTCGAACAGGCCCGGTTCCTGGATGAGCTCAAGGGCACGGGCGGCCTGAGCCTGGCCGAGATCGCCCAGCAGGTCGGGCGCAGCCCGGCCTGGGTGAGTTTGCGCCTGGGCGTGCTGGCGGAACTGAGTCCGCTGGTGTGCGGTGCGCTCTTCGACGGGACCTTCCCGGTTTACTCCTACCTCTACACCCTGCGCCCGTTTAGGCGTCTAAACGGCGCGGCGGCCATCGACGAGTTCGTGGCGGCGTTGCGCGGCAAAAACTCAGTGCCCGGCAAATCGAGCAGTTGGCGCACGGGTTTTTCCGCGGCCCGGAGTCGTTGCGGGAGCAGATCCGCCAAGGGCATCTGGCCCTGCCGCTGCAACAACTCAAGGAGCTGCCCGAGGATCCGGACGGGTGCAGCGAGTTTGAACGCCGGTGGTCGCGGATCTGGAGCAGGCCCAGAGGATCCTGGTCCGCCTCATGACCAAGAGCGCCGATTCCAGCCGGCTCTCCAGCCGTCCGTTTCGCGCCCAAGCCCATTTGCTGTGCGCCGGGTTATTGTCCCGGTTGCCGGCCTTCACCAAAACCATCCAAAACTCCATGATCACTGCGGATAAACGTCAAGCGGTCTTCCTCATGCATCAGGAAGGGGTCTCCAAGCGGGCTATCGCCCGGCAACCTGACTCAGTCGCAACGCCGTGCGGCACATCATCGCCCAGTCGGGCAGATGCCCCCGCCCATTCGCCCCCGCGGGTCGTGCTGGATGCGGACCTGTTGCGCCAACTGCACCAGGAGTGTGAGGGCTACGCTCAACGAATGACCGAAAAGCTGCGCGAAGAACACGGCATTACCGTCAAATACTCGACCCTGACGCGGCATCTGCGGGATCTGGGCATCACCGGCCCGAGTCCGGCGCGCTGTCAAAAGGTTCCTGACGAACCCGGGCGGAGATGCAGCACGACACCAGCCCGTTCACGGTGCTCGTGGGCACGCAGCGGCTCCGGCTCCAAGCCAGCCTGCTTTATCTGCGGTATTCCAAGCGCCGGTATTTGCAGTTCTACCCCCTCTTCGATCGCTTTCACCTGAAGTGCTTCCTGCATCTGGCCTTGATGCATTGGGGTTATGCGCCGCTGGTCTGCGTCATCGACAACACCAATCTGGCACGCTGGCGCGGGCTGGGCGCCAACGCGGTGATGGTCCCGGAGATGGAAGTCTTCGCCCGCGGCTACGGCTTCAAGTTCCTGTGCCATGCGCCCAAGCATTCGGATCGGAAAGCGGGCGAGGAACGCAGCTTCCTGACCGTCGAAACCAACTTCATCCCGGGGCGCACCTTTACCAGTCTGGAGGATCTCAACCACCAAGCCCTGGCGTGGTCGACCGTGCGGATGGAACAGCGGCCCCAAGGCAAGGCCGGCCTCATTCCCGCTCAGGCCTTCGAATACGAACGCCAGTTCCTGACGCCACTGCCCCGGCACCTCCCGGCGCCTTTACCAACTGTTGGATCGTTCCATCGACGAATACGGCTTTGTCGCCGTCGACGGCAATTACTACGAAGTGCCCGGCACCGGCCGGGGGCAGGTCCAGGTGTTGCGCTATCTCCGTCACGTGGTCCTTTGCCAGGATCGTCGCTCGGTGATCCAATACGCCCTGCCGCCCTGGGGCGTGAAGAACCAGATCGTGCGCGCTCCCGGCCAACCGGCGCGCTATCGTCCCCGCCACCTCCACCTCTCCAGTCATGAAGAGGAAAACGTTTGCGCGCCCTGGCTCCGGAAGTGGCCGCCTACGTCGACTTCATCCTCGGCACCCCGGGTCTTTTGCGTCACCAGTTCCTGCGCCGGCTCTGGGCGCGCCACCAACGCTGGGGCAGTGCGCTGTTCCGGCGCACTGTGGAGCGGGCCCACCGCTACCACATCACCAGCCTGGAGACGCTGGAACGTATCGCCCGGTTGCTCCTGGACGACCCCGCGCTGCCCGGAGCCCCTGGTCGATCCCGAGCTGGAAAGACGCCCCGCCTATCAGGAGGGCTCCCTCACCGACACGCCCGACCTCTCGCGCTATGATGACTGACACCCTGGCGGCGCAGTTGAAATACCTCCGCCTGACGGGCCTGCTGGCTCGCTGGGAGGAATACTTGAAAGCCGCCGCTCAATCCAATCTCTCGCACGCCCGGTTGCTCACGCGCGTCATCGAGGAGGAATACCGGCTCAAGTGCGACCAGGCCCGTGAGCAGCGCCTCAAGCTGGCCCAAATCCCGGAGAAGCTCGTTCTGGATACCTTCCTTCGATCGCCAGCCCAAGCTCAACCAGAAGAAGATCCTGGCCCTCTACGACTCCATGGCCTTCCTCAAAGACAAACAAAACATCCTCTGGATGGGCGGCACTGGGGTCGGGAAGACGGGATTGGCGACGGGCTTCCTATCCAGGCCATCCATCAGGGAGCGCGCGGTCGTTACGTGCTCTTTGCCGATCTGCTGCACGAACTGCACCGCTCCTGCGCCGATCGTTCTCAGGCGCGTGTCCTTCGTCGCTATCTCCAATACGATATCCTTTTGGTCGACGAAATTGGGTACGTCGAAGCCGAGCCCGCGCAAGTCGGCCTCTTCTTCACCCTCCTGCAGAAACGCCACCGACAGCGCTCGACCCTCATCACCTCCAACCTGGGGTTTAGCGAGTGGGCCTCCTTCCTGAAGAACCCCCATCTGACCGCCGCCTTGATCGACCGGCTGACCGAATCCAGCCACGTCTTCAACATGAAAGACTGTGTCAGCCTGCGCCCCGGATGACCGAGCCGTGAACTGGCGTGCCCGAGCCGAGCGCCTGCGCGCCCTGCCGCTGCCGGTCGTCCTGGCGGCGTTGGAGGCCACCCCCGATCCCGGCGACCGGGCCAAGTGGCGCACCGCCCGCGGCGTTCTCTCCATCACCGGCGCCAAGTTCATCAACTGGAACCAAGGCGTCGGGGGCGGCGGCGCCATCGACTTGGTCATGCACGTGCAAGAGTTCGGCTTTGGCCAAGCCCCTGCAATGGTTGGAAGATCATTTTGGTCCTGGGCCCTCGGTCCAACCCGCCTTCCGTCCGGCACCCCGGGCGCTGACGCTCCCGCCTCCGTCCGTCCACCACTGGCCCCGCGTTGAACGTTACCTCATCGAACAGCGGCGACTGCCGCGCCCGTTGCTCACGCCGCTCGTTCACGCGGGGATCCTTTACGCGGACGCACGGGCCAATGCCGTCTTCCTGTTGGGCGACACCCCGCCACCGCGGTCGGCGCCGAACTGCGCGGCACCACCTCGGTGTCCTGGCGCGGCATGGCTCCAGGCTCCCGCAAAGATCACGGCTGCTTCTCGGTGTCCACCGCCTCCGTGGACGCCATCGTCCTCTGCGAATCGGCCATCGACGCCCTCAGTTGCCACGTCCTTCATCCGGCCTTTCGCTGCCTCTCCACCTCCGGCGCCAGACCCGACCCTGCCTGGCTCACCGTCTTGCTCCGTTTGGGCCTGCCCATCTTCTGCGGCTTCGACGCGGATCCCACCGGCGACGCCCTGGCCCAACGCCTGATCCTGCTTCATCCTGCGGTCCGCCGACTCCGCCCACCGGCCAAAGACTGGAACGACGTTCTGCGTCTCCACCTTGCCTGAGTCCCTCGGGTTCCCTCGCCCTCGCTCCTCCCCCCGCCTCCCTCCGCGGAACTCAATCCTCTCTCCTTGGAAAGGAAATCCTCTGCCCTTCACCCAGGTGGCTCACTTCTCATGAGCACACCCGGGTCAGTTCTCGTGAGCGGCGACGGGGCCAGTCCGCACCTTACGGACCAGTCGACGACCGGTTTCATCCGCCTGCCCATCACCCCCCGCCAGTGGTGCTCGCCTCGACCGCTTCCGCAAAGGAAGGCCCGGAAAAACGTTACACCGGTGTGTTACAGTACTTTGGAAGATCTTGAAGATGAGGCACTAGCACTGGCACGAGATTTCCGTGTGAAGGAAGTGCTCTTCCACTGAGCTAAGCGCGCATCAATGACTTACGCCAACCTGCGTCATGTCACGCGGGTGAGGCTACGCGGTCTCCACCAACGGTGGCAACACCTTTTGGCTTGCTCGCAAGAGCGAGAGCAAGAGCAAGATGAAGCCGTGGCGCAGGATTATTGCCCGAATCCCGGACAGGACGTTGGGAGTCAGGACAGAGCCTCGTCACCTCGACTCGTACGGGGTCCGGCTCAGCGTTGGAGCCAGCCCTGACTGCGCAGCCAGTCGGCGCAACGCGCGGGCCAGTCGTGCACCGGTTGTCCGCGGGCCAGCATGCCGAAGCCGTGGCCGCCCTGCTGGTAGACGTGCAGTTCTCCGGGGACACCGGCACGTTTCAGATCGAGAAAGAACTCGATGCTGTTCTCCGGCCCCAGGGAGTCGTCGGCGGCGTGCACGAAGAACACCGGGCCGGGCTTCGAGTCCGCCCGAATCACCGGCCTGTCGCGCTGCCGATCCGGGGCGGCCAGATACGCCGGGTAGATGAGGATCCCGAAGTCCGGCCGGCACGACGCTTCCCCGTGACGACGGGGTAACCGGCGGCCCGCCGATCCCCCTCGCACAGGAGCCAGGCAGCGAGATGACCGCCGGCCGAGAAGCCGAGCACCCCGATACGGTCCGGGCGCAGGCTCCATTCGGCGGCATGCGACCGCAGGAGGGTCATCGCGCGCTGGGCATCGAGGAGGGGGCGGGTCTGGGGCGGTTCGTCCCGGGGGAAGGCACGCGGTACTTGAGCACGGCGGCGGTGACCCCGAGCGAGTTCAGCCACGTGGCGACCTGCGTGCCTTCGTGTTTCATGGCCAGGATGTAATACCCGCCCCCGGGGCAGATCAGCACGCACGTGCCGTTGCGGCGCTCGACCGGTGGCTGGTAGACGGTGAGTTCGGGCTCCGACACATTGCCCAACCGCGTGATTTCCGGGTCGGCGCCGGGTTCGATGGGCAGGTAGGCCTCGGGCTTGTCGCTGGGAACGGCGAGCGGGGGCGGGCTGTCCCAGAGTCTCAACGTAATTTCGGAGGCGGAGGATCCGGGGCCGTGGAGGGCCAGGGCGAGGCCGACGCCGGCCAGGCAGCGCATGTTCATGGCGGCGAGGATAGCAGGGGAGGCAATGGGGTCAAACATTGACATTTGACAATTGTGACCGAGCGGCGGCAGACGTGGTGGGGCTGGTAGAATGTCAAATGTCAATGTTTGACCCCATTGCCGACCTCCGGAGGTTGTAGGTCTTCATGGGGAACGGGTGCAGAAAAGGGGTGGAAAGGCGATTTCGCCAGGTTAGTTGCTCGGCCGCGGCCCCAGGCGAGGCGGCCACGGCCGGCAGGTTGAGAACTCAGTTCCGCGGCGTCAGCGTGATGGTGCCGGCGGAACAAGCGCCGCCGTTGAGCAACTCCGCCCGCACCTGCACCTGAGTGCCGGCGAAGTCTGCGGCACCCGCGATCACCTCGCCGTTCAGCACGATCACGTTGTTGTGGGTGTTGGCCAGCCCGGAGCAGTGGGCGGTGAAGGAGCAGGTGGCGGTGGTGATGTGGTAGAGGCCCTCGAGGCGCACCCCGGCGGGGGTCGGGGCCAGCACAATGGTTTCATAGACCACTGTCCCGGGACCGCATTCTCCGTCCACCGTCCCGATGAACAGGCCGATGGCGGCATCTGCTACACACTTCTCGAAGGTGAGGGTGACGGGCGCGGCGTGCGGCGGCGGCGCGGCGGTGGCGACGAGGCCCAGGGTCAGAGTGGCGGCCATCAGGCCGCCCAGGAGGGTTTGCGTGATGCGTGTCATACGTTGGTTCGGTGTTGATGTTGTTTTGCGTTGAGCCCCCGGCGGCGTTCCAGGGGGAAGCGGTCGAAGGCCCGACGTCACTCCTGTACAGAAAGAAACCGTGGCGGACCTTACAGGTGGTCGCTGTCTGCCGCGGTGGTGCGCCACTTGCCGCCTCAAGGGTTGCGGCTCAGCCAATCGGCCAAAGGCACGCGGTGCGCGGTGGACTCGTTGGTCACCGTGGCCCGGAGACGCACCGCCAGGCGGGCGAGGACCGCTCGGTTGGTCGGGTTGAGATGCGCGGCGGCCAGCAGGGCGGGCAGGGTGTCGAAGGTGGCCAGGCGGCTGGCGTTCTCGTCGACCGTGTGGGGCGAAGCGGGCGACACCGTGTGGGAGTCGCCGCCGGCAGAAACCACGGAGCCCAGTCGCCGTAGAAGTCGCCGGGCGGGACGGTCCGCATCCGCTCGAGAGTCGCCCAGCGATCCCGCCCGGGCATTGGTTCGAGCGTGCCGTCGGGGTTGAAGCGCCGGCCGGCAAGCGCCTCCGCCAGGTCCGCCGGCCAGGTCCCGCATCCACGCTCCCCGGCCGGTCAAGACCAGGAGCCGTCGTCCATCGGGGGTGCACCGCGCCTCCTGGACTAGGCTGGACCGATCCGGCCGGCCCAAGATGCGGAAGCGGATCGCCGCCGCGCGTCCGCTGGGGGTTTCCCACCCCGCGGCGCCCGACGCTGTCGCCAGCGCCGGGTGCCCGTCACCTCCGGCTAATCCGCGCTGCCGGGCAGGAGGCGGAGGATGCCCGCGCTGCCGCCGGAAACGAGTTCCGCCTCAAGGTGGACTTGGGCGCCAGCCAGCCAGCCATCGGTGACAAAGCCGTTTCCGCGGATGGAACCGGTGGTCAGGTTGAGCTTGAGGCGTACCGCGGCCGTGAAACGGTAGAACGCCGTGTCCGCGGTGTACGCGGCTTCGATGTGCACCGTGCCGCCCGCGCTCCAGCGCGAAAGCTGATCGTAGTGGAGTGCGCCGTCGGGGGACCCGTCGCCGTCGATGTCCACCGTGCCCACCCAGTGCTCCGCGGTGACCGGTGACTTGGTGAACGCGATCGTGACGGGCCGTGTGCCGGGCGTGGGGATGAACTCGAGGCCGTGCGGGCGGTCCAGGGTCACCCCCGGCACGGGCGTCGTGGCGCCGGTGACCGGATCCAGCCGCAACAGCGGCGTCGCTGGCAGGATCTCGGTGACATAGAAGTGGCCGTCGTCGTCGATGGCCAGCCCCATGATCCGGGAGTGCGCGGTCGTGACGACGAGGGTGGCCTCGCCCGTGTGCGGGTTGATGCGGAAGAGAGACCAGGGTTCACCCCGTACAGGGTGCCATCGGGATGGACGGCCAGGTCCATGATCATCCCGCAACTGCCGGCCACCTTCACGTTGGTGGCCGCGCCGGTCGCCGGATCGAACCGGAACAGACTGCCGTCGTCCGGCGTGCCGCTGGCCGCGTTCACGCCGTAGAGCGTGCCGTCCGGGGTGAAGCCCAGTCCCATGAAGATTTCCGGGCTGAGGTTCACGCCGAAGGGGGTGGTGTCGCCCGTGGCCAGGTCCACGCGGGCGAGCCGCGGGTCCGGACTGCCGGGGAAGCCCTGGGTGGCCGTGTACAGGCTGCCCGAGGGATGGATGGCGAGGGCGAAGCATCCTGGTTGGTTGAAGGGTCCGATGTCCGTGACGGTGCCGGTCCCGAGGTCCACCTTGACGAGCCGGCTGCCGGCGCCATCGGAGACGTAGAGGAACGGTTCGGCTTGCAGGCTGTGGGTGGCGGCGCCAAGGACAAGGACCAGCGTGGCTGCGACGAGATGCTGCAGGTACTTCATAGGTTTGGTTTGAATGGTTGTGTTTCGTTCGTAGAGCGGTGGTTCTCCGCCCGGCGAGGTGACTGTCATTCGCGCACCGCCGGCCGGGAACGCGCGTCACTTCCTACCAGAAACGAACGGAGCGGAACCTTACAGCGGAGACCTGGGCTGGGCCGAGGCAACGCCATCGCGCCGGCGTCGGGAGCGGGCCTGTCGTCCACGCCACCCGGCGGTGCGGGCCGGGTGAGCAGCCGCCTCAAGGTCCGCGGCTCAGCCAATCGGCCAAAGGCATACGGTGCGCGGTGGACTCGTTGGTCGCCGTGGCCCGGAGATGCACGGCCAGGCGCGCGAGGACCGCTCGGTTGGTCGGGTTGAGATGCGCGGCGGCCAGCAGGGCGGGCAGGGTGTCGAAGGCGGCGAGGCGGCTGGCGTTTTCGTCAACCGTGAGGGGCGAAGCGGGCGACACGGTGCGGGAGCCGCCGCCGGCAAGAAACCATGCGGCCCAGTCGCCGTAGAAGTCGCCGGCCGGGAGGGTTCGCACCCGTTCGAGGACCGCCCAACGATCCGGCCCGAGCACGGGTTCGAGCATGCCGTCGGGGTTGAAGCGCCGGCCGGCAAGCGCCTCCGCCACGTCCGCCAGCCAGGTCGGCGCAGGCAGCGGGGGTTCCGGGGTGTACCAGACGCGGAGGGTGCGATCTTCGGCATGGGTCACAACATGACGGTCATCATGGGCGAACAAGCCGGAGAGGGCTTCCACGCCGTGGTTCCACGGTTCGGCCAGACGTTGGGCCGACCCGGGATCCCAAAGCTCCACCAGAACGGTGTTGGCAGTCAGCACCGCGCGCCGCGCCGCCCGATCCAGCCGGACCATGTGGAAGTCGCCGGCAGTGCCGGACGGCCCGCTGAGGCGGCTTCCGCTGGCCGCGTCCCACATCCAGGCTCCCCGGCCGGTCAAGACCAGGAGACGCCGTCCATCGGGGGCGAACCGTGCCTCGACGACTGGGTTGGGATGAAGCAGCGGCTCTCCGATCCGCGCACCGGTCGTCACGTCCCAGGAGTAGATCGCCATGCCGGACACCGTGAGCAGGCGTCGGCTGTCCGGGCTGAACAGGGCGGCGGAGAGCGGCTCCGGGTGAACCAATTCCGGGCCGGCGGGTTTGCCGTCCGTGGCATACCAGAGTCGGGCAGTTCCCGCTTTCGGAAAGGCCACCACCAGGCGCGCGTCCGGGCTGAACTGGGCTGATCCGGTTGGCCCAAGATGCGGAAGGGGATCGCCGACCGCGCGTCCGCTGGGGGCTTCCCACAGACGGGCCTGATGGTCAAAGGTGACGGTGAGGAGTCGGGTGTGATCGGCGCTGAATTGGGCCTCCGTGACGTCGCCATGGCGCAACGGCGGCGCCAGCGGCCGACCGGTGCGGACGTTCCAGAGGCGCGCCGTGCCGTCGGGGGAACCGGTGACCAGCCACTGACCGCTGAAGGAGAACCGGACGTTGCCGACCCTCCGTCATGCACCAGCGGCGGCGTCAAGGGATTCCCGGTTGAACAGTCCCAGACCCGCGCCGTGCCGTCACCGGAGGCGGTGGCAACCCGACGACCCTCCGGGCTGAAGGCCACGGAGTGGACATCGGCAGTGTGGGCCCGACGGCGTGGCGACGCCACGCCCGTCAACAGGTCGAGCGTCTGCAATTCCTGTGCGAGGGGTCCCGGGCCGATGGCGACACAGGTCCGGGGGTCCGGGCCGAAGTGGGGCCAGGAGCCAGGGGACAGGTAGTAAGTCAGTGGCTGGACCGACGTGATGTCCCAGATCAGCGCGGCGCGGCTGTTGGCGGCGGTGAGCAGACGCCGGCCATCCGGATGAAACTCGGCGTAGAACACGTTTTCCTGCTGCACCATCGGCTCGGTGAGCGGCAGGCCGCTCAGCGCATCCCAGACGCGAGCAGTACGGTCCCAGGCACCTGTGACCACACGCAGGCCGTCACGGCTCCACATGACCGAGCGCACGGGGCTGGCGTGAGCCAGGGGCGGCACCACCAGCGCGCCCGTGACGGCGTCCCAGATGCGGGCGCAGTCGTCATGGCAGGCGGTGGCCACGCGACCGCCGTCCGGGCTGAACTCCGCACCCCACACCCAGTCGGCATGTTCAAGTGGCGGGGCGGCCTGCTGCCCGCTGGCCACGTCCCAGACCTGCGCGGTGCTGTCATCCGAGGCGGTGAGGAGTCGCCGGCCATCCGGGTGAAAGGCCACCGCGCGCACCACCGCGCCATGCCGCAGTTCATGGAGAAGCGCGCCGTCGGGGACACGCCATAGCCGGGCGGTGTGGTCGTGAGAGGCACTCGCCAGGAGGGTGTTGTCGGGGCTGAACTGAAGTCCGCTGATCATACGCCCACCGCGGGACAACACCGCCAGCGACCGGCCAGTTTGGGCCTCCCAAAGCCCGATCGCTCCCTGACCGGAGCCGGTGGCGAGGCACCGGCCGTCTGGGCTGAAGGCGACCACCAACACGGCCCCGTCATGCTCCAGCGGGGGCGCGAGGGGTTGGCCGGTGGTGGCTTCCCAAATCCGGGCCGTTCGGTCCATGGCCGCTGTGACCACCCGTGCGCCGTCCGGGCTGAAGGCCGCCGTGTTGATTTCCCCGGCGTGGGTCAGGGGGCCGGCCAGGCGCGCCCCCGTGTCCGCATCCCAAATCCAGGCGGCGGCGTCGGCGCCCGAAGTCACCACCCGGCGGCCGTCGGGGCTGAACTGTGCGAACGTGACGCGGTTGGAATGCTGCAGCGGAGGGCAGGCCAGGCGGGGGAACGTGCGGTGGGTGAGCTGGCTCAGCAGGCGGTACACGGCGAGGCGGTCGAGCGGATTCTGCCGGACCACCAGGGCAAGATAAGGGAGCGCCTCCGTCCGCCGGCCGGCGTCGATGTATTCGTCCGCGCGCCGCAACTCGATGGCCTCCATCCGGCGCAGGACCTGCAGCGTCTCGGTCTGCGCCTGTTCGGCCCGGCGGCTTTCCCGCCGCGCCCGCTCCCACTGCCAGAGCACGCCGGCCAGGCCCAGGCAGGCGGCGACCGCGCCCACGACCGCCATCACCGCCAGCTTTGGATTGCGCCGCGTCCACTTGACGAAACGTTCCCGAGCCGTGACCGGCCGCGCCATGATTGGCTCGTGGCGCAGCCATTTCTCGAGGTCCGCCGCCAGGCCCGCCGCCGAGGAGTAGCGCCGCGCCGGGTCTTTCTCCAGACACTTCAGGCAGATCGTTTCCAGGTCCCGGTCAATGCCCGAACGCGGATTGCGCAACGCGGGACGCGGCGTGGGCTGCCGGTTTTCGGACTTCGACTTTCGCCCTTCGGACTTCGGCAACGCCTCCCGGGCCTGCCAGCGCCGGACCAGGCCGGGTCGGGGCGGTTCGTCCTCCGCGACCCGACGCAATACCTCGACCAGCGTCTCGCCGGTGAAAGGCGGCTGACCGGTCAGCAGTTCGTAGAGGACCGCGCCCAGGCTGTAGATGTCGGAAGCCGTGGTCAGTTCGCGCGTCCGCCCACGCGCCTGTTCGGGCGACATGTAGTGCGGCGTGCCCAGCACCGCCACGGTCTGCGTCAGGTCGGCGCCCTCGGTGAGGACCTTGGCCAGGCCGAAATCCGTCACGTGCGGCTGGCCCTCACGGTCCAGCAGGATGTTCCCCGGCTTGAGGTCCCGGTGCAGCACGCCGTGCTGGTGTGCGAAGTGGACCGCACGGGCGATGGTCGCCACCAGCCGCGCCGCTTCGCCGTCGGTGAACTGAGACCCGAGCGCCCCGATGCGCGCCGCCAGCGATCCGCCTTCGAGCAGTCTCATGGTGAAGAAATGCTGGCCGGCGTGTTCCCCGATCTCGTAGATGGGCACGATGTGCGGATGGTCCAGGCCGGCGGCGGTCTCGGCCTCGGCGCGGAAGCGTCGCACCTGCCCGGGCGAAGCCAGCCGGCCGGCGGCGATGAGCTTGAGCGCCACGGTCCGGTTAAGGCTGATCTGACGGGCGCGGAAGACCACCCCCATACCACCGCGCGCGACTTCCTCGAGCAGTTCGTAGTCGCCCAGGATGTGGAACTTCACCCCCAAGGCCGGGACCGGTCGGGCGAGCAGCGGCTCCAGTTCGGCGCCGTCGGGGTCCGGCGCGGGTTGCGCCGCGGCGAGGCCCAAACCGAGGAGGCAGCGGCCGCACAGGCCCGTGCCGCCCTCGGCACCGAGCGGGGCGCCGCATTCAGGACAAACGCCAGACATGGCCTTCGAAGAGTCAGACCCATTGCCCACCCGACCTTACGAAGCGGCCCCGCCGGCGGTGCGGCATCCGCTTCCACTCCGGATCGCGCGTTCAGGGAGTCAACCTTCCAAGACGGTCCTGAGATGCCGGATTTCGGCGTCCACTTCCGCCGCGTCTGCGACCGTTTCGGCGATCAATTCGCGGATGATTTCGCCGTAACGTCGCCGCAGCCGGTGCAACGCCACGTCCACCGCCCCCACGCTGATGCCAAACCGCGCGGCGATGGCGGCCCGCGCCGGCGCGTCGGGGCTGCCGGTGAGGAGCGGTTCGAGCAAGCCGAACAGGTCCGACTTGCCGGCGCGGGCGTGCTCGGCGGCGAGCCGGTGCCGGGCCTGGTCCATGACCGTCCAGGCCCAGCGCCGGTCGTAGAGCTGTTCGGGGGCATCCGGCGCGGCGGGCTCCAGCCGGTAACGTTCCTCGGCGGGGACCGCGTCGAGCGAAATCAAGGTCTGCCTGCCGCCGCGCTTCTGGCGCTGGCCCCGCCGCCACTCGTTGGCGAGGTAATGGCCGAGCGCGGCGAGCAGGAAGGCGCGGAACCGGCCCCGCTCGGGCGCCACTGTGGCCAGGTCGCGTCGCTCGAGGAGATCCGCGAAGAAGCCTTGGGTGAGGTCCTTGGCCGCTTCCGGTGGATGGCCCCGCCGTCGCACGTAGGCATAGAGCGGATACCAGTAAGTCCGGCACAGCCGCTCGAGGGCTTCGTGCGCTGCCGGAGAGCCCACGCGGCCCGCCTCCAGCACCACGCTCCAGTGGGTGGTCCGAAACGCCCCGGGGCCCTGGAGGGCGGGCAATAAGTGGTCGCTCTCGCTCATCGTCTTGGAAACCCTCGCGAAGCATGCTCGAGGCGGTGCCTTCGTGCAAGGCCGGGCTGCCAGGGGCCGGTGCACCGTCAGAGGCACTTGGGCAGCCAAGGAGCTCGCCTCACCCACGGTCGCCGACCAGGTTCGCACCATGCCGCCCTCAAAGGCACACCGTCTTCGGGTACTCGACGCCGGCGATGGCATTGTACATCTCTGCGCACCGGGCGCAGATGGCTTCGGTCGCGCGCCAGCCCGGAAACTCAGCCTGGATGCGAGAGCGCGCCGCCGGTTTCAGGCTCGTGGCGTCGGTCCACTGGAAGGCCGCAAAGCCGCAGAGTGGGCAAGCGGCGCCCGGCACCGGCGCGTGGCTGCCCTGGAGACCGCGCGGGTCCGACGCGAGTTCCAGGAGTTCGCCGTGCGTCGCCAGCCGTCCGCTCCACAGCGCCGCCAACAGTTCCGCCCGGCGCGCCTCCGGCAAGAAGGCAAAGGCGCGGTGAAACTCGGTGTGGCGCTGCGTTTGGTCCGCCACCGTTTCCAGCCCGCGTTGGAGCAGGCGGCCATCGATGCTTACCGCCCACAGGACGCGGTAGCGTTCGCGGGTGAGCCGTAGTTGGGACGCGGTTTGGCCGGTGCCGGCAAGGTCCGGGGAGTAGCCAAACCGCTCGTCGACCATGTCGGCCAGATGCGCCAGTTCATGATGCAGGAAGCGCGTCAGTGGTAATTCGGCGCCGAACCGCTCCGGCCGGAGGGACACAATGCCGCGGCGCTGGGCGTCGGCGTCGCAGTAGAGTTCGGCCCCCTCGTCGTTCTTGCCGCGCGCCTGGCGGAAGGCCAGCGCAGCCAACCCGTCCGCCAGCACCGGAAACCGGTTGGTCACGCCGGTCAGGAACGTCTCGAAGCCCCATTCGCTGAACCAGGACAGGTGGACGCGCGCGAACGCGGTCACCCGCTCGTCGGGATCGAGCACCCGGTAACAGCGCTCGCGTTCGGCATGGAAACGACGGACCTGCAGGCCCGGCACGCCGGCACGCTTGCCCGTGGCGCACCACTGCACCACGGCTTCGACCAGATCGTCCTCGAACAAGAGCCTCACGGACCGCGAGCGTGCCGGCGCCGCCGGCGACCGGCAAGCTCAAAGATGTACTTGCATTGCATCTTTAGCCGCCCTACCCTGCCCCCATGACCGCGACGCGACGGGCGGGACGCAGGGCCTGGGCACGCTTTCCAGCCAGCCGCCCATGCGGCGCGCAATCCTGCTCCGAATGCGCTCGCGCGCCGACTGAGCCTTGAACACGAAAGCCGGAACACGTCTGAAGATGAGTCTGATCACCCTGGAAACCACCGTGGGCGAACTCGTACGCGCCATGCCGGCGCGGGCGCGTCTCTTCGAGAAACTCGGCATCGACTACTGCTGTGGCGGCAAGACACCCCTGGCGGAGGCGTGCCGCGCCAAAGGCCTCGATCCCGCCACGGTGGTCACCCTGCTGTCCGCCATGGACGGGGCGGCGGACGCGTCCGGCGTGAACCCGGACACCCTGGGCCTGGCGGCGTTATGCGATCACATCGAACGCGCGCATCATGACTGGCTGCGCGAGGAACTGCCGCGATTGGATTTCATGACGCGCAAAGTGGCCGCCGTGCACGGTGACCACGAGCCGCGCCTGCGCGAGATCCGCCGCGTGTTCGAATCGTTCCAGGCTGAGCTGCTGTCGCACCTGAGCGAGGAGGAGCAGCACGTGTTCCCGGCGATCCGCCAGCTCGACTCCGCCACCGGCGACCGCGCCGAGACGGTCGCGACGCTGAAGGCCGCGTGCGCCCGGCTGGAGTCCGAGCATGAGCAGGCAGGGGCGGCCCTGGCCCGTTTCGCGGAGCTGACCGACCGTTACACGCCGCCGGACTGGGCTTGCAACACGTTCCGCGCCCTGTACGACACGCTGGACCGACTGGAGCGAAACATGCACCAGCACGTGCATCAGGAGAACAACGTCTTGTTCCCACGCGCCCTGGCCCCGGCCCGAACCACGGCCGACCACCGGGTCTCCGGACGCTGTGGGGGGCGAGCGGCAATTGTCAAATATCAATGTTTGACCCCATTGCCGCTCCTGCTTGCCTTCGGCCCGCGGGCCGCCCAAGGTCGGGGCCGTCGGGCTCGAGGCTGGATGCGCAACGTCATACCCATCACCTGTGCGCTGACGCTGGCGGCGGTGGTGGCCGGCGTGAAGGTGTTCCGGACGTCCGCCGAGGGCGCCCGCCTGGTGTGGTACGGCAACGCGGCGCACCCTTACATTGCGGAGGTCCGGGCGGGGGTCGAGGCCTTCGCCCGCGAGACGGGAGTCGCCGTGCATTGCACGGTGGGACAGGAGTGGACCCAGGACAACCAGAACGTGAACGTCGAGGCGCTCTCGACGCAGGGCTACCGCGGGTTCAGCCTCTATCCGGGTGACCCAGCCGGTGCCAACGCCCTGTTCCGCCTGCTGCGAGCCCGGGGGCAGCAGGTGGTGGCGTACGGCGCGGAACCAGCTTTGCCCACGCCGGCATCGTTCACCGTGGCCACGGACATCCAGGCGGCGGCGCGGACGGCCACGGAGGCGTTGATCGGATTCATGGGGGACGGGGCCGCATCCTGAACGTGCTCGAGGCGGTCACCGACGTGAACACCCGCAAACGGGACGAGGCCATCCGCGAGGTCGTGGCCCGGCATCCCGGGGTGACCATCGCCCAGACGATTGCGGACATGATCCAGCTCGGGGAAGCCACGACCAAGATCCAGAGCGCCCTCGCGGCGCGGGCGGCGGAACTGGACGGCATCATTGCCACCGGCTTCCACCCCACCGTGGCCGCCGCGGCCATCCTCACCGAGTGGCACAAGGATCCCAACCGGAAACGGCTCCGCTTCGTGGGCATCGACACCGACGCCACGGTGCTGCGCGCGATCCGGGAGGGGGCAATGGACGCGACGGTGGCCCAGAATCCCTTCGGGCACGGCTACGTGAGCAGCGCCCTGCTGCGGCTGCTGGACGAAGGCTGGACCCCGCGACGCCCGTACCAGTTCATCGACGCGGGACTGGTGTTGGTCACCCGCGAGAACCTCGACACCTACGCGACGGAGGTGCGGCGCGTGACCACGGAGTTGGTGGCGGACCTTCCCGCCAAGTACCTCGATCCCCCCGGTAGCGCCATGCTCGAGCTGCGCGGTCTCGACAAGTCGTTCCCCGGCGTGCACGCGCTGTGCGACGTGAGCCTGCGGTTTGCCGCCGGGGAGATTCACGGCTTGGTGGGTGAAAACGGCGCCGGCAAGAGCACCCTGATGCGGCTGGTGACGGGCCTGCTGGAGCCGGATCGCGGCGAGGTGTGGCTGGCGGGCCGGCGGGTCCGGTTCCGCAACGCCCGGGAGAGCATGGCGGCGGGCATTCAACTGGTGCAGCAGGAGATCCAGGTCATCCCCGAAAGCACCGTGGCGGAGAACCTCATGCTGGACAAGCTGGTCACACGCGGGTGGGGGTGTGCTCGACTGGCCGGCGATCCACGCGCAAGCCCGGAAACATCTCGAGGTCGTGGGCCTCCCCGTCCCGCCGGTGACGATTGCGAAGACGCTCAGCGCCGCGCAGAAGCGGTTGTTGCAGATCGCGAAGGCGCTGGCAGCGCGCACCCGGCTGCTGCTGCTCGATGAGCCGACGAGCTGCCTGGGACCGCACGAGACCGCCGGATTGCACGCCTTGCTGCGGGAATTGAAGGCGCAGGGCATCGCGCTGATCTACGTGACCCACAAACTCGAGGAGGTCTTCGCCCTCTGCGACCGTGTGAGCGTGTTGCGGGACGGCCATCACGTGGGGACTCATCCGGTGGCGGGACTGGACCGCGAGCGCCTGGTGCGGCTGATGGTCGGACGCGAGGTGCGCGGCGATCGGGTCGGATTGCGGCCGGTGAGCGAAGCGCCGGAAGTGCTGCGGGTCGAGGGCCTGACGCGCCGAGGCCGCGCGTACGACATCAGCTTCACGCTGCACGCGGGCGAGATCCTCGGCTGCTACGGACTGGTAGGGTCGGGGCGGACCGGAGACCGCGCGGCTGCTGATCGGGGACGACCGGGCGGACGCCGGTCGGGTCTGGGTGCGCGGCCAGCCCGTGGCGCTGCGGAGTGTGACGGAGAATGTGCGACGGTGGCGGGTCGGTTACGTGAGCGAGGACCGGAAGGAAGAGGGGCTGCTGCTCGACTTCCCGGTGCTGGCAAACCTGACCCTGACGGTGTGGGAACGGCTGGTGAACCGGTGGACGCGCCGCATCGATCCGGTGCGCGAGCGCGGCCTGGGCCGGCATTGGGTGGACGCGTTGGGCATCCAATGCGGAAGTCTGGAGAATCCCGTCCGAAACCTGAGCGGCGGCAACCAGCAGAAGATCTGTCTGGCCAGATGGCTTGCCGCGGACTGTGAGATCTTGATCATCGACGAGCCGACGGTTGGGGTGGATCTGGGGGCGAAGGAGCAGATTCACCAGGTGATCCGCGACCTCGCCGCACGGGAGGGGAAGGCGATTTTGCTGATCTCGTCGGACATGCCGGAGATGATCCAATTGGCGCATCGGATCCTGGTGTTCCGGGACCGGCGCATCGTGGGGGAGGTGGTCGGGGGTGGGGCCTCCGGCCAGAGCGCGGCGGAGATCGGCGAGGCCATCGGGCATTGGTTGAATTAGAAGGATATGGAAGCGCCTGCTCTTACGGCCCGGACCGCGAGTGCGTTGTCGGTGACCGCGCCGCGGGGGAATGGTTCAGCGGCCGCACAAACGGGCTGATCCTGTCATTCACGGTGCTGTTCTGCCTGCTGGCGGTGTGGTCGCCGACGTTCTTGTCCGGCTACACCATGTTCGTGCTGGCGCGGCAGGTGGCGTTTTATGCGTTGATCGCGCTGGCTCAGGCCCTGTGTCTGGTCGTGGGCGGGATGAACCTCTCGGTGGGAGCCATCGGAAGCATGGCGACGGTGCTGCTGGGCCTGGGCCTGGACCCGTGGGGATTGTCGCCCTGGCTGGCAGTCCCGCTGACGCTCGGGTTCGGGCTGGCGAGCGGCTGGCTCAACGGGGTGCTGATCGCGCGGCTGAAGCTCGACTCGTTCATCGTCACGCTCTCGATGATGTTCCTCTACATGGGGCTGCGGTCGGGGATCTCGGGCGGGCAATCCTATCGGGTGCCGGAGTCCTTCACGTGGGCGGGCCAAAGCGAGTTCGCGGGCGTGCCGTTGGTGTTTCTGGTGGCCGTGGCGGTGCTGGCGATCATGGCCTGGGTCTTTCACCAGACGGTGTTCGGCCGTTATCTGCTGGCGACGGGGGAACGCCACGGCGGCGCGTCTCTCGGGCGTGCCGACCGGCCGGATGATCGTTTGGGCGAATGTGTTGTCAGGCGGGTTTGCGTCGCTGGCTGCGGTGCTCTGGGCCTCGCAACTCGGCGCTGCCGCCCCGGAGACGGGCGATACCTGGCTGATCGTGTCCTTTGCGGTCGCGATCATTGGGGGCACAGGTCTGAGCGGCGGGGTGATCTCGGCGTTTGGACTGCTGATGGGCGCGGCGATCTTCCTGCTGATCAAGCACGGTCTGGTCGAGGTCAAGGCCAACCCGTATTTCGCGAACGCCTTTCTCGGGCTGTTGATCCTGCTCACCGTGGTGGTGGACCGCGCCCGCGAAATGTATGTCGCGCGAGTTCGCGAGCGAGACCCTCGGAGCCGGTCGCGCGCAGGCGAGCGAATCCCGGAGGGATGCCCGACGCCGTAAGCCGGGAGCTCTGGCACCCCCTCCGGCTGCTTCTGGGACGCCTCCGGCGTTGCCATGGACGCAGCTATCCGGGAACCGGAATGCAGGAGGCAGAATGGGGACTGCAGAAGCGGTATCCATCCAGGTCGGCTCAGGGTCCCTGAGCAGACCCCAAAGAACCAGGTCACTCCCCGCCCATCCCCAAAGTACCGTGGAAAGAAGGCGCACGTCCTGCGCTGCGCTCCTGGCCATGGAGGCAGCCTCCGCACCGCCTGTCAGGCGGACCGTGGTCGGGCCGATGGGTGTTACCAACAGGAAAGATTGCAGGGGCCACACTGCCATCACGTGGCGGCACAGTGACAGGCAGTGAAGCTCGAGATCTTCGCGTGCATAGTATCTTGTCAGGGGAGGCGGCAAGCCCAGCCAGCGGGCACTCCGGCGTCGCGTGGGGCATTGGGAAACCGGTCGCGGGAGAGAGTCAGACAGCCAGGAAAGTTAGTCGAACCGCCCACCTACCAGAAGTCCCTTTTCCCGCGCCGCCAAGGGGCGCCACGGCGTCGTAAGGGGTGGGGAGTGGACGGAGGGCCCAACCAGACAGCGACCGTTTATAGGGTCATTGGGCGCTGGGACCAAGGAGGCAGAGTTGAGAGAGTTTTCTGCAGGTTGTTCGTGCCTTTGGGCGCCCGCAGGGCATAGACTCTCTGCCCTCATGAGTCTTCTCATTCACGATGCCTCTCCTCTCCCCGGCGCTGGAGCTCTTGCCCACGCTCGAACACTCACCGTCAGGACCTGGACTACAGCGATGCCGAGTTCCTCACGCTGGGCGTGCGACGCATCAACACCTACCATCCTTCGGGGCGCTCGTTTCTCCAGTCGGTGCGTCAGTGCGAGGTGAGTGACGTCTCGCTCAAGGCCTACTTCGGAGCCTGTCGCAGCCGGCGGCGGCTGAAGCTGGCGCATGAACTCAACACGGCGGTCTCCTGGCAACTGCGGGTGCCGAGTGATCGCTTCGCGGCCTTCCCCGAACTCCACGGCCGGGACATTCTGGCCTTGACGGACACGACATCCGCCATGGCAGCCATGAGCCGGCGGCGCTCACCCGGCGTGGTGGAGAGTAAGGTTCCCGATACGCTGACCGGGGTGTTCCTGCGGGATCTGCGGACGGGCGGTGCGCGGGTGCTGACCCAGACCCACGGGCACCAACATGAGTGGGCGGCGGTCAAGGCCTGTCCCTGGAGGGACTTCCTTTGGCGACCGGAGGCCCGGGGCACGATCCTGGTGATCGATCCGGTGGCGGTGGACTTCGGCTTCCTGCGGGGCGCCAAGTTCAAGGGGGCTTCACGGTGATCACGCGAACCAAGGAGAACCTCGTGGTTCGGGAATCCCGCCCGCTGAGCTGGGACCGGAAGTATCCCCCAACCAGGGCGTGCTGAGCGATGAGCGGGTGTGGTTCAGCGAGGCGGGGGAGTTTCGGCGCATCCGCTACCGGGATCCGGAGAGTGGGACGGTCTATGAGTTGCTGACCACCGAGTTTCACCTGCCCCCGGGGATCATCGCCCAGATCTACCGACTGCGCTGGGACATCGAGAAGTTCTTTGACGTCTGTGAGAACCTCCTGGCCGAGGCGCGGGCCTGGGGGGCGGGGCCGGTGCCGGCGCAGGTGCAAAACGAGTTTCTGGTCCTGGTGCACAATCTGCTGATTCTCCTCAGTACCAGGCTGGAAGCGGAGGAAGGCCTGCGGGACGAGAAGGTCGAGGTCAAAGTACGAGGCGGCGCTTCAAGCCCGGGAACGCGTGGCCAAGTCGCGGGGCCGGTCGGTGTCGCCCTGGGTGCGGGTGTTGCGACGGATCACTCGCTGGAGCAGTCAGTTTACCCGATGGCTGCAGGATGCCTTGCTGCATCGTTGGGAGTGGACCGAAGGCCTGGCCAAGCTGCGGCCACTCATGCACGCCTATCTCCGCTAGCGCCCCTGGCAGCCCCCGCCAACCCCCTCACGGATCCCCCTACGTCAATGTTGTCACACCCCTGCCCGCCAGCCGTGCCTTTCAGCATGCAGCATGCCCTCGCACTTTCTCTGTTTGTCGAGGTAACACCGATCGGTCGGGCCCAACTTGTCTCTCGGTATGCTGGGACTCTCGTTGAACCGTGCACGAAAAGCGGGGGTGAACCTCCGCACTCCATACGCTTCGCGATGGGTGGAGCCTGTCCGTTCCGCGCGCAGCGCCTGGAGTGCGTCCGGTTTACCGGCGTCTTCAGGTGCATGGCTACCGTTCAGGTGCATGGCTACCGGGCAGGTCCAAACGGAACCGGCCGCTCTCCATGAACCGCCTGACCCGTCACTCCCAAATCCCCGATGTTCGTAATCGGTGGAGGGACGCCCCGTCTTGGATTCTCCGCCGATTACGAACATCGGAGATTGGGCTGAGAGAGGTGCTCCCTGAACCTGTGGTGCGGGCTTCCAGCCTGCACCCTCCGCGGTTCATGGTCACCGAGCAGGTCCGGCAGGAACAGGACGCTTCCCCGGCTCTTCCACGTCAGAGCCGGAGGGTACGGCCGTCGCCGGAGTACGGTCAGTGGGGATCGGCGGACGCCGCCATACTCGCCGGGGAGCGCAGGGCGTTCTGTCCCTGGCGGGCGGCATCGATGGCCAGCGCGAGGATGCGGGCGGCTTCCTGCGGCGCATGGAATCCCATCGAGTTCTCCGCCTCGATGAAGTCCAGGTAGAACTGCGCCTGGCGGTGCCGCGTGCGGGCGGGCGCGAGTTCGGCGTCGGAACGGCCGGCGGCCACGGCGGCCTTGAGGTCGTGGATCAACTCGACAACGGCGTTCATGGCCCGGTCGCGCAGTTCATGCGTGCGGGTCTGGATGGTCTCGACGCGATCCTTGAGCTCCGCTTCGGGCCATTTGTGACAGGTCTGGCAGGCGCGATTGAGGTTGAGCAGGGGGCTGCGGACGTGGTGGTCGCTCACCTTGTGCGCACCCACGCGCTCGTAAGGCATGTGGCAATCCGCGCAGGCGACCCCGGAGCGGGCGTGGATGCCCTGGTTCCAGAGCTCGAACTCGGGGTGCTGCGCCTTGAGCGCAGGGGTGCCGGTCTCGGCGTGGATCCAGTCGTGGAAGCCGGCCGCGTCGTAGTACGCCAGGATGTCGTCGGCTTTCAGGCCGCGGTGCCATGGGAAGGTGAGCCGCTTCTGGTCGCCCTGGAAGTAATACTCGACGTGGCACTGAGCGCAGACGTAGCTGCGCATCTCCTGGCGTGTGGCCATGCGGTTGACGTCGTAGTCGGGAATGCCCTGGGAGGCCTTGAGGGCACGGATTCCCTCCATGAAGGCCGGCCGGGTGATGCGGAGCTGGAGGGTTTGGGGCTCGTGGCAGTCGATGCAGCTTACCGGGTGTTCGACCAGAGGTCGTGCTTCGGCAAAGGGAAGGGCGTTGACCCGTTCAAAACCCCGCAGGAGGTCGCCTTCGCCCGCCCGTTTGTGGGCCACGTAGGTGGACGCATGGCAGTTGAGGCAGGCGCCGGGCTGCGGGCGTTGCTGGCGGGCCGTGAAGGTCTGGTCCTCGAGCATGTAGGCGTGCCCCCGCTCCTCGCGGGTGTCGAGGGCAAAGGCGTAGCCCGACCAGATCTGCTTCAGCCGCGGGTCTTCCTCGAGTTTCGACTGTGCCACGATCGAGCGCGGGTCCGCCTCGGTGGGGGTGCGGGGCAGGGCCTCGCTGCCCCCGTAACGGGTGCGGACCTGATCCACCGTGCGCCGGTACGCGTCGTACTGGATCGGGAAGTTCTTGCCCCAGACGGCGGGGTCCTCGGTGTCATCGGTGAGTTCCACCACGCGGAAGAAGGGGTTCCGGCCCTCCTGTTTGCGTTCCATGATGTTGACGAGGAGGGCGAGACCGGCGATGGCGAGCAACGCCGCCACGGCAGTGGCGAGGGCGAACTTCAGGAAATAGCCGTTGCGGACGCCGGCGGGAGGCTGGCTGGGGGTGGGGAGGGAGGATTCATGGTGGTTCAGAAGGTATGACCCACGGTGGAGTGACAGTGCAGGCAGGAGGTGCGCTGGCTGGGATCATCGGTCGGGCCGATGCCTTCGATGCCGTGGACGATGTCGGCGTGGCATTTCCGGCAGGCGGCCTCGGTGACGCGGCGGTTGCGCGCGTTGATCTGTAGGTTGTCGGGGTATCCGCCGGTGGTGAAGTAGAAGGAGTGCCAGAAGCCGTTCTGGGCTTTGTTGACGTACTTGGGCAGGAGGCCGGCGGGGGTGTGGCAGTCGTTGCAGGTGGCGGCGTGGCGGTGGCTCGAGTGCTGCCAGCCGTCGTATTGCGGCTGCATGACGTGGCAATCGACGCAGGCGCGAGGGTCGTCGGTGAGGTACGATGCGCCCTTGGCGTAGACGAAGGTGAAAGTCGCCACGCCGAGGACGGCACCCACGCTCAGCCCGGCCAGGATTCCAGTCAGCGTAATGAGTCGCATTAGCTGATGGAAAGAATAGGGGGCGGGCGGCGGCGGGGGAAAGGAAAAGTCAGCGCTTGTGCCGGTGCAGCGTCGCGCGCCGGAGTTCCCGGTCGGCCTCCCGCTGCCGGAGGTCCTCGCGGCGATCGAACTCCTGTTTGCCCTGGCCCACGGCCAGGGAGACCTTCACGCGGCTGCCTTTCCAATAGAAGGCCAGCGGCACCAGGACGCGGCCCTTGGCGGCGACGGCGGCCTCGAGGCGGCGGATCTCGGACCGGTGGAGGAGGAGCTTGCGCGGGGCTTTCGGCGCGTGGTTTTGGCGGTTGCCCTGGGCGTACTCGTCGATGTGGGAGTTGTGGAGGAAGACCTCGCCGTGCTCAATCTTGGCGAAGGCGTCGGCGATCTGGCCCCGGCCGGCCCGGAGGGCTTTCACTTCGGTCCCGTGCAGCACAATACCGGCCTCGACGGTGTCCAGGAGGTGGAAATCGCGTCGCGCCTTCGCGTTGGTGAGGATGTTGGACATGGCACTGCCGCCTCAAACCGCGGGCACCGGCAGGCGCCGACGCGAGGAGGCGAAGGGGTGCGACCTCCGAATCCAGACGCCTCCTCACGTCGGCGCCTACGGCGCGCGGGAGGCCCTCGAGCTAATGCCGGCGCCGCTTGCGCGCCGGGACCAACTCCTCGGCGAGTGAGGGGACCTGCTCGTAGGTCAACTTGTCCTCGACGATCTCGCGCAAGGCGACATCGGCGGCGCCGAGGTGGTCGGCGCCCTCGACAAGGGGGCGTGCGCCGGCGCCACCGCCCGCGTTCAACTGGCGGACCCGTCGGGACACCAGATTCACCAGAATGTTGGGGTTGCCAACCTTTTCCAATGCCGCGCGTGTGAGTTCGCTGTTCAAGTGGTCAATCTCTCTCTGCTTTGCCCGGAGGCCCGGCTCCTCCCGGATGGGGGACCGGTCCTCCGGTGGTTAGACCGGGGGGTAGTGTAGCGGGCTCCACCCTCCCCGCAACCCGAATGTCGGTACCCGCACGGCGACGGCGGCGCAGCGCGACGGGGCGACAAGTTCCCCGGGCCAGTTTGCGCAAGCTGGTGTCTTGAGGCGGCGAGGCGGGCGGAAACCCGTGATCTTCCCCGGTTTTGCCGAGACCTGACGTTGTGTCTGTCCGCCGCGCGTCGGATCCTCGCCACCGGCGCGCCCCGGGGCGAGATGGAGGTGGGAGGCAAGGAGGCGTGCTCGTCCAGGACTCGCGTGAAGCCGCGCGTGCCAGCCAACCGGGTGTCAGAAGTCGCGACCGCCCAGCCGCGGCTGCGGGGGTTCACCCTGATCGAACTGCTGGTCGTCACGGCCTTGCTGGGGGTGGTATCGGCGCTGCTCCTGCCGGCTCTGGCGAGGGTGAAAGGACGAGCCCATGCGCTTTACTGCTTGAACAACCTCCGTCAATGGGGCCTGGCCACCCAGTTGTACGCTGTGGACCATGACGACTGGCTGCCGCCCGAGGGCACGCCGAACCCGGGCGAGGGCGCGACGAACAGCGGGTGGTACATTCAGCTTCCGCGGGTCCTGGGGTTACCGCGCTACCACGACCAGCCGTGGCGCACCAACGCCGCGGTCGACCCCGGCCGTTCGGTCTGGCTCTGCCCGGCCAACCGCCGCCGCAGCAACGGTCGGAACCTGTTCCACTATTGCCTCAACGAGAACGTCAACGGGACGGGCGCGGAGAACCGGCCGGTCCGGCTCAGCGCCTTGTCCCAGCCGGAGACGCTGGTCTGGCTGTTCGACTCGAAGAATCTGCCGGCGGTGGGCTCCTGGACCTACACCCACACGAACCTGCACAGCGGCGGCGCACAGTTCGCCTTTCTGGACGGGCATGCCAGGCGGTTCCCAAACACCGCGTACTGGGATTTCACCCTGAACAAGCCCTGCGTGAACGACGCTGGCCTGCGCTGGTGGCCCTGACCTGGCTCCGCTGTAGGCGCCGACGTGAGGAGGCGAAGCGGTACGACCGCCGGACCCAAACGCCTCCTCACGTCGGCGCCTCCACTCATTCGGAGATTCGCGTGAGCGCGATCGGCTCGGGAGTTGCGTGCCAGATGTCCGCGCAGTACTCGCGAATGGACCGGTCCGACGAAAAGTAGCCCATGCGGGCGACGGTGCGGATGGACATGCGGGTCCATTCCTCGGGATCCCGGTAAGCGGCGCCGATCCGTTCCTGGGCTGCGCAATACGAGGCAAAGTCGGCCAGCACGAAGTACGCGTCGTGGTAGAGGAGGTTGTCGACCAGGGGTTGGAAGAGGCGGGCGTCGCCGGGGGAGAATGTCCCGGACGCGATCTGATCGAGGGTCTCGCGCAATTCGGCGTTCTGCTCGTAGTGATCGAGTGGCCGGTAGCCGCGGGCGCCGAGCGCGCGGACCTCGGGAGCCGAAAGGCCGAAGAGGAAGAAGTTCTCGGGCCCGACGCGTTCGCGGATCTCGATGTTGGCGCCGTCGAGGGTGCCGAGGGTCAGCGCGCCGTTGAGGGCGAACTTCATGTTGCCGGTGCCGGAGGCCTCCTTGCCGGCGGTGCTAATCTGCTCAGACACATCGGCGGCAGGATAGATCTTCTGGGCGTTCTTAACGTTGAAATTGGGCAGGAAGACGACGCGCAGCCGGCCCTGGAGACGGGGGTCGTGGTTGACGACGTCGGCAACACCGTGGATGAGCCGGATGATGAGCTTGGCCAGGTAATAGCCGGGGGCGGCCTTGGCGCCGAAGATGAACGTGCGGGCGGGGATCTCGAGGGTCGGGCAACGCCGGAGCCGGTTGGCGAGGGTGATGATGTGCAGGACGTTCAGGTGCTGTCGCTTGTACTCGTGCAGGCGTTTGACCTGGATGTCGAACAAGGTGGCCGGGTCCACCGCGACGCCGGTCCGCTGTTGGAGGAGGGCCGCGAGGCGGGCCTTGTTGTGGGATTTGACGTGACGCCACTCCTCCCGGAACGCCGGGTCTTCGGCGTGGGGTTCGAGCCGGCGCAGTTCGTCCAGATCGCGCACCCAGCCAGGGCCGACGGTCCGGGTGAGGAGTTCCGCCAGACCCGGGTTGCTGAGGAGCAGGAAGCGGCGGGGGGTGACGCCGTTGGTCTTGTTGCTGAACTTCCCGGGGGCCAGCTCATGGAAATCGCGGAGCACACCCTGCTTGAGCAGTTCGGTGTGGAGGGCGGCAACGCCGTTGACCGCGTGGCTGCCGAGGCACGCGAGGTGGGCCATGCGGACGGCGCGGGGGCCGGATTCGTCAATGAGGGAGAGACGCCGGAGCCGGTCGGTGTCTCCGGGGTAACGGCGCCGGACCTGGTCGAGGAAGCGGTGGTTGAGTTCGTAGATGATCTCGAGGTGGCGGGGTAGGACCTGGGCAAAGAGGGGAACGCTCCACTGCTCGAGGGCTTCGGGCAGGAGCGTGTGGTTGGTGTAGGCGAAGGTGCGCTGCGTGATGCCCCAGGCGGGTTCCCAGTCCAGGTCATGCTCGTCGACCAGCAGGCGCATGAGCTCGGCAATGGCAATGGCGGGATGGGTGTCGTTGAGCTGGACGGCGTACTTCTGGTCGAACTGGTCCACCCGGGCCCCGCGTTGGGTGTGGATGCGGAGCATGTCCTGCAGGGCGCAGGAGGCGAAGAAGTACTGTTGCTGCAGCCGGAGGAGCTTGCCCTGCGGCGACTCGTCGTTGGGGTAAAGCACCTTGGTGATGTTCTCGGACACCACCTTCTCGAGCACCGCCCCGTAATAGTTGCCGGTGTTGAAGGCCTGGAAGTCGAAGGACTCGAGGGCCTCGGCCTTCCAGAGGCGCAGCAGGTTGGCGGTCGGCACCCCGTAGCCCAGGACCGGGATGTCGTAGGCGGTGCCGCGGACGATCCGGTCGGGAATCCATCGCACCCGATACCGGCCGTCGCGTCGCCCGGCCTCGGTGCGGCCGCCGAACTTCACCTCGAAGGCGATCTCCGGGCGCGGGATCTCCCAGGGGTTGCCCAGCCGCAGCCACTTGTCAGCCACTTCGACCTGCCAGCCATCGCGGATCTCCTGGTCGAAGATGCCGAACTCGTAGCGGATGCCGTAGCCGATGCTGGGGATCTCGAGCGTGGCGAGGGAATCGAGGTAACAGGCGGCGAGCCGGCCCAGACCGCCATTGCCGAGCCCCGGCTCCTCCTCGTGTTCGAGCAGTTCGTCCAGGTTGAGTCGGAGGGACGCGAGCGCCTCGCGCGTGGCCTCGAGGATGCCGGAGGTTGACGAGGTTGTTCTCGAGCTGGGGGCCGAGGAGGAACTCGGCGGACAAGTAACACACGGTGCGGCTGGCGCGCTCGAAGTAGGTCTCGGCCGTGCGAAGCCAGCGGTCCAGCAGCCGGTCTCGCACGGTGTAGGCGAGGGCCATGTAACAGTCGTTCCGTGTGGCGACCGCGGGGAAGCGGCCGAGGAGGTAGTACAGATTGTCGCAGACCGCGGTCGCGATGGCGGAGGCCGTGAGGCCCGTCCGGATCTGTTCAGAGGCAGGCGGAGCTGGTCGGGGGAGCACCGGGGAGTGGCAGACATGTGAGGAGGCGTGGCGGCAGAGGGTGGACGGGGGGCGGAGGCCGTTTACGGTCGGGCCGCGGGCACGTTCGCTGGCACGGGAACGACCTGCAGGCCCGGGATCGGCCTTCCGTCCGTGCCCACAAGACGCGCCGAAGCCGCCCAGCCTCCCCCTCCCTGGGTGATCTTGAGCATCAGCTCGTTCGTGCCCTGAACCAGTTGCACACTGGCGGCGTCCTGATCGGCCACCCAGCCGCGGTCCGTGTTGTTGGCGTGGACCACCTTGCCGTTGAGCCACGCTTTGATGCCATCGTCGCTGCCCATCAGCAGCAGGGCGGTCTGTTCCTGGGGGGCGACGATCTGGCTCTTCAAGTAGGTGACGCAACCCTCCTGTCCCGGGAAGAGCTCTGACAGGGGAACGATGTCGCCGCCCCCGGACGGCGCGCCACTCGACCGGCTCACCCGGTTTCTCCGGTCCGAAGGGCAGATCGAAGATCGTCAGTGCGCTGTTGGCGCCGGGCTGCCGGAACGGACCGCAGACCAGCCATTGGCTGATGAAGGGGCCGGGCCCGAAGGTCTCGCCCCGCAACGCCCAGGCCCGTTTCAGGGCGTCGGGATTCCTGGCGACCGCGAGGACTTTGGCCGCGGTCTCGCGCGCAAGTTGGGGTTGCGTGGGCGCGACTTTCTCCGCGACCGCGATCGCGGCCACGGCCGCCTCCTCGGCAAGGTCGGGATCCTCGAGACGGGGAACCAGGAGCGCCAGGGCCTCGGGCGTCGGGATCTGCGCGAGGCGCCCGAGCACCAGCTTCTTCTCCTCGTTACGCCGAGCTGCGGCCAGCGCCTGCTTGAGGGAAGACAGACGCGCCGCCGCATCGGGTTCCTGTCCGAGCGTTTCGACCGCGCCGCGCAGGGCCAGAACCTGGAGGGCCGGGTCGTCGGCCTGTTGCGCCAGTTCGAGCAACCGCGCCGCAGGCGCGGCGCTGGGCCACTGGCCAAGAACCCGAACCGCCTCGCGTTGGAGGTCGCGATCGGGGGCGCTCGCGCCCGCCAGAGCCAGGGCCAGGGCGGGGGCCGTGCCCAGTTCGGAGAGCAGGGGCAGCGTTTGGCGGCGGGCCACCGGACCAAAACGGTTCATCGCCTCGACGACCTGCCGGGTGGTTTGTTCCCGGTCCGGAGCCGCCTGGCAGGCGGCGAGGAGCGCCTGCAGCAGAGGTTCCACATCCTGGTCCGGGTTGGCCTGGGCGGCCAGCTCCAGCAAGCCGGGAAGCAGGGCTGGCGATCCCAGCAGGGACAACGACTTCAGCGCGGCGGACCGCGCGGGTTCGGCGCCGCCGGCGTAGCGAAGCAACACTTCGGTGGCCCCGGGGTCGCCTCGTTCTCCCAACACGCGGAGCAATTCCGTCCTGGTTCGTGGCTCGGCATCCTCCAGCCGGGTCGTTAGAGCTGCCAGGACAGCTTCGCCGCGGAGGCGCGTGAGGCTCTCGCGGGCCGCCTCGCGCTCGACCGCCTCCCCGGACGACGCGGCTTGAGCGAGAGCCGCGATGCTCCCGAGGTCGTTCAGTTCCGCCAATGCCTGCCACGCGGCGATCCGCACCCTCGCAACCGGGCTCTGGCCGGCCTTGCGGGCAGTCAGAACCGCGCTGACCTCCAGCCGGACGCAGGCATCGAGCAGCGCGATCTGAGCTTCGGGCGACAGGCTCGACCAGGCTCCGAGCAGGCTCTCCGGCACCTTGGGATCCTTGAGTTCACGGAGGACTGCGAACGCGGCCGCACGCAGGAAACGGTCGCCGCCGGAGAGGGCGTCCTTGAGCGCCTCCAGAGTGTCCGGGTTGGCGAAGACTGCCGGGTTGGCGAGGACCAGCCCGCGGCCGGCAGCAGCGCGGATCTCAGGGGAATACTCGCCTTCGAAGAGGCGTTGGTAGAGCTCCGCCGCGAGGTCCGGGTGCGACGCCACCAACCGGTCGGCGGCCCGTAGCATGGCCTCCAGCACCACCGGTTGCACGGTCGGCCCCGCGCTGTCCCGCACCCTGTCGAGCGACGCGGCCGCCGCAGGAGACGCCAGGCGACCGAGCGCCGCGGCCGCGGCCGCCGCAACCTCCGGCTGCGGATCTCTGAGCAACGGGGCCAGCAGCGGCACGCTGGCGGCCTCGCCGCGCCAGCCCAGGGAGTCAATCACCCCAGCCTTGGTCAGGCCGGAAGTGGTCGCCAGCGCCGCGCGCAGGGCGTCGCCGGCTTCGGGAAACGGCAGCCCTTCGAGCGCGTTTCGGGCGGCGTGGGAAACGACGTCCTCGCCCAGCAGTGCTGCCAGCGCGGGCACGCACCGGGCCGTGCCCACCACCCTCAGCTTGAGGCAGGCGGTGCATTTCTCGGGACCACTGGCCGGGGATTGCAGGAGGGCAATCAAGTCGGCCTCAGCTTGCGCCACGGTAACTGGTGGCAGCAGGACCCAAAGGGCGAACAGGCAGGAGAGGATGCTTTTCATGGGACGGGAAGGGGCGGGGTGGTTTCCAAAGCTAGATGCGCCACGGCGCGCGGGGCGCATAGGACAACAGACGGTTGGCGGCTTCGTCGCCGATGAACCGGTGTAGGGCGGGATCCCACGTGAGCGAACGCTTCAGCGCCAGGGCAATGCCGCCCGCCAGAATGGTGTCCATCGTCCGCACGGCCGTCTCGGGATGACAAATGGTGGGACGACGGGTGCGGATGCACTCAAGGAAATTGCCGGAGTGACTGTTGGCACGCTCGACCCGGACCTCGTCCGGTCGCAGCGGCTGCCTCAGGATCGCCGGGGGATCGGAGACGATGGCGCCGCGGTCGACCGCGATGCGCCCCTCGGTTCCCACAAAGCACGCGCCTCCGTCGGCTCCCACGCCCCCCGCCGGGATAGTCGCGCGAATGCACGACGACGCCATGGGAGAAATGGTAGTCCACGCCGCCGGCCACCAACTCGATCTCGACGGGGGCGGTCGGGTCCGGGTTCACTGTCCACATCACGGTGTCGTAGCGGTGCGGAGCCCAGTTGACGTCCCCCACGAAGCAGCCGGGCAGCGCATGCCCGGCCTCACCGGCGTACGGGCGCCAGGGCAAAGGTCCCAGCCAGAGATCCCAGTCAAAGGTCGCAGGACAGGGCTCGGACTTGGCCGTAATCCACGGATCCGGGTAGAAGGCCCCGGGAATCCCGAAGGCAAAGACCTCCTTGAGTCGGCCGAGGCGCTGGTTGCGCACCCACTCACAGGCGATCCGGAACTTGCCCCCATACTCCGACCGCTGCTGAGTCCCCGCCTGGTAAACCCGGCTGAATCGCCGGCTGGTCTCAATCAAGGCCTGTCCCTCGCGGACGGTGATGGCGATGGGTTTCTCGCAATAGACATCCTTGCCCGCGCGCATTGCCAGGAGGGACATCGGCGCCGCCCAATGGTACGGGACGGCGATCAAGACCGCGTCGATGTCAGGCCGGGCCAGCACTTCGCGGAAGTCGTTGTACGACTGGACCCCTTGGTAGGACGCCTGGCCGTAGCGCTGGGCGTACATCTGGTTGCAGCGCTCCTGGGCGCTGTCCCGCCGTTCCTTCCGCACATCACACACCGCCAGCACCTGAACGTCCTGGCGCGCGACGTAGCCGCCCGGCACGTAGGTCCATGCGCCCCCGAGCAGATGGCCCGCTCCCTGCCCTCCCAGCCCGATGAACCCCATGGTGATGCGGCTGTTCGGCGCCGCGTTGCCCTGTCCCAACACCGACCTGGGGAGGAGGGTTGGGCCCGCGGTGAGGGCGGCGGCGAGCGTCGTCCGGCGAAGGAATTGACGGCGGGAAAGGGAGACGCCTGCTCCCGGAGCAACGGCGGTCATGGGCTTGCGATTCATAGATTCTCAGACGGTTCGGCAGAGAGCCTGGGTCGTCGCCGCCGACTTGTCCATGCGCCAATTGACCGGTCGGTCGTCCGCCTCCGAAGTCCCGTTTGGGCTTGAGGCGTTTGTCAAGCGCGGCTGGCCGCCTGCGGCTAGGGTTGAAGCGGCATCATCGCTTCGACGCTTGATCTCGTTTACAACGTAAACGAAAGTGCCGCCATGCCGACCGTCGTTCAGTCGTGTCGTATCGAACAGGAACACGCCGCCCTGCTGGCCAAGCAGGCCAAGCGGCGTCATCTGGAGGTGTCCAGCTTGAGCAGCCTGTACCTCAAGGAAAAGGCGCTCGAGGAGGAGTATCCCGGCATCGGGTTTCGCGACGCGGTCGGGGGCCGGGAAGCCTATGTGCTGGGCCACCGCGTGGCGGTCTGGGAAGTGGCGGGCATCTACCGGGAGGCCGGAAGCATCGCCAGGACGGCCGACTATTTTCGCTGGCCGCCGGCGCTGGTGCGCTGTGCGCTGGCCTACGCGAAGGCCTTCGCCGAGGAGATCCGCCTACAGCGCGACGCCGAGGTGGGCGCGTGAAAGCGCGCCTGCTGGCGGATGAGAACACTTCGCATCGGCTGGTGTCGGCGTGTCGGCAGATCGAGCCCGACTTCCCCTTGGCCCACGTGACCGACTGGCAGGCGGGGGCCTATTTGTCGGTGAAAGATCCGGCGCTCTTGATGGTCCTGCGCGAGGCGAACCTCATCCTGGTCGGCTTTGACCGCGCCAGCCTTCCCATGCACGCCGCGGTGCTGACCCGCGAGGGGTTGGGGCATGCCGGCATCCTCCTCTTTCGGCGAGTGGTGCCGTCGGTCGCGTTCGGGAAACAGGCGCGGTTGCTGGTGGAGTTCTGGCAGGAGGCCGCGGAGTGGGACTGGGCGGATCGCCTCGCGTAT
Organism: Verrucomicrobiota bacterium; assembly: GCA_027493615.1. Taxonomy (GTDB): domain Bacteria; phylum Verrucomicrobiota; class Verrucomicrobiia; order Limisphaerales; family J093; genus DSVZ01. The sequence goes on from JAOSKK010000036.1 coordinate 32,750, forward strand.
CTGCCGCGGTAACGAACCGCCAGCGCCCCGCGCGAAAGCAGCGGCGTGTCTGCGTGACCCGCAGCGCGAGTAGCAGGACGTTGAAAACAACCTCGCGGATGTAGGCGTTGGCCTTGGCTATGGGATTCAGAGAAAGGGATTCACGGCTCTCACCCCGCCGTAGGTTTGGCCGTGACTGAGGTCTTCGGTGATCAGTTCCGAAGCGCCAGAGGCGCGTGCGGCTGCCAAGATCAGCGAGTCCCACAGGGAGATTTTCCAGCGGGCCTGTTCGTCCAGCGCCGCCTCCAGGAGTTCCAGGGTATTGTCCACGACCGGCCAGTCGGCGAAATCCCGCACGATGCGGGTGGCCTCGGATTGGGAAACGCCGCGCTTGACCAGATTGACGTGCAATTCCTGCAGCACCTGGACGCTGATGGCGGTCTGACCGGGAGCAGTCCATCCGCCCTCCACCAACCGCAATGCCGCCGCGCGCTTGGCAGGCGCGTCCAAGTCGTAGGCGTAAAGCAGGATGTTGGTGTCGAGAAACCTACTGGCGTTCATGAGCTTGGTCACGGGTCAGAGGCTGGCCACCGAGACGAAGCCCCTTCTGCAAGCGGGCCAAGGCAGCAGAGCGGTTCGCCGTCTCGTCCTCAGACCGCAGGACCCAATCCAAGCCAGCCTGCACAAGCTCTTTGAGCGTGGTTTTCCGCTGTGCGGCAGCCACTTTGGCTCGGTGAAGCAGGTCATCGGGCAAATCGATGGTAGTCTTCATGTAGGCTGTAGATACAGATATATGGCCATATTGTCAAACAAGCCTTCAGCAAGTGGTGAATGCGGCGGCTCATCGAATCCCGGCTTCGAAACCGGATTGACCGTTGCCGCAGCCGGTTCCGCACGAGATTGGCACTTCGATCGGCGGGGTCAGACTGCTGCTGCTGGTGATGAGGCCGCCGCGCTTCTCCGTCTGTTGCGCCTCCCCCTTTGTCCGCCCAGGGAATCATCCGTTTGTTGGTCGCCGTCCCCGCGTTGCCAGCCAGAACATCCAGCGGCACGACTCCGGCGTGAAGTGCCAGGTGCGGGCAACCCGAGAGAGCATCAGCACGCCGGCGGTCAGAGCCGCGCCCATTAAGCCCGCCACGACAGGTCGCGACTTGTCCGGTCAGCACTCCGCCGCCAGCGCGACGGCATTCGGCCAGACACCGCCCACGCCGAGGCCGACGGGGAACCGGAGCAGCAGCATTTGTTCCTGGGTACGCGCCAGGGGCCGAGTCCTGCAAACACGGACTAAAACTTGTTCTTCCGGTAGGCACCCAACTCCGGCGCGTCGGGATTGACCTCGGGGCCGAAGTAGCGCAGCACGACGAGGGGCTCGGTTTCGCTGGTGTTCTCGAAGGTCACCCCGGCCTTGGCGCCGTCCTCGGTGCAGAAGTACTCGTCCTCGGTGAGTTCGTGGAAGCGAATGAGCTTGGGGCTGTTCAACGGCTGGCCGTTGATCTTGCCCAGGCCCTGCACGCAGATGAGGCCGTAGGCGCCGTTGTCCTTGACGGTGGCGGTGACGCCCGGTTCGACCGTGAGCTCCTTCGCGGTGAAGAGCTGTTCGCCGTGGACCTTGCCGTAGACAATCCAGCGGTCGACCCAGCCTTCGGAGCGGGTGTCGGCGACGGGGACGGGTTCCAGGTAATGGTTATCCTTGAAGTTCGGGTCCACGTTCGCGTCCCAGTCGAGCTGGTTGACGATGAAGTCGAGGTCCTTGTGTTTGTCCTTGGGCATGTCCTTGACGAGCAGGCTCCAGGGGACGTAACGGCCTTCCACCATGCTCTGGTACATGCCGAACACGTCGCTGCCCCACTGGGGCTCGTAGGTGCAGAAGGAGCCGGGCGCATGGAGGATGCAGGGGCCAATGAGCCAGCCGGTGCCGGGCTTGAGGCGGTAGGCGCGCGAGAGGTCGAGGATGCCGTTGTCGCCCTTGTTCCAATCCTCGAGGCACTTGCGGACCTGGGCCTTGGTGGTGCCGGGTTCGAGGCCCATGAACGTGTACGGGAAGTTGTTGCCCACGTTGTTGTGCTGGGGCGGGAAGTAATAGCTCTCGGGCTTGCCCTCCTGGCCCACGAGCTTGGCCTGCTTGCCGGACTGGTGCATGTGGTGCGGGATGGGGCCCATGTTGTCGAAGAACTTCGAGTACACCGGCCAGCGTCCGTACTTCTTCCAGATCTTGCTGCCGACCAGCGCGGCGCCGGCATCCTCGACGGCCTTGCGCAACGTGAACCGTTCCTGGCCCACGACGCAGTAGCTCAGTCCCTCGTCCGGCACGCGCCCTTCGTTGGCGGCCTCGGTTGTCGAGGCAAACCAGCGCTCGTCAATGCCGCCGCGGTTGGCGCCGTAGGCGTAGGTGTCGTCGGGGTGCAGCTTGATGCGCAGTCCGGGCTGGAGGAAGGATCGGGGGACCCAGGCGGGTGCCAGGCGCAACAGCCCGCCGGTGCGGGACAGTTCCGCGGCCACCTTGGACGCCGTGTTGCCCTTGACGGTCTTGAGTTGGTTGACGGTGTTCATGAGCGATCGTGCTTCGTGTTGTGTTGTCCGTTCGTGCTTCCAGGAATCCACGGCACCCGCCGAACGGTGCTCGGCGAGCACCAACCAGGCACGCGGGGCGAAAGCATGGGGCAGACTCTGGCAAACCATGTGCGTCAAGGCAAGCCACGACCGCGACCGCCACGTCCGCGCTCGCACGACTCGGGGGGCCATCCGCCCCGACCCAACGCCCGCCGCAGCCGCCAGACGCCGCGCAGGTCGCGGCAGACGGTGGGCCAGAGCCGCACCGTGGTGCCGGGATCGTCGACCCAGCGCACGGGAACCTCCGCCACGCGCCAACCGCTGTGCTGGGCCAGCGCCAGCAGTTCGGTGTCGAAGAACCAGCCGTCATCCCGCACGCAGGGGAGCAGGGCCTGCGCCGCCCGCCGCGAAAGGGCCTTGAAACCGCATTGGGCGTCCGCTACTCGCAGCCCCAAGGCCCAATGCAGCAGTCGGTTGTAGCCCCGGCTGAGGCACTCGCGCTTCCAGCCGCGCGTGGTCTGTGCGGCGGGCAGCAGCCGCGAGCCGATGGCCAGGTCCGCGATCCCGGTTTGTAGGGGCCTCAGGAGGGCCGGCAGGCACGTCAGGTCGGTGCTCAGGTCCACGTCCATGTAGCTCACGATGTCCGCCTCGCTGGCCAGCCACGCCTCGCGCAAAGCGGCCCCCGCCCGGGCGGGTCCCGATGCCGCACCCGCAGAGTGATCGCCTGATCGGGTATCCGGCATCCGGCATCCGGGAGCGTCCTGGTCTGGTCCGCCGCCAGTTGCCCGGCGATCGCGAGGGTCTCGTCCGTCGAGCCGTTGTCGGCGATGACGACTTCCCAGCCCCCTTCGTATTGCCCGGCGAGGAAGGCCAGCAGCCGCTGCACGCTGGATGCCAGTTGCGCTGCTTCGTTGTAGACCGGCAGGGTGACATTGAAGCACGGCCGTGCCCGGCGCGCTTCCGGAACTTGAATCGCCTCATCGGAATGCATGCGGGGAGCCCGGCGCTTGATCGGCGTCCGCTAGATCGAGTCGGCCGGTCCGCAGCGACGGTAACAGGTTCCGCCGTCCCAGCATCACGTGGTCGAGCGCCCCGCCGGGGCAAAGGGCGGCCGAAACACCCGGGTAGTTGGGTCCCCCGAGAGCCGTAAACGCCTCACAGTTCAAATCCGTGCCGATCGCCGTCACCGTCACCATCGACTCGTGAAAGGCATCCCGATGTCCGTTCGTCCCATCCTCTTTCGTGCCTCATCTCCACCAACGGTCAGTGCCTACGTCTTCAAAATCCAGATCGTGAATGTCTCGTCTTCATAGGCCATTCTATAATCAGCAGAAACGAAGTTCCGCAACACTGTCTCCAGGTGACCATTCCGCTCCCACATGACAATCGCCGGCTTTTCAGCACGGAGGATCTCCAAGATGCCAGAAAAGGTGAGCTGCCCTGACCAAAAGCGCTTCAAGCTCAATACCGCCAATCGAGGGGGCGGTGGCACACCCGCATGGACGCAAAACATCAACTGCGAGGCAAACATTCGCCGGGCCGAGCCGGCCTCTCGTGTAATCGCGCCCAGTGCCTTGACATCCTCCGGATACGGACTCTGCGCAAGAGCAACGCTCTGGCCCCAGATTCGCGGGAACGCGGCCATCGCCATGTACGCAACAATCATTCCCAGGCCGGCCGCGGCCATGCGCGCGGTCAGAAAGACCTGTGGCCGCTTCGGCGCCTCCAGGAAGCTTCGTATCCATGACGTGAGTCCGCACGCGGCCAGAACGACGGCCGGCACCGCGAAGTGCAGGTAGTAGAAACTCCAAGTTGGCCGATGGAAGAAATGGACCAATAACGAAGTGGCGGCGAACACTATCGGAAACAAGTACAGCCGAACCAGGCCGCGCTGCCGCGCCAGCGTCACAGACAACAGCACGATTCCCATGAGTAACTCGCTGTGCGATCTGAAGGTGGCGCATGGAAACCGAAACGCCGACGGATCCCCATGCATCTCAGTAGCCTCCGCCAGCACCACGGTATGCGCACCGATCAACATCGAGGCGGGCGGTGGACCCAAAGCACAGACCAGCAACCCACTGCCCAGTAGCGCCAGCACGCACCACCAGGTCAGCATGCGGACGCGAGCCACCATCGGAAGTTCCCGCGAGGAGCTGCCCGCAAGCAACTCGGCAATCACCGCGGGTACGGCCAGCAGAGCGAGTAGTTTGATCCCGACAGCTCCAGAGAACGCGAAAGCGGAAACCACCACGTAACCGGGCCGACCGGTGCGCAGCCATTCCCGCAGCAGCACGCCACACGACATCGTCAGTGCGAGAAATGGTACTTCTTGCATGACAGACAGTGAAAGAATGGGAAAGGACGGCGTGGCCAGCAAAGAGAATCACCGCGCTGAGTCCCGCGAGGGTTCCACCAGCCTGGCTCGCCATTACCCACACCGCCCATGCGATGGTCGCTCCGAAGCACGCCGCAATCACTCGTGGCCCCCGCACGTCATCGCCGAAGAGCCGCTGAGACGTGGCTACGATCAGGGTGAACAACGGCGGTTGGTCGCTCCAAATCTCCCTATAGAGTGCCGATCCCTTGTTGATTAGCATGGCCTTCGCCATCTCGAAGCCCTCATCTCCACCCAAGAGAAACCGATCGGGGCTCCTGAACACGGCGACATTGAGCACACAAATGCCTATCGCCACGCCCAACGCCAGGAAGGGCGGTCGGCCGAGGTAGCTTGCTCTCACCGGGCCTCGTTGTTGCGGTGGTGGACCCGTCATCATGCGTCGGATGCCCGCTGCCGGCCTGGGCGAGCGCCGCGGCCGAAGCCAGAGTGTCTCGACCTGCCGAGTGCGACCATCGCGGTCAATGTTCCTAAGAGAAGATATAGGAAGAGCCCTGTGACAAGACGCTGCGCTGTGTGGTCACTAATGCCAATCCAGTGGGATAGATCTCCAAGGCAGGGACACGGGCGCGATGCGGGGAACAACTGGAGAGCAATCCGGTAGCCACCAAAGCCACAACATGCGATGCCCACCAATGTAAGCCGATCACGTACCTCCTTCGCAAGAAGTGTCAGTCCGACAATCAGACACTCGCTGGCGGCGGACAGCGCCAGCACCCAGCCAAGGGGAACCAGCAACACGGGGTCGGCATTGTGCAGTAGCTCTCCCCCACTCACCACGGTGACGAGCGTTAAGGTCGCCGTGAGCAAGAGAAGCGCCTGGGCTGACCGGATGAAAGCGAGGACGCCCGCGGGATTTACGTGCGGTTCCAGCATCCGTGTCATTGAGCACCTGTGATCACCGGTTCAAGGAGCGAGCACGATCGCCAAGTCAACCGAATCCGCTCCGAGTGCCATGCGACATTCCGGGGGACAAAGGGAACCCGGGGAGCTGCCCCTTTCCGGTAAAGGAGCTTTGGCGAAAGCGCAGACGCCCCGCATGTCGTTAGGAGCTTCCCGAGGGACAGGGCACCGGTGCGCAATCAACGTCGGTGGAGGAGCAATCGAAGACTCGTGTCGTATAGACCCAGACGCAGAGGACCCGTAGCGACGCCACGTACTGGCAGCTCTGGACGGAGTTGCCTGAGGCATAGAGCCAGCCGGGACTGGTGATGAGTTGCGCACAGTCACCTCGGGTCCAACACGCCGTGCTCATGTAGCAGTTGCATGGGGGAGGTAATGCACAACCGCTGGCCTGCTGACATTGTTTCGGAAGATAGGCCCAGCAGTAATAGGTTTGCGCGAGCAGGGTGGCGCTCGTCGCAAGAAGAACTGTTGTGATCCCCCAGACGCGAACCCGTACCCGAGTAAAGATGGAACTGAGATAGGATGTGATCATGCTGTTGCTCTCCCGTGTGTCTTTTAGGTGGGCATTCGGTTGATACGCCTCCTTGCCCAGAGAAGCGCAGCCATCGCGAGTAAGGACGTGACGGCAAAGACAGCAGTGCGTGTACCACGCCACCCGGAGGTTTGACGGAGCTCAGCCCAGGTACTTGGACCGACGCGGGCGTAGGCGACACCGTTGGAGACTAGGATCAGCGGTGCCGAGGCGTAATTGGTCGAGCGATAGGGCGCGGCGATAGTCTCAGGGAGAGCGGTGCTGTTCGTCTCCAGCGTCAGGAAACGCCTCGCATTCAACGGGAACAGGGTATTGGAACTAACCACGGCCAGTTCGATGGTCTCAGGCAAGGGCATCGCCAGGGGTAGGGCACCGTACCCGTAGGTGATTCGATACGCCGACGGCTGCCCGGCAACCGTGCACAGGAGTGTCGAGGGACGGCCTGCGGCGTCGAGCACTAGTTGGCCGGTCAGCCGATTGGAAGGTTCGCACAGCCCCGAGAGCTGCAATCCGTCCCATGACAGACTGCCTTCAAGCACGTTCGGGATTCCGAGGTTGAGGGAATCCAAAAGGACCTGCAACGGTCCCTGAAGGGACGGGGCGATGGAGTGGTCGTTCGTGAAGGTGGTGACGATACCACCGCTGATTTGCCAGAGGACCCCGTGGTCATTCCCAAACAGCAGAGTGGCCGGGGTGCCAGGTGACGCGGACGGGAAGCTGACAACATATTGGCCGTGCTGCCACACGCCATGAACCCGGCTGAGCTCGTTCGTTCGAGGGGCCTTTAGGTGTAGCGTCGGAGCATAGTTCTGGAGGAGGCGTTGCGAAATCAGCGGCTGGATGGTGTAGTCGAGGCTGCGGATGACGGGGCGGTTGGTCAGGAAGTCCTTGAATGCATGGAGCTCGCTCCCAGGCGCGGACGGACGTGTGGCCACGGCGCCGGCAAGCAACCCCGGAAGCAAGATGATCCCCCCGCCGGTGAGAAGTCGGATCAGCGTCCAGCGCTGCCATTTGAATGTTTGGGCCCTATTCACGATCAGGCACGCGACACGGAACGGGTTTGGATGGGCCTTCGGGACGAGCACGGTGTCGAGGGCGATCACCGAGTGCCGTCTGCCAGGGTCGAGAAGGGGACAAGTGTATGTGCATGGTGAGCGAGCCGGTGGGTCCTGAGGCCTTAGTCACTGCTGTGGGATGAAGGTGAGGAGGGGCAGGACGGACCCTTGTAGTCTTCGCAAGTCCGCCAGGTCCTGCGGCGACTCGACCATCTTCCAATAGCTTTGCCTGGGGCTGAACTTCTTTGGCCATTGCCAGGCCCACTTCTCGACGTGGCCGTCAGCGAAGCTGAGGACGCCGGTTTGGGCGTGCCGGCCCGCCGGCAGATTGACCCAGCGGGTGTCCGGATTGGGCCAGACCAGGAAGTGCGCGTCGTCAATCGAATCCTCCGCCTCGTCAATGAACACGAACAACTGCGCCGGGTTGGGAATCGCCTGGTACCGCGCGACGGTGTTCTGGACTTCGTTGGTCCGCCCGCCCAGGTTTCCGTTCATCGAGTAGCTGCGGGTGCGGCGCGGGGCCAGTTGGCGCCCGTCCACGGTGCGTGCGCGCGAGCGGTCCGCCGGGCAACGGTAGAGGGCCAGCGAGCGGTTGTAATTGTAGCGGAACAGCACCCCCTGCTCGATCGGCCGGGGGTCGGGGTCGTGCGGGGCGCTGCTGAAGCCGATCCAGGAATCGGGGGTGCTGCGCCAGACGCCCTGGACCCGGACCGAGCGGTTGGGCGGCACGCGGCCCTGGAAGTCGTCCACGTACATCTGCCAGCAGACCTGGAGCTGCTGGAGGTTGGAGAGGCAGGCGGCGCCCGTGGCCTGCGCCTTGGCGCGCCCCAGCGCCGGCAGCGTGAGTCTGGCCAGCAGACCGATGATGGCGAGGACCACCAACAGTTCGATCAGGGTGAAGGCGGCCCGCGGAATAGGCCGTGGGGCTGGCTGGATCGGGTTTCGCTCCACCCCGTTAACTAGCCGCCGCCTCCCGGCCGGTTCGTTGGCTGCCGCGCAGCTTCCCCAAAGTCCTGGCTGTTGGTCTCGACCTGCCATTGTGTCCTTCCCGCCTGTCCAACGCTGGACTGGCTGGACTGGCTGGACTGGCTGGACTGGCTGGACTGGCTGGACTGGCTGGACTGGCTGGACTGTGTAGTGGGAAGCATGCCTCGTGTCAACAACTACTTTCCAGCAGTTCGCGTTTTCGCGTTTCGTGGAGCGCGGCCGGGCGCGGGGCACCAGCCGCGCCACTTCCTCAAGCTCAACGCGAGGGGCGGCGGCTGGTCCTTGGGGGACCCAGCCGCGCTTTTTCAAGCCGAGAACGGCTGGCCCCCGTGGTGCCTTTGCGCTGGACTTGACGGGTGCGGTCCGGAAAATCCGCCGCCATGCCGCCGGGTGAACCGGTGGCGGCGCGGCGCCTGTCGCCGGCGCCCCGACGACCATGAGCCTGACCACCTTTTCGTTTCCGGCCCGCACCCGCTTCGGCCCCGGCGCCCTGCGCGAATTGCCCGCGCACCTCACCGCCCTCGGCATCCGCCGCCCGCTGGTGGTGACGGACCCCGGACTTGTCAGTACCGACGCCTTCCGCGCGCTCACGCAGCTCCTGGGACCCGCGGGCTGCAATCGCGAGTGGTTTCTCTTCGGCCAGGTGCACCCGAATCCCGTCGAGGACGACGTGCGCCTGGCGGCCGCCTTGATGCGCGAGAAAGGTTGCGACGGCGTCATTGCCTTGGGCGGCGGCAGTCCGCTTGACGCCGGCAAAGCCGCCCGACTCCTCGCCAAGCACCCGGACTTCCCCCTGGCCCGGTTCTATGATCAGCCCGCGGACTGGACGGGGCTTGCCCCGTTCATCGCCATCCCCACGACGGCGGGCACGGGCAGTGAAGTGGGCCGCAGCTCGGTCATCACGCTCGAGGCCACGCACCGCAAGGCCGTGTTGTTCCATCCCGAACTCCTCGCCCGGCTCGTCATTCTCGATCCCGAGCTGACCGTGGGCCTTCCCCCAAGCTGACGGCCGCCACCGGCGCGGATGCGCTCACCCACTGCATCGAGAGTTACACGTGTCCGGTTTTCCACCCGATGTGTGACGGCATCGCCCTCGAAGGCATCCGGCTGATCATCGATGCCCTGCCGCGCGCCTTTCGCGACGGCGCGGATCTCGATGCCCGCGGCCGGATGCTCGTGGCGGCCGCCATGGGGGCGGTTGCCTTCCAGAAGGACCTGGGTGTGGTGCATTCGCTGGCGCACCCGCTCTCGACTCTTTGCGGGCTCCATCACGGCACGGCCAACGCGCTCTGCCTTGTGGCGGGCATGAAGTTCTGTGCGGCCCGCCGGCCCGGCCTTTACCGCCGTGTCGGGCTTGCCTGCGGCCTCGATGTGCTGCGGTGTTCCGATGTCGAGGCGGACGCCCAGACCATCGCGTTTCTCGCCCGGTTTCTGGCCGACCTGGGCCTGGCCGGTCGACTGCGCGACTTCGGTGCCAACCCCGATCTCCTCGACGCGCTTGCCGCCCAGGCCTGGGACGATCCCTGCCACCGCACCAACGCCGTCCCGGTCACGCTCGACGATCTGCGCAACCTGTATCGCGAAGTCCTATGAACCTCCCCACCGATCTCTTCCTCGATGGTGGTTGGCGTCCCGCGTCGACCGGGAAGAAGACCCCGCTCGTCAACCCGGCCACCGAGGCTCCGTTCGCCGAGGTCGCCGCCGCCGGCGCGGCGGATGTCGCCGCGGCGATCGAGTCCGCCCAGCGCGCCTGGGAAGGGGGCTGGCGCGACCTCGCCCCCGGCAAGCGCGAGGCCGTTCTCCACGCCGTGGCCCGTTCGCTGCGGGAGCACCTCGAGGAGATCGCCCAACTGGAACGGCTGCAGATCGGCAAACCCATCAGCGATGCCCGCGACGAAGCCGGGCTGGGCGCCCGCTGCTTTGAGTACTATGCCGGTGCGGTCACCAAGTTCGGCGGTCAAACCCTGCCGGTGGCGAAGGGCGGCTTCGACTTCACGCTGCGCCAGCCCATGGGGTCGTGGCCTGCATTGTGCCCTGGAACTTCCCTTTCCCCATCGCTTGCTGGAAAGCCGCGCCCGCCCTCGCCGCGGGCAATTGCGTCGTGCTCAAACCCGCGACGCTCTCGCCGCTCACGGCGCTGAAGCTGGGTGAACTTGCTTGCGCCGCCGGCTCTGCCGCCCGGGGTGCTGCAGGTCCTGCCCGGCAGCGGCTCGGCCATCGGGGATGCGCTCGTGACCCACCCGTTGATCCGCAAGGTGTCGTTCACTGGCTCGACCGAGATCGGTCGGCGCATCATGGAGCTGGCGGCGCGCGACCTCAAACGCGTCTCGCTCGAGCTCGGGGGCAAATCGCCGAACATCGTGTTCGCTGACGCCGACTGGGAACGGGCCGCGGACACCTCGCCGCTGAGCGTCTTTGCCAACACCGGCCAGGATTGTTGCGCCCGCAGCCGCGTGTACGTCGAGCGCCCCATCTTCGAGCGGTTCCTCGAGCGGTTCGTCGCCGCCACACGCCGGCTGGTGGTCGGCGACCCCGCGCAGGAAGCCACGCAGCTCGGGCCGCTGGTGAGCGCTGTGCAGCGCGAGAGCGTCGAGGACTTTCTGGCGGACGCCCGGAAGCGCGGCAGCCGGTTTGCCTGCGGTGGCGGGCGGCCGCATCCGCGGGGGTTCTATCTCGAGCCGACCGTGCTGGTGGGGGTGGGCAAGGAAGATCGCTGCTGGCGCGAGGAGATCTTCGGGCCGGTGGTTGCGCTGACGCCGTTCGACGACGAAGCGGAGATGCTGCGGGACGTGAATGCGTCGCCGTACGGCTTGAGCGGGTCGCTCTGGACCAACCACCTGGGTCGCGCGCTGCGGGTGAGCCGGGCCGTGCAAAGCGGGGTGCTGAGCGTGAATTCCCACAGCAGCGTGCACGTCGAGGCGCCGTTTGGCGGCTTCAAACAAAGCGGGTTGGGTCGGGACCTGGGCCTGGCCGCGCTGGAGGGGTACACCGAGCTGAAGAACGTGTACGTCGGGGAGTGAGCCTCCTGACGTTGGCGCCTACCCCAGCCACCCGTAGGAGTCGAGGTCACGAGACTCTGCCTGTGGTGTGAGCCTCCTGACGTCGGCTCCTACGGGTGGGGCGAAGTCGACGTGGGTGTTCTAGGTTGTCAAGGTTGACAACCTGGCACCCTGGTTCCAAGGTTCTCCCGCGATGCCAACGACCGTTGAACTGCGGGAAAGCAAGCAGGCGGACCTGCCCCCGTACGAACAGGCGGTGGTGGCGGAGTTCAGCGAGCTCATCCGCAAGCACCGCCACCAGGACCCCACCACGCTGGCCCGGCTGCTCGGTCTGGCGTTTGCCCAGTCGCTCGGCACGGGCGGCTCGCGCGCTGACAAGCTCGCCCGGGCGCAGATGCGTGGCCTCGAGGTGCGGCAGCAACTGGCCGAGGCCGAGGGCGGCCATCTTTCCTCGGAGGACGTCGCGCACCTGCTGGGGATCTCGAAGACGGCCGTGCTGAAGCGGCTCGCGGCCGGCCGGCTGTTGGCCTGGCGTGAGGAGAGGCTCCAGGCGGCCCGCTTTCCCCGCTGGCAGTTCGGGGCACACGGTCAGGTGCTCGACGGCCTCGAGGACGTGCTCGAGATCCTGAACCAGGAAGAGCGGCTCGATGTCTGGGCCAAGATCCTCTTCTTCCTGCAACAGCAGCCGCGCCATCGACGAGCAGCGCCCCCTCGACCTCCTGCGCCAGGGCAAGCGGGAACCTGTCTGCCTCGCCGCCCGCGCGTATGCCGAGTGAGCTTCAGCCGGCGCGCGTTCTGTTGCGGCCCGCTCCCGACCTTGGTCAGCAGGCAATCCCCGTCACGCGGCAGCCCCAGCGCGCCTGGTTCCGGGTCCACAAGTCCGGGTCGCCGGCGGTGTGGTTTGGCCGGCTGCCGCACCATCGGTTCTCCCATCGCGACGCGCCCTACCCGCTGCTCTATGTCGGGGCGACCGTGGCGACGTGTCTCTGGGAGATGTTCGGTGACGATGTGTTCCAAGGCCGGCGGGCGATCCCGATGGGGAAGTGGGAGGGTTGCACGTTAAGCCGGATTCTCGTGCCCGAGCTGAAGGTGTGCGCCTTCAACCTCGAGCGCACCCGCTCCGCGCTGGGCGTGGACAAGGCGAGTTTGATGGCGGCGGATCTGGCGGTTCCCCAGGCGTGGGGGTTGGCGGTGCAGCAGCACCCGGCGGCCTTCGAGGCCATCAAGTATGCCAGCCGGTTTCTGGATCAACCTTGCCTGGCACTCTTCGATCGCGAGGGACTGTCGGCGAAACTGCAGGTGAAGGCGCTGGAGGAACTCAAGACGCTCGACGCCGCGGCGGACTGGCTCGAGCAACAGAAAGCCGCGCTCGTGTGAACGCGGAAGGGCTGATTCCTCAGGAGTTGGCGGGCAAGGTGGGTGGTGCCGGGGAGAGGATGAGAAACCCCTGGGCAAGCGGCGCCTGTTCCCCGACCCCCGCCGGTTGGTCCTCGAGGATCACGACGGCGAGGCGGGGGTGTGGCCCTGTGTCAGCAGCGTTTTCCTCGCTCAGGGCCAGCAGCCGTGCGTGTGCGTGAGGAGGCGACGTCTTCCCTGTTGCGTCGCCCGGGCCCCCGTCTACACTTCGGTTGCGGTTGATGGGCTCCCGCAACGACGCCGGCAGCGGCCACGGATTCCGCCGGGGTCGGTGGTTGGGTCCCAGCGCCGTTGAATGATTGCCATGAGCGCAGGCGCCACAGCGGCGGACGCAGCCACGCCGCATTACCAGTTCCATTCGGAGTTGGCCCAGTACTGCTTCCCCGCGGCCTCGCGGGACAGTTACGCCAAGTACGCCTATGCCAACTCGATCTTCTTCGCCTTTCTGCTCATCGGCGTGACCGGGATCGCCAAGACCCCTGTGATCAGCGAGCGGGCCCTCCCGGAAGTCCAGCAGTACGCGCATGTCGAACTGCCGCCACCGGCCGAGACCCCGCCGCCGCCGGAACCCGAGCAACTGAGCGAACCCGAGCCCGACGATGCGCCACCGACGGTGTATTCGCCGATCGTGGTGGCGGCGATGGATGCGTCCCTGAGCTTCCCGGTCCAGGTCGAGACGACCAACGTGGTGATCGCCAAGATTGCGGCCCTGGCGCCGCCGCCGCCCGCCTATGTGCCGCCGGATCGTCCGGCGATTGCCGCGGCACCGCGGGTCGAACGGTTCCGCCAGGGGGTAGCGGACCGCGTGGCATCTTCCCGAATCCGCCTTTCTACTCGGGCCTCTTGCGGAGTGGCCAATCGGCGGCTGTCACGATTTACCTCGAAGTATCCGCCGAAGGGGAGAAGACGCTGGTCGAGGTAAAGGAATCTTCGGGAGTGCCCGAGCTGGATCGGCGTGTCTTGCAGCACGTCAAGACACGTTGGCGCTTCGACCCCCCGGGGGTCGAGAAGCGCTATGACTGGGTTTATGAGATGCGGGCCAACTGAACGGCCGGCAACTCCGAAGTGGACAGGCGAGGGGGTGCTGGGTACGCTCCCCGGTGGTCGCCGGGGGCGAAATCCCGGCAGGGTAGCGGCCGGGGAAGGTGATCGAGGCAAGCAACGAAACGTATGTTCGGCAATGTCGTGATCGAGTGGTTTGTGGCAGGCGGGCCCATCATGTGGCCGATCCTGGCGACGGCCCTGGTGGCGGTCTGTGTCGTCGGGGAACGCGCGTTCTGGTGGACCATGCAGTCGGTCCGGCGCGATCCCGAGACCCTCGAGAAGGTGCTGGCCTCGCTGGAGGGCGGGGATTTTGGGGAGGCCTCCCGGCAATCCAAGGACTCGAACGACCCGGTCCTGCGCATGATCTGGCACGGGCTGAACCACGTGCACTACTCGCTCCAGGGGGCGTTGCAGGTGGCGGCTGGCGTCGAGTTGCGCAAGGCCGGTCGGTTCCTGACGGTGATGGACACGCTGGTGACGTTGGCGCCGCTGCTGGGGTTGCTCGGCACGGTCACCGGCATCATGGGATCGTTCGTGACGCTGGGCGACACGGAGGTGCGGGTCGAGGCGGTCACCGGCGGCATCGGGGAAGCGCTCATCGCCACCGCGTGCGGTCTGGGCATCGCGATCGTGGCCCTGATCCCCTACAACTACTTCACCAGCAAGGTCACCAAGCTCCAGTTCGAGCTCGAGACTGCCGCCACCAACATCGAGGTCATGGTCAACGCCGCCAAGCTGCGCACCGGTTTGGACACGATGGAGATGCGGCGTGAGGCCGCCCAGGTCTGAGCCCGCCGCGCGTCGCCCCGAGCCTTTTCGCGCCCCGTTCGCCCTCCCGCCCCAGCGCCACCGCCCGCATGAAAATCGGCTCACCTGTCCCGCACAAGAAGGCGCGTATCGAGATCATCCCGCTGATCGACATCATGTTCTTCCTGCTGGCCTCGTTCATGATGGTCAGCCTGAGCATGATCAAGCTGCAGTCGATCAAGGTGGATCTGCCCACCGCCACCGCCCGGGGACGCGAGGTCAAGCCGGACATCTTCAACCTCGCGATCAACAAGCTGGGGGACGTGTACGTGGGGGGAGGAGCGCAAGACGCTGACCGAGCTCTATTCGATTCTGACCAACAAGGTCCAGGCCAACACCAACCTGCCGGTCTATATCACCGGCGACAAGGACGCCTCCCACGGGGCCGTGATCAGCGTGCTCGACTGGGTGCGGCGCGCCGGCGTCCAGAAAGTCGCCTTCGCCATCTCGCCGGTGGAAGAGCGGAAGCCGTAAGATTTTTTCGCTCCCGTGGCGCTGGATTCCTGGGCGCCGCGGGAGCGAAAAAATATGCGCGCCGCGGGAGCGAAAAAATCTAGCGGCGCGCGCCGCCGCGTTGCTGGGCGGCTTCGTTGGCGGCTTTGACGTCCTCGACGAGCTTGTTGTATTCGCCGACGGCTTTGTTGTACTCGTCGGCCAGCTTCTTGTACTCCCCGGCGAGCTTGGTGTACTCCCCGACGCGCTGCTCGCGTTCGGCCACGAGCTGCTTGATGGCCTCGTCGCGATTGATGACGGCCTCGTTGAGCTGCTTGATGTTCGAGTTGGCCTCTTCGAGGGCGGCGCTGTACTGCTCGACGAGGGTGGCCTTCTGGTCGCGCTCCTCCTCGGCCTTGGTCAACTGGACCTGCAGTTCCTTGATGCGGACGGCATTGGTCTTGAGGGTGGCTTCCTGCATGGTGCGCACCCCCTCGAGGCGCTGAACCTCGTCCTGCAGGCTGCGGAGGGTCACCTCGAGATTCTGGATGACGACCTTGTTCGTGTAGACGTCGTGCGTGAGCTTGGCCTTCTCGAGGGTCAACTTGCTCTCACGCTTCCATTGCACCAGGCACAAGGCACAGAGTGCGAGCGACAGCAACACCGACGCGTTCAGGATCAGCTTGTTCATGCAGTGCCGGCAGCGGAGGGGAAAGTGGTCGGGGCGGTGAGATTCGAACTCACGACCTCTTGTACCCGAAACAAGCGCGCTAGCCAGGCTACGCTACGCCCCGATCTTTCGCGGAGCAGACAGTGCCGTGCGCCGGCCCCGAATGCAATGAGGATTTTAGATCAGCCACGCGCGGTGGTCCTGGGCGAGCCGTGCCACGGTTGCTTTGCGCCCCTGGATGTCGCCCGCGTCGAGCTCGTCCACGGCCCGCCAGTACGTGTGGCCTTCGTCATCGGCCCCGGTGGGTTGCAGGTGGACGAAGTCCGCGTTGGCGCCCAGTTCGCGGGCGGCGAGCGGGGCGGCCACGGCCCAGTGACCGGCCCCTCGGTGCCAGCGGACTTCCCAGGTGTTCAAGCGGCCGGCGAACTCGGCCTCGAGGCCCAGGTCGCGCACCTGCCGCACGAGATGGTTGTGGGTGGCCACATCGGCGAGCGCATGGTCGGGCGCAGGATTGCCCAGCAGTTGGATGAGCTCGCGCAGGTCCCGCAGACGCTGACTCCGAAGGACCGTGGCACGGGCGATGGCGCCGCCCAACCAGGCGAGGGAGGTGGGCAGTTGCTCCATGATGAAGGTGGTGCCGGTCGACAGCAGCACCTGGTTCTGTTGCTCCGGATCGAGCCGTTCCCAGTCCGGGACCTTGGCCCCCACGTAGGCCTTGAGCAAATGCCACACCTCCGAAAAGAGCAGCCGCCGCTCGCGTAACTGGGTCTGGACCAGCGGCAACGCTTCGCGCAGGTGCGGAAAGGCGCGCCAGACATCGGCGATCTGCGAGTCCCGGAAACCGGTACATCGAGGGCGTGGCGAGCATCTCCTCCGCCGTGGCCGGGTCGAGTTCAAGGCGCGAGACCCCGGTGGCCAGTTCGAAGAGAGCCACCCCGGCCGAGAAGACGTCGGAAGCCGTCGAGGGCGGTGTGCCGGCCTGGAGATTCGAAGCGTCGATCAACACCTCGGCGTGGTCGGGGGGTGGCGGCGTAGACGAAGTTCGCCACGTTGGCGCGATGGCGGGGCGTGAAGAAGGCGCCCAGATCCACGAGGCGGACGCGGCCATCGGGCAACCGGATCACGTTGTCCGGCTTGAAGTCGATCATCAGCAGACCGCGCTCGTGGAACAGGTGCAGGATGGCGAGCATCTCGTGCGTGGCCTGACGCAGCTCGTCGAGTGTGTCCGGGCCGTAACCGCGTGCCGCCTCGTCCTCGGCCCAGGCACGTAGGTTCGGGCCGGGCAGGTATTCCATGGCGATGAACGCGTACTTCGCGTCGTAATCGATGTTCGCCCCGTAGTAGGCCGGCACGAAGTCGCGCAGGCCCTCGAGCGTGTGGATTTCCTCGAAGTTGGCCAGCTCCGCCTGGAAGTTCACGTACGGGCCGTAGCCGATCTCGTCCGGCCGCCCGCAGCTCAGGTCGAAGATCTTGACCACGACGCCTGCATGGTCGGTCTGATACAAGGCCGTCTCCGGGTTGCTGGCCAGGGCGCGGATGAGCCGGACCGCTCCGAGTCCCGGCACGCTGACCGTCAGCCCGGCATGAAGGTCGTGGGAAGGAGGCAGGAGCTCATGGCGGGGAGCAGGGGTCGGGCGGGCCAACCCCGAGGAGGGACGCGCGGGGCCGGATCCCGCCGGCGGACGAACCGGCCGCGTGACGCACGTGCCCGCCGACCGTTGGGTCGTTCCGGGTGGCCATGGCCGGAACCTAACCATGCCTCCACGGGCTGGAAAGTCGGAAGTCAATGGGGTCAAACCCCGACATTTGACATTTGCCGCCGACCTCTGGCACTTGACAGCGGTGCTGACTAATCGCACTTCTAAGGCGCGTTACATTGGCAACGACGCACAGAGCCTGAGGCCCAAGCGGGATTCAGGGCACCCCAGGCGATTTGGGGTCGTATCTTAACATTTAACATTGGGACGCCCGACCCCCTATGTACGGTGGTGCCGCTCGTGATGGAATACAGACCGTCCCTGCCCCTGGCTGCTCACAACTGATGGAACAACCCTACGCAGAATTGGGGGGCACGCGGCGGCTGCCAACCTCGGCGAGCCTGCAGGGTGGGTCCTGCCGGCCGAAGCCGCCGGTGGGGCTTCCGTTCTGGCTGGCGGGCAGTCTGCTCGTGGCGGCGAGCGGCGCAGCGCAGCCCGTTCTGGACATCCGCCCGTTGGCCGGAGGAGTGGAACTGAGCTGGGACGCCGCGGCGGAGGGGTATGTGCCCGAGACCGTCTCCGCGCTGGGTCCTGGCGTGGTGTGGCAGGTGGTGGCCGAGCCGGTGACCCTTCGGGCGGGGCGGCGGGTGCTCACGCTCGGGGCGGGGACCAGACTCGCTTTTACCGGTTACGCGGGGGGTGATGGACCCGGTCACGGTGGTTTGGACTTCACCCGCGCCGGGTGAGGGAGGGTCGCGGTCACGCGCGAGACGGTGTTTCGCCTGAGCACAGCGCTGGCCGGGGGCACGGTGGTTGGCGGGGATCGGATCTTCGCCCGCGCTGCGGGTCGGCGTCTGCTCGCCCGGCCCGAACTGGGCAGTGACCGGCGGGCGGTCACCTTGTTCTACCAGGAACCGCTTCCGGCCGGAGCGCGGGTGGAAGTGACACTGGACGGAACCGGCTGGACGGGGGAGGCGGGGCAACCCCTGGATTTCGACGGGGACGGTCAACCGGGCGGTGCGGCGGTGCTGCACTTTGAGACCGCGAACAACGCGGGCCTGCCGGGAACCGCCCTCATCGGGCGGGTGCTTGCCTCCGAACCGGGGCCGGGAGGCGTGGACGTGCCGCTGGCGGGGGTGACCATCACCGTGGACGGCCGCGAAGAGGTGCTGCGGACGGTCACGGCGGCCGACGGTTCGTTCCGGCTTGAGCCCTGCCCGGTCGGGCGGTTCTTCGTGAACGTGGACGGGCGGACGGCCACGGCCAGCCAATGGCCGGCGGGGGCCTATTATCCGGTCATCGGCAAGGGGTGGGAAGCCGTGGCGGGCCGCACCAACAATCTTGCGGGCGGCACGGGCGTTGTGTACCTGCCGTTGGTGGCCGCGGGCACGCTGCAGCCGATCAGTGCCACGGAGGACACCCGGATCACCTTCCCGTCGTCGGTCATTGCCCAGAACCCGTTTCTGGAGGGCGTCGAGATCCTCGTTCCGCCGAACGCGCTCTTTGCCGACGATGGCACGCGCGGCGGGTCGGTCGGGCTGGCGCCGGTGGCCTCGGACCGGCTCCCGGAACCGCTGCCGGGCGGCCTGACGCACGCCCTCGACATTTCGATCCAGACGAGCGGGCCGCAGAACTTCGACCGTCCCGTTCCGGCCCGCTTTCCGAATCTGCCCGACCCGGTCACGGGTGAGAAGCTGCCGCCTGGGGCGAAGACGGCCTTGTGGAGCTTCAACCACGACACCGGCCGCTGGGAGATGCAGGGGCCGATGACGGTGACCGAGGACGGCAATTTCGTGGTTACGGACCCGGGGGTTGGCATTCGGCAGCCGGGCTGGCATGGCACCTCCCCGGGTTCGAGTGGCGGGGGCGGGCCGGGGGGTGGGGGCGGGGATGTCCGGACGGGGGCGGCGGCGGCGTGCTTGCCGAAGGCACGTCCGGCGGCGGAGGGGGCAAGTGCGGTTGTCCGGACGAACCCTCCGAGAGCAAGCGCAAGTCGCAGGAATGTTTCGCCCGGGCGGCGGAGTGCGCGTTGAAGTGCTACGAGAAGTGTGGCAGCGGGGGGCCGGTCTCGAGCTTCAAGAAGGCGTTCAAGCTCGGTTACGAGTGCAAGAAGGCGGCCGACTGCTCGGTGCGGTGCAAGCAGGACGGCGAGAAGTGCAAGGACCACTGGGATCGTTGCCTGCTCGGCGGGGGGGTTCTCCGGCGCGCGGCGGCCCTCGCGGCCCCCGGCGAGACGCTCGCCGACCCGGTCGTGCGCGAAGCCTTGAGGATTCTGGAAGAACTCGCCGCCCTGGCGCCCCGGTGGGAGGCGCTTGCGGCTGTCATGGACAAGGCGCCAACTTACGAGGAGCTGGCGCCGGCGGATCAGGTTCAGTTCGATGCCCTCCTCGCCCAACTCGACGAGGTCTTCCGGGGTCAATCCGTCGGCGACTGGGCAGCCTCCCGTCGTGCGCGCCTGACCCAGCTCGTCCTGCAATCGCCGCACGCCGATGCCGTGTATCCGCCCGTGAGCGGCTACTATGCGCTGGAAGATCTGGCCAGCGGCCTGACGCGGCGCGGCCGCACCGAGCCGCGGGGCTACCTCAACGACCTGATCTTGCGGCCGGACAATCCCTATCGGATCAGCCTGCTTCTGGGCCCGCAGCTCCAGTACCACGAGTTCGAGTTCATCAGCGCAAGTGCGGGCCAAGCCACGTTCATCCCCTACGGCGAACCGCTCGCCTTGAGCGGCACCGACGTTGATGGCGACGGCATCCCGGCCGAGGCTGAGTTCGTGCTCGGGACCAGCGACCTGAATCGGGACAGTGACGGTGATGGCGTGCCGGATCTCGAGGAACTCCGCAACCATGCGGACCCGCTCGACGGCCAGCCGAAGGCCACGGGTCTGGTCGCCAGTCTCGACACGCCGGGCACGGCCGTGGACGTGGCGGCGGGCGGCAACCTCGCGCTGGTGGCCGACAGCGCGGCTGGGATTGCGGTGGTCGATGTCAGCGATCCGCTGCGCCCGTTCCTCTTCACTCAACTGGACACGGCGGGCAGTGCCGGCGCGGTCGCGTTGGAGGGCATCCGGGCCGCGGCGGCGGACGGTCCGGGCGGCCTGGTGGTGTTGGATCTGGTGAATCCCGCGGCACCTGCGATCGCCTTCACCGTTCCGCTGCCGGGGACGAGTCGTGCGGTCGCGATCGAGGACGGCGTGGCGTATGTCGGTTCGGCGCAGGGGTGGGTGACGGCCGTGGATTTGCTGACCGGATCCCTGCTGGCCTCGGTCAGTCTGCCGGGCAACCCGAGTGTGAGTGATCTCGTCCCCCACGGCGGGCTTCTGTACGTGTGGGCGGCGGCGCAACTGCACGTGATTGACTCCACCGAGGCGGGGCTGGTCTGGCGCTCGGTCCTCAACTCGAATGCGCGTTTCCCGACGATCGAGCCGGTCCGGCGCCGGCTGCACCTCGGTCCGGGCCGCATTTACGCGACGCACCTGGAGGGGGGTGACGGTTTCGATCTGCCGCAACCTGGCCAACCCGTGCTGGCGGTGCGCCACGACACCACCCAGACGGCCTGGAAACAACTGGTGCCCGCGCTGGCCACGTTCGCGCTCGCCGCGGACGGCGTGAACTTCACCACCCCCGAACCGCACGACATCTCGATCTACGATTTGGGCGCGGACGGGACCGCCTTGAACTTCATCACGTCGTTTCCGACGCCGGGTCTGAGCCACGCGCTGACGTTGCATCGCGGCTTCGCGCTTCTGGCGGACGGCACGGCCGGCCTGCAGGTCGTCAATTTCCTCACGCCCGACACCGCGGGCGTGCCGCCGACGCTGGAGCTCACCGCCGACTTTCCGCTGGACCCGCCGCGCATCGAGTCCGGTCAACGCGGCGTACTGACCGCGCTGGCCCGCGACGATGTGATGGTGCGGCAGGTTGAGTTCTACGCCGCGGGCGACCTGGTGTTCACCGACCCGGTGTGGCCGTTCGAACTCACCTTTGTGGCTCCGCCGCTGATTCCGGACCGCGACACGGTCGCCTTCCGAGTGCGTGCCGTGGACACCGCCGGGAACGAGACCTGGGCGGACCTCGAAATCGCGTTGCTGCCCGACCAGACGCCGCCGCGAGTCCTGTCGACCGGGCCAGCCGCGGGCGCCGTTGCCGAGGAGAACGTCCGCATTGTGCTGGCCCGTTTCAACGAGCCTCTGGACTTTCTGTCGGTCACACCGGCGCGCGTGCGGCTGATCTCAGCCGGACCGGACCTGGTGTTCGGCACGGCGGATGACGTCCTGGTGGCAGGGAGGTCGCCTATGCCGGGCTGGCCTTCGCGGCGCAGATCGAGTTGCCCGCGCCGTTGCCTGTGGGCCGCTACCGGTTCGAGGTGGACGGGGTGCGGGACCTCGCGGGTAACGTCCAGGCCGTCCCGGTGCAGAGCCAGTTCTGGGTGGCCCCGGGCGGTCCGGACGGCGATGCCGACGGGGACGGGCTCACGAACGCGGAGGAGAGCCAGGCGGGCACGAGCCCGTTTGCCGAGGACACCGATGGCGACGGTTGGGCGGACGAAGTCGAGGTCCACGATGGTTCGGACCCGCGGGATCCCGCCTCTCAACCCGTCTTCACCTTGACGGGCCGACCGGCGGTGGCGCTGCGGCGCGAAAGCCCGGCCGAAGTCCTCCCGGCCATCTCGGGGCCCGTGGTGGCTCGTCCGTCGGTGGCTTTGTCGATCCGACCGACGGCAGAGGAGGTCGCTGCGGGTCCGCACATGGCGCGCCCGGCGGTGGCCTTGCTGGTGCTGCCTTCGGCCGAGGAAGCCGCTCCGAGCCCGTTTGTGGCCCGCCCGGCGGTGGTACTCGGAAGGGCCTCCGCCGACGAGGAAGCCGCTGCCGGTCCTCACCTGGCCCGGCCACCCGTCACTTTGAAGCGCAACTGAACTCGCCGCCGAATCGAATCTCGAACCTCGAACCGCCTTAACCGCATGAGCACCCTCGTTCGTCGCTTCCCGACTCGCCATCGCAGCGCTTGTTGCGCTGGGCATGTCCGCCCTGCCCGTTTCCGCTGCCGACTTCGACGCCGGCAGCAACGGCAGCCATGGTCCGCTGACGATCACGGCCAACACGACCCTCGATCTGCCCCCGGACGGTATCTTCCATTGCACGACCCTCACGGTGAACCAGGGCGTGACGCTGCGCTTCAACAAGAACCCGCTCAACACGCCGGTCGTGTTGCTGGCCCAGGGCGACGTGACGATCAACGGCACCATCGACGTCGCGGGCGCCAACGGCAGCGGGCGCCATCGGCGGCGTGGGGGCCGGGGGTTTGATGGCGGCCACGGCGGCTTCGGGCCCAGCGCCCCGGCCAACCGTGGTGGGGACGGCTACGGGCCGGGCCGCGGGCTGAACGCCAACAACCAGCGGGCCGGCGCCTACGCGCAAGCGGCGGCCAGCAACAACCGGACCTACGGCAACGTCCTCATCGTCCCGCTGATCGGCGGTTCGGGCGCGGCGGGGTTTGACGGCAATCCGGGCTACGGTGGAGGCGGGGGCGGGGGCGCCATCCTGATCGCCTCGAACACGCGCATCACGGTGAACGGATCGATCAACGCGTCCGGAGGTTCGGCGCCTTACGGCGGGGGCAGTGGTGGGGCCATCCGTCTCGTCGCCCCCACCGGTGGCGGGGGCGGGAGCTTGCGGGCCGACGGCAGCTCGAGCGGGGCCAACGGCCGGGTGCGCATCGATTGCACGGAGCCCCTCGCCTTCCGGAACCTCAGCATCCAGGGTTCCGTCACCCGGGGCACACGCATGTTTGCCCTGCCGGCGGCTCAGCCCCGTCTGCACTTCGTCTCCGTGGCTGGCCAGGCGATTCCCGTCAACGCCGCGGCCGGAGTCAGCTTCGAACTGCCCGCCGGTTCATCCCCCAACAGACCGTTGTGCTCCGGGGCGAAGGCTTCACGGGCCAGATCCCCCTCCAACTGGTGGTCATCCCCGAACACTCTGCCTCGACGGTGTACGACCTCACCTTGAACGCGAACGCGAACCCGCCGGAGGTCTCGACCAGCATCACCCTCCCCGAAGGTGAACCCGTCCGCCTTGAGGCCTGGACGAGGTAGTAGCCCGGCCTGTTCTGCAATCTCCTTGCTGCCTTCTGCATTCCGGTTCAAGGAGAGTTCCTTGTTCCTTTCGGACCTGCTCACCGGCCATGAACCTGGCAGCATCGCCAGCGTGCTGCGACACCAAGAGCAGTGTGACCGTTCGTATCCTTTGGTGCCTTGTGCCCGGTGGAGAGACTGGTTCCGGTGGTGGACTTCTGCGCATTTTGGTGAGGCCCTTGTGGGTTTTCCCGTTGGGAAGATTTGTTTCTCCCAGAACTCCACCGGGCTTGCGGTGTCGGGGCCAGACAACCTATGAATCCAGTCCCAACCCTGCCCGTGCTCAATCCGCTGGCTGCCTTCGTTGATGTCGGCAGTGAGCAGATGTTTGTCTCCATCGGTGGCGGTCCGCCCGAGGTCTTCGGCACCGTTACCTGCCAACTCCACCGACTGCGCGACTGGCTGCAGGCGCGCGGCGTCAAGTCCATCGCCATGGAAGCCACCGGCGTCTATTGGCTGCCCCTCTACGGCGTGCTGGAAGCGGCCGGTTTGGAGGTCCTGATGGTCAACGGTCGGCAGACCCGTAACCTGCCCGGACGCAAGACCGACATGAAGGACTGCCAATGGGGTGCCACGCTCCATGCCCACGGTCTGTTGCGTGCGGGCTTCGTGCCCCGGCCGACATCCGCCGCCTGCAGGACTACGTGCGGCTGCGCACCGATCATCTGACCAGCGCGGCGGCGTGCGTGCAGCATCAGCAGAAGGCCTTGGAACGGATGAACATCAAACTGCACGATGTCATCAGCAGTCTGGTCGGCACCAGCGGGCAGAAGGTGATCGGGGCGATCCCTGGCCGGCGAGCGTGCTCCGGAGCGGTTGCTGGGGCTGTGCGATGTGCAGATTCGGCAGAAGAAGGCCGCTGAGGTGAAGGAGTCGCTGCGCGGAACTTGGGCCGAGGAACATCTCTTCGCGCTGCAGCAAGCGGTCGAGGACTGGCAACACTTCCAACGCCAGATTGCGGCGTGTGACCGACAGATCGAAGCGGTGCTGCACCAGATCCACGGTCCGGCGTGCCCAGCCCCCGCGGCGGGGACCACACCTGTGGCGGTCAAACGTCCGGGGGGTGAACGCGCCACAGATCCCGGGACTGCACGGCCTGCTGGTCCGCTTGTGCGGCGGCAAGGATCTCACCGTGCTGCCCGCCCACACCGACTACAGTCTCCTGCAACTGATCGCCGAAGTGGGCACCGATTTGAGCCGCTGGGCGACGGAGAAACACTTCACCGCCTGGCTGGGACTGGCCCCGGGCAGCCACCAGAGCGGCAAGCGCCACGGGTCGGTGGGGCGCAAGCGCAACCGGGCCGGGCGGCTGTTCTGCGTGATGGGACGGAGCCTGGCGCGCAGTAAGCATATCGCCCTGGGTGGTTATTACCGTCGCATGGCTGGGCGGCGCGGTGGCTTGGTGGCTAACATCGCCTTGGCGCGGAAGCTGGCCGAGTGGTTCTGGCGGGTGATGGTCAAAGGGGTGGAGTATGTCGAACGCGGGTTGGCCCAGTACGAAGAGCAAGTGCTCGAAACCAAGCGCCGGGCCCTGCAACGCTTGGCCAAACAGCTCGGCCGCGTGGTCCTCCCCAGCCTCGCCGAACTCAAGGCCGAGGGGTAGGTTCATGGGAAGGCGGTGCGGACGGCGACCGGCGGGCAGGGTCACCGGCTGTCGGGCAATGAACCACGAGATGTCAGCCGCTCTGCGAGGACACGATAGACGAGGCCGGCAACCACCGCCCCGGCGTGCAGGACACCGATGAGAACCAAGCCCAGCCGGAATCCGTGGTTCACCACCCGCTCGAGGTCGGCGCCAGCTTGACGGCTGAGGCGTTCGAGCTGGGGGACATTCTCGCTCACCGAGGCAATCAGCGTGTTCAGGTCGGGGGCCATGGCGCACCTCTGCCCGGTGGTCCATGCCGGCCGGTTGACACCTCGTGAGGCCACTCTTAGCCTGCCGAGCCGATGTCACGCCTGCCGTTCGAGCTGACGCTGGCCCTGCGTTACCTGCGCCCCAAGCGCCGGCTCGTGTCGGTCATCACCCTGATCTCGGTGATTGGCGTGATGCTCGGCGTGGCGGTCCTCATCATCGTCATCGCGGTGATGAGTGGTTTTGACCAACAACTGCGTGGCAAGCTCGCCGCCTACACCGCGCATCTCCGCCTCGAAGCCCGCACCGGTCTGCTGAGCGATTACGAGCCCCTCATGGCTGCCGTGGCGCAACACCGCTCGGTCCGGGGCGTGACGCCTTACGTCGGCGGTCCGGTTCTGCTCAAGACCCAACCCGCCGAGGGCAGCCCCGCCTTCCACGTGCCCTCGGTCCTTGGGGTGGATCCGCATTCGCAGGTCCCCCTGTCCGCACCTTGCTCGAAAGCGTGCGGGCCGGCACGAACGACCTGGCCGGCTACACGTTTCTCGTGGGGAGAGCCTGGCGCTGAAGCTCGGGTTGCGCGTGGGGGATCCCGTGGCGATTTACGCGGTGAGCCAGTTCGACCGCTGGCAGCAGAGCCGCGAGGCGGGCAGCGAGGAGGTGCCGCTGGCGGACGATTTCACCGTGAACGGCGTGTTCAGCGTGGGCTTCTATGACCTGGACGCGCTGCTGGTGGTCTGTTCGCTGGCCAACGCCCAGGACCTGTTCGCGATGGAGAACTCCGTGCACGGACTGATCATCGCGCTCGACGACCCGGCGCGCGCGGGAGAGGTCGCCGCCGAACTGCTCGCCACGCTCGGGGGCGGCTACCAGCTCACGACCTGGTACGAGGAACACGCGTCGTTCCTCGAGTCGGTGATGGTGGAGAAGAACCTGATGTACTACCTGCTCTTCTTCATCACGCTGGTGGCGGCTTTTGGCATCTGCAGCGGCCTGATCACGTTCGTGGTCCAGAAGACCCGGGAGATCGGCACGCTGAAAGCCCTCGGCGCCACCAGCACGCAGATCATGGCCATCTTCCTGGGCCAAAGCCTGGTCGTCGGTGTGCTCGGCGTCACGGCCGGGTTTGGGCTCGGCGTGCTCGGTGTCTCGTATCGGAACGCCTTCCTGCTCTTCATGCGGCGCTGGACCGGCTTCGAGCTTTTCCCGGCGGACATCTATCACTTCTACGAACTGCCCGCGCTGATCATACCTGGCGACGTTCTGGTGATCGCCGGGGTGTCGCTGGCGATGTGCCTCCTCGGCGGTCTCATCCCCGCCTGGCACGCCGGCCGGCTCAAACCCGTCGAGGCCCTCCGCCATGAGTGACGCGCCCCCTGCCGCCGGCCTGCCGCTGCTCGTCGCGCACGACGTGCACAAGAGCTACCCGCTCGAACAGCGCGCCGTCGAGGTGCTCCGCGGCGTGAACCTCACGATCCACGCCGGCAGCTTCACCGCGCTCCGCGGCGCCTCCGGCGCGGGCAAGAGCACGCTGCTCCACATCCTGGGGGACTCGACACGCCCAGCCGCGGGGAAATCGAGTTCAGCGGCCAACGTCTCGGCGCCCTCTCGGCGCGCGCGCTGGCAGGGTTCCGCAACCGCAAGGTCGGGTTCGTGTTCCAGGCCTACCACCTGCTGCCGGACCTCGAGGCCATCGAGAACGTCTGTCTTCCCGCGCGCATGGCGCGGGTGCCGGTGGCCACCGCTGAGCCGCGGGCCCGCGATCTCCTCGGGCGCGTGGGGTTGGCCCACCGCCTGCATCATCGCCCGGTCGAACTGTCGGGCGGGGAGCAGCAACGCGTCGCCATCGCCCGCGCGCTGGTCAACGATCCCGTGCTGCTGCTGGCCGACGAACCGACCGGGAACCTCGACTCCCACACCGGCGGGGAGATCATCGATCTGCTGTGCGCGCTGCAGGCGGAACGGGGGATGACGCTGGTGCTGGCCACGCATGACGCGCACGTCGCCGCCCGCGCCCCCTGTGTGCTGGATTTGTTGGACGGTCAGATCGTCAGCAATGGGTCTTGAGAGGGAACCGCCCTGCCCGGGGATCGCGGGGCGAGTCGAGAGTGGCTGCCTCGGGTCGAGCCCGCGCAGGGAGCCGTGAACTTGGGAGGGGGAGGGGGGATGAACGAAAAGCGCTGCTGGAAGACAGCGCACTCCAAACGCATTGCGCCGGCGGGGTGGTGGGGAACTCGCGCCAGCGTCTGGAGTGCGTGCGGTTGACCGCCGCTTTGCGTGAGAGGCGGTGCGGGCGAACGAAAAGCGGCGCTGAAGGCGCTGCACTCCAAACGCTCCGCGCCCGCCCCGTGGTGGGGATTCGCGCCAGCGTCTGGAGTGCGTGCGGTTTACCGCCGCTTTGCGTGAGAGGCGGTGCGGGCGAACGAAAAGCGGCGCTGGAAGACGCCGCACTCCAAACGCTCCGCGCCGGCCCAGCGGTGGGGGATTCGCGCCAGCGTCTGGAGTGCGTGCGGTTGACCGCCGCTTTGTGTGAGGGGTGGTGCGGGAGAACGAAAAGCGGCGCTGGAAGTCGCCGCACTCCATACGCTCCGCGCTGGTTGTTGACACCCACCCCGCCGAAGACCGCGCCGAGGGGTCAGCCGAAAAGATCCAATTGGGCGGGAGGCTCGAGGGCCTGAAGCTTCGCCCGTTCGGGACGTGGCCGGGTGGGCCGCCGCACGCGCCCCTCGGGCGTGAGCTCGGAACCCTCAAGGTTGCGGAGGATGACTTTGGCCCGGTCGATGACGGCTTTCGGCACACCCGCCAGCCGCGCAACCTGCAGGCCGTAACTCTGGTCGGCGCCGCCCTCGACGATCTTGTGGAGGAAGATGATCTGGTCGTTCCACTCGCGCACAGCCACGTTCCAGTTCTTCACGCGCGGCAGGCGGCCCGCCAGCTCGGTCAGCTCGTGATAATGGGTGGCGAAGAGCGTTTTGGCCCCGACCTGATGATGGAGATGCTCGACGATGCTCCACGCCAGGCTCAGGCCGTCGAAGGTGCTCGTGCCGCGACCGACTTCATCGAGGATGATGAGGCTGCGGGCGGTGGCGTTGTTCAGGAGATTGGCCGTCTCGATCATCTCGACCATGAACGTGGACTGGCCGCGGGTCAGGTCGTCACTGGCCCCGATGCGCGTGAAGATGCGGTCGACGAGGTCGACGCGGGCGGCCGCCGCCGGCAGGTATGAGCCGGTGTGGGCGAGCAAGGTGAGCAGGGCCACCTGACGGATGTGGGTGCTCTTGCCTGCCATGTTCGGGCCGGTGATCAACGCGATCTGGGCCGGCGCGGACCCATCGGGCGCGGACGCTTCGCCGGCGCCCGCTGAGGAGGTGACACGCGCGGCGAGGGTCGTGTCGTTGGGCACAAACCGTTGCTCGGTCAGGGTCTTCTCGAGGACCGGATGGCGCCCATCCCGGATCTCGAGCCGGCCCGTGTCCCCCACTTCCGGTCGGCAGTAACCCTGGAGGCGGGCGGTGTCTGCGAACGCGGCGAGGACATCCAGTTCGCCGAGGGCGCGGCCGGTTTCCTGGATGGCCGCGAGGCGGGCGAGCACCGACTCGCGGACGCGGAGGAAGAGCTCGTACTCGAGCTTTACGGCGCGTTCCTCGGCCCCGAGGATCCGCGATTCCATGGCCTTGAGCTCGGGGGTGATGAAGCGCTCGCCGTTGGCGACGGTCTGCTTGCGCACGTAATCGGCCGGCACCTTCTCGAGGTTGGCCTTGGTGACCTCGAGGTAATAGCCGAAGACGGAGTTGAAGCCGACCTTGAGCGACTGGATGCCGGTGCGCTCAATCTCCTGCTGGCGGAGGGCCGCGATCCAGTCCTTGCCCTCGCGGGCCCCGCGGCGCAGTTCGTCCAGCGTGGAGTCGTAGCTGTCGCGGATGAGACCGCCTTCCTTGAGGGCGAGCGGCGGGTCATCGACGATGGCGCGGGCGATAAGGTCGGTCAGGTCCGGACAGTCGTGCAGTTGGGCGGCGAGCTCGAGGAGCAATGGCGGAGAGGTGGGAACGGGCGCGTCCGGGGTCAAGGGTGCAGGCGGGACGCCCGCACCACCGGGTATCGGGGAGGCAGGCGGGACGCCCGCCATCGGGGGGACGCCCGCACCACCAGGTATCGGGGGAAGGCGGGCGCCCGCACCACCCGGTTCCGGGGACGGCAGTAGGGGTCGAGATCGCGCAGGGTGGGTTGGGGTTCGGTGTGTGCCGGAGTGGCGAGGGCGAGAAGGAGTTGGCGGAGGGTGGGCACCTGTTCGAGTCCGGTGCGCAAGCCGAGGAGGTCGCGGGCGTTGCCGGTGCCCACGCTGAGGCGACTGAGGGTACGTTCGAGATCGCGCACCTCCTTGAGCCGGGCGCGGAAGGTCTCGAGTGAGGCGGGGTCGGCCAGCCAGGTCTCGACGGCGTCCTGTCGGCGGCGGATGGGGGCGACGGCGGCGAGGGGGTTGGGACAGCCAGTCGCGCAGCCGCCGGGCGCCCATGGGCGTGACGGTGCGATTGAGCGTACCGTAGAGGGAGGCTTCACGGGGGGCGTCACGGCGGAGCGGTTCGAGGACCTCGAGATTGCGCAGGGTGGCGGGGTCGAGCACGAGGAAGTCGGCCGGCTGATAGCATCGCAGGCGGGTCAGGTGGGTAAGGTCGCGCCGCAACTGGTTGAGGAGGTAATGCACGAGCGCGCCGGCGGCGCCCAGGGCAGCGGGGCGGTCCCGGAGTCCGAAGCCGTCGAGGGAGGCGGTCTTGAAATGGTCGCGCAGCGTGAACTGGGCGGTTTCGGGGGCGAAGGTCCAGTCGTCGTAGCTGGCCAGGACGCGGACCGTGCCCTGGACCAGTTGGCGCAGGTCCGCGGCCTCGGCCGGGAGCAGCAGTTCAGCGGGGCGGAGTCGTTCCAGTTCGGCGAGCAGCGCGGGTTCGTGGGCGGGTTCGGTGGCGAGGAACACCCCGGTGGTGAGGTCCGCGCAGGCCAATCCCAGGCGGGAACCGGTGCGGCAAAGGGCGGCGAGGTAGTTGGGTCGTTCGGCGGCGAGCATGCGCTCGTCGAAGTGAGCGCCGGGGCTGAGGATTTGCGTGACCTCGCGTTTGACGAGCTTACCGGGCCTTGGGTCTTCGAGTTGGTCACAGATGGCGACCTTGTGTCCGGCGCGGAGCAGGCGGCTGATGTAACCGCTGGCTGCGTGGTAGGGGAGGCCGCACATGGGGACGCCGTTGCGCTGGGTGAGCGTGAGCCCGAGCGCCTGGGAACCGGTCTGGGCATCCTCGAAAAAGAGCTCGTAAAAGTCACCGAGACGGAAGAGGAGCAGCGCGCCGGGCGGCAATTCGCTCTTGATCCGGCGGTACTGCGCCATCATCGGGGTGAGCTGGGCGTCGGTGGCCATTGGTCCCGGAA
Source organism: Verrucomicrobiota bacterium (assembly GCA_027493615.1). Taxonomy (GTDB): domain Bacteria; phylum Verrucomicrobiota; class Verrucomicrobiia; order Limisphaerales; family J093; genus DSVZ01. The sequence goes on from JAOSKK010000036.1 coordinate 63,618, forward strand.
GCCTAGAGCCCGGGTCGGATCGGAAAAGCCCAAAGCACGGTGTTCGGCTGGACAGGCCGGGGTCTTTGCGGAACGCTGCGGCGCGATGAATCTGCGCACAAGAACGCTCTGCCTGACGGTGCTCGTGAGCACCACCGCCCTCGCCCTCGCGTCCGACTGGCCGCAGTGGCACGGGCCCAACCGGGACAACCGCTCGACCGAAACCGGGTTGCTCAAGGAATGGCCAGCCGGGGGACCCCGACTGCTCTGGAGCGCCAACAGCCTGGGCGGCGGCTACAGCACGCCCTCCTTGGCCCGGGGTCGAATCTACGGCATGGGGTATCGCGAGGCCGATGAGGTCGTGTGGGCTCTGGACGCGCGGGACGGCAACGAGGTCTGGAGCACACCGACCCGGCCGGCCTACCGTGAGATGGGCTATGCGGAAGGCCCGCGCTGCACGCCCACCGTGGACGGCGAACACCTCTACATCTTGGGCGGCGCGGGGAACCTCGCCTGTCTCGAGACCGCCGGCGGGCGTCTGGTCTGGCAGGTGGACCTGGTGAAGGATCACGGGGGCAGGATGATGTCGGGCTGGGGCTACTCGGAATCGCCGCTCGTGGACGGCGACCGGGTGGTGGTCACGCCCGGTGGCCCGCAGGGAACGATGGCCGCGTTCGACAAACGCACCGGCAAGCGGCTCTGGCAAACGGCCGACCTCACCGACAACGCGGCGTACTCCTCGATCGTCATCGGCACGCTGGCTGGCGAGCGGCAGTACGTGCAGTTGACCGACGCCCACGTGTTCGGCGTGGCGCCCGCTGACGGCCGCGTCCTGTGGCGCGCGCCGCGGGGCGGCAAGACGGCGGTGATCCCGACGCCGGTGGTTCACGACGATCATGTCTACGTCACGTCCGGCTACGGTGTCGGGTGCAACTTGTTTCACATCACCAGGGACGGCGACGCATTCGCGGCGAAGGAGGTCTATGCCAACCGGGAGATGGTCAACCACCACGGCAGCGTCGTGCTCATCGGCGAGCACGTGTACGGGCATTCCGACGCCCGGGGCTGGATCTGCCAGGAGTTCCGCACCGGGAAGACCGTCTGGGCCGAACGCCGGCAACTGGGCAAGGGCGCGCTGACGTACGCCGATGGGCACCTGATCCTGCGGGCGGAGGCGGGCAACGGCACCGTGGTGTTGATCGCGGCCACGCCCGAGGGGTTCATCGAAAAGGGGCGGTTCGAGCAGCCGGAACGGAGCAACAAAAACAGTTGGCCCCACCCTGTGGTGTGCGACGGCCGGCTCTATCTGCGGGATCAGGACGTGCTGCTTTGCTACGACCTCAAACCCTGAGGGGCGCGAGCCTCAGGATGCTGGCCAACCATAGCGCCGACGATCCGATGGACACCGGTCGAAGTCTGACGGGCCTGTCCAGCGAAAGGGGACTCTCGAGAAGCAGGCTGGAAGCCTGCCCCACCCGAATCGTGACCAGCGCCTTGCTGAGCCTGCTGGTGCTGGGCTCGGCGAGCGCGGCTGAACCGGATTCGCCCTCTCGAGCGGCGGCGACGGGTCGCCTCGCAACCGGGTTCACGGCTCCGGACGCCCCGCTGGAAGAACGATTCGCCCGACCGCCGGCCGCGGCGCGCATCCTCAAGATCATCCACGGCTGGCCGGATGAGGCGGCCGAGCAGGACCGCTGGCGCACGCGACTGTTGCAGCAGGGCTTTGGCGGCGTGGTGTGCAACGTCTCGTTCCGCGAGTACCTCGAGAGCGAGCCTCGCTGGGAGGCGTTTCGACGGGCTGTGACCGAGGCCAAGGCGGCCGGGATGGCGCTGTGGCTCTACGACGAACGGGGCTATCCCTCGGGCAATGCCGGCGGCCTCGTGCTTCGGGACCACCCGGAGTGGGAAGCCGAGGGGTTGTTGGTGGCGGACATCGAGTGCGGGCCGGGGCCGGTGTCGCTCGAGGTTCCGCCCGGGGAACTGTTGCTGGCAGCAGCATTCCCGCTCCACGGCGGGCCGACCGCCCTGCCGGAACGGGAGCGGCGACGGGGCCTCAACCGCGGCACCGGGCGGTCGGCTTGCCTTGCCCGCGCCGGTGGACGGGAGAGTGAGTTGGGAGGCACCGCCGGGTCGCTGGCACCTCGTCGTCATGACCCGCGCCCCGCTCTACGCAGGGACCCACGCCGAAGGCAACCTGGCGGAGCCGATGCCCTACGTGAACCTGTTGCGGCCCGAGCCAACGCAGCGGTTTCTCGAAGTCACGCACGGGCGGTATGCGGCGCGGCTGGGCCCGGACCTGGGCCGCTGGTTCGAGGCCTTGTTCACCGACGAGCCTTCGCTCATGAGCATGTTCTTTCGGCGCATGCCCTACCGTCCCCTGCCCTGGGCGCCCGATCTACCGGCCGAATTCCGTCGCCGGCGCGGCTACGATCTGCTGCCCACGCTGCCCGACCTGGCACGCCGCGATGCCGGACCGGCCGCCGCAAAGCATCGTCATGACTTCTGGCGGACGGTGGGTGAGTTGGTCAGCGAGAATTTCTTCGGCCAGATCCAGACGTGGGGCCGGCAGCATGGCGTGCCTTCGGGCGGCCACCTCTTGGCGGAGGAGAACATCGTGAATCACGTGCCGCTGTACGGGGATTTCTTTCAGGCGGTGCGACGGATGGACGCGCCGGGGATCGATTGCCTCACCAGCGTGCCGGAGGACGTGCCGTGGTATGTGGCGCGCTTGGTGGCCAGCGCGGCCGAGCTCGAGGGACGACGCCTGGTCATGTGCGAGACGTCGGACCACGCCCAGGTCTGGCGTGCGGCCGGCGATGCCCGTCCGAAGCGGGTGGTGAGCGAGGCGGAGATCCGGGGCACGGTCAATCGCCTCATGGTCGCGGGCGTGAACGTCCTCACCAGTTACTACTCGTTCACGGGCCTGACCGATGAGGCGCTGCGCCGCTTGAACGAGTGGGTCGGGCGCTGCGCCACCCTGCTCACCGGCGGACATCAGGTCGCGGACATCGCGGTGGTGTACCCGGTCGAGAGCCTCTGGACGCATTTCGTTCCCGCCGCGCATTGGGCGACCGCCTCGCCCGACGCCAACCGCATTGGCAGCCTGTTCCGCACCGTGGGAGACGTGCTGTTCGAAGCGCAGCGCGACTTCACGGTCGTGGACAGCCGGGCACTGGCCGAGGCGCAGGTTGAAGGCGACGTGCTGGTCCACGGATCGTTGCGGTGGCGAGTGGTGGTGTTGCCGGGCGTGGACACGTTGCCGCTGGCGGCCTGGCAGAACCTCGACCGTTTCGCGCGGAACGGCGGATGGGTCGTAGGCCTCGGCACGCGGCCCAGGAACAGCGCCACCGACTTTCCCAGCGACGCGGTGCGGGAGCTCGGCCGGCGTTGGTTCGGCACCGGCGACGAGCCCGAAGTTCGGGCGGTGGGTGAAGGGCGGGGTGTCTTCCTGCCGGCGGGAACCGAGGTGCAATTGGCACGCGTGCTGGAGCAGGCCATCGCTCCGGTGCTCGTGGGGGTTCCGCCCGGGTCGGCGTTGCGCGTGACACACCGGCGGATCGAGGACCGCGAAGTCTACTTCCTCGTGAATGACAGCCGCGCCGCCTGGCGGGGGGAAGTTGGGCTGCCCGGCGCACAAGGTCCGGGCCGGTGGTGGGACCCCGCCACGGGCACGAGCCGGGAGGTGCCTGACCCCGGGCGCGTCCCGCTGGAGTTGGAACCGCACGGCGCGGGTTTCCTGACCTTCGGGAAGGTGCCGTTGCCGGCGCGAAAGCCGGTTGCGCCGGGCCGGTTGCCGGGGATGACGTCGCAGCCGCTCCGTGTGGGAGCGCCGGCGCTGAGCCACGGCGAGTTCGTGCGGGGCGAACTCGTCGAAGTGGAAGCTGCCCCCGGGGGCGACGGCCAGCGGTGGGAAGCGAAGGCAACGTTGACGAAGAGCCAGGTGGACACGTTTCTCTTCGTGCGGTTGCCGCTGGAGGGACCCGCGTCCCTGGCAGGAGCGGAGTGGCTCGAGATCGAGAGCCGGGTTCCCGAAGGACAGCGCACCCCCGCGCAACTGCTGGTGATCTTGCACGAGGAAGGCGGGGGCGATTTCCTGGCCGAGACGCCGCGATCTCTGGGCGTGGCCGGGCGCGAGCGCACCCTCATTCCCCTGAACCGGTTTCAGCTCGCGGGCTGGTCGCAGGACGCAGACGGAGTGTTGGACCCGGCGCGCGTCCGCGAGGTGCGCGTCGGATGGGGCGGGTACTACGGTTCCGCCGGCGAGCGCGTCGAGTTTGGCCTGGCCGTGCCGCGGTTCGGGCCGGCGGGCCGGTGAGGAGGGGGATGCCGTCTGATGCCGTCTGGATCCAGAGCGCGTTCACCCGCCGCGGTCCGGCTCGCTGTTTGCCGGCACCCATTGGTAACTGACAAAGGCTAAGCGGCGGCTGTCGGGTGACCAGGACGGCACGTTGATCGTGCCCTGGCCGCCAAACAGCTTGGCCAGTACCCGGACCTCGCCGCCGGCCAGGGGCATCAGGCGCAATTGCACGTCCCGGTTCTCGGGGTGGCCGATCACGTCCGGTTCGTAGCTCAAGAACACGAGCCAGCGGCCGTCCGGCGAAGGATGGGGAAACCAGTCGTTGAACTCGTCGTGGGTGACCGGTTCCTGGCCGGAACCGTCCGGGTGCATCCGCCAGATCTTCATGCGCCCGGTGCGCTCGGAGTTGAAGTAGATCCACCGACCATCGGCGGTGTAGTCTGGACCGTCGTCCAGACCCGAGGCGGTCGTGAGTCGCGTTTCGGGCCCGCCCGCGACCGGGATCGTATAAACGTCGTACTCGCCCCCCGCTCCGCGCAGTAGGCGAGGGTCTGGCCGTCGGGCGACCAGCCGTGCCAGTAGGAAGGGCCCAGCGGGGTGACCAGCCGGGGCGTCCCGCCCGCCGCCGGCACGACGTAGATGAGCGACTTCCCGTCGCCTTGTGACTGGTCGCTCAGCGCCAGCCATTGACCGTCCGGGGAGAACCCGTGGTCGTTGTTGCAGCGCGTGGCGAACCCCGTGTCGAGCAACGCCGGTTCGCCGCCCGCGACGGGTAGGCGGTAGAGCCGGCCCCCGCCGTTGAAGAGGAGGAAGGAGCCGTCGCGCGACCAGTTGGGCGCTTCGATGGCGCGTGGCGTGTGCCAGACGACCCGACGGTCCAGCGAGTGGATGTCGACCGTTTCCAGGGTGCTGTGGCGGGTGAGATTCGTGGCGGCCACGGGAGCGAGCGCGGTGAGGGCGACGTTCGCGAATTCGGCCGTTTCCAGCCGGGCGTTGTCATGGGCGCAGACACCCAGGCCGACCAGAAACGGATCGTGCAGCCGGAGGCGGAACGCACCTCCAGCCGGCTGCAACGGCTGACCCGCGGGAGCCAGCCACATCGAGACGTAGGCGCCGCGCTTCTCGATCCGCAGCCGCCCGGGAGCCCGGACGTTGGATTGGATCTCGCGGGTTGGGCCGCCCTGCTCCTCGCGATACTGCAGCGAGGCAAGACCGTCGCCGTGCAGCACGGCGTCCGCATACGGCGCGGCCGGGTCCGCGTGCTGACGAAGGAGCAGACAGGCCTTGCGGTGCGGGTCACCTCCCGGCGCCGGCCAGCGGATGTCCGCGCTGAGCGCCACGTCGCCGGACATCGGTTTCCAGACGAAATGGAAGGCGTCGTTGGTGAACCACATGTTGGCACCCCCGCCGGTCACACGGTACACGCCCGTGGCGGGGTCGAAGCGGGTCTGGCCCGGATGCCCCACCCGACCGATGTCCCGGCTGGCCATGAACACTCCGGGAGAATCCACCTGGGCGGCCAGGCAGGATGAGCCCTCGGGCGCGAGGGCGAAGGCGAGGGCGAGGCAGCCGACGCCAACCCGCGCGCCAGGGGCGCGGCGCGTCCGAAAGGTGCCTTCACCGTTGAGGGTTTGCACAGCGGAGAGCGCACCCGGTCGCGGGCCGGACTCGATCGTGGGGGGAGTGCGGGGAGGGATGCAGAGCAGGCATGCCGGACCTTGTCCGAGTGCCACCTCGGCGTCGAGTCAGGAAGCAGATCCGGGGCGAGCGGTATGGGCTCGCCGAGCCTGGTCAGCGGCCGTGAACCGCGGAGGCAGGCGCGAGAGGCCTCCCGCTTAACGCCGTGGGCGTGGGTGCGCGTTCCGCACCCACGTTCAAGGGAAGCGTCCTTGGCCTCGGCGGCCATGCGCTGGGGCCATGAACCGAGGAGGGTGCAGGCTGGAAGCCCGCACCACAGGTTTGGGGAGCGCCTCCCTCAGCCCAATCCCAAGGCGACGACCCGGTCTCCCCGCCGTCGGCCCAGCGTCCTCACGAGGCGGTTGCAGGGAGGCCGCGGCTTCCGCGAGGGGGCGAGGGCGAGGGGTTAAGTATTAAATTAAGGGCTGACCCCTGGGGAAATCAGACTGCCGCGAGGATCTTCTCCACATCGACATGCTGCGAAATCAGGTCGCGGATCAACCCGATCTTGGCGGTGTCCGAGGGCCGCGTCTTCACGGTGAGATCATGGACTTTCGAGGCCACCCGATACGTCTCCGCATCGATGGCCAGTACCGGGAACGGGAGGGCCTCGACCACGCGCAGTACGCTGGGGGAGGGGCGCTGGCCGCCGGTGAGGATGATGCCCGCCAGGCCGTCGGGCGCCTGGCCGTACATGGTCGTGGCGGCGGCGAGCAGGATGTCCTCGCGATCCCCGGGCGTGATCACCAGAACTCCCTTCTTGAAGTAGGAGAGCGCGCTGCGGACGCTCATGGCGCCGACGACCACCTCCTCGACCAGGTTCTGGTACTGGGTGCTGGCGTTGAGGGGTTGGGCGCGCAACTCCTCGCGGATGACCTCGAGGGTGGGGCTCGAGAGGATGGGCTGGTGCGGGAGGACGCCCAGCAGATCGAGGCCTTTCCGCTTGAGACCCTTGCGGGCGAATTCATTGATGAACCCCAGCTTGTCCGGCAGGACCTTGTTCAGGATCACGCCGATCACCTCGACCCCTTCCTTTTCGAAGAGGGCCTGGTTGACGCAGACCTCGTCGATGGGTTTCCCGATGCCGCCCTGGGAGACGATGATGACCTTGGCGCCGAGAATCTTCGCCACGCGCGCGTTCGAGAGGTCGAAGACGGACCCGACGCCGGCGTGGCCCGAGCCTTCGCAGAGCACGAAGTCCTTCTCCCACGCGACGCGGTCGAAGGCCTCGGTGATGCGCCGCACGAGGACCTCGTAGTTGGACTTCTGCAGGTACTTGCGGGTGAAGTCGGGTTCGATGGCGATGGGGCTCATGTCCAGCAGGGGGCACTTGAGCTGGTACACCCGGTCCATGAGGATGATGTCCTCGTCGATCTTCTGCTCCTCGACCTGGACGAAGCGCTGGCCGACGGGCTTGATGTAGCCGATGCGGGGGTGGTGCTTCTGGAGGGCGGAAGCGAGCCCGAGCGAGGTGGTGGTTTTGCCTTCGTTCTGCCGGGTGGCGGCGATGAAGAGACGGGGGTGGAGGCGTTCATTCGCGGGGTTCGCCGGGCAGTTTCCGGCCGGCACCGGGGTACAGGAGTTCGTAATCCACGGCCTGCACGCCCACGATGGCGGCGACGCCGAGGATGTCGTGGGCGTTCGAGCCCCGGGAAACATCGGCGGCGGGGCGGTCGAGGCCGAGCAGAATCTGGCCGTAGGCGTTGGCGCGGCCGATGACGCGGACGAGTTTGCTGCCGATGTTGCCCGAGTTGAGGTCGGGGAAGATGAGGACATTGGCGCGGCCGGCGACCTGGCTTTCGGGGAGCTTGCGCTCCGCGATCTCGCGCACGAGCGCGGCGTCGAGCTGGAGCTCGCCGTCGAAGGTGGCGTCGAGTCCGCGCTGGTCGGCCTTCTGCTGGGCCAGGGCGGTGGCGGCCTGCACCTTGCCGATCGAGGGGTGGGTCGCGCTGCCCTTGGTCGAGAAGGACAGGAGGGCGACGCGCGGGCGGACGTTGAGGAGGTGGCGCGCGAGGCGGGCGGTGTCGACGGCGATTTCGGCGAGCTGCTCGACGTTGGGATCCGGGATCACGCCGCAGTCGGCCATGAAGAGGACGCCGCGTTCGCCGAACTGGGAGTCCTCCACCTCCATGACCATGCAGCTCGAGGCGACGGTGGCCTGCGGGGCGAGCTGGATGATCTGGAAGAGCGGACGCAGGACGCTGCCAGTGAACTCGTTGGTGCCGGAGATCAGACCGTCCGCCTGGTGCATGGCGACCATCATGGCCCCGAAATAGTTCGGCTTGAGCATGGCCTCGCGAGCCTCCTTCTCCTGGACGCCACGGGCGCGGCGCAGCAGGAGGAAGCGTTGGACGAAGGACTCGAAGTCGTCGCTCTCCGGGGGTGGATGACGCGCAGTCCTTCCAGAGAAATGTTGAGCCGGGCCGCCACATCCTTCACCTGGGCACGGTCGCCCAGGAGGATGGGAACCCCGAGGTGCAGCGAGTGGAACTGCCGGGCCGCCTGGAGAACCCGGGGCTCCGTGCCTTCCGGGAACACAATCCGCTTGGGATGCCGCTGCAGTTTCTCGACGATGCTGGCGATGAAACGCATGGCGCGAAGGTTAGTGACGCCCCCCCGGAGTGCAATGGGTTTGCGGCGGGTCCACGCGGGGCCTTGACGGCGCCGCACCCGATCCGGACGCTCGGCCGCTGCCCGGAGCCCGCATGATCGCCCGCGTCACACTCGATTTCGCCGTCGGCAAGGAGTTTGACTATGTCGTGCCTGAGGCGTGGGCGGAGCAGATCGAGGTCGGCTCGCGGGTGAAGGTGCCTTTCGGGACGCGGCAGGTGCTGGGGTGCGTGACGGCGCTGCTCGAGACCTCACCCCATCCCCGGCTCAAACCGCTGACGCGGGTGCTGAGCACCCGGGGTCTGGTCACGCCCAAGGTGCTTGAGCTGGCGCGGTGGATCGCCCGTTACTACTGCTGTCCGGTCGAGGTCGCCCTCAAGAGCGTGCTGCCCGAGGCGGTGCGACGCGAGACGGCCGGCTGGCGGGAGCGGTTGGTGGTGCGTGTGGCGGAACGGGGCCTTGCCGAGCCGCACGCCGGGGGCGGAAGCTGACCCGGCGCCAGCGGGACGTGTGGCACGTGGTCGAGGAGCGCCGGGAGCTGCCCCTGCAGGAACTGTTGCGGTTGACGGGGAGCACGGCCGACACCGTGCGTCGCCTCGAGGACAAAGGCCTGGTGCAGATTCGGGCGGAGGTGGCCGAGCGCGATCCGTACGCTGAGGAAACGATTCTGCCGACCGAGCCCCTGGTGCTTGAAGCGCACCAGGCGCAGGCCCTGGCGGAGATCCGGGCGGCGTTGGAAGCGACCGCCGGGGGCGCCGGCGAGCGGGTGTCGGCAGCGCCGCCGCAGGGGTCGCGGACGTTTCTGCTGCACGGCGTGACGGGGAGCGGAAGACGGAGGTGTACCTGCAGGCGATCGCGGTGGCACTGGAGCAGGGGCGGGGGGCGATCGTGCTGGTGCCGGAGATCTCGCTCACGCCGCAGACGATCGAACGGTTCAAGGCCCGCTTCTCGCACGGGCTGCGCCGTACCGGGGTGGCGGTGTTGCACAGCCACCTGTCGGCGGGGGAACGGCATGACGAATGGCACAAGATCCGGCAGGGCCGGGCGCGGGTGGTGATTGGCGCGCGTTCGGCGGTATTCGCGCCGGTGGAGCCGCTGGGCTTGATCGTGGTGGATGAGGAGCACGAGGCTTCGTACAAGCAGGAGGAGGCGCCGCGCTACCAGGCGCGGGATGTGGCGGTGCTGCGGGGGGAGCGGGAAGGGGCGGTGGTGGTGCTGGGTTCGGCGACGCCCTCGCTGGAAAGCTACTTCAACGCGCGCCGGGGCAAGTACCGGCTGCTCGAGCTCCCGGTGCGGGTGGATCAGCAGAAGCTGCCGGTGGTGCGGGTGGTGGACCTGCGGCAGGAAGTGCACGGCGCGAAGGGCGTCCCGATGTTCTCGCGCTGGCTGCGGGACGCGATCCAGGCGCGGCTCGAAAAGGGGGAGCAGACCATTCTCTTTCTCAACCGGCGGGGCTACGCGACGTCGCTGCAGTGTCCGCACTGCGGCTATGTGGCGGGTTGTCCGCACTGTAGTGTGTCGCTGACCTATCACCGGACGACGGCGCGTCTGTGCTGCCACATCTGCGGGCACACGGAGGCGGCGCCGCCGGCCTGTCCGAACCCGGCGTGTGGCCACCCGGCGATCCGCTATGCGGGGATCGGGACACAGCGCGTGGAGGAAACGCTGGCGCGGTTGTTTCCGCGGGCGCGGGTGCAGCGGATGGATTCGGATGTGTTGCAGCGGAAGGACGACTACCGGCGGCTGCTGGGGGAGTTTCGCGCCGGGCGGATCGACATTCTGGTGGGCACACAGATGATCGCCAAGGGGCTGCACTTCCCCAACGTCACACTGGTGGGGATTGTGTATGCGGATCTGGGGTTGCATCTGCCGGACTTCCGGGCGGCGGAACGGACCTTCCAGTTGTTGACGCAGGTGTCGGGGCGGGCGGGGCGTGGGGAAGTGGAGGGCGAGGTGGTGGTGCAGGCGTTCACGCCCTTTCATTCGGCGATCCAATACGCGCGCCGGCATGATTTTGTCAGCTTCTACGAGGAGGAGGTCGAGTTTCGTCGGCCGCTGGGCTATCCGCCGTGGGCGCGGATCGCTTTGCTGACGCTGCGGGGGCGGAACGAGGAGAAGGTGAAGTATGCGGCGGAGCATGTGCGGCGCGAGGTGGAGACGGTGATTGCGCCGCGTTTGCCGTCGTTGCGGGTGGCGGGTCCGGCGGCGGCGCCGCTGCTGCGGGCGGAGTCGTACTACCGCTACCAGTTGATGTTACGCACGCGGCGGATGACGCTGTTGAGCGGGTTGCTGGCGGAGTTGGAGGTGCGTCTGCGGCTGCCGGAGAAACTGACATTGACGGTGGACATTGATCCCGCCAGACTGCTTTGACCTACGCGGACGCCGGATGGCATCGGGAGGCGGGCGATCGGGCGGGGGGCGTGTCCGCGTGTGGGCGGAGATTAACTCTACTTCATCTCGCCAAACTCGCGCTTAGGGGAACATACTAATCCCCGCAGAGGCACTTGCCCTCACTTGTGTCGTAGGAACGGATTTCGACACGCTACGCGCAGGGTTCAAGATGTCTCGCGCGCACGACAAGGAAGGAGTGCGGGGGTTGCTCGAGCCGAGCAACCCTCGGCGCGCCTTGGACGCCGGAAACACACGCGACAGAAACAGCCATGCATAAACTGACGATTCTCGCGGCGGCGCTGCTTGTCGGGAGCGAAGCTGGGGTTCAGGCTCAAATTTTTGATGTCTCCAAGGTCTCGGGGCTTCTCTGGGAACTGGTCGACGGCGTTGCGGCCCCGGTCTACGGACCGGTGGTCCTGACGGCCTCCGGGCCGCAGCAAGCGGTGGTGCAGCGGGCCCGGGTGCCCACCGCGGACGAATACGTGCTCATCACGGCCATCGCCGACGGCGAAGCCGAAATCCTGGCTTCGCAGTTCGTCGCCCTGGGCGCGGAGGAGATCGCCGTGGCCGGACGGGTCGTGTCGGCCCGCCTGCCGGTGGGATCAATCACCAGCCTGGCGGGACTGAGTAGTCTGCGGTTTGCCCGGCCGGCCCTGGCGGTGGCGAATGCCGGGCTCACCACCAGCCAGGGCGACAACGCCCAAGGGTCGGTCACGGCGCGGGCGGCGTTCAAGGTGACCGGCGCGGGGGTGCGCGTCGGGATCCTCTCGGATTCCTTCAACGCCAAGGGGCAGATGGCCGCGGGCATTGCGTCGGGAGATCTGCCGGCGGACATCCTGATTCTGGCGGATGTGACGGGGACGACGGACGAAGGGCGGGCGATGGGGGAGATTGTCCACGATGTGGCGCCGGGCGCCGCCCAGGCCTTTCACACCGCCTGGCGGGGGAAGCCGACTTTGCCAACGGCATCCGGGCGCTGCGCGACGCCGGCTGCCGGGTCATCGTGGACGATGTGATCTACCTCGAGGAGCCGATGTTTGCGGATGGCATTATTGCGCAGGCGGTGGACGAGGTGGCGGCCGACGGGGTGGCGTACTTCTCCAGCGCCGGCAACGCGGCGCGCCAATCCTACGAGGCACCGTTTCGCGACGGGGGCAGCGGGTATCATGATTTCGATCCAGGCCCGGGCGTGAACACGATCCTGAACGTCAACCTGCTCTTGGGAACAACGTTCTTCGTTCTTCAGTGGCCCGACCGGTACGCCTCGACGGCGCCGGGGAATCCGGGGGCGCAGACGGACCTGGACATCGAGCTGGTATACCGCGATGGCCGGTCGTTCGGCGGGATGGGGAGCTTCAACAACAACGTGGGGAGAGATCCAACCGAGGTGTTCGGCGTGACGACTTCGGGGTGGTTGCTCGAGGCGGGCCTGCGGATCCGGCTCAAGTCCGGCAAGCCGCCGCCGCTGGTGAAGCTGCTCTGGTACGCCGAGCGCGGTCTGGGGCAGGAGCAATACCATACGCATTCGAGCACGCTTTATGGGCACATGAACGCGCGCGGCGCGATGGCCGTCGGGGCGGTCCGCTACTGCAACACACCGGTGTACGGGCAAAGCCCGCCCCTGATGGAGTACTTCTCCTCGGCTGGGGGACCCCGATCTTCTTTACGCCCACCGGCAGTCCCACGTACGAGGTGCGCGAGCAGCCCAGCTTCGCGGCGCCGCAGGGCGGCAACAACACGTTTTTCGGCGGCTCGGATTACTGCAACGTGCTGGACGCGTGGCCGAACTTTTACGGCACGTCCGCCGCAGCGCCGCACGCGGCCGGGGTGGCCGCTCTGATGTTGGAGGCGCGCGCCAAGCTCAGTCCGGGGCGGATCCGCGAGGTGCTCCAGGCCACAACGCTGGAGGTGGGGCCGGCGGGGTTCGATTTTGACTCGGGCTACGGCTTGATCCAGGCGGACGCGGCGCTGGCGAATCTGGCGCAGTCGCCGCCGGTGCTGCAGAGCGTCGTGTCGCGCCAGACCCACGGGGCGCGGGGCAGCTTCGACATCCCGCTCCCGCTGAGTGGCAGCCCAGCGACCGAGCCCCGTCTGGGCGGACCGCGGACGATGATTTTCACGTTCGATGTCCCGATCCAGCGGGCCACGCCGAAGATCATTGCCGGCACGGCGACGGTGACGGGCAGCACGATTGCCAACAACCGGGTCACGGTGCAGTTGTCCGGTGTGGCCAATCTCCAGTGGCTCACCGTGGGGTTGGAAGGGATCGAGGGCGTGGACGGCGGCTACCTGAATGGCGCCTCGGTCGTCGTGGGCTGCATCGAAGGGGACGTGAACCAGGACAAGATGGCATCGACGCTGGACGTGGGGTTGGTGCGAGTGTTGGCAGGCGCTTACGCCGATGCAGCGAGCTTCCGGCGCGACATCAACGCCGATGGGTTGATCAGCACGCTGGACGTGGGGTTGGTGCGGGTGCGCGCGGGGAATATTCTGCCGTAGGTTCATGGCTCGGCGACCTTGCACCGGTCGCGGGGGTGCGCCACCTCGCGACCGGAGGTCTGACCGCTGCCGTGCGATTGTCATTATACGCGCGCCGTCCCGGCTTGACCGTTGCGTAACAACTCCATACGTATCGACCCATAGGCCGGTTACTGGTTTCACCACTTGACAGTCGTGGGGTTGCCCGGTTTCTTATGCGCCTATGAAGAGTGTCGTCCAAGTCGGATCGGGCCGTAAGGTCATTCTCGGCACGGCCGGAGCGGTGGTTGCGTTGCTCGCGCCTCAGGCTTTGGGCGTGGTGACTTTCGAGTTCCGGGATGTCGCCCCTGTGGGGAATCCCAACGGCGTAGACAACGTCCCGGCCGGCGGCACGTTCACCTTTGCCGTGGTGGTTCATGCGACGGAGGAAGAGCAACTGCTAGGGCTGACGTTCAAACCTGAGTTCCTGGAATGGACAGGGCCAGGTGGCCCAACATTCACGATTGATGTAGAACCGGACCGCAGCGGAAGCTTCTTCAACGATCCCGGCGTACCAACCGTGAAGGGCCAGCGCCTCCAACCAGATACGGCGGGCGAATTGGGTGCAGAGAACCTGGCCTTTGGCACGACGACGGGCCCCAATCTCTTTGTCGCGAACATTACCCTGAGGGTGGACGCCACGATGCCACCGGGTGACTACGTAATCGGGAGCAGCGACGTGTGGGCGCGCTGGTATGGCCCCGATTACGAAGCCCAGGAATTCGCCTCTTTCACGCCATATTCCGTAAACGTCGTAGTGCCGGAACCCTCCGCGGTGGGCCTGCTTGGGGCGCTGGGGCTCCTGGGCTTTGGAGTCTATCGTCGGTTGCGAAACTGAGGCCAACAACGCCAACTCGGCGTTTTCCTTCCTGAACGCGCGCACCTCGGCGGGTGCGCGTTTTCGTTGATACCGCCGGGGAGGAGTGCAGGCCGCCGCGAGTTCGGCGGGTGCCGGCGGGCGGGCAAGCGTTGGCGCATTGACGCCCGCGTACGCTGCCGTGAGCCCGCGGCAGGGGGCATGCGGCCGACAAATCCAACCACGTGCAGGCAGGCAGCGCACGGACGATCCGTGCTTTGCTGGGGCACCATGGGTCCGCTTGTGCTGGTACATCCGAATCGCATTCCACAGGCCTGCCCGCTTGCCTGTCTTCCCGTCCAGAATCGCGCCAGACTGTAGGAGGCGGGGCGAAGGAGCGTCGTGGACCAGAGGCCGATTGACTTCGCCTCCTGACGTCGGCGCCTACGGGCGGCAAGGAACTACGGGCGGCAAGGAACCACCAGGCTAGGCACGTCTATCTAGCCGGGCCACGCAATTCCTCCGGCCGCCTGCCACAGCGCTTCTTCTTCTCCCGAGCTCGCGTTGTAGTGGTGATTCAAGAAAGGGCGGGGTGGGCCCGCAGGTCCCGAGCGGTGACCCGGGATCCTCCCTGCCAAAGAAGGTCATCACTATGTTTCTTTCGAGGTGGATCGGCCGGGGCCGCTCATGGCGGCAGGTGAGCGGAAGTGCGGCGCGGTGTCGCTGGCTTCCCTGTGCGGCGTTCGGATTGACGGCACTGTGGGGAGTGCCGGCGGCGCAAGCCGTGATCTTCTATTCGTCCGGGGATGCGGCCAAGAACACGACCGCGCCCGCGGGTGAATTGGCCGACAGCGGCTGGCAGTACCAGGGGTATTGGCTGAACTATACCGGCACGCCGGTCGGGCCCTTCCACTTCCTGACGGCAAAGCACGTGGGCGGGAAGGTGGGGAACATCTTCACCTGGCAGGGCGTGGCTTACACAGCGACAGCGAAGATTGCGCATCCGCAAGCGGACCTGGTGCTGTGGCAGGTGGACCAACCGTTCCCGTTCTGGGCGGATCTTCACACCGGCAAGGACGAGGTGGGCAAGGAACTGGTCGTGTTTGGCCGTGGCCGAAGGCGCGGGGGCGGCGGTGAGTGTGCCGGGCGCGAGCGTCGGCGAACTCCGGGGCTGGTACTGGGGGTCGAGCGACGGGAAGCTCCGCTGGGGACAGAATGTGGTGACGGCGGTGGTGGGGGCCGAGGGCGTGGCCACCCAGATGCTGTACGCGACCTTTGACCGGGACGGAGGGGAAAACGAGGCGCATCTTGCCACGGGGGATTCGGGCGGCGCGGTGTTCCTGCGGGAAGCCGGGCAGTGGAAGTTGGCGGGCATCAACCTGTCCGTGGACGGCTATTTCAGCACGAACGGAGTAACTGGCTCCTGGGTCAACGCGGCGATCTTTGATATGGGCGGGCTGTATCGGGGGAGCGACGGCGGCGGATTCCTGGTGCCAGACCAGGAGGCGGATCTTCCCAGCGGCTTCTATGCTGCGCGAATCTCGAGTTCGGTGAACTGGATTCGCAGCGTGGCCCGCATCCCCGATCCTCCGCGGCTCGTGCAGGCCGTGTCGCGGCGGGCGCACGGTGCGCGGGGGTGTTTGACGTTCCACTGGCGCTGGCGGGCACGCCTAGCACGGAACCTCGTTTGGGAGGACCACAGTGGGTCGTGTTTACTTTCGACAAACCGATCCTGCGGGCGTCGGCCGCGGTGCTGGCGGGGACGGCGACGATTGCCGCGGCAGAGATCGTGGACGGTGAAGTGCATGTCGGCCTCAGCCAGGTGGCCGATCTGCAGTGGTTGACGCTGAGTCTGCTCGACCTGCAGGCCGAAGACGGCGGGCTGCTCGCCTCGGCATCGGCCACGGTGGGCTGCATCTCGGGTGACGCCAGCGGAGACCGGATCACTTCCACGCTGGACGTGGGCTTGGTACGGGTGCTCGCGGGGAGCTACACCGATGAGGAGTGTTTCCGTCGCGACATCAACGCGGACGGGATCATCAGCACGCTGGACGTTGGTTTGGTACGCCTTCGTGCGGGCCAGTGCCTGCGATGAAGGGTGGCGATCACGGGGTGTTCGCTGGCACATACCCGCTGCAGGCGCCGACGTGAGGGGGCGTTGGGGGCAGGGGCATTATCCTTCGCCTCCTTACGTCGGCGCCTACAGTTTGTCGCGGTTTCATGCCGAGCACGAGATATCCGGCTAAGGCCAGCGGGCGCGAAAGTAGCGGGCGCCGGCACCAGGGCGACGGTCCAGCTCGACCGGGATGCGGACACTGGGCCCGATCACCGTCTGGGCGTCCTGCCAGGCCCGCAGGTCGGTGCTCTGTTGGATGACGTACTCAACCCCCGCCGCGCCCAAAAGCCAGAAGCTGGGATCACCCTGCCCCACGCGACGCCACTCGAGGTGCGGGGTCAGGTCGGTGCCCTCAACCACGGTTGTCACTTGGGTGAGATGCTTTTCTGGATTGAACGCCTCGGCTTCGGCCCGCAAACGCATCACATGTGTGAAGGTGCCCGGCTGCGTCGGCATCAGGTGAATCCGGAGGGTCAGTCGGACCGCTTCATCCAGACAACCCAGGTTCACGAACAGCCAGGGCCCCACTTGTTCCCAGGAACCGTTGGCCTGTTCGACGTCCCGGACCTGCCATCCTGCGGGCAATTCCTCAACCAGCGTCACCCCTGCCGCTCCGCAGGCCCCGCTGTGATCGACCGTGTATTCGTAGACGAGGACCTCGCCCACGCGGCCGGTGGCCGGGGCATCGGTGGCGGCGAGGAGCAATTCGAGGTTTTCGCAATACCAGCCGCGCAGCAGCCAGAGCGAGGTATTCTTGAACAGGTTCTGTGAAGCCGTTGACTGCTCGACCCCGAAGGTCTGGGTCGCCAGCCGGGCCTGCCCCTCGTCGAGGTCGCAGACTGGCGGGGTCACAATCATCACCGGGTCGCCTTCGCTGGTGAGCTTGATCTGAAACTCGTTGGTGTCGATGACCGCCCCGCGCTGCACGGGTCCGACATTGAAGCTCAGCGGCGGCACCACGTAGCCGCCGGGGGTGGTTTGGAAGATGGGATCGCCATAACCGGCCGGATGCGCGGTGAGCCCGCCGCTGGGCTGGAGCGGGGCGAGGGGTTGCAGGTTGGCGAGGGTGGCATACCGGGCCGCGGCGGCGGCGCTGAGCCGGTTGGTGTCATGGAGGACCTGCGGACCGATCAGGTACAAGGACTTGCCCGCCTCGCGGAGCTGCTCCAACAACCGGACATCGGCATCGGTCAAGCCTTGCCCGGGCTGGGACAGACCGGCCCAGATGATGAGCTTGTAGCCCAGGAGCCGTTCGAGCGTGGGTTCCTCTTCAACGCCCGTTCTCTCGCCGATTTGGGGAAGACATCCACGCCGTTGCGGACGAAGGGGAACATCCGCTCGGCGCGCAGGAGGTCGCCCATCAGCGTGATCTGGGGGTCGTCGTAGTTCTTCAGGATGGCGACATCGCCGCAGACCTCGAGCACCTCGAAGGTGTTGGTCTGGGAACGCGCCCGCAGTTGGCCGGCGCCGTCCAGGAGCCGGGCGTGGACGCGGTAGAGGCCGCTGGCCAATCCCGCGCGGCGCAGCACGGCGAAGGGCGCACTGGTGGCGGCCTCGAACAGGCCGTCGTCGCCGTGGAACTCGACCCGGCTGCCGGCGGGCAACTCGCCCTGCACCGTGGCGGCAAAGACGATCGGGGCGCCAGGACAGTAGGTGGCATTGGCCGCCGGGCTGGTGAGGACGATGTCCTGGGTGACGCGTACCACGATCTGCACCGGCGCCGAAGTAGCCTGGGCGCCGTCGTTGTCGGTGGCGCGGGCGGTCAGGTCGTGGGTGCCGGCTGGGACAGCGGTCCAGGTGAGCTGGAAGGGATCGGTGGTGTCCTGCCCGATGACCCGGCCATTGGCGAGGAACTCGACCTGAACGACCTGGCCGTCGGGGTCGGTGGCGATGGCCTGCAAGGGCACAGTGGCTGGGGCCGGAAACACCTGGCCATCGGTGGGGGCGCTGAGCCGAACGGTGGGCGGCTGGTTGGGGAGGACCGTGACCCGGAACGAACGCTGAACCTGGTCCTGACCGCCGCGCTCGACGCCACCACTGTCCCGGACGGTGACGGTGATCGTGGCGGTGCCGGACTGGCCGGGTTTGGGCTGGTAGGTCAAGGTGCCGGTGGCGGCGGGGGAAGTGTATTGGACGGTCGGTTCAAGCAGAGCCGGGTTGTCAGAGATAGCGGAGACGGTTAGCGACTGGATTTCATTGGGTGCACCCGTGGTGATGCCGGTGAGGGGGACGGTCTGGACCGCGCTGTTCGCGCGGTGGGAACGGTCGGCGATCGGGTCGAGCGTCGGCGGGTCATTCACCGCCTGGATCGCGAGGTTGAACCGGTGGGTGAAGGTGTCGAGGCCGCCGCGTTCGGTGCCGCCGGTGTCGCGGAGGACGATGGTGACGGAGTTGGTGCCGAAGGCGTTCGGGGCGGGGCTGAAGCGGAGGGTGCCGCTGGGGTCGAGGGCTGGCGTCTGGCTGAAGAGGCCGGGATCGGCAGGGGTCAGGGTGAAGCTGAGTTCCTGTTCGCGCTCGTTGGCGGGGCCGGGAGAGATCTGAGTGGCCCAACCGGGGAGCGTGATGGCCCCCGCGTCTTCGTTCACGGACACTTCCGGGCCGGGCGCGAAGCTGGGCGGGTCATTGACCGGAAGGACGGTGACTTTGAAGGTCCGCCAGGCGGACTGGCTGCCGTCGCTGACGATGACGAAGATCCAGGCGTCGCCGAAGGGGCCGATGCCGAACTGGTTGGGGGCGGGTCGGAACGAGAGGATTCGGTTGGTGCCGCTGCCGGCGAGCTTGAGTTCGGATTGTGGGATCAGGGCCGGATGCCAGGAACTGGCGGTGAGGATGAGTTGCTCGAGGGGCGTGTCGGGATCGTCGACGGTGAAGCTGACCGAGCCCGCGGTGTCCTCGTGGATCACCTGGTCGGGGATGGGCGACAACGAGGGGGGGAAAGCGATGATGTTGGTGTCGTTGTCGAGGATGGTGACGGCGGTGCTGGCGTTGGCGAGGACGGCGTTCAACGGTTCGGCGAGGAGCAGCTTGAAGGTTTCCGTGTGAGATTCCGACACGTCGTCGTCGAGGATGGTGAGGACGATTTCCTGCTCGGTCTGGCCCGGTTCGAAGGACAGCCAGTCGTTGGCGGCGACGTAATCGGAGCCGGCGAGGGCGGTTTGATCCTCGGTGGAGTAACGGACTCGGACGGGGCGACAGGGCGGTTCGGAGAGGCGGACGGTCAGGCGGACGACCCCGCCGGGCGTGTTTTCGGCAATGGGTTCTGGCTCCAACACACTGAGGGCAGGATCGGTGGGAGCCTCCAGGCACTTGCCGGCGGCGCCGGCGTCGTAGATGGCGCGCAGTTCATCGGCGCTCAGGGCGCGGTGATACAGGGACAGTTCATCGATGATTCCGACGAAGGAGAACCGGTTCCCTTCGGTAGTGATGCCGCCGATCTGGACGGGGCTGTGATTGGCCAGCGGCACGATTTCCAGCGGGTAGGCGGCATCGAGTGTCCCATCGAGGTACAGGCTGACGGTGTCGGGTCCGACCGTGGCAGCGATGTGCATCCACTGCCCGAGGGAGACGACGGTGCGCGAATGAAAGATGTGATCGTGGACGCCGTCGCTCAGCAGCAGGCTCAAGGTGCCGGGGACGTCGACGCCCCAGATCTTACCCTGTGCGCTGATGGAGTCCCGTGCCTGCCCGTGGATCACGAGGACGTACGAGGTGGTATCGTTCAACCGGCTGGCGCCCTTGAGCAGAATGACGCGGTTTTCAGCGCCGATGCCGTCGCAGCGGATCCAGGCCTCGAGGGTGAGGTTGGTGAGGGCGAAGGAGGGCGAGTCGGCGGTCTCGAGGTTGGCGGCGCCATCGAAACGCAAGCCGGCTCCGACCCTGGCAGGCGGGAAGGTGACTTGGCCGGGGCCGCGCTTCTCGGTGGGAAGACCGGTGATGCGGTCGTCGAGGTCGCCTTCACCGGACCACCAAGCCACGATGCCACAAGGCGCGGGCGCGCAATCGTCGTCGCGGATGGTGGCGGTGGCGCGGTCGATCGTGAGGACCAGGTTCTGGGGCTTGGTCAGGAGGAGGAAGAAGGTTTCAGCGGGTTCGGACTTGAGGTCGCCGACGATCGGGACGGTGACGGTGAGGTTGGTCTGGCCGGGCGTGAAAGTGAAGGTGGTGGGAGACAGAGGCTGGTAGTCCAGGCCGGCGCGGGCGGTGCCGTCGGCGGTGGACACCTCGACCGACGCGGGGTTTGGCAGCGGCCGGTCCAGCCGCAGGATGAAGCGGGCGTAGTTGGTCTGACCCGGTTGGCCCTCGGGGACTTCGACGTTGTCCACCGTCAGGCCCGCGGGTTCGATATCGGTGATGGTCACGACGCCCGTGGAACGGCAGAAGGTGGCGCCGCGGGGGTTGCTGAGGTCGACGAAGAAGTGTTCCGGGCCTTCGTCGCGGGTGTTGCCGCTGATGACGAGGCGGACTTCCTGGTTCGTGGTGCCGGCGAGGAAGGTGACGGTGCCGCTGCGATGCTCGAAGTCGGGGCCTCCGATGGCGGTGCCGTTGCGGGTGGCGAAGTCGACGGTGATGTTCGTCCGGGAAGCGGAGGAGAGCCAGACGGGGACGAAGGCGACGGCCTGGCCTTTGAGGCCGACGTTGACTTCGAGGTTACCGACTGACAGGCAGGGGAGGTTGGTGTCGAGGATCCAGACCTGGGTTTCGACCACACCGATGGGGGCACCGACGGGGTTGCTGAGCCGGGCGAGGAAGTACTCGTCGGGTTCATCTTCGTCATCGCCGAGGGTGGAGATCAGGACAGACACCGCGGTCTGTCGGGGGAAGAACACCAGGTTGGTGGTCAGGGGACGTAGTCGCGTCGGGCGGCCACGGCGGTGCCGTCGGTGGTGGAGAGGGTCACCGAGGTTTGGATATCGCGCTCCGGGTGTAACCGGACGGTGACCAGGGCGTTGCTGCCTTCCCACGTGGGTGAGGCGCGGACGGAGAAGTCCAGGGGGGGCACGACGCGCGTACGTGCGACGGCGGAGTTGTTGGCGAATTGCGGATCCACGTGGACGCCGCTGACCACGCTGATGAACTGGTGGTCGCCGACGGGCAGGTTGGTGACGGTGATCAGCACGACCGCGTTCGCTTCCGGGGCGATGGGCGGGAGGTCGCAGGTGATCAGGGTGCCCGCCACCGAACAGGTGCTGTCCGGCGGGGTGAGGACTTCGGCCAGGCCACCGGCCTCGGGGATGCGGCTTTGGACGCGGACGCCGACGGCGCGTGACGGGCCGGAGGTTGGACACCACGTTGGTGAGGGTGACGGGGAGGCCTTCCGGGCTCTCCTGCGGTGCCAAAGCGTGGACGGCGAGGTCGGATTGCAGGCAACAGGCAGGCTGGCCGTTGACGACGGTGCCGAGGCGCATCGGGAAACGCGCGACGCCGGCCGGCGCGCCGTTGTCCGTGAGATCGAGCACGAGATCGAAGGTGCCACCACAGGGGCCATCGACCTGCAGTTCGAAAGGCTGGCCGACGCGTTGGCCGAGGCCGATGCGCCCGTAGGTGGCGGTGGTGGTGAGGGATCGACGCGGACACCGCCGGTGGTGCCGCCGCGGAGGGTGGCAACGAGGTTGGTGGTGGCGGCCAGACCGGGATCGCCGTTGCGGAGGAAGAGGCGGAGGGTGACGCGTTCAAGCGGGTCGATGGCTTGGTTGGCCGGTTGGCAATTCTCGGCAAGGAACTCGTGACCGTCGGGGACAGGGTCGGGGAGGTACTCGTCGTTGAGGATGGTGCCAAGGGCCTCGCCGTGGCCGGCTGCGATGGTGGCATTGACGGCGTTGGTCAGGACCACTTGCAGGGTCTCGTCGAACTCGCGCAGCTGCATCGCCGTGCACGCGGATGACGACGTGGGTTTCCAAATCCCCGGGAGGGAGCTCGAGCGTGGTTCGGGCGATGGCTTCGTAATCCTCGCCGGCTTTGGCCGAGCCATCGACCGTGTAGTAATCCACGCGGACGGGGACGGTCGCCGGGTTGGAAAGGCGGACGGGCAGGCGCAATTCGGGGAACTGGCCGGGGCCGCCTTCGAGCACAGCGGCGGTGTCGATGGACAACGCGAGTGGCGTCAGGTCGTCGTTGAGGATTGTGCCCACGGCCTCGGCAAGGCGGACGGGGGCGCCCACGGCCTGGCTGAGACGCGCGAGCACGGTTTCGTCCGCTTCAAACCGATCGTCACCGATCACGGGGACGAGGACCGTCTGGGTGTGGGACTGGCCGACCTTCCAGGTGAGGTTGGTGGAGACGCCGAGGTAGTCACGATCGGCCACGCGGGCGGTACCGTCGGCGGTGTCGAACCGCACGCGGACGGGTTGGTCGGGCGCTTTCGAAAGAGTGACGTCGAAGGCGAGGAAGTTGGTCTGGCCGGTGTGGCCCTCAAGGACGCTGGTGTCGTGAACCTCGAGGGCGAGGTCATCGTCCAGGATGGTGCCTGTGCCGGGTCCGGCGATGGGGAGGTTGCCGGTGGGGTTGCTGAGCACCACGGTAAAGTGCTCGGTCTCTTCCGCCAGGTTGTCGCCTCGCACGGGGACCGTGAAGTCTCTCACCGTCTGGCCGGGACTGAAGGTGAGCGTGCCGCACACGTTGGTGTAATCAGCGGGCGCCACCGCGGTGCCGTCCTGGTGCAGAGGGTCACGGTCACGGTGCTGGCCAGCTCGGCGGGCGTACGGGCCCAACGCCAGACCTTGAAGACGGCGTTGGTGACGGTTCCCGGGTCGCCTTCCCGCACCGTCACGCTGTTTACCGAGAAGCCCACGGGCGGCTCGAGACGCGTCGTGACGGGCACGATGTTGTCGGCGGGTGTTTGTTCGCTTTGCGCACTGCCGGTCGAGAAGTAGCTGGTCACCGTCTGCGGCAAATCCGCCAGTTCGGCGAGATTGCCCGCGGTGACTTCGAGTGTCAGGCGGGCTTCGGCCTGGGACTCGAGGCGACCGACCTCCCAGACGAGCAGGCCGCTGCGGTTGGTGAGGAAACCCTGGCTGGGGGTGGCCTGCTGGAATCGCAGCAGGTCGGCAAGGCGATTGGTCACGGCGACCGCGGTGGCCGGCTGCGGTCCCACGTTGGTGACGCGCACGGAGAAGACCAGTCTTGATCCCACGGTCACCGGGTCGGGTTGGTCGGTGGCCTCGCCGCAGGTCACCCGGTACGCAGCAGGCCAGGGTGCCATCGGGCTTCCGGCCGAGCGTGATGCAATTGGTGAGCGTCGTCAGGGGCTGCGCCCCGTCCCGGGCTTCCAGCGGGCGCAGACGGTCTGATCGCAATCGCCCACGGCCTGGAACGTGAAGGCGCGGGTGACGGTCGCGCCATGGCCGGGCATCGGACCGAAGCGGGTGGGACCCTGCAGCGGGCGGAAGTGCTCTTCCTCGAGCAGGGTCAACCAGACGTCCCCAGCGACAGGTGAGTGGCATTGGTGAGGGTGATGCTGACGGTGACCGTCTCGAGGGGGTCGATGGCGCCGTTGTCGGGCTGGCAGTCCCCCGTCACGAGCCGGAAGTCGAGGAGGCGCAGGTCCGCATCGTCGTCCAGGATGGTCACCGGTACCACTGTCTGTGGGAACCAGGCGTTCACCGGGTTGGAGAAGCGGATCTCGCAGGTCTCGTCGGGCTCGGGCAGGTTGTCGCCCAGGACCGTTACGTGGAACTGGGCCGATTGTGCGCCAACCGGGATGTGGAGGTCACCGCTGGTCGTCTGATAATCCAGTCCACCGGTGGCCGTGCCGTTGTGGGTTTGATAGTGGACCGAGACCGGCGCGGGCGCGGGACGATCCAGGCGCACGGTCACGACGACGTTGGTGGTGGTGCCGGCGTCCCCTTCGGTGACAGCGATGCTCAGCGGTGTGTCGGCCCTGGGTCGGTCGTCATCCGTGATCTCGCACTCGCCGCGAGCCCGCTGGATGCCGCGGGCGCCGGTGGCGTTGCGGATGTCGAGGTAGAAGATCTCGTTGTTTTCGAGGTCCCGATCCCCGTTCACCAGCACGTCGATGGTGGTCTGGGTCGAGAGGCTGGGGATCGAGCGGGAACCGCTCGCCGCCTGGTAGTCCACGGGGGCTTGGGCGGTGCCGTTGGCCGTGGCGAACTCAAACGTGACGTCGCGGCTGCTGGGCGCGGTGAGCGTGACGCGGAACCGGGCGGGGGTGGTGCCGGTGTGGCCTTCGACAACCGAGGGGGCATCCTCGACGCGGAGGAAGGCAAAGTCACCATTGCGGATGGTGCCCTGGGCCTCGAGCGAGTCCGGCGTGGCGTTGAGCACGTTCGACAGGCGCAGGAAGAAGGTCTCGTCGTCTTCGTCGACGAGGTCGCCGTTGATCTTGACGACGACCGGCTTTGAGACCTCGGTGGGCCCGAAGCTGAGCAGCGATGCGTTGAGGGTCTGGTAATCCGTGCCGGCGGTGGCGGTGCCCGGCCGGGTCTGGTAGGTGAGCGAGACCGGGACCTCGCTCGCGCCGGACAACTGGAGGCTGAAGACGGCGTCGGTCGTGCCGGTGTGGCCCTCATCCACGGCGACGTTGACGACGGACAGGACGGGTGGGAGGTCGTCGTTGGTGACGACAACGCAGGCTCGGGGCACGGCGAGCTGGGCGTTCATCGGGCTGCTGAGACGCACGCAGAACTCCTCGTCCGTTTCGTAAGTGCGGTCGCCGTTGATCAGCACGAGGGCGTTGGTCACGGTCTGCCCGGCCATCAGGGTGACGGTGCGGGAGACCTGCTGGTAATCGCCTGAAGCGGCCTTGGCCGTGCCGTCTTCGGTTGTGAAGGTCACCTGCACGTTGCGCCCGCTGACCGGTTCGAGGGTGATGGGCAAAACGGCCTGCTTCGTGCCGGCGTTTCCTTCCACGACCCCGGTGCCGCTGATGCGGAGGAACGGCAGCGGATCGTTGTCGCGGATGACGCCGCGACCCTGCCCCCGGTCAATCGTTGCGCCCTGGGCGTTGGACAGGTTGACATAGAAATCTTCCTCGTCCTCTTCATCGAGAAGATCGCCAAGGACCGGAACGACGATCTGTCGGACCGTGGTTCCCGGCGGGAAGGTGAGGTCACCTGCAGTGGTTTGGAAATCGAGGCCGGGGGTCGCGGTGCCCGCGGCGGTCGCGTAATGCACGGTGACGGGACTGGACACAGCCCCGTCGAGCTGGACCGTGAAGATCGCGTTGGTGATCTGGCCCGCGTCGCCCTCCGTCACCGTGACGCCGGTGATGCTCAGTTGGGGCGGCACGTCGTCGTTGGTGATCCAGCCGCGGGCGCGGCCTCGTTCGCGGGAGATGGAGACGGGGATGGACGCCACCGGATCGCGGAGGAACACCTCGAGGAACTCGTCCGGTTCCACATCATTATCTCCGCGGACCGTCACCGGCACGTCCAGGCGAGTGTCGTTCACGGCGAGAACCAGATTGGTCGAGAGCCGCAGGAAATCGACTTCTTCGGTGGCCGTCCCGCTGACGGTGGAGAGCCCGACCTTGATCTCGACGCTGGCCGGGCGGGACAGGCGGACATGGAAGATGAGATTGGTCTGCGTCCCGACGTCGCCCTCGCGCACGCCAGGCTCGTCGTCGATCCAGAGGAAGGGCGGAATGTCGTCGTCCAGGATCTGGCCGGTGGCGCGGCTGGTGAGCAGGCGCAGGTTGGGGGCTTCATCAAGGACGAGGAACAAGTCTTCGGCGTTGCGGTCGCCCACGGTCTCGTTCACCAGATCCCCCACCACCGGGACCATGACCTGGGTGGTGAGGACGAGGTTCGTGGCCATGCGCTCCGGGGGAGCACCCAGCGGTTGGAGACGGACTGGTAGTCCACGCCGGCGGTCGCCGTGCCGGGCTGGGTCTGATACCGCAGGCTCACCGGCTTTTCTGTGGCGCCCATGACCGTGAGGGTGAAGGGCAGGGGGCGTGGTGCCGGCGTCGCCCTCGACGACCGAGCTGCCCACCACGGAGACGGTGGGGGTTCATCGTCGTCCGCAATGATCAGGGTGGCGGTGGCGCTTCCCAGCGATGCGCCGACGGGGTCGCGGAGGGTGATCTGGACGCGTTCGTTCTCCTCGTCCACCAGATCCCCCAGCACCTGCAGCGTCAACCCCACGCTGGACACGCCCGGCGCGAACACGAGCCGCCCGTCGAGCCGTCCTTCCGGCGCCAAGAAGTCCACCTCCGGCCGGGCAACGGCGGCGGAAACCTGGTAGTCCACCGTGATCTCCTGACTGCTGGCGGGGGAAAGCGTGACGGTGAAGCTGGCCAACCGGCTGCCGCTGTGGCCCTCGGTGACCATCAGTTCGGCGGGGCCGATGTTGAACAGATTCGGATACTCGGCCGGCGTGCAGAGGTCGTCGAGGGAGAGCGTGAGCGAGCCGGCGTCGGGATCCGCGCCGCGGCGGGCGCCGGCGTTCTGGAGGCCCAGCCGGTCGAGATGGAGCGGGGTGCCGGCCGGGAGGTTGGCGAGCGAGAAGCCGACGAGGTTGGTGAACCCGGCGCCATCGAAGAGCTCAACCGACAGCTCGCGCTTGGCGGCGCGGTAACGTCCGACCGCCTGATAGGCGCGGCCGATTTCGAGGCGGACTGGGTCGCCACCCACGGAGGGGGCCACCCCGGGGGTTCGATGGTGGCCGAGGCGACGAGGGTGCCGTTGGTGGCCGAGAGCACCATGACCAGGCCATTGCCGCCGTCGCCGACGTGCTGGGTGGTCAGGAGACCGATGGCAGCGGTGGGGGAGAACTGATCGTCGAGGGCCAGGACGCGGAAGGCCACGGAGAAGCTGCAATCGGCGGTGTCCGTGAACGGTCCGAGGGGCGACGACAGGTAATAGGCCGGGCTGGCGTCCACGTCGAGGGTGGCCTCGAGCCGCTGGGCGGGACCGTCCCAGCGGAACTGGGACTCGGTGCCGGCAGTGAGACTCACAAAACGCCCGCCGGCGACGGGGTCGGTGGCAAAGGATTCGCAGCGGGGCTCGGCGGCGTGGGTATTGACGAGGAGGCCAAGGCCGAGCCAGGCCGGCAGGGTGCCGCGCCGGCATGTCCGTCCGTGTGTCAGTCTGTTCATATCCACAAAGACTTGGCTGCCGGCAGCGGACTTCTCGCAGCGCTTTCCTCCGCAAGGTGCGTGGCTTGGCATGGCAGTATTCAGAAATCAACGCGGGCCCGCCAGAACCTGGCTTCGATCTGGGCATCCTCCGGCCCATCGAACGCGACCTCGCCACGCTCAGGGTATCCCAGCGTGACCGGCACCCAGTCCTCGAGCGACGTCGAAGTCTCGAGCACCACCGGGCCGGCGTAGTGCGCGGGACAGGCCACTCCGATCCGCCAGCCGCCGGCTTCGTTCCGCTCCAGCCTCAAGCGCGGCCGCAAGAGCACAAACTCCACGTTGTCCACCTGGACCTCGCAAGACACCGCATCGGGTCCGGTGTAGGCGAAGGTCAGGTCGTGCAGGCCCGCGCCGGCCCCCACCTCGACTGCGCACTTCACCCAGTCATCCTCGGCCCTCCCCGACTCGATCCGCCAGCTCCCGAGCAGGGTCTCGCCGAGGGACAAGTCGAGCTGACCTCCCGGGCATGAACCCCGGACCCGGAGATCGAAGGTGATCTGGGCAAGACTCGAGACCCACGGAATGCGGCCGCTCAACTTGGCCGTTGGGCCTTGCAGGATCACATAACCTTTGGATTCGTCCTCGAGCCCCAGCCGCACGGCCCCCGTGGTCGGGTAAGCGAAGTTCAGCAGGCGGCCCTCGACGCTGAAGGCCCGCTGGGCGTCGCGCAAGAATGCGTCGGCATCGGCGGACAACGTCTGCGTGCGCAGGGTTGACTCGGCGACCGCCAGGGTGTCGAAGGTCCAGGGCTCGAGCAGGCCCGGGGCTGGGGGACTCGCAGCGTCGAGAGCGGTCCGAAGCGGTCCGCCGCTTCGAGTTGGGCTCAAAGCGGAGGCCAGGGCGGGGATCGGCCGGTCGTAGTTGGGTCTGGCACAGGGGGAGGTAGCCCGGTTGCCCCCAGGAAATTCCACGCGAGGAAGTTGGGGGTGCCCGGGAGTTCCTTCGCCCAATGCAGGTAGTCATTCTGGATGCTGAGATGATTGCTGGGGGCTTCGTGGCCTGGCAGGACGTGATCCCGGAACCCGTAGGCCGCGCGATTGGGGGCGCGGATGTCGAACAGGCGCAACATCTCCCGGACCCCCGCCACCGGCAGCCAGCCGGAAAAGTCCGTCTTCATGAACAGGGTGACGTAGAGCGCCATCGCCTCGATCAGGATCTTGCTCTCCGGGAGGTCGCGATCCACGAGGTTGGCGGCCCAGACGGACAGACCTTCCTGCGGGCGGTAATTCCATTTCTGGTGTCCAAAGGCCTCGCGTCGGATCGAGATGTCGCCGATGAGCCCGGCGTCGTCCGGCCAGTCGGTCGAGAAGCCGTCGAGGGAAACGTAGTCTTCGACCAGGTAGCCGGCGGCGTGGAGGTAGTTCGCGACGCGTGCGTTGAGGGCGGCTCCGCGGCTGTGGCCGATGAGGAGGATGGGTTGATAGCGGAAGCTGAGTTCGGCGGGATGCAGGAGTTGGTCGTTGCGCAGCTCGTCGAACACGCGGTAGGCGGCGACGGCGGCCAGATAGCGCGATTCCTGACTCTTGGCGATGGCCACCAGTTTGAGAACCTGGCTCATCACTGTGGCCACGAGCACGTCAGCCGGCTTGCCGGAGAAGAACGCGTTCCAGGCCACTGCCTCGCAGTACTTGGCGAAGAAGAGCGAGACAAAGGCGGGCCAGAAGCCGGCGCTGGAGTTCCACATGGTGACGTAGGACCGCACGCGATGCTCGAGCGCCGAGCCCGCGACGGGAAGGGCGGCCATTTCTCCCAGGATGTCACGGGACGCCTTCCGGAAGTCTTCCCAGGCGGCGACATGATCGCCGCCCCAGGGATCCTTGGGGTTGAACCCGTGGGTCATCACCACCAGGAGTTCGCCCATCCAGAAGCAGGAGGAGACCCCCCACGGTGTGGCAGACACCGTCTCGGGCCAGCCAGACCAACCTGTCAACCGCGCCAGCACGCGGCGCGGGCCCAGGCCGCCGCGTGCTTCCGACGGGTCTGCCGGGATGCGCAGCGTGAGCTGGTCAGTCTGTTGTCCTCCCGCCGGGAGATTCACGGCCAGATCGAGCTGCTCCAGCCGGACGTCCTCGATCGACGGGACATCATTCGAGGCCAGGTCCAGTCGAAACGTGCCCACGCCGGCCACCAGGTTCGCCGATTGGTTGCTCAGGACCAACGTGACCGGCAGCAGCGACCCCGGCAGCAGAGGGGCGGGAGGCTTGGTCACGACCACGGAGATCACCAGGGCGAACCGACGGGCTGCTGTTCCTTGAGCACGATGGTATGCGTTACGGCCAGGAACGCGGGCATGGAGGCGGTACGGTCGTAAGGCTCGAATCCTTGCTTCGTGACGGTGATCCGCAACGGTCCCGGCGCCACCCGGTTCACGCGGAACTGCCCGACGGCATCCGCAGTCAGCGGTGTCCCGGCAAATGAGACTTGGGCGCCCGCGACCGGTTGGCCACGGCTGTCGACGACCGAACCGGTGAAAGAACCTTCGATGTTGGCTGCAGTAATCGTCCCCGGAATCTCCCAAGCCTGGTACTCGTCCCGATAGCGAAAGGGCGGCGGCAACCGGATCCACACTTCGGCCTGCGCTTTGGCACGCGAGTAGCGGAGGGCATACACGTGCGCGTTCTCGTTGGCCGGAGAAGACGGCAGGCTCAGAAAGAACTCGTCCACCTGGCCATCGCGCAGGGCCAGCCGGGCGTCGCATGGTGCCGGCGGGCCAGGCGCGCTGTAGAACTCGCCCAGGCTGTCGAAGTTGTGGATGATTGTTTCGTGCCACAGCCAGTTCTCGCGAGTCGCCGTCCCGAGCAGGTGCGTGTTCAGCTCGTAGTGACCTTCGGTGCAGACCCACTGGTCCCCCTCGGCTCGACCGGGGCTGAGTGTCACCGTGCCCGTCACCCGGGTGTCGAATTCGAGGTGGTCTTCGTACGGAAGGCCCTCCGGGGTCATCCAGCTCTCGGTGGAGGCCTCGAAGTTCAGGGTCAGAACGACCGGGGTCACCCCGCCTGCCAGCGTCGGTCTCGCGGCCGAAGGCTGTGGAGCGTCAGTGGCACTCTCGCGACGGCCGGCAATGGCATCCGGGAGATCGGCCCAGGAGTCTGTCGGGTTGGCGGTCGCCGGCGGAGCGAGCGTGGCCAGGAGCAGACACAGCAACACTCCCCATGAACCACCCGGTGCGGGCACCGGGCCTACAACAACCTGTAGGCCGGGTCCCCCGACCCGGCGGGGAGGGCTCACGGCTTCCGTGCAGATCCAGGAGAACGTGGCCACTTCCCCCATCCCCGATGTTCGTAATCGGTGGAGGGACTTCCCGTCTTGGATTCTCCGCCGATTACGAACATCGGGGATGGGGCGGAGGGAGGTGCTCCCTGAACCTGTGGTGCGGGCGTCCCGCCTGCACGCCCACGGTTCATGGTCCCTGGGCATGGCCGCGGAGGCCAAGGGAGCTTTCCACGGCGCTGTGGCTCCGCGAGCGAGGAGATGCCGGTCGTGCATGCGGTTCACCTCTGCCCTGACAGGTTGAGGCGGAAAAACTCGGCCGGGTGATCGCCGCTGATAACGCCCTCGAGCACCACCGGGTTGGCCTGCCAGGTGAAGGAGTGGACCTCGGTCCACACGGTCGCGCTCGCCGGGTTCTGGAGAGCCGCAGTGGCCTCCACGCGGACGACCTGACCCGGTGTCACATCCAGCAGCGTCAGCTCCAGGTTGCTGCCCGTGAGGCGGAACTGACTGATCCGCGGCGGGGCCGGGTTGCTGTCGAATGGCCCGGCCCGGACGGTCTGCGTCGCGCTCAGACCGGTGTCATCGGTGACCCGCAGGACGAGGGTGTTGGTCTGGGCGGCTTGCCCGGCCGTGGGGGTCCAGGCCAGCACGCCGGTTTGTGGATCTACGGTGGCGTTCGAGGGCGAGGGGGCGTCCAGCGAGTAGGTGAGCACCTGCGCCGGGCAGTCCGGATCGTAGGCGTAACGGGAGACATCGAGCGACAGGGGACGCCGCTGTCAATGCGGAGATCCGGGACCGTGCCGATGCGGGGCGCCTGTTCGACCTCGAGTACGAAGACGGGCACCTCAAGCAGGTCCATCGGCTGGTTCCGCTCGTTGAACAGCGCCAGTGTGATAAAGGTCAGCGCCGGGCCCTGACACTCGGCCGGGATCCAGGTGAACAGCCCGAGATCCGGATCCATCGCCGCCCCGTCCGGAGCGCCTTCGGCCAGGCCATAGCGCCAGCCGGGGAGTGCGCCCCGGGCCCAGAACGTTCCGGGGGTCAATTCGTCCAGGAGCAGTCCCTCGAACAGGATCGCCTCGGGTTCGACCCGCAAGAGCCCGGTGCGGATCTCGATCTGGTCCAGATACCAGCCGGGGGCGACGTACGCGTACCCGTTGCTGTTGATGCGCGAGTGAAAGAGGAAGCCGAGCTGAACGTCCTTGCCGGCGTACTTGGCGAGGCTCGCCGACGCAGAGTACCACTTGCCGGCACTATTCGCCGTGAACCGGCTCAGCTCCTCCCAGGCCCCATCGGGCGTGCGGATCTCGACCGCGCCGAAATCGTCCAGGTTGAAGTCGTACCAATGCTGAAAAGTGAGGGTGGGCGAGCCGGCGACGGGCAGCCGCAGCCAGGGACCGATCAAACGGCTGTCCCGACCGTAGTGGGCATCGCAGTAGTTGCCATCGAGAATGGTGCCGGCCACCCGGACCCCTTGGAACGCGTTGGTGGGTCCGTGACTGGGAACGCCGACCTCCCAGACACCGTTGTCCGTGTACCAATGGTCCCAGAAGTCGGAAGCCTCGAAGTTCTCGGGGTTCCGAAACTCCATGGGCCCGCTCACGATCTCGACGTCGTCCACATACCATCCCTCGGCCACGTACGAGTAACCGTTGCTGTTGATTTGGGAATGAAAAAGGAAGGCAAGCTGGATGTCCTTGCCGGCGTACTTCGACAGATCCAGCGACGCCCGTTCCCAACGCCCGCAACTGGAGAGTCCGGGCGGATAGGTGCCGTTGGGCAGCGGTTGCCACTCCCCGCCCACCTCCCGCACCTGCACCTGCACGTAGTCGTCCCAGTAGAAGTTGAACCAGTAGCGAAACCGCAGACGCGGATTGGGAGCGGCGGGAACCTGGGTGAAAGGGCTGATGAGCCGGCTGTCCCGACCGTAGTGGGCATCGCAGTAGTTGCCGTCGATGATCGTCCCAGCCACCTTCGAGCCGTCATGCCGCTCCGCCGGTGCCCCGGTGGGAACCCCCACCTCCCAGACACCGTTGTCCGTGTACCAATGGTCCCAGAAGTCGGAAGCCTCGAAGTTCTCGGGGTTCCGAAACTCCATGGGCCCGCTCACGATCTCGACGTCGTCCACATACCATCCCTCGGCCACGTACGAGTAACCGTTGCTGTTGATTTGGGAATGAAAAAGGAAGGCAAGCTGGATGTCCTTGCCGGCGTACTTCGACAGATCCAGCGACGCCCGTTCCCAACGCCCGCAACTGGAGAGTCCGGGCGGATAGGTGCCGTTGGGCAGCGGTTGCCACTCCCCGCCCACCTCCCGCACCTGCACCTGCACGTAGTCGTCCCAGTAGAAGTTGAACCAGTAGCGAAACCGCAGACGCGGATTGGGAGCGGCGGGAACCTGGGTGAAAGGGCTGATGAGCCGGCTGTCCCGACCGTAGTGGGCATCGCAGTAGTTGCCGTCGATGATCGTCCCAGCCACCTTCGAGCCGTCATGCCGCTCCGCCGGTGCCCCGGTGGGAACCCCCACCTCCCAGACGCCGTTATCGGTGTACCAATGGTCCCAGAAGTCGGAAGCCTCAAAGTTCTCGGGATTCCGAAACTCCATGGGCCCGCTCACGATCTCGACGTCATCCACATACCATCCCTCGGCCACGTACGAGTAACCGTTGCTGTTGATTTGGGAATGAAAAAGGAAGGCAAGCTGGATGTCCTTGCCGGCGTACTTCGACAGATCCAGCGACGCCCGTTCCCAACGCCCGCAACTGGAGAGTCCGGGCGGATAAGTGCCGTTGGGCAGCGGTTGCCACTCCCCGCCCACCTCCCGCACCTGCACCTGCACGTAGTCGTCCCAGTAGAAGTTGAACCAGTAGCGAAACCGCAGACGCGGATTGGGAGCGGCGGGAACCTGGGTGAAAGGGCTGATGAGCCGGCTGTCCCGACCGTAGTGGGCATCGCAGTAGTTGCCGTCGATGATCGTCCCAGCCACCTTCGAGCCGTCATGCCGCTCCGCCGGTGCCCCGGTGGGAACCCCCACCCTCCCAGACGCCGTTATCGGTGTACCAATGGTCCCAGAAGTCGGAAGCCTCAAAGTTCTCGGGGTTCCGAAACTCCATGGGCCCGCTCACGATCTCGACGTCATCCACATACCATCCCTCGGCCACGTACGAGTAACCGTTGCTGTTGATTTGGGAATGAAAAAGGAAGGCAAGCTGGATGTCCTTGCCGGCGTACTTCGACAGATCCAGCGACGCCCGCTCCCAACGCCCGCAAGACGCCAACGCCTGTGGATAGACCGCAAGCGTCTCCCATTCCCCTTCCCCTTCCCGTACCTGGACTTGTCCGTTGTCGTCCCAGTTGAAGTTGAACCAATGTCGGAACCGCAGCCGGGGATTCACCTCGGGCACCCGGAAGCTTTGTCGCCGAATGAGCCTGGTGTCCACGCCCTCGGGGTAATTCCCGTTCAGGACGGTCGCCGCCACGTTCGTCCCTCCGCCGGGCGGGGGTGCGCCGGGGCCGCTGGTCGGGCTGCCCATTTCCCAGACACCCGCGGTGATCTCCCAGCGGAGTTGGAGGTTGAAGCCTTCGAAGCTGTCGTGCCAGAGGACATCAAGGCCCAGGGCGGCCGGCAGCCAAGCCAGACTGAGCAACAGGAGGCAGGCCATGAGATGGCACTTGGAACGAATGCGCAGGCTGGAAGCCCGCAACACAACGTGCGAGTGCAGGCTGGAAGCCCGCAACACAACGTGCGAGTGCAGGCTGGAAGCCCGCACCACAACGCGCGAGTGCAGGCTGGAAGCCCGAACCACAACGAGCGGGTCGAGCACGCCGGAGAGGGAGTGAACGCGATGGGCTGGGGGTGGTTTCATAGGCGGGGAGCTTGACTGCATGTTAGCCAGAGGACAGGTGCCGCGGCGTCAGGGAGCCGACAGGCGCAGGCGGAAGAAACGGGCCGGTTCTGCACCCACGGCGACCGCAAACATCGTCGGGCCCTGAACCGGCAGGACCCGCTCTTCGACGACCGTCCATTCCGGGAGGGGCATGGTCACCTGCGGCGCAGCCAGCAGGGCGCAGCGCATCCCGGGGCTCCCGCCTTCGACGGTAAGACGGAGCTGGCCGTCTGCGAGGGTGGGGTTCGTCAAGCGCACCCACGGGAAAGCCAGGACCTGGCTGGTGGCGCTGAGCGGCGGGTTGCCGTTGTCCGTGACCCGCAGGTTGAGTTGGTTGACGCGCAAAGCCTGCTCGGCGGTCGGCGTCCAGTGGAGTTCGCCTGTGCGCGAGTCCATCGTCGCCCCTGTCGGGGAGCCGGGTTCGAGTCCGTAGGTCAATTGTTGTGCGGGGCAGCTCGGGTCGAAGACGTGGTCCGAGGCACGGAACTGGACCGGCACACCGGGCTGGATCGCCAGCGGCGGGACATTGCCAAAGACGGGCGGCGGATTGACATCGAGTACCTCGATGCGGTTGGTCAGGAAGGCCAGGGGCAGGTCTGAAGCCGGATCGGCCAGGACGATCTTCACCGCATAAACCCCCGGCCCCTGACAGACATCGGGCAGCCAGGTGAAGATGCCAAAGTCCGGATCCACCCCCACGCCGGTCGGGGCGTCAGCGCTCAGGCGGTACTTCACGTCACGACAAGCGCTGGCGAGGCTGAAGGTGAGCAGTTCGCCCTCGGTGACACGACGATCGGGGGCGGATCCGCGACATTGGCTTGGATGCGCACTTCATCCACATACCAGCCAGGGCCCACGGAGCCGTCGCCGTTGCCCCCGCAGGCGGAAGGCCAACTGGACGTGTTTTCCGGCGAACGCTGCCAGATCCAGAAACCCGGTGGACCAGTCTCCGCTGTTGCCCCGATACGTATCGCCCACAGTCAGCCACGCGCCGGCCGGCACCTCGCGGATCTCGAGGGCGGCCCAGTCGCCTCCGCCGAGGTTGTACCAGTGGGCATAGCGCAGTCGGGGGGCGGCCTCGAGGCACGGCACGATGAACGGCGGGCTGATCAGGCGCGAGTCGGTGCTGGGGTCATAGGTGCCGTCCAACACCGTGCCGGCGCACCACGGTGCTTTGAAGGCCGCCGGCGGGCCGTTGGTCGGCTTGCCCACCTGCCAGTGCCCCGGGACCACCTCCCAGTCGCCGAGGCCTGCATCGAAGCCTTCGGGATTGTTCACCAGGCAAAAGTCGGGGCGGCCGGTGACGACCTCGAAATCATCCACGTACCAGCCGGCGTCCACGCTCCCGTCCGTGTTGGCCCGGAAATGGAAGCCAATCTGGACGGTCTGTTCCGCGAAGGCCGTGAGATCCACGGTGGCGCGGGTCCAGGTGCGATTGGCCAGAACGTAGGCGGGGGAAAGGATCTGCCAGCCGGTGGTGGGCGTACGAATCTGCACGGTGCCGACGTCTCCGAGGGCCGTGCTGTACCAGTGGTAGAAGCGGAGTCGGGGATTCGCAGCGGCGGCGGGGACGCGGAACTCGGGGCTGATCAGCCGCGTGTCGATGGCGACGTCGTAGTTGCCATCCAGGACGGTGCCGGCACAAAGGGGATGGCTGTAAGCCTTGCCCGGTCCACCGCGGGCGATCCCCACCTGCCAATCACCCCGCTCGACCTCCCAGTCCCCCAACCCACTGTTGAACCGCCAGGGATTGTTCACCGGGTCGAAATCCGGTCGTCCCCGCACGAGTTCGACGTCATCAATGTACCAGCCGGCGGCGACGGTACCGTCGATGTTGGCCCTGAACCGGAACGCGATCTGCACGATCTGCCCAGCGTAGGGGCGCAGGTCCAGCGTGCTGCGGGTCCAGACCCGGCTGTCGCGGACGTAGGTGGGCGAGATCGGTTGCCAGACGCCGTCGAGGGGGCGGATTTCGACCACGGCGGGGTCTTCGACCGGGTTGCTGTTCCAGTGCCAGAATCGCAAGCGCGGGTGTTCCTCCACCGGCGGCACCACAAACTCCGGGCTGATCAGCCGCGAGTCCGTGCTGGGATCGTAGTTGCCAGCGAGCACCGTGCCGACACAGCGGACGCCGCCATAGGCCCTTCCCGGACCGAGATTCGTGGGATGAACCCCCGCCTCCCAGGCACCCCGTTCGACACTCCAGTCGCCCAGGCCCGCCTCGAAATTCTCGAACTCGCGGAAGGCAGGCTTGCCGGTGGCCACCTCGACGTCGTCCACATACCAGCCGGAACCCACGTCAGCGTCGCCGTTGGCGCCCAGGCGGAAGGCGATCTGAACGGTCTGGTCCGCGTAGGCCCGCAGATCCAGCGTCGCGCGGGTCCAGACCCGGCTGGCGTACACATAGGGGGACGAGAGCCCCTGCCAGGCACCGGCCCCGACGCGGATCTCGACATAGCACGGGTCCTGGGGGCGGTTCTCGTTCCAATGCCAGAAACGCAGGCGCGGGTACTGGTCGACGGGCGGCACCACAAACTCCGGACTGATCAGCCGGGCGGCGGCGGCCGGGTTGTAGTTGCCGTTGAGTATGGTCCCGGCACAGCGCGTACCGGAGTACGCTTTGCCCGGCCCACGCGATGCCGGCGGCGCGCCCACCTCCCAGGCGCCATACACCACATTCCAGTCGCCCAAACCCGACTCGAACCGCTCCGGCGTGTTCGGCACTTCGAGCGTTGAAGTCGGCTTCCCGGTTACCAGTTCGACATCGTCCACGTACCAGCCGGCCGCCACCTTGGCATCGGCGTTGGAGCGGAAGCGAAAGGCAAGGATGACCCGCTGACCGGCGAACTCGCGGAGGTCAAGTGTGGTCCGCGTCCAGGCCGAACTGTCCCAAATGTAGGAGGGTGAGATCGGCATCCAGCCGCCGCCCACGGGCTGGATCTCCACCGTGCACGGGTCCTCCGGGTAGTTGCTGTTCCAGTGCCAGAACCGGAGCCGCGGGTATTCGGAGGCCGGGGGGACAAGAAAGGGTTCGTCCCGCACCAAACGCGCATCGGCTGACGCCGGATAGTTCCCGTTCAACACGGTGCCCGCACATCGCACACCGGGCGGATGAGAAGCGGCAGGTCCCACGGTCGGTCGGCCCACGGCCCACACCCCGCCCTCGACATGCCATTGGTCCCAGAACGCATCCGTCTCGAAACTCTGATACCACACAATGTCCGCGGCGCGTAGAGCGATCGCCTCGTTCAGGGCCGCCGAGACAACGCCCAGGGCGAGCATGATCCAGCAGCGTCTCCAGGAGGTGAGCGCAGCGCCACTCCTGGGACAGATTTCCTTCCCCAATTCCGTATGTTCGGAATCTGCGGAGAAATCCCCTACCCTGGATCCTCCGCCGATTGCGAACATCGGGAATGGGCGGAGGGAATCTCCTGAGGTTTCGCGCGAATCGGATGTGCAGGGCGTGGCGCCCGCGGGCACGGTTTCAGTCGGTTCCCTCGAACCTGCCTTCGCGTGTGGTTTCATGATGGGTGGTGGAGTCGGGTAGGGGATGGGATCTTCCTCAGGGGGAGAGGCGGAAGCGGAAGAACCGGGCGGCGTGCGACCCAGCGGCATTCACGCCTTCGATCCGGACGGGGTTGGACTGCCAGGTGAGGGAGCGGACCTCAGACCACACGGTGGCAGCGGACGGGGTCTTCAGGGCGGTCGCGGCTTCCACCACCAAGACCTGGCCGGGGGCGACGTCGTCCAGCCAGAGCAGGAGGTCCGGGCCGTCGAAACCGGCCTGGCGGATGAGCGGGCCGGTCACAAAGGGCCCCGCCAGCATTGTTTGCGTTGCGCTCAGCCCGGCTTCATCGGTCACGCGGAAAACAAGCGTGTTGGTCTGGGCGGCTTGTGCGGGCGTGGGAATCCACGACAACACTCCGGTGGCTGGCTCCAGGGTGGCGTTCGTGGGCGAACCCGGCTCGAGGGTGTAGGTGAGGGTCTGGGCTGGTTCATCCGGATCGAAGGCAAACGCCGGGAGCTGGAAATGGACTGGCACCCCGGCGCGGATCGGGAGGGGGGGCAGGACGGCGATCACGGGAGGCTGGTTCACTTCACGCACCACGACGGTGAGGATTTCCGCGTCGAGCGGCTGCAGCGTGGGGTTGTGTGGGTCCGTGACGGTGAGCGTGATGACGTTGGTGGACGGTCCCTGGCGTTCGGTGGGGCACCAACTGAAGATGCCCAGGACCGGGTCGATGGTGGCGCCTTCCGGGGCTCCGTCTCCCAGGCCGAACACGGGTTGGCCCAGCCTGCTGGTGACGCGGCACTGGACGCAGTCGTTCTCCGCTACTTCAAGGAACCAGTCACACTCGAGCCGCAGATCGTCCACCACCACACTGACATCGTCCACGTACCAGCCCGGCGCGGGCGTGGGCACCTCCCAGCGGCCGAAGCCGTTGGTCGAAACCTGCGCTTGCAAGAGGAACCCGAGCCGCACGCGCCGGCCGGCATAGGGGCTCAGGTCGAGCGCGGGCCGACTCCAGACGCCGCCGCCCTGGCCGGTGTACAGGGCCAAGGCCTCCCATTGTTGCTCGTCTTCAACCCACACTTCGGCCCGGCCCAAGTCATCGGCACCGAAGGCATACCAATGACGGAACCGCAGCCGCGGCTCTCCCCCGGCGGCGGGCACCTGGAAGATCGCGCTCACAAGGCGACTCCGCAGGACATCGGGCGTTCCGTTCCAGCCGCTGTTGTACTTGATACGTTCCACGTAATCGCCCGCCAGGACCGTGCCGGCGACGCGGATTCCGCTCGACCCCGCCCCCGGCCCGCTGGTTGGCACGCCGATCTGCCACACGCCGTCCGTCACCAGCCAGCGGTCTGCCGCCCCCGCGTCATCGAAGTCATCGGGGTTCCGGAAGGCCGTCGGGCCGGTGACCACTTCCACGTCGTCGAGATACCAGCCGGGGCCGGGGGTCTCCGCCTCCCAGCGGCCGAAGCCATTGGTCGAGACCTGAACGCGGAACAGAAAGCCCAGTCGGACGCGCTGGCCGGCGTATCGGCTGAGGTCCAGCGCGGGCCGACTCCATACGCCGCCCCCCGTGCGCGGTGTACGCCCGCAACGGCTGCCACGCCTCCCCGCCTTCCACCCAAACCTCGGCCTGACCCACGTCGTCGGCGCCGAAGTCGTACCAATGCCGGAACCGCAGGCGGGGGCTCGGCCGTGGCTTCGGGCACCTGCAACACGGGGCTGACCAGCCGGCTTTCCACCACATCCGGGGTGCCGCGCCAGCCGCTGTTGTACTTCACGCGTTCGAGGTAATCGCCGGCCAACACGGTGCCGGCAACGCGCGTTCCACTGGCCGCCCGGTTTGGCCCGCTTGTGGGCTCGCCGATCTGCCAGACCCCGCCGGTCACTTCCCAGCGATCCACCGCGCCGGGATCGTCGAAACCCTCGGGTGCGAGGAAGGTCGGGGAACCTGTCACCATCTCGACGTCGTCCACATACCAGCCGGGTCCGGACGTGGGGGCTTCCCAGCGGCCGAAACCGTTCGTAGACACCTGGCCGTGGTAGAGGAAGCCGACGCGCAATCGCTGGCCGGCGAACTTCCGCAGGTCCAGCGCCGGCCGGCTCCACACCCCGCTGCCGTGCGTCGTGTACGTACCCAGCGTTTCCCAGGTCTCCGCGCCCTCGCGTTGCACCTGAACCTGTCCCTGATCGTCGGCGCCGAAGTCGTACCAGTGTCGGAACCGCAGGCGAGGTTCGCGCGCGGCCTCGGGCACCACAATCGGCGGACTGACGAGCCGGCTTTCCACCACGTCCGGCGCCGCGCCCCAGGCGCTGTTGTGCTTGACCCACTCCGGGCAATCGCCGCCCAATACCGTCCCTGCGACGCGCGTCCCGCTGACTGCCCCGACCCGGTCGCCCTGGGGTTCACCGATTTCCCAGAAACCGTGGGTCACCTGCCAGCGATCCTCGGCGGCCGGGTCTTCAAAGCCCTCCAGGCCAAGCGAGCTCGGGGGTCCGGTCACCACCTCCACTTCGTCCACATACCAGCCGGGTCCGGGCGTCTCGACTTCCCAACGCCCGAAGCCGTTGGTGGACACCTGGCCGAGGTACAGGAAACCGATTCGCAACCGCTGACCGGCGTACTTCCGCAAGTCCAGCGCGGGTCGGCTCCACACGCCGCCACTGTGGGCGGTGTAGGTGCTGAGGGTCTCCCAACCCGCGGTGCCTTCGACCCGGACTTCGGCCTGTCCGCGGTCTTCCGCGCCGAAGTGGTACCAGTGCCGAAACCGCAGCCGAGGTTCCAGCCCGGCCTCGGGCACCACAAACGGCGGACTGACCAGCCGGCTCTCCAGCACATCCGGCGCCGCGCCCCAGGCGCTGTTGTACTTGACGTGCTCCGGGCAATGGCCCGCCAAGACGGTGCCGGCCAGCCGCGTTCCGCTCCACGCCTGTCCGGGTCCGCTGGTGGGGACGCCGATCTCCCAGAAGCCGTGGGTTACATGCCAGCGATCGGCCGCCGCCGGGTCGTCGAAGCTCTCGCTGCTCAGGAAAGCCGTCGGTCCGGTGACCACTTCCACGTCGTCCACATACCAGCCGGGCCCCGGCGTGTTCACCTCCGGGCGGCCGAAGCCATTGGTTGAGACCTGCGAGTGAAAGAGGAACCCGACGCGAAGCCGCTGGCCGGCGTAGGGACGAAGGTCGAGGGCGGGTCGCGTCCATACCCCCCGCTGTGCGCAGTGTAGGTGCTCAACGGTTCCCACTGCGCGCCGCCCACCACCTGCACCACCACCTGACCGTAATCATCGGCGCCGAACTCGTACCAGTGTTGCAGCCGGAGTTGCGGCGCGCGGTCCGCCGGCGGGACCTCGAACGACGGGTAACGATAGAAGACCGAGTCGAGACCTTCCGGGGGCGCGCCGGCGAGCATGGTGGCGGCTACGCGCAAGCCGGCAAAGGCCGCCTTGGGGCCGCTGGTCGGCTGTCCGATTTCCCACACGCCCCCTCGGCCACCCAGTCGTCTTCCGCCGACGGGCCCTCGAAACCCTCGCGCCAGACGACCTCCGCTGTGGCGGTCGCGAAACCGCCGAGCCCGCAGGCAACGGCAAGGCCCAAAGCCAGCCACAGCGCGCGGCAACCTTCGCGCAGCGTCTGGAGTGCGTCGCGCTTGAGCGCCGCTTTGCGTAAGGCCCGGACCGCCGGACGCACAGCGCCGCTTCGCACCCGCTCGGAAGGCGTGAACCGGTTTGAAGCGGAGCTGTCCCTGCCTGCTTTCCCTTCCAGCTTCATGGTCGGATTCATCGGTAGTGGTTCAGGCAAACGTGTCGGTGTCTGCGTCATTCACGGCGACCGCACCAGCCGGAAGAACGCCTGCGGCTTCTCGCCGGTCAGCACGCCCGGCAGCGGGACCGGATTGGCCTGCCAGACAAACGGCGACCCCACCGGCGACCACGCGGTCGCGGGGGGAGGGTTCTTCAACTCGCTCGTGGATTGGACGGACAGTTCCTGGCCCGCTGTTACCGCCTCGAGCCAGCGCAGCACCGCATCCCCGTCGACCCGGATCTGCACGATCCGCGGACCCGGGATCACGGGCCCCGCAGGGACTTCCCTCGTGGCACTGGCCCCGAGTTCATCGGTCACCCGCAGGTTCAGGGTGTGGTTCTGAGCGGCCTGCTCAGGGGTGGGCACCCAATCGAGGACGCCGCTGGCTGGGTCAATCGTCGCGTTGGCAGGTGAACCCTGGTCGAGGCTGTAGGTCAGGACCTGCGCCGGACAGTCCGGGTCATAGACATACTGGGTCGCGTTGAAGAGGGTGGGTGCACCGGCCGCCAAGCCAACCCGGGGCACGGCGCCAATGACCGGCGCTTCGTTCACCTCCTGCACGACGACCGTGATGGTGATGAGGTTGGTCGAGGGACCCTGGCATTCGGTGGGGATCCAGGTGAACACCCCCAGGACCGGGTCAATTGTGGCCCCTTCCGGCGCCCCGGGCGCCAGACTGAATACTTCCTCCGCCTGACAGCCTTCAGCGCGACAGGAGACCTCGCTGCCTTCGGGCGTCTCGGTCTCTCGGGGGCTACGAGGCAATCGGTTATGATTCGTACATCGTCGAGATACCAGCCGGGACCGATGGCAGTGGAACAGCCCCAGTCCCCGCCCGCTGCTTTGACCTGGGCGGAGCCGCTGTCACTGGAGTTGAAAGCCCGCCAATGCCGAAACCGCAACCGGGGGTTGAGTTCAGCGGGCGGAACCACGAACGACTCATCACGGATCAGGCGGCTGCTGGCGCCTTCCGGATAGTCACCCCCGAGGATCGTGCCGGCAACCCGCGGGATCGGGAAAGAGTTGGTCGGCCCGCTGGTAGGAAGGCCGAACTCCCAGATCCCGAAATCGGCGTACCAGCGTTCGTCCACGTAGCGGTCGTCGAAATTCTCCCTCCAATGCACGTCCGCCCGCAGGGATCCAAGGACGGTGGCCTCCAGCAGGAGAACGATGAGGGCTCGCGAGGGTACCTGGCACCTTCGCCAGCAACCGGAGGAGCCAATGAATAGGTCGGAGGCGTTCACGATGCCGCGTTCACGGAGCTTCTTCGGAGAATCGGCAGTCGAAATTCCACTGCCTCTGCACGTCACGGGTTTGCACCGTCCACCACTCCTGCCGCCTCCCTTCGACATGCCCGTCGCCCAGCAGCATGTTGGCGCCGCCAAGGTGCCAGTCCCCGACGCCCAGGTGGTACACCGGGCTGGCGTCATCGGCCGGGTCGGTCCGGAACGGATGCGGGAAGAGGCTGAAAACGAGGTCGTCGTAAGGCGTGACGTCGCGGAGGCCGGGCAGGGTCAGGGCGGCGAGCGTGTCGCCTGCGACAATCATCAGGGGAGGCATCCGTACGTCCGATTCGGGCAGGTTCACCATGCGCACCACCCTGCCGCTCACCTCCTGACTCCCGCCCAGCCCG
This sequence comes from Verrucomicrobiota bacterium, assembly GCA_027493615.1. GTDB lineage: Bacteria > Verrucomicrobiota > Verrucomicrobiia > Limisphaerales > J093 > DSVZ01. Next base: position 107,144 of record JAOSKK010000036.1, read on the forward strand.
CGGTTCGGCCCTTCCATCACCAGCAGGCCGCTGGGGGTCTGCCGGATCGGCGCCGTCCCCCGCCAGTTGTAGCCGTAGTGCGGATTCAACGGCAGCGGGCCGGACCCGTCCGAATCGTTCGCAGGCTCGGCCGCAACCCACGCCCGCTCCGGACAACGAAACGCCGCGGCCACGTCCAGCGGTCGCAGCGCCTTCTGCAATCCTCCGCGAAACCCGGTGGAGATCCCGACCGGGTAGACGCGCTCGTCGGCCAGATACAGCGCCAGGGCATAACCGATCTGCCGCAGGTTGCTCTGGCAGCGGGCCGAGCGGGCCGACACCACCGAGCGGGACACGGCGGGCAGGAGCAAGCCGGCCAGCACGACGATCACCGCCACCACCACGAGCGCTTCGATCAGGGTGAAGCCGGCCCGGGAACCGGGGGTGTGCAGGCAGGACGCCCGCACCACCGACGGCGTTGGAGGCGAGCGCTTCATCGGGTCCAGTAGACGCGGTAGAACTTCGCGCCGGCACCGCGCGGCACCGGGTCAAACCAGAACCGGTCGGTGGTCGTCCCCGCCACGGTCCAGCCGCCGTCCGCGGACAGTTGGCCGGCGACTTCGAGCTCGTAGCCCGTGGCGCCCGGTTCCGCCGCCCACGTGAGGAAGGCCTCCTGCCCTTTGAGCACGATGCGCAAGTCGCCAACGGGTTGCCGTTCGGGCGGTCGGATGGCGTTGCTCTCGAACACCCGCAGGACGGTCTTGGCCTTCGGAAAATCCGCGGGCGGCACCGCGGTCGCGGGCGGTGAGATGATGTGCACCGCCTTGCCCAGGCCGGGGACCAGCCAGTAGTAGTTGCGGAAGATCTGCGTGTCGATCGGGATCCCGAAGGTGAGGTCGGTGGTCACGTAGGTGTTGACCTCGTTCACCCGCAGCGCCGGCCGCTCCCCCAGGCCGGGCAACGCCACCGTGCCGTAAGCGTCCACGTGGCTCTCGTTCACGAAATGGATGGCGACGCCCAGGACGATGAAGCCGGCGTCGATCACATCCTGCCAGTCCGCCTCCCGCTGCCAGGTCTGTCCGAAGGTGACCTCGGCCGGCAGCTCGAGCGTGGGTGTCTCGAAAACGATGTCGGCCTGGGGCTTCTTGCAGGCGTCGTGGAAACCGTAGTAGAACCGGCCCGCCCCCGCGATCACCTGGAAATAGCTCCAGTTCTGGCAGCGATCCGATTCCCGTGTCACCCGTTCGGCGTACGTCGCCTGGGCAAAGGGCGTGCCATGCCCACCGTCGCCAGGCGCAACGATGTCCAGGCGGTGCATGACTTCCTTGTCGCTCGGGGGGTACGCGAAGTCCCAGCGGTGCGGACCGCCGGGGGCCCCAACGAGTTCGCGGACATCCTTGTCCCCCACATCGACATAAGCGCGGGTGTAAGTGGTGCCGACGTCGAGGGAAGTTCGGCCGGGGTGAAGGTAATCTGGGCCAGCGCGGCAACCGAACCGAGGCTGCCCGCGAGCAATTGACCCCAGACCTTCATGGCTGCGTCGAGGGTAGGCAGGTTCATAGGTGATGCAAGGCGAATAAGAGTCTGAGGGCTGCTTATCAAGCAGATTCACCGGCCGCAGCCGGGATCCGGCGTGGTCGCGGCCGTCCGTGGTGTCCGCAAGACGAGCCAGGTCAGGTCGGGATCGCCGGCCGGCGTGGCGAGGTTCACGGTGTAAGTCCCGGGCAGAACCGTCAGGCGGCGCAGGGTCGGGCCCACCCAGCGATGGAGTTCGCCGTGACCGTCGGCGAAGACAAACGTGCCGGCGCCGTTGTGGCCGGTGCCGGGGACATCCACGAACTGCGTCGGACGGTTGGGCGGGAAGAAGGCGGCGTCGCTGACGCTGCCCGGGAATTCGTCGGCGTACAACCAGGTGTCACTGGGGCCGGGCACGAGCAGTTCAGACGCCTTGGTCAGGTGGGCGTAGGCGACGGACGGAAACGGGTCCCCCAGCGGGCCGGTCTCGGCGTTGCCGGCCCCGACCAGGGCATTGCCCGTGACGGTGCGCACCCGTTCCCTCCAACCCTTCCCCTTCTGCGCCTCGGAGAGGTACTGGTCGGCGGGACACTTGTAGAGGTTCTTGGTCCGGCTGAAGTAGGGGGCCAGCGTGGCGTAACGCGGATCGAGCAGGAGAAGGATGTTCGTGTTGTCCGAGTGCGTCGACCAGTCCATCCAACCGCTCACCCAGGGACGTTGGGGAGCGCCTGCGGCGGGCAGGTAGCCGCCGTGATAGACCTCGGGAAACCGGTCATCGTGTTCGGCCTGATAGAGGTAGCTGGCCAACCCCAACTGCCGCTGCTGACTGAGGCAGATAATGGCGTGAGCCCGACCCTTGGCGCGGGACAGGGCCGGCAGCAGCAGGGCAGCCAGAATGCCGAGGATGGCGATGACGACGAGCAACCTCGATCAGGGTGAACCCCCGCGACCGACGGCAGGACGAAGGAACGGACATCATAACAAGACGGTGTTGAGCGTTTCTGTGGGACCCGCACCCGGCCGGCGCTTGACTGCCCTCCACCCCGCGGAGGCCGGCCCGGGCACGGGTCCCACTCGGGATGGTCGGGAACCGGGGACTTCTCGCAGACTCTCGCGAGATCTCCCCCGTAGGAGCCGATGTCAGGAGGCTCTGCCTGAGTCTCGTGACCTCGACTCCTACCGGCCGGACTCGCCCCCCGTAGGAGCCGACGTCAGGAGGCTCTGCCTGAGGCGACGAGGTGGGGAGACGCGGAGGCATTGGAAAAGCGGTGCTGAAGCACACGCACTCCAAACGCTCCGCGCGGGTCCGGCGGTGTGGGGCGTCGCGCAGCGTCTGGAGTGCGTGTGCTTCAGCACCGCTTTGCGTGACGGCAGCGGCCGCGCGGCGGTCGGCGGCGATGGCCGAAGCGTTGACAGGTGAAGGGGCCGCCGGCAGCGTTGGGGCCCTGGCATCTTATGAACTCCCAACGTTCCTCGCGCCTTCGCCGTCTTACCGTCCTCGTCGGGTCCGTGCTCGCCGGGTTTGCTGCCAGCAACCTGGCACCCGGCATCGCGGCGGAAACCACCGAGTACCTGTCCGATGTGCCGGAGCGCATCATCGGCACGAGCCAAGGCTGGGGCGCACTGGGCTGGGACGTCGCAGCCCATGCGGGAGCCCAAGCGGGTGAACCGCTCCGCATCGGGACGCAGTCCTTCACCAAGGGCCTCGGTCATCACGCCGGGGGCCGCATCGAAGTCCTCCTCGAGGGCGAATACACGACCTTCGAAGCCCAGGTGGGTCTGCAGCCCTGCGGGGGCGGGGGGCAGCGTGGTGTTCCGCGTGCTGGTGGATGGCGAGGCGAAGTTCGACAGCGGCGTGCTGCGGCCGGAGGACCCGCCCCGGTCGGTGCGCGTGTCCGTGGCCGGCGCGCATGCCCTCGCCCTCGAGGCGAACGACGCCGGCGACGGAATCGCTTGCGACATGGCCAACTGGGCGGACGCCCGCCTGACTCGAATCCACCCGGTGACCGCCACCGTCACCGCTGCTGCGGCACCCGTGGACATGGCCCCGTTCGGCCGGGTCGTAACCTGGGATCCCGGGCGGACGCACGGCACCCGGGCCTCCCGCATTGAGGAGTTCCCGGCCGAGGATCTGTTCCTCGAGACCGACCTCGACCCCGACGCGACGGGAGCCTACGCGGCGCCGGTCAGCGCGACGGGCCAGGCGTGTGTCGGTCTGCAATGGCTGAACCGGCGGGCGCTGAAGGAACTTCGGCTGGCGTTTGCCGACCCCGCCCAGGTGCCCGCGGCGGATCAGGTCCGCGTCGAGGGCTGGTTTGGCGAATCGGCGTGGCAGGGCGAATGGCTGCCCTTGAAGGGCGAGCACCGTCGTGAAGGCGACGCCCTTGTGTTTCAGGCTGGGGCGCGTTCGCCGGACGACGGCTTGCTGCTGACCCGCAAAGTGCGCTGGATCTGGCCGGCCACCGGGGATTTGGTCCGGGTGCAACGTCCGGCAGCGCTGACCCGGTCGCGCTGGGCGACGACGTCGGTACTGGTGCAGTTCGAGCGTCCGGCCCGGGTGCCGGCGGCCTTCGCGGAACGCCTGGACTTGGGAAGCGCGAGGCTGATCGAGATCTACAACGGCGAGCTGTTGGGCAACGCGGCCCTCACGTGGAACGAGGCCGGCGTGCAACGGTTGACCGTCCGGTACAGTCGACCTTCCCCGCTCGCCTCGGATCCGACGCATCTCCGGCTGACGCTGCCGTGGGACCGCGTCGCGGTGGCGGTCGAAGACATTCTCGAACGCGGCCCGGTTTACCTGCCCGATCTCGGGGCCTACTTCTGTCGGGCCGACCAGCCGTTGGCGCTGGCCGAGTACAAGCGGCAGATCGCCGGCCGCCGGACCACGCTCGAGGAAGTACGGGCGTTGCCGGACCAGACCCTGGTGCAAGCGATGGCGCGGACGCACAACCCCGTCCAGCGGGAAGGCCCGGTCATGGTGTCGCTGGCAGCCGACAACACGAAGTACGTCGTCGAACGCGACGGCACGGTCCGCTTCCGGACCTCGCCCGACACGACGACGCAGTGGAGCCAGGGCAGCAGCAGTCTGCGCTTCGAGTTTGAGGACCGTCCGGCCGAGCAGGTGAGCCGCCATCTGGACGGAGGATGGTTGCCCATCCCGGTGATCAACCGCGCCCATGCGGGGGTGTTGCTCAGTCAGCGCGTGTTTGTGGCGCCCACGGATCCGCCGGGCACGAACCCCGCCCGCGTCGGCCGGCGCGGGGTGGCGGTGATCGAGTTTGTGGTGTCCGCCGCGACGGCCAACAGTCCGGTGACGCCGCTGCACCTGACGTTCAATGCCCCGTCCTCGAGCGCGGCGCCATACACCATCACGCCCGCGGCCTACGGGTTCGTGGTGCAGCAGGTCGGACAACCGATCGCCGCGGTGAAACGGTTTGGGGACGGTCAGGGGAATGCTCAGCCCAGTGTCTCGGGAGCGTCGTTGCGGTTTCCGCGCGAGGCCTTCCTGGCCGGGGCGGATCGCTGGGTTGTGTTCCTCCTGCCGCCCGGGTTTCCGACGGAGGACCTCGCGGGTCTGCCCGGTCCCGAGCCGTTGCGCGCGGCGGTGGAAGCGTACTGGAAGGCGGTGTTGGCGCCGGCGGCTGAGATCCAGACACCCGAGCCATTCCTGAACGACCTGATCCGCTCGTCGCAGGTGCGGTGCTGGATCGCCGCGCGCAACGAAGCCGACGGCGCGCGCGTGGCGCCCTGGATTGCGGCCATGAGCTACGGGCCGCTCGAGAGCGAGGCGCACTCGGTGATCCGCGGCATGGACTTCCTGGGGCACCACGAGTTCGCGCGGCGCAGCCTCGACTTCTTCGTACAGCGCTATGCTCCCGAGGGCTTTCTCACGACGGGCTACACGACGTTCGGCACCGCCTGGCACCTGTGGACGCTGGGCGAACACGTCGAGCTGACCCGCGATCGCGCATGGCTGTCCGAAGTGGCCCCCGAACTGAAACGCGTCGGTCGCTGGATCGTGGCGCAGACCGAGAAGACGACCCGCCGCGTGGCCGGGGCGGAAGCCGGTTCGACCGCGCGAGAAAGCGGCCGGTCACGCCGCGCCAGCCGAGCGTCCGGCCGAAACTTCCTGACGCCCGGGTATCGGCCGGAACCGGGGCTGATGCCGCCCGGGGTGATGGCGGACTGGAACGCGTTCGCCTATCACTTCTGCTTGAACGCGTACTACGCCGCGGCGTTGCGGCACCTGGGCGACGCGCTCAGCGGCTTGGGCGACGCAGACGCCGCGACGTTCGCGCGGGCGGGCGAGAGTTTGCGTGGGAACACCCTCAACGCCTTCGCCTGGACTCGCTCGTTGTCTCCCCGCGGTGCCACTGCGCGACGGCACGTGGGTGGCCTACTACCCGTCCCAGGTCCATAGCCCCGGGCAACTCGGCGCCTTCTTCCCGGGCGAAGACGCGGGGCGCAGTTGGTGTTACGACGTCGAACTGGGCGCCCATCAGATGGTGCCCACGGGCGTGCTCGATCCGTTTGACGACGCAGTTGGTCCGATGCTCGATCACATGGAGGACGTGCAGTTCCTCGCCGACGGCTGGTTCGATTACGCGGCGAGCGACAACGCCAGGGACTGGTTCAATCGCGGCGGCTTCTCCAAGGTCCAGCCCTTCTACACGCGCAACGCGGAGATCTACGGGCAGCGCGACGACGTGCGGCCGTTCCTCCGCTCCTACTTCAACGCCCTCGCGTCGCTGGTGAATCCGGAGGTCCTCACGTTCTGGGAACACTTCCGGCACAGCGGTGCGTGGGACAAGACGCACGAGACCGGCTATTTCCTGCACCAGACGCGGACGCTGTTGGTGACGGAGCGTGGTCTCGAGCTCTGGCTGGCGCCGTTCGTTCCCAGCGCCTGGCTCGCCGACGGGCGGACGGTGACCGTGACCCGGGCGCCGACACGCTTCGGCACGGTGGATTTCCAGATCACTTCGGCCCTCGCGTCAGGGCGGATCGTGGCAGAAATCAAGTCGCCCACGGCCCGGCCGTGCCTGCGGTTGGTCCTGCGCTTGCGTGCCCCTGGCGAGCGGCCGCTGAGCCGCGTGACGGTGAACGGCGTGCCGCACGAGGACTTTGACCCGCAGGCCCGGCTCATCCGGCTTTCGCCGAACGTCGGTCGCCTGCGGGTCGTGGCCGAGTTCGGCGCGGGCGCGCGTTGAGGTGGATTCGGGAAGCCCGCGGCAGCCAGGCGAGCTCTCCATGCACCGCCCGACCCGTCACTTCCCCCATCCCCGATGTTCGTAATCGGCGGAGAAACCCCCTGCCCGTGCCGGTTCAGGCGAGCAGGTCCTTGACGACGCGACCGTGCACGTCGGTCAAGCGATAGTGACGGCCCTGGTGGAAGAACGTGAGCCGTTCGTGATCGAAACCCAGGCAGTGCAGGATCGTCGCCTGCAGGTCGTGCACATGCACCGGATCCTCGACGATGTTGAACCCCAGTTCATCCGTGGCGCCGTACACCAGGCCGGGTTTGATACCGCCCCCCGCCAGCCACATCGTGAACGCCTGCGGATGGTGATCGCGCCCCAGACTCCGACCGAGCGCGGCGTTGGTCTCGACCATCGGCGTGCGACCGAACTCGCCGCCCCAGACGACCAGCGTTTCGTCCAGCATCCCGCGCTGTTTGAGGTCCTTCACCAACGCCGCGGAGGCCTGGTCGGTGGCGGCGCAGTTGCTCTTCAGATTGCCTGCCACATCGGAGTGAGCGTCCCAGCCTTCGTGATAAATGTTCACGAACCGCACCCCGCGCTCGACCATGCGCCGCGCCAGCAGACACGCCCGCGCGAAGGACGGCTTGGCCGGGTCGCACCCATACAGCTCGAGCGTTTCGGGGCTTTCGTTCCGCAGATCCATCAGGTCCGGCGCCGACGTTTGGAGACGGTAAGCCATCTCGTAGGACGCGATCCGGCTGGCGATTTCGGGGTCGCCCACGCGTTCGAGCTGGCGCTGGTTCAGCTCGCGCACCAGGTCGAGGGAATCGCGCTGCAACCGGTCGTCCACGCCCGGCGGCAGGCTGACGTTCAGGATCGGATCGCCGGTGTTCCGAAAGCGCACGCCGGTGTAGAGCGTCGGCAGGAACCCGCTGGACCAGTTGGCCGCGCCGCCGCTGATGCCCGCCCCGGTGGACATCACCACAAACGCGGGCAAGTCGCTGGTCTCGCAGCCCAGGCCATACACCACCCATGACCCGAGGCTGGGGCGGCCGGGTTGGGAGAAGCCCGTGTTGAAGAAGATCTGCGCCGGCGCGTGGTTGAACTGGTCGGTTCGACACGACCGCACCAGGCAGATGTCGTCCACGATCCCCGCCAGGTGCGGCAGCATCTCGGACAACTCGACCCCGTTCTGACCGTGCCGGGCGAACGGGAAGCGCGGTCCCAGCACGCCCGCATCCGCCCGGATGAAGGCATAGCGCTGGTCGCCAATCACCGAGGGGGAAGGGGCTTGCCCTCCATCTCCGCCAGCTTCGGTTTGTAGTCGAACAGGTCCAACTGGCTCGGCGCCCCCGCCATGAAGAGGTGAATCACGTGCCGGGCCTTGCCGGGAAAATGGGGCGGCCGCGGCGCCAGTGGGTTCGGGCCAACCCCGGCCACCGGCGCTGGCGACGCGACGGCCCGGCCCGGGCGCCACGTGCCGGCCAGCAATGAAGCCAGCGCGATCTTGCCCAGCCCAACCCCGCAGTCGCGCAGGAACCAGCGACGCGTGATATGCCGGGCGTGTTCGTTCCGCAGCTCCAGGGGTAAGCTCATGGCAGGTCCTCGTTCCCTTCAGTTCTTCGTGACCGTTTCATCCAGGTTCAACACCACCCGCGCCACCGCCGTCCACGCCGCCCGCTCCACGGCGTCCGGTGGTGCGGGCCGCCCCCGGCAAGGTGGCTTTCATTTGGTGGTGCGGGCGTCCCGCCTGCACCCGTGGACGGCTCGGGTACGGCCCGCGTCCCGTCTCTTCCTCCATCGCCTCGCTCCCCGGCTTCCTCACCCGCCACGACTCGCGCCCCCCTTCGTCCGCGGCGAACCGCGCCTTCTGCACGCGGTAAAAGTGCAGCATGCGCTCCAGCTCGAACACGTCCGGTTCGCGCGTCAGGCAACGCCGCAGGAGAAAGCGCGCGCGCCCGGCCTCGTCTCCCGGCGCGGTGGCCGTGACGCGACCCAACGCCTGCGCGGCCTCGTGGAAGACCTCGTCATTCAGCAGCGTGAGCGCCTGGAGCGGCGTGTTCGAAACCTCCCGACGCGCCACACAGGCCTCTCCGCTCGGACCGTCGAAGGTGTTGAACATCGCAAAGGGTGCGGTCCGTTTCGCAAACGTGTAGAGGCCGCGTCGGTACCGGTCTTCTCCCGGGCTGACCTGCCAGTCGAGCGGACCGTACGCGCCTTCCTTCGTGACGCTGGCCGGTTGGGGCGGGAACACGCTGGGCCCGCCGAGCTTCGGGGAGAGCAGCCCCGCCGCGGACAACGCCGTGTCCCGCACGAGCTCCGCCTCGAGTCGCATCCGTGGCGCGCGGGCCAGCCACCGGTTCTGCGGATCGCGCTCGAGCAGGCCGGCCCGCACCACCGAATCCTGCTGATACGTCGCGCTGGTCACGATGAGCCGGTGCAACCGCTTCAGCGACCATCCCTGTTTGATGAACTCCACGGCCAGCCAGTCGAGCAGTTCCGGGTGCGTCGGCAACTCGCCCTGGAAGCCGAAGTCATCCACCGTCGCCACCAGTCCCTGGCCAAAGAACGCCGCCCATTCGCGATTCACCGTCACGCGCGCCGTCAAGGGGTTGTCCGGCGACACCAGCCAGCGCGCGAGCCCGAGGCGGTTGCGCGGCGCGCCTTCCGGCAGGTCCGGCAGCACGGCAAACACGCCCGGCTCAACCCGCTCCCGCGGAGACAGGAACTCGCCCCGGTGATGCACAAACGTCGGCCGCGGATTCTCGGGCGGCCGCTCGCGCATCACCAGCGTCGTCGGATACGCCGGCAGCTCCCGACGCAACTTCTCGATCGGCTCCCGTTCGGCGGCCAGTTCCGGTGCCACCGTCACGAAATGGCGCAGCAATCGTTCCCGCTCCGCGTCCGTCAGATCCTCGAAGCGGCGGGCGGTGAGCGCCAGCAAATCGTCCGGCAACGGACTCGCTTCGCCGCCGCTGGGCGCGTCGGTGGCCCAGAGTCGGAACCGGCCCAGGCCCGCCGAGTAATGCTTCTCGAACAGCAGGTGGACCGCCAGTTCGCCCGCCTCCACCCGCGGCTCCGCCAGGTGAAAGACCGCCGTGTGCCGCCGCCCCTGGCCGCCGTCGATGGACCAGCCGGATTGTGGATCGTCGTCAATGGCCTTGGTGGCGTCGTTGCCGCCTGCCGCGAAGCTTGACGTCGCCCGCGTGAAGGCGACCGGTTGCCCGTCGGCTTGAACCCGGAACGTCGAGAGAAAGAAATCGCCGATCGGCCCTTCGTAATCGACGCGACCCGGGCCGCGTAACGGCAGCCGATCGTCCGGCAGCACCTCGAGCCGCAGCGCCGTGATCCCGCGCGGGTCGACCCGATAGGTCAGATCGTACGTGTCGCTCTTGGTTTGGTCGCTCGTCACAAACACACCGCCGTCAGGCTCGATGGTCAGGACCGGCACGGACCCGCGCGCGGTCAGGGGCGTCAGCAAGGTCCAGGGCACGGCCCGCTCCCGCTCGCGCTCCACCCACGCACGCAACTTCGCGTCGCGATGCGCCGCCCGTCGCTCCGCCAGCGGTCGCGCGTCCGGGATTTCCTCTCCCACACTCAACCGGAACCGCCCGAGGGTGTGCCGTCCTCCGAACTGCTGCACCAGCCGTACGGTGAGCCGTGTGCCCGAAGCAAACACCGCCGGTTCGGCCAGCGTGAAGGTTGCGGTCCGGTTCACATTCGGGTTGGCACCGCCCCCGATGGCCCAGCCGGTGTCGGGCTTGCCGTCGATCGCCCGGGCCACCGCGAAGCCGCTCTGCGAGAAGTCCGCCTCCGCCCGCGCGATCCGGACCGGCACCGGCGCCTCCGACCCGTCGCCCGGCGCCACCGTCACTTCGATTTCGGTCAGGACGAAGTTCCCGCCCTCGGACCGGCCGGGCCCGGACTTCGGCAGCGAAGGATCGGTCAACGCCTCGAGTTTGAGCCTCCCGACGCGCGTCAGGTCCGTCGTGAGCGTCAGGGTGTAAACGTCCTTGTCCGCGCTTTCCCCCGCGAGCTGCACCGTGCCGTCGCTCCCGACGCCGCCCGCGGCGCCGCTCTGCGCCACGAACGTCGGCACGGGCGTCGCGTCCTGCCAGTGTTCCTCGGGGGAACCGGTGCACGAGATCGGCCTCGAGGCTCGCAATCTCGGCGAGGATCGCGCGGCGCTTCGGCTCGAGCTCAGGCGACGGCACCTCCAGGACGGGCTCGTCGGCGTTGTTCAGGAACGCCAGGAACCGGTAGTACTCGCGCTGGGAGATCGGATCGTACTTGTGGGTGTGGCATTGCGCACAGCCCACGGTCAGGCCCAGCCAGGTCGTCCCCGTGGTGTTCACCCGGTCCACCACGCTGTAGAACCGGTATTCGAGCGGGTCGATCCCCCCTTCCTCGTTCAGCATGGTGTTGCGGTGAAAGCCGGTGGCGATGCGCTGGGCGGGCGTGGCGCCGGGCAGGAGATCCCCCGCGAGCTGTTGGATGGTGAACTGGTCGAAGGGCAGGTCGGCGTTCAAGGCCTCGATCACCCAGTCGCGCCAGGGCCAGATCGAGCGGGGCCGGTCCTTCTCGAAACCGTTCGTGTCCGCGTAGCGCGCCAGGTCCAGCCAGCGCCGCGCCCAGCGTTCGCCGTAATGCGGCGATGCCAGCAGGCGGTCCACCACCCGCGCGTAGGCCTCCGGTTCGGGAGCCGGGTCGCGCGCAAACGCGTCCGCCTCCTCCGGGGTTGGCGGCAGCCTGATCAGATCCAGCGACACCCGCCGGATCAAGCGGTGACGGTCCGCGGGTGGGGAGGGAGCCAGCCCTTCCGCCTCGAGCCGCGCCAGGACGAAGTGATCCAGCGGGCCGAGCGGCCACTCGGTCTGCCGCACCGCCGGCGGCTCCACCTGCTTCGGCGCCAGGAACGCCCAGTGCGGCTGATAGGGCGCGCCCGCGGCCACCCAGCGGCGGAGCACGTCTTTCTGCGCGCCGGTGAGGGGACGCTTGGTGGCCGGGGGCGGCATCAGGTCATCCTCGTCCTCCGTGTACAGGCGCTTCACGAACTCGCTGGCGTCGGGGCTGCCGGGCACGATGGCCGGCTTCCCGGAACGCAGCGGCGCGAGCGCGGCATCGCGCTGGTCCAGGCGCAAACCCGCCTTGCGCGCCTGTTCATCGGGGCCGTGACACTTGAAACAGTGCTGGGAGAGCACGGGCCGGACGTCGCGCAGGAAGTCCGGCGCCTCGGCCTGTGCGGCAACGACGAACCCAAGCCCCAGAACCAAGGCGGACCATTCCGGCCCGCTCCGGACGCGCGCCGGGCGGCTCGGGACGGCGAAAGCGTTGAAAAGATAGCGAATGATGCGGGTAAGCGTAGCTTGCCAGCCCGCCACGTCAATCCGTGGTTGGCGCAGGCCGGGAAGGCGGCGCGGAGGGTTGATGAACCCCCGGACAGACAGCCCTTCCGCTCTCGACCTTCGCCCTTCGGATCCCGCGCTCAGGGCGCGTGAAGGTGTTCGTGCCCGCTGTGGTCGGTCGCGCCGGGGCCGGCCGGTGCCGACACCGGATGCCGTTCGAGATAAGCGTCCGGATCCGGCGTGACGATCAGCCAGCCCCACATGGTCTGCCAGTGGTTCGGGAAGGTGCAGACGAACTCGTAATCGCCCGCGGCGTCCGGGGCCGTCAGCTTCAGGGCTTGCCGCTGACCCGCTTCGAGCAGGCGCGTTGCGCCGAGAATGTCCGGGCTCGACGGCACATACGGCCGGCCTTGGCGATCGCGCTGGTCGGGTGTCATCGCCTCGGCCAGTGCCCCCACCCGCGGCCGCGTGCCCGGTTTCACCACCACGAAGTTGTGCGGCATGAAGTCGGGGTTCTCGACCACCACCTCGAACGGTTTGCCCGCCTCGACCACGAGCCGCGGCGTGTCAAAGCGCATCTGCTCGCGCACCGCGCGCACCACGAACACCGGGACGCGCAACGCCCGTAGCTCGCGTCGCAACGCCCCGGCTGCGTCAGCCGGCAGCACGCCCGCCAACTCCTCCGCCAACTGCACGGTCTCGACGTAGTCCTGCTCGGTGCGTCGCTCGGCGGGCACCATCCCGGCCCAATCCACGAGGGCCTGCGCTGCCGCCGCGGCTTCGTCCTGCGACCATGCGCTGCGCGGCAGGACCCGCAATCCCTGCGCCGACGCCATGGCGTCCTCGCCCCGGGCGATCAAACCCGCCAGCGTGGCAAAGGTCCGGTCCGTGTCGCGCGGCATGGACACCAGGGCCCGGATGGCCGCTGGTCGCACCATCGCCGCCACCGAGCCGGCGCCCGTCCCGGACGCCGGTCTGTTCGAGCCCGTCGGACTCAGGAGCGCCAGGACGCGTTCGTAGGCGGCGGCGCGCAGTTCCGGATCGTAGAGGACGGGCAGGCCGTTCAGCAGATCGGCCAGGCGCTCGGGTGCGGTGGCGGCTTCCGGCCAGACCGCGTCCGGTCCGCCGTCGGCCACGACCAGGGCCGCCCAAGTGGCCGGGCGCAGACCGGCGACCGGACTCGCTTGGGCCAGCGCGAGCAGGCGCGGACGCAACGGGCGCAAGGCGTCCGCCGGTTGCAGCGGCAGCAAGCGGGCGTAAGTCGCCGCGACACCCGCCGCAGCACCACCCGCTTCAAGCCCCCCGTCCTTGCCGGCTGCTTCGAGCAATCCGACCAACAGCGCGGCAGGTGAAGTGCGCCGTCCTTCCGCCATCGCCACCAATGCCACGTTCCGCGTCGCGTCCGGGATCTCGGCCCGACCGAGGATGGCGGTGCGGACGTCGTCGCGGGGCGGCAGTTCGAGCAGCTCGGCCGAGTTCAGGCGGTCGAGGAGGTAACGCATGCCCGCTGGATTGTCGGCCGCGAAGGCTGCGTCTTCGGCGAGGGCGCGTCGCCAGTAGGGTTCGAGCTGCCGCAACGTCTCGCCGAGCGTGTAGTCCAGGTAGTAATCCGTGGGCTGGGCAAGGATGGCCAGCGCCACTTCCGCCGCCTCGGCCTGGCGGAAGAAGCTCGCGGCCCGCACCGCCTCGAGGCGAACGCGCGGATGCGGATCCCGGGCCTGGTCGCGCAGCAGGACCAGGACATCGGGCACGCGGTCCCGCCAGTAGCAGAGCACGCGCGTGGCGGCGGCGCGGGCGCGCGGTTCGGGCGACTGCAACTGACGCGCGAGCAGCGACCAATCGAGCACGTTGTGCCATTGGTGGAGCCAGAGCGCCTCGGTGAGGTGATGCGCGTAGTCGGGGTCGGCGGGGTCCAGTTCCCTCACCCAGCGTCTGGCGGCCGCGAGAACGACCGCCGAATTGCGGGTGTCGAGCTCGATCTTGGCCAGTTCGCGCGTGAGGTTCTCCGGTGCCTTGAGCAGGTCGAGCAGGACGGGGATCGGCTGGCCGACGATCTCAAGCGGCGGAGCAGCGGCCGGTCCTTGCACGTGATCCGGTAGATGCGGCCGTGGGCGGCGTCGCGGTTGGGGTCCCGCAGATGGTGCTGCATGTGCCCGATGATCGGGTTGTGCCAGTCGAGGAAGTAGAGCGCGCCATCGGGGCCGTTGCCCACCGCGACAGGACGGAAGTTCGGGTCGCTGGAATGCACGAGGTGCTCGAGGGTCTCGCCCTTCAAGCCCGATCCCTCCTCGGTCATGCCCACGCGGTAGATGCCCTGGAAGCTAATGACATTGCAGTTGAGGAAATTGCCCTGGAACTCCGCGGGAAAGTGCCGGCTGCTCAGAAGCCCCGTGCCGGCGCAGGGCCGGGAGGGCCGCGCCCAGAACTGCCGCATGCCGCGATGCTTGGCCGGGTAATCCAGGCGACCGCTGAAGGCCGGGCCGAAGAAGTTCTCGTTGCCCGTGGCGTCGGTCACGAGGTCGCTGCCCCAGCGGTCGAAGACGCGGCCGTGGGGGTTGGCGAAGCCGTAGGGGATGTAGGTTTCGAAGGCGCCCGTGCGGGGGACAAAGCGGTAGATGGCGGCGTCGTTGTTGCGGACCGGACCCTCGGCGGTCTCGATTTGCGTCCGATGAAACACGCCGTCGCTGAGGTACACGGCACCGCCCGGGTCGAGACACAGCGCGTTGGCGGTGTGATGGGTGTCGGCCGAGTCCAGTCCCATCAGCACGCGCTGCTTCCAGTCGCCGCGGCCGTCGCCGTCGGTGTCGCGCACCCACCAGACATCCGGGGCTTGGACCACCAGGACGCCATCGCGGTAGAACTGGAAGCCGGTGGGGGCGTTGAGGTCGTCGAGGAACGGCGTGCAGCGATCGGCCCGACCGTCGCGGTCGGTGTCCTCGAAGACGAGCAGGCTGTCGCCGCGGGGGCTGTCGGGGCGGCGCGAAGGATAATTGGGCCAGACCGCCACCCAGAGGCGGCCGCGGGTGTCCCAGGCCATCTGGACGGGGTTGATCAGCGCGGGGAACTCGGCTTCGGAGGCGAACAGGTTCACCTGCATGCCCGAGTGCACCGTCATCCGGGCCACCGCTTCTTCGCCACTGAGAAACACGTGGGTTTGGTCCGGGTTCGGGCCGGGTTTGTTGGACGCGACGGGGGTGGTGGGGGAGGTTTGTGTCGGCCACCTCGCGGTCGCTACTGCGCGCCACGGCCCAGACGCGACGGTCGCGGTTCGCCGTGAGCACATCGCGCTGCGACATCTCCTCCTGCATGACCTGGTAGTTCGTGATCCTCGGACCGCCCGGTCCGGACTCGAAGCTGAGCTGCGAGCGGCCGCCGTAGACGTTGTAGCCATCGACGGTCCGGTAACGCTGATGCCAGGCGTGGTTCTTCGCGTTGATCGCGTCGCGCAGCCGGCTGTGATCGCCCGGTGGGGGCGGGTCGCCGAACAGACCTTCGAACAGGACCGGCGCGAGGCGCGCGTCGCCTTCCTCCGTCAGATGGAGACCGTTGACGGTGAGCGAAAGACCGGCGTCGGCGGCGTCGGCGTACAACCGCTGCGACGGGGTGAAGAGGTCGACTAGGGGCACGCCTTTCGCCCGGGCCACTTCCGCCATGGCCGCCGCGTAGCGCGCAAGGTTGGCGTTGAGCGGCGCGGGGTCCGGGGAAGTTCAGGTCGCGATGTCGCTCGGCGGCGATGGGGGAGAACAACACCAGGCGCGGGTGGCCGCGGGGGCTGTAGGACTGGGCGCGCGTGTGGTCGATAAACTGCTCGAGCTCGGTGCGGAAGCGCGGCAGCCCCTCGGGACCACGAAACGACTCGTTGAAGCCGAAGAACGCGAGCACGACGTCGGCCTGCACCCGCTTCAGCCAGTCGTCGGGCGAACCGAAGTTCTCCGAGCGATGGCGCGTGACGAGTTCGTCCCCGGCCACCGCCAGGTTGCGGAAGACGAGATCCCGTTCGGGAAAGCGCGCGACCACCAGGGTCTCGAAGTGGCCGGAATGCTGGAAGCGATCGGCCAGGGCGTTGCCCAGGATGGCGATGTGATCGCCCGGCCGCAGTTCGAGCTGCGGTGGGGTGGCTGCTTCGAGCAACGGGCCGCCCGCTTCCAGGCCGAACGCAAAGGCGACTGCCAGCCAGGGCGCGGCAGGGGTCCGGCCTCGCCAGGGGCGTCCGAGAGCCGGCGGATCGGCAGGGTGAAGCGGGTGAGGGTGCAAGCCGCGTGCCCGCACGCGGCCTTCGGGTATCTCGTCAGTGGGTGTCATGGGCATGGCGGTCGGGGAGCGAGGCGGAAAGAGGCGGGAGGAGAGGGGCCGGTTCGTCGTTGAGTTGTTCAAGGCGCCGGCACGCCGGCCGCGGCTGGCGAGGGGCGCGCACGCCCAAGGGTGCAGGCTGGAAGCCCGCACCACAGTGAGGGAAAGAAGCGAGACGCCTGCTCCACAGGTTCATAGGGATAGAACCGGGCCGGCGGCGAGGGCGCGGCGCGCGGCTTCACCGCCGAGGGTCATGATCTGCGACATGGCCACGGGGCTGAACTGGAGCGAGTCAATGGGCAACTCCTCCTGGGGCCGGATGACATAGAGGTTGAGCAGGCGTTTGCCGGCGAACGGATCGGGATTGGCCGGGTCGTCAAAGAGGGCTTTGACCTGTTTCTTGGTGAGGAGTCTGGCGGCCTTGGCGCGGAGGGTTTCGCGATGGCGGATGGCCTGGTTGTAGATCAGGGCGGTGGCGAGGTCATTGGCCAGGACTTCCTGCGTGAACAGATCGATCGAGCGTAGCAGGGTCTTCACGAGAAACACGTACCGGTCGGGTTTAGGCTCGTGCTGGGCGGGGGTGAGGAGGATTGCGTAGAGGTCGGTGGCGCCGTGGTCAATGGCGACCTTGAGCGGCGCGATTTCGCGGACGCCGCCGTCCACATGCTGGGCGCCACCTTCAAGGATGGTGATGGGCGGCATGAGGACAGGCATGCTGGCCGAGGCCATCATGGCCCGCTGGAAGGCGCGCAGGTCGAGGGCGGTGCCGCCCGGGCCGCTGGTGCGCGGGTTCCAGTACTCGATGCCGCCGGTCTGCAGGTTGACCGTGGCCAGGAAGACCTCCACGGCCGAGGCCAGGATCTTCTCGTAGCGTTCGCGGTTGACGAAGGAGTTGATCAGGCTCCAGAGCGGGTTGGTGTCGTAGATCGCGTCGTGCGTCAGGACGTTCAACAGGTCCCGGGACAGGATGACGTCTTCGTTACGGACGCTGGTGTAGATGTAGCGGAGCAGCGCGACGTCGTCGGTGGCCACCAGCGGTGCAATCAGCGCGCCGGTGCTGGTGCCGGCGACGAGGTCGAAGGTGAGGTTCTGCTCGCGGAGGTGTTCGAAGGCGCCGACGGCGAAGGCGCCCTTCGCGCCGCCACCACTGATGACCAGGGCGTTTTCATGAGGCAGGCGGGATCGGAAAGTGGGGATCGGGCGAGGCGGACGGGAGGCTCAGCGGGTCGGCGGGGGAAGAATCCGTAGTAGGCTTCGACCAGACCCTGTTTCACGGCGGCGGCCTCGAGTTTGGGATCGAGGGTTGCCGGGCGTTGCGAGGCCAGGGCTTTGAGCGCGGTCTGGACAGTGTCTGCCACCGGGGGGCAAACCCCGATCGCGCAGTTCGGTGACCACGGCCTGGGCGGAGGCGAGGGGTTCGAGGTGTTTCCAGTGCTGTTCCTTGATCTGCCGCAGCCACTCCTTCGTGGTCGCTTCCGGCAAGCGGCCGGCCAAACGGCTGAACACACCATTGGCCAGCAGCTTGTAGTAGGGGTCGGGCGCGGCGGCGAGGGCCTCGGCCAGCCGATGCTGCTGCGGGTGATCCGGGAAATGAGTGCTTCGACAGGCCGCCGCGGAAAGCGTGAGCCCGAGAAGCAGCGGCAGGAGGAGCAGGCCGCCGAGCGAACGGGGCACGACGGCAACATCCGGTTTCCGGCAGGCGTTCATGGCGAGTGGTCGGGTTCAACTAATGGCCAATATGGTCCCGACAATGCCCGGCGCAAATGAGCTTCCCCGCAAGCCCTGGGTTTCAGATGCCGTTGGCGCGGTCGGCCTGGATCAGTCCTTCGAAACCGACGACCACCTCCCGCGCGCCGGCCGGCAGAGCGATCACCGTGCGGCGGCCGCCGGGCCAGCGCACCTCGAGCTGACGCGCTTCCGCACCCAGGTTCATTACCTGCACCGCTCCTTCCAGTGACCAGTAGCCGGATCCACCGAGCACCGCCCGCGCCGGTCCCCAGTGCGCGCCGTCCCCCAACCGCAACACCGCCCCGAACCCGGCCGGATTCCCCGCCGGACCGGCCAATCGGATCCGCCAGCCTGGCCGGGCGCGGAGGTTGCGGAACAGCTTCGTGTCCGCCCCGTTCTGGGTGACCACCAGATCCACGCGGCCGTCCCGGTCGAAATCGCCCAAAGCACAACCCCGTTGTTCGCCGTACACGAGCAGGCCGCTGTCCTGACCGGGGACCGGTCGCAGCCCTCCCCGACCATCCCCGCGCAGCCACAGGCCGCGTCCGGCATCCAGGCGCGTGCCTTCGGGAGTGACGGCGAAGAAGTTCTGGCTCAGAAAGACGTCCTCGTGCCCGTCCCCGTCCAGGTCGCCCACGCTCACGCCGAAGGCCGGTGACCACTGCGCTTCGGCCGGCAACGGGCGCGCCTCGAAATGATCGCCGCGGTTGAGGAACATCAGGGTCGCGGAAGTATTCACCTCGAGCCGGCTCAGCCCGGTCAAACGCTCACCGTAGAGCTCCTCGAGACTGGCGCTGCCGTAAGCCTCGAACGTGGCCACCCGCGCCTGCAGAAAAGGCAACGCCGCGCGCACCTCGAGCAGTCCGCGCGAAGGCACGATCTGCCGCAACGAACGATTGAAGTACGCCTCGATGAGCCCCACATCGCCGCTGCCGTCCAGGTCGCCGAAGTAGAGCCACCGCGGCGTCTCGGGCGAGGCGTCGCGATACCGATGGTTCAAGCCCCAGTTCGTCGCCAAAGGTCAAGGCGACCGTCCCCGTCGAAGTCGCCGGTGGTGACGCCGTTCCACCAGCCGCGCAGGTGTTCGAGCCCGACCCGCGCCGCCGGGTTCGGAGCGAGTCCCGTCACGTTGACCGGCCAGGCGACCAACCGACCGTCCGCGAACTTGAAGAGGCGCAGCGGTCCCCACTCGCAGGCCAGCACCAACTCGGGCAGTCCGTCCTGGTCCAAGTCGCTGAACACCGCGCCGCTGACCAACCCGAGTTCCTCGAGGCGCTGCGCCACGACGAAGCGCCCGCCTTCGTTCCGCAGGAGCAGTGACGTCGCCGGTTCCGGATAGCGGCCCGCCACCAGCCGCCCGCCAATGAACAACTCGAGTGTGCCGTCCCCGTCCACGTCGCCGAACGCCAACGGTCCGGTGCTCGCTACCGGCCCCAACACGGCTTCGCCTGCCGCTTGCCGCGCCAGATCGTAAAGCCGGAGGCAACCGCCGTTGGTCTGGCCGTCTTCGTAGTTTGCCGCCCCCAGGAACAACGTGCTGCCGATGCCGAGCACCGCGGTCTGGTCCCGTGCCACCGGCCGTTCAAAGGTCGGCCCCCGCAGGGGGCGAAGCCGCCACGCTGGTCGTTCCGGAAGAAGCCCGGGACGCCGCCCCGCCCGCTGCCAATGATGAGGTCCTCCCAACCGTCCCCGTCGAAGTCGTGCCAGGCCACACCCGGGCCGAGTTGACTCAGGCGCTGCGGCAACAGCGGTTGTCGCGCGAAATCGTCGAACGGATCCTCGTGATGCCGATGCCCCAGGCGGTCGCTCACGTCCGCGAAATGCGGCGTCCGGGCCGGTGCCGGCTCGGATTCGACCGCCACGGCCCCGGTGTAGTCCAACTCATACAGGCGATTCGGCCGCGCGTCCGGGACGACGCTGCGACGGCCGTCCCGCCAGGTCACCTCGATCCGCAGAAGGTTCGTCGGCGAGCCGGTGGCGAAGACGCGCAGCGGGTCGGCGCCCGACAGGTAATGCCCGCCCGCGATGAACTCCTGGCTCTGGCGCACCGGACCGCCTTCGACAACGACCTTCGCCCCGATGCCCTGGCGGTTTGCCGGCGGACCGCGCAACCGCACCGCGAGCCGGGGCGCGGCGGTCTGGTTCCGATACACCCCCGCCTGTTCATTGAGCTTGTTCACGATCACGTCCAGGTCGCCGTCCTGGTCCAGGTCCGCCACCGCGGTGCCCTGCGAAATGCCGACATCGGCAAATCCCCACCGGCCCTGCATCTCTTCGAAGGTCGCATCCCCCGGTTGCGGAAGAGGAGGCTGGGCGTGCTGAAGTCCGGGAACATGCCCACCAGCCGGATGATGTCGGCCTGCGTGATGGGACGGGCCGCGCGCTCGGCGTCGACCCGATGCTGCATGTCCACGTTCTGGAAGTCGCGCATCTGCCCGTTCGGGACGAGCACGTCCTCGAAACCGTCCAGATCAACGTCGAGGAACAGGGGCGTCCAGGACCAGTTCGAGGCTTCGACGCCGGCGTAATAGCCGATCTCGGCGAAGGTCGTGTCCCCCCGGTTCAAGTGGAGCGTGTTGCGCCAGACCTGCGGGCGGTTGTCGATCAAGCCGATGGGCCAGGCGACGGGTTTCTGGGTGCTGACCTGCGTATGGCGGTCCTTGTGGCTGGTGCCCAGCATGTCCACGATCATGAAGTCCACGTGCCCGTCGCGGTTCAGATCGCCGAAGTCCACGCCCATCGAGAAGGTCGAGGTCGTCCGCACGGCCAGCCGGCCAATCGCCCGGAAACGCCCCCGGCCGTCGTTGATCCAGAACCGGTCCGGACTGAACAGGTCGTTGCACACGTAGATGTCCGGGGCGCCGTCTCCGTTGACGTCCCGGATCTGGACCGAAAGCCCCCAGTCGCGGGGCGGTTCGGAGAGCGGTTGCCCGTCTTCATCGAGAAAGCCACCGCCCGTCCACGAGACCGGCGTGAACCGTGCCTGGCCATCGTTGAGATACAGCACGTCGGGTTCGCCCAACTCGAGCACCTCGCCGGAGGGCGCGATGACAAAGCGATTGGTCAGATGCGGCGCGGTCGCGGGTTCTTGATTGACGAAGGCAACCAGCGGTTGGCCGTCCACCATCTGGATGCTGAAGGTCGTCCTGGGCTGGTCCATGACGGTCGTCGTCCGGTAGTTCACCACGTACAGATCCAGGTCGCCGTCCCCGTCCACATCCGCCAGCGCCAGGGACATCCCGCCCGTCCGCGCCCGTACCCCCGCGGCGTCGGTGACGTCCGTGAAGCGGCCCGCACCGTCGTTGCGGAACACGTGCGGCCCGTCTCCGAGCGTGTTCACCGCGAGATCGAGATGCCCGTCACCATCAAGGTCGCCGAACACCGCCGCCATGCAGTCCAACCCCGGACACGCCACGCCAGCCGCAGCGGTGATGTCCGCGAACTCCCAACCACCGAGATTCCGGTAGAGGGCGTTCGGACCGTCCAGCCCGGCGAAGAACAGGTCGCACCAGCCGTCCCCGTCCACATCCCCCCGCCGCCACCCCGGCGCCACTGAGCAGGTTGCGATTGGTGATGCCGCGCTCGTGGCTGAGCTGATTCGTGAACACCAGCCCCGTCTGCGCACCGTTCAGCCGCTGGAAACCCGTGCTGCCCGTCCCAGGTACAGGGAGCGGCGCCCACCGGTGACCCTCGCCCACGCGCCAGTCCACGTCGCCCGCCTCGCCGACCGGACCGCTGCTGAGCGTGAGTCCCAACCCCAACCCGATCCACGCGGCGCGCAGGCGGTGGGTGCGCAGGGAGAACCTCAGACGCGTCGAAACAAGGCTGCCAGGATTTCGCACAGGCGCGAACATAGGTCCCGGACCGCGCGCAAGCCAGTTCCGCCCGTTCGCCCTCATGAACTTGTGGTGCGGGCTTCCAGCCTGCACCCCCCGTGGTTCATGGTTCCTGAGCAGCTCCGGCAGCAACAGGTCGCATCCCCACAACGCCGCCTCACGTCGGCGCCTACAACGAATATGGGATTCCCAGGCTAAGGGCGGTTAGGCGGAGCCTCATCCGCTTGCAGCACGCGCCGAATCCCCTCGAGCAACCGCGCCTCCGAACCCGGCGCCACCCAGCACCAATCGCTCAGATTGCCGTCTCCCTCCGCGATATGCCGGTCGGTCGGGATGTAGCCGGTGGCCCCTTCGCCATACGCGGCCACCAGCACGAAGCTGTCCGGCCGCATCGCCTGGGCGGCGAGCTGGAACTCGACGTACGACTCGCCCGGCAGCACCAGCCACTGGGCCACGCCGAAATCCAGGCACGGCAGCTCAATCCGCTGCCCCGCATCCGCGCGTCGTCGCCAGCTCAACCCCATCGCCGCGAGGCACTGCGCGAAAGGCTTCTCCGCCTCCGCCAGGGTCTGCTCCAGGCCGGTCACGCGAAATCCCGGGTCGTTGCGCGGTTCCAGGCGGACCGGTTCGACGCGCAGCTCCAGCCGCGTCAGCGGCACGCGACGTGTCGCGTCCCAAGCCTCGACCATGGCCTGATGGAGCCGCTCGGCAAGGACCGCACGGTTTGTTACGGCGCCGTCGTTGTACTTGCCCGCGGTGAGATTGCCGGCGGCGCCGGTGACGTAGATCTGCTTCACCAGGGGGTCTCCTGCTGGCGTCGCCGCCGGGCCAGGCCGGGGAAATCCGCCGACACCTCGCCCTGCCCGTAATAGCTCATCGGATGGACGGCGTACGCGCTGACGGCCGCCACCGGCGTGTCGTCCGCCCAAAAACTCAGCGTCCGGAGCCACGGATCGACCAGGCCCTCGGACGCCGCCCGGGCCACCGGGTTGCGCGTGCTGCTGGTCCGGTCGAATCGCACCTCTCCGTCCGGCGTGAGGTAGCGTCGATTGGAAGCGATCCGTTCGACGCGTGCCTTCCCGAGACCGAGGTGCGTGATCAGGCGGGCCTGGGGTAACGCCTCCCGCAAGGCCTGCGCCACACGCTGCACAGCGACCTCATGGAATTCGAGATCACACACCGTCGCCGACAGCCCGCGCGCCCGGAGGATCCGCTCGGCCTCGAGATCGGCCACGGGCGCGTCGTGTTGATGCACGGTGCAGACCAGGACACGCTCGGGCGCGGTGCCGGCCGCGTCCGCCAGAACGCGCTGCCAACGTTCCAGGGCGTCGTTCCGTATCTCGCACCAGTCCAACGCCACGAACACCACGGGCTTTCCGGCACCCAGCCAAACCAGGCCGTGGGCCTCGAGCGGGTCGGCGATCCGCGTGGCCCGCCAAGCCCCGCCCATCATCCCATGGCCGACCGGGACGGTGACGTCCGCCGTGAAACACGCCAACCGCACCGCCGGCGCCGTCGGGCTCGCGGTGATTTCCCAGCCCGGCCCCAGCAGCCAGGCGAGGAAGAGGCACACGACAGTCACCGCGACGGATGGGCAGCGCGGCCGGGATCGTTCAGGGCGCCGGGCCGGTGAGCATGGCAAAGGCATGCGGCATCTGAGCAGGGACCCCGTCCCCCGGCAACCCTGGCGGACCTCGCTAAGTATTAAATTAAGGGCTGACCCCTGAGCTCAGGGGTCAGCCCTTAATTTAATACTTAACGCTTTCGACGCCCGTCGCCGCGCAGGGCAGATGAACCAACGCACGCAGGCTGGGCGACGACGCGGCCAGCCGCTACGCTCGCGTCGGTGAAACTGATCTCGTGGAACGTGAATGGCCTCCGCGCCATCTTGCGCAAGGGGTTCCTCGATTACCTCGAACGCGAGCAACCCGACCTGCTCTGCCTCCAGGAAACGCGCTGCGAGCCGGAGGAGGTGGAGGGTCTCTGGCCGGCACGCTACACGGCGTACTGGAACGTGGCGGAAAGGAAGGGTTACTCCGGGACGGCCATGTTCACGGCGACGCGTCCGCTGGCCGTCACCCGTGGTATCGGGCGGCCGGAACACGACCGCGAGGGGCGGGTGCTGACCGCTGAGTTCGCCGACTACTACGTCGTGAACGTCTATGTGCCCAATGCCCAGCGGGAGCTCACCCGGCTCGCGTACCGCCAGGTGTGGGACCGCGCCTTCCTGCGTTACCTGCGCCGGCTCGAACGTCGCAAGCCGGTCATCGGGTGCGGGGACCTCAACGTGGCCCACACCGAGCTGGACCTGGCGAATCCGAAGGCCAATGTGCACAACCACGGTTTCACCGCCGAGGAACGGGCCGGGTTCAGCGCCTATATCCGGGCGGGGTTCGTCGACACCTTCCGGGTGTTCGAAGCGGGCGGCGGGCACTACACGTGGTGGAGCCAGCAGCACAACGCCCGCGTTCGGAACATCGGCTGGCGCATCGACTACGTTCTCCTGAGCGCCTCTCTTCGGCCGCGCCTCACCCGCGCGTTTATCCAGCCGGACATCCTCGGCTCGGACCACTGCCCCGTCGGCATTGAGTTGGCTGGCGACAGGCCGGGGGCCGGAGGGCGTGACTGAGTCGCGGAGCCGCGCCGGCGGGTCGGTGGCAGGAGGCGGCCGGGCCACCGGTTCCGCGGGGGCTTCGGGCCTGCGGCTTTTCTCCGGCCTTTCCTTGACTTGGCGCCCGGCCCGGCGCATTAACGCGGGCAAAAATCCTCCGGCCACAACGCAACGCAACCGCCTGAGCTGACCCGCACCGCCGCATGACGCTGCTCCGCCGCAAACCCATCCTTGAACTGCAGACAGAGGCTGCGAACGACCAGCGGCTCCGGCGCTCGCTGGGTCCGCTGAACCTGACTGCCTTGGGCGTCGGCGCCGTCATCGGCGCCGGCATTTTCGTGCTGACCGGCCAGGCGGCCGCCAACTACGCGGGTCCGGGCATTGTGTTCTCGTTCATCCTGGCCGGGCTGGCCTGCGCGTTTGCGGGCCTGTGCTACGCGGAGTTTGCCGCGATGATCCCCATCTCGGGGTCGGCCTACACCTACAGCTACGCGACGATGGGGGAACTCGTGGCCTGGGTGATCGGCTGGGATCTGATCCTGGAGTATCTCTTTGCGGCCTCGACGGTGGCGGTGGGGTGGTCGGGCTATGTGGTGTCGTTTCTGCGCGATTTTGGCCTTGAAATCCCCGCTGCACTGGCGGCCGCGCCCTACAACCACGTCGCGCCCCACGATGCGGGCTGGAATATCTGGCGGCTCTTTGCGGAGGGGTGGGTGACCACGGGCGCGATTCTGAACATCCCAGCGATGCTGATTGTTCTGGTGATCACGGTCTTGCTGGTGCTGGGCATCCGCGAATCGGCCGCCTTCAACAACCTGATCGTGGCGGTGAAGGTGGCGGTGATCCTCACGTTCATCCTGGTGGGGTTGGCGTTTCTGAACACCGACAACTGGGTCCCGTTCGTGCCGCCCCCTGAAGGGCCGGGCAAGTACGGCTGGGACGGCATCCTGCGCGCCGCCGGGGTCATTTTCTTTGCCTACATCGGCTTCGACGCGGTGTCGACGGCCGCCCAGGAAGCGAAGCGACCGCAGCGCGACATGCCCATTGGCATCCTGGCTTCGCTGGCGGTCTGCACGGTGCTTTACATTGCGGTGTCGCTGGTCCTGACGGGCATCATCAAGTACACGGAACTCGGGGTGCCAGACCCGATCGCGAAGGCCATCGACTCGCTGGGGGCGGGGTGGCATGGCTGCGTCCGGTCATCAAGGTGGGGGCGATCGCCGGGCTCTCCTCGGTCATCCTGGTGATGATGCTCGGTCAGCCGCGCATTTTTTATGCGATGTCGAAGGACGGCTTGTTGCCACCGGTGTTCAGCCGGGTGCATGCCCGGTTTCGGACGCCCTGGCTGGCGACGATCCTGACGGGCACGCTGGCGATGGTGATGGCGGGGCTGTTCCCGATCGGGCTGTTGGGCGAACTGGTCTCGATCGGCACGTTGCTGGCGTTTGCGATCGTGTGTGGTGGCGTGTTCGTGTTGCGGTTCACGGATCCCGGGATTCACCGGCCGTTCCGGGTGCCGGCCTTCTGGCTGGTTTGTCCGCTGGGCGTATTCTTCTGCGGCTACCTGATGTGGGGGTTGCCGCGCGACACCTGGGCCCGGCTGCTGGTCTGGATGGCGCTGGGCTTCGTGATTTACTTCGCGTACAGCCGCCGCCACTCGCGGTTGGCCCGGCGCCCGGCGTCGGCCGGTGCGTCTTCATCGCGTGCTTTATGAACAAGACAACCTGGATGGCTCTCGGGGTCTCGCTGGCAGCCGGCAACGGGGTGGCACAAGGGGCGGCACCCGGGGTGGAGATCAGCAGCGGCCCGCTCCGCGCACGGGTCTATCTGCCGGACGCCCAGGCGGGGTTCTATCGCGGGACGCGCTTTGACTGGTCGGGGGTGATCGGGGGCCTGTTTTTCGCCGGGCACGATTACTACCCGCAGTGGTTCCAGCGGAGCGATCCGAACGTGCATGATTTCGTGTATGAGGGGCCGGACATTGTGGCCAGCCCGTGCACGGCGGTCACGGGACCGGCGGAGGAGTTTGTGACGGACGGGAAGGCGCTGGGTTTCGACGAGGCGCGACCGGGCGGGACGTTCTTGAAGATCGGGGTGGGCGTGCTGCGGCGTCCGGACGATCAGCCCTATGGTCCGTTCCGGCTGTACCCGATCGTCGACGGCGGGACGTGGACGGTGCGGTATCGGACCGATGCGGTGGAGTTCACGCAGGCCGTGACCGATCCGGCGACCGGGTACGGCTACGAGTACCGCAAGACGGTGTCGCTGGTGGGGGAGAGCCGGTTGCTGGTGCTGGATCACGAGCTGCGCAACACGGGGTCGCGACCGATCCGGACCAGCGTGTACAACCACAACTTCCTGTATCTCGACCGGGAGGCGCCGGGACCGGACGTGACGCTGACCTTTCCGTTCCACCTTCGCGCGACCCCGCTGCCGGGGGACGGTCTGGCGTCGGTGCAGGGGAACCGGATCACGTTCACCCGGACGCTAACGGGTGAAGACCGGGTGTATTTGGGGATCGAGGGGTTTGGGACGGAGTCGAAGGACTACGATTTCCGGATCGAGAACCGGAAGGTGGGGGCGGGGGTGCGGATCACGGGGGACCGGCCGCTGTCGTGGGTGGCGTTGTGGGCGATTCGGGCGCCGCTGTCGCTGGAGCCGTTCATTGACATGGACGTTGCGCCCGGGAGGGAGTTCACGTGGCAGATCCGCTACGAGCACTACACCCTGCCGGCGGGATCAGCCCCTAAGCATTGAACATGCCATGCATCCCCTGGTCATCATCCTGCCGCTGCTGATGGTGCTGGGCGGGGTCGCACTTTTCTTGTTTCTGCCGCTGGAGCTCCCGATGCGTGTCTTCCTGCTGATCTCCGAGCTGATCGCGGCCGGGGGTGGTGGCGGTGGTGTTGGCCAAGCGGTTTGGGCGGTGAGCGTCCGGTCGTTGGGTCCGCGGCGCGGGTCGCAACGGCGACACCGAAAATAGTGCATCCCGTTTCTGCGCGCAGAAACGGGATGAGCAACAGGAGCAGCAGCGTCCTACCGTGGCCTAGCACGGCAGGGGTGATCGCCCCGCTGTGGGGTGCAGGCTGGAAGCCCGCACCACAAGTACAAGCGTCTAGTTCGCGGCGCGGCCGCCGACGCCCTTGACGCCCTTGGCGAGGGTCTTGGCGGATTCCTTCGGGCGCAGGGCCCGCACGGCGGCGCCGGCGCGCCACATTTCCGACTCGCGGATCTCGGCAAGTTCGGCGGCCAACTGCTTCTGGTAATCCTTGCCGCCGCAGGCCTTGATCACGCGGGCGGCTTCCTGGCCGGAGGCGACGCGCTGGTAGAGCTCCTTGAACACGGGCAGGACGGCCTTTTTGAAGCGGGGTTTCCAGTCCAGGGCGCCGCGCTGGGCGGTGGCGGAGCAGTTGGAGTACATCCAGTCCATGCCGCGCTCGTCGACGAGGCGGATGAGGCTCTGGGTGAGCTCCTCGACCGTTTCGTTGAAGGCCTCGCTGGGCGAATGGCCGTGGGAGCGGAGGACGTCGTACTGGGCCTCCATGACGCCGGCCAGGGCGCCCATGAGCACGCCGCGTTCGCCGGTCAGGTCGCTGTTGGTCTCGTGGGGGAAGGTGGTGGGGAAGAGGTAGCCGGAGCCGATGCCGATGCCGACGGCGAGGCAACGTTCCTCGGCGCGGCCGGTGGCGTCCTGGTGGACGGCGTAGCTCGAGTTGATCCCGGCGCCGGTGAGGAAGTTGCGGCGGACGTTGAGGCCCGAACCTTTCGGCGCGACCATGATGACATCGACGTCCTTGGGGGGACGACGCCGGTCTTTTTCGCGTAAGTGATCGAGAAGCCGTGGGAGAAGTAGAGGGCGTCGCCGGGCTTGAGGTTCTGTTTGATGGTGGGCCAGACGAGGCGTTGGGCGGCGTCGTTGAGGAGGACCTGAATGATGGTGCCGCGCTGGACGGCCTCGGCGATGGGGAAGAGGGTCTTGCCGGGTTTCCAGCCGTCTTTGACGGCGCGGTCCCAGTCGCGTTGGAATTCGGGGGCCTGGCCGATGATGACGTTGAAGCCGTTGTCGCGGAGGTTGAGCGACTGGGCGGGGCCCTGGACGCCGTAGCCGATGATGGCGATGACCTCGTTCTTGAGGACCTTGCGCGCCTTGGCCATCGGGAATTCTTTCCGCGTGACGACCTCTTCCAACGTTCCGCCGAAATCGATTTTTGCCATGGGTTGTTTCCGTTGGCCGGGAGTCGGGACCGGCCGGGTTCATTCGCATTTCCGCTCGAATTGAGCGGGCATCCTAGGGCGGAAAGGCCTTCCGTCAAACCCAAAGGCGAGAGCGGGCTTTACATGAAGGCCGCGGGCCCTTGAATGGCCACGGGCGCGCGGCGCACGAATCGGGCGCGCGGCGCTCCTCCGGGTGCGATGAAGAACGTTGTCTATTTCGACCTCGAAACGCAGAAGTCCGCCGAGGAAGTCGGCGGTTGGGACCACATCAGCGCCATGCGGATGAGCGTGGGGGTGACGTACAGCACGGCGCGGGGGAGCTACGAGATCTACGAGGAGGCGCGGGCGAACGAGCTGATGGAGGAGCTCCGGCGCGCGGACCTGGTGGTGGGCTTCAACATCCTGCGATTCGACTACGAGGTGCTCACCGGGTACAACCCGTTCTTCGACCCGAAGCAGATCCACACGCTGGACATGTTGGTGGAGCTGATGAAGACGCTGCCGCACCGGCTGTCGCTGGATTCGATCGCCTCGGCGACGCTGGGGATCGAGAAGACGAGCGACGGGCTGCAAGCCCTGCGCTGGTTCCGTCAGGGCAAGCTGCTCGAGATTGCGGAGTACTGCTGTTACGACGTGAAGATCACGCGGTTGGTGCACGCGTACGGCTGCGAACACCGCCGCTTGTCGTACACCACCAAGTTCGGCAAGAAAAGTGTGGCGGTGGCTTGGTAGCCGTGCCGGGGCGGTGCCGGTATTGGGGGACGGACGCGGTTCAGAGGACCTTGGTCTGGCCCGGGAGGGCGAGGGGATAGCGTCCCTGGGCGTCGGCCTCGACCGGCGGTTTCGAGTCGAGGGTCATGGTCTCAATGCCGGGGCGAGCTCGAGGTTCGAGGCGAAGGCATCTTCCCAGGTGAGGAACTGGCCGGAGTCGACGGCCATGCGGCCGAGGATGCCCACCATGATGCCCATGGCGCCGCGTTCGGCCTCGTTGTAGGGCTGGTTGTTGCGGATGGCGGCGAAGAGCTTGTCGTGCTCGACCTGGTAGCAGTCCGGCTCCGGGCCGGTGTAGCGCCAGACTTCGTTGGCGCGGGTCATGATCTGGTTCGAGTAGATGCGGGGCCGGGCGGCGGCGAGGCTGTCCATGATGACGGCGGAGCCCCTGGTGCCGTGGGCGAAGTCCGAGAAGATGTCGTAGCACTGGTTCACGTGCCGGCCTTGGGCGAAGAGCTTGGCGCCGTCGGGGAAGGTGTATTCGACGAAGTAGTGATCGAACAACTGGTCGCCCTCGGTGCGCACGCAGCGGCCGCCCATGCCCTGGGCGTTGACGGGCCAGGCGTTCTTGGCCCAGCAGCAGACGTCGAGGTTGTGGCAGAGCCAGTCGAGGTAGAAGGTGCCGTTGACCCAGGTGAAGTTGCTGTAGTTACGGATCTGGTGGGCAAGCTCGGACTCGCCGGGACGCCGGGGGCTGTAACCGACGGCGCTGTGCATGCGGTACGTGCGCAGGGTGTGCATCTCGCCGATGGCGCCGTCGTGCAGCCGCTGGACGACCGCTTCGCGCGGCGGGTCATGACGCCACATGAAACCGACGGCGACCTTGAGGTTCTTCTGCCGGGCAATCTCGGCCGACGCCAGCAACCGGCGCACGCCCGGCGCATCGACGGCAAAGGATTTCTCCATGAAGACGTGCAGGCCTTGCGCCACGGCATACTGGAAATGAACCCAGCGGAACGCCGGCGCCGTGGCCAGCAAAACCACACCGCCCTTGCCCGCCGCGTCGATCGCATGCCGATAGGCGTCGAGCCCGACGAAACGGCGTTCCGGCGGCACATCGATCTGCGGCGCCAGCTTGGCGTTTTGCCGGAGGCTGTTGAGGCTGCTCACGAGGCGGTCCTCGAAGGCGTCCGCCATCGCCACCAGCTTCGTGGGTCCGGCGGTGGACAACGCCTGCGCCGCCGCCCCGGTTCCCCGGCCGCCGCATCCGACCAGGGCGATGCGCAGCGTGTTGTCTTCGGCGGCGTGCACGCCGAAGGGCAGGCTCGGTGCGAGGGCCGTGCCGACGGCCGCCGTGGCGGAGGTGCGAAGGAAGGTGCGACGGTTGGTGGCCGAGGTGTCGGTGGCGGCGGGATTCATGGCAGCGGTGTGTGACAACGGCGTTGCGGCTTGTTCACTGTGGACTGTGCGAGGAGCCGGCCGCCCGGGGGCATGACCAAAGTCAAAGGAACCGGCGGGGTGGAGATTCCACTTGAGTGGCGGCCGGGCCGACGCGACCTTCGCCCGGCATGCAGGCGCCCAAAGTGACGGCGGAGGCCCTCCGGGCCATGAAAGGCCGTGCGCGCATCGCGGCTCTCACCGCCTACGATTACCCCACGACACGACTGCTCGACGAAGCTGGCGTGCCGCTGGTGCTGGTGGGCGATTCCTTGGGCATGGTGGTATTGGGGTATCCGGACACCACGTCGGTGACGTTGGCCGAGATGGAGCATCACACCCGCGCCGCCGCCCGCGCCCGCCCGCGCGCTTTGCTGGCGGCGGACCTTCCCGCGAACACGTATCGGACCCCGGCCGAGGCGGTCGCCAGCGCCCGCCGCCTCGTTGCCGCCGGTGCCGAAGCCGTGAAGGCCGAGGGCGGGGTGGGGATCGCCGACATGGTGCAGGCGCTGCGGGCCGAAGGGATGCCGTTCCTGGGCCACATCGGGATGTTGCCGCAGCACGTGCGCGAGGAGGGCGGCTACCACATCAAGGGGCGGCGCGAGCCGGAGCGGCGGGCCTTGCTGGCCGATGCCGAGGCCCTGGCCGAAGCGGGTGCCTTCGCGATGGTGCTCGAACTGGTGGCGCCACCGGTGGCGGCCGAGATCACGCGCACGGTTCCGATCCCCACCATCGGGATCGGGTCCGGTCCGGACTGCGACGGGCAGATCCTGGTGATCAACGATCTGGTGGGGACATTCCCGTGGTTCACGCCGCGGTTCGTCCAGCCGCGGTTGAACGCCTTCGAGCAGATGCGGGCGGCCATCGTCGCCTGGCGGGAGAGCCTGTGACGCGCCGCCGACACCCGCCATGACCGGTCCGGGCGAATCTCCCCAACCACTCCGGCCTCCAGCCGGTCCGCCCTTGGCGGGCGTGGGGGTGCGCCACGCCCCGGTGCCGCAGGGGCCGCGTCAGGCGCCCTGGGTGCAACTGCGCACGTACAGTTTCGCCCCCACACTGTACCCCGCGATGATCAAGGGCGCGTCGCCGGACGCGAAACCGGGCGATCTCGTGACCGTGTACGACCGGGACGGACGGCGGTTCGGCGCGGGGCTCTACAACCCCCGGGCGCGGGTGCCGCTGCGGGTGATCCAGCACGGCGAAGCCCCGTTCACCGAGGAGGACTTCCTCCATTTGCTGGACCGCGCGGTGGATCTGCGGTTGAAGACGCTGCGGCTGGCCGAGGTCAGCGACGCCTTCCGCGTGGTGCATTCGGACGGCGACCGGCTCAGCGGACTGGTCGTGGACCGCTATGCCGATGTCCTGAGCGTGTCGGTGCACTGTCTCGGGGTGTGGCAGCGGCTGCCGCGTTGGCTGCCGCATCTGCACGCCCGTCTGGGCACGCGCCACGCCGTGGTCGAAGTGGACGATTTCGTGGCGCGCCTCGAAGGCATCCCCGGGTCGCGGCCGGGCCGAACGCCGGCGGCCGGTGGCAAGACGGTGCCGGCGGTGAAGATCGTCGAACACGGCGTCCGCTTTGAAGTGGACTTCGCCGCCGGCCACAAGACCGGGTTCTTCTGCGATCAGCGCGAGAACCGGCGACGGTTCGCCCGCTGGGTGACCCCGGAGACGCGCGTGCTGGACCTGTGCTGTTACACGGGCGGCTTCGCCTTGGCCGCGGCGGTTACGGGTCGGGCCGTGGATGTCACCGGGGTGGACCTGGACGAGCAGGCGATCCGGCAGGCGCGGCGCAACGCGAACCTGAACCAGACACGCCTCACCTGGGTCCACTGCGACGCCTACAGCTACGCCCGGCAGATGCAGCGCAACGGCCACCTGTGGGACGTGGTGGTGGTGGACCCGCCCAAGCTGGTGGATCGTCGCGACGACTTTCGTGAAGGCCAGCAGCAATACGAAGACCTCAACGGGCTCGCGCTCCGGTTGGTCAAGCCGGACGGCCTGCTGGTGACCTGCTCGTGCTCGGGTCTGGTTTCCGCGGAGGATTTCGAGCAGTTCGTGATCCGTGCCGGGCAACGGGTCGGGCGGCAGCTCCAGTTTCTGGATCGCACCGGGGCGGGGCCCGATCACCCCGTGATGTCGAACTGCCCGGAAAGCCGCTACCTCAAGGTGCTTTGGGCGCGCGTGCCGTAGCGGGACCTTGTGGTGCGGGCTTCCAGCCTGCACTCCCCGGAGGGATGCGGTTCGTTAAGTATTAAGTTGATGCCTGACCCCTCAGGATCGGGTTGCCTGCATCCCCTGGCTTGTGGTTCGGTCAACGCATGACAACTCAGGGTTCGGTTGCCGCCACGAGCCGGCGCGCCTTTCTCCAAACCACGCTGCTGGCCGCCAGCGCGCCCGCCATCCTGCGCGGGGCTGACGCCGACGCTGGGCTTTCCGATGCTGATCGCCTGGCCGAGGCCCGCGAGCAGATTGCCCGACACCGCCGCGCCCGGGGGTCGTCGTGGTCCGCGACGTTCAGGGGCGACCCGTTCCCGGCGCTCGGTTGAAGGTCACGCAGGTCCGGCACGAGTTCCGGTTCGGCTGCAACTTCTTCATGTTCGACCGCGTCGGGGATCCGGAGCTTGAGGAGGCCTACCGCCGGCGGTTCGCCAACCTGTTGAACTTCGCCACGCTGGGTTTCTACTGGAGCTCCTACGAGCGCGAGCGTGGCCAACCTGCCTACGCCTACACCGACAAGGTCCTGGAATGGACACGCACCGCCGGCATCGAGTGCAAGGGGCATCCGCTGGTCTGGGATCACCCGGCTGGATCGCCCCGCTGGCTGCCGGAAGCGGACGACGAACTGGCGCGCCTCTCGAACGGGCGCGTGGAGGAAATCGTGGCCCGCTTCAAAGGCCGGCTCGATTGCTGGGATGTGGTAAACGAGGCGACTCACCTGCCCGACCGCGCCAACCAGACCCGCATGGCCCGGTGGGGCGAACAGTTGGGCAGCGACGCCTACACGCGCCAACCCCTCCTCGTGGCGCGGGCCGCCAACCCCGACGCCACGCTGCTCGTGAACGATTACCGCCTGGTCCCGCGCTACTACCAGCTCCTCGACGGGCTGCGCGCCGACGGCAAACTGCTGTTCGACGCCGTCGGCATCCAAAGCCACATGCACGACGGCGGCTGGCCCTTGCGCCGTGTGCGCGAGGTGTGCGACACGTACGCGCGGTTGGGATTGCCACTGCATTTTACAGAAACCACCCTCGTCAGCGGACCCCGGCTCGGGCCCGGCGAGAACTGGGGCCCGACCACGCCGGAACTCGAGGCGCGTCAGGCCGAGTCCGTCGTCCAGTTCTACACGATGCTCTTCGCGCATCCGGCGGTGCAGGCCATCACGTGGTGGGATTTCTCCGATCGGGGGGCCTGGCAGCGGGCCGCAGCGGGATTGGTGCGCGCGGACATGACGCCCAAACCGGCATACGAGCGCCTGCTTGCGCTGGTGAAGGGTGATTGGTGGACCCGTGCCGAAGGCTTCACCGATGACCAGGGACAGCTTGCGCTCGACGCTTTCGGAGGACGGTACAGGATCGCGGCCGAGGCTCGCAACGGCCGGCAGGCCACGCTCGAGATGGTGTGGCGAACCGGGGCGGAGAACCGCGTGGAGCTCCGGCTCTGACGGCTTGTCCCTCGCGAATGCGGTCGATGCTCGGGATTCCCCGCAGATTACGAAGATCGGGGATTGGGAGGAGGGGAACTACGGCGCCCCGTAATCCCCTATGTTCGCAATCGGTGGAGGAATTCCCCGGTCAGCTTCGGGTCAGTTGGAGGCCGGTGTTTGAGAGCGTGAAACCGACGAACCGGGCGCGGGGGTTCGGGGGGTGTTGCGTGAGCTCCGAGCGAATGTGGCGTCCGGCGACCTCGTCGCGGGCCAGCAGGAGCAGGTAACCTCCCCCCCCGGCGCCCAGCAGCTTGGCGGCGGCGAGCCAGGGGTGGAGGCGGTCGAGGATGGCCTGAACAGCGGGGGATTGGTGCCGGGATCCAGTTGCTGGTTGAGTTGCCAACTGCGGTGGATGGCCGCGGCGAGCGCATCGTAGTCGTCGGTCTGGATGGCCTGGAAAGCGGTTTGGGCGTTGGCGCCGATCTCCTCGAGCGTGGCCAGGTGCGGGCCGGAGTTGAGAAAGAGCCGGCGCACCACGTCCTGGAGGATATGGGCGGCGAGGCGCGTGAGGCCGGTGTAGTAGAGCAGGACCGTGCCGTTGGCGTGGGGGCCGGTGAAAAGCGCATCGGGCAACCAGCGGAAGATGGGTCGTTGTCTGAGGCCCGGCGCGGTCTCGACCAGCTTGAGGCCGCGGTAAATCCCGCCGGCCTGATCCTGCCAGCCGCCGCCGGTCGTGAGCATCTGTTCCAGCGCCAGCGTGCGGGTGAACAGGACGTTGCGGTCCCAGCCCAGGCCGCCGAGGTCAGCGAGCGTGGCCAGTAGGGTGGCGGCGAGCAGGCTGCTGGTGCCGAGCCCGCTGCCTTTGGGCACGGCGCAGAGCAGGGAGAGTTCGATCCCACCACCGAAGTCGCGAAGCTGCGCTTCGAGCGAGGCGAACCGGCGCTCGGCCTGGAAGCGCGGCAGGAACCCGGCGAGGGCGAAGGCCGCTTTGGCGACGGCGAACTCGCTGCCGGGCTGCGCGAAGGTGTCGAGTTCGGCGTAGGTGCGGACGCGCTGTTCGGCGCCGAGGTCGATGGAGCGCAGGACCAGTTCCGGCCGGCGCGCGAGTTTGGCGAACGCCTGGATGGGCGGCTGACCGTTGAGATCGACGGCGAGGTTGACGACCTGGCCGCCGAACTCCAGGCAGTAGGGAGGGGTATCGGTCCAGCCGCCGGCCAGGTCGAGTCGGACCGGGCTGCGGCCCCAGACGATCTGGTCTTCCTGCACAGTGCAGCGCGGCTGGGCGGGGGCGAGTTCGGCCTCGCGAACCAGCAAGTCGCGCAACCGCGCGAAGGCCAGGCGCTCGGAGTTCGGGCCAGTCGGCGTTCCCGCGGTGGCGGTGGACCGCCGCGAGGAACATCTGTTCGTGGATGGCGGCGAGGGGGGCGAGGGCGGGGGACGCGTCCGGTTCGGGGCGTGGTTCAAGAGGGGGTGCGGACGGATGGGCCGCGAGGGCAGCGGTGGCGTCGAGGTCGAGGTTGAGCAGGACGCTCCAGCGGCGGTGTTCGAAGAGGGGTTGCAGGCAGGCCTGTCGGTGGGCGGCACGTTGCGCGTCGAGGCGGTCGAGGTTGACCTCTTGGGCCAGGTCGCGTGCCGACCGCCGGAGTGCTGCGAGCCAGCGCTGCCGGTGTGCGGGGTCCGCGGAGGGGTGCGGGTGAACAACCACTCGAGGAAGCGCGGATCGAGCGCGTCGCCCCGCAACACCGGGAACAGGGGGCCGCCTGCAGGTCGGTGGCGGAGTCGAGGCCGGCGTCCGCGAACTCGAGGCCGCGGGCCTGGAACCAGGCGGTGACGGGCGCGTGCAGCCAGCGGGTCTGGGGATCGCCGATTGCGCCGCGGAAAGCGTCGTCGATGCCGTAGCAGCGGACCCCCAGGCGTCGGCTTCGAGCGGCACGAAGTCGAGGCACACGCCGGGTTCGAGGCGCAGATCCCAGGCGTTCTCCGGGACGCCGGTGAGGACGTGTTCGTGGGCGAGTTGCCAGGTGGCGGGGACGCAGGCGTTCTCGACCCAGAGCGTGTGATTTTGGTCCTGCCGGAGAGGGAAGCCAACGTGCGCGTTTTGCAGATACTGGTCGGGGTGCCGCCGGGCGCCCATGTACCCCAGTTTCGTCTCGTCCAGTTCGAGATTCATGAGGGCGGAGACGGAGGTGATCAACTGCCGGCTGGTGCCGAAGTGGTGAAAGGTCGCGCCAGGCAGGGCGACGACTGCGGCGCGGAGCGACTCGACCAGGGGATCGCGTCGGGTCGGATGGGTACCGAGGGCCAGTCCGAACTCGCTGTAGAGCTCATACGGGTGTGGGCGGCCATCGGAGAACGTCATGGTGGCATCGTCCCAGCCGGTGCGGGCGAGCAGGACGCGGATGGCCCGCTCACTCAGGAACCAGAGTCCGGTGTCAACGAGGCCGACGTGGTCGACGGCGAGTTCGCGCCAGCGGGCCGGCGTGGGTTTTGGAGCCCGAACGCCAGTTGGTCGGGGTGGGAACGAGGCAGGAAGAAAACGCCATGGCTGCTGGCCTGTTCGGGGGTGACCCAGAGGCCCAGTGCGAGGACATCGGCTTCGGGGAACGGGGGCAATTCGCGACCCAGGCGCACGAGGACATCGCCGCTGGCCACCAGGGCGAGGTAGCCGGCCGGGGCGTGGGCCAGGAGACGGTGGTAGCCGGGGAGTTGGAGGTCGAGGAGGGTTTGGTCGAGCCGTTGTCCGCGGGACCAGCGCAAGGCGGGGAGGGGGATGAGGGGTTTACCGAGGGGGCGTAGGCGGGGGAGGCGTCGGCTTTCGCCGCCGCCGTGGACGACGAGTTTGCGGCGGGCGCGCAGCCAGGCGGTGAAATCGGGGGTCCCCCCGGCGGCGCGCCAGGCGGTGTGCAAGAGGTGAAGGGTGCCGCCGGCGGATCCCAGGGTTGGTCGGCCGGGTCACTTCCTGCGAACCAATGGGGTTGGGTGGGATGGGCGGGTGACCCGAACCGGGCGGCGGCGCGGGGCGGCAGGGAAATGAAGCACTCGGCGGCACCGGCGGGCGAGGTCATGACGCGCCGACCCTGGCCGAAGGGGGTGAAGGCTGTCGAGCGCTGTGCTTCGGGGTCAGGCACCAAGTTGATTCGATTCTTGCTCCTGCTCTTGCTCTTGCTCCTGCTCCTGCCGTTGCTCCACCGCGGAGAAGAAGAGGAGGAGCAGGAGCAGGAGCAAGAGCAAGACCGGGGGATGGGACCTGTGGTTCCGTGCTGGCGCTGGCGGTGGGACGTGCTATTAGTCCGCGCATGAACACCCCGCCACCTGCCTTGGTGACCGACGCCGCCGCGTTCCAGGCGGCGCAGTTTGACAGTTCCCTGGTCTCGCGCCGGACCGCTCTCAAGTCGGCACTGGCCGTGGCTGGAGCCGCGACGCTCGGCGGTGCGGCGGCCGGGTCGGCGTTGGCGGCGGCGCCCGATCCACGCCGGGCCTCGCCGCGTCGCTATGCGATGAAGAAGTCGATCAACCTCTGGGCGTTCCCATATCCGCAGCGGATGACGCTCTCCGAGTGTCTCCGGCTTGCGAAGGACGCCGGCTTTGACGGCATCGAGCTGAACTACGACCTGGAGAGCGACTTGTCGCCGAAGGCGGGGACGGCCGAGTTCACGGCGATTCGGCGCGAGGCGGAGCGGCTTGGGCTGGCGGTGAGCGGTCTTTGTTCGTTCCTGTTCTGGCCTTATCCGTTGACGAGCAATGATCCCGAGAAGCGGGCGCGCGGGTTGGAGCTGGCGGGCAAGATGGCCCAGGCGGCGCATGACCTGGGCACCGAAAACCTGTTGGTGGTTCCGGGCGCGGTGTGCATCCCCTGGCGCACTGATCACGAGCCGGTACCGAACGACGTGTGTGATCAGCGGGCCCGCGAGGCGGTGGGGAAGCTGCTGCCGGCGGCGGAGAAGCTGAAGGTCCACCTGAACATCGAGAACATCTTCTTCAGCGGCTATCTGATGACGCCGATGGAGATGAACGCGTTTGTGGACAGCTTTGGCAGCGAGTATGTCCGGGTCCACTTCGACACGGGCAACATCATGCTCTTCCAGTATCCGGAACACTGGATCCCGCTGCTGGGCCGGCGCATTCGGAACACCCACTTCAAGGAGTTCACGAAGAAGGGCACCGACCACTCGCTGGAGTCATTTCGGCCGCTGCTGGACGGCACTACGAACTGGCCCGCGGTCATGGCGGCGCTGGACGCGGTGGAGTATCGCGGCTATTGCACCTTCGAGTACTTCCATCCGTACGAGCATTACCCCGAGGCGCTGGTGTACCAGACCTCGGATTCGCTCGACCGGATGCTGGGTCGGAAGGGCTGAAGCCGCGGCGGGCCGGGCGTCCGTTTCAACGCGGAGGCGTCACGGGCGCCTGGAGGTTCCTGAGCGCTCCGACGGTGCGGAACTCGCCCTTGAGAGCCGGCTGGTCGCCCGTGCCGAACCGGGCACCCAAGCTGAGTTTGCTTGTGCCCGTGGGCACCGTGAGGCGGGCCGGGTTGACGGGAACGGTGCCGAGCGAGTTCCAGTGCCGGTCGTAACGGACGGCGGTGGGGCCGCCGGTGTACTTGAGGGACTGCCCTTCGGTGAGAGGTTCGGCGAGGGCGAGCACCTCGACGCCGTTGATCTCGAGAGTGACGGCTTCCGCCTGCGTCCTGCCGGCGGCCTGCAGGATGAACTGGAGGGTTGCGCCGGGTGGGGATTCTCGAAGTCGCAGGGGCTCGTGGTGGGCATGCCCGGCTGTTCGCGGCGCGTGTGTCATCTTGACGGAGTGCACGGGCGCCAGCGTCCAGGCGCGATCGCCGGCGGGACGCAGGAGGAACTCCCGGTTGACGTCCTGCAGCAGG
The DNA here is from genome assembly GCA_027493615.1 of Verrucomicrobiota bacterium. GTDB lineage: Bacteria > Verrucomicrobiota > Verrucomicrobiia > Limisphaerales > J093 > DSVZ01. The sequence continues at coordinate 146,534 of JAOSKK010000036.1, forward strand.
GGCTTGAGCTCGGCGGGAAAAGCGCCGGCGAGCCGGGCCGTTTCCCAATGGCGGATGGCGTCGAGGATGGCGGCGCCGTCGCCGTTCTTGCGGGCAGCGTCGGGACTGGTCACAAGGCCGAAGCCGGCGTCGAAACCGGCGGCGCGGGCGAGGAGCCATTCGGCGTCCTCGCGGGTGGTCTCGGGTCCCATCTGGAACCAGCCGAGCATGCGGGGCATGAGGTTGCGGCTGTAGTAATTCTGGTTTTTGAGGCGGTATTGGGTCTGGCTTTCGCGGAAGCCGGCGTACCAGGGCTCGCCCCAATTCATGCGGGTGTAGACGTGCCAGTTGAAGTGCCCGGGGTTGCTGGCGTCGTTGATGACGCGGCCCTGGAGCGTCGGCGCGAGGTGGTGGTACCAGGCCAGAGTGAAGAGGGTGCGGCCGTACTGGCCCATGCCGGTGGACCAGTTGCCTTCGAGCCCGTCGAACGAGACCTGCAACAGGCCGGTTTCGTTGAAGAGATCGGCGAGGCGCCGGGCCACCTCCTGGGTCAGCGTCGCGTCGGTGAGGAACACGCGGTAACCGTGGTCGAGGAGCTTGGCGATGGCCGCCCCCTCAGCGTGGGCGGCGGCGGTGGTTCCCCAGGAACCGCGCTGGCAATCGAGCAAGCGCCAGGGTGCCGCGGCCGACACGGCGCCGTAGCGGATCAGTTCCTGGCCGACGACGGCGGTCTTGAGGGTGTTGTTCTGCATCTGGTTGAACCAAACGGGGTCGGCGACCGGAATTTCGGTCTGGGTGGCATCGATGGCCCGGATGAGGGTGGTGGTGCCCACGCGGGCGAGGCGTGGATCCGGCAAGGGCGTTACGTAGGCGTCGTTGGGGGTGATGAAGTTCGAGAGCGTGTGTACACCGAGCCGCACGCCGCGTTGGCCGGCCCGTTCGACACAGCGCTTGAGGCTGGCCCAGCCGTCCGGGAACTGGTTCGCGTGCAGCTCGAAGTGGCCCCAGGTGCGGAACGGTCCACCGTGGTAGAGGTAACGCAGTCCGGCCCGGAGCGTGAGGTCGAGCGCGGCGTCGAGCGTTTCTTCGCCGAAGTCGACGATCAGGTACGAGGCGGTGGCCTCCGGGGAGATCTTGCCCCAGACCCCGTCGATCAGAGGATGCGGCAATCTCTCGGCGACCTCGATCGCGCCGAGCGTTTCGAGGGCCTGGCTAACCGGACAGCCGAACAGAGCGAGGCGGCTGCCGACCAGACCGTTGTCGGCGAAGGCCGGGGCGACGAAGTGCGTGTGGCCCCAGTTGGCGATCACGCGGTCCCGACTCCGATCGCGACAGTAAGCCTGGAGCACGCTCCCGAACGCGGTCGGCCGGGCGGCGTCGCCGCGGAACAGTTCCTTTTCGCGGTGCTCGGGGGCGATGTCCTTCAGGTCCGAGCCGGCGAAGAAATCGTAGCTGGGCATGATGTCGTCCTCGGTGGTCGGGTAGCCGCCCAGGGTCTTTGGGTTCAGAGCCTGGATGCCGACGGCGAAGTCGCGGTTGCGGACGACCCCAACGGTTTCGCCGACGATCGCGCCGATGGTGATGGGGTACGGACCCCAGAGGGCGACATCCGCCTGACCGGCAGGTTCGACGCTCTTCAAGTCGAGCACGAGGTGTGTGGGCTTGGCTTCCACGCCCACCCGGGCGGTGAGGCTGGCGGGGGAGTAGCGCAGCGTGAGGATGCGACGGCTGGCGTCCCAGGTGAGTTCGTCCGGCATGTGGAACTCGCCGGCTTTGCGGAGTTGGAGCAGGGGCGCGGGTTGGTTGGAAGCGAGGTAATCGACACCCGACGCCCGGTCGGTCAGGCCGGTGAGGCGTCCCGTGGGGGAGAGTTCGAGGCGGAGGTGGTCGGTATCGAAGACGAGCGGTTCGGCCTGGACTTGGCTGAGGGTCCAGGCGACGAGAACCGGGGTCAGGGCAAGGCGGCGGAGCTTCATGCGCGCGAGTGTGGCGGCGGCGGCTGGCGGTGACGAGCAGGATCGCTACGCCACGCCGTAGGAGCCGACGTCAGGAGGCTCAGGCTGGGGGCAGAGTCTCGTGACCTCGACTCCTACGGACGGCAGGTGTAGGAGCCGACGTCAGGAGGCTCAAGCTGGAGGCAGAGTCTCGTGACCTCGACTCCTACGAGACTTCGGCTCGCTTGACCGCGGTCGGACCCGGTGTCCATAGTCCCGACGAATCAAGCCAAACCTGCACCGATGCATTCTTCCCTTCCAAAAACCCCCTGCCGCCGCGCCGAAGCTGTGGTTGTCTGCCCAAGGCGGCGGGCGGCGACGGGTTCGCAGGTCTCATGCTGGCGACCATCTTGGGCAGTATGGCGAATGGCGCCGAACCCGGTGCCGCGCCCGCTCTGCCCGTCGATCCGCCGGCAACGGCCCTGCTCGCCCATTGGACTCTCGACGAACCCGACGGGGCGGTCTGGCCCGACGCGAGCGGGAACAATGCGCACGTGACGGTCGAGGCCGGGGCTGCAGGGGCGGTCGAGCGAGCGCCGGGCGTGTTCGGCGGTGCCCTGCGCCTGGCCGGCACGCATCGGTTGCGGGTGGGTCCACGCCTCGATTTCGCCGGCGTCGAACGCCTGACCCTGTCCGCCTGGGTCCGACCCACCGGTTTTGACCGCTACAACGAGATCTTCCGGAAGGAGGACGGGGATCGGCGGGTGTTGTTCTCCTTTCAAGAAAACGGGACGGTTCTGGCGCTCGGCCTCAACGTCGGCGGTTACCTCGAGTGCGACGCCTTGCTGGACCCGGGGGACGTCCTCGACGGCCAATGGCATCACTGCGCGGCGACCTTCGACGGCGCCTGGCTGCGGGTGTATCTCGACGGCCGCGAAATCGGCGCCCTGGCCCGGTCCGGTTCGCTCGTCGCCGGAGGGACCGCACCCGGTTACCTGGGCTCGATGAGCGGCAGCGAGTGCTTCCAGGGCTTGATCGATGAGATGCAGATCTTCCGGGTCGCGTTGGGCCCGGCCGACATCGAGTCCTTGTTCCGCCTTGGGCAACCCGCCCGCGAACGTCTTGCCCTTGAGCTCGACGAAGCCCTTGGCCGATTCCTGGTCCCGGGCGATGCGTTCGCCAGCACGCTGGCCCGGACGCGACAGCGACTGGCCGAGACGGACGCTCCGTTGGACCGCGAGATCGCCGCGGCGCTGGTGGGTCGTATCAAGGCCCGGCACGGCGCCGAGTTCGCTGAGTTTGTTCGCACGATGGGCATCAAGCCGCAGCAGCTTCTCGATACGGTCGAGCCCGGACGCTTCGTGCGGGAAGGCGAGCGGCTGCTCGAGTTGCTCGTTGAGTACCGGCCGCTGACGGACGCCCAATGGGAACGGCAAACGGCTGACGACCTCCGCCACTGGAGGGAAATCGCGGCCCTCGAAGGGCAATATCGCGAGCTTTGTGCGGGGGGTGACGCCATGCGGTTCTCGCCGGCCTGGATCGAGTGGTTGCTCGCCGCCGGGCGTCGCGTCGAACTGAGGCCCTACGCCCAGGAGGCGGTGGCGCCCTACGTCCGGCCGGCCACTTCGGAAACCCGCACCTTGACGGCCGCCGAAGCCCGCGCCGCACTCGAGCGTGACTGGCTCCATCAAGCGGATCGGAACCCCACACCGGAGCGGATCCGCGCGGAGATCGGCTGGGCCCGGGAATTGGCGGCGCGCATCGAAGGCAGCGCCGTGCGGGCTCCAGACTTTGCCCAGGAGCTTGCGGAGCTGGAGCGACTGGAGTTCGAGGCGAATGCGCTCACGTCGGCCGACCGCGAGCTCTATTTCCGGGTGCGCGAGGTGAAGCGTCGGATCGCGTTTCGCAATCCGGTCGTGGACTTCCAGCAAGTGTTGTTCGTGGACATGCCTTACCCGCAAGGCAGCGAGTGGCAGCACGAGACGCGGCATCGGCTCGGTTACATGGCCGTCCCGGGGGGGCGCCTGCTGGTGCTGGAGGGGCTTGACCCTGGGGGTCGGCTGCGTCAACTGCTGCCGCAGCCGCCATTGCACGGTTCATTCTGGCGCCCGGACCTGTCGTGGGACGCGCGCCGGGTGCTGGTCTGCTTCAAGCCGCATAACGAAAAAGGCGTTTCACCTTTACGAGATCAACGTCGATGGCGACGGGTTCCGCCAGATTACCGACGGGCCCTACGACGATCTGGACCCGGTCTATCTGCCCGATGACCGGCACGTGGTGTTCTCGACGACCCGCGGCCACACGTACGTGCGTTGCATGCCTCCCACGAGCGCGTTCGTGCTGGCGCGGTGCGAACTCGACGGCAGCAACCTGTTCCTCATCTCCGCGAACAACGAGCCGGATTACCTGCCGTCCGTCCTCGAGGATGGTCGCCTCATCTACACCCGCTGGGAATACACCGACAAACCGCTGTGGCGCGCGCAGAAGCTGTGGACCGTCCGGCCCGATGGAACCCAGGTGAATGTGCTTTGGGGCAACCAGAGCGTCTGGCCCGACCTGCTCAAGGACGCCCGCCAGGTGCCCGGCAGCCCGCGCATCCTGTTTACCGGCAGCGCGCATCACGACTGGTTCGCCGGCTCGATCGGCCTGCTGGATCCGCGGCTCGGGCTCAACTTCCCCGACGGCCTCACGAAGGTCACGGCCGACGTGCCGTGGCCCGAGTGCGGAAACGGCCCGGTGGACCCCGTCGAGTCGCCGCGCTACCACCCCAGCGGGACCTATCCGGCCTATTACTCACCCTTCCCCCTCGGCGAGCAGGACTTCCTGGTGTCGGCGCAGCGCGACGGCAAGTTCCGGCTTTACCTGATGGACGTGGACGGCAACCGGGAGCTTGTGTACGAGGGCGTCCACAACGTCTTCCATGCGCTTCCGCTCAAACCGCGGCCGCGGCCGCCGGTCCTGGCTGACACCGTGGCATGGCCGTTGGCGGACCACCGCGATGCGCCCGCGCCGGGGGTGTTTTACAGCCGCGACGTCCATCAGGGCGCCCCGGCAGTTCTCCGCGGTCAGGCCCGCTACCTGCGCGTGCTGAGCATCGATCACAAGACTTACACTTACTGGCATCAACGGCCCTACCTCTCGACCGGGCCGGTGGTTTCGGGGTTCAGTCTGACGGCGTGAAGCGGATTCTGGGAACCGTGCCCATCGAGCCCGACGGTGCGGTGGCGTTCGAGGCGCCGTCCGGAATCCCGCTGCATTTCCAGTTGCTCGACGCGGAGCAGCGCGCGCTGCACACGATGCGCAGTTTCGCCAACCTGATGCCCGGCGAATCGCGAGGTTGTCTGGGCTGTCACGAACGGCACAGCCAGGCGCCAGCCGTTGCCTACGCCCACCCGCAGGCACCGCTGCGCCTGAGCCGAATCACCCCGCCCCCTTGGGATGACCTGACCGTCAGCTACCCGCGCTATGTCCGCCCCGTGCTCGACCGTCACTGCGCCTCCTGTCACACCGGTGACGGAGAAGGACGAGCGACGCTGGACCTGACGCCGCGCGCGGGCTTCCTCGGGTTCGACGAATCGTACTGGACGCTGATCGGGTGGCCGTCCTGGGGCCAGCCGTATCGCGCGCCGGATCCGGAACCGCCGGGATGGGGCATTGCGGACACGCTGTTGGTTGAGGCCTACGGTACGACCGATCCGGAGGCTTATCGGACGCCGGAGCCGATGACGCGGTTGTCGTACCGGAGCCGGTTGGTGGCGCTGGTCTCGGACGGTAAACACCACGACGTGCAGGTGGACCCGGTGGAGCGGCTACGCCTCATGGTGTGGGTGGACACGATGTGTCCTTACCGCGGCGAAGAGGAGATCCGGGAACTGCCGGACCCGGAGTTCCAGGGGTGGGCTGGCTCGCCGTGCGTCCCCGGATCCGGACCGCGCCGCAGATCGTGCGGCCGGGTCCGCTGAGATGATGACGGCCGCTGTAGGAGCCGACGTGAGGAGGCTCACGCTGGGGGCAGAGTCTCGTGACCTCGACTCCTACGCGGTCGCCGGAACCAGGGGGCGGCGGCGGGTTTGGCGGAGCCGTCGTCGCCGGGGCGGGAGGGGGCGGGTGCCTGGAAGGGCTCGAGCTCTTCGCCCTGACGCACGAGGCGGGCGCTGTTGAAGACGACGATCAGCGAGCCGGCATTGTGCATGATGGCCGCGAGGATCGGGGTGATGTAGCCGAACGCGGCCAGGGAAAGGCCGCCGATGATGAAGACAACGCCGAAGAGGAAGTTCTGATTGATGACGTTCCGGGTCATGCGGGAGAGCTTGGTCAGGAACGGCAGCCGGCGGAGGTCGTTGTTCGTGAGCGCGATGGTGGCACTGTGAATGGCCACTTCGCTGCCGGCCGCGCCCATGGCGATGCCGACGTCGCCCGCGGCGAGGGCGGGGGCGTCGTTGACACCGTCGCCGACCACCGCCACGCGGTAGCCCTTGGCCTTCATCTGGCGCACGAACTCGACCTTGTTCTGGGGCAGGCATTCGGCGACGACCTCTTCGCAGCCGATCTCGCGGGCCACGCGGGCCGCCACGGGTTGGCGGTCGCCGGAGACCATGGCGACGCGGCGCACGCCGCTCTTGAGCAGCGCGGCGAGGGATTCGCGGGCTTCCTTGCGGGTTTCATCGCGCAGGCCGATCCAGCCGAGGGGTTCGCCGTTGCGGGCCACGAAGACGAGGCTGAACCCTTCGGTCTCGTTGAGGTCGACCGAGCGCGTCACATCCTCCCGGACGCCGTTGTCGCGCAGCCACTGCGCGCGGCCGATGACGATGTCGGCCCCCTCGACCTGGGCCCGGATGCCGCGGCCGGCGGTTTCCTTGAAGTTCTGCGGCTCGACCAGGGCACGCCGGCCTCGGCGGCGAGATCGGCCAGCGCCTTGGCGGTGGGGTGGTTGCTGTATTTCTCCGCGGACGCCGCCACGCGCAGGAGTTCGGCCGGCTTGATCTGGCCGGCGGGGGCCAGGCGGCTGACCGCGAGGCGGCCGGTGGTGAGGGTGCCGGTCTTGTCGAAGATGAAGGCGTTGATGCGGGCGGCGAGCTCGATGTCGGCGACGTTCTTGATGAGGATGCCGAGGCGGGCGGCGGCCGAGAGCGCGGCGACCATTGCGGTGGGGGAGGCGAGGATGAACGCGCAGGGACAGGTGACCACGAGGACGGAGATGACACGGTTGAGGTCGTGGGTGAAGGCCCAGACCAAGGCGCCGAGGACGAGCACGAGCGGCGTGTAATAGACCATGTACTGGTCCACGATCCGCATGATGGGGAGTTTGGTCTTCTCGGCCGCGAGGATCAGGTCCCGCACCCGGCCGAGGGTGGTATCCTGGCCGGCCTTGGTGACGCGCACCTCGAGGACGCCGGTGAGGTTCTGGGTGCCGGCGAAGACCTGGTCGCCCGGGCGTTTGTCGACGGGCAAGGATTCGCCCGTGATGTTGGCCTGGTTGAACGAACCTTCCCCGCTGACGATCTGGCCGTCGGCCGCCACGTTGTCGCCCGGCCGGATGCGGATGACGTCGCCGACTTTCAGCTCAGCCACGGTGACCTCTTCTTCGTCGTTGCTGCCGCTGCGGAGCCGGCGGGCCTTGGTGGGGGTGAGCTTGATGAGGGACTCGATGGAGGCGCGGGCGCCGGCGGCGGTGCGGCTCTCGATGATTTCGCCCAGGAGCATGAAGAAGGCGACGATGCCGGCGGTCTGGTAGTCGCCCATGCCGAGGTTCGCTTCGCCGGTGCCGAGGGCGGCGGCGCCCTTGCCGAAGGAGGCGAGGACCGCGATGGCGACCAGCTCATTGATGCTGAGGATGCCGCGGCGGAGGTCGCGGACGGCGGTGAGGATGATGGGGGCGCCGAGGACGATGGCGCCGATCATGGCGCTGGCACTGGCGATGAGGCGGCCGCCGTCGAAGAGCCAGCTCACGAGGTAGGAGTTGAGCAGGAACATCAGGCCCACCAGCGTCTGCGTGAGGTGGACCGGGAAATGTTCGTGGTCGTGTCCGCAGGACTCGCAGCGTTCACCGGCCTCATGGTGGTGAGGGTGATGGTGGTCATGACCGTGATCATGCCCGTGGTCATGGGCGTGATCGTGACCGGCCTGCGAACGGCTGAGGAGCGAGGTGACTTGCATGGAGAAAGGTGGTGGCGGCGCGCGCCTGTAGCAAGCGGCCGGCGGGCTAGCGCGTCTCGGGGGCTTCGCGTTTCACGGGTTCACGGCTCAACTGCAGACGGATCTCGCGCGGGAGGCCGTCGGGTCGTTCAGAGAGAAAGAACTTCTCCTGGGCGTTGGTCATGACGCGGCCGAGGCGGTCGGCGAGGAGGCGGTCGCGGAAGAGCTGGCGGTCCTTGAGGTATTCCGGCAACTGATCGCGGAAGGCAGTGGCCTCGGCGGCGACGGCGGTGACGAACCGGTTGCTGCTGCCCACGGCGCGGGCGAGGATGGCCTGGGCTTCCCCCTGGGCCTTGCTGACGATCTGGTCGCGATCGCCCTCGGCGGCGCTGATGCGCTCACTGCGCTTCTGCTCCTCGGAATTGACGTTCTCGAAGGCGGCGCGGACATCGATGGGGGGTTTGGTCTCGACGTCGCTGGGCTCGAGCGTGACGCCGAGGTCGAGCTCGTTGATTTTCTGGCGCACGCGCTGGACGACGAGGTCGCGGAAGCCGCCTTTGTCCTTGTACAGGGCCCCGTCGGCGCTCATGCGGGCCGAGGCCCAGAAGAGCGCGTTGTTGACGACGTTGGTGAGGATGGCCGTGCCGTTGGCGAAGCCGAAGGTGAACCGGACGGGATCGGTGATGCGGTATTTCATCGTGGCCCGCACGTGCATGATGTTGCCGTCGGCGCTGAGGGTGTAACCGTCCGCCTCGGGGCGGAGGACGCCGGAGGCGAAGGGTTCTTCGCCGCGGGCCTCCATTTCGGGCGTGGTGGCGTGCCAGCCGGTGGTGGAGGTGACGGTTTGGATCTGGCCGACGGGGATGCGGACCACTTGGTTGATGGGGTAAGGCCAGGCCCAGTGCCAGCCGGGGCTCCGAAGCTTGTCGCCGGCCACGTCGAGGGCCGGCCAAACCGCAGCACGATGGCCTGCTCGTTGGGCTGGACGATGAACATGCCCGAGCAGAGGAAGACCACGACCAGGACGGCCATGATGAGCTTGACGATCCGGAAGCTGCTGCTGAAAGCCTCGGACAGGGCCTGCGCGCTCGCGTCGTCATCCCCGGCCAGCGGCGTGGGCGGCGGCACGGGCTCGGGCGGGCGCCCGGCGGGCGGGTGGAGGGCAGGTCGTTCATGGGGCGGGCGTGAGGGTTGGCCCGGCGTCAACTGGCTCCGCAGCAGGTCGAAGGGGGGCGTGCGCGGATCCAGGACGAGGGTGGCGCGTTCCTTGAGCGACTGTTCGAGGGCGTCGAGCTTGAGGAGGAAGACGGCCAGCTCGGTGTTCTGCTCGAAGGTCTTGAGCTCGCTGGCGGAGCGGGCCTCGGCTTCGCCGAGGATCTTGCGGGCGCGGGCGTCGGCCTCGGCCAGGATCTGTTCGCGCTGGAGGTCGGCCTGGGAGCGGATGGCGATGGCTTCGCGCTCGCCCTCGCCCTGGAACTGTTTCACGAGGCGCTCGCGCTCGGCCTTCATGCGTTCGAAGACCTTGGTGGTGATGCTCTCGGGCAGGCCGATTTGTTTGATGCCCAGGAGGGCGATCTCGACGCCGAAGCTGGCGGTGGCGGCCTGGACCTCGGCGAGCATTTCCTTCTCGATGACGTCGAACTTGAGGGCGTTGGGATCGACCGAGATGAAATCGGAGAGCGGGTGGCTGCCCACGGTGTTGTTCTTGGCGGTGCGCAACTGGATCTCGAGGTTCTTCTCGGCGGCGGCGATGTCATCGCCGAAGAGGTCGAGGAACTTGCGGGGGTCCTGGATGCGCCAGCCCATGAACACGTCGATCACGATGATGCGGGCGTCGCTGGTCGTGGTCTGTTCGTACTTGCGCTCGAGGTTGTGGATGCGGTTGTCGAAGCGGTGCACGTTCTGGATCGGCCAGGGGAGGCGGAAGTACAGGCCGGGCTGTTCAATCGTCCGGGTGTACTTGCCCAGCGTCGTCACGATCACCATCTGGGTCTGGTGGACCTGGAAGGCGAAGAGCATGGCGGCGAAGATCAGCACCACCACGAGGCCGGCGGCGAGGGTCAGCGGATTCTTCTTCATGGTTGGGTAAACGACCGGTTGGGCAATTTAGTTCCTCGGCGCGGGCAGCGTCACATCCAGCAGGTCCTGCCGGATCTTGTCCTCGAGGTTGAACAGGATCACCTCGTGCGTGTTGGTGGGCACCACGACATACTTCCGGGCCGGCGCCAGGGCGCGGCTGACGGTCTCGAGGTACGTCCGGAGGCGGTAGACCTCGGGCGACGCCTCGTAAGCCACCACCTGGTTCGTGAAACGGGCGGCACGACCGATCGCCTCGGCCGTCAACCGTGCCCGCTTCGCCTCGGCCTGGTTCACGCGTCGGGCCGCCTCGGCCTGGGCCAGTGGCAACCGTTCGGCGGCATAGGCGCGCGCGTAGTGGTTGGTGGCCTCGCGATCCTGCAAGGCGCCGAAGACCTTCTCGAAATCCGGGGCCACCTTGACGGGCGGGTGGATACCATGCAACCCCACGAACACCACCTGCACTCCCAGGTTGGCGGCATCCGCCCGCGCCTGAATGCGCCGGGTCAGTTCGGCCGCCGCCGCGCGACGGCCCGTGCCCATGATCTGGTCGAAGTCCACGCTCACCAGGTACCGCGTCACTTCGGCGGTGGCCATGGCCTGGAGCAACCGGCCGGCATCGGTGTGACCGTACGCATAGGCCCGCAGATCGCGGATCTGGAACTGGACCGGCAGCTTCACGGTCAGGAGGTTCACCGGCACAGCCTGTTCCCCGGTGGTCGTGCCGGGCGGCGCCGTGTCGCGGCTGGCCACCAGCAGATTGAGTTCCTCCTGTGCGTGCGTGCGTGACCAGAGCAGCACCCGCTCCTTCTCGTACTCGGGCCCCTCGACGACCCCGACGGTGAAGCTCTGGATCCGATCCGTCTGAAAGCGCTTCACCTTGTCAATGGGCCACGGCCATTTCAGGTGCGGCCCCGGCGAGAGGATCTCCCGACCGGCGACCGGGCGGCCGAAGCGCTCGAGCACCGCCTGTTCGCCGGGTTCGAGGAAGACGAAGCAGGTCGAGAGCAACAGGATGCTGAGCTGCACGAGCACCAGCCAGGCGAAGGCGCGTTCGAGGAACCGGTAGAACCACGTCTCTGAAACCTTGAAGCCGAACTGGTAATCCAGGGCTTGCGCGGCCGTCGTAATCAGGCCGCCGGGGTGGCTCAGAATCCCAATCAACCGGCTCTCGTAAAGCGGGTGTTCGGCCTGGCCCTTGACACGCGGCCGGTAGATCTCAAACACGAGCGCGACCAGATTCTCAATGGCCACCAATCCCAGCACCACACAGAGCACCCGCGCCACGATTGGGTCCGCCTTCGGGTAGCCCGCCCAACCGGCCGTCTCGACGGCCACCGTCACGACCCCGAGCACGGCCGCCAGCAGGAGGTAACTGGCTTGGGGCCGGAGAAACCGTTGTTGCTGGAGGCGCGCCAGCACGGCCGAGTACTTGCCAAACTGAAAGGCGATCAGCGCCAGCAGGCCGTTCAGCGTCATGGACACCGTGGCTTGATGGACCGTCGAGGGGCGGTCATCGGCCGTCAACCGCCACAGCCAGTAGGGCCGCGGCACCCTCAAGCAGGAAGAGGAGGAACGCAAAGCCCGGCACGAAATACCGCTCGAACTGTACCCGCGCCCGCCGGGCCGGGAACGCCTCGGCATCGGAGGCGCCGCCGAAGAGCGAGGCGCTGGACGCCGACTTCTTCAGCTCGTCGAAGTCCATCTGCTCGAGCCGCTCGCGTTCCTCGAGCCGCATTTGGAACCAGGCCACCAGGGCCACCAGGAACCCCAGCCCGAGGAACACCCCCGGCCACGCGGCCGGTCGCCGAGTCGGCGTAGTACGCCACGATGATGGCCGTGAGCCCGAGGGCCAGCAGCAGCAGCCAGTTGACCAGTCCTTTCCGATGTATGTTTGATTCCATCGCTCAGCTCAGTTCCCGGTCCTGAAACAACATCAGCGCGACCGCCAGCACGGCACCCAGGTAAGCGGCGCTGTAGGCGAAGGCCCGCGCCACATAGCTCCAGGGGATCGCCTTGTCCATGCCCAGCGCGTCCGACATCCAGAAGAGCTGCCAGTTGGGAAGCAATGCGTAGAGGGCGATCGCCCACCATTGGCCCTGCTCCTCGGCCCGTGTGCCGAACAAAAAATCCGACATCAACCCCAGCACAAACACCGCCGTGCAGATCGTCAGGGTCGGCAGCATCTCCAGCCGGGTCGAACAGGCCAGCGCCAGCCCCGCCAGGACCCACACCGCCAGCAGGATCAACACCGCCGCCGGCAGCATCCGCCAGTCGACGTCATGCGCCGTGCCAAAGAACTTCTCGATCTTGGTGAAGAACGCGACGTAGAGAAACGCCACCAAGGTCAACACACACGCTGCCACCACGGTGTCCGTCACAAAGACCCGGTCCAGAAAGTAGTTCGAGAACGCCCCGACCAGGTACGCAAGCACCAGGGCGCCGAAGTACAGGGCCAGTGATTGCGTGTCCGCCCCGCCGTAGGCGTCGAAGGCCATCCGCCCGGCCAGCAGCGCCGCCACGGTGTTGAACAGCGTCAGCACCGTCAGCGCCACCGCCAACCCGGCGTACTTCGCCAGCAGAAACTGCCAGCGGCTAACCGGCTTGGACAGCACCGCCAAGGCCGTGCCCGTCCGGATCTCATGCGCCAGCGAGGCCGAGGCGCTCAGCACCGCCCCCACCAGCCCCGTCAGCAACATCACCGCCAGCACACTGTCCTTCACCATCTTCGGATCGTCCCCAAACCCGAAGTAAGGCACCGCCGCCAGGAACACCGAGAAACTCCCGGACGCGGTCATCAGCAGCAGGAAGATCGGCTGCCGGACCAGTTCCATGAACGTGTTGCCCGCAATGGTCAGAAACTGTCGCATCCTAACAATGTGAGCCGGGGGAGATTAATCGGCGACGGCTCGAATGCAAATCGATATTGCCCGCCTGTCGCTGTGCGTTTGACGGCACAAACCCGCGCCCGGAACGGAAGGGAAGGGCGAAGGGCGAAGGGCGGCGGCCTGTGCCTTCCGGAACTGCTCAGGGGCCTTGAGCCGACCAGGCTGGATGCCCGTTGTGCACTCTGCGGTTTCCCTTCTGCACTCTGGCATCCCTCCGGGATGAGCTCGCGTTCCGTGCCCAGGTTCATGGGTGGGGCCCCTGCCTCCGTAGGAGCCGACGTCAGGAGGCTCTTGCTGGGAGTGAGTCTCGTGACCTCGACTCCTACAGGGGGAAGGGGGAAGGTCAACGGCCCGTCAGACCGCAGAGATACGCCAGGATCAGGTCCGGGAGCGCGGCGCTGTAGCCCCCTCAAGCACGCTGAACACCGGCACGCCGATCGCCCGCAACTCGACACCGAGCCAGTGGAAATCATCGGTCTCAAGGGCGGCGTCACTCAGGGGATCGCCGTAGTAGGCGTCGAAACCGGCCGAAACCGCGATCAGGGTGGGCTCGTAACGACGCAGGGCCGCGAGGGCGTCGGCCAGGTTCTGGCGGTACTCCGCGCGGGGAGCGCCCGGCGGGACCGGGTAGTTGTGGATGTTCTGGTGCGAACTCTCGCCGGTGCCGGGATACGCCGGGAACTGGTGGATCGAGAAGAAGGCGCAATCCGGGCGGCAGCGGAGGATGTCCTCGGTGCCGTTGCCATGGTGCACATCGAAATCGAACACCGCCACCTTGCGCTGGCCGCGGGCGAGGGCCTCCAGGACGGCGAGGGCCACCGAGTTCAGGTAGCAGAAGCCCATGGCGCGGTCGGGAGTGGCGTGGTGGCCGGGGGCGCAGGAGGCTGAAGGCGGGTTCGCCGCGGCTGGCGGCGTCGAGGGCCCGGAGGGCGCCGCCGACACTGCGTTCGGCGTGGGCGCGGATGTTCGGGTAGGCCGGGGTGTCGGTGTCGAAGTCGGACGGGGCGGAGAGGCGCTCGAGCAGTGGGCGGGAATGAGCGCGGAGCAGTTGTTCGTCGCGGACGGGGTCCGGAGTGGCCCAGGTGACGGGCAGGATGTTCTGCTCCTGGAGCTTTTCCACGGACCGCGCGACCCGGGCGGGTCGCTCGGGGTGGCCGGGCTGGCTGTACTCGGTGCAACGAGGGTCGGTAATGATGATCATGCAGTGGCGGCCCCGGGAGGCCGGTGAGGGAGGCTTGTAACGCCCCGGGTCCCCCCGCCAAGGAGCAAAACGGGGTGTGCGGCAAAATAGGATGACACCTTGCCAATTAGTGGTGAGCCAGCGAGCGGATCGTAGATTCAGAGTTTCTTGTCTGAGGGCGCTGGCTCATGGCACACCGACTCACCACATGCACCTTCTGCGGCGTGGGTTGCGGGATCTACCTGGAAACCCAGGGCAACCGCATTACGGGTGCCTACCCGAGCATGTCGCACCCGACGAACGAGGGGAGGATCTGCGTGCGGGGGTGGAACGTGCACGAGGTGGCGAGCTCACCGGACCGCCTGCACCGGCCGTTGGTGCGTCGGAACGGCACCTTCCACGAGGCGAGTTGGGAGGAGGCGTTTGCCTTCATAGCTGACCGGTTCCAGGCGATCCGGCGCGCGCATGGTCCGGAGGCCTTTGCGTTCCTGAACGTGCCCCGGTGTTCGAACGAGGAGACCTATCTGCTGCAGAAGCTGGCGCGGGCCGTGGTGGGGACGAACAACGTGGACCATGGCACCGGGGTCTACACGCACAACAGCATCGAGGTGCTGCTCGACATGCTGGGCGCGCCGGCCACGACCAACTCGGTGGGCGAGCTCGACGAGACCGAGGCGCTGATCGTGGATGGGGTCGATCTGGGGGTGCAGTTGCCCACGGTGGCCGGCCGGGTGATCCGCGCCAAACAGCGGGGCGCGCGGCTGATCGTCATCGACGCCCGCCGCCACCGGATCGCCGAACATGCGGATCACTTCCTCCAGCTCCGCCCCGGCACCGAGGTGCTGCTGTACGGAGCGATGGCCAAGGTGATTGCCGATCGCGGGTTGGCGGACCTCGCCTTCCTGAAGGCGAGGGTGCAGGGGTTTGAAGCCTTCCTGGCGGAGGCGCGGCAGTACGATTTGCTGGCGGTGGCCGAGGCCTGCGGGGTGCCGCCGGACGTGATCGAGGCGGCGGCGCTGGGGTACGCGCGGGCCCGGCGTGCCGCCATCCTCTACTCCACAGGCGCGGAGGCCCGGACGTTGGACAGCATCCGGGGCTTGGTCAACCTGGCGCTCTTGACGGGCAACGTCGGCCGTCGGGGGAGCGGGGTCTATGCCCTGACCGAGCACAACAACCTGCAGGGGGTCTGCGACATGGGCATGGTGCCCGACCGGCTTCCCGGCTACCGGTTCGTGAAGGACGCCGCGGCACGGCGGCTCTTTGAGGAACGCTGGCAGACGAAACTGCCGGCGCAACCGGGCCTGGACGCGCACGAGGCCTGCGACCGCCACCACCCCCGCCGGGTCCGGGCGGCGTGGCTGTGTCGGTACGATCCCGTGTTGACGGCGACGTTCAGCGACGCGGCGGCGGCGTTGCGGGAGCTGGACCTGTTGGTGGTGCAGCACCTGTTCCTGACAGACACGGCGAAGCTGGCCCACGTGGTCCTGCCGCTGGTGGCCTTCGGGGAGGAGCAGGTCTCGTTCACGAGCACGGATCGGCGGATTCAGCTCGTGGCCCGCGCGATTGAACCGCCGCCCGGTCCGCTGCCGGCCTGGGAACAATTGACCCGGATGGCGGAGGCCCTTGGGGTGCCCTGGGGTTACCAGTCGGCGGCCGAGGTGATGGATGAAATCGGCGAGCTGGTCCCGGAGTATGGGGGCGCGAGCCACGAGAATCTCGGGCGCGAGTACGGCCGGCAGTGGCCGTGCACGCGGGATCAGCCCCTGGGGACGCGGTGGCTGTATGCGGACGCGGCCACGAGCCGGCCGTTCCGGATGGTGCCGGTGCCGCGGCCGTCGGCCGAGCCGTTCACGAGCGCCGAGTATCCGCTGGCGCTGGTGTTCGGCTACTCGCTGTATTACTGGCATCAGAACGTGCTGGTGAAGCACAGCGAGACGCTGCGGCGCGAGTACCGGATCCTGCTGCTCGATTTCCCCGAGGGCTTTGTCGAGATCAACCCCGCCGATGCGGCGCGGGTCGGGGTGAAGGACGGTCAGCGGCTGCGGCTGGCGTCGCCGCACGGGTCGGCGGTGAGCGCGGCGCGGGTGACCTCGGAGGTGCGCGAGGGGACCGTGTTTGTTCCGTTTTTGTGCGGGAAGTGGCGCGTGAGCTCCTGGGCCCCCTGGCGGAGGGGAGCGGCTCGGTGGATCGCCCGGCCAGCGTCCGCATCGAGAAGGCCTGACATGCGCGCCCGGATCCTCAACACCGACGATGTCCTGCAGATCGTGGATGTGCTGCGGGGGCAGGGCTACGAAGTGATCGCCCCGTTCCACGGGCGGGGACGCGACACGTTCTTCGACACCGTGACCGACGCGAACCGCGACGCGATCGGGCTGCATCTGGCCAATCCTTATTATCCGCCGAAGCGGTATGTGCTGCCGCACATCGAGCAGTTGCTGGACATCCGGCGCGAGGACAGCACCTGGAGCATCGAACAGACCTACTACGCCCCGAAGCGGGCGCTGTTCGGTGTGCGGTCGTGTGACATCGCGGGCATCGGCCACCTGGACCGGTTCTACCTGGGGCGTGAGTTCCGGGACATCTACTACGAACGGCGCCGGCAGAGCCTGTTCCTGGTCAATGTTGTGTGCACCGACCCCGAGCGGGACGTGGGCGAGGAGTGCTTCTGCATGTGTGCCGACACCGGGCCGGCGGCGCGGGAGCACTTTGACCTGCAACTGATGGATCTGGGCGACGGCGAGACCATGGCGGTGGCGGGCACCGCGGCGGGCGAGGCGCTGTTCAGCCTCCCGATCTTTCGCCCCGGCACGCCGGCCCACATTGAGAAGCGGCGGGCGGTGCTGGCGGCGGTGCGGGGGCGGTTCAAGACGACGACGAGCTGGTTTCCCGCCACGGTGCGGTACGTGTCGCGCGGGAACATCCTCGAGAAGACCTGGGAGGAAATCGGCCAGCGCTGTCTGGAGTGCGGCGGCTGCACATACGTCTGCCCGGCCTGCACGTGCTTCACGGTCACCGACCGCCGGGTGGGCGAGAACCACTACGAGCGGGTGCGCACGTGGGACGCCTGTGCCCTGGGGGGCTTCACCCGCATGGCCGGCGGTCACAACCCGCGCAAGGCGGTGCATGACCGCCGCAACCGCCGGTTCTTCCGCAAGCTGGCGCACTACTTCATCCAGCGCGAGCTGAGCGTCGCCTGCGTGGGCTGCGGCCGTTGTGCCGCCGTGTGCCACGGCGACATCGGGATGCCGAGCGTCGTCGAGATGATCCGGCGCGCCACGGCGGAGGTGGACAAACTCGAACCGGAACCCCTGACGGCCCAGCGCGCGTGAACGCGGAGACGCCCAACATCTATCTGCCGAAGCTCGCGGTGATCGACCGGGTGGTGGACGAGATCGCCGAGGTCAAGACGTTCTACTGGCATTTCCTGGACGGCGACGATCAGCGGCAGTTCCGCCAGTTCCGGCCCGGGCAGTTCGCCCAGGTCTCGCTGTTCGGCGTCGGCGAGTTCCCGCTCTCGCTCCCGCCCAGCCCGACGGAGGCCCAGACGTTCTTCACGGCGCGGCAGGTGGGGAGTTGCACCAGCGCGCTGCACCGGCTCAGGCCGGGCGACCAGTTTGCCGTGCGAGGCCCGTATGGGAACGGGTTTCCCATGACCGATTACCACGGCAAGAACCTCGTGTTCGTGGCCGGGGGGCATCGGCCTGATCCCGCTGCGCTCCTGCATCATCTACGCCCTGGCGCACCGCGAGAAGTTCCGGCGGATCCAGATCTTCCTGGGCGCGCGCACCCCGCGCGACCTGATGTACCGCGAGGACCTGCGCGAGTGGGAACGGTCGGCAGGGGTGGAGTGCCATCTCACCGTGGACCGGGCCACGGACGGGTGGAAGGGGGACGTGGGCGTGGTGGGGGCCCTGTTCAAGAAGCCCGGGGTCGAGGTGCCCGTGGACGACACGGTCGCGTTCGTGTGCGGCCCGCCGGTGATGTTCCGGTTCGTGATCCGCGACCTGCTGGCGCTCGGACTGCCGGAGAGCCGGATCGTGTCGACGCTCGAGCGCTACATGAAGTGTGGCGTGGGCAAGTGCGGCCACTGCTGCATCGGGGTGGCCTATGTGTGCGTCGACGGGCCGGTGTTCACATACGAACAGATCAAGAAACTCGGCGAGGACATCTGATGCCGGACCTGCGCCAACAACTCGAGGGCAGCCTCGGTGGCCGCGCCTGTCTGGTGGGCGTCGGCAACGTGGACCTCGGCGATGACGGCTTCGGCGTGCGGTTGGCCGAGCGCGTGGAGGCGGGGTTGGGGCGACGGGAACCACGGGGGTGCAGGCTGGAAGCCCGCACCACAACCACATCCCCGGAGCGCAGGCTGGAAGCCCGCATGACAACCACATCCCCGGGCAGGCTGGAAGCCCGCACCACATGCCCGGACGTCGTGGTGGCCGGGGTGACGCCAGAGGCGCACCTGGCCGCGCTGAGGGGTGGGCAGTACGACACGGTCATCTTTCTGGACGCCGTCGAGTTCGGTGGCGACCCGGGTGCGGCAGTGTGGCTTGAGGCGGAGCAGATGGCGGTGCGGTGTCCGCAGATCTCGACGCACAAGCTCTCGCTCGGGTTGTTGGCGCGGCTGATTGAGGACGGCCGTTGGACGCGGGTGCGGCTCCTGGGGTCCAGCCCGCGTCGTTGCGGACGGGTGCGGGTTTGTCGGCGCCGGTGGCAACCACGCTCGAGCTGCTGGCCGAATGGATCCTGGAGTTCGCGCGGGACGGTGGACCCGTGGCAGACGGGCGTGGTTGGGAGGACGGGCATCACCCCGGGCCCTTAGCCCAGTTCACATCGGACTTCGGACTTCGGACATCGAACATCGAACCTCCTGCGTCCCACTTCGCCCTTCGCGCTTGGCCCTTCGCCCTTCCCAGCCCTCCTCCATGCTGACCTCCGCCCAATGCGTCCTTGGCTCGCTGCTGGTGTGCATCGGCGGCGCCGGACTGACATGGGGGCTGGCGCGGCACCGGACGCTGGCGGGCTGGGTGGCGTTTGCCGCGATTGCCGCGTCGAGCGGGCTGGCGCTTTACGCGGCGGGCTGGACGCTGGTGAACGGGCCGGCGCCGGTGGAGACCTTCCTCACGGTCCCCGCGCTGGGGTTTGCCTTGAAGGTCCATGTGGACGGGTTGACGGCCTGGTTCATCGGGCTGATTGCGAGCATCGCGTTGCCGGCGAGCTTCTTCTCGATCCCGTACCTGGCGCACTATCCCGAGTACGGTGTGGGGCGGTACTACCCGAACCTGCTGCTGTTTGTGGCGGCCATGTACGGGCTGGTGAGCACCACGGACATGATGTGGTTCTTCTTCATCTTCTGGCAGATGATGACGCTGCCGGGGTACGCGCTGATCCGGTTCGAGCACCGGAACCCGGCCAACCGGCGGGCGGCGAACAAGTATCTCTGGATGATGCAACTGGCCTGCGTGTTGACGATGGCCGGGGCGGAGATCCTGGCGGTGAGCAGCGCGCGGCTGGGGCCGGGCGAGTTCAAGTACGACTTCGACTCGGTGAGTGCGCATGTGCCGACCTTGCTGGCGAACCGCCCGGGCCTGGTGGCGCTGGCGCTGGGGCTGTTCCTCGCCGGGTTCGGGATCAAGCTGGGGATGTGGCCGTTCGGGCAGGTGTGGTTGCCGGACGCGCATCCGGCGGCGCCTTCCCCGGTGAGTGCACTGCTGTCGGGGGTGATGATCAAGACGGGGGGTGTACGGGCTGATGCGGTACTTCCTGTGGCTGGTGCCGGCGGAGGCGCAGGGATCGTATCCGGTGGGCACGTGGGGCCTGGTGATGGCGGGGTTGGGCACCGTGACGCTGTTCACCGGCACCATGCAGGCGCTCAAGCAGGAGCAGACGAAACGGCTCCTCGCCTTCCACAGCATCGGGCAGGCGGGCTACATCCTGCTCGGGCTCGGGACGTGTCTGGCGCTGTTGCCGGCGTCGGACTGGGGGGTGATTGCACTGGCGACGACGGCGTTCTTCGGGGCCCTGTTTCACACGCTGAACCATGCGCTGTTCAAGAGCCTGCTGTTCCTGAATGCCGGGGCGCTGCTGGCGGCGACGCATACCCAGGACCTGAACCGGCTGGGCGGGCTCCTGCGCTGGATGCCCGTCACGGCGGTCGCCACGCTGATGGCCTCTTTCTCGATTGCCGGGGTGCCGTTGTTCAACGGGTTTGTGAGCAAGTGGTGCATCTTCAGCGCGGCGGTGCAGGGGGGGCCGTGGGCGGCGGCGCTGCCGGTGCTGGCGCTGATCGGGATCCTGACAAGCGCGCTGACACTGGCGTCGTTCATCAAGTTCTTTGGCGCGAGCTTTCTGGGCCGCACCAGCACGCATGTGGCGGCGTGTGCGGCGGGGCGCGACACGCTGGAAGTGGGCTGGATGATGCGGGTGCCGCAGATGCTGCTGGCGGGGGCGTGTCTGACGCTGGGCTTGCTGCCGTTCCTGGCGGTGCGGTTGTACGAGGCGGGGATCGAGGCGAGGCCAGCAGGGGCTGGGGGTGTTGCTGGCACGGGCGGCCGGCGCCGAGGGCGGCTGGTGGGCGGGGGTCGGAGCGGTCGACAGCCGGATGCAGTTCGCACCGCTGGTGCTGGCCTTGACGTTGGCCCTGGCGTTTGGCGTGGCCCTGGGTTTGAGCCGGCTCGGCGGCGCGGGCCGACGGGTGACGGTGCCGTGGCTCTGCGGGTACGCGCAGGAGGCGGAGGCAAACCGGTACGGCGCGCACCATTTTTACGTCGAGTTGAAACGTCATTTCCGCTGGCTGGGCGGCGAACCGCACACGCGGAGCGGGAAAGGAAAGGTCTCGTGAAGGCCTGAGGGGTGTCGATGCTGACTGCGGAACAAGCTGTGTTGGTGGCGATGGTGCTCTGCCTGGGCGGGGCGCTGGTGACGCTGGTGTTGCACCGTTGGCGGCGCGGGGTGGGCTGGGTGGCATTCGGGACCGTGGCCGTGGCGAGCGGGCTGGTGCTGGCAGGGGTGGTCCGGGTGCTGACGGAGGGCGGGTCACGCGATCACGTTTCTGGCCTTTCCGCCGCTGGGCTTCGCGCTGCGGCTGTATGTGGACGGGCTGAGCGCGGTGTTCCTGGGGCTGATTGCGTTCGTGGCGTTGCCGGCGTCGTTCTACTCGATCGACTACATGGCGCATCACCAGGAGCATGGGCTCGGAAGGTACTATCCGAACCTGCTGGTGTTCCTGGCGGCGATGTACGGGCTGGTGAGCACCACGGACATGATGTGGTTCTTCTTCATCTTCTGGCAGATGATGACCTGGACCGGCTGGGGCCTGATCCAGTACGAACGGCGCAAGCCGCAGAACGTGCGCGCCGCGTGGCGCTACCTCTGGATGATGCAACTGGCCTGCGCCGTGACCATGATCGGGGCCGGTCTGGTGGCCAGCGAACCGGTCGTGACCCCGGCGGGCGAAGCCCTGATGCGATATGACTTCGATGCGATCAGCCATCAACTCGGGGACCGGCTGCGGCTGAACAGCGGCCGGGTGGGGGTGGCGTTCGCGCTGTTCCTGGTCGGGTTTGGCATCAAGTGCGGTCTGTGGCCGTTCGGGGCGTTCTGGCTGCCGGACGCGCATCCCGCGGCGCCGTCGCCCGTGAGTGCGCTGCTCTCCGGCGTGATGATCAAGACGGGCGTCTACGGGCTGATGCGGTACTTCCTGTGGCTGGTGCCGGCGGAGGCGCGGCTGAACTATCCGTTGTCGCTGTGGGGCGGGGTGCTGCTGGTGCTGGGCACGATCACGCTGTTCACGGGGGCGGTGCAGGGCTTGAACCAGCACCAGACCAAGCGGCTGCTGGCCTTTTCGAGCATCAGCCAGGTGGGGTACATCGTGTTCGGGCTGGGCGCATGCCTGTTGCTGTTGCCGGCGCGGGATCAGTTGCTGCTGACGCTGGCGCCGGCGGCCTTCTACGGTGCGTTGTTCCACACGGTGAACCACGGGCTGTTCAAGAGCCTCCTGTTCCTCAACGCGGGGGCCGTGCTGCACGCGACGGGGACGCAGAACCTGAACAAGCTGGGCGGGCTGCTGCGGTTGATGCCCGTGACGGGTGTGCTGGCGTTGATCGGGTCGTTCGCCATCGCCGGGGTGCCGCTGTTCAACGGCTACGTCAGCAAGTGGAGCATCTACGTGGCGGCCATCCACGGCGGGACAGCGGTGCGGTTGCTGCCGGTCTGCGCGTTGGTGGCGATCCTCACCAGCGGCATCACGCTGGCGTTGTTCATGAAGTTCTACGGGCTGACGTTCCTGACGCGGCGCGGTCCGGTGGTGGCCGAGCACGCACGCCATCGGCGGCTCGAAGTCGGGGGCAAGATGGTGGCGGCGCAACTGGCCCTGGGCGGGGTCTGCGTGGTGTTCGGGCTGCTCCCGATGCTGCCGCTGACGCTGGTGGGCCGCGCGATCCAGGCCAGCCGGCAGGGCTTGGGTGAGTTGCTGGCCGACTCCGCCCCGCTGGCTGCGGCCTGGAGCGCCGTCAGCGAATTCGGCGAACGGGCAGTTGTGGCGCCGCTGGCCGTGCTGGTCGTGGTGGTGGTGCTGTTCTCCCTGGTCCGCTGGCTGGGCCGGCTGGGGGATCGACCCGTCGGGCGACCGCGCCGTGGCTGTGCGGCTATGCCAGCGAACGGCAGGTCAACCGCCTGCCCGCCCGCGGCCTTTACGGCGAGGTGAAACGTTACTTCCGCTGGCTCGGCGGCCAGGCCCGGGCGGACAGTGAGGAACCGGTGTCGGGTTCGACCCCTTGATTGCCATGCGCGCACACGAGACGCTCAACCAGTTGAAGGCGCGGTTCGGGGCCGCCCTTGAACGCGCCGACCTCCCCCAGCGACGGCCGGCTCTTCGTGTACGTGGACCCGGCCCGCGTGCGGGATCTCTGCCGGTACCTGTTCCGCGACCTCGACGCGCGCTACGTCATCAGCATCGGGGCCGACGACCGCCCGTTCTCCGGCCGGTTCATGGTCGCGCACAACTTCGCCTTCGACCGCGATCATCTGCTGTGCAGCGTGCTGGCATTGCTGCCGGGAGACGCGCCGCGGATCGACAGCATCACTGGGGATGTCCCGGCGGCGGGTTGGGCCGAACGCGAGTTCCGCGATCTGGTGGGCATCGAGCCCGTCGGCCATCATTATCCCAAGCGGCTGGTTCTGCCCGACGGTTGGCCGGAGGGCCAGCATCCGTTGCGGAAGGACGTTCCCTGGGACCACGTGCCGGAAGGCTTCGATCCCGAGCGCGAGTTCAAGTTCGACGAACCGCCGGAAGGCTGCACCGTCGTGCCCTTCGGCCCATTCCACCCGACACTCGATGAGCCGGCTCACTTCCGTCTCTACCTCGACGGCGAGGTGGTGCGCGGGTGCGAGTACCGCGGGTTCATGGTCCATCGTGGCATCGAGAAGCTGGCCGAGTCGGTGCTGACGTACAACGACATCCCGATGGCGGCCGAGCGGATCTGCGGCATCTGCGGCTGCGTGCACAACGTGGCCTACGCCCAGGCGGTCGAGAGCGCCGCGACCGTGCCGGTCCCGCCGCGGGCCGAGTACATCCGCACGGTCATGCTCGAACTCGAGCGTCTCCACAGCCACCTGCTGTGGGTGGGGTTGGCCTGTCGCATCGTGGGGTTCGACACCCTCTTCATGCAGAGCTTCCGCATCCGCGAACCGGTGATGTGGATCGCCGAGAAGATCAGCGGCAACCGCAAGACCTACGCCCTCTGCGTCATCGGCGGTGTCCGCTGGGACATCACCCCCGAGCTCAAGAACGAGTTGCGGGCGGTCCTCGACAAACTCGAAGCCGAATGGCGCCCGGTGGTGGCCGCGGTCAGCCGGGACAAGAACATCCAGAAACGCACCCGGGGCGTGGGCGTGACGTCGCCGAAGCTCGTCAAGGAAATGGGCCTCATCGGCCCCGTGGCGCGGGCCGCCGGGTGGACATCGACGCGCGCCGCGACCATCCCTACGCCGCGTACGATCGCGTCGAGTTTGGCGTCATCACGGCACCGGACGGCGATGTGTGGTCGCGGGTGGTGGTGCGGATGCTCGAGGTGTTCGAGTCCATCCGGATCATCCGCCAGTGTCTCGAGAAGCTCGAGCCCGGTCCCCTGCAGACGAACCTCGCTGCCGAGCTCCCCGTCGGCCGGCTCGGGTTGTCGTCGGTCGAGGCGCCGCGGGGCGAGTCGCATCACTTTGTCATCACCGGCGAGAACAACCGGCCCCGGCGCTGGCGGGGTGCGGGCGCCGACGTACCAGAACCTCCAGGGAATCCCCGCCATGATCCGGGGACCAGCAACTGGCCGACATGACCATTTCCCTGGGCAGCATCGATCCGTGCTTCTCCTGCACGGACCGCCTCGAGACCGTGGATCTCCGGACGCAGTCGGTGCGCGTCTGGACCCAGGCCGAGCTGCTTCAGCTTGGCCGGCAAAGGAAAGGCGGATCCGTCCCATGACACTGGCGCGCATCATCCTTGGTTGTCTGGCGAACGTGGCGCTCGTGCTGGCGGTGGCGCCGCTGTGCGAAGGCGTCCTGCGCAAGGTCACGGCCCGCATCCAGTCGCGTCAGGGCCCGCCCCCTCTGGCAGCCCTACTACGACCTGCTCAAGCTGCTCGGCAAGGAAGACCTCGAATCGGGCGAATCGCCGCTGATGCAGCGGTTCGCGGTGTATCTCTCGCTGGCGACGGTGTTGACCACCGCCTGCCTGATCCCCCTGGGCGCGCCGGTGCCGTTGAATGCCGGTGGCGACGCGATCCTGCTGATCTACCTGCTGACGCTGAGCGGGGTGTGCACGTTGCTGGCGGGGTTGGCGGCCGGGTCGACCTATTCGCTGCTGGGCATCAGCCGGGAGATGATGGCGATGATTGCCCTGGAACCGCTGTTCGCCGTCGCCATCGTCGTCGGCGCGGTGCACACGCAGACCTTCCGGCTTGACACCGTGTTGAACGGCGCGGTGTACGCGGGGGACGGCTTCCCGTGGTCGGGGGTCTTGCTGCTGCTGATCATGCTGCTGTCGTTCCAGGCCTTTGTGCAGCGGGTGCCGTTCGACACGGCGGAAGCCGAGACCGAGCTGATGGAGGGGCCGCTGATCGAGTACTCGGGGCCGAAGCTTGCGCTGTTCAAGTATGCGCAGATGGCGCGGCTGGTGGTTCACAGTGCGCTGTTTGTGAACCTGTTTCTGCCCTGGGGCAACGCGCTGGCCTTCCCGCTGGGCTGGCTGTGGTTCTGGGTGAAAGTCTTCGCGCTCGTGTTGGTCGTGACGGTCGTGGCCGCCACGCACGCGCGCTACCGGATCGACCAGGCGCTGCGGTACTACGCCGGCTTGTTGGCCGTGGCGATGGGCGCCCTCGTCCTCGCCAGCTTCGGGCTGTGAACCATGACCTTGCCGCTCCCCTCACTGCCCGTTGCGCCGGGCCCGTTGAACGTTGAGCGTTGGACGTTGAACGTTGAACGTTCGCCCTTCGGACTTCGCCCTTCGCCCTTCGGACTTCCCTTATGTCCATTCTCAGCAAGCTTCGTGAAGCGGTCGTCTGCCTGAAGGCCGGGCGGGTGACGCTGCCGTACCCGGCGCAGCCGCAGCCGGTGCCTGCCAGGTTCCGGGGCCGACCGATCTTCGACGCCGCCCGGTGCATCGGCTGCGCGGGGTGCGCCAACAACTGCCCCGCGCGCGAGATACTCGTGTACGACCTCTGCCAGGAGGTGCGGGTCATGAAGTACCTGGGCCGGCGCTGCACGTATTGCGGGCGCTGCGCTGATGTCTGCCCGGAAAAGGCCATCACCATGAGCCACGAGTTCGAGAATGCCACCGACACGATTGCGGACATCCAACAGCACCTGGACCTGTTCATGAGCACGTGCCAGCGCTGTGGCCGATGTTTCAAGGAACCCAGCCCGCTCGATCAGCTCAAGCTCAAGGGCTATCGCATGGATGACCTCGGCAGCGAGCGCTGGATCTTCCGGTCGAAAACGTTCCTCGATGAGGAACAAACCGTGGACGACATCCGGATCGAACTGGATTGAACAAAACAGAAGGAAAAGGGGCCCGCGAAACACGCGAAGCGACGCGAAAATGGAAGAGAAGACCAGAGATCTGATCTACCCGGAGGAATGCTATGCCATCATGGGCGCGTGCTTCGCGGTGTATCGGGAGAAGGGATGCGGGTTCCTCGAACCGGTGTACCAGGAGTGTCTCGGAATCGAGTTCGAATACCTCGGTTTGCCGGCGGTGCCGAAGCCACGCATCGAACTGACGTACCGCGGGCAGGTCCTGCAAAGTCGATACGAGCCGGACTACACTTGCTATGGGAAGATCGTGGTCGAACTCAAGGCGGTGAGCGCCCTGGCGGATGTCCACCGGGCAACCGTGCTGAATTATCTCAACGCGACCGGGTTCAAACTGGGACTGTTGGTGAACTTCGGCGCCTATCCCAAGCTGGAATGGGAACGAATCGTAAACACCCGCTAAGCACGCGAAGAGACGCTAAAGGGGAAGGGGACCCCGGAGGACTGAGCTCTTCGGTTCCTGGTTCTTTCGCGTCGGTTGGCGTCTTTAGCGGGCAGACTCCCCTTTCCTCCTCCTCTGTTCTTGGCAGGCAACCCTCGATTTAGCGGGTTTTTATGTTACGGAAGCTTTGTCAGAAGATGTTCGGGCGATCGCTGTGGGTGTACCACGCCAACAGCGGCGGCTGCAACGGGTGCGACATCGAGGTGCTGAACGTCCTCACGCCCTACTACGATGCCGAACGCTTTGGCATCAAGTTGGTCGGGTCGCCGCGGCATGCCGACGTGATGCTGTGTCAGGGCCCGGCCATGCGTTCGACGGCCAAAGCCCTCCAACGCGCCTACGAAGCTATGCCGGCCCCGAAGCTGGTCTTTGCCATCGGTTCCTGCGCCTGCGGGGAGGCATCTGGCACGACATGTACAGCGTCCTGGGCCCGGTCGAGAAGCTGATCCCGGTGAACTTCTACATCCCGGGCTGCCCGCCGCGACCCGAGGCGATTCTGTACGGGGTGGCGGTGGCGCTGGGGTTGGTGGACAAGAAGACCGCGCCGGTGAAGTTCAAGCAGACCGAGCTGCCGATCCCGCGTTATCACCCCGAGGACCTGCGGGGCGAGGACGAGCTGGTCGTGTACGAGAAGATCGAGCGGGTCTGAGCCAGTTCTGCCCCCTGACCCTTGCTCTCCAGGAACGGTGCACGAAAAGCGGCGGTGAACCCCCGCACTCCAGACGCTTCGCGATGGGCGCAGTTCGTCCGTTCCGCGCGAAGCGTCTGGAGTGCGTCCGGTTTACCGGCGCTTTCAGGTTCACGGCTACCGAGCAGGTCCGAACGGAACAAGCCTCTTCCCTCGCGCTTTGAGCTTTGCGCCTGGAGCTTCCCTTGAGCTTGGAGCTTCCCTTGAGCTTTGACCTTTGAGCTTGGAGCTTCCCGACGGCTGTGCATTCGGAAGCACGCCCCCGGCAGCCGGATTCGCCCTTGTTGTCCCCCGGGATCGGCGCTAATTTTCGCCCCGTGGATCGGCAACGATCCCTGGCTGGAACGAAAATGACGACCGTTATGCGCATTCCTTTGACCCCTCGCACCCCGGGTTGCGCCCCTCGAACTCGGCGCGGCGGTTTCACGCTGATTGAACTGCTCGTGGTGATCGCGATCATCGCCATCCTGGCGGGCATGCTCCTCCCGGCGCTGGCCAAATCCAAGGCCAAGGCCACCGGCATTCTCTGCATGGGCAACACGAAGCAGCTCATGCTGGCTTGGTCCATGTACGTGGGCGACGCCAACGACCGGCTGCCCTTCGCCTACGCCCAGGAGGAAATCCGACTCATCCCAACTACAAATACGCCTGGGTTCACGGCATCCTCGATTTCAACAACGGGAACCGGCAGAACTGGGACGTCACCAACACCCTCGCTGCGGGGCGCCATTTGGCCGTACACCGGCGGCTCGGCCGGCATCTACAAGTGCCCGGCGGACAAGAGCCAGATCCGCCAGGGAGGAACGGGCCCCATGGTGCCCCGGATTCGCAGCCTCTCGATGAATTCCTGGATGGGCATGAACGAAGGCGTGCACACCTGGTTCGGCGGCACCGAGTTCCGCGCCTACTTGAAGATGACCGACATCATCGATCCCGGTCCCACGATGACCTGGGTGCTGGTGGACGAACACCCGGACAGCATCAACGACGGCTTCTTCTGCATCGACATGAACGGGTATCCCAACCCGGCCAACACGAAGCTGCCGGACGTCCCGTCGAGCACCCATAATAACGCCTGCGGTTTCTCCTTCGCCGACGGCCATTCCGAGATCAAGAAGTGGCAGGACCCGCGGACGTCACCCAAGGTCACGTACAAGGGCTCCGCCACCATGCCCAGCGCCACCCAGCCGAACAACAAAGACATCGTCTGGCTCTGGGAGCGCACCACCCGCTTCGTGCGGTAACCCCGGCTACCACGGCTGAACCAGCCCGCAGGGTCCTCGCGCCGTGCCCGGCCTGACCCCGACTCAACGGCTTGCCGTCGAGACGCGGGGCAATGTATTGGTCATCGCCGGGGCGGGCACGGGCAAGACCCGGACGCTCGTCGAGCGTTGTCTCGAGCGGTTGCTTGATCCGGTTGACCCCGTCTCCCTCGAGGCGGTCTTGGTGGTCACGTTCACCGAGGCCGCCGCCGCCGAGTGCCGCCATCGCATCCGCCAACGCCTCGAAGCGGAGGTGGTGGCCCATCCCGAAGATCTCCGTCGTGCCGAGCAACTGGCGTTGGCGGACAGCGCCCGCATCGGGACCCTGCACGGGTTCTGTCTGCAACTGGTGCGCGAGCACTTCGCCGAGCTCGATCTGGATCCCCAGCTCGTGGTCCTCGATGAATCGCAGAGCGCCATCCTCGCCGCCCGCACGCTGGACGACCTGCTCGAACGCCACTACATCGGCGCGTCCGAAACCGATCAGGCGGTTCAAGACCTGGTCCTGACCCAGGGCGGCGGTCGGGATGAGCGGCTCCGGGCGTTGGTGGGGCGTGTTCACGCCTACACCCAAACCCTGCCCGACCCGGCGGGTTGGTTGCGCGCCCAGCTCGAGGCCTTCGCTGAACCCGAACCGAGATCTTGGCCGGCCTGGCTCGAGGAAGGGGCGGTGGCCTGGCGTTCCGAGTGGCTCGAGACGCTCGCGGCCGTGCCTGCGGACAACGAGCGCGCCGAACAGTGCCGGACGATGCTCGAGGCGTTGCCTGCCCATCCGACCCGGGCGCAACTCGCCGCGGCCCTCGAGAGGTTGTCCGGTCTGGATGGCAACTGGCCCAAGGGCAAGAAGACGAGCTGGCGCAAGCCCCTCGACCGGCTCTTCCAGGACGCCGCCTTCCTCGGATCGCTCGCTTCGGCGCAGGGCGATCAGGATCCGTTGGTCGAGGATTGGAACTGGGTCCGGCCGCCGCTGACGGCCTTGTTGGCGTTGGTCCAGGAGTTCGCCGCGGCTTTCGCCACCGCCAAACGCGAGCTGGCCGCCCTCGATTTCCACGACCTCGAGCAGTTCGCCCTGCAGTTGCTCTGGGACCGCGCCCGTGGCGAACCAACCGCGCTCGCCCGCCAGTGGCAGCAGCGCCTCGACCTCCTCTTCGTGGACGAGTACCAGGACATCAACGCCGCCCAGGACTGCATCCTGCGCGCCCTCAGTCGGGACGGCCCCGCGGCCAACCGGTTCCTGGTCGGCGACGTCAAGCAAAGCATCTACCGGTTCCGCCTCGCCAATCCCCGCATCTTCCAGGATTACGCCGCCGGGTGGCGGGCCGACCCAACCCACGGCACGGTGATCGCCCTGAACGAGAACTTCCGGTCGCGACCGCCGGTGCTCGAGTTCGTCAACGCCCTGTTCACGCCCTTGATGCAGCCCGCCGTGGGTGGGGTGGCTTACGACGAGGACGCCCGGTTGCGCGCGGGCCAGCGCGAGTCGGCGCCCACCGGCGAGCCGGGCGGGGGGGCGGCCGTGGAGTTGCTGTTGCGACTCAAGACACGGCGACCGGCGGGCACCGGCCGGGCCAACGAGTCGGGTGGCGACGAAGAGGCCGGGGACGAGACCGAAAGCGACGAGCGCAGCGACGCCGAGCAGGAAGCGGCGCTGGTGGCCGAACGGTTGCAGGCGCTGAAGGCACTCCCGTTTCAGGTGTGGGACGAACCTTGCGGCCAACGGCGCCCGGTCGAGTGGCGGGACATGGTGGTGCTGCTCCGCGCCCCGAGCGGCAAGGCGGAGGTTTACGCGAAGGTGTTCGCTGCCGCCGGCATCCCGCTGGCGGCGCGGCGCACCGGGCTGTACCAGGCGCTCGAGGTCAGCGATCTGCTCAGCCTGCTCGAGTTGCTCGACAACCCGCTCCAGGACCTTCCCGCCCTCGCCGTCCTGCGGTCGCCGCTGGTGGGGTTGACCGTGAACGAGCTCGCCGTGATCCGGTTGACGGCGCGCAGCGAGGCGTTCTGGACTGCCTTGGCGGCCTTTCACCATCAGGCCGCGCCCGGCGCGGAGCCGCCTGACCCGACCGATCCCGTAGCCGCGGCCCGCGCGTCGGCCTGGCCGAAGGCGGATCGCTTCCTCGAACGCTTTGGCCGCTGGCGCGAGATGGCGCGGCTGGACTCGCTCTCGCACTGTCTCGAGACCGTGCTCGACGAGACCGGTTACGAGGATCAACTGCTGGCCCAGCCGCGGGGTGCGCAGCGCGTGGCGAACCTCCAGCGGTTGCTCGCCTTGACCCGCGATTTCGACCGGCTTCAGCGCCAGGGGCTGTTCCGGTTCCTGCGCTTCATCGAGGCGCAGCGCGCGGTCGAGTTCGATCCCGAGCCGGCGCCGGCAGAGGAGCAGGACGTCGTGCGGCTGATGAGCGTGCACCAGAGCAAAGGGCTCGAGTTCCCGGTGGTGGTGGTGGCGGACCTGGGCAAGGCGTTCAACCTGCGCGAACTGAGCGCCGGCATCGTGCTGGACGAACGCTATGGGCTGGCTCCGCTCGTGAAGCCGCCCGGTCGCCCGCGCAGCTACCCCAGCCTGCCTCACTGGCTCGCCGCCCGCCGGGGCCGACACGAGGCGTTGGGCGAGGAACTTCGCCTGCTCTATGTAGCCACGACCCGCGCCTGCGAGAAGCTGGTGTTGGTGGGGACCACGTCCCGTTCGCGGGTTGAACGCGACGGGAGTGGGGCGGAGCCGGCTGATGAGCCGGTCGGCATGGGCCGGTTGCTCGCGGCGTCTTCGTGCCTCGACTGGCTCGGGCCGTTGCTCCCGCGGTTGACCGGCTGCCCCGACTGGCTCGAGGTCGGGCAAGGACAGGGAACGCTACTGGACTGGCGGGTGATCGAGCAGGTTGGAGAAGCTGTCACTGCCCAGCCTGCCGCCGAGGTTGCCCCTCCTGCAGGGGCGAGGCTCCTGCCGAGCCAAACGGACCAGGCTGCCGCTCAAGAGCCACGCGGTGACACAGACGCGCCGGTGGTTCCCGTTGGTTGTGGTGCAGGCTTCCAGCCTGCAGCCGCCGACGTGTCCTGGACCTACCCCCACGAGGCGGCGACCCTCGAGCCAGCCAAGGCGTCGGTGACCGGTCTGCGCCGCCGGGCGCTCGAGGTCGAAGAAGCCACCCACTGGTTTCGCCCCCCATCGCAGTGCGACCGTATACCGGACCCCCGAGGACCGAGGCGCGTCGGAGACGCCGATCGCGAGCCCGGACAAGGACGCGGCAGGCTGGAAGCCTGCACCACACACCGAGGCTGCAGTGCCCGGTGTGAAGCCGGCGGAACCGGTCTCCCTGACCGGTGCCGAGCGGGGCGTGGCGCATCATCGGTTCTTCGAGTTCGTGGCCCTCGACGCCCTCGGCAGCCGCGCGGCGGTCGAGGTGGAAGTCGAACGGCTTCGGCAGGGGGGCCGGCTGAGTGCGGCGGAAGCTGGGGCACTGGATCTCGAGGCGCTGACGGCGTTTGGCCAGTCCGAGCTGGGTCAGCGTCTGCGGGCGCAGGCCGCGCAGGTGCGACGGGAGCTGGAGTTCACGGTGCGACTCTCGCCGGCTGACTTTGCGGCGCTGGGGCTGCCGTGCACGCCGGGGTTGGACGCCGAAGAGTTCGTGGTGGTGCAGGGCGTGGTGGATCTGGCCTTGGTGGGGCCCGACTCGATCGAGATCCTGGATTTCAAGACTGATCAGGTCACACGGGCGTCGGTGGGGGAGAAGGTGCAAGCGTACACGCCGCAACTCCGGCTGTACGCCCTGGCCCTGAGCCGGCTGTTTGCCCGGCCCGTGACCGGTGCCTGGCTGCATTTCCTGGCGATTGACGAGACGGTGCCGGTATCCGTCTGAGCGGAAGTCGAAAAGCGCCGGTGAACCGGACACACTCCAGACGCTGCGCGCGGAACGAACGGGCTGCGCCCATCGCGAAGCGTCTGGAGTGCGGGGGTCACCCCCGCTTTTCGTGCACGGGTTATGGGAAGGGTTTCACCCCGGGCCGGCAGCGCGGTCGTTAACCCCACGGACATCGTGCTGGCAGACCTGCTGGCCGATCCGCTCCCGCGGCCCCGGTCCCGCGGAGGATTGCTAATCGTTTGCGAACCGCTCGACGAACCTCTCGGGGTGACGCCGGATTCGTTGATATGGGTGACCTTGGTCCAGGGCAGCCCGGGTTCGCCTTGGGCAAGCTTGAGCCACTGATCGGCAAAGGCTTTGCGGGAAGCGGGCAGCGGCCAGGTGGCGCCGGCGTCGGCGCACTGCTGGCGGAGCTTGTCCCAGAGCGAAAGCCACACGTAGCCCAGCCACATCCGGCCTCGCTCCACGCGCGGTCGCAGTTCGCGGTCCCCGGCGACCGCGGCCTCGGCCTCGCGCCAGAGCCGCTCGGCTTCGGCGAGGGTCTTGAAGTTGTGGAACGTCGTGTCGGTGCGGGAGAAGCAGGTGAGGTTCCAGCCTTCCGAGGCGGTGTGCAGCAGTTCGAGGTATGGCTGGATGAACCGGGCGGCCGCGGGACCGTAGTAACCCTCGAGGAATTCCCGGATCAAGGCCCGGTCATCAAGCTGCGGGTTCCACAGCAGTTGCGCCAGCACCCACGCTCGCAGCTCGCTGAACTCCGAACCGTGACTCTGATAGGCGCCCTGCTCGAACAGGCCCTTGACATGGTGGGCGGCGAAGAAGCGGACGTTCGGGCCGAGCACGAACCAGTTCGGGTGCGGCTGCACGTAGTGTGCGAAGTCCGTCGTGTAATCCCAGATGTACAACCGGTCCGAGATGCTCTCCCAACCCCGGATGTCGTCGGCGAACTTCGCGTTGACCGGGTGATCGAGCGGCTCGCGGAAGTTGCACTCGATCGAGCAGAGGCGGACGATGACGTTCGGCCGCGGCTTGATCGTCTTGGGCGGCCGACGCGTGTACTGGTAGGCCAGCGTATCCACGGCCACCAGCGGGAACTCGGCCTCGATCTGCTCCGCCACGTGGTTCACGAAGTCCAGCATCGTGCCGGCCTGGCTCCCCTCGGCGGTGTCGAGCGCCTTGCATTTCTCGCATTCGCACGCGCCGTACCAGTCGTTCTGCGACACGGACACGATACGCGCCTCCGGGCTTTCGCGGAGCCACTGCCGGACCCGCTCCACCACGTAGGCGCGCAGCTCGGGGTTCGTGAGGCACAACTGGGCGCGATCGTGCGTCCGCTTCCCGTCGCGGAGGCTGTACCACTCGGGATGCTTCGCGAAGTGCTCCTCCGGCGGCACCAGGGGATAGAAGGTGTGGACGAACCCGCGGTAACGGATCGCCCCGCCCCAGTCCTCGGGGATGGCGGCGGACTGGCTGTTCGAGTAGTTGCGCACCGCCCACCGCGCGTTGAAGGCCGGATACCAGAAGGGGTCGCGCGACTCGAACGGAGGCTGGTACCGGACCCGGAGCTGACCCACATGCAGGGTCGGATGCCGGGGCGTGAACGTGGCCCAGGGCGTCCACCACCGCACGCCGACGTATTGCTGGAGGAAATGGTTCACGGCGTACAGCGTGCCCCGGGGCCGGCCCCCCAGGAGCAGCAGATGGTCGCCGCGCGTCTCGATCACAATCTCCTCGAGCCCCAGCCGCTCAAGCGGCAACTCAGGGGCCAGCCGCTGGGCGACCGGGCCCGGACCGACCACGATTGCGCGCGACGGCAGGTCGTCCCCGACTTCGCGTACGGGGGAACGTGGCGCCCGTCACCGCCGCGAGGGTCTCGGCCAACTCGCGTGCGGCATTGAGCTCCGCAGGCGTCGCACCGGCCTGGGTCACGATCTGGTATTCCGTTGCCCCCTGCGTCGCGAGGGTCAAAGCGGAGGCACGGGGTAGGCCGACCACGAGGGCCGCGGCCAGCAGAAGCGAGGTTGGATTCATGGCAGGACGAGTTCCGGGCACGTGGGAATTCAGTGGCGAGAGACTCGCAGCCCTGGCATCCCCGGCAACCCCGAATCGGGCGTTCGCCGATGCGTCTGCGGCGAAGGAAGGACCGGTGAGGAAGCGGGGATCGGAGCGCGCCCCACTCGGTGGGGGGCACCACAGAGGCGCGAAAGACACAGAGGGCCGGGAGGGAGAGAGGCGGTGGCGCAAGGCTCGGCGGGGAGTCCTCGTTCCTCTGTGTCCCTCGTGTCTCTGTGGTGCACGAGCGGTTTCCGGTCGGGTTGGATGGGGGCCTGGTGGAGGACATCTGGACGGGTTGCCTTGCCGGCCTCTCCACGCCTACACTGTCGCCCACCATGAAAGCCACTCCACGCCTCGCGGGTTTGTTCGCCCTCGGCGGCACGCTCGCGTGCCTTCTGGCCCAAGCCGCCCAGGCCGCCGACCCTGCCGCCGCTGCGCCAGCTCACATCCGCCAGCTCGATCTCATCCACTTTTCGCACACCGACTACGGTTTCACCGATCACCCGGCGGTCTGCCGCGACATGCAGATTCGCTACCTCGACATCGCCCTCGACACCGCCCGTGCCACGCTGCATCTGCCCGACGAAGCGCGCTTCCGCTGGACTGCCGAGACGACCGTCGCGGTTGACGACTGGTGGCAGGCCGCCTCCCCTGCCCGCCGCGAGCAGTTCCTCGAAGCCGTCCGCGCCGGCCAACTGGAGGTGACGGCCCTTCCCTTCAACAACACGCCTTTTTCTGAGCCGCGACCAGTGGCGCGCCATGACGCACTGGTTGCCCGAAGACCTCTGGCAGGCTTGCGCGCCGCAGACCGCCGTGCAGAACGACGTCAACGGCTTCCCCCGCGCCGGTGCCCAGGCCCTCCTCGACCGTGGTGTCCGCTACCTGTTCTCCGGCATCAACAGCGACAGCGGCGGCCCCCCCCTTCCGCGCCTCACCGCCTTCTGGTGGAAACAGCCCGACGGCCGCCGCCTCTTCGTCTGGATGAGCCTCACTTACGGCGACGGCTTCTTCTTCTTCGAAACCGAGGAATGGCGCCGCGGCCCGCTGCCCCTCGCGGCTGACGCCCGCTATCGCCCGCCCCGCGCCGGCGATGTCCTGAAGACCGACGAAGCCTCGCTCCGCCGCGCGCACGAGCAATGCCTCCGCCGCCTGCGCCAGTTCGAGCAAGACGGCTACCGTCACCCCGTCCTCGTCGTCTCCATGACCAGCATGTGGCGCTACGACAACGACCCGCCCTTCCCGCCGCTCGCGGATTTCGTCGCCGCCTGGAACCAGCTTGGTCTCGAACCCCGCCTCCGCCTCACCACCGCCACCGAGGCCATGAAACACCTTGAGCAGGTTGCCGGCGCCGACGCTCCCGAGTACACCGGCGAATGGACCGATTGGTGGGCCAACGGCACCGCCTCCGCCCCGCGCGAAGTCGCCGCCAGCCGCTTCGCCAAACGCTTCCTCGCCGCCGCCCAATCCCCGGTGTGGGGACCGCTCGACGACCCGACCCGTCACCGGATCGAAGCCCTCACCCGGGACCTGTGCCTCTTCGACGAACACACGTGGGGTTCCGGCATGAGCATCGGCCAGCCCTACAGCCTCGACGCCCAGGGCCAGTTCAACGAAAAGGCCCGGCTGGCGTGGCGGCCCATGGCCCTCGCCGAGTGGTTGCTCGGCCAGCGGGCGCGCACGCGGCTCGTCCCCGCCGGCGAAGGCCTCTGGCTCGCCA
Organism: Verrucomicrobiota bacterium; assembly: GCA_027493615.1. Classification (GTDB taxonomy): domain Bacteria; phylum Verrucomicrobiota; class Verrucomicrobiia; order Limisphaerales; family J093; genus DSVZ01. The sequence continues at coordinate 182,822 of JAOSKK010000036.1, forward strand.
ACCCGGCCCCCGCCCCTTCGCCGGCTGGGCCTCCCTCATCACCTCCTGCCTCCGCGACGACTACCGATCCGTCGAGGATCCCGCCACCGGCCGCCGCGCCCAACTCTTCTTCGAACCCGGCCCGCTCTGGGGTCGCCCCGCCCGACCTGCCGACCTGAGTCGCGAAGACGTTTCGGCGACGTTCCCCGACCAGGTGGCCAACCGCTTCGCCCGCTTCTGGGTCGAACCGCTCGACGCCGCCGGCCTGCGCCGCTACGTCCTCCACCGCGAACCCGGCACGGAGTCTGTCCGCGCGTCGGGTCCACCTCCCACCGTCCCCACCGACGCGCACGGCTGGCCGGTCAGCGCCACCTGGCCCGGCATGCAGCAGCCGCTGTTCACCAGCGGCCTGGGCGACTTCGTGTCCGTTCGAGTAAACGCCTTCGCCCCGCGCTGGGCCCTGCAGGACATCTGGGGAGCAGCCGGAGCGGCCAAGCGCCAGCTCCAGGAGGAGAAGCTCGCCTTCATCGCTGGCACGCCCGGCGGCCCGACGGCCTTCGAGGAGACGCCTCACACGCTCCGGTACACGCAGCCCCTGGAACATCCCCGGCTGGCCTGGGCCACCCGCCGCCTCGAAATCTGGAAACGGGAACCCCGCGCGCGCCTGACCTTCCGCCTCAACCGCCGCTCGTCCTTCGACCCCGAGCTGCTCTGTGTGGTGAGTCCGCTGCCCTGCGACGGCACCCTGCCCCGGCTGAGCAGCGGCGGCTTGGGTTTCACGCCGTTCAGCGATCAGATGCCGGGGACCTGCCGCGATTACTTCGCCATTGATGGCTGGGCCCACTACGCCACCCCGTCGGGACACTGGCTCTGGGTCACCCGCGACGCGCCGCTCATCACGCTCGATGGCCCGCATCCCAAATCCCGGATCACCGCCCCGCCGCCCCGCACCGGCCGCCTGCTGGCGATCCTCTTCGACAACTTCTGGTACACCAACTTCCAGGGCGACAGCCCCGGGGTGATGGAGTTTCAGTTCGATCTGGTCTGGCGCGCCGAACTGGCCGACGACCGCGAGGCCGACGCCCTGGCCCAGACGCTGACGACCGACCCGGTGATCGTTCTCAACCCCGCCCTTCCCGAACACCCCCTGCTCCTCGAACATCTCTTCCGACCGTAGGCGTGGCCTGGCTGGCCGCGACTCCTTCTCCTCGGCGCGCGGATCTGGCCAGAGGCGGGCGACCGCCCGGCCGTCAGCAGGGCTTGCCGGCCAGTTGGAGGAACGGGGCGTTGGAGGCGATGTCAATCGCCTGCGTGGACAAGGCCAACATGCCGGTGTCCGGATGGTACGTGCCCGAGAACTTGCTGCGGACGAAGATCGGTGATTGCGCCCGATACAGGACGCCATCAAACAGGGTGGTGTTGAGTTCGCCGCTGACGTGGCCGGTTTCCACGTCGAGCACGCCCACCGAGGGCTTCCGCGGGTCCAGCATCTGGTCGAATGCCGGCAGTTTCAGATCACCCAGTAGCGTGGGCAGCGATCTCGCCACCAGGCTCTCGACCCGGAAACACTGAAAGCGGTCGCCCGGGTTGGATCGCACGGCGAAAGCGGCCGTGCTGGGTCGGAATCTCCCCTTGAGCGGCTCCTCCCGGTTGGAGAAGACCGCAGGAATCACCACGACCCCGGCGGATGGCGTCGGATCGTCGATCATCACAAAGGTCGAAATGGCCTGGCTCCCCAAGGGATTGTCGCCCAGATAGGCCGTCTGGGTTTCCTGCTTCGGGAACAGACTTCTGATCCCGTCCACCAGCGTCTTGAGGATGTCAATGATCCCCTGAATGAGCACCTTGATGGCCTCAATCGCCTTCTTCAGGATTCGGATGAAGAGGTCGATGTTTGACTCAAGATCATCCAGCAGCCCCGCGGCTTCTTCGGGGCTGGGCAGGACCCCGAGTTTGAAGCCCGCGAGTGCGCCCGTGGCGACGCCGATCTTCCTTGCGAGCTGGCGCTTTTCCTCGGTGCTGCCCGGTTTGTTCTTGAGCTCGTCGGCCTTCGCTTCGAGTTCCTGCTTCGCCTTCTCCACGATCTCCTTCAACTGCTGGGCCTGCTGGGGTGATAGTTCGTTGGCCATAGCGCTTCTCCTGCGTCGGTTCTGCGGTTCCGTTCCGTATGACCAGGTTGACGGGGAGCCCGATGCACAGCGCCGGGCTTCGCACCATCACGCGGCCCGCCCTGGGGCGCTGCGCGGCAGTCCACCGCATGCCCCGCACCCGCCGGGCACGGTGTGGCGCCTGCGCACGGCCTGATCCTGATCATGCCCCGCACCATCTGCTATCGCATTCGTTAATGCAATACAAAAGTCAACCTTGGTACAAGCTCCTCGCTGGCGGGACGCCACAACCGCAGCATGCGGCTCCGGGCCCGCATCAAACCCCGGCTTCCTGCCCGGTGAAAGGCGACGAAGCCAGGTCGACAAGTGTGACCGCGGCCGGTAAGAACCTCATCGCATGACAGATGAAACCGTGGTCACCAGCAAGGGGACCAGCACCATCCCCCTGGGAATCCGCCGAAAAGCAGGGATCGGCACCGGCACCATCATCCAGTGGACGCTCGAACCGGACGGCCGCATCGTCCTCCGCAAGAAGCCGGGCGAGCTGAATGAGGCGCAACGCCACATCCGCGCCCGTGCCGGCGGATGGCAGGGGCCGATTTCGGGCGTGGAACTACTGCGGCGGACCAGGCCATGATTCTCGCGGACACATCGGCGATCGTGGCCTGACCGCCTTTCCCGAGATCGAGTTCATCTTCCCGGAGCCGCCCTGAGCCCGGGTGAGCTTCGCGGGAGCTGGGCGCGCCGAGGGCGGGAGCCGCTCACCCTTCCCGTCCGGCGCCGGGTCGCAAGTGTTCATCGTACCAGTCGGCGAACTGGCGGATGTCCCAGAGCATGGTAAGCCAGCCATGCTTCTTGCCGCGCCGGACGACGAGCTTCACGGTGGCGCCCACCTCCCGGGCCCGGGCCACGAACCAGTCGGATTGCTCCAGCGGGGTCAACGTGTCAGCGTCCCCGTGCAGGATCAGGACGGGCGGCAGGTTCGAGGTGAGATGATAGATGGGCGACGTCTCGCGTCCGATGACCTTCCACCGCGCGAGGTTGGTCGCGTCCGGTCCGAAGGCCTTCACGAAACTCTTCGGCGGACCGCCGTTGCCGGGGTTCTCGGTGGACTTCCCCAAGTTGAGGAGATCGGTGACAGGGAAGAACAGGGCGGCGGCCTGCACCGCGCTGCTCTCGCGGTCCACGGGGTCGGGGGGCGTCGTCGGGTCCGGGCCCGCCCCGGGTCGCGAGCATCAGGCTGAGGTGGCCGCCCGAACTGCCCCCGCTGACGCCGAGGCGATGGGGATCGACGCCATACGCGGCGGCATGATGGCGGATGAAACGCACCGCGCGCTGCACCTGCGCGATGATCTCCATGACCGTGAACTCCGGCTGCGAACCGTGGCGCACCGAGAACACCGTGTACCCGCGTCGCAGCAGCGGCGCGACCAGCGCGGGATGGATGCCGTCGCGACTGGACTTCCAGCTTCCGCTGACCATGAGCAGGATGCCGGCGCCGTTGGGTCGGCGGGGGCGGAGGACGTCGACGATCAGATCCTGGCCGTGATCCTGGCCGTACACGATGCCGGGCGTCGTCTCGAACGGGGATGGTAGTACCACCAGAGGGCGCCGCTCACGAGGGCGAGGAGGAGGAACAGGCTGGCCAGAACAAGCAGGAAGCGGCGGAGCACGGAACCCAGTTTCACGGACCGAGGGTACCGCCGGGGTCCGACGGCTTCCAAGCCTGGCCTTCTGCCCCCTTCGCCGGTGTTTGGCAGCCTCCGGCTTGCGACGCACCGGCTGGAGACTCGCGATGTCGTTTCTGGCCAGCCGTGCCAAGGGCGTCGTGACCTCCCGGGAGGGGGAGTGCGCGAAACGGTCGGCGCGGTCGCTGGTGGCGCGGGATTCGGGCGTCTGCGCCCCGGATGCCGTCGGCTGAACTGCGAGCCGGTTGCCTGAACGGGAAGGGCCCAGCGGCCTGTGCCGTGCCTCGTGTCGCGGCCGCTGGGCGTGTGTCCGTTGGTGTCTTGGCTGGCTGGTGTTCGGTCGCCAGTACCCGAACCTGAGCCAGGGCTGCTTCCCGGACGGCGACGCGAACCGGGTCGACTGGATGCCGGTCTTCACGCCGGGCGCCCCCAACTCCGATCACGAACCCGTGCGCGTCACGTCGATCACGGTGGCCGGCGGCATGGTGGTTCTGGTTTGGAGCACGGTTCCCGGCCGGACGTACCAGTTGGAGGCGACGACGTGAGGAGGCTTTGCGGGTGAGGGGCCATTCCCTTCGCCTCCTCACGTCGGCGCCTACAGCGGGTACGGGATCTCCAGGTCAGGGAATGCACGGGTGACCAACCCCCGTTGCTGGTCCGTGCGCGGCGTGACCACGGATCAGGCTCCTTTGCAGACGTTCCAGAGGCGGCTGTTCCAGCAGGATCAAGGTGTGCCGCACGTTGTCGGGATCGGCTTCGGGGTGGGCGTTCAGGACCCGGCGCACCCGCGCGGTCAGGCGGGTCGCCCAGCGTTTGGCCTGAGCGGCCGTCTTGACTTCAGCGCGGAGCTTCATGCGACCGAAGCTGATCAGGGGATTCGTGGCCCGTTGTCACCGGCGTTTCCGATCCCTCCCCGGCTCCCCGGCGACCGCACCAGAGACGCATGGACGGCGCGCCGCGCCCGCGCTAGCTTCCGCCGCCCGGATCTCCAAACGATTCCGACCCGAAACCATGAAGACACAGTCACTCCGAGTCCGCGCGTGCCTGTTGGCCGCCATCACATCGCTTGTCGGCGCGTGCCCAACGGCGCTCGCCGCCGATCCCTATGAGCAGAGCAACCTCGCCGCAGCCCACCCGGAGAAGGTGGCTGCGATGCAGGAACGCCTCAACGCGCTGGGCCGGGAAGCCGCCAAGCCGCTCGCGCTGATCTATGTCGCGGGCGTGGGGTTGGCGCATGGCAAACCGCTCATTCCCTCCGAAGGCGGCCAACCACCCGTCGCAGTGGACCCCCACGGGCCCGCGATCACCGACGAAGGCGTCGGCGAGCACGACGCGTTCGGCGCTCCGGCGAACAAAGCCAAACGCGACCCGCGCTGACGCCCACCGGGGAGGCCAGGCTTGCTCCCGATCCTCGCCGCCCTGCACCTCCAGGAACGAGCCAGGGTTCGACCGTCCAAGGCACCAGATTGCCACCGATTCGCGGGCGACGGCCGCAGGTCGGGCTTGGCTCTTACGTAGACAGTGTGCCGGCCTCGTGCTTGTACCTGACGATCCTGGGGCGCTGCCCTCGTCCCCTCGACCTCGTGGACGCATTCCGCGCCTGCCGCGTCGGGAGAGAACAGCGAGGCCGACCGGCCACTCAAACTACTCAAACCGCTAGTCAGCCTTCTTGAGTAAGGTTTGAACAGGGCACCACGTCCATTTGGATAGCCCAGCCGGCCCACGCCGTCAGCCGGGCAGTCCCCGCGCTCTTCGATCCTTCTCTCTCGCTGGGGCTTCCCACGATCGCCGAGATCCGCTGCTCACACCTTCGAGATGGGCGGCTCGTCTGGCACGGGCGCTGCAGGGGGGAGGCTCATGAACCACGAGGTTGAAGTTGCCGTGGAAGCGGGGACGAATGGCTTGCAGTCGGCAACAACTCAACCAAGAGACCACGTCATTCGTGAGGAGGAAAGGAACACCACATGACAGCCGACCTGCACGCACATCTGCTCAGATACACCCATCAAGGCTTCGCCATCATGGCGGAAATCGCCGTTGCTTGGCTTGTCTTGGCGAGTGGGCATTCCAAGGCCGCGGTGGTCTTCGACCATGCCGAAGTGCTCGAATACGACTCGCCCGTGTTGAGGATCGCTCCCGTGGTTTGTCTCTCGTGGTCTGAGAATACGACCGAGGAACAGATCGTCGTCTCGGCGGACCCACCCACGAACTCCGTCTGGACACCATGTCCGGAGCCGATGTTCAGGCGAGGCGGGAGGCTGTGCGTTACCGTGCCGGTCACGCAGGCGGAACAGTATTTCAAGGCCGTACCTGGCACCCAGTTCTCCGATGACTTCAACAGTGTCAAGGAACCGTTCGCTTCAAGGAATGATTGGGGGCCGCTGTTCTTCGACCCGACCGATGCCGCGAGGTTCATGCTCACTCTCGTGAACGAGGCCTTTCAGATCGAGACGGTGACGAGGCCCGTGGACGGTCAGGTCGCGAGGGGGAGCGGTCCATCCGACAGGAGCATCGTGGGCCTGGCGCCCGGCCAGCGACTGCGCGCGTTGGTGGTGGATGACGTGCCGGAAAACCGGGAGGTTTTGTCGGAGATGCTGCAGGGGATCCGCTGCACCGTGGAAGTCGCGGCGGACGGAATCCAGGCGCTCGCGTGCCTTCAGTCGAGCGTGCCGGACGTCGTGTTCCTGGACATCCGGATGCCGGGGATTGATGGGATCGAGGTCGCCCGCCGCATCCGCGCCGGGCTGGGGCCGGGACGAACGAAGCTGGTGGCGATTTCCGCTTCGGCCTTCGCCCATGAGCAGCGACGCTACCTCAAGGCGGGCTTTGATGCCTTTCTTGCCAAGCCGTTCCGGTTCGAGCAGCTCTGCGACTGCCCCCAGCGGCTGTTGCGCATCGAATTCGAATACGCGCACGCCGGCCGGGAACGACGGACCGGTGGGGACGAGATCGATCTCCGCCAGGTGCGGATGCCGGCGGAGGTGCGGCAACGGCTCACCGAGGCCGCCGACCGCTGCAGCGCCACGCAGTTGGAGGAGGGCTTGGCCGCCCTGGAAAGGCGAGGCGAAGAGGAACGTCGAGTGGCAGGCCATCTGCGGCGACTCCTGGACGAGGGCGATTTCGCCGGGATCCTGGCGTTTCTGGAACCGGGGCCCGGCGGGTCGGACGCGGCATTGGAGAGGCAGCGTGAATGATCGGACCTCCAATCGGCGGTCAGGGATCGTCCTGGTCGTGGATGACATTCCGGCGAACCGGAACCTCCTCCGCGAAGTGCTGGAACCGCACGGCTACGAAGTGCTGATGGCGTCGGACGGCGAAACTGCATTCAAGGTCGCCCAGCGCACCCGGCCGGACGTCATCTTGCTGGATGTCATCATGCCCGGGCTCGACGGCTTCGAGACCTGCCGCCGCTTGCGCGAGCACGGATCGACGCGCCCGATTCCCGTCATTTTCATCACCGCCCGCGATGAGACGAAGGCCGTCGTCGAGGGTTTCCGGGCCGGTGGAGTGGATTACGTCACCCGGCCCTTTCAGGCGGAGGAGGTGGTGGCGAGGGTCCACACCCACCTGGAGAACAGTCGCCTGGCGCGGGCCCTGGCGGCCCAGAACGAGGAGCTCGAGCGGACGAACGCCCGACTGCTCCAGGAGACCCACCGGCGCGAAAAGGCCGAACAGTCCCTCGAGCAGGTCGATCACCAGCTATCCTTGATCTCGCAGCAGGAAGCCAGGCGCTGGGGAGTCGAGGCCCTGGTGGGCCGGAGCGCGGCGATGGCCCGGATCATCGACGACGTCCGCAAGCTCCGGTCTCTGCCGACGACCTCGGTGCTGATCACGGGCGAGAGTGGCACGGGCAAGGAACTGGTGGCGCGGGCCATCCATTTCGGCAGTGCGCGTGCCCGGGCGCCCTTCCTGCCGGTCAACTGCTCGGCGGTGCCGAACGATCTGGCGGAATCGCTCTTCTTCGGGCACGTGAAGGGCGCGTTCTCGAGCGCGGCCTGCGAGGAGAAGGGCTATCTCCAGAACGCGCACGGCGGCACGCTGTTCCTGGACGAGATCGGCGACATGCCGCTGCCGCTCCAGGCCAAGCTCCTGCGCGTTCTGGAAAGCAGCACGGTCCTGCCTCTGGGCGCCGCGAGCGAGCGGCCGGTGGACGTGCGCATCCTGGCCGCGACCAACTCGGACCTGCAGGCGGATCTGGCGGCGGGGAAGTTCCGACAGGATCTGTACTTCCGCCTGGCGCACTTCGTCCTGACCGTGCCGGCCTTGCGGGAGCACCGGGAGGACGTGCCGCTGTTGGCCGGGCATTTCCTGCAGTCGCTGGCGGCGGAGATGGGGATGACGCCGCCCACGCTGAGCGCTGCCGCGCTGGCCTCGCTCGAACAGCATGATTACCCGGGCAACGTGCGCGAACTCCGCAAGCTGGTGGAACGTGCGCTCATCGAGAGTGGCGGCGGCGAGATCCAGCCGGCCCACCTGCACTTTGTCCTGTCGCCGCGGGTCCCAACCAGCGGTGCCACTGGGGGACCTGGGCGTGACTCGACCGCGTGTCGAGGCGTCGGCGAGAACCGACCCCCAGCCCCCACGGAAGACGACCGGATCCTGGCGTATGTAAAGGCGCACGAGAGCATCAATAACACGCAGTGTCGCGAGCTGCTCGGCGTCGGGATGCACCGCGCCTGGTACCTGTTGCGGAGGCTGCACCGCGCCGGGGTGCTCAAGCAGGACAGCAGCGGCCGATGGGCCCGGTACCACCTGCCCTGAACACACCGCCTGCGGTCTGCACAAGTCGGACCCTGCCACCCACCGTTCACCCCACGCCCTTCGCCTTTCGAACTTCGCCCTTCGAACTTCCCTTGGCCTTCGGCAGCCCGGTTCGCTACGATGCCGGCCTCATGAAAGCCACCCCTCGCCGCCGGTTCCTGCGCGACACCGCCGTCATGACGAGCGCCCTGAGCCTCTCCGCTCCCGCCGTTCTCCGGGCCGCCGGGTCGGAAGCCAAGGTCATTCTCGGGCTCTTCGGGCCCGGAGGCATGGGCATGAGTCACCTCCGGACGTTCGCAGCCCGCCCCGACATCGAATGGGCGTACGTGTGCGACCCGTACGAGCCGCACCGGGCGCGTGCGGTCGCCGAAGTCGAGAAACTCAGCCGGTCGTCGCCCAAGGCCGTGGCGGATATGCGCCGGGTGCTAGAGGACCCCCGGGTGGACGCCGTCGTCATCGCGACGCCGGACCACTGGCACGTGCCCGCGGCGCTGCTCGCGCTCGAGGCGGGGAAGCATGTTTATGTCGAGAAACCCTGCTCCCACAACGTGGCCGAAGGACGTTGGCTGGTCGAGGCCGCGCGGCGCGCCAAACGCGTGGTCCAGGTGGGGACCCAGAGCCGGAGCACGGATCACGTCCGGCAGGCGATGCAGCGGCTTCGCGACGGTGCGATCGGGGACGTGCTGGTGGCCAATCGAAGGACCGCTCCGGTTCGATCCAGCCCGGGAGCAGTTTGTCGGCAACGACCGCGCCAATGCGGCCCTGCGTCGCACCTATCGCCCGGGTCACTGGGCCGTGCCCAAAGCAGCGCTGTCGCCGGCGGGGGCGACTTGAGCCGTGGCGGGTGCGGCGACCGGGACCGGGGCAAAGGACGGCTGACGAAACTGGCCCCGGATGACCTGGGCTCCCGGCAGGTCCACCCGCGGCGCCGCCAGCGCAGTCTCCCGCGCCGACAAGATGATGCGCAGCATGTTCTGATAGTGTGGATCCGCGGTCGAGGCGAAGCGCACCACGGGCGGGCCACTGCGGTCCGGCGGCAGGAACAGTTGCGGCGCGAAGGCCTCGACCGGCTGGACCGCGTGCGCGTAGCCATTCCGGAGCAGATAAATCCGCTGCCGCCGCGGGTCCACTTTGCGGTCGCGACACAACCCCGCCCCCCAGCCCCTCGGCGCCTGGGGCGAGCGGGGCGCGCAGGATGCGGCTCCATTCGGGGTGTTGCAGGTTGAACCAGTCGCTTTCGAAGAAGGTGAGGCGGTCGCCGGTGCCATGACATTCGAGACAGCCGGCGGCCTTCATCTCGGTCACCAGCGCGTCCCGGGCCGCGGTCCAACCCTGCACCGCCTGGCCGTGCGCCGTGTAGTCCCACGAACCATGATAGATGCCGTTGCTGTCGATCCACGCCATGACGAGGTCGCGCTCGGCCCGCGGCAGCGAGGCATAGCCCATCAAGCTCTTGGCCAGGGGCGCGGCGCCGGAGCCGTGGCCGCGCGGCGGGAAGAGCTGCACCGAATGGAAGGCCGTGCCGTTCATGCAGTCGATGCCCGCAATGAGGTCGGCCACGAGCTGGGTGCGGCGGCGGCTCACCAGGTTCTCGTAGCTGATGTTGAAGAACTCGGTCCAGCCGCCCGTCAGGTCGAGTCCCGCGGCAAACCCCTCCTCGCCCCCGTGGCAACGCACACAGTGACGGTCCAGGACGGGCTGCACGTCGCGCGGATAATCGAGGAACCCGCCGCCCCAGGACTCCGGCTGGAGCTGGTGGGGTGGGCCGCGCAGGGTGGTCAGGGCGTTGTGATCCGGGGGAGCGGTGGCCTTGTGCTCATGGCAGCCGATACAGGAGCGGGTCGTCCCCGGCGCGGCCTGCACAAACGTGCGCATGCTCTGCACCAGACGCCCGTCGGCATCGAGGGCCTGGAGGTAGAGCGCCCGTCCCGACGGCGCCTCGAAGTAGACCGAGCCTTCAGGGCTCACCGGCACCACACCCAGATAGTCTTTCGCGCTCCAGCCCAGCGCCGCGCTGATCAGGAAGACCTGGTTGAAGGGATTGCCGCCCGGCGGAATGGGGCTGACGCGGGACGTCTCCTCGAGGACGCGCAGATGGGTGATCTCGCCCCGCCGCACGCCGTCCAAACCCTGGTAGATGTCCTGGACGAAGAACCGGCCGGTGGTGGCCGTGCGGTCCGTGAGCATCGGCAGGACAGGCGGCACGGGTTGCGGTTTCAACAGCATGGGTGAATGCAGGCAGATGTCCGGGTCCGCCAGCACCTCGGCTTGTCGCCCCTGCCGGTCGATCAGCAGCAGGGCGTTACGCTGGCGTCCTGGGGGCGGCCGCTGTAGAGCACGACGTCGGCGCTCAGCGGCCAGGGTTCGCAGGACTCGCCGGTGTCGGTCAGCGGTGCCTGCGGATGCTCGAAGTTGAAGACCGCCGCGGGGTCGTTCTTCCCGCGGCGCAGGTCCACCATGGCGATCGAACCGCGCGGGGGGCGCGTTGTGTTTGGCGAAGGTGCCGACGACCCACGGCGCACCCGGCACGGGCCGGGCGTCGAGGATGGCCTCGGGATAGACGAGGTTGTTGGCGAAGAGCGCGGTTTCGTTGCTGCCATCGGGGTAGATCGTCCAAAGCGACTGGATGGTGAGGGCGTTCTTGTCGATGTACTCCCAGCGGCCGAACAGGATCCGGCCGTCGGGCAGCACGCTGGGATCGAATTCGTTGACGTTGTTGACCGACAGCGTGTGGATCCCGGAGCCGTCGGCGTTCATGACGTGCAGGATGGCCACGCCGGTGTTGTTGCAGGGAACCAGGCCGCTGGGTCGGGTGGAGAGAAACACGATGCGACCATCCGGCAGGTAGGCGGGGGCGATGTCATGCTGGCCACCGAAGCGCCCCTGGTAGGTGCCGCAGTACGGTTCGGGATTCGTGATGCGCCGCAGGCCCGACCCGTCCACGCCCACTTCGTAGATGCTCGTGCTGCCGTCGGGCTCGCCCTTGAAGCAGAACAGGAGACGCGTGGCATCAAAGGAAAGCTCGGGATGACTGTAGACGCCGTGCCCCGGGCTTCCCGGTGTGGTGGCATCCACCACAGGTCGGACGCGCCATTGATCCCGCGGCGCGGCAGGGTTCTCGAGCACGTAGATGCCGCCTCCTCCCGGCGGCCACTTGTAATAGGTGTCGTAGATGTGGATGCCCGTGTACGAATGCCGCTTCACAAACAGCATCGGCGCGTCCAAGTACGCCCGCAGACCGAACTCGTCTCCGCCCGCGGTCACGGTTTCGGAGGTGGCTTCGCTCGAATGGCTGGGGCAGGCGGCTCCCAACAGTGTGGCCAGGCCCAGCGACCAGGTCGTACAAGTGTTCATGATGCACACACCCACTGCCGGAGTGCGCCGGGAGCCGGGTGGTGGGCACAGCGTGGCACGAGGCCCGGGCGGGCGTCAATGCGCCGGCCACCAGTCGCTTGGGGCGGGACGGGAGCGGTCGGGGAGAGCCGCTCCGCGGGAGGAAAGGTCCGTCTGAGCCTACGGACTCACGGTTGTATCGCCCGGCGTCCCGGCGGCAGAGGAAGCCGGGGTGGCCATGGCCGAGGATGGTTCCACGGCAGCAGTCGATGCGTCGTTGGCCGGACGAGCAAGTTGCCGCTGCTCCACCCGCTGGAGGTCCCGCTTCAACGCCTCGAGCACGCGCGTGTTGCCCAGGAGCAGGGCGATCATGACGAAAGTCAGGATCAGGACAACCACCGAGGCGAAACCAGCCTCCGGATGCGGTGCCGAGGCTTTCCTGGGAGGCGCGGCTTGCGGGCGAGCCTTCATGGGCGTGGCGATGGAGGTGGAACGGCGAGGAACGTAAAGAGGGCCGGGGTGCGGCCGGCGCGCGGACCGGGGGAGAAGTTCGAGTTCCCAGCGCCAGGCGGTGGCCCCGGGACGCGCGTCCTCGATAAAGCGGGTGGCCTTGACCTGCCCGAGGAAGGGACGCCAGGCGTCGTCAGAGCCGGCGCGCCGGACCACGTTCGAACCATCGAAGAAGTAGACGATCTCGGCCCCGGCATGCGGTAGGTGCAGGGCCTGGAGCGGACCTTCCTGCACCAGCCGCGGCGACGCGGTGGCCCGGCGAAGGTCGGCGCGCCAGCGTTCGCCAGCGTCCGCCGCACGGGCGATGTCGGCCGCGACTCGGCGGAGTTGGCGGGTGTGATCCAGTACACGGCTGTACGCCGCGCCCGCCGCCGCCAGGATCACGAAGAACACGCTGATATAAATCAACGCCTCAACCAACATCATGCCCCGGCAGTTGGCCGGGGGACGCCGTCTCCAAGCGACAAGCCTGGTACCCGGCCCCGAAGACCCATGCATGAGGGCCAGGGACACCGGCTCGGCGGAGGGGTTTCGCAGGAGTTTCATGAGCGATCCCGGGATGAGCCAGCCGGGAAGAGGACGTCGGCGGATGGGACGGGGCCGGCGGCATCGAGGCTGGCTTCACGCACCACGGGCCCGCCGCCGCCCTTGCCTGCCGGCCGCCACTCGAGCCGCAGGCGGTTGGTTTCGACCGTGAGCTGGAACTGTCCCGGCGGGAGGTTCCGGGCAGCTTCGGCGCGGACCTCGTAGACGTGGATGCCCGGGGTGAAGGCGTGCCAGGCGCCGGCCCGCAGGACTTCGAGCTCGCCGTCCACGAGTTCCATGGCCAGGGCCCGCGTGTACAGCGCCCGCAACGCCACCTGTTCCCGCTGGAACGACATCGAGAGCGGCAGCAGGGTGAACGCGAGCAGTCCCAGCGCGATGAGCAGTTCCGCGGTGAGCGATCCCCGGTCGGGACGGGGCCCGGCGGGGCAAAGGGTGCGGCGTGTTTGCATGGTCGGGATCACCAGAGGGTGGCGCCTGTGATCAGTTGGGTGAGCATCTGGAACACGGCGACGGTGAGGGCGGCGACGAACACGCCGTTGAGGATGACGAGGCTCGTCGTGGCAACTTGCGCCGCCGTCTGCTCGAGCTGGAAGGCCCGGGCATCCAGGGCCTCCTCCCAGCCGGCCAGGGCGGCGACAAATCCGCCACCGCCGCGGGCGGCGGTTTCCACCCGCCACTCGAGTTCCCCGCCGTCGTCGACATGCCGCAGGGCGCGCGGCAGTTGCAGGCCGTCCTGCAAGTCCTTCAAGACCGCCACCGCACGCTGGCGCAGGACTTCGTTGGCCGATCCCTCCGCCGCGAGCATCACGGCGCGCGGCTCGGGCAGACCGGCATCCAGGGCCAGCCCCAGCAGCGACGCGAAGTCCCGGAGCAGGCGGTGCCGCTGCCAGGAGATGCGTAGAGCGAGGCTGCTCCAGGGCAGCGGCAAATGGCGTCGCAACCAGCCTTTGAACCGCGGGCCGCCCCAATAAAGGAGCGTGGCGAACCACAGACCCAGGAACACGGCCGCCTGCACCGCGAGCAGTTCCAGACGCCATTCCGCCAGCCACTGCATCAGGCCGGTGGGAGCACCTCGGTCATGTCGTAGTGGATCTGACTGAGCTTCGGGAGCACGAACACCATGAGCAGGCTGAAGACCGCCATCCACGCCGGCGAGGTGACGAATGCCAGCAGCATCAGGTAATGCTGGGCCTTGAACAGCGGCGAGGTACTCTCCCGCAGCAACCGGCGGGCGCCGACGATGGACTTGGGCAGCTCCCCCATCTCAGCTCCGGCCCGGATCAGTGCGGTCACGGGCGGCGGAAACACCCCGGGCGTGGCCTCGAGTGCCTGCGCCAACGGCAGCCCCGCCGCAAGCCGCTCGGCCAATTCGAGGATTGGTTTTCCCAGCCGTGCCCCGCCGCGCCGCGCCGCGCCTACGATGGCGTGCTCGAGCGCCCCGCCGGTCTCGAGGCCGGTCTCGATCAGGTCGAGCAACAGCCGAGCGCGCTCCTGCCGGCGTAACGGCAGGCTGAAGACGTAGTAGGCGACGTAGAACAGGCCGAACACCACCGGCAACCCCACCGCGGTCACCACGAGGACGCCTCCCAGGCATTCCCAGTCAACCGTCGCCACAAGTCCGGACAGGTCGCCGGCCAGCAGGCTGGATCCCAGGGGGTCGAGGGCATTCATGGCAGGCGCTATTCAATCGAGCCCAGCGCGTTGAGGAACCGCGTCAGCACCACCATGCCGGAGGACACTTGCACGAGGATCAGGACCCCCAGCGCAATCACCGCCACCGGCAACGCCGCGTACAACAACATCTCCGTCCGATGCCGCGCGCGCTGGAAGTAGATCTCCGCCGCGCGACGAAATCCCCGGGACAAATCCTCCCCTGCCTGCTCCAGCAGCCACAGGAACAGGGGCGGGAACACGCGCGCCCCGGCCGTGAACTGGCTCACCCGACCCTGGCCGGACGCGATCCGGGAGTGCCACTCGGCCAACTCGCGCCCCGCGGGCGAACTTCGCTCGAGCTCGCGCACCAGCGCCACGGACTCGGCCAGGTTGCCCCCGCGCTCGAGCAGCAGGTGCATCGCCGCCGCGAATTGCGCCAGGTTCGACTCGAGGAAGCCCGGCAACCGCCAGCTCAACCAGGTCCGCCATGCCGGTTGCGCCAGCGCCAGCGCCACCAGGATCCCCGTCGCCGTCAGCCACACCGGCGGCAGCCACAGCATCACCGGCACGGCCACCGGTGTCCCGCCCAGGCCGAGAAGCTCGTTCATGGCCGGAAAGATGAGCCGCGTGTTCAGCCAGATGAGAAACAACGACAGTGCCAGCGCCGCCGCCAGCACCATCACCGGATACACGATCAACGCCTTGAGCCGCGCCCACAGGGCATGTCGGCGCTCATAGTAGTCGGCGAGCGTCAGCAACATGGCCGGCAGATCCTCCCCGGCCGCCCCGAGTCGCACCATGCGGGTGTAGAACTCCGGGAGGTCGCGGCGCGTCAGCGCGTCGCGCAGCGGCGTGCCCTTGGCCAGGTCGGTCTCGAGCAGGCGCAGTTCCTCCCGCAGCGGGGGGTCCTGCAGGTTGGCCGAGAGCTGGCGCAGCGCGCCCTCCAGGGGCAGCCCGGCGCGCAGCATCCCGGCCAACTGCCGGTTGAAGAAGGCAAACTCGTCGTAGTTCATGCGGCGTCCTTCGATCCTAGGTCACTCGGGGCACTCCCGAAGACGCGCTCGTATTCACGAAGATCCGACAGGCCCCGCCGCAAAAGCTCACGCGCCGATGCCTCGAGGCCCGGCTCGGCGCAGATCCCCTCCGGACCCTCGGACCGGAGCTGCCGGCGCAGCCGGGCGTCCAAACGCACTGCCTCCACGACCGGGACGCGCCCCCGATAGCCGGTGCGCAGGCACGCCGGACAGCCCCGGCCCGCACACCCCGGACACAGCCGCCGGAGCAGCCGCTGGTTCAACACCAGCTCGACCGCCGCCATCACCGCGTGCGCTTCCGCGACCATGACCAGCAACCGCTCAAACACCCCCTGACAGGAGCCCGCGTGCAGGGTCGAGATCACCAGATGCCCCGTCAGTGCGGCGCGCACCGCCAGGTTCGCGGTCTCTTCGTCGCGGATCTCCCCGAGCACCAGCACCTGCGGGTCCTGGCGCAGAAGGTGACGGGCAGCGACGGCGAAGGTGAGGCCACGCGCCTCGTTGACCTCGGTCTGCATGATCCCGGGCAGGATCTGTTCCACCGGATCTTCGACGGTGATGATGTGCCGGCCCCCCAGCTCGAGCAGCGACAGCAGACAGCCATAGATCGTGGTGGTCTTGCCGCTCCCCGCCGGACCGGTCAACAGCAACAGCCCCGCGTGACTGCGTAGGAATCGTTCGAGGTCCGCCGTGACCTCCTCCGGCAAGTCCAACCCGCGCAGCGGACGGGCCGCGGCCTGCTGAAACAGCCGCAGCACGATCTTCTCGCCCGTCACCGTAGGATAGGTGGCCACCCGGATGTCCTGGCGCGCCCCGCTGTCGGCCTGGTTGATCCGGCCATCCTGGGGCAGCGATTCCTGATACGTCTTCAGCCGCGCCAGGAACTTGATCCGGCCGAACACCGGCTCCGCCACGTCGGGCGCCAGCTCGGCAACCGGCGTGAGCACGCCGTCAAGCCGGAACGCCACCTGGGCGCCCCCAGCCGCGCGCTGCAGATGGATGTCACTGGCGCCGGCCTCTTCCGCCTGGCGGATGAGACGCGACACCACTTCCGGGGCTGAGGCTTGCGGATCCAGGCTCACCAAAGCCATTGACCGCCCGAAGGACGCGTCGTCACGCCCGATGGATCGCCCGACAGGCCGAGGTCCTCAGGCGGACCCATGGGTTCGCGGCGTGGCCAGGCTCGCGGCGCAGATCCGCAGCGATCCGCCGATGACGATGCGGAGAGCAGGAGGTAACCGCACGCGAACTTCTGGGTCGGGGCGATCCCGAGGTTGGGGGCGAGCTTTCCGATTGCGGCGGGACGGCGGGGCTTCCATGCTCGCGCCCATGCCCGAAGCACAAGCCCCCCAAGAGCGCCGGTCTGCCCATGGCCAGCCGCTGGGATCCGGCCAGACTCCGCGCCGAGGAAGCGGAACTCCAGCGCCTCGAGCACGCTCCGTGGGCCGCCCGAGTGCGCGGCTATCTGAAGTTGACCGGGCCCGCCTGGATGCAGAGCGCCATGACGCTCGGCGCCGGGAGCGCCGTGGCGTCCGTGGTGGCAGGGGCGTCGTTCGGGTACACCCTGCTCTGGGTGCAGCCGGTCGCCATGTTCCTGGGGATCATCATGCTGGCCGCCCTGGGGAACATCGTGCTTTCGACCGGGGAACGTCCCTACGCGGCGTTCGCCCGCGAACTTCATCCCGCGATCGCTTTCCTTTGGGCGCTGGCCTCGATTGTGGCCTCGGTGATCTGGCACTTCCCGCAGTACGGACTGGCCGGAGCGGCGATCTGGGACCTGGCCCAGTTGGCCGGAGCGCCGGCGGACTCGGTTCCCGTACAGTACGCGGTGAAGTTCGCCGGCGGCGCCGCGATTCTCGGGATGGCGATCGCGGTGACCTGGAACTACGGCTCGGGAGCGCGGGGACTCAAGTTCTACGAGACATTCCTGCGGTGGGGCATCCGGCTGGTCATGCTGGCGTTTCTGTTCGTGGTGCTCCAAACCGGCATCAAATGGGGCGAGCTCTTCAAGGGCTTCTTCACCTTCCGCATCCCACCGGGCGAAGGGAGCATGACGCTAATCCTCGGGGCCATCGGGGCATCGGTGGGCATCAACATGACGTTCCTCTACCCGTACTCGATGCTGGCCAAGGGCTGGGGCAAACACCACCGGAGCCTCTCGCGCTTCGACCTCATCAACTCGATGTTCCTGCCGTTCGTCATCGTGACCTCGCTGGTCATCATCGCAATGGCCAACACGGTGTATGACCCGTCGCTGAACACGGTGCGGACGGACATGAAACCGCTGGACGCGGCGCGCAGCCTCGAGTCGCTGCTGGGCTCGTCGCTGGGAAGGGTGGTGCTGGACCTGGGCTTCATCGGGATGGCCTGCGGCGCGATCAGCACGCACATGGTGGTGTGCGGGTTCACCGGCTGCGAGATGTTCAAGCTCGAGTACACGCCGGCGCGGTACCGGCGCTTCACGCTGCTGCCGGCCATCGGCGTGCTGGGCGTGGCGTTCACCAGTCCGCTGTGGATGCCGATCGCGGCGTCGGCGATTGCCCTGACGCTGCTGCCGATTGCCTACGTGGCGTTCTTCGTCCTGAACAACAAGCGGCGTTACCTGGGCGAAGCCGTGGGGGCGGGTTGGCGACGCGGCCCGTTCAACGTGGCGATGATCGCGGCGATCCTCTTTGCGTGCGTCGGGTCGGCCATCAAGATCAAGAGCGGCGTGATCGACAAGCTGTTCCCGCCGCGGCCACCCGCTGCAATCCAGCCGGCCGCGCGTTGACCGCCGCGACAGGACCGGGTACCCAAGGCCCCGATGATTGACACCGCCGCGTTCGCCGGCCGGGTCGAGTTCGCGCCCACCTTCGCGCCCCGCCCCGGCATCACCCACGTGCTGTTTGACTTCGACGGCACCCTGTCGCTGATCCGTCAGGGCTGGCCGGACGTCATGGTGCCGCTGTTCGCCGAGTTGCTCCCACCCTTGCCCGGCGAAAGCGGGGAGGACCGCTGTCGGCTGGCCTTCGAGGACATCATGCGCCTGAACGGCAAGCAGACGATCTACCAGATGATCCAGTTGGCCGAGCGGATCCGCGAACGTGGAGGAACACCCGGCGACCCGCTGGCCTACAAGCACGAGTACCTGCGGCGCCTGGACGAACGGATCCGCGAACGTGTCGAGGCGCTGGCCGGGGGCGACTCCGGCCGGATGATCTCTTGGTGTACGGGTCCCGGGCCTTGCTCGACGAGCTGCAGCGCCGCGGTCTCCACCTCTATCTGGCCAGCGGCACGGATGAACCCTACGTCAAACGCGAGGCGGAACTGCTGGGCCTGACCCGCTACTTCGGGCCGCACATCTACGGGGCGCTGGACGACTTCAAGAAGTTCTCGAAGAAGATGGTGATCGAACGGATCCTGCGGGAGCACCGCATCGAGGGGCGCAGTTGCTGGCGTTCGGGGACGGCTACGTCGAGATCCAGAACACCAAGGAAGTCGGGGGATTGGCGGTGGCCGTGGCAAGTGACGAGGCCCACAACGGATCGGGGCAGATGGACGAGTGGAAACGGCAACGCCTACTGGGCGTCGGCGCGGACGTCGTGATCCCGGATTTCCGGGATGGCAAGGTCCTGTTGGACCTGGCTCTGGGGACCGGGACGAAGCACACCCGCTGTCGGCCAGACATTGATCGCCACACATCATCCATGAACCCACCTCCCGAACCCTTGGACCTGACACGGCTGCGCGTCTTCCCGCTCGCCGAGCGGAAGAGTTTGAGCACGCTCGAGGAAATCCTCGTCGAGCCGGCCGATGACCCCGCCCCCGTTGCCCGAGCGGGTCCGCGATCAGGTGAAGGGCTGCGCCGCGCGCATCCGATCCGCCCGGGCGCGAGGTGCCGCGGTGATGCTCATCTATGGCGCCCACCTGGTGAAGAACGGCGGGCAACTTCTGCTGGTGCGGTTGCTGGACCACGGCTGGGTGACCCACCTCGCCACCAACGGAGCCGGAACGATCCATGACTGGGAGTTCTCGTGGCTGGGACGCTCGACCGAAAGCGTGCGGGAGAACGTCGCCACAGGCACGTTTGGCACGTGGGAGGAGACAGGTCGCCACCTCCATCTGGCCCTGCTCTTGGGCGGGGTGCGTGGCGAAGGCTATGGGCGGTCCGTCGGCCGCTACATTTACCAGGACGGCGGCGTGGTGCCGACGGCCGAAACCCTCGAGGAAGCAATTCGCACACAACCCGGGCACGCCCTCACCGCGGCGCGGGCGGACCTGCTGCAGGCCATCTGCCGGCACGGGCTGCCGAGTGGACCCTTGCTCGTGAATCACCAGTGGCGCAATGCCTCGCCGCTGGCCAATGCCTTCCGGCACGAGGTGCCCCTCACCGTGCATCCTGGCATCGGGTACGACATCATTACAAACCACCCGCTGTTCAACGGCGCCGTCGTGGGACGGGCGGGCGGTCTGGATTTCCGGCAGTTCTGCGGGTCGGTCGAGCAACTCGACGGCGGCGTGGTGTTGTCCATCGGGTCCGCGATCATGGGCCCGCAGGTGTTTGAGAAGGCGCTGAGCTGCGTCAACAACCTGCGCCGCCAGGTCGGCCGGCCGGTGGTCAGCGGCCATCACTTCTACGTCGTGGATCTCCAGGATGGCGGCGGCTGGGACTGGACGCAGGGCGAGCCCCCCGGGAGAATCCCGCGTACTACCTGCGCTTCTGCAAGAGCTATTCAAGGATGGGCGGGTCGATGCACTACGTGCAGTCCGACAATGTCACGTTCCTGCACCACCTCTTTGCCACCCTGAAGGATGCAATGGGGTCAAACATTGACATTTGACATTCTATCAGCCCCCTCCAGCGCCTGCCTCCGGTCGGCGGAGATTGTCAAATGTCAATGTTTGACCCCATTGCCTTTTCCACTTGCCATCCCGACACCGGTTTGTTTCGATTCCCGCCCTTTCGCGCGGGTCGATGGACCCGGGCGGTGATGGGTTGCCTCGGTAGCTCAGTTGGTAGAGCAGTTGACTCTTAATCAATTGGTCCCAGGTTCGAGTCCTGGCCGGGGCACCAGACAAGAGTTTGTGGAGGTTGGAGCATTACGAAGGCTGGTTCCGATTCGCGAGGCGCGGTAACGCGCCTCGGTCGGCGGCCTTCCACGAGGCACGGGAGCGGGCCCGGGTCCGTCTCGCGCAGGAGCACGACATCACGGTGAAGGAGGATCGCCTGCGCCGGTTCATGGACGGACTTGCGCGATGGGTTCCAGACCGGCAGCTTCACCTTCCATGTGTACCGGCACGGTCCTCTTGGTATTCACCGTCGGCTGGCTCTCGTTCGGTCCCCGAATGCAGGCGCAGGGCGCCCTCGCGTTGGGCCAGATCAGCGGCGGCCAGCTCAAGGAGATCTCCGGCCTCGCCGCAAGCCGCCAGCATCCCGGCCTCTTGTGGGTCCATAACGACGGGACGGACGGGAGGCTGTTCGCGGTCCGCACAAACGGCCAACTCGCCGCGGTCTTCCGGTTGCCCTGCCCGGTCGAGGACCTCGAAGACATCGCCCGGGGTCCAGGAGGCCCCGCGGGCACCGACTTTCTCTACGTGGGCGACATCGGAGACAACGCGGAGGAACGCGCGACCGTCCGGGTCCACCGTGTCCCCGAACCCGCCCCCCGCCCTGGCACATCGCCCCGGCAGCCGGCGACCCTCACGGGCGTCGAGACGCTCACGCTGCGTTATCCGGATGGACCCCACGACGCCGAGGCGCTCCTGTGCGATCCCTGGACCGGTGAGCTGCTCATTGTCACCAAACAGAAGAAGCGCGCCCGGGTGTACCGAGCGCCCGCGGACGCCTGGACATCGCCCGGCGTCGTCCGGTTGAGCTTTCTCTGCGAAGTGCCGTTCGCCCAGGTCTCCGCCGGCGACATCTCGCCGGACGGGCGGCGCCTGCTGCTCCGTCGCGAAGGCGCGGCCGTGATGTGGACGCGCGCGGCGGGGGAACCGCTGGCGACCGCCCTCGCGGAGGCGCCGCTGCCCGCCGCTGTCATCGGTCCGCCCTCTGAACCCAACGGCGAGGCCATCGCCTGGGCGCCTGACAACCAGGGCTATTACACGCTCAGCGAAGGCAAGCGGCAGCCGATTTACTTCTTCAGCGCCCCGCCCGAAGGGGCCGCTGCCCGGGCGGCGTCGCGCTGAACCTAACGCCGGCATCGTGGCGGTGCCGGAAGCCTGCTTGGACTGGCCGGGCGATGACGGCGGTGGGGCAGGGGAGGCGACCGCTTGTGGGCTGCCCGGTCAGACCAGTTCTCGCGCCAACTCGCGGGCCTGCTGGATCAAGGCCAGGTCGCGCGTGAGATCCCCAAATCGGAACGTCGGGATCCCGCTCTGCGCCTGCCCGAGGAGCTCGCCCGGACCCCGCAGTTGCAGATCCGCCTCCGCGATCTGGAACCCATCGGCCGTGCCTTCCAGGACGGCGAGGCGGCGCCTGGCCTCGGCGGTCTTCGCGGTGGCGATCAGGATGCAACTGGCCGGGTGCGGGCTCCGGGCCACCCGGCCGCGCAACTGGTGAAGCTGGGCCAGCCCGAAGCTCTCGGCGTTCTCGATGACCATGACGCTCGCGTTGGGCACATCCACCCCCACCTCGACCACGGAAGTGGTGACCAGCACCGCGACACGGCGGCCGGCGAAGTCCGTCATGACCCGGTCCTTCTCCGCGGCCGCCATTCGCCCATGCAGCAAACCCACGGCATACGGGGTCAGCACCGACCGCAATCGCTCGAACTCGGCCAACACCGCTTTCACGCCGCTGGCGGGGTCGGCCTCCTCGACCCGGGGGTAGACGACGAAGGCCTGGCGGCCAAGGCGAAGCTGTTCGCGCACGTACTCCCACACCTGGGGCAAACGATCGGCGGTCCTCACGAAGGTCCGCAGGTGCCCCCGACCGGCCGGCGCCGCGTCGATCACGGAGACATCGAGATCCCCATAGAGCGTCAGGCCCAACGTGCGCGGGATCGGCGTTGCCGTCATGACCAGCGCATGGGGGTATCGCCCCTTGCGGACGAGTTCCTCGCGCTGGCTCACGCCGAACTTGTGCTGTTCGTCGATAATCACCAGGCCGAGGCGGGCGGGCGCAAAGCTCGGTTCCAGCAGGGCATGGGTGCCCACGTAGAGGACCGGTCTACGCTCCGAACCGGACGGCAAACCGCCGGTGGGAGCGGGTCCGGGTGGACGGGCGGCCGAGCGGCGAACCGTCCCATCGGCCGCCTCTTCCTCGGCGCCACCGCGGATCTGGCGGTTGCCCGTGTGGAGTTCGACGGCGACGCCCAGCGGCTCGAACCAGGCACGGAACCTCGCCCATTGCTGCCCGGCCAGCACCTCGGTGGGCGCCATGAATGCCACGTCGAACCCGCTCTCGGCCGCCATCAGCGCCGCGCACGCCGCCACGACGGTCTTTCCCGAGCCGACGTCGCCCTGGAGCAGGCGGCGCATCGGATGCGGCCCGGAAAGGTCTGCCCGGATCTGTCGCAGCACCGCGGTCTGCGCGTCGGTGAGCTTGAAGCCGAGCCGTGCCAGGAAGGGTCGCATGAGCCGGTTGTCCCCCCGCAGGGCAGGGCACGCGCCTTGGTCTCGAGGGCCTGGCGGCGTCGCTGCAACGTGGCCTGCAGGGCCACGAACTCCTCGAGGGCCAGCCGCTGCCGGGCCGCCTCAGCGTCGGCTTCCTGCTCCGGGAAATGGAGCCAGCGCACGGCCTGCGCATGCGACAGTGGCAGCCGGCCCGTGAGGTTGGGCCAGGGCTCGGTCAACTCCGGTTCGACAGCGGCCAGGACTCGCCAGATGAGCCCCCTCAACCAGCGCTGGCTCACGCCCTCGGTGAGCGGGTACACCGGCACGAGTCGGCCGACGTGGATCGACCGGTCTTCGCCGCCGTCCACGACTTCGGTCTCCGGATGGTCGATGGCCGTCGGTTTGTGCGAGCGCACCTTGCCGAACACGACCAATTCCTCCCCCACGGCGAACTGGCTTTCCATGTACGGGAGATTCCACCACCGACAGTGCAACCGGCCCGTGCCATCCTCGAGGACCAGCTCGAACACCGACCGGGTGCCGTGCCGCCACCGTTTCACGCCGGCCGCCACCACCCGACCGCTCGTCAGAACCGACTCGCCGACAACCAGTTGTCCGATGGGTCGGAGATGCCGGCGATCCTCGTATCGGCGCGGCCGGTGTGCCAGGAGGTCGGCGACGGTTCGCACACCGAGCTGGCCCAGCAGCGTCGCCCGTTCCGGCCCGACGCCGCGGAGGGCGGTCACCGGTTGATCCAGCAACGGCGGAGGTGGCGCAGACACGGCCGGGTTATAGCGGGCGGGGGGCCCCGGAGCCAAGTCGGCGCCGACGCGGGAACGGCAACGGCGCTGCTGAAGAAGAAACGTTGTTGGCGACGGCGGGAGTTTCCCCTACAACACGGGTTCACGCAACGCACGGTAGAGCTTAGACAACGCGCAACATGAAAGAGTATTCGTCCGGGGACATCCGGAATTTTGCCATCGTCGGCCACGCCACCAGCGGGAAAACCATGCTGAGCGAGTGCTTTCTGGCCTGCAGCGGCGTGATCGGCCGCCTGGGCAGCGTCGCCAATGGCAGCACCGTCTCCGACTACCACGAGGCCGAGAACAAGCGGAAGATCTCGATCCACGCCTCCCTCCTGCACACCGAGTGGCTGGGCAAGAAGTTCAACATCCTGGACACGCCAGGCTATCAGGACTTCATCAGCGAGGCGCTGGCCGCCCTGCGCGTTTGCGACTTCGCCCTCGTCGTGGTGCACGCCGTCGACGGCCCCGGCCTCGGCACCGAACAGGTCTGGAAATACGCCACCCAGTTCGAGCTCCCCAAGGTCATCGCCATCAACATGGTGGACAAGGAACACGCGGATTTCGACCGCGTTCTGGCCCAATTGCGCGAGCGCTACGGCCCGAAGGTTTTCCCCATGGCCCTCCCCCTCGACCAGGGCGTCGGATTCCACAAGGTGCTCGATGTCATGCGCAACGAGATCATCACCTATACTCAGGATGGCAGTGGTCGCTATGGCGAAGCCCCCGCCAGCGGGGAATGGGCCGACAAGGTCCGTAGCCTCCACGAGCAGTTGGTCGAGATCATCGCCGAATCGGACGACTCCCTCCTCGAGAAGTTCTTCGAGCAGGGCAGCCTCTCCGAGGCGGAACTCCGGAGCGGAGTCCACGCCGCCTTCCAGAAGGCCGGTATCATCCCCGTTTTCTGTACCGCGGCCGAGAGCAACATCGGCGTCGCCCGCCTCATGGACTTCATCGCCAAGTACGGTTCCTCCCCCGTGGACCGCCAGAAGGTCACCGGAATCGATGGCAACGACGATCCCGTCGACGTCGCCCTGACCGATCCGGATACCGTCCTGTACGTCTTCAAGACCCTGAACGAGGCCCACATCGGCGAGGTCTCCTTCTTCCGCGTGTACTCGGGCACCGTCCGCTTCGGCCAGGACCTCTTCAACGCCGACCGCAACCTCACCGAGCGCATCGGCCAGCTCTCTTTCCTCAACGGCAAGACCCGCGAGGCTGTCAACACCATCGCCGCCGGCGACATCGGCGTGACCGTCAAGCTCAAGGACACCCACACCGGCAACACGCTCTGCGCCCCCGGCCGCAACGTCCGCCTGCCCAAGGTGATCTTCCCCCGCCCCAACATCCACGTGGCTCTCAAGCTCAAGTCCAAGGGGGAGGAAGACAAGGTGGCCCAGGGCCTCGCCGCCCTCGCCAACGAGGACCCCACCTTCCACTACATGGTCGACGGCGAGCTCCACCAGACCGTCCTTTCCGGCCAGGGCGAACTCCACCTCCAGGTGATCTCCGAGCGCCTCAAGACCCGCTACAAGGTCGACTTCGACCTCATCGCCCCGAAGATTCGCTTCCGCGAGACCATCAAGTCCCGCGGCGAATCCAAGTACCGCCACAAGAAGCAGACCGGCGGCGCGGGCCAGTTCGCCGAGGTTTGGATGCGCATTGAACCCCTTCCGCGGGGTTCCGGCGTCGATTTCACCGAGTCCCTCGTCGGCCAGAACGTGGACCGCACCTTCGTGCCCTCGGTGGAGAAGGGCGTCAACGCCGCCTGCACCGAAGGCATCCTCGCCGGCTACCGCGTCGTCGACGTCAAGATCGACTTCTACGATGGCAAGATGCACCCGGTCGACTCGAAGGACATCGCCTTCCAGATCGCCGGCAAGGAAGCCTTCCGCGAGGCGTTCCAGGGCGCGCGTCCCTGCCTCCTCGAACCCATCCACACGGTCGAAATCAAGGTCCCGGACGACGGCATGGGCAACGTCATCGGCGACCTCTCCAGCCGCCGCGGCAAGATCCTCGGCATGGACTCCGAGGGCGGCTTCCAGGTCATCAAGGCCCAGGTCCCGGCCATGGAGCTCTACCAGTACTCCACTGTGCTCCGCTCCCTTACCGGCGGCCGCGCCGCACACACCGAGGAGTTCGATCATTACGAGGAGATGCCCAAGGAACTCGAAGCCCGCGTCATCGCCGAGGCCAAGAAGGCGCGTGAGGATCAGGCCGCGCACGCCTGACCCCGGCCGGCCCGGCACACAATCGTAACACAGGAGACACGGGCTCGTAACCCTCGGGGGCGAGCTTGCGCGCGATGGTTCCGGCCATCGTGTGAAACCGAAATCGAGCATGAAAACCCTGCGTGCCTGCCTCCTGATCCTCGCCTCGGCGTGTCTCCCCGGCGGATCCCTCCTCGCCGACATCACCGTCCGTGGTTCCGATACGATGGTCATCCTCGCCCAGAAATGGGCTGAGGTTTACATGAGCCAGCATCCCGGCATCAAGATCCAGGTCACCGGCGGCGGCACCGGCACCGGCTTCGCCGCTCTCCAGAACCAGCAGACCGACCTCTGCAACGCTTCGCGTCCCATCCGACCCCAGGAGATCGCCAACTGCATCAAGGCATTCGGCCGGCGCCCAAGAGAATACCGCGTGGCCCTCGACGGCCTTTCCGTCTACGTGAACGCCGCCAATCCCATCAACGAACTCACCCTCGCCCAGCTCGAACAGATCTTCACCGGCCGTCTCCGCAACTGGAAAGACTTGGGGGGCCCGGACGCCCCCATCATTCTCTACAGCCGCGAGAACAGCTCCGGCACCTACGAGTTCTTCAAGGAACACGTCTTGCAGGGCAAAGACTTCGCCGCACACGCCCAAACCCTGCAGGGCACCGCACAAGTCCTGCAGGCCGTGTCCCGGGAAACCCACGGCATCGGCTATGGCGGTGCCGCCTACGGCGTTGGAGCCAAACACCTCCACATCAAGAAGGACGCCGACTCCCCCGCCATTGAACCCAGCGAGGAAACCGTGGTCTCGGGCGCCTACCCCATCGCCCGTTCCCTTTTCGTCTACGTCAATCCGGCCCTCGAGAAGGGCGACCTCGCCGCCTACCTCAAGTGGATTCGCAGTGACGCCGGCCAGGCGGTCGTCAAGGACGTGGGCTACTTTCCCCTGCCCCCGGACGCGCGTGCCCGCTGATCGCGCCACGTCCGCCGACTGAACCTCCCGCACCCGGTTCCCCTCGTCACCCGGCCGCATGCCTCACTCTCCGCCAACCCCGCGGCGCACCGTGGGCTGGATGGGACTGCATCGCGGTCATCGCGCCCGTCCCCTCGAATGGCTGGCGGAGAAGACCATCCTGCTCATCTCGCTCACCGCCATCCTCGTCGTCTTCCTCATCTTCCTGTTCGTCGGCCGCGAAGCCCTGGCCTGTGTTGGTCGGCGCCACGAACAGCTCCCTCGCCCAGGAGTATCGGGAGATCATCCCGCCCGAGGACTTCGCCCGCGTTCCTCCCGACCGCTTGCGCCAATACCTCGGCCTGACGCGGCAGCAGTTCGAGCAGATGGACGAAGAGACCCTCAAGGATCTCATGAGCTTGCGCATCGAGGCCAAGGCCCAGATGCCGGACGATCCCGACGCCGAACTCAACACCACCGAGTGGCGTTACCTCCTCGGCCCGCACCAATGGACCGGGTACGACCGCCCCGCCTACATCTGGCAACCCGTCTCCCAGATCCACAAGTACAACCTCCTGCCGCTCTTCATCGGGAGCCTCAAGACCACCTTCGTGGCCCTCCTTTTCGCCGTCCCCCTCGCCATTGCCGCCGCCCTCTACGTTTCCCAGCTCGCCCACCCCCGCGCCCGCGAATGGCTGAAGCCCGGCATCGAGCTGCTCTCCGGCATCCCCTCCGTGGTTCTCGGCTTCTTTGCCCTCATCGTGATGGCGTCCTTCTTCCAGGCGCTGTTCGGTTATCCGTCGCGGCTGAACGCCTTTGTGGCCGGTCTGGCCCTCGGCCTCGCCGTCATCCCGGTCGTGTTCTCCATCGCTGAGGATGCCCTCACCAGTGTCCCGCGCAGCTATACCGAGGCCGCGCTGGCCCTGGGCTCGACCCGCTGGCAGGCGGCCTGGCAGATCGTGCTTCCGGCCGCCCTGCCCGGGGTGTTCGCCGCCACGGTTCTCGGATTCGGCCGCGCCATCGGCGAGACGATGATCGTCCTGATGGCCAGCGGCAACGCCTCCATTGTCTCGTGGAACCTGTTCGACTCCACCCGCACCCTCACCGCCACCATCGCAGCGGAACTTGCCGAGACCGTCGTGGGCGGCCACCACTACCGCGTGTTGTTCCTCCTCGGCGCCCTGCTCTTCGCCGTGACCTTCGTCGCGAATCTGGTCGGTGACCTCGTCATCCACCGGCTCAAAGGCCGACTGGAGGGCAGACGATGACGGCTTCCGCCAGCGCCCCGCCCGCGCCGCCCCTGCGCCGTTTCCGCGCGGCCACCTTTTGAGCCGGTCTCTTTCTTCTGCACCGGGCTGACGGGGTTGGCCACGTTCCTGATCCTGGCGATCCTGGCGTTGATCCTGGGCAACATCTTCCTCCAGGGCGGCACCGGGCTGTCCCCGCGCTTCATCTTCGGCAACGCGGACAAGGACATGTTCGACGTTGCCAGCGCCGGGGTCTGGCCCATGGTCTTCGGCACCGCCGCCCGGGTCATCCTCATGACCCTGTTCGTCATCCCGGTCGGCGTCACCACCGCGATCTATCTCACCGAGTACGCCCCCGCGCTCTCTCCGTTCACACGCATCATCCGCGGCGCGGTCAACAACCTGGCCGGTGTCCCCTCCATCGTCTTCGGCCTCTTCGGCCTGGGCTTCTTCATCAGCGCCGTCGGCGGCACGCTCGACGTGTTCCTCTACCCGGACAGTCCGAAACCCGTCTGGGGCAAGGCCGCCCTGATCTGGGCGTCGCTGACCCTCGCCGTCATGACCCTCCCGGTGGTGATCGTGGCCACCGAGGAGTCGCTGCGCGCGATCCCGCTCGGCCTGCGGGAAGCCAGCCTGGCCCTGGGTGCCACCAAGCTTCAGACGGTTCTCCGCGTCGTCCTGCCTCAGGCACTCCCCGGCATCCTCACCGGCGGCATCCTGGCCGTGAGCCGCGCTGCCGGCGAAGTGGCGCCGATTCTGTTCACCGGCGCCGCCTACTACATGGCCTCCCTCCCGCAGTCGCTCACGGACCAGTTCATGGACCTCGCCTACCACGTGTTCGTGCTCTCCACCCAGTCGCCGGACATCGAGAAGACGCGCCCCATCCTGTACGGCACGGTGGTCGTCCTGCTCCTCCTCACGTTTGCCTTGAATCTCGTCGCCATCCTCATCCGCGCCCGTGTGCGGCGGAACCTACGCCGGCTGGCTTGAATCTCCCTTGCGCCATGACTGCCCCGCTCCCTTCCCTGCGCGCGCGTGTCACGCCGCCGGACGCCGTGTCCCCTGCCCCCACGCATGGGCATCCCCCGCTCATCGAGGTGGATCGCCTGTCGCTCTATTACGGCGCCGCGCGTGCCCTGCACGACATCTCCTTCGCCGTCCCCGAACGCCTGGTCACCGCCTTCATCGGCCCCTCCGGCTGCGGCAAGTCCACCCTCCTGCGGTGCTTCAACCGCATGAACGACCTGATCGACAACGTCCGCCTCGAAGGCACCGTGCGCATCGGCGGTGAGGACATCTACGCTCGTGACATCGACGTCATCGAGTTGCGGAAGCGGGTGGGCATGGTCTTCCAGCGCTCAAATCCCTTCCCCAAGACCATCTTCGACAACATCGCCTACGCCCTCCGCCTCCAGGGCCTCCGCCGCAAGTCGGAGATCGCCGACATCGTCGAGCAGAGCCTTCACCAGGCTGCCCTCTGGGAGGAGGTCAAGGACCGTCTCCATGCCAGCGCCCTCGGCCTCTCCGGCGGGCAGCAGCAGCGCCTCTGCATCGCCCGCGCCATCGCCATCAAGCCCGACATCCTCCTCATGGATGAGCCCGCCTCCGCCCTCGATCCCCTGGCCACGGCCAAGATCGAGGACCTCATCCTCGACTTGAAGCAGCAGTTCACCATCGTCATCGTCACCCACAACATGCAGCAGGCCGCCCGCATCTCCGACGCCACTGCTTTCTTCTACCTGGGCGAACTCATCGAACACGACGCCACCAGCAAGATCTTCACCAACCCCGCCCGCAAACAAACCGAGGACTACGTCACCGGCCGATTCGGTTAAGCCCCTTCGAACTTCCAACTTCGCCCTTCGCCTCTCCCGCCATGTCGCTTCACTTCGAACAAAGCCTCGACGAGCTCAAGCAGAAGCTCCTTACCATGGCCAGCAAGGCCGCCCACGCCGTCAATTCTGCCCTCAAGGCCCTCGTGCAGCGCGACGACGACCTCGCCCGCCAGGTCAAGGAGGCCGACAACGAACTGGACGATCTCGAGATCGAAATCGATGAGATGGGCGTCGCCCTCCTCAGCAAGGCGCCCCTGGCCACGGACCTCCGCTTGATCACCGTCGCCATGAAGTTCTCGCAGAACCTCGAGCGGATCGGTGACGAAGCCACCACCATCGCCCGGCGTTCCCTCGAGCTGAGCCAGGAACCCCAGCTCAAACCGTATGTGGACCTCCCCCGCATGGCCCACCTCGCCCTCGACATGCTCCACGACACGCTGGATGCCTTCGTGCGCCGCGACTCCGCCAAGGCCCGCGCCGTCGTCACCCGCGACAAGCAGGTCGATGCCATCAACAAGCAGCTCCACCGCGAGCTCGCCAGCTTCATGATCGAGCGCCCCCCACCATCACCCGCTGCCTCAACCTGATGGTCATCTCCAAGGCCCTCGAGCGCATCGCCGACCACGCTTCCAACATGGCCGAGGAGGTCGTCTACCTTTACGAAGGACGCGACATCCGGCACCAGCTCAAGAAGACCGCCCCGCCGCCTCCGGACGCTCCCCCGACCACTGAACGGGTTCGACGAAGCGGCGGTTGGGTACCAGAGTTGCCGGCCCATGCCAGCGATCCTGGAATTGCCGGAAGTCCGCCAGCGGGTTTCAACCCTGACCGTGGAGGAGTATCATCGGCTCGACGAGTACAACGAGCACGGCCGGCGCACGGAGCTCATCCGCGGCATCGTGATCGAGAAGATGTCCAAGTCCCCCTCCACGCCGCCCTCGCCAAACGGTTGCACGACCTCCTGCTGGCCAGGCTCCCCTGCCGGCTGGGTGGTCCGGCGCGAGGATCCCCTCACGCTGAAGGACTCTGAGCCGGAGCCGGACATCGCCGTCGTGCGCGGCACCGAGAGGGACTTCTTCAACGCCCACCCGCAGACCGCCGAGTGGGTTGTGGAGATTGCCGTGTCGAGTCCGGTCCTGGACCGTGAAAACGCCTCGCTCTACGCCGAGGCTGGAGTCGCGGAGTACTGGATCGTCCTGGGCACAACGCAGCAGGTCGAGATCTACCGCCAGCCGGCGGGAGGTCGGTATCGGGAGCGTGCGCTGCGGAGCGGGGCCGACGCGCTTGAATGTGCCGCTCCGCCAGGCATCCACCTGCGGGTCAGCGATCTGTTTGCCTGAGCGACTCCTTCAGTTCAATCCCCGATGTTCGTAATCGGTGGAGGAACTCCCCGTCCTGGATGCTCCGCCGATTACGAACATCGGGGATTGGAGAACCGACGTGGTTCGCTTGGATATGTGGAGGGGCCAGGAACCGACCTGGACGGATGCCCCTTCTGCACTCTCCATTGTGCCGGGTGCATTCCGGTTCATGGAAAGCGGAAGCGCTTGGCCGGTCACCCCAGCAGCGCCTTCTGCATCTGCTCGCGCACCTTCTTCAACCGCTCGACCCCGCCTCCACCCACCTCCGCCGTCGCCCAGCCCGTGAACCCGATGTCCGCCAGCGCCGCCCGCACCTGGGCCCACGGCAGGTCGTCGTCCTCGCCCGTGATCTCCACGAACTTGTTCTTCGCCCGGCTGAAGCCTTTGACGTCCAGTTTGACGCAGCGCCGGCCGAACGCCCGGATCCATTCTGCTGGCTGGCCGTACTTCCAGTGGTTGCCGACGTCGTAGTACATCCCGACCCACGGGCTCTGGAAGCTGTCCACGAACCGCACGAACCGCTCCGGCCCCTGCTCGGGCCCGGCGTCGTGGTCGTACATCATCTGGTTCCACACGTTCTCGAACAGGATCATCTGTCCGAGCGACGCCGCCACGGGCAGGCACGCACGAATCTCTGCCCGACAACGCGCCTCGATCTCCTCGGCCGGGCCGTCCGCCCCCGACCCACCACGATCAGCACCCCGCTCCCGCCCGCCGCGTGCGACACGCGCAGGCAGTGCTCCAGGTTCGCCCGCGCCTTGGCCCGCGTCTCCGGCCGCGGATCGGTGAGGCGCACCTCCCAGTGGGCGTGGTTGATGGCATTGTGCACAAACACCCCGGAGGCCCGCACCGCCTCGCGCGCCTGCGCCGGCGTGTAACTGCCCGCGTCGTCGAAGTCCACCCCGTCGAAGCCCGCTTCCGCTGCCATCTGGAGCCGCTCGGCCACGCCCAGCTTCCGGTCCCCCGCCTTGTCAGCGATCATGCCCAGCTTGCAGGACAGCAGCAACCGCTTGCCGGCGGGGGGAAGGACGGCCTCCGCCGGTCCAGCAGCAGGGGTGTCCGCGGCGCCGACCGTCCGGACGGCGAGGGCCGAGGCGCCCAGCGTCAAGGTGCTCGACACGAACGCGCGTCGGGAGACGGGAGAGGGGTAAGTGCTCATGCGTATTCAGTTGGTCCGACGTGCAGTTAAGCCGCTGCGGCCCGGGCTGAAAAGCCCGAAAATTTTACTGGCGGTTCGGCGTTTGTTTGCTAGCTTGCCCGGCCTTCGTTTCCGGCCGCGGTTGCCGGAGACGTCGTTCTGGGTAAGAACATCAGCAGTGGGACTGTGACAAAGAAACCATCCAAAGTCTCGAAGCCGGCGCCCAAGGCCGCGCGTAACAAGCAGGTCCGGGCCGCCACCGCCGCGTCCATCCTCGGCCTGGCCGCCGCACCGGCGAAGGATCACAATGGGGAAGTCCGGGTCAAACCGGAGTGGGAGAAGTACTACCGGACCCTTCTGGATCTGCGGGAACGCCTCCTGCGCCAGATGAGCGGCCTCGCCAAGGAGTCCGCCGAAGAAATGGACGGCTACAGCCTCCATATGGCCGATTCCGGCACCGACAACTTCGACCGCGACTTCGCCCTCAGCCTGCTCTCTTCCGACCAGGACGCCATCTACGAGATCGACGAAGCCCTCAAGCGCATTCAGCGCGGCACCTACGGCGTCTGCGAGTTGACCGGCAAACCCATCCCCAAAGCCCGCCTCGAAGCCATCCCCTGGACCCGCTTCACCGTCGAAGCCCAGGCCCAACTCGAACGCGAAGGCGCCCTCCGCCAACGCAAACTCGGCAACCTCGGCATGATTGACGCCGTCGCCGCCACCGACGTGGAGGAGGACATCGAGGAAGACGAAAAGCCCGCCAAGGAGAAGGAATGACTCTATGCCGCGCGAATTGGTGACCATCGAATGCACGGAAGCCCGGAAGGAGGGTAAACCCCCGTCCCGCTACCAGACCACCCGCAACAAGAAGACCCAGACCGAGAAGGTGGAACTCCGCAAGTACAACCCCTTCCTCCGCCGTCACACCCTCCACCGCGAGATCAAGTAAACCCCATGCCCCGCAAGACCCACCTCGAGCGGACCGACGGCCGCAAGAGCCGCCGTCGCGGCCCCGGTGAAGCCCGCACCCCGCGCCCCCGGCCCAAAGTCGACTTCACCCTCGAATCGCTCGACTTCAAGAACGTCGCCCTCCTCCGCCAATACGTGACCGACGCCGGCCGCATCCTGCCGCGGAAATACACCGGCCTGCCGGCCCGCTACCAACGGCGGATGACCCGCGCCGTCAAGCAGGCGCGGCAGATGCTCCTGATGAAGTAGCTCGGGGACGGCGCGTCCCCGTTCACCCGGACCGACACCGGGATCCTCTGTTTTTGGTACACCCCCCGACCGGGGAGGTGTGCCTCTGTGTCTTGGCTCGTCCCTCCGTGCCTTGCAGGTTTTCCCCCGGACCTGCCGAGGTTTCCCCATTCCTCCCGTTTACGCGCCGTTCCGGGCCGGCATGCTGATTGCGAACGGCATGGATACCCCTGCCAACAACGGAATCAACATGAACAGACCTGTGTTTCACCTCGCCCTCGGTGCCCTTGCCTCCGTGGGTCTCACCGCCCAAGCCCAAGTCCAGCTCAGTGGCGCGGGCTACACCCAATCCTTCGACGGCCTCGACGCGGGCCTTCCGACCGGCTGGAGCGTCCGCACCGGTGCCAGCGGCACCGGCCTGGGGACGAGTACCAGTTTCGCCACCTCACCCTACAACTGGAGCGGGACTGGGGCTGGCTACCACAACTACGCGTCGAGCGCGGGACTCACTGCCGGCGCCTCACCCTCCGCCCAACTCGCCGCCGCCAATCGCGCCCTGGGCCTCCGGCAGAGTGGCACCTTCGGCGATCCCGGCGCGGCCTTCGTCCTGGAGATCGCGCACACCCTGGGCGTCCGGTCGCTGGCCCTTTCCTTCGACTTCCTCGTCCTCGATGAAGAAGGACGCTCGACAACCTGGACCGCGGATTACGCCCTGGGCGCCAATCCTTCGAGCTTCGCCAGCCTGGGCAGCTTTAGTCGTGACGTCTGGGGTGGCCAAACCGAGCAGTTCACCCTGCCTCCCAGTGTGGACAACCAGCCCGAGACGCTCTGGATTCGGCTCGTGGCGCTGCAGGCCAGCACGGGTGCCGGGTCCCGTGACTCCTATGCCCTGGACAACTTCCAGCTTGCCTACGTCCCCGTGCCCGAGCCCGGGGCCTGGTCGTCGATGGCCGGCCTCGGGCTCCTCGCCTTCGCCCTCGTGCGGTCGCGTCGTGCCGCCGTATGATCACGCGGTGCCGAGGAGCCGGTCGCGCTGTCTCGACAGGCTCCTCGGCGGCCGTCCTGACCGGCGGCCGCTTGCCGTGGTGGAATTGGCTTTTGACCACGGGCGGGCGGTTTCCTAGCCTGCGGGCATGGCCAAGGGCATCGCTGCCGCGCCGGGCTGGCCCCGAGTCGATCCGCGCCCCGCCGGGGCGTGGATGCGATCCAGCCTGCGGTGGGCGGGCGGGTGGTTGTTGGCGGCCGCCGACACGGTCCGTCGGCTGCTGGCATTCTCCCTGATCACGCTGGGTGTGGCCGCCACGCGATATCGGTCCGCCTCAGCGTTGATTGGCCCGCTGATTCTGCAACAGGTGGCCACGGCGGGCTTGCGGTTGCTGCCGATCACGGCGGTGATCGCGGCGGCGATGGGCTGGGCCATCGTGGGGCAGACGGTCGCACTCCTGACGCAAGTGGGCGTGCAGGATCTGATTGGCGTGGCCATGGTGACGGCGGTGGTCCGCGAGTTGGGACCTCTGGCCACGGCGCTGCTGGTGCTCTTGCGCGTGGGTGTGCCGACGGTCGTCCAACTCGGTACCGCGCGTGCCCTGGGGGAAGTGGAAGCGCTCGAGGCGCTCGGGATTGACCCGGTCCTCCTGCTGGTGGTGCCCCGGGTCCTGGGCATGACGGTGGCGGTATTTGCCCTCACCGCCTACCTGGTCGTTGGGGCCTTGGTAGCTGGGTATGGCTTTGCATTCCTGCAAGACGTGCCATTGACCCCGGGCGACTACTTTCGCCAACTTGCGCTCGCGCTGACCTGGCAGGACTTCCTCCTGTTGGGTCTCAAGGCGGTCAGTTTCGGGCTCGTGATAGCGCTGGCGACCTGTTTTCAGGGACTCTCTCGCGCGCTCGAGTTGCGTGAGGTCGCCCAGATCACCGGGGTGGCCGTCGTGGCGTCCCTCCTGGGCTGCGTGGTGTTGGACGCCCTCTTCATCGTCCTTTACCTGCTCCTCTGAACCCGAACTCCACGTGGTGGACGCGCCCCCTCCCCTCATCGAGCTCGAGCACGTCGCCATCGAGGGGCGTCAGGATGCCGCCGCCCCGTCGCCGCGGGACGTGGAGTGGCGCATCTGCCCGGGCGAATTCTGGGTCGTGGGTGGCGGCGCGGGTTCCGGCAAGAGCCGGCTCCTCGAAACGGCGGCGGGCCTTCGACCGCCGGCCGGCGGGACCGTGCGTCTGTTCGGTGCGCGGCCGGACACACTCTCGGCCGAAGCCGCCCGGCCGCGCGGCGTCGCGTCGGGTTCGTGTATGGCGCCGGGGACGTCTCTTCGGCCATCTGACGCTCGCGCAAAATCTGGCTTTGCCGCTCTGCTACCATCGGAACTGTCGCCCGGATGCCGTCGAGGTCGAGGTGGACCGGCTCTTGGCTCAGTTCGAACTGCAGCCATTGGCGCTGCGGTTGCCCGGCCAGGTCAACGGGGCCTGCCGCCAGCGGGCGGCGCTGGCCCGCGCCATGGCCCTGGTGCCGGAGGTTCTCTTTCTGGATGATCCCCTGGCCGAGCTGAACACCGCCCAGGTCCATTGGTGGTTGAACTGGCTCGGCGCGCCTCCGCGCCCGACGGATGTCCGGTCGCGGCCGGCGACGATCGTCGTGGCCACCGATGATCTGCGCCCCTGGCTCGCCGATGACCGCCAGTATGCCCTGCTCCACGACGGTCGCTGGCAGGTCCTCGGGAATCGGGATCAACTCGCCGCCTCGCCCGCGTCTCTGCGCCGTGAATTGCTCGCCGAACCGCCCGCACCCCGCTAAGCTCCCGTCGTGTCCGACCTCACCCCGCAACTCCGCACCCGTCTGAGCCGCGTCGAGCGCGCCGTGGGTGTGTTTGTGCTTCTGGCCACCGGGTTGTTGCTGACGGGCTTTCTCTGGTACCTGTACCAGACTGGGGAGCGCAAAGGCTGGTTCGTCACCAAGGTGCGGTATTGCACCTCGTTGTACAGTGCGGCTGGGCTCAAGGTGGGTGACCCCGTGACGCTCATGGGCTTCACCGTGGGCGAGATCACCCGCATCGACGGTCAGCCGCCCGAGGAACTCTACAACGTCTACGTCGAGTTCACCGTCCGTGCCCCTTACTTCGGCTACCTCTGGACCGGCGGATCCAAGGTCCGCGTGAGCCCCACCGACTTCCTGGGCAAGCGCGTCCTCGAAGTGACCAAAGGCACCAACTACCTCCCCACCCACCTGATCTGGGACATCCGAGAATACGCGCTGGCCGACGCCCAGAACCTCGTCACCAACCGGAACCGGCTCCTGGTGGACTCGATTCGCAACCCGGAGTCCTTGACGAACCGCGAGGCGCCGCCCTGGCTGACCCTGGCCCCGCTCGATGCCGAACTGCTGGCTCACCTCGCCGCCCAGGGTCGCCAGCGCGTCCGCCTGGCTGACCGCGTGCCGTTCACCGACCGGGAACTCAAGAAACGTCCCGTCACCGCCATCTGGGATCTCCAGCAGAGCGACTACGTTGCCTACAAGCCGGACACCAAAGCCTACTGGTTGCCACCGGAGGAGGCGCCGGCCCTGACCGATCGCCTCGTCGAGATCATCCAGCAAACCGAGCTTCTCGTCACCAACCAGCTCGCCATCATCCTGACCAACGTCGCCGACCTCACCGCCAACGCCAATCTCGCCCTGGTCGAAACACGCCCGCTCCTCGACCATCTCGCCGCCATCACGGGCAACCTGCGTGATCCCGAGGGTTCCCTCGGCCGGTGGGCCCTGCCACCCGACCTCTACGCGCAGACGCTCGCGGCGGTCACCAACGCCAACGTCACTCTCCTCAGTGCCCATGTCGCCCTGACCAACACCACCACCGTCCTCACCAACACCAGTGCGCTCCTCACCAGCGCCAACACCAACGTCGTCGCGCTCGTCGCCCAACTCGACGCCCCGTTGCAGCAACTCGCCACCATCGTCAGCAACCTCAACCTCCAGGTGACCGCCAACACCAATTTCGTCACCACCCTCCACGAACTGCTCCTCCACACCGACGAGCTCATCCAGGGCTTCAAACGCCACTGGTTCCTCCGCGGCGCTTTCAAGCAACGCCCCGCTCCCGCCGCCAAACCCACCAATGCCCCGCCCCGCCGCCTCTCCAGCCCGCGCGGCGCGGCGATGTGGGATTGACCTCCGCGCCGTTGGGCAGGCCGGCCAGGGTCGGGTCGGATTGGTCCCCTGGAAACCTCCCCATGAACCTGTGGTGCGGGCGTCTCGCCTGCACCGTCCATGGTTCACGGCTCCACAGCAGGTCCTGGAGGAACAGCCCGCGACCCTCTCATCCGCTCCAGAGCGGCTCCGACTCCTCCCACCGTTCCAGGGCCCGGTCCAACCGTTTGGCCCATTCCTGCAGGGTGACCTCCTGCCGTAACGCCTCGCTCTCCTGGTATACCTCGAAAGGCGCTTGCTTGAGGACCGTGACCACGTCCCACCCCGGTTTCTGCACCGCCCGCAGGAAGGGCCCCTTGGTGTACCACGCGCCGGGGTGCTCGCCCCGCCGCAACAACTCGGTGTTCACCTGGGAAAGCTCCTCCCAGCCATCGTAGAACTGGTTGAACGCCGCGGTGGCGGCGCGCGCGCACTGGAGGTCGGCGGGGGATTTGAGCAGGAACTTCTGGATGTGGCCCACGGCGTCGCCGCTCACGGCCAGGCATTGGGTCAGGTGGTAGAAGGGGCGGTGTTTTTGTCCGTGGGCGCAGGCGCAGTTGGGCTTGCCGCAGGTGGCGAAGCGCTCGACGACGCTGGCGCGGATATCCGAATGTCCTCCAAAGGCCGTCAGCCCCGCAGCTTACCCCTTCCCAGCCTCACCCCCTTGCGGAATCACTGACGTCGGCGCCTACAGCCCCTCGCGGCAACATCACCCCTCCGGCACGGCGTACTCCCGACCGTCGGCCATCCGGAGCGTGAAGGGAACGCCGCTGGCCACCGCCGATTCCAGTGGAGTTCGAGTGAGGCGAGCACACTTGCCCAAGCCCGGCAGGGGCGCGAGCGCCGGGCCGGGGCCGGGCGAGGCCCCCCCGGGATGCGCTTGTCCCGGACGCTCCTGGCGTTTGACCGGACCAGCGATCCGGCTTGCGATGCTGTTCGTAACCGCGGTTTGAGGCTGGCCGACCGGGCCCTTTCCAGCGAGCATCCCTGGCGCGTGTACATCCTGGCGCAACGCTGGTTCTGGCTGGGCTGCGTGTTTGAGACCCTCCTCGGCCTGGGTGCCCTGGCGCTCGGCCTCTGGCTCGACGTGCGTTGGCGCGAGCTGTGGGTTCTCTCCCCAGCGAACGCGGCGGCCGGCGTGGCCTTCGCGGTTCCCCTCCTCGCCTTCTTCGGCTGGGCCATGCACAGCCGGCTCCGGCCGCTGGCGCAGATCCGCGAACTGCTCGACGAACGCTTTGTCCCCCTGCTGGGTTACTGGTCCGTCGGGCAGATCGCCCTGATCTCTTTGCTGGCTGGAATCGGCGAGGAAGCGCTGTTCCGGGGCAGCCTCCAGGCCGGGTTGACGCCCGCCCTGGGCCCGCTGGTTGCCGGTGCGCTGGCCGCGGTGGCCTTTGGGTTGGGGCACGCCATCACCCCCGCCTACGTGGGGCTGGCCATGCTGGTCGGCGCCCTCCTGGGTTGGGAGGCGCATGTCACCGGCGGATTGCTTGCCCCCAGCCTCACCCATGCCTTGTACGACTTCGTCGCCCTGCTCTACCTCCGACGCGGGGCCTGGTCTTCCCGCAACAACCGTGTTTGAACAGGCCTCATTCCCATGAGCATCGCACGCCGCTGGCGCGTCGCCGGCCTCAACTTCGACCACTTCCACATGGGCGACCTCCTCCGCATGGTCGCCCAACACCCCCAGGCCGAGATCGTCGGCCTCTGCGACACCGAACCCGAGCGGATGCAGCCGGCCGCGCGGACCTTCGGGGTTCCGCCCGACCGGCTTTTCACCGACCCGGACGCCTGTCTGGA
This sequence comes from Verrucomicrobiota bacterium, assembly GCA_027493615.1. Taxonomy (GTDB): domain Bacteria; phylum Verrucomicrobiota; class Verrucomicrobiia; order Limisphaerales; family J093; genus DSVZ01. The sequence goes on from JAOSKK010000036.1 coordinate 222,693, forward strand.
GCGCACCCGTCCGGACCTGGTCATCCTTTGCCCCGCCGCCGCCGAACACGCCGAGTGGACCGAGCGCGCCGCGGCCCATCGCGTACCCGTCTTGATCGAAAAACCTTTCGCCGCCTCGCTTGCCGAGGCCGATCGCATGATCGCAGCGATGGCCGCCGCCGGTCAGCCGTTGGCCATCAACTGGCCGCTGCGCTGGGTCCCGGCTCACGCCACCGCGCACCGTGTCGTCGAAGAAGGCCGCATCGGCGAGGTCCGCGAGGTGCACTACTACGACGGCAACCGCGGCCCGCTCTATCACGGGGCCGACAAGGTCGAACTTGAGCCCACGGTCGAGGCAAAGGCGCGGAGCTGGTTCTACCGCCCGGCGCGGGGCGGTGGATCCCTGCTGGATTACCTCGGCTACGGCACGACGTTGGGCACCTGGTTCCTCGGGGCGCCAAACCCCTCGAGGTTGTCTGTCTCACGGACCAGACCCCGGGACTCGAGGTGGACGAACACAGCATCACCCTTGCCCGCTATGCCACGGGACTTTCCCGGTTCGAGACTCGCTGGGGCACGTTCACCGATCCTTGGACTCACCAGCCCCAGCCCCGCTGCGGGTTCGTCCTGGTCGGCAGTGAAGGAACCCTGAGCAGTTGGGATTACGCCGACACGATCCGCCTGCAGACCCGTGCCCGGCCCGCCGGGTTCGATCTGCCCGTGGACCGCCTCGCGGCCCCCTTCCGCGACCCGGTCGAGTACTTCCTTCACTGCCTCACGACCGGCACGCCTGTCGAGGGACCACTCAGCCCCGCCCTCTCACGCATCGGCCAGCAAATCGTGGACACCGCCCGCCGCAGCGCCGCCGAGAAGCGCACCCTGCCCCTGATCGATTCCGCCCCCGCGCCATGAGCTCAACCGCCGAACCCAACTACGCTCTCGGGGTCGACGCCGGCCCGCCCGAAGTCCCGGCCCCCAACCTGCCTTACCAGCCACCGATGCCCCGGGCTTACCGTCCGCGCCTCGGCTTGATCGGCTGTGGTGGCATCACGTCCCACCACCTCGAAGCCTACCGCGACGCTGGCTGGGAGGTCGCGGCCTTCTGTGACCGCGACCTCGACCGCGCCCGGGCCCGACGCGACGCCTTCCACCCCGCCGCGCCCATCTTCGCCGACGCCCGCGCGGTGTTCGATCGGGCGGACATCGACGTTGTGGACCTTGCGCTCCACCCTGAAGCGCGCGGCCCGCTAATTGCCGAGGCCCTCCGTGCGGGCAAACACGTCCTCAGCCAGAAACCGTTCGTGACCGACCTCGCCCTCGGGGCCGAACTGGTTGCGCTGGCCTGCCGCCAGGGAGTCAAACTGGCGGTGAACCAGAACGGACGCTGGGCCCCCTATCAAAGCTGGGCGCGCCACGCCGTCGCGGCCGGGTTGCTCGGCGAAGTTCAGTCTGTCGCCATCCGCATTCATTGGGACCACACCTGGACGCAGGGCACGCCGTTCGAGAAGGTGCCGCACCTGGTGTTGTTCGACTTTGGCATCCACTGGTTCGACCTGGCTGCCCAGCTCTTTGGCGGTCGACCGGCCGGCCGGGTCACCGCCCACGTCGCGCATGCTCCCGGCCAGACCCTCAAGCCGCCTTTGCTCGCCCAGGCGACGATTCAATTCGACCGCGGTCTCGCCTCGCTGGATTTCGATGCCCACACCCGGTTCGGGCCCGGGGAGAGCCTGGTCGTCACCGGCACGCGCGGCACGCTGCGGGCCCGTGGCCGGGTGCTGGAATGCCAGCACGTCGAACTCTGGACCGCCGCCGGCGTCTGCCGCCCGCGTCTCGAGGGCCGCTGGTTCAACGACGGTTTCCGCGGGGCCATGGGCGAGCTGCTCTGCGCCATCGAGGAAGGCCGCGAGCCCGCGAACTCGGGTGCCGACAACCTCCGGAGCCTGGCCCTCTGCCTCGCGGCACTGCGCGCGGCGGACACTGGGTCCCCGCAGGAACCGTGATGGGGCGGCGAGCCCGGGGCGGGACCCGTCGCCAAGGTTGGCGGGGCGGGCACTTGACCCCTGGGGGTTCTGCGTCCAGTGTACGACCGTTCGCTTCGGTGGGGGCGTACTGGTTTCGACCTGGGAACTGCGCCGGAGGCGGCATGCCGAGGACGATGCGTTGGCCTCGTAAATCATCGCATCAAACAAAACTGCTAACGAAGAGTTGGCTCTCGCGGCCTAACGCGCCGTGACGTTCACCGGTGAACACCTGCTACGCCGGAGGAACGCAACAGCAGGCATGGGTTGACGCGGAGACGGCGCGCGGCGGCCCGAGATTTTTCATGCCGGCTAGGCGGCGGGGAAGCGTGTCGGAAGGCGTTCCCGCGGCTGAAGTCAAGTTCCGACTAAGCATGTAGTCGCGGCCGGGGTTGTTGTCAGGGACAGGGGTTCGACTCCCCTCGCCTCCACCATTTCTCGCTCCCCATGACAAGTCGCGGAGAGCGAACGATCGCTCCGCCCGAGTCTGCGTCCGGGTCGTTGTCCCGCAAGGCTGTGCAGGGCAATCCGTAAGCCTGACCCGGGCAAAATCAACTTGCGATCTCCTAATGTCACAAGGCACCAAGAAAAGGTGAATCTTCACCAAATCGCGGTTAGCCCGGCGCCGCGTGATGGCCTATCAACCTACGGGCAGCGCTCCAGCACCCCCCGGAAGAACCCGCCGGCCGGATCAGTTCCGCCGGCGACCGGATCGCGACGCGATGCCCACGGACGCGGCCCAGGCCGCGAGGCGCTATGGACATTAAACGCACGATCAAATACGAGGCCGACCGGGTGCCCGGGTTCGGACGTGAGGTGATGGCGGTGCCGGGCTGCGAAGCCTTGGAGCATTGCATCCAATGCGGCACCTGCTCCGGCGTGTGCCCCCTGAGCATTTACATGGACTACACGCCGCGACAGGTGATGGAGTTGGTCCGGTCCGACTTCAAGAACGAGGTGCTCCAGAGCCACACCATCTGGCTGTGCGCCTCGTGCTACGCCTGCACCACCGAGTGCCCCCGCCAGATCCGCATCACCGACATCATGTACGAGCTCAAGCAGCGGGCCATCAAGGAGAAGGTCTATCCGAAGCGCTTCCCGATCCCCGTCCTGGCCGAGGAGTTCACCAAGATGGTCCATGATTACGGCCGGATCTCCGAGACTTGGTTGGTCAGCAAGATGTACCTCCGCACCAACCCCGTCGCTGCCATGGGCATGGCCGGCCTCGGCATGAACCTCATGAAGACCGGCCGGTTCTCCCTCAAACAGGACAAGATCGAGCGCCGCTCCGAACTCGCGCGCATCATGGAGTCCGTCGACCAGCAGAACCAGAAGGCTCAGGCATGAAATACGCATACTTCCCCGGCTGTTCCTCAAGGGCACCGGCAAGGCCTACGAAGAGTCCCTCCTGCCGGTGATGAAGCATCTCGGCGTCGAGTTGCAGGAACTGGACGACTGGAACTGTTGCGGCGCCACTGCCTACATGGCCGTGGATGAAGGCAAGGCCTGCGCCGCCGCCGCCCGCAACCTCGCCATCGCGGAGAAGAGCGGCCTCCAGCAGGTCCTCGCGCCTTGCAGCGCCTGCTACCTCGTCCTCAACAAGGCCCAGCACTACCTCCAGGAGTACCCGGCCATGCGCCAGACCGTCGCGAACGCCCTCCAGACGGTCGGGCTCCGCTGCGAAGGCAACTCCGCCGTCCGCCATCCGCTGGACGTCCTGATCAACGACATCGGGCTCGAGGCCGTCAAACAGAAGGTCACCCGGCCGCTCAAGGGCTTGAAGGTCGCCCCTTATTACGGCTGCCAGATCGTCCGTCCGTACGCCACCTTCGACGACCAGACCAACCCCACCACCATGGACCGGCTGCTCGAGGTCCTCCGGCGCCACCGTCGTCAAATGGCCGCTCAAGACCAAGTGCTGCGGCGGCAGCCTCACCGGCACCCTCCCCGAGGCCGGCCTGCGCCTCAGCTACATCCTCCTGAAGGAGGCCATCAAACGCGGCGCCGACGTCATCGCCACCGTCTGTCCGCTCTGCCAGTTCAACCTCGACGCGTACCACCCCAAGATCACGGCCCGCTGGGAGCCGGTGCCGATTCCGACGGTGTATTTCAGCCAGCTCGTGGGGCTGGCGTTCGGCCTGCCGGACAACCAGGTGGTGCTGCACCGCGGCATGGTCCCCATGAAACCGCTCGCCGCTCCGGCCCCTGCGGCCGCCGCCGCCCGCTGAACCTGCACCACCCGCTTTCCCCGCAAGAAGGGCACAACCATGAGTGCAAAAAAAGGAAGAACTCCGGATCGGATTCTATGTCTGTCATTGCGGCCACAACATCGCCTCCATGGTCGATTGCGCCGCGGTGGCCAGGAGCGTCGAGAAACTGCCCGGCGTGGCCCTCTCGCGCGATTACAAGTACATGTGCTCCGACCCCGGCCAGGTCCTGATCCAGCAGGACATCCGCGAGCACAAACTCAACCGCATCGTCGTCGCTTCGTGCTCGCCCCTCCTGCACGAGCACACCTTCCGCGGCGCCACCGAGGCCGGCGGGCTCAACCCCTTCTACTTCCACATGGTCAACATCCGCGAGCATGACTCCTGGGTGCACACCGACCGCCAGGAAGCCACCGAGAAGGCCAAGGCCCTCGCCGAGGCCGCCATCCGCCGCGTCGCCCACCACAAGGCGCTCGAGATCAAGAAAGTCCCCATCCACCCCGACGTCCTCGTCGTCGGCGGCGGCATCGCCGGCATCCACGCCGCGATGACCCTCGCCAACGCCGGCAAGAAGGTCTACCTCGTCGAACGCGAACCCTCCATCGGCGGGCACATGGCCAAGTTCGACAAGACCTTCCCCCCACCCTCGACTGCGCCGCCTGCATCCTCACCCCGAAGATGTCCGAGGTCGGCTCCCACCCGAACATCACCCTCTGGACCTACTCCGAGGTGGCCAAGGTCGACGGTTACGTCGGCAACTACACCGTCCAGGTCAAACGCAAGGCCCGCTATATCATCGAGGACCTCTGCACCGGCTGCCAGGATTGCATCCCCAACTGCGTCTTCAAGGAGCCCAAGTTCCTCGACGACTTCAACGAGGGGCTCGGCAAGCGCAAGCCCGTCTACATCCCCTTCCCCAGGCCACCCCCCAGGTCGTCGTCATCGACCCCGAGGTCTGCCTCAACTTCAAGCGGGGCAAGAACCCCGACGGCTCCCCCGTCGTCAGCGACAAGTGCAAGAAGACTTGCGTCGAGGCGTGCGGTGAGAAGAACGCCATCGATTTCACCCAGAAGGACGAGCTCAAGGAGATCAAGGTCGGCACCATCATCGTCTGCACCGGGTTCAAGACCTTCGATGCCGGGCGCGTCCCCGCCTACGGCTACGGCACCTACAAGAACGTCTACACCGCCCTCGAGATCGAGCGGCTCGTCAACGCCTCCGGCCCCACCGGCGGCGAGGTGATCCTCCGCGAAGGCAAGAACCCGGATGGCTCGCCCAAGACGCCGAAGTCCATCGGTATCATCCACTGCGTGGGATCGCGCGACAAGAAGACCAACATCTGGTGCTCGCGCGTCTGCTGCATGTACTCGATGAAGCTCGCGCACCTCCTCAAGGAACACACCGACGCCGAGCTCTACAACTTCTACATCGACATGCGCACGCCGGGCAAAGGCTACGAGGAGTTCTACAACAAGCTCCTCGAGGAAGGCACCCACTTCATCCGCGGCCGCGTGGGCGAGGTCACCGATTGGGCGATGACCCCCGAGGAAGAGGGCAAGCTCGTCATTCGCGTCGAGGACACCCTGGCCGGCGTCGTCCGCCGCATCCCCGTCGACATGGTTGTGCTGGCCACCGGTCTCGAGCCGCAAGCCGATGCCGGCGATGTCCGGCGCCTCTTCAACATGAGCTGCGGGGGCGACGGCTGGTTCCTCGAACGTCATCCCAAGCTCGCCCCGGTCAACACCTTCACCGATGGCGTGTTCCTGGCCGGCTGCTGCCAGGGGCCGAAGGACATCCCCGACACCGTGGCGCAGGCGGGCGCGGCCGCGGCCGAGGCCACGGTCCTCATCGACCGCGGCTACGTCGAACAGGAGCCCAACACCGCCTTCATCCTCGACCAGGAGTGCTCGGGCTGTAAGTCCTGCATCCCGCTCTGCCCCTACACCGCCATCCTCTTCGATGAGGAACGCAAGAAGGCCTACATCAACGAGGCCCTCTGCAAGGGCTGCGGCACCTGCGTCGGCGCGTGCCCCTCCAGCTCCATCGTCCAGAACCTGTTCGAGGACTCGGAAATCTTCAGCGAAATCGAGGGAGTGCTGTCCTATGACTAAACCGTGGACGCCACGCATCGTGGCCTTCTTCTGCAACTGGTGCACGTACACGGCGGCCGACCTGGCCGGCGTCTCGCGCCTCAAATACGCCTCGAATGTGCGCGTCATCCGCCTCATGTGCTCGGGTCGCGTGGATCCCCAGTTCATCCTCGACGCCCTCGCCCGCGGGGCCGACGGCGTCCTCATCGGCGGCTGCCACCCGGGTGACTGCCACTACGTCGAGGGGAACTACAAGATGCTCCGCCGCTTCGAGCTCCTGAAACGGATGCTCGCCGATTTCGGCATCGAACCCCAGCGCGTCCGCCTCGAGTGGATCTCCGCCGCCGAAGGCGAGAAGGTCAAGACCGTCATCAACGAGATGACCCGGCAGCTCCAGGCGCTCGGGCCGCTCGGCATGCCCCAGAAGTTCGGCGCCTGGGACCAGGAACTCGAACACCTCGCCCAGGCCGTCCAGGCCCGCGATGCGGCCGCAGGCCCTGCCCGACCCACGCCGCGCCATCCCCACCCCCGGAGGTCGTCCATGCCTAAACCCAAAGTAGCCTTTTACTGGTGCGCCTCGTGCGGCGGTTGTGAAGAGACCGTCGTCGATCTCGCCGAGGATATCCTCGGGGTCGTCGAGAAGGTGGACATCGTCCTCTGGCCCGTGGCGATGGACTTCAAGTACAAGGACGTCGCCGCCCTGCCGGACAAGTCCATCTTCGCCACCCTGCTCAACGGCGCCATCCGCATGTCGGAACAGGAAGAGCTCGCCGTCCTCCTGCGCCGCAAGAGCCAGTACCTCATCGCCTACGGTGCCTGCGCCCAGCTCGGCGGCATCCCCGCGCTCGCCAACCAGTTCTCCCGCGAGCAGGTCCTCAGGTTCAACTACGAGGACTGCCCGGCCCTCGTCAATGAGGCCAGGACCCGGCCCCAGGCCCACTTCACCGAGGCCGGCCGGACCCCCACCTGTCCCAGCTCCATCACGTGGTGCGCACCCTCGACCAGGTCGTGGACGTGGACTTCTACATCCCCGGCTGCCCGCCCACGCCGAACCTGACCAAGGCCGCCTTCGAGGCACTGCTCAGCGGCAAGTTGCCCCCCAAGGGCGCCGTCCTGGCCCCGGACATCGCCCTTTGCGACGAGTGCGAGCGCAAGGCAACCAAGCCGACCGACGTCGCCTTCACCGAGTTCAAGCGCCCCCACCAGGGCCTCTGGGATTCCGGGAAGTGCTTCCTGGCCCAGGGCGTGGTCTGCATGGGCCCCGCCACCCGCAGCGGTTGTGGCGCCGCCTGCACCAGCGGCAACATGCCCTGCACCGGCTGCTTCGGCCCCACCTCGCGCGTCCGCGATCAGGGCGCCAAGATGCTCTCCTCGCTCTGCTCGAATGTCGCGGCCAAGGACGTCGCGGGCATCCAGCAGACGCTGGCGGGCATTCCGGACCCGGTGGGCACGTTTTACCGGTACGGACTGGCCAAGAGCCTCCTGCGGCGGCGGGTGGACCTGCCGGCTTGACCTCTGCGCCAATTGAGACTATCCGTAGTCTCAAATGAATGCCTCGAAGTCAGCCCGTCCGAAACCGGCTCCGGCCGCCCGACCCTTTCCCTGGGCCGGCATCATCGCCTCCCATGTGCACGGTGCCCGGACCAAGGCCGCCGAGCAGCTTCGCACCACCAACGTCGTGGTGCAGGCCGTGCAACACGGCCTGCCCTTCGCCGAGCTCGAGGCGCTCCAGACCGCCCTCGACCTCCCGCTCGAGAAACTGGCCCCCAAGCTCGGCATGTCCCGCGCCACCCTCCACCGGCGCAAGCAGGAAGGCCGGCTCACCCCCATCGAATCCGACCGCCTCATGCGCTACGCCCGGCTGATGGGCACGGCCCTCGAGGTCTTCGAGGACCAAACCACCGCCCGCGAGTGGCTCAAACGCCCCCAGTTCGGGTTGAACCGGCAGGTGCCTCTGGACTACGCCGAATCCGAGATCGGGGCGCGCGAAGTCGAGAGCCTGCTCTGGCGCATCGCCTACGGAGTCTACTCGTGATGCCGACAGCCTGGCGCATCCTCCCCGCTCGCTTTGCCTCGGAAGCCTTCACTGGCGAGGGGGCCTGGCGCGTGGGTGGACGCTGGAACTCCCCGGGTGTTCGCATGGTCTATGCCAGCGAACACAAGTCGCTGGCGGTCCTCGAGACGCTGGTGCATGTGGACCCTCACCGGCCGATGCACTTCCTCTGCTTCCGGCTCGAGATCCCCGAGACGGTCATCGAGCGTCTGGCCGCGCGTGACTTGCCTTCCGGCTGGCAGGTCGAGCCGCCGGCGTCGCTCACCCAGCAGGTGGGGGACGCCTGGACGCGCGTCGGCCGCTCGGCCGTCCTCGCCGCGCCCAGTGCCCTCATTCCGGAGGAGCTCAACTACCTCCTGAACCCGGTCCATCGTGATTTCGCCCGGGTCACCCTGGGCAAACCCGCCCCGTTCACCTTTGACCCGCGTCTCCTGAACTGACGTCCCCGCTCCTTGCGACACCCCGTACCGATGCCTATGAATCCCGCGATCCAGAAGACCTTCAACGAGGGCAACCTGCGCGCCAACGCCGCCTACCAGGCCGCCAAGCGCAACATCACCATCGATCCCATCACCCGCCTCGAAGGCCACGGCAAGATCGACATCTACCTCGACGACAAGGGCGATGTCGAACGCGCCTACATGCAGGTCCCCGAGCTCCGCGGTTTCGAGGTCTTCAGCCTCGGGCGCCCCGCCGAGGACATGCCCCAGATCACGAGCCGCATCTGCGGCGTGTGCCCGACCGCCCACCACATGGCATCCACCAAGGCCCTGGACGATCTGTACCAGACCGAGCCCACCTCCGCCGGGCGGAAGATCCGCGAGCTGGTCTACAACACGTTTGTCCTCGAGGACCACGCTCTGCACGTGTTCGTGCTGGGGGACCCGACTTCATCGTGGGCCCGGACGCCCCGCCGGCCGAGCGCAACATCGTGGGCGTCATCGGCAAGGTCGGCCTCGAGGCCGGCAAGAAGGTCATCGGCACCCGCAAGCGGCTCCGGGAACTCATCGCCTACTTCGGGGGCAAGGTCGTCCACCCGGTGCTGGGCCTGCCCGGCGGCGTCAGCAAGGCGCTCAAACCGGAGGACCTGCCGAAGTTCAAGCAACTCGCCAGGGACGGCGTGGAGTTCGCCGAGTGGACCAACACCGTCTTCAAGCAGATCGTCCTCGGCAACCCCGACTACGTGAAGCTGATCACGTCGGACGCCTACACCCACAAGACCTGCTACATGGGGATGGTGGACGACCAGAACCAACTGAACTTCTACGACGGCAAGCTCCGCGTCGTGGACTGCCAGGGCAAGGAGGTCTGCAAGTTCACCGCCCGGCAGTACCGCGAGTTCGTGGCCGAACACGTCGAGCCCTGGAGCTACATGAAGTTCACCTTCCTCAAGCAGCGGGGATGGAAGGACTTTGTCGAAGGCCCGGACACCAGCATCTACGCGGTCGGCCCGCTGGCCCGCTTGAACGCCTCCGACCGCCTGGCCACGCCCAAGGCCCAGGCCGCCTACGAGGAGTTCTACAAGACGCTGGGCGGCAGACCGGCGCACCACACCCTCGCCACGCACTGGGCGCGCGTCGTCGAGATGATCTATGCCGCCGAGCGCATCGAGCAGTTGATCAACGATCCCGAGATCACCAGTCCCGACGTCCGGCGTGTGCCGACCACCGTGCCTGCCGAGGGCATGGGCGTGGTCGAGGCCCCGCGGGGCACCTTGTTCCACCATTACCAGACCGATGCACGGGGCGTCATGACCATGGCCAACATGATCGTCGCCACCGGCAACAACGCCGCCCGCATCGCCATGAGTGTGGAACGGGCGGCCAAGGGCTTGATCCAGGGCATGAAGGATGCCACGAAGATCCCCGAGGCACTGCTCAATAAAGTCGAAATGGCCTTCCGCGCCTATGACCCCTGCCTGGGCTGCGCCACGCACACCCTCCCCGGCAGCACGCCCCTCGTCGTGAACGTGTTCGATCATCAGCGCCAACTCGCCCACCGGCTGATCCAGGGCTGACCAGGACCGCGCGGTCCCCCGTGATCCTCTTCGCATGAACCGAGCACGAAAAGCGGGGGTAAACCCCCGCACTCCAGACGTTTCGCGAGGGGCGCAGCCCGTCCGTTCCGCGCACAGCGTCTGGAGTGCGTCCGGTTTACCGGCGCTTTCAGGTTCATGGTTACCGAGCCGGTCCGGAGGGAACAGGCCGCTTCCCTTGAGCATCGGCCTTTGAGCTTTGAGCTTGCCTCGTGCCGGTCATGAGCCCGCTGCCATCCACCTTGGAGACCGCCGCCGTGCGGCCGATGAACGGCGCGAGCGTGGACGCGCCTCCTTCACGTCCCGCCCCCGTCCTGGTGCTGGGTCTGGGCAATGCCATCCTGAGCGACGACGCCATCGGGTTGCGGGTGGTTCGCGCCCTGCGGCAGCGGCTCGAACCGGGTGACCCGGTGGTGGCGGAGGAGAGCGAGGAGATGGGATTGGCGTTACTGGATCACATCGTCGGCTATCGCGAGCTCGTCCTCGTCGATGCCATCCAGACCGGGACACAGGCGCCGGGGTTTCTCCACGAGTTCGACGGGGACTGCCTTCCGACGCGGCGGGCCGGGGCCCCGCATTTCCTCGGGGTGGGCGATACGCTGGCCCTGGGTCGCCTCCTCGGACTGCCCATGCCCGAACGGGTGACCATCTTCGCCGTTGAAGTCGCCGACCCGTTCACCCTGGGCACGGACCTCACCCCGGCCGTCCAGGACGCCTTGGTCCCAACCGTCGAGCGCGTGTGGGCTCGTCTGCGTTCCTTCCACCACGCGGACGGTTGCCTCGAACCGTCTTCTCGGTAATCTTCCGCCATGACTTGGCAGGAAGTCTGCGTCGAGGTCACCTCCCTCTCCAACACCGACACCGAGATCGAGGCGAAGCGGCGGCTCTACCTCGAGGCGGGTGCTGCCGAGGTCTGGGTATGCGACGCGGACGGCCGCCTCTGGTTCTTCGACGCGTCCGGTGCGCTCTCCCGTTCGCGCCGTTGCCCGAGGTTCCCCAAACGCGTGCGCCTTTGATCCGAGGTGTTCCTGAACCCTGACTTGGTGGGACTCTCGCCCCACCAGCAAGCGGAGGTACATGGGAAAGCGGACCGTGGCGAATCAATCTCTGACCTCCCATTCGCCTGTCCCCATTCGCCTGTAAACCCCGCCCGACAGATCGCGACCTTGCTGATGCGCCCCGCGCTTGCGCCCCGGCTCGCCGTGTCCAATGCTGCCGGCGAAGTGTAATGGGCTGACGCACGGAACCGTGCGAATTCCGCCGCCATGGAAACACGACTGCCAGACCCGTCCCGCCGTGCTCCGGTGGTTCTCGGCTGGGTGCCGCTGGCCCTTGCCGCTGTGTTGCTGTTGCCCCTGACGAGCCGCACGGCTGAGGGCTCCAACGAACCCCGTTCCGTGCCGCACGGCACGGCCGTTGTTCAGGCCTGGCAACCGCACCAACGCCTCTACGTCAAGGGCGACCTCGGCGTCAGCGCCGCCCAGCTCGCCGGCCTCGAGCAGTGGCTGGACACGCACGCCACCAACTGGGTGGTCGTCCTGCTCGAAAGCGCTGCCGGCGAGACATACACCGACCCCGAGGGCCAAACCTGGTCCGGCATCGAGGCCGTCAACCATGCCCTCGGCAAGGGCCTGATGAACCGGACCGACTTCGGCCAGTCGGTCGATCCCCGTACCGGGGAACGCAACGCCTGCTTCTTCGCCCTGTTCCTCAAGGACCGGCGCTTCTCCTACTACGGCTCCGATGCCCAGGACCGGCGCGGACTTGGCGAGGAGCAATGGATCGGCAACCTCGATGCCCCCGCCATCAGCGCCATGCGCAACGGCGGTCGCATCCTGGATGCCGTCAAGGACACCATCACCACCATTGAAGGCCGACTGACCGCCCGCATCGAAGCAGAGCGTGAAGCCGCGGCCCGGCAGGCCTCCGAACGCGAGTTGGCCCGCACCCGCGCCGCCGCCCAGGCGCAGGGGGATGTCGCCGCTGCTCGCGGGGCCCTCCAGCAACTCACCCGCCGCCTCGCGACCTTCTCCAAACCGCCCTCCGAAGCCGGCGGCGATCTGGTCCGACCCGACCTCGCCGCAGCGAACGCGGATCTGGCCGCGGCCGAACAGGCCCTCAGCACTGGCCAGGCTGCGGACGCGACCCGCCTGGCCATGGCAGTCCGACGCCGCGTCGACCCGGTGTTGGACGGCCTCGATCGTCACGCCCAGGCGCCCGGGCGGTTCGAGGAGGTCGCCGCCCGCTACCAACAGCAGGCGCAACATCCCCGCGCCGATGCGGCTTCCGGCTCCCTGCGCGAGGCGGCGGATCGTCTCCAGGCCGCCCGCCGCGAACACGCCCGCGGCGATTCCAGTTACGAGGCCCACCTGGCCGCCGCCACCGCAGCCCTGGAAACCGCGCAAGCCTCGCTCGAGGCCGCCGACCGCGCCGACCAGACGCGCCGCTTGTTCCTGGGGTTTGCCGGCAGCTCCGGCACCCTCGTGGTGCTTCTCCTGGGCGTCTTCCTCAACCGCCGTCGGGTGGGCCCACGCCGGGAGGCCCAGCATCTGCACGAGACCTGGCGGCAGGGGATGCGCGACAAGACCGACGGCCTGTTCGCCCTGCTCGACCGCCGTGCCACCGTGGTGGGCACCTCGACCCTCGACGCCGAACGGCGTTACGCCGGCCAAACCCTCGAGCTCAGCCGCCGCGCCATCCAGGACGTCGACGAGCTCTTCATCATGTCCGCCTCCGTAGATCGCATCCTCGCCCAAGCCCACCGCCTTCTCGAACCGGGCACCGTTCTCGGCCAAGCCCGGAACTTCTTCCTCTGCCGCGGCTACCTGCGGGCCTTGCGCCTGCTCAAGGACGAGCCCATCCGCTTCCAACCCGGCGACCGCGTCGAGCTCATCGTCCGCGGACCCCGCACCGAACGCGACCGGCTGCTGGGCGATCTGGCCAGTTACCAGCCCTTCGCGTTGACCTTCCAGGAACTCATCGAGGCCTTCAACCAGCGCGCCGACCGCGCCCTCGCCACCCTGGACCAGATCGAGTCCAGCACGCTCGAAGGGACCCGCGTGATCGCGACGATCGAGGCCGACCTCGACGCGGCGCGGACCCAGGCTGAAACCCTCGCCGCGGCAGCCGTCGAGGACGGGTGGCTGAACCTCGAAGCCCTGCGCCTGCAGCTCCTCCCGGCGGCCAGCGAGACACTGGCGCAGGCCTTGCGACAGGCAGCGGCTGATCCCGTGGGCGCCCTGGCCGGACCCGCGGCGCGTGCGCAGCAACAGGCCAGCGACGCGCGCCCTCGCCACCGCCGTGGCCCACGTCCGACAGGAACGGGTCCCCCGCTTCCAGGAGCATCGGCAAAGGCTGCAGGCCGCCGGCTTGGCCGTGGGTTGGGTCGACGACGCCCTCGAAACCCTGTCTGCCTCCGCCGACAACATCGCTTCCGCAGCCCGTGAGGCCTCCGCCGCCCCGGCCATCCAGGACTTTGCCCGCACCAGCCAGGAGTTGGCCGAACGCCTCGAGCAAACCGTCGCGCTTCACCAGCGTCGCGAAGACCAGACCGCCCCGGCGGTCGCCACGGCCCGTGCCCGCATCGCCGAGGCCCGCCGCCGGTTGGGCACCGCCCTCGGTCTCGATCCGGCGCGCACGCTTGTCGAACAGGGCCTCAGCCCGGAAGAACGCCTCGCCGCCGCCGACGCTCAGTTGACGGCCGCACGCGCCTCCCTGGACCGGGGCGACGTCCCCGCGGCGCAGGGTGCCCTCGATGCGGCCGAAGCCCTGGTCTGCGAAGCGGGTGCGCTGATCGACACCACCCTCGAGGTGCTCGAACGTCACGAGCGCGAGGTGGCATCCCTGCGCGCCGAACACCAGCGTCTGGAGACGTTGCTGCCCGAACGCCGCGCCACCCTGACCCGCCTCGCCGCCACGTATGCGCCGGACACGCTGCTGCTCGGCGCGGGCGACCCGGCCCATCCCCAAGCCAACGGCACGGTGAGTGACAACCTCGAGGAAGCGCAGGGCAGCCTGTCTGAGGCGCGCGCCCGCATCCAGCGGGCCGAAGCCATCTTCACCACCGGCCGGCTGCTCGAAGCGGCCGACTTCTGGAGCCGCGCCCGCGCCGACCTGGAAATCGCCGCCGTGCGGTTGCAGGAACTCGACGAGAAGCGCGCCCGCCTGGAGACCACGGAGGCCGCCAACGCCCGCCGCCTCGCGGACCTGGAAAGCCGCGCCGCCACGCTCGATTCGCGCCTGGCCACACCCGCCACCATGCGTCCCACCCTCGCCCGCCTGGCCGCGGCCCGGCAGCGCCTCCCCGACATGCGGTCCCGCCTCGCCGTTCCCGCGCGCAACCCCTTCACGCTCGCGGCCGAACTCGACGCCATCAGCCTCGAGTTCGATCAGGTCGAAGACCAGGCGCGTTGCGATCGGGACGTCTTCGAGGAGGCCCGCCGCAGCCTCACGGCCGCGTTCGCCCAGGCGCAGCAGGCCGAAACCGTGGCGGCGGAGATCGCGCGGAGTGGCCTGACGCCCAGCCCCGCCATGCTCGCCGCCCGCGACGAAATCCCGCGCCTGACCCCCGCGCTCGACGCCCTGGAGAACCAGCTCCGCCGCGCGCACGAGGATTGGGCGCAGGTCGACGCCGAAGCCGACCGCCTCACCGCCCATGCGGCCCAGCTCACGGCCACGCTCAAGGGCGAACTCGAACGGGCCCGGAGCGTCGTCGAGGCCATCTCCAACGCCGCCGCCGCCGTCCGTTCGGCCGGCTCCTGGACCGGCGGCTGGAAGGTTCTGATCCACGGCAGTCCGGGCAGTGACGCGCTGGAGGAGGCCCGGCGCCTCCTGCAACGCGGCGCCTACGACCATGCCCGGGCGCAGGCGGAAACCGCACGTCGCATGGCCGCCGCCGCGATTGCGGAAGCCGAGGCCGAAATGCGGCGCCGGGAGGCTGCCGAACGCGCGCGCCGGCAGCACGAGCGGGCCCTTCGCCAGGCCGCCGAGATGGCCCGACAGACTCGCCGCTCAAGCTCCTGGAGCACGGGAGGTTTGGGGGGGCGCTCGGCGGAGGCCTATCGCGCGGCGGCTTCGGTGGCCGTTCCTCCTGGGGCGGCTCCGGCTCCGGCGCCCGCTCCTCCGGCTTCGGTTCGGGATCAGGCGCCCGCACCTCAGGGTGGTGAGACGCCCTGACCCTTTCTTGTCCTTTCGCCAGGCAAAGACCCGTTGACACCCCACCGGGTATTACGTTGACTTCGCGTTCCGCAAAGGCTGGCCCAGCGGAACTGACAACGAAAGAGACACCGATTATGGCGAAAGCTGCGAAATACGTTTACCGGTTTGGCAACAAGAAGGCCGATGGCGACGGCTCGATGAAACCTCTCCTTGGCGGCAAGGGCGCCAACCTGGCCGAGATGTCCCGCATCGGCCTCCCCGTGCCTCCGGGATTCACCATCACCACCGAGGTCTGCACCTATTATTATCAGAACAAGAAGACCTACCCGAAGGTCCTCGAGCCCGAGGTCAAGGACGGGGTGGCCTTCATCGAGAAGATCATGGGCACCAGGTTCGGCGACAAATCCGCCATGCCCCTGCTCGTGTCCGTCCGCTCGGGTGCCCGGGACTCGATGCCCGGCATGATGGACACCATCCTCAACCTCGGTCTTAACGACCAGACCGTCGTGGCCCTCGTCAACGCCACCAAGAACGAGCGCTTTGCCTGGGACTGTTACCGCCGCTTCGTCCAGATGTACGGCGACGTCGTCATGGGCGTCCAAAGCGGCCGGACGAAGACCACGAGCCCTTCGAGGTGGTCATCCACGGCCTCAAGCACGAGCGCTACCATGAGGACATCGAGGATACCAAGCTCACTGTCGACGACCTCAAGGAGCTCGTGAAACGCTTTCAGGCGCTGATCAAGGAGCGCACCGGCGGCAAGGAATTCCCGCAGGATCCCTGGAAGCAGCTCTGGGGGCGGTCGGCGCCGTGTTCGGCTCGTGGATGAATGACCGCGCCATCGTCTACCGCCGCAAGTACAACATCCCTTCCGAGTGGGGAACGGCCGTCAACGTCCAGGCCATGGTCTACGGCAACACCGGCGAAAACTCCGGTTCCGGCGTCGCCTTCACCCGCAACCCCGCCAACGGCGTCAAAGAGTTCTACGGCGAGTTCCTCATCAATGCCCAGGGCGAAGATGTCGTCGCCGGCGTCCGCACGCCCGAGCCTGTCGCCCAGCTCGCCCAGGAGATGCCCGCCGCCTACAAGGAGCTCGACAACATCCGCACCACCCTCGAGAAGCACTTCAAGGACGTGCAGGACTTCGAGTTCACCATCCAGGACGGCAAGGTCTTCATGCTCCAGACCCGCAACGGCAAACGCACCGCCTTCGCCGCCCTCAAGTTCTCGATGGACATGGTCAAGGAGAAGCTCATCGACTGGAAGACCGCCATCCGCCGCAACCCCGCCGATCAGCTCGACCAGTTGCTCGCCCCCATCTTTGACCAGAAATCCGAGAAGGCCGCCCAGCTCATCGCCTCCGGCCTCCCCGCCGGTCCCGGTGCCGCCTCCGGCAAGATGTACCTGAACGCCGACCGCGCCGACGCCGCCGCCGCCCGGGGCGAGAAGGTCCTGCTCGTCCGCAACGAGACCACGCCCGAGGACCTGCGCGGCATGATCGCCTCCGAAGGCATCCTCACCGCCAAGGGCGGCGTCAGCTCGCACGCCGCGCTCGTCGCCCGGCAGATGGGCAAGGTCTGCGTCTGCGGGCGCCGGCGCCCTGCAGATTGATTACGCGGCCAAGACCCTCACGGTGAACGGCCAGACGTGGAAGGAAGGCGATTACCTCTCGATCAACGGGACGCTCGGCAACGTCTACGGCGGCGAGATCAAGACCGCGGCCTCCGAGATCGTCCAGGTGCTCGTCGAGAAGTCCCTCGACGGCAAGTCCAGCGAGACCTACGGCATGTTCAAGACCCTCATGGATTGGTGCTCGAAAGTCACCCGCCTCCAGGTCCGCACCAACGCCGATACGCCCGAACAAACCGAGAACGCCCTCGCCTTCGGCGCCACCGGCATCGGCCTCACCCGCACCGAACACATGTTCTTCGAGGGGAATCGCATCGACGCGATGCGCGAGATGATCCTCGCGGACAATCTGGCGGACCGGAAGAAGGCCCTCGCCAAGCTCCTCCCCTATCAGAAGGAGGATTTTGTCGGCATCTTCAAAGCCCTCAAGGGCTACCCCGCCACCATCCGGTTCCTGGATCCGCCGCTGCACGAGTTCCTCCCGCACGAGGAACCCGCCCAGAAGGACCTGGCCGCCAAGATGGGTGTGCCCGTCGAGAAGATCCAGCAACGGGTCAAGGAACTCCACGAGTTCAACCCCATGCTCGGCTTCCGCGGCTGCCGCCTCGGCATCGTCTATCCTGAGATCTCCGAGATGCAGGCCCGCGCCGTGTTCGAAGCGGCCGCCGAAGTCCAGAAGGCCGGCATCAAGGTGAAGCCCGAAGTCATGATCCCGCTGGTCGGGTTCAAGCGGGAACTCGATCTCCAGGTCGAGGTCGTCCACCGGGTTGCCCAGGAAGTCATGGCCGAACAGAAAGTGAAGCTCACCTACCTGGTCGGCACCATGATCGAAGTCCCGCGCGGCGCGCTCACCGCCGACGAGATCGCCCAAACCGCCGAGTTCTTCAGCTTCGGGACCAACGACCTCACCCAGACCGCGCTGGGCATGAGCCGCGACGACTCGGGCACCTTCATCCCGGCATACACCGAGGCCGAGATCATCAAGAAGAACCCGTTCGCCTCGATTGACCAGACCGGCGTGGGTCAGTTGATGAGGATCGCGGTGGAAAAGGGCCGCAGCACCCGCCCGGACATCAAGCTGGGCATCTGCGGCGAACACGGTGGCGACCCGGACAGCGTGAAGTTCTGTCACAAGGTCGGGCTCAGCTACGTGAGTTGCTCACCGTTCCGCGTCCCGGTGGCGCGACTGGCGGCGGCGCAGGCCGCCCTCGAAGAGGAAGCCACGGCCAAACCCAGGCCCGCGGCCTACTCCGCCTCCCCCCGCTCCGCCGCGAAGAAGCCGGCGAAGAAGAAGTAATCCCTCGCGGTGAGGCGAGACTCCGTCGAGCCTTCACCTGATTTGCGCCAGCCGCCCCGGGCCACCGGGGCGGCCTTTCTGCTGGCGGGAGTCGCTTCTTGCCCTTGAGCACCAGACGGGGTCGTTCTCCTTCCATGTACGCGAAAGCCATCGTCGGCGGAAAGCTGATCCGGTTTCGGCTGTCTCCGGAACTGGCGCGCGCGCATCGCACCAACGCTGGCAAGGCGATGAGTGAGGAAGAGGTCATCCAGTTCGTGGAGAACCGCCGCCGCGCCCTGGCCCTGCGCCGAGCCAAGCCCTACCTTGCGAGTCGTTCTTGACACCCGCATCCTCAAGCTCGCGACCCTGCCCCCGGCGGTCAACCCACCCGCACTGATTGTTGAACTGGCGCTCGCGGGGCGGCTGGGAAAGTGGGCTTCGCCAGCCGTGATTGAGGAGAATGCCGAAGTCCTCCGTGAGCATGAGGTCTTCCTCCGGCGAGTACTGCAGCGGCTGGAGATCTGCTACCCACTCACTGAGCTGGAGATCATCCGGCACAGCCCCGACAACCGCTTCCTCGAGTGTGCCCTGGCGGTCGAGGCCGACTACCTCGTCACCGTGAACACCGCACGCGGGCATTTCGACCGGGAGGATTACCAGGGGGTGCGTGTCGCAAGACCAGGTGAATTCCTCAGCCAGCCTGCGGTGGCGACTCTGGTAGCGGCGTGGACAGCCTCGCCGGCCCAGTAAGCACCGTTGCGACGCCCACGTTCACGCGGCGGATATGCCGCCGCCCATTGGCGGGTGTTGTCGCAGAAGCGATGCGGGTCGTGGCCCGCCTCGCGGGCCAGTTCGTCTTTGATGCGCCAGACTTCCTCAAGTATCGGTGCCGCTGCCGTTTTCATAGGGTGAATCTCCCGCTCCGCGCCTGTTCGTGGGATTCGGCGATGGGTCTAAGGAATCGCTCGTCGTGTTCCAAGCGGTCGTCGAACCATTCGTCTTCGTCGGCGAAGCCGACGGGGATGGCCGCCGGCTTCCCATGCCGGGCGATCAGCACTTCGCCATCTCCAGTCCGGGAACCGCCGCACGCCCTGCAGCCAACTCAGTTTGAGGCGACACGGCGGCGGGAGACGCTTCGGGGAAACCTCCAATCGCGTGACATGCACGAGATTGATGAAGTGCGCCGTGCCATCACCCTCAGCCACCGCGATGGACGTACCACCGGGCAGCAGCCAGACCCACTCGGGATGCGGGACGTCCAGGGCCTTCTGTTCGGCAACATGAACGCGAAAGGGCACGAAGGGCGTCGCAGTCAGCAATTGCCGCAGTTGCGCCAGCATCATGCGCGCAAGGTGGCGGGACCATGGCCAGTTGTCAACCGCCCCGCGACAGAAGCACCCCTTCACCTCGACCCACTCGACCGGCGCGGCTCACGAATGCAACCGCAGACTCGCGGGTTGGATCGTTTGGCTGGGCTCCAGGATCACCGCGCGCTCGATGACGTTCCGCAGTTCACGCACGTTCCCCGGCCAACCATGGCTCAACCACTCGTGCCGCGCGGCCTCGAGTATCTCCGCGATCGGCTTCTCCATGCCGAGCGCGTTCACCCTCGGAAAGGGTCGGGACGTGCGGGTAGCCGAGGATCTTCCCATCCGTGGTCACGAGCGTGAGGCGTTCGTAGCGCGCGGTGGCGATCAGGACGCGGTCCGCCGGATCCCGGTGAACAGGCGGCGGCAGGCTGTAGACCTCCGCCATGATTTCGGCGGTGATCGGCAAGCAGGTCCAAGCCGTTCGTTGGAGCAGAGCAGCCCACCAAGCCCGCCAGTGCTGCTTGAGCGTGATCCTCCCGCGCTCCTGAAGGCAGGCGAGCTCAGCCACCGAGATCGCCGAGACGAAGACTTCACCCGGAGGGGCCGCGTCGATCAGCTGGAGTGTCGCCGGGGACAGGTCGGCGGTGTTCCCCGCGACGAACAGGAGGGTGCAGGTGTCGAGCAGATAAGGCATAGCTGGCTCACTTGAGCATGGCCCAGTCGGCTTCGGGAATGCAGGGCTCGGTCAGATCGCCATGGATTTGCACCGTGCCCTTCATACAGCCCACCACGCTGTGTTGCGCCTTGCGGGGCGCTGGCTTGCGGATGGGCTCGACGCGGGCCAGCGGGACATTGCGCCGGCAGACAATCACCTCCGCGCCTTGCTCGACCAAGGCCAGCAGCTCCGAGAACCGGTCTTTGAACTCAGCGACGTTGACGGTCTTACTCATGGGCAGGAACATGGTCAACTTCCAGGCTCCAGGCAAGGGCTTCCCGAAAGGCACTGCAAGCCTGGGCGAAAAGAACGGGCGTGAAGGGACGCCACGGGTCCAGCGGCATGCTCGAGGTGCCGCGCGGCTCCCTCACCGCTGACGAAATTGCCTGGACCGCCGAGTTCTTCAGCTCCGGTACCAACGACCTCACGCAGACCTGCCTGGGCATGAGCGCACGCGGCCCGCGTTCTCGCCCCGGCGCCTGGCCGGGGCGAACCTCGGGCACGCCATTCGTCTAGGCCGCCCCGGGCAACCGGGGAGGCTTTCCTGACCGGGATCTGGCCGCCCGGACTCGCTTCCTGCCCACAAGCGTGAGGGGGGAAGCAACTGGTCAGGCGGGAAGAACCGAAAATCCCGCGTCATTGCTTTCGACTGGGTTGGCGCCGTGTTGGCAGCCCAACGGTTCAACCAGAGCGGGCCTCGGCGCGGCTGACGGTTCGTCGTGACGCCGAAGCGTTCGGCCGCTATCTTCGCTGTCGCTCTGAGGAAGCCGGAGCGGCCTTGTTCCAGCGACGCGTATGCCAAGCGGGCTGAATGGCGAACAATGGATGGCTGTTCTCGAACGGCTTGCCAGCGCTTTGCCCGCCGAGGGTTCGCCCGTGCGACTTTGCCTGATCGGTTCCGCCGCGTGCCTTCTGGGCGGCATGGAGGGGCGGACCTCCGCGGATCTGGACATCTGGAAGCCGGCCAGTTATTAGGACCGGATGGAGCTTTCCTTCGCCGCCAAGCGCGCTGGCCTGCTGTTCGATCCCAAGACCACGCTGGAGCCGGACGCCCCCTACCTGCAGTTGGTCGAGCCGGGTTTGACCCAACTCGGCGAGTTTGTGCCGGTGTTCGTGGAGCGCCTGGGACGCCTGCACATCCTCCGCCCGCCCGTCGAGAACCTGGTCTATCTGGATGTCCTGAAACCCACGCCATGACCCAGCGCGAAGAAGAACTGGCGGCCCGCGAACTGCTGGAGAATCCGGAGAGGGTTGGCATCTTCCTCCGCCAGCAGCGCTGGGCAGAATTGGCAGCCTTGGTGAGGTTTGCCCAGCGTGATGTTCCCCGGGAACTCGCCCAGACCGACCCGGCGCTTTACCGCCGGTTGCGAGAGCAGATCACCCGGTTCTTCCTCCGAGGTGGCGATGCCTTCTCGTTGGAGGCCTTGGAGGCCAAGATTCGAACCCCCACGGCCGCGCACGAATGATCCGACGTCGGGCGGCGGGCAAGCTGTTGAAGTCCGCTGACCATGGGCTCGCGATGGCCCGGTAGCCCGGAACAGGGTTGACACGCGTGGCCGTCGTCACAACCTCGGGCGCCATGTCGCACCAGTTGGTCCTGACCGCGCACGGGCGATTGCTGCTCGAGGAAGTCGCCGCGGAAGCGACCCCGGCGTTTCCGGTGGACGCGAGCTGGGGCGCGGCGTTTGCCTCCAGTTCCGCCCGGGGCCTGCTGGCCCTGGCGACGCGGCGGGGAGGGCAGGGCACGTGGCCGGCGGAGTTCGCTTTCTGGCGCGAGTTCGCCGATGCCTTTCTCACCGCCCTGGCCCACTCGCCCGCCGTGGCGGAAGGACAGGCGCCGGTGGCTGCCGTCCCGCCCGCCGATCGGTTTTTCGAGCTCACCCTGCGCATCCCTGCGATGCGCGGGGCGGAGTATGCCTCGCCGGAGGTGTTCGCGAAGCTGTGGCGCGAGCTCGAGGAGGAGGCGCGCGAATTGAGCGCAGCGGCGGGAGGCATCAAGCCGTGGCTGGCGCAACTCAATCCCGCGCTGCACCTCCTGGGCAAGGTCACCTTCCATCTGGCGGAGAACAAGCGCTCGCCGGAGACGCCCTTCGCGTTCATGGCCACCTACACCCACCGGTTGTCGGCGCAGGAGAAGCCGGTGCACCTGCCGCTGGCCCGGGCGCTTCAGGAGTACGCCGGCGCGAAGAACCAGGCCGCACTACGATCGTTGCTCGAGCCGGTCCAACAGGCGGCCGAACGCAGCGCCTGGGTGCGCGAGCAGCTCGACAGCCGTCGCCTCTTTCAACCGCAGGCGTGGACCCCCACGCAGGCGTACGCGTTCCTTCGCGAGGTGCCCGCGCTGGAGGCCGGCGGCATCATCACGCGCATCCCCAATTGGTGGAAACACGGGCGCGGCAACCGGCCGCAGGTCAGTGTGCGCGTCGGCGAGCAGCGCAACGGCGGGCTGGGCGTCGACAGCCTTCTGAGTTTCTCGGTCGAGGCCACGCTCGGGGGCGAGACACTGACCGAGGAGGAATGGCGCACGCTGATGACGGCGGAGGCGGGTCTCGTTTCCCTCCGCGGGCAGTGGGTCGAGGTCGACCGGGAGAAGCTCGAGCATGTGCTCCAGCACTGGCGGCGGGTGGCGGGGCAGGGGGCGGGCGATGGCGTTTCCTTTCTCGAGGCCATGCGCTTGCTGGCGGGGGTGAAGCTGGACGCGGAAGCGGCCGAGAACGCCACGAACGCGACTGCGGACTGGAGCGAGGTGGTCGCCGGCGGTTGGCTGCGCGAGACCCTCGAGCGTCTGCGCCAGCCGGAGTCGGCGGCGGATGGCGATCTCCCCACGCACCTCGAGGCCACGCTGCGCCCCTATCAAGCTGTCGGCGTGCAGTGGCTCTGGTTCCTGCAGAGCCTCGGCCTGGGAGCCTGTCTCGCCGACGACATGGGTCTGGGAAAGACCATCCAGGTGCTCGCGCTGCTGCTGCGCTTGAAGCACGGCGACCCGGCCGGTCGCGAACGCTCCCCCCCGCCGTCCCTCATCGTCGCGCCCGCCTCGTTGCTGGCCAACTGGAAGCACGAGATCGCCCGGTTCGCTCCCTCCCTGGGCGTGGGTTTCGCCCATCCCTCCGAATCCCCCGGCGGCGAGTGGCGCTCGGCGGAGACCGCCGACGCGTTCCTGGCCGGCAAGGACGTCATCCTCACAACCTACGGCCAGGTCCTGCGCCTGGACTGGTTGACCCGGCGCGATTGGCGGCTGGTGGTGCTCGACGAGGCGCAGGCCATCAAGAACCCCGGCGCCCGCCAGACCCGCGCCGTGAAGCGCCTGCGCGCCCGCTCCCGCATCGCCCTCAGCGGCACCCCGGTCGAGAACCGCCTCGGCGATCTCTGGTCCCTCTACGATTTCCTCAACCCCGGACTGCTGGGCACCGCGACTGATTTCTCTCGCTATGCGAAGAGCCTTCAGTCCGCCGAACAACCGAACTTCGCGCCGCTGCGCCAGCTCATCCGCCCGTACCTGTTGCGCCGGCTCAAGACCGACCGCCGCGTCATCTCGGATCTGCCGGACAAGACCGAGCTGACCGCCTGGTGCGCGCTCACCAAACGCCAGGCCACTCTCTACGAGCAGAGCGTCCGTGAGCTCGGTGAGAAACTGGACACCCTGACCGACGGCATCCAGCGCCGCGGGCTCGTGCTCGCCTTCCTGATGCGGTTCAAGCAGATCTGCAATCACCCCAGCCACTGGCTGGGCGATGGCGCCTTCGGCCCGGCCGACAGCGGCAAGTTCCTGCGCCTCGCCGATCTGTGCGAGGAGATCGCTTCCCGGCAGGAGAAGGCGCTGGTCTTCACCCAATTCCGCGAGATGACCGAGCCGCTGGCCGCCCGGCTGCGCGAGGTCTTTGGACGCGCCGGCCTCGTCCTGCACGGTTCGACGGCCGTCAAGGAACGCCAGCAGTTGGTGGCGGAGTTCCAGCAGGAAACCGGGCCGCCCTTCTTCGTCCTTTCGCTCAAGGCCGGCGGCACCGGCCTCAACCTGACCGCCGCGAGCCACGTCATTCACTTCGACCGCTGGTGGAATCCCGCCGTCGAGAACCAGGCCACCGACCGCGCCTTCCGCATCGGGCAGCGGAAGAACGTGCTTGTCCACAAGTTCGTCTGCCGCGGCACCGTCGAGGAACGCATCGACGCGCTGATCACCGAGAAACAATCGCTCGCCGAATCTGTCCTGGGCGCGGAGGCCGGCGCCGAGAAACTGCTCACCGAAATGTCCAACGACGAGCTGTTGAGCTTCGTCGCGCTCGACCTGAAGACCGCCACCGGCGATTGACCCGAAACGACCCTGCCCCCGACCGTTCGCGCGTATTCACTGCCTCTCACAGTCCACCTCACCTCCCAACCTCCCCACCCCGCCCTCCACCCCCATGTCCTGGTATTCCTTCCGACCCTACGTCTCCGTCGCTGAACGCCGCCGTAACGCCGAGGCGGCGGCGAAGAAACTGGCCGCCAAGTCCGGCCGCGCCCTCGCTCCGGTGCGCCTCACCGGGCGGCAGATCGCCTCGACTTTTTGGGGCAAAGCCTGGTGTGACAACCTCGAGGCCTACAGCGATTACGCCAACCGCCTGCCCCGCGGACGCACCTATGTGCGCAATGGCTCCGTCATCGATCTCCAGATCTCCCGCGGCCGGGTCGAGGCGCTCGTGCAAGGCTCCGACCTCTACAAGATTGCCATCGGCTTCCGCCCGCTCGCGGCCCGGCGCTGGAGCGAGTTCAAGGCCCGCAGCGCCGGCAAGGTCATCAACCTGCTCGACCTGCTGCAGGGCCGGTTGTCCAAGGACATCCTCGCCGACCTCACCGCCCGGGACACCGGCTTGTTTCCTTCGCCGAAGGAAATCGACCTCGACTGCTCGTGCCCGGACTGGGCGGACATGTGCAAGCACGTCGCCGCCGTGCTCTATGGCGTCGGCGCGCGCCTGGATGACCAGCCGGAACTGTTCTTCACCTTGCGCGGCGTGGACCTGCAGGAACTCCTCACCGCCGCCAGCGCCACGGCCACCGCACCCGTGCCAGACGCCTCCGGCATCGGCCCGGCTCTCGCCGGCGCGGACCTGTCCGAGATTTTTGGCGTCGAACTTGAGTCTACCCCAGCGCCCGCCCCCGCGTCCCTCCCAGCCCCCGCGCCACGGCCGGCGGGCCCCGCGAAACGGCCTCGCGGCAAGCGTGCTCAGGTCCGAAAGAAGGGATCGCGGGCCAAGCCGCCGCGTTCGGCTCCGAATACGACCCGCCCCGACTGACCTGGCCAGACCTCTGCATCGGCCCGTACCCACCGAGCAGCGCCGTGCTCGACGGATCGAGCGTCCGGCTCATCACCCTCGCCGAAGCCAGCCGTTGGAACGTCCTGATGCCCGAGCGTCAGGATCTTCCGGAACGCCCGCCCCGTCAGCTCGACTTCCGTTTCGATTCGGCCGAAGTCGTTGGTCGTTGGTCGTTGGGTTGCAGGGCTGCCGCTGCAGACTACTTGCTACGCGGGCGTCCAGGAGGGCGCCGAGGCGAAGAGTCGCCGCCTCCGCGGCCCGGGCGACCAATGGCCGCAGCACGTCGGTGGACAGGCGCGCCACGTACTGGAGCCCCAGTTCCTCCGGCGCCGCCAGACTGACCTTGCTGCTCATCCCCCATCAAGCACGAACACCGCTTCCCGGATGCCAAAGCGGCTGATCCCGGCCGGAGCCTCGCCCTCGAACTACATGCCGGTCGGGTCGTAGAGCACCAGGGAGACCCTGTGCGGGAAAGCTTCCCCGACGGTGCCCGGGTCCAGCCCGCCGGCCGCCGCCCGGCGCGCGAGGCGACCGCGGCCAAGAGCCGGTCCAGAGATCGAACTGGTCCCAGGCGTGGCGGAGCACCGCCAAGCCCCCGTAGCTGCGGGCACGGGGTAAGGAGAGTTGGTCGGGGTCGACGAAGCGGTGGCCCTGGAGGGACTGGGCAATGAACTGGCGGGTGGGCTCGGGCAGCCCGGTGATGCTACTTGCCACACATCCGGGCGAAATCGGCGCTTTGGTTGGCTTTTCCGCGATCCCCACGGGAAGTCCGGCTAAGGCTTCCGACGCCAGAGATTGGCCCGACGACCCGCCGCGTCCGAGGGGGTGCGTGCGTTCCCGTCCCCTCCAGCCCGGGTGTTTCGGCATCCGCACGAAACCGCGGTCCGCCGTAGGCACCGACGTGAGGAGGCGTCGTGAGGCGCGGCTCCACGAACCAAATTCTGCTTGCATTAAAGTAAACAATTCATACCGTTAAGATACCGAATCCGGGAGTTCCGGGTGCGGAGCAGTGCCCAACAACTCGACATTATGCAAAAGCTCATCCCTGCCGTGGCGGGCGCAGCCTGCCTCTGCGCCGCGCTGATTGCCCCGCGCGTTTCGGCGCAGGTCCTCAGCACCGAGCCCATCGGCCCGATCCTGATCGTCCCCGGCCAGACCGTGGACCTCTGGTTCCCGAACGTGTACGACCCCGATCATCCCAAGCGGTTGGTCTGGGAAGGCTGGACCCAGACTACCGGCGATCCCGCCGCGGGCGGGGTCACGTTGAAGTTCGACTGGCTGGATCCCCTCACCGGCGGCGTCGTTTACAGTCCCGAGTTCGCCCTGCCGGTCAATCAGGGTACCGCCGTTGAGTTCCTGATTCCCTTCTGCCCACCCCAGGTGAGCCTCCACTTCGAGACAGGTAACCCGGCGGGCTTCCAGGTGCAGGGGGTCTTCATCCACGAGTGCATCATTCCCGAACCCCACGAGGTGGGAGTCGTCATGGCCTTGGGTTTGCTCGGCTTCGGCTGGCTGCGGCGCCGCCCCCAGGGCTGATCGCAGCGGCCCCTTGATGGCGTCCTGCTGCAGGGGGTGCCGGGAAACGCTCGGGATTTGTTGCAGCGCGACCGGGGACGACCTTGTTCCCGGCCGCTTCGTTGAGGCCTCCGCCTTTTCGCGTTGAAGTCGGGCCAGCGCCACCTAACTTGCTGGCCGTGACGGCTGACACGTTCAAAGCGGAGATGGCCCAGGCCCTGAAGTCGTACGACCGGCATGTCGTCTGTCTCGAGAAGCCTCCCGCCGAGGCCAGGCCGCGCTGCGATCCCTGATGGAGAAGGCGATTGTGGCCTTCGAAACCCGCGCCCCGGGCCTCCGCCACGGCATCGCCCTGGACCGGCACATCACGATCATCCTGAGCCAGTCCGACGGCGAACAGCCTCTCTGCGCCATTTACTTCAATCTGCACACGCCCTACCACAAGCGCATGACCGAGTCCGCCAGCCGCCCGGCACAATCGTGACGCGCCAGCCATGAGATCCTTCCTCGCGGATTGCGCCCGTGCCGGGGGAGAGGTGCTGCGCCGGCACTTCGGTCGGACCCTGGAGGTGCGCACGAAGGAGAGTCTCGCCAGCGTGGTCACCGAAGCCGACCTCGAGGCCGAACGGTGCCTCTTCGACCGCATCCGCGCAGGCTTCCCGGCCGACGGACTGCTCGGGGAGGAATCCGGCCATCAACCTGGGCGGTCCGACCGGGTCTGGGTGGTGGATCCGCTGGATGGGACCTCGAATTTCGTCGCCGGCCTGCCCTGGTTCGGCGTGATGGTGGCCGTGCTTGAACGCGAACAGCCCGTCATGGCCGCGCTTTACCTGCCGGTGACAGACACCCTTTACACCGCCGAGGCCGGTGGCGGCGCGTTCCGCGATGGCCAACCGATCCACGTCACCGAGGCCACCGATCTCGCCACGCTGCTCGTTGCCTACAGTCTCGATGCGTCTGCCGACGCGGCCCGGACGCGACGCGACGTCGAGGGTCTGGTGCGGGTGGTGAACCGGGCGCGCAACATCCGGGCCACCAATTGCCTCCTGGACTTCTGCTACACCGCCGAGGGCAAGCTGGGCGGCGCCATCAACCAGGCGTGCAAGATCTGGGATGTGGCAGCCCCGTGGTTGCTGGTGCGGGAGGCCGGCGGGTTGGTGACGGACACCGCAGGGCAGGAACTCGATTTCCGGCTCGACGCGGGGGCTACGCAGCGACTGTACACCCTGCTGGCTGCGGCTCCTCCCCCTCCACGCGCAACTCCGGGAGTTGCTCGGAAGGGATTCTGGCTGAAGGACGAGGCCTGTCTGCGTGGCAAGGGCACGCGGCAAGGTGCCGGAGCGGCAGCCCGACCACGATCATCCACCCGCCGACATCCAAGGGCGCCCGATCAAGGCGCGGACGCCGGGGCGGTCCAAACCTCGACGGCCGTGCGGACATTGGGCGGCACGTTGACATCGACCGTGCCGCGCACCGGGTTCTCGCTCCGGTTATCGAGGGCCAGGGCGTACTCGGTCGCCGCCCCGGCCTCCGGAACCAGCCGCACACGAACGGGCACGACCGCACGAAAATCACGCGCCTGCACCTCGATCTCCTGGGTTGCCGGGCTGCCAAAGGGGGAGTTCGAGGAAGACCGGCCCGGAATCAGCCGCGATGTCCTGCCCGGCAGCCCGCACCAAGTCCAGACGGGGGCAGCGGTGCAGGGTTCAGCGTCATGAAGGAACCGATGCTCACGGCGGCCATCGGCTGGAGATTGAAGTCAAGTTGGGTGCGGTCTTCGGTGTCAATCCGGATACGGCCAAAGGAGGCGTCGGAACTACCGAGGCCGCTGGCGACCGACAGGACGCCCAGTAGTCCCGGCGGCACACGCTCACCGATCACTCTGGGCGCGACGAGCCGGATCGCTCCTCCGCTGCCCACGCCCCGTCCGGCCGAGCCGCTGTTGTAGCCGCCGGTGGCCAGAATGCGTCCGGGGCTCACCACGCGGATCGAAGTCGAGGAGGCGATGAGAATCGCCCCACCGCCGCCACCGCCCGAGAACGAGGGGCTGCCGCCGCCGCCCGAACCGCCGATCAACGGCAGAAGCAGGGCATTGCCGTATGGCTGCGCCAGTTCGGGAGGAGCATCCGCCCGGCGATTACCGAAAACCCCGTGGCGGAGCGCGAGGTCCACGTTCGTCGGCCCGCCTCCGGGGCCGGCACCGGCGCTGGGAGGCAGGTTCAATCGGCCCGGGTTTCCGCCCGCGAAGCCGCCCGGACCACCGGCGCCTCCCAGGAGAGTCGTGCCGTTGGCGCCGCTGACATCGATCGTTCCGCTGACCAGCACGTCCCCGGTGGCGAGCAGTCGGACCGGCGTGTTCCGCGCGTTGGGGATGAACTGCAGCGTCGCGCCGCTCCTAATCGTGATGGTCGTGCAGTGAAAGACCCCATCCGCCGGCATGGCGAGCGTCGTGTTGGCTGTGATTTCGAGCGGGCCGTAGGACCCGTCGCTGCCAGACACAAACGCCTGGCCTCGCGCGCCCACCGTCAGGCCAGCGACCAGCAGGAGCACGGCGTGGAGAGGCACCCGGTTCGTGAGCAGGGAATGCTTGGCGTTCATGGTGCGTTGCGTTGCAATGAGAGTGGCGGCTGGCCCACGGATGTTCCGTAGTGGATGTCCGCGGCCGATTCCCAAGCCAGCCGGCCCAGACCCACAGGCTGCGGAACGGCGTACTGACCGGCTCCGGCGTCCCAGGCTGGTCTCGCGAGACCGACGGGCGCCGGAGCAATGGAAAAGATCCAGGGCAAGCTGCGCGGATCGGTCGGGCGGCTGCCGAGCGTGATCTCGGCTTCGTCATTCCAACCGTCGCCATCGGTGTCCGGCAGCGTTGGGTCGGTGCCGAGGAACATCTCGTGAAGCAGGGTCAGCGCGTCGCCATCGGCGTCCAGTTCTGCATCGCTGCGCCCGGTCTGGAACGTGTCGGCTTGGGTGGGATCCGTGCCCGCAAATAGTTCAAAGAGCGTCGTCAGCCCATCGCCGTCGCTGTCTTCGTCTCCATCCGGAATGCCGTTGCCGTTGGTGTCGGCCTTCAAGGGATCGCTGCCCGAAACCGCGATCTCCCAGGCATCCGGCAAGCCATCACGGTCGGTGTCCGTCATGTCAGCCGGCCCCGCCACGCGGAACACGGGCGCGGACAAGCCCGTGAGCGCATGACCGGCCGGATCGGTGAGCGCGGCACTGATTTCGAGGCGGTAAAGACCCGGCGGGAGGGGTTCAGCCAGCGAGACCACCAAGGCATCGCCGGCCGGTCGCAGCGTCTGCGTGGCCGCCGACGGCAGGGTGTCATCGCCGGTGTCGAACACACCGTCGGGTCCGGCCGCCCGGGCCACGACGCTGGTGCTGGTCACGGTGGTGGGATCGAGCCGCTCGCTGAACAGCGCCACGATCTCGTGCAACGCGCCGACCGGTTGACCCGAGGTCGGCGAGGTCCCCAACAGTCGCGGCGGGGACGTGCCCGGCAGCACGGTGACCGGGAGCGGCGACGAGAGTGTGGCGTTGCCAGCGACGTCCACCGCCCGCGCCGTCACGACGAAGGACTCACCTGCTGTCGCCGGCGCGCGCAAGCGATGGCGGAAGGGAAAGCTGGTGTCGGTATAGACGCGGGTGTCATTGACGATGAACTCCACTTCACGCACGGCGATGTTGTCCGCCGCCTCCGCGACAAGTTCGACCCAACGATCGGGTTCGGTCGTCGTGCCGCCCGAATCGAGCCGGACCGTCACGGCCGGAGCGATGCCCGTTCGGTCGGGGCCATTGAGATTCAGCACCTGCAAGCCGGCCTGGTGGTCTGCCGCGTGGATGAATCCCTGCCGGCTGAGGACTGCCCGGGTGACGCCGGGGGTCGGTAGGGTCGTCAGAAAGCCATCCGACCCGGCGGGCGCACCCAGATCGTAGAGACTCACGTTGTCATCCACGGGTCGGGTCCCGAAGTTCACGCCCATCGCGGCAACGCCACGCAAGCCGTCCGGGCTGATGATTTGCTTCCAATGGAGTTGGCTGGTTTCGACCCGGCGCAGCAGCTCCGGCGCGGGGCCCGTGGCATCGAACACGTTGAAGCCCGTGCGGTGCGTGGCGAAGACGCGGCTGCCGTCACCGAACAACCGGCTGCGACCGCCGAAAGGACTCGTGTTGTTGCCAACACTGGGAGCATGACCCATCCGTCTCAGCGACGCGCCGTCCCACTCGAACAGGTGCACGGTCGCCGCCGCCAACGCCGCCACCTTGCCGCCCAACACAACGACGTCCTCCACTTTCTGAGCGCTGACGGGGAGGCGGTCTACGATAACGCCAGCCTCGAGATTCACGGCCTGCAGTTGACCACTGTCCAGTCCTACAAACGCCACCGGACTTGCCACCGCGACACCCCAGACCGGCGCACCGGCACTGAGGCGGGCGCGCGGCGTCGCGAGTTCGGCAACCGGCTGGCTCAAGTCCAGCACCGTCAGGACGCCACGACTGTCGCCTCCGACCGCCCAGTCTCCGTCGACCGCGACCGCGCGAGCGAGGCCGGGCGTGGGAATGACGGCGACACGGGTGAGATTCAAACCGTCCACTGCGACCACGACCAAGCCACCGCCCGAATCCGCCACCACGGTGAAACGCTCGTGCGCGGCCAGGTCGGCGGCTTCGCCGTCCGTGTCCACCGCCGCGACCAACCCCGTGCTCAACGGCCCGGGCAGGCCGGATTCCAAGGCGGCGAGCAGGTCTTCGCGGTCGTTTCCGCCCTCACCGTCGGTATCCGGGTTCGACGGGTCAAGGAACCCGATGACCCACTCGCCCAGATTCGGCAGGCCATCGCCGTCGGTGTCCGCGTGATCGTCCAACCCGGTCAGATCCACCTTCGGCATCTGCGTGACCGAACCCGAGGGGCCGGTGCGAAAATGAACCTTGCCGTAGAGGTTGCGGGTGGGATCGAAGAACTCCGCCAGATAGAGGGCCTTGGGCGCCAGGGCGGCGAAGGGCAGCCGGCCGTCGCCAAGCATCCGTCCGTGCTGCGGCGTGCGCACCAAGGGCGTCCCGAGCAGGTCCACGTCGGTGTAGAGGAGTTCGAGACGGAAGAAGAGGCGGTCCAGGTGTTCAAGCGGTGCGCTGGTGCCGCGCCGCTCGAGTTCCTCCATGAACGCGGCATGGGCATCGGGAAGTGAGAATGTGGTCGCCCCCAGTGCCTCCAGCGCGGCAAAGAGATCCAGCAAACGTCGGATGGCGGCACGCATCTGGTCGCGGTCCTGGAAATCGGTCCGACCCGCGGCGGCATGGGTGATCAGGCCCTGCTGGTAGAGGGCAAAAGTCCGGTTGTGATAGTCGGCCATCTGGTCGAAAGCCGCCGCGGGGAACCCAGCCGGGCGCGGAGCCGCCTTCCAGGCCGCCAGTTCATCAGGGGAAATGGGCACGCCCCCACTTGAGTTCGGGGCGGCAAAGGCGACGAATTGTCGCAGGAGCCCGGTCACCTGCCGTTGTTGCTCGAGCAAGCCGCCGGCCTCGACGTTGACCGCCTCGACCCACACGCCCGAACCGGTCAACAACTGCAGGATCCCGGCATAGGCCTCCACGATCCTCAGATGGAGCTCGTAAACCCGCCAGACGACTTCTGAGTCCCCCTCGACCGGACCCTGTCGGCCGGGCCGACCGGCCAGGGCCGGGGACGCGGGAAAACAGGCGCGGGCGATGCTGATCGCTCCCACCCCGCAACCGACGGCCTGGCCGACAATCGGCACGGACTCCAGCAAACATCCCGCGATGCCGAAGGATGTTCCCAGCAGGCTCATCCCGCAGCCGAAGTAGTCGTCGGTGAACTCCAAACGCGAGAAGTCAATGCAGTCGCCGGCGGATTGTAACAGGCCGCCCCCGACGTTCAGGGCAAGGCATTGCGCTGTGGAAACCACGGGAACGAAGGAGACGATGCAGCCTACGGTTCCGCTGAACACCGCCGCGTCACAACCGCGGCTTTGACGGAAGCCGAAGGGCCCGGGGGGCGTTCCCGGAGCAAACCCATGCCAGCCAGGCTGGCGGACGCCCACCCCGGATCCGACACCGCGAACCGGCCATCCGGACTGACAGTCATCGTCCCCTGGATTTCCCAGCGGCCAGTGTCGTGGTCGAAACTCCACAGGAGCCCCTGGCCCCCTGGTGGAAGCAGTTCGCCGGTGACGGGATCCGGCAGATTGGGGAACCGCACGGGCACCGGCAGGTCGAAATTCAGCGCGCCGTCGGTCTGGATGGTGATGACCAACGGGAGCTGCAGCCCGGCGGGCAACGGCTCCGGCAGCCGGTCCGGCGGCACGGGTGCGATGCCCACGCGCCCGCCGCGGGTGCCGTCATCCGCAAAGAGCGCGTTGGCCGGGACAGTGATGGTGACCCCGGCCAGTTCCGGCTGTCGGGCAATGACCTCGGGCGGGAACGTGATCTCCGTCGCCGTCGAGGCGCTGACCGGCTGCAAGGTGCCGGCGGCGATTCGGGGCAGGTAGATGACGCCCGTGCCTCCGGCCAGATTGTTCGTGCGGCCCGGCGATGCCTCCCACGCCTTCCCGAGAAACGGATAATAGGTGCCTCCCCGGCCAATGGCTGCCCGCCGCGTTCCGCCCATCCACGTGCACGAAGAACCGCCCCGTCGGCGCGGGTTCGAGGCGGAAGAAGCCGCTGACATCCGTCGTCGCCCGCAGCGTCTGTTCCGCCCCATCCACGGTGATGATGACGCCCGCCAAGGGGCGATTGGTGAAGCCGCCCGCTCCGTCCGGTTGGGGTTCACTGTCGAACACCTGCCCGACCACCGCGCAGCCCAATACCGGCGTGGCGCCGAAGGTCGTGTAGCCAAATCCGAACCGTCCCCCGGCTGACCGTCCCCATCCGCGTCCACCTCGCGCCCCAACGCATCACGAATGCCCGCCGCGTCGAACACCGCCTTGATCCGCGCCCCCGGCGGCAACGGCTCGAGCGGAAACAACCAAGCCCGCGACCGGTCCAACGACAACGCCGTCCGCGCCAGGATGCGGCGCCCGCCAAACTCGAGAAAGAACTGTTCGTGGCTCAGTTGGGTCTCGGCCGCGACCGGCTGCTCGAAAAGCACCGTGAGCTCGCGCTGGACGCTCACTCCCGTCTCGTCGTCGGCCGGAGCCGTGGTCACTCGAATCAGCGGCCGGCTGGTGGGATCCGTGGGATCGGTCCCGCGACGGTATTCCTCGCCATTGTCAAACCCGTCGCCATCGAAATCCCCCGCCGCATCGGTGGGGTTCAGGGGGTCAAAGGCCAAGGGGTAGGTCAACTCAAAGACGTCATCAAATCCGTCGCCGTCCAGGTCGCGCGGGGCATCCACGGGCACCGCCTCCACGCGGTAGAACCTGCCTGCGCTGGAACTCGCGTCGGCCTCCACGCGCACGGGGCGGCCCTGCGGCCAGGCCACCTGAACCGGCGTCGTGATGCGGTCGGGCGTGTCGCCCTGCCGGACCACGAGATAGGTTCCGGCGAGCTCGCCCCCGACCGTGAACTCGAAGGTGCGGTCGGCCAAGACCCGGGGTTCACGCAGCTCGAAGCCGGTTGCCCCGGCAGCCAGCCCGCACGACGCGGCCAGGAGAATCGGCATCCAGCGGAGGCCGCCGGCGCGTACCCTGCGGTCCGGCTGGCCGGGGCTGCGTCCTGCGGCCCCAACGGCGAGGGGCTCAGCGCCGCGCGTCTCCATGATACGAAGACGCACTCATGTTAACCATAGGATCGTGTTTTCAATGCGTGGGGAAACTACCCGGTGAACGGAGGGGTTCAAGCTGAATCGACGCACAAGACGCCGGTCCACGAAACCTTCGGTCACCAACACCGGAGGGCCCCACCGCGCCTGCCAGTCGGCCGACAAGCGCTGCAGACACAGAGCATGCACGCGCGAAGCCACGTTGGGATAACGCACCCGGTCGGGCAGCACGAGCAAGCGGCTGTTGTTGACCACAAACCCAAGGCGCCGGCTGCTCGGTTGTCTCTCAGCCCGTCCCCGGCGCCAGCTTGCCCGCCAACTCCAGATGAATCAGCCGTGTCGAGGGTGCCCAGGCCCCCGCTGGGGGCATCGGAGAAGGTGCCATCCGATGCGTCTCCTGCGGCGATGGCGCCACGGTCTCCGGCTTCACCTTGACCGGAGGGTCTACTCAGCATTGGGGCGGTGAGAGATCCCGGTCATCCGGGGGGAGCACTCTGCGCGGAATCTGGCAGCCTGACGAACTGCGTGTTGCGTGGCAATTCAGCCACGGACGGGGGTGGCGTAGTCGGCGGCGTGATGGGGGACAGTACAAGCTGGCCCATCAGTCTCAAGAACTGTCACGTCGACCATAACCGGGCAATCGCGCCTGGCACCGCCAACTACCGCAGTGCCAAGACCTACTTCCAGCACTCGCGCACCACCCCGCTGCCTCACGGCCCTGGCGACATCGACGCCGACCCGCGCTTCATGGCGACGGTGCCGGTCCCCGTGACCGGCCAGAAGTTAATCGATCCGGCGGCGGCTTCCGAATCCCGCTTGTTCTACCGTGCGGCGTCGGTGCCGTGAGGACGAGGAGCGAACCGCAATGGGTCCCGTGATGGTCCGAACCGCGCCCCGCAGAGCGCGGGCGGAAGTCGGTGACCTTTGAAGAACGGGTTTCACCTCCGGTCGGGTCTGAACCAGGCTTAACCCGTGGATCGAGTTGTTCACAAAGCCCGCGACTTCCAGGCTGCGGCCGATTGGGACATTCAGCAGCAGATCGGTGGCCGTGGCGTAATCTCCGGCCAGCGCGTAGGCCCGACCCAGCATGCCCAATAGTTGCGGCCCGGTCCCGGTCCAGCCGCCCGCCTCAGGTGGTCGATTGCCTCCGGGCCATTCCCTGCCTGCAGGTGCACCCACCCGAGCATGAGGGCGGAGGAGGCGCTCTCCGGGTAGAGTGTCCGCGAACGTTCGGCGACGGCGAGGGCCGCATCGTTCAGGGCCTCGACCCAGTCATAATCATAATACAACCGCCGGTACACGATTCGTGTGTGCGCCAGGAACACCGTGGCGTCCTGAGCCAGCAACTGCCGGACGCGATGTTCCCGGACCGACCGGCCGCGCCGCAACCACTCGAGATCGCCGCGCAGGGCGTCGGCGCTGGCGTAGCGTTCGTGCGGATCCCGGGCGCGCCTTCAAGATCACGGCGTTCAACTCGACGGTTTGGTCGCCCGCGGGCAGCGAACGCAGCTCCTATTTGTCAAATGTCAATGTTTGACCCCATTGCGCGTCTCGACGGTGGCCACGACGGCGCGGTGGTCCGAGGGATAGGGTTGGACCACAAGGTCGGCGGCGTTCGCCGCTTCGCCCACGACGTGGCAGGCCCGCACCTTCACGTTCAAGGCGCTCACGAAGACAAAGTCGATCCGGTCGTGCCGGTCGGCGGGATCGTCCGGGCTCGTGATGGGCGTCCAGGTCCAGCCGGGCCGGGCCACCTCGTCGGGGAAGACAGAGCGGAAGGCATCGATCATGCCGGCCCGCGTCACCGCCAGCGTGCTCGGGTATTCCACCGGCAGCGGGCACCGACCGGCGGCGGCGGCGCGCGGGGTCCAGTCCTGAAACGACGGTTCGTTGAAGTCGCCCGTGAGGAACACGGGCAGGCCGGTGGCCAGCGCGGGCCGCAGTTCGGCGAGCAGGCGGTCCACCTGCCCGCCCCGCGCCGCGCGCGCGGCCCGGACAGCTTCTTCCGCGGTCTCGAGGAAGGGCGCTTCGCCATACGGGATGCGCAGCAGTTGGTACGGCTGGTACGGCGCGGCCGCGAAGTGCGCGTTGAACAGCCACACCTCCTGCCCGGATGGCATCCGGATCTTCGCTCCCCACCGGGCCGGCGAGTTCGTCACGATGGGGTGCCGGCTCAGGACGCCGGTGCGACCGCCTTGAGCCAGGTAATGCCATCCGAGCCTCTCGGCCAATTCGCGTCCGTGGTCCGGTCGTGGCGCGCCGGGTGCCGGCTCATAACCGTGGGTTTCCTGCAAGCCGACGAGATCCGCCTGGGCCGCACGGATGACGGCGAGGGTCCGGGAGAGCGGCTGCTTCCCGGCGTCGCCCCCGTGCCAGAGATTGAACGTCATGAGGCGCAGCGTCTCGGTCGCGCGGGCCGGCCAGACGACCGCGAGACCGAGCAGCACGAAGAGGCTCGGGAGGATGCCCCGGAGGATGCAGCGGGGAGGGAGGGAGGCTTTCACGGGGTGGAACGGGGCTGAGGCGGCGTCACGCGCTTCGTGGAGTGCGGCTATGCCCAAGGGTGGGGACTGGTTCAAGGCGATTCCCCCGTCACTGCAGCGCCGGCGGCGGAACGGACTCACCGCGGCGTTGCGCAAGCAGGTGCGCAGCTTCGTCTGTTCCGTAGAAAGGCACCTGGGCATCGAGCCAGAGGTAGAAGACGCGCAGCACAGACTCGGGCAGCCGCACAAACCGGCCGTGCGTTTCACCGGCCAGGAGGGCCGCCAGAGGACTCGCGTCGGCCCCGAGCTCGCCCGGCCGGGTCACCGCATCGTACGACGGCCACTTCAGGTAAGGGCGCAGGTTGACATAGGCCCGGCTGAACGGGCCTTCCTCTTCCCCTGTCAAGACCAGCGAGCTCTTGTCGGGTCCCGACGTGCCGTCGTGGCACCGCACGCAGTGGGCGTCGAGCAAGGGCTGGATCAGTCGGGGAAAACCAAATGGCTTGGTGCCTTCCGGACCGGGCTCAAGGTGGGACGGAGGCCGCCGGGCCGCGAGCACGGGGCGGGGGGGTGGCGCGGCGCTGGGCGGTTCGTGACAACCCACGCAACTGCGGCGTTCGCCGGGCTGGAGATAGACGACGCTGCGCATGCCCTGGACTGCCCGGCCCGCGGCATCGACCGCCTGGAAGTAGAGCGGCTTGCGTGCGGGGGCCAGGAAATGGGCCGAGCCATCCGGCTCCACCGGCACCGTGCCCAGCAGCATGCGGGCGTTGGACTGTTCCGGGTGCCCGATCCGGGGATCGTCGGCGCGGTCCGAACGCGACTTGGGGAGAAGCTGGAACACGCGGAGCGACCGGACCGGCCGGTCCTGTGGCAGCGGCAGGACACTCCGATTCACGTCGGCCAGGAGGAACGCACCCTGTTCGCCCGGTTTGGACTCGACGGGGCCGAGCCGCACGGGAGGTTGCGGCCGCGGTGTCAGCGGAATGGGATAGACCGCGGAGATGCCTTCCCGGCGATAGAGCAGTTCCAGGTTTCCGAACCGGTCGAAGTAATACAGTCCTGTTTCGGAGTCTTGATGGTGAGTGGTGTAGCCGCCCGGAAGCGGATCGTGGCTGAAGGCCACCAGGTAATGCCGCTCGGACAGCGGCCAGGGACTGTAGTAGAAGCTCCTGGGCCAGCCGTCGGCCTCGGCGAAATGGAGTTCCGGCGTCAACACCTCGATCGCCTCCGGACGATCTTCGCCGGAGATGGGGTCATAGGCCCGGCGCGAGGGATCGAGCAGGACGAGGGCGCCGCCGACGTTGGCGTGGTGTCCGCCGGCCACGAACACGACCTTGGAGGAGTCGGGAACCGCCCGCGCCTGGTAGCAAGCCCAGGGCCGCACGGTGTAGTTGCCGAACAGCACGGCCGGGTTCGAGCCGTCCAGGTTGCAGGTCCAGAGGCTGTGGAACTTCGCGGCGTTCCGATCCACGTAGTCCCAACGCGTGTAAAGGAGGCGCCCGTCGTGAAGCAGGCTGGGATGCCACTCGTGGGTCTCGTGGAAGGAGAGGGTCCGCGGCGGGGCACCCTCCCCGTCCAAGCGATGCAAGGTACAAACGACCTCGGGACTGCCTCCGCCGCAACGGAGTTTCGAGCCCCGCCGGGTCGACATGAAGGCCACTCCCCCGTCTGGTAGCGGGCAGGGGTCGAAATCATCGTGCGGGCCGTCGGTGAGTTGGCGCAGACGAGAGCCATCGGCCGCCATGGCGAAGAGGTGAAAGGTGTTGAATTTTCTGCCTGCCGCTGCCGGAGCCACCCCCGTAGCCAGGGAGTGTGAAGGGGTCCGCTCCCGACGGGTCCGCGAAGGCGAAGTACACCGTGGCCGCGTCGGCGGAGAGGGCGAGGGTGACGTAATGCCCCGAGGGGGAGCTGGCCGCCGGTCAGATCGCGCGTCTGGAGGCTTCGGCCCGGCTGTTCCAGAACGAAGACACCGCCCC
Source organism: Verrucomicrobiota bacterium (assembly GCA_027493615.1). GTDB lineage: Bacteria > Verrucomicrobiota > Verrucomicrobiia > Limisphaerales > J093 > DSVZ01. The sequence continues at coordinate 262,144 of JAOSKK010000036.1, forward strand.
CGGCAACGGCGTGGGGAAGCGCGGATTCTTGTAGCCGCTGGTCGGGTCGTTGCCAAAGGCGTAGTACCAGCCGAGGTACTCGTAGAGCATGTAACCCACCGCGCGCCGACGTTCCATGAAGAGAATCGGGCGCCCGGCAAGGAGCGGGTTGCTGAGGGCACACTCCCGCGTGAAAGCACGGACCGCGAAGTAGAGCTCCAACGCCGCCGCTTCGTCCCCGGTGGGAGCGCACGGAACCGTCCATCCAAACGGTCCAGCTCCCTCGTCGCAGCATCCCCGCGGGCGCGTGACCACTCTCGCGCTGGTCGCGCAGCAGTTGACGGCAGCGATCCAGAGCCGCCTCGATGGCCGCTGGAGCGTGGGCCACCCGTCCTGCTCTTTGTTCCTGTCGCAGCCAGTCCGCCCTCACCAAGCGACGCAGATCCGGGTCGATGTCCGCCAGCGGGTCGGCCCGCATTGCGCCGGCCAGACCGAGGAGAAGGGCGCCGAGAATTCCCGGCAACCAGCCAGCTTCGGGCGGAAGGCCTTTCCCTGTGAAGAAGTGTCGCCGACGCATGCGCGGTTGTCTCCGGGTTCGGCGGCGCGAGCCGTTTGCTCCGCGGCTGCCGCGGCTGCTCGCGCGTCCTGGCCCAAGTGCCGTGCGAGCATGGAGGTGCCGCGTGGGGCGGTCAAGCCGAGGCCCGATCCATGTCACCGTTCAGTTCAGCGATTCTGCCCCGGAAATCAGCGAGGCGCGGAGGGGGCGCGGGCGATCCGGGGAACGAACGGCTGGATGCCGGAAGCTGGCATTCGACACAGCAACACCCTGCTTCCTAAGGTGGGCCAGCCTACCGAGGCTGGAGATCGATCTGCTCGCCGCCGGGCCGCAACACCTCAGGTGTGAACATCGACCCGTCGGTGGTCACTTTCCTGAACCCCCTTCCCCGTTGCCAAGCCCGGGCATCGCCGCCAAAGTCGTTGCCGCTGTGGCGGACTGGGAACAAGCGTTGAGGACCGCAACGGAGAAGCCGGCCTGGCGCCGGCAGGACGCCAACCTGCGCATGGTGCCGTTGGGCTTTGGCAGCATCATTCTCGTCGGCACCCTCTGTCTCCTTCTTTCCTGGACACACCAGCCCGGCCACAGCGTTGGGCTGCTCGACGCCTTCTTCCTGGCCACTTCGGCCACCTGCGTGACGGGGCTGACGCCGGTGAACGTGGGCGAGACATTCAACCTCTTCGGCCAGGGCGTCCTGATGGTGCTGATCCAGTTGGGCGGCCTGGGCATCTTCACCGCCAGCCTGCTGCTCATCGTCCTGGCCGGCAACCGGCTGTCGCTGGCCGAGGAACAGACCATCAAGGCCACCGTGGGGCGCCTCCGCGAGGCGCGCCCCGCGGATGTCCTGCTCCAGGCGTGTGCCTTTGTGTTCATCGCCGAGCTGGCGGGAGCCGTGGCGCTGGCACCGGTTCTGCAGCAGGCCGCGCGGCCTGAGGAGACCTGGGAACCTCTCTGGCACGCGTGGTTTCACGCCGTGAGCGCCTTCTGCAACGCCGGGCTCTCCGTGGTGCCGGAAGGACTCGCACGCTGGCGGCACCGGTGGGAAGTGCTGGCCATCGTGAACGTGCTGGTCATCACGGGCGGGATCGGCCTGCTGACCCTGATCAATCTCCGTTACTATGCCTTCTGGCGGAGGGATCCGCGGACGCGCGGTCGACTCACGCTGCAGACCCGTCTGTGCCTTTACACCTCAGCCCTGTTGATCGCCTTCGGGGCCGCGGCCACGCTGGTGTTCGAGCTGGGGCACACGCTGGAAGCCGCCTCCCCGGCCGAGCGGGTTTCCTGGGCCGTCTTCCACTCGGTCATGACCCGGACCGCCGGCTTCAACGTCGTGGACACGGGTGCCATGAACCCTCCAACCTTGCTCATCACGCTGGCCCTGATGTTCATCGGCGGCTGTCCCGGTTCCATGGCCGGCGGCATCAAGACCGTCACGTTCGTGGTGCTCCTCCTCACCGCCTGGTCTGCCCTGCGACGGCGCGACGAGATCCAGTTCTGGGGCTGCCGCCTGCCGGCCAAGGTGTCCTACACCGCCACGATGATCTTCCTGCTCGCGTTGGGGATGTTGCTGGCCGGTGTGGGCCTGCTGATGTTGACGGAGGCCGGCGGGCCGGCGGTCATGACCCCCTCCTCCTGGCTCGGGGTCGTGTTCGAAGCGGTGTCCGCCTTTGGCACCGTGGGCCTGAGCATGGGGGTCACCCCGTTTTTGACGTCCGCCGGCAAGCTCGTTATCGTCGTCCTCATGTTCGTCGGTCGCATCGGCCCCCTCATGCTGGCTGTCTACCTCGCCCGACCGGCCAATCCATGGCCGGTCAAGTACCCTCGGGAAGAAGTGACCCTCGGCTGACCGGAGTCACGCGCCGTTCTCCTTCCATGCCGCAACGCATCATCATCCTGGGTGCCGGCCGCTTTGGCAGTCACCTGGCCGGCCGGCTCTCCGAGTTTGGCTGCGACGTCCTCCTCGCCGACAACAACCCCGGCCGTGTCGAAGACCTCAACCACGAAGGCTTCCGCGCCGTCGAGTTGGATGCCGAGGACGAGAGCGCGCTCCGCGAGGCGGGCGTACAGGACGCGGATGCCGTCGTCGTCTGCATCGGCGAGAACATGCAGGGCAGCATCCTGACCACCCTGCTGCTGAAGGAGCTGAAAGTGAAACGCGTCGTGTGCCGTGCGATCGACGCCCGTCACGCCACCGTGCTGGAGAAGCTGGGGGCCGATCTCGTGGTGCTGCCCACCCGCGACATGGCCTACCGCCTCGCCGAGCGGCTGCGCGACAACGTCGGCAGCGACCGCCTGCCGCTGGTCGGCGACTACCAGATTGCCCACGTCCGCCTGGGCCCGCCCCTGCACGGCCAGACCCTCGCCGAGGCGCGCCTCCGCGAGAAGTACCACATCAACGTCGTCCTCCTCAGCCGCCCCGGCCCGAAAGGCCGTCCGCAACCCTTCGGGCCGACCCCCGACCTCCGTCTCGCCCTGCACGACGTCCTGACCGTCTCCGGTTTGCGCGAGGACATCAACCGCTTCGAGCAGGCCTGCGCGCTGCCCGACTAACCCGCCGCCCCGTTCATGAGTTTCTGTCTGCTCACCACCGGCGATCCCCGCAGGATTGGCTTCATCTCGACCCGTTTTCACGGCACGGACGGCGTGACCCTGGAAGCCTTCAAATGGGCCGAACTGCTCGAGGGGATGGGCCATCGGTGCTTCTGGCTGGCGGGCCTGCTCGAGACGCCGGACGACGTCAGCCACCTCGAGCCCCTGGCCTTCTTCCGCCATCCCGAGGTGGATCGCCTCCACCAACAGCTCTTCGGTGTCAGCCGCCGCACCCGGGCGCTCACCCATGCCATCCAGGATCAGAAGGCCCGGCTCAAGGAAGCCCTCTACCAGTTCATCCAACGCTTCGACCTCGAGGTGCTCATCCCCCAGAATGTGCTCGCCATCCCCGTGCACATCCCTCTCGGCCTCGCCCTTACCGAGGTTCTCGCCGAAACCGGGCTGCCGGCCATCGCCCACCACCACGATTTCGCCTGGGAACGCGAGCGTTTCACCCTCAACGGCGTCAACGACTACCTGCGCTCCGCCTTCCCGCCCGCCTTGCCCCACATCGAGCACGTCGTCATCAACTCGATGGCCCAGAAGGAGCTCGCCCGCCGCTGCGGCCTTCCGTCGGTCGTCATCCCCAACGTCCTCGATTTCGAGACCCCGCCCCCGGGCGTGGATGAGTACAACGCCGATGTGCGTCGCGAGCTCGGCCTGGCCGAGGACGACTGGTTCATCCTCCAGCCCACCCGGGTCATCGCCCGCAAGGGCATCGAGCACGCCATCGAACTCGTGCGCCGCCTCAACGATCCCCGCGCCAAACTCGTCATCTCCCACCCCGCCGGCGATGAAGGCAGCGATTACATGAAGCTCCTGCGCGAACGGATCGAGGACGCGCGCGTCGATGTCCGTTTCGTGGATGACCGCGTCGGGGAGGAGCGCCGCCGCAACGCCGCCGGCCAGAAGGTCTACACCCTGGAAGACCTCTACCCCCACGCCGACCTCGTCACCTACCCCAGCCATTACGAGGGCTTCGGTAACGCCTTCCTCGAGGCCATCTACTTCCGCAAGCCGGTTGTCGTGAACACCTACGCCGTCTACGCCCGCGACATCGCCCCCCTCGGCTTCCGGACCATCGAGATGAGCCAGCTCGTCAGCAACCAGGTCGTCGAGCAAACCCGCGAGCTCCTGCGCGACCGCGCGCTCCGGGCCGCCTGGGCCGAAACCAACTTCCAGCTCGGCACCAAGTTCTTCTCCTACGCCGTCGCCCGCCGCAAACTCGCCGCCCGCCTCGCGAACCTCTTCGGCGAAAGCATCTGAGTTCTCCCGCTCCTGCGTCGCGAACAAGCCGTGCGACAGGCATCAACCCGCCGGCCTGCTCCCCCCGAGCGCCGCTGGAACCCGGCGCGCGGCACGCGCGGCGCCGTCCCCCCGAGATCGGTGACCTCCGTACCGTCTGACAGGCCAGCTACGGTGTGGGCCCGATTGGCCACCTTGTACTCTGGAGCTTTCCCTGAACCGCCCGACCCGTCACTTCCCCCATCCCCGATGTTCGTAATCGGTGGAGGGACTCTTCGTTTCAGATTCTCCGCCGATTACGAACATCAGGGATTGGGCTGAGGGAGGTGCTCCCTGAACCTGTGGTGCGGGCTTCCAGCCTGCACCCTCCGTGGTTCATGGCCCGCGAGCAGGTCCGGCAGGAACAGGACGCTTCCCTCGCCGCCGGTCCCCCTCGACCTCCTTTCCCAACCCCGTTACGCTCCCGCCATGATCACGCGTTACTCGCGCCCGGACATGCGGGCCATCTGGACCGACGAAAACAAGCTGCGCATCTGGCTCCAGATCGAACTCCTGGCCAGCGAAGCCCTGGTGAAACTCGGCATCGTGCCGGCCGCCGATTTCGCCCGGATCCAGGCCGGCGGCGAAGCCTGGCTGGCCGATCTCCCCGGCCTCGTCGCCCGCCAGCGTGAACTCGAGAAGACGCTCAACCACGACGTCATCGCCTTCACCACGGCCGTCGCCGAGAAGATCAACGACCCGGCCAGCCGCTGGTTCCACTTCGGCCTGACCAGCAGCGACGTGGGCGACACCGCCTACGCCGTCCAGATGACACAAAGCGCTGACCTCCTCCTCGCGGACATCCGGAAGCTGCGCGAATCGATCTCCCGGCGTGCCCGCGAGCACCAGTTCACCCCCTGCATCGGCCGCAGCCACGGCATCCACGCCGAGCCCACCACCTTCGGCCTCAAGCTCGCTCTCATGTACGACGAGTTCGGACGCGCGCTCGAACGCCTCGAGCGGGCCCGCACCGCCGTCGCCGTCGGCAAACTGTCCGGTGCCGTCGGCACCAGCGCCCACCTGCCGCCCTCGGTCGAGGAAACGGTCTGTGCCCGGCTTGGTCTGCGCCCCGCACCCATCGCCACGCAGGTGGTGCAGCGCGACCTTCATGCCGAGTTCCAGACCACCCTGGCGCTCGTGGGGGCCAGCATCGAACGGTGGGCCGTCGAGTTCCGCCATCTCCAACGCACCGAAGTGCTCGAGGCGGAGGAACCCTTCACGCGCGGCCAGAAGGGCAGCAGCGCCATGCCCCACAAACGCAACCCCATCACCTGGGAACGCCTCACCGGCCTCGCCCGCGTCCTCCGCGGCAACGCCCTCGCCGCCCTCGAGAACGTCGCCCTCTGGCACGAACGCGACATCAGCCACAGCTCCGTCGAGCGCATCATCTTCCCCGACTCCTGCACCCTGCTCGACTACATGTTCGGCCTCCTCACGCGCCTCGTCGACGGCCTCCAGGTCTACCCCGAGAACATGAAGAAGAACCTGGCCCTCAGCCTCGGCATGTGGAACAGCCAGACCGTCCTGCTGGCCCTCATCCGCAAGGGCCTCACCCGCGAGGATGCCTACGCGCTCGTCCAACGCGCTGCCATGAAGACCTGGGAGGTCAAACACGCCGGCCGGGACGACGCCGATTTCCTCGCCACCCTCCAGGCCGATCCCGAGGTCGCCCGACACTTCGCCCCGGGCGAACTCGAGAAACTCTGCTCCCTTGATTTCCACTTCAAGGAAGTCCGCAGCCGCTTCGCCCGCGTGGGCTTGGGAAGCGACCAGAAAGGGTAGGCCCATCGCCGGCCGCATGCCGTGTGGACCTCACCGGGGGAGGCACCACAGAGACGCGAAAGACACAGAGGGCGGGGAAGGGTCCACTCGCAGTTTAGTGCCGGTGACCCTCTTGTGGCACCATCCCCTCGGTGGGACCGGCGCCGTGCTTGATCACGCAGCAGTAGGCGTCCGTGCTGCCGCATTGCTTGCAGGTGTGCTTCACCACGTTCTTTGCCTGCTTGCCCACGCCTTTGGTCACGATCCTCGTGTCGCAGCCAGGGCACTCGTGGCGCTGGACCGCTTTCGTCTCCGTGGGATTCGCCGCCTTACCGGTCTTTTGCACGACCGTGATCCAGGTGTCCTTGCACTTCGGGCAGGACATGACGATCGTGTCGCCTGCCTCGACCTTCTCCACGTCGACGACGGTGTTGAGGCGTTGGAGCTTCAGCAGGCGCTCCGCGCCTTTCTCTTGCGCCAGGGTACCGATGGGGAGGAAGGCCAGGACGGCCACAGCCGCCATCAGTGTCACGCGCGTCAGGTAGTGTCCCAAGGGATCGATGGTCTTCATAGCGTATCGTTGTTCAGCTTCGGTTTCTGTTGACTGCGGCAGCCGTCGAGGCCGCCGTCTGAAGGGCCTACCCCGCCGGCGACGAAAACCCGCAGGAAAAGTGGGAGGAGTTTTTGCGCGTGGTTTGCGGCTGCCGGGTGTATAGGGAAGAGGCAATATGAGTATGACCGACGCATCCGAACCGGGCGACGCCGCGCTGCGCACCCTGCTGCGCGCCGCCCGGCCCGATCCGCCGCTGCCGCCCCGTTTTCAGGAGGGAGTCTGGCGGCGTATCGACGGCGCTTCAACCGCTCGCGAAGCCAGGACGGTGGCCGCTTGGTTGGACCGCGCTGTGGCGTCCCTGCTCCGTCCGCGTCTGGCCCTGACCGGGGTGGCGGTGATGCTTCTGCTGGGAACCACGATCGGGGTCGTGCAGGGCATGGACCTCGCCCAGGAGATGGCCAAGCAGCGATACCTCACCGCGGTGAGCCCGCTTGCCACCCGTTGACCCGCGATGCGCCGCTCCGTCCTCATCCTGTTGGTCATCGGGTTGGCAAGCGCGGCCCTCGTCGGGCTCTCCAGCGCCCTCGCCCGGCATCTCTGCGCCCGGCATCTGGTTCCTCCGGACGATGACCTTGCGTGGCTTCGCCGCGAGTTCGGGCTGAGCGCGAACGAGCTCGATCGGATTCGGCAGTTGCATGAGGGCTATTTGCCCCGGTGCCGTGAGCTGTGCGAACGCATCGCTGCCAGCCGGAAGGAGCTTCAGGCCGCGCTGGCAACCGGCACCGGCCTGACGTCCGTGGCTGAACGGAAGCTGCAGGAAGTGGGCGCCCTGCGCGCCGAGTGCCAGGTGCAGATGCTTCGCCACTTTCACGAGGTCAGCCAGGCCATGCCGCCCGACCAGGGCCGCCGTTACCTGGCGGAGATGCAGCGCCTGACGCTGGGCTTCCACGAGCACTTCGGGGAGGCGATGTCCGGCGACCCGGGCCGAGCGCATGGACACCGTTGACCCCGACGCGCTGGATCGAGCGGACATGGCGCGGTTGGCGGAGGGTCACGCCGCCGCCCTCGACGACTTGATGACCCGCCACGCCGCGAGGGTCTTCCAGTTTCTCCATCGCATGGTCGGCGATGAGGCCGACGCCAACGATCTGGCGCAGGAGACTTTCGTCCGCGTCTTCCAGCACTGCACCCGTTTCCGGGCGGATGCCCGATTCTCAACCTGGCTTTATACCATCGCAGGGAACCTGGCGCGCAACCGCCACCGCTGGCGTGCCCGTCACCCGAACGTCCCGCTGGACGCTCCCGGGGACCACGGCGGGCCGAGCCTCCGAGAGGCCCTGCCGGCGGCGGAGGCTTCCCCCGGGGAGGCGGCGGTGAACGCGGAACGCTCCGCCGCGGTGCGAAGGGCGGTCGAGGCCCTCCCGCACGACTTGCGCGAGGCGGTGATCCTCTGCGAGTGGCAGGACCTGCCGGTGGCGGAGGCGGCGGCCGTCCTCCACACCACGCCCAAGGCGGTCGAATCCCGCCTGTACCGTGCGCGGCAACGGCTGCGGGAACAGCTCGCCCGCTGGCTTTGAGGCGTCCGTTCGTGCGGCGGGGGACGCATGACGACGGGGGTGCTGGCGCGCTGGTCAAGTTCCAGCTCAACGCGCCGGCCGGGCTTCCCCACGACAGTCCTCAATCGTCCCGCGTCGGTGTAATCCATCGCCCGCTGGTGCGTTTGCCAGGTCGAAATGCGCGCTGTGGAGCGCGCCCAAACGAAGACAGCAACACGCTATGACGACCCATCCAACGACCGCGAACGCAAACAAGAACGACCCGGGGAGCGCGCCTGCTCTCCCTGTTCCTCATCCGCACCACGAGTTGCCGGCGACCCTCCGGCGGCCGGGGCCGATGCCTCCCCGATTGGAGCGAGGGACTTCTCCAGCCCTCGCCCACCACGCCCGAACCCCTCAACCGAGGCGCGGTGCCGGTCCATTATGGCTGGCCGTCCTCGCCGGAGCCGGTGCGGCGTTGCTGGCAGGTTGCACCAAGTCCAAGGCGCAGACTCCCGCGGGCGAAGCCCTTCCACCTCAGGTCGCGGTGCGGTGCGTGGGGGCGCAGCCGATCCCGCAGCGCTTCGAGTTCACCGGGTACACGGCCGCCTCACACCAGGTGGACGTCCGTGCCCGTGTCGGGGGCTATGTCGTCCAAGCCCCGTTTCAGGAGGGCACAAGTGTCGGGGCAGGCACCTTGCTGTTTGAGATTGACCCGCGTCCATTCCTAGCCGTGCAGGCCAAAGCGGAGGGGGAACTGGCGCGGGCCCAGGCCGCGGTCAGCCTGGCGCGGCAGGAGTTGGCCCGGGCGGAGCGCCTCGCGGCCAGCGACGCCATCGCCGTCGAGGAACTGGAGCGGCGGCGAAGCGATCTCCGGACCGCTGGCGCCTCGCTGGCGGCTGCGCGCGCCCAGCGCGAAGCCGCCGCGCTGGACGTGGAGTTCAGCAAGGTCAGGGCCCCCGTGGCCGGCCGGGTGAGTCGTGCCCTGGTGCGACCGGGCAACCTGGTGTCCGGTGGCGATGCCAGCGGAACGCTGCTCACCACCCTCGTTGCCACGACTCCCCTCCACGTGCACTTCACGGTGGATGAGTCTGCCTATCAACGACTGACGGACCTGCTGGCCGACGGCACCACGCTGTACGCGGAGGTGAGACTGGGCACCAGCGAGGCGGTCGCCACCGGCAGCCTGGATTACCTGGCGCCGATGCTGGATGCCCGCTCTGGCACCGCCCAGGCGCGCGCGGTCCTCGCCAACTTGGACGGGCGTCTGGTTCCCGGGCTGTTTGCAAGGGTCACACTCGTCGCCGAGTCGAGACAGCCGCGCCTGCTCGTACCGGAAACGGCGATCTCCTGCGCGTCCGGCCCGGAGAGAAGGTGCCCGTGGACGGCGAGGTCGTGGAAGGCCGCACCGCCGTGGACGAGTCCATGCTCACCGGCGAGCCGTTGCCCGTCGAGAAGACGGCCGGGGCGAAGGTGTCGGGCGCGACGCTCAACACGACGGGCGGCTTCGTTATGCGCGCCGAACGCGTCGGCAGCGAGACCGTGCTCGCGCAGATCGTGAACCTCGTCGCCCAGGCGCAGCGCAGTCGGGCACCCATTCAGGCACTGGCGGACAAGGTGGCGGCGTGGTTTGTGCCGGCTGTGCTGGCGGTCGCTGTGCTGACGTTCGCCGGCTGGATGCTCTGGGGACCGGAGCCGCGCCTGGCCTACGCGATCACCAACGCCGTCGCCGTGCTGATCATCGCCTGCCCATGCGCCCTCGGGCTGGCCACCCCCATGAGCGTGATGGTGGGCGTCGGACGCGGCGCGCAGACGGGCGTGCTGATCCGCAACGCCGAAGCCATCGAGAAGCTCGCCCAGCTCGACACCCTCGTCGTGGACAAGACCGGCACCCTCACCGAAGGCAAGCCCCGGCTCGCCGAGGTGCTGCCGGTGAACGGATTCACTGGGGCCGAATTGCTGCGCTTGGCCGCATCGCTGGAACTAGGGAGTGAACATCCGCTGGCGCACGCCGTCGTCGTGGCGGCCCGCGAGCGCGGGATTCAGGTCGCAGCAGCCGGCGACTTCCAGTCCACGACCGCGGGAGGCGTGCTGGGCACGGTGGCCGGGCGCCGGGTCCTGGTCGGGAAGCCCTCCTTTCTCCAGGACCACGGTGTCCGTGACCTCGGCGCCCTCGAAGCGCTGGCCGCTCCTCGCCAGGCCCAGGGCGCCTCCGCGATCTTCGTCGCCGTTGACGGTCGTGCGGCCGGGGTCCTGACGGTGGAGGATCCGGTGAAGCCCAGCGCCCGCGAGGCGCTCCCCCAACTGACCGAGCTCGGCGTCAGCGTGATCATGCTCACCGGCGACAATGCGCGCACCGCGGAGTCGGTCGCCAGGCGGCTTGGCCTTGCCGCGTATGAGGCCGGTGTCACGCCCCAGGGTAAGCACCAGAAGGTCCTCTCCCTGAAGGCTGCGGGGCGCCATGTCGGCATGGCGGGCGACGGCATCAACGATGCTCCGGCGCTGGCCGCCGCCGACGTCGGCATCGCCATGGGCAGTGGCACGGACGTCGCCATGGAAAGCGCCACGGTGACGCTCGTGAAAGGCGACCTGCGCGGGCTCGCTCGCGCCATCCGGCTGGGGCGGGCCGTCCGGCGGAACATCCGCCAGAACCTCCTCTTCGCCTTCCTCTATAACGCGCTCGGCATCCCGATCGCCGCCGGCGTTCTTTACCCGCTCTTCGGCTGGCTCCTGAGCCCCATCATCGCCGGGGTCGCCATGAGCCTGAGCTCGGTGTCGGTCGTCGGCAATGCGCTCCGGCTGCGACGGATCGCAGTCTGAGGGCATCGGTTCCCGGTCTCGGGCACGAGGCAACCCGGTTCGGGTTGCCTCGTGCCCATTCGGCTGCATTGGCGGATATCGAGAACTCCACGTAGCGAGGCGCGTCTTGCGGCGGGTCACGGACTCTGGCGTCGACACGTCCTTCGCGGCGGCCGGTTGGCACGCCGTTCGCTTCTTTTTACATCTGTGATTAGGGATGTGGACCAACACGCGAGCCGCCAACCCAGCGGTCCGTGCCCCGCCGCGACTGATCTTCAGCCGGGCGGTTCGCCCACCTCTCAGACCACGCATTCCCAAGGTAATGCGTATGAAACCCAAGCCTTCACTTTCCTCGATTCCGTGGTGCATCGCACGGACGACGGCGGCGTGGACCTTGTCGGTTGGTCTCGTCGCGTCACTCTCGACGGCCTGGGCACAAACCGCCCCCGCTGGGGGAGGGTTCCCGTCCCTGACCGGGGATAATTCCCCATCCGCCGGCGCACCGCAAACCAGCCAGGCCTCTGTCGAAATCGTCCTCCCCAAGGACGGCGACTCGTTCATTCAACGCAATGTCATCCAGCTCATCGCCGCCATCACCGAGCCCGACTCCCGGACCGGAAGACGCATCGTCGAGTTCTACGACGGCGAAGACCTGATGGGACAAGCGATAGCCAGCCCGGGCCCCGCCCCCGGCGACGGGCTGTTCTTTGCCACGCTGGCGTGGCGGACCGCGGTCCCGGGCAAGCACACGCTCACCGCCCGCTATCATCCGGCGGGGTCAGGGATCCCGGCAGCCGTCTCGAAGCCGGTTCGAATCACCGTCACCCCCGTCATGCCCGTGGCCCCCACCGTGGCGCTTGAAGCCACCGAACCAGAAACGACCGAGCCGTCGCCGCAGGCCCGGGTCAAACCCGCTGTCATCCAGCTCAGCCGCACTGAGCCCGCTGCCGAACCCTTGCGCGTGCTTTGTGCCCTCGAAGGCACCGCGGAGTTGAACCGCGACTATCGGTTCGATCCCGAACCCGAGATCGTGCCAGATGCGGCGGGCGCCCTCTTTACCCTGCCCGCCGGCACCCGCGTCCTCGAGATCCGGGTGGTCCCGCTCGAGGATGACCTGGTCGAAGGCGATGAGACCATCATCCTGCGCCTGGACTCCACGCTGTTTCCCTGGCCACCCGGCTATTTCGTCAACGGCAGGCAGGCCGAGGCCAGGGTCGTGATCCACGACGCCATCCGACCCCCGCCAGCCGATGCCTCGCTGGTCATCACGGAACCCCAGGACGGTACCCGCTTCCCGAGAGGCACTCCCATCCTCATCAGGGCAACCGCGATCGACCCGGCGGGCTACCTCCCCGGGCGGAGTTCCTCGCGGACGGTGAACGCATCGGCGTCTCCGAAATCAACTTCTTCGTCGCGCCCGATCCCGGGACGCCCATCGAACACGAGTTCCTCTGGACCCAGGCCCTGCCCGGGCGACACGAACTGGTCGCCCAAACCGCCACCAGCGCGGGCGTCCTTCTGCGCTCCGACCCCGTCCTCATCCACGTATCCGAAGACCCTCCGTTCGAGCAGGTCATTCTCGAAGTCACAGCGCTTGATCCCGTGGCCACCGAGCCCATCGCCGACGCCGCCCCGGACACCGCCCTCTTCCTCATCCAACGTGTCGCCGGCCCGCTCGACGTCGCCTTGACCGCCTTATACCGGCTGAGTGGCAAGGCCGAAAACGGTGTCGACTACGAGAAGCTCAGCGGCGAGGTCCGGCTCGAAGCCGGTGAACGCGCGGCCGAGATCGTGGTCGTGCCCGCCGCGGATGACCTCGACGAGGGCGAGGAACCTCTCCTCCTCCAACTCCTGGCACCTCCGTGCATCGCCATCTTCCCGCCTCCACCGGAATGCTACGGTGTCGGTCCCCAAGACACGGCCCGCGCCGTGATCCGCGATGCTGCCTCTGACAACCACCCGCCACGCGTCGCAGTCCTCTCGCCGCAAACCGGCGCCGTCTTCGCCGTCGGTGACCCGATCGAGCTCCTTGCCTTGGCCGGGGATCCGGATGGCTATGTTCCGCGCGTCGAGTTCTTCGCCGACGGCGAACGCATCGGCGTCTCGGAGATCAACTTCCTCGTCCCGCCCGATCCCGGGACCCCCATCGAGCACCACTTCCTCTGGGCCGACGCCCCGCCCGGACCTCATGTCCTGGTCGCCCGCGCTCACGATGATGGCGGCCGGACCGCGGACTCCCCCGGTCAAGATCCTGGTGCGCGACGCGGTCGAGCTTAGCTTTGTGACTCGCGACCTGCCGCCCGCCTACGTGCCGGGAACCCCCTTCCCCGTCGCCCTGCTCGTCGAACCCCCGCGCCACGGCGCCGCGCACGCGGTCGAGGATCAACCCCCGGCCGGCTGGGAGGTCAGCCGGATCAGCCATGACGGCGTGTTCGATGCGGCCCACGGCAAGGTGAAGTGGGGTCCTTTTACCGACCAGCGCCCGCGCACCCTGACCTACCTGGTGACGCCGCCGGCCGCTGCGACCGGCCCGCACGAGTTCCAGGGCACGGGCTCGTTGGATGGCAAGTCCTATCCCACACTCGGCGATGTCCGGATCGAACCTGCCGGCACGGCGCATCCCGCCGACTTGGACCCGGAGGACTTCGCCCTCACGGCCGACAAACTCACGGCCTACGCCGCCGCCTGGAAACGCGGTGAAACCTGGCCTGCCGGCCCGAATCCCATCCCGCATTCCTACGTCTCCCGCGCAGGTTATCTCTGGCAGGCCGGCGAACGCTACGTCTTCGACCCGACCCAAGGCCCGGCACCGCTGTGCTGGGTGCCCACCGCGCCGGTGCCCGAGCCGGATCCGGTCGTCCCGGGACACGCGGGGGCGGGGACGGTGGAGGGTGGCCGCGATCCGCAGGTCCACCGGCAGATGCCGGCGCGGTGGTTCCCGGGTTCGCCCACGACCGTCCGGCTCATGGTCCATCCCCCGCGCGACACCCGGGCGTGGGCCGTCGAAGAAGCGGTGCCGACCGGCTGGGCTGTGTCGGCACTCGACGAAACCGCGACGTTCGATCCCGCCACCAGCCGCATCCGCTGGGGCCTCTTCCTCGATGACCAGCCCCGCAGCCTGACGTATGACCTGACGCCGCCCCAAGAACCGGCGGGTCTGGCGCGCTTCGCCGGGGAAGCCTCCTTCGACGGCACCGTCGAACCGGTCCGGGGCAACTTCGAGGCTCTCGCCTTGCAGGCCGGTCGCTTGCTGCGGATCAAGGCCCTCGCACGCCAGGCGGACGGTCGCGTCCAACTCGTCCTCGAAGGTCAGGCCGACCAACTCGTCACGGTGGAGGCGTCGAGTGACCTGGTTCATTGGACCGAGCTACCGCCGCTGCTGTTCCCCGGCGACGAAGCCGTCTGCGAAGACCAACCCGGTTCCCAGCCACACCGCTTCTACCGGGTCCGCCCGCTCGCCCGCTGAGTCTCCCCCACCAACCAAGCGCTCGGGGCCGATGTCCACCACGGCATCGGCCCCGGGTCGCGAGCCGGCTCAGAAGGTCCCGTCGCGCGACTCCGGATCGTCCCGGCTCATGCCGTCGGGCAACCGGTTGTCCACCGCCCAGTTGTCCCGGTCCGGTGGAAATCCGCCCCAGCCCGGGAAGGGGAGAAAGTCATCGTTGTCACTGGCGAACATGTGCGCCGCCAACAGAATCTGCCGGATCCCGCTCCGGTCATTGCTGAGCTGGGGCCGGTCCTTGGCCCGGCTCAGCGCCGGCAACAGCAGGCTGGCCAGGATCGCGATGATCGCGATCACCACCAACAGTTCGATGAGCGTAAACGCCCGCCGCTCCCACACTCCGCACACGCGCCTGGGATTCATGGTGCGTTACTCTCCCGACCGCCCCGCGATGTCAAGCCGCCAGCCACCTACCCCCGCGAAGCCGCGAAGCGCGAAGCGGAGGCCTAAACGGAGTCGTCCGGTTGGCGTGGCCCGGCTTACACGAAGGGGTCAAGAACCCTGACTCCGGCCGGCTGGAAATCGCGGATGTTGCGAGTGACCAGTGTCAGATCGTGCTCGAGCGCACTGGCAGCGATCATCGAGTCCAGCAGGGGCATAGCCCGACCCTCGCGCCGTAGGTCAGACACCAGTCGAGCCCATCGCCGGCTGACCGCCGCATCCCAGGAAGACACTCAATCGCGCGAGCCAAGGCATCGAACCAGGCTTCGAGCCTGGCGCGTTTCCGCCCTTCCGAAAGGGCGAGCACGCCCACGTACAGCTCGCCCAGCACGATCGCGTCCACGCCCAAGTCCGCCTCGTGATCGGTCAACCAGCCCACGACTCGGGTCTCGGGCACCGCTTTGGTCGGCTCACTGAGCACGTTGGCGTCGACCAGGTACTTCATGTCAGTTTGGGGGCCGGGATGTCGTCGGTGGTGTCGGAGCGATCGAGTGGCTGAAACCAGTCTTTGACCGGGCAGTCGCGCAGGAGCGCGACCAGCCCTTCATTCCGGCGCGTCCGGCGTCTCAGGAGATAGGCCCCCGGCTCGACCCGCTCGACCTCGAACTCCTGCCCGGGGCGAATACCGTCCTCCTGTCGGAGTCTGGCGGGCAGGACAATCTGGCCTTTGCTGGAGACCGTCGTGGTCGTCATGAGTGGTAAGCTACCGTCTTACCAGCGGAGGTCAATAGGCAGCATGCTCGCCAGAACCGAGGCTTGCCGGATCCCGCTCAGGTCATTCGTGAGCAGGGCCCGGTCCTTGGCCCGGCTGAGCCGGCTTGAGGTAATCCCCGAACCGCAGCCGCTCCTCCAGCCGCCGCCGCGCCGCCAGCCAGTCCGCCAGCTCGATGAGCTCCCGGCCCACCCGGTTGTATTCCTCGCCCGCCTGCACCGCCAACACCATCTCCGGATCGTTGAACGGCGGCGTCCGTGCAAAGGCTTCCGACAACAGCAGACCCTGATCATAAAACCGCACCAGCACATGCGTCGCCAGCAGCCGCAGCCGCGGCGTGAACACCTGCGGCAGCCACCGCTGCACCTCGGGTTGCGACGCCCCCTCCGCCGCGAGGTGGCCCAGCAAGAAGCAGAACTCGCGCACCTCATCCTGAAACGGCGGGAAATCCTCCCCCTCCTCCGGCGGCAGCGCGTTGAAGTCCGTCACCCACTCCCGCAGCCGCCGCACCAGCGTCCGGAACAGCGGTCCCCCCAGGTTTGCCAGCGCCAGCACCGCCACGAACCGCGGCGTGAACGCCGCCCGCTCCGTCAGCACCGCTTCGAACAATGATCGGCCCTGGTCCCGCACCGCCACCGCAATCCGCTCGAACACCGGCGCCAATGGGTCCCCCTGTTGTCGGCGCCGCGCGCCCATGGCCGTCAACGCCTGGGGTAACACCGACCCCGCCCGGAGCAGTTCGGCCAGGCTCAGCGCCAGCTCCGCCGAAGCCACCGCCCGCTCCCGCGCCCGCCACCGCCGCGGCGCACCGGCTGCCGCCTGGGTCTCGTCAGATCCGCTGGACATCACTCTAGCCAGGCGCGCCTCGGAGCCCCCACCGCCACCCACGGACCGCTGGTCCTCGGTGGGCGGGCGGCTGTTGGAGGTGGTCGATCCGAGGATTCTGGCGAGGCACGCCTCAGACCCTGCCTCACTTCCACTTTCACGGATCGTTTCGTGATCACCTCGTTCATTCCCCGCCCCTCGCTGGGTGTCAGATCCGAAATGCGCAGGCCTTCAGAAGCGGCGGGCAATCGGGATGCGCCGCCCCACCCCAAACGCCTTGCTCGTCACCTTCAGCCCCGGCGCCGCCTGCCGTCGCTTGTACTCGCTCGCATCGATCAACCGCACGATCCGCCGCACCGTCGCCGCGTCGTGGCCTGCCGCCACAATCTCCTCGACCTCCCGACCCTCAACTACGTACGCCTCGAGGATCGCGTCGAGCACGTCGTACGGCGGTAACGAGTCCTGGTCGGTTTGATTCGGCCGCAGTTCGGCCGACGGCGGCTTGGTCAGCGAGGACGGCGGGATGATCACCCGCGCGCGGTTGATCCAGTGCGACAGCCGGTAAACCCATTGCTTGGGCAGGTCGTTGATCACCGCCAGCCCGCCGCACATGTCGCCGTACAGCGTGCAGTAGCCGACCGCCAGTTCGCTCTTGTTGCCGGTCGTCAGGAGCAGCGACCCGAACTTGTTCGACAGCGCCATCAGCAGCACCCCGCGCAACCGGGCCTGCAGGTTCTCCTCGGTCGTGTCCTCCGGCCTCCCGGCAAACACGCCGTTCAGCTCCGCCTTCACGGCCTCGAAACCCCGCTGGATGGGAATCACGTCGTAACGAATCCCCAGGTTCTCCGCCAGCACGCGCGCGTCGTCGAGGCTCCCGGCCGACGAGAACTGTGAAGGCAGGGAAACGCCATGGACGTTCCCTGGCCCCAGGGCCGCCACTGCCAGACACGCCGTCAGCGCCGAATCGATCCCGCCGCTCAACCCCAGCAGCGCCGCGCGGAAGCCACATTTGGCCAAGTAATCGCGCAGCCCGAGGACCAGCCCCCGGTACAGTTTCTCCTCGTCCGCCATGGGCTCGGGACGAACCGCCGCGCCCGCAGCGAGGTCCACCACGAGGAAATCCTCGGCAAACAGGGCGGCCCGCCCCAACAGTTCGCCCCGCGCGTTGAACGCCACGCTGGCCCCGTCGAAGATCAGCTCGTCGTTTCCCCCGACCAGATTCGCGTACACCAGCGGACAGCACGTCTTGGCCGCCAGACTTCCCAGCATCGCGTGCCGGACGCGGTTCTTACCCAGGTGCCACGGCGATGCCGAGACGTTGAACAGGACCGTGGCCCCCGCCGCCGCGAGCTCTACCGCCGGGTTGCGGCGGTAACGCCGGTCCGGCCAGAAATCCTCGTCGTTCCACAGATCCTCGCACACCGTCAGCCCGATCCGGCGGCCGTTGAACTCCACCGGCAGATTCTCCGTCGCCGGCTCGAAGTAGCGGTCCTCGTCGAACACATCGTAGGTCGGCAACAGCGTCTTCGTGCGCGTCGCGACCACCCGGCCATTCTGGAGCAGCGCCACCGCGTTCGTGAGGTGTCGCCCCGGGCGGATGGGGTTCTCGCCCACGTAACCCACCACCAGGCCGGTCGGGCCCGTGCTCGCCGCCAACCGCTCAAGCAGCCCGAGGTTCTGCCGCACAAAACCCGGCCGCCAGAGAAGGTCCCGCGGCGGATAGCCCGTGGTAGCCAGCTCGGGCGCCACCACCAGCTCGGCCCCTACCGCCACCCCGCGCTCGTACGCCCCGCGCAACTTCGCCTCGTTGCCCGCGAAGTCTCCGACCGTGGTGTTGATCTGGGCGAGGGCGACCTTCATTGCCGGCCCGGCGGACGAAGGGTGCGCCAATCCACCTCATGCAGACCGCCGTACGGAGTCCGGAGGACCGCCCCCGGTGAAATGCCATGACGCTGGAACCAGCCCTGGTTCACCTCGAGGACGTACTGCACGCGGTCACTGGTGGCCGGCACCGGCGTCTCGTCCCGCGGCTGAAGATCGTGAATCTCGAGTATCGCGCCGTCCGGCCCAATGTACGCCGCGGACAGCGGCACCAGCGTGTTGCGCATGTAGAACGCCACCTGGGACGGCCGGGAAAACACAAACAGCATCCCCTCGTTCTCCACCAGGTTGGTGCGGAACATCATGCCCGTGGCGATCTCGACCGGCCGCCGCGCCACCTCCGCCGTCAATTCGTGTGCCCCCACCCAGAGCGACAGCGTGGGCAGCCGCGGTTGGGCGTGGTTCAGGTGAAGCTGCGGCAGCGCATTCGTGACGCCCGTGGCTGCCGGGGCGGGACTCGCCGCGCGCTGACACCCGATCCCCACCACGAGCGCGACCCCGAGGATCCCGGAAAACCACCAGCGTTTCATGCGCCGCTCACTTAGCCCCATCCCGCCCGTGCTGTCCAACCGAACCTCGGCCCCGACCCGCCCCCGCCGGCACCCCCCGCCACCGGCTCGGCCAACAGGTCATACGCGGTGTGGCCTACCACCCGCACCCGCGCAAAGTTCCCTCTGCGCGCCGTCCCCGCACATACACCCGCCCGTCAATGTCCGGCGCGTCCGCTTCACCCCGCGCCACAGACCACCGCTCCCGACGCATCGGCAGCGTCTCGGGTTCCCCGGCCCGCAGGAATCCGTGTTCCCAGTTGACGACCTGCGCCGACGCCATGGTCCCGCGTGATGCCTCCCCTTCCACCAACACCCGCAGCTCGCGCCCCACCCACGCCGCCCCGATTGACTCCGCCACCTCCCGTTGCACCGCCATGGCCCGTTCCCGTCGCCGCTGCCGTACCCGCCCCGAAACCTGCCCGGCCATCCGACCCGCCACCGTCCCGTCCTCCCGCGAGTATGGGAAGACCCCCAGCCGTTCGAACCGGGTCGCGCGAATGAACGCCAGCAGATCCTCGAACATCGCCTCGGTCTCCCCGGGAAACCCGACGATGAAGGTCGTTCGCAAGGTCAGCCCCGGAATCCCGGCCCGCAGGCGGCCCAGCAGCGACTCAATATGGGCGCGCGACGTCTCGCGGCGCATGCGTTGCAGCATCACGTCGTGGATGTGCTGAAGCGGCAGGTCCACGTAGCGCGCCACCTTCGGGCACGCCGCCATCGTGGCGATGAGCTCGTCGGTCCAGTGCGCCGGATGGGTGTAGAGCAGGCGGATCCAGAAGTCGCCCGGCAGGGCGTTCAACTCGCGCAAGAGCCGGCTCAACGTCGGCACCTCCGCCGGCAATGCGGCCGTCGCCGCGGCGAACCGCGCCGGCGAAGCCAGCCCGCCCTGCGGGTTCGGACGCCGGTCCAGCCCGTAGTACGTCGAGTCCTGGGAAATCAGGTTGAGCTCCTTCACCCCCGACGCCACGAGCTGCCGCGCCTCCTCCACGATGTCGTCCAGCGGACGACTCCGATGACGCCCGCGCATCCGGGGAATGATACAGAAGCTGCAGGGATGGTTGCACCCCTCGGCGATCTTCACATAGGCAAAGTGGCGTGGCGTCAGCCGAAACCGCGGCGTCGCATAGTCCGGGACGTACGTTGGTCGGGCATCCACCTCGACCCACGCCTCGGCCCGATCAGAAGATTCCGGCCGCGCCTGACCCAGCTCCGCCAATTGCTGCGTAATCTCCCCCTTCGCCCTTCGCCCTTCGCCCTTCGCCCTTCGCCCTTCCCCCAACCGTTCGGCCCGCCGGGCCAGCGCCTCGCGCACTACTGTCCCCACGCGCGCCACCTGATCGATCCCCATGAACGCATCGACCTCCGGGAACAGGCGGGGAAGCTCGTCGCGAAACCGCTGGGACAGGCAGCCCGCAACGATCAGTGCCTGGTGCGGCTGTCGGGCATCGCGCACCGCGGCCGACTCGAGGATGCTGTCCACGCTCTCCTCCTGCGCGGCGTCGATGAACGAACATGTGTTCACGATCACCGCGTCCGCCTGCGTGGGGTCGTTGATCACCTCGACTCCGTCCTTGAGCAGCGTGCCCAACATGATTTCGGCGTCCACGAGGTTCTTGGCGCAGCCCAGCGAGACCATCCCCACGCGGAGCGGCGGGCGGGCGGCGGCGGGTGAATTCGGACCGGCAGCGGGCACGCGGCCGACCGGGACCGGACGGGACGATCGGTTCATCAGCGCGGCGGGGCGGGGATGGGGAGCAGTTCGGCGTTCGTGTCCGCGGTGGGCTGATACACGGCCGGTTCGAGCCCGGCCAGGGGATCCGACGTCTGTGCCCGATCGATCGCCCGATAGATCAGCGTCGCCACCAGAACCACCCCCTACCAAGGCCGCCACCGGCAGGACGAGTCGCCACGGCACCAGCGAGAGCCGCAGCATCACGCGGTCCAGCGTCCCCGAGGCCTCACCCGTAAGGCTGGGATGTTCGCGAAACCGTGCCGTCTGCGCCAGTTCAGCATCCAACGCGGTCATGACGGCACTCTCGTCCGCCTTCACCAGACGCGCATAGGTCCGCACAAACCCGCGAATGTAAACGGGCGCCGTGAACACCTCGTAATTCCCGGCTTCGACGGCCTCGACGCGATCCACCCGCATTTTCGTCTGCTGGGCGACCTGCGCTGGCGTCAACCCGGCGGCCTCGCGGGCAGCCCGCAATTGTTCGGCAACAGTGGCCATTGGCCCGGACGCTAGTGAACCCCTCCGGAAATGACAACGGCAGACCGCACCGGGCGGGTCCTGCTCCCCGGCGGATGCATGCTCACGCAATAATTGTCGTTGACCAGGGGCGGTTGCAGATCAGGTCGAAGGCCTTCTGCTCGATGGCTCGCCCGCACCGGAACCGGTTGCTACCGCTCTTGGTCCGGGCGAACGCTGTCATCAGTTCCGCCCAGGTGCGTTTGGTCATGCGCGGGTCGGAACCCGCCAGGTAGGCCTTGGTGTCCGCTGGGGCCCAAAATCCTCCCAAACCTTTTCTGACCAAGCAGATCTGTGTGGTGGCTGGGGGCGGAATTGAACCGCCGACACAAGGATTTTCAGTCCTCTGCTCTACCAACTGAGCTACCCAGCCAAACCAACTCTAAACCAGCGACTCGCGCGCCACTCCCTCCCCCTCAGCATCTCCGATTGCAACCGTGAACCGCAACCCCGGATCCCCACCACAATCTCCACCCCATCCGAAGCCACAGGAACCGATCGTCCGACCGTCTTCACTCATCTACCTCGGGTCGGGGAGACTCTCAGCCGCCACGCAACGTCGGAGACATACTACGGGCTGCACAAAAGCAGCGGCAAGCAGTTTCGACAGGGCCGTTCTGGAGTCGGATTGGGCGGGTGAGCAAATGGATCACCTGTCCCGGGCGGCGGCTCATCTTGGCCAGGAAGGTGGGACAGGTTCGATCCCGGGCGCAGGGCTGACGCCGGGCCCACGCGCGGGCCTCGCCTTGCACGGCGCGTCGCAGGATGCCCAGCACCGTGGCCGCCACCGGATGAGCCACCCGGCAGCGATCCTCACCCGCGCTGACATCCAAGGGATAATGCGTGCCGTTCTCGATGCTCCAGTACTGGCGCGCCAACTCCAGGAGCCGGCGCGCATCGGCTTGCGTCGGCGTCAGGCTGGTGATGAGCCAGACCGTCTCGACCTCCTGCCGGCCGTTGGCCAGGACCCGGATGCGGTCCAGCCGGGCCACCTGGGCCACGTGCGGAAAACCCATTTGGGCCGGGGTCACTTCCTTCACGGCAATGCCGCGCCACTCGAGGCGTCCGTGTCCCTGTTCGACCGTGAGCAGTTGAGGGGGAAAAATCTTCCGGAAGGAAGTGGCGCGCTTGTTCTTGGAGGTCGGGCTGGTTGCCTTGCCATCGAGTACCACGACCCCGCCGTCGGCGGCGCCATAGCGGGCCTTCTGCCACGTCCAGAGGGCCTGTTGAAACGCCGGCACCGGCACGGCTTTGAGCACCCGGTACACACAGTTCTCCGTCGGCACGTCGTACTGGCGGCGGCGGCGGTTGAACCAACAGCGCAAGGCCGATCGCTGGCGCGGGCTCAGGTCCTGGGCAAAGAGCGCCACGCCCCGATGGCCCCCTGGCCGCCGCTGAGCAAGTAGGCAAAGGTGATCGCCAGCACCGTCGCCTGCCGATGCCGCAACCCCTGGGCGTCCCGACTCTCGGGCACGGCCTCATGGAGCACCTGCCAGAGACTGCGCAAGGCCTCCCCCGCCAGCAGACAATGGCGCGGGGTGGTCCGTTCCTGCGCCCCCCAACGGGCCGGCAACTGCCGCGCGCGCAGGCCCTGGCAGGCGTGCTTGACCAGTTCCCGCACAAACAACTGCTTGGGCCGATCATGGGCCTCGTAGAAGTCCTCCCGCACCCGGCGGCACCGGGCCGTCGAGCCCAGCGCCTCCCACCCCGTCACCTTGTACGCCGTGCCGCGGAACCACTCAGGTTGGCCTCGTAGAGCTTCAGGAGGTCGTTGAGCACGATGCTGACCGATGGAGGCTTGGCCGGGTCTGCCAGGGACGGCGGAGCACCATCTGTTGCTGGCGCGACGGGCGGCGCGGGCGGTGTGGCGACGCCTGGCGTAGCCAGCCGTTCGCCGATTTTTCTTCGCGCTTCGTCGCGGTCAGCGGTGCCGAGCGACCGCCAGATTGTCCAGCCTTTGACCTTCCGCACCAGGTAGTAGGTGCCAGTCTCGACGTAGCGGAACAGGTTGGTGGCCACGCGCCGGAATCGTGCACCGTGGCTGAAAGGTTACAGCGGAGGTTAGAACGGCTTCGGAAGCCGCCGCCGTAGGGCGGCGTAAGTGATTGATCTGGAGTGGTGGAGCCGAGGGAGTCGAACCCCTGACCTTCTCATTGCGAACGAGACGCTCTGCCAACTGAGCTACGACCCCACACCATCTGCTCGGCGGCGACGTAACCCGCGCGCCCGCCGGCGGACATGCAGGACTATGCCGCGCGGTGGATTGCCGGCAAGCCCAAAACGCGCAACCCAAGAGGCCGCAAGACGGCGCGTCGTCCGTCCCGAGCAGCCGACCTTCAGATTCTGCCAACGAGAGCAGCAACACGCAGAGTGCCCACGCCGCAGAGAAGCTTAACGGCGCACAAAGAGGCCCGGCGTGGAGGCAACGGGGTGGTAGTCGGCCTCAAGTTGGTCTTCGAGCCCAAAGGCTCCGCGCCGCCACTTCGAGAGCAAGATCACCTCCGGACGATATCGCCCCAAGTAGTCACGGACCTGCTCCGGCGTGAGTTGGCCTGACCAGAGGCGCTTCCAGGGTATCACCGCCAGTTCCGGCGGAACAGCCAGTCGCGCCCAGAAGGCGGCGAGGAGGTCGTGGGTGAAAACCCAGCGCGCCCCGTGACCGTGGTCTCGCAGCGCCTCGACGTGACGTTCCTGGTTCGCAGGGGGCCTGCCGCAGGCCCCGCAGTTCTCGTGCGCCCCTTTCCAGCGCCAGGCCGAACCCGCCCGCGCACGCCAGCGACCAACTGAACCAGGCCACAGCAGGCCACCCCCAGCCGGCGCGGCCCAAAGACGGAAACCTGCGCCAGATCCGGCGATAGCCCTCCACCACACCTGCCCCGCCCAGCCACCCCAGCGGGATGCCGAAATGCAGGAGGTAATACGACCAGAAGGGCCGGTGTTGCCAGTGAACCAGCAGCGCCGTGAGCACCCAGACCACCGGAAACCACAATCCCCTTTGACGCAGCTTCAGTTGCAGGGCCAGCCCCAGCAGGGCGAGCAACACCAGCCCGGCATCATCCAGCCACTGCTCGGGGCGCAACGCCAGGCCTCCTGTGCGGGCCGCCACGCGCGTGCCCGCCGAAAAGTGCGAGCGGGCAAACATCGTCCAGGCCCCCGGGCCGTAGTACAGCAGGACCACCAGGCCAAAGGCGCCCCCAAGCAGCCCAGCCACAGCCACGCATCGCCCCAGCCACATCGGCACCGACGCGATCGGTCTGTCCGGCCCGTCAACGGAGCCGCCGCGCCAGGGCGGTCTGCGCCGCCCGATTCCCCGCCGGTCAACCAAGCCACCGCGAACGCCGGCAGCAGCAAGCCGGCCGTAAACTTCACTTGCAGCGCGCAGCCCATCAGCATGCCGGACACCGCCAGCCAATGCCGCCCGGCGCCATCAGCCCAGCGGTACCAAGCCCACACCGCCGCCAACCCCCAGCGCAAAAGCCGGCAAGTCGAGCATCACCGACACGCTCAGGGTGAGAAACTGCGAGGCGGAGGCCAGCAAGGCCACAGCCACCACGCCGGCCCACCGATTGACGCAGCGCCGGGCCAGTCCGTACAGCACCGCCACCAGCACCACCGCAAACCCAACGCTGAGCAATCGCCCCACGGCGGCCGAAGGCCCAAACCACCGAAACAACAGCGCCAGCAATTCGGTGTGCAGCGGCGGTTGGTCGTTCCAGAACGCCCCGTAGAGGGCGTGCCCCTGGCTGACCAGCAGGGCCTTCATCAGTTCAAATCCCTCATCCGCGTTGAACTGAAACGCCGTCCGCCACGGCGTCAGGAGCAACAGCGCCAGCCCAAAGCCCAGCGGCAACGCCAGGTCCACCACGCGGCCGCCGTGGCGCCAGCTCAGCCCGCCCACTGGTAGTTGAGGAAACGCCATAGCAGGATCAGGTGAAGCCCGACGCTGACCGTCAGCGCCCCGCCCAGCGGCCAGCGCCACTTGGCGGTGCTCAAGACCGCTGCGCCCGCCAAGAACACCGGAAACGCACACGATGCAAAGCGCAGGAAGGACACGAATGTCCCGCTCATAGCCGGAATCACCGCGAGCATCAGGGTCCAGGCCACCAAGTCCCTGCCCCGCCGCCACAGCACCGGTAGCGCATACAGCACCAACAGAAATCCCAACCGGTCCAGCACCGAGCCGGTGAACTCATGCCAGGCGCGCACCTCGAAGAAGCCCTTCACGAACTTTGGCACGTCCCACAAGTTCGAAATCGCGTGCACGCCCCAGTATCCTTGGGCCTCGATACCGGCCCACGGGTCGCCAGTCCATTGCCACATCAGGGCCAGATACACCGTCCATCCCAACCCCGGGGCCGCCAATAGCAGCCAGGGCGTCTTGAGGAACCCAGACTCCGGAACCCCAATCTGCACGAACCCTTCACTTCTGACTGCTGACTTCTGCCCGGCCCCAAATGCCAGACGCCAGACCCAAGCCCTCAACCCGCTCTCCCTCGCCAGTACCCACGCGATCGGCAGCACCGCGAACACCCCCACCCCCCGCGTCAGCGGCAGCAGCAACGCCGCCGCTCCAGCCAGGGTTCGACGCCGCCGTTCCAGCCCCCCACCACAGCCCCATCAGCAGCAGGAAGAAGAGTGCCTCGGTGTAAAGGAACTGGAAGAACAGCGCACCCGGAAACGCCACCAGCAACGTCAGGGCGAGATCCGCCGTGCGTTCCCCGAAACGCCGGGCGCACAGGCGATGAAAGAGGACCCACCCGGCCAGCGAAAGAAGGTTGGCCAGCACCAGACCCGCCAAGAGATGATCCCCGCCCGCCAGCGGGGCCAGCGCCCGAACCAACAATGGCCACAGCGGATAGAACGCGACGGAGCGCACCCCCGGCCCATAGCCGTGGCAGCTCAGGTACAGGTAATGCTCCGCATCCCAAGTTGCGACATGCCGTGCCCACCGTCCGTGCTCCGGCGGCGGCGTCTCCGCCGGGAACCAGTCTTGCCGGATGCGCTCCGCCCCCTCTGCGTCAAAGCCCTCGCCCCACCATACGAAGGACAGCACCACGACCCAATAGCCCAGCTTGACGCCTACCAGCGCCAGAGCCACCAACCGCCACCGCGGGGTGCTCCGGTTCATTCGGGACGGCATCGGTCATCGGCCTCAGCGTGGTCAGAGGTGTGTCGCCCAGGCAGGCCGATCCGGCCACGTCAGCCACGCGTTGAGGCCGAAGTTCCAAGCCGTTGCCAGCCCGATGGCTCCCAAGTTCGCCAGGTACAAGTTCAGCCCCAGCCCAGCGTGGAGCCCGTGCAGGCTCAGAATGGCCAGACCGATCCCCGCCACGCAAATCGCCTGGAAGCGGAGCAACCGCGTTGCCACGCCCCGCCAGCGCCCCGAAGGTGAGCGGGTGTTAGCTCCGCGAAAGGTCCACACTTCGTTCCATAGGAAGTTGTTCAGCAACGCGGCCTCCGCGGCCAAGAGTTTGCCAAGTGGCACCGCCCAGCCGCACCCTGCCACCAGCCCGTGCAGGACTGCCATGTCGACCCCCACCCCACTGGCCCCCACCACGCAGTATCTGAGGAACTGCCGCAGCCGCCCGCCACCGCGGGCCCAAAACCGAGCCTGGATGCCAACCTCCTCACGGTTCCAGCCCGGGCCGCTCGGTGGCTCGGGCCTGCAGCCAGCTCAGGTCCGCGTTGCCCGGCGAGGGCGCGTCGTCTCGAGGCGGATCGAGCGTGCGCCCGTCCCGCCAGCGGTGCGTCTCCACATGCCCGTCCGCATACGCCAGCACCGCGCCGCCGCGGTGCCGTGTGCCTGGCTTGTCCCGTAACACCCAAGCTGCCGGCGTTGCGGGGTCAAACTCCCATTGCAGCCCGAAGCTCCCGTCGTTGATGGTCTCTTCGCGTTCGTCTATGAACGTGAAGGTCTGAACGGGCCGGAGGACTTCGCCCAACCGCCGATAGGTGCGCACCACCGGACTCCCTACTGGCGAGCCGAGGAAGCAGTTCAGAGAGACGGTGCGCACCCGCGGTTGCGTGACCCCCGCCACCGTCACCGGCCGGGCGGTGGGACACTGGAAGAGGCGGACCTCCCCGCCCAGGTAGGGTATCAGCAGGCTCTGGCGCAGGAGCGCGGTGTTGGTGCAGTCCGGACCGGGTAACCCCAGCCACCCCTCGACCCACTTGGCACCTGGCGCCTCGTCGCGACCGTCGGCGTTGGGGGAAGCCGATCCTCGTGGTCATGGGTGTAGAGCGGCAAGGCCAGGGCGAACTGCCGGAAGTTGGCCGTGCACCGCGCGGTCCGCGTTCGGCCCTTGGCGGCGGACAACGCCGGCAACAGAAGTCCCGCGAGGATGCCAATGACCGTCAGGACCACCAGAAGCTCGACCAGAGTGAACGCGAAGCGAGCACCGGGCTGATCTCTGGGGCCACGAGGCGTGCCAAAGGTCCGGTAGCGCACAAGGAGTCAGACAGGGCCGCAGCGCGTTGCTCACGCTCCCGCTGCCGTACCACGCCCACCGCAAACCCTGGTCAACATTCGCTCGTGTAGTAACCGAGCGTCCGGT
The DNA here is from genome assembly GCA_027493615.1 of Verrucomicrobiota bacterium. Classification (GTDB taxonomy): domain Bacteria; phylum Verrucomicrobiota; class Verrucomicrobiia; order Limisphaerales; family J093; genus DSVZ01. The sequence goes on from JAOSKK010000036.1 coordinate 289,914, forward strand.
AATACTGAAAGCCCGTCAGAGGACAGCCGCACACACCGTTCACATTAGCGCAACCTCTGGTTTCCTGCCAGACGCTGCAGTCTCTCGGATTGCGAGGGCAGTTCGTACTGCCTTGAATGCAGACACTACAATCCGTGTTGTTGCGGGTGCATCGCCCGCTGCAGTTGGGTGGGGTTCCCGTACACGTGGCCACCGGCGCACTGGGCTGACCCTGATAGCAGTATTCCGTCAGGCTCTGGGCCAGCAGCAGGCACGCCCCGGCCAGCATCGCCAGCGTGAGGACGAGGTGATGGGTTTTCATCTCTGGATATGTTGGTTGTTCTCGCTGTGGTTTGCTTTGTTGCCCGGCCTGCCCCATTTCAGGACCAGGACGGGAAAGCTCAGTGCCGTCAGGAGGATCACCGCGATGGCGAAGGCGAGGCGGCCCCCGGGGCCCAGGCGTGGTTGGGCAAGCAGGGCGCGGGTCCTCTCTGCCTCGAAGAGTTGGCGCAAGGCGGGGTCATTGGTCCCCGGCCACGGGCTATTGGTCAGGTAGTACTTGATGTTGCTCAGGCGCACCGCTTCATCGGTGAAGCGGTGATCGTCGACTGAGAGCGCCCGGGACACCGAGGGCGGGATGACTAGGGGCTGTGTCAAGCCCAGCGCATGGACCTGGCCAAGCCAAGTCATGGTGACTTTCCCCTCGCTCAGCGTTTCGAAGCGGAACTCCAGCGGCCACTCGACGCCCCCGTAATTGGTGGTCTGCAGCACCCGGTAGCGCGCGGCGACCGTGCCGTCGAGGCCATCGCGAATCAGGGTCCTCCTCGCCTCCTTGATCTTGGTTTGTTGCGGATCGACATGCCAGTAATGCAGGGTCGTTTTCCGGTTGCGAGCCACCAGGGTATCCAGCGCCGATGCCGACCAAATCCAGTCCAGACTCTGCACCAGACGGCGGTCAGCCGGGCCGGCCAGAAACGCCACATTGGTCCATCGCAAGGCGTGGGCAAAGGATTCGTTGAGCGCGAACATCCAGAACGCCGGCCAAGGAGGCGCAGGTCCCGCCTCCCGCTGGATGCGGGAGGGATAGGGGGTCAACGCCAGCCAGAGCACCCCCGCGAAGGGGCGAAAGGTCAGGACCTGAGGGCCGTACCAGACCTTCGCCAGCAGGGGTGAGGCCGCCGGGTTGGGCACATGCCGGAGGTGCAAAGCGAAATCATTGATCATGTAGGAAACCCGGCCATCAGAGACCACCCAGTCGGTGAGGTTCTCGTCCGTCACGTTGATCGCATACCGGTCGCGGTCCACGACGACCTCGAACCGGGAACGCTCCAGCAGTTGGGAAGGATCCTCGATGTGATCATAACTCACCACGGTTCCCTGCACGCCCACGGCCGGCTCGGCGGCTCGCAATACCAGCGCACAAGCCAGGGCCAGGCCGGCACCGAGCAACGCGGGATAAACCAGCCCCAGGGGTTTGCCCGGAGTGTGGGTCTGAGTGCTATTCATGAGCCGACACCTCCTCCGCCCGGGTTGGAGCAGGACGCGTGTCGGTCGCGCGGCTGCCGCGTCCTGCCCACCAACTGAGAATGCCTGTGCCAAACAGCATCCAGAGGAGCAGCAGCTTGGTCAACCCGTCCTGCAGGTACACCGGCACGAAGTAGGCCCATCCATACCGTCCTCCCAAACAGTGGCAAGGCCCCCTCCATCCATTGAACCACGCCGCGCCACGGTACGCCAAGAACGCGATAACCAGCCACGCGATCAACCCCAACGCGCGTGGGTCCTCCTGCCAGCGAAGAAGCTGCCGGCCCACCGCCACTTCGAGCACCGCGGCTAACAGGAGAATCTGGCGGGTGGTCAGGACGCCAAACACGGGGTCAGGCGAGTCCAGTTCGGGGATGGCGGCTGCCACCGCTGAGAGCTTCAAGACGGCCGTCACCCAAAGGGCCCCACCCACCGAGAGAGAGAAGATGGGAAGGAGCCTCCGCCACGGCTCCCGCGTGATCATCCGCGACTGGTTTTCGTGCGGTTCCATCACAGCAACTCGTCACTCCGACTCCACCGCGCCCGACGGGGAGAACGGGGAGAACGGGGAGAACGGGGAGAACGGGGAGAATGGGGAGAACGGTAATTGAGCCACCTATCGTGTCAACAGGAAATTGCCCACAGGAAAAACACAAAAACCACCACGAGAGGGGGGCGAGGGGCGGCGGCAAGGGGCATTTCGTCTCAGTTGACTGCAGTGGTCCGTGACCGTGGGAATCGGCTTTCCCGGCTCGACGGGAGATACATAGCGATTCGGGCTGAGCACCGCGCCCCAGCAGGCGCCGGGCTTGGGAAAGGGTCATACGCCGACATTGCGAGGCGGCGCAAGGTGCCGGTACCTGGGGCCGCCGTTCCGCCCGTTCGCGCCGCACAGCGATCGCCTGCCAACAACTGCACAATCCGATAGCCTCCAAACCGACGCTCCCGGGGACAAGTGCTTGGGCTGGTCGTGTTCCGGGAAAAGCCACGGCGGGAGCGACCGTGTCCCCGGGCGAAGCCAATAGCTTCTAAACTACAGACGCGGTAAAAGGCACCGCGATAACGGGTTTCGTTGACGAGACTCCACCATCATCGCCGTGTGGCCGCCGCGCGCCTGAACCCATCGTCCCGACCTCTGAGGTTGAGGGCCGGCGCGCGGCACGGACACGCGCTGGACATGGTTCCGGTCCAAACGAGATGCCCCCGGCGCCGGCCAGGTTCCATGCCCGCTAAGCCATGACCGCCCGGGACACCTCCGCGGCCCGTGCGTCATCGAAGAGGTGCCGGACGAGCGCCAGTCCGAAATCCAGCGCGGTGCCGGCGCCGCGGGACGTGATGATGGGCCCGTCTTCGACGACGCGCTCCCCCGCCAACGCCATCGGCAGCTCTTCGTTCACGGAGAAGTGGGCGGTGTAGCGGTGGTCGGTCAGGAGACCGGCGTCGGCGAGAACGGTCGGTGCCGCGCAGATGGCCGCCACGGTCTTCCCCGAGGCGGCAAACTGCTTCGCCAGCATTGCCGCCCGGCCGTCGGCCCGCACGGCCTTGACGCCCGGGCCCCCCGGCAGCAGCAGCAAGTCGAATGATTGCCCGGCCACGTCCGCCAGGGCGGCGTCGGCCCGCACCGTCACGTTCGAGCGCCCGGTCACCAGCGGTTCGCCGGTGAACGAGGCCATCACCACCTCGGCACCGGCCCGGCGGAGCAGGTCCACTGGCGTGAGCGTCTCGATTTCCTCGAACCCGGGGAACAATAGACACAGGACACGCTTGCGCATGGGCGCAGTGTAGCCGCCTGTCGGCCGTCGACAAAGGCCTGGACCATCGCAGCCTCGGGCAACGCGCGCGGGAACTCGTCCTCCAACCACCACCGCGCCCCAAAAAGGGCAACCGACGCTGGATGGCAAGGGACGCGGCCTGGCTCGACCTCACCAACGAAACGGCACCGGCGCGGGGCCGGTGCCGTGCGGAGGGGCTGCAGATGCTGCGGGTTCGGTCGGATCAAGCTTCCCAGCCCGGCCGGTTGCGGCGGGTGACGAACTGGGCGGCCTGCGGCAGGTTCGGCGACTTCATGTTCGGACCGTCCCATTCCATGCGGTAGCCTTCGCCGACGCGGAGGGCCACGCAGCCGAGCAGGATGATCTCGGTGAGGTAGGCGGCGATGTCGAAGTTCGAATAAGCGGGCGTGCCTTCGCGCATCATGCGGAACCATTCCTGCATGTGGCCGGGCGAGCGCGGGATGCTCTGCGGCACAGCCTTGCAAGCCTCGTGAAGGTCGGCGTTCTTGTACTCCTCCTCGCCCTTCATCGCCACGTAGAACTGGGCGCCGTAGTCGTCGGGCGAGAAGATCTTGCCCTTCTCCCCGATGATTAACGCGCCACTGCCCGGCAGGTTGCCCTGGGTGATGATGATCTCCTTGACCTTCTCGGCGTCGGGCCGCAAAGGCTTGATCTTCTCGCGCGGGCCGGAACCCGGGGCGGTGGGGGTGCCGCCGGGGTTGCCGTCGTACCACCAGAACTTGAGCGGCGGATAGCCCTCGCGGGCCGGGAACTCAAAGCGGATGCGGGAGGTCTCGGGGAAGGTCTCGGGATAAACGCGCGAGGCCAGTTCGCACTCGACGAGTGTGGGGTAACCGAGCTTGAGCGCGCGGAACGGCATGTTGACGGTATGGCAGGCCATGTCCCCGAGGGCGCCGGTGCCGAACTCGTACCAACCGCGCCAGGCGAACGTGTGGTAGATGCTGTTCTTGTACGGCCGGAAGGCTGCGGGTCCCAGCCAGGCATCCCAGTCGAGTTGGGCGGGCACCGGGTCTTCGCCCGGCGGACGGTCGTAACCCTGCGGCCAGACAGGGCGATTGGACCAGACATGCAGTTCGAGGGGGTTGCCGATGACGCCGGCGTGGATCACCTCGACCGCGCGGCGCAGGCCGCTCTCGGCGCTGCCCTGGTTGCCCATCTGCGTGGCCAGCTTCTTCTCCGCCGCCAGCTTCCGCATGATGCGGGCTTCCTCGACGTTCTGGACGAGCGGCTTCTGGCAGAAGCAGTGTTTGCCCATTTTCATGGCCCGGATGGCGGCCACCCCGTGGTTGTGGTCTGGAGTCGAGACCGTCACCGCGTCGATGTCGCGCCCCATCTCGTCGAGCAGCTTGCGGTAGTCCTGGTAGAGCTTGGCTTCGGGAAACTGCTTGGCCTTGCGCGCCAGCGTGTTCTTGTCCACGTCACAGAGGGCGACGACCTCGCCGCCACAGTTCTTCGCGTCGCTGCTGTCGCTGTCCCCCTTGCCGCCGACGCCGATACAGCCGACGCGGATGCGTTCGTTGGCGCCGAGCACGTTGCCCACAAAGGGGAAGGCCAGCGCGGCGGTGCCGACCGCGGAGGTCGTGCGGTTGAGAAACTGCCGACGAGTCATTGCATTCATAGAGTTGGCTTCTGTCTTGATCTGTGATTTGCCGGTGGCCTGGCCCGCGCCGTCACGGACCCACCGGCTTGCGCGCCGGGCACCGACACAGCACGGACGCACCTGGACGCCCGCGAATTCACGGTGGACGCCGGTGTGACCGCCCCATTTGTGACGCCCCGCGGCGCTTGCCGACAAGCCAATTCTCCGGCGACATTCTGCGGGCAGGGCGTGACAGTCGTAGGAATCCTGCGCCTGAGGACCCAAGCCGGCCGTCGGTCCCAGGAACGTCCAACCGCAGGCCTTGGGACTCGGCCGCGTGACGGAGTTGCTCGCCAACGAGTTGGGCGTTCCGCAGACCCTGGTGCCCGGTCACCAGGGCTTTCCAGCGGTCGGTTTCGGCGGAGGTGATGAGTCAGAGGCTCAGTCCCTCAAGCTCGACCTGCCCGGTGACGCGGGGCAGAAGCCGAGTTCTGGCCAGGCTCAGAGCCTGGTTTGAACCTCCTCGGGCGGCCTACTGCGGCTTCACCCGATCCAGGAGAACGATCAAGAGTGTGGCGATCGGCCCCAGGAACAGGGACACCAGCCACCAAGCCAGGCCGCTGCGGCCCTTGCCTTGGGCGAGCCCGGCGTTGATCAGCGCGAGGGTGAACCAGCCGACGGCGTATTGCGTGGTCACGGATCCAGTCATGACGGTTGCCAGCATAGTCATGGTCGGGTGCGGCATGTTTGGCGAGGCGGTTGTCGCCGGCGGTCATCGCCGGGCTTCATCCCATCCAGAAGCCTTTCCGGTGCGAGACGCCCAGCACCTTGTGGCACTCGCAACAGTAGTACAGGAACCGCACGCCCAGCATCGACTCCACCCGGCGGGCGGCGAGCTCGCGGATCTCCCGCCCGCAGTGCGGACACAGCGGGGTCGCGGAGAAGTCCTCCCGGATTCGGATTCGGTTGTTGTTCACGGCGGGAGGTTGGCGTGAGGGGTGAGCGGCGGCTATTACAAGTCCGACGTTGTCGAGTAGCAGGATCAAACGGTGGGTGCACAGCCGCAACGTTGGGCGGCACGGCATCCTGCAGAAGACGCCCATGCCAGGGTTCCCTTCACGCTCTTCGTTCGCTTCGTTTCCTTCTCCTGGAGTCTCGCACGACGGTCTTGATCCGTGGCTCAATCCACCGTGGCGCTCACGACCAACGTCGCGCTGCACAGCACTGTGCCCAAGATCATCAAGACGTCGAGTCACAACCCACCGAACCCATGATCCGCCCTCGAACAGCCGGGTGCGGGCTGGCGCAAAAGCGTCCCGAGAGCCTAGGCTCGCCCCATGAACACCGCCCCCGGAGCCTGGCCCTGGTCATCCTCGCAACGCTGTCCGTGTGGACAACCCGGGCCGCGGACCCGCCGGCGCCGCCCCCCGTCCGGCCCGCGCTCATTACGCCCGTCCGTTCGAGCCCCCACCCGCCCGGCATTCCTGGCGCTGCCTCCCGGCGCGATCGAACCCGCCGGTTGGCTGCGCGATTGGTGCCTCGCCGCCCGCGACGGTTACACCGGCCACATGGATGAGTACGACGACGAATTCCGGCGGGCCTGGGCGCCCGACCACCAGATGACCGGCGAACGGCTCCGCTGGTACCAGGGCGCCTGGCCTTATGAAGGAGGCGGCTACTGGTTCGATGGCCTGGCCCGCCTGGGCTTTGCGCTCCACGACGACGCCCTCATCGCGCAGGCCAAACAGCGCCTCTACGCCGTGGCTGACCGCATGAACGCCCGCGGGCTGCTGTTCCTCTGGTGGTTGGACCGGGACAACCCCGAGCACCGCCAGGCGGTCACTGCCGCGCTCGAGGGTTGGCCGCTCTGGGCCTGCGGTCTCCTCGGCCGCGCCCTGGCGGGCTTCTACGCGGGGTCCCATGACCCGCACATCCTCCAGGCGCTCGAGATGGCCTACGGCCCGGATCCCGATGGCCTGCGCTGGATCACCGGCAACCTGTCGAATCCCTGGCCGGCCTTCGACACCTACTGCTGGTCAGGCAACCCCGGGGTTGCCGCGGCGCTGGATGCTCTGTTCCGGCGGGAGGACACGGCGCTCCTGCCCAGCCTCAAGCGCTATCGCCGCGCTCCGGACCTCAGACCGGGCACCACGGTGGACAACGCCCACGTGGTCGAGTTTCTCGAAAGCACGACTCCCTGGGCCGTGGGCTATCTCTGGACCGGGGACCGACGGTACCTGGAAGCCGCCGTGGGCTGGCACGACCTCCTGGAACGGATCGCCATGCAACCCCACGGCGTGCCCACCTCGGATGAGTTCTACGGACCCACCGGCGCCTTTCGCGGCACCGAGACCTGTGACGTGGCGGCCTACGTCTGGAGCCAGGTCTGCCTGCTGCAGGTGACCGGCGATGGCCGGATGGCCGACCGCCTCGAACGCGCGTTCTTCAACGCCGGACCCGCCACGGTCTCGCGCGACTTCAAGACACACGTCTATTTCCAAAGCCCCAACCGCATCGTCAACCTGTCACCCGACTTCCCCCACGGACCCCGGGCCGCCGGTGGCGCTTACCAACCCAAACACTCGCCCCTCTGCTGCACGGCGGCGCTGAACCGGATCCTGCCGTGGTACGTCACGCACATGTGGATGGCCACTACGACAACGGCCTGGCAGCCACCGCCTACGGCCCCTGTCGGGTGTCGGCGCTGGTGGCCGAACGCGTGCCCATCGTGCTCACCTGCCAGACGGATTATCCCTTCGACGACACGATCCAGATCGCCGTGCAACCGGAACGCGAAGCAGCCTTCCCCCTGAGTCTTCACGTCCCCGCATGGTGCCAAACACCCCGCCTGAGCGTGAACGGAGCCGCCCTCCCGTCGGAGCCGGACGGACGCGGCTTCGTGCGTGTGCTCCGGAGCTGGAAGAGCGGCGATATCCTGCGCCTGCAACTCCCGATGACCCCGCAGCTCCATCAGGGACGAGACGCTGCCTCGGGTCCACCCTACAACCCGAATCAGGGCGTGATGCCAGTGACGATCCCCGAAGGACCCCGCGCGGAGGGCGCGCCGTACGCCACGGTCTCGTACGGGCCGTTGCTCTTCGCGTTGGCCATCGCCGATACCACCGATCCCAACACGCCCGATCCCGCGGCGCGCTGGCAGTTCGCGCTGGATGTGCAGAACCCCGGCTTCACGGTCGAGCGTCGCGCCATGCCGGCCCGTTGGAACTGGCCGCTGGAAGCCCCCCTCCGGGTGCACGCGAACGCCGTCGAAACCGCTTGGTCCCCGGACCCGAAGGCGCCCCGGTTGCCCGCGGCGCCGGTCGCACGGTCCCGGCCGGCGGAACGGGTGGCGCTCGTCCCGTACGGCTGCACGAAGTTCCGCATCTCGATGTTCCCTGTGGTTCAATGAGCTGCGGCCCGAGCGGGATACACCACGGCCGTTTGACCGACGGCCGCCAGGACGAGTCGTTCCGGCTCAGCCGCCAGGGCCGCCTGCGTGCGCTCGAGGGGTTCGTGCACCGGTTCGCGGCTCAGCTTGAAAGACTGGTGGTGGATCGGCACGAAGAACCTTGCGCCGGCGGCATCCGCCATGGCCACCGCCTGCTCGGGCGTGCAGTGGTTTTGAATCCAGGGATCATAGGCCCCCACTGGCATCACGGCCGCGGCGAACGGACCGTACCGGCGATGCTCGGAAAAGAGGGGGTGTCCGCGGTGTCTCCTCCCAGCAAGAGCCGCTGCCCTTCCCGTTCGAGCACGTAGCCATTGTAGCCTCGATAGGTGTCCCGGCGGATGCGAGCACCCCAGTGCTTCACTTCGAGACTGCGCACCCGCAGCTCGCCCCGCCGGGTGACGACGCGATGGGTTTGCCCCCAAGGCAACTCGACGACTGACTCGTATGGCCGGCGCGGGATGAGATCGGCGGTGGCCGGCGCGGTGATGAGGGTGGGTCGGCCACGTACCGCCCGCAGGGAAGGGATGTCGAGATGGTCGAAGTGCGCGTGCGACACCACCACCGCGTCGAGTTCGGGAAGATCGCCGGGTGCCAGCGCGGAAGCCACCAGCCGCTGGGGGCCCAGAACGCCGAGACCGACGTTCACGCCGATCCGCGGGTAGAACGTGGGGTCCACCAGAACCCACACACCAAAGAAGTTCACAAGCACGGAGGCATGGCCTAGCCAGGCCAGGGTGATCGCCTGGTCCGACCAACGCCCCGGTTCCGGTCGATGAGGCGCGGAAGCTATCGCCCGCCCGACTTCGGCCAGGCGTTCCCGAAAGAAGCGGGCCGTCCACGAGGCAGAGGTCGCGGTCCACACCCCGCTCGCGCCGGCCGCGAGCGCGACGCTTCCGAGGAGGAACTTCCGCCGGTTCACGGAATGTGCGCGCGCATTCACCCTCTCCAGTTAGCCCGGCTCCGGTCCTCCCGCAAGCCAGACCGACCCGTCACTTCCCCCATCCCCGATGTTCGGCATCGGTGGAGGAACCCCCGTCTTGGATGCTCCGCCGATTACGAACATCGGGGATGGGGCTGAGGGAGGCGCTCTGTGAACCTGTGGTGCGGGCTTCCCGCCTGCCCCCTCCGCGGTTCATGGCCCCGGTGCAGGTCCGGCGGGAACAGGCCGCTTCCCTGGTTCCATCCCTCCTCCTCCGCGAGCCCCGTTCTGTATGGAGAAGCGTTTGCCGGTGTTCCTGGCGTAACCGCCCTCTCGCCGACGCCAGGGCTGGCGACTGCACGCGCAAGCAGCGAAAGGCCGATCTGGACAAACCGAACCCGCGATTGCCGCCGTCCCTGGGCGCGCCACAGCAGCCCTCCAACCTTTGACTGGATTTCGGCCGGGTCGGTCGGCATCTTTCGGACATGAAGTTTATCCTGTCCACGCACAACATCACGCTGACGCAGGCCATCGAGGATCACATCCTCGACCGGATCGACAAGCTCGAGCACCTGGACCGCTGGGCGATCGATGCGCGTGTGATGCTGGTGCACGACAATTCCAAGGCACCGGAGAAGCAGTTCACCTGCTCGGTGCGGCTGGGAGTGCGGGGCCCCGATCTGTTTGCCGACGACACCCGCAGCGATCTCTACACGGCCATCGACTGCGTGTTCAAGAAGATGGAACAGCAGATCCGCAAGCGGCGTGGCAAGCGCCTCGCCACCAAACAAACCCAGGCCTCGCGGCTCAAGCGGAAGCGGCAGGACCGGGAATCCTGAGCGTCCTGCGAAGGCGATCACCCTCCGTGCCCACGCGCTGGTGGCCGGAGAACACGGGCGAGGCGATCAGCCACCCGGGGCGGGGTTCAGCCGATCTTCGGCAGTTCCCAAGGCTTGCGATACTCGTAAGCGAACTGCTTCACCTTCACCGGATCGCCGACAATCTCCTCCTTGACCGGGTCCCAGCGAATGGTGGTGCCGGTCTGGACGGCGATGTTGCCCAAGTGACACACGGTCGCGGAACGGTGCCCCACAGTGACGTCGCAGATGGGCGGCTTGCGGCTCTTGATGGCGTCGAACCAGTTCTGGTGGTGATCCTTGCTGACCTCGAGGTGGACCTCGTTTGCCCCGAGCGGTTCCTCAATCACGCCCTGGACCGTGCTTTCGAGCCGACCGCGGTCCACGTAGATGATGCCGTCCTGGCCTTCGAAGGTGGTGCCGATCCGGTGGCTGTTACCGCAGACCACCCGGACGCCGTTGGCGTACGTGTAGTTGATCTCGAACCACTCGGGCGTCTCGTAAAGGCCCTCCTTGTTGAATGCGGCCCGGGCACTGATCTCGACCGGCCCGCTCTGATCCATGTTCAGGGCCCATTGGGTGATGTCGAGGTGGTGGGCGCCCCAGTTGGTCATCTGGCCGCCGGAGTAATCCCAGAAGAACCGGAAGAGGTAGTGGACCCGGTGTTTGTTGTACGGGCGCCAGGGCGCGGGGCCCAGCCACATATCGTAGTCGAGCCCGGCGGGGGCTCGCTGTCCGGCACGCGCGGGGGCTTGGCGCGGTCGAGGTAGTTCACCCCTGGCAACCCCCACGCGGACAACCCGGATGTCGCCGATGCGCTCGGACCGGACGTATTCGCAGGCGCGGCGGAATTTCTCGTCGGGCCAGGAGCGCTGCTGGCTGCCGTTCTGGACGATGCGCTTGTAGTACTGGGCCGCCTTCACCATGGCCCAGCCTTCGTGGATGGTCAGGGTCATGGGCTTTTCGACGTACACATCCTTGCCGGCCTGGCAGGCATGGATGGCCGGGAGCGCGTGCCAATGGTCGGGCGTGCCGATTAACACGGCGTCAACCGATTTGTCCTCCAGCAGCTTCCGGTAATCGCTGTACGTCCGGGCCTCGGTGCCGGCGCGGTCCTTCAACTGTTTGGCCGCCTCGGCGAGGTGCGACCGGTCCACGTCGCACAAGGCGACCACGTGCTTGATCATGGTCCGGGCGGTCATGTTGCCGCGCCCCTGCCCGCCGGTGCCGATAATGCCGACGCGGATCCACTCGCTCGGGTTCTCGCCGGTCTGGGCGCGGGTGCGGTTCAGGAAGATGCTGGGGGCGGCGGCGAGCGCGGCGGTACCAAGGCTGAGGGTGCCGCTGCGACGCAGGAATTCACGGCGCGGAATCGGGTGGGTGCTTTGCATGGGTTTGGTTTTCGTGTTTCCCGGAGCGTCCGTCAACGCCTCGCGGCTGTGTGGCAATCGCCGCCTGCCCGGCCCGGAGTGCATGCCAAAGCCCCGCGGGCCGCGGAAAGGAATGGGGCTTGTCGCTCCGTGGTGCGCTGCGTAGGTTCCGTCCCATGAGGTCCCGCAAAGACTTCTTCATCAGCTACGCACGCGCAGATGAGGACAAGGCCAACTGGATCGTCAGCGTGTTGGAGGCGGGGGCTTCACCACCCAGATTGACCACCGCGACTTCGCCCCCGGACGACCTCTGGTGGATGAGATCGAGGCGAAGTTGCGACTATGCAAGCGGTTTCTCGCCGTGCTGAGCCCCGGTTACCTCAAGAGTCGATGGCCCCGTGCGGAGTACCAGGCCGCCGTCAGTCGCGGGATCGAGGATGAACGATACGGTATCCTGCCGGTGCAGATCGCCAGCGCGATCCCCCGCCCTTGTTCAACAACTGGTTGCGCATCAACCTTGAGGGGCTCAGCGAGGCGAAGGCCCGGGAGCGACTGCTGCAAGCCGCGGGTCACGTCCCCCGGGTGGCGCCTCGGCGAGAACCACCGCCTGAGACGCCTCCCCTGCCCAGCCGCGTCGAACCTGCGCACGACCGACTGCCGGGGAAGGTTCCCCCTGCGCTGGCCGCGCCCCCGCGGAGCGTCCTGGCGCAGGTTGAAGAGCGGATCCGGTCGAACAAGGACCCGGACCTGCTGCTCTACACCCTGTACGGGATCGGTCCGGATCCCGGCCAGGCGGGCACGCCCGGTTTCGCCACGGTTTACTATCTGTGGGCGGATGCCGACGGCAGTTCGATCTCGGTGCGTCTCGAGAAGCGGGATCCCCGGTCCCCGGAACAGGCCTATTTCGCCGTGAGCTTCCACAACGCGCCGCGGACCTACCCGAGCAACGTCGCGTTCCGTCCCGGCGGCATGAGCGGACTGAACAATGCGTCGTCTGCGCCCGTCCCCAACAATGCCGGCAAGCGCTACCTCTGCTTCGAGGCCCGTCGCTCCCCATCCCGAGCGGTCGCGTCGGCCGGCCGGCGCACCGGCCCGCGCGTAAGAGGGAGCGGGACCGGACAGCGAGCGGGCCAGCCGTTGTCAGCGGTTGCACTGGGTTACCGGGTGGTGGACCGGTTGGGCACCCACTGGATGTGGGGGACCGGAACGCGGGCAGCCTGCATTGAGCGGAGCGCCTGGGGAGCCGTTTCACATCGATCTGGCGGACCGCTCATGGTCCGTGTTCTATCCGGACGGCAATGCCCGGTACGCGGCTCAGCAGCCCGATTTTTCACTGATCGTGGCGGTCGTCCTTGAGTTTGGCAGCGATCAAGGCGAGGGGCGCCGCCCCGGTGAAGGCCAGGGCATCGTGCACCTTCGCAACTTCCACCTGCGCGACACCCGCCCGGGCGCCTTGGTCAAAGCAAAGTCGCGAGGTGACGCATGACGGCGACGGCGAAGTTCGCGGGGCACCCGTTATTCGCCCCCGTCCCGCCGCTGGAAACACCCGTGTGCCGGCTGGTCCTGGGGACGAGTTTCGGACGTTCCGTCGATCAGGCCTACGCCGACGCCCTTTTTGACGACTACTGGGCGCGGGGCGGGAACTGTTTCGACACGTCGCTCGTCTATTTCGATGTGGAAGCCACGTTGGGCCGGTGGATGAAGGCACGCGGCAACCGGCACCAGGTCGTTCTGCACGCCAAAGCCGCGCATCACGAGACGATCCAACCCGCCGGTAGTCCTCACGAGTACCACCGGGCGCGCGTCACCCCGCGCGAGATCGTGGACGATCTCGACGAGACGCTCCGCCGGCTTGAGACCGATTACGTCGATCTCTTCGTGCTCCACCGGGACGATCCCGATCAATTGGTGGGACCCATCATCGAGTGCCTGGCAACGGAACAAGCCGCCGGCCGGATCCGGGCCTTCGGGGCCAGCAACTGGTCCATCCCCCGGCTGGAGGAAGCCAACGCCTACGCGGCCGCGCGCGGGTTGCCGGGGTTTGTGTCCAGCTCGCCCAACCTCGCGCTGGCGTTCATGAACGAACCCTCCTGGCCGAACTGCCTGACTGCCTGCGACCGCTTCAGCCGCGCCTGGTATGCGCGCCATCGATTCCCTCTGTTCGCCTGGTCGGCGCTGGCGCTGGGCTTCTTCAGCGGCCGTTACCGGCCTCGCGACGTCCTCACCGAGGAGCAGTTCAGGACGCTGATGCAGGACCGGTGGACGAGCGACGTGGTGCGGGTGTACTACAGCGATCGCAACTTCGAACGGCTGGAACGTGCCCGCCGGTTGGCGCGCGAAAGACGGGTCACCCCGACGCAGATCGCGTTGGCCTGGGTGCTCCAGCAGGGACCGCATGTCTTCGCCGTCGTGGGACCGCGAACCCCCAGGAACTGGCGGAGCTGTTCGCGGCGTTTGCGATTGGCCTGACGCCGGAGGAAGCCGCCTGGCTGAACCTTGAGCGCGACCGCCGGGCGGGGTCGGACCACGGCAAGTGATTCCAGAACATCGGTTCATCACGGATTGAAGGCCTGCCCGTGACGCTTGGAGCCATCTTTCGCGCAGGATTCCAGCCCGCAAGACCTCTGGCGTGAGCCAGCAGCCCGCGGACCAGGGGCTGAAGGTGGTCCGGGGATCCTTGCACCTGCGCCCGCGGCCACGGTGACCCGCTGTTGCAGAAGGGAGATGCCGGTGGGCTCGGGGGTTGCGACGGCTCGCGGTGGGGTGGCGGAACCCATACAGCGGCGAAATCCGGCCAAAACGGGCGTGCAAGGGCTCGGACCTGAGGGTGTGGCAGCCGGCGAGGAGACTCGTCGCGTTAGCACAGGTGTTACAGAAGCGGATTCCGTCTTGGTCGTTCGGGCAGGCGGCGGCGCGATGGCGGGTGCAAAAGTGGGCCCAAAAACGGCAGAAAAGCGGGCTTGCCACGGCCCGGCGGGTCGTTAGGCTCCGCGCCCGGGGTTCCGCCCGGGACCCGAAGCTTTCCCGGCAGAGCGCATTCCGACACTCAGCAAGATTCATATATGGCATCAGCGAACGATTTGAGGCGGGGCATGGCGATCATGCACAACGGCGACGTGTGCGTGGTGCTCGAGACACAGCACCGCACGCCCGGCAACCTGCGGGCTTTCGTGCAGGCGTCCCTCCGCAGCGTGCGCACCGGCAAATCGTCCGATGTGCGGTTCAGCTCCACCGAGAAGGTGGAGGTCGTACCGCTGTTCGCCCGCAAGATGGAATTCAGCTACAAGGATGGCGAGGACTACGTGTTCACCGATCCGGAGAACTTCGAGACGGTCACGCTGAGTCCGGAAGTGGTGGGTGACGCCAAGAGCTACCTGGTCGAGAACACGCCGGTGACGGTGACGTTTGTTGAGGAGCGCGCCGTCGAGATCCAACTGCCGGCCTCGGTGACGTTGACGGTGTCAGACGCGCCGGAAGGGATCCGGGGCGACTCGGCCAACAACGTGCAGAAGTCGGTCACCCTGGAGACCGGGATCTCCGTTCAGGTGCCACTGTTCATCGGGACCGGCGAGAAGATCAAGATCGACACCCGGACCGGCAAGTACATGGAACGGGCGTGACCTGGGGCGGGTAGGAGTCGAGGTGACGAGACTCAGCACAGGCTTGTCAGGCAGAACCTCCTGACGTCGGCTCCTACGGGGAGGTTGCTACGGGGGAGGAGGGGGCGGACGTCAGTTCAGGGCGATGCCACGGCGGACGTAGGTGGGGGTGTCGAGGTCTTCGCCGTGGTGAACGGTCGGTTCGCTCTTGGCGAAGCGGCCTTTGGACACGACTTCGAGCGGGAGCAATCCTTGCAGCAGCTTCTGCCGCTGGCGCCGGCGCACGTTCCCTCCGTTCTGGTTGGCCAGGATGCGTTCGGCCTGCTGCGGCGTCAGCTCGGGAGGCGGCGCCGCGTAACGGGATCCGGAACGGGGCGTGCGGGCTCCCGAAGCGCGTGAGGACCCGCTGCCGGGTTCGGGCAGCACCGCTTCTGGAGCCGCGGCGTCGGTTGCGTCCGGGGCTTCGTCCGCTTCCAGTTCCGCGGCAGACGCCGCGACCTCGTCCGGTTCGGGGGCGGCGCACGGGTGACGGGACGCGACGAGCGTCACCGCCAACCGGCCGGCCAGGGCGGGCTCGATGGTGGCACCCATGATGACCTGAGCGTGCTCGGAGAGGCGATGGATCTGTTCCATGACGCCGTTGATTTCCTTGAGCGAGAGCTCGGGGCCGCCGCTGAGGCTCACGAGCAGGGCATCGGCTTCGGCGAGCAAGCGACCGTGATCGAGGAGGGGGCTGGCCACGAGGCGCTCGACGACCTCCCGAGCCCGGTGTTCGCCGGTGGCCTCGGCGGTGGCGAAGCAACTGTCCGCCTGGCGGCCGCGCACGACCTGGCACAGATCGGCGAAGTCGACCCGGATGATGCCATCGCGGGTGAGGAGGCGGAGGAGACCGCGGACGCCCTGGGCCAGGAGGTCATCCACGATCCGCATGGCCTCGGGCAGGCTGGTCTTCTCGTCGAGGATCTCGGCCATTTTCTGGTTGGGCAAGGTGACGAGGGGCATCGGCCGCGCGGCGGAGGAGCTGGAGGGCGGCCTGGGCCTGTTGCCCGCGGCGGCGGCCTTCGAAGTCGAAGGGGAGCGTGGCGAGCGCCAGGACCAACGCGCCGTTCTCGCGGGCCACCCGGGCGAGGACCGGCGCGGCGCCGGAGGCGGTGTTGCCACCCAGACCGGCCACCAGCAGGACCAAATCGATGCCCTCGCACAAATGGCGGAGCTGATGCGCCTCGGCCTCGGCCAAGGCGCGGCCGACCTCCGGCTCGCCAGCCTTAAGGCCGCGGGTGACGTCGGCCCCGAGGAGCAGCTTCTCGGAGAGGTCGGATTGCGCGAGGCGCCGGGCGTCCGTGTGGACGCCTGCGAAGGAGGCGCCTTCGATGCCGGCGCGGAGCATGTGCTCGACGGCCTGGAGGCCGGCGCCGCCCACGCCGATGACTTTGACGGTGGGTTGGCGGCGGACGCCGGGGGGCGCGGCGGAGGCGGGTTCGAGGTTCATGGGCGGGATCAGGAGCGACGCAAGGCGGTGGTGAGGTTGCCCAGTGTGGCCTTCAGCCGGCTGGCCCACCGGGCCCCCTTTAGGGGGGCGTTTTGAAAGGAACCGAATTTCACCAGCCCGATCCCGGTGGCGAACTCGGGCTGGTCCAGCGTGGCGACGAGCCCGCTGATGGTCTTGGTGCGGCCGAGGGCGACGGGCAGGCTGAAGACGCGCTCGGCAAGGCGGTCGATGTCGGCCACGCGTGCCCCCCGCCACAGAGCACCACGCCGGCGCGCAGGCAGCCGAGCAGGCCCTCGGCTTCGAGCTGCGCGGCGATGATCTCGAAGGTCTCCTCGAGGCGCGCGGTCATGATGCGGCGGAGGTGTTCGAGATTGAGTGAACGTTCGGGGAGGCCCAGTTCGCCGGGGACCGGCACCGTGCGGCCCCGGAGGTCGGGGGTGACGAGGGCGGAGCCGTGCTCGAGTTTCAGGGCTTCGGCGCGGCCCATGGCGACCTTGAGGCCGTAGGCGAGGTCGTTGGTGACGTGGTCGCCGCCGACGGCGAGGGGTGCCGGTATGGCGGATGACGCCGTCGGCATAGACGACGTACTCGGTGCAGCCGGCGCCGAGGTCCAGGACGAGCGCGCCGCGCTGCTTCTCCTGGGGGGTGAGGACGGCGAGGGCGGAGGCGATGCCGTTGAAGACGAGGTTTTCCACCTCGAGCTGGAGGTTCTTGACGACGCGGATGGCGGTCTGGAGGCGGTTGGTGATGCCGTGGACGACGTGGACGTCCACCTCGAGGTGGGCGCCGGGCATGCCCAGGGGATCGATGACGCCTTCCTGGCCGTCGACGATGAAGTGCTGGCGGATGACGTGGACGACGTGGCGGTCGCCGGGCAGGTTGATGGCCTTGGCGTTCTTGATCACGTCCTGGACGTCCTCGTCCATGATCTCGCGGTCGTGGGAGGGGATGTTGTGCCGGCCGCGATTGTTGAAGCCCTGAAGGTGCGCGCCGGACACGCCGAGGTACACGCTGCGGATCTCGACGTCGGCCATCTGCTCGGCCTCGGCGATGGCGGTGCGGACGTCCTCCCCGGCGGCGGTCGTGTCGACAATCTCGCCCTTGCGCACGCCGCGGGAGCGGGCCTGGCCGACGCCGATGATGCTCAAGCCGCCCTCGGTCGTACGCTCACCGACGACGGCGCAGACTTTCGAGGTGCCGATTTCGAGGCCGACGACGAGTTGGGGACGGGCGTCAAACATGGCGTGGTTTGAGTTGGGTCAGGTCCCCGGCAGGGGCGGGGCTGGGGCGGCGGGGGTTCCGGCTGCCAGAGCGCCGGACAGTTGTTGGTCATCGAGAGATCCAGCCAGTGAAGCTGCCGGCCCAGGCGGGCGCCGGCGTCGTGCACCAGCCGCCAGCGGTGCAGTTGCCATTCGAGCTCGGTGAGCGGCAACGTGATCTCGGCACCTTCCGCGGAAGTGACCTGGAGCACCTCCGGGTCGGCGACATCCACGGTCAGGAGGCGCGTTTGGCCGGCCATGGCGGAGTAGGGAAAGACCCGCACCAGTTCGAGGGCGGCCCGCACGGTGGGCGAGCCAAGTTCGCCGCCGACGCGCAGGCCGCGGCTGCCGAGGCCGGCGATGACCGGCAGGGAGGCGTAGGCGGTTTCGAGGTCGGGACGGCCGGCGACGAGCGGGGGCATGACGCGGGCGTGGGCGTCGAGGAAGTAGGTGGTGGGTCGGAGCTGGCCGACTTCGGAGGCGACGCTCCGGATACGCGCCAGGGGTTGTCGTTCGCGGACGTGGATGCGGAGCAGGTCCGGCAGGACGCGTTCGAGGGCGGCCTCTTCGATCTGCGGCACCAGCTCGAGGTCGCGCTTGATGCGGTCCAGGTCGAGGGCCAGGAGGTTGTCGCCCACGCGCACGCCGGTCCAGTGGATGATGTTGCTCGGCGTCAACCAGACGAGGTTCGTGTTGACGGTGATCGAGCGGAGCCCGAAGAACTTCGGGGAAAGGAAGACGCCGTCGCGCAGGGAGGTCCAGGAGCGGAACCCGTAGTGCAGGGCGAGCGTCCCGACCCCAGCGAGGAGCAGTGCCGTGAGGGCGCGCACCAGCCAGACCTTGCGGGAGGTGGAGTTGGCCTTGACGCGCAGCAGCTCGGCGCGACGGGCCCGGCGTTGGTTGCGGCGGGAGCGCCAGAAGGAACTAGCCATCGACCCTCCGGGGTTGGGGTGGGTGTGGGCTCCGGCGTCGGGCCAGATCCACGAGCCGTTGACAGAGGGCGGGAAAAGCGAGGCCGGCGGCGGCGGCGGCTTTCGGCAGGAGGCTCAGCTCGGTCATGCCCGGGAGGGTGTTGACCTCGAGCACGAACGGCTGTCCGCCGGGCGCGACGAGCACATCCACCCGGGCATAGTCGCGGGCACCCACGGCCCGGTAGGCACCGAGAGCGGCCGCCTGCACACGGCGGGTGGTGTCCGGGTCCAGGCGGGCAGGACAGAAGTAATCCGTGCGGCCGGCGGTGTACTTGTTGGTGTAGTCGTAGGGGCCGACGTGCGGAACGACCTCCACGACGGGCAACGGTTCGCCGTCGAGGATGCCCACGGTGGTTTCCATGCCGTGGATGCGCGTCTCCAGGAGCACCTCGGTGTCATGGTGCAGGGCGCGGTCCAACGCGGTCGCGAACTGCTCGGGATGATCGACAAACTCCAGCCCCACGCTCGAGCCCTGGCGGAGCGGCTTGAGGACCACGGGCGGTTGCCAGCCGTCGGGCCAGTTCGTCTGGCGTCCCCGGAGGACAATGAACCGGGGCGTCGGAACGCCTGCCGCCAGGCAACGTTCCTTGGTGAGGAACTTGTCGAAGGCGAGACGGCTGGAGGCGGCGTCACAGCCGGTGTAGGGCACGCCCAGGGCGTCCAGTTCGCCCTGAACAGTGCCGTCCTCGCCGTAGGTGCCGTGGAGGGCGAGGAACACGACGTCGGTGCGGAACGGCAGACGCCAGGCACCGGGAACGGGGTCCAACTCCGTGACGGTGTGGCCCAGGGCGCGGAGCGCGGCAGCCACGGCCGCGCCGGAGCGGAGGGAGACCTCGCGCTCGGCGGACGGGCCGCCCCGCATCACGGTGACATGGCAGAGCTCGTTCACGAGCGGTTCAACGTTCACTCAATCGTCACCGACGATTTCGACCTCGGTCTCGAGGTGGACGCCGCGCTCGGCCTGAGCCCGGGCCCGGATCACATCGATGAGCGCCAACACGTCGGCCGCGCGGGCGTGGCCGAGGTTGACGAGGAAGTTCCCGTGCACCGGGGAGACCTCGGCGCCCCCGATGCGATGGCCTTTGAGGCCGAGCTCTTCGATCAAGCGCCCGGCCGGGATGGTCGCCGGGTTCTTGAAGATGCAGCCGGCGCTGGGTTGGCGGGGCTGGGTGTCCCAACGCCGGCGATTGAAGGTGGCCATGCGCTCGCCGATGGCCCTCCTCCCGGTCGGGCCGCCCGCGAAAGACCGCGGCCAGGGCCAGGTTCGTGCTGAAGAAGGGACAGGACCGGTATTGCGCGGGGATGTCACCCGCCGGGCGCTCGATCAGCTCGCCGTCCGGGGTGAGGTAGCGGACCTGCTCGATCACATCGAAGACCCACGCGGCGTGCGCCCCCGCGTTCATCCGCAGGGCACCGCCGACGCTGCCAGGGATGCCCTCCAGGAACTCCAGGCCCGCCAGGGCGTGGCGTCGCGCCGTGTTGGCCAGCTCCTTCAACCGGGCACCGGCGCCAGCCCGCAGGCGGTCGCCCGTCACGGCGACGCGGACAAAGGCGGGTTGAGCCAGGCTCACCACGACGCCCCCGGATGCCGCCGTCGCGGATGAGAAGGTTCGACCCGCGGCCCAGGACGCGGACGGGGAGCCCTTCGGTGCGGCAGAACCGGAGCAATTCGACCAGGTCGGGCTCGGTGGCGGGTTCGACATAGACGTCGGCCGGGCCGCCCACTTTGAGCGTGGTCCGGCGGGCCAGGGGTTCGTTGGCCAGGACAACGGCGGCGGGGGACAAGCGGGAGCGAAGCTGAGCGGCCAGGGTGGTCGAACGCGCGGAGCGATCCGGTGCCACCGGCGCCTCGGGTCGCTCGCGGGAGCCGGCGGCTGGCAGGGACGGGGCCTCGAGGGTGACGGTCATCGGGAGAAGTCGGCCACCGGCACGCCGGTTGGCAGCTTGGTATTCCGGTGTGGCGCGAAGCCGGCACAAGGGGTCGCCGCGGCGCAGGCCGGTTGGGTCGGCGACCAGCCCATGGCGGTCAGTATGGCGTCCGCGACCTCCTCGGCAGCCCGGGGGGTATGCCAGCGGGCCAGGGCGGATTGGATCCCGGTGCGGAGCGGGTCCTCCTGGAGCAGGGCGCGCAGCTCCCACAGGAGTCTTTCCGGGGTGGCCTCGGCCTGGGGCAGCATGCGGGCGGCGCCGGTGATGGCGAAGTGGCGGGCGTTGTGGAACTGGTGGTTGTCCGCCGCGGAGGGCAGCGGGATCAACAACGGGGGCACGCGTGTGGCCGCCGTCTCCGCCAGGCAGGAGGCACCAGCGCGGCTCAGGACCACGCTGGCGGCGGCGAGCGCAAGGTCCATTTCGGTGAGGAAAGGCCGGACACACGCCCGGACGCCGAGGGCCGCGTAGCGCTGGCGCACGGACTCGAAGTCGAGTGGGCCGGTGAGGTGGAGGATCTGCAGGTGGGGTTCGAGCAGTCGCAGCGAAGGGACGGTGCGCACGAAGGCGTCGTTGAGGGCGCGGGCACCCTGGCTGCCACCGGTGACGAGCAGGACGGGGCGTTGCGGATCCAAGCCGAGGGCAACCCGCGCCGCGGCGGCATCGCCGGGTTGGAATTGGGGCCGGATGGGCATGCCGACCGTCCGGATGCGCGTGTGCCAGAGTTGCTCGGCGGCGCTGGGGAAGTACACCATGGCCTCGTGCACGACGTGCGCGAGCCAGCGATTGGCCCGGCCGGGGATTGAGTTGGCCTCGTGCAGGAGGGTGGCGGCGCCCAGGCCACGGCCGGCGAGAACCGGCGGCACACTGGTGTAACTGCCCAGGGACAGCACTGCGCGCGGCGGTTCCTCGCGGAACCGGCGTCGCACCTCGCGCAGCGAAAGGGTGAATCCCCGCAAGAAGGCGAACCGACGGCCGCTTTCGAGAGCCACGGCGGGCAAGGTGATGATCTGGTGGGGGGCCAGCCGCGCACGGCCTGTTGGTCCACCTCCTTGCGGGAAATCAGGAGCCGCACCTCAACCCCGCGGGCCTGCAGGTGATCGGCCACGGCGAGGCCGGGAAACAGATGGCCCCCCGTGCCACCGCACGCGATGGCCACCCGCGGGGGACGGTCTCGGACAACATCAGGCGAGGTGGCTGAGCGGGACATGGGTGAACGGGGCGGTGGCGGCTGCGGCCTCTTCGCGGACCGGTTCGACGGCGGCTCGCGCCACGCGCAGCAGCGCGCCGGCGGCCACGAGCAGCATGAGCAGGTTGGACCCGCCGTAGCTGATGAACGGGAGCGACAGGCCCTTGTTCGGGATGGCGCCGGAGACGACGGCGATGTTGAAAAGCGCTTGCAGTCCCAGCAGGAACGTGATGCCCGTCGCGAGAAAGGTCCCGAACGGGTCCGAGGCATTCCAGGCGATGTACACCCCGCACCCAAACAGGGTCAGGTACAGCAACACCACGCCCACCGCACCGGCGTAGCCGAACTCCTCGCCGACGACCGCGAAAATGAAGTCGGTATGCGATTCCGGCACGAACCGCTTCTGCGTGCTCCGGTCAAACCCCCACCCCGGTCCAGCCGCCCGCGCCCAGCGCGATCCAGGACTGCCACACCTGATGACCGGTGTCCTGACGCGTTTCCTCGACGTGCAGGTAGCTGTACACCCGGTCGAACCGCGTCGGGTCGTACGCCACCAGACAACCCACCAGGACGAGCGCCGCCACCATCGGCGGGGCGAAGTATCGCCAGCGCACGCCGGCCACCAGAAGCACGACCGCGCCAACCACGCCGAGCATGAGGGCCGTGCCCCAGTCCGGCTCGACGAAGATCAGGCCCAGCACCACCCCCATGAGGGTGCCCGGGATTAACACACCGCGGGTGAAGGTGGTCATCCCGAGCCGGGCTTCGGCCGTGTAGCGCGCCAGCGCCAGGAGCAGCGCCAGCTTGGCGAAATCCGAAGGCTGGAACTGGAACCCGAACAGCTTGAACCACCGCTGCGCCCCGTTGGCGCGATGGCAAAACGGCAACGGGAGCAACACGAGCACCAACAACACCACCGCCACGCCGAGCAACAGCCAGGCCGAGCGGGACAGCCACGAGTAACGCGTGAGGAAAGCCACGCCGAACGCCGCCACCAGACCCAGCCCGCACCCGAGGACCTGGCGCGACAGGAAACGCCAGCTCTCCCCGGCCGGACTGACGCTGTACTGCATGACCAACCCGAACAGGCTCAGGGTCAGCACGCAGATGGCGAAGAGGGTGGAGGCGGCCTTCATGGGTGAGGGAGGGCGGAAACCCCCTCGGGCCGGGCCGCGTCCGGGCAGGGCGGGGAGGTTCACCCTGAGCCACGGCGCGGCCCGGCGCCGGCGCGGTCACCGGGGTGGGGTCGGTGCCGCGTTGGTGGGGGTGGTGGGAATCTGGAGGGTCTGGTTCACGACGATGCGGTCGCTCTTGAGCTGGTTGAGGCTGCGCAGGGCTTTGACGGTCGTGCCGTGGGCCTCGGCAATCTTGGTGAGGTTGTCGCCGGGCTTGACCCGGTACGTCTTGCCCGCGGGGGCACCGGCGCCGGCGTCGACGGGAGGCGTGGCGGTTTTCGACGGTGGCGGCGGGATCAGGAGCGTCTGGTCGACGCGGAGGTCACGGTCGCGCATGTCCGGGTTGGCCTCCCGAAGCTGGGCGAGCGTGATGCCGTGTTTCTGGGCGATGCGGGAGGGATTGTCACCCCGGACCACCTTGTACTCGGTCAGGCGCGGAGCGATGGGCGGCGGCTCGGTGACGATCGGCCGGTCCGGCATGGCCCAGCGGTCGGGCTGGCTGGGTTCCAGGGGCGGCGGCGTCCAGAGGTTGGTGGGCACCGACGGCGCCGCGGGCGGAGTGGAGGTGAAGCTGAGCGCGGCGGGGGTATCAGCGGCCAGGGCCGCCAGATTGGTCGTGGTGTCCGGGTAGGGCTGGCCCGGGCCGGCGAGCGATTCGGGGAAGTGGGTGACATTGGTCGCCGGGGCGAGCAGCGGCGGCTGGTCGTCGCGGGCCTGCGGGCGGCAGCCTTGGAGCAGGAGGCCGCCGAAGAAGACCACATGCAAGGCCACAATGGTGATGACGGCGAGATTAAAGCCGGGTTTGCCGGAGCCGGACTGGGGGAGTCGGCCCAAAGGCTGAAGAGGCGATGGCGTGTTCATGTTTCTGCGTCCGGGGAGCGCCCGGGCCTGTCAGTCGGTGAGGTATGCTGTTCCGATGTTGCCACGGGATTCTCCCTCACAGAATCCCGGAGCAAAGGTTGAGGCGCGAACCTGACCGCGGCCGCCGGGCGACCCGGCGCAGGTCCGCGCGTCGCTTCGGGTCGGTGGTGACTACTAACAACCCGCCGGCTAGGGTGCAAGGAGTAAAGGCTCGGGGCGGGTGGCATGGGGCACCTCAACGCAGTTTCAGCGTGGCGAGCGCCGCCACGCCAAAGAGCACCCCCAGGATGTAGAAGCGGGTGGTGACCTTGGACTCGGCCCAGCCGCGTTTCTGGAAGTGATGATGGAGCGGCGCCATCAGCAACAGCCGACGGCCCTGACCATAGAGGCGACGGGTGAGCTTGTAGCCCCCCACCTGGAGCATCACCGAGAGCGCCTCGAGCACGAAGACTCCGCCGGCGATCAACAGCACGAGCGGTTGGTGGATCAGGACGGCGATGATCCCGAGCACGCCGCCCAGGGCGAGCGAGCCGGTGTCGCCCATGAAGACCTCGGCCGGATACGCGTTGAACCAGAGAAAGCCGAGCGAGGCCCCGAAGATGGCGGCACAAACCACGGTGAGCTCACCCGAGCCGGGCACATAGGGGACCTGCAGGTAGGCGGCGATCTTCACGTGCCCGGCCACGTAGGTCAGGATCGCAAAGACGGCAGCCACGATCAGCGTGCAACCGATGGCCAGCCCGTCCAGACCGTCGGTCAGATTCACGGCGTTCGAGCTGCCGACGATGGTCAGGATCGTCAGGCCGATCCCCAGGGAGGAAGCGCCCGTGAGCACGGGAGCCTTCACGAACGGCACCATGATCTCCGTCACCAGATAGCGCGTGTCCGGCAGGGAGTAGAGGTAAACCGCGATGAACAGGCTCAGCGCCAGTTGCACGGACAGCTTGACCTTGCTGCGGACGCCGTCGCTGGTCTGCCGGGTTACCTTCGTGTAGTCGTCGAAAAACCCCAACAGCGCGAGGCCGAACAGCGGCAGCAGGGCCAACGCGACCAGGTAATTGACCTGGGTCCAGAGGAGCACCGTCAACTCGATCACCAGGACGACCAGCACGCCGCCCATGGTGGGCGTGCCGCGCTTGGCATGTCCCGGCGTGCCGCTCACCCCATGGGCCTCGGCGCGCGACGTGTAGTGCTCGCCGAAGTTCATCCGGCGCAGCCAGGCGATGATGGCCGGGCCCAGCAGGAGACTCAGCAGCAACGCCGTGATCGCCGCGCCGGCCGCGCGGAACGTGATGTACCGAAACACCCGCAGCCCCGAAATCAGGTCGCCCAGCTCGGTCCCCGCCGTCCGCTCCAGCCACAGTTGGGTCAAGTAGTAGAGCATGGTTCCAGGGCGGCTTCGAACCGCCGGCGGATGTCCCCTCCGTGCCGGGCGGTGAGCACCCGCTTGAGCAGGTCGGCCACCACGTCCAGCCGCGTGGAACGCGAAGCCTTCACCAACACGACGTCGCCCGGGCGCACGTCCTCGAGCAGCACGTCGGCGGCCGCGGTTGCTTCGGGGAACTCACGCACCGCCGCGAGGCCCGCCGCACGCGCGCCCGCCGCCAACGCGGAGGCCCAACGGCCGATGGCGTACAGGCCGTCCACCCCGCGCCGCGCGGCCTCGTGGCCGGTTTCCTCGTGGGCCGCCGCGGCGTGTTCGCCGAGTTCGCCCATGTCGCCAAGCACCGCCAGCCGTCGTCCCGGACAATCCACGTCGCTCAAGGTCTCAAGCGCGGCCCGCATCGAGTCCGCGTTGGCGTTGTAGGAATCGTCCAGCACGCGCACGCCGCCGACGACGGCGTACTGCAGTCGGCGAGGGGCGCCGGCGGTGCTCGCCAGCCCCGCCGCGACGGCCTCGCGGTCCAGGCCCAGTTCCGCCCCGATCGCGAGGGCCAGCAGGGCGTTCTCGACCTGGTGCCTCCCGAGCAGACGCAGCGCGTAGTCGCCCGCGAATCCCGGCCGGGACGTCCGCACTTCGAAGACGGTGCCGGCCTCGCTCACACAGGCCACCCGGATCGACCAGTCGTTCCGGGGCGACCACCCGACGCGGACCACACGGGCGCGGGCGCGGCGGGCCACGTGTTCGGCGCCGCGGCTGTCCCCGATCAGCACCAGGACGCCCTCCGCCGGGACGAAGTCAGCCAACGCCCCTTCCTCCTCGAGCACGCCCTCGAAGCTGCCGAAGAACTCGAGGTGTTCCCGGCCAAGCCGGGTGAGGATGCCGTGGGTCGGCCGCGCCAGTCGCAGCAACGCCGCCAGCTCGCCCGGATGATTGGTGCCGGCTTCAACCACTGCGGCCTCGTGCGCAGGGCCCAGTTCGAGCAGGGTGAGCGGCAGGCCAATGTCGTTGTTGAAGCTCGCCGGGCTGGCGACCGTGCGGAAGCGCTGCCGCAACACCGCGGCCACGAGTTCCTTGGTGGTGGTCTTGCCGTTCGAACCCGCCACCACCACGACCGGCCCCGCAAAGCGCTGTCGGTTGGCCGCGGCCAGTTCGCCCAGAGCCCGTCGCGTCTCGGGCACGATCACCGCCGGCTCCACGCCCTCGGCCTCGGGCAAGCCGTCGGGCTCGCCCAGGACCGCCACCGCCCCCTGCCGGAGCGCGGCGGCGGCGAACTGATGGCCGTCGAAGCGCGGTCCCCGCAGACACACGAAGAGATCGCCGGGGCGGACGGTGCGCGAGTCGGTGGTGATCCGGGCGACGCGGATCGCCCCATCGCCGCCGCGAAGCTGACCGTGGCAGTCTTGGACCAATGACTCGAGCGTCTGCGGATGCATCAGGCAGCCACCTCCTCCGGCGTGAGCGACTCCTCCGGCTCGTCCAGCAACGCAGCCTCCGCGTGGGCCCGATCGTCAAACGGCAGGATGCAGCCGGCCGACTCCTGGACCGTGCGGTGTCCTTTCCCGGCCAGGACCACGCAATCGCCCGGGCGGGCCGCAGCGAGCAGTTCGCGGATCGCCTGGCTCCGGTCCGGCACCACGCGCGGCAGCGCCCCCCGCACCCGCAGGTAACCGCTGGCCACCTGGGCCGAGATCACCTCGGGGCTTCCCCATCCCGGATTGTCGCTCGTCAGCACCGTCATGTCCGCCCCACGGGCCGCCACCTCGCCGAAGGCTGGCCGGGCACCGGCTTCGTGCCGGGCGCCGCAGCCGAACAGCAGGAGCACCCGGCCCGGCGTGAATTCCTGTACCGTGCGCAACGTACACTCGAGCTCGGCGGCCGACGAACAGCCATCCACCAACACCTGGAAATCGTGCCCCGTCGGCACGGGGTCCAGTCGACCCGGCACGGCTCGGGCACGGCGCAGGCCGGCGGCCACGGCTGCCAGGGGGCAGATTCAGCGCCAGGGCCACGGTGGCCGCGGCGAGCGCTGCCTGGGCGTTGGGCCGGCCCGGGAAGGGCAGCCGAACTGCCAGGGACCCGCGCGGCGTCGAAGCCTCGAGCTGGGTTCCCTGGGGCGACAGCCCCCGCAGCGTGGCCCGAACCGTCGTGGGCGTGAGCGTTCCCCCTGGAGCCGCAACGCCAACTCGTGGCCGCGCCCGCTCCCGCCCCGCCGGAGATCCGTGAGATGCCAGGGCCCCCCGGGTCCACTCCGCCCGTCCCCGCGCGCGGAAGGTGAGTTCCGATCCCAGCCCGGTGACGAGTTCTCCGCCCCCGTCGGCCGGGGATCGGAGGAATCGGTGGCGGCCGTGAGATCGGTAAGGATCAGGGCGTCCAACTCGGCCGCAGCCAGGCAACCGCGAGCCATCGCGGCGGGCGGGACTTCGGCAATGCAGGCACGCGCGCCGGCGCGGATGCATGCCGGCGAGCCACTCCTGGACGTCCAGCGCCTCCACCTCCGCCGTCAGCGGCGGCAACACGCGCTCCCCCACCCGGCAACCGAGGCTGCTGACCAGGCCGGTCGGGATGCCGGCGGACACGAACAACTCGTAGAGCAGGTGAGCCACCGCGCTGCGGGCGCGGCAGCCGGACACCACCACCACTTGCAGTTGCCGGCTGGGATGCCCGTGAAAGGAGGCCGCCACGTTCGCCAACGCCCGCCGGCAGTTGGCCACCCGGATGCGGGTGGCGCGGTACGGCACAAAGCCGAGTTGCTCACAGACAATGGCGGCGGCGCCTCGCTCAATCGCGCGGGGAATGGCCTGGCTGTCCTCGGGCACGCCGTGACGGGGGACGGCAAAGAAGACCGTGCCCGGGACCACGCGGCGCGGATCACAGGCAAGCCCGGCGACCGGGGCACTGAGCGCTCCCTCGATGCTCAAGGCACCCAGGCGGCTCACAAGCTGGCGGAGGGGTAGCACGGTTTTCACGGGGCATTCAGCGTCGGACGACCGGACGCGGATGTTCGGCGGTTTGGGCGGCCAGGGAGCGGTTCACCAGCCAGGCGGGGCTGCTCTCCGGGGTCGAGGGCGAGCCCGGCGACTCCGGCAAGATGTCCGGCGGGATCCGCAGGTAGTTGGCCACGCGCTCGGCGATCGCCTTGAAGACCGGCGCGGCCACCAGGCCACCCGTGTAGCCGAAGCGCCGGTCCGGCTCGTCCAGACCCACCAACAGACACACTTCCGGCCGGTCCGCCGGAAAGAACCCGATGAACGAGGCGTAGCACTTGCCGGTGTCGTAACCGCCCTCAAACCACTTGTCGGCGGTCCCGGTCTTGCCGGCCACGGTGTAGTGCTCGAGCCGGGCGCGGCTGGCCGTGCCCACCGGCGAAACCACCAGTTTCAAGGCGCGGGTGATCTCGCGGGCCGCCGCCTCGGTCAGGACCCGACGCGGCAGTTCGAGTGGGTACCGGCCGGTCACGTTGCCCTGCTCATCCTGAAAGCGATCCACCAGACGGGGCGGCAGGTAGAGCCCGCCGTTGGCAATGGCCGCCGCCCCCATCACCATTTGCAGCGGAGTCGCGCTCACCTCATGCCCGATGGGCACCCGTGTGATCGAGCTGCGGGTCCACCGCTCGAGCGGATGCAGCACCCCCGCCGCCTCGCCCGGCAACGGAATCAAGGTGCGCGCCCCGAAACCAAACCGGCCCAGGAACCCATAGAGCGTCTCCGCCCCGAGGCGCTCGGCGGCCTTGGCCGTGCCGATGTTCGAGGACTTGGCCACCACGAGGTCGTAGGTCAACACGCCGTATGGGTGGAAGTCGTGCAACGGCTTGTCCCGGGCGCTGAAACGCCAACGCCCGTTCTCGCAGTCCACCTGTTCGTCCAGCGTGATCACCCCGCGATCCAGCGCCGCCGCCACGGTGATCGCCTTGAACGTCGAGCCCGGCTCGAAGGCGTCGCTGATCGCCCGGTTCCGGATGGCCGCGTGGTTGGTGCCGGGACGGTTGGGGTCGAAGGCCGGCCAACTGGCCATCGCCAGGATCTCGCCGGTGCGGGGGCGAACCACAATGCCCACGAGCCCGTCGGGCCGGTGCTTCTCCGCCGCCCGGGCCAACTCGGTCTCGACGATGTACTGGATGCTGGCATCGATCGTGAGCACCACCGTCTGGCCGCCGCGGGAGGGACCAGCCCGTCGCTGGTCTGCCAGCCATGCACGCCCTTGAGCGGGTCGTTGAAAGCCAATTCGATCCCCGCCACACCGAAATCCTCAAACACGCGCCCCTCGTCCTTGGCGCTCTCGCCTGAACCGACGAACCCGACCACGTGGGCCGCCAGCGTCGCCGTCGGGTAGTGCCGCTGGTAGTCGTCGGCGGCGAAGATGCCGCGCGACCGGATGGCGCGGAGCAGGTGACGCTGACGCGAGGGGATCTGGCTTTCGTCGACGCCAAAGTCCAGTTGGGCCACGCGCTGGGTCAGCGCCTGGAACTGGTCCAGGGGGACTTTGTGCTTGAGGATGACATACCGGCTGGTGACAACCACATTCGAGCCGTCGACCGTGCGGGGGATCAGCCGAGGTTCCAGACGCCCGAGCAGGAAGGGTTCGGGCAGATCCAGCAGCGGCGCCAGTTCCCGTGCCAGCAAGTGGCGCTGGGGCGCCACCAGGGCAGGATCCGCGCACACCGTCTTCACCGGCACGCTGGTCGCCAGCAGCACCCCCCGCGCATCCGCAATCCCCCCGCCTGGCCGGAAGCACGCGCTTGAAAGTCACGTTCTTGCGCGCCTCCTGCTCGAAGCGCGCGTGTTGTTCGACCTGCCGATGAAACAGCCAGCCGAGCAAACCCACGTAGGCCAGGATCACCAAGGCCGTAAAAGCCGCCAGGCGCCGATAACGGATCAGCCGCAGCATGGGCCCTCCTTCCCGCAACGCCCGCACCCATCCCCCGAGAGCCACGGGGGCCGTCCTGCCATCTTCCGCTTGCCTGAAACCCAGGATCTCATCGCCAGGTCCTCAGCGCCGGTCGGGTCGCACCGCGAGTTGCACTGCGGACGGGCCCGGGGCGGCATAAGCGCCCAGTGGCGCCAGCTCCACCCGCAACACCTGCCCCGGGTCGGGCCGCACCAGGCCCAAGAGCCGGGCCCGCTCGAACAACGCCTCGGGGCGCGTGGCACCCAACAGCTCGAACTCGAGGAGTTGGTTCGCCTTCTGCACCGCCTCGAGCTGCCGTCGCTGCTGCACGTTCTCCCGCACCAGGGCCTCGTTCCGGTTCCGATGCCAGACCCAGCCGATCGCGGACACGGCCAGGAACCCGCCCAGGGCTCCGGTCAACAGGAGCGGTCCCAGCCGCAGAATGCTGGCGGGTGACTTACGGCTCTTGGGCATGACCCACCTCAAAGGGGCTGGCGATCTCCCGCAGTTTTTCCATCACCCGGAGCTGGGCCGAGCGGGCCCGCGGGTTGGCGGCCTGCTCGGCGGCGGTCGGCGTGATCGGCCGCCGGGTCACCCACCGGAGTGCCGCGGGGCGCGGCTGGCGGAGCTCCGGAACATCCACCGGGCCGGTCACTTCGTAGTCCCGGGCCCAGCGTTGCCCGAAGGCCTTCACAACCCGGGCCTCGCCCGAATGGAACGTGAGACAGGCCAGCCGCGCCGAAGGTCGCAGCACCTTCCAAAGGGCCGGCAAGCCCCGCTCCAAGGTTCCGAGTTCGTCGTTGACCGCCATACGTAAAGCTTGAAACACCCGGGTGGCTGGATGCACCGCCTGGCCGCGCCGCGGCACCACCCGCTCGATCAGTTCAGCCAGTTGGCGGGTCGTGCGAAAGACCGTCCGCGTCCGTTCCCGCCCGATGGCCCGCGCGATCCGCCACGCCTGCCGTTCGTCACCCAACTCCGCAAACAACCGGGCCAGTTCATCCACCGACCACTGGTTGACCAGATCCGCCGCCGTGGGCCCCTCGCCGGGCCCCATCTGCATGCTCAGCGGCCCATCCTGCTGAAAACTGAAACCTCGCGCCGCGACGTCGAGCTGGGCCGAGCTCACGCCCAGGTCGATCACCGCCCCGTCGCAACTGCCCGCCGGCAGCCAGTCCGCCACGAACTCAAAGGCGCCCCGCCGCAACTCGTACCGCCCGGCGAAACCGGCCAGCCGCCGGCCAGCCGCCGCGATCGCCTCGGGATCACGGTCGCATCCGAACAACCACGCGGTTCCCCCCGCCGCGCGCAGCAGCGCCTCGGCATGGCCGCCCCGCCCAGCGTGCCGTCCACATAGCGACCCCCGGGCCGGGGCTGCAGGGCTGCCACCACCTCATCCACCAGCACGCTTCGGTGTTCATACGAGACCACCCTCCCGGGCTCCTCACCCCGTCGACCCGCGGAACCACTGCCGCCAATGCGCCCACCAGCCCCGCCAGCCCCCGCCGGTCGGACGCTCGCGCACCGTGGTCTTGAAGTTGGCCGCCAGCGTCTTCGAGGGCAGCGGGATCAGTTCGAGATCGTCCGCGTCCAGTTCGTTGCGCACCACGCGCACGGTTCCCAATGCCAGTTCCCCCTGCACCGCCACGCCCCCGCTGCTGCGCGGCCGCCCGGCAAGACGCGATGCCCGCGACGGGGAGGCCTTCACGGGATTCGGCGGCGGGGCAACCCGCGCCGCTCCCGGACCCGGTTCGCCGAGCTCACGTTCCGGCCAGCAGGCGCCAGTGAGCACTTCTTCGCTGCCGTTGAACTCGGCCAGCTCGTGCTCGCGTCTTCGCCCGAAATCCGGCAGCCAGCCGTCGGCCACCCGAAAACTGGCCGGGCGTTCCCGCACGGTCCCGAAGGACCGTCCAATCGAGAGCAATCCCAACAGGCTCATATCATCAGTTGCTCCAGAGTCTCGTCCGCCACTTGCTCGATCGCCCCCATCGTGGCCTCGAGCTTCCCGGGTTCCCAAATTTCGAACCGATCCAGACACCCCACGAGGCCGGCCTTGCCGCTCAGCCCGAGCAACGCGGTCAGCTTCTCGCCCAGACACAGCCGGCCGGCGTCGTCCAGCGGCTTGCGCACGGCCGACCCGGCGACCGCCCGCTGCACCACCGCGCCGTGGGTGTTCGTCAGCGAAAAACCGGTCTTGAGCCGCTGCTGCGCGCTCTGCCAGCGCTCCGGGGCAACACCAGCAGATGGTCCGGCCGTTTCAGGGGCCAGGGGAGGATCGTGAAGACCGTCTTGCCATCCGCCGGCCGCCACTCGCGGGGGATCATCACGCGATGGCTTCCGTCCACGCCGTGTTCGAACCGCCCGGTGAATTCCACCGCTGAATTGGCTGCCTCATCCGCCATGTCGCCATCGTCTACCCGATCCAGCCGTTGTTTCCCGTTTTCTACCGTTGACTACCCAGCGAGTCAACGGAAAAGCCCTGAAAACGGGCACGTTTGTTCACTACTTGTTCCCCTTAAGGGCGCCTCCGCAGTGTTGCGCAGCGACCTCCCTCCGACCACCTCCAGCACCCCCATTCACCCGCCCGCCGGCGTCCCCTCTCGCACTGCGGACGTCGCCCATCCCGGACCCTGGAACCTGCTCGCCCCTCGGTGTCCTTGGAAGGCCCGCCTCAATGAAAAAGCCGGTCGCGCTCGACGCGCGCCGGCAGGGCGAAAGGGTCTGATGACGGAAGACGACCGAACACGGCCAGCCAGTGAGGCGGCCGAATGTCGGGCCGCGGCTAATCGCTGTCGTCGCCCCGGAGTCGGCCTGCTTGAGCAGGTAAGCCTCCACCAGGAACAGATTCTTGTCGCCCGCCCGTTGCATCATCTTCAGCAGGTGACCGACACTGGCTTCCTCCTCGAGTTGCTCGCGCACGAACCAGCCCAGGAACTGACGGGAAAGGTGGTCCTGGTCCTGCACCGCCAGATCCATGAGATGGTTGATCTGCCGCGTGACGGTCTGCTCCCGGGTCAGCGCCAGCGCCACGGCGGCCTCGGGATTCGCAAATTGTCCCTGGGGCGCGACCACCGCCGGAATCGCCAGGGGCGCCTCGAGTTCGTTCAGGTACCGGACAAACCGCATCGCATGGTCGCGCTCCTCCTCGGCCTGCTTGTAGAAGTGCCGGGCCAGCCCGGGCAACCCCTCGCGCTCCAGATACGAAGCGATCGCCACGTATTGCAGGGAGGCGGCGAACTCATGCCCGATCTGCTCGTTGATCGCTGCATTCAAGTTGTCACTGAGTACCATGGTGATGCCTTTCGTTCGGGGGACCGGCCGTCCGCCGGCCCGGCTTCATCATAGAACGCGGGCGACCCGACGCAAACCGGGGGCACGCCCCGGCGGCGCGGGCACAGGGGCCGTCAGATTCGGGCAAACCACGGCAAGCCCTTGTCGCCGCTTCCCGGTCCTGGCCATGCTGCGCCATGGACCCGCGCGAGGCATTGGTGGCGTTGAACATGATCGAGCATGTGGGTCCAGTGCGGCTCCGCCAGTTGCTGGAGCATTTTGGCGACGCCGTGCGGGTCCTCCAGGCCAGTGCGGCCGAACTGTCGCAGGTGCCAGGCATCGGGGCCGAGACGGCCACGGCCATCGCCCAGTGGGAGCAGACGGTGGATCTGGCCGCCGAACTCCAGCGCATCCGGGACTATGGCTGCACCGTCGTGGTGCCGGCGGACACCGCCTATCCGGAGCTCCTGCGCCAGATCTACGACCCGCCCATCGTGCTTTATGTCAAAGGCGGGCTGGAACCGCGGACCGCAACGCGGTGGCCATTGTTGGCGCGCGCCGCACCACGCCCTACGGGCAGGAGTGCGCCCGCCGTCTCGGGTATCAACTGGCCTATTGCGGCGTGACGGTCGTGGAGCGGTGGGGCGCGCGGCATCGACACTGCCGCTCATCATGGCGCCTTGGCGGCTCAGGGTCGGACGCTGGCCGTGCTCGGCACGGGCATCAACCAGGTGTTTCCTCCCGAAAACGCCGCGCTCTTCGAACGGATTGCCGCCCAGGGCGCCGTGATCACCCAGTTCCCGTTCAACCGTCCACCGGACAAGCAGTCCTTTCCGATCCGCAACCGGATCGTGGCCGGGATGACTCTGGGGACCGTCGTGGTTGAGGCCGGCCTCAACAGCGGCGCATTGATCACCGCCAACCAGGCCGTCGACAGCGGCCGGTTGGTCTTCGCCGTACCCGGTCGCGTCGATTCGCCGCTCAGCAAGGGCTGCCATGATCTGATCAAGAAGGGAGCCAAGCTGTGCGAAGGCGCGGAGGACGTCCTGACCGAATTCGAGTACCTCTTTCCGCCCTCGAACCGGCCCGCCGAGCCAGCCACTCCGGTCCGGTTACCGGCGCTGACCTTGGCCCCCGAGGAACAGCAGGTGTTCGAGTCTTTGGGCACGGACGAACTGGCGCAGGACGAAGTCATCCGTCGCAGTGGACTGCCGGCGTCGACGGTGTCGGTGGTCTTGTTGCGGCTGGAGATGAAGCGGCTGGTTCGCCAGCTCCCCGGCAAGCGCTTCCTCCGCGGTCCCTGAACCAACGGCGGCGGGGGACTTCCGTCCGGGGCTGGCTCAATCTGGATAGCCCGAGGGATGGGCCCGGTGCCAGGCCCAAGCGCTGCCGACGATCGCCTCAAGCTGCGCAAAGCGGGGTTGCCACCCCAGTTCACGCCGCGCCTTGTCCGCCGCCGCCACGAGCACGGGCGGATCGCCCGGACGGCGCGGCTGCTCGCGCACGGGGATACGCCTCCCGCTGACGGCCTCGCAGGCCCGGAGGACCTCGCGCACGGAGTAACCGGCGCCGTTGCCCAGGTTGTAGAACCCGCGGCGGCCGGGGGCCAGGGCGCGGATGTGGGCATCGGCCAAGTCCTCCACATGGATATAGTCCCGGATGCAGGTGCCGTCGGGCGTCGGATAATCAGTGCCGTACAGGTCGCAATGCGGGGCCTGTCCCAAGGCGACCCTCAGGGCGTTCGGGATCAGGTGGGTTTCGACCCGGTGATGTTCCCCGAGCCGGGCGCTGGCGCCGGCGGCGTTGAAGTAGCGGAATGCGACGAATTCGAGTCCGTGGATGCGCTCGTACCAACCGAGCATCTTTTTCGAACATCAGCTTCGACTCCCCGTAAGGGTTGATCGGCTGCTGGGGCAGGTCCTCCGGTCATGGGCACGCGCGCCGGCGGGCCGTAGGTCGCGCACGTCGAGCTGAAGACAAACTTGGCCACGTTCGCCTCGACGGCGGCATCGAGCAGGTTGAGGCCGTGGGCGACGTTGTTGCGGAAGTACTTGGCGGGATTCGTCATGGATTCTCCCACGAGCGCGTGGGCCGCGAAGTGCAGGATGGCTTCGGCACCGGATTCCCGCACGGTCCGGCTCACGCCCCCGATCGCTGAGGCAGAGCGGTACGAACGCAGCTCGCGGATCCACGGCCGCGCGATGACCTTCGCAGAGGTTGTCGAGCACGGTTACCTGGTGTCCGGCTTCGAGCAATTGCTCAACACACACCGAGCCGATGTAGCCCGCGCCGCCCGTTACGAGAACATTCATTGCCACGAAGCGTGCCATGAACCGCAGGCCAGTGGAAAGCGGCCTGTTGCCGCCGCGGCGCCCCCGTGAGTTTCCTCCCCGGGGGCGGTCCAACTTTCCAGTGGTCCCGGTCCAACCGCCGCTGCCAAAGCCGCCCCGGGTTGGCCAGCTTTGCGCGTGGCTTTTGCCGGGCGGCCTACTAGACTCCTGCCATGCCAGAGAAAAGCCTGAACCAGATCCCCCGCGCCTGGCGCGAGCAGTACGAGAAGGGCCGGCTCGCCTTCGAGCGCAACAACCTGGATTACGCGGTCGATTTGCTCAGCAAGGTGCTCGAACAGGAGCCGGGCTTCTACGAGTGCCGCGAGGCCCTCCGGGCCGCCCAATACAAGCGCGGCGCCGGAGCCCGGCGCGGTTTGTTCCGCAAGGTCTTCGGGCGCCAAAGCTTGCTCAGGCCCAACTGGCATTGCGCAAGGACCCTCTCGAGGCCCTCCGCCTCGCCGAACACATTCTCAACGACGACCCTCAGAGCGTCGCCGCCCACCGCGTCCTCGCCGACGCCGCGCTCGCCGCCGCCCTGCCCCGCACCGCCCAACTCTCGCTCGAGATCGCGTACAAGCAGGATCCCAAGGATCGGGACGTCGGCCTCAAGCTCGCCCGCCTGCTCGCCCAGGCCGGTCAAGGCGCCCGCGCCGAAGCCCTCATGCAGGCGCTCGTCGCCGCCCACCCGCACGACACCGAGATCCTCCAGACCGCCAAGGACGTCGCCGCCAACCGCACCCTCACCGAAGGTGGTTACGCGGCGCTCGAAGGCGGCGGCGGCTCTTACCGCGACATCCTGCGCGATGAGAAGCAGGCCGTCGCCCTCGAGCAGGAGAAGCGCGACCACAAACCCGAGGACGCCGCCGGCAACCTCATCGCCGAGTATGAAGCACGGCTCGCCACCGAACCCGACAACCTCCGACTCTGGCGCGCCGTCGCCGAGCTTTACACCGAGAAGCAGAGGTTCGACGAGGCCCTCGCCGCCTATGCCCGCGTCCAGCAGACCGAGGGCGCCGACCCCGCCCTCGAACGCGCCATCGCCCAGGTCCGCCACCGCCGCTACCATCACCTCATCGCCCAGTTGGACCCGCACGATCCCGAACAGGCCGCCCGCGCTGAAGCCCTCCGCGGAGAACTACAGGAAGCCCAGGTCGCCGAAGCCCGCCAACGAGTCGAGCGGTATCCGAATGACCTCCAGTTGCGCTATGAGCTGGGCCGGCTCTACTTCGACCTCGGCCGCACCACGGAGGCCATCGGGGAGTTCCAACGCGCCCAGAACCAGCCGCACGTGCGGCTCCAGGCCCTCTACCACCTCGGCCAGTGCTTCGCGCGCCGCCGCATGTTCGATCTCGCGGTGCGGACCTTCGAGAACGCCCTCCGCGAGAAGCCCGTCTTCGATGACGAGAAGAAGGAACTGATCTACGCCCTGGGCACCGCCCTCGAAGGCCTGGGGCGCAAGGACGCCGCCATCGAGCAGTTCAAGCTCCTTTACGAAGCCGACATCGGCTTCCGCGACGTCGCGGCCCGGGTGGATGCCTACTACGCCCAGGCCGAAGCCCCCGCCCCCGCAACCCAAACCCGACCCACCACGCCATGAATCCCGCGTCCTTGCCGCGCCGAATCCTCCCAGTGCTCTGGATCGTTGCCCTCCCCTGGCTGCCCGCCGCGGCAGCCACATCGACCTACCAGAACCCGCTGCTGCCCGGGAACCTCGCCGACCCCGCCGTGATCCGGCACGACGGCATGTACTACCTGTACGCCACCGGCGAGGTGGACGGCGACAATGGCACCCGCGTCTACACCTCGACCAACCTCGTGGACTGGCAGCCCGGACCCGTCGTCTTTCGCCCCGGCCAACCCCACGTGTGGGCGCCGGATGTCTGGCGGGATCCCAGCTCCGGCCGGTTCTTCCTCTACTACACCGTCAACCAGACCGTCGGCGTCGCCACCGCCGACGGGCCGCTCGGCCCCTTCCAGATGGTGCGGAAGTTCTTCGACCGCGCCATCGATGCGCACCTGTTCCGCGACGACGACGGCCGGCTCTTCCTTTACTACGTCCAACTGCCCGGCTTCCGCATCAGCGTCCAGCCCTTGGCCAGCCCCACCGAACCCACCGGCGAACCCCGCGTCCTACTCCAGCCGGAATCCGCGTGGGAAAAGCGCGCCGGGCACGTGACCGAAGGCCCGTGGCTCCTCAAACGCCAGGGCCGCTACTACCTGATCTACAGCGGCTCGGGCGCCGACACGCCGGATTACGCCGTCGGCTACGCCACCGCTGAGAGTCCGCTGGGCCCGTTCACCCGCGCCCCCCACAACCCGATCGTGCACCGGTCCGACGGCCTCTTCGGTCCCGGCCACGGCTGCGCGGTGCAGGATGACGAAGGCCGCTGGTGGCATGTGTACCACCAGAAACGCCACGACCGCGTCGAGTGGAACCGGTTCATTGCCATCGACCCGCTGTGGTTCGATCAGTACGGCCGGCTCCACAGCCGCGCCTCGCGGGGCACGCCGCAGCCAGCGCCCGCCACCGGCGGTTCGGCCGCGCCCCGGGAGTTCGATCCGTTTGTCTGGATTTCCGAACCCCCGGACGACTGCCCTTTCGAACCCTCTGACGCGTTGAAGGGCCTCGAGTTCACCGGCCGTCACAGCGACCATCGTGTGGCCGATACCTGGTATCCAAGCTGGGCTGCCGACGGCAACCTCTACTCTCCTTGGACCGACGGCCCCCTGCACAACGACCACTCCGTCTCGGACGCCGTCGAATTGGATCCGGAAAGCTTCGGGGGATTCCGCATCGTGCGCGGCAAGGCCACCACCGGGCAGGCCGTGATGCGGGGCGACGACCCCCGCCGGCTCACGCTCGAAAGCCTCGGCAAGGTGCAGGCCGATCCGCATCCCTACGGCGGCCGCTACCCCTGTGGGAGCCTCGTGTACCGCGGCATCTGGTACTACGGCACGTACTGCCTGTCCCCGTCAGGCCAGACCAGGTTCGGCGACACAGTCTACAACTGGCCGTGGCTGGGACCCCTCGTCGGCTTCCGCCTCTCCCGCGATCTGGGCCGCACCTGGGAGGAAACCCCGCACACGCCGGCCGCGCCGTTGTTGGGCGAGTCCGGGATGTGGGGACACCCCGTCAAGATCGGCGCACCGCACTTCGTCGATTTTGGCCGCGACATGGAGCATTCACCGGACGGCAAGGCGTACCTGGTCGCGACCGGCGCGGCGCTGGACGACCCGCAGCCACGGTTTGCGAACCTGAGCTGGATCACCGGCGACCAGGTCCATCTGCTGCGGGTCACGCCTACGCCCGAGACCATCAACGATCCCCGCGCCTATGAGTTCTTCGCGGGTCTTGACCGCCGACGGTCAGCCGCGGTGGACCCGCACCCTCGCCGACAGCCGGCCCCTGCTCGAATGGAACAACCGCCTCGGCTGCGTGACCGCCACCTACGTCGCGCCCCTCAGGAAGTACCTGCTGTTCGTCACCGACGGCGGGAATACCTGCGCCCGGATGAGTACGACGGTGCTGGAAGCCGACTCGCTCACGGGCCCGTGGCGGCTGGTCACCTTCCTGCGGCACTTCGGCGAACAGGCCTACTTCGTGAACCTCCCTTCGAAGTTCATCGCTCCCGACGGCCTCACTGCCTGGCTGTGTTACTCAGGCAACTTCGCTCCGAACTGGAACAACGAAACCATCCAGGTCAACCCGCCCGGCACCCGCTACGGCCTGGTCCTCCAGGAGATCCGGCTCCTGCGCCAGAAGCCTTGAAACCCGGCGCTCAGCGCGATCAGGTCAAGTCTTGCTAGAGCTTCCAGCCGGCCCGGTAGGGCGGATCCAGGTGGCGATTCGCCTCCGTTACATTGGTGAACCGCTGGTTCACGCCGTCCCACTCGAGCTTCGTCCCCGCCAGCTTGATGGCCACCACGCCGAGCATCGCCAGCTCGGTCAACGGCCCGCCATACGCAAAGTCGGAACCCGCCCGCGTCCCGTTCCGAATCGCCTGCAACCAGTCCTGGTGATGCCCCTTCAAACGCGGCAGGGTCTTCGGCGGCCGCTGATAGGCGTCCATCCGTGACTGCGGAATCAACCGGACGCCGCCGGCGCCGTGCGAGCCGTAAACGATGGTGCCCCGGTCACCCATCACCACCGCACCTGTGCCCACGGACTTATCATCGGGATCAAGGTCCGCCGGTCGCGGGATGCGTTCCGTGCCGCTGTACCAGTGCAGCGTGACGGGCCCCCGCTCACCCTTCGCCGGGAACTCGAATGTGATGTGGTCCCCTTTCGGAAACGCGTCGCCCTGCGTCTTGAAGTCGTAGTCCTTCACCTCCGCGTGAATCGTCTTCGGAGCCCCAAGGTCCAACGCCCAGAAGACCGGGTCCACTACATGGCAGATCCAGTCGCCGATCGTGCCGTTGCCGAAGGGCACCCAACCGCGCCACGAACCCGGCAGATACGCCGGGTGATAGGGCCGGTCCAGCGCGGGGCCGAGCCAGAGGTCCCAATCGAGCGTGGGCGGCACCGGGTGCTGTTCAGCCAGCCGCGGCAGTTGATCCACCCCCGAGTTCACCGCCGTGCACCCGGCATGGATCGTGTGCACCCTGCCGATCGCCCCCGCCCAGATCCACTCACAGAAGTCCCGGATGGAATCGAACGAGTGCCCTTGATTGCCCAGTTGGGTCACCACCTTGTGCTCGCGCGCCGCCTCCATCAGGACCCGCACCTCCTGCACCGAGTGCGCGAGCGGCTTCTCGCAATACACGTGCTTGCCCCGCCGGATCGCCGCCAGGGACGCCACCGCATGCACATGGTCCGGCGTGGCCACCACCACCGCGTCGATGCCCTTCTCGAACTCGTCGAACATCTTCCGGAAATCCCGGTACTGCCGCGCGTCCGGATACTTCTGCAGCGTTTCGGCGGCGCGGCGGAGGTCCACGTCACACAGGGCCACGATGTTGTTGCCGGGTGCCAAGGCCCCGAGATCGCCAGCCCCCCATGCCGCCCCACCCCGATGCCGGCCAGGTTGAGCCGCTCGTTGGGCGGCGTCTCGCCGCTGGCGGCGATGACGTAGCGCGGCACCACGGAGAAGACCCCGACGGAAGCGGCGGTGGCACGGAGGAACGAACGGCGGGTGGGATCGTTGCGGTTCATGGCATCGAAGTGTGATCGAGTTCGGCCCGGCAGCGGCCCGTGCATCCCACCGGGTGCGACGCGAGCGGGCATCAAGCCGGGAAGCGGCCGGGTGATGCGGCCCACGCTACCGCCGGTCGTTTCGGACGGTCAAGCCCTCGCCTCTTTCCCGTGGCAGACCGGCGGGTCGGCAGGACGCGCAATGGGGTCAAACATTGACATTTGACAATTGAGACGAGCGTGGCAAGCGCCGCACCGTGGCACGCCCCCGGAGGATCCACGCGTCGAAAGTCCAGGAGGCCGCTGTCGCCCGGAGGCTCCAGCCGTTCTGAGGGCACACGGGTTGTCCTCAGGAGCAACCGTTCGTGCGTCCGGACGTGACAGAATGTCAATAGTCAATGTTTGACCCCATTGTCTGCGCGGCGCGGCCAGAACACCCTCGACACCCCGCCGCCCGCCCCGTGATAGTCTGCGCCCGGTTCGCTCCTCGCATGAAGACCAAAGCCTATGCCGCCGCAGGCGTGAACATCGACCTGGGCAATCAGGTCAAGGCCACCCTGCCCCAACTGCTCGCCCGCACCCGCCGCCCCGAGGTGCTCGGACG
This sequence comes from Verrucomicrobiota bacterium, assembly GCA_027493615.1. Lineage (GTDB taxonomy): Bacteria > Verrucomicrobiota > Verrucomicrobiia > Limisphaerales > J093 > DSVZ01. Next base: position 331,458 of record JAOSKK010000036.1, read on the forward strand.
CGTGGGTGGGTTCGGGGGTCTGTTTGCCCTCGACACACGCAAGTATCGTCAACCGGTGCTGGTGAGCAGCGTCGATGGCGTCGGGACCAAGCTGAAGATCGCCTTTGCCCTCGACCGCCACGACACGATCGGCCAGGACCTGGTCAACCATTGTGTCAACGACATCGCCGTGCTCGGCGCGGAACCGCTGTTCTTCCTCGATTATCTCGGAGCGGGACGGCTTGAGCCGCGCGTCTTCACCGAGATCATCCGGGGCTTTGCCCAGGCCTGCGCCGAGAATCGCTGCGCCCTCATCGGCGGTGAGACCGCCCAGATGCCCGGCTTCTATGCGCCCGGCGAGTACGATGTCAGCGGCACCATCGTTGGCGTGGTCGAGAAGGACCGCCTGCTCGACGGACGGCGTCTCGTGAAGCCCGGCGACGCCGTGGTGGGGATCGCCTCGAGCGGCCTGCACACGAACGGGTACTCCCTGGCTCGGAAGATCCTTTTCGAGCAGTTGAAGCTGAAGGTCACCAGCCGCGTGACCGGCTTGAACGGCACGCTGGGCGAGGAACTGCTCAAGGTCCACCTCAGCTACGGCCCGCTCATTCAACGGTTGCTCAAGCGCTTCAATCCGCCCGCCGCGCCCCGCCGCGCCTCCGCCCCGCAACCTCGGACCTCGACCTTCGACCTTCGGACCAGGGACCAGGGACCAGGGACCAGAGATCAGGGAGCGGCGATCCATGCCCTGGCGCACATCACCGGCGGCGGGTTTGTGGACAATCTGCCGCGCGTCCTGCCGGCGAAATGCGACGTCGCCATCCAGAAGGGGTTGTGGGAGGTGCCGCCGATTTTCCAGTTGCTGGCGGCGAAGGGCGGGGTGGAGGAAGCGGAACTCTACCAGGTCTTCAACATGGGCGTCGGCCTGGTAGCCCTGGTGGCGTCAGATCGCGCCGAGACCGTGCGGCGCGCCATCGGCTCAAGCCGGGCACACCGCGTGGTTGATCGGGGAAGTCACGCGGGGAAGCGGGCGGGTGCGGTTGGTCTGAGGCGGGCGGCGGCAGGTGGCCGGTTGCTCGTGTCTGCCGGGAAGCACCCCCGGGGCCTGACGGCCAGGCCTGGTGGGCCCAGAGGGATTTGAACCCCCGACCAAGCGATTATGAGTTTGAAAACCGCGGGCGGGCAGGAGTTTCAGGCAGTTGTCTTCAGTTGCACTCGGTTGCGGTACACCCAATGTTACCAATGGTTTGTGACGATTCTTGAAAACGCCGCGTTCTCTCGCTGCAACTCGTTACAACTGACCACGACCGAAAAAAGTGGCCCAGAAGTGGCCCAGAAAACTCTAAAGCCGACCCTGTTCCCTCCTTCTCGCGTCGCCTCTCACACTCGGATCCTGCCGTCGGCCCCAGCGTCGCTGGCCGTGAGCAGCGACCGGTTGTGTGCCAGCTACACCAAAGCGAGTCGCGATAAGTCACATGCTCTCGGCGGTAAGTGTCGAGAGTATGAACGCGGCGAGAATTCCCAAGCTTCGCCCCGGCGACGGCAGCACCGACCGAAATGATTCGCGCAACGGTGATGAAGTGGCCCGCCCTCATTCTGTCCCCAAGACCCACGTTGCCTTCTGGCGTGCGCGCGTCGAACGCAGGACCTACGAGTACGAAGGGAAAACCCTGGAGGTGCCCGAGTACTCGGTTCGGATGAAGTTCGGAGGAATCAGGAAGCGGCTGGCACTTGGTACAGCGTTGAAAGAAGAAGCCGCATTGAAAGCGCGTGACATTTACTTGTCGCTCGTCGCCAAAGGTTGGTCAGCGACTCTGGCGGAACTCGCCCCGAAGTCTGTTGTCGAGGCCGTGCACAGCGAAGTCGGCCCGACCGTGGGAGAGTTCATCGCTGAGGTCGAGAGAACATCGAATCTCAAGACGAAAACATTCCGCCGATATGCCCAATATTTCCGAATGCTGGCGGCTCACATTCAGGGGGTGAAAACGGATGCCTCGCGCTACAATTACTACGGCGGCGGCTTGACCAGTTGGCGGGAGAGAGTGGACGCCATACCTCTTTCAGCCATCACGCCGGCCGCCGCAGCGGACTGGAAGATCGCCTACTTGCGACGCGCCGGTAGTGACCCCCGCCGCAAGCTTGAGGTGAATCGGTCTTTCAACAGTGCGTTGCGCCACTGCAAGAGCCTCTTCAGTTCGAAGATTATCAACAAACCGAACTTCGCTGTTAAGGTTCCCAGGTTCAAGGTGCCAGACGGCCAGCTCGGGGAACGGGAGGCGTACTGGTTCGACACCGTGGACTTCGAGCGAGTGGGTTCAATGAAGTTCCAGACTCCTGCCGGTGTCACTTACGAAAAGCTCGTCACCAACGCCCGCACTGAGCTTCGCACAAACCATCCCGAAGCCTACAAGCTGTTCTTGTTGTGCCTATGTGCTGGCCTTCGCCGGGCCGAGGCGGATGTCTGCCTTTGGACCCAGTTAAGCTCCGAGGACAATTCCATCCGCATTGAGGCCAACGAGTTCATTGAACCCAAACACGGCTCTGGCGGGACCGTGTATGTCGATCCGCCCCTCATGAAGGAATTGTTGAGCTTCAAGACGGAGGACTCGGAAGCCTTTGTGGTGAATTCAACGCGCGGCTGGAAGCCGGTGATGTATCAGCGATATCGATGTGAGCCACACTGGCGGGTCCTGCTCGGCTGGCTGGAGACCAACGGCATCTCCGCCAGGAAAAAAGTCCACGAACTGCGGAAACTTTTTGGCGATGCCATCGTTAAGAGAAACGGCATTTTCGCCGGCAGTGCCCAACTCCGACACTCAACGATCCAAATGACGGCCAGCCACTACACCGACCCACGCCAACGTGCAGCTCTTCCTGTCGGGAATCTACTTTCTGACCAAACCACGGAAACCGTCCCCAACCAAGCGGAGGTTCCGGTGCAAAACCGCAGAACAAACAACGACTTCAATAACGGGGTCAAAAACGGAGTTTAATTCGACAAGGCGCAGGTCCGAATCGGACAGAAAATGGTGTTGGCAGCCCCAGCACCCCGTCCAACCACAACTCACGCAATCTCAGACCCATCGCCTGACAGGCAGCGAAATCGCCTGTAAAATGGCCCTTTCCTGAGCGTTTCGTCAAGTCGCTGATTACTCTGCCATTACTCACCAATTAGGAGGAAACAACCCGTTCAGTGAGGCGTTGCTGGCACTTTTGCTGGCACTAAAACACACCGAAAACCACGTGAAATCGGGGCAATCCTGCGACATACGTCCGCAACGTCGCATCATTGCTCAGTGGTGGCCAGAGTGTCAGATTCGTCGAAGAGGATGCAGCGCATGCCCGGCATCCGCCGATGAGGTAATCCGTCGTGTTCATCCCGCCCGGGCCCGCGCCTCTGGTTGCTCCGCGCAACCTCGCGCCAGCAGTCGAAACACCTTTCCGACCGCTGTCACTCCGTTGCTGATGCTCCGCCGCCCGGCGGCACGGGCACAGGCGGGTGCGTTTCGCCAGGAGCGGTTCTGCTCTCTCGGGGCAGGTGAAGAGAGCAGTCCCGCTCCTTCAGAACGAAACGCAAAACATGAACACAACGGAAAACCTCATCTCCACTGGATGCCCCACCATCGCTCCGCAACCTCAGAACAACATCGTCAAGCCCATCAAGTTTCCGGCTCAACCGCAGGAATGGAAGATCGTATCACTTCGGGAATGTCTCACGCCTGACACCATGCAACAGTGTGAAACCCCAGATCAGGCAGCCGCCTATTGGAAAGCGCATATCGCGACCCACCCTTACTTCAATTCTGAATGTGAATGTCTGGTGGTTTTCATTCTCAACACCCGCCGACGCATCAAAGGTCACTACTTGGTGTCCATTGGTACGATGGATACCATTCTCTGTCATCCAAGGGAGGTATTCCGTTTAGCGATCATGGCAAGCGCCGCCGCAATCATCATTGCGCACAATCATCCGAGCGGTGAGCCGACTCCATCCGAGGCGGACATCAAAATCACCCGTGACCTCATTCGAGCGGGCCAACTTCTCAAAATCGAAGTTCTCGATCACATCGTCGTTGGTAACCCAAACCACACCAGTCTTCGCAGTCTTGGCTATTTCTACAGCTAGCCGCTTTCGGCTTCCGAAATTGGAAGCCATTTTCATCCTCATGGCAGAGCAATCCTCGAAGTAATTGAGGAATTGTGTTCGGCGGACGGATCATTCCGAGCCGCTTGGAGGTCGCTCCCGCTCCTTCTCGGCTTCGGTGACCACGATCTCACGAACTACGGGCTGACCGTCCGGCACGAGTGACCGTTGGTTGGCTGGCAGCGCCATGAGGAAGGATAGTTCCATCCGCTGCATCCCTGTTTCGATGCGGCGCAGGGAGTGGCCGCGAATCGAGACCTCGTGCGTGGCGAAGACCAAGCGGAGGCGCTGCTCCTTCCCTTCACTCTTGAGTTCAGCGAAGGCGAATTGGTCGAACGGCAGCAGCAGGCTTTGCTCAGCCGATACTTCGATTTTGACCGCGCGAGCGTTCGGATCGCCTCGCCCAGCATTCGGGTGATTTTGTGCTCATGGGTTTCAATGGGTTGATGACGATGGCGACGAGAGAGTTTCAGTCGGCAGAAGCTGTCAGCCGCGCGGCGACCGAAGCGCAGCAGGTAGCCATGCAGCCGATCCCAAAGGCGGACGCCGCGACCAGGGATTACACCAGCCGCGAGTTCCATCGCCAATGGGCGATGCCCGGAGCGCGTGACGTTCTCGCGCAACTGTTCCTTGTCCGGGGTGAAGATGCAGATTCCGCGCCGTCCACGCGAGATGGTCACATACCATTGCTGTGCGTTGGTCGCGGCCTTGATGGTGGAGTCAGAGAACAGGACGTAATCCACAGTCTTGCCTTGAGAGCCGTAGGACGTGACGGCATAGCCGGGCAGAAACTCACGAAAGCTGGCGTCCAGAACCCTGCCATCGGCGAGTTCAACACCGCCGTCGGCCCGCACGGACTTCACAGCGACAAGCTCGCCATTTGTGACGCGTCCGCCGGTTACAAGATTGCGATTGGCTTTCAGGTGCAGCCTGTCTCCGGTCGCAATGGCGATCTCGCGTGACTGGCAGACCGAGATGCGGTCGAGCATCTTGTTTGAGACGGTGACGAATCGCCCGCCGACCTCAACCAGCAGCCCGGACTTGAGGATTCCTGACAACTTGCCCTTCGCCCCTGCGTCGGCTTCCCGCACCTTCTGGTTGAACACGATCACCGCATCTTGCGGATAGAATCGTTCGTCGCGCTTCTGCGCATTGGTCAGGTCCACACGTTCGAGCGCTTGAACGGGGGTGTCACTCGCACCGAGCAATCCTTTCGCCTTGAGCGCCTCGCGCACACGCGTATTCACGCGATGCACTTCGCCCCACGTCTGTGACACCACGACCGCCGAGGCATTCTGTTCTGCAAGGTGAACGTATTCATCGGCGAGCTTGTCGGCTTGTTCGCCCACGCCGCAACCAACGACAGCGCCCATTTGGTCAAGACGTTTGAAGGATTCACCCAAGCGGCCCGCCGCCGCGGATCCCACAGCTTTCCGATACCGCTTGATGCTCGTGCGCTCCTCGCTGTCACGACCGAGCCCCGGGTCTTGGCGGCGAATCGTCTGCAACTCGACCGGCTTCACGCCGCCATGCCGCTCGATGGCGAGGAGCGCATCAGACGCTTCAACCGCGCCGTGCTGCCGCGTGTCTCCGGAGAGGATTACTCGCGCGTTGCGCTCTTTCGCCAGCCGCAGCAATGCCTGCATCTGGCGTCCCCCGAGTTGCCCGGCTTCATCCACTACGACGACCGCACGGTCGGCGAGTTCGCCCCTGGCCAGAAAGCTGGCCACCGTGGAGGGCGAATGAAACCCGCTCTTTTCCATCTCCATGGCCTGCTGCCGCTGCGGGGCAAGAACGACCACCGACCGGCCGGCCTGCCGCAATTGCTCGACCAGTGCGCGCAGGACGTAACTCTTGCCCGTGCCCGCGCCACCGCGAAAGACCGATACTGTGTTTGTGGAGCAGAGCAGCGCATCCAGTGCCTGGCGCTGTTCGCCATCCAGCGCCGGATCCGCGGGAGTCGGATTCGCCACCAGCGGATGGCAAGCGGCAACGCCTTCTTTCGCGGTCTGAACAACTTCCCATTCGCGCAACAGCACCTCCCGCAACGTCACGTCGCCCGGACGCTCCGCGTTGCGGATGTAGCCACGCCGCTCGGTCAATGCTTTGAGTTCCTCAACCGAGAACTCCTCGCCGCGCGCCCGCCCCAATGCCTCCTGCCACACCTGGCATTCCAGTACGACGGAGTTCCGGTCGAACAGATGTTGCTCGGCCCATTCCACCGCCTCGGCAACAGTCACCCGTTCAATCTTCTCGGTGCTTCCGGCGATCTGCCGCGATAGACCTCGAAGCAGTTCGCTCTCACGCGGTGTCAATTGTGCGCCCCAGAGGGACTGGAGTTCCTCCCGGCTCAAGTCCTTTTGCTTCCGCGACCGCTTCTCGGTTGCCAGGCGCGCCCGCAGTTCCGAGATGTTTGCGCCGATCAATTCCGGCTTCTCGGTCAGCAACGTAGCCAGTGCCTTGTCAATCTCGGCATCCCGCTTGGAAAACCGATCGCAAAGCTCGGTTGGGACACCCTCAATCCGGAAATCACCGCGCGGAAGATTGCGAATGCGGTAGCCGAATCGGCGCAGCTCACAGGCGAGTTCATGGTAGTAGGCGTTCTCGGCGAACTTCCGTGCCCGCAGCAGGCCATAGTTTTGCAGCGCCTTCCATCGTTCCTCCACTGCATCAAACGTCCCGTTGAAGACGATGCAGTGCGTGTGCAGATGGGGATCGAGAGCGCGAGACGTATCGTGCGTGAACAAGGCCGCAGCAAAATTGCCGGTAGGCCGATCCACCTGGACGCCACCGCCACGGACGCGGGTTGAGGCAAATGCCTCGAACTCCCGAAGTGCCGTCTTCACCGCACGCACGTGCGCCTCCAGGACACGAGTATCCCCGCCGAGAAACCCCACCAACGACACCGATTTGGGCGGGGAGAAAGTGAAGTCGTAGAAGATGCGGCGGTTTGCGGCGTCCTTGCCCGCCGCCACGCGGGTTGTGTTCAGCCGCTGCGTCAGCGTATCGCCCGTGGCCGGATGCTGATTCTCACAGAGCCGCAGGAAGTCTTCGGCGCGGACTCGGCCAGCCAACCCGAGCCGTTGCGCGCCCAACCCGGTCCATTCCCCCGACACCCGCTGCCCCTCGTCGTAGTAGTCGCCGACGCAAAGGTGTTCCTCGAAGTACTCTTGCGCATTCTTGAGATTGTATTGCGTCTTGGCAGTGAGCACGAACCAGAATCTATCGGCCGAATCGAACGCTGATGTGTATCAAACGCACTTTCCTCCGGGACGATATCTCCTGGCCCTGCTGGGAATAAGGGTCTCGCCCTCAATAGCTCATTCTGCCCAGCTTCACCTTGCCCCGGAAGATCCAATAGATGCTCCCGGTGTAAGCCAGGACTACCGGACACCGATGAGCGCAATCGTGAGCATGATGCCCAGGGCTATTTGCGAGGATGCCGCGTTGTGAATCGTCAGGCTGTTGGCCGGATTCGGATTGCTCAGAACGAGGTTTGGTTACAACTCCAGCCCGAACAGGGCCATGAACGAAATCATCGCCACGCACAACGAGACGAACGCCCGGCCATGCCGCCGACGCGTGACTTCCCGCGGAATATTGGCGATGGCGAGCATTGAGGAGCGCAATGCTGAACCCGCGCCACGATGGAGAATCGCTTGGGCGGCGGAGACGAAGTGCGTCGTTAGAGCGGCGAGCACAGCGGCGGGCGGCGCCGCCATTTTGACCCCGGTGCGTTCGGCGGACTCCCATGTCTAGCGAGGTTCTGTCGCGGATAGCTTCAGGCGCAAGACAATCTTGGGCAACTCTGTCAGCGCCTTCAAACCGTCCAGGTTACCCGTCATGCGAGCCTCTGACACAATCCCCTCCAGCAAGGCCCTCAGATACACGGCTTGAGCGTGCGGATCACAGGGCTCGATGACATCCTGGGCAATCGCGTCGCGAATGGCGGACTCAAAATAGTGGAGTTGGGCAGACTGCACTTCACAAAGCTTCCGGCTGATGTTTGGTTCCCGTGTTCCCAGTTCGCAACCGAGGGAAAAGAACGGCGAACCCAGGACGTATCCGACTTGCTCGCGCTTCTCGCGCTGCAAACGCTGGACCCATTCCAGAAAATTCGTGATGCGCTGGAGCGGGGCAACTGCCGGAGAAAAGTGAGTCTCATAAGCCGGTTGGCCAACCGTGTCCCAGAGATGCTGCAACGCCGCAACCGCGAGCGCGGACTTGGATTTGAAGAAATAGTAGAAACTGCCTTTCCTGACACTGGCGCGCTCGCAGATGTCGTCCAGTGTGATCGAATGAAAGCTTTTCTCCCACAAAAGCTCGCTGGTGGCCCGCAGGAGACGCTGTCGTGCATTACTGGTCCGTACCATGGCGAAAGCATATCACGGACAACAGGTGTAACCGCCATCGTGGCTTTGCCCCGCCGCCTTTGCGGGCTCAACCGCCATCCCTCGGATTGGATCACGGCGTGTGCTTTCGGTTCTGGTGTTTGTCTGTCTCATAAAACCTGCTGAGTTCATTTGCTTTTCGCGAGATTTGGCGTTCCGAGTCAACTCACGGCGATGAGCGAAACCGGCCGGTTGCGGTCGTCACGCGCGACGCCGCTTGCCTTGGGGTCCAGCGTCGGTGTGCCGTCCACAATGAACAGGTAACGGTGATGGCCGTGGGGCAGTTCCAAACTGGCCATCCAGCGGCCGTCGGGCATCTGCTTCATTGGAGTGGCTGCGGGGTCCCATTCATTAAAATCACCCACGAGCCTCACACTCTTGGCCTCCGGGGCCTCGCAGAAGAAGTTCACGTGATGGCGAGTCCGTTTTGCGGAGTAACGCTCCGGCGGAGTGGCGGCCTTGGGTTCACGAGTGACAGTGTCTATGTTCTTCGCCGCTTGAGGAGCGGGAGACTTGGAGTCGCCGACGCGGGAGACGGCGCGCAACTTCGCGAGAATCGCTTCCTTGCTGGCCGCCCCCACAACTTTGTCGAGCAGGTTTCCGGCGAGGAAATAAAGCAGCGTGGGAACCGATTGAATTCCGTACTGCAGGCTCAGGTCGGGATGGTCGTCGGCGTTGACCTTGACCACCTTTACGTTCCCGGCGCACGCGGACGCGACTGCACCTAGCACTGAATCAAGCCCGCGGCAGCGCCGGCTCCACGGCGCCCAGAACGCGACTAAAACCGGCTGGTTCGACTTCAGAACCTGCGACTCGAAATCCGCCTGGTTGACATCAACTGTGGGCGTTTTGTTTTGGTTCGTGTTCATATTCGTCTCCCAGACCTTTTCATTTAGCTCATTGGTCTGGGTCGCCGGGTTTGTCTGGATTGTTCGTGCTGCCACCCCCTTCTAATTCTAAACCATCTTGGCGAGGCAAGGTCTTCGTCGAGAACTGAAACAAACCCCGGAGGGCCATGCGCAACTGGTGGTGCAGGTCTTTCCCCCTTCAAAACAAAGCCGTCCGCTCCCGCAGCCTCTGTCAGCGTCTTGCACGCCGGCGTGTCATTGGATGTGATTATGATTACAAACGGCGGGTCTTGGACCTGCTTTATGCATCGAGTGGCGTTGATGCCGTTCATACGGGGCATGCTGTAGTCCATCAAGACCAGTTCCGGCTTGAGATTGAGCGTCTGTCTGACTGCCTGGCTGCCGTCGGTCACGCTGCCAACGAGTGTGAAGTAACCTTCCGCCTCCAGAATCTGCGCAAGGATTCTCAGCATCACGGGAGAGTCGTCGGCGATCAGCACTCGGACTTTTCTCGTTTCCCGATCGTCCATGGCTGGGTGTGTTGCGGCGCTAACGGCAAGGTGTGGTTCAATGCGGTGCGAGGGGTGCAGACCCGTCAGGGCAGGGATGCACCCGTTCCATGCGCGAGCACCTCACCCAGCGGGAGCCGGGGTTTACGCGGCCAGTTGCCCGACGCGGAATGGCCCACCGCAAGCAGCATCACGGGCAGATAACGCTCGGCAATCTGGAACTCCCGTTTCACGCCTACCGGATCGAAGCCGATCATCGGACCGGAGACAAGCCCCTTGGCTTCGGCGGCCAACATCAGCGTCATCGCCGCCATCGCGGCCGAGCGAATGGCTTCATCCCGCTGCGCCGCTGGATTTGCATACATCTGGGTGGCCATCCCGACCATGTTGTCCGCCGTCGTTTGGTCGAAAATGCCGGCCTGGACCGACTGCATAAGGATGTCAGGCAGCCTCGTGTGGGCCTGCAGATCACCCAACACGATGAAGGTCACGGCGGCATCCGCCACTTTCTGTTGCCCGTAGGCCACCGCTTTGAGGCGTTCCTTGTCCTGCTGCTCGGTGACGGCAATGAAGCGCCAGTGTTGCAGGTTGAACGAAGAGGGGGCTTGCGTGGCGCAGGCGACCAGTTCCTCGACTTCGGCGCGCGACAGCGGTTGGGCCGGGTCAAACCGGTTGGCCGAGATTCTTCGATTGATGGTTTCAAGTGTATTCATTGGTTTTGAGTGTTTAAACAATGCTTTCATTGCTTTCATACGTTTCGATGTTTGAGTCTTGACTGGGGTTGCTTTCAAAACAGGTAGCTCACGGTGAGGGCGCCGAATTCCGAGTAATCCCGTTGTCCCTCGAATTCCTTGCCCCAAAATAGGTAGCTGAAGGAAGCGACTACGTGGCGGTTCCCGACGGCGATACCCACTCCAGCCGCCGGAACGAAGAACTTCTTGTCCACGCTGGGGCTGTCGGTGAAGGTGTTTCCGTCAAGGGTGATGTCTCTCAAAACGAAATTGGCCATTGCGCCGCCGTATATGGAGAAGCCCCAAGGCGAAGCTGATCTGCTACTGCCAGCCCACATTGGCGGTGGCATGTGCCCCATCCCACGCGCCAAGGTTGGGCCGAAATTGTCGGGCATGTTGTAGCCGAAACGTATCAACCCGGCAATCTCACCCTGGGTAAGGACGTTGCCCAGCCAGGCACCCGCGACGGAGAGCGCCTCCACTGACCACCGTTCACGCTCGCCAGCCAGTCGGAACTTGCGGCGATACTCGTATGCAAAGTTGAAAATAGGTTCGTTTTCCAACTGGTAATCCCAACCCTGGGGCTGCTCCCAGCCTCCGAGATCATGAATCCACCGCTGCGTTTCTTCGGCCAAAGACCAAGGGCCAACGACACCCGTCATGAACTTGAGTCCGTGGTAGGAATTGGAGCGTTCCACATGCAATGTCAGTCCAAGGGAGAGGATGCCCGCGTAAGGGCGGTCATTCGGATCTGGCACGCTGAGGGACTTATCGGCCGGCGTGAACATGGCCTGGGTTGCGTCATAAGTGACCGTACGGCGTCCACGACCCCAAGGCAACCAATCTGCAACCGGGTCCATCCAACTGGGACCAGTGTGGGACACGGCCAGAGAAACGCCATCGGTGTAGAACCGATCATTCCCGCCGAACGTGTCGTTTTCCCAGCGAACTGAAACGGACCAAAGACGACTGGGTGCAGCGACGGCGTCCGAGACAGGGTCATCAGGCTCGGTACCGGATGCAGAATGCTTGCTTGAAACCACAACTGCAAAAAGGACCGTGACTCTCGCGCAAGCCAACATCGTGGAGCAGACAAGCGACACTCGATTCCGCCGAGGTCCGGGCTGAAGTCTGTCTGCTGTGTTAAGTCGTCTCATTCGTTGAAGTTGGTTAGTCGCGCCAACTGCTCCGGCTTCAGCACAATGAATAGCCCTTCGCTGCTCGCGCAGAGCGCGCCTTCAGCGTCGGTCATCCGTGCGCGCGTATGGATTTTGCGGCCATGAATCGCTTCGACGCGCGCTTTAATGGTCGCCGTCATGCCGATTGGGACCATCTTCCGGAAATCGACCGTGATCCGTGCGGCGATAACTCGGTGGCCAGCATGCCATGCGGCCGCACCCATCGCCTCGTCGAGCACGGAAGCGATGCTCCCGCCATGCGCGTGTCCAGGCGGCCCCTCGGTGCCGGCGCCGAACCACACGCGCGCCACAAGCGTGTCGTCACTGGCACGGTGGAAGTGGTAGACGCGCAAGCGTTCGCTGTGCGGATTGTTCGGGATCCACGCACCGCCAGAGCCGATCCCTTTAAATGGATCAAGAGGAGTGAGGGGCGAATCAGATGACATTGCCGCCATTTTGAATGCTTTGAGCCCCATTCCTTCCCGGGCATGCGGCTTTGTGGACCGGTTGAGCTTCAAGATGGCCATCCTTCCCACCCAAGCAGGCATAAGGAAGTCCCGGCAAAAGCATTGAGCACTGCATGCTCAGCAAAGACCGGGGAAAACAGTTCGGTCACAGGGTGGCCTTCGTGGCCTTTCTCAGCGTGCTTGACGTTTTCCCTGGTCTTTGAGTAAGCGTCCGCCTCGCGCGACGTTCTCATGGGAGTTTTCATGCAGAATCAGGATGATTTTCTCTTCCGGCCAGTCATAAGCCTGTGCGACCGCACGAGTGATCACTGTGGCTAGGTGGCGCTTACGTTTCCCTGCAAGTCGGGGGACCTTCAATGATGATGGTCGGCATCTCGATATGGACGTTAATAGTATGAGGGACCGACAGAGTAACCGCCAATACGAGGGTTAGAGGTGGCCCCCGAAAGGTCCGCCAACTGCCGGGTAGCCCGTGTTGGGATTGTATTTCCACGGGTCGGCATCCTCTCGGGAAGAGACCGATGCGCACCCGTTGAGGAGCAGAAAAGCCGCAGCGAAGCAAAGGACAAAGAGCCATCCTCTGGCCCTGACGCGACCTTCCGAAGAGGTCAATCCCGATGGTAAGCTCTCCGATTTAGAGATCATTGAGGTTCTATGTTTTTTCATGTTCATCTTATGAGGTTTCTAATTCATGCTCTGTTTGCGCAAATTCGTCTGCGTGTGACGCAAGCCTCGCACCCTGCCTCGAACGTTGGGAAAGACGGAAGAGAGGATGCGCTCGTGCTACTGGCCGAGGGGGAGGAACTCGGTCAGTTCCGGTGGGCGGACGAAATGCTCGGGAGGATGCCGGCATCGCCCGCTTGAGACGCGCACGCTTCCAAAAACTGTTTCGTTCAAGCATCGGACTTTTCAGGATACAGAATTGGCCGACGCGGTAATTCTCCGATTGCCACGATCTCGGAACGATGTCTGCCGCCCAGCTTCTCATGGGAGGAATGGTCATGAAGGGGATTTTGGAGTTGGCATCCTATTCTCCTCCCGCCCAAGTTGGTCCGTGAACGCGAAAACAAACGCTGTCCTGGTAGCGACGAGCAAGGCGTGGTCGGGAGAGGCCATGACGCGAGCCAGCAATTTTCCGAGTTGCGCCCCGCCGTCGCGTTCAACCGTGGTGAACGGCTGGACACAAAACACAGTCGCTGGGTCGTCGGCAATTGCCTGGTTTATCTCCAGGCGGCGTTGGATTTCTTCACGCATTGGGGGTCCCTTCCATGTTCGCGGGTGTTGCATTACGACATTCTGAATGAACTTCTTTGTCACTGGATGCGGACAGGATGCGCTGGGCGACTCGCTGAAGTTCCGAGGCAATCGGCTCGGACGGGGCCGAGGTTAATTCCCGGTCCATCCCCGCCCACGTGAGCGCTATGAGGGTCACTCTCTCCGTGGCCAGCAGTTCCAGGGAAATCGCGACTTTCTTTCGACCGTCCCAATGTTCATCCCCGGTTTGGAGGCGCTCAATCAATAGCTTCTTCGCCAGTTCAGCATTCATTACTTCTCCGCGGCGGGTTCCATCCTTAGCAATGAGGTCTAGCCAATGTGTCTTCTGCTGCGCCAACTCGCCGGGCGCGATCAGCGGCTCAAAATAGATGGCGTCCGGTTGCAGGTGGACACTGAAACCCACTCGCAGGTCGGAGTTTCTGCTGGAAGCACGCACGGTCACATAACCTTGCGGTCCAGCGTTGTAGAATTGCTCGAAGCTCACTTGGCCTAGAGCTCGCACAATCTGGCCCTGGAGTTCCGCCAACCGCCGAACCAGAAGGTCCTGGGTAGCTAGCCCAGCGCTTTCGGCCTGTTTGCGAAACGCGCGAATCAGCGTGTCCTTTGAACAGCCCTGATGCCTCAGGGGCGTTGAGTTCTCAAAAACCAGCCGGTCCTTCGCGGATAAGGGTTTTCCACAGACCAAGCATGCGCTGAGTACTGCAGTTTTTGGGGGTTGCATGAGAGATCGCTTCAAAAGAACCAAGTCAAGCCACCACTGAACAGGAGCGAATTCACGCCGTGGTTGGGGCTGTCAATTCCCGCGTTGGACAAGTGCATGTAGCGCGCCTGGAAGACAACAGCAGTATTTTGGCGCCATCTCCACTCCAAGCCAACGCCGCCCTGGAGATTGAATTCAAAGATCGTGCTGAGGTCTGGGTGCCCTATGTCGGTTGCGGTAAAACCCGCGCCCGCATCCAGAAATGGTGTCCACTGCGAGTCCGGCATCAACCGGTATCGCAGCATTGGCGTGAGTCCAACCAGATAGGCGGCTTCCGGACGATACTGCGCTCCCGCCCAGAGTTCCCCGCCAACTCCAGATGATGCAACAACGGAGCGGGTGTTGACTCGTCACGATTCAACAGTTTGCCAATACGCAGAGCGCCGACAGCCAGATCATGTGCTTGGCTGCTGCCCAGGCCGTTGATGCCGAAACCCGCTCCGAACGTAAACCCCATTTGCCAATTGGAGCACAGCAATGCTGGATGCTCGATAGACTCTAACCGATCGGACGTCGTCTTGGTGGTCAGGGGTACAGACGATGAATCGAAGTTCTGGCCAGCGGCCGGGAACACCGAAAACGAAAGCAGGACAGGCAGGATGCCTTTCCTCAAACTAACGCCACCCTCATGCTGGTTGGAGACGAACGCCTTACTGCTGGCCGCCATCTCTGGATCGCTTTTCGAAAGGAGGGCCTTCGACACAGACGGCTGGGCGGTGGTAAGCGGCTTGGCAGAACGCCGACGGACCCGGGATTCAGATTGCTGGTCGTTTTCCAACCCACCTCGCTCCCTGGCCGGCTGGTTATGCCAAACAAGGCCGTAAAAGACGGCCAAGAGGACAACTGTCGTCACTAGTGTTGGAGACATAATCGCCGGATAACCGGTCTTCGGATCAGTATTCCAGGGATCAGCATCGACAAGTTAGGCCGTCGGCTGCTGGCCCGGCTTGGTTGAACAGGCGCCTCTTTCGTGGCCCGCGTCTCCGTAGTGTCGCATTGCTCGGGAACCAGTCTCTTCCACGGGCTCAAATTGAGGGGAAGCGCACCAGGGCGCGGCCGGTTGAGGGGGCCAATGCAACCGACTGGCGCGGGGGAGATATCACCAGGACGCCCGGGGCCGGGGCGTGCCGCGTGGACCGATTCGGTGCGCTTCCCAAATGACATTTGTATTGGGACGACGTGGAGAAACCTGAGGTTGTGCTTCTGCAGAACCGGCTGGCAAAACTCCATTGTTTGCCAGATCAGGAGCTGAATCGGCAATCGCCGCGCATCAATCAAGTGCGGCATCGACACTGTTTTCTTGAGGGTCTTCATAGACACAAACCTCAGCTAGGAGAATCGTTAGTCCTTTTCCGTGCTCCGCCCGAGTCGAAGAACTCTCGAAGTGTAGCTGTCAAGCGGCGCTGGATATCCCCTCCTTTGAGGAGGAAACCGTCGGCACCCGCGGCCCCGGCCATTGACCGCAAACCCGGGTTGTCGTCCGAAGTAATGACCACGATGACAGGCGGGTCCTCGAAGGTCTTGATGCATTTCGTGGCTTGTATGCCGTCCAGATCTGGCAAGCGATAATCAATAAGTATCAATCCCGGATGCAAGGTATGGGCGAGCCGGAGCGCTTGGGTTCCGTCTGTTGCGGTCCCGACAATCTCGTAACGGTTCGTCTTTGTGAGAATCCGGGTGAGGATTTGCAGCATAAGTTGGGAATCATCCACGATCAAAGTTCTCACTGGGAGTGTAGTGCGCATCGCCATGGTTCCGATGCCGCTCGTTTTCATGGGGCGGAATCTCTCTGCTGTCCGAAGTGTTTAGGGAAGCGACCACCAGCCTTTTCAACTCTCCTCTCCTTGCCTTTTCTCGGCCCAAGCTGAAATGCAGGGTTCTCAAGGGCTCCAAGCGAAAGGCTGACGACATGCCGGGCCAGAGCGTCACTGCTCACGCTCGCCATTCCACCTTTAGGGAAAATGATGGAGAGGGCATCCTGCGCGGCGCAAAAGAACACACACTGGCTGAGCACGCTCAATGCTGTCAGACGAACAGTATTCGGGTCCCCGCCAGGAGCAAGCAACTGTCTGACCGCCGACTCCAGGAGAACCAGATCCTGCTGGAACCCCGAACTGACCAGACCGGACCTGTCCACAGCCGGTTCCACCAGTTCCCGGGCTGCAAGTTTGGCGACCCATTGGCTTTCTCCGCTCAATCTTCGGAACAACGATTCGACAGTTGCCTTGAGCCGCTGTCCCGGTGTCATTTGTTGAGCTAACAAAGCCACAATCTCTGGCGGCGTTCTAAGCCCTTGGCAAGCCTCCTGTACCACCATCGCGTAGAGTTCTTGCTTGCCATGAAAGTAGTAGCAGACACTGGCGATGTTGACGTTCGCTTCATGGCAGATTTCTCGAATATGAGTGCCCCGAAAACCTCTCTCCGCGAATAGTCGGGAAGCCGCAGCCAGGACCTGCTGCCTCCGGTCGGAACTCTTAAGAGCGTGTCTGAAAAAGAGTGAGACGAGCGCATGACGTTACGCGAGTCGGCGCAGTTGAATACGGATCATAGCCAGGTGGATCCACGCCTCTGCACTGGCCTCCGTGCGTTCATAGTCCCTCACCAAGCGTCGATGACGCATCAGCCAGGCGAACGTCCGCTCGACGACCCAACGTCGCGGCAGCACCTCGAAACCTCGAACGTCATCGGATCGTTTCACCACCGCGACTGCGATCTTCGGCCATCGTTGCTGGACCCAATCGCTGAACGCCTGACCGGTGTAGCCGCCGTCGACCCAAAGGCGGCGCAGGCGGGTCAGCCAGCCGGCCACCTGCTCCAGCACCGTCTGTGCCCCCTGCCGCTCCGGGCAACTGGCCGGGCTGACCGAGACGCCCAGTACCAACCCCAACGTATCCACCAGCAGGTGCCGCTTGCGCCCTTTGATCCGCTTGCCCGCATCATACCCCACCGCGCCACCATGCCCGTCGGACTTCACACTTTGACTATCCAGCACGGCGGCGCTGGGCTGGTCCTGACGGCCCTCTTCCCGACGCACCCCAATGCGCAGGACGTCGTTGATCGCCGCCCAGGTGTGATCTCGGGTCCACGTCCAGAATACATGATACACGGTCTTCCACGGGGGAAAACCCAACGGGAGCAGTCGCCAGGGGATGCCACCCTTCAGGACGTAGAGAATGGCATTAAGGATGAGCCGTCGGTCGGTGCGAGGGCGGCCTCGCTTGCGTGCCTTGGGCAACATCGATTCCAGGTAATCCCACTGCATGTTCGTAAGATCCGAGTCGTAGGTAGCGTTTTTCACCGCCCGACAGCGGCTTCGCCGAGAAGGTGGCCGCGCTACCTATCCGCTCGTGTCAAGTTTCATCGTGCTGCGTCGCAAGATTGCCTTCCGCGCCGGGCCAAGCATCCATACTCAAGCCTCTGCTTCAGGCTTTTTCAGACACGCTCTAAGGTGTTTTCCTGCTTTCATCGTCTATTCTTTTTTCTGGGGCGGGCCTTTATCAACGTGCCGTTCTTTGTTCGCCTGTCTGAAAAGCCGGTCCCTGGCGCATTTCCACAAGTCCGCGCATGGCCCTCCCCGCCACATGCAGGCCAACGCCGCGATGCATACAACGCTGAATACAATTATTTTCCATTCCATACAGCCGCCTTTCTCGGATAGGGGGTTGTCGTCAATGGCATTGTTGCCTTGCATTTGCTAACCGTTGTGCAATCTGCTCCTCCACTGCGAACCAATCCCGCAGGGTCATATGCTCCGCTCCTCCACGTGCCGCGACTAATTCGTTCGCAACTTGGCATGCGGTGTTGTGCCCGACTGAAAAGCCGGACCGGACATGCGGTTCTCGCTCCACCCGTAGGCACGCGGTGGAAAAGCAGGTGCTGCCATGGTTGAGACGTTGAGAATTCACTGGGTCGTTTTGCCGTCGGCGGGTGGTTGGCGCACGCCTGCCTCAACCTTGAGTTCAATCTCAGCCAGCAACCAGTCGTCAAGGTCATGCCCGGATGCGCTGCCCCGGGTTTGATAAATCTGGTAGGCGCGCAAGCGAATCTGTTCCTCCGAGATGAACGGTTCAGGTTTAATGTCTGTTCCCGGATGGACGTCAGTCCCCTTGTTCTGGGGCGTCGTTCGTTGTGATTTTTGCTTTTTCATAACAATCCTTGTTTGTTGTTTCTGTTGGTGTCGTTTGATCCCGTTCGTTCAATGGGGATGAAGCTTGGCCCAAAGCTGAAATGCGGCGAACAGGCTGGCCATGGCCACAATAATCAGAAACAGCCAGACGGCGATGGTGTTAAGATCCATGTGAGCGAACCGCTTCTCTTGGCGCTTGGGTTTGGCCGTCGTCCCGCTCTGCTGCAAATCCGCTGGCCTTGAGGTGCGGGTGGAAAGGCAAGGCGAAGGCGTTGGGTCGCGTCCGCCGAAACCGTTGCCGTTGAGCTGCGTTCGGGCCGCTCTGGTGATGGAAACGTGAGTATTGCGTTTCATGGTTTACTCCTTTCAATCAGTTCAGGGATTAGTGCTAGCCGATGCCGGCCCCAGTTTCGCGAGAGGTGGGGAAGCAGGTTCGGATTGCCAGCCACCGCCTAGCGCGGCGTAGAGCCGCACCTGGCTGGTGAGTTGTTCCAAGCGCAGCAAGACGAGCACCTGCTGGGCGGCGAAAAGGGAGCGCTGCGCGTCCAGAACGCCGAGATAACTGTCGATTCCCTTCTCAAACCGGGAATTGGAGAGGCGATAGGTTTCCGATAGTCCGTTAACCAGAGATCGCTGCGCGGAAACCTGCTGGTCCACGGTGCCGCCCACGGCCAATGCGTCGGCCACCTCACGGAAGGCGCTTTGGATGGCCTTCTCATATTGGGCCACAGCGATTTCGCGTTGGACCTTGGCAGCCTTGGCGGCGGACCACGTGCGGGCGTCGAAAATGGGCATCACGATCTGGGGAGCGTAGCTCCAAGCGCCGGAGCCCGACTTGAAAAGCCCCGAGAGGTCGCTGCTCGCCGTGCCAAGCGCGGCGGTCAGGGAAATGCGCGGGAAAAAGGCTGCCCGCGCGGCGCCGATGTCCGCATTGGCCGCCTTGAGCAAATCCTCGGCCTGCACCACGTCCGGCCGGCGCAGAAGGACGTCTGAAGGCACGCCCGCGCCAATCTCTGTGGGCGGAGTGAAGCCATTCAGGTTTTTGGGCAGCAAATCCCGCGGAACCGGGGCGCCAAGCAACAGTTCCAGGGCATTCTCGTCCTTTGCCACCTGTTGGGTGTAAATAGCGAAATCTCTTCGGGCAACATCCAGCGGCGTTTGAGCGCGAAACACCTCCAGTTCCGGCACCAAGCCAAGTTGGAAGCGGCGTGAGACCAAGTCATAGGCGGCCTGCTGTGATTCGAGCGTGGTTTCGGCCAGCGTCAGGTTCTCTTGATCCGCAGCGAGGGCCAGATACGCTTGGGCCACCGAGGACACCAGCAGGATCTGCGCGCTGCGGCGGGCTTCTTCTGTGGCCAGATACTCCTGCAAGGCGCGGTCCTTCAGACTGCGGATGCGACCGAAGAAATCAATTTCCCACGAGGCCACGCCGAGATTCGCATCGTAGCGTTCGATGGTCTGGCGGCTGCCGCTATTGGAAAGGTCGGCTGGCAACCGCTGTTTGCTGCCGCTGCCGACGGCGTCAATGGTCGGCAACAATTCGGCGCGCGCGATGCCGTAGAAAGCTCGCGCGCGTTCCACGTTCAACGCGGCAATTCGCAGGTCGCGGTTGTTGGTCAACGCCGTGCCGATGAGCTGACGCAGTGCTGCGTCAGTGAAGAAATCCTGCCAGCGCACGTCCGGCACCACGCTACCGTTGGTTGTTGTCGCCTCGGCATAGGCAGGTCCAGACGGCCAAGAGTCGGGAACGGGAGCCGTGGGCCGAGTGTATTTCGGTGCCAGGGTGCAACTGGCCTGACAGAGCGCCAATCCCGCGGATAGACCTAGGAACAGCTTGTTCATGTTAATGGATTTCTGGAGCGGTTGAGGTGGTGCCGGAAGCATTTGGGTTCCGCCGCTTTTTGCCGAGCCTCTTCTCGATCATTACGAAGAACAGCGGAGCCAAAATCGTGACAAGGAAGGTGGAAGTGACTACACCACCCACGACGGCGATACCGATCGCCTTCTGCGCGCCGGCGCCCGCTCCGTTTGCCAATGCCAGGGGCAGCACACCAAAGCCAAACGCCAGCGAGGTCATGATAATGGGACGCAACCGAAGTTTCGCCCCCTCCAGTGTGGCTTCGGTCAAATCCATGCCGTCCTCGGCGCGGGCCTTCGCAAATTGGACGATGAGAATCGCATTCTTGGTGGTCAATCCAAGCGTGGTCAGCAACCCGATCTGGAAGTAAACGTCGTTGGGTAAGCCCATCAAACTCGTGGCGATGACACCACCGATAGCCCCCAACGGCAGCGTCAGAAGAATGGAGATGGGAATGGGCCAGCTTTCGTAAAGTGCGGCCAAACACAGGAAAATTACCAGGACAGAGAAGGCATAGAGCGGAGCGGTTTGCCCACCCGCCTGCCGTTCCTGGTAGGACAGCCCCTGCCAGTCAAAGCCGATACCCTGCGGCAATTGCCGGACGAATCCTTCCATCGCGCGCATGGCTTCGCCGGAACTCCGGCCTGGGGCGGCTTCACCGAGAATGTTCAACGAGGGAAAGCCGTTGAATCGTTCCAGCTTGGGCGAACCGGAAGTCCAGTGCCCGGAGGCGAAGGACGAAAACGGCACCATCTTTCCGGCCTGGTTACGCACATAGAGTTTTTCCAGATCACCGGGCAACATACGATAGGGGGCGTCGGCTTGGGCGTAGACGCGTTTGACGCGCCCGCCTTGAATGAAGTCGTTGACATAGGCGCTGCCGAAGGCGGCAGAAACCGTGTTGTGAATCGAAGTGATGGGAACGCCCAGCGCACCGGCTTTCTCCCAATCCACGTCCACGCGATACTCGGGCACGTCTTCAAAACCGTTGGGCCGGACCTTCGCCACCGCCGGATCCTTGGCGGCCATGCCGAGCAGTTGGTTGCGGGCTTCCATCAGCTTCGCATGCCCCAATCCACCGCGGTCCATCAATTGGAAGTCAAAACCCTTCGCCTGTCCGAGTTCGATGACGGCGGGCGGTGCAAACGCGAACACCATCGCGTTGCGGATTTGGGCGAACTGCTTCGTAGCTCTGCCGGCAACCGCGCTGACCTTCAGGTCGGAGCGATTGCGGAGTCCCCAGTCCTTGAGCCTGATGAAGGCCAGGCCCGAGTTCTGTCCACGACCGGAGACACTCATGCCGGAAACAGTCAAGACCGCCTCGACCGCGTCCTTCTCCGCATCCAGGAAGTAGCTTCGGACGCCATCCATGACCTCTTTGGTTTGTTCGAGGGTGGCGTTGGCTGGCAGCATTGCCATCACCACGAGTATGCCTTGATCTTCGTCCGGCAGGTAAGCGGTGGGCATCCGGCGGAACAGGAATCCCAGCGCTCCCACAATCAGAATGAACACGACCAGATAGCGAAGTCGCCGGGCCAGGGAATGACGCACGACTCTCAAATACCGGTCGCGAGCCCGGAAGAAGATCTGGTCAAACCAATGGAAGAAGGGCCGCAAAAACCGAACGCCGCCTTCCGCTGGTTCGTGTCCTTTGGGCACCGGCTTGAGCAGCGAGGCGCACAACACCGGCGTCAGGATCAAGGCCACCACTACCGAGAGCAGCATCGAAGCGATGATGGTCACGGAAAACTGCCGATAGATAACACCGGTGGAGCCGGCGAAGAAGGCCATCGGGCCGAATACCGCCGAGAGCACCAAGCCGATGCCGATCAACGCCGGGGTGATTTGGTCCATGGATTTGCGCGTCGCCTCGAACGGTGAGATGCCCTCCTCGCTCATGATGCGTTCGACGTTTTCGACGACGACGATGGCATCGTCCACCAGCAACCCGATGGCGAGCACCATGGCGAACATGGTGAGCATGTTGATGGAGAAGCCGAGCAGCCCCAGCACGCCGAACGTTCCCAGGATCACCACCGGCACCGCGATGGTCGGAATCAGGGTGGCGCGCATGTTTCCCATGAACAGATACATCACCAAAAACACCAGGAGGATGGCCTCAAACAACGTCTTGACTACCTCATCAATGGCCACCTTCACGAAAGGCGTTGTGTCGTATGGATAGACCACTTTCATCCCCGCTGGGAAGTAATGGCTCATCTCGTCCAGTTCGGCCCGCACATTATTCGCGGTTTCCAACGCGTTCGCGCCTGCGGCCTGCCGGATGGCTAAAGCCGCCGCTGCCTTGCCATTGTAGAAGGCTTCAATGTCATAGGTCTCCGTCCCCAGCTCCGTGCGGCCGATGTCCTTGATCCGGACAATGGAACCGTCGGGATTGGTCCGCAGGGGAATGCCGGCGAACTCATCGGGCGTCTTGAGCAGACTTTGCACAATGATCGCGGCGTTGAGCCGCTGGCCATCAACCGCAGGCGCCCCGCCAAACTGTCCGGCGGATACTTCCACATTGTAGGCGCGCAGGCCGGCCACGACATCCTGCATGGTCATCCCGTATTCGGTCAACTTGTCGGGATTCACCCAGATGCGCATCGCATACTGGCCGCCAAAGACCTGCACTTCTCCTACGCCCGGCACGCGTGAAAGCACCTTCTCCAGGGTGGACTGGGCGTAATCGCGCAGGTCGTTGCCATCCATGCTGCCGTCCTCGGAAATCAAGCTGACGATCAAGAGGTAGTTCCGCGTGGATTTGCTCACCTTCACGCCTTGGCGCTGCACCACTTCCGGCAGGCTGGCCATGGCGAGTTGAAGCTTGTTTTGCACCTGCGCCCACGCCAGATCCGGGTCCGTGCCCGGGGCGAAGGTCAACTCCACGCGCGAGGCGCCGGACGAATCGCTGGTAGCCGAGAGGTAGAGCATCTTGTCGAAGCCCGTCATCTTTTGCTCAATGATCTGGGTGACACTGTTCTCGACCGTCTCCGCCGACGCACCCGGATAGAACGACTCGATGGCAATGGAAGGCGGCGCAATGGGCGGATACTGTGAAACAGGCAGGAAAAAAATTGCCAGTCCGCCCGCCACCATCAGGATGATGGCGATGACCCAGGCAAAGACGGGACGTTCAAGGAAGAATCTCGATAGCATGACGCGTCTCCGTTAGTTCGTGTTGGACGCTGGTTGGAGCGCACTCGCGGGCTTCTCACCCTGTTTCGGACCCGCAACGAAAGGCACGGCTTTTGCGGCCGCACCAGGCCGCACCTTTTGCATGCCCTCGACAATGACGTGGTCACCAGGGGAAAGGCCGGAGGTGATGAGCCATTGATCACCGATGGCCCGATCCAGTTCAAGTTTCCGCTGTTCTACCTTGTTTTCCGCATTCACGACCAACGCCAGCGGATTTCCTTTCGGGTCGCGGGTGACGGCCTGCTGTGGAACCAAGATTGCCTGCTGATTGACGCCCTCTTTTACGACTGTCCGCACGAACATGCCTGGCAGCAAAACACCGTTTGGGTTCGGAAACACCATGCGCAAGATGACCGATGCTGTCGTGGGGTCCACCGACACATCGCGGAACTGTAGCGTCCCCTCCAGCGGATACTGTGAGCCGTCTGCAAGGATGAGTTGCACCTTGCTGTAGTTGGTTCCACCGCCCGTGAGTCGCCCTTCCTCCAACCGGCGCTGCAATCGCAGCAGTTCGGTGGTGGACTGCGGCACATCCACGTAGATGGGGTCCAATTGCTGGATGCTGGTGAGGGCGAGCGGTTGATAAGCGGTGACGATGGCCCCATCCGTTACCGCAGACTTGCCGATGCGACCAGAGATGGGGGAAACGACGAGCGCATAGCCCAGGTTAATGCGGGCGGTGTCGACCATCGCCTTATAATAATCGATATCGGCCTGGGCTTGCTTGAGCGCGGCTGACGCGTCGTCGTAGTCCTGCTGACTGACGGCCTTATCGGCGAGCGCCTGCTGGTAACGGTTGACCCTCACTTGAACAGCCGGGAGGTTGGCCTCGGCGCGGCCCAATGCGGCTTTGGAGTTGGCCAGCGCGGCCTCGAAAGGCGCAGGGTCTATCTGGTAGAGCGGTTGGCCTTCTTTAACATCCGATCCTTCCGTGAACAGCCGTTTCTGGATGAGGCCGTTGACTTGTGGCCGAATCTCCGCGATGCGGAACGGCGACGTGCGGCCTGGAAGTTCCGTGGTAAGCAGGATCGGCTGCTTTGTCACCGTAACGGTCGCAACCTCTGGCGTCGCTGGTGGCGGCGGAGCCTGGGTGCGGGAGCAAGAGGTCAATGCACCTAGGGTGGCGACTAGCAGGACGGAATATAAAGTGGTCTTCATGTAGGATGGTTAATGGGAACGCTGGTCAATTTGAAGCGATACAATGGATTTCGAACTGGAACAGTTGGTCTGGTACAGGGCCGAGAGATCCTGAAGGAGATCTGGGCCGAGGAACAACGGCGTGGGATTATTCTTAAGGTAGCGTACCCCAGGCGGGGCGCCGAAAAGACGGATTTTCACGTATTGTGGGTGAGCTACCACGACCGTCTCGACCCCATTGGTCAGTTCGATGTGGTGATGCGCGGGTGGCGTCTCGGAACTGGTAAACCAGCAATTCGTGACTTGGTCCGGTGGCTCGGAAAGCGAAAGCTCATACTTCCCGGCAATGGCCTTCGCGATCCGCTCCTTCTCCGGTACGATCCACCCCTTTTCGGGATGCCAGTCTCTGAGCTCCTGGGGTGGAACAGTTAGTGTGGCGAAGCTGTTGCTGTAACTTAGGAACGCAAACCCCGCTTCGTTTGGTAGAGCCTTCACGCGGAGCAGGCGGGTAAGTTCGTCGTCATTGAGGCCTTCTCCGACCTCTGCCTGAACCGCTCGAATACAGTCGAGCAGATGTTTGACCGGTCCGGAACTCAGTTCCGTTATGGGTATGCTTGGATGGTTCATAGGCTCACCTGTCATGGTGTCCAAGTATTGCTCGGGGTGTGCTTGCGGCTTGCATATGTCTCAACTCACTGCGATGAGGGAAACAGGCTCATTGCGGTCGTTGCGGGTAATGCCGCTCGCTTTGGGGTCCAGAGTGGGTGTGCCATCGACGAGAAACAGGTAGCAATGATGTCCGTGATTCAGTTCGAGACTTGCCATCCAACGGCCGTCAGCGGCACGTTGCATGGGGATCGCTTCGGGATCCCATTGATTGAAATCCCCCACCAGGCTAACATGGCGGGCCTGTGGCGCCGTGCAGAAGAAGCTCACGTGGTGAAGGGACCGTCCGGCGTGGCGGCACCCCGGATCGGCGGTCGGCGGTCGGTGGAGGGGACTATTCATGACTTGGGATTACCAGGCGAACCGGCCAGGACGCCGTGTAGTTTGGTGAGGATCGCCTCCTTGCTTGCGGTGCCGATGACTTTAGCTGCGAGGTTACCCCTTACGAAAAACAGCAATGTTGGGATCGATTGAATGTCATACCAGAGGCTGAGGTCAGGATAATCGTCCGCATTAACCTTGACCAACCTGGCCGTGCCGACGCATGCGGCCGCAACCTCCGCCAACTTCTCACTCAGGACCTGACAAGGGCGGCTCCAAGGAGCCAGGAACACCACAAGGACAGGCAGTTTCGACTGCAACACTTCTCTTTCAAAATCCGCACCGCCAATTTCGACAATGGCGTCGCAGTGGTGGTTTGCATTCACATTTTTTGACCGATTTAACAGCTTGCATATAAATAAGCAGTAGTCGTGCCATCTATTGAATTTATCTGTAAGTAACTGTCACAGTGTTACATACGAACCGTTTTCTCCTGAATAATGTGGTTCCACAAATTGAACGTTCAAATCTTTGAAATGGTCGGATATGGACGGATGAAATGGAATCTGGCATGTTGGGCCTGGCATGAAACCAACAACTGACAACCGATTCGATCCTAACAGTGCCGCGCAACTGCTATTGGATATCGGCAATGAGCATTCCGTAGATCTTCTCGTTCATAAACTCGTCAGCCGGGCGGTGAACGAACGCCAAAACCTGGCTTGCGTACAAGTGTGGTTAGTTGACAAAGGAGACCTCTGCTCCTCGTGCCCCCATAAAGCCCGCTGTCCTGACCAAAGTCGCTGCCTTCATCTTAAAGCCGGTGAAGTGCGGTTTCCGCCCGGGTTCGAAGCCACCTCATTACAATTGAAAGACTCCGGCGCGCGAAACCCGTTGGGGGTTGGGGTCGTGGGACGAGTGGCGGCCGATGGCAAGCAGATAGTCCTCCAAGACGAGGAACTCGAGGCTGATTCTGAATTAGCCTGGCTGCGAAAGCTGGGCGTGTGTGGGGTCAGCGGCTCGCCCATTAGCTTCAAAGGGGAGATTCTGGGCGTCGCTGCGGCGTATGCGCAAGAGAAGATAGCAGACGAAGCACTTCCGTGGGGTCTAATTTTTGCGAACCACATCGGTGCTGCCATCGCCAACGCGCGGGCTTTCGAAGAGATTCAGCGGCTCAAGGCACAACTCGAAATGCAGAACGCCTACCTCCAGGAAGAGGTCGTAGAGGCCAGAGCCTTCGGTTCCCTTGTCGGCCAGAATGCTGCTCTTCGACAGATCATCAGTCAGATAGACCTCGTTGCCCCCACAGAGGCCTCGGTCATCATTCTGGGAGAAACCGGGACCGGCAAGGAATTGGTTGCGCACGAAATACACCGCCGTAGCGCACGCAAAGACGGTCCGCTGGTCCGTGTCAATTGCTCATCCATTCCGAAGGAACTGTTTGAAAGCGAGTTCTTCGGCCACGTGAAGGGCGCCTTCACCGGCGCTATCAAGGATCGGCCGGGGCGTTTTGAGACCGCCGAAGCCGGGACCATCTTCCTGGACGAAATCGGAGAAGTTCCGTTGGAGATCCAAAGTAAGCTTTTGCGCGTGTTGCAGGAGAAGCGGTACGAGCGCGTCGGCGAGGACCGGTCACGCCAGGCGAACGTGCGCGTCGTTGCCGCCACCAACCGGGATCTAAAGAAAGCAGTAGCTGCTGGCCGCTTTCGGGAAGACCTCTACTACCGTCTGCACGTTTTCCCAATCCAGGTTTTGCCCCTCAGAGAGCGCACTGATGATATCCCACTTTTGGCGAAACACTTCATTGACTTATCAGTCAGAGAATTGAAGTGCGTCAAACCCCGATTGACGCGGGCCGGCGTGGCCAAATTGCAGAGCTATTACTGGCCGGGGAATGTCCGCGAATTGCGCAACGTGATTGAGCGCGCGGTGATCCTGGCTCGCGGCGGGACTTTGGAATTTGACCTTCCAGTGGCCACGCACGCTTTTGACGCACAGCGAGCAAGCTCTGGCCCTGCGGGCGCCGGAAGGAAGTGGCGCCCAACCCGAAGTCCTCACGGAAGTCGAACTGCGACTCCGCGAGCGCGATAACCTCCTGCTCGCTCTCAAAAGAAGCAATTGGAAGCTCAAAGGTCCGGACGGAGCCGCTGAAATGGTAGGAGTGAAACCCACCACTTTGCTTGCGAGAATGAAGAAATGGGGGATCATGAAGCCGGCGGCTGAAACGCCAGCATAACGTTTCATAAAAAGCACGGCACATTTATGCGGTTTCCAGGAGGTCGAATTTTCTCCAGCGGTCGATCTCCGGTGCGGCATTGAAACCCCGTTGGACGGTCCGCCTTGGCTGCTCGACTCAAACTCGGATAGCCCTTGGTCACAGCGTGCGATCGCACATGATTACGCCCCATTCACAGTCTGTCGAGGGACCGATGAAACGTTGTACTGGTGAAGTTGTCACAGCCGCACAGCGGAGACAATGTTCCTGCTGGCGGGCGGTTACCGCTGGGAGAGGGATAGTTCCTGGTTTCCTGATATGGATTTTTTCGTCGGTTTCGCTGGTTCCCAGCCGCCCCCGAGGGCTTTGTAAAGCGCGATGAGATTGGCTGAAACGGTTCGGTCGCTTAGGACGAGTGCATCCTCCGCCGCGTAAAGCGAGCGTTCAGAATCGAGCACGCGAAGGAAATCGGCCAGGCCGCTCCGGTAAAGCTGGTTCGCCAAATCCAGCGCTTGGCGGTTCGCCTCCACCGAGCGCAAGAGCGATTGGCGGCGCACCTGCTCCTTGGCATAGGCAACAAGCGCGTTTTCGGTGTCTTCCAGCGCCACGAGGACCGCTTTCTGGTAGGCGTCCAAGGCCTGTTCCTGGCGGGCGTTCTGGACGCGGATGTTGGCGCGAATACGACCGGCTTGGAAAAGATTCCATTGCACGGTCGGCCCGGCGGACCAATAGCGGCTGGCGTAATCAAACCAGTTCGCGCTTGATGTGCTCTGCAAACCCACGACACCTGTCAGGGAAAACTTGGGAACAAATCGGCCTTGGCCACTCCGATTCGGGAGGTGGCCGCGGCCAGCTCGCGTTCGGCGTGCTGGATGTCTGGCCGGCGACAAAGCAGGTCCGAGGGCAGGCCCACCGGCACGACCGGAGGCGTGGCGGGGATGGACTCTTGGGCGGACATGGAATGCCACAGAGCGCCCGGAGCCTGGCCGAGCAGCACGGCCAGATGGTGGACGGCTTGCTGGAAGCCGGTTTCCAGCGAGGGCACCTGCGCCTCGGTGGTGCTGAGCAGCGCGGTGGCCTGCTGCACGTCGAGATCGCTGCTCAGGCCGTGTTGATAGCGGTTCCGGGTCAAGCTTAAGATCTCCGTTTGCACCTCGATATTGTGACGGGCGATGGCGAGTTGCTGCTGGTACCCGCGCGCCTCGACGTAGTTGCGCGCCACTTCCGCCAGCAAGGATACCAGCACTCCGCGCCAGTCAAATTCCGCCGCGCCGAGTTCGGCAGTGGCGGTCTCCACGGCCCGGCGTGTGCCGCCAAAAACATCGAGTTCCCAGGCAGCGTCGAAGCCGGCGTTGTAAAGGTCGTAGTCCAGGGGAATGTCAAACCCAAAGCCTGACAAGGGCGGAAACTGGTTGGCGCCATAACGGTTCCGGGTATAAGAGGCCGAACCGTTGACGGAGGGCCAAAGGCCGCCAGCGGCCACACTGCGCTCAGCGCGGGCTTGACGAACGCGCGCCTCGGCCATGCGTAAGTCGAGATTCGAGCGGACGGCCAGCGTAATAAACGCATCCAGGTTCGTGTCGCCGAAATGCTTCCACCATTCGGCCAGCGACGCGGGATGGTTGGTTTCGCCGCCGGCCAGCGGCGAAGTCCATTGCGCCGGCGCCTCGGTCTTTGGAGGATGATAATCGGGCCCAACAACGCAGCCAGAGAGCAAAAGGAACGCTGACAGGCACAGAAGCAGAACTTTCAAACTTGCTTTGATCATGTGGAGGTTTCCTTGACACGTTCGGCGGTGTTGGCCGGGCGCTGCATCCAAGAGTCGTTGCGCTCCTCACGGCGAAGGCATACATCCGCGGAAATATTGGTGAGGTGCGCGCCTTCCGGCGTCAATTTCGGGTCGAGCAAGGTCCAACCCAGCCGGCTGGCGATCTTTGCCGCAGTGCTGGCGCCTGCCCCGAATTCCCGGTCGATAGCAAAAATGGTTTTCATTGTGCCAACCTGCGCCTATTCCACTGTCACTGCGGCGCGGGGGCGCCGCGGTCTTTGAAAGAGCCAAACGCCCAGAAGGCAAAAGCCGCACAGCCAGGCGACCATGTAAAAGATGTCCACAAACGACCAATAGTTCGCCTGCTGAAGCAAGGTATGATAAAGGAGCGAGCGTGCCCTCTCCAGCGCGTCGGCAGGGCTGAAGTGCAGGGTTAGCGCCCCTTGCGCAGCCTGGAGGTGTTGCTGATATTGCGAATTGAGCGGGGACAAATGCCCCACCATCAACGCCTGATGGGCTTGTGCGGCGCGCACCAGCATGGTCGAAACGAACGAAAGACCGATGCTGGCCCCGATGTTGCGCACGAGGTTTTGAACACTAGTAGCGTTGCCAATTTGTTCATTGGGAAGCGTGCCCAGTGCCAGCGTGATCAACGGGACAAAAATGAAGCCTGAACCGAAGCCGCTGACGATGTTAGCTGGAACGATGTTGCTCTTGGCCACCTGCAGGTTGAGATGGCTCAGGAGCAGGCTGGCCAGGCCGATGCAGGCGAAACCGACCGCCACCAGCACCCGCTGATCCACCCGTTCCACCAGCGCGCCCACCAGAAACAGCGCCGCGAACAATCCAATACCGCGCGGCGTGATGGTCAATCCCGCGTTGAGGGCATCGTAACCCAGCAGCGATTGCAGGAACAACGGTTGCAGCGTCAGGAGGGCATACATCGCCAAGCCAAACAAGCCATACATGACGCTGCTGACGACAAAATTGCGATTCAGGAAGACGCGAAGGTCCACGATGGGATGCTCGATCAGCAACTCCCGGATGATGAAGCCAACCATCGCCACAGCCGAGATGCCCAGGGACCAGCGCAGCCAGAGGGCGGAAAACCAGTTGACCTCCTGTCCCTTGTCCAGGCTGATTTGGAGGGTGCCGAGCCAAACCGCCATCAGGCCAAAACCGAGGGCGTCCACCCGCTTTGGCCGGGCGGCGCGGATGTAGTGCGGATCGCTCACCAGCATCGAAATCAAAAACACCGCCAGCACACCCACCGGCAGGTTGATGTAAAATGTCCAGCGCCAGGAGTAGGTGTCTGTCAGCCAACCACCCAGGGTGGGCCCGATGGTCGGCGCAAACACCACCCCCAAACCATAGACCGCCATGGCCTGACCGCGTTTTGCCGGGGGAAAACTCTCCAGCAGGATGGCCTGCGAAAGCGGTTGCATAACGCCACCGCCCGCACCCTGCAGCACACGGGCCACTACGAGCATGCCCATGCTGGTCGCCATCGCGCAACCCAGCGAAGCCAATGTGAACACTACAACGCAACCGATCAGCAATCGCTTGCGGCCAAAATAACTGGCCAGCCAATTCGAGGCCGGCAGGATGATCGCGTTGGCCGCCAGGTAACTCGTCAACACCCACGTGGCTTCATCCTGAGTGGCGCCGAGATTGCCGGCAATATGGGGCAGCGCCACGGCTGCGATGGAGGTGTCCAGCGACACCATGAAGGTGGCCAGCATTACGGAAAGCGCCACCAGCCAGGGGTTGACCGACACCTTCGCGGCTGAACTGGAAGCAGCAGGGGCCGTCACTTGACCCTAACTTTCGGCACGACCGACATGCCCGGCGCGATGTCGAGGCCCGGTGGCAACGGGTCGTCAAAAACAATTTTCACCGGCACGCGCTGCACGACTTTGACGTAATTGCCCACAGCGTTCTCCGGCGGCAACAGGCTGAAGCGCGCCCCGCTGCCAAATTGCAAACTGTCCACGTGCCCCTTGAACTTCCGATCCGGATAGGCGTCAACATCCAACTCCACTGGCTGGCCCGGACGCAGACATGCCAACTGGGTTTCCTTGAAATTGGCGGTCACCCAGACCCCCGCCGACACAAGTGCCAACAGTGCCTGGCCAGGCTGGACATAATGCCCCAATTGCACGGAGCGGGCGGTCACCCGCCCGGGACATGGGGCGAGAATTCTGGTGTAGGAAAGGTTCAATTCAGCCTGCTGCAATTTGGCTTCGGCCTGTTGCACGCCCGCAGTGGCGGTCTCAACGCCCGCCTCGCTCAAGGCCACGTCCGCTTCGGCAGCTTTGGCCTGGCTGCGCGCGGCCGCCAGGTTGGCCGCGGCGGAGTGTGCCTGGGATTGGGCCAGGTCCAACGCGCTTTGGGACACCGCCCGGCTTTCAACGGATTGATAACGTTTGAGATCGTCGGCCGCTCGCCGATCCTCCGCTTCCGCCGCGGTGACCGCAGCCTCGGTCTGCGCGAGTTTGGCTTCGCTCACCTTCACCTGCGCCTGAGCTTGGTTCAAACGGCTCCGCGCCGCCTCGAAGTCGGCGCGAATCTGGGCCAAGGCGGCCTGGTAATCACGCGGGTCAATTCCCAGCAACTCATCACCTTGTTTGACTGACTGGTTGTCCCGGACCCGCAGGCGGATGACCTGGCCGGGCACGCGCGAGCTAATCATAGTGACATAGCCGTCAATGAAGGCGTCGTCGGTGGATTCGTAGGGAGCGACGAAACGCAGGTAGTAAAAAGTTCCCGCTGCCGCAAGGAGCAGTGCGAAAATCAGGCCCACCAGGAATTTCTTTCGATGTTTGGCTGCGCGCGGAGGAGTCACGGTTGTGGCGTTTGGCACGGATTCATCCGCGGGTTTTGCTTTTCCTTCCATAGTGCGAATCAGAGCGACGCTTCTTTGTGGCCTGTCAGGGAGCGGCCAGCGCCACGGTTTTGTTTTTCAGACTGAGGGCGCTTGGGGCCAATCCGCCTTTGTATCAATTCCTTCACCGTTAATCTCTTTGTTGATTTCTCGTGTTGATTTCTCGTTGACTCGTGCGCGCGAGAGTGGAGTGAAGTGATGTGCGCTTTCAGATCAACGGCTGGTTGCCGGTTTTGGGCCCAAGCCAACTTCTTTTTGCCTGACAACCAACACCGGGCAAGGCGCATAAAGAACGACCTTTTCCGCAGTGCTGCCGAGCAGGATGCGTTGCAGTCGGGTGTGCCCATGCGTCGCAATCACAATCAAATCCGCCGACACCTCACGGGCCGCATCAACAATATCCTGGACGATTCCATTCGTCTCCAGCCGAACGAGCTTGTCCCGAATCAAGGTCGCAGGAATTCCCTCAGCGAGTTGCTCCATGCAATCGCGACAGGAATTCATGAGTGCATCCGTGGTCAACGTTTCTTCGATGGAACTGACTGTTGGGAGGTGGACCACATGGAGCAGGCTAATTACAGCGCCGCACGATTCTGCCAGGCCGACTGCAGTACTCAATGCCAGTCGGGAGAAGTCCGAAAAGTCGGTGGGGGCTAGAATCGTTCTCCATTCCAGCGGTCGCTTCTCAGCAGGAGGTTCATCAGCAGTGGCGTTCATAAATTCGTTAGCGCTTGCCAGTGTCCGGGGAAGACCGACCGCACGCGTGAGACTCAGAAAAATCCCTCGCAGCAGTTTCATCCCCTGCAAGACGGTTTGTTGCTCAGTATCCGGGAGTAGCCGCAAAGACTCGACCAACCGCCGCCGGATGGCGTTACGCACAGTTTCAAGCGTCGCCTGCCCGCGGAGCGTAAGGGCGAGGGCCACCTGGCGGCGATTTGTTGAGACTGTCCGGCGCTCGACGAACCGCTTTGCCACCAACCCATCAATCAGCCGGGACGTGGCCGGGAGGGAAAGTCCCAGGTGTTCAGCAGCCGCCGAAAGCGATGAGTTCTGCATGCGACTCACAAACGCCAAGGCCCGGAATTGCGGAAGCGAGGGACCCGCAGCGAGCCGCCCGCGGACTTGGTCGCGAATGAACTGCACTAGCAGCGGCGCTGTTTCCAGGAGTTCACGCGCACACTGTTTGCTACAGTCCTTCATAACTAGTGATTGCATCATGCAACAATTGCATTACGCAACTGTAGAATCAAAGTTATCTCGCGTCAAGATTGGCGGGGGAGGGAAGGGGGGAAGGGGGAAGCGGAAGCGCTGACTCGACCGCAAATAGAGATCTCACGCCCGCAGACCGATGCACTTGACTTTCTCCCTAGCCGAGAGGTTGGCTCGTTTCGCTGCTTGCTTGAGCCGTGGGTCAGGCGCCGGAAATTCTGCGTCAGGAATTGGCGGAAGTAGCTCAATTGCGCCGGCAATCCGGCTAGTGCTCGGCTCCAAGTCCAGAAACCGTTCGATGCAACTCTGGAGGCTTCGTGCAAGGAACTCGCATGGAAAGGACAAAGAGCGCGACCACGATAATCCAATTCCAGCCCAGGAGACACCGAATAGCCCCCCAAATGGGCAGCGGGTACAGGTGACAGAGCAAATCGTGCGGTTGAAGCGGGAGAGCCCCTGGTTTGGAGCCAAGCGGATCAGCCAGTTCCCGCGGCGGATGTTCCAGTTGTCGGCCGGCGCGGAAACGGTGCGGCAGCGGTTGCCCCGGAAGGAGTTGGTGCCCCACCAAGCCGGCCCGGCCCAGGAACGTCACGCGGACGTTTGAAATTT
The DNA here is from genome assembly GCA_027493615.1 of Verrucomicrobiota bacterium. Taxonomy (GTDB): domain Bacteria; phylum Verrucomicrobiota; class Verrucomicrobiia; order Limisphaerales; family J093; genus DSVZ01. The sequence goes on from JAOSKK010000036.1 coordinate 365,731, forward strand.
GCGATACGACCGGGGCAGGAAAGCGAGCCGGTTATGATCTGGCTCGCCTTCGTGCCGATGGCGAGGTCGAGCATGAAGGCGTCTGTGGTTTCGCCAGACCGGTGCGATATCACCGCGCCATAACCGGTTTCTTGTGCCATCGCCACGGTATCCAGCGTCTCGCTGACCGTGTTGATGTGGTTTGACTTGAGCGGTTACCGAACTCCCTGATCCCCGGACAAGATCAGTTCGCGTCGATTCCATTGGCCGGACACGTGTCGGACTGATTGCGCACTTTGTGTCCCTGCTACATCTACCATCTCGCGCCTTGTGCTGAACTGTCGGCGTGAGCACGAAAACGACTGTAGCGCCTGGCAACCAACTCTGGGGCATCTACTACACGGACCGAGAATACGCCCGCGTAATGGGCGACCCACTTCGCACGGTGGTTGAAGCACCCGGCAAGCTCGACGCCGAGGAAGCCGCCGCTCGACTCGGATTCAGTGAACCTTGGGCAAATCCTGTCCACCCGGAGGCAGTCCAACGCGCGGAATGGTTGCCCAAGAGTCGGCACAGCCATCGCCTCGAACTTCCCCCGCAAACCTTCGCGCGGAATCCACATCTGATTATGCACGCACCGACGACCGCTCAAATTCGAACCGCCATCCAAGTTCTGAAACGGTTTGGCGAACACATCAACCGCAACGCCGCGAATCTTATCGTTGAACTGCCGGAAACCAGACTCGGCGCACACGTAGGTGATCGGGCCAAGGTGGTGAGCATTGAGCAAATCACACGCATTCAGGCCGTGACCGCTCAATTGGAGCAGTGGCGCAGCGAACTCAGCCAGCAACAGAAGCAGTGCATTCTCATCATGATTAAGACAGGACAAGCCTTACCCCTTGTTCCCACAAGGATTCTGCGTCCGCGAATGAGTCGCGGAGCGGGCACGGAACAGCCGCGCAACAGTAGCGCGCAGCGGCCACGGCAATGGCCTGTCCGCGAACCCGATTCGGCCACGGTCAGGGCGCAGTCGCGCAAGAGCCCAGAACGCGAGCAGTCCGCAGTTGCGTTCTGTCCGCGCCCGCAGTCGTGGCAACGAATTGTCCGTGTCCACGAACCCACAACGGACCAAAGCGGCCATGGTCAGGCAAAAGCCATGTCTTCGTTTTGTCCCCGTTCAGTCCGGGATGCCGGAATGTCCGGGTCCTCAAACACGCCGCAACCGCGGGCCGACCGGGAATCATCCTCGACCCGGTCACCGGCGCTTCATCTCCTTTGTGTGGCGATTGTGCCGACAACGGAGTTTCCCGTCCACATCCACCACGCTCCCGCGTATGACCTCATTTGATCCAGCCAGTGTCCGGCAGGCGGTCGCGGAGTTTACGCCGCGCCGTCCCGAGAAATTCCAGGACCTGATCCCGGCCAAGGAAGTTATCGCCGAACTCCGGCAGAAGCGCGCGTCGTATCGCGCGATTGCCGAATTGCTCACCCAGCATTGCCTTCCGACCAGCAAGACGGCCGTCGCCGTGTTCTGTCATGAGGTGCTTGGCGAAATCGTTCGTCCGCGACGGCGCCCCGGGCGCAAGCGGCCCGCTGTCCCCGCCGTGTCCAGCCCTGAAGCCGCCCAACAACAGCCACCTGACACGCTCCCGGCCGCCGAACTTCCGGTCAATGGCAGCAGCGAGGACTCTCAACAGCCGCGCCCGCGCGGGCCGCGCATTGCCCAAGTGCGGATGCTCAAACCCCAGACCACATGAAACGACTCGATTTGATCCTCAACGGCAAAGGCGGCGTCGGCAAAAGCTTCTTTGCCGTGAACTTCGTCCAGTTCCTCAAGGACAAAGGAATCGCGCACGTGGCGATTGACTCCGACAACGAGAACTCGACGTTGAAGCGGTTTCATCCAGACGCACGGTTTCTCGACTTGGACAATCGCCGCGAACTCGACAGCATCTTTGCGGCGCTGGAGAAATCGCAGCTCGTCGTCATGGATTGCCGGGCGGCTTCCACCGACCTGTTCATTGAATACTTCGCCGAGATTGATCTGCCCGCAGTTCTCGCGGCGATGGGTGCGCAACTCACGCTCGTCATGCCGGTGAATCACGAGGCCGACAGCGTGGACCAGGTGCAGCGGCTCGCCGACCAGTTCGCCAAGCAGTCCGGTTACGTTGTGGTGCGCAACGCGGCGCACAGCGACAGCTTCGCGCTGTTTGAATCCTCGGAGGTGCGGGCGCAGCTCAAGGACAAGCTTGGCGGGCGCGAAATCGCGATGGCCCGTTTGCAGGATTGGCTCGTGGAGATGCTCAATGCTGAGAACGTGACCATCACCGCCGCGGTCAAGCACGCTGCGTTCAGCCTCCTCGACCGGCAGCGCCTTCAGACCTGGCAGCGCAAGCTCTACGGCGAAATCGAATCGGTCACCGAACTCCTTTTGCCGACCAAGTAGCCTATGCCAAACATCGAACCCGACTTTGACGACGATTTCGAGCGGGCAGTGGCCGACTGGCGCGAACGATACCGACTGCGCGAGGACGATGCGGTGCTGCTGCTGGTCGACCTATTCCGCATCCACCAGCGACATTGGGACGACCTGCGACGGCGCGAATTGCCGTCGTTTGAACTGGTGCGGGCCGACATCGCAAAGCTCGCGGAAACGACGCGGACATTTCAGGCACAGTCAGCGGCCCTGCTGGACGCCCTGAAGAAGCTGCCCTCGACGCATCTCGCGGCCCGAATCACCCGGACGGCGGCATTCTTCGCCGCGTTCGCCAGCCTGCTGGCTGGATACCTGATCGGGAGGGCGTGGCCGTGAAACTGGACTTCATGCCAATCAGTCCGATCGCATTCCCGCCGGATCTGGAATTGTTCCTCCGGCATCCCCAATACCTCCTGCTGGCTGGCGCGATTGGATTGGCACTGGTAGCCGCGTGGTTCTTGTTCGCACCGGCGAAGCGGGGATTTGTTGCGCGCCTGGGCGGGTTGACGTGGCGGCGAAATCAGTTTTGCCGTGGTTGGCTGATTACTGGCGACACCGGCTCAGGCAAGACGAGTTCCGGCATCAATCAACTGGCGCACCAGGTCTTCCGGAATGAGCCGACGTGGGGCGGCCTGTGCATTGACGAAAAGGGGGTCTATTGGGAAACGCTCGCCGCTATGGCCCGGCACTACGGGCGCGAGCACGACCTGATTCATCTGCAAATCCGCGCCAACGACGCGGATGGCCAGTGGACGCCGCCGCACCGCTACAACCTGACCGGCGACCGAAGCATCCCATTCACGACCTACGCCAAGTTCGTTGTGGACACCGCCACCAGCCTCGGCCAGGGCGGCGACAAGGGATTCTTCAAAAGTCAGGCGCAGACGCACATCGCCCATGCGCTGGAAATGCTGTTCGAGTTGAACCGACCGGTGACCCTGCGTGGCGCGTTCGAGCTTCTGTCCGACCGCGAGATGCTGGAGGAAGAAATGGAGAACCTCGAATCGCTGCTGGAAACGCCGCGCCGCGAAGCCGTTTACGCCCACTTCGCCAACCGCTTTCTGACGCAACCCGACGAGCAGCTTGGCGGTGTCCGCGAAACCATCGCCAACTATCTCCAATACTTCCTCACCCCCGAAGTGGCCGAAGTGTTTTGCACGGGTGAGAGCACGTTCCACTTCAACACGATTGACCAGGGCCGAATCATCCTCACCACGATGCCGCAGAAGTTCCAGACCGAGCGGCGTTACGTGAACACGTTCCTGAAACTGCTCTACTACAACCATGCCCTGCGCCGATTCGACCAAGCCAAGGACGCCCGCGCCAAGAACAACCTGCTCATCCTGTGGGCCGACGAAGCACAGCGATTCATGACGGCGAGCGAGGATGGCACGAGCGACTACAATTGCGTTGACGTGATCCGCGAAGCTGGCGCGACGGTGGTCGCCGCCGCCCAGAGCACGACCTCACTTGTGCCCCCGCTCGGTAACGACAAGGCGAAGGTGCTCACGCTGAACCTCCGCAACCGCCTCATCTTCCGCGCCGCCGATGAGGCCGACGCAGTCCAGGCCGCCGATTTCCTCGGCAAGAAGCGCGTCGTCAAACGCTCGTGGGGCTACAGCGCCGGCCGGGCAAGCAGCAACTACTCCGAAACCGAGGAGCACAAGATCAAGCCGCACAAGCTCCGCAACCTGCGTGACCACGAGTGCGTCCTCGTTCACTGCGAGCGCGGTTTTCGGCGGGTGACGCTGCCACCGCTGGAGTCGGACGGGACGACTGCGAAATGGTTCTCCCGGTGGAGACACCTTTAAGCAGACCAAGCTAGCCGAGTGGGTGTTCCACCGATTCGTTGCCCAGAACCCGGCGCAAACGCATCAGTGCGCGGCGAACCGATGAACGGGATTCTGCGACTTTCCCACTCCAGACAAGGCACAGGCTACGATCCATCGCCTCCATGCCTTTCCCTCGGACGTGTGCGAAGCGCTGCTCGGGGAGAGATTTTGACGCCACTTCAGGAAGAAAGGCGGCCGCCGTGCCGCTCTCGACAGCCGCCATTAGTAAACTGAAGGTCTCCGCGCGAATCACGGGTTGAAGGTTCAGGCCCAAGGCAGCGGACGTGGCTTTGGCGATCTTGGTGAACAAGCCATCGCTCGCCAACTCAGCGAACGGCATTGGGCGTCCTCGAACACCTCGGCGCCGTCACGGGATCGTAGCAGAGTTCTTGGGACGGTGAGTACGAAGCGCACGTTAGAGATCAATTCCTTCTGAAGGCCGTCAGTGGCCGAATCTGCACGGACGATGATTATATCCATTGCACCAGTCCGGACCTCCCGCAGAGCCACCTCCGTGCGGCAGTTCTGCAATTCGAATCTCAGGGGAGGCTGCCCCGCCATCAACTCCCCCAAGTGAGGCATGATCCACCAACGAAGAACCGATTCGCCCGCTCCCATGCGGATGGTGTCCGCCTTGGCGAGGGCGGCGTTCACAACCTCATCAAGCGAAGCAAAAAACGTTTGTGACGCCAATGCCACGCTGCGGCCCTGTTCGTTGGGCAGCAGAGCTTTGCCAATCCGGTTGAACAAGCTCGTGCCCAACGCCTTCTCCAGTTCCTTCAACTGACGGCTGAACTGACTCTGTCGATTGGGGTCTGGCCCTGCCGCCCCTGCAATCGAGCCCGCTTCCACCACAGCGCAAAGCGTTTGCAGCCGTTCAATCGAAATACCAGCAAGAGATACGCTCTGAAATGCCATACCTGACTACAAAGTCATGGTATCTGGAATTTCCAGCATTCACAACCATTTGTTTGTCTGCATAATGACCGCATGACTCGGCTACGAGATCTTCGGGTTGGCTGCCTTGTCCGGGGTTTAATCTCTGGACAGACGGTGACCTTGCGTCACGTCGAACTACACGGCGACGAGGTGGCATCGGTGACGTTCGTGGATGGCGAAGGAAAGGTCGAGCAGGCCCTCGTGTATCGGGATCAGGAGCCGCAATTGGAACTGGTCCACCAAAGTCGTCCGCTGAGCTTCACGGCCGACGGAGAATTATTCAGGCTTGTCTCGGAGGCTCAGCGACTTCGATACGCCTTCCTGTTTGACCCGTTGATCGCAGTCAGTACTTCTGCCGTGGACCCGCTACCTCACCAGATCACGGCGGTGTATGAAACTATGCTGAACCGTCGCCCCTTGCGGTTCCTGCTGGCCGACGATCCTGGCGCGGGAAAAACCATCATGGCCGGTCTGCTCATCAAGGAGCTGATCATCCGAGGGGATGTGGCGCGTTGCCTCATCGTGGCCCCCGGTGGTCTCGTCGAACAATGGCAAGACGAACTAGACGAGAAGTTCGGCATGGCCTTCGACATCATGACCAATGAAGGGCTGCAAGCTGCCCGCACCGGCAACTGGTTCCAAGAACACGGCCTGTGCATTGGACGTCTCGACAAGCTAAGCCGCAATGAAGACGTGCAGGCCAAGCTGGCGGCTGTGGACTGGGACCTCGTGATCGTGGACGAGTCCCACAAGATGTCGGCGTCCTACTTCGGCTCGGAGATCAAATACACCAAGCGGTTCAAGCTGGGTCAATTGCTGTCTCGCTGCACCCGCCAGTTTCTCCTGCTCACCGCCACGCCGCATAATGGCAAGGATGAAGATTTTCATCTCTTCCTTTCTCTCCTGGACGGCGACCGCTTTGAAGGACGGCCGCGAGACGGTGCGCACGTTGCCGACGTGTCCGACGTGATGCGCCGCATGGTGAAGGAGCAGTTGGTCACAATGGAGGGCAAGCCGTTGTTCCCTGAACGTTTCGCCTACACGGTGGACTACACTTTAAGCAACGAGGAAGCCGACCTTTACCGTCACGTGACGGAGTATGTTCGCGAAGGCTTCAACAACGCGGACAAGCTCAACAACGAGAAGCGCAAAGGCACCGTAGGTTTCGCACTCACGTTGCTCCAGCGTCGTCTCGCCTCTTCGCCCGAAGCCATCTACCAGTCGCTGCGTCGTCGGCTCGAACGCCTCGAAGAGCGTTTGCGCGAGGAAAAACTACTGCGACGCGGTTCGGCAACTGCCACGATGCCACTCTCCGACTCGCCGGACCTTTCCGAAGAGGAAATCGAAGACCTCGACGATGCCCCGGAAGCGGAGCTGGAGCAGGCCGAGGAACAGATCGTAGATCAATCCACGGCTGCCCAGACGATTGCGGAACTCGAAAAGGAAATCGTGGAGTTGCGCTCGCTCACTCAGGAAGCCGCCCGGCTCCGACGCTCAGGCAAGGATGAGAAGTGGCAACGCCTTTCCGAAACGCTGCAACTGCCGGAAATGTTCGACGCCAATCGCAACCGGCGGAAACTGGTTCTCTTCACTGAGCACCGGGACACCCTCAACTATCTCGCCGGGAAGCTCGCTGATCGACTGGGTAATCAAAATGCCATCGTCGCGATTCACGGTGGGACTCCCCGTGAACGCCGCCGACAGGTGCAGGAAGCCTTCGAGAACGACCCGGAAGTGCTGGTGCTCATCGCCACTGACGCCGCTGGCGAGGGTATCAACCTGCATCGTCGCGCACACCTCATGGTGAATTACGACCTGCCGTGGAACCCTAACCGAATTGAGCAACGCTTCGGGCGCATCCATCGCATTGGCCAGCGCGAGGTGTGCCATCTCTGGAATCTCGTGGCCCATGAAACTCGCGAGGGCGAGGTCTGGCATCGCCTGTTGTCCAAACTCCGCACCCAGCGCGAAAGCCTGGGTGGCGCCGTATTCGACGTGCTCGGCCAGGTTTTCCGCGATACACCGCTGCGGGACCTGCTCATCCGGGCAATCCGCTATGGCGACGATCCAGCCAATAAAGCCAAGCTAGATCAAATTGTAGATAGCGAACTCGATACCGACAAACTCCGGGCGCTCATTGAGGATCGTTCGCTCGTTCATGAACGCCTCGATCCGGCCCGCGTCCGCAACATCCGCGACGAGATGGAGCGCGCGCAAGCCCGGCGGCTGCAACCGCACTACATCGGTTCCTTCTTCCTCCGGGCGTTCGAGCAATTCGGCGGCAGCGTCCATCGACGCGAACCGTTCCGTTACGAAATCCGCCATGTCCCCGGCCTCATCCGCCATCGCGACCGGGTGGTTGGGCAGCGCGCACCGGTTCTGAAGGCTTACGAGCGAATCACCTTCCACAAGGAACATCTGCGGGTGGAAGGCAAGCCCCCGCCGCGCTCGTCGCGCCCGGTCACCCGCTCTTGGATTCTGTCGTGGACCTCCCTCCTTGAGCAGAATCGCGACTTGCTCCGCCAAGGGGCGGTGCTGGTGGACACTAACGACAACGGCACCGAACCACGGGTCCTGTTCTATCTGGAACACAGCATCACCGACGGCCGACGCGATACTGCCGGCAACCCCCGTGTTATTTCCCGAAGGTTGCAGTTCGTCGAAGTCTCCCGCGACGGTCGTCTTGTGAACGCCGGTTTCGCCCCCTATCTGGATTACACACCTGCCACGCCGGAGCAGCACGCTGCCGCCGAGGCCCTGCTCCGGGAGCCCTGGCTTGGCGACGGTCTTGAGAACCGCGCCAGCGCGCATGCCATCAAGACCATCGTGCCGGAGCATCTGCGCGAGGTGAAGACCCGCCGCGAGGCGCTTATCGACAAAACGCTGATGCAGGTAAAAGCGCGCCTGCTCTCCGAAATCCGGTACTGGGACTCCCGTGCCAACGAACTTCGCGTCCAGGAAGAAGCCGGCAGGAATCGGGGCAGCCTGAACTCCAACAACGCCCGGCAACGGGCGGACGAACTCAACAGTCGGCTGCAAAAGCGCGAAGACGAGTTGACCCGTGAGCGGCAGATCACCGCCCGCCCCCAACTGTTCTGGGTGGTGCGCTGGTCATCCCTGTTGGTTGGTTTCCTGCATCGCCAGCATCCTTGCCGGAGCGGGCCGACGGTGCCCTTCACGAGACACCACCGCCCTACGGTGCTCCTGACCGGGAGGTCGAACGTCTCGCCATGGAGAAGGTCATGCAATTCGAGCGAGAACAGGGATTCCAACCTCGCGACGTGAGCAAGGAGAATCGCGGTTACGATATCGAAAGCCGTGACCCGAATACCGACCACCTTCGTTTCCTCGAAGTCAAAGGGCGCGTGAAAGGCGCGGAGACTGTCACCGTCACCAAGAACGAAATCCTGACTGGCCTGAACCGCCCCGATGCCTACATACTCGCAGTCGTCTTCGTGGAAGGGGGAACCGCAGAAGCCCCGGTCTATTTGCACCGCCCGTTTTCACAGGAACCCGAGTTCGGTGCGGCAAGTGTCACTCTCAAGCTGGCCGAAATTCTGGGCCGGGCCAACACGGAGCGAATCTAACATTATGGCACGCCGCGTATTTTTCAGCTTTCACTATCAGGAGGACATCTGGCGCGTGAGCCAGATTCGGAACAGCCGCGTGACCAGAGATTGGGAAACCGACAAGTTCCTCGACGCGGCCTCGTGGGAGTCCATCCGGCGCAAAGGTGAGGCTGCTGTTACCGCTTGGATTGATCGCCAGATTTCCGGAACCGGCGTGACTGTGGTTTTGATTGGTACGGAAACCGCCGATCGTCGCTTTGTGCGGTACGAAATCGAGCAGAGCCACAAGCGTGGCAACGGACTGCTCGGAATTCACATTCACCGCCTCAAAAACCAGCACGGGGAAACCAGTCGCAAAGGCCGCAATCCCTTGAACGACATCACGGTCGAAGTGGAGGAAACCGTCCTGCTCTGGACCAACAAGGTGAGGAAACGCCTGTCAGAAATCTACCCGACCTACGATTGGGTCGAGCATGACGGGTATCAGAACATCAATCGCTGGATCGAGGAAGCGGCGAAGAAGGCAGGGCGCTGACACAGACTCCCCATTTCAAAACCCAATATGAGCACATGGAACTACCAATACGCGTCGAAGGCCAAGCAGGTGCGCCGGACGTTCTTCAGCTTTCACTACCAATACGACGTAACGCGCGCTCACGTCGTCCGAAACTCGTGGGTTACCAAGGAGGATCGCGAAGATGCCGGATTCTTCGACGCCTCCGTGTTTGAGTCGAAGAAACGAGCGGGCGAGGAAACCCTGAAACGGTTCATCACCGAAGCTCTCGATGGCACCACCGTTACTGGTGTTCTCATCGGCAACCAGACGGCCATGCGTCCGTGGGTTCGCTACGAACTCGTCCGCAGCTTTCAGCGCGGGAAAGGCCTCTTCGGAGTTCGCATCCACAATATCAAGAATCTCGACGGGCAAACCGCCAACGCGGGCGCGAATCCGTTCGAGTACCTTGGCTACGTGGTCAGCGGTGGCCAGGTGACGTGGCGCGAATGGGAGGGCAACCAGTGGGTCGATTACACCAAGGTTCCCTCCGCCACCATCGCTGAAACCGGGCAATCCTTGTCCAACGGCGAGTCCAAACAGTTTTCCACCCGATTCCCCATCTACGATTGGGTCACTGACAATGGCTACCAGAATCTGGGAGCCTGGATTGAAAGCGCCGCCAAGCAGGCGGGAAAGTAAAGGAGCGCATTATGGCTGAAATCACCAAGGAACAACTTCTCCGCGACTTCTCGAAAGCCGTCCTCAATGACGAGGCGGCGTTGTTTATTGGTGCAGGCATGTCTGTCGGCGCTGGGTTCGTGGACTGGCGCGGCCTGCTCCGCGACATCGCTACCGACTTGAAATTGAATGTGGACGAGGAGCAGGACCTCATTGCCCTCGCCCAATACGAATACAATCGGAACGACAACCGCAGCCGATTGGACCGGAAGATCGTCGAGGAGTTCCGCGACCGCGCCACCCTGTCAAACAGCCATCGCTGGATTGCCCGCCTGCCCATCGATACGATCTGGACCACGAACTACGACACGTTGCTGGAACAGGCTTACGCCGATGCCGCGAAGACGGTGGACGTTAAGCATCGCAAAGCCGACTTGCTCCACCGCCTTCCGCACTCGGATGTCACCCTCTTCAAGATGCACGGTGACGTGAACCACGCCGACGAAGCGGTCCTCATCAAGGACGACTACGAGCGTTTCGAGGCCAAGCGGGGCTTGTTCACCAGCCGGCTGCAAGGCGATCTCACCTGGCGTCACTTCCTATTCCTCGGTTTCAGCTTCACCGACCCGAATATCGACTACGTGTTCAGCAGGCTGCGTTGCCTATTGGAGGAAAAGGCCAAGAACCAGCCGCCGCGCTACTGCATCCTGCGGAGGCCGAAAGCTCCCAAGCGTGGGGTGAAGGATTACGCGAAGCTCAAGGCCCAATACACGCGGGATGTTCGACATCTTCCACACCGCGTCGCCGACCTCGGTCGCTTCAACATCGACGTGGTGCTCGTCCGCGAATACTCCGAGATTGAAGACATCCTCAAGCGCCTGAATCTGCTCGTTTCCGCCAAGAGTATCTTCGTCTCGGGCAGCGCCGAGGAGTATTCACCGGTGGCCCGGGACAAGATGGAGAGCTTCTGCCGCAAGCTGGGCGGGGAAATCATCAAGCGCGGCTACAACCTCGTTTCCGGCTTTGGCCTTGGCATTGCCGGTTCGTGCATCATCGGCGCTCACGAGCAGGCCAAGCGCGAGAAATCGGGCCGCATCGGACAGCGGTTACGGCTCCATCCCTTTCCACAGAGCTTCAAGAACGACGCCGAGCGTCAGCAAATCTACGCCGAGATTCGCCGGGAACTCGTTCAGGAATCCGGCGTCAGCATCTTCATCGCGGGCAACAAGTTTGACCGCGCCACCGGCAACGCCGTCGTCGCCGATGGCGTCTTGGAGGAATTCGCCCTGGCGAAGGAACACTCCCATATCTGCATTCCCGTCCCGGCCACCGGCGGCGCAGCCGCACGGATTTGGAACGAAATGCAACCGCTACTCGCCAAGTGTTTCGGCTCGGCCCGCGTGAAGAGTGAGTTCTCGATTCTGGTCGACCCCACCAAATCCGAAGACGCATGGATCGAGGCCATCTTCGACATCATCAAGAAGACGGGGGCGTTAAATCACGCTGAAAGATGAAATACTTCACCACCACTGAACTCGACGGACTGCGCACTCAGCATCTGACGGAGTGGTTTGCCAACGTCAAGAGTGACCCCACCCAGGCAAAACTTTCAGTGTTCTTGTCCCACAGCCACAAGGACCGTCCACTGGTCGAAGGACTGATCCGTTACTTCGCGAAGCAGGGAATCACGATCTATGTCGATTGGAACGACGGGGCGATGCCACGGGTGACGGACCGCGAAACTGCGGCCAAGCTCAAGAAGCGCATCGACACTTGCAGCGTCTTCATGGTGCTAGCCACGCCCAATGCTATCGACTCGAAGTGGGTGCCTTGGGAAGTCGGCGTAGCCGATCAGATGAAGGGCGAGGAACGTATCACGGTGATTCCGGTCGCCGATGCGTCGGGCCGGTACGCGGGAGCCGAATACCTCCAACTCTACCGCCGCTTCGGCAAGAGTGACTATTCCGACAGTCCTTGGCTGTTTGAGGCCCAGAAGGACAACCTGTCCGTGGGCTTGGGCGATTACTTCAAGAAATTCGCGAAACCATATTGAGATTCACCGCCCGCCTCATGAGCTTCAACATTCCAAATCAGATTCAGGTGACCATTACGCTGCCGCACGATGAAAAGGGAATGATGGGACGCGAGTGCCCGAAGTGCGAGCTCGTGTTCAACATCAAGCCTGGCACTGGCCTCAAAGGCGAAGACCTGCCGTGCCACTGCGCCTACTGCGGGCACGTTGCGGCGCACGACCAGTTCTTCACGAAGGCGCAGATTGAATACGCGAAATCCGTCGCCATGAGGCAGTTCACCGACCAGCTACATCGTCAACTGAAGCGGCTTGAGTTCAACCATCCAGCGCGGGGGCCGTTCGGCATCGGCATCAGCATGAAGGTGACGACACGGCCTTACCCGATCCGCTACTACGGCGAGCGTGAACTGGAAACCGAAGTCGTCTGTGACCGATGCACCCTGCTGTATTCCATCTACGGAGCGTTCGCCTTCTGCCCGGACTGCGGCTCGCACAACTCCTTCACGATCTTGACCAAGAACCTGGAGCTCGCGGACAAGATGCTCGTCTTGGCGGCGGGTCAGGGACGCGACCTGTCCGAGCAGTTGATTGGCGATGCGCTAGAGAATGTGGTGTCCGGCTTCGACGGTTTTGGGCGTGAACTCTGCCGCGTAGCAGCGGCGAAGGCGATGAACCCGGCGGAGGCGGAAAATGTGCATTTCCAAAACCTCACGGGCGCTCGCGCTCGCGTACAGAGACTATTCTCCATCGACATGACCGCGCTGGTCGCTGCCAACGAATGGGAGTTTGCCTGCCGGTGCTTCCAGAAGCGGCATCTGCTGGCGCACAAGATGGGCGTCGTCGATGAGGATTACTTGCTGGCCACAAATGATCGGGCAGCGGTGGTTGGCAGGAAGATTCAGATTAGCCCGGACGACGTGAAACGACTGTGCGCCGTGATGCGCCAGCTTGGTGAGACTCTTGTTGCCCAAATGGTGCCGCGGCCGAACTCTTGATGCCATCGCTCTATGCCACGAGACATCAAGGAACTAATCGCTGAGGTTGAAAAAGCACGGCTTTGCGATTGGCTCCCCGATTGCCGTCACGGGTGCCACCTCTGAGTTGTTTGGCAACCTCCAGCCCGTTGACCCGTCTCAATCACTTCTCCACTACCTGCCGCTACACAGATTTGCCTCTCTGATTTCGGGAGCGGCCATTTATCTGCGTCGGCTCGATTTGTTCCAAGACCAGTTTGAGGGGAAGCTGCCAGCCGCGAACGACTCGGAGGTCTCAGACTTTACCGCACAGTTCATGGGCCAGTTCGGAATGACTGAAAAGGATGTGAACAACTGGAAGGCCTTCCTCACCGGCACAAATCGCAAACTGACCTACGTCCACTGCTGGTTTGCATCCGACAGCGAGGATGTGTCGATGTGGCGTGACTACGCTGACAGTGGCAACGGCGTTTGTGTTCGGACCACTGCAAGACGCCTTGGGGAAGCCATCTCACGTCCGTCTCAATTGGGTTTGGAACTAAGGCGCGTTACCTACACTGGTGAACAAGAGGCGCTGCCGGAGATTATTTCCTGTCTGCCCGCGGGCAGAAAACAGGCCCGCCCCGAATTCATACGAGAGTGCGAAGTGCGCATTATCGGCACGATAACGGAGAAGCCGTGGGCGGCAGGCTTCACAACACCGGACAGGGAACCGCCCGACCACCAACTCATCTCCGTCAACTTTGAACGACTGTTCGAGCGGGTTTACGTCGGTCCCAACGCTCCGGACACCACATTCCAGGAGGTTGAAGCACTCGCCAATGAGGCGGCTGGTTGCCGCGTCGTTCATCGCTCCAGCCTGTCTCCATTCCCATTATCGTAATGACCTACAAAAAGAAACTGATCGAGGTGGCGCTGCCGTTGGAGGACATCAATCGCGAGGCGGCGAGGGAGAAGTCTATCCGGCATGGGCATCCGTCCACGTTGCATTTGTGGTGGGCGCGGCGTCCGCTCGCAGCGTGCCGGGCGGTGCTGTTTGCGTCGCTGGTGGATGATCCGTCGGAGTGCGTGACGGAGTTGCTGGCGGATGCGAGCAAGCGCAAGGCGGCGGAGAAGGTCCTCGCGGCGCAGCGCAAGGCATGGGAGGCGCGCAAGGCGCTGTTCGACAAGGCGGCTGCGTCCGGCGTGCCGGCCAGCAGCAATCCGCCGCCCGGCCCGGAGCCAAAGCTGGAGGACATCCTCGTCGAGACGGAGCGGGAGCGGTTGTTCGACATCATCCGCGAACTGGTGAAATGGGAGAACTCCAACGACGAGCGCGTGCTCAACAAGGCGCGGGCGGAGATTCTCCGGTCCACGGGCGGCAAACCGCCGCCGGTGTATGACCCGTTTTGCGGGGGCGGTTCGATTCCACTGGAGGCGCAGCGGCTCGGGCTGGAGGCGCACGCCAGCGATTTGAATCCCGTGCCGGTGCTGATCAACAAGGCGCTTATCGAGATTCCGCCCCGGTTCGCGGGCAAGCCGCCGGTGAACCCGGAGTCGCGGAAGAAGTTGAGCGCGTCCGGCTCGTGGAAGGGCGCGGCGGGCCTGGCCGAGGACATTCGTTACTACGGCCAATGGATGCGCGACGAGGCGGAGAAACGCATCGGCCATCTCTATCCCCAGGTGAAGCTGCCCAAGGAACACGGCGGCGGCGAGGCGACGGTGATTGCGTGGCTGTGGGCGCGCACGGTGGCCAGTCCCAACCCGGCGGCCAAAGGCGCGCATGTGCCGCTGGTGCGGTCGTTCTGGCTCTCCACCAGGCCCACCAAGAAGGCGTGGGTCGAACCGATTGTAAACCAGAGCACAATGGCCTACCGGTTTGAGGTCCGCACAGGCGGTGGAGAACCTCGCCCCGGAACTGTAGGCAAGAAAGGTGATTCTTGTCTCCTCACCGGCACTCCCATTACCCGTGAATACATTCGCACTGAAGCGAGAGCTGGGCGCATGGGCACTCGCCTGATGGCGATTGTGGCGGAAGGATCTGGTTCGCGGATTTTCCTAGCGCCAACGGAGGAACACGAGCGCATAGCAAACTCCGCTCACCCGGCGGATGATGTGGCAGCTACCGACATCGTCGGAGACACTCGTTATCTGACGCCGACTTCCTACGGCATGACAAAGCATCGCGAATTGTTCACGAAGCGCCAACTAGAGGCGCTCACTGCGTTTTGCGATTTGGTGAGCGAAGTTCGCGCTGAGGTTCTGAGAGACGCTAGTGGCGAAACTCCTTACGCTGATGCAGTCGCAACTTACTTGGCATTCGCCGTCGACCGAGTCGTTGATCGGCATTCAACGATTGCGACTTGGGACTCCAGCCCTTCCAAGCTGCAATTAAGGAACACATTTGCTCGGCAGGCACTTCAAATGACTTGGGACTATGGGGAGGGCAATCCCCTTTGCATGTCCTCTGGAACTTGGACGCCCAGTGTGGAGTTTGTGGCAAAGGCGGTAACAGAGTTGCCAGCTCGCGGGGTCGCCTCTGTTCGACAACTCAATGCCGCCGAAGTCTTCGGACAGGGCTACTGCTTTTCCACTGATCCGCCGTATTACGACAACGTTCCTTACGCCGATTTGTCGGACTTCTTCTACATTTGGCTGCGCCGATGTTTGCAGCGAGCTTACCCGGACTTGCTTGGCACGGTGCTCGTCCCGAAGGCCGAGGAATTGGTCGCAGACCAATTTCGTCAGGGCGGCAAGGAAGAGGCTCGATTGTTTTTCGAGCGTGGCATGGGCAAGGTCTTGGAGCGGATGCGCGCCGCGAGCAACCCACGGTTTCCTACCACCATTTACTACGCTTTCAAACAAGCAGAGGGGGAAGAAGATGGCCCGGAAACCGAGGGTGAGTCGAGCGGCAGTCGCACTTCAACTGGCTGGGAGACCTTTCTGCAAGGCTTGAGCGATGCTGGATGGCAGGTTGACGGAACTTGGCCAATGCGGACGGAGTTGGGTAACAGAATGCGCAGTATGGCCAGCAACGCCCTCGCTTCCTCAATTGTTCTGGTTTGCCGGCCGCGCCCGAAAGACGCAGGCGTGGCGTCGCGCCGCGATTTCCTGGCCGCGTTGAAGCGGGAGTTGCCCGAGGCGCTGCGGAATTTGCAGAAAGGCAACATCGCGCCGGTGGACCTGGCCCAGGCCGCCATCGGGCCGGGCATGGCCGTGTTCAGCCGTTATGCGCGCGTGCTCGAAACGGATGGCTCGCCGATGGGCGTGCGCACCGCGCTCGCGCTTATCAACCAGTCGCTCGACGAGGTGCTGGCCGAACAGGAAGGCGAGTTCGACGCGGACACGCGCTGGGCGCTGGCGTGGTTCGACCAATACGGCTTCACAGAAGGTCCGTATGGCGCGGCGGAGACGCTCTGCACGGCCAAGAACACGAGCGTGTCGGGTATGACCGAGGCCGGTATCCTCGCCGCCAAAGGAGGCAAGGTGCGGCTGCTGAAGAAGGAAGATTTGCCGGCAGATTGGAATCCGGCCACGGACGCGCGCCTGACGATTTGGGAAGCGACGCATCACCTGATCCGCGCGCTGGACCAGGGCGAGCAATCCGCCGCCGAGTTGCTGCGGAAGCTTGGCCCGATTTCCGAGACCGCCCGCGACCTGAGCTATCGGCTCTACACTGTCTGTGAACGCCGCAAATGGGCGCAAGAAGCCATCGGCTACAACGCGCTGGTGCTGGCGTGGCCCGATCTCACGCGCTTGGCGCAGGAGCAGAAGACGGCAGGTCCGAGCCAGGGGGAGATGCAACTGTGAACGAGCGCCCGAAACTCTTCTGCAAATATCGCACTTGGAAAGCAGCGGTTGAGCGGGACCGCAAGACCGGCGAATACGTCGAACGCAACCGCACGAAAGAACTGCTCCTGAAGGCGGAGTTCTTTTGCCAGCCGCCGCGATTCTTTGACGACCCGCATGATGGACTTCAAGGAGCGAGACCGACGGGAGGGCCACGGGACATCGACCGGTTCATCTTGAACAACCTTCGTGGCGTCCCGGAGATCATGCGGAAGCACGGACTCTCCAGCTTGACCCAGCTCGGTAGTGTCAAAGATGCCGAGGACGTGCCTGTGCTGGCACGGCTCGCGCGGAAGAACAGCCGACGTAAGACCCGCGTGCTGTCCCTCTCTGCCGATCACGCGAACGAGTTGATGTGGTCCTTCTACGCAGACAACCACAGGGGCATCTGCCTCTGCTTCGATTCCGAGCATCCGTTTTTCGCCAACGCCCGATCGGTCGATTATGTGGACGACCCAACCACAATCCCCGTGTGTAAAGATGGCCACTTGGCGAGTGACCCGCTGCTCTATTGCAAGGGGCGGGCATGGGAGTGGCAGAAGGAGTGGCGGATCGTGTGGGCAGACGAGGAACCAAAGCTAGTCCCGTTTCCGCGCGACGCGTTGAAAGCGGTGGTTGTTGGAGACTGGTTTGTCCAGCCGTGGTTCGACGATCTGATTCAATCGCTTATCCAATGCGGATACCGGGTTCCGATTTACCAGATGGAACGCCTGCCGGATTCCTTCGCTTTCCAAACGGTTTCACTGGGCGAAATCGGCCCGAAGACTTGAAGGACGAGACGCATGAGCGCATCCACCTCACCACAAAACGCGAGCAACCGGAACATGCTATTCCTGAGCCACGCGAACGCGGAGGACAATCTGTTCACGCGCTGGTTGTCGTTGCGGCTTGCGCGCGAGGGGTATCCAGTGTGGTGCGACCTGACGAAGCTGCTTGGCGGCGAGGATTTCTGGCGGGACGTGGAAGCAGCGCTCCGCGACCGGACGGCGAAGTTCCTTTTTGTGCTCTCGAAAACGTCGAACCAGAAGCAGGGCACGCTGGATGAACTGGCGCTGGCCCGAAAGGTCGGGAAGCAAATTCAAGATTTCATCATTCCGTTGCGAATCGACGACCTGAAGTCCGATGACATCACCATCGAACTGCAACGCATCGCCTACATTGATTTCTCGAAAAGCTGGGTCGCCGGCTACAAGCAGTTGCTGGAGGCGCTGGAGAAAGCCGGTGTCGCCCGTGACCCGCGTTTCACTCCCGACGCGGTGACCACCTGGTGGAGGAACAATTACCCGGCAACAGAGGGTGTCTCCGCCACGCCTGAACGGTGTCTCTCCAATTGGTTCGAGTTTTCCCGGTTGCCGGAGACATTGCGGCTCCATTCCGTCCGGCAAGCCAGGGGAGTTCGAAAAGCTGGTTGCGGACGGCAAGATGCAGTTCCCGATTCCGGCGTATCCCCATGCCCGCTACATCCTGACTTTTGGGGAAGCGGACGAGTTGTCGGCCTCATTGGCGGAGCACAATCTGGAAATTGCCAACTCCATTGAACTGAACGTGGAGAAGTTCCGAGCCGAAGGACGCGAACACCCGTTGATTGACCGGCGGACGGCGCGAAACATTTTGATGTCGCTGTTCCGCGATGGATTCGAGCGGTATGTCCTGAGCCGGGGATTGGTGCCCTACGAATTGTCCGGCGGCTCCAAGTATCACTGGTTCAAGAAGGATTTGCTCGAAGACGACAAGGTGTTCTTTGTCAATGCCGCCGGGGAGAAGAACTGGCGACAGATGGTGGGATTCAAGTCTTTGATGGCAAAGGAAGGCGAGTGCCGCATCCGCAACTGGCATTTCGGGATTTCAGCGAAGACGCATCTCTGGCCCTTCACCGGATTGGCGGTGCGGGCGCACGTCGCTTTCACCGAGAACGGCGTGCTCTACGACAGCAAAGCCCGGCAGCACTCGGCCCGTCGCAATCAATGTAAGAACTGGTATAACGATGATTGGCTGGGGCGCATCCTGGCGGCGATGTCGTTCCTCGCCGAAGGCAAGGACGAGTTCACAGTGCCACTTTCGGCAAAGGAGAGTCTTGCGGCGCGAAGGTTGCCGGTGATGTTCGAGAGTCCGGTGTCCTTTAAGGTCGTTGAAGAACTGCCCGCCCTTGAGGACGAGGCGCATCCCGAAGAGGAAGCGGACGAAGATGACGAAGCCGCCGACAGTGGAGGTGAGGAATGAAGCCGCTCCTCCATCTCCCCGAGCCCACGTTGCTCTTCAGTCACGAACAGAGCGTCGAAGACCCGCGCGACGGGCTAAGTTTGTTCGGCCCGTTCGATCCGGCGCAGACGTATGGCGTGCGCTACGGCGTGATTGGCACCAGAGACGGTATCCGGCGATTCCAGACGTGGGTCGAGAAAGTCCAGCATCCCATCGTGGATGGAGAGAACACGCGCGGGCGTCCGCCATTCCCCGGATTCGAGGCCGCGTTTGGGGTGCCATTCAGCCCCACGCCGCTGGTCTCAATCGCGTTCGAGGAATCGGATTTGATGAAGCATGTGCTCATCGGCGACCGATTCAAGCGGACTTACGAGACTGCCGGGTTTTTCACGGAGCGGATTCTGAGCGCCATCCGCACCGAGGAGGAGAAGCCGGAACTGTGGTTCATCATCGCGCCCGAGGACGTTTACAGGTATTGCCGCCCGGCCTCCACGGTGGGGAAAGAATTGCGGATTCAAGCCGAGGGAACGATGCGACCGAAAGAAGCCATCGGACTGGTGCAGCAACCCGCGCTGTTCGGGGAGTGGAACGAGAACGCGGTTCCATACCAATACGACCCGGACTTCCGGAATCAGATCAAGGGTCGGCTGCTCGCCCAGGGAGTGCTCACCCAAGTGCTGCGTGAAAGCACGCTGGCGCACCATGAGTTTTTGAACAAGGCGGGCAAACCCACGCGCCAGTTGGACAAGCTGCAATCACAGATCGCCTGGAATCTTGGTTCGGCGATTTACTACAAGGTGGGTGGAAAGCCCTGGAAGCTGAACGGCGTGCGGGAAGGCGTGTGCTACGTCGGACTGGCGTTCAAGCGCGACGAGAAGAACCCGAACCCGCAAGCGGCATGTTGCGCGGCGCAGATGTTCCTCGACTCCGGGGATGGCGTCGTCTTCAAGGGCAACGTCGGCCCGTGGATGACCGGCAAACGCGGACACTTCCACCTGACGACCAATGCCGCGTGTGAGTTGTTGAGTCAGGCGATTGATTCCTACAGGGCCAAGCACAACAACCAGCCGCCCAAGGAACTCTTCATCCACGGCAAGGTGCGCTTCGACGAGCCGGAGTGGAATGGCTTCAAGGAAGCAGCGGGAAGTCGCACCAATGTTGTCGGAGTCAAGATTGATGACGCCGATGATTTCCGGCTCTATCGCGAGCACGGCTCGATGCCCGTGCTGCGCGGGACTGCTCGGGTTCAAGGCGAGCGTTCAGCCTACCTCTTTACGAGAGGGTTCACGCCCCGACTACAAACCTATCCCGGTAAGGAAGTGCCCCGGGCTCTGTTCGTGGAGGTTTGCGGAGGCGAAGCGCCGATTGAGACGGTCCTCCACGACGTGCTCGGTTTGACCAAACTGAATTACAACTCGTGCCGGTTTGCGGACGGAACCCCCGTGACGTTGAAATTCGCGGATGCGGTTGGCGAGGTCTTGATCAGCGGGCCGACGATGCCGAACGCCCCGCTGCCGTTCCGGCACTACATCTGACATGGTGCATGGCACGGCTACCAATGTCAGAAGAACGCAGACGGGTTTCTGGCACTTTCGTTGAGAACAGGCTTGTGAAACAGGCTGACATCTGTCACAAAAAGTGGGTAGTTTTTGTTACAGGATTCAGGTGGCTATAGACGTGCAAACCATTGATAGCAAAATAAAAAGCCGCATCTACGGCAACGGTAGGGGTTGGGTGTTCTCCCCAAGCCAGTTCCTGGACCTTGGGAATCGCTCAGCCGTCGGGGTGGCTTTGCACCGGCTGGAGAAGAGCGGGACGATTCGCCGGTTGACCCGCGGCCTGTATGATTATCCGAAGCAGCACGCAACCTTTGGTCTGCTGGCACCCAGCCCGGATTCGGTAGCCAAGGCACTGGCCGGCAAGCACGCCGTCCGCCTCCAACCCTCCGGTGCGTATGCGGCGAACTTGCTGGGCCTTTCGGATCAGGTTCCGGCGAAGGTCGTGTTCCTGACCGACGGAGCGGCGCGCCGGGTCAAGATCGGGCGGCAGGAGATCAGCCTCAAACAGACTTCCCCCGCAACATGGCGACGGCTGGTCGGCTGAGCGGATTGATCATCCAGGCGCTGCGGTATTTAGGCCGGAGCCATGTGGATGACAAGACGCTTGCCCGGCTGAGACAAAAGCTGGGCGACGCTGACACCCGAGCGTTGCTCAAAGACCTGGCCTACGCTCCGGCGTGGATCGGAGACATCCTGCGACGGCTGGCGCAACCGAAATAGTCCATGGACAAATTCATCCAGTTGAAGCCGGAGGATCGCCGCACGGCGTT
Organism: Verrucomicrobiota bacterium; assembly: GCA_027493615.1. Classification (GTDB taxonomy): domain Bacteria; phylum Verrucomicrobiota; class Verrucomicrobiia; order Limisphaerales; family J093; genus DSVZ01. Next base: position 387,065 of record JAOSKK010000036.1, read on the forward strand.
TGTGCAGGCGGCGGCAGCGCGGCAGTTAAGTCCGGAAATCGTGGAGAAAGACTTTTGGGTTTGCTGGACGCTGAAGGAACTGTTCCGGCTGCCCACCATTGGGGAGCATCTGATCTTCAAGGGCGGGACATCTCTCTCGAAGGTGTTCAAAGTCATCGAGCGATTCTCGGAGGACATTGATGTTTCGATTGACCGGGCTTTTCTCGGCTTTGGAGGGGCGAACGAACCCGAAGCGGGCGGGAGCAACAAGGAGAAGCAGCGGCGAATCGAAGCGCTGAAGACGGCCTGTCAGCAGAAGATCGCGAACGAATTGAAGCCGGCGTTGGAGCAGATCATCGGCACGAAACTGCGCAAAGACGACTCGTGGCGGTTGCGCCCGGATGCGACTGACCCGGACCAGCAAACGCTGTTGTTTGATTATCCCTCGGCAATGCCTGCGGCGGGGGGCGGTTACGTTCGACAGATGGTGAAGATCGAGATGGGGGCCAGGGCGGATCACTGGCCGTGCGAGGCGAAGTCGGTGACGCCTTATGTGGCGGAGGAATTGCCCCAGGCTTTCCAGGAGTCGCAGTGCGCGGTGAAGGTGCTATCGGTGGAGCGGACCTTCTGGGAGAAGGCGACCATTCTGCACGCGGAGTTCCATCGTCCTGCCGACAAAGCGATGCCGGAGCGTTTCTCGCGGCATTACTGCGATTTCTACGAACTGGTCCGGCGAGGTGTGGGCGCGTCCGCCGTGGCGAAGCTCGATTTGCTGGCGCGCGTCGCCCAGCACAAAAGCCTATTCTTCAAGACGAGTTGGGCGCGCTACAACGAAGCGATCAAGGGCACCCTGCGAGTGATGCCACCGGAGCATCGGCTGAAGGCGCTGCGGGATGATTACGCGAAGATGCAACAGATGTTCTTTGGCGAACCGCCAGCTTTCGATGACATCCTCTCGCTCCTGCGCCGGTGGGAATCGGAATTCAACCAGCAATGATCTATGGCACTCAGCAACCATGAACGCGTCGGCAAGGCGCTGGAAGTGTTGAAGGCGGGACTGCCCGCCTTCGTGGAACGTGAACTGAAGAGCGCGCACGGCACGAAATGGCTGGCCACAGCCAGGCAGGTCGTCGGGCCGGGAACACAAATTGGCGGCACCGAAAAGTCGCCAGACTGGGATGCGGCGGGCCTGTTGCGGGTGATGTGGGAGTGCTGGAACGACGTGTTTGCGAAAACGCTGGGACGCGCCGAGCGGAGCATCGTGAGTGAGCTTTCCGAGGTGCGGAACAAGTGGGCACATCAGAAGCCATTTAGCACGGATGACGCCTACCGGGCGTTGGATTCGATGCACCGATTGCTCAATGCGGTGGGAGCTGGCAAGGAGGCCGACGAACTGGAAACGCAAAAGTCGGAGTTGATGCGGGTGAAGTTCGACGAACAGGCCCGACATGAGCGGCGCAAAACGCAGGCGACGCTAGGGTTGGAAGCGGGAACGGCGGCGGGGCTGAAGCCGTGGAGGGAAGTGGTCACGCCGCACCCGGACGTGGCGTCGGGTCGGTATCAACAGGCCGAGTTCGCGGCGGACTTATGGCAGGTCTATCGCGCCAGTTTTTCGCCGGAGATTCGGAAGACGGTTTCGGACGAATACGCCGACGCACAGGAGTTCTTCCGTCGCACGTTCTTGACGGTGGGATTGAAAGACCTGCTTGTCCGCGCCGTGAGACGCTTGGCGAGTGATGGCAGCGACCCAGTGGTCGAACTGCAAACGAATTTCGGCGGCGGCAAGACGCACTCGATGCTCGCGTTGTGGCATCTGTTTTCGGGACGACCGGTGGCCGAATTGCCGGGAATCGATGGCGTAATGGCAGAGGCCAAAGCGGGCCTGCCTAAGCAAGTGCGGCGCGTGGTCATCGTCGGCAACAAGATTTCGCCGGGACAGCCGGTGAAGAAGGACGACGGCACGGTGGTGCGGACACTGTGGGGTGAATTGGCGTGGCAACTGGGCGGCAAGGAAGGCTTCGCGATGGTGAAGCAGGCCGATGAGACTGCAACCAATCCGGGCGATGCGCTCGGGCATCTCCTGCGCAAGTATGCTCCGTGCCTGATTCTGATTGATGAGTGGGTCGCCTATGCGCGCGGTCTCCACGACACCAAAGACCTGCCGGGAGGGGATTTCGAGACGCAGTTCACCTTCGCGCAGACGCTGACGGAAGAAGTCAAGGGCGTGCCCGGCACGATGCTCGTGGTCAGCCTGCCCGCTTCAGCCGATGGCGGCGGCGGTGTTTCACCCACCAGCGACGCGAACGATGAGGAGGTCGGCGGCGTGCGCGGGCGAATGGCGCTGGCGGCTCTGAGGAACGTGGTAAGCCGGGTGGCCACAGCCTGGCGACCTGCCAACGCGGAAGAGAGCTTCGAGATTGTCCGGCGGCGGCTGTTCCAGCCCCTGCCCGAACCGAACTATGCCTCCCGCGACAATACCGCCAAGGCATTCTGTGACCTCTACCGGAGCAACCATCAGGAGTTCCCTCCGGAATGCCGAGAGGCAGATTACGAGCGGAAGCTCAAGGCCGCTTACCCCATTCATCCGGAAGTGTTCGACCGCCTCTATCAGGACTGGTCGGGCTTGGTGAAGTTCCAGCGCACGCGCGGCGTGCTGCGCCTGATGGCAGCGGTGATTCATCGGCTTTGGGAGAGCAACGACCGCAGCCCGCTGATCCTACCGGCAAGCGTTCCGTTAGACGATCCCGGTATCGTGTCCCAACTCACCAGCTATCTGCCCGGCGGCTGGGAGACGGTCATCGAGAAAGACGTGGACGGCGCCGATGCGCTACCGCGAAAGCTTGACGGGGAGAAACCGAATCTCGGCAGATTCTCGGCATGCCGGCGTGTGGCTCGGACCTTGTTCCTTGGCTCCGCGCCTATCCCTGGTGCTGCGAATAGAGGTGAGGAAGACCGGCGCATCAAGCTCGGCTGTGTGCTGCCTGGCGAAGCGGCAGCGGTTTTTGGTGATGCCCTCCGGCATCTTGCCCAAGCCGCTACCTATCTCTACCAGGACAACGCCCGCTACTGGTATGCGACCCAACCCACCGTCACAAAGCTGGCAGACGACCGCGCCGAGCAATTGCGTCGGGAGGCAGATCGGGTAGCCGAAGAGATTCGGCGGCGAGTGCGCGAAGACCTCCGTTCGCGCGGTGATTTTCCGAAGGTGTATCCGTTCCCGGCGAATTCAGGGGAGGTCCCCGATGAATTGGAAGCACGTCTTGTGGTGCTCGATGTCGAGGCGCCATACGGCAAGGAGGGAACAAACCTCGCGATTGAAGCGGCCAAGAAGTTTCTCACCCAGCGCGGGAACAGCCCGCGCATTTACATGAACACGCTGGTCTTCCTCGCCCCTGACCGCAGCCGCCTCGACGAATTGGAGCAGGCCACCCGGTATTACCTCGCATGGCAGTCCATTGTAGAACAAGAAACCGAGTTGAATTTGGACAAGTCGCAATCTCGACAGGCAGCCACGCAGAAGGCGACTTGGGATCGCACAACTACCAGCCGTGTGGGCGAAACCTTCCAATGGCTTCTGGTGCCCACGCAGCCGAATGCCCAGGCCCCGGTCGATTGGCAGCAGAGCCGGCTCAGCGGGCCGGACCCGCTCGCCGTTCGCGCGTGCAAGAAGCTGCGAAACGACAGCCAGATGGTAATGCAATATGCACCCACGCTGCTGCGGCAGGAACTGGACAAGATTCCCCTTTGGCGCGGCAATCACGTCGGCGTAAAGCAACTCGTCGAGGACTTTGCCCGGTATCCCTACCTGCAACGGGTCCGGACTCCTGACGTTCTGCTCGATTCCATGCGCGACGGGGTTGCTTTAGTCACCTGGCGCACGGACTCCTTCGCTTTCGCCGACGGCTTGGAGGAAGCCAAAGCGCGCTATCTCGGTCTGCGAGGCGGCCAGGTTGTCCGATTCACGGGCGATGCCATTGGCCTACTGGTCAAACCGGAGGTCGCGGAAATTCAGCTTCAGGCTGAACGACCGCAGCCGCAGCCAACGCCCGGAGCGCCAGGGACGGCTCCCGCAACCGGTGTTACTACTGGCGGCGGGCCAGCCCCCACGCCGGCGACTGGGGGTGGTGGCACACCTGCCGCGTCCTCCCCTCCGACGGTGTTCTTCGGCAGCGTGAAGGTGGACACAACCCGGATCAGCCGAGACGTGGCCAGCATCGCGAACGAGATCATCCAGCATCTCGCTGCCCTGCCTGACAGCGAGGTGGCCGTGACTTTGGAAATCCAGGCACGCGTGCCCGGCGGCGTGCCTGATAACGTAGTCCGAACCGTTTCCGAAAACTGCCGAACTCTCAAGTTCAGCAGCCAACATTTCGAGAAAGAATGAACATACGGTGGTTCCCCATCGCTGATCAACGGAGCAACCCATCGCAACCGCTGATCGCCGCGTCGCCGTGACCAACGCGAGGTCTGCTGCGCTCCACGGGCTGCCGGTCGGCCCTGTCCCCCTCTCGACCACGCCCGTTCCACTCCACAAACCGCGCGCTCGTCACGAGCGGGCATTCACCGGAAGCTGCAGGCGCGGCAGGTTTCCGTCTGTGGCTCGGCGGCGGGCCGTTGCGCTCCGGCTGCGTTTCGCTACGCGCTGCTCTCCGCCCTTCGCTCCACTTTCCCCGCTCGCCGACCACAGACCGAAGCTTCAAGCCGATGTGCCAAGAAAGAAGGGCGGAGTTCCGCTTGCGGCCCAGCAATTTGTGTGTGCGGGACAAGTTCTGCTTCGAGCGTGTTGTCCTGGATTCCCGAACGCCGTCGCGAAGGCAATACGGATGGGCAATCCTGTCACACTAGGCTCAACTCACCGTCGCAGGCCGGCGGCAGGGGAATGGAGCGGAGTCTCCAAGAGGAGCCACTTGTGTAAATAGGCCGACTTGACCTCGTGCTCAAGGTTTGGTATTTGGACAACATGAGCCGAGAATTGAATTCGAGAACGGTGGAGGACATCTCGCGCCGGCTGGCGGAATTGCTGGCCCTGCCCGTGAGCCGGCTCAAGGTGAAACTCGAACCGTCTGTTCCGGGCGACGAGAACAACCGGGCGGATTTGCTGGTGTCGGCGGGAAACTTTCACTTTGCCGTGGAGTGGAAGGCGTCGGGACAGGCATCGGCGGTGGCCATGGCGGTCCGGTCCATCCGCCGGTTTGTCGAGGCGTCCCGCAAGAAACTCATTCCGCTCGTGGCCGCGCCCTTTGTGGGCGAAGTCGGCCAGAAACTGTGCGAGGAAGCAGACGTGTGCTGGATGGACTTGTCCGGGAACGCCCATCTGGTTGGGGTGGGCCTGCGGGTGAACATCGAGGGAAGCCGAACCAGTTCAAGCGCCCGGGCCGTCCGCGCAGTGTGTTCGCGCCGAAAAGCGCGCGGATTGCCCGTTGGATGTTGATCGAGCCGGAGCGTGCGTTCAGCCAGAGGGAACTGGCGAAGGCGAGCGGGCTGGATGAAGGCTTCACCAGCCGGATTGTCCGGGAACTGGAAGCAGAGCGCCTCGTGGCGCGCGAGCCGGACGGCGCGGTGAGGGTCGCCGACTATGACGCGCTGCTGGACGCATGGCGTGAGGCTTACGATTTCTCAAAGCATCACGTTGTGCGGGGGCACGTGGCGGCGCGGTCCAGTGAGGACGTGCTGCGGCAACTGGCCGAGCAATTCAAGCGCGACAAGATCGAGCACGCGGCCACGGGGTTGGCGGGGGCGTGGTTGCTGAACCCGTTTGCCGGCTATCGGCTCGCCGTTGTCTATGTCGAGAAGATGCCGTCGTCCGAAGCGAGGCAGGAAATGGGTTTTCATGAGCAGCCAAAAGGCGAGAACGTATGGCTGGTCGTGCCAAATGATGAAGGCGTGTTTCACGGCGCGTCGGATCGCGACGGCATCCGCTGTGTTCATCCCGTGCAGATGTATTTGGATTTGAAAAACCATCCCGAACGGTCGGAGGAAGCGGCGGCGCAGTTGCGCCAGAAGATTCTGAGAAAGGGCGGCCATGCCTGAGAAACCAAGAACCGCCGCCGGTTACGCGCCCGATCAGGTCGCGCGGGTGAAATCCATGTGCCTGTATCTCGCCACCAAGCTGGGCGATTTGATGGATGAACTGGTGGTTGTGGGCGGCCTCGTGCCGTCGCTGCTGATAGATCAGACGCATCTGCCGGAGAACGTGACAGCCCACGTGGGCACGCTCGATCTCGATCTGGGGCTGGCGTTCGCACTGGTGGGAGAGCAGCGCTATCAGGCCGTGGTGGAGCGCCTGCGCGCAGCGGGATTCGAGATGGACCAAAACGAGGAGGGTCAGCCCACGCGCCAACGCTGGCGCATCAGCAAACCGCCGGTGACCGTGGACTTCCTGATCGAACCGGAGAAGATCGCCGAAGCACAGGCGGGACGTTTGTTCCCGCTTACGAAAGATTGGGCCGCCATCATCGCGCCCGGCTTGCATCTGGCGTTCACAAATAATCAAACGGTGACGCTGGACGGACGGACCATCGCCGGAGAAACCGCCCGGAGGGACATCCGGGTCTGTGGAGCGGGGGCGTTCGTGGTGCTCAAGGCGCTGGCCTTCCACATACGCGGTGAGAACAAGGACGCTTACGATTTGTTTTATCTGCTGCGGAACTACGGGCGCGGCGTCGCGGACGTGGCTGCGCAACTGCGGCCCTTGATTAAGGACGCCAGCGCAAAAAGGCGCTGGCATACTTGCGGGAGGATTTCCAGGAGTCTGAGAGCATCGGGCCGAGACGCGTTGCCGAATTCCTGTTCGGACGACCGGAGGTGGACACTCAGGCGGACGCCCTCGGCTTCGTGCGCCAACTTCTGGCGGAATGCAGGACTTGAGCATGAGCTACCGATCATCATCATCATTCGGCAAGCGGCAGACATACGCTGCGCTCGCCGAAATATTGCAGCGGGGCTTTGACGATTGCATGACGTTGGAGGACGACCACCAGATTGCTTGCATCATCCGCCAGGAGAAGAACGGACCGACATGAAATCCAGACTCCTTCCAAACGGCCTTTCCCGAAGGACCAACCGTTGCCTTCTCAACGCCGGCATTCCCATCGACAGGGAGGCGATCCGGCACGCTCTCAAAACCGGAAAACTCTACCCTTTCCTCTGGCCTCCAAACTACGGCATATACACGCACGCTGAGGTCTGCCTTTGGGCCGGCATTGATGCAGAAGCCCTCTCGTGTCGCCCCTCTCAAGATGAAGTGACCCCGTATCCTGCCAACGGACTTTCCTATCGGGCCAATCGGTGTCTCTCGCGATCCGCCATTCCCGCCACGAAAATGGCGGTTCATCATGCCCTGAGAACTGGAGTGCTTGTGCCCGGCAAACGCCCCAGCAACTTCGGCCCGCAAACCCATGCCGAGCTTTGCCGCTGGGCGGGCGTCGATCCCGCGGCCATCATATCCGCGCGTCCCAAACGCACGACATCCGGCCCGATAGACTGAAGTGCGGAGTCAGCCGCTTGAAAGCAGGCGACTGCATTCGCCGCGGATATTAAGAGTCGAAACACCACGAAGACTGCCGACTCGCCGTGACCAGCGCGCGGCATGCTTCGCTCCACGGGCTGACGGGCGGCCCTGTCCCCCTCTCGACCACGCCCGTTCCACTCCGCAAACCGCGCGCTCGTCACGAGCGGGCATTCGCCGGAAGCTGCAGGCGCGGCAGGCTTCCGTCTGCGGCTCGGCGGCGGGCGTTGCGCTCCGGCTGCGATTCGCTAGGCGCTCCTCTCCGCCCTCCGCTCCACTTTCCCCGCTCACCGACCACAGACCGAAGCTGGGTATCGACAGAACAGCAGATTCGTCAATCAGCGATTGGCGAATTCAGATTCTCCAAGATTCTGCAATCAGTGATTGAAAAATCGTCGAGCCATTCGGCTCGGGCTTGGACAACGCGATGAAACCCCTCTCGATTGTATGGCGGCGTCGGTCGCGTCAAGGTAGTGCGCCCCGGCTGCCCCCCGCCTCCACCTTGACCCGCCCGCCGCCGCCGGGGAGTTTTGCCTTTAGGTTTTCATCGCGGAAGTGTGTCGTCGCGGGGCGACCGAAGGTGAAAATATCCATGAAATCAAGGCAACTCCTGCTATGCTTTTGCCCGGGACTCGTGTTAAATGGGCCAGAATTCACGTTCAATGGTCGAAGTGCAAAACATCTGACGTGAGAACCACGATTCAAAAGTCCTGGTATCGAAACGGTCTGCTCTGCGAAGAAACGCCTCTCCGAAACGGTCACCGGCATGGCGTTGCCCGCGCCTGGCACAAGAACGGACGCCTCGCCTCCGAGGAACGCTACGCCGATGGCTTGTCGCATGGCGTCTGCCGCCAATGGAGCGAAGCGGGCCGACTCCTCGGCAAATACCTCATGGTTCAAGGAACGGGTGTGCAGCGTGCATGGCATGACAACGGCAAGCCTCAGATGGAGTTGTCCACCGTGCGGGGCGAGTTCTGCGGGCGCAGCCGAAGCTGGTTGAGTGACGGCACGCTCCTGTCCGACGACATCTATCTCCGGGGTAAACTGGTCAGCGCCGACGAATACCGCGCGGCGGCAGCGAAGGACAAGTCGTTGCCGAAGCTTGGCAGGGTGACGAAGGCGGTGAAGCCGGTGTCGGAGAAACACATTCACCGAGTTTTCGTCGCCGGGCTGCTGGCCAAGCCCAATCGCTTCGAGGCGCGGGCCTGGCTGGAGGCCAGGATCGCCGATAGCTCCGCCCGATCGCTCGGCCGATTCAAGCGCGAGAGTGACGCGGCGAAGTTCGTCGCCGCGCTCTACGACGCCGGCGCGACCGAGGTGATCGCGCCCGACGTTTACCGCAGTAAGAAAGGCGACGAGTTTGCGGATGCCTTGCTGGTGCGCGTGCCGAAGTCTCCCGCCAAGCGGAAGGCGATCCGCACAGTCTGCGCCCAGCTTCAAAAGCGAAAGCTTGGAGCAGTGCAGCCGGACGTGGACCTCGGCGAGACGCATCTCTTCCTCTCCTTGGCATGAGTCAGGCCGCACGACGCCACTTGCAGTATGGTCTCATTCATCTTGCCAGCCCACAACGAAGAGCGATGGATACGGCGTTCGATCGCTGCCATTGGCAGGGCGGTGGAGGGTTTGACCGAGTCACATGAGGTTATCGTCGTCGATGATGCTTCCGATGATGCGACCGCCCGCCTTGCCGAGCAGGATGGAGCGCGGGTGGTGCGGGTCGCGCATCGGCAGATTGCCGCGGCCCGCAACGCGGGCGCACGAGAGGCGCGCGGGGAGTTTCTCTTTTTCGTGGATGCGGACACGCTCGCCACTTCAGGTGCGGTGCGTGCTGCGCTAGCAGCCATGCGCGAGGGAGCGGCAGGTGGAGGCTGCGTCTTCCGGTTTGATGGCAAGCTGCCTTGGGGAGCACGCCTTCTTTATCCAGTGGCCGTGGTGAGTGCGCGCGGTCTCAGACTGGTGGGCGGGTGTTTTTGTTCTGCACCCGCAAGGCGTTCGAAAACGTCGGCGGCTTTTGCGAGCAATTCTATGCAGCGGAAGAGGCGGCCTTCATCCGCGCATTGAAGAACCAAGGCCGGTTCATCGTGCCCCGTGAGACAGTGATCACATCGGGGCGCAAGCTGCGCGCTTACTCCACTTGGCGGATTGTCCGGGAGGCGGCGCGCTGGTTTCTTCGAGGCCCGGAGTCCTATCGCCGACGCGAGGGTTTGGAAATGTGGTATGGACCACGAAAGGAAGACAAACACATATGATCGACGTGTGGCCTCCTATTGCGCATCAACCCGGCACATTGCTCCGTTGCAGCCGCTGCGTCCCGTGGGCCGGATCGCTAAAACACGCCGAGGCGGTCGTGCAGTTCGTCGTGCGCGAGGATACCGCAGGCGGGACGACCAGTGAGCAGGCATTCCGTCACCGCGTCGCCGACGAGCTTTTCCACCGCATCGCGCATCGGACGAGCGCCAAGCTTCGGGTGAAATCCCTTGCGCACAAGAAACGGTAACGCCGTTTTGTCGAGTTCGATCCTGTGACCGCGCGCGGCGAGGAATTCGATTTCGCGGGACAAGAACTTCTCTGCAATCTCCAACTGGTGTTCGTAGCTCAGGCGATGGAACACGAGCTTCTCATTCACGCGCGCGAAGATCTCCGGGCGCAAGGCTTGTTGCGCACGGGTGAGGACGTGGCGTTCGAGCGTGGCTTCGTTCGAGTGCTGGAGGCTCATCAGTTCCGCCGACCCAATGTTTGACGTGAGCCACACGTAGAACCCGCTGAAGTCCAGCGTCTGGCCGGTCGCCACCGTGAGCCGCGCGGCATCCAGCAGTTGCAGCAGGATATCCAGCACGCGGGGGTGCGCCTTCTCCGCCTCGTCGAACAGCAACGAACCCTCCGCCGCGCGTTCGCGCACCGCTCCGAGGTAGCCGATTTCTCCGAGTCGCGCACCCAGCAGCAGACCGAGGGCTTCCTGATTCTGAAACTCCGACATGTCGAAGCGGAACAGCTTCCCATCGCCGAAGACGTGATTCGTGGTGACGACCACTGTCTCGGTTTTGCCCACGCCCGTCGGTCCGAGCAGCAGGAAGCTGCCGCGTGGCCGAGACGGTTTCGTGAGGCCGAGTTCGCCCCGGCGAACGGCAGAGACGATTCGAGGAATCGTGTGGGACTGGCCGCGGATTTCGCGCGGCAACAACACGTCGAGTTCCTGGAGGTTGGTAAGCTTGTGCGAGTCTGGTGTTTTGTTCATCGCCTACCTTTAGCAGGGACATCCCCGCACCTTGTGTCCCTCCTACACCCGGCTTTCTGCCCTTTGCTTCATGCTGCGTCCCGTGATCAGCGCGGTAGTCGCTGCTCAACGACAGAAAAACAAAAACACGACTCGTATGAAGCTAATCAAACACATCAAACCCCTCGGTCAGAAACTCCGCTCGCGGCTGCCGTCGCTGCTCCTGGCTGCCGCAGTCCTCGCCCTGAACAGCACCTCCGCTTACGCGCAGGCGTTCAACTCCACCGAACTCAAGACCGGCATCAGCAACAGCCTTGCGGTCATCATGATGTTCGGCTTCGTGCTCGGCATCTCATGCGTCATCTACGGCGGTTTCGCCATCCGGCGCGGCGACGTGGATCAGGGCAAGATGTCCATCATCGGCGGCGCAATCATCGCCGCCGCTCCGGCGGTCATCTTTGCCTTCTTCAAAATCTTCGGCATCGACACCAACAGCACGGTGGGTGTGGGCAACTTCTAATCTCGCCAACCGACCTGCCACCCGCCGCCCCGAGCCACCATGAAAGCCGAACTTCGTCTCACTGACACCAACGCCGCATCCGATTCCAAAGGCCGGACGTGGGGGTTGGAGGGCGGTTTGTTCTGGTGGCTCGTGGGCGGCATCGGCGTGGGCATCACGATGTTCTTCGTGTTCCTCGTAATACTGAAGTCATCGTTGCTCACGTCTCTGGGCGTGGCGCTCGTCCCAGTGGGGCTTTGCCTCGCCTACATCTTCGGCTCTGCGGCAGGGCAAACCGCCGGGCTACGACCGCGACATCTTCGAGCGCGTATTCACCGGTGGCGGTTTTGCCCCCGAACCTCCGCGCCTCACGCATCCACTCGCAAAAGACCTGCCATGAGCCGCTACATCTTTGAACAACTCGACACCGCCGACCAGGCGCTGCGTGAGAATCTCCACCGGAACGACCTTGACCCCACCGCACGCGAGCACATGGAGCGCGCCTTGGCCCACGTCCGCGAAGCCTACGTCGCGACGAACGAAATCGGCAAGGCGCGCTCCGTTCACCGGCTCGTGGGGGACTTGGAGAAAGTGAATCACATCGTGGCGAAGGTCCGCCGCCGCGAACGTCCCGCTGTCATCAGTAAATCCATCCGAGTCTGACCTATGTTCGAGCGCGCACCCAACGGCTTCTTCACCCACGACCTGATCGTGTTCAATCACCTCCGGCGCGGCGGCTACGTGTCGAAGGGCTTCATCTTTGAGTCGCCCGACCTGACGAACAGCCCGATTGCAGACCTGAACGACTTCCAGGACCAACTCTGTCTCCTGCTGGCGTCCCTCCACGAAAACCAGCGGCTACAAGTGCAATACTTCTGCGATTCCGACTACAAGGGGGAGTTGCTGCGTTACCAGCAGGAGACAGAGCGCTTTTCAAACGTCTGGACCAAGCGCGCCCGCAACGAACGCTTCGCGCGTTATTGGCAGGCGATGTCCGAGCGCAAGCTCCGCCGCCAGCGCGTCATCTTCTACATCTCCCGGGCACTGGAGAACGTGCCGACGAAGTTCCAGATCGCCGCTGCCCGCCGAGATTACTACCAGACGCTGCTCGAACAGCTTCAGACCGAGTTTGAGCACGTTCACCGCCTACTACTCGAAATCTTCGGCTCAACCGGGGCACGTGTGCTGGCCATGACGGATGCCGACCACTTCCGCCACTACAAGCGCTTCCTCAATCCGTCGCTCAACGACCGGTTCGACTACGATCCGGCGGAGGGCTTTGCGCCCGAGCTTTCGATTCAGGAAAACTGCTGGCACAGCGAGGGGAATGGGCAGTCCGACTTTGGGTTCTTCCTCGATGGCCACTACCACTCGCTCATCGTCCTGACCCGTTGGCCGCGCACGACGTATCCCGGCATCATTCAACGCCTCACCAATCTCCGCCTCCTGGACTACACCATCACGGTGAACATTGATCCGTTGCCCATCACCAAGGAAATCAGCAAGGAGGAGAAGGAGCACGATCGCGTGGCCGGTGACTACGCCAGCGAAAAGAAAATCTCCCTGCTGACGGTGATGGAGAAGAAGCAGAAGAAAATTCACGCGCTGATGCAGGGCCAGACCATTCCGTTCCATGCCATGTTCGCCATCCGTGTCTGGGACAAGACCCGCGACGGCCTCAACGCCAAGGCCGGGGCGATCAAGAACGCCATCAACTCCATGAACGCGGCCCAATACTTCGAGAGCAATCTGCCCAGCACCTCGAAGAATCTGTTCTTCCAGACCTGGCCGGGCTGGACCTGGGGACGCTACGAACACCGGAAACTCTACGCCGAGCATCGCTTCCTCGCCGACATGCTCCCGGTCACCAGCACGTTCACCGGCCACCTGGCGACCGCCGAGGCGATCTACGACGGCCCGGCCAACAATCTGGTCGGCATCCAGACGTTTTCGGGCGGCAAGGATTCCGCGTCCCCGCAGCACGCGGTGTTGCTCGGCATGTCCGGCGCGGGCAAATCCGTGACCGTCTGTGACCTGCTCACCCAAACGGAAGGCTACTTCGGTTACACCGTCATCATTGAGGAGGGACTCAGCTACGGCATCTACACCGCCACGGTCGAAGAAGGCGCGCGGCCCATCATCATTCACCCGGACGGCGACTTGACCATCAACTACCTCGACACGAAGGGGCTGCCGCTCACGCCCGATCATCTCTCCGCCTCGACCGCACTTGTCGCCCGGATGATCGGCACGAGCGCCCAGGAGGACAAACAGATGCTCCGCCAGGCGCAGATCGCCAAGTATCTGAATCTGCTTTACGAGGATTCCTTCCAGGACTGGCAGAAGAAGCGGCACGACCAGTTGCTCGTCATCGCCCGACACGCGCTGGCACTCCAGCAGTTTCGGGCCGAGCGGATGCCGCCCGGCGCGACCAGCCTCGAAACCTTCGCCGATTTCCGCGATTGGCGAGCCGTCAACCCCGCCGAGGCGGAAGCCTACCTGGCACAGTTCGATGAAGCCGAGGCGTTGAAGTTCCTGAAAGAGCCGAAGACCAGCAAGGAAGTCCGCAACCTGGCGTTCGCCTATTTCACGCCCGAGGAGTTCCCGACGCACCGGATGCTTCAGGAATTAATGATGCTCGACCCGATGGGAGCGGAGCGCGATCAGATCATGGAAATCGCCACGCTCATCCTCCCGTGGTGTCGCGATGGCAACTACGGCTGCCTGTTCGACGGCACGAGCAATCTGTCGCTCACGGGCAAGGTCGCGCACTTCGAGTTGGGCTACATCCCGGAGTCGGCGAAGGAATTGAAAGCCGCCGCGGGTTTCCTCATCACAAATCACGCGCGCAAGCACATCATGACGCTGCCGCGCGCGATTCGGAAGCGGAACATCTACGAGGAAGTCGCCCGCTTCCTCGACATTCCCGGCGGGCAGGAAATCGTGCAGGAGAGCTACGCGCAG
>JAOSKK010000037.1:0-2552 GCA_027493615.1 Verrucomicrobiota bacterium
ACAGCCGGCGGGGGAACCGCTTAGCGAAGTGGTCGCGCGGAGCCGAGGAGGCGATTCGTGACGTATCTGGACACCGGCTGCCTGGTCAAGCTCTACTATCCGGAGCCCCAGAGCTCGCAGGTGATCGCGGCGATTCAGGGCAAACCGGTCTGTTTCACGCCGCTACATAAGCTGGAGTTTGTGAACGCGCTTCACTTGAAGGTGTTCGCCAAGAGCGCCACAACCGCCCAAGTGGCCTCCGCTCGGGCGCTGGTGGAAGCAGACCTGCGGGCAGGGGTGCTGGTTGAGACCAACGCGGCTTGGGACAGCGTCTTTCAGAAGGCGGTGGAGTTGGCAGGACACCACACGGGTCTCGTCGGGTGTCGGTCTCTCGACATCCTGCACAGCGCTCTCGCGGCGACGCTTGGGGTGGACGAGTTCGTCACCACCGACGCGCGTCAGAAGCAGCTCGCGGCGAGGATGGGGCTGGCTTTGTTAGCGGTCTGATGAGGTAGCCTCTCGGGCAGGAGTCGGTGGGGTACGGCCGGACGTGGTGGGCTTGCAGGCACGGGCGCGGCGGAAAGACGAACGGGATGCCCCCGGGACTGATGTCCGCTGACGCTGACGTCGGTGGGGGAGGATCGATCACGTTGCCGCGAAGAGGCGCAAAAGACGCATAACCAGAACCTCTTGCGACTTCTGTACCTCTTGGCGGCAAGCTGCTGGGGTCAGTCCCTGAAACCTGAATTCAACGTGACGGGTATTGCCGGTCTGAGCCAGACGGTTGGTCAGGCGAAGTTGATGTTGTCCCGCAGCCCCGGTTCTGCGGCGGAGTTCAGCAGGAGCTTCACGGCGCGGGGGCGGCCATCTGGCGGGCGACCAACACGTCAATCTCGCCCCGGTGATCCTCGTAATAAGCGAGGCACTCATAACGATGGCCTGGCCGCGGCGCACCCCCGGTTGACGGGTAACGTAGCGGTACGACGTGGTGGGTGCCGCGCTTCCGTTCATGTGCGGCAGTCTAACGCACCGGAGCTCACTCAGCGAGCGTTTAGTCCGGGACAGGGCGACGGGTGGAAGGGACGCTGCGTGGGGGCACGCGGCGGACGCAGGAGCGGACGCCGTGACCGCGGCTGGGGCGGATGCCACTGCAGGGTTAGGAGGGTGACTCGGATGGGGGGAGGCACTTGGGTCGGCCCTGCGGTGGGTCGGCGGGTCTCCCCGCGCGCCGCAGCGTTCTTGCCGCCTCACGCATCAACTCAGCCATCCGGATCTTCTCGGGCCAGGAGAGCCGCCGACGTTCCCGTTGCCAGCACTCCTGGGCCCGAAAGCGCTGTTGGAGGTCAGGGTGCATCCAGGAATCGCGTCTCGGACATCGTCCAGGCTTCGGCCAACCCGTGGCGTGCCGCCAACTCAGCCACGGTTTCCGCCGTGACGGCTTTGGCCTCGAGCAGAGCCAGGATTCGGGCGTGGTCCTTTCCCCGGCCAACGCTCAGCTCGATGACCGCCAAGTGATCGGCTCGGACGACTCGAAGGGGGACCCCGTCAAAATCAACCGTCTCCGCCAGCGTCAGCGCCACCTGCGTGAGCGGACTGAACACCGGAATGAACTGGACTGGCCAGGCCTCAACCCGAATGGCCTCGCCTTCAGGCTGCCAACCGCGCTCGGCACAGAATTGGTCGAGGGGCCCGGGCGCATCCAATCGCTCCGGCGACGGCAGCGCGATGAGAACGTCCGCGTCGAAGGTGGCGACCGCCTCGGTGTAGCGCATTTGGGCCGCCGCGCCGAACAGGGCGTAGTCGGTGACGACGCCGGCCCCACGCATCGCGTTGACCAACTTGGCCACTTCTTTCAACGGCGGGGATGCTAGGCGGCTGGTTTCCCGTGCAATCCCGATTCACTAGCTTGACGGTGTGCGGTTGCAGGTCGACGATTCGCTCGTGAGCTTGGATTACCCGGTCATACTGAGGCAGTCGGAGGAAGGGTATGCGATTGGTTGCCCGGCGCTGCCAGGGTGCTGGTCGCAGGGCGCGACGGAGGAGGAGGCGCTGCAGAATATCCGGATCGCGATCCAGGAGTACCTCGGGGTGCTGCAGGAGTCTCTTAAGGGCGAAGATGTACGCTCGGTGACCGTTACCGTGTAGCCGTGCCCAGAATTCCCGGCATCAGTCATCAGCAGGCGATTCGCGTGCTGCGGAAAGCGGGTTTCCAGGTGGTACGGGAGGGGAAGCACACCGTCCTGTCCGACGGCGCACGGATTTTGACCATCCCACGCCACAACCCTATCAATGCGTTCACGATGGGTGGCATCGCCAAGGACGCCGGGCTGACACCTGAGCAGTTCCGTGAGTTACTATGATCCAAACAGGCCACCGAACCAGACGATCGAGGCAGCAGCCACCCGCAACGATGGCGTGGCGGCTGCATACCCCGGGTTGGCGGGTGTCCAGGAGGATCATCGGTGGGCGGCGGGCCAGCCTTGCTCGGACACAGGAGCAATTGGATCGAAGTCCGGGCCGCTGGGGTCAGTCCCGAAACCTGATTTCTGCGGGTGGACAACCGCGATCCGCCG
>JAOSKK010000037.1:4513-398729 GCA_027493615.1 Verrucomicrobiota bacterium
GAAGTCGATGTTGTCCAGGAGACCCGATTCTCCGGCACAATCCAGCAAGAACCTCACGGTCTCATCAATGTCTATCGTGATCCGCATATCGCATGGCTGGTATTCCCATCCTGATTCCTATGCGCAAGCGGCTCTGGGGACGAGATCGCGCAGCAAGCGCCACTCCGGTTCTTCCGAAGGCGCTGTTGGAGGTCAGGGCGCATCCCGGAATCGGCGCGGGAACCTTGCCCATGCTTCTGCCAACCCGTGGCGTGCCACCAACTCGGCCACGGTTTCTTCCAAGCGGATTGAGTTCACGGACGGCTGCGAGAGGCCGCGTTAAAGGGCGGCGAACACCGCGGACAGGTCCCCACGCAGGAGGGCGGCGGCATCGAGCCAGAGCCCCGGGAAGACGCGACTCTGGAGGCAGCCATCAGCATCGGGGACCAGTTCCACAAAGGCGCCTTCGCGCAGTTCCCACCAGGCCACGCACGATTCCTCGACGATCCAGGCGAGGTACTCGCGCACGCCGTTACGGCGGTAAGCCCCCTTCTTCTGGTGCAAATCGTGCGCCCGCGAGCTGGCGACGATCTCCACGACCAATTCCGGCGGTCCCTCGACGTGGTCATCCGCCGAGAGCCGGGTCTGGCCGCCGGCTTCGGGCAGACGGAGCAGAATGAGATCGGGCTGCGGTTCGTTGTCCAGGTCAAGTCGGACGGTAGCGTTGTCACCGACGCGGACACCCGGGGGCAGCCTCATAGGCGATGAGCCAACCCGCCAACCGTGCGTGCGGAGCGGAGTGCTGCTGGAACCTGGCGGGCGATGGCGGTTAGACGACTCCTTCGACGAGTTCGGCCTTGCGCACCTCCGGCATGCGCCGGTAACGCCGCTCGAATTCGGCGCGCGACAGCCGGTCGCCGTTCTCGAGCCAGGGGCGTGCCCGGACACCCGGCGCCGCGACATCCGGAGGAGCGATCGCAGCGGTCATGGGAGGAGGTTAGAGCGGGGTCGGGTCGGATCAAGGGGGCCTTGCGAGCCGGCGACTCGCAGGCATAGTTTCCGGTCATGAAAGCCGTGAGCTTGGAGGCGGCGCTGCAGCGGCGTCCGTTCCGGCCGTTCGAGCTGCGGATTGACGGCGAGGTGATTCGCGTGGCTCACCCTGAGCAGGTGCTTTTCGCGGAGGGCAAGACGACGCTGATTGTCGTTGATGTGGAAGACCATGTGCACCTCCTGGACGTCGGGCAGATCAGCAAGTTGCGGTTGCTCCCCGGCCACGGGGGACGGCGGTGAGGAATCGGTGAGCGGGCGTATGAGCGCGGAGGGCGCAGATGCCGCGAATGGGGCGGAAAGACTGGCGGAAGGCCTGCGTCGCGTCAGGGGAAGGCTGGCTCAGCGCGCGGCGTCGAGGGCTCTCGCGAAGTCGTCGATCAAGTCGTCGATGTGCTCCACGCCCACCGAGACGCGGATCAGCCCGTCGCGGATGCCCACGCGCTGCCGCTCTTCCGGGCTGAGCTTTCGGTGCGAGGTGCGGCTGGGGACGCAGACGAGGCTCTCCACGCCCCCGAGACTCAGGGCCGGCATGGCGAGCCGAAATGCCCGCAACAGGGCGTCCACCGATCTGCCCTCGCGCAACTCGAAGGACAGCATGCCCCCGAAACCACGCATCTGACGGCACGCCAGGGCGTGGTCGGGATGCGCCGGCAGGCCGGGATAGAGAACGTGCGCCACGGCGGGATGACCGGCGAGGAAAGCGGCGAGTCGGGCGGCGTTTTCGTTGTGCCGGT
This sequence comes from Verrucomicrobiota bacterium, assembly GCA_027493615.1. Lineage (GTDB taxonomy): Bacteria > Verrucomicrobiota > Verrucomicrobiia > Limisphaerales > J093 > DSVZ01. Next base: position 6,277 of record JAOSKK010000037.1, read on the forward strand.
TCACCCGCAAGGCCAGCGTCTTCAAGCCGCGTTCGAGCAGCGAACAGGCGTGGGCGTCGAGCATGCCGCCGTGGTTGACCGCGCATTCCCGGGTCCGTTCGACGAGGGCGGACAAAGCCACCACGACGCCGGCGTTCACGTCGCTGTGGCCGTTGAGGTATTTCGTGCCGCTGTGGACGACGGCGTCGAGACCGCACGCGAGTGGGTTCTGGTTGATGGGGGTGGCGAAGGTGTTGTCGACGAAGGTCAACACGCCGCGTTCGCGTCCGAGCCGGGCAATGGCGGTCAGGTCCATGATGCGGAGCAGCGGGTTGGAGGGCGACTCGACGTAGATCACCCGCGTCTCGGGACGCAGGCAGGCGGGGAACTCGTCGGCCGTCCGCGCGAAGGAGACGCGGACGCCGAAGCGCTGCAATTCCTGCACGAACTGGATCGTGCCCCCGTACAGGTCGGCCTGGAACACCGCGTGGTCCCCCGGCTGTAGGTGGGCGAAGAGGAGGGTGGTGATCGCGGCCATGCCGGAACCGAACACCACGGCGGCCTCCCCCTGTTCCAAGGCGGCCAGCTTCTGCTCGACGACGCGCTGGTTGGGCGTGTTGAAGTAGCGCGGGTAGACGTTCTCGTTGGCCGGGTTCGGGAACGCGCAGGCAGTCGAAGTGAAGATGGGACTGCAGGCGCCGCCTGTGACGGGGTCGTGGTAGGTGCCGGCGTGCACGCAGAGCGTGGCGGGGCGCAGGGAGCGGGGTGCGGAGCTCATGGCCGGTCCGGAGGGAACTCCGCGAGGTAGCAAGGCGCACTGGCGCACTCGACGGTTGCCTCCTCGATTGGCGAGGCAGAGAGCGCGGGCGGTGGCGGCGGAGCGGCGTCCTCGGGGCGAGTGCCGTAGCCGTGGCAACGGGGGTCGGGTTGGGGGAACCAGATCGGTTTGGCGGGTGGATTCGGGGGAGGTTCATGGGGTTGGGCGCGGTGCGGCGTGCGCGTATCGGACCTGCGCAGGCGTGCGAAGGCAGCTTCATGGCGCGGGAGCCTGCCCGCCCCAAACCTGCCTGGCAAATACATCTTACGAATCGTGGCCCGCCGGCTCCCGCGTCCGGCCGGGCTTGAACATTTCGAACGGAATCCGCCAGGGGGTGTTTGCGCCGCGTGAACTCGATCTCCTGCAGTCAGAGCGGACCCTCGAGGTGCGTCAGACGGGTCACGGCTCGACCCAGGCCCAGTCCCACGGCCAACCCGAGGCCCACAGGGCCCGGGGATACGGCGCGGTCGGGTTGGCGCGGGGAAACGCTTCTCGCTGATCCACTCGGCGTGGCCGTCGCTGAACGACTGGACGTGGCCCGCGGGATCGTTGGCCGTGCCGCCGCCCGAGCCGCGTTTCCCGTGGTTTGAGCTCCAGTAGTTCTGGGCGGTGAACACCATGGTGTGATCGGCCGTGAGCGGACCCATGGGATCGGTGGTGCGAGCGGGGGAATTCGAGCCGCGGAAGCGGTTTCCGGAGAGGCCGGTGAGGATCATGAAGTGATCGACGTGCAGGAGCCCTTTTTCGTCGAAGAGCCGCGGCCAGTCCGGCCGTGCCGGGCACCGCCACACCGTGGGCACACGCGCGGTCTTGATGTCCAGGTCGAAGTCGGCGGCGTTCTTCCGGATGCGTCCGCCCTCGAGGCCGTAGGTCATGAGGACCACGCCCTGGTTGCTGCTCATCACGTAGAGGGCATCCAGGCGCCAGGCGGTGGTCTGGTCGGCGGTGGGGAAGAGGCCGCGGTAATCGTCGGCGTACATGGTGAAGGCGAGCGCCTGGTTCTTCAGGTTCGAGGTGCAGGCAACGCGGTGCGCCTTGGCCTTGGCGCGGCTGAGTGCCGGCAGGAGCAGGCCGGCCAGGATGGCGATGATGGCAATCACCACCAGCAACTCGATCAGGTGAAGCCCGCCTTGCCAGGCGGGGGGCGCCGGGGCTGGGAATGCGTGGGGTTGCACGGCGGATGGACGGGGGTTGGCTTTTTCGTACTCTCGGGACACTGCGGAGACGGCCGCGACGGTTCAAGCGGAATTGACGCGGAATTCACGCTTGCATTGACGGGACGGGTGCGGCGGAATCGCCCCACTTTGTCTGCTGTATGACGCTGGGTGACATTCTCACGTCCGATTCGATTGTGTCGGATTTGAAGGCGCGCGATCGGTGGGAGGCGATCGAAGAGCTCATCGACTGTCTGGTGGCCGCCGGACGGATCGCCCCTCAGCACCGGGACGCGGTGACCACCGTGATCCGGCGTCGGGAGACCTCGATGAGTACGGGGATCGGGTACGGCATTGGCATCCCGCACGCCTCGACGAATCTCATCCAGTCGGTGGTGGGTGCGTTTGGCCGGTCGCGCGGGGGATTGCCTTCGAGGCGCTCGACGGGCAACCGGTGAAGCTGGTTGTCCTGTTTCTGGTCCCGCAGGGGGAATTCCAGAAACACCTGCATACCTTGGCGGACATCGCGAAGCTGCTTCACCGCCCTGAGTTTCGCCAGGCCCTCGAGGAAGCACCCGACGCCGAGGGCATGTTCCGCGTCATCCAGGCCAACGCGGGCAGCCGGTAATCGCACCTGCCCACCCCGGTCCGTCAGGAAGCGGCGGGGCCCCTCCCCGCGCGCGCCAACCCCCGTTTCCACCCATGCTCCACCATCTCATCGAGACCCGTCTCCACGCCGCGGTGACCGCGCAATGCCCCGGCACATCCCTCGCCGACGTTCGCGTCCGTCCGTGTGCCGATCCGAAGTTTGGCGATTACCAGACCAACGCGCTCATGGCCCTCGCCCGCGAACGCAAGGTCAACCCGCGCACCTTCGCCGCGGAGATCGCGGCCCGCCTGGATTCGGACGAGATCGGCGCGCGCGTCGAGGTCGCCGGCCCGGGCTTCCTGAACTTCCATCTGCACCCGGCCGCGCTGGTGCGGACGCTGCAAGCCGCCGCCCAGGGCGAACACCTTTGCTTCACCCCCGCCTCACGCCCCCGGACGATCGTGCTCGATTTCAGCTCACCGAACATCGCCAAGCCGATGCACGTGGGTCATATCCGGTCCACCATCCTGGGTGACGCTCTCGCCCGTGTCTTCCGGCTGCTGGGCCACCGCGTGGTCACCGACAACCATCTCGGGGATTGGGGCACGCAGTTCGGCAAGCTGCTCGTCGGTTGGAAGCGCCATCTCGACACGGCCGCGCTCGAGCGCGATGCGGTGGCGGAGATGGAACGGCTCTACAAGCACGTCCACGAGGCGGGCGAACGGGACCCGGCCGTGCTTGAGGCGGCGCGGCAGGAGCTTGTCAAACTGCAGGGTGGCGACCCCGAGAACCTGGGCATCTGGCGTCGCATGCTGGCGTTGTCGCAGCACCAGTTCGACCGGATCTATCAGCGGCTGGGCGTGCGCTTCGACCACACGCTGGGCGAGAGCTTCTACAACCCCCACCTGGCGGGCGTTGTGGCGGACCTCCGCCAACGCGGTCTGGCTCGCGAAAGCGACGGCGCCCAGGTCGTGTTCTTCGACGGTGACCCCGAGCTCGCGGGGCATCCGGCCATCGTTCAGAAGCGGGACGGCGCCGCCAACTACACCACCACGGACCTCGCCACGCTCGCCTATCGCCTGCGCGAATGGCAGCCGGACGAGATCATCTACGTCACCGACGCCCGCCAGCAACTGCACTTCAAACAGCTCTTCGCCATCTTCCGCCGCTGGCACCCCGATGCGCGCGTCCAGCTCGTGCATGTCTGGTTCGGCTCGATCCTGGGCGAGGACGGCAAGCCCTTCAAAGCGCGCTCCGGCGACACCATCAAGCTGGCCGATCTGCTCGACGAGGCCGAAGCACGCGCCCGCCGCATCGTGGCCGAGAAGAACCCGGACCTGCCCGAGGCCGAACAGGCGGCCATCGCCCGCATGGTGGGCCTGGGCGCGGTCAAGTACCAGGACCTCCTGCCCAATCGGCAGAGCGATTACGTGTTCAGTTGGGACAAGATGCTCGCACTGAGTGGCAACACCGCCCCCTACCTCCAGTACGCGCATGCCCGGATTCGCAGCATCTTCCGCAAGCTGGCCGACACCGGGGGTTCCTGGCGGCTTGACGAAGCGGCCACCCAACTCCAGCTCGAGGCACCGCCGGAACTCCGCCTCGCGCGGCACCTCGTCAACTTCGGCTTCACCCTCGAAGCGGTTGCCGAGGAGCATCGCCCGAACTACCTCTGCAATTACCTCTACGAACTGGCCGGCTTCTTCACCGATTTCTATGAGCGCTGCCCGGTGTTGAAGGCCGCCGAACCCACGCGCGCGAGCCGTCTGGTGCTGGCCGACCTCACCGCCCGCGTCTTGCGGCAGGGCCTCGAACTCCTCGGGCTCGAGGTCCCGGACCGGATGTGAGGCGGGGCGCGGGCTCACCTCACCTCAATCCGCTGGCATTTCACCGAAGCCCCGCCAACACTGGGCGCCGATGAAACGCCTCCTCTGCTTCGTCGCGGCCGCCTGGCTCGCGTGCACGTTCCAACCTGTCCTGGCCGACGCTCATTCGGCCGTCGTCCCGGTCCCGCGGGGTGACCAGGGCTGGCAAGACCGCCAGAAACGCCTCAACGAGCGCGTGGCCGAAGTGGGACGCCGCGCGCAGGTCATCTTCATCGGCGACTCAATCACGCAAGGCTGGGAGGGCGCGGGGAAAGAGGTGTGGGCCAAGTACTACGCGCACCGCGACGCCCTCAACCTCGGCATCGGCGGCGACCGAACCCAGCACGTGCTGTGGCGATTGGCCAACGGCAACCTCGAAGGCCTTCAGCCCAAGGTGGCGGTCGTCATGATCGGCACCAACAACTCGAACGGCGAGGACAACACCGTGGCCCAGATCGCCGAGGGGGTGACCGCCATTGTCCAGTTGCTCCGGGAGCGGCTGCCCGACACCCGGATCGTTCTCGTGGCCATCTTCCCGCGGGGTGAGAACCCGCAGGCCCAGCGGGGCAAGCTGCTCCAGGTCAACCAGATCTTGCAGAAGCTGGGTGACGACCAGCACGTGTTCTTCGTCGATTTCGGCCACCGCTTTGTCACCGCGGAGGGATTGATCCCGACGACGCTCATGCCCGACTACCTCCACCTGAGCCCGCAGGCGTACGGCGTCTGGGCCGAATCCATCGAGGACCTCCTCTGCCGCCTCCTCGACGACACCCGCGTGCCAGCGGCCGCGTCCGTGGACGTCTCCGGCGAGTGGATCTGGACGATCCGCGGGCCCGACGGCAATCCCGTTGAGGCGCCGTTGATTCTGTCCCAGCGCGGCGGCGAAGTGACCGGCCGGTTTGCGCGCGATGCCAGCCGCTGGCTCCAGATCGAGAACGGCAAGGTCGAGGGCAACCGCCTTACCTGGCGGGTTCGTCGTGATCGTCAGGACGGAAGCACCATGACCTACGAGATGTGGGGCACGCTCGAAGACGGCGTCATCCGCGGCCAGACCAAGACGCTCATGGACGGTCGGGAGGTGACGGTGGATTGGAGCGCCAAGCGAAAATGAGGCCCCGCGCCACCCCGTGTCACGAGACACAGTCGGCGCCTACAGCGGGTAGGAGATTTCCAGGTTAGCGTGGCTCGGCAGGAGCGCTCGCCCGACGGGGGAGCGCAGGCCGGAGGCCCTCACCCCGGATTCATGGAGCGTCTCCTTCAGCCCAATTCCCGATGTTCGTAATCGGTGGAGGGACTCCCTGTCTTGGGTTCTCCGCCGATTACGAACATCGGGGATGGGGAAGTGACGCGGAGCTCTTGGATAGGCTCGGGGGACCACGAACCTACCTCGCCGGGTCGGGGACCCGGCCTACAAGTTGTAGGCCCGGTGCCCTCACCGGGCGGTTTACGGGAAGCGGCCACGAGCTCAGCCCGGCTGGCGGCGGTCGTCGACCCGGCGATACGCCGCGCGCAAGGTGGGGGTGCCGCGGGCCAGGAAATCGATTTCGAAGTCGGTGAGGACCTCGGCCAGTTCGCGGGGAGTCTCGCATGGGGCAAAGGCCGGGCTGGCGCTAAACACCTCCTGCATCTGCGCGAAGTAATCCGGGTCATCCGTGCGCAGGTACACCGCCCCTTCCGGCTCGAGAACGCGCGCGGCCAGGGCAGGGAACCCGGCATTGACCAGGCGCCGGCTGCGATGCCGCAGCTTGGGCCAGGGGTCGGGGAAGTAGACGTGAAGGGCGCGGATCGAGGCCGGGGGCAGCAAGTACTGAAGCAGGTAGGTGGCTTCGACCCGGAGACCGCGCACGTTCTTCAGGCCGAGTCGGGGCGCCTTCCGTTCGAGCTTGCGGATGCGGCCCAGCAACCGCTCCACGCCCAGGAAGTGAGTCTCGGGATGGCGCTGGGCCTCGCGCATGAGGAATCCACCGTCACCACTGCCCAACTCGAGCTCGAGCGGACCCGGCCGCGGAAAAAGGGCAGTGAGGTCGAGGGGCTCGACCAAGGAGGTGAGCCGCACCAGCACCTCGGGCTTGGCTGCGGCCGACGACGGCTCTTCCATGCGACCGGCTAAAGCACCTTGTTCGGAAGTTGGGCGGCGGCATCAGCGACCCAGGAACAGCGCGAGGGAAGCCGTGTAGCCGTGGAGGAAGTTGCGGCGCCCGACCGGGCCGATTTCGCCGTTGCAGAAGAAGCCGGTGAGGGCGAAGGGGCCGAGGGCCTTCTGGGCCAGGCCGGCGTCGTGGTTGGGGGCTCCGAACAACCGTTGTCCCCGGCCGTTGCAGGCACAGAGGCACCCGCCCAGCACCTGCCGTTTGCCCACCTGCTGCCGGGCGCGCTTGAGCAGCTCGACCATGTCCTCCGTGGCAGCGGTGGCGTCCCGGCACTGGAACTGCAGCGACTGCCCCAGCCGGGGGTGGGCGCCGACCGCCAACGCGCCGGAGTTGGGATCTCCGCCGAGCAAGTTGCGAATGAGGAAGTCGCCGCGGTGGAACTCCTCCTGGTATTCGTTGACGACGAACCCGACCATCAAGTTGCCCTGGGCGCGTTGCTTCTGTTCCTCCGGCAGGGCGTTGAAGGTCTTGACCAGGACCTGGTAGGCGGGCTGGTTGCCGATCTGCTGGATCACGTTGCCGTCCACCTTGGTGATGGTCCACGGCTGCCCGATGGGCGTGCACCCCTGCGAAATGACGGTCACCAACTCGACCGCGCCGGCGAAGGACACGGCCACGGCGCCTTCCTCGAAGACCTGCCCATTCAGGTAGAGCTGGGTGCGGTTCTCGCGCGGCGTCCCGCTGGCCAACCCTCCTGCGAGCGGCACGGCGGGATACGCGGCATTCCACTGCTCCACCCACCGTTCGCAGTCCATGTGGAAGGGATCGGCAAACGCGATCCAGCCCTGGGTTTCCTCGGGGCCCAGGCCCGACTCGTGGTGCCAGTAACCGGGGCCGTTGGCTTCCTCGACATTCGCCTGCGTGAGATGGGTCGTGCGCAGGACGGCACCCGGCAGGTGATAAAGTCCGAGCGCGATGCCCCCTTTGCCTTCGATTTCCTGGTCTCCCACGATGAGGCTGGTACTGGAACATCCGGCCACAGTCGCCACGCGTCCATGCACCTGGATGACCTCGAGCAGCTCCGCGGCGTGGTCAAACAAGGGCGGCGTGGTGAATACCAGGCCCAGCGTCGGGCGCTTGTCTCCCAATTGCCGACGCAGGTTCTCGACCCAGGCCTGGATGCCCGCTTCGTCGAAGCCGCGGTCCCAGTAGCCGGTCACGGCGTGTTCCGTCACCTGTGTGTGCACGACGCCAAGCTAATGACGGAACCCGTAAAAGCAAACCTTGTATTCGGGCGCGACCTGGAGCATTATAGACCTCGTCCGGGCGGCAAGGGCTGGCGCGTTCAGACTTATGAACACGGTTCAAGAACCCGAGCTTGCGGTGACCCCAACGGTCGCCTGCCCCCGCTGTCACACCGCATCCCCGGTCGGGACCCTGGAATGTCCGACCTGCGGCCGGCACTTCTACGTCTGCTGCCGCACCTGTGGCCACCTTAACCTCCGCACCGCAGTTCGCTGCGAGGCGTGCGGGGGCCAACTCCGCGTGCGGCGCCGCAGCCGGCACAGCGCTCCGGTCCACCAGATGGTGTGGCCCGCGCGGTGGGAGTGGGACCACCAACGGCGCTGGCTTCTGCCGTTGCAGGTGGCGGTGTTCATCTTCGGCGTGGGCTTCGGCACGTTCGGGATCATGGCGCTCTGGTCCTGGATTTCTCCCTGGCTGTCCGAGCCCGAGCCACCGCCGCCGGCCTACCTCCGGCCCAGCGGCGAACTCGCGGTCAGTGACCCGGCCGACCTGGGTCTCTGAGCCGGATAGCTCGTGCCCGGCATGAAACCGGGACGACTGCAGGCGCCGACGTGAGGGGGCGGTAGGAGTCGAGGTGACGAGACTCACGCCAGGCTGAGCCTCCTGACGTCGGCGCCTACAAGGGGGGCCGGTAGGAGGCGAGGTCACGAGACTCACGCCAGGCTGAGCCTCCTGACGTCGGCGCCTACAAGGGGGGCGGTAGGAGGCGAGGTCACGAGACTCACGCCAGGCTGAGCCTCCTGACGTCGGCGCCTACAAAGGGGGGCGGTAGGAGGCGAGGTGACGAGACTCACGCCAGGCTGAGCCTCCTGACGTCGGCGCCTACGGGGGGCGGTAGGAGGCGAGGTGACGAGACTCACGCCAGGCTGAGCCTCCTGACGTCGGCGCCTACGGGGGGGCGGTAGGAGGCGAGGTGACGAGACTCACGCCAGGTTGAGCCTCCTGACGTCGGCGCCTACTGCGGCGCAGGGAATTCCGCGGTCAGCCCCCGGCCCTCAAACCGGCGGTTCCCAACCCGGCCGATACTCGCGTCCCCACAAGGCCATGGCCTCCGGGTCGCGCAGGATGCGCCCGGTCTGGGGATCGCAGTCGAGCGTGCGACCCACCCGCCAGGCGATGTTGCCCAGGTGGCAGAGGAGCGAACCCCAATGGCCGGCCTCAGCATCGGCGTTGGGTCGGCCGCCATCCCGCACGCAATCGAGGAAGTTCTGAAGATGCAGGGCGTCGCTGCCCGAGCCGGCCACCTTGGCCACCTCCTTGTCTGCGCTGTCGAAGACCGTGTAGCTCGACCCATCGGTCACCAGCGTTCCTTGTTCTCCATAAAAGGCGGCGCCGAAGCTCGAGCCTTCGTAACCGCGCGGGTGGCAGCTCCGCCCTTCCCAGGCGATGGCCCGGTCACCGAAATCGAACGTCACCACGTGCGTGTCCGGTGTTTCCTGGTCGTCGTCGAAATGGTAACGGCCACCCCCTGCGGTGACCCGGTGGGGGGCGTCCACCCCGAGCCCCCAGCGACAGAGGTCGAGGGCGTGGATACCGTTGTTGCCCAGTTCACCTGTGCCCCAGTGCCAGAACCAGTGCCACTGGTAGTGCACGATGTTGTCCCGGTAAGGCCGTTCCGGCGCCGGGCCCTGCCAGAGGGTCCAATCCAGCCCGGCCGGCACCGGCACCGCCTGCCCCCGGCCGATGCCGCCCCGCCGGGCCGAGTACCAGCCTCGCGAGAAACGCACACGCCCGATGGCGCCGCTCCTCAGCTTCTCCATTGCTTCGATGATCTGGGGCAGACTGCGGCGTTGCGTCCCCACCTGGATCACCCGCTGGTGGCGTCGGGCCGCTTCCATCATCCACTCGCCCTCGCGGGGGTTGTGACAAGCGGGTTTCTCCACGTAGACGTGTTTGCCCGCGGCACACGCCAGCAGGGTGGCCGGACCGTGCCAATGGTCGGGCGCGGCGATGACCAGCGCATCCACGTCGGGATCCTCGAGGCTGCGCCGGAAGTCCTTCACCCCGCGCGGCGCGGTCGGCTGGCGGCGGGCGACCGCGGTGAACGCCTTTTGCCACGCCCGTTCGTCGGGGTCACAGGCATAGACGATGTCCACGTCGGGCCGGGCCGCGAATCCGCCCGCCAGGTCGCTGCCTCGTCCGTTGACTCCCATGATGGCCAGGCGGACCCGCCTGCTCGCGGCCAGCCCCCGCGGAGACACCAGTTGAAGACCGACGCCCAACCCGCCGGCGACGACCGTGGATTGGCGCAGAAAGACGCGACGCGCAATGGGTGTTTGCATGGCCCCAGGCTCGTTGAGCCGTCGGTCCGCGTCAACCGCTCGGGGGGCGGAGCGGGCGAAGATCCGTTCATCCCAATTCCCGATGTTCGCCGTCGGCGGAGAATCCAAGACGGGGAGTCCCTCCACCGATGACGAACATCGGGGATGGGGGAAGCGACGTGGTTCTCTTGGATCTGCTAAGGGCCCTGAACCGCCGAAGGTGCAGGCGGGACGCCCGCACCACAGACTCATGTGGAGCAGCCCCGATGGACCGCGGTGAAGCGGACCGGGGCCTCCCCTGCCCCGCACCTCCTCACGGCGCGACCAGGATCGCATCCCGCAAGCGACCAACCTGGGCCGGGGGCAGCCGGTCGTCGAGCGTCCCTGGTGCCATCGCCTCGCGATCCACGCGGCCATCGCAGAACGCGACATTCGCCCGGCGGGCGTGGCGGAAGTGGGCCGTTGGCTCCTGGGTCGAGACATAATAGAACTCCTCGAGCATCGGGTTCTCGGGAGACGCCGGCGCCTGAAACGTGTTCACCTGCGCGGCATCGGCCAGGAACGTGAGTTCAGCCGGGCGAGCGAGTTGAAGCACGTTCCGGGGCGGCTCGGTGAGGGGCGGCGAGAGCGCCAGATTGTAACCGTAGCCGTAGGCCGCGCCGTGGGCTTTGAGTTTGAAGCCCGCCTGACGCGTGTTCAGGGCCGGGCAGATCTCCACGCCCCGGCCGCCCAAGTACGGGAACAGGGCGCCCTGCGAGGCGTCGAAGGCGCGCGTGCCCTCCGCCCCCCGCGCCAGCCAGCCGAACCAGAACACATCACCCGCGTTCGTTGCCGCGCCTCGGTAGCGGAACGTCCGGCCCTGGTGGTCGTCCCAGTACATCTGCGCGGCCAAACCGAGCTGGTGGAGGTTGCTCACGCAGCGCAACCGTTGCGCGGCGGCCTGGGCGCGGGCCAGCGCCGGCAGAAGCAGACCCGCCAGGATGCCGATGATGGCCACCACCACGAGCACCTCGACCAGTGTGAACCCGCGTCCGCACCCACCGGAGCTCGTTGCAGCGTGGTTCATGGCTTGTCCGCGCGGACCCGGTAGAAGGCACCGGACACCGGCTCGGGGTCGGTCAACATCAGCGTCCCAGCAGGGCCCGAGAACACCTCCGTGCCCACCGTTGCCCAATCCGCCGCAAGTGGACCTCGTTCGAGGCGATAAACCCAGTTCGTCCAGCCCGGCCGTGCCGCGAAGCTCACCTGCCAATGCCCGCCCAGCCAACGGCCCGTGACCCGCTCGATGGGCGGCGGCGGCACCCGCACCGTGAGGTCGTCCATCCAACCCGTCGCCCGCAGACTCCCTTGCGCGCCGGCATCGCTGTAGCTGCAGATCGCCAACGTGTCCACCGCGAAGTCCGTGAACCGCTCCGTCAGGCGCACGGCGTTGATCGGACCAGCGCTGGCTCCGTCCTGCCACAACGCCGCGCGCAACGTCTGGTCCGCCGCCGAATACTCGAGTTCCACCCGATGGCGAACACCCGCCCGCAGCTCGAGCAGCGTGAAGTCGTCGCGACCCTGATAATTGAACCGGCCGTCCCGCCCCACCAACGTCGGCCACACCGTCGCGCCGTAACCCGAGTCGGGGAAGTAGGCGAACTCGACCAGATTCGGCGAGCCGTTGCCGGTGCCGCGGCGGAAGGTGACGTTGGTCGCGCCGCTCCAGTTCACCAGCCCCACGGCAAGCTCAAAGGTGTACGGTTTTCCCGGCGTCATGCCCACCGCAATCTCGTCGAGTTGAATCGTGAAGCCGAACGCGAAATCGTCGTACCGGTTCAACACGGTGCCGAGGGAACGGGCGAAGTAGGCGTTGGGCCGGGCCGAATCCCACGTGACCCGCAGAACTTCTGCTTCCGCGTCCCACACAAACTGCGCCGGATCCCCGGCCACGCGCCACCCGGCCCGCGACGGTTCCTCCCGGAAAGCTTCCTGGAAGCCCTGGGCGACACCCGGGCGGCCAGAGACGAAAGCCGCCATGGTCAGCAACCCCACCCACCCCGGATGCCATGCCCGCTGCGTGCGGTTCATGCGAAACCCCCTGTTCCTCTTGGACTTGCTCAGGGGCCATGAACCGGAAAGCGCCGGTAAACCGGACGCACGCCAGACGCTTCGCGCGGAACGCACGGTCTTCGCCTGTCGCGAAGCGTCTGGAGTGCGAGGGTTCCCCCCGCTCTTCGTGCACGGTTGATGGCGAGACAGCGCATGCCCTCGACGCTCACCCCCCGCCGTCGCGCGACCCCCAGCCCCAGCAACCCCAATCCCAGCAGCACCGCCGACCCCGGCTCCGGCACCACTGTCAGGGCATCGACCTCTGCGTGGCCCGCGAGCACCGAGAGACGCACGTAGCTCACCGCGTCGAGCGCGACCGGATTTCCAGCCGCATCCCGGGCCCACGCCAGATCATAACCGGTGCCCCCGGCCGAACCGGCATAGCGCTCGCGAAGGCCGCTCAAACCCAGCCCGTTGAAATCCTGCTCGCCCAATGCCGGGTTCATCGGCCGGAAGACATCGCCTGTCCCGTCGGTCGGAAAGTACGTGTCAAACACCGGTGCCAGCGAGGGCGCCAGTTCGTAGAAGGTCGTTCCATCCGGGCTGACCTCGACCCGGGTGAGGCCCGTGGACGCGCCGAAAAGCGAGCCGTCCGTCACGCCGCCGCCGGTGAAATCGCCGTTGGTGATGACGAAGCCCGCGCTGCCGAAGACGATGAAGTCCATCCCGAAGGGGTTGGCAGGGTCGTCCAACGCCGGCCGGCTCAACTGGACGGTGAGCGAACCGCCGGCGCCCAGGGACAGCAACTGGCTGCTGAGATAGGGCGGCGCGAAGGGATCGACAGCGAACGTGCCACCGAACTGCGGGTCGGGATCCACCGTGACACTCGACGGCGCGCCCAGCACCGCGGCGAGGTTGGTGAATCCCGCGCCGGTGGCCCACTCCGTGGCGTAACCAACGCCCGGCTGATAGTCCACCACCCGGCTGACATAAGCGCGGGCGTGAGGGGTGAAGAAGCCGAGAAGACCGGCGGCCAGAGCCACCCCGAGGGATCGAACCGTCTGCTGCATGCGTTCTGGAACTCGACATGCCGGGCGTTTGCCTTTGACCCGGCGGTTGACCAAACACGAGACCAGAACGAAGGGACGAAATCGCGGCGTCGAGCCCACCGGACGACCGCCGGCTCAAGACCCCGAACGTCTGCCCCCTCGTCAAATCGGAGAATGCAGGCATTCGGCGATCTCGCCCGAAAACGGTTCGAGAGACTGGCCTCATCCTTCTCTTGACGGAGAAGTTGGCCAAAACCCCCAAGAACTTCCTGCCCGTAGGAGTCGAGGTCACGAGACTCCACCTGATTGATTCCAGGCGGGCCTGGTGCCCCGAGCGGCGCAGGGGGTTCCTGTCGGTCTTGGCCGGACGAGCCCGACCCGAGCGGTATCCTGACTCAAGGCCTCGAGCCTCGCCCCCGCCTTCCCGGAAGCCGAACTTCCAGTGGCCGTGGGAGCTTGTAGCCTTTCACAGTGGCGCAACCGTCCTCGATTTCCACGAGGTTCCCGGTCCTCAGGTCGGGACCTGGACGGAACAAATCCGTCCACACTTCAAAGAGCTGGACCGTTCTTACGCCGCCGCCACGGCCCTGCCAAGCCCAATGTCCAGGGCCAACGCATCCGTGGCCCGTTCAGACTGTCCGTTCAGACTTGCGAGCGGTCCCACCCGCCCTATAGTGCGCGCTCCAACTGGATCACACACATGAGCAGCACCTCGCCCCTCCGCGTTGCGGTCACCGGCGCCGCCGGCCAGATCGGCTATTCCCTCCTCTTCCGCATCGCGTCCGGCGCGATGTTCGGCCCGACGCAACCGGTGATCCTGCATCTGATCGAGATCCCGGACGAGAAGGCTCTCCGGGCCCTTCAGGGCGTGTGCATGGAACTCGACGACTGCGCCTTCCCGCTGCTCAAAGGCATCGTTGCCACGTCTGATCTCAACGCCGGTTTCCAAGGCGTCAACTGGGCCCTGCTCGTGGGCGCGGTCCCGCGCAAGGCGGGCATGGAGCGGAAGGACCTCCTGGGCATCAACGGCAAGATCTTCACCAGCCAGGGCCAGGCCATCGCGCAACACGCCGCCCCCCGACGTGCGCACGCTCGTGGTCGGCAACCCCTGCAACACAAACGCCCTCATCGCGCTCAGCAACGCCCCCGGCGTTCCGCGCGACCAGTTCTTCGCCATGACCATGCTGGACGAGAACCGCGCCAAGACCCAGCTTGCCAAGAAGGCCAGCACAGACGTCACGGGCGTCACCCACCTCGCGGTCTGGGGCAACCACAGCACCACGATGTTCCCCGATTTCTTCAACGCCAAGATCAACGGCCGGCCCGTCCCGGACGTCATCGGGCATCGCGAATGGCTCGAGAAGGACTTCCTCACCACCGTGCAGAAGCGGGGCGCCGCCATCATCGAGGCTCGCGGCCTCAGCTCCGCCGCGTCCGCCGCCAACGCCGTCGTGGACACGGTCCGCAAACTCACCACCCCCACCCCCACCGGTGACTGGTTCAGCGTCGCCGTGTGCTCCGACGGCAGCTACGGCATCGAGAAAGGCCTGATGTTCAGCTATCCGGTCCGGAGCGACGGCCGGAAATGGGAGATTGTCCAAGGCCTGCCCCTGAATCCTTTCAGCCAGGCCAAGATCGCTGCCACCGAAGCCGAGTTGAAGGAGGAGAAGGCGCTGGTGGCCGACCTCCTGCCCCGCTGAGGTTCCATCCCCGGCCGGCAACCGCGACAGACCGCAGGCGCCGACCTCAGGAGGCGAAGGGTATCGTGCCCGGCCCACAACGCCTCCTCACGTCGGCGCCTATGGCGGGCACGGAAGCTCCGGGTTAACGCACCCCCGCCCGCCCCGCTATCCAGTGTGTGTCCCAAGGCGCTCTGGCTGCAGGTGGGGGGCGAGCCGACGGCGTTGTAGGTGTAGCTCCCGCCGCCGGGACATTCGGGGGCCCGCCCGTCTTTGAGCATCGAGTTGACCTCGGCCTCGTCCACGGCATCGCCGTTGCCCTTGCGATGCTCGGTCGCCCAGGCCTCCTTCGCGCTGTCGATGGCCTTGAGGTTCATGATGCAGGCCTGACGCTGCGCGTTGGTCCGCATCTTGGCAAAGTTGGGAATCGCGATGGCCGCGAGCAGGCCGATGATGGCCACCACGATCATGATCTCGATCAGCGTAAAGCCGGAACCAGGGCCGGGTTTCACTCGCATATGATGCCTTTTTGTTGCTGCCATCCTGCTGCCCACCACGTCAACGGCCGGAGGACCGGGACCGCGGGCGTTGTCTCGGCTGTCTTACGGCACCACGCCGCGCCTTGTCAACGTTGGCTCCCGCCCCCGCGAACCGGCCCACGCCATTCCAACACCGTTGCCCCGGTGAAGTTGCGAGGATCGCCGCCGCCGCCGCGCGCACCCCGCGGACCAACTCGGGCGGACGCACGACCCGCACCTCGCCGCCCCAGCCCAGCACCCAGCGCTGAATCTCCACCAGGCTCGACAGCTTCAACCGCAATTCGACGCCGCCTGACCGCAGTTCGCGCAATCCCTGGGACGGATGCCACCGCTTCTCCCGGATGAAGTCCGCCACCTTCGCGGAAAACCGCAGCACCACCTCGAACCGCCCCTCCGCCGAATGCACGCCGAAGCTCCCCGCAACCGTTCGTCCAGCGAAAACCCGGTCGGCCGCTCGAAGCCCCGCCCCGTCAAACGCAAGCCGCGAATCCGCGCCGGCACAAAGGTCCGGACGTCCTGCCGCAGGTGGTCGAAGGCGAACAGGTACCATTCGCCGTTGACGTTGGCGAGGTGGTACGGGTCGATAACCCGCGTCTCGGCGGCCGCCCGACCCGGCTTGCGGTAGGTGATCTCGAGCTGGCGCTGCTGGGCGGTGGCGCGCGCGAGTGCATCGAAGACCTCGAGGTTCAAGAGCGGCTCCGCGCTGGTCCGGAACGAGATCGTCCGGTCCCAATCCGCCAGGTGCAGGGAAAACGTCTCCGGCAACGCGCCCGCTAGCTTCTCGAGCGCGCTCAGGAGCGGCTTCTCGAAGTTGGTACCCCGGTATTGCTGGACGGCCTTCTCCGCCACCACGAGCGCGAACAGCTCACCCTCGGTGATCTTGACCATCGGAAGGTCCCGCACCGGCTGCGTGTAATGATAGCCGTAGCGATGTTCGTCGTACGCGAGCGGCAGGCCAAGCTGATTCCGCATGAACTCGAGGTCGCGCAGGATCGACTTCCGGCTGACCTCGAGCGCGCGCGCCAGTTGGCTGGCGTTCGGGTAGCCGCCGGCGCTCAGGCGCTGGTGGATCTCCATCATCCGCCGGAGGGGCGGACGGGCACGTCGTTCGAGCCCGGGTGGGGAAGGGACGTTCATACACAACCAGCGATCCGGCCCCGCCCCTCACGGCCCCGCTTCCGGCGATCGCAGGCGCCGACGTAAGGAGGCGAAAGGTACCGCCCCTCGCCCCACAACGCCTCCACACGTCGGCGCCTACAGCGTGTCGGGGATTTCCAGACTAGAGGAGTTTGAGCAGGAGCTCGTCGTTGGTCCGGTACTTCTTCAGCGCGGCCTGGAGGGTCTCCATCGCCTCGATCGGATTCAGGTCGACCATCATCCGGCGCAGCTTGCGCACGGCGTCGATCTGGTGTTTGGGGAAGAGCTTCTCCTCCTTCCGCGTACCGCTCTTGGGGATGTCAATCGACGGGAACAAGCGCCGATCGGACAGCTTGCGATCCAGCACCAGCTCCATGTTGCCCGTGCCTTTGAACTCCTGGAAAATCAGCTCGTCCATCCGCGACCCCGTGTCGATGAGCGCGGTCGCGATGATCGTCAGCGAACCGCCCTCCTCGATCTTGCGGGCGGCCGCGAAGATCTTGCGGGGAATCTCGAGGGCCCGAGCGTCCACGCCGCCGGTCATGGTGCGTCCCGACCCGCCGTGGACGCTGTTGTAGGCGCGGGCCACGCGGGTGATGGAGTCCAGCAGCACGAACACGTCCTTCTTGGACTCCACCATGCGCCGGCAGCGCTCGATGATGAAGCGCGACAGCCGGACGTGGGTTTCGAGGTCCTGGTCGTTTGAGGAGGCCACCACCTCGGCGTTCACTGACCGCTGGAAATCGGTGACTTCCTCGGGCCGCTCGTCGATCAACAGGACGAGCACATGGACCTCCGGATGATTCGCCGCCACGGCATTCGCCAATTGCTTCAGGATGGTCGTCTTGCCCGTGCGCGGCGGTGCGACGATCAGGCCGCGGGTCCCCTTCCCGATGGGGGTGACCAGGTCGATGATCCGGGTCTCGATTGCCTCGGGTGAGGTCTCGAGCCGGAACTTCTCGATCGGATCGATGGTCGTGAGGTTCTCGAACCGCAACGACTTGGTGTAGTCGTGGAACACCATCCCGTTGACCTCGATCACCTCGCGCAACTGCGGGCTGCTGCCCCGGTGCGGCGGCTGGAGGCCCCCCTTCACGTGGCAGCCTTCCCGCAGGAAATGCCGCTTGATCGTGTCCGGCGTCACGAACACATCGGTCGGCTTGGGATGAAAGTGATTGTCCGGAGTGCGAAGGAATCCGAATCCTTTCTCCGAGATCTCGAGGTAGCCGGCGCCGATCTCCGGCACCCCGGAACCGCCCATGGGTTGTCTTGTCTTCAAGGTGATAGGTGGTCGTCGGCCCGGAACCCCGGCTGCTGAGACGTGGCGAAGCATGAAACCGGGAGAACTGCCGCCTGAAGAGTGTCATCCACCAACGGACAGGGACGGGCAGTCAGACCTAAGACGCCGCTCATCTAAGCCCACCAACGCCCAAAGGCAACAAGAATCTTCATTTCAATCTCGGTTTCTGCTGCCCGCCACCGCCGCTCACGTCAGGCTGCCCAGCCGGAGGAGCCGCACCCACGGCTCGCGCGCCGCCCGCGACCTGGCCAGATCCACCTCGAACTCGGCCACCCAGTCATTGTGGCCTTCCGGATCCACCAGCATCTGCTGAACCCGCCACGTCCGCTGATCCTCCGCCGGAAACACATAGGTGTGGCGAAGGTTCCGTGCCTCGGGATCGAGACGAAGCTGTTCGTGCCCCGCGAGAAAAGCCTCAAACGCCACGCGCAACTGCTCCGCGTTCCATCCCTCAGCGGCCGCCCCCGCTTCTTCCACCGTCGCCACCCCGGGCTCCGCGGACGCCCCATCCGGTTTCGGGCCGGCCTCGGCCCCGCCCACCGGCTCAACCGCAAGGGTCTCGAGCGCCGCCGCATAGTCGCCGATCACCAACCCGCGCAGGAATGTGAAAATCCTCTGCCGAATCGCCGCCGTGAACGCCCGGGCGTCGCGGGTGATGTCGGCAGCCGCCTCGGCCTCGGCCTCCGCCGCCCCGGGGGCCGCACGTCCGCAGATTCCCGACGCTCAAACGCCGGGTCCCGCAGCTTCTCCCACTCATCCAGCAGGCTCGAATCGACCTGGCGGATCAGGGTGCGCAGGTACAACTCCATGTCGCGGAGCGTGTCGTTCTTGGCAGTGTCGGGCACGGTCTGGGTCAATACCTTGAAGACGCTGTTGAGGTGGCGCAGCAGCAGGCCCTCGCTGCGCTGCAAATCGTAATCCCGCACGTAATCGGCGAACGACCGGAACGACTCAAACATCTCCCGCGCGATGCTCTTCGGGCGGATGTTCTCCTGCCCCACCCAGGGATGCTTGTCGGCGAAGGCGTTGAAGGTCGAGTAGATGAAGTCCCGGTTGGGCTTCGGGTGTTCGAGCTTCTCGAGTTCCTCCATCCGCTGATCGTAATCCAGGCCCTCGAGCTTCATCGCCGCCACGGCCTCCCCCTTGAGCCGGTCCAACTGCTTGCGCAAGATGATCTCGGGATCCTCGAGGATGGACTCCACCAGCGAGAGCACCACGAGCGCGTAATCGGGCTGCTCCGGGTCCACCAGCGGAATCGTCTCGAGCAAGTAGAGCGACAGCGTCTGGTCCATCGAGAAGTCATCCTGCAGTTCGACATTCACCCGCAGCTTCCGCCTCGGTCCCTCTCCCCCGTCGCGCCCCCCTCGGTCCTGGGGACCGCGCCCTTCTGATTGGGGACCGCGCCCGCCTCGGGCGCTGCCAACGGCGCCCCCGGCAGGATCTCGATAATCTTCCGCTCGACCAACGACCGGAACAACTGCCAGGCCCGCCGGCGATGCGCCGCCTTAGCCTTGTCCGACTCGTGACAATCCCGCAACAACTGCTGCATGGCGCGGCACCCATCCCCCTCGCGGCTCAGGACATTCAGCAGCATCCCGTGCGAGACCTGGAACCGCGACGTCAACCGTTCGGGCGGCGCGTGGATGAGCCGGGTGAACGTCTGCCGGTCCCACGCCACGAAGTTGTGTTCGGGCGGGCGCCGCCGCACGAACTTCTTCCCCTTCTCGGCCGCCTTCTTCTCGAGGGCGAGGTTCTCGATCACGTGTTCGGGGGCCTGGACCACCACCCACCCGCGATCGTCGAACCCTTTCCGGCCGGCCCGACCGCTGATCTGGTGAAAATCGCGGGCGCTGAGAATCACGGTTTTCTGCCCATCGAACTTGCAGAGCCGGGTGAACAGCACGGTCCGGATCGGCACGTTGATGCCCACCCCGAGCGTGTCGGTGCCGCAGATGATCTTGAGCAAGCCCCGCTGGGCCAGTTGTTCGACCAACACCCGGTACTTGGGCAGCAGCCCGGCATGGTGCAGACCGATCCCCTGCTTCAGCCACGTCCGGATGTTCGGGCCATAGGGACTGCTGAACCGGAACGTCTCGACCGCCCGGGCCAGGGCCTGCTTCTCGTCCCGCGTGCAGACGTTGAGGCTGGTGAAATCCTGCGCGCTCTGGGCCGCCTCCAGTTGCGTGAAGTGCACGACATAGACCGGCGCCTTGCCCTCGCTCACCAACCGCTCCAGCGTCTGGGCCAGGCTCATCTCGGAGTACGCGTACTCGAGCGGCACCGGCCGGGTCTCCGACTTCACCGCGACCGTCGTCCGCCCGGTCAGCCGGGTCAGCGACTCCTCGAAGAAAGTCGTGTCGCCCAGCGTTGCCGACATCAGGAGGAAGCGCGCCTGGGGCAGGGTCAACAGCGGCACCTGCCACGCCACGCCGCGGTCGCGATCGGCATACCAGTGGAACTCGTCCATCACGACATCGTCCACGTCGGCGTCCGGCCCCTCGCGCAGCGCCAGGTTGGCGAGGATCTCCGCCGTACAGCAGAGGATGGGAGCGTCGCGGTTCACTGTGGCATCGCCGGTGGAAAGCCCGACGTTGTCCGGCCCGAACTCGCGGCACAGCGCCAGCCACTTCTCGTTCACCAGCGCCTTGATGGGACACGTGTAGACCGACCGCCGGCCGCGCGCGAGCGACGCGAAATGGAGGGCGGCGGCGACGAGCGATTTCCCGGAACCGGTCGGGGTGTTCAGGATGACGTTGCGACCCTCGTAGAGTTCGAGCACCGCCTCCTCCTGGGCCGGGTACAGCGTGAGGTGCCGATCGGCCACATAGTCGAGAAACCGCCCCAGCAGATGATCGCTGCGGCAATCGCCGTCGCGCGGCAGGAGATCGTAAAGTGTTGTGGCCACCGGGCGGGGACGTTACCGGCCACGGCCGGCGGCGAGAAGGAGGAACGTCAGTCCGCCCCTCAACCCACCACCTGGCACTCGATCCCGACCAGCGCGGCGAGCTTCTGCAGCGTGGGGGCGACATGCCCCGGGCCGATGGCGCAATGGTGTGCCGGCCCGGCCTGCGACCAGGCGTTCACGAAGGCCTTCGCCCCCAGCGCGAACCGGTAGCGGCTGTTCGTGTTGCCAATGTGCAGGATGGGACCCGGCACCGCTTCCCCTTCGGCCACCAGCAGCTTGAGCCGGCCCTGCCGGTTCTGCACCACCGACAGCAGCGTCACCGGCCCGTGTTTGACCCGCATCTCGATGGACAGCCCCACCCCGGGCTTGCCGTGGTACACCGGCAGCGGCACAAGCTTCACCCGTCCCTCGGCAATCGCCATGTGACCCGGCCCGTCGTGACCGAGCAACACCACGTCCTCGTTGAAGTCCAGGGCGTAGAACTCGGAGAAGGACCCGCCCGTGCCCAGCGCATCCATGATCTTCATCGCCTGGGCGTTTTGATCTCGCATTCGCCGGCCACGGGCACGCCGCGCGCCGTCAGGAGGGAATTCCCGGCAATGACGGACGTGACGATGTTCTCATACTCGTTGCCCGGCTGACCTTCGTAGTAATAGGCCATCGCGCCCAGTTGATGCGCCGCCACCAACCGGTCCAGCGCGCAGGAGGTCTGGGCGGCGCGCCGCAGCTCCGCCGCGCTGCACTCGGGCGAGACATCGAACTGGCGCCGGAATTCCTCGAGCTTGGCCTCGATCTGGGCCTCCGTGGTCTCCTCGCGATACCGCCGCAGCTCGCCACATCTCGAGCAGCTCGAAATGCGTGCCAAACACCGCGGCGTGCTGGGTCATGTCGCTGTAGACATCCAGCATCCCGCAGTAATAGTGGCCGAGCACACCGAGCCGGTTCTGCCGCATCACAGCCGCCACCCGGGCGGCCTCGACCCACGCGCGGATCTCCTGCCACGCTTCCGGGTCATCCAGGGTGCCCGTCACCAGGTGATAGTCCAGCCCGGCGCGGTTGAAAACGCAGGCAATCTCCGGCGCCGCACACGCCTGGCAATGCGCCAGCCATTCGCCGGTCATCACGCCGCGATCCCCAGCTTGTTGAAGGCGTCGTAGTCAATCGCAGCCACCGGCTGGAGATTGAGGACCACCACCGGCACACGGGCCTGCTGGACAACCGGCAGGACCGTCGAGCTGAGGGCGTAGGTGGAGACGTAAAGCAGCAGCAGCTCGACGCCCTCCCGGCGGAACATCTCGGCCGCCACCCGGGCTTGCGTGGGCGAATCCACCAAGCCCGCATCCACAACCGTCGCGCCCAGCGCCGCCAGCCGCTCGCGAATCCCTTGCTGATAGCCCTCGAGCCGGCGCTTCAAGCCGGGGAACTGGGGCCAGTACGTGTCGAGGCCAATGCCAAACAAGCCGAGGCGAAGAGGCGGTGTGTTCATGGGGTCGAAGGCCAACGGGCTACTTCTCTGCCACCGGGCGACGCCCTTGTTCCGCGAGGAGCTTCTGCAACTCGGCCGTCAACTTCGACTGGCTGGCGCCTTCGATGGTCTTCTCCGCGATCTCCTGGAGCTTCAGGTAAGCCGCGTCGATCTGCTTGCTGAGCCGCGCGTTCTGGTCCGCCAGCTCCTTGGTCCCCTTCTCGAGGGCCTCGTTGCGCGTCAGCAGGACGTTCCGTTCCCCCTCGAACTGCTTCAGCAACAAACCCTCGCGGTTCTTCGCTTCGAGCTGGAGCCTTTCGGTGGCCGCCTGGACCGCCTTGGCCACCGCCGCTTCGAGTTCCTGGGGGAAGGCCGCGGCGCGCGCTCGGAGCGTCGCCAGCTCCGTTTCTCGCTCGACCAGCACCCGCTCGCGCTCGGCGAAGTCCTTCTCGGCGGTCTCCTTCTTGAGCTTGAGCTCCTTCTCGAGCGTGGCCTTCTCGTCGGCGAGCTTGTCACGCACCGCCTGCTGATCCCGCTTGAACGCGTAGTCGAATTGCTCCCTCTCGCGGTCGCGCGCCTTCTTCTCGGCGGCATCCCGCTCGCGGAGCTCGGCCTCATGTGCCTTCCGTTCCTTGTCCCACTCGATCCGGGTGTTCTGGATCTCGGCGGCGAGTTCCTCGCGGTCCTTGGTCATCTCGGTCTCGAACTCGGCCCGCTTCTGGTTCTGACTCTCGATCAGCGCGGCCAGGGTCGCGGCGGTCTTCTCGATTCCGTAGAGCTCCTGCAGCTCTCGCTCCTTGGCCTCGACGGCCTGCTGGAGGCTCTTGAAGCGGGCGGCCTCGCCGGCCAGTTTCTCGGAAAGCTCCGCCAACATCCGCCCGATGTCGGACTTGAGGCTGCCGATCTCGCGGTCAATGCCCTCCGGGGCCAGGGCGCCGGCGGTCTTGAGCGCCTCCTCGGCCTTCCTCTCCTGGAGCTGGCGCTCCGGGTTCAGCTCGGCCGCGCGCTTCTCCGCCAACTCCCTGGTGAGGGTCTGGTAGGTGTCGAGCAGCTCCTGTTTGGTGCTCTTGTCGGAGCGCTTCCGGGTGGACGTCGGTTTCTCGGCCATAGGGCGAGGGAAGTTCGAATCGTTGTTTCGTGCCTGTTGGACCGGCGGAGGTTGCCAGCGACGCGGCCGGAAGAAAAGGACGGATCGAAACGCCGAAACCTCCCAGGGGTCAGCCCTTAATTTAATACTTAACGAACCCGGGGCGCCTCGGGCTTCCTCTCGACACCCCGCCGGGAATGTCTCCCTGCCAGGTTCGCGGCCGGGCCGCCCGAATGTTAAATGTTGAGATCTGACCCCAAACGCGCCATCTCCCAGTCACCGTGTTCACCACGCGCACGGTCAGCGACATCGTCCCGTGCGGCGCGGCTTCCGCGCGAACATTGGGATCGGAGCCCACGCGCACTTCGAGGTCGGCTTCCTCCGGTACGTCAGCGCGGGCTTGAGTCAGCGCCAAGTCCTGAGCCTCCGCCGGGGCTTCCGCGGGTTTGCGCGCCGGGGCGTCCGTCAGACGGACCCAGCCAAGCATCACCGCCGTCAGGCCCGCAAAACCCGCCCGCCTCCGCGTGGGGCGGAACCGTGCAATCCGCCGGATGCGCACCTGCATTTGGTTCGGATCCTCGAGAATGCCCACCAGGCCCGGGGTCGCTGCCGGACGGGCCACATCCTCCAGGAGTTTGATGATCGTCTGACCGTACGCGCGTTGCGCATTGCTCTTCAGCAGCCACTGGCCCGCCGTCGGCAACGAGTCTCAGAAGCTCGTGAACGTCCCTCCTCCCCATCCAGAATCCGCTTCAGTTCCTCGATCTCCCGACGCGACGGCCGCCATTGCCGGACGAAATGCGCGAGCATCGGGCGCAGCGAACCGCCGAAGACGCGGTCGAGGAAAGACTCGGTGGCCGCCGTGGCGCATTGCTCCTCCGTCAACCGCGGTCCGTAGGCGTAACGCCTCCCCCTGCGGTTCATAGTCGAGCACCCCGTGCGCACCAGGCGCGCCAGGAAGGTGCGGATCGTCTTGGGATGGCAGAACGGGTCCTGCCGCGTGAGGTGCGCGATGGTCTCGGCGGCGGTGATCGGGTGCCGTCCCCACACCACCCGCATGACTTCCCATTCGGTCTCACTGAGGTGCGGTACGGATTCCATATGCCGGTTTGCCTACAACTGTCAGCACGGGACTGACTACACCCGAATCCCGCTCGACCGCCCGCCCCGCCCCGGGCACCGTCCGCGCGTGAAGACTCGGTGGTTTGTGCGCGGCGACGTGGACGGCTTCTTCGGGCTGTTCCTGGACAACCTGCTGCAGTTGATGGTCATCGCCGTCCTGTGCCGCACGGTCTGCGGTTTCCCCGCCGAACTCATTCACGGCCGTATCCTGCCCGGCGCCGCATTATCGGTCCTGGTCGGGAACCTTTTTCTACGCGTGGCAGGCGCGCCGACTCGCCCGCCAGACCGGCCGCGATGACGTGACCGCCCTCCCCTACGGCATCAACACCCCCACGGTGCTGGCGTACATCTTCCTCATCATGGGCCCGGTCTTCCAGGAGACCGGCGACGCCACACGCGCCTGGCAGGCGGGGCTGTTCGCGTGCCTGGTCAGCGGGGTGGTGGAAGTGGCGGGCGCATTCGTCGGTGACTGGCTCCGACGCCACACGCCTCGCGCCGCCCTCCTCAGCGCGCTGGCCGGCATCGCCATCACGTTCATCGCGATGGGCTTTGTCTTCCAGGTGTTCGCGACACCGGCGGTGGCGTTCCTGCCGATGGTGCTGATCCTGGTGACCTACGCCGCGCGCCTCCATTTGCCCCTTGGCCTGCCGGGCGGCCTGGTGGCGGTGGTCCTTGGCACCGGGCTGGGCTGGGGATTCCGCTGGTTGGGCTGGCCGTGGTTCCAACCGCTCGAGGAGGTGTACCAGGCCCAATTCCACCTGCCCCGACCGGTTCTCGGGGACCTCCTGGCGATCCTCACCTCGCCCCTCGGGTGGCAGTACCTGGCCGTCATTCTGCCCATGAGCCTGTTCACGGTGATCGGGTCCCTGCAGAACCTCACCAGCGCCGAGGCGGCCGGCGACCGGTTCGAGACGCGCCCATCGCTGCTCGCCAACGGGCTCGGCAGTCTGGTCGCGGCGGGCTTTGGCAGCGCGTTTCCCACGACGCTCTACATCGGGCACCCGGGCTGGAAAGCCATGGGGGCAAGATCGGGCTACTCCATTCTGAACGGCGTGATCATCACCGCGCTGTGCCTGGTGGGCGGCGTGACCCTGGTGCTGAAGGTGGTGCCGATGGAAGCCGCGCTGGGGATTCTGTTGTGGATCGGGCTGGTGATGACCGCCCAGGCCTTCCAAGAAACGCCCAAACCGCATGCCCTCGCGGTGGCGCTGGGCCTGATCCCCGCCCTGGCGGCCTGGGCGCTGGTCCTGGTCGAGACGACCGCGCGCAAGGCCGGCTCCAGCCTCTTCGCGGTCGCGCCCTCATTCGGCGCGGACCTGTATCTACACGGCCTGATCGCGTTGAGCCAGGGTTTCATCCTGACGGCGATGATCCTGGCGGCAATGCTTGCGCACGTCCTGGACCGGAGGTTTCTCGAGGCGGGTCTCTGGTCGGTGGCCGGCGCGCTGCTCTCCGCGATGGGGCTCATCCATGCGTATGATCTCACGGCCCGCGGCGTGGAGAACCGCTTTGGCTGGTGCGCCGCTCCGCAATTCGTGATCGGCTACGGCCTCGCTGCGGCCCTGCTGATCGCGCTGCACTACCGCCGCGGCGCAGGACCGGCGCCGTCAGACCGTTGAGCATCGCCCCTCGCCCTTCGCCCCTCGGACTTCGAATTCCGCCCTTGGCCCTTCACCCTTTGCCCTTCGTCCTCCGCCCTTCGCCCTTCCCCCGCCCTGCCGTCTTGCCGCGGTCGGGAACGCATGGTAGCCCTGGCTCCATGAAATCACGTGCCGCCCTCTGGCCTTCTCTCTTGCTCGGGCTCGTCGCCTCCGTCGGTGGAGCCCCCTCCTGTCGGCCGCCGAAGCCCCCGACGCGCTCAAGGTGCCGGCCGCCACGGAGATTCTCGCTACGCTCCGCACCCAGCATCCGCGCCTCCTGCTTTCGCCCGCTGCCCTCGATTCCCTCCGCCAGCGGGTCGCCGCTGTCCCCCAACTCCGCGAATGGCAGGGCAAGCTGCGCGACCGCGCCCAGCGCATCCTCAACGAACCCCCTCCCGCTACGAGATCCCCGACCGCCTCCGCCTTCTGAGCACCAGCCGCAGAGTCGTAGACCGCGTCTACACCCTCGCACTGCTGTTTCAGCTCGAGGGCGATCCGCGCTACGCCACGCGCGCCTGGGAGGAACTGGCCGCCGCCGCCGCGTTCCCTGACTGGAACCCACGCCACTTCCTGGACACGGCTGAGATGACGCACGCCTTCGCGATCGGCTACGACTGGCTGTACCACCATTGGACCCCCGACCAACGAGATGAACTCCGCCGCGCCATGGTCGAGAAGGGCCTGAAGCCTGCCCTCGAAGTGCACCGGCGCAGTTCCGGTTGGCACCGCGTCCGCCACAACTGGAACCAGGTCTGCAACGGCGGCATCGGCATGGGCGCCCTCGCCCTCGCCGACGTCGAACCCGCCCTGGCCGCCGAATTCCTCGCCGGGGCCATACCCTCGATCCATCTGGCCATGCGCGAATACGGTCCCGACGGCGCCTGGGCGGAGGGGCCGGGCTACTGGCGTTACGCCACTCAATACAACGTCGTCTTCCTCGCCGCACTCGAGACGGCGCTCGGCACGGACTTCGGCCTTGGCGAAACCCCTGGCTTCCGCGAGGCGGGCCTCTTTCCGATCCACCTCACCGGTCCCCTGGGGCGCACCTTCAACTATGCCGATGGCGGGGATGGCACAATCCGGTCCCCGGAGCTCTTCTGGCTCGCGCAGCGGTTCTCGGCCCCGGCCTATGCGGATTACCAGGCGCGCGTGGCCTCGCCTCAAGCCCTCGACCTCGTGTGGTTTCCGCCCGCGCCGCTGCCCGGCGCCGGCTCGCCCCTGCCCCTGGACCGCTACTTCCGCGGCGCCGAGGTCGTCACCCTGCGCAGCGCCTGGGATCAGCGCGAGGCGGTGTTTGTCGGCTTCAAGGGCGGCGACAACCAGGCCAACCACAGCAACCTGGACCTCGGCACCTTCGTGCTCGACGCGCTGGGCGAACGCTGGGTCGTGGATCTCGGGGCGGACGACTACAACCTGCCCGGCTACTTCGGGAAACAGCGCTGGACCTACTACCGGCTCCGCGCCGAAGGACACAATACCCTGGTCCTCAACCCCGGCGCCGAACCGGATCAGGCCCCCACCGCAAAGGCCGCTGTCACCCGGTTCAGCTCCACTCCCCACCAGGCCTCCGCCGTAGTGGACCTCACCGCGGCCTATGCCGGCCACGCCACTTCCGTCCGGCGCGGCGTCGCCCTCCGCGAACGCGACTCACCCGCCGCTCATGTGGTCGTCCAGGACGAAATGGAATCCGCCGAACCCGTCGACTTGTGGTGGTTTCTGCACACCCCGGCAGAAGTCGAACTGGGCTCGGACGCCCGTGTCGCCACCCTCGAGCGTGGCGGGAAGCGCCTCCGCGCCCTCCTGCTCGAACCACCTCAGGCCCGGTTCACCGTCCGCGAGGCCGGCCCTCTCCCCAACAGCCCCCAGCCGGACCGCCAGAATCCCAACACCGGCATTCGCAAGCTCGCCATCCACCTGCCCGACACCACCCGGTTGCGCCTCGCTGTCCACCTGCAACCGGTACTCTCCGGCGCCGTATCTCCAGCGCCCGCCTTGCCCATAGAACCCGCGCAGCCGCTGCGTGATTGGTGAGCCCGTCCGGGGATGGTTCCCCGCTGCCCACGCGGAGGATTCCCCACCGCCCGTGACGGGTGGCCGTCGGTCCCTCGCAGGCGCCGACGTGAGGAGGCGAGGTGCGAAGGGAAGAAGATCGGTGACCGACGGCGCCAAAGCGGTTCAACCCGTTTCGCCCCCCCGCGGAGAAATGGGGTACAGGCGCGACGCACCTCAAGCCCTCGATGCACAATCGACGTACGTGGTTTTCTCGAGGACGTGTGGCGTGTCAGTGCCTGACGCCGCCGTCACCGATGGCATCGAGGATTCAAGGCCTCGATGCCGCAATTGTCAACCCGCCCGACGATCCCCTGATGTCCTCTCCGCTCCCTTGCTTCGCCCCGCCCGGCGCAGTCTTCGCGGGACACCCGCCGGGTTCGATCTCCGGGCAGACACCGGTCACTAGCAGATCCCATTCCAACACGCCCCCTCGATTGCCAGGCTCCGACGTCGCGAGGGCTACCCGCAGCTCTCACCCGGTCGGCAGCTCCAATACCCTCGGGACGCACCAGCCGCCGACCTCCGGCCACCGCCCAACTTGGACAGCACTTCGAGTTTGCATTACTCTTGCCCACCGTGTTAGACCGCCTCAACACCGTCGGCCGCCCCTCACCCCACGGCCCGGCGGACCGGGTCCGGGCGGCACACAAAGTCTTTGCCAAACTGTGAACATCGTTCAAATCACCCCGGGCACGGGGGCATGTATTGCGGCAACTGCATCCGCGATAACACCCTCGTCACCGAGCTGCGCCGGCTCGGCCACTCGACCCTCATGTTGCCGATGTACCTCCCGTTGACGCTGGACGACGCCAACACGAGCACCGGCGTGCCCATCTTTTTCAGCGGCATCAACGTCTACCTCGAACAGCGCGGCGCCCTCTTCCGCGCCCTGCCCCCGGCCTCCACCGCTTCCCTCGCCCAACCCTGGCTCCTCCGCCTCGTCGGCAAGTTCGCCGCCAAGACCCGACCCGCCGAGGTCGGCGACCTCACCATCTCCATGCTCCAGGGAGAACACGGCAACCAATCCCGCGAACTCGATGAACTGGTGAGCTGGCTCAAGGGCCAGACCCGACCCGACGTCGTTTGCCTGTCCAACATCCTCCTCCTCGGCCTGGCCCGCCGTCTCCGCCAGGCCATCGGGTCGCCCGTGGTCTGCCTCCTCGCCGGCGAAGACAGCTTCCTCGACGCCCTCCCCGGCCCGCAGCGCGCCGAGGCCTGGAAGATCCTGAGCGACCGCACCTGTGACGCCGACCTTTACCTCTGCCCCAGCCGCTATTTCGCCGAGCGGATGGGCGAGCGGCTCCGCCTGGCTCCCCAGCGCCTCCGTGTTGTGCCCCCCGGCATCAACCTGGCCGGCTTCGAATCGCAAGCCGCCCGGAGCCCGGCCACCCCGTCGGCACCTGCGGTGGTGGGCTACTTCGCCCGCCTCTGTCGCGAGAAAGGTCTCGACTTGCTCGTGGGAAGCGTTCCTCCTGCTCAAGCAGCGCAACCGCGTCCCCAACCTGCGCCTCAAGGTGGGCGGTTACTGCGGCCCGGCCGATCGCCCCTTTGTGCGCGAACTCCACCGGCGCCTCCGCACCGCCGGTGTGCTCGGCGACGTCGAGTTCCATGCCAATCTCGACCGCGCCGCCAAGATCGCCTTCCTCAAGTCGCTGACGGTCTTCTCGGTGCCGGCTTCCTACGGCGAGGCCTTCGGACTCTACCTGATCGAGGCCCTCGCCGCGGGCGTTCCCGTTGTTCAACCCCGCACCGCAGCCTTCCCGGAAATCATCGAGGCGACCGGGGGCGGCCTGCTGTGCGAACCGAACGACCCCGAGTCTCTCGCCGACGCCCTCGAGTCGCTCCTGCTCGATCCGACCCGGCTTCAGGCCCTGGGCGACGCCGGTCGTCAAGCTGCCCACGAACGCTACAGCGCCCGCCGCATGGCCGAGGAAACCCTCCGGGCCCTGAGCGAAGTGGCCCACAGCCGGTCGCCGGTCGCCTCCGCGACCGCTTCCGCCTGAGCGCACCCCGCGGCACGTCGGGCGGGCAGCGCATCCGACACCGACCGTCCACGCCGCAACCCGGCCGGCCGCGCTTGCCCGCTCAGACCTGCGCCGGGTCCGGGTGCACCCAAGGCGCGCGATAAGGCCGCCGCAGCCGTTCGTTGGCCGCGTCGTCCCCGACGCAGGTGTGTGTCGCGGGATCCCACGTCAGCGTCCGGCCCAGTTCGAGGGAGGTGTTCGCCAGGAAACACGCGCTGCTCGAGATGTGCGCCTGCTCGATGTCCGCCACGGGCAGCTTCTGACCCCGCTGCTCGCGCGCCGCCAGGAAATTGCGCCAATGCCCCCGCATGGCCGACGCCACGTGGCGTTCGAGGTCCTTCTCCGTCCGATCCTCCGGATACTGGTCGTACTCGAGCAGGGCCTTGCGGGTGCGCTCCGGCTTGTCCGTCCCCACCGGGATGAAGTCGTAGCGAAACACGCTGGCCTTGAGCGTGCCTTTCTCGCCATAGATCGTGCCAAACCACTGGAAGTCCGGATCCGGCTCGGGCGACCGTCCCCACGTGCGGTGGTTCCAGGTCACGTTGAAGTCGTCGTACTCGAACAGGGCCGTCTGGGTGTCGCTGATGTTCGCGCGGCTGGCCCGGTCGTTGAGGATGCCGCCCCACGACGTGATGCGTTTGGGCCAGCCGAGGTCCAGCAGCCAGCGGATCATGTCAAACATGTGGACGCACATGTCGCCCACGATGCCGTTGCCGTACTCCATGAACGCCCGCCAGCCCCGCGGATGCTGCACCTTGGTGAAAGGCCGCCAGGGCGCCGGGCCGGTCCAAAGCTCGTAGTCCAGGTGCGCTGGCGGCGTGATGTCCGGGGCCGACGCCAGCGTGTCCCGGTTCCGCATGTGCCAGTAACAGCCGATCTCGACCCGCTGAATCTTGCCCAAGCGCCCCGCCTGGATGATCTCTTCCCGGGCCTCGAGCAGATGCGGCGTGCTGCGGCGCTGCGTGTTGACCTGGACGATCCGGCCGTACTTCCGGGCCGCCGCGACCATGGCCTGGCTCTCGACCACGTCCACGCCCGTCGGCTTCTCCACGTACACGTCCGCCCCCGCCTGCATCGCCGCGATCGCCGGCACCGCGTGCCAGTGGTCGGGCGTCGAGACCATCACCACGTCCACGTCCCGTTCGGCGATCAGTTTCCGAAAGTCACGGTAAAGCCGCGGCTTCTGCTTCGACGCCTGCCGTTCCGCGACGCGCTCCGCGGCGTCCGCCAGCATTTGCTCGTCCACGTCGCAGAGCGACACCACCTCGGCAGGAGCGACCTGGAGGAGGCGAAAGAGGCTGCTCTTGCCGTACCAGCCGGTTCCGATGAGGGCAACGCGGAGGGGTCGTTCAGCCGCGAACGTGGCGGGCAGGTACTGGACGGCGGCGGCCAGGGCGGCGACACGCGAGCTGGTCTGCAGAAAGGCGCGGCGATTCATGGGGGCTTGTTAAGCCACGCCGCGCTGGAAAAGGCAATCCCCGAGAAGGTTGGTGCGCGCGGCAGGACTTGAACCTGCACGGTGTTACCCACTAGAACCTGAATCTAGCGCGTCTGCCAATTCCGCCACGCGCGCACTGTTTAACACCAAAAGCTTACGACGACATCAACCATCGAGCCAGCACCTTCCCACCCCGCCTGCCATAGCTTCGGATGTCGGTGGCGTCAACCACGCCCCGAGTTTCCAGAAAGTCCTCGACGCCCGCAAGCGAAAGATTCGCGGCCTCTGGCGCCGGAGCACCCGAGAAGCCCGGCCAACCGTCGCTGCCCCATGCCCAGGCGGAACCGGAGAACGGCCAGGGGATGACGTAGCGGTGATCGACGCGTCGCAGTGCCAGGGGGCGAACACGCACTGAGGATCCCCTTCAAGACACTCCCCCTTTGGGCACAAGAAGGGACAGGCCGCTTCCCAAGCCCCGCGCCGATTGCTACCCTCGCCTCGCACGCCCGCATTCACGATGACCACGCACTCTGCCAGCCGCCTCTCGCTGTTGTCCCTCGCCTTTGCGATGTCAGGCCTCCCATCCGCTGCCGCCCCGGCGTCCACCACCGCGGCTGTCGCCTGGTCCTTCGACGCTCCCGGCAACCTCCAAGGCTGGCAACCCAATGCCCACTTTGCCAACGTGGCGGTCCACGACGGTCTGCTCGAATGCGAGGCCGTCGGACCCGACCCCATCCTCGAACTCGCCGCGCCCCTGGATCTCCCCGCCCGCCCCTGGCAGTTCCTCGAAGCCCGCCTTCGCACCGACCGCGACGGCACCGGCGAGTGGTTCTGGAGCGGCACCCGCGAAGGCCGGTTTGGCGGCTTCTCCCAAGACAAGTCCACCCGCTTCCGCGTGCGCGGCGATGGTCAGTGGCAGACCGTCCGCGTGTTTCCCTTCTGGCAGAAGGAAGGTCGCATCGTGCGGCTGCGCTTCGATCTCTTTGACGGAGGGCGCTTCGCCATCGACTCGCTGCGCATCGGCGAACTCACGATGCCAACTGAGGCCGAAACGCCCGGCTTCGTCTTCACCAACACCCTCCATGGCTGGCAACCGGTCGGCACGCTCGACGTCACGCCCCGGCCCACGGCACTCGGACTCCGCGCTGGTGCGCCCGGCGCCTTTCTGCTCGCCCCGCCCCTCCGGTTCGAGGCCGAATCCCGGAGCTTCGTCTCGCTCGACCTGGCCGTGAACCGCGGCCAGCACGGCACCCTCCTCTTTGCCACGGATGCCACCCCCGGCCTGCATCGCTACACCTTCGCCCTCGAGTCCACACCCGGCCCCCACACGTACAACCTCGACCTCCTGGCGGCGCCGAACTGGCGTGGTCGGATCCTCGCCCTCGGTTTGGAGCCCAGCGACGCACCCGGCGCGGAGGCGGCGTTGTCCTGGCTCGAGGTCGGCTCCCAACCGCGAGGTGCCCCGCGCCTCAAGGTCCGGTGGTTCGGCGCCGCGGAGGCATTCCTGCGCGCGGGTCGTCCGGCGATCCTCGAAGCTGTTGTCGCCAACGTGGGCGCCACGCCCGTTACCAACCTTCAGGCGATGCTCGAGCTACCGCTCGGTCTCGGTGAGGTCGGTCCAGCGCCGGAACCGCGTCCCGCGACCTCACTCGAGTTTGAGGAAGAGATCACCTTCCGCTGGACCGTTCAGGCGGAACAACCCGGCAACACGTCCGTCCAGCTCGCGCTTCGCGCCGCCAATGCCCCACCGGTCTTGACCCACTGCCCGCTCGTCTTCAGTCCGCCCTTGGATCTTCCTCCCACCGACTACGTCCCCGAACCGGTGCCGGTGCGCGGCCCCTTCGAGGTCGGCGCCTATTACTTCCCCGGGTGGCGCAACGCCGGCCAATGGCAACCCCTCCGCGGCTTTCCCGAGCGGCGGCCCATCCTGGGCTGGTATCGCGAGGGGGATCCGGAAGTCGCGGACTGGCACATCAAATGGGCCGTCGAGCATGGCCTCACGTTCTTCGCCTACGACTGGTACTGGTCCGAGGGGTCGCGTCAGCTCGAACACGCGTTGCACGAAGGCTACTTCCGCGCGCGCTACCGGCACCGGCTCAAGTTCTGTCTGCTCTGGGCCAACCACAACGCCCCCGGCACCCACTCGCAGGAGGATTGCGTGGCGGTCACCCGGCACTGGATCACCCACTACTTCCGGCGCCCCGAACACCTCACCGTCGCCGGCCAACCCATCGTCATCATCTTCAGCCCGCAACGGCTGACCGAGGATCTGGGCAGCGAAGGTGTGCGGCGGGCCCTGACCGCCATGCGAGAGGAGTGCCAGCGCGCCGGATTGCCCGGCCTCTGCCTGCTGGCGTGCGTCGGCGACGTCGGCGAAGCCCGCCGCGCCGCGGCCGAGGGTTACGATGCAGTCACCGCCTACACCTGGCCCGGACTCGGGATGACCGGCGAGGGCATGTTCGCGCCCTTCGCCACCCTCCTCGACGGCTACCGGTACCAATGGGACCAGCTCGAGAGCCTCGGCCTGCTCCCGCTCGTGCCGCCGGTCTGTGGAGGTTGGGACAGCCGCCCCTGGCACGGCGAAAACAACCTCGTCCGCTACGGCCGCACCCCCGCGCTCCTCCGTCAACACCTCACCGACGCCCGCCACTTCCTGGAACACCGCCCCAGGGTCTCTGCCAGCAACGCCGCCGCACCCGCCACTGCCTGCGCCGTCGGGGAACGCGACGCCGCGTTGCGCCGACTCGTGTTGATCGAGGCCTGGAACGAGTGGGGCGAAGGCTCCTACATCGAGCCGCATCGCGAGTTCGGCTTCGGCTACCTCGACGCCCTCCGCGCCGTCTTCACCGACGCCACCCCCGACCACCTCGACTTCGCCCCGGCGGATGTGGGCCTGGGTCCGTACGACATCCCGCTCGACGCCCCGGGACAAACCCGCTGGTCGTTCGACACCGCCGACGAAGGCTGGGGCAACGGTATGAACCTCACCGAAGCCCGTATCGAAGCCGGCGCACTCACCGCCTGGACCACTGGTCGGGACCCCGCGTTCTTCGGCCCCCGCTCCAGCTTCGGGCGCGCGATTTCCCGGCCCTCGAGCTCCGTCTGAAACTCACCGCCACGAACGGCCTGCCCACGCAGGATGGCGCGCAAGTCTTTTGGCGAACCACCCGGTTGCCCGAGAGCGAAGCCACCAGCGTGCGGTTCCCCGTCGCCGTAGACGGACAGTGGCACGACTACCATCTGCCGGTGGCCGAGAGTGTCCGTTGGCGGGGGATCGTGACCCGGCTGCGCCTGGACCCCGTCTCGCGTCCAGGTATCGAAGTGGCGCTGGATGAATTGCGATTTGTCCCCAAACCATGAACCTCACGCGCGCCCTCATGAAGACCCGTCTTCTCCTCGTCACCCTCCTGGGCCTCGGCCTCGCCGCCCACACCCAGAATCTCCTGCCCAACCCTGGCTTCGAGGCGGGCAGCACCCAGCCCAGCGGCTGGCGGTTGGTGGACGGCCCGGGGCAATGGGCCACCGCAACCTCGCCCGGCCCCGGGCGCGTCGTGCGCGTGCGGGGTGAAGGCGAGGACCAGAGTGTCTGGCGCACCGAATCCCTGCCGCTGCAGCCCGGCGGAGTTTACGCCCTGCGCTTTCGCGCCCGCCGCCTCAGCGAAGCGAGCGGCGGCACAGCCGTGGCCGGCACCAGCCGCATCAACCGCGATTTCCCGCTCGACTTCCAGTGGCGCGAGTACGGCTTCATCTTCCGTCAACCGGACGACGCCTCCAGCGACTTCGTCCGCCTCGGCCAATGGCATGTGCGCGGGGAAATCGAATTCGACGATGCCGAACTGCTGCCTGCCCTGGCCAGCCACCGCGAATTCGCCGAACCCGCCGGCAGCCCGCCGCTGCAGCTTGGCCAGAACGAGCACCTCACCCACGACCTCTACCGCTTCTCCCTCCAACTCGGCGGGCTCGCCGCCAACCTTCATCGCCCCCTCGAACGCAGCACCGCCAGCTTCAATTCGGATCGCTGGGTGTTCTCCCCCGGTGCCCAGGTCGTGTACCGCTTCGCGTTGCCCGGCTTCCGGCAGACCAGCGCGCAGGTCCGCGTCGCCATCAACCATCACGTCGCCGGCACCCTGCGCGTCGAGGCCAGTCGCGACGGTCACCAGTGGACCTCCCTGGGCGCGCTCGGCGCCACCGACCGTGCCGGCAACCTGATCCTGCCCGCCGAACTGCTGCCCGCCACGGAGTGCTATCTCCGGTTGCACACCCCGGATCCAGACACCGCCCTCCAGGTCAACCATTGCGATTACGAGGCCCAGATCGATCCTCCCGCCCCCTACGAGGCCGCCGGCCAAACCGACTTCCTCGAGGTCAACCGCGGCGACCCGGCACTCGTCGTCAACGCCTTCCAACTCGATTCCCGCCGCGGCCAGGGCGAAATCCGGCTCAGCCTCCGTGCGGCCAACACCTCCTCCGCCCCCTCGCAGGCCGCGTCGCCTTGCAGGGCCCCACCGTGCGCACCGCCGCGCCCACCGCCCGGCCCTTCCGGCTCGAACCCGGCCAGGAAGCCGACCTGCGCTTGTCGGTGACCGCGAACGAACCTGGGGAACATGCGTTGCACCTCGAGTTCACCGCCGACAACGACCGCCCGCTCTTCAACGGCCGGACCCGCGCCCGGGTGAACCACCTCCACGATCCCCGGACCGGCTATCGCCTGGCTGGTTCTGGACCGCTCGACCTCTGGTGGTGCGAAAGCGGCTGGAAGGTTGGCCGGTCCAGCCAGCCCCCCACGGCAACCGCGCCCACGCAACCGGTCACTGTCACCGCCGCCCGCGGAGAATTCGAGGCCGCCCAACTGATCCTCCGAGCCGCCCGCGATCTTGAGCTGATCACCGCTCAGCCTGTCGCCTGGCACGACGCGGGAGGCGAGCTCAGCCCGGTGGCCCTCCGACTTGAGGAAGTCGGCTATGTCCACGTCACCCTTCCCACCGACGCCACGTGCGAAGCCGATTGGTACCCGGATCCCCTGCCTCCGCTCCAATTGCCTCGCACCCTCACCGCGCACCAGAACTTCCCGCTCTGGCTGACCTTCTACGTTCCCCGCACCGCGGCACCCGGACGGCACACGAGCGAACTCACCCTCGCACTCCGCGCCGGTCCGCACACCGAGACCCACCGGGTGCCCCTGGTCGTCGAGGTCTACGATTTCGCCCTGCCACGCGAAACCCACCTGCGCAGCGCCTTGGGCCTGGGCGCCAGTGCCATCAATCGCTATCACAAACTCACGAATCGCGCCGACCAGATCGCCGTCTTCGAGCGGTACCTCCACAACTTCGCCGAGCACCGCATCAGTCCCTACTCCTTCTACGACTACGCCCCCATCGACGTGCGCTTCGAAGGCGAAGGTGCCAACAAGCAGGCCCGCGTGGACTTCAGCCGGTTCGACGTCGCCGCCGCACGCTGGCTGGACGGCCGGCCAAGCGGCGGCCTCGCGGCTGATGCCGGTGAATCCCGCGCCAGCGACCTGCCCGGCCCGGGCGTCGGCAGCCCCTTCAATACCTTCCAACTCCCGTTGCGCGGCATGGGCGGCGGCACCTTCCACAGCCGCCACCTTGGTCAGCTCGAGGGTTTCCAGGAAGGGACCCCCGAGCACACCCGCCTGTTCCAGGACTACCTTGGCCAGGTGGAACGACACCTCCGCGCCCGAGGCTGGCTGGACCGCGCCTACACCTACTGGTTCGATGAACCCGACCCCAAGGATTACGAGTTCGTCGTCGCCGGCCAGCAACGCATCAAAGACGCTGCCCCGGGGCTGCGCCGCATGATGACCGAGCAACCCGAGCCCGCGCTCCTCGGCCACGTCGACATCTGGTGTGCCCTCACGCCGGAGTGGACCCTGGAAAAGGTCCGTGCCCGACGCGACGCCGGCGAGGAGGTCTGGTGGTACATCTGCACGGGCCCGAAAGCACCGTACCTCACCGAGTTCATCGACCATCCGGGCACTGAACTCCGTCTCTGGCCCTGGCAATCCTGGCAGTATGGCGTCCAGGGCCTGCTCATCTGGGCCACCCTCTGGTGGCACAGCCCGACCGCCTACCCGGACTCGCTGCAGGACCCGTGGGAGGATCCCATGAGCTGGGTCAGCGGCTACGGCACCCCCGCCGGCACCCGCAGCCCCTGGGGCAATGGCGATGGCCGCTTCCTCTACCCGCCGCGTCGCAATCCCAACACCGCCACAACCCCCCGCCCTCGACGGCCCCATCAATTCGGTCCGCTGGGAGAACCTCCGGGACGGCATGGAGGACTACGAGTACTTCTGGCTCCTTGAACAGGAGATCCAGCGGCTCCAACACCCGACCCACGCGGGCGACAACCAGACCGTCAGCACCGAGGTCGCTTCCCTGCTGGCCGAAGCGAAACACCTGCTCCAGGTGCCGCACACTGTGTCGGTCGATTTGACCCGTTTCACCACCGACCCCCGGGAGATCCTGGCGCATCGGCACCGCCTCGCCCGCATGATTGAGAGACTCCAGGGCCGGTAAGGAGCCTTGCCCACCCGCGCTACCCCCCGCTGCCCCGACGACTCCAGCCGGGAACCCTCATACCCGCCGTAGGCGTCGACGTGAGGAGGCGTTGTGGGCCAGGGACAATACCCTTCGCCTCCTCACGTCGGCGCCTGCAGTCGGTCGCGGCAGGATCGGGTCCTGCGCCCCAGGGACAGGCGGCGTCCACGAATCCCGGCGGCCAGCCACGACCATGGATTGGTCCTTCGAGGTCAGGGTGAGGGCACGAAAAGCGCCGCTGAAAGACGCCGCACTCCAGACGCGTTGCGCAGGCCGGACGCTGTGAGGGTCGCGAAGCGTCTGGAGTGCGAGCGGTTGACCGCCGCTTTGCGTAGGGGCGAGGGGTGAGGTTATTCCTGGAACTCTCCATGAACCGCCTGACCCGTCACTTCCCCCATCCCCGATGTTCGTAATCGGTGGAGAATCCAAGACGGGGCGTCCCTCCGCCGATTACGAACATCGGGGATTGGGCTGAGAGAGGCGCTCCCTGAACCTGGGGTGCGGGCTGCCAGCCTGCACCCCCGCGGTTCATGGGCGCTGGGCAGGTCCGAGAGGAACAGGACGCTTCCCACAGCGTTTCGCCCCGCAGCGCTCAGCGCTCGGCGTCGGCTCGAATCATGCGGATGCCAAACACCGCCCCCACCTCGTTGCCCTCGGTCGCCTGGAATCGGACGGTCACCCGCTGCTTGTCCCGGACCAGCTCCGCCGGGATCGGATACTCGACGTCAAAGAACCGCATCGGGCCGCGGCGTTCGATGCGCTGCTGACCCACCCGGACGCCGTCGACCAGGATGTCGAAGGTCCGTTCGCGCCACTCGTCCAGGTTGTACGTGACCACGAGGGCCATCGGATGTGCCGGATCCACCGGCACATCGAACGAGAACCACTGCCGCGCCCGCCGACCGGGCCGACCCATGACGCGGTCCGGCGAAGTCTCTTCGCCCTGCATGTTGGCGTCGCGCTCCGCCTGCATCTCGCCGGGTTGCACGAAGCCCACCGTGGCCGCCTCGAGCTTCTCCTGACGCTCGCGCGCGGCGGCGATCTCCGCGGCACGCTGCTCCCATTCCGGTGGCGTGAAGAGATCCCAATACACGGCGTAGGTCCGACGATGGAGCCGATACAACGGCTCGAACTCGACCTCGCGATCATGGCCCACGCCCACCGTCCGAAAGCTCCCCGGCCGGTCGGGAACGGGCTCGAGCCATTCTGAAACCGGTCGCTCGGCGGCCACGAAGACGGGGACCGAGTCGAACGTCGCCGTCCGGCTCCTGCCGCGTCGGGACGCCTCCTCCGGGCCCAGGTCCCCGCGAGCACCAACGGTCCCCAGAGCAGCGCGACGCGCCGCGGGTTGTCCGGCAACGGTTCGAGTCGCAGCCGCTTCGGCAGCGTGACCGAGACGACGTCCCCGTTCTCCCACATCCGTTCCAGACGCACGAACCAACTGACCGTCGGCTCCGCCGCCGCGCGGTTGCGGGGCCGGTTGGCGTCGGCTTCCGGAGCGGCGAGTTCCACCGCCGGGACCGGGACGCCGTTCACGGTCACGGCAAATCCGGCGTCCGTCCAGAACGGCCGTCGCAAGGCCAGCGTGAACCGCTTCGGCGCAGCCAGCTTGAACTGGAGGCGGACCGATTCGCCCTCGGGAAAGTCGGTTTCCGTCGTCAACCGCACGTCCGCTTCCGCCCAGGCGGCCGTTGAAGGCGCGTAAAGGTTGACCCAGAACGTGTCGTCCGACGCGTAGTAAAGGCCGTGACCATGCAGGGCGTGGCTTTCCAGGCTCGACCCCGTGCAGCAGGTGAAGCCGCCGTCCAGCATGTTGCGTTCGTATTCGCGCTGCACGCCACGCCCGACGGGGACCATGTAGCAGGCCCAACCTTCCTGCGGATCCTGCGAGGCGAGGATGTGGTTGAAGAGGGCGCGTTCGTGGAAGTCGGCGTAATGCGCGTCGGGGCGCAGGGTGAACATCTGGCGGGTGAGCTTGAGCATGTTGTACACGTTGCAGGTTTCCGCCACGCGACCATCCACGCGTTCACTGAGCTGGTCTGGTTCACCGAAGTACTCGTCCTTGCCATGCCCGCCGGTGGCGTAGCTGTGGTGTTGCACAACCCGATCCCAGAAGAAACTGGCGGCATAGCCGTCACCGGGGTCGCCGACGTAGCTGAAACGGGCGAGAGACCCGATCAGTTTCGGGACCTGAGTATTGCCGTGTTTGCCGGCGAGGTTGTCCTGGTGGCGTTTGAGAGGCTCGGTGAAGGCGTGGTGCTCGAACCGATAGGAGAGCTGCAGCCAGCGGAGATCGCCGGTGTCAGCGTAGAGGTCGGCGAAGATCTCGTTCATGCCGCCAAACTCGGTGTTCAGCATGCGCTGGACCTGGGTGTCGGTCATGCGCCCGACGATACTCTCCGCCCAGGCGGCGAACTTGCGTTCCAGCTCGAGCGCCGTGGCGTTCCCGGTGTACCGCCAGGCGTCACGCAACCCGGCGTAGGTCTTGTGCAGCGTGTACCACGGCGACCACATCCCGTTCAGATCG
Organism: Verrucomicrobiota bacterium; assembly: GCA_027493615.1. Taxonomy (GTDB): domain Bacteria; phylum Verrucomicrobiota; class Verrucomicrobiia; order Limisphaerales; family J093; genus DSVZ01. Next base: position 46,889 of record JAOSKK010000037.1, read on the forward strand.
AACCCGCCGGAGCGAATGTCGCCTCCCGCCACCTGCTCGAAAAGTTCTGCGGCGTCGGTGCCCTGGTTGTCGGTGAGGGCGCCGAGATAACCGTTGCCCCGGTGGTCCTGAACCTCCTTGAGCTCGCGCACGAGATGGTCGACGCGCTCCCGGAACCGAGGGTCGCCGGTGGCGGCGTACATCAGACTGACCCCGGACAGGTAATGGCCCGCGAGGTGGCCGGTGAGCTGTTTGCCCTGCACCGCATCCCAGCCGCCGTAGCCTTCCGCCTTGGGGGTGAGACCGGCCCGCAGCCGGTAGCCCGCCAGCATGCGGTCGGGTTCCAGCGCGAGGAGGATGCGCGCGTTCAGATCCTGGGCGTTCTTCAGCGGCCCACCGGTCAAGCGCACCGCGCTCAGCGGGAGCCGACGCGCGGCTTCCGGGATGACGCGCGTGATGGCCAGGCGCACCGGACCCGGGACCGCTTCAGGCGCGGCGGGCTCGAGGCGCTTGCTGACGAACCCCTGCTCCGCCGGGTCGATCCTGGTGACCGGCAGGGCTGCCGACACCAGCAGGACCGCAGTCCAAACGAACGCGAAGACCCCCGCCGCCCGACCCGCGAATCCGAAGCCCCTTCGCCAGGAAACAGCATCCCCGCGGTAGGCGCCGACGTGAGGAGGTGTCGTGGGGGGGCTTGAACGACCGCCCTGCACAGCCGGGCAACTGGCTCCGGCAGGATCGCCCGCCCACATGCACGGGCCTGCTCTGCGAAGTCCCAAGTCCATGGTCTGCATGGCGCGGGAAAGTACCCGGACCCACGTGGGGAGGGGAAGTGCCCAGTGGCGATCGCCGCCTTGACAACGGAGCCACCACAGAGACGCGAGGGACGCAGAGGAACGAGCCAGTGCTCCCCCCCATTCACCTCCGCCCCTCTGCCCGCACCCGTTCCCTCCCCTCTGTGTCTTTCGCGCCTCTGCGGTGGGTCACAACTCGGCCTCGTGCAGGGAGGCAGAACGCCGTTGCCCGCTAATCCACGTTCTGACACGCTCCGCTCCATGCGCCGAGCTGGAACCACCTTTCGCCGGGCGTGCGCCCTGGCTTTGAGCGGGCTGTGGGCAATCGCAGTCGTGGGCGGAATGCCCGCCCTGGCCCAGCCCCCCGGTTGCCGGCACCGAGCCGGTACCTGCTCAAGCCCCGTCCCTCCCTCCCGGCCGTGACCGCCGAGGAACTGGGTTTCGACGAGATCCTGTTCGTCAAACGCAAGCCCTACTCCTCCGACCACTACTACACGGACATCAACAACGGCACGAGCCCCGACCGGTTTGTACCCGAGAACGGTGTTTACCTCTACAGCCTCCGCACACAGTCCGCCCGACCCGTGGTGACCGCGGCCCAACTCCCCGGCGGCCGGGGCCTGATCGGCAAGATCAGCCTGTCCTTCGACGCCCGGAAGGTGCTGTTCGACTTTCGCGAGCATCCCAGCGCCGGTTTTCGGATCTGGGAGGTGGGCCTCGATGGCACGGGGTTGCGGCAGGTGTCGTTCGCACCCGCCGACGAAGCCGAGAAAGCCGCACGCTGGAGCCCGGGCTGGCACACGGACGACATCCATCCCTGCTACCTGCCCGACGGCGACATCATCTTCTCGTCGACACGCAACGAGCACACGGTTCTCTGCGGCGGCTCCTCCCATCTGGTGGCGCCCGGTCTCCACCGGATGAAGCCGGACGGCACCCGGGTCGAACCGTTGACCCGCAGTCCCGTGAGCGAGTTCTGTCCCGTCATCCTCGACGACGGCCGGGTCATGTACCACCGCTGGGAATACATCGACAAGGGGGCACGGGTGGGCAAGACGATCTGGGCCATGAACCCCGACGGCTCCCGACCCCAGGAACTGTTCGGGCTCGCCGAGGATACGACCACGGTTTACATGTACCCGCAGCCCCCTGCCGGGCGGCGCGCCCCGTCTGGTGTGTGTGGAACCTGCCATTTCCCGCAGGGTGGATGTGTTGGGACAATCCTGCTCGTGGACTACGGCATGGGGGTGCGGGTGCGCGGTCCGGATCCCGACCAACCGGAGTACGTTCAAGGCGACCCACGCTATCCGGTGGTCAACCTCACGCCCCACGTGTTCATCCAGCGACGGACCGAACCCGGGTGGCACTTCCGCACGGCGTCAGGCGGGTATGTGCACGATCCCTCCGGCCGACAAGGACACCTCTACACGCATCCGTACCCGGTCAGTGATCGCCAGTTCCTGGTGTCTTACAAGGTGAACGCGGCGGACCACTATCAGCAGGTGGCCAATGCGTACGCGCTGTACCTCCTCGACACCGACGGACGCCACCGTCCGGTGTATGCCGACCCGCTCCTCTCCTGCTGGCATCCGCTACCCGTCGTGGCGCGGCCCGTTCCCCCTGCAATCGAATCCAGCCGGGACCCCCACTATGCCGCCCGCGGTGAGGCGGTCTGTGTCGTGGCCGACGTTCATCAGGGGATGGAGGGCGTCGCCCTGGCACGGTCAAATGGATCCGCATCAACGAAGCCCTGCCGCGCTACTGGTCCACCGGCCGGCGCTGGGACCCTTCCCTGAGCAGTTCGGGATGGAAGGCAGCGCTCTGGCCGCGGGTCCAATGGGGGGTCGTGCCCGTCGAAGCCGATGGGTCGGCCCACTTCGTCGTGCCGGCCAATCGCAGCATCTTCTACCAGGCCCTCGACGAGAACTTCCGCGAAGTTCAGCGCGAGCGAACCTATGTGAACTATGCGCCCGGCGAAATGCGCTCCTGCACCGGCTGCCACGGTTCATCCCACCGAACTCCCACCCCGGACACCCCCTTCGCTGATGGCGCTGCGGCGTGCGCCCAGCCTCCCGCAGCCCCAGCCTTGCGACCGGGTCGAGAACGGCGGCGACGGCCTCCCCGGCCAGGTCATCCACTATCCTACGGACATTCAGCCCATCCTGGATGCCAAGTGTGTGTCCTGCCATGGTGCCGAGAAACCCGCGGGAGGCCTGCGATTGACCGGCGAGACAACGCTCTACTACAGCACCTCCTACGAGGAACTCGCGCGCAAGGAACTGGCGGGTCCCATCATCCCGGAGTTCACCTCCTTTCTCCACGGTGACCGCGGCAACTACAACGGGGCCTATTTGCCTCCCCGGAGCCTGGGTTCCCCGAAGAGCACGCTGCTCGAACTGCTCACCGTCCGCGACCATCCGAAGAACGCCCAGGACGATCACTCGGCGCTGCTGACGGAGATGGAGGTGATGGTCCTCGCGCGCTGGATCGACAGCAACTACCAGTTCTACGGCACCTACTTCGGCCGACACCACGCCCAGTGGGTGAACGCCGACCCGAACAACCCCGCCTACCAGCCCGCCGATTTTCGCCGCAAAGCCACCTTTGCCGAAGCGGTCGACTTCCTCGCCCCGGCCTGGCACCGGTGACCCACCTGCGTTGCCTGGGGTCGCATCTTAACATTTAACATTCGCAAATCGGGACTTCCGCCGCGGCGGTCGGCGCGGCATGCTCCGCCCCAACACCGACGCTGCCGGAAAGGCCTCGCATCCGCCGCCGCGCGCGACGTCTGATCTCAAGCCGTTCATCACCTGCCACGCCATGACCACACCCTTGGTTTCTGGATCCTCACCTCAGCCTCCCCATGAACCTGTGGTGCGGGCTTCCAGCCTGCACTCCCCGCGGTTCATGGCCCCGCAGCATCGGTGCGTTGACCATGGACGCGCCGCAGCGGCGTTGGCAGGGCAGGCGGGACGCCTGCACCACACGGGTCGTGGGACCGCGGCTTCGCCTGACTGTCGGCTTCATCGTGCTGTGTGCGAGCCTCGGGCTGGGCGCCGTTCAACCGTCTTCGGCGACGCCCGCATCCACAGCCGTGGACCAGGCCCGACGCGCGTTCGCCGCGCCTCCCCAACATTACTGGCCGCGGCCGCTCTGGTTCTGGAACCACACGCGGGTCGACGCCGAGACGGTCCGGACCCAGATGCAGTTGGCCCGAGACCGCTCGAAGTACGGCGGCTTCGGCATCCTGCCCTTCGGACGGGCGTTTGCCCCGCCTTACCTGAGTGAGGAGTACTTCGCGGTGTACGGCGCGGCCCTGGAACAAGCCGAGGCCCTGGGGCTGACCCTGTCGCTCTACGACGAGTTCGGGTTCCCCAGCGGCTCGGCCGGGTCCCAGAACTCGAGCGACGTCAGCCTCTTTGCCCAACGCTGGCCTCACCTGACGATCAAGCGACTGGACAAGCACGAATGGGACGTGGTGGGACCGGGCCGGTTCCAGACGAACCTCCCTTCCGGCTCCCTGGCGGCGCTGGTAGCTCTGAACCCCACGACCTTCGTGCGCCACGAACTCTCCGACACGGTGCGGGAGGCACGGCTCGATTGGGCGGTGCCGGAAGGGACCTGGAAGCTGATGGTCTTCGTGTGCGTCACGGACGGCGATCCCATCTGCGATTACCTGGATCCCGAAGCGGCGGACCGTTTCATCGAGATCACGCACCAGGCCTACTACGAACGCTTCACCCGGCATTTTGGCACCACCATCGACTCGACCTTCTTCGATGAACCCACGCTCTACCGGGCCCAGGGCCGGAGCTGGACCGGCCAGTTCAACCAGAAATTCGTGGCGCGACACGGCTTCGATCCGCGGCCGTACTACCCGGCGTTGTGGCACGACATCGGCCCCCAGACGGCCGCGGCGCGGAACTACCTGTTTGGCTTCCGCACCGAGCTGTACGCGACCGGCTTCACCAAACGCATCCAGGACTGGTGCGACGCCCATCACATCACCGCCACCGGCCATCAGGACCAGGAAGAGGTGATCAACCCGGTGTCGGTCTCGGGCGACCTCATGAAGTGCTTCCAGTACCTGGCCATCCCCGGGATTGACAAGATCGGCGGCGACCGCCCGGCCGAACGGTTCTACAAGGTCGTCAGTTCCGCCGCCTACAACTACGACCGGGCGCTGGTGATGTCCGAGACTTACGGGGCCATGGGCGACCTGCCGTGGGAGGAGATCTACACCGTGGCCATGGAGCAATACACCAAGGGCATCAACCTCCTCATCCCCCACGCGGTCTGGTACGACGACACCCAGGTCACATTCAAACCCGAGCTTTCCTGGCGCGACCCGCGCTACGCCGACCGGCTGCCCGAGTTCAACACCTTCCTCGCGCGCCTGAATGTGCTGCTCCAGAACGATGCCGCCCACGTGGCTGACCTCGCCCTGCTCTACCCCATCGCCACCCTCCAAGGCAGTCATCATCTGGACGGTCCCCTCGGCCACTACCAGGGCGGCGTGGCGGTGCCGGAGGCGGACTATGTGGACGTGGCGGAACTCCTGTCCGTCGCGCTGGGTCGCGACTTCACCTACCTCCACCCCGAAGTGCTCGATCAACGGTGCGTGGTCGAAGGCAACCGCCTGGTGCTGCCCAACCGCCTGCATCCCGGGCGCTTTGCGGTGCTGCTCCTCCCCGGCCACAAGACGATTCACTGGAGCAGCCTGCGGAAGATCCAGGCGTTCTACGAACAGGGCGGGTGCGTCATCGCCACCGGCACGTTGCCCTCCCAGTCCGCCGAGTTCGGCCACGACGCCGAGGTGGCCCGTGTCGTCGAAGCCCTGTTCGGAACCGGGGACACCGCCGCCGAACCGGCGACGCACACGGTCCGCCGCAACGACCGGGGCGGTTGTGCGGTCCGCCTGCGCACCCTGACCGCGGCCTCGCTGAGCGGGGCTCTGGCTACCGCCGGGCTGGACTTTGATGTGACCTTTGAACCGGGCCGGACGTTGCGCTACATCCACAAACGCTGGAAGGACCGCCACGTCTTCTATTTCGCGAACCTCACCCCCGGGCTCACAGGATCCACCGTCACGCTGCGCGGCCGACACGAACTGGAGTCCTGGGATCCCCACACCGGCGCCATCGAGCCGGTCGCGGGCAACGTCGTCCGGCACGGCGACACCGACTTCACCCGGGTGGAGCTCGGCCTGCCGTACCTGAAGTCCGTGTTCCTGGTCTCGCCCGTCAGTCCGCGTCCTTCCGTCCCATGAACTTCTCGTCGCTGGATATCCTGAGCTTCATCGGTTTCTTCGCGTTCGTGGTTGGTCTGAGCGTGTGGAAGAGCCGGCGCGCGCGTGATCACACCGAGAACTCGGCCGACTTCTTCCTCGCGGGCCGCGGACTGGCCTGGCCGCTGATTGGCATTTCCATCGTCGCGGCGAACATCTCGACCGAGCAGATGGTCGGGATGGCCGGGCAGGCGGCGGGCAAGGTCGGGCTCGCCGTCAGCGCGTGGCAACTTACCGGGTCGGTGGGGATTGTGATCATCGCCATGACGCTGCTGCCGCGGTTTCTGCGGGCGGGGATCTACACGATGCCGGAGTTCCTGGAATACCGCTACAACGCCGCGGCGCGCACCCTGATGGCCGTCCTCACCATCCTGATCTACACGCTGGTCGTGCTGCCTGCCGTGCTCTACTCGGGCGGCGTCACACTCCACACGCTGACCGGCCTGGACCTCACCCTGGCAGTGTGGATCATCGGCCTGATCGGCGCCGTTTATTCAACCTTCGGCGGGCTGAAGGCCATCGCCTGGGCCGATCTCGTCCAGGGCCTGGCCCTCCTGGCCGGCGGCCTGCTCGTGTTCGGCCTGGGCCTGAAGGCGGTCGGTGGCTGGGGCGCCTTCACCGCCCACAACGCGGACAAGCTCCACATGGTCCTCCCCGCAGCCAATCCCGACCTTCCGTGGACCGGCATCGTCTCGGGCATGTGGATCGTCATCCTCTACTACTGCGGGCTGAACCAGTTCATCGTGCAGCGCAATCTGGCGGCCCGCACGCTCCGCGACGGTCAGTTGGGCATGGTCTTCGCCGGCGCCCTTTGGCTGCTGGTGCCCTTTGCCATCGTCATGCCCGGCCTGATCGCCCGGCAACTCTACCCCGATCAGCTCGCCGAACGCAGCGACGCGGCGTTCCCCACGCTCATCGCCCAACTCATCCAGCCCGGCGTGCGGGGCATCATCTGCGCCGCCATCGCCGGCGCCGTGACCAGCACGCTGGCCTCTCTCGTCAACTCGGCCTCGACCATCGCCACCATGGACGTGTACCGGCGCTGGCTCAAACCCGATGCCTCGCAGACCCGACTGGTCTGGCTCGGCCGGACGCTGACCGTGGCGTGCATGCTGGTGGGCTGTGTCATCGCCCCGGCCATCGCCGATCCCAAGTTCGAGGGGGTCTTCCAATTCATCCAAGTGTTCCAGGGCTACATCTGGCCCGGGATCGTCGCCGTGTTCCTTTTTTGGCATGCTGGTTGAGACCGCCCCCGGTTCGGCCGGCGTCGCCGGGTTGGTGGCCGGTCCGGCCATCTATCATCTGTTCCAGACCTACGCGCAGGAGCTGCACTTCCTGGTGCACGCGACCCTGACCTTCAGCCTCGTGCTGGCCGTCATGGGCTTCATCACCTTGGTCTGGCCATTGTCAGAACCCCGGCGCCTTCCTGAACGCACAGACCTCACCCTCGAGACCGCCCCCGTTGTCAAGCTCGCCGGCCTCGCCGTGATCGCAGGGGTGGCACTGTTCTTCCTTGTCTTCTGGTAAACTGCCTTCCTCGCCGCTCGCCCCGCCCGATTCCATGAGACGCAAGCGCCTCCTCGCCCTCGCCGCCGCCGGTGTCCTCTCCACGCTGGCCTCGACCGATCCGCTCGAACATGGGTTCGCCGATCCGCCCTCCGCGACCAAGCCCTGGTGCTACTGGTATTGGATCAGCGATCACCTCTCGAAGGACGGCATCACGCGCGACCTGGAGGCCATGGCCCGCGTCGGCATCGGCGAGGTGTTCATCGGGAACATCTTCCTCGAGGACGTCCCGGCGGGCGACATCAAGGTCCTCTCGCCGGCGTGGTGGGACCTGGTTGAACACGCGATTCGCGAAGGCGCCCGAACCGGGGTCGACATCGGCATGTTCAACTGCCCGGGCTGGAGTCAGTCCGGCGGACCGTGGATCACGCCGGAGCAGACGATGCGTTGCCTCGCCACCTCCGAAGTCCGCGTCAGCGGTCCGCGCCGGTTCACCCGGTCCCTGCCGGCACCCGCGCAGCCCTTCCAGGATGTGGCCGTGCTTGCGTTCCCCGCGCCGCGTCACGACACAGACAGCCTCGCGCAGCAGAAACCGCGCGTCACTTCCACCCCATCGGTGGAAGGCCTGGAACGGCTGATGGACGGCGATCCTGCGACCGTAACCGCGTTCCCCGCGGACGCCGGGCGCGGCTCAAGCACCTTCACCATCGACTGGGAACTGTCCTCTGCCTGGACCGCTCGCTCGTTGCGAATCGTGCCGGGCACCGAGCCGTTCGGGGCCGAGGTCGAATTGCAGGCCGCGGCGGCGGATAGCGCTTTCCGGACCGTGCGCCGGTTCCGCTGCGACCGTTCGAACATGGCCATCGCCGTAGGCTTCCTGCCCCGCGGACCGGTGGCCGTCTCGTTCCCGGCGACGACCGCCCAACGGTTCCGCCTCGTGTTCACCGGCGTGCAGGGCGGCGATCGCCCGCGCGAACTGGCCGAGATTGAACTGTCCGGGGCCGCCCGGCTCGAATCGTACGTCGAGAAGCAACTCGGCAAAATGCATCCCACGCCTCTCCCCCTGTGGGACACCTACCTCTGGCCGACTCAACCCGAACCGGACCAACCGGAACTGGTTGTGCCCACCCGCGGGATCCGCGATCTCTCCCGTCAAATGGCCGCCGATGGCACGCTCGACTGGGACGTGCCCGCCGGTGAGTGGGTGGTGCAGCGCATCGGCATGACGCCCACCGGCATGCGCAACAGCCCGGCCTCTCCCGAGGGCCAGGGCCTCGAGGTGGACAAGATGAACCGCACCCTTGCCACCCAACACTTCGAAGCCTTCATCGGCGAAGTGCTCCGCCGCGTCCCCGCCGCCGACCGCCAGGCCTTCACCCGCGTCGTGGCCGACAGCTACGAGATGGGCGCGCAGAACTGGACCGACGGCTTCGACACCGCCTTCCGTCAACGCTACGGCTACGACCCCATCCCCTGGCTGCCGGTCCTCAGTGGGCGACTCCTCGGCAGCGCCGACCAGAGCGAACGCTTCCTCTGGGACCTCCGCCGCCTCGTGGCGGATCGCGTGGCGAGCGAATACGTCGGCGGCCTGCGCGAGGCCTGCCGGTCCCATGGCCTGGGTCTTTGGCTCGAGAATTACGGCCACTGGGGGTTCCCGGCCGAGTTCCTCCAGTACGGCGGCGCCTCCGACCGCGTCGGAGGCGAGTTCTGGGTGACGGGCGACCTCGGCTCGATCGAGTGTCGCGCCGCCGCCTCCTGCGCCAACACTTACGGTATGCCGGTCGTTTCCGCCGAGGCGTTCACCGGCGGACCTGCCTTTCAGAACGCCCCGCGCGCCCTCAAAGCCCGCGGCGACTGGGCGCTCTGCGAAGGCATCAATCACTTCGTCCTGCACGTCTACATCCACCAGCCGTGGCAGGAGCAGGTGCCGGGGGTCAACGCCTGGTTCGGCACCGAGTTCAACCGGCACAACACCTGGTTCGAACCAGGCCGCGCCTGGATCGACTACCTGCGCCGCTGCTGCTGGCTCCTCCAGCAAGGCCACCGCGTCGCCGACGTCGCCTACTTCATCGGTGAAGATGCCCCCAAGATGACCGGCACCCGCGAACCACCCCCTGCCGGCCGGCCGCGACTTCGACTATTTCAACGCCGAGGTCATCCTCGACAAACTCGCGGTCCGCGACGGGTTGCTCACCCTGCCGCACGGCCCCACCTACCGTCTGCTCGTCTTGCCCGCACTCGATACCATGCGCCCGGCGGTGATGCGCAAGCTCCACGACCTCGTGCACAACGGCGCCACGGTGCTCGGCCCGCCCCCCTCGCGTTCGCCCAGCCTGCAGGATTACCCCCACGCCGATCTCGAGGTGCGCCGTTTGGCCAACGAACTCTGGGGCGAGACGGCCAAGCACCAACCCGGCGAACGAACGTTCGGCCAGGGACGCGTCGTCTGGGGCAAGCCACTGGATGAAGTGTTCGCCTCCCTGGGCTCGCCGCCAGACTTCGAAAGCTCCGTCCCGCTTCGCTTCACCCACCGCCGGCACGGTGAGGTCGACATCTACTTCGTCGCCAACCCAAAGCCCGAACCGCTCACCACCACCGCGGCCTTCCGCGCCGGCGCCAAGGCTCCGGAAATCTGGTGGCCCGATTCGGGCCGCATTGAACACCCCGCCGTCTATGACGTCGCCGAAGGGAGGGTCAAACTGCCGCTGTCGTTCGGCCCGCACGGATCGATGTTCGTCGTGTTCCGCCAACCGGTTGCCTCGGCGACCAACCGCATCGCTTCCGTCCGCCGTGATGGAAGTGAGCTCCTGGGCACTCGCGTAAACCCGCCTCCCGCCCGCGCCGACGCTGCGACTCCCAACCACTTCGCTTTCGCCGCGTGGATCAAGCCCGCCGCCGCCACCGCGTTGACCGCCCAGACCAACCGCGGAACCGCGGCGCTCAGCTGAAGCGCAACGACGCCTTGGCCGCGCCACACGGGGACAGTTTCGGCGGTTCCGGCCACGCCGGCTGCGGGCTTGCCGTCGGCACCAACGGTGTCTGCGTCCTCGAGCACGGGGCCAATTACTTCGCGCCGACCCTGGTCCATGCCACACCGATCCCCGACTGGACCCACGTCACCGTGGTTTATCGCGACGGTCAGCCCAGCCTCTACCTGAACGGCGTGCTGGCCCGAACCGGTCTCCGGAGCGAACACACGGTCCACGCCGGCGCCGCCGCGGGGGGCCTCGCGCAGTTCCGGGGACAGCTCGGCAGCTTTGCACAGTTCGGTCGAGCGCTCGCGGTTGACGAAATCGTCGCCCTGGCCCGGAGCATGCCGCGACCGGATGAGTTGGCCGCGGGACCGACGCTCGAACTCACCTCCGCGAGCGGTCGAATCCACGCTCTGGCAAGACAGGCCGGCGATTTCCGAGTTGATCATGGCCGATGGCCAGCACCACCGCTTCAGCGTCCCGCACGTGCCCCCGCCCACCCCGCTGCCCGGACCCTGGCAGGTGCTCTTCGCCCCCGGTTGGGGCGCGCCGGAACACACGGTGTTTCCGGAGTTGATCGACTGGAGTCACCACTCCGATGCCGCGATCCGGCACTACTCGGGCAAAGCGACCTATCGCCGCACCTTCTCCGTGCCACCCGACCTGACCGCGGATCCCCAACTCCGCATTCAACTCGATCTCGGTGACGTCCGAGACCTGGCCGTCGTGCGAGTGAACGATCGCGAACTCGCCACCCTCTGGCTGCCGCCCTTCCGGGTCGATCTCGGCAACGTCGTCCAACCCGGGGAGAACACCCTCGAAGTCCAGATCGTCAACGTCTGGAACAATCGTTTGGTGGGCGACGCCGCGCTGCCCGCGGAACAGCGCCGCACTTTCCTGCTCGCCCCAACCGTCGGATCGGATGCCCCCTGCTCCCGGCCGGACTGCTCGGCCCCGTGACGCTGCATTACGCCGTCGCCCAACCCGTGCGGTGAGCCAGCGAGTCGCCGATGAGCCTGCACCACAGAGACCCGAGCGACACAGAGGAACGGAACTGCCCGCCACTCCTCCCCCTCCGTCCATTTCCCCATCCCCCTCCCTCCCCTCTGTGTCTTTCGCGCCTCTGTGGTTCCTCTCCGCACGCGCGTCTTATCTCTTTCACCTCAACTCAAGACACAAAAACACCATGAAACCGACCCTCATCACACTGGCGCTCTGCTTGTGCGCCTCCCTAACCGCGTCGGCGGCCACGTTCCACGTGGCCTCGACGGCGACGACACCCATCCCGGCACCCGCAGGCAGCCGTTGCGCACGATTCAACGTGCGGCTGAACTGGCCCAACCCGGGGACACCATTACCATCCACGCCGGCACGTATCGGGAGCGGGTCAATCCTCCCCGCGGCGGCATCTCCGATCAGAAACGCATCGTCTACGAAGCGGCCCGCGGCGCCTCCGTCGAAATCAAGGGATCGGAAGTCGTCAAGGGTTGGGTGAAGGTCCAGGATGATGTCTGGAAAGTGACGCTGCCCAACACGTTCTTTGGCGGCTTCAACCCCTACACGAACGCCATTCGCGGCGACTGGTTCAACGGGCGCGGTCGCCCCCACCACACCGGCGCCGTCTACCTGGACGGTGACTGGCTGACCGAGGCGGCCTCCCTCGAAGAAGTCCTCCTCCCAGCCGGCACGAAACCCGCCTGGCTGACCAGCGGCGATGCCGAGTACCTGCTCAACCTGGCCTGGCTGCGACCCGGCGGCGCGACTGCCACAAGCCCCCGTGTTCCTGCCGCCGGCTTTGCCGCCCAGCACGGCGTCCAAGCCGCCGCCTGCTCCGAAGGCGGCGAGTGCATCGGCTGGATCGAACACGGCGATTGGGCCCGCTACGACAACGTCGATTTCGGGACGCGCACCGACGAGATCGAGTTCCGGGCGGCGTCGGTCACAGCAGGCGGACTCATCGAGGCCCGCCTCGACTCACCGGCTGGCGAACTCCTGGGCACGGCCACGGTGACACACACCGGCGACTGGCAGACCTGGTCCTCCTTCAAGGCCCGGATCAAGCCGGTCAGCGGGATCAAGACCCTGTGTCTCGTGTTCAGGAGTCGCCAGACCGACGCCCTCACGGACCGCGGCTTGAACCCGCAACTCTGGTTCGCCCGTGCCGACGAGGCCCAGACCACGATCTGGGCACAGTTCGAGGGGGTGAATCCCAACGACCGACTCGTCGAGATCAACGTCCGACAGAGCGTGTTCTATCCCGACCAGCCGGGCCGGAACTTCATCACCGTCCGCGGTTTGACGCTCCGCCACGCCGCCACACCCTGGGCCCCGCCCACCGCCGAGCAAGTCGGCCTGATCGGCACGCACTGGAGCAAGGGTTGGATCATCGAGAACAACGTGGTGAGCCACTCGGTCTGCACCGGCATCACCCTCGGCAAGCACGGCGACCCGTTCGACAACACCTCGGCGGACACCGCCGAGGGCTACGTCAAGACCATCGAACGCGCCCATGCCTTCCCCATCCCCTGGACCCGGGAACACATCGGCCACCACATCGTCCGCAACAACCACATCTCCCATTGCGAGCAGGCCGGCATCGTCGGCAGCCTCGGCCCCGCCTTCTGCCTCGTGGAAGGCAACGTGATTCACGACATCCACGTGCGGCGTTTGTTCACCGGTGCCGAGATGGCCGGCATCAAGTTCCACGCCGCCATCGACACGGTCATCCGCAACAACCACATCTATCGGGCGAACATGGGTCTCTGGCTGGACTGGATGGCCCAGGGCACACGCGTCTCCCGCAACCTCTTCCATGACAACGCCGGTCAGGACCTCTTCGTCGAGGTGAACCACGGACCGTTCCTCGTGGACAACAATGTCTTCCTCTCCCCCACCAGCATCCTCGACATGTCCGAGGGCGGCGCCTACGTCCACAACCTCTTCGCCGGCCGCATCACCAACCGCCCCGAACCCGGCCGCGAGACCCCCTATCACCCGCCGCACAGCACCGTCGTCGCGGGCCTGGCCGTCACGACCGGTGGCGACAATCGCTTCTACAACAACCTCTTTGTCGGCGACGGCAAGGTCCCCACTGACGCGCAGAAGGGCGATCTCAAGGAACTCCGCTGGATCAGCAGCCACGGCCTGTGGGGATACGACGGTCGGGCCTTCCCGCTGCAAGCGGGTGGCAACGTCTATCTGCACGGCGCCCTGCCCTCGCGACAGGAAGCCACACCGCTGGTCCGAACCAACGCCAACCCGGCGCTCCGCCTCGAAACGCAAGACCGCCGCCGGGTCCTCCGCCTGACGCTTGACCCGGATCTCCGCGACGCCAACACCGTCCCGGTCACCAGTGATCTCCTCGGTCGTGCCAAAGTCTCCGGAGCCCCCTACGTGCACGCCGACGGATCCCTCCTCCGGGTGGACACCGACTACTTCGGCAAACGCCGCTCGAAATCCCGGCCCGCACCCGGCCCGTTCGAACAGTGGAAAGGCGGGCCGCTCGCCCTCCCGGTCTGGTGACCGGCCCGCAGGCCCGGAGCGCCTGTCGGCGAAGTCCGGCAGACGCTCAATTGTCAAATGTCAATGTTTGACCCCATTGCGCTCATCCCAGCGCGGACAACTCGGCCTGGAACAGCTCGCGAGCCCGGGTCTTGAGCTCGGCCACCGCGACCTGGCCGGACTCGACCTTCTGGAGCAGGGCCTTCTGCGCCAGGTACTCCTTGTTCATCACGCCCGCCTTGCTCTGGAGCATCCGCCAGGCCTTGCGGCGCTCGACACAGAACAGCACCAACTGCCGCGAGAGTGAATACCATCGCAGCCTCCCGTTCACCTCGGCGCGGATGAACACCCCGAAGTCCGGCACGAACGAGCGCTGTCCCGGGTCAAACACCCGCCGCTGCACGACGTCGTCCTGCGTGACCCGGATGAGCACGTCATCCAGTGACTCGAGCGAGCGGGCCTGCTCCTCCGTCACCGCCTTCAGATGCTTGCGAAACCGGCCTTCGCTCAGCGCCCAGTGAGCCACGGTGAAGTTGTACTTCTCGCCGGTGGACTTGAACTGCGCCTCCCACCAGTCGCGGGTCACCGAGGGATTGCCCTTGAGATCGAAAGCCTCCTGGCTGGTCTCGCCCTGGCGCGGATTGAACACGAACTCCGGCATGCCACGCGCGTCCCGCACCAGCTTCGCCTGGTCGGCCGACATGTGGTCCGCAACGCCATGCTCCGGCTGGCAGGTGGTGTAGCACTGGAAGAACGCCGTCCCCCGGTACTCGAGGCCGTCGAGCATGGCCCGGTACAGTCGCGCCGCGTTGGCCATGCTCACCTGCGCCACAAAGGGTGAACCGTGTCCCGACGTGAAGGCCTCCGCCACACTCTTCTTCTCGATGAGCTTGCCCTGGGACGCGACGCCGAACTGGTTCATGTCGTAACCGCCCAGCATGGTCGAGGAATCCGAGTTCTGGCCGCCCGTGTTGGAGTAGACCTGGGTGTCGAGCATCAGGATCTTCACGTTCGGCCGGTTCTGCAGGATCACCTTCGAGGCGTTCTGGAACCCGATGTCGCCCAGCGCGCCGTCTCCACCGATGACCCAGACCTTGGGCAGCTCCCGGATTTCCTGCTCCGTCATCAGCGTGTCGTCCAGGTGGGTCCAGGCGAAACAGTCCGCCGGCGACGCGACGCTTTCCGCGCGATCGAGCAAGGCATCGCAGAGTCGCTCCGGCACCACCGAGCGGCGCGCGTGCTGCACGATCAGCGACTCCCCGAGGAGCCAGCCAATGGTCGGTCCGTCCTGGAACAGCGAGTTCATCCAGGGGTACGGATGCGGGTTGGACGGCGGCGTCGAGCCGTACACCGTATTGCAGCCCGTGCTCGCGCCCATGTACATGACCGACATGCCCCGCGCCCAGCGCCCTTCGACGGCCTGGAGCTGGCTGTGGTTGAAGGCATCCAGGCGCATCACGGCGCTGATGGCGTCCACGACCGCGGCCTCGGTGATCGGCCCATGCGCCGCCATCCGCCGCGCGGTGTCCTCATCGTTCTCGCCGCCGAGGCCGAAGAGGGTGTGGGCCACCGTCCTCACGAACCGCTCGTGGGCCGCGGGATCGCGCTCGCGAAGCTGCTGCAGGCGCTCCCGACCCTCGCGGTCGAGGCGCTCCGCCTTCGCGCGCAACCGGTCGGCCTTGGCGTGGTACAACGGGCGCATGTAGGCCTCGGTGACCGACGCCACCGCGCGCAGGATGCTCTTCTCGCCACACCCGGCACACGCACCGTCGCCGGACACCAGGGCTTCGTAGTTGCGCCGGACCATCAGATGATTCCGCAGGGCGGCCTCCCGCGAGGTCTGTGGCGTCCCATCGTTGTAGAGCCCGAGGAACTTCTGGGGCGTGTCGGGCAGCAACCGCGAAAACACCTGCGCGGTCGTGTGGCGCGCATTGAGGTCTTCGGTCTCGACCGTCATGCGAAGGGCGTCATGATCGCCGCATACCTGCACGCATTCGCCACACCCCTTGCACAGGTCCGAGACGAAGATCGAGAACAAGCCGCCGGAACCGGGGCTCTTCTTCTCCAGGTTCCGGAAAATTGCCGGCACATTGCTGTAGGCCAGCGGCAGATCCGCCACGATCGCAAGGAACTCGGCGCGCGCAGACTCGGGCAACCCGGCGAGGGCGGCAACCTCGTCGCGGATGATGTCCTTGAACGGTACCGACTCCCGCTTCTCGACCGCGGCGGTCATGCGCGCACGCGCCCGTTGTTCCACGCCCGGCAGCTCCAGCAACAGCGCCTTCCGCGCCTCCGCGTCGGACACGTAATGCCGCGCTGCCGTGGCGAGGACCGTGTGGATTTCCTGCGCCGTGTTGGGCAGGGCGGTGTCTGGACACGCGGTAATGCACTCCATGCACTGGGTGCAGTTCTCCGCGATGTAGACGGGCGTTTCGCGGCGGGCCACGTACTTGGACTGGGTCGCGCCGGTGCCCGCGGCCATCACCCCCACCGAGGCCAGGGCGCTGCTGGGCTGGTGGTAGCCAAAGTGCTGGCGGAATTCGCCGTCGAACTTGGCCAGCGACTGAACCGGTGCGCGCGCCGTCTGCCCCGCCGGAGTGGGCACCGCGAGCTGAAGCCCTCCCAGCTCACAGCCGGCCGTGGGCGGAAACGCCGGGGCCTCGATCGGCAGCCGCGCCGGGTTGCGCATCGCCGAGCGGTCGGGCGCCTCGAGGTCGCCGTATTGGATCTCCTGGACCCGACGGAAGCCGTCCTCCATGACCTTCATGTTGGACTCGACCACCGCGTCCCCAAACCGGCCGAACTTTTTTTGGTACTGCTGCCGGACGGTCTGGTAAAAGGCCGCTTCGCCGATCGCATGGTCCCGCAGAAAGGTCGACACCCGGAAGAAGGCGCCCAGGAAAGAGTTGCCCTGCATGCGAAGCTGCAGATCGCCACGGTCCGTCGCCTGCCGGGCAATGTCGAAACCCGGCAGCAGGAACACCCGGATGCCGTGTTCGCGGATGAACTGCCGGTGCCGCGCCGGAATGCGTTGCCACGCGGTCTCGGGCGCCTCGCTCGACTCCCAAACCAGACAGCCCCCGGCCTTGAGCCCTTCCAGCGGATTCGTGTGGGTGAAGGCCTTCGGGTCACAGCACAGCACCACGTCCACGTGATTCAGCTCGCAATTGACCCGGATACGCTCCGGCGCGACCACGAGGTAATAGTTCGTCGGCGCGCCTTTCTTCTCCGAGCCGTACTTCGGATTCGCCATGACGTGGAGCACGCGCGCCGGCTGGCCGTTGCCGGGTTCAGCGCCCATCCCATCCCCGTTTCCGATTCCGTTCCCGTTTCCGTTTCCACTCCCGCCGGCGCCGGCCGCCGCTTCGCCCCCAGCGGGCGACTCGGCCAACAATTGACTGAATTCGCCGAGGATGGCGCCGAGGTTCTTGCCCGTGGTGATCATGCCCCAGCCGCCAATCGAGTGGAACCGCACCGCGATGGCCTTCTCCGGCAGCAGGGACGGGCGGTCTTTCGATATAACGGCATACGGATGGTCCACGCCCAACACAAAGTAGGTCTCCCCGTCCACCGCCCCCCGCCCGTCCTGGCGCCGGGTCTGGCCGATGGCGAACTCGTACGCGCCCAGAATATGTTCGGGGCGGAAGTCGCGGGAGCCGATCCCGTACACGCCCCGGAAGAGGCGCGGGGTCTTCTCGAGACACAATTCCGGCAGGGCACCACCGAATCGCCGGGCCTCCTGGCCTTTGCTGAGCGCGGTGCGGATGTCGCGCGCAAGCGGGTTGTCGCCGGCCATGCCCTCGTCGGTCCGCTCCAGGACGATGGCCTGCTTCTTCCCGCGCAGGGCGTTGATGATCGCCGCCTCCGGGAAGGGCCGCAGAACGTTGACATGGATCGAGCCCACGCGCGCGCCCCGCTGTTCCCGCAGGTAATCCACCGCGGCCTCGATGTTCTCCGCGGCACAGCCAAGCGACACGAACACCGTCTCCGCATCCTCGGTGCGGTACTCGGTGAGCAGCCCGTAGAACCGGCCGGTGAGGCGCCCGAACTCGGCGTAGGCCTGTTCGAGCAAGCCGAGGATCGGCTCGTTGAAATGGTTGCGCCGGGCCACCACCCCGTTCATGTGGTGCTCCTGGTTCTGCACCGGCCCGAGCAGGATCGGATGCTTCAGGTCCATCATCGCCGGGACGCGGCGACGGCGCGGTCCGAAGAGTTCCCGTTGGGCGGGCGTGGGGCACTCGATCAGATCGTCCGGGGCACCCAGGAACTCGCGGAGCAGGTCGGCCTCGGGCGCCAGGTACGTGCGTTCCGAATGGGTGGTGAGCATGCCGTCCTGGATGTTCATCCCCGGGTTCAGCGACAACTCGTTCACCAGGCGCAGGATGATGGCCTGGTCCGCGGCCTGCTGGGCGTCCTTCCCGATCAGCATCGTCCAGCCGGTGTCCAGCGCGGCGTAAAAGTCATCGTGGCCGCAGTGCACATTCAGCGCGTGTTTGGTGAGCGCGCGTGCGCCCACCTCGAGGACCATCGTCGAGAGCTTCCCGGGCGCGTGGTAGTACTGCTCCATGGCATAGACGATGCCCTGACCCGACGTGAAGTTGACCGTGCGATGGCCCGCCACCGCAAAGGCCGTCGCCCCCCCCTGCGCCGCGTGTTCGCCCTCGCATTCGATCGCGATCTTGGACCGCCCGAACACGTTCAGTTCGCCCTGCGCATACGACTGTTGATAAATCTCCCCGCCTTCGGTCGAGGGAGTAATCGGGTAGAACACGCCCCCTCGGTGATGCGCGCCTCGACGTATTGGGCCACGAGTTGGTTGCCGTTGCACGTGACCGGCAGGCCGGGATAACGGGGGTGGAACGGGGGGGCGTGGCGGCTGCGGGCAGTCGGAACCGTCTCCACCGCCGGAGAACCTTCAGTGGCGTGGGCCATAGCGTTGCAGGACAGAGCACATCTCGAGTCGAGCGACGCTGAAGCATACGCCGGCGATGCAGTTTGGAAAATAGTTTTTAGCCACCGACCTAATCCATGCCGCGGGGCGGCGATCCCGGCACCACGTAGGGCGCCGGGAACGTGATGGCCCGGGCCAGGTCCTTCCAGGCCACCTCGCCCGTCACGCCGGGCTGCGAAAGGTCAAACGGCTCAAACCCGATCGACACCGCCGGGGAGCCGGGCTGAAGACGGAAATCGCGCTTGCCAGGATCCACGAAGAGCGGGTCGGCAATGAGCGACCCCGCGTCGTGGCCGGCCTGTCGCCACTCCTCCCACGTCTTGCCGGCGAAGTCGAACGGCTGCCCGTTCAGGCGCCAGTACAGGTTGCGGCGCAGCGCGACCCGCGCGCCGTTCCGCCAGCCGCCGTACCCCAATAACGTGCCGCGGTCCCAGAGGACGATGTTCCGCTCAAAGGTGAAGGAGAGATGCGGCTCGGCCCGGGTGACCGCCACCTGCCCCTGCTCGCTGAAGGCCAGGATGTTGTTCCGAAACACGTTCTCCTTCCCGTAATGCTGATGCACACAGCCATCGTGCACGTCGTGCACCAGGTTGTTCTCGAACACGATCCCGGTGCTGCCTTCGTCCGGATACAGCCCCCAGCCCCCGTAACGCGTCGAGTGCACGTCGTGGATGTGGTTGTGGGCAACCCGCGTGCCCTCCGACGGACCGAGCGTGTACACAGCGCCCATGTCGCTCAGGATGCGGTAGCCGAGATGATGCAGATGATTGAACTCGATCCGATTCCGCTTCGCGGCGCTTTCGTCGTAGCCCCAGCGCCAGCCCACGGAGACGGCTGTGTAGAAGAAGTCGCCGATGTCGCAGTGGGTGATCACGTTGTCCGGGCTGTGCCCGATCCAGACCCCCACGGCCGGCGGGGCGAGCCGTCCGCCGCTCTGGATGATGCAGTTGTGAATCGTGATGCCGCGGGTGCGAACCGGTTCGGGCACGATCCGCGTCTCCCCGATCCGGACCCCGCTGATGCCCAGATCGAAGAGGCGGGTTTGCTCCACCCGACAGTCCTGCGCCGCGTGGCGGAACCAGAAGGCGGTGCTGCCGATGTGCTCCACAGCGCAGCGTCGGAATTCGATGTCGCGAGCGGCGTCCACCTGGATGGCCGTGGCATCCACGTTCATGACCGCCTGCGCCGGTGGCAGTCCTTCTTGTGGAATCCGCCATTCACCGTGCCGGAACTTGATGCCTTCGAAGTGCAGATGCCGCACCCATCCGGCGGGATCCTCGGCCTGACCCTGGATGGCGAGGAACCGCTCCAGGCGAGGCGCGACCACTTCGGCGCGGGTCAGGTCTTCCCCCTCTCGCGCCCGGTAGTACAGCCAGCCGTCACGATCCAGGAACCACTCGCCGGGGGCGTCCAGGGCGGCCAGGAAGTTCTCGAAGTAAAAGAGACAACCGCGCGTCATCGGGTTCCAGGACTTCATGGCTTCACCCTGCGTGGCGAACTCGCCCGCGGCGGGATTGACCGATGCCAGCCACTCGCGGGTCGTGTCCCACTTGTGCAGCACCACCACCTGGACGTCGCGCAGGGCAGCGGCGTCGAGACCTGCGAGCGATGGCAGGGCATCCGGCTTCGCGGTGAATCGGTGCTGTGTTCGAGGGTCCGATCCCGTCCCCGCTTCTTCCTTCACGTCGACGAGCAGGTGAAATTCCCACCAGTTCGGCGTGCGGGCGCGCACCGCCCGTTGACCGTCGACCCAGAGCTGCTCGAACCGCCCTGACACCCCGTCCGCCGCCGCGGCACCGGGAACCCGCGTCTTCCAAACACCCGGCCGGGTCGTGTCCGGCTCCCAGCCCGTGAGGCGGCGTCCGCCGCTGAAGACGACCTCACCGCCAGCCGCCGCGCGGTAGAGCACCGGTCGGGTTGGCGACACCCCCGAGTCGGTCGCGTCGAACACCAGCGTCGCCTGCAGTTCGTAACGGCCCGGCAAGAACGTCACGGTCACCCCGCCATCCGGACGCGACCGGCGCTCCGCACGAACCGCCTGCTGCGCGCGCGGGAAGGTCCGGAAAGGGGCCGCCCGCGTACCGGGGTTGGCATCGTCGCCTCCCGGGGCCACGAAGAACTCGGTGGCGGAGTCGGGCGTGACGCCGGTGGGTGGAGTGACCTCGCGCACGGGTTCGGCTGCTTCGAGGCGGAGGAGTGTGAACGCCAGGCAGAGAGACGAGACGGGGTTGAGCCACCACAGTCGCAGAACGGAACGTAGGGTGAAGTGCGTGAAATCCATAGCAATGACGATGTTCGACACAGTGCCTCGGGCGGCCGCCGACTCAACGACGGGGGAGCCGAGCTCGAGATGCCCGAGGAGAGCGCAAAGTCGGGCAGCACGCGAGCCCAGAGAATCGATAGGCGATAGGGGTCCGACCCCGCCCGCTACGCCCGTAGCCGTTCCACCTCCGCCCTGAGCAGACGTCCGACCCGGTGCTTGACCAGATAGACGTGCGCGACACTGACCCCCAAGGCCCTGGCGGTGTCGCGTGAGGACAGGCCCCGCACGGCCGCCAGATGATAGATCTCGTAATGCGCCGGGTCGACCCGTCCCTTCACCCGATCCAGCGCCGCGCGCAGGAGGTTCGTGTGCCACTCCTCTTCCCAATGGACGTCCAACTCCGGAGGGGCGGGATCGGGCACACGCTCGATGGTCGCCGTCCGCCCCGTTTCGTCGGCACCCGCATGTCCGTGTCCGCCGCCGGCCAGTGACACCGGCTCCGCGCCGGCGCGCCCGTGCCGCCTTTTCCGATACTGATCGTTGACCTTCCAGCGGGTAACGGCGAGCAGCCAGCCCTTCAGCGAGTCCTTGCCCGGCTGATAGACGAACTCGGGCAACTTCTTCGCGGCCGCGATCATCACTTCCTGCACCACCTCCTCGGCCTCGGTTTCAGTGAGACCGGCCTTGACCGCCGCGGCGTGAATGAGCCGCCAGTAAGTGTCGAAGAAGCGGCGCCAGTCCTCCTGGTTGCTGAGGTCCTTGAGCCGCTCGAGCAGACTTTGGCGGGTCGGGATCGTCGCTGGATCGTTCGCACCCATAGGCTCCACCAGGAAACCGCGCCCGGCATGCCAACTCTTTCACCGGGAATTCAGCTTAGGCGCGACGTCCCCACCTGCCAACGGCCAAAAACGCGGTCCGCCCGGTCCGGGTTTCCATCGGGGTCGGGGCACGCCAAGCGGTGCTCACTTGCGCGCACTTGAGACCTTCGGCAAAGCCGGAATCGTGGGACGCCCTGCCGAATCGGAGCTCACGCCGTTGATGTCGCGGCGCTGAAAGAAATGCGGCACAGGTCGCGGTCTCTGGGTGTCAACCGGACGATGAAGCGCGGGGCTGACAGGATCGGGCGTCCCGCGTTCGTAGAAGGGTACCGGGCTGTGTTATGAACTCACACTCTCTCTCCTTGTGCCTTCCCTGGGGGAAGCGCTCACCACCAGCCGTTTTCCCGAGCCGGCTGCCCGGCAGACCGACGGACGATCGCGAGCGGGCCGGAAGGAACCCGCCGCGACCTTGATCGAGTTGCTGTCCGTGGTGGCGATCATCGGGATTCTCGCCGGGACCTTGCTTCCGGGCGTGAGCCGCGCCTACACCAAGGCACGGAACCGTATCATCTGGGTGAACTACTACCACGACCTGCAACTGCGCTATCCGGAGCTGGACTGGTACCTCACCAACACACCGGACTCCGCGTTCCACCAGTTGTACAGCAACCGGCTCGATGAGGTGCCCAGGTCGGAAGTCAAGTTCTGGAAAGACCGGCTTGCAGGGAGACGGTAGACGACGGGGCCCTTGGCGGCAGAGGTGCAAGGTGTCCGGTGGCCCTCCCCGACGAGGCGAGGGGAGCGCACCCGTCTTCGTTGGGAGGGGAGCGCACCCGCCCCGGGTGCCGTGGCGGGCGCCTCGCACGCCACCTCGTTCGCTGATGGCGGAGGTGCCCTTCCAGGGCGAAGGCGCATGCAGGACCCACCCACTGCGGGCGTTGCCCACAGCCACGATGGCCCCGACCCTCCGCCGGCGTGTCCGTGGCAATCCCCAATGCGACGGTCGGCACCGGTCGGGCGGCAAGGGCCCCATGGCTGCCCTGCACCCGCCCGCTCCCTCACCTTGGCCACTGGTCCTTCCCCATGCCGAGCTGCTCGCACAAATGCCAGTAACGCGTTTCGTTCGTCAGCCCGTCCCACGCCCAATCCGTCCGCAAGCCGCCCCAGTCCGGCATGAAAAGTTGCTCACACCGATCGTCGATGGCCTGCTGCAGGTAGTCCATGGCCAGTTCCTTCTCGCCGAGCGCGGCGTAGACCCGCGCGACAAAGTAAGGGTTAAGGTACGGCCGTGATCGCTGGTGAGCGAGTAACTCCTCGAGGACCGCCTCGGCTTGGGCGCGTTCCCCTGCCGGGCATGGGCAACCGCCAGCAGCGCCGTCAGCTCCTGCCGCTCATGGACGGCCTGGCTGTCGGCGATCGCCGCGATGCCTTGCGCGTAGTCGCCTTTCGCCACCAGGCAATGGGCCAGCCAGTAGTAACCGTCCGCATGCCCCGGGAACAGCTCCAGCGTGCGGCGGGCCACGTGGATGGCAGAGTCATACTCGCGGTGGACCCACCGGGCGGAACACATATAGAAACGGCCGAAGTCCATCGGTTCCGGGTCCTCCGACAGGCGTTGCTCCTTGCGCGCCTCTTCCAGGCGACCGCTGATTCGCAGCCACCACGCCCGGGTGAAGTGCCAAGACTGCCCGGAGGAGAACGCGATCTCGCGCTCGTGGCACGCGTCGAATGCCCGCCAGTCATGGTCAAAAATGAGGAAGTAACAACCCAGCTCGTTCAGGGCGGCGGTGTGCGTATCGTCCCGCGCGAGGATCGCGTCGAGGCGTCGGCGTACGTTCGGCCAGAGCTCAAGCGGCGCACGGTAAATGGCCACACAGCGTAGGAAATAGGTGTCTGAGTAGTCGGCGTCGAGGTAGCCGGGATCCAGGGCCAGCGCCCGCTGGACCAGGCGCATGCCTTCAGTGTGCGCTTGTTGAGTCTCCCCCTTGCGCCCAGTACAGACTGGCGGCCTGCCGGGCGAACCCCAGCGCGGCCAGGTTGTTCGTCAGGAGCACGTCGATCCGGCGCTGCGTCTCTTCCGGAACCGCCACCTCGAACCTGGCCAGGACCCCGGCCAACCCGCGTCGGTCAAACTCGATCAGTTGGTTGGTCGTTCCCGTGAACGTCTCCTCCCACAACGGCGGGTCCGCGCCGTTCTCAAAAAGTCGCAGCCCCAGCGCCAGCGTCTCGCCCTCGATGGCCACGCGGCCGGTCAGGACATGGCGCATCGCGTTGGTCCGGGCCAGCGAGCGGCGCAGTTCCTCCTCGTCCAAAACCACCCAGCCGGACTTGCGCGGTCCCACCGCCACGCCCGGCACCAGGCCGAGCGAGTCGATGAAGGCATCCGTGACCCGGCCGCACAGGTCGCGGTCGGCCCCGCTCGTCCCGCCATTGCGGAAAGGCAGCACGAACACCGAATGCGGCGCGACCACGGCGGCGGCGGGCGGTTGAGCCAGTGGAGTTCGACGTCCCGACCGGAACGCCCCCAACGCCAGCCCTGCCACCAGCAGGATGCCCACGACGGGCGCCGCAACCCGCTTCACCCGCGCCCAACGCCGCTGCAGCGCGTGCCGGGCGCGGACCGATTCCCCCGCGTCCAAGTGCTCCAAGTCGGCCAACATCGCCCGGGCGTCCGGATACCGCAGGCGGGGATCGGGCGCACAGGCCCGGTGCAGGACCGCGTTGAGCTCGAGCAAAGGCTCGCGGTCCGTGCGCGTCGGCAGGTCAGGGGGCGGCTCCGGAAAGTCCCGACGGTCCCGGCCGGTGCTCAGTTCGTACAAGACCTTGCCCAGCGCATGGCAATCGGCCGAGGGGGTGCCCGGCCCTTCGGCGGGCATGTAGCCCTCCGTCCCCACGAACGAGCGCGAAAGGGCCGCTCATCGTCGAACTCGGCCCGCCGGATCACCTTGACGGCGCGCCAGGTGCCCAACGTCTTGTGTCGCGCCAGCCACACCTCGCCGTAGGCGCCCCGGCCAATCGAGCGGACCAGGTCGAAGTCCGGGATGGCCACGAGGGTGGCGGCGGCGGGAGGACTTCTGCCGCCGAACACAGGGCGCGCGCCTGGATCGCTGGCTGGCACGGGGTGGGAGGGAGTTGATTGTCGCCAGTCATAGAACTGACGGTGGTCGCAGGCAAGAGAAGAAGTCGCCCTTGATCCACCGGCGCGCACGCTTACGCAAAGCGGCGCTGAAAGTCGCCGCACTCCAGACGCTTCGCGACTTGCCTACCGCCCTGTGCTCTGCGCCGCGAGGCGGGAGGGCCCCTGCTCGGACCGGACTGATCCCCTGGATCACTCTTCGGCGGCCTTGGCGACGAGGATCTTCTTGATGATCTCCACGAGCGTCTTCAGCTCTGCATCGCTGCCCACGGTGATCCGCAGGTAGGAGCGCGTCTCGAGGGTGTCGAACCACCGCACCATCACCTGACGCTCCCGCAACTTGGTGAACCACGTCTCCGCCGAGAAGCGCGGCGGGCGCACGAAGAGGAAGTTGGTCTGGCTCGGCATCACCGTGAAGCCCAGGTCGGACAGGGTTTCGCCCAGGCGGGTCCGGCTGGCCTGGAGCCGTTCGACGTTGGCGCGGTAGTACGGGGAGGTCGTCCAGCGTGGCGGCCGCGGCGACCTGGGCCAATCCGTTCACGTTGTAGCTGTCCCTGGCCTTGAGCATCCCCGCAATCAGCGCCGGGTGCCCGACGGCATAACCGATCCGCAGCGCGCACAGCGAGTAGGCCTTGGAGAAGGTGCGCAGGACCAGCACGTGGGGATAACGCAGCGCCAGCGACATTGCATTCTGGTCGGCGAAATCGGCATAGGCTTCATCCAGCACGACGACACGTTCCTGCCCACGGATCAACTGCTCGAGCTCCGCCGTCGCATAGCCGCGGCCGGTGGGCGCGTTGGGCGTGGTGATGAACGTGAGCGCAGCACCAAAATCCCAGGTGCGCCCGCGTCGCAACGCAGCGCTGTTCGGCAACTCGAACTCCATGGGCAACGGCACCGGGTTCTTGTGCGCGCCGTGAAGGTCCGCCAGGACCGGATAGAGCGAGTAGCTCGGCAGGAAATACTGGACCGTCCGCAGGCTGACCTTCGCCGCCCCGTGGCTGGGATACAGGTTGTAGTGGTCCATTGAACCGCCGGGGGAGGAATCCACAAAGACGCGCGTGGCCAGGGCCAGCAATTCGTCCGAGCCATTGCCCACCATCACGTTCTCCACCTGGCAACCGTGCAGCTTGGCCAGGCGCTCGCGCAGCGGCTCCGCCGTCGGGTTGGGGTACAGTCGCAACCGGTCATCCAAGGCGCCCTTGATGGCGGGGCGAGCACTTTGGGCGACGGGCCGTACGGGTTCTCGTTGGTGTTGAGTTTGACCACCCCCTTGGCTTTGGGCTGCTCGCCAGGCACGTAGGCCTTCAGGTCCTGAATCAAAGGACGCACCAGCGCGGCGGGAACGATGTCTTCCGGAGTCTTCTTTTTCATGATGTCGGAACAGCGTGTTGAGGATGTGAACGGCTTCCACCGGGCGGGTTCAGCGACGGCGCCCCCGGGTCAGACGAATCGCGGCCGACCGGCCGTGGGCGTCGAGCCCCTCCAGCGCCGCCAGGGTCTGCACCGCGGCCAGTGAACGACTCAGCGCGTCGCGACGGTACTCGACGACGCTCGTGCGCCGCTGGAACTGGTCCACGGTCAGACCGGCAAAACTTCGGCCGGCGCCCCCGTGGGGAGCGTGTGGCTCGGTCCCGCCACATAGTCGCCCAACACCGTCGGCGACCAGGGTCCGAGAAACAGCGCGCCCGCCGTCCGAATGCGCGCCGCCACGCGCGCGGGCTGGCGCGTCAGGACCTCGCAATGCTCGGGGGCCAGGCGGTTGACCAGCTCGATGCCCTGGTCGAGGGACTTGACGTGGATCAGCCAGGCGTTGTTGGTCAGCACCCGCTCGATGTACTCGCGACGGGTCAGCGAGGGCAACTGACGTTCCAACTCCCGCTGCACCGCCGTCAGCAGCCGCGCCGAAGTCGTCACCAGCCAGACGCGCTCGTGCCCGGAACCGTGCTCGGCCTGCGCCAGCAAATCCGCGGCGGCATGCGCTGGAACCGCGGTGTCGTCGGCCAGCACCAACACCTCGCTGGGACCGGGCAGGAGGTCAATCGCCACCCGGCCCACCAGCAGGCGCTTGGCCGTCACCACATACGCGTTGCCCGGACCAAACACCCTTTGCACCGGCGCAATGGAGGCCGTGCCCAACGCCAGGGCCGCGATGGCCTGGGCCCCGCCCACCCGATAGATTTCCGTGGCCCCCGCCAGACGGGCCGCAAAGAGCAGGGGCGCGCTGATTACCCCCTCCGCGTTGGCCGGCGTGCACACCACGATCTGCGGACAGCCCGCCACTCGCGCCAGCACCACCGTCATCAACGCCGTCGAAACGAGCGGCGCGGTCCCTCCCGGGATGTAAATCCCCACCCGCTCGAACGGGTCGAACTTCTCCCCCACGGTCGCGCCCTGGACGTTCCGGGCCGCCCAGTCCCGCTGCAACGCCTTGCGGCTGAAACGCTCGATGTTCTTCGCCGCCAGTCCCAGGGCCCTGCGCAACGCGGGACCCGCCTGCACCGACGCCTCGAGCAACTCCGCCTGCGTGACCGCCAGTTGCCCGGGCTCCAGGTTCGCCCCGTCAAACCGCCGCGTCAGCGCGCACAGGGCGGCATCGCCCTCCGCCGCCACGGCCTCGATGATCTCACGCGTGCGCGCCTCGATCGCCGGGTCCAGCAGGTTCGAGCCTCCGACCAGACCGGCCAGCGCCTGGTCAAAACCGGGCTCACTGTGACGAATAACGTGCATTTATTCTGATTGTTGCCAAATCCGCGGCCGAAGTCAACGCCTCTCCTTGGGCGCTGCCTCCTTTTCGCTTCCTTCCCCTCCCGCACCGCGCTTGAATCCCGCCCGCCATGAACCCGCGCTTCTCGCTCGACCGCCGGGCGTTTCTGACAACCGCCGGCACCACGCTCGCCGCCCTCCTGCCCGCCACCTCCCTGCAGGCCCTCGAACCGCTGCAGCGGGCCGGCCGTTGCCGGCTCGAGCTGAGCCTCGCCGCTTACTCGTTCCGGGAGTTCTTCGGACACGCCGACCCGGCACGGCGGCTCACGCTCCCCGCCTTCATCGACTACTGCGCGGAGCAGGGCTGCGACGCCACCGAGCTGACCAGCTACTACTTCCCGAAAGAAGTCACACCCAGCCTGCTCATCGAGCTCAAGCGCCACGCCTTCCTCCGGGGCCTCACCATCAGCGGGACCGCCGTGGGCAACAACTTCGCGCTGCCTGACGGGCCTGAGCGCGACGCGCAGATCGCACACGTCAAGACCTGGGTGGACCACGCGGCCCGCCTCGGCGCCCCCCACATCCGGGTGTTCGCCGGCGAGGCCAAAGGCCTGGATCGGACTGCCGCCAAACGCCAGTGCATCCGCGCCCTGGAAGAGTGCGGCGCCTACGCCGGCCGCCAGGGGATCTGGTTGGGTCTGGAGAACCACGGCGGCATTGTTGCCGAGGTGGCGGACCTCATTGAGATCGTACGGGCCGTGCAATCGCCGTGGGTGGGCGTCAACCTGGACACCGGCAACTTCTACTCCGAGGCCGATCCCTACGAGGAGATGGCGCGGCTGGCCCCCTACGCCGTCAACGCCCAACTCAAGGTCGCCATCAGCCGTCGCGGCCAGGGCAAGCTTCCGACCGACCTCGACCGGGTCATCGAGGTGCTCGTGAAGGCGAACTACCAGGGCTACGTGGCGCTCGAGTACGAGGAACAGGATCCCTGGGGCGAGGTCCCCGGCTGGCTGCAGCGGATGCGACAGGCCTTCGTGCGCCTCTAGCAGCGTGTCGAACGGCAACCCTCCCACCGGCTGACAGGGCTGGGGAAGCGGCATGCCCGAATGCGGCGCATGGACACTGTTCACGAAAAGCGTTCTCCCCGCCGCGCCCGGAGGATTCCCATACGCGGGTTCCCCCTGCTCACGGCTCTGATCTTGTTGCTTGCGGCGACCGGCCTTATGGCGTCGCCCCTCGCCCTTTCCGCACCTGCCCGCAGAGGTCCAGCGGAGCCCAAGCTGGGTCCCAACCTCCGCCTGGGTGAAGATCCTTCCACCCTGCCCGCCGCTCGCCGCGCGCAGGCTGAACCGCATGTGGCGCGGTCCTTCACCGATCCGAACCTGCTGGTGGCCATCTTCCAGGAAGGACGCTTCGAGGACGGCGGGGCCGTCAACTGCGGCTACGCCATCAGCCACGACGGTGGCACCACCTGGGAACGCGGCCTGATCCCGCACCTGATCGCGTCGTTGGACGGCGGCCCGTTCGAACGCGCGTCGGATCCCGTGGCGGGCGTGGACCTGGCGGGCACGATCTATCTGAATACGCTGGGGATCAACCGGCGTGCCCAGGGCCTCCATCCCACAATCGTCCTCACCAAGTCGCTGGACGGCGGGCGCACCTTCTCTGCCCCCCTCACGGTGGTCACCTCGACGACGGCGAGCGTGATGCTCGACAAGAACTGGATGGCGGTGAACACGTTCCCCGCCACGCCCCAGGCCGGCCGTCTGGCCGTCACCTACACCCGGTTCGAGACCCTTGAGGGTTCGCAGTTCACGCCCATTGCGGTGACGCTCAGCGACGATGGCGGGGGTGACCTGGACCCCGCCAACCGTGGTCAGCCCACCGCACTGCCAGGGCTCGCAGCCGGTGTTTCTCCCGGACGGCTCGCTGGCCATCGTGTATTGGAATTTCGCCGGGCCGTCGGGTCACCGGCTGGAAGTTGCCCACTCCCCGGACGGCGGCGGCACATTTGCGCCCCCGCGTCCGATCGCTCATGTTCGGCTCTATGACGATCCGGTCGCACGGGACGGCGCCTTCCTGCCGTCGGCCACCGCCGACCGCGCGTTGGGCGTGCTTTATGTGGCCTATCAGGCTTACTGGCTTGGGGAACCCCGGATTCTGTTCACGCGCTCGCCCGACCAGGGGCGAACCTGGACGGGGCCCGTGCCCGTCAACGACACTCCCAACCAGCGATCGGTTTTCAACGCCGCGATCGCGGTCACGCCCGACGGCCAGCACGTGTCCGTGATCTTCAACGACAAACGCCACGATGACGGCAGTGGTCGCTGGGTGGACGTGTACCTCGCCGAGTCCTTCGATGGCGGCCTGACCTGGAAGCCCAACCTGAGGCTGACCGAGATGGCGTCCGATCTGCAGCTCGCCCCCTGACCGGCCAGGGGCGCATGTTGGGGGATTATCACGCCATCGTCCCGGCCCTGGACTTCGCCGCCCCGGCGTTCGCCGTATGGATCGACACCCGCACCGGCAGCCCGGACCCGTTCGGGGTAGCCATCACGCGCACGCAGGGAAGCAGCTTCGAGGCGTGGCGACAACTAGCCTTCACGCCCGCCGAGTTGGCGGACCCCGCCCGCAGCGGTCCGGCCGCGGACCCGGATCGGGATGGCCTGCCCAACGGCATGGAATACGCCCTTGGCCTGGACCCGCGCCGGATGGACCCCTCTCCCGTCGTCATCGAACCGCACCCCGCGGGCGTGGCGCTGTCCCTGGATGCAAGCGCCGTGGCGACCGATGTCGGGTTCGCCTGGCGCGGCTCGGGGACCTCTCGTCCTGGACAACAGTGGCTCCAGCGGCGGAAGGCTGGAGTTCCGGACCCCGCCCGGACCTCCGCCAGTACACGGCCCGCTTTCCCAACCTGGGTGCGCTCCAGTACTTCCGTCCCGGCGTCGAGCTCACAACCGGATCACTTTCGGCAACCTGGCAAATGGATGAAAGCGCAAGCGTGGAAGCTCAGTAGCGTGGCGTTGGCCGTGCTCTTCGGTGTCATCGCGTGCCGGCCGAAAGGACCCGGCGGCGGTCCCGGCGTAGGCACCGGCATGGAGATGCCCGTCGTGGCCATCGCCGCCGAGCGCCGGCCCGTGACCGAGTCGGTATCGCTCGTCGGCACGTTGACGGCGAACGAGGAGGTTGAGGTCAAGGCGGAAACCGACGGCCTGGTGGTGGCGGTGCCCTTCCAGGAAGGTCAGGTGGTCGAGCAAGGGGATCTGCTCGTGCAACTGGACGACACGAAGCTGATCGCGGAACTGGCGGATGCCGAGGCTCGGCTCAAGTTGTCGGACGCGAGTTTCGCCCGGGTGCGCCAGCTCTTCGAGGATCGCCTGATTTCCCAGCAGGAGTTCGACCAGGCGGCCTCGACCTACGCGGTGAGCCAGGCCACCGTCGATCTGCGTCGCCGCCAGCTCAAGGATGCCCGGCTCTACGCGCCCTTCCGGGGCACCACCGGCGCCCGCAATGTCAGCCCCGGCCAGGTCATCTCCCGCAACACCATCATCACCTGGCTCGTGGATCTCGATCCGATGAAGGTCGAGATGTACGTCCCCGAACGGTTTCTGGGGCAGACCCACCTCGGCCAACGCGTCCGGTTTGAGGTCGCCGCCTATCCGGGCCAACCCTTCGAAGGGGAGATCTACTTCATCGCCCCGCGGCTGGATCTCGTGACCCGGAGCGCCCTGGTCAAGACCCGGATCCCCAACCCGGAAGGGCGGCTCAAGGCCGGCATGGTGGCCAACCTCGAGCTCAAGCTGACCATCCAAGAGGACGCCCTGGTCATCCCCGAGGCGGCGTTGCTCAGCAACGGCGACCGCAACTTCGTCTTCGTCGTGGACGCCGACCGGAAGCTCACGATGCGCCCGGTGGAAGTCGGATTGCGCATGCCCCGTTTCGCGGCGATCACCACCGGCCTGCAGGCCGGGGAACTCGTTGTCGTCGAGGGCCACCAGAAGGTCGGTCCGGGCATGACGGTCCGTCTCGCCCCTCCCGAAAGGGCCGCCCCGTACCGGTCCCTCAAATTGCGACCCGGCACTCCGACCGCGACCAGCACCAACGCCCCCGCGTCGGAAGCCACCCCGAAGCCCTCCTGACCCACGGCCGGCCGGTCCCGCGCCGGCCCGGCCGCGGCTGACTGCCGTCACCCTGCGCTCTGCTCATGGTTCTCCCTGAAATCAGCATCCGCCGCCCGGTGCTCACCTCGATGAAGAGCCTGGCGCTGGTCTTGTTCGGCGTGATCAGCCTCACGCGCCTGCCGGTGCGCGAGCTGCCCAACATCGATCCGCCCATTGTCAGCGTCTCGACGGTCTATCCCGGGGCCAACGCCCGGGTCGTCGAGACCGAGGTCACCGAGCGGCTCGAGGAAGCGATCAACAACATCGAGGGCATCAAGACCCTGACCAGTTCGAGCCGCGAGCAGGTCAGCAACATCACCGTCGAGTTCGACCTCTCGCGCGACGTCGACCTGGCGGCCCAGGACGTGCGCGACCGCGTGGCGCGCGTCCGCGGCCTTCTGCCCGAGGACATCCTTGAGCCCGTCGTCGCCAAACAGGAGTCGGATGCCCAGCCCATCCTCTGGATTTCGCTCAACAGCGATCGCTACAGCCCGCTCGAGCTCACCACGCTCGCCGAGCGCCAGATCAAGAACCGCCTGCAGACGGTCACCGGTGTCTCCTCGGTCATGATCGGCGGCGAGAAGCGGTTCGCCATGCGGCTCTGGCTCGACTCCGAACGCATGGCCGCACGCGGCGTCACGGTGCTCGATGTCGCGCGGGCGCTGCGCGAGCAGAACGTCGAGCTGCCCAGCGGCCGGGTCGAAAACCTGGACCGCGAGATGACCATCCAGACGCAGGGCGAACTCAAGACCCCCGAGGAGTTCAACCAACTGGTGATCTTCAGCGACGGCACCCGGCTGGTCCGCCTGCGGGACGTGGGCGAGGCGCGGGAAGGCGTGGAGGACGAACGCACGGTGGCGCGATTCAACGGGATGCCCACCGTGTTTCTGGGCGTGGTGAAACAGTCACGCGCCAACACGGTCGAAGTGGCCCACGGCGTAAAGGCCGAACTCCGGCAACTTGAGGCCAGTTTGCCCGTGGGCGTGAACCTGGTGGCCGCCTACGACTCCTCCCTCTTTGTTGAGGAAGCCATCCACGAAGTCTGGGTCACCCTGGGCATCGCCTTCGTGCTGGTGGTGATCGTCATCTTCGTCTTCCTCCGCAACCTGCGGTCGACGATCGTCCCCGCCGTGGTCATCCCCGTGTCGGTGGTGGGCGTGTTCACCGTCCTCTACGCCATGGGGTATTCGGTGAACATCCTGACGATGCTGGCGCTGGTGCTGGCCATCGGCATCGTGGTGGACGACGCCATCGTGGTGCTCGAGAACATCTTCCGGCATCTCGAGGCCGGCGAACCGCCCTTCCAGGCGGCCTCCATCGCCATGCGCGAAATCGGCTTTGCCATCATCGCCATCACCATCTCGCTCGTCGCCGTCTTCATCCCGCTGGCCTTCCAGAGCACGACGACCGGCCGGCTCTTCATCGAGTTCGCGTTTGCCCTCGCCGGCTCCGTCGTCATCTCCGCCTTCGTGGCGCTGTCGCTGACCCCGATGATGGCCGCGCGCATCCTGCGGCCCGTGGACCGGGCCCAGCACGGTGCGTTGTTCCTGGCTTTCGACCGGGGTTTCAACGCCCTCAATCGGGGCTACGGGCGTCTCCTGGGCTGGTCCTTGCGCCACCCGGTGCTGCTGCTCGCGGCGGGCGGCGCGGCGCTCTGGGTGATGGTCCTGGCGTACCGCGGGCTGGATCAGGAGTTCCTGCCCGAGGAGGACCGCGGCATGTTCATCTGCTTCGCCGTTGCGCCGGAAGGTTCCACCAGCGAGTACACCGGCCGCATGGTCGAGCAGATGGACCGCATCATCAGCGAGATCCCCGAAATCCGGTCGCGCGGGTCGATTGTCGCCCCGCCCTTCAGCGGGCCGGGCGTGGCGAGCCAGGGCGTCGCCTTTGTCCGGCTGCACCCCGAACGGGAACGCAGTGTCCAGGACATCGTCACCGCGCCCGGGGGGCTTCGCCAGCGATTGTTCACGGAGGTGGAAGGCGCCCTGATCATCCCGAACATCCCCAAGCCGATCAGCCGCGGATTTGGCGCCCCGTTCCAGTTGGTGATTCAACACCAGGACCTCGACATGCTCAACGACACGGCCCAGGCCCTGGCGGCCACGCTTCGCACCAACGGATTCCTCATCAACGTGCGTTCGTCCTTCGAGGTTACCAAGCCCGAACTGCGCATCGACATCGACCGCAACCGGGCCGCCGCCCTGGGGGTCTCCATTGCCGATATCTCGCGCACGCTCCAGATCCTGTTCGGCGGGCTGGACCTGAGCAAAATCAAGGTGGCGGGCAAGGAGTACGATGTCATCGCCCAACTCGAACGCACGTCGCGGCTCACTCCGCGCGACCTCGAGCGGCTCTACGTCCGCAACCAACGGGGCACGCTCATCCAGTTGAGCAGCGTGGTCACGCACCGGACCGGGGCCGCTCCCAACACCATCGAACACTACGACCGGCTCCGCAGCGCGACGATCACCGCCACCCCGGTCGGAGTGACCCTCGGCACGGCCATCGCCCGCGTCGAACCCACGCTCGCCACGGCGCTACCCGCCGGGTTCCTCTACGCCTGGGGCGGCGAATCCCGCGATTTCCGCGAGGCCCAGGACCAGTTCTGGTGGATCCTCGGACTGGCCATCGTCGTCGTGTACATGGTGCTGGCGTCGCAGTTCGAGAGCCTGGTCCACCCGCTGACCGTGATGCTGGCCTTGCCGCTGGCCTTTGTGGGCGGCTTCGGCCTCCTCTGGCTCATGAACGCCGGCGGTCAATGGGGCATCCTCCCGGCCGTGCCCGCCATGAACTTCAACCTGTTCAGTCAGATCGGGCTGGTCCTCCTGGTGGGATTGGTGACGAAGAACTCGATCCTGCTCGTCGAGTTCGCCAACCAGCAGCGCGCCCGGGGCATCGCGGCGCGCGAGGCCATGCTCCGCGCCGGCCAGATCCGGCTGCGCCCGATTCTGATGACCAGCTTCTCGACCATCGCCGGCATCCTGCCCATCGCCATTGGCTTCGGGGCGGGCGCGGAAAGCCGGCGCCCGATGGGCATCGCGGTGGTGGGGGGCCTGCTGACGAGCACCTTGCTCACGCTCTTCATCATCCCCGTCGTCTACAGCGTTTTCAGCCACCTGGCCGACCGCTTCCGACGCAAGCCTTCCCCGGCCTCCGCCCCGCTGAGCCCCTCGCTGCAGCAAACCGCACCGCAGGAACCGGTCGGCTGACGGCAAACGTCCCCACGTCGGCGCCTACGGGAGGCGGTAGGAGTCGAGGTGACGAGACTCACGCCAGGCCGAGCCTCCTGACGTCGGCGCCTGCGGGGAGTGAGAGAATTCCAGGCTACGATCGGGCCTTGGCGCGCCGCTTGGGGTACGTGCGCTGTTGCAGGCCATAGAGCGTGATGATGCGCTCGATGGTGCGCTCGCTGATCCGGAGCCCGCCGTGCCGCAGCAGGACCGCCAGACCGGCCGAGGAGGCTTCCGGGTTCTGATACCGCTGTCGCACCACCGCCTGGACAATCTCGTCCTTCCGCCGACGCGTGTACTTGCGGCGATGCCCCTGCAGCAGGGCAGTCGCGCCATGGTTGCGGAATTGCTGCAGCAACTTGTAGTAACCCTGGCGGGAGTAGCCGAACTTGGCGGCCGTCCGCCCGATGCCCAAACCCGCGCACTGACCCTCGTAAAGCATCGCCAGCTTCAGCGTCAGCTTGTCGTTGGCACGGATCGGCAACGCACCAGCGGGTCCGGCGAGCAACGCCCGGTCTGATCCGAGGAAAGTCACCAACGCCTGGGGCGCGCCGTTCCGTCCGTCTGCTGAATCTCGAGCCGTTTCCATCATTCTCCCGTGCGCAAAAGGCGTCCGAAATCCGCAAGCGGCAGCGAGGCCACCACCTTGCCAAGGATCTGGTCGCGCGCCACCACCGCCTGGACGATCTGGCTCCGCTCCAGACTCCGGTTGTCGCCCAGCAGAGCGTACCGGTCCTCACCCAGCCGCCCGGGGCTAATCCGCAGCCGGCCCGGCATCAGCGCGTGGTCCTCGACCACCAGCACTCCCTCCAGCAGCAACCGCCCCTCCTGAACCTCGACCGTCTCCCCCG
Source organism: Verrucomicrobiota bacterium (assembly GCA_027493615.1). Classification (GTDB taxonomy): domain Bacteria; phylum Verrucomicrobiota; class Verrucomicrobiia; order Limisphaerales; family J093; genus DSVZ01. The sequence goes on from JAOSKK010000037.1 coordinate 83,046, forward strand.
GCAGCCCTACCACCCGCTTCGTGATCAACTCGCCGAAGTGCCGGGCGACGACCACGTCCGTGCGGCGCGGCGCCGCCGCGCGGTACGCCCGGCGGTCGACCAGCAACAACGCACGATCGCCCAGCGTGGGACGCATGCTCTCGCCGACGCTCAGCACCAGGGTGAACCGGGCGTGAAACAGCAGCGCCGCCCCCAACATCCCGACCCCGACGAGAAGCAACCGTCTCATGAGCGCGTCCTCACCCTCCGGTGCGTATCGCCCCGGACGCCGCCGGCCCCGCGTCAGCCTGGGCGATCACCCCGCTGGCCAGCGCGGCCTGCACCCGGTGTTTGGCCTCGAAGTCGAGCGGGACATGCGTCACCTGTCGGAAGCCCTCCAACACCGCGTTCAGTCGTCCGCAGGCCCGACCCATGACCAGCGCGGTTGGCGCCATCTGGCCCACCAGCGGCTCGGTCGGACGGCGATACAGCAGGTCCAGATACACCTCCACCCAACGGGCGTGATCACCCTCACTCGCCAGCAGCAACAGCAAGCCGTGGGTGAGCACCGGCTCTTCGCCTGTACCGCGGAACTCGGCCAACCCCTCCTCGAGTTCGCGCCGCGCCCGCGCGTGAACCTCCGCCGCCGGGAGGCTCGCCGTCCTGCCAGTCACCCGCATGCCCTGGACGTTCACCACATCCCGCACCTGAACCCAGTACAAATACTGGAGCGCCAGCGCCCGAAGCCGGGTCCGCGTCTGATCAACCTCCGGAAAAGGAGTCGGCCGACGCGAAGTACTCGGTGCGCGGCACCACCGCGAGTGGGGAAGCGCTGCCGGCTCCGGAGACGACCCCGCGCAGCGCGAATCCCGCGCCACCCGCAATCGCGATCAACAGGAGGGTCCGGTCCCATGGACGACGTTTCATACAAGTTCGCCCGCGGATCTCGGGCGGTCCGGGTCACGCGCCGCAGGCCCGACACCCGCGCCCCGTTCCCAATCCTACTTGCGCAGAACGCCGTCCGAATCCGCCAGGACGGTCCCCGGCGTCCTCAGGACCGGTTGAGCTCGTGGACGGCCCGCCGCAGCCAGGCCCGGGCAAAGGTCCAGAGGCCCTCGGCCGTGCGCTTGGCCACGCCCAGCACCTCCGCCACTTCCTCCATCGTCAGCCCGACGAAGTAGCGCAGCTTCACCAACTCCGCCGCGGCAGGGTCTTCCCGGGCCAGTTGATCGAGGGCTTCGTGAACCGCCAGCAGTTCATCCGCCGGCGCGTTCAGCAGCAGCGTGTCCTCCTGCAGCTCGATCGGCTCGAGGCCGCCGCCGCGCTTCTGGCTGTGCTTCCGGCGGGCGTGCTCGACGAGGATCCGGCGCATGGCTTCGGCCGCCGCCGCAAAAAAGTGGGCGCGGCTTCCCCAATGGGGCGGGCGGGATCCGAACAGGCGCAACCAGGCCTCGTGAACCAGGGCGGTGGGTTGCAGCGTGTGACCAGGGGCCTCGCGTGCCATCCGGCGCGCTGCGAGCTGACGCAGTTCCTCGTACACGCAGGGCAACAATGCCTCGGCGCACGGCCAATCGCCACTGCCGATGGCATTGAGCATCCGGGTCAAATCGTTCATCGCCTGGCCGAGGTCGAAAGTTGCATCCAGGGAGACGGTTCCGCCGGTCCCGAAGTTACTGGTCCCTGGCCGCGATCGCGGTGAGTGTCGGGGTGCGGTGGGATTGATTCCCGGCGATGCGCGGATGGTCCAGCCGCCCCTGCACCTGACGCTCGGTTCCGAACCTCGCCACCTCGCCCCGGATGTCCATGCCTCACTTGATCTCCTTGAACGCTGCCTCAGCACCGCAACCTCGCTCGAGGAAGCCGGCTCCCCACGCTGCGCCGCCCCACAGCGCCGGCACCGGAACCAGGCCTCGTCCCTGCTTGCGCCATACCAACGAAGAACCCGAGCTCCACTCAGTCCGCCGGGGCACGTAGCTCCAGCGCGCCGTTCACCGGTGGCGCCGGCACTGTCGTCCGCCCCCCGCGGCCAGCGCACCTCCACCGACCCGACCCGCTCCGCCGCCCCCAGCCCGAAGTGCAGCACCGCGGGATGTTGAACCCGATGGGAGTCCCCGCCGATGACCCGACGGATCAGCGCCGTGCCGTCCGGCAAACGGACGGTCACCTGCGCACCCACGACCAGGCCTCCGCCCGCCCCGGCCCGCAATCGCACCTCGAGCCACTGACCGGTCTCAGGCAGTTCGTTCCGGAACACCTGCAACGTCTGGCGACGCTCCGGCCACACCTCGAAGGTCGTCAGGACCAGGTCAACCCGGCCATCCCCGTCCAGGTCTGTCATGGCCAGGTTGCGCGAGTCCTCGGTCAGCGCCATCCCCAGCAAGTGCGCCACCTCGACAAACCTGGCACCCCCTCGATTGAGAAAAACCCGGTTCTGTTCCCACCCCCGTAGGATTGCCCGCCGCCCCGCAGGCGGTTGATCTTGGCGGCAAAGTAGGTCGCCGCCACCGGGTCTTCCATCGAGTCGGCCGCGTAAAGATCGTGCAGCCAGAACTCGGGTTCGTATTCCACCACCGACGCCCGCGTCTCGTGCCCGTTCGCGATCGCGAGGTCGGGCCAACCGTCGTTGTCAAGATCCGCCGCCGCGCAACCCCATGACCAGCCGCTGCGCGCCACGCCCATCTCGGGCGCGACGTTCCGGAACCGTCCCTCCGCCCCGGCCAGCCACAGCTTGTTGCCCGCAATCATGGCCGGCGCCATCGCCAGGTAATCGGGTCGTTCCGGGCGCGCCAGTCCCAGATGAACCAGCCGCGACGCCGTCGGGCAATGCATTCCCGTGACGAACCAGTCCAGACGACCGTCGCGGTTGAAGTCGGCAAAGGTCTGGGCCATCCCGAACGCCCGCGGGTCACCCACCCAGGCCGCCGTGCGTTCCTCAAAGTGCCCGCGGCCGTCGTTGGCATACACTGCGACCCCGGCGAAGTCGCTCACCACTGCCAAATCCAGATCCCCGTCGCCGTCCAGGTCCACAAGCGAGGCCGCGTAGGTGCGACGCCACCGCTTCGCCGCCAGACCCGCACTCTCCGTGGCGTCGGTGAACCGGCCTCCTCCGTCATTGAGCAACAGGTACGCCGGATGCCCGTCGTTCGCATCGTAGTACGGCGTCGGCATCTGGCCGCCATCGTACGGATTCTTGTACTGGCCCAACCAGACATCGAGATCACCGTCGCCGTCCACGTCGCCACAGGTCAACGCCTGCCCGTAACGAATGCGTTCCGGCGCGCGCCACACCTCGCGCGCCGGCCCGTCGAAACCGCCCCCGTCCGCACCCGGCACCAGGTACAGGCCCCCAAAGCGCACCCCCCAGGAAGTCGTCCCGACCATCCCCATCGAAGTCCGCCACCAACGCCGTGAAGAGCTGAGGGAGCGGCGGCCGGCAAAGTTCGGCAACCTCGAAACGATCCCCCGCGCGCCACGAGTACACCCGGTTTCGCGACGCCAGCACGATCTCGGCGCGGCCGTCGCCATTGAGATCGTGGAGGATCAGCGGATCGATGAAGTGCGTCTTCTCGGGGGGCCAGATCGTCTCGTGCAACACCCGCCGGAACGCGGGCGGCCCGTCGCGAAGCGCAAGCGTGAACCGGCGCGCATCCAGGCGCCCGAACCCCGGCGGCTCGCCGTTCGACCCGGCGGGAGCCCATTCCACCGCCAGCCTCCCCTCGAGGGCCGCGCGGGCCTCCGGCTGGGACCGCGTGAGATGGGCCCGCACCGCGAACTCGCTCAGGCGCGGGCGCCCGTTCGCATCGACCTCGAAGCGTTCGTGCCGGAACTCGATCTGATCCAGCTCCCAACCCTCCGCCTCGATCCCCGCCAGCCAATCGCGCCACTCGGCCCTGGACCATCCCTGTCCCTCCGAGTCGAGCGGACCGTTCCCGGTGTCGACACGCGGTTCCAGGAGCCGGATGCCGTGCGGAAGCAACTCAGGAGCGGCAAACCGGGGAACCCAAATCCGCTCGAACGGGACGGAGCGCAGGGGCACCCAGCGGTTGGTGGCCGCGTGAATCCCGTCCCACAACTGCTCGATCACCCGCCCACAGTGTTGCGCCAGGTATTCCGGCGCCCAGACGGTTTCCGCCGCCCTTCGCTCGCGTTCCTCGAGCGCCAGCAATCGCGGCAGCAAACGCTCCGCGGCCGCCAGTTGCGCGCGGCGCTCCGGCACAACCGCCGGGCGCCGCCACCACCAGGCACCCCAGACCACCGCGCCCAGCAACGCGAGCAACAGCCACAACCGCCGTGTCGGGCGACGCGCCTTCACACGCGCGACATGCCGCCACCAACCGGACGACAGATCAAGCCCGGTGCGCAGCCCCGGCCCGCGACCGCGGAAACAGCCGGTGCCACCAACGCGCCAACCGCAGGAGCACGCGTCCGGATAAGCCGAGCCGGTTGCGGCGCGCGATCGACGCCCCACGCGCCTGCAACAGCTCCACCATCGCCGTCCGCCCGAACAAGGCCGCGAACATAACGGGGTCATGCCCAGCCCGTTGTCGGCCTCCAGGTCCGCCCCGTGATCCAGCAGCAGCGCCGCCATCTCCAGGTCGCCCTTGAAGGCCACCCCGCCCAGGGGCGTCTGGCCGCGGTCATTCCGCCGGTCCACCTCCGCCCCGTGCCGCAGCAGCACGCGCACGGTCTCGTGCTGGCCATGATAACTGGCCAGCATCAACAGCGAATTGCCCCGGGCATCGGACAGATTCACCGGCAGCCCGTGTTCCAACATGGCGGCCAGCGACGCCGTCTCGCCTTCGCGGGCGAAATCCAGCGCCATCCGCTGCAGCTCGGCATAGCGCCGCTCCTCAGCTTCTGTGGTTGAGACGCTCATGCCCGCATCACGCCCCGATATCCTCCCCGGCCGTTCTCCAGCGGCTGTTCCCCAGCGGCTGTAGGCGCCGACGTGAGGAGGCGAAGTCGCGTTGCCTCCCGCCCAGGACGCCTCCTCACGTCGGCGCCCACCGCCGGCCGGGGTTCCTGCGGAGGCTGCACGGCGAGGGCTAGGATTTGGCCGCGTGGTTCTTGACACCCAAGGCCCTGGCAACGCCCTCGGCGTAACGGGGATCGGCGCGGTGGAAGTGCACGAGCTGGCGCTGCACGATCTCCTCCGGCACACCCGCCATGGCCGCCGCGATGTTCTGAAACAACCGCCCCTCCTGCTCGGCATTCATCAGGCGGAACAGGTTGCCCGGCTGCGTCGTGTCGTCATTGCCGTCCCGATGGTTGTAGCGGTCAGCATCGCCCGAGATCTTGAGCGGCGGTTCGGCAAAGCGCGGGTCCTGCTGCGGACCCGCGAAGCTGTTCGGCTCGTAGTACGCGTTCGTCGCCGGCGGGACCTCGAAGCGCATCGGGCCGTCCAGATGGTACGTGTGGACCGGGACACGCGGGCGGTTGACCGGCAACATCTCGTAGTGTGTACCGACGCGGTAGCGATGGGCATCGGCGTAGGCGAAAATGCGCGCCTGCAGCATCTTGTCGGGCGACCAACTGATGCCGGGCACAATGTTGGATGGGCTGAACGAGGACTGTTCGACCTCGGCGAAGTAATTCTCCGGATTGCGGTTCAACTCAAGGACGCCCACGTCAATCAAGGGGTAGTCCTTGTGCGGCCAGACCTTCGTCACGTCGAACGGGTGCCAGTGGTACGTCTCGGCGTCCTTCTCGGGCATGATCTGCACGCAGAAGCGCCAGCGCGGGAACTCGCCGCGCTCGATCGCCTCGTACAGGTCCCGCTGCGAACTCTCGCGACACTTGCCCACCACCTGTTCTGCCTCGCCGTTCGTCCAGAACTGGTGTCCCTGCTGGGTCTTGAAATGGAACTTCACCCAGAACCGCTGGTTCTGCGCGTTGAGGAGGCTGTAGGTGTGGCTGCCGTAGCCGTTCACGAAACGGTAGCCGCGCGGCAGGCCGCGGTCCGACATGAGAATGGTCACCTGATGCAGCGATTCGGGGAAAGCGACCAGAAATCCCACATCGCGGTGTTGCTGCGCAGGTTGGTCTTGGGATGCCGCTTCTGGGTGTGGATGAAGTCCGGGAACTTCTGCGGATCCCGCACGAAAAACACGGGCGTGTTGTTGCCCACCATGTCCCAGTTGCCCTCCGTCGTGTAAACCTTGAGGGCGAACCCGCGCACGTCACGTTCCGCGTCCGCGGCCCCGCGCTCGCCAGCCACCGTCGAGAAGCGCAGGAAACACTCGCTCTTGGTCCCGGGCTTGAACACGGCCGCCTTCGAGTACCGGGTGATGTCGTGCGTGATCGTCAACGTCCCATAGGCCCCCGAGCCCTTGGCATGCACGGTGCGCTCCGGGATCCGTTCCCGGTTCTGATGGGCGAGTTTCTCGATCAGTTGATAGTCCTGCAGCAGCACGGGCCCGCGCGGCCCGGCGGTGATCGAGTTCTGGTTGTCAGCGACGGGATTGCCACCCGTCGTAGTCATGGTCGGAGGTTTTTGGCTCATAGCATCTTGCGTTTGCGCGGGGATACCCGACGAATTCGTCCTGCAAACCCCGCACGGCGGTTATGCGAGTCGCAACCATAGCCCGTTCCGGCGCGCGCGCCAGTCGGGAGGTCACGGAGGTCGCGAGGGCGAGGGCGAGTGTTCCCTCGAATCTTGTGGTGCAGGCGTCCCGCCTGCGGTTACCGGTCCGCCTTCCTGGACCGCGGAGGCTCACTCGGCCGGGCGCTCTTGCGGAGCCGGTGCCAGCGGCTGCGCCTCCGCGAGCGTCGCTCGCAAGCTCACGCCCCGCACCCGCATCGCCACCCGGTTTAAGCCCGGCACCTCCCACCCCAGGTTCAGGTGCGCCACCCGGTAGTCGGCCCGCTCCCGACCTTGGACGAGATAACCGCGCGCCCAGGCCGTCTCAAGCGCCCGTTCAAGCCAGGGCCGAAGATCACCAGCGAACGTCTGCCACTCGCCCACGCGCAACGGCCGCAGACCCAACGCCCGTCCGCCCGGATTGAAGATCAGCTTGCCCTGCGTCACCGCGAAGTCCTGCGCCACATACGCCGGCGGCACGTCATGACGATCATCGTAGAGCGGCACCACGAACCACAGGTAATCACCAAAACCCGGCGCTCCACGCCGGGTGTGATTCAACGTGAGCACCACCTGAAACTGCGCGGCATGCAGCGCCGGCGTGTACCCTTCCGGACGGAACGTCTCGGCCTCCTCGAGCCCGAACTCAAAGCGCAGCTCGAGCGCCGCCAACCGGGTCAACGGCGGCGCGTCCTCGATACCCTGCTGGAGCAACAGATGCACCCACGGCTCGGACGCCGCTGTCCGGAGCCGACCGGCGTACTCGGGCCGGGTGTCAACACCCAACGTGAGAGTCGTGTCCCCCGCCGCCGAGGTCGCCATCTCCAGCCACTTGGCTTCGTTGGCCACTCGCCAGCTCCCGGAAACCTCGCCTTCCTGCCCGCGGCACGGAAACCGGCTGTGCCATTGCGCCACTTCCCAGATCGGCTCGGTCAACTCGCGGCCGGCGATCCTGCCCACGGCGCCCGCCCCTGCCTGCGGCGCCAGCAGGGCGAAGCCGCGGACAAACCCCGCATCGCGCAACAACTCCCGCGTCTCCGCCGCCCGACCCGGCACCAGATGCCCGGTCAACGCGCCCAACACCAGCCCCCAACACGTCCAGCGGAGCGTCGCCCTGCCCACCTCGCTCACCAGGGCTTCCGTTCGTTGAGGACCCGCACGATCAGCCGGCGCAACTCGATGGGGTCAATCGCGTCCAGCCGCCGGTACAACACCTCGCCCTCCGGCGACAGCAGTACCGTGAAAGGAACCGCGCCCGGCCAATCCGGATCGAACGCGTCCATCAACGGGCCCCGCTCGCTCGACGCCAGAATCAGGTTCCGGTTCGATGCCTGATGCTTCTTCAGGAAGGCCAGCACCTGGGCTTCCTCGTCCGGCCGGTTGATCGCCACGCTCACGAACTCGAAATCCCGGTGACGGTACATGCGATGGATCGCAACGAACTCGGGAAACTCAACCACGCAGGGCGCACACCACGTGGCCCAGAAGTTGACCAGCCGGAACTTGCCCGAGTCGTTCTTGCGAAGCGCGGCCAGCGTCGCCGCGTCCGCCGGCGCCACCGTTACCGGTTCGGCAGCGAGCTTGTCCATGAAGGCCTGCACCGCGTTCTCCTTGTCCGACCACTTCACCGAACACCCCACCGCCCGGGTCCGCGTTACGGGCGGCTCCTGACCCGCCAGCAAGGCGTCCACGACCTCGCGAAGATGCTGCCGCTTCACGTGCTGCGGTCGCTCGGAATCATCGATTGCCCCCACGTATCGCAGCCGCCGTGCGGCATCGAAGACAAACGCATGCGGCGTGGCCACCGGCCCGTAGGCGCGCGACACGGCCTCGTGGTCGCCAGCGTACAGATACGGGAAGTTGAAGGCCCGATACGCCGCGTGCAGCTTCATCTCGGCAAAGGAATCCCCGATGTAGGCCCAGCCCAACTCGTCCAACCGCACCGCCTTCGGGTCGTTGGGGGAAATGGCGACCAGCGCCACGCCTCGATCCCGGTACTCGGCCACGAACTGCTTCACCCGTTCCTCGTAATACTGCGCCGTCGGACAGTGATTGCAGGTGAACACCACCACCAACACCCTGGCCGCAGCGAAATCCGACAGTTTCCAGTTCCGCCCGTCCACTCCCGGCAGGTCGAAGTCGGGAGCCGGACTGCCCAGTGCCAACGTGGGCGGATTCTCTGCCGCCCGTGGTCCGAGGGTGACAACCAGGCTGGCGAGAGCCAGTAAGATCCGAGCTTTCACAAGGCCGGAGCGTAGTGCCGGGGTCGCCCGCCTGCAAACCCGATCCTCCCGCCCAAGGGGTCAGTCCCACAGATCAACATATTCCTGCTGTCCGGCCGGGAGGCCCGACACACCCCTCCCCCCACACGCGGAGGGGCGATGGCACTCGATCCGCCGCTTGGCCGTCCGTCGAGGGAGGGTCCCGGCGCTCCGGGGTGTCAATGTGTGGGACTGACCCCTTCGTCCTCGAAGAGGCGGTTGGCCTCCTCCAGTTGGGCGAAGGAGCCGATGTCGTACCAGCGGCCGGGGACCCGCCACGTATACACCGGCACCTGCGGGTAGAGCCACTGGATCAGGCGCCCGGGCTGGTCGGGGTTGTTGCCCTCCGCCATGTACTGGTGGATCCGCGGCAGGATCTCGCGCGGATAGTAGTAGAGCGCAATGCCGGTCAGGGTACTGTGCGGCACCGCAGGCTTCTCCTCGAAGTGCGTGATTCGCCCCGTGGCGTCGGTGTCGATCGCATTGTACTGCTTGACCAGCTCCAGCGCACCCACGTCATAGACCGCCAAGACTGGCGCCTGCTTCTCGCGGCAAAACCGGCCGAAATCGCCGAGCGGCCGGCTGAAGAGGTTGTCGCCCGCCACGACGATCAAGTCGTCGTCCACCTGCTCGCGTTGCAGCACGAAGTGGAGATCGCCGATAGCCCCAAGCTTCTGGGTGTCGTCGGTCGAGCCGTCGTTCACGATGGTGAAGTTGAGCAGCTCCTTGTCCGTCCGGTAATGGGCGGCCCACCGCTCGAAGTGACCGGCGAACTTCGCGTTCGTGACCACGTAGACGCGGTCCAGGCCACCCACGGGCACCAGGTTGTCGAGGACGTGCTCGATCATGGGCTTGCCCGCCACCGGCAGGAGCGGCTTGGGCTGCGTGAGCGTGAGGGGGATACAGCCGCGTGGCATACCCGGCGGCGAGAATCAACAACTTCATAGGCGTGGCATTCCAGGGTGGGCGGGAATGCCCGCTCACCGTTCAAACAGACCCGGCGCCACTGCCCGCGTGAGGGCCCGGCACCGCGCCAAAATTTCCTCACTGTCCTCGCAGCGCAAGGCGAAGTCGGCCAGCGCCTGCGCCTCGCTGTGCTGCAAGCGCCGGATCACGAACTTCACCCCCGGCACGCGGCCCGGGGCGGTGCTGAGCTCGTCGGCACCCAGCCCGACGAGCAGCGGCGTCAGGACGGGTTCCCCCGCCATCTCCCCACACACCCCGCACCACAGACCATGCGCGTGCGCCGTGTCCATGGTCTGCTTGATCAGCCGCACCACCCCGGGATGGGTTGGATCATACAGATGGGCGATGCGTGGATTAAGCCGGTCCACCGCCAGCGCGTACTGGATGAGGTCGTTGGTTCCGATGCTGAAGAACCGGACCCGCCGGGCGAGGGCATCGGCCACCATCACCGCCGACGGGATCTCGATCATCGCGCCGATCTCCATGGACTCGTTGTAGGCGTGCCCCTCCGCGCGCAGCTCGGCCCGGCACTCGTCCAGCAGCGCGTTGGCCTGCAAGAGCTCCTCGATGCCCGAGATCATCGGGTACATCAGCTTCACGTTGCCGAACGCGCTGGCCCGCAGAATCGCCCGGAGCTGGGCCCGGAACAGCTCACGCTGCTGGAGACAAATCCGAATCGCCCGCCAGCCCAGAAATGGATTCCGCTCCTCGTGCGGGCCCGCGTCCTCCGGCATCTTGTCCCCGCCGAGATCGAGGGTGCGGATGATGACGGGTGCCGGGGCCAGGGCCGACGCCACCTCCCGATAGGCGTGCAACTGCTCCTCTTCGTCCGGGGGCGTCCGCCGGTTCAGGAAGAGATACTCGGTCCGCAACAATCCCACACCCTCCGCGCCCCGGTCCAGCACGTCGGCGATCTCCTGCGGCCCTTCGATGTTCGCCGACAACACCACGTGCAGCCCGTCCCGGGTCGTCGCCGGTTCCGCCCGCAGTTCCCGCAGGCGGCCCTGCAGGGCTTGCTGTCGCTGCTCCAGTTGACCGTACTCGTAAAGGGTCTGGTCCGTGGGATCGACGACCAACTGCCCGCCAAATCCGTCGAGCAACGCCGCGTCCCCGGTCCGCACATGCGGAATCGCATCGGCCAGCCCTGTGACCGCGGGGATCTGCAGGGACCGGGCGAGAATGGCCGTGTGCGAGGTCTCGCTGCCCTGCTCCGTCGCGAACCCCATCACCAGGCGCCGGTCCAGCGTCGCGGTCTGCGACGGCGTCAGGTCGTAGGCCACGACGATGCAGGGCTCCCGCAGATGCAGCAGGTCGCTTTGGAGGTCCTGCCCCACCAGGTTGTGCAACACCCGGTCGGCCACGTCCCGCAGGTCCACCGCGCGCTCGCTCAGATAGGGATCCTCGACCGAGCTGAGCGACGTCAGATAGCGTTGCACGAAGTCCTGGAAGGCTGCTTCGATGCACACCCGGTCCCGGCGCATCACTTTGACGACTTCATCGTGAAGATAAGGATCATCCAGCACCAGCAACTGGGCGTCAAAAATCTGGGCGTCGCCGCTGCCCACGTGCTGTCCCACCCGCTCCTGCACCTGGCTCAACTGCTGGCGCGTGACCAGCAAGGCCTCCTGGAACCGCCGGATCTCCGCAGGGAAATCGGCCTCGCTCACCGGCCGGCGCTCGACCACCAACGCCCGCGGACGCGCCAGCACAAAGAGCTTGCCGCGACAGACCCCTTGCGAGGCGGCCACACCGCGAAACACCAGTCGCCCGGCCTTGCCTGGCTCGTGCACGCACGAAGTGTGCCCGTCGCCGGATCCGAGGGAAATCAAATTCCTGTCGGAAGCGCCGATCCCCGCGAACGTTTGGAGTGCGGCGTCTTCCAGCGGCGCTTTTCGTTCACCGCACCCCGCCGCCCTCGCACCCCGGGCTTGACCAGCCGCGCGCCGTAACGTTCTGATACGCCTCATGAATGCACACCCCATGTCGGTTCCGCGACGCCGCTTCCTCGCCACAACCGCCGCCGCCACCGGTTTCACCGTGCTCAAACCCGCCACCGTCTTCGGGGCCGCCGCCAACTCGCAGATCGCCGTCGGCCTGATCGGCTGCGGCGGACGCGGCGGATGGATCGCGGATCTGTTCGTCAAGACCGGGAAGTACCGGCTCGTCGCGGTCGCGGACTACTTCCAGGACAAGATCGACACCGTGGGGAACCGGCTGGGGTCGAACCGGCCCGGCGCTACCCCTGGCTCAAGGGTTACCAGCGGCTGCTGGAGGCGCCGCTCGACGCGGTGATCGTCCAGTCGCCGCCCAGCTTCCATCCCGAGCACTGCGCGGCCGCCGTCGACGCGGGCAAACACGTGTTCGTGGCCAGCCCATCGCCGTCGACGCCCCCGGCTGCCAGAGCATCGGGGATTCCGGCAAGCGGGCCACGGGGAAGAAGCTGGTATTCCTGGTGGATTTTCAGACGCGGGCCCACCCGCTCTACCGCGAGGCGTTGCGCCGCGTACGCCAGGGGGATCTCGGCCCCATCGTCCTGTGCGAGGCCCACTACCCGTGGTCGGGCGGTGGCCGTGAAGTGCCGCCGGAGAGCCTCGAGGGCAAGCTGCGCCGCTGGTACCACGTGAAGGAGATCTCGGGCGATTTCATCGTCGAACAGGCCATCCACGCCCTGGACGTCGCCACCTGGATCATCGATTCCGAGCCCGTGAAGGCGGTCGGCATGGGCGGGCAGAAGCTCCGACCCAAGGGGAGGCATCTGGGATCACTTCGCGGTCAACTACGCCTTCGCCAACGGTGTGCCGCTCTCGTTCACCTGCATCCAGACCATCCCGGAGATGCGGGACGAAATCGTGGCCCGGGCCTACGGCGCCGAGGGCTACATCTACACCGACTACTTCGGCAGCGTCTGGATCCGCGGCAACGACCCCTTCCCCGGCGGCAGCGTGGGCAATCTCTACACCGACGGCGCGGTGATCAACATCCAGGAGTTCCATCAGTTCATCACCGAAGGCCGGTACGACAACCCCACCGTCGCCCCGTCCGTCCGCTCGAACCTCACGGCCGTCCTCGGACGCGAGGCCGCCTACCGCGGGGGCGAATACACGATGGCGGAGTTGCTCGCGGCCAACGCGAAACTCACCCTGGACTACTCGAGCCTGCGCGCCTGAACGGGCCAGGGCCGCCTTCCGCAACGGCCTCAGGATCTCCCTCACGTGAAGAAGTCACGAGCCGTTTGATCCCTCCGCAGCGACACCGATCCCCCGCCAACGTCCTCTACCGGCACAGCGGAGGTTCGGAGCTGAGCACGCGCACCGTGCGGGTCACCTGACGAGTTGTTCGGGCGCTACTTCCTCCTCGCCCGGCCGGCCAACGCCGCGCAGTCGCCCGCCAACTCGGCGCCCGCCCTTAGCCGGCCGTGCGACCATTGGCATGAACCCGGCACTTCGTCGCGTGCTGGCGCGGCAGTCGCACATCGCATCGGATGGCCTGAGTCACGTGGAAAGCACGGGCACTTGATAGCGCGCGAACAGGGCATCCGAAGTGGAGCAGGAGCTTCACGGTCAGAGCTCCGACGGTCCCTCGAAGAGGGCGATGATCCGCGGATCCTCCGCATTGAAGTCCTTTGCCATCCGCACCTTGCCCCTCCAGGCGCCTGGCTTCCGCGGGGGAGACATCCGGCTGAACCGGCACCAGTCGCACAAGCGGGCGGCCCGCCTTGGCCAGCACGATGTCGGCACCAGCCACCGCCTCTTCGACCAGCCGCGACAGATGGGTCTTGGCCGCCTGGATGTTGACCGTTTTCATGCCAGACCAAGCCTGGTCTGGTATGAGACACGGTCAAGGGCAGACCCCAGCCGGAACGACCGCCGCGCTCCCGGCCCGCATCCCCGAGCCACCCGGGGGCTCTCGCACCGCCACCAACACCTAAACCACGCCGCGCCGCCGCAGATCCGCGACCACTTCGTCGGCAATCCGTGACACCCGCTGGCGCTCGGGGTTGGTTTCCCGCACCGGACAGCCCTCGGCGGGCGTGGCCACGCAGCCGAAATCCGCCAGAATACACTGCAGCGTTCGCTGGAGGCGGTCCCGATCAACCTGCTGGCTCGCGCTCAAAGGCTGCCGGCTCCGGCCCAACTGGAAACCGCGCAACTCGACTGCCGCCCGAAATCCCTCCGGGAAATCCGCCGAGTAGAGCATCGCGTCAAACAGCTCCAGCAACCGGTACTGCAGCCGCATCGCGTCGTCCAACTGCCGCTCCCGGACCAGGTCGAACAGCCGCCGGGTCAGCTCCGGCACGACCCCGCTCGTGGCGTGCGTGCCGCCATCCGCCCCCACGAGCAGCATCGGCACCAACACCGCCTCCCAGCCGGTGAGGAAGGAGAAGTCCGGTCGCCACGGCCGGATGGCGGTCAGGCTCCGCATCATGAAAGCCAGGTCGCCGGAGGAGTCCTTGATGCCGATGATGCGCGGCAGCTCCGCCAACCGCCGCAACGTGGGCAGGTCGATCGGGCTGGCGAACATCGGGATGTTGTAGAGCGTGACGTCGATCGGGCTCTGGCGGGCGATCTCGGCGAAGTAGGCGTACACGGACTCGGGGCTGAGCCGGTAATAGAAGGGCGAGACGATCGCGACCGCCCGGGCTCCGAAGCCGGCGTAGGCCTCGCACGCGGCCAGGGTTTCCCGCACGTTGGCCTCGGCGGCCCCGGCGAGCACCGGCACACGGCCGGCCGCCTGCTCACACACAATCCGCACGATTGTGCGCCGTTCCTCCGGCGTGAAGCGGACGAACTCGCCCGTCGACCCGTTCGGGTAGAGCCCGTGGACCCCCTGGGCGATGAGCCAGTCGAGATAACGACGCAGCTCGGTTTCGGCGATGGCGCCGCGCTCGTCCAGGGGAACGAGATGCGGCGTGAAGATGCCCGTCAGACGCTCAGCCATGCGCGACCCGGAGGTTCGGGCGGCGCCAGGCAGGACGCGAGCTCAAAAACTCCACTGGCCCGTGAGGGCCAACGCGTGACTGAAGAACTCGTACTTTCCGTCGGCACTCTGGCCGGTGGCGGAGGGGGCGCTCCCGCTCACGGTGCGTTGCGGTCCGTAGCCAAATTGATAGGACAGATCAATCCGGAGGCGCTTGGACTGGTAACCGGCGCCCACGCTGACGAAATGGCGATCCAGGTCTGCCACCAGCGGCATGTAGTTCGCGTCAGGCACCGAGTTCTCATTGAAGATGTACCCGGCACTGACCGACCACCCCTTGGCCAGATAGTGGGTGGCGCCGAACTCATAATACCAACTGGGCTCCCATTCGAAGACGAGCGGAATGTCCTGCGGCACCAGCGGTGGGAAAGCGGTGGCCTGGCGGACCACCACGGTGCCCATCTCATCCCAGCCGGTCAGATCGGCGTTGAACTCCAAGTTCCATTGCGGGGTCGGGCGATAGGAGAGGCCGACGATCATTTTCCAGGGGAAAGGAAAACCGGCCTCGGCGTCGAGGTGCTGGGCGGGGAAGGCCGGGAGCATCCCCGGGATCTCGGCGAGGTTGTAGAACCGCGTCTGGCCCTCGAGGTCCACACGGGTCGTACTCCGGAACGTTCCTCCCAGGGAGATCTTCTCGACGGGCTGCCACAGCACGCCGACGTTGTAACCCACGTCCCAGCCATCCCCTTCGAAACGGAACTCGTCATACGGCTGGACGGGCCACACCAACCCGCGTGCCATATCTACATCAGCGAAATTCGCGGTGAATCCGGCCGCAAGGGAGAGGTTTGGTCGAATCCTCCAGGCCACGACCGGGTTGATCGTGTAGTACGTCAGCTTCCCCTCGGTTCCCAGCGTGCGAAAGCCGGTATCATCCGGCCAGACCGAATGGAGACCGAAGGGACTAAACAAACCCAGCCCAAAGCTCAGCGGCAGGGACTCAGGGCCGTAGGTGTAGAAGAGCTGGGGGACCGCATGCAGATCCTTCGAGTTGTCGTAGCTCACGCCGGCCGGCGATTCGTAGGAGGACTGGATGTACAGCCCGTAGACGCCCCCCCGGACATGGTGCCCGGGGAGTTGGGTGATGCCGGCCGGGTTGTAGTACACGGCGGATGGGTTGTCGGCCGTCGCGGCAAAAGCCATGCCGCGGCCGATGACAAACGCGTCCTGGTCGGGCAAGTCGAACCCCGTGGCATGCGCCGGCACCGAGGCCAGGGTAAGAAGGGTGACGACACCGACCGAAGCGGGAGGTTGAGTTCGTGGCAGCATTGACGGGAGCCTTTACCGACCGCCCCGGATGCCGTCAATGTGTCGGACCTTTAGCCTGACTAAGAGAATCCCCTATATCCGCCCCCGGGCGATCGTCCAACACCCGCCCCCGTCCGGTGACCGGCCGCCCTCACAAGGCCGACCGGAGCGCTTCAGCGCTGCCGTAGCGTGGCCGCCAACCCGTCGCCTTCAGCCGCGCATTGCTGCCGGTGAAATCCACCAGCATGTCGGCCACCCAGGAAGGATGGACGCACGAGCCGAAATAGCGCCACCGCAAGCCCGTGATCGCGCGCGCCAGCCATTCGGGCACCGTCAGCACCCGCCGCGCGCCCACCATCCGCCAAACTTCGCTCATCCTGACGAAATCGTCCGGGACCACGTTGTAGGCGCCCGGCATGTCCTGGGTCAGGGCCTGGAGGAAAGCCGCCGCCACGTCGTCCTCGTGCACGAACTGGCGCCGCGGATCGTGCCCGAGAAGGTTCACGGCGTTCTCGCGCAATCCTCTCACCGTGGCCCGGTTGCGAGGACCAATGATGTAGATCGGGCGCAGCATCGTCAGCCGCGTGCCGCTCCCCTCCAACCGGTCCGTCAGGATTCGCTCCGCCTGCGCCTTCGCGCTCCAGTAATAGAAGAACGGATCCGGCCCCCCTTCGGAAAATCCTCGGACACCCCCGATTGCCCGCGGGCCCGCCGCGGATCGTATACCGCCATGCTGCTCGCATGAAGAAATCGCGCCACCCCGTTCGCGCGGGCCGTCCGGGCCACGTTGTCCGTCCCATTCAGGTTGATGTCGTCCCGCACGGAGGCCGGCATGCGGGCGGACCACAAGACCACGCAGGCGGTGTGGATCACGACCTGATGACCTGCGACCAAGGACATGAGTTGCGGAGAACGGATGTCCATCGGCACGAACCGCACCTTGGGCGGCAACGCCGCTTGCGGGGGCGTCAGTCCCACCCCCGTGATCCGCTCGACCTCCGGCAACCGGCTCAGGTGTTCGGCCAGCACGCCGCCGAGGTAACCGCTCGCACCGGTCAGGAAGATCTGGAGTCCCATGTCAGGCAGGCTATTCCGAATTCCCGGATCGCGTGTTGGCCTCGACCACCCGGCGGAAGAAGTCATTCACCCCGAGCCAGCGCGTCAACCACGCCCCGAACGCCGGCGACAGCGTGGCCAAGGCCAGCGCCGGCCGCAGCGGATACCGGTTGACGAGGATCTCCGCGACGTCGTTGCGGACGGCGCGCAGAACCGCCCGCGCCACTTTCTGAGGCGGGCAACCGGCCAGGAGCGCCGGGGCGGCCGCCCCACTCCTCTCCTTGAGCCGACTGTAGATCCCCGCCTCGACGAATCCCGGGCAGACGACCGAAGCACTGACCCCCGTGCCACGGCACGACGCTCGCAGCGAGAACGTAAACCCCGTCAACCCCGCTTTCGTGGCCGCGTAAAGGCTCCTGAAAGGCCGGGCCGGATTTCCCCGCCAGCGAAGACAGGTTCACGATGTGCCCGGTGCGGCGCGCGAGCATGCCCGGCAACACCAACCGCGACAGCATCATCGGAGCCTCCAGATTCACCGCGATCACCTGCCGGATCTGAGCCTCGGTCAACTGCTCATACGGCAGCGAGAACTCGACCCCCGCGTTGTTGACCAGGACATCCACCCGGCCGAACTCCGCCATGGCGCGCTCGACCACCACCCCGTACTGCGATGGGTCCCGCAGGTCGGCCACCAACACGCTGCTCCGGATCCCATACCCATCCAGACCAGCCGCCACCTCGGGCAGTCCGGCCCCCGGGTGAGCGACCAGCAGCAGATCCATCCCGGCCTTCGCCAGCGCCTCGGCCACCGGCACCCCGATCCCGCCCGACGCCCCGGTCAGGATCGCCTTGCGTCCTTTCAGTGATTCCATGCGTTCGTCAGCCCAGACCCGCGACCTCCGGACCTTAGCCTCCTTGTCCAACGCCCGACAATGCGCAATATCGCTGCGCAGTATTGCTTGCCCCGCCGCCACGCGCACCTCGGGAACCCGGGGGCCGGAGTAGGCGATACCCGGACGCGCAGGAGCGCGCAGCAGCGGCGCCCACCCCGCCAATCCGCTGGACGCCCCCGGGTTCCGTCGTTACCCTGCCGCCCATGTCGAAGGCCTCGAAGCCGTCGGGCGGCGGCGATCCGGCCGATCTGAGTTTTGGCGACGCGCTGGGCCGGTTGCAGCGCGTGGTGGAAGCGATGGAGTCGGAGGACCTGCCGCTCGAGACGCTGCTGACCCGTTACGAAGAAGGCATGCAGCTCGCGCGGGTGTGCGAGCACAAGCTGGCCGGGGCCGAGCTCCGCATCCAGCAGTTGGAGCAGACCGCAGGTGGAGAAATGCAGTTGAAACCGTTGGCGGACAGCCCGCCGCCGCAGACCGATTAGCGCATGAGTCGTTACCTCGACATGGTGGACAGTCCGGAGCACGTCAAGAAGCTCACCAACGACCAACTGGTCCAGTTCGCCGAGGAAATCCGCCGCGAACTGATCACCGTCCTGGCCCGCAACGGCGGGCACCTCGGCCCGAACCTGGGCGTGGTCGAGCTCACCCTGGCCCTCCACAAGGTGTTCTCCACCCCGAAAGACAAGCTCGTCTGGGACGTCAGTCACCAGTGCTACGTCCATAAGCTCCTCACCGGCCGCAAGGACCGCTTCGCCACCATCCGCACCACCGACGGCCTCAACGGCTTCGCCCTGCGCAGCGAAAGCGAGCACGATTGCTACGGCGCCGGTCACGCCGGCACGGCCCTCTCCGCCGCGCTCGGCATGTGTGCCGCGCGGGACCAACGCGGCAGCGACGAACACGTGGTCTGCATCTTCGGCGACGCCGCCCTCACCAACGGCATCTCCTTTGAGGCCCTCAACAACATCGCCCACACCACCCGCCGCTTCATCGGGGTCCTCAACGACAACGAGTGGAGCATCGCCAAGAACGTCGGCGCCATCTCCGCCTACCTCAACAAGCTCATCCGCCACCCCGGCTACAACCGCCTCCAGAAGGACTTCGAACGTTGGCTCCGCAAGGTCCGCGGCGGCGAGATCGCCATCAAGCTCGGCCACAAAGCCGAGGAAGCCCTCAAGGGCGCCGTCTCCGGCGTCGCCCTCGAACCCGGCGAGCGGGGCCCCGACGCCGACGGTCGCGGCGGGTTCGGCAGCAGTCTGCTCTTTGAAGAAATGGGCCTTCGTTACGTCGGTCCCATCGATGGCCACGACCTCCCGCTGGTCATCGAGTCGCTGAACTACGCCAAGTCCTGCGAGGTGCCGGTGGTCCTGCATCTCATCACGAAGAAAGGCAAGGGCTTCGAGGCCGCCATCCAACACCCGGAACGCTTCCACGGCGTCGGCCCCTACAACGTCGCCACCGGCGAGGTCGTCCCCGCCCGCCCCGGGACCCCCAACTACCAGGATGTCTTCGGACAAGCCATGGTCCGGCTCTGCCAGCGGGACAAGACGGTCGTCGGCATCACCGCCGCCATGCCCAGCGGCACCGGCCTTAAAGCCCTCGAACAGGCCGTGCCCGGCCAGTACTACGACGTCGGCATCGCCGAGGAGCACGCCGTGATCTTCGCCGCCGGCATGGCCACCATGGGCTTCCGCCCCGTCGTCGCCATCTACTCCACCTTTCTCCAGCGCGCCTACGACTGCATCCACCACGACGTCTGCCTGCAAGATCTCCCGGTCATCTTCTGCATGGACCGCGCCGGCCTCTCCGCCAACGACGGCCCGACCCACCATGGCCTCTTCGACATCGCCTACCTCCGCTGCCTGCCCAATGTCATCGCCATGGCCCCGAAGGACGAGGACGAGCTCGTCGACATGATGTTTACCGCCACCCAGCAGCCCCACCCCGCCTTCATCCGCTATCCCCGCGGGGCCGGCACCGGCACTCCGATCAAGGACCAACCCAGGCTCCTCGACATCGGGAAGGCCGAGGTCCTCGAACACTTCACCGGCCAGGGCCGGCCCAAGGTCGCCTTCTTCGCCCTCGGCAACATGACCGACCTGGCCCGCGCTGCCATGCAGACCCTCGCGAGCGAAGGCTTCGATCTGGCGTTGGTCAACCCCCGCTTCACCAAACCGCTTGACGAGGCCACCCACACCTTCTTCGGCGAAGCCGCCGATGTCGTCGTCACCCTCGAGGATCACGTGCTCATGGGCGGCTACGGCAGCAGCGTGCTTGAGCTCTACAGCGACCGCGGCCTCACCACACCAGTCGTCCGCATCGGCTGGCCGGACGTCTTCGTCGAACACGCCTCGACCGTCGAGCATCTCCGTCGCAAGCATGGGCTCACGCCGGAGCGCACCGTTGAGCTGGTGCGGCTAGCCCTGGCTGAACCACGGGCGCTTCCCCGCACCCAGACGCGTCCCTCCGCCCCATCCCGCGCGGCCATCGCCTGACCCCTCAGCCCCCCGATGGCCTCCCCGCCGCGCCTCGAACCCCGTCTCGTGGCAATACCCAGCCGGATCACCCGCCCATGAGCCTGCGCGGCCACGTCGGCCTGTCATCCATGTCCGAAAACCCTGAACCCGTTGCGGCCAACGAGGAGGGGGAAGTTCAAAGCTCAAAGCTCAAAGCTCAAGTGAAGCTCCAGGGTCCCAGGCAACCGATCCGACCCGTCCATGGCCGGCCGGCGAGGCGGCGCTCGGAGCGTTTGGAGTGCGCCGGCTTCCAGCGGCGCTTTGCGGGAGGAAGCAGCCGACGGGAAGCCTGGACCAGCGGTTCATGGGCAAGACTGGAGGATTCAGGAAGGGGCGGAGTCTCGCTTTCCTGGCCTGCCTCACCTGCCTGACCTCGACCGGGCTCTCCCAGGAACCTCGCCGCACCGAGGAATCGTTCATCCCCAGCTACAGCGCCGCGAGTGCCCAGTATCTCTGGGGATCACGCACTGACCTGAAGGACTTCGCCGGCGCCAGCATGGCTCAACAAGAGGCCGGTGCCCTCGTCCAGTATCCGCTCTACCGCACCGACCGGGCCCGGCTGACTGCCGGCGTGAGATACCGCTGGACGCAGCTCGATTTCGACGGCAGCTCACCGATCGCCCAGGGGACGCTCGACCTGCACCGACTGCAGATCCCTTTCAACTACTGGCGCAGCCTCGGCGAGCAATGGAAGCTCTGGACCGGACTCGAGCCCGGCTTGTTCACCGACTTCAACGCCCTCTCTGACGAGGACTTCACCGTCAGCGCCCTCGCGGTGGTCGCCTACGAGTGGCGACCCGAATGGAGCGTCTCGTTCGGTGCGTATTACTCGCGCGATCTCGGCGAAGACCGCGTGCTGCCGGTCTTGGGACTCATCTGGCGCCCGAACCCGCATTGGAACCTCGCTGCCACGTTCCCCCGGTTCCGCGTGGCTTACGCACCGAACGAGCAATGGGTCTTTGACGTGACTGTCCGCCCGGGCGGATCCGGCTGGAACGTCCGGACCGACTCCGGTGAAGACCTGAACCTCGAATACAAGAGCTGGCGCGCGGGTGCGGGCATCGAACGCCTTCTCACCACCGGGTTCCCCGGCAAGCTGTCCGCCTTCGTCGAGGTCGCCGTCGGGTTTGCCCAGGACCTCAAGCTCAAGGATGGCAGCGACGAGCGCTTCGCCTCGGACCTCGATGAAACCCTGATCCTCAGCGGCGGCCTCCGCCTCCGGTTTTGATCTCCGACCCCCACCTGTCACATGCCCTACAGCACCTGCACCGTACCCGCCGGCGAACCGATTCGCATCCAGGCCGGCAAACTCCAGGTACCCGCCCGGCCCATCGTGCCCTTCATCCGCGGGGATGGCACCGGCCCGGACATCTGGGCCGCCGCCCAACGGGTGATGGATGCCGCCGTCGCCCGCGCCTACGGCGGCCAACGCCAGGTTGCCTGGATGGAGGTCTTCGCCGGCGAAGCGGCCTTCCAGAAGTTCAACACCTGGCTGCCCGACGATACGGTGGAGGCTTTCAAGGAGTTTCTTGTGGGGATCAAAGGCCCGCTCACCACCCCGGTCGGCGGCGGGATCCGTTCCCTGAACGTGGCGTTGCGGCAACTGCTGGACCTGTATGTCTGCCTGCGCCCGGTCCAGTACTTCCCGGGCGTCCCCAGCCCCGTCAAACACCCGGAGAAGGTCGACATGGTGATCTTCCGGGAGAACACCGAGGACATCTACGCCGGCATCGAATATGCCGCCGGCACGCCGGAAGCCGCCAAGCTCCTTGACTTCCTCGCCCGCGAGTTCCCCCGCCAGTTCGAGAAGATCCGCTTCGGCACCCCCCAACGCGCCCAGAGCTTCTGGCAGGCGGTGGGGACGCCGGACTTCCCGACCGATGTCAGGGTCGGTATCGGCCTCAAGCCCGTGAGCTATTCCGGCAGCGTGCGCTTGGTGCACAGCGCCCTCAGCTACGCCGTCAAGTTCGGCCGCCGCTCCGTCACCCTCGTCCACAAGGGTAACATCATGAAGTTCACCGAAGGCGCGTTCCGCGACTGGGGCTACCAGGTGGCGAAACAGTACTTCGGCGCGGTGGAGATCGATGGAGGTCCTTGGTGCCCGGATCCCCGAGGGCAAGCCCGGGGCCGGCCTGGTCATCAAGGACGCCATCGCCGACATCACCCTTCAGCAGGTGCTTACGCGCCCCGAGGACTTCGACGTGATCGCCACGCCGAACCTGAACGGCGACTATCTGAGCGACGCGCTGGCGGCCCAGGTCGGCGGCATCGGCATCGCTCCGGGCGGCAACATCAACTACATCACCGGCCATGCGATCTTCGAGGCCACGCACGGCACGGCGCCCAAGTATGCCGGCCAGGACGTCGTGAACCCCGGATCGGTGATCCTCTCCGGCGAAATGATGTTCCGCCACCTGGGCTGGATCGAGGTCGCCGACCTCATCCTGAAAGGGCTGAAGGGGGCGATCGCCAGCAAGCGGGTGACCTACGACTTTGCGCGCCAGATGGACGGCGCCACGCAGGTCAAGTGCTCCGAGTTCGGCGAACAGATCCTCCGCCACATGACCGGTGGGGTCGCATCTTAACATTGAACATTTCGTTTTCCTCCACGGGCGAGGCCGCCCGACCGCAGCCCGTCAGTCCGGGCCCCGGGACTCCTGAAGCAGCACGGCACAGTTCCAGGCGAGGAACTCGCGCAGCACCGGCACCTGCATGAGCCAGGAGAGCTCCGGATAGTAGCGCGGCGCCACGCGCCGGATTCGCAGCCCCGGGTTGCGACGCAAAGCGCGCAGGGTAGCCCCGATGTACGTGGGGTAGAGATTCCGAAACGGGTCCAGTTGGCGCGGGCGTTTCACCCAGCGATCCCAGAGGCGTGGCCCCAGGCGCGGCCCGAAGTAGTGCAAGGGCGAGAAGTCGTGGCCGCCCCAGGGGGAGAGCCAGTTGGTCCAGCTCAAGTAGAAGTGCCCGGCGGGCTCGAGCAAGCCAGCCGCGCCACTCAGCAACCGCTCCGGCCGGGCGAGGTGCTCGAGGACATTCGAGCAGATCACGAGGTGGTATCTCCCAAGCGCCCCCAGATCGTCCCGATCAAGGTTGACGGCCTGAAACGGCGCCCCGACCAGCGTGGGCGCCAGCCAGTTCCGCTCATCGGCGAAGGTCACCCGGGCCCCGAGCCTGACGAGTTCGCCGCCGAAAACGCCGGAGCCGCAACCGAGGTCGAGCACGCGGGTTTCCGCATTCACCGTCACCCCCTGCCGTTGAAGCCATGCGATGGCATCCACCGCCTGCAGGCGGTAGAACGCCTCGTCCGTACCCTGTTTCAGGTGGTGTCGAATCAGCCGGGGCAGCAACACGGGATCGCGGGGATGGGGACGTTTTGGGGTCGCATCTTAACATTTAACATTTGGGCCTGCCCCGAGCTCGCCCCTCCCGGACACCGCAAGGCCTGACCGACCCGCAACCGCCCAATGTTAAATGTTAAGATCCGACCCCTCCCGCTCAGTCGGCCCGGCCAAGGGCAGGGGCGGGAGGAATAGGGGCTTATGCCGTGCACGCGCCATCCGTAGCGTTTCCCCTGAGAGGCTGTCAACCACGATGCCCCCCACCCGCGCGGTGGGATGCGGTGGGGTTTACGGAATGACCGCCTGCCTCAGGTCCACACGCCCCCCAGGGCCGGCCGATCCCCTCCGCGAGATGGCATTAGTTGGTGAATCCCAGACGATCAGCAGTAGTTTGCTGCTTCTTTCGCCAAGATTTCGGTTGAAACTTAATCGTGTCTGTCCAAGGCTTTATGGCGTGTTTTCCGTTCCGCCGTTGGTACAGGCCGGAGTCTGCCAGAACCCCTGGGGGTGCAGCCGTGGGACCGGGTGACGACAAGGCGCGCGGCGTTGCCAACAGGCGGAGGGAAACGAGCAACGACTCCCTATGAACAAGAAACATCCCAAACCCAAGCCGCTCCTGGTGGCCTCTGTGGCGGCCGTGGCGTTGGCCAGCATGGCCTCCGCCGGTTCCTTCACCTCGAATTTCAGTGATCCCAACCAGTTGGGATTCACGCTCAACGGCGGGGTCCGTGCCGACGGCTTCACGCCGTATCCGGCGATCGAGAATGGCTACCTCGCGCTGACGTACGCTGAGAACAGCCAGCAAGGCAGCATCGTGCTGGATGATCTCGACAGCTTCCAGGCCATCGAGAGCTTCACGGCCCGGTTCAAGCTCCAGATCGGTCCCGGGTCGGGCAACCCGGCCGACGGCGTCTCGTTCTGCTTCGGCCCGGACATCACCTCCTTCTCGAACTTCGGTGAGGAGGGCACGGGCAACGGGGTCATCGTGGCCTTCGACATCTACGACAATGGCGGCGGCGAAGCCCCGGCCATCGAGGTCAAGTACGGCGGCGCGGTGATCGCGGGTGTGAAGTTCGCCAAGGCCGACATGGTGACGTCGAAGTTCGAGGATGTGTCAATCCAGGTGACGCGCAGTGGCCTGTTCCACATGGGCTACAAGGGCCAGATCCTGTTCACCAACCTCATCCTCCCGAACTACGAACCCCTGGCAGGTCAGTTTGGCATCGGCGCCCGCACAGGCGGGGAAAACGCCAACCAGCGGCTGGACGATCTCACGATCCAGACGGTCGTGGCCGGTGCTCCGGTCGCCCCGAGCATCACGGCCCAGCCCCAGAATCAGACGGTCCCCGAGGGCGGTGACGCCACCTTCTCGATCGGCTACGATGGTTCGGCTCCGCTGACGTTCCAGTGGTACAAGAACAACAACCCGATCGCGGGAGCCACCTCCCACACCCTGACCCTCACCACGGTCCCGCTGAGTGATCACGGAGCCAAGATCAAGTGCCAGGTGACCAACGCGGCCGGCACGGCGACCTCGCAGGAAGCCACTCTCAGCATCGACCAGGACAACACGCCGCCCACCATCGTGGTGGCCAAGGGCAGCACGGACTTCCGCGGCGTCGTGATCACCTTCTCCGAGCCGGTGGACACGGTCACCGGAGGCAACGCGGGCAACTACACCATCGCGGGGCTCACGGTGACCTCGGCAGCGGTGCTGGGCGAGAGCGTGGTGTTGGTGACCAGCCAGCAGTCCGAAGGCGCCAGCTACACCGTGGTGGTCAACAACGTGAAGGACCGCTCCGTCAAGGGGAACGTCATCGCCCCGAACAGCAGCGCCTCGTTCCGGACCTTCACGTTCATGTTGGGCCGGGTGCTGCACAAGAAGTACAACGGCTTCGACGACGGGGCGGGCGGCAATCCCGAGAACCTCTTCAACGATCCCCGGTACCCGAACCAACCGGACCGGATGGATCTTATGACCGCTTTTGAGTACCCGGCCGACGGCGCGACGCGGGTGCCGGCCGATCCGACGCGGAACTACTTCGACACGCTGGAGGGCTATTTCATCCCGCCCACCACCGGGAACTATGTGTTCTTCACCGCCGGCGCGGACCGTTGGTGGTTGTACCTCAGCACCGACGACAGCCCCGCCAATCTGCACATGATCGCGGCCGAACCGGGTGGTTGGACCGACCCGCGGTACTGGAACACCACGCACGACACCGATCCGATGCGGCACCGTTCGGACTACTCCGAGTTCAGCACCTGGCCGGAAGGCTCCACCATCCGCCTCACGGCCGGCAGGCGGTACTACATGTTGCAGGTCCACCACGACCCGAGCTGGTCGGGGGGCGATTGGTTTGCCGCGACCTACAAGCTCGAGAGCGAAGAAGACCCCGCCGACGGCACCGCCCCGCGGCTGACGGGCAACGTCGTGGGCTGCTACGTGGACCCGACCGGTTCCTCGGTGACCATCAGTCAGCAACCGGCTGATCTCACGGCCCAAGAGGGGCGTCGGGCCACCTTCGCGGTCGTCGCGACCGGCACTTCCGCGTACGGGGCGACGCTGGCCTACCAGTGGCAGCGGCAAGCCCCCGGCAGTGCCACTTGGGCGGACCTCACCGGCGCCACCACGGCGTCTTACACGACGGCCGCTCTGACGACGGCGGAAAGCGGTGCCAAGTACCGGGTCGTCTGCAGCGTCCCGGGCGTCGTCGAAACCAGCAACGCCGCCACCTTGACGGTGGTTCCGGACACGTTCCCGCCGCAGATCGCGGGCGCAGGCGCGCTCGCCAGTGAGACGGGCGCGACCTTCGATGTCGGCGTGAGCTTCGACGAAGCGGTGACCCCCGCCAGTGCGGGCAACATCGCCAACTACAGCCTGTCGGCCGGCACGATCTCGAGCGTCACGGTCTATCCGGGTTCACCGGGGGTCGTGCTCAAGGCCTCGGGGTTGACGGTCGGCAACACCTACACCGTGACGGTGCGGAACGTGCAGGATCCGAAAGGCAACACGCTGACCTCGGCGGAGAAGCAGTTCAAGGTCTCCCCGATGAAATGGGGTGTCGTCGGCGGCAAGGAACTCGGCATCGGCAACGGCGTGCTGGCGGTCGCCGAGAACGGCTTCGACGTGTACAGCGATGCCATCGGTGAATGGGGCACCTACGACGAAGCCACCTTCGTTTACGAGGAAGTCACGGGCGACTTTGACAAGATCGTCCAGGTCGAATACCAGGATGCCTCGAGCCAATGGGCCCGGGCGGGCCTCATCGTGCGCGACGTGACCAACTTTGGCGTGGATCGCGCCACGCAGGACGCCGGCGCGGCCGGACGATACCAGAAGGTGCACGTCAACCCGGTGACCACGGCCATGGGCACCGCCGGCAACAACGCCTGGGAAGGTAACCGCCGGCTCGCGACCGGCAGTGCGACCACGAGTGCGGGCGGCGGCGGCGGGCCGCTGACCTATCCGAACACCTGGTGCCGGCTCCAGCGCGTCGGCGACCTGTTCACCATCTACCGCAGCACCGACGGACGGAACTGGACCCAACTCGGCACCACCGAGTTCACCGAACCCATGCCGGCCCGGGTGTTCGTGGGCCCCGAGTTCTCGCCCGAGAACGGCAACATCCCCGAGGATTCCGGCCTGCGCGGCATGTGGCTCGCCAAGTTCCGCAACTACGGCAATTACTCGCCGTTCGTGGAACCGACCTTGAGCTACAGCAATGCGGGCGGTGTGACCGTACTCACCTACTCCGGCGTGCTGCAAAGCGCACCGGCCGTGACCGGTCCTTACACGCCGGTGGCGGGTGCCACCAGCCCCTACACGGTCAACAAGACCCAGCCGGCTCAGTTCTACCGCGCCGCCGGTCAGTAAGGCCGCGCTCCCTCACTCGCAGCGATCAGGAGACCGGGGTTCGCCCCGGTCTCTTTTCTTTGACCTCGCTTATTTTTCACCTCGCCCATTCACCCGGGCTTCATCAGGCGCCGGGCGTCCAGGGCCCACAGGCGCTTGGACCTCCCCAGTCATTCCCAAAGCGTCACGAGCCCGGGATGGCGTATGATCGACTCGTCCCGCGTGACGAGGGTCAAGCCATGGACCAGGGCGGTCGCCACAATCATGCGATCGGCCGGATCTCCATGGAACTCGCCCAAGCAGTAACAGCGCACGGCGATGGCCGCCGAGAGACTCAAGACCGGCAGTCGGTCACAAACTGCATGCATCCAGTCCTCGATCGGGAGGCTCAACCGGATTCTGCCTTTGTGCACCAGACAGGCCACCTCCCAGAGACTGATCCCGGCGACCGCGTGTTGGTTGGGCTCGCGCGCGGCGGCCCGCGCCTTGGGCGACAGCAGAGGGTCGTCCTCCATCGCCCAGATCAAGGCGTGCGTGTCCCAGAGGTACTTCACGGCTCCGCTCCCCAACTCTCCCCGGTGCCCAGCAGCAGGACGGGCGGTGCCTGGTATACCAGGGTTCCCTTGGTGGCACCAAGGAATCCCCCTTCGCAGCGCTCCAACTCGAACTTCCACGCCCGTCCGCCTTCGACCACCCGAATGCTGAGGCCGGAGGCAGCCAGGTCCTTCATGCTGGTGAACTCCCGAACAAACTTGCGCGTGTTGACTTCGAGGATGTCAGCCATGCGTCAGACACTAGTCTGGCCAGTTGCAGCGTCAAGCAATCCGGGGTCAGCGTCGCACTTCTGACTTCCGCCGCAGGCCCTTGGCCGCTAATCAGTGCCGGGTTCTCCATGAACGCCCTCTGGCACTGCGGACGCCTGCCGGCCGGCGCACTGCTGCTCGGCCTGCAGCTTCTCGCCGCCAACCGGCCCCTCGTATGGCAGGACGGTGACGGCTACCGCCGGGCTGGGCTCCCGGTCCCCGCCGAAGCTCGGACCGGTTTCACCCGCCTGCTCGCTGACCAGACCGGCATCACCTTCACGAACCTGCTGCCTGAATCCCGCTTCCTTACCAACCAGGTGCTGCCGAACGGGGCCGGCGTAGCCGCTGGCGACGTGGACAACGACGGCTGGTGCGATCTCTACTTTTGTGGCCTGAGCTCTCCGAACTGCCTTTATCGGAACCTTGGCCAATGGCGGTTCGAGGACATCACAGCCGCGGCCGGCGTGGCCTGCCCGGAGCTCGACGCCACCGGCGCCGCCTTTGCCGACCTGGACGGAGACGGAGATCTGGACCTGGTTGTCAACTCGATCGGCGGCGGCACTCATCTGTTCTTCAATGACGGTCGCGGGCATTTCACGCCCGGATCCGAAGTGCTGAACCCCGGACGCGGCGGAACCTCTCTGGCGCTGGCCGACGCGGATGGCGACGGCGATCTCGATCTCTATGTCGCCAACTACCGGACCAGCACGTTGATGGACGCCCCCGGGACACGTTTCAGCGTCCGCATGCTGGACGGCCAACTGGTCGTGGCGAGCATCAACGGCCGCCCGCCCACCGATCCCGAGTGGACCAACCGGTTCCGGTTCACCATCGAGCTCGGCCAGGGCGGCCGCGGCAAGTTCGCCCACGAAGAACTGGGCGAGGCCGACGTCTTCTACCGCAACGCCGGTGGGGGCCGCTTCGTGCCGGTACTCTGGACCGACGGGACGTTCCTGGACGAAGACGGGCAGGCCCTGGCCGAACCGCCGTTCGACTGGGGGCTGTCCGTGGCGTTCCGCGACTTCAACGAGGATGGCTGGCCGGACCTTTATGTGTGCAATGACTTCGGAACCCCGGATCGCTTCTGGCTGAACGACGGGAACGGCCGGTTCCGGGCCGCTCCGCGGCTCGCCCTGCGTCAGACCAGCCTGGCCTCGATGGCCGTGGACGTAGCGGATGTGAACCGCGACGGGCTCGACGATTTCCTGGTGGTCGAGATGCTCAGCCGCGAGCACCGGCGCCGCCTCACCCAGCGCAATGTGGTTCAGGGCAAGACACCTTCGCCCGCGGAGATCCTCAGCCGCCCGCAATACCCGCGCAACACGCTGTTTCTGAGTCGCGGCGATGGCACCTACGCCGAGGTGGCGCAGTACGCCGGCCTCGACGCTTCAGAATGGTCGTGGTCGCCCCTGTTCGTGGACGTCGATCTGGACGGTTACGACGATCTCCTGGTCACCAACGGCTTTGAGCGGGACAACATGAACGCCGACGTCCAGGCCCGGATCCAGGCCACGCGCGCCGCCCAGCGCGCCCGTACCGCCGAGGAACTTCAACTGCGTCGGCTCTTCCCCCGCCTCGACACCGCCAACCTCGCCTTCCACAACCAGGGGAACCTGGAGTTCGTGGAAGTCGGCCAGGCCTGGGGCTTCGATACCCCGACGATTTCCCAGGGCGCCTGTCTGGCTGACCTGGACAACGACGGCGATCTGGACGCGATCGTGAACAACCTCAACGCCGCGGCTGCGGTCTATCGCAATGATGCCACCGCCCCGCGACTCGCGGTCCGGCTGGCGGGCCTGCCCCCGAACACGCAAGGCATCGGCGCACGCCTCACCGTGACCGGCGTACCTGCGCCCCAGAGCCACGTGATGACCTGCGGTGGCCGATACCTGTCCGGTGATGCCCCGCTCCGGGTCTTCGCCGCCGGTTCACCAACCAACCGGCTGCGTCTTGAAGTGCGTTGGCCCAGCGGTCGAACCAGCCTCGTGTCCGAGGCGTGGGCGAATCATCTTTACGAAATCCACGAAGCGGCCGCCGCTTCGGTTGAACGTGTGGTGCGGGCTTCCAGCCTGCACTCCCCAGGGGCCTCCCAGGGCACGGCCGCCGGGCCCAAGGAATCTCCCCCGGAACCTCGCCCGACGGGGGTTCATGGCCGCCTCTCCTGCCCCTCGCCACTGTTCGAAGACGTCAGCTCCCTTCTCGCCCATGTGCATCACGACGATCCGTTCGACGACTTCGAGCTCCAACCCCTCCTGCCCAAACGACTCAGCCAGGCCGGCCCCGGCGTCTGCTGGACCGACGTGGATGGTGACGGTTGGGATGACCTGGTCGTGGGGGCCGGCCGCGGCGGTCGGTTGGCGTGCTACCGCAACGACACCCGCGGCGGCTTCCAGCGGTTGACTCAAGCACCCTGGAACCAAACTGCGACCCACGATCAAACCGGCATCGTCGCCGGAGCGCCCGGGGTCTTCTACGTCGGCACTTCCCCAGATGAAGCCGGGTCCGGCACCACAAATCCCGTTCAGACCTACCGGACGGGTGAGCGTTCGACGGCAACGGCGGGACTGGAACAGAACGCCGCGGGTGCCGGTGCACTGGCCCTGGCGGACTACGACGGCGACGGCGTCCTCGACCTCTTCGTGGGCGGACGTGCCCTTCCGGGCCAATACCCGCTGGCTGGCCCCTCGCGGTGCTATCGGCAGAGCAACGGGCGATTGGTTCCCGACGAGGCGAGTGACGAGGTGTTGCGCGAGGTGGGACTGGTGAATGGCGCCACCTGGAGTGACCTCGATGGCGATGGCTGGCCCGAGTTGGTGCTCGCGTGCGAGTGGGGCCCCGTCCGCGTGTTCCGCAACCGACAGGGTCGGCTCGAGGCCTGGAACGTTCCGGTCCGCGTGACCAGGGGACCAGGAACCAGGGACCAGGGACCACGGACTACGGACCCCGGACCAGAGACCCGGACTTCGCCCTTCGCCCTTCGCCCTTCGCCCTTCGCCCTTCCGACTTCGCCCCTCCCGACCTTGGATGCGCTGACCGGCTGGTGGAACGGCGTGGCGACGGGCGATTTCGACGGCGACGGGCGCCTGGATCTCCTGGCCACGAACTGGGGCCGCAACACCAAGTACGAGCGCCACCGCCATCATCCGTTGCGACTGTACCATGGCGACCCGGAGGGGACGGGATCACGGTGCCTGCTTGAGGCGTACCACGATCGCGTGCTCGATGCCTACGTCCCTGCGCGCATGCTCGACGTGGTGGCCAAAGCGATGCCGTTTCTGCACGGCCGGTTCACCACCCATGAGGCCTGGGCGGAGGCGAGCGCACCGGTGGTGTTGGGCGATCGTGCCGACCGCATGCAGGTGCTTGAGGCCGCCTGGCTCGAAACCACGTTGTTCCTGAATCGCGGCGACCATTTTGAAGCCCGGCTCCTGCCGTTCGAGGCGCAACTCAGTCCCGCCTTCGCCGCGTGCGTTGCCGATTACGACGGGGACGGCTGCGAAGACGTGTTCCTGAGCCAGAACTTCTTCGGGGTGGATGCCGACACGTCGCGCTACGACGCAGGCCGCGGCTTGTGGCTGCAGGGTGACGGACGCGGTGGATTTCGCGCCGTGCCGGGGCAAGAGAGCGGCGTGATGTTGTACGGGCAGCAACGTGGTGCGGCGATGGGCGATTTTGACCAGGACGGCCGAGTGGATCTGGTGGTCGCCCAGCACGGCGCGGAGACCCGGTTGTTTCGGAACGCGCGGGGGCAACCCGGCTTGCGGGTCCGGCTGACCGGGCCGGCGGGCAACCCCTGGGGAATCGGGGCCGTAGTGCGGCTGGGATTTGGCGAACGTTGGGGACCGGCGCGCGAGGTACAGGCCGGCGCAGGTTACTGGGGGCAGAACGCCACCACCCTGGTGCTGGGCACACCCACGATGCCGACCGACATCTGGGTCCGCTGGCCCGGCGGACAGACCCAGCAATGGGCCCTTCCGCGCGGGGCGCGGGAAGTCCGCCTGCAAGCCTCAGGTCAACTGCAACCCCTGCGATGAGGCTCCCGCTCCTGGCGCGAGCGAGGCGAGGCTTCACGGTCGCGCGCTGTGCGTTTCCGCGAGATCCCAGGGATCCGGCCCCGGCAGTTCCACCAATTTCTCGTTGCCATGCAGGCTGAAGCCCGGCTAATTTCACCGCAGTTCTCCGTCGTCAACCGTCTGTGCGGCAGTCGACCGACCTCTGGCCGTGGAGGTGAGGTCCGGGCGCAACCGGTGGACGCGGGGAGCCACTCATCCAAACCAACAAGCTATGCGACCCAACACCACATACCGCCTGCTCCTCGGGGCGTGCGCGTTAGGCCTCGGCGCCTGGTGGGCCCAGGCCGCCGCTCCCACGACTCCCCAGGGGGTCATCACGGCGAAGTCCTTCTTCAACATCGGGGAGGCACCACGGTTGCCGACCTCACAGGGAACGCCAAGTTCCCGAACAGCCCGGACGCAGTCACCTACCCGACCTACTTCGAGTTGAACGCCACCGGCGACATCAACACTGCCGCACCCAACACGGTGGACAATTACGGCGCCCAGATGCTCGGGTATTTCTATCCCCCGGCCACCGGCGATTACATCTTCTACCTCGCTTCGGATGATGGCGGCCAACTCTGGCTCAGCACCGATGCCGATCCGGCCAACAAGAAGCTCATCGCCCAGGAAGCCGGCTGGAGCAACGCCCGCAGCTATACCGCCATCGGTGGCGGCAGCACCGTGGAGGCCAAGGACTCCTCGCAATTCACCGGCACGCAATGGCCGACGAAGGACCCGGTCTACGGCGGAGCCAAGATCACCCTGACCGCCAACCGGGCGTACTACATCGAAGCCCTCATGAAGGAGGGCGGTGGCGGGGACAACCTCTCAGTGGCGGTGCAGGACCCGAACTTCGTCATTGACTCGACCAAGCCCATCCCGGGGCAGTACTTGTCCTCGTTCGACAAGGCCTCCGGTCCGGTGGTGATCACGACCCAACCCCAGAGCCAGACCGTCAACCAAGGCGACCCCGTCACCTTCACGGTGGCAGTCGACGGCACGCCGCCCTACAACTTCCAGTGGATGGTGAACAACAGCGAGGTGCAGAGCGGGGCCCAGGCCAGCTACAACATCACACGGGCACTCGCCACGCAGAACAACGCCAAGGTCAAAGTGGTGGTCACCGGCGGTCAGGGCAGCCCGGTGACGAGTGCCGAGGCCACGTTGACAGTCATCTCCGATGTGACGCCTCCCACGCTGGTCGGCGCCCGGGGGTCGGCCAGCTTCAATGCCGTCACCGTCACGTTCTCTGAACCGCTGGATCCGGCCACCGCCAACACCGCGGCCAACTACAGGCTGTCGGGCGGCCTCAACGTGACTGCGGCCAGTCTCAGCGCCGCGCCCAATGACAACACGGTCGTGCTCACCACCAGCAGGCAATCGGAGGGGACCGTGCTCACGCTCACCGTGAACAACGTGAAGGACCTGGCGGGCCTGACCATTGCCGCCAACAGCACGATCGACTTCAAGACCCACGTCTTTGCCACCGGCTGGGCGAGCTACCAGCGCTGGCACAATGAGAATGGCGATCCGGGCGACATCAATGCCTTCGCGACTGCCATCGCCGACGGCACCATCCGGGCCCCCGATTACGAGAGTGCCGTCACCCAGTTTGGCGGCCCCTGGGGGCGCGAGACAATTACTCGGCGCGGGTGTTCGGCTATTTCATCCCGCCTGCCAATGGCAACTACGTGTTCTTCGTGGGATCGGACGACCAATCGGTGGTCTACCTGAGCACCGACGACCAACCGGCGAACAAGAAGCTCATCGCGCGCGAGACCCAATGGAGCAACCAGTACCAGTTCACCACCAGCGGCGGGAACAGTGATCTGACCCAGAAGCGCTCGGATCAGAACTGGGAGATCGAATGGCCCAACTTCAACACCATCACCCTCACGGCGAATCGCCGCTACTACATGGAGGTGTTGTGGGATGAAGGGGGCGGCGGGGACGGGGCGGACGTCACCTTCATCCGCGAAGGCGATCCGGATCCTTCCAACGACGCAGCCGGGATGCGGATGCGAGGCAGTGTCATCGCGACGTTCCTGGATCCGGAACGGGGCGGCGGTCAACATCCTCGCGCAACCCGCCAACGCCACGCAACAGGAGGGACGCACAGCCACCTTCAGCGTGACCACCTCCGTGACCTCCCCGTACGCCACCACCGCCAGTTATCAGTGGCAGAAAACGACACCCGGCGGCAGCACCTTCACCGACATCGCCGGGGCCACCGCGGTATCCTACACCACACCCGTCCTCGCTTTGGTGGACAACAACACCAAGTACCGGGTCGTCTGTAGTGTGCCAACCCTCTCGGTGAACAGTGCGGAAGCAACCCTGACGGTCGTGCCAGACACCTTCCCGCCCCAGCTTGCGGGAGCCGGTGCGCTCGCCAGTGAGACCGGCGCCACCTTCGATGTCGGTGTGAGTTTCGACGAAGCGGTGACAGCCGCCAGCGCTGGCAACCCCGCCAACTACACCCTGTCGGGCGGTTCCATCTCGGCGGTCACTCTCTACCCCGGTTCCCCGGGCGTGGTGCTCAGGGCCTCGGGGTTGACGGTCGGCAACACTTACACCGTGACGGTGAGGAATCTGCAGGACTTGAAGGGCAACACGCTGACCTCGGCCGAGAAGCCATTCAAGGTCTCCCCGATGAAATGGGGTGTCGTCGGCGGCAAGGAACTCGGCATCGGCAACGGCGTGCTGGCGGTCGCCGAGAACGGCTTCGACGTGTACAGCGACAGCATCGCCGAGTGGGGCACCTACGACGAAGCCACCTTCGTTTACGAGGAAGTCACGGGCGACTTCGATAAGATCGTCCAGGTCGAATACCAGGATGCCTCGAGCCAATGGGCGCGGGCCGGCCTGATCGTGCGCGACGTGACCAACTTCGGTGTGGACCGCGCGACACAGGAGGCCGGCCAGGCCGGGCGCTACCAGAAGGTCCATGTGAATCCGGTCGTCACCGCCATGGGAACCGGTGGCAACAACGCCTGGGAAGGCAACCGCCGGCTCGCCACGGGTGCCGCCACGACCAGCGCCGGGGGCGGCGGCGGTCCACTCACCTATCCGAACACCTGGTGCCGGCTCCAACGTGCCGGCGACCTGTTCACCATCTACCGCAGCACCGACGGACGGAACTGGACTCAACTCGGCACCACGACGTTCGATGAGCCCATGCCGGCAAGGCTGTTCGTGGGTCCGGAGTTTGCCCCCGAGAACGGCAACATCCCCGAGGATTCCGGCCTGCGCGGCATGTGGCTCGCCAAGTTCCGCAACTACGGCAATTACTCGCCGTTCGTGGAACCGACCTTGAGCTACAGCAATGCGGGCGGTGTGACCGTACTCACCTACTCCGGCGTGCTGCAAAGCGCACCGGCCGTGACCGGTCCTTACACGCCGGTGGCGGGTGCCACCAGCCCCTACACGGTCAACAAGACCCAGCCGGCTCAGTTCTACCGCGCCGCCGGTCAGTAAGGCCGCGCTCCCTCACTCGCAGCGATCAGGAGACCGGGGTCCGCCCCGGTCTCTTTTTATCCGGGAACCTGTCGGGCTTCAGCGCTTGGCTTCCGGCTCCTGTGTGCGAAGATCCGCGGCACGCGGACGGCCATCCACACTGCCATGACAGCCACGACGGCTCCTGACCCGGCCCGTTGCATGAGTCGGCGACTCCGTTGGTTCCGCGTCGCGGCCGTGGCGCTGTCCTTGCTTGGGTTTGTGGCGGGCGCCGAACTCATCCTCCGCGGGATCGGCTACGGGCATCCGACCGGCTTCCTGGTTCACCCTGACAAAGCCGAGCGGCTTTGGACGGACAATCCGTTCTTCCTGTGGCGGTTCATGCCACCGGGGCTGGCGCGTTGGCCCGCCCCGATTCAGTTGCGCACGCCCAAGCCCGCGGGCGTGTTCCGAGTCCTGGTGCTCGGCGAGTCGGCCGCGATGGGAGATCCGGAACCCGCATTCGGCTTTTCGCGCGTGCTCCAGGTGCTGCTGGAAGCCCGTCTGCCCGGACAGACCGTCGAAGTCATCAACACCGGCATCCCTGCCATCAACTCCCACATCGTCCGAGCGATCGCCGCCGACTGCCGCCCGGCCGAGGCGGACGTTTGGGTTCTGTATCTCGGCCACAACGAGGTGCTCGGGCCCGGCGGGCTGACGAGCGCCTTCGGCAGCCGATCCCCCATCCCCTGGTCCGGTGGTTGCACCTCGGGGTGCAGCGTCTGCGGGTCGGCCAGTGGCTGGCGAGCCTCACGGCACGGCTCAGCCCGCCTCCTTCGGCAAGTGCGCGCCTGCTCAGCGAGAACTTGCGCAAGGAACCGGTGCTCCACGACGACCCCCGCCTGGCGCGGGTCCGCCAGAGTTTCGCCGAGAACCTCCGCGCCATCGTCCGGACCGGCCAGCGATCCGGAGCGCGGGTGCTGGTGAACACCCTCGCCAGCAATCTGCGGGCTTGCGCCCCGTTCCTGCCGGGTCCGCCGCCGGTTCTACCCGACGGGAGAGCGGCCGCCTGGCAGGCGGGTTTCGAGGCCGGCTGGCGGGCGTGGAACGAAGGGGACCCCGCCCAGGCACTCCAGCACCTGCAGATGGCGGCGGAGGTGCACGACCAACACGCCGACCTGCAATACTTGCTGGGTCGTTCCAGTCTGGATCTGGGAAGAACCAACGAGGCCCGCCAACACCTGGAACGGGCCCGGGACCTCGACGGCTTCCGCGCCCGGGCCGATACGCCCCTAAACGCGCTCATCCGTCGGGTCGCCGCCGAGTTCGACCCCGCCACGGTGCGACAGGTGGATGGCGAGTCGGCCTTCGCGGCGGGCAGTCCGGACGGCATCCCGGGGGACGAGTATTTCTGTGACCACGTCCATTTCAACTTCGATGGCAATTATCAATTGGCCCGACTCCAGGCCGAGGCGATGGCCGCGTGGCTGCCGGCGCTCCGTGAATCGGAGCAAGCCGGTTGGTTGAGCCGGGAAGACTGCGCCCTTCGCCTCGGCTGGATCGAGTGGAGTCAACTGCGCTTTTGCCACTGCCCTCCACCGTCGCCTGTCGAGTCCGCTCTACCGGGCGCAGCTCAACCATGCCGAACGGGACGCGCGCCTGCGGCGGGAGGTGGCCGCGCGGGCATCAGCCAACACCCGCGAGGTCCGGGTCCGCAACGGCCAGGCGCTTCGGGACGCCGCGGCGCGCCGGCCGCGCGACGGGGTGTTGTTCGATCTTCTGGGCAAGTTCCTGCTGTCCACGGGCGATCGCGCAGGCGCAGCAGCGGCCTGGCGGGAGGTGATCGAGAGCGTCCCGTATGGTTTCCCGGGCCACTACCAACTCGGGTTGCTGCTCAACCAATTGGGGCAACCGGAGGCCGCCCTGCCACATCTCGAAAACGCCCGGCGTTGGCGTCCCTTGGTGCCCGAGGTGCACATCGCCCTGGGCACCGCCTGGTCGCGACTCGGAGAACCAGCCCGGGCGACAGGCTCCTTCCAGCAGGCGCTCAAGCTGGATCCGAACAACGAGGCCGCACGGCTGGCCTGGGCGCAGGCATTGCGTGAGCGGGGCGACCGCACCGGCGCCCGGGCCCAACTCGAACACGCCGTCGGAGCCA
This sequence comes from Verrucomicrobiota bacterium, assembly GCA_027493615.1. Taxonomy (GTDB): domain Bacteria; phylum Verrucomicrobiota; class Verrucomicrobiia; order Limisphaerales; family J093; genus DSVZ01. Next base: position 121,170 of record JAOSKK010000037.1, read on the forward strand.
ACTCCAACAGTGTGAGCGCCCATTTCTACCTGGCCCTGCTCTCGCAGGAGTTGGGTGATCAGGACACGGCATCTCGCCACTGGCGCGACGTTCTGCGGCTCGACCCGGGCAATGAAACGGCCCGCCGCCAACTGAGTGAGCCCGCCCAAGCTCAGCCCATGGATGCACTGGTCCCCACAGATCCCTGGCCGTGAACCGGCCGGTCCCGCGCCTGGACGGAGCCGTCTCCCGTTGAACCGGCGTGCACAAGGGAGAATGCAGAATGCAGAAACGACATTCCTCCAGGCCCGTTCGTGGCGCCTGAGCAGGTCCAATGAGCGACAAATCACTTTCCCCAATTCCCTACGTTCGTAATCGGCCGAGAAACCCCCTCTCCGGAATCCTCCGCAGATTCCGGACATCGGGAATTGGGCCGAGGGGCGCTGGCTTCTCGCGGGTCCGTGGTACATGCGGTTGCCGAGGGCGGACCTCCTTACCGTTTGGCAGGCCGGCCATGGCGGGGCCGGCTTGCCCCCTTGGAATCTGGAACTTCCCTTGAGCTTTGAGCTTTGAGCTTTGAGCTTCCCTGCCCAGTTCCTCCTTTCGCCGCCCGGCGTTTCCCGCTATGCAGAGCCGGTTTCACCATGGGGATGATCGAGTCGCGCCTGCGCCGCGTCCTCGGCGGGCTGGCCGCCGGAGGGATAGTTTTCGCTCTGAGCCTTTCACTGGCCGCGGCCGAAGGTCCTGGCCATCACGCCGCTCCGCTGCTTGTCCCGGCCGCAGGGACGGCCGGGTTCACCCGGTTGCCTTCGTCCGCCACCGGCCTCGCGTTCACGAACGCGCTCCAGCCCCGCCAACGCCGCCGAGAACCAAATCCGCCTCAACGGCTCGGGCGTGGCCCTCGGGGACGTCGATGGCGACGGCTGGTGCGACGTGTTCGTCTGCGCCCTCGAACAGAAGGTCGCGCTCTTCCGCAACCTCGGCGGCTGGCGCTTCACCAACGTCACCGCCGCCGCCGGCCTCGACTTCCCCGGCCGCTTCTCGACCGGTGCCGTCCTCGCCGACGTCGAGGGCGATGGCGATCTGGATTTGATCCTCAACGGCATCGACAGCGGCACCCGGCTGTTCCTGAATGACGGCAAGGGCCGATTTGCGGCGGCCCCCGATGCCGGTCTCCTGCCCGGTCGCGGCCCCACCACCTGTGCGTTGGCGGACATCGATGGCGACGGCGACCTCGACCTTTACGTCGCCCATTACCGCACCAACACCGTCCGCTCGACCGGCTTTGCCCTCCTCAACGTGGGCGGACGCCGCATGATCCGGCCGCAGGATCGCGGACATCTGGAACTCACGCCCGACGGCCGCGTGCTCGAACACGGCGAACCCCACGTCCTCTACCGCAACGAAGGCGGCGGCCGCTTCCGCCCGCTGTCCTGGACCGACGGGACCTTCCTCGATGAGGACGGTCAACCGCTGCGCGAACCGCTCCGCGATTGGGGCCTCAGCGCCGCCTTCCGCGACCTGAACCGCGACGGCTTCCCCGACCTCTATGTCTGCAACGATTTTCACTCCCCCGACCGCGTCTGGCTCAACGACGGCCGCGGCCGATTCCGCGCCCTGCCCCGCCTGGCGCTCCGCCACACCGCCACCTTCTCGATGGCCGTGGACTTCGCCGATGTGGACCGCGACGGACACGACGACGTGTTCGTCTCGGACATGACCAGCCGCCACCACGGGCGGCGACGGATGCAGATCGCGGGCATGGCTCCCTACACCATCATCCCCGGCGTGTACGACGATCGCCCGCAACTCGACCGCACCGTCCTCCAGCGGAACCGCGGCGACGGCACCTACGCCGAGATCGCCACCTACGCCGGGCTCGAGAACTCGGAGTGGAACTGGTCGGTCCTCTTCCTCGACGTGGACCTCGATGGTTACGAGGACGTGCTCGCCACCACCGGCCACATGTTCGACACGCAGGACCTGGATGCCCAGGCCCGCATCGCCGCCAAGGGTCCGTATCCCCCAGCCAGATCCCCGGCAAACTCCTCATGCTGCCCCCCTCGAACAGCCGAACCTCGCCTTCCGCAACCAGGGCAACCTCACCTTCGCCGAGTGCGGCGCGGCCTGGGGATTCGATGATGTCGGGGTTTCGCAGGGCATGGCGCTGGCCGACCTCGACAACGACGGCGACCTCGACCTCGTGATCAACAACCTGAACGGCCCGCTCGGCGTGTACCGCAACAACGCCCCTGCGCCGCGCGTCGCCGTCCGCCTCCAGGGCCAGCCACCCAACACCGCCGGCATCGGCGCCCGCATCACCGTCTGCGGCGGCCCCGTCGTCCAGGCCCAGGAGATGATGGCCGGCGGCCGGTACCTCTCCGGCGACGACCCCATGCGGGTCTTCGCGGCCGGCCCCGACACGAACCCGCTCGCGATCGAGGTGCTCTGGCGCAGCGGCCGGCACAGCGTCGTGACCAACGCCCGACCGAACACGCGATACACGATCCAGGAGCCGGCCGATCCCGCGGAACCGCCCCTGCCCCCGCCGTCGCCGGGCGAACCGGCCACACCCGCCGCCGGGCCCTTCTTCGAAGACGTGAGTGCCCGGCTCGACCACCGGCATCACGACGATCCGTTCAACGATTTCGACCAGCAACCGCTGCTGCCCAGGCGCCTCAGTCAGTTGGGACCGGGCCTGAGCTGGTTCGATCTCGACGGCGACGGCTGGGAGGACTTGATCGTCGGTAGCGGCAAGGGTGGGCGGCTGGCGGTGTTCCGCAACCGGGGACCGGAGGGCTTCCAACGCCTCAACGAACCGCCGTGGCACCTGCCGGCCTCTCGCGATCAAACCACTGTGCTGGGCTGGCACGCACCGGGTCGGGGGCCCGTGCTCCTCGTAGGGTCGGCAAGCTACGAAGAGGGCCTCGACGCGGGCGGCGCGATCCTTCAATTCGCACCCGGCGAAGGTCAGGCCACCGCGGTCATCCCGGCCGTTCCGTTCAGCGTGGGCCCTCTCGCACTGGTTGACTACGATGGGGACGGCTGCCTCGATCTGTTCGTGGGGGGCCGATGCCTGCCAGGACGGTATCCCGAGCCCCCTTCCTCGAAGCTCTACCGGCAAGTGGACGGGCGCTGGGTGTTGGACGTCGAGAACTCAAGCCGCCTCGAACAGGTGGGGTTGGTGAGCGGCGCTGTGTGGACCGACTTCGAAGGCGATGGTTGGCCGGACCTTGCCCTGGCCATCGAGTGGGGACCGGTCCGGCTGTTCCGCAACAAGCGCGGCCAGTTGAGCGAGTGGCAGGCGCCCGGGGTTGAGGTGGATGAGGAACGTTCAACACTCAACGTTCAACGTTCAACGCTCAACGCTCAACGCTCAACACTCAACGTTCAACGTTCAACGCTCAACGAGTTGACTGGCTGGTGGAATGGCATCGCGACTGGCGACTTCGACGGCGACGGCCTCCTCGATCTCCTGGCCACCAACTGGGGTCTCAACACCGTGGCACGCGCATCGCCGACCGCCCCTATCGGATCTACTACGGCGACTTTGCCGACACGGGTTCGGTCCACCTGATCGAAGCCACCCCAAGCGGACCTGGCGGTGTCGATGTGCCCGAGCGCGATCTCGAGAGCATCGCCGCCGCCCTGCCGGCCGTGCGGGCGCTGTTCCCGACTCATGCGGCCTTCGGGGAGGCCACCGTCGCGGACGTCCTCGGCCCGGCCCTGGCGCGCGCCCGACGTCTCGAAGTCACAACGCTGGCCACAACGCTTTTCCTCAATCGCGGCGATCATTTCCTGGCGGTCCCCCTCCCCCAAGAGGCGCAATTCGCCACGGCGTTGGCCGCGTGCGTGGGAGACTTGGACGGCGACGGCCGGGAAGACGTGTTTCTGAGCCAGAACTTCTTCGCGACACAGGACAAGACGCCCCGGTGCGATGCCGGCCTTGGCTTGTGGCTGCGCGGGGATGGTCGCGGCGGATTGACGGCCGTTGCCGCTCACGAAAGCGGCGTGCGGGTGTACGGCGAGCAAAGGGCGGCGGCGCTGGCCGACTTCGATGGCGACGGGCGGGTGGACCTGGCCGTGACCCAGAACGGGAACGCCACGAAGTTGTATCGGAACGTCCGCGGTCAACCGGGGCTGCGCGTCCGGCTGCAAGGTCCGCCAGGCAACCCCACCGCGGTGGGTGCCGTGATCTGTGGTCGGGCAGGCGACGCTTGGGGACCGGCCCGGATGGTCGGGGCGGGCTCGGGTTACTGGTCGCAGAACAGCGCGGTGGAGGTACTTGCGATGGCTGAGCCGGTCCGTCGTCTCCGCGTGCTCTGGCCGGGTGGAAACGAAACGCAGGTCCAGGTGCCGGAGCACGCCCGCGAAGTCGTGCTCGGGATGGACGGCGGCCTCCGGGTGGTCTCCCCGGAACCGCCCCCCACGAAAAAGCGGCGCTGAAGCGCACGCCCTCCGTGCGCTTCGCGACCTCCCCCACCGCCCGGCGGACGCAGCGCGTTTGGAGTGCGCTGACGTCCGGCAGCGCCTTTCGTTCGCCCTCCGCCCCCGTCGTTTCGCGACGCCGGAGCGAAGGAATCCAGGGTTCTTGCCACTTCTCCAACTCCTGGCCATGATAGGGTCCGTGTCCCGACCACGAGAGAAAGGGCCGGAGCCCGCCCCTGCGCGCCGAGACGAAGGAACACCGTCAGGCGAAACGCGCCGCACGCTCCGCCCCGCTGGGCCTTCCGGCTGATCGCCGCCGGGGTGCTTCCGCTGCTCGGGTTGCTGGTGATCGAGTGCCTCCTCCGCCTCGCGGGCTTCGGCTATCCGACCGGATTTTTCGTGCACCATCCCGCCACCGGGCCGGATCGCTGGGTGGAGAACCAGCGCTTCCCCTGGCGCTTCTTCCCGGTCCCGCTGACCCGGCATCCCAACCCCGTGGTCGTGGCCGCGCGCAAACCGCCCGAGACCTGCCGGATCTTTGTGTTTGGGGAATCGGCGGCCGAAGGCGACCCGGCGCCGGCCTTCGGGTTTTCGCGGATTCTCGAAGTCCTCCCTGCGCGCCCGGTACCCGCAGACCCGGTTCGAGGTGGTGAACGTGGCCTTCACCGCCATCAACTCGCACGTGATTCTTCCCATCGCCCACGACTGCGCGCGACTCGAAGGCGATTTCTGGCTGCTCTACATGGGCAACAACGAGGTGATCGGCCCGTTTGGGACCGGCACGGTGCTGGGCCGCCAGGCGCCGCCACTCCCGCTGGTTCGCCTCACCCTGGCGCTCAAGGCCACCCGTGTCGGCCAACTCCTGGATGCCGCGGGACAGTGGCTCCGGCCCGGGGCCGTGGCCGAGCAAGGCTGGCGCGGGATGTCAATGTTCCTGGACCACCGGGTGCGTCGCGATGACCCCGGGCTGGCGAGGGTCTATCGCCACTTCAAGCACAACCTCGGTCAGATCCTCGACCAGGCCCGCGCGGCCGGCGCGCGAGTGATCGTCAGCACGATGGTCTCCCGGGTGCGGGATTGGCCGCCTTTCGCCTCGCTGCACCGTCCGGACCTCACCGCGACGCAGCGCCAGACCTGGGAACAACACTACGAGGCAGCCACGACCGCCGACGCCGCCGGTGACCTGGCCGAAGCCATTCGGCACTACGAACAGGCGGCCCAACTCGATGACTCGTACGCGGAACTGCTCTACCGCTGGGGCCGCGCCTGCCTCGCGATGGGCAGGACCAACGAGGCCCGCCGTCACCTGACGTCGGCACGGGACCTGGACACCCTCCGGTTCCGCACCGACTCCCCCTCTCAACGGCATCATCCGCGAGACCGTTGGCACCTCCCCGGACGGCGTGCACCTCGTGGACGCCGAGCGTGCCTTCGCGGAACTCAGCCCCGAGGGCCTCCCCGGCGAGGAATGGCTTTACGAGCACGTCCACTTCAACTTCGCCGGGAACTACCGGCTCGCACGGCTCTTTGCCGATGAAATCGCTCGGCACCTGGCTTCCGTCCCGCCCGGCTCCCCAGCAGAGGCGCCACCGCCCCCGTGGCTGTCAGAGGAGGTCTGCGCAACGCGATTGGCGTACAGCGACAGTCAACGACACGACGTGGCCCGGATCCTCGAACGCCGCTTCGCCGAAGCGATCTACCAGGGTCAACTCGGCCACACCGGTCGCCTGGCCCGGCTCGAGGCCGAGATCATGTCGCTCCGCGCCAGTGCCAAACCGACCGGCCGGCGGCGGGCCCTCGAACTTTGCCGCCAAGCCCTCGCCACTGCGCCCGATGATTGGGTCTTGCATGATCTCGCGGCCCGGCTGCTCGGTGTACTCGGCGACGCGAACGGTGCGCAAGCCGCGTGGCGGGAGGTGGCCCGGCTCATCCCGCATCACGCGCGTCCTTACACCGAACTCGCCAAGCTCGATCAGGCCCGCGGCGATCTCGAGGCGGCGGCGGCCGGTTTCCGCCAGGCCCTCGCGGTCAACCCGGATGCCGCCGAGGCTCTCGAAGGGCTGGGTTTGATCTGCGCCAGCCAGGGGCGCAGCCGCGAAGCAACCGGCTATCTCCGGCGTGCGCTGCACCTGGATCCCACCCGGCAGGCCGCCCGTGACGCGCTGGCCCAAGGTTCGAAAGGCCCAACCCCAACACGCCCCCGTCGACAGCGGTGTCGTGGAACCATCCGGTCCACCGCCCATCCCGTGGCCGCCCCCGGGTGCTCACGCGTTCGTCGCCATGCCTAGACCCTCGATGCATGGCCCGCGTCGGCGTGCCGAAGCCGGCTTGTCCCTCGACTCGCTGCCGGTCTGGGGTGTCGGCTCGATCTTGTTGCTCGTGGCCGGGCACGTGGCGTGGCAGGTCGAACCCGTGCTGCGCTACCACGCCCTGGCCCCTCCCTTCTTCCTCGACAACGCCACCTGGGCAAAGGCCCTCGAACCCGCCGGCGGCCTGGTGCGGCAGGCGGGGGCGGCCCTGGCACAGCTCAACGCCCGCGCTACGCCGGGAACCCTGGCGTTCCCTGGCCTGATGGGTGTGCTCCTCTGGGTCGTGCGCAGCGTCTTGGTCCGGGTCGCTCCCAGCTCCGCCACGGCGGTCGCGTGCGTGCCGGTGGTGTTGCTCGCCGGGTTGACCGGACGATACGACGTCCCGGCCGAACAACTCGCGCTCGAGATGCTCCTGGCCCTTGTCACCGCAAACGTCTGGATGCACCTCCCGGCGGGGGCGGCGGCCGTGCGTATCGGGAGCTTCTGGGGACTGGTCGGCCTGGTGTTCTGGCTTGGCGGGCCGGCCCCGGTCCTCCTGCTGGTCACGGTGGGCCTGGCCGAAAACCTCGCCGTGAAGTGGCAACCGAAAGTGGCGCTGGGTTGTGCCGTGGCGTTGGTGATCCTGCCCTTGTGGCGCTGGTATTGGCCGGCCTTCGATCCCTGGGCGTTCCCGGCAGATTGGGGAAAGGGCTGGTCGCGAGGACTGGCGTTGGCCTCCTGGGGCGTGGTGCCCGCGTGGATGGCGATCCGCGGCGGGCTCAACCGTCGTGCTGCCGCGGCCGGTGCGCGGCTCGGGCGTCCGTTTGTCCGCCTGCTTCACGGACCGGTTGCGGGCCCACGGCGCTGGGTCGGCTGGGCCGTGGCTGGTGCCGTGACCGCCGTGTTCTTCGTGTTCACCGTGGACCGGCAACGGCAGGCCATCGCCCAAGTCAACCGGTTTGCCACACAGCACGACTGGGCCCGGGCGCTGACGGCCGCCCGCCGCGTTTCGGATTGGCCCGCCAGCATGCGCCTCGAAGCCACCCGGGCCCTGTTCCACGAGGGGCGTTTGCTCGCCGACCTGTTCGCGCTGCCCCAACGCCACGGGCGTGAACTGCTGCCCGACTTTCGAGACGACCTCGACATGAGCTTCGCGCTCAGCGCGACACTTTTCGAACTGGGTCAGGTCAATCTTGCGGAGCATCTCGCCCATGAAGTGCTGGAACTCGATGGACCGCGACCGCCCACGCTGCGGTTGCTGACGCGCGTGAACGTTCTGCTGGACCGACCGGAAGCGGCACGCGTGTTCCTGAACCGCCTCCGGCGCGTGCCCTTCTGCCGCGAAGAGGCCGATCAGGCGCTGGCCCGCCTGCGGGCCGATCCGACTGGCAGACTCGATCCCCAACTCTCCCTCCTCCGTGGGCGCATGCCGCTTTCTGACGAAGCCGAAGTCCGCCTCCCCACGGACCGGCTGTTGCGGCAACTGCTCGCGGCCAACGCCACCAACCGCATGGCCTTCGAATACCTCGTTGCACACCATCTTCTGGCCGCGGACCCGGCGGCGGCGGTGGATGCCTACCTGCGCTGGCAAGACCCCGGCAAGTCCGGAGTTCCCCGCTTGGTCGAAGAGGCCCTGTTGTTCCTGAAATCGCAGACCGGGAGTGAGCCGACTCCGATCCGCGGCAGCGACCAGGCCATCCTTCCAGCGACTCAGGAACGTTACCGTCAGTTTCTGGAGGCCCTGCGACCCTACGGCAATCGAACCGCCGAAGCCCGCGCCGACCTGGCACCCGCTTTTCGGAGACACCTTCTGGTTCTACCTCCGCTTCGGCGAGTCGGTCCCGTCCCGCGTGCCGACGAAGAAAGGCGCCCCGTGAGAACCGCCCGCCATAGCTTTCACGCTCTGCTGCCCCGACCCGCGGGGACCGTGGCTGCGACGAAGCGCGACGACACGCAAGCGGCGCTGAAGCGCACGCACTCCAGACGCGCTGCGTGTCGCCGGCGGCCTCGCCTGCGCGAAGCGTTTGGAGTGCGTGCGCTTCAGCGCCGCTTTGCGTACGGCTGGCCCTGGCCGCATTGCTCACCTGGCTCGGCCTAACGACCTCCACGAGGATTCAAGCCGCCGAGGTCGGTTCCGATGCGCCTGTCGCCACGCCGCCGCGCCCACCCCGCTTGCGGCCGGACTACACCGGAGTTGTGATCCCGCCCAACATCGCGCCCCTGAACTTCCTGATCGAAGAACCCGGCCGACAACACCGCGTCCGGGTGGAAGGAGTGCACGGCCAACCGATCCAGGTCGGGGCGGACGCGGCCGGCAAGGTGATCCTGCCCGTCGCCGCCTGGCGGACCCTGCTGCGCACGAACGCTGGGTCGACGCTGCGCTACACGGTCCAAACGCTGGACGCGAGCGGGACCTGGGAATCGTGGGCGCCGGTCACCAACAGGGTTGCCCGCGAGCCTGTGGATCCGGTGCTCGTCTATCGCCGGCTGCGGCCGCTCTACAACCTCTATCGCGAGATGGGCATCTATCAGCGGGACCTCGAGAGCTACCGCCAACGCCCCGTGCTCGAGAACCGCGATTTCGGCGGCGGCTGCGTCAACTGCCACACCTTCCTGAACCACCGGCCCGAGACCTTTGCGCTGCACATCCGGGGACAGAAGGGCCCGCAGCCCATGCTGCTGGTGCGCTCCAACGTGGTCACACGGGTGAACCAGACGGCGGGCTACCTCGGCTGGCATCCCGGCGGCCAGTGGCTGGCGTTCTCTGCCAATCGCCTCTCGCTCTTCTTCCATACGCGGGGCGAAACCCGGGACGTGTTCGACGCGGAGTCCAACCTCGGCTTGTACGGGCTGGACGCCAACGCCATCACCCGACCGTCCGCGGTGGCCGACCCTGGACAGCTCGAAACCTGGCCGCACTGGGCCCCGGACGGGCGCCATCTCTACTTCTCCAGCGCGCGTCCCCTGCGGGTGGAGCGATATCGCCAGGTGCGCTACGACTTGAGACGCGTCGCCTTCGATCCGGCCACGGGTGCCTGGGGCGAACCCGAGACCGTCGTGGCAGCGGCGGAGGCCGGGTTCAGCGCCACGCAACCGCGAATCTCGCCCGACGGCCGCTGGCTGCTGTATTGCCGGTCCCGCTACGGCCATTTCCCGATCTATCAACCGGACAGTGACCTCCACGTGCTCGACCTCCAGACGGGCCAGTCCCGGCGCCTGGACATCAACAGCGACCAGGCCGACACGTGGCACTGCTGGTCAAGCAACGGCCGTTGGGTCGTGTTCAGCAGCAAACGCGGCACGGGCTTGTTCGCCCGCCCGCACTTCAGCTACGTCGATGCCGAGGGCGGTTTCACAAACCGTTCGTGCTCCCCCAACGCGATCCCACCTTCTACGACGCATGTCTTGAGACCTTCAACGTGCCCGAGCTGGTCGTGGGGCCGATCCAGGTCAGTTCCGCGCAACTGGCTCGAGCGGTGTTGCGACCGTCCCGCGTGCTGCAACCCAGCAACGGGGCGGGACAAGCCCACCACGAGGAGCAAACCGTTCCCCGGCCTCGAGACTGACTCAGGGTGCCGGAGGAACGGACGGAGGCGGCGCATTCGCGGGCGCCTGGCCGTTCAGGGCATCGAGCGCGGGGGTGAACTCCGGCTTGATCCGCGCCACCTCGCGGTACTGCGCGGCGGCATCCTCAGCCCGGCCCAGGCGCTGATACTCGTTGGCCAGGTTGAACCGGGCCTGCCAGTACTGGGGATCCAGTTCGACGGCCTTCTCAAAGCAGTTCAGGGCGATCTCGTGCTGGCCCGCCATGCGCAGGGCATTGCCCAGGTTGTTATGGGCCGAGGCATAGTCCGGCATGGCCTTGATCGCCGCCTGAAAGTGCCCGATGGCTTCGTCCGTCTGCCCGGCGCGGAGCAGCAGATTGCCGAGGTTGTTGTGCGCCTCGGCGTACTCGGGGAAGAGGTTGAGGGCTGTCTCGTATTCACGCCGGGCTTCGTCGAGCCGGCCCAACCGGGTCAGCGCAATGCCCAGGTTATAGTGGACATCCTCGTCCTTCGGAAGGAGGGCGCTGGCCTGGCGATAGTGTTCAAGGGCCTCCTCGAGACGGCCCTCCTCGAGCGCCCGGTTGCCCTTCTGAAGCCACGCCGCCCCCTGCTCCCTGGCCTCGAGATTCTCCGCGCCGCCCGACGGTGTCGGGGCTGCCGGAGGCCGGGCGGGCGGCGACACCGGCGCCGGGGCATTCGTCCTGACGGCGTTGGTGTTGGCATGGGTGTCGGCGGGGATCGGTGGAGGCACGGTCCCGTTCGGAGGCGGACCGGGGGGCTTGGTCTCGTTCACCCTCGGCGCGAAGATCAGGATCGCGAGCACGACGACGGCCACGACTCCCAGGGCGACGTGTTTGGGGTGCAGCATCGCGCTCGCGGCTTTCTCGCGGGGCGCCGGGGTGGACCCGGCCCCAGGCTTGGGCTCCGGTTTCATCGGGGAAATGTAGCGCGTTGTCCAGCCAACGAAAGGGGCTATTCCGGCCGCAGGTCCGCCCGGGCGCGGGCGTCGGCCACCATCGCCTCCCAGTACTTGCGGAGAAACGGAGGATTCTGCTGGCTGTCCCGCAGATAGGAGCGGTCGGCGCGGGCCAGGTCGAGCACCGCCGTGATCATCTCCTCCTGGTAGTAACCGGCCTCGGCCAGGGGCAGGCCATTGGGTTCGCGAATGAAGCTCCAGCCGCTCGAGGTCTGCTTGCCATCGGGCGACTCGCCAATCGTGTTGGCCACACAATGGAACATCTTCGAGTTCGGTCCCACGGGCTGCTGGGCGCGACCCGAGATGCGCTTCCACGCCACCGCCTCCAGCTCGTCCGAACTGCAGGAGGGATGGAACAGAATCTGCGCCCCGGCCATCCCCGGAATCCGGTACAGCTCCGGATGCCGGCCGTCGCGACAAATGACCAGCGTGCAGAGGATGCCGTCCAGGGAGAACAGGGAGAGTTTGTCGCCCCCGGCAGTACTGCTGTTCGTCGCGCCCGGCCATGTTCACCTTGGCATATTCATGCACGAGGGTCCCGCGCGGGTCGATCACGTGGGCGAGGTTCAGGTGGCGATCCGCGGTGCGTTTGAGGGTGCCGACGATGGTCCAGATGCGGTGGGCGGCCGCGGCGGCCTGCACCTGTTCAAGGGCGGCCACCACACGGGCCGGTTCGAGCCCGATGACGTACGGGAAGTAGTAGCTGGTGAGGTTCGCCTCGGGGAACAGCACGACCCGGCTGCCGGCGGCCGCGGCGGCTTCGATGTAGTGCAGCGTGCGGGCCAGGTTGTGTTCGAGCGACCGCGCCCAGTGCATCTGCACGCAGGACACCTGCAGGGTCAACGGAGGTTGCGGAGGTTGCGGAGGTTGGGAATCGGCTTTCATCAGGAATCAGGGAATCGTCTCCACGCCGCACAGGCACCAGACCAGTTCTGGGGAGAAGTGATTGTAGCTGTCGGTCTTCTGGAACACGAGCGCCTGGGGGGCGCCCAGCCAGGCAAACACCCGACGGGCCTCGTGCACCGCCTGCCGGAGAGAGTCGAGGTTGGTCTGGTAATCGATGCGGGGTGCAATCAGTTGCACCGGCCGGGGCGCGATCAAGGCCAGGAGTTCCGGCACATCGTAAGGGATGCGCGCCTCCTCCCCGATGAATGCAGCCAACCGCGGCAGCCAGGGCAACGCCTGCGACCAGCGCCCCCACACCCCCGGTGCCGGACGCCACCGTGTCGAACCGCCAGGGCGTGATGCCCCCGACCACAATCGCGCCCGCCACCCGGTCATCGAGAGCCGCCGCATGCAGGGCAGCGAGGGCGCCAGTGCCGTAACCCGTAAGATAGATCTGGTCCGGATCGACGTGTCGATGGCCGCGGAGGACATCCACCGCCGCCCGGGTGTCGGCCACCGTCTTGCCGAGCAGCGACCAGTTCGGATAACGCTGGTAGAAATGGCGCACCTCTTCGATGCGCGCGCCGTTGCCGATCTGGTCAAACGCGAACACGGCGTAACCACTGCGGGTAAGGGCCAGGTGCGGCGTCTCCCCCGGTGATAGCCCGCGACGTATCCGTGCGAGACCGACAGCGGATGCAGCCACACGAACGCCGGCAATTGCCGGGTGGTTCCCGCCACGTTCGTCGGATAGTACAGGTCACCCGTGACATAGTTCCCGAAGCTCAGACTCTCCTTCACCAGCCGGGCCGGGGGGGTGTCGCGTCGCAGCAGGGCGGCCACCGGTTGCGGCTCCGCGCCGTAAGCGCCACCAGGATCGGCAGCAAGGGGCGGTGGTTCGCCCAGGATCTGAACGATGCGCTGGCGAATCTCCTGCCGCCGCGCCTCCCATTCCGCCCGGCTGTTGGCGGCCGCACCGGTGGCCGTGAGCAGAAGATCATCCGTTTCGCGGATGGGGAACTGCGCCGGATCGAGCGGTGTGCCCCCGGCCTGCTGCCAGTCCTCGTAGGTGGGGTAGATCGGGGCATCGTCCACGCGGCGGGAGGAGCGTCCGAACTTCCAATCCAACCAGTCGAGGTAGCCCTCGATGTCCCCGGCCGCGGTAGCATGGGAGCCGTGCCGGTGACGCAGATTCAGATGACCCGGCGCACCGAGCAGTGCGAAGACAGGTTGTGCCGCCCGCTGGCATTGCTCGATGGCCCAGACGCTCTCGACGTTGTCATTCAGCGCCGTCGAGAGGAGCACCGGCCGGGGGCGATGCAGGCGACCAGCTCGTGCTGATCGATCGGCAGGCGGTCCTCGCGGCCCACGAAGAAGCGGAGCCGCGGATGCAGCCAGTCGGGGAAGTTGCGGGTGATCAGCTCAATGCCCTCGCCGAACTGCGCTTCCGAGAAGCAGCGCCAGGGACAGGCGCCGCCGGCGCCCGAACTGCTGGAGATCACGGCGGCAATTCGCTCATCGAGGGCCGCGGCAATCAGGGAGGTCTTGCCGTTGCGCGAGTGCCCGGTGAGGGCGATGCGCCGAGCGTCGGCCTCGGGCAGCGTTTCGAGATAGTCCACGCACCGGCTGGCGGCCCAGGCACGGCGGGTGAGTTTGGTCCAGTCCTGAGCTGGCCAGAGGTTGCGCCAGGGATCCGTGTCGTCGCGGGCATCGGCACCAGCGTACACGCAGGCAAGGTAACCGCGGCTGACGGCGATGAGCGCCCAGCGCCGGTGGTTGTATTGCGTGAGGAAGACCGGAAAAGGGCCGGAGCCGGGCGGGCGGAGGATCTCGAGCCGGAGCCGGGCGCGGTGTTCGGGGCCGAATGCGAGGGTGACCTCCTCGCGGTGGGCGCCAGGCTCGCGGTAGGTCTGGCTTTCGACGACACGGACATTGTCGGGCGGTGGAGGGACGGAGCCGATGATGTAGCGCTGGAAAAGCTCAATCAACTCGGCTCGGCGCAAGGTCCATTCGGCCGGGGTGGTGACGGGTTGTCCGCTGGCGAAGCGGAGCGGATCCGGAAGCCCCGGGACCCCGGGCAGACGCGCGAAATCCGGGGGCAGCTCGTCGGACTCCTCGAGCCAGGTCTCCCAGGCGGCACTGCGCGGCAGGATGCGATGCAATTCCGCGAGGTACTCCTGGCGCCGGGCGTGTTCGTCAGCCGACGTCACGAGCACCAGAAACAGCCAGGCGCTCAGGGCAAGGCAGCGTCGCATCTCCCAGGGGTCAGTAGATAGTATGCGCCAGATCCGATCGCTTCGTCCCGCTTCAGGGTAGCTCCTGTATCCGCAGGTTCCGCCAACGCACCTCGAGCGGATCCTGCCGGTCCCCCACCCCGTGCACCTGCAGCGCGATGAAGCCCGAGGGAGTTACGGCATCCACCAGATCGGCGGCGAGAACTCCGTTGAGCCAGGTCTTCAGGGACGAACCGCGGCACTCGATCCGCAGGTGGTTCCAGCCCTCGGCCCGATAGGCGCGGCGCGCGGGTTCGTTGTCCTTAAGGTCCTTGAGCCAGCCGCGTCGGCCTTCGTCGTAGATGCCGCCGCTCCAGGCCCGGTCACTGGGGTCGATCTCGACCTGGTAGCCGTGGACACGGCCGGCGGGGATCCGGAAGGTCTTGCCGCCGAGTTCGACGACCTTCTCTTGATCGGGACATTCACTTCGGACCTGGATGCCGGAATTCAGGCCGGGGCTGGTTTGGAACTCGAGTTCGAGGATGAAATTCGTGTAGGAGCGAACGGTGCAGAGGAAGGAGTTGGGGGTCTTGGGGACGGTCTGGCCGATGATCATGCCCTGTTCAGCGCGGTATTTCGCCTCGCCGCCGCGTTGGACCCAACCCGCGAGGTCGGTGCCGTTGAAGAGCGGGGTCCAGGCCGGCTCGGCCGCCTGGGGAAGCGCGGCGGAGGCGAGAGCGAAGACCGAGAAGAGGAGGAGGAAGGCGGCATGCATGGGCGGGGTTATAGACCGCGGGGAGAGGGGGCCAGCAAAAAAAGGGACCGGAGTCGCCTCCGGTCCCCTGTGAATTCCAAGAAACGGCGGTCTACAGCTTCAAGCGATAGAACTTGGTGGCGGCTGCGGAGGTCGCCGCGGTGTAGGGCGACGTGGCGTTCGGGAGATCCGTCCAGGTCTTCAGGTCGCTGGATTCCTGGAGAACGACTCCTGCCTGCGTCCACTCGATCCTCACGTTCGTGCCGGAGAGGCTGACCGAGAGGCGGAACTCCGTCACCCGTTCGGGGGCAACGCCGACCCGGTAGCACGGATAACCGCCGTTGGCGCGGTCGTTGAGCAGCACGCGTGTGCCGTCTGCCTTGACGGTGAAGAGCTCGAGGTGGGCGGCGCCGCCGCCTTCCTGCCAGATCACGCGGACAGGGTAGACGCCCGCGTCCTTGACCACGCAGCGGAAGGTCACGTTGGCCGTGGCGCCGTCAACCTGGCTCATGAGCACCGCATCGGCCGGCTTGTTGATGTAGCCGGCCTGCATCCGGAAGCTGTCATCGCTGGTCACGCCGAACGTGAGGACGCCGGCGGGCAGCTCGACGAAGGTGATGACCTCGGCATCGATGCCGTCCGTTGAGAACGTGGTGCCTGGGATCCCTGGCATGGCGTCGTCGGGCACGAAGAGCAGCGGGTCGGTGGCATTGACGCTGAAGTTGCCCGCAGCCTCGGCGTTCTGGCTGAGGTTCAACACCGTGGGGATATCGAACCGGTAGAGCGGGCCCACCTTGACGCCGTTGGCCAGTGCAGGTCCGATGGCGAGCGGATCAGCCAGGTTCGGCAGAACCGCGCCGTCGGGCCCGGTCAACAGGCCTGCGAGGGCCTGTTCGCACGAGGCGAGGCTGTTGGGCAGGACGGTCTCGTTCTGGAACACGCTCCAGCGGAAGCCCGGGCTGTTCCGGTCCACCGACACGGCCTGCTCGGGCTTGGCGAGCGTGGGATAGGTCTGGACAGTGAAGGTCCAGGTCTCGCTTCGCGCGACGCCGCCGGCGGTGAAACTGATACCCGCGGTGTGTTGCGAGCCCGACGCCATGTACGCCGGGGGTTGGTAGTTGACGGTGGTGACGTCGCCGGCCTTGGTGGGTTGCACGCTCACTTCGACCCCGTCGAGTGTCAGCTTCACCGAGCCAGCGTCGACGGCGTTCTGACCGTCCTGGATCATGACCACGATCGGGGCGTCGAAAGCCACTCCGGTCGCGGCGGGAGCGGGCGAGACAAAGCTGATGGCCGCGGGCCCCTTGCTGGTAATGGCCCGGTAGGTCCGCAGCCCGCCACTGGCCGTGTCGTTCAGCAGGACCCGGGTTGTGCCATCCGCTTGCACGCTCGCCCATTCGAGGTACGCAGAGCCACCGCCCTCTTCCCAAACCGTGCGGAAGGCGTAGACGCCCGCATCCTGCACATACACGGAATAGAGGGTGTTGGCGACCGCGCCGGCGGAGTCCGCTGCCGTCTGGGCGCGGAAGACGTCGGCGACATAGCCGGCTGTGGTACGGAAGCCGTCATCGCTCTGGACGGCCAGCGTGTGTTTGCCGACGGGCAGGTCGATGTAGGTGATCACCTCACCCGCGATGCCATCGGTACCATCGCTGTTGGGATCCGCGCCGGGGAGGCCGGGCATGAGGTCGTCGGCTGGGAAGTACCCGTAAGCGCCACCGTCGGGACTCATGTTGATCGTGCTGTCGATCTCGAACTGGATCGGGAGGCGGTTGTTTGCCCCGGCCGTGCCCGGGCCGATCGCGATGCCCTGGGCGTTCCGGTCCGCGAGATTGACGCCGAGCAGACCCGCGAGCTGGTCAAGGGCCCGGGCGGTGGTGTTAGCCTGGAAAGCGCTGTTCTGGTGAACACGCCAGATGAAGCCGCGCTTGGTGGTGTCCGGGGTCACCTTCATATCCGCGGTCAGCAGCGCGTAAGCCGGCAGCGTGAAGGAACCCGCGTCACTGACGGTGCGTCCGGCCGTGTCCTTCACCTCGATGATATAACTGTGCTCGCTGCGCGGCGGGAAGGGCGTGGGGCGCGTGTACGTGAAATCGAACGCGTCGGTCTTGGGGGCCGAGGTCAGCGAGACCAGGGTGCCGTCAATGTACAGCCTCGCGGTGGTGGGATCGCAGATCGAGGGTCCGAGGTTGTTGACCCGGAAGGAGAAGCCTTCGGGCGACGGATTCACGGCCGAGAGGTAGATGAGGTCGGCGGCGGTACCACCAACGCCGAGGGTCACCAGGGCCGTCTCGCCCGGGGACTTGCCGAAGACGATCGAGTGGGCGCCCAGGCCCCCATCCTCGCTGGCCGGGCGTGTCCTGGTCGCCGTCGTTGATGGCCATACCGAGGCCGAACTGCGTTCCGTAGTTCAGTGTGCTCAGGCCCAGGGCAGCTTTGGGCAGCCGGATTTCGTACGTGGTCTTCTTGGTCGTGGTGTTGCGGGTGATGGCGACATCAGTCAAACACGTCTGGTCCGTGATGCAGGGTGGCCCAGCCTCGTGCCGGACGGCCTCGACGAGGTTCGCCGGGTTGTTCAGGTCAGGATCATCTTCCACGCCACCCAGCGCGTAGTTGTACAGGGCCACCTGCTGATCCTGCGCGGCGTTGGCGATCATCAACTGGATGGAATCGCCGTTCCACGCGCTCCGGGCAGCGTTCTCATGGTAGTCGTCGGTGACGACGAAACCGAAGTAGACGTTCTCAGCATCATAGACGATCTGCACGGCGGAGGTCTGGTCGTCGGGGCCGGTCCACGTGCCGCCGGCATACTCCTCGAACAAGACGAGCGTCCCGGTCCCGGCGGGTCCGGAGCCTTTGGGGATGTAGAACTTGGGATCCGCGAGCACGGGCACGCCGCTCCACTCCGAGAGGTTGCCATCGAGCACGATGGGTTTCGGTGCGGGGTTCGCGGTGTAAACCTCCTTTCCGGGTTCGATGTCGTTCTTCCGCGCCAGCGTAATCAGCGCGGTTTCACCGGGCGTTTTTCCGAAGACGATCGCATGCGCGCCCAGGCCACCCCAGCCGCGCTGGCCAGGGGTATCCTTGTCGCCATCGTTGATGGCCATGCCGAGGCCGAACTTCACTCCACCCTTCAGCTCCGCCAGGCCCAAGGCAGCCTTGGGCAGCCGGATCTCGTAGGTGGTCTTCTTCGTCGTGGTATTGCGCTTGATCGCCACATCGGTGAGGCATGAGCCGTCCGTAATGCAAGGCGGACCGGCCTCGTGCCGGACGGCCTCGACGAGATTCGCGGGGTTGTTCAGGTCAGGATCCTCTTCCACACCGCCGAGCGCGTAGTTGTAGAGGGCCACCTGCTGCGTCCGGTCGGCGTTGGCGATCATCAACTGGATGGAATCGCCGTTCCACGCGCTCCGGGCAGCGTTCTCATGGTAGTCGTCCGTCACGACGAAACCGAAGTAAACGTTGTCGGCGTCGTAGGCGATCTGGACTGCCGAGGTCTGATCGTCAGGACCCGTCCACGTGCCGCCGGCATATTCCTCAAACAGCACCAACGTCCCCGTTCCCGATGGCCCAGAACCTTTGGGGATGTAGAACTTCGGATCCGCGAGCACGGGGACCCCAGACCACTCGTTGAGATCGCCATCCAAGACAATGGGGCGGGGAGTATGGATGGCGCTGTAGTACTCCTTGCCCGGCTCGATGTCGTTCGCCTGGCTCCCGATGGGAACCAAGCACGCGGCCCAGAGCAGCCACAGAGGGATTCGGTTTGGGTTCATACGCAATCGTCCGACAGAGGTGGGTGGATTCTAAGGCGTTGGGTTACTGAACACAGACCGAGTGTGCGCGACGGCGGCCGCTTGTAAAGGAAGTTTTGGCAAGTTGGGGGTGAGCCCAGGGCGTGTCCAAGAATGATTCAAGAAGGAGGGTTCCGTTTCCCAGCCGGGGGTGTTACGTGGCGGCGGGCTAGTCGACCTCCACCGAGAGGGTACCGCGGCGGGCGGTTCGGGCGGCCCGCGGGCGCGCTCGCACCCCACGCGCCGACACCGGTCCGTTGGATGACGAACCGGCGGTTCGCACCGTGGCTGCCGCCTGGGTTGGCCGAGGGCGTTCATGGCGGGATGCGCCCCACGGGCGTGCGCATGAGCCGCAGCAGGGCGTCCGGACGGGCCTTGTGATGTTCGCGCCACCGGTAGTAGCTCGGCGGCCATTTCTTGCCCCGTTGACTGTCCTTCCAGAGCGCGACACTGATCCGGCTCAGGAGCGTGAGGACGCACAGGTTGTTGAGGGTGCGGACGTGGAGACGACGGTCTTCGTCGCCGCTGACATCCAGCACGTAGTGCAGGCCGTTCTCGATGCCCCACTCAGCCCGCCGGGCGGCGGAAGGCCGCCGGCGGCAGGGCGCTCATCGCGCGGCTGGTGGCCAGCCACAGTTGGGTGAACTTGGTCTGCCCTTTCTCGGTGCGGTGCCGGTCCAAGCGGGCGACCTGGCTGGCGTCCAGCAAGCCCAGTTGGGAAGAGGTGATGGCGCAGGCGACCAGTTCACGGATCTCGTGCCGGCCCCGGCTGTCCTCCTCGGTACGTGCCCTACCGTGGTCGGCGGGAGGAGGGTCCGGAGGGAAAAAAAGCGCTCGGCACCAGGGTCTGCGCGCTTTTCAGGAGGCCCTCCTGGTTGGCTTTGAGGGTGAAGAGATAGTCGGCCCCGTTGCCCAGCACGATCTGGGCGGCGGTCTGGTGCTGGGTGTGGAGGGCGTCCAGGCTCACCAGCCGGCCGCTGAGCGAGAGGCGCTCCAGGAGACGACGGGCGGCGGGGATCTCGTTCTCCTTCTTCGGCGTGGGGGAGGCCGCGTCCCGCGGCGGCGGCTGGGGCGTCGGGCGCAGCGGGGGGCGCGGGGGTCGGTGGGACACTCGGGGTGCTGGGCGCGGGCGGGGCGGTTTCGCTCAAGTCTTCCGGCTCCTTGGGCCGGACCGGTTCCAGGCCGTGAACCCGGCCGCTGGGCACACTGATCGCGTTGACCAGGACCTGGCCTTGCGCGTTGGCAATACTCTTGCCATCCAGCACGATGAGATCGTTGGGATCCTCCGGACCCAGGAGGTCGTTCTGCCAGTCCACGACCACCCGTTCCAGCCTCAGGTAGTCCACGGCCTGGAGGGCGCGGAAGAAGGTCGAGGCCCCAGGGACCCGGTACTCGCCGCTCTGGGGATCGCGGTGGCAGCCCAATTGACGGCGCTGCGGCTTGGTCAGGCGTCGGGCAAAGTCGGCGATCTCCCGTTGGGCGCCGGGCACGCCGGCCAGCTTGGCCAGCGCGAGGATGCCCAGGATCGCGGGCCAGGGCTGCCACCGGCCCCGGCAGTGGCGCGGGTCGCGGATTTGGGGCAGGCGATCCAGCAAGCTGCTCCGTTGGGAGGCCGGCAGGGTGCAGCGCACCGTCGGGGCCGTTTCAAGGGCGCGAGCGCGGGGGGCAGGGTCGGCTGGGCCAGCGCGGCGGTGCCCTCCGGATCCAGGGCGCGCACCCAGAGCTGCTTGGGCCGGTCGTGACGTTCGTAGAAATCCTGCGCCTGACGCCCGAAACCGGCTGTCGGCCCCAGGAGCGTCCAACCGCTGGCTTTGTAGGTGGTGCCATACGTGATCTGGCGATCCACGAAACTTTCGACCGCGACAATCGGATGGCCGTGGACCGCCCGCCAGTCCGCCGCCAACCGGGCACAGCACAAGCCCAAGGCCCGGCTGGCGAGGTTGGGGAACTGCAGGCGATCGGCCAGGACCAGACACCGGCTGTTCTGCGCCAGGAAATGGCGGCGGGTGGCGCGTTGGGCGGCGGTCCAATGCAGCCAGGCATCGCGGGCCTTGAGATGCCAGGCCGCCGCGCTCCAGCCCAGCAAGACCAGCCACTGGCTTTCGTACTCGGCCACGTAACGGAGTTGCTCGCCAACGAGTTGGGCGTTTCGGAGATAATGGTGCTCGCTCACCAGGGCATTCCAGCGGTCGGTTTCGGCGGGGGTGATGAGGCGGAGGCTCAGTCCGTCGAGCACGGCCTGTTCGGTGACGCGGGGCAGACGCAGCGGCTTGGCCATGCAGAAATCAGTAGCAGGGAGGGCGGCCTTTGTCCAGTCGTCCGGCCCGTTTTCCCAGCGGTTTCGCTGCACTCCCCTGCTTCTTGAATCTGCCCTGGGTGAGCCGGGGCCGAGCGGAACCCGGGATTCCGCCCCCGGCCTGAAACAGCAACCGACGGTAGGCGCCGACGTGAGGAGGCGATGGGCAAGGCGTGAGGAGGCGAAGCGGCCATGCGGCTGATCCAAGACGCCTCCTCACGTCGGCGCCTACCTTGGGGACGAAAGCTACGAGCTACTACCGTCCGGCGGGCAGCGCGGGACCCAACGCCACCCGGAAGCCGACGAAGTAGATGCCGTTGGAGGGAGGCATTCCGAAACGGTTGGCCGCCTGGGCGAACTTGACCTCATGGCCCCATCCGCCGCCCCGGAAGACCTTGAACTTGCCCGTCGGCGGGCCGAGGGGATCGGTCACGGCGCCCGCCGGGAAATTGACGTACCAATCTTCGCACCATTCCCACACGTTGCCGTGCACGTCGTACAACCCCCAGGCATTGGGTGCCTTGAGCCCCACCGGATGGCTGGCACCGTCGCTGTTCTCCTGAGTCCAGGCGTAGCGGTCGGCCTGCGCCGTATCATCGCCGAAGCTGAAGTGGTTGGTGCTGCCCGCCCGGCACGCGTACTCCCACTCGGCCTCGGTGGGCAAGCGATAGACATAACCGGCCGGCAGCCGGCCGGCAGCCTGCTCGCGAGCGGTCAGCAGCGCACAGTATCGGGTGGCATCGACGTGAGTCACCTTCTCGACCGGTCGTTGCGGATCGCCGGTGAAGTGGCTGGGGTTCTTGCCCATCAAGGCCTCGTACTCCCCCTGGGTCACCTCGAACCTGCCCACCCAGAAGTCCCGCGAAAGGGTGACGCGCCGGTTGAGCTGGTCAAACGCCCCCGCCCTGATGAGCACCAAGTTGGTGGGCGGCACGAAGGCGATCGCCGGTTGGCCCGGAGTCACTGCGGACGGACCTGCCGGGCGTTCGCAACCCGCCAGCCAAACCGCCGCACTCACGAGCAGCAGGGCGCTGAGGGGAAACCGGTGATTTCGGTCAGGATTCATGGGGGGTGACGCGCACTTCGGTCTGGTCGGGATGGAGAAACACGGTCTGCTCGCGTCCGCCCGGCCACCGGACCCAGAGGACTTCCGCCCGGCCGGGTCGAGCCAGGACTTGGACCGCGCTGTCCTGGGACCAGTAACCCGAACCGGCCAGAACGGCGCGCGCGGGCCCGAACCGCCCATCGGCGGAGCGAAGGCGCATCTGGGCGCCGACGCCCTCGGGATTGCCCGGCGGCCCGGACAGAATCACCCGCAAACCAG
Organism: Verrucomicrobiota bacterium; assembly: GCA_027493615.1. Taxonomy (GTDB): domain Bacteria; phylum Verrucomicrobiota; class Verrucomicrobiia; order Limisphaerales; family J093; genus DSVZ01. The sequence goes on from JAOSKK010000037.1 coordinate 143,652, forward strand.
GCCGCGCCCGGATGTTGGCGTAAAGTTTCGTCGGGCCGTTGTTCTGGGCCACCGCCAGATCAAGGCGACCGTCGTGGTTGAAGTCCGCCAGGGCGGCCCCTCGTTGTTCGCCACGGAGGAGGATGCCCGACGCAACGGCAGTGAAAGTGCCATCGCCGTTCCCCCGCAACCAGGCCCCGCGACCGCTGTCGTCCCGGGTCAAGTCGAAGCCGCTGCCGAAAAAGTTCTGGCTCACGAACAGGTCCTCGTGGCCGTCGCCGTCGAAGTCGCCGGTGTTGACGGCGAAGACCGGTGCCCATTGAGCTTCACGTGGCAACGGGACGGCGAGGAAGTTCGTGCCGCGATTGAGGAAGACGGCCGAGTCGAGGAAGGTCGCTTCGACGGTGTCCGTCGACGAGAAGCCTGCGCCCCAGACGTCCGCCACCGACGCGCGGCCGTAGGCTTCGTGCGTCGGAATGCGCCGGGACAGATCGGGAAAACCTCGCGCCAGCCAGGGACGCGGACGCACGGGCAGCCACTGGTCGAGGTGCTTCCATGCCTCGATGATCTCCACCACGCCATCTCTGTTGGTGTCGTTGTAGAAAAGTCGCAGCGGCCCGGGGCGATTCAATTCGTAGAGGGAGTTGCGTCCCCAGTTGCCGGCAGCCAGGTCCAGCCGGCCATCGCCGTCGAAGTCTCCCACCGTCACGCTGGTCCACCAGCCGGGGTAGTCCGCCAGACCCCACGCCGTGGTCACGTCTGCGAAGCTGCCTCCGTCGTTGCGGAACACGCGGATCGGCCCCCATTCGACCGCCAGTGCCAGGTCGGCGTCGCCGTCTCCGTCCAGGTCGGCGAAAGCCGCTCCGCTCACCAGGCCCAGAGAGGCAAAGGGCCGGCTGTGCGCGGCACTGGGGCGCAACGTTCCCCCTCGTTCAACCAGATCACCGAGGACACGGGCTCGGGGTAGCGGCCGGGCCGAAACCGACCGCCGAGGAAGAGGTCCAAATCGCCGTCGCCGTCCACATCGGCGATGGCCAGGGGACCGGGGCTCGCCTCCCCCGCCGCCGATCCGCGGCGTTCGAGGCCCGCGCCACCGCCTGCGGCAGTCGTGGTGTAAACCGTGAGCATGGCTTCCGCGGCCCGCGCCAGATCGAGGTTTGATTCGGCCACCAGCAGGCTCCGGTTGCCGTGGCCATCGGGCCAGCCCACCACGGCCCCCTGGTCATTCGGAGCCGCCGTGGCCGCGGCCACCCGACGAAAGCTCCGTCCGGCCTCATTGAGGAACACGGTGAACCAACCGTCCCGTGCGGCCGAGACCACCACATCCTCCCAACCGTCGCCGTTGACATCGAACCAGCTCAAGCCCGGTCCCAGTCGGCTCAGGCGCCGGGGCAACAGCGGTTGGAGCGCCCAGTCGTCGAAGTCATCTTCCACATGGACGTGGTCGAGCGCTTCGCTCATGTCTGCGAACCAGGGTGGTTCCCCCGGTGCTTGGGCCGGCGGCGAATCTCCGCCCTTGGAACCCGCGGCGCCAACGGCCTGTCCGCCCCGACCGGGCTCCGGTTCGAGCACTTCGATGAAGGTATTGGGCTGCACCGGCACGACGGTCCTTTCGCCGTTGCGCCAGCGGACTTCGAGGTCATACGACGCGCCGGAGTCGGGTGTTGCCGCAAAGACCCGGAGCGCTTGGTCGCCGGAGAGGTATCGGCCCCCCGCGATCATCTCCTGGCTTTGCACGACCTTGCCCCCCGTCAACCGCAGGCGCGCCCCGATGCCGGCGGTGTTCGGCGCCTGCCCCTTGAGGCGGACCGCGATCCGGCCGGCGGTGGCGTCGTTCCGATACAAGCCGGCGGCGTCGTTGAGCTGGTTCACCACCACATCGAGATCGCCATCGTTGTCCAGATCGCCAACCGCCATGCCGTTGGAAACGCCGCCGTGGCTGAAGCCCCAGACCTCGCTCATGGGTTCGAAGGTGCCATCGCCGCGGTTGCGCAACACGAGGTTGGCGGTGGGCCACGCGGGATGAAAGCGCCGGAACCGCTTCCGCTGCTCGTGGGTCAGTTTCATGCCCCGCAGTTGGTCGACGCTGTCCTGGTCCATCACGTCGTACTCGAACCCGTTCGTGACGAGCAAGTCCTCGAAGCCGTCCAGATCCACGTCGAGGAAAATCGGGCACCAGGACCAGTCGGTGGCCGCGACGCCAGCCATCAGCGCCACCTCGGTGAACGAGCCATCCGCCCGGCCCAGATAGAGCATGTTGCGGTTAAAGCGCGGCGCCTCGTCGGCCCGCTCAGCGGCCGCCAAATCGGGGAGGTCTCGCACCAATTGTCGCATGCGCCGCTCGTGGGCGCGCGCCAGCATGTCGAGGACCAGCAAATCATCGTGCCCGTCCCGGTCCACGTCGGCGAAATCCAGCGCCATGGAAGACCGGCTCGAGTGGCGGAAGGTGAAGGGCGGCGGTGGCCGAAACGTGCCATGGCCGTTGTTCAGCCAGCAGCGGTCCGGCGAGGCGTTGTCATTGCAGACGAAGAAATCCGGGGCCCCGTCGCCGTTGAGGTCGCGGAACATGACCGACAACCCCCATTCGCGGGAGGGCGGCACGGGCTTGCCGTCGGCATCGAGAAAAACGCCGGGCTCGTTCTGGATGGCCCGAAAGCGGCCGCCGCCTTCGTTCCGATAGAAACCATCCACCTCGGGCAACTCGCGCACGCGACCGTCGGGAAGCGCCTCGAAGCGGTCCTTCCAGCACGGCCGGGTGGCGGGCTCGCCGTTGACTTTCGTCACGCGCCACTCTCCCCCTTCGCGAGCGAGGGCGAAGCGCGTGGTCGGGTCCGCCAGGTGCATCACATCGATGTAATGCGTGCAGTAGAGATCCAGGTCGCCGTCTCCGTCGATGTCGGCGAGCGCCAGCGAGGTGCCGGAGGCCGTGCGGGACAGATCCGTATCCCGCGCCTCAGTCCAGTGGCCCCGCCCGTCGTTGAGGAAGAGGCGGGTGCCCGTACCGATCCCGTTGACCAGCAGGTCCAGGTCACCGTCGCCGTCCACATCCGCGAACACCGCACCGGTGGAAAGCTGGCCCGCGCAAGCCGCCTCCCCGAGCGGCATCGGGGCGAACCGCCAGTCGCCGAGGTTGCGATAGAGCCGGTTGGGTCCTTGCAGGCAGCAGAAGTACAGATCCGGCCGGTCGTCGCCGTCGACATCCCCGATGGCCACGCCGGCCCCATTGTGCGTCACGGCATTGGTCAGGGACAGGTCCCCGCGGAGCTCGTTCGTGAAAAGCACCCCGGTCACCGACGGAGCCAACCGGGTAAAACCTGCCTTCGCCCCGGCCGGCAGCGTCGGCAAGGTCGCGCGCCTGGCCTGGGCGTCTGCCGTCCAAGACAGCGTGCCTGCCCCCCACAGCAGCGGACAACCCAAGAGCCATCCGGCGGCCAAGAGCAGGACCACTCCGCGGCGCCTCAAGTCCTTCCAGCACACGTTCACAGCCAAGCGTAGGCAGGGTAGTGAGAGCCGGGGTGAGGACAAGGACGAACTCGTGTTTCATCGCCCCGCGCGGGCGGGATGTCGGCCGGCCCCCCAAACCTGGGAATCCTCCCCGCCGTAGCCGCCGACGTGAGGAGGCGTTGGGGGTAGGCGCCGACGTCAGGAGGCGTTGGGGGCGAGGGGCAATACGATTCGCCTCCTTACGTCGGCGCCTACAGTCTGTCCCGGTCGCCTGCCGGAGATGAAATGTCCGGGCGATGGAGAAGGGCCGGCAGCTTCGTGAAAAACTGCCGGCCCGGGTGAGCCTTGTCGGTCAAGGTCGGATTTCGCGAGTCCGACCGGGTGCTAGTTGCGGTGCGGGGCGCAGAGCAGTCCGTTGTTGTACGCGTCCAGCCTCCGGGCGAGCGGTTCGCCCAGCCTCCACGCCGTGCTATTGGCCGCCACCCGGCTGCCGGAGTAGGTCGCCCACCAGAGGTTCCCCGCCTCGATGGTTTCGGCGATGCAACTGCTGTCGTTGCCGATCAACACGTTCAGCGTCGCGCAGACCAGCGCCCGGAAAAGGGTGTTGCGTTTGTCGCCATCGGGCAGGCCCAGCCGCGCGATCGCCTCCGCCTTGGTGTAGGTGATGCCGCCGATGGTGATGGACTCGACGGGCCACGCCGCCGGGTGATTCTTCCAATAGCCCGGCGTGCCGGTACCGGGGTTGGTCGGGACCAGGTAGAGACCGGCGTCCCAGGTCGGATCATGTTCACCGGGTTCGAGGGTGGTGCAGGCCATGAGGCCATTGGCGTCCGCGTCGCTGTCCAACGCATCATCGCTGCCCTGATCTTGGGGGCTGAGCACGTAGCCGTCGGGCGCAAGGACGCGGATCCGGTAATTGCCGGGGATGAGGTCGGCGAACAGGTAGTAACCGTCGGCGTCGGTGGTTGTTTCGGCGAGCACGTTGTCCAGGCAATCCAGCAGTTGCACGGTGACGCCGGCGACGCCGGGTTCGTGCGCGTCCTGAATGCCGTCATAGTCAAAGTCCTGCCAGACGAAGTCGCCGATGGACGCACACTCGAGGGGCACCTCGACGATGATGATCTGAGCCATGGTCCCGGTGTTGGGCGTCTGCGGGTCGCACCCCTGCACCACCGGGTTCAGGAACAGGATCGTCGTGTCGCCACAACCCGGCGAGTAGCCCTCGCCGTTCGCGGCCGCGTCTTCCAGAATGGCATTCACGCGGTCCTGCTGCCAGGAACCGAGTCCGCCCGTGGCCTGCTCATCCTCGACCAGCGTCCAGATCGCCCGCTGGACGTCGCCGTAAGTGTACAGCTTGCCGTTGGGGGCGGTCTTGCCGGGGTAATTCTGGTTCAGGATGTAGAGCACCAGGTCGAGGTTGTCGAGGGCACCGGGAGCATCAAAGAACCCGGGCACCTCTGGATCGCCCAAGGCGTAAACCCGGGCCGTATAGACGCGGTTGGGCAGGATCCCGGTGTCGGTGTCCACGCACCAGCCGTCCAGCACCAGCGGATTGACCCCCAGAAGGGTCACGTCCAGATAGCTGCGGTCGCCGATCACCCCGGGATTGGCCACGGAGAAGCAGACGGTGCTCGGCAACTGCACCGCGTGGGCTGTCGCCAGGCCAACCGCACACCCCACGGTCGCCCAAGCCTTGGCCCACCGGCGACCAGGTCGTTCTTTCCTCATATGATGCACTCCCATGTTGATGGTTCTCATTACAAACCCTTGCTATGACAAGGGACTAAGCAATAGCACGCATTCTGTCGGGCGCAAAGCGCGAAGCGAGAATATGCGAACACGCCTTGAGGCGGGCGCTGCCGTGCGCCGCTTGACGGGTGTGGTGGAGCCCGATAGAAAGGCCGGCCTCCGGGCTGCCCAGACGGCTCTCATCGGGGCGGGACAGTCCGGACGCCAGGGCGGCCGGGCTTGCGCAAGAGACGCTGCGGGTCGCTGGGCGATGCAACCCCCAACGTATAAAAGTCGATGACACACGAACACACAGGATACAAGACGGTGATGGTGGCCTCCGGCCTCGGCCTGGTGGCGGCCTCGCTCGGGGCGTTGGCCCAGGATGCGGCGGCGCCGAAGGGCTGGAAGACCACGGCCAACCTTGCGGCCGCGATGACGCGCGGCAACAGCGACACGGTAACCGTGGCCGCCGGCCTGAACACCGAGCGCAAGTGGGAGCGGGACGAGCTCGCGTTCGGTTTGAACTACTCCTACGGCGAGGATCGCAACCGGACGACCGCCTCTTCGATCAGCGGGTTCGGGCAGTACAATCACCTGTTCACCGACCGGTTCTATGCCTACGGGCGTGTGGATGCGCTGCACGATGATCTGGCCTCGCTGGCGTACCGCGTGGCGTTCAGCCCGGGTGTGGGCTACTACGTGCTCAAGGACGAGAAGTTCACGCTGAGCGGCGAGTTCGGCCCGGGCTTCGTTCTCGAGCAATTCCACCACGAGGACCAGCGCGATTACTTCACGCTGCGGTTCGGCGAGAAGTTCGGCTGGCAGATCAGCAAGACCGCCCGGCTCTGGCAGAGCTTCGATTACTACCCGCAGGTGGACGATTTTGGGAACTACCTGATGCAGGCGGAGATCGGCATCGCGACCAAGGTCACCCAAGCCATGGACATTCGCCTGGTGGCCCAGGACACGTACCGGAGCCGGCCAGCCGAGGGACGTACCGAGAACGACTTCAAGCTGCTCGCCGGCGTGGGTTACACCTTCTAAGCCCGGAGGGCCTCGCGGGGGCCTCCCCGCGCGCCTGTTGTTGAACACAGGGGACGGCTGACCGTCCCCTGTGTGCGTTCTTGGGGGTGCCGACGCTCACAGACGGCCGAGGAGGCGGCTGACCCGGGGGTGGGGTCGTTCCGGTCCTACCAGGGCTAGATTCAAGCGCTCCGGACGCAGGAAATCCCGGGCCACCGCCTGCACGCCGGCCGGGGTGACGCACGCCAGGTGCCGCTGGATGGTGGCGGGGGAGAAGAGTCGGCCGTGGCCGAGCCATTGTTCGCCCAGGGACATCATCTGGTGTTCGCTGTTCTCAAGGCTGAGCGCCATCTGGCCAATCACATAATCCCGCGCGGCGCGGAGTTCGCGGGTGCCGGGCGCGTGAGTCTGGAAGCGGCGGAGTTCGCGAAGCACCAGCTCGAGCGCGCGCTCGAGGTTGTCGGGTTCCAGGCCGGCAGTGATGACGAGGTCGCCGGTATCCGCGAAGAAGCTCAACGCGCTGGCCACGTGGTAGGCGAGGCCGGTGTCTTCGCGGAGAGCCTGGAAGAGGTGGGAACTCATGTTCTCGCCGAGGAGCACATTGAGGAGACGGAGGGCGTAGCGGCGTTCGTCATGGCGGCAGCAGGTGCGGACGCCCAGGGCGATCTGGGTCTGTTCCCCGCGATGGCGGGCATAGCGGACCCAGGGGCCGCCGGGGCGGATCACCACCGGGGCGAAGCTGCGGCGGGGACCGTGGGTGAAGCGCTCGGCGAGGCGGGTTGCGGCCCGCAAACAGGTGGTGCGGGAGAGCCGGCCGGCGACCGCGAGACAGATGGCCGGGGCGATATAATGGGCACGGCGGTAGCCCAGGAGGCCGGCGGGGGTGAGTCGGTCCAGGCTTTGCTCGGTGCCGGTGAGGGGACGTCCAAGAGGTTGGTCGGGCCACTGGAGCGCGTTCAGGAGCTCTTCGACGCGCAATTGGGGCTGGTCGCGGTACATGGCGACCTCCTCCTTGATGACCTCGCGTTCCTTGCCGAAATCCTCGGGGTCGAACCGCGAATGGAGCAGCATATCGGCCAGCACATCGAGGACGTCGGTGAAATGGTCGTGCGGGGCCTTCGCGTAGAAGCAGGTGGTCTCTTCGGCAGTGAAGGCGTTCAGGTAGCCTCCCAGGCTTTCAACGGCCTGCGAAATCGCGCGGGCCGAGCGCCGGCGCGTGCCCTTGAACAGCATGTGCTCGATGAAATGAGACGCGCCGTTGAGGTCGGCGCTCTCGTAGCGGCCGCCCACGGCGACCCAGAGGCCGACGCTGACACTGGTCATGTCGGGCATGGTCGCCAGCACCAGCGTCAGGCCGCTCGGGAAGGGGTGGACTTCGAACCGTGTCTTCATGGGGGGCGCCGTGCCGCACGTCCAATCAGGCGAAGGCCTTGGCCACGGCCGCCGGCGGTCCGACGCGGCGCAGATAATCGAGCAGCACGCCGGCCGCAGCGTCGGCATCGTCGACGAGCGTCACCAGTTTGAGGTCGTCGGGGCTGATGAACCCTCCGGCCAGCACGGTGTGACGCAGCCAGCGCAGCAGCCCGGTCCAGTAGGCCTTCCCGATCAGCACCAACGGGAACTCCTGGATCTTCTGGGTCTGGACCAGTGTGATGAGCTCGAAGAATTCGTCCAGGGTGCCGAACCCGCCCGGGAGAAAAACGAACCCCATGCTGTACTTCACGAAGCACACCTTGCGCGCAAAGAAGTAGCGGAAGTGCAGCGGCACCGTGGCGTACGGATTGCCCTTCTGCTCCAGGGGCAGGCTGATGTTCAGGCCCACCGAGGGCGCGTTGCCGGCGGCGGCGCCCTTGTTGGCCGCCTCCATGATCCCGGGGCCCCCGCCCGTGATCACCGCCAGACCATGCCGGGCCAGGGTGTGGGCCAACTGCTCGGCCACGGCATAATACGGGTCTTCGGGCGGGGTGCGCGCCGATCCGAAGATGGTCACCGCCGGACTGATCGGGGCCATGGTCTCGAAGGAGTCCACGAACTCGGACATGATGCGGAAGATGCGCCAGGGATCCTCCTGGATGAAGTTTGCGGCGGGACGTTCACTCGTCATGGCCGCCAAGATAGGGGGGTGCCGGAGAGGTGACAAGCCGCGCCGGCGTCCGTGCCGACGGCGAGACCCTCGCGGCACAGGCCCGCAAGGAAGCGCCGATCTGCCGGCCCGACCGCGTGACTGTGGCCGGGTCGCGTTTCCCGGATTGACGACGGCGCGCGGTCGAATCAGCGTCCGCCTCAGCGCGGCGCCGGCCCGGGGCGGGTCCGGTCCTGAAGGCACGGTCTGGACGGTCGCCCGGGAGCCGCCGCTTCGGGACTTCCTGGGGCACCGATGGCAAAGGATTTCATCCGGATTGGCGGGGCACGGGTTCACAATCTCAAGAACCTGTCGCTGACCCTGCCGCGGGACCGGCTGGTGGTCCTGACGGGGGTGAGCGGCTCGGGCAAGTCCTCGCTGGCTTTTGACACGCTGTTCGCCGAGGGCCAGCGCAAGTACATGGAGTCGCTCTCGGCCTATGCGCGGCAGTTTCTCGACCAGATGGAGAAGCCGGACGTGGACTTCATCGAAGGCCTGTCCCCGGCGATTGCCATCGAGCAACGCAGTGCCGGTGCCAACCCGCGTTCGCTCATCGCCACGACGACCGAGATTTACGATCACTTGCGCCTCCTCTACGCGCACTTGGGCCAGCCCCACTGCCCGGTGACCGGGCAGCCCATCACCTCCCAAACCACACGGGAGATTGCCGACCGGCTCCTGGCACTGCCGCCCCGGACGCGGGTGATGCTGCTCGCCCCGGTGATCCGGGATCAGCGCGGGGAGTTTCGCGACGTGCTCGAGCGGCTCGGCCGCGAAGGGTTTGTGCGCGCCCGGGTGGACGGGCAGATCGTCGAGCTCTCCGGCCCGTTGCGCCCGCGGCTCGACGCCAAACAGCTCCACAGCATCGACGCCGTCGTGGATCGGCTGGTGATCGATCCGGGTGTGCGCGCCCGGCTGACGGACTCGCTGGAGACGGCGTTGAAATGGGGCGATGGGCTGGTGCGGGTGTTGAGTCAACCTCCCGGGGAACCGGCGCGCGCCGCGGGCGCGTTGAGCCGGTTGGGGGGACCGAGGGCCGTGACGCCGGGGGCGGCGCCTGGGCCGAGGCTCTGCACTCGACCCGCCGCTATTCCCCTGCCACCGGGCAGAGTTATGAAACGCCCACGCCGAAGCACTTCTCCTTCAACTCACCCCAGGGCGCCTGTCCGGCATGCCATGGGCTGGGGCAAACCCCGGTGTTCGACGAGACGCTCGTGGTGCCGGACCCGGACAAGTCGCTGGGCCAGGGGGCCATTGCGCCCTGGCGTCGGGGCGGCAAGCGCATGGTGGCATACTACCAGGGCCTGCTGCGGAGCGTGGCGGCGCATGCGGGGATCGACTGGGAGACGCCGTTCAAGCGGCTGAGCCCGGAGGCGCGGCATCTGGTGCTGCACGGCTCGGGTGACACGGCGATCGAGTTCCACTTGGGGCCCGCGGGTCAGGCGAGCGCCGTGCGCCGGCCCTTCGAAGGCGTGCTGCCCCACCTGCAACGCCTTTACCGGGAGAGCGAGAGCGAATTCACGCGCCACCGGCTGCAAGCCTTCATGGCGCTTCAACCGTGCCCCACCTGCCGGGGGCGGCGACTCAAGCCGGAGATCCTGGCGGTGACGCTGGGCGGGCCCACCGTGGCGACCCGGTCCGACGGCGATCCGCTGCCTCCGCTTCCGGGTTTGTCGATCATGGAGCTGTGTGCGTTGTCGGTGGACGCAGCCGATGCGTTCCTGGCCGGGCTGGAGTGGAGCGAGGGGCAGCGGAAGATTGCGGGCGAGATCATCCGCGAGATCCGGGCCCGGCTGGGGTTCCTGCGCCAGGTGGGACTGGGTTACCTCACGCTCGACCGCGAAAGTGGCACGCTGAGCGGCGGCGAGGCACAGCGCATCCGCCTGGCGACCCAGATCGGGGCCGGACTGGTGGGGGTCCTCTACATCCTGGACGAGCCGAGCATCGGGTTGCACCAGCGGGACAATGAGCGTCTCCTGCAGACCCTGGAGCACCTCCGTGACCTGGGGAATTCGGTCCTCGTCGTCGAGCACGATGAGGAGACGATCCGCCGCGCGGATTACGTGGTGGATCTCGGGCCCGGTGCCGGCGTGCACGGCGGCGAAGTGGTCGCGGCCGGCCCGGTGGCGGAGATCGTCACCAACCCTCGTTCCCTGACCGGGCAGTACCTGAGCGGGGAACGGTCCGTGACCGCGCCGGCGCCCCGGCTCAAGACCCTGGGCGACCGCGGCTGGCTCGAGGTGCTCGGGGCGCGGGAGAACAACCTCAAGAACCTCCATGTGCGTTTTCCGCTGGGGGCCTTGACCTGCGTGACCGGGGTCAGCGGCTCGGGCAAGAGCACGCTGGTGGACGACATCCTGCGGCGCGCCCTGGCCCGCCGGCTGTACGGCGCGAGCGAACGGCCGGGGGCGCACGACGGGCTGGCAGGGATCGAATCGTTGGGCCGGCTGGTGGTGATCGACCAGACGCCCATCGGCCGCACTCCGCGCAGCAACCCCGCCACTTACACCGGGCTCTTTCATGGCATCCGGGAGTTGTTCGCCCGGCTGCCAGCCGCGCGGGTGCGCGGCTACGACGCCGGACGCTTCAGCTTCAATGTGCGGAGTGGCCGCTGTGAGCAGTGCGAAGGCGACGGGTTGCGGAAGATCGAGATGAGTTTCCTGCCGCCGGTCTACGTCACCTGCGAGGCCTGTGGGGGGCGACGCTACAACCGGGAGACCCTCGAGATCACGTACAAGGGCTTGAACATTGCGGACGTGCTGGACCTGACCGTGGACGAGGCCGTCAACTTCTTCCGGGCCGTGCCGGCGGTGCACGACCCGTGTCTGGTGCTGGCGGAAGTGGGGTTGGGCTACCTGCGCTTGGGGCAAGCCGGCACGACCCTCAGCGGCGGGGAGGCGCAGCGGCTCAAGCTGGCCACCGAGTTGAGCAAGCGCCCGCTGGGCCATACGCTCTACCTGCTGGACGAGCCCACGACCGGCCTGCACTTTCACGACGTGGCGAAGCTGCTGGAAGTGCTGTTCAAGTTGCGGGTCGCCGGCAACACTCTGATCGTGATCGAACACAACCTCGACGTCATCCGCGCGGCGGACTGGGTGATTGACCTGGGTCCGGAAGGCGGAGCGGGCGGCGGTGCGATTGTGGCCGTGGGCCGGCCGGAGGACGTGGCGGCGTGTCAGGCCAGCCACACCGGCCGGTATTTACGCCAGCCCCGGCGGGCCGCCGCCTGACCGGCCCCGAAGCGTGTTTGGCCCGTGTCCATGCTGACAAAGCCCTGCCGTGGTGGAAGGTCCGAAGCCGGGTGGCTGACAGGGTTCGGTCGCCGGTGCGGCTGGTGGCTGCTGCTGGTGCTGGTGCTGGTGCTGGGCACCCTGTCCCTCCGCGCGCAACCGGCTGAGGAGCGGGCCTTCACCGCCCTGACCAAGATGTTCGAGGACGGGCTCTATGAGTTCGCGGCTCGGGACGCCGCAGAGTTTGCGGCGCGGTTTCCGGAATCCCCCCGGCGGGCCGAAGCCGGGCTGCTCCAGGCGCAAGCGCTGCTCGAGTTGGGGCGATTCGAAGAGGCGCTTGCGCGGTTGGGGAACACGCCGTGGCGGCGGGCGACCGAGCGGACGAATTCGCGTTCTGGCAAGGCCGAGGCGCGGTTGCGGCAGGGCGATCCGGTGGGGGCGGCGCAGGCGTTCACCCAGTTCCTCGAGACCTTCCCCGCATCGCCGCGCCGCCTCGAGGCGGCGGTCCAGCAGGCCCGGGCGCTTTACCGGCTCGGAGACCTGGCCACCGCCAGTGCGTACCTGCGGGATCCCGCGGGCGCCTTCCAAACGGCGGCGCGGGCGAACCCGACGCATCCGTGGGCACAACAGGGCTGGCTGCTGTCGGCCGAACTGCTCCTCGGGCTGAACGATCTTGCGGCGGCCGAGGCCGCGCTGGCCCAGATGGCGGAAGCCCCGCTGTCGCCACCCGCCGCGTGGGAGCGCCAGCTCCTCCTGGCCCGCGTCCACCTGGTGGCGGCGCGTTTGCCCGAAGCGCTCGGGTGCACAACCAACCTCTGGAACAGCACGACCAACCTCATCTCGCGCGAGCTCCTGGCCGAGGCGGCGGCGCTCCAGGGCAGTCTTTTCGAGGCGCTGCAGCAGACCGACGCCGCGCTGCAGGCATACGAGCGCAACCTCGGCACCAACGTGCCCTCCACCCAACGTCGATTCGCCCTCGAGAAGGTCGTCGGTCTGAGCCGGCAACAGGGTCCGAACGCTGCGGCGCAACGCCTGCAGGCTTTCATCGACCGGCTGCCGCAGGACGAGTTGCTGGACCTGGCCCGTTTCGCCCTGGGTGAGGCGCGCCTCGCCGAGTACCACCGGCTGCTCGCGGCACCCGCGCCGGTGCCGCCGGAGGCCCTCGCCGCCCGCACCAACGCCCTGGCCCAGGCCCGGACCCAGTTCGAGTGGGTGCTCGCCAACCGGCCCGAAAGCCCGCTGGCGGGCCGCGCCGAGCTCAACCGCGGCTGGTGCCTCTGGGAGGAGGGCGGTGCCCGGCTGACCGAGGCCCTGACCGCGTTTCGCGCCGCCGCAGGCCGCCTGGCACCCTCGACCGACCAGGCCAACGCCCGCTTCAAGTGGGCGGATTGCCAGGCACGGACCGGCGACCTGGCGGGGGCCCTCACCAACTACTGGCTGGTGGCCACCAACCATCTGGAGGCGCGGATTCCGGACACGCTCCGGAGCGAGGCGCTGTTCCAGGTCGTGCGCACCAGTCTTCAGGCCGGCGAACTCGGCATGGCGGCGGCCGCGGTCCAGCGGTTGGCGCAGCAGGAAGGCGGGGGTGAACTGGCCCAGAGCGCCGAACTGCTCCTGGCCCGCGCCTTCAGCCAGCGCGGTCAACCCGAACCCGCCCGCGCGCAGTACGAGGCGTTCCTCCAGCGCTACACGAATTCGACGCTCATCCCTGATGTGCGCCTGGCCATCGCCCGGACGTTCGAGCAACGCGGCGATTTCGGCGCCGCCCTCGCCAGCTACGCCAGTTGGCTGTCCCAATACACCAACACGCCCGGCGTCTCCACCAGTCTCGTGGCCCAGGCGGTCTTTGACCACGCGCGCCTCAGCTTTCGCACGCGTCCGGACGCAGCAGCGGGTGGGGCTGCTGACCAACTTCGTGGTCCGGTTCCCGGGTCACTCGAACGCCTCCGCTGGCGCAGTACCTGGTGGCCGACCATGCCCTGGCTGAAGGCGACTTCGCCCGGGCGGAACTGCTTTTCCGAGATCGCCTCCTGGCCCCGGCAAACTTCCCTCCCGGCGAGGAGCTTCCCTACCGCGCCCGGCTCATGGCCGGCAAGGCGGCGGTGTTCCGCTCGAGCTGGCCCAACGCCCGCGAGCACTTCGACTGGATCATCACCAACGGCCCCCTGCATGTCGTCTCTTCCCCGCTCCCGGTCCCGGTGGTGGCGGAGGCTTACGTGGCGCGCGGCGACCTGTTCCTGCTCGAGCCGGGCGATCGCGCCGCGAATCCGCTGTCCCGCTATGAGGACGCGCTCACCGCCTTCGCCAAGGTGGCCGAGCGCTTCCCCACCAGCGAGTGGGCGCCCCGCGCTTGGGGGAGAATCGGCGATTGTCATCTTCAGCTCGCCACCCAGGACCCGAAACGCTACGACGCCGCGGCCGAAGCCTATGGCAAGGTCATGGAATCCCCGGCCGACCCTGCTCTCCGCAGCATGGCCGAGGTGGCGCTCGGTCTCGTCCGCGAGAAGCAGGCCGCCTTGAAGCCCGAGAACGAGCAGGCGCCGCTCCTCGAGACCGCAATGGCGCATTACCTGAACGTCTTTTACGAGAAGAACCTTCGCGCCGGTGAACTGCCCGACCCGAGCTGGCTCAAGGAGGCCGGCCTGGGCGCCGTCAAGCTGGCCGAATCGCTCCGACGCTGGGACATCGCCCTCGGCTTGTATCAGCGGCTGGCCACGGAATTGCCCCCGCTGCGCGCCCGGTTCGAGAAGCGCATCGCCGAGCTGCGCCCGCTCGCCGCGACCCCCGCGCCTTGAGGCGGGACGCTCCCCGTGAACCGGAAGGCAGAGGACCGAAGGCAGCTCGCTGGAGGGGCATCCATCCCGATCGGCTCAGGGTCCCTGACCCAGGGGTGCGCGCTTTGCTCGAACGGCGATGCCCGCGAACCACGCAAACGCACGTGCCGCCCTGCCCGGACGCCGGTGCCGGTCTTCAGTTCCCCGACGCCGGTTGAGTGCCCTCCGCACGGCGGAGCTGGAAAGGCGCGCTATGGACCACGCCCAGAACGAGTGCCGAGAAGCGATGGTCGCCCGCCTTGAGGGCGTCAACCACCTCGTCCACCGCGCAGCGGTCGTAGTACTCGAGGCCCCGACCGAGGGCATAGGTCAGCAGCTTCGTGGCAAGGCACCGCACGAACGCTTCCCGTTTCACGGTCAGTAACACCCGCTTGAGCTCCACAGGTCCGCAGAAACGTCTCGCCGCTGGCCAGCGCGCCCGCCGCGTCAATCGCGTGCTCGCCGTCCCGGTCGCGCCAGGCCCCGATGCCGTCGAAATTCTCGAAGCCAAACCCGATGGGATCCATCAGCGCATGGCAGGAGGCACACATCGGGTCCGCACGGTGCTGTTCCATCCGTTCGCGCAGCGTGCCGCTCAGCCGGGCGTTGGCGGATTCCTCGAGCTCCGGCACGCCCGGCGGAGGCGGGGGAGGAGGTTCACCCAGCAGGTTGTCGAGCACCCACTTGCCCCGCTTGACCGGCGAAGTGCGGGTCGGGTTCGACGTCAGCGTCAGGAAGCTGCCTTGCGTCAGCACGCCACCGCGGGCGGTGCCGGCCAGACTCACCCGGCGGAACGCGTCGCCCTCGATTCCGTCGAGTCCGTAGTGTCGGGCCAGACGCGCGTTGACGTAGGTCCAGTCAGCGTCCAGGAACTCGAGCACGCTCCGGTCCTCGCGGAGGATGGTGTGCACGAACAACTCCGTCTCGCGTCGCATGGCCTCCCGCAGGGGCTCGTCGAACTCCGGGTACGTGCGCCGGTCGGGCGTCACCACGGCGAGGGTGTGGAACTGAAGCCACTGTCCGGCGAAGTGCTCCACCAGCGCGTCGGCTCGCGGATCCGCCAGGAGCCGGCGGACCTGTGCCTCAAGATTACGCCGCAACTCCCCGCGTTCCGCCAGCGCGAGCAGGGCTTCGTCCGGCAGCGTGCTCCACAAGAAGTACGAGAGCCGGGAGGCGAGCACGAACTCGTCCACCGGCTGCACCGATCCCGCCTCGACGTCCGTTTCCGGGGCGGCCTCGCGGAAGAGGAAGTGCGGGGGAAACGAGCACCGCGGCCAGCGCGACCCGCACGCTGGCCGTGAAGGATTCGCCGTCCGCGCGTGCCATCTCGTAGAAACGCATCAGCCCGGCGATCTCCTCGGCAGTGACTGGCCGGCGATAGGCCCGGCGGGCAAACGCCCCCAGGATCTCGCCCGCACACGCCCGCCAGGCTTCCGGCGTGTCGGCCGCCGGTTCGGTGAAGAAGATGCGGCGATGGCCGGGGGGAACCTCCGCGGGAAGCGGGAAAGCGGTCACGACCGCCGCGTCCAGCACGCGTTCCGCCGCGGCGAGGTACCGCTCGAAGAGCACGGGCGAAAGCGACAGGACGTCGCCGATGTTGTCGAAACCGTAGCCGACATCATCCATCGGGAAGTCATCGGCCGGGCGCAGGTCCACACCCGTCAGGTCGCGCACCGTGTAATTGTACTCGGTCCGGTTGAGCCGCCGCAGCGTCACCCGCCCCGGGTCCGGCCGCGTACAGTCCACCCAGAACAGCTCGTGCCGGAGCCACGCGACGGCCCGCGCGCGTTCGGCGGTCGAGGGTTGCGGCCTGTTCGCCGGCGGCATCAGGCCCTGTTCGAGGTTCTGAAGCACGGCCTCGAAGACGCGGCGATGGCTCCGCACCGACTCCGCCTCGGGATATTGGCGGAGATCCAGCCCGGCGCGGCGGCGGTCGCCGTGGCAGTCAAAACAGTGGGTCGCGAAGAGCGATTGCACCTCCTGGAGATACCGTGCCGGGTCGCTGCGCCCCGACGAGGCCGTCGTCCCGGTGTCGTCTGCGGCCGACACGGGCGCGCCCCCGCCGGCCCAGCCGCCCAGGAGGACGCCGGCACACCACGCACGCCAGACCCGCGTCGCGCCGCCTTCCAGACTGATGAACATGACCGGTGAAGATAGGGAAGCCGCCCGCGACCGCAACCGGGTTTCGGACGCCGCTGGACCCGGTGCGGCCAGGCGCGCCGACGCCGGGGTGAGCTCCCGGCTTGCCTCCGGGTCGTGGACCGCGCCATCGTCGCGCCCCATGCGTCTGTCTCTGCCCCGACCCGTGGCGGCCGGTCCTGCGGCCCTGCAAGCCGAGTTCACCCGTGTGAGCCAGCCTTTCCGATGGCCGGCGGGACGACAGGTGCTGGCTCCCGGGGATGCCTGCTCGGTGATGGCCTTTGTCATCGAGGGTTCGGTTCGCGCCTACCTGCTCGGGGCGGACGGACGCGAGGTCACCCTCTATCGGGTCCGCGATGGCCAGGGGTGTGTGCTCTCGGCGTCCTGCCTCCTGGGCGGCACGCCGTTCCCCGCGTCGGCGGCGACCGAAGAGGCCACGAGCGGCTGGGCGGTTCCGGCCGACGCATTCCGGGGCTGGATGGACCGTCACCGGTACTGGCGGAACTACGTGTTCGGGCTGATTGGCGAGCGGTTGGCAGCGGTGCTCGGCCGGTTCGAGGAACTGGCCTTTCAGCGGGTGGACACGCGGCTCGCCCGGTTGCTGCTGAGTCGGGTGGGTAAGGGCGGCACGGCGCTCCGGACCACCCAAGTCCGGCTCGCGGACGAGCTCGGGAGCGCCCGCGAGGTCATCAGCCGGACCCTGGGCCGCTGGCGCCAGGCAGGCGTGGTGTGCCCGGCCCGCGGCGAAATCCGGATCCTGGATCGGACCCGACTGGCTCGACTGGCCGGGGGTGCGTGACTTGGTCACAGACGCCGTTACGTAGAACTGCTTTCATCCATCTGGCACTCTGAACTACAGGTGCCCGCGGCAGTTCTGCCGCCGTCTCGGTTTGCATTTGAGAGAACCTGAGCAAGTCTATCCGCTGATCACATTTATGATGTCAGCCGACCTTCCATCCCTCCACCGTCCCTCGCGGCCCCGTTCCCTGCACCTCGCGCTCGCGCTCGCGGGGGTCGCCTGGCTGGCAGCCGCGCCAGCCGCGGCCCGGGACTTCCGCGTCCTGCAACTGCCAAACGGCAACGTCTTCGGTTGCGCCAACTGCCATGTCTCCGCGGGAGGCGGCGGGCCACGCAACCCCCTTCGGCCAGGCCGTCGAGAGCATCACCGGGATGTCCGCCGTCCCGTTCTGGTCCGCCGCACTCGCCGCGCTGGACTCGGACGGCGACGGGTTCTCAAACGGGTTCGAACTCGGCGATCCTGAGGGGGATCGCACCACAATCCCGGGTTGGACGGTGACGAACCCGGGAAATGCCGCCAGCAAGCCGGCCAACGCCAGCCCGACGGTGACCCTGACGGCCCCGGCGGATGGCACCACCGTCACGGCCCCGGCCGTTCTGGCGGTCAGCGCCACGGCCACCGACACCGATGGCACGATTGCCCAGGTCGAATTCTTCGACCAGGGCGCCTTGATCGGGAGCGTGGCCGCCGCGCCCTACTCGCTACTCGTCGACTGGAGCGTCGGCACCCACCTCCTCACCGCGCGGGCCACCGACAACCTGGGAGCCTCGGCCACTTCAACGCCCGTGACGTTGACCGTCCTGGCGCCGGAACCCGTCACGTTGAGCGCCCCCGGCCTGACCGACGGCCTCCTCACCGTGACCTGGACCGGCGGAGGCGGACCGTTCCTCGTCGAGCAGAAGGCCGACCTCGCCCAGCCCTGGGGTGGATCGTCGATCGTGGTGACGGAACGTTCGGTCGCCCTGCCGATGACGGCAGGAGCCGCGTTTGTCCGCGTGGCCGATGCCGCGGTGGTCGGACCGCTGGAATTCACGGCCAACCTGTCGGGGGCCAACGAACGCCCCGAACCGGTGAACAGTCCCGGCACGGGCACCGGCACCTTCACGCTCCAGAACAACACGCTCACCTTTGCCATCACCTATTCGGGGCTGACGGCCACCGCCAACGCCGCCCACATCCATGGCCCGGCCGGCACCGAGGAAACCGCCCCGCCGCTCATCGACCTGGCCCCCTTCAACGGAGGTGCCTTCGGCACCGCCGGCACGTTCACCGGCAAGGTGATCCTGACCGCCCCCCAAAAGGCCGCGCTGCTTGGCGGCCGGACTTATGTAAACATCCACACCGGGAACTTCGGTGCGGGCGAAATCCGGGGGCAGATCGTCCCGTGAGAGGTCTGGAGACTTGCCGCCGGGGGTTGAACCCCGCAAGGTTCGGGCCCATGCATGCGCTTCCGAAGGTCGTCCCGTGGTGGAGTCTGCTGGCATGGATTCTGACGGTCTCGGCGCCCGCTGCTGAGCCCGCGGAGAGCCAGGCGTTCGGCTGGGTATCGCTGTTCAATGGCCGGGATCTGACGGGTTGGGAGGTGAAATGCCGGCCCGCCGACGCCCAGCGAGTCTGGTTCCACGTCGTGGACGGCGCCATCGAGGCGAACTCCCTGGACGCGACGGGGCACGACTACGTGTGGCTGACCACGGCGCGGGAGTACACGAACTTCGTGCTGCGGCTCCAATTCCAGGCTTTCCGCGACAGCCCCGGCAACACCGGCGTGCAGATCCGCTCACGCTACGACACCGCCGCCGGATGGCTGGACGGGCCGCAGGTGGACATCCATCCCACCGGTTGGTGGCGAACCGGCATGGTCTGGGACGAGACCCGTGGGAACCAACGCTGGCTCTGGCCCGCCGTGCCCGCCGGTCAGTGGGTGGACGAAACCATGGCGAAGCCCGGCAGCCGTTGGTTCTTCGCCGACGAACCGCCCGGTTGGAACCAGCTCGAGATCGCTGCGGAGGGCACGCGCCTGCGTGCCAGCCTCAATGGCATCCCTGTCATGGATTGGGATGGGACGGGCGTGCTGGACGACGCGACGCATCGCGAACGCCGGGTCGGACTCCACGGCCACATCGCCCTGCAGATCCACCGCGGGGACCAGCTCCGCGTCCGGTTCAAGGACCTTCAGATCCGGGAACTGCGCTGAGCGGAGGGGACTCCGGGCCGTTCGCCCGCGCCATCGCCGCACCGCCGCCAGAGGGCGAACAGGGCCAGGGCCCCGCCGACGGCCAGGGCGTAGTGCTCAGGTTCGGGGATGGCGGAATAATCGTGCCCGCTGGCGCTGACCAACGCCACGTCGGATCTGTCGGCAGCCGCGAAGAACTTAGCCGAGTTGAGATAGTCCGAGAGCCCGCTGTTGGCCCCGGACTGGAAGTCGGACCGGACGTTGATGTCGAGCGTGCCGACCAGGGTCAACGTAGCGCCGACCGTCGAGTCCACCGTGAAGGTTGGATCTCCCGTCACGCTCACCGCCCTCCCGTAGCGGTGGAGTTCGTGGTAGGTACGCGCTCCCCAACCCGAGACCTGCCCGGTCAGGAAGATGCTCGAGTCGAGCCCGGTGTTCGCCGGAAGGCTGCTGAAGCTGTCGAAGAAGGTCGTGCCTTCCAGATTCATGGAGAACTGGATGCGCACGGGGGTACCGACGGACAACGTCTCGGAGGTGATCAGCAGGTCGTCCGAGAACCTGGCGATACCAACGGCGGTGGCGCCCGCCGTGAAGCCGGCGCTGCCGGCGAAGACGCGAACTCCCAGATCGCCCATTTCCGCGCGAACCATGACTGAGGAGTTTTGCCCCGCGCCCGTGAAGGAGACTGCAGCGGTCGTGTCCGTCTGACCGATGAGTTGGCCGGTGTCCTGGGTCAATGGGCCGCTCGCGGGACGGGTGACCGAGGCGAACGCGGAGACGTAGATCGGGTTTGCCGAGACCGCGGTGCCGGTGAGGCCGGCCATGGCCCAGGCGACGATGGCGGGCACGGCAAACCGTGCGGTGCGTGAAGTGGCGGGACGTTGGTGAGGGTTAATGGCTGAGTTCATGATCGTTCATCCTGGTACCTAAGCAAAACCGGCGAAGAGTTACACGGTGAAGGCGCATCCTGGAGAGGCGGCCCATGGTTGGCGCGAGTCTCACCTGTTCCCTTCGGTGCGAGGGGAATCCCCCCGAGCCGGGCAACGCTGCGTCAGAAGGAATGCCACGGTCCCCGGATGTGCAACGAACCCGTGACGTGGCGCATGGCGCCGGCATGGCTCCCGGCAGCGGCGCCACCGAGCAAGGTGAACGTGGTGTGATCCCCGGGTTCATCGAACTCGCCAGAAATCGTCTGCATGCGTCCGGTCAAGTCACCCCAGGGCGAGTGATTGAGGTTCTCCACGGGCGGGTTCTCTATGCACTGGCCAAAGAGGGCGAAGTTGGGAGCCGCGGTGTCCGACAGCAGGATCCGGTCAACTCGTATGCGAAAGAAGGTCACCATCCACTGAGGGTCGTCCGGTGCCGCCTCCGCGGCCACGAAGGTCGTCCACTCGAGGATGTCGTGCCCCTGGACCGGGAACTCAATCCGGACGCGCACGATGGTCCCATCGACTGGGGGAGAGATCTGCGGCGCAGGCCAGATCAGACTGCAATCGTCCACGGTGCCCGTCGCGGACAGTTGAAACCGCTGGGCGTACCGGGCGGAACCGGCCAAGGCGGACGGGACGCAGGCCAGAGCGGCAGCGCCGAGGCTGCCCAACCCCTTCAGAAAGGCGCGCCGGTTGGGGATCACTGCATTCTTGGTGGGTGCATCGGTGCTCATAGGATGTGGGTTTGTACGGATGTGTCGTTGTTGTTTCGTTCATCGGCATCAAGTGCCACTGCTTACAAACGGAACAACCCGGCGACCTTACAGAGATCCTGAGAAGCGTCCCTCCTTGAGTCTGGGACCGGTGCCCGCCGGGCCGGGCCAACCGTGTCCGCCTCCTCCTACTGATGGGCGGCCGCCATCGAAGGCGGGGGCAGTGCCCCCGACCCGCGCCCCCGGCTTTCCCCACGCCCTGCAAGGGCCATGCGAGCCGGCGATGTCCAGCCGCTGGCTCGCCCTCCCAGGGCGTGGGGTTCGAGCGGACCTGTTCCGTAGGCATCGCCCTCTGCCATCATGGCGCAGGCCTTCGGCCTGGGGCTACGATGGTCCAGGCCTTGGGTCGCGCCGGTCCCGGGTGCCGGTATATCCTCGATCCCCGAAGCGCTTCACGGGCTGCGTCCGGAGCCACTTTCCTCGACCGCGGGCGCAGCCCAGAGGCGGAGATTGCCGTCGGCCCCGGCGGTGGCCAGGCGGCGACCATCCGGCGAGAAGACGGCCCGCCAGGCATGGGAACGGTGGACCCTGAGCAGGAGGATTTCCTGGCGGCTTGGCAGATGTCAGAGGTTGACCCAGCGTCGCGGGTGGCAACCGCGAGGGTAAGGCTCTTCGGCGGGAAGGCGTAGGCGCGAAGTTCCCTGGCCGCAGGCCCCTCCTAAAGGCGGGCCACCAGCCGATCCTCCCGCCAGTCCCAGAGCTCGAGGTGGCCGAACAAACGGCCCAGGGCCACGTGCTTGCCATCAGGCGACCAGGCACTCGCCCAAACCTCCCATGCTCCCTCGTGCACGGAGAGCGTCGCCACCTCACGCGGCGCGAACAGGCCGTGGCGACAACGCCGTTCGAAGCCGCGAAGATCCGCTTCGTCGGCTTCGTGGTGTTGGCACTCGACCAGGGCACGGGCGCGGGAGGGATTCCCGGCTTTCCAAGCCTGCAGCACGGCACTGACTTCTGAGGCGTACGCCCGAAGCCGGGTCGCATGTTGCTGTTTCCGGGCTTCGATGGCGAGCAGGCTCTGGGCGCGTTCGGCGGTCGCGCTACGACCGGTTCGTGCTCCAGGTGGCGCTCGATGTCTCGTGCCAGGCCGTGGACCGTCTCGTACCGTCGCGACCGGTCCTTCTCGCGGCACTTCATAACAATCCCGTCGAGATCGCCCTGAACCCGCCTGGTCCGCCTCCGCAGCCGTGAGCGTCGTTGCATCGGGGCTTTGGGGAGCACGCCCGCCTCGGGCACGCTCCTCGGATTGACCGACCCCGCGGCGGAGGAGGTGGCGGGTTCCCCCCTCCCAATCGCGCCAGGCCCTGTGTCAGCCGCGTGCATGGGCGCATGGGTTGCTTTTCCCAGATCGTCCACCGCATCGCGTCGATTCCGTGGGCCATCAGTCCCCGGGCGTCAAAGAGCGTTGTCCCGGTCAACAACTCATGGAGCAGCGCGCCAAGGCTGGAAATGTCGCTGCGCGTGTCGATGTCCAGACCGCTCAACTCCGCCTGCTCCGGGCTCATTTAGGCCGGTGCACCGAGGAACGGCTCGGACGCGGTAAAGAAGGTCGGGTAGGTGAGCCGTCCCTGGGTGGCTTTGGCGATGCCGAAGTCAATCACCTTGGGGACAGGCACCCCGTCGTGGAGCGTGACCAGGACGTTCGCGAAGTTCGGGTGATCCGTGAGGGCCTGGGCCTGGCGTTCGGCGGCAGAACGCGCAACGACCTGCCGGGTATCCGTGCCCAGCTTGATCACCTGCAGCGCGACGTGGCGGCGCAGGGGTTCCTTCTGCTCGGCCAGTAGATCACCCCGCAGCCTCCGTGGCCGATTCCCTGGAGCAGTCGATACCGGCCAAGGCGGTCGCCGGGTGGCTCACTGAGGCTGTCGGTAGCTGATGACGCGCCCGAGAGCAGCCGGTACCGGCGGGTGGGATGGTGGCGGCGAGCGTGCCCCGACCGGAGGACGTGGACCTACGGCGTTTGATCCGGGACGAAAGCCCGCCACGTGCGCCAGGCGTCGCCACCCACTGACACCAGCCGCCGCCCATCCGGCGAGAAGGACAGTTCACGGATAAAGGTCAGGTGCGGCCTCAAACCCGCGATCGCACGGCGCGTGGCCAGGTCGAAGAGTTCGAGCCGGCCATCCTGGGTCCCGATAGCGAGGGTCTTGCCATCTCGCGAGATGTCCAGGGCCCATACGTTGCCGGCGTTGGGCGTCAGCGCCTCCGAACGATCCGTGTCCAGGTTCCACAAGTGAACCAACCCGTCCACACAACCGATGCATAGCGTGTGCGTGCGCGGCACCCACGTGACCCGCATGGCGTGCAGGCCGGGGCGCATGCGGATCGTGCCCGTGCTCAGCGAGCGGACCTCGATGACGCGCACCGCACCGTCGCCGCACGAGGCGGCAAGCAGACGGCTGTCGGGGGAGAAATCGAAGTGCCGAAAGGTGCCGGCCGTCGGCGAACTCAGCCGCCAGACGCCGTGCCTCCGCCACTCGGAGGTTTCGCGGATTTCGATCCCCCCGGGGGTCCGGAACGAGGTGTTGTCCGATCCCCCGTCGTCCTGAGCCAGGGCCAGCCAATGGCCGTCAGGTGAGAACCGCAGGTCGCCGTTCAGGCGAGCGTCGGATGGCACCTCGAGGCTCCGCGTGAAGGTGCGGCCATCCCACACCGTGAATCCATGGGTGGCGGAGACCGAGGCGATGACCTCCGGGGGGGAGGGGGAGAACGCTGCCTCCGTCGCCGGCAGGGTCCCGACCACCCGCTCGGACTCCACATCGCGGATCACCACGTGGTCACCTTCCGGGCGCAGGTTCAGGTGGCCATCGGGTGAGAAGACCGTGCCGAGGGACGTGGAGCCTTGTGATCCACCGTGATGGTGTTCCCGGTGCGCAAGCTGGCCGACGTCCCAGAGCTTGACCGTTCCATCCAGGCTCCCGGTCACCAGCGTGTTGCCGTCTATCGTGAGGTCCAGGGACCAAATCCGTCCCGTGTGGCCACGCAGCGTCACTGGTTCCTGGGTGCGGTCCGTCAGGTCCCACAGCCGCGCGGTGTGGTCGCGGGAGCCCGAGGCGAGCCAGCGTCCGTCGGGCGAGAACACCACACAATCCACCGGCCGGCCATGTGCGCCGAGGGAAATCTGTTCGTCAGTGGCCACACTCCACAATCGGACGGTTCCGTCCATGGACCCGCTTGCCAGCCACTGACCATCACGAGAGAACCGAACACAAGCCACGAGGCCTGCATGGCGCCGCAACATCCTCCGCGGCTGCCGGGAGGCCAGGTCCCACAGCATGAGCGTCCCGTCCCGGTGCGGGGGTGGCCAGAAGTCGGCTGTCGGGGGAGAAATCGGGCTTCCAAGCGTTCGCGGTATGCCCGGTCAGCGCAAAGAGACATGTCCCTGTTGCCGCATCCCAGATGAGAATGGGACCGGGAGGAACCGGATCGTACAGGTGTGTGACACCAGTCGTGGCGATGTACCGGTCATCCGGACTCCAGGCCACCCCCGTGCCGATGGGAGCGTGTCCGGCCGGCATCCCGAAGGCGTTCGTCGCGAACGCGCGTCGTTCGAGGTCCCAGACCCGGAGGGCGCCGGTTTGGAAATTGAAGCCGGCAAGCCGGCTCCCCTTCGGCGAGAACGCCACGGAGTACCCGCCGAACAGAGGTAGCGACGCGACCTCACGACGACTTCCGAGATCGAGCAACCGCGTGTTCCCATCCTGGTGCGCGGCGGCGACCAGCGTGCCGTCCGGCGAGCAGGCCAGACCGAAGATCGGACTTGGTCCCTTGGGGAAGCTGAACAGAGCTTGGGTCCGACACTGCGCGTCCAGGTAATGCCATTCGAACCCGCGCAGATGCGGCCGAAGCGTCTCCTGGCGGTCCAGCAACTCCCGCGGCAACGAGAAGCTCCCGCGGTTCCAGGCCGCAAACGCCTGCGCCATCTCCGCCACGTACAGCTCCCGCTGCATCCGATCCCCCGCCGCCTTCAGCCGCAGGGAGATGACCGTCCCGCCGACCGCGACGGTCAAGAGCAACCCCAGGGACAGCGCGGCAAGCGCGGCAATCGCCGGGCGCCGGCGCATCCACTTCGATAGGCGCTCCGCGGTCCCGGCACGCCGTGCCATGATCGGCTCATAGCGCAGCCATTTCTCGAGGTCCGCCGCCAACCCCGCCGCCGAGCTGTACCGCCGGCCCGGCTCCTTCTCCAGACACTTCAAACAGATGGTCTCCAGATCGCGATCGATGGCCGGATGGTAGAACGACGGCCGCCGCGGCTCTTGGTCGAGCACCTGCCGGATTGTTTCGAGCGACGTTCCGCCAGCGAACGGTGGCGAGCCGGTCAGCGTCTCGTAGAGCACCGCCCCCAATCCGTAGACGTCGGCCGCCGTGGTCACCTCCTTCGTGTCACCGCGCGCCTGCTCGGGGGCCATGTAGGCGGGCGTCCCCAGAACGGCGTGGGTGTGGGTCAGCGTGCTGTCCCCTTTGAACCAGCTTGGCCAAACCAAAGTCCGTCAGGTGCGGCGTGCCGTTGGCGTCAAGCAGGATGTTCCCCGGTTTGAGGTCGCGATGGAGGATGCCGCGTTGATGGGCGTAGTGCACGGCCCGGGCGACGGTGGCGACCAGGCGCGCGGCGTTGCGCGGAGACTGAAGATCGAAGCGGCCAGCCGCAGTGGCCTCGCGCAGGCTGGGCCCTTCGATCAACCCCATGCTGAAGTAGTGCTGGCCGTGGTGTTCGCCGATCTCGTGGACGGGGACGATGTTCGGATGGGTGAGGCTGGCGGCGGCCTCGGCTTCCGCCTTGAAGCGTTTGACCAACTCGGGCGTGGCCAGTGCGCCGGCGCTGATGAGCTTCAGAGCAACCAAGCGATTGAGGCTGGCTTGACGCGCCTTGAAGACGACCCCCATACCGCCCCGGGCGATCTCTTCGAGGAGCACGTAGTCCCCGAAGTAGCGCAGCCGGGTACCGATGAAGGGTCTGGCGAGGACGGAGGCTCCGCCAACGGCGTCGGTGGAGAAGTCGGTCACCGGCCCGGCCAGCAGGCCCAATCCACGGGCGAGCAGGCACGGGGGGCAAAGGCCCTCGGGAGAAGAGGGCGGGATGACGCCGCCGCACTGGGCGCAGGAACCGGTGTTGGCAGGCATGGTCATCTGCGTTGGTCGACTGGGTCGCCGGGTGGGCAGTTGTCTAAAGTTGCCTGCCCGGGGTGGATTTCAACAACGGCAATGGACTTGGGCCGGCTGATGCCCAGCCGGCCGGTCGTGCGGGGGGAGGCGAGCGTGATTCCCGCATCGCCTCGACCTGGACCGTCGTCCGCGAGTTCGGCCCTCCCACCACCCACCGTTACTCCCGCGGGTGGGGAAGAAGCAAGACCCCGTCAAACCGCCAGGTGGCCACTCCCAGGTAACCGTCGCAGAAGCCATCGTCGGTCGGGTCCGTGTCGTCCGGGCCATCCGGGCCAACGAACATGGCTGCGCCATGGATCCGGCCGTGACCACGCGCTCCCGCAAGCCCTCCGGTCCCCCCCGTGACGGTGACATCATAGTGGAGACTGCCCATGGTCGGCGGGAGCTTCGGGTCATTGGGGTCAAAATCAACCCAGCCAACCACCATGGTGTGGAGCTTGTCGTTCCCCAGCGTGGTGATCGTCATCGTTCCGGCAACGCACAGAAAATGCCCGTCACCGCTGGAGCAGGGCGTGGCGTTGACATCAAAGTACACCCTGCAGTTCCCGAGATTGGATACCTGCGCGATGCCGCGAACCTCGTGGTGGCCCGTGTCGGGGTCGAACACGAACGTCGTACCGGCATTGATCGTCATCCGGGCGGCCGGGCTCACCCCGGGGCGTCCGTGGGAGGCAGGGAGCGGAGCGGCACAAGCCGCCATCACGACCAGGCCGGCGACCGTGACGGCGCCGGTCCTGAGCAGGGACGGAACGATGGGGGTTGGCACGAGTTGCATGGGACTTCCTTTCATCGGGTGGTTTGTTTGTTGTGTCAGTTCGCTGTCGGCGAATGGTCGCCACGCCATTACCGAAGGAGATCGCCGCAAGAGTTACACGGAACTTGATCACTCAGCAGCACGACGCGCTCCCGAAACGGCTGCCGGCGGAGCTGGTGGCGCGCGCGGAAGAGGCAACCGTCGCCACCGGCACCCAGAGGGATTGCCTTCGGGCGAACCCCGGGGGAGCAGGGCGGCCGCCGCCGGGAGACGAGGCCCCACGGACTTGCCCGGCGGCGGGCAGGATAGACGGCGTTGCCTCTTCCGGAAGTTGCGTGATGCAAGTGATGTGTGACGTCGAACACGATCACCATCCGGTTGCAGCGGCCGAAGGCCGGGATCGAGGCGCACGCGAGGCCGAACGTCAACACCTGGGTCAACAAACCTATCGAGCGCACCCTCGGCCCGCGCCGAGCGGACTGGGACGAGCACTTTGACCGTCCCTCCTCGGGCAGGAGATTCTGCCTGGCGGGTAAGGTCGAGCGTCGCGAACGGTGCATTTCGCGCACGCCCATTGGCGGGTCGCGGCTTATCTCGAGCCGGCGCCGGACGACGCGGAAGCCGTCCGACGAAGAACCATTGTCGAACGCTTCATGCGACACCACGGCGCGCAGTTGGTCCTCTCGCATCTGGTAGTCCTTGAGGCGCGTCATGGCTTCTCGCGGGTCGCGGGCGAGCGGGAGCCGCGCGAGTGGCAAGCACTCAAGGCGGACTTCGATGGGAGGCTCTCTGTGGACCCGATGAACGGGGATCTGCTCCGGCGGGAACGCTATGAGCTCTTCTCCAAGTACGCGCGGAAGATGGCGCTCGGGAAGTTCGACACCGCCGTGGTGGTTTCCGTGAAACCGGCGGCGACAGACGCTTTCTGTCCTTTGACTCGACGGCCAGAGCCGTGGCCGCCGCCGAGGCCATTAAGGTCCATCCGCCCTTGAAGGCCGCGGACCAGCGAGGTGCCCCACCCCGCGTAAGCCGCTGCGTGACTCCAGTGGTGTCGAAAATGGAACGCGCTCAGGATGTGGCCGAGCAACACCGCGCATCCCAGCGCACTCGACCCCCGGCAGCAAGACGATAGGACACGCCCCGGCGATCCGGGCGCCACGCCACCTCACTCGCCACGCACAATGGCAAGGCGAGCCGGGCGGTTCCACGGGTCAACCCCTCGCCAGCGGTCATGGGCAACCCGCCACGCTACTCCTTCGCGTTCGTGATCACGCCGTAGAGCAGGCCGCCACCCCGCCCGCCCGTCCACATGCCACTGTAGGTCTGCTCGTAAAACATCACCCGGGCCGAATAGGTGCCCCCGTCGGGAATCGCCAGCTTTTCCACCATCAGGATCGCCGTGTCGCCCGCGAACTTCACCTGCACCGGGATGGGCAGGACGAAATCCCGTTCGCGATACCGCAGCTTCGCGCGGACGATCCAGGTCTCCCCGGCGACCTTGGTCACGCCCACGATCTGGTAGCTGTCGCCGCCTCGCTCCTCGCCGAGCGCGCCATCCCGCAGCGGCGCCCAGCGCCCCGTGAGCGACGCGTTTGTGAGCATCGCCTGAAAACGGGTTTCCGCGTCCGCGGGGGCTGGTTCCTGCGAAGTCGCGGCCGGTGCGGGCCGTTCGGGTGCCGTTGGGGGCTCCGGGCGAACGGGATCCTCATGCGTACGGGCCTCAGACAGCAAGAGGAGGACGGCCAGTGAGAGAGGCAAGGCGGTCTTCATGATTTCGGTGGGCGCAAGGTAGCCGCTGGCCGCGGCAAGTCCAACCGGCCAATGGGGTCAAACATTGACATTTGACATTTCGGCGGGCGGCCGGCCGGGACCGGGGCGCGCCGGATTCGCGTACCAGGGGACCCGTGGGTTCCGACGTCACGGGGGCTTGGCCGTGGCGCTTGTGGCAAGGGACGACGGACGGCACGGCTGCAGAGTGCCCGTCGACGTGCAGCCAGATTGTCAAATGTCCATGTTTGACCCCATTGTCCCTGGGTTGACTCGGACCGCCCTGCTCGGTAAGAGCCGCGCGCATGACCACGGACCAGTTGCTCATCCTGCTCATTCTGTCGGCCACGGTCGGCATGTTTCTCTGGGGTGGCTGGCGCCACGACATGGTGGCGCTGGGCGGCTTGCTGGCCTGTGTGCTGACCGGGTTGGTGCCGCGGACCGACGCGTTCGCCGGCTTCGGTCACCCCGCCGTCATCACGGTCGCCTGCGTGCTGGTCCTCAGCCGGGGACTCCAAACCTCCGGCGCCATCGACGCCCTTACGCAACGGGTGCTGCCGTCCTCGGCCGGGCCCATCACCACGATCGCCTCTCCTCACCGGGCTGGGCGCCTTTCTCTCGGCCTTCATGAACAACATCGGCGCTCTGGCCCTGCTGATGCCTGTGGCCATCCAGGCCGCGAACAAGCACAAGCTGCCGCCGGGCCGGATCCTCATGCCGCTGGCCTTCGGGTCCATCCTGGGGGGATGACCACTCTCATCGGCACGCCCCCGAACCTGATTGTGTCGGGCTTCCGCGCCGCCACGGGTGCCGGGCACTTTGGAGTGTTCGACTTCACGCCGGTGGGGCTTTCCCTGGCGCTGTGCGGGGTGCTGTTCATCACGCTGGTGGGCTGGCGGCTGGTGCCGGTCCGGGAGCGGGCGGGCGCGGAGAGCTTCGAGACGGGCGCCTATCTGACCGAGGCCCGCGTGACCAAGGACAGCAAGGCAGCCGGACGGACGCTCCGCGAGCTGGGCGAGGAACTCGAGAAGGCCGATGCCCAGATCGTCGGTTTCGTACGGGGAGAGTTCCGCCTCGCGGTCCCCAGCCCGGCCCGCAAGCTCCGACCCGATGACATCCTGGTGATCGAAGCGGAACCCAAGTCACTGGCTACCGTGCTCTCCCAACTGGGCCTCAAACTGGTCGAGGACGTGCCGGTCCCCCCCGGACAAGGACACCCCGTCGCCCGTCGCAACCACCGGAGCGACGCGCCGCGAGACCGGCACCGCGGAGTCCAAACCTCGCCCTCAGACCATCGACTCCGGCGACGTGGCGCTCATGGAGCTGGCGGTGCGACCCGAGACCGACCTGATCAATCGCTCGGCGACCGATGTTCTGCTGCGCACCCGGTTTGGGATCAACCTGCTGGCCTTGTCGCGGCAAGGTGAACGCTCGATCCGCCGGCTGCGCTCCGAACGGTTCCAGGCAGGGGACGTGCTGCTGGTCCAGGGCCCCCCGACGTCGGTAATGATTTTCGCCAATGAGTACGGCTGCGTGCCCCTGGCACCGCGGGCGCTGCGGATTCCGAATCGGCGGCAGGCCCTCACCGCCACGCTGATCCTGGCGACCACGGTGGCCGTGGCGGCACTCGGTCTCCTGCCCGCCGCCATCGCGTTTGCCCTGGGGGTGCTGGCCTGCCTTGCATTCCGCGTCGTCTCGCCCCGCAACGTCTACGAAGCGGTGGACTGGCCGGTGATCGTTCTGCTGGGCGCGCTCATCCCGGTGGCCGGCGCCATGGCCTCAACCGGCACCGCCGACCTCATCGCCCGCGTGCTGCTGGACCACCTCGCCCGCGGTCACCCGCTGCTCGCCGTTACGCTCATCCTGGTGGTCGCCATGACCCTCTCGGACTTCATGAACAACGCCGCCACCGCCGCCGTGATGTGCCCCGTCGCCATCAGCGCGGCCGCCCGGCTCGAAGCGCGTCCGGACGCCTTCCTGATGGCGGTGGCCATCGGCGCTTCGTGCGCCTTCCTCACCCCGATTGGCCACCAGAACAACACCCTGATCCTCCGGACCGGGCGGGTTCCACTTCGGCGACTACTGGCGGCTGGGACTGCCCCTCGAACTGCTCATCATCGGCCTCAGCATCCCGCTGCTCTGGCTGGTGTGGCCGCTGTGATCGTCGGCGCGCGAGTGGCGCCAGATGTCACATGTGTGGAACTGACCCCTTTGGTCCGGTGGCCCGCCGTTCGCGGGTACGACGACCGGCTGAAGCCATTCCACTCCCACCCGGCTGCCGGCCTGCAAAAACCGGGCGTCGACAGGTTCCGCACCCCCGCGCGGCCAGGTGCACATCAACAGGCCGCCCTCTCCCGGCAACGCATACCACCGCCCCACAGGCAGGACCGGTTTCATCCCCTCCCGGTAGGGGCCGATGTCGGGCGTGAAGTTGTACGTCCAGAGCGAGCGAAGGGCCGCCTTTGCTTCAGGCTCGGCGACGACGCGCGGCAGGCCGACCTGGAAGGCGACGCTCTGCCCCATGACCCTGGTCGATATGGCAGCCGTCGTTGGTGTTGGAAGGCTTGAGGCGGCAGAACCAGCTCAGCCATGGCCGGCATTCCGGGCGGCACTGAATCACACTCACCCCAGGTCCTCCACGTCCCCCGCACCGTCCAGCAGGCGCAGCGCGTTTGGGGTTTCATGGAATCCGCCGCGCAAAGCTTGTTCGACGGCATTCCTTCGCCCTACCCTGTCGCGGTTGGCGGGAGCGACTCTCCAGGCGTCCCGCGTGAAGCGCGACGTCGCAATTATCAGGCCCCGCAAATCCGTCAGCCGGACCCGGCCGGCCGCCCTGTGGAACCACTTTCGCCACCCTCACCCGAGACTGCCACCGATCCCGGCGTCACCGCCCCGGGATGGCGGGGCGCCTGGGGCGAACTCCGTGCCACTGACGCTCGCCTCTCCCCATTATGGCCGGCTTGGTGGGCCAGATGCTCATGGGCCTGACCGACACCCTGATGGTCGGCCAACTCGGCACCCTCCCCCTGGCCGCCGCCGCCTTCGCCGGCAGCCTCATCCACCTGCCCTTCGTGGCCGCCATCGGCCTCGTCTCCGCCGTGGCCGTGATGACCTCCCACGCGTACGGCGGCCACGACCGCGCCGCGGCGGGGGAAGCGCTCCGCCACGGCGTGGGCCTCGCCGCCTTGGCCGGGGCGGCTTCCGCCCTCTTTCTCCTCGTCCTGCGCGACCGGTCCCTGTGGCTGGGACAGCCGGCCGACGTCGTGACCGAGGCGCGCGCCTACATCGGCTGGGTGGGCTGGTCACTGGGGCCGGCGCTGGTGACCCTGGTGGTCAAGCAGTTCAGCGAAGCGCTGAACCGGCCCTGGCCGCCGACGCTGATCTTGCTCGGGGGCGTCCTGCTCAATGTCCTGCTCAATTGGCTGTGGATCTTCGGCCGCGGGGGCTTTCCCGCCCTGGGGCTCGAGGGCGCCGGGCTGGCCACCCTCGCGGCGCGCGTCGCAACACTCCTCGGGTTGGCCTGGTTCGTGGCTCGGGACCGCGGCCTGGCGGAGTGGCTCCCACGGCGGTGGCTGCAAGCGCTGAACGGGCAGGTGGCACGGCGGCAACT
This sequence comes from Verrucomicrobiota bacterium, assembly GCA_027493615.1. Classification (GTDB taxonomy): domain Bacteria; phylum Verrucomicrobiota; class Verrucomicrobiia; order Limisphaerales; family J093; genus DSVZ01. The sequence continues at coordinate 176,101 of JAOSKK010000037.1, forward strand.
CGAACTCGGATGGCCTGTCGGAATGCAGCACCTGCTCGAGGTGGGCGCCTTCGTGCTCGGGGCTTTCATGATGGGCTGGCTCAGCGCGGAAGCTCTCGCGGCCCACCAGATCGCCATCACCTGCGCCGCCACCACGTTCATCTTCGCCCTCGGTTTCGGCATGGCTGTCAGCATCCGTGTCGGTCACGCGTGGGGCGCCCGCGACCACGCCCGCTGGCGACGGACCGGCTGGATCGGTCTGGGCTTCGCCATCGTTCTCATGAGCGGGTTCGGACTCCTGTTCCTCCTGGCCAACCGCCCCATCGCCCGCGCCTTCGTGCCCGAGGTCGAAGTCGCGACGCTGGCCGCGCGGTTGCTGGTGGTGGCCGGCCTGTTTCAAGTGTTCGATGGCCTCCAGGTCGTCGCGCTCTCGGCGCTTCGCGGCCTGGGCGATGTGCGGCGGCCGGCGTGGCTCGTGGCGTTGGCCTATTGGGTCGTCGCGCTGCCGCTGGCGGCCGTGCTGGGCTTCGCGGCCGGCTGGGGCGCGGTGGGCGTCTGGGTCGGGTTGGCGACGGGGCTGGCCACTGCCGCCGCCACGCTCATCGCCCGCTTCCGGGCAATGGGGTCAAACATTGACATTTGACAATTGGAGGAAGGGGTGCGGATTGCCCGTCGTCCAGGCGTCCACATTGTCAAATGTCAATGTTTGACCCCATTGGCTCCGCGTTGTCGCCCGCCGCCACCGCGTGGTAACGTGCCCGCGACAAGCGCATGAACCCGCCATCGCCCGACGATCCCCCGGCAACTTCCCCCGCCATGTGCCCCGACGGCGGGGCCGAGTGCGTCTGCGTGGGCCGGGATGTGCCACCCGGTCAAATCTTCGGCGTCATCCGAACCCTCCTCGATTCGAGCCGCCGGGTCGCGGTGGCCACGGTGATCGAAGCCGACGGTTCCACCCCGCGCAAGGTGGGCGCGCGGGCCGTCGTTGACGAGGACGGCCAACTGCACGGGACCATCGGAGGCGGCGTGGTCGAAGCCGAGGCGCTCCGGCGTGGGCTCGAGGCGATCCAGTCCCAACGCGCCTCGATCCTCGAGTGCCGCATGACCGGCCGGGGGCCCGGACACCGCGCCAATTTGTGGCGGGGTGATGCGCGTGGTGATCGCCCCCGCTTCGGCGCAGGACCGCGAGGCCTATGCCCGAGCCGCCCAGGCCCTCGAACGGCGAGAACGCGGCCTCCTGCTCACGCGCGTTCGAGCGGCCGACCCGACCGGGGTGCGGGTGGAATGGTTGGACCCACCCGCCATCGGCACCGCCACCGCGTTCCCCGGCCCGGACCGTCTTTCAGAATGTCTCGCGGGCGAGGAACCCTGCCGGTTCCAGGAGGAGAGCGCCACGGAACCGGCACCCGACGTGGTCCTGGTGGAACCGGTGGTGCCGCGGCCCCGGCTGTTGATTGTGGGCGGCGGCACGTCGGCCAGGCGGTGGCTGTCCAGGCGCGTTGGGTGGGGTTTGACATCAGCGTGATTGACGATCGCCCGGAGTACACCCAGCCCGCCCCTGTTCCCCACCGGCACCACCCCAGCAGTGCGGCGAGATCGCGGCCGAGGTGGCCGCGTTCCCCGTGAACCCCGACACGTACATTGTCCTGGTCACACGGGGGCACCGCCACGACGCCGTCGCCCTGGAGGCCTGCATCCACCGGCCCGCGGCGTACCTCGGCATGATCGGCAGCGAACGCAAGGTGGGGATGGTGAAGCGGGATTTCCTGCAAAGCGGGAAGGCAACACCCGCGGAATGGGCCCGCGTGTTCGCGCCGATTGGCCTCGACATCGGGGCGCAGACCGTGCCGGAGATCGCTGCGAGCATCATCGCCCAGCTCATTGCCGTCCGGCGCGGCGTGCGATGCGAGGGCCGTCGCCCCAGCTTGATGATGCACCCGTAACCTTTCAGTCGACCCGCGTTGAGCTTCGAGATCACCGGGTCGTTCACCTCCAGGCACCAGGCGGTGACATCGCCCGCACGCAGGATACCAACCGCCCTTCCTCGCTCGGGATGTCCGCCATGGGGGAGAATTGAGGCAGGCTCCTCCCGCGGGCCGGGTCCTCGAGGTTCACTCCTGGGAACTCTTCGCCGGAGGCTGCATCAAGTCCAGCCAGGCCACCCTACAAGAACGGAACCTGCGCCGGGTTTCGGCGTTCACCGGTGGAGGTGATCAAGGCTCCCAATCCCCGATGTTCGTAATCGGTGGAGGGACTCCCCGTCTTGGATTCGCCGCCGATTACGAACATCGGGTATTGGGGGTGAGGCAGTCGCACCCTGAATCGGTGGTGCGGGTTTCCAGCCGGCACCGTCCTTGGTTCTCCGTTCGCAACGGCCCGCCGCCCGCGTGACCGAGAGGATCTCCCAAGGATCGCCGTAGCTCGACCGCTCAAGTACAGGCATCCAGGAAGCCGTCGACTGCAAGTTCGTCGGGGCCTCCAGCACATAGCGTCGCGCGGCAAGCTATGGCCATTGCACGACCACGTGATCACCTTCTCGCCTGACCTGGAGTTTCTCCGGCAGCAACCGGAAGCTCTCGAACCCGATCAGTGGCATGACCCGGTTGGTCACCGTCATGTCGTGCACGCGGCTGGCTCCGACGATGACATACCTGCCAAACGGTCCACCCGCAATCCACTGGTAGACACGGACCTGATAAACGATCGGCTGACCGAGCGTGGGCTGTGTTGGAGGAATGACGCAGACATAAGTGTCTTCCTCGTAACCCCAGGAACCTGCATCTGTGCCCTGCAAGAAACCCAAGGTCACACCCACCGGCGCCAGCTCGTCCGTGGATGCGGTGGAAACGTAGATCTGGGCGGCAAAGAGCGGGCCCTCCAGCGGGGTCATCCCATCGAAGTCGTACACCCGCGCATCGAGTACGCCGGGAATCCGGTTGCGGAAGTCAATCGTCACCAGGTCTTCTTCGGCGCGCAGCCCCAGGATGGCCGCGGCTCCCACCAACCCGCCGGCGACCAGGCCCCCGACGCGGCCGCCCCAACACCAGCCCGCTCGGTGTGGCTTGTGCACGTGCGTGTCCTCGTTTCATAGCCTCTTGCGACTCACCGGCCCGGTTCGTCCGTGATCCCGTCCATCACCGGCCGGGCATGCGCCGCGGGATCCAAGTGCTACTCCGCCGGCGTCGCCTCGTCCAGCGCTTGATGCGGCGCGACGTCGTGTGTCATCCGGGTTGCCCGCGCCGGAGGAAACGACGACGGCCCGGGGACTGGCCGCCCTCCCTTCGCCGCATCGCCCCCGGCAACCCCACGGTTGACGATAAGCTGCTCGAAGACTATCCATTTTGATGTCTGGAGGCAGGAACCGTGGCCGGCACGCGTTGTGGGCGGGAGAGCGACCGGTGAGGGTGCCGGCCTCGGGTGTAATCGACGTGACCCAGTTCGTGCTATGAAAACGCGTGTCGTCGTGGTGTTGAGTCTGTTCGTCGCCGGCGCGGCGCAGGCGGCCCGGTTGCCCCTTGAGGATCGCCCTGCGGGCCGGGTCATCGAGCTTCACTCCTGCGAGCTGTTTGCCGGGGGCTGCATCGTGTCCAGCCAGGCCACCCTGCAAGGACGGACCCTGCTCCGGGTTTGGGAGTTCACCGGTGGCGGTCATCAAGGCGTGCCGTTCCAGGGGTTGGCGTTGGCGGTGCTCGAACAAGCCGCGGAGAACCTGGCGCAGCCCGGCGCGGTGCCCGCGGAAGCCGTGGTGTATCTGCCGGACGCCGCTTCCACGGCGCAACACGAAGCGCTGTGGGGATGGCTCCGGGAGGTTCGCCCCGAACTCGGTCGGGTGAAACCCCAGACCCGCACGGTCGCGATCAAGACCGGGCGCACGGCCGCGGGCGAGCAGGTCTTGATCGGGGACGACATCTCGGTGGCCGTCCGTCCGCTGGAACGTTGCGATACCGGCGCGTGTGGCGAACGCCTGTGGTACACCCCTCGGGTCCCGACGGCCTATTTCACGGTGGCCGTGAACCGGTCGTCCCGCGTGCATGAGCGTCTGCTGAACCTGAAATGGGAAGAGGCCGCGAAGCGGAGCGTGTTCTGCGGGACGTTCGGCGGAACCGAACGGAGCCTCTTCGTCGACACCTTGAAAAGCGACCCGTGGTGCGGCACGGGCCCCGAGCGGTGGGTTGTCGGGGCCACGCCGCGGCGCACTGCGATGAGGGAGTGAGATGCCGAACCGTCCGGGCCAAGATTCCGCTTCCCTTTAAGCCCTCGACGCGCTTGATTCCAACCCAATGAAACAGTCCACCTCCCCGCCAGGCGGTCCGTTGTCGGTGTCGCGGCGGTCGTTTCTGAAGAACCTCGGCACCACCGCGGCGGCCGGCGCGGTGAGCGCGGCGGAGGGGATCGCGCAGGAGTCGGCCCGCGCCGGTGCCGAGGCGGTCCAGGGACCTGACGCGGTGCCCATCACGCTGCGGGTGAACGGGGGAGACCCGGCCGCTCACGCTCGAGCCGCGTGTCACCCTGCTGGATGCCTTGCGCGACCACGCCGGGCTTACGGGTGCGAAGGAGGTTTGCGACCGGGGCACCTGTGGCGCGTGCACGGTGCTCCTCGATGGGGAGCCGGTCTATGCCTGCATGATGCTGGCGATCCAGGCTCAAGGCCGCGAGATCACCACGGTGGAAGGGCTCGCCCGCAACGGCAACCTCACGGCGCTGCAGGAGGCCTTCGTGGACAAGGACGCTTCGATGTGCGGCTATTGCACGCCCGGCTTCGTCATGAGCCTGACGGCGTTGCTGCGGCGCAACCCGCACCCCACACCCGCGGACATCCATCACGCCTGCGCCGGCAACCTGTGCCGCTGCGGCACCCAACCTCGGATTGTCCAAGCCGCGCTTCAGGCCTCGGGGGTCGAGGTCCTGAGCCGGACGGAGGTCATTTCGTATGCCCACCTGGCCTGAAAAACGCAGCGTGCTCGGACGAAGGGTTCGGCGAGCCGACGGGCCGCTCAAGGTCACGGGCGCGGCCAAGTACACGTCCGACGTCCAGCCCGCCGGTTGCCTCTACGGGATGATCCTCCGTTCGAAATGGCCGGCCGCCCGGGTGACCGGGATCGATCTGAGCGAGGCGGTGCGGTCCCCCGGGATCAAGGCGGCGATCCTCGTGCGCGACGGCGAGCGGCGGGTGCGCTACTACGGCGAGGAATTGGCGGCCGTCGCAGGCACCACCAAGCAGGCCTGCCTGGACGCGCTGCGGAAGATCACGGTGCGGGCGCAGCCGCTGCCCTTCGTGGTCAAGGAAGCCGACGGCATCCAACCCGACGCGCCTCGGGTCTGGGACGAGGCTCCCAATCTCTCGAAACCCCAGGTCACCGAGCGCGGGCAAGTGGACCAGGCCTTCGCCGAAGCCGAGGTCGTCGTCGAGGGCACCTACAGCACCCAGGTCGAAATCCATCACTGCCTCGAATCCCACGGCAACGCCGCCGCCTGGGACGGCGACGAACTGACCGTCTGGTCGTCCACCCAGGGAGTTTTCAGCGTCCGCGAAGGTCTCGCCGGGAACCTGGGAGTCGATCAGAGCAAAGTCCGCGTGATCTCCGAGTTCATGGGCGGCGGCTTCGGTTCGAAGTTCGGACCGGGCGTCGAAGGCGCCATCGTGGCCCGGCTGGCGAAGCAAGCCAACGCACCCGTCAAGCTGATGCTCTCCCGCTTCGAGGAGTCCCTGGCCGTGGGCAACCGGCCGTCCAGCATCCAGAAGGTCCGTCTCGGCGCCACCCGCGCTGGGAAGCTGGTGGCCTACGAACTCGACTCGTACGGCACGGCGGGCGTCGGCAGCGGGGCCGCCACCGAAGGCGGCGGGGGCGGGGCGGAGTTCCCCGCGCCTTACATCTACACAATCCCCAATACGCGGGTGCAACATCGCGGCGTGGCCCTCAACGCCGGGGCCGCCCGCGCGTTCCGGGCGCCCGGCCATCCCCAGGCCTCCTTCGGCATCGAGTCCATCCTGGACGAACTGGCGGTGAAGCTGGGCCTGGACCCGGTCGAGCTTCGGTTGCTGAATGATCCGTCCGAAATCCGGCAACGCGAGTACCGGCTCGGCCGCGACCGCTTCGGCTGGCGGGAGAAGTACCGGTTGCCCGGCAGCTCCCCCGGCCCGGTCAAAGTGGGCGTTGGTTGCGCGGGAGCCACCTGGGGTGGCGGCGGCGGCGGCACCCGCGCCCAGGCCCAGATCAACCCCGACGGCAGCGTCGAGATTCGCTGTGGCACACAGGATCTCGGAACCGGCACCCGGACCGTCATGGCCATGGTGGCCGCCGAGGTGTTCGGGCTCCCGCCGGAAGCCATTCGGGCGCGGCTTGGTGACACCGCGTACCCGCCCTCGGGAGGCAGCGGGGGAAGCACGACCGCCGCGTCCGTTTCGCCGGCGGTGTACGACGCTTGCGAAAAGGCCCTGGCTGAACTGCAACAACAGACCGGACTCGAGGACGTCCGTGGTGAGAACTGGAAACCCGCCTGCCGTAGGCTCGGCCTGGAACCGCTCGTGGTGTCGGGCCAGTGGCAGAAAGGGCTGTCCTCGAGCGGGGTCGGCGGCGTGCAGTTCGCCGAGGTCGAAGTAGATACCGAGACCGGCCTGGTCCGCGTCCGGAAGATCACCTGCGTTCAAGACTGCGGCCTGATCGTGAGCCGGCTGACCTGCGAGAGCCAGGTGAACGGCGGGATCATCATGGGCATCGGGTACGCCCTCTACGAAGACCGCGTGATGGACGCCGGCACCGGCGTGGTCCTCAACCCGAACCTCGAGACCTACAAGCTGCCCGGCATCGCCGACATCCCCGAGATCGACATTGTCCTGGTGGACATGCCCGAGCGGGGCGTCATCGGCATCGGCGAACCCGTGACCATTCCGACGGCCTCCGCCATCGCCAACGCCGTGGCCAACGCCCTCGGCGTGCGCATCAGCAGCCTGCCCATCACGCCGGACAAGGTCCTGGCGGCCCTGGGCCAAGTGAAGGAGCTGACCGCATGAACCGCTTCCGCTACGCCAACGCGACTTCCACCGAATCGGCCCGGGAATTGGTCGGCGCCAACGGCGTCTACCTCGCGGGGGCAACGATCTGCTCGGGTTGATGAAGGAGTCCATTGCCGAGCCGGGCATCCTCGTCAACCTCAGGTCCATTCCGGGGCTCGACCAGATCGAGCCAGGCGACGCGCAGTGGGTGCTCGGGGCGGGGGTGACGGTGGCGCAGATCGAGGACCACGCAGGCCTCCGCCGGGCTTTCCCGGGCCTGCACGAAGCCGCGGCCGAGGTGGCTTCCCGTCAGATCCGCAACGTGGCCACGTTGGGCGGAAACCTGGCCCAACACTCCCGCTGCTGGTACTATCGCCACCGCGACATCTACTGTCTGAAGAAAGGCGGTGATACCTGCCACGCCCGCGAGGGCGAGAACAAGTTCCATAGCATCTTCTCGGGCAACCCCTGCATCAGCCCGATGGTCTCGAGTCTGGCCGTCATCCTCACCGCCCTGGACGCGACCGTCGTCGTGCAGCGCGAGGGCGAGACGGTCACCCTGACCATGACCGACCTGTACCAGCGCGCCTGGGACAACCCGACCTTGCACCACTCGCTGGATCGCTCCGACCTTATCCTGCGCGTTGAGGTCCCGACGCGTTGGTCACGCAGCGCGTATCTGCAAGTGGCGGAGAAGGCAGCGTTCGATTGGGCAACCGTGAGTTGCGCGGCGGCCGTTCGGGTGGCCGACGGTCGCATCCAGGAAGGTCGTGTAGTGCTGGGCTCGGTTGCCCCCGTGCCTTACCAGGTCGCCGCCGCCAACCGGCTGCTGCAGGGTCAGACCTGGAGCGATGCGCTCGGCGGCTCCGTGGCGGAACGCCTGCTGCGCGACGCCACGCCCTTCGCCCACAACGGGCACAAGGTGCCGATCGCCCGGGCCCTCATCCAGCGCGCCCTCCGCCACGTAAGCTGACCTATGAACCCGACCCGTTGCCGCCATCTCCGCAGCAAGCAGATGTATGTTACGGCGCAAGCTGACCCCGCGCCGGCGGAGGGCCAGGAGTTCGCCTCCGGATCCGCCCGCCACTACTGGTGCAACCGGACATTGACGGAAGCCGGCCCGGACGATCGCCCCGTGCACGCCGACCTCTGCCGCGAGTCCCGGTCCTGCTGCGAAGCGTAGTGGGGCAATGGGGTCAAACATTGACATTTGACAATTCTTGCGAGCGCAGGAGACGTTGACGCGTCGTACCGCCTTGACCGGGGACGAGCTCGATGCGGCGCGGGTGCGTCAGTCGCTGCAAGCGGTTCGAGACGCCGGACTGAAACGGTTGGTCCGCGTTGAGAACCAAGACCTGTTCGGCGCCAACCTGAGCGAAGCGGCGCACAGGATTTGTCGGTGGACGGCGCCGCCCGCGCTACCCCGGCCGTGAAACTGAAACCGCCCCTCATTGCTGCTGGTCAGTCGGGGCGATCAGAGTACCGTGAAACCGAAACACGCGTGGATCCGTTGGACGAGCGCGCGACGACGCTCGACGGCCACGCTGCCACGGCGACGATACAACCGCTCCTTCTCCACCAGATACATGAGGTCGCACTTCACCAACGTCTCCCCGTCCAGTCCGTCCGCACTGTTCAGCAGCACCTCGTTCTCTCGCGCCGGGCGGCTAGCTCGCTGGCTCGAGCCGATCAACACGTTGACCAGCGGCGCGCGGGCCACACGGTCCGGATGGCTGACCACCACGGCCGGATGGGGGCCGGCGTCGGCAAAATCGCAGGTCCAGATCTCCCACTGCTTCATTCGGCCTCGACCTTCAGGGTGGAAGCCTTCGCGGTGCGCCGCTCGGCGAGGTTGTCCTCAGGGCCGTACAGGTGCTTCAACGTCCCCGGGGGAATACGAACATGGCGTGGGCCCGTTCCTCGGCTTCCAGGCTGCGCAAGCCGGCCCGGACCACTTCGCTGGCGTTGTTGTAGCGGCCGCTCTCCACCAACCGTTGGATCAGGGCCTCGAAGTGCTTCGTCAGGGCGACGTTCATCGCGCACATGTTGGAATAGATGCTACCTATTGTCAACGCGGTCCTCGGCGACTCGAAACCCACGGCGATGAAACCATTCCCCGGCCCCTCGGGTGGATAGCACCTTGCGTCCTCCGCAACCCGACCACCAACCGACCATGAACCCACGTGGATTTATCCCGTCGGGCCGGGTGGTCGCCGTGGCGCTGCCTGTTCTGGGGCGGCGTGGTCTGGGTCTTCCTCTATGGGCTGGCGCGGCTGATTCATGAAACCCTCCTCCCGTGAGGAAACCCTCTTTCAAGCGGCTGACCCCACGCCCCGACCCACTCCACCACCTCGCCCGCACCGATGGCCCCTCCCGGCTGGGCGGAGGCGACTTCGACGCCCTGCCCTCCCGTATCCAACCTGAGCCTGCATGCCCCGTTTGCGCTTCTTGACTCCCCGTTCGCCGGTCAGTCCGCCGAGCTGGCCGAGGGCACGGTCACGCTGGGTCGAAAGCCCGGCAACGACTTGATCGTGCTCGATGGCTCGATCTCGGCGCGCCACTGCGAGTTCCTGGTGTCGGGCTACGAGGTGATCGTGCGGGAGTGCGGGTCGCGCCACGGCATGTTCATCAATGGCCGCCGGGTGGAGGCCCAAAGCGGGGTGGTACACGGCGAGCGTCTCCGGTTCGGAGGCGTCGAAGCCGTGCTGGATATCGGGGAGTCCGCACGGGAGGACCAAACCGACTGGACCGCGAGCGCCGCCCACCGCCGGGCACGGGAAGCGGTCGCTGCCAAACCTCAACGGTGCTCCCTACCCGACCGTCTTCCACCGAACCCTCGGGCAGGTGGAACCCCACTTCACCCGCAACTCGAACACCAACAGACCATGAGGGTGCGATCCCCGGAGGGGCATGGCCTCCCCAACCGTTGGGTTCCGACATCGGTCCTGGCCGCATTCAACAGTTGAGATGCTGGAGGCTGCACCAAACGACAAACACAAGATGACCGCGGCACACGCTGCTGTTGCCTGTCCGTACTGCGGCCACGACATCGAATTCGACCGCAACGGAGCTGGCGTTGTTTCTGAGCCGCGTCATGTGCTTCGCCCTGCTGGCGGTGCTGCCTGGCTGCTGGCCAACATGTACCGCTGACTCCTTCCGGATCCTGATTCACCGGGCGTGCGCAGCCGGACCGCTCCCCGCCAAGGCCATCCGCTCCGACGGTAACGGGCGCGGGCCGGCTGCCGGTGTACAGTTTGAGCCACGAACGCCATCACGCTCATCCTGGACCGCGCCCGGCGGCGCCTGGCGGCCAAACGCGGGGCCGGGACCGACCACGTGGATGCCGATGAGGTGGACCTTCCCGCACCGGCTCCAGGCGACCGTGCCCTGGCGATGGACGAGGCGCTGACGAAGTTCGCGCTCGTGGAACCGCGCAAGGCCAGGCGGGTGAACCTCAAGTATTTCGTGGGGCTGACGTTCGAGGAGGCGGCGGAGGCGCTCGGCATTGCCGTTCCCACCGCCAAGCAGTGGATGGCCTACGCCCAGGCCTGGCTGCGCGTTGAAATCCAATCCGCGCAGGGCGAAGGGGTCAGTCCCACAGATTGACACGAGGTTTGCCTCCCCATCGCGCCATCCGTAGGCTGCGCGCGATGACACCCTGCTCGAACCGGAACGCATGGCTCGTGTCCCTGACTGTGCTGCTCGGGCCGGCCGCCCCGCCTCTTCGTGCGACCCCGGAAGCCGCGCCGCCTCCGGCTGCGGCACACCGACCGCAGGAGACGGGCCTCGAACCCTTCCTGGGCGAACCGCGCTTCACCCTGCAACCCCTCTCCGCCAACGACCGGTTCCCCAACGTGGTCGTCGCCGTCGACGGCACCGTGCTCGCCTTCTGGAACGGCGTGCAGGTCCGACGCAGCGGGGACGGCGGCCGGACCTGGCCGGTCAAGCGCCTGGTCTACGACGGCCCCTTCGCCTACTCGTCCCTCGAGGCCGGCCGGCCGGGCACGCCAAGCGAAGGCTGGATCTATCTGCTCTTCGAAGGCGGTCCCCGGGGAGGTGGCACCATCGCCCGCTTCAACTTGAGCTGGGTCTTGGAAGGCCAGCAAACCGATGGGGAAGGCGCGTACTCACCGCCCGCCGACCTGTAACACCGGCCCGGCTCACGGGAGGGCCTCGACCCGGAAGAACCGGTTCGGCTCTGGGGCTCGCGGCACCACCCAAGCCGCCGTACGCCCGTCCGCCACGATCGTTCCCAACCAGCCGTAAGGACCTCCGGCCATCGGCGCGGCCAGGACCCCGTAAGCGGTAGCCGGGTGGGCGGGCCAGGCCAACCGCCAGAACTGCGCGTCCCACGGCATCAGTTCCACCAGCAGAGCGGTCTCGTTGCGCCGCGGGTCCGTCGCGAGAATCTGCTCGCGCAGGTTGGTCCACCCGTCCCCATCGGGGTCCTCCCGCGGCCCGGCCCGAAGATCCCCGAAGTGCTGTCGCTCCCAGTCATCGTCCAACCCGTCTCGATCGGTATCGGTGATGGGCACACCGTGCACGGTGAGGTTGAGGGCGAGAACACGGCCGGTAACGCCGGGCCGCTGGTCGCTGACTTCCACCTGCCAATCCCCCGCGGTGCTCTCGTAGAAATGGTGGACGCTCGAGTAGGTCCAGTCGCTGAGGGAGGAGCGGAGATCCTGGTTGAAGTGCTGCAGCACACTGCGCGTGCCCGCCGGCGACACCAGCGTAATCCGCAAATCGCCGCGGCGGCCGTGAGAGGTCTGGACCCGCAGGGTGACGTGCTCGCAGAGCAGCGAAGCGCTCACCGCCAGGGTCTGCCTCACCCGCTCAAGGCTGACGCGCGCACGCACCCCAGGCATCCAGCTCAGGTAATCCCGCAGCGCCTCGCCGGACTGCCGGTCGATGAAGACGGCGGGGATCGGCGTGAAGTGCACGTCGGCGCCGTTCAAGAACACGCGGTCCGTCGTGCCGCTGTAGTGGTACACGATGGCGAATGCCGCGCCGGCGGCGGCCGCGTTTGCCAGCTTGCGCGCCACGGGCGTGGTGCCGTGCCGGATGAGCACCGCCTTGCCCCGCACGTCTTGCCGGATGGGGGCGAGGGCAAGATCGACATCCACCAAGGCCCGCAAGTCGGTGGGGTCATCCACCGCCAGGCCGTCCACCGGATACGCCGGGATGGACGCCAGCGCCGGGGGAAGCAGCGCCCCCGAGATCGTCACGCGCAAGCCGTCATCGGGAATGGCGACTGACAGCCGCCGCTCCACGGCGGCGGTCTCGAGAGGCGGCCGGTTGGGCCACTGCCGCGCCAACGCCACGGCGTCGCCCGCGTCCGGCACACCGAAGCCGGTGTTGTCGCTGACGAGGAACCCGGCCCCGTTGGGGTGGACACTCGGGTCGGCGCCATCGAGTTGACGCGCCGAGTGGATGAGGACTTGCTGGACGTCGCGACAGGTGAGTTCCGGATTCACGGCGAGGAGCAGGGCGCAAAGGCCGGTGATCTGGGGCGTGGACCCGGACGTTCCTTCGAAGCCGGAGGTGCCCCAGGCGTAATCGCCGTCGCCGCCGAGAATCCCGGTGTTGTAGCCGAGGCTCCCGCGGCGGTCGGTCGTGGCCAGGCTCAGATAGTTCGTCGTCGTTCCATCGGGCGTCTGCGGCCGGCGATCGGCGCTGAACCCTGCCACGAGCACGCAGGCGCCGGGCGTGCTGTAGCTGGTGACCCGCCCGTTGTTCCGCACGGCGCCCACCGTGATCACGCGGATGTCGTTGGCGTACCCGTCGTCATTAGCGTTGTTGAGCTCAAGCCGTTCATTCCCGGCGGCCCGCACCATGACCACTCCCTTCCCGCCACGGCCGAACGCGAGGGCGTTTGAGATTCCCCGGGCCTCCTCGGGCAACGGCTCCAGCACCTCCCGGTCCGCGTTACCCCAACTGTGGTTCTGCACCGCCACGAGGTTCGAGGCATAGGCGAACATCCGGCCCGCCTGCAGCTCGTCCAGGAAGTTCCCCGACCCGCTGAACACCACCCAACTGGCCAACCCCGCTGCCGGTGCCACGCCGCAGACGCCCCCGCCCGGAGCCGGCCGTGGCCGCGATGAGCCCACCCACCGCCGTCCCATGGAACGACCGGCTGTTGGGATGCAGCCCGGTGGCCTGGTTCTTGAAGAAGTCATAATGGGGGCGCCGGCGGTGTTCTCGCGCAGGTCCGGATGATCGGTCTCGAGGCCGTCATCGGCTGCGCCACCAGGACCCCGGCTCCCTGCGTCCACGCCCAGGCCGCCCGCGTGTTCAGGTCGAAGCCGAGGCGTTCGGCGGTGTTGGTGTCGCGGTTTTCGAGGTGCCATTGCTGGCCCCACAGCGCGTCGTCGGGCCGTGGTGCGAACCCGCCGTGCAATCGCGCGCCCTGCCGCCGGACAGGATGACTCCTCAGCACGCCTGCCTGCCCGGCCAGCGCCGCCGCCACGCGCACCGCACTCGCCGCGTCCACCGTTTCGAACACGTAGGTGCCCACACCGAGGGTCTCGCTGAGGCGGACGTTATGTCCCGCCACCAGCGTCTGCCACGCCTGGTTTGGAGCCACTTCGACCACCACCTGGCGTCCCACCTCCAGGGGCCGCGCCGATCCCTGGGTGCGCCGCGCCGGCAACCACTCCGGGCCTGCCCCCGCCAAGGCCCGCGCGGCCGGCAAGTCCACCGCGTACGACACGGCACCGCCGGCATCTCGGAACTCGAAGACCTGCTCCACCGCCCGGGCCGACAGCATCCCGGCCGCCGCCGCGAACCCCAGCCATGCCCCCGCTCCGATGGCAATCCGACGCTCCTCGTTCATTCGCGCCACCACGGGTTGAGGACGTCGTGCCCGGACGCACGCACGCTTTGCGCGATGGCCTGGGTGACATGGCGCTTGGCCATTTCGACTGCCGGCTTGAGTTCAAGCCCCAGGGCCAGGTAACCGGCGATAGCCGCCGAGTAGGTGCAGCCGGTGCCATGCGTCGAAACGGCAGGCACACGCGGCGCCTCGAGCATCCACTCCTCCCGCCCGTCAAAGAGGAAGTCCACGGCCTGGCTCAACCCCTGCAGGTGCCCGCCCTTCACGAGCGCCGCACAACCAAACCGGCGGTGAATCTCCCGAGCCGCCGCGCGCGCGTCCTCCGGTGTCCGGAGCGGTCGCCCCACGAGCAGCGCAGCTTCGTCGAGGTTCGGCGTGGTCAACAAGGCCTGCGGCAGCAGCGCCGTCTCGAGGACCCGCCGCGCCGACGCCTGCAGGAGCCGCGCGCCACTCGTCGCCACCATCACCGGGTCCACCACCAGCGGCGGGCGGGTGGCTGAGCGGAACCAGTCCGCCACCGCGCGGATGATGCCCTGGTTGAGGAGCATGCCGGTCTTGACGGCTCCGGGCTGAAACGCCGCGAAAACCGCCTGGATCTGCTCGCGCACGATCGCCGGCCGACACGCCTGCACCGCCCGCACTTCCTGCGGGTTCTGCGCGGTAACGCACGTAAGCGCGCTGGTGCCGTGCACCCCCAACGCCCCAAAGGTCTTAAGGTCCGCTTGGATGCCGGCGCCCCCGCCGCTGTCCGAGCCGGCAATCGTCAACGCCACCGGCCATGCTTCACGATGAGCCACGCGGCCAATATACCGGAGCCACCCTGCTTGTCAGCCCGCGCCCCCCTCGTTCAACCGCTGCAGGATCTTCCGATGCCCCGCTGAGAACGCCCGCTCCTCGCAGGCGGCCCGACTCAACCACCGTCCCTCGCTCAGCACCATGCGTTCGCCCCGCCCCAACTGCACCCGACACACCGCGAGGATGTACCGATGCCGCGTGATGCTCTGCCGCACGGTCATCCAGGGCCTCACCTCCCGAACCGCGGGGCCGAGCAGCGCCCGCGCCGCCGCCAACGCCGATGCGTACCCATCCTGTTCAAGACCCGGGAACTCCCACAGATGCTCGTTCACCACGCCCGCCGGCCGTTGGCGCACCAGCCAATGCCCTCGCCGTTCACACACGAACACATACTCCCGCCGCTCGCTCGTCCGCTCCGACCGGTCCTTCACGGGCAACTGCCGGGTCAGGCCAAGCCGATGCGCCACACACGCCTTCCGCAGCGGGCACAGTTCACACCGCGGGTGCTGCGGCACGCACACCAACGCGCCCAGTTCCATCAGCGCCTCGTTCAAAGCCCCGCAGGGCCGCTCCTTGACCCGTCGCTTCCGCCAACCGCGCGCTGCGCCCCAGGATCCGGGCGACCGCCAACCCCGCGCCGCCTCCGCCAGTTCGGCCGCCACCGACCACAACCGCCGCTGCGTGGCAGGCCGCTGCACGCTTTGGCGCAACCCCAGCACCCGCGCCAAGACCCGCGTCACGTTGCCGTCCACCGCCGGCGTCGGCTGGTTGTAGGCCAGACTGCAGATCGCACCCGCCGTGTACCGCCCCACCCCGGGCAGGGCCAGGACGTCCTCGAACGATCGCGGAAAGCGCCCCTCCCGTTCTGCCACCAACACCCCGGCCGCCCGATGCAGGTTCCGCGCGCGCCGGTAATAACCCAGCCCTTCCCAAAGCTTGAGCACTCGCTCCAGCGGCGCTCCCGCCAACGCCGGCACGTCAGGCCACTCACGCATCCACCGTTTCCAGTATGGGATCACGGTCGTGACCTGGGTTTGCTGTAGCATCACTTCGGAAACCCAGAGGGCGTAGGGATCGCGCGTCCGCCGCCAGGGCAGGTCCCGGGCCTGCGCAGCAAACCAAAGAAGCAGCGGTCCGACGATGAAGCCATGCCTCGACACCGGGGCAGCGTAGGGACCGTCTACGGGGTCCGCAAATCCCACCTCATCCGCTGATCCACGGCCAACCGCCGACCGCCAACCCCGCCCGTCCAACGGAGCGCAGCCTAAATGCCTTGTCGCCATCCGCCCGTCCCTGGACACTCCCGCCGGCATGCGATCCCCTATGAACGCTCGCTTCATCTCCGCGCTGGCCGGCGTGGCCTTCCTTGCCAGCCTCGCCACCGCACAAACCCCCGATCCCGGCCTGACCCGCTTCTTCCAGGCTTACCTCGACGAGGCGTTTGCCATGCGCCCGCTGGACGCCACCCGCCTGGGTGATCACCGGTTCGACCGTCAACTCGAGGACCTCTCGGCTTCCGCCCGCGCCCGCTGGCAGGACCACACTCGGCGCACCCTGGCCGCGC
The DNA here is from genome assembly GCA_027493615.1 of Verrucomicrobiota bacterium. Classification (GTDB taxonomy): domain Bacteria; phylum Verrucomicrobiota; class Verrucomicrobiia; order Limisphaerales; family J093; genus DSVZ01. The sequence continues at coordinate 192,265 of JAOSKK010000037.1, forward strand.
TGCCAAGCGCCGTGGACTACGCGCGTCTCCCCCGACCCGACCAGATCGACTACGAGATCCTGCGCCACGAGCTGGCAAAGTCCCTCTGGCTGTCGGAGAACACTGATCCCTTCGCCGACGATCCGCGCGTCTACAACGACTACATCAACGACAGCATCTACCTCCTGCTCGCCCAATCCAGCCTTCCCGCCGAGACCAACATCGCCAACGCCATCGCCCGCCTCGCCCACATCCCCGCATCCTCGAAGCCGCCCGCGCCAACCTCCGCCACCCGCCCCGCACGCACACCGACACCGCCATCCGCCAGAACCGCGGCGCCATCGCCTTCTTCGAGCGCGACCTCTTCGAACTGGCCGGCCCCACCCCGCAACTGGCAGCGCTCCGCACGGCCGCCGCCCCCGTCGCCGCCGCCCTGCGCCAGTACCAGTCCTTCCTCGAAGACGACCTCCGCAACCGCGCCACTGGCGATTGGCGGCTGGGCCGGGAACGGTTCGCCCGCAAGCTCGAACTCGAACTCGACGCCGGCCTCACGGCCGATCAGGTGTTCGCCGAGGCCCAGGCCGAATTCGCGCGGGTCAGCCGCGACATGTACGTCATCGCCCGCCAGCTCTGGAGCCGTTACCACCCCCGCCAACCTCTGCCCCCGATGACCCCGAGGGCCGCCGCACCACCATCACCCTCGTGCTCCACGCCATCGCCCAACACCACAGCGCCGCCGACACCGTGCTCGACGACGTCCGCCAGACCGTCGCCGAGGCCAAGGCCTTCATCGCTGCCCACGACCTCCTCCGCCTCCCGGATCCCGACCGTTGCCAGATCATCGAGATGCCCGAGTTCCAGCGCGGCAACTCGACCGCCTACATGAACTCCCCGCCCCGCTGGATCCTCATGCCAATGGCTTTTACGCCGTCAGCCCCCGCCCGCCGATTGGGATGCCGACCGCGTCAAGAGCTACTTCGAGGAGTACAACCACCAGATGCTCCACATCCTGACCATCCACGAGGCCTATCCCGGCCATTACGTCCAGCTCGAGTACGCCAACCGCGTCCCTTCGCTCATCCGCCGCGTCCTGGGCTCGGGCACCTACATCGAAGGCTGGGCCGTCTACACCGAGCAAACCCTCCTCGACCAGGGCTATCGCGACGGCGACCTCGCCCTCCGCCTCACCCAGCTCAAGTTCTATCTCCGCGCGGTCACCAACGCCCTCCTCGACCACCGCATGCATTGCACCGCGATGACCGACGACGAAGCCCTCGATCTCCTCATCCGCCAGGCCTTCCAGTCCGAGGGCGAAGCCCGACTCAAGGTCATCCGCGCCCAGCAAAGCTCCGTCCAGCTCTCCACCTACTTCGTCGGCCGCCTCGCCCACTATCGGCTCCGCCAGGAGATCCAGCGCGAACTCGGCGACGCCTTCGAGCTGGGCCGCTACCACGAGGCCGTCCTCGCCCCCGGCCCGGTGCCCGTCAAGTACCTGCCCGAACTCGTGCGCCAGCGCCTGCAGGAGCCGCGTTAAGTCCGAAGGGCGAAATGCGAAGGGCAAAGGGCGAAGGGCGCGGGGCAAAACTCCAACGTCCAACACTCAACGTCCAACACTCAACGCCCAACACTCAACGCCCAACTTCGCCCTTCGCCCTTTGCCCTTCGCCCTTGCCCCTCGCCCATGACTGAACCCAGCCTCACCGCCGCCCCGGCCGCCGTCCGCCACCCGCGCGGTCTGTACACCCTCTTCTTCACCGAGATGTGGGAGCGGTTCAGCTACTACGGGATGCGCGCGCTGCTGGTGCTCTTCATGGTGGACCAGATCCAGCGCGGCGGTCTCGGCTACACCGACGAAGTCGCCAACGCCATCTACGGCCTCTACGTCGCCGCCGTCTATCTCGCCGCCCTCCCCGGCGGTTGGCTCGCCGATCATCTCCTGGGCACCCGCCGCGCTGTCTGGTACGGCGGCCTCGTCATCGCCGCCGGTCACTTCACCCTCGCCATCCCGCGGATCGAGGCCTTCTTTCTGGGCCTCATCCTCGTGGCCCTCGGCACCGGCCTTGCTCAAGCCCAACGTCAGTGCCCTGGTCGGCCAGCTCTATCCCGAGGCCGGGGCGCGCCGCGACGCCGGGTTCACGGTGTTTTACATGGGCATCAATCTCGGCGCGTTCCTCGGCCCCATCGCCTGTTCAACCCTCGGCGAGAAGGTGAACTGGCACTACGGCTTCGCCGCCGCCGGCGTGGGCATGGTCGCCGGGTTGATCCAATTCCGGCTCACCGCCCGGCACCTCGGCGACCTCGGCCATCCCCCGGTCACCAACCCGCAACGACGACGGGACATTGCCCTTGCGCTCTCTGCCCTGGGAGTCCTCGTCCTGATCGGCCTGCTGGGCCTCGGCGGCCTGCTGCCCCTCGAACCGGTCGCCCTGGCGCAACACACCGCCGGCTTCCTTGTCGCCCTGGGCGCGGTGTACTTCGTGGCGTTGTTCCTGTTCGCCGGCCTGGACGCGACGGAGAAGAAGCGGCTCGTGGTGGTGGTGATTCTGTTCGTCACGTCGGCCATCTTCTGGGCGGGGCTCGAACAGGCGGGTTCCTCGCTCAACTTGTTTGCCAGTCGGTTCACCGACCGCGAATGGTCGGGCTGGGAGATGCCGGCCGGTTGGCTCCAGATCTTCAACCCCCTCTTTGTGATTCTGCTGGCCCCGGTGGTGGCCAGTCTCTGGCTCGCGCTGGCACGACGCCAGCGGCGGATGGCACTGCCGATCCAGTTCGGTCTGGGGCTGGCGTTGCTTGGCTGCGGCTTCCTGGTGATGTACGCCGCCGCCCTCCGCGCCGCCGCCGGCACGATGGTCTGGCCGACCTGGCTGATCACCACCTACTTCTTCCACTCGGTGGGCGAGCTGTTCCTCAGCCCGGTGGGGCTGAGCTCGGTCACCAAGCTGGCGCCAGCCCGGCTCGTGGGTCAGATGATGGGGCTGTGGTTCCTGGCGACTTCTCTTGGCAACCTCATGGCCGGACTCCTGGCCGGTCAGGTCAGCGCGGCCGGTGCCGCCGAAATGCCCGGCCGCTTCCTGATGGTCGCCCTTGTCACCATCGGGACCGGCCTGTTGCTGGTGATCTTCGTCCGTCCCATCCGCCGCCTCATGGCGGGGGCGGAGTGAACGACTTGCGCCCTGTCTCCCGCCGCCACTTCCGGCGCGCGAGGACAAAGCCCAGGCACACCAGGCTGACACCGAGTGCGGCCCCCGCAGGCTCGGGCATGGTCACGGCGAGCAAGGCCATCCCGCCCAGGGCTGAAAGAGTAATGTAGGCCCCCATGATTGCTGCTGTCGTGCTGTGCCCTTTGGTTCTCCTGTCCTTCCCTCGCCATCCTCCACTGCACAGGGTGTCCGCGTTCAGGACACCCGCATCACACTCCTGCCGCCGGCATCGGTCAAGCTGGCCAGTTTCCTAGGCAACAACCCCTACCCTCAGAGCCCACCAGACTGCCCATCGTCGGCGGCGTGAGGTTGCGGCCGGGCGCCACCCCGTTCGTGGCTCCCGAGGAGGCCCGAAGAAAACAGGTCACCTCGCCCCATCCCCTATGTTCGTAATCGGCGGAGAAACCACCCGTCCCTGGATCCTCCGCCGATTACGAACATGGGGGATGGGGCTGAGGGAGTCTCCTCATGAACCTGTGGCGTGGCCGTCCCGCCTGCGGCTTCATGCTGCAAAGCGCCGCTGGAAGCCGGCGCACTCCAAACGCTGCGCGGCCCCGAGGGTGGTGATCTCCGCCCCGTCCGGCAGACCGGCCGTGTGGGGGCCGGACTTACCCCCTGGAATCCTGGAGCTCCGGAGCCTGGAGCTTCCCTTGAGCTTTGTGCTTTGAACCTGGAGCTTCCCCCACGTTTCAACGCGCCGCCCGGGGCGGACACGCGGCCTGCCATCACTCCAACCCCGTGGACGTCGTCGCGCTCACCACCGCTTCTCGATCTCCTCGCGGGTCAGCGGGGGCCGGTCGGGTAGCGCCTCGAACCACTGGAGAAAATCCGCCTTGATCTCGGGCGTCCAGGCCCGGTCGATCTCGCCCGGCGTGTACTTGCCTTCCCGCAACCGCTGGTGTCCGAACCGGTCCTTCAACGCCACCACCTCCGCCGTCACCACTACTCGCTCGGCCAGGTGCGGCGGAATGAAGATCACCCCGCCACGCTTGGCCAGCACCACGTCGCCGGGCAACACCGTCACGCCTCCCACCCGCACCGGCACATTCACGCCGCCGAGGATCATGTCCTTGATCGCCGACGGATGCCACCCACGCACGAACGCGTTGAAGCCTTCAATCTCCGCCAGTCCTTCGAGATCCCGCACGCTCCCGTCGAACACCACTCCGTTGCCTGACTTCGCATAAATGGCGTTGCCCAGGTTGTCCCCGATCAGCGTGCCATCTGCGATCTTCCCGAATCCGTCAGCCACGTACACGTCGCCCCGCTGCAACATGTCGATCGGCCATGAATTCGAGGCGCCGATCCGCCCCTCCGCCTTGCCCGCGGCCTGCACGTGCTCGACGTAATCCGGCCGGCTCGGCCGGTACACGGCGGTCAGTGCGCGTCCCACCACCGGCTGGTCCGGGTGGATCATCTGCCAGTTGCCCTCGAACTGCTGCCCGTACCCCTGCCCCTTGAGCACCTCCCAAGCCTCCTCGAGCGACACCTTCTTCATCCGTTCGAGCAACGCCTCCGGCACGCGCGGCCGCCCGTCCGGGTACCGTTCGCCGGTCCATTTCGCGGTGAGCGCCACCATCTCCTCCTTCGACAGCGTCAGCGGATCAGACCACACCGCGCCGCCGGCCAGACCGGCGAGCAGCAGCAAGCGAAACAGCGTCTTCATGGCGGACAAACCAGCGGGGAAGTTTAAAATGCGCATTGCCACAATGGAGTCACGGCCTAGACTCTCGGGCAAGCCCCGGCCGGGAAACAAGTCGTTTCATCAACCGCGACCCCTCCCGCTCCGGGACCGACGCCCGGCCTAGCTCAACTCATCGTCAAAGTCACCATGGCTGAATCCCGCCCCACCCCGCACACGCCCGGCCTCCTTCGCGCCGCGCTGGCTGCCTCGCGTCAGCATGCGCGCGCCCCGCCCGCCCGCCGACGCCCCAAGGCCCGGCGCCTGCCCTCAACCGCCGTTCCTTTCTCCGCACCGCCGGGCGGGGCAGCGTGGCACTGGGCTTTGGCCTGGGCCTGCTCGAGCGGGAAACCGCCTGCATCGCCGAGACCGTCAACCGCCTCTCGAGCCCCTCGAAACTCCGCATCACCGACCTGCGCATCGCCGAGCTCGCCGGCGCCCCGATGCGCGTCCCGTTGATCCGCATCGACACCAACCAGGGCATCTCTGGCCTGGGTGAAGTCCGCGACGGCGGCAGCCCGCGCTACGCCCTATTTCTGAAAAGCCGGTTGCTCGGTGAGAACCCCTGCGATGTCGAGCGGCTGTTCAAGAAGCTCAAGCAATTCGGCGGCCATGGCCGTCAGGGCGGCGGCGTCTCGGGCGTCGAAATGGCCTTGTGGGACCTGGCTGGCAAGGCCTATGGCGTCCCGGTGTACCAGTTGCTCGGCGGCAAGTTCCGCGACCGCATCCGCCTGTACTCGGACACCGACGAATCGACCGACCCCGACGAGTTTGCCCGCCGCCTCAAGGGCCGCGCGGACCAGGGCTACACCTTCCTCAAGATGGACCTTGGCATCCGGTTGGTGCGGCACATCCCGGGCACCCTGACCCTGCCGCGGCAGTTCGACTGGCGCAGCTACAACCAGACCGAACACCCCTTCACGCAGGTCGAGATCACCGACAAAGGCATCGAGGAAATGGCCCGGTTCGTGGCCCGGGTCCGCGAAGTCGTCGGCGCGGACATCCCGCTGGCCGCCGACCACTTCGGCCACATCGGCGTGAACAGCTGCATCCGCCTGGGCCGGGCCCTCGAGCGTTACCAGATGGCCTGGCTCGAAGACATGGTCCCGTGGAAGTACACCGACATGCTCCGCGAGATCACCCAGGCCGTTCACGTCCCCATCCTCACCGGCGAGGACATCTACCTCAAAGAGGAGTTCATCAAGCTCATCCACGCCCGCGCCGTCGATATGGTCCATCCCGACCTCGCCACCGCCGGCGGCATCCTCGAGACGAAGAAGATCGGCGACTACGCCGAGGAACACGGCGTCCCGATGGCCCTGCACTTCGCCGGCTCGCCCATCGGCTTTATGGCCAACCTCCATTGTGCCGCCGCCACCCAGAACTTCGTCGCGCTCGAACACCACTCCGTGGACGTCCCCTGGTGGGAAGACCTCGTCACCGGCATCGAGAAGCCCATCGTCCAGGACGGGTTCGCCCGCGTGCCCGACACCCCGGGCCTCGGCGTCGAACTGAACGAAGAGGTGGTCCGACAACATCTCCTCCGCGACTCCGGCTATTTCGAACCCACCCCGGACTGGGACCGGGAACGCTCACATGACCGCCTCTGGAGCTGAATTCAGATCGTCCGCCCGCAGCGTGACGGATGTCCTTGATCCCTCCCATGAACCTTGGGGTGCAGGCTTCCAGCCTTGTGGCGCAGGCTGCCAGCCTGCGCCCTTCGGCGGATCGAGGGCATCCTCCCACGACCGTGCAAACGGTGCCCATCCGATCGGTGCGCTGCTCTGCCTTGTGCTGCTGCTTGGCGGGACACTCACCCCCGCCGCCGGGGCGCAGGGGGGCGGTTCGCCCGGCGAGCAGCCGGCGCCCGGCCATCGCAACCTGCCGGAGCTCCCCGTCGACCTCCGCGCCGCGTTCAGCCCGCCAGCCAACTTGGCCGATGACTTCGGTGCGTTCCGGCCGGTACTTCGTTTCGACGACGGCCGCCCGGTGCAGTCCGCTGGCGATTGGGCGGCGCGCCGTCGCGAGATCACGGCCGCTTGGGAACGCATCCTGGGTCCCTGGCCGCCACTGCTGGCCGAGCCGCGAATGCTGGTCCTCACGAGCCAGCATCGCGAGACCTTCATCCAGCATCGCGTCCGCCTGCCGGTGGCGCCCGGTCAGACTGCCGAAGGCTGGCTGTTGATCCCGGATGGGCGCGGGCCGTTTCCGGCGGTGTTCGTGCCCTACTACGAGCCGGAAACCAGCATCGGGCTGGGCCAACCGCTGCGCGACTTCGGCTACCAACTCACGCGCCGTGGCTTCGTGAGCCTTTCGATCGGCTCGCCCGGCGGCGACGCGCGCCGACCGGACCGGGGGAGGCTCGCTGCCAACCCCTGTCCTTCCTGGCCTATGTGGCCGCGAACTGCGCCAACGCACTGGCCGCCCTGCCGCAGGTGGACCCGCACCGCGTGGGGGTCGTGGGCCACAGTTACGGCGGCAAATGGGCGCTGTTCGCCGCGGCACTGTACGACCGGTTCGCCGCCGTCGCCGTCAGTGATCCCGGCATTGTGTGGGATGAAACCCGACCCAACGTGAACTACTGGGAACCCTGGTACCTGGGGCTGGACCCGACCGTCTCACGCGCGCCGGGGGTGATCGGCCCCGACAACCCGCGCACCGGCGCCTACCGCACGCTGGTCGAGTCCGGCCACGACCTTCACGAGTTGCACGCTTTGATCGCCCCGCGACCGTTCTTCGTGTCCGCGGGGGCCGAAGACCCGCCGGAGCGCTGGCGTGCCCTGAATCACGCCCGCGCCGTCAACCGGCTGCTGGGCTTCCCCGACCGCGTGGGGATGACGCACCGTACCGGCCACACCCCCACCCCGGAGTCCAACGCCGAAATGTACGCGTTCTTCGAATGGGCCCTCGGCACCCCGTAGGCGCCTCTTCCTCCCGCCTCAGAATCCCTGGTGCTCGGTACGTTCGATGATCTCCTCCTGGAGTTCGGGGGAGAGATCACAGAAGTAATCGCTGTACCCCGCCACGCGGACGATCAGGTCGCGGTGTTCGGCCGGGTTGGCCCGGGCGGCGCGTAGTGTCTCGGCGCCCACGACGTTGAACTGGACGTGGTGCCCATCGAGCTTGAAGTAGCTGCGCACCAGGTTGGCCCACTGATCCACGCCGGCCTCGGTCGCCACCAGCGACGGCGTGAACTTGAGGTTCAGCAAGGTCCCCCCGCCTTCAGGTGATCCATCTTCGACGCGCTCTTGACCACCGCTGTAGGCCCGCGCCGGTCCGCGCCTTGCACCGGCGAAATGCCCTCGCTCAACGGCCGTCGCGCGGGACGCCCGTCCGGCGTCGCGCCCGTCACGCTGCCGAAATACACATGGCACGTCGTGGGGAGCATCTCGACCCGGTACCGTCCGCCCTTGGTGTCGGGCCGACCGTCCAACGCCTCCACACACGTGTCGAAGATGCGCACCATGATGTCATCCGCCGCGTCGTCGTCGTTCCCATACTTCGGGGTCTTGTGGAGCAGCCGTTGGCGCAAGGTCTCGTGTCCGGCAAAATCCGCGTCAAGGACACGGACCAGCTCGGGCAGCGACACGGCATGCGTTGACCCTTCCGACTCGAAGCAGAGTTGGCGGAGGGCGCTCAGGCTGTCCGTGAGGCTGCCCAGGCCCACAAACTGGATGTAGGTGTTGTTGTAGCGCGCCCCGCCGGCGTTGTAGTCGCGTCCTTTCCGGATGCAATCGTCGGTCAACACGCTCAGGAAGGGCGCGGGCATCTGTGTGGCGTAGAGGCGTTCGATGATCTGGTTGCCCCGCAGCTTGATCTCGAGGAAATGCCGGAACTGCGCGCGATACGCCGCGAAAAGGTCCTCAAACGTGGCAAACGACGCCGGATCGGCGGTGCGCGGCCCGAGCTGCTGGCCGGTCATCGGGTCCACGCCCTGGTGCAGCGCCAGCTCGAGGCACTTGGGCAGGTTGAAGTAGCCGGTGAGGATGTAGGCTTCCTTGCCAAACGCGCCCACCTCGACGCAGCCGCTGCAGCCGCCGGCGCGGGCGTCCTCGAGGGTCTTGCCCTGCCGCAACTGCTCCTGGACGACGGCGTCCGCGTTGAAAATGCTGGGAAACCCGTAGCCCTTGCGAAGGACGCGCAGGGTGTGTTTGAGGAAGGCGTCGGGGCTCTTGCGGGAGAGCTGGATGTTCGTGCTGGGCTGCAGCAGATGCATCTCCTCCACGATGTCCAGCAGGAGGTGCGACAGCTCGTTCGAGCCGTCCGAGCCGTCCGTCCGCAGCCCACCCAGGTTGATGTTCGCGAAGTCCGTGTACGTGCCGCTCTCGGCCGCGGTCACCCCCACCTTCGGCGGCGCGGGGTGATTGTTGAACTTGATGAAGAAGCACTCAAGCAACTCGCGCGCCTGCTCACGGGCGAGCGTCCCATCGGCCAGCCCCCGCTCGTAGAACGGCAACAGGTGCTGATCCAGATGTCCCGGATTGAAGGCATCCCAACCGTTCAGCTCGGTGATCACGGCCAGATGACAGAACCAGTAGGACTGGAGCGCCTCGTGGAAATCCCGCGGGGCGTGCGCCGGCACGTGCGCGCAGACTTCCGCGATCTTCTCGAGCTCGGCCCGCCGCCGCGGATCCCCCGTGAGCGCCGCCTGCTCGCGGGCCAGCGCGGCATGGCGTTCGGCAAACCGGATCACGGCGTCGCACGCCAGCGAGAACGACTGCAGGGCGATGCGCCGATCCAGCGCTGTGGGGTCGTTCAGGAAGTCCAGTTGCGCCATCGCGCTGGCGATGTCCCGCTGAAAGTCGCGCAGCCCCTTCCGATAGATCTTGTCATCGAGGACGGTGTGCCCCGGTGCGCGTTGTTCCATGAACTCGGTGAACATGCCGGCCTGGTACGCCCCCTGCCATTCCGCATCCACCTCGCCGAAGAGCTTGTCGCGCATCGAACGCCCCCGCCAATACGGGATGACCACGTCGCGATATGCCTGCAGGCAGGCCGCATCCACGTCGTAGTGCGTCTTGGGTCGGGAGTTGAGGATCTCCAGGTCCTCGAGGCTGTGGCAGGTCAACTCGGGGAAGGTGGGCACCACCTTGGGTCGCGGCCCGCGCTCGCCTACGATGAGTTCGCCGTCCCCCAGCCAGATCGTCTTGTGCTCGCACAGGTGCAGGAAGGCGCGGGCCCGCAGGACGGGCACCGGATACCGCCCTTCGTTGGCCTGGTAGAAGGCGGTCAGCAGCACCGCGCGTTCGGCGCTCAGGGCAGGGCGGGCCTCGAGGCTCTCGCGGCGCAACCGGGCAGTGCGTTCGGTCATGGCCCGGAGCATAACGGCCTCGCTCCTTCCCGCCAGCCGAGATTATGGCACGCCATGAGCGATTCAGAGGATGCGGTCGGTTCCCGCGGGACGTGCTCCGGGGCCATGAATCGCGGAGGGTGCAGGCGGGAAGCCCGCACCACAGGTTCAGGGAACGTCTCCCTCAGCCCCATCCCCGATGTTCGTAATCGGTGGAGGGACTCCTCGTCTTGGATTCTCCGCCGATTACGAACATCGGGGATTGGGGAAGTGACGGGTCGGGCGGTTCACGGGAAGACCCGGCGGTGGCGCGCCGTCTTTGCCATTTCCTTTCCCGCGCCGTGGAGGCACCATCATGGCGCGAACATGAATGCCACGCTTGCCCCTGGTGCCAGCCTCGGACGCATTGCGGAGATCGTCCGCAACGCGGTGCGGCTCGGTCCAGATGCGTGGGCGGACGCGCCGGGAGGGCGCCGCGGAGAGTCGGGCGACACACGCCCGCGACTGCTCCCCACCGACAGTGATGTGATTGAGCCGTTCACGCTGCTGGCCCGTCGCAAGCTTCCTTATCTGCTGGTGGGCGGTGTGGCCATGCTGCGCTACGTGGCCGGGAGGAACACCGAGCACATCGACCTGCTCATGTCGCTGGCGTCCCTGCGGCAGTTGCCCGAACTGACCCTTGAGGAGCACACCGAGTTCTTCGTACGCGCCCGCTTCCGCAGCGTGCGGGCGGATGTCCTGTTGACCTCGAACCCCTTGTTCGCCGAGGTGCAGAGGGACTTCGGCACCACCCACCGTTTTGCCGAGTTGGACATCCCCACGGCAACCCCGGAGGGCCTGGTGCTGCTCAAGCTCTATGCCCTGCCCTCGCTTTACCGACAGGGTGACTTCGACCGCGTGGCCGTTTACGAAGCGGACGTCGCGAGTTTGCTGCACCGGTTCCGGTGTCCGACCCCAGTCCTGCTCGCACGCCTCGAAGCGCATCTGTTGGCGAGTGATGTGCGGGAGTTGCGGGGCGTCGTGCGCGACCTCGAGGCCCGCATCGCCCGCTTCGAGCAGTTCCCGCCTTCCTGACGACGGGCCGCGTCCTCCTCCCTCCGTTTCTTCCCGACCTGGTCACGTCGGGGTGTACTCCGTGGCTCGTAACCTGCTACCTTCGGCGGCGTGGCCACGCACTCCGTACCAGCCCCAACGGCGGCAAGCGTCCCCGGCCGGGATGACAACGTCTCCCGAAACCTGTGGTGCAGGCGTCCCGCCTGCACCCCCTCCCCAAAGCGCCGCCGAAGACCTGCGCGCTCCATCCGCTCCGCGCCCCGCCCATGGCCGTGGCCTCCGCGCTGCGTGGACCGCCCGGCGTGGTCGGCCTGTTCCCGGCGCCCGGCATCTTGGAACTTCCCTTGAGCTTTGGCCTTTGAGCTTTGAACTTCCGTCAAGTCGCCCCTTGAGAGCCGCCGCTCTGCTCGCGGCTCTCCTGGCGCTCGTCGCCCTCCCTGGACCCACGCAGCCCCGGCCAGCAGCCCCGCTCCCCACTCCGCCGCGCCCCTCGCCGCCCCGGAATACACATCCTCCGACATCGGGGCACCCACGCTCCCCGGTGCCACCGTCGCCGTCCGGGGGCTTCGACGTCTCGGGCGCCGGCAGGACCATTGGCGGCACGAACGACCAATTCCGGTTCGCCTGGCAGGAGCGCACCGGCAACTTCGATGTCCAGCTCCGCCTCGAAGCGGTCACCGTCACCGACCCGTTCGTGCACGCCGGCTTGATGGCCCGCGAAAGCCTCGAACCCAACGCCCGCTTTGCCGCCGCCTTCGCGTCGTCGCCGCAACTGGGATGCTTCTTTGAGGCCCGCGCCACCGTCGGCGGCACCTCGACCACCGCCGCGCCGCGCAGCGGCTTTCCCGTGAACTACCCGTATTCCTGGCTCCGCCTCCAACGCAACGACGTCACCCTCACCGGCTACGCCAGTCTCGATGGCCGCACCTGGACACTGCTCGGTTCGGCCACGCTTACCGGCCTGCCCTCCCCCATTTACCTCGGCCTCGCCGTCACCAGTGACAACGAACAACGCCTCGCCACGGCCCGGTTCCGGGACGTCGTCCCCACCGCCTCGACAGCCACCGGAACCCCCCCCCTCGCCCGCGAACCCATCGGCCCCTCGAGCCGCACCACCGGCATGATCTTCAGCGAAATCATGTACCACCCCGCCGCCGCGCGCCGACGGCCGCAACCTGGAGTTCATCGAAGTCCACAACGCCCGTTCGGTGTTCGAGGATCTCACCGGCTGGCGCCTCGGCGGGGCGGTCGAGTTCCGATTCCCGGATGGCTTCCAGCTCCAGGCCGGCGAGACGGCGGTGATCGCGGCCGCCCCGGAGGACCTCAAAGCCGTCCATGGCCTCGCCCAAGTGCTCGGTCCCTACACCGGTTCCCTGCCCAACGACCGCGGCCAACTCCGGCTCCACAACAACGCTGGTGCCCTCCGCCTTGATCTCGAATACGCGGACACACCTCCCTGGCCCGCCTCGGCCGACGGCGCCGGTCACTCGCTGGTGCTGGCCCGCCCCAGCTACGGCGAGGCCGATCCGCGCGCCTGGTCCGCCAGCACCTTCCGCGGCGGGTCCCCCGGCCAGGTCGATCCCGTGCTGCCCGGCCCCGAACCTCCCATCGTCATCAACGAGTTCCTCGCCCACACCGACGATCCCGTGCTCGACTTCGTCGAGCTCTACAACCGCTCCACGGAACGCCTCGACCTCTCGGGGATGGGACTGTCCGACACCCCGAACACCCACCGTTTTCGCATCCCGGAGGGCACTTTCCTCGACCCCGGCAACCACATCGCCTTCGACCAGCAACAGCTTGGCTTCGCCCTCAGCGCCGCCGGCGAAACCCTCTACCTGCTCGACGCCCCCGGTACCCGCGTCCTGGACGCCATCCGCTTCGGCCCCCAGGAGAACGGCGTCGCCTCGGGCCGCTCCCCCGACGGCTCGCCCACGGTGCGTCGCCTGTCCCAACCAACCCCCGGCGTGCCGAACGCCCCCCGGCGCGTCGAGGACGTGGTCATCAACGAACTCATGTACAACCCGATCTCGGGCGACAACGACGACGAGTACGTCGAATTGCACAACCGCACTTCCCACCCCGTCAGCCTCGCCAACTGGCGCTTCGTGGAAGGCATCAGCTTCACCTTTCCCGCCCAGGCCACCCTGCCTCCGAACGGCTACCTGGTGGTCGCCCGCAACGCCGCCCGCCTCCGCGAAGCCTATCCCCAGCTCACCGCCGCCAACTGTGTCGGCGACTTCACCGGCACACTGAGCAACCGCGGCGAACGCGTCGCCCTGGCCCAGCCCGACACGCTCGTCACCACTAATGCCACCGGCGCGGTCGAAACCAACCTCGTCCACATCGTCGTCGCCGAGGTCACCTACGCCGATGGGGGCCGCTGGGGCCAGTGGGCCGACGGGGGCGGCTCAAGCCTCGAACTCATCGACCCACGCGCCGATCCCCTCCAGCCGGCCAGTTGGGCCGACAGCGACGAAACCGCCAAAGCCTCCTGGACCACCGTCGAGTTCACCGGCCGCCTCGACAACGCCGCGGGCACCGCCAACCGCCTCCGCGTCACCCTCCTCGGCGCCGGCGAATGCCTCGTCGATGACATCGAGGCTTTCCGCGTTGGTAGCACAAACGTGGTGAACAACGGCGATTTCGAAAGCGGCATGACCGGCTGGCTCTTCAGCGGTAATCACAGCACCTCCACCGTCGACACCGCCGGCGCCGCCAACGGCACGGCCTGCCTCCACGTGCGCGCCCAGGGCGACGGCGATACCGGCCCCAACTCCCTCCGTAACACCCTCCGCGCCGTCCTCCCCGCCAACAGCACCGTCACCCTCCGGGCCCAGGTCCGCTGGCTCGCCGGTTGGCCCCAGGCCCTCTTCCGACTCCACGGCAATGGCCTCGAACTCGTCGCCAACCTCCAAGTCCCCCGCAACCTCGGCACCCCCGGTCTGCCCAACAGCCGCCGCATCGCCAACGCCGGCCCCGCCATCGCCGACGTCCAGCATCACCCCCTCCTCCCCGCCGCCAATGAACCCGTCCGCATCACCTGCCGCGTCTCCGACCCCGATGGCCTCGCTCAAGTCCAGCTCCGTTACCGCATCGACCCCGCCACCACCCTCTCAACCCTCGTGATGCGTGATGACGGCACTTCGGGGACCAACTGGCCGGCGACGGCATCTACTCCGCCCTGCTGCCGGGCCGCACGTCGGGCAGCCTCGCCGCCTTCCGCATCACCGCCACCGATGCCGCCACCCAACCCGCCACCGCCACCTTCCCCGCCAACGCCCCTGCCGAGGAAGGCCTGATCCGTTGGGGCGACAGCATCCCCTTCGGCACCTTTGCCCACTACCACCTCTGGTTCACCCAGGCCACCCGCAACGCCCGCCGCAACGCCCTCGACAACACCTGGCGCGACTCCACCCTCGTCTACGGCAACCACCGCGTGGTCTACAACACCGGCTTCCGCGACAAGGGCAGCCCCTACCACGGCGGCTCCGGCGACATCGCCGCCACCACGCCGCGCGACCAACCCCTCCTCGGCACCTTCGACCGCGTCTTCGCCTCGACCGGCAACGGCGGCTCCGAACCCACCGCCATCCGCAGCCAACTCGCTGCCTGGTACGGCCAGCAACTGGGCATCCCCTACCTCCACGCCCACTACATGCGCCTCTACTTCAATGGCTCCCTCTTCCGCCCCGACATCATGGAGGACCTCGAACAGCCCAACCACGACTTCGCCGAACGCTGGTTTCCTTCCACGGCTGAGGGCGACCTCTACAAGATCGCGGTCTGGTTCGAGTTCAATGACGACAATCTCGGATTCAACCCCACCGGCGCCACCCTCCAGCGCTTCACCACCCTGGGCGGCGAATACAAACTCGCCCGCTACCGCTGGAACTGGCAGCGCCGCTCGAACGACGGCGACGCCAGCAACTACGACCAGTTCTTCGATCTGGTCTCCGCCTTCAACGACACCTCCGCCAACTACGTCCCCCGCGCCTTCCAGCAGGCCAACGTCGAGCAGTGGATGCGGGTCTTCTGCTACGACTACGCCATGGGGAATTGGGACGCCTGGACCTACAACGTTGGCCAGAACATGTACCTCTACCGCCCCACCGCCCAACGCTGGGTCCTCCTGCCCTGGGACATCGATTTCGTCTTCGGCCTCGGCGACGGCACCAGCACCGCCCTCCGCGGCGGCGGCCAGGACCCCACCATGAGCCGCGCCTACTCAAACCCCACCTTCCAGCGCATGAACTGGCGCGCTTACCAGGACACCGTCAGCGGACCCTTCCTCGCCGCCAACTTCCAGCCCCAGATCGACGCCCGCCGCTCCGTCCTCCTCAAGAACAGCGTCGCCGGCATCAGCACCCCCACCTCCATCACCTCCTGGATCAACGGCCGCCGCACCTTCATTAACAACCAGCTCAACGCCGCCGATCCCAAGACCTTCGAAATCACCACCAACAGCGGCGCTGACTTCGAGTCCACCACCCCCACCGTCACCCTCACCGGTACCGCCCCCTTCGCCGTCGCCACCCTCGAAGTCAACGGAGTCCCCTACCCCGTTCAATGGGCCAACACCCGCACCTTCAACCTCACCGTGCCCCTCACCCAAACCACAAACCTCCTCACCCTGGTCGGCAGAGATCTGCGCGGCAACCCCGGTCCCCCGGCGCCACCGATACCATCACCGTCCGCTACGCCGGCGCCGTCGAACGCGTCCAGGACTTCGTTGTCATCAACGAGGTCCACTACGACGCCGCCCCGAACGAGCCCGCCTCCACTTTCCTCGAACTGTTCAACCGTTCCTCCACCACCCCCTTCGACCTCAGCGGCTTCGTCCTCCCAGGGCGTCGGCTATACCTTCCCCCACCGGCACCATCCTCGCCCCCCGCGCCTTCCTCCTCCTCGTCCGCAACCAGCCGGGCTTCGAAGCCGTCTACGGCCGCAACGTGCCCGTCTTCGCCCAGTTCACCGGCTCCCTCGACAACGACGGTGAACGCCTCGCCCTCATCAAACCAGGTGGGCCAGAGGCACCGGACCTGGTCGTGAGCGACCTCCGCTATTGGGACCGCCTCCCTGGCCCACGAACGCCGCCGGCCTCGGCCCCTCCCTCCAGCTCATCGACCCGGACCACGGCTCCTGGCACGTCGGCAATTGGGCCGCCACCACCCCCGAGGCCCCCAATCGCGCCACCCCCGGCGCTCCCAACTCCGTCGCCCAATCCCTCGCCCCGTTCCCGGCTGTCTGGCTCAACGAGGTCCAGCCCGACAACCTCAACGGACCCCGCGACGGCGCCGGCGACCGCGACCCCTGGATCGAGATCTACAACGCCGGCCCCGACCCCGTCGACCTCTCCGAATGCTACCTCACCGACTCCTACGCCGACCTGACCCGGTGGCGATTCCCCGCCGGTACCACGCTCGCTCCCGGTGGCTTCCTGGTCGTCTGGGCCGACGCCGAACCCGCCGAGTCCAAACCTGGTGAACTCCACACCAACTTCCGCCTCACCCCGGACACCGGTAGCGTTGCCCTCACCCGCCTCCAGGGCACCCCCGCCACCCCGGCGGTAATCGACTATCTCGAATACGCGCAGTTGTCCGCCGGCCGCAGCCTCGGCTCCTCCCGGATGGCGAACCCCGCCGGCGCCGCCAGTTTGCTGAAGTCACCCCGGGGCGCCCCCAACAACCCCGCCTTCCCCGCGCTCCCCGTCCGCCTCAACGAGATCCTCGCCTCGAACACCCGCACCCTGGCCGACCCGGCCGACAACGACTACGATGACTGGTTCGAGCTCTACAACGCCGGTTCCACACCCGCCGATCTCACCGGCTATGCGCTCACCGACACCCTCGACAACCCCGGCAAGTACACCATCCCGCCCGGCACGGTCATCCCCCCCGGCGGCTTCCTCCTCGTCTGGGCCGACGAGGAAACCGCCCAGAACACCCCGGGCGGCGACCTCCATGTCAACTTCCGACTCGCCCGCGACGGCGAACAACTCGGTCTCTTCGACCCCAACGGCCTGCTCGTCGATGGCCTCACCTTCGGACCCCAGACCGATGACGTCAGCCTCGGACGTTACCCGGACGGCGCCGAACCGCCCTTCTATGAAATGACCGTCCCCACCCCGCGCCAGCCCAACTACCTCGAAGGCGGCAACCGCCCGCCCGTCTTTGCCTCCCTTCCCCCGCAGGCCGTCAACGAAGGCGCCACCCTCCGCTTCACCGTCACCGCCACCGACCCCGACCCCGGCCAGACCGTCCGCTATAGCCTGGCTCCCGACGCCCCGCCCGCGGCCACCCTCGACGCCGTCACCGGCCAGTTCGAATGGACCCCCGCCGAAGCCGACGGCCCCGGCTCCTTCAGCTTCTTCCTCCTCGCCACCGACAGCGGCAACCCGGCGCGCGTCGGCTCCCTCCGCGTCACCGTCGACGTCGCCGAGGTCAACCTTCCGCCACGCCTCGATCCCATCCCCGACCAGTTCGCCGACGAACTCACCCTCTTCACGCTGCAGCTCACCGCCACCGACCCGGACCTGCCCCCCAACACGCTCGTCTTCTCGCTCGATCCCGGCGCGCCGGAGGGCGCCACCCTCGAGCCGGACGGCGGCTTCTCCTGGGTCCCGCCCAAGATGCCCGGCGGCGGGGTCGTCCCCGTCCCCGTCCGGGTCGCGGACCAGGGTCAACCGCCCCTAACCGATACCCGGACCTTCCACATCACGGTCCGTGAAGTCGCTTCCCCACCGGACATGCCGTTCATCGAGCCCCAGTTCGTGGACGAAGGCACCACCTTCCGCCTGCAGATCGTCGCCACCGATCCCGACACCCCCGCCCAGCCCCCTCCGCTTCACATTCGATGAGGCACCTCCCGGCGCGACCATCCACCCCGACACCGGCCTCATCACCTGGCCCACCACCGAAGCCACCGGCCCCACCAACGCCATCTTCGTCGTGCGCGCCACCGAACTGGATCCGCCCCACCTCAGCACCGCCCGCACCTTCAGTGTCACCGTGCGCGAGTTGAACCAACCCCCTTCCTGGCGCCCATTCCCGACCGCATCGTCACCGAGGGCACCTTCCTCGTCTTCACCAACCTCGCCAGCGATCTCGATCTGCCCCCGCAACAGCTCGCCTTCAGCCTCGCCCCGGGCGCGCCCGAAGGAGCCACCGTCGATCCCGTCTCGGGCGTCTTCCGCTGGCCCATTGGCGCCGACGTCGGCCCGAGCACGAACCTGATCACCCTCCGCGTCACCGACGATGCCCTCGACGCGCAAACCACCAGCCAATCCTTCACCGTGACCGTCATTGCCGTGCCCCGCATCGTCATCAACGAGATCATGTACCGGGCTCCCACAGCCGGCGCCGAGTACGTCGAACTCCACAACGCTTCCACGAACACCGCCTGGGACCTCTCGGCCCGGCGCCTCACCGGCACCAGCTACCTCTTCCCCGCCGGTACCCGCCTGGGCCCCGGTGGCTTCCTGGTCGTCGCCCTCGACAGGACCCGCTTCCAGCTCGCCTACGGACTCCCGCCGGCACCCGCCACGCTCCTCGGCAACTATGTCAACCAACTCGGCCCCGACGGTGGCGTGATCGAGTTGTACCGCTCGGCCGTGCCTTCGCCCGCCACCCTGGTAGACCGTGTTGCCTTCCGCACCACCGCCCCCTGGCCTGCCGCTGCCAATGGCGGGGGCGCCTCGCTCCAGTTGCTCGACCCGCACCAGGACAACCGCCCCGTCGCCAACTGGGCGGCGGTGGTCGGCCCCAACACCAACACCACCCACACCATCGTCCCCATCGACGCCACCTGGCGCTACTGGCAACAGGAAACCGATCCCGCCCCCGGCTGGACCGACCTCGGTTACAACGACTCGGCCTGGCCCGCAGGCAAGGCCTTGCTCTACGTCGAGAATGCCGCCCTGCCCGCCGCCAAGAACACACCCCTCGCCCTCGGCCAGATGAGTTACCTGTTCCGCACCACCTTCACCTTCGAGGGCAACACCCAGGGCGCTTCCCTCCAGCTCAACCCCATCATCGACGACGGCGCCGTCTTCTTCCTCAATGGCATCCCCATCTTCTGGCTGGGCATGACCCCGGGCGAAATCCCCGATCGCTCCACCGCCGCCACCCGCACCGTCGGCGACGCCGCCTATGAGGGCCCCTTCACCCTCCCCGCCGACGGCTTGCGCCAGGGCCAGAACGTCCTCGCTGTCGCCGTCCACCAAGCCAACGCCGGCAGCTCCGACATCGTCCTTGGCGTCCGCGCCGACCTCGTCGAAACCCCACGCCAACCCTACACCCCGGGCTACGCCAACTCGGTCCGCACCACGCTCCAGCCCTTCCCCGGCCTCGGCATCAACGAGGTGCTCGTCCTCAACCAGACCGGCCTCCGGGACAACGCCGGCGATCGCGACCCCTGGATCGAGCTCGCCAACGACGGTCCCCTCCCCGTCCCCCTCGACAACTGGTTCCTCTCCGACAGCTACACCGCTCTCACCCGCTGGCCGTTTCCCTCAGGCGCCGCGCTCGCCGCCGGACAGTTCAAGCTCGTTTGGGCCGACGCCGAACCCGCCGAAGCCACGACCACCGACTGGCACACCAACTTCCGCCTCGCCCCGCCCGCCGGTGTCGTAGTCCTCTCCCGACTCCAATCCGGTCAACCCGCCGTCGTCGATTACCTCGAATACTCGGGCCTCGGCGCCGACATCTCGTACGGTTACCCGATCTCCCCGCGCGGCGACTCAACGCCGATGATCCTCGTCGCCCCCACACCGGGTGCCCCGAACGGACTGCCACCGGTCATCACCGCTCTACAACTCGGGTCCCAGCTCGAGGTCACCCTTCGCTGGACCGCCGTTCCCGGCCGCTCCTACCGCGTCGAAGCCACCTCCTCGCTCGGCGAAGCCCCTTGGCAAACCGTGGGCCAGCTCACTAACACTGCTGCCGAAGTGACCTTCACCCACCCCAACCCCGACGCCGCCACGGCCCGGTACTATCGCGTCTTCCTCGTGCCGTAGTGCGAGCCCGCCGCCGCCCGCGTGCCTGGCAGCACCATCCCGCCACAGGGGGAGGCAATGGGGTCAAACATTGACATTTGACAATTCGCGCGAGCGCGGCGAACGCAGGACTGCGGTGCGCCGTGGGAGAATCCACCTGGCGGGAGTCCGGGAGGTCTTCCCCGCCCGGACATCGAGCGTCTGTGGCGGCAGGCGGTTCCCCGCCCGCGT
The DNA here is from genome assembly GCA_027493615.1 of Verrucomicrobiota bacterium. GTDB lineage: Bacteria > Verrucomicrobiota > Verrucomicrobiia > Limisphaerales > J093 > DSVZ01. The sequence continues at coordinate 212,694 of JAOSKK010000037.1, forward strand.
GGGCTCGGTTCCAGTTCCCCTGTGGTGCCACAATGTCGAATGTCAATGTTTGACCCCATTGTCTCCTCTCTCCCTGGGCCCCCCGGCTGCAAGGGCATGGGAATGGGATATGACAAAATCAAGAACTGACCCCTCTTCCCGTTGCGTGGAGGGAAAGCGAACGCTAACCTCAACCGTGTCATCCGGGAGAGTTCGAGGGCCGGCCGGACGCCGCGCGGGACGCGAACCCTCCCCACCTTCGGAGTCGAGATGGATTCTATGACCCTCAGCAGCATTCAGGTGATCCGGGACGTCCGCCCTATCGAAGGGGCGGACCGGATCGAGGCGGCGACCGTGTTGGGCTACCAGACGGTTATCAAGATGGGCGAGTTCCGACCGGGCGACCTGTGTGTCTGGCATGAACCCGACACGATCCTGCCGGAGCGCCCCGAGTACGAGTTCCTGCGGAAGCAGGGGTTCCGGCTGAAGGTGTCGCGTTTCCGGGGTCAGGTGAGTCAGGGACTGGCATTGCCCCTGAGCGTGTTGCCGCCGGGCCCGTATGCCCCGGGGGCGGATGTGACCGCCTTGATCGGACTGGTGAAGTACGAGAAACCGCTGGCGGCGAATCTGGCCGGGGTGGCCAAGGGCGGCTTTCCGTCCTGGCTGCGGAAGACCGACGAGCCGAATTTGCGTTCGTACCCGGAGGCGCTCGAGGAATTCCGCGGCCGGCGCTGCGGTCTGACCCAAAAAGTGGACGGCACGTCCGGCACGTTCTACTGGCGGGACGGGCAGTTCGGGGTGTGCTCGCGGAATCTCGAACTGCTCGAGGACGATCAGAACACGTTCTGGCAGGTGGCCCGGCAACTCAAACTGGCGGAGGCGCTGGCCGGGTTGGGCGGTGACTTTGCACTCCAAGGGGAGGTGCACGGCGCGGGCATCCAGAGCAATCGGCTCGGGGTGCGAGGGGTCGGCTTGGCGGCGTTCAACCTGTTCGACATCGGCCGCCAGAGCTATCTCAGCCACAAGGACCTGGCCGAGTTCTGCCGGACGCACGGGGTGCCGATGGTTCGGGTCGTGTGGGAGGGCGAGTTGGCGTTCACCCTGGACGAGTTGGTGAGCCTCGCCAACCAGCAAGCCTACGCACCCGGCAAGCCGGCGGAAGGGATTGTGATTCGCCCGCTCGAGGAGGCCCGCTCCCGGGTGCTGCCCAACGGACGTTTGTCGGCCAAGGTGCTGAGCGAGGTGTACGCCCTCAAGTACGGCGAGTGATCGCCGCCGTGGATTAGCCTGTCGGACTTCACCACCCGGCTGCTGTTATCGGCCTGTCCCACCCGCATTCCCCAAACGCATGAGACCGCGTCGCCGCTTTCCCATCGCGCTGCTGAGCGGCGTCCTCGCCGTCGCACTCGTCGTCGTTGGTTTCTGGCAGTTCTGGCTCCGGCGCCCCATCGGTGCCGGGCCGGTGCCTCTGCCCGTTGCCCGCGAGGGCTTCAGTCAGGTCTGGACCACCCGGCCCGTCCTGCTGGTCGGTTTGGGCGATAGCGTCACGGCCGGTTTTGGCGCTTCGCCAGGTCTCGCTTACTTCGATCGTCTCGTCACCAATCCCCCCGGTGACTTCGCCGAAATGCAGGGCCTCTGCCTGCAAGCCGTCCTCCCGAATCTCCGTGCCACCAACCTCGCTGTCTCGGGCAGCACGTCCCTGCAACTTGCCCGGTCGCAGTGGCCCCGGCTCACACGTCAGCCCACCAATGTCCTGGGCCTCGTGGTCATGACCACCGGCGGCAACGACCTCATCCACAACTACGGCCGCACCCCGCCGGTCGAGGGCGCCGCCTACGGTGCCACCTGGGAACAGGCCCAGCCGTGGCTCGAAGCCTTTGCCGTGCGCCTCGAGCAGATCCTCGACCGCCTCCGCGACAAGTTCCCAGGCGGTTGCCAGGTCTTCCTCGCGAACATCTACGATCCCAGCGACGGCACGGGTAACCTCCGCTGGGTCGGTCTGCCGCCCTGGCCCGACGGTCTCCGGATCCATGCCGCCTACAACCGCGCCATCGCCAGGATCGCCGCGCGTCGCGACGACGTTCACCTTGTGGACATCCACGCCGCCTTCCTCGGCCACGGCCTCTACTGCGCCCAGTTCTGGCGGCCTCACTACGACCGGCGCGACCCGCACTACTGGTACTTCGCCAACGTCGAGGATCCCAACGACCGCGGTTACGACGCCCTCCGCCGCTTGTTCCTGAATGCCATGACCGACGTGCTAGGAGGCAATGGGGTCAAACATTGACATTTGACAATTCGCGCGAGCGCGGCGAACGCAGGACCGCGGTGCGCCGTGGGGGAATCCACATGGCGGGAGTTCGGGACGTCGTCCCCGCCCGGGCATCGAGCGGTTGTGGCGGCAGGCGGTTCCCCTAAGGTGACAGAATGTCAATTGTCAATGTTTGACCCCATTGTCCTCAGTAGTAAGCCGTGACCTCGAGGCGACCTTCCAGCGACGTCAGGTCCACCCACTCCCGCGCCACGTCAAACCGCTCCCACGCCCGGCCGTTCACCTCGACGCGCTGCACCGGCTTGCCGTCCGGATGTCGGAACCGAAGCAGCATCTGCCGCGGCACCCGGCGCGATGGCAGGTCCACCACCGCCCGAATCCGCCCCCGATCAGCCTCTGACCTGAATCGCAGACTCATCGGCCCGAAGTGCGTCGCGGCCCGTTCAATCGTCGGGGCTTCCCCGTCGGCCAGCCACGCCCGCGGCAACGCCATCCCCCAGCCGCAGCACGTCGTCGCCCCGATCATCCTCGATGAACATCAACCGCAACCAGTACGCCGAGTTGGCCTCGTCGCTCGACTTGTAGTGGTCGCCCCGCCAGTCGCCCAGATCGGGCAACGGGTGTTCGCACAGCATCTGCGTATCCGGGTAGTAGCAGGCGGCGAAGGCGTTGAAGTACGCCCGCAGGAAATGCTTGATCTCATCCCGCAAGAAATACGGGTGCGGCGAGCAAAGCAGGTTGGGTTGCATGGAGATTCCGCCTCGACTGAACCACTGCGCCCCGTGTTTCTCCCACGAGTAGCCGTAGCGGTCGGACAGATAGAGGTTGTCCTCGTAATCCTGCAGGATCGGTACCGCCAGCGGATGATCCGGCGCCAGCAGCCCCGTGCGCAGCAGATAGATCGGCCCCTCGAGCGTCGCCGTGATCCACCCAAAGGTCCGACCCCGGCGATGCACTTCACTCGGAATCTGCGGAACCCACGTGCCATCCCGCAGCGGCACCAGCGGCGCCCGCACGCTCGCTTCCTCGAAGGCGGCCAGAATGTCGCGCCGATACGCCTCGGCCTCCTCACGCAACGCCGCGGCCTGCGGGTGCTCGACGTCCTCCAGCGCCCGGGCAACCGCCTGCATGCCCCACCAACTGAACACATTATTCGACAGCCAGTTCCGCCAGTCCCCGATGTCCTCGAGCGATCCCGGCGGCAACAGGCCACGCTCAATCGCGCGCCGGCCCGTCAGTTCCCGCGTCCGATCCCGCTCGTGGGCAATCCAGGCACAGGCCGCCATCAACGCGCTCGCATTCCGTCGCAGCCAGGCCCGGTCGCCCGTGTACCAGTAGTGCTCGGCCATCGCCCACAGGATCCACCCGTGATGCTGGTTGTAGCCCCCCTGTTCCCAGCCCCCCGCGCCGTTGAACACGCCTTCCTTTGACAAGTAATCGCCCGGCAACGCCACCGTGCCCTGGTAATGCAGGAACATCTCCAGGCACCGTGCCGCTTCCGCGTGCAACCCGCGCCGGTCAAGGTCGGTGATCATCATGCAGGACTCGTTCCCGAACACCCCGTAGCTGAAGCTCCCCACGCGCGCCCCCATCCGGTCCGCCCCCACCTCCCGGCCGCAGTTGATCAGCAGATGCGACACGTGCGCCCGATAGAAGTTGTTCAGTTCCGCGATCGGCGTCGTGATCTGCGTGGACGCGTCCGCCCGCCCCTTCCAAAACGCCTTCACCCGCCGGAACTCCGCCACGTACTCGAGATCCTCCAACCGCTGGAGCTCCTGCTCCTCCTCCAGCGTGATGAACGGGATCCGCAACACCATGTGCCCATCGGTGCCCGGCGGCATGTGGCCCGCGAAATGAACCACGCCATCCTCAACCGTGCCCGTCACCGACCCCTGCACCTCCACCGCCGCTCGCAACCGGTCGCCATCCGGATGCTGCGCGTACAACCGGCCCTTCCGCATCGTGACCGGGAGGGGACGACCATCCGCGCGCAACGACAGCGTCGCGTGCGCCAACCGGTACTCCGACGCGATGTTCTGCCCGTGAACCTTGACCATCAGCACCGCCGTGTCGTCGGCCCGCATGTCGGGGAAACCCAGACCGCCCGGATCCAGACGCGTCACGAACGCCGTCTGCGTGTACCGGATCCCGTCCCGTTCCCATTGCGTGTGCAGGATCGGCAAACACTCGTCCTCGATCCACCGCTTCAACGGCTCGCCTTCGGGCAGCGCAAAATCGTAATCCAGCCGCTGAGCGCCCCAGCGGCGCCGCGCCGTGTCCCGCCCGCGCGGCTGATCAATCCGGTCATTGACGCAGAACACCGACCCGTCCGGGTTCACCCCAAACCGTTGCCGCCCGCCCTCCGTCCCGAGCGGCAGGTAAATGCGGCCCGGCTTCGGCGGCTGCTCGGCCAGCGCCCGCGCCAGCGTCTGCTCCGGCTGAAACGTCACCCGGTCATACAGGGAACGCTCCGGCGGAATGCCTTCGCCCGGCACCACTCGCGTCACCTGTGCTGCCAGTCGGGACTGCAAGAGCGCCTGTCGCGGGGCAGCCAGGCCCATCCGGGCTGCCATCCGCAAGGCCGCGTCCTCCGCCGGCACCACCGCCACCGACAAGGTCGGCGCCAAGATGTTGCTGCCACCCGCCACCTGCACCGGTTCGAAGCTGAAACTCGCCGCAGGCGCGCGCAACGTGGCCACCGTCCCATCGAACGTGTTCACGTTGGGGCTCTCGGCGTACCAGAACCGTGCCTGGACACCGGACGCCTTGGCCTGCGTCGTCGAGCGCCAGCTCCCGTCCGATGCGATCACCGCCGGCTCGCGCAACTCGAGCGGCGAGAGCCGATCCACATAACCATTGAACACCTCGAGACGACCGTCCCAGACTTGGCCCGGATGCACGCCGCCCCATTCGATCTCCACGGTCGTCTGCCGCCACACTGAATCCGTGTAAGCCGCCAGTCGTTCCACCGCCGGTGCCGGTCCGTCGAACAACAACCGGAGCTTCAGGGTCGTCCGGTATTCCGCGTTGAAGTCCCTCAGCTCCGGAAACTCCCGCAGGTTCACGTGTCGAAACGTGTAGGTCCACGTGCGGCCGGCCGCCTGAAGGTAGACATCCGCCTCGCGCCACTCCCCCTGGTACAGATCACCGAGATGTCCCCAGCCGGACTCCCCCGCCCCGGCCGGCTGATCACGCGGGATCCGATGCTCCGGCCACCGCGAGTGCCACCACTCCAGCCGGACCGTCGTGGGATCCGGCGGCGCCCCCGCAAACGTCACCACCACACGCTCGATGTCCCGCGGGTCTTCCCACCACACCCCGAGGTCCCGCCCCTCCGACCACGACGCCCGCTCGCCCCATGGCACCACGTCCACCGGCGTCCCAGCCGACAAACCAACATCCGCCGACCACACCTCGCCGGCCCGCCCTGCTCCCCCCAACAACAGCGCCGCCACGAACCCCATAAGCGCGCAACCCCACCGCTGTCGCGCCCTTGTCCCCCCGGTTCTCCATGAAACGCCCGGTGAGCGCACCAGGCCAAGAACCTGTAGGCCGGGTCTTCCGACCCGGCGGGAACGGTTCATGGCCCCTGAGCACATCCAGGAGAACCCCGTCACTTCCCCCATCCCCAATGTTCGTAATCGGTGGAAAGACTCCCCGTCCTGGACTCCCCGCCGATTACGAACCTCGGGGATGGGGCTGAGGGAGGCGCCCCATGAACCCGTGGTGCGGACACCCCTGGAATCCTGGAACTTCCCGTGAGCTTTGAGCTTTGATCTTGGAGCTTCCCCAATCCGCTTCCAGGCGGCCATACGCGCATCGTTCTTCATACGGAGATGCGCGCCATCTAACCCGAGCTGCCCTCTCCTGGCAACCCAGCCGAAGCCCCGTTCCCGGCCTCGTCTTCAGGGAAATCCCCGGGTTGGATCCAAGACAGCAGAAATTGCCCGCTAAACACGCGAACCGGCGCGAAAACCGACGGAGCACAATCTTCTTCTTCCTGCTCCCTCTCCCCCTTTTCGCGTCTCTTCGCGCCTTTCGCGGGCAACCTCTCCTCCCCTCGTCCTCGTCCATCGTAACGACCGGTTTAGCGTTCCGGTGATCCATCGCTTTCGAGCAACACCGTCTGGACATCGGTCATCACCAGCCGCGGGTCCAGCAGGCCGAAGCTGTAGATGTTGCGAATCTGTCGGGCGGGATCGATGAGATACACCCGCAGCGGATGGTAGTAGGGCCCGAACGCGCTGGGTTTCTGGCGCGCATCCACCCGTTGCCCATACGCCTCGAGCAGCGGGGCAAGGTCCTCCGGCGTCCGCGCCGTCAGGAACAGCCAGTCGCATCCCTCGCCGTACCCGAGCGATACGCGCCCGTACCGCGCCATGACCCCCGGGGTGTCGTGCGCCGGGTCGAAGCTCAGCGTCACCAGGAGCAACCGCCGGGCAACCTCGGGGAACTGACGGCTCATGCGTTGGAGCTCACTGAGAGCACCGGTGGCACGCATGCAGGCCTTGGGATCCGTGCAACGGGTATAGATGAAGCTCAGCACGTCGCCGCTCGCGGGAAGTTGACCGGGGGTGCTCACGGGAAGTTGACCACCTGGCGGGCAGCGCGAGCAGTCAGTTTCCCTTTCCAAGGAGGGAGTTTTTGGGGATTCCGAGCAGGGGTGGTTCCGAGCAGGGGTGGTTCCGAGCAGGGGTGGTTCCGAGGAGGGCTTCCGAGCAGCGATTCCGAGGAGGGTTGGCGCCGCGGCCACTGGTGGTGGTCGTCCGCAAGCCGGCGCAAGCTGGGGAGCGCGAGCGCGCTCAACCCCCTGCCCGTAGGACATCGTTCCAGTCCTTGTGCGAGGGGCGCAGGCGCTGGATGGCGGGATGCCGGGCGATCATGACCTGAGCCATCGCTTCCCCCGTGGCATCGAGGTCAAAGCCGCAGGACACGGGGCCGCCCTGGGCGAGGAGGTCGGCCAGCCAGACCGGATCGGGCCGGGCACCGGCGGTCGAGAGGCACCGAGGGTCGGGGTGCAGGGCGTGGCAACTGAGGGCGTCAATGGCCGACTCGCACAGGAGGCTCACCGCGCGCGGGGTCGTCGGGACGGCAAAGCAGCCACGGTCCTTGCGGGAACCCGGGGCCATGCCGCGCCAGGGGACCAGTCCGGTGCCCCGCAGTTCGGCACCGACCGGCTGCCCGTCGGGCCCGCGCAGGAGGAAGACGGCGTTGGCGCGGGCATCGGCGTAGAGGTTGCCGGTGGCGATCAAGGGGTCGAGCAACGCGGGGGGCAGTCGCCGTGGCTCGACCAGGTAACGCCGGACGTGAGCGAGGTGTTCGGGCGTCGGCTCCGGCAACCGCAGCGGCGGTCTGGGCGGAGGGCTCACCGGCGGGATCGGGCTCGTCGCGCCGTGCCGTTCCAACCACTCCAAGGCCTGGCCAAAGCCGACGCCGTGGAGGTGCATCACCAGATCGATGGCCCCGCCACCCCCACCGCCGAGGTTCCAGTTGATGAACTGGGCGCCCGTGACGGAGAGGACGCCCTGGGCCGTGTGCCACTTGTGGGGATCGGCCCGATCCGGAACCGCACCGGAGCGGCGCAACACCACGCTCAGGGGAAGGGCCCGCAGTCGGTTGGCCCGCTCCTGCCAGGTCATGGGTCGGGGGAGAGCTTGCCGCGCAGGGTGACACACTCCCGCAGGTTGAAGACATGGCTGGTTTCGGTGAGCCGGTCAATCAGGGCGGCGGTGAGGTGATCGTTCTTGAGGAAGGAGCCCCAGTCGCTGAAGCCCAGGTTGGAGGTCAGGAGCGTGGATTTCTTGCGGTGACGCTTTTGCATGAGGGTGAAGAAGAGGCCCACCTGGACGGGCTCGACCTCGACGTAGCCGATTTCATCGATCAGGAGCAGGTCCCAGCGCAGATACTTCTGGAGCACCGCTTCCTGGGCGTGGAGGGCGACGGCTTGATAGAGTTCGGCGACCAGGTCGGCGAAGAGGACGTACCGACCGGTGGCCCCGCGCTGGATGGCCCCGACCAGGAAGCTGGAGGCCAGGCCGGTCTTGCCACAGCCGGTGCGGCCCAGCCAGATGATGTTCTGGGCCTTGGCCAGGAAGTCCAGGGTGTCGTAGAGGGCGAAGATGGCTTTGCGGTTGAGCTTGGGCTGGCGGTCGAAGGGGAAGGTTTCGATCGTCCAGGGCTCGGGCAGACGGGCGCGCCGCAGGCGCTGCTGCCGGGCGCGGTCGCCCTGGAGACGGTACTCCTCTTCCACGATGTGAGTGAGCAAGGCGGCATGGGACATCCGCTGGCGGGCGGCCTCTTGGAGGTCCTGGTCCCAGTGCTTGGCCAGGCGGGGCAGGCGCAAGGCACGCAGTTTGGCTTGGAGTTCGTCAGTCATCGTAGGCGGTGAGGTTGGGGGTTTCGGTGAGCGCGCCGTCCTGGTAGGCAGGACGGTCGCGAAAGGACTCATCAATGGCCGGCAGGGGGAGCTGGCCGGGCGTGGCCTGCACGACGAGGTGGGCGAGGCGTTCGAGGGTCTTGAGCTCGGGGAGGCGATAGCGGTGGGCGCGCTCGACCGCCCGGACGAAGAGCTCGGGACTCATCCGTTGGCTCAACGCCCAGAGTCGGCGCAGGGTCTGGTGACGCAGGTGTCCCGGGGTGGCCAGGAGGAAGTCCACATACGCGCTGACCGTGGGGGCCAGGGCGCGCAAGCGCTTCTCCTCCTCGTCGCTGGGCTGGGGCGATGCCGCGGCTGGGCGTGGGCGGCGGGTTTATCGGGCGGATCGAACTGCTGGTTACGGACGCCGTCGGGGGCCAGGGCGTATTGGATGGCGAGCTGGCCCGCCACGTAAATCTGGAGCTGGTCCTCGTAGCGTAACACCGTGAGGCGACCGCGGCCGGTGCCGGGCACCCAGTAGTAGTTGGCGTCCACGGCGACATAGCCGTATTCGTCCACGCTCCGTTCCAGGATCAGGTAGGGCGCGGGCAGGTAGGGCGGCAAGGGCTGGAGGAAGTGCACTTCGTGTTCGAAGGCTTGGGCGGGAATGAGGCCGGCCTTGCCCTGGGGCCGTTGCTCCATCCGCACCGTCGACCAGTCCAGGGCTTGGCGATTCAAGTCTGCGAGGTTCTCGAAGGTGCGGCCGGGCAGGAAGTTGGTCTCGACGGTGGAAAAACTCCTCTCCTCGCCGGCCTTCCGATCACTGTGTCCGCGGGCGTGGCAGAGGAACCGAAAGCCATAGGTTTTGGCGAAGGCCTCCATCTCCGGGACCATCACCGCCTGCGCGCCCAGGCCGCGCCACCGGGCGAGGTTGGTGTTGTCGATGACACAGACCGGAGGCGCGTAAGCCCAGTGCACCAGCGCCCGGTGCAGGAAGCACTTCATCCGGAAGCGGTCGAAGACGCGGTAGAACTGGAGGTAGCGGCGCTTGAGTACCGCAGGTAGAGCAGGCTGGCCTGCAGCTTGGTCGGCACCCCGCTCAGCAGGACGGTGAAGGGCTGGTGTCGTGCTGCATCTCGGCCCCCGGCTCGTCGGGCACCCGTTGACAACGGGTGGCCAGGGGCTGGCCGATCCCCCACTGCCGCAGCCAACGCGTGAGCGTCGAGTACTTGACGTCCACCCCGTGCTCCTCGCGCAACTTTTCCCACACGCGCTGCACGTAACCGTCGCATTGCGTGTAGAGGTGGCGCACCAACTCCGGGTCCAGGGGCGGGACAAAGGCGCGGCGCGGCGACTCCCTTGTTGCGCAATGGCGCGGCGCACGGCCTGGCGGCTGACGGCCAGTTGCCGGGCCATCTGCCGGATGGAGAGGCCTTGCTGGTGGAGTACAAAGAGGGCTTTACGCTTGTCCGGTGTGATCATGGAGTTGACGCAAGGTGCGCAGGAACGCGGTCGTCGGGCCGAGCAAGGCGGCGGTAAGCAGATTGGCTTGGGCGCGGAAGGCCGCACTCTGCAGTTTGGGGTCCTGACTTTTGGCCAGGACCCGGAGCATCGCCTTCTGGGTCTGTTCCAGGTCCTGGAGGAAGACGCGTTCCAAGTCGCTGCAACCGTCCGGGTCCGGGGGGCCGCCTCCAGGTGCTGCAGGGCCCAGGTCAGGTGGCCCGCGAGCAGTTCCTGCCGAAAGGACGGTGGGCCGCGGAAGAAGCCGTGCGCCAGCCCTTCGATCTGACGCACGCTCAGCCGGTGGCCACGGAGGGCGCCGATGAACTGGTCCAAGTCGGCGGCGGTGACGCTCCTTAGACGCCTAAAGGGGCGCAGGGTGTAGAGGTAGGCGTACACCGGGAAGGCCCCGGCGAAGAGCGCGTCCCGCACGACCGGGCTCAGTTCCCGCAGCAAACCCAGGCGGACGGTGACCCAGGCCGGGCTGCGGCCCAGTTCCCGGGCGATGTCGGCGGGCGCCAGACCGCGCTCGGTGTGCAAGTCATCGACGAAGCGCGCTTGTTCCAACAAGCTCAGGGCGTGTTGGCGGTCGGCGCGCAGGAGTTGGAGGATGCCGGCGACCTCGTCGGTGCCCCACGACGCAAAGGGCACCACGTGCAGGTGGAGGGTGCGGGCACAGCGGGCACGCTGGAAGCCGTCCAGCAGGATGGGGGTCGTGTCGCGGATGACCCCCACCAACGGTTCCTGGATGCCCGCTTGGGCGATGGCCGCCAAGAGGGCTGCCTCGCGGCGCGGTTGGCGCAGCCGATAGCCCTCGTAACGCAGGTCCAAAGCTGCCAGTTCGAGGTCGGTGACCCCGCTCGGCCCGCGCTCAGGGAGGTTCTGCATGCAGCCAGGCCACAGTGTGGTCAATCCGGCGCGTGCGGGCCATGCGGTGTTGTCTCAGGGCCCGGAGCAGCATCGCCACGACCTCCGTCAGACTCACCGGACGCCCCTCGATCAGACCGCTCACCATCTGCAGATACGGGAGCATCGTTCGCGGCCAGGCCGAGGGCAGTTGGTCGGCCGGAGGCGGCGGAGGCGGCGGGGGTGGCGGTGACGGTGGGGCCAGGCGAGCGGGCGTTTTACGGCGCCGGGCGTTGAGCGCCCGTTTCTTGTCCCGGCCCGCTTCCTCCCCGTAATAGGCCGCCGTGCGTTGATTACACTGGCGTCGGCGATGCGCCGCTCGACAGCCGAAGGGACAGCCCAAATCCCGCCGCCCCGCGTTGCGCGGGTGGGTCAGAAAGAAAATCCCGCAGTGCCGACAGCGCGTCCGGCACCGGCGCAACTCAGGCTGGGCCCGCAGCACCGATCGCAGCACCGCGTAGTACGCGAGCACCAAGCCGAGGACCGGACCGGCTCGATACCAATCTTCGGCGAACCGAAAATGGACCGCGATCTGGATTGCCAAAAACCCAGGTTCTGGCTATGAACACCGACGTTGTTTAAGCGCCCCTTGTCTTACGGAAACGGCCCCGCGCTGTCGAGGTAGGGCAAGGGGTTTTTCTTAGGCCCCCGTCCCGCTCCCTCCCTGGAAAGGCAAGCCCCTCGCCGCCAGGTGGTCAACTTCCCGTGAGCACCCCCGGTCAACTTCCCGTGAGCGACAACGCTCAGCACCACTACCCGATCCTGCATGAGCTCATGCAGGCGCACCGGCTTGAAATCCGTGTTCAACACCGTCCCATCCACCGCCGGTTGGAGCACGGGGAGCCGATAGCTGCCGGCGGCCGGCGGGTCGTAATCGTACTCGGCCGTGCGGCGTTTCATCAGGTCGGGCATCACGACCGCGTCCTCCTCATCCGCCGCGGTCGGACGCTCGGCCTGCACCGCAGCAAGGCCCAAACAGACGCTGAGAACAACCAAGCACCACGGGTTCACGGCCCGACGGCACACCGGCCGTCTCCGCTGAGCACCGCGGCTGAAACCCTGCACCAACACATCGAGAAAAGCGGGAGCTGTCATGGGAATCTCGGGTTTGATCTACAAAGGGGTGCCGGGCAGGGACGCGGCGCACGACCGCGTCCCGTCCCGACGGGGATTCAGTTGTACAGGCTGGCGGAGCCGAATGCCATCATGTGCGGGCGACCGAGCCTGGCCGCGGCGAAATCCACGCTGAATTGCGGGCGGAGCTCACGTCCGTCCCACGTGTAACCCTTGAGGAACTGCTCGTTGTCCTCGCCTTTCTTGTCCCACTTGGCCAGGAGCGAGCTGGTGAAGTAGAGCCGTTTCCCGTCCCAGCTCTGGGACACCATGTTGACCTGCCGTCCGATGACCTTCTCGTACACCAACCGGGGATGATGCGGATGGGAGACATCGAACACGTAGCACTTGCCATCGCCGAACGCGTTGACGAACAGCGTCCGGTCGTCGGCGCTCAGACTGATGTCGACCGGCAAGACCCCCTGCCCTTCCGGCCCCACATGCCCGACCTCCCGGGCCCGCCACTGACCGTCCTGGTCCTCGAACACCAGCCAGAGCTTCGAAGTGAGCGCCGTCGCGGTGAAGGCGAAGTTGTTGCGCGGTCCCCAGGCCCAGCGGACCTCCAGCGGCGCGCCAGGCACGTGGAACACCTTGCACGGCTGGCGCGCATGAAAGTCCCACAACACCATCGTCTGCCCGAAGTTCTTCATCGCCTCCGCATCCTGCACCAGATCGCCAAACTCCCGCATGTAGTTCGCCCAGCCCGTGAAGGAGGAGCTCAACATCACGTTCTTCCGCGGCAACACCCGCGCATCGTACCCGTACCCGTCTGCCACCGACTCGATCTCAGCGCCGCGCGGATCGCGGTCCGTGGGCATCCAATGCGTGGCCAGGTGCCGGCCGTCGTTGCTGTACTCCACGATGGCGGTGGCGCCCCCGGTCCTTCCGATTCGAGAGGCATGGCACCAGCATCCGCCCCGGCAGGGCATAGAACCCGTGCGGGCCCACGAACCCGGTCTTCTGAGCGAAGTTCTTGATCGTCTTGACCAGACGCGGGCGCGCCGGATCCGTGGCCACGTCGAAGATGAAGATGTGGCTCGTATCCAACCCGCTCACCCAGAACTGCCGGCGATCGTCGGTGAAGCCGCCGTGGTGCGCCTCGTGGCGTCCACCCACCGACACGCTGTGGATGACCTGGCCGTACGTGGGCGAACTCGGCCGAACGTCCATGGTCACCACCTTGTCCGATGCGTCGCCCCACCCCTCGACCCCCAGCGTCCAGACATACACAAACTCCTCCTGGCCGGTGATCTTGGGCATGTACGGCGACATGCAGGTTTCGTCGGCGCGCGCGCCGACCCAGCCGAGCCCCAGCAGGGCCAGGCCGGCCAGGACCTTGGGCACGACCCGGGCCGGAGCCGTACGTCGACGCCGCCCACGCGGCGCGAACTGAGAACGAACAATAGGTTTCATGACAATTATGAATTCGGATTTGCTGTTGTTCGCGGCCGAGGCCACCGGGTGGTCATGACGCCCGGCCACCCAGCCCGGCCACCACCGCTCACGTGTTCGACCTCGATCCGCTTCATCGTTCGTAGTGCGCAAAGCGGGCGCCAGCTTGGCCAACTTCCGGCCGGCGAAGATGCGGACCCCGAAGCCACCCCGTGCCGGGCAAGCGACCTCCTCCCACATCCGCTCAGAGGCCAGGCACCCAGTGAGGCAAGGCCCGGATCGAGATCCCTGCCCGGGATCCCCGATGCTCGTAATCGGCGGAGAGCCCCTCAACCTGCGGCGGTGCTTCGGACCCAGCAGGCAAGACCCCGATCCCGCGGATGCAGCAACGCCATCGCGGGGCAACGCCGGGGAGGGCCCCGAGATCAAGGGACGCCGAATCGTTCGCGTGGAGAAGTGATGTCCGCGACGCGTGCCGCAACCCGGGACCTACGGCCGCAATTGAGTCAACAACCCCACGGCCGCCTCCACCAACCGCTCGCCTGACCCGGCTGCGCAGCGGGCGCTTTCCGGCTCGTAGTTGCCTTCGGCATAGCTTCGCCGGTCGGGGATGTACCCGAGATTGTCGTTGGCCAGCGTTACCACAAACGTATGGGGGAAAGGGCGAGCGCTGCTTGACCGCCAATCCCAGCTCGGTGAAGACCTCGCCCGGTAGACTCACCCAAGCCACCTCCGAGCCCAGCGCGATCACTTGCACCTCCACCTGATGCGGTTCTCCCTTGCGCTCTGCGACGTCCACCGCGCGGTAGGCCCGCACCAGGTTCATGAAGTTGCCCCCGCGATCATCCGCCGTCGCCGCCAGAATCGCCCGCGCTTCCTCGACTTCCTCGGGGGAGATCGCCGGCAAGTCCAGCGTCACGAGGGCTGAGGCGGTCCGGAGGCCGCCGCCGGTCAGCGGTTGCAGGTCCTTGTACGCCTGGAACACGGCCGCACCCAGCACGGTCCCGATCCGATGCTGCTCGCCCGGGCTCGACTGCGGCCAGCCCCACCCGAAGTCGAGATGATTGAGATTCCCGCAGGCGCCCAGCCCTGTGAGGGTCACATGTTGTGCCCCGTGGTAGCCGGCCAGCACGCGGCTCAAGGCCCCGGGCCAGTCCGCGCTAATCTTGCTGCCGCCCGTCGTGTCTGTGTGCATGGCGAAATTGACATAGGTGGCCACCCCCTGGCCGGGGCCGGTCGCCGCGGGTGCTTCGACGTAGAGCAAGCCCAACTCCGGATCGGCGGGCCCCGCGGGCAGGACGATCTGGGAATTCCGTTTCCCAGGATTCCAACCTACCGAGCCGTCGCGCATGAAGTAGCGGCGGTTGAAGGTGAGACCTTCGCACCGCGCGCGAGCCGCCAGCAGCCGGACAGGTTGCCGTCGCTCATTCGCCAAACGGACACTCGCCGCGATCTTCGCCGGCAGTCCGGCGGTGTACTCCACCGCGAGCGGTTGGTCGCCGCCCAACGCGTCGCTCCGCCGGTTGCGTCGCGCCAGTTGCGGGCCCGTGTGCGCATGCGTGGCCCCGATCATCACGTGGTCCGGCGCAATCCCGGTAGCCTGGGCGATCCCCGCACGGGCCTCCTCCGAGATCGTGCGCGTGATGCTGATGAGGTCCAGTGCGACCAAGGCCACCCGCTCCCCGCCGGACTCGATGACCAGGGCCTTGCTGTACAGGGGGTCCAGCACACCGTCGGCCCCGCGGGCGTGGTAATAGCCGGCGAGCGGAATGCCCAGGGGCGGGGTGATGTCCACCTGGGCCACCCCCTACCCGGATTTCCTGGGACTGGGCAACGCTGGAGAGCCAAGCCAGCCCGAGCCAGCAGAGGCCCCCGCACTTCATCACGTTGGTTTTCATGGCGAGGGTCCATCTCGTACCGCATCCGCCGCGGGCGGACAAGCGGAATGCGACCAGACCCGGCGCACCGCACGCGACCCGGCCCCCATTCGTTCACCTCGGGCAAGTTCCTGGACCGGGCCAGGGACGCGGCCGGCAAAGCAGGCGCCGTCTTGCTCACCTCAAACGCCCGGGTGCTGATCTCCGTCGGACACAACCGCGGCGCCTCCCCTGGCGGCGCGATCGAACCGACCGATGAACCCTGGGTGAAAGCCGTGCGACGGACCCTTGCCTCCCATACCTGAGCCGTTCAGCAGGTCCCGGAAACGGCGGCGGGAATCCGTGAGAATCCCCTTGCGCACCCCGCCACCGTGGGCTTTAATGCAATAGGTTTGCAGCACGTGCAGCTCAGTCGAAGCCCGTCAGTTCGGTCGGAACTCCTCCGTTCCGCCCTCGCCGGACTGTTGCTTCTGCTCACGATCGCGTCCGCGCATGCAGAACTCCACCACCTCCTGCATGCCGACGCCTGCCGCGCCGCGCACGAGTGTCTTTTTCACCCTGCTGGCAACGGGGGGAGTGGACCTGGCCCCGGTAACAACCACCCCCTTGCCCCCTGGCAACCGTCGCCCCCGACGGGAAGCCGTCGTGCCTACGCGTCCTTCTCCGAGATCTCCCTTCCCCCGAGTTGCGGGCCGCCACCAGCCTGATTCCCCTGTGTCGCCCGGGCACGAGGCCCATGCCGTCGCGCCACGGGCGCGCCCTCCCCCCTGTCCTGTGACCCGCCGGAATGCCCGTTCGCCGGCGGAGTTAAGAAAGAGCCCGAACGGTAGAAATGCGAGTTGCTTTTATGTCCCCCATCCCGCAGCCGGCGCGTTCGCGAGGGTTCACCCTCATCGAACTCCTGGTTGTGATCGCGATCATCGCGATCCTGGCCAGCCTCCTTCTGCCCGCTCTGGCCTCGGCCAAGGTGAAAGCTCGGCAGACGTCGTGCAGCTCGAATCTCCGTCAGATTGGCCTCGGTCTCGCGCTGTATGCCGACGACTACCGCGGGTGGTTCCCCCTCACCACCCACGGCACCACGCAGACAAACCGGTCGTGGATCTTCACGCTACGACCCTACGTGGGCAACGTGGATGCCATCCGCATCTGCCCCGCGGATCCCCGGGCCCGGGAGCGGCTGACCAACTACGCCTCGAGCTACATCCTCAACGAGTACGTCGCTGTGGACCAGGTGGACCCCTTCGGCGGTGTCATCGAGACCTACCGCAACGTGGACCAGTTGCGGCGGCCCACGGAAACCATCACCACCTTCATCTGCTCGGACCAGCTCAGCCCGAGCCTCTACTCCGACCACACCCACTCCCGGAACTGGCACAAGGGCTGGCAGACGGTCCTGACCGACATCAGCCCGACCGCCATCGCGCCGGTGCCGCCAGTCCGGATCATACCACCGGGGCCGCGAACTACCTCTACGCCGACACCCACGTCAGCCTGATCAGGGCCGCGAGCGTCAAAGCCCGCTTTGACCGCGGCGAGAACCTGGCGCAACCCCCGCTGTGACCTGCATGAGACTCTCCTGGGCCTCGTTGTGCGCGCTGCTGGCCTGCCTCCCCACGCCCGCAGGCCACGGCGCGGAAAGTGCCGACGAACGTGTCCGGTTGCTCACCGCCCATGTGGACCTCGCCGTGATGTACCAACCCGACGACGAGGCCCACAAACTGGACATCGTGGTCCGGGACGATGATCAGGGCCAAACCTACCGCTCGAACGAAGTGAGCCTGGTTGTCAGGGAAGCCGCCCGCCTCACCCTGCCGGCTGGCACGGTCTTCGGCAACGAAGGCGACCCGCTCTGGGTGTTGCCCCAGTCCCCCAACCCCGAAGTCCTCTTCGTGGGGCTCTCCGGTGAAGCACTCCTCCCCGGCCCGTTCACCGGCGCCGTGGAACTGCGCTTGGTCGACCTGCGCGGGCCGGGTCACGTTTTTCTGTGGCAGGCCGACGCTTTCGGCGTATTCGACCTGCGGATGGACACCAGGGACGGGGTCTCGGCCGCCGATGCGGTTCAAGTCCCCTTGGGAGGCCATGCCCACTACAACTGGGGCTTCACCACCAACGGCGTGTTCGAGGTCGTGCTCCAGGCGTTCGGCCAGCGCGCGGGCGTGGTCACCAACGACTTCAGCCTCCCGACCGCTCTGCGCTTCGAAGTGGAACCGCTACCCCCGATCCGGACACCCCGTTCCGTCTCTGGCAGCGCGTCCACTGGCCCGGCGTCGAAGACCCCGCCGTCATCGGACCGGACGCCGACCCCGACGGCGACGCGGTCGTGAATGCCGTCGAGTACGCTCTGGGCCTGGACCCAAAGACCCCCGGCCACGACGGCCCGCCGGCTCCCACCGTAACCGGCACCCCGCCACGCGCTGCCCTCCAGTTCTCGACGCCCGCCGCCGCCACGGACGTCGAGTTTGTCTGTTGGCGCGCGTTTGGTCTGCCGGCGCCCAGTTGGGAACGCCTACCCGACCCCCAAGTGGCTCCAGGGCTGCCCGGTGACGTCTACCGGGTGTTGCGGTTCGACGGCGGTCCCATCGATGCCAGCCGGCCACTGTTCCTCCGGCTCGAGATCAACCTCAGATAAGCCCCGGTCCCGGGCCAGCACTCCCGGCCTCGACATGGGAGTGAAGCACCTGCACTGCACCAGAGCCACGCGAATCGAGGACCTCATCCGCGGCATCCGTGGCATCCGTGGTTCAGGGGAAGCGTTCTGTTCCTCTTGGACCTGCTCAGCAGCCATGAAACCGAAAGCGCCGGTAAACCGGACGCACTCCAGACGCTTCGCGCGGAACGGACGGGTTCCGCCCATCGCGAAGCGCCTGGAGTGCGAGGGTTCACCCCCGCTTTTCCTGCACGGTTCGTGGGGAGCGGGACGGGGGAGGCGCGTGGCTCTACTCCTCAGCGGAGGCCGACGCGAACACGCGTCGCAGATACGCCAGGCTTCGCGTCGCGATGACCTCGGGGCCTTCCTCGAAGTTGAACACCTCGACCGACACATAGCCGTTGTACCCGACGTCGCGCAGCGTGGCGGCAATCGGATGAAAATCCACGTCTCCGAAGCCCGGCCCCTTGAGGTTGCGGTCGTTCGCGTGAAAATGGGCGAAATCCGGCCAGGCCGCCCGGATGATCTCGGGAATCGGCGTCGCCTCCGAACACATGGCCTTCACGTCCAGGATGATCTTGAACGCGGGCGAAGCGAACTCCCGCACATGGCGCAGCGCCTCGGCTGCCGTGTTGATGAAGTTGGTCTCGGCCGGCGCCAGGGCTCCAGGCACAGGATGACTCCCCGGGCCTCGGCCCGCCGCACCGCGTCGCGGAAACACTCCGCCGCCCAGCGCCAGCCCTGCGTCGGCGTAACGCCCTCGGCGAGGTTCCGCTGTTTGGGCGAGCCGACGACCACGACGCGGCCCCCCACGTCCGCACAGCAATCCACCAGTTCGATGAAGTACCTCGCCGTGCGCGCCCGCACTTCCGCATCCGGCGACGTGAGGTGAAACCCCTCCGTCTGGGCCAGGACCCAATGCAGGCCCGCGATCTCCAAGCCCGCCCGGGTGGCGGTCTCACGGATCGCCGTCCGGTCCGCCGCAGACAGATCCGTCACCGACGTACGGAAAGTAAACGGGGCAATCTCGATGGCGTCATAGCCCACCTGCGCTGCCAGGGCGCAAGCGTCGGCGAACTTCCAGCCCTGAAAGATCTCGTTGCAGATGGCGAACTTCATCGCCCCCTACTTGGCGCCCTGCTCGATCCAGGCGCGGATGAGGCTGACCTGCTCCTTGGTGAGCGGCTCGTCCTTGCCCTCGGGCGGCATGGCCGTGTCCGGGTCCAGTCGCGCGACGCTCCAGAGCAGCGGGCTCTTGTCGATCTTGCCGGCCTCGATCACCTTGCCGATGTCGCCCCCTTTGAGCGTGGCCTCGCGGCTGTCCAGGCGCAGCTCCCCCTTCTGCTTCTCGGGGCCATGGCATTTCACGCAGGACTTCTCAAAGATGGGCTTGATGTCCTTGACGAACGTCACCCCCTGCTGGCGGCCGCCGGCGGCAGTTTCGCCAGGTTGGGGGTTTTCGCACTCGCGGCCGAGGCGACAACAACGGCGGCGGCGAAGGCCGCGGTCAGGCTGAGGAATCCAGTGAGCTTCATGGTCGATAATGTGGGGGCGAATGTGGCGGCACTCCGGGCAGGCGTCAAAAAGAATTCCCGTCCGCTTCGGGCTTGCCGATCGCCGCAGGTTCGGTTTAAGGCATGGGCATGCTCCGCGTCGCTTCCCGGGCCGAAAGTAATTTTGATGTCAGCGCGTACCTGGCGCGGTCGACGGCGGCCGTCAACCGTGCCCTCGACCGGTATCTGCCGCGCCCCACGGCCAAGCCGCGGACCCTGCACCAGGCCATGCGCTACTCGCTGTTTGCCGGCGGGAAACGGCTGCGTCCGGCCCTGTGCCTCGCCGCGGCCGAAGCCTGTGGCGGTGCGTGGGCCGGCGCCCTGCCCCTGGCGTGCGCCGTCGAGTGCATCCACACTTACTCCCTGATCCACGACGATCTACCGGCGATGGACAACGATGATTTCCGCCGGGGCAAGCCCACCAACCACAAGGTCTACGGGGAAGGGATCGCCATCCTGGCTGGTGACGCCCTCCTCACCCTTGCGTTCGAGATCCTGGTCCAGGGCCGCCTCGGCCGTCGCTACGAACACCGCGACCTCGTGCTCGAGCTCGCCCGTGCCTCGGGTTCGCAGCAACTGGTCGGCGGCCAGGTCGCCGATCTCGGAGGCGGAGGGCCAGCCAGTCACCGCCGCCCAGCTCCGCTACATCCACGAGCGCAAGACCTCCGCCCTCCTCGCCTGTGCCGTCCGCCTCGGCGGCATGAGCGCCAACTGCCCGCCCGCGCAGCTCGCGGCCTTGACGGACTTCGGCCACCACGTCGGCCTGGCTTTCCAGGTGATCGACGACATCCTCGACGTCACGCAGTCCAGCGAACAGCTCGGCAAGACCGCCGGCAAGGACACCGCCGCCAGCAAGGCCACCTATCCGGCCATCGTCGGGCTCGAACGGTCCCGTCGCGTGGCGCAACAGCTCACCGACCGCGCCTTTGCCGCCCTTCGCGTCTTCCGTGGCCGGGCCCCGGCGCTGGCCGGCCTGGCCACGTTCCTCCTGCATCGGGACCGCTGACTTGCCCGCCGCCCGGCCGGCACAGCGGTCTCGCCGGCCCGCAGGCGACCCGGCGCAAGCCGCCCCAGGTCCGGCCTGACTCGCGACCCCCTCCGCCGTGTGAGCTCCCGTCAACGACTGGACCAGGAACTGGTCACCCGCGGCCTCTGCGCCAGCCGCGAGCAAGCCCGTCGGGCGATCCTCGCCGGCCGCGTCCGCGTGAACGGGCAACCCGCCCGCAAACCGGGCGACGCCGTCCGGTCGGGGGCCGCTGTCGAACTGATCGCCCCGGAGAAGTACGTCAGCCGCGGGGGCTGGAAGCTCGAGCACGCGCTCGAGCACTTCGGTCTGGACGTCCGTGGGATCGTGGCGGTGGACGTGGGGGCCTCGACCGGCGGTTTCACCGACTGCCTGCTGCAGCGCGGGGCGGCACAGGTCTATGCTGTGGATGTGGGCCGGGGCCAGCTCGCCTGGCGGTTGCGTCAGGACCCCCGGGTGGTGGTCCTCGAACGAACGAATGCACGCTATCTGACGCGCGCGCAGTTGCCGGCGGAATTCTCCGGAGCGGACCTGGTGGTCGTCGATTGCTCGTTCATCTCCCTCCGCCTCATCCTGCCGGCCGCGGTTGCCTTGTTGCGTCCGTCCGGTAAGCTCGTCGCGTTGATCAAACCCCAGTTCGAAGCGGGTCGGGCCGAAGCGGACCGCGGCGCCGGCGTGATCCAGGACCCGGCCGTGCATGCCCGGGTGCTGGCCGGACTCGAGGCTTTTGTCACTGCGTACCCCGGCCTCCGCTGGCAGGGGGTCACCGAGTCACCGCTGCGCGGCCCGGCCGGCAACCGCGAATTCCTCGCTCTGCTTGAGAAAACTGACTGACAAGATTCGCCGGCTCGGGCTGGTGGTGAACCCGGACAAGCCGGCGGCCCGCACGCTGGCCCGGAGAACCGCCGCCTTGCTGGCCGCCCGGCGCTGTGAGGTTTGGACTCACGCCGCGACGGCCGAGATCGCCCGGCTTTCGCTGCCGACGTGCGCTTCGGAAGCCGACCTGGCGCGGGCGGTGGATGTGCTGCTGGTCTTGGGGGACGGCACGATGCTGCGGGTGGCCCGCGACACGGCCGGTGCCAACACCCCCGTCCTTGGCGTCAACCTGGGCACGCTCGGGTTCCTGACCGCCGCGTCTGCCCGTGGCCTCGCCCAAACCCTCGACCTGCTGTGGTCCGGCGAATGCGTGGTGGAATCCCGGTCGCTCATCGAGGCCACCGCCGCGCTCGTCCACGGGCCCGTGGCCGAACTGGCCCTGAACGACTTCGTCATCAGTCGCGGCGCCGTACCCCGGTTGATCGAGCTTGAGGTGCGGGTCGACGGCGAATTGCTCACCAGCTACCGCGGGATGGCTTGATCGTGAGTTCCCCACCGGATCGACGGCCTACTCGCTCGCGGCGGGGGGGGCCGTGGTCAGCCCACTGGCGGAGGTTTTCGCGCTCACGCCCATCTGCCCTCACACGCTCTCAAACCGCTCGGTCATCGTCCGGCTGGATGCGCAGGTCGAGGTGCTTCTGCGGAGTCAGCGCGTCGAGACCTTCCTCGCCGCCGATGGCCTCATGCGGGCGGAGTTGACCGCCGGCGAATCCGTGGTCATCCGCCGCAGCCAGCACGCCGCACACCTGGTGCGGTTGCCGGGCAGTTCGTTCTTTGACACCCTCCGTCAGAAACTGAACTGGAGCGGATCCAGCGTATGACCAGACCCGCCGCCGCTTCCCGTGAACCGGTGGTGCGGGCATTTTGCCTGCACCCTCCGCGGTTCATGGCCCCCGAGCAGGCCGGGTGGAACCGACCGCCTCCCCAAAGACCCTGCCATGGTGCGCCTGAAAGACATCGCCGCCCGCAGCGGCCTCACCGTCATGACCGTCTCCCGCGCGCTGCGTGGCGCCAGGACGTGGCCCCGCCACCCAACTTCGGATCCGCGCCCTGGCCGCCGAGATGGGCTATGTCCCGGATGTCTCGGCCCGCGGCCTGCGCACCCGCAACACCGGGCTGCTCGGTGTCCTGATCCCCACCGTCACCGACCCCCTCTACGCGCGGCTCCTCCTGGCCTTGGAGGAACACGGACGCGCCGCCGGGTACGACCTGCTGTTGGCGCACACCTTGCGGCAAACCGAACTCGAAGCCACCAACATCCTCCGCCTCCTCGGCCGCCGCGTGGAGGGGGCTGTTCCTCCGCCCGGTGTATCGACTCTCACCCGAGGCGCCCGTTTACGCGGAACTGCGGCGCCGCGGGACCCGCGTGGTGCTGCTTGGCCACCACGCCCCGTTCTGCGCCGACTTCCCGAACGTCGAGACGGACGACCTCGACGGCAGCCGGCAACTCACCCGCCATCTGCTGAGCCTCGGCCACCGCCGCATCGCGTTCTTCGCGGGACCGACTGTGTCCCCCGCGGCGGCGGAGCGACTCGAGGGTTACCGGCGCGCCTTGCAGGAGGCCGGGCTGGCCGTGGATGACCGTCTGGTATTCAGCGCGGGAGTCGAAATGACCGACGGCGCCCAAGCGGCTCAGCGCATGCTCGAGGAGGGGGTTGAGCCCACCGCCATCCAGGCCATGAACGACCTCGTGGCCATCGGCGCCGCCAACGTCCTCCTTTCCCGCGGCTGGCGCGTGCCGGAGGACATCTCGATCGCCGGCTTCGGCAACATCCTCACGAGCGAACATTTCCGGGTCCCGCTCACCACGGTGCGGCAGCCCAAACACCGGCTCGGTGTGGCGGCCATGGAACTCATGCAGGGCCTGCTCCGCGGCGAACGCGTCGAAGGCCGCCGTCTGGCCGGGGAACTGGCCATTCGCGCCAGCACGGCCCCGCCTCGCGCCACGCCGGGCCGTCCGCGACCCGCCCCCGCCGCCGGGGTTTGACACCGGTCAAGGGCATCTCCGAGCTCTCGCCAAACACTGCGCCTCGCACGCCACCCATGAACACTGAACTGCTCTACCAACAACGCCTCAGCCGGTACGTTGCCGCCCTCCGCAACGAGAAGCCCGACCGGGTCCCCCTGCGGCCGTTCGTCGCCGAGTTCACCGCCACCTACACCGGCATGACGTGTCAGGAGGTGGCCCACGACTACCACCGCGCGTTCGAGGCCGCCGTCCGCTGCGCCCGGGATTTCGACTGGGACGCCGTCGTCCCGAACATGGTGTATGTCTGGACCGGCCTGGCCCAGGCCATGAACCTCCGCTACTACGGCATCCCCGGCATCGGCATCCCCGCCGACAAGGGCTTCAATTACATCGAGCCGCCCGAGGACCAGGCCTGGATGCGCGCCGACGAGTACGACCATCTCATCGCCGACCCCACCGGCTTCCTTTACGAGGTCTGGTTCCCCCGCGTTTGCGCCGATGCCGTCCCGCCGGGCGCCCCGAACACCTACCGCAACAACCTCGCGTTCGTGAAGGGCGGCATGGCCATGCTCGAGTACTTCTACGCCTTCGGGCCCCAGGTGGCCCGGCTGCGCCAGGAATGCGGCACCGCCTCCGCCATCGCCGGCATCTTCAAGGCGCCCTTCGACATCCTCGCCGACAAACTGCGTGGCTACGTCGGCCTCACCATGGACATGCATACCCAGCCGGACAAGGTCCTGCGCGCCTGCGAAGCCCTCATGCCCCACCTCGTCCACGTGGGCCTCACCACCGCCGACCCCCTCCGCCAGGTCCCCATCGGCTTCTGGATGCACCGCGGCTGCGTCCCCTTCATCAATCCGCGTCAGTTCGACTCCCACTACTGGCCCACCCTCAAGCCCTGCATCGAGGAGTTCTGGAAACACGGCCACCAGACCCTCTTCTACGGCGAAGGCAAGTGGCGCCATCACTTCGACACCTTCCGCGAACTGCCCGACCGCAGCATCATCTATCATTGCGATCAGGACGACATCTTCGAGGTCCACCGCAAATTGCACGACAAGTTCGCCCTCAGCGGCGGCATCCCCAACGTGTTGCTCAGCTACGGCAAACCGGAGGAGGTGCGTGAATTCGTGAAGCGCGTCCTCGCCGAGGTGGCCCGCGACGGCGGCTACATCATGGACGCCGGCGCCATCATGCAGGACGACACCCGCGTCGAGAACATGCGGGTCCTCACCGACACCACCCGCGAGTGCGGCGTCTACGACAGCCCCGGCTACCAGGTCACGCCTCCCGACCAGACCCGCGGACCCCAGCCCACCGCCGCCGACCTCCAGCGCCCCGGCCTGGCCAACCCGGCTTCCACCCGCAAGCCGCCCGGCACCGCCGTGCCCTGGGAGGAGAAGGTCAAGGAGCTGCCGCCGATCACCGGGGACCCCGAACTGGTCAAGCGCGTCTGGCAGCAGACCGACGCCTGGGGCAACACCTTCATCTGGCAGTGCCTCCTCAGTTTCTAAGGCTGTTCGCTCCTGCCTCGCGCAGGAAGGGGACCCCGCCGGGTAACACGATCTGGAACAACGACAGCGCCGCCGTGAAACAGATCCCCTTCGTCGTCGCCCTCCTGGCACAGGCGTGGATGCTGTCGGCCGCCGACCCGACCTCGGACTGGCATGGCTTCCGGCAAGTCCACTTCGTCGTCGAAGGGCGCCCCGCTTTCCTCACCCAACCGGCCCTCGCCGCGCCGGGCCGGCCGTGGGTGTGGCGCACGTCCTTCCCGGACTTCCACCCGGAAGTCGACCTCGAACTCCTCCGGGCCGGCTGGGCCGTGGGCTACCTCGAGTGCCTTGAGATGCTCGGCAGCGATGCCGCGCTCGACGTGATGGATCGGTTTTACGATCACCTGACCCGGGAACGCGGGCTGGCCCGCCGACCGGCCCTCGAGGCGGTCAGTCGCGGGGGGCCTTCACGCCTACCGCTACGCCGCGCGGCATCCGGACCGCATCGCCTGCCTTTACGCCGACACCCCGGTCATGGATCTGAAGAGCTGGCCGCTCGGCTGGCCCGGTGCACAGAAGGAGACGGCCGACGCGGTCCGTTACTACGGTCTGCAAGACGAGGCAGCCCTCCGGGCGTATGCGGGCAATCCCCTGGATCTCCTGGCCCCGATCGCCGCCGCGAAGATCCCGCTGCGCCACGTGATCAGCCTCAACGACCGCGTCGTGCCGCCGGAGCAAAACACGCTCGAAGCCCAACGCCGCCTGGCGCGGCTCGGCCACACGCTGGATCTCGTGGTCGTGCCGGAAGGCACGCCCGAGAGCCAGGGGCACCACTTCCCGCTGCCGGAGGCGTTCGCGTCGGCACGGTTCATCATGCGCCATTCCGGAGTGCTGCCCCAGGGCCGGGAGTACTTCGCCCTCCGCGACGGCCTGGCGCGAAGTCAAACGGCCTTCGAGCAGCGCAAGACCGGTCGGGTGGCCTTCCTGGGCGGCTCGATCACCTACAATCCGGGCTGGCGCGACGCCCTGATGCGGTATCTGCAGCAGCGGTTTCCCACTACCGAGTTCGATTTTGTGGCTGCCGGCGTGCCGTCGCTGGGATCGGTGCCACACGCGTTCCGGCTCGAACGGGATGTCCTGGCCCGGGGGCCGCTGGACCTGCTCTTCGTCGAGGCGGCGGTGAACGACCACAACTACGATGGCCAAACCAATGCGGCCTTGCTGGCATTGCGTGGCATGGAAGGCGTGGTGCGCCACGTCCGCGAGGTGAGCCCGCGGACGGACATCGTGCTGTTCCACTTTGTCCATGACCAACATCTCGCGACCTGGGCCAAGGGCGAGGTGCCCTACACGGTGGCCGCACATGAGCGTGTGGCGGCACACTACGGGTGCCCCTCGGTGAACCTCTCGCTCGAGGTGCACGAACGCATCGCCGCGGGTGAGTTCACCTGGGCCGCCGATTTTCGCGATCTGCATCCCTCTCCCTACGGCCAGCAGGTGTATGCCCACAGCATGACGCGCCTGCTCGATGCCGCCTGGCCGCAGACGACGCCGGCCATCGAGGAACGACGGTTGCCGCCGCCGCTGGATCCAGCCAGCTACAGCCGCGGCCGGTTTGGCGATCTGCGGGCGGTGGACTTTCTCCAAGGGTTTGGGCTCGACCCCTCCTGGAAGCCCGGCGACGGCAAGGGGACGCGGGAAGGCTACGTCGCGGTGCCCGCGCTCGTCGCCACCACCCCCGGAGCGGCGTTCGAGTTCCGTTTCACCGGCACTGGCGTCGGCTTGATGATCACCAGTGGTCCCGATGCCCGCACGATTGCGTTTCGCATCGACGACGGCCCGGAGCACACCATGAACACGGCCACCCCCGTGGAGCCAGAGCCTGCACCTGCCCTGGGCCCTCATGCTCGCGGACGCCCTGCCGGCGGGCGAACACACAGTCCGCGTTCGGGTGGTGGACGGCGCCCTCCGGGTCTTCCAACTGCTCCTGAACTGACTGCCGCCCCAGCCTCAGTCCCATGCTTCCTCCGGGGTCAGTCAATAGTATTGTGCTTTTTCTTGCCCGCTCATCAAACTGGCTTCCGCCGTCTGGATCCGCGTCCTCGCGGCCAAAGTTGCCCATACCATTGACTGACCCTGCTTCATGATGCCGACAAGAACCGTCCTCGGGGGTGCCACCGGCTTGCTGCTGTTGGCGGTCGTCGTGTTCCAGCACCTCCAACTCAAGAAGCTCCAGGAGGAACTTCGCACCCTCCGCCAACAAGCGGCGCAACTCGCCGCGCTGCAGGCCGAGAACGAACGGCTGGCCCAACACCAGGTCGACGCCGCCGAGCTCGAACGGTTGCGCGCCGGGCACCTCGAGCTGATGCGACTGCGGGCGGAGGTCGCTCGCTTGCGGGCAGCCGCCAAGGCCCCCATCGCGCAAGCGTCGCCGCTCACCCCGGAGCCAGCCTCCGAAAACCCGGGAGAGCCCGGGAGATTGCTCCTGCCGCCCACCCAGGCCCTGGTGCGGAACGGCATGACGCTGGTGACCGGCGGCTGGCTTGCCCCTGATGGCCGACGCGGCATCGTGCTCCTCACGCCCCAGGTCAACGGCGACGCTGGAGACGCCGCCGCTCAGATCACCCTCAGCTATACGCTCTTGCTCGGCCCGGACGGCGCCCTCGAGAAGGCCGGCCTGGGGAACCTCCGCAGCGAGAATGTCTCGGCAGCCCTGACATCCTACTCCCCCGAGGCGGTCACCCTCCTGCTCCAGCAACTGCGCGACAGCGGCGAGGTCGATGTCGTCTCGGCCCCACGGGTCACAACGATCAACGGGCAGCAGGCACAGATGAGGGTGGGTGGCGCGGGAGGCCTCGCGACGCAGTTCGACGTGCAACCGCGGATTGTCGCGGGAAGCGAAGGCCCGGGCGTCGAGCTCACCCTGATCGTCTCCCAAGCCCCGGCCACGCCCGCGGTCCCCGGTCCGCAAACCCTTCCCTTCTTCCCGTCCGGACAACCGGCGCGCCCGTGAGGCGGCACGGCGACGTAGAATCTGCTCGACGCCCTCGCTCGAAGGGGGAACATTACCGCCCGTGGATTCGCAACCGGACCTGTTTCGCTCTACCCCGCCGCCAGCCCCCAAAACGGAGGCCCCCAGCCTCTGATCCCGGTGCCGGCCCGGGCCAAGACCGGCCTGAGCCGGCTCCAGCAGACGTTCAACCGGTTGGTGCGCCAAGTCGAGACGCTCGAGCGGAACATCGAGCGCGCCACCGGCGAATGGAATCACTGGCTGGAATACTACGCCACTCGACTCCACCCCTCGAAAGCCAGATCGCCAAGGCCCGCAAGGACGTGGTCCGCCTGCTGCTTCTCTTCCTGGGCAAGCACCAAAAACTCACCCCCGCCCAGCGCCGCGACCTCCGGGCCATTCTCCGCGACCAACTCCAGGCCATCCTGGATGCCGACGGGGAGTGGAGCGACGACGACCTCGAACGCGCTTACCACGACCTCGCCTCTTCCGCGCCCCCGGATCTGCGGGACGTTCTCTTCGCCGCGATGCGAGACGAACTGGCGAGCTTCGTGCAGCAAGCCGGGTTGGACGTCGACCTATCGGACCTCCACAGCCGCATGTCCTCCGCCGACGTGTACCGCAAGCTGGGCGAGATCGCGGACCAACTCGAGGACGCCACACCACCGCAGCCACGGAAGCAGAACGCTCGTCAGATCGCTCGCGAGCAGCGCGAGCGCGAAGCCGAGGAGCTCCGGGCCAAACACCTCGGCACGCTGTATCGTCAGCTTGCCAAACTGCTCCATCCCGACCTCGAGCAAGACCCGGCCCGGCGGCAGGAAAAGGAGGCCGCCATGAAGGAATTGACCACGGCTTACCGGGCCAACGACCTCCACGCCCTCTTGCGGATGGAGATCCAGTTCATCAGCCGTGAACAGGCCGACGCCGCGCGCTTGAGCGACCGCAAGCTCTCGCTCTATGTCTCCGTCCTCCGGGAACAGGTCGCGAGTCTCAAAGAGACGCTGCATTCCCTCGGCCACCACCCGCGCTACAGCCCGCTGCGGCGGTATCTCTCCCCCTTCGAGGCCCGCCCTCACTTCAACGGGCCCGCCACGCTCCAGCGACTCCGCGTCATCCTTCTCACCCTGGAGGCCTCGCTGGCCCGCCTGCGGGGCCCGGACGCCCGCGCCGAGGTGGTGTCTGTCATCCAGGATTACCGCCGGCACGGATGATCGTGCAACGCCTTACCGCGCCGGACGATGTCGTCGTCCACGAACCGACCTATCGGCCGATGGTCGAGACCAACTTCTGATCGCCGCGGTAGGCGCCGACGTGAGGAGGCGTTCTGGGCCAAGAGCGATATCCTCCGCCTCCTGACGTCGGCGCCTACAGTCGGTCGCGGCTTCGTGCGGGGTAGTATCCGGGCTAGCTGAGGTCGCGGAGGAGTCCCGGTGCAAGCAATCCGGGCTTGCGCGACCGGCGGGCGGGCGTTACTGGCATCGGGCATGACCTCTCCTTCCACGGCGGCCGCCGTTCCGCCCGCGCACGTCCCGGACGCCGCGGGCTCCTGCCACCGGCTCCGGAGCCGGCTTTCCGTCGCCTTCTTCGCGGCCATGTTCAACCTGTCCCCCGTCCAAGCGGCGGCGCCCCCGCCCTGCCGGGCACAACCCTGCTGACGGTGGCCGCCGAACGCGACCTGGCCGCCGACATGGTCCATGGCATCAGCCGATATCTCGACCGCGAACGGGACGCCCTCCCGGCGCAACGGGCAGCCCGCGCGAAGCGGACGGCGGTGGAGCTGCAGGCACAAGCCGCCACTGCTCCCTCAGAACCCGTGGGCAACCTCTGGTTGGACCGACTGTTGGCGGAGGCCACGACCCATCGCGCCCGGCTCCAACACATCCTGGGCATCCGCGATCCGCGTGAGCCCGTCCAGATGCGGTTGGTGGCGACGGTACCGGGTCCACGCGCTGCCAACGCTGCGGCGGCGAATCCGGGCGAGGTGGGACGTGGCCCGGGCTATCGCATCCTGGCGGTGGCGTGGAACGTCTTTCGCGGTGTGGAGGGCGAAGGACTCCTGCTGGTGCCCGACAGCCCGCCCCGCGCGGATGTCCTCGCGCTGCCGGACTGCGACTGGACGCCCGAGCAACTGGTGGGCCTGCAGACTGGCCTTCCTGCCGAAGGACAGTTCGCCCGCCGGCTGGCTGAAAACGGGTGCCGCGTGCTGGTGCCCGCGCTGATTGACCGGGGCGACCGTTTCGCCGGCAACCCCGGCGTGCGCCAGGTCAAACACAGCCAGCGCGAAACCCTTTGGCGCGCGGCGTATCAGATGGGGCGGACGCTTGCCGGGTACGAGATCCAGAAGGTCCTGGCAGCCGCGGACTGGCTCGAAGCCACACGCCAGGGACGGGCGGAACCGGACAACCTGACGGACTGGCTGCGGTTGCGCGCCACAGCTCCGGAGGACCTGCAAAGCCTCGGACTGGTCGGCTACGGCGAGGGCGGCATGATCGCCCTGTACGCGGCCGCGCTCGACGAGCGTTTCCGCAGCACGGTGGTGAGCGGTTACTTCGGACCGCGCGAGCGGTTGGCTGAGGAACCGATCTACCGGAACGTATGGTCGCTCCTCCGCGACTTCGGCGATGCCGAGATCGCCCAACTCATCTTGCCCCGCGGCTTATGGATCGAGCACGGACGATACCCGGAGGTCACGCACTCGGACCAGCACGGGGGGGCGCCCGGCCGGCTCTCGCGCCCCACCGCGGCCGCCGTGCGGGCCGAGGTCGAACGGACCCGTTTCGGCGACAGCCCGCCGGACTTCCTCGACGTGGGTCCCGACGCGGTGGGTGATTGGGCGACGCTCACGCGGTTCTGCCTTGAGCTGCAGCCGCACGGCGAGGCCCTGCCCCAAACGCTGGGGAAGCCCCCCGCGCCACCGCCGCTCTGCCGGATCCGGCCGCCCGGACCTTGCGCCAGTATCGCCAAATCCTCGAAGACACCCAGCACTTGATGCGCGAGGCCGAATACACCCGGCGCGAGTTCTGGCGTCGGGCCGACCTCAAGACCGCGGCGGGGTTCACAAACTCCGCGACCTGGTACCGCGACTACTTCGCCCGCGAGATCGTCGGTCGGATCCCGCCCGCCTCGCTGCCAGCGAACCCGCGCAGCCGGCTGCTGTACGAGACCAACGGCGTGCGGGGCTACGAGGTGGTGTTGGACGTGCATCCCGACGTGTTTGCCTACGGGATCCTGTGCGTGCCGGTGACCGCGACCGCGCTGCCGGACGCGGCCGCGGGCCGACCGGCGGAGCGCCGACCGGTCGTCGTCTGCCAACACGGCCTCGAAGGCCGGCCGCGCGACGTCGCCCATCCGGACGTCCAGAACAACGCCTATCACCGGTATGCGTTCCGGCTGGCCGAACGCGGGTTCGTCACCTTCGCCCCCCAAAACCCGTACATCGGCGGGACCCGGTTCCGGCAGGTCCTGCGGCAGGCGCAACCCCTCGGCCTGACGCTGTGGTCCTTCATGGTGCGGCAGCACGAGGTGATCACGGGCTGGCTGGCCTCGCTCGACTTTGTCGATCCGGAGCGCATCGCGTTCTACGGCCTGAGCTATGGCGGGAAGACGGCCATGCGGGTCCCGGTGCTGGTGGACCGGTATTGCCTCAGCATTTGTTCCGCGGACTACAACGAGTGGATCTGGAAGAACGTCTCTGCCCGCGCGCCATACTCCTACCTGTGGACCATCGAATACGACATGCCGGAGTTCGATCTCGGCAACACCTTCAACTACGCCGAGCTGAGCTGGCTGATCTTCCCGCGACCCTTCATGGTCGAGCGCGGGCACGACGACGGGGTGGCGCCCGACGAATGGGTGGCCTACGAGTTCGCGAAGACACGCCGGCACTACGTGAAGCTCGGCTTCGGAGATCGGGCCGCGATCGAGTTCTTCGACGGGCCCCACTCGATTCACGGCGTGGGCACGTTTGAGTTTCTGGCGCGGACGCTGAACTGGCCGGCCGGCGCGCCGCGCTAACTCAACTCACCGCCACCAGCGAAACGCGCCGCCCCTGATCGTCGCGCGTCGCTCCCATGGCGCGCGGGTCGGTGGTGAGGTGACCATCCACGAGAAAAGCGTACCGGTGATGTCCGTGGCGGAGCTCGGCCACCAGGAACCAGCCGCCGTCGGCCATCCGCTGCATGGGATGCGTGGTCGGGTTCCACTCGTTGAAGTCGCCCACCAGACTGACGGACTCGGCCTGGGGGGCGTGGCACACAAAGTTGACACCTCGCAGGTTCCGGTGGGCACTGTAGCGGTCGCGGTTCATCAGTGGTGGATGGGGAATCGGGTCGAGCGCGCGTGGCCGGGCCGGCTAATGCATGTGGCGTGCACAACGCCCGGTCCAGCGCCGGGCTCAGGACAACAGGTTCTCGAGAAGGATGAGGGCGGCGCGGCGGACCTGCTCGGACTGGGTCTCCAGCCGGCGGTAGCGCTCGGCCCAGTCCGCCTGCTCGGTGTGCAACTCGCGCCACACGCTCTTGAGGACGCGTTCGGTACGTTCGACCTGCTGGACGGCGGAAGCGAAGGATTCGCGCCCCTCCTCCAGATCCGAGATGTTTCCGACGGAAAACCGCGTGATGCGCTTCCCGGTCTGGACCGCCCGCAGGAGGACGACCACCGTCTGCTCGTAGGCATACCAGCGTCGGTGGAGCATCTCGCCCAGGAACGCATGACGGATGGCAAAGAACTCCGAGCGCGGCCGTTCGGTGTACTGCCGGATCTCCCGCCCTTCGTTCGGGAACCAGTTGTACAGCAGCGCGAAGGTCCCGTGCGTGTCGATCAACTGCTTCGGGTTGTTGTGGTCGGCCTCGATCTCGCCGATGCAGATGTCCTGACCCAGTTCGACACAGATCTCGGGCAGATCATGCAGCCGGCTCAGCACCTCCTGTCCCACCGGGCTCCCGTAATTGAAGTCGCCGGGGATCAGCCAGTAGACGTCGTCGGGACCGCCCTGCTCGTAAGCCCGGCCCAGTCCGGCGTACCACATCTGACACGTGTCCACACACCAGGCATCGAGCACGTCCGAACACCGCGCCACGGTGTCCCGGCGGAACGTCTCGAAGCGGGCATGTCCCTGCAGGCTGGCATGGGTCTTCCGATCCATCACGGTGATGGGTCGGGCATAGGTCTCCCGTTGCGCGTCCAGTCGCGCGATCAGGCCATAGAGCGTCTCGAGATCCCCGTAATCCTCCGGCGGACGGAACGGGTAAACGACCACGGGATGAATCCGACGCTCGGCCCCACCGGCGGCCGGCGGTGTGACCCTGGCGGCTTGGTTCTTTTTCACGGTGCAACTTTCCGGCACAACCGTCTGTCTCACCGACCCGCACACAACAACCCACGCCCTGGCTTCCGCCCTTGAGGACGCGGCCAGGCACAAAAGCAAAACCGGGAACCGCCGGATGGCCGCCCCCGGTTCGGAAACTCACGGGAATTCAGTAACGCTCGCGCCGGCCCGAACCGCCACCGCCGCCGCCACCGCCGCCGCCACCGCCGCCGCCGCCACCGCCGTAGTCCCGACGGGGTCCGCGACGAAAGCCGCCGCCGCCGCCCGGAGGCCGCTCTTCCTTGGGCCGGGCGATGTTCACGGTCAGGGCCCGGTTGTCGAGCATGGCGCCGTTCAACGCCTGGATGGCCTTCTCGGCTTCCTCAGCCGTGCTCATCGTGACGAAGCCAAAGCCGCGCGGGCGGCCACTGACACGGTCCACCATCAGGTTGGCCTCCACCACCACGCCGTGCGCAGCAAAGGCGTCGTGCAGGTCATTCTCGGTGACGTTGTAGGACAGATTGCCCACAAACAGTTTGTTGTTCATCCGTGCTGAGCTGTCGTTGGGTTCAGACCGCTGATTCCAGTATGTTCCCGACCGTCGGGTTTCAAATCATCACTGAACGCTGTTCAACTGAAGATTCACCATGCCGTGGAAGAGACAAGCTTGCCAAACGACGGTTTCGGATGCTGCGGATCAGCGGTCCGAAAGCAAGCCCGTTTTTCCCACCCGCCATCAGCGTCAGGGGTTGCTGTCCGCCTTCTCTGCGGCACAATGAATGGGTGTCCGCGGCGCGGCGTCGGTGTAGCCGTGGATCGCCACAAACCTGAATCCTACTCATGAACGCCTTGTACCGTCTCAAGCCTCGCCGGTTCCTCCTGCTCCCCGGTCTCTTCCTCGCGGCCCTCACCACGCTGGCCGCCACCACCCCCAAACACCTGCTGGTGGTCACCGCCACCAAAGGCTTCCCGTCACAGCTCGATCCCCGTCGCGGAGAAGGTCCTCGCCCTGCTCGGCGCCGAATCCGGCACCTATACCGTCGACTACGTCCGCGGGGGACCCGAGGGCAAGGACGACGCCGAGGTGCGGGAGAAGATGGCCCCGGCCAGCCTCCAAAAGTACGACGGCGTCATCTTCGCCAACACCACCGGGGACCTGGCCATCCCCGACAAGGAGTACTTCCTCAACTGGATCCGGTCGGGCAAGGCCTTTGTCGGCATGCACTCGTGCAGTGACACCTACCACGGCTATCCGGCCTTCCTGCAGATGCTGGGCGGCGAGTTCCTCACCCACCACGAACAGGTCAAGGTGGCCTGTATCAACGAAGATCCCAAGCACGCCGCCAACATTCATCTTGGCAAGGATTACGTGGTGTTCGACGAGATCTACCTCTTCAAGAACTTCGACCGCGCCAATGTCCGCGGGCTGCTCAGCCTCGATCGCCACCCGAACAAGGGGCTACCCCGGCGACTTCCCCATCTCCTGGTGCAAGGAGTATGGCAAGGGCCGCGTCTTCTACACCGCGCTGGGCCACCGCGAGGATGTCTGGGATACCGAGTGGACCGATGGCCGCGGCAACCGCGCCAACTCCGCCGACGTGGCCAGGGCCTACCAGCAGCACATCCTCGGCGGCATCCAGTGGGCACTGGGCCTGGCTCCCGGTGAAGGCACCCCGCATCGCCTGACCTACGAGGTCAGCCCCGAGGAAGCCGCCCAGGGCTTCAGGCCCCTCTTCAACGGCGTAGACCTCACCGGCTGGCGGCTGCGCCAACCCGACGGCACCCCGAGTTGGAGCGCCCAAAACAGCATGCTCGTCAACACCGTCCCGGAGGGCGGGCACGGCACCGACCTGGTGAGCACCGAGAAGTTCTGGAACTTCACGGTCCGCTTCGAATACATGGTGCCCAAGGGCGCCAATAGCGGCTTCTACCTCCGCGGCCGGCACGAGCTCCAGATCCTGGACGATGGCGACGCCACCACCCCCTCCATCACGAGCAACGGCTCCTTCTACAACCACACCGCCCCCGCCCAGATGGCGTCCAGGAAGGCCGGGGAATGGCAGACCGTCGAGGCCACCCTCGTCGGCAACAAGGCCACCGTCTTCTTGAACGGCATCAAGACCATGGACAACGTGACCATCGACCGCCCCACCGGCGGCGAACTCGACAACCGGGTCAACGAGCCGGGCCCCTTCTTCCTGCAGGGTGACCACGGCGCCGTCGCCTTCCGCAAACTCCGGGTCAAGGTCCTGCCGTGAACCCAGGTGGGTCGGCGCCCTCCCCCGTCCGACCCACGCCTCGCCCGACTCAGCGGCGGCCGTTCCGCGCCGCGGCGAAGAAGGCCTCAAGATTCGCCAGCGGCGTGGGCGGCGGCAGGTCGCAGCCGGAAGAGATCACGAAGTTGCGCCGCCCATCGGTGGCGGCCAGCAACTCCCGCGTGGCGATCGCTACGGTCTCGGGCGTTCCTTGCACAAACACGCGGCTGGGATCCAGGTTGCCAGCCACCACGGTCGTGGCCGGCGCCTGTCCCAGCGCCCCGGGCAGATCCATCGGCGCGCCGAAGTGCACGACCCGCGTCCCCGCCGCCAGCACCGCCGGGAGATGCACCAGCTTCGCCGCACAGTTGTGCAGGACGACCGTGAAGCCCGGCGCGTCCACGGCTGTCACAATCCGCTGCACGTAGGCCGAGGAGAACTCGGCCAGCGCCCGCGGGGACAAAAGGCCGGCGGTGGGTTCGGCCATGACGACACCGTCCGCACCGGCCGCTCGAAAAGCGTGGGCCTGCGCGAGGAGAAACGCCGTTGCCTTGTCGGTCACGACATGGACCCACCCGGGATCCTCCACTGTCAAGCCCAACGCCTCGCTCACCCCGCAAAGCCGCGCCGCCAGCGAAAACGGCCCGATCATCCCGCCGAAGACAAACGGTTGCCCGGGCAACCCCCGGAGACGTCGCACGGTCTCCAGCGCCACTCCGGTTCGCCCCGCACCCACCGCGGGAACGGCCAGTCGCTCGGCGTCCTCGCGCGAGGTCACCCGGCGACCCACAACCGTGGGAACCTCGTTGTCACTGAGTTGAACTTCACTTCCGAAGGCTTCCGCCTCCGCGCTCAGGTCCATGGCCGAAAGCACGACCGGCAGTTGGAACCGGGCGTGGAGCGCGCCGACGACCGCCGCCTGGGTTTCCGCGTCGCACACCATCTGGCGGACCGTGGCGCCCGGCAGCAACGCGGTGCCCGGCGATGTCAGGATGGGCAGCTCCAGGCGGTGCGATCGGGCAAGGGTGAAGGCAATGAAGTCACGCATGACAGGCCGGGGGCCTTATCACAGGCGGCCCTCGTTGAGCAATGCGGATCTGCCCGCCAGCGCGGCTCGTCAGGACGCGTCCTTTCAGTCTCCCAGTCTTGGAACGTCCGCGGATCTGGCAAACACCAGCGCGTGGAGTCCTGCCCGCCCGCCACGGGCGGAACGGAAGTGCTGCGGTACGGTGCCCGCGTTGCACTTGCCCTCGGAACGGCGCCGGCGAGCGCGATGGGCTCGCAGCCTGGGTTGGTCGGCCAGGACCGCACGCCTCACCGCTTCCGCGGGTGGACAGCCGACCACAGCCGACCAGTCTCGATCAGGCGAAGGCCGTCACGACCCGGGCTTGAGCCCTGTGGCTCGCAGCACGGCGAAGGTGATCGCCGACGCCCTGAGTCCCCCGCGATAAACCCGTTGCGAGGCTCGCTGGAAGTGTTCGGGTCGGGCCTGCCATGCATCCACAAATGTCTGCGGGTTGCGGTCCACCAGCGGGAACCAGGAGCTCTGCACGTGGACCATCACCCGATGCCCCCGCCGAAACGTGTGGCAGACGTCCGGCATCTCCCACGCCACCCGTTCCACCCGGCCCGGCACGAACGGCTCCGGAAGTTCGAAGCTGTTCCGGAATCGGCCGCGCATCGGCTCCCCCCGCACCAGTTGATGGTAGCCTCCCAGCCGCACGCCGGCCGGATTCGGTTCCGGATCCGGATACGCCGGCTCGTAGACGTCGATCAGTTTCACCACCCAGTCGGCATCGGTCCCTGACGTTGAAACGTGCAGCGTGACCGTGATCGGCCCCACGATCGTGAGGTCCTCCTCCAGCGGCGCGCTGGCATAGACCAGGACGTCCGGACGCGACGCCGCGAACCGCTGGTCGTCCGTCATGTATTCGCGGGTCATGCCATTGGCAATGTTCGGGATGTACGGAACGGGTTTGGCAGGATCGCTCACATACTCGTCGAACGCGTCTTCCCCCTCGCCGGGCGGTTCGTAGTCCAACCGGCCGGCGGCACGGAAGAACAAGGTCGCCGCGGTGCTCGACCGCGGTGGCCATTGGTCAAAGCGACGCCACTGATGCGTGCCGGTCTCGAACACGAACGCCTCGGGCAGCGCCCAGTTGGTGTCGCCCTTCAGAAAGTGGCGGAAGAACGGCAACTCGATCTGCTCGCGGTAGAACTCAGCCGTCCTGGCCCGAAACGAAACGTGGCCCAGACGGTCCCCCTCATCCCTCCCCCCAGTCTCCGTGTGCCCAGGGCCCCATCACCAGCAGGTTGGTCAAACCCGGGTTCTGACGTTCGACCGCCCGGTAGGTCGCGAGCGTGCCGTACAGGTCCTCGGCGTCGTACCACCCACCCACCGTCAGCACCGCACAACGGATGTTGCGCAGATGCGGCAGGACGTTGCGCGCCTGCCAGAAGTCGTCGTAGTTCGGGTGCGCCGCCAACTCGGACCAGTAAGGGACCCGCCCCTTGAAGTGCAGCGGCTCCGCGTTGGCGAGCGGTCCAAGTTCGAGAAAGAACGCGTAGCCGTCGGGGGTCTGATGATCGAAGGGACGGGGGCGTTCACGTGTCGGGTGCTCAAGCGGCCACTCGAATTGGGCGAGGAAGTTGAAGGCGTGCGCGAGAAACAGCGCGCCGTTGTGCCGGAAATCATCACCGCGGAACCAGTCCGCCACCGGCGCCTGGGGCGAGGCGGCGCGCAACGCCGGATGCGAGTCGATCATTCCCATCGACGTGTAGAAGCCGGGATACGAGATGCCGAACATTCCGACCCGACCGTTGTGGCCCGGGAGGTGGCGGACGAGCCAGTCGATGGTATCCCAGGCATCCGTGCTCTCGTCGGTGTCTTCTGGACCGCGCTTCGCCGGCTGGAACGGTCGGACGTGAACGAACTCCCCTTCCGACGCCATGCGTCCCCGAACGTCCTGCTCGACGAGGATGAACCGGTCCTCGAGGAACCGCTGCACGGTGCCCACCGGCTCGCTGAAGGCGCTGCTCCCGTAGGGTCGCAGGCCGTAGGGCGTTCGCCGCAGGAGGATGGGGTAATGCTGGGTATCGTCTTTCGGCAGGAGCACGCGGGTGTGCAAACGAACCCCATCGCGCATCGGCACGCGGAACTCGTGTTTGGTATAGGCCGCTTCGACTCCGGCCCGGTCCAGGGTCCCCGCGGCGGCGGCGCCCGGACGCCCCCAGTGTGACAGCGGCGATCAGGAGCAGGGCAGTTCGGGCGGAGGGAAACGCGGTCGCCGTGTGCATGGAGCGACCGTAGGCAGGGGACTGCGGCCCGTCAACGCCACCGATGGGGTCAGTCCCAGAAATCTGAACGCTACAACCTATCATTTTAAAAGCTCATCGAGCGAGCACCGCGCTGGAAGGTTCAGCGCCGGCCGCCCGCTGACCCCTCGTTTGATTCGGGCGTATGCCTCAAGCGCTACCTCCCGCGCCACGGCATGGGACACCACCGGCCGCGGGTAGTTCTCGCCGAGCATTACGCCGGCGCTGGCCAGCACCTCAGCCGGCGCCTCCCAGGGGCGGTGGATCCAGCCAGCCGCCAGACCCGCCAGCTCCGGCACCCAGCGCCGCACGTAAGCCCCGTGCGGATCGAACTTCTCGCCCTGGCTCACGGGGTTGAAGACCCGGAAAAAGGGCGCTGCATCGGCGCCGCATCCGGCGGTCCACTGCCATCCCAGGGTGTTGTTCGCGAGGTCGGCATCCACCAGCGTGTCCCAGAACCACCCGGACCCCTCGCGCCAATCGATGCGCAGGTCCTTCACCAGAAACGAGGCCACGATCATGCGCACCCGGTTATGCATCCAACCGGTCGCCCAGAGCTCGCGCATCCCCGCGTCGACGATGGGATAACCCGTACGCCCCCGCTGCCACGCCCGTAGCAGCGCGCCATCACGGAGCCAGGGGAACCGGGCGAACTCACTGCGCAAGGGCTCGGTCGGCGTGCGCGGGAAATGATGCAGCAGGTGGTGGGCAAACTCGCGCCAACCCAGCTCGGCGGCGAACGTGGACTGGCGCCATGCCTGGCTCCCCCTCCGGCCCGGTGCCCGGCCTCCTCCAACGCCCGCCAGATCTGCCGGGGACCGATCTCGCCGAAGTGGAGATGGGGGGACAGCCGCGACGTCCCCGGAAGGTCGGGTCGATTTCGTCGCTCGGTATACGTATTGACCGCCTCGGCGACGAACCGGGCGAGGCTGTGGGCCGCGCCCGTCTCGCCGGGCTGCCAGGCCGCCCGAATCCCGCCGGCCCAATCGATGCGGGGCAGCAGCCCGAGAGTCTCCAGCCGCGATGATGCGGGCCATGGCGATGCAGGCGGCAACGAGGGGGGACCGGTAAGGGCGCCGGCGGGTCTGGCAGAGCGAGGTGGGCCCGCCAGAAGGGGGTGAACACCTGGTAGGGCCCGCCGCTCCGCGTCTGCACCGTCCAGGGCTCGTGCAGCAGGGCGGCATTGAAACTCTCGACCTCGAATCCGTCCCCGCGCAGGTGCTCCATGAGGCCCTGGTCGCGCGCCACAATCGCCGGTTCGTACCGGCGGTTCCAGAACACCGCACGCGCTCCGCTCTGCCGGGCCAACTCCCGCAAGGTTTCAAGGGCTGGACCCCGGCGCAGCACCAGCCGCGAACCCCGCGCGTGCAACTCGACCGCCAGCGCCTGGAGCGACTGGTGGAGCCACCAGCGCGACGCCGCGCCGGGGGGCCAGTCCCCTTCCTCCTCCGGTGCCCAGATGAAAACGGGCAGCACGGGTCCGTCCCGCCGCGACGCCGCGTGCAGGGCGGGGTTGTCGTTCAGGCGAAGGTCAAGACGGAACCACACCAAGGTGGTCGGGGGGCCGACAGGTTTCTTCATATCGCCGGTTCCACCGGCAACCGCGACCCCTTGCGATGCAGAGCCCAGGCGGTGGACATCGCGGACGGGTAGGCGGATTGCGGCGGCCTGTCAAGCAACCGCACGCCGGATGTGCCGGTCGGGGCCGTTCCGGCGTTTGACCTGGTTTCCGGCATCCCCTAGACTGCCCGCTGTTTGACGCCCGACGGGCGTTATCCCGATGAAAATTGTTGTTTGCGACCCGGTGTCGCCCAAAGGAATCGCGTTGCTGAAGCAGCGCCCCGAGTTTCAGGTGCAGGTCCTCGATCAGCGGTTATCCGAAGCGGCCTTGTTGCCGGTGGTGGCCGAGGCGGTGGCGTTGGTGGTGCGTTCGGAGACCAAGGTCACGCGGGCGGTTCTCGAAGCCGCGCCGCAGTTGCGGGTCGTGGGCCGCGCGGGCGTGGGCGTGGACAACGTCGATGTCGAGGCGGCGACGGCGCGGGGCGTGGTGGTGATGAACACACCGGGCGGCAACACGATCACCACGGCCGAGTTGACGTTCGCGATGCTGCTGAGTCTCGCGCGCAAGGTCCCGCAGGCGCACAGCACCATGGTGGCGGGCAAGTGGGATCGCAAGGCGTTTCAAGGGGTGGAGCTGGCGGGCAAGACCCTCGGGGTGCTGGGCATGGGCCGGATCGGCGGCGAGGTCGCGGTCCGGGCCACGGCGTTTGGCATGCGGGTCCTGGCCTACGACCCGTTCCTCAACGCCACTCGCGCGCGAGCCCTGGGTGTTGAGCTGGTTTCCGACGTCGACATGCTCTATCGCGACGCCGACTTCCTGACGATCCACCTGCCGGCGACCGACCAGACGCGCGGGATGTTGAACGCGGCGGCGTTCGCCAAGATGAAGCCCGGCGTGCGGATCGTGAACTGCGCCCGCGGCGAGATCATCGAGGATGCGGATCTGCTGGCGGCGCTGGACTCCGGCAAGGTGGCGGCGGCCGCCCTGGATGTGTACGTCCACGAACCGCTGGCGCCGGATCATCCCTACCGGAAGCACCCCGCGGTGATCCTGACCCCCCACCTTGGCGCCAGCACAGCGGAAGCGCAGGAGAAGTGCGGCATCGAGGTCGCCGAGGTCATCACGAACTACCTCCTCACCGGTGAGGTGCGCAACGCGGTCAATCTGCCACATCTTGACGCCCGAACTTACGAGCAGGTACGACCCTACCTCATTCTCGGCGAGAAACTGGGCAAGTTCCTGGGCCAGCTCGCCCCGGCGCAGGTGGACCGGGTGTACGTGACCTACGGAGGCAAGGCCCGGGAACTGCCGAATACCGACCCGGTCACCCGCGCGGTTCTCCAGGGCTTTCTCAGCCGCTCGGCGGTGGACAAGCTCAACCACATCAACGTCCGCAGTGTGGCGGCCACCTTCGGCATCTCGGTCGAAGAGAAGCGCTCGGACGAACCGGTCACCTTCAACGAATGGCTGCATGTGACGGTGTACGACGGCGGCCGGAAGGTCTGCTCGGCCGGCGGCACCTTCTTCGGCTCACCCGACAACCCCCGGATCGTCCGGGTCTTCAGCCGTCCCACCGAGATCCAGCCCTCCGGCGTCGTCTTCATGATGAACAACAAGGACCGGCCCGGCATGGTCGGACACGTCGGCACGTTGCTCGGGCGCCACAACGTGAACATTGCCAGCATGAGCCTCAGCCGCGACGTGGCTGGAGGCGAGGCCTTCACGGTGCTCAACCTCGACAGCGTGCCGCCAGGGCCCGTCCTCGAGGCGCTGCGCCAGGATCCCGACATCACCAACCTCCATGTGGTCACCCTCTGACGCC
Organism: Verrucomicrobiota bacterium; assembly: GCA_027493615.1. GTDB lineage: Bacteria > Verrucomicrobiota > Verrucomicrobiia > Limisphaerales > J093 > DSVZ01. The sequence goes on from JAOSKK010000037.1 coordinate 254,918, forward strand.
ATGCGCGTTTCTCCCTTGTCCCTGGCGCTGGTGCTGGGCGCCAGTCTGCTCGCTTCCACGGGGCACACGGCCGCGAACCCGGCCACCCTGTTCGACAACCCGGTGCTCGCCAAGGGCAAGGGCTTCGAGATCCGTCAACTCGAGCTCGACGATGCCATCACCGCCCTCAAAGCCACTCTGGCCACGCAGAACCAGGCCATCTCGCCCCGGGAAGAGCCGGAACTCCGCGCCCGTATGCTGGAGCGGATGATCCTCACGCGCCTCCTCGTTCAGCGCGCCACGGCGGCCGACAAGTCCAAGGCGCGCGAACTCGCCGACAAGTTCATCGCGGATACCAAGAGCAAGGCGCCCTCGGAGGAATCCTACCGCCGCCAGCTCCTGGCCACCGGCCTCAAGCCCGAGGTGTTCGAGCAGAAGGCCTTCGAACAAGCCGTCGTCGAGAAGGTCCTCGAACGGGAGATCAAGGCCAAGCTGACCGTCACGGACGAGCAGGTCCGGCAGTTCTACCTCGAGGGCATCGACCTCCAGGCCCAGGAAGTCCAGGAAACCGCGCAGAAGATCGCCGCGGCCGGCAACCAGCACACCGGCATCTACCAGGACGCGACCAACCGTTTGGCCCAGATCCGGCAGGCCCACCTCGCCCGCCTCGAACGCCCCGAGCAGGTCAAGGCCCACCTCATCCTCTTCTACACCGTCGACCCCGTCACCCGCGGCCCGCTGGTCGAACGTGAACTCGCCGCCAAACTCGCCCTGGCCACCAACACGGTGAAGCGACTCAGGGCGGGGGCGGACTTCGCGACCGTGGCCCGGGAGGTTTCCGAGGACCCGGATGTCGCCCGCACCGGTGGGGAATACACGGCCAGCGCGCGCACGGCGATGGCGCCCGAGCTCCTCGAAGCCCTCTTTCGTCTCCCTCTCAACCAGGTCAGCGACCCCATCGCCACGCGTTTCGGCCTCTACATCGCCCGCGTCGACGAGAAGATCCCCGCCGGCAAACTAGCCTTCGAGCAGATCGCACCCGAACTCCGAGAGATCCTCCTCACGCAGGGTGTCGAACGGCGCCTGCCCGCTTTCGCCGAGCAACTCCGCAAGGAGTACGAAGTGCAGATCCTCGACCCGGACTTGGCGAAGTAGCCAACGACCCCGCGGGAAACGCGAACGGGAGGCTAGAAACCGGCCGCTCGCACGGCAGCCTCGATCGGGCCCAGGAGCAGGTGGGGGAACACGCCCAGCAACACCAACCCGCCGGCGGCCAAACCCACCACCGTGCCCTCCGCCCACGAACCTGCCCGGCCCGTCGGCTTCGCTCCTGGCACGGGTTCGACGACGTACGCCTGCTTCAGCACCTTCAGGTAGTAGTAGAGCGCCACCGGGCTCAGCGCGAGGCCGGCAGCCACCAGCCACAGCAGGCTGAAATGCACGGCGTCCGCCTTCAGGGCCACCGCAAACACATAGAACTTGGCCACGAAACCGGCGAAGGGCGGCAAACCCGCCAGGGAGAGCATCAGCACGGCGAGTGCTCCCCCAGCCAGGGGCTCCGCCTCGCCAGACCCGTGAGTCCCGACAGCGCATCACTCCCGCCCGAGCGCTCCGCCAGGGCCGCCATGCCGAAGGCCCCCACCGCGGTCAGGGCGTACGTGGCCGCGTAAAAGACCAGTGACGTCAGCGCCCCGGTCCGACTCTCCTCCCCGGCCACGGCAAGCACGGCCAGCAGGAGGTACCCGGCATGCGCCACGGCGGAGTACGCCAACAGCCGCTTGAGCCCGCGCTGCGCCAGTGCGGCCAGGTTCCCCAGCAACATCGAAGCCACCGCCAGCACCGCCAGCACCGGCATCCATCCCGCCCGGAACGCCGCCAACCCCGCCCCGCCCGCGCTCTCCGGGAACGCCCCCAGCAGCACCTTCGCCAACAGGAAAAAGCTCGCCACTTTCGAGCCCGACGCCACCAGCGCGGCCGCCGGGGTCGGGGCACCCTGGTAAGCGTCCGGCGCCCACAGATGGAACGGCACCGCCGCCACCTTGAACCCGAAGCCCACGATCACCATCACCAGCGCGGCCGCCAGCAGAGGATCAAAGCCCCGACCCCGCAGCGCCTTCGCGATCCCTTCGAGCCCCGTCGCCCCCGTCACCCCATAGAGCAGGCTGAACCCGAACAGGGCAAAGGCCGCGGCCAGCGCCCCGAAAAAGAAATACTTGAGTCCCGCCTCGGTCGCGGCCAGATCCTGCCGCCGCAAGGCCACCAGCGCGTAAAGCGAGAGGCTGGTCAACTCGAGCGCCAGAAAGATCGGCAACAGATCTTCCGCACTCGTCATGAGCAGCATGCCGGTCGTCGCCAGGAGCAGCAGGGCGAAGTACTCGCTGATGTGGTCGGTGAAATCCGCCTCGACCGGAGAGCAACACCGTCAGAAGCGTCAGTCCCAACAACACCAGCTTCACCGTCTGAGTGAGCGGATCCGCCACGAACATCCCGTCCAGCGCGCGCCCATAAACCGGCACATTCAGGATGTAAAGCCCGGCGCTCAGGCATCCCGCACCGGCGATGGCGGCGCCCAGCCACCGCCGGATCCGCGCGGGTTGATCCCGCAGGATCGCAAGATCGACCAGCAACGCGCCGAGCGCCGCGAGCACCACGAGCATTTCGGGGCCGGCCAGCCGCAGCAGCGCCAGGTAGTTCATGATCCCCCTCCCTGTTTCCAGGCCGAGACCAGCGGCTGTACGCTCGGCACGATGTAATCCAGCAGCAGCCGGGGGAACAAACCGATCACCACCGTCGTCAGCAGCAGCAACCCGGCACCCACCTTTTCCGGCCACGAAATGGGCGGCAACGGTGGCGCCGGGCTCCCTGAGTGGCTGATCTGTTCGACCTCGCCGCCCGCGAAGAAGCCGTGCTGCATCGCCCGGAGCAGATACGCCACCCCGAGCACAATCCCGATCCCGGTCACGCCCACCGCCAACGGCAGGGATTGCCAGGCCCCGATCAGCACCGAGATCTCCGCCACAAACCCGCTGAACCCCCGGCAGGCCCATCGACGCCAGGCTCGCCATCACAAACGTCGCCGCGGCGAACGGCAACCGCCGGCTCAAGCGCAGCCCCGCCAACTCCTCCAGCTCGCGGGTATGCGCCCGGTCGTAGACCATCCGCCCCACCACGCCGAACAGCAGTCCGGCGATGATGCCGTGCGAGAACATCTGCAGGACGGCTCCGCTGACGCCCACCTCGTGCAGCGTGACCAGGCCGAGCATCACAAACCCCATGTGGCTCACACTCGAGTAGCCGATCACGAACTTGAAATCCCGCTGCACCAGCGCCACCAGCGCCCCGTACACAATCCCGATCACCGCCAAGGCCGCCAGCGGTTCCTGCCAGGCCCGCACGCCTTCCGGAAACAACGCCACCCCCCGCCCGCAGGGCCCCGTACGCGCCCAGCTTCATCACCACTCCCGCCAGCAACATCGAGGCCGCCGTCGGCGCCGCCACGTGCCCGGTGGGCGCCCAGGTGTGCAGCGGCCACAACCCCGCCAGAACCCCAAAGCCCAGGAACATCAAGGGAAACACCCAGCGCTGGAACGTCGCCGGGTACGCCACCTGCGCCAGCGCCTGCAGGTCAAACGTGCCGGTGCCCGTCGCTCGCAGCGCCCCCACGTACACCGCCAGCAGGCCGAGAAACACCAGCGCGCTGCCCAGAAACGAGTACAGCACCAACTTCATCGCGCCGTACTCGCGCCGCGTCGAACCCCAGATCGCGATCAGGAAGTACTTCGGAATGATCGCCACCTCGTAAAAGAAGAAGAGCAGGAACAGATCGAAGCTCAGGAACACGCCGTACACCGCACCGATCAGCGTCAGGTAGAGGGCAAAGAACTCCCGCGGCCGGTCGGTCACGTTCCACGAGAACAGCACCCCCGCCACCGCCGCCAGCGCCGTCAGGAAGACCAGCGTCAGGTTGATCCCGTCCACCGCCAGGAAGTACTCGATCCCCAGCGCCGGAATCCAGGGCACGCGCGTCAGCGTGAGCAGCTCCGCCCCGGGCTGGTAGGCCAACCCGCCGCCGAACGCGCACACCCCCGTCACCAATGTGATGGCCAGCGCGACCCCACGCGCCGCCGAGGCACGATGCGCCGGGATCAGCAGCAGCGCCGCCGCCCCCAGGAAACTAAGATAGATGGTCCAGGGCAGCATGGGGATCACGGGAGCAAGGCCACCCACCGTTTCACGGTCTCGTTCGTGAAGCCCAGCACGCTCTGGGGATACAGGCCCACGAGGAACATCAGTGCGGTGGCGGGCGCCACGATCCACCGCTCGGCCCGACTCAGATCCGGCAGCGTTTGCCAGCGCGGATTGAGCGGGCCGTGAAACACCCGCTGGCTGAGCGTCAGCAGGAAGACCGCCGTCAGCAACAGCCCGCCGGTCGCGCCAACCGTCGCCCACGGCGCCAGGGCGAAGCTGCCCTTGAAGATCAGGAACTCGCCCACAAACCCGTTGAGTCCCGGCAGCCCGAGCGAGGAGAAGAGCGCAATCCCCATCAGCCCCGTCAGGACCGGCGCCACCCGCCGCAGCCCGCCAAAGTCGTCCAGACCCCGCAGGCCGCCCGCGCGTTGCTCGATCCAGCCCACGAAGCAGAACAGCGTCGCGGCCGTCAGCCCGTGATTGAACATCTGGAGCAACACGCCGTTGAGCGCCGCGGCCGACTCCTGCGCCAGCCGACCGGTCCCGCTCGCCGTGGTGGCCACCGCGAACACACCCAGCAGGCAATAGCCAAGGTGGTTGATGGACGAATACGCGAGCAGCCGTTTGAGGTCGCGCTGCGCAAACGCCGCGGCGGCCGAGAACAGAATGGTCAGTACCGCCAGCCCCAGCAGCGGGCCCTGCCACGCCCGGAGTGACTCCGGGAAGATCGGCAAGAGCAGGCGCAGAAATCCGTACACGCCCATTTTGGACATGGCGCCCGTCAGCAACATCGTGACCCCGGTGGGTGCCTCGGCATACGTGGCCGGCAGCCAGGTGTGAAACGGCATCAGCGGCACCTTGACCGCCAACCCCAAGAAGACCGCCAGGAACACTGCCGTGGTCAGCACGCCGGCCGGCAGCCCCGTTCCCGCCAGTTGTTGCGCAAAGGCCGCCGTCAACCCGTCCCGCGCCCCCAGCCCGGCCAGTTCCACGAAGTCGAAGGTGCCCACCGCCAGGTACACCGCCAGGAACCCCAGCAGCATCGCGACGCTCCCGACCATCGTGTACACGAAGAACTGCGCCGCGGCCGCACTGCTCTCCCGGCCTCCCCACAGCTTGATCAAGAAGAACGCGGGCACCAGGCTCAGTTCCCAGAACAGGAACCAGTGAAAGAAGTTCAGGGCCGTGAACGTCCCCAGCAACCCGGCCTCCAGCCAGAGCATCAGACCGAAGTACAGCGACCCGCGCTCCCCCAGGCGCCAGGACGCCAGCATGGCCATCGGCACCAGCAAGCCCGTCAGAACGATCATCAGCAGTCCCAACCCGTCCACGCCCAGGTGGTAGTGCACGCCCAGCGCCGGGATCCAGGCGTGGCGCTCGACGAATTGCAGGCTCCCCGAACCGACGTCGAACCGCAGCCCCACCAGCACCGCCAGCGCCAGCACCGTCAGCGCCACGCCCAAGGCAAGGCGCTGCGCCATCGCCGCCCGTCGCGGGCCGAGCGCGATCACGGCCACCCCGCCGATCAGCGGGGTGAAGGTCAACAGCGTCAGCCAGGACCCCTCGTTCACCGGCAACCTCCCCACATCAGCATCAGCACCAGGCAGACGAACGCCGTCCCCAGCGCCCGCAGGTAATTCGGCAACTGGCCATCCGTCAGTCCGGCGGCCGTACGACCGTCCCGATTCAACCGGCGGCAGGCCGCGTCAAAGCCCAGGTTGACGACATATTCGTCCACCAACCGGCTCGCCCACGCGAGGCCTTGCGCGATGAGCTCGACCAGCCACACGAACCCGCCCCAGACCCACCGGTCCAGCCGTTCGCTCAACGCGGCCCAGCCGGCATGGGCGCGTTCAACCGTGGCCTCGTAGAGTTCGTCCACCAGGAATTTCTGGCGCAGCAGCGCGTAGGTCTGCGGCCAGCTCACCTCGAGCACATCCGGCGAGTCCGCCCGGGGGATGACCCGGCGTCCGTACAGCCACCAGCCCAGCCCGATCCCGAGCGCCACAATGACGGCGGACAGCAGCATCGCCGCGCCGGCGCCGCCGGCGAACATGCGCCCCCAGTCGCCCACCGCCGGCAACCCTTCGAGGTACCGCTGCAGCCACGGCCAGGCCGGAGTTCCCAGGAACCCCAGCCCGACCGCGAACACGGCCAGGGCGATCAGGGGGAAGGTCATCACCCGCGGGCTCTCGTGCACCGTTGCAGCCGCCGGCTCCTGCGCGTGACCGGCGTTCCTGGGCTGGCCGAAAAACACGTAACAGACCTGGCGCGTCATGTAAAGGCCGTCAGCAATGCCCCCAGCACCACCAGGTAGTACGGGCCTTGCGATACGGGCCAGCCGTGCGCCGCGTGCAGAATGGCGTCTTTGCTCCAGAACCCGGCGAAGAACACCGGCACCCCCGCCAGCGCCATCATACCGACCGCGTACGTGGCAAACGTGACCGGCATGAGCCTCCGCAAGCCGCCCATGCGCCGGATGTCCTGCTCGTGATGGCAGCCGTGGATGACCGACCCGGCGCCGAGGAACAACAGGGCCTTGAAAAACGCGTGGGTCAACAGGTGGAACATCCCCACCGCCACCCCGCCCACGCCGAGCCCGACGAACATGTAACCGAGTTGCGATACCGTCGAGTAGGCGAGGATCCGCTTGATGTCCGTCTGCGCCACGGCGATCACGGCCGCGAACACCGCCGTCAGCGCGCCCACCCAGGTCACCGCTTGCAGCGCGACGGAGACCCCTCCCGCCGCGCCGGCCGGCAAGGCGGCGAGCAGGGGGAACATCCGCGCCACGAGGAACACGCCCGCGGCCACCATGGTGGCGGCGTGGATCAGCGCGCTGACTGGCGTGGGGCCTTCCATGGCGTCCGGCAGCCAGACATGCAGCGGCACCTGACCGGACTTGCCCATGGCGCCGACGAAGATCAGCAGGCCCAGCGCCGTGCTCAGCGTCAGTCCGCCCGTCAGGGTCTGGGCCGCAAGGCGGTTGACCGCTCCGGCTTCCAGGACAGCCTTCGCCTCCGTCGTAGAAGACCAGTGTACCGCCCGCCGTGTACAACCAGAGCATGCCGACGAGTAGCGCCATGTCCCCGATGCGCGTGGTGATGAAGGCCTTTTTCGCGGCAGCCGCAGCGGCCGGCTTGTCGTACCAGAACCCGATGAGGAGGTACGACGCCAACCCGACGAGCTCCCAGCAGATGAACAGCAGGAGCAGGCTGTTGGCGATGACCACGCCGAGCATCGCGCCGGCGAACAGCGACAGAAAGCAGAAGAACCGGGTGAAGTTTTCGTCGGCCGCCATGTACCCGAGGCTGAAGACGAAGATCAGCAAACCCACCACGGTGACCATGACCAGCATGGCGGCCCCGAGGGGATCGAGGACCCAACCCAACACCAGCCGGGCGTCGCCAAACTCGAGCCAGGTGAAGTTGTGTGTCAGGCGCACGCCCGGCCCGGTGAGTGTGCGGGCAAAGGCCAGGAGGGCCAGGGCCAGGCTGACCGCCAGGGCGCCGATGGCCAACCCGGCGGCCCAGCGTCGCTCCCGACGCGGCACCAGCGCGAGCACGCCTGCCGCCACGAGCGGCAGGGTGGGCACGAGCCAGAGATGTCGGGCGATCCCTTCCATGGCCGGTCAGCCTTTGAGCGTGTCCATCTGGTCCAGGTGGGTGGTGCGGCGGTGCCGATAGATCTTGATGATGAGGGCGAGGCCCACGGCGGTTTCGGCGGCGGCGACCGCGATGGCGAAGAGGGTGAACACGATTCCGGCGGCCGATTCCGGGTTGGGCCCGTACCGCCAGAAGGCGATGAAGTTGAGGTTGGCGGCGGTGAGCATCAACTCGATGCCGACGAGCACGAGGATGGCGTTGCGGCGGGTGAGGGCTCCGGCGAGGCCCACGCCGAAGAGCAGGGTCGAGACCACCAGATAACGTTGCAGCGGCGTCATACCTCTTCCACCCCAAAGGGGTCGGTCCCACAGATGCGCCAACCGCAAGGGGTCGGTTCTGCATGTGCGCCAGGACGCCTCTCCGTGAACCTGTGGTGCGGGCTTCCAGCCTGCGCACTCCGTGGTTCATGGCCCTTGAGCAGGTCCGGCCCGAACAGGACGCTTCCCTTGAACCGCGCAGGAAACCCGGGGGTGAACCCCAGCACTCCAGACGCCTCGCGATTGGCGGAACTCATGGGTCCACAACGCCTCGTCATCGCCCCACCTCCCGGTCCAGCGGCCGCGGTTCGCGGACCGCCAATACCACCGCCCCAATCATCGCCGCGGTCAGGAGCAACCCCACGACCTCGAGCGCGACGACATACCTGGTCATCAACTCCTGCCCCAACTCCCTCACCGACGGCGCAACGGCGGGTGCCGTCACGTCAGGCAACAGCCGGCTGCTCCCCACGCACGCCAGCAGGACACCCGTCACGGCCCCGGCAATCCCGAGGCCAAGGGGCCAGGGTTGGATGGCACGGGGCTCGGGCACGCGGGCGGGATCGGCTCCCGGATCCCGGGTCATCAGACTGGCGAAGACAATCAGGATGGCGATCGCCCCCACGTACACCATCACCTGGGCGAAGCTCACGAACTCGGCGCCCAGGCCGAGGAACAGGCCGGCCACGCTGAAGAAGGTCAGTACCAGGCAGAGGGCGCAGTGGATCAGGTTGCGCAGGGAGACCGCGGCCACCGCCCCGCCGAGGGCCAGCAACGCAGCGATGAAGGCAGCGGGTTCCATGCACGTCTAGTCGGCGAAGCGGTACCGGCGCGGCCCCAACCGCCCGCGCTGGGTGAGGCTCCGGCTCAGCGCGCGGTAGGGCAGCAGGAGGAGCGCCGCTCCGAGCACCCATCGCCACAGCCCGGCTCCCGGGAAGGTCCAGGTCGCGGTGGCGTGCCACATGGCGGCGGCCACGAGCGTGACGAGGGACATCGGCAACATGAACTTCCAGGCGAAGTTCATGAGCTGATCGGCGCGCAGCCGGGGCATGGTCCCGCGCAGCCAGATGAAGACCGCGATGCAACCGAGAAGTTTGGCACCGAACCACAGGTACGACGGCACCCAATCCAGCCAGGCCACCGGTGCCCGCCATCCGCCCAGGAACAGCGTGATGCCGACGCCGCTGATCGCGAACAGGCTCAGGTACTCGCCCAGGTAGAAGAGGGCGTACTTGAAGCCGGAATACTCGACCATGTGACCGGCGATGATCTCCGATTCACCCTCGGGCAGGTCGAAGGGGGAACGGTTGGTCTTGGCGGTGGCGGCGATCATGAACAACACGAAGCCGGCCAGCCCCCACGGCGTAAAGACGTGCCAGTTCGCGAGCCCCGCCCAGCCATGGCCGGCCTGGCTGTCCACGATGGCGGGCAGCGACAAGGTGCCGGCCACCAGCACGACGCTCACGGCGGACAGGACGAGGGGGACTTCGTAGCTGATCAACTGCGCGATGGCGCGCATGGCCCCCAGCAACGAGTACTTGTTGCGGCTCCCCCACCCCGCCATGAACACAGCGATCTCGGTGGCCGAGCCCACGGCGAAGAAGAACAGCAAACCGGCCTCGAGATCCAGGGCCACGAGATGGCGTCCGAAGGGGATGACCGAGTATGCGAGCAACACCGGCACGACCTTGAGGATGGGTGCCAGGAAGTGGATCCACTGATCCGCGGCGCGGGGGACGATGTCCTCCTTGGTCAACATCTTGAGGCCGTCGGCGATGGGCTGCAGCAGGCCGTAAGGGCCCACGCGGTTGGGTCCCAGCCGATTCTGGATGCGCGCGAGTCCTTTGCGCTCGAGCCAGGTGGTCAGGGCGAAGAGGCCGCCGAACGTGGCCACGATGGCGGCGGCGCCCAGGAAAGCGGCGACCCAGGGCTGCCACGGAGCCGGCCAAAGGGCGACCAGCCGCTGCTGAACGAGGTCCAGAAGTTGGTCAAGGGTTTGAGCCATGCGCGCGCGCGGCGGATGCTATCGGAACGGCGTCCGTCCTGCCAACGCCCCATTTTCCGGCGTGCCCCGCATCTTACGGGGTCGCGGCTGCCGGGGTTGCGGCGGGTTGGGGCGGGGCGGCCTTGGGTTTGGCCTGGGCCTTGGCCTTCGCCTCGGCCTTGGCCTGCTCGGCGGCGAGTCGGGCGTCGGTCTCGGCCGCCTCCGTCGGGTGAATCTGGTGGTAGTAGCGATTGGGTTTGGCGAGGTCCGTCTTGTGGAGGAGGAGGCCGCCGAAGCGGTCGGGAGTGCTCCATTCGAAGGCGGTGTCCATGCGGATGGCATCGAACGGGCAGACCTCGACGCAGATCTGGCAACTCATGCAGACCGAGATGTCGAGGTCGAAGACGCGGGGGTGCTTCTGGGGTTTGCCCCGTTCATCGCGCTCGAGCACGATGTAGATACACTGCGGCGGGCATTCCTTCTCGCAGATCTTGCAGGCCACGCAGCGCAATCCCCGTTCAGGATCGGCCCCGTCATAGACGAGGAAGGGGAAGACGCGGGCGTTCTCCGGCAGTTCGAGCCGCCGTTCGGGGTATTCGACCGTGGGCAACCGGGCCGGATCGTGGTAACTGCCCACGAAGTTCCGTGCCGTTTCAGCCAGGCCCTTGAGGAGTCCAGCGCCAAACATCGGGCGGCAGAATGCCTTCGATTCGCGCGCTTGACAAAGCGAATTCCCGCGGAAGCTCCAAGTTCAAAGTTCAAAGTTCAAGGGAAGATCCAAGCGGGAAGATCCAATGGCCCCGCCGGCGGATGCTGCATTCGCGTTGCCGACCCCGGAGCACCGCTTGGCGCTTTGCACCTGGGACTTCCCTTGAGTTTTGAGCCTTGAACTTGGAGCTTTGAAATCCCGGTTGCGGCATTCACAGTCGCGGCAACCGATTCGAATTGAACATGAATCCGACCCGCATACTGCCGGACCTGCAAGCCTCGTTGCTTTGTGAAGACGTGCGCCAGGAGGCGACCGGCAACTTCATTCTGGTGGGGATCCTGGGCTACGTTCGCGTGCCGCAACTTCCCATCAAGGCCTTCAAGCTCTGCGTCTACAACCGCTGGACGGCGGGGGTGGGCCAGTTCGTCGAGAACGTCCGCCTGGTGGCCCCGGACGGCACCACGGTGATTCGCAAGAGCGAGGTCCGCTTTGCCCTGCAGGATGCCACGCATCACTCGACGAACGTGACCCTGTTCGCTGGCGTGGAGTTCACCCAACCCGGGGTCTACTACGTGGAAGTGCTCGTCGACGACGTGATGAAGCTGCGCTCCCCGGTTCCGGTCATCCTCCAACCGCCGCCGAAGGCCGCTCAGCCGCCTGGGACGACCCCCGCGCCGGCTGCGGAGTAACCTGCGTGCTCCATGAATCCGTCGCCGCCGGGCGGTTCTGAAGGGATCGCCTGGCAGCCGTTCACCTTTGGCGGCGTGGCCGCCTTTGCGACTGCCGGGGCGCTGCGCGCCTGGGTGGTGGTGATGTTGACGGCCCTGCTGCTGGGCCTGGCGGCCGACCGGTATTTCGTCGCGGCTTGGTTTCCGGCGTTGGACCTCGCTCTCGAACGTCTGCCGGCAAGCGGAGAGATCCGGGACGGCCGGTTGCTCTGGCCGACGCCCCAGGCTGTGGAGCTTGCGAACAACGGGTTCGTCCGGCTCCTGGTCAACCCGAACTTCGGTCCGGTCGCCGGCCAATCGGCCGACGTGACCTTCGAATGCACCGCGGACACACTGACGGCGCAATCCCTGTTCGGCTACTGGGTCTTACCCTACCCCTACCGGCTGCGGCTGGCGCTGAATCAGCCGACCTTGCAGCCTCTCTGGGCGGCCTGGCGCCCCCATTTTCGCCTCGGATTGCCCACGGCTTCTGCGCTGGTGATGGTTGTGGCCTGGGCGGGATTGGCGCTGGTCCTGGCCCCCGTCGCCCGGGCTCTTGCGTTGCTGCTGCGTCGCGAAGTCCCGCTGCGGGGTTGCTGGAAGGCGGCCTTCGCCACGTTTGCGCCCTTCGCGCTGGCCACCGCACTCGGGGTTGTTCTCTATGCCGGACGCGGCTTTCGGCTGCCCGACCTCCTGGTCACGTGGGCCCTGGCGCATCTGTACAGTCTCATCCTGCTCTTTGGCGCCATCCCCTGCCTGCCTCGCCTTGCCCGGGCATCTCCCTTTGTGGTACGGCCATCCGCCCCCATGACGGCCGCCTCGCCCTTCGCGGCGCCACCGGGCGATCCGGATCTCACCGTTCAACCCGAGGCGTCATCCGCAAGAAAGGACGTTCCTCAGGCACCGTCGGCCGCGTCGGTCCTCGTCAACGGCGAAGCTCCGGCCGATCCCCGCAATCCCTTCGCCGCCCCGACGGCGCTTCCCGCGCCGCCGGTCGGTGCGCCGCGCGAGCCTTTCCCTGCCCCTGTGCTTCCCGCACGCCCCCGGCCCTCGGATCGCCCGCCGCCCGCGGCCCCGGAACCGCCTCCCCGGCGTATCATGCCCACCTCCGCTCCCACGCCCACCCCACGCCGTTCTGAGCCCGCGGAGCCGCTCGACCCCATGAATCCTTCGTGAAGATCAGGCGCCCTGGTGCTTCGCCTGAGGGTCGAACGCGTCGCGCAGACCGTCCGCCACGAAGTTAAGCGCCAGCAACAACGTGACCAACGTGCCTGCCGGCACCACGATCATCCACCAGTAGATCCGGATCGGGTTGATCTGGGTGGCGCCCTCGGCAATCAACGAACCGAGGCTGGCCTGCGGCGGCTGCAAGCCCAGTCCCAAAAAGCTCAGAAACGACTCATACAGCATCACGCTCGGGACCGTGAGCGCGAGGTAGACGATGACCACGCCGCTGATGTTCGGCAGGATGTGCCGCAGGACGATCCGCGCGGTGCCGGCTCCCAGGGCGCGGCTGGCCTCAACGAAGGGCCGCGTCCGCAGCGACAACACCTCACCCCGGACAATCCGGGCCATGGTCAGCCAGGACACTGCGGCGATGCCGAGCAGCAACCCCGCGGTTCGGATCCACACGGCGGGCACGACCGTCCCACCCGCGCCTTCCCACTGCTCCACCCATCCGTTCAGAACGGTCACGACGACGATCACGAACACCAGCGTCGGCATCGCGTACAACCCGTCCACGGTCCGCATCATCCACGCGTCCAACCGCCCGCCCACATACCCGGCCACCGCACCCCAAAGCACGCCCAGGACCAGGCTCACCGCGGTGCCCACGGCTCCCACCGCCAGCGAAAGCCGCGCGCCCACCAACACCCGCGTGAGCAGGTCGCGACCATGCACGTCCGTCCCCGCCCAGTGCTGCCAGGAGGGCGGCTCGAACTGCCCGCCCACAAACGCGTCCGGGGCGTAGGCCGACAGCGCCGGCCCGACCAACACTGCCAACCCCAGTCCGGCCAGAAGCACCGCACTCACCACCGCTGCACGGTTCTGTCGGAACCGACGCCAGGCCTGACGCGTCGGACTGGGACGCTGCTCCGTCGGCGGTACGCCGGCGAGCTGCCGGGTGTCCGCCGGCTCACTCATGGCGCACGCGCGGATCCAGCCAGGCATAAGCCAGGTCCACGATAAGGTTCAGCACCAGCAACACCACCGCGTACAGCAGCACCAGCCCCACTACCATCGTGTAGTCGCGGTTCAGCGAGCTGTTCACCATGAACACCCCCAGACCGGGAAGCTGGAACAGGTTCTCGACGACGAACGAGCCGGTCAACAGGTCGGCCAGCAACGGCCCCGCATACGACACCACCGGCAGCACTCCGAGCCGAAACGCGTGCCGCCAAAAGATGTGCCCTTCGGAGAGTCCCTTGGCCCGGGCGGTGACGATGAACTCCGCGGGCAGCGTCTTGAGCATGCCCTCGCGCATCAGCCGCGCCACCCGCCCGGCGAAGTAGAGGCCCAGCGTGACAACCGGCAGCACCAGGTGCCACGGCGATCCCCACAAGGCGACCGGGAACCAGCGGAGCTTCACCCCCAACACCATCACCAGCACGGGCCCGGCCACGAACGTCGGGACGCAAATCGCCGTCAGCGCCGCCAGGCTGCCCCATTGGTCCGGCCAACGCCCACGCCGGATCGCCGCGGCAAATCCCACGGGTACGCCCAACCCCATGGCCAAGGAAAATGCCAGCAAGCCGAGGGTCAACGACACCGGCAGACCCGCGATGAGGAGGTCGTTCACCGTGTGGTTCCGATACCGCATCGAGGGACCCAGGTCCCCTCGCACCAGGCCCCTCAGGTAAATCAGGAACTGGCGCCAGACCGGCTGGTCGAGGTGGTACTTGGCGTTCAACTGCCGCTCGATCTCCGGCGGCACCTGCCGTTCCCGGTCAAAGGGACCGCCAGGCGCCAACCGGATCAGCGCAAAGGCGGCGAGGCTGATCCCCAGCAGCAGCGGGACCATGAACGCCAGTCGGTGCAGCACGTGCTTCACAGCGGGGCCCACGACCGGGCGCAGTCGCCGCGCTTCACTCCCGGCGCCAACGCCTCAGCCACGTGGGAACAACACCGGCATTCTTCGCGGCCGTTTCCCGGCCCGCAACGATGAACCGTCCGCCCGCCCGCCCCGCCCCTCTCCTGCGTCCCTTGGCGCCTTTCGCGGGCAACCCCTCCTCCTTTCCCTTCCCCTTTCGCGGGCTTTTTCCTTTGCCCTTTCCTCCGGTCGTCTGGGAAACTGCGCGCCAACATGAACCTCCTGCAGCGCCCTTTGCTCCCTGTGCTCCTGCTCGCCGCGGGCCTTGGCGGGCTTGCTTCCACCCTGCTCCCCGCCACCGGCGCGGAGGCAGCCCCGCCGGTCTCAAACCACTTCCCGAGTCGGACCTCGCCAAGATCCGGTCGGCCCTCCCGTCCCGCGCGCGGGTCAACCCCCAGAAACCCCGCAAGCTGCTGTTGTTCGTGCACAACGTCGGGTACGGCGGCCATCCCTCGGCCGAGTACGCCAACCACGCCTTCACGCTCATGGGCGAGAAGACCGGCGCCTTCCAAGCCATCGTCAGCCGCGACCCTGAGGTGTTTCGTCGCGAGAGCCTGCAGCAATTCGATGCGGTCTGCTTCAACAACAATGTGGGCAACCTCTTCACCGACCCCGAGCTGCGGCAGAACCTGGTCGAGTTCGTCACCGGCGGCGGGGGGCTGCTTGGCCTTCACGGCACCACCGTCGCCTTCACGCAATGGCCGGGCGCAATCGAAGACTGGCCGGAGTTTGGGTATATGATCGGCGCACGCGGCGCCAACCACCGCGAGAACACCGAGCATGTCTTCATCAAACTCGACGATCCGACCCACCCGCTGAACGCCGTCTTTCGCGGCCAGGGCTGGCAGTTCCGGGACGAGTTCTTCCGCGTCGGCGACCCCTACTCGCGCCAGCGTCTCCGGGTGCTCTTCAGCATCGACACCGCCAAGACCGACCTGCAGCAGGGCCGTGGCTTCGGCCAGCTCGAACGTGCGGACAACGACTTCGCCCTCGCCTGGATCCGCAGCTACGGTCGGGGCCGCACGTTCTACTGCACCATTGCGCACAACCCCTACGTCTTCTGGAACCCGCTGATGCTCGAGTTCTACCAGGACGCCCTCCAGTTTGCCGTGGGCGACCTGCCGGCGCCCACGACGCCCAGCGCCCGGCTCACCCCGGCGATGCGCGCGCAGGAGAAGCTCGGCTGGCGGCTCGGTCTCGAGGCTTACACCCTGCACCGGATGACGTTCTTCGAGGCCATCGACCGCGCCGCCCAACTGGGCCTTTCCTACGTCGGCGGACTCAGCTTCCAGAAGCTCAGCCCCGACATCCCCAAGAACTTCGAGCCCGGTCTCAACGACGACGAACTGCGCGCCGTCCGCCTCAAACTCGCCGACGCCGGCCTGCACCTGCTCACCTTCTACATTCAGGAGATCCCGGGCGACGAAGCGGGCTGCCGGCGCGTGTTCGACTTCGGCCGCAAGCTCGGTATCGAGACCTTCATGACCGAGCCCAAGCTCGAGTCCCTCGACACCATCGAGCGCTTCGCCAACGAGTACGGGATCAACGTCGCCCTCCACAATCACGACCCGAAGGCTTCACCGCACTACTGGAGCCCGGAAGCCATCCTCAAGGTCTGCCAGGGCCGCGGTCCCCGCTTCGGCGCGGCGGCAGACGTCGGCTACTGGATGCGAGCGGGCCTCGATCCGGTGGCCGGCATCCGGCAGCTCGGTTCCCGCCTGACCACCCTGCAGATGCACGACCTGCACGAGCTCAGCCCCGAAGGCGCCGACGTCCCCTGGGGCACGGGGCAAGGCCGTTCCGCCGAGATCTTCCGCGCGCTCCACGAGCAGGGCATCCGGCCCACCATGATCGGGCTGGAGTATTCGAAGGATTTCGACAACAACCTGGCCGCGGTCGCCCAATGCGCCGCTTTCTTCAACCAGTTCACGCTCACCCTCACGCCATGACGCCTCCCGCCCTCGACCGCCTCCTCCGCCGCCGCCCTCCAGCAGGCCCTTGACGCCCTCGCCCGCTACACGGCTGGTTCCCCCGCGCGGCCCGCTCCTCCCGCTCGACGACGCCGTGGCCCAGGCCACCACCGACCCTGCCAGCGCCCGCGAACTCCAGACCCGCCTGCTGGCCCTCCTCCACGCCGACACCCCGGCCGAAGCCCGCGAGTACATCTGTCGCCAGCTCATCCTGATCGGCACGGCCCCCGCCGTGCCGGCACTGACCGCGCTCCTGAACGATCCGGCCGTCGCCCACGCCGCCCGCGGCACGCTCGAAGTCCTGCCCGACCCCGCCGCCGGGCAAGCGCTGCGCGACGCGATTCCGAAGCTCAGCGGCCTGCTGCGTGTGGGGGCCATCACCTCCCTGGGGCGCCGTCGCGAAATGGCGAGCGTCCCTCTGCTCGCGAACCTTCTGCGCGACTCCGACGAGGCCACCGCCACCGCCGCCGTGGCCGCGTTGGGCGACATCGCAAGCCCGGAGTCCGGCGCCGCCCTGCGCGCCTTCCTTCCTCACGCACCCGCCGCACTTCGCCCGGTCCTGGCCGACGCCTGTCTTGCGTGCGCCGAACGGTTGCCTGCGACCGAACACCGCGACCTGGCCCGTGAGCTTTACGCCTGGTGCCAGGACGAAGCCCAACCGCGCCACGTGCAGTCCGCCGCGGCCGCCGGCCTGGCCCGCCTGACGCCCACGACCTGACGACCCCGCGAGGGGCTGGCCCTTACGTCCGCACCACCCGAGCCCGGTAGCCCCTCCCTGCCTGAAGGGCCACACCACCGCATCGGGCTCCGGCACCCCTCCGGGGTGCCTCCGATGCTGCGCCCGGGGCCGGAGGTCGCCGCGAGGCGGCGACCTCCGGCCACCGGCTGGAACGCCTCCGGAGTTGACGGGGAGGACTCACTGGAACGTCTCCGGCGTTGGCCGCTGGGCGTGCACCCGGCATTCCAGGATCCCTTTGGGCGTCAGAGCTGCAGGGGCCCGGCAGCAAGACGAGATGAGCCCTGCGCCGCCTGTGCGCGAGATGCACAGTCGCCAGGCAGCCTCTTGATGCTACGGTCTGGAACGGGTGACCGGCCTTCAGGTTTCCCAAGCGGCCGGGCCGCATGACCGAACACGAGCCTCCATCCGAGTCCGAGTTGCAGCGGCAGCGCGACACCGTCCGGCGCGCCATGCTCCGGACCCATACGGCGGTCGCCGCCATCCTGGCGGCCGTGCTCATCCTCGCCCTCGCCGCCGTGTTGGCCAGCGTCCAAGCCTGGCGCAGCCAGCAGCGCGCCGAATCCTCGGAGCGCGAACGCGAGCAGCAGCTCTGGCACGCCTACCTCGAACAGGCCCGCGCCCACCGGCTCAGCGCGCGCGCCGGCTCCCGCGCCCGCGCCCTGGTCGCCCTCCGCCACGCCGCCGCCCTGCAGCCGTCCCTCGAGGTGCGCAACGAGGCGATCGCCTGCCTCAGCCTCCTCGACTTCGAAGATCTGCCCTTCTTCGCCGCGTCGTCCGCAAACGATCCCCGGCTCCACGACGTCACCCCGGACTTCACTCAATTCGCCCGCGTCCTCCGCACGGGGTTCACCGAGTTGCGACGTCTCGACGATGAGCGCCTATTGGCCCGCCTCGATCCCGCCACGGCCGGTCTGGGCACCAATCGCATCGTGACCTGGGCCCGGTTCAGCCCGGACGGACGTCATCTGGGGCTGGGGTTCATCGACAGCGCCCTGGTTGTGTGGCGGCTCGAGGACGCCCGGCCTGTGTTGGTCCGCACGCTGCCCGGCCCCGGCAGCCTCATCCCGCCGGTCTTCAGCCCGGACGGGCGATGGTTTGCCTACCACAACCCCACACTGTCCGGCGGCGAGGGGCTGAGTTTGCATGAACTCGACACGGGTGAGGAAACCGCGGTCCCCGGCGTCGCGCCTTACTATGCCTGCGCCATCGCTCCCCACCAGCCGTGGCTCGCCCTCGGGTCCGGTCGGCAGGTGCGGCTGGTCAACTACCGGACCCGCGAGACGGTTCGCAACCTCGATCACCCCGCCGAAGTCGGCCGGATCGAGTGGTCCGGTGACGGCCGCAAACTCGCCGTGGCCTGCACGCACGGCGACGTCTTTCTCTGGGACTTCGAGCCCGAGCACTTCCACGTGCTCACCGGCCACGCGGAATTCGTCGGCACCCTCGCCTTCAGCCCGGATGACCGGTGGCTGCTCACCGCCGGCAACGACCGCACCACCCGGTTGTGGGATTGTGAACAAGGCCAGGAGCTTCTCCGCACCAGCGAGGGTGAAGCGCTTCGTTTCCGCCAGGACGGGCAGCAGATCGGGTTCGTTCGCGGCGTCACGGGCCTGGGCCGGTGGCGGCTGATTGCACCGCAGTCCGTGCGCACCCTGCCCGTGCGGGCCTACGGCAACGAACCCAACCGGCCCTTCGACCTTTCTCCCGATGGACGCTGGCTCGCCGCCCTGGTGCCGCAAGGCCTCCAACTGTGGGATCTTACCACCACGGACCGCGATCAGTTCGAGCGGTTCCCCCCGCCCGGTCCCGTCAGCGCTTCCCCTCCTGGTCGGTGACGTTCGGTCCGCGCAATGAGGGTCTGCTGGTGTGCTACGCCGGTCGCCTCGAGTGGTGGGGCATCGCCACGAACGCCGCCGGCCAACTCACCGGCATCGCCTCCCGCCGCTCCCTGCCGCTTCCCGCCGATGCGGAAGCCCGCCAGGCCACCCTCAGCCTCGACGGCCGCACGGCCCTGGTCGAACTGCCCAACCTCGAGATGCTCGTGCTGGACCTGCAGGGAGAACATCCGTCCGTCGCACTGGAGGGACGCGGCCGCGTCTTCTATCCCTCCTCGCCGCCACCGCCACCGGGGCGGGCCGGTTTGGGCTCAGCCCGGACGGCCGCTGGGCGGCCGTGGGCAAGGACGTCGGGCCCAACCCCGGCCCCACCGTCTGGGACGCCCGCACCGGCAGCGTGGTCCGCTCGTTCGACACCCCGGGCGTGGTGAGCTTCAGCCCCGACGGCCGATGGCTCGTGGGTGGGAACGTGGGCAACTTGTTTCTGTGGCGAACCCGCAACTGGCAGGTCGAACAGACGCTCCGCTCGGCCGCACCGGTCACCGACATCGCGGCCTTTCATGCCTGGCCTCGCCACGCCCGCTGGCTCGTGGTCTCGCAGAACCGGCAGGCCGTGGCGGTGGTCGAACCGGACACCGGCCAAATGCTGGCCGCGTTCGACATGCCCGAGCGCCAGAGCGCTGCCGCGGTCCGCCTGTCCCAGGACGGCACCCGTCTGGTCGTGGCCACCGCCCGCAATCTCCTGATCGCCTGGGACGTTCACAGCCTGCGCCGCGAACTGGCCGCCTGGAATCTCGACTGGCAAGACCCTCCTTTGCCTGTCGAGCCACCGCATGGACCCACGGCCGTGGCGCGGATCGACAGCGGCCGGAGGCCCTCCGTCATGATCGCCCTCGGCCTGCTGCTCGTCCTCGCGGCCGCCGCGGTGGCCGCGGGCATCCTCCGTCGCCACCGCACCACGATCCTCCAGTTCGTCCGCAGCGAGGCCCTGGCCGAACAGCGCCGCCGCGAACTCGAAAGCGCGCGCATCGAACTGCTGCACAGCCAGAAAATGACCGCCCTGGGCACCCTGGCCGCCGGCATCGCCCACGACTTCAACAATCTCCTGTCGGTCATCCGCATGGCGGGCAAGCTCATCGGCCGCGAAGCGCCGGGCCATCCCGAAATCCGCGAACACGTGGCCACCATCGAGGAGGCCGTCCAGCAGGGCAAACAGGTCGTTGGCTCCATGCTCGGTTACAGTCGCACCCCGGGCTCGGCTGAAGCCGCGCGCGATGTCGATGCGCTGGTCGAGGAAACCGTCGCGCTGCTGAGCAAGGAATTCCTCAGCGGCATCACCCTCACCCTCGAACTCCACCGCAGCCTTCCCCCGCCACCCTCGGCCACGGCAAGCTCGAACAGGTCCTCCTTAACCTGATCGTCAACGCCGCCGAGGCCATGCACGGCCAGGGCCGACTCCGCCTCGCCACCCGGCCGCGCACCGAGCCCGGTCAACCGCTCGTCCTCCCGCCCCGACCCGCCCCCCGCTTCATCGAACTCACCGTCGAGGACAACGGCCCGGGCATCCCGGCGAACATCCGCGACCGCATCTTCGAACCGTTCTTCACCACCAAGCGCGAGGGTAACCGCCCCGGCACCGGCCTGGGCCTTTCCCTCGTTTACACCATCGCCCAGCAGGAAGGGCTCGGCCTCGCCCTCGACACCGCCCCGGGCCAGGGCACGCGCTTCCGCCTGCTCATCCCGGTCATGGTCGAGCCATCTTAGCGCCTGGAATCCTGGAGCCCTCCCAGGAACCGCCCGGTGAGGGCTCCGGGCCTTCAGCCTGTAGGCCGGGTCCCCCGACCCGGCGCGGAGGGTTCACGGCCCCTGAGCAGACCCAACAGAACCAGGTCACTTCCCCAATCCCCGATGTTCGTAATCGGTGGAGAAGGCAGGGAAAGGGCGTTTCTCCGCCGATTACGAACATCGGGGATTGGGCTGAGGGAGGGGCTCCATGAACCTTGGGTGCGGGCTTCCAGCCTGCCGCCTGTGCTCCACATGCACACTTCCTCAACCCCGTCCCCCTGCTACCTTTCTCCCGTATGGCGACTGCCCCTCCCCGGCCATGGCCACGATCCTCATCGTCGAGGACGATCCCCGCCAACTGCGCCTCTACTCGAAGGCCCTCCGCGGCTACCGCCTCACCTGCGTCAGCCACGCCACCGCCGCCCTCGAGTCGATTCGCGCCGAGGTGCCGGACCTCATCTTGCTCGACCACATCCTCGACCAGGGCGAACGCGGCACGGATTTCCTCCCCCGCCTCAAGGATGCCGCCGCGCACGTGCCGGTGATCGTCATCTCCGGCTCGCTCGGCCTGCGCGAGCAACTCCAGGCCCTGCAGGGCCCCCGCGCCGCCCACTACGTCCTCGAGAAACCCGTGGACCTCGACGCCCTCGAGCAAACCGTCGAGGTCGCCCTCACCGAGTGCGGCTTGGGTGAGACGATCCGCACCCTTCAATCCCTCGAACAGGCCGAGAAGCTCGACCCTTCGGAGCCGGACCGCCGCTTCACCGAGCGCCTCGCCCGCCAGCACGACCTCCTCAAATGCCTCCGGGGCACCACCGAACGTCCCAACATCTCCGCCCTCGCCCGCGACCACCGTGTCGCACGCAAGACGATCATCCGCGACCTCCAGGATCTCATTCGCCGCCGCCAACTCCCCGCCGAGCTCTACCCCGAGTGGGAGACCGACGTGGGTGCGGAAGACTGAACCGTTGCCGGTTCCCGCCGCGCCTGCTTACAAAAAGCGGCGCTGAAGCGCACGCACTCCAGACGCGTTGCGCCGACCTGGCGGTGTGCGGATCGCGAAGCGCCTGGAGTGCGTGCGCTTCAGCGCCGCTTTTCCTGCCTCGCAGCCCGTAACGGTCGCTCACCCCCCGCCCCGCACGGTGGCCAACCGGTGGGGTTTCCATTTGCCCGATACCTCCCGCGCAGGTTACCAATCCCGCATGCAACCGGTCTCCGGCCCGTCGCGACCCGCGTGCCACCATCCCCCCGCCATCGGCTCGGCGGCGATTTCCTCGCTCCGCCACCGCCGGCGACCGGCTTCCCTCGACGGCCACCCCCCACGCACCTGAGCTGCGGCACGCCTTCAAACACCCCCGCTCTCCCCCGCCGTGTTTCGTCCCTGCATCGACCTCCACCAGGGCCAGGTGAAGCAAATCGTCGGCGGGTCGTTGACCGACGACGCCACCACCTTGCGCACCCACTTCGTTGCCGCTCAACCGGCGGCGTGGTTCGCCGACCAATACCGCCGCGACGGCCTCGTGGGCGGGCACGTCATTCAGTTGGGTCCGGGCAACGAAACCGCCGCCCGCTCCGCTCTCTCGGCCTATCCCGGCGGCCTCCAACTGGGTGGAGGCGTGAACCTCGCCAACGCGAAGGACTGGCTGGAGGCGGGCGCCTCGCACGTCATCGTCACTTCCTGGGTCTTCCGCGAAGGCCGACTGGATGAAGGACGGCTGACGGACTTGAGCCGCGCGGTGGGGCGCGAACGACTGGTGCTCGACCTGAGCTGCCGGCTGCGCAACGGAAGCTATTGGGTGGTGACCGACCGGTTCCAGCGCTTCACTCAGCTTGCCCTGGGTCCGGAAGTGTTTGCGCAACTCGCCCCCTTCTGCGCGGAGTTCCTCGTCCACGCCGTCGACGTCGAGGGCCTCTGTCGCGGCATTGACGAGACCCTTGTCCGCCATCTGGCCGCCTGGAGTCCGTTGCCGGTCACCTACGCCGGCGGCGCGAAGTCGCTGGCGGACCTCGAGAACGTCACCCGGCTTGGGAACGGCCGCGTGGACCTGACCATCGGCTCGGCCCTCGACATCTTCGGGGGTTCCGGCGTGCGCTACGCTGATTGTGTGGCCTTCAACCGGCGGCAGGCCCGCGCGACTGCGGTCCGCTGAGGGCGAACCACACCAGACGACACTTCGGAGAGGCGACGTCGGGTGTCGGGGCTGGCGCGAAACGGCCGGCACGGCGCCATGGCGCGTGGCCGCGGTGCGTGCGCTCGCGTGGGCGTTGCTGCCTCCTGACCCCATGTGTCATCCGCCCCAGAAAGCTTGACACGACGCAGCTTGACACCTGGGACGCCGGGGCGCATAGGGAGCAGGTCTATCGCATCCGAGACAGGCGCCCTGCAACCAGCGCGCTCCTGCTCCGGGTGTTGGGGCACTCCGCCGTTCGATGACAAATGGTCTGACCGACACACATAGGAAACCAACATTATGAAAGCACGCCCTCTAACAGCCGCCCTCTGGGCGGTGGCTGTGGCCCTGCCCGCCGTGGCCCAGGAAATCAAGCCCGTCTGGGTGCAGCACCTGAATGGGTTGGTGAATGTCACCCCCGAGAACAAGATGCCCATCCTCGTCAAGGCGGGGGGCAGCGGCGACGCCACCTACGGGTTCAGCGGCCGCGACGTCATCGACAGCTACGTGAGCTTCGTCAAGTACGATGACACCCACTACCTGCTCGGCATTCGGGAGAACGGCATCAACGAGAACGACCCGAACCTCTCGCAGGAAATGAAGGACCGGGCGGCCGCATTCCCGGATCGCTCGGTGGTCTGGATCGATGCCGCCACCGGCAAGAGCCTCGGGGTGGCCTTGAAGACCGAGATCGTCCCCGTGGCGCTCGCGGCCCAGCCCACCGTGTATGCGTGGTGGAAGTTCGGCGTGCAGGACGGTGCCAACGGCGAGCGCGCCATCTACACCGGCTTCCGCTACAAGGTGCTGCGCTACGCCCCCACGGGTACCGTCGAGGACCCGAACTTCCCGAACGGTCGCCCCACCTGGTCCACAACCCCCACCGAGGCGTGGGTCGAACCCGTGCCCGGCGAACCCTCGGGTGACGAGAGCAGCGGGGGTGACGGCAGTGCGAGCTGGCGCTGGAAGGCGTTCCGCGTCTCCGGCAGCGGCAACGCCACCAGACTCTGGATTGGCGGTGGCACCTGGCGCGCCAGCATGCAACCCCAGGAACTCGGGACGACCGATGGGGGACTCACCTTCCAACCCTTGGCCCGCATGAACGATCGGGGCGACAACCGCGGCGAAAAGGGCCAGTACTCCCAAGGCGGCCAGCCCAGCACCATCGTGACTCATCCGGCTGACTCCGCCCGTCCTGGCCTGCGCGTCTCCTACCAACCGCACTATCCTGGCGCCGGATGGGATGCCCGCCCCACCCGCCACACCCAGAACCCGAACGGCGACGGCACCCTGCCACGCGAAGGCGGCACTGGTCGGCCGGAGTTCTTCGAGATCGACCATGCCGGCAGCAGCACGTTCCCGGCCTTCAACTGGGAAGCCGCGGGCAAGGACGGCCTGCCCATCAACCACAAGGTGGACGGCGTCGCCCACTACGACGGCAACTGGGTCATGGCCTGCGACACGAAGGACGGCCTCGACTACATCGTGACCTATGCCATCCCGAGCTGGAACCAGCAGTTCGGCTCGGTGGGCTCCAACTGGCCGAACTCGGTCGACCCGAACTCGACCTTCAAGCCCGGCTGGATCGGCATCCACACCCCGGACGGCATGATCGCCTCGGGCAGCAGCGCCGCCCTCCTGCCGGTTTACGAGACGGACGAGCCCATCGTGGACCCGAACGGCAACGGCGGCACCGGCCACGACTACGGCTATGACGGCGACATCAACGTCTACCCGCTCGCGGGCGCCCCGGCCAACTCCGGCAAGTCCCTCGTCCTCTGGGCCGGTGGCATCTACGGCTTCGGCGTGTTCGAAGTCGAGAACGTCGCCCCCACCATCGTCACTCAGCCCGCCAACACCCAGGCCGACGAAAACCGCGCCGTTTCGCTCGTCGCCGTCGTCTCCGGCAGCCCTAACAAGTACCATTGGGAAAAGGACGGAACGCCGCTGGCGATCGATCCGGAGAACCCGGCCAAGTACGCCGCCACCCTGTTCGAGGGCATCAACAAGGCCAAGCTCACGATCAACAGCGCGCAGGTGACCGACTCCGGAAGCTACGTGCTCAAGATCACCAATCCCCTCGGCAACCTCGCAACAGCGGCGGCCACCCTGACGGTGGTCTCCGACACCACGGCCCCCACCATCATCGCCGTGGCCGGCGGCAAATCGCCCACCACGAGCTATGTCGACGTCACCTTCTCTGAGCCCGTCACCCCGGAGACCGCCGGTAACGCCGCGAACTACCGGCTCAGTGGCGGCGCCACCGTAAGCTATGCCTTCGTGGCCAGCCCAACCAAGGTCATGCTGACCACCAGCACCCTCACCGACAACACCGACTACGTCCTCACCGTCAGCGGCGTGCGGGATGTCTCGGCCAACGGCAACACGATCGCCGCCAACACCCAAGCCCCGTTCAAGACCCCCGCACTCACACCGGGCTTCCTGCTCTGGGAGATGTATCGGGGCATCGATGGACAGGGGATCGCGGGTACCGCGGTCGCGAACCTCACGGGGATCTCAGCTATCCCGACTACGCCGTCCGCCGCGAAGCCCTCACCGCGTTCACCACCTCGCCCAACCTCAACAACGTGGCCGAGAACTTCGGCGCCCGCATCTCCGGCTGGCTCACCCCCACCGAGTCCGGTCAGTACCGGTTCTTCATCCGCAGCGATGATGCCTCCGAGCTCTACCTGAGCACGGATGACACGCCGTTCAACGCATGGCTCATCGCGCTCGAACAGGCCTGCTGCAACGCGTTCCTCGAGCCCACGAACGCCGAAGGCCTGCCCAACCTGCAGACCTCCGAGCCGCAGAACCTCACCGCCGGCCGGACCTATTACATCGCCGCGGTGTACAAGGAAGGCGGCGGCGGCGACTACTGCGAGGTGGCTTGGCGCAAGGAAGGCGACACGACGCCTGCCGGGCAGCTCCAGCCCATCCCCGGCAGCTTCTTCAAGGCCTATGCCTCGCTGCCACCGGAACCGCCAGTGTTCGGTCAGATCCAGCTCGCCAACGGCCAGGTGGTGATCACCTGGACCGGCCGCGGCACGCTCGAGGAATCCACCAACTTGTCCACCTGGACGCCCGTCGCCGGCAACCCCACCAGCCCCTACAGCGTTGCGCCGGGGACCGCTGCGATGAAGTTCTACCGCCTGAAGCAATAGGGCTTCGGGCCGGTTTGTGTCAGGAGACCGGGCCTCGTGCCCGGTCTCTTTTTTTGTCCCCCTCAACCCCCGGCATCACCTACGGTACTGCCACCGGGCGAATGACCTCTGCGGTTGCCATTCCGTCGTCGAAGCCGGCAGTCCTCTGTCGCACCCCAAACCCCATTGACCGCCTCCTCGTCCCGGCCGACGGCATCCGCGATCGCCCGGCCCGCAGGACGCTTCACCGGGGACTCGCATCAACCGCCACCCTGCTCCTCCTTCTCGCCTCCGGCCGGGCCAGCGCCTCCCATGAACCGTGGGGAGAAGAGCGGGGGTGAAGCCCCGCACTCCATACGCGGCGCGATCGGCGGAGCCGTTCCGTTGCGCGCGAAGCGCCTGGAATGCGTCCAGGGCAACGGCGCTTTCAGGTTCATGGCCCCTGAGCAGATCCGAGAGAACCAGGTCACTTCCCTCATCTCCGATGTTCGTGATCGGCGGAGAATCCAAGACGGGAAGTCCCTCCACCGATTGCGAACATCGGGGATGGGGTTGAGGGAGGCGCTCCCTGAACCTGCGGTGCGGGCTTCCAGCCTGCACCCTCGCGGTTCGTGGTCCCGAGGCATCGACGCGGCGGCCAAGGTGGCGCTCCTCCTCCCAAGCCGTTCTACGACTACTCCACCTTCGCACCCGGTAACCCACTCATCCTCCGAAGCAAGCTCACCGCCAGCGGCCCAAGGCGATTGGGAAGCCCGACCGGGGTACCGTTTCACACGATTGCCGGTGCCCTCGTCAGGTCACCCCGGGTTCACGCGCCTGCCCTCCTCAGCCACGGAGATCGCGTTCACCAACGCGCTCGCTGACCAGCGCTCCCTCACCAATCACATCCTCCTCAACGGCTCGGGTGTGGCCCTGGGCGATGTGGACGGTGACGGCCGCGTGGACGTCTATCTCGCCGGCCTCGACCAGGAGAATCGGCTCTTTCGCAATCTCGGCAACTGGCGCTTCACCAACGCCACCGCCGCCGCCGGCGTCGCCTGTCCGGGCGTTGACGCCACCGGTGCGGCGCTCGTGGACGTGGACGGCGACGGCGATCTCGATCTGCTGGTCAACGCCATCGGCCACGGCACCCGCTGTTTCGTGAATGAAGGTCACGGTCGGTTCACGGATCGTACGGCCGCAGCGGGCACGGCTTCGTTGGCCGGCAGCATGTCCCTGGCCCTCGCCGATGTGGACGGCGATGGCGATCTCGACCTTTACGTCACCAACTACCGCACCTACACGCTGCGCGACAGTTTCGGCATGCGACTCCGCATGAACCGCGTGGAGGGCCGCCTCGTGGTCACCAGGGTCAACGACCGCCCCGTCACCGAACCGGATCTCGTCGGCCGCTTCACCATCGATGCGGCGGGCACGCTGATCGAGAACGGCGAGGTCGACGCCTTCTTCCTCAACGACGGCCACGGCCGCTTCCGACTCATTCCGTTCGACAGCGGCCAATTCCTCGAGGCCGACGGCCAACCGCTCACCGAACTGCCCTTCGACTGGAGCCTCTCCGCGATGTTCCGCGACGTGAACGGCGATGGCCTGCCCGACCTCTACGCCTGCAGCGACATGGCCTCCGCCGACCGGTTCTGGCTCAACCTCGGCAACGGACGATTCCAGGCGGCGCCACCCGAAGCCCTCCGCAAGACAAGCTGGTTCTCCATGGGCCTCGATTTCGGCGACCTCAATCGCGACGGTTTCGATGACTTCTTCGTCACCGACATGGTCAGCCGCGAACACCTCCTCCGCCAGGTCCAGATCAGCAACCACAAGTTCGTCCCCACGCGTCCGGGAATGATCCGCGACCGGCCCCAAGCCCCCGCAACACCCTGTACCTCAACCTCGGGGATGGCGACTACGCCGAGTTGGCCTATGCCGCCGGCGTGTACGCCTCCGAATGGTCCTGGGCCCCCGTGTTCCTCGATGTCGACCTCGACGGTTTCGAGGACATTCTCGTGGTGACCGGCTTCGAGCGCGACGTCCAGGACATCGATATCGCCAACCAACTGGAGGCCGCGCGTCAGAACCAGAAGCTCTCCGATGCCGAGGCCCTCGCCATGCGTCGCCTGTTTCCGCCGCTGCGCCAGGCCAACCTCCTGTTCCGCAACCGCGGCGACCTGACCTTCGAAGAAGTCGGCAGCGCCTGGGGCTTCGGCGACGTCGGCATCTCTCAAGGGCTCGCCCTGGCGGACCTGGACGGTGACGGCGACCTCGATGTCGTGGTGAACAACCTGAACGAAGCCGCAGGGGTTTACCGGAACGAGTCCACCGCCCCGCGTGTTGCCGTCCGCCTCCGGGGACTGCCTCCGAACACACGCGGCATCGGCGCTCGCATCCGGCTGTTCGGCGGCGCCGTGCCCGAGCAAGGCCAGGAGATGATCGCCGGGGGCCGGTATCTGTCGTGCGACGATGCCCTGCGCGTGTTCGCGGCCGGCAGTCTGACCAATCGGATGCGCCTCGAGGTGCGGTGGCGCAGCGGCCGTCTGAGTGAGATCCGCGACGTCCAGGCCAACTGCCTATACGAGATCGACGAGGCGGAGGCAGCCGTCGGGCCCGCGAAACCTCCCCTCACACCGTCCTCCCCGCTCTTCGTCGATGTCAGCGATCGCCTCCCCCATGTCCATGTCGAGAACGACTTCGACGACTTTGCCCGCCAGCCTCTCCTGCCCCGCAAACTGAGCCAGGCCGGCCCCGCCGTGGCCTGGCACGATTTCAACGACGACGGCTGGCCGGACGTGGTCATTGGCACGGGCCGCGGAGGCGGGCTGGGCCTCTTCCAGAACGACGGCCAAGGCGGGTTCCTGCGCTTGACCAACGCCCTGACCCAGCGGGTCTCGCGTGACCTCACCGGGCTTGTCGTCACCCGCAACGCCGCCGGCCAACCGCTGGTCGTGGTCGGCTTCTCCAACTACGAAGGCCAACCGGGTGAACCCGGATCCGTCATGCAACTGAACCTGGTCACCGGCGCCGTTGACGATGCCGTACCCCCTGCGGCCGACGAACCCGGCCCACTCGCGCTCGCGGACTACGACGGCGACGGCGTGCTGGACCTGTTCGTGGGCGGCCGGGTCCACCCGGGGCGCTACCCCGAACCGGCTTCGTCCCGACTCTTCCGCGGCGGACCCGCGGGCTGGGAAGTCGACGAACGACAGGCGGCAATGTTCGAGAAGGTGGGTTTGGTGAACGGCGCAGCCTTCACCGACCTCGACCAGGACGGCTTCGTCGAACTGGTGCTCGCCTGCGATTGGGGCCCGCTGCGCCTGTTCCGCAATGACCAGGGCCGGTTCCGACCCTGGAACCCCGTGGTCCGCCGGTCCAACGCCCCGCCCACCACCCTGGACCAGCTCACCGGCTGGTGGCAGGGCGTCGCTGCCGGAGACCTCGATGGAGATGGTCGCCCGGACCTGATTGCGTCCAACTGGGGGCGCAACTCGAAGTACGCCACGCAACTCGGGCAGCCGTTGCGGCTCTACTTCGGGGACTTCAACCAGACCGGCGACGTGGACCTGCTCGAGGCCTACCAGGAACGCGCCGACGGCCCCGTCGTGCCCTGGCCGCACCTGGGCCGGGTCCGCGCCGCCCTTCCCTTCATCCAGGCGCGTTTCCAGACTTACCGCGCCTTCGGCAGCGCCAGCATCCCGGACATCCTCGGCGACCGCCTCCCCGCCGCAACCGAACTGACGGCCGTCCATCTCGACTCCACCCTGTTCCTGAACCGCGGCGATCATTTCGAAGCGCGGCCGTTGCCCTGGCTGGCGCAACTGGCCCCCGGCTTCGCGGTCGGCGTGGCGGATGCCGACGGCGACGGCCACGAGGACGTCTTCCTCAGCCAGAACTTCTTTGCCAACGAACCCGAGACCGACCGTTACGACGGCGGCCGCGGACTCTGGCTGCGGGGCGATGGCCGGGGCGGACTCACCCCCCTTCTGGCGACCGTCAGCGGAGTACGCGTCTATGGCGAGCAGCGCGGCGCGGCGCTGGGGGACTTCGACAGCGACGGACGCGTGGATCTGGTGGTCAGCCAGAACGGTGCCGCAACACGGCTCTTCCGGAACCAGGGAGCGCGACCCGGCTTGCGCGTCCGCTTGCGTGGTCCGGCCGGAAACCCGTTCGGCATCGGCGCCGCGGTGCGACTCGAGTTCGCGAGCAACGTGGGCCCGGTGCGAGAGCTGAGCGCGGGAACCGGATACCTCTCACAGCACAGCGACGTGCTCGTGCTGGGAACGCCGCAGGCGCCTTCGGGAATCGTGGTCCGCTGGCCGGGTGGAACCGTCACCCGCGCACCGGTCCCAGCAGGGGCGCAAGAGATCTGTGTCGGGATCGACGGCCGCGTGGACCCTCAAAGCTCACCCACCACCGGTGGGAGAGAACGTCCGTTGGGAATCGGCCAATGACCCCTCGAAGCGTAGCTATCGGCGATGAGGCAGCGACAGCGCAACGGACCTCACCATCCATGCCATCCGCGCCATCCGCGAAATCCGCGGTCGAGTGTCGCAACGCCAACGAGGCACCGCGGATTTCGCGGATTTCGCGGATGGCCGGCAGCCTGGAGTTCGGGGCGCCGGCAGACCGGGGCGAACCCCTCGCTCGAGCCGAACGGCTGTGGTGCGGGCTTCCAGCCTGCACGCCAGCTACTGCTGGCCCGCGCGCTGGAGCGGATCCCAGTACCTCGAGTTGATCAAACCGCGGGCGTTGCCGGAGCCGGGATCCACGGGCGGATTCACCTTGGCATCCTTGCGCACCTCGGCGTGGCCGTCGTTGAAGACCGCGATACCGGTGGTGCGGTGCCGTTCGATGTCAATCCCCTCGAAGGCCTGGCTGGTGCTCGCCGACCGTGTCATGCAGGAGTTGGGCCACCAGAGGCTGCTGCTCCAGACCGGCTGACCGCTGCCGTAAGGCTGACCATCACCGACCACGATGTTGTCCACGGGACTCACGACGGCCGTGCGCTTGAACCAGGGTACCGAGTCAAACCGCACACCGCCCACCGTCAGTGACCCGCCCGGATAGGGGTGGATGCCGAGGAAGAACGCGTTCATCGCGTATCCCACCTGGTGACAGTCGAACTTCCATTCCCACGCGATCCCGTTGTCGCGCCGCTTGCCCTTGATGGCCGGGCAGCGGAACAGGTTCGAGCGGCCCTCGGCGTAGCCGACGATGGCCGTGCCCCACCAGTTGGTCAGCGAATAGGCCGCGTTGTCCGTGGTCAGCCCCAAGTTGCGGTGGGCCGGGAAGACCTCGCGGTTCTCGTCCGTATAGAACTGCATGAACAGCGCGATCTGCTTCAGGTTGTTCAGACACGCGATGCGCTGGCCCTTGGACTTGGCGAGGGCAAGAGCGGGCAGGAGCATGCCGGCGAGGATCGCAATGATGGCGATGACGACCAGCAGCTCGATGAGGGTGAACCCGGAGACCCGGGGCGAAGGGAACGGCCGCGCTGGCCTACCCGGCGTCGTTTGCGGCAGACAAGCATTCATGGAGTGTTGCGGTTCAAGGTAGGCACCATAAACCTGCCCGTCAACGATGCGAATCATCGGGTCCGAATCAAAGGCGGGCGGGGCAGGAAACCGCCCCCCTCAGTGCCGGGGAAGTTCCTTCCCCGCCCGTGGAGCCGATGTCCCCGGCCCAAGCGGCGGCGCCCGGCTCCTCGAGCGGGCTGCCAGTCACCAGCGCGAAGCCAGCGAGGGCATCCTCCCGCGCCGGTTGCCCAGACCCGACCCGGCTCCGGCGACGTCCGGGCTGGGTCCGCCGCCCCACCAACCACCACGTGGCGGTCGGCCCGCGCCCTTTCACGTCGATCGCCCCCCGGTACTCGAACTCGTAGGCGTGTTCGAGGAGCCGACGGAAGGCATCCGTCACCTGGATCCGCCCTGACATCCCGTGCACCTGCATCCGACTCGCCATCGTGACCGGTTCGCCCCACAGATCGTAGGTCAGCTTGGATCGGCCAATCACGCCCGCCACCGCCGGGCCGCACGCGATCCCGATCCGCACCTGGTTGGGCAACGGCCCGTCCGGCGACCGGCGTGCAAAGTGGTCCAGGCAGGCCAGCGCCATTGCGGCCATCCGTTGGGCATGGTCCGGTTGGGCCACGGGCAACCCCGCCACGGCCAGGTACGCGTCACCCATGGTCTTGATCTTCTCCACCCCATGCGCCCGGGCGATCTCGTCCAGCTCACTGAAAAGGGTGTTCAACTCGGCCACCAGCGTCTCGGGAGCCACCGCCGCCGAGTGGGCGCTGAAGCCCACCAGATCCAGAAAGAGCACCGAAACTTCCTCGAACCGCTCGGCCACCGGTCCCGGCTGTTGCTTCAGCCGCTCGGCCACCGGCTCCGGCAGGATGTTCCGCAGCAACGCCTCGTTCCGCGCCCGTTCGTCCTCGGCCCGCAGGGCGTGAAGAAAGCTCATCCGGGCGCTCCGTTCGCTGCTGTAACTGGCCACCGATCCCAGCAAAAGCGCGGAGAGAAAGAAGAAGTGGTTGTTGAGGATCACCGGCGGTTCCACGCCGCCCTGGATGACCAGTTGGACATCGTAACCCACGACGACGGCCAGCGAGGTCGCCAGCGCCAGGGGAAAGGGCAGCCAGCGGAAGGCATGCGTCGCCATCAGCACCAGGATCAGCCCCACGTAGTAAAGCGCCTCCACCCCGCCAGACGTCAAGGCCAGCATCCCGATGATGCCCCCTCCCGTGGCCAGAATTGTCAGGGCCAGCAAGGCCGACCGCCAACGCCCAAACCCTGGCCGGCGCGTGGCCACCAGCACGCTCGTGATCCACGTACACACGGCGACCCGGATCCAGCCGATCTGGCGGGCCACCTCGGGCGCGATCGCCAGATCCAGCCAGGCAAACACGGCGTACAACGCCAGCGCCAGACCCAACGTCAGCCGGATGCGACCCAGCGACGCCTGATCGTCGTACCGGCGCCAGGCCCGCTCGGTCGCCTCGGTCCCGAACCGGAGGGTGAACGGACGAAGCCGCTCCTCCCGCAGGCACATGGGCCCCGGCGAACCGCCAGGCGTGGCCACCGGCCGCGAATCATCTCGCGATACCAGCAACGGGACAGCCAAGGGTCGGCTCAAGGTCACGCCCCGAGCATCAGGCCGACCCAACCCCTCCGTAAATGGTCCGAAAGGTGTACCCCTCGCCCGCCGGCCCAAGTCTTCATCCTCCGAACGAAACGGCGACCGTCAGTAGGCGCCGACGTAAGGAGGCGTAAGGGCGATGGCCCTGACCCAAACGCCTCCTCACGTCGGCGCCTACAGCGGGGATGAGGCACGCAGGCGACCCGGGCTCACTCCTGGACCGGTTCGAGATAGAGCCCGAACGCGGACAGGGCGGGGCAGGCGGACGCCTGGGTGACGCGCAAGCGCACCCGCTCGGTCTGGACCGGTGTGCCTAACCGCAGCAGACGCCGGTTCCCCACGCTCGTCCCCCGGGCACACTCGACCCATTCCCCTTCCTGCCACCGATCGACCGCGAAGGCCTCGAGGCGCTGCCCCAGGGGCAGGTACTCGCGCAGTTCCACCACGTTGAACGTCACCGGTTGCCGGAATTGCAGCGTCACCGAAGGCGTCAGCACGTCGTCGGGCGTCGCCCAGTAGGTCTCCGCCTTCCCATCGAGCAAACCTGCCGGCCCAAAGGTCCGTCCCGCCCCCCGCACGTGGCTCGCCGTCAGCACCGCCCCCTGAGCAAGGTTCCGGGAAAACGTCGCGTCCAGGATGCGCCGTAACTCCGCAGGGACCGGATGTCGTTGTCATGAATGCGGCCGCGCCGGTCGGGGGCAGGTTGAGGTTCAGGCAGCATCCGCGACCCACCGAGGCGTAGTAAATCTCCAACAACTGGGCGGGCGTCTTGACCTTCTCGTCCTCGCCCGGATGGTAGAACCACCCCGGCCGGATGCTGACATCGCACTCGCCCGGGAGCCAGGCCGTGCCCGGGCGTTCCCCGTGAGTCAGGCCGTCACTGCTGCCCCCCGGATAGCGGCCGGGCCGCGTCATGTCGAGCGTGGCCCAGCACGGGTCGCCGGCAAACCCGCGCTCGTTGCCGATCCAACGGAAGTCGGGGCCGGCATCGCTGAACATGCAGGCGAAGGGCTGGAGTTCACGGACCAGCGCCCAGGTGTTCGGCCAGTCGTAATAGGTGCGATTGTCGATGCGTCGCCGCTCGCGCGCGCCGCCGTAGTAGCCGTCGCCCCCGTTGGCGCCATCGAACCAGACCGTGAACAGCTCGCCGTAGCCCGTCAGCAGTTCCCGCAACTGGTTCCGGTAATAGGTCAGGTACTCCGGCCGGGCGTAATCGCGATGGTTGCGGTCCCACGGCGACAGGTACACGCCGAACTTGAGGCCGTGCCGACGACAGGCGTCACTGATCTCGCGGACCACGTCGCCCTGCCCGTTCTTCCAGGGCGAACGCTTCACCGAATGTTCGGTGTACCGGCTGGGCCAGAGGCAAAAACCGTCGTGGTGCTTGGCGGTCAGGATCAGCCCCGCCATCCCGGCGTCCCGGGCGGTCCGGACAATCTGGTCGGCATCGAAATCCGTCGGGTTGAACACTCCGGGGCTCTCGTCGCCATACCCCCATTCCTTGTCCGTGAAGGTGTTCACGGTGAAATGGAGGAAGCCGTAGAACTCGAGGGCGTGCCAGCGCAACTGCCGCTCCGTCGGCACGGGACCGTACGGTGCCGGCGGCGCGTCGGCCTCGGCGCCGTTGAGGGAAATGCACCCGCTGAGCGTGGCGATCAGCCCGGCCCCGACGAGGCCGGCGAACAACAAGCGATTGGACATGCGGCGAGCCTACCCAGCCCCGCGCGCCGGTTCAACCTCTTCACTGGGTTGCCACGGTGGCGTTCTCCGCCATCCACCGCGCATCCACCCAGGCACCACCCGCCGCAAAGTTGAGGCTCAGGTTGCGGGCTCCCGTGAAATACACGGGCATGTTGCGCAAGCCCGCCCGGGTGTCGGGTTGGCCGGAGGAGGTGCTCACCCATTTCTTGATTTCCGAGTGGCCGTCGGCGAACGAGAACCCGCAGGCGCCGTTGTGGTAGTTGGCGGGAATGTCGATGATCCGGGCCGTCGATTCCGCCCACGCGCCCGTGTTCTGGTTGGCGAAGGCGGCGTCGTTGATGCTGTTCGGGTGCTCATCCACGAACACGTAGGTCTTGGTGGGCGAGACAATGTCCGAGGCCTTCCCGTAGATCCGCCAGCGCGTCTGGCTGCGGCCCGTGCCCGACCCGTCCAGCCAGTCGCCGAAGGCAAACACCTGGCTCATCGAGTTGCTGCGGATGCGCGGGGTCTGACGGCCTGCGATCATCACCACCGCCTTGTCGGCCGGGCAGCGGAAGATGTCCCGGCTCTGGCCCACGTAATTGAAGAGGGGACTGTTGGTGACGTAGCGGATGTTGGCCGCCTCGGCGTCCCAGCCACTGAGACCGCCTTGGATCCAGTTCACCCGGCGGTTGGGCAGGCCATCCAGACACCCCAGCAACAGGTCGTTGTAGTCGTCCGCGTACACCAGCCAGCCCAGCGTCAGTTGCTTGGTGTTGTTCATGCAGAAGATGCCCTGCGACTTGGCCTTGGCCTTGGCCAGGGCCGGCAGAAGCATGCCGGCGAGGATCGCAATGATGGCGATCACCACCAGCAACTCGATCAAGGTGAAGCCGGCTCGCGTGGTTGCCGGACCGCGTTCGCGCAGGGTTCGGGTAGACATGTTCATAGGATTCATTCCCGGCATCGCGGGTGAGCCACCGACCCGGGGGACAACGACGACTCTATCCCCCCGGCCGGCGCTGACAAGTGTGCTTGCGACCGCGCACCCCTTCCCTTACCAAGGACCCGTGACACCTATGAATCGCACGCCCCACTTCCCCGCCCTCCTCCTCGCCCTCGGCCTTGGCGCCACCCCGCTCACCGCCGCCGACCTCGTCTATGCCCGCGACGGCTCGGGCACCTTCGGGTACAAGGACACCCCCAAACTCCCGTGGTGCGAGTGGCTGGTGCACGACCCGGACCGCCCCGCCCCCCACGTCTGGATCCCGGCCCCGCCCAGCCACCCGCCCCCGCCCCCGCCGATGCCACCGTGCTCTTCGACGGGCGCAACCTCGACGCCTTCCAGGCCAACCGCTGGTCGGTCGAACGCGGCGAACTTGTCTCCGGCGCCGGCAACCTCGCTTCCAAGGCCGTTTTCGGCGACTGCCAGATCCACCTGGAATGGCTCGCACCACTCGGCTTCAAGGGACCGTGGTACGACCAGGGCAACAACGGCGTCCTCCTCATGGGCTTGTACGAAATCCAGATCTTCGACTCCTACAATGAGCGGCTCTACCCGGACGGCCAGGCCGCCGCCATCTACGGCCAGACCCCGCCCCGCGTGAATGTCACCCGCCCGCCCGGCCAGTGGCAGACCTTCGACATCGTTTTCACCGCCCCGGTCTTTGCCGACGGCCAGCTCAAGCGCCCCGCCCGCGTCACCATGTTCCACAACGGCGTGCTGGTGCACCTCGAGGAACCCATCCACGGCGAGACCGGCCACCGGATCGTGCCCGCCTACAAACAAACCGTCAGCCAGGGCCCGCTGGTCCTCAGCGGACACGGATGCCCGGTGCGGTTCCGCAATATCTGGGTCCGCCCGCTCTGATCGCGCCGTGGGCGCGGCCGGCGACTTCTGTGCCCCGTCTCCCGCGAGCGGCGGGCCTCGAACCTGTGGTGCGGGCTTCCAGCCTGCACCTTCGGCAGTCCAGGGCCGCTGCGCAGGTTTGAAGGGAACACGCCGCTTTCGGTGAACGACGCACCGCGACCGGCCTCACCCACCCCGTCAAAGCCTCGCCGGCAGCAGCGCCATCCCGGCGGCCGCAGCGAGGGCCCGGCTCTCGGGTTGGAAGCTCAGGAAATGCGTGCAACCGCAGGATGCCCCGATGGCCGGGTGCAACAGGAAGCTGCTCGTAGGAGGTTCCTGGGGCGTACGCTCGTTCCAGGACCGGGCCAAAGCCAGGGCCGCGTCCCATGGCACGGGTTCCAGCGTGAACACCAACTCCCGCTGGTAGAACTGCCAGAGCCCCCACGCCCGCGCCGCCACCGCCTGCAGCTTCGGCTCCGGACCGACCATGCGTTTGCGCAGGCCGTTTTCCACCTGCAAGGCCTGAAGGGCATTGATGGGGATGGGCTGGGGCAGCTTCCGCGCGTGCTCCCAAGCCGTCGCCGTTCCCGGCGCCTTGGCAACCAGACACAGCAGGAAGCCCAGGTCCAGATAGTGGGTCATACCTCCGCAAGGAGGCTGTCGATGAGCCGCCCCCCACCTCGGGATCGTAATCCTCCTGCGCCAGCCGTTTGCCGAGGTCCAATTTCGGTCGCCGCTCGGCCGCACCCTCACGAACGTATCGCCCGTGGACCCTGCCGTAACTGGTGACCAGCACGGACTCACCGGCCGGAAGGTCGTTCGTGATCGGACCGAACTGCTTGGTGAACTCCGCCACCGACACCGTCTTCTTCATGTCGGATAGGTTATCGGATTTCCCGCCGCCGTCAATCCCCCCAGCCCCGGCGCACGCCCGGTTACCGGCCGTCCACGCCCCAGGCGCATCAGCAGGTTTGCGTTTCCTGCCGCGCCCCGGCAGACTCGCCGCGAATGAGCAAGCGGTTCTACATCACCACCGCGATCGACTACGTCAACGGCCAGCCGCACCTCGGCCACGCTTACGAGAAAGTCATCACCGACGTCATCGCGCGCGCACACCGCAGCCTCGGCCAGCCGGTCTTCTTCCTGACCGGCACCGACGAGCACGGCCAGAAGGTGCAGCAGGCCGCCCAGGCGGCGGGCAAGACCGCCCAGGCCTATTGCGATGAGCTGGCCGCCCAGTTCCAGGCCCTGACCGTCGCCCTCAACCTCTCCAACGACGACTTCATCCGCACCACCGAACCCCGCCACAAAGCCATCGTCTCCGCCCTCCTCACCAAGCTCCTTGACCAGGGCGACCTCTACAAGGCCCCCTACCGCGGCTGGTATTCCTGGAAGGAGGAGACCTTCCTCACCGACAAGGACCGCCGATCCGACGGCACCTTCGATCCCGCCTGGTGGGGCGAGGTCACCGAGCTCGTCGAGGAGAACTGGTACTTCCGCATGAGCCGCCACCAGGGCTGGCTGCTCGATCATCTCGAGGCCCATCCCGAGTTCGTCCAGCCCGACTACCGCCGCAACGAAATCCTCGGCTTCCTCCGCTCGGTCGCGCTCGATGACCTCTGCATCAGCCGCCCCCGCGCCCGCCTCCAGTTGGGGCATCCCCCTGCCCTTCGACCCGGACTACGTGAACTACGTCTGGTTCGACGCCCTCACCAACTACTTCAGCGTCCCGGCCGCCCTGGGCGATCCCGGCGCCATCGAACCGCTCGGTGCGTATGCACCCAAGGGCGAAGGCCCAAGTGCGAAGGGCGAAGGGCGAAGGGCGGAGGCCGAAGTCCGGCTGTGGCCGGCGGACGTGCATGTCATTGGGAAGGACATCGTCCGGTTCCACGCCGTCTATTGGCCGATCATGCTCCACGCAGCCGGTGTGCCCCTGCCTCAACAGGTGCTCGTCCACGGTTGGTGGCAGAAGGACGGCGAGAAGATGAGCAAGACCACCGGCAACGTCGTGGACCCCATCGCCGTGGTTCGAGACTGGGGCGTCGATGCCTTCCGCTATTACGTCGTGCGCGAACTCGACATCGGGCCCGACGGCAACTGGACCGATGCCGGGTTCCGCGCCCGTTACACGGCCGAGCTCGCCAACGGCTTGGGCAACCTCGTCAATCGCTCGCTCGCCATGCTCCAGCGCTATCGCGGCGGGATCGTGCCCGCCCGCTCGGACGAGCTCGCCCCCGAGGTCCGGGATACCACCAGCCGCCTCACCGCCCAACTCCGCGCCCACCAACTCCAGGCGGGCCTCATCACCATTTGGGGCCTCGTCAACCGCGCCAACCAGTACGTGGACCAGACGGCACCGTTCAAGCTCGCCAAGGACCCCGCCCAGGCCAGTCGCCTCGACGCCGTCCTCTACAACCTCGTCGAAACGTCCCGCATCCTCGCCGTCCTGCTCTGGCCGTTCCTCCCCACCACCGCTGCGCGGATCACGCAGCAACTCGGCCTGAACGCAGCCCCGGATCACCTCAGCGCCGCGGACTGGGGCGGCCTCGCCCCCGGCCATCGAATCGGTCAGCCCGAACCCTTGTTCCCGCGCAAAGACTGACGAGGGACCAAAGACCACGGACCACGGACCACGGACCACGGACTGAGGACCAACGACCATCCACAACGCATCACGCATCGCGCCTCACACCTCACACCTCACGCCTCTCTTAACGCCCCCTCGAACCACACCATGAAACTCGACCGTCGCTCCTTCCTCGGCGCTGCCGGCCTCGCCGCCGCGGCGCCCCTGGCGTCCCTGCGCGCCGCGAATCCCCCGCCCCGCGCCCCCGCAACAAGCTGGCCATCGCCACGTATTCGTACTGGCACTTCCGCTCCGCCAAGGTCCCCATCGAAACGGTGATGGACAAGACCGCGGCCCTCGGCGTCGAGGGCGTGGACATCCTCCACCGGCAGATGGACCTCGATGAACGCGCCCCGCTCGACGCCGCCGGACGCGCTTACCTGCGCAAACTCAAGCGGCACGCCTTTCTCAACGGCCTCGAGATCTGCTGCGTCTCCACCCACCAGAGCTTCGTCAAACCCCAGCCCGAGGAGTTGACCGAGAACGTCCGCCACACCGAGAAGTGCATCGAGATCGCCTACGAACTCGGCTGCCCCTCGATCCGCATCAACACCGGCCGCTGGGGCACTTCCAAGGACTTCGATGAGCTCATGCGCAACCGCGGCATCGAACCCGTCCTGCCCGGCTACACCGAGGACGAAGGCTTTCAGTGGTGCATCGACGGCATCCGCCGCTGCCTACCCAAGGCCGAGGCGTGCGGCGTCGTGCTGGCGCTCGAGAACCATTGGGGCCTCGCCCGCACCCCCGAGGGCCTGCTCCGCATCCTGAACGCCCTCCCCTCCCCCTGGCTCGGTGGACTCATGGACACCGGCAACTTCCTCGAAAACCCCTACCCCAAGCTCGCCTTGATCGCCCCGAAGACCGTCTACGTCCAGGCCAAGACCTACCACGGCGGCGGCGAGTGGTATACCCTCGACCTCGACTACGACCGCATCGCCCAGCTCCTCCGCGACGTGGGCTACGCGGGTTGGGTCGCCCTCGAAATGGAGGGCAAGGAGGACCCCGACCTCGCCGTCCCCAAGAGCATCGCCACCCTGCGCCAGGCGTTCGGACCCGTTTGATGCCCACCGCCCCGTTCTCGCTTTCCCGCGATGGTCGAACCAAGCCCCGCCCCGCCCGCCCCCGAACGACAGCGCCTGGATGTGGACATCGTCTGCGTCGGGTTCGGCCCCGCCACCGCGGGCTTCCTCACGACGCTGTCGCGCCAACTCGTCAAGCCCGACGGTACGCCGCGATTCGAGAGCGGGGTCATGCCCGGCCTGCCACCCCAGGTGGTCTGTTACGAACGCGCCGATGACCTCGGCTTCGGAGTGTCGGGCGTCGTCACCCGCGCCCGCGCCCTGCGGGAAAGCTGGCCCGGACTCGACACCGCCGGCATCCCCATGGCCGTGCCCGTGGGCGAGGAGAAAGTCCTGTACCTGCTCGATCCGCACAACGCGAGCCGGCGTTCGGCCGCGCTCCGCGCCGGCGATTCGTTGATCCGCGCTGCGAAAGGCGTGCTGCCCGGCGATCACCACGCCCTGAACCTGCCTTGGACGCCCGAGTTCCTGCACAAGAAGGGCGGGATGGTCTTCTCGCTGGGCCAGTTCTTGCAGTGGGTCAGCGCCCAGGTGCAAGGCTCCGGCATGGTCCAGATCTGGCCGGGCACACCCGCCGCCGAGGCCCTCCTGGATGGCCGGCGCGTCACGGGCATCCGCCTCCTGGATCAGGGCGTGGACAAACAGGGTCGGCCTGTGGACGGATTCGCCCCCGGCATGGACATCCATGCCGCGCTCACCGTCGTCGGTGACGGCCCGGTCGGCTCAATTGGCCGGCAACTCGACGCGCACTTCGGCCTCCCGGAAGGCCACCACACCCGGGACTGGGCGGTCGGCATGAAGTTCGTCGTCGACCTTCCCGAGAACACCCCACTCCAACCGGGCACCGTCTGGCACACGTTCGGTTACCCGGAACCGGAGATCTTCGGCTTCCTCTACGTCCATCCCGACCGCGTGGCGTCGCTCGGGATCTTTGTGCCGTCTTGGTTCGACAGCCCGATGCGGACGGCCTACCGCTACCTTCAGCATTGGATGCTCCATCCCTACCTCTGGCGCTACCTCGAAGGCGGTCGCCTCCGTTCCTGGGGTGCCAAGACCCTGGGCGAATCCGGCCGCCGCGGCGAACCTCACCTGGTCGGCGACGGCTACGCGCGCATCGGCGAGGGCAGCGGCACGACCAATGTCCTTACCGGGTCAGGTGTGGATGAGGCCTGGGCCAGCGGGGTCCAGCTCGGCGAGGCCGTCCTCGAGTTGCTCGAGGCCGGGAAGCCCTTCACCCGCGCCAATCTCGAAGCCACCTATGTGCGCCGACGCCGGGCCAGTTGGCTCGAGACAGAGGCCC
Source organism: Verrucomicrobiota bacterium (assembly GCA_027493615.1). Classification (GTDB taxonomy): domain Bacteria; phylum Verrucomicrobiota; class Verrucomicrobiia; order Limisphaerales; family J093; genus DSVZ01. The sequence goes on from JAOSKK010000037.1 coordinate 296,800, forward strand.
GCGTGGCAGGGAAGTCGCGCGACGGATTCCAATCCGGCGTGGTGCGCGGGTTGATCGGGATGGCCCTGGCGGGTCTGACCGACGGCCGGTTGGCGTTGGGCGGTGAACCGCAACCGCCTTGGCAACGGCTGCCCAGCATCGAGGAGTACTACCGCGGCCGGGTCGCCCCCGAGGAAATCGAACGGCTTCGCGAGCAATGTCGGGCGCAGGGCGTTTCCCTGCACAACGCCTTGATGGACGCAGCGGGTTGGCCGGCCATCCCTTACGACGGGCGGCTGCTGGTATCACACCAAGATGCGCTGCTCCTCGGCGGTAAGGTGCAGGCACCGCCAGGCTACGCCGACCACGTGGTGTTCCTCTATCCCGAGCTGTGCGAACGTTGCGGAACCAAGATCTGCATCGAAGCCTGCAGCGGCCAGGCCATTACGCCGGGCGAAGGCGCCACCCCGGCGTTTGACCGCGAGAAATGCGTTCACTGTGGGGCGTGCCTCTGGAACTGCTCGCAACCGGTCCCGGGCCACCCCGACCAGATGAACATCGCGTTCCGCGCCGGCACCGGCGGCCTCCACTCCGCCGAAAACTAAGCCTCTCCCCGCTTTTGGGGTCGCATCTTAACATTTAACAATTGCCCCACCGAAGACGGGCGAAACGGGCGAATGTTAAATGTTAAGATGCGACCCCAGAATGATGAATCCCCGATCGTCCCGGTTTGGGGTTGACCCGACGATCTCCAGTTTTACCCTGTCGCGCATGAGCCACCGTTCGATGGATTGGATGCCACGCTGCGCTGCCTTCGTGCTCGCGGCCGCTTGGTTCACGGGGTCGCTCCACGCGGCAGCGGAGGGCGTGACGGTCCGGGAGGTCGACGGCAAGGTGCGGGTCGAGGTCAACGGAAGCCTGTTCACGGAATACCACTACCAGAACGTCTCGCGACCTTTCCTCTATCCGGTTCTGGGGCCTGGCGATCTCCCCATGACACGCAACTGGCCCATGAAGGAAGCCCCCGGCGAGGATCGGGATCATCCGCATCACCGTTCGCTATGGTGGACCCACGGCGCCGTCAACGGGGTGGATTTCTGGTCCGAAGGCACGAATGCCGGCCGCACGGTGCACGACCGGTTCCTCAACCTGCAGTCGGGACCCGACACAGGCGTGATTCACTCGCGCAACTTTCTCGTCGCCAAGGACGGTCGCCGGGTGGGCACCGTCGAGTTCATTCTCACCTTCCATCGCCGGAGCGAGGATCGGGTGCTGGATTGGGAGACGAAGGTCACCGCCAGCGAAGGGGATCTGACCTTCGGCGACACGAAAGAAGGCACGATGGCGATCCGGCTCAACGAGACCATGCGCCTCAAGCCCAACAAAGAAAACGTCGGGCAACCGAAGGGACGCATCGTGACCAGCGAGGGCGTCCGGGACGATGACACCTGGGGCAAGCGGGCGGCCTGGGTGGACTACCAGGGACTGGTGCAGGGCGAACTCCTGGGCGTGGCCATCTTTGATCACCCCAGCAACCCTCGTCATCCCACCTGGTGGCACGTGCGGGACTACGGGCTCTTCGCCGCCAACCCTTTCGGGATCCATGATTTCGAGCGGAAACCGGCGGGCACCGGGGATTTGGTGGTCGCCCGTGGGGAGAACCTCGGTTTCCGCTACCGCTTTGTGTTCCATCGCGGCAATGAACAAGCCGCCGGGGTGGCGGCGCTGTTCCAGGAATTTGCCAAAGCGACCCCCGCGCGTTGAATCTTCCCCGCCGGAATCCGTCGAAACTCGCATACAAATCATGAAGCAGACCACACTCACCCGTCGCGACTTCCTGCGCCACACCAGCCTGGCGATTGCCGGGGTGGGCATGGCGCCGGCCATTGCCGCCCAGACTACCGGCCGGGTTGTCGGCCCCAACGAAGAGATCCGTTTTGCCGTGGTAGGCTTTCGGGGCCAGGGAGGCGGCCATATCAAGAGCCTCCAGAGCTTGCGTGAGAAAGGCGTGAAGGTTCGCATCACGGCGCTTTGCGATGTGGACCGCGAAGTGCTCGATGGGGGCGTGAAGGTCTTCAAGGACCAGGGGGAAGAAGTCAAGGGCTACACGGACATCCGCGAGTTGCTGCAGGATGCCAACGTGGACGCCCTGTCGATTGCCACGCCCAATCACTGGCACGCGTTGGGCACGATCTGGGCCGTGCAGGCCGGCAAGGACGTCTACGTCGAGAAACCCGTCTCCCACAACGTCTGGGAAGGCCGCCAGATGGTGAAGGCCGCCCGTCAGCACGGCCGCATCGTGCAGACCGGCACGCAGAGCCGCTCCAGCCGGGAAGGCATTGCGACCGCCGTCGAGTGGGTCCGGGCCGGCAACCTGGGCAAGATCCTGGCGGCGCGCGGGCTCTGCTACAAGCGCCGCGACACCATCGGCAAGGTCGACGGACCGCAGCCCATCCCGCCGGGCATCGACTACGACCTCTGGTGCGGACCGGCGCCGAAGGACCCCTGACGCGCAAGCGGCTCCACTACGATTGGCACTGGGTGTGGCCGACCGGCAACGGCGACCTCGGCAACCAGGGCATTCATCAGATGGACATCGCCCGCTGGTTCCTGGGCGAAGCCGAGTTGTCGCCGGCCGTGATCAGCATCGGCGGACGCTTTGGCTACGTGGACGACGGCACCACCCCGAACACCCAGGTGATCGTGCACGGCTATCCAAAGGCCCCGCTCATCTTCGAGGTTCGCGGCCTGCCCGAGATGCGGGGCTCGAACACGATGGACCGTTACATGGGCGGCAGCATCGCCGTGGTGGTGCACTGCGAAGACGGCTACGTGCTTGTCCCGGACTACAACACGGCGATCGCCTTCGACAAACAAGGCCAGGAGATCAAGAAGTTCGTGGGTGCCGAAAACCACCATGCCAACTTCGTGAAGGCGGTGCGCAGCCGGAAACCCGAGGACCTGCACGCCGACATCCTCGAGGGCCATATCTCGAGCGCGCTGTGCCATACCGGCAACATCTCCTACCGCCTCGGCCGGCTGCTCGACCCTGAGGAAATCCGCGATCGCCTCGCGACCAACTCGTTTGCCCTCGAGGCGTGCGAGCGGGCCTACGCACATCTTCAGGCCAACCAGGTCGACCTGCTCCTCACGCGCGCCACGCTGGGCGTGGCCCTCAAGATGGACCCGAAGACCGAGCGGTTCCTCGACCACCCCGCCGCCAACGAGATGCTCACGCGAGCCTACCGCGAACCCTTCGTGGTGCCGGCGCAGGTCTAAACGAGGATCCAGGTCACCCGCCCGCCGGTCCTCTTGACCGCATGCACCTGCGCTGGCCAAGGCAGCTTGCCGGTTGGACGCTGGCCCTCGCCTGCGCAGGTCTTTCCCCGACCGGCGCCGCCGCCGAACCTGCCCTCCCCTCCGGCTACCAACTCCTGTACGAGCAGACTTTCGCGGACGCGACAGCGCTCCGCGACTTCCACTTCAGCGATCCCCTGGCCTGGCGCCACTCGACGGCGCTGGGCCGGGGCGCCCTCGAACTGCATCGCCAGAGCCAATACACCCCGCGCGTGCGATCCCCGGTCAACCTGGCCCTGATCGCCGACCGCTGGTTTGGCGACTTCGTACTCGAAGTGGATTTGGTCCAGACGGGACGCGAGTACGGCCATCGTGACATGTGCGTCTTCTTTGGGGCCAAGGACCCCGCCAACTTCTATTACGTGCACCTGGCCACCAAGGCCGACGACCATGCCCATAACATCTTCCTCGTGAACGACGCGCCCCGGGTGAAAATCGCCCAGCGGACGACCGACGGAGTTCAGTGGGGACTGGAGGTCTGGCATCGGGTCCGGCTCGAACGGACCCTGGCGAATGGCTCGATCAAGGTCTTCTTCGACGATCTCACCGAGCCCATCATGGTCGCGACGGACCCGCACTTCGACTACGGCCTGATCGGCTTTGGATCGTTCGACGACACCGGCATGGTGGCGAACATTCGCATCTGGGGTCCCGGCTTCGCGCCTGCCCGTACTGGGTTCTTCCCCTCCCCGTAGGAGCCGACGTCAGGAGGCTCTGCCCTGCCGGGTGAGTCTCGTGACCTCGACTCCTACGCTGCCTAAGGGAGCGGGGCCCGAGCCAGGAAAAAGCGTGCAGCCGTCCAGGGCGTGGCTAGACTTCGCGCCGATGTTTCCGTCCGTTAACACGAGCGACGTCGGGGAAGTGCAGCGGGAGGTCGTTCGCCTTTTCCAGGAAATGTTCCCGGGCGAGGATCCGCATCTGATCGAGTGCGCCTTCGAACATCTCGCCACGTGCTTCTCGGGCGGCAACCCGAAGTATCAGCGGATCGACGTGCGTTACCACGACCTGGAGCACACGCTCCAAGGGGACGCTCTGCTTGGCGCGCCTCCTCCACGGTCGCCACCGCGCCGGCGCTGAACCGAGGATTGATCTGGCCCTTTTCCGACTGGGAATCCTCGCCGTCCTGCTGCACGACACCGGCTATCTGAAGCGCCCCGGCGACCATGAGGGCACGGGCGCCAAGTACACTGCCGTGCACGTGACCCGCAGTGCGGAGTTCGCCGCGGAATGCCTGGGCATGAAGAACTTCACCGGCCCGGAGATCCGCGCCGTCCAGAACATGATCCGCTGCACAGGGGTCGGCGTGGACCTCGACTCGATCTGCTTCCAGAACCAGGCCGAACGGCTGGTCGGCTACGCGCTCGCCACCGCGGATCTCCTCGGCCAGATGGCCGCCGACGATTACGTGGACAAGCTGCCCGTGCTGTACGAGGAATTCCGCGAGGCCGCCGCCTACAGCCCGGAGCTTCACGGGGACTTCACGCACTTCGCCAACCCCGATGATCTGCGGCGCAACACGCCCCGCTTCTGGTCTCACTACGTCCGGCCCCGGCTGGAGCGTGAATTTGGCGGCCTCTACCACTTTCTGGAGGATCCTTACCCCGGCGGCCCGAACTGGTATCTTGAGCGCATCGAGGCCAACCTGGCCCGGATTGAGAAGATGCTCGCCCCGGCCTGAACATCGCCGCCGCCGCTTTTGCTCTTGGCGGGTCGTCCCGCTTGCCCGTTAATTCCGCGCCATGAAGATCGTGCTCGCTTATTCCGGTGGTCTGGATACCTCCGTCCTCCTGTCCTGGATCAAGGAGACCTATGAGGCGGAGATGATCGCGTTCTGCGCCAACATCGGCCAGGAGGAGGAACTCAAGGGCCTGGACAAGAAGGCCCGCAAGACCGGCGCGTCCAAGTGCTACATCGACGATCTCCAGGAGGAGTTTGCGACCGACTTCATCTTCCCCCTGTTCCGCGCCGGAGCCGTCTACGAAGGGCAGTATTACCTGGGCACCTCGATCGCGCGCCCGCTCATCGCCAAGCGCATGATCGAGATCGCCCGGGCCGAGAAGGCCGATGCCATCGCCCACGGCGCCACGGGCAAGGGCAACGATCAGGTCCGCTTCGAACTGACTGCTGCCGCGCTCGCCCCCACGCTCGAAACCGTCGTGCCGTGGCGGGACGAACGTTTCCGCGCCCAGTTCCCCGGCCGCGCCGAGATGATCGCCTACTGCGAGGCCAAGGGGATTCCGGTCCAGGCCAGCGCCCGGAAGCCTTTCTCGATGGACCGCAACCTGCTCCACATCTCCTACGAGGCTGGCATCCTGGAGGATCCCTGGTTCGACGCCAGCCACCCGAAGAACCGCGACTTCTTCAACATCCTCTCGGTCTTTCCGGAGGACGCCCCGGACCGCCCCGAGTACGTCACCCTCGACTTCGAAGCCGGCAACTGCGTCGCCGTCAACGGCAAGGCCCTCTCTCCGCTCGGCGTCATGAAGACGCTCAACAAGCTCGGCGGCAAACACGGTGTTGGCCGCGTTGACATGGTCGAGAACCGTTATGTGGGGATGAAGAGCCGGGGCGTGTACGAGACGCCCGGTGGCGCGATCCTGCACTTTGCCCATCGCCAGATGGAGAGCCTCACGATGGACCGCGAGGTCATGCACCTGCGCGATTCCCTGATCCCGCGCTACGCCGAACTCGTGTACTACGGCTACTGGTTCAGCCCGGAACGCCTCGCCCTGCAGGCGCTCGTCGAGGAGAGCCAGCAGAACGTCACTGGCACCGTGCGCGTGAAGCTCTACAAGGGCAACCTGATCGCCGCAGGCCGCAAGTCCCCCGTGAGTCTCTACAACCCGCAGATCGCCACCATGGAGGCCGACCCCACCAAGGCCTACAACCAGAGCGACGCCACCGGTTTCATCCGCCTCAACGGCCTGCGCCTGCGCGTCAGTTCGACCGTTCACGGGCCCCGGCGCCTGGCGGGAGGCGGCTGAACCGGCTCTGAAGCACCGACGGAGTGCAGGCTGGAAGCCCGCACCACAAGGTTCCAGGGGAGCGCCGGCGCCAGACCGGCCCGGGGCGCTTTCTTCTCTCGCCCTCCCGCTACTCGGTCACGGTGTCGTAGAACCGCAGGATGTCGCCCTTTTCGCCCGTCAGTTCGGCTTCCTTGAACTTGATGGCCGTGCGCGGATGCTGGTTCAGATAGCCGGTGAGCAGGTAGGGGCAGATCGAATCCCCAGAGCAGCCTGGCTCGCATGGGTTCGATGTGGTTCTGGACACAGCCCAGCACTGGGCGCAGGTCGTACTTCGGGTTGTGCAGGAAAGCCAGGAGCAGCTCCATCGGGCAGTTGCCGGCGCCCCGCCCCAACCCGGCCAAAGTGGCATCCAGAAAGTTGGCCCCGCGCACGATGCCCTCGACCGTGTTGGCGAAGGCCAACTGGAGGTTGTTGTGCATATGGACACCCACCTCCTTGCCGGCCGGCTTGCAGTGGCTGAGGTATTTCTTCACCAGGTAATCCACCTGCTCGCTGTACAGGGAGCCGAAGCTGTCCACCACGTAGATCGCCTTCGCCTCGGATCCGGCCATCAGCTCCAGCCCCTCCGCCAGTTCGCGGTCCGGCACCGTCGACACGGCCATGAGGTTCAACGTGGTTTCGTAGCCCTTGTCGTGCGCGTCCTTGACCATGTCCAGGGCGGTCGGGATCTGACTGATGTAGGTCGCCACCCGCACCATGTCCACGACGCTCTCGGCCTTGGGCGGGATGTCCTCGCGGTAATCGCATTTCTCCGCATCCGCCATCACGGTCAGCTTCAGGCTCGTGGGATTGTCGCCCACGATCCGCCGGATGTCCTCTTCACGACAGTACTTCCAGCAACCGTACTCGCCGACCTTGATCCCCTTGCGCGACGCCCTGTAGCCGATCTCCATGTAGTCCACGCCCGCGGCCACGCACGTCGCATAGACCGCCTTCACCACCCCGTCGTCGAACTGGTGGTTGTTCATCAACCCGCCATCGCGGATCGTGCAATCGAGCACTTTGATCTCCGGTCGGTAGGAGATCCATCGACCGGCCGGGGATTCTTTCGATTTGGTCGCTTTCGAGTTTGCCATAAGGGTCGCCGCACGGTGGTGCGGGCGTGGCGCGACTATCCGCCGCCCCCACCCCGGCGAACAGCAGAAAAACGGCAGGCCTCCACGAACCAGGCGGCCAACGAGGGTCGGACGCGTGCCCCGCTAGAAGTCCAGGGCCATGGTGTCAGCCAGCGCCGCCCGCGAAAGCCGGCCTGCGGCCGCTTCCTGACACGCGCCGCGCACCCCGACACCAACGGGCCACCGTGCGTCGTGCGGTTTCCCCCCACCTGACTGAGCCAGGTGTGCGTCCGTCGGAACTCGGCCGCCGCTTCGAGCACAGTCTGCAAAGCTGCCGCCAACGCCGGGCGATACCAGCGCCTGAAGCGCCGCAGCACCGTGGCGGAAGGGAAGCGCCCCGCACACAGATAACGCAGGGCCGGATCGGACTCGACTTCCTCCGCAATGGTCTCCGAGCCGTACCGGCCGGTGAGATGGCAGAAGACGGTCAACGCGACCAGCGAGGTGGCGGGCCAGGAACCCTCCCCACAACCTTCCGCCCGAAAGGCAACACAACCGCCGGCGTGGTGGGCCGCCGCTTCCAGCACGAGACCCAGCAACCGGTCCTCCCCGAGCCAGACCCGGAGGTCGGAAGGAAACGCGATACCCGGCAACGCGGGCACGGGTATCGGGGTGTTCCATAAATGCATGGACGGCATAAGTTTGATCCCACGTCTCTTCGAATCAACGTCACCTTGCCGCGGTTGTGTTACGAAACAGCGGCAGCCGGGTGAAGTTCCGGTAGCAGTTGGCGAGGAACGCAACTGGAAACGCAGCGAAGCCCTACACGTCCACTGAGAGCTCGGAGGCCGCGAACCCCCTCGGCGCCTACTCTCCGGGCGGTAGGAGTCGAGGTCACGAGACTCACGCCCGGCTGAGCCTCCTGACGTCGGCGCCTACACATGGGCGGTAGGAGTCGAGGTGACGAGACTCACGCCAGGCTGAGCCTCCTGACGTCGGCGCCTACAGCGGGTATGAGTTTCCCGGCCTAAACCTTCGGCGGAGTCGGGAACTTCCAGCCCTCGCGGTAGTCGCGGTGCAGCAGCCGGTTGGCGGCCGGATCGTCGAGGAAGCGCAGGTTCGGCCCGTCCCAGCGGAGCTTGCGCTGGGTGCGCACGGCGACGTTGCCGAGGAGACACGTCTCGGTGAGGCACCCCGCATGGTCCACGAAGTTCGAGCCGGCCGGAGGACCGCCGCGGCAGGCTGCCACCCATTCATGGTAATGACCCGGCGAGCGCGGCAGGGTCTTCGGCGGCCGACGATAGTTCTCCATCCGCGACTCGGGGAAGAGGCGGTCGCCGTTGAGCACGCCGCGTTCGCCCAGATAGAGGACGTCGCGCAACACGTCGTCCGGCTCGAACCCGGCCGGTCGGGGCGGTCGGAGCCCACCGTCATACCACGAGAGCACAAGCGGGGGCATGCCGCCCCGGGCCGGGAACTCGAAGCGGGCCATCACGCCCAGCGGATAAACCTCGGGACCGAGCTTGGTCGAGCTGGCCTCGATGGTCAGGGGATGGTCGAGCTGCAGCGCCTTGAAAACCGTCGAGAGTTTGTGGGCGCCGAGGTCGCCCAACAGGCCGGTCCCGAAATCCCACCAGTTGCGCCAGGTCCACGGATGGTACGCGGGGTGATACGGCCGGGACGGCGCCGGACCCAGCCAGAGGTCCCAGTCGAGTCCGGCGGGCACGGGGGGTTGTCCGGCGGGCCGGCCTTCGCCCTCGGGCCAGTTCCAGAACCGGGCCGGGGACCAGACCTGCACTTCGTGGACCGGGCCGATGGCGCCATCAGCGAGCATCTCGGCGACCACCCGGGCGCTCTCGTCGGCCTGACCCTGGTTACCCATCTGGGTCGCAACACCCGCCCGCCGGGCAGCCTCGGCCACCTGGCGCGCCTCGAAGACGGAGTAGGTGAGCGGCTTTTCACAGTACACGTGCTTGCGACGCTCCAGGGCGGCCAGGGTGATCACGGCGTGGGTGTGATCGGGTGTGGCGATCATCACGGCGTCGACGTCCTCGCGTTCCAACAACTCCCGATAATCGCGGTACGCGCGGCAGGCACGGTACTGACCCGAAGGCTGTTGCTGGGCGTAGAAGGCGTCGGTCGCCCGGCGGGCGGGTTCCCGGCCGCAGCGACGTCGTTCTCGGCCCTGTTCCCAATTCCAGGAGAAATAGCCGCCGCTTTCCTCGTTCACATCGCAGACCGCCACCACCTGCATCTCGGGAAAGGCCTGGAGCGCCTCGAGGTTCTGCATGCCCTGGCCCCCGGTGCCGATGCCGGCGAGGGTCGTCTTCCCGCTCGGCGGCACATGGCCGGCACCGCCGAGGAGTCGTCGCGGCAGGACGGAAAACGTCGCGGCCGTTGCTGCGCTGGCGAGGAACCGGCGGCGGGAAAGCGGAAGCTGCTTCATAGGACAGCGGGGGCTGAAGTTCTGCGGAGGAGAGGGGTGGAATGCATGGGGAGATTGAACGGCGCGGCGAGACTTTGGGCAACCGTGAACATGACACAACCACCGCTCCCATGGCGCTCGGTTCGGCCCCAAACAGGGCAATCATCCCGCGCGCGGGCCGGCCTCCGGTGCCGCGGGGATCCGATGGATCGCGATCTCGGCCGGTTCCCCGGGATCCAGCCCGCGCGCCTCGACGGCCAGGACGTTGTCCTCCGCCCGCAAGGTCGCCAACGCCTCGGCCGGGAACAGGAACACGTGGTGGGCGACCGGACGGGTCGTGAACACGGCCTGGGCGGCGATGCCGTTCAGGAAGACGCGGAACTCCCCGGGGCCGCGCACGTACACCCACGGGCGGATGGACCGGTCGTTTGACCAGGGAAGACGTCGTCGGAACCAGAGTGCGCGCGCCTCCGCCGGCCGCGCGGTCAGCCAGCCGGCGTCGTCGAAGTCGCGTTGAGCCCAATCGGTGGGCGGCAGTGCCGCGAGCAGGCGCCAGCCGTCCGCGGAAAGGGGCGTCGGGGGAGCGATCGCGTCGGGCGAGACCTGCGAGAGCAGGTTGAGGATTGGCCGTGCGGTGGCAACGGAGGCGTCGAGGATGGGGCGGTGCTCGAGGATGCGCAACCGGTGGGCCAGAGCCGGGTGTGGACGGACCGGCTCGCGATGGGCGTACAGGATGGCGAGGTTGTAGCGGAGGTTGAGCGTGAGCGGATGGGAATCGCCAAAGGCGCGTCGCTGCTGCGCAAGGGCCTCGAGGTAGAGCTGCTCGGCCTCAGGGATCCGGATCTGATGGTCGTAGCAGAAGGCCGCGAGGGCATTCTTGGCCCGCACGGTGAGCGGGTGGGTGTCCTGGAGACGCCGGCGCGCCAGTTCGAGGGCCTCGCGAAGCTGCTGCTCGCCCCGGTCGCGTTCGCCGGACCGCCCCAGCATGCGACCATGCACATGCATGGCATGCACCAAGTCCTCGGTCTCGACCCCCGGGACAAGGCGGGCCAGAGCGACGGCTTCGGCGGAGGTTTCCCGCGCCCGCGGGTTGTCGCTCAGGCGGTAGCAGACCAGCGCAAGGCGGCTGAGGAACTTCACGGTGAGCGGGTGGTCCCGGCCATAGGTTGCGGTGGCGGAAGCGAGCACCTCTTCCGCCAGATCCCGCGCCTCCATCCGCTGGTCGAGCGCCAGCCGGGCACGCGCCACGTCGCTCCGCGCCAGGAGGGTCTGGCGATGCCCTTCGCCCAGGGCATCGCGGCACAACGTGGCGGCGCGTTCCCAGTGGCTGAGGGCGGCGGCGTACTGACCGAGGTTGAAATACGTCCGGCCCAGCGCCGCGCGCACCGAGGCTTCGACCCGCGGTTGTTCCCGGAAGCGCCCCTCGAGCTGCAAGGCCGCCCGATCCAGCAACCCGCGCATGGTCAGCTCCGGGTCGGGCTCGCCCCCCGTCCGCCACGGCGAAGAGGTCTTCGTTGAAGAACTGGCTCACCGCTGCCGCCACCGCCGCTTCTTCGCGGGCGACGCGTTCGGCCCGCCAGGTGCGGAACGCGAAGCCGCTGCTCACCACGGCGGTGAGCAGCAGGAAGGCCAGGGCGGCGGCCACGGTCAACACGCCGGTCCGATGCCGACGGACGAGCTTGCCCAGGCGGTACGTGAGGCTGGGCGCCGCGGCCATGACCGGTTCATTGGCGAGATGGCGCGCCAGATCCTGGGCGAGGGCGCTGGCCGACTCGTATCGCCGTGCGCGGTCTTTCTCGAGACACTTGAGGACAATCCAGTCGAGATCGCCGCGGAGCAGACTGGCCAGCCGCGCGGGCTGCGTGTTGCGCAGCCGGGCCACCGTGTCGGCGTCGTGACCCGCCAACGTGCGCAGCCGGGTGGAGGGTCGCACAGGTTCGTCCTCCCGAATCCGCCGGCGCATCTCGTCCAAACCGGCGGTGAGGAGCTCCTGGGAGTCAAACGGAGGCCGGCCGGTCAGCAGCTCGTACAACAGCACCCCGAGCGCGTAGATGTCGCTGCGGGTGTCGGCATCCAGGCCGTTGAGCTGGGTTTGCTCCGGACTCATGTACGCCGGGGTGCCCAGGAACTCGTGGAAGCGCGTGAAGACGGTCTTGTCGGTCAGTTCCCCCTGCAGAGCCTTGGCGATGCCGAAGTCGATGACCTTCGGCACGGGCCGGTCGTCGTAGAGGGTGACGAGCACATTCGAGGGCTTGAGATCCCGGTGGATGATGCCCTTCTGGTGGGCGTGCTGCACGGCGCTGCAGACGGTGATCAACAGCTCCAGGCGTTCCCGGGTCCCAAGCCGTCGCTCGTCACAGAAGCGGGTCAGCGGCAAGGCCGCGCACCAGCTCCATGACGAAGTAGGGCCGGCCACGGTCGGTCGTGCCGCCATCCAGGACGCGGGCAATGTTCGGATGATCCATCAAGGCCAGCGCCTGGCGCTCGGCTTCGAACCGGCCGGTCACCTGCCGGGTATCCATGCCCAGCTTGATGATCTTGAGGGCCACCTTGCGCCGGACCGGCTCCCGCTGCTCGGCCATGTAGACCGCGCCGAACCCGCCCTCGCCGATCAACTCCAGGAGCTTGTACCGCCCGATCACCGAACCGGGCCCCTCCCCGGCATTCGCCGGGGCCGCCGCTCGCTCACCGGCGGGGGCCGAGGCGCTGTTCTCCAGGAAATTGCCCGCCCGCTCGTGTTCGCGCAGCAGCGCCTCGAGCCGTCCGCGAAGCGCCGGGTCGTCTGCCCCCACGCGATCCAAGTACTCCACCTGCGCGGCAGGAGAAGGCAGGTCGAGGAGGTTCCCGAAGAGCTCCCAGTCGGCTGCCTTCATAGCGGGGTTTGGAGCTCGCGCAGCAACCAGGCACGGGCATAGGCCCAAAGCCGCGTGGCGGAGCGTTCGGACAGTCCGAGCGCCTGGGCCGCTTCCTGGCCGGTGAGCCCCACGAAGAAACGCAGCTTGACCAGGGCAGCCGCCTGCGGCTCCTCGCGCTCGAGCCGCTCAAGGCCTTCATCCAGGGCGAGCAGGCGGTCGTCGTCGGTCTCGACCGCCAGCCGCACTTCCGACCAGTCCACCCGTTCGAGGTTGCCCCCGCGTTTCTGGCTGCGTTTGCGCCGGGCATTCTCGATGAGAATCCGGCGCATGGCCTCGGCAGCGGCGCTGAAGAAGTGGCCGCGGCTGTTCCACTCCTGGGGACCGCCACCGACGAGCCGCAAGTAGGCCTCGTGGACCAGCGCCGTGGCCTGGAGCGTCTGTCCGGGCATCTCCCGTGCCAGCCGCGCCGCCGCCAGCGCCCGGAGCTCACCGTAGACCAACGGCACCAACTCGTCGGCTGCCTTGGGATCGCCGTCCTGAATCGCGTTCAGCAGGCGCGTTACTTCACTCATCGCGCCTGAATACATGAACCCTAAGGCGCAGGATGCAAGCGCGCGTTTCCGCCCGTGCGCCCGTGCCGCCCGGCCCAGAATGCGCGCAGGACGTCGAGGAGCCGCGGGTCCGACAGCAGGCTCAGATGATCCGCACCTGCGATCACCTCGACCTGCAGCGACGGCAGGCCGACCTGGAGCCGTTCAACCCCCGCCCGGGCAGGGTCCAGGTCACCGACGACCGCCAGAACCGGGAGCCGGTTCGTGGCAAGCTGAGCCGGCGCCACCCGCCAAGCCGCGAACCCGCGGGCCACCGCCGCCAGGGCCCTCGGATCGTTCCGGGACAGGGTCTCGGCGTTGATCGCCGCGACTTGCTCCGCGCTGGGCACTTGACCGACCGGCCAGACATGCGGGATGAACGAGGCGAAGCCCCGACCGGCGTCCAACTCGGCTGCGAGCGCCTGGAAGACCGACGCGTCCTCCTCTTCGAGCACACCCCCGGACCCCACCACGACCACCGACTGCACGCGCTGCGGGTGGGTGGCCAGGAACTTCAGGGCGATCCGGCCGCCCATCGAATAGCCCACCACGTGGGCCCGAGCGAGACCACGGTGCTCCAGCAACCGCGCGACGTCCTCGACCATCCGGACCCCGTAAGCGTCGGTCCCGACGGGTTTGTCACTCCGACCGTGGCCGCGCTGGTCGAGGGCAAGGACCTGGAACTGCCGGGCGAGCGCCGGCAGGACGCCCGTCTGAATCCAATCGTGTTCCGCGGTCCGGCTGATGCCGTGTAACAGGACGACGGGCTCTCCCTGACCCTGGACCACGTAACGGAGGCGGACACCGGCCGAATGAAAGAACGCGTCGTCAGCGCTGCTCCAGACGGGAGCGCCGACCAGCAGCGCTATTCCCAAGGTGACAAGTCGGGTATTCATCGAGTGTCGGGAGGGGAGGAGAAGCTTGCGAAGGAACCTGCCGCGGGGCAGCTAGGGCGCGGCCGGGCGGGAGCCTGACCCGCCGGTCAGGGGTTCGATGTTCTGGTTCACCCGGAACAGATTCGCCGGGTCGTACTTGGCCTTGATGGCAGTAAGACGGTCGAAGTTGTCCCGGTAGGTCGCGCGGACGCGGGGGGTGCCTTCTTCCATCATGAAGTTCACGTAGGCCGCCCCCATCGAGTACGGATGCAGCGCGCTCCAGTAATCCTTGGCCCAACGGGTGATTTGGGGGACCTTGGCCGGGTCGGGATCGATCTCCGCCATCACCATGGACCAGCGCGCGTCGCGGAAGCTGAAGGCGGTGGCGTGACGATCAACCCGATTGGCGGCGCCATCGATCGGATACAGATGCATGGTGGACAGGGGCGTCGGCAGAGCGCTGCCGTAGCGGACGTGCTCGGCGATGGCTTGTTCGTTCAACTCGCGGACAAAATCCCCTTTCCAGTACCACTGCAGACCGGGTGGCATCAGGGCGTCGTGCATCGTCTGGAGCGCCCCAAACGGCATGGCGCCGAGCATCGTGAAGGCCGGCGGACCCAGGCGCCGCGCCGGCTCGAGCGCGCGTTCCGCGGCGGCGATCGGCCCGGTCACGCACCAGATCACGGCACACATCGTCCGGCCATGCAGCCGGGCTTTCAGGGATTGCACCTCAGTCGTGTTCATGGGTAAGGCAGTCAGGCCAGGTTCAAGGCCAGGTTCCGCTCGTTCACATCCCCAGTGCGCAAACCCGACGGGAAATTGGCCAAGAATCCCCAGCCCCGTAGGAGTCGAGGTGACGAGACTCTGCATGTTTTCGCTTGCGGCGGCGCGGCTTTCTCCCGCCGAATGGCGCCGGTTGGAGTTGTCCCATGCGGGTCGTGATCCAGCGGGTGTCGCAGGCGTCGGTGACAATCAGTGGCGCGGTGAAGGGCGCCATCGGCACCGGGTTGCTGGTGTTGGTGGGCGTCGACCCGGCGGACACGGAGGCCGACATCCAGTGGTTGAGCGGCAAGATCGTGCGGCTGCGGATCTTCAACGACGATCAGGGATTGATGAACCTCTCGGTCCTCGACGTGGTTGGCGGGATCCTGGTCGTCAGCCAGTTCACCCTGATGGCCAGCACCCGGAAGGGCCATCGGCCGTCCTACAGCGGGGCGGCAAGTCCGGACCGCGCGGTTCCCCTGTATGAAGCCTTCGTCGGGCAACTCGCGGCCGACCTGGGCAAGCCGGTGGCGACCGGGGAATTCGGCGCCCACATGGAGGTGGCGCTCGTCAACGACGGTCCGGTCACTCTGCTGCTGGACAGCCGGCGGCGGGATTGACGGGCGAAACCCGCGTCCCGCCCGGCGTTCCCTTACCCATGTTACAGGCTCTCGTTGCGACGGTGTTGTTTGCGGGGTCGGTGATCGCGGCCGGGCGATCGGCGGCGTTGCTGGGAAGCACGGCGGCGAATTTCTGGCGGATTGTGGTCGCGACCTTCCTGCTCGGCGCGTGGGCGCACGGGGTGGGTGTGGGTTGGGGCGGAGGCGCGTTCGGGCTGTTCTTCCTGAGCGGGGTGATCGGGTTCGGGCTGGGCGACTACGCGTTGTTCGAGGCCCTGCCGCGCCTCGGGCCACGGCTGACGAGCCTGATGGTGAACTGTCTGGCCGCGCCGTTTGCGGCGCTCATCGAGTGGGTCTGGCTGGACACGCGCTTGAGCTTCGCCCAGGCGTTTTGGGGCTGGTGATCCTCGGAGGCGTTGCGTTGTCCCCTGGCTCCGGAAGGCGACTCGCGGACCATCCCCGGGGGCGGACGGCGGGGATTCTGCTCGGCGTGCTCGCCGGATTCGGCCAGGGCTTTGGGGCGGTGCTGACGCGCAAGGCGTTTGCGCTGGCGCACGCGGCGGGCCAGGAAGTGGACGGCGGGACGGCGGCGTATCAGCGGATCTTGGGGGGCTGGTGTTCGTGGCCGTGCCATTCGCGTGGCAGCGGTGGCGTCGACGCTGGCGGGGCCAACGCCCGCCGGAGCAAGCGTTGGCGACCGGGGCGCGGCGGCGGGCGTGGGGTTGGGTGTTTGCCAACGCGCTGGCCGGGCCCTCGGTCGGCGTGGGGTTTTATCAATGGGCGCTGAAGACGACTCCCAGCGGCGTGGTGCTGCCCATCACGGCGATGGCGCCGTTGTTCGTGGTGCCGTTCACCTACCTGTTCGAGGGTGATCGCCCGGGCGTGCGTTCCCTGGTGGGCGGGGTGCTGGCGGTGCTGGGAGTGATCGGCCTGGCCTCAGGATCCCTGGCCCCGTGGAAGTGAGATGGAAGTGGCTGATGAAAGCACCCATGAGGCGCGTCTTGCCCACGCCGGTGGCCAGCGCAAAGCAAACCTAAGGAAAGTCCCGCTCGAAATCCTGCACCGTCATGGCGCACTTCGTTCACCGACCTGAGTTGGCCACCGCCCGGGCAACCGCGTCATTCGCCCGCCCGCTGAACTCCGACAATCCGCCCCAGCCGGACTTGCCCCCGGCTTCGGCCTCCAGATCCAGTTCGGAGATGTCCCGGGTGGCCCCCGTCAGCCGGTCGAAGCAGTGGACCTTCACGCTCATCGCCAACACCGTCTCGGCGAGCCGCAGCATCGGCGCGGACTTCTCGGTCTCGAAGACCTCGAGCAGCGCCTCGGGTCTGGCCCGGTGTTCCCGCAGGTGCTTGAGGGTCCAAAGGGCGTCCAGCACCTGGGACGAATGCGTCGACAGACACACCCGGTAGCCGCGCGCCAGCATTTCGAACACCAGCAGCAGCACGACGCTGATCGCCCGGGGGTGTAGACCCATTTCCAGCTCCTCAAGCGCCACCCACTCGATGTCTCCACGCCGCGACACCGCGGTCGGAGGCAATAGCCAGTAGCAGCCCAGCAACAACGGCACAAACTCACGCTGTCCCGCCGACCATACCATGAACGGCAGGTTCTCCGTCTCCTCCCCGTTGCCCAGTACCAGGCGCTTCTGCGAGCGCACCTTGTCCACCTTGAGCGCAAAACTCGAGAACACATCACGCTCCAGCAACTCCCGAACCTCGCGTTTCAACCGGCGCTCCTGGGGGAACAGGCTTTCACCACTGAACTCCTGCTCCACGAGCATCCGCAACTTCTCGCTGAACTCCCGGACCGCGAACGGGTCGCCGGGGCTGTAGTCCGTGAACGGGCGCGGCCAGCCGTCCCGCAGCGCCAGCACCCGCTGCGCTGGGATGAAGAACAGCTTCTGCGCTTTCCCGGTCCGCTTCCGACGGGCCATCTGCTCCAGATCCAGCACCTTCCCGGCCCAGGTGACGCGGCTTTCGCCCGCCCGCCACACGCCGTGCATGCCTTCGCCAAAATACGCGTCCAGGAACTCCGGGAGCCGCCCGGACCAGTCCAGGCCATGCCGGCTCATCTCCTCCTGCACCTGCCCCGCATCCACCATCAGCTTCAGCAGTTGCAGCGCGATGCTCTTACCGGTCGCCTGTGCGCCCACAAACACCGTCAGGTCCCCAAACGTCAGCGTGGCCTGCCGGATGGGTCCCAGGTTCTCAATGCCCAGTCTCGCCGTCTTCATGGTCGCTCTTCGGACACTGCGCCGAAATTAGGCTCGGGGCGAGGGAATGGGAAGCCCGATGCGGCGGGCGATTGACCAACGGCAGCCAGTGGGGGTATCAACTCGGCCATGACATCGTCTGCTCGACGGCGCGCGCTACGGCGCACCCTTCTCTCGTTCACCACCCTGACGGCCTTGCTGGCCGCATTCCCTGCGGGCCACGCGGCCACCTTGAACCAACCCCCCTCAGGTTTCGTGGCCCTGTTCAATGGTGACGACCTCACCGGCTGGCGGGGCGGCGACACATTCGATCATCGCAAGTTGCTCGCCATGCCTGCGGCAGAACGCGCCGCCCAGATCGCGAAATGGACGGAGACCATGAAGGCGCACTGGCGCGTGGAGAACGGGGAACTCATCAACGATGGACAGGGCGCCTATGCCACCACGGAGCAGGACTACGGCGATTTCGAGTTGCTGGTCGAGTACCGCACGGTGCCCAAGGCCGATTCCGGGATCTACCTCCGCGGCGTGCCGCAGGTGCAGATCTGGGATTACACCGAGGAAGCCAAGTTCAACATCGGCGCCAACCGGGGCTCGGGCGGCCTCTGGAACAACAGCCCCGGTGCCCCGGGCAAGGATCCGCTGGTGCTCGCCGACAAGCCCTTCGGCGAATGGAACGCGTTCCGGATCGTCATGGTCGGGGCCCGCGTCAGCGTGTGGCTCAACGGCCAACTCGTCGTGGACCATGCGCTGATGGAGAACTACTACGATCGCAAGACGCCCGTGCCGAAGCGCGGCCCGATCCAGCTTCAAACCCACGGCGGCGAGATCCGCTGGCGCAACGTGTTCCTGCGCGAGATCCCGGCCGAGGAAGCCAACCGGATCCTGGCCTCCCCGGGAAGCGCCGGTTTCCGCACGATTTTCAACGGCCGGGATTTCACGGGCTGGGCCGGCCCGGTGGACAATTACGAGGTCAAGGACGGCGCCCTGCTCTGCAAACCGGGCCAGGGCGGCACCATCTACACCCGCGACGAGTACGGCGACTTCGTCGTACGCCTCGAGTTCAAGTTACCCAAGGGCGGCAACAACGGCCTCGCCATCCGCTACCCGGGCCGCGGCGACACAGCCTATGCCGGCATGACCGAAATCCAGGTCCTCGATGACGACTACGAGAAGGCCACGGGGCACGAGATCGACCCGCGGCAGGCCCACGGCTCGGTGTACGGGATGATCGCCGCCCAGCGCGGTTACCAGCGTCCCATCGGCGAATGGAACTTCCAGGAAGTCACCGTCCAGGGCTCGAAGATCAAGGTCGAACTGAATGGCTTCGTCATCCTCGACGGCGATGTCGCCACGGTGAAGGAGTTCCTCGGCAACAGCCCGCATCCGGGCAAGGACCGGACCCGGGGCCACTTCGGTTTCGCAGGCCACAACGACCCGGTCAGCTTCCGGAACATCTGGCTCAAGCCGCTGGACTGAAGACCCGTCAGTCGGGCTGATTGGCCCGCTGCCAGCCGCTTATCGGGATTCGCCTCGCCGCCACCCGGCGGGGCGACGGGGCTGAGGATGAGCACCGCAGCGCGCCAGCGCGCCCCGAGTGCGAGGCCCTCGGGCAGCGCCTGGGGGGCCCAGGGTTCGGCAGCCTGGCCCCGCTCGGAAGGCGAGCGCGGGATCCCCTTGACGCTGCGGGGACTTTCGCGAACCGTCTTGCCGATGTCGTCGGCTGCGACTCAGATCCCCTGCATCCCTTGCTATTGGCGCCGCGTCGGCGGGCTTGTCGGTCTGATGGCCATGAGCCTCGCCGGACGCGCGGCGGTCGCTCCGCCGGCACCGACCGAGGCGTCGCCACTCACCCTCTGGTACACGCGGCCGGCAACGAATTGGGAGCGGGAAGCCCTGCCGATTGGCAATGGCCGTCTGGGGGCGATGGTCTTCGGGGGCACCGTTCACGAGCGCGTCCAGCTCAACGAGGATTCGCTCTGGGCCGGCGGACCCCGTGACTGCAACAACCCGGAGGCATTGGCCGCTCTGCCCGAGGTGCGCCGGCTGCTTTTCGCCGGCCGGCCTGCGGAGGCCTTCAAACTGGCTGACGCCAAACTCATGGGCCAGCCGCGGACGCTGCGACCTTACCAGACCCTGGCGGATCTGCGGCTGGACCTGCCCGGACACGAAGAAGCCGTCGACTACCGTCGGGAACTGGACCTGCAGACCGCCGTGGCCCGCGTCCGTTACCGGGTGGGCAACGTCGTCTACGAACGGGAGATGTTCGCCAGCCATCCGGACCAGGTCATCGTCCTCCGATTCACCGCTTCCGTTCCCGGCCAGCTCACCCTGTTCGCCGCGCTGGACCGGGAACAGGACGCCACGCCGCGGGCGCAACCGCCCGACCGGCTCGAGCTCGAGGGCTGGTTGGACGATGGCAAGGGCCTTGAATTCCGCGTGGTGCTCCAGGCCATCGTGGACGGGGGCAGGTGTTCGCCCCCGCCCGGCGACTCGAGATCCGGGGGCATCGACGGCGATTCTGATCTTGGGCGCCGCCACCAACTTCGGCGGTCAGGACTGTGCCGAAACGGCCAGGGCCGCGGTGCAGCGGGCCGCGCGCAAACGCTACGACGATCTGCGTCGGACGCACGTGGCCGATCACCGCGCGCTGTTTGACCGCGTGACCCTGGACCTGGGAGGGGCCGAGGCAGCACGATTGCCCACGGACATCCGCCTGGAACAGGTGCGCCAGGGGGACGGATCCTCTTCTGGTGACGACCCTCTTTCAACTGGGCCGATACTTCCTGATCGCCAGCTCGCGACCAGGGGACCTGCCGGCGAATCTGCAGGGGCTTTGGGCCGAGGGCTTCAGCCCGCCGTGGAACAGCGATTACCACCTGAACATCAATCTCCAGATGAACTATTGGCCGGCCGAACCGGCCAACCTGGCCGAGTGTGCCCTGCCGCTGTTCGAGCTCATCGAGTCGTTGCGCGCGCCGGGAAGGCGGACGGCCCAGGTGCACTACGGCGCGCGCGGGTGGGTGGCGCATCACATCACGGACGTCTGGGGATTCACGGTGCCGGGCGATGGTCCGCAGTGGGGCTTGTGGCCGATGGGCGCGGCCTGGTTGTGCCAGCACCTGTGGGAACACTACGCGTTCGGGGGGATCGGGAGTTCCTGGCGCGGCGGGCCTACCCGGTGATGAAGGAGGCGGCGGAATTCTTTCTGGACTATCTGGTGGAGGACGACCGGGGCCGGCTGGTGAGCGGACCTTCGATCTCGCCGGAGAACGCCTACCGTTTGCCGGATGGCACCATGGGCCACCTGTGCATGGGGGCGTCGATGGACAGCCAGATCATCACCGATCTGTTTCGGAACACGCTGGCGGCCAGCCGGTTGCTCGGTCAGGATGAGGGGCTGCGACCGCGCTGGGAGGAAGTGCTGCGCCGGTTGCCGCCACCGTCGGTGGGGCGGTATGGACAGCTCATGGAATGGAGCGAAGACTACGAGGAACCGGAGCCGGGTCACCGGCACATCTCGCATCTGTTTGCGCTCCATCCGGGTCGCCAGATCACGCGTCAGGGCACGCCGGAGCTGGCGGCGGCCGCTCGAACCACCCTCGAGCGTCGGCTGGCCCACGGCGGGGGGCACACGGGTTGGAGTCGGGCCTGGATCATCAATTTCTGGGCGCGGCTGGGCGACGGTGGGCAGGCGTATGACAATCTGATGGCGTTGATGCGGCAGAGTTTGGCACCGAACCTGTTTGACCTGCATCCGCCGTTTCAGATCGACGGAAACTTCGGAGCCACGGCGGGCTTGGCCGAAATGTTGCTACAATCACACGCATCCACGGGTGGTACGACTGACCCCGATGGCACCCAATATGAACTCGAGTTGCTGCCGGCGCTGCCGTCGGCCTGGCCGCAGGGCCGGGTGACGGGCTTGCGCGCGCGCGGCGGGTTCGAAGTGGACCTCGAGTGGCAGCAGGGCCGGTTGCGCGCGGCCCGGATCCGTTCCGGGCTCGGGCAGGACTGCCGGCTGCGCGCCGCCTTCCCGGTCATGGTGCGGCGAGGGGGACGGTCAGGGCGGTGGTGAAAGTCCGGCCAGTGGGGGCCTCGGTGATCGAGTTCCCCACGCGGCGGAAAACCGAGTACTGGATTGTCCCGGGTGGCTGAGGGGTGTCCGGGCGGTACGGGCATGTGACGACGACTGAAGCGCGATGAATTCGACTTGACACGTGGGGGGTGCGGGTCGTGATTGACGGGCGAGACTGAGATTAAAGGAACTGCTATGCACAACTACTTATGGAAGGTGGCGGTCGGGTTGGCGCTGGTGGGGGGGCTGCCACTGCGTGGCGCGATTCTTTGGGACGGTCTCCTCACGCCGTCGAGCTTGAGCGAGGCGGGGCTGAGCGTTGGGCCCCAGAGCTTCGTGGGATTCCGGCTGTTGCCGCAAGAGGACGCCCGGCTCGGCTCCCTGTTCGGGTTCATCGGTCGTCCCAACGATCCCATCGTCTGGCCTCATCTACCTCCTTCACCCAAGTTCACCGTCTCGCTTTGGACGACGGAGGGCCTGGTGGAGGACCCGCTGCAGGTCCAACTCTCGATCGTGGCGCTCCAACAGCCGAGCATCGGGACGGAGTCGGGTCTGCGGGTCTGGAGCGTCTTCTGCGATCTGAGCGATGTGCATTGGGTGCTGACGGCGGGCATTGAGTACATCCTGGCGGTGAGCATGGACCTGCCTGGGGAATGGCTGATTCACAACCCGGTGCATCAGCCCTCCTTGTGGTACACCGGCACGGACTGGCAGACGCTGCCGGGCGTCCTGGGATGGAATGCACGGTTGCATGTCACCCCCGTGCCCGAGCCGGTCGGAACCGGCGTGGTGCTGGCGGGGGTTGTGGCGCTGTGGGCTGTGGGCCGGCGGGCGTGGGGCCAACGGCGGTGACGGATCGGGCGTGTCCTACGGGAACAACGCCTGGATCCCCTTCACCGTGGCTTCGACCAGCGCCTGGCCACCGTCGGGGCCGACGACGTATTGGTCGGCGCTGTAGCCGCCGCCTTGGACAGCGCGGGCCGTCGGCAAATAGCCGCTCTGGCCTCCGGAGATCTGGATGAGGAGCGTGAGCAGCGCGGGGCTGCGGGCTTCAATGCGCGTGGCGTAATCGTGGTAGAGCTCGAAAGGGTTGGTGGCCAGAGCCACGTCTCCCAATCCTCATCACGTGCACCCCACGGGTTGCACACTGTCGGTCCGGTAGAACGGCTGCGCGATGGCGTCGGGCTGCGGGAGGGTCACAGCCACGGTGCGATGACGGAATACCAACCGGTCCACCGCCTCCGCCTCGGCGAGCGGACGCCCTTCTTCGACAGCCCGCGCGATGCGGCGGGCCAGCTCCTGGCGACGCGAGAGCCCCCGGCGCTGCTCCATGATCTGCTCGGCCCGCTGGCGGTAGAGCGGATGCGGCGAAAGGTCGCCGCTGGGCGCACACTGCGGGAGGACGAAAAAGGCGGGGCCATGGCGACGCCGGAGCTCCACGCGCACATCGTGCCAGAAATCGGCGGAGATCTCGTTCAACCCCTCGGTTTCCTGGGAGGGGCACGCCAGGTTCACCACAACCCCCACGGGTTGTCCACCCGCGCCCCAGAAGAAGAGCAGGTCGACCGCCGTGTCCATGCCGCCCTCGATGTGCGAAAAGTCGGCGGCGCGGGTGTCGCCGTACATGACCGCCCGGCCGTCGGCATAGACCGCACGTCGGTTCAGCCCGGTGACGGCGTGGCTCAGCGCCCAGCCCAGCCGGGCCGGTGCGCGATCCTGCCAGGCGCGAACCGCCGCCAGACTGACGCGTTCGAGGAAGAAATCGGCGTATTCTGACGCCTTCATGACGCCCGGATCCCCGCTCACGTCGTAGAGGTCACCGAAGGTGTCGTCCAGAAAGCCCGGGGCGGTATGGGTGTGCGTGGCGCAGAGCAGGACCTTGGTGGGGTCCAGGTCCGCGAGCCGCTCGCGCAGCCGCGCCTGGACGCGATCCTGGATCGCCCGCTGGATCATGATGACGTCACAGGAAATCATCAGGGCCTGCTCACGTTCTCCGTTGGGACCCCGGGTCTCGAGGGCCAGAGCGGTGGCGGTGAGCGGGTCCCGCACGCCGGTCGAGATCCGCTTGTGCAACTGCCCGACCAGGGCCACCGGCCGGGGCGGCGTGATGTCGACGCTCGCCCAACCCGCGAACAACGGGTCGCGACGCGGAGCGGCCGCTTCGAGGGCGGCGGCGGTCGTCCGGAAGTACGCGGCACATTGGGCGAGATCCGGGCGGTTGTCTTCCCAGTTACGTTCGAACTCGATGGCGAACAGCGTGGGACGAACCCCAAGGCGCTGGACCTCGCGCAACACCCCGGCGATGTCGCCCTGTCCCGTGCCCCACCAGACGTCGTGGCCTTCAGGGCCGGCCGTGTTCAGGTCCTTGACGTGCAGGGAAAGCAGGCGCTGGCCCAGGAGCCGGATGCCCTCCACCGGGGCAATGCCCGACCGCTGCCAATGGCCCAGATCGGCGCAGGCCCCGAGCCGTGGACTGCGGCCCTCCAAGACTTTGAGAATCTCCCGCGGATGCCAATAGCGCGAGCTCCCCTGCGGATGGTTGTGGATCGCCACGTTGATCCCGAACTCACCCGCCAACGGCTCGATCACGTTCAATGCCTCGGGCGATGGCTCCGAGATGAGGGTCTCAATGCCCAACCGCCGGGCCAGCACAAACACGCGCCGGCACGCGGCTTCGTCCGCGGGAAGTTCGTGGTAGTACAGGCTGGTCAGCGTGACGCCGGCAGCACTGAGCTTCTCGCGAATCGCCCGCACCGACTCCTCACCCAGGTCCGCCGTGAGCCGCGCGTCCTGGCCGGGGCGGATCGCCTGCCCTTCGAAGGCCTCGAGGTAGCGGATCCCGAGGGCGGCGGTGCGGTCGACCGCCTCGAAGAGCGTGAACCGGTTGAAGCTCCAGGCGGCCACCCCGAGGCGCCAGCCGAACGGTTCCACCGGTTCCGCCGCGAGGAGCGTAAACACCACACCGAGGGCCAGACCGAGAGACGGGACGGGCTTCATGTCGCCAGCATGTTCGCGGCCGGATCGGTTGGCGAGTCAGGAATCGCCCTCCGTCTCCCCCCGGGTAACCGTTACTCTTGGCGCACGGCGGAGCCGAATGCTCCCGAGGCCCCCGCGACCGACCGTAGGTGCCGACGTCAGGAGGCGTTGTGGGTAGCCGGCCGCGCCGCTTCGCCTCCTCACGTCGGCGCCTACCACCATCGGCTGTGCGTCGAGAATTCCGCTGAAAGCCGTCGACGCCTGTGGTAGGCCTCTGCTGATGTGTGAGTCTGACCCGAGTTCGGCCCGGCTCAGCGGCTTGCCTGGCGCGCGCGGAAGGGGGGGCGGGTGGCGGGAACATTCGCTGGGCGCCTGGATGGCGCTGGCTTTCGGCCTGGCACCGGCACCAACCTCCGCGGGCGCCGGGGGACCGCAGGTCGTGGCGGTCGTGCCGCCAGCCGGCGCCACGGTGGCGGAGCTGACGTTCGTCGAAGTGGTGTTCGACCGGAACGTGCAGGGTGTCGACGCTGCGGATCTGCGGCTGAACGGCCAACCGGCGCTTTCGGTCCAGGAACATTCGCCGCGCGATTACGCGTTTGCCGTCAGTGCGCCCGCGCCCGGCCCGGTCGAGTTCACGTGGGTGGAAGGGCATGGCATCACGGATCTGGCCACGCCGCCGCGCGCGTTCACGGGGATCGGTTGGAGCTGCATGTTCGATCCGGCCCCGACGCCAGCCAGGGTGGTGATCTCTGAGCTGTTGGCCGCAAACGACCACGGGCTGCGCGACGATTTCGGCGACCGTTCCGACTGGATCGAGCTATGGAACCGCGAGGAGGAACCCGTGGCGCTGGAGGGTTGGTTCCTGACGGACAACGCGCAGGAACCGGCCAAGTGGCGTTTTCCGGCTGTGACCCTGCCCGCGGGCGGCTACCTGCTGGTCTGGGCTTCGGAACGAGATCGCGCGGAGCCCGCGAAGCCGCTGCACACGAACTTCAAGCTGGCTGCGGACGGTGAGTACTTGGCCCTGCTCGATGCCCACACAAACGTGGTATCGGTCTTCGCCCCGGCCTACCCAGCCCAGCGACCGGACGTCTCGTATGGACGCGACACGCTGGATCCGGAGTTGACCGGGTATTTCCTGGCGCCGACGCCACGGGCGGCGAACGGCACCCGCGGTCCGGGTTTCGCGCCCGAAGTGACGTTTTCGTTGGCGGGCGGTGTCTACACAAACGCCAGCCTGACCATCCACCTCAGCGCGCCGGCGGGGACCCTCCGCTACACGTTGAATGGGACGCTGCCCACGGAAGCGGCAGCGGTTTACAGCGAGCCGCTGGTAGTGACCCGGAGCACCGTGATTCAGGCCCGGGTCTTTGAGGCAGACCGGCTGCCCGGACCGCTGGGGGTGGAGACCTATCACCTTCTGGGGCCGAGCACGGCGACGTTCACATCCAATCTGCCGCTGATGATCGTCCACACGGCGGGACGGGGGATCGCGGCGGAGCAGCGGATCCCCGCCTTCGTGGTGGCGATCGAACCGGAACGGGGGCGGACCTCGCTCCGATTGCCGCCCCAGCACCAGGGCAAGGCGCAGATCGAAGTGCGGGGCCAGTCCTCGCTCGGGTTCCCCAAGAAGGCCTACAACCTCGAACTCACGGATGCGGCCGGATTGGACGTGGAGGTTCCGTTGCTCGGGTTGCCGGAGGAATCGGACTGGGTGCTTTACGCGCCTTACTCGGACAAGCCCTTTGTCCAGAACTTCCTCGCCTATGAACTGCACGAGCGGATGGGGCACTACGCCCCCCGCCGGCGGTTCATCGAGTTGTTTGTCCAGACGACCTCCGGCCGCCTCGAGTATCCCCGGGACTACGCCGGCATCTACTTGCTGGTCGAGAAGATCAAGGTCGACAACCGCCGTGTGGACATCGCCCGACTCACGCCCGACTACACCGCCGAACCGGAAATCAGCGGCGGCTACATGTTCAAGAAGGACAAGGACAGCCCGGGCGACCGCGGGTTTTCCACCACGGGGGCGCCGGGTTCAGCGGCCAGGCGCTGAAGTTCCATGAACCCAAGCCACGCGAGATCACGCTGGCCCAGCAGAACTGGCTGCGGAACTACCTCAACCAGTTTGAGCGGGCCCTGTACGCGAGTGACTGGTTGAGCCGCACCGGCACCAGCCACTACAGCCACTTCATCGACGCGGACTCGTTCGTCGACAACCACTGGATCGTCGAGTTCCCCAAGCAGATCGATGGCTACCGCCTCAGCAACTACTTCCACAAGGACCGCGGCGGCAAGGTGAAGATGGATCCCATCTGGGACTGGAACCTCAGCTTCGGCAACGCCGACTACCTCGAGGGGGCCAACCCGACCGGCTGGTATTACACCTTGATCGACGAGAACGCCCATATCTGGTTGCGCCGGTTGATGAATGGCACCCCTTCGAGCGGCGGGCAGACCGGTGACCCGGATTTCAACCAGCGCATCGCCGACCGCTGGAGCGTTCTCCGGACCAACCTGTTCGCCGCCTCGAACCTGCTCGCGCGCGTGGACGAACTCGCCGCCCAACTGGACGAGGCCCAGGTCCGCGACTTCGCCCGCTGGCCGCGGCTGGGCGCCTACGTCTGGCCCAATCCCCCTCTACTCCCAGCCCCGCACCTACGCCGGCATCATCACCAACCTGAAGAACTGGATCCAGCAACGCTACAACTGGATCGACCGCCAGTTCGTGCAGGCCCCGCAGTTCTCCCACGCCGGGGGCGGCGTGTCGCCCGGCTTTCCGCTGGGCCTCACCGGCCCGACCGGAACCGTCTACTACACGACCGACGGTTCCGATCCACGCCGTCCCGGCGGCGCGGTGGCCCCTCAGGCACGCCCGTTCAGCGCCCCCTTCGCGATCAGTACAAACAGCCGCGTGGTGGCCCGCGTGCGCAGCGGAACGAAGTGGAGTGGACCCAGCGCTGCGACCTTCATCGTTGAGACTCCACCGTTGGTCATCACCGAGCTCATGTATCGTCCGGCGCCCGCCGCCGAGGGCTCGCCCTACGCCCCTGGCGATTTCGAGTTCATCGAATTGCTGAACCGCGGCACGGCGTCCCTGGACCTGCGCGGCTTCGAGTTGGTGGCCGGCATCCAGTTCAGCTTTGCCACCCCGACCCTGACGACTCTGGAGGCAGGGGCGCGGCTGGTCCTGGTGAGGAACCGGGCGGCGTTTGTCAGCCGCTACGGCGGGGGGCCGCTCATCGCCGGCGAGTTCAGCGGAGCCCTGGCCAACGAAGGCGAACGCCTCCGCCTCGTGGGCCCGGCGGGCGAAGTCGTGCTCGATTTCCGCTACGAACCTACCGCCCAACCGGCGACCGACGGCTTGGGGTTCTCGCTCGTCGTCGCTGACGAAGCACAGCCCCTGTCCCGTTGGGACGATGGGGCTGGTTGGCGCACCGGAAGCGTCCGGGGCGGCACCCCGGGACAGCCGGACCCTCCCGTGCCAGGGTTTCCCCGCGTCGTGGTCAACGAGGTGCTGGCTCACGCCGACCGGCCGCTCGTAGACACCATCGAGCTCCACAACCCCACGCTGGCCGCGGCCGACATCAGCGGATGGTATCTCACCGACGACCGGCGGACGCCTAAGTTCCGGATCCCGGCGGGCACCGTGTTGCCGCCGGGCGGCTTCGCGGTCTTCACGGAAGCGGACTTCCATCCGACCGCCGGCCAGCCGCCCGGCTTCAACCTCAGTGCGGCCGGGGACGAGGCAGTACCTCTTGTCGGCGGATGCGGCGGGTCAGCTCACCGGTTATGTCCACGGGTTCACCTTCGGCGCGTCGCTGAGCGGCGACTCCTTCGGCCGCCATCTCGCCAGCACGGGCGCCGAGCATTTCGTGCGGCAGGTTGAACGGACGCTCGGCGGTCCAAATGTCGGGCCACGCACCGGACCGGTGATCGTGAGCGAGATTCACTACCACCCCCCAGACGTCTGGGCCAACGGAGCGGGCTGGGACAACTTCGAACACGAGTTCATCGGGCTCTACAACCCCACCCCCCAACCCGTTTCGCTCTTTGAACCGCGAGCGCCGGACCTTACCTGGCAACTGTGCGATGCCGTTCGCTTTGCCTTCCCCACCAACTCAAACCATCGAACCGGGGGAACGCCTGCTCGTGGTGGGCTTCGACCCCGTGATGCGGCCGGACCTTGCCGCCGCCTTCCGCGAGCATTTCGGCCTGGGCACCGGGGTCCGTCTGTTCGGGCCTTACCGCGACAAGCTCCCCAATCGCGGTGGCAACATCGAGCTCGTGCAACCGGACGTGGCGGGCTCTCCCGACACCGTGCTTGAGGTCCGGAGCGTGGTGGTGGATCGGGTGTCCTACACCGACAGCCCCCTGGCCTGCCGGGGCAGACGGACTCGGTTTCTCGCTTCAGCGCATCCCCGACACGGCATTCGGAGACGACCCGGCCCATTGGGTCGCGGCCCGGCCCACGCCCGGAAAGGCGGCGGTCCCGACAGCTCCTCCCGTGATCACGCGGCAGCCCGTGGGGCAGATCGCCCGGCCCGGCGAGACCGTGACGCTGTCGGTAGACGTGTTCGACCGTGCGAACCTGAGCTTCCAGTGGCGGCAGGACGGTCGCTTCCTGACGGGGGCAACCGAGCGCGTGCTCGTGTTGACCAATGCGCAACCGGCTCAGAGCGGGCAATACCAGGCGGTGATCTTCAGCTCCGCAATCGCCGTCGCCAGCCATGTCGTGGAAGTCCTCGTGGCGGAGCCTCCAACCATCCTCCGTCAACCGGTGTCCGTCGAGGTACGCCAGGGCCAACCCGCCAGCTTCGCCGTCCTTGCCGCCGCGGCTTCGCCCCTGCAATACCAATGGCGCCGCGACGGCGTCCCCCTCCCATCGGCCACGCGCGCGTCGCTGGAGATCCCGGCCGCACAACCGGGAGACGAAGCCGACTACGACGTGGTGATCCGCGACGCTCAGCGCTCGACGGTCAGTCAAGCGGTGTCCCTTTCTGTGCTGGTGGACCCGATTATTGTCCAGCCGCCGCTCTCCTGCGCGGTCCCCCTTGGCGGCCTCGCCTCCTTCAGCGTCGCCGTCACCAACGCGGCGGACCTGCCCATCGCCTACCAGTGGCGCAAAGACGGCACCGTGGTCGCGACCCGCACCCTCCGCGCCCATGTCGACTTCCTGACGCTGACCGAGGTCGGCTTGGACGATGCGGGCCAATACACCGTGACCGTGGTGAGTCCGACGCTGCCATGGCCTGGATTCACCAGCCCGCCCGCCCGACTCGAGGTCGTTCCCCTGGCGGACGCCGATGGGGACGGGCTGCCGGACGCCTTCGAGCAGGCCCATGGGTTCGATCCTTACGGCCCCCAGGACGCCGCGCGGGACGCGGATGGGGATGGGGCGACCAACCTCGAGGAATACCGTGCTGGCACTAACCCGCGCGATCCCCTCAGCGTGCTCAGACTCGAATCCCTCAGGCACGCCGGCGCCGTCCGGCTCCGTTTCCAGGCCGCGCCGGACCGTTCCTATGCCGTGCTCCACGGGGACACCTTGACGGCCGGGGGCTGGAAGACTCTCGGCGGCGTGCCGGCCGTGGGGACGGAGCCGGGGGAGGTACGCTGGGTCGAGTTGGAGGACCCCTTGGCGGTGGCGCCGGGGCAACGATACTACCGGTTGGTGGTGCCCGGGGTGAATCTCGAGTGAGCCAGCACGGACATAGCCGCAAGAAGGCACAAGAAGCGCAAAATGCCCAACTTTTTGCACTGCAATAGCCGAGAATCGCGCATTCCTGGCAGGATTCTCCAACCCTTCGTTGCCTTCCTTTCCTTCTGTGGGGCTTTTGGTTGCGGCTATGCCGCGCTGGGCTTCTTGTGCCTTTTTGCGGCCAGTCCGGAATCCCGGGTGTCGTCCAGGTTGTGACCTGGTTAGCAAGTCAGGAGCGGTCGCGGCGACAAGACAAGGTCGGCGGCCTGACCGCCTTTCGGCAGCGGTATCCCAAGGCGAACGTCTGGCTCGTCGGACCGACGGGCATCCAGTTCGATGCGTTCTTTGCCCGCCCGGCGTCGGCGTGCATGGTTGCGAGGCACGGCGGCTGGCAATACTCTCACACCATGACCGCGATCACCGAGCAGTTGGAGACTACGCTGAAGCGGTTGGACGATCGAGCCGCCGCGTCACTCGTGAGGCTCGTCCGTGACGCGCTGGGGCTGGCCAATGTTCAAAGGGCGGCCCATCCTTCCGACAGGCTGCCGGCGGATCTCTTCCCTCGCATCGCAAGGGAGTTCGGCCCCGCGCACGACTGAACACGCGCGAGAACTCCGGTGCGTCAACCCATGAATCGCGAGCCCTCCCCTACCCTCCGCCCCAAGCAGAACCCCCGGGCCCGCTACATTATGATCGGGGGCTTCCTGGGAGCCGGCAAGACCACCGCGGTTGCCGCCCTCGCCAAACGGTTGGTCGCCCAGGGCCAACGCGTCGGCCTGATCACGAACGATCAAGGCCGTCACCTCGTGGACACCGCCATGCTCCGCGCCCATGGCTTCGCCACCGAGGAAATCCCCGGCGGCTGCTTCTGCTGTCGGTTCAATTCACTCGTGGAGGCGTCGCGGCGGCTGACGGCCAGCACGCGACCGGAAGTCTTCCTCGCCGAACCGGTGGGGAGTTGCACCGACCTGGTGGCCACCGTGACCTACCCGCTGCGCCGGCTCTACGGCGACGACTTCACCGTGGCGCCGGTGAGCGTACTGGTGGACCCGGTACGCGCCGAACGCATCTTCGGGTTGAGCCAGGGCGGGGCCTTCTCCAGCAAGGTCCGCTACATCTACCTCAAGCAAGTCGAGGAGGCCGACCTGGTGGTCATCAGCAAGTGCGACCTCATCGAGGCCCCGCGATGGGGGAGCCCTGCGGGAAGCCATCCAGGACCGGTTCCCCAAGAAGGAGGTTTTGGCCGTTTCGGCCCGGACCGGCGCGAACCTGGACGGGTGGTTTGGCCGTCTGACGAGCGACGAACAGGCGGGCGGCACGGCGATGGAGGTCGATTACCAAGTGTATGCCGAGGGCGAGGCGTTGCTGGGCTGGCTCAATGGCACCGTGCAGCTTTCGACCAGAGTGGCAATCGATGCCGAGGCGTTCCTCAAGGAGTTGGCCGGGGCCATTCAGAAGCACCTGCGAAGCCGTGAGGCGGAGGTGGCCCACCTGAAGATGACCGTGAGCCCTGATGACAGCGTGCTCGGCGAGATCGCGGCCGTGAGCCTGGTGCGGAACGACTTCGTGCCCGAGCTGTCGTTCCGGCTGGAGCCGCCGATCCGGAGCGGCCAGTTGATCGTCAACCTCCGGGCCGAGGCGGCGCCCGACGTGCTCGGCACGGCCGTCCGCGAGGGCCTGGCTGCGGCTGCGAGGAAGTTCCCGGGACTGGAGGCAGTGGTGGATCACCTGGAACATTTCCGTCCGGGCAAGCCCACGCCCACCCACCGGGTCGAACGACTGGCCGCCTGACCGGCCGAGGGCGAAGGCGAAGGCGAAGGCGAAGGCGTGCGGCGCGGTGAAAGTGCTTTACACCCCGGAGCGGTCTCTCTAGCCTGCCCGTTCTGTTTGGTAGCGTAATCGAACGGTATGCAATTGAAGAGCAAGACGATCGCAGACTTCCGCCTCCACGAGCAGGACACGGGATCCGCGGATGTGCAGGTGGCTTTGTTGACGCAACGGATCAACGAGTTGACCGAGCACCTGCAGAAGCACCGCAAGGACCACAGCTCGCGTCGGGGTTTGCTGATGATGGTCGGCCAGCGGCGGCGTCTGTTGGATTACCTCCAGACCACCGACAACGACCGGTACCTGGCGGTCACCAAGAAGTTGAAGCTCCGTAAGTGAGCGTTGGTGCGGTCTTGTCTTCCCGTCCGATGACGGATTCCAGCGCTGCCACCTCGCCGGCCTCCCGGCGAATGGGAACGGTTCGAGCGCGCCCCGTTCCCCGGCAGCCCAACCCCGGCGCGCCTCCAACCGGCCCGTCGGCTTAGGGAAATTTCATTGAGCTGCCCCCGGCGGGCGGCTCAACGAAGTTCCTCCAGGCTGACGGGCCTCGATGCATGTCAGGCAGGCTCGTTATGTCAGAGAAGATTGCGGTCACAGTTGGCACCAAGGAGATCCAGATCGAAACCGGGCGTTTGGCCAAACAGGCCGACGGCGCGGTGACGGTGCAGTTGGGCGAAACGATTGTCATTGTCGCGGCGGTCGCCGCCCTCGCTCCGCGGCCCGGACAGGAGTTCTTCCCCTCACCGTGGATTATCGTGAGAAGGCGGCGGCCGTCGGGCGTTTTCCCGGCGGCTATTTCAAACGCGAAGGTCGGCCTACGGAGAAGGAGATTCTCACGTGTCGCATGACCGATCGCCCCATCCGGCCGCTGTTCCCCAAGGGCTGGTTCAACGAAGTCAAGTACAGAGCATCCTGCTCAGCGCCGATAGTGAGAACGACCCGGACGTGCTGAGCATCATCGGCGCCTCGGCGGCCTTGATGGTCAGTGACATCCCTTGGGCCGGCCCGCTCGGGGCCGTGCGCATCGGCCGGATCGACGGCCAGTTCGTCGCCAACCCCGGGCACAGCCAGATGGCCGATAGCGATCTGGACCTCGTCTATGTCGGCAGCGAAACCGAGTTGGTCATGTTCGAAGGGTCCGCCAAGGAGATCTCGGAGGCGGATTTCAACGCGGCCCTCCAGTTCGGTCACGCTTGCTGCCAACCCCTCATCACGGCCCAGAAGGAACTCGCCGCCAAGGTCGGCAAACCCAAACGCGAGATCAAGGTCACCGTGGTCCCGGACGAGATCCTCAACGAGGCCAAGACGCTGGCCGGCGATCGGATTCTGCCGGCCCTGCTTACGCCCGGCAAACTGGCCCGGGAAGCAGCGTGGCGGGCCGTGACCGACGACGTGGGCGCCAAGCTGGTCGAGAAGTTCGGCGAGGAAGCCGTCACGCCCTTCGTGCTCAAGGACGCGTTCTATTACATCCAGAAGGAAGCGGTCCGGGCCCTGATCATGGATCAGGGCAAGCGCCTCGACGGGCGGGGTCTGGACGACCTGCGGCCGTTGAGCTGCGACGTCGGGCTGCTGCCGCGCGCCCACGGTTCCGGGCTCTTTGCGCGGGGTGAAACCCAGGCGCTCTGCCTCGCGACCCTCGGCACCATCGAAGACGCCCAGGAACTGGACGCCTACACCGGCGGGGAAAGCGAGAAACAGTTCATTCTGCACTACAACTTCCCGAACTTCTCCGTCGGCGAGACCGGCCGTATCATGGGCCCCGGCCGCCGCGAGATCGGCCACGGCGCCCTCGCCGAGCGCTCCATCGAGCCGATGGTGCCCCTGAAGGAGTTCCCGTACGCCGTGCGGGTCACCAGCGAGATCATGGAGTCCAACGGTTCGACCTCGATGGCCACGGTCTGCGCCGGCAGCCTGGCGCTGATGGACGCCGGCGTCCCCCTCATCCGCCCCGTCGCCGGCATCAGCATCGGGCTCTGCACCGCCCCCGGTCTTCCGGGCGCGCCCGCCCGCTACAGGCTCCTCACCGACATCATCGGGGCCGAGGACAACTTCGGCGACATGGACTGCAAGATCGCCGGCACCGAGAAGGGTATCACCGGTTTCCAACTCGATCTCAAATTGCCTGGCGTGGCCCATAGCATCATGGCCGAGGCGCTCGAGCGCGCGCGCGTCACCCGCCTCAAGATCCTCCAGGCCATGGGCGCAACCCTCCCGGCCCCCGGACCGAACTCAGCAAGTACGCCCCCGCATCCTCAGCCTCAAGATCAACCCCGAGAAGATCGGCGCCCTCATCGGACCCGGCGGCAAGAACATCAAACGCATCTGCGACGAGTCGGGCTGCGAAATCAACATCGAGGACGACGGCACCGTGCAGATTTACTCGCGCAGCCCCGAAGGCATGGACATCGCCCGACGCGAGGTCGAGGCACTCAGCGCCGAGATCGAAGTCGGCAAGCTCTACCGTGGCAAGGTGGTTACCATCAAGGAATTCGGCTGCTTCGTCGAGGTCCTCCCCGGCAAGGACGGCCTCGTCCACGTCAGCGAGCTCGCCAACTTCCGCGTCAAGCAGGTCGAGGACATCGTCAAGCTCGGCGACGAGATCTGGGTCAAGTGCCTGGGCGTGGATGAAAAGGGACGCGTCCGCCTGTCCCGTCGTGCCGCCATGGAGGAACGCGACCGCCAGGAGCGGGAAAAAGGAGGGCGAAGGCGAACCCGCCGGCGCGCCCGACGAGGAACCTGCTCCGGATCGGCCCGAACGCGAAAGCGACCGGCGTGAGAGCGACCGGCGCGAAGGAGAATCGCGTGACAGCGACCGCCGCGAGGGAGATCGCCGGGAAAGCGACCGGCGGGAAGGTGATCGTCGCGAGGGCGATCGCCGCGAAAGCGACCGGCGTGAACCGTATGGCCGCGAAGGCGACCGCCGCGAGAGTGACCGCCGCGAGGGAGATCGCCGGGAAAGCGACCGGCGGGAAGGTGATCGTCGCGAGGGCGACCGGCGGGAATCCTATGGCCGCGAAGGCGACCGCCGCGAGAGCGACCGAAGGTATGACAACGACCGGCGAACCGAAGGCGACCGGCGCGAGAGCGATCGCCGCGAAGGCGACCGGCGAGAGGGCTACAACCGGGATCGCGAAAGCGACCGGCGCCCCGAAGGCGACCGGCGCGAGGGCGATCGCCGCCCCGAGAGCGACCGGCGTCCCGAGGGTGAGCGACGCGAAGGCGACCGGCGTCCAGAAGGTGACCGGCGTGAAGGTGACCGCCGTCCCGAGGGTGACCGACGCTCGGAGGGCCGACGCGACCGCGGCGGTTTCCGGCGTGGTCGCGGCCGCTAAGGCCTGTTCCATCTGGCTTTCCGGGCTGCGGGCAGCGCAGGGCGCCCGAAGGAAGGTTCAACGCTCGATCTGGCGTTTGTAGCCCTGGACGGCCTCGACGATGGCATCCGCGAGCCTCGCGCGGAACGCGGCGTCCACGATCTGCTTGAGCTCGGCCGGTGAACTCATGAAGCCGGCCTCGATCAGCACCGCCGGCATCGTGACGTCCCGCAGCACCGCGAAACGGGCACGCTTCACCCCGCGATCCACCAGGCCGAGCCGCCGGACGGCAGCCTTCTGGATCTGGTAGGCGAGCAGCACGCTGTGCGCGCCGGGTCCGTGTCCGGGCAGCCGCTGGCTCGACGTCGCCGTTCGCGGAGCATGCGTGGACGCCGCGTGGTTCGGGGTCAGGCAGAACACCTCGAGTCCGCGCACCGCATCGTCGGTTCGGCCCAGCGAGTTGAAGTGCAGGCTGAGAAAGAGGTCCGCCTTCGAGTTGTTGGCCAGGGTCGCCCGCTCCGGCAAGCCCACGAAGACATCGCGGTTCCGGGTCAGCAGCACCTGGAAGCCGGCGGCCTGCAATTTGACGCGGAGTTGCTGGGCCAGGAGCAAGGTGTAGCGCTTCTCGAGCGCCGGTCCTTCCTGATTGCCCGGGTCCTTCCCGCCATGCCCGGGGTCCAGCAGGATCGTCCGCACCTTCTGGCCCGGCGGTGACCGGACCGGCTGGAGCAACGGCTGCAGGACGGTTTCGACGTCCAGCACCGAGAGATGCGCCTTGCCGGCCTGCACCGTCACCGGAGCCGACAGCCAGACCTTCACGCCGTTCACGGTGGCCTGCGGCGAATCCACGGCAAAACCGAGTCGCGTCGTCCGGTTGGTGAGCTGCAGGGTTTTCGAGGAGCGATTCCATTGCAGCACGAAGCGATGCGCCTCTGCCCAGGCGCCGAGCTCATACCAGTCACGGCCCTGGAACTCCACGCGGGCGGCAGCGGGAGCGGGCGCCGCCTGAGCGCCGGCCATCCAGACCAGCACCGTGACCAGGAGCATCAGAACTCGGTTCACCGCGAAAAACGCTGCCGGTTGGGTGGGGAGCGAGCAAGCAAATCCCGGTTCGGCCGTTTCTTCGGTCGTCTCACCGCTTGCCCGCCGCGGCGCTTGGAGCTAAAGGAGGCCGGTGACACCTGCGATACGACGACGGCTGTTGCCGGGAACCGGCTCTGTTCGCGAACCGGCCCTCCCCGATACGGAGAAGCGCCGGCCGGGCCACGCTTCGCGGCTGCCACCGAGCCATGGCGCAGGAGGACCCTCGCCCTACCGACCGGCTGCCCGGCCCACCGCAGCAACGCCGCGGCTTCACCCTCATCGAGTTGCTGGTGGTCATTGCCGTCATCGCACTCCTGGCCGGCATGCTCCTCCCCGCCTGAAACCACCGCCTCGTGGGACCGACTCGTGTTGCCTCACGGTGCCCCCACCAATCTCCTCGTCTGCGCCAGTCACCGGCAGGGCAGCGCCAGTACTGGACCAACGGCAACATCGACAATGCCCACCGCAACTACGGCGACCCGCAACAGTCGGGCCGCATGAGCTTCGGTTTCTCCGTCCGCATCGAGCCGATCCCCAACCCCGTCGGCACCGTGGCCTTTGGCGACGGCCACGTCGAGTCCCTCAAGTCGAACATCCTCCTCGGCCCCAGGCACCCCTCAAACCGACCGAACCCGCCCATGACTCGCGTCCTCCGCGCTCCTGAGCGCCCCGCCCTCGCCCTGGGGATCTCCCCCGCCTCGCCCCGTCGTGTGGGGCAGGCTTCCAGCCTGCCTATGTCCAACCCCCGGGGCAGGCTTCCAGCCTGCCTCGTCGGGGCTCGACGTCGGCCCCGATCCTCGACCGCGGCACCGCTCCTCCCGCGGTCGCTGCCGCGCCCTGTCCCGCTGTCTGCGGGGCAGGCTCCCAGGCGTGCTGGCCTTGCTCCTGGCAGGATGGGCGGGGGGTGCCGCAAGGCGTCAGAGTCCGTGGCCCCGCCGCCGGCCACCGGCCGCCTCTTCGCCGTGTCCTTTCAGACCATGAACAATCCGTTCTTCGTCGATCTGAACGAAGGGCTCCGCCGCGTCATCGAGGCGAAGGGCGACCGTCTCGTGACGCTCGACGCCCAGTTCAACAGCCTCAAGCAGAAGAACGATATCGCCGACCTCCTCCAACAGCAGCCTGCCGCCCTGTTCATCAACCCGGTCAATTGGGAGGGAATCAAGGGCAGCCTGATCGAGGCCCAGCGCAACCGAGTCCCCGCCATCATCGTCGATGCCCCCGTGAGTGAACCCGACCTCGTGCTCAGCCAGGTCGCCAGCGACAACGTCGAGGCCGGCCGCCTCGCTTGCGAAGCCCTCGCCCGGGTCAACCCCAAAGCCCGGGTCGTCATCCTGCATCTCTCCGTCAACAAGGCCTGCATCGACCGCGTCGCCGGATTCCGCGCCGAGGCCGCGCGACATCCGGAGCTCAAGATCCTCGAGACGCAGGAGGGCAAAGGCACGACGGAAGGCGCCCGGCCGGTAATGCGCGATCTGCTGGCCCGGTTCCCCGAGCTGGACGCCGCCTTCCCCATCAACGACCCCAGCGCGCTCGGCTGCCTCTCCGCCATCGAGTCCGCCGGCAAGAGCGGCCAGGTCACCGTCGTGAGCGTCGACGGCTCCCGCGAGGGCATCAACGCCGTGAAGGCTGGTCGCCTGCATTCGACCTCCGCCCAGTTCCCCGCTGAGATCGGGCGCGTCGCCGCCGAAACCGCCTACGAACACCTCGCCGGACGCCCGGTCCCCAAGGACATCAAGATCCCGGTTCGCCTCATCACCCGCGACAACGCCGACGAGTTCCTCGCTCGGCCCTGACGAACCCCCGTCGCTCGGACGTCCCTCCGGCTCCCGCCATGACCGCGACCCCGGCGACGTCTGCCCCGGTGCCTGGCTCCGAACCTGTCCTGCTCCAGCTCAGGGGGTTGACCAAACACTTCGGGGGCGTTCGCGCGCTGGACGACGTGCATTTCGATCTGCGCGCTGGCGAAATCCACGCCTTGCTCGGCGAGAACGGCGCCGGCAAGTCCACGCTCATCAGGATCCTCGGCGGAATCCACCGTCCCGACGCCGGCTCGATCCGCTGGGATGGCCACCCCGTGGCGATCCGCGACGTGGCCGAGGCCGATCGCCTCGGCATCCGCCTTATCCACCAGGAACTGTCCCTGGCCCCCAACCTCTCCGTCGCCGAGAACCTCTTTCTCGGCCGCGAACCGCGTTGGCATGGCTGGTTGGACCGACGCCGGCTCTTCGCCGATGCCGAGCGGCTGGTGCGCCGGCTTGGACTGACGGACATCGGGTCCGTGCGCACCCGAGTGTCGGAGCTGAGTGTGGCCCGCCAGCAGATGGTCGAGATCGCCCGCGCCCTCGCCGTGCGCGCCCGCCTGCTGGTGCTCGACGAACCGACCGCCTCCCTGTCCGCCGCTGAGACCGAGGCGTTGTTCGACACCCTCCGGCGGTTGCGCACCCAGGGAACCGGCATCGTTTACATCTCGCATCGTCTCGAGGAAATCCGCCGCCTGGCCGACCGCATCACCGTGCTGCGCGACGGCCGGAGCATGGGCACGCAGCACGTGGCCGAAGTCCAACCCCGCACCCTCATCCGCTGGATGGTCGGACGCGACCTCGGCCTCCTCTGCCAACGGCCGGCCTGGCGCCCCGGCGCCGTCGCCCTTTCGGTCCGGGATCTGCAGAGCACCCGGGTGCGGGGCGTGAGCTTCGACCTGCACGCCGGCGAGGTGCTGGGCCTGGCCGGCCTCGTGGGGGCGGGACGCTCCGAGTTGGCCCGCGCACTCTTCGGCATCGAACCCGCCGACAGCGGCACCATCGTGATCGGAGGCCGGCCGGTGACGGTGCGCTGTCCCGCCGATGCCCTTGCCGCCGGGCTGGTGCTCGTGCCGGAGGACCGCAAACGCGAGGGCTTGGTCATGGACGCGGCGGTGGCCTTCAACCTCACCCCTGCCCTGGACCCGCGATTGATCCGCGGCTGTCGCCCCGACCGGGCGCGACGCGACGGCATCGTGCGGCGTGCCATCGAGCGTCTTGCCATCCGCGTGACTGACCCCGCCCAGCCCACCTACCACCTCTCCGGCGGCAACCAGCAGAAGGTCGTCGTCGCCCGGTGGATGGAGCACCCGCCGAAGGTACTGATCCTGGATGAACCCACCCGCGGCGTGGATGTGGGGGCGCGCGAGGAGCTGTTCGCCCTGCTGCGGCGCTGGGTCGAGGGAGGCCTGGCCGTCCTGCTGATCTCGTCGGATCTCCCCGAAGTCATGGGCTTGTCCCATCGGCTGGCGCTGTATCGCAACGGCCGCATCGTGCAGGAACTGCCCGCGGCCGATGCGACACCCGACGACGTGATGGCCGAACTGACACGCACCGAATGAAGCGGATCTTCCCCCTGTTGCTCGCCATCGTAGCCCTCACGATCCTGATGGCGTTGTGGGTGCCATAAGGCCGGTTTCTCACCGCCGGCAACCTCCTCGACTTGGCCCAGCAGATCGCCGTCAACGCCATCCTCGCCTTCGGCCTCACCCTGGTCATCCTCATCGGCGGCATCGATCTGAGCGTCGGCGCCGTGGTGGCGCTGGTGGGAACCATCGCCGTCGCCGTCCTGGCGTCGGCGGGTTGGATCGTGGCCCTGACCGCGGGTCTCGCGGCGGCGGCCGTCTTCGGGCTCGTCAACGGCTGGTGCGCCGCGAACACCCGCATGCCCCGTTCATCATCACGCTGGCGACGATGCTGGTCGCCCGCGGATTCGCGCTGCGGTTTAACGAGGGCCGCCCGCTGCCGGTCCCCGACACTGAACGCGTATTCCTGGCCCTGGGCAACGCCCGGCTCTTCGACCTGATCCCCGTGCCCGTCTTGCTCATGCTCGGGGCGTTCCTCCTCATGGCTTTGCTGCTTCACCGCACCGCCTTCGGCCAGCATCTCTACGCCATGGGCGGCAACCGCGAGGCCGCCCGCTTCACCGGCATCCGGATCGCCCGGAACGAGGTGACCGTCTATGTCCTCTGCTCGGTGTTGGCCGGTTTGGCCGGAATCATCCATGCCTCGCAGCTCTACTCCGCGGAGCCGGGATCAGGTCAGGGTTTCGAGCTCAACGCCATCGCCGCGGTCGTGGTGGGAGGCACCAGCTTCACCGGCGGCACCGGCACCTTGCCAGGGACACTGCTGGGTGCCGTCATCATCGGCATCCTCGACAAGGGCCTGAACCAGGCCGGCGTTCATTTCTCCCTGCAGTACGTCATCAAAGGCCTTGTCATCCTGGCTGCCGTCTATCTTGATGTCCGCCGTCGCCACTCGATCTGAACCGAACCTCGCCCACCTCGTTTCCACCCCGCACCCATGAACCCCTCCCAGCCTGCTGTACTGTCCCCCAACCGCCGCGTCCACGTTCCGCAGAGCGTGGACAGTGCGTCGCGCGCCAGCTCCGCTTCGCCTGGGGGAGACGAAAGCGCCGCTGGAAGTCGGCGCACTCCAGCCGCTGCCGCCGGTCTCGCGCGTGCGGCGTGCGCGAAGCGTCTGGAGTGCGAGTGCTTCAGCACCGCTTTGCGTGCGCGGGAACGCGAAGCGCCGCTGCCGGATCGGACCCTCACTGGGGCTCGTCTCGCCCCAATCCTCGCCCTCGCCGGTGCCTTGGCCCTCCTCTCCTCCAACGACGCGACGGCCGCTGCCCCGCCCGCCGCGCGAACCCTGACGGACAAGACCCTCGTCGTCTGGGCCGCCCCGGCCAACCTCGAACAGCGCGGCGGCAGCGCGCTCACGCTCGAGAAGCCCGGCGGCGTCTTCGATGCCATCGTCCTCGGCGAAATCGCCCCGGCCAAATGGATGGCGGGAAGTGACTCGTTCCGGCGGACGGCACAGGACCAGGCCGGCGCTCCGCTCGAAACCACGGACCCGCAAACCCCCGTCCAGATCGCCATCGTCTACCAGGACCGCCAGATCACCCTCCACCGCAACGGCACCCCCTTCGCCCGCTACACCGTCGACAGCCTCGAACGCTTCGGGCCCGACAGCCTCGTCCTCATGGGCCTGCGTCATCGCGATGCCGGTAATCCCAAGCAGCGGTATTTCATCGGCTGGATCGAGGACGCCCGGGTCTATGCCGGCGCGCTCGCGCCTGCCCAACTCGCCGCCCTCCAACCCAACCAGCCCTCCGACCCCGCCCCTGGGCCTGGTGGGACTTCGAAAACGGTCGCGTCA
Organism: Verrucomicrobiota bacterium; assembly: GCA_027493615.1. GTDB lineage: Bacteria > Verrucomicrobiota > Verrucomicrobiia > Limisphaerales > J093 > DSVZ01. The sequence goes on from JAOSKK010000037.1 coordinate 338,715, forward strand.
CCGACCGCATGAACATGTTCGCCTCGACCACCCTGGTCGGCGACGCCCGCGTGGCCGACGGCAAGCTGCACCTCGACCGCGAAGGCGCCTACCTCATTGCCGCCCTCCCCGACGCCGACGCCGATCTCGCCACCGGCGGCCGGCGCGATCCGAACAGCTCTGCCCGCGCCCTCCGCGAGAAGCTCCTGGCCGATCCCCATCGGCCGGGCTACCACTTCGTCATCCCCGAAGGCACCGGGATGCCCTTCGATCCGAACGGCGCGATCTTCTGGAAGGGCCGTTACCACCTGTTCTACATCTTCCAGGACCGGCGCGGCCACAACTGGGGCCACGTCTCGAGCACCGACCTCTTCCACTGGCGCCATCATCCCACCGGGCTCGTCACCGGCATGTTCAGCGGCAACGCCTTTGTCAACAAGGACGGCCGGCCGACCATGTGCTATCACCAGGTGGACCAGGGCAACGCCATGGCTGTCGCCCTCGATGACGACCTCAACGAGTGGGTCAAACTCGACTCGAATCCCATCACGCCCAAGACCCAACCCGGCGACCCGCATCACGGCAAGTACCGGTCGTGGGACCCCTACGGCTGGCTCGAAGGCGACACCTACTACGCCATCTTCGGCGGCGAAAATCCCGGCCTCGTCAAGGCCCCTTCCCTCGCCGGCGAATGGAAGTACGTCGGCGACTTCCTCGCCAACACTGTCCCCGGGGTCTCCATCAACGAAGACGTCTCCTGTGCCGACTTCTTCCGGCTCGGCAACCAGCACATGCTCCTTTGCATCAGTCACCGGCTCGGCTGCCGCTATTACCTGGGCGAGTGGAAGAACGAGCAGTTCCACCCGCACTTCCACGAGATGATGAGCTGGGTGGACCACACCTTCTTCGCCCCCGAAAGTCTCCTCGACGACCGCGGCCGCCGGATCATGTGGGCCTGGGTCTTCGATTATCCGGGATTCAAAATGCGCACCGACCACGGCTGGTCCGGCACCATGAGCCTGCCTCGCGTGCTTTCCCTCGATGGCGCGGGTCGCCTGCGCATGGAAGTGCCGGAGGAGATCGAACGGCTCCGCTACAACGGCCGGAGTCTGTCGCGGGTCAACGTCCCCGCGGATGCCGACCTTCCGCTCGAGAGCCTCCGCGGCAACAGCCTCGAACTGCGTCTCGAGCTCCACGCGCCCGAGGCACGCCAGGTGGGGGTCAAGGTCTGCTGCTCACCCGGCGGCGAGGAACAAACTCTCATCTACTACGATGCGGCCGATCGGAAGCTCAAGGTGGACACCACACGCGCCAGCTTGATCGAGGGGCCCCGCACGGTCGAAGCGGCTCCTTTCACGCTCGGCAACGACGAGCCGTTGCAGCTTCGGGTGTTTGTCGACAAGTCGATCGTCGAGGTCTTCGCCAACGGCCGTCAGGCCGTGACGCGCCGCCTCTATCCCTCGCGAGCGGACAGCCTCGGTGTGCGGCTCTTCTCGACGGGCGCCCCAGCCATCGCCACCACGGTGGAGGCCTGGGAAATGAGCCCCTCGAACGCCTTCTGAGTTCCGCCGCGCAAGGCCGGCCGCCCGGGCTGTAGGCGCCGACGTCAGGAGGCCAGGCGGCGATGTACCTCAACCCAAACGCCTCCTGACGTCGGCGCCTACAGTGATGGGGCGGCTTCACGCCATTCAGTTATCCGGGGCGAACCGTCACCCGCCCTTCGCCCGGTAGAACCGGTGCGTATGACCCGTCGCGCCCGGGTCCAGGACGACCGGCCGATGCTGCTCGGTGGCCACGACGCCCAGCGAGGTCCAGGTCACAAGGTCATCCGAGACCTCCACCTCGTAGTTCTGGCGAGCCCAGCAGAGGATGCGGAGGCGTCCCTCGCCCAGCGCTTCGAGCGCCGGCGGTTCGGTCACCGTCAGGATCTGATTGGCGGGCACGTTGCGGAGCTCCTGGATCGTGCCCGAAGGCCACTCGATGCGGACGATGTCCGCTCCCCTGGCATTACTGAGGCCGAAATGGGCATAACGATGGTTGCCGTTGTAGCCGTCGCCGCCCGTGATGTCGCGCCGTTGCCAGCGCCACTGACGGTCATAGATGGCCCGCACCCGGACCTTCGCGCCCACGGCATCGCGGTTGGACACGGTGCCCACCAATCGCACCTGCAGCCAGCGATTCTCGTTGCCGTTGTTGTGGTAGAAGAAGTTCGCGGTCTTGGTGGCTCGGGGGTCGTCGCCGTTGGACACGTAGAGGTCCAGGAACCCGTCGTTGTCGTAGTCGAACCATAGTGCGCTGTAGGACAGGCTGGCGCCACCCACCGGATTCTCCGTGGGGATGCTCCCGACGGTCATCCGGGTGAACGATCCCGTGCCGTCGTTGTGGAGCAGCAGGTTGTCAGCGCCTGCCAGGAACAAGTCCAGGAATCCGTCGTTGTCGTAATCGGCCCAGGAGCTCGAGGAGAAGTCGCCGCGGATCTCCGGACCGACGGCAGCGGCCTGGAACTCCCCGCTCCCGAGATTGCGGTAGACCTCAGTCCGCCCGTTCCAGGCCGCGGCGCAGAGGTCCAAGTTGCCGTCGTTGTCATAGTCGCCCCAGGCCCCGGCGATGATCTGGGCGTTTTTCCTCACCTGGCTCATGGCGGAGCTGAACAGCCCATTGCCCTGGTTGTGAAACACGGAGCTGGTGCCCGAAAAGTACGGCGAGAACGCGTCCATCAAACCGTCGTCATCATAGTCCCCCCAACTGGCCGCCCCGAAGTTCGGCGCGCTGACGATCGGGCCGGCTTCCTGCAGGGCGGTCATCCTGGTGAAGGTGCGATCCCCGTTGTTGCGGAACAGCATGCAGACTCCCGAACTGCCCGCGGTGACGCCGGTGCTGAGGAGCAGGTCGAGCAGACCGTCCTGGTTGTAATCCGCCACCGCGATCCCCCAGTTCAAACATCGGGCCACCTCCAGCGGGCTGAAGGACCCGTCCCCCTCGTTGAAGTAGAGCAGCGGAAGCCTGCCAAACCGCGTCGTCAACAGGTCCTGGCGCCCGTCATTGTCGAAATCCGCCCAGGCGCCCGAGGTCCACGGTTCCGGCCCCGGCGGGAACGGCCCGTTCGTCAGGGCCGTGAAGGTCCCGTCCTGGTCGTTGCGATAGAGCACCGCGCTCCCTTGGCGGGCCACGTACAGGTCGGCAAAGCCGTCGCCGTCCGCATCGCCCCAGGCAGCGCCCCAGGAACAACCCAGTTCGGTCACCGGCGGTTCCGACGTGATCTTGCTGAACTGGGTGTCCACCTGCAGGTAGGTGAAGTTGGTGACCGTGCCTTGCCCGACGCTCGTCCCCACCACGCCGTAGCAACCGGCTTGCGCAGCCTGGATGTTGGTCAGGCTCAGCGTGGATCCGGTTTCCCCGGCAGGTCGACCCCGTTGAGCCGCCACTGGTACGTGTCGGTGACCACCGCGGCCCTCAGGGCGACGCTGCCACCGAGGCTTGCCGTGGGCCGCGCCGGCAGAATCCGCGGGGCCTCGTTGATCTTCATGATCCGGTCCACGGCTTCGCCAGTGTATTCCTGCACATTGCCCGAGGGCCATTCGACGCGGACCACCTCAGCGACCGTGGCGTCGCCCAGACCGAAGTTCAAACGCAGGTCGCTCTGGCAGTGGTTGCCCCCGGACACCTCGCGCGTCTGCCAAACGGTCTTGCCGCCGATCGTGGCCCGGACGCGGACCTTGGCGCCGATGGCAGTGCCGTTCGAGACGCGCCCCTCGAGCAGGATCTTCAGCCAGTGGTTCCCGTTGCCCTCGTTGTGGTAGAGGACGTTCTGGCCCGCATGGTCGGCGACAACCAGGTCCAGGAAACCGTCGTTGTCATAGTCGCCCCAGCCACCACCCAGCCAGTTGCCCGTGGGGCGAGTGAAGGCTTCCTCTACCTGATCCAAGGTGCCATCACCGTTGTTGTGGTAGAGGGAAAGCCGACGGGGCGTTGCCTGGCCCTTGATGCTCAGCAGGTCCAGGTGCCCGTCGTTGTCATAGTCGCCCCAGACCGGAACGCCGCTGTACCAATCCCCCGCCCCGATGGCCCAGTTGGTGGACACCAGAAAGTCGGAACCGCCATCATTGCGGAACAGCCTCATGGCACTGCCGCAACCCGACGCCAGGTCCAGAAAGCCATCGTTGTCGTAGTCGCCCCACGCCTGGTGCATCGTTCCATAGCCGGGTTTCTCGAGGACGCTGTCCGTTAACCGGATGAATCGGCCGCCACCCTCGTTGCGATAGAACCAGTCCCGCTCCCCGACATTTGCCACGACGAGATCCTGATCGCCGTCGTTGTCGTAATCGGCCCACAAGGCCGACAGGGTCTGGCTGGACCCCATCCGGTCCGTCACCACCGGCGAGTCGGTCACCAGCACGAACTGGCCGTCGCCGCGGGCGTGGTAGAGCAGGTTGGTGCGCCGCCCCCCCTCAACCAAGGCCGTGGAAACATAGACATCGAGCCAGCCGTCATTGTCGTAGTCGGCCACGGCCGCCCAACCGTTAGCGTAACACGGCTTGGTCAGGTCGCCGCCGTTCGCTGAGGTGAACGCGCCGTTGCCCCTGTTGAGATAGAGCCGGTTCAGGACGGGACCCGAGTTCGCTGTCGCCAAGGTGCTGAGAACGAACAGGTCCAGCCGCCCGTCGTTATTGAAATCGCCCCAGTACCCCCCGATCGAGGGGTCCCGATCCGTGACCACCGCGCCCACCTGCGCGGCGGACATCGAAGTAAACGTCCCGTCGCGGTTGTTCCGGTAGAGGAAGTTGCCCGAGGGTCCCCAACCGTCGGTGGAGTTGGGCACGAACAGGTCAATGAACCCGTCCTTGTCATAGTCGCCCCATGCGCCGGTGACCGAGTACTGACTTGTATTCGTCCACCCGGGCTGGGCGACTCGCACGAACAGTTCGGTAGAGGGGGCGCTGACGCTCGGCTGAGCGTGGCCCAGCGTGCCCGCCAGCAAGGCGCTGGCGACGCCCGTCAGGACAACGTCGGTCGCTCGTCGGATCGCCCACGAGGACCGCTTGTCGTTCGAACTCCTGCCCCGCAGAGCGGGACCGCACTGCTTCGCGACACAAGCGCGAAGGAATCTGCACGTCTTCACGAGGGCACCTTTCAGTTGGGTTTGAGGTTGAGTCTTCGGTCTTGGGGGAAAGTGGGGCCAGAGCCGCCACGCCAGGTGAGGGACCCAGCGGGGCGCCAAGAACCGGCCATGCCCCGCCCGAGCCAATACGCGGTCCTTGGGCGGGCAGGCAGTCCAGGAGACCGGGGACGTTCTGGCGCTGCCGTCTCCGCGCACCGTTTGGCTCAGGCTCAGGCTTCATGGCCAAAGTAAGCGCCGCCCGCCTTCACGGGCCGGCTGGCCGGCGATCCCATCACGACACACCGGCCCTTCACACGTTCCATAATGAAACCGCTGCGATTCGATTCAGCCTTTCAGCAATCTTGTTTGTAATCAGTGCATCGAACCCTCCCCGCCGGAGTGGGCGATCGGGCTTCGGGGCGGAGGTCCGGCAAGAGTCGTCTGGAGGAAGCCGACACAAAGCGCCGCTGGAAGACGGCGCACTCCAGGCGCTGCCGCGAATCCCCCACCCCGCCGGGCAATCACGGAACGTATGGAGTGCGCCGTCTTCCAGCGGCGCTTTGCGTTGCCCTTTCCCCAAAGCGGCGTGCAACCACTCGGCGTACCATGAACACCGTCGCCTTTGAGCTTGCGCCCGCGGCGGTGCGTTAGATGCTCTCCCCACAACAAGTAACGTCTCTATGCGAGTTCCTGATCGTGAGGTCTCGGGAGGTTGTCTTCCCCACGCCCTGCCCCCATCTCGGCTGTCCTGGCCAGGGGCGCTGCTGGCGCTGCTGGTCGTGTCGCTCCACGCCGCCACCGTGAGCTGGGACGGAGGCGGCGGCGACGATTCCTGGCACACTGCAGCCAACTGGAGCGGCGACGTCCTGCCCGGCCGGACCGATGACGTGGTCATCAATCGACCCGGCGCCCTGACCGTGGCGCTGCGGCAGGGAACCGTTTCCATCCGAAGCCTGCAGTGCGCCAATAGCCTGCTGCTTGCCGGCAGCAACCTGGAGTTGGCAGCGGGCGCGTCCCGCGTCCAAGGCACGCTCACCTTGCGCAGCGGCACCCTCAGGGTCGAAGGCGCAGGGACTTCCTTCGAGGCCACCGGGCCAACGCTCCATGAAGGGGCGAACCTCGAAGCGGGCCAAGGTGCCCGGCTCAGCCTGCCCGCGCTGGAACAGCTCAGTCGGACCGCGAGCGGCGACCTCACGTTGTGGGCCTGGGGACCCGACAGTCTGCTCGACCTGCCGGCGGTATCGCGGGCGACCGTCGCCGACTACTACCAACTCAATACCTGGGTCGAGGGCGGCGCGACGGTGCGCTTACCCCAACTCGCCTCGCTCGACGGCGCCCTGGACGCCTATGCGGAAGGTGCCGGCAGCTTGATCGTCCTCTCCGGCTGGGGTCCCGACCTGGTCAACGCGAGCCACGGTCAGGCCCGAATCGAGGTGCGTGACAGCGGCGCGATCCTGCTGCCCAACCTCCGCCGGATGGACCGCGTGGACCTGACCGTCCGCGGCACCGGCGAGTTTCCGCTCAGCCAGTTGCGCACCTTCGCAGGGGCCACGCTGCGGCTGGATGAGGTGGTGATCGAACTGCCGGGTCTGACCAATCTCCAGGGAAGCCACCTGGCCCTCGAGAACGCCGCCCAGTTGCGCCTGCCCGGAGTCACGGAACTCGTCCGCACCAACACCGGCTATCTCACGCTGAACGTCACCGACCCGGATACCCTCCTCAGCCTGCCCAACGTCACCCGAAGCCAGGTGGCGGATTATTACCAACTCGAGCTCTTCGCCTATGGCGGCGCACGCATCGACCTGCCGCGTCTGGCCACCTTCCAGGGCGCCCTCGACGTTTATGCCGAGGACGAGGGCTCAACCGTCAACCTGCCAGGGTTCGTGGGGCGGCTGCAAAACACCAGCCCCGGGACCGCCGCGCTCGAAGCCCCGCGATGGCGGGGCCGTCCTGGTCCCCAACGTCACCGCCCTGGACCGGGTGAACCTCACCCTGCGGCGTACCGGCATCATCCCGCTGGCCCAACTCCGCGCCTTCACGAGCGCCGAACTGCGACTCGACAAGGCCGCCTACGTCCTGGCCGGCCTCACCAACATCCAGGAGGCCAACCTGACCCTCGAGAACGGCGCGCAGTTGACGCTGGCCGGGGTAACCCAGCTCGTCCAGACCCGAAACAGGCATCTCACCCTGCAGGCCACCGGCGCCGGAAGCGTGCTGCGCCTCCCCAACGTCACCAGCGCCACCGTCCCAGACTACTACCAGCTCGAGCTTTTCACCTACACGGGCGGTCGGATCGAGCTGCCCCAACTGGCCGCCTTCACCGGCGCCCTCGACGTGTTTGCCCAGGACCCCGGCAGTGTCGTCGACCTCCCCGGCTTCCGCGGCGACCTCACCAACACCTCCCGCGGCACCGCCAGCCTCGAAGCCCGCCGGGGCGGAACGGTGCGGCTGCCCAACGTCACCGGCCTCCACAACATCAACCTGACCCTGCGCAACGCGAGCGAGGTGTCGATCAGCCAACTGACGGCCTTCACCCAGGGCGAACTCCGCCTCGCCGACGCCCAACGCGACCTGCCGGGCCTCACCAACATCACCGGCGCGAACCTCACCGTCGAGGAAGGCGCCCGGCTCACCCTCCCGAACGTCACACGCCTCGCCCAGCCCCGCTCGACCCACCTCACGCTGCGCGCCACCGGCAAGGGCAGCGTGTTGCGTCTGCCCGCGGTGACGCAAGGCCGCCGTGGCGGACTATTACCAGCTCGAGCTCTTTGCCTGGGACGGCGGCCGGGTGGAACTGCCCGGGCTCACCAGCCTGGCCGGGGCCCTCGATGTCTATGCCGAGGACGCCGGCAGCCTCGTGGATTTGTCCGGGTGGATCGGTGCCCTCAACAACACGAGCCGGGGCAGCACCACCCTCGAAGTGCGGTCCGGCGGCACCATTCTCATCCCCAACGTCACCGCCATGGAGCGGGTCGCGTTGATCCTTCGGGGCACCGGGGCCATGCCCACCGACCAGTTGACCGCGCTCCGGCAGTCCCGCGTCACGGTGGATGGCGCGACCGTCTCCTTCGCCGCGTTGGGCGACACCACAGGCACAACCTTCGAGTACCTCAACGGTGGCACGGCAACCTTCCCGCGTCCGGCGGACCTCGTCATCACCGACATTCGCGCCCCGGCGGTGGTGCAGGCTCACCAACCGGTGGAGGTGGCGTGGGAAGTCACCAACCGCGGCAGCGCTTTGACCAACGGCGTCTGGTCCGACGCCCTGTTCTTGTCTCCGGACACCGTGGCCGGCAGCGACGAACTGGTCGGCCTCTTCCCGGCTCAGGCCAGTCTCGCCGCCAACGCCGCGCGGCGCTTCACGAACACCGTCGTCTTTCCCGCCTCCCAGGCCGGCACCCGCTACCTCGTGGTCGCAGTCAACCAGTCCCGTTCCGTCTTCGAGGGCACCGACACCGCGAACAACACCAACGTCTCCGCGACCCCCATCCAGATCCAGGCCCCGGACCTCGTCGTCGATTCAGTCACCGCCCAGCCGTCCCCGGCGACGCTGGGCCAGAACCTCACCATCTCCTGGCGGATCCGCAACGTCGGCTCGGCTCCGGCCGCCAACTGGACCGAACGCGTGACCCTGGCCGGCCAGGGCGCCGCGTCCGGCAGCGCAACGACGCTGCTGGACCGGCCCGCATCGTCGCCCCTCCCGCCCGGCGCCGCCGAAGTCCGGAACGTGACCGTGCCCCTGCCGCTCTTGCCCGGTGCGTCAGCGGGCGCTCACGTGCTCACCATCGAGGCCGACATCGGAAACCGGGTCCGCGAGGCCAACGAGCTGAACAACACCGCCTCCACCAGCCTCAACCTGGTGTTGCCGCCACTGCCGGACCTCGCCGTCGTCACCCTCCGCGCACCCGTGAGTGGCTTGCCGAATGAATCCGTGGCCCTGACGTGGACGTTGACCAACCGCGGCGCGGCCCCTGCCCGCGGAAGCTGGTCGGAAAGCCTCGAACTCCGGCGCCTGACGACCCCCACGACCCGCCAAACGCTCTGGGTGTCACGTTTCACCAATGACCTCGCCGCCGGCGCGTCCCTCGCCCGGACCCAACAGGTCACCTTCCCCGCGTTCCTCAGTGCCGGGGACTACCAGCTCCACGCCGAGCTCGACCCCGCCAACGAGCTCCTTGAATCGAATGAGGCGAACAACGGCCTGACGAGCACGACGTTCAACGTCCCCGCTGTCCTCACCGTGCAGTTGGCGGCCGACAGAATCCGCGAGGACGCGACCCCCCCACCCTCACCGGACTCGTCACCTGCAACCTCCCCAGTGCCGGCGCGCTCACCGTGACCCTCACGAGCAGTGACCCCACCGAACTGACTGTACCCGCAACCCTCATCCTGCCGCCCGACCAGCCTTCCGCGAGCTTCCTCATGACGGTCCGGCCCGACGGCATCGCCGATCCGGATCAAACGGTGACGGTGACGGCGACCGCGCCGGGGACCAATTACCGCCCGGGCACCGCCACCCTGACCGTCATCAACACCGACCGGCCGCGACTCCGGCTGACCTTGGGCGCATCCACGCTGCTCGAAGGCCGCACATTGTCAGCCACCGTGTCGCATGACAGCCCGGACCGACCGGCGGTCACCGTCACGCTCAACACCCCCAGTCCCACACAGCTCCTGCTCCCGGCCGAGGTGCATATCCCGGCCGGGGCGAACTCGACCACGTTCACGATCCTGGCCATCGACGACAGCCTGGTGGAACCGCCCCGTGAGGTGACCGTCGAGGCCTCCGCCACCGGTTACGTCTCCGCCGCGGCGGCACTCACCGTCAACGATGACGACCTGCCGGCCTTCACTCTGTCGCTGGCCGCCGACACGGTCAGCGAAGCCGGCGGCGTCGCGGCCACCACCGCCACGATCTCGCGCGGCGTGGCCAGCCCGCGTTCCCTCAGCGTGCTCCTCGAGAACTCGAATCCGGACGCCGTCATCGTCCCCGCCCGCGTCCTCATCCCGGCCGGTCAGGCGCAAGTCAGCTTCCCGCTCGCGCCGATCAACAACACGGTCGTGGATGGAACACGCCAGGCCGTCCTCCGCGCCTTCGCTGAAGCCACGTCCTCCGGAACGCCCGTCGCGCAGACCGAACCACGTACCCTCATGATAACGGATGATGACGGCCCGACCCTGACGGTGACGCTCGACCGGGATCTCGTGGCCGAGGGGCTACCGCAGGCCGCCACCGTGACAGTGGCGCGCAATGTCGCCAACGGCCCCGCCCTCACGGTCAACCTCAGCACGAGCGATCCCACCGAAGCGATCCTTCCCGCCAACGTGACGTTCGCCGCCAACCAGGCCAGCGCCACAGTCACCCTCGCCACGCTCGATGACGGGGTCAGTGACGGGAGCCAACGCGTGGTCCTCACCGCCTCCGCCGCCGGCTACACCCCCGGACAGGCCACCGTGACCGTCACGGACGTGAACCGGCCCGACCTGATCGTCTCCAACCTCACGCTGCCGGCCGAAGCGGAGACCGAGTCGTTCGTGAATGTCGGTTACCGGGTGGTGAACCAGGGGCTCGCCCCCGCCGGTACCAACTGGGTCACCCGCGTCTCACTCTCGTCCGATCCCGCCCCCGGCGACGACCTGTTGCTCACCGAGTACATCTTCAACGGCAGCCTCCCCGTGGGCCAGTTCTTCGGCCAGACCCGCCAGATACGTCTCCCGCTTGAACCCGGCGACTACTGGCTGGTCGTCGCCACCGACGTTGCCGGCCAGATCGGTGAGGTGCTCGAGGACAACAACACCGGCGTCTCGGTCCAACCGGTCCGGGTCACCGAGGCCTATCGACCGACCGTCGTGGCCGACCTCGAAGCCGCGCCCGCGGGCACGCCCGTTCCCCTGCGCGGCACGGCCCTCAAGGTCGCCACCGGCGGTCCCGCACCGTTCGCGCTGGTCAACATCCACGTCCACGTGCGGGGCACCCGCCGCGTCATCTCCGCCATTACGGACGACCAGGGCCGGTTCGCCGCAACCTTCCAACCGCTGCCCGGTGAAGCGGGCCTCTATGAAATCGGCGCGGCCCACCCGGGCCGGACCAGCGCACCCATCCAGGACAGCTTCACGCTCCACGGCATGCGCGCGGGGACGGTCGAAGGTCTGCGGCTTGCCGAACAAAGCAGCCTCGTCGGGCAGGTGCCCCTCGAGAACCTCGGCGACGTGCCGTTGACGGGCTTGACCGTCACCGTGCTCAGCAACCTCGCTGGCGTGCAGGTCTCGCCGTCCCTGCCGGAAGGCAACCGCCTCGCCGGCCTGGCCACCGCCCCGTTGGGATTCGCGCTGACGGCCAACGCCGGTTCGGCCGGACAGGGCGTCATCGTCCTGCGCGTGGCCAGTACCGAAGGCGCCCGGCTGGACGTGCCCCTGCCGGTCACGGTGGCCTCGGTGCAGCCCCAACTCGCCGTGCGCCCCGCCGAACTGCGCGCCGGCATGAAGGTGGGCGGCCAGGCGATCGTCAGCTTCGACGTCGTCAACGAGGGCGGTGCCGCCTCCGGCCCCATCGAGGTGGCGTTGCCGGACCTGCCCTGGATGCGCGTCGCTTCGCCCAATCCCGTGCCGGCCCTCGCACCCGGCGGCACCAACCGCGTCACGCTTCAACTCACCCCGCCGACGGCGCTGACGCTCGGCAACTATGAAGGCCACCTCGTCCTGGCCACGCCCGGCAGCCGCGTGAATCTCCCCTTCACGTTCCGCGCCTTGTCCGAGGCCCGGGGCGATCTGCGGGTCACGGCGGTGGACGAATACACCTACTACGCCGTGGGGGCACCCAAGGTGGCCGGCGCCGCGGTGACGCTGCGCGACGCCGTGAGCGAGGCCGTCGTGCTGCAGGGCACCACCGATGCGGCGGGCGATTGGGTGGCGCGCCAGGTTCCCGAGGGCTTTTACGAAATCGAAGTCAAGGCGGAGAACCACCGCAGTTACCGTGACATCGGCCTGGTCGTCGCCGGCTTCGGAAACCAACGTCGTGGCCTTCCTCCCGCGCGAAGCCGTCCGCTACATCTGGACCGTGGTCCCCACCGAGATCGCGGACCGCACCAAGATCACCATCGAGACCGTGTTCGAGGCGTTCGTGCCCATGCCGGTCGTGACCATCGACCCGGCGCTCATCGACCTCTCCGAGTACACCGCCGACGTCACCCAGATCGAGTTGCGGATCACGAACCATGGACTCGTGGCCGCCCAGAAGGCCCGCCTCAGCTTCGGCTCGCATCCGTCCTGGTCCTTCCTGCCCTTGATCGAAGAACTCGGCGATCTGCCCGCGCGCAGCACCTTGACCGTGCCCCTGCTCATCCGCCGCAACGGGGCCAACCTCCGCGGCGTCGTGGCCCTGAGCGGGCCCAGCCTGCACGCCGGCGGCGGGGGTTGCGGCGTGAGCGGCAGTCTGAGCTGGGAACTTCCCTGCGGCGACAGCAACGCCGGCGGCGGCGCGTCGATCGCCCTCATCAACGCCGGCGGCAGCGGTTGTGGCGGTGGGGGCGGCGGCAGTTGGGGCGGCGGCGGGGGCGGCTCAGCAAGCGGCGGCGGCGGGGGTGGCCGTGGCGGCTCGGGCAGCAGCGCCTCGATCCGGTCCTGTGACCCTTGCCTGCTGGCCATCCTCAATTGCCTCATCGACTTCGTCATTCCCGACGCCCTGGATTGCATGAAGGACCTCTTCGGCTGCCTGAACCATCCTCCCCAAGACCAGTCCGCCGGCGCCGCCTGGGACTGCATCAAGGCCGGCCTGACCTGTGCCGAAGCCCTCGGCGCGGAACTCAGCGGCCTGAACAAGGCCATCGACGCCATCGAATGTGTCATCGGACTCGCCCAGGGCTGTGGTTCTCCGGCCGGCGGCGGGGGCGGGGGCGGTGATGGGGGTGGCGGCGGCGGTGGGGGTGGCGGCGAAGGCCAGGGCGGAGCCGGCCTGGCCTCCCGCGGTGCCGCCCTCGCGTCACTCGCCAATGCCAGCAGTGGTGTCAGCCGCGTCGAACGAGCCGAGTTAACGCTTCTGCGTCAGCGCGCCGAGTGGGTCGCCCGTGAGATCGCTCCCGTCCGCTTCCTGCTCGGCAACGACGCGTGGTTCGGCGACCCCAAGCCCGTCTCCGTCAGTCTCTGGCTCCAGGCGTTCCTCGCCCGCATCGAGCCGAACACCGACGGCGGATTCCTCATTTCAACCGCCGAGGCCGCCCAACTGGACGGGGTGCCGACGCCGGCGTCGGTCACACCCCCGGTCCGCCGCGCCTTTGTCGAACGGTGGAACCGCTCCGTCACGTACTGGAACCGCGGCATCTTCTTCCTCAAACAAGTGCCGACCGGTCAGAACACTGATTTCCTCGCCCTCGACACCCTGCGTGACCTGTCCCGCTCCGCCATCGAGGCCGACGCGGAGTGTCTCGCCGCGGGGTTCCGTTCCCCCAGCGAGGCTTATCGCCAGGGCGGCGCCGACATCATCCGTTTCCTCGGCGAGGGGGACAGCGGCGGCGTTTGCGCCCACGTGCGGCTCCGCCTCGAACAGGAACTGGTGAGCACCCGCGACGCATTCACCGCGGCCCTCGAGATCCAGAATGCCCTCCCCGAACCGCTGGAGGACGTCGCGGTCGAAGTCCTGATCCGCCGGCGCACCGGCGAGGACGCTTCGACGCTCTTCGCCGTCTATCCCCCCGCCCTCACCGGACTGACCGCGGTGGACGGCACCGGCACCCTCGCGGGGGCCACCACGGGCAAGGTGAGCTGGCTGCTTGTGCCCACGACCGAAGCTGCAGTGTCAGGGCCGGAGGAGTTCCTCATCAGTGGCCGCCTCCGCTATCGCCAGGCCGGGCTCCAGCTCAACGTGCCCCTCGCCCCCGCTGCGATCACCGTGTTCTCCAGCCCAAGTCTGGCGGTGAAGTATTTCCACCAGCGGGACGTCTTCGCCGACGACCCGTTCACCACCGCCATCGAGCCCAGCGTGCCTTTCTCCCTCGCCGTCATGGTCCAGAACAAAGGCCACGGCACGGCCCGCGACGTCCGCATCAGCTCGGCCCAGCCACGCATCGTCGACAACGAAAAGGGCCTCTGGATCGACTTCAAGATCATCGCCACCGAGGTGGCCGGCCAGAACCTCGAACCCTCCTTGACGGTCAACTTCGGCGAGATTCCCCCGGCACCAATGCCATCGGCCGCTGGCTCCTCACCTCGACCCTCCTCGGAGGTTTCCTCGAGTACACCGCCACCTTCGAGCACCTCAACGGCCTCGGTGACAAGAAGCTCTCCCTCGTCGAAGGCGTCGCCATCCACGAACTCATCCACATCGTCCGCGCCCAGGGCGGCCGCGACGACGGACGTCCGGACTTCCTCGTCAACGACATCCCCGACCTCCTCGACTACCCGGACACACTCCACCTCAGCGACGGCACCGTGGAACCGGTCAGCCTCGTCACCACCGGCACGTTCGATGGCGCGCCTTCCGTGGCCAACCCCGAAGTCACCCTCACCGTCACCGCCCCCCGGCTGGACTTACTTTCGCCTCCCCGACCCGGGCGAAGGCCGCTTCCGCCTGGCGAAAGTGCTCCGCGCCGACGGCACCGAACTGCCGCTGGGCGATAATGCCTGGACCACCGACCGCACCTTCCTCGGCAACGCCCGACGCCCCGTGGTCGAGAACACGCTGCACCTCTTCGACGTCCAGAGCCCGGGCCGCTACACGCTGGTCTACGCCGCCCTCCCCGCAGGTGACACCACCCCGCCCCTCAGCGCCGTCGCCCCGCTGCCCGCGGAAAGCTCCGCGCTCATCCCGGTGAGTTGGAGTGGCGAAGACAACCCGGGCGGCACCGGAATCGCCTTCTTCGATGTCTATGCCTCAGTGGAGGGCGGGCCGTTCACGCTCTGGCAACAGGAAACCCTCAGCCGAAGCGCCCTCTATCAGGCCGCCCTCGGCAAGACCTACGCCTTCTACAGCGTGGCCACCGACATCGCCGGCAACCGGGAACCGGAACCTCCCGCACCCGACGCCACCACCCGGGTGACCCGCGTCAACCGCAGCCCCGTCCTCGACCCGATCCCGGACCGCGTCCTGCGCGAAGGCGAGACGCTGGAGGTGCAACCCGTGGCGCGCGACCCGGACGGCGACACGCTCGTCTTCAGTCTCAACACCAACCTGCCGCCCGGGATCGTCATCCACCCGTACACCGGGCGCATCACCTGGGTGACTGGCGAGGGAAGCGGACCCGGCACCTACCGGCTGACCGTGCAGGTCCTCGACAACGGCGCACCGAGGTTGGGTGCGCTCCGCAGCTTCAACGTCACCGTCAACGACGTCAGCTCCGCGCCCATCCTCGACCCCATCACCGACCGGACAATTGGCGAAGGCCACCTCCTGGTCATCACCAACCGCGCCTTCGACGCCGATCTGCCCCGCCAGACTTTGCGCTTCTCCCTCGGCCCCGGCGCGCCGGAGGGCGCCACGATCGACCCGGTCTCCGGCGTCTTCGCCTGGAGACCGGCCGAATTCCAGGGCGGCCAGGTCTATCGTGTCGAAGTCCGCGTGACCGACGACGGCACCCCGCCGCTCAGCGCGAGCCGAAGCTTCAACATCACCGTCCGCGACACGCGCAGCGACTTCCGCTTGAGCCTCGCCTCAACCCACCTCGTCGCCGGCGAAGCCGGCTCCGTTCCGCTCCTGCTGGACTCGGGCGCGGACCTGGTCCGCCTCGAGTTCACGCTCGAAAGTGATGACGCCCACCTGTTGGATCTCGAACTCCTGCCCGCAAGCGATGAGATCACGGCCCTCGCCTTCGAACCGCAGGGCGACGCCAGCTTCCGCGCGCAGGTGGAACTCGATCCCGCGCGGCTCCGCCCCGGGTGAACGGGTCATCGGCCGGCTGCAGTTCCACACCGGCACCACCGGCCACTCTTCCGTGGCGCAACTCGGGCTGACCGAAGTGGCCGCGGCCCGCCTGTCAGGAGACGTTCTGCTCAACGCCTACGGCCGGGGTGGCCGGGTCTTCGTGATCGAGGTCGAACCCTTGCTGGATGCCGCCCTGCCGGCGCGCGACCAGTTGCGGCTGACCCTCTACGGCTTCCCCAACACGACCTACCGGCTCGAGTCGACCCCGCGTCTGGGCGGCAACGCGGTCTGGACCGAGCTCCAACCCCTGGTACTGCCAGGCCGGTTCGGCATCCTCGACCTGCCCCTGGACACCGAAGCCACCCGCTACTTCCGCCTGCGTTGACCAACCCGACCCGCGTCCAGTTGGACGCGCGGGTCGCCGCGTGGGGCCTCACGGCACGCAAGGTCCTGTGGGTGTTCCCTCCGGTGGATCCCACGTGGACTCCCAATTCCCGGACGCGCCCTCGCCGTGGATCATCGCCGTGGATCGCCGCTTGCCCCGATCCCGGCCAAACCCTACCCTGTCGTCCGCCTTGACCAACAACTCCCACCCTGTGAACTCACGCCCCAACTCTTGTCCGTCCGGGAGCCGATGCGCACCACCCTCACCTTGAGTCCACCACCGCACTCCGGCGCGCGAGCGGCGCGCGACGTTTCCAGGTCTTCCGTCCCCGCCCATGGGTTGCGCTCGTTGACACAGGTCTGCCTGCTGGTTTGCGGCTGGATCATGCTGGGTCGGTGGTGGTCGTCCAGCGCTGCGGAACCGGTTGTCCCATCCAACTGCGGGACGTCACCCGCGAGACCGGGATCACCTTCCGCCATACCGACGGCAGCTCGGGACGCCGCTACATCGTCGAGACCGTCTCCTGTGGACTGGCGACGTTCGACTACGACGGCGACGGCGACGTGGACATCTACTTTGTCAACGGTGCACCCCTGCCCGGGGCCTCGACCCAGGGACCGCCGCCGCGCAATGCGCTCTATCGAAACGAAGGCGGCTGGAAATTCACCGACGTCACCGCCGCCGCCGGCGTCGGGGACACGGGCTACGGGCTCGGGGTGTGCACGGGTGACTACGACAACGATGGCGACCTGGACCTCTACGTGAACAACTTCGGCCCCAATGTGCTCTACCGGAACAACGGCGACGGCACCTTCACCGATGTCAGCCGTGCCTCCGGCATTGCCGCCCACGCCGGCACCGGCATGGGCATGATCTGCGCGGACTTCGACGACGATGGCGATACCGACATCGTTGTGGGCAACGATGCGATGGCCAATTTCGTCTGGCAGAACGATGGTCGGGGGCACTTCGAGGAGGTGGGTCTGCTCACTGGCCTCGCCTACGATGCCCACGGCGTGGGCCAGGGCACCATGGGCGTCGAGTGCGGCGATTACGACAACGATGGTCGCCTCGACTTCTACATGACCTCCTACCAGAAACAGTGGGCCATCCTCTACCGTAACCTGGGCCGTGGCCTCTTCGCCGACGTCAACCACGCCACCGGCGCCGGCGCCGGCACGTATAACCAGGTCACCTGGGGCATCGGCTTCGTGGATTTCAACCGCGACGGTCACCGCGACCTGTTCATCGCCTGTGGTCACCTTCAGGACACTGTGGATCTCTGGGATGACACCACCAGCTATCATGCCCGCAACCTCCTCCTGGCCAATACGGGACGCGGGAAGTTCGTGGACGTCTCCGCCCGCGCCGGAGACGGCCTCGCTGTCAAGCTCAGCAGTCGCGGCGCCGCGTTCGATGATCTGGACAATGACGGCGACCTCGACGTCGTCATCCTCAACTCGCGTCGGGAACCCACGCTCCTCCGCAACGACAGCCCCAACACCAACCACTGGATCCAGGTCCGTCTCCGCGGCACGCGCACCAACCGCGACGGCATCGGCGCCCGGATCAAGGTAGTCGCGGGCGACCTCACCCTGACGGACGAAGTCCATAGCGGGCGGGGGTACCAAAGCCATTACGGCTCCTGCCCGTTCTTCGGCCTCGGTCACCGGACGCGGATCGACCGGATCGAAGTCCGGTGGATCGGCGGCGCGAGCGACATCCTGGAAGGGGTCGAGGTGGATCGCCTCCTCCAGATCACCGAGGGCCGGTCCAGTGCCCAATGAACCGTGAGGCGCGCGCGCCTGCACGGCGACGTGAACCTCGCGCCCGCGTCTGGAGCGCGTGCGGTCTACCGCCGCTTTGCGTGGGGGGGCAGGTACGAAAAGCGGCGCTGGAAGCCGCCGCACTCCATACGCTTCGCGCCCCGCCGACGTGGGTTGCCTCCACGCCGCAAAGCGAACTGACGGCATGACCCTTCACGGCGTTGACACCCTGCTGCTTCACGGGTAGGCAGCACCCATGCTTTGTCGGCGGTTGCCACACGCCACCCGCACCAGCTTGAGCCGAACCGGCTTGGGCGCGCTGTTGGCTGCGACCGGATCCGTTCTCTGGGGCGCCCCGACCTCCTCCCCGACCTCGCTTCCGCTCGCAGCCCCGGCAGCGGCCGCCGTCGACTCGGAAACCGTCCGCATCGTCCACCCCTTCAACGCAACCGTGTTCCCGGCGGATCTGGCGCCACCCACGTTCCACTGGCTGGAGGTCCAGCCAGCCTGTGACACCTGGGAACTCACCTTCGAGTTCGGCGACGGCCTCCCGCCGCTGCAAGCGCAAGCGACGTCAACCCTCTGGAGCCCCGACCCGGCGTCGTGGGAAACCATCAAGTCGCGCTCGAAAGCAAACCCTTCCCGGGTGGTCCTCAGAGGGTTTCGCAAGGCGGCTCCCAAGACCACGCATCGCCAGGCTTCGCTGGAGTTCACCACTTCGCCCGACCCCGTGGGGGCTCCGATCTTCTACCGGGATGTCAACCTCCCGTTCCTCGAGGCCGTCAAGGATCCCTCGGACATCCGCTGGCGACTCGGGTCCGTCGCGGATCCCGAGCCCCCGGGTCGTTCTCGATCGCATGCCCGTCTGCGGCAACTGCCATTCCTTCTCGGCCGACGGCCAGACCCTGGGCATGGACGTGGACTATGCCAACAGCAAGGGCTCCTACGTCATCACCCGCACCGCGCGGGAAATGGCTCTCCTCCCCAGAGACGTCATCACCTGGGACAGCTTCCGCCGCGAGGATGGGGGAACTGACCTTCGGTTTGCTCTCCCAGGTGTCCCCCGACGGCCGCTGGGTCGTCAGCACCGTCAAGGACAAGTCCGTGTTCGTGCCGCAGCCCGACCTGGCCTTCTCCCAGTTGTTCTTCCCCATCAAGGGAATCCTCGCGACCTACGACCGCGAGCGCCGCGTCTTTGCCTCCCTGCCGGGCGCCGACGATCCCGAGTACGTGCAGAGCAACCCCGCGTGGAGTCCGGACGGGCAGTGGCTGGTGTTCGCACGGGCCAAGGCCTACAGCTTGAGCAACACCGTCGGCCAGGGCCGCGTGCTGCTGACGCCCGATGAGTGCCGTGAGTTCACGCGCGACGGGCGTCCCTTCCAATACGATCTGTATCGCCTCCCGTTTAACGAAGGTCGAGGTGGCACAGCCGAGCCTTTGGTAGGCGCATCGCACGATGGCCTGAGCAATTACTTTCCGAAGTACTCGCCCGACGGGCGGTGGATCGTGTTCTGCAAATCGCGCAATTACATGCTGCTGCAGCCGGACAGCGAGTTGTACATCATCCCCGCTCACGGCGGCGCCGCGCGCCGGCTGGACGCCAACCTGTCCCGCATGAACTCCTGGCACAGTTGGTCGCCCAACGGCCGCTGGCTGGTCTTCTCGTCGAAGGCGTTGTCGGACTACACCCAGCTCTTCCTCACCCATGTGGATGACCAGGGGAACACCACCCCCCCGGTACTCCTGGACCGTTTCACGGCCACCAACCGGGCCGCCAACATCCCCGAATTCGTCAACCTCCCAGCCGGAGGCATCGCCCGCATTGAAAGCCGGTTCCTGGACGACTACTCCTTCGAGCGCGCGGGCAACGAACTCTACCGCGGCGGCGAACCGATCCGGGCCATCGAGAAATACCGCGAGGCCCTCGCGCTGAATCCCGCCAACGTCAACGCCCATCAACGCCTCGGTTTCCTCCTCTACCACGTCCAGCACCGGTTCGAAGATGGCCTGGCCCACACCACCGAGGCGCTGCGCCTGGACCCGCGCCACGCCCTGGCCCACTGCGACATGGGCGCCCACCTGCTCCAACGCAGCCGCCCCGACGAGGCCATCGTCCACCTGCTGGCGGCTTTGGAAGGGCTGCCTCCCGGCCCCGAACCCCAGTACCAACCCGCCGCCGTCCGGTCATTGCTCGGCAAAGCCTGCCTCCAGCTCAACCGGTTTGCGGACGCCGCCACGCACTTCCGGGAATCGGTCCGGCTGGATCCCGATCAGCCTGAGCCCCACTATCTCCTCGCCCTCGCTCTCGTCTGCCAGGGGAACATCACCGACGCGGTCAACCACTTGAACCGGGCCACGGCCCTGCGACCTGCCATCGACACCTCGGTCGTCCTGCATGAACTGCTGGCGGAAAACCAGGCCCGCGCCGGCCGCCTGGACGACGCCATCCGCTCCGCCCAGCGTGCCCTCGAACTCGCCCAGGCCGCCGGCAAGGATGACCTGGCCAGCCGCGTGCGCGCCCGTCTCCAGCGCTACCGGGTGGGAAACCCCACCCGACCCTGAATCACCCCGCCACGCTTCCGTTCACTTGCCCTCCCCTTCGATCACTCGGAGCACCCGGTCGGCGGCCAGGTTGGTCCGCACTTCGACCTGTCCATCCGGCCAGCGGATCTCCAGCCGTTCGATGAACGGGTGCGAACCCAGACCGAAGTGCAGCCGCAGATCGTCCGCGCTCTGGTAACCCCGGCCCGCCCGCACTTCATCCACGGACGTCCGCCCCCCGCCGTCACGCGCACCACGGCGCCGACCGCGGACCGGTTGCTCCGCGTGCCGACCAGCTTCAGGGTCACCCAGTGATTCCCGGTCGCCGTCTCGTTGATCATTAACGTCGGGCGACTCCGCGCGTTGAGCACAACCACGTCCGGCCGCCCGTCGTTGTTCAGATCCCCAAACACGGCGCCGCGGCTGCTCTCGACCCGCAACAGCGGCGGCCCGCTGTCCGTCGTGATGTCCACAAACCGTCCTTTCTCCTGGCGAAAGAGGAGGTTGCGCTGACGATACGTGCTGCTCCCGTCGTACTGCTCGACGGTGTCCTGCAGATGGCCCGCCGCGGTGAACAACTCCCGCACCCCGTCATTGTCGAAATCCACGAACCCACAACCCCAAGTCACGAGGGGCCGCGACCCGGCACCGGCCCCGGTCGGCACCGTCACGTCCTCGAACAGCAACCCTCCGTGGGTTGAACCCAGGTTGCGGTAGAGCGTGTTCACCTGGTTCTGGTAGTCGGTGACGATCAGGTCAAAGCGGCCATCGCCATCGTAGTCGCCGGCGTTGGCGCCCATGGTCCCCTGCGGCTCGCCGTACTGGTCCACCGCCACTCCCGCCAGCAACCCGATCTCCTCGAACGTGCCATCCTGCCGGTTGCGGAAGAGGAAATTCTCCATCACGTCGTTGCCCACATACACATCCGTCCAACCGTCGCCGTCGAAATCCGAACACACCAACCCCATGGCGTACCCGCGATGCCGGCCGATCCCCGAGGGCCCGCTCACATCCCGGAACGTCCCGTCGCCTTGATTGCGGTACAGTCGGTTGGCCACCTTCGGATACGTCCGCGGGCTGCAGTACACCGGCACGTTCGCCTGCCGGCAGGGCTCGGCCCTGGCGAGGTCGAACTCGAGGTAGTTCCCCACGAACAGATCCACGTGCCCGTCGCGATCGTAATCAAGCCAGGCACACCCCGCCCCGCAGCAGTCCGCGCCGAAAGACGCCTCCGCCAACCCGGCCGGCTGCGTCACGTCGGCAAAGGTACCGTCCCCCGATTCCGCCAGAGCCGATGCGCGCCGAAGTTCGTGATGAACACGTCCTCGTGACCGTCGTTGTCGTAGTCTGCCACAGCGCAACCCATCGCATACCCGGGGATCGCCAGCCCGCTGGCCGCCGTGACGTCGGTGAAGGTGCCGTCCCGGTTGTTGCGGTACAACGCGTTGGTCGGTGGCCGGTCGGGCGGCGGGCTGCCCGGCAACGGACCGCCGTTCAGGAAGAGGATGTCCAGATAACCGTCGCCGTCGTAATCGATCAGCCCCAGACCGCAGGTGACGGTCTCCACGATGTAACGGCGTCCCGAACTGCCGTCCGTGTGTACAAACCGCACCCCACTCGATTCGCTGGCGTCTCGAAACCGGATCGACGCCGCGGCTTCCAATGACAGCAGCCCTCCCCCGAGCACCATGAGCACGGTCACTCCGAACAACCTTGCCGCGCCCGTCCGGTCGGGAACCCCAGCTCGTCTCCTTGAACCGAATACGAAAAGCGGGAGTGAACCCCCGCACCCCATACGCTTCGCGATCCGCGAAGGCCGTCCGGTCCGCGCGAAGCGTCTGGAGTGCGTCCGGTTTACCTTCGCTTTCAGGTTCACGGCTGCCGAGCCGGTCGAAAGGGAACAGGTGGCCCTCCCTGCCGTGGCCACGCCGATGGGGACCGCACCCGCCCCGGGTGCTGTGGCGGGCGCCCGCCCGCCACCCCGTATCCACCACTCGCGCCCACCACTCCCACACCAGCGGCTACGCCTCGCCGTTTGACCCGCCTCAGAATGGATGAAACCAGGATCATGGAAGTTCAAGGTCCTGCTCCAAGCCGCTGCAATCGCGCGCGATACATCGTGTTGGTCGGATCGAGCTCCACCGCCTTGCCCGCTGCCACCCGGGCTTCGTTGGTGAGACCATTCGCGTACAGCGCCCACCCCAGGAGATCGTAACTCGCCGCCACCGGCTGGACCTCCACCAGGCGGCGGGACAATTCGAGTGCAGCGGACCGTTGCGCGCCAGTTCCCAAGTAGAGCCTGGCCAGGTTATTGAGCGCGGCCGGTTGCTGCGGGTCCAACTCGAGTGCCTGCTTCAACTGCGCCTCGGCAGCCTCTTGCTCGCCGACCTGCAGGAGCAGTGTCCCCAAATTGAGCCGATGCCCCGCCACGGTCGGTTGAAGTCGGACCAACTCCGCGTACGCGTCGCGAGCCTCGGCCCATCGACCGGCAGCGCGCAGCAACCCGGCCAGGACCTCGCGCGGCCGGATTTCCCCGGGGCGATCAGAATCGCCTCCCGCAGGTGGGCCTCCGCTCGGGCGGGCTGGCGCTGGCGCAGCAGCAAGCCCGCTGCCTCGGTGTGGAATCCGGCCGCCAACACTCGCATGAAAAGCTCGTCATCGTAGCCGGTGTTGCGGGCGTCGAGTTCGGCCATCTCCTTCTCCTTGAGCCGCCGGAACGTCGACAGGGCCTCCCGAGCAGCCTCCGCCTCGCCCAACCGCGTGCGCGCCTGCGAAAGCGCGTAGAACGCACCGGAGAGGTTCGGATTCAGTTGCACCGCCTTCTCGAGTTGTTGCACGGCCTCGAGCGTCTGGCCCTCGCCCAGCAAGAGACGCCCCAAGACCAGTCGCGACGTCGCGTCCTCGGGCGCCTGTCGCACGGCGGTTTCCAGGGCCTTCTGAGCTCCCGACCGGTCCCCCATCCGCTCGAGGACCATGCCCAACCGCCGTTGGGCCCCGGCAGGTCGGACTTCAACTCCAACGCCTGACGCAGGTGATCCACCGCCTCCGACATCCGGTCCTGGAGGATCAACAGGTCGGCGAGGAACAACCTCAGCTCCGGTCTGCCCGGATCCCGCGACAAGGCCTGCACCGCGAGCGCCTCTGCCTGCTCCTTCTCCCCCAATTGACTGCGAATCCGTGCCTGCAGATACAGCGCCTCGGCACTCGGATCCAGCTCAACCGCCACGGCATCAACCTGTTCCTGCAGGTATCCCCGCGCCGTCTCCGGTCGAAAGGTGGGGAAAGAAGCGGCGTCAAGCCGTACCCCAAACCCGAGCCAGCCCAAGACCATGAGCAAGGCCGCACAGACCTGCCGCTCTCTGCGGCCTCGCCATGAACCGGTGGTGCGGGCTTCCAGCCTGCACCCTCGCCATGAGCCGGGCACGAAAAGCGGGGGTGAACCCCCGCACTCCAGACGCTGCGCGATGGGCGGAGCCGTTCCGTTCGGCGCGAAGCGTCTGGAGGGCGTCCGGTTTACCGGCGCTTTCCGGTTCCTGGCGACCGAGCAGGTCCGAATGGAACCGGCCGTTTCCGCGCAACCCAGCCGCTTGGGATCAGCGCTGACCACCAAGTGCATGAATCTTGCTTCTGATGGCACCCTGCGAGTCGCCCGCGAACAGGTATATCGAATCCATTGCCCCGGAAGAAGAAGTGGCGACGTCGAACCCCGTGACGTTCGTGGCCGCAGCCGCACTGTGCCCGCCGTCTGTCGGTCTGCCGCCGGCACTGGCGCAGGCCTGTATCGGGGTGGCGTCATGACGATCATGGAATCCTGAACTTCAGGCAGTCTCAAGTAAACCACCCCGCTGTCCAGCGCAAAACCTTGCGCCGTCGGACGATCAATCCGCCACTTTTCGCTTGAACTCACGAGCGATCCTTGCTGCTCTCTCCGGAGCAGCACAGCCCCCTTATGAGCACCTGCCGTCTGCAAGTGGGGACTTGCCGGGTGGTCAAGGTGCCAGAAGACGGGGGGCTGCGCAGGCCCAAAGAC
Organism: Verrucomicrobiota bacterium; assembly: GCA_027493615.1. GTDB lineage: Bacteria > Verrucomicrobiota > Verrucomicrobiia > Limisphaerales > J093 > DSVZ01. Next base: position 363,366 of record JAOSKK010000037.1, read on the forward strand.
AAAACCTATGCAAAAACCAATCCAAGGGCTCCTGGCCTTGACGGTCACGGCTCTGGCCACCTGGCAGGCCAGTGCCGCCACACCGACGTTGACGGGAGCCGACCTCGGGTTCCCGTCCAACCCGGGTTCCCACACCGTCGCGGGGGATCGAATCACCGTGATCGGCGGTGGTGCCGACATCTGGGGCACCGCCGACGCCGGCTACTATGCCTACTTCGAAGTGACGGGCGACTTCGATTACATCGTTAAAGTCGAAAGCCTGGTCGGCAACGCCGGCGACGGCGGCTGGTCCAAGGCCGAACTCATGGCCCGCCAGGCCGATGATTGGGGCACCGGCTTGTATCCCGACGCCGGTGATCCGCACATCTCGAACATGACCACCCGGCCCTCCTCGGACACCGCCAACGGTGCCCCCGCCGGGGTCAATTACCGCGGCCCGCAGTGGCGCGCCATCCGGTCCAACAACAGCACGTGGACAGCGCCCAACCCGGCCTGGCCACCCAACATGCCGAACAACTGGATGCGCCTCGAGCGCGTCGGCAGCGTGTTCTACATGTACACCAGCAACGACGGTCAGAACTGGTCCATGTACAACCCCTACGACCCGCAAGGCTGGGATACCGCCGGTTCCTGGCCGCCCGGCACGGATAACCCGGATGTCGCCTTCTTCAGCGAAGCGTGGCCCAACAAGATCCTGCTCGGCCTCGCCGTGACCGCCCATGCGGATGCGTACACGACGGAAGCGGTGTTCCAGCAACTTCAAGGCGTGGACCCCCGTCCCAATCGCCATCACCGCCCAGCCGCCCGCTACCGTGAACATCGCTGCTAACAGCAAGCTCGAACTAAGCGTCGGCGCCACCGGCGATCCCGTCCATTACCAGTGGCGCAGGAACGGGAACCCCATCCCCCGCGCCGTGGGCCGGACCTACACGGTCAACCTGGCTCAGCCCGGCGACTCCGGCACCTACACGGTCCGCGTCTTCGGCGGCGGCCAGGAGATCATCAGTTCCGCCTCCCAGGTGACCGTTACCGTGGACACCACCCCGCCGACGATCACCGAGGTCAAGCCGTTGGCCAGCCAGACCACCGTTCAGGTCACCTTCTCGGAACCGGTAACCCCGGCAACCGCCACAGTGACCGGGAATTACCAGCTCTCGCCCGCGGTGGCCGTGACAGCCGCGGCGCTCTCGGCGGATGGCTTCCGGGTCACGCTGACCACCGCCGCCCAGGCGCTCAACACCCTCTACACCCTCACGGTGAACAACGTCCGCGACACCGGCGGGAACGCCATCGCCGCCGACACCAAGGCCACCTTCACTTCCGTGTCGCTCCTCAAAGGCTACGCCTTCTACGAGCGCTGGAACGACTCCGACGGCGATATGGGTGACATCAACGCCTTCGCCGCCGCCATCGCCGACGGCACCGCGCGCGCCCCGGACGTGACCTCCATGGTCAGCCAGTTCGGTGGACCTTGGGGTGCTACCGACAACTACAACGCCCGCGTCCGGACCTACTTCACCCCGCCGTCCAACGGCAACTATGTGTTCTTCGTGTCTGCCGACGACAACGCCCGCGTCTACCTGAGCACGGACGACAAGCCGGCCAACAAGAAGCTCATCTGCCAGGAATCCGGCTGGAGCAACCAGTACCAATGGACCGCACCGGGGAGCCGGTGCGGCCGAGGACAAACGCTCGGACATGTTCTCCGGAACCGAGTGGCCCGACTACAACACCATTACGCTCCAGGCCAACAAGACCTACTTCATGGAGGTACTCTGGAACGAGGGCGGCGGCGGCGACGGTGCCGACGTCACCTTCATCAAGGAAGGTGACCCGGACCCGGCCAACAACACCGACGGCATGTTCATGCGCGGCAACGTCATCAGTTGGTATGAAACCGTGGATGTGCTCCCGCCGGTCATCGTCACCCACCCGGTCGACAACCTGACCATCCCCGCCGGCGGCTCCGCCACCCTCACCGTGGAGGCCACCAATCCGGGTGCCGCCGCGCTGACCTACCAATGGCAGAAGAACGGCCGCGACATCCCCGGGGCCACCAGCGCGAGCTACACCATCTCGAACGCCAGCCCGCTCGACATCGGACAGTACTGGGTGCGCGTGAGCAACCCGAAGGCCTCGACCACCAGCGGCCAGGGCAGCCCCAACCCGACCGTCGTGCTCGTCACGGCCACCGGCGTCTTCAACATCGAAGCCGAAGACTTCGACTACGACAACGGCCAGACCAAGGCCGAAGCCAGCACCATGCCCTATCTGGGCGGCGCATACGCCAACCTCACGGCCACCTTCGACGTCGATTACCACAACACCGACGCCGTGGACTCGGCCTCCTACCGCACCTTCCCCGCGGGCCAGCACGCGAATAACTCCACCGAGACGGGCGGCCAATGGACCATGACCCGCGCCGGCGAATGGACCATGACGGCCAACTACAAGATCGGCTGGGTCGGTTCCGGCGACTGGGGCAACTACACTCGGACGTTCCCCACCCCGGCCAAGGAATACTACGTGTTCGCGGCCCAGTCGTATGACGGAGTCGCCGCCGGCCAGTTGGCGAGCACCCTCGGGCTCGTCACCGCCGGGGTCGGCACCACCACCCAAACCGTCCAGTCCGTCGGCACCTTCAATGCCCCGGGCTCGGGCGACTGGAGCCGGAACAACCTCGTCGCGATGACCGACGCGGCCGGCAACATCAAGACCCTCGAGATCGGGGGCAAGAACACCATCCGCTGGACCTACAACAGCGGCGACGCCGACTACCTTCTCTTCATCCCCGTGGGCGAACCCGCCGGCCAGGTCGGCAGCGCCTCGATCAACCTCAGCGGTGGCAGCGTGACCATCTCCGAAGTGCCGCCGGGCGGCTCCATGGTCCAAAGCGCCCCGTCCGTGCTCGGCCCCTGGACCAACGTCGGGCCGGCGCCGCAGTCCGTCGCCGCCACCGGCGCCGCCATGTACTTCCGGCTCACGCGGCCGTAGACAAAGCACTCACACGGGCGTCGCCTTCCACGGCGCGCGCCCTCCGTTTCACGAGAGACCGGGCCAACCCGGTCTCTCTTTTTTTATGCCCCCTCCCGCCGCCCCCCTCCCGCCGCCCCCGCCCGGCCAGATCCCCCGCCCGGCCGGTTCTGGTCTATATCTTGCTAATAGTAACCATGCATTTTTCGAATTTTATGCTTGCCGACAACGGTGGCTCTGGCGACAACAGGGCCGTTCCATCTCCCGGCGTCCGTGGGTGCGGGTTCCGATCCCGCGCAGGGGACCGTCCCCTGCACGGCCCGGTGGTCGGCGGGAACGCGAACGACGGCAGATCAGGCAGCCTATGAAGACCAAGTACCTTAGCCTTGTGGCCTCGGGCGTGGGGGTCCTCGGTTTGGCCACCGTCCCGGGTCAAGCCCAGGCGCCCGCCAGCCCGCAGGGCGTCATCACCGCCCGGACGTTTCTCGACATCGGCGGCGGCGTTACCGTCGCTGACCTCACCGGGAGCCCCAAGTTCCCCAACAACCCCGACCGGGTGGATTATCCGCCCTATTTCGAGTGGCCGGTGGCCGACCCGCCGGACCTCTTCGCGGCGCCGCCCGCCGACGTGTGGAACAACTATGGCGTCCAGATCCTCGGCTACTTCTACCCCCCGCCAACGGCGACTATGTGTTCTACCTCGCCTCCGATGACGGCGGCGCGCTGTACCTCAGCACGGACGCCGACCCGGCGAACAAGAAACTCATCGCCCAGGAGACCGGCTGGAGCCCGGTGCGCGCTTTCACCAGCATTGGCGGTGGCAGCACCGTCGAGGCCAAGAACTCCCCAGACCTTCACCGGCACGCAATGGCCGACCCGCGACGCGATCAACGGCGGCGCGCGCATCACGCTCCAGGCGGGCCGGGCCTACTATATCGAGGCGCTCGCGAAGGAAGGCGGCGGCGGCGACAACCTGGCCGTGGCGGTCCAGGACCCTCAGTTCCTCCTGGATTCCTCACTCCCGATCCCGGGGGAGTACTTGTCCTCCTTCGACAAGACCACCGGCCCGGTCTCCATCACGACCCAACCGCAGAGCCAGACGGTCGAGGAAGGGCAACCGGTGACCTTCGCCGTGGTCGCAAACGGCACCCCCCTTACACATATCAGTGGAAACGTAACGGAGGCGACATCACCGGGGCCGACGGCCCTTCGTACACGATCGCCAACGCCCCCTTCACCGATGACGGTGCGCGGTTCAGCGTCGTCGTCACCGGGGCCCAGGGCAGCCCTGTCACCAGCACCGAGGCCACGCTCACCGTCGTCCGTGACGTCACACCGCCCACGGTCATCTCGGCCAACGGCGGCGGCGACTTCGTATCGGTGACGGTCAACTTCTCGGAACGCATGGACCCCACCACGGCGCAAACGACGGGCAACTACCAGATCAGCGGCGGGATCTCGGTGTCCGCCGCCACGCTCATCAACGAAACCACCGTCCAGTTGACCACCTCGCGGCAGACCGGCGGGCAGACGTACACCCTCACGCTCAATAACCTGCGCGACCGGGCGGCCACGCCCAACACCATCGCCCCCAATACGACCGTGCAGTTCAACAGCGCCGTGTTCGTCGAGGGCCTCGTCCAGTTCGAGCGGTGGAACACCCCCGGCGGCATCCAGGCCTTCATCGATGCCATCGCCGATGGCACCATGGGACCCTCGGACGTCAAGTGGGTGGCAAACCTCTTCGAGTCCGGCCGGGGGCTGGGCGACAACTACCGCGGTCGCGGCTACACCTGGTTCAAGCCGCCGCAGAACGGCGACTACGTGTTCATCATGACCGTGGACGACAACGCCCGGCTGTTCTTGAGCACCGACGACAACCCGGCCAACAAGAAGGCCATCGCCGCCGAGGCCACCTGGAGCAACAACCGCGAGTGGAGTTCCACCACCGAGGAACAGCGCTCGGACACCTATCTCGACACCGAGTGGGAGACGGGCGCGTACGGCCCCATCACCCTCCGCGCGGACCGCACCTATTACCTCGAGGCCCTCTGGCAGGAAGGCGGCGGCGGCGACGGCGTCGAGGTCACCTACATCCTGGAAGGCGATGCCACCCCTGCCAACGGAACGCCGTCCGCGCTCTCGGGTGCCCGTGTCGGGGTCTATGTGGACCCGGCCACGTTGCCGCCGGTCGTCACGGCCCCCACGGCCATGGCGGCGGTCACGCTCAACCCGGGCCAGTCGCACACGATGTCCATCACCGCGACGGGCGCCACCTCCTATCAGTGGCAGTGGAACGGGCGCGACATCCCCGGGGCCACCAGCGCGAGCTACACCATCTCGAGCGCCCAGGTCACACATACCGGCCAGTACTGGTGCTTCGCGATCAACTCGAACGGTTCGGCTCGCTCCTTGCCCGAGAATGTCCTCGTCACCGCGACGGGTGTGTTCAACATCGAGGCTGAGGACTTCGACTATGACGGCGGGCAGACCTTGGACGTGGCCAGTGTCATGCCGTACATGGGAGGTGCCTACGAAGGACTCCGGGGCGATCCACGGCGTGGACTACGTCAGCAACAACGGGACCGACAGTCCGGTGTACCGTGGTGGCTCGGTCCTCGAGGCCGGCACCGCCGCGCCGATGGCCAGCGACATGGGAGGCCAGTTCGCCGCCACCCGCATGGGAGAATGGACGATGACGGTCAACTACAAGATCGGCTGGATCGACAGCGGCGATTGGGGCAACTACACGCGCACCTTCCCGACCCCGGCGAGGAGCTACTGGGTGTTTGCCGGCCAGTCCGTGGACGGGTTCGGCGCCAACGCGATCAACAGCAACCTGGGCCTCGTCACCGCTGGCGTCGGGACCGCCAATCAAACGGTCCAGGACCTGGGACAGTTCCGTTCGGCCGGCACGGGCGCCTGGAGTCGGAACAACCTCACGGCGCTCACCGATGCCAGCGGCGCGATCAAGACCGTCGAACTCGGCGGTCGGCAGACCCTCCGCTGGAACTACAACAGCGGGGACTCGGATTACCTGGCGTTTGTGCCAGCCACGCCGCCGACCGGCGGTGCCGAAATCCAGGGCATCAGCCGCAACGCGCAAGGCCAGGTCGTCATTCAGTACAGCGGCGTCCTGCAGGGCGCAGCGGTGGTTACCGGCCCCTTCACCGACGTGATCGGGGCGACCAGCCCTTATAGTACGGCGCCCACGGCCGCGCAGCAGTACTTCCGCTCCCGCGCCCCGTAAGCCCGGTCCGATCGTCCGCAGCAGCGAGAGACCGGGGCAACCCGGTCTCTCCGCCTTTTCGCGAACCGATCCACGCCTCCGCGGCGCTGACGGAAGCCGCGGCTCTTGAACCTGGGGTGCGGGCGTCCCGCCTGCACTGTCAGAGTTCATGGTCCTCGGGCATGGCCGCGCAGGCGAAGAACGCTTCCCAGCAGGGTACCGCCTCAGCCCGGGGCACTCCCGCCGGCGCCGTCTGCCCGGCGGTAGTCCCGGGGCGTCTGACCCGTCACCTGCCGGAAGACCGTGGCGAAATACTGGCTGCTCTGGAACCCGCAACGCAGTGCAATTTCGGTCACCGACAGCCCCGGTTCCGTCCGCAACAGACGCTGCGCGGCCCCCACGCGGCGCTGCGTCAGAAAGGCGGCTGGCGTCATGTTCGTTATTTCCCGACAGTAATCAGCGAACCGGCTGCGCCCCAGACCGCAGCGCTCCGCCATCTCCTCCAGCGTCCACGGCTGGTCGAGATGATCGTCCAACGCCTGCAGGAACATTTCGACCGAACGACGGGTCGTCACCAGGTGCGGGTCGAGCGTCGGGTTGCGCCGCGTCAGCAGATCGAGCAGGGCCAGCAACAGCTCGTTGATTCGGACCTGCAACCGGCTCTGCGCCGCCACGGGCTCGCCCGTTCGCACCAGGTCGCCCATCCGCTCGAAACACGCCGCAATCTCCCGGTTCGCCCGCCACACCGGCTGCTCGTTCTGGCTCAGCAACGTCGTCAAACGCCGCTGGTCGGCCGGCGACAGAATCAGCCAGTCCGGCCACCGCCACGGTTGGTCTGGACGCCGCACCCCGACATCCAGGATCAGCCAGTACAACCGCGTCGAGCCAATGTGCGGATCACCCACCTTGTGCTTCTGCCACGGCCGCGTCACCGTCAGATGTCCGCTCTCCAGCGGGAACCGCTCCCCTTCCACGAGGAATGCCGTCCGTCCCCGCGAAACAAACGTCAGCTCGATCCCTTCGTTCCGGTGCCAGTCCAGTCCCCACCCCGGCACCCCCGTCGCGTTCCAGTAGCCCACGGTCGAGATCTCCGGCAGCAGCCGCGGCGGCAGGACCCGCCCCGGATACCCGCGGTGCACCCACGCCACCAGTTCGACCTCCCCGCGCTCGACCGCCTGCACCAGCGGCTCGCACCGATCCGCGTGATACGTCGCTCCCGGGCTCAGGAAGATCGCTGGTCTTGAAGCGGGCTTCATGGCTTGCATCTCTACGCTTGTTCGCGTCCGCCGGCAATCCCCCTTCGCCCCTTTGTTCAATTTTTCCCAATACCAAATTATGCAAGCCTTCCCCGCCCCAACCCGCTACGTTGTCGCCCATTACCAGCGTATGAAACCGACCCGCTCTGCAAGGCACGGCCACCACCCCCTGGCCTCCCTCCTCCTCGCCTCGCTGTTCCCCAGCCTCCCCCTCGTCGGCCAGGCCGGCAGCGTCTCGGGCACCATCAGCTACGACGGCGCCCAGACGGGGCCCGTCTGGGTGCAGGCCGTTCAAACCCTCTCCGGCAACCAGGTCCTTTCGCTCGATGGGAATGGTGACTTCGCCTCGACCACCCTCACCGACCTGTCCGGCCCCGAGATCACCGTCCAATACTGGTTCCGCGGCAGCAGTCTCCAGTCCGCCGTGCGCCAGCAAAGCGACGGCTACCTGGTCGCCGGCTGGAACAACCGCCACATCCTCTCCCACGACGGCGGCACCACCGGCATCTCGGCCGGCGAACGACTCACCGACGGCCAGTGGCACCACCTCGTCATGACGTGGAAGCAGGGCACCGCCGGGGGCTTCGCCAGCTATCTCGACGGCCAACTGGTCCAGCAGCGGGACAGCGCCGACACTCCCATCCCGAACCTCAACGCCCAGGTCTACTTCGGCGCGTTTAACGGCACCGGCGAGTTCGCCCAGGGCCAGCTCGATGAAATCGCCCTCTGGCGCCGGGCCCTCACCCCCGCCGAGATCGCCGCCAACTGGAATCGCCGCCTTACCGGCAGCGAACCCGACCTGATCGGCTACTGGAACTTCGATGACGGCACCCCCAACGACGCCTCCCCCAACCTCTATCACGCCGAATTGTGGGGCGACGCCCTCATTGAACCGGCTGACATCCCCGGCCTCGGCGGCGGCCGTGCCACCCTGCGTCTCGAAGCCCCCGGCCCTTACGAAATCGCCGGCCTCCCCGACGGACCCGGTTACACCGTCACCGCCTTCCGCGATGTCAACGGCAACGGCCACCGCGATCCCACCGAGCCGTTCGGTGCCTTCGCCAGCAACCCCTTCACCCTCGCCGGCACCCGCACCGGCGTGGACATGGGGCTCGTCGAAGTGCCCCGCATCACCACCCAACCCCGCGCCCAGCGCACGGGCGTCGGCGAAAGCGTCACCTTCACCGTCGAAGCCGCCGGGTCCGCCCCCTCGCCTTCGAGTGGCGCAAGGACAATCAGGCGCTGACGGACGGCGGCCGCATCGCCGGCTCCCGCACCGCCACCCTGACACTCACCGGCGCCCAGCTCGCCGACGCGGGTATCTACTCGGTTCTGGTCAGCAACACGGCAGGCAACACCGCCAGCAACCCCGCCAGCCTCGAGGTTGTCGCCGGCGGCGTGAGCATCGCCGGTAACATCACCTATGGCGGCGCCCAGGCCGGCCCCATCCTCGTCACCGCCGGACAGCGCCGCACTGGCAACCAGGTGCTCAGACTCGACGGCAACGGCGACTTCGCCGTCACCCCCGCGATGGATGTCAGCGGCGCCGAACTCACCGTCCAATACTGGTTCCGCGGCAGCGTGTCCCAGTCCGCCGTCCGCCAACAGTCCGGCGGGTGGATCGTCTCCACCTGGAACGGCCTCCACATCCTCTCGAACGACGGCGGCGTCAGCGGCATCAGCGCCGGGGCCAACCTGACCGACGGCCAGTGGCATCACGTCGCCTTCACCTGGACCCAGGGCACCCCTGGTGGCTTCGCCAGCTACCTCGACGGACAGCTCGTGGCCCAGCGCGACAGCACCGTCACGCCCATCCCCAACCACAATGCCCCGTTCTACTTCGGCGCCTTCGGGGGCACCGGCGAATTCGCCACCGGCGAACTCGACGAAATCTCCATCTGGCGCCGCGCCCTCTCCGGACCCGAGATCGCCGCCGGCCAACGTGCCAGCCTCACCGGAAACGAAGACGGCCTGGCCGGCTATTGGAACTTCGATGACGGCACCGGCACCGACCTCAGCCCCAACGGCAACCAGGCGGAGCTGAACGGCGACGCGGTCATCGTTCCCGTCGACATTGCCGCGATGGGCAGCGCTTACACGGAAGCCATCGCCAACCCCGGTCCCTACGAGATCGCGCACATCCCCCGGGCAACAATTTCCACGTCACCGCCTTCCGCGATGTCAACGGCAACGGCCTGCTCGACACCTCCGAACCAGTCGGCCAGTACACCGGAAACCCTTCAACCTCACCGTCAGCCGCACCGGCGTCGATGTGCTGCTCTACGACCCGCCCGTGCTCCTTGTCCAGCCCACCGGCCGCGCCGCCGCCCCTGGCAGCACCGTCACCTTCCAGGTCGTTGTCGCCGGCACGCCTCCCCTGACTTACCAGTGGCGCAAGGACGGCGCGGACGTGAGCGATGGCGCGGGCATCAGCGGCGCCCAGACCGCCACCCTGACGCTGACCGGTGTGAACTCCGCCCAGGAAGGCAACTATCGCGTCGTCGTCACCAACCCCGCCGCCTCCGTCACCAGCGCCGGTGCCACGCTCGTCCTGGCTGCCAGCATCACCGACCGCCTCATCGGTCACTGGCGCTTCGACGAAACCTCCGGCCTCACCGCCCGGAACTCAGTCACCGGCGGCGACGTGGCCCCGGATGGTGAACTCACCAACTACGCCGGCGACGACTCGCAGTGGGTGACCGGCCAGATCGGCGGCGCCCTCTCAACTTCGGCGGGCCGTCCGTGTCCGAGTGGGTCTGGGTGCCGGATTACCCCAAGCCGGACCGCGTCATGAGCCTCTCCGCCTGGGTGTGGGCTGAATCCCTGCCCACCTGGGCCTCCATCGCCAAGAACTGGGGTGACCCCAGCGCCACCGGCCAGTTCCACTTCGGCCTCAACGAAAGCGCCGGTGACTTGAGCAACTACATCACCCAAGGTGGCGGCGGAGTGGTCAGTGCCCGCACCCAACAACCCTTGCCCACCGGCAAGTGGGGAGCATGTCGCCTTCGTCTGCGACGGCGCAGCCCTCCGCGTCTTCCAGAACGGCGCCCCAGGTGGCCGTCACCCTCTACGACGGCACGCTGATCAACCCGCCGGCCATGGCCTCGCTCGCCCTCGGAGTCAAGACCCGCGACGACGGTGTCACCCCCGGCCTTCGGATACTGGCACGGGAAGATGGACGACATCGGGTTCTGGCGGCGCCCGCTCACCCCCGCCGAAGTACAGGGGATTTACACTGCCGGACTTGCCGGGCGCGACCTCACGCAGGCCACCACCGCCCCCGCGGAAGTCAGCCTCAACATCACTTACCAGAACGGCAGCATCACCGTGTCATGGCCGGCCGAGGCCACCGGCTGGACCCTGCAAGCCGCCGACGCCCTCGGCAACGCCACCTGGCAAGCCGTCCCCAACGTCACCGGGACCTCGGTCACCAGCCCGGCCACCGGCACGGCCCGGTTCTTCCGGCTCACCCGGTAACCCGGCAGTGTCGCGGGAGTGTGCTTGCCAACCCCCCACGACCTGATCCACGTTCCCAAACATGAAAATTCAGACCCACGGCTCCGCGCGCCGGACCCACCGTCCCGGCTTCACGCTCATCGAACTGCTGGTCGTCATCGCCATCATCGCCATCCTTGCCGGCATGTTGTTGCCCGCGCTCGGCAAGGCCAAACAACGCGGCCAGGCCACCGCCTGCCTCAACAACCTGCGTCAGGTCATGATCGCCACCAAGCTCTACGCCGACGACTACCGGGGCCGCTATCCCCACACCTTCCAGGTGCGCGGCGACAACGTCTTCCGCAAGGCCTGGTTCAACTTCCTCTTGCCCTACACGTCGACGACCAACATCCTCATCTGCCCCGTGCGCACCAGGAAGTTCAAGGAGTTCCTTCAGAACTACCCCAGCGACACGCCCGACCACGCGGTCTCCAACTACAGCATGAACTTCCGGCTCGGCGGCTGCGACTGGCCCAATGTCTGGGACGTCAAGGTCTGGCCTGGTGTCACCGATTCTGGCGTCCGCGCCCCGTCCACCACCGTCCATCTCACCGACGCGGCCACCAAACCCCTCCGCACCACCGATCCCTCCGCTGCGTCACCACCTCGAGCCCGGAAAAACCCGGCGCCTGGATCGTCCACGACCCCGGCGACGACGCCCCCTGCACCGGTTGCACCACTTCGGATGACCCGAACTGGGGCGGGCCGCACCCGCGCCACGGTGGCCGTTCGGCCGTCGCCTTCGCCGATGGCCACGCCGAAAGCCCTCCAGCCCCGCCAGTGGTACTGGGCCGGCACACCCTGGCTGAAGCCTGAACTCGGCGGCAATCCCTGAGCGCCCAGCCGCAACGACCCCCTGTAGGCGCCGACGTAAGGAGGCTCAACCTCAGCCGCAGCCGAGAAACCACTCACCCCGTAACCCTGAACTGTTTCCGACTCTCCTATGACCACCCACGATCCTCATCCTCACCCTCATCCTCATCCTCCACATCCTGCAACGTCCTCCGCCGTCCTCACCCGCCGCGGGTTCCTTCAAACCACCGGCGCCGCCGGCGCTCTCGGCCTGGTGAGCGCCCCGCTGCTGGCGTCCCGCGCCGTCCTCGGCGCCAACGAGCGACTGGGCGTCGGCTTCATCGGCGTGGGCGGCCGTGGCCGCAACCATCTCGACATCGTCCTGGGCATGATCAACCAGGGCGCCAACCTCCAGGTCATCGGCATCAGCGACACCTACGGTCCCCGCATGCGGGCCAACGCCGAGCACGCCCGCGCCAAGACCTACCCCAGCTACCAGGCGTTGCTCGCCGACCCCGCCATCGATGTCGTTTGCATCGCGTCGCCCGACCGCCTCCACGTCCCGCAAGCCCTCGCCGCCATCCGCGCCGGCAAGGATGTGTACTGCGAGAAGCCCATGGGTCACTGGAGCCAGTTCGCCTTGAGCAAGCAGTTCTACGAGGAAACCGTCCAGCGCAAGCGCGTCGTCCAGATCGGCAACCAGGGCAACTCGAACGTCGCCTGGAAGAAGGTCGCCGAACTCATCCGCCAGGGCGCCATCGGCCGGCCCCAGCACGTCGAGGCCGGCTACTATCGCTACGGCGATTGGGGCGAACGCATGCCCATCGCCGACCCCAACGCCAAGCCCGGACCTGACCTCGACTGGGACGGCTTCCTCGGCGATGCCCCGAAAGTGCCTTTCACGGTCGACCGCTTCTTCAGTTGGCGGAAGTACCTGGACTATGCCGGCGGCCCTTGCACCGATCTCTTCCCCCACGTCCTCACGCCCTTCATCAGCCTGCTCGGCCTCAAGTTCCCCTCCCTGGCCGTCGCCTCGGGCGGCATCTTCAAGTACGACACCTACGACCGGGAGGTGCCCGACACGTTCAACATGTGTCTGGACTACCCTTCGAAACTCTCGATCGTCCTCGTCTGTACCCTGGCCAACGACCACCCCACCGAACCCGCCATCCGCGGCGACGAGGGCACCATCACCATGCAAGGCCCGGCGTTCGAAGGCGGCTTCGACAGCGTCACCTTCCTCCCGCGCAAGGGTGAGAAGCAGGTCATCCCGGGCAGCAAACCGAACACCACCTTGCTCCACTGGCAGAACTTCCTCGAGTGTGTCCGCACCCGGGCCAAGCCCGTCAGCGACGTCGAGTTCGGCCTCTATGTCCAGGCCGCCATGAACATGGCCATGCTCGCCTTCCTGAACCGGAAGGTCGCCACCTACGACACGCAGAAGCAGGACATCGTCCTGGGCTAAAAACCTCTCGCCATTCCTACCCTTCGTCCCGCCATGAACCTCCGGCATCTCCCCGGCCCCGCCCTCCCGCACCGTCAACCGCTTCCCCTGAACCTGTGGTGCGGGCGTCCCGCCTGCACCCTCCGCGGTTCACGGCCGGTGAGCCGGTCCAAGAGCAACAAGTCAGCCCCCTGGCTGGCACTGCTCCCGCTGGCTCTCGCAGCCGCCGGTGCCGGCACCCTCAAGCCGCCGACCCGGCCGCACCGCTGCGTGTCGAGGGCAGCGTCAGCACGGTCGAGTGGAAGGTGCGTCAGAACGAGCGCACCCTTTTCAGCTACGCCTTCCTCCCGGGCACCTTCAAACCCTATGTCAAGACACTTGCGACCGTGGACGGCGAGAACGTCCTCCGCGACGCCCCCGCACGATCATCTCCATCATCACGCGCTCATGTTCGCCATCCGCGTGAACGGCATCAACTTCTGGGAGGAAACCCCCGGCTGCGGCGTCCAGCGGCCGGTCGAAACCACCGAGCCCACCACCCGCCTCTCCCCCGCCGGCCTTGCCCCAGGCAACGCTCACGCAGCGACTGCACTGGCTGGCACCGAGAACGCCTTCCTCCACGACAGCACTCCCAAGGCCCTGCTGCTCGAACGCCGCACCCTCACCTTGACCGTGGACGCTCCCCGCCGCGAGGTCGCGTTGCTCTGGCGCTCGGAATTCGAGGTCGGCCCGGCCACCAACGTCGTCACGCTCGGCGGTGCCAACTACTACGGCCTCGGGGCCCGGTTCCTCCAGGAACTGGATCCGCTCGCCGACCACTTCACCGCGGCCGGCCGCCTGGATCTGGCCGACAACCGACAGGACGTTTCGCAACACCCCTGGGCGGCCGTCGCCTTCAACCGCCCCGACCGCCCCGCCACCTTCGCCCTCTTCGGCCACCCGCAGAACCCCGGTGGGCCTCCGTGGTTCTTCTCGATGCGCACCCCGTTCGCCTACCTCTCGGCCACGCAGCGACTCGATCAACAGCCCCGCCAGTACACGCGCGGGGAACGGTTCGCCCTCGAGTACCTCGTCATCGTCCAGAGCGGCACCCCCGCCGCCGCCGCCCTCGAAGCCCGTCGCGAACACTGGCTGAACCAGACGCCCTGAAGCGCAGCGCCCGCACTAACACGCTTGCTTTTTCCGGCCTCGGGCGCTTGCCTGTCGCCAGCCAACACCAACATCAAGACCAACTTCAACCGAGCCATCTATGGGCAAAGTCTACTTCGGCGTGAACATGGAATTCGTCCGGCACGCGGACAAGAACTTCGAGTGGGGCGTCCGAAAGGCCGCGGAACTCGGCTACACGCACGTCGAGCCGATGGTCCATTGGGGCCGCGAGCTGCTCAGCGAAGCCGGTTACTTCCACAGCGTCTCGATGCTCGACGACCCGCTCCGCCTCGGCCGCGCCTGCGCCGAGGCCGGCATCAAGCTCTCCGGTCTTTCGGCCCACACCCCCTCACGAAGCCCGAGATCGGGGTTGAGTACCTCAAGCAAGCCATCCGCTTCGCCGCCGAATGCGGCGCCCCCGTCATCAACACCGACGAGGGCCCGAAGCAGCCCTGGACCACCGAAGAGGAAGACTTCACGCTGATGCGCTACACCTTGATGGAAGCCGCCAAGGTTGCCGAACCGCGCGGCATCCTGATCGGCCTCGAGTGCCATCAGCAGTACAGCAAGACGCCCGAAGGTCTCGACCGCATCTACAAGCTCGTCAAGAGCCCGTCCATCGGCATCAACTACGACACCGGCAACGCCTTCCTCTGCGGCCACGATCCCCTCAAGTGGCTCAAGCGCGTCGTCAAGCGCCTCGTCCATCTCCATGCCAAGGACATCTCCGTCGAGCACGGCGCCGCCGAGCGCGGCAAAGTGACCGGCACGCCCGTCGGCTGCGCCTGCGGCGAAGGCGTGGTGGACTGGAAGAAGGTCATCGACATCCTCAAGAAAGACTGCCCGCGCGACATCGTCCTGTCGGTCGAATGCGGCACCGTCGAGCAAGCCGAGCGCTCCATCCAGCACCTCAAGAGCCTCGTGTAACCCCCAGGGGTCGGATCTTAACATTTAACATTCGGTCGCGCCCGGCCCACGTTGACACGCCCGTCGGATCGCGGCACGTTGGGCCCACGATGCCGTTGAAGACTTTACGGGAGAGGCGCGACGCGACCCCGTTCCGGCCCTTCGACATCCACCTGGCCGACGGCCGCATGCTGCCGGTGGTCACCACCGATCACCTGCTTTTCCTCCCCAAGAACCCCGAGTTCATCGTAGTCCTGCCGGACGGTGGATTTCGTATCGTGGATCCCTCCCAGGTCGTCAGCGTCGGTCGCAGTCCGACGCCTGCCCGAATTCCAAAGCGGTGACCACCCGACACACGAGACCGGCACGGCGTGGCCAACCGGCCCGAACAACGGGAGCAGAACCTGGCCGGCAGGGCTCGATCCGGCGGCGGATCGCGATCGGCACGGGGGTTCTCCTGATCACGCTCGGCGTCGCCAGCCCGCACGCCGCCACGCCCGGCGAACCCGCTCGCGACCTCCCCGTGCCGCGCGTCCGGCTCGCTCTCGAGGGCCCCCTTCGTACACGTCTCGACGCCATCATCCAGAACTGGCTTCTCCCGGCTCCCGACGCCAACCCCGGCATGCTCGAGATGATGCGACTACGCGACCGCCAACCGCCCTATGAAGATCCGGTCCCGTGGGCGGGCGAGTTTGCGGGCAAGTACCTCACTTCCTGTGTCCTGATCGGCCGGCTCGCAGACAACCCGGCGCTGCGACAACAGACGGCCAGAGTCGTCCGCGACCTCATCCGAACCCAGGCCGAGGACGGCTACCTCGGGCCTTTCCCGGACAAACACTTGCTGGACCGCTGGGATCTCTGGGGCCATTACCACTGCATGCTGGCGCTCTATCTCTGGTACCAGGATACGGGCGACACAGAAGCGCTCCGGGCTGCGACACGCGCCGCGGATCTCATGTGCGCCACGTTCCTCGACACCGGCCGTCGGGTGCACGACGCGGGTTCCCACGAGATGAACATGGCCGTGATGCACATCCTGGGCCTGCTCCATCGCGAAACCGGTCGGGCCACGTACCGGCGACTGATGCACGAGGTTGAGAAGGACTGGCAGAAACCGCCCGCCGGCGACTACCACCGTCTGGCCGCGACCGGCGTCGAGTTCTACCAAACCCCCAAACCGCGTTGGGAAAGCCTGCATCCCATGCTCGGTCTCGCCGAGCTGTTCCGGATCACCGGCGACGACTCCTACCGGCAGGCGCTGGTGCATTGGTGGCGGAGCATCCGCCGCACCGACATCCACAACTCGGGCAGTTTCAGCACAGACGAGCAGGCCGTGGGCAACCCGTTCCGACCCGGCGCCATCGAGACCTGCTGCACCGTGGCCTGGCTGGCCTTGAGCGTCGAGGCGTTGCGCCTCACCGCCGACAGCCGCATCGCCGACGCCCTCGAACATGCCACCTGGAACGCGGTGCTTGGCTACCAGCATCCCAGCGGCCGCTGGTGCACCTACGACACCCCCATGAACGGGAAGCGCCGGGCCTCCGCCCACAGCATCGTGTTCCAGTCGCGACCCGGCACGCCGGAGCTCAACTGCTGCGGCGTCAACGGCCCGAACGGCCTGGGCCTGCTCAGCCAGTGGGCGGTATTGGGCGGCACCAACGGCCTTTACGTGAACTACTACGGCCCCGGCACCACCGAGGCCCAACTCGAGAACGGTGCCTCCTGGCGGTTGGTCCAGACCACCGACTATCCCCTCAGGCCGGGCGTGCGCTGTGTCGTGCATCCTCCCGCCGCGACCACCCTGCCCTTGTCCTGGCGCATCCCGGAATGGTCCCGGGACACGCGGGTCACGGTGAACGGCGCGCCCGTCCAGGAGGTGAAATCGGGCACTTATCTCAAGCTCCTTCGCACCTGGCACCCGGGCGACATCGTGGCGCTCGAGTTCGACTTCCAGCCCCGGGCCTTGCGCGGCGACCCCATGTCCAGTTCAACACCTCGCTCTTCCGCGGCCCCTGCTCCTCGCGTTCGATCAGAAGCACAACACCCTGGATCCGGCCGCCGTCCCCGAACTGGACCTGGCCGCCCTCGAACTGAAGCCGCTGCCGACCGACAATCCGCTGCTGCAGGACCACGTTCTCGGCCCCCTCGCGGCCTTCGCGGTAACCGCCGTCAACGGAGAACGCGTCGTGCTCTGCGATTTCGCCTCCGCCGGCGCTTACGGGACGTACTACCGCTCGTGGCTGCCCGTGCGCAACGCGCCTCCCGCCCCCATCTACCTGCAGTACCCCGAGCCGAACGCCGTGCTCCCGGTCGAGGAAATCCCTTTTGCCTGGAGCCAGGGAGAACCGGGAACCCACTACGAACTGCGGGTCGCGACCGACGCCGCATTCAAGGACGTCGTGTTTGGCGCGACGAACCTCGCGACCGCCGCGTTCGCGTGGACCTCTCCGCCGCCAACCGGGCTTCCCTATCACTGGCAGGTGGTGGCCCGCCACGGCGCCCAGCAGACCGCAACCGTCAACGGCCCGTTAGCGTTTCGCCTGGACCCAAGCCTCCCGCCCAGCGGGAGCGGCGTCGTGCTGCGGGCGCTCCTGGCCGGGACTCCCGATCCCCAGGAAGGCCGGTTGCTGGCGAGCGTGGACCTTTCACCCGCCACCGGGCGCGGCGGCGTGGCCAACACCGCGCTGGCCTTCAACGGCAAGTCCTCGAAGCTGGTCTATGACGCCCCGCAGTTCCCATCGCGGACCTACACCTTCGCGGCCTGGTTCTGTCCGCAGGGGCTCACCGTCGACGGACGGCGCTGGCATCAGATCGTGTCGGCGTGGTGCGCGCCGGTGAACGACCCGCTGCGCGTCTCGATCCAGGACCTCGAACTCGTGGTGGCCATCGAGCAACCGGGCGGCGGCTGTCGTCTTTCCGGCGGCCGGGTCGAGAACGGCCGGTGGACGCACGTCGCCGTCGTCAAGCGTCTCACCGAGCTCAGCCTCTACGTGAACGGCCAGCGAGTCGCTCAGGCCCCGGTCCCGGCGAGCTTTGTGCCAGGGCCGAAGAACCTCGGGATCGGCTGCAACCCGAACTTCAGCGGGCCCGAAGTGTTCCAGGGAACGCTGGCCGAGGTCGTGTTCTCCCGCGAAGCCCTCGCCGAGGAAGCCGTGCGGGCCCTGGCCGCCCAGCGACCCAGCCCTCCCTAACGGGGAAATCCCATACCCGCTCTCGTACGCGCTGTAGGGGCCGACGTGAGGAGGCGTTGCGAGCGTAGGCGCCGACGTGAGGAGGCGAAGGGTGTTGCCCCCGGCCCACATCGCCTCCTCACGTCGGCGCCTACGGTCCGTCGCGGTTTCGCGCCGGGTGTGAAGTGTCCGGGTTGGACCTTGTGGTGCGGGCATCCTGCCTGCGCTCCCGGCACCCCGACCCACTCCACCCCCGGCCGACCGAGTCTCGTTGAAACAAACCTGCCCCGTGTGGTGTCCCATTCCCTATCGGTGCGTCGCCCGTGACATTCTGCCGGGTCACGCGGTCCGCGCCGCTTGGCAGACGTCAATCCAGAATACTCGACCATGAGAACGAAACGCCTTCTGCTCTGGGCTTTGGCCAGTCCGCTCTGGCTCACGCCCATCATCAGGGCTGACCTGCAACCCATTCAACCGCAGCATCTGAGCGAACACCGACTCGCTGCTGGCCCGGCCGCCGCCGTCCTGCCGCGCGGAGCCATTCTACATGCCCAGTTCAACGGTCTGCTGCCCGTAATCGAAGGTCTCGAAGGCATCCTCAAGGCCGCCGCTCCCCTCCAGGCGTTGCCGCCTGACGCGCGGAACCTCCTCGAGTCACCAAACCCGCTGCTGCTTCTTGCCGGTCTCCAGACGATCGGCGCGCCGCTCGACGAAACCCAGATCGCGCAGAACTTCGGCCTCGCCGCCCGCCAACCCGCCACCGTCAGCCTCTACCTTGGCGACCCGCGCCGCATGTTCATCGTCACGCTGCCGGTCGCTCATTCCGAGGCCCTCGCCGGCCTGTTGACGGGTGTGCTCAAACCTCGCGAGGTCGAGCGGGTCGACCTCGGTCAGGGCGCTGCGGTCCGGATCGTGCCCACCGCCGTCCCGCTGTCCGAGCTCTACCTCGTCTTCGCCCCGGACCGCGCCTATCTGTGCGGCGATCGCGCCCTCACCCTCTCCCTCTTCGCCCTCCCGCCGGCGGAGCGGCTGAACGCCGACGGTTTCGTGGCTCGTGCGCTGAGTGAATCAACCCAGCAACATGTCGCGGTGGTTTGCGATCCGCGCATGATCAAGCCCATCGCGGTCCAACTGGCCCAGTTCCAGCCCCTCGGCATGATGCTCCTGCAGCAGAAGCGCAAGGAGTTCCTCGACAACCTCCCTCCGGCTGCCCGCCAGCAACTCGAGCAACAGTTCCGCGCCCAGTTCGGGGTCGAGAACCTCGAGCAGTTCGCGGACTACCTCGAGGTCCTGGTCAACGTCACCAGCCGCCAGCTCCTCGACTATGTCACCAACCAGCTCCTGGCCTTCGAGGGCCTCTGCTTCACCGCCCGCCTCGATGCCCGTTTCCCCGAGCTCGGCCTCCGCATCTACAGCCAGCAATACCAACCGGACACGGCCCCCCGCCCCATCCCACGCGACGAACTCGCCGAAGCCCTCCGCTGGATCGGCAGTGACTCCCCGCGTCTGACCGTGTCCGGCCGTCAGCCTCCCCACCCCTGCCAGCCCCGGGGTTAAGAACTGGGTCGCGGCCGTCCGCGAGGCCTTCGCCAGGAAGGGTCTCAAGTCCTCCTGGTTCGACCGGTTCGCCACGCTCCTCGAAGACACCCGCCCCCTGCCGACTGTCGAATCCCAGGTGCCCTGGACGATTACCCTCAGTGCCCCGGTCGACCCGCAACCCGACCTCGCCCGGGCCGAGAGCCTCACCGCCTATTTCAAGGCCCTCCACCTGCCCCATCTCCGCGCCGTCAAGCTCGCCCCCAACGCCGACCCCGCCTTCCTCGAACGCTGCCTCCGTGAGCAAGCCGATGTCCGGAACCGCAACCGGGAAGCCGCGGTTACGTTCAACCGCCTGACCACCCAGCAGGAACCGTGGTTCGATCACGACAACCGCGTCGTCGCCGAGTCTCTCGACGCTGGCGTCCGCCGCCTCATCACCGAAAGTACCTGGCGCACCCATGGGGGCCTTTTTCGGCTACGACCAGCATGAACTCGTCAACCGCCGCTGGTTCTATGCTCGCCGCGTCGGCCCCTACCTCGCCTTCCACCAGGGCGGCAACACCGCCGACTGGCTCGCCCAGCTCGATGCCTCCGCCTCCCGCCCCGTCATCCCGGCCGTCAACAAACTCCTCGATCGCGTCCCGCCCGACGCTAACTACGTCGCCATCCAGCGCTCGCTCCAGCAACTCCCGCGTTTCGTGGATTGGCTCGCCAGCCTCGAAGACCGCGTCCATGCCGACCTCGCCGCCTACCTCGCCCAAGCCCGGCAGAAGGCGGACGGGCGCCACGACGCCCGACGAGCTCAAGGCCCGGCTCGCGGACCTGCCCATGCCCGAGCTTCTCTACTCGCTCAACCGCGAGCCTGACACCGGCGAACTCTATGTCACGCTCCCCGGCAACCTCCGCTTCCCACGCGCCAAGGTGCTGCCGTTGCTTCAGGACGTGCTCGCGGGCTACGCCGCCACCGCGAACGACGTCGGTGGCAGCCTTGTCTACACGCGCGTCACCCCCGGCCTGTATCAGGTGGGGGTGCTCCAAAGCACCGAGGCCTTCACCCGCCTGGTCTCCACCCTCGGGAACGCCATCGCCGAGACTTACCTCGCCTCGCCGGCCGCTCACCAGAAGCTGCGGGAATCCCTCTGGACCAGCGAGGACGGCAACCCCGAGGCCTTCGATCAAATCCTCCTCGCCAACCCGCGCTGGCACTTCCTCCCACGCCCGCAGCGGAAATCGCCCGGCCAGCCACAACACTCGATCCCGGACCGTTCGCCCGACGCCCCCGAGGAAGCCATCGACCTCTCCGGCTACTACAACGCCGCCCTCACTGATTCCTGGCACGCCGGCGGCGTGCCCAACAACACCCTCGAGAACCTCCCCCCAAGGCCTCCAGCAGTTCGGCGACGTCACCTTCGACGTTCGGGGTGTGATCCAGTTGTACGGCCGGCTGGCTGCCGAGCAACTCAGCGTGTCCTTCCCGAAGGCTGTCGAGAACATCGTCATCCACCGCACCGCCTCGCAGCTCCACTTCCTCCACGCCTGCGGTTGGCCTTCCGAACCCGGCACCGTCATCGGCCTCTACGTTGTCCACTATGCCGACGGTCAGCAGCGCGAGATCCCGATCCGCTACGGCAGGACGTCCTCGACTGGTGGACCGCAGTCCCGGATTCGAGCGAGGCCATCGTCGCATGGAGCGGTCCCAACCTCGCAAACCCCAACGGCCCGCCCAAGTCCATCTACCTCACCACGTGGGAGAACCCCCTGCCCGACGTCGAGATCACCACGATCGATTACCGGAGCACCGGCGCCGATTCGGCGCCTTTCCTGATTGCCCTTACGGTCGAGTAGGCACCTGCCTGGGTTACGGCAGGCGCGGGCGGGTCGGTCGTTGCCGGCCCGCCCGCTTTAAGTCAGCCGTTTTCGCGCCGGATCCCGCGCCAGGCGGTTCACCAGTTCCTTGACTTGCTGTGCCTGCTGTTTCGATGCCACCAGCGTGACATCGTCCGTCTGCACCACCACGGCGTCCCGCAGGCCCACGAGACAGATCGGGGTGCGCTTCGCCCGGCTGCGCGCGTCGAACACCAGGTTGCGCGCCGCATCCACGTGCCAGAGTTCGCCCACCACCGCGTTCCCCTCCGCGTCCGTCTTCAGATGCCGCGCCAACGCCGGCCACGTCCCCACGTCATCCCACGCAAACGCCCCGTCCGCACACACGATGTTGTGCGCCTTCTCGAGCACGGCGTAGTCCACGCTGATCTTCCGCACATCCGGATACTCGCGCGCCAGCACCTTCGCCAACGCCGTGGGCCCCTTCCCCCGCCGCGGCGAACCAGCGCTCACAGGCAGCGTGCAGCTCGGGTTGATGTCGCTCGAGGGCCCCGGTCAGGCTCACGAACGACCACACGAACATCCCCGCGTTCCACCGGTACTGACCGCTCTCGAGGTAGGTACGCGCCGTCGCCTCATCCGGCTTCTCGCGAAACGCTTCGGCCTTGAAGAACCTCGTCCGCCAGGGTTTCGCCCCCGCGGGTGGCGGCAGCTCCGGGCCCAGTTTGATGTAACCGTAACCGGTCGCGGGTTCCGTGGGTTGAATACCGGTGGTCACCAGCACCTGGCCGCGACTGGCCAAGTCAAACGCATCCTCCAACACCCGCCGGAACTTGGGGATCTCCGGCACGACATGATCCGCCGGAAGCACCGCCATCACCGCGGTGGTCGCGCGTGCTCCCACCACCGCCGCCCCGAGCGTCACGGCGGCACACGTGTCCCGTCCGACGGGTTCCGCCACCACATTGGCGCGGGGGAGCTTGGGCAACTGTTTGCGCACTTCGGCGGCTTGGGCGGCGTTGGTGATCACCAGCACGTTCTCGGTCGGGACCAACCGCGCCACCCGATCCACCGTCTGCTGGAGGAACGACCGCTCGCCGAGCAGCTTCAGGAACTGCTTCGGCGTCTGTTCCCGGCTGACCGGCCAGAACCGCTCGCCGCGCCCTCCTGCCAGCACAATGACATAACGCTCCATGTTGCACCTCACTCCCCGGTCAGCCATTCGACTCCCCGACCCCCGTCTGCCGTCGCCCGCGCTCATCAGCCCCCGCAGCCCGGCGGTTTACTCCCGGCTCACGCCACGCAGACTACTCCGGAACCCCGCGCGGTCAACGATCCGCCGCAGCGGCTCCCGGACGAGGCGCCTCTCCGCCGATCACGAAAAGCGGGGTGAACCCCCGCACTCCAGACGCTTCGCGATGGCCGCAGCGCGTCCGTTCCGCGCGCAGCGTCTGGAGTGCGTCCGGTTTACCGGCGCTTTCCGGTTCATGGCTTCCGAGCGGGTCCCGAAGGAACCGGCCGCTTCCCACGGCCATGCTTCCCGCTTGGAGCGCATCGCAGCGCCGGGTAGGCTGCAGCGCCAGATGAACCGACGCTCCGCACCTTGCTGCCCGCCGGCAGTCCCCTCCGGGGATTGGATGGAACGACTGCGGAGTCAGGCAGGCCGGGTGACCCGCTCGCGGCGCGGCGTGCTCGAGGCGCTCGCCCGGCTGCGGCGTCCCTCGACACCGCGACAGATTGTCGACGCGGTGACCGAGGGTTCTTGCGATCTCGCCACGGTTTACCGGTCCATGGCGCTGTTCGAGCATCTCGGCCTGGTCCGCCGGATCGATCTCGGCGACGGGCTGGCACGGTTCGAGATCGCCGACAACGACCCGGACGGGCATCACCATCATCACCTCGTGTGCCGCAGGTGCGAACGCATCGTCCAGCTCGACGACTGCATCCTGGCGGACATGGAGAGCCGGCTGAGCCGGCACTACGGATTCCAGGAGATCACGCACCGGCTCGAGTTCTTCGGCGTTTGCCCCGACTGTCAGCGGGTCCGGACCCGTGCCGCCGGCTCCAAGGAAGGCCGGGACCGGAAGCTGCGCGGCGCCTGACGCCCCGGCGAGGTGGTGCGGTCGCGGCCGAGGTTCTGGCTTGACGGGGCCGGCGCGGACCCAAGCCTACGCGCCATGGACCAAGCCACATTTGCTCCCGGCCCGCGTCACCGGGCGGGAAGGGGAATCCTGATTGCCACGTTGCTGGCCGCGGGTGCCGCACGGATGACCGCCGGCGCGCTCGAGGCGTATGTCGGGACGCCCGATCCGTGCTTCAACTGGAAGCGGTGTGAGCAGAAGCCGATCAAGGACTGGGGCACGCTCACGCACCTGGAACTGGTCTCGCAGACGTGGCGGGGGCAGTTCTGGAGTCATCACCTGCTGGTGTTGCGGCCGGACACGGTGCGGAACCCGGACATCGCGCTGCTGTTCGTCACGGGCGGCAGCTACAATGCGCCGAACGAGAAGGAACTGGGCATGTTCCGCACCTGGGCGGAGCGGGCCGGGGCGGTGGTGGCCGTGCTGAACAAGGTCCCGAACCAACCCTTGTACGACGGCCGCTCTGAGGACGCGTTGATCGCCTTCACGTTCGATCAGTACATTCGCAGCGGCGATCCCTCCTGGCCGCTCCTCTTTCCCATGGTCAAGAGCGCGGTGCGGGCGCTCGACACGCTCGAGCAGTTCGCGGTCAGCGAGTGGGGTCAAACCCTGAAGCGCTTTGTGGTGTCCGGCGCGTCGAAGCGCGGCTGGACAACCTGGCTGACGGCGGCAGCCGATGCCCGCGTCGTCGCCATCGCACCGATGGTCATCGACATGCTGAACATGAAGGCCCAGCTTGAATGGGCCGACCAGGTCTACGGCAAGCAGAGCGACGAGATCAGCGATTACACCCAACTCGGTCTGCATCTGCAGATGGACGATCCGCCGATGGTCCGGCTGCGCGGCTGGGTGGATCCTTACTCCTACCGGGCGCGCTACACCCTCCCCAAGCTGATCCTGCTGGGCACCAACGATCCCTACTGGACGGTGGACGCGCTCCGCCATTACTGGTCCGAGTTGCCGGAGCCGAAGCTCGTGTCCCAGACGCCCAATGCCGGTCATGACCTCGGCGACGGACAACAGGCGATCGCCGCTCTGGCGGCCTTCTACCAGATGATCGCCGATGGCGAAACGCCGCCGAGCCTGCACTGGACGCTGAGGAACTCCGCGAGCGGCGCCACGCTGAGTGTGCGCGCTTCGCAGGCCGTCGAGCGGTTCCTGCTTTGGACCGCCGACTCGAAGGACCGCGACTTCCGCAACGACCGCTGGACCAGTGAGCCACTCACGCCGACGGCCGACGGGCGGGAGGTGCGCGCCGAGGTGATCCAGCCCGCGGAAGGTTACCGGGCGTTTCTGGTCGAGGCGGTCCTGCCGACCCGCACCGGCCACACCTACCAACTCTCCACCGAGGCGCGGGTGACGCCGGACGGGATCCGCTGATGCCGGCGTCCCTGGCCGCCAGCTTCCTGGCCCCCGCGGACTGGGCGGTCATTCTGCTGTACCTCGGGGGATCGTTGCCTTCGGGCTGTGGTCCGGGCGCCGGGCGCGGTCCACGCGCGACTACTTTCTGGGGGAGCAAGAACCTGCCCTGGTGGAGCGTGGGGTTCTCGATTGTCGCAACGGAGACGAGCGCGCTGACGTTTTTGGGGGTGCCGGCGATGGCGTATGGCCCGGACGATCTGACCTTCATCCAGATCATCCTGGGCTACGTGCTGGCGCGGGTGGTGTTGGCGGTGGTGCTGGTGCCGCACTATTTCCGGGGAGATCTATTCGCCCTACCAACTGTTCCACCAGGCGTTCGGCCCCGCGGCGCGGCGCACGGCCGGCGGGTTCTTCCTGTTGTCCGGTGTGCTGGCGGCCGGGGTGCGGGTGTACGTGAGCTGCATTCCACTGCAACTCATCCTCGGGTTCTCCGAGGCGGCGATGGGCTGGGTGATCGGGCTGTTCGCGGTGCTGGCGCTGGCCTACACACTGCTGGGCGGGGGTGAAGGCGGCGGTGTGGGTCGAAGCGCTGCAGTTCGTGATGTTCCTGGCAGGCGGCCTGTTCGCGCTGGGCTATATCCCGACGCTGGTGGAGGGAGGATGGAGCAGGGCGCTGGCGGCGGCGGCGGCGGGCGGGAAGCTGCACTGGCTGAATCTCGAGTTCACGCTGGCGAAGCCGTTCAACCTCTGGATGGGACTGATCGGGGCAACCTTCCAGGTGATGTCCTCGCACGGGGCGGACCAGTTGATCGTGCAGCGGGTGCTGACGTGCCGCTCGGTGAACGAGGGTCGCAAGGCGCTGCTGTTGAGCGCGGCGATCATCCTGCCGCTGATGCTGGTGTTCCTGCTCGTGGGGGTGATGCTTTGGGTGTACTACGCGCAAGCTTCCGCGGTGCCGCTGACGCTGCCCGAAGCCCGGCCCGGGGTGACGAAGAACGACTATGTTTTCCCGACGTTCATCGTGACCGCGGTCCCGCCGGTGCTGCGGGGGTTTCTGATCGTGGCCATCCTGTCGGCGGCCCTGTCGTCGGTGAGCGCGGCGCTGTCGGCGCTGGCCTCGGTGTTCACGATGGATTTCTACAAGGGGCTGGCGCGGAAGCCGCGGAGCGAGAGCTTCTACCTGCGGTTCAGCCGCGGTTCGATGGTGTTCTGGGCCGTGCTGCTGGTGGGGGTGGCGACGCTGACCCGCGAGGTGACGTCGGTGTTGAACGCGGCGTTTGCGCTGAGTGGGCTGACCAACGGCGCCATGTTGGGCGGACTGGCACTGGCGCTGTGGTGGCGGCGGGGTTCGGCCACGCCGGTGATCGCCGGGATGCTGGTGGCGCTGGGGGTCATGGTGACCCTGTATCTGGGCTGGCGGGAAGTCGTCGCCTGGCCGTGGTACACGCTGATCGGCAGCACGGTGACCGTGGTCGTGGCGCTGGTGGTGCGAAGCGCACTGGGGAAGCGTCCTCTTCCTTGCTGACCTGCTCAGGGACCATGAACCAGAAGGTTCAGGCGGGACGCCCGCACCACAGGTTCAGGCAGCACCTCCCTCAGCCCCGTTCGCGATGTTCGTAATCGGCGGAGAATCCAAGACGGGAAGTCCCTCCACCGATGACGAACATCGGGGATGGAGGAAGTGACCCGGTTCTCCTGGATCGGCACCAGGGCCGTAAGCCGACCTGGATGGATGCCCCTTCGGCAATCGCCATTCTGCCTTCTGCCTTCCAGTTCATGGAGCGGAGAAGGGGACCGAGCCGAAGCCCGGTCCCCCGTGAGTCGTTCGTTGCGAACGTGCCGGCGGGCAAGCCCGCCGGACACCTACCGGCGGACGCGGTGGAAGCCCTGCGTCTGGCTGGGCGTGAACGTGTAGGGGCTGGCGGCCCCGCCGACGTCCGTCCAGTCGCCGGTCACGGCGGGAGCACTTTGGAGAGTGCCACCACCGCTCCACTCCACGGTGACGGTGCCATTGGCGTTCTTGGCGATGCGGGTGAACGCCGGGGCCCCGCCCACGGGCGGCGTCGGGTCATCCTTCGGATCCGGGTGCGAGATGACGGTGTAGAAGTTGAGCTCGCGCGGGGAGTTGGCACCATTGGCGGGCTGGTTGGCGAGGTTGATCTCGCCCTTGGCCGACACCAGGATTTGCTTGGTGGTCATGGCGAGGCTCATCTGCAGCGTGCGGATGCCACCCGTCTCGGCCGCGTTGACGAACGGCAGGAAGCTGCTGGTGAGCGGCGTGATGGTCCTGGCCTCAGGATTGAGGACCAGCACGCGGGCCGCGACCTGTTGCTGCTCGTAGCCAGGCGGCTGCGAGACCCAGGAGACGGTGATGCGGTTGAGCGCATCCACGGCCAGGTTGGCGCGGTCGAAGTTGCCGGCGAAGCCCGCTTCGCTCACCTCGGCGGCAGCGACGAACTGCTGGTTGCGGCTGTCCCAGGCGGCAACCTTCACGATGTTGCCGTCGGTGACTTTGCCGGCCAGGTAGACGTAGGGGCTGTTGACGTGGCCGGCGATGCGGGTGCCGTCGCCACGGCCGGTGTCAAAGTGCGAGCCGGAAGTGTCCTGGTGGGCCTGGCCCTTGAGGACGCCGGCGTTGTCGTAGAAGTAGAGCACGCGTCCGGCGCTGCCGTCCTGGGGTTTGGCCCGGACAACGAAGCCCCCTGACAGGCGGCGACGTTGGACCAGATATCGCCGTTGGCGACGACGAAGGTCTCCTTCACCACGGTGCCGTCCGGCGCGTAGATGGTGGCGGCCACGTAGTCGCTGTCGGCCACCAGCACGCGGGAACGGTCCTCGACCACGGAGACGAAGTTGCCATTGTCGAGGGCCACGATGTCACCGCCAAAGCGCGTGATCTGGTTCCCGGGCGGGACGCCGGAAGTGGCGCGGGCGTTGGAGGAGTCGATGGCTTTGAACAGGGGCGTGGGGGTGAGAGTGCCCACGTCGAGGCTGAAGGCCTGGATGGTGCCGTAGCGGCCGTCGATCAGGCGGTCGAAGCCGAGATTCCAGCGGTTGTCCGACTGGAACTCGGTGTAGACGTGCGGCGAGGCTTCGCCGCCGACCATGTAATGCACGGCGCCGGGACGGGTGTCGCCGGCGACGCGACCCGGGTTGCCGTTCTGACGCGAGGCGTTGATCTGGCCCTTGAAGGGCTGGCCGTTGTCGGCGTAGAAGCCCTCGACCATCTTCGGCGCGCCACCGGCGGCGGGCTGGAGCATGACGACATAACGCTGGTTCGACATCGTGCCATCATCGGCAAAGGTGTTGCCTTCGATGAGAAAGGTGCTGGTGCCCAGGACTGAGGCATACGGTTCCCAGTTGCCGAGGGCGTCAGCGCCCGGATTGATGACCGGCGTATCGGGCACGATGCGGGTGAGGCCCACGGACTCGATGCTGCCGGGCTTGTGCGCGATGCCAAAAGTCCGGCCGGCCACGACGTAGGTGCCGGAGTCGGTCTCGGAGTTCTGGCTTTCCCACACGACGGCGAAGGCGTCCTTGCGGGCGGCGATGCGGGGATTACGCGATTGATAGAACGCCTCGAGCGGGCCTTCGCGTTCGCTGATGAAGAAGGGCTTGTCCACCGGGCTGCCATCGGGCTTGAGCATGGCACCGATGATCAACTGGAAGCCGGGGTTGTCGTTGGCGGTCTGGGCGCCGAAGACCACGAACACACGTCCGGACTCATCGATGGCGGCGTCGACGCGGCCGACGTTGGTGAGCGGGACCCCAGGGGTGGCGGCCTTCGAGTAACGGAGCGTGCCATCCGCGTTGAGCACGGTCACCCAGACCTGGCGGGCTCCTTCGCCGTCGAGGCCGGTCGTCGCGCAGACGTAGGCGTCCTTCCCGTTGCTGTGGAAACCGATGCCGTCGCCCCGGCCGCCCTGGGCGGCCAATTCGTTGTCGGCGAGCGTTCCGAGGTCGATGTTGGCGCTGGTCGGATTGCCCGCGTTGTCGAAGAGGCGGACGGTGCCACGGCCGCCCAGACCGAAGCGGATGGCGAAGCCGTTGGCGGTGACCGCCGCGCCATGCCACATCTCGGTGACGCTGGGCACCTCGCTGGCGAGCGACACGGCCTTCACCTCCTGGCCGGCAGGGGTGACGATGCGATAGATGACGTGGTTGCCGGGCGCGGCACCCCCGTACTTGTTGACGAGGTCGTCGCCCTGACGGCTCTCCCCGACGACCAGGATGTTGCCGTTGGCCAGGTAATCCCAGTCCCCGATCCGGATGTTGCCGGAGGTGGCGCCATAGTCGGCGGGGACACCGCTGACGATGCCGAGAGGTTCGCTGCCACTCGTGAGCAACTGGACGCCGGGCCAGTCGCCGCCGGCATCCCAATCAGCCCACGAGGGGACCTCCCCTCCCAGCGCGTAAACGGTGGCGCCCATGCCGAAGCCGTCACCGAAAAGATTGGCCTTGATCTTGGGCCCCCAGGCGGTGTTGCCCGGGATGGGGGATTTGTCGGCCCGGAAGTAGGACAGGAACTTCGAGGTGATCTCGCCGCCGAGATTCGAGGTGATCGCCGTGTCCGGAGTCACGGAGACGCCTCCGCCGCTGTAAAGGGTCCACACGGCCCCGAGGTAGTTCAACTGGGCCTCGTCATCGGCATCGTCCTCCCACCCGATCACGACATCGCCGCTCGACGTGATCGCCACGCCGAGGCTCTCCGTGTTGCCGTTGTTGATCGTGGTCGACGGGTTCACGTAGAACGTGGCCGAGCGGGCGGCGAGCTGGTTGCTCTCCACGGTCCCGGTGATGTCCTGGCCGAAGGCGGCGGCACCCCGGCGAAGGCCAGGGTCATCACACTGGCAAGGAATGGTCTCATGGTTGATCCTTCTGAGCGCATTGAGTTGTGGTTTCGTTTCTCCGCGACCGGTGGTTGGCCACCCGGCTCGCCGGGCATTCGCATCGCGAACCCGGCCACCGGTTGCGCGAGGATGGGAGACATGTAATGCCACTGACGAGCGTGTGCAAGCACAGACGTCTTAATAGGATCGGTAAGGGCTCGGACGCCCTTAGACTTGCCTTCCCGGCACATCCCTCCAGACTCCACGCTGTGATGCGATCGTTCACCAACTCATCTCCTTCCCGTCCCGGTCGGACCCGCCGGTGGTGGTTTGCGCTGCTGGCAACGGTCGGGCTGGTAATGCTGGAGGGATCGGCGGCCGACTACGGGGTGGCGGGATCGGGGACGGAAGCGCCGTTGGCCTGGCCCTCCGGCAAGCGGGCCGCGGTCAGCCTGACCTTTGACGATGCCCGGCTCAGCCAGGTGGATGTGGGGCTGGGCTTGCTCCAGCGACACGGCCTGCGGGCAACGTTCTACGTCTCGCCGGATCGCCTGGACGCGCGGCTGGACGGGTGGAAGGAAGCGGTGCGGCAGGGCCACGAGATCGGACATCACAGTCTGACCCATCCATGCACGGGCAACTTCGAGTTTGCCCGGGGCAACGCGCTCGAGGACTACACGCTGGAACGGATGAGCAAAGATCTGGCCGAGGCGACGGTGGCCATTGAGCGGCAGTTGGGGTTGCGGCCCGTGAGCTTCGCTTATCCGTGCGGACAGACGTTTGTCGGCCGCGGCGTGAACACCCGCAGCTACGTGCCACTGGTGGCCCGGCTCTTCGAGTCCGGGCGTTTGTGGCTTTGCGAGGACATGAACGACCCGCTCCGCTACGATCCCGCGCAGGTGATGGCGATCGAACTGGATGGCAAGACGTTTCTCGAGGTACGACCCCTGCTCGAACGGGCGCGGGAACAGGGCCGCTGGCTGGTCTTCGCCGGGCACGAGATCGGGCCCGAAGGGCGCCAGACGACGCGGGTGGACACGCTGGAGGCGATCCTGGCGATGGCAGCGGATCCGGCGAACGGCTTGTGGTTGGACACCGTGGGGGTGATCAACCGGTACGTGCAGGAGCGGCGGCAGCGGCCGGCGGGGACCACGGTTCCCTGAAGGGCGGCGGGCGAGGAGGAGTCGGCGTGGCGGGCTTGACGTTCATCCAGGATCTGGCGGTGGTGATGTTGATCGCCGGGGGGGCGGCGTGGCTGTGCCAGCGGCTCCACTTGTCGGCCGTCGTGGGGTATCTGGTGGCAGGGGCGGTCATCGGGCCGCACACACCACCCTTTGCGCTGGTGGCGGATCTGGACCGGGTACAGACGCTGGCCCAGGTCGGCCTGGTGTTTCTCATCTTCTCGATCGGCCTGAACCTGAGCCTGAGCCGGCTGCGGAACCTGGGCTTCTCGGTGGTGGCGGCGACAGCGATCGGGGCGCTGCTGGTGCTGAACGTGTGCCGGGCCATCGGGTGGGCGGCGGGCTGGAGTGCGACGACCAGCCTGTTTCTGGCGGGGATGCTGATGGTGTCGAGCTCGGCGATCATCAGCAAGGTGCTGGAGGAGCTGAATCTGACGCACGAGCGACCGGGACAACTGGCGCTGGGGATGACGGTGTTGGAGGACGTCGTGGCGGTGACGATGCTGACGCTGTTGATCTCGCTGATCCAATTCGGAGGCGACTCACCGCCACCGTTGCTGCCGACGGTCGGGGCGCTGGGGGCGTTTGTGGTGTTGCTGGCGCTCACGTCGTTGCTGTTTGCGCCGCGGCTGCTGGCGCGGATGACGCGGCAGGTGTCGGCGGAGATCCGGACGCTGGTGGTGGTGGGGGTGTTGCTGTCGCTGGCCTGGCTGGCGGCGCGGGCCGGTTATTCGCTGGCGCTGGGCGCGTTTGTGTTTGGCGCGATTGTGGGAAGCACAAGGTACAAGGCGGACATCGAGCGGACGTTCTCCGGGCTGCAGCAGATGTTCGGGGCGGTGTTCTTCGTGGCGATCGGGATGCTGGTCGATTTCGGGGTGCTGCGCGAGGCCTGGGGGTTGGTGCTGGGAGTGACAGTGCTGGCGGTGGCCGTGCGGCCGGTGGCGTGCGCGTTGGGGCTGGTGGCGGTGGGCAACTCCAGCCGGGTGGCGTGGCAGGCGGGGTGGTTTCTGACGCCACTGGGTGAATTCTCGTTCATCATCGCGCAACTCGGTGTGGAGGCCGGCGCGGTGCCGAAGGCTTTTATCCCATGGCGGTGGGGGCCTCGCTGCTGACCTCGCTGGTGGCGCCGGTGCTGACCCGGCGAGCGGAACGGCTGAGCGGGGCGCTGGTGCGTCGGGAGCCGCGGTGGGTGAGCGAGTGGATCGCCTTTACCATGACTGGCTGGGGCGGCTGCGGCAGCGGCAGACGACCAGTGTGCTGTGGCAGTTGACGCGCAAGCGGCTGTTCCAGGTGGCACTGCACGTGCTGGCGATCTCGGCGCTGGTGTTGCTGGCGCGGCCGCTGTTCGAACGGGTTCGGCTGGCGCTGGTGCCGGCGTGGATCGAGGCAACGCCGCTGCTGTTCGCGTTCTGGACGGCGTTTGGGATCGTGTTGCTCGGACCGCTGATCGGCCTGTGGCGGAACCTGTCGGCCCTGGCGATGATCCTGGCGGAGGGGGCGACGATGGGATCACCGCGGGCGGCGCGGCTGCGGCCGTTGATCGAGACGGCGCTGCGGAGTGTGGCGTCGGTGGTGCTCGTGTTCTGGCTGCTGGCGCTGCTGCCCTCCGGCGGCTCGTTGCTGGGCGTGACCGGGGTGGTGCTGGTGGTGCTGGCGGTGGTCGCGGTGGTGTTTTGGAGGCGGCTGGTGCGCATGCACAGCCGGCTGGAGATCGAGCTGCGGCGTCAGCTTCGGCAGGCGAGCCATGCGACCGCCACGTCGTCGTGGTCCGGCCTCCTACCCCAGCAATCCGCAGACTGGGACCTGGACATCGACGAGGTGCTGCTGGCCAGCGACTCGGCGCATGCGGGCAAGACGCTCGGGCAGTTGGCGGTACGCCAGAACTTTGGTTGCTCGGTGGTGGGCATCGACCGCCAGGGTTATGGGATCGTAAACCCCGGGGCAGACACCGTGCTTTACCCGCAGGACAAGCTGCTGTTGCTCGGGCGGGCGGAGGATCTGGTGCGGGCGGCAGAGGCCTTGGGCAGTGCAGCGGCGGGCGATCAACTCCCGGCCAGTTTCGAGGAGCTCACCATGGAGACGGTCGTGTTGCCCGAGGGCTGCCCGCTGGTGGGGCCCACGCTGCTGGAGCTGGACCTGATCCGGCGCGTCGGGGTGCAGATTGGGGGGATCCGACGTGGCCGGCACCGGCAGCTCAGCCCGCGGGGCAGCGACCGGTTCGAGGTGGGAGACGAGGTGCTGGTGCTCGGGACCCCGCGGCAGATCCGGGCGCTGCTGGCCTGCGCCGCCCCGCCGGTCCCGGCGGAGCCACAGCCGACACCGGCCCCGGTGACGCAATCCACTTGAGGCGGCAAGGGCACCGGCTACGCTTCGCCCGCATGTGGATTCGGTTCTGGCACCGTTTCGAGCGGTGCCTGATCTACAACTTCATCCGGCTGTTCCGGCTGCGGAGCGCCACCGAACACGTTGCCCGTGGCTTTGCCATCGGGCTGGTGGTCAATTTCTTTCCCACGTTCGGCATCGGGATGTTGATTTCCGGCGCGGTGGCGAAGGCGGCCGGGGGCAGCATGGTGGCCGGGCTGGTGGGGGGGCCTCGCTGTCGCTGGTCTGGCCGTTCCTCTTTTACCTGAACTTGCGAACCGGGTCGGTGTTCGTCCGGCCCACCATCATCGTCAACGAATTTGAAGAGCTGACGGAGAAGACGATGAGCGCGCTGAAGTGGGGTCAGACCTTCACGCTCGGGGCCATCTTGAACAGCGTGATGGTCGGCCTGGCAGCCTACTTCTCCCTCCTGTTTCTGTACCATCGCATCCGGCCGCAAACCCTCACCTATCTGCGCCGGCACGCCCGCGAGCATCAACGCCGCTTTCGCCGTCTGAAACCGCGACCGCGTCCCCGGACGGTCGAAGGGGATTCGTGAGGACGCGAGGGAGGGAAGTTCAAGGTTCAAAGTTCAAAACTCAAAGTTCAAAGTTCAAGGGAAGCGTCCTGGAGTTCAGGGGGAAAGCCGGCCCAACGAAGGGCGGTCTGGGAGAAGAAGTAGCAGGCGGGACGCCTGCACCACAGGTTCCCGGGAAGCCGGGAATCAGGGGACCGCGGGCGCGTCGAGGGTCTTGAGCAGGCGGAACAGTTCGCTGTCGGTGGTCAGGATCAGCGTCGTGTCGTTCGAGAGCGCCGTGCGGTAGGTTTCAGGGTCTTGAGGAAGGCGTAGAAGCGGGTGGCGGCCTCGCTCTGGTTGTAGGCGCGGGCGTAGATCTCGGTGGCACGGGCATCCGCGGCGCCACGGATCTCCTGGATCTTGCGGTAGGCCTCGGACTCGATGGCCTGGAGGTCCTTCTGTTTTTGGCCGAGGATCTTGGCGGCTTCTCCGGCGCCCTCCGAACGGAAGCGCTCGGCGATCTGCTGGCGCTCACTGATCATGCGCTCGTAGATCCGCAAGGCCACGCTGGGGTTGTAGTTGATGCGCTTGAAGCGGACGTCAAGCAGTTCGATCCCGAACACGGCCACCTTGGGGGCCGCGTTGGCGAAGATCTCCTGTTCGACCAGGGCGCGGCCTTTGCGGATGGGGGTAGAGCTGGCCAGCACCCGAGTCGCGGCCGCCGCGGGAGGAGGTCGTCGAGAGCGGCCTCGCGGTCTTTGGTGGTTCGGATCATCTCGATGAGCTCGTGCTTGGCGATGGCATTGCGAATCTCGCTGCCGAGGATGTCGTCGAGCCGGGACTGGGCGCTGCGTTCGTCGCGCAGGCGGAGGAAGTACGGCTGGGCATCGCGGACGCGCCAGCGCCCAAAGGCATCGACGAGGATGTAGGTCTTGTCCTTGGTGGGCATCTCGGTGGGGCGCCCGTCCCAGCGGAGCACGCGTTTCTCGAGGCGGTGGACCTCCTGGATGAAGGGGAGCTTCAAGTGGAGCCCTGCGTTCGTGACGGCGCTGCCGACCGGCCTGCCGAACTGGGTGATGATGCCCTGCTCGGTTTCGTCGAGGCGGTACAGGCTGCCCAGGAGCAGAAGGAGGACGACGAGGCCGGCGGCGGCCAGGAAGACGATTGGGCCGGCGCTCTTCATGGCTGGGCCTTTT
>JAOSKK010000038.1 GCA_027493615.1 Verrucomicrobiota bacterium
TCACAGGCAGCCAACCCAGACCGGGGACACGTTGATCTGCTTCAGGTCATCCGGCTGGCAAACATACCGACTGAGGCGAGGAAAGCCGGCGATGTTGTCCAGAGCGGCCGAGCGCGATGCAGCAGCTCGCGAACGGGGTCGCCCCGGACGCCGCGCAGCGCCCGGCAGGCATTTCGCGTAGCTGTCCTCGTTCATCTGTCGCGCGCAGCTTCAGCTCGAGACAACAATGAGTCCGGCTTCAGCCAATCAAAGCTTTTCATCTGCGGCACTCGCGAATCCACCAGTGCCAAAGCGCGAACGACCACCGTTAACACAGACGCGATAGCTTGATTAGCTTATTCGCAGCGGTATGCCCGACGGCGACACGGCTCGCCGCCAGAGCCGCTCGATATCCCGCGCCAGCGCCGCCGACCGTTCGGCGCGTATTCAGCGCTCATCACGATCCAGTCCACGCCGCGCAAGCCGCCGACGCAAGTGAGGCGAGCCATCCTGCCTTCGCATCCGCCTCACTCGGCGGTTACGGTTGCGCTGCGCAGCAGGCTTCTCCCGGTATCAGCGGACATGGTGGGTGTTAGAGGTCGAGGGCTTGGAGCCTGGTCTTCGCGGGCATCGGCGCCCTTCGTTCAGCGGCGCCAGGTCTCTCAACGGCGTGCGCCGGCGGTTGCAGTTGCGACGAACCGAGCGTGCGTCCAGTTCACGCCACCATTCGGCTTCAAGCTCGGCCTGGGGGCCGAGCGGTGCTGAATCGCGTGAAGAGCGCCCGGCAGGCCGACGGGCTGCCTGGCGATGCCGAAGTCACTTGGTCGGCCCAGAATGACCAGGACGCTGTTTGCTTGAGGTCGCGGTGATGACGGCGTGCGTGCTGGGACACCAGCAGATCTGAGGGAGCCGCGCCCGAGAGCCGGTGGTGCCGTATCCGGTGATCGGGATGCGCCACCATCGATGCAGCGGTTGCGACGCCGCTGGTCGAGGACGCGGGCGATGTTCGATCTGTCGACAGCGCCTTTCGTTTCCGAATCGGGCGATTTCGACATGTTGTCTTACGACGAGATCACTCGCCGCATCGACGCCGATTACCGATCTCGCCGGAGAGTTGCAGCGGTCGGACATCGCCCGGTCGCCTGCCGTTACGCCAGCCTCTGCCGCAGCGTTCGCGCTGTCGGCCAGAGCAGGAAGACCTGCCGGCGCAGCAGACGGCGGTCAGAGCAATCAAGTGCAGCTTCCAGTTACGGTCTGTTATGAAACTGTTCGATCAGAATACTTCGTCTCGTCAACAAAGGCGTAGTTATATCGAGGTCGTGAATGTCTTCGCACGATCGGGAACCGACATTCGTCTGTAGCCGCCGCCAGTTTCATCGGCTTTTCGAAAGATTATCGCGTGGCAACCGTACAGATCAACGCGTGATGGAGGATCGTGGCCGATCGCCCCGCCGTACAGATCACGCGGTCTCTGGTTCCTTCGAGTTCCTTCGGGACCGCGTCATTCGAGCCGGACATTCCGGTTCCAAGTGTCGGTCTTGTGGATCCTGCCCAGTTGCCTTCCCACCTCCGAAACCGGCTGGACGCCCGGGCGCACACCGGGCAAGGTCCGGCGTCATGACGGATGTCACCGAGATCCTGACCGCCGTCGAACGAGGGGAACCGGGCGCTTCCGAGAAGTTGCTGCCCCTGGTCTATGCTGAGCTGCGTCGGCTGGCGGCCGCCTGGCTGGCCCAGGAACGTCCGGGTCAAACGCTGCAGGCCACCGCGTTGGTCCACGAAGCCTGGCTGCGCCTGGTCAAGGACGAACCCCAGAACTGGGATGGGCGCCGGCACTTCTTCGGCGCCGCCGCCCAGGCCATGCGCCGCATCCTGGTCGAAAACGCCCGGCGCAAGCGGCGCCCCAAGCACGGCGCCGGCTGGCAGCGGGTGGAGCTCGATGGCATCGAGTTGCCCAGTCCCATGCCCGACGAGGAACTGCTGGCCCTCGACGAGGCCCTGACCCGGCTGGCCGCGAACCACCCCCAGGCGGCACAACTGGTTCAGCTCTGCTTTTTCGCGGGCCTGACCCAGGCCGAGGCCGCGCAGCACCTGGGCGTCTCCCGCGCCACGGCGGAGCGGACTTGGGCCTTCGCGCGCGCCTGGCTGTTCCGCGAAGTCCGCAAGGAACTGAATCCGCCAGCATGAAGCCTCACGTGCTTGCCGAAAGCCCCGTAGCCCCGTAGCCGCCGACGTGGGGCGGAGGCGCTCGGCCCTCGGTGTCCACCTTAAACCTTCGGGGGCTACGGAACTCCGATGAGGGAAAACCTCCTGGCAAATCGCATGGGTGATCGAAGCGACTACGGATCCGCGCTCTGAGGGCTCGAAAACCCGACCGCAATCAAGAAAAGAACCAGTATGGGAGAGACCATTGAAGAACGCGCGTTGGAACTGTACGTGAATAGCAAGATACCGGAGGGCACGTACACCGAAGGACCCAAGGGAGGTCGCTACGTAAAGGGCGGCACTGTGCCGATTCCCGACGGAGCAGACTATTACGACCATTCAACGGAGATCACCGCGAGGAATCCTCCAGACGATCCGACCCCATGGGGCCACGAAATCTACCTGCAGCGCAGGCAGTCTGACGGCAAGATTCTTGGAGTCGCGATGACGATCTTCTGTGAAAACAACCCGGTTTTCGGTGCTGGTCGCTGGTATGGGGTCAGATTGCGCGTCATAGTACGGTTCAGCGCCACGCACGATGTCTTCCTAGAAAAAGCCGATGTCAAGCTGGCGGCGTGGGAAACTGAACGCTGCCGTTGGGGTAATGGCTGGTTCCATTCGGCTGCGAGGCAGTCCTCACGACTTCGGTGTGCTACCACGCCTTGTTGACGCAGGACGGGGTATTCTGGTGATGATCCCCCATCCATGAGCGAGCGGGAAGACCAGCTTGAGGCGGTTTTCACCGAGGCACGGACCATGGCTTCGCCGGAGGAGCGCGAGTGCTTTCTGGCCGCCGTCTGCGGTGCTGATGCCGATCTACGCCGGCAGGTGGATTCCCTGCTCCTGGCCGACGCGCAGGCGGGCGACTTTCTGCGGCAGAACGTCCTGGCGCCCAACGGCTCACCCGCCGGCGAGCGACCGGGCGACGTCATCGGCCGCTACAAGCTCCTCCAGCAGATCGGTGAAGGCGGTTTCGGCGTCGTCTTCATGGCCGAGCAGCAGGAGCCCGTGCGCCGGCTGGTCGCCCTCAAGATCATCAAGGCCGGCATGGACACCAGGGAGGTGATCGCCCGGTTCGAGGCGGAGCGGCAGGCGCTGGCCTTGATGGATCACCCGAACATCGCCCGCGTCCTCGATGGCGGCGTCACCGCGGCTGGCCGGCCCTATTTCGTGATGGACCTGGTCAAGGGCATCCCGATCACCGAGTTCTGCGAGCGCCACCGGCTCTCCATCGAGGCGCGGCTGCGCTTGTTCATGCAGGTCTGCGCCGGTGTCCAGCACGCGCACCAAAAGGGCGTCATCCACCGCGACCTCAAGCCAAACAACGTCCTGGTCATTCACGAGCCGGGCCTGTCAGGCGTGCCCAAGGTGATTGACTTCGGCATCGCCAAGGCCATCGGCCAGCGGCTCACCGACAAGACGCTCTTCACGCGATTCGAGCAACTCCTCGGCACCCCCGCTTACATGAGCCCCGAGCAGGCCGAGTGGAGCGGCGTGGACGTGGACACGCGCTCGGACCTCTACTCGCTCGGCGTCCTGCTCTACGAGCTGCTCACCGGCACCACGCCGTTGGAAAAGGAGACCCTGGCCCGCGCCGCGCTGGACGAAGTGCGCCGTCTCATCCGCGAGGCCGAACCGCCCAAGCCCTCGACACGTCTGACCGCCCTCATGTCCGCTGATACCGGGAGGCGCCTGCCACACCGCGGCAGCCCCCACGCCCCCGTAGCCGCCGAAGTGATGAG
Source organism: Verrucomicrobiota bacterium (assembly GCA_027493615.1). Lineage (GTDB taxonomy): Bacteria > Verrucomicrobiota > Verrucomicrobiia > Limisphaerales > J093 > DSVZ01. Next base: position 3,927 of record JAOSKK010000038.1, read on the forward strand.
GCGGATACCCGAACCCAGGATGGCTCCGCCTCCTTACGTCGGCGGCTACAGCAAGTGCGCGGCGACCTGGACTGGATCGTGATGAAGGCGCTGGAGAAGGACCGCTCGCGCCGTTACGAGACGGTCAACGGCCTGGCGCGGGACCTCGAGCGGCATCTGAACGGCGAGCCGGTGGTCGCCCGTCCGCCGTCCAAGGCATACCGCGCGGGCAAGTTCATCCGGAAGCATCGCGTCGCAGTGACGGCGGTGGGCGGCGTGGCGCTGGCATTGGTGGTGGGGCTCGCGCTGGCACTGGTGGGGTTCGCGCAGGCGAGACGCCACCGGATGCAAGCCGAGAAGAGCGAGTTGACAAGCCGGACTCAGTTGGTCCAGCTCGAGCTGGAGCACGGCACGCGACGGATGGACGAGGACAACTACGGCGAAGCGCTGGTGTGGTATGCCGAGGCGCTGCGCAACGATCAGGGCGACCCCGTTCGCGAGCCGCTGCATCGCATGCGCATCGGCTCGCTTCTGGACCGCCATCCGCGGCTGCTCCACTTGTGGGCCCTCAAGGGTCCGGTATGGCGCTGCGCCTTCAGCCCGGATGGTCAGAAGCTCGTGGCGAGCTACGGTACCCGTTTCGCCGGGCCGACGTTGGTCCTCGCCGACCTCCGCACGGAGCGGTTGCTGTGGGAGGTTCCCGCCAAGTCGAGCGGCTTCGGGGTGCCCACGCTCGCCTTCAGCCCGGATGGTCGGCGGGTCGTCTTGCGGGCCATTGACCACACGAAGGTCCCGGCCATTTACGATGCCAGTACCGGTCGCACCATCCTGACGGCGGAGGAGACCGGCGCGCAGCCGCGTCTCCTGGACAGCCCGGACGGAGAGGCGGCCTTGGTCGCTGTCGGTCCCGATACGGCCCAAGTCGTCGAAGTGGAGACCGGCGCGGCCCTGAGTCCCCGCCTGCAAGTGCCGGGCACGCTCCGCCGGGGTTTGTTGAATGCGAACCGGCATTACGCCACGCTGCTTCACTGCGCACCGGCGGGCTCGACCAACGACACGCGAGGCGCGCTGCTCGTGTTCGATCTGCGTGACGGTGCGCGGGTGGGGCCGCCCATCGAGGTCAGCCGCGATTGCGATTTCCTCCTTGCCCAGGACGGGTTGCGTCTGGTTGTGGCCACGGCCGACCATCCCGACGCCATAGCCACCCTCCAAGCCTGGAACGTGGTCGAGGGGACGCCTCTGGGCCTGACCGGCCGGGCGGAGGGCGAGTTCCATGGTCTGTTCATCACCCCGACCGAGCAATGGGTGATCACCCGATTGCCCTTGAAGACAACGCTCTGGGACCTTGATCGCGATACCGTCCGCACACTCGACTACGGCGTTCTGGGAGTCCGGCGCGGCTTTGGTTTCTGCGCGGATGGCTTCCTTCTGGCTTGGGACTATGCAGTGAGAGCCCTGCCCAAGGGTGACCTCCTGACCACGGAGCTTCACCATGGGAGTTGGGTGTTCGATTCCGCCTTCAGTCCGGAGGGTCATCTGCTGGCGACCGCCAGCATAGACCACACCTTGCGGGTCTGGGACCTGGCCGCCTCCACGCCCCCGGAGTACGTGATTCGCGAGCGGAACAAGGTGGCGGACGCGGTGCTCAGTCCGGATGGCAAGACCCTTGCCGTGGAGACGCAGGGTCCGGGCGCCACGCGGCTCTGGTCCACGACGACGGGCGAACCCCTGGGACCCCCTTTGGCCGACGACCATCAGTATGGCAAACTGCTCTTCAGCCCCGATGGCCGGCATCTGGTGTCTTACGCCGGGCATGTGGTCAAAGCCCTGACGCTGTCGGTCACTGAGGGGGCCACGCTATGGGACCTGGGGAACGATCTGCAGCCCATGCTGAGGGTGCATACGAACGCCACCGTGCTCTCGGCGGCCTTCAGCCCGGACAGTCGGCGCCTCCTCACGGGGGGCGACGACGATCTGGCCCAGGTTTGGGATGTGTCCACCGGGGAGCGACTCCTTCGCCTCGAGCATCAAGCGGGGGTGCTTGGTGTGGCGTTCAGCGCGGATGGCCGTCGGATCGTAACGGCCCTCCACCGCGGCCCCGTGCAACTTTGGGATGCCCGGACGGGTGAGGTCCAACTCACGATCCAGCACCCTGAGTATCAATTCGACCGGGTCGCGTTGAGTCCGGATGGGCGGCACCTGGTCACCGGTGGCACCGACCAGGGGGCGCGGGTGTGGGACGCGGAGACCGGCCGGCAGGAGGGTTCCTTCCTCTATCATGCGGGCAATCCCGTAGAGGTTCGCTTCGCGCTCGATTCCCGGTCGTTCCTCACCTTCAGCCCGGCGCCTTTCGTGAAAGTGTGGAATCGGGAACCCGCCCAACTCCGCGTGAAGCCGCTCGAGCACAAGGGACTCAATCGCGCCGGACAAAGGCAGGACGGGCGGATACTGGAGGCCGGGTTCAGCTCGAGGGGACGGTTCGTCGCCTCGGCCAGCGCTCATGGCACCGCCCGCGTCTGGGACCTGGTCACCGGGGAGCCTGTTTGTCTGCCCATCCGGCACGCCGGCGGCGTGTACGCGGTCGGATTCGCCCCTCCGGAAGACCGGTTGGTCACTGCGGGCGCGGATGGCGTGGTCAAGGTTCAAACCTTCGCCCGCTGTGATTACCCTCTGGATGTCATCCAGGATTTCGCCGAGCTGCTGGCGGGCGCCCGGAAGGAGACAACCGGCGCTTTCATGCCCCTCGACACCGAGCAATTGGCCGACCGGTTCGAGCGTCTCCGGCGCGTGGCGCCAGAGGCATTTCGCGAGAGCACCCCCGCGCCAGCAGGCGCTGTGGCATGACGAAATCGCCACCCTGGCAAGGGCCGAGCGCCACTGGCCCGCGGTCATCTGGCACCTGGACCGGGCCTTCAGCCTTGATCCCGGGCTGACGAACAGCGCCCCGGGCCATGAACTGCTCCGCCGGCGTGGCGAGGCCCGGGCCGAGCAAGGCGACTGGCGCGGGGCCGCCGGGGACTTCGAACGGGCGGTCCAACTCGACCCCGACCGGGTCGAGACCTGGCAAGACCTGGTGACGGCCGAGTTGGCCGCTGATCGGCCGGAGGAGTACCGCAGAGCGTGCGACCGCATGCTGCGCCGGTTCGAATGGGCGATCCCCACAGCAACTTGGACGACGGTACCCACGGTCAACGAGATCGCCCTTGTATGCACGTTCGCTCCCGCAGCCGTGCCGGATCTGGATCGCGTGGCCACGATGACAGAAGCGATCGTGGCCAACCTTCCCGATCAACCCAAGCTGCTGAACACGCATGGCCAGGTGCTGTACCGGGTGGGGCGCTTCGAAGACGCGATCCACGTGCTGCAGCGGGCATGTGTCGTGAGCGGTGCCGACTGTGCCTGGTGGGATGCCTTCTTCCTGGCGATGGCGCACGCCCGGCTCGGCCACACCAGCGAAGCCCGGCAGTTTCTGGGTCAAGCCGATGAAAGGTGGCTCCAGAATTCCCCGCCGACGGCCGGATCCACCCAATCCGCTCCTGACTGGCATGATCGCGCCCTCTTCGCCTTGCTCCGCCGCGAGGCCGCCGACGTCGTCGCCGGCAAGTAGCCGCCGACGTGAGGACGCGGAACGATCCTCTTTCCGGCCTCTGCCCTGGCGCAACTTTTCTGAGGGAAATCCGCCTGCTCCGTCGCATGTGCGGGTGGACGATCAAAGATCGTTCCGCCAACTGTTAGGCGAATTTCCAGTTTCACGACTGGAGAACACACCAACACACACGGACAACTATGATTATCACAGGAACAGGCCCATACAAAGCCACGAGCCCCGGCTTCGACAGGGGTATGCAGACAACTACCTATTGCGGTAACAATCCAGAGAGTTGGATTCGCGGCTCCGCGACGCTCGATACAAACTCAGGGATTATCTCGATGACGGTGCAGTTAGAAACAGACTCGACTACAGCTGGACCGAAAGGGAGAGTTGTAGCCACAGTTCGTGACGCCACTGGCAAGACACTGGCCACTGCCACGTCTGACGAGATTGGAATAGGAGGAAAGCCTCCTGGGAAGGCAGTCATCCGGAACTTCGATTCGACAGTTTCCGTTCCTCTGAGCACGATTCAGACTGCTACATCGCTGTCTCTTGAGGCACAATGCACAGGAAGCGTAGGACAACCTTGGGGCATTGACTTGAGCAATGTGCAGAAGGCTTTCAACATCATAATCGCACTCTTCGCCTAACCATGCGCTGCAACGAACCGCCCCCCGCTCTTCCGTTCGGAGCGGGAAGGCACTATGGACGTGCCTCTTGCGCTCCACCTTGCCTCTCGGCGGCGGTCGCTGAGCTTCGTCGTTAACCGAAAGTACCGACAACCGTAGAAACACAATTATGAAGACAAGCAAACTGTTGGGGCTGGCCGCGGCGCTCACGGCGCTGGCACCGCACTTCCCAATCGCCGCGCAGGCACTCGATCCGTGGGAGACTGTGGACGACTACCAGGCGATTGCCGGCCAGGGCGCGCGAGGCGCACACGTTGGCACCGACGCCACCGGGACAGCCATCTTCACCGTCGGCACCGCCGTGACCGGAACCGATGGCACCATGTCCGCTATCATCAACCGAAGTACCGACGGAGGCTCCAACTGGGAAGTCGTGGATCAGTACTCGCTCGGGGCTGGGGCGGCTGCCGCTTACGGCGCGTTCGCCGCCGATGCCGGCAACGGAATCCTCTACGCCGGCGGAGGGATCAGCGATGGGACCGCGGGCCATTGGATCGTCCGCCAGAGCCATGACGGCGGCAGTGCCTGGACCACGAGTGACAACTTCCAATATGTACCGGGCAAGGCTTCGGCCTGCACCGATCTCGCGGCTGACGGTCAAGGGCACTGTCTATGCCGTGGGCCGGGTAACGAAAGCCAACGGCGCGACCGGCGGTTGGGCGGTGCGCAAGAGCGAAAGCGGCGGCGGCTGGGCGACTGTGGACATTCAAGACGGCACCACTTCCGGCGCGGCGAGCTATCTCGGGGCCATGGCGGCCGCGACGCATCCGAATGGGAGCGTGTTCGTCGTCGGCGCGCTGCTTCAGAAAGGTGAGCAGTTTGGACTTGCGACGCAGCACCAATCTGCGGCGCGACCTGGACCACGGTGGATGCCACCTCGCCCAAGCGAGGGGGCGCACGCGCGGAAGCGATCGCGGTGGACAGCACGGGCATCATCTATGTCGCGGGTTACGCGAACAGCTTCTGGGTCGTTTTTTTTTTTTGCGGCGGAGCGCCGGCAGGGAGGCGCCCGCCGGCACCTGGGTGCCAGTAGAGACCGCCATGCGCTATGCTGCTGCGCGAAGGTGTCACAACGGTCCGGCGGTCTGACAATCTGCCCGACGGACGTGTATGTGGGCCGGCTACGCCTGGAGGCCCGTCCCAACGTCGGGCACTGGCTGGTTCGCAAGGCCGAGGCCAGTGGGACGTCCTTTGTGTTCACCGACGACTACTTGATGGTCGCGGGCCTGCCTGCCGCGGCGGATGCGATCACCCATGACGCCGCAGGGAATCTTTTTGCGCCACCGGCTACGCGCGAGACACCGCCGGAACCTTGCACTGGATGCACGCGCAAACTCGCGGGCGCCGTGAGGAATCATGAAAGGGCTCTCCGTTTGCTCCGGTCGTTTCCTGGCGGCGTTGTTGCTGGCGGCGATGCTGCGCGCGCCGTGTCAGCGCCGACCTCAAGCCGGTTCTGAGAAGCCAATGGCCGGGCTTCCCGCGCGGGTACGCCAATGCCGTGCGCGTGGTCGGAGAATCGCGCGTACGTGACCCTCGGAACGCCGGTTTCGAGATACCTGACATCTCCGAGCCGGTGTCGCCCAAACGTCTCGGCGGACACGAAGAGTTGGTGGCTACGCTTTCGACATCGGCGTCTCAGGCAATCACGTGTTTGTCGCTGCGTCCGGTGCGGTGGGATTCAAGTCCTCGACATCTCGGACCCGGCGAATCCGAGGCGCGCGGGCGGTTACGAGACCAGTGTCCTTGCGCGCAGTCTGGCGGTTGCGGGCCACTACGTCTATGTGGCGGGCGATCAATCAGGCTACCACGTCATTGATGTGACGAACCCGGCTGCCCCCCGGCGCGTGGGCGGCTACTCGGGCAGCACGTTCGCGCTGCGGTTGGCTGTTTCCGGAGATCACGTCTTCGTGGCGGACGGAGCCATTCAAATTCTCGATGTCTCCGATCCGGCTGCTCCCCGACGCGTCGGCGACGACGGATGGGAGCGGCGATGCCGGAGCCGTGGCCGTCGTGGGCGATTACGTCCTGGCGAACAATGCCGGATTGAGGTGCTCTCGTTCGCCGGCGCCCTCGAATGTCGTCTTTTGCTGCTGGACAGCGAAGCGGACTGCAGGTGATTGATTTCAGCGATCAGCCAACCCGCAGTCTTTGGGCGGGTATCCGCTCGAAGGTTGGGCGCGGGACATCACCTTGGCCAGCCGGCACGCTTTTGTGTGGCAATGGATTGGGGGTTCGAAGAAGCAACTGGACGCACGGGGCTGCCAGGGTTGCGGGGATTTTTGACCTTTCAATCCGTCCAGTCCTGAACCGGCCGGTTGGGTCGCAAGCAGCACTTCAGCCACCAAGTAACCGTGGTCGGGAGATCGGGCCTACCTCTCCGCCCCACAATCTGCTGGTCTACGAATTGACGGGTCTGCCGGCATTCACGTCCCGATCGCTCGCGCAAGACAGGCTGACGCTCACCTGGAACGAAGCCGCCCCTGGGCATGAAGCTGCAGAAGACGCCGACGTTGGCGAGCCCGTACTGGCAGGACGTGCGCGGCTCCGAGAATTCGACCAGCTTTACGCTTCCCGCCACCGAAGCGTCGGCCTTTTCCGGTTGACGAAGCCCTGACGTGATTATCCGAGCGCGGCGCTACGGGCTCGTTGTCAGCGCGGGGGCGCATCCGCAGTACGGCACAGATTCACGCGCCAGACCTTCTCGACATACCAGTCAGAGTCTGCCCAACGCCGGGACCCATGACCGCGACCGAATACCAGGCAGGACCTGGTAACGGAGCACCTCAATGGGAAGAACATCGCGTTCCACGAGCGCCCGGTCGATGGGGCCCACGCTCAGCGGATAGGCCAGCCCGGTCAGGACTAGCCCAAGCCACAGGCCGCGCCAAGTCTTACTCGGGCCTCGACTTTCTGGACTACTGCTCGCACCTGCTTCGCCCATTCTGGCATGGCGGATAGACGCCAGCATCGCCCTTCAGCGACACAGGGAGGGGAGCGGGGTGGGGCCAGGGCTGCTAAGCTGTTCGTGGACTTCCGAAACACAGCTCGCCCCGCTAGGCGTTCACGTTCTTGCCCGCGCCGCCTGTAGCCGCCGCCGTGAGGGCGAATTCCCCCCACGTTTGGCTAACTCCGGAGTCCGCCTCGTTGCCTCGGCGGCTACGCCAGTCAGTGACCGCCCACGTGGGTAGCCCGCCGACGTCGTTAGCCGCGGACGTAAGGAAGGCAGGGAAAATCCCTCCCCCCGGTGGCTTCTTCAATGGCCCCCGCTCTTTTGAAGAGGATCGGGCGCTGCGTCGCATGTGCTGGCGGACGATTCCAAATCGTCCACGAACCATGAAACCACAACACATGACTCAGCACCCGAAACACAGCGTCCTTTCACACTCCAGGCCTGGTACCCGCCGGCGTCGCGTTGTGCCGGCTGCGGTGCTGACCGCACTGGCGGTCGGCCACATCGGCGCCTCCGCGCCAGACCTCATCCAGAACGGCAGCTTCGAAAGGCCGGTCGTGGGGGCTACGCAATCTATACCACCGGTCAGACCTTCGGCGGCGTCTGGCAGGTCGAGCACGCGGACGGGTACATGGACATCATTGGAAGCTATGGCACCCAGCCGCCCGGCGTGTTCTACCCCACGCCGGCAGGAGCCCAGTTCTGCTACCTCGCTGATAGCGTGCGATACAGCGTGCTGAGGCAGGACATTGCGACACCGCTGACGGCGGGGCTGACTTACGAGCTCAGCTTCCTCCAGTCCACGTTCTACCATGAACTACGGTTACCTTGACGGCCGGGTGACCGTCGAACTGGCTCCCGCCGGCGGCGCACCTGAACTGACCCGCGTGTTCCCAGCCTCAGCGACTACTCCGACTGGACGGAGCAAAGTCTGCTATTCGCGCCAGCCGTGTCCGGACCGTACACGCTGCGGTTCAGTTCGACTCCGGGCGTGCCCGGCAACATTGACGACGTGCGACTGGTGGAGGCCGCCGTGCCCGAACCCGCAGCCTGCGGGCTGGCCGCTGGCCTGGGCCTGCTCGGGCTGGCGGGTTGGCGTCGCTGGAGGCGGCCATGAGCTAACCCGCATTTCTCACAAGAAATGCGGGTTACGAGCAAGACCGCCCCGGCCTACAAACGAAAGCTCAGGTCGACTGCGGCTTTCAAGACGATGCGAGCTGTGTGTTCTCCCTGAATCATGGCAGCTCAGAAAGAGCCCGTCCAACGTGGCGGTCTTGCCTTAGCCGGGATTTCTCCGTGAGAAATCCCGGCTTGAGCTACCAATGGCGCCACCATGACGAAGCGATCCCCGGCGCGACGGACGCCATTGCCCGGCACTTGTGTATCGGCTTGTACGACACCGATCCAACCGTCAACGCGGGCGACCCGTTGGCGCGCCGGGCGGAATTCGCCTGGTCGAGCGCTGAACCCGTGTCGTTCGCCAACTGGGCCGAAGGTGAACCGAACAACCTCAACGGAGCCGGTGAGTTCTGGGGGCACATGTTCGCCCCGACCTGGCAATCGGAAGGCCAAACCATCGCCACCACCGGCGAGTGGAACGACGTCAGCGACGCCGACGGGTTCGGCGGAGCCGGCCAGAATGCCGTCGTGGAAGTCATCCCCCAAGTCACGGCGATCAGCCCAAACTCCGCGGTCGCGGAATCGGCTGGTTTCACACTCAGCATTCAGGGAAACGCCTTTTTGCGGGGGGCCGAGATCCTCTGGAACGGTTCCTCCAGACCCACGACCTGCTTCAACTTCGGTCTGGTGACGGCGCAGATCCCGGCGAGCGATCTCGTCAGCACACCCGATTTGATCGTAGCCCTGGTCACCCTTCGCAATCCAGGAGGGGGCCTTTCAAGTCCAGTCCCCTTCACTGTCAAGAACGCGAGCGTGGGAAGCGTGGATGGGGATTCCGTGGTGCTCAGCGCCGCGGTGTACTCGGGCACGCCTCCGGGCGGTCCCGCCATCGGCGCGGGAGGAACCTATTACGACATCCAGGCCTCTGGTGCCGACGCGAGCGATTCCATCACCGCCCGCCTCTTCTATCCCTCGACCATTGCCGGCAGCGACGAATCCTCGCTCCGACTTGCCTGGCTCAACGGCACCACTTGGATACCGGTGAAGAGCAGCGGCGACACGAGTCCGTTGACAGACACGACCGACAATCTGGACGGCACCGTCTCGGGCGGCCGATTCACCGTGACTTTCGACGACACCGGCACGCCGAAGATCACTGAGCTGGCCGGAACGGTGTTCGCTCTCGCCGACACGACGCCGGTGATCAATTCGGTCGTTGGCCCGGCAGATCCGTTGGCCGTCGGCACGAGCGCCACCGTCACGGTTTCGTTCCAGGCCGTCGGCGCGCGGGACAACCAGCACGTCACGTTTGCCTGGGACGACGGGAGTTCGACGGCCGTGGTTCCGTCGGTGAACGGCGAGGCCAGCGCGTCGCACGCCTACGCCTCAGCCAGCGTCAATTCGGTGCGCGTGACCGTAACGGACAGCAACGGCGACCAGGCCACCTTCGGATTCGTTTCGAAGTACCAGAAGGGCGCGAAGGCCCAATACAAAGGCACGGGCACGGTGAACGGCCTGGGAAACTACGGCTTCCTGCTGACGGCCACCGACGGCCAGATCACCGGCGGCGGTGGGAGCGACCGCTCTCCCACAGCGCCATACGGACGCCGGTGGGCTGCGGGCGACGGAGCGGCGCTCACCGTGCACGACAATTCGTGAGCCTCATTGACAGCAGATGCTTTGCTTTTATAGTACGACCGTCATTGTGTCGTGAGTACCCCAGCGCGATGCCCCGTTCGTTTCTGTCTTGTGAGAACCCAGAGCCTTCCCCGCGCCTGCCTGGTCGCAGCGCTCCTCGTGCTCGTGTTCAACCTGGTGCAGGCGGTCGGCGACTGCGTGGTGGCGCCGGCGGGCTTGGTGGGCTGGTGGGCCGCCAACGGGGACGTCCTGGACACCGTCCGTGGCTGGGCCGGCGCGCTGGCAGGCGATGCCGGCTTTGCCCCGGGCATGGTGGGACAGGCGTTCCGCCTCGACGGCATGGGGACGGTGTGCTGGTGGGTGGCAGCCTGTGGCTTCAACGCCAGGACTTCACTGTCGAGGCCTGGGTGCAACGCGCCGACGCCTCGCAGATCACCCGCGACCCCGGAGCGGGAGGTACCTTCGACGGCGTGATCTTTGGCTACGGTCAGGGGGATGCGCGTTCGGACTCCGCCAGGCCGGCGGCGGTTGTCATCCGGTGCTCACCAAGGTGGACGCCAGCTCGGTCGCCGCGGACGATCTCGAGATCACCGACCTCGAGTTCCATCACGTGGCGGTCGCCAAGTCCGGTGGCACCGTCACCTTCTACCTCGATGGCCGGGCGGGAACACCGCGAGCCTACGATCCTGGTTTCACCTTCGCCACCGGCCCCGCCATCGGGATGCGCAGCGACACCGTGGGCAACGGCTTCTATGGGGCGGTGGACGAACTCGGTGTCTTCGACCGCGCCTTGTCCGCCGCGGAAGTTCGCTCCCTCTTTGAAGCCGGGAGCGCGGGCCGCTGTCTGCCTCCGCGTCCGTTGGCGCCGGGGGTTGTCTATGGGCGGCGGGCCGGGACCACGGGGAGCGTCTGGTGGTTTGACCCCGCAACGGGCGAAGAACGGCGGTTGGCTGATGGTGTACGCCCCCGGGTGTCGCCCGAGGGACGTTGGCTGTTGTTCCTGCGGGACAAGGATCCGTTTGCGAACCGGGGAAACCTGTATGTCCGGGACCTGCAATTTGGCGCCGAACGGCGGGTGTTCACCGAGGGCGATTACCTGGCCGGCGCCGGCTTCTCCGCCGATGGCACCCAGATTGTCTTCGATCACTCCTGCGGCATCTACCGCATGAATCGCGATGGCAGCGGGGTCGCTCTGGCCATGCCTTCCAGTTGCTTCGACGACGGGCCGAGCGTGGACCCGGTGACCGGTCGGATTGCCTTCCACAACGTCTCGGCCGGACAGCTCGGTGTGGCCAACGCGGATGGGTCGGACAAGCGTTACCTGCCCGCGTCGCCGCTCGACGAGGCCTGGCCGGTCTGGTCGCCGGACGGAGAATGGATTGCGGCCGTGGCGGGCGAGTTCTATCCGACCCAACAAGGCGCGGGGAACCTGATCAAGGTTCGGCCGGACGGCACCGGGTTCCTGTGGCTCACGACCGTTACGAACGCCAACGAAGGTTTCTACAATGGCGCGGCGTGGATGCCTGACGGCCAAAGCCTCCTCGCTGCGGGCACGGTCAACGGGACCAACGGTGTGTACGTCATTGCCGCCGATGGCTCCGGAATCCGGTCGCGCCTGAACACACCGGCCGGCGATCCGCTGGACTGGGTCGGCGCGGTGATCGTCGCCCCGGACACCACGCCCCCGGTGCTGCATCTCCCGGACCGGCTTGTGACGGGGTGTGGGACGGAAGCTGGGACGGTCGTGCGGTTCGAGGTCACCGCCACGGATGATCGCGCCGGCCCGGTCCGGATCACCTGTGAACCGCCGTCAGGTTCCGTGCTGCCGCCCGGAACGATCTGGGTGGCCTGCACGGCCACCGACGCCGCGGGCAATGTGGCTCACGGCGAATTCCCCGTGACGGTTTTGGATTCAACCACCGCGCCGCTCCCCACGTTGACATCCATCCTCCCCACCGAATCCCGAGCGACCGCGAGACGTGGGTCAGGGTGCAAGGGACCGACCTGCTCGCGGTGGACGAATTGTGGGTTGGTGGACTGCCTTTCAGCGACTTGGTCCACGTCCATTCGTCGGAGATTCAAGCCCGGACCCCGCCCCTCCCGACAGGGCCGCACGACCTCGAACTCCGGCGGTGTGGTCGGACCGTCGCCACCTTGCTGGCGGCCGTTGAGGTCGGGACGGTCCCCACCATTGAGTCGGTCGAGGGCGGTCAGTTATATGCGAGCGGCGGGACGGTCATCGTGCATGGGGCCAACCTGCGAGCGGACACGCAGGTCCGGGTCGGCTTCCCAGCGGCGGACGGCAACCAGAACCTCCTTCGTAACATCCGTGTGGCCGCCGACGGCACAAGCCTGACGGGCGAGGTGCCGCCACTGCCGGAAGGGGCGTTGTTCGGCCCGCACGATGTCGTCGTCAGCGATAACCGGGGCGAGACGGTGCTCCCCTCGGGCGTGCAATACGTTCCGGCGCCTTCGATCACGGACCCGCAGGTCCTGGCGCTGCGCGCGTTGCGGGCCGCTTCCGCTGAACCCGTCGTAGTCGCGTATCGCGCAGGCGTGCCGGAAGCCTTGAACACGCGCATCCGGGTGAGCGGGGCCACGCCCGCTGAACGCGGATTGAACTTCCTGCAGACCTACCGCGACCTGTTCGGTCTGTCCGCGCCGGAACGCGATTTCGAGCTCGGCCGGGTGCGCACCGGGCCGCTGAGCACCGTGGCCCTGCGCCAGCGCCTCGGGGGTTGGCGGTGTTCGCGAGTGAGATCGTGCTGTCGCTTGTCGGCGACGAAGTATTCGGGACCGCTGGCGGGGTGGTGCCCAACGAACGTCTGGCGGCCCTGGATTTGTCGGCGGCACCGCGACTGACCGCCGGGCAGGCCGAGGCGGCGGCGCTCGCGGCGCTCCAGCAATCCGTGACCACGCTGCGGAAGCCGACGCGGCTGGAGGTCTTCGATCCCCAACTCCTGGACCTGGCCGGGCCACCGGTGCGGGTGTGGCGGGTTCAGTACGTGGCGGCGCGGGCCGAGGTGTTCGTGGATGCGGACACGGGCGCCGTGGTGTTCGAACTGCCGCTGACGATGTCCGACAGCGGGTTGACCAGCTTTGACCTCGATCTCCAGGACGCGGAGGAGGAAGCCAGCGCCCAGAACAACGCGTGCTTCAACCTCAGCGACGATGTGACCGTGGGCGACGAGGATTCCTTCAACCACGACTACGACCGGGACCCGGATGCGGTGGGCGCGTGGTGGTTCGCACGCGACACTTATCTGTTCTTCCACGACAGCTTCGGCTGGCATTCCTGGGACGAGGACGGCGGTCAGATCGAAATATTCATTCACGCAACCGTGCCCAATGGTCCGAACGCCCAATGGAACTCCGGCTGCGAGCTCATCCAGTTCAGCACCGGCATGATGGACTTCGAGGTGCTCACCCACGAGTTCACCCATGCCATCATCAGCAGCGATGAGGGCAGCCAGCTCATCTACCTCAATCAGTCCGGCGCGTTGAACGAAAGCTTCGCCGACGTGATGGCCGTGGTGGCCGACCGGCAGAAGGGCGACCTGAACTGGACCATCGGCGAGCAAGTGACGAGCGGCGCAGGCGCACTGCGGGACCTGCAGTCCCCGCCGACCTACGCGCAGCCCGACAAGATGTCCGGCTACGTGCTCACCACCTCTGATTCCGGCGGGGTCCACAGCAACAGCGGTATTCCCAACAAGGCCGCCTACCTGATGGCGGAGGGCGGCGTCTTCAACAACGTCGCCGTGGCCGGGATGGGTCTGGCCAAGATGCGCGATTTGCTCTTCCACGCGTTGGTCCACCTCCCCAGGAACGCGACGTTCCAGGTCGCCCGCGATTTCGAGGTCACCACCGCGCGAGCGTGGGCCGCCAGCGGCGATCACGGCTTCACGTACACCGACGTCTGCACGGTCCGCAACGCCTGGTTCGCGGTCGGCGTCGGCTTCGGGGACAACGAATGCGACGGCGTCGAGGACACGCTCGACACGGATGGCGACGGCATCGTCAACAGTCGCGACAATTGCCCGCTGGTACCCAATCCCGACCAGGCCGACGCGGATGGCGATGGCCGCGGTGACGTCTGCGACAACTGCCCGCGGGTCTTCAACCCCCGCCAGGAGGATCTCGATGGCGACGGGCAGGGCGACGTCTGCGACCGGGACCGCGACGGCGATGGTTGTTACAACACCCTGGCCGACGCCCGCGGCGCAGCCGCAACGCTCCCGGACCAGCATCCGGACGATCCCACCGAAAGGATCGGCTCCTACTTCGGTCCGTGCTGCAACCCGCGCAGCGGCGACGTCCTGGCCCAGCCCCGCGGACCCGGATCACGATGGCCTGTTGAACTGCGCCGACCTCGATGACGACAACGACGGGATTCCCGACGCCCTTGACCCGTGTCCGGTGGGAGTGGACCCCTTCGAGCGGGACTGCCAGGTCGTGCGGGATTGCGCCTGCGGCTCCGCCGATTGGTGGCGGGCCTGCCTGGGGACTGGCTGTGTCGCCCTCGAGGCGCGGATCGCCCCCCTCATCTATCCCCAACCCGACGAGACGGTCATCGTGGACAACGTGCGGGTGTCGGGCAGGTCATTGTATCTGATCCCGGCGGCGGGCAACACCGTGCCGCAACTGGCCCGCGCGCTGGTGGGTGGCCCCCATGGCGTCCGACAACCGCAGGGGCCAGCCCCGATGTCCGTCGTGTCGAGCTCTGGGCCAAACCGACCGCGACCACACCGACGCGCCTGGTTGCCGTGGTGGGCGAGTACGATGTCGCCGCGCTGAGCCTGGAGCAGACCGACCACGGCGCCATGCTGGTCCTCTCGACCTCCGGGGACGGCCACGTGGAGTCGCTCGGCGCCACCTGGTTCCTCAGGGGCACCGCCGCCAACGCAACCGCCGACCGGGATGAGGACGGCTTGCCCGATGGCTGGGAAGTCCGACACGAGTTGGACCCGGACAATCCGCGGGACGCTGCCTTGGACACGGATGGCGATGGCCTCTCGAACCTCGTCGAATATCTGAGTGACACGGACCCGCGTGATCCCCAGAGCGGCTTTCGGTTTACTCGGATTGCCCACGAGGCCGGCGAAGTGCAGGTCGAGTTCCGTGCCACACCGGGACGCCGCTATCAAGTGGAACAGAGCGCCGCCCTGATCAACGCTCCGTGGGAACCGACCGGGGCGGCGGTCTTGGCCCAAAGTTCCCAAGTCAATCTCACGCTGCCCGAGACCGCCCCACATCGGTTCTACCGCGTGAGTCTCCTCCCACCGTGATCTCCATGACCAAAAGGGCTCTTCGACTCCTGGCCGCAGTGACCAGCCTCGTTGGCATGGGCGCGGGCCAGGCGGGCGTCGTGGCGCAATGGCACTTCGACGAAGCCGACGGCGCCATCGCCCGCGACAGCCTTGGTTCGCTGGACGGCGCACTTTCCGCGACGGGGGCCACGTTCGTGCCGGGTGGCATAGCCGGGAACGCCATCCGGCTGGACGGCACGCAGAATGGCTGGGTTTCGATGGGCAACGCGCTCGGACTAACCAATGGCGACTTCTCCATCGTCTTGTGGGTGAAAACCACGGCCACGGAGGTGACACGGTCGTGCTGGGGAAACACGAGGCGTTCAGCGAGAACGGCTATTTCTTCGCGATCAATCCCACGGGGGGCGGCGGCGCGCCGGACAAGGCGACCTTCGTGGTCTCCGAGTTTGTCCGCGATGGCGTGACTTCGTCCGCGAGCGTCAACGATGGGAACTGGCACCAATTGGTGGGCGTGTACCAAGCCGGCGGCAGCGAGCGGATCTACGTGGACGGTGCGCTGGCGGCGACCGGCGCCAGCGAACCCGTGGTGCTGAACAACGCGCCGTTTCTGATTGGGGGATCAGTGTCCCATGGTGTTGCCACCGGGCGATTCACCGGACTGGTGGACGAGGTGCAGGTATACGATCGGACGTTGAGCAATGCGGAGGTGCAGAACCTGTTCGCATATCCAGCGCAAACGCTCGCCAGTCCGCGCGGTGAGGCCCTGGTTCCCGGCAGCATTGTGTACAGCCGCACTACCGGATCGGACGGCAGCATCTGGGCCTTGATCCTGCCACCGGCCGGGCCTTACCTCATGGAAGGCACGCGTCCGCAGCTCTCCCCGGACGGCCGGTACGTGGCCTACCTGCGAGACAACGGCGCCTGGCAGGCCACGGGAACGTCTATGTTCGCGACCTGGCGGAGGGAAGCGAGCGCATGCTGCATGAGAACCACGACTACGTCATCGGCGTCAGCTTCGCCGATGAAGGCCGCCAAGTCCTTTTCGACGCCAGAGTGTTCCATCCTCCAGGTCGCCCGCTCGGGTGCCGTGCCGATCACCCTGGTGAGCGGTCACTGTTGGGACGACAGCCCCGCTGCGGACCCGTTCACCGGCCGCATCGCTTTTCACAACCTCAGCCTGAGGCAGATTGGCACCGCGAATGCCTACGGGACGGGCAAACACTACTTGCCACCGGCCTCGGGCGAGGATGTCTATCCCACCTGGTCCCCCGACGGGCAATGGATCCTCGTCGCGAATGCCGACTCCATCCAGATGCAGCGAGGCCCCGGCAACCTCGTCAAGCTCCGGCCGGACGGTTCCGACCGGACCGTCCTGACCTTCGTGAGCGGGCGCCAACGCGGGGTTTCGAGCCAACGCCGTCTGGACTTTGGACGGGCTACAGATTCTGGGGGCCGGCAAGCCGGAAGATCGGAACGGCATCTTCCGGGTGGACGCGAACGGCGGGGGATCATCGAACGACTCGATACGCTGCCCGGCGATGACATTGACTGGGTGGGCGGAATCGTCCCGGATAGCCCGATCACCCCGCGGCCTGGTCGCATGGTGGCGGGCTGAGGAAATGGGAGGGATTCAGCCGGGCCGCATCACGCTTCGGGCGCTCCGGCTATCGCCTACGCGGCGCAGAGCAAACTTGGCCAGGCGTTCGATTTCACGGGCGGAACGCACCTGGAGGTCCCCGACGCGCCCACCTTGCACTTCGTCCGGTTCACGACGGCCGCGTGGGTGAACTTCCGGTCGGCCACGCGCGTTCAGGGCATCCTGAGCAAAGCCACACAGCCTGGCGCGCCGGAGTCCTTCGCGTTGTGGTATGCGGACGGCCAATTGCGCGGTCGGGCAGGAGGGCCTTCGCCGGATGCGCCGGCGGTGGCTGTGGCCTTCAACCCGGCGCCGGGCGCTTGGTATCACGTGGCCTATCGGTTCGATGGGGAGACCAACGCATTGTTCCTGGACGGGGGCGCTGGTCGCGAGCACCGCCAGCAACATCGCGCCCGAATACACTTCCCAGCACCTCCTCATCGGGGCGCGCGATCAGGCTGGAGCGCCGACGGACGTGTTCGACGGGATGTTGGATGAAGTGCGCCTGTATTCGCGCGCCCTCTCGGACCAGGGAAGTCGGCTTGTTGCGACGGCAGGAACACACCCGCATCCAGGTCGCCTTGGACCCACAACTGCCTGAGCCCCTGACCTTGAGCTGGCCCGCGGACGATCCCGGGGTGCTGGTTGAAACGGTCGCGGGGCTGGGCGGGGTCGAGACGTGGCTCCCAGATCGAGCGGCGACCAGTTCAGGTCGGCGCAACCGAGATTTCTCCATCTGCCGCTGAGCGGCGTGCTCGGGGAGGGAACTCTCGGTTTTGGCGGATGACCTTGCTCCAGGAAGGGGTGCAACTCTTTCCAGTCGCCTTGACGGTGCGGGAACTTGAACGACAGCTTCGCCGGCTCCCTCCGCCAGGCAATCAGTGATGCCCGATCTGGCGACGCCATCGTCTTCGCCCCGGGACTCACCGGAACGATCAAGCTGACGAGTGGTCAGTTGGTAATCAACAAGGACCTCAAAATCATCGGGCCCGGCGCCAAGGTTGTTACCGCTGACGCTCAAGGCCTGAGCGGAGTCTTCCAGATCGATGATCGATCGGTTGTCACTCTCGTCGGCCTCACCATCATGGGGGGGAAAGCTGCTGCCGGAGGGGGCATCGTGGTTTTCGGAACGCTGACGATGAGAGACTGCGTGCTCAGAAATAACACGGCCGCCGGCTATGGGGGCGGTATCGTCACGGACCGAGGAGCTACTTGCGTCATTCAGGATTGCACGATTTCCGACAATAGCGCAGGAAACTACGGGGGCGGAACAGCGTTCGGCCCAGGCCAAGTCAGCCTTGAGAACTGCACGCTCGCAGGGAACCGGGCCGGCATCGGCGGCGGAATCTACGCCTATAACTGTAAACTAAAGGTGTTAAGCACAACGGTCTGTGGTAACAGCGCATCTTCTGATGCCGCAATCTGGTTGCAGGGTTCCTTGACCGCTGTGCAGGTTTCGAACAGCATCATCGCTGGGAATGCTGGTGTTGCCGGTGTTGGGGAGTGCTTTGGCTCCTTCCTTTCCCTCGGCTATAACCTGATCGGAACTGCTGGCCTCAGCACCGGCTGGGGCGCGACCGGAGACCAGGTCGGCACGGTCGCCAATCCCCTCGATCCGAAGCTCGGCCCATTGCAGGACAACGGCGGCCCCACCCCCACCATGGCCCCACTCCCCGGGAGCAAGGCCATTGACCAGGGAAGGCGCAACGGCTTGAGCACCGACCAGCGCGGCCGGCCCCGGCCGAAGAACTTCCCTTCGATTCCCGACGCGAACTATGGCGACGGCAGCGACATCGGTGCGGTGGAAGTACAGTGACCCACCAGTTTGGGTCATGGCTTTGCCCGAACGATCTGATTGTACCAGGCAAGCACGCGTGAAAGTACGTCGGCTCCATGGCGGCCCCAAGAATGGCATTTGAACCAGACCATCTGTCTATTTGGGTTTCGCCGGGTGGCGAGGTAGCCACCGGCCTGACCGCATTCGGACTGACTGAAGGCCCAGCGAACTCCCACTTCCCATGAACCGCCCGACCCGTCACCTCCCCATCCCCGAGGTTCCTAAAATGATCGAAAACCCTTTCAAAAGCCTGTACTTGCCGTCACTGGTGCCTTTTGGTGCCTGAATTCAAACCTGCAAGGCAGTCCGCTTAGAGCCCGAGACGGGTCTGTTCGCTGCCTTTGCGGCTGCCGTGTAGCCGCGTCTGAACGCAAAGGTCAACGACGGGAGCCAGCCGCTGATGTAGTTCGACCTGTCCCCGAGTGAACCGATTGGCTTTCGGTCGCAGGACCGAACCGTTGGGAGCCGGCTATGGTCAACGCCTCCAGCCATAGCCGCTGCTGAACCTGCGGACTCCAGCCGTCCGTAACCCGATGGGAATAGCGGCCATCGGCCAACCGCACCACCTGTGCCTTGGATGCGATACCATACTCCTCACACAGGCGCGCTGACGCCTCCAGAATCCGGTGCACCTCCGGGTCCGTGGCCAGTTGCTCCTGAAGAAACCCCTGGTGCAGATGCGCCTCGCGCCCGAGACGGCACTCCAGTGCGGCGATCTTGCTGGGCGTGAACTCGCCTGTCCGCGAATCCGTGGCGCCTGCGGGAGTTGGAGTGCGATCCTTCGATGGACCCCTCGGTGGCGAATGCCCTCTTCTCCTGGCGCCAGAAGCGGTAACCGTCATCGAACGACAACTCCTCGATCTCGCGGATCGATAGTTCCGACCACGCAACCCGTTGCGCGCAGCCCAAAGAGGCCACCAGGACCAAACCAACCCAGACGCTTCTCATAGTTCTCGTGTCCAACGACAAAAGTGAGCGATGGCGGCGGCCCACGGCGCACGATCTCGCGAACCGCGTCGGCCCGCCGCCATTCGCTCGGCTGGATGGTTCGGCCACCGCCTATGGGTCAAACTCTTCCACATACCTCGCCTCACCGAGCAATTCCAATCGAACTGTCGTACCTGTTATGAAAACGTCGCATCCCGGACAAAATACGAGATGCAACTCCACAGAACCAGCGGCCTGCAGCGGTACAGGAATCTCGTTCGTATAGCGGCCCCCGGAAAGACTCAACTCCCCGTTCATGATGTCGCAGGGCAACTCTGGGACCACACCCGAGACCGAACCGCTGCCAAATACGAGCCGTGCATCTTGAGTCCAACCGGTGCCAGAATCGATTCCCGGCCGCCCCATGGATCGATGGAGGTACGCCGGTGCGAGAAGCACACTCACTGAGTCTCCCTCGCGATAGATCTCGGCAGCGCGCGAATCGTGGATCTCAATCGATGTGTTCAAGGTGGGGACTCATTGGCCGAACGACAAAAGTGAGCGATGGCGGCAGCCTGTGGCGTGCGGTCCCGAGAACGGCGTCCGCCCGCCGCCATTCGCTCGGCTGGCTGGTTGGGTGGGGTCATCAGTCTGTTCCCCAATCCGGTAGTGAATCTCCGCACCGATAGTGGACAACAGGACGACTTGGATCAACCAGAGTAGCACAGCCGTTCCGACGCACACTGCCAGGCGTCCGGGTGGTGGGAGGCCGCGGAAGAGCCACCAGTTAAGGGCAAGAACAGAAATCGGAAACAGCCAAACGGTCCATTGCGTTCGGCGGAACAGGCTATCTGGGTCATTGGCAGCCCCCGTTTTGACGTACCCATAGTCCATGAGTATCGCAACCGTGAAGCCAACGGCGACAATTGCGAGGTTGTAAAGCGCTCTAACCATGGGCCATCCGTGGAATCACCCAACGACAGAAGTGAGCGACGGCGGCGGTCCAGCGCGTTCGAGACCGGGAAAGGCGTCCGCCCACCGCCGTTCGCTCGGCTGGATGGTTCGGGATAGTCATCTTCTCCTCCGATCCTCGGCTCAATCCTCCTGCAATCTGATCATTCTGGTTCCGGAGACATGTCTGAGTCCGGCCGCTGACCGACGGTTGGCGTGCGTTGCGCGGGTTTCCTCATCACAATCCGGATCATGTCAGCACCTAGGATCAGGCCACTCAGCGCTAGCAACCAGCACCACCACGGTCCACCAGTAGTCCCCATGTACATGGTGATGAGTGTGGCTGTAAACGCCAGGGTCGCAAGCACGACAGCCGCAGCGTGCTCGCGCGGGCTGAGACTCTCAGATCTCGTCTTGATCGTCATGCTGAAAATCCCCCGAACGATGAGGTGAGGCGACCGCCGTCGGGGACAACGCTTGGCCGCAGAAGGACCCCCCGGACTCCGGACTCGCCTCGAGCGGAGCAGCGGGGCGGCGGTTCGCCTCGACCGAGTGGTTAGCCGTCAATCTTCTCATCAAGCAACCTCAGTAGAAGTCTCGTCTGCGGATTGCCGCTCCAACGTGCCCATGTGTAACCAATCATTCCAGCGCCGACCAAACAGCCGAGGTAAAGCTGTGGCAGGAAGCACGCGATGACAAACACGGCTGTCAGATCGGGCTCGTGGAAGAGGCGCAGTAGAATGGTAAAGGAATAGCAGACCGCTCCAAGGCAGAACACACCAACGAATAGAAGCCACCATCGCCAGCGACGCATCTGCTCCTCCCTCCGGCGAAGCCTTGCGATCATCTTCTTTTCGGTGTCGGAAAGTTGCATGACGCGCGATGACGGCTAACGATGAGGTGAAGCGATCGCCGCCGGGGACAACGGTCGGGAGCAGGAGGACCCTCCAGACGGCGAACCAGCCTTCGGCGGAGCAGTGGGGCGGCGGTTCGCCTCGACCGCGTGGTTCGACCCGCGATTCCGGTCCCTGGTCCCCACCGGACCGCCGTGCCTACGTTGGCTGGGTAAGCGAACAGCGCTCCCGAGCGGCTGCCTCAGACGAGCGGTGCCCTGGCCGGGTCTCTCTGCGATCTTCGCGCCTCGGCGGTGTACCATCCCACGCCGCCACCGCTGAGACACGAAGGACGCAGAGCTCGGTCCGGACGGGAGCGCTCCGCAACCGACGGCGACGAGCGCCTGGGTTGACGCTCCTCTCTGGCTCTGGAGTCTCCTTTCCATCTGCCCTGATTCGGGGGTCGAACACATAGAGGTCATCGGTCCGCCTCCCCAAACCTCGGCCAGGGACCGAAACCCCCGCAGGCGGATCCGATGCAGCGAGTCGTTGCTTGGCGCCGAGGAGCCGCCGCTGAAGCGCTCCCTCCCACCCCGGCAGCCAGAGCACCGGGTGCTGCCTGCCGCAGCGCGACCGACCGTCCGCTGGAAGCGCGCTTCAGCGGCGGCGCGCCGCGCTGCGGCTGATGGTAGCCACAACCGGGGATCCTGGCCAGCCTGGCGTTTGTAGTGCCCATTAGCAGAGCGCGACCGGCGCCCAAGCAACGTTGATTATGCGACTGGCGGTTCGTATATTGAAGGTGGAATTGGCGATTTATGACCACCACCCAAGCCCTCACCCGCCTGCGCGAGGTCCTGCGCCGCCAGCACAAAGCCCTGGCCACCGAGGACGCCTACGTCCACTGGCTGCGCCGCTACATCGAGGCCCTGCGCCGGATGCCTCCCCCTGGCCGAGTGAGCGGAAGTTGGAACAGTTCCTCAGCGATCTGGCGCTCCACCGGCACGTCGCCGCCAGCACCCAGAACCAAGCCTTCAACGCCATCGTCTTCTTCTACCACGACGTCCTGGGCACCCCCTTGCGCGAAGTGGACGCCCTGCGTGCCAAGCGACCGGTTCATCTGCGTTACGCCCCGACTATAGCCGAAACCCATGCTTTGTTGCAAGCGGTTCGTGATCAGCCCGGCTTCCCGAACGGGCTGGTGGCTCGGTTGCTCTACGGCTGCGGCCTGCGGGTCAGCGAGCCGCTCAACGTGCGGGTGCGAGACCTCGATCTCCCCGGTGCTCGGGTGGTCATTCGCGCCGCCAAGGGGGGCAAAGACCGGGTCGTGGCGCTCCCGTCCTCGTTGCTTGGCCCCCTGGCCGAACAACTCGAAACCGCGCGCAGGGTGTGGACGTGCGACCAGCGCAACCGGGTCCCGCTCGCCCTGCCGCACGCCCTGGCGCGCAAGTACCCCGCCTACCAGTACGCCTGGCCTTGGGCGTGGGTGTTCCCGGCCCAGCGTCCGTGCCGTGATCCCCGAAGCGGCCTGATCGTGCGCTATCGCCTGCATGAAGCCAATGTGCAGCGGGCGATCCGGGAGGCGGGACGGCGACTGGGGCTGACGATCTTGCCGCATGAGCTGCGCCACGCCTACGCGACGCACTGCCTGGCGCGGGGCGCCAATCCTCGGGCCATCCAGGCGGCGATGGGCCACGAATGCCTGGAGACCACCATGGGGTACTTTCATGCCGAGAGCTTGAGCGTCGCCAGCCCGCTGGACATGGTGCCGGCTGACGTGCGGATAGAACCGGGGGAAGACGTACCGCGCAGCTCCCCCATGACCGCGAGCCCTCCGTGCCGAGGCACGCGTCCTGGCTACGCTTCCGTGGCATTTCGACCCCAGCGAGGGATGGAGCCGGTCCCCGGCGATTGTCCGGCAGCGCCTCTGGCGAGGCCGACGGTACCTCCCTCACGTCTCCGCCCGCGTGACGCTTGATGTGCCCGGTGGTGACGCTGCAGATGGGCGGGCAAGCGCAACTTCGCCCAATTTACGCGTACTGCCCCCGGTGGCGGTGGTTCCGGCGGAGTTGCCGGGGGAGGAAGTTGACGCCGGCGCCGGCCGTCTGGACGACAGCATTGGTCACGATGTCGTACCGCTTCCCCGTGGCCGAACCGCTGAACGTGCTCGTGTTGAACATCATCAGCGAGCATTCCGACGCCGTAGCAAAGGCCCATGCAAAGGCCGGGGTCCCACTGACCGTAATCGTCCTGTTGCGGCAGTCGAAGACCCCCTGGCCCCAGGCCATCACGTGGGCCGCGCCCCCGGCTGCGATGGTGTAGTTGCCGATCGCCCGGACGATTCCGCACCGGGACACCGCAATCTGCGGTTGGCCCGACGCCAGGGTTCCGAACACCACGCTGTCGATGTCGATGACCCCATTGATTTCGCTCGTCACCAGCGCGTAGCCCGAGGCGTTTCCTCCAGCCTCAGATACTTGAGGGTGAGGAACATCCCGCACCAACCAAGACCGTTGGGTTGCCGCTGGTCCCTCGCACGATGACGGCGGATGGGTTGCCCGAGTTGCCTTGGACGGTGATCCTGCCAGACCCGACCAGGATGCGACCCACGAGCGGCTGCTCATACGTCCCGTCGGCGACCTGCACGGTGACGTTGTAGATGACGGTGTCGAGGGCCGCGGCCGCATCCAGGGCCTTCTGTATCGTGAGGAAGGGGGGGCGGGGGGGGGGGCGGTGGTTCTGGCGGCGGCGGGGGGGGCCACGGTGGGGGGGGCCCCGGGGGGGGGGCGCCGCGCCGCCCCCGCCGGGGCGGGGGGTGGCCCTGGGGGGGGGGGGCCCGCGGGCCTTGGGGGGCGGGGGGGGGGGGGGGCGGGTCCGCCCCGGTGCCCTTTTTCGTCGTCCAAGGGTACCCGCCGGCATGGTGCTTCAGGTGCCCGGTGGTAACGTTCAGGATGAGGTAACCCGTTGGGATCGTGCCGCTTGATGGGTCCGCCGTCGCCGCCGCCGGCCGGATCTGGAGCCAGGTCCCGGGCGTTCCGGCCCCGGTGCAACGCCATTCCCCCCCCAGCACCGCCCGAAACCCCCCCGGACCCGGGCGCCGAGGTGGGCGGGCCGAGGATCCTGGTCGGGCTCCCGTTCTGTGCTTACCCCCTCTCACCCCCTCCCCCCCCAGGAGTGGTTGCGGCGGTCAACTCGCGGAACAGGGCCGCGTTGCTGACGTCATTCAGTCGGCTCGGTGCGATGGTGCTCATGTCTTCGAGACGGTCACGGAGTCGTAGTCCAGGCTGCGGTGCCCGCCCAGAGCGAGGTAGGCCCGGACGGTGAAGTCGGTCTCAGCGCCCAGCGCGGCGACCAGGGCAGCGTTGGTCAGGGTGTAGGGGCCGGCTCGGTTCACGTAGAGCGTCCCCTTCAGGACACCGCCGGCCCACAGCTCGAGAACCGCCTGGTCCGCGCGGCATTCGAGGTCCACTTCGGGCTCGGCCTCGTCCCGGCCCTCGCTGGTCAGGTCCCAGTCCAGGACCACGTTCTGACCGGTGGCGTAGGTCGGGGCCACGCCGTCCCCGTTGGCCGTGAGGTTGGCCGGCCCCAGGGGCCGGAGCGCCCGCAGCAGGATGGGATGCGTGATCTTGGCCACGTCCGCGAGGCTCACCTCGAGGTGGAGCATCCGGGGCTGGACCTTCAAACCCACCGCCAGCGCCCACTTGGGCGCGTCCCACTCGAACAAGGGCTGGTCCCCGAGCTGGACGCACCAGCACTCCGCGCCGAGGGCATGGGTCCGCCGCACGGTTCCGAACTGGGCACGGACCACGCTCAGGGTGTAGCGGCCGGCCGACACCAACGTCGGGGACCAGCCCAGGAGGATCTCGTCGCCGAGGAAGATCAGGAACCGCCGGGCGCCGACGCCCTCGTCGAAGGGCATGTCCTCGAGGTCATCGTCCGGGCTGGTGAACGTCACGTCGAGGCCGCCCTCGTGGTAGAACAGGCCCGTCGAGGACAGCCCGGCATTCAACTCGCCCCGGCGTCCGAACAGGCCACTTTCCCCCACGGCCGAGAAGCTGTTCGCGGATCGCTCCCACCAAAGGGTCCAGGCATTCGAGAGCGTCTCGCCCCGGGCGGGCAGCACGAGCAGCCGGGCGGCCGTCTTGCCGGTCCAGGCCAGGGGCAGCTCGAACACCAGCACGTCATGGCAGGGCAGCGGGGTGTAGATGACCGGCTCGAGCGCAGAGTCGGCCGGGACCGGGTAGTCGTTGACCATCAGGTGGGCGGAGTCCTCCCGCACGGTCAGAAGCACGTCCGGCGCCTCCGGCCCGGGCACCTCGACGCCCAGGACCCGGAAGCGCACGTCCTCGATTCCGGCCGTCGGGTACGTCAGGGCGACCACGTCCCCGGGCCGAAGCCCGGCCGCCACCGACCGCCGCGCCCGGAGTCGGCCTTCCAGCCAGGGCAGGCTGTGACTCTTGCCGTAGGCCATGGCGACCTTCCAGGCCACGGCCGGGTCGGTGATCCAATCGCACTCGATGGCCTGGGTCAGCGGCCGCCCGGTGACGTTGAAGGCCGCCGGGTTGCGCCAGCTCACCGCATCCGTCTGCCAGTTGCGGTCCCGGTTCTTGAACCGGACCACCACCTCGTTGACGACCTCGGTCCACCCGTGCGCCGTCAGGTCGGGCGGTTCGAGTAGGCTGCCGGTGTCCAGGGCGACCGGCGTGACGTTGTCACGCAACAGTCGCAGGCTCAGCTTCCCGGCCGGCGTGTGGTACAGGGCGGCGTCGAGGTACTCGAGGAAGTCGTTGAGCAGCCCGTCCAGGCGGGTGACCTGATCCAGGAACACCGAGAGGCTGAAGCCGTCGGTGAACAACTGGGTCGCCACCGCGTTCCAGCCCACCGTGTCCAGGGCCGATGAGGGCAGGCCGGCTCCGAACCGGGTGTCGGTCATCAGCTCGCCCAGGGCGGCAATCGGGTTGACCTCGCCGTTGAGGCCCGCGCTGACCGTCAACCAGCTCACCACCGGGAGCCGGGTCAGCTCGAACTGGATGCCGGGCACCTGGTTGCGGTTCTCGCCGAGCAACCAGTCGTTGAAGACCACGTAACACTGGCCCCGGTAGGCGGGATGCTCGACCCCGCTGCCGGCCAGCTCGGCGTCCACCCCTTGCGTGGCCGTGCCCCAGTAGAGGGTGAGGCTCCCGCGGCCCTCGACCGTGATCTCGGCCGAGTCGTTGCTTCCGGCGTTCAGCGGTCCTTCCCAGGCCGTTTCATCGTCCACGATGATGGCGTGCAGGGTCTGAACCGGCCCGACGCAGAGCATCCCGGCGAAGCTGGCGAAGTAGTTGTAACCGACGGTCTGCCGCTTCTTGCCGACCTTCTTGCGGACCGGGACCGACCGGACGCCCCACGGCTCACTGATCCAGGTCAGGCCCAACCGCGCGCGGCCGGCCAGGTACGGGACGGGCCGGCCATGCTCGTCGGTGGCCAGGGTGGAGGGGTCCTTGCCCAGGGCCTTGGGCGGCGGGGGCGGGAGGATGTCGCTGGCGCTGTTGAACATGGATCAGTCGGCCCCGGGCGGGCTGAACGCGATGACGAACCGCCGGGCATAGGTCGGGTCATCGAGCCGGGAGATCAGGACCCCGTGCCCGCGCAGGCAATGGCAGAACCGCTGGTCCCCGAGGGCGACCCCGACGTGGTTCACCACCCGGCCGACCCGGAACAGGACCACGTCCCCGGGCGCGATGTCCTCGGCCGGGACCGCGGTCCACTCGGGCCGGGCCTTGAACCAGGCCAGGACGGGCGAGGTGTCGGCGTGGTCCCCGAAGTCCACGGTGTAGGGCGGGAACTCGAGGCCCGTGGCCAGGCCGGCTTCCTCGAGCAGTGCGGCGGCCAGTTGGACGCAGTCCACGCTGGCGCCGCAGATCCGCGCGTGTTCGTGGAACGGGGTGCCCTTCCAGCGGAGGGCGGCGGCCAGCAGGAGCGGGTTTGCCTGGAGCGCGACCGTCACTTCTTGCCTCCGTTGACCTGGGGGACCTCGAGGGCCTTGATGGCGAGGTTGCGCAGGGCGAACCGGTGCCCCCCGTAGCGGACGGTGTTGCCGAACTTCCCGTCACACGTCCCCCAGCGGCCGTCACAGCCGGGCAGGAGCGTCACCTCGGCATCGACGCCGCTGAACCGGAGTGGGGCGTTGAGGGTGAGCGTCAGGGCGCCGGCGATCTCGGCCTCGTGCTTCAGGATCAGCCGGACCTCGCGGCCGATGCCGGACCCGACCTCGAGCCAGCCCTCCGCAAACCAGTTGGCGATGACGCCCGAAAGGGCCGGACCCGTGACCGTTACGTCTCGGCCGATGAGACCCGTGACCGTGGCCACCTTCTCCCACTCCGCCCGGATCCAGGCCACATGTCCCCGGCTCAAAGACCCGATACTGGCAGCGGGTGGAGAAGTAGAACGCCGGCACCCGGGTCTGGTCCCCGCCCCAGAGCGTGACACACCGGGCGCGCATCTTCCGGCCCTCGGCCTGGACCGACGTGACCACGCCGCTGAACAGGACCACCTGGGCGGTCGGGTTCGAGTAGTCCGCGGTGGCGATCTCGACGTTCAACGGCTGGCAGCCGTGCGGCGGGAAGGCGAGGCTGAAGGGTGAGTCCTCGAGGCGCTCGACCTCGATCTCGACCCCCTGCCGGACCCCGGTGGTGTCATAGCCGATGGTCCCGTGCGTGATGCGGCGGGCCAGGTAGGTCTGTTCGTTCACGTCCTCGAGGTCCCAGGCGAAGCTCGTCCAGTACCAGTCCACCCGTTCGGCACCCTCCCCGACCCAGAGGTGGTAGAGGAACACCGGCCGGGTGCCGGCTTCGATCTCGGCATATTCAGCCGGCAGCTCGATGACCTTGACCGTGCGGACCTGACGGCCCTCGGCGGTGAACTCGCCCCGCTCGGTGTCCTCGGCCAGGCGCACGTAGGCCAGGGTCCACGCCTGCCAGGTCTGATCCACGCTGACGGATTCCTCGAACGTGACCCGTTCGGTGCCGTCGCCGTTGTCGGTGACGCCAACGATCTTCGCCCCCTTGCCGGCCTGGCCCGCCCGAGTGAACCACGCAAAGGAGGCAGGGTGGTCCGCCCAGGACGAAGCCAGGCCAGCAGAAGCGATGTCGCAAGCGGTAGCCGAGACGCCGGCCACAATGCGGAATGCGGCGACGGGCGTCGGGAGCCAGAACCCGACCAACCGGCCGCCGAGGGCCTTCGTGAAAGCGTCCAGCTCGTCGATCCCCTCGGCCGTGTCCAGCCAGACGCGCAGGTCCCAGGCGTGGACCGCGTGTTCCTGTTCGGCGTAGAAGGCCTCGGCCCCGAACCCGAGCGCCACTTCGCGCAGGTCATACTCGATCCGGCACGCGGGCAGCGCGGTCCAGTCAACGGCCAGCTCGAACACGGGGCGGTCGCGGTAGGTCATCACATCAGCACGGCGTAACCGATGTCCATGATCTCCATGGGCTGACCCGACGCCCGGATGAACGGTTCCAGGTAGAGGTCAGCACCATTCTCCGGCACCGCCGGGATAAATGCCGTCGTCGAAAGCTGCTGGATGTAACCGGACAGAGTGAGTCCCTCCAATGACTGGTCTGATGAACTCAGGAACGCAATGGGTGACTTGAGGATGGCCAAGAACCTCTCTGCCGTGACCTGAGAGATGCTGCTGAAGACTGGGCACTTCCAACTAAAGGACCAGGCATTGCCAGTGCCCTTGATAGCATCTATGAACACCATTGACGGCGCCTGACCCCGCAGCGAGATGTAATCACTGGTAACGAAGTTCGCTTCGCCTCCCCATCCAGACCCCACCTTGCGGCCGAGCTTGTTGCCGTTGCCGACGGAGACCGTGTAAGTCCCGCTTGAGGTGAAGTAGTTGAGCGTGCTTTGGCCGGCGTTGGCGAAGCCCCACCATCGCGCGCACTGAGGGGAGCCGATCGGATAGCTCCCCTGACTGACACCCAGCCCCAGGGCGAATGTTCCCGCATCCCAGTTGGACGTGCTGGTGCGTGGGATCGCGAAGCGCATCCCCAAGCGCAGACGCTTCCAACCCAGTACCAGGATTTGACCAGTAGTATCGCTGGTTTCCGCTTCGGTGAGCGTAGCCGATGAGGTGTAGGTCAACTTGTTCGGGGCCGGAACGCCGGTCACGATGCCGAGGGTGTGGTTGGTGAGCGGGTTGTAGTCCGCGTGTCCAAAGCTGCCATAAGTGAAGTAGGCCCCCGTAATCATGCCGTGCGGTTCGGCCAGCGTGATGGTCCGGGTGGTCCCGCTACTCGCGCGGTGACTCGCAGTAATGACCTTGCTGCCGGGAATCTGCATCTTTGCCCGAACCGAATACTGTTCGATGCCCAGGAGGGCCGTGTTAGCCACGCCTGCCACCGTGTCCGTCGTCTTGTACACTCCCATGACTCAATAACTGTTAGCGCACCAGGTGACCAAGCCTTGGTGACCGACATCCTGCCCGAAGACCCGCTGCTCGCCCGTCCAGGAGGCCTCCGGTTCCCCATCGGACAGGTTGGTCCAAGTCTCCCAACCACCGAAGAGTCCGTAGAACTCGCCTCGCCAGAACGGACCGAGGTACACGGCGGCATTGAAGGCGAGGCTGTGGGCGTTGAACTGGTAGGTCAGGCCGGTGAAGGTGAAGGTGGTCAATGGCCCCCACCGCTCGAAGGCTCCGTAGGGCCCATGCAGTCCGGCTCTCCATGGGCCGAGGCAGGAGAACGAGAGGTTCGCAAGCACGGCACCCTGTGGGTCCAGGGGAGACAGGTTGAACTCCCCGGGCAGTAGGTTGTTCCAGGCTTCATGAGCCCCCGACGGATCAATGAAGCAAATGTCCACCCAGGAGGGCGGGTCGGGTCGGACCACGAGTTCGGACAGGGTAACAGTCACGCCCGCGTGCCAGTCGGTGCGGTGGCTGAGGTCCGAGAACGTGAGCCGGCCGAACACCAGCGGCCAGGCCCAACTGCCTTCACCCCAGGTCCCGACCAGCGACACCTTCAGCGTGAACGTGACGCCGTTGACCGATTCGACCTGGACCAGCTCGAAGACTTCGACCGCCTCGGCCTCGAGGGACCGGAGCAAGAGGTAGTCATCGGCCTCGAACCACGGCCAGGCCTCGGCCTCGAGAGTCAGCTCGGTGCCGGCGGCCGACACCAACCGCAGGCCCCGGCCCCAGTACGGCGCGCAGGCCAGGCCCGACTTGGCCGCTGCCCGGAGCCGGGCCAGGAGCGGCGTCTGCTCGGTGACATCGAAGGGAACCAGTCGCCAGGACAGGGAGCCGCGCGGCTTCGGTCGCAAGGCTCGCCGCTCCTCAGCCCCCGTCAAGACCCGCTGAACATCGGTCTGCCACGGTGCGTGACCACTGGACCGGCCGCGACCAGTCGGGCAGGTGCGGCAGCAGGACGTGGGCGTTGACCTCGGTGACGGCCATCTCAGGTGGGGATGCCGACCTGCATCCGGCGTTTGCGGATGATCTCGACCAGCCGGGCCTCGCCCTCGGCCGATTCGAGGAACTGGCGGGCCTGGTTGCGCGAGTCCACGAGAACCAGGCTCAGGTTGAGCTTGGACGGATCAGTGGCCCCTCCGACGGCCTCCGCCCAGGGTCCCGGCCGGGGACGCCCCGGGGAACGCCCCGCTCCGCCATGGCCGGGACCCAACCGGGCCCCCAGGGCCTGGAGCGCTGGCTCGCCGTAATGGCGGATGGCCTCAGGATCAACCCGGAGCCCGCCACTGACCAACCGGCCGAAGATCGTGCCTTCCTGCCAGGCCAGCCGGTTTTGCTCGGTCAACAGTTGGGACAGCAACGGAGGAGCCCCGATTTGCCCTTGGGAGCCTTCGGAGTCCGCGCCTGGTGTGGTGAGGTTCCCCGGGCTTGCGTGATGCGTGGGAGAGGCCGGAGAGCCCGAGATGGGGCGCGTTTGGGCTCCGGTGAGTTGATTGATGCCGGCGAAGGCTGCCGCGATGCCCATGTTGACCACGTCCTCCCCCCGCCGGATCCGCTCGAAGAACGCGGTGCCGTACTGACCGACTCGCTCGGCGGGGATGACGTACTCGCCGGGCGAAAGCCGGGCCAGGACCCGATCCTCCTTCGGCCCCCCCGGACCTCGCACCACGCCGCCCTGGGCGAACGCGCCGGACATGGCGGCGATGGCGGCGAACAAGGCCGCGGTCCCCACCAGGGCGGCGACGCCGTAGCTCGAAATGGAAGTCAACAGGGCACCGGGCGCCTTGGCCGCGGCGTCGGCCGCCCCCTCCTGCTGCGAGAACAGGATGTTCTTCACCGCCATCATGGCCCGGCCGACCAACCATTCCGTGAACATCCGCGAGATCGCGTTGACCACCGCCGTCCCGAGGGTCTGAGCCACGTTCCGCAGGGCATCGGCCCAGTCCATCGTGCCCCGGATCAGCCCCGACATGCTTTCGGCGATCCCGTCGATGGCCGAGCCGACCACGGACGTGAAGCTGCGGGCGATCTGCTGGGCCAGGGTCCCGATCCGCCGGGCCATGTCATCGGCGGCCACGAACAACTGGTCCCGAATCGAGGCCGGGTCGCCCTGGCTCTTCTGTTTGGCGATGTCGGTTCCGAGGCTGGCCTGATCGCGCTCGGCCTGGCGGATCTGCTGGATGAGCAACTGGCGGGTCGCTTCATCCTGCTCGAGCTTCGAGCCGTTCCTTGAGCCGGCGGATGTGTTCCTCGACAAGGGCCAACTCCTCCCGCTTCCAGGCGAGGGTCTGCCGGTAACGCTCCGTGTCGGAAACGAACCGGTCGGTCTCGAGCCGGGCAATCGACGTGGTCAGCTCGAGGCGCCGGTCGGCGAGGGTCTGGGCCTGGGCTTCGAGTTCGAGCTTGGTCCGCTGCCGGACCATGGTCACCGAATCAAACTCGCCCGACTCGAAGGCACCGGCCTCGAGGGCGGCAGCGGACGGCTTGGCGTGGTCCATCTCCCACTCGAAGCGGAGCATGGCCGTACCCGCCATGTCGAGTGACTCGGACCACTTGCGCGCGGCCTGACTGTGGACCTCGGCGGCGTAGTCCGCGGTCTCGCCCACGGTCCCGACCACCCGCGCCACCCCGCCGGCGATGTCGGCCGTCGCCTTGGCCGCCGAGACGGTCAGGTCCTTCAGGGCGCTCTTGGCGAGCCTGGCCGCCACGCCGAACTGCCGGGCGAACACCGCAGCCATGACGTTCCCGAGGGCCTCGAACTGCCGGAGCATCTCCCCGACGCTCGAGACCACGATCCCGACCAGGTCCTGCAGCGCCCCGGCGAACCGGCCCAGGGCGAACAGGGGCACCGAGAGGTAATCGGTCAGGATGTCCAACGCGGCCGCCAGGACCTTCACGGCCTCGGCCGCGCCGACCAGGAACCAGGCCACCTCCTTCAACCCCGCGGACAGCGCCCGACCGATGACCCCGAGCGCCTCACTCGACTTGGCCAGGGCCACGATGCGGTCGGTCAACGCCACCAGCGCCGGCAACAACTCGGCCGCGATCTGCTGGAACATGCCGCGGGCGGCGTACTGCAACCGCTGAAGGTTGTCGTTGAAATCCCCGGCCGCCTGCGCCGCCTGGGGTGTCACCTCGACGCCGAAGGTCCGCGCCTCCTCCTGCAACTGGCGGATCGCATCGGCCCCCTGGTTCAGGAACGGGATCAGCTCGGAGCCCGACCGCCCGAGCAACTGCATCGCCAGCGCCGTCTTCTGGGCGCCGTTGGGCATCTCGGCGAACCGGTTGGCAATGTCCAACATGACCTCGCTCGTGGACCGCAGTGACCCATCCTCGTTGCGGACCGATACCCCGAGCTGGCGGTAGGCCTCGGTGTACTCCTTCGCCCCGTTGGCCGCTTCGTAGATGCTTCGGTTGAGGAACTTCAGGCCCACCTGCAACTGCTCGACGTTGGCCTTCGAGATCGTGGCCGCGTAGCCGAGGGTCGAAAGCTCCTTCACGCCCACGCCCGCCTTCTGGGCCGCCGCTCCCGCGGCATCCAGCGCGGTGACCGCCTCCTGAAGGCCACGGGTCAGTTCCCGGACCGAGAACGCCGCCCCGACCACGGCGCCGAGGCCGCCGACCCAGGACTTCACGCTCGAGAGCACGCCCCCGAGCGCCTTCTGGACCGCCGAGGCGCCCTTCGTGGTCAGCTCGATCTCGATGCGTGGTTTGGCCATGTCAGCGGCGCCCGGCTTTGATTGCCCGGTTGACGGCTTCGAGCCGTTCCAGGGCGATGCGGGCGAAGTGGAACAGTTGCCGGACGGTCATCCCCTCGGTGTCGGCCAGCGAGTAACCCTGGTGGACCAGCAGGTCAATCAGCCGTCCCCAGGAGGCGAGACGCCGAGGGCTTTGCTGAGCGCCTGGCCGACGCCGCGGGCTTTTCCCAGCAGGTCCTCGTGCAGGTTCACCTCGACCGCGGCGGCCAGGAGGCTGAAGACCTCGACTGGCCGGAGGTCATCGACGAACTCGCGGCCCCGGCCGGTGGCGCGTTCGAGCAACTCCGTCGCCAGGTCCCCGCTGCGGGCGATGACGGCGCCGAGCTTTTCGGGCGTCACCACCAGCCGGCCGTCGGGTTCGGTGAACTGGCCCATGAGCCCGGAGAGCTTTTCGGTGAAGGCAATCGCGTCCTTCCAGCGCATTTCGCGGACGGTGACGGTCTCGTTGCGGAGGGGAACCTCCCGGACGGGGTGCAGGATGGCAAAGTCAGTCATGGGTCAGGGGTGAAGGGCCGGGGAAGAGCGCACGGAACTCCTCCCCGGCTTGGGCGGTGGGGGCTGTGCTATGCGGCGGAACGGCGTTTGATGGTCGGCTTGCTGGTGGCCGTCGCCCGGACCTTCCAGACGCCGAACTCGCCCGACTGGGTCGGGAACTCCGTGGCCCGGAGGACCCCGTTGAACGTCGTGGTCCGCAGCGGGACCCGGGAGAACTGGTTCGTCTCGAGGATCATGACATCCCCGCGCAGGGTCGGGACCGAGTTGCCCCCGGTGAACACCTCGAAGTCCACCTCGGCATTGCCGAAGGTCAGGCTGACGTCATCGCCGGCGACCAGCGTGCTGCCGTAGAACCGGATCAGGCCGGCATCCAGGTCCACGTCGTAGTCGGTGCCCTCGACCAGCGGGGTCACGCCCTTGGTGGCGACCACGGTGTTGAGCCCGACCTTCCCGATCGGATACCAGCGGTTGAGCGCGAGGTCGGTGATCGTCGCCGTGCCGGCCGGGGCCGTGGCCGCTGCCTGCTCGAGGTTCGCGCCCTGGGTGGACGCGTCCTTGATCTTGAGGAGTTCAGCGTCCAACTCATCCAGGGTGAAGTCCCAGGCGTAGGACAGCACATCGGTCTGCTCGTCGTTGGTCCGGCGGAAGCCCGCCTCGGCTACGACGCGGGTCACGGCCGTGCGCTCGTGGGCCTCGCTGTATTCCTTGACGTTGCCCAGGTCCACGTAGGCCGACTGGCCGTTGGGCTTGAAGAGGACGCGGGCGGTGAGTTTCTCGTGGGCCTCGATGTGGCCGAGGGTGATGGCGCTGGGCATAGGGAGGTTTCGGGGTTACGGGGTTGATTCAGGTTGGGAGGGTTCGGACGCCGGCTCCGGGGCCGCGACCGTGGGAAGCGGATCCGCCAGCTCGCCGACACCCCGGTTCACCACGAACTGGGCCGAGCGCGCCGGCAGGTTGACGACCATGCCCGCCTTGAAGGTCCGGGCATTGACGATGTGCTCGCGCAGGAGGCGCACGCGGATGGTGGAGGGGGGAGAGATCATGTCAGCGACGGGTTTTGTCGGCGGGGGCGGGTTGGTGTAGATGCAGGGGCGGGTGCCCAGCTCGTCCCGCAGATCCTGGAGGGCCTTGACCACCAGCGCCTGCTGATTGACCAGTTGCCGGACCAGCCAGGCCGAGAACCCGATGGCCACGATGGCCGTCGCCAGGCTCAACCACACCACGTCCTTCTCGCGAGCCAGGTCGATGGCCTGGATCGCCTCGGACACCTCGGGCGTGACCGCCAGCGCCACCAGACTGGCGCCGTGGACCGCCCAGAGCCCAGTGGCCAGGAGGGTCAGTTTTCGCACCTTAGCCGGTTCCATAGGGGACAGTGGTCAGGAGCGTGGACGCGCAGACCAGCACGCGGTTGACTCCGTTGACCCGGCCGTCGTTGATGAACGGCGGGTCTTCGAGCGTGATCCGGTCCGCCCCCACCTTGGCCCCGGACAACGCTTCCATGACGTATTCGGTGGCGTCCTCGTGCTTGAGCCCGACTCCCTGCTCGGACCGGCAGACCGCCATGTTCTCCTCGACGAACACGAAAACATCCAGGCGCTGGACCACCGCCCCCGTCCGCGACCTGTCCACGATCCCGCCGCTCTCGACCCGCCACACCAGCAGGCAGAGGCCCGTCTTGCGCAGGACGATCTGACGCGACTGATTTGCCTCGCCGGTGCCGTCATCGAGCACCACGGCGGCATCCACCAGCCCGGGGTGCGCTTCCAGCAGGGTCTTCACGTGGGGCTGCACCTCGCTGATCTTCATGCCAGTCCCGCCTTCCGCGCCTGGGCGGCCAGGGCGCCCTCGATCCAGCGGCGCATCCGCCCCTCCCGCCGGGTCATGGCTTTGCGCACCACGATGCCGGCCAGCCGATCCCCGGCCCAATGCGACTCGTTCAGCATCGTCAGCGACGGCTCGAGCTGGTTGGTGCGATCGATCAGTCGGCCGTAACGCAGATGGGGCGTCAGCCATGTCTGCACCCGCCGACCCAGGGCCTTCTGCGACGCGGCCCAACCGCCCTTGGCCAGGCCGACCCGGGCCTTGATCCGCTTCACGTAGGCCACGTGCTCGGCCATGTCAGGTGTCGCGCGGCCCGTCTCCCGGCGCACCCGCCCCTCCCGGTCCCGCGCCTCCTGATGCAACCGGGGCGAGAAGGGCACGATGCGCAGCGAGCTGAACCGGCTGAAGACCTTCTGCAGCGCCTCGTGGTTCTTCGATCGGATCAGCTCGGCCATCCCATCGGAGGTCCACTTCCGGGGATCCAGCGGCCGGACCGCCCGGCGGATGTCCCGCTCGACCCGGGCCTCCCCCGCCTTCCGCGCGCCGTAGGACTTGCCGGCGACGGTCCCGGCCTGGGGCGGCGTGTCCCGGACCAGTTCATCGGCCAACAGACCGGCCTGGAGCCGGAGTCCCTCGGCCAGCGAGATCCGCTTCAGGGCGATGAACCGGTTCATCGCCGCCTCGAAGGTGGACGTGTCCACCCGCACGCCGTCGGGCAACTGGCTCACGACCCCTCCCGCTCACAGGTGAACCGGTCCAGGATGTCTACCCCGCCCCGCTCGATCCGCACCACCCGGTAGAAGCCTCCCATGGTGTCATCCCGGAACACCGAACCGATCTCCACCTTTTTGCCCGCGAGGGCCGAGCGCAGGATCGCCAGGCGGACCGCGGTGCGTTTGTCCTCGTCCACGAGGCGGGGGCCAGAGTCCGCCGGGGATCCGGGTAACGGACTCTGGTACTGCTCGACGAGGCCAAGGAACGAAACCCCCTCGGGCAGCAGTGTGAGGCACACCCCCCGCTGAGCCGCCAGAGCTTGGAAGCCGGCGGCCCGCGCTTGTTGGACGGCGGTCACGTGCGTTTCCGGGCCTCGACCCGGCCCAGCAGCCAGGCCACATCCGGGTTGCTCCGTGCCAGTGTCCGCAGGCGGGTGAGCCGGCCCTGCTCGGTCTGGGTCCGGGACACCGCCGCCACCATGCCGGCGGTGATCGGCGGGGCCGGCGGGTACGGATCCACCGACACGGCGGCCGGCGTCGGTGCTTCCGCGACCGTCGGCGCCGGCTCGACCTTCAGCGGCTTGGAGGTCTTCATGGTCAACGCGGCAGGGAGACCGTCGCCGGGGCCTTGCGGACGGCGGTGACCGTGATGTTGGTGATGGGCACCGTCGCGGCGTTTGCGATCGAGACCAGCCTGAGGTACCCCGCCCCCGGGACGCTGATGTTCGTCCACACGGTCTGGACCGTGGCGTTGGTGCTGGTCGGGATCGTGATCGTCACCGAGCCGGTGGTCTCGACCTCACTGGCCGAGATGCCGCGGGCGAAGGTGTAAACCACGTTGGCCTGGAGGTTGGTCGCCGCCGGCTTCTGCACCAGGAGCAGACCGACGTTGTCGATCCGCGCCACCGACACCCCGCCCCCGGCGGTGCCCGAGGTGATCGTGGTCGAGGCGGCGACATGGTTGGTGCCGCCGGCGACGATCGCGACGCGGTCGAAGGAACCCTGACCCAGGGCGGTGAGCGCGAGGGCCAGAACGGCGGACAGGAGAGGCAGCTTGGCGTTCATGAGGGGAATCGAGCTTGAGCGTGGGGAGGGGACGGGGCCTTGCAGCCACCGCCCCCGCTCCGGGTTCAATCAGCCGTTGGTGCGGATGCAGATGCCCCCGACCCGGTTGGGGGTCTGGTACATCGATTGCCAGTTGCCGGCGGTCTGAAGCTCGGCGTTGGTCGGGCTCTCGGCCGCGGGCGTGCCCTTCCACTTGAGGCCGTTGAAGTGGAGGACGAAGCGGGTGCGGTCGTAGATGATCTCGTTGTTCTTGCCCAGGTCCTGGTCCAGTTGCAGGGCGGCCACATCGACCACCTTACCGGCCACCTGGGGCTTCTCGCCGTAGGCCAGGACCCCCGGGGCCATGAGGTAGGTGTCGTAGACGTAGCCGTTGCCGGTGCCGGCCCGTGCGAGGGCCTCGCTCACGTAGAGCGGGATGCTGCGGTACGTGCGCACGGTCCAGGCCCCCATCGAGACCTCCTTGAAGGCCGACGTGGTCGAGTCAGCCTTCTCGAGACCGGCGACCACATTCGGGTGGATCAGGAGCGCCCCCGAGGCGAGGTCGTCCATGAGTTCGCCCATCAGAGACTTGGCCTCGATGAACAGGTCCACGTTCAGCAACTGGTCGGGCGTGGCGTCCAGCCCGCTCTCGTCGAAGCGGTCCACCTTGAGGGCATGCAGACACCCTTCGGTGTTATTGGGCTCGCCCGCGCCGGAGCCGAACGCCCCGCGCAGGATTGCCAGGAGGGTCCGCTGGCGCTGCTTGAGCCGGCGGGTGGCCATCTGCGCCAGCATCTCGCCCACGGGCTCGCCCCCGGACAACTGGGCCGAGAAGGCCGTGGCCGAGTTCTTGGTGACCCGGTTGCAGGCGATGCACTTCATCAAGCCGGCGGTGATCTTGTTGTCCACCTGCGGCTCGGCGTTCTCGACCTGGATCTCGTCTTCCTGGTCGGTGATGTCCCGCCAGAACGGGATGGTCGCCGTCTCGCCCGGGCCGCTGGCCAGTTCGGCCGCCTTGGCGTTGGCCACCACCACGGGGCTGTTGAAGAGGCTCGGCAGGGTGGCGAGCTTTTCCCGCATCGTGGCCAGCCAGATGTCGGGGACCCAGAGATCAGAGATGGTCGTGGGCATGGGGGAGAGGGATCAGAGGTCAGCGATCAGCGGTCAGCGGTCAGTTCTGGGGCAGTTGGGCGAGCTCGGCCAGCGAGCTCACGCCCTTGGCACGGAGCACCTTCTCGGTCGGGGTGAGGTCTTCCTCCCGTTTGCCCGCCAGGGCCTCGCTGGGGGCGGGCGTCCGGGACAGCCCCAGGCGTTTGACCTCGGCGGCGACTTTGGCGTTGAAGTCGGTGACTTGGGCCTCGGCGGCGGCCTTCTCCGCCACCGCCCGTTCGGTGAGCGCCCGCGCGGCCACCGCGGCCGCTTCGGCCTGCTGGGCCCGGGCGAGGGCCGCGTCCCGCTCGCCCTCGAGTCGCTTGATCGTGCCCTGGGCCTCGAGGAGCAGCGCACCCGAGGCCTCCTGATCGGCCTTGAGGGTCGCGAGCTCGGTCGTCAGGGCGGTGCGTTGGGCCTCGGCCGCTTGCAGGCGGGCCAGCAGATCGGCTTGGTCGGGCAGTTGCATGCGCGTGCTTTCGTTCGTCACTAAAGGGGGGACGCTAAGATTTGCCGGCCAGCATCCGGGCCACCGAGCGCGCGTAATCGAGCCCGCCCAGGGCATCCACCAGCCCGCGTCCCCGCGCCTGCTGGCCGTCGAAGACCTGGCCCCGCATGGCTTCCGCTCCCACCCCGGGACGCGCCCGCAGGACATCGGCCCGGAACACCTCGAACGCCCGCTGCGCCGAGCGCTGGAACTCCTCGGCGTGCTCGCGCGGGATCTCCGCCCCCCGCAACCCCGCCGCCTTGAACGTTCCTTCGGCGTTGCGGAACACCTTCACCTCGATGCCGACGTTGGCCAGCATCCGGTGGAAGTCCACCACCGACACGTACGCCCCGATGCTCCCCACCATCGCGCTGCGCGCCGCCACCACCGCATCGGCCTGGGACCCGATCCAGTAGGCCAGGCTGCACATCATGCCCCCCGTCCAGGCCACTGTCGGCTTGCTCGCCTGGTACACGGCGTCGGCGATCTCGGGTCCCCCGACCGAGAACCCGCCCGGCGAGTTCACGTTGAGCACGATCGCCGTCACCCGCGGGTTGGCTTCGAGCGCGCGGAACGCCCCGGCCACCTCGGCGCTGTCTTCGACCCCCGCGAACGCCAGCTCCTCCAGCTCGGGCCGGTAGGCCAGCATCCCGTGGATCTCGAGCACGCCCACCCCGCCCTCCAGGATCTCGGTCCGCGGGGCGAAGAGCTCCCGCGCCTTGCGCCAACGCTCAGGCTCACCCGCCCGCGGCACGGTCGAAAGCCGGGACAGGAAGGCCGCGGCCGCCCGCGGCTCAAGCAGCATCGTCTGCGCGGCCAGCATCGCCGGTAGCTTCATCTCGTTCATCGGGCTTCTCCTGCGTCGGGGGGACCGACTTGATGCCGAACATCTGCATGACCGACTCGATCGGGATGCCGTGCTCGGCGGCCACCCCATGGGCCCGGTCCAGGATGTAATCGAGCTCCTCGAACACCTGGTCGGTCTCCCGCTGCCACATCTTGCCGCGCGCTCCGTAGTGATCGCGGCGGCTCATCAAACCGAAGGCCACGTCCTCCCGTTCCTGGGCCATCTCGCGCCCCACGTCGATCGTCAGCCGGGCCGGGGCGATGAAGTCGCACCGTTCCCAGCCCGGGATCGCCGGCAACCGGCCGCTCGCCAGCCCGCTGGCCATCACCCGCAGCCAGGCATCACGCCCGAGCCGGGCCATGACCGCTTTGCGTTTGTCGAACCGCTTCTGGGCTTTGCCGTTGACCGCCCGCTGGTTGGGACCAGTCAACTTCTCATCGAGGTAGAACGCCGGCGGCAACCCCAGCCCGGCGACGAATGAGCCGGCCAGGAACTGGATCACCTCGATGTTGTTGCCCGGGGCCGCCGGGGTGGTCACCTGCTTGAGTTCGAGCCCTTCGTCCAGGACGGGGATGTCCCCGGCCAGGAGCTCGGCGACGGTGTAGCTGCGCGGGGTTTGGGTGGCTTCCTGCGGCGGCGGGATCTCGTTGGGCGCCTCTCCGGGGACAACCGCCGGGGTGCCCCACGGGTTTTCCGGGACGGGGATGCCCTGGATGACCGCGGTCAGGGTGGTCGAGAGCTTCGAGAGGACCTTCTGAAAGCCTTTGATGTCCTGCCCGTCCCGCATGTCATTGGACCCGCGCCGGATCGGGCTTAAGCCCCGGGCCACGCTCATCCGGTCCCACT
Organism: Verrucomicrobiota bacterium; assembly: GCA_027493615.1. GTDB lineage: Bacteria > Verrucomicrobiota > Verrucomicrobiia > Limisphaerales > J093 > DSVZ01. The sequence continues at coordinate 44,957 of JAOSKK010000038.1, forward strand.
CGGCCAGGTGCGAGATCGTGTCCGCCGGCAGCAGGGTCTTCTGGTCCAGCCAATACCCGACGACCCGGCCGGCGGCGTCAAGCTGGAGGCCGTCCTCGATCCGCTCCTCGCGCGAGCTGCGCTTGTCGATGCGCCAGCAGTCGAGCAACTGCACCTGCGGGAGGCCGTCCAGATCGACCCAGTGCGCAAAGGACTCCCCGTCGGTGTCCACGCAGAAGGACGCCGCCCGCTGCAGCCCGTAGAAGTCCGAGCGCCCGTAGAAGTCGGCCCGGGCGGCCCAGTCATCGAACCACGAGTTGGCGGCCTCGTTCCACTGCCGATCCTGGGTCGCCGCCCGCGGGATCATCGGGGTCGAGTAATTGGCGATCAGGTCGGTGGCGTAATAGACCATGCCCGAGTTGTCCCAGAGCCAGCGGGCGATCTGGGCCAGGCGCTGGCGGCTGTAATAGGCGAGTAGCCAACCGCCAATGGACGGCACCGGGGTCCGGTGGTCCACGACGTTGAGCGCCTCGAAGTAGTGGCGGTAGGGCTGGGCGGTCTCCCGGGACACGTGCGCCGCGGGCTGGGGCGGCGGGGGGTGGGCCCCGCGGGCCGGGGTCGATCCAGGCCGAGGAGGCTGCGAAGGGCGCGGATCATAGGACGGCGCGATGGAACGTCGGATGGATCCGCGTGTACCGCGGGCCGTCCAGCGGCGGGTGCTCGGGATCGGGAAGGGTGTTCACCCATTCGAGGGCGCACTCGGCCATCACGGCCAGCTCGGCGGGGGTGTAGGCCCGTTCAAAGGTGAACGTGACCGTGCCGCCCGCCTCGCTGGCTGTCAGGATGGTCTGGCCGTTGACCACGTTCGCGGTCCACTTGGACGTGAGCAGACCCTCCAACGCCCCGACCAGTGTCTGCTCGCCGGTGAGCTGGAGCTTCAGGGCCCGGACCAACATCCGAACCTCGACCCGTGGAGGCGCTGCCATCTACAAGAGCGGGCACGCTAAGCTCCGGCGGGACTGTCCGGCTGATCGGGGGCCGCCCCCTGCAGCGGGGTGTAGCGCAGGATGCCGCAGCCGATTGCCGCGACATGGATCATCAGTTCGCAGTCCAGGTAATGGTTGTCTCTCCCCTTGCGGACCCACACCGTCCGCTGCTGCCCCAGGGCGTCTTCCTTCACCTCGCGCACCTCGGCGGTCATCTGCCGCACGTAATCCCCGCCCACCTTCCGCGGCAGGGTCCACTGGCCGATCACCCCGTGCGTGAACATGGCCAGGTGATCTTTCACGCTCGGGTTGGACCACTGGAAGAGCGGCAGGAGCCGGCGCCGGTGCCGCCCCTTGGCCGCCCCGAGGCTCGGATCCACCATCACCATCCGCCAGACCTGGCGCACCGGTTTGCGCAGGCGCGCGTCCATGAGCAGGAACCACTCGGCGTGATCGCCCTTCATCGCTTTCCAGCCCGTGGCCTGGCAGAACCGGTACACTTCCGAGGCCTTGAACCCGGAGTCGATCAGCGCCCGCTCCCGCGGCACGCCCAGCTTCACGCGGATCTCCTCGAGTTCGGCCGTCGTGTTGCACCGCCCGTAGGCCAGGAGCCGGCTCGCACCCCCCGCCCCGTAGGCTCGGCAGACCCAGAAGTAGTGTTCGCCCCCGCGCGCCTGCCGGTCGGCGGCCAGGAACCGGGCGGCCTCGATCGGCCAGGGATCGCCGAAGTCATACGCCTCCCGCCGGGCGAGCAGGTACTCGTCATCGTTGGTCAGCCACCGGTCCAGGTCCCAGGGCTCGCCCAGGGTCTCGGTGACGAAGGTGAACATGGGCTCGATGTCCCCCGACCGCATCGCCTCGACGGCCGCCAGGAACTCCGCGACGATCGAGCGCCACGACACCCAGGGTGCAATCAGGGCGCTCCAGGTCAGCGAGACGCATTCGCGCGGCGCGTTCGGGTTCTGGGCCACGTACCGTCCCTGGCTGGCGATGTGCCGCCGGTTGACCGCGGTGTCCTGGAGGCCTTGCCCGCACCCGGCGCACTCGTAGCGAAGGGTCTCCGCCAGGGCGTCCAGCCGCCAGCGCCCGCCGGGCTTGGTCCGCTCGTTGGTGTCCCACTTCAACTGCTCGAACTTGAGCGGCTGAAGCTGGCCGCATTGGGGGCACTCGAAGTGCCAGAGCTGCTGGTTGCCTTCCGCGTAGACCCGGTCCATGGCGTCGCCCTTGGTCCCGGGGGTCGAGAGCAGGAAACGGCGCGAGTTCCAGTAGGCCCGGGTCCGCTTGAGCACCATCTCCAGGCGCCCGGGCGCGTAGTTGCGCACCTCATCGCAGAAGAGCCACCGGATCGGCTTGGACTGAAGCCGCTTCTTGGACCCGCTCCAGGCGTGGTAGAGCACCATGCCCACGAACGCCGTCCGCCCGGCGTCGTGCGCGAGCACCGCGCGCCGCACCGGCGGGCACAGGTCGAAGGTCGGCTCGAGCCGGTCCCGCGCGAACTCGATCATCTCCTGCCGGGTCGAGGTCACCCACATGGCGTGGCCCGGATCCTCGGCGATCACCCAGCACAGGCAGGCCAGCGCCGTCTGGCTCTTGGCCGTCTGCGCGGCGCACTGCACCACCAGGTTGCGGACGTCGTTGTCGGCGAAGGCCTCCATCACGGCCCGCACCCAGGGCGAATGCGCCGCGCGCCACCGCCCGGGAAAGGGCGAGGACTCATCGACGGTCAGGTGCTCCTCGCACCACGCCCAGGGCGGCCGGCGGTCGGCGGGCTTGCAGGCCGCACAGAACCCTTCAATCAGCGGATGGATCTGGTGCATCGTCAGCCGGCCCGGCCTGCCAGGTCCCCAGGCGCTGGTCCAGCAGGTGCAACTGGCGCAGGGTCTCATCCTCCGCCTCCTTGAGCCGGTCCTCGATCTCGCGCGCCCCCAACCCCACCAGCGAGGAGGCCAGCCGGTGGACGGTGAGCGTCTTGCGGATGGCCGCCCCCAGTTCGGCCCCCAACTGCCGCACCGACTCGACCGTGACCAGCTCGCCCCGTTGCCGCGCGAGCTCAAGCTCCGCCATCGCCACCTTCACGGCCATGAGCTTGGAGCGCAGGTGCGGCTCGAGTTCGTCCAGCTCGTCCTCGTCCACCCCGCCGAACTGCGCCAGGTACGTGCGCCAGGCCCCCACGTCATAGCGGCCGTCGGGCTTTCGACCGGGGTTGCCCTCCCGCTTAAGGTGCCGCTGAACCGTGCGCCGGTCGCAGCCCAGCGCCTGGGCCAGCTCGACGATCGTGCGCACGTGACTCGCCCCGGCCAGGTCCTTCCCGGCCAGGTACGCGGTGACCAGCGCCCGTTGACTCGCGGTCAGGGGACTGCCCACCGCCGTGCGCTTGACGATGTTCGCCAGGTCCCGGCGCAGCAGCATCTCCGCTTCCTGCGGAGCGAGCCCGATCTGCTCCATACCATAGGGGGACGGTGAAGTCCGGAGGAGACCAACCGGGGAAGGGCCGGGAGAGCGTTAGGAAGCCCGGGAAGGCCGGCGGGCCGGCGCCGGGGGTGGGTGGGGGTCTTGGGGGAACGCGAACGCCTGGGAGGCTCACCCAGATCTGCGGCGAACCGGTCCAGGAGCAGCCGCTGGAGGGTCGAGGCGGGCCGGGTCCGGCTGATCTCCCAGTTCTGCAGGGTCCGCACCGGGCAGCCGAGCACTTCCGCGGCTTGCGACTGCGAGAGGTCCATCGCCGCCCGCCACGCCTTGATCGCCCGCTCGAAGCTCCGGTCCACACCCGCCATACGCGAACAGAGTAGGCGGGCGCTGACCCCTGTCAACGCCCGCACCCAGGGGGCAGTGGGTCCCTCCTTCAGTACCCGGCGGCCTCGGCGGTGAAGTCCCCGCTGTCGTACCACACCCCCCCCCCCCCCCGGGGGGGGGGAACGTCCCCCCGGGGGGGATCCCCACCAGGCCGGGCCCCTCGGCCACCGGGGCCCGAGCCGCGAGCTCGCACACCCAGGCCAGGTAGCTCTCCTCGGTCTGGAGGCGCCCGTCGCAATCGGTCCCGTCCGAGCTGTAGACCCCCACCACCGAGGTCCCGTCGTATTCCCACGCCTCGGCCCGCACACTCCACCCTTCCTCATCCCGGCCGCCCTGCACGTGCCGCAGGGTCTGCTCGGGCCGCAGCGTCAGTTTCACCCAGCCGTCGTTGACGTACTCCCAGAACCGGGCGTTGACGCGCCGCACCCGACCCCCGACCGCCACCGCCACCATCGCGCCCAGCTCGCGGGCCACCCCCGGCCGCATGACCACCAGCGCCCCGCCCTCCGCCCGGACCACCGCCTGCGGGCCCTCGGTCCGTGACATCGAGCGGGCCAGCTCCATCGCTTCCTGCATCGTCTTGAGTTCCATGGCTTGACCTTTCTTTGACTCTCCTTGGTTCATCTCGAGGTGCCCCCGGGAGGCAGCAGGGCCGCTGGTCCCGGGATAGGTGAGGGGCCCGGGGAGCTCCGAAGCCCCGGGCCCCGTTTGGCTCACACGTTCTCCCCCACGTCGTCCGGGCACTCGGCCGGGCGCCGGCGCCGGGGTCGCTTCCAGGTCGATGGCCCGGGCGTCGTTGACCGCGTCACTGCTTTCCGGAGGTTCCATTCCCGGCACCTCCCCGGGCACGAGCATCGCCGTCTCCGGTCGCAGGATGAAGTTGCCCCGCCGCACCATCCGCGCCGCCGAGCGCCGGAAGATCCGCTGGTAGAGGTTGACCGACCACTCGAAGGCCCGCGCCTCGCTCGGCCCGAAGAGGACATGCGCCCACTCGTGCAGGAAGGTCACCACCGAGAGCTTGCCTACCAGCCCGATCTGGGTCCGGTCCCCGCCGCCCACCCGTTGCCCACCGGCGTCTCGGGCTCGTCCACGTCAAAGTGGAGTTCGACTGCCCGCTCGTAGATCCGGCACAAGGCCGCGTGGAGGGTCTGAAACTTCCCCTTCCGTTCCTGGACCGTCCCGCGCCAGGGCCGGCTGTGCCGGAACTCGCGCAGGGCGGCGAGCACCTCCGGCTTGTACCGGGGCCGCTCCGGGGTGGCCGGGGCCGGGGTGACTGGTTGGCTGACTTTGGCTGACTGTGCTGACTTCACTGACTGGGTTCTGGATCTCTGGCATACTGTGTTCCTTTCTCGCTGACTGAGGGGTTTACCGTGGTTTGCTCACCGGTTTGGGAAGGGGCGAGCGATAGAAGTCCTTCGCCGTCTGGTGGCGCTCATAGAGCCAGTCCAGCTCGGCCTCGAGTTTGGTGATGTGGCGGGCGGGCCGCTCGGGGGTGGGCTTGGCCTTCGGGCTCTTCGCCTTGGCCGGGGGCTCGTACCGCCACACGGGGGCGCCTCCGCGGCAGGGGCTTCCAGTTGAGGTTCGAGAACCGGATGCCCTCGGCCTCGTGCCACTGGCCGAAGGTCTCGGTCCCCCGGGCCGCGAACCACACCCAGCGCGAGGGACTCGCGACCTGCCCGAAGAACTCCGCCCGCTCCGCCGCCGTGGTCCCGTGCGCGAGCAGGGCCGCCGCCCGGGTGTCGGACCATTCCCCGCCCGGGATCGCGAGCCCCGCCTTCCCGGCCCGCTCCAGCGCCTCCTGCCAGCCCAGCCAGGTGCCGTTCTGGAAGAGGACGGTGCGGGCCGAGCCGGCCGTGGCCAGCCCCGCCCGCGGCGACACCGGGAAGGGATGGCGCAGGGCGGGGGTCACGCCGCCGACGCTGGCGATGCGAAAGTGGATGACGATCTCGCCGGCCTTGCGCCGGGCGAGCAGCTCGATCTGGTCCAACTTGTCGGTCTTGAACCAGTGGACCATGCCCGCCTCCCGCCACGCGATCCCCGCACCGTGCGGGTTACCCAGTTCGCAGAGTTCGAGGAGGCGCCGGCTGGGCCGGACCCTTGGGGGACAAATGAGGATTACGCACATGGCTTTGTCCTGGGTTTGCGGGTGGCGGTTAGGCGGCGGCCTGGGTCGGCGGGACCGGCTCAGGGTTGGTTGCGCCGGGGGCGGCGGAACCGCCGGGGGTGAAGAAGGGGGCCGGCCACTTCCGGTCGAAGGTGTGGGCGGCGTTGCTCACCACCTCCTTCATGCTCGGGAACTTCTGGTGCATCACCCCGAAGAGCCCGTAGGCCGGTTCACTCGAAGTCCCGCTCACCGACCACCGCAGCAGGTGCCACATCCGCTCGAGGGCCTCGACCGCCGTCTTGGTCCGCAGCCGGGGAGCGTCCGGCTTCCAGGGGCAGACCCGCTTGACCGCCCGGCACTTGCTCACCAGCCCCAGCGCGGTGGCCACGTGGTGGAGGATCTTGTACTCGTTCAGGGTGGCCGCGAACGCGCGGAACTCGACGCAGGGGGCCGCGTTGAGGAGCTTCTGGAAGTTGACCATCCCCCGCCCCGTGGACCGCACCAGCTCGAGCACCCGTTCGCTCGGCGCTTTGGTCGCCTTGGCCAGGTTCTCGAAGGCCGGCTTGCTCAGCGGCAGGCAATAGTGGTTGCGGTGCCGGTCGGTGCCCGTCTGGGCGAAGATCGGCCAGGCGTTGTCGTGCGCGTTGCTCGCCAGGCGATAGGCGAACTCGAGCAAGCCCTTGGGGTCGTTCGTCAGCCAGCCCAGGCCGACGGTGACGTGGAGTCCGCAGCTCGGGTTGACCCGGCCGCCGATGGCCACGATGAACCGGACCATGTCGATCAACGCCCGAATGCCCGCGTCGCCCTTGAGCCGGGGGCTGACGAACTCACACGCCTGATAGCCGCGGGGGATGTTGATGCTGCCGTCCCGGTCGGCCCGCCAGAGCTCGCCGTTGAAGGTGGGGGCCTGGAGGACTTCGCCCTCGGGGTGCGACCCACGGTCACCGGGTTGCCCCGGTGATAGCTCCCCCACTTGAAGGCCACTGCTCTGGGAATGACGGTCTCGATCTCGACCCCGAACTCGAGGTGGGCCGCCGTCTCATCTGGTGCTGCTAGCTTCCTTGGTTGCATCTGTTACTCCTTCTTGTTCTGCAGCTTAGGTTGTGCTGCTGGATAAGGGATATACGCTGGCCGCGTAGGGTGACAATGGAAAAAACGTCCCCGGCTCATTTTGTGCCGGGGACGTTGAAGGAAGGCAGGTTAAGCGAACTCTCTTAGGCTTGGGAGAGACTCTCCCGGCATCCCTGACTACTGCCTCAGATCAGGGAGAGCTGCTGGGGCTGGCCCAGCGCCGGGCCGGGAGCCGGCAAGGGAGGCTTCCGCGTGCACCTGCCGCCGGATCTCCTCCCACCCGTCCCGGAGTACGAGCTTGCCCAGCTCATCATGCTGGCGGTAGTGCCCCGAGAGGAGCGTCACCAGCGTGCGGCGCTCCCGGCCCTCCGGCGTGTGCGCATCCAGGAAGACGGGGAGCATTCCGCGCCACTGGGCTTCATCGACCGTGCGCTGCGGCTGGGGCGGTTGCGGGAGCATGGCCAGCCAGGTCCAGAAGCAGTTCAGGGAGCGTGGCGGCAGCCAGAGCTTGTAGCGCTTGGCCTCCCGGTAGAGCCGGCCCTGTTCGCTGCGTGCCCCGCGCACCGCGTGGTACTCGAGCCCGCAGAACTGCGGCGTCATCCCGCGGCCGTGGTGGGTTTCCCGCCGGCACAGCGCGGCGTAGTCCCGGCGGGCGATCTCGGCCAGCGCCCGGGTGAGCTCGCGCGGGGGCGGGAACACGTCCTCGAAGAGACCACAGATCAGGAGCGGCTTCATGCCCGAGGCGGTCAAGGCCCGCTCGGCGCGCGCGAGGCCAGCCGGCCACCCCAGGCGCAGGGACTTCACCGCCACCGATTTCCAGGCCGCCTCCGACCAGCCTTCGGTGTCGCGCTTTTCCATCGTGTTCATGGGATCCTTTCCCGTTGGGGGACTCGGTACTGCTTCGGGCACCGGGCCACGGCCTTGCACCGGGCCGGCAGTCCCCGCTTCCGCGCCGCTTCCTCGGCCTCCTGGCGGGAGGCTGCCCAGGCTGTGCCCAGGCAGATCCCGTCCACGAGGATGTCGAAGGCTTGGTCCAGCTTCATGGCGCCTCCATCCGCGACGGCAACTCATCGTCCGCCGAGATCCGGGCCACGGCACGGCAGCGATGGAAGGCGGGGAGCTTGGCGCACCGCCGCGCGAGCTTCAGGGCCGCAGTCTCGTCTGTGGCCCAGACTGTCAGACTGGGCCGACCGTCCAGGAGGATGTCGAACAATCGCGTCTGTTTCATGAGTCGCGCCTTTCCGATTACCGGCCTTGCCCGAAGGGGACAGTGGGGCAGTTGCCCAAGTGTAGTCCCTCGGGGGTCTTCACCCGCCGCTTCTTCTTCACCGGGAAGATCGGTTTGGGCAGGGCCGGCCGAAACAGAGCCGGGTCGATGATGATAGTGATGCGTGTCTCGTTCATCTGCTTTCCTTTCGTTGTCCTTGTTGTTTCCACAGTTAGAAGATATACGCTGACCGCGTATGTTGACAATGGAAAAGGTGCCTCGCGCATCCGTTTGTTCCCAAGACGGGTAGGAGAGGCAGGTTACTATCCTTCGGAAGACGTCCCTGACATCTCAATAGGTCCAGGGAAGGGCGATCGAGCGCGCACTCGGGTTGCGCTCCTGCTTGGTCGCCGTCCGGCTCAGCCGCTTGGGCACCACCGCCGCCCCGAAGTACCGCTTGAGCAAGGCCGTCGCCCCTTCCTCGCCCCCGCCAGCCCGGAACTCCGCCATCCCGCCCCGCCCGGTGTACGTGTCCTTGAACCCGAACGCGAAGCGCCCGTCGAACCACGCATAGCGATGGTGGTAGGCGTTGAGCAGGCACACCCAGTAGTCGTCCATCGGCAACGTGCAGTCCTTCGGGAACCAGAGCCGGTGCCCCGCGAGGAACCCGATCGCCCCGGCCGGCGAGTACCCCCGAACCGGAACGGCCGGTGCTCCCGGTACGTCAGCGGATTGGCGTGGCTCGCGAACCCGAAGAAGTGCGCCCCCAGTTGGCGGGCCGTGGCGGCGGCGTTCTGGATCACCTCGGCGGCCACTTCGGGCGGGGCAATCGCCGTCACCGGCGCCCCGGTAGCGCCAGACCCGGTAGAGCCCGAGGCAATCGTCATCGAGCTGGAAGTTGGAGGGGTAGCGCTCCAGGACCCACTGCCGTTTGGCGGGCAGGCCCACCACGCTGTCGGGGTGAGTCACGAGCTGTTCGGGCGGATGGTGCCGGGCGTACGCCGCGGCCTGCGACTCGGGCACCAGCACCCGGGCCCCGGCGACATGCCGGTGGGTCGTCACCCGGCCGGCCCGCTTGTGCGAGAGGATCAGGATCGGGATTTCCATAGCGCGTTGAACCGGCGGAAGTCCAGGACCTGGGTCAGGCCCACCGTCCCCCGGCGGTCCAGCCCCTTGGGGAGGTCGAGCATCGTGCTCAGGGCCGCCCATTCCTGGCCGGTCCGGGTGAAGATCAGGACCCCGTTGTAGGCCTCGTCGATGGTCGGCACCAGTTCGTACACCCCCGCCGCCGGCCGGTCCTCCTCCTCCCCGGCCTCGAGGTCCCGCAGGATCGCCGCCATCCGCTCCGAGATCCCGTCGGCCTCGAGCTGCCGGACCAGGGCCTCGAGCTGCTCGTCCCCGACGACCCCCAACTCGGCCAGCTTGTTGTCCGCCAGCAGGTGGGCTAGCTCCTCGGCCGGCGAGCCGAAGTCCTGGTACTCGACGGGCGCCTCTCCGGCCCCGAGCGACTCGAGGGCAAGCAACTGACCGTGGCCCACCACCAGGAACCCGCTGGCTTTCGAGATCACCAGCGGCCGGCGCAGCCCCTGGTAACGGAGGATCTCGGCAAAGAGGGCCACCTGCGGTTCGGGGTGCTTCTTCGGGTTCTGCGGGTGCGGCCGCACCTGCGGGAGCGCGAGCAACGTGTCGAAGCGGCACCGGATCGGGATCGGACCGGCCGTGGTCGCAATCGCTGCGACAGGCGGCGACACTGTCGCAGGGCCATCGCCGGCCGAGCCGTCCGGCTGGACCACGAGTTCAGGGCCGCTGGCATTGGCGGGAGCGGGCGTTCTGTCCCCCGCGGGGCGTGTGGGCTTCTTCGGGTTTTTCATGGGACACCGTTTTTGGGGCCGCGACGCGCGAAGTCCGGGGTGGCCCGGACCCTGACCCTGGGGGGCAGGCCAAAGAGATTTCCTCGATTGCGCGCACGGGAAGGCACCTTCCTGCCCTCGGAACGATCCGGACGTGTCCGGGTAGCGGACCCACCCCTCCGACGCGTCAGAGCCGCCTTTGCGCGCACGTGCGAGCCCTTCGCCCAAAATCGCCCCTTCACGCGGCTTCTCCTTCCCCGCCTGGCCTGTCCCCGGCGCCGGGGTGCGCCGCCAGTTCTTGGCCCGTTGCTGGGCCCGGTTGCGCCACTCGGCCAGGCGCGACATCTGGCCGGTGAGCTTGGCCATGTGCTCGGGCGTGACCCCGCAGCGGCGGGCGAGTTCTTTCACCGAGGGCTGCCGGTGATGTTGCCCGGGTTCAGGGTCCAGGCCAGGGCGATGACCCGCAGGCCGACGATGTGGCGGGCGGGCCGGCCATCGGGCAGCAGGGCCCGGAGCAGCCGGCTGAACGCGATCAGGGCCTTGGGACAGGCCCCGGGCTGCGGGGTGCCGTCGAGCCGTTCGTAGACCTCCTCGTAGTCGAACTGGGCGCACCCGGCGCACCCGGTCGGGTCGCAGTCGGGGTGCAGGCGGGCTTCGTCGAAGGGCGGCTTCACTTGCGGCGGCGGCGGGTCAGGAGCCACCAGCGCAGGGCGGTGGCGGTGACGGTGATCCGGAACCAGAGCCGGGCGAGGAGGCGACGCAGGGCATTCATGGGCTGATCGAGACCACTACCCCCTCGGCCCCGCCGGTGGCCACCTGGGCGTACTCCCAGGCGACCTGGGCGTCAGCATCGTCGAGCCCGAGCCAGGCGGCGATGGCGTCCCGGAGGTGCTTGCAGCCGGCGACGAGGTTGTCCCCGTCGGGCAGGAGGCGGCGCCGATGAACGACGAGGGTGACGGTGGGACGATACCGGCGGCCGCACGCACCCAGGCCCGTCGAGCGGCTACAGCGTTGCGGTGGCTCCGGCTCCAGTGGGCCCCCAGGAGCCGGTTCAGCGAGGGCGGCCGGTAGCCGACCCAGACGACGATCCGGCCGGGCCCAGGTTCCGGGGCGGACTTCGACATAGCCGAGGGCTTCCAGTTGCGAGCGGGTCAGGGTCATGGCTCGTCGATGCCCTCGTAGAACCGGGCCATCCGCCTGGTCATGACGTCCAACGCTTCGGCGTCGCTGATGGCGTCACGCATGCGCTCGATGGTTTCGTTGGCAACGGCCGACACCCTGGCTCCGAGGTCCGGCCGATGGACGAACACGAGGGTGAGGTCCGCATTGGGTCCGGTCGTGGCGGCTCGCCGGGAGCGGACGTAGCAGCCTGGGTACGCCTTGCTCAGGGCGAGGGAGAGCCGCACCCGGTCGATGATCTGGCGCTCGTAGTTGGCTTCGAGTTCACGGACGGACATGGCACGGCTTGGAGGGGAGGGACGTTTCATGGGTCGTTCAGGGTGACGGCGGAACTGATGGGTTGGTTGGGGGTCAGGGGCCGGCAGCCGGCGTAAGTAAAGCCCCTCTATAGCTATAGAGGGGCTTACTTTCGCCGTGCCGGCGGCGGAAATAGGAAAAGGTGGTTTGCCGCTTTCGCCGTGGGGGCGAAAGTAGGCAGCGGCGAAAGCAGCTTTCAGGGCCTTTGCCGTGGGGTTTTGCCGGTTCATGACTGACCCTCCTTGCGCAGCCACGAGGCGAGGTGTCGCTCGGCGGTGCGTTCGTGGACCCCCCACGACTCGGCGGCCGCCCGGATGGCTGCGGCCTTGGACTCGAAGCGGGGGTGTCACCGTCGAAGGCATCCCGCACGAAGGTCTCGACCTGCTCGTCGCTGACCTTCGGCGGCCGGTGCGCTGGCCTGGGGGACCCGCTGCAGACCGGGCCTTGAGCGGGCGGCGGTGGGCCGTCGGATCCGCCTCCAGCGCGCGTTCCCAGACCGGGTACTGCCAACGAACGACAAAGGGGGCGATGGGGGCAAAGTTCCGCAGGTGCATCTCGACGATCATGTGCTCGTCCTCCTGATGCGGGCTCAGCGTGATGATGGCGTCCGGATCCCGGGCCCACACTCCCGACCCCGAGGCGCGGTCGATGCTGTGCTTCTCCGCGGCCGTCCCCTTGGCGAAGTGGTGACAGAAGACCACCGTCGCGTCCGCCTCCCGGCCCACCTGCTCGAACTCGTTGAGCAGCCGGCCCACATCCTCGGCGGCGTTCTCCTGGGCCAGGTGGTTGAGCTTGTAGGTCGGATCCAGGATGATCAGCCCGATCCCCTCGGCCGCGCAGTGCCGCAGCAACCGCGCGCGGATCAACGGCAGGGTCACCCCGTACCCGCGCAGGTGCCAGCTCCAGAGCGGGTAGTCGCCCACCGCGCCGCTGAGCTTGACCTTCTCGATCTCCTGCCGCCGGTGACGGAAGGCGAAGTTCTGCAACTCGAGGTTCACGTACAGCACGGGGACCTGCGTGGTCGGGATGCCCAGCCAGCCCACGCCGCTGGCCACGCTCACGGCCAGGTCGGTCAGCAGGTAGGTCTTCCGCGCCTTCGAGGGGCCGGCGATCATGCCCTTGGCGCCGCGGTAGAGCACCCCCTGCACGATCTCGACCGGTGTGGGCCAGTCGGCCTCTTCCTCCTGTTCCAGGGACAGGATGGGGAGGCAGCACCAGGGAGACCTGGGGAGCGTCCTGGGAGCCTCCGGGGAGCGTCGGAACCGACTGGGGAGAGGTAGGGGAGGCCGAGCCCGCCTCCAGGCGCCGGGTAGCCCCGTAGCCCAGCTCGGCCAGGCGCCGCGCCGCCGCGGTGAAGTCGCTCCCGCACTCGAGGACGGCGAAGACATGCCAGGGCCGGTACACGTGCTGGGCCTCGAACGCGGTCGAAGTCGTGAACACCCAGAACCGGCCCGGGACGATGTCCCAGGAGGCCGAGATCCCCGGTCCTTCCCCCGGCCGGGTCCAGTAGTGCCCGCTGCCGTCGGCCCGCGTCCAACCATGCCTGAGCAAGAGCCCCGGCACGTCCCCGCGCGCGTCGAAGTCGTCCCCCGGCGAAGTCGCGGCGCCGGCCGGGACCTGGGGACGAAACTCGCGGGGCTGGTGCTCGTTGAACGACCGGGCCACGGCCAAGAGATCGTCCCGCTCGTCCTGGGTGAGCGTCGGGATCGCCGACCAGTCGCCCTGGATGAGCCGGTACCCGGGCGAGGGGCAGATCAGGAAGTAACCGCCGGCGCCGCGGGTCTCCAGGAGCACTTCCTTCCGCGGGTTCTCGGCCAGCTTCAGGTTGCGGAGCTCCGCGTCACACCGCCAGACCAGGTGGTAACCGCCCGAGGGGGTGCGCTGGATCAGGAGTCGCTCGAGCAACGGCCCCAGCCCGAGGTCCTCACACCGCTGCAGCAGCCGGTCCCACAGACCGGGGTCGGCGTGCTTGGTGTCCACGTCCAGGCACTGGATCTTCCCGCCCAGCACGGCGAGGGACGCGCCGTTGTCGAACCATCGCCGGCACTCTTCCTCCGTCGGCAGGGTCTCCGCGTACCGGCTCCAGGCCACCTTCGGGCGCTTGTCGGGCCCGACCGGGATGCAGGCGGCCTGCTCGACCCGGAGCAGGTGCAGGGCGGTTTCGAGCGAGGTCATGTGAACATCTCCCCCAGACCGCGGGCATAGAGTTTGGCCAGGTGGAACGAGACCACCGGCCGGGTCCGCGAGCGTTTCGGCCAGATCATCAAGGTCCCCTTTGGATCGACGGCAAAGACCAGCGCCGGTTTGACGCCGTGCGGGGTCTGCTGCGGATCGCACTCGACGGCGCGGACCAGTCGCTTCGTTCGGATCGTGGTCATACCTCAGAGCTCTCCCGGCCACAGCAGGGCCATCACCCCACCCGCCACCACACCCAGCAGCAGGAGGACAAAGACCGCGAGGATCACGCTGCCCATGCCGGTTCCTCCCTTTCGACCCGCGGTTTGGGTGCCCCGCCGAACTTCCGATCCAGGAACTCGCCCGCCTCGGCAAACGTGGCCGCGTACGGATCGGGGTGGCCCAGCTTCACCAGCCACTTCACCTGCTTGGGCGTCGCCAGCCCCAGATCCCGCCGGGCGAAGAGGATCTCCAGGAGCTTGTTCGCATGCCCCTTGCAGCTCACCCGCTCCAGGCCAAAGCCCATCCGCTCCAGCGCCGCCGCCTGCTTCGGGCTCACCGGCTCACGCTCCCAGGCCATGGTCGGTTCGTAGTCCAGCAACAACGGGCTGCCCAGGCCGACCGCGAACTCAATCGCGTCCACCACCCGCATGTTGCGCTGGGCCTGCGCGGCCAGTTGCTCGGCCAGCTTCCGACGCCGCTCCTCGGTGGCCACCGCGTCCACTTCGAGCAGGTCCATCTGTTCGCCCCGGGCGAGAACCTCGGTCATCGCCTGGTCCTGCTGCGGGGTCTGCGCAATGAGCCGGGCCGGCCGGATCAGGTCCATCGAGTCCGAGAGGAACAGGGGGTCGAGCACCAACAGGTTCTCCTTGCCCGGGTGGATCCGGGTCCCGCGGCCGATCATCTGCGAGTAGAGGACCAGCGACTTGGTCGGCCGCAGCACCATGACGCAGTCCAGCGAGGGTTCGTCCCAGCCGGTCGTGAGCAGCGAGGCGTTGCAGATGATGTCCGCTTCCCGCCGTCGGAAAGTCTCCAGCTCGCTCCGGTCCTCCCCGTCGACATGCACCGCGCGGAGCCCGATCTCGCGGCAGGCCGCGACGAACCGCTTGCTCGTCTCGATCAGGGGCAGGAACACCACCGTCCGCCGGCCGCGCGCGTGCTCGGCCAGGATCTCGGCGCACTCGGCCAGGTGCGGCTCGATGGCTTCACCCAGGTCGTCCTCTCGGTAGTCGCCGCTGCGGGTTCGGACCTCCGAGAGATCCACACGGACGGGTACGGACTGGATGACGATCCGGGCCAGGTAACCGTCCTTGATCAGCTCAATCAGGCCGATCTCGCACGGGATCGTCTGGTAGAAGGTGGCGAGCTGCTGTTTGTCCGAGCGGAACGGGGTGGCGGTGATCCCGATGACCTGGGCGGAGGCGAAGTGGCCGAGCACCGCCTGCGCCTGGGTGCCGAGCGTCCCCCTGTGGGCTTCATCGACGATGACCAGGCTGAAGTAGTCCCGCGGCCATTTGCCCAGGCGGCGCGCCAGGCTTTGGGGTCGGTGCACCACCAGGCGGTCACCCCGGCTGGGCGTGTTCGGCTCGGCCATCTCGACCTGCGGGATCACGCCGGCCCAAACCCCCAGCTTGTCGGCCGCCTGCTTCACCAACTCCTGCGCATCGGCCAGGAACAGCACCGGGCCAAAGGGCAGACACCGCCGGGCGATCTCGCCGGCCATGACCCCTTTCCCGGATCCGGTGGGGGCCACGCCCAGCACCCGGTCGAACTCGACCAGGGCGCCGAGCATGGCGTCCACGAAACGGGGCTGATAGGGCCGCAGGGGCATGGTCAGAACGGGATTTCGTCGTCGTCGTCAGCGGCCGGGGCGATTTCCGGGAAGGGGCCGCGGCCGGTGCCGCCTTCAGGCTGACCCTCAGCAAGAGGGACCGCGCCCGTCCGCTGAGCTTCGCCAGGAACGCCTTGTCCGCCGTCTTGGCCTGCTTCCGGGTTGATCCAGCGCACCCGCACGCGCATGTTGCCGTCGGGTTCTCCTCCTCCTCGGCCACGATGGAACACCGCTTGCCCGCGAGCTGGCGGTTGATCGTGTCGAAGTCCCCGTCAAAGCCGAAGGCTTCCTGGAGGGTCTTGAGCGACCGCTCGAATGCCTTGTCGCTCAGGTAGAGGTAGGCATCGGTCAGCTCCTTCTCATCGGTGCACAGAAACAGGTTCACGTAGGGCGTGCCGGTCTGCGAAACGCCGACGTTGCATTCCTTCACGGTGGCCTTGTATCGGCCGGGTATCTTCAGGCTAGGCATGGGTGGTCCTTACGGTGGCGACCGGGGCGGTGTTGACCCGTACCCCGGGCAGTTCCTTGGTGGTCAGGAGCGCCTCTTTGATGGCGGCGATCCTGGGTTTGAGTTCAACAAGGTCCGGCCGCGCCGCGTACAGCGCCGCCGGATTGAAAACATCCACGGTGACCGCGCTGCGCAGGCCCGTGCCCGCCATCTTCGGCGGGGCCGCCTGGGCAACGGCGTCGTTGGTTCTCTGCACGGCCGCACGGATCATGTCCGCCGCCTTCTGGTCATCCTGTTCCCTGGCCGCGGCCGCGATGCGGGCCGCTTCCTCTGCCTGCGCCTTCGCCTTGGCCTCGGACTGGATCCGGCGCAGGTTGTCCATCCAGCCGCCGAGCAGCCGCTGAAGCCGGATGACCTCCGGACCAAGCGGACCGCTGATCTCCTTGGCCACTGCGTCGATGGCCCGGCCCAATTCGAGGACCGGCGCCTTGACCTCGCCGCGCGATCTCTCCACCCCGCGCGTCAGGCTCACCGCGTCGGCCAGGACCTTGCTCGTGTAGTCGGCCTCGAGCTGATCGGCGATCTCGATGATGCCGCGACATTCGCTCAGCACCTTGTCCCGCTGCGCGATAACCTCGGGCACCGGGGAGAACGTGGGCAAGTCCCCGACCCGGATCATGGCTTTCATCGACCACCTCCCAGCAACGGGATGCCCGCCGCTCGAGCGAACCGCTCGGGACGCTGGCCGATCGACGCGACCCTCTCCGGCGTCAGGTCCCGCCAGGTCTGGCCTGCGCTCACCCAGTCCACCCGACGGAGGCAGTCGTTGACCTCGGTCTCGTTCGCCTCGAACCACGCGGTCAGCTCGGCCGGCAACGGGTTCGGCGCCTCGGCCCGCGCCTGGGCGGGCGGGGCGGGGTCAGGTGGGGTGACCTTGGGGTCGTGGAGGCCCGCGCCGGGCGTAGCCGGTTCCCCCTGCTGCGCGAGTGCGTTCATCTGCTCCTGGAGCACCGCCACGAGCTTCTGCGCCTGCGCTTCGGTCAACTCGGCGAACGTGCTGCCCGCGCATCCGGTCCATTGAACGGCCTTCGGAATCGCGTTCGGGCTCTTGCCCAGGCCGATCCAGTACCGCTCGAGCTTGGCGAGCGTCTCGGGCGCAATCGGCGAGGGCGCGGTCAGAGCCGGTTCCGTGGCGGGCTGCGGGATCGGCGGCGAGGCCATCGCCCCCTTGAGCCACTCGGCCAGCAGCCGGCCTTCCGCTTCGGTCAGCTCGATGGTCTTGGTGTCAAAGAGCCGGGTCCGATCCTTCGAGGCCATCGCCCGGTGCGACCCGTCCAGGTCCCAGACCAGCGTGAACTCGTACTCCGTGCCGTCCCGGGTGACCGGCGCCAGGCCCACCTTCTTGGGCACGAGCTTCCCCTTGTCGTTGGGTTCCAGGACGTAATCCGTCTTCGAGCGCAGGCACGCGATGACGTGCAGCTTCGAGTTGAGCAGGGCGCTGATGACCGCGCGCCACTTCTCCCCCGCCGCGGCCCAGTTCGAGAACCCGCTGCCGCCCCCGCCGGTCCAGGGCGTCCTTGTACTCCAGGACGGCCTCCCAGGCGTGGGACAGCGTGTCCACGATCAGGGCGTCAAACCCCTGGGCCTCCGCCGACTTGATGGCCTCGGCGAAGGTCGGCGCGTCGTAGGGCGGGTCGAGGTTCAGGGCCTCGAACGTGAACTGGTCGGCGTAGAGCGACGCACTGCGGTGCTCGGTGTCGATGACCCCGATCCGGCCCTGGGGCCCGACCAGCCCCCGGGCGAGGGCAGGGGGGCGGGCCGGCCCGGGGCCCGCCGGGGGGGGGGGCGGGCCGGGGGGGGGGGGGGGGGGGGCGCCCCCCCCCCCCCGGGGGCCCCCCCCGGGGGGGTCCTCCCCCGGGGGGCTGTCCCCTTTCTTGGGTTAAGGGTGTCCTTCTTGGGGGGTGAACTCCCTTGGGGCCCCTCCCCTCCCCTTCTCTTTCTTAGCTTCCCCCCCAATCCTGTCCTCCCATGCGAAGCAGCGTGGGTTTCTTGATGCCGATCCAAGCCGCGCACTGTTCGGGCGTCAGAAGCACGGCGGGCTCAGGGACAGGTGGGGCTTGGGGAAGTCATGAATTGGCAAGGGGTTCCGAGCGACTCGGGGCCTCGGGGCGGGTAGCCAGAACCAGTTCGGCGACCATGCTGCTGATCGAGCGACGGTTCCGCACTGGCCAGCCGGAACAGGCGCCGCTTCACCGGAGAGCGGCACGTACAGGTTGAGCTTGACGGCTTCTTTGATGGTGCGTGGACGTGCCATACGACGGGTCAATATGCGCATAATATGCGCGTTTCAACAAAAAACTCGCCTAAAACAGTTTTTGGCGTATAAAATGCCCCCGTGAGGCCGAAGATTAAGAACGCCGTGCGCTTGAACCTCTACCTGACCGGGCCGTGGTGGACGCGCTGGACCGCGCCTCCGCCCTGCGCAAGCTCTCCCGCTCCGCCCTCATCGAGGAACTGGTCAATTCCGCCCCAGCACGCTCGGCTGCAGACGAGGCAGCTTCCGAGGCCCTGCGGCGGGCGGTCCCGCGAGCACGCGGGCGGAAACCGCGAGCTGCCTGACCCACCGGGCGAGCTTCTGCGCCATCTCGTAGGCGCTCCCGCGGATCGAGGTGACCCGCGATTTCCTCAAGCTCCGGTTCCATCCGGACGCGAACAACGACTTTCGCCATAACCCTTCTCCGACCCAGCCCGGCGGTTTCGCAGGATGCTCAAGGTTTTCGCCGTGCTTGCGAGTGAGTGTCGCACAGGGGGTGGGACATCTACGGGGTTACCCCTCCAAAAACTTACTCACAGGGTGTGAATAACTAACGTGCCGGCGGCTGAGGACCGGGCGGTGGTTCAGGGCTGCGCCGCCGGCGCCGCCTGGGCCGGCTGCCCGGCCATCGAGTTCGGCCGAATGGCCCAGAACTCAGCCGCCTGCTCGGGCGTGACCAGCTCGTGGTAATGGGTCAAGAGGATGGTCGGGGAATTCCCCCAACGTGTGCGCCACCTTGCCCGCGTCCCGGTGAATCGCCATGAGGTAGCTCGCCGCCGTGTGGCGCAACACGTCCGGCCACCACCGCTCCCACCCGGCCGAGTTGCGCAGGCACTTCTGAACGTGCTTGCGCTTCTCCCACTCCCACGGAAGCTGCGCATCGAGTTCCCCGGCCCGCGTGAGCCACCCCACCGCGGCGGGCTCCAGCGGAATCACCCGCCGATGCCGCACCTTTGCTCGCCGCGGCGTCCATCTGGATCAGGCCGCGGGCCAGGTCGATCTTCGGCCAGGTGAGCTGGTCGGTTTCCTCCGGGCGCGTGCCCGCGAACATCCCCAGCGCCACCCACGCCAGCAGCTTCGGGTGCCGGGCCTCGCACACGCCGAGCAGGTGCCGCGCCTCGGCCGGGGCCAGAATCCGCGGGGGGACCCGCTCCACCCGCGGGTGCTCGATCCCCCTGCACGGGTTCCTTGCCACCCAGCCCCGCTTGAGCGCATGGCTGAAGAACGCGCCGAACAGCAGGTAGTTGTTCTTCTGCGTCCCCGCGCGCAGGCGCCGCCCCTGGACCCATTGCTCAAGCATCTCGCGGGTCACCGCCCCGATCGGGAGTCGCTCCCGTCCCCGCGCGAAGAAGCGCAGAAACCTCGCCATCTGCTCGACGTACCGCGGGCGCCGGTTGGCCGCGGTCTTCTCCTCCAAGAAACGGGCAATCGCCTCCTCCAAGGGCAACGATGGCACGCCGACCGGATGGGCGCTGCGGTAGAAGTCCCAGACCTCGCGCCAGGTGTTTCCGGACTGCTTGATCTCCTCGGCCACGAGCACGATCTCGGCGCGCTCACGCGCCGGCATCGTGGCCCAGGAGTGACCGGACACCGACCACTGATCGCGGATGTCCGCCGCGGCACTCTCGGCCGCCGCCTTGGTGGGGTGAAAGGTCCGGGTCCGCTTGCCCTGCTTGCGCACGTCGAGCACCCACTCGATCCGGCCCTCCTTCGTTGCGGTCTGATGGTGAGCTTCATGGTGCGGGGAAATGGTGCCCAACTGGTGCCCGAAAAGCAAGCGCTAACTCGGAAACAAGTCTTCCCCAACTCGCCACAACTCAGTTCATCGCCAGGCCTAGAAATGGCCAAAAAGCCTGAAAAGTGGCCAGAGAAGCCACGAATCCAGTCACTTGTTACACGGTGTGACCCTGGGTGTCTTATCTATTACGAACATCGGGGATTGGCCTGAGGGAGGCGCTCCCTGAACCTGTGGTGCGGGCTTCCAGCCTGCACCCTCCGCGGTTCATGCCCCCTGAGCAGGCCAGAAGGGAACACGCTGCTTCCCTGGCGCCCTCCTTTTCGCGTCCGTTGGCGCTTTCGCCATCGTCCGCGAGGAGTCCGGGTAGGGCGGAATCGCGTGGCTTCGACCGCTGGCGCTGGATTTCACTCCACGATTGGCCAGAGCGCGCCGCCGAGGCTTTCGCGGAGCGGCTTGAGATCGGGATCGTGTGCGGCGGCTTGCTTCACGGTGGGCTCGTCCAAGACGAGCGCCCGTTGGAGCCAGGTGCGGGATTCCTCGAGTCGCCCCAGTTGAGCGCAGTAGCAGGCAAGGTTGTAGGGGATGGTCCAGACGGCCGGGAACCGGTTGGCCACCGGCAGCAGTTGGTCGAAGGCCTCCTGGGTACGCCGGGCTTCGTGGAGGGCGAAGGACCGGTGAATCCAGGCTGTCGGGCGCTGGGGATCGCGTTCGAGGACGGCGTTGGCGATGGCGACGCAGCGATCCCACTGTTTGGCGCGCGCGCCGAGGTGCCAGCGCGCCTCGAGCACATCCGGATGACCGGAGAACTCCGGCGCGATCCGTTCCAGCTCGGCGGCGGCTTCCCGGTCGTTGCCCAACTCGAGCCAGCCTTCGGCGGCCCGGAGGTGGTGCCGGTCGGGTGGAAGCAACGGCTGCATCGCCTTGGTCAGGGCGGACTCAGGTCCGCGAAGGTATCACTTCAGATGGCGCCGACGGTAAGGTGGGCGGGGGAAGCGTCAAGGACAGTCGACGTGACCGGTTGTCGGTGCCCGGGAGCGCGACGTCCACAGCGCCGCCACGGCCGGCGAGAACACCCCCCGCGCGGTCCTGGGAAAGCGCCGGACCTGTCGCCGGCAAGAAGCCCCTTGACCCGGTTCTCCTCGTGGCCGAGCCTTCGCCGCAAGACACAGGACGAGGGCCATGGGTTCGGCCACCGCTCAAGAACGCGGCCATGAGGACGCGCGCGGTTCCTTGCGATCCAGCGTGCGAGAGGGTTCCGTTTCGCCTCGGCTCACCGAGCGCACGGTCCCTGGCGCCTTGCGATGACATCGACACAAACCGCCCAGACAGCGATGCCCTCGAGGAGGAACCGCCTGGGTACCAGGCCTCATCCGCGCCATCCGAGTCATCCGCGGTCAGGGATGACCGCGGCCCCCGTGCACCGCGGATGTCACGGATTTCGCGGATGGTCAGCAGGCTGGAGTGTGGGGCATGGCGACACCGAGGCGAACCACGCGGTCGCTCACCTGTGTTGTTCGACGAAACGGAATCTTGCCAGCGAGCGCTTGGGGAGTACGGTCGCGCCATGAGCACAGCGGTTGCCCAGATTTTGCGCGAGGTCGAGCGACTGTCAGATCGAGAGCGGGTGGAGCTACGCCGGGCATTGGTCGAGCAGATCCCCATGTCGGACGATTTGACCGACGAGGATTTCGCCGCACTGGCGGCGGCGTCTTTCCGGGCCCTGGACGAGGAGGAACAGAAGAACACACGCCATGCCTGAGCGTGGCGAAGTGTGGCAGGTGGACTTCGGGGTTACCCAGAAGGTACGGCCGGCCTTGGTCATTGGGATCCCGTATGGCGATTCCGACCGGGCCTTGATCGGCGTCATACCCCACACCACGGCCACGCGAGGCTCCCAGTTTGAGGTGTTCCTGCCAGTCCGTTTTCTCTCGGAGGGTGCATTTCTGGTCCAGGGGATTCAGGCACTGCCGCCCAGGTACTTTCTCCGACGTCTCGGCGTGCTGAGCCCGGAGGAGTTGGGTCAGGTGGAGCAGGTTCTGTTGCACTGGCTTGGCCTTCAGAGGCAGAGGTGAAGACATGGAGCCGAACCACACGGTCGAGGCGAACCGCCGCCCCGCTGCTCCGCTCGAGGTCGGGAGCCAGTTCAGATCGCTTTTCTGTGCTCCACCCGCTCTGCCAGCGGCGGTCGCTCACCTGTGTCGTTCGGCATAGTGAAGAGGCTTCCACACAGTTTGCTGCTCTCGGTGAGCATCGTCGTGGTTCTCCTTTTAGGTGCGGTGTTGGTAGGCCAGTTGGCATTGCGCTGCAAGTCCGCTCCGGCGCCAGCCACTTCTGCCATCCAGTACCTGGGCCCAACGAACATCATTGACCCCACAGGGAGCTGGCCCACCCGGAGTTGGGGGGCTTTCAGCATCAGTAATGGAACGTCAAAGCCGTTTTATTACTACGCGGCGGGAATCGATTATCGAACGCCTACGGGTTGGGTTTCAGCGGCATGGCCCGGCACGCCCGGGCCTCCCCTTGTCGCGATAGATTACCTAACGTCTTCCGGCATCGTCGCTCCATCCACTTCGACAAACTTCTTCGCAGGTATCCCAGCGTCGAACATTACCTGGCGGCTTCGCATGTGGTACCGGGAGGCAGGTCTAAGAGGCTCGCTGGAGACCTCCTTTAGTAAACTCGGTTCCAAGCTCCGAGGTTCGCCTGCGAGCACCGCATGGAGCGGCGCGCCGCAATTGCTGATAACCGACGAGATCAAGCCATGATGCCGAACCAGAGGTCCAGTGAATCGGAGCCAGCCGTTCCGGTCACGGTGAACTGCGAGCGTCATGGGCGCCTGGCTCCGGTCGCTGACCTTGATCGTTCGGCAGTTGGTCACAAGCGCGCATGGATCCCGCCGTGAACCGCATCGAAGTGCAGAACGTGGCTGCTCAACGCGTCGAACGGCTTCAGTCGCTTTCATTCACGGCGATTGCTGCTTTACCCGAGCGGCAGGATGAAATCGAGCGGGCGAGAGGTCGCGAGATTGCGGTAGCGACATACCTGGACAGGTTGCCGGATGATCGAATCCGTGTCGTGGTGCAGGCGTACTTCCATCGTCTTCTCGGGGTTGGGACCATGGCGTTGAAGGGGTTTTTCATTGCCCCTGACAACACGAGGACGCCAGTGCCAGAGAAGTTGATGTGGGAGTTTGTATGAGAGTCCCCTTGGCGACCACTGCGCGCGAGCGAAGGAGGGGCAGTCGTTGCGCTCCCGGGTCCGTTTCTTGCTTTGCGGCGGCTGCTCCCCTTCGCTGCAACCGGCGTTGGGCGTGAGCGGTGAGCTGAATCGTGGGCCCACGACGGGGCACCGACTTCCATGCTGGGCTGACCACGGTCGCTCGTGGGCTCTGGTTTGGCCCATGACCACAGTCGAACTCACTGCCGAGTTCGCGATTAGCGGAAGCTCCCGGCGAGCGTGGCACCCCCACTCCTGTGAACTTACAGCCATTTGAGGTTCATCGAGCGCAGGACCCGACCGACAGCTCTAAGCTCTTCCGGATGAACAACTCCCGGATGGTTCGTTGACGGCGGTTGCCTGGTGCTTGGCTCGGCGAACCCTGAACGCATGGCACTCTGCCGGAAATGCTTGGCGACGAAGGGCCGGAAACCTAAGCGATCACTGCAACGCAACAGCCCGGTAGAAACCGGCACGCAGGGAGTCGTTCCCGAGCGGCACGAAGTAAGTGACGGGACCATCCGCCACTTGGACGACTGCCAGGTCTTCCCATGTCCGTAGATCGGAGGAGGTTTGAAGGCGGTATTTGGCTCCTCGAATCCCGTTCACCTGGATTTGGAAATGCGTCGCAGAAGCGGCGGGGAGCTGTCCGGAGAGGCGGGCCAGTCCGACCTGGTCCCGGATGTCCTGGGCGCTCAAGGGCCGGTTGTAGAGACGCACTTCGTCCATAGCACCCAAGAAGGCGTTCTCGGCCGCCCCGATCTGCCCCAGGCGCAGGGGTACGGGCACGCTCTGGATGTTGATGCTCACGGCCTTGGCACCCACCGACTCCCCGTCCAGGAAGAGTTCCATCCGCTGGGCCGCATGATCGAAGACCGCGGCGACGTGCTGCCAGACGCCGGCCCGGATCGGGACGCTGCTCATGACCCACTCTTCGTGGCTGCCGTCGGAGACGACAAAGACCACGTGGCCCCCATCGCTCAGATGGAGCATGTACTGGTCGTCTTCCCGAAAGCCCATGCCCCACCGGGCCACGAGGGTCTCACCACTGCGGACCGGCGCCTCCGGCTTGATCCAGAGCGCGATGCTCAGGCTCTGGTTGCCGTGAATGTCCGCCGCCGTCGTGTCCGGCACGGTCACCACCGAGCTGGTTCCGTTGAAGGCACAGGCCTTGCCCGGGACCCCGTGGCGATCGGCCACGGCCACCACGTCAGTCAACACCCCGTGCTTGTCGTTCCCGCTGGCATCCTCGGCGCTGCCGTCTAGGGGGTAGTGAACAACGAAATGAGGATCCGGTGTGCACAGGGGGCAGTCATCCGGGGGGCTCAAGGGCCGGTTGTAGAGGCGCACTTCGTCCATAGCACCCAAGAAGGCGTTCTCGGCCGCCCCGATCTGCCCCAGGCGCAGGGGCACGGACACGCTCTGGATGCTGATGCTCACGGCCTTGGCACCCACCGACTCGCCATCCAGGAAGAGCTCCATCCGCTGGGCCGCATGATCGAAGACCGCGGCGACGTGCTGCCAGACATCGGCCCGGACCGGGACGCTGCTCATGACCCACTCTTCGCGGCTGCCGTCGGAAACGACGAAGACCACGTGGCCGCCATCGCTCAGATGGAGCATGTACTGGTCGTCTTCCCGAAAGCCCATGCCCCACCGGGCTACGAGGGTCTCACCGCTGCGGACCGGCGCCTGCGGCTTGATCCAGAGTGCGATGCTCAGGCTCTGGTTGCCGTGAATGTCCGCCGCCGTCGTGTCCGGCACGGTCACCACCGAGCTGGTTCCGTTGAAGGCACAGGCCTTGCCCGGGACCCCGTGGCGATCGGCCACGGCCACCACGTCGGTCAACACCCCGTGCTTGTCGTTCCCGCTGGCATCCTCGGCGCTGCCGTCCAGGGGGTAGTGAACAACGGGACCCAGAGACGGTCCGACCTGGTCCCGGATGTCCTGGGCGCTCAAGGGCCGGTTGTAGAGACGCACTTCGTCCATAGCACCCAAGAAGGCGTTCTCGGCCGCCCCGATCTGCCCCAGGCGCAGGGGTACGGGCACGCTCTGGATGTTGATGCTCACGGCCTTGGCACCCACCGACTCCCCCGTCCAGGAAGAGTTCCATCCGCTGGGCCGCATGATCGAAGACCGCGGCGACGTGCTGCCAGACGCCGGCCCGGATCGGGACGCTGCTCATGACCCACTCTTCGTGGCTGCCGTCGGAGACGACAAAGACCACGTGGCCCCCATCGCTCAGATGGAGCATGTACTGGTCGTCTTCCCGAAAGCCCATGCCCCACCGGGCCACGAGGGTCTCACCACTGCGGACCGGCGCCTCCGGCTTGATCCAGAGCGCGATGCTCAGGCTCTGGTTGCCGTGAATGTCCGCCGCCGTCGTGTCCGGCACGGTCACCACCGAGCTGGTTCCGTTGAAGGCACAGGCCTTGCCCGGGACCCCGTGGCGATCGGCCACGGCCACCACGTCGGTCAACACCCCGTGCTTGTCGTTCCCGCTGGCATCCTCGGCGCTGCCGTCCAGGGGGTAGTGAACAACGGGACCCAGAGACGGTCCGACCTGGTCCCGGATGTCCTGGGCGCTCAAGGGCCGGGTGTAGAGACGCACTTCGTCCATAGCACCCAAGAAGGCGTTCTCGGCCGCCCCGATCTGCCCCAGGCGCAGGGGTACGGGCACGCTCTGGATGTTGATGCTCACGGCCTTGGCACCCACCGACTCGCCATCCAGGAAGAGTTCCATCCGCTGGGCCGCATGATCGAAGACCGCGGCGACGTGCTGCCAGACGCCGGCCCGGATCGGGACGCTGCTCATGACCCACTCTTCGTGGCTGCCGTCGGAGACGACAAAGACCACGTGGCCCCCATCGCTCAGATGGAGCATGTACTGGTCGTCTTCCCGAAAGCCCATGCCCCACCGGGCCACGAGGGTCTCACCACTGCGGACCGGCGCCTCCGGCTTGATCCAGAGCGCGATGCTCAGGCTCTGGTTGCCGTGAATGTCCGCCGCCGTCGTGTCCGGCACGGTCACCACCGAGCTGGTTCCGTTGAAGGCACAGGCCTTGCCCGGGACCCCGTGGCGATCGGCCACGGCCACCACGTCAGTCAACACCCCGTGCTTGTCGTTCCCGCTGGCATCCTCGGCGCTGCCGTCTAGGGGGTAGTGAACAACGAAATGAGGATCCGGTGTGCACAGGGGGCAGTCATCCGGGGGGCTCAAGGGCCGGTTGTAGAGGCGCACTTCGTCCATAGCACCCAAGAAGGCGTTCTCGGCCGCCCCGATCTGCCCCAGGCGCAGGGGCACGGACACGCTCTGGATGCTGATGCTCACGGCCTTGGCACCCACCGACTCGCCATCCAGGAAGAGTTCCATCCGCTGGGCCGCATGATCGAAGACCGCGGCGACGTGCTGCCAGACGCCGGCCCGGATCGGGACGCTGCTCATGACCCACTCTTCGTGGCTGCCGTCGGAGACGACAAAGACCACGTGGCCCCCATCGCTCAGATGGAGCATGTACTGGTCGTCTTCCCGAAAGCCCATGCCCCACCGGGCCACGAGGGTCTCACCACTGCGGACCGGCGCCTCCGGCTTGATCCAGAGCGCGATGCTCAGGCTCTGGTTGCCGTGAATGTCCGCCGCCGTCGTGTCCGGCACGGTCACCACCGAGCTGGTTCCGTTGAAGGCACAGGCCTTGCCCGGGACCCCGTGGCGATCGGCCACGGCCACCACGTCGGTCAACACCCCGTGCTTGTCGTTCCCGCTGGCATCCTCGGCGCTGCCGTCCAGGGGGTAGTGAACAACGGGACCCAGAGACGGTCCGACCTGGTCCCGGATGTCCTGGGCGCTCAAGGGCCGGTTGTAGAGACGCACTTCGTCCATAGCACCCAAGAAGGCGTTCTCGGCCGCCCCGATCTGCCCCAGGCGCAGGGGTACGGGCACGCTCTGGATGTTGATGCTCACGGCCTTGGCACCCACCGACTCGCCATCCAGGAAGAGTTCCATCCGCTGGGCCGCATGATCGAAGACCGCGGCGACGTGCTGCCAGACGCCGGCCCGGACCGGGACGCTGCTCATGACCCACTCTTCGTGGCTGCCGTCGGAGACCATGAAGACCATATGGCCCCCATCGCTCAGATGGAGCATGTACTGGTCGTCTTCCCGAAAGCCCATGCCCCACCGGGCCACGAGGGTCTCACCGCTGCGGACCGGCGCCTGCGGCTTGATCCAGAGCGCGATGCTCAGGCTCTGGTTGCCGTGAATGTCCGCCGCCGTCGTGTCCGGCACGGTCACGACCGAGCTGGTTCCGTTGAAGGCACAGGCCTTGCCCGGGACCCCGTGGCGATCAGGCGCCGCCACCACGTCGGTCAACACCCCGTGCTTGCCGTTCCCGCTGGCATCCTCCGCGCTGCCGTCCAGGCGATACTCCGCCACGAGTCCGCCTGGTGTGGGGGGCGTAGCTGCGGCCTGCGTGACGGTGAACGTCCGGGTGAGGTTCTGCGATGTTACCAAGATGCTTCCCGTCCTGGCGTCACCTCCATTCGGGTCAAGATTGTAGGTGATGATTCCGTTGCCGTTGCCCGCCAGACCGGCCGTGAGCTTGATCCACGACCGGTTGGCGACTGCGACCCAGGAGCCGGCCCCTGTGATACTCACGTTCTGGTCGTGGACGGCTTCACTCGTATGGTTCCGGCTTGTTGGGCTGATGGTGAGTGTCGTTGGAACTTCAGTGTAGCTGGCGGAAACGTCGATCAACTCCTCCCCGGTGCCGGTGATCGTGACGAACTGCGGGGATGGTGCAGTCCAGCCATCGATTGACTTGAAGCTGATAAGGTAATTCCCCGGTGAAAGTCCTGATACGCTCGATCCGCTGCTGTTCCAGTCGCCGTTCTCCAATCGCCACTGGGCGCCTGCATTAACGGCGCTGGCAGGTGAAATGGTTACTCTCAACTTTGCCGGTGGTGCTGTCAGCTTGGTTGCAGCAAGGTTGGCCCGCAGGGCAGGCAACAGACTGGTTGAGCTGACGGTAGTGCTTCCATTAACCCGTTCGACAAGCAAGAGATGAGCCATGCTTGCTCTGGCCTGCTCGGCAAGATTCACGATTCCTTGGTCGGCAGGATTGTTCTGATGGATGTACACGTAGAGTGTCAGCCTGTCGCCCCAGACCAACAGTGCTTGCTGAAGTGCGTTCAGCGTCACGTCGGTCGCGTCGACCAGGGCGTTGTAGCTCGTCGCGTCGGGGCGACTCTGCGTTCGTAGACTATCGTACCATATTGCGGCAACGTCGTTCAGCTTCGAAGTCGCCGCGGGACATCTGCTGCCTATCTGCGGTAGCCCCTGGAATGCTTCGTAGAACCCGATCTCGTTGACGAGGGCTCCGATCAGGCCGAGCTGCCGTTTGATCTCCGAAAGATCCCAAAGGACGAGAAGGTCTGAGTAGGGCAGTACTTCCGTCCATGCGCCAAGGAGTGTTGACCGTATCGCCTCGAGCGCCTGCTGAGCTACGGGCTTGCCGGGTGGCTTGTATTGATCGAGCGTCGGCACGGCCACTCGGGTCCGGAATTCCTCGATGGCAGTCGCCGCACTAAGACACATCAGGTAGTTGCCTACGGCGTGGCGTGGTCCCGGGTACCGGATACGGACGGCTACCGACGCGACGTCGAGCCTGGCGAGCGCGCTAGTAACATCGAGGATCACCTCAATGTAATAGCGGTTCTCGCGTTGGCGGACGTTGGCTCGTACAGCCGGAAGGGAGACCGAGTATGGCTGATTGAGGCTGAAGGATTTGGCGATCAAATGGTTTCCGACATAGAGGTCCGCACCCTCGCCGGTGCCCCGGACGAGGATTTCGAAGCTCTGTAGCTCCACGGAGCCTGCCGCAATCGTTGGCGGTGGAATCAAGAAGATGTAGGACGGTTTCGACTGACTCAACCCTTTGCCAAGCACGATGCCCGATGCGTAGGCCGAGTTGAGGTCATGGGCGTCCTTCCCGTCGACCCACGCCGAGATCGCATCACCAGTCGTCTTGAGTTCAATCTCTTGATCTAGCGCGGCGGCGATGATCGTGGGGGCCACCGCGAAGGGGAGCCATTGGATGATCGAACTTAGAAGGGAAAGTGGTCTCATAGTTGGTGTTAGGTGTGATCTGTGACGACTTAGGTCGCGAGCCGCCTCCCGGATGAGCTGACAACGATGCCGCCCGGGGGTCAGTACGCCTCCACGGTTGATGACATGCGTCCAACACTGCTCAAGTCACGTGTCTTTCTTGCCGGGCACGGGTGGCGAGTTCTCACTCGTCGCTGGTCTCATCCAGATCCTGTTGTACCAAGACTGCACTCATGCTCCGTGCTCGGTCCGTTCGGCGGGGGCTGCCACCGCCGGCCTTTCTGCTTGCTTTACGTTCCCGATTGTGAGTTCCTGCAAACCGCAAGAGGGCTTATGAGCAAGGTGGTGGAGATAGGGGACGGACAGGGGTATCCGTCAACCCACTGGTCGCGGATCGTGCAGGCGAGCCTGCCGGAGCAACAGGCGGGCGAAGGGGCCCTGAACCAGTTGCTGGCGAGGTATTACGCCCCGCTGCGCGCTCACCTCGAGTTCAAGTTCCATCTGGCCCGCGAGGCGGCGGAGGATCTGTTGCAGGGGTTCGTCGTGCAGAAAGTCCTCCTGCGCAATCTGCTGGGGCGATCGGATCGGGCCCGCGGCCGGTTCCGCACCTTCCTGCTGAACGCCCTGGACAACTTCGTCAAGGACGAGCTCCGGGCCCGCGACTGCGCGCGGCGGCGACCGGATGGCGGTTGGATTGCGTTCGAGGACGCGCCCGAGATCCCGGTGGAAGGGAGGGGCGGCCACGGCGGCGATCCGTTTGATCGTACCTGGGCGATGACCGTTCTGGCCGAGGCGGAGGAGGAGACGCGGCGTTTCTACGAGGCAAAGCGGCGTCGCGACACTTGGGGCGTGTTCCGGGATGCCGTGCTGGCGCCAGTCCAGGACGGGGGCAAGCGGCCCAGCGACGAGGAGTTGGCCGAACGTTACGGGTTTGCGACCGCGCGCCAGGCCAGCAACGCCATCCTGACGGCGAAGCGGCAGTTCGGGAAGGTGCTGCGGGAGGTGGTGGCCCGGTATGCGGAGGACCCGACGGAAGTGGATGCCGAGCTCCGCGAGTTGCGTGCCGTGTTGGCGCGGCCGGGGTGAGGCGGTTTCGTGTGGGGTACGCCGGCCCGACGTCGAAGGTCCCCGATCTCTGCAGGAACTCGGGTGGGCGGTCGTAGAAACCAGTGGGATTGGCGACTGAACCCGCATGGCCCGAGCCCCCGTCCACCGACGGGTCGGGAAGATGAACTGCTGGATCTGGGTCTGGCGGCGGCGGAGCCGTGGCGTCCGGAGGAACTGGCGGCGGCATGGGAATACCACCTGACCGCCCCGTTGCGGGTGGAACTCGAGGGGCTGAAGGCGGAGCAAGCGGTCGTGCTGCGCGAGTTGGGTGACTCGGCCGGGACAGGGTGGGGCACGCTCCGCGAGTTGCTGACCCACCCGGCGCCCCCGCAGGGAGTGATCGTCATGGTGAAGGATTTTGCGAAGGGATGCCTGCGCGGAACGGACGCGCCGCTCCCGGCCGAGGTGGCGGGCGTGCTTTACCATCTGGCGATCGCCGCCGCGCTCACGCGGTTGGGCCGGCGGATCACCGCGATGGCGGACCCGGACCTCCGGCAGGGACTGGAATGGGCGATGGCGCAGCCGTGGCTGGACCGGGAGACCCGGACGACGCTTGCCCAGGCACGGGGGCTTGTGGCGGAATCGGGCGCAACCTTCGAGACGAGCCATGGCGGATGACGAAGCCAGCGGACCCGGCCGATTGGGCGACCCTCCCGTCTCCCAGTTCTCCGACACGCTGCACCACCTGCTTTCGCCCAACCTGCTGGCGGCCCCGGGCCGCCCCGGTGTGGCGGGGCGGATGGGGCGTTACGAGATCTTGCGGGTGCTGGGCAGGGGCGGGATGGGAGTGGTGTTGCTCGCCCGCGACGCCGACTCGGACAGATCGGTCGCGTTGAAGCTGTTGCGGGACGAGTGGGTGGGCCATCCGCGGGCCCGACAGCGGTTCACGGCGGAGGCGGAGCACATGCGGCATCTGGAGCATCCGGGCATCGTGCGGGTCCTCGAGACGGGCGTGCAGGCCGGTGTGCCCTGGTTTGCCATGCCTTACTTCGCGGGTGGTAGCCTGGCGCTGCGACTCGGACGCGGGGAGCCTATCGAGCGGAGCGAACTGCTGCGGATCGCACGGACGGTGGCGGGCGCGCTCGACCATGCGCACCGGCGGGGCATCATCCATCGTGATCTCAAGCCGGCGAACGTGCTCCTGGGGGCGGACGGCACGGCGTGCGTGGCGGATTTTGGGTTGGCCCGCACCCTCTTCAACGAAGGCGTGCGCGATCCCCGCCATGGCCCGGGGGAGGGTACCGCGCCGTACATGTCGCCGGCCGTGGCGCGGGGGGAGGCGGAGGACACCCGCTGTGACATCTACTCGTTCGGGGCGTTGCTCTACGAGATGCTCGCCGGCCGCGCGCCCTACCAGGGGGAGAACACGGCGGCGATCCTGGACGCGGTGCGGGCCGGGCCTCCGCCGGCCATCCGAATGCTCAATCCGAAGGCGGACGTGGGACTGGTGCGGGTGGCCGAAGCCGCCATGGCGCGCGAGTTGCGGGATCGCTACGCCCAAATGGCGGATGTGGCGGCGGATCTCGAACGGCTGGCCACGGGTCAGGCACCCGTTGGCCCGCGAGCGTCCCGAGGGATAGAAGGGTGGCGACACCGTGTGGTCAACCGACGCTCGATGGTCGGAGGCGCCTTGCTCGCGTTGCTGGGGGCGGGCCTGTGGCTGTGGTCTGCCAGCCGGCCCGCGTTGGTGTTGAAGCAGCGCCTGGTCCTGCCTCAAGTCGCGGCCTGGCGGGGTGCCCAGGTGGCCAATCTCGACGCGGATGCAACGCCCGATTTCGTGATTCCGGAAGGCGAGGAACTCCGGATGGTCTCGGGACGGGGCGACCTTCTTTTCCAGCCCTGGCGGCTGCGGGAACCGCGCACGAGTCCGGTTCTGGAGTTCTCCGGATGCGCGGATGTTGACGGGGATGGCACCGATGAGCTGTTCCTGGGCTGGGCGAATGGGGATACGGCAACCCTGGCGCCGGTCAACCTCAACGGCTTCCCGCTCAAACGGTTCACGTGGCGCAGCAGCACATTCGTACATCCGGAATACGGCCCGGATTGGACGCGGCTCCGCAGGGAAGCCTGGGTGGATCTCGAGGGTGACGGGCGACGGGAACTGCTGGTGGCGGCGAGCACCGATCGCGGCAAGGAACCGCGGGCGCTGATCTGCTACGACTTCGAGAGCCAGAGGCTAAGCTGGCAGCAGACCATGGCCCCACACATCGTGAAGGTGGTGACCGCCGACATTGACGGCGACGGGCGTCAGGAGGTGCTGGTGGGAACGCGGGCCCCCGGCAATGGCAACGCCCTGGCCGACGGGACGGACGACGAGCACAGCTATCTCTACGCCTTCTCAGCGGCCGGCGAACTGCTCTGGCGGCTCGAGGGCGGGGGCTTGTTCAGCGAGACTTCGCCTGTCGTCTCGGGTGAGGTCCATGACCCGCGAGTGGTTTACGCCCGAAGCTACGCGCTGGGACATCTCCAGACCGAGGGCGAACAGGAGTTTGGCCGGATCCTTCGCCTGGACCCCCGGGGAAACGTCCTCGCCCGTTGGGAGAACGACCGGGCGATAGTGGACTGTGCGGCGGTCGATCTGGATGGGGATGATCAACTGGACCTCCTGGCGACGGATCTCAGCGGTCGAATCTGCCATCTGGACCCGGACCTGCGATTGGTGCAGCAGGTGCGCGTGTCGGCCGGGCGTTTTGCGGGCGCGCACCTGCACATCGGTGGCGTTACGAACCTGACCCGGCGTGCCGGCCGGCAGGTCGTGGTTGCGGGGGAGAATTCGAGCTCCTCCGGCCGGTCCGGGAAGCGACCGACGAGAAGTGGCCTTGAATTTCCATCGCGCAGTGAAGGTCTGGGTGCTCGACGAGCAGTTGACGGTTCAGGCCGACCGACTCATGGGAGATCGTCTGGTGCTGGGTCACCAGAACCCCCTCCGGCTGCTCGACCTGGACGGGGACCAACTTCCGGAGATCGTCTTCGTGTGTGACGATCAACGTGTGTTCAAGTATCGCGCCGGGCTTTTTTGAACGACCCAAGGGGTCAGTCCCACAGATTGACACATGACCTCCCGCGGGGTCCTCTGCGGAGCGCGCGGCGGCATGTGTTGATCTGTGGGACTGACCCCTTCGGACGGAATTGCTGGTTTGGCTGACGGGCTGTCCGGATGTTCCGCGATCGGGCGTGCCGGCGCGCAATGGGGCACCGGATCTCGCCCGGGGCTGAGGCGTCGCCGGGGCGCTCGCCCTGCGGGATCCAGACGTGGGAGTGCGACAGCTACGCGCTGGGAGGTCCCCCATCGTATTTCCCGAGGATCGCCTGGAGGCGGCGGCGGGTGGCGGGGGCCAGGCTGCGCGGGGGTGAGAATGGCGTCTTGGAGGGCGTCGTGGCTGGGCCAACAAGGCGCGGTGGGGAATCTCGGGCACAACCCGGGTGATGATCTCCTGGGCGTGGGTGGCGTTGGTGCGGAGGTTGTTGAGGATCATCTCGACGGTGACGTGGGCTTCGTCGGCCTTCCAGGCGTCGTAGTCGGTGACCATGGCGAGGGTGGCGTAGGCGATCTCGGCTTCGCGGGCGCACTTCGCTTCGCCGAGGTTGGTCATGCCGATAACGTCGTAACCGAGCCGGTGGTGGGTGAGAGACTCAGCCTTGGTGCTGAAGGCAGGTCCTTCCATGTTGACGTAGATGCCGCCGTCGTGCACCCGGAGCTTGAGGGCGCGGCATTGGCGCAGGAGGAGGGCCCGGAGTTCCTCGGCGATCGGGTGGGCGAAGGCTACATGGGCGACGATGCCGTCTCCGAAGAAGGTGTGTTCGGAAGACTTCTTGGTGCGGTCGAGGAACTGGTCGGGGAGGACGATGTCGCAGGGCCGGTAGCGGGCCTGGAGGGAGCCGACGGCGCTCACGCTGACAATCCAGGCAACGCCGAGCTGTTTGAGGGCGTAGATGTTGGCGCGGTGGTTGATCTCGCTGGGCAGGAGGGAGTGGTTCCGTCCGTGCCGGGGCAGGAAGACCACGGGGCGGCCGGCGAGTTCACCGGTGAGGAGGTCATCCGAGGGCGGGCCGAAGGGGGTGCGGGCTTTGATCCAGCGGCGACGCTGGAGGGCGGTCATGGCGTAGAGGCCGCTGCCTCCGATGATGCCGATGCGGGGAGTGGATGGGGTGCGGGTCATTCGACGGTGACGCTCTTGGCGAGGTTCCGGGGCTTGTCGACATCGCAGCCGCGGAGGACGGCGATGTGGTAGGCGAGCAGTTGGAGCGGGATGATCCCGAGAAGCGGGAAGGTGAACTCGTCGGTGCGGGGCACGTAGAGGACCTCGGTGGCTTTGGCCGCGATGGCGGGGTCGCCTTCGGTGGCGAGGGCGATGACCGGGGCCTGGCGGGCGCGGACTTCCTCGAGGTTGCTGAGGGTCTTCTCGTAGAGGAAGCCTTGCGGGGTGAGGATGACGCAGGGGCTTTCCGGGGTCATGAGAGCGATGGGGCCGTGCTTCATCTCGGCGGCCGGGTAACCCTCGGCGTGGACGTAGGAGATTTCCTTGAGCTTGAGGGCGCCTTCGAGGGCGACGGGGAAGTTGATCTGGCGGCCGAGGAAGTAGAAGTCGCGACGGTCGGCGTAGCGGGCGGCCAACTCGCGGAGGGCGTCGTTCTGGGCGAGGAGTTGGCGGACTTGATCGGGGACCTGTTCGAGGGCGCGCAGGACGGCGAGTCCGCGGCGGGGCGACAAGGTGCGGAGGCGACCCAGGAAGAGGGCGAAGAGCGTGAGGACGGTGACCTGGGACGTGAAGGCCTTGGTCGAAGCGACGCCGATCTCCGGACCGGCATGGAGGTAGATGCCGCCGTCGGCTTCCCGGGCGATGGTGCTGCCGACGACGTTGCAGAGGGCGAGGACCGGGTGGCCGCGGCGCTTGGCTTCGCGGAGGGCGGCGAGGGTATCGGCCGTCTCGCCGGACTGGGTGATGACGAGGACGAGGTGTGCTTGTCGAGAGGCGGGTTGCGGTAGCGGAACTCGCTGGCGTACTCGACCTCGACCGGGAGGTGGGCGAAGGCCTCGATGAGGTGTTCGCCGACGAGGCCGGCGTGCCAACTGGTGCCGCAGGCGGCGATGACGATGCGGTCGACGGCGCGGAGGTCGGCGGCGGTGAGGTTGAGGCCGCCGAACCGGGCGGTGGCTTCCTCGAGGTCGAGTCGGCCGCGAAGGGCGTTTTCGATGGTGGCAGGCTGCTCGAAGATCTCCTTGAGCATGTAGTGGGGGAAGGCACCCCGTTCGGCGGCTTCGGCGCCGAACTCGATCTGGCTGATCTGCACCCGGGCGGTCTGGGTGCCGAGGCTGGTGACCTGGAAGTTGTCGGCGGTGACGGTGGCGAGGTCGTAATCGTTCAGGTAGACGACCTGGCGGGTGTGGGCGACGACGGCGGTGGCGTCGCTGGCGAGGAGGTTTTCGCCCTGGCCCAGGCCGAGGATGAGGGGGGAACCGCGGCGGGCACCGACGATGAGGCCGGGTTCATCGGCGCTGATCACGGCGAGGCCGTAGGTGCCGATGACTTCGCGGAGGGCGCGTTCGACGGCCTGGGCGAGACGGGAGCGGGCGGGGTCAGGGCCGGCTTGCAGTTGGGCGTAGTGGACGCCGATGAGGTGGGCGAGGACCTCGGTATCGGTGGCGGAGAGGAAGCGGTGGCCGGCCTCGAGCAGGCGTTGGCGGAGGCGGTCGTGGTTCTCGATGACGCCGTTGTGGACGACGGCGATGCGCCCGGAGGCGTCGGTGTGGGGGTGGGCGTTGGCGTCGGAGGGCGGGCCGTGGGTGGCCCAGCGGGTGTGGCCGATGCCGAGCGAGCCGGTGAGCGGGCTCTGGGCAAGGAGGGGCTGGAGACCTTCATCGATCTTGCCCTGGCGTTTGCGGAGATCGAGGCGGTCGTGTTCGAGGGTGGCGATGCCGGCGCTGTCGTAACCGCGGTATTCGAGGCGACGGAGGCCCGCAAGGAGGAGCGGGGCGGCGGGTTGTCTGCCGACGTATCCAACGATGCCACACATAAGTGTTGTGCCGGGGCGGGCGACCGGCCGGAGCGGGTTGCGGCTTGCCAGCGCGGCGGCAGACGCTATAAGCGGAGAAAACCGCGTGCAAGAAAGGACTTCACCACATGCCAACGAACCCAGCCGCCGCGAGTGACCCGGGTCGGGTCCTGGCCATCATCATGGGAGGGGGCCAGGGGACCCGGCTGTTTCCGCTGACCCGTGAGCGGGCCAGCCGGCGGTGCCGCTGGCCGGGAAGTACCGGCTGGTGGACATCCCGATCTCGAACTGCATCAACTCGGGGGTGCGGCGAATTTATCTGCTGACGCAGTTTCTGTCGGCGTCGCTGCACCGGCATGTGTACGGGTCGTTCAAGTTCGACCATTTCTCGCGGGGGTTTGTCGAGATTCTGGCGGCGGAGCAGACGGCGACGGACGAATCGTGGTACCAGGGGACGGCGGATGCGGTGCGGAAGAACCTGGTGCATTTCCGGGGGTGGACTTC
The DNA here is from genome assembly GCA_027493615.1 of Verrucomicrobiota bacterium. GTDB lineage: Bacteria > Verrucomicrobiota > Verrucomicrobiia > Limisphaerales > J093 > DSVZ01. The sequence goes on from JAOSKK010000038.1 coordinate 81,853, forward strand.
GATTACGCGTTGATCCTGAGCGGCGATCAACTGTACCGGATGGACTACCGGCCGCTGGTGCAGCAGCACGTCGAGACCAACGCAGAGGTCACCATTGCCACCATTCCGGTGGTGCGGAACGAGGCGCGGTCGTTGGGGATTCTGCAGATCAATCCGGAGCGGCGGATCGTGCGGTTTGTCGAGAAGCCGAAGGAAACGGCGTTGCTGGACGAGTTGCGGCTGGACGCGGCGTCGACGGCGCGGCTGGGGCTGGCGGAGGGTGAGGAGCGGTTCCTGGCCTCGATGGGGATTTACGTGTTCAACCGCGATCTGCTGAGCCAGTTGCTGGAGAATGACTACACGGACTTTGGCAAGCACATCATCCCGCGGGCGATCGAGACCCACCGGGTGTACTCCTACGTCTTTCAGGGCTATTGGGAAGACATCGGGACGATCCGCTCCTTCTTCGAGGCCAACCTGGATCTGGCTTCAGAGCTGCCCCGATTCAACTTCTTCGACATGACGGCGCCGATCTACACGCGGCCGCGGTTCCTGCCGGCGTCGAAGATCAACGGGGCGTCACTGGACCACACGATCGTCTCGGACGGCTCGATCCTGAACCACTGCAAGATCTCGCAGAGCATCGTGGGGCAACGGTTTCTGGTGGATGCGGGCAGCCACATCACGCGGACGGTCATCATGGGGGCGGACTACTACGAGTCGAACGACTCGATCGCGCAGAATGCCCGGTCCGGCCGGCCGCGGATCGGGATCGGCAAGAACACGCGCGTGGACACAGCGATCGTGGACAAGAACGCCCGCATCGGCGACAACTGCGTCATCACGCCGCACGGCAAGGCCGAGTCGTACGATCATCCCGACCACCTCTACTACATCCGCGACGGCATCGTCATCATCCCGAAGAACGGGGTGATCCCGAGCGGCACGACCATTTGAGCGTGGGCCGTATCCTCCGCCTTTCTGGCCGGCTCTCCCGCGTGTGATGCGTGCCCCGGCTGTGCAGCCACGCCTTGCGGCCTCACTGACCTGCCTCGGGGTGGGCGATGGGTGGTTGTCGGCGACGCGGGGTCATGCGGCGTTCGTGTATCGTTTCGGCCGGACGCAGTTGCTGGTGGACTGCGGGGAGCCCACAGCGGGTTCGCTCTGCCGGGGAGGGTGGCAGGCGGATGATCTGGCGGCGGTGTTCATTTCCCATCTGCACTTCGACCACGTGGGCGGGTTGCTCACGCTGCTCCAGGCGCAGGGATTGGCGCCACGTCACGGGCCGTTGCCCGTGTATCTGCCACGGGTCGGGATCGCGCCGGTCCAGGCGCTGATGCTGGCCGGATGCATGGGGTCCCTGCCGACGCCGCTGACGCTTTCGCTCGAGGCTTTGCGCGTGGGCCGGAAGGTCCGGGTCGGCGAAGTGACGGTGACCCCGCGGCATTCGACCCACCTGGAAGTGATGTGCGGGGGGCCGCTGGCAACGGGCGGTTCACCGAGGCGTTCAGTTTCTTGCTGGAAGGGGAGGGTCGGCGGGTGGCGCACTCGGCGGACCTGGGAGGGATGGAGGACCTGGCGGGTCTGGTGGAGGGACCGCTGGACCTGCTTGTCTGCGAACTGAGCCACCTTGAGCCGTCAGCGGTCTGGCAGGTGCTGGCGGGGCGGCCGATTCGCCGGGTGGTGTTCGTGCATCTGTCGGCGGCGCAGTGGCGGGCGCGGCGGTTGTTGCGGTCGGAGGCGCGGCGGTTGTTGCGGCCGATGCGGGTGGAGATTCCGGAGGACGGGGTGCGGGTGGGGTTTTGAAGGAGGGTGCAGGCGGGACGCCCGCACCACAGGCATGAAGGAAGTGCAGGCGGGACGCCCGCACCACAGGCATGAAGGAAGTGCAGGCGGGACGCCCGCACCACAGGGGTACGGGAGACGCAGGAAGGACGTCGGCACCACCGGGACCGGGGGTGGTTTGGGTCTTGGCGGTGGGGGCGGGGTCCGTAGACTGCCGGCGCGATGTCGCGCATGCTTAGAGCCTCGGGGTTGCTGGGCCTGGCCACCCTGGGGAGCCGGGTGCTGGGGTTGGTGCGTGAACAGGTGTATGCGCACTTCATGGGGGACACGCCGGTGGCCAGTGCCTTCAAGCTGGCCTTTCAGATACCCAATCTGTTTCGCCGGTTGCTCGGCGAGGGGCGTTGACGGCGGCGTTCATCCCCATTTTCAAGCGCAAGGAATCAACGGAGGAGAGAGCGGCCATGTGGCAGGCTGCCAACGCGACGGCGTCGGGGTTGGTCATCGTGACCACGGCCTTGGTGGGGTTGGCGGTGGTGGGGGCTGAGCGTGGTGCTGGCGGCGGGGCAGGTGGGGTGGACGCGGGACGGGCAACCGGTGTTTCCGCCGTTTCCGATCCCGCTGCTGTCCGAGCACACGGTGCTGGTGCTGCGGCTGCTGCGGCTGATGTTTCCGTACCTCATCCTGGTCTGTCTGGCGGCGCTGTGCATGGGGATCCTGAATGCGCGCGGGCATTTCTTCATTCCGGCGATGGGGGCCACGCTGCTGAACGTGGTCATGATCGCCAGCGTGTTGCTGCTGGCGCCGCGTTTTGGCGAGACGCTCGAGACGCAGGTGTTTGCGCTCGGGGTGGGGGTGTTGGTGGCGGGGTTCGCCCAGTTTGCGTTTCAGGTGCCGACGCTGTTGCGGCAGGGCTTCCGGTATCGCTGGGTGGCGCCGTGGGGCAATCCCACCCTGCGGGAACTGGTGCGCAAGATGATCCCGGCGACGATCGGGGTGGCGGCCTTTCAGGTGAACGTCCTGCTGATCATGGTGGTGTCGTACTGGGTGGACAAACACGTGGTGGCCTCCTTCGACTACGCGGTGCGGCTGATGGAGTTTCCGCAGGGGATCGTGGGGATTTCGCTGGCGACCTATCTGTTGCCGACGCTGTCCGGTCTGGCGGCCGAGAAGAACTACGGGGAATTCCGCGCGACGCTGCGGCAGGGGCTGGGCTACATGCTGTATCTGAACCTGCTGGCTTCGGTGCTGCTGATGATCCTGGCGGAACCGATGGTCCGGCTGCTGTTCGAGCGGGGTGCGTTCAGCATGGCGTCCACGCAGCGGACCTCGAGCGCGCTGTTGTGTCTGGCGCCGGGACTGGTGGCCTTCTCGGGTGTCAATCTGCTGGCGCGCGCGTTCTATGCGCTGGGCGACACGAAGACGCCGATGCGGGTGAGCGTGTTCTGTCTGGCGGCGAACCTGTTCCTCTCCTTGTGGCTCGTGGGACCGTTACGGCAGGCGGGGTTGGGGGCCGCGAACAGCCTGACGGCGGCGCTGAACTGCTGGCTGCTCGGCCGGGCGTTGCGGCGCAAGCTGAAGACGCTCGAGTTGGGTGAACTGCGGGCGAAGCTGGTGTCGTTGCTGGGGGCGACGGTCGTGGCCGGGGGCGTGGCTTGGGGTTGCTGTGGTTCTGGCAAGCGCGGATGGGTCATGGCACGCTGCTGCTCAAACTCGGCGAGGTGTTTGTCCCGGCGTTGGCGGCGGCGCTGACCTACTGGGGCGTGACGCTGTGGCTGCGGGTGCCGGAGGCGAGCGAGGCGATCCGGATGTGGCGGCGACGTGACAAAAGTACCAAATGGTCGGCATAATCTCCGGCCATGAATATATCGTCCCAGCCGAGCCACCCGACAGTCGGCCCGTCGGGCGGAGGTTCAGCCGCCTCCCCGCCGTGGCGCTGGAATCGTGAACGTGCCCGGTGGTTTCTCGCCGCGGTGGCGCTGGTCGTGCTGGCGAGTCTTTGGTTTTGCTGGCGCCGGCCGGCCGGGCCGGTGGGGCCGCCACGGGCAGGTCTCCTCAGTTGGCGCGGGTGGCTGGAGTCGGTCGAGGTGAACGCGCCTGGTCGGTTGCCGTTGGTCCCGGCAACCAAGCTGAACGGCTGTCACTTCATGGACCGGCAGGGCTGGGTGGTTGGCGACGGGGGGTGATTCTCCACACGCGGGATGCGGGTCGCACCTGGCAGGTGCAGACGAACATTGTGTGGGGGTTGAACCTGCGGTCACTCACCCGCGTCAGGCCGCGGCACTGCGCGCCGTCCAGGAGGACATGAAGGTGGCCGACGCCGTGACTTCAGCCAGGGCGCAGCAAGGGCCGGTCCCGGATGCCAAGGAACCAGCGGTCGCGCGGCCGGATTACGGGACGAAAGGGGCGGGCGGGGAGGAGAGTGGGCCAGTGGATGCACTGCGCACCCGGCGGCCCCAGGCACTGCACGGGGTGAATTTTGTCGATGCCCGGCAAGGTTGGGTGGTCGGGGCGGGGGCACGGTTTTGCACACCACGGATGGTGGGGAGAGTTGGACGGCCCAGACCGTTCCTACGGCGGAGGTTCTCACGGCGGTGGCGTTTGTGGATGCGCAGCGGGGATCGGTCGTGGGAAGCAACGGCACGCTGCTGGACACCGGGGATGGCGGGGTGACCTGGGCGGTGCGCCCGGTGGGACGGAGCGAGTGGCTCACCGCGGTGCAACGCCTGGACGCGCAAGATGCCTGGGCAGTGGGGTGGAGTCAGGCGATCCTGCACACGGGGGACGGTGGGCGTTCCTGGACCAACCAGTCGCTCGCGGGCGGGGTGGGCTTGGAATCGGTGGCCTTCGTCAACGCGCAAGTTGGGTGGGCGGTGGGCGCGGAAGGCACGATTCTGCACACGCCGGACGGCGGGCGGACTTGGAGTTCCCAGTTCTCCCTGCGGCGGCTCGTACTCAACGGGGTGGCCTTCGTCAACGCGCAACTCGGGTGGGCGGTGGGTTCGGGCGGCACGATTCTGCACACGGTTGACGGGGGCAGGACCTGGGCGCCGCAGCGCTCGAACGTGTCCGATCCGCTGCGGGCTGTGTGCTTCAGCGACGCCCGCCACGGCTGGGCCGTGGGTGGAGAGGGCGTGATCCTCCGCACGGAGGATGGCGGACACACCTGGGCGGCATGCACCGCGAACCAGAGCGGGGCCTTCGCGACGGTGGTTCCAGGCCCGCGTGGCAGTTGGTGGGCGGTCGGCGAGGGCGGCAAGGTGCAGTTCACGACCGACGCCGGCCGGACTTGGACGACGCGTTCGGCAGGGACGGATGAGACGTTGACTTCACTGGCATTCCCCGGTTCCGAACGGGGCTGGTTGGTGGGTTGGAACGGTACCGTGCGGGAGACCCGCGACGGCGGTGTGTCCTGGCAGGAGCGCGCGGTGCCGACGGCCGAGCACTGCTGGGCGGTGACCTTCCGCGATTCCCGGCGGGGTTGGATGGTCGGGGATGGCGGCACGATCCTCCACACCAGCGACGGGGAACCACTTGGACAGTGCAGCCGACGGAAACCGCAAGGGCCCTGTTGGCGGCCACATTCGCGGACGCCCTGCGCGGGTGGGTGGTGGGGGACAGCGGCACCGTGTTGCGGACAGTGGATGGTGGTCAATCGTGGATTTCGCAGGAGACGCCCACCAAGGAAGACTTGCGCGGGGTGGTTTTCGTGGGGACGGAGCTGGGTTGGGCCGCCGGTCGGGCGGGCACGATTCTCCACACGTCCGATGGGGGGCAAACGTGGGAAGTGCAGGATCCGGGGACTACGGCGGACCTGTATGGGATTCACTTTGCCGACGCCCATGCCGGCTGGGTGGTGGGGGAGGGCGGAACGGTGCGGCGCACGACCGACGGGGGCCGCACGTGGCAGGCGCAAGGTGTCGAGACCCGGGCTTCGCTGGTGGGCGGACCTTCGGGGCGGGGGGGTGGGTTGGGTGGTGGGCAGTGGTGGCACGGTATTGCGGAGTGCGGATGGCGGCAGGACATGGTCGGATCCACGGCGGTACCGGTGGTATCCGGCGCCGGGCTATTACCTGGCCGTGGGAGCGGCGGGGTTGCTGGCGTGGATCGGGCTCTATCGTTCGAAGGGTCGCGCTGATGATCCGGCGGTGATGCCGGCCCGCTCGATTGCCGATCACGCCGTATCTGACCGCCCGTTGACGTCGCGGGATTTCGACGCGCTGCATTTCGGGCCGCTGGCGCAGGGATTGCCAATTTCCTCCGCAACGAGAAGACCACCGGCCCGCTCACGTTGGCGGTCACCGGGGACTGGGGCAGCGGGAAGAGCTCGCTGATGGGTCTGCTGAAGGAAGGGATTGAGGCGAAGGGCTTTCGTCCGGTGTGGTTCAACGCCTGGCACCATCAGCAGGAGGAGCAACTGCTGGCGGCGTTGCTGGAGAGCATCCGGCAGCAGGCGGTGCCGCCGTGGCTGTCCTGGGCGGGTTGTCTGTTTCGTGCGCGGTTGATCCAGGAGCGCCTGCGCCGGCAATGGGTGGCCATGCTGCTGGGGGCGGCCGCATTCGCGATGCTGGCGGCGGTCGTCGTGAACTTGGGGAGTGACTGGCAGAACTGGCTGGGGAATCTGGCGGCTTCTTCCTGGCCGGTCCTGGCCGGGAAGCTGGCGGTGTTGGCCGGGGCGACGGCTGCGGCGTTCAAGGGGTGGCAGGGTCTCAAGGCGTTCGGGGTGGATCCAGCCCGACTGCTGGCCTCCGTCACCGGGAAGGCGCGCCTGAGTGATCTTGGGGCGCAGACCAGCTTCCGCCACCGGTTTGCCCAGGAATTCCGCGACGTGACGACGGCGCTTCATCCGCGCACCATGACCATCTTCGTGGATGATCTGGACCGGTGTGAACCGGCGCAGGTCATGCAGGTGATGCAGGCCCTCAACTTCCTGTCGAGCTCCGGCGAGTGCTTTCTGATCGTGGGCATGGAGGAATCGGCGGTGACCAACTGCGTGGCGGTGAGCCTCAAGGAACAGTTTGACGTGCGAGATGGCCGCACGCTGGATTCGGAAGCGAAGGCCCAGCGACGCTGGGATTACGCGCGGCACTGGATGGAAAAGCTCATTCAAATCCGCATCCCGGTGCCCAGTCCGGATGATTCGCAGTTCAAGGCGCTGCTGATCGGTGGCCCGCCGCCGCGGTCCCGGACCGCCTGGGCCGGGTTGTGGGCGGAGTGGCGGGACCGGGTCCAGCGGATCTGGGAACGGGTCCGACCTTTGGTCGTGCTGGGGGTGGCCACAGGGGTGGCGTTGGCCAGCTACTTCCTGGTGGACAGCCAGCTTGCCGGCCGTGCGGATCGTCAGGAGTCTGCCGCATCCCGTGCTACCCCTGCGGGCGGGGCGGGCTCCCCGAGCCAGGGGCACGGCCGGTTGCTGCGGAGGCGAAACCGGGGCAGGCCGCCGCCGCTGCGGGTGATACCCGGGGCCCGGCGTTTGCAGAGCCGCAGGTGGCGGGGCGGCCGGGCCCGCTCGAGTTGACCGTTCGGGCGGGGCAGAAGGACCCGCGCGCGGCGTGGCTCGCGTTCGGGGTTGTGGTGGCGCTGCTGGTGGTGGGCGGCCAGCGGTTGGTGGAGCAACTCAACCGGCCTGTGCAGGACTCGGAGGACTTCCGGCAGGCGCTGGCGCGGTGGTCGGAGCGGATCGGCCGGGCTCATCCGACGCCGCGCGCTGCCAAACGGCTGATCAACAAGCTGCGCTTCTTTGCCATGGTGGCCCGTGCCCTTCGCGCCGCCGGGCTCCGTGATGACGTGCCGGAGAATGCCTTGGTGGCGTTCGGCGTTCTCGAAGGCGACCCGGGGGGCGGAGCCGCGCTCGCCGATGTGTCCTGGGCCCGGGAGGGGCTGGAGCAGGACGTCGCGGCCTTGCGGGCCAGTCTGGCCCGGCATCCCGATCTCTTCCGGTACCTGCGTGCGGTGGTGCGCCTTGGTTCCGCCGACGGCCCCGACCTGGGCCCGGGTCACGCCCAGGGGATAACGGCGGGCGAACCCCAACGTCGGTGAGGCTGGCGGGGTGAGGTCCCTGGAACCATGAAGAGGGGTCGGAAGCGCCCGCCAAAGGGACGAACGGCAGCGCAAGCAGCCCCCCGCACTCAAGGCGCCTTCGCAGGGCGTTGCGGGGACCGCCGGAGAAGACGCAATGTTTGACCCCATGGCCTCTCAGCCTCCGGGGGTGTTGGGAGGTCCGGACCTCAGACCAATCGCCAGCCGGGCCGGTAGGTCTTGCGGATGAGGGTGTCGGCTTCCGGGCAATTGGTGGCGCGCATGGCGGTGGGGTCCCAGACAAGCCTGCGGCCGAGTCGGTAGGCGACGTTGCCGAGGTGGTTGGCCTCGGTGAGGGCACCGGCATAATCGAAGTTCGAGCCGGTGGGCGACCCGGTTTTACAGGCGGCGATCCATTCTTCGTGATGGCCGGGTGAGGAGGGGATGAACGGGGCCGGGCGTTGGAAGTCCTTGAACTTCTCCTCCGGCAGAAGGAGGTGGCGGCCATAGTCGGCGAGCAGCAGGCCTTCGTCGCCGACAAAGAGGATTCCGAGGTCCCACTTGGGGATCTTGCCTTCCGTGTAGAGGCGGGGCTTGAGCGCGCCCTGGTACCAGGTCACCGTCACCGGCGGCATGTCACCGCGGGCACCGTACTCGTAGCGTGCCAGCATGGAGGCGGGCGCCAGCTCAGGGTGCGGCGGGGGACCCTCGGCCTCGATGCGCAGCGGGTGGCGGAGCTTCAGCGCCCAGAACGCGAGGTCATTGATGTGACTGCCCATGTCGGACATGGTGCCGCTGCCGAAGTCCCACCAGCGATACCACTTGGGGCCGGGCCAATAGACTTCGTGGAACGGCCGTTCGGGGGCGGGGCCGAGGAAGAGGTCCCAGTGCAGGCCGGGTGGGATGGGGCTGGAGCCGGCGGGGCGTTCTCGGACGCTGACGATGTCGCCGTAGGCTTTGGCCTCCTCGGCGGTTTGCCAACCCCAGGCGCGTCCGACCCAGGTGTGGGCCTCGCGCACGGGTCCGATGGCTCCCGACTGAACGATTTCGACGACGCGACGGTAGTTGTCCGTGGCGTGGATCTGGGTGCCCATCTGGGTGGCGACCCGCGCCTCGGCGGCGGCCTGGGCGACGAGGCGGGTTTCCTCGATGGAATGGGCCAGGGGTTTCTCGCAATAGACGTGTTTGCGCACACGGAGCGCAGGCAGGGTGGCGAAGGCGTGGGTGTGTTCGGCGGTGCTGATGACGACGGCGTCGAGGTCGCGGGCTTCGTCGAGGAGCTTGCGGAAGTCCACGTATTTGCGCGCGCCGGGGAAGCGTGTGCCGGCCTGGTCGAGGCGGTCTTCGGCCACGTCGCAGAGAGCCACGATGTTCTCGCTCTTGACGGCGTCGGCATTCCCGGCACCGCGGCCGCCGGCGCCGATGATCCCGATGTTGAGCTTGTTGTTGAGATTCTGGCCGCGCAGCATGGCGGGGGCGCCGAGGAACACGCCGCCGGTCAGGGCGGTCGTGCGCAGGAAGTGGCGACGCGTGAGGGCGGAGCGAACAGCCGCGGTGCGAAGGGACGTGGTCATGGCGCTTGCGTACGCCGGAGGTCCGGTTTCGACAAGGCAATTTCGCGAAGGTCGAGGCGGCCGACGGCGCGCGTTTGGGTGGCGGATCGGGTCTTGCCGGCGTGAGGTTACGGTGCCAGGAGCAGCGCGTGCGCTGGACAGGCACGCGCGGTGATGGTCATGCGGTTCCAGGCCGTGGCGGTCTGTTCCTTGGCCGACGTTGTCTCCTTGAGGCCTCCGAGGACCGCGGATGGCGCGGATCACGCGGATGAGATGGCTGGCCCCGCTTTACGTCAGCCCGGCTCGCGGCGTACCGTCGGGTCGTGTCCGGCCGCGAGTGGAACCCGTTTCTGCGATTCCCGAAGGCGTCACTGGCGGTGGCGGCGTTGCTCTGCGTGCCGTTGCTGGGGCCGATGGCGCGGTGGTCAGTCAGCGCCGAGGTGAAGGCGCTGCTGGCGGGGGACGAGCGGAACCTGGCCAGCTTCGAGCAGGTGCGCGCCTTGCTTGGCGACACGGAAGGGGTGGCGATCAGCCTCGAGTTGACGAATCTCTTTTCCCTGCCCGGCCTTGCGGTGGTCGAGGCGGTCAGCGAAGCGTTTGCGCGGCAGCCCGAGGTGGTCGAGGTGAAGAGCCTGACGCACGCGGTGAAGCCGGTTCGGCGCGGGTTGAGCTTTGAGATGGTCCCGCTGGTGCCGCCGGCCCCGCTCGAGGCAGAGGCGCTGGCGGAGTTCAAGGCGTTCTGTCTCAGCCACCCGCTGGTGCGCAATCTCCTCGTCGCTGCGGATGGCACCCGGACGTTGGTGACGGTCCACTACGCTGGGCGCGCGATCACGGCTTCGGAGCAGGCGCAGTTCCGGGCAAAGGTGGAGGCCACGTTGGAGCCGTTCCGGGCGGCGGGGGTGCGGATGCGCGTGCTGGCGCTGCCGCTGATTGAAGAGGAGATTCGTGGGACGTTGCGCCGGGACCTGGGACGGTTTGTGCCCGCGGCGCTGATCGTGGTCCTGGCGGTGCTGGGCTGGACGGTGCGGTCCGTGCGTTGGGTGCTGTTCACGCTGGTGAACCAGTGTGCCGTGCTGGCGCTGCTGCCGGGGATTAACGGCTGGTTGGGCGGGGAACTGACCGTGTTCTCCGTGCTGCTGGTGCCGCTGGTGGCCGGGTTGCATCTGACGTTGCTGATGCATCTGCTGACGGCCTACCAGCGGGCCGCGGCGAGGGGAGAAGAGCCCGGCGCGGCGTTGCGGGCGGCGCTGGGGGTGGTGGCGAAGCCGGCGTTGCTGGCGACGCTGACGACGGTGTTCGGCCTGCTCTCGTTGGCGTCCAGCGGTGTGCCCCAGGTGCGCGACTTCGGCTGGCGGGGCGCGGTTTGTCTGGCGTTCATGCACGCCTTCACGTTCGGACCCGGCCTGGCGCTATTGACGCTGACCGCGCGGCGAGGTTCCCGGTCCGACGGGGTGAGACCGGGGCCGGTGAGCGTCGGGGCGGGTGCGGCGTCCGGCGACGATCTGGCGGGGGCCTTCGTGCGGTGGGTGGCGCGCCGCAAGCGCACGATCCGCGTTGCTGGCGGGTTGGCGGGGGTGGTGGCGGTCGGCGGACTGGTGATGCTCCGGACCGATGTGCGGCTCATCGAGATGTTGGGTCGGGACAGCCCAACCCGGCAGGCGCTGGAAGAGTTGGACCAGGCTTACGGCGGGATCAACGTGGTGTCGATCGCGGTGGATTCGGGCCGGCCGAACGGCTTGAACGAGCCGGCCTTTCTCCGCTACCTCGACCGGGTGCAGCGCTTTGCCGAGGCGCGGCCTGAACCAACCGGGGTTTTCTCCTATGCGCAGGTGCTGGCGCTGATCAACCAGATTTGGGAGGGCGGAGGAAGAGAGGCCTTGCGGTTGCCGGACAACGCCTGGCTGCTCCGGCTGTTCACGACGGCCCTGCGCGCCTACGAGTTCCCGTTCCTGACGGCGCTGGCCGATCCGGAACTCCGCACCGCGCAGTTGGTGGTCCGGACGCGGGACATGCCGGCGGGGGATTACCTGCGCCTGATCGCGGAGGTGGTGCGTTTCGCTGAACAGGAGCGTCCGGACGGCGTGACGGTGTCGGCGGCGCAGGGGTTGCACGCAATCCTGGAAGCGGATCGCCGGATGCTGGGCAGTCAACGAGCCAGCGTGGGGTGGGTGCTGGCCGCGATCGGCGTGAGCCTGACGGTGCTCTGGCGTTCGGTGCGGTTGGCGGGGCTGGCGTTGCTCACGAGCGTGGTGCCGGTGGCGTTGGCGCTGGCGGCGGCGGGCTATGCCCAGGTCCCGCTCAACTCGATCAATGTGATGGTGGGGGCGTTGGCGCTGGGGATTGCGCAGGACGACATCGTCCACTTCGTGACGTATTGGCGGGAGGCCTGCCGGGCGGGGTTGCCTGCCCAAGCGGCCCTCGAACACACGCTGCGGGTGAAGGGGCGTCCAATTGTGTGGACCAGTGTGATTCTGGTGGGGGTGTTTGGCCTGTTCGCGCTGTCGGGCTTTCCGCCGGTGGTGCAGTTCGGTCTGCTGCTGGCGGGGGCCTTTGTGGCGGCTCAAGTCGCCTTGCTGCTGTTCTTGCCGGTGGGACTGGAGCGGGTGGCGGCCTGACGCGCCAGGCGCCGTTCCCAGTACCACGCGTAGTAGACGGGAACCGAGAACAGGGAGATCAGGTCGAAGATCATGCCTCCAATCACCGGCAGAACCATGGGCTGCATGAGGTCGGCGCCGCGGCCGCTGGCCCAGAGGACGGGGACGAGCGCGAGCAGGGTGGTCAGGCTGGTCATCAGGGCGGGGCGCCGGCGGCGCAGGCCGGCCTCGAAGATCCGCTGGTGGACCTCGTCCCGATCGCGCGGCGGGGTGAGGAACTTGTCGCGGATGTAGGTGCCGAGGAGGATGCTGTCATTGAACATCACGCCGAGCAGCACGAGGAAACCCACGGTCACTGCGATGGTAAGCTGGGCGCCCCAGAGCCAGACGAAGAGGAGTCCGCCGGCGGTGTTGACCAGCGCGTTGCAGGCGACGATGACGCCGGTGATCAGCCAGGAGCGGGTGCCGACGTAGATGAGCACGACCATGATGCCCAGCGAGACCAGGATGACCCACGCCATGGTACGGTCCGCCTTCACTTTCTGTTCGTAGCGGCCGACCCAGCGGTAGGTGGCACCCGGCGGGAGCTCGAGCTGACCTGCACGGAGCGCGGCCCGCAGGCGCTGTTCAGCCGCCCGCACGACCTGCACTTCGGCCGCACCTTCGCGCACGTTGAACATCACGTACTGGGTGCGTTTGCCGCCCTCGGAGCGGATGGCCATGGGGCCGACGGTGTAAGTCAGGCCAAGGTCGTTGGGGCGTTGGGCGACGATGCGCACGGGCGCATGCTCGGGGTCTGCGGCGCGGAGTTCAGGCGGGAGGGGATCACCGGCGGGCACGGTCCATTCGGCACGGCGCGGGCCCAGGAGGTTGAAGTTGCGCTGGTGCTCGAGGGACAGGCTGGCGAGAAAGGCCTGCGCGCCGGGAGCATTTTCGGCGAATTCGAGGGTGTAGGTGGTGGGGGCGAGGAGGTTTCCCAGCGGGACGGCACCGCGTTCGCCGGTCATTCCCACCTGGAGCTGCAAGAGTTCATCAGGATCGTCGCGTCGCTCGCGCAGGTACCGCAGACGGACCGGATATCGGAGCGCCCCTTCGACTGAGAAGGTGACCGGCATGCCGCCATAGGCCACCTCGACCGCCTCGAGGACCATCTCGGTGGTGAACCCGAAGCGGGCCAGCTTCTCGGGGTCGAGCCGGACCTCGGCGTAAGGTTTGCCGCCCTCGCGCTGCATCTGCACATCTGCCGCACCGGGCACGGTCTGCAGGACTTTCTCGGCCGCCTCGGCGAAACGTTCGAGCGCGGCCTCTCGATTCTCCCCAAGGATCTGCAGGGCCAGGAGGCTGCGAATGCCGGTGGACAGCATCACCACGCGCGTCTCGATGGGTTGCAGCCAACTCGGCGCCACGCCGGGCATGTCGGTCAAGGCGGCGAGCGTGTCGCGCACTTCGCGCAACGTGCGCGGGCGGCGCACGACTTGGCCGTCTGGTCCGGTGAGTTCGTGGACGGGCCATTCGCGGTAGGGCTTCAGCAGCACGACGGTTTCGATCATCCCGATCGGTGCCGGGTCCAGGGCGGTTTCCGCCCGGCCCAGCTTGCCCATCACGCCGGCGACTTCCGGGACGGATTCGATGGCGCGGTTCTGGATCATCATCACCCGCTGCGCTTCGCCGAGGCCGGCGGTGGCGGGCACGGAGGGCATGAACAGGAGGCTGCCTTCGTCCAGCGGGGGTAGGAAGCTCGAGCCGATGCCGGGAAACCATGCGCGGAGTGCAGCATCGAGGCGGGTGTGGCTGAGGTCGGCGCCGACGAAGGCGAAGGCCTGTCGCAACGGCCAGCTCAGGCGCGGCCATCCCAGCCCCACGAGGTAGCCAGTCAGGGCCATGAGGGTGACCGTGCAGGTGAAGGCCACCTTGTGTCGCTGGATGCGCGTGTAGGCCCAATCGTAGGCCACGTGGATGGCGCGGCTGGTGGGATTGCGTTCGTACTCGACCAGCCGCTCGCGACCCAGCCGCCAGATGGCGGAGCCGACCAGCAGCGCCATGACCGGTGCGAAGAACCAGCCGGGTACGGTGAGCGCCCAGCGGCCATGGTCCAACGGCAGGGTGAAACCGGCGGACCAAAACCATCCGAAAGCCAGCCCGGCTGCCAGCCCGCTGAGTCCCAGCAAGGGGAGCTTCCGCAGCTCCCAGGGTGGCAGGAACAGCCGACACAGCACCGGCACCAGCAGGAGTCCCACCAGGACGGCGCCGCTGATGGCCAGCGTCTTGGTGATGGCCAGGGGAATGAACAGGCGGCCCGCCTGGTCCGTGAGGGCGAAGATCGGCAGGAACCCGATGACCGTCGTGGCCGAAGACGTCAGCAGCGGGCGCGTGACATCCCGGGCGGCTGCCACCACGGCCTCGACAATCTCCGGGTTCGCGGGTGAGCGGGGCATCGTGCGGCCTTCACGCCGGCAACGTTCGCGAAGATCGAGCAGGTGCTGCGTGATGTTCTCGGTCATGATGATGCCGAAATCCACCATGACCCCAATGGCGATGGCGATGCCTGCCAGGCTCATGATGTTCGCGCTCACGCCTGCAAGCCACATGATCAGAAACGAGAACAACATCCCCAGCGGCAGGCTGACCGCCGCGGCCAGACTCGCCCGGAGATGAAGCAGAAACACCGCGACCACCAGGGTGGTCGTGATCACCGCCTCCCGGAGGGTGGCGATGACGGTTTGGTGCGTCTCGAAGATGAGCTGCGACCGGTCGTAGAATGCGACGGGCCGGAGGGTTTCGGCTTCGAGAGTGGGCCCCAGGTCCAGGAGGCGCTGCTTCACGCCCTGAATCGTGCGTTTGGGATCTTCCCCCACGCGCATGGCGACGATGGCGCCCACGTGTTCCTGGTAGCCGTCGGCCAGGAGACCCTGGCGGACCTGGCCGCCCATCTGCACTTGGGCGATTTGTCCCAGGCGCACCCCCGCGCCCCGGAGCCGGTCGCCGCGGAGGATGATGTTCTCGACGTCCTTCACGGAGCGGATGAAGCCCCGCCCGCGGATCATGGTTTCGACGCCGCTTTGCTCGACGCTCATGGCGCCGACGTCGCCGCCAGCGGCGCGCACGGCGGTCATGAGCTGTTCGAGGGTGATGCCCTGTTCCTCGAGGCGCGTGGGGTCCACATCGATCTGGTACTCGCGCACGACGCCGCCCACCGGGGCCACCTCCGCCACGCCGGGCACAGCGCGCAGGGCGGGCACGATGATCTGGTCCAGGAGATAGCGCTTGGCCTCGAGGTCGCGGGGTCCCTGTAGTGCGAAGGCATAGACCTGACCCATCGCGGTGGCGTCGGGTCCCAGTTTCGCGGTGACGCCGGCGGGGAGGATGCCCTGGATCTGGGCGAGACGTTCCAGCGTGCGGGTGCGGGATTCGTAGAGATTGCGCCGGTCTTGGAAGATCACATAGACGTAGCTAGAGCCGTACAAGGACAGGCCCCGCACCGTTTGCACGCCGGGCAGGCCCTGGAGTTCACGCGCCAGTCGGGCCGTGACCTGCTGGTCCATGTCCTCCGGGCTCTTGCCGGGCCACTCGGCCCAGACGATCACCTGGTTGTCGCTGAGGTCGGGGATGGCATCCAGGGGCACCTGACGCCAGGCCCAGAGCCCGGCCAAGGCGAGTCCGAAGGCGACGGCCAGCGTGAGGAAGGCGTTGCGGATGGCGAAGGCGATCATGCCGCGGAGGGGGGGCGGTCTAGTGTGCGTGGGCGGGCCCTGGCGCACTGGCACCCCGGGGGTAGATCAGGCTGGGCGTGCCGGCGAGTTGCGCCTGGCTGTCAATCAGGAAGGCGCCCTGGGTGGCCACCTCGTCGCCCGGCACGAGCCCCGCCCGGACGATGTAGAGATCGTTGCCGTAGTCATCTTCCAGCCGTGGACCCAGCACCAGCGGGGCGAGCTCGAAGCGGAGGCGGCCGTTGCGGGCCCGTTCGGCGACCTTCCAAGCGACATTGCGGACGCCGGTCGACAGGACGGCCGTTTTCGGCACCAAGGGGAACTGACCCCAGGTGGAGTCATCGGTCGGATCGGCAGGGGTCAGGTCAGGCGCGAGCGCGACCCGGAAACGCGCCTCGACGAGCGAGCCGGGCATCAGGAGGGAGCGCACGTCGGTGAGATCGATGCGGACTTCGCGGGCGCGGAGGGAGGGGTCCAGCTCTTCGGCGACGCGGCTGACGGCGGCCGCAATCTGGGGCAGGGGACCGTAGTCGTCGCTGGCAAGGAGCGCAGGCTGGCCCACGGCGATCCAGCGGGCCCGGGTTTCGGGCACGTGGACGATGACCACGAGGCGATGGGGGTCCACGAGACGCAGCAGCGGGGTATCGGGCAGCACCTCGCGGCCGACCGCCAGGGCGTCATTGACCATCTCGAACTCCCGCAGCAACACCTGGCCACCGAAGGGCGAGCGGATCGTGACGATGTCCTGCACCGGCCCGCCGGCGAGGAGGGCCTCCGCGACGTCGGTGAGGTTCCAGCGGGCAAAGCGCTCGCGGAGGCTGTTCACGAGGGCGGCGTCGCCGAGCTTCTGCGCGGCCTGCAGCTCGCCCTGTGCGGCGATGACTTCCGGGCTGTACAGGTCGATCACGGGGGTGTCGGCATCGACCTGCTCGCAGCAGCCGGCGGTGGCCTGATGGCGGGCCACGATGCGGCCCGCGACCCGCGGGATGACCAGTCGGGTGAAGCGATGGTCGTACTCGGCCGTGCCATACGCCCGCACCGTGGCGACGGCGGGTCCGCGTTTGATGACGGATGTTTGCAGCCCGATGCGGCGGGTTTGTTCAGCACTGAGCTCGCCGGCGGTGACCCGGGTCATTTCCATGCCGCAGACCGGGCAGCGGCCGGGCTTGGTGCCGATGAAATCCATCATGGGGCAGGCATAGCGTTCGCCGGTGGTGGTCTGCTCCGCCTGGGCAAGGGCTGGATCGACAAAGAGGGCCGTACCCGGCAACAGGGCGATGAGGGTGAGACCGGCGGCGAGGCCTAGACCGGCGGTCATCCAGGGTTTCCAGGCGGGCATGGCTCAATCCTCGACGGTAACGTTGTTGCGGGCGGCGGGGAGGTAACGTTCCGGTTCGCGGGCGAACTTGGGGGGGCAGGCGCGGCAGCCGAAGCCCACGAGGGTGCCGTCGTGTTCGGCGGGCTGGATCGAAGGGTCCACCTCCATCCCGCAGATGGGGCAGACGGTGTTGATGGTTGATCCGGTGGGGCTGGCGGTCGCGTGGTCGGCGTGGGGGGGTGGCAGGGGCGCCAGCCTTCGGAGGCGAGGGTCGTGGCGGTGGGGCGTCCGGCTTGGGTTCAGGCGGCGTCGTGTGGTTCACGAGCGGGGCGTACGCGGGTGTTTCGACGTGTCCGGCATGGCCGGCATACGGTTGATGCAGGGCGGAGCGCACGGCGAGTGCGAGCACGGCGCCGGCGACGAAGGTGGCGACGAAGAGAGCAAGGTGACGAGTCATGGTTGGGGAGCGGGGGAGGGTTAGGGACTGACGGGGAACAGGTGGACGGGGGCGAAGCGCCAGAGCTCGGCGCGCGCCACGCGTTCGGCGGCTTCGGCCTCGATGACCTGGGTTTCGGTGACGGTTTGGCGATCCAGGATCTCGAGGATCACGAGCACCGGCATTTCGCCGGCGTTGGGGCTGCCGGTGCCCGCGGCACGAATCAAGGCTTCATACTCGGCGTCGAGGCGTAGGTGGGTTTCGCCGGACAGGCGGCGTGCGGTTTGGGTGAGTCGTTCGGCTCGCTGGACACGCGTCAGCAGGGCTTGGAAGCGATGACGAACCGCCTCGGCTTCCGCCCGGCTGGCAGCTTCTTCGGCGTAGGCCGCCTTCTCCTCGGCCCGGGCGTAACGGCGCCCGCGCCAGGGGAGTTCGGTCATGAAGGCGAGCCCAATGGTGTCCATGCTGCCCATGGGATCTTCCTCCCGCTCAAACCGGAGCCCCACCGCGGTCATGGGGCGACCGGACGCGCGGGCCATGCGCGCCATCGCCCGGGCTTCCGCGCCCTTGGCCGCGGCGAGCTGAATCGTCGGCGCCCTTTCGACATCGACGTCGGGTGGCGTCGGTGCGGCATACGGCGGCAGAGGAGCATCCAGATTCAGCCCGAGCCGACCGCGGGCGTCGGCCAGTGCGTCGGCGGCCCGCTGCTCCTCGCGCTCGAGTTCGAGACGCATCGCCGTGATGGTGGTCTGCAAGGCGAGTCGGTCGGCGATACGACCGCCGCCGGTGGCCACGCGCGCATCCACGGCCGTGAGGGTTTGCTCGGTCCGCTGGATCTGCCGGGCGAGCAGAGCCACCCGCCTGGTGGCCGCGTCGCTTTCGGCGAGGGCCATGGCGGTGTCCGCGGCCAGTTCGCCGGCCATCACCGCGTACTCGGCTTCCGCGAGGGAAACGGCGGCGGCGGCGCGCTCGCGGTCGGCGGCACGTTCGCCGGCCTTGGGCAAGGGCTGCCGGAGGTTGACTTCCCACATCGGATAGTCCCCGGCCGGCTTGTTGACCTGCGAGATCATGCCCCCAAGTTCGGGGTCGGGGAACCGGCCGGCGGCGCCCAAACGGTCGCGCGCGGCGGCTGCCCGCGCTCGTGCCGACGACATCGCGGGAGCGCGGGCGACGGCCTCGAGTAACGGCGTCGTCACCAGCGAAGAAGGCAGCTCCGCCAACGACCCGCCGGCGGCGGATGCAGGCGGCTGAACCGCACCCATCACCGCTCCCACCAACATTGAACCGACCCAAGACCTGAGCTTCATCCCAACAAAGCAAGGAACACCGACTCAACCGACCCGAAGGGACACGAAGTGCGCCGGCGATGGGCACACTTCACCTGCGAAGGTGGGTCAGCTCAGATCAAGAAGCAGCAATGCCGCACATGGAGCGGCACGGCCGGAAGGAAGCGGGGTTGGTCGAGCCCCGGCGGGACAGAAAGATCGATCGGATGGGGAGCTGCGCGGAGTTCGCTGCCGGCAGGAAGGCCGGCCCCATCCGCAAGATTGCCCCCGCCCGGAGCGGGCAGGGCGGGGGCGGGGGCAGTGGGGGCGGAAGAGTCTGACTTCTGAACACAGCAGCCGGTCTGTCCGCAAGGGCAATGCCGGCAGACTTGATTGCTGGATGAGGGCGCCGTGCTGGTCCAGGCCGCCAGCGGTGGCATCACCCACAACACAAGCGCCAGGAGCCATGCGCTCCAACGCTTTACATGCGGGTGACGGCAGGTAGACATGAAGCCGGCAAACGGGACGTGCCGCGTCAGCTCTTGGCCTTGGGCAGCTTGGCCGCGATCTTGGCCGGGTCCTTGGCGAAGCTGGCCTTGCAGTCCTTGCAACAGAAGCGGAACTCCTGCTCCTTGTACACCGCCGCCGGGCCGTCCTCCGCCACGGGTTCGCCCGACACCAGACAGGTCTTGAGCGGGTACTTCTTCACCTTCTTGGATGCCTCATCGAACTTGGCCACGAACTTCTTCGTGTCCCGGTCGAAGTCCTTCTTGCAGGACTTGCAGCAGAGCATGACCTCGCGCCCATCGTGCTCGAACACGAACGCTTCGCCCATGCTTCCGAGCTTTTCGCCGGAAACCAGACAGGTCTCCAGGGGGTAGGGCTTCGGGGCCTTGGCCTTCTTGGCTTCGGCGGCCCCCACGGAAACGGCCCCAACCAGCAGGGCCACTGCCCACAACGTCTTGAGTTTCATGTCAATTCTCTCAGTTAATGTTCCGCGTCACGGCGAAAGATAGACGCTGGATGCCGGTTCGCCACTCAAAATCTTCCCGTGAAAACCTGTCGGCCCTGGCGGCAGGTTGGCTATCCTCGCGCCATGACGCGTCATTGTCACCATTGCGGCTGGGTTTGGCCGCACCGGAGCGCGCCGGGTCGCAGCGACGTTTGTCCGCGGTGCCAGCGCGATCTGCGTGTCTGCCTGAACTGCCGCCGCCACGATCCCCGTGCGGCCTACGAGTGTCGTGAGCCGCGCGCGGAGCCGGTGTCCGACAAGGACCGCGCCAACTTCTGCGAGTGGTTCGACTTCGCGGAACGCGTGTTTACTCCCAAGACGGGGCTGGATCCGGCGGCCAAGGCGCGAGATGCGTTGCGCAGGTTGCTCGGGGATTAGGGCAGGTCCGGCACGCCGGTCGTGGCTCGAACGCTGGTCGAGGGCGCAGGGGAAAGGCCAGGGGTGCAGGCGCCGACGTGAGGAGGTGGAGGGGATCTTCCCCCGGACCACGATGCCTCCTGACGTCGGCGCCTACCGATGGCAGAGCCTCCTGACGTCGGCACCTACCGGTGGTTGGTTGATGCGCGCTGCAGGCGGACGCGGAGCTCGGCTTCGCGGCTAACCTGGCCCTGGCACGATGCCGGTGTTGCCTACGGGGTTGCCACGGCGGTCGAGGGTGACCAGAGTGCGGCGATGAACGCGTCCTCGCGCTGCTCCCGCCGGCGGTTTCTCACACGCTCGGGCACCGTCGCTGCCGGGCTCGCTTCGGCGGGTCTGCCGCCGCTGGCGTTCCGGCGTTCGGTGGCGGGCGAGGCCAACACCGCCGCCGACCTGAGCTGGACCGCGCGCATCGCGGACCCGGACATCCGTGCGGGCGTCGAGGCGGCGGTGCACAAGAACCTCTTGCCGGCGGCGACCGAGCGCGTGTATCCGGGTCACTTCACGATCAACGCCGACGGCGGCGGGTACGGGAGCGACACCACCTGGCCGGGTCTTGATTCGTGGCAGATGATCGGGCCGTACCTCCAGCTCGGACGCACGCGGATGGTCCTGGATTACTTCGACTTCGTCCGCGCATCGCAACGGCGCGACGGCAACATCCCTTTCGCCATCTTCAACGGCGCGACGCGGCCGGGCGGTTGTCTGCGGGGCTTGAAGTACCCGGATGACGTCTTCACCTACCGCCCGCCCCAGCGGGAGGGCCTGCCGGCTTCCAGTCAGGAGACCCGCTCGTGGGTCGGGTTGTTCGAGCACTGGCAGACCAAGGGTTACCCGCTCACCACGCTGGGTTCGATCTGCTTCTTGCTCACCGCCGGCGAGATCTTCAACGTGACCGGTTCGGTGTCGTGGCTGCGGGAGCGGCTTCCATCGGTCGAGGCTGCGGCGCGGCACCTTCTCACCCTCCGGCAGCCGCAAGGGCTGATTGGCGGCGCGGGATTCTACATCGAGTCGCCGCCGCGCGAGGGCTGTGACGGGGTGACCCAGTGTTACGCGGTCCACGCGTTGGGCGCGTTGGCGAAGTTGTGTGACGCGGCCGCTGAGTCAGCGAAGGCGAGCGAGTGGCGAGGCCACGCGGAGCGATTGGCCCGGGATTTCACGGAGGTGTTCTGGCGCGGGGATCACTTCGGCGAGTATCTGCATCCGGAGCGTGGGCTCGTGGACATACACGGGCTGTCCGACGTGAACTGGGCGGCGGTGGCTTTCGGCCTGGTGGAGAAGGAGCCACTGCAGCGGCTCTGGGCGCGGCTGCTGGCGGAGCCGGGGTTCTGGGCGGGCGGCATGCCGACCCAGTTGGTGACGAAGCCCTTTGCCTACGAGCCGTGGGAGTGGCAGCGGTCCGAGGATTGCCCGGGCGACCCGCTCAACGACGTGGCGGCCATGGGACGGGTGTGGCATCTCGAGGCGCTGGCGTGCGAGCGGATGGGTGCCCGCGCCCGGTTGGTGGAGTCGGTGCGCCAGGTGTGTCGGGCGGCACAGGAGGACGGCTTCTGGCGCGAGCGGTATCACCTGAAGCCGGACGGCACGGTGTCTGCCGACGGTTCACGGAAATACTGCGAGTACGCGGCGGTGCTTGTGCGGGTGGTGCTTCGCAACCGGGAGTGGTTCCTGGCGTAGCTCGTGGTCTCGTACCCGGTGCGGGTGCCGACGTGACGAAGCGTTGCGGGTCAGGAGTATCGCCCCTTTGCCTCCTCACGTCGGCGCCTACGATCCGCCGCAGTTGTGTGCAGAGGAGGAAGACTGGGCCGGGGGTGTACTACCTCCTTGCGCCGGGCGAGGGGCGTGGCGGATTCTTGGTCCCATGCACCCGATACGATGGAAGCTCACGTTCCCGGCGGTGGTCTTTTCCGTGATGCAGGCGCTTTCCGCCGAGGGTCCGGGTCTTCAGACTTGGCCGGTGGACCCGCTGATCAAGGTCTTTCCGGACGCCCGTCCCGGCCCCGCCGGTGCGGCAACTGCGGAGGTGGCTCGCGGCGAACACGCTTCCCTGCAGTTCGTCGTGTACTCCGAACACCCGATCACCGGACTGCGCGTGGAACTTGCCGAACTGCGGTCGGCACGCCAAGCCGCCACGTTGTCGCCGCGCGCGCCGCGTTTCGTGGGGGTATGTGCCGGTGGATCGTCCCACGCAGAAGCCCTCGACCGACCAGCTACGCCCTCCGCCTGCCGATTATCCGGACCCGCTGCTGGAGACCGCGGCGTTGGATGTCCCGGCCGGCCGCGCCCAGGCGGTCTGGATCACGGTGCCGGTGCCCACGAACGCGTCGCCGGGGCGGTATCGTGGCACGGCCGTGGTCACAGGCACGATTGGCGGTGAAGCGGTTCGGGCCAGCCAGCCGCTGTGGCTGCGGGTGTATCCGGCGGTGGTGGGGGCGATCACGGCTGTGGGTCACGGACTGGTTTGCGATGCACTGGCGGCATATGGAGATCGCGCCGGAGCCGGAATCGGAGGCCTACTATGCGTTGCTGCGCCGTTATGCGCGGAACCTGGCGGACCACCGCCACAATGTGGCGCTCATCTCCCCGCTCGGCCTGGCCCGGTTCAGCGTGGGTGAGCAGGGGCGACTGGCGGTGGACTTCAGCGGCTTCGACCGTTGGGTGGAGATCTTCCGGGAAGAAGGCGTGGTGGGACGGATCGAAGGCGGGCACATCGGTGGGCGCAAGGCGGGGTGGGAATCGGAGTTTGCCGTCACCGTCCACCAGGTGAAGGACGGGCGGGTGGTGACGGCTTCGGTGGATCCGGCCAGTGCGGAGGCCGAGGCGTTCTACGCGCAGTTCTTCCCCACGCTGGTGACGCACCTCAAGGCGCGGGGCTGGCTGGAGGCGTATCTGCAGCATCTGGCCGACGAGCCGATTGCCAGCAACCTGGCGAGCTACCGGGCGATGGCGGCCCTGGCCCGGAAGTACGCCCCCGAGCTGCGCATCATCGAGGCGTGCCATACCAAAGACCTTGTGGGGGCCATAGACGTCTGGGTGCCCCAGCTCAATTACCTGGAGAATGATTTTGAGCATTACCAGGCCCGACAGCGCGCGGGCGACGAGGTTTGGTTTTAACGTGCGTCTTCCCGCAGGGCGAGTATGCCAACCGCTTCATCGAACAACCGCTGATCAAGACGCGCTTGCTGCACTGGATCAACTTCCGCTACGGCATCACCGGGTACCTGCACTGGGGTTACAACCACTGGACGTCGGACAGTCCCTTCACCCACACGACCCGCGCCCACGGCGGTCCGGCGTATCTGCCGGCCGGCGATCCATGGATCGTCTATCCGGGCAAGGATGGGCCGTTGGACTCGATCCGGTTTGAGGCGATGCGGGATGGGATCGCCGACCACGAGTTGTTGTGCCAGCTCGGTGAACGCGATGCCGCGCTTGCGGAGCGGTTGGCCCGGCAACACGTCCAGGCTTTCGATCGCTACGACACGGACGTCGCGCAGTTTCGGGCGACGCGCCGGGAATTGCTGCGCAGTCTTTCGCGACCCTGAGCGCTGCACCCCGTAGGAGCCGACGTGAGGAGGCTCACGCCCCGGGCAGAGTCTCGTGACCTCGACTCCTACAGGCGGTTGCTGACTAGCAACCGGTCAGCAGGTTCATTACCCTGGCCGGCCATGACGACATGTGTTGCCCACGACGCGACCACGCCGGGGTTGCTGCTGCCAGCCGGTTACCAACCTCTGTTGGGGGTCAAGGAGACCGAGCGGGCCATCAAGAGCCTGAAGGACTTCTTCGAGTTGAACCTGGCCACTGAACTCAATCTGAGTCGGGTGACAGCGCCGCTGTTTGTCCAGGGCGGCACGGGCATCAACGATGACCTCAACGGCGTCGAGCGCCCCGTCTCGTTTCCGATGGCGCACCTGCCGGGCGTGCGCGCCGAGATCGTCCAGTCGTTGGCCAAGTGGAAGCGGCTGATGCTGGGAACGCTGGGTTTCGAGCCGGGCTACGGGCTTTACACCGACATGAATGCGATCCGGCCGGACGAGGTGCTGGACAGCATCCACTCGCTGTACGTGGACCAGTGGGACTGGGAACGGGTGATCACGCCGGAGGAGCGGAACGTGGCGTTCCTGCGCAAGATCGTGCGGAAACTCTACACGATTCTCAAACGGACCGAGCACTTCGTCTACGAACGCTATCCCGCGCTGCGACCGGCGTTACCCGAGGACATCACCTTCATCCACGCGGAAACCCTCCGTGTCCAGTATCCCGACCTGACGCCGAAGCAACGGGAACGTGCCCTGCTCCAGGAATGTGGCGCGGCGTTCATCATCGGGATCGGCGGCGCGCTGGGCGACGGGACGATCCACGACGGGCGGGCGCCGGACTACGACGACTGGTCGTCGCCGGGCGAGAACGGGTATGCGGGGCTGAACGGGGACTTGCTGGTATGGAACCCGGTGCTCGAGCTGGCTTTCGAGCTTTCGTCCATGGGGCTCCGCGTGGATCCGCTAGCGCTGCGCCGCCAACTCGAGGTGCGGGGTTGTCCGGAACGCGCGGACCTGTTTTGGCACCAGAAGCTGCTGCGAGGCGAGCTGCCGCTTTCCATCGGGGGTGGCATCGGCCAGTCCCGACTCTGCATGTACTTTCTCCGCAAGGCCCACATTGGCGAGATCCAGGCGAGCCTCTGGCCCGAGGCCATGGTGGCCACGTGCCGCGCGCACAACATCCCGTTGCTCTGACGGGAGGCGGCGTCAATCCCACGTGCGCACCTGCGGTCGCAGTTGGTCGAGGAACGGCTCGAGTCGCTCGCCTTCATGGAACCAGAGGGCGCCGCGCACGCGGACGGTTTGGCCCGGGGGACAATCCGGGAAGACCGGATCGGCATGCAGGCAGGGCACCAGTTCATTGCCCCAGGCACGGCCGCAGCGTTCCCAGGCGGTGATGATCCAGCGCTGGCCATCGTCTGAACGTACGGCGGCGAAGGGCGGCTGGAACACCTTGTTGGCGGTCGTCTGCGCAGCGAATCCCGGGGCTGCGCCCAGCATGACGCAGTTTTGCACCCGCAGCCCGGTGAGCGTGTCGGGCGTGCCGTTGCGGAGCCAGAGGGTGAAGGCCACGCGGTCCGGGTGGGGGTGGACCTCGGTTCCAAAGGCGATGTCGTTGGGCAACGTCCGTTCGCTCGTGAGGTGCCCGTCGGGTTGGCGTTGCCATTCCTGGCGCTCGAGCCTGATGCCCCGCGCCTCCCACAACGTCGGGATGTGAGTGTGGGCGAGGTAGGTGAGGCCGAGGTTGGAGAAGATGGCCTCGGGCACGTCCACCACGACATAACCGCCAGCGGGCCAGGGGGAAAGACGCTGACCTTGGTCTCGCGCTGCGGCATCACGGCGCCATCGAAGAAACCCAGGCGCGGGTGGCGGCCGCCGGGGAACGGCAGAACCCGCAACGGCGCGCCCGGCTGGAAGGGGGGCGGTGTTCGTCCCACGAGTTCGAACCGGCCCAGCGCAGCGGCGACTTCGCCGAGGGTGAGGCCCGTGGCCGCACTGATCTCGCCGGCGCTGTACTGGTGGTAAAGGGCCATCGACTCGAGGGCCTCGCGGAGCTCGCGATCGTTGCGGGGCGGGCGGAAGTCGGCCAGCAAGTCGGCGAGGTGAAGTCGGAGCCACGCCGGGACATCGTGCAGATCGCCCCACACCTGCGGGCCCGCAAACAGGTCGGGCGTCAGTTCGGCGGTGAGCAGCGCGGTCTGGAAAAGGCCGGTCTCGGCCAGGACTCGGCCAGCGGGACTGAGGATGAAGCTGTCGCCGTAGCCCAGCCAGCCAGGGCGGTCGGTCTTGACGACGTTTGCCCGCGCCACCGCCAGTTTGAGTTGGGCGGCGAGACCGATGTGGCAATGTCTCACCCAGCGCCGGTGATCGTCGGCAGCGTCCGCCGCGATCTCGTTGAAGTGCGGCGTGAAGAGCAGTTCCGCCCCTGTAGTTTGGCCGCCAGCGCGACGTGCGGATAAGACGTGTCGGCGCAGATGGCCACGC
Organism: Verrucomicrobiota bacterium; assembly: GCA_027493615.1. Classification (GTDB taxonomy): domain Bacteria; phylum Verrucomicrobiota; class Verrucomicrobiia; order Limisphaerales; family J093; genus DSVZ01. The sequence goes on from JAOSKK010000038.1 coordinate 107,960, forward strand.
CGAAGCGGACGCCATGCGCGGCAAAGACCGGCACATTTTGACCGGCGGAGAAACCCAAGGCATCGCGATCGTCAGGCGTGAGCACGACCTTGTCGGCGTAACCCAGCAGACGGCCGCCCTGGACCACGAGCGCGGTGTTGTACAAGGCCGCTCCGGCACGCCGCACCAGCCCGATGATGACGACCATGTCGTGGTCGGCTGTCTCGCGGATGAACGCCTGCAAGGCGGCATCCTCGAGTCCGCGGGCGCCCTGTCGGACGGCTTCGGCGCTCGCGTAACCGGAGAGAAAGCACTCGGGGAAGACCAAGAAATGGCTGGCGCGTTCGCGGGCCTGTTGCAGGACGCCGCGGGCGGTGTCCAGGTTGGCGGTGAAGTCCCCGTCGCGGCACGGGCCTTGGTAGACGGACACGCGCACGGGGCCGTCAAGGGCCTGGACAGGCGTGACACCGGCGAGGACGAACGTGAGCGCGGGAAGCGTGAGCCAGAGCTGGCGACCGGGCAGGGCGAGGGCGTGCATGGCGGCCAAGATGGCGCAGGGAAGGCCGCGTGGAAAGCCGCAGTGTGCAGCGCCGTGCGAGCCCAGTCGGATCGACGCGGCGTCGGGACGAAGGTCTCGAGTTCGTCCTCGGTTTTGCTTGCCGCAGCCGCTTTCCGCCGGACACTGGGCGCCGTGAAAACTCTCCTCTGCGGCCTGTCCCTGGCAGCCGCCTGTCTTCTGGCGCGAGCGAGCGATCGGCTCGTGTTCCACGTGGCCCCGAACGGTGATGATCGTTGGTCGGGACGGCTGTCGGCGCCGAATGCCGAGGGGAACGACGGTCCCTTCGCCACGGTTCAGCGGGCGCAACAGGTGTTGCGGGAAGTCCGGGCGGCCACGCCCCCGGCGGACAGTGCGCCCCGCCCGGAGGTGCAGTTTCGCGGCGGCACCTACCCTCTGGCGGGTCCCTGGACGTTGACGCCCGCGGACAGCCACACGATCTATCGGGCGTATCAGGCCGAGCGGCCGGTCCTCAGTGGCGGGGTCCGGATCACCAACTGGGTGGTGGGCAACGATGGCCGCTGGCGGGCCGATCTGCCGGCCGTGCGCGAACAGGGCTGGCATTTTACCCAACTGTTCGTGAACGACCAGCGACGTCCGCGACCGCGTCTGCCCGCGACGGGCTACTACCAAATCGCCGGCGAACTGCCGGCGAGCGCCGAGGCGCGCGGCGGGATTGACCGCTTCCAGTTCAGCCCGGGCGAGATCCGTGCGGATTGGGTCAACCTGAATGACGTGGAGGTGTTGGCCTTCCACAACTGGAGCATGTCGCGGCTGCCGATCCAATCGGTGGACACCGCCGCTGGGGCGGTGAAGTTCTTCGGCACGAGCCCGAGCACGTCGGCCTGGGGGATCTTCCGCAAGGGCAACCGGTACCTGGTGGAGAACGTCAAGGAAGCCCTGGCGACGCCCGGCCAGTGGTACCTGGACCGGCCGCGCGGTGAGTTGACCTATCTGCCGCGTCCGGGCGAGACGCCGGAGCACACGGTCGTCATCGCCCCGCGCTGGCCGCAGCTTCTGGTGATTGCGGGTGACCCGGCGGGCGAACGGGTGCGGGACGTGCGGATCGAGGGGCTAACGTTTGCACACGCTGCCTGGCCCATTCCGCGCGAGGGGCAGGCGATGCCGCAGGCCGAGATCAACCTCGATGGCGCCCTCAGTGCCACGCACGCCGAGGAGATCGTGTTGAAGCGATGTGCGGTCCGACACGTGGGCGCCTATGCGATGGCGTGGGGCGACGGCTGTCACCACAACCTTATGGAAGCGTGCGAAATGATCGACCTGGGGGCGGGCGGGGGTGAAGCTGGGGGCGGTCGGCCTGACGGGGTGGGGCGGACTCAACGCGGCACGCAGTGCGGCGTCGCCCACGAGTTCGCACAACACCGTGCGGGATTGCACCATCGCGTTCGGCGGCCGGATCCACCCGGCGGCCATCGGGGTCTGGATCGGCCATTCGCCGTTCAACACGATTGAGCACAACGAGATTTACGATCTGTACTACTCGGCGACGAGCATCGGCTGGGTGTGGGGCTATGCGCCCAGTCATGCGCACCACAATCGCGTGCTCTACAACCACCTGCACACCCTCGGTCAGGGCGTGCTCTCGGACATGGGCGCCGTGTACACGCTCGGCATCTCGCCCGGCACGGTCGTCAGCCACAACGTGATCCACGACGTCCATGCCTTCGACTACGGCGGGTGGGGGCTTTACACCGATGAGGGTTCGACGGGCGTGGTGATGGAGAACAACCTCGTCTATCGGACCAAGACCGGCGGGTTTCACCAGCACTACGGGCGTGAGAATCTGATTCGCAACAACATCCTGGCCTTCTCGCAGACCGACCAGTTGCAGCGCACGCGCAAGGAGGCGCACGTGTCGTTCACCTTCGAGCGCAACCTCGTCCTCTATGACCGCGGCACCTTGCTGGGCAGCCAGTGGGCCGATGACCGGGTCAACGTGGACTCGAACCTTTACTGGAACCGGGCGGGCGAGGTGCGGTTTCCGGGGAACCGTTCGCTCGAGGAATGGCGGACGGCCATGGGGCACGACCTGCACTCAGTGGTCGCGGACCCGCAGTTCCTGGATCCGTCCCGCCACGACTTCCGGCTGGCGGCCGGTTCACCCGCGTTCGGGCTCGGGTTCGTGCCGTTCGATTCGGGGAAAGCGGGTCGCCTGACGCCGCGGACTCTGACTGCAGGTTTGCCGCCGGTGCCGTCGAGTTTTGAAGGGCTGCCGTCGCCGCATCCTTGAATCTCGAACGCCTCCTCACCTCGGCGCCTACGGTGAAAAAGGACCGTCCGGTTATCCGCGGAACAAGCCCGGGGGTAATCCGCCCCCGGCGCCGCCCAGGCCGCCCATCCCGCCGAGACGGCCCAGCATCTTCTGGAACTTGCCCATCTTCTTCATCATCTGCTGCATCTGGGCGAAGCGGTTGAGGACGTTGTTGACCTCGCTGACCTTCACCCCGCTGCCGTTGGCGATGCGGAGGCGGCGTTTGGCATTCAGCAGATTCGGCATGCGACGTTCCTGCGGGGTCATGGCGCAGAGGATGCCCTCCATGCGCCGGAACTCCTTCTCGCTCTTGCCGAGGTCGGCGTTCTTGACGGCGTCAGCACCGCCGGGGAGCAGGGACACGAGATTCTCGAGCGGGCCCATCTTCTTCATCTGGCGGAGCTGAGCCAGGAAGTCGTCGAGCGTGAACTGGCCCTTGCGCATCTTCTCCTCGAGCTTGCGGGCGTCCTCGAGAGACACGTTTTCGGCGGCTTTCTCGACGAGGCTGACGACGTCGCCCATGCCGAGGATTCGCTGGGCCATGCGCTCGGGGTGGAAGGGTTCGAAATCGTCGAGTTTTTCGCCGACGCCCATGAGCTTGATGGGGCGGCCGACGACGGCCCGGAAGCTGAGTGCGGCGCCGCCCCGGGCGTCGCCGTCCAGTTTGGTGAGGACGGCGCCGGTGATGCCGAGGGCTTGATGGAAGTGGGTGGCGACGTTGACGGCCTCCTGGCCGGTGGCGGCGTCGAGGACCAGCAGGATTTCCTGCGGCTGGACGAGGTCGCGCAGCCGGACGAGTTCCTGGACCAGCGGTTCGTCGATCTGCAACCGGCCGGCGGTGTCAAAAATGAGCGTGTTCCGCTGGTGGGCGGCGGCGTAGGCGAGGGCTTCCCGGGCGAGGCACAGGACGTCGGTTTCGCCGCGTTTCACGAAGGTGGGGACGTCGAGCTGAGCTCCCAGGGTGGCGAGCTGGTCCATGGCGGCGGGGCGGTGGACGTCGGCAGCGACGAGCAACGGGGTGCGGCCCTGTTTCTGGAGGAGCCGCGCGAGTTTGCCGCTGGAGGTTGTCTTGCCCGAGCCGTGGAGACCGACGAGGAGGAGTGAGGCGGGCGAGCCGCGGAGGTCGAGCCCGGGGTTCTCTTCGCCGAGCAGAGTGACGAGCTCATCGTGGATGACCTTGATGACCTGTTGGCCGGGCTGAATGCTCTGGATGACCTCCTGGCCCAGGGCCTGGCTCTTGACACGCTCGACGAAGTCGCGGGCGACCTGGAAGTTCACGTCCGCCTCGAGCAAGGCCAGGCGCACGTCCCGGAGCGCCTCGGCGATGTTGCTCTCGGACAAGCGGCCGAGACCGCGCAGGTTGCGGAAGACATTCTGGAGCTTGCTGCTCAGCGAATCGAACATGGCCAGACGTTAGCGCCGGGGCGGCGGCGAATCCAAGCGGTCTTTGGCGGCGCCCGTCCTGGGGAACGCCTGGAAGGGCTTGACCCGCGAAAGGCGCGAAAGGGACTCCAAAGGTTGAGGAGCCCAGCGGCAGGCGGGTGGGTCGCAGATAGTGGCTGTGGCGGGCCGCGCTCCGGCGGAGTGGGAGGGAGGGGACCGTCGGGGGCTTTTCCCTTTCGCGTGTTCAGCGGGCACGTGAGTGGCTGCGGTCCGGGCCCAATGCGGCGGCGAGTGCCCGGCTCACGATCTCCGCGCCGTGGGCATTGAGGTGCGAATCGTACCGGGGGTTGTAGGGCAGTTGTTGGTCGTTTACGAGGGTGGCGACCAGGGCGGGGGTCAGATCGAGGAAACGCACGCCGGCGTCGGTGCAGTGGCGGGCGACGAAGGTGGGCAGATCGGTGGGTTCCCAACCCGACAAGTTGGCCTCGCCCTCCGCCGTCAGGCGCGCCTGCCCGTGCAGCACGCGCGCTTTGCAGGGCATGTACGCCAGCCAGACCCGGACCGCCCGCCTGCGGCCCAACTCGGCGTAGCGGACGAGGAACTGCTTGAATGCCTCGATGGTCCCCGGGTCCAGGCTGACGCTCGCGGGCGCGGTGTTCTCGAAAGTCAGCGCGACCTCGCCCGCCGGGCCGGACCAGACGGCATCGGTGAACAGGCTGTCCGGCGGTGATGGCGGATCGGGGCGGCTGATCCAGTCGGCCAGCGCGCCGAGGAAAGACGGTTGCGGTCTGAATTCCTCGGGCTCGTAGCGTCCCTTAGTGCGGACCATGGACAGGGCGTAGGACTCGCGGTCGAGATCATCGAAGTCATTGCCCTCATAGAACACAATGACCGTGTGACGGGTGGCGGGCCTGAGGCCGTAAGCCTCGAGGTAGTGGAGATGAGTCAGGGGACCGGTGTGGCTCACGCCCAGGTTCAGCACCCGCCAGCCGGTGTGGTCGCTCAAGCGGCTGGTGAAGAGTTGCTCGTAGGAGAGGTAGCCCAGTTCGGTGAAGGAATCCCCGGCCACGGCCACCTCCCATTCGTCCGGACGCGGTTCATTGCGGAAGCCGAAGGCATCGTAGCGGACGGTGATCACGGGCTCGTTCTGGTAATCATCCGTGGGCCATCCCAGCGTCTGCAGACACGTCCGAATGACCTGTCCCCGCCAGGACATGGGACCGGGCCGACGGAAGAAGGCTTCGCCCGTGGGTGCCATGGGCCTTTGGTAGAAGGGCGGGAGCCGGCGGCGGGCCGCCTCGAGTCCGCGAAAATCGAAGCCCACCAACCGTGCGCCTGCCTCGATCAGGGTGGTCGCGGCGGCAAGGCCCAGCAGCGCCAGGCACAGATCGAAGGACAGGCGGGTCAGGATCTTGGGACGCGGCAGTGCCGCCAGCGCCAGCAAGAGGAGTCCGATGCCCAGCAGCACGGGTTGCAGCAACTGCCAATGCAACGCGGGGTTGGGAGCGAGTTGGACGGCCAGGGCGCCCCGAGGGACAAGCCGCCCGTGGTCAAGTGCACGACACAATGGAGTCGCCGGCTGGGACGCATACCCGCCTCGTTGGACCGGGCGGACCGTGGCAGAAGCATCGCGCGAATCCAAGCGGGTTTGGTTGTAGGCCGCGTGTCCCCGGCGGCGGGATGGGTGGGGAGACCGGGGGCGCCGGCTGTGGGCACCCGGCCTACAGGTGAGCGTCCTTCGGACCACCGATGCAAGGAGTAGCGCTTGCTTCGCCGGGGGACGGCGGCAGGCTGCCGCGGCATCGGCGGTTGCTGCCAGGCCATGTGCGCGTTTTCCTCCAAGCTTTCCTCCTGGCCCGGGCTGCGCCCGGGGCCGTCCCGTGGGTTTGGGCGTGCGGGTCGGCTGCTTGCGTGGCTCGCGTTGGGGCTGACGTGGGCCGCCGCGTTGACCCACGGCGGAGCGGGGATGGCCGAGCCTGGATTGGTGATCGAGAAGTGGGAGAACGAGGAAGGGCTCCCCCAGAATGCCGTGATCGCCATCACGCAGACCCGCGACGGGTACCTTTGGCTCGGAACACTCAACGGGTTGGTCCGGTTCGACGGCCTGCGCTTCACGGTCTTTGACGAGAGCAACACTCCGGGCCTGCCGAGCAGCCGGATCGTCAGCCTCTTCGAGGACAGCCGTACTAACTTGTGGATTGGCACCGAGACCGCCAGCGTTTGCCTGGCGCGCAACGGCGAGGTGATCCCCTTCCAACTCGGATCGGGCGGTCGCGAGGGCGCCTGGCTGCGGTGTGCGAGGACGCCCGGGGCGCCGTCTGGCTTTACACGCTCGACGGGCAGTTGGCGCGCTACGACGGCGGGAAGATGGACGTCTGGCGCTTCGGCGCCCAGCGACCGAGCCAGTTGCGCAGCCTGGCGCGCGATGATTCAGGGCTGCTGCGGGTGGGGGTGGACTGGGGCCTTTATGCCATCCGGACGGAGGCAGCCGAACCGGGCGTGGACTTGCCGGTCGTGCACGAGCTTCCGGTGGGCAGACTGGACTTCCTGTTGAGCAGTGCGAGTGGAGGGCATTGGCGCCTGGCGGACGGGCGGATCGAACTTTGGCAGATCCAGGGCGTGGTCCGGCGGCACAACCTCTACCCTTGGGGACGGGCGCCGGTGGCGGCAGCCTGCGAAGACCTGGAAGGGAACCTCGTCGTCGGTACGCTCGGCGCGGGCTTGTTTTGGTTCGGTGCCGACGGGCAGGTGGTGACGGTGTCGACGAATCAGGGTTTGTCCCACAACTTCGTGCTGTCCCTGTATGCCGACCGCGAGGGCAGCCTCTGGGTCGGTACCGATGGCGGCGGTTTGAACCGGGTGAAGCGCCGGCTGTTCGACGTCCTGGCGCCGACGCGCGGTGCGGTGGTGCAGTCGGTGGTGGAGGATGCGGACGGGGGCTTGTGGATTGGTTCGAACGGCGACGGGGTGGGGCACTGGCGTGACGGCGAGTTCGAGCGGTTCGGTTTCGACCAGGGGCTGTGGAACGAGTTTGTGCGGGCCGTGGCGGTGGATCGCCAGGGGCGTGTGTTGGCGGGGACATGGGGGGCCGGCTTGTTCGAGCACCGGGGGGACGCTTCCAGCGGTTGACCGGCATGAGCGGATTGCCATCGGTCGTGCTGGCGATCTTCGAAGACCACTCGGGCCAGCTCTGGCTGGGCACCCAGGGCGGACTGGCGGTTCGACAGGCCGAGGGGTGGAAGCTGTTCACCACCCAGGAAGGCCTGACTGCCGACTTCGTGCGGGCGCTCGCGGAAGGTCCGGCGGGTTGTCTGTGGATCGGTACGGTCGGAGGCGGGCTCAACCGGTTCGAGAACGGCCGTTTCACGGCCTTGCGGAAGGCCGACGGCGCACCCAGCGACAACGTATCGGCCCTCTGCATGGACGCCGATGGAGTGCTCTGGGTCGGCACGGACGGCGGGGGTCTCGGACGTTGGCACGCGGGCCGTTGGACTCGGTACACCACGCGCGAAGGGCTGATCAGCAACAGCGTGGGTTACCTCCTCGAGGACGGTGACGGCTTTCTGTGGGTGGGTTCGAACGCGGGTCTGCAGCGCGTGCGAAAGCAGTCGCTGAACGACCTCGCCAGCGAGCTCGCGGCCGGGCGCACGGGCGTGTTGGTGGGGCGCGTGTACGGGAAGCCGGATGGACTGCCGATCAGCGAGTGCACGTTGGGCTCGCAACCCGCGGCCTGCCGCGGCCGGGACGGCACCCTCTGGTTCCCGACCATCAAGGGTCTGGTGTCGGTCAGGCCCGAGCGGCTCGTTCCGAATCAGCAGCCGCCCCCGGTCCTGATCGAGGCGGTGTTTGTTGATGGGCAGCCGGTCCAGACCAACCGTTTCCGCGCCAGCCCGCCGCAGTCCGTCACGCTGCGTCCGAGCGCGGAACGACTCGAGATCCAGTACACCAGCCTCAACCTGCGCGCGCCCAAGCAGGCCCGGTTCCGCCATCGCCTCGAGGGGCATGAATCCTCGTGGACCGAGGCGGGCAACGACCGTGAGGCCCGCTATGTGAAGATCCCGCCGGGCCACTACCGGTTCCAGGTCATCGCCTGCAACGAGGACGGCGTGTGGAACGAGACCGGCAGCGTGCTCGCCGTGACGGTGTTGGTCCCGTTCTGGCGCACCTGGTGGTTTGTCTCCGGCGCCATCCTCGCGCTGCTGGGGACGGTGGTGGTGGTGGTCCACCGGGTTTCCACGCAGCGACTTCAGCGGCAGCTCGAGGTGCTGCACCGGCAGGAGGCATTGGACCGCGACCGCGCCCGCATCGCCCGCGACATCCACGACCAGCTCGGCGCGAGTCTGACCCAGGTCGCCCTCCTCGGTGAAATGGTCGAAAGCGACAAGGACTCGCCGGACGAAGTGGCCGGCCACGCCCGCCAGATCGCCCTCACGGCGCGCGAAACCACCCGCGTTCTGGACGAGATCGTCTGGACGGTGAATCCGTCGAACGACACCCTCGAGGGTCTCATTAACTACATTTGCAAGCACGCGCAGGAATACCTGGGCGTGGCCGGCGTCCGTTACCGCCTCGAGGCACCCGCCGCGTTGCCTCCCATCCCGATCCCTCCCGAAGTCCGGCACAACCTGTTCCTCGCGGCCAAGGAGGCAGTCACCAACATCGTCCGACACGCTCACGCCACCGAAGCCCGGCTCCGCCTCCAGCTCGAGGAGGGCCGGGTGCGGATCGAGATCGAGGACAACGGCCGCGGTCCCGGCGGCGCCAGCAACCCCGCGGCCCAGACCCGCAACGGCCTGAAGAACATACGCAGGCGGCTCGAGGACGTCGGTGGCACCTTCACCCTCGAACCCGGCCCGATCGCCGGCACCCTCGTTCGCCTGACCGTCCCGCTGCCATCCTCGACCCCCCGGCACCACCCCCCAACCCGCCCTGACATGCCCATCACCATTTCACTCGTCGAGGATAACGACCAGTTGCGCGGAACCCTTTCGCGTCTGCTCGCCCGGGTGGAGGATTTCCAGTTCCTGACCGCTTACGCCAACGGAGAGGACGCGCTGGCGGGCCTGCCGCAGGAACGTCCGGACGTGGTCCTCATGGATATCAATCTGCCCGGCCTCAACGGCGTCGAGTGTGTGCGCCGCCTCAAGCCGCTCGCGCCGGACACCCAAATCATCATGCTCACCGTGTACGAGGATACGGACAACATCTTCAACGCCCTGGCGGCTGGCGCGACGGGTTACCTTCTCAAGCGCACGCCGCGCGCCGAGCTGATCGACGCCATCCGCGACGTCCGGCGGGGCGGTTCGCCGATGACCGCGCACATCGCGCGCAAGGTGGTTCAGTCCTTCCAGCGGGCGGGCACTTCGCCGCAGCCGACGGAGAACCTCTCCGAACGCGAACAGCAGGTGCTGGACTGCCTGAGTCAGGGCCTGATCTACAAGGAAATCGCCGAGAAGCTCGGCATCAGCTACGAGACCGTCCACACTTACATCCGCCGCATCTACGAAAAACTCCAGGTTCGCACCCGCACCGAGGCGGTCGCCAAGTTCCTCCGGCGCTGACATGAACATCGGCCGGGTCGGAGCACGCCAGAGTGTTGATTGACTGCGGGTTGACTGGCCTGCGGAGGCCCCTGGATCGCTTGCGGGCCCTTTGCAGGTCGGATTCCTGCCCGCAAGCACCGCGTCGCTCTCACGATCACCCCTTCCCACGCTGAACCGCCGAGTCCCTGGGCATCGACGGTTGCGCCAATGCGACCCAGGCGCCGCCCCACCGGCGACAGGCAGGCTCCCGGCGTGTGCGAAACGGACCGTCCGCGATCATCCTCGATTTCCGTCCGCCCTTACCCATACTTGCCGTGGTACGACCGCGCGGGGCTTCGCGCCTGAGCTCGGCCATCGCGGATGACGTTCGATCTCCAGACGTGGGCGATTGCGGCGGTGGCCGCGGGATTCGTCGGGCTCTCGAAGGGCGGCCTGCCGGTGGTGGGCATGCTCGGAGTCCCCGTGCTCGCCCTGACGATGTCGCCAGTTCGGGCGGCGGCGGTGCTCCTGCCGATTTACGTCTTGTCGGACGTGTTCGGTTTATGGGCGTATCGTCGGCACTACGATCGGCGGAACTTGAGGATCCTCGTGCCGGCGGCGGCGGCGGGCATCTTCGTGGGATGGCTGGCAGCCCGGCGGGTCAGCGAGGCCCACGTCTCCCTGTTGGTGGGGCTGATCGGCGTGGCGTTCTGCCTCAACGCCTGGTGGCGGCGGAAGCGGATGACCGTGCGGTCGGCCGATGTGCCGCGTGGCGTGTTCTGGGGGACGATCACCGGGTTCACGAGCTTCGTCTCGCATTCGGGGGCCACCGTACCAGATGTACGTCTTGCCGCAGCGGCTCGACAAGATGACCTTTGCCGGGACGTCGACGATCCTGTTTGCGATCGTGAATGCGTTGAAGCTCCTACCCTACTGGCAATTGGGCCAGCTCTCGGTCGGCAACCTGGAACTGGCTGCCTTGCTGGCACCGTTCGCGGTGGCGGCGGTTTTCGCCGGGTACTGGCTGACCCAACGGATCAACGAGAAGCTCTTCTTCCGGGTGGTGTACTGCGCGCTGTTTCTGGTGTCCGCCCGGCTGATCTGGGGTGCCCGGCACGTGTTCCTTGGCGCGGCCCTGACGGTGGGGTGAGGTATGAAGTCCGACGGCAGTGGACGGGAGTTGGGCGATGGGCGGCGTGCAGGCAAGATGCCCGCACCACAGTGACACCACGGATCGGTGCAGGCAGGATGCCCGCACCACACGGACGGGTGAACGCGGAGAGGCGGGCTCACTGGGCGCCGCGGCGCATGAGCTGTTCGATGAAACCGGTCGAGTAGACGCCGCGGCGGAAGTCGGGGTCTTGGAGGATGGTTTGCTCGAAAGGGGCCGTGGTCTTGATACCGGTGATCATGAACTCGCCCAAGGCGCGGTTCATGCGGTCGAGGGCCTCGCGCCGGTCTTTCCCATACGCAATGAGCTTGCCGATCATCGAGTCGTAGTGGGGCGGGATGGTGTAGCCGGCGTAGACGTGGCTGTCCACCCGCACCCCGCGTCCGCCCGGGGCGTAGTACATCTCAATCCGCCCGGGGGAAGGGCGGAAACCATCGTAGGGATCCTCGGCGTTGATGCGGCATTCGATGGCGTGGCCGCGGAAGTGGATCTCGCTTTGGGAGAGCTTCATCGGCTCGCCCATGGCGACCAGGATCTGCATGCGGACGAGATCGACGCCGGTGACCTCCTCGGTGACGGGGTGTTCGACCTGGATGCGTTTGTTGACCTCGAGGAAGTAGAACTTGCCCTGGTCGTCCACGAGGAATTCGACGGTGCCGGCGTTGGTGTACTGGGCAGCCTCGGCGATGCGAATGGCGGCCTTGCCCATGGCTTTGCGCAGGCCTTTGAAGCGGGTTTCGAGGAGCGGGGAGGGTGTTTCCTCGATGAGCTTCTGGTGGCGGCGCTGAATGGAGCAGTCGCGTTCGCCCAAGTGAACAATGTTGCCGCGGGGGTCGCCGAGTATCTGCACCTCGATGTGGTGAGGGTTCTCGAAATACTTCTCGATGTAGACGCCGGAGTTGCCGAAGGCCTTCTCCGCCTCGCCCCGGGCGGTGTGGTAACCCTTGATGAGCGAGATGTCGTTGTGGGCGATGCGCATGCCGCGTCCGCCTCCGCCAGCGACGGCCTTGATGAGGACCGGGTAACCGATCTTCTTGGCGGTGGCGAGGGCGTCCGCCTCGGTCTCGACGACGCCGTCGGAACCGGGCGGGGTGGGGACGCCGGCCTTCTTGGCGAGCGTGCGACTGGCGGCCTTGTCCACCAGGGCGTTCATGGCGCGGGCGCTGGGGCCGATGAACTTGATGTTGCAGCTCTCGCAGACATCGGCGAAGTGGGCGTTCTCGGAGAGGAAGCCGTATCCGGGATGGATGGCATCGACGTCGGCGATCTCGGCGGCGCTGATGAGGCGGTCAATCCGCAGGTAGCTGTCGGTGCTGGGGGCACGGCCGATGCAGATGGCTTCGTCCGCCATCTGGACGTGCATCGAATTGACGTCCGCCTCGGAGTAGACCGCCACAGTCCGGATGCCGAGTTCCTTGCAGGTGCGGATGATGCGGACGGCGATTTCGCCCCGGTTGGCGATCAGGATTTTTTCGAACATCGCAGCGGATCGAGGTCGGCGGGGCCGAACGGGTGCGGGGAGGGCAAGGGCGAGGGTGGGGCGGGGTCGGCTTAGATGGGGCGGATCTTGAAGAGGGGTTGGCCGAACTCGACGGGCTTGGCGTTCTCGACCAGCGCCTGGGTGATGATGCCCCGGGCCTCGGCCTTGATCTCGTTCATGACCTTCATGGCTTCAATGATGCAGACGACCGTCTCGGGGCCAACCTCCGACCCCACATCGACGTAGGGAGCGGAATCAGGGGAAGGTGCGCGGTACATGGTGCCGATCATCGGCGACTTGATTTCGGCCTCGGGAGTGGCAGTCGGCTTGGGGGCCGGGGTGGCGGCAGGAAGGGACAACCCAGGCCCCCCACCGGAGGGGCGCCGGCGGGTTCGTCGTAGTAAGGTCCGGCGGTCACTGCGCCCGGGTTGGGACTGCCGCGGCGGAGGCGGATCTTGAACCCTTCCTTCTCCAACTCGAACTCGCTGAGCGAGTTCTTGCGCATCAGGTCGATGATGGCCTTGATGTCTTTCAGGTCCACAACGCCTCCGCTTTGGGGGTTGTCCGTACCGTCAGGTTGTGAAAGGAGCTCATGTGAGGCGAGCAAGCACAAGCCGGATAGCGACCCTGCTCTGGTCACCGTCTGAAACCGGGGGCGGAGGCTATCGATGCGAAGGTCGAGCGTCAAGCAGCGATTCGTGGCGCTGCAGAGAACCGACTCGATGTCTTCGGGGGACTGATTGAGTGAATTCTGGCGAAAATCGGGGTCTGTCAGGGTTCGTTATCGATAGTTGCCCGCAATGCGAGGAGATAGGAACGGGCACCGAAGCCGCTGATGACCCCCGGCAGACCGGGGCCACCATCGAGTGTCGACGGAATTCTTCCCGGGCGTGAACGTTAGAGAGGTGCACCTCGATGGTAGGCAGACCGACCGCTGCGATGGCATCCCGCAGCGCGATACTTGTATGGGTGAAGGCACCGGCGTTGAGCACGACGGCGTCGAAGATCCCCTTGGCGCCATGAATCCAGTCCACCAAATCCCCTTCGTGGTTGGATTGCCGGCATTCGACCGTGATCCCGAGCTCGGCGGCCAATTCACCGAGGCGGGCCTCGATTTCCGCCAACGTGGTCGAGCCGTAGAGGTGCGGCTCACGCTGACCGAGGAGGTTCAGGTTGGGACCGTTCAGGACCAAGACGCGCATAGAGGGTCGGGGGGTGATTTCCGTGCAGGGCGAGGGGCAACGACGGTTCGCCTCCTTAGCTCGGCGCCTACGAGGTCGTCGTCGAGCGGGTCACCGACTACAGGGTCCCGGGGTTTCATGCTGCAGAACGGAGGCGGGCGCTTTGGCCCCAGAGCAACCCGAGCAGCCAGAAGGCGGCCCAGCCCACCGCCGGCACGTACAGGCCGAACTCGACGGTGCTCTGCAGCGCCCAGCCGAGCAAGCCGAGCCAAGTCGCAAAGGCCTGAGGGTTGCTTGTGGCCCGACGGCCCAGGAGCACCAGCGATCCGCCCACGAAGGCGAGGTAAGCCAGGGCGCCCAGGAATCCGGAGTCCGAGGCTTGTTGGAGGTAATCGTTGTGAGCGAGCAGCGCCATCTCGGCATCCGGTGGTTTGACCGCCCGATAACTGGCGGCAAACGTCCCGGGTCCGGACCCCAGCAGCGGACGGGCGCAAGCCGTACTCCAGGCGGCCTGCCAGTAGTCCAGTCGGGCGCCCAGGCTGCTCGCGCCCTGCTCGAAATAGCCCGAGAACCGGAGGGCGAAGCCGGTCAGTCCGGCCACCACTGCGAGGCTGGCGAGTGCCAGCTTCGCTTTCCGGGCGAGCGGCAAGCGGCTCAACCAAAGGCCGCCCAGGATGACGGCGATCAGCCAGCCTGCCTTCGACCGGGACCAATAGAGGCAGGCCAGTGCGGCGCCCACAAAAAGGGCGGTGAGGAAGACCCGGGCCGCGGAGGTCATCGTTCGCGCGGTGCTTTGCCACGTGAAGACGGCCAGGGGTGGCAGCAACAGCAGGATGGCGCCCGCCAGCGCATTCGGGTAAAGGAGCGTGGCAAAGATGCGGTTGGTGCCCAGGCGTTTGAGATAATCGGCCGGCAGATTCTCCCAGCCCGGCTGCGAGTAGATGTGTTGCCGCACGGCCTCGAGGCCGCCAAACCGCTGCTGAAAACCAGACACAAGCACGGCGACGAAACAACCGAGCAGGGCACCCCAGAAGATGGTCAGGCGGGGGCTGGGAGCGAGCGCGAACAGCCCGAGGTAGAAACCGGCGGTGGTGGCGACGAGATAGCGCAGAGTGAGCGCGGTCAGCCGCGTGTCGTCGGTAGCGGCGCCTGCCAGGAGTTGCCAGCCCAGCCAGAGGGCAGGCAGGGCGACGAACCAGCGCGGTGTCGGGAGTCGCCAGTCGGCCACCGCGAGCCCGAGGAAGGCCAGGATGATCAGCAACGTGTAGGCCCAGGCCAGCGGCCAGGGCTGAAGAACGTACTCCCAACCGTTGGTCGGCGGGGTGACGAGTCGGTCCAGGACGGCGGGATTGCCGAACTTGAGCAGCGCCAGGCCGAGGAACAGGCCCGCCAGTGCGGCGAAGCCGGGGCGCCATTGCTCGGCGAGCGGGGGCGGAGCTTCCGCGGCAGTCTGCATCGGGAAGGAGTGTGCGCGAGCGGGCGGCCGGACTCAATGTCCAGTTTTGAGCCGGGTGTTGTTCCGGCAGGCGCGTGGCCTCACGCACGCCTGCCGGAACAACCCGGCTTGCCGCGGCTCCGGGTGAGGGGGATCTACAAAAAGCGCCGCTGGAAGTCGGCGCACTCCATACGCGTTGCGCCTGTCGGGTGGTGTGGCGGTCGCGGAGCGTTTGGAGTGCGCCGACTTCCAGCGGCGCTTTCGTTCGTGCCTTGGTCCGGTGGCCTTCATCGCGGGGACGGCCCACGAGGAACGAGGGCGACGGGCGTGGGCGCGGGGCCGTGAGGCTGCCTGCGGCTCGTCTCAACCCGGCCGGACGCCCAAGTGTTCCTGCACCACTTGCGCCAACTGGGTGCACCACTTGTCGACCATCTCCGGGTCGCGGGCCTCGACGAGGATGCGGGCTTTGGGTTCCGTGCCGGAGTACCGGACGAACACGCGTCCACCGCGGGGGAGTGACCTCGGCTTCGGCGGACTGGAGCAGGTCGGGGAAGCCGGGCACCTGGTCCCACGGGATCTTGTCGCGGACGCGGATGTTAATCAGCTTCTGGGGAACCGCGTCCAGCAGAGTCGGAGCTGGGAGAGGAGTGCGTTTTGCGCCTTCATGGCGCTGAGCACCTGGAGCGCGGCCACCAGCCCGTCGCCGGTGGTGGCGTACTCGCGGAAGATGATGTGGCCGCTTTGTTCGCCGCCGAGGGCGAAGCCGTGCTTGAGCATCTCGTCGATGACGTACTTGTCGCCGACGGCGGTGCGGACGACGCGCCCGCCGGCTTCACGGATGGCGGCGTCGAGGCCGGCGTTGCTCATGACGGTGGTGACGACCGTTTTTTCGGGCAAGGTGCCCTGGGCGAGCCGTTCGAGGGCCATCAAGGCGAGGATGTCATCGCCGTCCACGAGCTGGCCCTGTTCATCGCAAAGCTGGACGCGGTCGGCGTCGCCGTCGTGGGCGATGCCGAGTTGGGCGCGGTGTTCGACGACCTTGCGGCACAGGAGTTCGGGGTGCATGGCGCCGCAGTCCCGGTTGATGTTGGTGCCGTCGGGCTGGTTGCCGTAGACGACGACTTCGGCGCCGAGCTCGCGGAGGACGCAGGGCGTGGTCTTGTAGCCGGCGCCGTTGGCGGCGTCGACCACCACGCGCACGCCCTCAAGGTTCATGCCTTTGGGGAAGGAGGCTTTGGCGTACTCGATGTAGCGGCCGATGGCATCATCCACGCGGAGGGCCTTGCCGATTTCGCCGGCGACGGGTCGGACGTGTTCGATGGCGCCGCTGGCGACGAGTTCCTCGATGTGGGCCTCGACGTGGTCGTCGAGCTTGTAGCCGTCGGCCCGGAAGAACTTGATGCCGTTGTCGTCGTAGGGGTTGTGGGAGGCGGTGATGACGATGCCGGCGTCGGCGCGGAGGCTGCGGGTGACGTAAGCGACGCCGGGGGTGGGCAGGGGGCCGATGAAGATCACGTCCACACCCATGGACAGGATGCCGGAGGAAAGGGCGTTCTCGATCATGTACCCGGACAGCCGGGTGTCTTTGCCGATGACGATCTTGTGGCGGCCGAGTCCGCGGGCGTGGCTCTCGAGGGTTTTGAAGACGTGCGCGGCGGCGCGACCGAGTTTGAGGGCGGTTTCGGCGGTGACCGGTTCGATGTTGGCGGTGCCGCGGACGCCGTCGGTGCCGAAGAGACGGATGCGGGAGGGGTTCATGGTTCGGGGGACGGATTTGCGACCGGAGGCGAAGCGAGGCGGAGGACGCGGACCTGGTTGGGGAGCAGGGCGGCGAGGGTCACGCCGGGGGCACGTGCACTTCCACATCGCGGTAGGCTTCCGCTTCGGGGACGCTGCTGAGATTCACAAAGACCAGGAGATCGGTCAGGCGGAGGCGCTTGAGCGTGGCGGGCAAGGCGGAGACGGCGAGGCGCACGCTGGGGGGTTCGACGGCGAAGACACCCGGGTCGTTAGCGGGGGTCATCACGTGGATGGGCACGGCGTCGAAGGTGCGCACTTGTCCGAAACGCAGGCCATCACCGCTGTTCACCCGGATCAGCACCCACACCAAAGTTGCCAACAGGACGGACAAGATCTTCCAGCCCAGTCGCACGGTCATGATTCTAGGCCACGCCATCGGAACCGGGGTTGACCCGCGGGGGTTCGCGGGCGGGTGGGGGGAGCGACGTTGGAACAGTGCCCGCACGAGATCGGACCACGTGCGGGTGCCCTGTTCCTTGACCAGCACGGAGGTCAGGAAGGCGCGCAGGTTCTCGAGCGTCACGGCGCGCACCAGGGTGCCGCGATAGGCGTACGAGACGGCGCCACTTTCCTCGGAAACCACCACCACCACGGCGTCGGTCTCCTCGCTCAACCCAATGGCCGCGCGGTGCCGCGTGCCGAGGGTCTTGCTCAAGTCCTGCCGCTGGGTCAGGGGAAAGATGCAGGCGGCGTGCGTGATGCGGTCGCCGCGCAGGATGACCCCGCCGTCGTGAATGGCGTTGTTCGGAAAGAAGATCGTCTCGAGCATCTCGGGCGTCGCCTCGCAGTCCACGACGATGCCGGACTCGACCACCTCCTGCACGGACACCGTCTGTTCGATGGCCACCAACATGCCGATGCGCACGTCGGAGAGGCGCTCGACGGTCTTGATGATGATCTCGATGTTCTCGCGCTGCTCGGCCACGTTGGCGAACAGGGGCAGGTTGCCCAACTGAGCGAGCATCCGTCGAAGCTCGGGCTGGAAGAGCACGAACACGATCACCGCCAGCGAGGGGAAGAGCGCCAGCAGCAGGGTGCGCAGCACCTGCAGGTCGAGCGCCACGGTGATCAGCGTGAGGGCCAGCAACACCGTGAGGAAGCCGGTCACAACGGGCGCGGCGCGGGTGCCGCGGACGAAGTTGATGGCGTAGTAGATGCCCACCGAGAGGAGGGCGATCTCCACCAACGTCCGCCAGTTCAGTTGCAGCCACGTCAGCATCCAGCATCCGGTCGCGTCCGCAGGGCCTCGATGAGGCGCACGGCCTGCCGGGTCGCGGCCACGTCGTGCGTGCGAATCACCTCGACCCCGTGGGCCACCGCCCAGGCAGCGCAGGCCACGGAGGCCGGGAGCCGATCTTGCACCTCGACGCCGAGCAGTTTGCCGATGAACGACTTCCGCGACACCCCAAGGACCAGCGGGCGCTGAAAGCTCCTAAAGGATTCCAGCGCTGCGAGCAATGCCAAATTGTGGTCGACGGTCTTGCCAAAGCCGATGCCCACGTCCAGGGCCACCTGGTCGGGCCTGACCCCGGCGGCGGTCAGACGCTCGAGGCGTTCGGCGAAAAAGCCGTGCACCTCGGCCACGACGTCGCGGTAAGCCGGCTCGCTTTGCATGGTCTCGGGGTTGCCTCGCATGTGCATGCAGACGTAAGCCGCCCCGGTCTCCGCCACCACCTGCCACAGCGCGGGATCCTCCCGGTTGGCCCCCACGTCGTTCACGATCATCGCGCCCGCGGCAAGAGCCGCTCGGGCCACGCCGGGCTTGCGCGTGTCCACTGACACCGCCACATCCTGCCGGCGCGCGAGCGCTTCAATCACCGGCAACACCCGCCGCCGTTCCTCCTCCTCCTCGACCGGTCGCGCCCCGGGCCGGGTGGATTCGCCGCCCACGTCCAGGATTTCGGCTCCTTCGGCCGCCAGCGCCGCGCCGTGCGCGATGGCCGACGCGGTGTCGAAGTGCCGACCGCCGTCGAAGAAGGAATCGGGCGTCACGTTCACCACGCCCATCAGCAGTGCGGGGCGCGGGAAGCCCCAGCGGTGGTGCCGTCCTTGCCAGATCATGCCGCGGGCTGGCAGAACCGCTCGAACCCGCCGCCGAGCAGTTCCCGCACGTCGCGCCGCACCTCGGCCTCGGTGGTTTCCCAGCCGGTGGCGGCCAACTCCGCGTACCGGTCGGCCAGGACCTTCACGAGGATGCGCCGGGTGTGATCGAACTTGTAGATGATCTGTTCGAGGACACGGGCATCCGAGTGTTGCACCGTGAAACTCAAGCCGAGCAACTCGAGGCGCAGGCGGGTGATTTCTTCGATGAGAACCGGCACATTCGTGAACCACCAGCATCCGAAGACGTGGAGGTTGCGGAACTTGCGTGCCAGGACGCAGAGCTCGTGCTGGTTTTCGCGCGAGAGCACGGTGACGGCGAACCGGTTTTGCGGGAAACCCTCGCAGAGGCGGGCGAGGGCGCT
The DNA here is from genome assembly GCA_027493615.1 of Verrucomicrobiota bacterium. Lineage (GTDB taxonomy): Bacteria > Verrucomicrobiota > Verrucomicrobiia > Limisphaerales > J093 > DSVZ01. The sequence continues at coordinate 127,204 of JAOSKK010000038.1, forward strand.
CAGGTCGCTGCGGCCCACACCGTCGCCGGCAAGTTGGAGTCGGGGATTCACGGCCCGCCGTACGCCGAGCATTAAGGCCAAGGGCAGGCCGAGCTCCTGGCAGTGCGGCAGGACGACCCGCTCGATGAGTTGGGCGGTGTCGGAGCTGGCGGGAAAGGCGAAATCCGGCGGCAGCGACACCATGACGTAGCGGGCGTCGAGGCGTCGGGTCCAATCCGCCAGGAAACGGCGGACCTCACCGCACGTCGAGGCGGAGAGTCCTTCACCCACGTTGTAACCCCAGTCGGAGAGGCGGCGGGCGGCACCCGGCCAATCGACGAGGAGGGGGTCGATACGGAGGGCGGCCACGAACCGTTCATCCCGCAGAAATCCCTTTTCCCAGACGGCGCGTTCGGCGTCGTCGAAGGGCGAGTTGGTCATGTAGACCTTGGCGACATTGGCGATTTCGAGGGTGCGGCTGACGTGGGTTTCGAGGGGCCACTGGGCGAACCAGGCGCGCAAGGCGGGGAGGTCTCGGACATGGGGGTCGAGGCCGAACCGATGCAGGGTGGTGAGCACTCCCTGACAGGCTTCGGACACCGGGGAATGGGCGAGGAACAGCTCGTGCCAGATCCGGTCGGCCTGCTCCGTCTTGGGGCGGGTGAAGAACTCCTCGGGGGGTTCCTCGAGGTAACGGAAGGCCTCGGCGGCGAGGTAATGGTAGATCAGCAAGTCATCCATGCCCCAGAGGAGTCCACCTAACAGGGGGTCGTAGAGGTGCGTATGGATGTCGATCACCGGCGTGGTCGCCACCACCCGTTCGAGGAGGGCGGTGATGGCGGTGCGGCGGAATCCGCTGGCGGCGGGCGGGTTCATGCCGTTGAAGGTAGGCGAAGACACGGCGCCAACGCCACGCTTTTCTCCGGGGTCAGAATCGCGTCCCGTCCCGCTGGCCCGAGCGCAGGCGGTAAAGGCGTTCCCCCACATGCCGGCTGGTGGTGGTGATCTCGGCGTAGGGGGTGTCGGCGATGTCCACGAACCCGATCTGGTAGTTCTCTTCGTCCAACACCCGGCCGGTCGTCGGCTCGTCCTGGTACTGGAACCAGTGCGTGCCCACGAACTGGGGATGGCGCAGTGCGCCCTCGACGTACGCCTGGTAAGCGGCCGCCCGCTCGGCCTGGTCCGCGACCGGCACCAGGCCGGTATGGAACATCCCACGATCCAGAGCGCCGAAATGGAACTCACCCACGATCAACGGCACATCGGCCTCGCCGTTGAACTGGAAGGTGGCGATGCTGCGTTGATACAGGTTGTAGCTGACCACGTCACAGTACTTCGCCGCCGCCCGCGCCGCCCGGGTGTTGCCCCAGGCGAAGCGACAACCCAGGTAAAGCTGTTGCGGTGCGACCGCCTTGATCGCCTCGCGCACGACGCGGAAGTACGCCTCCGCCGCGCGGGTGTAGAAGGCCTTCAGGTCGTCGCCGGCGCGAGCGGGGTCCGGCTTTGCGGTGCCTGCGGCCAGGGCGTCGAAAGAGGCATGTGCCGTTCCCCAGGCCGCGTTCAGCCGGCCGATGCTCTCGTACTTGGCGCGGAGGTCGGCCAGGAACGCGCGCTTGGCGGGTTGTTCCGGCGGTGAAGCGAGGGCAGCCAGCGCGATGGACGTTTCGTCGCCCCACGCCATTTCGTTGTCGGAGAAGTACCCCAGACACCACGGATCGCCGGCGCTCCGGCTTGCCTTGGCGGCCATCGAGCGCTGCACGCTGGCGGCAAACGTGGGGTCGAACACATCCGGGAACTTGCCCCAATAACCTTCGCTGCCCTCGATGAGCCGGGTGCCCCGGGAGCTGACTGCGTCCGTGTAGGGCGTGCGGCGCTGGAACATAACGGCCGGGTCGGACCAGTTGGCGATCGTATTCAGCCCCCAGGCGCGGAGGCGCTGGTGGATCAGCATCGCCGACTGTGGGCGCCAGTCGGGCCCATACTTGCGTCTGAAGTTGGCGCCGGCGAAGGAGAAGCCCTTCGGCGTTCGCCCGGCGTAATGGCCTTTGAGCGTGGTGGCCGCAGTGACGACGAACTCCGCGAACTCAGCCTGTTCCCACGGGGCGGACTCGTACCAATCCTCGCGTTCCTCGATCGGCGTCGCGTCCAGCAGCCGCACGCAGTCGATGCCATGGGACCAGAACAAGCGGCCCTCCGGGTCCACGAACCACCATTTCCCGTCGTGCTTCTCGACGCGGAAGAAGCCGGTGGCGGCGAGTTGCGGTCCCCCGCCCAGCCACCGAACCGGTTCCAACCCGCCTGGTCGTCGAACGCGGAGATGGCGGCGGGGAGCGTCACCGCCTCCTGGTCGCGACGCACCACGAGGTCCTCGACGGATGGCGTTTTGCCGGGCCAGGTCTTGTGGCGGTACTGTCCCAGCGGGTCGATCAGGGGCAGGTAAGGATCGGCATCCGAGGTCCAGGCCGTGGGCGCCGTGTAGCGGCCGCCGGCACTCAACCTGAGCACCTCGAACACGTGATCCTGCCGCGGGGCGTTGAGGAAGATGACGAACTGGTTGATGGCCGCCGGGTCCACGGTGTCGGGCCCTCCGGCTTTGACGGGATAGCCCCGCATGCCGAACAGCCGGCCATTGAGCCGGTCTTCGCTGGTCCGCGTGAGGTCTACGCGCACTGTGCCGCTGGTTCCGGGATCAAGTCCCAGGCTACCGGTGCGGCAATGCCGGGTGCCGTCGGCGCCGGCGTTGTCCACGCGAAGATGAACGACAACCCGTTGCGGGCCGGGGTTGCGCACGCGCAACTGCACAAACGCGTGTTCGGTCAGGTCGACCGTGCCGCCCGGGGCGGACAACGTGATGCCCGGCCAGGGCGCCGCGTGCCCGGTGGCCACGCGCAAGGCCCGACCTTCGGCGGTGTCGACCAGCGATGCCTGGGCATCGTGGGTCGCCACGGTGGCGGCGCTAAAGGGCGGGGCGAAATCGAAGAGAACACGGTCGGCGTGGGCTTGGCCGAGGAGGCCGAGGGCGAGGGTGGTTTCCAGCAGCAGCGTGGGCAGGGAGAGCGAGGCTTGCATGCGGCGGTTCTCGCAGACCCACCGCTTGAGTTCAAGCCCGGCCCACCCGGGCGCCTCGTTGCCACGTTGCCCAAGCGCGCCCGGGATCGGAAGCCGGCCCGGTTCAACGCCAGGGCAGCGACTGGGCGGCCAGTTGGGCCAGGTTGAGCACGTTGGCCGGGAAGCAGCCCAGCCAGAGCAGTCCGAACACGCAAAGGCCCAGCGCGGCGCGCGCAGGCCAGGCCAGCAGGATGGGGGCCTGCGGCGCCGCGGCCGGCTGTCCCCAATAGACGACGCGCACAACGCCGAAGTAGTAGTACAGCGAGATCACCGCGGCCAGAAGGGCGACGACAGCCACGGCATAGAGCCCGGGGTGAAGGGTCGCACTGGCCAGGACGGACTTGAGCAGCAGGAATTTTCCGAAGAAGCCGGCGAGGGGCGGCACTCCGGCCAGAGAGACCAGCCCCAGCGTCAGCACGCCCGCCAGCAGCGGCGAACGTTGGGCAAGGCCGGCCAGATCCGCGATCGCATCGCTGTCGGTGCCGCGCCAGGCCAGGGTTGCAACCAGGAAGATGGCGAGCACCGCGAACAGGTAGCCGCCCAAATAGAACAGCACCGCGGCCACCCCCGCGGCACTGCCGCTGCAGAAACCGAGGAGGAGGAATCCCGCATTGGCGATGCTCGAGTACGCCATCAGCCGCTTGAGGCTGCGCTGGGGGATCGCGCACAGGACCCCGTAGAGGAGGGTGAGCGCGGTCACGACCAGAAGGGGTCGGGCCCAGGACGAGGTGAGGGCGGGGGCGGCGACGAACCACACCCGCAGCAGCAGCACAATGCCCGCCGCCTTCGAGCCCACCGCGAGGAACGCCGTGGTGGGCAACGGCGCGCCCTCGTAGACGTCGGGGGCCCAGAATTGGAACGGAACCGCGGCGATCTTGAAGGCGAGCCCCACCAGGACGAGCAGCAGGCCCACCGTGAGCAGCCGGCTCTCGAGCACCGCCGGCGGGCTGGCGGCCAGTTGCTCAAAATTCATGGTGCCCGCCGCGCCAAAGATCAGCGCCAGGCCGTACACCAGGAACCCCGTCGAGAGTGCACCCAGGATGAGGTATTTCACCCCCGCCTCGAGGGAGACGACCCGGCGGCGTTGGAAGCTGGTGAGGACGTAGAAAGTGATGGTCACCAACTCGAGGGCGACAAACAGCAGCACGAAATCGTTGGCGGACGCGGCAAACATCATGCCGGTGAGCGCGAAGAGCGTCAGCGCGCTGTACTCGGCATGGCCGGCGGAGAAGCGGTCGGCGAACTCTTGACCCACCACGAGCACGAGCAGGGCCGCGAGCAGGAAGAAGCGCTTGAAGAACAGGGCGAGTTCGTCCAGCACGTAAAGCCCGCCGAACATGCGGGCAGGTTCAGGGACGGTGAGGGCGAAGCTGGCCACAAAAATGCCACCGACGGCGAGGAGGGCGGTCCAGGTGAGCCAGCGGCGTTGTTCGGGCCGTACCCAGAGATCGAGCAGCAGCACGGCCAGCCCCGTGGCGGCCACGGCCAGCTCCAACCCGATGGCGGCGAAGTGTGTCATGGGGTAACGGTCTCGCCGTGGATGCGCTGGACGATCTGGCTGACGACGGGTTGCATGGGGTCCGTCAGCAAGCGGGGGAAACAACCGAACACCAGCAGGCCCGCAAGCAGGAGGGCGTACGGCAGTTTCACCCACAGGTTCGGGGCGTCGACCAGGTCCTTCCAGCGGTCGAGCGGTGGGCCGTGCCAGATGGCTCGCACGGCCCGCAACATGTAGACGGCGGCGATCACCAATGCCCCCCAGCAGGCGAACACCGTGACCGTGGGGTAGGATTTCCAGGCGCCGAACAGCACCAGCGCTTCCCCGGGGAAGTTCGCGAACCCCGGCAGGCCGCACCCGGCGAACATGGCCATCACCATGACGCCGCCCACAAACGGCAGCCGTTGCAGAAGGCCGCCCATCTGGTCCATCTCCAGCGTGCCCAGTCGGTGGTAGAGGAACCCGCTCAGCGCGAAGCTAAGGGCGGCGAGGAGCCCATGCGCCACCATGACGACCACCGCGCCGGTCACGCCCAGCACGTTGAGACTGGCGATGCCCAGAAAGGCGAATCCCATGTGCGCCACGCTCGAATTGCCGAGAAGATGGTTGAGATCGCGCTGCCGCAGGGCCACCAACCCGCAGTAGAGGATGTTCCCCAGGCAGAGCAGGGCGAGGAGATTCATCCAGCTTTGCGCCCCGGCCGGAAGCAACGGCAGGGCGATGCGAATCAGGCCGTACAGGCCGAACTTCTTGAGAACGCCGGCATGGAGCATGGCGGCCGCGGTCGGTGCGGCCGCGTAGCCCAGCGGCGCCCAGGTGTGGAACGGCCAGAGCGACACGAGAATCCCGAAGCCGAACAGGAGCAGCCCGAAGATCCAGGACTGGGTGCCCGGTGCCATTGGGTTCAGGGCCAGGTGCCGCGTGAGGTGGAGGAGGTTGAAGCTGGTCTGGCCTGCCTGGACGTACAGCGCGATCAGACCGATCAGCGCCACCAGGGCCCCCAGGCTCAGGTACAACGTGAGCTTGAACGTCGCGTAGTTGCGTTGGGCGCCACGCCCCCATACCCCGATCAAGATGAACGTCGGCACCAGCGCGAGTTCGTGGAAGAAGTAGAAGAGGAAAAGGTCGAACGACGCGAAGGCCCCCAGAATGCCGCCCGCCATGGCCAGCACGAGCATGTAATAGAGCTGCTGCCGCTCGCGGATCTCGCGCGAGACGCAGACCGCGGCAAACGCCACCAGCGCCGCCATCAGCACCAACCCTACGTTCAGGCCGTCCACACCCACGTGGTATCCGATGCCCAGCGCGTCCACCCAGCGGAAGTGCTGCTCGTACTGCAGCCCGGTGGCGGCGCTGTCAAACCCGACGAACACCCGAACGGCGCCCAGCAGCGACAGGCCGGTGGCCAGCAGCGCCACGGCGCGGAACAACACATTGAACGTGCGCGGCAGCAGCGCGATGAGCACCGCGGCCACCAGCGGGCAGAAGATGATGAAGCTCAGGTTCGCCATGCTTACCGGATCAGCATCCACGCCAGGACAAGCACCACGCCCGCCGCAAGCAGCAGCGCATAGGTCTGCAGGCTGCCGGTCTGCGCCAACCGCAGGGCGCGCCCCCCCAGTTCGATGGCGCCGTACAGGCCCCTGACCACCGCGCCGGCCAGGATCCAGCGATCAAACGCGTCGGCCAACCAGGCCACCGCGTCCTGAGTGCCGGCAATCAGTCGGTCGTACAACTCGTCGAAGTAGAATCGATCCCGCATCCACCGGCTCAACCGGCCCAGGTGTTCCGGCAGCGGATCGCGCAACGCACCCCGGTACAGCCGCCAGGCCACGCCACCGCCAAGGAACACCGCGGCCAGGCCCGCCAGAGCCGGCACCGGCGCATGCGCGAACGGGGCAATCAGATGTTCCGCCCACGAACCGGTGGGGGAGGCCGGCACACCGTAAGCCCGTCCCAACCAGGCGTCGATGCCCCCAAAACCCGGCCAGGACAGTCGGCACGGCCAGCAACAACAAGGGCACCGTCATGACCGGCGGAGATTCGTGGGCGTGATCCGGATCCTGTGACCGCGCGGGACCGGCGAACACCACGAGCAGCAGGCGGAACATGTACGCGGTGGTCAATCCCGCGACGAAAACGACCAGCAGGAAGAGCAGGGAGGCGTGGTGTTCCCACGCCAGCACCAGGATGACGTCCTTGCTGTAGAACCCGCTGAAGGGTGGCACGCCGCACAGGGCCAGGGTGGCCACCAGGAAGGTCAGGAAAGTGACCGGCATCCGCCGCGCCAGCCCACCCATGCGCCAGATGTCCTGCTGGTGATGCAGCGCGTGGATCACCGAACCTGCGCCCAGGAAAAGCAGAGCCTTGAAGCTCGCGTGCGTCGCCAGGTGATACATCGCGGCCACGGGCGTGCCCTCGGCCCCGGCCACGCCAACCGCCAGGACCATGTAACCCAGTTGCGAGAGCGTGGAGTAAGCCAGGATCCGTTTGAGGTCATCCTGCTGGAGTGCCATCAAGGCGGCCAGCAACGCCGTCAGCCCGCCGATCCAGGCAACCACCGTCAGCGCGGGCGCGTTGAGCAGGAAAAAGATCCGGCTGAGCAGGTACACGCCCGCCGCCACCATGGTCGCGGCGTGGATCAAGGCGCTGACCGGCGTGGGACCTTCCATGGCGTCCGGGAGCCACACGTGCAGGGGGAACTGGGCAGACTTGCCGACGGCGCCGCAAAAGATCAGCAGGCCGATGGCGGTGGCGGCAGCCCCCAAAGCCCCGGGCTGCACGGTCAGACGCGCCTCGAGTTCGCGCAGTTCGAGCGTGCCCATGGTTGTCCAGACCAGCACCAGCCCGAGCAGGAAACCGAAATCCCCCACCCGATTGGTCAGAAACGCCTTCTTGCTCGCCTCCGCCGCGGCGGGACGCGCGTGCCAGAAGCCGATCAGCAAATAGCTCGACACGCCCACCAACTCCCAGAAGACGAACATCTGAAGCAGGTTCGACGACAGGACAATCCCGAGCATCGCAAAGGAGAACAGGCTCAGCCCGGCGAAGTAGCGGGGCCGCCCCGGATCGCCCTCGAGATAGCCCCACGAATAGACGTGGATGACTCCGCCCACCCCGGTCACCACGAGGAGCATGAGCAAGCTCACGGGATCGAGCCGCAGGCCGAACTCCACCGCCAGTCCGCCCACCTGCAGCCACGTGAAAGACGTCACGCCGCTCGCGTCGCGGGCGAACAGCACCACGCTGGCCGCCAATGAAACGGCGATGGCGCCGATGGACAGTCGGGCGGCCGCGACGGGCCGTTTGAGAGCGCCCAGCGTGATCGTGACCGCCGCCAGGAGTGGAGGTAACAGCACCAGCCAGGGCAGAACGGCGTTCATGGGCTAGTGCCGGAGCGTTGCGAAGTCCCCTACCTGCACCGAGTGGCGGCGTCGGTACAAGGCCACGATGAGGGCGAGCCCGACGGCGACCTCCGCCGCCGCGATGGTGATGACGAAGAACACCATCACCTGGCCGTTGAGCTGCTGGTGGTACCGCGAGAACGCTACCAGCGCGAGGTTCGCGGCGTTCAGCATCAGCTCCAACGACATGTAGATGATCAGCACGTTCCGACGCGCCACCACGCCGAGCAGCCCCAGGCTGAACAACAGCGCGCTCACCACCAGGTAATGCGGGAGACCGACGCTCATGACAGATCCCGTTTGCTCAGCAACACCACCCCCACCATGGCCACGAGCAGCACGAGCGACAGGATCTCGAACGGGAGCAGGTAATCCGTGAACAGCATCCGGCCGAGGGGGCCGTGGTACCCTCCAGGCCCGGGCCACTCAGGTCGGTGACGGGCACGACTCCCAGCACGCTGGCCAACAGGGCGGCGAGCGCCAGGGCGAGCACCCCGCCGCTCACGAGACTGAACCGGCGCAGCCGCCGCTTCTCCTCCTCCTGCACGTCCAGCAGCATGACCACGAAGAGGAAGAGGACCATGACCGCACCGGCGTAAATCAGTACCTGGACGGCGGCGAGGAAGAAGGCATGCAGCAGCACGAACAGCGCGGCCAACGACACGATGGTCAGCACCAGAAACATGGCGCTGGTGACCGGGTTCCGGCTGAACGGATTGGCGACCACCAACCCCCCGCAAACCAGGGTCATTCCCGCGAATATGTAGAAAAGGGCATCCAGCACAGCGAATGCGGCGGCCGTCCGCGCGCCGGGATTCAACCGGCAGCCGGCCGCCGGTGCAAGCTTCCTTCCAAGGGGTCAGTTCTTGAGATTGTCACATGACAAAGTCAAGAACTGACCCCTTGGGCCCCTTCAGGGAGCCGGGGTCGCGAGTTCCTTGACCTGGTTGCGGAGCGATTCGATCTCGGCTCGCAACTCGCGCGCCTCCTTCCGGAACCCCAGCACCTCGTCGCGCAGGGCGCGGAACTCGTCTGCGGGCCGGCGCGCGGCACGAAGTCTGGTCACCGCTTCCTGGGCGGCGTTGCGCTCCGGGCTCTCCTGGCCGGCGCGGGCGAAGGTCTCCACCAAGGCGAGGGCTTTCGGATCGCCGAGGGCGCCCAAGGCAGCGAGCGCCGCCCGTTTGACGCCGGACTTGGGATGGTAAGTCTGTCGGGCCAGAAACGTGCGCACGGCCTCGCGATCCTCGGCATGGCGGGCCAGGTGGGCCAACACACCAAGGCCCATGGCAAAGCCGCCCGAGGTGAACGCCGCCTCCCGGGTCTGCAACGTCTCGAGCAGCGGTGTGATGAAGGCCGGGTCGTCCTGGGCGCGCATGGCCTCGATCGCGGCCTCGGCCAGGATGTTGCGGAACGAATCCGAGCGCAGGTAGGTGAGGAGGGTTTCGGGGATCGCCGGGTCGGTGTAGGTCCCGAGCGTGAGGATGAGTTCGCGCAGGATGTCCGGGTTGCGTTCCGTGCGCATTGCCTCGCGCGTCGAGGCCAGGACGGTGTCGCGATAGAAGGCGCGGAGGTCCTCGCGAACCTGGCGGCGCACGGTGGCGTCGGCCTGCCCGGTCGAAGCCAGCAAGGCCTCGAGGGCGGCGTCGGTGTGGAGGGTGCGGAGGGCCTTGGAGGCTTCGATCCGCGCGCCAGGGAAGGCGTCGGTGTTGAGGACGGTGCGCAGTTTCGCCACGCTCTCCTGGTCTTTGCGGGTGGTGAGGATTTCGATGGCAAGCAGGCGGCCGATGAGGTCGTCCGGGTCGGTGAGCTGCGCGTCGAGCAGGGCGTTGGGCGGCGTGAAGTTGACCTTGGCCAGGACGGTGTAATCGGGGTCGATGCGGATCAGCGTCGGGGCGGCGGGCAGCGCCACGTGGAAACTCTCCTCGGCGGCGGACACGGTGAGGACGCGTTCGGTGACACCGGCGGGGGTGCGGAAGCGGACCGGGAGCGGGAGGTGGAAGAGGAGGACGCGGTCGCTGAGTTTCTGGGTTTGGCGGATGTTGAGCCGGGCCAGCCTGGTGGTCTCATCCCAGGTGTAAGAGACGTCGAGTTGGGGATGGCCGGCATGGTACACCCACTGGTCGAAGAAGCGGTCGAAGCTCAGGCCGGACAGTTCCTCGAGGACGGCGTTGAAGCTTTCGGTGACCACGGTCCCGTAGGCGTGGCGTTCGAGCCAGGTCTGGACGACGCGGCGGTAGAGCGTGTCGCCGAGCTGGGAGCGGAGCATGTGGAGGACCCAGGCGCCCTTGGGGTAGGCGCGGAAGCTGAACTGCTCGTCCGGATGGGCGAAGCCGCGCCAGACGATGGGAGTGGTGTCGTCGGCCTGGCTGAGCACTTCCCGGGCGTAATGCCGGAGCTGGTAGCGGAACGCGTCGCGGCCGTGCCGGTGGTTCTCGTAGAGGGCGTCGTAATAGGTGGCAAACCCTTCGTTGAGCCAGAGGTGGCTCCAGTCTTTGCAGGTGACGAAGTCGCCGAACCACTGGTGGGCCAGCTCGTGGGCCACCAGGCCCTGGCTGGAACGGGTGTTCTCCGTTTCCGGCGGGAACAGCGTCTGGTGGGTGAGCACGGTGAGCGTGGTGTTCTCCATGCCGCCGGCGACGAAGTCATGGACGCAGGCCTGGGCATAGCGATCCCAGGGATAGGGCACGCCGGTCTCGCGCTCGAAGAAGTCCACCATGTCGCGGGTGCCGCGGAACGAGGTTTCGGCCCAGGCGAATTCGGAAGGCGGCGTGTGGAAGGTGAGGGGGAGATGGCCGTGCGCATCTTCGAGCTGTCGGAAGTGGCCGGCGACCACGGCGATGAGGTAGTTGACGTGCGGCTTGTCCTGGAGCCAATGGAACACGGTGCGCCCGTCGGCGTCGGGGGTCTCGGACAGCAGCCGGCCGTTCGAAAGGACGGTCATGCCGGCGGGCACGCGACAGATGACCTCGGAGGTGAGCTTCTCGTTGGGGGCGTCGAAGCAGGGGAACCAGTGCCGGTGCAGGATCGCCTCCCCCTGCGTGAACAGGTGGGTGTCGCCGGCCGGATAACCCATCTCGGGCGTGCGGAAGTAGAGGCCGGCCTGGGGTTCGGCGGTGTAGGTGATGGTGACGGATACCTCCCGTTCGGGTGGCAACTCTGCGGCGAAGGTGATCACGAGGCGGCGATCGGTGTTCTGCCAGGCTTGGATGGTTTCGCTGGCGGTGACCTGCGTGATCCGCAGGTCCACGGCATCGAGTCCGAGCTCGCGGAGCGGACGGGCGATGGGCCGGAAACGGAGGGTGGCGGTGGCCGCCAGCGTGCGGGCGCGGAAGTCTGGTGTCAGGTCCAGCGCGACGTGGAGATAGTCCACCTCGCGGCTGGGAGCGTATTGGCGGGCGGGAGGCGGGTCAGCGGCGAGGGGAACACTTCCAGGTCCGAATCCGAGCGACGCTCCGAACAGCAAGGCGAGGCACAGACCCGGGAGTCGCTTCCGGCAAGATGAGAGGTACATGCGAGGGGAGGGTAGGGGACCGGCGCGTCGGCGGCAAACCCCGGCCGCCGCGAGACCGCCGGGGTGGGTGTGCGCGCTCTCAGCGCACGAAGTCGTAGTCGTACGGTTTGCGCATCTCGCGGGCGACGTGGGCATTCGCCGCGGCCGCGCCGTCGCCGATGAACTGCTCCTGCGTCGGGTCCCATTCGAGGCGTCGGCCCCCGAGGCGGAGTGCGATCACGGCGAGGTGACAGACCGAGGCCGAGCGATGGCCGATCTCGACGTGGGCCACAGGATCCTGGCGTGACCGGACGCAGGCGAAGAAGTTCGCCATGTGATCGCTGCTGGAAGGGAGGCGCACGGCATCGGCGGGCAGGGGCGTGGTGAGCAACGCGTCGTCGCTGGCTTCGATATCCCCGCGCGTCACCCAGAGCCAGCCGTTGGTGCCTTCGAACCGGAGGCCGTTCCGCTGGCCGTTCTTGTTGACCACGCCGCCGAAGATGTTGTCGTCGCGGGTCGATTTGACCACGTGCCGGACGCCGCCGGTCCAGGTGAAGGTGATTTCGTACTCGCTGATCGCGGTGTAACCGCCGGGGACAGGCTCGGCGAGCGCCTGGCCTTCGACCGCCACCGGGCCGTCCTGGCCGATGGCCCAGCGCGCGATGTCGTTGTGGTGTGCGCCCCAGTCGGTGAGGGTGCCCCCGGAGTAATCCAGCCAGTACCGGAAAGTGGTGTGACAGCGCTCCTTCACGTACTCGACCTTGGGGGCCTGACCGAGGTAGGTGTCCCAATCCAGTCCGGCGGGCACCGGCGCGGTGGGGAAGGGGCCCGCACGCAAGCCGGCGGGCAGGAAGACGGTGACCTGCTGGAGGCGGCCCAGCCGGCCGTTGCGGACGAGCTCACAGGCGAGGCGGAAGCGGTTGTCGCTGCGCTGCTGGCTTCCGGTCTGCAACACGGCCCGGTGGGTCCGCACGGCGCGGACGAGGCGGCGGCCTTCGTCGATGGTCAAGGTGAGCGGTTTCTCCCCGTACACGTCCTTGCCCGCTTGCACGGCGGCGAGGTTCACGAGCGTGTGCCAGTGGTCGGGAGTCCCGGTGATGACGACGTGAACGTCCTTTTGCTCCATGACACGGCGGAAGTCCCTGGACCGGGCGGGGGTCTTGCCGTCCCTGGTGAACTGTTTGGCGGCGGCCTCGACGTGGCCTTCGTCCACATCACAAACAGCCACGACGTCACCGAAGCGACTGGCGTTCTGGGTATCGCCGCGGCCCATGCCGCCGCAGCCGACGAGGGCGATGCCGGGGCGGTCGTTGGGTCCGGGCGGCGAGCGGCGCGGTTCGGCGGCGGACAGTTCGCGTTCGACGAACCAGTGGGGCAGACCGGTGGCGGCGGCAAGGGTGGCGCAGCGCTGTACAAAGGTGCGGCGGGAGATCGAGAGGCGTGGGCGGCGCATGGCGGGGATTGAGCAAGCAGGCGGCGGCCGCGTCAAGGGCGGTTCGCCATCGATGGGGACGAAAGCAGGCGGGGTGGCTGAATTTACGGTTGAATCCCCGGGCACCCGCTCGCATCCTCGCCCCGGTAAGCCCGTATGCGAAGTCGTGAGTCCTCGAGCCCCGTTTGATCTATGAAGCCATTGGAATTCCGCGTGAGTCGTCGTCAATTCCTGCACACCGCCGCGACGGCGGGTGCGGCATTCAGCCTGGTTCCGCGCCATGTGTTGGGCGGGCCAAAGTTCGTCGCGCCGAGTGAGAAGATCAACCTGGCCATCGTCGGAGCCGGCGGCCAGGGGCGGACGAACATGCGCGAACTGTTTCGTCACAAGGACGTGCAGGTGATGGCGGTGGCGGATCCGATTGAGACCGAAGACCTCGAGGCGTTCTACTTCCGGGGGGTGGCGGGGAGGCTCCCGGTCAAGGCCGAGGCGGAGAAGGTCTACGGCGAGCGGACGCCGAACTTCAAGGTGGCGGACTACGAGGACTTCCGGGTGATGCTGGAGAAGGAGAAGGCGATCGACGCGGTGCTGTGCGCGACGCCGGATCACCTGCATGCCTACGTCAGCATTCTCGCGATGCGGCAGGGCAAGCACGTGTATTGCGAGAAGCCGCTGGTCCACAGCGTCTGGGAGGCGCGACGGATCGCCGAGGTGGCCAAGGAGACCGGGGTGGCGACGCAGATGGGCAACCAGGGACACTCGGGAGAGGGCATCCGCCAGACTTGCGAGTGGATCTGGGCGGGGGTGATCGGAGACGTGCGGGAAGTCCATGCCTGGACAGCGGCGAGCCGGTGGAGCAAGAAGTACACGCAAGGCCGGCCGGTGGAGGAGCCGGTGCCGAAAGGCGTGAACTGGGACCTCTGGCTCGGACCGCGCGCGATGCGGCCGTACAGTTCGGCGTACACACCGGTGACGTGGCGGGACTACTGGGATTTCGGGACGGCGCCCATCGGCGACTTCTTCTGTCACAACTTCGACAACGCGTGTTGGGCGCTGGACTTGAAGGCGCCGGTGAGCATCGAGGCGTACGGGGCGGGGGGAGTGGATGCGGACATGGCGCCGCCGGGAGGCATCTACTACTACCAGTTCCCGGCGCGGGGAAGATGCCCCCGGTGAAGTTTTACTGGTATGATGGCGGGATGCGTCCGCCGCGGCCTGAGGGACTGGACGAAGACGATCAACTCGGGGCGGGCGGCAACGGGACGCTGTTCATCGGGGACAAGGGCATGATCACCTGTCCGGGATGGGCGGGGGATCCGCGGCTGCTGCCCGGGTCGAGGATGGACGATTTCCAGCGGCCGGCGAAGACGCTGCCGCGGTCGAAGGGGCATCACCGGGACTGGCTGGATGCGTGCAAGGGCGGGGACCCGGCAAGCGCGAACTTCGCCTACGGCGCGGCGTTGACAGAGATGGGGCTGCTTGGCCTGGTGGCGTTGCGGGTGGGCAAGAAGATGCAATGGGACGCGGCTGCGATGAAGGCGCCCAACGCGCCCGAGGCAGACCGGTACCTGAAGGGGAGCTACCGGAAAGGCTGGGAGATTACCTGAGCCGGAACGGGCGGAGCGTCAGGAGGGGGTGAGGACCTTCTCGATGTTGGCCTTGAGATCGCGTTTGCTCTTGAGGCCGACCATGGTCTCCTCGACCCGGCCCTGTTTGAACAGCAGGAGGGTGGGAATGCCGGTGATGCGATAATCGGCGGCGAGCTGCTGGTTGTCGTCCACGTTCACCTTGCCGACCTTGATCTGGCCGTCGTATTCGGAGGCGAGCTCATCGAGGATCGGGGCGACCATGCGGCAGGGGCCGCACCATTCGGCCCAGAAGTCCACGAGGATGGGAACGGGCGAGTGAAGAACCTGTTCGGTGAAATTCGCTTCGTTGAGCGTCAAGATATTGGGAGCTGCCATGGTCTACGGAGGAGGGAGGGTCGGGTTGAGTGACTTGGGGGTCTTATCGCTATTCAAAAGATGGCGCGTCGCCGCCGAGGGCGAGCATGACCAAGCGAGCGACGCCGGCGACCACCGCGATGATGGCGACGACAGCAAGGATCGAATCCAGTTGCGTCGGTCCCGCCGGGGCGGCGGATCGGGGGCGAGCGGCGCGCGGGGGCAGCAGCCGCAGCAGCGGGCCGGGGAGCGGCAGCCTGCGCGGCGGCGGGGGCTGGTGCCGCAGCAGGGGCAGCCGCGGCGGCGGGAGCGGCAGCGGCAACGGCCGCCGGAGCAGCCGCGGCCTTCACGGCGGCAGAGGGGGCGGCCGGTTTGGGAATCTTGATGGTGGGCGCGGCGGACGGTTTGGGCGGCAGGCTGATCCGGACCGTCTCCTTCTTCGGCTGAATCTTGGCACTCTCCGAGGCTTTGGGCGCCGGCGCGGCGGTGGGCGGCGGGACCGGAGGATTGTTTTCGTTGTCAGGCATAAGCTGCTGGGAGCGACGCTAGGTTTGGCGTCCCCGAGTGTCAAACGATTATGCGGATCACGGGTTCTTGGGGGCGGTGGTCAGCGGGAAGTCGTCGGTGCGGAACGGAGAAGCCGGGAGGCCAAACGCGCTCTCGAGGTTGACGACCGGGTAATCCGCCCAGCCGTAGCGGACGGCGATGGGATCGCTGACAAGCGGGCTGGAGACGACGACCCGGTTCTTGCCGAGGATGCGCGCATCGGCCCAGACGAACTTGCGATCGGGGCCGGCGATGGCGAAGCCGCGGAGGGGTCCGCCGCGCGCGACCAGGCCATTGCCGACGAAGTCGAACTCGATGGTGGCGCGGCCGCTGCCGAAGGAGGCGCTCTTGTACATCGGACTGCGCCCGGCAAAGGTCTCGGCGTAGGCGATCACGCGGGCGGCGAGGGCGAGGCGTTCTCCCACGATGGCCTTGCGCACTGGGTGGATGTCGTCCTTGTCGCCGGCGTCGGTGATGATGGCGAGGCCCACGTTGGGCAGGATGCGGGTGGCATGGACTTGGGCTTCGCGCAGCTCGGCCCAGTCGCTTTCACCGGGTTCGGCCGTGATCTCCTCAATCGAGCGGTTGCGGTTCTTGTCCCAGGGGGCGAGCTGGACGGCGACGAAGGGGAAATCACCCTGACCCCAGTCGCGGCGCCAGTTGAGGATGAGGTCGGGGAAGAGGCGTCGGTACTGCCAGGCGCGGCTGGCATTGGATTCGCCCTGGTACCAGATGGCGCCGCTGATGGCATAGGGGATCAGGGGAGCGATCATGCCGTTGTAGAGCTCGGCGGGGCGCCAGGGAGCCCACGGCCGGCCGCGCTCGAACTTCTGGCCGGTACGTTCCGCCTCGGCCCTGGCCCGTTCCCACTCGGCGAGGGCGGCTTGGTGGCGCTGGGCGGCCTCGGGATACGCATCCCAGATTTCGCGGCGGTAATCCGGGTCGAGGGTGAGCGCGGTCTTGCTCATCCAAACCTCGGCGGGCGAACCGCCCCAGGAAGTGTGGATGAGGCCGACGGCGACGTTGCGCGTGCGCTGGAGGGCGCGGCCGAAGTAGTAGGCGACGGCGGAGAAGTCGCGGACGGTCTCGGGGTTGCACTCCTTCCAGGCGCTGCGGACGTCATCCACGGGTTCCTCGGCGCGGAGCTTGGGGACGGTGAAGAGGCGGATCCGGGGGTTGGCGGCACTGGCGATGTCACCCTCGGGTTCGAAGGAACGGGCGAGGGGCCATTCCATGTTGGACTGGCCGGAGCAAACCCAGACCTCGCCGAGGAGGACGTTGCGGAGGAGGATCGTGTTCTTGCCGCGGACGGCGAGGATCTCGGGCTGCGGGCCGGCCTTCATGGGCTGGAGGCGGACGGCCCACTTGCCGTTGCGGGCGACGGTGGTGACGCGCTGATCACGGAACTGGACGGTGACCTCCTCGCCTTCGTCAGCCCATCCCCAGACGGGGACCGGGAGTTCCTGCTGAAGCACCATGTGGTGGCTGAAGAGGCCGGGCAGGCGCACGTCGGTGTGCGCCGCGGGCAGCCAGAGGGTAGTGGCCAACGCCACGCCCGCCAGTCGGGCCAAGCAGCGGCAGAGGAAATGGGATCGAGCCACGTCGTGCGTTTCCATGGCGCTAATCCAACTGAGGCGAGGGGCCGAGTCAACGCTGAATCGCGGGCCGGCGCAGGGTGTATTGCGGCACCCAGCGCGTGGTGTACCGGCGCATGAGTTCGTCGCTGGCGAAGGCCGGCCGCGACTCCAGCCCGTAGCGTTGATCGTCCATGCCATGCCAGGGCCAGGGATCGACGCGCCAGCCGAGTTGGACGTGGAAATCGGCGTCCTTGTCCCAGCCGACGGTGTAGAGGAAGAAGCTGCGGCGGCCGCCGGCCGGCTGCGGGGGAAGGCGCGACGCGGCGAATTCAAGGGTCAGCTCATCGCCGCCGTTGAGCAGGACCATCGCGTTGTCCTCGTCAGCGACGAGTGGATCCACGGAGCCGTAGCGGGTGCACCAGCCAACGGGAGTGATGGTCCAGGGCGCGGTCTCGTAGACCTGGTCGTAAACCGGGGTGAGCGGAAAGGTCCAGTCAAGATCAGCGAACTCGCTGAAGCCACGCCAGTGGAGGTCGGCGACGTCCGGGGCCAGCCAGGTAAGCCGCGTGTCGGCGGGCGGGCGGCGGTGGAAGAGGGCGATGCGATCCCAGTGGATCTCGAAAGCGGTGGTCAGTCGCAGGCGGCGGCTGTCGGCCGGCAGGTGACCCGCGAGATCGATGAGAATGGTCTTGGTCTTGCCGGAGGGCGCGCCGGCGACGACCTCTACGGGTTGCCAGTGATCAGGGGTGGTTTCGACCTCGAGTTGCGGAAAGGGGAACGGGAGGTCGGGATCGTGCGAAGCCGCGACGTTGGCCATGCCGCCGCCGAAGCGCAGCCAGCCGGTGAGGGCCAGCACCAGCGGGCGGTCGGTAGGCAGGGGACCGAAGTCGAGCACCACGCCGTGAGGTTCGGCGAGCCCGCGGAGCTGCGGAATGCGGAGGGCGAGGGGCGAAACGCGCCGGTCGTCGATCGCCTGGAGAAGCTCGGTGCAGTCGCTGCCGTCCAGGCGCGTGGCGTGGCGGAGGGGTACCCGATCTTCCAGGGTCCAAAGTTCGCCCCGGGGGAAGGGCGGGCCGGGGCGGAACTTGTCGGTGGTATGGACTTCGGTGTCCGGGGATGGTCAACGACAACGAGCTTGGCCTCGTCCAGGTAAAGAACCTCGCGGAGTTCTTCAGTGATCTGGAGGACGTAGCGGTCGTCGTGCGGAGCGAACGTGGTGGCGTCGCCGAGGGCGACGAACTCCCGGGGATCGGCGGCGGCGAAGACGGTATCGGCGACACGCAGCCCGACGGGGGCGGAGCCGAGGAGGTCCGTCACGAAGCGAAAGCGTTGGCCATCCCAGGCATAGAGGTAGGGGCAGGAGCCGGTAGGCAGGATGGGTTCGGGAACTTCGAGGGCCTGCTTTGGGTCCACGGGCAGGTCCACGATGTGATAGGGGAGGTCGAACCAGCGGGCGGTGAGGGCCTCGAGGTGGTCGCGGGGGCCGACGCCGATTTCGATGGGCAGGGACTGCACGGTGCGATGGACGCGGAACTTGCCGGAAGCGACCTCAAGGCGGATGCCGAGGCCGCTGGCGTTGGAACGATTGCCGAGGAGCCGGAGCTTGAGCTGGCGGTTGGCGTTGCCGCCGTCGTTACGGTAATAGCGGAGGCCGGTTTGCGAGGGGCCGGCAAGGCTGAGGACGAGGTCGGTGTCGCCGTCGCCGTCGAAGTCCGCGAGGGCCACGTCGTCGATGGCGGTGCTGGCCAGGGCGGCGAGGCCGGTGGGGTGGGTGACATTCTCGAAGCGGCCGTCGCCGACGTTGCGCCAGAGTTGAAGGCCGCTGCCGGTGGCGAGGAGATCGAGCCAGCCGTCGTTGTCGTAGTCGAAGAGCCGGAGCCGGTCGAGGCCGGGTAGCGCAAGGGGGCAGGCGATGGAAGCGGTCGATCCCGCCGAGGAGGAGGTCCACGTGCGTGTCCGCGCCCACGAAGAGGTCGGTGCGGGAATCGCCGTTGACGTCACCCAGCGCGAGGACGGCGCCCTCGAGCGGGCCGGCCGGGAGGTCGGTGGGCACGAGCGGGCCGCCGCGTTGTTTCTGCAGGTAGAGCGGCGGGGCGCCGGTGCGGGAGACGAACACGTCGAGGAGATCGTCGTTGTTCCAATCATCGACGGCCAACTGGCGTGCGCCCGTGACCTGCGCAGGCACGCCGGACGTGGCAGTGATGTCGATAAAATACATGCTGCCGAGGTTGCGGAGCACACGCAGGCCGGCGCCGTCGGGGCGCAAGGCCATCAGATCGAGTTTGCCGGTGAAATCGAGGTCCAGGAAGGCCCCGGCACGGGCGACCAGCCCGGTGAGACCGGAGGCGCGAGTGAGGTCGCGGGCGGCGCCATTGGTGGCGAAGCGGAAGGCGTGGGAGGCGGTGTCTCCGAGGACGAGCACGTCTTCGTAACGGTCGTTGTTGAGGTCGCCGGTGAGGGCGGCGAAGAAGGCAGTGCCCGGTTGGCGGGCGAGAGGTTCGCCCTGCGGCGCGAAGCGGCCGTCCCGGTTGGCGAGCACGCGGAACGCGTTGGTGCCCTCGGCCACGAACAGGCCGTTCTGGTCGTTGCGGTTGAAGTCCAGGACGGCGAGCGGCGCGCGATAGTGGGCGGCGGTGTCGCCGAAGACGCTCGCCGTGGCCTCCGTGAAGCGGACCGATATGCCTTTGGGGTCGGGTCTGGCAGGTTTCTGCGGCGTGCGGGCTTGGGTGTAGATGCAGCGCTCGTAAGTGGCGATGGTGGCAGGCGGGGCATTGGGGTTCTTGGCCCGGATGGCTTGATGGCGTTGAATGGCCACGAGGCCTTCCTCCTGGCGGCCGGCGCGGATGAGAGCCTGGCCGAGGGCGTAATGGGCGACGGCATGTTCGGGTTCGAGGCGGATGGCTTCTTCGAAGGAGGCGACAGCATCCTCCACATTGCCCAGCTCGACTTGACCCACGCCGAGCTGGTAATGCGTGGCGGCGACGCTGGCATCCAGGTCGCGGGCCGAGAAGAAGGCCTTCACCGCTTCCTCGAACTGGCGGAGGCGGAGGTGGGCGCAGCCAGCCACGTAGTAGCCGGCGGCCAAGTTGCGATCAAAGCTCAGGGCTTGCTCGGCGCGTGCGAGGGCGCGCTCGGGCTGATCGACGAGCAGATAGGCATTCGCGAGGTTGAGAAGGGCGTCGGGCTGGGAGGGTTCCAGCTCGACGGCGCGCTCGAACCGGACGATGGCGTTGGTGATCTGCCCTTGATCGTAATAGTTCTTGCCCGAATGCATGGCCTGGCTGAAGAGATCTTCGCCGGACCGCTGGCGGCAGGCGCTCAGGGAGAGCAGGCCGAGCAGGAGCAGGAGGCCGCTGAGGCCGGGGGGACCAGCCCCCGGCGAGCAGGGTCGCGTGATCGTCGGTTTGCCCTTGGTAAAGGCGCGGTTGCATGACGGCAGCTTAGTCGGAGCCGACGTCCGGGCAAGCGGCGAGGCGACCGGCGCCTTTAGGGGGCGGTTCAGGGAGGCTCCAAGCCAACGCTCAGGGGAACGGAGGCGTTTGGCGCTGGCGGAGCCAGAGGTCAATCGGGCGCGCGACACCGGCGGGTCGGAAGGGGAGACGGACGCGGGCGCCGAGACCGGCAGACTGATAGCCGGCGAGGAGGGCTTCCTGGACGACGCGACCGTCTTCGCCCGTGGCCTGCGGGGTGTCCTTGCCACGGACGCAGCGGGCGAAGTGGTGCATTTCCTGAGGGAACCCGTAGTTCCACAACTCCTCGAAGACAGGATGGCTCCAGCCGCGGGTCGAGGGAGCCTTCTCGACGGCGTAGCCGTAGCCGTATTCGCTGTAGGTGGGGAGGGCGTTGCCCATGTGGAGGTCGGCATAGGTGAGACCGCCTTCGCCGTAGACCTCGACGCGATCCTCCATGCCGCCGCGCCGGGCCCAACTGTTCTCGACGATGCCCTTGGCCCCGTTGGCGAATTCAAGGATGCAGACCGAGTCATCCTCGCCCTGGGTCTTGTCGGCGTGCACATAGGTGCCCATGTGGGCGAGGACGCCGGTGATGCTTGGGCGGCCGAGGAACCAGTAGCAGAAGGCGATGCCGTGGCAACCCATGTCCATGAAGACGCCGCCACCGGAGCGCTGGACGTCCCAGAACCAGGGGGCGTGCGGGCCGAAGTGCTTTTCGCTCTGCTTGACGAGGTACACCTTGCCGAAAGCGCCTTCGTCCGCCATTTGCTTCGCCTTGACGTACTTCGGCGTGAAGAAGAGTTCCTCCGCATACATCAGCAGCACGCCCTGGCGCCGGCACACGTCGATCATCTCGTCGGCTTCCTCGAGCGTCAGGCAAAGAGGTTTCTCGCAGACGATGTGTTTGCCGGCCCGGGCGGCGGCGAGGGTCAGGGGCGCGTGGAGCGCGTTGGGCGCGGCGATGGTGATCATCTCGATGTCGGGCTCGGCAAGCATCTGGCGGTAATCGGTGAAGAAGCGAGGCAGGTGATGCTTGCGGGCGAACCGTTCGGCGTGGCCCGGGGTGGGGGAGGCAACCGCGACGACCTCGGCCTCGTCCGGTAGAATCCGGAAGGACTCGGCGTGAATGTCGGCTTCGAACTGGGACCCGATGATCCCGACCTTGACGCGACCAGTGGAGCTCATGGTGAAGCGGGTGGTGGTGCTGGCTGGGAGGCATTCGCGTTTTGTGTGTCCGCCGCGGTGAATAGCCGAAACCCGCGCGGATGGCAAAACCATTGGTGGATCCTAGGTGGAACCGCGGCGCCTCAGGGGGTCACGCGTTCGAAGTAGTCGTAGAAGGCCTGGGCGAGGCCGGCACCGAAGGCTCGCCAATGGCGGGCGGTGGGGTGCTCGGCTACGCCGGCGATCCAGTGACAATGGAGTTCGAGGACGGCGGCATCGATGCCGAAACGTTCGAGCCAGCCATCACCCAGGGTACCTGCGTTTCGGTAGCTCCCGCCGGTGGAGCCTTCCGTGAACCAGGTATGCTGGCGCAAGAGCGCTTCGAAAGCGGCCATGCGGGAGAGATGCCGCTCCAGCGTGGGGATCGGCGGACGGCTGAGATGAAGCCGACCCCCGCCGTCGTTGTGCAGATCAAGGGCCAGGTGGGGCGCCTGGCCGAGGGTCCGCATCCCCTTCGAGCCAGGCTTCAAGGGCGGCATTCTCGGGCGCGAGTGTCGGGTCGGCGGGGCGTTCCCAGTCGCGGTTGAGATCCCGGCCAGCGAGGTTGAAGCGGGTCCCGCCGCGCGCCACGCCGTCGGGATTGGCCATGGGGAGCGTGTAGACGGCGTACCGCGCCAGGAAGCGGCGGGCTTCGGGACTGTCTTCCAGCAAGCGATCAAGCAGGCCCTCGATCACCCAGTTGCCCCCCGCCTCCCAGGGATGGGCGCGGGCGCGGAGGAACACACGCCCGGGCGCGTCGGGGCGGCCGAGGCGTAGCAGATCCAGCGGCCGTCCCTGGAGGGATTGACCAATGCGGGTGACGTGGACCAGCGGATGGGGGCGGCACCGGTCAGCAGGCGCTCGAGGTCGGAGAGGCGGTAGGGTTCGACGCGCGCGACGTAGAGCTGCGGGCCGGGCATGGTGACGCTCAGTCGGACACGGTTGCCGGGCAGGCTTTCGGTGGGTTGGGGTTGCCAGCGGTGACCATCTTCGGAGACGACCACGGCTTGGAGTTCGGGCGCAACCGAGCCGGGTTGACCGTTCCAGACGTTGTCGAGGTTCTTGAACTCGAGGATGAGGCGGGTGCCGGGAGGGGCGTGCAGGCGGAAGTGAATGTGGCCGGCCGCGCGGTTGGGGGAGGCGCGTTCGTGATCGTAGAGGAGATGGACCAGGATCGAGCCATCGGGGGCGGGCTCGTACCAGAGCGGCGACGCGTTCTCGAAGCTGGTGTCGATGTATTCGAGCGGGAGAGGCCGGTGGTCGCGGGGAGAGGGGTCCCGGCCAGCAGCAGCCTCGGGACGACGAGGGCCGCGGCCAGCGCGAGCCACCGGGCGAGTGCTGGCGCCGGCCGATGGGAACGGAACCGGGTGGAGGGATGCGTACCTGGGACATGGCGGGAAGCATGGCGTGCCGGGGTGCCGAAGTCAGCCGGGATGTGGCTGCGGATGCGGGTGTGTTCGTCGCGCCGAACTGGTCGGTGGGCGACGCACCCGGACGGGGCTTTGTCGAGGCGTTCTATCAACACCTGTTGCAGGGCAGCACCCTGGCGCAGGCCACGATCGCGGCCCGCGCGGCTTCCCGGGCGGTTGGGGGGACCAAGCGGGCTGGCCTACGCGGTCTACGGCCATCCGCAGGCCCGGCTGGTTCGGGAAGAAACAGACATCCGCCCCGAGGGGGAGGCGCTCCCCGAACAGGGCCCGTTCGAGCCCGACGTCTTTGTCGACGAAATGCCGCCCCCGGGCACTCGTGGTTCTTCCGCGTTGTAACTCGGACGTTCGCCCGCAGATGGCGAGGGACGGGTCGGTATTTCAGCTCTCTCTCCGGACGTGCCTGCCGACGCTGGCGCCGCGATCGGACAGGCGCGTCGCGTCGCCGGATACACCCTTTGGACCATTTTCCTGGACGCGATTGGGCGGTAGGGATGGGGCGTGGCAGGCGGAGTGCATTCGCTCGCGCGGGTGGAAGACCGAAGGGTCGAGCGCGAGGCGTGGTCGACCTGCCGGGACGGTGCATCCCGGGTGGTGGGATGCGGAAAGGACAGGAACACCTATGGGCTGTTGCGTTGGACTTCAGAGCGGGCTGACTCGTTTTGGTCGGGGGTTTGCGGCCGGCATCGTCGGGTGGGCGTGGTTGGTTGGGGGGATGGGATGCCTGGAACGGATCCCGACCGCGGGAGCGGCGGAGGTGCCGCCTTCCGTGGCGATCGAGCGGGTTGGGGCACGAGTGCGCGTGACGTTCGACGGCGCGCTGGAGGCGTGTGACGGTCTCGGGGGAGACTTGGACCCTGCTCACCAACGCCGTCAGCCCAGTGGAGGTTGAACTCACCGGAGTGCAGCAGTTCTTTCGAGCGCGACGATCCCAGGTCGAAGGGGTGTTCGATTCGACGGAGGCCGTGACGATGACGATCGCGGGGCCGCTGCAGACCTACTTCAACCTGGCGCTGGCCGGGATGCCGGATGGGATCTTCCCGCCGGCGCGGCCGAAGCCCTATTTCGATGGCACCGTGCAGTGGGCTCAGTTCGAGGTCCCCGTGCAGATCCGGGTTCGGGGCAATTCGAGTCTGCAGGAGTGCCCCTTCCCGAAGCTGAAGTTCAAGGTGTCCCGGGAGGATCGGGCCGGCACGCCTTTCGCCGAGGTGCGGGAGATCAAGGTGGGGACGCACTGCGCCGAGGGCGGAGAAGGGACCATCGGGCGGTTGCCGGGACGAGCGGGCGGCCTATCGCGAGGCGCTGGCGTACGAGGTCATGCGGGAGTTGGCTTTTGAGGGGCCGCGGGTGCGCCGGGCGCAGATCGAGTATCGGGACACCAGCCCGGCGAGCGGGCCGGGGCCGGCCGGATGGGCGCTCAGCCGGAAGGCATTTCTACTGGAGGACATCGAAGTGGTCGCGGAGCGATTGGGCGGGCGGGCCCTTTCGGATCAAGAGGCTGCCGACCTGAACGACGCGGGGTTTGAAGAGGAACTCGTCGTTGCCCTGCAACTTTTGCATGCCTTGCTGGGGAACTGGGATTACACCTTGTCTCCGGATGGCACCGAGATCTGGAACACGGATGTCATTGCCTTCCCGGACGGCCGGTATCTGCCGGTGGCGGGCGACTTCGATCTGGCGTCGTGGGTGACCGCGGTGGTTCGCGCATCGGCGCCCTGGGACTACCATCCGCAGCTCGGGGAGGTGGAGCGGGAGGCGCGCTGGCGGGTCGAGGAACTCCGGCGAAGTGCGCGGCCGGACGTGTTCGCCGCGGCGAGCGAGCGCTTCTGGTCGAGGCGCGGCGCGCTCGAAGGGCGCGTGGCGACGGCGGAAACCGATGAGAGCGGTCGGGCGAATGCGTTACGGCATGTGGCGTCGTTCTACGACGCGCTGGGGAACACGGAATGAGTCGCGGTGGCGGAGCGACATCGAATCACCGAAACCGTCCGCCGGTCTGCGCGGGATCCACGCGCGGGGCGATCGCCTCGGCCCGGAACGTGAAGTTGTCGGCGGCCAACTCGCGGAACAGCGCAGCATGGGTCAGGGTGTGGAGGCCGGCTCGGATCTGCCTCGTGGCTCGATTTCCTTGAGCGTGGCGGCGCGGCACATGCCGGCACGTCGCGGTATGGAGTGGGGACCACACCCGCCTCGGGTGCCGCGGTCCGCGCCCTCGCGGACCGCTCCGGGTTGACCACGCGGGCGCGGTCAATAACACGCGAGAGCGCGCGTGCGCCCCCGAACACTGCTTCAATCTCCGCTCTGGCCGCTTCGCCACCCAGGGTGAGATCGAGGGCGTCGGCCGTGACCAACGTGCCGGCCGGCACCGCGATGCGCCGCAGCCACTGCCGGGTCTCCGGCACCAGGGCCCGCAGGTACAACTGCCCTTCGATTTTGGCCACAGACCGCAGCGTCGGACCGACCAATACGCTGTTGGCCAGGTAGTGTTGGGTTTGGAGCCGCCAATCAAACTCGGCGCGCAAGGGAGAAACGATCTCTGCCGCTTTCGCGACTTTTCGTCCCTTTAGCGGGCCTTTCCGATCCATGTTCAACAGCGCCAGCGACATCCTCCCGCCCCCGCCGCCCAAGGCCCGGGGCAAGGACCCCCTCCACCCTGGCCACCGATGAGCACGGCCGGCCCGTCCCGTACCTGGCCGGCCGCGCGCGGCTTGGCCTGACGTGGATCAGCGAGCCCTGGGGCGTCCGGTCGGTCCCCGTCCGCAAGAAGGTCGGCAAGAAACGGCAGACCGTCGGCTACAACTACTTCGCCAGTTTCGCCGGGATGCTCTGCGTGGGGCCGGTTCAGACCTTGCACGCCATCATCGTGGACGATGAGACGGCCTGGGAAGGACCGCTGAATGCCGGGAACAACGACTCAGCCGAGATCACGGTCGAGGGCCGGGGTGCCATGACGATCTACTGGGGCACGGCCACGCAGGGCCTGGACCCCGACCTGGCGCTGAGTGGGGTGGCCCATCCCGCCTACCGCGGCCAGTGTTACGTGGTTTTCGATGACTGGCTCCTGGGCGAGAACCGCAACCAGGTGCCCAGCCTGAACTTTGACCTGACCCGGCTCCCGGTGGTGAGCTGGCTGATGGTCGGCGCGGGCCTGAACGGTGAGGCCAACCCGATTGCCGCCTTGGGCGAGCTGCTGACCGACACCCGGTTCGGTGCCGGCCTGCCCTCATCGGCCCTGGAAGCGGGGGGCTGGAATGATGTGGCGACAAAGTTGTTCACAGAGGGGTTCAGCCTGTCGGTGTTCCTGGACCAGGCCAGCCGCCTGGACGGCCTGCTGAACGACTTCCTCGAGTACCTGGACGCCGCGCTGTACCACACCCCGTCCGGAAAGCTCAGCCTGCGATTGTTGCGTGACAACGTCACGCCCGTGGCGCTGGACGCCAGCAGCCTGCTCGAACCACCCGACCTGACGGCGCACGGATGGGCCGAGGTGGTCAACGAGGTGGTGGTCCGGTTCAAGAACCGAGACCGGAAGTGGCAGACCGACGCGATGACATGGCGGAACCCGGCCGCCTACGCGGTCACCGGCCGGCCGCTGACCCAGTCCATCGAGTGCGATTGGGTCACCGACCCGGCTGTGGCCTGGAAGGTCGCGATGGCCTATGGCAAGTCTCACAGCCTGCCCTGGCTGGAAGGACGGCTCCGGGCCAGGCGGTCGGTGGCAGCCGGACTGCGGCCGGGAGACTTGGTCGCCCTGACCTACCCGACGGCCGGGATTGATGACGTGCGCTTCCGGATCCTGGGCGTCGAGGTGCCGGGGCCGGAAGCGCCCCACGTGATGCTGACCGTCCGGGAAGACTCGGCGCACCTGATGGTCAACGACTGCTCGGTGCCGGCAGACTCGCCGCTAACGCCCGTCCTGTACGCTCCTGAGCCCTGCCATGACGTGCTGGTGTTCGAGCTGCCACTGGTTTGGACCGGCAAGACGGCCGCCAGGCTGCTGGTGGTCCCGGCCCGCGGTGAGACGCTCTCGAACGCCTGGACCCTCTGGTGGGAGCGGTCCACCAACAGCTTCTCATCAGTCGGTGAGAACGCCGTGTTCGGCCGTCGGGGCACGTTGAACGCTGGCCTGGCCTCGACGGGCCTGTTCTACGTGGAGGACGGCCTCGACGTGACGTTCACCAGCCCGGACGATGACCTCGACTGGATGCCGTTCGATGAGGGCGTGAGCGCCCGGCGCTTCCTGATCTTCCTGGGGGATGAGATCCTGCTGGGCTGGTCGCCGGCCCTGGTGTCCGCCGGCCGGTATCGGGTCCACATCGTCCGGGGGCAGTTCGGGACGGTCCGCCGGACCCACGCCGTCGGGGCGGAATGCTGGTGCGTCCAGCTCGGGGACCTGCCCCTGTTCGAGTGGAACACCCCGAAGGGCGCCATCCAGGTGGGGCTGAAGGTCCAGCCCAGGATGCTGCACCAGGAGGTCAGCCTGCAGGACGTGGCCAAGATCACGCACCCGATCTACCTGCGGGCGTACCGGCCCCTGGGTCCGGCCAACCTGACGGCCAACGGGGACGGTGTGGCCCCGACCTACTCGACCGGCCAGAACGTGGTCCTGGACTGGGACCTGACCAGTGAGCACCGGGACGATGCCGAGCCCGGAGGAGGACTTGGAATGCCGCGCGGACCAGGCCGTGATCGAGTTGTGGGCGGGCGCGGTCCTGAAGGGGACGCTCTACGTGAACCGGGCTGGCCCCTACACCCTGACCAACGCCGCCCTGGTCGCGGCGCTCGGAAGCGAAACCGACTTCACCGTCCGGGCCTACCTTGCTCTGGGCGGACACCGCAGCCTGGATTACGACTCGGTTGCCGTCTGGAAGACCTGACTTCTGCCCCTTACCTCTTCGCTCTTAGCCCTTTGCCCATGACATGAGCACCATCGCACCGAGCCGACTGAATGACGTCAGCAACGCGGCCCTGTTCCGCGAGTTGACCGCCGACAACTTCACCATCCTGGCCGAGGAATCGGCCAAGCGGCTTGCGACCTACCAGAACGGCTCGCCCACCACAATCATCGGCCCCCGACCAGCGGGACGCATGTGTTGGCCGAGTTCTGGCGCGATGCGCTCGGCGGGGAATGGGCCTGCACGGTGGCAGGCACGCCGGGGACCTGGAAGCAGGCAAAGCCGGCGGCGGTGACGGCTGATCCGGGCAGCGGCACGATCCCGACGGGCTACTTGATCTGGAACCTGACCGACGGCGCGGTGAAGCGCCACGCAGGGTCGTACTCCTGGGAAATCACCGTCGGGGCGAGTACCGCTGCCAAGGTCGGTTTCCACGGGGCGACGCCGACGCCGCAGCGGGCCGGGGCCGCCCAGGCTGCCGTCACGTACGTTTCCCAGACCATCAGCGATCCGCCGACGCGAGCCGAGGTTCAGGCCCTCAATGACGGCCTGGTCGCGGCGATCACGCTGCTGAACGAGGTCCGGGCGGCGGTGGTCGAGAAGGGCCTCATGAAGGGTGGGGTGTAGCTGGGTCGCTTTGCCGGCACCGACGAACGGCCATGAAATGAATGGAAGGCCCGGAGCTTTCGCGAAGACTCCGCTCCGCTACTCACACCGGGCCTTCTCGCACCGCTGTTTGCCCCGGAAACCCGCTGTCTCGGGGACGGGATGGCGGCCGGGTCAGCCTGAACATTCTCCAACGTTCGGGTTGAGCTGGGGCCAGGACAGCCCGGAAACCCAGGTTGTTGTTCCGGTTGTCCGGGTCGTTGCCGTTGCGGTTCGCTGATCGGCAGTTCCTGGCGTTGTCGTTCCAGTCGTTCCAGTCGTTGCCGCCGCGGATCACACGGTTCGAGCCCGCGGACGGCCCATGGGGGTCAACGACCGCCCCACCGGGATATTCGGGATGACCCCAGTCAAAACGGTCCTGGCACCACTCCCACACGTTTCCATGCATGTCGTGCAAACCCCACCGATTCGGCAGCTTGCTACCCACCGGGTGGCTTTCATATCCTGAATTGCCACACCACCACATGTACGAATCCAACAGGGGACAGTATCCACAGCCGTCATCGCAACCCAGCGCGTCCCCAAAGGAGAACCGCGTCGTCGTCCCCGCCCGACACGTATACTCCCACTCCGCCTCCGTCGGCAGACGATAAACCGCATTGGTTCCGATCCGCCCTGCCGCCCGCTCTTGCTCCGTCAGCTTCTGGCAGTACGCGACTGCGTCATCCCAGCTCACCCCCTCCACCGGCCGATCCAGGTCCTCGGGGTACTCCGGTGGTTGGAAGTACGACGGGTTCTCCCCCATCACCGCGAGGTACTCGCGCTGCGTCACCTCGTACTTCCCCAGCCAAAACCCCTGCGTCAACTCCACCCGCGTCTGCGGACCTTCCCGGTCATCCCGTCCTCGCTCGGTCTCCGGGCTCCCCATCACGAACCTCCCCGGTGGAAGCCACACCATGTTCGCTATCGTCTGCACCGCCGGCTTCGTCACCTTCAGCGCCCGGTACACCCGTCGCGGTGAATCCGTCGGCACCGGGTTCGTCCACACCGCCGTGGGCGTCGTCAGTTCGATCCACCCCCGCGTCAGCCAGAAATCCCCCTCCACGTCGCTCGTGCTCTCGATCACGTACGTCGCCCCAACTTCGCCGGTCACCCGGATCACCGGGTGCAGCGCGATCTCGAGCGAGGGCCGGCTTGCGCCCAAGTCAGACCCTGAGCCAGCCACCAGGCCAAGCCCAACGTGAAAGCCAATCGGACAAGATTCGAAGTTGGGGTCTTCATTGCCGTTGGATGAGTTAGTGGTTGCTTGTCGGTCACTTTCAACCGGGTCCCTGCACGCGGGTCGTTGGCTGAACCGAAGCGAGTCAGCGGCTCGTGGTGGCAGTAGCGGACTCATCGCACACAAGGGCTGGATCAGCAAGTCTGGTTTTCGATCCGGAGACCGCCGGGGGTGGCTTCTCCTGGCCGGCCTCGCTCAGCCCGAGCCACCGGCTCCGCGCTGCCGGAAGGCCATGGTGGCGGGATTCCATCCTTCGCCACGGCAGCGCCGGTCTCAGGCCAATCTCGGGCCGGCGCCATGGCGGGCCAACACGTTGCGCCAGAACGGACGTCAGCAACGCGGCCCTGTTCCGCGAGTTGACCGCCGACAACTTCACCCTCCTGGCCGAGGACATCGCCAAACGAGTGGCCACGTACCAGAACGGCAGCCCGACCACGATCATCGGCCCGCCGACCTCCGGTGCCCGGGTCCTGAACGAGTTCTGGCGGGATGCGCTCGGCGGGGAGTTCCGCTGCACGGGGGCCGGCACTCCCGGGACCTGGATCCAGATCAGGCCGGCGGCGGTCACGGCGGACCCGTCGAGCGGGACCATCCCCACGGGTTACCTGGTCTTGAACGCCACCACCGGACACATCAAGCGGCACACGGGCGGGTATGTGTGGGAGATTCCGTAGTACGCGGCGCCATCACTCCCCCCGCACGCGGTAGAACCGCGCCGGGTACTGCGCCCAGTGGGGGTCGCTGAAGTACGCCGAGCCCTGGTTCAAGGTCGCACTTCCCACCGGCGCCCAGGCTGACTGTGTCGGGTCAGAGCAGGCTTCCACGGCAACCGGGATGTCATTCGTTGCCCAGGAGATGATGAAGCCAAACTGATTGGTACCCACACCGAAGCTGGGACCGAAGTCCAGGATCACGGGGTGGGGAAGTATCCAGGGAGCCGTCGGGCGACCGCTAAACGTTGGCCCCCAACCGATAGTTCCAGGCAGGTAGTAGATCGTCGCCGGGTTCGCGAAGAATGCCCAAGTGTCTTCGGGCGCGCCACCCCGGAAGTAGACGTTCCTTAGGCCGGTGCAGCCGGAGAACGCGTCGTAGCCGTAACTGGTGACCCCACTGCCGATCACCACACTGGCCAGGCCCGTGCAGCCGTAGAACGCCCCCCAGCCGATGCTGGTGACGCTGTCGGGGATCACCACGCTGGTCAGGCCAGTGCAGCTAGAGAACGCCGCGCCTCCGATGCTGGTGACGCTGTCAGGGATTGTGATGATGGTTAGGCTGGTGCAGCTGGAGAATGCTGAAGTTGGGATATACGTAACGCCCTGGTCAATAGTGACGCTAGTCAGGCTCGTGCAGTCTGCAAAGGTAGCAGAACTACACCCCTACTTACCCGAGCACAGTACTCCCCACTCGATCACGCTACCCGGGATTCGTATGCTGGTCAGGTCAATGCAGCCATAGAATGCCCTATACCCGATGCTGGTGACGCTGTTGGGGATCGTGATGCTGGTCAGACCGCCAGAGAACGCATAGCTCCCGATGCTGGTGACGCTGTCGGGGATCACCACGTTGGTCAGGCCGGTGCACCCAGAGAACACCCCCGACTCGATCCTGGTGACGCTGTCGGGGATCACCACGCTGGTCAAGCCGCTGCAGTTACCGAACGCCCAGTCCCCGATGCTGGTGACGCTGTCGGGGATCACCACGTTGGTCAGGCCGGTGCAGTCATAGAACGCCCAGCCTCCGATGCTGGTGACGCGGTTGGGAATCAGCACGCGGGTCAGCCTGGTGCAACCAGAGAACGCCGAATGCCCGATGGTGGTGACGCTGTCGGGGATCACCACGCGGGTCAGCCTGGTGCAGCCAGAGAACGCCGAATGCCCGATGGTGGTGACGCTGTCGGGGATCACCACGCGGGTCATGCTGCTGCAGTTCGCAAGAAATCTATCGCCAAGGTGTGTCACAGGCACGCTGTCTACCATTGCCGGAATTATGACCGCGCCACTCGGGCATCCTTCTTTCCGGAACAGCATGACTCCACTTCCGATTTCTGCGAACTCGAGCCTATTACACTCTGAGAAGACGAAGGCGCCGAAGCTGGTGAGGCTGTTGCCGATCACCACATGTGTCAGGCCAGCGCAGCCAGAGAACGCATAGCCTTCGATGCGGGTGACGCTGTCGGGGATCGTGATGCTGGTCAGGCCGCTGCAGCTTGAGAACGCCCAACTCCCGATGCTGGTGACCCTGTTGCCGATCACGACGTTCGTGAGGCCGGTGCAGTTCGCGAATGCCAGATCCCCAATCTCGCCCACGCCGTTGCCGATCACGACGTTGGTCAGACCGGTGCAGCCGGAGAGCGCCCAGTCCCCGATGCTGGTGACGCTGTCGGGGATTGCGATGCTCGTCGGGCCGGTGCAGCCAGAGAACGCATCGCTCCCGATGCTGGTGACGCTGTCGGGGATCACCACGCTGGTCAGGCCGGTGCAGCTAGAAAATGCGCCGCCGGCCGTCCAGCCTCCACCGATTGTGGTGACGCTGTGGGGGATGATCACGCTGGTCAGCCCAGTGCAGCCAGAAAACGCCCCCTGCCCAATCTCGGTGACGGTATCGGGGATTGTGTAGGCCCCCCTTAGGACTCGCGAAAGAATAACTTGAGCAATTCGGCTTGCCTTACACAGCTACGTTGGGGATGCTGCGCCCACGCAAGATCCTCAGACTATCCATCGTATCCGGCTCAAGTATCAGTCGCTCGCTGAACTGATGGACGAACGCATGCGCCGACAGTGGGCGGCGGCCGAGGCCTCGGCCTTGGGATGGGGCGGGGTCAGTGCGGTGGCGGTGGCGACGGGCCTGGCCCGCAATACGATCATGGCGGGGGGGCGCGATCTGGCCCGGCGACGAGAGCAGCCCCGGGCGACGGTCACGCTGCGGATCCGGGCGCCGGGAGGCGGGCGCAAGCCGCTGACCGAAACCGATCCCCACCTCCTGGCTGCCTTGGAGGCGTTGGTGGACCCTGCCACCCGCGGCCATCCCGAATCGCCCTTGCGCTGGACCTGCAAGAGTACGGCTGCCTTGGCGGAGGCACTGCAACGCCAGCAACATCCCGTGAGTGATCGGACGGTCGCGACCTTGCTCAAAGCCGCCGGCTACAGCTTGCAGGCCAACCGCAAGACGCGCGAGGGGTCCTCGCATGAGGATCGGAATGCGCAGTTCGAGCACATCAATCGGCGGGTGCTGGCGTTGCAGCGCCAGGGGGAGCCGGTGGTTTCGATTGACACCAAAAAGAAGGAATTGGTGGGCGAATTCAAGAATTTGGGCCAGGAGTGGGAGCCGACCGGCACCCCGGTTCCGGTCAAGGTGCATGACTTTCCGGAGAAGGGCGTGGGCAAGGCCATTCCCTACGGGGTGTACGATTTGGCCAGCAACGAGGGCTGGGTGAGTGTGGGGATCGATCATGACACCGCTGAGTTTGCCGCGGCCAGCATCCGGCGGTGGTGGCAGGAGATGGGTGCGGAGCGCTTTCCGCGGGCGACCAAGCTGATGATCACCGCCGATGGGGGTGGCAGCAACGGCACGCGGAACCGGCTCTGGAAGGTGGCCTTGCAGGCGTTGGCCGATGCGCTGGGGTTACGGCTGGAGGTCTGCCATTTTCCGCCCGGCACCAGCAAATGGAACAAGATCGAGCATCGGCTCTTCAGCTTCATTACCAAGAACTGGCGCGGTCGCCCGCTGACCAGCTATCAGGTGATTGTGAATCTGATCGCGCACACGACGACCAAGGCGGGGCTGCGGGTGCGCGCCGCGCTGGACACCAATGAGTATGAGACTGGAATTGAAGTGAGTGATGAGGAGCTGGCACGTGTACGCATTGTCCCAGCGCGGTTTCATGGGGACTGGAACTATGCCATTTGTCCTCACACATAATTGCTCAAGTTATTCTTTCGCCCTGCCTTAGGCCCTGCGGAAACCGGATAAGCAGCCTCCGGCCCTTGTCAAAGAGAACGCCGGCCTCACTGCTGTAGGCGGCATTGACCGAACCCACCTCGATGCTGCTCAGGCCGCTGCAGCCAGAGAACGCTCCGCACCCGATGCTGCCGACCCTGTCAGGGATCACGACGCGGGTTAAGCCGGTGCAGTTCGCGAATGCCAGATCCCCAATCTCGCCTACGCCGTTGCCGATCACGACGTTGGTCAGACCGGTGCAGCCGGAGAACGCCCTCTCCCCGATCCTGGTGACGCTGTCGGGGATCACCACATGTGTCAGGCCAGCGCAGCGAGAGAACGCCCAGGACTCGATGCTGATGACGCTGTCGGGAATCACCACGCTGGTCAGGCCGGTGCAGTTACCGAACGCCCAGTCCCCGATGCTGGTGACGCTGTCCGGGATCACCACGCTGGTCAGCGCGGCGTTCTGAAACGCCTGTTGCGCGATGCGGGTCACGGGCAGGCCGGCGATGGCCGCCGGGATGGTCACTTCACCACCCGGGCCGGTGTAGCCGGTGATGGTGATTTCCGTGCCGCTGAACTCGTACCGGAAATGCCCGAGCTCCGCGGCGCGGACCTGCACGAGCGCCGGGATCAAGAAGAAGCCGAGGAGGAGCGCGTTGGTTTTCATAGGTCAGTGCTTGATCGTATGGTCTTCACCCAGTCCCGGACCGGTCCCTGCGCGCGGGTCGTTGGCTGCGCCGAAGCGAGTCAGCGGCTCGTGGTGGCAGTAGCGGATTGATCGCACAACGGCGCCGGACAGGCAAGGCTCATCCTCACGGCGGGGGATGTTCACACCCGAATTCATGAGTGGCCATCCGAACAGCGCACGCATCGGGCATGCCAGAAGTGACGCGAAGTGTTCGGGGCGTTCTCTCCGAATGACTTGCGAACACCGCACGGTCCCCACGCACGCGCGCCCAGGGCGTTTCTATGCGGACTCAGCAAAGCATAGGCCATAGAAGTCAGCATAGCCCGCATAGCGTGCCGGGTCCGAGTCTTCCGCGTTCAAGTCGAAACGGGGGCGGTGAGGACACCAAGCGGCGCTCAACCACAGCCCTGGAAATAGTGACCTGATACGCTTCCGGAAGTGACTCGGCCGCCGGCGAGGAGCGCGACAGCGGCTCTCTTGCCGCACTTGGCGGCGGGCTTTTCGACCTGTTCTCGCAGGCGACTTGAACCCGTTCTCGTCAGGCGTCTCCGGGCGCCAAAATGTTTGGCGATTGTTTGGCAATGGGACTTTCTGCGACATCCTGGCGAATGCTGGAACATGGGAGAGGCGGGCGACAAGAATCGTGCCAAGTCGGCGGCGAAGTTCCTGAAGGCCAGCGGGATAAGTCCTTGATGATCAACGGCGGTTGGTTGCGGGGGTAGGATTTGAACCTACGACCTTCAGGTTATGAGCCTGAAGGTCCAGGACACAGTCGGAGCTGGATGTCGCGGACAGGGTTCGCGGCGACAGCCTCGCGTGGCGATGCCGCAGTGAAGGAGACACCGAGAACTGCGCTCGCCGCTCACCACCCGTTGGATGCGGCTCGCGCCGAGCGCATTTTCGCCAGGAGCAGGAGCGACGTCCCGACCCAGCGCCGCCGGCGCTACCGCGGCGCAATCGTGATGTTCAGATCCTTCTTGTCACCCGGTCTTGTCATCGAGGAAGGCCATTCGGCTTGCCACGAGGGTTTGGATCGCGCGTCATGATCCGAGCTGGGTATGCACATCGAGTCCCTGCGAGCGGAAAACGTCCGCCATCTGGAGCCCTGCGAACACGCTTTCAGCGCCGGGCAAGGCGCGATCCGGAAGTGGACGGTGCTGGAGGCGACGGACGCGTCGCACGCGCTCCTGCGTTGCGTGGCGCTGGCGGGTCTCGGGCGACGGCAAATGCTCCTCCTGGCCTGCAGCCTGAACGGAGAGTTGGTCGAGCAGCGGGCCCTTCCCGCCCATCTGGAATTCGTGCTCATCCGCCACGCCCCGCAGGAACGGATGCCTCACAGCCCGGTGCGCCAGCAGTCGGGTTGGCATTTCTGGGCTGATGGCCGGGTTGCCCCCGTGCTGAAACCGGCCTTCCGTTCGCCCGGATGGGGAGCGCGATTCGGTCGTCCTGACCTCGGCAGGTCGCACCACGGGCGGCTGGTTGTCGGCTACGGTCGCCAGGTGATCCCGCACGTCGGCACCGACCAGTTCGATATCTATCCGGACCAACGGCTGAGGCGCTGCGCCGGTTTATTCGATGCGGCAGCCCGCGTGACAGATCCCCTGGCGTTCCTGGACCGCCTCCGTCGCAAGAGTTGCTATCGGGCGGGGCGTGCGCGCGCACTGCTCGCGCGGCTGAGCGCGGACTTGTCAGCGTGGCTCGGCTGGGACGTGGCCGACCTCCTGGCGCGTCCCGATGAGTTCGCGAAGCGCTGGCACGCCGAGCCGGCAACTCGGCGGACACCCGCCATCGTGCTGCTGGATGTTGCCCGGCACGTTTACGATGCCGCCGAGCACTTGGCCGATCCAGACCCCCTCACGCAGCCGGGCGTGGTGTTGCTGGCGGGGGCCGACGCGTGGTGCCCAGGAGTCCGCCTAAACCGCTTTCTCGAATTGCTGGACGCGCGGTTCCCCAGACTCCAGTTCCTCATCACGCTTTCGGCGTCGGGTCGTCGGCAGTTCCCGACGGAGCTTCTGCGCAAGCGCCTGCCCGTTCCCGAGGCCCAACCTCGCCCGCGTCCGGTCCCGGTCCGCCGTTTGGCGCCGGCGACCGTGCTGTTAGTCGACGTGGACAGCACGCTGCCCAACCTGGCCTTGATGAAACTGAGCCGGGGTTTCAAGGCCCAGGGGCGTCGGGTGGTCCTGGCGCGCGGCGTGCAATCACTACCCATGGCCGGAACGATCCTGGCCAGTTGCGTGTTCAACACGCCGGGCTCGGCGAAGCGCGTCGAGATACTGCGCCGTCGGTACGGCGACACGCTGGTGCTGGGCGGTTCCGGCGTGGATCTGGGTCTGCGCCTGGCGCCCGAGGTCGAGGCGCTGGCTGCCGACTACTCGCTGTACCCGGAGCTCGGCGATCGGGCCGTCGGTTTCCTGACGCGGGGCTGTCCGCAGCATTGTCCCTTCTGCATTGTGCCAAAGAAGGAGGGACCACCGCGTCGGGTCAGCGATTTGGACACGCTGTTGCAGGGCCGGAAGAAGCTGATCCTGCTCGACGACAACCTGTTGGCCCACGCGGATGGCCCGGCGTTGCTCGAGGAGATGGCCCGCCGGCGCCTGCAGGTGAACTTCAACCAGACCCTCGATCTGCGGCGGCTCACCCCGGAGACGGCCGGCCTGCTGCGTCGTGTCTCCTGCGCCAACGCGGCGTTCACCCGCCGCACGTATCATTTCAGCCTGAACGATGCGCGTGGTCTTGAGCGGGTAAGGCAGCAGTACGCGCTGCTGCAAACCACGCCTTCGGACAACGTCGAGTTCGTCTGCATGTACGGCTTCAACACCACGCTGGCGGAAGACGTGGAACGGTTTCGGTTCCTGCGCTCGCTGCCGGGGGCGTATGTGTTTGTCCAGCGCTACCAGCCGGTTCCTGGCGGTCCGCCAGCCGATCTCCAGGGCTACTTCGATGAGCGGGCCGACGGCCTCCTCAGCGAACTGGTGCACATCGTGTATCGCCAGAACATGAAAAGCATGGAGACGTACTACCGCTGGCTGGCCCTGCAATACGCCGCGCAGTGTGGGCGCATCCACGCCGAGCTGGTCGAAACCCTGTTCCGCTACAACGGTCGCTCGCGCATGGGGGGGTTCCTGCACCGGCTGGGCGAGCTCTGTAAAGTGGGCGCGACGGAGATTTCACCGCGAAGTTGAACCTGGGCTTATGTGCTCGGTTCTAGGGCGCCAAAGTTTGGCAGAAGTTTGGTTACGGTGCCTGCAATGGCCTGCAATGGCCGCAGCGCCGTGGGCAAGGCCGGGCAAGGTGGTTTGGCGGGCGATCTGACTGCGAGGTAGGAGCTTAAGCCGTCGTAAGTCCTTGATAGTGTGGCGCACCCATCAGGAGTTGAACCTGAAACCTTCTGATCCGTAGTCAGATGCTCTATCCAATTGAGCTATGGGTGCGCTGGGCAGAAACCCACGTCGACCGATGTCTCGGCCGGTGCGCGCATCCTAGGCGGCCCGTCCCAACGCGTCAAGGTCGGCAACAAGCAAACGGCGGGCTCGCGATCCGGCCCCGACCGGGGCCTCGCATGAACGCACCCAGCCGTCAGGACGGGTGGATGGGGGCGGAGCTCAAGCCGATGAAGTTCGGCGGTGCAAGGGCGCCATCCTGGCTTGCCGCAACTCGAGTTGTCGCTGGATCGCCCTCACCCGCTCGTCCGGAGAAGTCGCAGGGTCCGAGATCCGACGCGTTAGCCGAGCCAACTCGTGGTTGATGGACTGGTTGCGCAGCCAGCGAATCGCGTCCATGAGGATCTGGGCGGCTTCCTCGGCGGGCACCTCCTGCGAGGCGGCCTCGGTGGCCAGTCGCGTGGCGACTTCATCATTCACCTCGGCCAGCAGCAGCGGGAGCGTGGGGGAGTCGCCCGCGGTGAAATGGGCGAACCGACAGGCGAGCAGCCGTCGCACCGCCGGGTGTTCCACCCAGTCGAGATCAAGATGGGTGAGGGCTTCCTCGATCAGGCTTTCGTGGCCGAGCAGGACGCGCAACAGCCAGAACTCGTGCGTCCGCGGAGCCGGGGGCGGCAGCGGTTGGCTCGGCGGGTTCGGTCTCGACGCGTACCGGTTCCGGGCGTCGCGCCTTCTTGAACTCCGTGCGCACGGCTTCCACGCCGACGCCGAGTCGTTGGGCGGTCTTGTTGGCGAAGGTGTCCAGGAGGACGGCGTCGCCGGTCTTGAGCAGTTGTTCGCCCAGTCCGCGGACAATGGCGGTGCGGCCGCGGTCGGAGGCGGGATCGTGTTCACGGCAGAGGCGTTGCAGCAGGTAATCGAAAAAGCCGGTGGCCCGGCTGAGCAGGGCGCGAAACGCTTCGCCGCCGTGGGCCTTGAGGAAGCTGTCCGGATCATGCGGCGCAGGCAGGAGGGCGACGCGAATGGCCAGGCCCGACGCGAGGAGGTCGTCGAGGGCGCGCAGGGCGGCGTTCTGGCCCGCGGTGTCGGCATCGAAACAGAGGATGACCTCGTTGACGTAACGCTTGAGGAGCCGGCAGTGGTCGGCGGTCAGCGCGGTGCCCTGCGGCGCGACCACGTTGGTGATGCCGCTGACGTGACAGGCGATGAGGTCGAGTTGGCCCTCGCAAATGATGGCCTGGCCGGTGTCGAGCAGGGCGCGTTTGGACTTGTCGAGCCCGTAGCAGACCCGGCCCTTGGTGAAGATGGGGGTCTCGGGTGAGTTGACGTACTTGCCGCCGAACTTCTCCTGCTCCGGGTTGAGGACACGTCCGCTGAAGGCGATCACGCGCCCCTGCTCGTCGCAGATGGGGAACATGAGCCGTCCGCGGAACCGGTCGTAGAGGCGGTCGGGATGGTCTCCTTCGCCGGACTTGCGGACGACCAGGCCGGCCCGTTCGAGGACCGCGAGGTCGTGTCCCTTGGATTTGGCCCAGTTGACGGTGTCGTCCCACGCATCGGGGGCGTAGCCGAGGCGGAAGCGCTGGATGGCCTCGGCGGGGACGCCCCGCCGGGCGAGGTAATCGCGGGCAAAGCTGGGCGGCGGGGTCGCTGGCCAGGAGGGCTTGCCAGCGCTGGCAGACATGCTCGTGCAGGTTGAGCAGGGTTTCCTTGAGGAACTGACTGCGGGCCTGGCCGGGATTTGACTCGGTCTCGAGCGGGATGCGGGCCCGTTCGGCGAGGCGGCGGACGGCTTCGATGAAGCTGATGTTCTCGTACGCCTTGACGAACTCGAAGACGTCGCCGCCCTTGTGGCAGCCGAAGCAGTGGAAGATCTGGCGCTGGGGATTGACGTTGAAGCTGGGGGTCTTCTCCTTGTGGAACGGACAAAGCGCCAGGAAATTGGCCCCGGCCCGCTTGGTGAGCGGGATGTAGCTTTGGATGACCTCGACGATGTCGCTCGCCGCGCGAATCAGGTCGAGGGTTTGGGGCGAAACCAGGGCGGCCATACCGGGGGGTGATT
This sequence comes from Verrucomicrobiota bacterium, assembly GCA_027493615.1. Classification (GTDB taxonomy): domain Bacteria; phylum Verrucomicrobiota; class Verrucomicrobiia; order Limisphaerales; family J093; genus DSVZ01. Next base: position 167,112 of record JAOSKK010000038.1, read on the forward strand.
CAACGTCGTGGCGGACGGGGGCGCAAGCCTGCCGGCGATCGGTGGATCGTCGGTCGGGCATTTCGCCGTTGACGGGCCGGCGTCAGGCTAACCTAATTCCCGCCCATGTTTTTGCTGATACTCGGATGGGAGCACGCGAGGACGGGTTACGCCGGGCTCGCACTGCGACCCGGGGCGGTTGGCGGGGTTGAGATGGCCCGGCGGTCGGGGGCGGGCCGCCTGTTCGCTTCGGGCCGGCTCGGTGGCGATGAACCGGGTGGGGGGCACGGGGGCTGGCGCCAAGCGTGGGGCGCGCTGCGCAAAGACCGCGCCGGCTTCCGGCGGCTCTTTGGGAATCAAGCTGCAGGCTGGAAGCCTGCACCACCGGTCCAGGGGAGGTGTCGTCGGCCGGGCGTTCGGCCGGGGGGCGGAGCGGCGCACACGGGGCAAGGAAAGCGAATCGCCCGTGAGAAAGCCCTCGTTGCTGGTGGTGTTCCTGACGGTCTTCATCGACCTGGTCGGGTTTGGCATCGTGCTGCCGCTGCTGCCGCGGTACAGCGAGCGGTTTGGGGCGGAGGGGTGGAAGATTGGGGCGATCATCGCCTCGTTTTCGGTGATGCAGCTTTTCCTGGCGCCGTGGTGGGGGCGGCTGTCGGATCGGATCGGCCGGCGGCCGGTACTGCTGATCAGCAACGGTGGGTCGGCGGTGGCGTACGGGATGTTCGCGCTGGCGGCGGCGCCGGTGTGGTCGGCGGGGGGTGGCGTTGACGTGGCTGCTGGCGTCCCGGATTTTCGCCGGGGCCTGCGGGGCGAACATCGCGGTGGCGGCAGCCTACATCGCGGACATCACCCCACCGGAGAAGCGGTCGAAAGGCATGGGGCTGATCGGCGTGGCGTTTGGGCTGGGGTTCATTCTCGGGCCTGCCCTGGGAGCGTTCAGCGCGCATGCGTTCGGTTTGGCGGGGCCGGGTTGGGTGGCGGCCGGGTTGTGCGGTGCGAATTTCGTGCTGGCCTGGGCGATTCTGGCCGAGAGCCGCCGTCCGGGTGGGGCGGTCGCGGAGGCCCGGCCGCGGATGCGACAGATCTCCCACACGCTGCGGTTGCCGAGGGTGGGGTTGCTTGTGAACCTGTACTTTCTATCGACATTCTGCTTCGCCGTGTTCGAGACGACACTGCCGCTGTTGTTGGGGTCACCGGGATTTCATCCGGACGACTTTGTGGATCCGCGGGGGTTCGCCCGGAAGCTGACATCGCCCGGGGCATCCGAGGAGCAGGAGGCTGCGGCCGTCCGGGTGGTGACGCGGCTGACGCCGGGTTTCCGGGAGCGGTTGCAGGACGCATCCGCGATGGGGACGACGGCGTTGCGCGGTGAGTTCTTCCGCGAGTTCAACCGGTTGCTGGACCTTCCCGACCTCTTTGCTGGCACCGAAGTCCGGGCCGCCGAGGAGGAGACGGGCAGGGGGGTCCAGGAGGGGCCCAGGTCCTGGGCGGACGGGAACGGCAGGGGGACACTCTCCGGCGGCAGAACCGGATGCGGTTGGAGGAGGCGTTTCCGGGCCAGATCAAGCGGCGAGGTTTTCACTTTGACGAGCGCAGTCTGGGCTATGTCTTCGCTTATTGTGGGCTGATTTCGGCGTTCATCCAGGGCGGTGTGATTGGCCGGTTGGTGAAGCGGTTTGGCGAGCCGAGGCTGATCGTGGGGAGCTTGGTGATTTTCGGGGGCGGCATGGCGATGCTGCCGTATGCGGCGGGGCTGGGCACCTTGCTGATCGTGTTGGCCGTGGTCTCGGTAGGATCGGCATTGAACCGGGCGCCGACGCTGGGTCTGGTGTCGATCTTTTCACCGCGGGACGAGCAGGGAGCGAGTCTGGGGGTGACGCAGAGTGCGGGCACGCTGGCGCGGATTGTGGGGCCTGTGATCGCGACGACGCTGTACGCGGCGACACCGCACTCGCCGTATTTCTTGGCGGCGGGAGCGGCGTTGGTGGCGGCGGGGATGGCGTGGCGATGGCTGCCGTCGCGGGTCGACCACGACGGGGTCAGTCAATAGTATTGTAAACTTCCAGTCCAGGGGATGCCCGAAATCCGACAATACTATTGACTGACCCCTGGGGCCTTGTCATCGCGGGATGATCCGGCACAATCCGGCGCAACACATGACAAACCTATTCGATCTCAGCGACGAGGTGGCCGTGGTGATTGGCGCCGGGGGTGTGTTGGGGGTGCCATCGCGGGCGGGTTGGCGGCGGCGGGGGCCCGGGTGGCGGTGGTGGATCTGTTCGCCGAAGCGGGGGAAACCCGCGTCCGGGCGATCGCCGAGCAGGGGGAAGGCGGCTTTTTTTCCAGGCCAGTGCGACTGATGCGGGGTCGCTGCGGGCGGCGCGGCTGGCGATCGAGGCGGCCCTGGGTCCGACGACCGTGCTGGTCAACTGCGCCGGGGGCAACGATCCGCGGGTCACCGTGTCGGAGGAGCGCGGATTTGAGGACATCCCACTGGAGGCCTGGATGGCCAACTACCAACTGAACCTGGTCGGCGGGGCGCTGCTGCCGTGCCAGGAATTTGGTCCAGGGATGGTGGCGCGAGGGCAGGGGAGCATCCTCAACATTGCCAGCGTGTCGGCGCATCTACCGCTGTCGCGGGTGGTGAGTTACTCAGCGGCGAAGGCGGCGGTGCTGAATTTGTCGAAGTTCCTGGCTCGGGAATGGGCGACGCGCGGGGTGCGCGTGAACACGATCACCCCGGGGTTTTTCCCGGCCGGGCAGAACCGCAAGCTGCTATTCCAGGAGGATGGGACACCCACCGAGCGGACGCGGCAGATTTGGGGGCATACGCCGATGGGAAGGTTTGGCGAAGCGCATGAACTGGTGGGGGCGGCGGTGTTCCTGGCCAGCCGGCGGGCCAGCAGTTTTGTGACGGGGAGCGGACCTGCGCGTGGACGGTGGTTTTCTGGCGCAAACGATCTGAGATTTCCATGGAAACGCACAAGCTTATCGCGTCCGCCCACACGCCGTTGGCCGCTCCGGCGGTGGCAGAGCTGGTGGCGCGGGCCTGTCCCGAAGCCGAGTTCCGCGGACAGCGCGTGTTGCTGATCATCCCGGACCACACCCGGACGGCACCGGTGGGGCTGATGTTCAAGGCGCTGCACGCGCAACTGGGCGAGGTGACGCGCGCGCTGGACGTGCTGGTGGCCCTGGGCACGCATCCGCCGATGAGCGAGGCAGCGATTTGCCAGCGGCTTGAGCTCTCGGAGGCCGAGCGCCGGGGAGGTATGGTCGCGTCGGTTCTTCAACCACGCGTGGGACAGCCCGGCGGCCCTGCGACAGGTGGGGACAATCACGGCGGAAGAGATCCGGGAGTTGACTGACGGCCGGTTTGCGATGGCGGTGCCGGTCGAGGTGAACCGGCTGCTGTTCGAGTACGACCAGATCCTGATCGTGGGGCCGGTGTTCCCGCACGAGGTGGTCGGGTTTTCGGGCGGCAACAAGTATCTGTTTCCCGGGGTGGCCGGGCCGCAGATCCTGAACTTCTTTCACTGGCTGGGCGCGGTCATCACGACGCCGAAGATCATCGGACACAAGGCCACGGCGGTACGGAAGGTGGTGGATCGGGCCGGGGCACTGGTGTCGGTGCCGAAACGCTGCCTCGCCCTGGTGGTTGAGCCGAAAGGGGGCTGGTGGGGGTGTTTGCGGGGACGCCGGAGGCGGCCTGGGACGCGGCGAGCGAGCTCTCGCAGCAACATCACATTGTCTTCAAGGAGCGACCGTACCAGACGATCCTGGCCTGCGCGCCGCCGATGTACGACGAGGTGTGGACGGCCGGCAAGTGCATGTACAAGCTCGAGCCGGTGTTGGCGGACGGCGGGGAACTCATCATCTACGCCCCGCACCTCCGCGAATTCAGCGTCACCCACGGGCGGGTGATTGCCGAGGTGGGCTATCACTGTCGCGACTACTTCCTGGCGCAATGGGACCGGTTCCAGACCAAGCCTTGGGGGTGCTCGCGCATTCGACCCACGTACACGGGCTGGGCACCTATGAGGGAGGGATCGAGAAGCCCCGCGCGCGGGTGACGTTGGCCACGCAGATTCCCGAGGCGCAATGCCGGGCGGTGAACCTGGGCTATCGCGATCCGGCGACCTTGCGCCCGGAAGACTTCGCGGGGCGCGAGGACGAGGGGGTGTTGTTGGTGCCGAAGGCGGGGAGACGCTGTATCGGTTGAAGCACCCGCCCGCGTGGGCGGCCTGAAGGCGCGGAAGGCAACGGGTTCAGGTTCCGGGGAACGGGCTCTTGCGGATCGCGACCGCAGCAGGCGGAGCGTAGATGGGGAGCCACAGGGTCCGGTCGTGATGTAACCTTCCGCGACTTTTCCCGTTTGAATCTGTTGGCCGCTTGGGTGTCCCACGGCGGGGTTGCCGTGCGGGGTGCTGCGTGAGAGCGGTGCGGGGTGGGCCCGTTTGCCTGTCGGCGCGCCGCCGTGGGCACTCGAGCGGCCGGGAAGCGGCGTTACATCAAGTCCACCGGCCGAGAGCCGGAAGCACCAAGCCATCCATGAAAACCTCGAAGAACTCCGCGCGGGCCGCCGAGTTGTGCGGCCTTCGCACCTCACTGACGTAGGGCTTGTGCGTCCTGGCGGCCAGCCTTGTGGCTGGCAGCGTGGCGGACCCTATCCGCGTCCGCATCAACGACGTTCCCCACGCTCCTCCCGTGATCCAGGTGAAGGGGGCGCCCAATGGCTTTGACATCTACACCGGGGAGCTCGTGGCCGATCCTGCGATTGAGGACGGGGCGTTGATCACGCTTTTCGGGGTCGACCGCGCAGGGACCATCGCCGACTGGGCCGGGCGTTTCACTGTTCCCGACGCCCTCTGTGGTACCGAAGCGGGGTGGACATTGTGTGGGTCGAGCACGATGTGATGGGTCCATTTCGCATGGGCGATCTCCAAATTGGGTTCAACAGCGCGCACCCGGCCACCTACTACTTCAGCCCCCAGTTGGTGAATCCGGAGACCGGCGAACTCCTCATCGCCGACGAAGATCTGGGCCCGGTGACGGACAACTGGGTCGTGGTTTATGCGGACGAAACCGTTGTCGTGGAGGTCAAGTCGCACACCTACCGGTTGCGGGACTGACAATCGGCTGACCCATGTGACCCCTGCAGGACGTTCCTGTTGATGGCATGCGGAGGCTCGTGCGGATGTCGACTGACCGGCGGTCGTGGGACACGCGGCGGGCTTCCTGATCCGCAATAATCAAACAGTCAACCACGGGGTTAGAAAGGCGGTATATGAGAGATAGCAAGCAGTCGGCTTGGGCGGTTTTGGCCGCCCTGAGAATCACGTGGAACATGGCCTGCACGGGGGCCCTCTGGTTTGTGGCCGGGGGCGTCTGGGCGGACCAGCAAACGCCCCTGGCCGGGCAACAGACCTTGATCGCCCATCGGGCGCGAGGGCCGGTGGTGACGGACGGAGTGTTGGGTCCGGCGGAATGGAGTGCCGCCGTCCCGGTGCACGTCAACGCCGTGAAGCCCCGCACCGCTCCCGGTGTCGTGCCGTGCCTGCCGGATGACCTCCCCTATCTGGTCCCGCCGGACAACCAGGACGATTCAAGTTTCACCCTCCGGGCGTTGTACGACGATCAGAACTTGTACGTGGCGGTGACGGTGGCCGATGACCTCCTGATGGCCGTGCATCCCTGGCCGCTTCTCTGGTTGGATGATGACGTCGAGGTGCTGATCGACGGCGACCGGCAGCCCTGGGACTTCGCCGTCGGGGTGTTTGAAGGCGTCCTGAACAAGGAAGGCTTCCAGTTGATCACGTCGGTCGGTGGGGGGCAGCAGACCGAACCCGGCACGAATCCCGATCTGCAGGTGTGGACCTCTGCCGTGGGGCTGGTCCCGCGGGGCTTCGTCGTCGAGGTCGCGATCCCGCTTGGCATGATCAACACCCACGACACGTCCGAGTGGACGGGGGAACGCCCGGGTTCAGGCCGCCACAACCTGGCGACACGATCGGCTTCAATGTCACGGTAGGCGACAACGACACCGGGTGGGGCGGGTACGTCCTGGGGGCGACCGCAGCAACAGTTTCACTGCCTGGGATGGAAGCAGCCTGGCCTGGGGGATCTACTTCGAGCAGGACTGGGGACGACTCTACTTTGCTCCTTGACCCCCTTCCCGTCCCACACGGAGACGTTCCGGTGCGGGCGGGGCGAGACGCTCGCGGCTGACAGGGGCGGCGGTCCGGGAGGGTCAGCCGCGAGGGTCACGACGTGTGTAAACGCAGAACAACTCGTCGCCGACCCGGCGGCGGCGAAGCAGGCGGAACCGCGCGGCATCGATCAGCCGCGTGAAGCCGACGCCGTCCGCCAGGGTGGGCGCTTGGCGGCCTCCGATCAGGAGCGGGCAGATCGTGAGGTGAAGCTCGTGTACCAGGCCCGCGCGGAAGAGCGCGTCGTTGAGCTCACCGCCACCTTCGCAGACAAGTCGCTTCACGCCCCAGCGGGCGCGGAGATGGGCCAGCGCGCCGGGCCAGTTCACCTCCCGTACCCCGCACACCACCACCGCGTCCGCCACCGCCGCCAACCGGGCGCACTGGCTGGCACCTGCTCGTTCGGTGGTCAGGATGAGAAGCGGGGCGGGCGAGAACGGTACCGGCGGGCTCTCCGGAGGCGGCCGCCTGGTCTTGCACGTGCCCGGAGGCCAGAACTCTGAAAGCGCCGGTAAACCGGGCGCACTCCGGGCGCTTTGCGCGGAACGGACGGGCTCACGAATCCGCGATGCGCTTGGAGTGCGGGGGTTGACCCCCGCTTTTCCTGCACGGTCCGCGGAGAGCGCGCCGAAGATGGGCAGTTCGGGATCAAGGTGGCCCGAGCCGCTGACGATCACGCGCAAGTGGTGTGGGGCGAGGCCGCGGGTGAGGCGTAGTTGGCGGTAGCGCGCTCCGCCCGTGTCCAGGGTGACTGCCCCGTCCCGGACCGTGCCGGCCCCGCACATCACGGCGTCGGCGGTGGCGCGTAGCGTGTAGAGATGCGCCAGGTCGCGCGGGCTACCGAAGGACGCGACCGCGCGGTTGGCTGTCGCGATCTTGCCGTCCGCACTGATCGCCATGTTTACGAGGACGAAAGGCAGCCGTGTCTGGCGCGAGGCCAGCGGGCGAAGGTGAATGACGCCCTTCATAGGATCAGCATGGCGTCCCCGTAACTGAAGAAGCGGTACCGCTCGCGCACGGCCTCGGCATACGCTTCCAGGACGCGTTCGCGGCCCCGGGTCTCGCCCGGCGCAGCGAAAGCACATACCAGCATCAGCAAGGTCGAGGCCGGCAGATGAAAGTTGGTGACCAGGGCGTTCACCACTTGGAACCGCCGGGGCGGATGGATGAAAAGCCGGGTGCGGCCGCGGATGCTGGCGCCACCTTCCGGAGGCGGATGTGCAGGGACGACCGACCAGTCGACGCTCTCCAGCACTCGCACCGAGGTGGTGCCGACCGCGATCACGCGTCGTCCGTCGCGCCGGGCCGCCTGCACCGCGGCGGCTGTCTCCGACGGCACCTCGAAGAGTTCCTCGTGCATGACGTGGTCTGCCAGGTGGGCGGCCTTGATCGGCGCGAAGGTCCCCAGCCCCACGTGCAGCGTCACAAAGACGATCTGGACGCCCCGCCCCCGAATGCGGTCCAGCAGGGCTTCAGTGAAATGCAATCCCGCGGTCGGGGCCGCCACACTGCCGGGTGATTTGGCGAACACCGTCTGGTAGCGTTCACGGTCGGCGGCCGAGGGACCGGAACTCCGCTCAATGTACGGCGGCAGCGGGACTTCACCGTAACGCTCGAGCTCCGTGCGCACGTCGGCGACGCCCTCGAACCGCAGGCGATAATGGCCCTCGTCGTTCTTTGCGATCACCACCGCCGCCAGCCGAACGCGCGAGGGCGAAGGGCGGAGGGCGGAGGGCGAAGGGCGAAGGGCGAAGTCGGAGGTTCGAAGTTGGAAGTTGGAAGTTGGAGGTTCGAGGTTGGCGGTCCCTGGCCCTTGGTCCTTGGTCCTGGTCCGAGTCCTTCCGCCGAGGGGCCAAACTCGATTCGCGTTCCGGCCCGGACGCGCTTGCCAGGTCGGAGCATGGCCCACCAGTCGTTCGGGGGCGTTCTCCTCGACGAGCAACACCTCGACCTCGCCACCGCTGGCCGGTTTGCGGCCCCGCAGGCGGGCGGGGAGGACGCGCGAGTTGTTGAGGACCAGCAGGTCACCGGCCCGCAAGTAGTCGAGCAGGTCGGGGAACCGCCGGTGTTCGCGCCGGTCGTCGGCGCGATGCAGGACGAGCAACCGGGCGTCCTCGCGGTGCGGGGCGGGGTGCTGGGCGATGAGCTCCGGCGGGAGGTCGTAGTGGAAATCGGCAGGACGCACACGCCGGAGCGGCGGAGCTAACGCACCTGGCTCAACAGCCGGGCGGGCAGGTCGCGGATCGGGATGCGCTCCTGCTTCATCGAGTCGCGGTCCCGAAGGGTGACGGTGTCCTTCAGCGCGGGGCCCTTCTCGCCGAGGGTATCGAAGTCGATGGTGACGCCGAAGGGGGTGCCGGCTTCGTCCTGGCGCCGGTAGCGGCGGCCGATGGCGCCCGCGTCGTCGTAGAAGACGGTCATGAGCGGGCGGAGGAGGTCGCGGACCTCGCGGGCCTTGGCGACGAGCTCGGGCCGGTTCTTGAGGAGGGGGAAGACGGCGACTTTAATGGGGGCGATGCGGGGTGGAACCGCATCACGACGCGCTTTTCGAGCCTGCCCTTGTCGTCGGGGGCCTCGTCCTCGGCGTAGGCGTGGGTGATGAGGGCCAGGATGAGGCGGTCGACGCCGGCGGAAGGTTCGATGACGTGGGGGACGTACGAGCCTTTGGCCAGGGCCTCGGCCTCCGCGCGGGCTTGGGCGGCGGCCTGTTCGGCTTCCTCGGGCGTGGCCGCCATGCGGGTGAGATACTGCTGACGGGCTTCGCCGTAGCGGCGGGCGAGTTCGGTCTGCCGGGCGGGCTCGAGCTTGGCCCAGGCGGCCTTGAGCTCCTCGTCGAAGACGGTCATGGCCTTGCCCGAGAAACGCTGGTGTTGGGAAAGGTCGAAGTCGCTGCGGGCGGCAATGCCTTCGAGTTCCTCGCCGATGAGCTCGCCGCGGGCGTCGCGCTTGCTGAAGGGGAACGTGAAGAGGATGTCGACGGTGGCGCGGGCGTAGTGGGCGAGCTCCTCCGGCGCCTGCCAGTACTCCTTGAGGGTGGCGCGCGGCAGACCGATGCTTTCGTAGAAGCGGAGGCGCTGTTCGACCCAGTACTTGTGCCAGACCTCCCAGCCCCAGTCCGGCTGCGGCTCGCCCTTCCAGGAGCCCTCCGCCACGGTAGCCACACGGCCGCAGATGGCCTCGACGACTTCGTCGGGGCGGATGAAGAACTCGAGCTCCATCTGCTCGAATTCGCGGGAGCGGAAGGTGAAGTTGCGCGGCGTCACCTCGTTGCGGAAGGCCTTGCCGATCTGCGCGATCCCGAAGGGGACGCGTTGCCGGGAGGTTTCGAGCACATTCTTGAACTGGACGAAGATGGCCTGGGCGGTCTCGGGGCGGAGGTAGGCGACGCTGGCGGCGTCCTTCAAGGGGCCGACGTTCGTCTCGAACATGAGGTTGAAGGGGCGCGCCTCGGTCTTCTCACCCTCGCACTGGCTGACCATCTTGCTGGGCCGTTGCGGGCAGGGGATGTCGTCGAGTTGGTCGGCGCGGAACCGGCCCTGGCAGGTCTTGCAGTCGACCATGGGGTCGCTGAAGGTGTCGACATGGCCGGAGGCCTTCCAGATCTGCGGAGCCATGATGATGGTGGCCTCGAGGCCGGCGACGTCTTCGCGTTCGTGGACCAGGGTGCGCCACCACAAATCCTTCACGTTGCGCTTGAGTTCAGCGCCCAGCGGGCCGTAGTCCCAAAAACCGCCAATGCCCCCGTAGATTTCGGAGGACTGGTAGATGAACCCGCGCCGCTTGCACAGGGACACGATTTTCTCCATCAGGGCGTTGACTTTCGCATCAGCCATAGTCGGGGGAGTGTCGGAGAAGGCCCGAAGCGGTGTCAATGCGCCGCTGACCACTACGTGAGTCTCGTCACCTCGACTCCTACGGTCAAAGCACGACCTCGGTGCCGACGCCGGCGTCGGTGAAGATCTCGAGCATGACGGCGTGGGGACGCGGCCGTCGACGAACGAGACCTTCTCCACCCCGGCCTGGAGGGCGGCCACGGCACTGTCGACTTTCGGGATCATGCCCCGGTCCACGACGCCGGTCCGCTTGAGCTCCGCCACCTCGCCGGTCCGCACCTGGGGGATCACGCTGGCGGGGTCGCGCGGGTCGCGGAGCAGGCCTGGAACGTCACTCATGAAAACCAGTCGACGGGCTTTCAGGGCGATGGCGGTCATGGCCGCGGCCACGTCGGCGTTGCAGTTGTAGAGCTGACCGTCGTAGCCGCGGGCCGTCGGGCTGATCACCGGGGTAATCCCCTGGGCGATGCAAGCGGCGAGCGGGGCGGTGTTCACCTCGACCACTTCCCCAACGAACCCCAGGTCCAGGGGAGCACCCCCGTCGGCCGACAGCGACAGCCTGCGGCACCGGAAGATGTCGGGGCCCGCAAAACCCTGCGCCCGGCCACCCAGCCGGTTGATTGTGGCGACGACGTCCGGGTTGATCTCGTGCGACAGCACCGTGTTGACCAGTTCGACCGTGGCCTGATCGGTGACGCGCTGGCCTTGCACAAACCGCGCCTCGAGACCCGCCTTCTCCATCGCCCGCGTGATGGCCTTGCCGCCGCCATGCACGACGACCGGGTCGATCTCGACCGCTTCGAGGAACACGATGTCCCGCGCCACGCTCGTGCGCACGGCCGGGTCGGGCGAGTCCATGAAGCTGCCGCCGTACTTCACGACGAAGGTCGCGCCGCTGAAGCGCTGGATGTAGGGCAAGGCCTCGAGCAGCGTCGAGGCTTTCGCGATCAGGTCCTGCATGGGCGGAGTGTGGGAGCGAGCCGGGCGCGTGCGCAACGGTTTGTTGGCGGGCCCGGCTGTGCTTCCTTCAGACGCGATGGAACGAAGCGTAGCATGAACACCACTCCGCACCCGCAAGGCGTCCCCAGGAGGCCGGTTGGTTCGCCGCCGCGCCCGGCGCGTTGGCGAACCTGGCTGGCCGGGCTTTGGGCCGGCTTGTGGGCCGGGCCGCTGCCGGCGGCAGGCCTGGCGGCGGAAGGCGCGTCCGGCCTCGCCACGGCGGAATCGCGTCCGGGGGACCCCCACGTTGGCTCGTGCCCCGCTGACGGCGGATGAGGCCGAGGCGGTGGGCGCCTTTGCCGCCGCCTGGTATCGCGGTGCCAAACCGTCCGCCGCCGCCCTCCCCGCGACCTTCATGCGCCAGCGGGGCATCGTGCTCGTCATCGCCCGGGCACGGGGCGAGCGGGTGGGGCGCTGGTGGCGCCAGGAACCGACCGGCGCTGAGGCGTTGCGCAGCGCGCTCGATGCCGTGCGGCAGGACCTGGACCCGACCGAGCGGGAGCGGATCACGGCGCTGGAGATCAACCTGGCGCATTCCTTCGCGCCGGTGGATGCCCGGGCCGACCGCGCGCGTTTGGCCAACGTGTACCGCGGCCTGATGGGGATCGAGTTGGTGCATGAAGGCACGGCCTTCCGACTGGCGCCGACGGAGATGATCGCCCAGAACCTCAGTTTCGAGCGGGCCCTGGAGCGCCTCGCTGAGCGCGCCCGCGTGCCGGCACCCCCTGCGGGCGATCCGTCCGTGGTGCTGCGGTTGTTCGCGGCGGACCAGTTGTTGATCGAGTTGGAGGGCCCCACCGCGCGGACGACCCTCATGTACCGCGGCAATACCGTGGTACCGATCCAAGCCATCACGAAGGCCAGGGCCGAGGCGCTCGCGGCGGCGCAGAGCCGGTGGCTGTTCACGAACCTCCAACCCGACGGCCGCCAAGTGTACCTCTACTGGCCAAGCCGGGGCGAGGAATCGACCGCCAGCAACTCGATCCGCCTGTGGCTGGCCACCGTCGCCATGACCCGCGCCGCCCGGGCGCAGGATGACGCAGCGCTGCTCGAACGCGCCGAAAAGAACCTCCGCTACAACCTCGCGCACAGCTATGTCGAGGACGACGCCGGCCACGGTCAGATCATCGAAGCGGGCACCACGGTGAAGCTCGGGGCGATGGCGGTGGCGGGGTTGGCGTTGGTCGAGCACCCGGCCCGCCCCGCTTTCGCCGCGCCGGAAGCCGCGTTGCGGCGGACCATCGACGCGCTGTGGCAGCCGAGCGGCGAGTTCCGCACCTTCTGGCGGCCCGCCGAGCGGCAGGACAACGTCAACTTCTACCCGGGCGAGGCGCTCCTCTTTTGGGCCGCCTTGTATGCCGAGTCCCGCGACCCGGCGTTGCTCGAACGTATTCTGGCGAGCCAGCGTTTCTACCGCGCTTGGCACCTCGCCCAGCGCAACCCGGCCTTCGTGCCCTGGCACACCCAGGCGTACTTCAAGGTGTGGGAAGTCACGCGGTCAGATGAACTGCGGGACTGGATCTTCGCCATGAACGACTGGTTGCTGCCGGTGCAACAGTGGGAGTCGCAGCGCGACTTCCCGGATACCATGGGACGCTTTTACGATCCGGACCGGCCGTTCGGACCGCCCCACGCCTCCTCGACCGGCGTGTATCTCGAAGGCCTGATCGATGCCTGGCGCCTGGCTCAAGCGACGGGCGACGTCGAACGTCAGGAACGATACCGGCGCGCCCTCGTGCGCGGACTGCGAAGCTTGACCCAGTTGACGTTTCGAGACGAGGTCGACCTGTTCTACATCTCGCGGCGCGACCGCGTGCGGGGCGGCGTGCGCACCACGGTCTACGACAACGCGATCCGGGTCGACAACGTGCAGCACAGCCTGATGGCGTTGCTGAAGATCCTTGAACATCTGCCGGCCGCGGATTTCCGGCCGTGACCACCCGGCATTCACCGCCGCTGGTTGTAGGCGTCTTGGGAGAACTTGCGGGCGGTGAGTTCTTCGACCCCGGCCAGCCAGGTGGCGTCCGGGACGAGCCGTGACCAGCGCACGCCCCACGCGAGGGTGGCCTCCTCCAGCCATGCAGACAGCCAGCGCTCACGACGGGCCCCGGCCGGGGGTTGCACCGAACCTTGGATGAGCAACCCCTGCCGCGTGCGGCGCTGCGCCGCGCCCGCGATCTTGGCGCCTTGCCACAGCACATCGAATTGCTCGGCCCGCACAAAGCAATGGGTCGGGGCACCCGTTGCGGCGGTGGGCGCAAGTTGGGTGGCGAGACCGACGCGGCGGAAGGCGGTATGCAGCCAGGTGTGCAGTTGCTCGTAGCCCGCTCGGGCACGGAGACGGTACCACCAATGGTGGGGCGGGAAGCGCAAGGTGTAGGTCCAGTCGCGGTCGTGCGGCACCACACCGCCGCCGGTGGGACGCCGCACCAGCGGCCGCAGGGCGGTCAACCGGGCGGCGTCGGCGTAGCGCTGAGAATAACCGAGGGTGGCCGCCGGGATTGACCACCCGTAGAGCCGCAGGATCGGCAGATCAGCCTCCGGCGGGGCTTCGAGGAGTCGCTCGTCGAACGCCATGTTGAAGGCCGGGGTGCCGTCCCCGGAGTCGATCAGCCGCCAGTGCTCGCCCTGCGCCATGTCGCCAGTCAACCAGAGGCCGGCGCCGGCGGGAAGCGGCTTGCGGGTTGGCGGGCGCGCGCCATGCTGGGGGCGGGCCCGCGCGCGAGCGATTTGCCGCCGGGCGTTCGGCTGACGTTCTTGCCATGCTAACACCAGAAGCCATCACCACGGCCCTGAAGGCCGTCAAGTACCCCGGGTTCTCGCGAGACATCGTCTCCTTCGGCCTCGTCAAAGACGTGGCCATTGACGGAGGCGCGGTGTCCGTGGCCCTGCAAATGACCTCCGCCAACCCGGAGGCCGCCGCAGCCATCCAGACGGCGAGCGAGGAGGTGTTGCGCGGCTTGCCGGGAGTGGAACGTGTCACGGTCGAGATGCGTCAGCCCGCCGGCGCTCCCGGCCAGGCGGGGGGCGGCAATCCTTGGGCCAACCAGAACCGGGTGCCGGGAGTGCGGCGCATCGTCGCCGTGGCCAGCGGCAAGGGGGCGTCGGCAAGTCCACCGTCTCGGTCAACCTGGCCTGCAGCCTGGCGCGTCTCGGATCGGCCGTGGGTTTGCTGGACTGCGACATCTACGGCCCCAGCATTCCGCTGATGATGGGCTTGCGGCAGCGCCCGACTCTCAGCGAGCAGGAGAAGCTGGTGCCCCCGCTCAATTACGGCGTGAAGCTCATGAGCATCGGCTTCCTGCTCGAGGACGATCAGCCGGTCATCTGGCGGGGCCCGATGATCACCAAGACGATCCAGCAGTTCCTGTTCGCGGTCGAATGGGGGGACCTGGATTATCTGCTGGTGGACCTGCCTCCGGGCACGGGCGATGCCCAACTGTCGCTCTGCCAGACCGTCCCGCTGGATGGCGGGGTGATTGTGACCACGCCGCAGGAGGCGTCCGTGGGGGGTTGTCCGCAAGGGAATGGCGATGTTCGAGAAGGTCAACGTCCCCATCCTCGGGATCGTGGAGAACATGAGCTACTTCACGGCGCCGGACGGCACCCGCGTGGAGATCTTCGGCCATGGCGGGGGGCGCGGGGAAGCGGCCAGGAAAGGGGTCACGTTCCTCGGCGAGATCCCGCTGTTCACGGCGATCCGGGAAGGGGGCGACCGGGGTGTGCCGGTGGTCATGGGGGAACCGGATTCCGCCGCCGCCCGGGCATTCATGGCCATCGCCGAGAACCTCCAACGCCCATTGGGGTCGCATCTTAACATTTAGCATTCGCCCTCCCGAAGCAGGGTTTTCCGCATTGGCGGCCCCCACGACGGCGAGCGGATTCCGCGTCCGCTCGGGGCGTGTCGAGACGCGAATGTTAAATGTTAAGATGCGACCCCAAATGGCGGGCGGCTGGGCTTGCCAGGGGGCAGGGAGCGGGCTACTCCTCCAAGGTGCCTCGCAGACGACATACCCAACACACCCGGGACGGAGGCTGGCAGGGGCCGGCCGGGCGGCGGGGCGCGTCGCGGTCGGGCGGCGGATTCACCTTGATCGAGTTGCTGGTGGTGATCGCCATCATCGCGGTGCTGGCGTCGTTGCTGTTGCCCGCCCTCAGTACCGCCAAGGGCAAGGCCCAGCAGATCGGTTGTCTGGGCAACCTGCGGCAGTTGGGTATCGCGGTCGTGCTCTACGCCCAGGACAATCGCGATGGCTACCCGCCGATGCAGGACCGCTTTCCCGGCTTCGAGTCAAGCTGGCGCGCCTACCTCTACCACTATGTCGGTCGCGCCGCCAAGGTCTACGATTGCCCGGCGGAACGGGACGAGTCCTACGCCGCAGCCCGTCCGAACAAGAGCCGGCCCCCAGCCCGTGGGTGCTGGGGCAGTTCGCCGCGGGCGAGATCGACATCCCCAGCGGCCTCGGCGCTGTGAATGTGCATTGGCAAAGCGGCGGCGCGCCCCCTCCGTTCGGCCGGCCGGCCGGGTACGAGAACAATCTCTGTCGGGCCAGCGCGGTCGAGGTCCCGACGCAACTGATCCTGTTCGGCGACGGGCACAGCGACGTCTACGGGGTCTGGCCGCAGGATCGGTGGTGGATCTGGAAGGAGCAGGGCAACAACCTCACGGCCGGCTTCAACCGGGTGGCGCAGGGCGACGGCGGGGCCGTGCGGCACAATCGCAAGTCCAACTATGCGTTTGCCGACGGCAGTGCCCGGCTCCTGGACGCCGCGCGCATTCCGTGCACCGCCGACGCTTGCTGGTGGTCGGTGAAGGCGGATCCGCACTGACTCACCGGCGAGGCGTGCGGAACGCGTAACCCCATGAACCGGCAACGGAACCTCCAACTCGCCGCCGCCCTGCTGCTGCTGGCCGTGGCGGCGGTGGCTTTCGGGCGCCTGGCCCGTCAGCAGCGGGGAGGATCCGACCTGGCCTTCTTCTACGACGAAAGCGAGCAACGCCTGTTCACGGGTCCCCGCACCGCCATCCCGCCGATTCGCGGCCCGAACAACGCCGAACCCGACGCCGTGCGCGCCGTGGTGATCTCGACCAACGGCAATCCCCGCGACCGGCAGGCGCGCGTGATCGCCTACCTCGAACGTTACTCGCCCGAACTCAAGCGCCAGATGGAGATCGCGCAGGCGACGGGCGAAGCGCCGGCCATGGGTCGGGAGATGGCCCAGGCCCACCGGTTCGTCCGCCGGCCTCACGAGTCACGGTGGTATCCCCTGACCAGCGAGGAAGGGGAACGCATCGTCAACGAATGGATGACCGCAGGGCCCGGTGGCCAACCGGCGGCCCTTTGCACGCCATGAAGGGTCCCCAGCCTGCCTCGTTCGCCGACGCCTTGATCCGGCGCCGGGCAGTTCCGAGCTTTGTCCGAACCCTGATAATCAAACCTACGCCTATGCATACCTCATCCCCACCCCTTGGCCGGACCGCGGCCAGGTCGCGCCGGTTCGGTTCCCTCCTGGCTGCTTTGAGCCTGACCGCCTTGAGTGGTGGCCTGGCCCAGACGCCTTCCTTGGTCGCCAGCCATACGACCTACTATGCGGGTGAAGACATCGTGTTCACCTTCGCGGACGGGCCCGGAAACCGGCTGGACTGGATCGGGATCTACCCCGAAGGCGTGGTCCCCGGCTCGGTGGTGTCCACACGCTGGTCCTACGTGGATGGCACACAGCAGGGGAACACCGGCCTCCGCGAAGGCACGGTGACCTTCGCCGGCGGACTCAACCTGGCCGGACCCTGGACGGCGCACCTGCTCGAGAACGACGGCTATACCTCGCTGGCCTCGATCACCTTCACCGTCCTTGATCCCGGTTGGCCGCTGGTCCGCACCGACAAACGTTCTTACGTCACCGGGGAGGCGATCGCCGTCACGTTCCAGAATGGGCCGGGCAACCGGCTGGACTGGATCGGCATTTTCCAGGAGGGCCAAACCCCGGGCGGCGGACCGAGTTCGACGCTGTGGAGCTTATGTGGACGGGACGCAGGACGGGACCACTGCTCTCACGGACGGCACCGTCACTTTCGCCAATGGACTGGCCGCGGCCGGGAACTACGTGGTCTTCTTCCTGCTAAACGACGGCTACGACATCCTGGCGTCGGAGCCGTTCATTGTGACGCCGCCGGCCGCGACCACCCCGCGGGTGGTCTCTGTCACACCGGGTCCGAACGCGGTGAATCAGCCGCCCAACGCCGCGTACGTTGCCACCATCCGCAACGGCAGCACGCAGGTGGTGCCGGCCTCGGTCGTGCTCACCGTCGACGGGACGGCGGTGGCGCATCAGTTCACCCAGCAGGACGAGATCGTCACGGTCGCCTACACACCGTCGGGCCTGTGGCCGTCCGGTTCGACGCACACCGTGCGGCTCGCGTTTGCCGACAACGCGACGCCGGCCAATGCCTTTGCGAACGAAGTCACGTTCTCGGTGGCGGCCTACCGCAACCTCGTGCTGCCCGCCCCGCTCTACTTCGAAGACTTCGACGGGACGGCCGAGGGCGCGCTCCCGGCCGGCTGGACCAGCGTCAGCTACACGGACGTGCAGAACCCCGAATTGGATCTGGGCAACCTGGATTCGGCCAGCTACGCCCAGTGGATTGTCGTCGCTGCCGATCGCTTCAGAGGGTCCTTCGTTACGTACAGCAACCCGGACAATCCGGCGGATTGGGGGACGGACTACCAGCGGGTGCTCTCGGTCAACCCCCTGAACGTGCTGAACGGCCAGGTGTACGACCGGCCGCTGGCCAGCGGGCGCTTTGCCTTCGGAAACTCGGGCTATCGCAACGGCCAGAGCCAGGTGCTGTACCTGATCTCGCCGGACTTCAACCTCGCGGGCCGGACCGACGTCCATGTGGCCTTCCACTCGCTGTGGGAGCAGAACCAGGACAGCATGGCCGCCATCGAGTACTCGGTGGACCGCGGCACAACCTGGCTGCCGCTCGCCTATTTCCTGGACGGACCGGACATTGTGACGGTCACCGACGAGACGACCGGCGAAGTGACCGTGGATGCCGTGGCGACGTTGACGACCGAACATGCCGACGTGGCCCGTTACGTCGATCCGGAGACCTTTGAGGAGAAAGGCGGGTACTACGGGGCCTTCCTCGGCGCCGAGATCTCGCCGGCGCTCGCACCGTTCATCCAGGCGCGGCTTAATGACGACCCGGTGGAGTCGAAGCGCATCGAACTCTTTCGGCTCACGGCGGCCGACAACCAGGCGGCCGTGCGTTTCCGGTTCGCCCACGCAGGTACAGATAGCTGGTACTTCGGCATCGACAACTTCGGGTTGTACTCGATTTCCGCCACGCCGGTTGAGCCCCCCGCGCTCACCTGGGTGCGTTCGGGCGAGGCGCTCACCCTTTCGTGGCCGGCGGGCGCCACGGGGTTCGTTCTTGAATCATCGCCGGCGGTTGCGCCGGCCTCGTGGTCGGCGGTGAGCGGGGTGAGCGGGAATTCGGTCACGGTGACGATGAGTGCCGCCGCCGGCTTCTATCGGTTGCGGGCGCCATGAGCGGTGGGCGCGAATGTTAAATGTTAAGATGCGACCCCGCCGGTGGGGCGGAGGAGCCATGAACCACAGAGGGTGCAGGCTGGAAGCCCGCACCACCGTTTCATGCGGCGCTTCCTCAGCCCCATCCCCGATGTTCGAAATCTGCGGAGGATTCAGCGGAAGGGGCTTTCTCCGCCGATTACGAACATCGGGGATGGGGGAAGTGACATGGTTCTCTTGGATCGGCTCAGGGGGCCATGAACCCTCCCCGCCGGGTCAGGGGACCCGGCCTGCAGGTTGCAGGCCGGGGGCCCTCACCGGGAGGTCCACGAAGGGCCTCGGTCTTCGGGGGGCTGCGGCCATTAATCTGTTGCAGTCGGGCTTCCTCTCGGTGATACACTGCGCCTCATCAAATGCGCGCCGTGCGGGCCAGCTTGCTGATTGTGACGGGCCTCCTTGCTTTCCTGGGGGCCTTGCTTGTGCCGGCGTACGTGCGGGCGCTGGACCCAACGGTCGTGCAGCGGGCGGGCGCGGGCACGTTGGACGTGTTGACCGAGGCGCAGCAGCAGGCGCGGCAGGACCGACTCGGCTGTGCGGAATTGCTGGCGCAGGCCGGCCCGATCGCGGATGTGCGCGGCGCCGGGGACACGGTGCAGTCCATCCAGCGACAGGCGCGGTCGCGGCCGACCCCGGCGGTGTGGGGCTCGACGGATTCCCTGCTGCAGCAGGTGTTGGGTGGCGGGGCCGGCGGTCTGACCAACGCAGCGTCAGTGATGGATGTGGTGTTGCCCGAGGGCCAACGCGCGACGGCACTCGAATTCCTCGGGTCGCTGCGCCGGGTCGATGTGTTCGAGCTGCTCAAGAACCGGCGCCTGGAGCGGACGGCGTTGTTTCCGGCGGTGCCTTCGGCGTCGGGCCAGGCCCTGGACAGCGCGATTTTGCTGACCGGCCTGCTGATCCAGGCGGATGCGATGACTCCCCGGTTGCGGCGGGAGATCGAGGAGTTGGCGGCCGCGGCCAACCGGGGGATACGACAGCGCGCCGATCGAGATGGTTTACCTGAGCATCACCTCGCTGGCCAAGCGGATGACGTGGGACCAACTGGTGGCGTTTTTGCGGCCGATCCCGAGTGTGACGGTGCTGCGGAATCTGACGCGGCTGATCACGTTGTCACCGGCGGACGTTTCCGTGGTGTTTGCGGCGCTGACCCTGGCCCCCTCCGCGGAGGCGGTGGACGAGTTCCTTGCGCGATTCCCGAAGGAAGGTCTGCGGGACTTGCGGTTCGCCCTCAGGGCGGGCAAGGGGGACTGTCGCTGCTGCTGGAGCGACAGGAGGCGATCCATTTCAGTGCGGTGCGCCAATGGCTGGGGGAGCTGCCGGTGCTGGGTGGGGTTTTGGGGTTGTTTGCCTCCCTGGCGGCGCGTTCGACGTTTCTGGCGCTGCTGCTGAAGTACCTGCTCTGGTTCGACGGGGCGTTCTGTCTGGCCCGGGCCATGGTGCTGCTGACACCGCCGCCGGCCGAGCTGGAGCGGCCGTACTTCCTGAAGCGTTCGAGCCTGTTTCGCCAGCAGACCATCGGGGTGTTGGCGGTGGTGTTGATTTTCGCCTTCGGTGAACCCTACCTGGCCCGCGCGAACCAACGCGTGGAGCCGTTGCCGGTGCTGCGCCTGAATCAGACGGGGACGACCCTGCAACCGGAGGTCCCCAAACCTGCCCGAACTATGAGTGGAAACGAAATGAGCTGGCTGGCCCTCGCCCTGTTCTTTGTGGTCCAGTTGATCGTGTATGTGTTCTGTGTGATCCGCCTCGGCGAGATCAAGAAGCACACCGGGTCGAGCCATTTGAAACTCCAACTGCTGGACAACGAGGAGAACCTGTTCGATTCGGGCCTGTATGTCGGGCTCGGTGGCACGGTGCTCCAGCTCGTGTTGCTGGCGTTCCAGGTCGGCACGCAGAACCTGATGGTGGCCTACGCCTCGACGCTGTTCGGCATCGCGTTCGTTTCGGTGCTCAAGATCTTCCACGTGCGTCGCTTCCGGCGGCTGCTCCTGCTCGAGATGGCCGCCCAGCGCGATGCCGGCCACGCGTACGACGCCTCGCCCTACTCGACATGAACCGCTCCGTCCTGGTCATCATCTGCGACTTCCTGCTGATCAGCCTGCTGTCGCTGGCGAATTTCGATCGTTCCTCCGGCCAGGACGTGGGTCCGGCGGGGGCGACGGCGGTCGAGGTGCAGGCGGTGCAAGACATGCTCGAGGTTTTGCAGCAGGCGCTCGCCCAGGAGCAGGACACGCGGGGGGCGCTGAGCAACCAACTGGCCACCACGCAGGAGGACCTTGACGCGCGCCAGCGCGAGCTGGCCGAGCGCAACCGGCAGATTCAGGAAGCCGAGCGCAGCCTGCGCGAGTCGGAGGCCCGGCTGCGTCAACTCGCCGAGGAACGCGCGCGGTTGCAACAGGCGCAGGAGCAGGCGCAGCAACAGGTGGCCCGGCTTGAAGTCCAGCAGCAGTTGGCGGAGACCAATATCCTGGCCCTGCAGGAGCAGCTTCAGGCGGCCACGAGCGAGGCCACCGTTTCGAAGGCCACGGCCGACGCCATCCGCGCCGAGCTGGCGGCCCGCCGCGACGAGGTCCGGCAGTTGCAGGCGCAGATCGGGGACCTCCAGCAGACCGCCTTTGCGGCGCAGGAGGAGAAGGGCCGGCTGGCGACGAACCTGACGCGGGTGCAGACCGAGGCGTTGATGTTTCGCACGCAGCTTGAGCAAACCCAGGAGCAGGTGGCGAGCATCGCGGAGGAGAAGCAGCGGCTCCAGGAGCATGCGACGGTGCTGGCGAAGGGCATCGATTCGGTGGCCCAGGAGTCACAAAACCTGGCGGCCGAGATCCGGGAGTACCGCGAGCTGGCACCCAATGCCATCTATCAGGCCTACCTGGATCATCGTGTGCAGAGCAGCAGCCGCGCCACGCGGTCGGGATTCCTCGGCATCCGCGCCGGGGACTCGACGGAAGCCAGCGTGGTCCTGTTCCGCGATCGCGACCAGGTGTTCGTGCTCTACCACATCACCGACACGTCGTTGCCGCTGTGGGGGGGGGGTGACTGGCAGGAGATGACGGTGGTGCTGGCGCGGGGCGGTCAGAGTGTGAACCTCGACTCGCTCATGTTTGTGTCGTCCGACCCACGGCTGTTGGTCTCGGCCCTGGATGCCGCGGCCGTGGCGCGGTTGGGCGTCAAGCCGTTCGAGGTTTCGGAGGACCCGTCCAAGTTCCAGGACGCGGTCATTGTGGGCGGCAAGGATGGCTACTACGGGGAGGTGGAGTTCAAGCTGGTGCCCGGGCTGCCGCGGTACCTGAAGATGAACCGCCGGCCGCTGGGCAAGATCTTCGGGAAGTTCTCCCCCTCGAAGGGGGACCTGGCGTTCAGCAAGTCCGGCGAGTTGCTCGGGATCATGGTCAACAGCCAGTACTGCGCGCTGGTGCGCAGCCTGCCGCCCGCCCGGGTGGTGCCGCTCGGCAAGGAGATTGCCAAGCACCGGACCAGCCTGATTGGGGCCGAGGTGTCGCGCCGCCTCCAGGCGCTGCCGCTGAGTCTGCAGTAGGCGGCGCGTTCAGGCGCGTGCGAGGGCGGCGCTGTGGGCCTGGATCTTGCGCACCGCCTCGACGATGTGGTCGACCTCGCGGCGTTCGGCGAGGAGGAGGTTCTGGGTGACGGCGACGGTGGTGGCGCAGACTTCCCGGTTGCCTTTGAGCTCGTGGAGGCTGTCGCGGTAGGCCTTGAGGCGTTGGGGGCTGAAGAGGCGCTGGTAGCCGCGGGACTGGATGGCCTCGTCCAGCAGGCCATCGAAGTACTGTTCGTGGTAGCCGCCCGTGCAGGGGATGCCTTCGGCGGAGAGGGCCTGCAGGAAGCGGTCGCGGGACAGGCCATTGAACTCGCGGGCGTCGTAGCGGAAGGGGTAGAGATGCCAGACGGCGCGGCTGTTTTCGGGGAGCCGGACGGTCTTGATACCGGGGATGGTGGCGAGCTGGGCCTGGAGGTAGTCGGCGTTTTCGCCGCGCCAGGCGGTTTCGCGGACGAGCTTCTCGAGTTGCTGGAGGAGGATGACAGCCTGGAACTGCTGCATGCGGTAGTTGCTGCCGCGGGTGAAGTAGGGGCGCTCGCCCTTGAAGTTGCCGAAGGCGCGGCCGCAGTTGTGGAAGGCCTGGCAGCGGTCGAGGAGGTCGTCGCGGTTGCCGGTGACGGCGCCGCCTTCGCCGGAGGGCAGGTGTTTGGAGTTCTGGAAGCTGAAGCAGCCGAGATCGCCCAGCACGCCACACTTGCGCCCCCTTGTACTCGGCGAGCCAGGCCTGGCAGGCGTCCTCGACCACCGCGAGGCGGTGTTCGCGGGCGATGGCGTTGATGGGGTCCATGTCGCACGGCATGCCGTAGATGTGGACCGGGAGGAGGGCGCGGGTGCGGTCGGTGATGCGGCTGGGGATCGAGGCGGGGTCGAGGGTGAGCGTGGCGGGATCGGTGTCCGCGAAGACAGGCAGGGCCTTCTTGAGGAGAATGGCGTTGTAAGTGGCGATGAAGGTATAGGGCGAGACGATGACCTCGTCACCCGCGTCCACGTCCATGACGTGGAGGGCGACGAGCAGGGCGGTGGTGCCGCTGGCGGTGGCGAGGCAGCGTTGGGCGCCGAGGAGCTTCGCATAAGCCAGTTCGAACTCGGCGACATGTTCGCCGGCGCCGCGGAACCAACTGCCGCTGCGCAGGACGTCGAGCACGGCGGGTTCCCAGGACTGGCGCCAGATGGGCCAACCGGGCCAGCCACCCGGGTGCACGGGGCGCCGCCGAGGAGGGCGGGCTGGGTGGTTTCGGCGGCGAGCACACGAGGGGCTTGCTGGCTGCCGAGCCAGGCGAGGGTGGCGGAGGCGGCGGCCGTTTGGTGGATGAATCCGCGGCGGGTGAGAGGCTGGTTCATGGTTTGAATCTGTTGCTGCGTGATCACGTGCGGGAATGGGGGGCAGGCTACTCGGCTGTGGGCGGTTCGTCGAGACGAACCTTCGGGTCGAGCGAGCGGAGGTATTCGGCGGCGCGAGCGTTGGCGGGGTCGAGACGGAGGGTTTCGCGGAAGTGGGCGCGGGCGAGATCGAGTTGGCCAAGCTTGGCCAGGGCGATGGCGTAGTTGAGTTGGGCGGGGGCGAAGTCCGGGCGGAGCCGGACGGCGGCGGCGAACTGTTCGGCGGCGGCTTCGAGCTGGTCGTCGACGGCCAGTTCGACGCCGAGGAAGTAGCGGGGTTCCCATGCCTGCGGATGGCGGGCGACGGCTTCCTGCAGGGTGGCGGTGGCTTCGGCGCGACGCTTCTGGGCGGCGAGGAGGTCGGCCAACCGGAGGTAGGCGGTGGGGCTTCCGAGGGGATGGCGGATGACGGTCTGGTATTCGGTGATGGCTTGTTCGGTGAGGCCCAGGCGGGCAAAGACGCGGCCAAGTTCGAGGCGAGCCTCGGGGAAGTCGGGACGCCGGGCCAGCGCCTGGTCGAGGTGAGTCTGAGCGGAAGGGAGGTTGCCAAGGCGGGCGTCGAGGCGACCGAGGTGATAGTAGGGCAAGCAATGGTGCGGGATGAGGGCACGGACACGGTCCCACTGGTCTCGTGCTTCGGTGTGCTGGCCCGTGGCTTCGAGGAACTCGGCAAAGTTCTCATGGAGGCGAAAGTCCGCAGGCCGGCGGGCGAGAGCATCCTCGTAGAGCGCACGGGCCTCTGCGCGGGATGGGGGGGTCAGGGCCTGACGGAGCTCGAGCAGCCGACTGCGCAGCGGGGCGAGCCGTGGGACGTGATCGAGTTGGTTGGTGAACGGGGCGTCTTGCAGGCGTTGCCAGACGGTTTCGTAGACCGCGAGACGGTTCCAATCGGTCAGGCCGAGCCGGCGGGCACAGCGTTCGGGGCTGGCCCAGGTGTCCTGACGCCGGCCGGCCAGGAGCGCGGCGGGGAGCTGGGGTTCGAGGTGGGCGGCGAGCGCGAGGGCGAGGCGGTAGCTGCCGGCGAAGTTGAAGTGGACGTGTTCGTGAAACGACTCCTGGCCGGGACTCGCCGGGGACGTCGGCGGACAGGGCGGCTTCGGCGTCGAAGAACCCGACGCCCCGGGTGGCATGACGTTTGGCCACGGAGGCGATGGTCGAGTTGATCCGCGCATCGGCGCGGAAGGAAGCGCATCGCGGTCGCGGGCGAGCCGGAAATGGGTGGGGGGCGAGATCAGGGCGCGCGGCGTAGAGGGCGGAGTGAGCGAGACGGTAGTGGAGTTCGGCGGAGGTGGGGGGCCAGCGGGAGGGCCCGTTCGAGGAGCGCGGCGGCTTCGGTGTGGTTGGTGCTGGCCTGGGCAGCGATGGCTCGCAGCCAGAGATTACTCCAGTTCGCCGCGCGGTCTGGCGGGAGCGCATCGGGCTGGGTCGAAGCGAAGGGCGGACAGTCGCGGAGGTTGGAGGCCACGGTGCAGAGGAGGAGGCGGGCGCGAGCACGGAGGCCGGTTCGGACGATCGCTTCGAGGTTGCGCTCGAAGTTGCGGTAGACGGTTTCCCGGGCGGGATCGGTGGGCAGGACGGGGTGTTCCGCCACGGTCTTCATACCCTGCCAGGCCGGCGATCCGGGGCGGGTCGGGCGGAGTCGGGCGAGGAGGGTTTCGGTGAGCTGGCCGAGCTTGGTGGCCCGGAGGGCGAGCACGGTGCGGACGGTGAGCCGGCCGGGGGCGCGGAGGTCGAAGGGGTTGGCGAGACCGAAAGGACCGACGAACTCGTTGTTGCCCAGATAGACAATCCACAGATCGCCCTCGAGGGCGGCGCACTCGCGCGCGATGGGGAGGACGCCGTGCGAGTTGATGGCGGTCATGGCGGCGCAGATGACCTCGAAACGGGCATCGGGGAAACGCTCGCGGAGGAGCACTTCGAGGTAGCGTCCCACACCATAAGCGGGTCGCGGATCGCCGAGAGCCGCGGACTCGCCGAGGAGGAAGATGCGGAAGGTACCCGGTTCCTTCGTGGCCGGGAACACGGTGGGCGTGGGGCTGCGGGCGATGGCGGGCGGGAAGAAGCGCCAGCCGAACTTGTCGTTCTCGACCCAAACCGCGCGGCCGTCGATCTGCGCGGGCAGGAAGTAGCGGGTGGGATAGCCGTACCCGGCGAGACGGAGGCTGACCTCGAGGACGCCCAGCAGCAGCGCGGGGGTCAGGAGGGCAACGAGGCGAAAGCCCAGGCGGCGGTGGCGCGAGCACGGCGTCGGCGGCATCGCGAGGGTGGGCGAAGCGGTTGCGGACGGTGGTCCGGCGGGGGCGACCGCGGTTGACGGGGCGATGGCACGCGGCAGAGGCTGGCTTTTTCGTTTCCGTAACAACGGCAGGACCCTAGCAGGGGAGGGCGGGGCGGGGAAGGAAATCGCGGAGTGGATTCGCCCACGGGGTCAGGGGCGAGGCAACCGGGGTTGGCTGAGGAGCCGGGAGGGAACGGAATTCTCAAGGGCTGAGCCCGGGCCGTGAACCGTGATTCCGGTTGCGCCCGGCGGCACCATCGTCTCCGTCTCCGCGCCGCCCGACCAGCGTACCCAGACATGGTCCGGTGGCTCCGGCGTGGCAAGCACGGGGATCAGGCTGTCCTGGGAGCCGTACCCGCTGCCGGCGTGCAACTCCCGCGCGGGACCCAGGCGGTCGCCCCAACGCAGCCGCAGTTGCGCGCCCACTCCCTCCGGGTTCCCCACCGGCCCGACCAGCCGCACCCGCAGGCCGGGTCGCGCTCCGAGGTTGCGGAACAGCCCCGTGAGCGCCCCGTTCTGGGCGACTGCCAAGTCCGTCCGCCCATCCGCATCGAAGTCCGCCAATGCACAGCCCCGTTGTTCGCCATACAACAGTACGCCGGATTCCTGGCCGGAGAGAACTGCCCAACCGCCCTTACCATCGCCACGCAACACCAGACCCCGACCCGCGTCCATCCGCGTGAAGTCCGGTCGCGTGGCATGCAGGTTCTGGCTCAGGAAAAGGTCCTCAAATCCGTCGCCGTCCAGATCCGCCACACCGACCCCGTACACGGGTGCCCACTGGGCTTGGGCTGGCAACGCCACCGCCTCGAAGCGGCCGCCGCGGTTCATGAACACCGTCGTGAGCAGCGTCGTGACCGCGAGCCGGCGGGTGTGGGCCTTTGCCGGCCCCAAGACTTCGCTCCAGCTGGCCTGGGCATACGCGCGTCGAGAGGCAAAGCGGTGGCGAACGAAGGGCAGCGCCGAGGCGATCGTATCGAAGTCGCGGCGGGGCGCCAGCCCGAGGCCGGGCACCTGATAGGCCTCCAGGACATCCACCAAGCCGTTATCGTCGTAATCGCCGTACAGCAGTTCGAGAGGCTCGGCCGGCGAAGCGCGGTAAGGGCTGTTGAGTCCCCAGTTGCCGGCCACCAGGTCCATTCGGCCATCGCCATCAAAGTCCCCGGCAGTGATCCCGGTCCACAAACCGGTGTGCGCCGCCAGGCCCCAGGCGGAGCTTTCGTCGTGGAGCACGCCCCGATGGTTCCGGAAGATCCGCAGCGGCCCCCATTCGCAGGCCACCACCAGATCGCTGAAACCGTCCCCGTCCACGTCGGTCCAGCAGGCCCCCGCCACAAGTCCGATCCCGGCCAGCAGCCGGTTCGCCTCCGGATCCGGCTGCAACCGCCCGTCGGTATTGCGTAGCAGGGCCGAGTCGACCGGGGCGGGTACTGCCCGGGGCGGAAGCGCCCGCCGACGAACACGTCCAGGTCGCCGTCCCCGTCATAGTCCGCCACCGCCACGGGGCCCGCGCTGGCGGCCAGCCCCCCAATCCCCGACCGCCGTGAGTCGTGGTTCCTCCCAGGCGAAAAGGGCGAGCACCGGCACGTTCGTGTCGCCCGCCTTCTGGCCAGCCACGCCGACCAGGCAGCGGCGTTGGCCGGCGCTCGAGACCCAGCCCGCCACCGCCACGCCGTCGCCCGGCAGCCCAGGCAGTTCCGCAGCCAGGGGCAGGAACCGCTCTGTGGCCGGTCCGTACCGAAAGGCCTCCGGCCGGCCGCCGGTGTCCCCTGTCACGATCAATTCGTCCCGGCCGTCGGCGTCAAGATCCAGCCAGCCGATGCCCGGACCCAGCCGGCTCAGGCGGTAAGGAAGCAGCGGTTGTTGGGCGAAGTCGTCAAAGGGAGTTTCCACGTGGCGGTGGCCGAGTTGGTCGCTGACGTCGGCGAACAGGGGCACCGGCCGGGGCGAGGATGCCGGGGTTACGGCGGAGATCCGGCGGTGACGGGTTCATGGATCTCGTACAGCGAGTTGGGCTCGGCGTTGGTGATGATGGTTTGCCCGCCCGCCCGCCATCTGACCTCGATGGTGAGTCGTTGGGCGTTGCCGGTGGCAAAGACGCGGAGGGGTTCATCGCCGCTCATGTAGCGTCCCCCCGCAGCCATCTCCTGTTCCTGTACGACCGGGCCTCCGGAGACGCGGATACGAGCGCCGATGCCCTGGGTGTTCGGCGGTCGGCCGCGGAGACGGACCGCGAGGCGCGGGGCGGAGGTGTCGTTGCGAAGCACGAGCGCTCCGTCGTTGAGGCAATTGACCACCAAATCCAGGTCGCCATCGCCGTCCAGGTCGCCGAGGGCCATGCCGTTGGAGACGCGCAGGGAGTCGAATCCCCAGGCGCGACCGCACTCGCGGAAGGTGAGGTCGCGCTGGTTGTGGAAGGCCAGGTTGGCGGTGTCCAGACGCTCGAAGAGCAGGGCGGTCTGGCGGGACTCGGCGACGGTCAAGCGGCCGAGGTTGCGGATGCGCTCCTGGGTGTCGAGGTCGTCGACGTTGTGGAGGAAGCCGTTGCTGATGAGGAGATCCTCCCAGCCGTCCAGGTCCACGTCCAGGGACAGGCAACTCCAGGCCCATTCCGAGCCCGCGACGCCTGCGAACCAGGCCAACTCGGCGAAGGTGCCGTCGCCGCGGCTGCGGAGCAGCATGTTGCGGCGTTCTTGCAGGCGGCTGGTCAGGTCGCCCGGCAGGCGGGGTTGGTCGTGCATCGTGCCGCGCTGGGTGAGCGCGTACAGGTGCTGGCGGCTCAGCATGTCGGTCACCAGCAGGTCGTCGTGGCCGTCGCGGTCCAGGTCGGCGGCCAGCACCGACATGGAGAAGTACGGCGTTTGGCGAACGGCCACCGCGGGGACGGCGCGGAAGCGGCCGCGGCCGTCATTGAGCCAGAGCCGGTCAGGGGTCGAGGCGTCGCCGCAAACGTAGAGGTCGGGCGCGCCGTCTCCGTTGAGGTCGTGGAACAGAACGCTGAGGCTCTGGTCCCAGGGAGCGTCGGCCAACGGGCGGCCTTCCTCGTCCAAGAAGGCGCCGCCGGTCCAGGGATGGGCGTGAAGCGACCGCTGCCGTCGTTGAGATGGAGCCCGTCGGGTTCGCCCAGTTCAAAGATGCGGCCGTCGAGGACGCGGACGCGTTTGGCGTGGCGACCGGTGGCCACGGGGCGGCCGTTGACATAGCGGAAACTGAGGTGACCCCCGCTGCGGAGGATCGAGTTCACGCCGTAGTTCGCCACGTAGAGGTCGAGGTCGCCGTCCCCGTCGATGTCGGCCAGAGCCAGCGAGGTGGAGCCGAGGGAGGAGACCAGGCCGGCAGCCGCCGTGAGGTTGGTGAACCGACCCCGGCCATCGTTGACCAGCAGGGCATTGGGGCCGCCCATCGAGTTGACGAGCAGGTCGAGGTGCCCGTCCCCGTTGACATCGGCAAAGGCGGCGCCCGTCGAAGCCTGGCCGGCGCAGTCGGCGCCGACGCGGTCGGCGACGTCCTCAAAGCGGAAAGCACCCAGATTACGGTACAGAGCTCCCGGGCGCTCGAGGCCGCAGAGATAGACATCACAGCGCCCGTCCCCATCAAAATCGCCCAGGGCCACACCGGAGCCGTTGAGCAGGTTGAAGTTCTCGAGGTAGCGGGACTGAGCCAACTGGTTGGTGAAGGTCACGCCGGTAAGCGGCACGGGAAGCGTCGTGAAACCCGGGCGGCCGCCCGGGGGCACCTCGAGAGCGAGCCGGCGATAGCCGGGACCGGTTTCCCACGGAGCGGCGGCGGACGCGAATGGCAGGAGGAGTGCCAGCGCGGCGCCGCCCAAGGCGGCCCGCCGTGCCCCGGGTCCGGGGCGCTTCCGCGACAGACCTCGGTCGGAGGCGTCGGATCGTGCGGGTGGCAGCAGCATGGGCCTATGGTAGCCTGTTTAATTGAGATGGTCATCTTCTCTGATCGTTTCCAGCGGGCTCAGGTGGCGGGGGACCCGGCGGGCGGCGGTGAGCCGTACGCACGCTCCGGACGCGGCGCGAGGTTTGGACCGTCCTGCCGCCGCGGGTGCGAGGGCACGGTGGTGGGGCTCGACGTGAGCGGCGTTTCGAGGTAGATCGTCGGGGACATGGGCTGGTTGCCAAGCTGCCGGATGGGGTGGCGTTCGCCGAGAGGGAGCGGGCGCGGGCGGGGTACAGCGGGGTGGATCGGGCTGCTCGTGATGAGCGGTCGGCTGTGGGGAGGCGCGGAAGCCGCGGGGCAGGCGGAGCCGGAGGCGGCGGAGGACTTGCTGCTGGACGAGCGCGCGTTGACGGAGTTGCTTGAGCCTTCCGTGCCGTCGGTGTGGACGACAAGCGGGGCCGTACGCGTGGGCGGGGGCACCGCGATAACGTGTTGTTGAGCAGTGTCCATCCCGTGGCGGCGGGCCTGGTGAGTGCCGGGGGCGATTTCTTGTTGAACCGGCTTCCCACGGACGGGACCGAGGTGGCCGTGATGGTGTCGGGGGACTACAGCCATTTCGTGGACGTCACGGCCGCCGAACCGGAGGCAATCGTGCTGGCGCAGGGTGAGGTCAAGCGGGACTTGGGACGACGCTGGCTGGCAGGGGTGCGCGGGCAGTACGTGTTCCTGCACCAGGTGTTCGACGTGTCGGCGACGGAGGCGGACCTCACCACGGTGACCGCCCGTGGTCATACGGTGCTGTTGTCGCCGTCGCTGCGGAAGGGCTGGGGAAGGGGGGCGGTCGAGGGGGCACTGGACGGGTCGTGGCAGTATTTCGAGTCGCCCCTGGACCCGTATTGGGAAGTGGTGCCGACCGCGAGGTTGCTTCGGGAGTTTGGGCGGCGGGCCGAGGTGGGGTTGAGTTACCGGCTGAGTCAGCGGTGGTATGATGGCCGGCCGCCCTGACGGCAGACGGCAGCGAATTGCCCGGGGAACTCGAGTTCACGGCGCATGAACTGGAACTGAAGGGGCGTTGGACGTGGGACGAGACGCGCCGTTGGAGCACGCAGATGCGCCTCGGTTTCCTGGACAACCAGGACAATGGCGGTGGCTACTTTGACTACGACCGTTACAGCGCGGGTTTGCAGGTGCGTTATCGGGCGCCGTCGTGGAGCGTGCGGGGAGAGCTGCGGGTCCGCTGGTACGACTACGCGGTGCAGGCTTCAGCGGGGCCGGGGTCGGACTTGCGCCACAAGACTGATCTTGGGTTCAACGTGCGGGGGGACTATCGCCTGGGCCGGAAGTGGACGGTGTACGCGGAGTACGACCGGGAAATGACCCGGGACACCCTGCCCGCCTCGGACTATCACGCGAACAGTGTGAGCCTGGGGGTGGAACTGGAGTTGTGAAGAGCGTGTCGCCACCATCCCGCGGTTCGTCGGCCCGGCTGGGCCTGGTGGCCACCGGTTTGACCTTGCTGGCCCTGGCGTTGGTGGTGGGCTGGGGACGCTGGCAGCTTGGCCGGCAAATGCGCAGCCAGATCATGGGACGGGACGCGGTGATCCTGCAGGCCATGGCGGCGCGGACCGCGGCGGAGATGGCGGGGGAGGATCCGGATTTCGACCTGGCAGCCGCGGAGTACCAGTACGGCCTGCTGCTGAACCTCGCGAACCTGACCAACATCATCGCGGCGCGGTTGTTTGGTCCGGACGGCCGGTTTGTCGAGGCCGTGCCGTTTGAGGTCAAGGAGGCGGGCTTGAGCGACACCACGCTGGCCCAGATGCGTCAGGGCGAGCCGGTGACGCGTTATCGGCCGTCCGCGCCGCGGCAGGAGCTGTTTCTCGCGCTGCCCGACCTGGAAGGGGTGGAACGGACACCTTGTCGTGGCTGGAGATCTACCTGCCGCTTCACCGGCCCGGTGATGCGGAGATGGTCGGGGTGGCGCAGTTCATGGTGGAGGCGGTCACCCTGGAGCGGGAGTTCGCGCGGCTGGACCGGCAGTTGAACGAACAGAGCGCCGGGGTGTTCTGCGGAGGCGCCGTGGTGGTGACGGTGGGTCTGGCCTGGGTGTTCAGACGGTTGGGCCGGGCGCAGGCACTGCTGGCCGCGCGCACCGACGACTTGCGACGGGCCAACCGGGAACTCGCTCAGGCCGCGAAGGTGACCGCCGTGGGCGCCGTGGCGGCGCATCTGATCCATAGCCTGAAGAACCCGGTGGCCGGCCTGCAGTCGTTCGTGGGCGCGCGACAGGACACCGCCGCCGACGCCGAAAGCGAGGAATGGCGCGAGGCGCTGGGCGCAACGCGGCGGATGCAGGCCCTCATTCAACAGGTCGTCGGCGTGTTGCGAGACCAACAGCAGGAGGCGGCCTACACGCTCTCCCTGGCGGAGTTGACCGGGCAGGTGGTCCGGGAATGTCAGGTCGCCGCGGCCGCAAGCGAGGTGCGCATCGAGGCGGGCGGCAGCGGGGCGTTCGACTTCGACAATCGCGTGGCCGGACTGTTGCGATTACTCCTGGTGAACCTGGTGCAGAACGCGGTGGAGGCGAGCCCGGCGGGGGCGCCCGTCGCCTTGCGCTGGTCCGTGGAGGGCGAACGCGTGTTGATCGATGTGCGGGACCAGGGACCGGGTGTGCCGCCCACCGTCCAAGCACGATTGTTCGAGCCGGTACGTTCAACCAAGGAGGGCGGATCCGGGATCGGTTTGGCTATCAGCCGGCAACTCGCTGTGCATCTCGGGGCGGAGCTGAGCCTGGTGTCCACCAGTAAGACGGGAACCGTGTTTCGCGTCAGTCTCCCGCGAATGATGGAGTGAGAGGGACGGGACGAACCGGGGCGCGAGGGCGCACCCCGGTACGCCCGAGGCGGGCGTGGTCCCCAACGGGAGGCGGGCGTGGTTCCCGGGGAAGGGCGGGCGTGGTCACCGGAGGCAAGGGGGGGTCAGTGGGCTTCGAGCCAGTTGGCGCCGACGCCCAGTTCGACTTCGAGCGGGACGCACAGCGGAAGGGCGGTCTTCATCTGTTCGGCGACCAGGACGCGCACCTCGGCTTCCTCGGGTCGGTACAGGTCGAAGACCAGTTCGTCGTGGACCTGAAGGAGCATCCGCGTGCGGAGGTTGCGCCGGACGAGCTCGGCGTGAATGCGGCCCATTGCCAGCTTGATGAGGTCGGCCGCGCTGCCCTGGATGGGCGTGTTGATGGCGTTGCGTTCGGCGGCGGCCCGGGTGGTGGCGTTGGCCGACTTGAGATCGGGGAGACGACGGCGGCGGCCGGTCAGGGTCTGGACGTAGCCGGCTTCCCGGGCGCGGGCGATGGTCTCGTCCATGTAACGGCGGATGCCGGGATAGCTGGCGAAGTAGTGGTCGATGATGGCGGCCGCTTCCTTCCGCGGCAGACCCAGGCGCTGGGCCAGCCCAAACGCGGAGATCCCGTAGATGATCCCGAAGTTGACGGTCTTGGCGCGACGGCGTTGTTCGGGGGTGACCTGGTCGGGTGGGACGCCGAACACCCGGGCGGCCGTGGCGGTGTGAATGTCCTCGCCGCGGTGAAAAGCCTCGATCATCGCGGCCTCCTGGCTGATGGCAGCGATGAGGCGAAGCTCGATCTGCGAGTAGTCCGCGGAGAGGAGACACCAGTCGGGATCGGGGGGCGACGAAGGCGCGTCGGATTTCCTGGCCGCGCTCGGTGCGGATGGGGATGTTCTGGAGGTTGGGGTCCTGGGAGCTGAGCCGGCCGGTCGCCGTGGCGGCCTGGTAGAAGGTGGTGTGGATGCGGCCTGTGCGCGGCGAGATGGCGGCCGGGAGGGCATCGGCATAGGTGGACTTGAGCTTGGCCACGGTGCGGTATTCGAGGAGGCAGCGGACGATCTCATGCTCACCCGCCAGTGTCTGCAGCGTGGACTCGTCGGTGGCGTACTGGCCGGTGGCGGTCCGTTTGGGTTTCTCGACAAGGCGGAGTTCGTCGAACAGGACTTCGCCGAGTTGCTTGTTCGAGTTCACGTTGAACGTGCGGCCGGCCAGGCGATGCAGGGTGGCCTCGAGTTCGGCCAGCTCACGGGCGAGGCGGGCGCTGAACTCGGCGAGCACGGCGGCGTCGACGCGGATGCCGGCGAATTCCATCGCCACGAGGGCGGGCAGGGCCGGCATCTCGACCTCGTGGAAGACGCGTTCGAGGACAGGTCCCGGAGGCGCGGCAGGAACTCGAGGTGCAACTGCCAGGTCACGTCGGCGTCTTCGGCGGAGTACTCGGCGACCTGGTCGACGGGCACTGAAGCAAGGCTGCGTTGGTCGGGGCCCTTGGGTCCGATGAGGTGCGTGAGCGGGAGGGGCGAGTAACCGAGGTAGGCCTCGGCGCAGTAGTCCATGGTGTGGCGCTGCTCGGGTTCGAGGAGCGCGTGGGCGATCATGGTGTCGAAGAGGGGGCCGCGGACGTCGAGGTCGTTCCAGCGGAGCACGAGCAGGTCGAACTTGAGGTTGTGACCGACCTTGAGGATGTCGGGTTGGCGAGCAGCGGGCGGAGCGCGGCGAGGGCGGCGGGTTCGGCCGGCACGTAGGCGCCGGTGCCGGGGGCGCAACTGAAGGCGAGTCCGAGGAGCCGGGCGGTCTGGGGGTCGAGTCCGTCGGTTTCGGTGTCCAGGCAGAATGCCTTCTGGGTGGAGAGACGAGCTACCAGCGCGTCGAGGCGGGCGGGGGTGTCGACGAGTTCGTAACGGTGAGGGGTCGTGGCGAGGGTGCGGAGGCGGGGGGCGACCTGTTCGGGTGCGGAGGGTGGGGCGGGGAGTCGGGAGGGCGGCAGGCTGGAAGCCTGCACCACCACCGGGAAATGCAGCAGGGGGACCGGGACAGCCGGGGAGGGTGGCGGCGTTGTCGCGGAAGCCGGGCCGGACTCGGCGTCGCCGAACAGATCGAGTTCGAGCGTGTCGGTGGACGCCGGGCGCCGGGCGGACGCGGCGTCCTGTGACCCGTCACTTCGCCCTTCGCCCTTCGGACTTGGCCCTTCGGACTTCAAGACACCCGCGCCGCGGCCCGCCTTGAAATGCTCGCCGAACAGGCGTCGGCCGATGGCGTTGAACTCGAACTCGACGCAGAGGGCTTGCAGAGCCTCGGCGTTGCGGGGGCGGAGGCGGAGTTCGTCGAGGTCCAGGTCGAGGGGGCATCGGTGAGGATGGTGGCGAGGCGTTTGCAGAGGCGGGCCTGGTCGGCGTGTTGACGGAGGGCTTCGCCCACCTTGCCCTTGATCTCGGCGGCGTGCGCGAGGGTGGCTTCGAGCGAACCGAACTGGGCGATGAGCTTGGCCGCGGTTTTCTCGCCGATGCCCGGGACGCCGGGGAGGTTGTCGCTGGCGTCACCCATCAGGCCGAGGAGGTCGATGAGTTGATCCACGCGACTCAGCCCCAGCGCCGGCAGACGTCGGCGGGTTTCAGGATCTCGATGTCACCGCCCTGGCGGCCCGGCTTCCAGAGCAGGGTGCGTTCGGTGACCAGTTGGCCGAAGTCCTTGTCGGGGGTGACCATGAAGGACTCGAAGCCGGCAGGTTCGGCACGGCGGACGAGCGTGCCGATGAGGTCGTCGGCTTCGTAACCATCGAGAGCGAGGGCGCGGACCTGGAAGGCGTCGAGGAAGCGACGCAGGTGGGGGAGGGCGGCGCTGAGGTCCTCGGGCATTGCCTGGCGTTGGGCTTTGTAGGCGGGGAACTCCCGGTGTCGCGCGGTGGGGGCCTCGGTGTCGAAGGCCACCGCAAGATGGGTGGGCTGCCAGTTCTCGAGGATCTCGAGCAGGGTCTGCACGAACCCGAACAAGGGAGAGGTGTTGAGGCCTTGGGAGGTGCGGATCGGGCGGGCGATGAACGCGAAATGGGCCCGATAGGCCAGCGCCATGCCGTCGAGGAGGAACAGCCGTTTTGGCATGCGGCGAATGTAAATGGATCAGCCGCGGCTGTCAGCGCGGACGAGGGGGGAGGCTGCGGTGGTGGGGAGCGGGTGGGGTCCGGGCGCAGTGCAGGCTGGAAGCCCGCCCCACAGACGGCGGCGGTCGGCTGCGCTGCCGAGGATGCCGACCGGCCAGGGGTCAGGGCGGTGGCAGATGGTAGAGGTGGACGTCCCAGCCGTGGAAGGTGTCGGTGAACGTCCCGTCCGTGACGGCGATGGATCGGTCTTCGCCGAGGACTTCGGCCTGGCGCACCCGGGCCGCGGTTTCGACGGTGAACCGCGCCTGAACCGGGCGGTCGCGCATTGCCACGGCGAACAGGTATGTGGCG
This sequence comes from Verrucomicrobiota bacterium, assembly GCA_027493615.1. Lineage (GTDB taxonomy): Bacteria > Verrucomicrobiota > Verrucomicrobiia > Limisphaerales > J093 > DSVZ01. The sequence goes on from JAOSKK010000038.1 coordinate 203,125, forward strand.
TCCCGGTGTTGTCTGACGGCGAAAGCGACCGGGACGTCGGCGGGTTCGGTGGTGACCCGGGCGAGGTGGGGCAGGGAAGGCGAGTTGAGCACGGGCGCCAGAGTGTGGATTTGGCGGTTGAGCCGCGTCACCGCCGCGAGCATCTCGGGGTCATCGAGCAGAGCCGATTCGTTGAAACGCGGCTGCCATTCGTGGACGAAGTAGATCAGTCCGCGCGAGCCGTGGATGAGGGACATCCAGACCTCTGCCCGGACGTGATGGGGGGTTGGCTTGGCGGTCGGGTGCGAAATCCGGGTGCACTCGATGCAGTTCCAGACCGGTTTCCGGCCGCCGGTCCACTCGATCAGTCGCTCGACACCGCGAGCGACGTACCAGAGGTTGCTGCTGACGGCGGGCCGGTCGTGGGTGACCGGGTAGATGTCGAACGAGACGATGTCGGCGCCCTGGACGTATTCGAGGTAGTCCTCCGGATGCCGGGTGCGGACGCCGCGGCCATGCCAGTCGTCCCAGGCGACGCCTTGGCCGAGGTTGAGCAGGACAGGCCGGGAGGGGTCGCGACGGCGCATTTGCTCGTAATCCGCAATGACCTTGGCGGGAGGAATGGGCGGGCCGTAGCCCTTGCCGGGGCCGAGGGATTGGGCGTTGTCCGGTTCGTCGCCGTGCATCCACGCCACGATGGTGGGGTCGTCGAGGCGGCGGCGGCCGACGTCGTTCTGGTCGCAGACAACGCGCATGCCGGCGTCGCGGAGGGCGTCGAGTTGCGCGTCGGTGGGCCCCCGCCAGAGGCCGACGTAGAGGTTGAAGCCGGCGTGGCGATAAGCCTGGGCGCGGGCGGGGGTTGGAGCCAGACCGCGATGGGGAAGAACTCGGGCGAAGTCGGCAACCCCCGGGCGAAGGGGTTGACGGCAGGGGGATCGGGCTCCGGGTCCGACAGGGAGGGGGCGGTCGTGGCGAGCAAGAGGCTGGCAAGGGCGAGACGAAAGGATGCGGTAATCACCGGGTCAGGGGAAGGACGCCCTCGGCCGGGAGTCAAGCATGGGGAGGGGGTGAGCCTCCTGACGTCGGCTCCTACGGGATGGCGGGTAGGAGACGAGGTGACGAGACTCTGCCTTGGGGGTGAGCCTCCTGACGTCGGCTCCTACGGGGCGAGGGCGCGCCAAATCAGCTTCTCCGGGACGCGCTTGCCCCAACGGACTTCTCCGATGGCCTCGGCGAGCACGAAGCGGATTTCGCCGCCGCTGACCTTCTTGTCGAGAAGCATGGCCGCCAGGAGTCGTTTCTTCTGCGCCGCACTCAGGGAGACGCTGGTGGGCAGGCCGGCCCGGGCAAACAGCTCCCGGATACGCTCGACGGCCTCGGCCGGCAGACCGAGGAGTTCAGCGGAGAGACGGGCGGCTGCCACCTGGCCGATGGCGATGGCTTCGCCGTGGAGGTAGCGTCCATAGCCCGCCACGGTCTCGAGGGCGTGGCCGAGGGTGTGGCCGAAGTTGAGGATCGAACGGAGGCCGGTCTCGGTTTCGTCCTGCCCGACGACCTCGGCCTTGATCTCGCACGAGCGGGCGACAAAGGCGCCGAGGGCGGCCTCCTCGCGGGCCAGCAGCCGGTCGAGGTCGCGTTCGAGTTGCTCGAAGAAGGCAGCGTCCCGGATGATGCCGTACTTGATGATTTCGGCGATGCCGGCGCGGAACTCGCGTTCGGGGAGGGAATCGAGGGTGGCCAGGTCGCACATGACCAGGCGGGGCTGGTGGAAGGCGCCGACGAGGTTCTTGCCGTCGGGCAGGTTGACACCGGTCTTCCCGCCCACCGAGCTGTCCACCTGGGCGAGGAGGGTGGTGGGAAGCTGGATGAAGGAGATGCCGCGCAAGTACGTGGCCGCGACGAACCCCGCGAGATCGCCCACCACGCCGCCGCCGAGGGCGACGAGGAACGACTTACGTTCGAGACGGTGGCGCGCCAGGGCGCGGTAGCAGATTTCGACTTGTTCGAGGCACTTGGCGGTTTCCCCGGCCGGGACGGTGACGATCACCGGGGAGAACCCGGCCTTGCGGAGGCTGGCGAGGATGCGGGCGGCATGGAGCGGGCCCACCTGCGTGTCGGTGACGACGGCGCATTTCGGGCTGAAGCCGAGCTTGGCGCAGGCCCGGCCGAGCCGGTCGGCGACGCGCCGGCCGATCACGATCGAGTAAGAACGCGCACCGAGGGGCACCTTGACTGTCCTCATGCGCGCAGTCTAGGTAACGCGTCGTGCGTGTCAAAGGCTTGGCGGGGGTGGCGGGTCGGCGTGCGGCAGACGCGGAAGTCTGTGCGGCCAGACGCACATTTCCTGCCCTGCGCGTGGGCTTTAGAGTGGGGGCGTCGGGTTTCCGGTCGGGTGAGCTGGTGCGGCACTGATGGATTGACGGATACGGCGCGACAATCCACGCTCCGCGGCGCAACTTGACCCGATTCAACGACTGAAAAGCGACAAGCCATGAAGCACCTCAACCAGTCCCGAACCGGCAGGCAGGGGTTCACCCTGATCGAACTGCTGGTTGTGATCGCGATTATCGCCATTTTGGCCGGCATGCTGTTGCCGGCCTTGGCGCGTGCGAAATCCAAGGCCACCGGCATCCTCTGCATGAACAACAGCAAGCAGGTGATGTTGGCGAACAACATGTATCAGTCGGACAACAACGACAAGTTCCCCGGGGCCTACCACGGTGGGTTCCAGCCGGGGGTGAATGCCCGTGAGCGTCCTTGGGTGACGGGTTGGCTGGATTGGACGACCAGCTCGGACAACACCAACACGATCTTCCTGCTCGACCCGCGCTACGCGGTGCTGGCCACCTACTTTGCCCAGGCGAAGAACATCTACAAGTGTCCGGCGGACAAGTACCTCGCGCCGGCGCAGCGGGCGCGTGGGTGGACCGAACGGGTGCGCAGCATCTCTGGCAACATCCTGGTGGGTGAAGGCAACGCCGAGACCGGCCCCATGGGAGCGATCTATGCCCACCCCACGAAGGCCTCGGACCTCAACATCCCGGGGCCGACGGAGACCTGGGTGTATGTGGACGAGCATCCGGACAGCATCAACGACGCGGGCTGCTTCCCGCCGAACAGTTCCGTGAACATCGTGGACATCCCCGCCACTTACCACAACGGCGCATGCGGGTTCGCGTTCGCGGATGGCCATTCGGAGATCAAGAAGTGGACCGGACCGGTGATGAAAGGGACCATGTCGAAGGTGACGCTCACCGCGCGGGTGAACATTGCCTGCCAAGCCAATGACCCGGACAAGACGTGGTACTCGTACAAGAGCCCGCGCAAGACCGAGCAAGTTTACTGAGTGGACCCCAACGGGGCGCTCAGCTCTGCAACCATAGATTGGCTCACACGGTTACGTACGTTGGCCCGCCGCAAGGCGGGCCAGCTTTTTGGGAGACGGCCAAGGCCCTCCAGGAGTTGCGGGAACTGCTGCCGCGCTGTCTTCTGCCGGACCAGATCCGCTTGGGCCACGCGTTGCGGCGGGCGCGGGTTGAGGGGTCGCGCCCAGCCGGCGGCGGACTTCCCGTTGCCCGTTGGCTGACCGAGGCGCGGGCCTCGGTGGCGACACGGCAGCGCCGGGCGGCGGTGCTTCGGCGGATGGCTTACCCCGAGGCCCTGCCCATCACCGCCCGACGGGAGGAGATTGTGGCGGCCATTCGCGCCCACCCGGTGGTGGTGGTGGCGGGGGAAACCGGCTCCGGCAAGACGACGCAACTCCCCAAGATGTGCCTCGAGGCGGGCCTCGGGCTGCGGGCGCGGATCGGTTGCACCCAACCCCGGCGGGTGGCCGCGCTGTCCATCTCGCGCCGGCTCGCGGAGGAGCTCGAGGTGCGGTGGGGCGTCGAGGTGGGCTGCAAGATCCGCTTTGCGGATGACACGCGCCCCGAGACAGGGGTGAAGGTGATGACCGACGGCATCCTGCTGGCCGAGCTGCAGCGCGACCCGATGCTGGCGGAGTATGAGGCGTTGATTATCGACGAAGCGCACGAGCGATCGCTGAACATCGATTTCCTCCTGGGTTACCTGAAGCAGCTCCTGCGGCAGCGGGACGATCTCAAGCTGGTCATCACCTCGGCCACGATCGATACGGGGCTGTTCTCGCGAGCCTACGACGGGGCACCCGTCATCGAGGTTTCGGGGCGGGTGTACCCGGTCGAGGTCCGCTATGCGCCCTTGAACGAACAGGCCGAGGAAGCCGGGGATGTGACTTACATCGATGCCGCGGTGGACGCGGTCGGCGGCCTCCTGGACGAGTCGGCCGACGGCGATGTGCTGGTATTCCTGCCCGGCGAACGGGACATCCGCGAAGCGTGCGACCTGCTGACGGCGCGGTATGGGGAGCGTTTGGAGGTGGTCCCGCTGTTTGGACGGCTGAGCGCGGGCGAGCAGCAGCGGGTGTTCGCGCCCGGTCCGCGGCGGCGCGTGGTGGTGGCGACGAACATCGCCGAGACGTCGCTGACCGTGCCGCGGATCCGGTACGTGGTGGACACCGGTTTGGCGCGGTTCAGCCGCTACCGCCCGGCGACACGGACGCACCGGCTGCCGGTTGAACCGATTTCGCAGAGCAGCGCCAACCAGCGCAGCGGCCGTTGCGGGCGGGTGGCGGACGGCGTCTGCGTCCGGCTCTACTCGGCGGAGGATTACGCGGCACGCCGTCCGTTTACGGAGCCGGAGATCCAGCGGTGCGATCTGGCCGAGGTCATCCTGCGCATGAAGGCGTGGCAGCTCGGCGAGGTGGAGACTTTCCCGTTTCTCGAGGCGCCGACGGCGGCGGCCGTGGCCGCGGCGTATCAGTTGCTCGAGGAGCTCGGGGCGCTCGATGATCAGCGCAGGCTGACGGACCTGGGTCGGGACCTGGCGCGGTTGCCGGTGGACCCGGCGATCGGACGCATGTTGTTGCAGGCGCGCGCGGAGGGGGCGTTGCCGGAGGTGCTCGTGATTGCGGCGGGCCTGAGCATCCAGGATCCGCGCGAACGTCCGTTCGACCAGCAGGCCGCGGCGGAGACGGCGCACCGTCGGTTCCAGCATCCGCGCTCCGACTTTCTCACGCTGTTGAACTTGTGGGAGGCGTACCACGGCCAATGGGAAGTCCTCAAGACGCAGAATCAGATGCGAAAGTTCTGCCGGACCCATTTTCTCTCGTTTCTCCGGATGCGCGAGTGGCGGGACGTGCATGCGGAACTGGAGGAGGCCGTCGCGGAGTTGGGAGGCGACCCGGCTGCGGGAGGCGTGAAGGCAGGCGGGAGGTTCGACCCGCGTTACACCGCCATTCATCGGGCGGTGCTGACCGGCCTGTGGGGGCACGTGGGCCGACGCCAGGAGCGCAATGTCTATCGGATGGTGGGTGGCCGGTCGGCCAAGGTGTTTCCCGGCTCGGCGTTGTTCGCAAAGCCGTCCGAGAAACCGGGGCACCGACCCGCAGGGGAGCAGGGCGTCGCGCGAGCGCCCGAAGTGCGCGGGCACTCCCCGGAATGGGTGGTGGCCGGGGAGCTGGTCGAGACGACCCAAGCGTACCTCCGCACCGTGGCCGCGATTGATCCGGAGTGGGTGATCGAGCTGGCGCCCCATCTGATTCGCGTAACGCATGACCAGGTGCGATGGGAGCCCGAAGCCGGCCGGGTGTTGGCCCGTGAGCGCGTTCTGATGCGAGGCTTGGTGCTGCGGGAGCGCACGGTAGGTTACGGGCGGGTGAATCCGGCCGGGGCGACGGAGGTCTTCCTCCGCGTCGCGCTGGTGGGGCGGGAACTCGAGGCCGAGCCGGAGGGGCAGGGAAGGCGCACAGTCGGGTCAGGTCGCCTGGCACCGTTTCTCGCTCACAATCAGCGGCTGCGGGAGAAGATCGAGCTCTGGCAAACGAGGCTGAGCCGGCGGGTGGTTCCGGACCTGGACGAAGCGTTTTACCGCTTCTATGCGGCGCGGCTGACGGATGTCAGTTCCGTGGCCGATCTGGATCGGGAGCGAAAGGCTCACGGCGGCTGGGGATTCCTGTGCGCGACGGAGCGGATGTGTTGGGGGAGGCGGCGGCGGGATTCGACAGCGAGGCCTTCCCGGACGAGATCGAGGTCGGGGGCATCGGCTGCCGGTGGCGTACGCCTACGCGCCGGGAGAGGAAAGGGACGGAGTGACGCTGAGGCTGGCGGTGCCGGTCGCGGAGCGGGTGGATGTGAGTCAGCTCGACTGGGTGGTGCCGGCGCTACGGGAGGAGCGGGTGGCGCATTTGCTACGGGGTTTGCCCAAGGCGTTACGGCGGCCGTTGATGCCGCTGAACGCCAGCGCCCGCGAGATCGCGCGGGAAGTTCTGCCAGGAGGGCGGAACTACCTCGACGCCTTGTCAACCTTCGTCCGGCAACGGTACGGGGTCGAAGTGGCGGTGTCCGAGTGGCCGTTGGCGGAGTTGCCGGCGCATTTGCAGCCGCGGTTCGAGCTGGTGGCAACCGATGGCCAGGCGCTGGCGGCGGGGCGGGACTTGGGCGAGTTGAAGACGCGGGTCCGGGACCACCACACCGCCAACGAAGCGGCGGCGTGGCAGGCGGCCGTCCAGCGCTGGGAGCGGTACGGGCTCGAGACTTGGGATTTGGGAGATCTGCCGGAGGCGGTGTTGGTCGCACAAGCAGGCGGGTTCCCACTCCACGCGTATCCGGCGCTGCAGGCGGAGGATGGGGCGGTTCACCTGCGGCTGTTCCGTCGGGGGAAGAGGCGGCCGCGTCGATGCGGTTGGCGGTGCCACGGTTGGCGGAGCGGGTGATGCGACGGGAGCTCGCTTGGTTGGAACGTGACTTGCGTCCACTCCGCCAGCAGGGCGTGCTCTACGCCTCGTTGGGGTCGGGTGAAGAATTGGTGAGTACGGCCCTCGAGCACCTCCGGTTGCAGCTACTTCCCCAACCCGAGCCATCGCCGAGGACGGCGGCGGGGTTCGCCGCGTACGTCGAGGCGGCCCGCGCGCGGTTGCCGGGGATGGCTGTGCGGTTGGTCGAGTTGGTGGTTCGGGTGCTGGAGCAGCGGCAGGAGGTTTTGGGTCTACGGGGGCTCCGGCCTGGGTGCAGACGGAGGTGAACAACTTGGTGCCGAATAGGTTCCTTGTCACAACGCCTTGCGATCGGTTGTCACATCTGCCGCGCTATCTGCAGGCCTTGCGGGTGCGAGTGGAGCGGGCCCGGTTCAATCCTGCCAAGGACCGCGAGAAGCACGAGCGGGTACGTTCGTACGTGGAACGGTTGGGCGTGCGGGCCGCGGCCGCGGCGCAATCGCGCGAGGGAGGATCGCATGGCATCGACTGCGGTGGCTGATCGAGGAGTACAAAGTGGCGGTGTTCGCGCCGGAGTTGGGCACCGAAGGCAAGGTCTCGCCGAAGTTGCTTGAACTGGCGTTGGGCGAGTTGGAGGCGGCGTGCGCGAGAGCAGCAAGGCACGGGTGAAGGTGGAGCCTTGGCGGTTGGCAGATGGGTTGGGCTTGCGCTGCAGGTGGTTCTGATCAGTGTATGGCGCTCTGCTGCCGGGCCGGCGTGCAGCACGGTGGACAGGGCAGCCGCCGTGGTGTGCGTGGGAATGGGGGTGGTTGGCCGAAAACAGGCCGGTGGTCGTTCTGCTGGGAACGTCCTCCCACCGGCCCGGAAAAAAGTGATTCGGGCAGCAGACGCCAAGGAGGTGGGGGTGGGGAACCCCGCTGAAGAAACGTACCGCCACCCGAATCAAAATCGCGGCGCTAGTATCGGACGCTCACTAGGTGATGTCAATGACTCATACGGGGAAAATCCAGAATTTTTTCGGCCTTCGATTTATGAGCCTCAGACCTTGTTCGGGACCGCAGGGGGCGTGGAGACGGTTGGCTCTGCGTGGTCTCGACGGCTGAGGAGAAGTCGTAAGCTGTTCATTACCACAACGACAGTGCTGCCCTCGTGACCCACCACACCGAGGGTGAGCGGCAGCGTACCGGAGAGCGCAAACCCCACGAGGACCACCACCGTGCCAAGGGAAAGGAGAAGGTTTTGCCGGATGATCCGCCGCGCTTTCTGGCTGAGGGAAAAAGCTGCCAGAAACCGCTCCAAACGATCGTGCATCAGGACAATCTCTGCCTGCTCCAGGGCCGCGTCCGAGCCGCGAGCGCCCATGGCGACGCCCACATGGGCGGCGGCGAGGCTGGGCGCGTCGTTGACGCCATCCCCGATCATCGCGACCCGGTGGCCTTCCGAGTTGAGGGCTTGGACGGCGGCAACCTTCTGTTCCGGGCTAAGTTCCGACCGAACATCGTCCAGCGCGAGGGCTTCCTTGAGGCGTTGAGCAGGGCCGCGTCGGTCTCCCGTCAGGACGACGGTGCGAAGTCCCAGTTGACGCAGGCTCGCCACGACCTGGCGTGCCTGGGGGCGTAGGTCGTCCCGGAAGAGCAGTCGGCCGCGCAATTCCGGGTGTGGCCAGCCAGACCTCGGAGTGGCTGACATCGGCCGGGGACGAGTGATCGGGGCTGGGCGGCGACGGGAGGCTGAGGGTGGACTCAACCCACGCACGACGGCCAAGGGCCACGGGTTGACCCTTCCAGACGGCCTGGATACCGAGGCCGGGCACCGAAGCGAAGTGGTCCAGGGCAAAGGGTTTCCAGCCGTGATGTTTTCCGTGACGCGTGACGGCCCGCGCCAACGGGTGGGTGGACAAGCTCTCCAGCGAGAAGGCCAGTTGGGCAACCTCGGTTTCGCGACCAGCGGGCCAGCTCTCCACACGCTCGACCTGCAGGTCGCCGGTGGTGAGCGTGCCCGTCTTGTCCAAGGCCACGACGTCGACCTCGGCGAGTTTCTCGACGGCGGCGCCGCCGCGAAAGAGGACGCCGCGGCGGGCGCCCCAAGCGATGGCCGCGAGGATGGCGGAAGGGATCGACAGGACGAGCGCACACGGGGAGGCGACCACGAGCAAAGTCATGGCCCGGTAGAAAGCCGTTTGGGCGGGGTCAGGACTGGAGAACGCGGGGCGTCCCGCGAGCAGCCACCAGACGAGAAACATGGCGAGGGTGAGTCCCAAGACGGCATAGGTGTAGCTGGTACCGAAGCGGTCGGTGAACCGTTGGGAGGGTGCCTTCAGGTGTTGGGCTTCCCGGATCAACCGGATGATGCGCTCCAGGGCGCTTTCCTGGACGGGACGCAACACGGTGGCCTCGACCACGCCCCACAGGTTCAAGGTGCCGGCAAGCACGGTGTCGCCCACGCTCTTGTCCACAGGGACGGCTTCGCCGGTGAGTGCGGACTCGTCCGCGGCCGTCCGGCCCTTGGTGACCTCGGCATCGACGGGGAATTGGGCGTCGGGCCGGACGGTGATGCGCTGGCCGGGCCGGAGTTGGTCGACCGGGACTTCCCGTTCTGCTCCGGAGGGTTCGACGAGGGTGGCCACACGGGGTGCGGTGCGGAAGAGGGAGCGGATTTCGCGCTGAGTCCGGCCCATGGCGTAGTGTTCGAGGCCGCCCGAGAGGGAGAAGAGGAAGAGGAGGACGGCGCCTTCGTCCCAGCTTCCGATGCTGGCACTGCCGGCCGCCACGGCCAGCATGAGGAAGTGCACGTCCAGCACGCGGTGCTGGAGGCGCTCCCACACTTCGATTGTGGCAAACCAGCCGCCGGCGAGGTACGCGGCGAGATGGAACGCGAGGGCGGCGGGGTGATTGCCCAGCCACCAGGCGGTCAGGCCGAACACCCCGCAGAGGGCCGCGGCCAGGAGTTGCCATTTCCACTCGTTGAGGGCGTGTTCGTCCTCCGGGACTTCGACCTCACGCGGCACCATCCGGGGGAGGGCGAACGTGCGCCAGCGCCAAAACCGGGGAGCGGTGGGGCAGGTGACCCGCGCGATGGTGGTGGTCTCAGCCTCCTGGCGGATGGTCAGGTGCTTGCGGTAGGACGGGGCGTCCGAGCGTTCGCACGTGCTGCAATCCCGGGCGCCGTCCAGCAGCCCGCAGCGTCCGGTGCCCTCGGGATCCTGCGCGGCCCGCAAGGCCTCCACAAATCGCGTCTCAAGCGCGGCCTCGTCCACGCGACCGAGCGTGGCGAGCGACACGGTCTGGGCCTGGCGATGAATGGTGACCGCTTCGAGGGCAGGCTGTTCGGCGAAGGCGACGGCCACGGTGCGCACCAGGCAACCGCGGTCGTCGGTCGGCGCGCCCGTGCCGGCAGGCGAGCTTGGTTTGATGGCAGAAGCGCCCACGGGCCGACTGTGCGTCACGGCTTTCCGTCTGACAAGCCGGCACAAGGAACCGCTCGCCAGGGTATGGGGAGTGGTTCTAAGGTCACGCGATGTCGCTGCCCCACCTTGTACTCGCCTCCGCCTCACCGCGGCGGGAGGCCTTGCTCCGGCAGTGCGGCGTGCACTTCGAGGTGGTGCCGGCGGGGGTCCCGGAACTGGAGCCGGAGCATCTGACGCTGGCCGAGTTGTGCCTGCTGAACGCGCACCGGAAGGCGCGGGCGGTGGCGAAGCGATACCCCGACCGGCTGGTGTTGGGGGCGGACACCATGGTGGGGCTGGGCGGACGGCGGTTCGGGAAGCCGCGGGACCCAGGGGAGGCGCGGGCGATGTTGACCGAGCTGTCGGGCCGGACGCACGAAGTCATCACGGGTGTCTGTCTGCTGGTGCTTCGAGACCATCAGGAACGGCTGTTTGCGGAGACGACGCGCGTCACTTTCCGGGCGTTGGGAGAAGCCGAGATCCGGGCGTACCTGGCGGCGGTGAACCCGTTGGACAAGGCGGGCGCGTACGCGATCCAGGAGCAGGGCGACCGGTTGGTGGCGGATCTCGAAGGGTCGTATGCGAACGTGGTGGGCCTGCCGGTCGAGCGGGTCCTCGAGGAGCTCCGGCGTTGGGGAGAGTTCCGCTGATTTCGGAGCTGCAGGGCGGGGCCGAACATGGTTTAACCGCGCGCGATGTTCGAGTTGCTGAGAACCGACGCTTCCTCCAAGGCGCGCCTGGGGCGTTTGACGACGACGCGGGGTGATCGAGACGCCCGCGTACATGCCGGTGGGCACGCAGGCCACGGTGAAGGCGCTGGATCCGCGCGAGCTGATCGAGATGGGGACGCAGATTGTCCTGGGCAACACCTACCACCTGCAGATCCGGCCGGGCTTGGAGATCATCCGGGCGGCGGGCGGGCTGCACGCGTTCATGGCGTGGCCGCACCCGATCCTGACCGACAGCGGCGGGTTCCAGGTGTTCAGCCTGGCGAAGATCCGGAAGGTCAAGGCTCACGGCGTCGAGTTCAAGTCGCACCTGGATGGCACGCCGCTGTTTCTCCGGACCGCGGGAGGCGATGGAGATCCAGCGCGTGCTGGGTTCGGATATCGCGATGGTGTTTGACGAGTGCCCGCCCCATGACGCGCCGCCGCGGGAACAGCATCTGGCAGTCGAGCGCACCATCCGCTGGGCGCGGGAATGTCGGGAGCAACCGCGGGCGCCCGGCCAGCAAGTGTTCGGGATTGTGCAGGGAGGCAGCGATGCAGTGTTGCGCGAGCAGTGTGCGAAGGCCCTCACGGCCCTGGCCTTCGACGGGTACGCGATCGGCGGGGTGAGCGTGGGAGAACCGGAACCGGAGATGATGCGCGCGGTGGAGGTGACGGAGCCGCATCTGCCCGTGGGACAGGCGCGCTATGCGATGGGCCTGGGAACGCCGGCGCAAATGGTCGAGTTGGTGGCGCGCGGGGTGGATCTGTTCGACTGCGTGCTCCCGACGCGGGTCGCCCGGAACGGCACGGCATTCACGCGGCGGGGGACGTTTGCGATCAAGGGCGGGGCGGTGAAGGCGGATTTCGGGCCGCTGGAGGCGGGGTGCCGGTGTTTTGCCTGCCAACGTTTCAGCCGGGCTTACGTCCGGCATCTGCTGAACGTGAACGAGATTCTGGGGCTGCGGCTGGTGAGCGTGCACAACACGCACTTCTACCTGGAGGTGATGCGGGAGATCCGGGCGGCGCTGGCGGCGGGGACGTTCGCCGAGTACCGGCGGGAGTTTGCGGCGCAGTACGTGCCGACGCGGCGTGTCCTGGCGGCGCGAGCGCAGAGACAGAGCGTCGGGCAAGGCGGGCCTGCCCAGTGACCGGGGGCTTGGCGGGGGAGGCCGCAGAGGGCGCAAAGCGCAAAGCGCAAAGCGCAAGGGAAGCGTCCGGTTCCTGCCGGACCTGCTCGCGGGCCATGAACCGCGGAGGGTGCAGGCTGGAAGCCCGCACCACAGGTTCAGAGAGCGCCTCCTCAGCCCAATCCCTGATGTTCGTCATCGGCGGAGAATCCAAGACGGCGCGTCCCTCCACCGATGACGAACCTCGGGGATGGGGGGTGCGGGGTCGTGCGGTTCATGGGAGAGAGGATCCCAGGGCGGCGATCCGGCCCCGACATGGCCGGGCTGCGAGGCGGCGCGGCAGCCTGCCAAACGCTGCGGAGCTCCCCGCCCTCAGTGGGCGGTGCAGCGTGCACGAGTGCGCCGGCTGATTGAACGAACCGCGACCTCCACGGTCCAACGCCCGTCGGCGATCCTGCCATGGCTCCCCTCACCCTTGACCTCGCGCCCGCTCCGCCCCAGCGCCGCCGCCTCTCGGCGGATCTCGAGACCCTCATTCCCGCCTTCGCCGAACGCGAGGTTTGCCTGCGGGAGGTCCTGGAGGTGTTGCGGGGGCGCGGGTTCGATATCCTCCTCATCCTGCTCGCGTTCCCCTTCTGCACCCCCATTCCCCCTGCCGGGTCTCTCAACGCCCTTCGGCCTGATGATCGCGTACCTCGGGTTGCGCGTCAGCCTGGGCAAACGCCCGTGGCTGCCCGCACGGTTGCTGAACCGGCGTTTGCCACCGCGGTTCTTTCCCCGCTTTTTGACCGCCGCCCGCCATCTCCTCCGGTGGATCGAGTACTTCCTGCGGCCCCGCTTCCTGTGGTTGATGCGGTGGGGACTGGTTCGGCGCAGCCTGGGCGGGATGATCTGTGTGGCCGGGTTGCTGCTTCTGTTGCCGCTGCCCATCCCGTTCAGCAACTTTCTGCCCGCCATCACCGTCGTGCTGCTGGCCGCCGCCCTGCTCGAGAACGACGGCGGCGTGGCCCTGGCCGGAAGTGGAGCGTTCTTGCTGACCCTCGCGTTCTTCGCCGCGATATTCTGGGGCGGCAAGGAGGTTGTGGACTGGCTTGAAGGACGCTTCGGCGGCATCCTGGACCCGGACTACGAGACCGGCCCTTGGCCTTAGTCGGGGAATCTCCTCTCCCCCGTAGGCGCCGACGTCAGGAGGCTCAGCCTGGCGTGAGTCTCGTGACCTCGACTCCTACCACCGCCCCCGTAGGCGCCGACGTGAGGACGCGTGGTGACGCCGGTGGGTGCCCTTTCTGCATTCGTTCTTCTTCCTCCTGCGTTACCGTTCACGGAGCTCGGCAGGCTGGACGCTGCGGAGGCGCATGGTACCTTGGGCGCGATGTCAACAATCGCATCAGCCACCCCGGTGGTTCCGCAGAAAGTGAATCTCCGCCGTCCCGACGTGATGGAGGCGGTCCAGGCGCTGGTGGTGAGCCATTACCGGAGCCACCTGGTGGACCGCATCCGTGCCCACGGAGGCTGCATCGCGGCCGAAGGGTTGACCATCAAGCTGGCCAAGGAATTCGGGTTCTGTTACGGCGTCGAGCGGGCCATCGACTTGGCCTACGCCGCCCGCAACTACTTCCCGCCGCCCCGGCGCATCTTCCTCCTCGGAGAGATCATTCATAACCCGGAAGTGAACGACCAGATCCGCGGGATGGGGATTGTGAGCATCTCGCCGCGGCCGACGGAAACCGATCTGGCGCAAGTGAACGCCGAGGACGTGGTCATCATTCCGGCGTTCGGCACCGAGGTGGCCACGCGCCGCGCCCTCGAGGCCAAGGGCTGCATCCTGGTGGACACGACCTGCGGCGACGTGATGAGCGTGTGGAAGCGGGTGCGCCAGTACTCGAAGGAGACGGTGACGAGCATCATCCACGGCAAGGCGAAGCACGAGGAAACCAAGGCGACCACGTCGCAGGCGACGGCGTACGGCACGGGCCATTACCTGGTCGTGTACAACCTCGAGGAAACCGACGCCGTCTGCGACTACATCGAACGGGGTGGCGACAAGGCGGCGTTTCTCGAGCAGTTCAAGGGAGCCTACTCCGCGGGATTTGACCCCGACCGCCATCTGCAGGCCGTGGGGGTGGCAAACCAGACCACGATGTTGCGGGGCGAAACCGAGGAAGTGCAGCGCCGGATCCGGGCCGCGATGGAACGGCGGTACGGAGCGGAGAATCTGGCCCAGCACTTCCGGTTCTTCGACACCATCTGCGGGGCGACGCAGGACCGGCAGGATGCCCTCGAGAAGCTCATGCGCGAACCGATGGACCTGTTGCTGGTGATTGGCGGGTACAACTCGTCGAACACCTCGCATCTGGCTGAGATGGGGGAGAAGCTGGTGCCGACCTACTTCATCAAGAACGCGTCCAAGATGGTGTCCAACGACCTGATCCGGCACTGGAACCAGCAGCTCGGCCGGGAGGTCGAGACCCGCCAGTGGTTGCCGTCGGGTCAGGTCACGGTGGGCATCACCGCCGGGGCGTCGTGTCCAAACAACCTCATCGAGGACACCATCAAGCGGTTGTTTGAACTCCGCGGGTTGTCGGTGCAGCAGTTCCTGGCCCACTGAGCTCCGGCCGATCCCTTCTGTGCCTTGCTCGCGCGAAGAACTGGAGCGGCGCGAGGGCCAGTGGCTGGCCCCCTACGCCCAACGCAGCGCGGACACCCGGGGCCGCGCGCATGCCGAGCCGCCGCCCGAGTGGCGGACGCATTACCAGCGGGACCGCGATCGGATCATCCATTCGCGCGCGTTCCGCCGCCTCGAGTACAAGACCCAGGTGTTCCTGAACGGAACGGGGGATCATCTCCGGACGCGGCTGACGCACACCATGGAAGTGGCGGCCATCGCGCGGAACATCGCCCGCGCCTTGCGTCTGAACGAGGACCTGGCGGAAGCCATCGCGCTGGCGCACGATCTCGGGCACGCGCCGTTCGGGCACACAGGCGAGGAGGTGCTGGACCGGCTCATGCGGCGTAACGGCGGCTTCGAGCACAATCGCCAGAGCCTGCGCATCGTCGAGGAACTCGAGCAGAAGTATCCGGGTTTCCCCGGGCTGAACCTGACGTGGGAGGTTCGCGAGGGGCTGGCCAAGCACCGGCCCAAACCGGCGCTTCCCGGCTCGCCTCGGGCGGGCGGCGAGTTACCGGAGCGGCAACCTTCTCTGGAAGCGCAGGTGGCGGATCGGGCGGACGAGATCGCCTATTACAGTCACGACCTGGACGACGGGCTGGAGGCCGGGTTGTTGACGGAGGCGCGTCTGGAGCGGGACGTGCGCCTGTGGCGTCGGTCCGCCCGGCAGGTGCGGGAGGAGCACGGCGTGCTGCCGGACGAATGCCGGCGGTTCTTCACCGTGCGGTGCTTGATTGAGAACCAGGTCCGCGATGTCGTGCGGCACACGGAACTGCGTTTGCAGGCCGCGCGCGTGGATTCGCCGGCGGCGGTCCGGCGTCGGGCCCGCCCGCTGGTCGGCTACGGCGAAGAGCAGCGCCGGTGGAACCTCGAACTGCGCCGGTACCTCTACCAGAACCTCTATTACCACCCGGCGGTCCACGAGGTGAACACGCGGGCGGCGCGCTCGCTCGGGGCCTTGTTCAGGCATTACCTGGACCACCCCCGACGGCTCGCCGTGCACCTGGGTCGCGCGGTTCCGCCGGCGGACCGACCCCGGGCGCTCTGCGATTATTTGGCGGGTATGACCGACCGCTATGTCCTGCACGAATGCCGGCGGCTGCTGGGCGAGGAGAGCGTGAGCGCGCCGGGCCTTTTTCCTTCCCAAAGCCCGAAGGGTTCCTAAGCTCACCGGCGTATCATATCTATGCCTAAACCGACCACCTACAAGTTCTGCTTCGGCCCGTGGAATCTGAGCGAAGGACAGGATCCCTACGGCCCGCCCACCCGCCCCGTGCAGTCGTTCGACTGGAAGCTCGAGCAGCTCAAGGCGCTGGGCTACGACGCGATGATGTTCCACGACGACGACGCGGTGCCGGACGTGGACAACAAGTCCGACGCCGCGCTCAAGGCCGAGGCCAAGGCGCTGAAGCGCAAGCTCGATGACGCCGGGATCGTCGCCGAGATCGTGGCCCCGCGGCTCTGGTTCGAGCCGCGCACCGTGGATGGGGCGTACACCAGCAACGATCCGAAGTGCCGGCGTTACGCCATCGAGCGTTCGCTTCGCTGCCTGGACATCGCGGCGTACCTGGACTGCGATCTCATCGTTCTCTGGCTGGCGCGCGAGGGGAGCTACATCCGCGAGAGCAAGAACGCCCGCCGATGCTTTGATTACCTGGTGCAGGCCGTGGACAAGATGCTGGCGCATCACCCGAAGATGCGCATCGCCATCGAGCCCAAGCCCAACGAGCCGATGGACCTTGCCTATGTGCCGACGATTGGGCACGCGCTGGCGCTGGCGCAACTGACGGCGGACCCGAAGCGCGTGGGGTGTCTCATCGAGACCGCGCACGCGTTGTTGGCGGGGCTCGACCCGGCGGACGAGATCGACTTTGCCTGCGCCTTCGGGAAGCTGTGGTCGCTGCACCTGAACGACCAGAACGGGCTGAAGTTTGATCAGGACAAGCCCTTTGGCTCGGCCAACCTGCGGATCGCCTTCAACCAGGTGCGGGCGCTGGAGCGAAATGGGTACGGCCGGAAGGGCGAGTATGTGGCGTTCGACGTCCATCCTTTCCGCACCACGAAGGTGGAACACTGGACCGCGCACCTGGAGAACAGCCGGCGGACGTTCCTCCGCTTGGTGGAGAAGGCCCGGTCGTTCCCGGAAGCCGAGGCGCAGTCATTGATCGACGACCGCAACTATGCCGCGCTGGACCAACTGGTGCTCGAACACCTGATGGGAAAGTAGAAGCGGCCCGCGAACCGACGCGAACCGACGCGAAAAGGGAGTTCTCCATGCTCCCGAGAGCCGTATCCCGGTCGTGAGGCGACCGGGGGTTGGGGGGAGGGTGTACCTGCCTGCGGCCGTCCTCCCCCCGGCCATTCCCGCTCACGATGTTTCTGCCCGCGCCCCGGGTTTCCGGAGGAGGACGGTCGCACGGCCGGGTTCCGGCCGTTCAGCGGGGTGCCACGGCGTCGAGTTCGAGTTCGAAGAGAAGGTCGTCGCGGCAGATGTCGTTCTTGGTGACGATCACCGGCCAGGCAGAGAGCCCGCGGGCGGCGCACCAGCGCGCGAAGACGGGTGCGTCGGCCATGTTCTTGAAGTAGCCGATGCCGCGGACGGTGTCGGTCCAGGTCAGACCGCGGGACTCGAGGATGGCGCCGACCACGTCCATGGTGAGAGCCACCTGGGCATCGATATCGCCTGCGTGGGCGGTTTGGCCATCAGGCAGGATGCTGGCGGTGCCGGAGACGTAGAGGCGCCGCTGGTGGGGCGTGCTGATCTCGACGGCGCGGCTGAAGGAACTGCCGTACTCGAGTGCCGGGCACTGGAGGGGAGGAACCGCCGTGCAGCGCACGGCGTCGGATTTCGGGCGCAGGGCCATGAGGTCCGCCACGAGGGCAGTGCGGGCGGCGTTGCGGCCGCCGACGCCGGTGCTGGCGGGGACCAGGCGGTCGAAGACCTCGTGGTGGCGGAAGAACTCGTCACGACCTTCGTTGAACTCGCCATACCAGTCGAGGATGTCGTCGAGATAGAACCACGTTCGGAACACGTCGTGGAAGCCCAGGCCGACGCTGGTGAGGGCTTCCTGCATCAGCGCGAAGACCTCCCGGGTCTGCTCGGCGCGACTCGCGATGGGATTGCGGGGTTGCAGGCCGGCCAGGACGCAGTAACGGGCGTGGCGGTCCTCGAAGGTGGCGCCCAGGGTGCGGCCGTCCACGCGGACCGGGTGCACCTCGGGCCCGCTGATGGCGTGGACCTGGATGCCGGCCACAGGGGATCCCGCTCCATTCCCTTGCTCGACCCACGTGAACGGCCACTCGGCGCCGTTCAGGCGGTACATCGCGCCCGGCGGGTGCGAGTGGTCGGCGACGACGCCGAAGACGTCCTGGCGAAGGATCCGAAATTCCGGGTTGGCCTCCACCCACCGGTAGAAGCGTTGGAAGAGTTCGGCGGGCGATTCGCCCGGTTGGGAAGGCAACGTGAGAAAGGCCTCAGCCGAGCGGTCACCCGGAACCCGCACCACCTGCAGGTGGCTGCCGGGTTGCCGGAGCGAGGAAACCAGGGGCGTACGGAGAAGCTCCGGCGCGCGATGCATGGCGGACGATAACGAGTTCGGATGGGAGGCGGCAAGGGGGTTTAGTGAGACGCCCGGCCTTGCGAGGGCGGGTACGCGCCCGGTCCGCGCGGATCCGGCCGGACGTTCGACGGGCCCGCGCCGGGCGTAACTTGCGGTGGCAGGAGGCGGCCGGAGGGGGGCGTCACTTGCCGGAGGCGTCCAATGACCGGATCATGCGGCCGTGCTCGTCGACGAGATAATATTCAGGCACGCGAATGGTCCGGCCGTCCGGGGTCTGCTCTTCGCGCCAGTGGCGGACCACCCGCTGGGTGGGGTCGTGGGTGAAAGGAACGCTGGCGGCGGCGGCGGCGCCTTCGCCTACCCCGACGACCGCTCCGGCCACATTACCGGCGACCGCGCCCACGCCGGCTCCCACCGCGTTGCCGACGGCCGGTCCCGGGGCTTTGGGGTTGGTGACGCGCCCTTCGGAAGCGCAGCCCGCGAGCAGCAGGACAGCGGCGAGGGCCGGGAACGGGTTCGAGCGCATGGGGAATGCCCGGTTCAGAAACCAACCGTGGGGCGGCTGCCTTGTTTGACGATGGTCTTCTCGTCCTCCCAGACGGCCACACCTTGGCGGACGTCGGTGAGGGCGAGCTGGAAGATGTAGGCTGACTGACGGACGTTTCCGGCGCGGGTGCGATCCTCGATGATCTTGCCGGAGAGGGTGTAGTCCGGGCGCCGGGTGGGGCGGTCGTTGAAGAACTGGTTGTTGGCGAGTTCCTCGGCTGCGAGGGGGTCTTCGGGACCGCCGAAGGCGATGGTGGTGCTGGTCTGGACCTTGCCGGTGCGGAGGAGGGCGACGCGGATCTTGCGCACGAGCAGGTCGGTGTCCAGTTGTTGGCCGGTGTTGTTCTGGATGCGGCTGATGGCCAGGAGCGCGGGCTGGTTGGGGGCGCCGCTTCGGAGCGCGCCGGGGTTGATGAGTTGGTCGATGAGGGAATTCACCATGGTGTCGGCCGCCTGGGAAAAGTCCTGGATGTTGATGCCTTCGGTGGTGGTGACCAGGCGTGAACTGCCCGGGTCCACGTAGGTGGTCTTCGGGCCGGAGCAACCCGTGGCGAGGAGGATGGCGAGGAGGGGCATGCCGAGGAAGCTGGTTTTCATGGGAGACACGAGCAGCGAGGCGGTGGAGGTGAAGCGGGCGGATCAGTTGACGGGTTCGAGGAAGCGGAAGCGGAAGTCCTTGGCCTGCGGTGTGGGGGCCGTGGCGGTGATGAACTTGGTCTCGCGGGCTTCGAGTGACATGGGGATGGATGTGGCGGTGGGCAGGTGGATGACCATGCCCTGCGCGTCGAACCACTCCACGCGGTAGGTGAACAGCTTGCGTTTGCGGGAGGGGTTGTAGGTCTCGAGCTGGACCTTGAGGAACCCCGCGGCGTCCGTGGCGGTGTTGACGCCGACCACCCGGACCGCGGACGCGAGGGAGCGGTCGGCCAGGACGCGATGGTCTGAGACCATGGCGCGTTGGGCGGTGGGTTCGGCGGGTTCGAGCGTGTTGACGGACGTCGAGCCGCAGCCGGTGGTAAGCCAGGCGGCGGCGGCCAGGCTGCCGGCAAGTCGGTTAAGGGCACGATTCATCGGAGTCGAAACTGGTGGATCCAGGGCGGGCGACCCGCCGTGATGGACTTCACATAGACGACGACCACGTGGCCGTCAACCAGGCTTACGCTTTGCGGGCTGCTGCCGGCCACAGTGATCGTGACGCGGCCGTCGGCAGGGGTATTCAGCCGCGCCACCTGGAACTCCTTGGGGAGGGTGCTCCAGCAGCGGGTGTCGGCGATGTTGACGGCGGCCTGGACGGCGGCGGTGACCAGCCGGGCCAGGAGGCCGAGGCCATCGTCCTGTTGGCGCGCCGCCGTGTTCACCGCCCAGCCGGCTGCGGCCTTGGCAATCGTCGAGACCAGGGTCTTGGTGAGGATGACCGGGAACTCATCCCGAAAGTCCAGCGCGACGACGGCGTCCATGTTGGCGACGAGCGCGGTGGTGGCCGGACCAGCAGGCGTGGTGATCGTGGCACTCGCGGCATGGCCCGGATGGAAGACCAGTTGGGGGAAGGCGGCGCCGACGTAGGACACGTCGGCGAAGATGATGGGGATGTCGATACGCACCTGTTCCCGGCTGGCGGCGCGGCCGGTCTCGAAGAGAACGTAGGTCAGGCGCGGGGTGGGGGAAGCTCCACCGCGGGCACCGGTCTCGGCCAGGCGCAGGTCCTCCTGGATCCAGGGGCTTTGGCCGGCGACCGCGGCGACGCGACGCAGGGAGGTGACGGCGCGTTCGAGGTCGGCCCCGCCGCTGCCGGCGTGGAGGAAGTAGAGGCCGTCGAGATAGACGGTGAACGGGTTGACGTAATCCGCATAAAACTTGAAGCCCTCGAGGGGTGCGGTGATCCCGGCCAGGGCGGCGTTGAGGGCGGGATCGGCCCGGGAGCGCTGGAGGGCCTCCGGTTGGGTCGCGGCACGTTCGGCTTCGCGCGCCTCCTCGATACGCCGCTGGTTCTGGCGCACGGCGTCCTGTTGGGCCTGGTAGGCGCGGATCAACTCCGGGCGGGCGCGTTCGGTTTCGCCCAGGGCGAGGTAGTTCAGCGCCTTGTACGTGTGGAGCATGATTCGTTCGTAGCCGCGGCCGGGGTACGGCAAGTTCTGGGGATTGGTGAAGAGGGCGGCGGTCTCGCTGGCCACCCGGACCCTGGCCTGCTGTTCGTAGGCGTCCATGCGGGCGGCGGCGGCGTCCAAGTGGCGGTTGCTCTCCGCGTAGTCGCCGGCGGCGCGGAAGGCGGCCCCGGCCTCGAGTCGCCACACGACCGCATCCTTGGAGTCGGGTTTGCGGTCGGCGCGGCGGCCGAACTCGCGTGCGGCGGTGGCGGTGTCGCCGGCCGACCAGGCCGCGGTCATCGCCTGTGACTGGCGGGTGTAGGTCTGGCAGCCGCAGAGGAGGCACACGCCCAACAGCAGGCCCAAGAGGGCGGCGGGATCCCGGCCGGGAGCGGGCGGGGCGGGGCGCAGACGATGGGGAGGACGGCGCATCGACCGGCAGTTTGCCAGGGCGACGGGCTCCGGCAAGCATCGAGGGTTGGACGCGCGTTGCAGCGGAGAATTCAGGGTGCCGCTTAGGCGGAAAGCCTAGGGTTTCAGGCTGATTTCACTCTTGCAGGAACCCCGGGGGTGCCGGATTCTCCCCCACGAACCGGCGCTGGGGGTGGCAGGGTGCCTCAGGGTTCCCGCCCCTACCCCGTGGAAGTTGAACCCTGGCGGCGGGGGCTCCGTCATACGCATGCGCGGCAGCCTGGAAAACGGCACTATGATCGATTCCATGAAACCACGACATTCGTCCCGGACATGGCGGCGACCGCGGGTCGGTGCGGCTCCGGGGTTCGCCACGCCCCCGCTGCTGGCAACGTGCGGTTTGTTGGCGCCGGCGTTCAGCGCGTCCGGGTTCGAGATGCGCGACCTGTTTGCCGTCAGTGCCGGGCCGGTGGTGCTGCACCCGCGGATGACGGCGATGGCGATGTACAGTGACAACGTCTTCTACCTGCCCTCGGACAGCCCGTTGGAGGATCTGGGCCTGATCAAGAGCCGGGACGACTTCAGTTTTGTGCTGAGTCCCGGGTTGAATGTCCGGCTGGGCCGGCCGGACGGCGACAACCGGATCGATTTCAACTTCCGGTACGATCAGATCCTCTATGTCGAGAACACGCAGGCCGACTCGGGCAACTACAACTTTGAGCTGAACGCCACCGCCAAGGGCGCGCGGTTGACCTACGATTGCCGGAATTCGCTGCAGTACCTCAACAGCATCCTGAGCGGCTACGCCGCCACCGTCGAGGGCATCCCGATCCCCAGCGGCAACCTCGAGCGTTACTACGTCGATCTGGACCACGACCTCAGCTATGCGCTGTCGCCCAAGACGCGCTTCCTGCTCGGCGGGCTTTTCCGGCTGCGCGACTACCCCGGGGCGGAGTTGAGCAGCCGGACCTACTACAACTCGGACGAGTGGCGGGCCGACAGTGGCATGGGCTACGCCTTGTCCGAGCGCATTCAGCTCCAGGCCCGTGCGCACTACGGCCAGGTGTCGCGCGATCCCGTGTCGGACCTCGTGCCGACACCGCCGCGGGCGGACGCGGTGGGGGGCACGCTCCGGCTGACGGGCAGCCTGACGCCCAAGCTGACGGGCCGGATCTGGGGCGGGTACGAGTACCGCTGGTTTTCGAACGACGAGGAAGACGATGGCTACCCGGTGGCGGGGGTGGACCTCACGCAGCGGTTCACGGAAAAGAACAGTCTCACGCTGGGCTACGACCGCGGGGGCTCGGTTTCGGCCACGGCCCTCACCACGTCCTCCTCGGTGCGGGATCGGTTTTCGCTGGGCTTTCGGCAACAGTTGGGCACGGCCAATCCGTGGTATCTGGACTTGGGGGTGCGATACGTTCGCACGGAATACCTGACCTCGGACCTGGACCTGGACAACTTCCGGGTCAACGCCGGGGTGAGCCGGATGATCCGGAGCTGGCTGAGCGTGTTCGCAAACTACGCCTACGAATTCGGCAATCGCTCGAACTTCGACTATGATGTGAACCAGGTCAGTTTGGGCCTGAACTTAGGATACTGAGATGAAAGCGTTCACTGTGTCTGCCGCGCTGGCGGTGCTGCTGGTGCCGGCGTGGGGCCAGGCGCCGGAGCCGGCGCCCCCCCTTGAGCCCCCGTGTCGTCTGATCGCAAGATCGGCCCGCAGGACCTCCTGCACATCGTGATTGTGGGGGAGTCCAATCTGCCGACCGAGTACCGGGTGTCGGCGGACGGGAAGATCCAGTTCCCGTTCTTGGACGTGGTCGAGGTGAAGGGGTTGACACCGCGCGAGCTGGACCTCGAGCTCGAGCGCCTGCTCTCCATCGACTACTTCGTGAATCCCGAGGTGCTGGTGGCTGTGAAGGAATACCGCCAGGAGTACATCCGCATCATCGGCCAGGTGAACCGGCCCGGGCAGATCCCTTTCCGGGCAGAGCAGAAGATGGACATCCTCGATGCGATTGCGGCCGCGGGGGGACGACCCGACTGGCGCGGAAGGACCTGGAGTTCACGCGCGACGGGGTCCGCCAGACGCTCTCCATCGAGAAGCTGAAGCGGGAGACGGATCCGGCGAAGAAGATCTGGCTGCAGCCGGGCGACTTGATTGATGTGCGGGAAACGATCTGGTGATCTATGCATTATTCCTCTGAGAACTCCTATCCGGAAGCTGTGGAGGGCTATGCCGGAGGGGCGACCGCCGGGTCGAATCTCAACCTCCGCCACTATTGGTATGTGCTGCTGGAGCGGCGGTGGCTGGTCATTTGCGCCTATCTGGCCGTGCTCACGCTGGCCGGGGTGTACCTCTACACGGCGCCGAAGATCTTCCGGGCCACCGTCCGGCTCCAGATCGATCCGGAGTCCGAGACGTCGATGAACCTGCGCGACGGGGTGGTGCGGGTCGGGGCGGGGACCGATTATCTGCAGACGCAATACAAGAACCTGCTCAGCCGCAGCCTGCTCATGACCGTGGTCCGGAAGGAACGGCTGGATGCCGACCCGCGCTACAGCAAGGACCGCGACGTGGTGCGCGCGCTCTCCACTGACATGACGGTGTCACCGATCCGGATGACCCGCCTGGTGGACGTGAGTGTCGAACACACCTCTCCGGGCAAGGCGGCCAGCATCGCCAACACCCTGGCGACGGAGTTCATCGACTGGATGGCCGGGCAGCGGCAGGAGCGGACCGCGCAGATGCTCTTCTTCCTGCGCAACCAGGCCGCGGGGCTCGAGGGGGAAGTCACCAAGGCGGAAGAGGACCTCCACAATTACCGCATGCGGACGAAGTACGTGTCGCTGGAGAAGGGCGACAGCATCATCGCCGAGGCGCTGAGCCAGTCGCAGGCGGCCTACGTGCAGATTCGGGCGAGTGCCCAGGCCGCCCAGACGAACGTCGCCATGCTGGACAGGCACATGGCCGAGGGGCTCCCGCTGGAGACCTTCCCGCTGATTTCGGCGGACCCCCAGATCCGCTCACTCCAGAACCAACTGGTCACGCAGGAAAACACCCTCGGGGGTCTCCTGACCAAGTACCGGGACAAGTACCCCGCCGTGATTCAGGCGCGTTCTCAGATCGAGGAGACCCAGAAGGCCATCGAGCGTGCGGCGCAGCAGGTCGCGGCGGTGATTCGCTCCGAAGCCAACCTGGCGCGGGCCCGGGAGCAAAGCCAGGGCAAGATTGTGGAGGACTGGGAGCAACGGCTGTTTGACTGGAACAAGGCCAAGATGGAATACGACGTTCTGTCCCGGAAGGCCGAAACCAAGAAGGCCCTGTACAACGCGATTCTCGCCAAGGTGAGCGAGATCGACGTGGTGCAGAAGGAGAAGGTGAACAACATCCGCGTGGTGGATCCGGCGACGACCCCTGTGGCGCCGGTGAAGCCCAGCCTGCCGATCACGATTGCGCTGGGTGCGGTGGGCGGCCTGGCGGTGGCCCTGGGTCTGGCCCTGTTCGTCAATTTCCTCGATGACTCGATCAAGAGCCAGGATGACGTCGAGACCTACCTGCGGCTCCCCTTCCTGGGGTACATCCCGAACATCAAGTCCAACAGCCTGACCGAACGTTATCAGCACGGCCATTTGCATCCACAGTCCAATGCGGCCGAGAGCTTCCGCACCGTGCGGGCTGCCATCACCCTCGGTGGCCGGGGCGACAAGTTGCGGGTCATGACGGTCACCAGCAGCGTGCCGGCGGAGGGCAAGTCCACGGTGGCATCCAACCTCGCCATCGTCGTGGCCCAGACCGGGCTGCGCACCTTGCTGGTGGATGCCGACCTCCGGCGTCCCAGCGTGCATCAGGGCTTTCAGATCCGCGGCGTGCAGGGGTTGGCGGCGTACCTGGCGGGTAACGGGGTCACGCTGGACGAGGTGGTGCAGACCACGGACGTCCCGAACCTTGAAGTGGTCTGCTGCGGCAGCACGCCTTCGCAGCCATCGGAGCTGCTCAGTTCACCGCGGATGCAGGAGTTCGTGCGCGAGGCGGCGCGGCGTTATGACCGTGTGGTGATCGACTGTCCGCCGGTGTCGGCGGTCAGCGACCCGCTCATTGTGTCGTCGCTCGCCGAAGGCACGGTGCTGGTCACCAAGTTCAACAAGGTGCGTCGGGACCTGGCCCGAAAGACCGTGCAACGCATGATCGATGCGGGTTTGCAGATCTGCGGAGTCGTCCTGAACGACATCGATTTCGAGGGGCGCGACGCCTACTACTACTCCTACTACTACTACCAGAACCGGTACTACAAGGGGTACTACCACCGTCGGCCCGAAGCGGCCACCGAGCCGCCGCCGCCGCCGCCGGTGCCTCCGCCGGCGAAGGAACGGGAGTTGGTCTCATAGCGGACGGTCGCGTCACGAGGCGCTCCTCCGACCTTCCCGCCTGGCGGGGAGCCGGTGGGATGACCACGCGTCGAGCGATGGCGTGGCAGCCGACGCGCCCCTTGGTTCAAGGGGGTCGGTTCCCCGTAATCTCCTATGTTCGCAATCGGCGGAGGAACCCCCTACCACTGTTCCCTCCGCAGATTTCGAACATCGGGGATTGGGGGTGGGGGGATGGGGGCTTACTTGCCGGTGCGCTGCATCAGCCAGCACAGGGCGATCCACTGAAAGGCACTGAGCCAGGCGATCACCAGCGCCGTGAGGAAGTAATCGAGCGGCGGCCAAGGGCCGGCCCAGAGCCGCACGCGATAGACCGCCGTGAGCCCGAAGGCCGTCCAGTGGCCGAGGCAGTAACCGCAGGAGAGCATCTCACCGAGGAACCCCGAGCGCGACATCGTCCACACGCGCAAGGGCGCGAAGAGTTTGGTCTCGGTGATGGTGAAGGCCAGCGAGGCGTTGGCGAGGGACAAGAGAAGGAGATCGGGCCAGGACATAGCGAGGCAACACAGAGATCCCGGCCACCGGGAAGGGTGAGCAGGGTGGCGACGGACAAACAGATGCAGGCGGGACGCCTGCACCACAACGGGAGGGGGCAAGGGCCGGCCATGTCGGCCGGCCTTGGCTAGCAGCCGTTGGCGCAGCGGGCGACGGGCCGGAGCATGAAGTGATGCGTCCAGATGGGGGTCGTCATAGCGAGCGGGGGTTCAGGTTGGTGACATGGGCTACGATAGCTGCGTGATTCGCGCGTGCAACAGGCCGGGTTCCATCGCTCTTGCGTCGCCAGAGTAATGGGCGTCGGCGGCCTGGGTGGCGGGGCAAGGTCCCTCCACGCAAAGCGGCGGTAAACCGCACGCACTCCAAACGCGGGCGCGAGGTTCGCAGTACCGGGCAGGCGCGGACCGTGGGGAGTGCGCTGACTTCCAGCAGCGCTTTGCGTTCTCCCCAGGATACTCAGGGGGCATTGCCGAAGACCTGGCGGGCGATGGCCTCGAATTCGGCCAACCGGGCGGCATCGCGGCGGCTGGCGCGAAGGGCACGGAGAACCGCGGTCATTTGCTCGTAGTTGTAGGTCATAACCTGCCCCTGGTAGAGGGGGCCGCCATCCGGGGCGGTGGTGGGCACGGTCTTGCCTTTGGCCCGAAGGGCCGTTTCGATCTCGGTACGCAAACCGGCGACATACTGCTGCACCTGCCCCTGGCCGGCGGCGATGTTATCGGGGGTGTTGGGTTTGACTTCGAAAACATGGGCGCCGATGCGGTCGCCGTCGGCGTCGTAGATGAAGCGGACGCGGTCGGCCCTGCCAGCCGATCCGTCGGGGAGGGTCACCGGCACTTCCTTCGAAAGGCCACGAGGCAGACCGGGCACGAGGGCTTCCGCGTGGGTATGGGAGAAGTTGCCGACGTCGAAGTGGATGGGCTGAGGTCCTTTGCCCGGGCGGGCTACGGTCTGGATGTCGAAGCCACCGAGGATGTCGGTTTCGATGGGGAACGGGTTTCTGGCTCGGCGATGGGGTCGCGGGCGCGGCCGGAGCCACGATTGGCGGCCTGTCGTTCGCTTTGGCTGGCGAGGTGTGTGGTGCGGACGTCGAGGTCCCCGGCCAACCGGCGGCGGATGGCGGGGCCGTGCTCGGCGAGGAGGCGGGGATCGGTGTTCATCAGCGCGGCAAAGAGTTCGCTTTGCCGGCTGTGGCGTCCGATATCATCGGAGATCTGGCGGGCGATGGCATCGGTGTCTTCGGGGGTGAGGCGTCCTTGTTTGAGGCGGCGGCTGGCACCCCGGGCACGGCTTAGGAGGTCCTGGAAGATGGCGCGTTCGGGGTGGTTGTGGGGCAGGACGGCGACGATGGCCGAGAGCCGGTCGATGATGGGCGAGCACCGGTCGCTGCAGAAGTAGAAGTCGCGCCGGGGACCGGTGCCCGCGACGCCGAGGGCATGGGATTGAGGACCGACGGCGACGCCGGCACCGGTGCGTCCCGCGTCGGTGTGCACCGGGCCGGTCACGTCGGCATGCGGGGCGGCGTGCGGGGCGGCGTGGGGTGTGGCGCGTGAGGTGGAGGGCGTGCCGGGCGCATCGGGCTGGCCGTGCGGGGTGTCGGTGCCGGGGTGAGGGGGCGTCGCTGCCGTGCGGGACGACCAGGGCGCCGTCGGCGTCCACGTGGGACACGCGCAGGGTGCGGCCGGCCTGGAGATCTTTGATGTCCCCGCGGATGGCAACGGCGAGCAGGGCCCCGGTGAGGAGAGCGCGGCGGACGAGTTGGGCCCGCATGCGGCGACGTTCGTCGTCGCTGAGACCCGGTTGGTTGTCGATGGCGTTGAAGGCGGTGACCAGGCCGCTGGTGAGAGACCAGGCCTGGTAGACGTCCCCGGCCAGGGCGCCGGCGCGGACGACCTGGGTGATGCGCTGGAGGGCGATGAATCGTTCGCCGGTGAGGCCGAGGCGGGCGGCGGCGCGGGGCAGGGCTACCAGGCGACCGAGACCCATGGAGGCGGCGGTGACGATGTCGATGGCGATCGAGATCATCGCGCTGTCGACGTCGGCGCTGGTGAGGATGCCTTGTTCGCGTTTCTCATGCAACTGGGCCAGGCTGGAACCGACGCCCGCGGCGGCGGCCCCGACACCGGCGTAGAAGGCGACGGCGGCGGGCGCGGCGGCCCCGCCCGTGGCGACGACGGCGGCGACGAGGGCGATGGCGGCCAGAGCCATGCCGATGGCGGAAAAGAAGTCGGAGAGCGACCAGGGTTCCGTGGTGACGACGTAATAGGAGCGGCCGCTGGGGAGGGTGAAAAAGATGCGGCCTTCCGGGAAGCGGATCTTGGAATTGAGGTGGGAGAAGAGCGAGATGGGGGATCAACGGTGTCGCCCTGCTGGAGGCGGGCGGAATCGAAGTCGCCGGCGGGTTCGCGGTTCTCGAAACGCTGGGTGGAGGTGAGATCGATCAACACCCACTCGCCGCCCGAGCGGGCGGGTTGATCGTGCGACGCGACGCCGGTGTTGATGAGATAGAACTGCCAGGGGATGGCTTCGGGCACGACCTGACCCTCGCTGCCATCGTCCTTGCGGGAGAGGGTTCGGTCCTTCGGGTAGAAGACCGCCGGGATGCGGACCGCGAGGGGATGTGCGGCCTCGAGGGCAGCGAGCCGGGTGTCCAGTTGTTCGAGGTACGTGATGCCGGTGCGGATGGCGGAGGAGGCGGGAAGGCTGGCGACGACGAGGGTGGCGAGGCCGTTGCCGAGGCGATTGACCTCGGCGGCGACCGCTGCCCAATCGGCGTCCGTGTCGGCGGCATAGAGGCGGGTGGTGGCGGCCGGGATCTGTCCGGTGATGGCCGGCGGCGCGGTCAGGTAGGTGGGAGGCGCGGGCGGCGAACCGCGGGCGAGGGCCTGGCCGGCGCGGAAGGCACGTTCGCCCGGCTCGCCGATGGGGCCCTGCGCCATGCGATCGTAGCGTTCGCGCTGTTGGTACTCGGCCAGCCTGGCTTCGTATTGGGTCCGGAGCCGTGTGTTTTCGGCGTCGACGCGCGTGCGATGGGCTTCCTCGGCCGCTTGCGCGAAGCTGGCGAGAGCCGTGTAGAAGGTCGGGATGGCCTGGAGTCCGGCCAGCCGGGCATCGGTGCTCAGGGTGCCGCGGGCAGTGCCGAGCTTCAGGAGTTCGGCGGCGACGAGTGCTTCGGCCCAGGCCTGTTTGACCTCGGCGAGACCGGGGCCGGAGTAGCCCTGCTGGGTGAGGGCTTCGTTGAGCCAGCCCTTGCCGCTGGCCGCCTCGTCGAAGGCGGCGGCGCGTTGGGCGGTGAGAGCGAGTTCGATGCGCTCGCGTTCTTCGCTCGTGGTGGTGGCCTGGTTGCCAAGGTCGCGGCCGAACTGGCGGTTGACGCCGCCGACCCAGGCCTGGTGACGGCGTTCACGCTCGGCGGCTTCGGCGGCCTGACGTTCCTGCCATTCGTGGCGGGCGGCCAGGTCGGAATCCTCGATCCGACGGACGCCGGGGTGCTGGAGAGCGACATGGGCGAGTTCGTGGGCGAGCAGCGCCTGGCCGGAGGTCGTGTGAGGAGCGTACTCGCCGGCGGCGAAGCCGATGTCCGTGCCGAGGGCAAAGGCGCGGGCGCGGATGGAGCGGGCGTCGGCGGCGGTGGCGGGGTCGTCGTGCAAGCGGACGGCATCCAGGGCCGTGCCGAAGCGGGGTTCGAAGAAGGCGCGGAGGGGAGGAGGCAGCGGATGTCCGCCGTTGCGCAGGCTGGGGAGGGCCGGGGTGCCGGAGGTGAGGGGAAGATCAGGGCTATCGGCGTCCGCCTTCCGCCGGAGGCGGCGGGCTTCGCGGCACTTCCGGACAAGGGGAGCCGCCGGCGGCGCACGCGGCGCAAGGGGGAGCTGGCGACGTGGACAGGACGCGCGCGGCCAGTTCATCGGCTTCGCGCTCCTCAGGATCCGCGGCGACGGCGACGGCGAGCTTGGGATGCAGCCGACCGGTGCGCAGGAGGGCCTGGACGGTCTGGTTGCCGAGGTTGCGCTGGAGTTCCACCTGTCGGCCGCCGTTCCGGGCGGAGTCAGGCGTCGGGCGTGCTGCGGCCCTGGCAGGGGTTGCGTGAGGGGGGAGCGTTTCTCGTGCGTTCATGCGCCGGGCGGGTGTCCGGAGGCTGGCTGCAGGCAGAACCGGCCCAGGGTCTCGCTCCAGACGATGGCGGGACGGTTTGCTTCGACCCACGCGAGGACGAGGGCAGGTCGTGTGAACACGTCGGCGTCCGCGGGGAGGGCAGGAGTGCGGAGACGGAGCGGGCGAGCAGGCGCGCCGGGTGGCGGACGGGGGGAAGGTTGTCCAGAATGTCGGGGATCACGTGCAATTGGCCGTAGGTGAGGAGGGCTACGGAGGCGACGAACAGGGAGAGTCGGGCCGGCTCCATCGCCTTGGGCGTGGCGCCCTGCGCGCGGAACTGGCGGAGCAGTTGGTGCGCGTTCTTGTACTCGGCCTCCGCGTCGACACGGAGCCGTGGATCATCGACGCCTTGGAGGAGAGGGGCCGTGCGATGCTGGAAGAACCCCTGTCGCACGATCCGGCGCCAATACTGGTCGGGTCTGGCGGGTTCCGTCATGGGGCAGCGGGCGGGACGCTGAGGGAGGGACCGACTCCCGGTGGGGCGTCGAATCGCAAGGGGGCACCTGGGGAGGAGCAACGGTTCGCACCACGTAGCCATTGGGGATCTGGTGGAAGATGACGAACTCCTGCTCAAGGGCGGACTGTGCGCCCCAGCCCGACTGCCCGACTTGGACGGGCAGGTTCTTGGGGACGCGCAACACGTAGATGACGCCGGTGGGCGTTTGGGCGAAATCGGAGGCGATGTTCGGCAGTCGGGTGGTGGGGATGCCGGCGCCGCCCAACGGCTGCAGGGGCTGCATGCCGGGCGGCGTGTCGAAGGGCGGCACGCCTTGAGCGTTCCAGCGGGCGGTGTAGCCGGCAATCTCCAAGTCGGAGAGTCCTTGCGCCCGGAGGGCGTCGTACATGTTGCGGGAGGCGGGCAGGCCGGACTGGCGGGCCAGGGGGCTGAGGAGTTCGTTGGTGGGGGCTGCCTGGCCGCGGTAGAGGATCTGGTAGCCGCGAAAGCCGGTCCAACGCTGGGCCAGGCGTGTTGCCAGTCCAGCCTGCTGCAACTGGATGAGTTCGGCTTCGGGAACCGGTCCGCTCAAGGCGCGGCGGGCGATGTTCTGGGCGATCGCGAAATCGGAGGCGGTGATGACCCGGGTGGCGGACCAGTCGAGGACGGCGGGGGTGGTGGCGGCCAAGGCTGCGGTGGCCATGGCCATGTTCAGGACCCCCGAGGCCATCAGCGATCCGGCGAGTTCCTGCTGCTCCCGGGAGAAGACATCGTTGGCGCCGGTGCCGAGATGGTAGGCGTACCCTTGTTGGAATTGCTGGTAGCCGGAAGCGAACTGGTACGTGGCGACCGCGAGGATCAGGGGGGAAGAGTATCGAGAGCAGGGACGCGATCAGGACGCCCCCGATCTTGAGGATTGCGAACGCGGCAGCGCGGGCCTGCTCATCGCGGACGGCCTGCTGCACGTCAGGGTCGGCCGCAGGCAGGAGGTCGCCCAGGACGGGGGAGGAGTTCGAGGTAGGAGATTTGGCCGTCGGCGATCCGTTGCCTGAGCTCGCCGTAGTTGCGGTGTCGCAGGTCGAGCCGGGCCATGATGGCGGTCTTCAGGGCTTCGGGGGTGGCGTTGGCGGAGAGGCTGAAGACGTCCTCGGGGATGATCTTGTAGCCGTACTCACCCAGGGGCGCGAGGATGGGGCGGATGCGCTGGACCGCCAGGTTGACCAGAGCGGCGTCCCTGCCCGACACACGGGCCAAGCCCCCGGGGTCGGCGAGCGTTGCACCCGGCGGCAGCAAGCCCGGAGAGGGTGCCCAGGCGCTGAGCGGGGGCTCTGCCAGGCGGGTCCCCAATGGGGTTCCGTCCTGCCGAGCGCTTCGGCTTGAACGGTGGCGTGGCAGCCGGTGCAGGCCTGGTAGCGTCCGCGAGCCTGTTGTTCATAGACCCAGCGCAGGTAGGGGTTGCGTTCTCCGGCCCAGCTTTCGTAGGCCCGGGTCGAGTGGTGCTCCTGCGCCAGGCGTTGAAGATCGACGGCGGATTGGGCCAGGCTTTGGCGCTGGAGTTCGGGGGTGTCGAACTGGGTGTCGATGAAGCGGCGCCAGAGCTCGAGGTTCTCCTGGTTGCGAGTCAATCGATGCTGTGCCGCGAGCAGAACTCCCTGCCGGAACCGGGCGTGACGCGCTTCGAGGCTGGGGTCGCTGGGGTTTGGGGGCGAGGTGTTTTGGGTCCCCCGCACCAAGCGGAGGACCTGTTCGTCCTCCAGCAGCCGTCGGTTGCCTCTGACGGCCTCGAGTTCTGCACTGCCCGCAGGGAGGCTGAGGGCGTGGGCGCGGAGCAATCGGAGTTGCTCCTGGAGTTCCTCATCCGTCAGCCCCGCGGCCCATTGCGGGGTGATGGTCATCTGGCGGATATCGCCCTGGACACGCCGCTGCAGCCGGGACGGACCGGCGGACTGCTGGAGCACATGAGTGGTCTCGTGGGCCATCAGTCCCACGTCATCCGCGTGTTGCGAGGGTCCGAGCCAGATGTGTCGACCCACGGTGAACGCCTGGGCGCGCAATTGCCCGGCCAATCGCCTCGCCCGGCAGTCGTCGTGCACGCGAATGTGCCCCAAGCCGACGCCCAACCAGGGTTCGAGACGGCTGCGCACGGCGGGTGCCAGGGGGCTCCGCTGTCGTGGGGGTGGAAGCTCGTTGAAGAGTCTGCCGGGCGGACGAGGTCGAACGAGCGCGGAGCCGCGTTCGGTCCTTCGAACTCGCGTTGATCCGGGCGAACGCCTGGGGGCGCTGTTCGAACATCGCTCTGCATCGCAAGGCGACTCATGGTTTCCGCTTCATGTTCGAGCGTGCCGTCAAGCGCGGGCGAGAGGCGCTGTGCCGACAACGTGCTGCTCCGCGCAAGTGTCTGGATGGCCTGGTTGCCGAGAGTGCGCTGGAGCCATTCCTGCGTCCTGATGGGGCGGGGGGCGGCGGGCGACAGAGCGGGGGAGGCTGTGGCGGTGGCGACCGTCGGCGCGACGAGGGTTTCGCGCGAGCTCATGCGTGGATCAAGGCGACTGTGGTGGGGGGTGCAGGCGGGACGCCCGCACCACACGGTCCAGGTAGTGCAGGCGGGACGCCCGCACCACACGGTCCAGGTAGCGCTGGCGCGGCGCCCGCACCACGCGAATCCCGCAGCGCCGGCTGGAAGCTCGCACCACCGAGGGGGCTTGAGGGAGCTGACTTGCCGGTCACGGGAAGATTTGGGGCAGAACGACCACGAGCGTCTGGTAGGTGGGCTGGTAACCGCCGGGGGTGCCGCCGGGTTGGAGGCCCATGATCTGGGGGGCATAGCCCTGATGGAACCGGCGTGCCAGAACGAGATCCCACATCCGACGCTCGGGACTCTGGCGACCGTAACGCTGGTTGATCTCGGTCTCGATTTCCTGGATCGAGGTCTGGAGATCGCGCTGGGTAAAACCCGCCGTCGTGCTTCCTGCCGTGTTGCGCAGCATCGTGACCTGATACGTGATGCGAAAGCCGATTTCCCACAAGATGTCCTCGAGATGTTCGCGGTCGGCCTGCGTGGCGCCGCCGGCCCGGGCCTGACGCGCGACCCATTCGCGGCGGGCGAACTCGACTTCGGCCAGGCGCGCGAAGACTTCCTCGACCGGGTAGGCGACCTGGGCGTGGAGCACCCGGCCGGTGTAAACCTCGGCGAACTCCTGCGGGGTCAGACGGGCGGGTGTTGCCGCGGCCAGGCGGGTGAGTTCGGCCTCGAAACGCCGCTCGGCGGTGGTGGGGCCGCGGGCACCGGTATCGCGCTGGCGCTGGCGCTGGAGGTGGCGGAGTTCGTGGGCCAGGGTGCGGATGATCGAGAAACCAACATCGCGATGTTGGGTTCGGTTGGACTGATAGAGGTGGAAGCTGTTGAGCATGTCGTCCGACGGGGCGATCTCGGGGGCGCCGCCGCTGGGCCAGCGGGATTCGGCGCCGATGTGAAGGCCGCCGATCACCCAGGTGGCGTTCGCCAGGCGGGTGAACTGAATGTTCGCGAGGGTGACTCCGAAGCCGGAGAGGGCCTGGAGCGCGCTGCGGATCTCGGGGGATCCGCCTGTGTACCCTGGCTGGTAACCCAGGCGGCCAGATCGGCGAGGACTTGGTTGAGGTTCGGGCCAGCGGCGGCGGGCTGGCGCTGTACAGGCGGGCTGGCGCCGACGGGTCGGGTGCCCTGCTGGACGACGTGCGTGAGTTCGTGGGCGAGGAGACGGTCGCCGGCAGGTGTGCCCGGGCGGTACTGGCCTTCAGCGAAGACGACATGACGGCCCGTCGTGTAGGCGTTCGCAGCGAGGGACGCGGCGGATTGATTGGCCCGGGCATCGGTGTGGATCCGGACGTCGGTGAGATCTGCCCCAAGCCCGACCTCGAAGCGCTGACGGGTGGACGGGTCGAGCGGTTGGCCGCCTTGGGCTACACCCGCGGCGAGCGCGGGGGTCGGGGAAGTGGAGAGTGAGGCAGGACGCGGGTGCGGCGGGGCGGGGCCAACCGGGTTGTGGCCTTCGGAAGGGGGGCGATCGCGGGGTTGGGCTGGGTGAGGGCCTCGGCGGTGCGGTTGGCTTCCTGCTCGAGAGGGTCGCTGGACTGTCCGGTGACGGATGAGTTCTGCGAACCGCGAGCACGGACCAAGTCCTGGAGGTGCTGGTTGCCGAGGGCGTGCTGCCACTGGCTGAGCGGCCGCGCAGGGTGGGGAGGCGCGGGTTCAGGCGCGGGAGTGACCGCGGGCAGCAAGGGTTCTGGTTCGCGTTCGTGGTAGCGCATAGGGCGAGCGCGGGGGTAGCCCGAAAGTCGCATCCCCGCTGTAGGTGCCGACGTGAGGAGGCTCGAGCTGGCGTGAGTCTCGTGACCTCGACTCCTACAGCGGGGAATTTTCCGGGTTAAGGACGATCACGGAGGCAGTCGAAGTGAGGGCCAAACTCGCTGCGGGTGGGGAGCTTGCCCATCTTCTGGAGCTCGCGCGCGGTGGCGGCGATGACGTGCTGCATGCTGATGGCGGGCGGGGCATCGGCCGCGGGGTTGAGGTGGCCGTGTGGTCCTCGGCGGCGAAGACGGCGGCGGCGAGGGTGATGTTGTGGATGTTGCCGCCCGAGAGTTCGAACTGCCGGGCGAGGAAGGGGAAATCGAGGTCCGGGGCCAGGGGGGCCTCGGGGGAAGGCGCCGCGCCAGATGCGTTCGCGCAGGTCCGGTTCCGGGAACGGGAACTCGAGCGAATGCTGGAGGCGGCGGCGGAAGGCGTCGTCGATGTTCTTGCCGAGGTTGGTGGCGAGGATGACGATGCCTTCGTAGGACTCCATTTTCTGGAGGAGATAGGCGACTTCGAGGTTGGCGTAGCGGTCGTGGGCGTCCTTGACCTCGGTGCGTTTGCCGAAGAGGGCGTCGGCTTCGTCGAAGAAGAGGATGGCGTTGCTGGACTGGGCGGCGCGAAAGATGGCGTCGAGGTGCTTCTCGGTTTCCCCGATGTACTTGCTGACGACGTGGGCGAGGTCGATCTGGAAGAGGTCGAGGCCGAGTTCGCGGGCAAGGACCTGGGCGGCCATGGTCTTGCCGGTGCCGCTGGGTCCGGCGAAGAGGGCGTTGAGGCCGCGGCCGAGGGCAAGGCGGCGGCCGAATCCCCAGCGTTCATGGACGAGGGTGCGGTGTTTGACGGCGAGGCAGATCTCGCGCAGTTGCTGTTGGGTGCGGAGCGGGAGGACGAGATCCTGCCAGGTGTAGAGCGGCGGCACTTTGCGCCCGAATCGTCGCAGGGCCTGGCCGGACTGTCGGGCGGCGGCCCGCTGCAGGTCCTCGAGCGTGACGGTCTGGTCGGGGACGGGCGTAAGCGGGCGGCAAGACAGGCGGAGTGGGCGGCCCTTTCGATCTGCTCGGGGGCCAGTGCGAAGCGTTCGGCGAGGGGTTGGAGTTCACCGTTGGCGAACGTGGCTTCGGGGTGCGGGGCCAGGGCGCGGCGCCAGAGCAGATGGCGGTGCTCGGGCTCGAGAGGTTCGAAGCGGAGGTGCCAGGGTGTCCGGACCGGGGCCAGGCCCGGTTCGGTGGGCCAGGGGATTCGGTGGTGAGGAAGACCGGAAAATCGGCGGTGTCGAGAAGGCGCAGGAAGGCGGCGCGGTCGCGCGGGGAAGCAGCCTCGGATTCGTGCCAGCGGGCGGTGTTGTGGAAGAGAAGGGCTCTGCGGGTGAGGCGGGCTTCGCGGCGCAGCAAGGTCAGGAGGAGGGGAAAGGCCAACTCGTCGGCCAGCGCCAGGGTGAGGTCGATGGCGAGGAGGGGTCGGCGCCAGGCGTGGCAGAGGGCGGCGGCGGCGGCCTTTCGACCAGAACCACGGGGTCCTTCCAAGAGGACGAGGGTACCATCGCCCGGGTCGGAGCGGGCCAGATGGCGCAAGGCGGCGGCCAGTTCGGAGCCAGGCGTTTCGAGGGCGTCGAGGGGGATAAGTTGGTCCAGCGGCCGGGTGCAGGAGGACAACCGGCGGTCGAGACGATTGTCGCCGAGGAGGAAGTCGACGATGCGGGGTTCGACCTTGAGCATCTGGGAGAGCCACGGCGGGTCGCGTTCCTGCGTGTCCGCAACGCAGCGGAGGAGGGGGTTCTCGGAGGAGGCGGGCGTCTGGGGCGAGTGCGGGGCGGTGGCGGAGATGGGATTCGAAGGTGGGGCAGGCGAGCTTCAGGATGAGATCGACCGTGGGGAGGCGACGCGTGGCGTCGTTCTGGGCGTAGGCAAACAGGGTCTCGTACTTGAGGTCGAGTTCGGGGGCCAACGCGATGAGCAGGGCGTCGGTCTCGAAATCGTCGAGGCCGAGCCGGTCGCGCAGGGTCAGAAGGGGTAGTTCGAGGGCGGCGTCGCGCGAGGTGGTTCGGCGGGCGGCGAGTTGGGTTTCCAGGGCGGCCAGCTCGCGGGAGAGACCGCTTGAGCCGGTCGGTTCGAGGTCGGTAACCGGGATGGGGGCGCTGGGGGGTGAAGCCAGCAAAGCATCGACGTGCTCGTCCGGGATGTAGAGGCCGCGGTAGGGATCGTCCGAAAGCCGGTGGGCAGCGCGCAGGCGGCGGATGTGGCGATGGAGCCGGAGGTCGAGGCGCGCCAACTCGGACAGCAGGTGGTCGAGAGGATCAGAGAAGGGGACGGCGGTCATGGGCGAAGGGCGAAGGGCGAAGGGCGAAATCCGAAGTCGAAAGCTCAAAGCTCAAAGCTCAAAGCTCAAGGGAAGTCGATTGTTCTTCCTGGACCTGCCCAGGGGCCTTGAACCACGGAGGGTGCAGGCTGGAAGCCCGCACCACAGGTTCAGGGAGCGCCTCCCGCAGTCCAATCCCCGATGTTCGTGATCGGTGGAGGGACGCCGCGTCTTGGATTCTCGGCCGATTACGAACATCGGGGATTGGGGAAGTGACGTGGGTCTCTTGGATCGGCTCAGTAGCATTGAACCCACCAGGCTGAAGATCCCTTCTGCATTCTTCATTCTGCCTTCTGCATTCCGGTGCAGGGGTCGGGACTCCGCGGGTTAACCGTGGGCGAGGCGGGTCTCGATTTGAGGGGCGTTGAGGAGCCACGGCAGGCGGAAGTGGAGGCCGTCGAGGCCGGTCATGGCGAGCAGGACTTGCAGGGTACAGGGCCGAGCTGGGCTTGCCAGCCGTCGGACGAACACTCCAGTCGGAGCGGGCCGTGCAGGACGTTTTCGCGGAGGAAGGCGGGCCGGCTGTTGGCGAAGCCGGGGAGGCGACGGGCGACGTCGCGGAGCACTGCCCGGGCGAGGAGGCGCAGGGCGAGTTGGAAGAAGAGCGTGTCGCGAGCGTCCGGGTGGGTGTCGAGGGGGCCGAACTGGGCGAACTCGGTGCGCACGTCCGCCGGAGCAGGGGGTGGCCGGGGGCCACCGCGGAACAGGGGCTCAAGGGCGGGGATGTCGGCGGCGGGGTTGGACGAGGTCGGACCGAGCCAGAGCCAGGCGTTGTGGGGGATCTCGCGGACGAGGACGAGCGTTTTCTCGGGGACGAGGTCAGGCAGCAATTCGAGGGTGAGGTGCTCGGCGGTGGGCGTTTCGGACTCGAAGAGGACGGCGTTGAGTTGGCGGAGAAGTCCGGTGGCGGCGGAGGGCCCAAAGGTGCGCGCGACGTCGCGTTCGGCCGGCAAGGGGACGTCGGCCCCGGTGAGAGTCAGGAAGACAGGATCCGGAGTCGAGCGGGTGGGGGGAAGTCCGTGGGTCTTCGCGATCAGGTCCCGAGACCATGTGCCGAGGGGGTGCAGGCTGGAAGCCCGCACCACCAGCAGGCTGGAAGCCCGCACCACCAGCAGGCTGGAAGCTCGCACCACCAGCAGGCTGGAAGCTCGCACCACAGGGGGTTGGGGCGGGGTCCAAGGCCAGCCGGAGGATCCAGGCGCGCAGTGCGGCGTGGGGATTGAACGCGGGATTGGCAACGGGTTTGACGCTTTCGAGGGCGGTGGCGAGACCGGATTCGACGAAGCTGCGCAAGAGGAGGATGAGCCCGGCGTAGTCTGACGTAAGGAGGTGAGCCGAGGAAGGCACGGAAGCTGCCGGACGGAACCCGGTGAGTTGCGCCAAGCGAGCTTCAACGTGGTGCCGCCAGGCAGGGTCGGGCTGGGCGATCGCCAGAACCGGCTCCGGGCCGGCGGCGTTGGCCGGGAGCGAACGAGCGTCGAGCCCCGAAGCGGACGGGCATGAAGTTCGATGGCCGGCGTCGGAGGCGGAGGCCAGGGGGAAGCCGCGACTCGGAGCAGTTCGCGGGCGACGGACAGGACTGCGGCAGCGGGGATTCTCGGGCGGTGTTGCCGCGTGGCGACGAGGAGGCGGAGCAGGTTCGCGTCGAGTTGCGCGGGGTCTGGCGGGTTGGGGATGTGGGCGTGCGGCCAGACTTCAAGGAGGTTCTCGATCACGGGACGAGGGTCCGTGGGCGTTTGAGCGGGTTCGGCGTCGGCACAGACTTCTGCCAGGCGGGCGAGGTCACGAGGAGGAGCAGTGTGCAGGAGCCGTTCCAGTTGGGCCTGGCGGGCGATTTGGGTGAGGCCGTCGAGGACTTGGCCGGGCGTGCGGAGGGAGCGCCTCCGCGGCTGCGGTGCCGGGGGGCAGCAGTCGCAAGCCGTCGAACTCGGCGTAGTACTCGTGTTCCCAAGCCCGGCCGGCGAGAACGTCGGTGACGAAAGCAGCGACGAAAGCGAGGGGGTGGGGAAGCTGCGGGCGCCGGCGAGGGGTGGTCCAGCAGGCCGGCGAGGGTGCGGGCGAAGTGGCGGGCGAAGGCGGCGGGGAGATCGTCGGCAGCCGTGTGGGCGGGGAGGGTGAAATCCAGTTCGAGCGACGGCACGAAGCACACGCGTTCGTCGTTGGCAGGACAAAGCGTCTCGAGCCAGCGCGCGCCGGCGTGCTCGAGGTGGCGGCTAAGGCGGCGTCGAAGGCCGACCGGGCGGCTTCGGGGCCGGGATGGTTACGGGGAACCAGTACTCGGCCCTGAGGCGACCAATGGCGAGGCGGTGGTCGGCCACGGGATTGTCAGCGGGATTCGGCCAGCGGGGCCACGGTGATGGCGGGAGCGGCCTCGGTGGCGGCGTCGGTGGCCAGGATTTCCTGGAGTACCTGGATGGCGCCGCTGATGCGCAGGAGGGTGGCGCGGAGCGATTCGCGGCGGGCGTCGAGGTCGGCGAGAAGCCGCTGGCCGTTGTCGTGTTCGGCTCTGAGTTCGTTCAGTCGTTGTTGGAGGACGCCTTTCATATGCTCAAAGTTCAAAGTTCAGAGTTCAAAGCTCAAGGGAAGCCACCTGCTCCTTACGGACCTGCTCGGTAGCCGTGAACCGCAAAGCGCCGGCAAACCGGACGCACTCCAGACGCTTCGCGCGGAACGGACGGTCTGCGCCCATCGCGAAGCGTCTGGAGTGCGGGGTTCACCCCCGCTTTTCGTGCACGGTTCATGGGGAGTACGCCGCGGGCTGGCATGGCCTCAGGTGCGACGTCGGGCACCGGGAGTACGGCTGGCGGGTTTCGTCAGGCGGGTGCGGAGATCCTCGAGTTCGCGCCGGAGGGTGGCGAGTTCGGCCGCGGCGGATGGGCCGGCTGCGGTCACGGCGGTCAACGGGGAGGTGGCCAGGCCGATGGCGGCGAGGATTCGCTTGGTGCCCGTGTCCGGGCTCGATTCCCAGGCACGGCCGAGGATGGGGCCTGGGGGTGCGGAGCGGTGGGGGTGGGGACCACGCCACGCCGCTGCCGTCATCCTGGCCGGATGGGACGATGAAGTCTCCCGCCTGGATGGGGCCACGGACCTTGACGGGGAGTTGGCCGAGGAGGGCGATGGTGGCGCAGCGGTGTCGCTGGCCGGCAGGGGGCGTTGCCGACGACGACGGCGCGATCGGTGACGGCGAGAACGTGATGGGCACCGGCGGTGCGGCGGCTGACGCGTCCCGCGTGGATGCCGACCAAGTCGCCGGGTTCGAGGGCTCGTCGGGGTCGAGTCGGGGCAGGGCTTCGGCAAAATCGCCTGAGCCACTGAGGAACGTGATGCCGGGGGTGAGGATGCTGTTGTTGCCCTCGATGCGGCCGGCGATGGAGTTGCCAGCGAAGAAGGTGACGTAGTTGTTGGCGTCGGTGGGGAAGGAGCGGCCTATCTTGAGGGCGAGGACGTCGGCGGAGGTGCCGGTGGAGAGGTTTTCGAGGACGGCCACGTGGGAGTTGAGCTGGCTGGCGTTCCCGTCGAGGGTGTCGCGCACGTGGAGACGAGCGGCGGGGGTGTCGGTACCGACACCGACATCGGCGGCGCCGGTGATGCGGAGGGCCTCGGTCTCGTTGGCTTCGTGGTAATTGATGGAGAAGATGAGGGAACCGCCGGACTGGCTGCTGAGGAAGGTGTTGGCGTCGCCGAGGACGAGGCGTTTCTGGCGGTCGCGCATGAGGGCGAAATCGGCGCCCAGGATGGGCGTGGTGGCGCTTTGCTGATTGATGACGAAGGAACCGGGGTTGATGTCGCCGTTGGAGGTTCGCCAGGAAGGGAGGCGGAGGTGGGAGTGATTTCGAGGCGGGTGCCCTGGGGGAGGCGAGGGTGAGTAGCTGGGTGGGGGCGGCGGTGCCGATCCCGACATTGTCCCCGCCGTCGAACGCGACGACGCTACCGCCGCTCTGGAGGGAGAGGACGCCGTTGCCAGTGTCACCGATGCGCGAGCCGAAGAGGTTCAGCGTGCAGGGACCGTTGGGGCGGCCGAGGTCGCCTTCGACGTGGAGTTTGAGGGCGGGGTTGGCGGTGCCGATGCCGACGTTGCCGCCGTTGTGGGCGAGGAGGACGGTGCCGGTGTTGCCGTTGACGGCGAGGCGCTGGATCCAGGTGGTGGGGTTGCTGGACGTGGTGCTGTAGACCTGGAAGCGGGGGTATTGCTGGCGTCGTCGATTTCGATGGTGACGGCGGGACGGTTGGAGTCCGGGAATTCCCAGGCGTTGTTGGCGGCGTTGTGGGTGGCGTTGTACGAGAGGCTGCTCCAGGCGTCGCCGCCGGTGAGGTAGAGGCGGTTCTGGCGGAGGCCGCGGACGTCGTTGATGTGGAGCCGGTGGGTGGGGGCGGTGGTGTTGATGCCGACGAGGCCGGCCTGGGTGATGGAGAGGCGGGCTGTGGCGGCGGTGTAGAGGTCCAGACCGTGATGGTTGCCGCCGGCGGTGCGCCGGGACGCAAGGCCTTCGGTGCTGTTGGACCCGAAGGTGAGGCCGGGCTCAAGCGCGCCGGCGTTGGCGTCGGCCTGGTCGAGGTTGAGCCCTTTCTCGACGCTGAGGTTCTTCTGGGGGTTGAGCGTGCCGATGCCGACGTTCTGGCGGAAGTGCGCGTCCCCGTCGACGCGCAGTTTGCCTTCGATGCCGACGAGGTGATCGGTTTCCTGGGCGGCGTCGGTGAAGGCGCTGCGGTCCTTGAGGCGGAGGCGGTGATGGGGGCGAGGAGACTGGC
Organism: Verrucomicrobiota bacterium; assembly: GCA_027493615.1. Taxonomy (GTDB): domain Bacteria; phylum Verrucomicrobiota; class Verrucomicrobiia; order Limisphaerales; family J093; genus DSVZ01. The sequence goes on from JAOSKK010000038.1 coordinate 245,396, forward strand.
GCTGACGAGGCCGAGGTATTGCCGGCCTTGTTCCAGTTCGCCAGCGGGGGCCGCGAGGAAACGTCGCTGGAGACCGTCCCAGAGGACGTTGCCGAGGCGGATGCGCCAGTACGTCTCCGGATCGGGGAGCTCCTGGTGGGGCACGGACTCGTCGATGGGGATGGCGAGCGTGCCTGCCGCGGGGGAACGGCCGGGGGCGGGGCGGGCGGGGGCAACGATTTGCCGGCGACGACGACCTCCGGGTGGCTGGCGCCGGAGGGGTGGATGACGAGGCGATAGGTTTCGAGGGTGCGGCTGAGCTGGCCAGGCGTGGCACACAGCTCGTAGCCCGGTGCGGGCGGGCGGGTGTTCTCCTCGGCGTACTCGATCCAGACTTCGCGCAGGCGGTTGTCCTTGAAGGCGGCGAAGTCGGCAGGATCGAGCTTGGCGGGTTGGAGGACAAGGATCTCGCGGCCGTAGCCGTCAACGGCCATGCCGGGCATGACGTGGATCTCGAGCAGTGTGGGGTCGTCGGGGTCGGGGAGTTCGACCAAGTCGAGGCCCACGATGATGCCCCAGGTGTGGTGGGCGAGGTGGTGGCGCCGCCGCATGTCGCGGTGGTAAGCCTGCTGGGCCTTGAAGTCCTCGGCGCCGAGGAACTGGCGTTGGTAGTAGTTCAGCCGCTGGATTTGGTCGGTGGGCATGGAACCTCCTGCGATTACTTCTTGCGACGGGACTCGAGGGCGGCGACCTGCTGACGGAGCGCGGCGAGCTGCTCGCGGAGTTCGGCGATTTCCGCGGCGGGGGCGGGGGTGGCCCTGACGGTGGCGTCCCGCACGGTGGCGTTCCGTGCGAGGGGGCTTTGGCGAAGCCGAGGACGCGGTCGGTGGTGCGGTACATCACGACGGTCTCCCCGGGGGCGACGAAGGGATTCATCCGGACACTCCAGAGAGGCGGGACTTCCTGTTCGGACTTCACCTCCTGCTCGATGACCTGGACGCCCGCGAGGCTGGCGCGTGCGGCCGAGGGGGACTGTCCGACGAGGGAGGGCAGGCTGACGGTGTCGGCGGCGAAGACCCGATCGATTTGTGGGGCGAGCACTTTGGCAAAGGCGCTCTTGAGATCGGCGGACAGGGCCTTCAGGAGGGCGAGGTTTCCGGCGAGGAGAGAGTGGCGGAGTTTGCCGGTGGGATCGAGGCCTTCGACGAACGTGAGGGCGTCGTTGATGAGGGGCGAGTTGGCGCGCACAAGTTCGGGGAACAGCAGAGCAGCGTGATGACCTGGCGGATGAGGGGCACGATGGGGACCAGGGAAAGCCAGTGGAAGAGGGAGGGAAGGCTCCGGCATAACGGCGGCAGCCGAAGTTGCAGATGCGGATGATCTTTTGCCCGCGGACGGTGACGCAGGCGAGGATGAGGCGTTCGTCGCAGGGATCGGGCGAGCAGCGGGGCAGGAAGGCGAGGCAGATGCAATCGAGGACGAACTGGAGCACGAAGGTGAGGAGATGGACGAGGACCGGCCGGGCGACGGCGGCGTAGCTGGCGGGGGTATGCAGGAGCGTGTTGGTGGGCAGACCGGGGTGGGGCTGCTCCTGCTGGGTATCCGGGATGATGACCTTGTCGAGGCATGGACCAACTGGCAGCGGACGTTATGGCCGCCACCGAGGTAAAGGTCGATGACGGCCTGGCGGAGGCGGCAGAGGGCATCGTGCATCTGGGCCACGGTGGCGTTGGGCGTGGTGGTGGGATCGGCCAGTTGAGTGAGGACGGCGCGATCGGCAGCGGAGAGGCGTTTGGTGAGCGTTTTGCCGGACTCCGTGACGCAGCGGATGATCTGCTCGAGGAGGGTGCCGCTGAGGAGGGTGTCGGTGAAGCTGGGTTGCTTGGATGCGGCTGAATTGAGGTCGTCACGGCCGCGGACGAGCGGAGTGACGCCGCAGCCGGGAGGTTGTTCGATGACGCCGAAGCGAAAGGTCTCGCGGATGCGGGTGGGTTCGCAGACACCAAGGGAGAGGCCGCCGCGATCGGCACCGGTGGAAGTGGTGGTTTGGCCGTTGGGACTGGACTTGCGTGGGCTGGGGAAGCGCTCGTGCCGCAGCCGCAGGGATCGGGGGTGCGGCCGCAAGGCTGAGGAGCGGACTGGCGGAGGGCGGCGAGGGGGCGGGTTTCGAGTTCGTCGTAGGCGATGGTGAGGCACCATTCCTCCTCGATTTCGCGGCAGTGGGGCGGGGTGCCCGGGACGAAGGGATCGCAATCGGCGTGGCGGGGGCGGCGGTGGGCGTCGCGGCAACGGTTGATGGCTTCGAGGAGGTTGAAGGTCTGTTCGGTGCACACGACGATGTCCTCGCCGCAGGGGTCGAGGGCGTAGCCGGGCTTGATGGTGACCTGGCCGTCGCAGTCGTGGCAGACGACCTCGAGGCCGCAGACGACCCCCCAGCCGTGGAGGTAGCGGTTATGGAGGCGGTGCTTGGCGCGGACGTAGTCCTGGGCGCTGTTGAGCTCGGCCTCGGTGAGCAGTTGGCCGGCGAAGAAGCGCGGGCGTTCGAGGCATTCGAGGCCGTGGCAGACAGGGCAGGTGCACGGTTGGGCCGCGCACTCCTTCTTGATCTGATCGTAAGTGGCAGACATGGAGAGAGGGGGTGAGAGGGGGTGAGGCGGGCGGTTTATTGGACGAGGTCGAACCAGCTCTCGAAGGCGCCGCCCTCGACGCCGTCGCCAGTGCGGTAGTTGGGGGAGCCGAACCAGGGCGGGAGATGGTTGCCATCGGGGGCGCGGCCACGTTCGCCGGCGGGGCGGGCGTCGGCGAGGAAGTCGCACTTGAGGAGGACGCGGTGCGTGAAGCCGGGGCGAAGGTCGCCCAGGAAGACCACGGCGTTGGGCGGGTTGGCGGGGTCGGGGTCGAAGAAGTCGCTGCGGGCGTTGCAGCGTTCGGCGAGGCGGGCGAAGCGGGCTTCCCCGCGGATTTCGCACCAGCAGAGCCGGCCGGAGTTGTCGTCGAACTGGCTGCGTTCGACGAGGAAGATGTGGGGGGCAGGAGGAGGTTGGCCGGCATTTGGAGGTCGCGGTCGAAGGCGATGACGAGGCGCTGGCCGAGGTCGGCTTGCGAAGTTCCACGGCCGTGGCGCCAGTTGATGCTGCAGATGCGGGTGAGGTCTGGAGTGGGCAGACCGGGAGGACCGGGAGGACCGGGAGGACCGATGGGTCCGATCGGTCCGATCGGACCGATTGGACCGATGGGACCAGGGGGACCCACGGGGCCTGTAGAGCCAGGGGGCCGGCTGGACCCTGTGGACCGGCAGGGCCTGGGGGTCCCTGCTCGCCCTGCTGTCCGCCGCCGGTGCCTTTGGCGAGGAGACAGCGGATGAGGCGGGAGAGGGTCTCGGTGCTGGGGAGGATCTTGCGGTCGCGCCAGTTGTCGAGGTCGGAGTCGGTGACCGGTTGGTTGAAGATGTAACCGGTGAGGTGGCCAGGACGATGCAGTTGGCGGTTTCGCAGTGCGGGCAGCCGTCGAGGGTTTCCGTGAGAATGTCGGCACAGCGGGCCTCGGTGATCTCGACGATGGCGACGCCGCCGCCGCCGGGGAAGCGGGGGGACCGTTGAAGGCTGCGTACAGGCGGGTGCCGTCCGGGGCGAGGGCGAGTCCGGCGGGTTGGTCACCGATGGGCAGGACGGGCCCGAGCGCGGGTTGGTTCAGTTCGGCTTGCTGCGCGTCGATGACCTGGAGCGACCCGGCGCCGGCGGCATCGCGGACGTGGGCGATGAGCCAGCGGCCACCGGCCGAGGCAACGAGATCGACGGGTTCGGCAGGGGCGAGCGAGACGGGGTTGCCTTTCGGCGTGAGGTGGGGGCGGTGCCGGGAGTGGCGTCGAAGACCTGGACGGCGCGCGTGGTGGCATCCGCGACGAAGAGCTTGAAGGCGACGGTGGACTGGGCGACGGCGAGCAACGAGGGCGAGGCACCGGCGGGGAGGGCGACCGAGAGCAGGGGGGGTGGCGAGGTTGGTGGCATCGATGATGGCGATCTTGGCAGCGGTGAGGGCCACGAAGACCCAATGGCCGTCAGGAGAGACGGCGAACGCCGAGGCGGCTTCGTTCAGGGCGATGGCGTCGGGTGGGTTGGCGCTCAGAACGTCATCCCAGACGAGGAGGGCGGAGTTGGCGCCGTCGCGGACAAGGCCGAAGAGGCGGTTGCCGGGGGCGGCGGCGAGGAGGAGGTCGCCGGTGGCCTGCGCGTGGGACAAGGTGTTGAGGGCGGGGAGGGCGGGGTTGGCGGCGTCGAGGACGAGGACCTCGAGATCTGCCGGGGTGGCGGCGGGTCGGAGGGCGACGCAGACGTTCGAGCCGTCGGCAAGAACCGCAAGGTCGGAGGCCGGACCTGGTGGCAAAGCGAGGGGGGCGGCGAGGGGGTTGTCGTTCGCAGTGTGGAAGCTGTAAAGGGTGGCGGGGTCGTCCTGGGAGAGGGCGAACCAGTGGTCGTTCTGGCGATCGACGGCGACGCGGTAGGCGTGGACGATGTCCTTGGTGGTGCGCCAGGTGAGGGTGAGGCTGCCGGGGTCGGCGGGCGGGCGCACGGGTTCAACGACGAGGTCGAACTGGTAGCCTTCGAGGATGCGGTTGGGCTGGCACGCCGTGTCGTCGCAGCCACAGGCGTCGAAAAGGGCCGGGACATTCTCGGTGGCGCACTCGCGGTAGCGGACGCAGATCTGGAGTTCGCGCGGTTGATCGTCGACGGGTGCGTCATCGCCATGTTGCTGTTTCCACCAGGCGGTGAAGGCGGCGCGGAAGTCGAAGAACTCCTCGCGGGGGACACGGATTTCGCGGCCGCAGCCATCGACGGCATTGCCGGGTTCGATGACGACGTACTGGGCGCGGCAGGCGGGGTTGGGGTGTTGCTTGACGCGGAGCCCGCAGACGACGCCCCAGCCGTGGAGTTGCTGGTTGTGCCGGCGGTCCTTGCCGATGAGGTAGCGCTGCTCGTCGGTGAGATCGCGCGCAACGATGAGTTTGCCGTCGAAGTAGTTGTTCCGTGCCATCTGCGGGACTTCGCACTCGGCACAGGCGTCTTTGAGATGGGGATCAGGGCAACAGGACATAAGGATTCCTCGATTCAGAGTGGGGATCAGCGGGAAGGGCGTCGGGCAAAGGAAAGGGCGGGGTCAATCCAGCAGCAGCGTCGAGCCGAGGCGTGAGCGGATGCCCAGGCGGAGGTGCGGGCGGGCCGCTTCGTCGGGCGAAGGACTGAGGAGGGTGTCGTGGCCGAGTTGCGCCCTCGCCGGCGCGGACGCCGGACGGGTAGCGGCCCAGGACGGTGTCGAGGCCGACGACGGAGCGGCAGCCGAGCTGGAAGCGCGGGGCCAGGATCTCGACGCGGGCGAGGGTGTGGGCGGGTTTGGCCATTTCGACGATGCGGAGGATGGTCTGGCGTTTGGGCTCGCTTGGGGCACTGGGGACCGGGACGAAGACGGTGAACTGATGGGCGTAGTAGTGGAAGGGATCGCGGAGCGGGTCACCGGTATCGGTCAACTGGAACTGGCCGATGGCGGCGTGTTCGTCCAGTTGGAGGCGCCGGACGACGGCGGGGCCGAAGAGGCGGGACTGGTCGCCGAGGCGGCCGTGGTCGAGTTCGAGCCAACGGCGCACACGGAAGTGCTCGAGCAAGCAGGGTTCGAGGCCGGTGTAGAGCTTCAGATGGAGCCGGAGGCCCGCGGCGGTGCCTCGCAGGGCGTAGAGGCGGTGGGCATGCTGGAGGAGGGCACGGCGTTGGGCTTCGGACCAGTGGCGGTCCAAAGCCAGGCCGATCCACGAGGCGAGCCAGGCGAGGAAGTCGTTCGGGCTGCGGGAGGAGGTGGGGACGGCGCGGGGATCGAAGTAGCCGGCCAGACGTTCGAGGAGTTCGGTCGTCTGGTTGCGCAGCGAGTCGAAGATCGAGAGAAACCGCGCGAGGAAATCGGCTCCGGCAGGGTCTTCGGCATAGACGGCAGGCAGGTAACGGAGACTCGAGACGCGGGGGCCTTGGAGCCGGATCCGGGTGAGGCGGGGCGAGCTGGTGGTTTCCCCGCGGAAGGTGAGTCGTAACCAGAGGAAACGGCCCGGCGGACTGGTGATGAGGCAATCCCATTCGGGAGAGGTGGAGCCGGCGTGCGTCTGGCGGGTTTGCCAGCGGGATTCGGGAAGTGCGGAGATCTCGGCGTCGCTCTTCCAGGCCGGGGCGGTGAAGGTGTCGACCTGGAGCTGGGCGCCGCGGGGGACGTCGGCGGTGAGGAGGACGCGGTGCCAGGTGCAGTCGTGGATTTCGCTGTCGAGGGCCTGGCTGATCCAGCGGCCTTCCTCCAGGTAACGGGCGGGGGATTCGAGCTGGACCACACAGCGCTGGCGGGCGTCGCCCAACAGCGGATTGCCCTGACGGTCGAAGGCAATGCTGGTGCATTCGGCCGGGAAGGGCGAGGTGGCGGACAGGGTGCGCGGGCTGCAAGGGTCTGAGCGGCAGATGACGTGGACCCGACGGGTGACGCGGCTGGCGAGGTAGAGGTTCCCGGCTTCGTCCACGGCGAGGGCGAGAGGACGGAACCGACCCGCGACATCCCGCGGTTGTGCGATGCGCTCGACGAACTTCCCGGTCGAGTCCAGGACCGTCACGTCGTCGATGTCCTCCTGGATGATGTAGAGCCGGCGCTGGGGATCGACGGCGAGCCGGGTGGGGCGGACGAGCGCAGGCGAATCAGCGGAGGCACCATCCCAGGAGGCTTGCCAGCAGCCGGCGGCATTGAAGATGTGGATCAAACCGTGGGCCCGGTCGGCGACGAAGAAGCGTCCGCAAGGGTCGGCGGCGACGTCCCAGGGCTCCCAGGTGTCCGGAGAAAACGTGGTGGTCGGCTGGCAGGTGGATCCGGCATCGGGAGCGGCGCGAGGGGGGCTTACGGGAACGAGGCGGACATGACCGTCGGGGCGTGTGACCCGGTACGGGCCGAGAACCAGGCGGAGGACGAGTCCCTTCTGCGTAAAGACCTGGACGCGGCGGTTGCCGGTGTCAGCGACGATGAGGTCACCGAAGCGGGAGCGGGCGAGGCCGTTGGGCTGGCGGAATTGCCGGGGGCATCGCCTTCGCCGCCGGCGCAAGGCAGGGTGTGGAAGGTCTCGGTGCAGGGATCGTAGCGCTTCAGGGCGGGGAGGCCGGCGTCGAGGATGTAGAGGTTGCCGTCCGGATCGGCGGCGAGGGCGCGGGGGAGGACGAGGCCACCGAAGGTGCCGGCGGCATCCACCAGCGGCCGGGCGCTGCCGGGGAGGGGGCTGAGCTCGAGCGCGCCGCTGGAGGGCTCAGGGTGAGACCCTCGCTATGGGCGCTGCGCCAGCCGGCGAGCGGGCTGAGCAGGAAGAGATCGGGACCAGGTTTCACGCGTAGCCGACGCTGATGCGATGGGTTTCGGAGTAGAGCAGGGCTCCGGCGTCGAGGGGGAACGTCGCGACAGAACTCCTGCCGGGTGTCGTCGAGGTAGAGGACGAGCTGGTTGTTCAGGATGCGATCCACGCCCGGGGTGTCGAGGATGACGCGGTAGACGTTGGAGTAAAAGATGGTGCGGCCGAACTCCCAGCCCTGGCCTTGTTCGCCACCGTGGAGGGGGTGGAAGTAGGTGACGAGGCGTGTCTCGACGGCCTGCTTGACCTGACCCAAGTCGGCATCGGGGAGCACGACGACGTCGGCCTCGACGGTGATGCGATGGTAGAGGGGCGGGACCACGTGGACTTCCGAGGTCAGGAGGCGGGCGCGGTTGAGGTGGGCGCAGACCGCGGCGAGCGTGGTTTCGTTGGGGAGGGGATTGGGTGTGTCGCTTTCGGGGACGACGATGACGGTGATGACGCCGGGGATGGGAGCTCCGGTGTAACGGGGGTGGTGAAGGGGCAGGGCTTTGGCGCGGCGGACGAGCGTCCCGGGTGTGGCGAGGGCGAGGGACTCGAAGTCCTCGACCGTCACCGCCCTTCCTTTGTTCTTCAGGGCGGTGGCGGCGCGCAGCTTGGCGTCCTCGAGGGGTTCTTCAGCCGCGCCGCCGGTGGCGGGGCGGTGGTTGGTGACGCTCTCGATGCCGTCGAGCGTGGTCTGGAGTTCGGTGATGGTGGCGGCGGCCACGTTGCCGGCGGGTCCGCCGCCGTAGCGGTAGTGCCGGGCGACGATGCTGACGGTGGGGGTGTCCTGGTTGATGAGCGGGATGCGGCCGTGGCGGCCGTCGCCGAAGCGCACTTCGCCGGTGGTGCGGTTGAGGGTGTAGTGCGGGTCGTCAGGCTTGGAAGCGAGGAAGTCGTCGACCTCCTGCCAGGAAGGAAGCCGGCGGTGGTGGTTTCGGCCACTTCGAGGCGCAGGCTGGTGAGGGTGATGCGGCGACCGTCGGCTCCGGGGACGATTTCGGGTCGGTCGCGCAAGACGACAGGGGCGTGGGCGAGGCGGAAGGTCTGGCCGGGACGGCCGTTGCTGCCGCCGAGGACCTCATCGCGCTGGGTGATGGCCTGGAGGGCGGGAGTGGTGTTCGTGAGGATGCGGTCCAAGCGCGGGGCGGCTTCGTAGCGGCTTTGCTCGAGGCGGGCACGGAACCAGTACAGGTCCTGGGTGACCTGGCCGATCTTGGTCTTCTTGGCGGCGGTTCCGGGTCCACGGAAGACGATGTGGCCGCTTCGGCTGAAGGCGCGGGTGGAGTCTTGGGTGAGGGTGAAGGACTGCCAGAAACGGCCGTCCCAATACTCCCAAACCAATGTGGCGGGGGCGGCAGTGTGCCGAGGTCGAGGTCGCAGGCGTGTGGCGGTGGGGGGTGAGGGTGGACGGGAGGTAGCAGGCGAGGTCCACGGTCTGAGCGGTGAAGGGCAGGGGAGAGTCGAAGCCCAGGAGCAGCGCACTGCCGGGTCGGGCATGGGCGCCGAACGGGTGGAACCACTGGCCGGTGGTCGCGTTCTTGGCGGTTTCCGTCGAGTAGCTGAAACCGTCGAACGACTGAACCGCGGCGAGTTTGGCGCCGAGGGCGATGAGTGGGTCGAGGGTTTCGAAGAGGATGGGTTGGCCGGCGGCATCGGTGCCGGCGGCGATCTGGGTGCCGGCGGGGATGGCGACATACTCGCGGTCGGTGCGGGCGAGGGTGAAGGTGAGGTCGGCGCGGGCGGGTTGGGCGGGCGTGAGTTCGAGGCCGAGGAGTTGGAGGAACTTGATGTAGTGGAGGTCGGGGACCTGGTTGAGGCGGAAGAGGGTGGTTTCGGTGAGCCAGGCGAAGAGTTCGAGGAGGGTGATGCCGGGATCGCTGGCGTTGTGGTCGGTCCACTCCGGGGCGTAGCGGGGATGAGGTTGCGGGCTTCGGTGACGAGGTCAGCGAAGCGGCGATCGTCCAAGTTGGGGGTGGCGAGGGGCATGGTCAGGTTCCGCGGCCTTCGCGGAGGTAGAAGGGATAGACCAGGTTGTGGAAGGCGTTGTTGGCGAGGATGCGGTAATGGACGCGGATGAGCAGGAGTTCGGGTGATTCGGGTGGGGCATCGACGTCCACGCTGAGGAGTTCGATGCGTGGTTCCCATTCGAGGAGGGCCTGGCGGACCTGCTGGGCGATGCCGGCCCGGGTGCCGGGATTGTTGGGGGCAAAGACGAAGTTGCGCAGGCCACAGCCGAAACGGGGGCGCATGGGGCGTTCGCCAGGCGCGGTGGCAAGGATGAGCCAGATGGCCTGGGCAACATCGGCGTCGGCGGCGACGTACCGGAAGCCGCCGCGTGGGGTGACGCGCAGGGGAAAAGCCCAACCGGTTCCGAGGAAGTCGCGGCCCATGATCAGCAAGGGATGGAATCGATGACCTGCCGGAGCGTGTCGACGGCGTCCTGCATGGTGGCGACGGTTTGCTGGGCGTCCTGGCCGGCGAGATCGCCCATCGAAGGGAGGGTCAGTTTGAGTTGAGCGATTTCGAGGAGCGGCTGAAGGAGGTCCATGAGGGGGTGATGAAGGCCATGGCTTCCTGGATCTGCTGGAGGGAGATGGCGGCGTTGTTCTGGGCGCACTCGATGGTGCCGAGGAGGACCGGGTTACCCTGGGCGGAGTTGAGGTCGATGCCGACCTGGAAGTCCAGGATGCTCTTGATGGCGTCGAGGATGCACTGGAGATAGCTGAGGAGCATCTGGAGGATGGCCTTGATCATGCGGCACAGCGCGAACGGGTCGACCAGGCCGAAGCACGGAACGAGCTTGCCGATCGCCGCCAACACATCGCCGCCCTTGGTGAGGTCCGGGAGTGACTCGAAGAAGGTCTTGAGGGAAGCGAAGACATTCAACATGCGCAGGATGCACGTGAGGCCCGCGAGGAGGGGCATGAGCTGCAGCATGAGGCTGTGCACGACCGCGCAGTTGGTGGGCGGGCCTTTGGAAGGGTCCACGAGCGCCTTCAGTTCGACTCCCATGGGCAGCGGGATGCTCAGGGGAGGGACTTGCGGGAACTTGACGCAGTTGTCAGCCATGAGGAGGGCGAAGGGCGAAGGGCGAAGTTAGATGGGGCTGGGGGTCATGGCGACCGGGCGACCGTTGATGACGACGTTCAGGCCGCGGATTTCGACGGTGCCGACGCTGCGGATGGTGATGCGGCTGTTGGCGAGCTCGATGACATTGCCGTGGGCGTCGCTGACCCGGAGATAGCCCTGGTCGCCGGCGGTCACTTCCGGGTCGTAGAAGGCGATCTCGTGGCCGTTGACCGAGCGGAACTTGCGCAGCTTGGGATCACCCGGTTCCGGCACGGTGTCTTCCCCGTTCCAAAGGAAACCGATGATGAAGGGGTGCTGGACGTCGCCGTGCTCGAAGGAGACGAGGACTTCGTCACCGATCTCGGGCTGGAACCAGGCGCCGCGGCCACGGCCGGCCATGAAGCGGGCGACGGGGGCCCAGTAGCTGCGGGTCTGGCCGGTCATCCAGGGGAACTCCACCTGGAGGCGGCCCTCGTTTTCGGGATCGTCGCGGTCGCGCACAACGCCTACGACGACGCCATAGATCTTGGTCGTCATGACGCAGGGGCTGCGGCGGACGCGGCGCGAGTCTGCTCGCGTCGGGCGTGGAAGGTGGTGCGGTAGCCGGAATCGTTGAAGGTGTGGGTGGTCTGGGTGACGAAGTAGCGGCCGTTGAAACGGTAGCCGAGACCTTTGAGGACGACGGCGCGGCCGGCGCGGAGGTCGGGCAGGCCGACGGTGGTGCCGGTGGCCTTGACGAAGTCCTGCAATTGGCGACGGAGGATGGCCTGGGCGAGTTCGCGGGCTTCCTGGACGGAATGGACCGGTTGATCGGTGATGACCTCCTCGCGGCCGGCGTCGCGGGCGAGGGCGTGAAGGTCCGAGTTGAGCTCGTTCTGGCTGAGTTCGGCCACGCCTTCGATCGCGCGGTTGGTGCGGCGGTTCCAGCCGCGCACGATGACCTTCTTGAGCTGGCGCGTGGTGGTGAGGGTGGGTCGGAACTGGACCAGCGAACGGCCCCACTCAAGCTCGTAGGTCACGTCGCGCAGGGAGGGGGAGGGACCGAAGTGCAGGTAGCGGTGGGGCTGGCCGTTGCGGGTTTCCTCGACGATGAAGACGGAGTAACCGCGGCGGCGGGCGCGTTCGAGCAGGAAGAGGATGGGGTACTGATTGTTCATGAAGACGTAGGCCTGGGATTCCTCGGCGGCCTCGGCTTCCGGGACGGGGCGAACCTCACAGTCGAGGCCGGGACGACCGGCGCGGTCGTCGGGGGCGCGGCTCAACTGGCGGGCGATTTCGCTGTCCTTGGTCCGGTCCTGCGGTTTCTGCCAGGCCCAGGTGTATTGGCGGCGGCGGAAGCGATCGAGGACGTTGAGGCCGCGGACGGTGAGGGTGGGGGCGGAAGATTCCGAGAAAGCGGGCTCGAGCGTGGTGATGTAGCCGGTCATCATGAGGCGGAGATTCTGGTTGGCGCCCTGGTAGCCGAGGTGGATCTGGAGTTCCTTGCCGGGATCGAACAGGGTGGCCAGCCGGCCGGCGTCGCTGTTGGGGGCGGGGGCGGTTTCGGGACCGGTGTATTTGAGGCGGCGCTCGGTGGCATCCCAGTTGTTGATGGTGAGGCTGAAGGAATCGACCTTCTCGATGTTGTCTTCGTAGGTGAGCTCGATGACGTCGCGGACCACGTCGCGAGGCAGGCGCTGGTTGGCGATGCGGACCTCGAAGGCCGGGACGTAGAAGGTCTCGGTCTCGGCGGCGAGCGGGATGACCGTTTCGGACATGGCCGGTCCGGGAGGCGGGATCAGGTGAGGGGCGGCAGGCGCAGGATGGAGCCGGGGGCGAGGTCCAGGGATCGAGCAAGCGGTTCTCCTCGGCGATAGCGCGCCAGGCGGCGGGGTCGCCGTAGGCGGTGTAGGCGATGCTGCTGAGGTTGTCGCCTTCCTGGACGACGTGGGACTTGGTGTGGTCGGCGGACATCAGGTTCAGCTCGTAAAGTTGTTCGGCGAGCGTCTTGTACTCCTTAAGGGTGACGGTGAGGGTGGCACGGAGGGGGACGCCGTCGTCGCTGAAAAGGGTGTAGCGCTGGCGGACGCTCTCGACGACGCACTGGAACTGGTCACGGTTCCAACCGGGGAAGAACACGCCGCCCCAGGAGACGCGGAGGATGGGCGGGGCATGGGTGTCACTCTCGATCTTGATGAGGTCGTAGAAGTCGTTCGTGCGGGAGGTGACCGAGGTGGCATCGCTCAGGAAACCTCCGTCGGTGGTGTCGAAGAACAGATCGAGGGTGAGGGTTTCGGTCTGGCCACGGACGAACTGGAGCATGGGAGAGTCGAGGCCGGGGATGGGAACCTCGGCGATCTGGTTGCCCTTGTTGAGCGTGTACTCGGTGGGGTTGAACTGGACCTCAAGGCCGGGGGCCACTTCCCTTCCGTGCTTGTCGAGACGGATGAACCGGGCGCGGGCGGGTTTCATGGAGCGCGAGGGGACGAAGGCGTTCGAAGTTCAAAGTTCAAAGTTCAAAGCTCAAAGCTCAAAGCTCAAAGCTCACGGGAAGCGTCCTGTTCCTCTCGGACCTGCTCCGGGGCCATGACGCTGAAAGCGCCGGTAAACCGGACGCACTCCAGACGCTTCGCGCGGAATGGACGGGCTGCGCCCATCGCGAAGCGTCTGGAGTGCGGGGGTTCACCCCCGCTTTTCGTGCTCGGTTTATGGAGACATGGTCCTTGGCCTCGGCGGCCATGCCCGGGGACCAGGAACCGCGGGAGTGCAGGCGGGACGCCTGCACCACAAGGTCCGCGGGGTGGGGGAAGCGGGGAAGGTGCATCACGGGTCGGTGGTATCAGGGGCTGGACGGCGAGGCCGGGCCGTCGGAGACGTTGCGCTGGTAGTTGCGCTCGTCGTTGGTGCGGCGTTCGCGGTCGAGTTCCTCGCGGACGAGTCGGAGGATGAAAGCGACGTCCTCGGGACGCAGGCCGGCGGGGCGGTCTTCGAGGCGGATGCGGCTTTGGATTTCGCCGATGTGGATGTTCATGGAGTAAGGGTGCAGGCTGGAAGCCCGCACCACAGGAGCAAGGGTCAGAGCCTGAGGAGCCCGCACCACAGGGGGAAGGGGGCAGAGGCTGAGGAGCCCGCACCACAGGGGGAAGGGGTCAGAGGCCGAGGAGACCACCGGCTTCGCTGAGGCTGAGGGCGGCGGCGGCGCCGAGCTTGAGGCCTTCATGGGCGATCTCGAGTTCCTCGATGGCGATCTGGTTCTGGCTGGCGTTGAGGGTGGGACCGCTCCACTTCACGGGGAGGCCGCGGGTGAACCGCCAGATGCGGACCGGGCGCCGCTGATCGTTCTGGAGCGTGATGATGCCGTCGCGACGTTCGACGCGGCCTTCGACCAGGGCGTAGTGCCAGTCCCAAAGGGCGTTGCTGGTGGCCAGGCCGCGGCGGAGGCGGAGGTTGGCCCAGGTCACGCGACTGGCGAACTTGAGGACCGCGCCGTTGCGCCCGCCTTCGCGATACTCTTCCGGTTGCATGGTCATTTCGAGGCCGCTGCACTCGCTGAAGCCGCCGAGGGGCGGGCGTTGGAGTGAGGAGAACAGGCTTTCCGCCTTCCCGCCCGAGTCCAGGAGCGTGATGAGGAAGTTGTAGCCCAGGACGGGGTCGTCGCGTTGTCCGGGTGGCCATGGTGTGGATGCGGGCGGTTACTCGGCGATTTCGAGCTCGTCGCGGGTGCGGCCGAGACGGAACACGATGAACTCGGCAGGGCGGACGGCCGCGACGCCGACGTCCGCGATGAGTCGGCCGAGTGCAACGTCGGCGGGAGGATTGTTCGAGTCGTCGCACCGGACGAAGTAGGCTTCGTCGGCGGTGTCGCCCACGAGGGCGCCGCGCTCCCACTGGACCTGGAGGAAACTCGAGATGGCGTGGACAAGCGTGGCGCGGAGGGTGAGGTCGTGCGGTTCAAAGACGGCCCACTGGACGGATTGCTCGACCGCTTCCTCGATCATCATGAGGAGGCGGCGGACGTTGACATAGCGCCACGCGGGATCGCGGCTGACGGTGCGGGCGCCGTAGACAAGGACGCCGCGGCCGGGCAGGAAACGGATGCAGTTGATGCCTTGGGGATTGGAGGAGACCCCTGGAGGGCGTGGGAGACGGGCGCGGTGGTGCTCTGAACCCAGCGCAGAGTGATGTTGGCCGGGGCGGCGTGAACGCCGGTCTCGGTGTCGGTGCGCGCCATGAGGCCGAGCACATGACCGGAAGGGGGATCGCACGGACCGGCTGGGCGGGCCGTTGGAGGGGGTCGACGACGGAGAGCCACGGGTAGTAAAGGGCCGCGTACTTGGAGTCGAACCGTTCACGCCAGCTCTGGATCAAGGCGGCCTCGAGTCCGACGACGGGGCTTTCGAACCACGGGGGGTCGAGGACGGCCAGCCGGTCTTTCAGGAGTTCGCAGTGCGCGACCATCGCCTGCTGGACCGCGAAGACGGCGTCGAGGTCGAAGACGGGAGGTTGCTCCGCGGGTCCGGGTGGGGGGAGGGCCGCCGGGGCGGGCGGAGGTGGGCAGGGAAGGCAAGGATCGAAGGGGACAGACGGCGGGACTTGGAAGGCGAGCGGCGGCAGCGGACGAATCAGGATGTCCGGGATGGCCACCAAGGAGACTTCGTCCACTGCTTCCACGGTCCGCAGCCCCCGCAAGGTTGTGGTGTCCGGGCGGCCGGTGAAGTCCTCGACCCGAAGGGCGGCCGTGCCGTCGCGTCCTTCCGCAAGAGCGAGCCGGCCCAGATGGAGAGTCTCGGCGGTGGGGTCGGGCCAGTGCCCGGGATCCAGGGCCGCAGGGGCGGATTGGAGGCAGTGGACGCGGATGAGGGCGGACGCGGTGTTGATGACCGTTTCAACGAACCGCGCGGTGTTGGCCGGGTTCAGAGACAGGTCCGGATGGCTCTCACGCGGTTGCCCCCGCTCGTAGACGGTCGGGCCGAACTCGACGGTTTCGAGAGAAAGGGGGGCGGTGAGGGTGAGCGGGTCGACATACCAGGCGGCGGGCAGGGGCGCGTTCCAGCGCAACCGGCTCCGGACCGGGTCGACAGCGATGACGGTGCGGTGGACGGAACCGCCGAGATCATCCTGGAACAGGCGCACGAAGGTGCCGACGGCGAAGCCGGTGGTCTGGTCCACGGTGAGCCAGTCATGGGTGCTGGGTTGGGCGCGGCGGCCGCGCGGGCGGCCTGCAGATGGGAGCGGCTCAACTGGACCGCGAGGGCATTGCCCCAAGTACCCGGACTCGACGCCTCACACCGGAGTACCGGTTGGCGGCTTTCGTCCAGAAATTCGCCGCGGGCCGCGTGGGCACCGGTCGCGAACGTCAGTGGCTGGGTGGCAAGCGTGGCGGGCGCGAGGACGAACGCGGCTTCGAGGGGGATCTCCCAGGTGAGTTGGCCGGGGGCGACGGCGGCCAAGCGATGGTCGTGCTGCAAGCGGGTGTGGAACTCGATGGGGGCTGCCAGGTTGAGACTGGCGGGCAGGGCGGTCGTCCAGTCGATCCGGTTAAGGAGCAGGTCGGTTGAACGAATGCGGCGATAGACGACGATGCCGGCCTGTTGAACTCGGACGAGGGCGTCCGGGGGAACCCGGCCACTTCGAGGACAAGGGACGAAAGGCGGTCGGCGGGTTGAACGCCGCCCGTGGTGGTGGTCTGGCGGTGCTGGGTCACCGTGACGACGGCGCCGGTGGCGAAGCCGGTTGAGTCGAGGACGAGGGAGGAGCCGCGGTCGGCGGGTTGAGGGAGAGCGGAGGTCTGGGTGGTGCGGGGAGGGGCGGCGACGCGCACGAAGTAGCCGGTGCGGCCGCCGTTTTCGAAGAAGGCCTTGGCGGCGTAGGCCAAGTAGGCGCCCGGGAGATAGCCGCCGAAGGCCGCGGTGAACTGGGCGTGCGAACTCACCCGAACGGGTTGATCGAGGGGACCGCGCTCGGCGATGCCGACGAGCGCGGCGATGTCGGTCCGCAAACCCCGCACGCGGGTGCGGTCGCTGTCCAGAGTCTCGAAGTAGACCCCGGGCGTGGTGGGCAGCGGCATGGGTGTGTGGCGGAGCGGACGGGGTTACTCGATCTCGACGCGTTCGACGGCGAGTTCGATGGTCTCGATGGTCACGTCGTTGCCGGTGGCGTTGAAGTTGGAGGTTTCGTACTTGGTGATGAACGCGTTCTCGAACTTCCAACGCATGACGGACTGATGTTCCTCATTGCGGAGGACGATGGAGCCATTGCGGCGGTCGGTCTTGCCGTTGAGGACGTTCTTGTACCACTTCCAGAGTTCCTGGTTGTCCGTGACCCCCCGTTTGAGGGAGATGTTGGCGAACTTCCGGAGGCCGGTGAGTTTGCGCGGATGCAGGGCCTTGTCGGTGCCTTCGCGGTACTCGACGGGGTCGGTGGTGAAGGAAAGGCCGCTGCACTCGCGGAATCCCGCCACGGAGGTGTTGCTGATCTGGACCTGGAAGTTGAAGCCACGGAACGGGTCTTTGCGTTTGCCGGTTTCAGCCATAACTGGGTCTTTCGTTCTTTGGGGGTGAAGGTGCGATGAAGGGGGAGCCTGGCGGGGGGCGCGTCACTAGAGTTCCTCGATTTCGGCGCCGCTGGCCTTTTGGCCGATGCGGATGATGACGAACTCGGCCGGCTTCACGGCGGCGACGCCGATGAGGAGGATGAGGCGGCCGTTGTCGAGGTCGTCCTGGGTCATGGTGGTGCGATCGCAGCGGACGAAGAAGGCCTCCTCGGGCGTGGCGCCGAGGAGGGCGCCGTCGCGCCAGACGCGGGTGAGGAAGTCCGAGACACTCTGGCGGAGGGTGGCCCAGAGTTCTTCGTCGTTGGGTTCAAAGACGGCCCACTGGGTGCCTTCATCGATGGATTCCTCGAGGAAGATGAAGAGCCGGCGGACCGGGACGTATTTCCAGGGCGTGTCGCTGGTGAGACAGCGGGCGCCCCAGACGCGGAGGCCGCGGTTGTCGGCCCTGAAATCGCGCAGGACATTGATGTTCGTCGGGCTGGGATTGAGGATGTCCTGCTCGCGCTTGTTGACGATCCGCTCGAAGCCGCTGCTGTCGCGTTCGAAGCCGAGGATGCCGCGGATGACCTCATTGGCGGGGGCCTTATGGACGCCGCGTTCGACATCGGTGCGGGCGTAGATGCCCAGGATGTGGCCGGCGGGGGGCACGTTGAGGGGGAGGAGTCGGCGGGGTTCAAGATGGCCAGCCACGGGTAGTAGAGCGCCGCGTAGCGGGTGTCGTACTGGCTGCGGAAGGTCTGCACGGCCTGGATCGACGAAGAGACGGGCGGGTCAAGGACGGCGAAGCGGTCTTTGAGGAGCTCGCAGTGCGCAATGAGAGACTGCTGGATGACGGTCGAGGTTTTGCCGGGGACAGCGACAAGGCTGATCTGGTCGATGTCCGCGAGGGCCTCGATGCCGGTGCGGGCGCCGGGGCCGTTGTCGACGCCTTGAAAGGCGACGTCGGCGGGTGGCGTGCCGTCGCTGCCGCCCTGGAGGTTCTGCCAGGAGCCGTCGGCGGTGGTCGGGTTGGGGAAGGGGACGGCGGGACCGGGCAGGTCCTGGACGGTGACGAGGGTCGAGCGGGTGTTGACGACGCTGGGGAGATAGAACTCGGTGGCCGCCGGGTTGAGGCTGAGCCGGTCGAACACCTCGAGTTGGTCGATGCGTTCGTCTTCGTTCAGGTAGCGGACGGACAATTTGAACTCGGCCAGGCGGACGGGGTTGCCGAGGCGAAAGGCGTTGACCGTGGCCCCGCTGAGGGCGAGGTCGTTGCCGGAGATGCTGGCCACGGTGAAGTACTCCCGTTGGGCGCCGTTATCCAGCTCGACCAGGGCGCCCGGATAGAAGGAGCGGGCGGAGCGAACGCGGACCGAGGTCCCGCCGACGCGAACCGCCACGCTGACGAGGGAGAGCGTATCGCCGGCGCGGTAGGCATGCGTGAGGGCGGGATTGACGGTGAGCTGCGTGTTGCCGCCGCCGATGGCCGTGATTTCGACCTCCTCCTCGAAGCCGCCGCCACTGATGCGAACGCGGTCGCGGTTGGGTGGCGGGTTGACCTGGAGCTGGGCGCCGAGGGCCGCCGGCACGCGGATCTGGTTCGAGCCCGCGCGGATGGCGGTCAGCAGGCGGATCGTGCTGCCAGACGTGAAGTCGTTGGCCATGCCGCCGGACCAACTGATGACATTGCCCGCGGTGATGCCGGTGAGCACGCGGGTCTCCACGGTGGTGCCGCGCTCAAAGGCAACGAGATCCCCGATCTGCAGCCCGTGGCCTGCATTGAGACCGATACTGGTCGCGCCGACGGCGGGGACCGACGCCGGCCACGGTGAAGGCCGGGGTGGCCGCGATGGCCTCGATGGCGATCACAACGTTCGAGACCATGTCGCTCTGCGCCGGGGTGGTGGGATCGAAGCGGACGCGGAGGTCGCGGCCCCAGGCACCGGGATCGAGGGCCGAGACGGTGAGCGTGTTGCCCGCCGGGGCACGGATCTGAACCGACGCGCCGGTGCGGGTGAAGGGTTGGCCCAACCCGCCGACCCACGTGACCTGGCCGGTGGCGGCATCATAGCTCGTCACGGCCCGGGTCTCGGTGATCACGACGCCGCTGACGGTTTCGCGGAGGGTGACGTTGGTGCCATTGCTCAGGCCGCGCTGGGATTCGAGGCGGGCGGTGGTGGCGCCGGCCGGTACGTCTTCGCGCAGGCGGGTGATGATGCCGTCGGCGACATTCAGGCTGCTGGGTCCGGCGCCCGTGCCTGGGACGCGCTTGATGTAGAGGCGTTGACCGCCGTTCTCAAAGAAGCCCTGAACGGCGTGGGGCAGGTAGCGGGCATCGCCCCAGGTGGCATCGAGGTAGCCGCCAAAGACCCGCCGGTATTCGGCGAAGCTGGTGATCAGGCGGGGCGGTCCGGTGATCGGGCCGCGTTGCGTGACGCCGACGAATCCCGCGGTGCTGGTGCTGACGCCTTCGATGGGGCGCGGGCCCGTATCGACTTCTTCGACATAGACTCCGGGCGATAGGTATTCAGGCATGGTTCGGATCTCCTGTGGGGTTTGGTGACGTTCAAGGGGCGGGTGGCGAGCCGGGCGGACCTGCGAGATGCGGTCCGCGGCTACAGGCGCCAGTCCGCGATGTGGGTGTGGCGTTGGTAATCGAGGCGAAAGGGGCGGGGGGTGGCGGGGGGGGAAGCCGCTCGCGCTGACGTTGAGCTGGACCGTGGCCAGGCCGCCGAAGCCGCTGACGGTGTAATAACCCCCGGCGTCGGTGAGGGCCCCAAGATCGTGATACTCGGAGGGATCGGTGCCGTGCGTCAGTTCGAGCGCCGCGGCGGTAACCCCCGTGTTCAACCGCAGGAAGGCCTCGCCCGCGGCCGTGGCGTGGGTGAGGTGTTTGTCCGGCGGATTCACCACGGCGGCGGCGAGTTGAACGCAGGGAGTGTCGGCCGGCAGACTGGCTTGCAGGGAAGTGTGAGTGTCACGTCCCCGGGAAGGGTGAGGTCGGCCGGCGTGGGCGATATGGCCTGGATCCGGGCGAGTTGGCCGAGTCGCTCGTTGCCCAACCGCAGGAGGCGGCCGGCCAGGAGTCCTTGCCGGTCGTTCAGACGGAGGCGGGCTTCGCCGGGTGCCGCGGGTGCCATCAGGTGTTTGGCGGGCCCCACCAGCGGCACCGGGTTCAACTGGATTTCGCGCACGGGCGTGCCGGCGGAGGCATCGGCGAGCACGGGGGTTCGCAAAAGAACCGCACGCTGCGCCGGGTCCTGGGCAAACACGCGGGCGCCTGCGAGGGGACCGAGGGCGTGACATCCTGGGTGATGCGTCCCTGAAGGACTCCCGGGAGAGGGCGCAGCAGCACGGGAGGCCATGGCACGGGCCAGGGGCCCGCGGAGGGCAGGGGGACGAGTTGCCGGGCGGGTCGATAGCCGGAGGCCTGGAAGTCGAGCTGAACGAGAATCGACGGGCCGGGCGTCGGCGGAAAGTCCAGCTCCGGGCAGCCGGCAATGGCGAAGCCGCCGTCGGAGACCACGCGGACGAAAAGCGAGGTCGGGTCGGTGCGAAGCTCGAAGTCCACTCCCCGCCCTGTGAACTCATTGACAACGCTGCCCGTGAGCAGCACCTGCCACACGGACGTGAAGTCGGTAGCGACGGAGTAGCGAAGGGCACCGGCTGAGAGCGTGGTCACCATCGGATCAGGGAGGGCCGCGAGCGGGGCAAGGCGCATCAGGACACGGCGAGGATCTGGCGCTGGTCGAGATGCCGTTCGAGGACGACGCGCCGGCGGACGGGTTCGTGGGCGGAATCGACTTCGACGACCTGCGCGAGGTAGCTGACGGACAGTTGGTAGGATTCCTGGAGGGCCTGCCAGACGCGGGTGAGTTCCTCGAGGTTGAGGGTCTCGAGGACGAGCCGCAGTTCGGCGTTGGTGGCGGCCAGGGTGTCGCGCAACGCCGTGCCCTCGAGACTGGCGTGGTCGTGCAGGGTTTGCAGCGCCCGGCCGAGCAGGAGTTGCTCGTCGTCCGGGCGCTGGGCGATCGGGGTGAGCAGATAGTGCAACTCCAACGGCAGCGGCCGGCGGACGAATTCGTCGGTGCCCCCGGCGTTCGGGAGGGAGATTGAGGAGGTCGGGATTGCGCACCACACGGTAGAGCCAGAGCGAAACGACGCGGGCGACACCCGCCTCGCGCAACTCACGGGGCGAGCGCAGGTCGATGGGCACGTTGGTCAGGCCCGGGTCGCTGGACAGCGTGATGTGCTCGCGCAAGAGTTCGCGCACACTTTCGCTGACGGCTCGGATGACGGGGAAATCGGCCATGAGTAGAGCTGGGTACGGGGCGCGGTCGGGGCGCTACGCGGAGGCGATCGGCACCCGGCAGGCTCGTGAACGAATCAGGACAAAGCTCCGCACGTCGGTAACGCCCGACTTCTCTTCGAAAACCGCAGCGGGCGGCGCGAGCTACCGGGCCGAGGCCACCGGCTCGACGGAGGACGCTTCCAGCCAGACGCGTGCCTGCTGGAGGGCCTCGAGCAGGATCAAGACGCGCTGGTGGCCATCCGTTTCCCGCTCGACCCGGCCCATCCACCCGGCGAACGGGCCGGCCTCGATCTGGACGCGTTCGCCCCGCTGCAGGCCTTTCGCCTCGACGCGCACGAAACCGTCGTCCTGGACCCGCTGGCGCAGGGACTCGACGATGTCGTGGGCCAGGGGCAGCGGGGTCTGCGAGGTGCCGACCACGCGGAGAACGCCAGGCGCGCCGCGGACCGCGGTCACGGAGTGGGCGGGGCAAAAGCGGGCAAAGAAGTAACCCGGGAAAAGGGGGTCGTCACCAGGCGCGACACGCCGCCGACGGGCCGGTGCTGACGGAGCTTGGGCAGGAGGATTTCGAGTTGGAGACGGGCGACGTGGGCGGCGGCAAGAGCTTCCGCATGCGGTTTGCTCTGCACCGCGAACCAGTTCCATGTTTGCCACCAGTCCATCATGACGTCACTCCGTCCGCACCCCGTTCTGATTGAGCCGATAGTGGATCCGGCCATCGGGTCCCCGCCGTTCGCGCAGATGGCCGGCCGCCACCAGTTGGCGCAGGGCCCCTTCCACCTCGACGGTGCCGCGCTGAACACGACGCTCCAGCAGCCACCATTGGAGAATGCCCTCGTACGTGTCCTGGGCATCCGGGTACCGATGCAGGTACTCGAGGATCTCCGCCGCTGTTTCTTCCGAGCTCATCACCGCAGGCTGTAGGCCGCCGGAGTTCCATGGATAAAGCATCCTGAATGCCACCGTGGGGAGTGCTGATCCGTGGTGACCCCTCGCACCGGCCGCGGCGACATCGCCCCCAGGGTGGGGCGAGGTCGGACGGAGGGTGGCGCTTTGCGGTGCAGACGGTTGCGCGTGGTCCTGCCCGGTCGGCGCGCCAGGCGGAGGGGACAGGCGTTTGGGGGCGACGGGAGGGCGAGGAGAGCCGTGAGGTGGACAAATCCTGACCGGTCCGCGGGCATGGACTTACCACCCGCAGCGGAAGGCAGCCGGTTCGGTGCCTGCACGTTCAGCCGCGGAGGCACGGCCATGCGCGGGGCGACGCGCGCGCGGGAGCGGTTCGGCCAGCGTGGGTAGGACAAGTCTGTCCGGGTGCGGGCAGGGAGTTGTCCTACCGAGGCGCGCCGCGGACCCCGTCAGCGAGGGGAGGACGACGAATCCGGGTCCGGGCGCACGGCGATGCCGTGCTTGCGGATGAGTTCCCAGAAGGCGCGGCGGTTCTTGCCGGCGGCGCGGGCGGCGGCGGAGATGTTGCCGCCATGCGCGGCGAGCAACTCGCGGATGCAAGAACGTTCGAAGTGCTGAACCGCGCGGGCTTTGCGGGCCCGGAAGGAGCCCTCCTCCGTGCCGGGCTCCGTTGGAGCGAGGCCGAGGTCGCTGGCGCGAACGGGTCCGTCGGTGGCGAAGATGACCGCACGTTCGATCACGTTCTGGAGTTCGCGCACGTTGCCGGGCCAGTCGTGACGGAGCAGGTGTTCGAGGGCAGCGGGCGTGAACCCGGCCACGGCCTTGCGGTGGACCGCGGCGAAGTGGGTCAGGAAGTGTCGTGCGAGTTCGGGGATGTCCTCGGGTCGGCGGCGCAAGGGCGGGAGTTGGAGGGAGACGACGTTGAGGCGGTAGAAGAGGTCGGCCCGGAAACGGCCGGCGCGTACGAGGCTGGCGAGATCGCTGTTGGCGGCGGCGATCACGCGGACGTCGGCCCGCACGGTCTTGACGGAACCGACGGGGCGGAACTCCTTTTCCTGAAGGAAGCGGAGGAGCTTGACCTGGGAACTGGCGGGCAGGGAATCGATCTCGTCCAGGAACAGGGAACCGCCGTCGGATTCCTGCAGGAGCCCGGTCGCGGCGGTGCCGGCGCCGGTGTAAGCGCCGGCGGCGTGGCCGAACAGCTCGTTCTCCACGAGATCCGCCGGGATGGCGCCGCAGTTGACGGGCAGGAAGGGTTTCGGGGCGCGCGGACTGAAGTGATGGATGGCGCGGGCGCAGAGTTCCTTGCCCGTGCCGGTCTCCCCCAGGATCAGGACGCTCGCCTCGCAGCGGGCCAGGGCGGGGATCTTGTGAACTTCGGCCAGGAACAGGGCGCTGGTTCCCACCAGGCGCTGGCGCCACAGCATCTGGCGGAGGTCCCGCGCCGCGGCTTCCTGCTCGGGGACGTCGGGGCAGAGGCGGTCGAGGCGGGCGGCCAGTTCGGAGGGCTCAATGGGTTCGGTGACGAAGTCGGCGGCGCCCAGCGAGAGCAGCGCGCCGAGTTCCTCGCCGCGGTGTTCCTGGGTGGCCACGAGGATGGGCACGTCCCAGCGTTCGGTGCGGGCCAGTTGGAACAGGCGTTCGGCCTGGGAACGGCCTCCGGCCGGCAGGCACGGCAGGAGGACCCCGGGCTGATGCTGCCGGACGGCGTCGGCGAGGCGACTTTCGGGAACCCAGGGATCGGCGGGGTTCGGCGCGTTACCGGGCGGCGGCGTCAGCGCGCGGGCGCGGCTGCCGACGGCGTCGTGCACCGTATGCCAGAGCAGACTGCCGGCGCCGAGATCGAAGACCAGCACAGGCCGAGGATTCATAGGGAGCAGGCGCAGGACGAAATCGGTCGGCGCATCCGCGGGGCTTTAGAGGTTTGGCTAAGGATGAATGTGTGGCGTGATCATCGTTCACCGATGGCGCTGCGTCAAATGAGGTGCCGCCCGACGCCGGCACGCCGGCGGTGTCGTGGCGGGCGATCAGCGCCACTCGTGCTTGGGGTACCGGCGTTGGAGCTCCTGCTTGAGCCGGGGATAATGTTCCTTCCAGAAGTTCGCCAGGTCCTGGGTCACCTGGACCGGCCGGCGGCTGGGGGCCAGGATGTGGACCGCGACGGGCACGCGTCCCTGCGCCACCTTCGGGGTCTGGTGGACGTCGTACAGCTCCTGGATCCGCAGGGCAATGTGCGGCGGGTTGGCGGCGTCGTAGGCGACCTTGGGGCGCTGGCCATTGGCGAGTTCGAGCCGTTCGGGGGCGTGGCGGTCGAGCAGGTGGCGCTGGGCTGCGTTGAGCCACCCTTGCACCAGCGACTTGACCGGTTTGTCGCGGATCTCCTTGTACGAGCTGGCGCCGTGGCAGACCTGCTCGACGAGGAGCCGCCGATCCTCTTCGGTGATGGGGGGGAGCCCGAGCTCAGGGCAGTGGCGATGGAGGAAGTTCAGGCGGAGGATCCACTGGCCCACGCTGTGGTCCCACTGTTCGAGCTTGAGCCGTCCGGCCAGCACCTCAGCGGCGAGCAAGCGAGCCGCCGCGTCGGCCGGGGGGCTCGAGGCGGTGCCGTTCGAGCGCCAGACCGCGAAAGGACACGACCGTTTCGGCGGTCACGCGGCGCAGGGTTGAGTCGTAGGTCGTGCGGGTGTCCCGGGTCAGGTCTTCGGGGAACAACTCGGTGAGCCAGGCGGGTTCGAGGGCGGTGGCCAGGCTCAGGATGGTGTTGGTATCGCCTCCGGTCTGGCCCACCTCGCGTACCTCGGCGGCGACGAGCAGAGGGCTTTGCTGCACGACGCTCTCGCGGGCAAGCACCCCGCGGCGTCCGTGCACGAGTTCGCAGCGGAGCGTCCCGGAATCCAGCCGGCGGGCGACGCGATCACTGAACCCGATCAGCACACACTTCTGGAGGGCCGTGTCCTGGAACCGACCCGGCTGCGTGTCGAGGCCCTGCTCGCGGGCGATCCGGAGGAACTGGTCGAGCAGCGGGGCGACCTGGCGCGCGGTCACGGCGTGCACGCCGAGCTTGCGGCAGGCCTCGACCCGATAGTCGTTCTTCGCGGCGAAGTTCCAGGCGCGCATCAACAGGAACAGATCCGACGGCGCCTCGGTTCCCAGGAGATCCTCGCGGTACTCCTTCACGCGCTTGTCCACCTGGCGGAGGAACAGGTCCCGGCCCTGGGTGAGGGCGGCGACGAGGCAGGCCTGATAGACACAGCCGTGGTCCTGCGCTGCCAGGAGCATGCGGGCGTAGCGCGGATGGAGCGGGAAGGCGAGCATGCGGCGGCCCAGCGGGGTGATGACAGGCGCGGCGTGGGGGGTGTTCGGGGTCGTGTCGGGCTTCAGGGCACCCAGATCCAGAAGGAGTTCCTCGGCGTGGGCGAGGGCGCGCTCGTCCGGTGGTTCCAGCCACCGGAACCGCCGCAGGTCCTGCACACCAGCGGCCTTGAGGGTGAGCACCACCTCGGCGAGGTCCAGGCGCTTGACCTCGGGCAATTCGTGGGCCGGACGCTCGGCGTGTTCCTGTTCGGTCCAGAGGCGGATGCAGGTGCCCGGAGCGGTGCGGCCGGCGCGGCCGGCTCTTTGATCGGCGGCGGCGCGGCTGATCTTCTCGATCAACAGGGTGTTGATGCCGCGGTAAGGGTCGTAGCGCGGGATGCGGGCCAGGCCGCTGTCGATGACCAGGCGCACGCCGTCGATGGTGAGCGAAGTCTCGGCGACGTTGGTGGACACGACGACTTTGCGGCGGTCGTAACGGGCCACGGCGGCGTCCTGGTCTCGGGGGCCAGTTCCCCGTGAAGCGGGAGGAGGACAAAGCCGCGCGACTCGGTCTGGTGCCGGATGGCCTCCAGGGTTTGCTGGATCTCGAAGGCGCCGGGCATGAACACCAGCACATCGCCGTCGCCCCCTGCCTGGACATACTGGCTGAAGGCGTCGGCGGCCTGTTCCCAGAGGGGCCGGCGGTCGGTGTAGGAGGGCGTGTCTTGATAACGAACCTCCACGGGGAACGCCCGCCCCTCGGCAATCAAAGGCGGTCCGGGCTTGAGGTAATCGCTCAGCAACCGGGTCTGGAGCGTGGCGGACATCACGAGCAAGCGCAGATCCGGCCGGGCGCCTTCCTGCAGGTCCAGGGCACGCGCCAGGGTGAGGTCGCCGTAGAGGTGGCGTTCGTGGAACTCGTCGAAGATCAGGGCCGACACGCCGCGGAGCAGGGGGTCGTCGATCATCTGGCGGAGGAGAACGCCTTCGGTGACGAACCGGATGCGCGTGGTGTCGCAGACGCGGCTTTCGAAGCGGATCTGGTAACCGACCTCGCGGCCGAGTTCCACGCCCAGTTCGTTCGCGACCCGGGCGGCGAGGAGGCGTGCGGCCAGGCGCCGCGGTTGGAGGACCACCACCTGGCCCTCGCCGAGCAGACCGTGGCGGAGCAGGATCTGCGGAACCTGGGTGGACTTGCCCGAGCCGGTGGGTGCGGTGACGATCAGGCGACGCTCCGCGCGAAAGCGGGCGACGAGGGAGTCCTCGAGCTCATAGATGGGCAGGCGATCCGGCATGCGGCGGTCTTGATAGCCGGGGGGCGCGCGCAGGGAAGCGTCCTGTTCCTTACGGATCTGCCCAGGGGGTGGTAGGAGTCGAGGTCACGAGACTCACGCCCAGGCTGAGCCTCCTGACGTCGGCGCCTACGGGAGGGCGGCGGCCAGCCGCACGACGGTGATGACGGGCATTTCCTGGTCTGGCCCAGCCCGGACCGTCAATCGGCCGGCCGTGCGGCATAACCAAGCCGGCGTGCTGAGCTGTGCCGACGGGCACGTGGAGACGTGGAAACGGTTCCCGCTGTCCGGTTCGTGCCCCAAGGGGTCGCCAACGCGTTCAGCCTGTCACCAGCCCCAGATCCTGGGCCATTACCGAATGCCTGCAGGATTGGTCTTGCTGGCGGGCGGAGTGCGGTTGGGAAAGCAGCCTTCCGCCGCCATCCCCGCTATGCTTTGCTCGGCGGCGTGCAACGCTTCCTCCTGCTCCTGTCGGTCGGCTTTGGCCTGGCGGCTGCCGAGACACCGGTGGATCACCCGGTGGCACTCGATGACCTGCGTGTCCGCGATCCGTTTATCTATGTCGACCGTCCGACCGGCACTTACTACCTCTATGCGCAGACGGGCAACCGCCGGGCGGACCCGCAGCCCGGCCTCGGTGTCGAGGTTTATCGCAGTCATGACCTGACGCGATGGAGCCGACCCGAACTGGTGTTCCGGCGGCCGGAGGGGTTCTGGGGTGGCGAGGAGATCTGGGCGCCGGAAGTGCATCGGTTGGGCGAGCACTACTACCTGTTCGTGAGTTTCAACGGTCGTGCGGGTGGGCGTGGCACACAGATCCTGCGCGCCGAGTCCGCGGCCGGCCCGTTCACGGTGTTCAGCTCCGACGCCAACACACCTCCCGACCAGCGGTGTTTGGACGGGACGCCGTGGGTGGATCCGGACGGCACGTGTTGGCTGGTCTATTGCCACGAGTGGGTGCAGATCGGCGATGGCGCCATGCGGGCTGTGCGGATGAAGCCGGACTGGTCGGCGCGGGTGGGTGAACCCATCGAGCTGTTCCGCGCCAGTCAGGCGCCGTGGGTCAGGCCCCTGGAAAGCGGCGGTGCCGCGGGGCGGACCAACTTCGTCACCGACGGTCCCTGGCTGCATCGGACGGGCGACGGCCGGCTGGTGATGTTGTGGTCGAGTTTCGGCGCCGGCGGTTACACGCTGGGGCAGGCGCGCTCCGAGGACGGGTACGTGGATGGCCGGTGGACGCACGATCCGGTGCCGCTGTTCGCGGGGGATGGCGGCCATGGCATGCTGTTTCGCGCATTCGATGGCCAGCTTAAGCTCACCCTGCACCAGCCGAACAGCGGGGGACAGGAACGGGTGCGGTTCTTCGATGTGGCCGAGGAGGGCGGGCGGCTGGCCCTTGCACCGCAGCCGCGCCCGGCCGGGTACCTGTTCGCGCACATGACCCGGAAGGACTACGGCCGGCTCTACTACGCGCTCAGCACCGATGGCCTGCACTGGCAACGCCTCAACGGGGGCAGGCGCATCCTGGGTGACGAGTACTGGGGGCACCCGGACATCTGCCGCGGGCACGACGGCCGGTTCTACCTCGTCGGCAACCGCCGGCCGAACCTCGATCTGACGCTGTGGGTCTCGACCAACCTCGTGCATTGGGCGTTGCTCAAGGAACTCCGGCTGGATGTCAGCCGGGTGCCGGGGTACCGCGACAATTCGGGCGATCACGGCGCGCCGAAGATCTGGTTCGACGACGCGCAGGGCATCTACGTGATCACGTGGCACAGCTCGCAGTCGCGGCGTCATCCCGTGGATACCGAGGCCTACTGGCGCGGCCAGCGGACGGTATACATGACCTCGACCGATCTTGAGACCTTCAGCGAACCCCGGCGGTTGTTTCCCTGGGACCTGGCGACCATCGACGTCATTGTCCGGCGCGAGGGAGACCGGTACTTCGCGCTGTTGAAGGACGAGGCCATGCCGGCCTTTGATTGGCCGACGGGCAAGTCCATCCGCGTTGCGTCCGCCCCGGGCTTGAGCGGGCCGTGGAGCGAACCGGGACCGCGGGTGACGCCCAACTTTCGGGAGGCGCCGACCGTGTTTCCGCGCCCGGACGGTTTGGGCTGGTATTTGTACACGGAGCAGTACCCGGCGGTGCAGTACACGGTGGCCACCGCGCCGCGGCTGGAGGGATCGTGGCACGAGTTGCACGTCTCGAGCTATGCGGTGCCTTCGGAGGCGCGGCACGGGTGTATCCTGGCGGTGGACGCCGCGTGCTACGAAGCGTTGGTGCAGGCGTACGAGGAGAAATGAACGGGCACCGCGGCCGGTACGACGGGGGATGAACGCAAAGCGGCGGTAAACCGCACGCACTCCAAACGCGTTGCGCCGGTCGCGCCGTGGGAAAGTCGCGAAGCGTATGGGAGTGCGTGCGGTTTACCGCCGCTTTGCGTTGGGCGGGTCGCGGCGCGTGGGGACGCAGGTTCCGGCTTCCGTTTCGGCGGGTTGTTGCCACACTCCTCGCGAACCAACACCTATGAGCGCTTCGTACACCCTCGGGCTGGACTACGGCACGAACTCCGTTCGTGCCCTCATCGTCAACACCGCCAACGGCCAGGAGGTCGGGACCGCCGTCTGGAATTACGCCCACGGCACGGCCGGGGTGCTGCTGGGTCGCGACCCCAACCTGGCCCGGCAACATCCCGCCGACTACGTCGAGGGGGCCGAGGTCGCCATCAAGAAGGCGCTGGCCGATGCCCGTAAGCGGCGGCGGGGGTTTCGTCCAGATCAGGTGGTGGGGATCGGGGGTGGACACGACCGGGAGCACGCCGTTGCCGGTGGATGCGCGGGGGACACCGCTCGCGTTCCAGAAGCGGTTTGCCAAGAACCCGGCGGCCATGGCCTGGTTGTGGAAGGACCACACCGGCGTGGCGGAAGCCGCCGAGATCACGGCCTTGGCGGCCGAGTTGCGTCCCCATTACCTCGCCAAGTGCGGCGGCACCTATTCGAGCGAATGGTTCTTCAGCAAGATCCTGCACTGCCTCCGCACCAGCCCCGAGGTGTTCGACGCCGCCCATACCTGGGTGGAGTGCGCCGACTGGATCCCGGCCATGCTTACCGGCACCGAGGCACCCGACCAACTCACCGTGGGCGTTTGTGCCGCCGGCCACAAGGCGATGTACAACGACGCGTGGGGTGGGTATCCCGACGCCGAGTTCCTGGGCCGACTCGACCCGAGGCTCGGCGAACTCCGCGCCCGGTTGCGGCCCCAAGCGCATACGGTGGACCGGTCGGTGGGCGGATTGACGTCCGCGTGGGCCCGGCGCACGGGGTTGCCCGCCGGCATCCCCGTAGCCGTGGGTGCTTTCGATGCGCATCTGGGCGGTGTGGGCAGCGGCATCGCCCCGGGAACGCTCGTCAAGATCATCGGCACCAGCACCTGCGACATGATGGTGGCGCCGGTGGGGAAGCCGCTGGCCGACATTCCCGGTCTCTGCGGCATCGTGAACGGTTCGATCCTGCCCGGTTACTTCGGCCTCGAGGCCGGCCAGTCCGCGGTCGGGGACATCTTCAACTGGTGGGTGAACTACGTGCAGCCGGGTGGTCCGAAGGCGGGTTCGCACGAGTCGCTCACCGCCGGGGCGGCCCGGCTCAAGCCCGGCGAATCCGGCCTGCTGGCACTGGACTGGAACAACGGCAACCGGACCATCCTGGTGGATCAGCGGCTCACCGGCCTGCTGCTGGGCCAGACGCTCTACACGACGCCCGCCGAGATTTACCGGACGCTCATCGAAGCCACGGCCTTTGGCGCGCTCACAATCATCAACCGGTTCGAGGAGTATGGCGTCAAGGTCGATCAGGTCGTGAACTGCGGGGGCATCGCCGAGAAGAGCCCGTTGGTCATGCAGATCTATGCAGACGTCACGGGGCGGCCGATGCAGATCAGTCGTTCGGCCCAGACCTGTGCGCTGGGCGCAGCCGTTGCCGGCGCAGTGGTCGCAGGGGTCCACCCGGATTTTGCCGCGGCCCAGCGGGCCATGACCGGGCTCAAACCGCGGGGATTCAAACCCAACCCCCAGGCCCATGCCGTCTATCGGGAACTCTACGGACTCTATCGCAAACTCCACGACGCGTTCGGTACACGCGAATGGTCGGGCAACCTGCACGACGTCATGAAGGCGCTGCTCGATGTTCGCCAGCGGGTGCGGCGGTAGGGCGAAGGGCGAAGGGCGAAGGGCCACGCGGCACGCAGCACAGATCACGAATGTCAACTTCAGCAAAGCCATGGTTACGAAACTGCTTCACACCTGTTACCGCCTGAACGATCTCGAGCGATCGGTGCGGTTCTACAAGGACGTGCTCGGCCTCGAAGAAGTCCGCCGGCACAAGTCACCGCGCGGTTCCGAGCTGGTGTTTCTCAAGGCACCGCAGAGCGAGGAGCTCATCGAGTTGTGCCACTTCCCGGACAGCGGGCCGGTGCAGGTGCAACCGGACCTCACGCACCTGGCGTTTGAGGTGGAGAGCCTGGAGGCCTTTGGGCAGCACCTCGCCCGTCATGGCCTGCAGTACTCCGACGGCCCTCATCTGCGTCCGGACGGCAGCGGGTTCGCGTTCGTCGATGCGCCGGAGGGTTACGAGATCGAACTGATGCAACGTCCGAAGCAGTTTCTCGGGTTCTGAGCGGGAACCGCCCGGGCAACCGCGGACCACGCGAGCGGGGGTTTCGTGCCGCGCGTCTCCTGCGTGATGGCTCATCTGGCGGCTATGTCTATGGCCTTCCAGTCGTCCGCGGAGGGGAGGGCGGGCTGGTTTGAATTCGGACCAATCCATGCCACTCTAACGCCCTAATGATTCGGACTGACCTGATGAAAACGCACCTGCGAGCCTCGATCACGGGCCTCACCGCCCTGCTCACCCTCACGCTTAGCACCGTCGCCCATGATTGGCCGCAATGGCGCGGTCCCCACCGGGACGGCAAGTCCACCGAGACCGGCCTGCTGAGGAGTTGGCCCAGCGCCGGTCCGCCCCTGGTCTGGAAGGCAACCGGACTCGGGGCTGGTTACGCCACACTGGCGGTGGCGAGGGGGGCGCATCTACACGGCGGGGGATCGGGGCGACGACAGCTTCGTGCTGGCGTACAGCGAGCAGGACGGAAAGCCGGTGTGGTCGGCGAAGCTGGGCCGCGCGGGGGCGCCGGGCTGGGGCGGGTTTGCCGGGGTTCGGGCGGTGCCCACGGTGGACGGCGACCTGTTGTTCGCGATGGCACAGTACGGGGAGATCGCGGCGTTCGAGACGGCGACGGGCCGGGAGGTGTGGCGCAAGCAGATGACGAAGGATTACGGCGGCAAGCTGCCCGAGTGGGGTTTCAGCGAGTCGCCGTTGGTGGACGGCGAGCAGGTCGTGTTCACGCCGGGTGGTGAGCGGGGCGGCATCGTGGCGCTGAACAAGCGCACCGGGGCGTTGCTCTGGCAGTCGGCGGGTTTTACCGACGAGGCCCAGTACTCGTCGCTCATGCCGGCCACGATCGGCGGGGTGCCGCAGTATGTGCAGCTTACCATGGCCAGCGTGGTGGGGGGTGGGGACGGATGGCCGGGTGCTCTGGCAGACGGCGCGCAAGGGGGCGACGGCGGTGATTCCGACGCCCTTGGTGCAGGACGACTACGTGTACGTGACATCGGGTTACCAGATCGGCTGCAACCTGTTCCACATCACCAAGACCGGGGACCGGTTCGAGCCGCGCGAAGTGTACAAGAACCGGGTGGTGATGAACCACCATGGCGGGGTGATCCTCATTGGTGACCACGTGTATGGCCACGATGATCGGCGCGGCTGGACATGTCAGGAGTTCAAGACCGGCAAGGCGGTGTGGCAGCACGAGGACGACATGCGCAAAGGCAGTTGTGTCTATGCCGATGGTCACCTGATCCTCCGCGAGGAGGAGCGGAAGGGCAGTCGCATCGCGCTCATCGAGGCCACGACTGCGGGCTACAAGGAGAAGGGGCGGTTCGAGCAGCCGGAACAAAGCGGGAAGCAGGCGTGGTCGCATCCGGTCGTGGCCAACGGCAAGCTCTACCTCCGCGACCAGGACATCCTGCTCTGCTACGACTTGAAACCGCGTTAGCGCGGGTGTTGGGTTGTCGGCATGAAACCGCGACCGACCGTAGGCGCCGACGTCCGGAAGCGAAGTGGCGACGCTCCTGG
This sequence comes from Verrucomicrobiota bacterium, assembly GCA_027493615.1. Lineage (GTDB taxonomy): Bacteria > Verrucomicrobiota > Verrucomicrobiia > Limisphaerales > J093 > DSVZ01. Next base: position 278,347 of record JAOSKK010000038.1, read on the forward strand.
TTCAAAACGCCTCCTGACGTCGGCACCTACGGGGGGAAGAAAACGCGCGGCCAAGGAACGATCGGTGGCTCGCGGGGAGGGTCGCTCGCCGTGGACCGTGCTGTGCTATCTCGCGGGGATCTCAACCCGCCGCTGGCGGCCCAGGTGGCTTCGGACCTTCGCGAGGTGCTGGCGGCGGGCGCCTCGTTCGAAGTGAGGGTGGTGGTCCAGTACGATGGACCCGAGGGTGCGGTGCGTTATGTCCTGCCGCGCGAACCGGTTTCTGAACTCGAGCCGGTGGAACCTCTGGGGCGGGTGGACAGCGGATCGGCGGCGGTGCTGGCCGACTTCCTCCGCTGGGGGCTATCGGCCCATCCGGCTGAGCGCGTGGCGCTGGTGCTGGGGGCTGAACGCTTTGGATCCTTCCGAGGCGGAGGGGTTGGGAGGCGGGCACAACTCCCGGGTATTCACGCTCTGCCGCGACGACTCGTGTGGTGGCTACCTGGACGTGGTGGACGTTGGGGCGGTGATTCGGGAGGTGCAGGCGGAGCAGGGGCGCGGGCGGGAGTTGTTCGAGATCCTGGCAGTGGACAGTTGCCACACGCAGTTCCTGGAGCTGGCGTATGAGCTCGAGGGATGTGTGCAGGTGTTGGTGGCTTCCCAGACCCTTGTCCCCGGGTCGGGATGGGATTACACGGCGGTGCTGCGGGCCTGGAGGCAGGCCGTGGCGGAGGCCAGGGGCGGCGCGGACACGGAGACCGTGGCACGGGTCTTGGTGCCCGCCATTGCGGCGTCGTACCAGGTCCCCGGGTTGGACAGTCCAGCGGTGGTGTCGGCGCTGGACCTGCGGCGTCTGGACGATGTGGCGCGCACGTTCGACACGCTCTGCATCGGGCTGATGCAGGCGCTCGGCGAGGGGCTGATCTGGGAAACCCGGCGCCTGTTGCTGGGGCTCTTCGACCCGTCGGGAGGGCGGGTGGAAGCCGATGCTTTTGACTGCGGGAGCTTCTTTCTGCTGACGGGCGCGGCGTTGGACGCGATGGCGGACGAGGCAGTGCAGGGCTGGTTGGGGACCACGTTGCAGCGGGTGTCCGCGCGGCATCTGCAGCGGTTTCGGGAGGCGGTGGCGCGACGGCTGGAGGGGCAGATCGAAGAGAGCGCGGATCCGGAGCGACTGGCGTTGCTCGTGGAAGTGTTGCGCGGTGCCGCGTCGGTCGAACTGGGGCAGCGGCTGCTGGCGGTCGTGGGCGAGGGGGTTCGCGAGCGTCTGCTGGCCTTGACCGCAAGCGCGAGCCGCCCGCCGGTGACGCGGGAGCAACGGCGTCAGGCGCGTGACCGCGCCCGGGATCGGGACGCGCGACTGGGGCAGGCGGTGGCGGCGGAACTGCGGTGGCTGCCGGCCGAGCGGCGGTTTGACCTGGAGCGGTTGAACGAGGCCGCCGAGACGGCCCGGCGGCTGGCCCGGCAGGCGCGTCAGGCGGCCTTGATCCTGTTGGGAAGCGAACTCGAGGCCGAGTTCGATGATCCGGTCGAGGCCCCCGGCGAGGCGCGGCCGGGGGCGGTGATCGCGTTGGAATCCACGGCAGGGCAGGTCGAGGGCTGGCCGCGCTGGTCCGGTGTGTCGTTGTACCGGCCGCCCAAGCTGGACCGGTTGATGAACACGAACTACCAGCGGTTCGCGTTCCACCGACGCGTGCATTGGGCGGCGATGCTGGGGGCGGCCAACCTCATCGACCAGCATCCGCGCGCCTTGTGGCGTCTGGTCAGTTCGCTGCTGGCGACGGGGGGCGGTCACGACCCGGCGCGAGGTGTTGCGCCGGCTCACCGGTCCGGATTCGGTGGTGTGGGGTTTGCGCGACCAGTTTCGGGTCCTGGCGCCGGCGCCGACACTGACGCTCTCGTTGGAACGGCGGTCGGAGGCGGGCAGCCCGGCGGGCGATCCGAGCGCATCACCGGGCGGGGCCGGGAAGCGGCGCGAGAGCTATTTGCTGCGGCTGGAGTCCGTCACCAGCGGCGCGGTGATCACCGAGCAGGACAGCCGGGTGCAGCCGCGGGTGATGGACCGCGCGCTGCGGGAGTTGGGCGAGGTGTTGAGCGCGGATGTGGCCACCCCGGACCTGATGCGGCGCCTGCGCGCCATCGGCGGGCTGTTGGGAGAGGACATCTTCCAGAACCTGAGCCGCACGCTCGAGGACGCGCGTGAGGCGGCCCTGGAGGGCCTCACGCACACCCATGCGCATCTCCAACTGCAGATTCCCCGCGAGCTGATGCGGTATCCGTGGGAATTGCTGCATCATCGCGGGGAGTGGTTGTGCGAGCGTTTTGCCATCGGCCGGCAGGTGTTCATGGAGACCGGCCTGGCCCGTCAGGTGACGCGGCGGCGTCAGGGGCGGGTGCGCCCGTTGATCATCGGCGACCCGGTGTTCGATCGCGAGCTGGTCGAGCGCGGATGGGACCAGTTGCGGGGCGCGCGGTACGAGGCCGAGCAGGTGGCGGGGTGGTTTGAGCGGTTGCGCGAGGAGTTGGGCGAGGTGATCGATTTCGAGCGGGCGCGCGACACGCGCATTCACACGCGGCTGACGCTGGCGGAGTTCCGCGAGCTGTTGCGGACGGGCGACTACGATCTCATCCACTTCGCGGGGCACGGGGTGTTTCGGGGGAGGATGCGGAGACGAGCGCGTGGCTGTTGAGCGATGGCGAGCTGTGGGCGCTCGAGATTCGCAACACCCTGGTGGATCACCCGGCGCCCGCCATGGCTGGTGTATGCGAACGCCTGCGAGTCCGCGATGGAGACCGGTGAGCCGGGGCGGCGTTACCAAGGCAACGTGTTCGGGCTGGCCACGGCCTTCATCAACCAGGGGGTGGCGGCGTACATCGCAACCGCTATGGCCCATCGACGATCTGCTCGCGCAACACATCGCCCTCGAGTTCTACCGCCACCTGCTTTCGGAGCGGCTCACGCTGGGCGAGGCGCTGCGCCGGGCGAAGGCCGAGGCCCGGCGGGTGAGCTATCCGGACGAGGCGGAGGGTGAGTTGCCCGCCGGAGGCGCATGGGCGGGGTTGGGTTGGGCAAGCCTGGTGTTGTACGGCGACCCCACGGAGGAGCTGTTCCAGGCGCTGGCCGGGAGCGGGCGGTCGCGGACCGAAGAGACGGAGGAAGCCCGGCCGCGCGTGCCCGCCGTGCGGGTGAAACGCCCTCCCGAGTTGTCAGGCCCGGCCCGGGTCGTGCATTACCTGCATGCGCCGGATCATGTGCTCTCCGAATGGGTGAGCGGGCCGGCGCTCGCGGCGCCCCCGCTTCGACCCGCGGCGTGGAGGAGTTGGGCAAGGACGATGTGGTGCTCGAGTTGGTCGAAGAGGCGGGGCTGCGTCGATGGCGTCGCCGCACCGGCGCGGGCACGGGGGCGGGTGCGGGGAGACGCGGACGCGGCGAGGCGGTCGGCGGGGATGGTCTGCCCGGTTCCGACCTGGCCAGTCTGTTGCATGACGACCGGTTGCGGCATTGCCTGGCGGGCAAGCGGGGGTGCTGCGTGATCGGGCGGTGGGTGGTGCGAGGTTTTGCCGGGGGTTTGACCGGGCTGGTGCGCGAATACGATCGCGAGCAGGTGGCCAACGAAGGTCTGTGCTGGGTGGCCGGCGACGGCCCGGAGGCGTTGCGGCCGGTGACGCGGGAGTCCTTGCCTGAGGCGGCGGGGGGTGGGCGGGTGGACCGGGTGTTGTTGCTGGTCCATGGCACGTTCAGCCGGACGGCGTCGCCGGTCGAGGGGTTCGGACCGGAGTTCCTGCGGTGGGCCCGGACGCACTACCGCGCGGTGCTTGGCTTTGACCATTGGACCCTGTCGAAGACGCCGCTCGAGAACGCCGAGATGCTGGTCGAGCAACTCCGGATCCTGGATCCGCGGTTGCTCGAAGGGCGCCGGCTGGATCTGGTGACCCACAGCCGCGGCGGGTTGGTGGGCCGGGCCTTCTGCGAGCTGCTCGAACGGGCCACCGCCGTGCGAACCCTGGTGTTTCTGGGCACCCCCAACTGCGGGACGGATCTGGCGAACCCTGAGCACTGGGGAGCGATGGCGGACGTGCTGGTGAACCTGACCGGTTTGGATCACGCCAATCTCTTCGGACGGCTGGCGGGGTTGCTGGCGCAGCTCGCGGTGCGCGCGGGGGAGAAGCGGATTCCCGGGCTGCTGGCGCAGAACCCGCTGATGGCGGAGGTCAAGGATTCCTTCCTGCACGCGTTGCAGCAGGCGGATGCAAGCAAGGGCGGTGTCCGCTACGGGGTGGTAACGGCCGAGTTCGAACCCTCCCCTCTCATCCCCAACCTCCGGAGCCTGTGGCAGGCCGCGAAGAGCGCCGGCGTGGACACGGTGCTCGATCGCTTCTTCGCCGAGGCGAACGATCTGGTGGTGAACACCAGCCACGCATGGTGCATCGACCAGTCAGCGCCCCGGAGCAGGGAACTGCCGGCCTTCCTGCCACCCGGACGGGTGCTGGCCTTTGTGCCGCCGGACACGGAACTGGCGCTGCCGGCCCAGGTTCAGCGGGTGATCAGCCGCGGAGTGCACCACTGCAACTTGTTCAGCCAGAAGGCCACGCAGGATTGCCTTCGGGAATGGCTGTTGGCCGGTTGAACCGGAGGTGCGGTAGGCGCCGACGTGAGGAGGCTGAGGGGGTGAGAGCCGTTGTACTTCGCCTCCTCACGTCGGCGCCTACTCCACGAACCGTGCACGAAAAGCGGGATGGAACCCCCGCAATCCAGACGTTGCGCGATGGCCAGAGCTCGTCCGTTCCACGCGATGCGTCTGGCGAGGAGCCGGCGTCCTGGCCTTCGGCTTTGGGCTCGCCAGCAGGCCGCAGCCGGGTTGAATGGGGGTGATGTCACGAGACTATGTGCTGCAGACAGCCCGGCCAGCGGTGGAGCTGCACATCGATTACGCTCGCGAGCTTAACCCGCAACAACTGGCGGCCGTCACTGCGCCCCCGGGCCCGGCGCTGGTGATCGCCGGCGCGGGTGCGGGCAAGACCCGGACGCTGGTCTATCGCGTGGCGTATCTGCTGGAGCACGGGGTGCCGCCGGAGCGCATCCTGCTGCTCACCTTCACCAACAAGGCCGCGCGCGAGATGATGCGGCGGGTGACGGAGTTGCTCGGACAGGATCTCAGCCGGCTGTGGGGCGGGACCTTCCACTCCATCGGCAATCGGGTGCTCCGGCGGCACGCCGAGGCCCTGGGATACCGCCGCGACTTCACGATCCTGGACCGCGAGGATGCGCGGGATCTGGTGGGGGCGTGTCTCGGGGGCGGAGATCGACGTGAAGGCACGGCGGTTTCCCAAGGCCGATGTGCTGTGCGACCTGTTTTCGCTGGCCGTCAATACCGGCCAGCGGATGCCTCAACTCCTCGAGCGGCAGTTCCCCTGGTTCTTGCCGCTGGCGTCCGAGATCGAGGCCCTGCATAAGGCCTACGCCGAGCGGAAGCGCCAGGGTAACGGCATGGACTTCGATGATCTGCTCGTGCTGTGGCTCCGCCTGCTCGAACAGCAACCGGAGGTGCGCGCGCATTACCAGCGCCGGTTCGAGTACGTGCTGGTGGACGAATACCAGGACACGAACCAGCTCCAGAGCGATCTCGTGGACCTGCTGGCCGCCGTGCACCACAACGTCATGGCCGTGGGCGACGACTCGCAGAGCATCTACTCGTGGCGCGGCGCCAACTTTCGCAACATCATGCGGTTCCCGGACCGCTACCCCGGCGCCACCCTCTACCGCATCGAGGTCAACTACCGCAGCACCCCGGAGATCCTCACCGTCGCGAATGCCGCCATCGCCGCCAATGTCCATCAATACGAGAAGCGCCTTGCCCCGGTACGGCCGGCTGGACCCAAGCCCATCGTGGTCCCGTGCCCCGACGCCAACGCCCAGGCCGCGTTCGTCGCCCAGCGTATACGGGAGTTGCACGAGAAAGGCATACCGCTGCGCGAGATGGCCGTGCTTTATCGCTCGCACTTTCACGCGCTCGAACTGCAGATGGAGCTGACCCAGCACCAGATCCCCTTCAGCATCACGAGCGGCATCCGCTTCTTCGAGCAGGCCCACGTCAAGGACGTCGCCGCCTACCTGCGGCTGGTCTGCAATCCCCGGGACGAACTCGCCTTCAAACGCCTCGTCAAGATGCTGCCGGGCATCGGCCCCAAGGCCGCCGACAGGTTGTGGCTGGGGCTGCGGGCGCAAACGACGGCCAGCGGTCAGGTCGGAGTCGTTGCCAACAGCCCGTTGGACGGGAACCAGGCCGTGGAAGATGCCGGGGAGGAGGCCGACGTCACCGTGCCCGCGGCGGCGGCGGAGGTCGCGGTGGCGGAACTCTGGAATCCCGAGGCGGAGGACGCGCCACCCGTCCTGCCGCCTTTCCCGCTGGCGACCGCGCTGCAGTCGCTAAGCCCGCTGGTGCCGAAGAAGACGCAGACGGCCTGGGCGCAGTTCACGGCAACGATCTCCCAGCTCGAGACCGGGTCGACGCGCAGCAGCCCAACGGCGATGATCAGGCTCGTGCTCGAGGCGGTGTATATCGATTACCTGCAGGTGACGTACACCAATGCAAGCTCCCGGCTCGACGACCTCGAACAGCTTGGCAGTTTCGCCCAGCGGTTTGCGTCACCCGAGGCTTTCCTGGCCGAACTGGCGCTGCTCACCAACGTCGAGCTCGAGGCCGAGTCGGCCCGGGCGGCGGCGGATGAACGGCTGCGGTTGTCGACGATTCACCAGGCCAAGGGGCTCGAGTTCGGCGTCGTCTTTGTGATCATGCTCTGTGACGGGCTGTTCCCCTCGACGCGGTCCATCGAGGATGCGGAGGGCGCGGAGGAGGAACGGCGGTTGTTCTACGTGGCCGTGACGCGGGCAAAGGATGAACTGTACCTCTCCTATCCGCTGTTCCGCGCCGCCGGCGCCAACACGGAGGGCTGCTATCAGTCGCGCTCCCGCTTCCTGAGCGAGATACCGCCGGATCTGGTCGACGAGTGGCACCTGCGGCTGGCGGGCGTGTTCTGAGGCGCGCGGCCGTCCCGCCCGGCCTCCCAAGCGGTGCTGAAGCGCCCGCACTCTCCAACGGCCTCGCGTGCCCCACGCCACCCGGACGGCGCAACGCGTTTGGAGTGCGCCGACTTCCAGCGGCGCTTTTCGTGACGCCCCGGACCGGTCGCGGGGATTCGGGAGGAAAAGGAATTGTCCGCTGCCGGCTCGTCCCTTACGTTCACCCGCCATGAAGTCGCGATTGCACCTGTTCGTGGGGTGGTTTGTGGCCGTCGGCTGGCTGGGCGCCGCGGGGATGGCGTTGGGTCAGACCACCAACGTCGTCAACGACGGCACCACGGTGGCCAAACTCACGCTGCGAGCCAACCAGTTTGGGACGGGCACTCCGCCGGCCACGCTCGTGCTCACGTCGGCAGGAGGCGAACTCGGAGGCGGCACAGTCGCCCGATTACAGCGATTTCCCGCTCCACGGCACCTGGTTCGACAACAGCCTGGCGCCGGCTTCGGAGACCTACATGGTGCTGGTGGACGCCCGGCCCGTGGACGCCTATCCCGAGTACGTGGTCGGCCTCATGGCCTGGTTCGACGCGGCGTCCAGCAAGGGCCTCGCCTTCCGCGTGGTGCCGGGGACGTTCGGGTCCTTCCAAGTGGCGACGATTGACTTCACGGCCGCGACGGCGGCCGAGAATGACTCGACGGCCGGGCTGTACCAACTGGACGGCACGCCCGCCGAAGCGGTGCTCGGGTCCGCTTGGGCGGGGCTGGGGGAATACCTGGCGGGCGCAATGGCGACGTTCAGCCTAGAAGTCACGCCCCCAACCGCCGCGGACCGGGCCGCGTTGACGAATGCCACGGCGCGGATCACGGCGCGCGTGGCGCAGGGCGAGACGGGGTTCGTGGGGGAGTCGATCCAGTTACTTACAACGTTGCCGGTGCCGGCGGTCCACCGGTTTGGCTACTTCGCTTCTTACGGGACGGTGTTGGTGCCGGGGAGCACGATCGGCTATTTGGACAACCTGCGGTTGGTGGGTGATCTGCGCATCGAGAACCAGTCGCCCGTGGTGGCCATCACCGCACCGGCCAACGGGAGCCGCTTCGTGGTGCCCGCCCCGGTGAGTGTCACGGTCGAGGCCAGCGATCCGGAAGGGCAGCTCAGCCGCATCGATCTGTATCTGGGCGGCGAGGTGGTACGGACGGCGAACGTCTCTCCGGCGGTGTTTGCGTTCAGTGACCTGCCTGTGGGAACCCATACGTTTCAGGCGCGGGCCGTGGACGAGGCCGGGGCGGTGGGTGAATCCACACCGATCACGATCGAGATGCAGCCGAACTTGGTGCCGACGGTGGCGATCACGGCGCCGTCCAGCGGGAGCACCTACGTGGCACCGGCCGCGGTCACGGTCACGGTCGAGGCGAACGATCCGGAAGGGCAGCTCGTGCGGGTGGACCTGTATCGCGGCGGCACGCTGGTGGGCACGGCGAACACGTCGCCGGCGAGCTTTCCCCTCAGCGCATTGCCGGTGGGCACCCACACGTTTGTGGCGCGGGCCCTCGACGGAGCCGGGCAGACGGCGGAGTCGGCGCCGGTGACCATCGAGGTGCGGCCCAACCAGGTGCCGACCGTGGCCATCACGGCGCCGGCGGACGGGACGGTTTTCGTCATCCCGGCCACTGTGCAAATCACCGTCCAGGCGAGCGATCCGGAGGGCAGTTGGCGCGCATTGAGTTGTACCGCGGGGATGTGCAGGTCGGGACGGCCAACACTTCGCCCGCCAGTTTCACGTTCAGCGATCTGCCCGCCGGTACGCACGTGTTCGTGGCGAAGGCCGTGGACGCCGCCGGCGGGACGGGTGAGTCGGCGCCGGTGACCTTGCAGTTGCGGCCGCCGGACCTGCCGCCGGTGGTGACGATCACAGCGCCCGCCAACGCCAGCAGCTTTGAGGTGCCGGCGATGGTGCTGGTCACGGTGGAGGCGACCGACGCGGAAGGGCAGTTGACCCGGATCGAGCTTTATCGGGACGGGGCGTTGGTCGGGAGCGCGACCGCGTCGCCGGCGAGTTTCCCGGTCAGCGGCCTTCCCGTGGGCACGCACACTTTTGTGGCTAAGGCGCTGGACGCGGCCGGCAGGGTGGGGGAGTCGGCGCCGGTGACCATCCAGATGCGCGCGGCGAACCAGTTGCCGGTGGTGACCATCACGGTGCCGACGAACGGGAGCCGTTTCGTGGTGCCGGCCACCGTGACCTTTGCGGTGCAGGCGAGCGATCCGGAGGGGCGGCTGAGCCGGGTCGAGTTGTACCGCGGCGGCGCGTTGGTGGGCACGCAGACGACGTCGCCAGCCGAGTTCGTGTTCACGGATCTGCCGGTCGGGACGCATGTGTTCCAGGCGAAGGCCGTGGACCAGGAAGGCGGAGTGGGGGAGTCGGCCCTGGTCACGATCGAGCTGACTGCCACGGGGGAGGCCCCACGACTGACCGATCCGCGGGCGACGCCGAGTCCGGCGAACTTCCAGGAATTCCGGTTCACGGCCACGGGGCTTCCCAGCGGCGAGTATCGGATCGAATGGACCACCAACTTCACGACGTGGACCACGGAACGGACGGGCACAATCACGGCGCCGACGATGGAGTTCAGCTTCCCCCGCAGCCCGACGGGCAACCATCGGTTCTACCGGCTGGTCGTGGGTTCGTCGGGCCCGGTGGAGCCCAGTCCGTTGTTGACCGGGCCGATGCCGTGGCCCAGCGCCGAGAATTTCCAGCAGTTCAAGTTCACCGCCACCGGGCTGACGAGCGGGACGTACCGGATCGAGGCCACGACCAACCTCACGTCCTGGGCGGTGCTGGATTCGGGACCAGTCACGGGAGCGACCATGGAGTTCCTGTTCCCGCGGAGCGCCCTGAGCACAACCTGGTTTTACCGGCTCGTGCTGGTGTCCAGTGGCGGTGGCGGCGTTACGCCCGCACGATTGGCCGCGCCCGCCGCTGCGCCGGGTCGGAATGACTTTCAGCGGTTTCAGTTCCGGGCCGACGCGCTGGCGGGCGGAAGCTACCGGGTGGAGCAATCCACGAACCTGAAGGACTGGACGGCAGTGGGGAGTGGGCAGGTCGGCGGTGCCTCGCAGGCATTCGAGTTCCCGCGGGTGCCGGGAGCCGGCGCTGTGTTTTACCGTTTGGTCAGTTTGCCGTGACCGGCTGCGGAAGTGCGGCCATGTCTGAAACGCCGGCCAACATCGCCTGGATCGAGAAGCCCGACGGTGAACGGGTGGTCGTGGGAGGGAATCTGGCGCTGGGCCGGACCCTGGCGAGCGACCTGGTGTTGCCGGACGAGCGGGTTTCGCGGCGACACGCGATTGTCCACGCCCAGGGCCAGTCGGAGTTTTGGCTGGTGGATCACGGGAGTCGGAACGGCACGTATGTGAACGACCGCCGCGTGCTGCAGCCCTGTCGGCTGCGGGACGGCGATCGGATCCGGATTGGCCCGTTCTTGCTGACGTTCCGGCAGGCGGGTGAGTCGGGGGTCGCGTCGGTTCCGGAGACGGGCAGCACTGTTCACACGTTGGTCGACATGCAATCCGCGCCGTGCTGGCTGCTGGTGGCCGACGTGCAGGGGTCCACCCAACTGGCGCAGTCGGTGCCTCCCGATGCGTTCGCCAAGCTGTTGGGCGGTTGGTTCAAGCGGTGCCAGAAGCTGGTGGAGGCAAGCGGCGGCACGGTGAACAAGTACCTGGGCGACGGCTTTCTGGCGTTCTGGCGGTCAGCGGCGACGCCGGTGTCGGCCCTGGGGATGACGATCCGGGATATGCACCAACTCCAGCAGGCGGGGCGGCCGCCCTTCCGGTTCGTGGTGCATCACGGCGGCGTGTTGCTGGGCGGGGCCGGGACGATGGGCGAGGATTCGTTGTCCGGTCCCTCGGTCAACTTCGTGTTTCGGCTCGAGAAGGTGGCGGGCACGCTCGGAGAACCCTGTGTGGTCAGTGCGGCCGCCGCGGAGCAGTTCGAGGGCGCGGTCCAGTTGCGCGCGCTCGGAGCGCATCCGGTCCCGAGCTTCGAGGGGGAACACGCGCTATTCGGGCTCTAACGCCGGGGCTTTCGTAATCGTTGTACGCGCCGACGTGAGGGCCCGATCAGTATTCCGGGCGCAATGGGGTCGAACATTGTCAAATGTCAATGTTTGACCCCATTGCCCCCGGGGAGAGGCAGCCGGCACATAAGGGGCCGGGCGAGGGCGCCGGCCCTGCGCCCGAGGCGGGCGCGGTCCCCAGCCAGAAGGCGAACAACATCCCCAGGAGCAGAGACGGGCGCGGTGCCCAGCGAGAAGGGCTCAGGGCTTGGCAGCGGCCGCGAGGGCTTCGGCGACGGCGGTGTCGAGGGCGGGGCCGCGGAGGTTGCGGGCGATGATCTTGCCGGTGCCGTCGAGCAGGTAGGTGGCGGGGATGGAGTTGATGCCGTATTCCTGCGCGAGCTTGGTTTTCCAGCCCTGGCCGTCGAAATACTGTTTCCAGGGCAGTTCCTTCTGCTTGATGAAGTTGGTCAGCTTTTCCCGGTCGTTGTCCAGGCTGATGCCAACGATGTCGAAGCCGCGCTCGTGGTGCTTGCGGTAGGCAGCCTGGACGTTGGGGAGTTCGCTCAGGCAGGGGCCGCACCAGGTGGCCCAAAAATCGACGAGGACGACCTTGCCCTTGTAGTTGGCGAGCGAGAGGGGTTGGCCGTCGAGGTCCTTTTCCTGGAAGTCGGGGAAGGTCTTGCCCACGGCGAGCGCCGCCTGTTTCTGGAGGCTGCTGATCATGGTGGCGGCGAAGCTGGCCTGGGGGTGTCCGGGAAATCCTTCCGGAGTTGCTCGAGGAGTTCGGTGCCCTTGGCTTCGTTCTCGAAGACCTCGAGATAGAGTGTGGCCTTCATCATGAGAATCTGGGCGACGTCCGGGGTCTTCTCGTTCTTGTGCTCGGCCAGGAGGGCGTCGAACTGCTTGATCTCGTCGGCCAACGCGGTCTCGGTGGGCTGGCCTTCGCCGAGTTTGGCGCGGATCTTGTCGACCAGCGCCTCGAGTTGGGTCTGTGCCTTGGTCTTTTCCGGGGCCGGTTGGGCGGGAGGAGTGTCCGCGGCCTGGGTGGAGAGGGGCGTGGCGGCAAGAAAGGTGGCAAGCAGGACCGGAACGAGCGTGAGTTTCATGGGATGGACACGGACGGCGTTTGTTATCGCGGCCGCAAAGTAGCGGTTCCGCGGGGCGCGGCAAGCGCCATTCGAGGCACGAAGCTTGCTAGCAAATCAGGGGGTTGAGCCCGGACCGGAACGCCGGGTGACCCGGAACACTGTTACTGTGATTGCGGATTTCAACATGCAGCAAACGCGCGTCCGCCCCAACGGGGGGCTGCACCGGTATTCGGCCAAGCGCATGGCCAAGCCGGTCAATTTCTTCTGCTTCGCGCCCGAGGCGCGGGAGGTGAGTTTGGTGGGGGATTTCAATGACTGGCAACCGGGGGCCCATCCGATGACGCGGCAACCAGACGGTGGTTGGGCCGTTCAGGTGCCGCTGCATCACGGCCATCACCTGTATCAGTTCCTGGTGGACGGCGTTCCGGTGCTGGATACGCGGGCGCATGGGGTAAGCCGGAACGCCCGGAACGAGCGCGTCTCGTTGCTGGCCGTGAGTTGAGAGGGCGAAGGGCGAAGGGCGAAGGGCGAGGGGCGAAGGGCGAAGGGGAGGGCGAAGGGCGAAGGGGAAGCTCAAAGCTCAAGGGAAGTTCCAGGATTCCAGGGGGTAAGTCGGGTCCGACCAGGGCCCTCCCGCCTCGCGGCACGGAAGACCGGGCCGTAGGTGAGTCGCGAAGCGTTTGGAGTGCGGCGACTTTCAGCGCCGCTTTGCGTAAGCGTGCGCGCCGGTGGACCGGCGGATCAAGGGCGACTTCTTCTCTTGCCTGCGACCACCGTCAGTTCTATGACTGGCGACAATCAACTCCCTCCCAACCCATGCCAGCCAGCGATCCAGGCGCGACTCCTGTGGTTGGCGGGAGAAGTCCTCCCGCCGCCGCCACCTTCGTGGCCATCCCGGACTTCGACCTGTTGCGCGCGATCGGCCGGGCGCCTACGGCGAGGTGTGGCTGGCGCGCCACAAGACGCTGGGCACCTGGCGCGCCGTCAAGGTGATCCGGCGTGTCGAGTTCGACGATGAGCGGCCCTTCCGCCGCGAGTTCGAGGGCATCCGCCATTACGAACCCATCTCCCGCACCCACCCGAACCTGGTGGGGATCCTCCATGTGGGGGGCAACGAGGCCGGCTTCTACTACGTGATGGAGCTGGCGGACGCCGTGCGGACCGGCCCGCTCGCGGGGCAGGATGCCGAAGGGTCTCTGACCGCGCTGGGCTGCCCGGTGGAGCCGGACGACTACGTGCCACGCACGCTGCGCGCGGACCTGAAGGGCCGGGGCCAGTTCACCGCCGAAGAGACCGTTCGCTTGGGGCGGGCGCTGGCCGGGGCACTGGCCCACCTCCACGCCCATGCCCTGGTGCATCGGGACGTCAAGCCCTCGAACATCATCTTCGTGGAGGGCGTTCTCAAGCTGGCCGACATCGGCCTGGTGACCGACATCAGTGATTCGCGCTCGTTCGTGGGCACGGAGGGTTACATGCCCCGGAAGGGCCGGGCACGACCTCGGCCGATTGCCATGCGCTGGGCAAGGTCTTGTACGAACTGAGCACCGGCCGGGACCGCCGGGACTTTCCAGAGCCGCCCGCCGATCTGCCGACGCGACCGGACCGCGCGCCTCTGCTCGAGCTCAACGCGGTCCTTCACCGCGCCTGCGCGCCCGATCCCCGCCAGCGGTATCCGGACGCCCGGGCGATGCTGGCCGACTTGGAGCACTTGGACGCGGGGGAATCGGTCCGCGCCCGGCATGCGCTGCAGCGGCGCTGGGCGAGGGTGAAGCGGGTCGCGGCGCCGGTCGTGGGCATTCTGCTGGTGGCGGGGCTGGCGTGGGGGGCGTTCCGGTCGGGACGTCAAACGCAACCGGCGCAAACTCCGGTGGCGGCGGTGGTCTCGCCGCATTCGGTGTTCGTGTTGCCTTTCCGCAATGGCGGAACGAACGGGGCCGACTGGGACCTGTGCGACCGGGTCACGGAAGCCTTCATTGACTCGCTCGGCCTGGTGCCGGGCGTGGTGGTCGGCCCGCGCAAGTCCGGCTGGGTGGGGTTGGACGAGGAGCAATTGCTGTGTTCGCTGTCCCGGACCAACGCGATGCGGCATGTCCTGACGGGCCGCGTGGCCATCGAAGGCGAGACCCTCTCGCTGGGGCTGCGACTTTTCGAGAACGACGCGGACCCGCCGGTGTGGGCCGAGACGTTCACGGGAACCACCAACCAGTTGATCGAGTTCGAGCGACGCGGTTTGGCCGGGGTGTTGGCCAGGTTCGAAGTGGCGGTTCCGGAAGAGACGCAGGGGCGGATCGACCGGCTCCTGACGAACAACCTGGCCGCGCTGGGGTTCGCCCGGCAAGCCAGGAACCAGCATCACGCGCGAGGGGACGTCCAACAGGCGTTTACGGAAGGCATGCGACTCATGCAGCGGGCGTTGGTTGCGGATCCGGGCTACGTCGATGCCGACTACATGGACGTCTTCTTCCTGCGAAGTGTGGCCTTAGACCGTGCGCCAGCTGAGCTCTGGCCGAACGTGCGCCGACGGCTCGACGCGGTCCTCACGCGGGACGACACGCACACGGCCGCCCTGAACGAGCTCGGCGGTTACTTCCTCTTCTTCGAGCGTGACTGGCAGGCGTACGACGCACTCCACGAACGGGAGTTTGCGCTGCGCTCCGGTAGGGACTATCACATGCTCCAGGCGTTTTGGCTGCGAATCAGTGGTCGGGTGGAAGAGGCGCGCAAGGAGCAGCGTTTGTCGGAGGACCCGGAACCGATGGACTTCGCTCGTTTCGCCATGTGTTCCTCCCGGTGGGCCCAACGCGAGTACGAGTCTTGCATCCAAGTGGCCCGTCGCACGCTCGAGCTGTTCCCGGGGCATGCGGATGGTTACTACTGGCTGGCCCATTGCCTGGTGGCGAAAGGCGACTATGCGCAAGGCATCGCGGCGATCGCCGAGAGCCAGGCCGTCCAGGAGCGGCAGGAACTGACGGCCCTGCTGGCGGTCGCCCACGCCCGGCAGGGGGAACGCACCAAGGCCGAGGCGGTCTTGGGGGAGCTGCTCGGCCAGCAGCGCTCCCGGCCCTACCTCAACCCGTACTTCGTTGCGCGGGTCTACGCGGCGCTCGGCGAGAAGGAACATGCCATGGACTGGCTCCAGAAGGCCATCGACGATCGGTGCGAGCACCTCTTCATCCCCGATTGGGGCGGGTTGCGGACGGACTGGGCGTGGGACGGGCTGACGAACGAAACGCGTTACTGGCACTTGTGCGAGCAGCTCGCCATGGGCAAGGACCAGTGGCCGAGGTGAGGGGAGAGCGCTGCCGAACAATGTGTCGGCCGGGGCGCCCGCCACGGCACCCGGGGCGGGTGCGCTCCCGCCTGCGAGAGCACGTGGGGCTCTCGGTGGGAACAGGGACCAAAAGCGCCGCTGGAAGTCGCCGCACTCCAAACGCGTTGCGCGTGCCAGACGTGCGGGGGTCGCGAAGCGCTTGGAGTGCGTCGCGCTTGAGCGCCGCTTTGCGTGGTCGGCGGGCGATCCCGCTGCGGGCGAAAAACAGCCCGAATTCGCGGCTGCAAGCGCCCCCTGCGGCTTCAGGTTCGGGCCAAGAAACGCTGCGCGAACAGGTTCGCGTGGTCCGACCCCGACCGACAGCAGGTTCATGGGAGGGACGGGTCGACGCGGCGGGGGCGGGTGCGTTGTTCGGCGAAGAACTGGCGGAGGAGCCCGACGCAGTCGGCCTGGCGCACGCCCGCGGTGATCTGGCAGCGGTGGTTGAGGGTGGGGAACTGCAGGAGGTTCAGCACGCCGCCAGCCGCGCCGGCACGCGGATCGCCGGCGCCAAAGACGACGCGGCCGACGCGCGCATGAACGATGGCGCCGGCGCACATCGGACACGGTTCCTTGGTTACATAGAGGGTGCAATCGTTGAGGCGCCAGTCGCCGACCGCCGCCTGGGCTTGCGTCAGCGCCAGCATCTCGGCGTGGGCGGTGGCATCGTTGAGGAGTTCCACCTGATTGAAGGCCCGGCCGATGACGCGACCGTCGCGCACCACCACCGCCCCCACGGGCACTTCGGCCGCGGCATAGGCCCGGCGCGCCTGTCGGAGCGCCTCGGTCATGAAATGGTCATCGCTGTGCAGGTCGATGACGGGCGGGGAAGTGGGGTTGGGATCAGAGAGAGCGGGGGAAGGCGGGGGGGCAGGCGGGATGCCCGCACCACCGGGAAGGTGTGCAGGCGGGACGCCCGCACCACCGGGAAGGTGTGCAGGCGGGACGCCCGCACCACCGGGAAGCTCTGCAGGCGGGATGCCCGCACCACAGGAAGGACCGATATCCGGGAGGCCTGCACCCCACGTCTCGTGGAGAGCCATCTGTGGCTTGTTGAACTGCGCCGCGGCCATGACCCGACCCGGATCGGGGCCCCTTCTGCATTCCGGTTCATGGGGGGGCAGGTCGAGGCTTCGAGGGTCCATTCATGGCGACCATCGGCATGGACGTGGCAGTGAGCGGCGTAGAACCCGCCCCGGTGCTGCCAGAACAGCGGCCAGAGCATCTCACGGTCGGTCTGCGGCAACGCGAGCGTGTCGAGTTCGGCGCGGGGGAAGAAGGCGAAACGGCCCTCGCGGATGGGGGACGGGAGGGTGGTCAGGCGCGGTCGCACCTCGAAGAGGAACATTAGCCAGTGCGCCTGACCGAGGTAGCCGTGTTCACTGACGAGCCCGGTGAGGTGCAGGTCGGCCGGCGTGAGTTCGAGGGCGAGTTCCTCGCGGGCTTCGCGGCAGGCGCAGGCGTAGGGGGATTCACCGGCGCCGGTCTTGAGCTTGCCGCCGGCCGGGCTCCACTGGCCGCGGTTGGGTTCGCGGGCGCGCTCGAGAAGGAGGATCTCGTCGCGCGGGTTGAAGCAGTAGAGCAGGGTCGAGATCTTGTGGGGCAAAGCCATGAACGGGCGTGTCAGGCGGCGGCGGCGGTCCGGGCCCAGGCGTCCGCCTCGAGGATCTGATCGAGTGTGGGGTGGGGCAGGACGCGATGAGCCGCCATGACGCGCGCCACGGTTTCGGTGATATCGGAGAAGCCGAGGCGGTGCTGGCAGAAGGCCTCGACGGCGACCTCGTTGGCGGCGTTGAAGACGGCCGGCAGGGTGCCGGCGATTTCGCCGGCTTGCCGGGCGAGGGTCAGGGCGGGGAAGCGCTGGGGGTCCGGCGCCTCGAAGGTCAGGGCGCCGATCTTGGGGAAGTCGGTCTGGACGCGGTCGCTGGCCACACGTTCGGGGTAGGTCAACGCGTACTGGATGGGCAGGCACATGTCGGGCGTGGAGAGTTGGGCGAGGAGGGAGCCATCGACGAACTCGACCATCGAGTGCACCACGCTTTGCGGGTGGACGACGACGCCGACGCGATCCATTTCGAGGTCGAACAACCAGCGGGCCTCGATCATCTCGAGTCCTTTGTTGAAGAGCGTGGCGGAGTCGATGGTGATTTTCGGGCCCATGCTCCACGAGGGGTGCTGCAGGGCGCGTTCGACGGTGATGCCGGCGAACTGATCCGGGGGGAGGGTGCGGAACGGCCCGCCCGAAGCGGTGAGCCAGATGCGGCGCACGGAGTTGGTCGGTTTGCCGTCCAGGCACTGGAAGATGGCGGAGTGTTCACTGTCCACGGGGAGGACGCGGACCCCGTAGGCACGGGCTTCGGCCATGACGATTTCGCCGGCCATGACGAGGATTTCCTTCGAGGCCACGGCGAGGTCTTTGCCGGCGCGGATGGCGGCGAGGGCGGGGCGAGGCCGGCGGTGCCGACGATGGCGATGAGGACGATGTCGGCGGCGGGGAGGGTGGCGAGGTGGAGGAGGCCTTCGGGGCCGGCGTAAACGCGCGGGTGGGTGCCCAGGGCCCGGGCGAGTTCGGCAGCCTTGGCGGGGTCGTGGATCGCGATGGCTTCGGGTGCGAAGCGCTGGGTTTGTTCGAGGAGCAGGGAGGCGTTGTTCCCGGCGGCGAGGCCGATGAGGCGGAGGTGGTCGGGGAGGTCCCCGGCGACCTTGAGGGTGCTGGTGCCGATGGAGCCGGTGCTGCCGAGGAGGACGACGTTTTTCATGGGCGGACGCCGCGGTCTAGGGACGGGTCAGGACGTGGCGCAAGTATAGGTACATGAGGGGCGCGTTGAACAGGATGCTGTCGAGGAGATCGAGGATGCCGCCGATGCCGGGGGAAGAGGCGGCCCGAGTCCTTGAGGCCGGCTTCGCGCTTGAAAAAGGGATTCGATGAGATCACCGACCACGGCGCCGACGGCCAGGATCAATCCGAGCAGGATGGCGTGGCGGGGGTTCATGCCGGTGAGGCGGTCGCCGGCCAGAGAGGTGATCAGGAGGCTGGTGCCGACGGAGAAGATGAGGGCGCCGGCGAAGCCTTCCCAGGTTTTGCCGGGGCTGACGCGCGGGATCATCTTGTGCCGGCCGAACACCGAGCCAGTGGCGTAGGCGCCCATGTCGCTGAACTTCGTGACGACCAGGAAGTAGATGAGGAAGAGGCGGCCGTCGGCGCCGGGCATGAAATTGATCTTCTGGACGAAGTTCAGGAGCCAGGGACGTACATCAGGCCGAAGAGGGTGGTGGAGATGGCGAGCAGCCCGGCGGGATTGGATCGGGCGACGAACTGGCGCAGGCACAAGCCCAGGACGAAGACGACGAGGATGCCGGTCTCGAAATCGTTGGCCTTCGAGGGCAGGCGCTGGGGCAGGACGGCGCCCGAGAGGTAGAAGAACGTGCTGGCCATGAGGAGGACACCTGCGGCCAGGCCCCAGAGCTTGAAACAGACCAGGCCCCGCCGCTCGACGAGCCCGTAGAACTCCACCAGCCCGGCACCGGCCAGCAGCGTCATCAACACGACAAAGCACCCCCCGGCCACGGTGGGGTGCGGAGCGAACAAGGCTGCCACCACAACGGACCATAGCAGCAGGGAGCTCCCCAGCCGCTTGAGGAAAGTGACGGAGCGCCTGGGCGGAACGCTGGGAGACGAGGGGGAGGAGCTGGATTCGGTCACGGGGATTCGGTCGAGGTACGGTACCGGCCGGACACGGGCGGGGAGCGGGTGGGGTTCAGCGGGAGGCGGGCTGGCCGAAGGTCTCGATGAACTTCACCACGGCGCGCACGTCGTGGTAATTGGCCTTCCACTGGTGGGCTTTGGCGGTGCTCTTGGGCTGGCCGTCGGCGGTGACGGATTCGAGCCAGATGCCGTCGGCTTCGAGGATCATGTGAGTGCGGAGGAAGCCCAGGAGCCTGGCCAGGGCCGTGCGGTAGGCGGGGTTTTCCTTCCGTTTCAGGCCCTCGGTGAGGGCGGCCATCCATTCGGACTGCACCCACCAGATCTTGTCGGTGTCGCTGGCGGGTTCGTCGCCCACGCCGCGATTATAGAGTCCGCCGCGTTCGTGGTCGGTGCCGCACTCTGAGGGCGTGCTCGAGGATGGCGTCGAAGTGCGACCAGGAGGGGCGGCGACCGAGCACCTCCTCGGCGCGGACCATGAGCCAGGCGAACTCGACGTTGTGACCGTAGGAGAGGCCGGCGCTGCGCGGGTCGGTGACGGGTGCCCAGTTGGGCTGGCGGTGGAAGCAGGACTTGGCGGGGTTCTTGGGGTAGAAGTACTTCTGGTTGAGGCGGAGGGCTTCGAGGAGGGACCGGCGCACCTCGCGGTCCTGGGTGACGTCGAACAGTTCGGCCAGCGCCTCCATCCAGTGCAGGTGGGCGTTGGCGCTCTTGAGTCCGGCGCGTTCGACTTCGATGCGGGGGTCCTGCTCGGTGAGCAGCTCCCACTGGCGGGTGTAGTGTTCGCCCCAGCCGTCGTGCCGGCGGTCGTGGCACCGTTCCTGGATGACGCGGTAGAGGTCCATGGCGTGGCGGAGCGCGGCGGGGTCTTCGCTGGCACGGTGGTACTCGACGAGGGCATAGACCACGAACGCCTGGCCGTAGAGGTACTTGCGGTCGTTGAGGGGTTGCCCGTCCAGGTCGGTTCGCCAGAAATAGCCGCCCTGGTCAAGGTCACGGAAGCGTTCGAGAAGGAACTGGTAACCCAGGCGCGCGGCGCGGAGGTAGTCGCGCTGGGGATCGCGATAACCCTTGAGGTGGGCGTGAGCGAAGCCCCAGACCATGCGGGCCTGCGACACAAGCATCTTCTGGGTGGCGGGTGGGACGGGTTTGGCGGCGTCGTCGGACAGGAGAAAGCCGCCTCGCTGCCAATCGACGCAGTGATCGTACCAGTAGGGCAGCACCTTCTCGCTGAGTTCCTGGCGCAGGAGGGCGGCTTGCGCCGGGAAGTCCTCGAAGGGGGTGGCGGCAGCGTGGGAGGGCGCGAGCAGGGTCAGGCTCGCGCCGGCGCCGACCGCCAGGAAGGCGGGGAGCAGGGGGCAGCGGTTCACGGGCCCGAGCATCCGGCGGTCGAGGCGCGCATTCAATCGCAAAGGCTGGACCCGGAGCGGATGGGGCCTCATGCTCGCGGCCGAAGTCCATGAACCGAGCCGATGCATTGGAAGCCCTCGAGCAGTTGCGGCAATCCCTGCTTAAGGGGATCGCGAGTGACCTGCCCGCCAAAGGGAAACGGTACCTGGGATACCTGATTGAGGAGCAGATCGGGGCGGCCCGGCTGCACCTCACGGCGCTGTACGAGGCCGGGCTGGAGGTGGGGCCCGGGTTCACCGCGGTGACGGCGTGTCAGGGACATCCCAAGTACGCGTTTTGGACCGAGGGCATCCGGCGCCACATCGCCTTGTGCGAGACCAGTCTGCGCGGTGAACCCGCCGCGTGAGAGGGCGAAGTGGCGTTGCTGCTGGGCCTGGAGCCTCCTGACGTCGGCTGGTACGTTCCCAACGCCTCCTGACGTCGGCGCCTACCGTCGGTTGGGTTCTTCTGCCGAGCGAGCGATGGGTGGGCTACGCGGGTGGGGTGAGGTGGGTTTGGATGCGGTCGGCGACGGTGAGTGCCGAGAGGATCGAGTCGCTGAGGGAGATGCCGTCGCGGTAATGGCCGGCGAAGAAGAGGCCCGGGGCCTGGGTTTCGGCGGCGTTCATAAGGTCTTTGAAGCGTCCGTAACCGAGTTCGTATTGGGGGATGGCCCGCGGGTAATGAACGGAATGGGCGAAGGTGGGTTCGCCGGTGACGCCCAGCAGCACGCGCAGGTCGGCGACGGTGAGGGAGACCAGTTCGTCGTGGGGGCGGAGAGCGAGGTCCGGGGCGCGTGTGCCGCCGACATAGCTGGTGAGGGTGACCTGGCCGGAGGGAGCGCGGTAGGGAAAGAGCGAGGAGGAGAAGAGGGTGCCGAGAATGCGGAAACCCTCGGCCTGGGGGATGAGCATGCCGAAGCCATCGAGGGATGGCTGACCTGATCCCGGTCGAAGCCGAGCACCACGCTGGCGACGGGGGGTAGTGGATCTGGCCGAGCGGCGCGAGGTTGATGCCGGCGGGCGAACGGACCTCGATGTCGGCCAGCCGGTAGGCCGGGGCGGCGAGCAAGACGGCGGAGTGTTCGCTGGCCTGCTCCTGTTCGGTGGGACTGGTGTGGACCCGCCAGCCGCCCGGGATGGACTCGAGGGCGGTGACGGGGGTCTTGAGGTGGACGGCGGTGCCGAGGCGGGCGGCGAGGGTGTCCGGGAGGACCTGGAGACCTTCGTCGAAGGAGAGCTTCCTGGCTTCCTGCTTGGACACCTCCCCGCGGCGGCGGCGGTCTTTGGCGCCGAAGATCTGGCCCTTGATGAGGGAGCCGTATCGGGCCTCGAGGGCGGCGAGTCGGGGGAAGCCGTGCTGGACGGAGAGCCGGGCAGGGTCCCCGGCGTAGATTCCGGCGATCAGGGGTTGATGGCGTAGTCGAGGAACTCGCGGTTGAGACGGCGGAGCACGAAGTCTGCGACGGACTCCTCGGCGGGGTCGGTGCGTCGGGGGAGGAAGGGTTCGCGCAGGAGGGCGAGCTTGGCGCGCCAGGAAAAGAGTTCGCAGGTGAAGAAGCCTGGGGGCGAGGTGGGCATGCGGACAGGCCGGCGCCAGCGGACGAGGTAACGGTTTTCCGCGGCGGGATCGGAGTGGAGGAGGCGCGGCTCGAGGCCGGCGTCGCGGAGGAGGTCGGTGATGCGGGTTGAGGTTTCGAGGAGAGAATTGGGCCCAAACTCGGCGAGGTAGCTGCCCTGGCGGAGCGACTGGATGACGCCGCCGACGCGGTGGCTGGCCTCGTAGATGGTGATGGGGATGCCGGCCTGGTGGAGGCGAAAGGCGGCGGTCAAGCCGGTGATGCCGGCGCCGACAATGGCAACGGACCGGCCGGCGGTGGCCGTGCCTGCTTGGGTCGAGTGGTTGTCCACAGCAGGCAGATAGTGCCAGCCGCGGCCGCCGGGTCAAACCCCGGGGAGTGCAGGCGAGACGCCTGCACCACAGGGTTCAGGGTGAGGGGCCGGGGGCGGTCGCCACGTCGGGGGCGAGGTCAACGATCCAGGCCTGGGGAAGGGCGCGGCTGATGACCGCGTGGGTGAGGTTGATCCAGCGTTGGCAACGGTCGAGGATGGCGCTATCGGAAGTCGCGATCAAGGTAGTGGCTTCGGCGAGGACCTTGTCCGGGTTAAACACGAGTTCGACCGGCCAGTCCCAGCCGTGGGTGGCGGCCAGATCGAGCATGCGTCGCCTGAGCCGGCCGGTGTTCGAGACCGGCCGATCAAGCCACCACTGGCACCGGCGCACGCCCCAGGCGTGGAGGCTGGTCCCGAGCAACTCGAGGGCGGGAACGGTCTCCTGGACCTCATGGTGGCGGGCGTAAACGCTGGCGAGGTCGCGGAGGCAGCCATCGCAACCCCGCAGCAGGAGACCGCCGGCGAGCGCGGCTTCGAGCGTGGTGAGCACGTTGAAGCCGTCGAGCCACAGTTCCTGCTCACGCAGTTCGTCGGTGGTGGTCTCGTGCTCATGGCGCCGCTGCCGCGCGGCGGCGGAACAGACGCAGCGGGTGACCGCCTGGCGCTGGCGGGTGGTGAGGGTGTAGCGGTTGCCGACCAACTCCGCGGCGGAGGCGAGGGCGTAGCCGTGATCCAGCAGCCAGCAGAGGTCCCGGCTCGCCTGGCGGAGGCGAGGCCACATCGGGCGGGCGAAAAGCCGAGCGTCCTCCGGAGCGGGGCCGCGATGGGAGCGGGTGTCGGGCATGGGGGAGGTGCTCGCGGTGTCTGCGATCGCCGGCTGCTCAGTAGGCGGAGGCGGTGATGGAACTGGGTGCGGAGATGACGGGCGGGCCGTGGTCGGGCTGGTAGCGGGCGATGACGGTGACCCGGTCCGCGGGGAAGGAACGAGGTCTCCAGTCGAGGATGAGGTTGTAGCCCGTGCCGAGGGTGGTGGTGAACGCGTGCGGGGCGAGTTGGGCGGGCGTGAACATCCAGCGGTGAAAGGGCGGGGGCAGCGTGGCCGGGCCTGGCGAACCGGGGTAGGCGCTGATTTCCAGGGTGCCGGAGCGGATGGGCACGGCCCGGGGACTGGCGGGGCTGTTGGCGAAGAGCTTCACGACGACACCATCGGCGCCGGGTTGAGCGTCGAGGTTCACGGCCATGGGCAGGCCCAGAAGGTTCAGCTCGCTGATGGCGGTGGCGGCGGGGGCGGTGGGAGTCGGTCTGCGTGGCGCAAGCGGTGAGGGCGGCGACGAGGAGGAGGGCCGAACCGGTGCGCGCCCGCGGTGGGTTGGGACAGGTCGGGCGGCCGAGGCGCGATCGGGTTGCGGCCGTGGACCGGGTCTCGCCGGTTGGGTCTGCGGTCCGGCGCCTGTCGGCCCAAGCGGTCAGGGGGCTAGTTCCGCTGGGTTGCGGGGGCGGGTTCGTTGGTCGCATGCGAGGGAGCCTCGGGTGGAAGGATGGGGTCGAGAACACGGCGCTGGAGGGGATCGCGCTGGAGTTGTCCCTTGATGGTTGAGGCGCCGAGCTCCTGATCGGTGAAGGTCTGGGCGTCGAGCAGTTTGCCCTGGCCTTCGCCTTTGAGCAGGATCTGGGGGGTGAGGATGACGAGGAGTTCCTTGCGGACCTGGGCCTTGCTGCGGCTGCGGAAGAGGACGCCGAGGCCGGGGATGTCGCCCAGGAGGGGATCTTCTTGGTGCGCACGTCGTCGATGGTGCCGATGAGGCCGCCGATGAGGACGGACTGACCGCTCTTGACGGTGACGGTGGTGGTGGCGGTGCGCTGGTTGATGATCGGGAAGTCCTCACCTTTCGTGACCGAGACTGTGGAGCTGGACAGGTCGGAGATGCTGGGGGCGACGTCCATTTTGACGTAGCCGTCCGGGCTGATGCGTGGGGTGACGGTGAGGATGACGCCGACATCGCGGTAGGCGATGGCGCTGACGGTGCCGCCTTGAGGGGTGACCTGGGTGCTTTGGATGAGCGGCACGCTCTGGCCGATGTTGATGGTGGCCTCCTGGTTGTCGGCGGTGAGGATCTGCGGGCGGCTCAAGACCTCGAGCCGGCCTTCATTCTGGAGGGCGCGCACCAGGAAGCGGTAGTTGCTGCCCGTGACCGAGGCCCAGTAGCCGCCGAAATCCTGGAGGAGCTGGCGCTGGCCGAAGTCGGTGCCGGTGTCGACGTTGGGGTCGGTGTCGGACATGTAGGTCCACTCGACGCCGAGTTCGGTGGTGGAATCGAGGGTGACCTCGGCGAGGAGCACCTGGATGAGCACCTGGGGCTGGGGCTGGTCGAGCTCCTCGACGAGCTGGCGGACCTCGTCGAAGTAGCGGGGGCTGGCCGAGATGAGGAGGCTGTTGCTGTTGGTTTCGGAGACGATGCTGACCTCGCGGTCGAGGAGGTTCTGGGCCGTGCCGATGCCGGTGGGGCCGAGGATGGAGGTGATGCGTTGGAGGTCCTGCTGGAGGAAGGTTCGGAGGGAGGTTTCGACGGTCTGCGAGCGCGCGTTCTTGAGGCGGTACACCTGAGCCTTGCGCTCCTGGGCAGGGGTGGCGTCGAGGGTGCTGATGACCTGGGTGGCGAGGGCGACGTAGTGTTCGGTGCCGCCGACCAGGAGGCTGTTGGTACGCAGGTCGACGGTGACGGAGAGGGCGTCTTCCTGGGCGGAACCCACGACGGCCCCGACCTCATCGGTGGCGGCAGCGCCCTCGGCAGGAGGGGTGTCGGGGAACCTGGGCATGACGTACTGGACGGACTGCTGGGCGCCGGCGGCGGGGCCGACGGCCTGCAGGCGGAACAGGCTGGTGAGGAGCTGGGCCATCTGGCGGGCATCGGCGTTCTTGAGGTTGAACACCTTGATGGTGGCGACGGTGGGGGCGGTCTCGTCCAAGTGCCGGATGATCTCCTGGAGGAGGCCCATGTAGTCGAGCGGGGCGGAGACGACGAGGGAGTTGGCGCGGGAATCGGGGACGATGATGATGCCCTCCTTGAGGGCGCTGGTGATGAGGCGCTCGCCGCCTTCGGCGCGGGTGATGAACTGGAGCAGGGACTGGCGGTTCGGGCTGGCGTCGGTGAGGGCGCGCGGGTTGTTGTTGAGCACGTTGTTGAGGACGAGAGCCATCTCGGCGGCGCGGGCGTTCTGGAGGGGGAAGATGCGGATTTCGGCGACGCGGGCGACCTGGTCGGTGTCGAGCTTGCGGACCAGTTCGGCGATGCGTTTGAGGTCGGTTTCACCGGCGGAGACGATGATGGCGTTGAGGCGTTCGTCGACGTTGAGGACGACGGGGGCGGCGAGGCCGCCGGGGCCGGCGCCCACGACGCCGCTGCTGCGGAAGAGGGACTGGAGGGTTTGTTCGACGCGTCGGGCGTCGGCCTTGGCCATCTGGAAGACCTGGACCTGCGGGCCGCCGTCGGGCTGGGACGCGTCGAGTTTGTCGATGAGGGTAGCGGCCATGACGAGGTCGTCGTCCGAGGCGCCGATGATGAGGGCGTTGGCCCAGCCATCGGCGATGACGGTGACCGGCTCGGGAGGCTGTCCCTGGATGCGCGGGGGCGGTTGGCAAAGAGCCGTTGGAGGGTGCCCTGGAGTTTGGTGGCGGTGGTATGGCGGAGGGCAAAGACGCGGAACTGGGTGCGCGCCCTGGGGGCGTCGGTGTCGAGTTGCTGGATCATCTGCTCGACGGCGTCGAAGCTTTCGCGTCCGCCGGTGACGAGGAGGGTGTTGGTGCGGTCATCGGCGGTGACGGTGACGGGAGCGGAGCGTTGGGCGGCACCGGTGGCGGCCTCGCCGGTGCGGCGGGCGCGGAAGAACTGTTCGAGGACGGTGGCGAGGTGGGACGCGCGGGCGTGTTGGAGCTGGAAGAGGCGGATGTCGCCGGCGCCGGCCTGATCGGCGGTGTCGAGTTGCTTGATGAGCTCCTTGACGATGAGGAGGTTTTCCGGGCTGGCGGAGACGATGAGCGAGTTGGAGCGGGGATCGGGGGCGAGGGCGAGGGCGTCGCGGGGGCTGCGGCGGCCGCCGGTCAGGGCGAGGCCGGGGCGGTAGACCCCTGATCGATCAAGGAGCGCAGGAGCGTGGAGACGCGCTGCACGTCGGCGTGCTGGAGGGTGAAGGTCTCGATGATGCCGTCGGTGGCCACGGGTTCGGTATCGAGTTTGGCCACCAGTTCGCGGATGAGCTCGAGGTTCTGTTTGCTGGCGGAGACGACGAGGGCGTTGCTCAGGCTGTCGGGCTGGACGTCCACGCGATCGCCGGGTGCGGGGGTCTGGCCGACGGGGGTGAGGCTTTGGAGACGGGCAGCGAACACGCCGCGGATGGTGGTGGCGAGGCGGGCCGAATCGTTGTGCTGCAGCGGGAGGATGGCCAGTTCGACGGCCGGGTTCTCGGGTTCCCGGTCGAGTTTGGGGAGGAGGGCGTCGAGGGCGTGGTTGTCGTCCACGCTGGCGGCGACCAAGAGGCTGTTGCTGCGGGGGTCGGCGAGGATGACGGGCCGGCTGCGTTGGAGGTCGGGGTGCGGGCGGCCTGGTAACGGCGGGTGAAGAGGTCGGCGAGGGTGGGGGCGAGGGTGCCGGCGTTGGCGTGTTCGAGGGGAATGAGGCGGATCTGGCCGATGAGGGAGGTGCCGGGCTGATCCAACTGGGTGAGGAGGGCCTGGACCAGCTCGAAGGCTTCCGGCCCGCCACCGATCATGAGGCTGTTGCTGCGGGCGTCCGGGATGACGACCACGCGAAGGGCGGAGGTGGTGGGGCGGCGCCCGGTTCCACGCGGTCGGGCGCGTTCGTCCAGCAGGCGCTGGAGCGAGGCGGCCATGGTGGTGGCGTCCGCGTGTTGGAGGGGAAGGATGCGGATGCCGCGCAAGTCGTCGGGCAGCTCGCGGTCGAGTTGCTGGACGAGTTCGGCGACGCGTTCGAGGGCGCGAACGGTGCCGCTGGCAAGCAGGGTATTGGTACGTTCGTCGACGGAGAGGTTCGGTCGGTCTTCGGCGCGCGCCCGGCCGGGACCCGGGGGCCGGGTGACGAGGTCGTTGAGGATCTGAAGCAGGCTGGCGGGGTCGGCGTGCTTCAGGGGAAAGAGACGGAGGGCTTCGGCGCCGGCCGCAGACGGGGTGTCGAGGAGGGTGACGATGGCGGCGAGGGCGTGGAGGTTGTTGGTCGTGGAACCGATGACGAGGCGGTTGCCGCCGTCGGCGCTGGCCTGGGCAGGGTCGGCGACGATCTTGATGGGCTGGGTGAGATCGAGGTGGATCGGCTGGCCCTGATCGTCCTGGAGTCGGAGGCGGCTGATTTGTTCCTGGAGCTGGCGGGCCTCGGCGGTGAGTTCGGCGGCGTTGTCGGGGCGGAGGACGCTCTTGAGCAGGGTGGCCAGGGGGGCGGCCTGGGCGTGTTGGAGGTCGAGGGTACGGAGTTCGATCTCGGCGAAGGCGGACGGGGTGTCGAGTTCGCGGACGAGCGTCTCGATGCGGTCGAGGACGCGGTCGCGTCCGACGAGGAAGATGCCGCGGGTGCGGGGGTCGGCGGCGAGGGCGGCGGGTTCACCCGGGCGGACGGTGCCCAATTGGGTGAGCATCTGGCGGAGGAGCGGGAGGAGGCGGTCGGGGGTGGCGTGCTGGAGGGGGAGGAGGCGGTGGGCGAGTTCGGCGCTGAGTCCTTCTGCGTCCAGTTGCTGGATGATGGACTCGAGCAGCGGGAAATCGGCGGGGCGTGCGCGGACGATGACGCTGTGGGTGCGCGTGTCGGCGACCACGGCGACCTTGGGGGTGGCGGCCTGGGCTTGAGGCGCGGCGGGGGCTGCCCGTTGCGTCGTGCCGGATCAGGGGTTTCCTCGTTGCGGTTCCGTGCGGGCGGCGTAGTGCCGGGACGGTTTCCCTGGGGTGGTGCCGGGACGGGGGTGGGTTTGAAGAGCTCGTTCAGGACGCGCGCCACGACCACGGGGTCGGCTTCCTGGAGCCGGAACTGCCGGATTTCGAACTCGGCCGAGGTGAACGAGGCCGAGAGCCGGTAGATGAGGGAGTCAATGTGGTCCAGTTCATACGCAGGGCCGGACAGGATGAGGGCGTTGGCGGTGGGATCGACCGCGATGAGGACCTCGGGCGGAGGCGTGGAGTCGGCAGGGGTTGGGGCGGGGGCCGGGGATGGAGGGTTGTCGGAGGCGCTGTGGGGGTGGGGGTGGTCGGTTGGGGGGAACTGGGGGGCGGGAAGGGTTGGTGGCGGGGACGCGTCCTTGACCTCTGCGGCCCTGCCTGGAGCCCCTGAACCTTGGGGGTGCAGGCTGGAAGCCCGCACCACAGGTTCATGGAGCGTGTCGGTGGTGGTGGGGCGGGGGAGCCGGTCGACGAGCCGGATCTGGCCTTCGTTGAGCTGGGAATAGAGGTTGGTGAGCATGGTGGCCATGCGTTCGACCGGGATGTCGGTCAACGGGATCATGCGGATCTGGAGGCTGGTGTCGCGGGCCATCGCGTCGAGTTGGCGGATGACCTCTTCGATCTCGAGGAGGTCGGCGGGCTTGGCGACCACGGTGAGGGAGTTGGAGAAGGAATCCGACTCGATGAGCGGGCGTTCGGCGCGGGGACGATGCGCGAACAGGGCCTCGGTTTTCAGGGAGACCTCGAAGGCGCGCGCGTTCTTGAGCCAGTAGAACTGGACCCGGCGATCCGAGTGTTGGGGCGCCTGATCGAGCGTGGCGAGGAGCTGCTCGACGAGGCGGAAGTAATCGGCCGAGCCGGAGACGATGAGGGAATTCGTGCGTTCGTCGGCGGCGACGGTGAAGGTCTCGCGCTGGAAGCGGGCGGCGAAGCGGGCCCGGGTGCGGGAGAGCCCTTCGAGCAACTGGGTGAGCACGCGGGTGAGGTCGCGGGCATTGCCGTGCTCGAGTCGGAAGATGCGCGTTTCGAGCTGATCGCTCTGGCTGTCATCGTCCAGCTCCTGGATGAGGCTGCTGACGCGGCGCACCTCGGATTCCGGGCCGCTGAGCAGGAGGCTGCGGCTGCCGGGGACGGCGGTGACGGTGACGCGCGGGGGGTGTTGGGTGGACCCTGGGCAGCGAGCATCTGGGTGACCGCGAGGGCGACGGCTTCCGGCTGGGCCTTCTGCACGCGGAGGGTCTGGGTGGCGGTGGCGCTCTCGCTCTGGGGGCGGTCCAGGGTGCGGATGAGCTGGGTGGCGACGGCGAGCTTTTCCGGGGAGGCCTGGATGACGACGGCGTTGAGGGCGGGGGCGGTGGCGACGCGGACCTCACCCGAGCCGGTGCCGCTGCGCCAGCCGCGCGAACTGCGCCAGCGCTGGCTGGTGTCCCCGAGCAACATGGACTGGAGGACGTCGACGACCTGCGTGGGATCGGCGTGTTCGAGGTGGAAGGTGCGGATCTGGGAGGCCATGGCAGCGGCGGAGCGCAGATCCCCGAGCACCTTCTCGATGCGGGTGAACTGGTCGGCGGTGGCGGCAACGATCAGGAGCTCGGAGACGGTGTCGATCTCGAAGCGCGGCGCGGGCGGGGCCGGCGGAGCGGCCTGGTCCCAGCGGCGGCGGGCGTCGCCCGGGTCGGCGAAGACACGGTTGAGGGCGGCGGCCAGTTCGCCGGAACGTCCCTCGGGCAGGGCGTAAGTGCGGACTTCGACGGTGCCGCGGGTGGGTTCGACGTCGAGGGCCTCCACGGTTTCCTGGATGCGGGCGAGCAGGGATTCCTCGGCTTCGATCACGAGGGCGCGGTCGTCGGGGGCGGCGGTGAGGGCGAGCCGGGAGTTGGGGTCCGAGGTGCGGACCTGGGGGAAGAACATCTGGCTGACCATGGCGGCGATGGAGGCCGCGGAGTTGTGCTGAACGGGGAGGATCTGCAACTGGCGGCCGCCGGCGCGGCCGGCCTCATCCAGGCGCTGGATGATCTCCTCGGCGAGCTGGAGCTGGGCCTCGGGCGCGGAGACGACGACGGTGTTGCTCCGGTCTTCGGCGGCGGCGGCGATCTGGCCGCCTCCGCCGCGGCGGCGCGCTTCGTAATTGCCGAGGGTGTTGAGCACGAGATTGGCGACCTGGCGGGCGTCGGCGTGCTTGAGCTGGAAGACGCGGGTGCCTTGGGCGACGGGGACGTTGTCGAGCTGCTTCACGAGCGTCTCGACCCGGTCCAGGGCCTCGGCGGGGCCGGCGAGCAGGAGCCGGTTGCCGACGGGCGAACCCTGGACCTGGACGCGTCCGAGGGGATCGCCGCCGGAGCGGTCGCGGCTCAACTGGGCCAGGGCATCACGGAGCATCTGGGCGAGGGCGTAGGCCGATTCGGAGCGGGTTTCAACGACACGCAGCTCGGTGCCGCCGCTGGTGGCCGGAGTGTCGAGCGCCTTCACGGTTTCCTCGAGGCGGGGCATGAGGGGATTCATCCGCTTCGAGCACGAGGGCGCGGTCGTTGGGGGCGGGGGTCAGGGCCACGCGCTGGGTGGGGTCGGGGGTGTTTAGCTGGGGGCGAACAGGCGGGCGAGGGTGCTGGCGACCGTGGCGGCGGAGTTGTGGGTGAGTTCGAGGATCTTCAACTGGCGTCCGCTGGTGACGCCGACGGCTTCGAGTTGGGTGACGATCTGCTCGATCATCTTCAGGTGGCCGGCGGACGCGGCAACGATGAGGGAATTACTGCGTTCCTCGGGGATGGCGACGACGGTTCCGCCTCCGCCGCGGCGCCGCCAATCGGGGCTGTTCATGGCGTTCATGATGAGGCCGGCGACGCGGCTGGCGCTGGCCTGACGCAGCTTGAAGACGCGGGTTTCCTCGGTGGGCGTGCTCACGGTGTCCAGTTGGCGGACGAGCTGGAGGACGTCGTCGAGGGCGGCGGGAGCACCGGTGAGGAGGAGGCGGTTGCCTCCGGGGCGGGCAGGATCCGGACCTGGCCCAGCGTGTTGGGGCCGGCGGCGTCGCGGCCGAGGTCGGTGAGGGCGTCGCGGAGGAGGGGGCGAGGGTCTGGGCAGGGCTGGACTGGAGGTCGACGATGCGGAGTTCGCGGGCGGGCGGGGTCTGGTCCGGGGAGGATTCGGGGGCGACCTCCTGGGTGGAAGGATCGAGGCGGTGGAGGAGGGTGGTGATGGCGTCGAGTTGGCCGATAGCCGGGGCGGTGACGATCAAGCGGTTGCTGGTGCGGTCGGCGATGACCTTGGCGCGGGCGTCGGTGTCGCGGCCGCGTTCGCCGCGGGCGGCGACGCCGGGGACGGCCTGGCGGATCATCTCGGCCAGTTCCTCGACGGGCATCTGGGGGTAGAAGACCTTGATCTCGCTGGCGCGGGCGCCGGCGTCGGCCTCGAAGCGGGCGATCAGGTCGCTGGCCAGGGTGATGCGTTCGGAGGGGCCGAAGAGGACGAGGGTGTTCGAGGCTTCGGCGAAGATGGCGGTGACGTAGTCGGTGGGGTCGGGCGGCAGGACCTCGTAGGATTTTCGCTGCTCGTTGAAGACGGTGCGTTTGGGGGCGGTGGCGAGGCCGAAGGTGCGGTTGAGGAGGTCGGCCATGAGGGTGCCGGAGACGTTGCGCAGGTTGAAGGTCTTGACCTGCCGCTGGACGGGTGAGGCGGTGTCCACCGTGGCGAGCAGTTGGCGGACGCGTTCGATGTTGGCGAGACGGTCGGTGATGATGAGGCCGCGGCCGCGGGAGAGGGAAGCGACCGAGCCGGCCGAGGAGAGCATGGTGCTGAGGGGCTGGGAAAGCTCACCGGCATCCAGGTTCTGGAGGTCCAGCACCACGGTGACGATCTCGCCGGGGCGGACGTCGCCGACGTTTTCGAGGCCGTGGAAGAGCTTGATGGGCATCTGGGGAAGGGCCTTGAAGGGCACGAGCCGGAGGAAGCGATCGTCCTCGACCAGCATGACGCTCTTGGTGGCGAGGATGAGGTTCAGGGTGTCGAGGGCTTCGCCGTAGGTGTAGGGCTTGGGATCGGAGAACGTGAGCGCGCCCTCGACGACGGTGTCGGCGATGAGCGGTTTGCCGGCCATCTGGGAGAAGCGCAGGAGGGCTTCCGAGTACGGCATGCCGGCGAAGTCGAAGCGGATGCCTGCCTCTGGGGTGCGGCAGGGTAGGAAGCGGGGGACGGTTCGTGGCGGTCGCGGCCGTCGCGACGGGTTCGGCGGGCGGGGCTTCGGCGGACCCGACGGCAGGGGGAGGACTGCTGGCGGAGGCAGTTGGCGTGGCGGTGTCGGGACCCTCGGCGGGAAAGAGATTGGCGGGGAGGAGACCGGCGAGGACGAGCAGGAGGAGCGAACGGGTGTTCATGGGGAAAGCGAGTTGGTGGCGGCCGGGCGGAGGGCGGGCGGGAGTTCGTCGGGCGCGAGGGCGCGGCGGTCGGAGAAGGACTGGCCGGACTCGATGGCCCAGTAGTTGGTGTCGTGACGCCAGATCAGGCGGCTGAAGGAGAGGAGACCGGGTTTGTTGGGGAGGGCAGCGGCCGGTAGTCCACCATGGCCACCTGGCCGTCGAGGAGGGTGTCACCGGGCCGCCGGACGATCAGGCGCTTCTCCCGGTCATCAAACAAGTGGACCTCGGGTTGACCATCCCAGGAGGAGAGGGAGACGACGCGGAAATTCGGTTGCGAGGGTTCCGGCGGGCCGGCAGGCGGAGTGGGATTGGCGCGTGGTTCGTCGGGGACGAACGGGCGGAACAAATCGCGCTGGGTGATGGCGTCATAGCGCCGGCGACCGGGGTCGTCGAGGCTGAGCTCGGCGGTGGCTTCCGGCGCGCCGAGTTCGGATGGAGGCGTGAGCACCAGGGTCACGTAGCGAAAGCGGACGCGGGTGCGGGCACCCTCGGTGGCGGGCGTGAGGGACAGGCCCTCGATGCGATGGAGGCGCGGTTCGCTCTGCAGGAGGAAAAGCAGGTCGAGGAGTCGTGGCAGCGTGCCTTCGCCCTGGACGATCCAGCCCACCTCCTCCGCGCCGGGCAGCCGGCGGCGCCCCACCGGGATGCGGGTGAAGTCGGTTTCGCGCAGGCCGACCCGGACGATCTGGGCGGTGAGGAGGGCGCCGAGCCTGGCTTCGGCCGCCTCGGCCTGAGCGGCGAACAGACGGCCGGCGTGGGCGCGGACGTCGGCTTCGGCCTGGAGGAACTCCTGTCGTTCCTTCTGGAGCGAGTTCCACCGCACCTGGAGCTGGAGA
Source organism: Verrucomicrobiota bacterium (assembly GCA_027493615.1). Classification (GTDB taxonomy): domain Bacteria; phylum Verrucomicrobiota; class Verrucomicrobiia; order Limisphaerales; family J093; genus DSVZ01. The sequence continues at coordinate 311,971 of JAOSKK010000038.1, forward strand.
ATCTGGGCATCGAGGGTTCGCAGCGGGCGGCTGACGACGGCCTGGAGGACGAAGCCGCCGGTGAGTAACCCGGCAGCGCCCAAGGCGCCCCAGGCCAGCAGGCGGGTCCGCTTATTCACGGGCACCTCCTTCCGGTGGGCGGCGTGCACCGCGAGGTCCGCGCCCCGCGGGTCTGGCGGTGTCCGGTTGGGCCGGGGTGGCGGTGACGGCGGGGGACGCCGGATTGGCGGGCGCGGGGGCGGGGGACGAGTTGGCGGCGGGCGGGGGGTCTGTGGGTGCCGTGGGGGTTGCGGGTGCGGGCGAGGACCGCGCTTCGATGGTCAGAGCGTCGAGGTCGTTGGTAAGGGTTGTGGGGACTTGGAGTTCGAGGTTGGCCTGGAAGCGGAAGCCGAAGCGGTCGGTGGCCGGCATGATGGCGGGCGCCTTCACGTCGTAGCCGGCGGCGCGGAGGGTGGAGGTTAGGCGGTCGACGGTTTCGCCGCTGCGGACCTTGACGGAGAGGTTGAGGGTATTGCGGGCGGTGGTCGAAAGGGCCGTGACGTAGAGCTCCTGGCTGGGAGGCACAAGGGCACTCAGGAGCGTCAGGTGATCGAGCCAGTTGCGGCGGGTGGCGGACCAGTCGCGCAGTGTGCGGGCCTGGTTCCGGAAGACGCGGTAGGCGGCGAGGTTCTTCGAGCCCAGGTTGACCTGCGCTTGGAGATCGGCCCGCTGGCGTTCGCGCTCGCCGATCCAGCGGGCCCGCAAGCCGGCGGTCGACAGCAGGACGGCGAGCACGGCGGCCACTACTGCCAACTGCCGGACGCGACGAAGGTCCCGGACCACGGGGGACGTTTCGGGTTGAGGAAGTCGAAGGGGAGACCGGCGGGGGCGAGCGCGCCCAACGCCAGGCCGACGGCGGGCAAGGTAGGAGGCAACGCCTTGGGCGAATCAGGCTTTTCGCGCGCGTCGGCCCCGGTGCTCAGCACATCGGCGGGCACGCCCAACTGTCGGGTGAGGGCCTCGGCCAGGGGCGCTTCGCCGCCGGTGGTCCCCGTGACGAGGAAGCGGTTCACCTGGCCGTGGCCGGCAGTGCCTTCGTAGCTGTGCAGGCTCCGGACCACTTCGAGCAGGACCGGGTTGGGGGTTGGGTTTGCCGACGGATCGTCGGTCTCGGGGCTTGGTCCGCCGGGGACGGGGAGGGCACCGGCGCGGCTGAACGCCCAGGTGCCGTCGATGAGCACATCGAACCGGACTTCCTGGGGGTGGAGAGAGACCAGGGCCACGCAGCCGGTGGCGGCTTTGGGCTGAAACGCCAGGGCCGCCTGGGCACCCGCCAAAGACTGAAGCCCCAACGCGACCAGCTTCACGCCCGCGGCCTTCGCCACGGCCTGGTAGAACTCGACGGTCTTACGCCGCACGACCGCGGTCAGGACGCGGGTGGGCACGCCCGGGGCCGGGGCGCTGTCCGAGGAGCTCGACGGTGGCGCGTTTTCCGGGACCGACGAGCGGGGCAGGGCCTGGAAGTCAATCACCGCCTCGTCCACGGGAAAGGGGAGGTCGCGACTCCACCGGAGATGGACCATGGCAGCGATCTCCTCCTCGCGGTCGGCGGGTGGCAGTTCGAGGGTTCGCAGCATCACCAGGGTGCGGGGGATGCCCATGACGACGCTGCCCGGGCTGACGGCGGCCTGGGCGAGCGCGGCGGCCAGGGCCTTCCCCAATTCCTCGGGGTCGTCCGGACTGAGGTTCCGCGGAGGGTTGAGGCGGAGCGTTTGTTGCCGGGCGAGTCGGGGTTGGCCACCCCGCAACGTGGCCTGGACGACCCAGAGTTGGTCGGCTTCGAAGTCCAGGGCGGTCAGGCTGCCAAGGCGGGGGCGACGCGAGCGTCTTGCTCCGTTGGCGCTGGCCAGCAGGCGGGCCCAGAGATGCGAGCGTTTCAGCGCCATGTTGCGGGATTCCTCACGGGTTCCAGGCTCCGGCCGCGGCGGTGGCGGTTCCCGCGCTGCCGTCGTGCAAGCGGGCGAGAGGCATCGGAAAACCGAAGCGGGTCAGGTCACGTACGGCGAGCGGGCGGGGCGGCTCGGCTGCGGTGTCGATGGTCACGCTGAGCACACGGTAGCGGCCAGAGGGGACCGCGTAGCCGAGGGCGCGGAAGCTGAACTGGCGGCTGCGGGTGGTGAGATGAGGCGCCATCGCTTTGAACTGGTCGGCGGTGACGAGTCCGCGGCGGTAAAGCCAGGCGGGCGTTTGGGCTTCGTCCGGGGTCAGGCCGGGGCGGGAGGCGACGATGGTGTCGGCGAGGGTTTCGCCGATGAACGGGAGGGCGGTGAGCACCGGCAGGGGCGCGGTGTTGATGTTGATGAGGCCCTCGAGTCGGGTGGTGTTGGTGGCCGTGCATTGGTCCAGCAGCGTGGCGAGTTCCTCGCGGCTTACGCCCGACTGGAGGCGGGTGGGGCGCCCTGGGCATCGGTGAACTCGCCCGCGGCCTCGAGCAACGCCGCGGGATGCGGGAGCGACTGCCCGGCGCGGCGGAGGGCTGCCAGGTAGTCGAGAGTGGCCTGCGGAAGCCCGCACCGCCCGAGGTCGGCGTTGGCATCGTTCAGGTTCACGCGCGGCCGACCTTCGTGGTTGACGTTCAGGTCGTAGCTCACGGTGGTGAGGTAGGACTGGAGACCGCGGTCGAGCAGGCCGTTGGCGTCGTCGAGCGGCAGACGGGCGTCGCCGTCATCCTCGTTGGGATCAAGACGCAGGTTGTAGTTGGTGTCCTCACCGAAGAGCCAGCGGGGGTTCAGACCGGCGGCTGCGGACCATTCTTCGAGCGAGGCGGTCGGTCCGGTGGGGGGCGCGGTGACGGCCAGCGCCGCCGGAAACGAGGGCAGTTGCGCCAGCCAGGCGGGGTCGTGGTGAAGCACAGAAAGCTTGGCCGATTCATCGGTCAACCCGAACCGCACGTCAGCACCGAGGGAGTCCGAGGCGGAGTAGACCGTGAAGAACCACTGGTCATCGCCGTCCTGGCTCACGAACTGGTGCTGGAAGGCGGCCGGGTTGTCGTGCCAGGCCTCCTGCTCGAGGCCGGGTTCGCTCGCCAGGGCCAGGGCCCGCGCGACACCGCTCATCGCCGTGGTCCAGGCTTGTTCACGATGCACGCTCGCCATGTGGGCTGTGGCTTCCGACCGCATCGCATAGAGGACGCTGGCCGCGAGCATGGAGCTGAGCAACACGACGACCAGGACCGTCAGCAGGACGAAGCCCGCCGCGCGTCGGTTGGAGGAAGCGGCTTGTTCCCGCCGGAGCTGCGCAGTAACCATGAAACGGAAAGCGCCGGTAAACCGGACGCACTCCAGACGCTTCGCGCGGAACCGGCGGGCTGCGCCCATCGCGAAGCGTCTGGAGTGCGGGGGTTCACCCCGCTTTTCGTGACCGGTTCCTGGAAGGCTCAGGTCGCGCGTTCACAGGCCGTCCTCCGTGGGGTCCCAGGGGTCGGTGAAGCCCGTCGCGCGAGGGGCCTCCGGCGCGCGGGCGGGGCTGGTGGTCAGGGCGATCGTCCGGCGGAATACTTCGCCCGGCAGCGCGTCCGGGCCGGCGTCGGGCGCGGCTGGCTCGAGGGCGAGCGTGATCTCGACCCCGCGCGGGAGGGTCGATGCCGACCAGGCATCGAGCCAGGCTGTGCCGTCATGGTAACGCAAACGCAGGAAGCGGACTTCGGGGATGGCCAGCGCCAGGGTCCCGGAACCGGGGAAGGCCGTGGTGAGACGGGTGCCTTCCTCCGCCGGCGAGTTCGCAGGAGAGACGGCCTCGACCTCTTGCCCCAGTGTCGAGGTGTCCGGTGGGGCGGTGGGCTCGACGGATTCCTCAACAGCCGGTGTGAGCTGAACAGCCGGAACGGTGGGAGCATCCGGGGTGGTCGGGGGGCGAAGGCGGAAGGATCGCCCGATGCGGTTGCGGTTGACGCGAGCGTGGCCAGGGCGGCCTCGGTTCGCACCAAACCTGACGTTGCGGTCGGGTCTTCCGCAGTGGGCAGGGCGTAACGGATGCGCCGGAGAGGGGAGGGGCATGAAAGTCTCGATGGCGGCCTCGCCCGGCGTGTCGGTGGAAGGTTCGGGAAGGTCGCACAGCAGGAACTCAAGTTCCTGGGGTCCTCCGCGGAAGGTGCCGGGTTGCGTGCTGGCGGTTCGCAACTCGGTCCCGAGGCGATCCATGCAGAGGCGGACGGCGGCGAGGCCGGCGGTGGCTGTGAGGGTGCTGTCCCGCAGCCGCGCGGCCTGTTGGTAGTAGTAGAGGACCACGACCAGCAGCGCGATGGCGATGGACAGCGCCAACACCACTTCGAGGAGGGTGAAGCCCTGGGGCAGAGGGCGCGGCGGAGGGGCCGGTTCCTCTTGGACCCGCTCGGGGGCCATGAACCTCGAGACGTGCAGGCTGGAAGCCCGCACCACAGCCTCATGGAGCACCTCCCTCAGCCCCATTCCCGATGTTCGTAATCGGCGGAGAATCCAAGACGGGGAGTTCCTCCACCGATTACGGACATCGGGAATGGGGTAAGTGATCTGGTTCTCGTGGACCTGCTCAGTGCCCATGAACGCTCCCCCGCAGGGTCGGGGACCCGGCCTACAGGTTGTAGGCTCGGCGCCCTCACCGGGCGGTTCATGGAGGGGGTGTGCGGTCATCGCCAGGCCTCCTGGCGCCGGGCTCTCGCGGCCTGGTTGGCGAACAGCCGATCTTGCTCGGGCGTGCTTCTTGGTGGCGGCAGCAGGAGTCCTGTCAGGCGGTGCACGGTCGGGGGGCTTCGCTCCGGACAACGACGGTGACCTGCTGAAGCCCCGCACGATCTTCCGTGCCCAGGGTGTAGGGGACGACCGCGATCTCCCACGTCCACTGCTCGAAAGGAGCTTCGAAGGCTTCCGGGCCGGCGGCCGCCACCGGGCGCAGTCCCATCTCGAGTTCGGAGAACACGGACACCGCCAGATCGAGCGCGTGGGTTTGGGCCCGGAGGCGCAACGTCCGGTCGACGGCGGTGGTGAGGCCGCTGGAGACGACGGCGGCGGCGAACACGAACAGGCCGAGGGCCAGCAGGACTTCAAGCAGGACGGCGGCGCGGCGCGAGCTCGGTTTCGTCCCCCGCCGCGTTGATTCCACCGATGCACCGCAATCCATGAGGCCTGCAGGCGTCAAGGCGCCGAGCGTCCGAGGGCAGTGCGGGCGACCGAGGCCGGTTCGAGCGACTGCGCTTCGGCGGCACCGCTGCCGAACATGCCCGGGCTGTCCGGGTCCAACTCCTGGCGGGTGGACCGGCCGCTGAGGCCGTTCCACTGGACCAACAGCCGGCGGGTGTCTCGCTCATCGAGCGAGCCCACGAGAATCTCAGCCGAATCCGAAGAACCGTCCGGATAGAACATGATGGCCGGCCAACCCGCCGTGGCTCCAAGCGAAGCGGCCGCTCCGGGATCCGCTGCGGTCCCAGCCGCGCGAGCTTCCTCGGCCGAAGGGTCGGGGCCGGGCGTGGCGACGGTTTCGAGACGGCGCACATGCTCGATGCGGACGTGCTCGGCGACGGAGCGCGCGAGGGACGCGGTGGGCTGGCTTGGGACGAAGACCCCGGGCTGATCGAGCGGTTCGGGTTCCCAGCGCACAGCGATGGCAGACCGGGGGGCGGTGCTGGTACCCGGCGGGGCGGGATCCGCGAGCGCCCGGACCTGCAATTGCAGGCGTCGCCCCTGCTGGGCGGCCTCGGCACGGGCGAAGCGGAGCAGGCTTTCGAGTTGTCCGACGCCTTCGTCGAGGCGGGCGCCCTGCCAGAGGGGGGCAAGGTTCGTCACCGCGGCGCCGGTGAAGAGCAGCAACAGCAGGGCGACGAGCAGGAGCTCGATCAGGGCGAATCCGGCCTGGGGGTTGGCTTCACCATGCGGCGGAACTCATTTCGGCGCCGTCTCAAGCACGCTGCGCGAATCCACGTTGGCGTCCTGGGCTGTTTCCAGCTTGAGATCGTCCTCGGTGTCCGGCTGCCCGTCGGGCCCGACCGAGAACAAGCGGTAAGGGAGGCCGTTGGTGTTGCCGGAGCTGGCGAGGTCCTGGATTTCGTAGACGACCTGGCGCCCCCAGGCGTCGAGGAGCTTGGTGCCGGGTTTGAGGTAGGGGCCCTGCCAGCGCTCGCCGAGTTGTTCATTCTCGAACTGGGGCCGCACCAGGAGTGCGCCCAGGCCGCCTTCCTCTTCGGTGGGGTAATGACCCAGGTTCATCCGGTACGTATCCAGCGAGGTCTGGACCTGCATCAGCAGGAGCCGGGTGGTGTTGCGCTCCGCGCCGGACTGTTGCGGCAGCACAAAGGTCACCAACGCGGCCGCCAACATCATGATGATGACGATGACCAGCAGGATTTCGATGAGCGTAAAGCCCGCCCCTGGCCGGGCCTGATCCACCCGTGCGACAACCGATCGTACGTTCATAATCGTGCAGTTGAGGTTAAAGACGACGTGCAAGCAACTTCCATTCAGCCGGAGGCTCATGAGGCGCGTCCGAGGCTGCTGGCCATGGTGAAGATGGGCAGCAACAATCCCAGGGCGAGAAACCCTATCGCCATGGCGACGAGACACAGAATCAGCGGTTCGAGGAGCCGCACGACCTGGTCCACTTGCCGGTTCGTGCGCCGCTCCACCGTGTCGGCAATCGTCAGGAGGACCTGATCGAGACGGTTGGATTCCTCGGCAACGCGGATCATGGCCAGGATTTGTTCGGGGAACAGGTTGCCGACCCGCAGCGGTTCGGTCAGGGGTTTGCCGCCGCGCACGCTCTCAAGCGCGTCGGTGATGCGTTCGCTCAGAAGTCTGGAACCGGTGGCGCCGCGGCTGATGGCGAGGGCCTGCAGCAAGGGCACGCCGTTCGACAGCAAGGTGCCAAGGATGCGACAGAACCGGGTGATCGCCAGCAGCCGCAACGCGGTGCCGACAACGGGAATCCGCAGCCGCCAGTTCTCGTACCAGCGGCGTCCCTGCTCGCTTCCGAATGCGCCCCAGGCCAGGGCGCCGACGCCGATCCCGGCCACCAGCACGAGGTACCAGTAGCCGCGGAGCACGCGGCTGAACAGGAAGACCAGTTCGGTGGGCAGCGGCTTCCGGGCGTCGCCCAGCAGGGCTCGAACCGGGGCACGAAGAACAACAGGGCGCCGACCAGCACGAGCGTGCCCACGGTGGCCAGCAAGGCGGGGTAGATGAGCGAGCCGATCACCTTGCTGCGCAATTCGTCGAGCCGCTCCAAGAAGGTCGCCAGGCTGCGCAGGACGTCCTCGAGGAAGCTGGCGCGTTCGCCGGCCTGGACCATGGCGGTGTGGAGGGGCGGAAATGTCTCGGGAAAGGCCCGCAGCGCCTCGGTGAGGGACGTGCCGTCCGCCACCGCCGTGCGCACCTCGCGCAGCAGGGCCGCCAGCCGGGGATTGACGGTGGACTTGATGAGGGAATCCAGCGCGCGGAGCAGCGGCACGCCCGCCCCGATCAGGTCCGCCAACTGGCCGTACATGATCCCGAGGTCACGTGTCCGGACACGACGGCGTGCCCCCCGTTGCCGGGCGGGGCTGGACCGGCCTCGCAGTTCCAGCGGGACCAGGTTGCGTTCATCGAGCAGGCGCAGTGCCGTGGCTTCGGTCTCGGCTGACAGCACACCCGTGACGGTGGCCCCGGCCGTGGTCTTCGCGACGTAATGGAAATCAGCCATGCGGAAGGTGCCCGGGGTCAGATCGCGGTGCAGGTCACGACCTCGTCCACGGTCGTTGTCCCTTGACGCACCTTCATCCAGCCGTCCTCCCGCAGGAGACGGAGGCCGTCGGCCCGTCCGGCCCGAATCAACTCCGGCGGTGGCCGGCGATGGAGGATGCCTTCGGCGAGAGGTTCATTGACGGTGAGCAGTTCGTAAAGCCCGGTGCGCCCGCGGAACCCGGTGCCGCGGCAAGCCTCGCATCCGGCGCCGCGGTGAAGGGGTTCGCCCGGCCGCCAACCGAGGTCCTCGGGCAGGGCCGCGGGGTCGGCCGTGACGGTGGTCTTGCACTTGCGACAGATGGTCCGCACCAGGCGTTGGGCCATGGCGCCGATCAGGGTGCTGCTGACGAGGTAGGGCTCGACGCCCATGTCCAACAGACGCATGGGAGCGGAAGCGGCGTCGTTCGTATGCAGCGTGGAGAGCACCAGGTGCCCCGTGAGCGCTGCGGCGATGGCGGCGCGGGCGGTCTCGAGGTCGCGGATTTCGCCGATCATGATCACATCGGGGTCGTGACGCAGGATCGCGCGGAGGCCGCGTTCGAATGTCATGCCCACCTGGGGGTCGACCGGGATCTGGTTCACGCCGCGCAGGTGGTACTCGACCGGGTCCTCGACGGTGAGGACCTTGATCTCGGAACTGACCAGCGCGTTGAGAGCCGCGTACAACGTGGTCGTCTTGCCGCTGCCGGTCGGGCCCGTGACCAGCAGGATGCCGTGCGGGCGGAGGATGAGGTTCTGGAAGCGGCGGAAGGTCACCTCGTCCATGCCCAGCTCCGTGAGGGTGAAGAGCACGCTGGACTTGTCCAGGAGACGCAGGACGATGCCTTCGCCGAAGAGCATGGGGATCACGCTGACGCGCACGTCGATCTGCCGGCCGCCGACGCTGAATTCGATCCGCCCGTCCTGGGGCACCCGCCGCTCGGCGATGTTCAGGTTGGCCAGGATCTTGAGCCGGCTGATGATGGCCGCCTGGAAACGGTGGATCTGCGGGGGGACGGACGCGGCGTGGAGCACCCCATCGATGCGATACCGGATGGAGAGGTCCTGTTCGTAAGGCTCGATGTGGATGTCGCTGGCCCGCTCGTTGACGGCTTCCAGGATGATCTCGTTGACCAGCTTGATGACGCTCGCCTCCTGCGCCATCTCGAGCAGGTCCTCGCTCGTGGCCGTCTGCACCGTGGCCCCGTCCGTCTCGCCCGCCACCATCTCATCGATGGTGTCGCCGCCCACCCCGTAATGGGCCTTGATGAGCTTGTCGATGTCGTCGGCGGAAGCGAGGACGGGGGCGGACGACCAGACCTGTGAGCAGCCGTACCTCGTCCAGCGCGCTCATGTCGAAGGCGTCGCTCGTGGCGATCTCGATGACGCCGTCGGCACACGCGACGGGGAGGAGGCGCTTGCGAAAGACCAGCTTGGGAGGGAGTTGGTGGAGCACTTCCCGGCTGATGGCCAGTTGGGACAGGTCCGCGACCTTCAGGTTGAGGTGTTGCCCCAAAGCGGCCAGGATCTCGCGCTCGCTCAGGTACCCCAACCGGACCACCGCGCGGTCCAACCGCAGTCCTTCGGCTCGCTGCAACCGCAGGACCTCGGCCACTTGCTCGGCACTTAACAGCCCATTCCTGACCAGAACGTCGGTAATCCGCATGGTGAAGTCCGGACCAGCATGCGGGCCTCATGGCTTGGATGGACCGGCCACGCGCGCTTTGAGAGGTTGACGCGTCGACCGCGAACGGGATTCACGCCGGAATCCCGTGGATGGGGTAGGCGCCGACGTGAGGAGGCGAAAGGGAGTGTCCCTGGACGACAACGCCGCCTCACGTCGGCGCCTACAGCGGGTATGAGATTTCCAGGCTAAAGCTAAGATGCACGGTCCGGCTCAGCGGGCCGACCCCGGCAACACCGCGGCGCACGCGCGGCGCAGGTACTCCTCGTACGCCCAATCGCCGCTGCTGCCGGTTTGGCGGGTCACGACCAGATCCAGGCTCGGCACGAAGGCGATCAACTGACCGCCCGATCCCGGTTTGCTGCGGGCGTCGGCCGGGATGCCTTCGCCGCTCCGGCCGCCCTGGCCCCGATGGCGTGCGGGCAGTTCCCAGCCGTGCGAGAACACCTGCGGATTGAGCTGCCAGCGCATCTCGGGGGTATTCACCTCATGCGTGGGCGCGGCCGTCTCGGCGACGAACCACGCGGGAACGACCTGCTGTTCGCCCCAACGTCCGCCCTGCAGCAGGCAATACGCGATGCGGGCCAGGTCGCGGGCCGGCAGACCCAACCCATGCGAGGGGTGGCGGCCGATCCCCTTGCCGCCGTCGTAGTATTGGAACCACCAGTGCTCGATGCCCAGCGGCCTGAACAGCGCGTCGATGGCGAAGGTGTCGTACGGTTTCCCCGTGACCGTCTCACACACCAGCGCGGCATGGGCGAAGGCATGCGTCGAGTAGCCACAGCCGGTGCCCGGGTCGAAGGCCAGTTGCGCGGTCCGCGCATCTCCGGTGTGACCAAGGATGTACTCCCAGGAACCGTCGTTGGGCGCACCGGTGGCCTCGGGGCAAACGCCGGAGGTGTGGTTCAGCAGTTGCCGGACGGTGATGCGGGCCTTGCGGGGGTCGCTCAGCGGTTCCGCCCAAGGGATGAACCCGAAGGCCGGGTCGTCGAACGTCATGCGGCGTGGCAGCCGCCCTTGTTGGCTCTGCTCGGCCGCGATGGCCAGAACCGTCGCGCAGACCGCCTTCGAGACGGACGCGACCCGGCGCGAGTCGGTTTTCGCACTGTTCCCGCGCTCGACTTCGAGCACGATGTAACCGCGGCGGATAACCACGGCCGCGAAACCGCGCTGGTCGGATTGGAGCAGCCATTGTCGGAGGTCCTCGAGCCGCGCAGGGTCCATGCCGGCGAGGCGGCGGATGGGCTCTGGCTCCTCGAGTTTGCGCCAGCCGCCTTGGGATTCGGGTGGCGGGAAGTAATCCTCGCCGAGGAACGGCGCGGCGGCGGGGCGGGCAGGGGAGGTGACCTCCCGGAGCGCGGCGTAGAACACGGGATCATCCGCCGGGCCCTCGAAGTGAAAGGGAAACGTCTGGTTGCGCTCCTTCAGCATGAGACCGTAGCCGGCCCCGTTTGCCACGCTGGCGCGCAGGGCGGCGACGGCTGCGGTTCCGGTCTTGTCGTCTTCGTTGCACACAATCGCCTTGCCGAACTGCCGCAGCGCCTGGAGGCGGGCAGGGATTTCCTCCTCGCGGGTGTCGTTCCAGTGCGGCAGCAGGAAGTCGGCGGCCTCGGCGACTTCGGGGTGGACGGCGCCATCGCCGCAGCCGCTGGCGGAAACCAGGAGGTGCGGCGCGGTGGCCTTGGCCAGCCGGATCAGCCCGGCCTGGCTCCTGGGATCGCGAATCACCGCATGGACAAAGCCGCCGTGAGGGTACTCGTTCGCGATCTCGAGGACCACGTTCTGGAAGCCGCGGTCGCGCACCCACCCGGCGGCGTTCGCGACGCCGGCGCGGACCGCCGTCTCGTCTCGCAGGATCGCGGACTGACGTTGGTAGAACAGGCCGAGGATCACGGCCAGGCCCTCGCGGCCGCAGGCGCGGATCACCCGCTCGACGCGCGCCAGGTACGCCGGCCGCAAGCTGCCGTCGGGTTCGAAGGCCGAGTTCACCGCGCCTTCGTAGCCAGGCATGCCCCTTGCAGGCAGATCGTGAAGGCGTTCACGCCAGCGGTGGCGTAGTCCGGGAGCCGCGCGAGGAAGCGGGCCGTGTTCGCCTCAGGATCGAAGTCGGGTCGGGCGCGGTCCTCGAACACGGCGTTGACCATGCGAACGTTCATCAACAGCCCCTCGGCCGCGCTGCCGGCGTTGGTGGGGCGATCGTTGATGAGCCACCGGCCGTCCTGCAACGAGAGGCGCGCCCCTGCCTCCCGCCGTGCGGTCAAGGCGGCCATCAACGGTTCGAAAAGATGGCGGCAATACGCCCTGTGGAAGGACTGAGGCTCGCTCTCCACCTGGTCCAGGAGGCTGCCGAACCGAACCACCACCAGGTCCAGGCTCGGGACCACCAGCAGAATCTGATGCCCGGCGCCCGAGCCGAAGAACGCGTCACGCGGGAGAGCCTCGCAGTCTCCCTCCTGGTTGCTCCACCAGCCGATGCCGCACGGACCGGGAGTCCCGGCGTCGGCGGTCGTCAGACGGACGGCCTCTGCACTAAGGAGGCGCTGGCCCTCCCAATCGCCCTCGCGCAACATCAGCCTGCCAACGCGCGCCGCTGCACGGGCCGTACAGGCGCCGCCACCCCACGAAGGCACCAGCGGCAGGCCATCCACCGTGAAGGTCTGTCCGTAGCCTGCCGACCATTCGGCGTCGGGTATCCCCAGCGGCCGCATGATGCGCTCCCGCAGCAGCGAACGGATGTCCGGTTGGGGCGCATCCCGCAGGGCGGCCGTTACGCACCAGGTCAGCAGGGCAATGCCCGGATTGCTGTAGTGCATCCGCTCGCCCGGTTCGAACAGCGCCGGGGCTCGATCGCGTGCCAGGGTGAAGGGATCTTCGGGCACGGGTCGGCGCTTCCAGAAATCCCCCTTCCAGCCCGTGAGTTTCTCATGGGGTAGCCCGTCGGCCTCGGCGTCTTCAATACCGGCGGTGTGCGAACCCAGATGGCGCAGGGTGATGCGCGACTTGCGCGAGTCACTGCGCCAGGGCGGAAGGTACCGGGCAGCCGGATCGTCAAGGGTGAGGCGGCCGTCGGACAAAGCCACCGCGAGGGAGAGGCCGCCGAAGAGGGCTTTGGCCAGCGAGGCGGTGTAGTGGGTCTTTTCAGCGGCGTGTTCCGGCGCGTACCACTCGCACACGACGGTGTCGCGGCGGATCACGAGGAAGGCTTTGGTGCCCCGGTCGGCCAGGTTGGCCCGCAAGGCTTCGAGTTTCGCGGAGGAGAAGCCGGCGGACTCCGGTGCCGCGGGCCGCCAGAGCTCGGCAGGGTGGGCGTCGCTGAAGCCGAGACGGACAGCGGCCAGGAGGGCGACCGTCATGCCGAGGCCCCGGCGGCACCGCGAAGTCCGCCGAGCCGCGCAGCGAGGTCGGAGGATCAGAGGCTGCATGGCGGACAGGCTATCCCATGCGCGGGTCGGGAGCGAGGGAGAAGGTGGTGGGCCCAACCCACGGCCGACGGTAGGCGCCGACGTGAGGAGGCGTAGTCGTTTTCCCGCTGGCCCCAACGCCGCCTCACGTAAAGCCGTTGCTGTGCGCTGGCACCCGACATAGCCTTTGGCTCGGCCAAAAGCCGAGTCCCACTGGCACCGAAAGAACACGCACCTGCGGAACGCGCTGCTCTCCGGCTTGAGAGGCACCGACCGCGGATCCGATCCGGCCCACCCCCGGGGACGCCCGCGCGGGGCCTGAGGCGGTGGCGCTGGATTCCCACCCTTACACCTCCTGCAAGACCTGCAACTCCACGCTCAAGAGCGATTACTTCCCCGTCGCCGGCACGCCCAAGCTGGCGGCCGCCTCTCCGGCCGGCGCCAAGCGCGAGAGGCCCTACCTGATCTTTCCTGTGGGTGATGGCGGTGAACTTGCTGAGAGCCTCATCCAGTTCGAAGGCGTCGTTGCCCAACCCGTTCATGCCGCGGACGCGGACTTCGTCCACCATTGGCGCGCGCGTCACCATTCGCTTCTTCCGCCTGAACCGCGCTGCGCCCGAAGGGACTTCCGGGACCGCAGAGGGGCGCGAGAACCTTTACCGCGGGCGGGCGGAAGCCCTTAGCACGCTGGCCGATTGCCTGGATGCCATCGAGACGTCAAGCAACGTGGCCTTGCTTGAAGCTCGCAAGAAGAAGGTGGAGCGTCTGACGGCCCCCGCGAGTCCTCACACAAACCGCTGCCGCTCGTTTCTCCGGCTCTGGGCGGAGCCCGCCACGCGGGCCCAGGCGATCGCCCTCGGGCTGCCGGCGGAAACGTACCTCCAGAGTCAGCAGCTCTGATGCCGGGCGGTCCGAGGGAGGTCTGGGGCAAGGGCGCAGGGTTTTTCGTGGCGGTCTCGTGTTCCAACACATGGGGTCCACCTCAGGGAAACACATCAATGGTCTGCTCTGACCCATGGTTGACCTCACCTCGGTCATTATCCGTTCTTGGCAAAGCATGTAGAAAACCGGTAAGATCGTCCAACCATGGACGAGATTACCCAGGTTCTCGAACGTGCCCAGGCAGGCGACGCGAAAGCGGCGGAGGAGCTGCTGCCGCTCGTGTATGACGAACTGCGGAAAGCGGCGGCCCACAAGCTTTCCTTCCTCGCCCCGGGCCAGACCCTGCAGGCCACCGCTCTGGTCCACGAGGCTTACCTTCGGCTCGCCCGCAGTCAAAAGGATCAATGGCAGAACCGGCGGCATTTCTTCGCGGCGGCGGCCGAGGGCCATGCGGCACATTCTGATCGATCGCACCCGCCGCCGGATGCGCCTTCGCCATGGCGGGGACGCCGAACGGGTCGAACTCGATGCAATCGAGATTCCGGAGCCGCCCAAGGATGAAGTCCTCCTCCAGTTGAACGATGCCTTGGACGAGCTGCAAACCATCGCTCCGGAACGAGCGAACATTGTGAAGCTCCGTTTCTTTGGCGGATTCAGCGAAGCCGAAGTCGCGGCGCTCCTCGATCTTTCGGAACGCTCCGTGCAACGCCACTGGGCCTGCGCCAAGGCCTGGCTCTTCGAGCGAATTCAGGGACACTGAAAACCGGCGACTTTCGTTGGCGGCTTTGACCGGCGAAAAGCGTAAGGAGAGACGACGCGATGTCTTGAACGCCAAAGCCATGAACGAGTCCGGATCCATAGCCGAAACCATTTTCATGGGGGCGCGCCAGTTGCCCCGCCGCCGCAGCGCACGGCCTATCTCGATGAAAAAATGCAGCCACGATCCCGCGTTGCGCGAACGCGTCGAACGCCTGCTGCAAGCGGAGCAAAAGGCGGATCGCTTTCTCGCGAACAATCCGCTGGAGCTCGACGGCTCTCCGCCCGTGAGAAACGAGCTGACCGGAAAGGAAGGCTCAATCCTTGGAAAGTACAAGCTGCTCCAGCAAATCGGCGAAGGTGGCTGCGGCGTTGTTTACATGGCCGAACAGGAACAACCCATGCGCCGCCGGGTGGCCCTGAAGCTCATCAAGCCCGGGATGGACACGAGGCAGGTCATTGCCCGGTTTGAGGCCGAACGACAGGCGCTGGCGATGATGGACCACCCGAACATCGCCAGAGTACTCGATGCCGGCGCCACAGAGACGGGCCATCCCTATTTCGTCATGGAACTGGTGCGAGGTATCCGGATCACGGAGTATTGCGACCAGAACAATCTGTCCACGCGCGACCGCCTGGAGCTGTTCACACAAGTGGCGCAAGCCGTGCAGCACGCGCACCAAAAGGGCATCATCCACCGCGACCTCAAGCCTTCCAACGTCCTCGTCACCCTCCACGACGGCGTGCCGGTGCCAAAGGTAATCGACTTCGGCATCGCCAAGGCCATCGCGCAGAAGCTCACGGACAAGACGCTGTTCACGCAGTTCGGGCAGTTCATCGGCACGCCCGCTTACACCAGCCCCGAGCAGGCGGAAATGAGCGGGCCGGATATCGACACGCGCAGCGACATCTACAGCCTCGGCGTGCTGCTTTACGAGCTGATGGTCGGGAGGACGCCCTTCGACACGAAGGAACTGCTCCAGTCCGGACTCGAGGAAATGCGGCGGATCATCCGCGAAAAGGAGCCGAACCGGCCTTCCACGCTGCTGAGCACCATGCTCGCTGAGGAACGCACCTCCACCGCGCAGCGCCGCGCCGCGTCGCCGCCCGAGCTGATCCATGTTTTGCGAGGCGACCTCGACTGGATCGTGATGAAGTGCCTGGAGAAGGACCGCACCCGCCGGTACGAAACAGCGAGCGGCCTCGCGGCGGATATTCAGCATTACTTGAGCAACGAACCGGTCGTCGCCCGCCCGCCCAGCACGGCCTACCGCTTCAACAAGCTCGTTCGACGAAACAAGCTCGCTTTCACCGCGGGCGCAGCCGTGGCTGTGGCGCTGGTGGCCGGAATCATCGCGAGCACGTGGCAGGCGGCGCGGGCGCGGCGCGCGGAGAGAGCGGCGCAGGAGGAAAGAGACTCTGCCGAAGCCGTGCTGATGTTTTTCAGGGACAAAGTGCTCGCCGCCGGCCGGCCGGAGGGACAGCAAGGGGGCTTGGGCAAAGACGTGACGTTGCGCCAGGCGATCGACACAGCCGAGGCGGAGATCTCAAGGAGCTTCACCAATCGCCCGCTGGTCGAGGCGGCGATCCGGATGACAATCGGCGAAAGCTATCGCTACCTGGGCGAGTTGGGCTTGGCGAGCGAACAGTTGGAGCAGGCGTTCGCGCTGTACCGGGATACGCTGGGCCTCGATCACGGAGTCACCGTTTCGGCCCTGGACGCCCTGCAACAGGCGTACAAAGACTCAGGAACACCAAGTCGGAGCCTCCTGCTCTACGAAGAACTGTTCAAGTCGCGGAAGGCCAAACTTGGGCTCGAGCATGACGATACGCTGACCGCCATGAACAACCTCGGCCTCGCGCATATGTATCTGGGCCATCACGATCAGGCTCGGCCGCTCCTGGAGGAGACCCTCAGGATTCGGAAGGCCAAATTGGAGCCGGGTCATGTGAGTACGCTCGCAACCATGCACAATCTCGCGGCGCTGTATTGGGCGCTGGGACAGACTGCCCCGGGGTTGGCCCTTTATGAGGAAACCCTCGAGTTGAAGCGCGCGAAGCTGGGATCGGATCATGACGACACACAGCTCACCATGAGGAATCTCGTTGGAGTGTACCTAAGAGCCGGGAAGAGCGAACAAGCCGTGGCGCTTGCCGAGGAACTGTACGCATTGGCAAAGAGCAAGCGCGGGCCGGAGCATCCCGATACGCTTCGAAATCACAGCGAGCTCAGTTACACCTATTCTCGGGTTGGAATGCCTGAGCAGGCGGTGTCGCATTACGAGGAGCTGCTCCGCATCCGCAAAGCCAGGCTGGGACCGGAGCATCCCGACACGCTGACGAGCATGAATAATCTTGGCCTGGCGTATTCGGAGGCCGGGAAGAGCGATCAGGCGGTGCCGTTGCTGGAGGAGACGCTTCGATTGCGCAGGATCAAGCTGGGAAGAGAGCACCCCGGCACGCTGAGCACCTTGAATAATCTCGCTCTGGCTTATGAGGACTTGGGAAAGCTGGATCGGGCGGTGGTACTTCTAGAGGAAGCGCTTGAGTTGTATCGCGCCAACCTGGGATCAGAGCATCACGAGACGCTCAACACCATGAACAATCTTGCCGTGATCTACGGCAAGGCTGGAAAGCCCGACCAGGGGGTTGGCGCTGGCTCAGGAAGTAGTGGACCTCACGAAGGCGAGGTGGGGACCCGAGCATCCCGATACCCTCAGGAGGATGAATGAGCTTGGCGGCGCCTTGGATCGTGCTGGCAAGCACGACCAGGCCGTATCGCTTCTGGAAAAGACACTCGAATCGCAAACCGCCAAACTCGGGCCGGAGCATCCTGATACGCGCAGCACAGCGGCTCGTCTCGGCGGCGCCTGTCTGGGTGCCAAGAAATATGACTTGGCACTTCCACTCCTACAAAAAGCGTTTCAAGAGCTGAAGACCAGGAACGGGCCTAACGCTTTCTCTACGCTCCGGATGATGCACAGCCTTGCCATGGCCACCGAGTTCGCTGCCTCGGGCACACTTGAACGGGCAATGCCACTCTATGAAGAAGCGCTCGAAAGGATGAAAGCGACGGGTCACGAGGATACGCCCGTAGCGTTGACAGGTCTCGCCGGTGTGTATCTGGACGCGGGAGAGCTCGATCGGGCGGAAGCGCTTCTCCGGGAAGGCCTCACATTGTCGAGCGACAGCCAGAGATGTCCCTTGGGATTGGCTCGCGTGCTCCTGGACAAAGCCCGGAACGGCACAAACGATCCGGCGATTGCCCGAGCGCGCTTGGCGGAAGGTGAACAACTCGTGCGCGACACTCTGGCCAAGGCTCGGATTCGCTATGCCAATGATCCGGTGACCCTCGAACGGTGCCTCAACGATGCCGCTGAAGCGTACTATCGGGGGGGAAACTATGCCGCAGCCGAGCCGCTCCTTCGAAAAAGCATGCAAAGCGAGCGCGCCCGCCTCGATGCGGAGCACCAGAATGTGAGCGGCGCGCCCGCCAGCCTTGCCCGCTTGCTGGCGGATTGGGCCTGGTCCGAGCGCGAGACCCCATCCGAGCTTCGTATTCCTGAATCCAAACTTCCGGAACGCGCCCGCGAGGCCGAGCGGCTGCTGCGCGAGTGTCTGGGGATACTCTTGCGCCGCACCAACGCGATTCCATGGCAAGTCGACGACATGAAAAGCCGTTTGGGCGGCGCGCTCGTTTCCGTGGTCGTCACCGACGCCGAACTCGATCCCGCAGCCCGGCAGGCCAAACTGGCCGAAGCCGAAACCTTGCTGTTGGAGGGCAATCAGCGCTTGCAGGAGAGCCAGGCTGCGTGGCATATCGCCAAACGAGACGCGCTGGAACGAGTCGTGCGCCTTTACGAAGCTGCGAACAAACCGGACGAACGCGCGGAGTGGCAGCAGACACTTGAAGGGTTCAGCAAACGAATGGCTCCGTCGGCTCTCGTGACCAGGAGCGAGTAGGGCGGTGGAAGTCAAGCCGTGGCCGTTATGGGAGGGCGGGCTTAAGCCCGCTTCAGCGTGAATCTGACTTGTTGGGCGCCGAAGCGCTCCAAATGAGGCGCCCCAGGTTGGGATTTCGACCTCTTCCAGATTTTCGTTTGTGCATTGGCGGGTTCCGCATGCCAGGAGCGTAAGGAGTGGCGAAGTCAGCAACTCATTACTCGGATATGAAAACCTATTCACGCAGCTTACTCGCGGTCTTCGCCGCGGCGTTCATTGGAGGGTCGTACGCGCCTGGCCGGGCGGGAGCCTTGGACCTTATGAATGGATTCGAGGGAATCAATTCAGGCTGGATTCCGGCGGATCCCATCATCGCCGCCGGCCCCCGTTCGTTGGTCACCATGGTCAGCGGGAGAATTGCGATCTTCAGCAAGCAAGGCGCGAAACTCTTCGAGCAGAACCTTGGGGCTGGCGGGTTCTGGTCGGCGCAGGGGGCTGATCAGGTGGCTGAACCCTGGGTGATCTTCGACCCGGACAGCCGCCGGTTCATCGCCATCGCCGCGGAGTTCGGAAGCGCCAAAGGCCGCCTGTACCTCGCCGTCTCGAATGATTCGGAGCCGCGGGGTTCGGCCGATTGGCACAAATACCGGCTGGATCGAACCGGCACACACCAGAACCCGAGTTTTCCCGGCGTTCCGACGTACCCGGATTACGCCAAAGTGGGCGTCGACAGCGATGCGATTTACATCACCTCGGTCCATTTCGCAAAGAACCAGAGCATCACCGCCAGCTTTTCACACGCGGAAATGTTCGCGCTTGAGAAAACCCCGCTGCTTTCGGGCGGGCTGGCTGAGGCGGCGGATGCCATTGTGTACGACGCCCCTGTGCTGATTGATCCTTCCGGGCTACCCATCAGTATTCATCCCGCGGTTGTTTTCGGGCCGGCACCCGCGATGTACTTTGTGCAATCCGTGGCACGGTTTGCCGACAATAAAGTCGTCGTACACGGTCTCGCCAATGTATTGAGCGCTCCCACGCACGTAGTGTCCCCGGTAACGGTGGCGGCATTTGATCGCCCACCAAATGTGCCCCAGCGGGGCAGCACCGATTTGTTGGAGAACATCGATGCCCGGCTCATGTCCGCGGTGGTGAGAAATGGGTCGCTGTGGACGGCGCATGGGATTCGGGATCCATTGGTCGATTCGGAGTCGCTGGTGCGATGGTATCAGTTCGACGTGACCGGCTTGCCGAACACGGACGCGGTACTGCTGCAGAGTGGAAATGTGGATCCGGGAGCGGGTCGGCATGCGTGGTTGCCGCACATCAATGTGGACGCCCGCGACAACATGGGCCTGGTGTTTTCCGTGGGGGGAGCGGGCGAATATGCATCCATTGGCTACACGGGGCAACGCGTCACGGATCCGGACGGCGAAACGCTTCCCGTGCGAATCGCGCGCGCCGGCGCGGGGCCGTACACGCAGGGTGGTTGGGGTGAATACAGCGGCCTGGCGATTGACCCGGACGGCTCCACATTCTGGCTGTTTCACCAATATCCAACGAAACAAAAGACGTGGCGGACGTTCGTGGGCGCCTTTGAGGTTGCTGGGCCGCCGCCGCCATCCGATCCACTGCATTGTGGCGATCTCGATGGGATCGGCGCCAACAGTGGTAAGAACTGGAAAGCGACTGTGACGGCTACAATTCACGACGGCGACCATCACGCGATCGAAGGCGCAACCGTGTCCATTGCATGGAGCACCGGCGCCACCGCCACAGGCGTAACGGATGCCACCGGCAAGGCCACTTTCACCCTCAACTCAATCAGCAAGCAGGTCGCTGCGGTGGCGCTGGCGATTCAAGGCGTGTCGTACCTCGGCTTGACCTACTCCCTCATGGAAAATCACGATCCCGATGCGGACAGCGACGGCACGACTATCACGGTCAACAAGCCGTGAGACGCTCGGAACGCGCAAGACCATGAGTTGCTTTCGCGACGGCATCCCATAACCCTCATCGTCCTTCTATGGCGGACCCGTTACATCCGCATGTGGTGACCGATGTTAACCGCCGGCGGAAGCGGCACAATGGTGTTGCTTCGGCAAGCGTGCGTGGGGCCTCCGAGGGTATCGGCGCAAGTCCTGCGGCAGCGACCCCCGGAGGCGTAACTCAAGTTCGCGGTTCCGTGGTCCAACACATGCGGTCCACCTCAGCCTCAGGGAGTCGCGCAAGCGCTGTAAGGTTGGCCAGGCCGCGCGAAAGACCTTCCACCTCCTCAACGTGGCGTCAGGACCTTCAACCGCGGAAAATGGCACCGCAGGTATCCACGGTCGATCGCTGCGATTCGATCGGCCTGTTGCTGGGCGTGGGCACCGATCAAAAAGTCCGGAATCAGATGCTCGCGAGGGCCGCCCTCTCGCCGATACTCCCGGAACAGGCGACCCGCCAGTTGTGCGGCGCCGATGTGGGTGGGGTCGAAGGCGATCCCCAGCGACTGAAGGCTTTCGGTGAACCGGGTCTCGTCCAACAACAGGGCAAAGAACTCGGATGCGACGACGTCGCAAATGACGAGTTCGCCTTCCTCGCCCGCGGTCGCCAGGGTCTCGACCCAGGCGTGCGCCTCCGGTTCTCCCTTGGCGATGGCAATGAGCACGGAAGTATCCAACGCGGTTCTCATCGTCGCTTGCGGGTTGGCGGCAACTCCACCGGACCGCGCACCTCGCTCAACCAGTCCAGCACGCTCCTTCCTGCCAGTACCTTCTTGGCGATGCCAATGACCGACCGCATCCGAGCCGGGTCAGCACACTTCCTGGCCTTGAGGTGATCGGCGCGTTCGTCGAATTCCAGGACCGACCCGGCCTGCAGCTTCAGCCGCTGGCGGATCGCCTGCGGAATCGTGATCTGACCTTTGCTGGTGACCGTCGCCTTCATGGGGCGACACAGTAAGGAACGCAGTAGGGAAGATCAAGAATCGTCACCGAAACGCTTGTCCAGGAGGGAACGGAGAACGGCGAGGTTTCGGCGGCGCCCGGGATCAGCCCGGTGACCGTGCTTTGAAGTAGCGCTGCGGGAAACCTGCGAGCTTCTGCAGGATCGTATCGGTGTGCCAGAGCTCGAGGCCGTGCAGGCAAGCCGTCGCGGCGATGAGCCGGTCCGCCGGGTCGCGATGCTCCCATTCCCACAAGGCCGCCTGGCGGGCGATCGGTTCAGTGATCGGCAGGAGTTCGAATCCTTCCAACGCCAGATCCAGCCAGGTCGCGGGGTCGGGACATGGCAATCTGCCCGTCCGCCATTTTCGCACCACTTCCATGCTGGAGATCGGGCACAGAAAGCGTTGGTTGCCGCTGTCCTCGAGGGTCGCCTCAACCTTCGGCGACAAGGGCAACCTCCGGACGAAACGAAACCAGACTCCGGTGTCGGCCAGGACCCTCACGTTCAGATCTCCTCGAGTGCCGGTTCGTCAAGATTGACACCGCGGTAGGCGGCTGGATCGTCCGGAGTCTCCACCCGCCACGGTTTGCCCCGTCCCGGCATGGGCATCAATCGGGCCGCCGGCTGGCCATGCCGCAGGATGATCACCGTTTCGCCGGACTCAACGCGATCCACCAATTCGCACAACTGCTTTTTCACCTCAGCAATGGGCGCTTGCATGACCAGAAGTATGATCATTCTAGCCAGGAGGGTCAACCCGGGGAGGACCCACGGGTCTCCCAGTCGCCGTCGTTGGGGTCGCATCTTAACATTTAACATTTGGCCGACATCACGCTGCAGGCCAAGGGTCTAGCCGTCATTCGAGCGGCCGTCATCCGTCCCAGATGCCCGGTGCGGGTACCACGTGGAAGGGGGCGGTGATCGCCCCGGGGGCCCGAATGTTAAATGTTAAGATGCGACCCCAAAGCTAGTCGCGGTGGAGGTTGCGGAGGATCTGGAGGGAGGCGCCCTGCCGGGTCCAGGTGTCAAGGAGGAACCCGGGGACGGCGCCCGGGCCGTGAATGTAGGAGCCGAGGACAATGTCCGGGTCGCCGTCGCCGTCGAGGTCCCCGGCGTCCATGACCAGCCAGCGGCCGGCGATGCACTCGCGGAAGGTGGAGGGGCTGAACTTGAGGTTTCCCTCGTTGAGGAGGAGCACAAAGCTCTCGCGAGGCGAATTGACGTAGTCCGGGAAATAGGAATTGACCGCCAGGTCGAGATCGCCATCGCCGTCGAAGTCGCGGGCGAGGACACGGTAAGCGCCGTTGAGGGGAAAGAGGAAGTGCTCGGCGTATTCGCCGTCGGGCTGGGCGAGGTAGAGCCAGACGCCGTGGTACTTTTTGGTGGGGCTCTCGTATTCGCCGTTGTCGCCGTTGGTCACGAGGAAATCGAGGCGGCCATCGCGGTTGAAGTCGACCACCTCAAGGCCGGAGTGGCCGTAGACGGGAGGTTTCTGGAAGAGGCTTTCGCCGCTGAAACCGCCCTGGCCATCGCCCTTGAGGAGGACGAGCGATTCGAGGTGCTGGGCCATCAGCACGGCGAGGTCGATCTTGCCGTCTTGGTTGAAGTCGCGGGCGGCGCAGTACATCGCGCCGGTTTCCTGGGAGAGGATGTGTTCGCGGTAGCGGTCGTCACCGAGGTTCTCAAACCAGGAGAACCGGCCGGTGAGATTGCCGAACATGCACAGGGCGAAGTCCTGCCGGCCGTCCCCGTTGAAGTCGGCGAACTCGGCCTGGACCGAGCGGGGGAGTTCCTTGAGGATGACCTGGCGTTGGCCGAAGCCCTCGCCCTGGCGCGGGAAGAGGAGGAGCTCGGCGCGGTGGATCTCGGAAGGCAGGAAGCTGCCCACGCAGGTGACGTAGAGCCCGCGGTCGGTTTCGACGAGATCGACGGGCACGTTGCCGACCTCAAGGTGGCTGACGTACTCGCCACGGGCGTTGAGCAGGAAGAGGCGTTGCTCGACGTCGTCGCCGACGAAGATCTGTTGTCGGGTAGGGCTGATCCTGACGAGGGTGGTGGCGGGCTTGGGGGTGCGGAAGCGTGGGGGTTCGGTGCGGAAGCGGGGGAGGCCGATGGTGATGGGCGGCCGTGGGTCCTGGGGGAGCGCGGTCTCGGGGGCGTTGAGGAGGTAATAGCGCTCGATCACGGGCCACCATTCCACCGGCACCAGCGGGGTGTCGGTGTAGACCTTGCGGGCGCGAATGAGGTCGCCTTCTGGTGAACTGCGGTAGTCGGGTTCGGCGACCCCGAGGCGGACGGCCATGCGGGGCAGGATCTGTTCCTTCCAGTTCTTGCGGGTCAGGAGCTTGGGTTCGACGAAGGTGTGGCACATGGTGCAGGCCCGCCGCGCGACCTTTTCGTCGTACGGCATCCGGGCCTCTTCGGCGGTCTCCTCGTCCTCGTCGTCGTAGGGGTCCAGGGGGCGGAACGGCTGGGCCTGCAGGGCGGTGAGGAGGCCCAAGGCCGCCACCAGGCCGAGCCAGCCACGGTGGGGCCTTGGGGGGCGAACTGAACCCGGGCGTGAGCCTCCGCGTGAGTGTCATGACCGGGATTTAGTCCCGGCGCGTGAGTCTCCCGCAAGCCGGAAGTCTTACGACGATTTGGCGCCCGCGAGTTTGAGGAAGGCGGGGAAGCAGTCGAAGAGCCGTCCGGTGTAGTCGCTGCGGGGTCTCCCGGCCCTCCGGGCCGGCCTATTCAAACCGCCGGTTGAGGCGGGCGCGGTCGTAGGCCAGCCGCTGGGCCGAGGTCATCCGAGAAAAGTCCGGGGACCCATCGGCAAGCGCCGGCCAACTCGGAGCAGGCGTCGTGGACATCGCACTTGGACCTTCGACCTTCGGACTTTGACCTTCGGACTTCGACCCTCCGCCGACTCCTCCCGTCGTCGGGCCCGCCAGAGGGTTGTTGCGGACCTCGACCCGGGCGCGCGGCTCCCCGCCACCGTAGCTCATGGCCTGGTCGGTGAGGACGAGGTCCTGTTCGAGCGGCCGGTGGGGCGGGATGCCCTTGCCCTGCAGCACGCCGTGATAGGCCCGCACGGCTTCTTCCGGGGTGACTTTGCCGTCGGTGATGAGCCGCAACATCTCGATGAACGCGAGTTGGTGTTCGGCGTTGTTGATTTTGCGTCCGAACAGGGCCACGCGGGCGCCGTACTTCTGGGCGTCGTGGATCAGACGGAAGGCGTCGTAGGTGGTCCCGGCGCTGCCGCCGAGGACGCCGACGATGAGGTTTGGATCGTACTGCGCCAGCTCCTCCATCGCCTTGGGGCCGTGATAAACGATCTTGAGGAACAGCGGCCGGCCGGAGTCCGGAACGCCGGCGAGGGTGCGGAGGATGTTGTCGTTGATGAACTCGCCGAGCTTTTCCGAAGGGATGCCGCTTTCGACATTCGGGTCGAAAACCTCGAGGAAATGCCGGAACCGCTTCCGTTCGGCCTCTTCCCGGAACGCCTTGTACCAGAGCAGCGCCTCGCGGTCCTGGGCGAGGTCGTTCACGAAGGTGACCGAGTAGAGCCCGAGGTTGGCGCCGGGAAAGTCGCCGTCGCCGTCCGGTCCGCGCGGGCATTCGACCTGTCCGCACTGGATCTGGTCGATGCGGGCGCTGCGGAAGGGCTGGGAAGGCTCGCGGGTATAGCAGCCGTGGCGGGCGGCCCAGACATCGGTGGTGTCGTTGGCGCGCGCGGCGGGGGTGACGTGGGAATCGCGGAACAAGCCCTCCTTGATGGTGAGCTGCTCGTTGACGTAGGCGGACATGAGCATGATGTCCACCAACCCCTGGTGCGTCACCTCGCGGATGATGTCGAGGAACTCGGGCAGGTTGCGGTAGCCGAACTCGGATCGGGTCCAGACTTCGGGCGAGAACTGCGCCGGGCGCGCGCCGCGCCGGGCGAGGTAGCTTCGCGGCCCGGGGGCCCGGACGCCGAAGGCCATGTCGGCGTCCTTGGCGTCGGCCAGGATGAAGGCCTTCGAGGACGGGTTGGCCTTGATCTCGGCGAGCTTGGTGTCGAGAGACTTCACTTCATCTGCGCGAGGATCCGGGCGGTGACCGCCTGCACGATGGCCTCGGCGTCTGGATCGGTGGCGGTGGGTTTGCTGGCGGGCGGGGTGGGCACCGCGCAGGTCACGCCGGGGCGCCAGCCTTCATTGTCGCAGAGCTCGCATTCCTTGAGGCCATGGCGCGGATCGGGAATGCCCATGGCTTGCTTGATCTTGAGGAGGTCCTGGAGCTGGGCCGGGGTCATGGTCTGGGGCGGACGGCCCAGTTGGGCGGAGACGAGCACGGTACGGCAATAGGCCTCGAGGATCTCCATCTTGAAGTAGGCGTCCTCGACGTTGTTGTGGCTCCAGGCGACGACGCCGTGGTTGGCCATCAGGATGACGTTGTGCTGGTCGACCAGGTCGGCCACGAGCTTGCCCATTTCCGGGGTGCCGGGGGTGCGGTAGGGGGCGATGGCCACGCTGGCGA
Organism: Verrucomicrobiota bacterium; assembly: GCA_027493615.1. Classification (GTDB taxonomy): domain Bacteria; phylum Verrucomicrobiota; class Verrucomicrobiia; order Limisphaerales; family J093; genus DSVZ01. The sequence continues at coordinate 337,767 of JAOSKK010000038.1, forward strand.
ACACCTCGAATTCGGGGATCATGCAGGTGGGCGGCTCGACGCCGGCCACGGCGAAACCCGTCGCGTAGGGCGGATGACAATGGACGGTGGCGAGGGCCTTGGGCTGGCGCTTCATCATCTGCAGGTGCATGAGGATCTCGCTGGTGCGCTTCTTGACGCCGGCGAGTTGGTTGCCCTCGAAGTCCACGAGGCAGAGATCCTCCGGCCGCATGAACCCCTTGCTGACGAGTGTGGGCGTGCACAGGACGATGTCTTCGCCGACCCGGATGGCGATGTTGCCGCCGTTGCCGTCGACGTAGGCCCGCTGCCAGAGGCGCTTGCCGATGTCGCAGATCTGGAGCTTGAGCTCGTGGCAGCAGGGCGAGTTGAAGAAGGCCTCGAGCTCCGCCTTCGGGCTTCTTGAGCTCAGCGGCCTGGCAGGTGGCTGAGCCGGGGCGGTTGCGGTGGTCACCGGAGCAGAGGGGGCAGATCGGGCGGCCGGGCTGGCGCCGGCGGGTTTGGCGCCGCCCCGGCCGGCATCGAGGAGTTCGCGGATCCGGTCCCGGGCGGAGGGGGTAAGCAGGGCGTCGGCCGGGATGTTGTTCAGGTCCTGGCCCAGGCGGAGCATGTCGTCCACGTCACGGGTGCTGATGACTTTTCTCATGGCTTGAAGGGCAGGTGGAACACCTCGTCGATGAGCGCGGTGTTGATGGCGTCGACCGGGGTGGGGCGGGGAAAGGGTTGGGCGGCCTCGCGGCCTTCGACGTAGCCGATGACATCACCGACGCCGCCGCCGAGGTTGTCGTGACACGACGAGGCTCGGGTCTTGGCTCAGGGTGATTGGTGTCTCACCGGCGGCCGGGAAGTGGGCGCGGGTGAAAGGGCTCACCATGAGGTAGCGGCCACCTTCGTACGCGGGGATCGTCCGGCTGAGGGTGACGCGCCCGATGACAGTGCCCAGCTTCATGGCGCGGGGCGACCCCCGGGGCGGGGGCAGTGAGCGGAGAACGAGAGGCGGGGGCGGAGGACTGGAAGACGGGTTTCGCACCGCTGCCGGTCTTCGCGGCGGCGAGGTCTTCGAGGGCGTTGGTGCCCGGGGTGACCTCGTCCACGATCCCGATGATCATCCAGCGTGCCGGGCTGTGGTCGTCGCCGACGGCCTTGCGGGCGGCGAGGCCGTCGCTGGAGAGGAGGACGCGCTGGTGCATGCCGGCGCCGAGCGCGTCGAGGGCGACGCAAGGGGCGCCTTCGGGTTGGCCCTCGCGTCCGATTGGCTGGCAGATGATCAGCCGCCAACCCGCGAAGCTGGGGTGCTTCCGGGTGGCGGTGACGTTGCCTTCGACGCGGGCGAGGAGCATGGGGGAGACAGAGGCGCGCGGCGCTAGAAGATGCGGAGGTTGTCCACCATCACGCAACGCCGCACCCGTGTGAAGGTCTTGGGGTTGCAAATGCCTTCGCCGGTGGTCGTGGCGATGGAGAAATTCGGGTAGCCTTCGCCGCCGCTGCCGAGGCCGGCGAGGCAATGGCCGTTCTTGATGAACAGCGTCGTTTCGAGGGCCTTGCCCATGGCCGTCATGTGCGAGACATCGTGCGAGTGGATCATGGCCGAGTGCCGGTAGCCGTGCTCGGCCCGTTTGGCGTGGTGGATGCCTTCCTCGACCGTCTTGACCCGCACAACGGGCACGAACGGCATCATCTGCTCCTCGTCGACGAACAGGTGATCCGGGCCGGTCTCGGCAAACAGGAGTTGGGTGCCCTGCGGGACGCTCGCACCGGCGGCCTGCGCCAGGACGGCGGGGTCTTTGCCGATCAGATCACGGTTCACCACCGGGTGCGGACAGCCGGCGCCCTGGCCGGGCGGAAAGACGAAGGCGGCCTTCGTGAGGCGCTCGACCTGGGCTTCGTTCAGGCGAACGGCCCCGTGCTTCTCGAGCGCGGCCATGAACTGGTGGAAGACGCTGTCCAGCACGAACACTTCCTTCTCGCCGATGCAGAGGAGGTTGTTGTCGTAGGCGGCGCCGTAGATGACGTTGCGCGCGGCGCGGTCGAGTTCGGCCGTCTCGTCCACGAGCACGGGGGGGTTGCCCGGGCCGGCGCAGATGGCGCGCTTGCCGGTCTGCATGGCGGCCTTGACCACACCGGGACCGCCGGTGACGCAAAGCAGGCGGACGGCCTCGTGCTGGGCGATGGCCTGAAACGATTCCAGGGTGGGCTGCTGCACGATGCAGGCGAGATTCTCGATGCCGACCTCGTGGAAGATGGCTTCGTTGAAGACCCGGATGGCCATCACGGCGCACTTGGCCGCGCCGGGATGGGCGTTGAAGACGACAGCATTGCCGGCGGCGGCCATGCTGATGATGTTGCAGGCGGCGGTTGGAATCGAGTGCGTGCTGGGCGTCACGGCGCCGATCACCCCGACGGGGGCGTATTCCTCGAGACTGATGCCGTGGTCGCCGCTGAAGCCGTACGGCTGGAGGAACTCGACACCGGGGACGGCGCGCTGGCCCTTGAGCTTCTCAATCTTGTGATCCAGACGGCCGATGCGCGTCTCTTCAAGCTCGATCCGGCCCCACGGCACGGCGTTGAAGTCGCACAGCCGTTTGATGATCTCGACGACCTTCGCACGGCCGGCGACGCCCTTGGCAGAGAGCTGGAGGTAGGCGTCATGGGCGGCGGCGCAGGCTTCCTTCGCGTCCTGGAACACGCCGAAGTGCCGCCCGCCATTGCTGCTGGTCCTGGGCGCCGACGGCGCGGCGGGCTGGGTCGCCGCGGGGGCAGGGCTGTCTCCGGACAGGCGGTTCAGCCGGGTGAGCACCTCGGCAACGACATCTCGAATCAGCGCTTCGTTCATGGGGTGGGGTCAGGGAGAGGAGGGGTCAGGATTGGCGGGCGCTGTAGATCACCTTGCCGAGCACATCGACGGTGTCGACGATGCCGATGATCACGGCGTCGACGGGGGCTTCTTTGAGTCCGGGGGCCAGGCGGGCGCTGCTGCCCTGGCAGAACATCACCAACTCGCCCAGGCCGGCGCCGACGGTGTCTACCGCCACGATGGTGTTGGTGCCGGCCCGGAACTGGGTCGGGTCTTTGTCATCCACCAACATCGGGCGCACCAGGAGCAGTTTGCGGCCGCTCATGGCCGCATCCTTCTTGGTGGCGACAACGGAACCTTCGACCTTGGCGAGGAACATGGGACCGCGTCACTTCTTCTTCGGCAGCACGGCCTGCACGTCCTGGTGCGGACGCGGGATGACGTGCACGCTGACGACTTCGCCCTGGATGGACTTGACGGCCTGGGCGCCGGCGTCGACGGCGGCTTTGACGGCGGCGACGTCGCCGACCACCACCGCGGTGACGAGGGCGTTGCCGACCTGGGTGAGCGGCCCCGCCAGTTCGACATTGGCGGCCTTGAGCATCGCGTCGGTGCCCTCGACGAGGGCGACCAGACCGCGGGTTTCGAGCATTCCGATGGCTTGAGGCATAGCGTTACTTACGAGCTGAGTGTTGGACGTTGATTGGGAAAGGGCGGTGTCGGGAGCTGGGCTGGTTCAGGGGGCGAAGGGATGCCCGTTCGACATTCGGCGTTCTTCCTTCGCCTTCCGGTGCATGGGAGGTCATGCGGGCGGGTGTTCCAGGAAGCGTTTGACTTCGCGGGCCACGACGAGCTCCTCATTGGTGGGGATCACCATCACGGTCACCTTCGCGCCGGGCGGGCTGATGATGGCTTCCTGGGCGCGCGTGGCGGTGTTGCGCTCCGGGTCCAGGACCACGCCCAGTTGGTCGAGCTCCGCGCAGATGGCGGCACGGGTTTCGGCGCGGTTCTCGCCGATCCCGGCGGTGAACACCAGCGCGTCGGTGCCGTTCAATTGGGCGAGGTAGGCGCCGATCCAGCGGCGCGTTTCGTGGACAAAAAAGTCCAGGGCGAGCCGGGCGCGAGGGTTGCCCTGGTCGGCAGCGGTCTGAATGTCGCGGATGTCGTTGGAAACGCCGCTGACGCCCTTGAGTCCGCCCTCGCGACAGAGCTGCTTTTCGATCTCTTCGAGCGAGAGACCTTGCGAGCGCAGGAGGAAGGGCACCGCCATGGCGTCGAGGTCGCCCACGCGGTTGTTGTGCGGCAGGCCCGACTGGGGGCTCAGGCCGAGGCTGTTGCCGACGGCCACACCGTTGCGGATGCCGGTGATGCTCGAGCTGCCGCCCAGGTGGCAGGAGATCACCCGCAAGGCCGGCTCGCGAACCGGCGTGGCGCCGTGGTCCTGGTAAAGCCGGCGCGCTCGTTCGGCCACATCCTCGCGGCCGAGCAGTTCGGCCGAGCGTTCGGCGATGAACTTGTGGCTGGCGCCGTGATAGCCCCAACGGCGCACGCCGGCCTGATGCCAGGCGTTGGGCACACCATAGCGCGTGGCTGCCTCGGGGATCCACTGGTAGAAGGCGGTCTCGAACAGGCCCACGAGGGGCACGTTCGGAACGCGCTGGGCGAAGAGCCGGATGCCCGACACGTAGGGGGATTGTGCGCCGGGGCGATGGCATTGAACGCTTCCATCGCCTGGACCACACGATCGTCCAGCCGGACGCATCCGTTCACGCCGCGGGCCAGGACGGTCTTGAAGCCCACGGCGGCCAGATCGCTTTCTCGCGTGATGGTGCCGGCGGCCTTGAGTTGTCCCAGGCAATCCTCGATCGCGTGGGGATAGTCACTCACGCGCTCGAACCCGCCCTTGTGCAGCATGCGCTCGACGCCGTTCGTAAACTCGAACAGGCGCCACTTGAGCGAGGTGCTGCCGAGGTTGGCGACGAGGATCTTCATCCCGGGCCTATTGCAGCCATTTGCCGAGGCCCGACAGCCCTTCATGCGGCCGCGGAATCACCTGGACGCTGACGACCTGACCGACCTGGGACGCAGCGGCAGCGCCGGCGTCGGTGGCCGCCTTGACCGCCGCGACGTCGCCGCGGAAGAAGGAGGTCACGTAACCGCTGCCGATCTTTTCCCAACCGACGAGGGTGACGTTGGCGGCCTTGAGGGCGGCGTCGCTCGCTTCGAGCAGCGCGCACAGGCCTTTGGTTTCAATCATGCCGAGTGCTTGGGTAGCCATGGGGAAGATTCCACTGGTTGATCGTTAACCGTTGAGCGTTGGACGTTGGACGTTGGACGTTGAGCGTTGAGCGTTGAGCGTTGAGCGTTGGACCTTCGCGTCGGGCGCTCGCCTCATTTCGCGGCCTTGGCCGGCGCGGTGTCACCCAGGAACGAGCGGAGCAGGTCTTCGTGCGGCCGTGCAATGATGTGCGAACTGATGAGTTCGCCGACTTTGGCAGCAGCCTTGGCGCCGGAATCCACCGCCGCCTTGACACTGCCGACGTCGCCCTGACACAGGACGGTGATCATGCCCCCGCCGATGGGGATTGTTTTGACGAGGCTCACATTGGCCGCCTTGACCATCGCATCGCTGGCCTCGACGGACCCAACGTAGCCCTTGGTTTCAATCATTCCGAGTGCTTCGCTCATGGGTTCTTGGGTGGTTAACAGGTGTTCGCGTCGCGTCTCCGGATCGGGTGACCGCCCGGCGGTGCGGCGCTTCAATCATCATCAGGGAACTAACTCGCAGGGTGTCTCGGGCTGGAGGTTGCAGGCATTGCCTTCATCCGTATCGATGTGGACCTCGAGTTTGAAGCTCGGGTCCACGCGGCAGAGCAAACGGTCGAGCGTAATCGCGCACGGCCCGCCAATCTTGAGCTTCATGTCGTCGCCCTGCTTGACGCCGTAGAAGGCCGCGTCGTCGGGATGCAGGTGGACATGGCGCAACGCGCGGATCACGCCGTTGGGCATCTCGAAGAATCCGGCCGGACCCATCAGCATACAGCCCGGCGTACCGTCGATGTTCCCCGAGGCCCGCAGAGGGATGTCGAAGCCGAGGGCGATCGCGTCCGTGTAAGCCAGTTCGACCTGGTTCAGATTCCGGCACGGGCCGAGGATGCGCAGGTTGGAGATCACCCGGCTGCGGGGCCCGATCAGGGTGACGGTTTCCTTCGCAGCGAATTGCCCGGCCTGGTAGAGCCACTTGTGCACCTGCAACTGGTGTCCCTTGCCGAACAGGCTCTCGACGGCTTGCGGCGTGAGATGGCAATGGCGGGCGCTGACGTTGACGACGAGCGGATTCGGGGCGGTCGCGGCGCGCGGCAAGGGTTTGCCGAGCCGTTCGTACACCACCTGACGGACCAAGTGCTCGACCACTGCGCGAGGCAAGGATTGCTGGGCCATAGCCATGGTTAGCGAGGCCAGACACTGCCGCGACGGACCACCAAGTCAACAAATTTCTTGCAAACTCTTTCAAAATCTTCCATGAATCTGCCAAGATGACGCCTGAAGAGCGGCAGCAGCGGATCGAGCAGTATCTCCAGCGGGTCGAGTATGCGTCGCTCGAGGAGTTGGCCAGGGAGATGGACGCGTCGGTCTCGACCGTGCGCCGTGATGTCACCCTGCTGGAGGCCAACGGCGGGGTGCGGCGCACTCACGGCGGGGCGCGGCTGGTGAATCCGCCCTCGGACGAGTTCGTGTTTAACGCGCGCGACACGCATCAACTGGCCGAGAAGGAGGCGATCGGCCGGGCGTGCGCCGAACTGATCCAGCCCCCGACAGAGCGTGATCGTGGACGCGGGCACCACCTGCTATCACGTGGCTCGGCACCTCGAGGCGAAGAAGCCGCAGATCATCACCAACTCTCTGCCGGTCGCCAACCACTTCGCCTCGGCGAGTCTGGTCGAGGTGGTCCTCACCGGTGGCGTGCTGTATCCCCGGTTGGGCGTGCTGGTCGGGCCGCTGGCGATCGAGTCGTTTTCGTCGATGCACGCCGACGTGGCGATCATGAGCGCGGGGGATCACGCTCGAGGGCTTGACCAACTCGCATGCGCTGCTGATCGACATCCAGCGGGCCATGATGCGGGCGGCGGGGCGGGTGATCTTCTGTCTGGACCACACGAAGTTCGGCCGCAAGTCGCTGTCCGCCGTGTGCACGCTCGAGGGCTTGCATGCCATCGTCACGGATGAGGGTGCGCCGGCGGATCTGGTCGGGGCTTTGCGGGCCCGCGGGTTGCAGGTCGTGGTGGCAGCCTGAGGCCGCGCCGGTCCTTTACGGTGGCAGGCGTGCGACCTCCGCCTTCACCAACCTCCCGATGCAGCGTCGGCGGGATAGACCTGGGCGAGACTGACTGCCAAGGCCTGGGCGGCCGCACGTGCCGAGAGCCCTTGGACGACGGTCAGGTGGTAGATCTCGTAGTGGGCGGGATTGACCTTGCGTTTGACCCGCTCCAAGGCCTCGCGGAGGAGGTTCGCGCGCCATTCGGCCTCCCGGTGTTCGTCGAGCTCGGCGGGGATCGGGTCGGGAACGCGATCGGTGGTTGAGGCCGGGGCGGATTCGTCGGCAGGCAGGAACCGCGGTACCGGATGGCTGGGGGTTGGAGGGCGACCCTCGCAGCCGGGACCGCGGCGCTTTCCGGTACTGGTCATTGACGTTCCGGCGGGTCACGGCGAGCAACCACCTTTTTGAGCGAATCCTTCCCCGGGCGATAGGTGAACTGAGGCGGTTTCTCCAGAAGCGGCGAAGGGGGACTGTGGAATGTCGGGCCCAACCGGAGCCCACGCGGTTGACGTCAGGGCGCTGAAAGAATCGCGGCGCGCGTCGCGGTTTCTAAACGTGAACCCAAAGGACCCTCGACGGGCCGTGACCGGTATCGCCGTGAAAGGACGCACTGGTTCGTGCAGTGCGAGCCCCGCGCTTCTGCGGGCCAACCTTGCCGAGCCGGCGGCCAGGCCGGCCTGTGGGCGGTCGCCGCCGATCAGAAGAGAACCTGCCGCGACCCTGATCGAGCTGCTGTCCGTGGTGGCGATCATCGGGATCCTCGCGGGAAAGCGGTAGGCCACGCGCTGTGGTTGCACGGGGAGCGCACCCGCCCCGGGTGCGGCGGCGGGCGCCTTGCCCGACACATTGCTCGGCAGCGCTCTTCCTCACCTTGGCCACTGGTCCTTGCCCATGCCGAGCTGCTCGCACAAATGCCAGTAACGCGTTTCGTTCGTCAGCCCGTCCCACGCCCAATCCGTCCGCAAGCCGCCCCAGTCCGGGATGAAGAGGTGCTCACACCGATCGTCGATGGCCTTCTGGAGCCAGTCCATGGCCTGTTCCTTCTCGCCGAGCGCCGCGCAAACCCGCGCCACAAAGTAAGGGTTGAGGTAGGGCCGTGAGCGCTGGTGGGCGCGTAACTCCTCAAGCACCGCCTCGGCCTTGGCGCGTTCTCCCTGCCGGGCGTGGGCGACCGCCAGCAGGGCCGTGAGTTCCTGCCGCTCCTGGACGGCCTGGCTGTCGGCGATCGCCGCGATGCCTTGCGCATAGTCACCTTTCGCCACCAGGCAATGGGCCAGATAGTAGTAACCGTCCGAATGCCCCGGGAACAGCTCGAGCGTGCGGCGGGCCACCTGGATGGCGGAGTCATAATCACGGTGGACCCACCGGGAGGAACACATGAACGCACGAGCGTAGTCCATCGGTTCCGGTTCCTCTGCCAAGCGCTGCTCCTTGCGCGCCTCTTCCAGGCGGCCGCTGATTCGCAGCCACCACGCCCGGATGAAGTGCCAATCCCTACCGGAGTACCACGCGATCTCGCGCTCATGGCACGCGTCGAATGCCCGCCAGTCATGGTCAAAGAAGAGGAAGTAGCCGCCGAGTTGATTCAGGGCGGCCGCGTGCGTGTCGTCCCGCTCGAGGATGGCCTCGACACGGCGGCGTACGCTCGGCCAGATCTCAACCGGCGCCCGGTCAATGGCCACACAGCGTAGATAATAGGTGTCCGAGTACTCGGCGTCGAGGTAGCCGGGGTCCAAGGCCAACGCCCGCTGGACCAGTCGCATGCCTTCGGTGAACGCCTGTTGGGTGTCGCCTCGTGCGTAGTACTGGCTGGCGGCCTGCCGGGCGAACCCCAGCGCGGCCAGGTTGTTCGTCAGGAGCACGTCGATCCGGCGCTGCGTCTCTTCCGGAACCGCCACCTCGAACCTGGCCAGGACCCCCGCCAAGCCACGTCGCTCAAACTCGATCAGTTGGTTGGTCGTTCCCGTGAACGTCTCCTCCCACAACGGCGGGTCCGCGCCGTTCTCAAAAAGTCGCAGCCCCAGCGCAAGCGTCTCGCCCTCGATGGCCACGCGGCCGGTCAGGACATGGCGCATCGCGTTGGTCCGGGACAGCGAGCACAGCAGTTCCTCCTCGTCCAATCCCACCCAACCGGACTTGCGCGGTCCCACCGCCACGCCCGGCACCAGGCCGAGCGAGTCAAGGAAGGCGTCTGTGACCCGGCCGCACAGGTCACGGTCCGCCCCGTTCGTTCCGCCATTGCGGAAAGGCAACACGAACACCGAATGCGGCGAGACCACCGCCGCCACCGGGGGTTGCGCCGGTTGCGTTTGACGTCCCGACCGGAACGCCCCCCACGCCAGCCCCGCCACCAGCAGGATCCCCGCGACGGGCGCCGCGAGTTGCCTTACCCGCGCCCAGCGTCGCTGCCTCGCATGCCGGGCGCGGACTGATTCCCCCGCGTCCAAGTGCTCCAAGTCGGTCAACATCGCCCGGGCGTCCGGATACCGCAGGCGGGGATCGGGCGCGCAGGCCCGGTGAAGGACCGCGTTGAGCTCGAGCAGATGGGCGCGGTCTGGTCGCGTCGGCAGATCGGCGGGCGGCTCCGGAAAGTCCCGGCGGTCCCGGCCGGTGCTCAGTTCGTACAAGACCTTGCCCAGCGCATGGCAATCGGCCGAGGTCGTCCCCGGCCCTTCCGGGGGCATGTAACCCTCCGTCCCCACGAACGAGCGCGAATCGCTGATGTCGGTCACCAGGCCGATGTCGGCCAGCTTGAGAACGCCCTCCACGAAGATGATGTTCGAGGGCTTGACGTCCCGATGCACCAGGGCATGGGCGTGGAGGTGGGCCAGTGCCCCGGCCAGCGCCCGCCCCAGGCCGACGGTCTCTTCGGCGGTGAACTGGCCCCGGCCCTTCAGGTCCGCGCGCAGCGTGCGTGGCACGTAATCGTCCGGCTCCACCGGGCAGCCCAGCGCGGTCAGGGTTCCTTCGGGATCCGGCTCCGCGAGCGGGCCCGTCCGCACGGCGTCCGCCAGTTCCATCACGTAGTAGAAGCCGGCCTCGTTGCCCCCCACATGGAGGATCCCGACCAGGTTCGGGTGGGTGCGGGAGATGGGTTCGTAGTGGCGGATGCCCTCGAACTCGCGGCGGAAGGGCCGCTCATCGTCGAACTCGATCCGCCGGATCACCTTGACGGCGCGCCAGGTGCCCAGCGTCTTGTGGCGCGCCAGCCAGACCTCGCCGTAGGCGCCCGGCCAATCGAGCGGACCAGGTCGAAGTCCGGGATGGCCACGAGGGTGGCGGCGGCGGGAGGACTTCTGCCGCCGAAGACAGGGCGCGCGCCTGGATCGCTGGCTGGCACGGGGTGGGAGGGAGTTGATTGTCGCCAGTCATAGAACTGACGGTGGTCGCAGGCAAGAGAAGAAGTCGCCCCCGATCCACCGGCGCGCACGCTTACGCAAAGCGGCGCTGAAGCGCGTCGCACTCCAGACGCTTCGCGACCCCCGCACGTCTGGCACGCGCAACGCGTTTGGAGTGCGGCGACTTTCAGCGCCGCTTTGTGTCACGCCGCGGTTGACAGCCGCGACGTTCGGAGGACAGGCAGGCGCGTGTTGCCGCTCGATCCCGCCGTTGACGAGAAGCGAAGACCTGCGCACGGTCGGCGCCCATGGCGCAACCCGCATTCTACGACACGCACGCGCACCTGGATCACTCGGCGTTCCGCGGCGACCTGGCGGCCGTTCTCGAACGGGCCGTCGCGGCGGGGATTACCCGCATCATCTGTGTCGGCACGGACGAGGCGAGCAGCCGGGAAGCGGTGGCCCTGGCGGAGCGGCACGCGGAACTCTACGCCGTGGTGGGCTGGCATCCGTCTGAGGTGGAGCAGGCGCCGGTGGATGTTCGGCCGCTGCTGCGCGAGCTGGCGGGGCACCCGAAGGTGGTGGCGCTGGGCGAGACGGGGATGGACTACTTCCGGCTGCCGAAGCGGCCGGCGGGGGAGGGCTCGGCCAAGGAGGATCCCGTGAAGGCCCGCCAGGCGGACCTGTTTCGGCAACACCTTGAGGTGGCGGCCGAGGTGGGGTTGAACGTGGTGGTCCATCAACGGGCGGCGCTGGAGGACACGCTGCGAGTGATCGAGCCTTTTGCCGGGCGGGTGCGCGGCCAGTTCCACTGTTTCGCGGATGATGTGGCCGCGCTGGAGCGGATCCTGGCGCTGGGCAGCCTGGTGAGTTTCACCGGCCTGGTCACATTCCCGAAGGCTGGTTCGGTGCGGGAGGCGCTGGCGGCGGCGCCGGCGGATCGGTTCATGCTCGAAACGGACAGTCCCTATCTGGCGCCGGTGCCGCGCCGCGGGGAGCGATGCGAACCAGCTTATGTCCGCGAGATCGCGGTCGAGGCGGCGGCGGTGAGGGGAACGAGCGTGGAGCGACTCAGCGCCGCCACCTGTGCCACGGCGCACGCGTTCTTCGCGAAGCTGCGTTGAGGGAAGGGCAGCAAGGCGGCCCCGGATCGTGTCGTGTCGGCGCCTACATTCCCAGCGCCTCCTGACGCCAACGCCTCCTGACGTCGGCGCCTACACGCCCAGCGCCTCCTGACGTCGGCGCCTACGCGGGGCGTGGGACGCCCGGGCTAAGGGCGTTCGTCGAGCGGGACGTAGTGGTTGAGCTGGCGGCCGGTGTAGACCTGGCGCGGCCGGTAGATGCGGCTCTTGGGGTCGTCGAGGATCTCCTTGAAGTTGGCGATCCAGCCGGGCATGCGGCCGATGGCGAAGATGACGGTGAACATCTCGACCGGGATACTGAGTGCGCGCATGATGATGCCGCTGTAGAAATCCACGTTCGGATAGAGCTTGCGGGAGACGAAGTAATCGTCGCTGAGGGCGGCTTCCTCGAGTTTCTTGGCGATGTCGAGGAGCGGGTCGGAGATGTGGAGGGTGTCGAGGAGGCGATCGCAGGCGGTCTTGATGATTTTGGCGCGCGGATCGTAGTTCTTGTACACGCGGTGGCCGAAGCCCATGAGCCGCTGGCCGCTGTCCTTGTCCTTGGCGGCGTTGATGAACTTCGAGCCGTCATCGCCGGAGTCGTGGATGTCCTGGAGCATCTCGATGACGGCCTGGTTGGCGCCGCCGTGGAGCGGGCCCCAGAGGGCACAGACGCCGGCGGCGGCGCAGGCGAAGAGGTTGGCCTTGCTGGAGGCCACCATGCGGACGGTGGCAGTCGAGCAGTTCTGCTCGTGGTCGGCGTGCAGGACGAAGATGAGGTCGAGGGCTTTGACGACCTCGGGCTTGAGCTCGAAGTCCTGGTAGGGCTCCGAGAACATCATGTGCAGGAAGTTGGCCGTGTATTTGTAGGCGCGCTTCGGGTAGATGATGGGCAGACCGCGGGATTTGCGGTAGGAGAAGGCGGCGATGGTGCGGACCTGGGCCAGGAGGCGGGCGGCGTGGATGTTGAAGCGCTCGCGGCTGGCAGGGCCCATGAGGCCGGGGTAGAAGCAACTGCTGGCGTTGATCATGGCAGAGAGCATGGCCATGGGGTGGGCCATCGAGGAGAAGCCCTCGAAGTGGTACTTCATGTCCTCGTGCAGGTTCTGGTTTTCCGTCAGCAGATCCGAGAACGTGCGGAGTTCGGCCCGGTTGGGGAGGTGGCCGTAGATGAGCAGGTAGGCGACCTCGACGAAGGTGGACTTGTCCGCCAGTTCCTCGATGGGGATGCCGCGGTACCGCAGAATGCCCTGTTCCCCGTCGATGAACGTGATGCCGCTCAGGCAGGAGCCCGTGTTGCCGTACCCGTCATCCAGCGTGATGTACCCGGTCGTGTCGCGCAGGGTGCCGATCGCGACGGCCTTTTCGTTTTCGCTGCCCACCATGACCGGCAGGACGTAGCGTTTGCCATTGAGTTCCAGGGTTGCTGTCTCGCTCATGATGCAGTGTCGTTCGCTTGTTGCGTGCCCAGTTGGCTGGGCGGGACTTTGCGTTTTGAGCTTTCGGCTGGCAAGCGCGCAGGGAGGTTCTCCTGGCTGGGCAAACCGGTCCCGCCGGGTTTACCCTTCCGGCCGATGCAACCCGTTCTGAGCCGCCGCACCTTCCTGCGCCAGGCGACTGGCGTCGCCACGCTCTTTCTCACGGGCAGCCCCGGTCTCGCCGCGCCGCGACGGGAGGGGCGACCGCCGCGGGAGGGTTTGGTGGCCTTCCGCATTTCGAGCGAGCAATGGCTCGCCGAGAATCGCTTCGCCGCGATGCTGGCCTTTTTCCGGAAGCAGCGCGGGACAACGGACGAGCTGGCGTTTTTCACGGCGGGCACGCACCCGCCCCTGCCGCGGGCGGAGGTGGAGCGCCGCGCCGAACGGCTCGCGAGGTTGTTGCCCAGGGTCCGGGCGGAAGGCATGGCCGCGGGGATCAACCTGCTGGCGACGATGGGGCATCACGAGGAGAACCTGGAGCATTCGTTGGACGAGCCGTGGCAGCGGGTCGTGGACCCGAGCGGTCAGGTGTCCCGGGGGAGCTACTGCCCGGCGGGCGATGAGTTCCGCGGTTATGTGGCCGGGGTGTACGCGGTCTTGACCGACGCGGCACCGGACTTTCTTTGGATTGACGACGACGTGCGGTTGGCGGGCCACCTGCCGATTGGCTTCACGTGCTTCTGTCCGGGCTGCGTGCGGCGGTTCTCGGAGCGCGTGGGGCGTGCCTTCGATCGCGCGACGTTGGTGGCGAGTTTCAGCACGGGTTCGCTTGAGGAACGGCTGGGATGGCGTCGGCGTTGGTTGGAGCACAACCGCGGGGTGCTGGACGATTTGTTCCGGCTGATCGAGGCGACGGTCCACGGGCTTCGCCCGGAGCTTCCGCTGGGGTTCATGACGGGTGACCGGTTTTACGAGGGGTACGACTTCGCGCGTTGGGCGAGGACGCTGGCTGGGCCCGGGGAACGTCGGTGCGCTGGCGGCCGGGCGGGGGCTTCTACTCAGACGAGTCACTCGTTGGGTTGGTCGCCAAAGCCCATGACGTGGGCCGTCAAGTGGCCCAGTTACCGCCGCAAGTCGCCGTCATCCAGTCGGAGATCGAAAACTTTCCGTATGACCTGCTGCGCAAGAGCGTGGAGGCGACCGTGGTGGAAGCGGCGACGCACATGGCGGCGGGGACGACCGGGACCGCGTTTAACGTGTTGTCGCAGCGGCCGGATCCCCTTGAGGAGTACGAGCCGATGCTGCGTCGGATTCGCGAGGTCAAGCCTTTCTACCAGCGGCTCCGCGACGAGCTTGGCCGGGCCACGCTTTGCGGGATGTGGCCGGCCTGGAACCGCGATGTGTTTGCGGCGAACCAGGTCGATGGTTCCTGGCCCGCGGGAGGGTCCGATGCGGTGGGTGCGCTGATGCGGTCTTATGTGCTTGGTGAGCTGGGCATTCCGTTGTGCTATGCGGCCGAGGGTGCGGTGGCTGCGGTGCTGGCCGGGCCCGGGTTATTGGCGCTGTCGGCCGAGGAGCTACGCCGCTTGTTTGCCGGCGGGGTGCTGATGGATGTCGCGGCGTGGCGGGCCCTCGAACGGCTGGGGCTCGCCGGCTGGACGGGGGTGCGGCCCGGCGCGGGGGTGGATCGTGATGCGCTGGAGGTGCTGGCGGATCATCCGCTGAACGGGCGGTTCAAGGGTTGGTCCCGGGACGGGCGCCAGTCCTTCTGGCGTGAGGCGGCCTATCCACTGGAGGCGCTGGGGGGTGATCGCGTGGAGCGGTTGGCGACGCTCAGCGACTACGGTGGTCGGGATCTGGGGGCGTCGATGACGGCGTTCGCGAACGAGTTGGGCGGTCGGGTCGTGGTGATGGGGTACTACCCGTGGTCCCAGATGCATCACTGGGCGAAGTCGAGCCAGATGAAGGCCGTGTGCGCGTGGCTGAGCCAGGACCGGTTGCCGGTGGTGCTGGAGAGCTTTTCGCGAGTGCACGTTTGGGCGCGGCGGCCCGCCCCCGGGCGGCTGGCGTGTGTGTTGCTGAACGCTTCGCTGGATCCCGCGCGTGAACCCAGCCTGCGGTTGGCGGGTGACTTTCAGAAGGTGCGCTGGCATGGCATGGACGGGAAATCGCGGGCGCTTCGCCCGGTGCCGGTGCCCGGCGGGGCGCCTGTCGGGTCAAGGCGCCCACCCTGGCCCCGTGGAGCGTGAGTCTGATCGTGGCGACGGGCTGAGCCCTCGTTCCGGAGGGTCTTCGCCCCACCGGGACCGGTTCAGGACCACGTCTGGTTGGCCAACGGCCGGCTCGTTTGGCGCAACGCGGCGTGCGATGGCCGCAGGGGAGCGAAGGGCACTTTTCCGGATCGCTGGGGATTTCCTCGCGTTCTTCCGCGTGGCCGCAGGTGCAACGGAAACGGGTGATTCGCCCGGCGTAACCGCGCAAGATCCTGATGGGCATCATGGTTTCACCGCAGACCGGGCAGGGCAGAGACTCGGTATCGGTATTCATAAGCCATTATCACAGCATGCATCATGCCTAGATATGATGGCGGTCGCGGCCGGCCCGGGGGGGCGTCTCGCGGAGGGCACGAGGGGGGAGGCGCAGGAGGCGTTGCCGTGGGGCCATGGAACGCCTCCTCACGTCGGCGCCTACGGGGGAGGGAAGGTTTCGGAGGTCAAAGAGGGCGGGCTACGCGCCGACCCAACCGAGGGGGTGGGGAACGGCATCGCGGCTGAGGTTCTCGGATACCGTGGCGGCGGCCATGCGCAACCCGACGGCCGCACCCCGGTGAGCGATGCCCTTCTGGAGGTCGCCCGCCTGCAGGGCGGAGCGGGCGTGGGCATCTTGCTCGTCCGCCAGGGCGTGGAGATGATCGGTCAGATCGTCACGGAGGTTCTGCATTTCCAGGCTCATGTTGTGTGCGGGTTCTGAGGTGGTTCTGGCAACCCCCTTCGGAGGGCAGGGGCGGCACCGGATGGGGGTGGCGATGCCGCCATCAGGACGGTGTGGCAGGAGGGCAGAGTCAGAGTTCGCGGTGCGTTTCCAGCCAGTGAACCGCGGCGTGGACCAGGGCGGTCGAGTCGGCGAAGCCCAGCTTCTGTTTGATGTGGTCCCGGTGCGATTCGATGGTCTTGACGCTCAAGTGGAGGGTTTCGGCGATCTGGCGGGTGGTACGGCCGCGGCCATAGAGCTCGAAGACCTGGAGTTCGCGGTCGCTGAGCTCCTCGCTGACGTCGCCCGGAGGGAAGGAGGTGGCGTGGCCGAGCTTGGCGAGGATCCGGTGGGTGATGCCGTGGCTGAGATGGAACTTGTCGGCGAGCACGTCATGCACGGCCGCGACGAGTTCGGCGGGCGGTCGGTCTTTCATGACGTAACCGCGCGCGCCGGCGCGGACGCAGCGCTCGGCGTAAAGGGCTTCATCGTGATTGGACAGCACCAGCACCGGCAGATCGGCCCGCCGCGCGGCCAGATCCTTGATCAGGTCCAGGCCGTTGGATTGCTCCAGGGTGAGATCGACGATGGCGATGTCAGGGGGTTGGGCCGTGGCCGCTTCCAGGGCCTGGGCCGCCCCCGACGCCTCACCCTGCACCACCAAGTCGGCCTCCGCGTTGATCACCTGGCGGAGTCCCTCGCGGAAGATGGGATGGTCATCGACGATCAACACCTGCACCTTGCGGCGGTCGCTGCTGGCCCCGGGAGCCACTGCCGGCGGAGCGGCCTTGCTGCGGTCACGTGCCATGGGAAGCGTCCTGTTCCGGTCGGACCTGCTCAGCGGCCATGAACCGCGGAGGGTGCAGGTTGGAAGCCCGCACCACAGGTTCAGGGAGAGGGCGGCCGCCGGTTCGTGCTGAAGCCGCTGGGCCGCCAGGCAACGGGTGGAGCCAGGCAGAGGCAGCGAGCACACGACGCGCAAGCCGTGTCCGGGGCGGGCGCGCCAGCGTAAAGTGGCGCCGATGGCGCCGGCGCGATAGCGCATGGTTTGCATGCCCAGGCCGTTTCGGGAAACGGCGCTGGGTCGCCAACCATACCCGTCGTCCTGCACGATGAGTCGCAGTCGGCCGCGGACGGCCTGGAGGTGGATGGTCACCTGGCTGGCGTGGCCATGCTTCACGGCATTATGCACGGCTTCCTGCGCGATCCGGTACAGGTGGGTGGCGAGGGGTGGGGTCGGGGAGTCCCAAGTCGGCGTCGCCGAAGAACCAGCACGTCAGCGGGTAGGTCCGTTCCACGGAGCGGGCGAGGCCCCGGAGGGCTTCGACCAACCCTTGGGGTTCGGGCTTGACGGGCAGCAGGCCGCGGGCGACGGCCCGGGCTTGCTCGGTCGCCTCGGAGATCAGTTCCACGATACGCCCGGCCTCCTCGGCTTCGGGGCGGGCGTGGCTTTCGAGTTTGCGCAGCAGCACGTGAGCGAGGTAGGCGATGCCGGAGAGTTGCTGGCTCAAGCCGTCGTGGAGATCCTGGCCGATTCGCCGTTGGACACGCTCGGCGGTCTCAAGGACCAGCGACTGCAGCCGTTTGATCTCGGTGGCCCGGTAGCCGAAGAGGCGCTCGGCTCCGCCATTCCAGCTAAACACTCTGCCGTCCAAGGTTTTGCCGACGATGGCATCGTCGGAGTCCTCGACCAGCGAGGCGGCGAGGGACACCGCCTGTTCCGGGCGCGGCGGTGGGTACGTGGCGCCATTGACCGCCTCCCCCGTCGTCCTGACCTGTGGATGGCTGATAATTGGCATCACGATCATGAATACATCGCTACGGACAGTCGTTGGGGAGGGCGCGTTCAATCCCATCTGCCGCCGGGCACGGGACCGGCACGGGGGGAGGGGTGCCGCGGCAGGCGCCGCGGCGCAGCGGTCCCGCCGGACCCGGCGGCAGAAAGTGAGCGAACCGATGGGATGCCGAGGCATCCCATCGGTCGGGGTACAGAGGCGCGTGTTGGGTCTGGGGCGGTTGCATGGTGGGGGAGACGGGCTCGAGGCGGCCTACCGGTCGCGCTCGGCCGGGTCGTCTTGGGACTCGGTCGGCGAGTCGGGAGCCGGATCGGTGGCGGGTTGGGTTTGCTGCGGAGTGGGCTGCCAGAAGGGTTCAGCGCCCCAAACCGGGTTGATCAGGCTTGGCCAGTTCTTCGGATCGAAGCCCCGGGCCTGTTCGAGTCTGGCCCGGTCGGCCTGGAGCGTGAGGTAAGTGCCGTCCAGGCTGACTTGGAAGGCCCGGAGCGGGACGGCGTGGAGTTTGTCACTGGCGAACAAGCCGCCGCCGCTGTTGAGCACGCCGTAAGAGACTCGCTCGGTCTTGAGGTCGAAGACGATGTCGTGGATCTTGCCCAGCGGTTTGCCGTCGGGGCCACGGACCTCCATACCGATGAGGCTGGTGGCCTTATTGGCCTTGGTGGGTTTCCACTCGCTGGGTGGAAGGGGGTGGTCTCCCGGAGGAGCCGTTCGTTGGGTGGTGGGTCCGCGTCCGCCGGGTGATGAGCAGGCGGGGCCAGCGGTTGCTGGGCCGTGAGGGAACCCCCGAGCGCGACCAACAGCGCGAGGCTGAGGACCGCCGGGGAACGTTGCTTCGAGGTGAATCCGCTTATGGCTTTCATCGTCGAACTTTCACTTTGTTGACTTGCACTCTCGGTTACGCGTTGCCTGGTCGGGGCGGATCTCACTCCGCCGCGCGGGAAGCCACCCGGCCTCCCGGGGCAACGCGCAACCGATGGCTCAGCTCCGGGCGCGGCGCAACGGCGAGCGGCCCTGATTGTCGGATGGGAGATTTCCCCACCGGGGGTCGGAGAATCCCCAGGTCATGCTGGGTCTGTCCGTGGCAGCCGGATGTTTCGCCGATGATGCATGGACCCGGCTCCGGGAGGATCGGGACCTGACGCCGGCCGGGCTGTTGCAGCACTTTGCCGGGTTCGGCTTCGAGTTGGGTGAGACGTTGCAGGACGCGGAGACCTTCCTGCGCCGGCGCCGAGGGGACTGCGATGACTTTGCGAGCCTGGCCAGCCAGGTGCTCACGGAGCGTGGTTGGCACCCCAAGCTGGTCGTTGTGATGATGGAACGTCAGACGCACGTGGTCTGCTATGTGCAGGAGGCGAAAGGGTTTCTGGACTACAACCGCCGTGCGGTTCCTGACCCCGTCGTCGCCTCGGATGGTTCGCTCGAAGATATCGCGGCCAAGGTTGCGACGGCCTTTCGCAGCGAATGGTGGATGGCCTCCGAATTCGCGTATCGGGACCAGGCGACGGTGTTCCTCGACAACGCGTTCCCGTCGGCGGTGGTGGCGAAGGTGCCGGTCGAGAGCCGGGCAGAAACCGAAGTCGCGAGTTCGTCAGCCCCGGTCGCAGCGCCCGCGACGCCCAAGGTCGAGGCGGCCGTGCCGGCGGCGGCAAACCCCTGAGGCGGCGGGCGACTGCTGTGGCCAGTGTGTTGTGGCCGGGCCCTCCACTGGAGGGTGACGAGCCGAAGTGTCGATTCAGGGCACCACCACCGTGCGGTAGAAGCCCTGGGGTTCCCCGGCGGCTGACGGATCGAGGATGCGCAGGCCACCGACGGGAATCCGGTGCGTGTCCAGCCCTTCCCAGTGCTTCAGGTCACGACTCCTTTCGAGCCGCACGCGGGTGCCTGGCTGCCCCCAGAGCATGAGTTCCAGGCCTTGGGTGCCCAAGGAGCGGATCGCATCGAACTCGGGCTGGCGGGGGATCGAACTCATGCGCGCCCATGTCAACCCGGGCCACTCCATCTCCGTCGCCGTCCAGGGGACGGGGCACCCCGAAGATGTCGGAGCTCAGGATCCCGGCGAGGTCCTTACCCGCGTCGATGCAGGGGGAAGCAGGGCGTAGCCGCAGGTCACCGGCGGAGAGGTTCAGGAAACGCGGATCGGCCTCCACGTTGCCGGGACCTTCGGGCAGCGGGCTGGTACAGGAGTACTCGAACCCGCACTCCGCCCAATTGCCCGGGTCGCCCCAGTCGGGTGCAGTATTGCCATAGACGATGCTGTTGATGAGTGTGCAGCCACTGGCCCCGCATCCCCATTCGGCCTGGTTCCCCCGTCAGACTGCAGTGGTAGAGAGTGCAGTAAGCCGCCCCGCCACCCTCCCATCCGGCCACGTTACCGCTAAGAAGGCAGTTGTAGAGGATGCCACCCCGGACGCCGCCTCCGCCCCACGCAGCGGTGTTGGCCGTGAGGATGCAGTTGGTCAGGACCCCGGTGGGTTCACAGTACGCGCCGCCTCCTTCCTCGGCGTAGCCGCCGGTCAACGTGAACCCGCTGAGGGTGCAACCCTCCCCGATATACGCGCAGCGGACGCCGTCGGCACCCTCGATGCGCGTCAGACGGGGGCCGGACAGGCTTTGGACCTGGATCTGGTCGGTGAGGGCCATCCGGTTGAGCCCCTGGGCCGGGTGGGGCGCGCCCTGGTAGACGCCGTTGGTCACCAGGACCATTCGTCCGGGGCGGTACCGGCGAGGATGGCGTCCTGGATGTGGTTCGCCGCGGTCGCCCAGGTGCCATGGGGGAAGGCGGGAGTGGGGTTGGCCGCGTTGACATAGCGGACCGGGGCGTAGACCTCGATCGGGAATTCCGCCGTGATGCCGTACGGGTAACGGTCATTGAAACCGGTCAACCGGACGGTGTAGGTGCCGTTGGTCTTCCACTGATGCACCACGTAGGGTTGGTTGGTGATCCAAGTGCCGTCGCCCATCGACCACACACTGCTGAGCAGGGGGCCGGTGTTGAGTGCGGCGAAGGACACGGGCGTGCCGGCGTCCAGTCCCACGGCGCGGCCCTGGCTGACCATCTGCATCGTCAATGGACCAAAGCTCTGGCCCGGCCAGAGCTGGTCGGCGCCGATGGCCGGGGGATCGGCCCAGGGTTCGCCGTCGATGTCCACCCCCTGTGCCCACGCGGAATTCCCTGCCCCGAGGCACGGCGAGACGGCGCTGAGGTGAGTTGCCGAGGCCATGCGGGGATCGAGCGCAAGATTCCCACGTCCGGGTGGCGCCGGGGTGGTGCAGGAGTATTCGAAGGCCGTGTCCACCCAGTTGTCGCCTTGGTTGAAATAGACGAGGGAATTGAAGGCCCTGCCACCGTGCGCACCGCCGCCGGTGTTGCCGGTGACGGTGCAGTGGTAGAGCACGGAGCTGCCCGCCGCTCCGCCACCAAAGGTCGCCGTGTTTGCTGTGAGCGTGCAGTTGTGCAGGGTCGCCCCGAAGGCCCCACCACCTCCCCTTGCGGCCTTGTTGTCCGAGAGCCTGCAGTTGTGGAGTGTTCCGCCCCAAGCGCCGCCCCCGTCCGTGGTGGCGGCATTGCCGGCGAGGAGGCAGTTGGTGACCACGCCGGAGGGGGCGGCGAGGACACCGCCTCCGTGTGTCGCCACGCCGCCTGTGAGGGTGAAGCCGCTCAGGTGCTCCCCTCCCCGACGTAGGCGCAACGGGCCGTGCCATTCCCACTGATAATCGTTGCTTCGGGCCCCTGGACGCTGCGCACCACCACGTTGGTCAGGGTGACGCGGTTGGGGCCGTCCCGTTCCGTCGTGCCTGCCTGGTAGACCCCGTTGGTCACCCAGACAAGCCGCCCGGGCACAGGGTTGGCGTTGAGGGCGTCCTGGATGTTCGTGGCGGCGGTGGCCCATGTGACGTAGGGAGGAACGGGCGTCGGGTTGGCTGCGTCGACATACCGGACGGCTGCAACGATCGCGATGTCGAGGCTTGTCGTCACCCCTTCCGGGTGCGTGTCGTTGTAGCCCGTGAGCCGGACGGTGTACGTCCCGGGCGCCGTCCAGGCGTGCGAGGCAACGGGCTGGTTGGTGAGGAGAACGCCGTCTCCGAAGTCCCAGGTGCTGGAGAGGATTCGACCAGTGTTGTGGGCAGCGAACCGGATCGGGAACCCTGGGGCGACTTGGAGGAACTCGGCCGTGATCTCCAGCGCCAGTGGGCCGGTGGCCTGGCCGGGCCAGACCTGATCGGCACCGATGGCCGGAGGGTCGGCCCACGGTTCGCCGTCGATGTCGAGTCGGGTGGCCCAGAGGGGGTTGCCGGCCGCCAGGCACGGGGAGCGATCCGAAAGGTGGGTGGTGGAAACGAGTTGAGGGTCCAGATCGAGATTACCTGGTCCGGGCGGCAGCGGCAGGGTGCAGGAGTAGGCGAAAGTGCTCTCGACCCAATCCTCGTCGGCGTTGAAGTACACGAGGCAGTTGCAGGCGGTGGCGGAGTGCAGACCGCCGCCTGCGTTGGCCGTCACGGTGCAGTTGTATAGGGTTCCACCGAACGCCCCACCCCCGCCCAACGAGGCTTGATTGTCCGTGAGGGCACAGTTGAACAGCGTGGCGGCATAGGCACCGCCACCGCGCTGCTTGGCCCGGTTGCCGCGCAGGATGCAATTGTAGAGCACGGTGTTGGTATCGCCCGCGACGCCGCCGCCCTCGGCGGCTGTGTTGCCGATCAGCGTGCATTGGTGGAGCGTGGACCGGGCGGCCCCGCCGCCGCTCAGTTGGGCGGCATTGCCGCGGAGCGTACAGTTGTAGAGGGTGGCCTCGTAGGCCCCGCCGCCGTGCTCCTCCGCGACATTGTCGGTGAGTGTGCAGTCGTAGAGTGTTCCACCCCGAACCCCAGCGCCCAAGCGGCTGCGGCTTCCCGTGATCACACAGTTGGTGAGAACCCCGAAACGTGGGTCATGACACCACGCACCGCCGCCGCTACCCTGAGAATAGGCTTCGTCGCTCCGACCGTTCCGGAGTGTGAAGCCACTGACGACACCGCCGGGTCCGATGATGACGCAGGGTCCCCGGTCCTGACCGTCGATCACGGTGGCCGTGGGGCCATTGACGCTGCGCAGCACGAGGTTCGACACCCCTCTCAGCTCGGGCTCGTAGACTCCGTCGGCCACGAGCACCAACCGACCCGGCGTGTGATCGGCGAGGATAGCGTCCTGGATGTTCGTGGCAGCGGTTGCCCAACTCGTGTAAGGGGGACGGGGGTGCGGTTGGCGGCGTTGACGTAGAAGGTGGGGGGCGCTTGGGCCTGCGCGTGGGATTCCAGGTTGACGACCAGGGCTAGCAGGGCGAGCACACCGGCCAGGCCCCTTCTTCCGGTGGATGCCGATGTGCGTAATGTGCTCATCGGCAGAATCTTGAATTCGGGTTCTTGGCAGTATGTCTTCATAGCATTTGGTGGCGACTGTGCTTGGCCGGTACGCGTCGCTCGGTGAACCGCCACCGGGCATCCGCGAGCGGCAGGCTCGGGGTGCAGCCGCAGCCGAGAACGTGCGTCTGCCCACCGACCCACTATTAACAACTGCATCGGCGTTGAGATCTTACATCGGTCGGCATGTTTTTCGTCCGCCTGCGCATTCCGATGAAACCGGGATCCGTGTCCGATTTCGCTGGAATGTGCACATCGCCGCCACGGTAACAGTCACTCTTGGCGCAATTCGCTCGTCTGCCACCGAGCTCAAAAGGTGTTGCTCCGTTTGTGGAGGCCGCGTAGCCTCTCTCGCGTGACCGGGCGCAGGTTTGCGCAAGTCGTTGATGCGCGGTTAGCTCAGTGGTAGAGCACTTCCTTGACACGGAAGGGGTCAGAGGTTCGAACCCTCTATCGCGCACCATCGCACCATCTTTTCCCGCCGGTTCGGCATTGACACACCGCGGCCACTTCCAGAGGTTCGACAGGGTTTCACCATGATCAATCGCCGAAGCTTTCTGAGCACGGCGGGTGCAGCGACCGGCCTGGCGGCGCTGACCTCTCCCGCTCCGTCCACCCAAGCCCAACCCGCTCCTGTCCCGGAAGCAACCGGGCCCGCTCGATTCGCCACCGTGCGGGTTGAGGGGGATCGCGTCAGGGTCGAAACGCACACGCTCTCGGCGGAATGGCATCGCGGGTATCTGGTCGCGTTGCGCAGCAAGTCTTCGGGCGAGGAATGGGTGCGGGTCGCCGACACGACGCAGGGGGCGGCACTTGAGTTGGTCTACCGGGGTGACGAGATCGTGCGGGTGGACGATGCGAAGTTCGGCACGATCACGGCGCACGCGATCTCCGATCAGCGGGCCGAGGTGGTCTTCCACGGTTGGGACGGCGACGGCGTGCTCGTCATCGGGGCCGACCCGGAGACGGGTGACCTGCTGGTGGAACCCTCCGCGTATTCCGCGCGTCCCGGGGTGCGTGCCTGCCGCTGGAACCTGCCGGGGCTACGTTCCAACCTCGAGTTGGTGGCCCCTTTTTTTCAGGGGGTCCGGCTGAAACTCGAGGATGCGCTGGTTCGCAACACGCACTGGGCCTGGCCGTTTTTCTGGGAAGCCGGCCTCGCCATTCTCCAGGGAACGGCGGGCGGGTTCTGGGTTCACACGCAGGACAACCGCTATCGCTACAAGGCGCTGCAGGTGGGATCGGCCGCGGATCCGCATCGGCTGAGCCTGGATACCGAGGCGTTTGGCCCGATTGATGCCAACCTCAGCGCCGGCGGCCTTGTGTGGCGGCTCAACGTCTTTGAGGGGGATTGGACCACGCCGGCGGACCGGTATCGTGACTGGCTGTGGCGGGCTTATCACTTGAGTGCGGATGAGGCAGCCCGGCCGGCGTGGATTCACGAGGTCCGGTTTGCGGTCAGTTGGTGTCCGGGTGCCCCGGAGATTCTCGACGCCCTGGCCCGCCGGCTGGACCCGCGACGGGTGCTGATCCACTTCCCGAACTGGCGCACGGATCCCTACGACGAGAACTACCCGGCCTATGTGCCCAGTGAGGCGGCCAAGGGGTTCATGGCAAAGGGACGCGCGATGGGGTTCCGCATCATGCCGCATTTCAACGCGGTGGACATGGATCCGAGCCATCCGGCCTACGCGGTCCTGCGTGATTTCCAGTACCGCGGCATCGACCGGCAGGACCTGCGCGGCTGGAGCTGGTACCAGGGGCGCGGCCTGGGCGTGCCTGAGTCGAACGCCAGTCTCAGTCAGAACCGCGACAAGAAGGTCATGGTCAAGATCCATCCCGGCCTGGCGATGTGGCGGTCGATCCTGGGCCGGAGCATTCTCGAGGCGGCCCAGGCGCTGGAGCTGGAGTCGGTATTCACCGATGTCACCCTGGTCTCGCACAATTTGCACAACTGTCTGGTCGAGGGCATGACCTCCACCGAAGGGATGAACCGCCTGATCCGCCATGTCGCCGGCTTGGGTCGTGGTCTGGTGGTGGGGGCGAAGGCTTGAACGAGATCACGATGCAGGGCCAGTCGTTCGCCCAGGCGCACCTGTTCAAGAGTTGGCAGCAGTCCGTCGAGGGACTCGACCGGACCGGGCGCTGCGATCTGAACCATCGGCTCTTCGGCAAGCTGTGCCGGACGTTCGGCTACTCGGGGCTGAGCGGGCGGGATGCGAATGAGGCGCTGCGCATGCGGATGCACATCGAACACGGCGCGATTCCCACCGTCACCCTCCGCTCCGCGCGGGACATCGACCAGCCCAACGCGGCGGTCCAACAGATGCTGGACCTCGCCGGCGGACGATAGACGGGAGGCCTCCTCACGGCGGCGCTTACAGAAGGGCGATGGGAAGGCTAACCATGGCAACGTATCGAACGTGATGCAGCCTTACCACGTGGGCATCGTCGGTTATGGCTGGGCGGCGCAAGCCCATCTGCCGGCGATCAATGCCGGGTCGCGGGCGCGCGTGACGGCTGTCTGTTCCTCGCGGCCGCTTGATCCGGCCGAGTTGTCGGTCCGGCACGGCTGCCCGCTGAAGGTCTACCGCGACTATGCCGCGCTGCTGGCCGACCCGGACCTCCAGGTGGTTTCGCTGTGCGGCTATCACAAGGAACATGCCGCCCAGGCCATCGCCGCCGCGCAAGCCGGAAAGCACTTGATTGTCGAGAAGCCCCTGGCGTTGTCGTTGGCAGACCTGCGGGCGGTGGAGCAGGCGGTGCGCGCCGCGGGGGTGCGGTTCTGCCTCTGCTTCGAGCTCCGCTTTTCCGCGCAGTTTCGCGAGACGCGGACGCTGCTCGAGCGCGGCCTGCTGGGCACGCTGCACTACGCCGAGGTGGACTATTACCACGGGATCGGACCGTGGTACCGGGAGTTCGAGTGGTGCACGACGGTCGAGGAGTGCGGGAGCGCGCTGCTCGAGGCGGGCTGCCACGCGCTCGATGCCTTGCTGCTCTGTCTGCCGGGTGAAGTCGAGGAGGTGTTCTCGTATGGCACCCGGTCGGCTCATCCCACGTTCGCGCGTTACGAGTATCCGTCCACGACCACGACCGTCCTGAAGTTCAGGGACGGCGCGGTGGGCAAGTGTGCCGCGGTGATCGACTGCTGGCAGCCCTACTACTTCCACACGCACCTGGTGGGCAGCGAGGGCTCGGTGCTGGACAATCGGTTTCACTCGAACCGACTGCACGGTGACGACCGACACGCCTGGAAGGAACTCCCCTTCAAGCCGGTGGATTCCGGCGACGTGGCGGATCATCCCTACCAGACGCAGTTTGACGCCTTCTTCGCCGCGCTGGACCGGGGTGAGGACATGCCGCTGACCGGCCTGAACGAGGCGGTGCGGACGCACGAAGTCCTCTTTGCAGCCGATCGCTCGTGGAAAGAACGCCGTCCGGTGAAGCTGGCCGAGATCCGTACGACCGGAACCTGAGATCCCTGTCACGTCGATGAACACGCAACTCGCATTGCATGGCGGCACGCCGGCGGTCCAGGACCCGCTGCCACCCTGGCCCTGGTTCGACGAGGCCGCCATTCGGGCGGTGGAAACCGTGCTGCGTTCGGGCAAGGTCAATTACTGGACCGGCAAGCGGGGGATGGAGTTTGAGCGGCGCTTTGCCGAATGGCAGGGAAGCCGCTTCGCCATCAGCACCACCAACGGGACGTCCGCCCTCCACGTCGCGCTCACCGCGCTGGGCATCGGACCGGGGACGAGGTGATCGTGCCGAGCTACACCTTCATTGCCTCGAGCTTCTCCATCGTGCAGGCGGGGGCGATCCCGCGGTTTGCGGATGTCAACCTCGACGATCACTGTCTGAGCGTCACCTCCGCTGAAGCGCTGGTGAACGAGCGCACGCGGGCGGTCATGCCGGTGCACCTGTATGGCAATGTCGCGGACATGGACCCGATCCTGGCCTTTGCCCGCCGCCACAAGCTGTTCGTGGTGGAGGATAACGCCGAGGCTTTCGGTGGGGTGTACCGGGGCAAGAAGACGGGCACGCTGGGCGACATCGCCGGGTGCAGCTTCTGCCAGAGCAAGACCTTCACCACGGGCGGCGAGGGGGGCATGGTTACCACGGACAACGAAGACCTGGCCTGGCTGGCCCGCAGCTTCCGCGACCACGGCTACGATGTGAAGGACCGGCTCAACCTGCTGGAGCTCGAGCAAAAACTCTCCTACATCCACAATCTGGTCGGCTGGAACTATCGCATGACCGAGATGCAGTCGGCCATCGGCCTCGCCGAGCTGGATCGCATCGACACCTGGAACCTGCCGCGGCGCCGGCGCAACGCCCATCTCATCATGGAGGCGCTGGCCGATGAGCCGCTGGTGAAGTTCCGACCCATCGACACCCCGGAACGGCAGAACGGCTGGTTCGTCCTGGCCTTCTCGCTCGACATCGAGAACATGCGCTGTGACATCGCCGAGTTCGTGAGAGCGGCCGGCGCCGAGGGTGCACCTTGCTGGCGGGTGTTCTGGCCCCAATGCCACACGGAGCAGGCCTTTGCGCGGCACCACGCGTTCGGTCGCTCGGGCTTTCCCTTCACCTCGCGGGAGTATGCCGATCCGGCCAGTGTGGACTACGCGAAGGTGGAAGTGCCCAACGCACGGTGGCACCAGGCGCATACGTTCACGTGCTTCGCCTATCCGACGTTCGAACCACATCACTGTGAGCAGATCGGCGTGGCGCTCAAGAAGGTCCTCCGGGCCTACGCCGCGTAGCTGGATACTGCAAACCCGCCGTGGCCGGAGCTGTCATGCGTGCTGTAGGCGCCGACGTGAGGCGGCGTTGGGGCCGGGGAAACGCAACTTCGCCTGGTCACGTCGGCGCCTACAAGCGGTCGCGATGGCGTGCGGAGTGACAGGGGAGGCGTAAACGCAGGAAACCAACACTGTCTATGATGCGAAAGGTGCGATGGGGCGTGCTGGGTTCGGGTGGCATCGCCCGGCGCCGCACGATTCCGGAAGGGCTCATGCCGGCGACCCATGCCCGGTTGGCCGCCGTGTTCGATGTGGATGCCGCAGCGAACGCCGCGGTTGCCCGCGAGTTCGGGCGCCACGGCCGTCGGCAGTGTCGAGGAACTGCTGCGGGCTGATCTCGAGGCCGTCTACGTTGCCACGCCGCCGGCCGGGCACAGCGATCAAGTCCTCGCCTGCGCCCGTGCTGGCAAACATGTCCTGTGCGAGAAGCCGCTCGGGTTGACCGTGCCGGACGCCGAGACCATGGCAGCGGCGTGCGCGCAGGCTGGGGTGCGGCTGGGCACCGCCTTCATGATGCGGTTCCACGCGCAGCACCAGGCCGCGCTGCAACTCCTGCGCGAAGGACGGCTTGGCCAACCGGTCTTTGCCCGGGCCCAGCTTTCCTGCTGGTACCCGCCGCTCCCGCACGCCTGGCGACAGGACCCCGCCCTCGGCGGCGGTGGGTCGCTCATGGACATGGGCGGACATTGCCTGGACCTGCTCGAGATGTTCTTCGGCCCGGTCCGTGCGGTAGCTGTTGCACCCGCTGTGCCGTCCATGGGTACGCGGTCGAGGACAGCGCTGTGGCGACGCTCCAGTTCGCCAACGGAGCGCTCGGCGTGGTGGACACCTTCTTCTGCGTGCCGGATCAGGCCAGTCAGAACCGGCTTGAACTGTACGGCTCCCGGGGCAGCGTCCTGGCGCAGGGTACCATCGGCCAGGGAGCGGAGGGCGAGATGACTGCCTACCTCGAAGCGGACGCGGCGGGTTACGATGCCGGGCAGTCGCGTCCCGCGGCCGGGGGCGTGCCGGTTCGCCCGACGCCCGTCAATCCCTACCGCGCGGAGATCGAGGAGTTCAGCCAGGCGATTCTCGAGGGTCGCGAGCCGGCTCATTCCGCAGCTCTCGGTCTGCAGAGCCAGCGACTGCTCGCGGCCTGCTATGAATCGGCGCGCCGTGGCGGCGTCGTGGAGCTTGGGTAGCCCGCCCGCGAGACGGCTCAGGGAGGGCCACCTGTTCCTTCTCCACAGCCCGGGGGCCATGAACCGCGGAGGGCGCAGGCTGGAAGCCCGCACCACAGCTTTCTGGGGAGAAGGCCGCCGGCGGGTGAGCTTGTTCGTCGACACCGAGGCTTGGGTTCGCTAGACCTGCGCGGCATGATCCGTTCCCAATGGCTTCGTTCGTGCGTGGCCCGGCGGTCGGCGCGCGGCCAGCGCTTCTGCGGGTATTCGCTTCGAGGGTGCCTGCGACTGGTCCTGGGGTTCGTGCCGCTGTGCCTGACCGCCCTCGCGGACACGCCGTGGTACGAGCGTGTCTTGGTCGGCATGGAGGTGGGGCCCACGGGCGCGCAGTTCGCCGGCGGCCGCCACGCCGTGGATTACGCCCGGCATTTCAACGGCCGGGAGGTTGTCCGCCGCTGCGTGGAGGCGAAGGCCGAGTACTTGGTACTCTGGGTCCGGGACGGTGACTTCACGTTTCACGACTCGAAGCTTGTGCCCCGCCCAGCGGGGTTGGCGGGCCGCGACGTGCTGCGCGAGGCGGTGGAGGAGGCCCGGCGACACATGCTTCCGCTGATTGCCTACTGCCAGCTCCAATACCCCGCCCACGAATTGCGGGAGCATCCGGACTGGAAGGCACGCAGCTCCGATGGCAAGGCGATCGACCACCTCGTGTGTTTCAACTCGCCCTACACGAACGTCGTCAAAGAACTGCTGGCCGAGATGACGGCCTACGGCATCGAGGGCTTTCATCTGGACATGGTCGACCAGGGTTTTGGTCCACCACACGGTTGCTGGTGCGACCGTTGTCAGACCCTCTTCCAGGCCCGCTACGGCCGGCCCCTGCCCACCGGCATTGAATGGGAGGACGACGGCTGGGCCCTGATGCGGCGGTTCCGCTACGACACCAGCGACGGGTTCGAGAAGATGCTTACCGCCCACGTGCGGCGGTTGAACCCCCGTGCCACCGTCGATTTCAACTACCACGGCAATCCTCCCTTCTCCTGGGAAGTGGGGCAGACGCCGGTGGCCCATGCCGCCAACGGCGATTTTGTCACGGGCGAGGCGGGGCTCTGGGGGTTCGGCGCGCTGTCCGCCAGCTTCAACGCGGCCTGGTATCGCGCCACCACGCCGGGCAAACCCTTCCAGGTGGCGGTCCAGCGCGGGGTTCGCATGTACCACGACCAGACCACGCGACCGTTGCAGGACATGCGTTGGGAGCTGTTCACGCTGCTGGCCCACGGGGCCTTCGTCACGATGATCGACAAGACGGCCTACGATGGCGGGCTCGATCCGGTGGCCTACGAACGCATCGGCACCCTGCTCGGCGAGGCCCGCGAGAAGCGTGCGCACTTCGGCCAGGCACCCGTGGCCGAGGTCGGCATCTACTTCAGCATGGCCACCCGCGACGGTTACGGCCGCGACCAACCCGCGCGCTATTTCCAGAGCGTCCAGGGGGCGCACAAGGCCTGCGTGTACGAACACGTCGGATTCGGCTTTCTCTTCGACGAAGACCTTTCCCTTGCGGCGCTCCAGCGGTATCCCGTGGTGTGTCTTCCCCATGCGGCCATTCTTTCCGACCGGGAGATCGCTGTCCTCCGCCAGTACGCCGAGGCGGGCGGCCGGCTGTTGGTGACGGGTCAGAGCGGACAACTCGATGCGCGAGGCAGACCGCTGGAACGTCCGTCGCTGGGCGAGTTGATCGGCGCCCGCGTCCGGGAGCGCCTCGAAGGACTCGACTACTGGATGCGGTTTGCGGGCGCGCCGATTCGTGCCACAGGGACGACGGGGTTCGCGGACCACGCCGAGGAGGACGTCGCCTGGCGGGATGCGCAACGACAGCAGGATGTCCAACTGGCAAGAGCATCCCTGCGCGTCGGCCCGCCGGACTGGCCCTTCCTGGTGCGCGGCCCCGCCACCCGCTACGAACCGACGACGGCGTTTCCCATCGGCGAACTGCTCGACTCCCACCGCGCCTCCCTGGCCAACCCGGACGGCTACAACCGCGACTGGCCCCTGAGCGCCCGTGATGTCGTCGGCCCCGCCGTCCTCCTCAACCACGTTGGGCGCGGCCTGGTGTTGACCCTGGCCGGTTCGCCGGACTTCGCCACGGCGGGCGAGCATCACATTGTCGAGACGCGCCGGCTGTTCGCGCAGGCCGTGCGTTTCCTGCATCCGAATCCCCGGGTGCGGATCAGCGCCCCCGCGAACGTCGAGGCGGTGGTGACCGACGACGCCCCGACACGGACGCTTCGCCTCCATCTCTTAGCCTACAACGCAACGCCGCAGACCACGCCGGCGAAGGACCGGCCCTACGTGTTGCCCGGGCTGATCGAGGATGCCCCGATCTACCGTGTCCGTGTGGTGTTCAGGGATCCGGTCAAGAAAGCCTCGGCGTTGAACCCGGGCACCGCCTTGAAGCGCCGCGGCCAAACGCTCGACGCCACGGTGGCGGACGTGCATGAAGTCTTGGTGGTGCGTTACTGATTGCGTATGCTCCCTCCCTTGCTCGCCGTCCTGACCGTGGCCTTGGGGGCGACGGTCGTGGCCGCCCTCCCGCTGGACTCCGCGCAAACCGGGCTCACTGCCCGCACGTCGCTCGCCAATCCCTCCGTGCGCTTCACGGTGCCGGCGCAGGCGTACGTGGTGTTGCGTCGCGGAGAGATCGAGGCGGTGGTGGTGGACAATCGGGCCGTGGACGACGCCGTCCTGCCTGGTCACCGGGCCGGATACCATGGCCTCGCCGCGCTGCGCCACGTCCGCCAGCCGCGCAATCTGTTCGTGCCCGCTTACGCCGGCCTGAACTTCGAGCACATCCACGACGGCACGATCCAGCCGCGCGAAGTGCTTTTCGAGCCGCGCCACGCCCCGATGGAGCTGCGGGTCATCGACGCCTGCACGGCGGAGCTGTATCAGGCGCCGACGCCGCATTGGGGACTCGAGAGTTGCCTGCGCTACACGTTGCTCGAATCGGGCGTCGTGGAGGTGGTCTTCGAGTGCATCCCGCGTCGCGACACCTTTCGGAACGGTTACTGCGGGCTTTTCTGGGCCAGCTACATCGACCAGCCCGAGTCGCTGGACATCCATTTTCGGGGGCGATCCGAGGAGGAGGAGGAGGGAAGGGGGGAGGTGGACTGGCAGCGCGGCGTGACGCCGGCGCACGGCACGTGGGCCACGCACCGACCGTTGGCGGACACACGCGTCCTCCCGCACGACGCCGCGTTTCCGCTCGAACTGCCCTTCGGGTTCTCGCGACTTCGCTACACTGAGCCGTGGTACTTCGGCGTGTGCCGGGGGATGGCTTTCGTCCAGATGTTCCGCCGGGAGGACCGCGTCTGGTTGTCGCAGTCTCCGTCGGGCGGTGGCCGGGGTTGTCCGGCCTGGGACTTTCAGTGGTTCATCCCAGCCCCGCGCCTGGGCGAACGCTATCAACTGGTGATGCGCGCTGCCTATGTGCCGCTGGATTGTCCGGACGACCTCCCTTCCGTCCGCCGGCAAGTGCACGAGGTGGTCGACCGGGCGAAGCCTTCCGCCACGGCGGTGGAGGTGCCGGCGAATGTCCGTGAGGACGCCTCCGATTCCACGCCGCCCGATGCGCGGCTCGGTACGCCGGTGTCCAGCCGCGCGGTGGCCTTCTATTACCCGTGGTACGGCAATCCCCAAGTGGACGGTCGTTATGCCAACTGGAACCACGCGGTGGCGGTGCGCGAAGGGCCGCCGCGGTCCTACCCCGGCGGCGACGACATTGGGGCAAACTTTTACCCGGCGCTCGGATGCTACAGCGCCAACGATCCTGAAGTGGTTGCCGAGCACATGCGTCAACTGCGGCGCGCAGGTGTGGGGGTCCTCTCCGTCAGTTGGTGGGGCCAGGACAGCTTCACCGATCGCGCGTTGCCAGGCCTGTTTGCCGCCGCCGAGAAGGCGGGCCTGGCCATCAACTTCCATCTCGAACCGTTCCCGGGTCGCAATGCCGCCACGGCACGCGAGGCCATCGCCTACCTGATCGGTCGCTTCGGAGCGTCGCCCGCCTGTCATCGGCTCGCGAGTCACGGGCACCGGCCGATGTTCTTTGTCTATGATTCGTATCTCACGCCGGCCTGGGAGTGGGCCGAGGTGCTGCGGCCCGAGGGCTGCGCACGCTGCGGGGGACTGCGGAGGACGCGGTGGTGATCGGCCTTTGGGTGAAGGAACACGAGGCGGACTTCATGCTCGCGGGCGGCTTCGACGGGTTCTACACGTACTTTGCGACCGACGGCTTCACCCATGGATCGACGCCGCGTCACTGGCCGGCCCTGGCCGCCTGGGCCCGGACGCATGACAAGCTCTTCGTGCCCTGTGTGGCGCCGGGCTACATCGACACGCGGATCCGCCCCTGGAACGGCGGCAACACGCGCGATCGCGAGAACGGTGCGTATTACGACCGCATGTGGTCCGCCGCGCTCGGCGTGTCGCCCGCCCTGGTGGGCATCACATCGTTCAACGAGTGGCACGAAGGCACGCAGATCGAGCCGGCCGTCCCGAAGCGCATGGCGGACTTCACCTATCTCGATTACGGCCCGTTGCTGGCAGATTACTACCTGGACCGCACGGCGTACTGGATCAGGAAGCTGGACGCCCGGTAGACCAGGACGCCGCACCTGGTGATCGGCGGAGAAACGCCCGGGCTATCGGGCGAAAGGACGTTCGAGCGGGCAAGGCCGGGTTCAGGCGGACCCCGAAGCCCGGGCGATCCGGCAGTCTCAGGCGCCCGTTCACGGGAACCGGCTCATCGAGGAGGAGGGGAGTGAACATCGGCACCACCTGGTCTGCCTGGGGCGCCATCATCAGGAACTCGGCGAACGGGCTGTGGTGACGGGTGAGGACGAAGTGATAGCTGTAGACGCTGGATCCGTGGGGAACCACGAGCACATGGCGCGCTTCGGCCAGCGCGGAGATCTTGATCAGCTCGGTGAGGCCGCCGCACCAGCCCACATCCGGTTGGATGATGTCGCAACACTCCATCTCGAGGAGCATCCGAAAGCCGTAGCGTGTGGACTCGTGCTCGCCGGTGGCGATGAGGAGCTCCGCCGGAGCGGCCCGCCGCAAGTCGCGGTAGCCCCAGTAATCGTCCGGCAGCAGCGCTTCCTCGAGCCACTTGAGGCCCAGCTCGCGCGAGGCTCGCGCGAGCCGGATCGCGTACGCGAGATCGAGGCTCATCCAGCAATCCCACATCAGCCAGAAATCGTCGCCCACCCGCTGACGCATGGTGGCCAGTTCTTCCAGGTTTTGATGCCAACCTGCCTCGCCCTCGGCCGGGCCGTGGTGGAGGGGCAATTTGCCGCCCACGAAACCCAGTCCTTTGGCCAGGTCCGGACGCGCGCCCGTGGCATAGAAGACGAGTTCGTCCCGGACGGCGCCGCCGAGGAGGTGATAGACCGGTTCCTGGCGCAGGCGGCCCAGCAGATCCCACAGGGCCAGGTCCACGGCGCTGATCGCATTGAGCGCCAGCCCCTTCCTGCCGTAATGCAGCGTGGAGAGAAACATCTGGTCCCACATCTTCTCGAGGTCGGTGACCTTCTGGCCCTCGACAAACCGCGCGAGGTGCTGCTCGACGATCCACGCCCCCGGCAAGCCTGCCGTCGTGACTCCGAACCCGACCGTGCCGTCGCTGGCCTCGACTTCCACCACGAGCGTTCCGAGCACATTCAAGCCGAACGACCGGCGGCTGGCCCGATAGGCCGGATACCGGGCCATCGGAGTGGCGATGTGATCATCGATCCAATGCGCGCCGCTCTGGTCGTGATAATCGGCGCCGCCGCCCCGGACGGTGAAGGCGCGCACGTGCCGGATGGTGGGAGTGCTCATGGTGTGTTCGGGCGGACGCTACGCGGGCGGGTCCGGGGCAGCAATCCGAAGAGCAGGGCGCCGGCCAAGGTCGTCAGGGCCAACAACGCGTAGCCGGCGGTGGCGGAGGCCACCGCCTGTTCGGTCCAGGTCTTGAGGTTCGGCGCCAGAAAGCCCCCACCGCACCGCAGGAGTTGATCAGCGCAATGCCCCCTGCGGCCGCCACCCCGCGCAGTTCGTCGGTGGGCACGGTCCAGAAGACCGGTTGAACGCCGATGAAACCGGCCCAGGCAACGCACAGCGCGAGCAGTGCAATCACCGGGTTGTTTGAGGCCGAGAGGGCGATCGCCGCGCCGGCCGCCGCCAGGCCAACGCTCCCCACCCAGCGCCGCCGCTCGGGACCGCGGGACAGGCGGGGGAATGTAATAGGCTCCGAACAGCGCGCAGAGGGGCGGCACCGCGCTCACCAGGCCCACGAGCAGTCCGGTGTCCCGCCCGAGCAGCCGGGCAACCTGGGACGGCAGATAGAAGGTCACCCCGTACACACTCATCTGGATCAGCGCATAGATGAGCCCCAGATGCAGCAGGCGGGGTTGCGTCAAGGCCCGGAACAGGCTGTGCGAAGGCGGGTGGGCCTGCCGTTGGACCTCGGCTGCGAGCGCCGCTTCCAGCGCCTCACGTTCGCCGGCCGTCAGCCACCGCGCGTCGGCCGGCCGGTTGTTCAGATAGAAGAAGGCCCAGATCCCGACGGTACTGGCGGCCACGCCCTCCACCAGAAACATCCATTGCCAGCCGGTCAGCCCGAGGACGTCGTTCAGCTCCAGCAGCAGGCCCGAGAGCGGCCCCCCAGGGTGAGGGCGATGGGAGCGCCGAAATAGAACCAGCCGAGCATCCGCCCGCGCACCGCCGAAGGAAACCAGTAGGTCAGGTAGAGGATGACGCCAGGGAAGAAACCCGCCTCGGCCACGCCCAGCAGAAAGCGCAGGGTGTAGAAGATCGTGTCGCTCCGCGCCCAGGCCATCGCCGCCGAGACCAGGCCCCAGGTGACCATGATGCGCGACAGCCACAGCCGGGCGCCGAACCGGTGCAGCATCAGGTTGCTGGGCACTTCGAACACCGCATAACCCACGAAGAACAACCCGGCTCCCAGTGCGTAGGCTGCCTCCGTGAGACCCGTGTCCCGCTGCAGTGCCTGCTTGGCGAAGCCGACGTTCGCGCGGTCCAGAAAGGCGAGCACATAAAGCAGCAGCAGGAAGGGAATGAGCCGCCCGGCTGCCCTGGCGACCGCTCGCGACTCCAGATCAGCGGTGCCTTCTCCGCGGATGACGACGGCCGATTCGGGGGAGTCCTTCATGGGTCGGTGCCGATCGACGATGCCGGCCCACGCCGGATGCCGGTGCCTGGCGCTGCGTCGCGGCGGGCGAACGTGCCGTGTTCCGTGCGTGGCAAGCAGGTCACCGCGCGAGGTTGACTCCGGCCTCGCAAAGACAGAAGTGAGAACTCGCCTTTGAGTTGTGAATTGTCATTTCCATCTCGCCCTGTGGCGGTGATCCCTCGCGATGGCTGTCTGCCGTGCACCGGTCCGAAGCGAGACCCGTGGAGGTTCCCGCGGGCAATCCCCCCGCATGGATCGCGGGTGGGCGTTTCCGGACCACGCACTGGAGCGTGATTCTAGGTGCGGGCCGGGGCAAGGGGCTCGAGGCCGAGCGCGCGCTTGAAGCACTCTGTGGGACCTACTGGTATCCGTTGTACGCTTTCGCGCGACGGAAGGGTTATGGACCGGAGGACGCCCAGGATTTGGTACAGGGGTTCTTCGCCCGCCTGTTGGCGCGGCAGGACCTCGCGACGGTGGACCCGGCCAAGGGGCGGTTTCGGACGTTTCTGCTGACGGCGCTGACGCATTACCTCGCCAACGAAGCGGATCGGTGCCGGGCCTTGAAGCGTGGGGCGGGCGTCGAGTTCCTGTCCCTGCACGGCGACGATGCGGAGGCGCGTCTTTTGCAATCCGCCGCGAACGACCTCCCGCCGGACGCGGCTTACGAGCGTTCGTGGGCCGAGCGGATGCTGGAAGCCGTGCTCGCCCGGTTGCGGCAGGAGTGCGAAGGAGCCGGTCACGCCGGACGCTTCGAAGCGCTCAAGGGCTGTTTGCTGGGGGAACGCGGTGACCTGCCTGACCCGGACGATCGCATTGCTGGGCACGCCGGCTTACATGGCGCCGGAACAGGCGTGTGGGGAGGTGCGTTCGCTGACCACGGCGGCGGATGTGTACGGGCTGGGCGCGGTGCTGTACGAACTGCTCACCGGGCAGCCGCCCTTTGCCGTGGGCACGTCCCTCGAGACCGTCCATCTCCTGCTCGAACGAGAACCCCGGCGGCCATCGGCGTTGAACCGGGCGGTGGACCGGGATCTCGAGACGATCTGCCTCAAGTGTCTGGAGAAGGACCCGACCCGCCGCTACGGCTCCGCCGAAACGCTGGCGGACGATCTCGATCGCTGGATGCGCCATGAACCGATCCAGGCCCGGCCGGCGACCGCCGTCCAACGGCTGGGGAAATGGGTGCGGCGACGCCCGGCGCTGGCTGCCTTGGCTGGCACAGCCGCGCTGGCGTTGCTGGCGGTTTCAACGATCTCGACGGTCTTCACGTGGCGGTTGCGGGAGGCGCGAGTCGAGGAGACGCAATGGGGTCAAACATTGACATTTTGACATTCTACCAACCCCACCACGCCGGCCACCGCCCGGCGGGAATTGTCAAATGTCAATGTTTGACCCCATTGCGTCCTCGCAAAGCAAGAGACCGGGCCGAAGCCCGGTCTCCTTACCGGCAAACCCGAGGTGTGGGTTGAGGCCTACTTCTTGATCCGACCGAACAGCACCGGTCCGGTCTCCGCCGGGTTGAACGTGTAAGGGCTGGTGGCTCCGGGCACGTCCTGCCAGGGGCCGGCCAGGCTGGGGGCAGCCTGCAGGGTCCCGCCGCCCTTCCACTGGACCGTCACCGAGCCGTTGGCGTTGTGGGTCACGGCCGTGAACTTCGGGGCCACCACCGTTCCCAGCAACTCCACTTCGGCGAACTGCATGCTGTTGGCGGTCGCGTTGTTCGCCACACTCGGGATCGAGAGCCGGTAGGTTGTGTACGTGACCGTGTTGGCAAAGCCGATCTCCTGCCGGATGAACCGGGCGCTGAACGGCCCCACCGGCCCTTCGGAGATCAGGGTGAAGGTGGTGCCATCATTGGACCCTTCCAGCTTGTAGGCCGCCGGATCGCGTTCGGGCGCGTCATTGGCCGAGGTGAACGCCAGGCCGGTCACCACCGACGCACCCGCACCGGGCTTCACGGTGAGGCCCACCGGACCGACAAACGGGGGCGCCTGGTCGGTGTCGTTGCCGAAGTTGAGGTACTTGGTCAGCACGTTGTTGTCGATGGCGTTGGGCACCCGCTCCACCGCCGGTGAGCGGTCGTCGGAGTTGCTCGTCACGATCCAATCCCCGGGCATCGTGACGTCCTCCCACACCGCCTCGGCGGCCGGACTCACCAACTGGATGGCGTTGATCGGCGCGCGCGGCGTCCCGCTGTATCCCACGCCCCCGCCGGCCGCGGCCGTGCGGGCCTCCACCGTGATCGCCGCGGCGGTCAGACCGCGGAAGACCAGGTAGTTGCCCGCGCCGAACACCAGGGTCGCGGCCCCGTTGGCCGTGGCCCCCAGGTTCGTCGGCACCTCGACATACGAGGCCAGGTTGGTGGGGGACTGCGCCCGGATGGAATCGCGCAAGACCTTGCCGGTGGCGGTGTCGAGAATCCGGTAGCTGCCGCCGCGTCCGCCCACGCCGCCCATTGCATAGACGTAAACGTCATAGCCTGCCTCGGTGAGTTGGGCGGGGAGGTTCACGATCTGCACGGTCGAGGTCGTCGCGTTGCCGGTGTCCAGGTACCCGGTCATCAAGGCCTTGTCCGCGCCGCTGAACGCATTGTTCTCCTCGCCGCGACCGGTGGAGGACCACGTGTTGGCCGAGTTCCACGCGACGGCGACGGCGGTGGGTTCGGCCGTGCCGCGAACCTCGGCGAGGATGGGGGTGGCGTTGGACCCGCTGAGCAGGCTCAGGTTGTTCCAATTGGCCTGCGCCACCCCGGGCACGCCCGCCTGGTCGGTGGCGGCCAACGTGCCCGTCTTGCTGCCATTCGCCTCGTCCGCGCCGAAGTTCAGGCCGATGCGGTACGTTTCGATCGGATCCGGGCCCGACACCTGGATGTTATCAACCAGAATGTAAGTTCCGTACACGCCGGTATTCAGCCACATTGTGATGCAATCCAGCTTGGGATCGCCGTCCGCTTCGCCGGGGCAGCGACGCATGGGGAACTTACCGTCGGGGTAGAAATCGTTGACCGTCGTGTGCCAGACGTCCTCGCCTTCCCGCTGGGCCCAGACGTCGAAGCTGTCGTTGGCCGGGTCGTCCGGGTTGCCGAAATAGGCCACCATCTTCATGTGCACCTTCTTGCCATCCTTGTACTGTGGTCCCTTATCGTTCCAGTTCCCACCACCGCCACAGGTGCCATACTCACCGTTCCCGTTGTAGCGGGAATCGCAGAGGCCCCCCATACGCGTCGGCGTGCTCAACTCGTTGAACACGGCCCAGACGGCGCTGTCGCCCAGGGTGCGATTCGCGGAGTCGCTCAGGGTGAAACCGACGTCCGTGCCCTGCAATGTCGCCTGGTAGTTGTTGTTGGTCGGGTCGTAGTCGGTGGGAATTTCATTCGTCGGGAAAAACTGCCAGTCCCAGGTGACGGTGATGGGCCCCTTGCGTTGGGCAGGAAAGGGAAAGGCCCAGTACATCACCGATGTCAACTCGCCCAGATTCTGGTCCGGCCGAATACACAGCGCCCCGTTCGTGATCGACTGACAGATGTGGCGGATGCCGTCCTCGCGGACATAGGTATCGCCGGTGTTCTCACTCACGCAGGTCCAGGTCGGCGTGCCCGTCCTCGCCGGCTGGCCCCACAACGGTCCATCCACATAGCCTTCCGCTGCCGAGAAGTTGACCCGGGTGATCAACTGCGCCTGAAGACTCATCGCCGCCCATACGACCAGGCACGGGAGGGTAGAATAACAATGGATCCTTACACACCTTTCTGGGTTCATGTATACTGATTATTTTTCTGCGCCACAACAGTCAAGCAGAAACTCGCGCAACAGTTCTCGCGTTCTCGCGCTCGTGCCTCGACGCCCGGCCGGGGGTGCGAAGTTCGCGGGGAAACGGCCAATCGCGGGGCACGACCTGGGGGCTGCCACCGTCGAGCTTCGGGAGCGGCCGCCCTCTTGACGCAGGCGCTTGGGCTTCCCGCAGATGTCAAACGGCGCAACGCCGCCGTGAAGTGGCTTGATGCCGGGGCGAAAAATGAGTTGGACAACTGATCCCGCCTATCGTACCACGCGCGCCGGTCAATGCATCGCGCCGCCTTCAGGGTGACCTTGCGTGACGGTCGGTCCGGTAAACACCCGGACGCATTCGGAAGCCGTCGCGGGCGGCCGGCGTTGGTGCCAGCCCTCGTGCCGGGCGGCGCCCCCGATGCATCACATCCCGCGTTCTGCGAACCCTCAAACCGCCCGCCCTGTCCATGAGTCTAATTCACGACACCCTCGACATTGTCCGCCGCCGCAACCCGCACGAGCCGGAGTTTCTCCAGGCGGTGTCCGAGGTCCTCGAGTCCATTGAACCCGTCATCCAACAACACAAGAAGTATCGCGACGCGAACATCCTGGAGCGGATTGTCGAGCCCGAACGACAGATCATCTTCCGCGTGCCGTGGCTGGACGACCGGGGGCAGGTCCACATCAACCGGGGTTTCCGTTTCCAGTTCAACAGTGCGCTCGGACCCTACAAGGGCGGGCTGCGGTTCCATCCCTCGGTGTGTGCGAGCATCCTGAAATTCCTCGGCTTCGAGCAGGTGTTCAAGAACTCGCTGACCACGCTGCCCATGGGCGGGGCCAAGGGCGGTTCGGATTTCGATCCCAAGGGCAAGTCCGACGCCGAGGTCATGCGCTTCTGCCAGTCTTTCATGACCGAGCTGTTCCGCCACATCGGGCCCGATACCGACGTGCCGGCGGGCGACATCGGGGTGGGCGGCCGGGAAGTGGGCTACCTGTTTGGCCAGTACAAGCGGCTGCGGAACGAATTCAGCGGGGTGTTGACCGGGAAAGGGCTCGGCTGGGGTGGCTCGCTGATCCGGCCCGAGGCCACGGGTTACGGCGCGGTCTACTTCGCCCAGGAGATGCTCAAGACCCGCCAGCAGGACCTGGCCGGCAAGGTCTGCACGGTGTCGGGCTCGGGCAACGTGGCCCAGTACACCATCGAGAAGCTGCTCCAATTCGGGGCCAAACCGGTGACCCTCTCCGACTCCAACGGCAGCATCCACGACCCCGCGGGTATCACCACCGAGAAGCTCGCGTGGGCGATGGAACTCAAGAACGTCCGGCGCGGCCGCATCAAGGAGTATGCGGACAAGTTCGGCGCGCGGTACCTGGCCGGGCAGCGCCCCTGGTCCGTGCCCTGTGATTGTGCTTTCCCAAGCGCCACGCAGAACGAGATCAGCGGCGAGGACGCAACCACGCTCGTCCGCAACGGCTGCCAACTGGTGGCCGAAGGCGCCAACATGCCCACGGAACCGGAGGGTATCGAGGTGTTCCTGAACGCGAAAATCCTCTACGGCCCGGGCAAGGCTGCCAACGCCGGCGGGGTCGCCACGTCGGGCCTCGAGATGTCGCAGAACTCGATGCGGCTGATGTGGTCCCGCGAGGAGGTGGACGCGAAGCTGCAGCGCATCATGGTGACGATCCATCAAAACGCGTTCAACACCGCCGCGGAGTACGGTTGCCCGGGCAACCTGGTCGTGGGCGCCAACATCGCCGGGTTCGTCAAGGTGGCGGACGCCATGCTCGATCAGGGCGTGGTCTGACCTCCAGGGTCACCGCTGCTTGGTCAGCAAGGCGCGCTTGGCGGCGCCCAATTCGCGGGCCTGTTCCGGGGCGAGTTCGGGGTAGCGGAGTTTGAGCGAAGCCAGCGCCTCGATCACCGCCGCGGCGACGACCAGGCGTGTGAACCACTTGTTGTCGGCGGGCACCACATACCACGGGGCCTCGGGCGAGGCGGTGTGCCGGATCATGTCCTCGTAGGCCCGCATGTAGTCGGCCCAGTGCTCGCGCTCGCGGACGTCGGCCATCGAGAACTTCCAGTTCTTCTCCGGGTTCTCGATCCGCTCGAGGAACCGGCGCTTCTGCTCGTCCTTCGAGACATGGAGGAAGAACTTCCGCACGAGGGTGCCGTTTCGGGCCAAATACCGCTCGAACTGGCGGATGTCGTGGAAGCGATCCTTCCAAAGCGTGGGGGTGACGAGCCGCGGCGGGAGTTTCTGCCGGGCCAGCAGTTCGGGGTGGACCCGGACAATCAAGGTCTCCTCGTAATAGCTGCGGTTGAAGATCCCGATGTGACCGCGGTTGGGGAGGACGCGGAGGCAACGCCAGAGGTAGTCGTGGTCCAGCTCCTCCGCGGACGGGGCCTTGAAGGAATAAACGTCGCAGCCCTGCGGGTTGATGCCGGACATGACGTGCTTGATGGCCCCGTCCTTGCCGGCGGCGTCCATCGCCTGGAAGATGAGGAGGACCGCCCACCGGTCCTGGGCGTACAGCCGGTCCTGGAGCTGGGCCAGCGTCTGTACCCCCAAAGCCAGGGCCTTCTTGGCCCGCGTCTTGTCCTCGGACTTCAGCGAGCCGGTGTCGCCGGGATCAACGTCCTTGAGTCGAAACCGACGTCCGTCGGTCACACAGTACGGTGCCGCAAAGTCATGCGCCTTGCGGGCGATGCTCTTGAGTTTCATGAGTCCTGTTGCCTGGCCGACGGTCCGGTCATGCGGTTGCCGCGCCCCGTAGTCGTGGGCCCGGCTCTGCCAGCCGGGCAAGCGAGTTGGGAGCCCGCGGATGAACCAAGACTACGCCGCTCGGCGGCAGCCAGCAACTCATCGAACCCGCGCGTTCCGCTGCGGAGGGAGTGAGCTTCGGGACAGGCCGCGTGTTCCCCCGCGACGGGGGGCATCGGTGATGCCGGCAGCGGCGTCGGGCATTGACAGCGGCGATCGCGCCCCGGAGCATGCCGCCCGTATGACACACACTTCTCCATCGCTCCCGTCCCGTCGTGATTTCATCAAGCAGACCGGCAGCCTGGCGGCCGCCTCGGCCCTGGCCGGCGTTGCCCTTCCACGCGTCCACGCCGCAAGCTCCGACCTGATCCAGGTCGCCCTGATCGGCTGTGGTGGCCGCGGCACGGGCGCCGCCGACAACGCCCTCTCCACCGCCCGGCAGGGCCCGATCAAACTGGTCGCCATGGCGGAGGTTTTCGAAGGCAAGCTCAACCGCAGCGTGGAGAGCCTGCAGCGCAAGTTCACCGACCAGTTCGACGTTCCGGCCGAACGCCGCTTCCTCGGCTTCGAGGGCTACAAGAAGGCGATGGACGTTCTGCGCCCGGGCGATGTGGCCATCTTTGCCACCCCGCCGGCCTTCCGTTGGGTGCATTTCGCCTACGCCATCGAGAGGGGCCTGAACGTGTTCATGGAGAAGCCCGTCACCGTCGACGGACCCACCACGCGGCGGATGCTCGAGTTGGGC
This sequence comes from Verrucomicrobiota bacterium, assembly GCA_027493615.1. Classification (GTDB taxonomy): domain Bacteria; phylum Verrucomicrobiota; class Verrucomicrobiia; order Limisphaerales; family J093; genus DSVZ01. The sequence goes on from JAOSKK010000038.1 coordinate 381,389, forward strand.
AAGGCCGCAGAGAAGAAGAACCTCAAGGTGGGCGTCGGCCTCATGGTGCGCCATTGCCGCGGGCGCCAGGAGCTCCACCAGCGCATCCTGGACGGTGAGATCGGCGACCTGATCCTGCTGCGCGCCTATCGCACCGGCGGTGCCGCGGCCGTCGCGGGTCCCAAGCCGGACAACCAGACCGAACTGCTCTATCAGGTGCAGCGTTTTCACAGTTTCCTGTGGGCCAGTGGGGGACTCTTCAGCGACTACAACATCCATCAGGTGGACGAGTGTTGCTGGATGAAGAACGCCTGGCCCGTTCGCGCGCACGGCACCGGCGGACGCCACTTTCGCGGCAACGCCGTGGATCAGAACTTCGACTCCTACTCCGTCGAGTACACCTACCCCCGACGGCACCAAGCTGTTCTTTACCGGCCGCCACCAGAGCGGCACGCACGAGGAGTTCGACAGCTTCGCCCACGGCACCCGGGGCTCCGCCGTCATCTCGACCGCGTCACACACGCCGGGCCGCGTTCGCACGTTCCGCGGTCACCACGTCACCCGCGCCGACCTGCTCTGGGCCTTCCCGCAACCCGAGCCCAGCCCTTACCAGCTCGAGTGGGACGACCTCATCGCGGCTATCCGCAACAACCAGCCCTATAACGAAGTCGAGCGCGGCGCCATCGCCAGCCTGGTCACCTCCATGGGCCGCATGGCCGCCCACACCGGTCAGATCATCGAGTACGACGACATCCTCAACGGCGACCACGAATTCGCCCCCGATGTGGACAAGATCGTCGCCAACGACTCGCCCGCCCCTCTCCAACTGGGTCCGGACGGCAAGTACCCCGTGCCCATGCCCGGCCAGAAGAAGAACCGCGAGTACTGACCCCGTCCGCCCCGTAGGCGCCCGCCCCGTAGGCGCCGACGTCAGGAGACGAAGGACGTCGGCGCCGACGTGAAGACAAACCCCGGCCACGGAATATCGGTCCGCAGAACGGAACCGCAGGCCCAATCCCGGCGGTCTTGCTCTTGCTCTTGCTCCTGCTCCTGCTCCGTCACGGAGAGTACGAGCAAGAGCAAGAGCAAGAGGAGATCGTGGTCTACGCGTCCCGCCACAGGCCGGGCTCGGTACGCAATCGTTCGAGCAGGCGGGCGTCGGCCGCCGGAAACGGATAGCGATCGAGCTCGGTCGGGGTGACCCAGGCCACGGCAGCGCAATGTCGGGGCACCGGCTCGCCGCAGAGCAGGCGGCACCGAAAGAACTGGATGTGCACCCGGCGCTCCGGATACGCATGGGCGACCTCGGCGATGAGGTCGCCCACCTTCACCTCAGCCTCGAGTTCCTCCCGCAGTTCCCGGCGCAGACCCTCCGTCGGTGTTTCGCCGGATTCCACCTTTCCGCCGGGGGAATTCCCACAGACCGCCGAGATGATCGCCGGGCCGTCGTTGGGTGATGAGGAGCCGGCCTTGTCGAAACACCAAGCCCGCGACCACCGGCAGGACGGGGCCTTCCGCAGCCACGGGGGCCGGACCGGGGTCAGCGTCCGACACTCTTGTACACCCATCCCAGCCGCTCCATCTCCTCCCGGTCGAAAAGGTTGCGGCCGTCGAAGAGGATCGGGTGGGTCAGGGCCCGGCGGGCGCGTTCGAGATCCAGTTCCTTGAACTCAGGCCACTCGGTGGCAATGACCAGCGCGTCGCAACCCTCGGCGACGGCGTCCCGTTCGTCCACGTAATCGACCGCCGGTCCGGGCGGCAGCAGGGCGCGGGCCTTCGCCATGGCGCGGGGATCGTGCACGCGCAGCCGGGCTCCTTCGGCGAGCAACCGCCGGCAGAGTTCGATGGCGGGCGACATGCGGACGTCATCGGTGTTCTGCTTGAACGCCAGGCCGAGCACGCCCAGCCGCTTGTCTTTGAGGACCCAAAGGGTGTCGGCAATCTTGCGCAAGAACCGGTCCATCTGCTGCGCGTTGATCTGCTGCACTTCCTTGAGCAGCCGGAAGTCGTAACCGAGCGTTTCGGCGATCTTGATGAAGGCGCTGAGGTCTTTCGGGAAACAACTGCCCCCGAACCCGATGCCCGCATCGAGGAACCGACGGCCGATGCGCTGGTCCAGCCCGATGCCATTGGCCACTTCCTGGACATTGGCCCCCGAGGCTTCACAGAGCACCGCCACGGCGTTGATGTACGAAATCTTCAGCGCGAGAAATGAGTTCGCCGCGTGCTTGATCAACTCGGCGGAGTTGATGTCCGTGACCACCATGGGCGCCTGCAGCGGCGCATAGATCTCCCGCATCGCCGGCACCGGCCGCGGGCTCTGCACCCCGATCACGATCCGGTCCGGATGCATGAGATCCTCCACCGCGAATCCCTCGCGCAGGAACTCGGGGTTGCTGACCACATCGAACTCGACCCGCGCCTTGGAGTAGCGACGGATGGTCTCGGCGACCTTTTCCCCCGTCTTCACCGGCACCGTGCTCTTGTCCACCACAATCCGGTAAGCCGTCAGGTGCGCCGCGATCTCGCGCGCCACGCCCTCGATAAAACTCAAGTCCACCGAGCCATCCGGCAGCGGCGGCGTCGGCACGGCGATGAAGATCACCTCGGCTTGAGCCACCGCCTCGGCGATCTCGGAGGAGAAGGCCAGACGCCCGTGCTGGACATTGCGCGCCACGATCTCCTCGAGGCCCGGCTCGTAGATGGGCAGGCCTCCCGAACGCAACAGCTCAACCTTCGCCGTGTCGTTGTCCACGCACAGCACTTGGTGCCCCAGTTCGGCGAAGCAGGCGCCGGTCACCAGGCCCACATACCCCGTTCCGATGATCGCGAGTTTCACCGTCAGGGCTGGCCGGCGAGCTTGTTGGTGTCAACGCCCACCCCGGTCCCGGCGCCGGGCGGCGCGGTGGGCACCACGGGCACCGTGGGGGCGGCCACGGCCAGTTCGGGATGTTGTTTGAGGAGCGCCTCGCGTTTCACCGAGGCCTCCATCGCCGCCCGACCGGCGTTGGGCGAAGCAATCAGTTCGTCATAGAGCCGCAAGGCCTGCGCTGGCTCGCCCCGCGCCTCCTGCAGGAGCGCCATGGCGAACTTGGCCCGGGCGGCCACGGGGTGGTTCGGATACTCACTGGCGACCGCCTGGTATTTGGCGAGCGCGGCGTCCACCCGGTCCTGGGCGTCCAAGCAGGCGGCCACTCCCAGCGCCGCCAACGGCCCCAGCAGCCCGCGACGATCGCTCGCCGCCACCTTCTCAAATTGCGGCTGGGCTTCCGCGTAACGGCCGTCCCGGAACAACTGACCCGCGGCCAGCAACAGGGCGCGGTCCGCGGCGCGACTCGAGGCGTGCGTCTCTGCCACCTTGAGGAAGTCCGCCGCGGAGGCCGCCGATTCGTTCGGGCCCGCCTGAACTCGGAGCGCCAGCAGGGCCCGGTTGGCTTCCAGTTCCGCCTGGCCCCGCTGCCAGAAATAAATGTAACCGGCCACAACGAGTGCGAGCCCCACCACCACCGCGGCAATCACGCGCGTGCGGTTCAACTCGAACCACGCCAGGGCCTCGTAGAGCAACGTGGATTCCTGCTTTTCCGGCTGCATACAAAGGCGCGGATTCTTTGGGCGGCACCCCAAAAGGCAAGCAGGAAATCCCCTGGGTGATCACTGGCTCCAGGGCCTTGCCCCCTGGAATGACCGTTCCGCAGGCCACGGGTCGGTCCCCTGCGCCTGTCCCGCTCGTGGCTCCGCCACCGGCACCTGCAAATCATCCGGTCGCAGCCCGCGGGCCAAAAAACGGGTAACGATGGCCAACCGCCGTGTAGCCGGACCCACCCGCCACCCGCTGAATCGCCGGGAACCGCACTTCGAAATCGAGATCATGAATGCCAAGAACGACCGGTCCTCCTGGCTCAAAGGCCCCGGTACGGCTTGTTCCGTGCCCCCCGGACCGCGCCCCCGTCCCTACCGGCTGGTGCTCCTGGGTGCGCCGGGCGTCGGCAAAGGCACCCAGGCCGAACTGCTCAGCGAACGCCTCGGGGCCTGCCAGCTCTCGACCGGCGATGTCTTCCGCGCCGCCAAGACCCTCGATCCCTGCGAGCGCACCCCGGCCCTGAACCAGGCGCTCGACTTCATGAAACGCGGCGAACTGGTCCCGGACGCCACCGTCCTCCAGATGGTGCGCGAGCGCGTGACCTGCCTGCGGTGCCACGGTGGCTTCCTCCTGGACGGTTTCCCTCGCACGGTCGCTCAAGCGGAAGCCCTCGAAGGCATCCTCACCGAGGAGAAACTGCGTCTCGATGCCGTGCTCAGCTACGACCTCCCCATCGAGCAGATCGTCGCCCGCCTCAGCGGACGGCGCACCTGCTCGAAATGCAAGGCCGTCTATCACCTCCAAACCCGCCCGCCCCGCCAGGCCGGCGTGTGCGACCAGTGCGGTGCTGACCTCTTCCAACGTGAGGACGACCGGCCCGACGCCATCCGCGTCCGCATGGAAGCCTACGAGAAGAGCACTGCGCCTCTCGCGGATTTCTACCGCACGCGGCGCCTCCTGGTGTCCATCCCCGCCAACGGCACACCCGAGGAGATCTTCCGCCGCACGGTCAAGGCCTTGAACGGCGGTTAAGCCGAACGCTTCGTTTCCCACCATAAGCGCCGACGTGAGGAGGCGTCCCGGACGACAGGAAGCGCAGGGGCGGTCCGCCGGATCCGGTGGACTCGCGCGAGGGCGTGCGCTCGCCAAATGAGGACGGCCGCGGCTTGAACAGGTCCGAAGCGCCGTGGTGCAGGCTTCCAGCCTGCGCCGGCAGCCGTTTCTCAGGCTCCCGTCGGCTGTGACTGCACAGCCTCGCCCTGATTTCCTCTAAGAAATCCGCCGCCCCAACGTAGTATCCTCGGAAGCATGCAGGATTCCGGAGCGATCGAGGCCACGGAAGCGCCGGCCACCACCGACTGGCGCCAGAGCGTGTTCGAGGAACACCAGTCGTTGCTCGTCACCTACGTGCAGCACCTGGTGGGCGACCTCGAGACCGCCCGCGATGTGGTCCAGGACACCTTCCTCCGGCTCTTCCACGAGGACGACCGGAGCGTGCAGGACCATGCGGTTCCCTGGCTCTACACCGTCTGCCGCCGTCGGGCTCTGGATGTCTTGCGTCGCCAACGTCGTATGACCGCTGTGGATGAAACCCAACTCGAGGCCCTGCCGAGTCTCGACCCCGACCCCGCCACCCGGGCCGAAGGCCGCGACACCGCCAACGAAGCCCTCGGCCTGTTGGAGCGCCTGGCCCCCAACCAACGTGAAGTCGTGGTGCTCAAGTTTCTCAATGCACTCAGTTACAAGGAAATCAGCGAGCTCACCGGGCTCTCGGTCAGTAATGTCGGTTTCCTGCTCCACACCGCGCTGAGGCAACTACGACGCCACCTCGAAACCGCCGGTCGCCTGCCCCCTTCCACCCCACGGAGGACCCCATGAGACTCGACCCCGACGACCCGCGCCTCACCGCTTACGTGCTCGAGGAACTCGAGGAACCCGAGCGCAGCGCCATCGACACCGCCCTCCGGGACTCCGTCCCGCTGCACCGCGAGGCACTGGCCCTGCATGCAACCGCCCAGCGTCTTCTCGAAGAACTCCAGGCCCTGCCCCGACCCGGCTTGTCCGCAGCGCAGATGGCGGCCGTCCAACGGGCGGCAGCGGCGGCGAACGATCCGTCCGCCGCAGCGGATGCGGAAGACCAGCCCTGTACCCCCGATCACGATGCCCCCTGAGCCGGCCGGTGGGGTTTCATGGCTCTCAGGCTGGCTGCGCCTCTCCTGGCCCTGGTTCGGCGCCGCCACGGCCGTCCTCATCGCCACGGTCGTGATCTGGAAAGCGGGGTGGTTGAACACGCCCCCGACGTACCGACATCGCGATGACGCAGGAACGCGGTCACGTCACGACCTCCCCTCCGCCCGCCGTCGTGGTCCCCGTCGCGCCCCACACCCCGGACGCCAGCGTCCCGCCCCCGCACCCGACGCCTACCAGCCTTCTTCCGGCGCTGCGCCGACCGCCTCGGCGCCCATGGCACTCGCGCCGCCCGAGCCGATGCGGGACATCCGGATGATGATGCGTTACGGACTCATGCCCAAGGGCGCGCGGTTGGCCGAGCCGCCCGACGCAGCCCCGCCGCCGTCCTACACGACCCCGCAACCTCCGCCTGCGAGCACGGACCGCTCGCCTTACACCGCGCGAACACCGGCCGAGCGCCCCGCGGAGGCGTACTCCTGGAAGGGACCCCACCGGCCTTGGGGTTTCGAACCGCCCCCCGACTGGGACAGGCGCAACCCCTTCCTTGACGTCCGCCAACACCCGCTTTCGACCTTTGGACTGGACGTGGACACCGCGGCCTACACGATGGTTCGCCGCTACCTCTACCAGCGCCAAGCTCCGCCTCGAGACCTCGTGCGCCTCGAGGAACTCATCAACTACTTCCCTTACGACTATGCGCCGCCGGCAGGCGAGGCCCCGCTGGCAGCCCATGTCGAGATCGCCGGTTGCCCTTGGGAACCGCGCCATCGCCTCGTCCGGATCGGCCTCAAAGCCCGCGAACTGGCCGCGGCCGAACGCCCCCCGCCAACCTCGTGTTCCTGATCGACGTCTCCGGTTCGATGTCGCCGGCCCACAAGCTGCCCCTCCTGCAGCAGGCACTGCGCTTGCTCGTCGACAGTCTGACCGCCCGTGACCGCGTCGCCATCGTCGTCTATGCCACCCAATCCCGCGTCGCGCTCCCGCCCACGCCCGGCGACCAACCGGCCACGATTCTCGACGCGTTGAACTCGCTCCGCGCGGGCGGCTCGACCCACGGCAGCGCCGGGATCACGACGGCCTACGAACTGGCCCGAACTCATTTCCGTCCCGACGGCGTCAACCGCGTCATCCTGTGCACCGACGGCGATTTCAACGTGGGCATCACCGACCGCGGCCAACTCGCCAGCCTGATCGCCGAACAGGCGCGCAGCGGCGTCTTCCTGACCGCCCTCGGCTTTGGCATGGGCAACTACCAGGACGCGACCCTCGAGACCCTCGCCCACCACGGCAACGGGCACTACGCCTACGTGGACAACCTGAACGAGGCCCGCAAGGTGCTCGTCGAGGAACTCCACAGCACCCTGGTCGCCGTGGCCAAGGACGTCAAAGCCCAGGTGGAATTCAACCCCGCCGTCGTGCGCGCCTACCGGCTCTTGGGCTACGAAAATCGTCAGCTCCGCGCCCGCGACTTCAACGACGACCGCAAGGACGCCGGCGAATTGGGTGCAGGCCATGCCGTGACCATCCTTTACGAACTCGTCCCCGCCCATCCCGGCACAGCCGCGGCCGAGGTGGATCCCCTCAAGTACCAGCCTTCGGCCCGCTTCGTGCGACCCACCCCGGGGACGGGCGAGACGCTCACGCTCAAGCTCCGCTACCAACCGCCGGACGGACACACCAGCCAGCGGCTCGAATTCGCGGTGACCGATGCCGGACGCACCTACGCCCAGGCCTCGACCGACTTCAAGTTCGCCGCCGCCGTCGCCGCCTTTGGACTCATCCTCCAGGAAGCCCCGGCGCGCGGCTCGGCTTCGCTCGGTGCGGTGCTCGAACTCGCGGCCGAAGGCCGCGGGCATGACTGAACTTGGTTACCGCGCCGACTTCCTCGACCTGGTCCGCCAGGCGCAACAACTCCGCCAGTATCGGTAGCGGGCCGTCGCCCCCTCACGGCAAGACGAGGATCACCTGATAGAACCGCCCCCCCGTACCCGTCGCTTCCGTGTCTTCCCACCAGGCCGTCGTACCTTCCGCCACCACACGCGCCGGCGACTCGATCCACGCGCCGCCGGCCAGCGAGTCGCGCAACCGCACCGCGTACGTCCGGCCGGGGTCGCTCGTCCAGTTCAACCGGACCCCTGCACCCGGCAGTCCCGTCACCTGCACAATCCGGATCCCCGGCCACGCCTCGGGCGCGACCGTGTTCGGGGCGGCTGGTGAAGGCGCGGCCAGCGGATAGAAAGGCGGCGGTGCGCCGTCGGGCCAGCGGCCTTCGCTACGGTCGACCGTCTGGCGCCCGAACTCGAGCGCGTCCACCAGACGCCCGTAGGTGTCAAACACCGCCAGGACCTCACCGCCCTGACCGAGCCGGAAGTTCACGTGCAGATCAACGCCCGGTCGTGTCTGCTCCGGCTGGCCGTCCGCCCACACCAACCGATAGCCACGCGGCGGCACGTCGAAGCCCGGCGGCACCACGAAGCGCGCCGGCGCGCTCAGGCTGTCGGTCAAGCGCCACCCGGTCAGGTCCACCGCCTCGGGGCCCGGATTGTACAACTCGAACCAATCGTCGAACGCGCCATCGGCCGGATCCGGCAGCGCCGAACTGTTCGCCGCCATCCATTCGTTGATCCACAGCACGACGGGCGCGGGCAATTCGCCCGTGAACGTGACCTCAAGCTTCGCTTCAGCACCGGACACCGGTCGTCCAAACCGGTCGAAGCCCGCGATCGCCAGCGCGTTCGGACCCGGCACGAGCGGCACGCGAAGTTCCCATGTGGTGACGGTGCGCCAGGTGGGTCTGAGTTCCACCCCGTTCACCCGCATCGAGTGCACCGACACGGGCGCCGTTCCGACAAGCACAACAGGCGAAGCCGACGTGTCGAAGGGTTGGCCGCCTCCCGTGCTCACCGCGAACGGCGCGCGCACGGTGTTGAGCTGGCCCTGCAGATACGTACGACGCTGCTGGATCCAGGACTTGATCCCGCCGGGACCAGCGAGCGGAACCTGGTTGGCCTGGAACGCCGCGTACTTCGCATCGAGCAAGGCGTCCACCGCGGTCCCGGCGCCGGTACGGAAGAACCCGTCGAGCGCCTCCTCAAGGGCCGCCCAGTAAAGGCGCACGAACGCGGGCGTCTGGTACATCCGGCGCAAGGTCGGGTCATTCACGTCGAAGAGCGGCGCGCTTGGCGGGTCGTTGAACACGCCGAGGCCGACGTCGAAATCCCAGCACAACAGCTTCCAGCCGTCGCGCTGTGGCTTGTAGAGGAAGGTGTTTTTCGCGTTGGGATTGCCGAACGCGTCCCAGAACGACGCCAGGTCGTTCATGGCAAAAGTGCGCATCCAATGCGCGACGTCCACCTGCGCCTCCACCGTGGCGACGTAGTCCGTCGGGGCGTTCATCGTCGCGACCAAGGCGAAGAGATCCGTGAAATCGTTGGCCGAGCCGCGCACCGCCCGGGGCCTCCAGTTCCACCGGTAACGGGCGACCTTGAGCGGACCGCTGGGGGGGAAGCGCTCGAGCGTGTTCAGGATGCAGGGATCGATGCGGTTGCCGGCCGAATCGAATTCATTCCAGCAGTCCGTCTTCCACAGCGACCCTTCGGCGTCGTCGGGGAACCACTCATTCAGGGTGTCGCGACCCGGCTGCTGGACGTCGTCGTAGATGGGGCCGCGGCGAACACCGTTCACCACGAGATGCACATAGCGCCGGTACATGTTGGGCAGGCCGTACTGTTCGAGGAACCAGTACATGAGCTGCTCGCGCTGGTTGGTGTCGTCGCGGATGGGCCAGTCGAGCGTGAGGCGGTTGTCGCCCAGGAAACGGTCGTCGGCCGGAAAGCTCACGTCGTAGCCGCACAGGTTACCGGTGGGCGAGTTGTAGCCGGGCGCGGTGTAGGAGCTGCCGCTGTAATGCGCGCCGGCCTGATGAACGGCGCGGTGGTTTCCGTAGACGAACGTCACCTCCACGTCCTCGTTGCTCATCTTCTCGCGTGCCGCCCAATGGTCGTGGTTCGCGCGCGTCAGCCAGAGGCGGTAGTTGCCGAAGGCGCCGGGAATGAGGCTTTCGCCAAAGCGAACCAAACACTCCCGCGCCGGTGCGTCCTCGGGGCACCGCACGACCGCAGGTGGGTCGGCCGCATCGGCTGCCTCGATCCAGAACGCCACGAGCGTTCCCGCCGGTTGCCCGGGTAACCGCGCAGTGAACACGCCGTCGTGTGGCAGTTCGTCCGGGCCCGACCCGTCATCGACCATCGCCATCGTCTGCCCGGTGCTGGCGGGGTCGAGCCGGTAGTGGAGCGTCACGGCCGACACGCCATCCGGGTCAGCCACGCGGGCCAGGACGCGGACCGGTTCGAGGGCCCCGGGCAGGATCGGTCGATGCTGGACGGCGGTGATGGCGGGCGGCGCGTTGTCGAGCCGACGGCTGTTCGCAGCGCCAGGCGTGCCGGCGAACGGCGGCCATGCCAGCCGCCCCGAGGCCTCCAGGGCCCCGTTGCGCAGACGCATCAGGATCTCGGGATGCCCGCACAACCACCGCACCCGCGCACGGATCGTGGCGGTGGCACCAACGGGAATCGGGGATGTCAGCGCCGTCCGGACGCGATTGGCCACATGATCGCCCCGCTCGCTGGCCACCAACCGAAGGCTCCGGGCGCTCTGGAAGCCTTCACCCGATTCGCCTCGACTCATCCGGTGCGTGCCCTGGAAGAACCAGCCGGCGGTGCCGCTTTCGAAACCGCCGTTGCTGACGCGGTTGACGCCGTCCACCAGCACCTCGACCCGGTCCACCAACGCCTCGCCAGCCCCAAGCAACAGAATCTGCAACTGATCGGCCTGCGGCACACCCGGATGCGCGAGGCTGAGCACGCCCGTGGCCTCGATGGTGGTCCAGGGTGCGCGCGCCGTTTCGTCGCTGTCGGCCCAGTTCGGCGCAAGTCGTGCGTCCGCGCGGGCGTCCTTCAGTTCGAGACTGCTCCCGCCGGCATCGGCCCACCGCCCCCAACGCCCGCCGTCGGCATACGTGACATCATGCACTTCCACATCGAACCGGTTCGTGACGGGGCCGGCCTGTGTCTCGCGCACCTCGAATTCCGGCCGGGCCAACGCAACCCGTTCACCCCCGTTGTCCAGCGCGCCATCGTAGTTGCCGAAGATGACGTTCGGATCCAGCGCTGGATGGCGCTCGCGGAACCGGCCCGCGTCCCGGACGACGACCACGTGGCCCCGACCCGGAATGGCCGCACCGTCCGGGAAGGCGAAGGTCACGCCGTCCGTGAAGCGCCAACCCGCCAGGCTCAGCGTCTGGTCGGTCAGGTTGAATAGCTCGATGAACTCATCCTCCGTGGCCCTGCTGGGCGGGTGGTACAACAGCTCGTTGATCACCACCGGGGGCGCGAGCGGCACCGCATTCGGTTGTCCCGGCGTGGGCCAGGCCAACGTGCGCCACGCCGATTCGCTCACCGGGCTGCGGCCGCTCGAATAGCCCCGGGCTTGTCCGCCAAACCGGATCGCATCCACCACCCGGGATTCGTCGGGCGTGAACAGCAGCAGGGTCTGGCCCTGCGCCTCGAGTTCGAAACCCAGGTCGGTCCAGGCCACGTAGTCACCCGCCGCCAGCGTCGTGCCGTCGGGCACCCGGAAGCGCGGTCCACTTGCCCCGGCCCGCAGCCAGCATCCTGAGAGATCCACCGGCACCAGACTGCGGTTGTGCAGTTCGACAAACTCGCTCTGTCCTGCGGCCCCATGCGTCAGCCACTCGCTGAAGATGATGTTCGCGAGCGGACCGGTCGGAACGGGGTCGGCCATCCCCGGCGAACCGCCCACGCGCGCACTGGCCGCCCACGCGTCCGGTGATCCCTCGCCGCAACTGGGTCGCGCCAGCACCAGCGAAGGCCCCGCGCCATCCGCCGCCACGGGCCACGGCGGCCGATCCCGGTAGTTCACTTCGAGGACGACCGCACCCGACTGCTTGAGCAAGCGGACCGTGCCCGCGCCGTTGCCCAGCGCACCCGCGAAGGCGCCGAGCACGTTTGTCAGACCGTAGACCGCCCGTAGATCCGCGGGTTCCGGCGCCACGACGAGGAAGCCGTTCCCCGGCAGCAGCGTCCCGGCGGGGAACGTGTAGTCGTAACCGCCGCTGATCCGCCACCCGCTCAGGTCTTCGAAGAACGGATTCGTGTTGTGCAGTTCAACGAACTCGAGGTTCCGCCCGTCCGCCCGCGCCGCGGGATGGTACATGATCTCGCTCAACACCACGCCCGTGCGGCGGCTCGAGGGACCCAGGGGTTCATACGTTCGCTCCGCCGGGCTCGGGCTGCGCAACGTCAGCGTGGCCACCCGGCTCGTCACCGCCCCCCAGGCGTTGCGGACGACGACATCGTATCCCCCACCCAGGCAGCCGTGGCGGTCGGGATGGTGTAGCTGGCCATGCCAGCCTCGGCCAACGGCGCCCCTCCGAACCGCCATTGGTACTGCAACGGCCGGCTGCCGGTGGCACTGACTTGAAACGAGGCCGCCTCCTTTGGCGCCACCACCACATCTTCCGGGTCACGCGTGATGACAGGCAGGGTGCCCGGCGGCGGCAGCGGATCCACCGTCCCCGACAGCTCGGCGCGGAAGCCCGTCGGGTTGACGCCGTCCCCGGCATTGTTCACCACGAACTCGAGCACGTTCGTCCCCTCCACGAACCCTTCTGTGAGCGTGAACCCGGCCGAAAAGCTCGTGAAATCGCCCCCGTAAGTCACCCCGGTGACCTGCCCGTTGAGGCGCATCTCGACGCCGCCATTGTCCGACGACCACCGGCCCGTGAGCACGGCCGTGGCGGGTTCGTATCCCCGAGATCAAACACGAGCTGATACGTGTAGTCCCCGGGCGCGTTCCCACGAGACTGGTCGGCCTGTGGCGCAATCCACTTCGACTCCGGCCCGTTCGCCAGCCAGGGCGGAATCGGATAACCCTCCCGCACCACCCGCGTCTGCGGCCCCGGCGCCGCGGCGTCGGCACTCGCCACCAACCGCCAGTGCGGGTCGATCGCCCCGCCAGGCAACAGCGTCCCGTCGTTGCCGACGCCGGTATTGAACAAGCCCGGCACCGGCGCGGTGAGCGCCCCGCTTCCCACCAGCATGCCCGCCAGGAAGACCCGCAACAACATGCGCCGCAGTATGCCGCGGCTCGCAGGCCCCGTCACGCTCCGGGCTTCAGCCGTTCCGGATACCAACGCCGGACACCCGCCCCCACCGCCAGTGCCGCGGCTGCGACCAGGCTCGTTGCCACCGGCTCCGGGATGGGCACCAACGTGATGGTCAGCGCCCAGCGATCCAGCTTGACCAGTCCACCGCTCTCCCAGTCCGCCACGAACAGCGTCCAGTCGCCGTTGGCATTCATTCCCTGGAAACCACCGAGCAGCGCACTGCGCGGGTCCACCAACAACGCCTCCGCCGGCTGACTCGTCCGACCGTCCGGCGCCCACGTGCCTGTGAGCGGACCCGACGTCGGCTGAAGCTTCGTCGCATGATCCCCGTTCAGCGTGAGGCGGTACGCATGCACGTCCCCCAACACAGCCGCATCGTCAAACACCACGTCGAACCCATTGTCCCCGTAGCCCAGCACGCTGCCCGCCCGACGCCCCACACGGTTGAGCAGCACGCTGTAACCACTCCCGTGCGTCAGCGCCGCGTAAAGATCGCCGTTGAACGCGGCCCGCCCGTCCCGCGGTCGCAGACTCAGCGCGACGCTGACATGCGCAATCGGAGTCGACGGCAGGCTCAACGACCGCGTGTCGCTCACGCCCGCCGAGGAACCGTCCGGCACGGCCAGGTTCAGGTCGGCGAAGTCGAACACATAGGTGGCCGCCGACAACGTGGCCGTCCCACCCCAGACTGCCAGCAGGCCGACAGCGATGCAGAAAAAGCGGTAGGTTCTCATGTCACGAGGAGGAAGCTGAAGGGTTCAGGGACCGACGGCGCGATAGTAGCGCACGCCGTGATGCGGCGCGTCGATGTCGGTGAATTGAAACAGGCCGTTGGCCCCGGCCGTCACCCGTCCGAGCGTGGACCACGGCACGGCAGCGTCCAGACTCGCCCTGGCCTGGATCGCGTATTCAAGCCCGGGAATCCCGGCCACCGTGAGCACGGTCGGACTCCCGGGCGAGGCGACAATCGCCACCAGGTTCAGCGTGGGCTGGCTGTCCGCCGTCAGCAGGACCACGTCCACCATGCCCGTGGCCGTGTTCGCCTGGCCGTCCGCGATCGTGTAGCGGAACCGGCCCGGCACATCCTGGCCCGCCGGCGGCTCGTACAGGATCCAGTCCCCGGTCTCTTCAACGCTCACCCGCGCCCCTTCCGGTTCCGCATCCTGCACGCTCGCCAACGCCAGCGAACCCGCCAGTCCCTGCGAAGCCGCCAGCAACGCCGGCACATGTGCCTTGGCGAGCCGACCCGGCTGCCGGAAGATTGTCGCGTTGACCGCTACCAGCGCGAACGTGAACTCCCCCCGCTGCTCTGCCGACAGGTAACGCGGATCCAGTTGCAGCGTTCCCACCAGTTCCGGGGGTACCGGCGACACCTCCCCCGGCAACGGCACGCGTTGATTGAAGAACGCGCGCAGGGTGTAAGTACCCACCTCGAGCGGCACGATGCCCAGTGGGGCCTGTCCGGCGAAGTCCGTGATCACCGCCCGTGCCACCCGCACGACCCCCTCCCGGTCCGTCAGCACGAAGAACACCGACTTCTCCGCCAGTTGACGGTCACGACTGTCCACCAACCGCGCGATCACATTCAGGTTCGGGCGTGCCGTTGTCTGATCCACCAACTCGATTCGCGTGCCCTGCCGCAATATCTCAAATCGCGTCGAGGCCGACGCGGGGCGAGACCCGGTGCCCCCGCAAAACCCGCCTGCAACGCGTACGCGGCCGGCAAACCCCGCAGCGGGAGCCGGACCGTGGCGCGCCCGTCCGCATCGCTCAACGCCAGCGCCTGCTGCGACCCCAGCCCAAACCGCACCGGTTGCCCCGTCACGGCGCCATCGGCTGAGCGCAGGACGGCACTCAACACCGCCGTATCGCCATGGGCGCCGCTGAGCGGGAAACCGTCGAGCGTCAACCCGGTCGCCAGGGCCGGGACCTGGGCCGCTCCGGGAGTGAAGAAGCCACCGCGGTTGGCCTGCATCGTCACAAGCCCGACCCCATTGACCGCATGCACGGCATACCGCACGGCCGCGGGGGCAGTGTCTCCCTCCAGCGGCAGCGTCCCCGACCACAAGCTGGATTGGACGGGATCCTGCACGAGGTCCAGCGTCTGCCACCGCCCCCGCCAGGGCCCCGACTCGGCCGTGTAGGTCACCCAGACCTCCTGGATGCCGGCCGCCGGGTTGCCCACCACGCGTGCCCGCAGCACGACCGCGCCCTCCACCACTTCGTCCAGCACCTCGACAATCGTCGGCGCGTCCGCCAGCGCTGGTGTGTCCGGGTTGGCCCCCAGTGCGTCGGTGTAGGTCGCCACGTTGCCGCTGTAAAACAGCCGGAACCGCAGGTCCGAAAACGCACGCCGCGTCCCGGTGTCCGGCGCCTGCAGGTCCGTCCGGTATTGCGCCGGAAACACGCTCAGCCGCGTCACCCCGCCCGCCTCGTTGCACAGGCTGTCGAAATGGTTCACCGCCCAGGGTTGCACGGGATGGAAAACCGCCGACTCGAAGGCCACCACCGCACCGCGAAACTCCGTGGCCGGCGCGCCCGTCAGCGGCCGCACCCCGCCTTCATCCGCATAGCTGCCACCCCGGAACCCGACCCCGCGCAGCACCACGCCCGGCTGCGGCGCTGTCACATCCTTCACGACCCGTGGCAGCACCGGTTCGGCGGGATGACTCACGTTCCCTTGCGGGCCGCGCAAGTAGGTGACCAACACATCCAGCGGGTTGGCGGGATCCTCTTCGGGATAGTGGCGAAGCGACCGCGTCTCGACCGCGAGCGGCCCCGCGTCCACCGTCACGTCCGCCCATTTCAACCCCAGCACCGCTCCGGCCGTCGGCGCAAACGCCGGGTCGCCGGCATCCTCGCTGGGGTACTCGTTCAGCGTGGTGACGATCACGTCCGGCCCCGCCTCCGGTGGCCGCTTGCCCGGCAAATGGAGCTTGAGCATGGGCAGCCCGAACAGCGCCACCTGCAGCACCACCTTCTCATGCAAGCCCCGCAGTTCGTCCGTCTCCTTCAAGTACTGGCGCTTGGCCTTCATCAACGCCTCGCCCAGCGTGACGAAGCTGCCGGGCGACCCCGATCGGAGCTGCCGCGCGAAGTTCAAATACAGCCGCTCGCTGTACTCGAGGAACTCCGTGTCGCCGTACTGATAGCCCGTGCCGCCCACCAGGATGGCCCGCTTTCGGACGAAGGCCTGCGCCCAGTCCGGATCCTGTGTCACCTGAGGCACGGCGTGGCGGTCCACGGTGTTGTAACCCACGTGGCACCCCGCGCCGAAGATCACGCTGTGCTGGAAGGTCATGTCCGATTCCGCCACCTGCCGCGCCGTGAGCTGACTGACATAGTCCGCCGCCAGCGCTCCCCCATCATTGAAATGTCCCGCCAGAAACAGCAGGTCATGGCGGCGCCCGAACAACACCTGCACCAATTCGGCGGCCGACCAGTTCTCCGTCGTCTCCGGATCGGCCAGAGGCGATACGTGCTCGGGCGCGATCAACGTGTCGTGCACCTGCCCCGCACCCTCGCCGATCCCCGCCCGCAGCTCCGCCGCCACGGCCCGCGCGGCGTCCGCCAGGAACTCGTACCCGGTCACGAGTGAGGACCGCGGCACCGGCAGCTCACCCGCGTCGAGTTCGTCATAGGCGTCGAGCAGACCGAGAATGTCGGCGGGGCTTTCCACCAGCCGGCCCACCGCCATCTGGGGCAGCGGCACCCGCGTGAACTTCTGCTCGACTTCGCACGGCGCCCCATACGCGTCCTGGGACAGGTAATAGCCCAGCCGCAGACTCGCCTGGCTCGCCGTCGCGTCCCGCACCGGCACGATGAAGTTCTGCTCCAGCCCCAGTGGCACCAGATCCGGGTAGCGGAAGTTCGGAACCACGTCATCCCCCTCCCACCAGCACCACATACCTCAGACCGGGATTGACCTGCCGGAAACGCTCGACCACGTCGCGGATCAGTCGCGCCACGACATTCTTCGCGAACACACAATCGTAGTTGGCATCCGCCAGCTCATTCGCCTGCCGGATCGCCACGTCCTGATCCAGGTCCACCACCACGCCGTGAATCTCCGGCCGCGCCACAAACGCGTGCAAACGCGCGCGCAACAAGGCCACATCCGCGGTCCTGGCATCCGCAGTCGCCGGGTCCTCGGGCCGGCTCAGCCGGGCAAAATCGGTGAGCACCAGCGTCGTGTAGCCGCCGTCCGCACCCGCCGTCGCTACGGTGTCACTCGCCGGGAGCGTGCTCACGTCCAGCGAACCGCAGTCCCCGGGCACCAGGTACAGGTCCAGCCGGAAGGGCTGCTCCGGATCAAACACCCCTTCACGCCCCCGCACGCAAACATAGAAATCACCGCTGCCCCCCAGGTGTTCATGAAAATCCCCTCGTTGGCCAGGCCATCGAACGCCGACACCGCCACCAGACTCCGCGTCTGCGCCCCAGAATACGCCGCCGGCGAGAACGCCACCGGTGCCTCCGCCGGACCGCTGTAGGCCGCCGGACTGTAGGCCGCCGGGGCAAAGGCATCTTCGCTGTACGCCGCCGGGCTGTACGCCGCCGGGCTATAGGCCGCGGGGCTGTACGCCGCGGGGCTGTACGCTGCCGGACTATACGCCGCCGGACTGTACGCCGCGGGGCTGTAGGCGGCCGGGCTATACGCCGCCGGGCTGTAGGCCACCGGCGCATACGCCTCCCCGCTGTACGCCGCCGGACTGTAGGCGGCGGGCGCGTAGCGCGTGCCCAGGCCAGCCAGATCGTCCACCCCCAAGTCTCCCGCCTCAATGGCCTCATACGCCGCCCGGATGTCCTGGAAGACGAACAAATCGTAGTCCCGCGACAGTTCGCTCAGGATGATGAACAGCTCGCTCTCGGGCTGGATCTTGAATTTGAACCAACGCCCCTCGCCGCTTGCCCCCAACGCCTGGTGGATGGACGCCCGCCACACCCCCTCCGCATCCGGCTCCCAGCCCAACTCACAGGCCATAGGCCAGACGGTGTTGTCCGGACAGCCCACCAGCACCAGCAACTCGTTCTCAACCCACCCCTGCGCGCCGTTCTCAACCCGCACCGTGACTCGGGCCACTCCCGAAACACCAGGCGCGGGCGTCAGTTGGAGCATCCGGTTGTTTCCCTCCCCTCCCAGCACCAGACCCTCGGCCGGAAGGAGCCCTGGGTTCGCCGACCGCACTGTCACCTTCAACTCCGTCGCCGGTCGACGGATGTTGCCAATCGTGAACGGCACCGCGCCACCACCGGTATGAGTCGAGCGGTTCTGACGCACCTGGAACCGCCCCCCAAGGTGGTCCGCCACCGCCACGTCCGGACGCCGATCCCCATTCAGATCGCCCAGCGCCACTGCCAGGGGCCCGTCCCCCGCCGCAAAATGCCCCCGCGGGACCAACTCCAACTGGCCAGGCTGGCTCCGGTTGCCCAACAGCGTCAGACTCCCTCGCCCGAGATGCACCACCGCCACTTCCGGAAACCCGTCCCCATCCATCTCCGCCACCGCCACCGCTCGCGCGCCCGGTTCCGTCCCGAACCATTGCGGACTCGCGAGGGTCGCGGGCTGCGTCGCGCTGAATGCACCCACGTACGCCGTGTTCCGCCACACCCACACCCCGCCAGGCTCCGGCACCGCCGCCACCACGTCCGGCTTGCCATCCCGGTCCAGATCCGCCACGGCCAACTCGGCCAGCGCCGCCGTCAACGGCAGGTGCACCCCGCCCGCCTCGAACGCCACGTTGCCCGGCGCCCCCGTGTTGCGCAGCAGACTCAGCCCGGCCGGAGCTCCGTGCCCCCACCACCAAGTCCGGCCGCCCGTCACCATCCAGATCCCCGACCGCTACCCGCCGCGGATCCTGCGCCACTTCGAACTCGACCTTTCCCGCAAACGAAACCGCCCCGCTCGTGCTCGTGTTCCGGTACACCGCCACGCGACCGTCGCTCGCGTTCACCACCGCCACATCCACCCGGCCGTCCCGGTCAAAATCACCCACGGCCACGTCCGTCGATAGCCCCGCCGTACCGACAGCACCATTCGGCAACCCAAGGGGAGCCTCGAACCGCAGGTCGCCCGGACCGCTGACGTTCCGGAACACCCACACCTCCCCCGCCGCGGCCGGGTTGACCACCACGTCCACCCGGCCGTCACCATCCAGATCCGCCACCGCCAGACTCGGCAGCGTCGTCGCCGGCCCGAACGCTTCCAGCGCGGCGAACGTCGTGCTGCGTAACTCGCCCCCTCCGGCGTCAGGTTGCGGGCCCCAGCGAAGGCCGACCCCCCCACGTTCGCCGTCACCACATCCCGCCGGCCGTCGCCATCCAGATCCGCCAACCGCAACGCGTTGGGTTGACCCGCCGGCGGCCCCAGCGTCGCCGGTGCCGACAGAATCAGGTTCAGCTCCGGAGGACCGGGAACGGCAACATGGGCTCGGCTCGGGCAAGCGCGAACCCCACCAACGCCCCCATTCCAACCAGCCCCGCCCCCGCGTCGCCGCCCGGTTCCGCCGCCTCGACGCACCGGGGCAAGGCACCGACAACCGCGCCGCGGAAGGCTGGCTCCGATCCAGGAGACTGTTTGGCGTCATAGCAGGGCGGCGGGCCTGACACAGCCCCAGGGAGAACATCAGGCTTCCAGCGCGGCCCGGTACGCCGGCGACCGCCTGCCCCACCGATCCCCTTCCCTCAGAGCTTCAACCCGCAGATGCTGGAGACCATTTGCCCTTTTCCAGAGCACGTCAATCGCAGAAATGCACCGAATGACGCGCAGCAGTTGTCCTCCCCACCCTCGAACCGGTGGTGCGGGCGTCCCGCCTGCACTCACAGGGTTCATGAACCATCCCGCGCACGCCTCCCAGGCCGGTCAGCATGGAACCAGACCTGCCCCTTGGTATCCTGGAACTTCCCATGAACCTACCCCTCGGCCTTGAGTTCGGCGAGGCTGGGGGAGGACCACGCGGCCGAGCTGTTTGGCCAAGCGTTGCAGGGCCCGGCGCTTGGTTTCGAGCACTTGCTCTTCGTACTGGGCCAACCCGCGTTCGACATACTCCACCCCTTTGACCATCACCCGCCAGAACCACTCGGCCAGCTTCCGCGCCAAGGCGATGTTAGCCACCAAGCCACCGCGCCGCCCAGCCATGCGACGGTAATAACCACCCAGGGCGATATGCTTACTGCGCGCCAGGCTCCGTCCCATCACGCAGAACAGCCGCCCGGCCCGGTTGCGCTTGCGCCCCACCGACCCGTGGCGCTTGCCGCTCTGGTGGCTGCCCGGGGCCAGTCCCAGCCAGGCGGTGAAGTGTTTCTCCGTCGCCCAGCGGCTCAAATCGGTGCCCACTTCGGCGATCAGTTGCAGGAGACTGTAGTCGGTGTGGGCGGGCAGCACGGTGAGATCCTTGCCGCCGCACAAGCGGACCAGCAGGCCGTGCAGTCCCGGGATCTGTGGCGCGTTCACCCCCGGACGTTTGACCGCCACAGGTGTGGTCCCCGCCGCGGGGGCTGGGCACGCCGGACCGTGGATCTGGTGCAGCACCGCTTCGATCTGTCGGTCACACGCCGCAATCTGGCGTTGGAAGTGTTGCCAGTCCTCGACCGCTTGCTGCAGCGCGAAGAGATGTTCCTCGGCCCAAGTTCCGCGCAGCGACTCCTTCACCTCAGCGGCCTTCTTCTGCCGAATCTGCACATCGCACAGCCCCAGCAACCGCTCCGGAGCACGCTCGCCGGCCAGGATCGCCCCGATCACCTTCTGCCCGCTGGTGCCGACCAGACTGCTGATGACATCGTGCAGTTTGATGTTCATCCGTTCCAAGGCCTTCTGCTGATGCTGCACGCACGCCGCCGCGCTGGTCAGATGATCGGTGCGCAGCCGCACGTAGTCCTGCAGGCGGCGGATGTCGGCCGGGGGCACGAAGCCCGCACGCAACAGACCGTGGGCATGGAGCGTGGCACCCCATTGGCAGTCCTTCATGTCGGTCTTGCGTCCGGGCAGGTTACGGGTCTGCCGACCGTTGACCATCAGGACCTCCAAACCGGCCGCTTCCAGCACGCCGTAGAGGGGCAGCCAATAGACGCCGGTGGCTTCCATGGCGATGGACTTGACGCCGCGCGCCTGCAGCCAGTCGCGCAGTCGGTGGAGTTGGCAGGTAACGGTGCCGAAGACCTCGGGCGGACCGCCACCGATGGAGACAAACATCTGCTCACTGCCGACATCAACGAAGGCAGCCAGCGGATTGAGCACGGGCAGGGTTGGGACTGGATTCATAGGTTGTCTGGCCACGACACCGCAAGCCCGGTGGAGTTCTGGGAGAAACAAATCTTCCCAACGGGAAAACCCACAAGGGCCTCACCAAAATGCGCAGAAGTCCACCACCGGAACCAGTCTCTCCACCGGGCACAAGGCACCAAAGGATACGAACGGTCACACTGCTCTTGGTGTCGCAGCACGCTGGCGATGCTGCCAGGTTCATGGCCGGTGAGCAGGTCCGAAAGGAACAAGGAACTCTCCATGAACCGCCCGACCCGTCACTTCCCCAATCCCCGATGTTCGTAATCGGTGGAGGGACGCCCCGTCTTGGATTCTCCGCCGATTACGAACATCGGGGATTGGGGCTGAGGGAGGCGCTGGATGAACCTGTGGTGCGGGCTGCCAGCCTGCACCCCCGCGGTTCATGGGCGCTGAGCAGGTCCGGCAGGAACAGGACGCTTCCCCTGAGCCTTGTGCTTTGAACTTTGTCCTTTCCGCCTCCGCGGTCGCGCCTCAGCCGTCGAGACCCCGCGGCGCTCAGCCCGGACCGTAGGCCGCGAGAAACCGCTCCTCGTCCTCGACGGTCCCGATCAAGATCACCTCCGCCCCAGCCGCCAACCGCGTACCCGGCCCGGGATTGATCAGCAATCCGTCCGCCGTCCGCACCGCCACCACGCTACACCCGGTGCTCGATCGAATGGCGCTGTCAGCAATCGTCCTCCCCCAGCGCCGGTGGAATCCGGAACGGGAAGACGCTCAAACCCTCCGCCAGCATCAGCACGTGGGCCCGGCGCAACGCGTTGAAGATCGCGTTGGCCCCCATCGACGCATACGACATCACAAAATCCGCCCCCGCACGGTGCAGCGTCGACACGTTCCGCTCGAGCGTGGCGCGGCTGATGATCTGGACGTCCGGTCGCAGCCGGCGCACCAGGATCGTGAGATAGACGTTGGTGTCGTCCGAATTGGTGGTGATGATCACCGCCGGGGTCTCTCGAATCCCGGCTTGTTCGAGCGTCTCGATGGCCGCCGCGTCCCCCCGCACCACCTTACCGGACGTGGCCTCCGCCAAAGGCTCGCGCTCGATGATCACAAACGGCAGATCCCGGCGGGCCAGCGCCTGCCCGGTGGCACACCCCACCCGCCCGCCGCCCACGATCAACACCGGTCCCGCCGCCCCGTGATAGATGCAGAAAAACTCGTTGAACTGGTCCAGTTGCTGACGTGAGCCCGCCAGGACCATCACCGTGCTCGGCCCCAACACCGTGTCCGCCTGCGCGCTCCGAAACCGGCCCCGCTCCCACACGCCCACCACTGTGACCTCAAACAGCTCCCGCAGCCGGCATTCTGCCAGAGTCTTCCCCAGCAACGGGGTCCCCGCCGCCGTCGCCTCCGCAATGAACAACTCCTCGAACCGGCCGATGATGTGCGCCCGGGCATCCCCGCCCAGCGTCCGGTGCGCCAGCGAACGCCCCAGCATCTCGTGCAGTTGCAGAACCCGCGTGCTCCCCGCCAGCTTCAGAATGTCTTCCGCCGCGTCCGAGTCGGCGGTCGTCAGAATTTCGGGATGTCCGGCGCGATCTCCCGCACCGTGAACGCCACGTTCGTGTTGCTGATGTCGCTGCCCGTCGCCGTGACCAGCGCTGCCTGATGGACGCGCACCTTCTCGTAGGTGACCGGGTCATCCGGTGCGCCGACCACCACCTGGTACCCTTCGTCGTGCAGCGTGAGCGCCTGGGCCAGATCCGGCACCAGCAGAACGTACGGCTGTCCGTACTGATTGAGCTTGCGGATCAGCGCACTCGTCACCGGCCCCCGTGGGTCAGAATCGCGTGCCCACGTGTCTCGGCCGGCAGTTCCCGCGGCGCCCTCGCCTCCGACTGAGCCCGCATCCACGGCGCGTAGAAGAACTCGATGAACGTGAACGGCAGCAGCACCAGCAGCGAGAGCATCCCGGACAACAGCACCAGAATCGAGAACGCCCGCCCCAGATCCGACTCAAAGGTGATGTCGCCAAACCCCAGCGTGGACATCACCGTCAGCGTCCAATACACCCCGGTCAGCCAGGAATGCTCCCGGTCCTCCCACTGCATCAACCAGTGGAACAGCACGCTGTACAACCCCACCAGCCCGACGAACAGCAGCAGGTACTTGAACAACAGCGTGACGTTGCGCTTCCCCGCCCGGCTCTGCAGGTAGCGCACCAGATGCGGCACGTAGCTTTTCATCGATCCGCCCAGCACACGACCGGCCGCACCGTAGGCCACCTGCCCCCTCGCCCGCAAGCCGCTTGCCCTCTCGCCCGGCCCGGCCCGGCCCCGCCCCCTGCAATCCTGGAACTTCCCTGAACCTGTGGTGCGAGCGTCCCGCCTGCACCCTCCTCGGTTCAAGGCCCCCGGAGCAGGTCCAACAAGCACAGGACGCTTCCCTTGCGCGTTGAGCGTTGAGCGTTGCGCTTTGTTCCTTGTACTCTCCCCTCCACCCTTTGCCCCTCGCCCTTGGCCCTTGGCCCTCCGCCCCTCACCCGTCCAACGGGCTCCGCACCCCGATGCCCGGCTTCGTCATCACGTGTGTGTAGATCATCGTCGTGTCCAGACGCGCGTGCCCCAGCAACTCCTGCACCGTCCGGATGTCCGTCCCCGCCTCCAGCAGGTGCGTCGCGAAGCTGTGACGAAGCGTATGGCAGTGCACGGGCTTCGGGTACTTGGCCGCCAGCGAAGCCGTCCCGCCGGTCCGTCTCGAACAGGCCGCGGACCCGCTCCAGGTGATCGCGAAGTGCCGCCGCCAGTCGCATGGGCAACATCACCACCCGGTCCTTGTCCCCTTTGCCTTCACGGACGACGATCTGCCCGCGCTCGAAGTCCACGTCCTTGACCCGCAACCGGCAGCACTCCATGAGCCGCAACCCCGTGCCATACATCAACTGCCCCATCAGGCCGAATGTCCCGGTTATCCCCCCAACCAGCGCGCGATCTCCTCCCGGCTCAACACCACCGGCAACCGCGTCCCCCGGCGCGCCCGCAACGTGCCCCGCAAGTCGCCTCAGGACCACACCAACACGTGCTCGAAGAAGAACAGCAGCGCCGAAAAGGCCTGGTTCTGGGTGCTCGCCGAGATCTGCCGTTCCACCGCCAGATACTCCAGGAATTGCTGCACCTCGCTCGTGCCAGCCTCCAGTGGTCCACCCCTTGCGTGAACGCGTCCAGCGCCTGCCGAATCTGGTCCATCTTCCAGACCGGCAGCGGCGGCTGCGCCGTCTCCAGCTCCCGCACATATCCGGCCTGTAGATCTCCCAGGCTGGCCCGATCATCGCGCTTCCGACACCAGCGCAGGAACTGCTCCAGATGCTGTCCGTACCAGAACAGCCGCCGCTCGCCGGGTGCAGCCCGCGACTCGCGAACAACCGCCGCACCCAAGGTGCCACTTCGCCCGCCGGCTGACGGGCGCGCGCGACCTGCCGGCCAGGCTGCCGCTGTTGCTCCATGCCTGGGCTCCCTTCTCGCGCCCCCACCGCCCCATGGCAATGGCAAACCCCGGGGTTTCCCGGCAAAGCCTGGGTGGGTCTGGGGAGATCCGTCCTGGCCCCAAATCCGTCCTTGACCCGGCGACCGCCGCGTCGAACACTCGCGCCACAACATAGGACGTGGGAAATGAACGCAACCACCTCCGACCGCCCATGCGGCAGCGAGCCAACGGCCTCAGGCACGCCTCAGGTTGCCGTGCCGAAACCCTGCGTCGCACCGTTGCTGGCACCCCGACACCAACCCATCCACTCGGAATCGCCCGCTCCAAGCACGACCCCGCAGACTGCCGACCTCGGGATCCGCTTCGGGCCTTTTCTGCCTATCCGGTCAATGGCACCCAAACGGTTGCACTTATCTGTTATTCCCGCCGTTCGTCTGCCTATACATCGTTGAACTAAGCCGCTGCGCGGAGGGCAGTTCGGACGGTCTCTGACATTCCCGCAAGGAGGGACGAAGTTGGAGTGGTCTGACTCCACTTCGTGAACAATTCATTCGGGAACTCGCTTTGCGAGGGATGGCGGAACGCACCGTCGAGGCCTACGTGACCGCCGTCGCGTCACTGGCCCAACATTACCACCGCGCACCAGATCGGATCCGCGACGCGGAACTGCAGGCCTACCTGCTCCACCTGCGCGGCGTCCGGCATCTGGCGCCCAGCTCGCTCAACCAGCACTTGAGCGGGCTGCGCCGGATCTATGATCTGGTCCTGCACCGGCCCACCGACCAGCTCCAACGTCTGCTGCCTCGGGTCCGGTCGCAAACCCGCCGACCGCAGGTGTTCAGCCGCGCCGAGTTGGAGCGGCTCTTCACCATCGGTTGTCCCCACGCCAAGCCCCGCGCCTTCCTCATGACGGTGTACGGGGCGGGCTTGCGCCTCAACGAGGCCTGCCATCTGCGCCCTGAGCACATTGACAGCGCCCGGATGCAGATCCGCGTCGTCCTGGGCAAGGGCGCGAAGGACCGGTACACGCTCCTGCCCCCGCGCCTGCTCGACGAACTCCGCTCCTACTGGCGCACCTGCCGTCCCCAAGGCTGGCTCTTCCCCTCCCGCCACGACCCGGAGCAACCCCCTGCCCGCGGGCACCGGCCAGAAGAGGTTCTGGCGCGCCCTCGAACGCGCCGGTCTGCCGCGCAAAGGCGGCATTCACAGCTTGCGGCACTCCTTCGCGACTCACTTGCTCGAAGCCGGCGTCGAGCTCACCGTGGTTCAGCATCTGCTCGGGCACAGCCGCCTCTCCAGCACCACGACGTATCTGCACGTACGCCAGGAGCGCCTGGCCCAGCTCCAGGGTCCGCTCCAGCAACTGAACCTGCCGCCAGCACCGTCGCCCGCGACCGTCCTGGCCTGAACCGGAGCTGGGCCGATGGCCAGCGCCCTGATCCCGTCACCGACCCTGGCGCAGGTGCTCGCCGCCGCCTGGGCCCGAGCCGACACCTGGCCGTCCTTGTCGCCGGCCCAGGGGCGCGTGCTCCACACGCTGCGGCGCTGTCGCACCCCCGCCCTGGGCGGGCATCAGTACCGCTGCACCGCCTGTGGCCGCGAGCACTTCGTGCCCCATTCCTGCGGCAACCGCCATTGTCCCCAATGCCAGGGCGCGGCCGCGGCGGCCTGGCTGGAAGCCCAGGAGGCCCTCCTGCTCCCCGTCCCCTACTTCCACCTGGTCTTCACCCTGCCCCACGGGCTCAACCCGCTGATCCGCCAGAACCGGCGCAGGCTCTACACCCTGCTCTTCAACGCCGCCAGCCAGACCCTGCTCACCTTCGGGCAGAACCGCTTCGACGCCCAGATCGGGATCACGGCCATCCTGCACACCTGGGGCCAGAACCTCATGGACCATTACCATCTCCACTGCCTGGTCACCGGCGGGGGCTGGCAGGCCGACCGGGAACGCTGGGTGAACGCCTCGACCCGGTTCCTCTTCCCGGTGAAGCCGCTGGCCACGGTCTTTCAAGGCAAGTACCTGGTCGGCCTGCAACGGCTCTTCCAGCGCGGTGAGCTCGAGTTTCACGGCGAGCTGGAAGCCTGGGCGACGCCCGCCGCCTTCGCCGCGCAGGTGCGGGAACTTACGCGCAAGCCCTGGGTCGTGTACGCCAAGCGCCCCTTCGCCGGACCCGACCAGGTGCTCCGGTATGTCGGGCGCTACACGCATCGCGTGGCGCTGAGCCCCCGCCGCCTGCTGCGCTTGGACCCGGACGCGGGCACGGTAAGCTTCGACGACAAGGACTACGCCCACGGCGGCCGCCACCGGACCATGACCTTGAGGCTTGCAGAGTTTGTGCGCCGCTTCGCCCTGCACCTCCTGCCCGAACGCTTCACCAAGATCCGCCACTACGGCCTGCTGGCCAACCGCGGCCGCCAGGAGCGCCTGGCGCGGGTGCAGGCGCTCCTGGCCCCGGCCCCGGCGACGACCGTCACAACGCCCACCCTGTTGCCGACGCGGCCGACACCTCGACCGGTCTCGGGGATCCGGACTCCGGACTGCGCTGCCCGTACTGTGGCGCCAGCGCGTTGGTGCTGGTGGCCGTCGTGCCCCGCCCCGGGCGACGCCACCCCCGTTCGACGACACCTCATGAACGCGCCCCCCACCCGAGACGCCCTTGCTGGCCCACGGACCTCCGGACCTCCCGGACGAGGGGAGGTCCACGGCGTCGTGGGCCCGTTCTCCCGGTTTCAGGCCTTCCCGCCGCCACGGGACCTGGCCCGGTTCACCCCCCATGTCCGGTTCGGGTCCCGCGCCGCCCCGGGCCTCGATCCGGCGCGCCCGGCGCGCTCGCCGGATCACCCTCACGCCCAACTTCCGGCTTCCCCAAGCGGGGCCGCTCGGCTACTTTCCCTGTAGTCGTTGGCCGGCAGAACCGCGGCTCAGTTCAACAACAATGTATCCGTCCCGGCGGGCAGCACGTTACAACGCCATGCGGAGTCCACCCCCCCCCCGGGGGGGAACCCATCCCCTCCCGTCAGGAGAAGGAAGAGCAATGGCCGGAAAGTACAACATATCGTCGGCATCCGCCCGCCTGCGGTCATCGGTCCATGTCCACGCAGTATCACCGAAAGATGTCCCGACCTGCGGGATCATCCTCACGCAGGAACAGGCGACAGAACTGGCCACATACATCCTCGCTGTCGCGGGTGCCAGCAACGCCAAGGGACTGATCTACGTGACCGGACGTCCGGCGGAGGGCACCGTGACTGTGATCCGAGGCATCAAATGACTTCTGGCGGCCAGACACCAATGCCGAACTACTCGGTCGAGGCGAACCGCCGCCCCGCTGCTGCGCTCGAGGCTGGCAGCCAGTTCGGATCGTCCTTCTGCGCTCCACCCGGTTCCCCGGCGGCGGTCGCTCACCTGTGGCGTTCGCTTCATGAAATACCGGACGCGGCCAATCGGCCGCCCGGCGGCACCGCCCGACGGCGGCGTTGACCGCCGCGCACGGAGGAGGGAGACTACGGGGGTATGAACGCAGAACTGCCATTGGCGCAAATGACTGTGGCGGAGAAACTACGGGCCATGGAGGCCCTATGGGCGGACTTGTCAACGCAGGCCGCGGACGACGCCGTTCCCGCGTGGCACGCTCAGGTCTTGGCGGAGCGGGAACGCCGGCTTGCGGCCGGCCAGGAGCGCGTACTGGACTGGGACGAGGCCAAGCGGCAATTGCGCCGGGAGCTGCATGAAGGTCCGGGTTCTTGAATCGGCACGGGAGGACCTTCGGGAAGGACACCGATTCTACGAACAGCAGCACGAGGGGATCGGTGATTACTTTCTGGACATGCTCAGCGCCGAGATCGACTCGCTGGCGCTGTACGGCGGTATCCACGCGATGCGATCGGGTTACCACCGGATGTTGTCGGTGCGATTCCCCTTCGCGGTCTATTATCGGATCGAGCACGGCGAGGTGGTGGTACGGGCAGTGCTCGATTGCCGTCGCGATCCTACCTGGATCCAGAAGCGACTGACATGAGAGCGAACCACTCGGTCGAGGCGAACCGCCGCCCCGCTGCTCCGCTCGAGGCATGCCAGCAGTTCGGATCGCCTTGCTCCGCCCCACCTTCATCCCCGGCGGCGGTCGCTCACCTGGGTCGTTGGCCGAATCAGTCATGAATGATTACGCAGCCACGTCCACCGCCTACGCGCTCGCGGCCAGCGCCCTTGGCTCGGGACACGAAGATCCAGTATCCAAGCCATCCGTCTTCGCTGGAAGGGTCCTCACTGGATCCTGGCCAGACTGCTCCTGTTGTTTGTACTGCTGCATGTTCTATTTGATCTCCTGGGAATCGGGACGGCACAGGGATTCCTCGGCCTAGGCGTGGTAGTCGTCGTTGGCTTAGTCGGGGACTATATCGGTGGCTCATGGATGGTCCTCGCCGTGCTCGGGCTCGCGCTTCAAGAGTGGATCTTTTGGTTCCCTTCGCGAGACCGATTCATCCTCCGCGGTCCCGTACCCGGTACGGCTACAAAGTCCGATCAACTGCTAGGACTCGAGGGTTTCGCGACCAGTGACCTAAAGCCGGCCGGGATTGTTCGAGTCAGGGACGTTGATTACGCGGCACGAGCAGATTTCGGCCCGATCGCGAAAGGCGAGCCGGTGCGCGTGAGCTCGGTTGACACCTTCGAACTGACCGTGACAAGAACCAACGGCCAACCAGTCGATCCAGCGAACGGGAGCCAGCCGCGTGGCCCGGACAGCAATCCGACCTCCGGGGCGGCTGGCTCCCCGTCGCTGACCTTGTCGTGCGCGGCACGAATCTCGATGAAAGTCCATGAAGTCCTCGAGCGGTTGCGTGCAGACGGGTGGCTCCTGGCTCGGCAAAAAGGGAGCCATTGGCAGTTTGTGCATCCCGCCAGACCCGGTGCGCGTGTGACCGTGGCAGGGAAGCCTTCGCTGGACATCCCCAGGGGGACATTGAACAGTATCCTGAAGCAGGCGGGATGGAAATGAAGCCATGAAATACGCGATTGTCATCGAGAAGAGCGAGACCGGGTACGGCGCCTATGTGCCGGACCTCCCCGGGTGTATTGCTGTTGGTGAGACCATCGAGGAGACGGAGTCCCTGATCCGCGAGGCGCTCGAATTCCACCTGGAGGGGATGCGAGCGGACGGGACCCACATCCCGGCACCCACCAGTCGCGCCGAGTACGTGGAGGTGGCATGAATCGCGAACCATTCGCTCCACCGAACCGCCGCCGGCCGCCTCGGTTTCGTCCGCAGCGGGTCGTTCGGATGCCCGCTCCACTGGAAGAGCCCGTTCCCGGCGGCGGTCGCTGAGCTTGGGCGTTCGGCCATCAGTCTTGCGGCCACGTGGCCACCGTGTACGGTGTGGGCATGAAGACGGTAGGCGAACTTGAGCAGCAGGTGCTGCAACTGGATGAATCCGAGCGGGCAAGGTTGGCCGCCCGTTTATTGGATTCATTGCCGGCGGTTGTCGTTGATGACGATGAGGGTATTGCCGAGGCGGTCCGCCGCGATGCTGAACTGGAACAGGACACGGAGCGGGGAATGACACTGGAGGAACTCAGGCGGTTGGTCCAACCGTAGCGATGGGCTTGATCCTCCATCGGCTCATCCAGAACGATCTGGCAAGCGTGCTGGCCTACTACAGGCGGGAAGGAGGCGATGAGCTGGCGGTGAGGTTCTACGCAGAATTCGAACACGTTCTTGGCCTGGTCACTGCCAACCCTAGCCGATTTCACCGAGTCTCGCAGACCGTGCGTCGCGCGAACTTTCCGAAGTTCCCGCACCACCTGCTCTATCGGGAGACTGGTCGTGATGTGCGCGTTCTGGTGTTGCGACATCACCGACGTGACCCGCAGTACGGGACGGAACGGCGATGAACACTGGACCGAACCGCTCGGTCGAGGCGAACCGCCGGCCCCACTGCTCCGCCCGAAGCTGGGAGCCGGTTCGGATCGCGCTTCTCCGCCCGACCCGCTGTCCCGGCGGCGGATCCGAGATATCGACCTCAATCGTGTAATCCGGATGGAGCGGGGGCGCAATCGGACGATCCTCAGACTCGATGACGGGACATGGGTTTCGATCGACCACGCTGGGTTCACCACGAGTCGTGAAGCTGCGAGGTTTACTCAATACCTTCAGGAGACGCATGCGATCGCGATGGCATAACCAGTCGCTCGACCGAAGGACGAGGAGCTCGGGCCGATTCGCGTTGCGCCTCGGACGTCCGCGGCGCGCTCCCCGTCATCGGACAGCTTGTCGTTCGGCCAAAGAAGCGAAGAGAAGAGAGCACGATGAACAATGAGAAAGCGGGACCTGAAACGAAAGGTGTCACGGTTGAGCTGCTGGCAGCTCTTGACCTTGGTCCTGAAATCGAGGGCATGGCCGGGCACCAATTGCGAATGCGTCTGGTGACCATCGAACCAGGCGGCGTGTTCGGCCCGATGCACGATCATAAAGACAGGCCGGGCATGGTCTATATCCTGCAAGGAACGATCACGGATCATCGCAATGGAGTGGCGAAGGACTATGGGCCGGGCGCGGGCTGGCCCGAGGATCGGAACACCAAACACTGGCTTGAGAACCGAGGAAGTATTACGGCCGTGGAGATTTCAGTCGATATCGTCAGGCAAGACTAAGCTCTGAGCGGAAACCTATCATGGTAGGCCGAACCATTCGGTCCACCGAATCGCCGCGGGCCACAGCCGTTCGGGCGCCGCCGCTCGCTGCCGAGGCCCTGGCCAGCCCACACGGCGGTCGGTGATTTCGTCCTTCTGCGGCAGCGATCCACCGTGGAACCGCGCGTCAGAGCCAGGACGGTCTTGACGGCCGACCTCAACCAACTGCATCGGCAACAGGCCACGCGGCGCCGGAGGCAACCCGGACGCGCCTGTCTCCACGACGGGCTCTGGCGGGCGGCGGCGCAACTGGCCCGCGGCCAGGAGGCCAGCACCGTCGCCCGTACCCTGCACCTGGATTACTACATGCTGCGCGAGCGCGGGGGCAGGGACACCGCCAAGCTGGTGGGCCTGGCCCGGAGTTTCGGGAGGCGCCCGCGAGGAACCAGATCACCCTTCCCGACGCGGATCCTGGAACCTGCGAGGCGTGCCTTCCCAACCCGTTCTATTTCCGGCCGGCGATCCAGTGGGTCAGCACCCACGCATGGAGGCGATGGCCGAAGACGCGGGTCTCGCGGAATCCCACTTTGCGCATCGTCTGCAGGAGCCGGCGCCGGCTCATCCCGATCTCGTGGGTGTTCGAGAGCCGACCCACCCGATACGAGACGAACGTGTGGACGCGGTTCGGTTCGTTGGCGATGACGAGCCAGCCGCCGGGTTCAAGGACCCGGTAAGCCGCGGCCACGGTTTGCTCCCAACTGAAGGCATGGTGCAGGGCTTCGAAGACGTAGGCCGCCTGGAACCGGCGGTCGGGCGGCAGGTGTTCGTGGACTGTCTCCATCGGTGCCACCTGGAAGTCCAGGCGCACGGGGAGTTGCTTGGCCTCGAGACTCAGACGGCGGCGGCCCGCGTCGGCAATCTCCCAGTCGGCAAGCGAAGTGCCAAGGACGTCGTAGCCGTTGAGGGCGAGAAACTCGGCGAGCCAGCCGGTGCCGCAGCCCAGTTCCAGGAGACGGGCGGGAGGTCGGAGGTCGAGGGCCTCCAGAAAGTGGAGAAGCTTGACGTAGGCCCGGAGATAACGGCCGGTGGCGCGGGCATCCCAGAACGGTTTCCGGAGTTCCCCCTCACGGATCTGGGTCACCTCCCGGCCCTTCAGCGAAGTGCGATACTCCTTCTCGGCTTGATACGCCTCGGCTTGGTCCTCGAAGGTCGGAGGAAACCGGCCGGCCGCATAGTCGCGGAGAATCAGATAGCCGCCGGCCAGGAGCTTGTCCGCCTTGGACAGGGGCAGGAAATAGTCCTTCTCGTTGGCCTCGTAGACCCGCCGGCCGCGGCGCAACAAGGGTGAGTTCGCCAACCAGCCGGCCAGGCGCTTCATGTGCCGCGATCTGAGCCGGCGCCCAGGAAGTCCTCGATCCGTGCGCGCAAGGTCTTCTCGTCGAGTGCTCCCACCAGTGACAAGGCCGGTTGACCGTTGCGGAAGCCGAGAAGGGTTGGCACGCCGCGGATTTCGTACCTCGCGGCAAGGGCCTGGGCGCGGTCCACGTCGACCTTGACGAACTTAAGCCGTCCCTCGAATTCCCCGGCCAGCTTGACCAGCGTGGGCGCCAGGCGTTTGCAGGGACCGCACCATGTGGCATAGAAGTCAACCATCACGGGCACGTCCGAATGAAGCACGGTGGCTTCGAACTGGTCTTCCCCTACCGGCAGGACCGGCCCAGCGATGTCGTTCAGGGCGCGTGCCGAGGCGATGTCCCGGCCCGAGCTGAAGTGGAAGAGCAGCCCGAAGCCGGCACCGAACAGCGCCCCGCGCCACCACGTGGCGGTGAGCGGACAGGTGCCGGACGAGCACTGGCCGAAGTAACCCAGGGCCGCACCGAGCGCCGCGCCCACCGCCAGGCTTAAGATCAGCGACAACATGAACCTCCCCCCCGGACCTCCGCCGTCTTGGTGCCGCGCCACTTGCGCAGCAACATCTCGGGTGGGCAAAAGCCCGTAAAGGCGGATTGGATCAAGTTGACGCCCACGAACGCGGTCAGCAGCAGCCACCAGGGGCTGTGCCAGTGGGCCAGGGCCAGGCTCAGCAGAACCATCGTGCCGGCCAGAACGCGGATCATTCCTTCGTTGCTCATATTCAAACGCTGCTTGTCACTCAGTTTGGCCAAACCGAGCCGCCGTGTCCCGGAAGGTTACAGGCGAACCGCTCGCACGCCACCCGCCGGCGTGAAGTCCACACCACCAGACCCGCGAAGCGTATGGACCGCGCCGACTTCCAGCGGCGCTTTTTCAGTGGAGCTGTGCCGGTCGGCGCAGTAGAACTCGGGCCATGCAGACCTCCCGTCCCCGTCGTGCCTTTCTCCGGAGCACGGTCCTCGCCGGCGCTGCCGCGGCCGGCTGGCAAGTCGTCCCGGCCAGGCTGCTGGGGGCCGACGCGCCCAGCCGGCAGATCACCGTGGGCTTCATCGGCACCGGCGACCACGGCACCGGCTGGAATCTGCGTCGATACCTGACGCTGCCGGCTGCGCGCGTGCTGGCGGTGTGCGACGTGGATGGTGCCCGGATGCGGCGGGCCAAGGAAATTGTGGACGAGCAGTATCGGAACCAGGACTGCGCCATGACCAGGGACTTCCGGGAGGTGTTGGCCCGACCGGACGTGGACGCGGTGATGATCTCGACGCCCGATCACTGGCACACGCTCATCAGCGTGCTGGCCCTTCGGGCGGGCAAAGACGTCCAGTGCGAGAAGCCCACACTCTCGATCGATGAGGGGAAGGTGTTGATCGCCGAGGTGCGCAAGCGCGGGAAGGTCTTTCAGACCAGCACCGAGGACCGTTCGATCCCGGTTTATCACCGGATGGCCGAGCTGGTGCGGAACGGCCGCATCGGGAAGCTGCAGCGGATCGAGGTCATCCTGCCGCGGCAACCCACCGTCCCGGGCGACCCTACACCGCAGCCGGTGCCGCCGGATCTGGATTGGGACATGTGGCTCGGCCCCGCGCCGTTTGCGCCCTATACGAAGGACCGGGTCCACTTCAATTTCCGTTGGATCGAGGATTACTCCGGAGGAATCATCTGCGACTGGGGAACCCACCTCTTCGACACGGCGCAGTGGGCGAACGACACCGAACGGAGCGGGCCGGTCACGATCACGGGTGCGGGCACGTACTGGGAGGGCGGCCTCTACAACACCGTCAAGGACTACGACGTCACCTTCGAGTATGCCACCGGGGTGGTGATGACCTGCCGGCCGGGCAACCCGAGCATCAAGTTCATCGGCACCGAGGGTTGGGTCGGCAACACCGGTTGGCGCGGCGAACTCGAGGCCAGCTCAACGGCCATCAAGACGGCGAAGATCGGGGCGGACGAGACCCGGCTTTACACCAATCCGGAGGGCGAACACCACGACTTCCTTCAGTGCGTGAGAAGTCGGAAGGACCCGTATTTCCCGGTCGACATCGGGCATCGCGTGGCCAGCGTCTGTCACTTGGCCAACATCGCGCTCCGGACCGGCCGGAGGCTGAGGTGGGATCCGGTGCAGGAGGTGTTCGTGGACGACGACGGCGCGAACCAGTTGCGGCAGGTGCGGCCGATGCGTTCGCCCTGGACGCTCGCGGGATGACCTCGGGCACGACCCAGCCGGGCGAGGGGTTCGTGCACGCGGTTTGACCCACCCGGCGGTTCAGGCGGAAGGACCTGACTTCGCAGCTCCACGGGCAAGAAACGGAGGCGCCCGATCGGTTCGCGTTGCAGGAACCGGCTGGCTGCCGGACAATACGGCGTCGCCCATGCCAGATCCTGGACCTCTTTTGTGGCATCAACTGCCGACCGCGGACGCCGCTCAGCGGTCACGGCCGGCGGACCCCTCGCGTTGAGCCCTGTTCCACTTATGCCCGAACTCCGAACCATCCACCTCACGGAACCCGACCTGCGTCGGCTCGAACGGTTGATCGCCTCCCTGAGGGATTCCCGCGAAGACCTCCGAAACCTCAGCGCCGAACTGCAGATCGCCCGCGTCGTCGCCCCGTCCGAGGTGCCTCCGGATGTCATCACCATGAACTCCCGATTCCGTCTGCGCGACGAACTGACGGACGAGGAGATGATCTACACCTTGGTGTTCCCGGACCAGGCCAATGCGGACGAAGGCCGCATTTCGGTCCTGGCTCCGATCGGCACCGCCGCCCTCGGTCAACGCGTGGGGGACGTGGTCGAGTGGGACGTGCCCGCCGGCCGCGTGCGTCTCCGCGTCGAGGAGGTCTATTACCAGCCCGAGGCGTCCGGCCACTACCATCTGTGAGGCGTTCGCTCCTCCCGCTGCTCGCCGGCAGGGGCCCCACCGGAGCACTTGGGGTCGTGTCTTAACATTTAACATTTCACCGCTGCCGACCATCTCCTGGCATCCCTTGCGAGAGGGGGTACGGAAATCGTCGCGAAGCGCCACGCGACCAAATGTTAAATGTTAAGACACGACCCCAAAGGCGATGGCAGACGAGGAACACTGATGAGGAGTATCCAGCGGTGAAATGTCCGGCCTAGGGACCGGCGCGCAGCAGCGTGCGGATCGCCGCAAGCAACACTCCCTCGGCTTCCGGAGCCACTAGCGAAGCCGCGGGACTGGTCTCGTATCCGCCCTGCTCGTAAGCCACTGCCGTACCGATGTAGCCGGGGCCGTAATCGCCATAAGCCGCCATCGCCACGAATGTCCCCGGCTGCTCCGCCTTCGCCGCGAGTTGATACTCGACAAACAGCTCGCCCGGCAGGTGCAGGATTCGGGCTGACCCCACACGAAGGCAGCTCACCTCGACCCGTCGCCCGACCTCACAACGGCGCAGCCAGGCCAGCCGCGCGGCCGCATAAGCCGTTTCCGGCTGCGCCTCGCCCGCGTTGATCTGCGCCTCGAGGGCGGCGACCGAAAGGTGCTTCGCGGGCGGTAGCCGCACGGGTTCGACGTGCCATGTAACCTGATCAGCCGTGAGCGGTTCGCGTCGCGTGAGCTCCCACGCCCGACGCATGCCGTCGGCCAGGCGACCGGCCAGGATGCCGCGGTTCTCCGGTGCGCCGTCGTTGTACTTGCCGGCCCCAAGATTGCCTCCGGCACCCGCGAAATGCACATGCAGCGCGGCGGGGACCGCAAGTTGGCGCAGAAAACGGGCCACGCCCGGAAAATCCGGATTCGGCAGGCCGGTGCGGTAGTAGCTTTGCGGGTGAACCGCGTAGTAGCTCAGCACGGCCACCGGTTGGTTCGTGGCCCAGAAGCTCACCAACGATACCACCGGGTCGATCAAACCTTCTGGTTCAGCTCGCAGTTGCGGGTCCCGACATGTCGTCCAGCGCGTCGCCCGCACCCGGCCGTCGGTGCCGAGCAGTCGGCGGTTCGACGCTACCTCCGACACCGTCGCTTCGCCCAGGCCCACGTGGGTCACGGCCTGCGCCCGATCCCGTGCCCCCCGCACGGCCTCGGCCAGCCGTCCCAGAACCTCGCGTGCGAACGTGCCCTCAAAGCTCAAAGGGTCCCGGCCGGCACGTAAGAGGATCGCCTCGGCTCCAAAATCGCAGATCGGGGCGTCGTGCTGGTGTACGCAATGCACGGCGACGCGATCCGGCGTGGTCCCGGCGGCGTCCGCTAACCGGCCCCGAAAGGCGTCGTGGCCTTCGTTCCCGATGCCGATCCAGTCCACCGCGCACAACACGATCGGGGCCCCGCGCCGTCCAGCACAATCCCGCGCGCCCGCAGGCCGAGGTCCCACGAGTTGGTCACCGGATCGTACGCCATCAGGCTGCCGCGGGGCGGGGTGGCATCGACGTCGAAAGTCCCGACCCGGACCAACGGGGGAGGGGAGTGAGAGGAGTGAAGGGTCCCGGCCGCCTGAAGGGCGGCGTCCGCTCCCGTCGGGAGGAGGCACAGCAGGACGGTTGCTGCCAGTCGCTTGAACATGGCGAGACTCTGAGCGAACGGCGCTCCGTGTGCGAGCCTGGAAGTCCGTCGGCTTGGTTGGACTTGCCAGCGAAATGCCAGCAGGGACAACTTCTGCGCCGTGGATAACACGTTTGCCATTCCCACCCTGGGACCCTGTGAGGTCCCATCGCCCCTGGCGGCCATTCGCGATCATGAGGGCAAGACCATCGATTTCGCCGAGGATTCGAACTGCATCCTGGTGGATGACACGGTGCGTGCGGTGCGCGCCCACGCGGCGGAGGGGGCGAATGCCTGGCCCTGGAGCTGGCGGGGCCACGGGAGCGCATCTTCTTCGAGCCCGCTCGCGTGCGGGTGGGCATCGTCACCTGCGGCGGGTTGTGTCCAGGCTTGAACAACGTGATCCGCAGCCTGGTGATCGCCGCGGAGTGGCATTACCGCGTCGAGAAGGTTTACGGGTTCCGCTACGGTTACGCCGGCCTGGCGAAGCCGGACGGCGAGGTGGTGCTCGATGCCGAGGGCGTTTCGGAAATCCACAAGCTGGGCGGCACCGTGCTCGGGTCCTCGCGAGGACCTCAGGACGCCGACCTGATGGTGGACCGACTCGAGAAGCTGGGCATCAGCATCCTGTTCGTCATCGGCGGCGACGGCTCGATGCGCGGCGCGCTGGCGATTGCCGAGGTGGTGCGGCGACGTCGCCTGAAGCTGGCCATCGTGGGGATCCCCAAGACCATCGACAACGACCTCCAATTCATGGACCAGAGCTTCGGCTACCAGACCGCCTTCAGCGAAGCTGTCCGCGCCATCGACTGCGCCCATCGCGAAGCCAAAGGCGCCCCGCACGGCATCGGCCTCGTCAAGCTCATGGGCCGACACTCGGGATTCATCGCCTGCGCGGCGGCCCCTCGCCTCGGGCGACGCCAACTTCGTCCTCATCCCCGAGGTCCCCTTCCGCCTCGAGGGGCCTCGCGGGCTCCTGGCCGTGTTGCAGCGACGCCTCGAACGCCGCCAGCACGCCGTCATCGTAGTCGCCGAAGGCGCCGGCCAGGACTTGCTCGCCCATGCTGGCGAGGAACGCGATGCGTCCGGCAACGTGAAACTGCGCGATATCGGGTTGTTCCTCGCCGAGCGCATCAAGTCCCACTTCGCCCAGGTCGCCTTCGAAGCCAACCTCAAATACATCGATCCCAGCTACATCATCCGCAGTGTGCCGGCCAACCCGGCCGACGCGGTTCTCTGCACCAGCCTGGGTCTCAACGCGGTCCATGGTGCCATGTGCGGCAAGACGGAGATGATGCTCGGCATGTGGCATCGCCGCCTCGTCCACGTGCCCATTCACCAGGCGATCGCCGCCCGCAACCGCGTCGACCCCACCGGCACCCTCTGGCTCAACGTTCTCGGCGCCACCGGTCAGCCACTCGCGCTCTTCTGAACCCTGCGGCGAACAACGTGCCCCGCCATGCCCGATGCCGAAGCGTCCCTCGAACTCCGCGTCCACCCCGCCTCCGCTGGGCCAACGCTGGTCTACGTGCCCGGCTTGCACGGGGATTGGACGCTCGTGGGCTCGTTCCGCGAGGCGCTGGCCCATCGCGCCACCTTCATTGAGATCACCTACCCCCGCACCCTCACCTGGACGCTGGCCGACTACGGCCGGGCCGTGGCCGCGGCGCTGCTGCGCCAGGGAGTCACCACCGGTTGGCTTCTGGCCGAGTCCTTTGGCTCCCAAGTCGCCTGGGCCCTCCTCGCCGACCCCGCCCGCTCCTGGCAGGCCAA
This sequence comes from Verrucomicrobiota bacterium, assembly GCA_027493615.1. Classification (GTDB taxonomy): domain Bacteria; phylum Verrucomicrobiota; class Verrucomicrobiia; order Limisphaerales; family J093; genus DSVZ01. Next base: position 420,343 of record JAOSKK010000038.1, read on the forward strand.
CGGCGTCGTGTTCGCCGGCGGCTTCGTCCGGTACGGCCCGCGCTGGCTCGTCCGCGCCGGCGAGCGCGCCTTCCGGGTCATCCCGAATCGGCGCCTCTCGCCAGGCCGCTAATCAGGTCCTTGCCTGGATCCAGCAGACATATGCGGCGTGCGTCCCGCACCAGGCGCCCCCAGTTCCCAGCGGCACGACAAGCGACCGACTGCTGCGTCGGGTCGCGGTCGAAGGCACCAAACGGAGTTGCAGCACGCCGTTCGCTCGAGATACTCACCTGACATTCAAACACCGCTATGAACCTCCACTCTCGTTGTGACCCTGCATCCCACTGCCGCCGCCGGCTCCTTCCCCTGCTGGTGTGTGGCTTGCTCCTGGCCACGTTCGGCCCTGCGGAAGCTCCGGCGCAGACCGACCAGCCACGCATCCCGGTCATCCTTGACAGCGACATCGGCGACGATATCGACGACACGTGGGCGCTGGGGCTTCTGCTCAAGTCCCCGGAGTTCGACGTGAAACTCGTGGTCGGCGACCACGGCAAACCCCTCTATCGCACCCGGCTCCTCGCCAAATTCCTGGAACGGGCGGGGCGTACGGACATCCCCATCGGCATGGCGATGGACACCCGCGTGCATGGAGGCGGCCGCCAGGCTGCCTGGCTCGCCGACTACAACCTGAACCGATACCCCGGCAGGATCCTCCCCGACGGTGTCCAGGCCATCATCGACACCATCATGAGCTCGCCCCCAACCGGTGACGGTGATTGCCATCGGCCCGCTACCCAACGTTGCCGCTGCCCTCACCCGCGAACCACGCATCGCCGCCAGGGCCCGGTTCGTCGGGATGCATGGAAGCGTCCGGCGTGGCTACGGCAACAGCGACAAGGTCGCCGCGGAGTACAACGTGAAGGAGGACCCCAAGGCCTGCCAGATCGCGCTCAGCGCCGCTTGGCCGGTGACCATCACGCCTCTGGACACCTGCGGCATCGTGCAGTTGAAGGGCGCGGACTATGCGCGGGTGAGTCATTCTGCCGATCCCGTCGCCCGGGCCATCATCGAGAACTATCGCGTCTGGCTGGACGCCGACCAGCGAGCCCAGGCGGACCGGCAATCGAGCATTCTCTTTGACACCGTGGCCGTCTACCTGGCGCTGAGCACCGACCTGTGTCGGATGGAAGACCTGCACGTGCGCGTCACGGACGACGGCTTCACCGTGATCGATGCGGCCGCCAAGTCGCTGCGCGTGGCCACGGAATGGAAGGACCTTGACGGATTCCACCGTTGGCTGGCGGACCGCCTCACCTCTCCCGAAGGGGTCAGTGACTGACCCCTGAGGAGAGGAGGGCTGTCAGGACCCGCGCCACGCTCAGCGCCTGCAAGCCCGCCGGCTCTCGCAGGAGGCGGATCCGGTCACTGCGTGGCCGCCAGACGACCTCCGAAGTGTCCCCCCACAGGACCACGCCCGGCACACCCAGCGCCGCCGCCAGGTGCGTGATGCCCGAATCGTGGCCCGCAAAGAGAGCGCAGCGCGCCAGACGCGCGGCCACCTCGACCAGGGGGCGGCTCCGGACGACTTCCCTTCGCCCGGCCGGCCAGTGCTTTGCGAGCCGGTCAAGTCGATCCCCTCCGCCTCTCCGCCCACCAACAGCAGGTTCCACGGGGTGTCCGAAGCCAACCGTTCGAGCAACTCCGCCCAGTGGGTCTCCGGCCAGTTCTTGCGCTCGCTGCCGCTGCCCGGATGCACTGCGAGCGTCGCGCGATGCGTCGCCGGCGCCAGCAAGGTGGGCATCCTCGTGGTGAAGCCGTCCCGGGCGGCCGACAGGTTCAACCGCGGGACTGGGTCGGCGTCGAAGATGGCCAGTCGTTTCAGCGGTTCGAGAAAGACCTCAGTGGCGTGTGCGCCGGCGCCTTCGTCCGGTCGATGCGGGCCGGCGATGAACTGGGCACTCGAGCACCGGCGTACGGACTGCTGAAACACCTCGTCCGGATCGTAGAGATAGCTGAGGATGAGGGCGAAGCCGGCGAAGAACCTGGCCAGATCCGGCGGCAGGTCGGCGTGGGGCGCAAAGAAGCTGGCCAATGCCCGGGCTTCGATCGGCTGGACTTCATCGGCCAAGCCGGCCGCCGCAGCGAGTTGAGCGATGTGCGGGTACCCGAGCACCACCAGTTCGGCCTGGGGAACTGCGTTCGCAAGGCCGACAGCACCGGCAACGTCAGGATGAAATCGCCGATGGCGCCGCCCCGGATGACCAGGATACGGGAGTTCACTCCGCGGCGCGGATGGCCGTGAGGCCGATGCCGGCGACGAGCAGGCCGAAGACGAGTCGGGCGGCGCAGGTCAGGCGGATACGCTGGTCATCGCGGGTCATCCATCCGATGACATCGCGCAGGCGCCAGGGCGAGATGGAATACCAGATGGCGGCCACGATCCAGACATACGCCCAGGTGGTCACCACCAGTCGCCACGGTGTGTCCACCCATCGGATGGCGTTGAGGGTGAAGTGCGCGGTCAGCAACACCACCACTGCCAGGCCGCGTACGGCCAGGAAATCACGCACGAACAGGCAAGCGCCGAGGCCCACCACGGCAAAACCGACAAACAACACCGGCTTGAACGCGGCGAAATCGGCGATCTGATCCTGGCGCAGGTTGTACAGGAACCAGACCGTGCCAAGCGGCATCAGGAGATAACCCCAGAGTTCGGAGCGGGGAAACCGGCGGAGGGCTTCGCCGAACCGGGCCGGCTGGACCAGGCCGTAGATCTGCGGGAGCGCAAAGCCCAGGCCAAGAAGCGTGACGAGAAGGGAAGCCTTCATGCGGGATTCAGAATCACCGGGTCGCCGTACAACGTGGTCGCGCTCGCCCGCAGGACCCGGATGTCCATCACCTGTCCGACATGGCGCGGCGCACCTTCGAAGACCACAATCCGGTTGCAGCTTGTGCGGCCCTCGAGTCGTGCCGGGTTCTTGCGGCTGGGCCCTCGACGAGCACGGCCAACCGCCGGCCGATCAATCGTTGCAGATGTTCCTGGCTCACGCGATTGACCTGCTCCAGCAACCGGGCGTGCCGCGCCTCGATCTCGGCGATGGGCAACGCCCCCGGCAGGCTCGCTGCCGGTGTCCCCCGACGGGGCGAGTACTTGAACACAAACGCATTGTCGAACGCGGCCTCCCGTACCAGATCGAGCGTGGCGGCGAAGTCCGCTTCCGTCTCCCCGGGAAAGCCGACGATCAGATCGGTGGTCAGGCCCAGGTTCGGCCGGGCGGCCCGCAGCCTCTCCACCAGATCCAGGTATCGGGCCCGCGTGTAGCCGCGGTGCATGAGTTTGAGGATCCGGTCGCTCCCGCTCTGGGCGGGCAGGTGGGCGCTGGAGCAGAGTCGGGGGAGCCGCGCATAGGCCGCCACGAGATCGTCTCCGTAGCCCTTGGGGTGGGGCGAGGTGAACCGGATGCGCTCGATGCCCGGCACGGCATGGACGGCTTCGAGCAGTTGGACGAACGGGGTCTTGCCGTCCTGCACCGGCAGTTCCCGCCGGCCATAGCTGGTAACGATCTGCCCCAGCAGGGTGACCTCCCCGCACGCCGCGCTCCGCGAGGCCACGGCATTCGTCCACGATGTCCTCGATGCTGCGGCGGCGCTCCCCCCGCGCGTCTGCGGCACGATGCAGAACGTGCAGCGCTGGTTGCAGCCTTGCATGATGCTCACGTATGCGGTCACCGGCCGGGCGGCCCCGGCGAAATCCAGGAGATGCTCGCGAATGTGCGCCTCGCTCCCGGGTTCCTCGCCCACCTCACACACCGATGCGGACTGACCTGCCCGCAGGGCTTCGGCGAACTCCGCCGCCCGGTGCAGCTTCTGCGTTCCGAGGACCAGGCGCACCCCGGGAGCCTCGCGCAGCAACGCTTCCCCATGGCTTTGCGCCATGCACCCAAGAAACCCCAACACCACCTCGCGCCCCCGCTTGCGCGCCTTGGCCGCTACTTGCGCCATCTTCCCCAAGGCCTTCTGCTCGGCGGCGTCGCGCACGCTGCAGGTGTTGAGCAGGACCACGTCCGCGGCGGCCTCGCTCGGGGCCAGCGAATAGCCGCGGGCCAGAAACTGAGCTGCGACCGCTTCGGAGTCGCGCTCATTCATCTGGCAGCCATAGGTCTTGATGAAGACGGAGGGCATGGTCCCAAAGACGCGCCAAGGTACGGGAACCGGGTCGGCGTTGAAAAGGCGGAAGATGGCCTCGCGAACCGCCCACCCCCCGCCCGGGGCACCAGGGTCTGGCCTGGGCGCTCCGTCCTTCGCCGGGATCTGAGACCCGCTGTAGGCGCCGACGTAAGGAGGCGAAGCCGCGGTGCCCCGGGACGGAGACGCCTCCTCACGTCGGCGCCTACGGTGGAGACTTGACCTCGCGCCCGGCCCACCCGCGGCTTGACCGCGCTTTCCCCGGGCGGCTAGATCCCTGCGGCACTTCCGGCGCGTCAGGCTGCGCCCCGGAGTTGCGCGATCCCTTATGCCAACCAAGACCATCCTTCGTCCGGCCGCCGCGGCGGCTCCTGTGGGGCCCTACAACCACGCGGTGCGCGTGGGCGACCTCCTGTTCTGCGCGGGCCAGATTCCCCTGGATCCCGCCACTGGCCAACTGGTGGCCGGCGACATCACGGCCCAGACCGTCCGGGTGCTCGAGAACATCAAGATCCTCCTCGACGCGGCGCAGGTGGGGTTCGCGAACGTGGTGAAGACCACGGTCTTCCTGGTGGACCTGGCGGACTTCGCGGCGATGAACGAGGTCTATGCCCGCTACTTCACCACCGAACACCCCGCCCGCAGCACGATCCAGGTGGCAGCCCTGCCGCGCGGGGCGCAGGTCGAGATCGAGGTGATCGCGCACTGTTGAGCGGACGCGCCTGAGGAAACTCATTGCCGGGCTGGCGGGTGGGTGCTATAGCCGCACCAACATACGCAAGCCCTATGGACTCACCTCAAAGCCGTCGCTCGTTTGTCAAGGGTTCATTACTCGCCTCTGCCACCCTGGCCCTGGGTCCCACCGCAAGCTCGCGGTCCGTTCTGGCCGCCACGCCTGCCGCCCCGGCACCGGCCGGCGAGTTGCCCAAGGGCCGGCTCGGGTCCCTCGAAATCAGCCGACTTCTGCTCGGCGGCAATCTGCTCACGCACTACGCGCACAGCCGCGATCTCCGGTATGTGTACACTCTGACGCGCCACTACAACACGCGCGACAAGATCTTCGAAACGATGGCGCTGGCGGAGGCCCAGGGCATCAACGCCCTGGTGATCCACACCGCGGACGGTGTGCTCGACCTGCTGAAGGAGTACCGCCAGAAACGCGGCGGGAAGATTCGCTGGATCATCTGTCCCACGGCGGCCATCGAACCGGGCTTGAAGGAGTTCCGCGCCCAGATCACGACCATGGTCGCCGACGGCGTGGACGCCCTCTACATGTGGGGGGTGCGCTCTGACGCCCTGGTCCATGACGGGCGGGTGGACCTCCTGGCCGAGGCGGTTGCGTTGGCGCGGTCGTTGGGTGTGCCCTGCGGTGTGGGGGCACACAACCTCGAGGTCATCTCCGCCTGCGAGGCGAAGCAGGTGCCGGCGGATTTCTACATCAAGACCCTGCACCACCAGAACTACCCGACCGCGAAGTTGAACTTCGACTCGAACTGGTGCCCGGATTCCGAGGCCGTGATCGAGACCATGGAGGCGGTCAAGAAGCCGTGGATCGCCTTCAAGACCATGGCCGCGGGAGCGATCCCCCCGCGGAGCGCCTTCCAATACGTCCTCGAGGGCGGGGCGGACTTCGTCCTTGCCGGCATGTTCGACTTCGAGATCGCCGAGGATGTCCAGGTCTTCAAGGAAACGCTGGCCGCGAGTCGTCCCAAGCGCATCCGTCCGTGGGTGGCCTGACCGGTGGCTCTAGGCGCCGACGTGAGGAAGCGACCGGTATCACCCCTGGCCCAAGACGCCTCCTCACGTCGGCGCCTACGACGGGTATGTGATTCCGGGCTTGAACGGATGCGGGAGAGACGCACCGCCTCGCCAAGATCCGTGTCATCCGAGGAACCCGCGGTCAAAGCCCGGAGTCTTGACCGACCGCGGATGGCGCGGATTTCGCGGATGGGTTGGACGGCAGAGTGCCGGCCGGGACCGGCGGTGAGAATGGCTTGAACCATTAACCAAAGAAGAGGTCGACCATGGCCAAGTGTCCGCATTGCAGGAAGGCTGTCACTCTCAAGATCAAGGGAAGCCCGCCACCCGAAGCCCGGGAGCTCCACCGCGAGGTGGTGGGAGCGGTGAAGAAGGAAGTCATGTATTCCTGTCCCCATTGCGACTGCGTCCTGGGTTTCGCTTTCTTCTTCGGAGGCGTGTTGACGGGACGACCATGAGCAGGGTTCGCGTGCGGGATGAAGTGGCGGCCGACGCGGCGCGGATCCGGGAGCTCACGGAGCGGGCGTTCCGCGGCGCGCCACACACGTGCAGGCGGTAGCATCACAGCTCGTGGACGCCCTGCGTGAGGCGGGTGCGTTGACCTTGTCGCTGGTGGCGGAGTCGGCATGGGGGGTGGTCGGACACACCGCCGTGTCGCCGGTGATCGTCGCCCACCCGGACGGCGGGTGGTTGGGGATGGGACCGATCTCGGTGGTTTTCGCTGGCGTGAACGGGCGGGCTCTTCTATGCCTGCACCCATGAAAACCCGCTGTCACATTCCTGCACAGGACTTCGCCTCCAATCGAGTCTCCCGGAGTTCGGGACGACCGGCCTTCACGCTCATCGAACTGCTGGTGGTGATCGCGATCATCGCGATCCTCGCCGGGATGTTGCTGCCTGCGCTGGCGAAAGCGAAGGCCAAGGGCCAGCAGACGGTCTGCATCGGCAACCTGAAGCAGTTGCAGCTCTGCTGGATCATGTACGCCGGCGATCACCTCGAGAACCTTGTTCCCAACGACCCGAATGTCGGGCCCGGATCGAAGTCCTGGATTCTCGGCTACATGCAGGACAACCACGTGGACTCGACCAACGCCTCGCTCATCGCGAAGGGAACGCTCTTCCGCTACAACGACGCCACCGCCATCTACCGGTGTCCGGCCGATCTGGGACGCTCGACGTTCGGCGGCAAGAAGCTGCTCCGGGTGCGCTCGTACGCCATGAACTGTTACATGAACGGCGAGGACGTCGGGCTCAACTTCGGCGGGTATCGTGGCTATCAGGTGAACCGGAAGACCGCCGACATCACCCGGCCCGGACCCTCCAGCGCGTTCGTCCTCCTGGATGAGCACCAGAACAGCATCGACGACGGCCATTTCGGCTTCAATCCCGAGGGCGACAAGTGGATGAACCTGCCCGCCATGTGGCACAACAACGGCTGCGACTTCTCGTTCGCCGATGGCCACGCCGAGATCCTCAAGTGGCACGACCCGCGGACGCTCGCCCTGAAGGTCATCAACAGCATTTCGACCCCGAACAACGCCGACCTGCGCCGGCTCCAGGCGATTCTCGCGACCAAGTGACGCTCGGAAGCGCCAAGTTCAAAGGTCAAAGCTCAAGGGACGCGGCCTGTTCCTGCCGGACCTGCTCAGTGACCATGAACCGCCGAAGGTGCAGGCTGGGAGCCCGCACCCCAGGTTCGTAGCGAGTTCCAGCGACGCGGGAGGCGCCAAGCCCCAGGTCCAAGAGAACCAGGTCACTTCCCCAATCCCCGATGTTCGTAATCGGTGGAGGGACTCTTAGTCTTGGGTTCTCCGCCGATTACGAACATCGGGGATTGGGCTGAGGGAGGCGCTCCATGAGCGTGTGGTGCGGACTTCCAGCCTGCACCTTCGGCGGTTCATGGCCCCCGGCGCGTCCGCGAGGAACAGGACACTTTCCCTGAGCTTTGAGCTTGGTGCTTCCCTTGAGCTTTGAACTTTGAACCTGGAGCTTCCCTTCCTCGCGCTGGGCGCGGACCGACGTACCGCGGCAACTATTCGTGCGAGGCCTTTTCGAGGGCCTGGCGCGCGGCCTGACGCATGGCTTCCTTGCGGGAATCGCCCGAGGCGGGTTCGTTGGCAGCCAGGCGCCAGGCGGCGAGGGCTTCGGCTTTCCGGCCCAGGGCGGCCAGCGCGTTGCCGCGGCGGTAATGGATGTGGGCTTCGCGCGCGTTCTCGAGTTTGCCGGTGGCCAGGTTCTCGGGGTATTCGAGGGCGCGATTGAACTCGGCCAGCGCCTCGGCGGCACGACCCGCTGCAAGGTGGGCGTCACCCAGCGCGAGGTGGGCTTCTTCGAACAAGTCGTGCGCTTCGCGGGCACCTTCCCAGATGGTGATGCGAACCGAGTCCAGCAGGCGCGCGGTGGCGGCGTAGTCGCCCAGGCGCGAGTGGGCCCGGGCCAGCAACGCCACGAAGTCGGAGCGACCTTTGCCTTCCTCAAAGGCGGCCTGCAGACGGTCGCGAGCGAGCATGGTCAGGGCGCGCTTCTCGTCGCCGGAAGCCTGGTCAGCGAACTCATAGAGGATGCGGGCGAGGTCGCGCGCAACGATGCAGTCCGCCGGGTCGGCCTCATTGGCCTTCTCGAGCCACGAACGGGCGGTGCGCCGGTCGTTGTCCAGGGTCTTGGCCGCCATGCCGAGGGCGCGATAGGCGATGACGGGTTCGGCACCGAGCTCGGCGGCTTGCTGCCAGAGGTTGCGGGCTTCGGCGTGTCGGCCGAGATGGAACAGGAGATGGCCGAGGTAGAGGGCGAGCTTGCCGTGGCGCGGGTGGGCGGCCCAGGCGCTCCGGAGCGGTTCGAGGGCTTCGAGATGATGCGGGAACACGCCCGCCGCGGGGGTGTCGGCGATGGAGCCTTCGAGTCGCGCGAGAATGGCAGAATCCTCGGCGTAGCGTCGGAAGCCCTGGGCGGTCCAGAGCGCGGCGAGGGGGTCGGAGTGGCTGGACTTCACGTAGAAGGCCGTCAGCAGCCGGTGCAGCGTTTCATCCTGGCCCAGCCCGGCGTATTCGGCGGCCAGGTCGAGCAGGGCCACGGGTTGGGCGTCGAGCACCTGCCGGAGCGTGGGCGCTTCGGCTTCACCTCCCGCCAGCCACAGCAGACTGAGAGCGAACGTGTCCAGCGGATTCACCGTCAGGTTCTGGCGGGCGATGCGGACGGCGCGGGCGGTGTTGCCCAGTTTCCAATGGGCGAAGGCGAGGCGACTGCGGCAAACGGGGTCCGATTGCCACGGGCCGGTGGCGGCAAGTGTCTCCACCACCCGCGCATAGTGGCCCGTCCGGCTGTACAGCTTCGCCACCAGCGCGCGACCAGCCACAGCGGTGGCGGGGTCCAACGCGGCCGCCCACGCGGCATCGAGGGCCGCGGCATGATCCCCGGAACGCTCGGCGGCAACGGCCAGAGCGTGCTGGGCGAGTCCCGACAGCGGATCGGCGAGAATGGCGGCCGTGGCGTCCGACACGGCCGCGGCCGGATCGGCGTCGAGGTTCAAGAACGCGAGCCCCATCCGGGCGCCGGCGGACTTGGCGTCCTTCTCCAGCGCCTGGCGGAAGTGGTTCCCGGCTTCGGTGAACCGCGCAAAGAGGAAGTCCGTCCACCCGGCCTGCACCAGTTCGGACGCTGTCTGCGGGGCTGCGCCTTGGCGGGCGGTTGGCGGTCGGGGAGCTCGAGAGGGATCCGGAACTGGGCGAGCCATTCGTCCTGGTGATCGAGTTGCACATCGAACCACTCCTCCTCAGCGAGCGCCGCGGGCAGTTCGAGCAACAACCGCGTCGGCGCCCGGGGTGAGACGTCGCAGCGGGCGGTCACGGCTCGGCGCATTCCGGGCAGGCCCAGTTCCACACCGAGATTCGACCACGTGCCCGACCCGAGCAGGCGCAATTCGAGGCGGCTGCCGGAGCGACGGGTTTCGATGGCGAGGTCCTTGTTCGCAAAGGTGAAGCCGCCCAGGCCGTGGACCGGGTACCACCACTCCTGCCACTCGACGGCTTCGCAGGGGTCGAGCCGCCCGACCTCGCCCTGGGTGAGCAGCGGGCCGGTCTGGACTTCGTTATAGGGGCCGTCGTCGTCGGTGAGATCGGCCTGGTGCATGGTGCCGTAGCCGCCCCAGCCCCAGGTCCAGGCCTTCTTGCCCGGGAGTTGATGGTGGTTGCCGAAGGCGACGATGCCGCGGTCGAGATCGTTGTTGTACGACCCGAAGAAGTCCTGGTCGCAATACCAGGCGAAGATCGAGGAGGCATCCTGGTAGTTGGTGCCGTAGCTGAGGTCTTTGCCCTCATGGATGGGCCAGCGGAAGAACTGTTCGGCGCCGTGATCGGTGCCCAGCGTCATGGGATAGATGAAGCGGAAGCCGGGGGTGTTGGGCACGGCGGTGCAATTCCAGAAGTAGTAGGGGCGTATGGTCGGGGTGGGATTGTAGATGCGGATGCGTTCCTCGAGGAAGGAACGGCCCGGGCGGAGGGTGACGATCACCGTCCATTGCGTGCCGTAGATGCGTTCGGTCTCGCCGATGGCGACCGATAGCGAGCCGTCCCGGGCACGGGGGAGCACGAGGACCGGCACGGGCTGCATGCACCCAACGGTGTGGCCTTGCGGGCCCGTGTTCCACTCCACGCCGCCCGAGGTCCAGGCGCCGGCCTGGCCGATGAGGGCGGGTTTGATGACGTTGTTCACGTAGAACATGGGCTGGCCGGTGGTCTTGTCGATCACCTCATGGATCTTGCCGCCCAACTCGGGGAGGAACGTGACGCGCAGGTACTCGTTCTCGAGGATGACGGTCCGGTAGGTGCGGTCGGTCTTGTCCCGGCTCAGGAAGTCGAGCATCGGGTAGGGGTAGATGTTCACGCGGTCGGTGCCGCGGAAGTAGGGGTGTTTGACGGCGGCCCAGGGGTAAGTGGGGAGGGTGATCTGGCCGTGGGAGGCGCGGACGGTGTCTTGGGCGAGGGCGGAGGGGGGCGGCGAGTGCCAGCCACCAGGCCGCGAGCAGGGCAGGGGACGTTTTCATGGATGGATCGCGATGGCCCGGAGTCTGCGCCGCGGCCGCCGCCAGGGCCAGCGGAAAGAAGGTCGGGGTCGGACCACGCGAAGGCGTTGATTGCCTGTGAGTGGACTGCCCTGCGGGGCGCTCCTGACCGCTTGTGGGCCCCTTTTGCGGCCTGATCTCTGCCTGCAAGCACCGCGTCGCTCTCACGATCACCCGTCCAAGGGTTGACGTGGAATCGCTTCCCGTGGCCCGACCCCGAGCTCCGAGGGGCGTCGATCAGGACATGACAAAGTCAAGAACTGACCCCTTTGGTCTCAAAGAGTGGGAAGGCCCAGCTCGGTGAGATAACCGAAGGTTGTATCGTAGAACTCCGGCAGCCGGGTCGGGTCGGTCGGGTCGCCGGGGGGTACGAAGATGGCCATGCCCTGGCGCGCACGCGTGAGCAGCACCCGATAGGCATTGCGGAGATACCTCTGGTTCTCCGCCTTCCCGATCCGGCACCAGCGGTTGCCGCGGAAGTCGTGGTAGCTCCAGCCAGAACCCGCGAAGCGCAGGTCCCCGTCCCAAGTGACACAAGTCCAGTCCAGTTCGAGACCTTGAACTTGGAATTCGGTAGCGGCGTCCTCGAGGTAATAACTCGACCGGACGTCCTCCTTGTCGTTGAGGAACCAGTGAACAGGGTCTACCCTCGACGCGAATGTCAATCGCGTGGGGCCGCAGCCGCTGCGCCTTCGAGGAGGCAACCAGACCGTAACGCTCCGATCCCCGGGCCCGGGTACGGATCCAACCCTTGGCCCGGTCCAGATCGCGGGTGACCACAATGTCGTATCGCCCTCGCAACTGACGGAGGACGGTTCCGGCCGGCTCCCGGTCACCGTCCAGGAGGGCCTTCACGAAAGCCGAGACTCCCTCGGCCCGGAACGAGCGCATCGAGACCGCCAGATGAAGACAGCCGTCGAAGTGAGTGTTGGGGAGACCTCGTACCGCCTCCAGAGCTCGGCCCGCGGCATACTCGCTGTCATGGAGCCGATCCGAGATGTAAGTGTGCCAGTGAGGAAACCTGGTCGCCACAGCCTCCAGCCACGCATGAATGCCCGCTTCGCCCGTGTTGATTTCCTGGCCGCCACCCACGAGGCAAATGATGGCCGCCCAGTCGGAGTGGCGGTCCATGCAGGAGATCAGAAACTCCGGCTCGGAGTCCGCAAAGCCGGGACGGTTTTTCTTCCGGCGCATGAAGCTCGCCGTCTGCCCTCGGTTCCAGGCGCGTTGCGCCTCGTCGAAGATCACGACATGCTCCGCCGGTGCCGCCGGATCGAGGAGGGCATCATCGCGGAAGTGATGGACATTTTGGATGAAGGCTTTGACGGACTCGGCCACCTCGCGTTTGCGGACGCGTTCCCCGCCCTGGCGCCTCCGCGCTACCTCGTCCCGGGTGAGGGCTTCCCCGTAACACCGTGACGAGTGGACCGTTCCCCGAGAGAAAGACGGCGTGGGTGGGCTTGGCGGCCTCTCGCCTCCGGGTGGCAAGGTTCAGTCCGACCAGCGTCTTGCCAGCACCCGGTACGCCTGTGACGAAGCAGATGGCCTTCGCACGGGCTGCCTTGGTGGCATCGATGATCTCCTCGAGTCGCCGTCCGGTGACGTGCAGGTTTTGGGCTCCCGCGTCGGAGCGCGCGATGGCCTCGACGGTGTGTTGCGCATAGAGCGCTCGCGCTGCTTCCACAATCGTCGGGGTCGGGCGGTACGAGGCTGACGACCATTGTGCGGCATCGAGACGAGGGCCGGTCGCGCTCTGGAGCACGGCGTCAATGGTCGTCCGCAGCGCTGCGGGGGTTCAGGCGAATGGGGCGGGAGACGCCGTCATGATCCGTGTGGAGATCGAGGCGCGGTGATGTCTCGGCCTCCGTGGCAATGAGAATCGGCACGAGCCGAGCCGCGTGGCTTCCTTCGTGAAAGTTCTTCAGGTCGAGTGCGTAATCCCACACTTGGTCCATGGCCTCGCGCTCGAAGCGCCGCTCGCCGACCTTGAACTCCAGGACAAAGAGCAGCGGTCCGACGAGCAGGACGACGTCCACCCGGCGACCCATACGCGGGATGTCGAACTCGAAATAGATCGAACCCTCCAGTCCGCGAAGGCCGTTACGCAGCAGGGCGATTTGCGTCAGCCACGCGTCTCGCTGGGCGGGCTCGACGGGGAAGTCGCTGCTGCGGGTCAAACGTCCGATGATGGTGTCCGGTTCCGTCTCCAGGAACCGGGTGATCGCCGCGTCATACCACGCGCGCTTCATCCGGACTGCGTCAGCGGCAGGTCCTGGCCGGGCTTCCATGAGCGGGAGACTGCCGGGTTGGTATGAGGAAGTGAAGTCCGCAACACTCGACCCGGTCGCGCAGCGCATGCCGCGCGTTCTGACCCGGGTATTTCGTCCTCGGCATGAAACCGCGACCGACGGTAGACGCCGACGTGAGGAAGGCAAAGGGTGATGTCCGTGGCCGACAACGCCTCCTCACGTCGGCGCCTACTTCGGGTTTGAGATTCCAGGCTAAGCCCGCGGGGATTCGGTGGCGTTGCGCGGCGCCGGTTCCGTCCGGTAGGCTGGCGGGCCAATGCTGACGTTCGCGGGGTTGACCAAGAGTTACGCGGGACGGACGCTTTTCGCCGACGCGACGTTGTCGCTGGTGAAGGGCGACCGGGTGGCTGTCGTGGGCCCGAATGGAGCCGGCAAGTCCACGCTGTTCCGGATCTTGTTGGGGCAGGAGACGGCCGATGCCGGCGAGGTGACGTGGGGGCGCGGCACACGCCTGGGTTATCTGCCCCAGGAAAGCGAGCCGGCCGGCGACGAGACCGTGCTCGAGATCGCGCTGGGCCTCACCCACGCCGGGACACGACGGCCCGCCGTCGATGATCGGGAGTTGGTGGACGTCGGCGACGGACCGCACCCGGACCATGCGCCCGACGGCGAGACCGTGGCGCGGGCCAAACAGATCCTCGCGGGACTCGCCTTCCGGCAGACGGACTTCGACCGGCCGGCGAAGCAGATGAGCGGCGGCTGGGTGATGCGCGCGCATCTGGCGCGTTTGCTCGTGCAGGAGCCGGACCTGCTGATGCTGGACGAGCCGACCAATCACCTAGACCTCGAGGCGCTGCTCTGGGTGCAGGAATACCTGCGGGCTTACCCCCGGCTCGATGCTCCTGATCTCGCACGATCGCGAGTTCCTCAACCAGCTCTGCACCCACGTGGTCGAGTTGCGCCAGACGCGGCTGCTCAAGTACACGGGCAACTTCGACCGGTTCATCGAACAGCGGGCGGCGATGGAGGAGACGCTCGAGGCCACGTGGAAGGCGCAGCAGCGCGAGATCGACCGGCTGCAGCGGTTCGTGGACCGGTTCCGGGCGAAGAACACCAAGGCCGCGCAGGCCCAGAGCAAGCTCAAACAGATCGAACGGCTCAAGGAGGAGCAGGGCGAGGCGCCCGATGGTCCCGAGGCCACGGTCGGGTTCAGCTTCCCCCAGCCCGAACGCAGCGGCCTGCGCGTGATCCGGCTTGAAGAAGTCGCGTTCGCGTATCCCGGCGACGGGGTGCGGCCGCCCTTGCCGGTGTACGATGGCCTGGATTTCGAGGTGGAACGAGGCGCGCGCATCGTGTTGGTGGGACCGAACGGCGCCGGCAAGTCCACGTTGCTGAAGCTGCTCGCGGGCAGCCTCACGCCGCAGGCCGGAGAACGTCGGCTCGGCCACAACGTGCACCTCGGTTACTACTCGCAGTTCCGCACGGAGATGTTGCGGCCCGAACGCACCGTGCTGGAGGAGGCCATGCACACCCCGCAACGCGTCACCGAGACGTTCGTCCGGACGGTCCTGGGCAGCTTCCTGTTTCGAGGCGACGACGTCTTCAAGCGGGTGTCGGTCCTGAGCGGGGGCGAGAAGAGCCGGCTGGCGCTGGTGAAGCTGCTCCTGGACCCGCCGAACTTCCTGCTGATGGACGAGCCCACAACGCACCTTGACATGGCCAGCATTGACGCGTTGATCGAGGCGCTCGAGCCCTACACAGGCACGCTGGTGTTCATCAGCCACGACGTCCACTTCATCCGGGCCATTGCCAATCAGGTCATTCACGTGCGCGCCGGCCGGCTTACGCCGTATGCGGGGGATACGATTATTACCTCGAGAAGACCGCGCAAGCGGCGCGGGCAGGGTTGACGGGTGGCGTTGTCGGGGGCATGGCCCCCGTCGGTCACGCCTGGGTGGCCGCGCCGTCGTCAGAGGTCGAGGGCACGCTTTCGCGCAAGGAACAACGCCGGTTGGCGGCCGAGGCGCGGCAGGCGCAGTCGCGGTTGAAACGCGAGGTTCAGCAGCAGGTGAAGGTGCTCGAGGACGAGATCGCCGCGCTCGAGGCGCGCGAGAAAGAGTTGGTGGCCGAACTGGAATCGCCCGCCACCTACGCCGAGCGCGGGCGCGCCGTGGAAATCAACCGCGAGCTCGCGGAGTTGCACGAGCGGTTGCCCGGGCTGCACACGGCATGGGAGGAAGCGGCGACGCGCCTGCTGGAGTTGGGTGAGGGGTGATTGTCTCGGTGCCGAGGGGTGAACGAGGTGGCGGGCGGTCATCGTCTTCTCACAGCAGGTAACGAAGGAAACGAAGAACCAGCCAGTCGTTCGTTGCCTCTGCCGCCTTCTGTAGAGCACCAACGCATGGTTTGGTTGCATCGATCTTGAATCGTAGCGAACGAGGTGGCGGGCGAGGGCGCCGTCTGTAGCGAACGAGGTGGCGGGCGAGGGCGCCCGCCACAGCGCCCGGGGCGGGCGCGGTCCCCAACGATGAACACGGGGCGGGCGCGGTCCCCAACCGAGGCGGACGGGGGCGGGCGCGGTCCCCAGCGATGAACACGGGGCGGGCGCTTAATTCTGGCGATAAGTCAGCAGGGCCGAGCCGGGGCGGGCGCTGATGCGGACTTCGAGGCCGCGCTCGATCAACTCGCGGCCCGCCACCGGGGTCGTGGTGCCCGCGTCGAGGTCGCGCACGGCGTAGGTCGCGTCCGGGCGAAGCTGGCGGAGGGGCAGCCGGGCGGACTCGTAGGGGCTGTCGGGACGGCGCAGCACGACGACCAGGCCGTCGCCGGCTTCGGGACGGTCAAGCTGGTAGGCCATCCAGACGTCGCGCGCCTGGGAGTAGGGCGTGAGCGGGTAGTAATCGCCGAGGTAGAAGTCACGGATCTCGACGTACTGCGCCAGGGTGCGGCGAGCCCAGTCGAACGGGAAACCGGCCGGGACACGTTCGGCGGCGACGTCCCCGGACACCCACCAGTTCAGGCACAAACTGCTGCACATGCTGCTGCGGAACTCGTAGTCGTCGCCGGGACGATCCTGGCTGGTGGCACTCAAGGGCACCCAGGCCAACAGACCGTAGGTGTGGCATTGATGCGCGATCGGATCGCGCGGTCCGTCCGTGCGCCAGAACGGGGTGGAGCGCCCCACGGTTTCGAGGTCGATACGGCGGCCGCCGCTGGCGCAGTTGTCGATGAGCAGGCCCGGGTGCCGAGCACGGAGGCCGTCCCAGAACGCGTACAGGCCTTCGATGTAGCGGATCTCCGCCATGCCCTGGCGGTCGGGCGCGTCGGTCTTCTGCCAGAACCCGAGCGGGTCGATGTTGAAGTCCTGGCGATAGCACCCGAGGCCGAACTCCTCGACGCGATCGCCGATGAAGCGGGTGAGGAACTCGCGCGCTGCGGGAAGGCCGAGGTTGAACAGGGCATTGTCGCCGCCGGTCGTGAGGAGCCAGTCGGCGTGGTCGCGGTGCCAAGGGGTGCCGCGGTGGACGCGTTCGGGCTCGAACCAGAGCATCAGCTCACGGTCGTGTTGTCGGAGGGCATCGCTCAGCGGCTTGAAGCCCTCGGGGTAAAGGGCGGTCTTGACGCGCCAATCTCCGACGCTTGTGGGCCAGCCGCCGGTCCCGTACCACTCGGCGTCGATCCAGTAGTAGTCCACCGGGAGGCGTTCCTCGACGATCCGCCGGATGTTGTCCAGGTGGACTTCGGCGCGGGTGCCGCCCCAGTTGCCGCAGGTGATGGGCGGCGTCATGGGCCGGCCGTGGACCGTGGGGCGGTGGTGCGCGAGCAGGAAGCGGCGCAGGAGATTCTGCCCGCGCCAGCGGTCGCCCTGGTAGAAGAGCAGGAGCATGCGGGGCGTCCGGACTTCTTCGCCCGGCTTCAGTACGAGGCGCGTCTTGGCCAGGCCGGTCTTGAGAGAGACCGTGCCTTGCGCATCGGCCGAGAAGTCTGCCGCCCATTCGCCCGTCCAGCCGATGGCAGTCACGATCCCGCCGCCGGGGCCTTCGACGTTGAAGAAGGGCAGCACCTGGCTCGAAGAACGTCCGCCGCCGGGTTGAAGACGCAGGTTCGTGCCGGGCTTGAGCACGGTGAGTTGCGGGGCGAAATCGTCGAACGAAGCGACCCCGCCCTTGGCCCAGTGCAACGTCGTGGCGGGCGAAGGCGGCAGGGGCAGGGCGGTGTCCAGGGCCAGAAGGTTTTCGAGCAAGGGCGTGTCGGCCGTGCCCTGGTTGCGGAAGTGAGCGACCCACTCGATGGCGGGGAAGTCGCCGAACGCCACGGTCTCGAGGCGCACCTGCAGTCCGGTGGCGGGGTCCGCATAAGTCACTTCGCGGCGGAGCAGGCCGGCGGCGTCAGCCGACGCGCGGAGGGATCGGGTCCAGGTGGGGAGGAGGTTGGTGCTGGGCGTCTGGCCGAGCTGGAACGAGAGGCCGAACGGGTTGGCTTCGGCGGCGTCGGCCCAGGGCAGGTCCTGGAGCCGCAGGCGGGTGCCGTCCTCGAGTTCGACGGTGGCGACCGCCCACAAGGCCTGGTCCCAACCGCGGCCGTCTCCGCCGTCTTTGACCCGCAATTCGAAGGCGAGCGCGCCGTTCAAAGGCACGGACAGGGGGCGAGGCCCGTCGGCCAGGCGCAGGACGGGCGTGGAGAACACCTCGGTGCCGTCCACGAGCACGTGGAAGGTCACCGACCCGTTGCCGAGTGTGGCGCCGCGTCGGGTGTCGTCGTTGTTCTCGAGACCGACCTCGGCGGTGAAGCGCCGGCCGGGGCGGGCCAAACGGACTTCGAGGTGTTTGGTGGAGTTGAACGCCAGGCCGTGCGAGTAGGTCTGGTCGCCGATCTGAAACGGTGTGCCGCGCCAGGAGCGGCCGCGGCTGACGCCATCGGCTGTGTCTTGATGGACGATCTTGAGCGAAGAGCGGGCGGCGGGCGGGGCGGCGGAGAAGGTGGCGTCGAACCACGCCTGCGCCTGTTCGAACTCGGCCGGTGCCGGCGTGACCGCGCAGGTGGGCGGGGTCGGGGCGAGGAAAAGCAGGGCCGGGAGCAGACCAAGGCCGAGGGTGCGGGAGGTTTTCATGGTGATGCAGGGCAGCGGTGGGAGCCTGCGCCGGAGACGGGCTGTTGACAAGGCTGGGGCACGGCTGTGGACGAAAAACGCCGCTGGAAGACGCCGCACTCCAGACGCGTGGCGCGGGTCGGATGTGCGGGGTCGCGGAGCGTCTGGAGTGCGTCCGGTTTACCGCCGCTTTTCGTCGCGGCCAGTGGAGGGAGCTGTCCCCGGGTCCGGACTTGACGGTTGCCGGTGTCCGGCCACGATCCGCCCATGAATCCACCGCTTTCTGCAGACGCGACGGAGCGCCCTTCTCTTGCCACCCCAGGACGCGTGGGGGCGCCGTGATTTTTTGGGCACGCTGGGGCTCGGCTCGCTCGGGGTCGCGTGGGCCGGCAGCGCCTTGTGGTCCGGTCGCGGCGCGGATCTGCGGGAACAGACGCGGTCGTGGGAACCGGTGTCGGATCGCAAGGTCCGCGTGGGCATCGTGGGCTACGGCGTGTGCCGGTTCGGAGCGGACTTCGGATTCCAGGATCACCCGAATGTGGAGATCGTCGCCGTGAGCGACCTTTTCCCGGACCGGCGGGTGGGATTGATGAAGGCATGTCGTTGCGACCGCTCATACGAGTCGCTCGAGGTGCTCGTGCAGGACCCGAAGATCGAGGCGGTTTTTGTGGCCACGGACGCCCCGAGTCACGCGCGGCACTGCATCGAGGTGCTCAAGCACGGCAAACACGTGATGTGCGCCGTGCCCGCCACTTGGGGCTCCATTGAGGAAGCGGAGGAGTTGCTGGCGACCGTGCGGGCGACCGGGCTCAAGTACATGATGGCCGAGACCAGTTGCTACCACGCGTCGTGCCACGCCATGCGGACGATCTATCGCGCCGGTGGGTTCGGAAGGTTGGTGTACTCGGAAGGCGAGTATTACCACTACACGACCGAGCCGATTGCGTCGTATCGGGACTGGCGGGTGGGGAGCCCGCCGCTGTGGTACCCCACGCACTCGACGGCCTTCTACGTGGGCGTCACCGGACAACGGTTCACGTCGGTGTCGTGCCTGGGATTCCGGGGAAGCGTGCGGAATACCAGCCGGGCGGCAATGCGTACGGCAATCCGTTTGCCGATGAGATCGCCCTGTTCGAGACCACGGAAGGGGGCGTCTCGCGGATGTTGATGAGCGGGTCGGTGGCGCGGCATGTGGAGGAGACGGGGCGGGTGTTTTGGGAGCGCGGCCGGATGGCGGGGATGCAGTACTGGGGCGAGATGGAAGAGCAACTGCCGGACATTTCGCGGCCGCCGCTGCCGCCGGGGGTGCCGGCGGGCGGGCACGGGGATCGCACGGTCCGCTGATGAACGAGTTCATCACCGCCATTCTGCAGGACCGGCCGCCGCTGGTGGACATCTACGAGTCCCTGGCCATGACCGTTCCGGGAATTGTGGCGCACGCGTCGGCCTTGAAGGGCGGCGAGCGGATGAAGATTCCGCAGTACGACCGGCCGGCGGCGTGAGGGGTTGTTGGGGCCGCTTGACTTTGGGGACGGGTCCGGGAGAGTGCGCCCGAACGCTTCTTAATCAATCACATCAACTCAACTGTTTATGAAGACAAGACTTCTGGGCAGGTTCCGGTCGGTATGGGGGCTCGTGGTGCCGTTGCTGGCGGCCGGCGGTGGGGTGGGCCTGGCGCAGGAGATGCCCGGGCCGGGACCGGAGCACGAGGCGCTGAAGCGGCACGAGGGCGAATGGATCGCCACGGTCAAGTCGCCGGAGGGCGATTCGAAGGGCACGATGACGTTGAAGATGGAGTGCGGCGGCCTCTGGCTGGCCAGTGACTTCCGGGCGGAGTTTGGCGGCATGAAGTTCCATGGGCGCGGCTTCGACGGGTATGATCCGATGAAGAAGAAGTACGTGAGCGTCTGGGTGGACTCGATGAGCCCGCGGCCGCTGCTGCTGGAGGGCACGATGGACGCGGAGAAGAAGACGCTGACGATGTACGGGGAGGGGCCAGGGCCCGACGGCAAGCCGGTGAAGTACAAGAATGTCACGCGCTTTCCAGACGCGGACCACCAGACCTTCACGATGCATGTGGTGGATGCAGACGGCCAGGCGACCCCGATGCTGACGATCGAGTACGTCCGGAAGAAGTAGCCGGTCTGCGCGTGGGCGTCGGTGGGCCGCAGGACGAACAGAAGCTCAAAGCTCAAGGTTCAAAGTTCAAAGCTCAAGGGAAGCGTCCTGTTCCGGTCGGACCTGCTCAGGGGCCATGAACCGGGCAGGGTGCAGGCTGGAAGCCCGCACCACAGGTTCAGGGAGCGCCTCCCTCCGCCCAATCCCTGCTGTTCGTAATCGGCGGAGGATCCAAGACGGGGCGTCCCTCCACCGATTCCGAACCTCGGGGATTGGGGAGTGACGGGTCGGGCGGTTCATGGTGAAGGGGAGGCTGCTGGCGGGATGCCGGCAGCGCCGCGACATGCGGGGCGGATTCCCGCCAACGCGAAACCACCCGTGACATTTTCCCGCGGCCCGGCCCTATACTGTCAGGGCAGAACCTGGTCGCGCGCGCCGCCGAGCCACCCGACCGGCCGAACGACTGCCCGGACCACAGACATGAAGGCACCCGTCGAGCAAGGGCAGAAAGCGCCGCCCACCACCGGTGAAGCGGACACGCGGCCGTTGGATTCGGGCGAAGGCACGGCCGCGTTGGCACGGATCCTGGACGATTACCTGGCGGATCTCGAGGCGGGTCGGGCTCCGGATCGCGCGCAGGTCCTGGCAGCCCATCCGCACCTGGCAGCCGAGCTGGAACCGGCGCTGGCGGGTCTGGAGTTCATTCAGCAGACCGCCGGCCGCGGGGCCGAGGCGCCGTCGCAATTGGGTGACTTCCGGATCCTGCGCGAGGTGGGGCGTGGGGGCATGGGCGTGGTGTATGAGGCCGAGCAGGTGTCGTTGAAGCGCCGCGTCGCGCTCAAGGTGCTGCGGTTCGGGGCGGTGGCGGATGAAGTGGCGATGGCGCGGTTCCAGCGGGAGGCGGAAACCGTGGCCCGCCTGCACCATACGAACATCGTTCCCATCTTCGCCGTCGGTTCTGCGAATGGGGTGCGGTACTACGCGATGCAGTTCATCGAGGGGCGGGACCTGGCCGAGCGGGTGAAGGCGGCCCGCGAGGCGGGGGAGGTCCTGCCGAGCCATGCGATCGCGTATTGGGGTTTGCAGGCAGCGGAGGCCCTGGCGCACGCGCATCAGCGCGGCGTCATTCACCGCGACATCAAACCCTCCAACCTCATCTGCGACCAGGAAGGTCGGATCTGGCTGACCGACTTCGGGCTGGCACGGCGGATGGAGGACGCGGCCCTGAGCGTGGTGGGCGCCCTGCTCGGCACTCCGCGATACATGAGTCCGGAGCAGGCGCGGGCGGCGGCGCGGCCGGTGGATCACCGCACCGATCTCTACAGCCTGGGTGCGACGCTATACGAATTGGCGACGCGCCGGCCGATTTTCGAGGCGGCCACGGCGCACGAGGTGATCGCGCAGATCCTGCACTCGGAACCTCGCCGGCCGCGCGAGTTGGCCCCCGAACTGCCCCGCGACCTCGAGACGATCATCCTGAAGTGTCTGGCCAAGGAACCGGCGGACCGCTATCCCACGGCCCAGGCGTTGGCAGAAGATCTGCGGGCCTTTCTGGCGGGACGCCCGTTGTTGACCCGGCCGCCGCATCTGCCGGAGCGGGTGGCGCGTTGGGTGCGCAAGCATCGCCGGGCCGCGACGCACGCGGCGGTGTCAGCCGGTGTCGCGGTTGCGTTGGTGGTGGGGGGATGGCTCGGCTGGCAACAGCACCGGCGGGCGCGCCAGGGCTATCTGGCGTTGAGCGCAGCGGGTCCGAATCTTCTCGCCGAGGTGCTGGATGGGGCCGGCCAGGCGGTGACCCCGGTCTTCCCCGTGCCCACCGCCGAACCGGTGGCGCTTCCCGCCGGAGCCTATCAGGTGCGGCTCTCGGCGGCCGGCATGTTGAGCGAGACCTGGCCGGTGGACATTCAGGCGCGCCAGACCGAGGCCCTCAACCTCCCGCTGCGATCCCGCTGGCTGTGGCCGCCAAGAGAGGTGAACACCGCGGAGTTTCCCGAAACGGAGATAGTCAACCGGAACGGAGCCGCCGATCTCCTGGTGCTCCACCACGCCGAGGTGGTGGCCGGGACGACACGGCACGAGCGCCGGCTTCAGTTGCTGCAGGGTACCACCGGGGAACCGGCCTGGGAACAGCCCTTGCGGTTCGACGATGCGACGCTGCCTCCTGGTGGAGTACCCCTGGAATGGAGGAATCTCCTGACCTGGCCGGGCATTGCCTCGTCGTTCAAGGACACCGGCCTGGACGAGCGCACGCACGATCTGGATGGGGATGGCACCCCTGACTTCGTGATGCTCTCGCGCAGCAGCCCGTCCCTGCTGGCGGTGTCGGGGCGGACCGGGACAGTGCTGTGGTGGGCGCGTGTGCGTCCGGCGTTGCCACCGGAACTTGCGCGGCGCGCCGAGCGGTTGGAGCGCAGTGGACGCGGCTTCGTGGTGGGGCGGCCGGTCGTGGTCGAGGTGGACGGCGACGGGGTTCCGGACTTCATCGCGTGCTTCCGATCCGAGGGCGATGGGTACGTGACGCGTGAGGGGGAGCGTGTGGAGACCGGCGGGCAGAGCTGGATCGGGGCGGTTTCCGGCAAGACCGGGGCCTCGTTGTGGCAACAACCGGTGGATGGTCCTTGGGAGCAATACGTCAGTTCGTCTTCCGAGGTCGAGAAATACGACGCCCTGTGCGTGCCGGCCGTCGGACGCGTGGATGGCCGGGCCGTGGTGGTCCTGGTCGAAGGCGGCCGGCTGCGGGGTTGGGAAGTCGCCGGTGGCGCGACCGCCTGGCCGCCGCTGGAACTGGGTTTCGTCCCGACTCAAGCGCCGACGCTGGCCGATCTGGATGGGGATGGCGACAGCGAGGCCCTGTGGTTGCGGCGCGAGGAGGGTGAGCTCGTGACGATCGAGTTGCTCGCGCTTGAGCTGCCTGAGGGGGCGGTGAGGTGGACGCGGCCGTTGTTGGCCGGGCCTGCGCATCAGGCGCGCGACCTTGTCGGGCGGCAGCGCGAAGTGGTGTCCCTGCTCGATGTGGAGCCCGATGGGCGGCCGGAAATCGCGGCGGTCACGCTGCGGCAGGAGCGGGAGGGGGTGCAGTCCTGGGGGTGGAGTTGCTCGAGGGCGCCACCGGCCTGCCGCGGTGGGAGCGGCGACTGGGGGTGCATCGCCAGTTCAGCGTGCCCGAAGGTCTGGCACGCCGAGTGGTCGGGCCCGACCTTGATGGTGACGGGCACCGCGAGCTGTTCGCGGTCTGGCCGGCGTATGACACCGCCACGGCGAAGCACGGCCTGCAGGTGGCGGCGTTGTCGGGGCGTACCGGAGCCCTCCTGTGGCACCGCCATCAAGCCGGAGCGGGCGGGATGCGATTCCTCGGATGGTGGCAGGCGGGAACGGACGGCTGGCCGTTGCTCCTGCTGGGGGTGGATCGTGCGGCCGGGGGTCAGGTGATGACCTATGTCCTCAGCAGCGGGACTGGTCGGCTCGAACACGTGCTGCCGGATGTGCGCGAACCCCAGGTGGCCGACTTCAACGGCGACGGGATCCCTGACCTTTATTACACCGTGTCGCCCCAAGGCGCGCCCCGCCGGTTGGTCGTCAAGGGGGCTCCGCCGGAGCCCTGGCGGCGGCCCGGCAAATGGGAGTTGGCCCAGGACTTCGATGGGGACGGGCACATGGATCTGGTCGGCACGGAAGGACGCCAGATAAGCGCACGGTCCGGTCGGGACGGTCGGCTGCTCTGGCGGGCCGCGCTGGACCTGAGCGAGGACGAGCCCGCGCTGCTGCCGCGTTCGCCGGGCGATGATCTGGATGGCGACGGCGTGCCGGACGTGATCTTGCAGGTGCGGGGATGGCGGACGCTGGGGCCCTCCGCTCGCGAGTCTTATCGCACCCTGGCGGCCTGTTCGGGGAAGGACGGCCGGCGGCTTTGGCTGGCGGAGGATTGGGAGCCGGGGAACAGCTCGGGAAGCGGCAGCGGCATCGGCTGGTCCTACGAGTACCCCTTGTTCGCCTGGGGCGCGCCCGATGATGCGGACGGGCCCGCCGTGCTGGTGGTCGATGGGGGGCGGGACGGGGGATGGCGCTTGAGCCGGATCGCGGGTCGATCAGGTCGCCCGGCCTGGAGCGCGCCCATCCTGCGGGGCGGGTTTGCGCCGTCGCCCGCGACTGGTTCGAGCCCGTGGGGCGATTTCAACGGGGACGGGATTGCGGACCTGGCCTTGTGGTCGCCGGAACCCGGGGAAGGGGGTGGCCGGGGTGGGTACCGACTCAAGGCGCTGGAAGGTCGCACGGGACAGACGCTCTGGGCGTCGCCTTCGCTGGTGGTGGCAGACGAAACGCAGGTGATCTGGCCGGAAGCGGTGGTGGGAGACCTTGACGGCGATGGGGAACCGGAAGTCGTGGTCGCCTTACATCAAGGCTACCACCGGGAGCAGCGGGGGTATCCTTGTGAGCTGGTGGTGGCGGACGGTCGCACCGGGCAGGTTCGGTGGACCTGGGCTTGGCGGAGTGGGTTTCCGGACATCTGGCCGCCGGTGGTGCTGCGGGACGGGGAGGCGAAAGCGTGGGTGTGCCTGGCCGTGCGGGAGGAGGGCTTTGACGGCTTGGTGATGCTCGATGCTTCCGGCCGGGTGCGGCTGCGTCGTCCGCTCCAGCTTGAGCGGCATTCGCTGGATGTCGGGCGCCAGGTGTGGCGGGCGTTGGCGGAGAAGGGCACGGGTGCGGTGGCGGTGGCGTACTACGATGCCGGCCATGTCTGCCTGGCGGGGGCGAGGGACTGGCGGTGCGCTGGCGCTGGCCCGTGTCCGGCGAATCGATAGGGGTTGTGGGCGTGGTTCCGGGCAGGGACGGCGAGCCGGCGACGTTGGCCGTGTGGTCCGGGCGGGAGGTTCTTGGCTTGGGGTTGGTTGACGGCCAGCCCCGCTGGCGAAGTCAGGTGGCTTCCGAACTGGGACGGGATCGGTCGCCCGCGCAGGCGCTCCGATTGGTTGCCGGAGGGGACTGGGACGGCCTGCCGCGGGTGCAGCTTGTGGGATCGCATCGCTGGGGAGGAAGCTCCGCGACGCTCGTGGGTCAGGCGTGGTCCACGACGGGCACGGGCCGGTACCTGGCTCCCACGCCTCCGCCACAACGGTTCCCGGCGATGGAGGAGAACACTTGGTTCCCGAGGCCGTGGCCGTGGGCGGAGCGGTTGTTCGAGACGATGGTCTTCCTGTCGGGGGCGACGAGTCTCCTGCTGCTGGCGTTGCCGGTGGGGCTGGCGGTTTGGGCGGCCCGGCGGGGATCCGGGCTCGGGGGGACTGTTGTTGATGTACGCCGCGGCGGCGGGTGGGTGGTTTCACCAGGGCGTAGCCGCGGTTGTGGCCACAGGGTTTGCCGTGTGGCTATTGATGAGGGCTTGGCGGAGTCGGTTGGGATGGCTGGCAATGCTGGGGCTGGCATACGGGGTCTTGGCGTGGGTACCCATCGCCCTCGCCAGCGCCAACCACCCGATTGGTGGTGTCCATCCTTGGGGTCGATGGTGGTGGTTGGACGAGTGGACCGGTGAGCCGTTGGTCATCGCGATCACGGGCCTGCCGCCCCTGCTGTTCTGGGCGCGGAGTGTGGCGGCGCTGCGAAGGCAACAATGGCGTGTGCTGGGCCGGTGGCTGGGAGGCGCCGTGCTGGCTGCTGTACTCGTGGGTGCGGCCATGCTCTGGTTTGACAGCGCGAGGCGGTTGCCGGAAGAGACCTATGATTGGCGGGGCTGGTATGGGGTCGGGTTCGTCGGGGTGTACGCCGCCGGTTGTTTCGGCCTGCTCGAGCTGGCGTGGGAGCGGATGGTGCGATGGTGGCTGGGCCGCCGCCCGCGGCAGCCGCAGTCCCCGCGGACAACCGGGGCGGAGGAGGGGGCATGACGGGCAGCACCGCCAGTGTGGCCGCCTTGTTGCAGGCGTTCCGGGCCGGGGACGGTGAGGCGGGTGACCGGTTGCTGCGCCGGTTCATGCCCTGGCTGAGGCTGCGGGCCCGACTGCAATGGGGGAGCCAGTTGCGGGCGAAACTGGACCCGTCGGACGTGGCTCAGCAGACCTTGCTCGAGGCGGTGCGGGCCTTCCCCCAATTTCGCGGCGACACCGAACCGCAGTTCATGGCCTGGCTGCAACAAATCCTGGCGCGGACGCTGGCGCATGAGGTGCGACGTTACGCAGGCACGCAGAAACGCGACGTGGCTCGGGAGGTGTCGTTTGAACAGGCGTGGTCGCGGAGTTCGCAGCGGCTGGGCGACATGCTGGCTGCCACCGGCACGTCGCCCAGTCAGCGCATGGTTCGCCGCGAGCAGGAGGTGTTGCTGGCAGGCGTGCTCGAACGGCTGCCGGAGGATTATCGGGAGGTCATCATCCTGCGACACCTCGAGGGGATGTCGCACGACGAGGTGGCGGCACGCCTGGGCCGCAAGCCGGGCGCGGTGCGGATGCTCTGGGTGCGGGCATTGGCCCGGCTTCGCCAGGAGGTGGAGCAGGCCAGACAAGCGGGATCGGTGTGAGAAGCTCAGGTCCCTTCCGGGTCGCCCACGCGGAAGAGCACGGTCAGATAGAGGTTCTCAATGCCATATGGCGCCAGCGAGAGATGCACCGCGTCACCGTCGCGTGTGCCGGGAGGGATCGAGACGTCGAGTGGATAGTCGGTGGCGATTGCGCCCTTTCCGGCACAGCGCCCGCATTCGTAAGGGCCGACGCCACCGCTGCCGCCGCAGAGGGGACAGGTGGCGTAGGCCGGCACGTCGAGCCGCACGCGGCCGCCCCAGCGGGCTTCGTCGGGACCAAGCACGATTTCAACCGCCAGAGGTTCCAGGTGTTCGGCTTTGGGGCGGTCCAGCGAAGCGAAGTTGCTCCAGAAACGGTCGAAGAGTTCGTCAAACGAGGGGCGAAAAGTGGCAAAAGAGCCGGCCAGCGAGAGCTCTTCCCAACCTCGCGCAGGAGCGACCGGACGCAGCGGTTCGGCTGGGGGCGACGGGGCACAAGCGGTTCCGGTGGAGGTCCCCACGGACGGCGTCGTGGGACGGTCAAACCGGCCTGCTGGTCGTAGCGACGACGACGTTGGGGATCGGTGAGGACGGCATAGGCCTCCTGCAGTTCGAGAAACGGCTCGCTTTCCATGCCGGAGTGGTCTGGATGAAGCTCGTGCGCGCGGCGGCGAAAAGCGGCCTTGATTTCGGCCGGGCTCGCGTTGGCGGTGACACCCAGCACAAGGTAGTAATTCTTCGCCATGATTGCCTGGTGCAGCGGTTGGGGGAGGGGGACTTATCTGCGCACTCGGCACGCTCGCGTGGGCCGGGAGGCCTCCGGCGAGGGTGACCGCCCAAACTCGTCGGCACCCCCCTTTCTTGCGGTGCTCCCGGCAAAGGCAGACACAACAGCCCCGGGGCTCGCGCCCGCCAGACACGGGGGAACGGCCGAGCCTGGGACGGGAACGCGCGCTGGAGCGCGTTCCCGTGCTACACCCGGTCAGTTGACCTTGACCTCGATCTGTTTGGGCCGGGCACTCTCGCTCTTGGCGAGGTGCACCCGCAACACGCCGTCCTTGAACTCCGCCTTCACCTTGTCGGATTCGGCGTCATCCGGGATGGCGAAACTGCGCTCGAAGCGACCGTAGGAGCGTTCGACCCGGTGGAACCGACGGTTCTTCTCTTCCTTCTCGGCCCGGCGTTCACCGGAGATGCTCAGGGTCCCGCTTTCCACGGTGACCTTCACATCGTTCTTCTCAACTTCCGGCAACTCCACCTTGATCAGGTACTCCTTGTCGTCCTCGATGATGTCCACGGCCGGCGCCCACTCCGGCACGGTCATGTTCTCTTCTTCAGCCGTCAGGAGCTGCGACGAAACGGCGCCAAGTTAAAGACCGAAGCAAAGCGCCGCTGCAACTCATCCATCTCTTTCCACGGATTCCATCGCGTTAATGCGGTCATGATTTCTGTCCTTTCCTGGCGGAGTTCGTTGCCAGCCACCGGAGCCTCTCCGCCATCACTGGCCCGGCGACCGGCTTGGATCCTTTGGGCGTGTCTGGCAGACCCGGACACGCTCATCCCAAGCAAGTCCTTTATGCATCAAGAACCTTGCCAAACCCGATCACAGGCTGATCGCCTTCACAAGATGGCTTCTATCAACGTGATAGATCGTGGGCCGGTCCTCCGTAACGTGTCGTGGGATGTGCCAACTGGCACACTGCTGGGTCAGATTGGCACAGCGGCCGCTGGGCGCACAGGATCAGGGGATCTGGGAGAGCTCGTAAGGAATTCCTCGGCCGGGCTCGAGCCATCGCGGCGACCGCGGCGACCGCAGCCTGACGCGTGGCGCTTGCAAGCCCGACGGGGATTCATTCCCCGACAACCGTATCGACAAGGTCGCTGAACTCCGGATGCTTGCGGAGGAAGGCGGCGACGTAGGAGCAGCGCGGGACGAGGCGCCAGTTCTGCTGACGCGCCTCGGTCAGGACGGCGGATACCAGTTGGGCGGCCACGCCACGACCGCGCAGTTCCTCGGGGACCCAGGTATGGTCGAGCAGGTAGCGGTGGCCCACCCGGGAGTAAGCCAGCCAGGCGAGCTGATCGCCGACGAGCCCTTCAAACCTTTGGGCGGCGGCGTTGTGTTGGATGACGAGGGTGGGGATTCGGGGATCACGTTGACGAGTGGTGGAGCCTGGCCGGCGGGGCGGGGCGGGCGGTGCCCGCAGCCCACCCGACGGGGGCGTTGGAGGAAGTTGGCGACGCACGCATGAACGAGGCCGGCGGTCCGGTGGGGACACCTTACAGCAAAAATGCTTTCGCAATACATCTTTGTCTTGATCACGTCACGGTCGAACGGCACGCTCCGGGCCGATGCGACTGAGTGCCTACTCTGATTACGCCCTCCGGGTTCTCATGCAGGCCGGCTTGCGCTGCCCGGACCGCGTGACCGTGGATGAGGTGGCCGAGACGTTTGGCATCTCGCGCCATCACCTCGTGAAGGTGGTGCACGACTTGGGACGCAGCGGCCATCTCAAGACCCACCGCGGGGTGGGGGGGGGCTTCACCCTGGGCCGGCCGGCCGAAGCCATCAGGATCGGGGACATCGTCCGGCTGGGAGAGGAAACGGAGTGGTTGATCGACTGCATTGACCGCGACCAACGTCCCTGCCGGCTGTCGCCGGTGTGTCGCCTGCGGGAAGTACTGGACGAGGCGGCCGCGGCGCTGTTCGCCGTCCTGGACGCCTGCACGCTGGCGGACCTGCTGAAGCCGCGGACGAAGATGCGGGCCACCCTGGGAATCTGACCCTGGAGGCGGTCTGGCTGCTTGACCATTGGGCCGGCAGTCGGATCTTCCCTTCACTTCCCTCCCGCTCAAGTTCGTGATTGCCGGCACCCGTGTGGCGACGTCATGACTGACCGTTGTTGTTGAAATCCTCGTTGAACGCGTAGACAGCGGGCGAGCAGAATCCTCAAGCCTCGCTTCCACTGCTGGGCGGAGCCCTTCCTTGGAGTGACGGGTTCGCTTGCGGCGCTGTCGGCGTGTCACACTCAGCGCCAGGGAAGGACACTGCAGTCTCCGGCAGGGTTTCCAGCCGGCGAAAGAAGAACGCTTCCGAAGCGCTCCGCGCCCGATCGCCCCCACAGCCGCGGCCAAGGGAGCGCGCGCCGCGTGGACGAACCGGTTGGCCACCGGGGTATCCACGAGTGGTCGGGGTCGTCCTGAAATCGCCACGGTTCAGCGCTCAAAACACCCGATTTTATTGGCCGATCAAGCGCGCTTGTCCCTGCTCGCGAGAGCTCCGATTACCGCCGTTGGTGTCCGTCTTGGTGTCCGCTCCAGTGCCCGTGGCACCGGGCTGAGCTGCGCCAGGGAACTGATGCTGGAGCGCTGAACAAGCGTACTCGGACCGCCCGCGCCGGTGCGTCCAATCTGTCCGTCTGCCTGCGGCCGTTGGCATGGGAATCCCGGCCGGCGTGCCTGCACGGACCAGGGGTTCGTGATCCGATCGTTCGACCGCGTCGTGCGGCCCCTGAGTTCGACAGGTGCCGACCACACGCTTCGCCCTCCTTTCGTGGAAGCCGACTGCCAGCG
The DNA here is from genome assembly GCA_027493615.1 of Verrucomicrobiota bacterium. GTDB lineage: Bacteria > Verrucomicrobiota > Verrucomicrobiia > Limisphaerales > J093 > DSVZ01. The sequence continues at coordinate 450,831 of JAOSKK010000038.1, forward strand.
CATTGGAAAGCGGGTACTGTGCTCGCGTCCGTGCCGCGCCCGCCTTCACCTCGCCAGGGATGACCCGTCTCTTGTTCGAACGCCCGCGGCATCGTCCAACTCTGCCACAGCACCACCCTTGGACCTATTTGAGACTTCTGGCCGGCGGCGGAGGTTTGCCGAGCAGGAAACCTGCCGGGTACTTTTGGAGCTTGCGCAGTGTGTCATCCAGGTCCCGGGACGCCAACCGCAGATTGGCGAGGGCGTCGTTCAGTGAGCCGGAGTCCAGGTTCGCGACCACCAGGTCCATGCGAGCCAGCACGGTCTTGAGCCCCGTCAGCATTTCGTCTGCGTTGTTCGACAGCTTGCCCAAGCGCATCGCCTGCACCTCGGTGCGCACCTGCGTGATCAGGGCATTGGCATTGGTGCCGAGTTCCTGGAAGTTCACCTCGCCGAGCTGTCCCATGACTCGCTCGGCCGCGATCAGATCGCCATCGAGCCGGTTCATCACTCGCTCGACCGCGCCGAGACTCCGGGTCAACGAGCTGGTGAGCCCCCTCGAGGTCAAGCTGCGCCACGTTCTGCAGGGTCGTCTGGACGGACCCCAGCACCTCGCCGAATTGGCTGGGCGCTGAGGGAATGCAGAGATAGCGAGGGGTCCAGGGAAATGGTGGGGGCGGGTATTCGGCCGGATCCAGATACTCCAGGGACAGCAGGCTCGAGCCCGTGAAGCCTTCGGGCTTGATCCGGGCCCGCAGCCCCCTTTGGACCTGCTCTTGGACGCGTTCGGCGATGGTTTCTCGCAGATCGGCGGACGCGAGGTTGCCACGCATCTCGAACTCGACGATGACATAGTGCGGGCCGGTCGGCTCATACACGTTCCAACTGAAGTCAATGCGGGTGACCCGGCCGATGCGCACGCCGCGCAAGGTCACGGGCGCCCCCACCGAGAGGCCATCGGCGTTCTCGCTCAAATAGGTTTCCACCACGTCCATTCTTTGGAAATACCGCGCGGCGCCAAAGGCGAGTAGCCCGGCACAAAGCAGGCCCAGACTGGCCAGTACAAACACGCCCAGCTTGAAATCATGCGTTTTCGCTTCCATGGAACTTTACCTCGCTGATTGTCCCGCCAGGCGCGGCCTGGAGGTTGAAGAATCGTTGCACCGCCGGATGGGCGGAATGCTCGCGCAGCTCGGCGGGACTTCCTTCCGCGATAACCGTGCCGCTTTGCGCCTCGAGCATGATCAAGCGATGCGCGATGGCGTTGATGCTGGCCAGTTCGTGGGTGACGATGACAAACGTGATCCCGAAGTCGTCTGACAATTGCTTGATCAGCGCGTCAAGTCCGGCCGAGGTGACCGGATCCAGTCCCGCCGAGGGTTCGTCGAGAAAGAGGATGCGGGGATCCAGCGCCAGGGCCCGGGCGATGGCGGCGCGCTTCTGCATGCCGCCGCTCAGTTCGGCGGGCATCCGATTGGCCGCGCCAGCCAGCCCGACCACTTGGAGCTTGGCCAGGGCGACGTGTTCCCGGGCCACCGGAGGAAGGTCCGTGAACTCTTCCAGAGGCAGCCGCACATTCTCGGCGACGGTCATCGAGCCAAAGAGCGCCCCGCTCTGGTACACGACGCCGAAGCGGGCCAGCAGCCGGGCACGTGCCTCTCCGCGGGCGGACACGAGGTTCTCGCCTTCGATCCACACCTCGCCTTCGAGTGGGGGGAAAAGTCCGATCATGTGCTTGAGAAGTGTGCTCTTCCCGCAGCCGGAACCTCCGATGATGGCGAACACCTCGCCCCGGCGCACCGTGAAGTTGATGTCGCGCAGAATCCGGCGGCCACCATAGCCGGCGGCCAGGTGCTTGACCGCGATCACCATGGCGCCAAACACCACGCTCTTCCCCAATCCAAACGCGATATCCGGCAACCCCACCTGGGTCGCCATCTGATGATAGATTTCGGAGATCGAAAACCCCAGCGGCAGCATGACCAGGCTTCCGCCCACCATGCCGGCGAACATGGTGAACACCGTCAGCAACGGTGTGAGGATTGTCCCGGCGGCCACGCGCTGCAGCGCCAGAAACCGCAGCGGATCGAGCCCCATCGTCGTGAGCGCCGCCAGCTCCTCGTTGACTTTCATCGTCCCGAGCTCCGCCGCGAACGCGGCCCCCGACCGCCCCGCCAGCATGATCGCCGTCATCATCGGCCCCAGCTCCCGTATCGAGCCGAAACCGACCATGTTGGCGATGAGGATTTCCGCGCCGAATTGCGACAGTGGTCCGGCACTCTCGAACCCGACCATGAGGCCGATCAACAGGCTGAGCAACGACACAATCGGCAGCGCATTGACCCCGGCGGTGATGACCAGGCGTTTCACTTCCTTCCCGCGGAGTCGCCCCGGATGGACGATGGCGCCCGCCAGTTCGGCGGCCATCGCGCCCAGGAAGGCCACTTGCTCTCGCAAATCCCCCAGGAAATCGCGGGTCGCCGCGCCGATCTCCTCGGGCAGGGACGGCGTTCGTGGACGCCCTGCTTGCAGGGCTTCCAGATTCTCGTCGGCGATTAACCGCAGGATTTGGTCCAGGTCGTCGCTCAGACCCCGCACCGTGACGCTGGCCTGGGGGTGAAACCGCCCACCTTCAGGTAACGCAACAGGGCCAACCCCCCGGCGCCGGCAAGATGCACCGCTCGGGCGTCCACCTCGAGCGCCCGGACCGACAGCGGCGCCAGTCGCGCCTCGAGCTCCCGCCACAGGCCACCCATGCTCTGGGCGTCCAGCGCCCCGCGGAGCACCACGGTCACGCGACCGCCCTCCTGGACGTGAATCTCGGCCTGAGCGGTGTTGGGTGGGCAATGCACTACAGGCCCTCGGGATTCGGCTTCAAACTCCGCACGTCCGCGTCGAATTCAGCCAGAATCTGGGCGAGCGCTTCGTTCCAGCCCGTCATCAGCGCATCCGGGGTTCGGGCCTTCATTGGAATGCGACGTGAGTATTCGCGTTCGAGGATCGCGCTGGCGGCGACACCGTTGGGAGCATCGAACAAGAGAACTCGCAGTGTCAGGAGCGCGGCAGGCTCTCGGGGCTGACGAAAGTCGCCATAGACCTCGAGCACGCTGATCTCTGCCAACGTGTTGGGTTTCCGGGCGCTGCCGGGCTCGACGACGGCCGCGAACGCCGCGCTCTGGCGCAGGTGAGCCCGGATCGGCATGAGCAGGCTCTCCGAGCTCGATACGAGGAACTCGGCGTAGGGATCGGGCTCGAACGTGTATTCGTTGGGGCGGTACACGAAGGAGCGGCCATCGAAGGGCGCCGCGACGCGCAAGGAACGAATCGCCAGCACCCGGTGGCTCTCGAAGCCGGGTTCGCCCTGCGAGGCGGGCGGGAGGGCAAACGCGAAGGTTCGCGTGTTCAATGGGGGCCGCGAGATGCAACCGCCGAGCAGGCAAACCATCACCAAGCAGACACTTGCCCAACTCAGAACTGGCCATGCACCCCCCTTCACCCCGGCCCTCTCCCATCCGCGGGGAGAGGGTGCCCGGCTCGTTCGCCGTAGCCCCGCGGGCGAAGGCGTAAGGGCGAGTGAGACGAGGTTCAGTCGGTTCAAGGCTCCTTTGGGCGCCGAACCGCTCGGCGTCCCGACAGCCCGGGGTCCTTCGTGAAGGTGCGACGCCAGGCTTCGTCTGGCGGGGCCGAGTTGCTGCGATGTATTCAAGTTCTCGATGCTTGTTGACCGCGCTGTGAGTGCAAATGCACGGATCATGCCACCGGCGCTCACGGCCTCAAGGACCGTGCCGCGAGCGTCTCAGCGATACGGGCGCTCCGTGCATGGCAGTATGAAATGTCCAACGTGCGAAACGTCATCCGACTTCAGGTGGAGGTTTGCTCCCGACGGGGCAGGGTGGCAGGTGTGGGTCGGGCGCTCAGCCGTGTGGTTGCAGCACGGGTAACCGCGGCGCAGACCGGCAACACGGTCAAGTGCGGCGTTGCGGCTGACGATCGGATTGCGGCACCCCAGTCCCGCGAACACCGTGAGCCTCGACCCAAGACGTCAGGTTTGAGTTCTTTCGCGGTAAAGCCCCGCTGTTTCCTTCTCCTGTCCCTCGTGGTCGGTTCCGTTCTTCCCCCTCGCCGGCCTCGCGTCATTCCGGCCGAAGGCCGGCGCCCTTCGGGCCGGGAACGTGCAGGAGATTGAAACGCGTACCTTCACCTCGAACCCGGACAACCACCCTTGACGCGAACGGTGTGCCCGCCGTGCGGCCACCCACTCAGCCAGCAGACACGCCACCTCCAACCGAGCTGAGCCTGCCGCGAACCGGTCTCCGTCCGCGGGCTTGGGACGGGGTCGGTGGCAGGCGACCAACGCGGGCCGGAGCTTGCGATACCCCGCCCTGTCCTCCTACGGCGCGGAAGTGGTGAGCGAAAAGCCACGGAAGGTCCAAGAATCCGCCTTGAGTTCGGGCAACGCCATCCTCCCGAAGGACTTCCTTTGGCGACAGCAGGCTGTCTCAGGAACCACGGTCGTCCTCCCGCGCTTGCATCCTGCCGGCCCTTGGCCATTCTCGCGTCGTGAGCATCGCTGAACTGCCGATCCCGGTTGATCGCGAGCGACTCGATGAGTTCTGTCGCGCGCGGGGCGTGCGCCGCCTGAGTCTCTTCGGCTCTGTGCTCAGGGCCGATTTCGACCCCGTCCGCAGCGACGTGGACGTCCTGATCGAATACCTGCCCGGCTGTGTGCCGGGCTTCGATTTTGTGGCTCACCAGACCGAGCTGTCGCGGCTGTTGACGCGCAAAGTGGACCTGAACACCCCGCGCTGTCTCAGCCGTCGCGTTCGGGAGTCCGTTCAACGGCACGCGTTCGTGCTCTATGAGCAACCCTGACCCGCGAGAGACCCTCGAGCAGATTCTCGAGTTCTGCGCCGAGGCACGAGGTATCTTTGCGGGTCGGACCCAGCCGGAATTCGCCGCCAACCTCCTGCTCCAGCGCGCCGGCGAGCGCCTGATTGAGCTCATCGGCGAAGCGGCGTCGCGGCTGCCCGAGTCCCTCCAGGAACGTCACCCCCAAGTCCCCTGGGACAAGATGATCGGCATGCGACATCGCCTGATCCACGGCTACGATGCTCTCGACTACGACATCGTCTGGGCGGTCCTCGAACGAGAACTCGAACCGCTCGCGCGGCAGGTCGAAGCCATCGTGCTCGCCGAATTCCCGCCCCCCGCACCCACGGGCGCCGATCGGTCGCCAGCAGACCCACGCTGAAACCCAAGACGGACGCCGCGTCCCGTAACCTCGTGTCTACGGCCACGACCTCGGTTTCCCCGGTCACCTGAGCGCTGGCCAGGTGCAGCGCGTCAAGCGTGCGCAGAGGCAGCGCCGGATTCTGCCGGTAACAGGAGATGCGCCTACTCTCCGCGGTCCTCGGTCAGGATATCCTCGACCGTCGGTCCTGGTCTGCCGGTGGCGGTGCGAGTCCGCAGCCGCGCCAGCGTGCCCAGCCACTCTCGTCGGCGGGGAGGTGCGACGGTCTGGTGCAAATCCGTCAATTGAGCCCCGGTGGCATGAATCCATCTGTCGAAAGCCCGTCACCTCTCCCGCACGAGGGCAGCGTGCCAAACTCCCGCACGCCGGCGGCGTGCCAGACCGTGGCCGGGGGTCAAGCGAGTCGGCGAGCGCGCCCCCATGAAGGGTCGGCGGAGACTGCGCTCGACCCGTCCCAGCAACCCGATGCGCCCATGCGGAGCGGGGCGGTTGCGTCGCTCATCCCTTCGCGGTGCGGAACACTCAACCTTCCGCGACTCCTCGCCCAACCTCCTCGGCTTCTTGCTGGAGCGCACCCAACCGGAGGCCAAGCAAGGCGAGGAGCATTTCGCGCAGCACGGCTGGCCCGGCATGCTTTGCCGCGATGGCGCGCCGCACCGACTCTTCGAGCTCGGCTACCGCGAAGATCGCGTCCTCGATCTCCTGCCGAGGACGGTCCACCGTCTGCGAATGGCTCAAGGGATTGAGTACCCAGGTCAGGGTGTGGGCAATCCGGTCGCGCAAGTCGGGCGAGACCAGCGGCTGCTTGTCCGGCTTGGGCTGCCACCGGTGGACCTGGCCCTTCTTGTCGGTCGCGTATTCTAGGGGCGGAATGTGCTCCCAAGTCGCCCGTTGGACTGCGGCCCACAATTCGCTGGCCGTTACCTGGCGCGGGTCGGGCCTGTACACCACCGGCAGCTTCAGTCCGGTGCAGGCGTGTTTGAGGACCTCCTCGAACTTGGTGCGCACATGCACGGCAGCGGCCTTGACATGCCCCCTGCAACAGGAAATCCACGGCCCAGCCCAAATGGTCTTGGTCGGCACGGAGCAAGGGTTGTTCGTAGTCGCCCACCCCTTGCACGAACAGCTCCGCGTGCGCCCAGCCGGGCAATTGCTGGCGGGCTATCTCATACCAGGCCCGGTCATGGGTGAGCAGCAGTACATGCCAGTCGCTGAAATGCCGCCGCAGCACGCGCAGCAGCGGCAAGCGATGAGCCATGTCCAGGCTCAGGAGCACGTCGTCAAGGATGAGCAGACGCGGGTAGGTTGAGCCGTCCGCCCGACGGGGCGGGATACTGCGCGACATCCCGGCCAGATAGAGACACAGCCCCACCGCTGTCATTCGGGCCTCGTTCAGGAACTCCGCCGGCTTGGCCAGCGGCGAATCGTTTCGGTCCAGCAGGCTCAAGCGCACCGAACCGTGGGAGAACTTGTTCCGATGCCTGCTCGAATCGTACGCCGCGCCGCGCGCCCATTGCAGTCGGAGACGGGTCCCGGGCGCAAACGCGGTGAGCAGTCTGTTGGCGTGTGCTTCTAGCTCTGGCAGGAAAGCCTGGATCGAGTCGTTGAACTTCTTGATCGCGGCTTGCAGTATCGAAAGCAACCGGTTCTCGCGATAGGTTCGTCGCGGTTGTTTCTCGGCCAGTTCACGAATCCGCCCCCACGCATCACCAAACGTTTCATTACTCGCGCCACGCTGACAGCCGGGCAGGATGGCTTCGACCAGTTGCGGGAAGACCTCGACCGAGTCGCCATACTGGACGTCGCTGATCCGCCAGATGGTGCGATAGTCCAGCCATCCCAACGCCCGCGCCATGTCGCGGAAATCCCGGTGCTTCGTGTCACGTCCCTCTGGTTTCCAAACGAGTTCACCCGTCCCCAGGTCGTTCGGCGCCAGAATGACGTATCGGTCCTCACGAGGTGGGTTGATGTGGCGGTGGCAGAATGTGTCGAAGCACTCCGCATCCTTGCGGGCATCCAGGAAGTCGCGGACCGCCTTGCCTAACGACGACTTGCCGCTGCCGTTCTGGCCGTAGAGCACCAGGCTGCGCCCATCCAGACGGACCTCGACGGGGTTCGGAAACGCGCGGTAGCCGCAGACGCGGATGGCGCGCAGGCCTGTCGGCGCGGCGGGCACGAGCTACTCCTTGCCTTCGATGATGCGGACGACTTCCAGCGAGCCGAGGTCGAACAACGCGGCTCTCAGAGGATGCCGGATTTCGTACGTCTGTTCGAAGAACTCGCGCAGCGCGTCCATCCGGCAGGAGGCTGGAAGGCTGTCGATACGCGGCGGGCCGGCTTGAGCCAGAAGGTCAAAGAACTTCAAGGCGCGTGCATGCAGTTCGGCGGGGAAGAAGAGTTCATACACCAGCCCGTTCAGCAGTTGCTCGAAATGCTCGCGCATCAGAGGGTCGCGCGGCGAGGTTGGACGAACCGCCGCCGCTCCTTGCCCGTACAGCCAGATTAACGCCCGTACTAGCTGCTCCACCGTAAATTGGTGCGCGGAGGTCGCTGGAGGGATGGGAAACGATTCCAGGCCGTCGGGCTGAACCTCATACCACCCCCCTTGCTTTTCGACGAATGCACGCCGGGCGTACCCCTCGTATGCGCGCGAGTTCAGGAGACCAAGGATATACAGGCCGTAGTGCCCCGCAGGGATGAAGTAGGAAGTGTTACCCAAGTAGCAGCCTGTGATGTCGAGCGCGAACGTCGGACGAATCGAAACCTTCGTGGAGACCAGCTTCGCTCTCTCGAACTCCTGCCAATACGCGATGTTGTCCTGGATCTCGAACCATTCGTAGCTGCCGGACTTGCGGCCACCCGGAACGCCGGGCATTAGCTGTGTTTTGAACTGCTTCAGGTAGATGAGAATAGCCGGGTAGTGGCGAATGTCTGTCCCGCGCCGAGTGAAGATGAGCCATTGTTGCTGTGGCGCGATTACCCAACGCTCAACATCACGACCACGTGCGAACGGCTTGAGGAGCGCTGCCGAAGACTTGTGTTCCCCGATCAGCTTGTCACGGGTTGCGCTGTCCACGACGAACGCCTCGTTGAGGCCGGTCGTGATACCCCGATAGACCCGCGAGCCGGCGTATTCGCGAAGCGGTTTGCCGGCGGCGCGGATCCTGTCGAGCAAGCGCAGGCCGACGGGGCTCTCCAAGCGCCAACCGTTGGGTTTCAGGTCCCGCTGGGCCAGGCCGTGCGCCTGGTTGGCGAAGAGGTCGGGGAAGTCCTCGAGCGCACTCTCCGGATTCCAGGTGTGAACGCGGATGGCGCGGTCGGGGGCCTCAAGGAGCTGTTCGAGCCGGCCCGGCTGGGCGAAGCCGGCGGGGTTGGGCAACTGGCCGTGTTCGACGTTGCGGGTCTTCTCGGCAACGAAGATGCACGGGTACCCGAACTGGAACTCGTCCCGTTTGCTTCGCCCCGTCTGCGTCGTCGTCCGGCGTCACCGTTCCCGGGGCCGATCACCGCAACCATTCCCATTTCACGGCGTGAACGACACCCGCCCACGCTGGTGCGCCCGTAACCTCGAATCCGCCCTGAAGGTGCTGCCCGTCACGGTGGTCACCGGCGCGCGGCAGACGGGCAAGACCGCCCTGGTCAAATCCCTTGGCCCGGAGCGCGTCTTCTTCACGCTGGATGACGTCGGCGTGCTCGATCAGGCCGAGCGGCATCCCGACGCCCTGCTCAGTCAACGTCCCGTGACACTGGACGAAGTGCAGCGCACCCCGTCCCTGCTCCTCGCCGTCAAACGCCCCGTGGACGAGCGCCGGCGCGCGGGCGATTTCCTGCTCACCGGTTCGGCCAACCTGCTCCTGCTGGGCCGCGTGGCCGATACCCTGGCCGGACGGGCCATCTACCTCGAGCTGCCTCCGTTCTGTCCGGCGGAATGGCAGCAGCGTCGGGATGCTCTCCGGCCGCTGGACCGGCTCTTCGCCCGCGATTTCGACCAGGATGGTGGCGACTGAATGAAGGCTCGGGTTGACGTGCCATCGGGAACCTGATGCTCGTCCTGGAAAAGCACGGCAAGTCGCCTCATGAGTTCGAGCAGTGGCCGCCGGGGGAGGCTGTGAAGGATGCCGCGCGGTTCCGGCCGCAGGCGTTTGGCCTGGCGGTCGATCTGAACTCCTTGACCTGGATCTTCGATGAACAAAGACACATTGCAGTATGCTGATCTCCTTGAGTTGCTGATCGACGGCCCGGCCGGCGGGCACCGACGATGGACTGCCTTCCCAATCCTGCGGATGTTGGAGATCTCGGTGTCTCACCTTGTCTGGCGGCGGCCCGATCGGTAATCGAGCCAAAGAATGATGCGGTGCGCCGGTACTCGCTGGATGGGCTCCTGCCGAAGGTGCGACGGCCGGGGGAGGGCATGATCGTCACCTCTGGCGCCCGGGAGAGGCGAACCCTCGGTGCGTCGGCGGGCCCGATTGAGGCTGCTCTGAACCCAACCACTACCCTGGTGGATCGAAAGGAGGCGCTAGAGGCACAGCTTGAGGAGACGATCCTCCGGCTCGCCGCCTGGGAGCTTGACGTCGAATTCAAGGCGGCGAGGCGGCGACCTGGCCTCCGGACCTCACGCCGATCGCGAAAGCAGCGGCTGCATACCAGCACCCAGGGTGACCGCGCGGTGGTCGCCGAGCCGGCCGGGAAGACCAAGCGTCAGCCAGCTCTTCGTCTGGTTCCACTCCACCGGCAAACAGCTCGCGGAACTCCAGAAGGTCGGTCCCGGCAGGTACGCGTGGGCCGATCTCATGACGAGTCCCTGTCCGTCTTAACTTCGGTCCGGTGGCGTGCAGCAGCGCTGGTGGCGTCGAGGCCTGGGCGGTCCCAGGACACTTCCACCCGCTGTGGCTGGCGCCGGTTGTCCACTTGAACACGGCAGTCGTATGCCTTGCCCTCGTACACCAAGTGCAGCTCCCCGCTCTTCCCTTGCCAGTGACTCGTCTGCGCAACGAGGTAGTCGATCATCTGCCTCCCCGCCCAGGGTTCGAAGTCGATCTCAACGGCTTGGGACCGGGTCGAGAAAACGACCATGATGCGCGGCGGGTTCGGTTCCAGCCGAAAACCCTGAGCCCCGATCGCCAAGACGTCATCCAGGACGCCCATCAGCGGAGGGGGAAGAGTGTCGGTTGGCTTTGGTTCTCGTTCGGTCATAGCCGGTGCTCTTTGGAGGTGTGTGACGACGCCGCGGCGGACGTCCCCCATTCGCCCTCCACGAAGGGCGGTGCGAATCGGGCGAGCCAGACCGATCCGAGGACCTTGCTGGTGGTGATCAGGTACGCCTCCATTCCGAGGGTCAGTCCGAGACGACATTCAGGCCGATCTGGGCGCGGTCTCCCGCCTGGTTGAGAATCCGTTCCTTGCCCCGCAGCCGGTTCCCGAAGACGAGGGCCGCTCGGACGTCCGGTTCGATGGCCACCTGAACTTTGCCGCGGTCCATGAAGTCGCACCCCGTTACCGTCAGGCCGCCTCGCCGCGCGTGCAGGCAGGGCGCCTCCCGGTCCTTCTGTCCCCATCCGATGAAGTGGCACCCGTTGAATGTCGTATGGCCCTTTCCCTCCAGCACCGCGTGCCGATCCGTGGTCGGGATGTTCCAGAACCCGCACGCCGTGAACTTCACCGGGCCTTGGTTGGTCTCGGCGATCTCGATCCCCGCCATGAACTGACCGTTGACGAAAGACACGCCCGCGTGGTCCTGAACGCTCTCGACACGGACCGCCGTCGGCCCGATGTCCGAACCGCATTGCGTGAGCACCGCGTTGGGCGCCCGGCCTTGGTCTTCACGAACTGGTACCCGATCCGGTAGCCGATGCAAAAGCAGTTGTCGAGGTACTCCCAGTCCGTGCGACCGATGATGAAAGCGATGCCCTCCTCGCGGGTGAACTTGCCCAGGTCGCCCTCCCAGCCCCCCAGAAAGGCCAAAAGTGGACATCCCTCACCCGGCCGACATCGAAGCACTGGTCAATGAGAAGCCCGCGGTAGAGGGCCTGCGCGTAGAGTCCCCGGATGTAATGCCGGCCGGCGGGGTGGGTGCCGAAGTCCACGGCCTGATACGGGTTGACCAGCAGCACGTCAACCAGCGAGCAGTTGTCCCCGATCCCGCGGACCGTCCAGGGATACGGGACCGGCGGGTGGGTCTGCTTCTGCTCGGGGTAGAAGATGGTCAGCCCGCAGAGCATCGAGTTCTGGTGCAGCGTCAGGAACGGTGGGCCCTCGGCCTGGCCCGCACCCGCGACCGCGAGCAGCGTGCTGCCGTGGGTCTGGGTCCGGGTGGTCGGCGCGCGGAAGTAGCCTTCAACCACGACGTTCTCCGGCACGTCGAGCGTCCCCTTGATCAAGTACTGGCCGCGCGGAACCCGAACTACATCGCCGCCTCGACGAGCGGCGGCTTGGAAGGCGGCCTGGAAAGCGGGCGTGTCGTCCTGGCGTCCGTCCGCCGAAGCCCCGAAATCCAGGACGCTCAAGCCATCCGTCCGGGTGGAAGGTGAGCGTGGGGGCTCGGCCGCCCGGGCGAGCGTTGCTGGGGCGATTCCGGCGACGGCCCCCGTGGCGGAAGGCAAGGGTGGCCTGACGCAGCAGGCGACGGCGGGAGATCGAACGCCAATCCATGGCGGTGACTCTGCCGTGGTGGAGGCGGAGATCAAGTCCTCGCTGCAGCGGCGCGTTGATCGCGATTGACCCTCTCACTGGCGCGCTCTCTGTGAGGCTCGCTGTATGCAGCTTGCATCTCTACTCGAGACGGTCCAGGCGAGCATCGCGCAAGCGGGCGGCCTGGGATTACAGGGAGCCTTCGTGTACATCGTCACCTACGAGCTCAACAACACCCACACGGTCTGGCTGGTCGAAGGGCATCGGAGCCGGCGGCCCGGCTCGGTGGTCCTGGCCTGCGAGCGGGAGGTGAATTGCGACACGCTCAAGGGTGTCAGCGAGGCGGTCTATGACCAGGCGATCCGCGACCACAACAACGGGTTCATTCCCCTGTCATGAACGGCTTCACCGTCACCAAGCACGGACGCTGCCAATTCTGGGCGCTGCGGGATGGGACGGGCGAACTGGTCTGCCTCGGCGTCCAACCGCTCACACGCCCGGACGCATGGAGGTACGCCACGTTTCACTGCCTTGGACACAGGCCATACGCCGGAGAACGACTGACGGCGAATCAAGGCACCAACACGGCGGCGCCTCGAAGCCGCCCTTCCCGAAGCCGCGTCAGCGCCTCGTTCGCCTCTTCGAGTCGGAACGCCTGCGTCTCGGTCCGGATTGGGATGGTCGGAGCCAATTGGAGAAACTCCTCCCCGTCCCGGCGGGTCAGGTTGGCCACGGAACAAAGCGTGCGTTCGTGCCAAAGATCGCGATACGGGAACGTGGGAATGTCGCTCATGTGAATGCCGCCGCAGACGACCGTGCCCCCCTTCCGCACGGCGCGAAGCGCGATGGGGACCAGGGCACCCGCCGCGGCGAAGATGATCGCCGCGTCGAGTGGCTCAGGCGGAGGCTGGTCGGAACCACCGGCCCAAACCGCCCCGAAGCTTCGGGCAAACGCCTGCGCCGTCGTGTCGCCTGCTCGGGTGAACGCGAACACGCGTCGTCCCTGATGCCGGGCAACCTGGGTCACGATATGCGCCGCCGCGCCGAACCCGTAAATGCCGAGAACGGATGCCTCTCCGGTCTTCCGCAGCGCCCGATAGCCGATCAGCCCCGCACAGAGCAACGGCGCCGCGGACACATCGTCCATCCCCTCGGCCAGGGGGAAAGCAGAACCGGGCATCCGCCACCGTGAACTCGGCGTAGCCGCCGTCACAGGTGTAGCCGGTGAACCGCGCCCGTTCGCAGAGGTTCTCCTGACCGCCCCGACAGAACCCGCAATCGCCACACGTCCAGGCAAGCCACGGGATGCCCACCCGCTGGCCGGCCTGCAACCCCGTGACCTCCGCACCCACGCTGACGACTTGCCCGACAATCTCGTGCCCAAGGATGAGCGGCACCTTCGGGTCCGGCAGTTCGCCGTCGAGCACGTGGAGGTCCGTCCGGCACACGGCGCACGCCGCGACGCGCACGAGCACCTGCCCAGGACCCGGTTCGGGCGGATACACATCTTCCAGCACGAGCGGCTCACGGAGTCGCTCCATCACCATGGCGCGCATAGCGAGTTGGATTATGCGCGCAGGAGGCTGGCGGGAAAGAGCACAGACAGGCGTCGGACATCGCCCCAGACGGGGGTACCGCTTGCCTTCAGCCTCCGTCCAAGACCACGCGCTGCGGCCGGACATCCGCCTGACGTTGAACGAGTACCAGGTCGCCCTCGCTGCCATCCCTTACGGCAAACGACTGCCGACCGCCCTCTACCTCCACCGCGAGGGTTTGGCGGCCGCCGCTCCCGAACTCGACCGCTTGGCGTCTCATCTGGCCGACGGCTGAGATCCTGTCCATCGCCCGGACACCCGCAAGACCGAAGCGGACATGAGGAGCGAGGTCATCACCTCAGGATCTTCACACCAAAGGGCTGCAGTAGGTCGGTCAGGTCGGTGCCCTGGCCAACCGGTACCGCGCCTTGGCCGCACGTGCCGCCTTGATGAACTTCTTGTCTTCGAGATGACCAGAATCGTCAAGCTGCCTGTGTGGATCCGAACGGCGACCGGCCGTGGCCCAGCGTTCATCGCCCTGCGGGGAATAGTCGAACGTCAATGTTCGACCCCATTAGCTTGCTACGGCGGGCAGGGGAGCGCAGCGCCACGGCCCGGCTTTTCAGTTGAGTGCGGTCGGTTGACCGTCTAATCATTGAGCAATGACGGCAGCCGGTGTCATTGCAGAGATCAAGCAACTGCCCCGCGCGGAGCAGTCCCGCGTGATCCGGTTCGCTTTGGAGCTGGCGCGCGAGCGCCAACTGCCGGGCGCGGAACTCGCCCGACTCGCGCAGCGTCTCACGGACACACCAGACGCGACCGAAGCCCAACGCTTGCGCGAGGAGATCCACCGCGGGTTCTACGGCGGATAGGCATGCCGCGCATCCGCCGTCAGGGCGTGCCGCCACGCCTGCTTGATCATCTGCTCGACCGCGTTGCCAGCCGGAGCATTTCCGCCGACTCGCTTGGTCTGCTGGCAGACTGGCTTTCTACCGAAGTCGAAGTCCCGTCAGGCAAGTGTTCAAGCGGTTCCCCGGAATGACTGTCTGCGGCGAGGGCGAACTGATCCGGACTTTCCTGCTGCCCGGTCAGGCCCCGGCTGGCGAGGAGGTTGTGTAGCGGTTGTTCCGAGCCCCAGCCGCAAGTCGGTTGGAGGCGTGCCCCCACTTCAATCCCTCGATCCGCTCCACCACCTCCCTCCAGCGCACCTCTGGCGTCAGGTGACACCACGATAACCGCAACGCGCCCTTGATGTGATCCTCCGGCAGACCCATCGCCCTCAGGACGTGGCTCGCGGTGTAGTTCTGCGAAGTGCACGCCGAGCCGTTCGCGATGGCCACCAACTCCTTGAGTGCCAGCATCACTGCCTCCGAATCGAGCCCGGGAATCGCGATGTTCAACGTGTTCGGCAAGGCCAGCCCCCGATCGCCGGTGGGAACGCCACCGACCTCCCGGAGCGCCGCCAGCGCCTGCTCCTTGAGCTGACGCCAGTGCGCGTGAAGAGGCGAGCCCCCTCGGCCACAGTCTAAGTTCGACGGGCGTCGGTTCTTCTTTGCGCCCGGCACGAGGCTGCGCCCGGACCCGGCGCACTTTGCCTGACATCGTGCCGGGCGCTTTGGTCGGGCTGAGAACGTGGGGACGCATGGTGACGGCGCACTGATGGGTAACCGCCCGCGCGCGTGGCTCGCGGTTTAAACCGTGGTCGGCCTGGGCTTGGCGGGGATGACCCCGACGAACTCCCCCACCACCCTCAACGCCCCCCTCCTCCCCAGCCTCCAGGACAACGGGTTGGAACTCTGGATTCAGGGGTTCGAGCCGGATGCGCACGTGACGAAACCCACCCTCCTCGTCGAATACCTTGTCGCTCGAGTACCGCTTGACCGTGAGCCGGCCGCCTGTCTCCGGGTCGGCCCCTTCGCGGAGGGCCACCAGCACGATGCGGCCCTGGCGCGCACCGGCCAGAGCCTCCCCGCCCCGGAACAGACAGCAAGCACCGTCGGGGATCATCGGCTCCATCGACTGCCCTTTCACCCGAATCGAGAACATGTCCGCGGCGATCGACTGGCCGGTGACCCGTATCCACGTGTGATGGCTCCCGGGATCAACCGCCGGTTGCTCGGGTCCGAAGGCGCCGGCCGCAGCCTCAAGTTCGTAGAACGGCACGCAGGTAAGGAAGCGATCCGCCGGTGGTGGATCCAGTACAAACAAATCGGGTCCGGGTTCCGCCCTCGTTTCCGGCCGCCCCTTCGATGCCGGTCGTGCTGCTGACGCTTGCCGTTGTGCCCGGCTGCGGCGCTCGCCCGGTTCCCAGCGCTCGACGCCGCGCTGAATCGCGGTGAACTCGATCGCCTCGGCCACCCGCTGGAACAGGCGCTTCTCCCAGTTCCCGCCCACCGCTCCTCCCACGGTGAGCAGCCTCCCGATTTCGAACTCGAACCGACGCACATGGGCTTCGCGCAACCGCGACCAGTACTCGACGATGCACTCCTTGCGCTGTTGGAACAGCCCACGGCTGGGCAGGCGATCCCGCTTCTGATTGTTCACGTCCTTGGCAGCCGGCAGAAGGTTCCACAGGTCGTTGTTCCCCCACAGAGCGAAGGGGATCGCGTGGTCCACATCGAACTCTCCCCCAAGCGACCGATCGGTCCACACGCAGCGCCTCGTTGGCAGCGCTGCATACACGCTGCGAGCCGCACTCACCTCCCGTTCGGGAATTGGGACTGTCAACAGGTGGTCCACCACCTGACTCGGCTTGAGCGCTCCGTCAGAAATCTCGGCGGTCAACTCCGCCCAGCGCAGGATCGTGGCATCGGCGATCCAGTTGCCCATCACGGACAGCTCGCGCCAGAGATCCGCCTCGAGCACGATGCTGCGGCTGCGGTGGGCGTACTCGAACGTGCCCGAACCGCCCCCGCCGGCGTAGTACACCGGCCCTCGCGGATGGTGTGGGTGAGCTTCGCCACGAGCCGTCGGTGCGCCAAGGATGCCGCCCGGTCGAGTGCCTTGCTCCGGTAGGCGATGGAGAAGCCTGACAATCCTCCGGCGGCTCGGAAACACTCGATCAACGCCTGCAACTCGGCCCGGAATGCCACCGGCTTGAGACACCCCGGCTTCTCGCCGCGCTTCTGGGGATGAATAACGGCGACGCGAACAGTGGCCAGTAATACTCCAGCCACTTGTCAGCCACCAACCGGAGCGGAATGGCCACGCGCCCATCCGGCAGCCACCGGGCGACGTGGTAGCTGCTGGTCGCCAACTCCGCCAGCGCGCGGAACAGGGCCGGCTTGTACGTGGCGTCCTTCTTGTCGCGGTTCAGGATCGCCTCGATGGTCTCCAGGCTCCGCGAGGCTTGGCCCTCGAGCACGAACAACTGCGTCGCCCAGGTGCGTCCGGGGCGCCCGAGCGAGTCATCGGAATCCCATCGGTTCAGCAACCGAAACCCGACCTTGGCGAGGAGGAAATGGTAGTTCTCCGGCGTCACCCCGTTGAACAGCCGCCCGTCCGTGTCGCGTCGTGTCGCCTCATCCACAGCGGGACCGGTGCGCGGCGTGGAGATCAACAGACGCCCACCCGGCTTCAGGACCCGGCGTAGATTGAACACCACGTCGAACAACTGCTCCTCCGGCAGGTGCATCAAGACGGCCCAGCACACCAGGCCATCGAGACCCGTCTTCCGGTCGGCGCTGGCGTCCTGAACAGTCTCCAATGCCGGCAGGGCATCCTTCTGAAGGCGCCCCTGCAGATGGGGGTAACGCCCGGCTGCCTCCCGGAGCATCTCCTCGGACGCGTCCACGCCCTGCGCGTCGTACCCGGCGGCGAGCAGCGCGTGCAGGTCGCGGCCGGAGCCGCAGCCGATATCCAGCACGCGGCTGCCCGGGGGAAAGGCGAGGGCGAAGTACTTCGCGGCAGTGCTCTCCGTCCCAGCGTACTGGTCGGCGACGAAGGCCGCGCGTAACGCGTAGTACTGGATAGTCGTCGGATCCATTCAGCCGATTGGTGCTGCCGCGGCTGGAAACGTGCGCGTGACGTGGGCGGCAAGACCCGGAGAAGCCCGCCAGTGCATGGGCCGGATGCTAGTCAGCCTCTTGGCGACTCACAAGCCCACGAGTTCCGAACGGTCCCGCAAGCCGGTGTGGTTCTGCTCACTTCCACAGCTTCTGCCACCCTCGCGCTTGCAGCGCCATCTTCCTCCCGTTCAGCTCCACCTCGACTGGCTGATCGTTGAAGTTCTCGATCACCCAACTGCGGTCCGTGAAGAGATACAGCCCGACCTGGCTCGGCGCGCGCAGGCTGGTCTCGAACGGTCGCAAGAGCGGTTCGCGGAGGCGGTCCAGCACCTCCTGGGACAGGGCGAGCAGCGACTTGGGCTCGCCTTCGACAGGGAGGACCAGCACGTTCTTGGCCGTCAGGTCGACCTGATTCGTGAGCCGTGCCGCCAGACCGTCTGTCAGCAGCACCGGTTTGCCCACGCCGATGAACCGCTGGAGCTGACCTCCGAATCCGGGATCCTTCAAGGCATGCACCGAGAAGAAGGCGGCCCGCGCCTCGGTGGGAAACTCATGGCAGGGCACCAGGGGCAGACCGAGCATTCCGACGAAGTCGAACACCCGCGCTTCTTTCTCGGGGTGGCTGTTGGCCGGTTTGTACGCCGCCACCCCCCACCACCGAACGGCGTCCAACCTCCCGCGCGACCGCCAGCAGGTCCGGGATCTCGGCGCGCAGCGCCTCGACGTTTCGCGGTCCGGTCTCGCTTTGGAGGCTGCCGTAGCAGAACAGCAGCGATTCACGAGCCCCGCCGAGGACGGTTTGGCGTGCTTGCTCGACGTACGTGCGTTCGGTCGTGCCGTACGGATCGAACCACCCACCGCCGCACTTCGCGCCACCCAGGTTGCCCAGCCAACGCATGATGAAGTACGCCTCGTACTGGACCGTCCCACCCCAGCGCGGGTCCTGGTAATCCCGCGTCTCGGTGCCGACCCAGATGCCGTCGAAATCGCGCGTCTGGCGGAGGACCTCGTAGCCTCGTTCGTGGAAGCGGTCATACCATTGCGGATACTTGATGATCAGCCGGGCCTGCGGATTGACCCGTTTGGCCGCCGCGAGCACGTAGTCACGGGAGATCTGCACCATCAGCTCGCCGCGATAATCCTCCCACGTGTCGCCGTTCACCGGGTACGTGCGGTCGCCAAGCGTCACCGTGCGGGCCTGCCGCGCCGCGTCGCAGGCGGAGCAGGTGCAATCGGTGAACCAGAAGTCGTCAATCATGATCTCGTCCGACACGCTGGCGGCGAACTCGAAGATGGCCTTCACCCGCTCCTGGGTGGCGGGATCGGTGTAGCAGGAGATCGGGGCCCAGCCCGTCGAGGGTTTACCCACCTGGGTGGGGGTGACGCACCCGGAAACCCCGAACCCCTCCGCGCGGAAGCGGACCATGGCATTGGACAAGGTGCTGCCGTCCGCCTGATAACCGTCGCGGAAACACTCGAGAAACACGCGCGTCACCGCGGTTCGTTTGCACCAGTCAAGCGCTGCGGCTAGGCCGGCTTCGCTCGCCAGGCGTTCCCGCACGTCCTGCGCCGTGAACAGTGTCGAGATACGGTGAATCCCGGCCTGCTCACGGCCGAGACTCCACAGGTCGGGGGTGGCTGGAGAACCGGCGGCGGCAAGGCCGACCTGGACGAGGCTGGTACCAAGGAGCAGGGCAGCGGGACGGATGGCTTTCACGAGCCGGACCATCGCACCTTCATCGCGGCACGTCGAGACAGGTCCAAACAGGTCGAGAGAGATGAAGCGCCGAACCTTCAGGTCACTTCGCGCCGACCGACCGCCCGAGCACCACCACAACGTGTACGTGCTCCTGCTGGCGCCGGCGGCGGTTCGCGCTGCCAACCCGAACCGGCGTCGCGGCAAGCCGTGCGTCTATGTCGGGATGACCGGACTGACGCCGGAAGAGCGGTTCGCGAACCACAAGGGGGATCAAGGCGGCGGCGCTGACCATCACCCCGGTCTGTCCCGCCACGGCGAAGGCCACCGCCTTCACCCACAGCTCCTGATGGACCCCTGTGGCCGGACGGCCCTGGCGAGCCCCGTAGCCGGCCAGTGGCACAGCCCGGAACCGGCCCTGATCGGGTTCGTCCCGTTCTGCGCCCAAGGTCGGCGTGAGCCGGGCGCGACCGAATCCGGCCCGAAGTTCACCGACCACGACATTGGTGCCTGTCCGGAGCTCCTGCAGTCGGGCGGCGGTATCCTGCCAAGCCGGCAGATCACGAAAGGGCGTATGGTCTACGCGGCTCAACGTGGCCAGTGGCACGAGCAGCAGCAGCGTCGTGAGGGCCAGTCCGAACCTTACGGACCATTTGACGACCGGTTTCATCCGCCGCACCAACCTAACCAGCGGCTCCAGTTCCGGCCAGCGCTGCGAAACGCGACCAGTGATGCCGCCTCCCACGGCGGTGCGCCGCCGATCAGCCCGCCGCCAACGGCGTTTCCATCGAAGCCGCGGCGCCGTTGTCGGGGCTGCTCACCGAACCCGGCTTGGCTTCCGTCGGTGCACAGGCCGACGACGTGGTCAGCGGGACGACGTTGTGGGGTTGCTGGCGGCACTCGTATTCCTCGAGTGACGGCACTTTGACCTGGGCTCTCCGGGCGTAGGCTCGATGCACCGCCTTCGAGTTATGCCCCAGCGCCTCCTGCGCAAAGCGCTCGGGGTAACCGCAGACCCGCGCCCGCTCCGCCCACGCGTAGCGATAGGAATGGAGCGACACTCCCTTGATGCCCAGTTGCAGGCACCGCCGCCGCCATCATCCCAAACCACCGGAGAAATCTGATAATCGCCACCGGTCACTTTTAATTGTCGCCAGCCAGAAAGACCCACGTCTCGTGGCCGGGCTGGTGAAGGTGGCCGGATACCATGACGCGACGCGGGACTACGAGTGCCGGCCGAAATGGATGGCGGTGGCAGCGCTGGCGCGGCAGGAGTCGGACCAGACGGTGCCCTTGCTGATCAGCCTGGTGGATCACGGGAACCAGAACACCCGGCTCTGGGCCCAGGCGGCGTTGTCCCGCAAGACCAGCCAGGATTTCCGTCAGGACAAGCAGGCCTGGGCGAAGTGGTGGGAAGGGCAGGGCCACACGGCGGTCAACGCCGACCTGCTCAAACCCTGGCAGGCGCCGCCCCAGTAGCCCCCTTCACAGCCCATCCAAAAGCCCTTGCGATGCGAGACTCCCAGGACCGATTCGACCGGGCGTGCGGCCAGCTCGTGGCTTTCCCGGCCGCAAGGCGGACACGGCGGTGTGGCAGGGTGGTCTTCGCGGATGCGGATGCGTGCGCTCCCCGGGAAGCTGCATCAAGCTCTTGCGCCAAGGCCGCAAGGAGTTGAGATGCGAGATGCGCCCCGTCTGCTGCAAAGGGCTTGCGGGCTCCGGACGGGCCGCCGCATGATCGGCCCGTGAATGCCTCCCTCACTTCCTTCCCTGCCTCCCCCTGAGCCGTCGCGACGTGCTCCGTCTGGGGACGGCGCTAGCGGCGGCGGCGGTCCTGCCGGCCGGTGTTCTCGGTGCGGACCGCCCGCCACGCGTGATCGTGTGGTCCGGAGGGCACGGCGCCCGAGGACAAGGTTTATCCCGACGACATCAACGCTGCCATCGCGGCCGGACTCAAGAAGCACCTCCCGGGCTGGGACATCGAGACGGCGAACCTCGGCAGCCCCGAGCAGGGGTGTTCCGAGGACTCCCTGCGGCGCTGCGACGTCCTCGTCTGGTGGGGGCACAAGAAGCACGGCGACGTGAAGGACGAGTACGTAGACCGGATCGTGCGCCGCGTGAAGGAGGAGGGGATGGGGTTCATCTCCGTGCACTCGTCCCATTTCGCCAAGGCGAACAAGCGGCTGATGGGCACGCGGTGCAGTTGGGCCGCCTACCAGAACGATGGCTGCCGGTGCGAGGTGACCGTGAGCGAACCCGGTCATCCGATTGCGCAGGGGCTGAAGGGCTTCACGCTGCCGTGCATCGAGCGCTACAGCGAACCCTACGCCGTGCCCACCCCTGAGGCCGTGCCGCTCACCGGCACGTACATCTACCCCGACGGCAAGCGCGAGCCGACGCGTCTCGGCCTGTGCTGGACGATCGGGAAGGGCCGGATGTTCTACTTCGTGCCCGGGCACGAGACCTGCCGCGATTTCTACCTGCCGGAGGTCCAGCAGATCATGGCGAACGCCGTCGCCTGGGCGGCGCCGAAGCGGTAGCGAGGACCCGTCCGGACCCTCGCCTCCAGGGTTGCACCCGAACGGGGCGGGGAATCACTCGGGAGTCGACTCCCGGCGGAGGACCACCAGGGACACCGCCTGACGTGGCAGCGTGAAGGCGAAGGTGAGGGATCCGAGCCGGCTCACGACGTTGCGGGCCGCTTCGAGCGCCGTCAGGCGGGCGGCTTCCTGGAGGCGGGCGTATTGCTCCGCCGTGGGCGCCTGGGGCGAACCCATCCGCTGCCAGGCCCGGAACGCGTTGCTGTGCTCGTCGTCGATCCGGAAGTGCTCGACCTGCACGTCGCCGTCGCGAAAGGGGAGGCCGGTGAAGGCCAGGGCAACGGCGGCGTCGGGGCCGGGCAGGTCGTCATCGTGGTAGTGCCAGACTAGGACGGCGATCTCGTCCGGGCCGCGGCTGGCGAGGGCCGCGACGTCGGGCTTCTCCCGCACGCCGCGGGCGAGGATGGCGTCGAGCGAGACCTCAGCGTCGCTCTGGACGCGGAGGCGTTGTGTTCCCATGCGACTGAACATCCGGAAGACGTTGAGGACAGGTTTCCCGATGCCGTTGCTGGCCAGGGAGCGGAAGCCGGCGAAATAGGGCTGGTCCTCGAACTCGAAGGCCCAGGTGAGGGCGCCCTCGAGGTTCACGCCGTGGCGGGCGGCGAGGTCGTGCTTGCGGGCGAAGCTCGCGGCGGTGTAGCTCGAGTACATGGTGCCGTTGCGGTAGGCCAGCGCGGGTCCCTGGCAGGCGGCGCAACCCTCGGGGTCCGATTCGCCGATGATCACGGGCTTGTCCCGGAGCTCCGGGTAGGAGGCGACGATCCGGAAGCCTTCGTCGATAGTGGCGAGGTGCTGGCGGAGGCCCATCCGGACGTGGCCGTTGGTGGTGACCGGTGCGCCCTTGGCGTGGAAGGCCACGAAGTCGAGCGGCGTCCCCACCTTGCCGGTCGCGTGGTTGGTGCCGCGCAGGCAGTGCTCGAGGAAGTCGCGCATGAACCGTCCGCCGCTGCCGGCGACATCCGGTCCGCCGACGCGCGCGGTCGGCAGGGCGCGGCGCACGGCGTCGATGGCGTGGTCATGCAGGCGGTGGAACTCGGCGGGGTGCCGCGCCAGTAGCCGATGTTCGGTTCGTTCCAGACCTCCCAGTACCACGACTCGACCTCGGCGCGCCCGTAGCGCTCGAGGCAATGGCGGGTCCATTGGAACACGAGTTCGCCCCACTTCGCGTAGTCCGTCGGGGGTAGGCCCAGCCGGTGTAGATCTCGTCGTAGGCCGCGCCGGGCCGCCACCGGTGCTGGTAGGGTTCGGGCTTCGAGGACAGGGCCTGCGGCATGAAGCCGATCTGGACATAGGGACGCACCGCATGTTCGCGGTAGGCGTCGAAGATGCGGTCCAGGAGGGTCCAGTCGTACACAGGCCGCCCGTCGGCGTCCTCGCGGTACGCCCCGGTGGAGCCCCACTTGAGGGCGGGGGTACCGTCGCCGGAGGTCAGGAGGTTGTGGGCGCGGAAGAAGACCCGGTCCGGGGCGAGGGCGCCGAGGTCGCCGAGCAGTGCACGCCCGTGGCGCATGTAGGCGTAGTTGGGTTCGTCGGCACCGAAGTAGCGCCAGATGGGCTTCAGCTCTCCGTCGGTGGCCGCGTCGACGCGGATCGACACGGGGAAGGAGTCGGCGGCGGCGGGCACGACCAGGGCGGATGCCACAAGCAAGACGAGGTGCGGGAGCATGGCGGGGGCAGCATAGCCATAGGAGCTTGGCATGCCAGCGCGCGGTGGGGCCGGGATGCTCCCAGCCATCGTCGCCCGTGAGCCACAGGGTCGTAACCGGTTGCTGGCCTACGACACGGTGGAAGTCCTCTCCGCCAGGCGGCCGGCACCCTTCAGGGCGCCCCGGCTTCCGAGGCCCGGGGCTTCTGGCTGAACGGCGGCACCCGGCCGGCGTGGACGTCCAGCAAACGGCGGTGCGTAGCCTTCGCCGCCGCCACCAACTCGGCGTAGGGCTGGTCGGTGACATCCACGAACCCGATGTTGTAGTTCTCGCCGTCGTTGCGGCCGGTGGCCGGCTGGTCCAGCCACTGGAACCAGTGCGTGCCCACCAGCGCCGGATGCGCGGCACACTGCTCGACGTAGTAACGGTACGCGACGCCGCGTTCGGCTTGGTTCATCGCCTGCACGAGTCCGGACGAAAGGCCGCGGTCGGGCGCGCCGATGTGGAATTCGCCGATGAGGATCGGTCGCGGGACGCGCTCCCGGTCCATGTACCAGAGGTGGGTCCACTCGACATCGTTGTCGTCGTCGGATCGCGCCCCGTTCTCCAGGAAGGTGGACTCCGAGAGCGCGTCCCGCGGCCGGTCGCCGTATTTGAACTCGTGCGGCAAGCCCTCCAGGCCGCCGATCAGCATCCCCGCCCAGCCCCCGTGGATGCGGTCGAGGAGGAAGTCGCGGGTCACGTCGCGCGTACGGCCGGCCTCGCGATCCCGGATGCGACCGGCCCGGGCGTCGCGCCACTCGGTCCCGAGCTCCGGCAGGGTCCGGCCGGTGCGTTCCTTCCATAACACCTCGGCATACCGGCCCTCCCGGGCGGCGGCGTTCAGCTCACCCAGGATCTCTACGTCCTAGGTCCGCGTGACCCAGTCCAGGAAGTCCCGCTGATGCGGTAACTGGCGTCGTAGCGCGCGCGGTCGTAGTCCTGCACCACGTGGACCAACTCGTGCACGACGGCGCCCAGGGCCTCGCCTTCGAGTTCCTGCCGGAACCAGGCGCGGTTGAGATTCACCCGGCCTCCACCGGCCGAGGCCGGCGTTCCCCCAGGTCGTCCAGGAAGCGGAGCGTCAGGTTCGTGGGGCGCCTGGAAACCCGGGCTCGGCAGCATCCCGACCAGTTTCGGATACCACTGCTGTACCACCGGCCCGAGGTTCGCCTCGACCCAGGGCACCAGGTCGGGAGCGGCCGTCGCATCAACGGTAAACCGGTACCGCCCGCCCTCCGCCTCGAAGGACCGCACGATCCGCGGCCCCCCGCCGCCCGGCACGGCCCTGGGCGGCGGCGCGTCGGCATCCACCACGTCGATCTCGCTGTAGAAGGTGTTGATCTGTTTCAGCGACCGGACGCTCCCCAGGTCCACGTTGAGGCGGCCGCCCCGGCAACCGGCCCGGAAGAAGAAGTTCTCGCTCGGCTGGTCCTCGCCGCCTGGCAGCCGGCCGTCGTGCAACGCGTCGAGCGCTCCGGCGTTTCCGTCGGGCTCGCCGTCGAGGAACCGGAACTCCGCCCTCGCTGTGGCGTCATCGACGGCGGGGCGCGGCACGTTCAGGAACGTGAATCCGGCGCCGTCGGCGTGGTGGTCGAACACGGGGGGCACTTCCGCGGCGACTGCGGTGGCGAGGGTCAGGGCCAGGGTGAGGGTCGCCGTCCATCCAGACGGGTGATCGCGCATACGGTTTCCGCCGCGACCATGCCCGTTCTGGCCGGCGCTGCAACCTGATGCTCGAGGCGCACGGCGTCCGGTGCAGAACGGTAGCGCGGGCCTTTCCGAGGCCGCCGCCAGGACTGGCAGACGGCAGTCAAGTCGTTCCCGACGAGAGCGCCTGCAAGCAAGCCAAACAGGCCGTCGGCGCGAGCAGCAACCCTGAGTCCAGAACCCCTGGCATAGCCTCGTTAGAAATGTCCGCTTTTCCCGGTCAGGCGACCGTGTGGATGGCATAGCGCAGCCGCAAGCGCGACCCCGGAAACCGAGCCCCCAGCGCGTTCAGCTCGTCACACAGCGCGGCAATCGCTCGTGTACGGTGCGGAGAACTCTGCGCGCGCAGGGTCACACGCAGCTCCTGGGCGGTGACGTCCAAGTCGGCCGCGCTGAGCAGGGCGGCTTGGATCAACGTGCGGCCCTCCTCCGCCACGCGCCGGTAGTGGGGCGCGACGGTCTGCACCAACTCGCTCTCGGCCTGATACGCCACCATCTTGACCAGATTGGTGAGGTGCTGGATCTCCGGAGCCAGCTTCACAACCGGTTCGGGCGTGAGCGACTGCACTGGGACCCGGCGGGGGATCCGGGCGCGCCGGGCCAGCAAATCATCGACCCGGTGCCAGGCGTCCCAAATCTGTCGACCCAGCTTGCCGTGCGCGGTCTTGAACCCGCGCCTCGTGCGCCGGAGTTCGTCCTGATTGGACAGCGCCTGCAGCCCGTATTGCGCCTGCCAACACTCCAGTTGCGCCAGGGCCGCCTGGAGTTGGGCATCCACGCGCGCCCACGCCGGATTGGGGACCTCACGCGCGGGATCATCCGGGACGGTGGCGTACTCCACCAGGGCGTCCAGGGCAAACTCCTCCCGGAGGTATTTGAAGAAGTCCTCCTGGCGCCAACGATCGAACATGCCGTGAGCCACCCGGGCGGCGGAGAGGTCGCGGCGGGAGGTGAGGATGGGCGTCTGATGGCCGTTGTGGGAGCGGCGCGTGACTTGCCGCAGGCGCAGCTTACCGTGGAGCAACCGCACTTCCTGATCGGCCAGGACATAGGTGAAGGTGTGGCCCTCGTGTCGTAGCCGGCGCTTGTGGAAGCGACGGGCCGGGAGCCGCCGCCACCGTCCCTTGCGGGGAGGAACTCGGCCCGGTCGTCTGCAGGGCAGCGGTCCTGACGCCGACACCCGCCGCGGGCTCCAGAGGCAACTCGGGCTGCACCACCGCGGCGGGTTTCCACCCCAAACGCCGCAGCGTCTTGCGCACGGCGCGGACGCTGACCCCCAACTGCTCGGCCATTTGGCGTTGCGAGTGTCCCTCGGCCTTGAGCCGCTGGACTAACGCTCGCCGCGACGTCGCCAGGCGCGCGCGTCCCCGGGGATAGCCCGCCGGCTGAGCCAAGGCCGCCAAACCGCCCTCTTCAAACCGGCGTTGGCAACGCCGCAGGGTGCGCGCCGCGTAGCCGAAGGCGCGGGCCACATCGTTCTGATCGGCCCACCCTTGCTCGATCAGACTCACCATGGCGTGGGCCTCGGACATGCGGTCCTGAACGAGATACTGGGCCAGGGGAATCCCCGAGACGAGAACCACGCGGTAACCACCCTCGGTGCGCAGTTGGCAGCGCGCGTTGATGCATTGCCGCGCAGGCGCGTTCTGAACGTTCGGGAACAGGTCATCCTGTGGCGAGAAGGTCATACCGCCGCAGGATGGCAGGTTTCAAAAAAAGCGGACAGGTTTGGGTCCTCCCCTCCTGCCGCGAACTGCGAAAATGGGCCGAAACCCGTGCAACCGGTCGTCCTATGTCAGGAGCTCAGGATTCGGAAGTTGCACCAGCGCCGGCCCTACCGGATCGCGGTACGGAAGAACATCTGACTCTGTAGCTCCGGCGACAGGAGGAGATTCGTTCTAGCTCCGTAGAGACGGTATCGTGCAGTGTCCGTCTAGGCCGCGGCAGCCAAAGAAGGAGCGCTTTGAAGAAGATAGACACAGCCCGGTTCACCGGCCAACACGAGTTCTAACCCTGCCGTCGGTTGCGGCTGGCGGAGTTCAAGCCAGGCCGGCTGCTGAGGCACGTGGTCCAGGTCGATGAAAGCACCCTGGATCTTCTTGGTACTCTCCATGAGCTGCGCGTTGCAGAGCCACGTGATGAGCAGGCGCTTACCCGCACACGCTATACTCCCATACGCCAGGTTGCTTCCCCACTCAGTCGAAGCGCCGACCGGAATTCCGCCCCATTCGGCGGGTCCGTCCGCGGGTAATCCCGCACTGGTCACTTGGGCGAAGAAGATGCCGGCGCGCTCACTGGGACTCGGCCCTTCGACCTCCCACACCGTGTAGTAGGCTCTCCCATCTGAGGCGAGTGCAGGGTACCAGCTCGAGCCCGGAAGTGAGGTGATGGGCACACCACTACGTTCAGGCGGCCCATCCAAGAGCGTCCCGTCCGGTCGAACGCGCACCCCGTAGATGAATGAACCGGCCCACGCCGGCTGACCAGTGCCCCGGTTGTCCACCCACGCTACGAAGTAGTTCCCGGCGCCATATGTGACGACGGGATCCTCCTGCACGTCGGCTTGCGTACAGATGGGAAAGCCGCCTGGGTCCAGCACGGCTCCTGCCGGGCTGATGCGGGCGCCCCAGACGTCATTATCGCCGCCCGCACCCGGTCGACTGTCCCGCCAGACCACCAGGCTGTTGTCTCCGGCTGAGGCCACGGACGGGAACACTTGGTACCCCAACTCGCGGCTGATTGGGAACTCGTTTAGAACCCGCCCCTCGGAATCCACGCGTGCTCCCATGATGTCATAGACTGCCGCCCAATCCCAGGTGGCATAGGACATCCACGCAACCAGATAACGCTGGCCGTCGAATGCCGCCACGGGCCAATCGTTGCTCGCCAGCAAGGGCTCGCCGGAGGAGACTTGCAGCTCGCCAAGCGGCATTCCCGCACGATTCAGGCGAGTCCCGTAAATCAACCCGCTGCGGCTGTACACGACCAGGTAATTGGTGCCGTCGAACGTGGCGGAGGGACTGAAGCCGGGGTTCGATACCAGCACCGTACGCACGATTTGACCATCGGCCCGAAGAAGGCTCGCGAACATGCCCATGGGCTGATCAAGCGTCCGGCGGTAAACCACGAGATAGTCGGTCCCATCGGTCGCTACTACGGGCCGGCCGGGATTGGTAGTGTCCGAGCCTGCCGCCGCCACTGCCGTGGCAATGTCAAACTGCGTCCCGCAACGCATGAGCCCGTTGGGATCTTCCTCACGACCCTGTAAACTCATTACTACGCTGCTCATGGCGGCAGCTACCAGCCAAAGCAGGAGGTTAAATCTCATAGGCACAGCTCCAAGAGGGACTATCGGACGCCTCCGGGTGAGCCCAGGACTTGTGACAGTCATGAGTAGGCATTTGCCCTCTCGAGTCGTGTAAGCTTACCTGACCGAGTGCGGCCATGCAAGGCGAAACGCGACAGGCGAAGCGAGGTAGAACTGTCCTCCTGCCAGGGTGCTGGGTCAGCCTTTGGGGGTTGCTGGTTGGCCGCCCACCTGTCACCGAAGACTGTCGTGGCCTCAGGCAGGGCCGGTCAGCGCGCCACTGTGCTCGAAGAGGCTGTCGCGGGCTCAGTTGTGCCCGGGCCAACGGTCATCTCCCAGGAGTATGACCCGGCATGGCGCTTCACCGCCCCGGCAGTGACATTTCAAACCGGGTAGCCCGTCGGGATCGTCCCGCTCGACGGCTCAATGATCACGGCCGCCGGCCTGATCTGGAGCCACGTCCCCGGCGTCCCGGCCCCGGTACAGCGCCACTCCCCGCCCAGGGCATCCCGCCAGAACTCGGCCAGGACCCGGGCACCGGAGGTCGGCGGACCGATGATCGTGGTCGGGCTGCCGTTCTGGTAGGTGGCCACCCGCTTGGCGATTTCTTCCGCCAAGAGGATGAAGTTGTCAGCCGTCAGTTCGCGGAACAGGGCCGCGTTGCTGACGCCATTGAGTCGGCTCGGGGTGATGGTGCTCATGTCTTGGTGACGGTCACGGAGTCGTAATCCAGACTGCGGTGCCCGCCCAGGGCAAGGTAGGCCCGGACGGTGAAGTCGGTCTCGGCGACCAGCGCGGCGACCAGCGCGGCGTTGGTCAGGGTGTAGGGACCGGCCCGGTTCACGTAGAGCGTCCCCTTTAGGACCGCGCCGGCCCACAACTCGAGCACCGCCTGATCCGCGCGGCACTCGATGTCCACTCCGGGCTCGGCCTCGTCCCGGCCCTCGCTGGCCAGGTCCCAGTCCAGGACCACGTTCTGGCCGGTCGAGTAGGTCGGGGCCGCACCGTCCCCGCTGGCCGTGAGGTTGGCCGGACCCAGGGGCCGCAGGGCCCGCAGCAGGGTGGGATGGGTGATCTTGGCCACGTCCGCCAGGCCCACCTCGAGGTGGAGCATCCGGGGCTGGACCTTCAGGCCCACGGACGCCGCATCCTTTGGGCGGCGCCCATTCAAGCAGCGGCGGTTCGGCCAGTTGCACGCACCAGCACTCGGCGCCGACGGGATGCTGCCTGCGCGTGGTGCCGTACTGCGCTCGCAGGACGTTGACCGTGTAGCGTCCGGCGCTCCTACCTCCCCACGGCGTCGCTTGCCGCCGGCTGCGCTCCACCGATGGAATCCACAGTTGCTCTTTCCAGGTGAGGGCAGGTGGTCGGAAGTGGTACTGTTGTCGCCACGCTTCCGCCGCCCTGTCACCTCCTCAACGGGCGGCTCGCCAACTTGGCCTCCATGTGCGAACTGAGATTGCGAGTGTATTGTAGAGCCTGTCCCAAAAGTCCCTGTTTGCGGATGGGAGACGATAGGAAAGGAAGGAGAGTGAGCCTGGCATAAGCCAGCATGACAGCCCAAGCACACTCTTGGCCCGACACCACTATGGGTTGGGGTGTTTCCAGACTTCCAACGACACAGCTCCGCCTAGCCTGGCACTCCCATCAGCCAAACTACTGCCTAAGCCGCTTCGCGCTGCTGCTCCGCCGACGCCGCCACCCGCTCCATCCGCCCCAGCACCCAGAGATTGTGGGCCAGCACACTCCAGCCTACCCCCAGCGCCCGGTGCTCATACCCCTTGGCCCGCAGCGGCCGCCCCAAGAAGTCATTCTTCAGAATCCCAATCCGCCCCTCGGTCTGCGACCGTCGGCGCTGAATCTTCCCAAACCGAGCCCCATGCCGACGGCGCTGCAGTTCCGCCACCCCGCGCGGACACAGCCCGTTGAAGAGCCCCGCCTCCGCCAGGAGCGCCCGGTTGGCCTTGCTGTCAAAGCCGCGGTCCCCCACCGCTTCGAGCACGCCCGCCGGCAGCCAGGACTGCAGCCGTTCCAGGCTCGCCGGCAACTGCCGGCTGTCCGCGGGCGCACTCGCCTGGTACTCGCCTGGTACAGATGCCAGTCCACCACCAACCCCTGCCGCTGCTCGGCCAGGAAGAGCGTGTTGCCAAACTCCACCGCCGCCCCGGCCTTGCCCCGCACGATCACGTGCAGATCGCCCTCGTAGAGGCTCAGGATCTTGTCCGCGTTGGCACCGGCCGCTCCCCGATGATCCCCTCATGGGCCTGCTGGACCGCCCGGGGCAACTGCGCCAGCACCCCCGTCGATCCGCGCGAGCACCTGCTCGGCTTGGGCCCGCGTCCAATCCGTCTCCTGCCAATGCGTGTCCAGCAGATCCCGATGCCGGCGGGCGTGCTGTCGCACCACTCGGCTCAGGCGTTTCATCTCCCGCAACACCCGCTTGCGCGCCCGCTTCGCGTCGGCCCGTTTGCCCGCCTGCACCATTGCGATGCACTGCTGGTTCATCGCCCGCAGAAACTGCTCCGGGGCCGGCATCCGGCGTTTGAGCCCGTGCGCCCGGATCAGGCCGGTGGCCTTCATCAACGTCCGCGTCGCGTCCCGCAGCAGCACCCAGTCCACGGGGAAGTGGATGTCTGCGGCCACACACGTGCTGTCCATCCACACCGTGTCCAGTTCCAGTTCGTTGGCCAGCCAGAGCCGGTTGAACCCCGTGCCGGCATCGGCCTCCCGCGCCGCCAGCAGCAGCCGGCGCACCAGACCTTGCACCTGCGCTTCGGGCAGCCATTGGAAGTAGCGCGCCAACTGGCTCTTGCTCGGCACCCGCACCTCCTCCAAGCGATCCACCCCGCAGAACCATTGAAAGAGGGCGCACTCGGCCAGCCGGCGGCTCATCCCCCGGAAGTCCTCGCCCAGCAAGCGCTGCAGCACATTGCAGCGCAGCGCCTGGGCACTGGTGCGCTGGTACTTGGTCTGCTCGTGCGTCGTGGGCGCCCGCTCCGGGTCCCGGGCCAGCCACCCGGCCAGACTGCGCTCGACAACTTCTGGAAATGCAGGCTCAACCGGCACGCCGCCCGCAATGACTCTCTCCCTTTGGCGGCCTGTACGAAGAAGTCTGTCTTGCGCCCATTGAGCATCATTCCTGCAGGAAGGTGCTGGTGTTCTGCCACGTCTGAACGAGATCGAATAGGTGATAGGTTCCTCTTGGCCGGCCGATCAGTGTGATCCTGCACGTCGCGCGTACGATCTCGGAGCGTCAGGCCATCACGGACTTCGTCGAAAGGGAAATAGCCGCCTGAGCCCGGAATTCCGGTTCCCCTTACCAATCTCCGGGTGATGGCGGGCCGGGATTCACAGGACCGTGGAAGGGCATATTTCTTGTGGCAAAGCCCCGGAACGGGAAGGGTCCAGTCCAGCCGTGAGAAAGCAAATTCCTATCAGTCAGATTTCGCCGACCAGCGCCGAGGCGTTTGCCAGTTCCCGCGTTATCTCACTCCGGCACCCAGAGCACACGGAAGAACTGCTGCGGACCACTCGTCACCTGCACTTCCGGCAGCGTGACTTCAGGCGTCGTCGGCGTGTTGGTGCTGATCGAAGACCAGTGCTCCAAATCGCTGGAAACTTGCACAACGTAGCGCTGACCAGGGAAAGCGGAGAGGATCCATTTTGGGCCCTGACCGCCTGGCGTTTCCGCCGGTCTCAATCGCGGCGCCAACAAACCGAACCGCTCGATCACCAGCTCAGCGGCGGAGGTATTCGCCGACGGAAGCTGACGTCGCAACCGGTCGAGGGTGAGCGCCCCTTCCAGCGGTGCCCCCGACACGGCCGCCGCTTCGGCCAGGATCATCTCCGATTGGATCGCCAAAGGATCGGAGGCACTGGGATCCAGCTGATGCGCCTGCCGAGCATGGGCGAGCACCGCGGGCAGGTCTCCGACGAGATAGTGATACCAAGCGAAATGGCGACGGCCCAGGGCTTGGAGGACGGCATTCGTGGCGGGCAGGACCTCAAACTCCAGAGTCGGAACACGAACCACGCCGTCGGTCGGCAGCATCGTGGCCGGGGCATAGGGCGTCCCATTCCACGCGATATCCAGCGCGTACCGCCCTGCTTCCAGCGCCGCACGATCGGGCGGGACCAGGAACTCCCGCATCTGCGTCACATTCGTGACGTTGAGCAGCCCGAAATCGAAAGGAGCCGCCTGCAAAAACGCCAGCCATCGATCAGGCCCCAAGGTCACTCCCTTCAGGTTCGCTCCGGACAGGCGACGCAGCGTCAGCGCCAACCCTCCGTCCAATCCGCCTTCACCGCACCGGTGGTCCCATGCAACCGAACCCACAGTCGCAAAGGATCGCCCTCAACCATGTCCTGCCAGTCGAGATCGGCGGAGACCAACAATCGCGTCTCCACCGGGACCGGCGGCGTGACCGGACTCGTCCACGCAATCCGGGGCGCGTGCGTGTCCCGCGCCATCACGCGCGCGGAGCCTGCGGAGGCAGCCGGTTTTGTCGGTGATCTGCAATTGCCCCCAACAGTTGAAGCTCTTCCGGCAAAAGAAGCTTGGATTGTGTCCACGAGCCATCAGCTCGAATCGGTCTCCTACATTTCGCCCGAACTCCGCGTGGCCATAGTAGCGCATGATGCAGTTCGCCAGGTCCGCATCCTTCGCATCGCCGTCGGCCGGATCATGATGGTTGAGGCCGGTGGCATGACCCAGTTCGTGACTGGTCGTGGCACAGAAGGCGATCGTGTACTTGGTCCGGAAACTGAAGGGGAACGCCCCGATATAGGCGCACGTCCAGGCGTCCAGGCCCGTCGCATCGCATGGCGCCGGGCAATCCGCGGAGGTGTGGTAACGGACCGTCTGGAAGACGCGGTTGGTGATGTTGGAAGCGAATATCTCCACCTGGAACGTGCTGGCCGGACGCCAATGATCCAGGAACGCTGACGGCGCCGTGCGGTCTGGATACGTGGTGCCGAACGCCTGGGTCTGCTCAGCTTCCCGGGTCGACCCGAGCGATTTCCCGAGCTTGATCCATTCGTCCGAATAGAAGGGGTTCTTCGATGGGTTGACGGTCACATACAACGCGTGCTGATCGACCACATGCTTGTCCTCGCTGCAGTTGAAATTGACGATCCGCTTCTTGTCTTTGAAAGCCCCCGGCCCCGTCCAACCCATGGAACTGATGTAGCGCACTTCGCATTTCGAAGCGGACGGATAGCTCTCCGCGAATCCATCCTCGCTGCGAAACACTTCGCGCAGCAGACGATCCGGATTTCGGATGAAGAGATACTTGAGCCGGGGACTCGGTCGCTCATGCGCTTCTTCACCGTCGGGCGTCAACACCAGGAAACCCCGGTACTTCTCGTACAGCGAAATGCCATCCCCCTCCAGCGCCTGCCCCTCATACGCCGGATCCAAGGTGCCTTCCCAATTCGCATCCAAATTCTGATCGAACACCTCCGTGTCCTTCTCCCAAGCGTCGGCAACATGGTTCTGATTCTCGTCGAGCGGGATGCTGAGGAAATCCCCGGCAGGCTGTTCCACCCGGGCGACCAACGTGAGGCCGGTCACGGTCTGGGCGACTACCTTCAACTTCCCGTAAGCACCGTGGTCGTAACAGGCCACGGTGACACCAGCCTCGCGGACCAGGTCCCGGGTTTCGGCCTGCTGCCCTTCCTCCGCCACCGTCAACTCGTCGCTTCCCATGAACCTACCCCTCGGCCTTGAGTTCGGCGAGGCTGGGGAGGACCACGCGGCCGAGCTGTTTGGCCAAGCGTTGCAGGGCCCGGCGCTTGGTTTCGAGCACTTGCTCTTCGTACTGGGCCAACCCGCGTTCGACATACTCCACCCCTTTGACCATCACCCGCCAGAACCACTCGGCCAGCTTCCGCGCCAAGGCGATGTTAGCCACCAAGCCACCGCGCCGCCCAGCCATGCGACGGTAATAACCACCCAGGGCGATATGCTTACTGCGCGCCAGGCTCCGTCCCATCACGCAGAACAGCCGCCCGGCCCGGTTGCGCTTGCGCCCCACCGACCCGTGGCGCTTGCCGCTCTGGTGGCTGCCCGGGGCCAGTCCCAGCCAGGCGGTGAAGTGTTTCTCCGTCGCCCAGCGGCTCAAATCGGTGCCCACTTCGGCGATCAGTTGCAGGAGACTGTAGTCGGTGTGGGCGGGCAGCACGGTGAGATCCTTGCCGCCGCACAAGCGGACCAGCAGGCCGTGCAGTCCCGGGATCTGTGGCGCGTTCACCCCCGGACGTTTGACCGCCACAGGTGTGGTCCC
This sequence comes from Verrucomicrobiota bacterium, assembly GCA_027493615.1. Classification (GTDB taxonomy): domain Bacteria; phylum Verrucomicrobiota; class Verrucomicrobiia; order Limisphaerales; family J093; genus DSVZ01. Next base: position 485,515 of record JAOSKK010000038.1, read on the forward strand.
CGCCGCGGGGGCTGGGCACGCCGGACCGTGGATCTGGTGCAGCACCGCTTCGATCTGTCGGTCACACGCCGCAATCTGGCGTTGGAAGTGTTGCCAGTCCTCGACCGCTTGCTGCAGCGCGAAGAGATGTTCCTCGGCCCAAGTTCCGCGCAGCGACTCCTTCACCTCAGCGGCCTTCTTCTGCCGAATCTGCACATCGCACAGCCCCAGCAACCGCTCCGGAGCACGCTCGCCGGCCAGGATCGCCCCGATCACCTTCTGCCCGCTGGTGCCGACCAGACTGCTGATGACATCGTGCAGTTTGATGTTCATCCGTTCCAAGGCCTTCTGCTGATGCTGCACGCACGCCGCCGCGCTGGTCAGATGATCGGTGCGCAGCCGCACGTAGTCCTGCAGGCGGCGGATGTCGGCCGGGGGCACGAAGCCCGCACGCAACAGACCGTGGGCATGGAGCGTGGCACCCCATTGGCAGTCCTTCATGTCGGTCTTGCGTCCGGGCAGGTTACGGGTCTGCCGACCGTTGACCATCAGGACCTCCAAACCGGCCGCTTCCAGCACGCCGTAGAGGGGCAGCCAATAGACGCCGGTGGCTTCCATGGCGATGGACTTGACGCCGCGCGCCTGCAGCCAGTCGCGCAGTCGGTGGAGTTGGCAGGTAACGGTGCCGAAGACCTCGGGCGGACCGCCACCGATGGAGACAAACATCTGCTCACTGCCGACATCAACGAAGGCAGCCAGCGGATTGAGCACGGGCAGGGTTGGGACTGGATTCATAGGTTGTCTGGCCCCGACACCGCAAGCCCGGTGGAGTTCTGGGAGAAACAAATCTTCCCAACGGGAAAACCCACAAGGGCCTCACCAAAATGCGCAGAAGTCCACCACCGGAACCAGTCTCTCCACCGGGCACAAGGCACCAAAGGATACGAACGGTCACACTGCTCTTGGTGTCGCAGCACGCTGGCGATGCTGCCAGGTTCATGGCCGGTGAGCAGGTCCGAAAGGAACAAGGAACTCTCCATGATCCGCAGGTCGTACGGCGCATCGGTGGATTTCCCTCCCGAGGGTTCGTTCCGGTGAGGGAAGTTCATGCAGATCCCTGGCTCACGGGAAACGTCCTTCAGGAAGAAGGTGAACTTCGCCTGCGGCGGGATGGCGGTGCTGCCGTTCATAGCGCGCAGATAAACGCGGGCCCCAAGATAAGCGCCGGGCTCGTCCTCGCTGGGCCCCCCTTTGGGAAGCCATTTGGAGTAAGCCGAACGATCGACGGTGACGGGTTCAAGAATCGCATCCCACTGCGGCATCCCGGACGGAATGAACGCTACCGTCACCGCGCACTGGGCGGATCCTCCGCGGACCCTCCCAGAAAGGTCTCCTGGTAAGTTCCGCTTCGCGATTGGGTCAGGGTCCATTCGTTGGTTCCAGGAGGAATGTCGAAGGTGAAGCCGTTGGCCTTCCGAAAAGCCTCGTAGGCCGCATTCCTGGCCACTCCCCATTCGCTGTCTCCGGTGGAGGTGATCGGCGGAAAGTCCATGACGCCACTGCAGTAGTCGGAACCAGTATCCAGCACTCCCGTCGCCGCAGGCACCGTGGGGTCGAAGTTCGGACTCGGAACAAAGCGCCAGACACCGCGCAAGGTGCTGTCCTTGATCTTCACGACCATCGACCCTTCCCCTCCCACTGTCGTGGTGGAACTCGCCCCCGTTGGCTCCCCGGAAAGCAGGTTGTCGCCAATCAATTGCACGGGGTAACGCGCCATGCCTGTGATCGTCGCTGTGAGGTTCTCCTTCTGATCCACACTGCCATTGGCGTCGCTCGCCTGGTACCCGGCGGTCCCGGTCACCGTCACTGAACCCCCGGATAATGAACTCCCCCACCACCGGAGCCTCCGGTTCGTCGTCCCCAGGGTTCGAATCGACGAAGGGCAGCTGGACTACCGCCTCCCCTGCCCCTACCAACGCCGCGGCCCCACACGGCATCCGAAGGAACGCGACCATCAGCGCCACGGCCGCGGCCACGGTTGACATGCAAGGTATGGCGCCGACGCCCAAAGCACACCACATGCCGCAGCCTTGGCCGACCGCCGGATGGCTGTCAAAGAAACGATGGCGATTTGCCCACCGACGATAACTGATAGGCATTTGCTTCTTGAACATGACTAGAGTGTGGCTGGCCAGAAGACTTGATTCAAGGCGAAACGGGGTAGAATTGTCCCCTGGAAGTGCTTGGCCCGCCTTCGGGGGCTGATCGGCAGTCACTCACGCCATCGCCGAAGGGCGGCCGCAGCCTCCGGCAGAGCCGGTAAGAAGGGCACAGCGGCCGGAAACGGCGTTCGCACCGGCCACCGAGCGTACAGTCCATTGATCGTCGGGTTTCTTTGCCCGGCTGCAAGCCGATCGGCGAGGAGCTGGACTGAAGGACACGTAACCCTGGTCCACAGCCAGTGCCGCACCGCGGGCCGGTGTAACCACGTCGGACGTCTGCACGTTTCGCAACCCGAGAACGCTTCAGAACGGACATTCAGACAGCGGCGGTGTCGGTTGCCACCGGCCGCTGCCTATGACGAACGCCTCAAACACCAACACCTCGTCCGTAACTGACCGTCTTGCCCGGCTCTGCCAGGAACCACGCCGTCGCCTTCGGGGAAAGGCCGAGGTTCTGGATTGGCTCCTCGAAGCCGTCATCCGCCGCGGACTCCACGCCGTCCCGCAGACCGGCTGTCGCGAGGCGATGTTCTTCGCCGACCCCACCGACGTCGGCAAGACCGAGACCACCCACCTCTTGGCCGGCGTGTTGTTCGGCTCCGAGGCCTTCGTACGGCTCGTGCTTCCGCCTAGGTGCTCTCTGGAACTCGGCGCCCGGCCGCTGCTGGACACGATCCACGAGTTGGTCGGCAACGCCATCGCCAACAATTTACTCGACGGCGGGCGTGGCGACGGCCGCCTCGTAATCGATGGGGAGCAACTCCGCCTGGTCCGATGATTTCCCTTCATCCGCTGAGCCCGGTTTCGGGCCCCATCGTCATGGCCTCGGGATGGAGCCTGCCCTTCCCGCTCGATCCCTGGGTGTGGGCGGGTGTCCTCGGCCTGGTGGGGTTGCTGCTGCTTGCTGGGGTGGGCCGGGCGCGGAGGTCGCACCGACGAGACCGTGGCCCGGCTCAGGGGTTCACCTGGCATCGGCACACCTTCTGCCAGCACTTCCTGATCACCGGCGCGACCGGCCCGGGCAAGACGTTGAGCGGCATCCTCCCCTTGCTCTTCCAGGTGTTCAAACACCAGCCCCGGTTCGGCGGGCTCTGCGTGGATGTCAAGGGGTGCTCCTGGAAGTCCGGCCCCTCAACGCCCCGGCGGACTGGCAGCCCCGCCACCGGTTCAACCTGGTGGGCGATCGCTCGATCCCCTTCGCGACCTACGCCCGGTGCGTGGTGGATACCGCCGTCGCCCTGGGCAGCCGGCGCGAGCAGAGCTTCTTCCGCAATTACCTTGCCCAACCCCCGAGCAACTGGCCGGCATCACGGGCACGGTGGCCAACTACCTGCATTGAGGTCGGCCAGCTCGGGACGATCGCCGGTGGCGAAAAAGGACTTGTAGAAATACTGGCCGGGGGTTTCGCCCGAACGCTGGATCAGATGGTAACCGGGGCCGGTGGTGCTGTCGCGGAGGGTCCAGGGCTGTTTGGCCGTCGCGTAGCCGGCCCAGCGCCGGGTGAAGGCACTCTCGGGCAACGCCGCGCACCGCGCCTGGAGGCCGCGGCCCTGCGGCATGGGGATCAGCAGGTCGAAAGGGGTCTGGAGCCGCACTGGGTCCACGATGTGATGGTCGTAAGGTTCGCAGTCGGCCAACACCAGAGGACGCGGTTGGTCCGGGGTGACATTGAGGATGGCCTGGGCCAGGAGGAGGAGCGGGGGCGTGGCTTGCGCCACGGTGCGCGCCGCGCCGGACAGATGAAAGCCCAACGGTTGGCCCGTGTGGGCGTCCAGGCAGAAGACAGGTCTGGAGGACCTTGAACGCCTTGGTGCGCGTGTCCTGGCGATGGCGTCGGGTCTGGCGCTGGGTATAGCTCTGGAGGCGGTGCGGATCGATGGCCAGGAGCTGGCCGCCGAAATGCCCGCTGGCGCGGCGCAGCTTGCCCAGGGCGATCTGCAAGGCCTCGGCTTCCCGGACCGTGTGCCCGTCGAGCCAGGTGTGGATCTCCGGATCGCTGGCGACAAAGGGCGGGCCGTTGGCCACTTCGAAGCCTTTCTTTTGCAGGCCGTAATCGGCGATGACCCGTTCGACGCTGCGGATGCTGATCGGGTAGTGGGCCTGCTGCAGTTTCTGGGCGATGACGGCCACCGAGGTGTCCGGATCCAGGAAGCGATAGCGGATGACTTGCCGAACCAGTTCGTCGGTGCGGCGGTAATCGGTCTTGGGGCCCCGGGGAAGATCTTGAGGCCGAGGGCGCCCTGGGCGAGGAAGAGCGTGCGCAGTTGGAGGTAGCGTTGTTTGGTGTAGTCGTACTTGCGGGCGGCGGCGGTGGGGCCCAAGCCACCACATTCGCCTTCCAGGAGCATGGCCAGCTTGTAGGTGATGACGTCGGCGGCGGGGACGCGCAGGGAACCGCCCTCGCCGACGAGGGCGGACTGGTCGCGGGAGAAGGTGATCATAGCGGCAAGGCCATCGATGCCTTTGCGGAAGTCGACCGGCTCCACCGCGACCAGGATCCGCATCTGCGGCGTGGTCTGGATCATCGCGGGCGCCTCCAGAAACTCTGGGCCAGGGCGACCAGGGCGGCGGTGTCCCCGCCCAGGCACAGCGTCATGCGGGCGGCGCCACCGTCGCAGAGTTCCACCACCGACTCGCCCGCACGGACCTCGGGAAAGGTCGCCACCTTCACTTCGACGAACTCCGGCCGCCGCGGCGCCCCTGGGGCTTGCGCCGGGCCCTCGGGGGCCACCCCCACGGCCGGGGCGGATGCCGCCACGCGCTCGCGCAGCTTGTAGTAATCCAGGTGCAGGGTACGGGCGACGGTGCTGGCCCCCTGGCCGCGGGCCAGTTGCGCCGCCGCCCGCCACAAGCCTTCGGGCAGAGGGGCGCGTCCGGATTGCCTCCGGCGCCACGTGGCCAGTTGCCGCTGCAGTTGGTTCAGGTCGGTCGTCGAAAACGTCTCGGCTCTCATGCGCGGTTCTACGGTTGATCGCTGCCGCAGAACCTACGCTGTCCCGGGGCGAGCCCTCACGCACGCTTGCCGAAGCAACACAATCCGGTGACGGCGCTCATCGGTCCCAGGCAGTGCGGCAAAACGACGTTGGCCCGCCAGTTGGCGGCGCAGAAGCCGCATGAGTACTTCGACTTGGAAGCGCCGTCGGATTTGGAACGGCTGGCCCATCCGATGACCGCCTTGCAGCCAGCCCGTCTTACTCCATGAGCAACCATTCGTAAGCCGGTTGCACGATGACATCCTTGGGCACATCGCCCGGCATGGCGTCGCGTGTCAACGTCAGCAGCCGGCGCGTCGCCTTGGGATGCGTCTTCGCCGCGTCTTCCAGCGCCCGCATCTCCCGTTCTGCGGCCTCCGCCGTCCCCAAGTCCGCGCAGACTTGAATCAACTCCGGCGCTTGGCTGGGTTTCGCGCCAGAAAATCCACTTCGTAGCCGCCCGGCGTGCGCACGTAGGTGACTTCCATTCGACGCCGCTCCAGTTCCACCAGAACCACCGTTTCCAGCGCGTGGCCCAGGTTGGCGCGGCCCGTGCGGTCGAACACCGGGATCAGTCCGGGATCCACCGGGAAGGCCTTGCGCGGATTCACCATGCGCTGCCGCTCCGACCCCGCTTCCAGCCAGACCGTGCGCACCAGGAAGCAGTCTTCCAGGTGCGCCAGATAATCGTGAAGCGAGTCTTTCGAGGTGCGCAGCCCTTGCGACTTCAGCGCGGCGTAGAACTTCTCCACGCTGAACATCCCCGCCGCGTTGCCGAGCAGATGCCTCACCAGCCAGCGCAACGCCGTCACGTTGCTGATGTTGTGCCGCTCCAGCACGTCGCGCAGCAACGCCACGTCCACGTAATCGCGCAGCAAGGCGTGGCGCGTGTCGGTGTCCACGTTCTGCACTTCGGGGAAACCGCCGCAAACCAGATAATCCTGAAACGCCCGCTCGACGGCCGACCGCTCGGCGGGCGCGAGGAAATCCGGCTTCTCCAGCACCGGCAATTGGTGATGCCGCAAATACTCCTCGAAGCTGAACGGGTGAATCACCACTTCCCAAGCCCGGCCGCGCATCGCCGTGGCGATCTCCCGGCTCAACAGTGCCGCCGACGATCCGCTCACGAACACCTCCACCTTCTCGCTGTCCAGCACCCGGCGGACGAACCGTTCCCAGTCTCGCACCTGCTGGATTTCGTCCAGGAAGAACGACACGCGCTCCTTCTGCCGGAACGCCGGAAACCGCCGGTAATAATCCTCCAACAGCGAGTGCAACTGTACCGCCTGCAAGCCGGCCAGTTGCTCGTCCTCGAAGTTCACATAGACCAGTCGCTCCCGCGCCACGCCCTTGTCCAACCGCTCCCGGCGGAGTTGGTGGAGGAAAGTCGTCTTGCCGGAGCGGCGCATCCCGATCACGGCGGTGGCCTTGTTGGGCAGTGACACGACGCCATGCACCCGCCGGGGGTGGCCGTTGGCAGCGGCGCTTGCAGCGTCTCGGCCAGTTTTTCGGCCAGCCGTTTCTGAAATTGGGCGGGACTGTTGTTCATTGGACTCAGCACCTTCTCCGGCACGAAAGGAGAATAGCACGGTTATTTCTCCTTTGGCAAAGGAGAAAATGCAGAAGGGAAGTCACGCAGCGAGAGCGTCCATGGTTCATTGGTCCCGCGGAGCGGCAGCCAACGCAGGCCGGCCATGAGGCCGATTCACTGAACTGGGATCGAGTTGCCGCACCTTGCGCACGCGGATCAGGCGGAGCTACGAGAAGCAGGATGTCTATAGCCGGCGTGAGGCGTTCGCGGCGTTAGGGACAGCCGCGAGAAGCGCCCGTCGTTGACTCCGTCGCGGAAATGTCAGGCTGGCTAAGCGATCATCACCCTGACTGCGCCGGCAGCCGCACCGACCTTGAGTCTGGATCGGTGCTGGGAAAGGGTCCCTTGCCTACAACTGCCGACACCAAGGGCGCTGAGGTGCTGCGGCGACGTATGACGGGTCGAGAATGGCCAACCTGCGTTTGACCCTTGTAAACATTGGCGATTGTGGCATTTCGAGCGAACCGCGAAAAGGATGAGGATTGTATGTGCGGCACAATCCCCCAAAGCCGTGCAACCTTCATGGCAACCACCGAGTCAGGTGGCGAAGGCCGCCGGTGAGCACCCGTTCGGCCAGTCCGGCAGGGCTTTGTTCTGGTCGGCGTTGGAGTCAATGCCTCGGATGGCACGAACTGATCGGAGTCGCTACCGCTGCTCCAGGCTATGGTCTGACATCCTGCCCCGGTTGAGGTTCTCCCCGATGCTGTTGCCCGATTGCGTGAACCCGTGGTGGTTCCGTGCGCGGGCCTGCCGTTGTCGTCGGCCGTGCCGGCGCGACGCCGGGGGTGCGGGAGCAACACCCGGACAGGGCAACAGGTGTTTGGGAAGCGGAGCCGGCCCGGTTGTCGGGAGGTCGAACTCGAATTGGACCCGCGGCCAGCGAACATCGCGCCAGTAGTTGCCCGTGTCCGACAGAAGCCGCTCGACGTGAAACGGCGACGCCAGCTCAACGACGGCGGGACTTTGAAGGACGACGGCAGCTTGTCCGCGGAACTGAACCCAGCCCTACGGGGCGGTATCGCGGCCGGCGAGGGTACCCAGCGAGACCACGACCACCCCAATCCTCCGCTCGAACTCACGCAACCGGCCTTCAAAGAAGACGGGCACAGCGCCGGGCTGGCTACCGTCGGGCAGGATCAGATCCGCCACCTGCAGGAAGCGGAGCGGGTGGCCTGCGGTCGGGACGCCTGGGGCAAAGGCCCTCCCCGCGACGCGCACGTCGTGGCCGGCAAACCGGGCCAGGAGACGGTCGATGGGTGGCTGCTCGAATCACGCCTCTTCGGCGGCGGGCCGGCCGGGGCCGTCTTTGGCGACCTCCGGGAAAGGCAAGATGTGCCCAGCCTCGGCCTTCTCGAACGACTCCAGGGAGGGCAGCAACACCTTGGCCTGGCGGGCATAGGCCCGATGCACCGCCTTGCTGTTGTGGCCCAGGACCTCCTGGGCGAACCGCTCGGGGTATCCCGCCCTCCTCGCCCGCTCGAGCCACGCGTATCGGTAAGAATGAAGCGAGACGCCGTGGATGCGCAGGCCCAGGCACCGGCGCCGGAAGAGCTTGGCCCGGTGCTTCTCGTGGAGCAGGGCCAGCCGGGGGAAGAGCCGCCCCGCCCTGGGCAGGCGGGCAAGGATGCCTTCGACCTCCGGGCCGTAGCGCAGGCGCGAGACGCTGGCGGTCTTCGCCCGAGGGTAGCTCAGGATCCGGTTCTCGCGGTCCACGTGCTCGGCAGTGAGGGAGGCGACGTCCGATTGCGAGCCGCCCGTGGCCCAGAGCAGCTCGTAGAAGGCGCGCCATTCCGGGTTGGGTTTGCGGGCGACAATCGCCTCGTGTTCCTCGTGGGTGATGGCGCGCTTCTCCTTGAACCGGATGATCGGCCAGTTCTTCTTGGGCAGGACCGGCCAGGGCAGCCAGCTCATGTCGAGGGCGAAATTGTGGAGGCGGCGCAGATAGAGGTTGGTGGACACCGAGCCCTTCTCCAGGACCCGCAGCAGGTGGTGGCTGTGGGTCTCAAGGAGGACCAGGGGGCGCAGCGGGTCCAGGGACTTGTCCTGGCTGGCCGTGCGCCAGCGGATCAGCGTGTTCCCGGACTTGAGTTTGAGGACTTCGTCGATCACGTGCCGCCAGGTGCGGCTGGCGGCGGCCGGGTTGCCCGCCTTCCAGTACACGCGGGCCAGGTGCAGGCTGAAGGCCGGCTACTGTTCGGTTTCGTTCCGGGCGGCGACGAGCCGGTAGGCCTCGGCCTTGTCGCGGGTCCGGAGGGTCTCCTGTTTGCCGGTCTGGCGGTCCTCGCAGTAGTAGGTGCCCCAGCCGCGGCGGAAGAGGCGGTAGCGGTGCTTCATGGTCAAGCTCACGGTTCTTGAGCATGAAGCCGTTTCCGCCCACTGAGTTAGCGAGTCGTGGGGGAGCAGTGAGGGAGCGTTCGCGGGCGATGGCGAGCGGCGCCGTCACTGAAGAATCCACTGAAACTCGCCCTCCACGATTTCTTAATCTCTTGGAGCTCAAGCTCTAAGATGTGGAGCCAGTGGTCGGGGTCGAACCGACGACCTACGGTTTACGAAACCGTTGCTCTGCCACTGAGCTACACTGGCCTCCAGCGGCCGGTGAGTGTAACGCGCCCGTCCCTGACCGCAAGCGGTTTTCCCACACGCGCACGGCGGGCGGGCCGTTCTAAAGTCGGATTGGGCGGGTGAGCAAATGGATCACCTGTCCCGGGCGGCGGCTCATCTTGGCCAGGAAGGTGGGACAGGTTCGATCCCGGGCGCAGGGCTGACGCCGGGCCCACGCGCGGGCCTCGCCTTGCACGGCGCGTCGCAGGATGCCCAGCACCGTGGCCGCCACCGGATGAGCCACCCGGCAGCGATCCTCACCCGCGCTGACATCCAAGGGATAATGCGTGCCGTTCTCGATGCTCCAGTACTGGCGCGCCAACTCCAGGAGCCGGCGCGCATCGGCTTGCGTCGGCGTCAGGCTGGTGATGAGCCAGACCGTCTCGACCTCCTGCCGGCCGTTGGCCAGGACCCGGATGCGGTCCAGCCGGGCCACCTGGGCCACGTGCGGAAAACCCATTTGGGCCGGGGTCACTTCCTTCACGGCAATGCCGCGCCACTCGAGGCGTCCGTGTCCCTGTTCGACCGTGAGCAGTTGAGGGGGAAAAATCTTCCGGAAGGAAGTGGCGCGCTTGTTCTTGGAGGTCGGGCTGGTTGCCCTTGCCATCGAGTACCACGACCCCGCCGTCGGCGGCGCCATAGCGGGCCTTCTGCCACGTCCAGAGGGCCTGTTGAAACGCCGGCACCGGCACGGCTTTGAGCACCCGGTACACACAGTTCTCCGTCGGCACGTCGTACTGGCGGCGGCGGCGGTTGAACCAACAGCGCAAGGCCGATCGCTGGCGCGGGCTCAGGTCCTGGGCAAAGAGCGCCACGCCCCGATGGCCCCCTGGCCGCCGCTGAGCAAGTAGGCAAAGGTGATCGCCAGCACCGTCGCCTGCCGATGCCGCAACCCCTGGGCGTCCCGACTCTCGGGCACGGCCTCATGGAGCACCTGCCAGAGACTGCGCAAGGCCTCCCCCGCCAGCAGACAATGGCGCGGGGTGGTCCGTTCCTGCGCCCCCAACGGGCCGGCAACTGCCGCGCGCGCAGGCCCTGGCAGGCGTGCTTGACCAGTTCCCGCACAAACAACTGCTTGGGCCGATCATGGGCCTCGTAGAAGTCCTCCCGCACCCGCCGGTACCGGGCCGTCGAGCCCAGCGCCTCCCACCCCGTCACCTTGTACGCCGTGCCGCGGAACCACTCCAGGTCCACGAAGCTCTCCACCACCACGATCGGATGACCGTACTTCGCCTGCCAGTCGGCGGACAACCGCTCCAGGTTCAACGCCAGGGCCCGGCTGGCCAGGTTCGGGTACGGGTTCCCCGCCTCCAGCCGGCAGAACCGGGCATTGCTGGCCACCAGATGCAGCCGGGCCTGCCGTTGATTGGCGTCCCAGCCGATCCAGCTATCGCGCCCCTTGAGGTGATAGGCCGCCGCCGACCAGCCCAGCAACGCCATCCACTCCCCGCGGTACTCGGCCACGTAGCGCAACTGCTCGCCCACCATCGTCGCGCTCCCCAGATAGTGGTGGGCGATCATCAAGCGGTTCCACTCGGCTTCCTCTTCGGGCCGTACCAGCCGTACGACCATCGCGTTGACGACCTCCGCCTCCGCGGGGTCGGTGAGCACCAGGCGCGTCTTCGTCATGCGGCCCAGGAAAACAGAGGGGCCGGAGATTGTCCCGCCAATGCGTTAACTCCTTCCTCCGCAATCACCCCAGCCCAGCTCAGAACCGCCCTGACGGCGGCGGCGGCGTCCTCATCGGCACCGGCTCGCATAACCGCGAATCCAACCCTGGATGCGCACCTCGGTCCGCGCGTAACCGGAGATCGAAGGCGCCACGCACTAACCCGCCCCCCATCGCGTCTGGACTTGCAGAGCGGAGGATTTGCTTCACTTTACCCGCTTCCGATTCGAAGACATCGTCATGAAAAGAACCCACCATTGGATCCCGTACACCGCCGCCTGCCTCCTCGGCGCCGTCGATGTGCTCACCAGCCTCGCTGCGACAACACCCCTGCCCGCCACCGCAGCCCTGCCACTCGGTTCGGGTGTCGGCTCGGGGTTCGTTGTCCGGACCGTTCAGGGGCCTCTTGAACCGGCCCTGCTCAACAATTCCATCCGGGCCTTGAAACAGATCAACCGCACGCTCACCGACGCGGCCGGTGATCCGGTTCCCGACGAAGCGTTCCCCGGCAGCAACGCCGATGGCAGCCACGACGCGGTCAACTTGAACTTTGAAAAGGACGCCAGCCCCGTCGACTTGGTGGCCTTGGACGGCACTTCTCTGGCCACGTTCTACGCCGAGTCCTTCCCGGGAATTCCCGGCCAGCAGGGGCACACGGACAATTTCGCGCTGGAGGCCGTGGGCTTTCTCGAGCTGTCCGCCGGCGTCCACACCTTCGGAGTGAGTGTGACGGCGGATCGGACCGATGTGAACAACGACGACGGCTACGCGGTCTACGTGGCCACGAACCCACGCGACTTCCTCGGCCTGAAAGTTGGCGAGTACCAGCGCATTGCCCCGGGGTTCCAGGCGAACTGGCGCAACGAGAATCAGTTCTCCGTTCAGGCGCCCGCGGCCGGCTTGTATCCCTTCCGCATCCTCTATTGGCAGACGGGGCTTGGGGCGAGCCTGAACTTCTACACGGTGAACACCGCGACGGAGGAGAGGATCTTGGTGAACGACGCGTTCGACAATCGCGCCATCAAGGCGTACCGGAGCGTCAACGTGCCGGCGGCGATCGGCCCCTACGTGGCCGAGGCGTCACCCGCCCCGGGATCCGATGGTAACAGTGCCTCGGCACCCATCGAGGCCTTGATCGTGGACGGTGCGACCACGGTGGCACCCGGTGGCGTGAAGTTGTTCCTCAACGATGTTGCCGTCACCCCGCAGTTGCTGAACAAGGTGGGCAACCAGATCCGGCTTCGCTACGACCCGAACCCGAACCGCCCGGAGGCGGCCAACACCGTGCGCATCGAGTACACGGATTCGAGTGCGGTCACGTACAGCAGCGTCTTCAGCTTCCGCATCACCGTGGCGGGTGGTGGTGGCACGACCGTGGCCGGGCAGTGGGATTTCAACGACGGCGATCTCCGGGCCACCGTGGGCGCGCCGCTGACCTACTTTGATCCGCTGACGCAACAGGGTACACGGTTCGGGACCACGACGGCTCTCGGCGTGCCGAACATCGCGGGCGAGCCGGCGCACGTCATGGAGGTGCCGGGCGACCTGGACCGGCGCATCGGGTACGTGATGACCCACGGGATCGCGCCGAACGGCGGCGGTACGCGCGTCAACCAATACACGCTGATCATGGATGTGTTCGTCGACACCACCGGGCCGGGGGCGGCTTCGCTGTGGCAGGTCAGTTCACCAGACAACACGGATGACGGCGATCTGTTCTGGCAGGGAAACAACTTTGGTCAGGGCACGGACGGCTACATCGGCCGGGGCACCTTCACCGCAGGGGAATGGCATCGTGTCGTGGCGGCTTATGACATGGCTGCCAATCCTCCCGTGGTGACGAAGTACGTGGACGGGATCAAGCAGCACGACTGGACCGCCAACCAGGGCCTCGACAATGCGCGGCGCAGCCTGGGGACCACCGCGATCCTGTTTGCCGATGGCGACCAGGACGAACGGCGGCGGATGTGGGTCAACTCCGTGCAGATCCGGGCCGGCAAGATCACGGATGCGGAGGCGGTGGTGCTGGGTGGTCCGACGGCGGCGGGGATTCCGCAGACGCTCGTGGCGGATTCGGTGGCCGGCCAATGGGACTTCACGTTCGGCGATCTGGGACCGACCATTGGCAAGCCCCTCCAGTATCTGGATGGGCCCGCCGGTTTGACTGCGGCTGGCACGAGCTTCGGCACCACAACCGACTTGGGCGTGGCCGACATCAACGGCGCGCCGGCTCGGGTGATGCGCGTGCCGGGTGACTTGGACCGCAACATCGGTTATCTCCTGGAGCACGGCATTGCCCCGAACGGCGGCGGCACGCGCGTCAACCAGTACACGCTGATCATGGACGTGTTGGTGGCGACCACGGGTCCAGGTGCGGCCTCGCTTTGGCAGGTCAGTTCGGTCGACAACACCGACGATGGCGACCTGTTCTGGCAGGGGAACAACTTCGGACAGGGCACCGATGGGTATCGCGGTCGCGGCACCTTCACGGCGGGGGAGTGGCACCGGGTGGTGGCGGCGTATGATATGGCAGCCGATCCGCCGGTGGTGACCAAGTACGTGGACGGCATCAAACAGGACGATTGGACGGCCAACCAAGGCCTGGATAACCCGCGCCGCAGCATGGGACCGATGGCCGTCCTGTTTGGGGACGGCGACCAGGACGAGCGCCGGGAGATGTGGGCCAACAGCATTCAGATCCGCCCCGGCAAACTGACCGACGCGCAGATGGTCGCGCTGGGCGGACCGAGCGCGGCCGGCATCCCGGTGAACATCCCCAAGAGCACGGTCACCGGACAGTGGGACTTCGAGTTTGGCGACCTGGGCGCCAGCATCGGCCGGAACTTGACCTACCTGGACGGACCCGGCGGGCTGACCGAACTGGGGACCAAGTTCGGCACGACCGGCACGGATGACTTTGCCGGTGTTCCCCTCATCAACGGCGCGCCGGCGCGGGTGATGTACGTCCCCGGCGACCTGGATCGCAAGATCGGCTACGTGATGGAGCATCTGATTCCGCCCAACGGTGGCGGGACCCGGGTGAACCAATACACGCTGATCATGGATGTGCTCGTGGGCACCAGCGGGCCGGGTGCGGCCTCGATGTGGCAGGTCAGTTCTCCTGACAACACCGACGACGGTGACCTGTTCTGGCAGGGGAACAACTTCGGGCAGGGGACCGGCGGTTACAACGGCACCGGGATCTTCACTGCCGGCGAATGGCACCGCGTTGTGGCGGCGTACAACATGGCGGCCAATCCGCCCGTCGTGACCAAGTACGTGGATGGCGTGTTCCAGGACGATTGGACGGCGAACCAGGGACTCGACAATCCGCGCCGCAGCCTCGGGCCGACGGCCATCCTGTTTGCCGACGGCGACCAGGACGAGCGTCGGGAATGGTGGGTGAACGCTGTGCAGATCCGCGCCGGCGCATTGTCGAAGCCGGAGATCGAATCCCTGGGTGGTCCCTCGGCGGCCGGAATCCCGGTCGTTCTTGACGTGGCACCGCCGCCGCCGGCGCCGACCCTGGTCATTGGCTGGAGCGCGGGCAATCTGACGATCTCGTGGCCGGCTGAGGCGACGGGTTACACGCTGGAATCGGCGTCGGCCGTTGCGGGTGCGGCCTGGTCGGCGGTGTCGGGCGTGACGGGTAACAGCGTTACGATCACACCCAGTGGGGCCGCCAGCTTCTACCGGTTGCGCCAGTAGGGGTTCGCGGCTGACTGCCACCAGACCGGAGTACGGGACTCAGGGGCCGGAGGCGCCGTCTGAAGACGGCCTTCCGGCCTCTTCTGCTATCAGGGCGAGGTTTTTGCTGACGCCAACCCTGCCGGTTGGTACGGTCCGCCAACGCCTAACCAGGATCCGATCTATGTTCCGACGACTTGCCAATCTGATTCGCGGCTTCCTTGGGCTGTTTGTCTCCGGCCTCGAGAAGAAGAATCCCGAAGCGCTTCTCGAGGTCGAGAAGGAGAATCTCCGCAAGCAGATCGGCAACTACAATCAGGGCCTGGCGGCCCACGCGGGACTCTGCGAGAAGCTGGTTTCCCAGATCAAACGCCAGGAAGCCGAGGAGCGTGATCTCTCGGCCAAGGCGATGGCCAACCTCAAGGTGGGCAACAAGGAGGCCGCCGCCCAGTACGCGCTGCGCCTCCAGACGCTCCGACGTGAGCTGGAGGAGAATCGGGCCCAGGCAACCGCGGCCGAGAATACGTACAAGGAACTGCTCCGCGCCCGGGACGTGGCCGTCAAGGCGGCCCAGGCCAAGATGGAATCGCTCCGGTACGCCTTGGATGACATGAAGATCAAGAAGGCCACAGCGGAACTCACCGAGATGGCGTCGGGCATGATTGGCCAGATCGGGTCGAGCGGCGACACGATGGACCGTTTGCACCAGGTGGTGGAGGAGGAACGCACCAAAGCGGCCGGGCGGGCGCGGGTGGCGCGCGACAGCATGGATCTGACGGAGGTCAACCTCAAGCAGGCTGAGCAGCAGGCGCTGGCGGACCAGGCGTTGGCCGAGTTCGCCGCCCAGGCCGGGATTGCCCTCGAGACTTCGAAACCGGCTGCTCCCACGCCGGGCGGCAAGGACGCGATCGGCCCGGCTGAATCGCCGGTGAAGACGTGAGCGCCGGGGCGTGAGCACCGCGGTGCCCAACCCCCCTTCGGATCCGGCCGCCCGGCTGGCGTCGCCCAGGCTGCCGTTCTGGGCAGAGCAGATCGTGGACGGCTTCAACAGCCAGGCCCATACGCAGTTCATCCTCTCGGGCAACACGCACGACGCCTTCCCGCTGCCGCCGGACAACCCCGCCCGCGTTGGGCAGCCTCTCCGACTATCTGCAGCAGGTGGTCATCCCCCGCTACCAGGTGGTGCTGACGTACGACATCGGCAATGGGCTGCGCGTCGAACGCGGCAGCGATGTCTTCGGACGGTGGAACGAGAAGACCGAGGTTGTCGGCAAGGCGCCGCGGCCCTCGATCGAACTCGTCACCTACTACCTTCGCTACTGCGCCAACCTCGCGCGTCTGGGGCAGAACCGGGTCCGGGTGGGTGTCATCCTGAAGGACGCCCAGTTCTTCCTGGGAGACGACACGCGCCATCCGGACACGCATGCGACTGCCTTCCTGATCCGGGAGTGGACGCGCGAACGGCTGTTGGTCGAGCACGATGTCGTGAGTTTTCTCCTGACCGAGAACTTCAACGAACTGCACCCGCTGCTGCGGCAGAACCCGCTGGCAGCCCATCTCGAGGTGCCGCTGCCGGGCGAAGCCGAGTTGCGTGACACGCTGCGGGGCGCCCAGCCGCGGCATCCGCATGCCCTCGGGGCTGCCGGAGGCCGCCCTGGAGGATCTCAGCCGACAGCTCACGGGCATCTCGCGCAACGGCCTTTTCAATCTGCTCAAGTTCAAGGAGCACCGGAAGGAACCACTGGCCGCGGCGGATCTGGCGCCCCTGAAGGCGCGGTGGGTCGAGCAGGAATGCCCGGGGCTCATTGAGTTCCTGCCGCCCCGGCTCAACCTCGACGCGCTGCACGGGCAGGAAGCGCTCAAGCGGCACCTGCGTCAGAACGTGGCGTTGTGGCGGCAGGACCAGACCGAACTGATCCCGATGGGTTACCTGATCTCGGGACCGGTGGGTACCGGCAAGACGTTTCTGGTCAAGTGTCTGGCGGGCGAAGCGGGGGTGCCGGTGGTGGTTCTGAAGAACTTCCGGGACAAGTGGTACGGCAGCACGGGAAGGCAACCTGGAAAAGATCTTCCGGACCCTCAAGGCGCTGGGTCGATGCTATGTGTTCATCGATGAAGCCGATCAGACGTTGGGTCGCCGCGGTGGCAGCGGCAGTGAGCCGGAGGTCTCCGGGCGGGTCTACTCGATGATCGCCCAGGAGATGAGCAACCGCGACAACCGCGGGCGTCTGGTGTGGATCCTGGCGACCAGCCGGCCCGACCTGGTTGAAGTGGATCTCAAACGCCCCGGGCGTGTCGATCTCAAGATCCCGCTGTTTCCCACGACGACGCCGCAGGAAGGTGCCGAACTGCTGGCCGCCCTGGGTCGGAGCCGGCAGCTCGATTTCCCGGCGGAAGCCCTGGCCTCAATTCGCGACCGGATTCCCGACCTGTTGACGCCGGGGGAAGTGGACGCCCTGCTGGGGATCTGAAGCGGGAGGTGCTGATCGAAGGTCTCAGCCCGGTCCAGGCCCTGGAACGGCGTTTGGCCAACTACCTGAAACCCGTGCCGATGGAGACGTTGCTGCAGCAGGTCGGATTCGCGGTCAAGGAATGTTCGCGGGCGGAGTTCATTCCGGCCCGCTTCCGCGACCTGGCGGGGTGATAGGGCAGGGGGCGGGAGATGTCTGGAGCTGTGGGTACGATGGGGAGCCCGATCCCGACAGGAAACGGGAAGGACGTAGTGCGAGGAGGACTGACTGGCACGCACCGTTGCCGCGGCCCGGTCAGCGCTTCGCGACCTCCAGGCCGCTCGGCAGGCACAGCGCTTTGGTGCGGGTGCTTCATCCTCGCGCGCGAAACTGCGACAGACTGTAGGCGCCGATGTGAGGGGGCGTTTGGGCCAGGGACAACCCCCTTCGCCTCCTGACGTCGGCGCCTGCGCTCCGAACGCCTCCTGACGTCGGCGCCTACAACCGGTAGGAGAGGTTCCGCTTGGCAAGACCCCCGCCGCAGCAGTAGAAGGGCGGTCATGAAACTCCCCGAAGGTCCGAGCCGAATGCGCGTGCCGTCGTGCCCGGTGGGTCCCGCCGGTTTCACCCTGATCGAGTTGTTGGTGGTGATTGCGATCATCGCCATCCTGGCCGGCATGCTCCTGCCGGCGTTGGCGCGAGCCAAGACGAAGGCGCAGGGCGTGAAATGCATGGCCAATCTTAAGCAGGTCATGCTGGCCTTCCGCCTCTACACCGACGATCACAACGGACTTTTCTTTCCGAACACCTACGGCGGCGACGGCTGGGTGCGCGGCGTGCTCGACTTCAACGGCGGCAATGCGGACAATTGGGACCCGCAATCCCTGCTTGATCCGAACCGGGCGGTGCTGGGCCCCTACACCACGGCGCCCGGCATTTACCAATGCCCGGGGGATTGGACCACCGTGACCCGGCCGGGCGTCGGCAAGGTGCGTCGCATCCGCAGCATTGCCGCCAGCCAGGCGGTGGGGACATGGCAGGACGGGCGCACGCCCACGCTGGGGTACTGGTTGGATTCCGCCCTGCTCGGCGGTTCCACCACCAATCCGGGTGGAAAATGGCGCGTTTACGCGAAGGACGCGGATGTCATCCGGCCGTCGCCTTCGATGCTGTGGGTCTTCATCGATGAACACCCGGCCAGCATCAACGACGGCGGTTTCGGTTTTCGGATGCCCAACAACTTCGCTGACACCCGCACCCAGGGATGGGTGGATTATCCCGCCGGCTTCCACAACAACGCCGGCGCCCTGGCCTTCATGGACGGACACGCCGAGATTCACCGCTGGATCGAAACCACCTCCCGGGGCCCTCCGGCCTCGAAGCGAAAGTGACCGAGGTGAGTCGGTTGCACAACGGCCGCATCGCCAATCACCGGGACATCTGGTGGATGGCCCAGCGGACGTCGTCGATGGATACGGGCGAGGATCCGTGGGGGATGTGACCGCCCGACGTGCCTGATTCCGGCGTCGCGCCGCGCGTTGTGGCGGCGCCGTTCCGCGCTACTACGGCGGCGGTGTGGCTTCGGGGGAGACGGGTTCGTTGGTGGCGGTTGCCTCCGGCGCGGGCGTCGGGCGCGGGGACCGTGTAGAGAGGAAGAGCAGGAGGTTGAGGACGGCGATCCCGAGGACCAACCCCCACAGAAGTCGTTTGGCCCGGCGCGCCGAGGGATCATGGCCGAAAGCCGAGGTTCGATCGGAGGTGGCTTGCGAAGAGCTGCCTGGGTTCATGGGGTGATCCGCCCCGGTCTGAACGGCCTGGTGTGCATGAGCTGCGGAAGGTGCAGGCTGGAAGCCCGCACCACAGGTTTAAGGAGCGCGTCCCATAGCCCCATCTCCGATGTTCGTAATTGGCGGAGAATCCAAGACGGGAAGTCCCTCCACCGATTACGAACATCGGGGATGAGGGAAGTGCAGTGGTTCTCTTGGAGTTGCACAGGGGTCATGAATCGGCCCGGCTGAATGTCCCTTCTGCATTCCGGCGCATGGAGAGCGAAGCCGTTGGCAGGCTTCGGCTCTCAGTACAGGTAAGCCGCGTCCACCAGGCGGCTCGCCTGTTCGCCGGTGTTGACGGCGAATCGCATCCCTCGCCAGAGGGACGCGCCGCCGAACTGGCCGCGGCGGTTCAGCGCGTAGAAGCTGACGTTGAACTTGGGCCGGCCTTGTTCGTCGAGCAGGCGTTTCATCTTGGTCTGCTGCGCGATCCGCTTGCAGGCTGCGAGGCACGCGTCTTCGGGGACTGGCCGCTACGCATCCACTCGACGATCATGACGCTGCTGCAAGCCAGCAGGTTGGCCTCACCTCGACCGGTCGAGCCGGCAGCGCCCACGTCGTTATCCACCCAGAGTCCGGCGCCGAGGATGGGGGAATCCCCGACGCGGCCGGGGATCTTGAAGGCGAGTCCGCTGGTGGTGGTGCAGCCGGAAAGGCCGCCCTGCTGATCGAGGGCGTTGCAGTTGATCGTGCCGTAGTGCCGCAAGGCTTGCTTGACGTTCTGGCCCACGTCGAGGGTGTCGATCGTGTGCGGGGGCAACCAGTCGTCCTGGTTGCTGAGGGTCTCCTTCCAGCGGAGCCAGGTTTCCCGCGCGGCGTCGGTGAGCAGTTCCTCCTCCTTGAAGCCATGGGCCTTTGCGAATTTGAGGGCGCCTTCGCCCACGAGCAGCACGTGGTCGGTCCGTTCCATCACCAGCCGTGCGACGCGCGAGGCGTAGCGGACGTTGCGCAGGGCGGCCACGGCTCCGCCGCGGCCGGTCGGGCCGTGCATCACCGAGGCGTCCAGTTCGACGACGCCTTCCTCATTGGGCAGGCCGCCGTAGCCGACGCTGTTGTCCTTGGGATCGTCCTCGACCAGGTTCACCCCGGCGATCACGGCGTCGAGGGCATCCCGGCCCTGCTGCAGCAGTTCCATGGCCCTGGTCGCGGCCTGCAGGCCGTTGCCGCTGGCAACGACGACCGGTCCGGGGCGGCCTGGGCCCGGGCGGTGGGCAACCAGGCAGAGCGAGTGGCCAACGCCCCGGTGAGGGTCGTCAGGCCCGCCGATTGGAGAAAGCGGCGGCGCGGGGTGCGAATCGGAGAGGACGGTTGATTCATGGCGGGGCCAAGATGAGGCGGAAGGTCCCGGCTGTCCAGCCGGTCGCGGCAGGACCTGTTGTGAACCGGGGCAGGGCGTCGGGTTGACTCTTGCCAGTGTGGGGGTGGCTTGGTTTCTTCTTCGCATGGCTTTGTCGCTCGCGGGTCAGTGGGTGGTCATCACGGGCGCGTCGGCCGGCTTCGGCGCGGCCGCGGCGCGGGCGTTCGGTGCGGCGGGAGCCAATGTCCTGTTGGGAGCACGGCGTGTGAGCCGGTTGGCGGAGGTGGCCGATGAGGCGCGCCGGGCGGGCTCGGCGCATGCCCTGGAGCACGCGCTCGATGTCACGCAGACCGAGAGTGTGACGGCCTTCGCTGCCTGGGTGCGGTCGGTGGCGCCGCGGGTGGATGTGCTGGTGAACAACGCGGGCGGCGCGCACGGGATCGACCCGGTCGAACAGGCCACTGACGCCGACTGGGAAGCGATGTTCCAAACCAACGTGCTGGGCACCCTCCGAATGAGCCGCGCCCTCCTGCCGCTGCTCCGGCAGGCCCCGAGCGGCATTCTCATCAACGTGGGTTCCGTGGCGGGCCGCGAGGCCTACGCGGGCGGGGCGGCGTATTGTGCGGCCAAGGCGGGAGTCCTGCTGCTCACCCGGGCGTTGCGGCTGGAGTTGTGTGGCACCGGCGTGCGCGTGGCGACCGTGGATCCGGGTCTGGCCGAGACCGAGTTCTCCTTGGTCCGCTTCAAGGGGGACGCCGCCCGTGCGGCCCAAGTGTATCAGGGGGTGGTGCCGTTGAAGGCGGAGGACGTGGCCGAGGCCATCGTGTGGGTCGCCTCGCGCCCGCCCCATGTCTGCGTGGACGAGTTGGTGATCAAGTGCACGGATCAGGCAGCGATCCACAAGGTTCATCGGCGTACGCCCGCCTGAGCCGAGCATGCGCGTCGCCGTCATCTTCAATCCCACGGCGCGCGGCAACCGGGCGCGTCGCTTCCTGGGCCGGTTGCGGGAGCTGGCGTCCGAGGCGGAGTTGTTGCCCACGCCCGGGCCGGGCCGGGCGGGTGAACTGGCCGCCGAAGCCTGTCGGCGCGGTTGCGACACGATTGTCGCCGCGGGCGGGGACGGCACGGTGAGTGAAGTCGTGGACGGGTTGGCCAGTGTCCCCGGGGCGACGGGCGCCGTGCGGTTGGGCGTGATTCCCCTTGGGACCATCAACGTCTTTGCCCGTGAGCTGGGCATCCCGCACCAGCTCGCCCAGGCATGGGAACTCCTGCACACCGGCACCGAGACCCGGCTGGACCTCCCGGCGGGTGGAGCTGATGGACGGAGGCCGGCGGAAGCAGCGGCGCTTCGTGCAACTGGCCGGCTGCGGTCTGGATTCCCGCGCGATTGCCGCCGTCAATTGGCAGTGGAAACAACGCGTTGGCCCGCTGGCTTATGTCGCCGCCGTCTGGCAGGCGGCGCGCGGCCGTCAGCCGGAGGTCGAAGCGACGGCGGGCGGGCAGACCGTCCGCGGTGTGCTGGCGCTGATTGGCAACGGTCGATTGTACGGCGGGGGCGTCACGGTTTTCCCGAGGCCGATGCGCGGGACGGGTTGCTCGAAGTGCGGGTGTTTCCCCGGGTGACAGTCCTCACGCTGTGCCGTTTCGGGCTGGCGTGGTGGCGTGGCCGACCGCTGAGCGGTTGCGGGACGGCGGCGCTGCGAGGCGGGCGTGTGGCGCTGCGCTGTCCGTCATCGATGCCGGTGGAAGTGGACGGGGACAATGTGGGGTGGCTCCCGGGCGACTTCCGGGTTCAACGGGAGGCGTTGCGCGTGGTGGTGCCGCTCCGGGCCCTGGCCGAGTAATCAGGCGTTCGCACCTCGCGGTGGCGCGTCGCTTGACCGGTGCGCGGCCCCCGCCATAATTTCGCGCTGTCATGCAGCGTCTTCGTCAGATTGTTGGGTCTCTCGGGCTGGCCGGTGCCGCGCTGGCGGCGGAACCGCAGGTCGTGAATGGGCTCCTGGCCATCGTGGACCGGGAAGTCATCACGTACAAAGACATGATGCAGTACATCGAGCCGGCGGTGCAGACTCTGATGCGCGCCTACGGCAACCAGCCGGAGGTGCTGCGGCAGCGGTTGCAGGAGGCCCAACGCGAAGGGCTCGAGCAGCTCATCGAGCGCAAGCTGATCCTCAATGAATTCGAACGTTCCGGGTTCAACCTTCCGGAGACCTTGATCGACGACCGGGTCAAGGCGCGGCTGCGCGAGCGCTTCGGCGGGGATCGGGCGGCCATGACCAAGACCCTCAACAGCCAGGGGATGACCTACGAAGTGTATCGGCGCCAGATCCGCGAGGAGTTCATCGTGAGCGCCATGCGCGCCAAACACCTGGGCGCCGACATCATCATTTCGCCGCACCGCATTGAGCAGTATTACGCGCAGAACCTCGACAAGTTCAAAATCAAGGATCAGGTCCGGTTCCGGGCCATCTCGCTCAAGGGCGCACCGCAACGGTCACCCGAGGCCGCGCAGAAACTGGGGGCCGAGATTCTGGCCAAGCTGCGCGAAGGAACCGAGTTTGCCGAGCTGGCCAGCGTGTACTCGGAGGACGAGTACCGTTCCCAGGGCGGGTTTCGCGGCGAGAAGGAACGGCACGAGCTGCGGACCGAACTCGCCGAGGTCTTGTTTGCCCTGCAGCCCGGCCAGTTCAGCGAGGTGGTGCCGATCGGCGATTCGTACTGGATTGTGCTGGTCGAGGATCTCAAGAAGAACTTCGTCAAGACGCTTCCCGAAGTGCGGGAGGAGATCGCTGCCACGTTGCAGGCCGAGGAACAGGCGCGGGTCAGCAAGGAGTGGATTGACCGGCTGAAGGCCAAGTCGTTCGTCCGCTACTTCCGCACCTGAGGTGCCGGCCGCCCTCCCCGCCGTTTCCCGGTTTTCTGCCATGTGCCCGCGAATCGGGATCTCCGTTGGCGATGTCACCGGGGTCGGCCCCGAAGTCACCCTGAAAGCCCTGGCGCGCCTCCTCGCGGAACCGGCGGCGGTCGACGCGCCGCGTTACCTGTTGCTGGGGGACGCCGGCTGGCTCGAACGCGCTAACCGTCAGCTTCGCCTGCCCCTTGAGCCCGACCGCGGGGCGGCGACTCCGGGACGGCTGGGCTTTCTGGATCCGCGGAGCCAGCCCTTGCCCGCTCAACTCACGGCCGGCGCCGCCCGGCGTCGTTGGCGGCGGTGGACTGGCTGCGCACGGGCGCGGCGCGGTGTCTTCGCGGTGAGCTCGACGCCCTGGTCACCGCGCCGGTGAGCAAGCAGGCGATCCGCGAGGCGGGCGTGCCGTTCGTGGGCCAGACCGAGTTCCTTGGGGAGCTCGCCCAAGCGCCCCGCACCGTGATGATGCTGCTCGGACACGACGCCGGCGGCCGCTGGTTGCGCGTGGCGTTGGCGACCACCCACCTTCCCCTGCGCGCCGTGCCCGACGCGGTCAACGCCGACAACGTGCTGCTGGCCATCGAACGCGCTGCCGAGGCCTGTCGCCTCCTCGACTTGCCGCGCGCCCGGGTGGCCGTGTGCGGACTCAATCCCCATGCGGGCGAACGTGGCGGGTTGGGCCGGGAGGAACTCGATGTCGTGGCGCCGGCGGTCGCCACCGCCCGGACGCGGGGCTGCGATGCGCACGGTCCGTTTGCCGCGGACACGCTCTTCCATCTCGCGTGGCGCGGGGATTACGACGCGGTGGTGGCGCTCTATCACGACCAGGGACTCGGGCCGCTCAAGCTGCTGGCGTTTGACTCGGGGTGAACTGGACTCTCGGCTTGCCGTTTGTGCGCACGTCTCCCGACCACGGCACGGCCTATGATCTCGCGGGGCAGGACCGGGCGCGGCCCGACAGCATGGAGGCGGCGTTGCGGTTGGCGGAGCGCCTGGCGCGGCGTCGGCTTGGCGGCGGTTCGGCAGCCGCTCAGTTGACCGACGGGTCCTCCGGCGAATCCGCCAGCAGGGTATAGGCCGGTCCTTTGCGCTGGAGGATCCGGCGCCAGAGCTGGGCGGGATCGTGTCGAAGATCAAGGCCAGCGACGCGGGGTGGGTGAGCCACGCCTTCCGCTCCATCTCATCGTCCAACTGGCCGGGGCTCCAGCCGGCGTAACCGGCGAAGAGCCGGATTTTCTGCGTGGGAGAATAGGAATCGCCCAGCTCGACAAGCTCATCGAGGGCATGGCTCAGGCTCAGGTTGGCCATGACATTGCCGTCGGGCAGATAGTCGTCCGTGTGGAGGAAGCTCATGGCGGTGGGTTGCACGGGGCCGCCAACGTAGAGCTTGAGCTCCCTGAGCTGAGCCGGCAGGTCGGCCACCAGCGCGTCGCCCACCGTCTTGCCACTGTCACGGTTGAGCACCAGGCCGAACGCGCCGTCGGCGTCGTGCTGACAGATGAGGACCACCGTCCGGTGAAACCACGAGCCGCGCAGGTTGCCCCCGTCCAGCAGCAACTGGCCTTTGAGCGATGGATGTACCTTTGACATGGCTTCGACAGGGCCTCCGGCGCAGCCCCACCGCGGCGGCCGGCTTCACCGGGACGACCACTCGCCCCCACTTTGCACCCGCAACCGCTCGCTGACAACCCTCGCGCCGGGCGCGCCGTCGGCATCGAGCAGTTCCACGGGGCCGTACCCCAGTTCGCGGAGGCCGGTCTCGATCTTGGCGCGGTCGCCGACCACGACCCACACCAGGCGGTCGGGTTGCACCAACACCCGAGCGGCCCGGGTCACGGTGTCCACGGTCTGCGTCTGCACGCTCGTCGCGTAGGTCGCGAAATAGTTGTCCGGGAAGTCGAAGCGGACCAGCTCGGCCAGCGAACCGGCCACGGCATCACGGGTTTCCCAGCGTCCGGCCAGTTCGAGGGCGGTTTGTTTGACCGTCTCCGCCACTTCGGTTGCCTCCGGCGGACGGGGGCCGATGACCGCGGTCAGTTCCTGCCGGATCTCGCGGATGGCGTCGGCGGTCTTGTCGGTCTGGACGGGGGCCACGGCGAAAAAAAGGCGCTGGTGACGGGCGTCGAGGAGCTCGGTCCTGGCGCCGTAGGTCCAGTGCTTGTTCTCGCGCAGGTTCAGGTTCAGCCGGGAGGTGAACTTGCCTCCCAGCAGGGCGTTCAGAATCTCGATGCCGCGTTCGTCCCGGTTGGCCTTGGGCGGGGCGAGGTGGGCCGCGAAGATGACGGATTGCTCGGCGCCGGGCTTGTCCAACAAGTACACGGACGTCCCCGCGCGCAACGGCACCGTGGGGACCTCCCGCGCCGGCAGGCTGCCGCGGTTCCACCCGGCGAAGGCGGCGCGGATCCGCGGGAGGATCTCTTCCGCCGTGGTGTCTCCCACGACGATGAGGGTGGCATTGTTGGGCTTGAACCAAGTCTGATGGAAATCCTGAAGCTCGCTGACGGTAAGTTGAGCGGTGGCGGCCTCGGTGCCGGTGCCGGTGAGCGGGGCGCTGTACGGATGGCCCTCGCCGTACACCAGGCGCGGAAGGAGACGCAAAGCCAGGGCGTTGGGCGTGACCTTTCGTGCTGGATGGCTGCCAGCCGTTCCTGCTTGAGGCGCGCCAGTTCCGCCTCGGGGAATGCCGGCTCGAGGATGACTTCGCAGAACAGGTCCAACGCGCCATCAAGGGTGGACTTGAGCGTGGTGAGGCTGACCTGGCACTGGTCGAGGTTGGCGCCGGCGTCCAGTTCAGCCCCGAGCAACTGGAGGGCGTCGCTGATCTGCAACGCATCGCGACGGCGCGTTCCCTCATCGAGCATGTCCATCGTCATCGTGGCCAGGCCCGGACGGTCGGGAGGATCCACCGCGTACCCCCCATCGAGCACGAGGCGGAAGTTCAGAGCAGGGACGGCGTGGTTCTCCGCGACCAGCACCTTCAAGCCGTTGGGCAGTTCCGTCCGGACGAACGCCGGGAAGCGGGCGACCGGAGGCGCCGTGGGGGTCGGCCGCTGAGAACGGTCGAAATCCTCCGGGGCGGGTTGGTAGTCCGGGTAGGGTTCGACCGTGAGCACGAACTTCCCGTCCGAGAGCCATCGCCGGGCTGCGCCGAGGACGTCGTCGCGGGTCGCCAATTGGAGCCGGCGGAATCCGACCTGGTAGTGGGCCGGGTCGCCGGCATAGATCTGGTTCTGACAGAGGATGTCGGACTTGCCACCGAAGCCGCCGATGCGTTCGGCGCCGCGGACGAACGCCGCCACGTTCTGATTCTTGACGCGGCGCAGCTCCTCGTCGGTCGGGCCTTCCTTCAGAAAGCGGGCCACCTCCTCGTCGAGGGCGTCCTCGATGCGGTTGATCGGGAGGTCGGGTCGTGCCAGGGCGGTAATGCCGAAGCCGCCGGCGATCTCCAGCGCCAGGGGAAAGGCGGAGACCGAGACGGCGATTTGCTCGTCGTAGACCAGGCGCTTGTAGAGCCGCGAACTCTTGCCCGAACTCAGGATGTCGCCGGCCAGTTGGAGATACTCCTGGTCGGGGGACATCCGGCCGGGGATGCACCAGGCCTGGAGCACCATGGGCAGCCGAACGCGGTCCTGCAGGCTGGCGCGCCGCGTGCCCGTCGGCCGCGGTATCCACTCCTCCGGGCGGGTCACGGGGGGCCGGGCGGAACCGCACCGAAGTACCGCTCGACCTTGGCCAACGCCGTGGCGGCATCGATGTCGCCGGCCACGCAGATGACGGCGTTGGCGGCTCCGTAGTAATCCCGGAACCACTGCTTGACGTCGTCGAGGGTGGCGGCACGGAGGTCGGCTTCGAGGCCGATGACCTCCCACGAATAGGGGTGACCGGCGGGGAACAGGCCCTCGAGCAGCGTGCGGAGGACCTTGCCGTAGGGTTGGTTCTCTCCCTGCCGCTTCTCGTTGAGCACCACCCCGCGCTGTTCGTCGAGCTTTGCCTGGTCGATGGCGCCGAGCAGCCAGCCCATGCGGTCGGCCTCGGCCCACAACACGAGGTCAAGGGCGGACGTTGGGACGTCCTGGAAGTAGTTGGTCCGGTCCCAATCGGTCGTCCCGTTCAACGTCGTCGCCCCTCCGGTTCGGAGAAGCTTGAAGTAGTCATCGTTGAAGTGCTCGCTGCCGTTGAACATCAGGTGCTCGAACAGATGGGCGAAGCCGGTTCGCCCCGGACGCTCGTTCTTGGACCCGACGTGGTACCAGATGTTGACGGCCACGATCGGGGCCTTGCGGTCCTCGTGCACGATCAGGGTCAACCCGTTCTTGAGCACCGTGCGGGTGAAGGGGATGTCGAGGGTCAGCGGGGCAGGATCGGCGGCCCGGGCGAGGAACCAGAGGGCCGGCAGGACGCCCGCCAAACCAGCGATGCCGTGGCGGAGGCGGGGCAGGATCGACGCAGTCATGGGGGTGGGCAGGACGTTTTCGGACGACGACGGGGGTGACGCTCGCCGAAGCCCCCGGAAGGGTCAAGGTGATTGCGATCTCACGTCTTGGCACTCACCTCGTCGCGTTTCGAGGGAGGACGTCGAATACCCGAGACCGATCTGCGGCGCCAAGTTCCTCTGCGCTTGCGCTTGCGCTTGCTCCCGATCCTGCTCCCGGCGTGGGGATCTCATATCGGCTGTAGGCGCCGACGTGAGGAGGCGTCGTGGCCAAGACGATCGCCGCCTCGCCTCCTCACGTCGGCGCCTACAGTGGATAGGCGGCGGGTTCAGAAGCCGCCCGTGACCTGACTCCGCCTCCACGCGTCGGCATACAGGCCGATCTGCGCAAACGGAATGTGGTCCACGCCCAAGCGCTGCGCCGCGTCCGCCGACCAGACCAACCGTCCGTCGTGGCCTTCAAGGAACTCCGCGCCCTTCGGGTACTCGCGGTTGTGTCGGGCCTCGGTGCCAGCGGGGGCGCGCAGGAAGAGCGGACCGCAGCGCAGCGCCACGTTGCCCTGGATGAGGTTGACGTCGTGTCCTTCGGCCAACCGCGCCAGGGCCGGGTATCGGTTGAGGTAGAGCTCGCGGTCCACGGCCGGTGCATCGAGTGCCTTGGCCACAAACTCGCGCCACCGTTTCTCGCCCCACGGCGTGAAGCTCACCGCGGCGGCATTGTCGACGAAGAGATTCGCCGCGATGACGTTCTCCTTGCCGCCGTGGATCTGGACGCCGCCGAAGTGGGTGCCGCCGGTCGCACAGCGCTGGAAGACATTGCCGTAGACCAGGACGCCGCAGATGGCGTCGTCCAGGCGGATGCCGGCGCGCATCCCGTGGGCTTCCTCGCCTTTGCCGTCCCAGTTCCCGAGGTGATGCCAGTAGTTGTAGCGGTACACGTTGCCCCGGTAGGTAGCGTTGCCGAACATGTCCACGGCACCCTGGTCGTCGGATTCGAGCACGACCCGGTGGGCCTCGTTGAACTCGGATGAGATGGTCGTTGCCCTCGATCCGCATCGCGCTGCTGGCCACGTGATGGATGAGATTATGGCGGATCCGGTTGCCCACGCCATCCAGCCACACGCCGGGGGTGTACGTGTGATCGATCCGTGACAGGTGGTGGATGTGGCAGTTCTCCACCCGATGCGCGCCGGGGGTCAACGTCCGGCGATCGCCGCCGGCCATGGCGATGCCGCCGCGGCCCAGGTTGGAGATGTCGCACGACTGGACGGCATGCCGCTGGCCACCGCGGATCTCCACGCCGTTCCCGGCCATCTTGCGAATGGTGCAGCCTTCCAGACTCACGGATTCACCTCCGATGATGTGGATGCCGTCGGCCGCGCCGCACTCCCAGAGCAACCCCTGGAACCGGACGTGCGCGGCGTTCTCGACCACAAGCAACGGAAAGCCCGCCACGGACAGTTCCACGACGGCTTGCCTGGGGTCGACGGGTGGAAACAGAAACACCCGCTGGCGTTGCCGGTCCAGGTACCATTCGCCGGGTGCGTCGAGTTCGCTGAGCAGGTTCACGGCGTGGTAACGCTGGCCTTGCCGGTAGCCGTAGGTGTGCCAGGGTTTTGCCAGCACGATCTCGCGCCGGTCCAGATCGATCCGCTCGATCTTCTCGTACGAATCGGCCCAGTCCCAGAACCAGTACCCGTACAGCCAGGCGTCCGGTTCTTCGATCCAGCGCGCGGGACGATCCCCGTCGAACCGGAAACGTCCCTCGGCGCTCCCGGCCGGCGGTCCCACGCCGTCAGGGTCAACGGCCCGGGTACCTCGCCGGTTTTCACAAAGCCTTCGTTGGGCCAGCGGGCGAGCGTCATGGCTTCGCCGTTGACGTACAACTCCATGGCCGGGTGCGTCCGGAAACCGCGTCCGCTGGCAAACCCGCCCAACGTGAAGGGAAGCACCTCCGTCACGCCGGCCCCGGCCAGGTCGGCCGACCATACCTGTCCCCGTGCGGACTCCGGTAGACGCGCAAGCACGGCGGTGTCCTCGACGACTGCGAACGAGGACAGGCGAACCCCGCCGGTGAACCGCGGGGCTTCGCGGCCGACCGCGCGGTAGGTGACCGGCGCTGCGGCTGTGCCGGAGTCCTCGGCGCCCAACCGAAACGTCTGGGTGACGCGATACTCGCCCGGGTGGATCCGGACCTCGACGCCACCGGCGGGCAGGGCATCGCGTTGCTTCACGGCCCGGATCGCGTCGCGCGCACGCTCGAGGGTTCGGAACGGCTCGGCTTCGGTTCCCGGGTGCGCGTCGTCGCCGTCGGCAGCCACGTGGAGGACCCGGGCAGGGGCGGAGTCGGCGGCGACGACCTCATGTTCAGTGCTCACCACGCAATCGCGCTCATCGAACAAGTTGAAGTAGTACACCCGCGTGCCCTCGGGGAGTGGTGCGTTCACCTGGCCATCGGCGAGGGTGGCCGGCAGGGCTTCCCAGCGGCGATCCTGCCAGCGTCCGGAGTCCCGCGTGATGTTCAGTTCGGCGCGGACGATCGGCACCGGCGACACATAGCTGGCCCAAGCCGAGGTGCCTTTCCGGCCTGATGAGGTGATGCGCGCCAGGGGCGTCCCGGCTTTGAGCACGCTGTCGGCGAAGACGCGGATCTCCTCGGGGTTCTCGCCGGCACCGCCGTGGCCGTGGGGCATGCGAAGGCGGACGCACAGGGTGCGCGGACCCAACGGCAGGCGATACGAGCGTTGCATGGCGCCGAGGGGATACGCGAAATCGTTGCTGCCGTTCACCCAAAGGATCGGCATCGCGGCCTCCGGCAGGTACACGGAAGGATCCCAACTCTCGAGCCAGCGGGCAGCGGCGGACGGTTCGAGCTTGTCCAGGTTGTTCGCGAACACCGTGTCCTGATAGAAGCCGCAGCCGTACACCGGGACGGCCAGCTTGAAGCGGAGATCCACGCCCGCGACGATGCAGGTCAGGTAGCCGCCCCACGAGATGCCCGTGACGCCGGTTCGGTCGGGATCGACTTCGGGCAGCGAACGGATCAGCGAATGGGCCAGGATGATGTCGGCCACCGCGTGGTAGGTCCACTGGTCCGTGCGCGGCTGGTCCAGTTGGTCGAAGCCTCCCCAGCCCGGGGGGCCCCCCTGGTCATCGCGGAACCAGCGGCCGTAATGGCCCGCGGGAATCTGGCCGCAGGTGTCCATGGCGATGGCGGCGTAGCCCCGACCGACCCACAGTTGGACCCACTCCTCGAAGGCCGTCCCACCTCCGCCGTGGACCAACACCATGGCCGGGACCTTCTCGCCGGGCGACACGGTTGGCAGGCCCAGCCAGGCGAAGACGCGGGTGGGCTTGCCGCGGTAAGGCACACCTTCGAACGTGAGTGCGCGGACGCCCTCGATCTTGGGGCGCTCGAGGAATGTCCACTTCGGTGCGGCGTCCAGGGTTCCGAGGTCCCAAGGCACGGAGCGCGTCGCGGGTTCGCCCTGTCCGGAGACAGCGCACAGGATCGCGGCGAGCCAGAGCCACCCGGCTATCCCACGGGTCCGCCCGGATATCTCGTACCCGGCAGGTAACCGCGACCACCCGTAGGCGCCGACGGAAGGAGGCGAAGTAGCAATGCCCCCGACCCGCGACGCCGCCTCAGGTCGGCGCCTGCAGCGGGCAGGTGATTCCCGGACCGAGTGGGGACGCGGGGCGACGGTATCGGTGGAGCAGCGGGCATGCATGGTGAGTGGAGCCTAACCCGGCGCGTGGCTGGTGGGAATGGTGAAGGTGAGGATGGTGCCAATGCGCGCGTGATCCGAGGATGCATCGAACCGACCGTCCGCCGGGCCCTCGCCGCTACGCCCGTTGTCCTGCTCAAGGGACGACGACGCGGTACAGGCGGAGAGTGGCGTCGGGCGCAAGCGGGTCGGTGAAATCGACCAGGCCGAAGGCGTCGGTGGTGGCTTCACCGACCGGGGCCCAAGTCCCCAGCGAATCGGCGGCTTCGAGACGGGCAGGCTGGAGAGGTTCCCCTCGGAAGCGCAGGGTGAACGCGTTGTCCGTGGTGAACCCGAAGCTGACGATTTCCCCGGCCGGCGATGAAGTCGAGTCCGGTAATGCTCTGGGAAGGACTGGTCAGTTCGACCTGGCGGTAAGTCGGGGTGAAAGCCAGTCCGTTGCCGGGGGTACGATGCGATAGACACCCAGATCCACGCCGGGCATCGGAGCGAACTGATAGGCGCCGGTGGTGTCGGTGGTGGTGGTGGTGGGAAGCGCGGTGGCCGAAAGGAGGGTCAGGATGACGCCGGGATAGGGCGAGTTGTCCGCGCGGGTGACGCGGCCGGCCAGCCCGGCGAAGGGCCGTTCGAAGGCGCCGATGTCGTAGGCGGCACCCTGGGGGCGGGCGACGCCGCGCTGGTCGTTGGCGAGGCCGGCGAGGGTCGCGGCGGCGTCGATGGCTGGACTCCCCGCCAGCAGGGGGATGGTTTGGGTGGCGCCGCCGTAATCTCCGAGATCGCCCAGCAGCGGATCGGTGCTCGCAAGACTCCCAAGGGCGTGAAAGGGAAGCGTGTTGTCCGAGCTCAGGTTGTGCCCGAGGTCTTCGCAACCGCCGTAACCGTTCCCGCCGGAGACGCTGTAGGCCACGAGCGAGCTTTGGAGGGCGAGGGTTCCGCCGGTGCGGGCGAGGTGGCCGCCGCCATGGACACCCGGGCGGCCCGGGCGTGGATTGATGGGATCCAAATCCCAGGAATCCTGCCCTGCGGCACCGCCAGCGCCACCCGTGGCAGCACCGTCCGCGAAGGTGCAATGGACCACCTGGGCATGGGCACGGGTCCACAACGCACCGCCGAGGGCGTCGCCGCCGTTGCCGCCTTCCCCTCCGCGGAACTGGGTGCCGTTCCCGGCGTCGCCGCCGCCGCCACCGGTCGCGGCATTGGCGGCGAAGGTGCAGTTGGTGAGGGTGAGGGTGCCTTCGTTGGCGATGGCACCTCCTTCGGCGGTCCCGCCGGGCCGACCGGGCCGACCCCAGCCTGAAGGATCGGTGAACTCGTCGGCGGCCAGGCCGCCGGTGACGGTGTTCGTGTGGAAGGTGCAGGCGACCAGCGCGGCGTCACCGGCCGAGAAGAGGGCGCCGCCGGCCGCCGGGGCGCCACCGTGGCTGCGACCCGGCAACGGCACGGCGTCCTGGTGCCCGCCCGTGCCGGAGGCGCCACCGGTGCCGCCGGCACCGGCCGTGGCGCGGTTGTTGGTGAATGTGCAGTCGTGGGCCTGCACCGTGCCGAGACTGAAGATGGCGCCGCCTTGGGCCACACCGGGTTCACCGCCGTCTCCGCCCCGCCCTCCTTGCAGGCCGCCGTTGCCACCGGCGCCCCGTTGCCGCCGTCGCCGCCTTCGGCGCGGTTGCTGGTGAAGCGGCACCGGGCGAGGTGGAGCGTCCCCAAGTTAAACAGCGCACCGCCGCGGCCGATTTGACCCGTGCCCCCGTCGCCCCCGCGGGAGCCGAAGCTGAATCCGTGGGCGCCGGCGGTGCCGACCGGCCCGTCCGGACCCGCGGCGACGTGGTTCTGGAAGACGCAGTTGGTGGCGAGGACGGTGCCTTCGTTGTACACGGCGGCGCCGTTGGTGCTCAGGCCGTTGGCGAGGGTGAGGTTCAACAGCGTGAGGGTGACGCCGGGGTGAACGTTGAACAGCCGCGTGCGGTCTGCGCCGGAGAGGGTGACGGTGGCGGTGTTGGTGGCAGCGTCCAGGGTGGTGTCGGCGAGGATCTCGAGGGGGGCGACGAGGCTGAAAGTGAGATTGGCGGTGGTGGGGAAGGTGACACGTCCGCCACCCAGCAACGCACCGTAGAGCGAGGCAAGGGAACTGTTGGTCACAGCCCCGCCGGCGAAGGCGGACGTGGGAAGCAGCACGAGGATCGCGAACGCAAGGGAGGAAAGGAGCCTGGGGAACGTTGGACTGTAGGAGCCGACGTGCGGAGGCGAAGGGCTGTTGCCCGTGACCCGCCGCGACGCCTGCTCAAGTCGGCGCCTACAGCGGGTAGGAGAGTTCCGTGCCGGGCGCTGCGCAGTGGCCACAGGCCGGCGAAGGTGCAGGCGGGACGCCCGCACCACAGGTGCATGGAGCGCCTCTCTCAGCCCCATTCCCGCTGTTCGTAATCGGCGGAGAATCCAAGACGGGGAGTTCCTCCACCGATGACGAACATCGGGGATTGAGGAAGCATCGTTGGCCTCGGCGGCCATGCCCTGAGGCCATGAACCTGGAATCCGCGAGTCCTTGGAAATCAACATGGCGATTTCAGGTTCATGGGCCGGCGTGAGCGGGGTCGGCATCACTTGCCGAACAGGGTCTTGAGTCGCGCGCCGGTGTTCTCCTCGTACTCGTCCACGCTCCGTTCCATCTCGCGGATGCCGGGCAGGCGGTTCCGTTCGGCCTCGGCTTCGGCGGCGGCGTCCTCGGGGGTGATGAGGACCGTGGGGCGGATGAGCACGATGAGCTCGCTGCGGGAACTGTCACTGCCCTTGCTGCGGAAGGCGGCGCCGAGGAGCGGGATGTCCTTGAGAAGGGGCACGCCTGAACTGGTCTTGCTCTTGGAGGTGCGGATGTAGCCGCCGAGGATGATGGTCTCGCGGTCACGGACCGAGACGGTGGCGCTGGCGTAGCGATGGACGGTGCGGGGCAGTTTCCCGACGTTGGGGAACTCCTCGAAGCCGGAGATTTCCTCGATGTTCTGGTCGATTTCCATCACGACGAGGCCGTCGGGGGTGATGAAGGGCGTGACGTTCAACTCGGTGGAGACGTCGAGTTGCTGGAACGAGGATTGCGGTCCGTAATAGGACCCGCCATAGGAGGTGGTGGTGACATAGGGGACGGACTGACCGACGGAGAAGACGGCGGGCATCGCGTGGCTGGTCTGGACGCGCGGGCGCGAGAGGATCTGACCTTTGTTGTTCGAGGCGAGGGCTTCGACGGCGACCGTGAGATCGTCCTTGAAACGGGCGAGATAGCTGAAGCCGGCACCGCCGCTGGCGATGTTGGTGAGACCGGCAACGAGGTTCTGGCCCTGACGACTGGCGGCGACGGACGTCCAGTTGCCGGACTGCTGGGGGTTCATGAGCCAGGAGACGCCGAGCTGGTAGGCATCGGTGAGGGCCACATCCATGATGATGGCGTCGATGACCACCTGGGCCAGGAGTCGATCGACCTTGGCGACGATGTTGGTGATCATCTTCATGTCGTCCTTGCTGGCGTACACGATGAGGGAATTGGAGCGTTCGTCCGGGACGATGCGGGCGTCTTCGAGGAGTTGCAGTTGCTGGGCCTGCTGGCCGGCGGCGCGGTTCAGGATGGACTGGAAACGCTGGTTGAAGGTGGTGGCGGGGTTGGGAGTGGCCGGTCGGGCGGCGGTGCCGACGGGGGCCGCAGCCGCCTGTTGGGGGTAATAGCCGCCCAGGGGATTGCGGTAGGCACCACTGCTGTAGCCTCCCAAGCCGGAGCCGCCGACCCGGCTGCTGTAACCGGTGCCGCCGCGCATGGCGCGGGAGCTGGTGCGACCGACGCCGGTGGTGCGCGCAACGGCTCCGGCGCCCGTGCCGACGCCAGCGCCCGAGCCGCCGATGAGGGCGCTCATGGTGCCGTAGATCTCGTCCACCTTGCCGTACTTGATGGGGATGACCTCGAGCTTGTAGTCGCGTTCCACCTCCACATCGACCTCCTCGAGGATCTCGGTCATCCGCTTCACGTTGGCGGGGTAGTCGCGCAGCACCAGCGTCATGGTGCTGTCGATGGCGAGGATCCCGTTCTGGGTCTTGCTGAAGCCACTGATGATCTGCTGGAGCTCCGAGGGCAGGGCGTGTTTCACCTTGACCACCTTGGTCACGAACTGGCCGGTCTCGGAGAGGTCTTTCGGGTTGAGACTCGAGAAAGCGCCGCCCTCCTGCAGGACCGTGTTCGAGGGCACGGCACTGACGAACTTCTCGCCCACATTGAGCATGGTGATGCCGTTCATCGCCAGCACCGTGTCGAGGGCCTGGATGGCTTCCTCGGTGGTCCAGGGGGTCTGATTGCTCAACATCACGCTGACCTTGGGGAGCGCGGTGGTCCGGAGCACGGTGCGCTGGGTGAACTCGGCGTAGATGGTGAGGACCTGCTCGATGTCCGCCATTTGGAGCGCGAGCACGCCCGGAGCAATCAGGCCGTCGGCCCCCGCCCCGGCCGCGCCGGTTCCGCCCGCGGCCGCAGAGGCTGCCAAGGGGCTGGCGCCCGCACCGGGAACGGCGGCGGCACCTGCGGCCGGGGAACGCCGGCGGGTGGAAAGCCAGGAACCGCGGGTTGGGCCGCGGGACTGGCGGGCAGTCGCGCAGGGGGGAACGGGCAGGGCGGGCTGGGCTGCAGGAGACGTCGTGGATGTGGTCCGGGGGCGGACGGTGCCCGGGGTGGGGACGGGCGGACTGGGAATGGCCGCGGGGGTGCCGGTGGGCGTCGTGCGCGGCGTGGCGGCCGGGGGTCGAACAGGCATCCGGGTGGAACTCGGCACCGGCGGGACCGGGAAAGCGGGCGCGGCCGAAGGCGCCGGCGTGGATTGTGTGTCGGCAGGCGCGGCCGCCGGGGTTCGGCGGCGGCAGGGTCCGTACCCGGCGTCTCGGCGGGGGTTGGCGGGGCGTCCGGCGCGGCGGGGACTGCGAGCGGGTGACCAGGACGCCGAGGCCGACGGTGAGGGCGGCGAGCGCGGCGAGGGAGACGGGGGGATTTTCACGGCTTGGGAGGGGCGATCCGGTTGGTATTCGTGGCGGCGGCGGCCAGCGGGGGCGCGACGGCGGGGCTGGGGCAGGTCGGCTGGTCTTGGGTTTCTTCTGGTAACTGGCGACGAGGGTGATGCTGCCGTTGAGCTTGTAGCGGGGGATCGGGGCGGAGGTCCATGTCGCGGACGCGGATCATGGAGTTCCCGGTACCGAGGGAGTGGAGGAAGTGTACGAGGGGTTCCTCGCTGGTGTTGACGCCGACATTGACGACCTGTTCGTCGAAGAAGGTGTTGGTGCTCGTGGTGGAGGCACCGGCCGTGCCGACGCGCGTGCTGGTGATGGGGACGCCATGGAGGTTGGCCTGGGTCTGGATGGTGCGCATCAGTTCGAGGGCTTGTTCCTCGGGCAGGACGGCCGAGCCCTGGCCCTCGAGTTCGCGCAGGCGGGCTTGGTACTCCGGGATGCGGGCGATTTCGGCGCGGTATTGCTGCAGTTTCTTGCGGGCGTTCTGGAGGGCGTTTTGCGAAGCCTTCCACTGGTCGAGCTTGGGCCAGACAAAGAACACGCTGACGAGCACGGTGACGACTGCGAGCACCGCCGCGAGGATGCGCTTTTCCTGCGGGCGCAGATTCAGAGAATCGAGGAGGCTGCTCATGGGAGGTCGCGCCGGTTGATCTCGCATTCGAGGCTCCAGGTGGCTTCCGCACCGGGCCGACCGGGGGTTTGGATGGACTTGGTGGTGACCGAGCTGAAAAGGGGGCGACCCGCGATGGTGGCCCGGGCGAGGGCGGCGTTGTATTCGGTCACTTTGCCCTGTTGGTCGGGCGGGACGGAGCCCATGAGGCCGAGTTTCTTGCCCCGCTGGAAGGTGAGAGAATTCAGGGTCATGGAGTCGGGCAGCGCTTCGGCGGCGGCCTTCCAGCAGTCGAGGGCGGCGAACTTGAGGTTGACCTGTTCCTGGAGGATCTCGACCCGCGCGCGGAGCTGGAGGGCCTGGTTGTGGTTGGCCGTTTCGAGCGCGATCTGATGGTCCACACTCCCTTTCTGGTAGTCGAGGATGCTGAGGTAGGCGAGGTAGCCCAGGACGGCGAAGACATAGACGAGCGCCACCGCACCCAGCGCGCGCATCCAGAGCCGATCCACGAACTCACGGCGATAGCGCTGGGCAATCTCCGGGGGCAGGAGATTGACCGGCGTGCGCGCGGTGGCGGAGACAGCGGCGATCTGCGCGGGCGAGAGGCGTTCCTGCCAGCGGACTTCGTGACCGCTGAAGTCCTTGAGGGCGGCGTCAAACCGCGCGGCGAGCGTGGGCTCGGCGACAAGGGTCACGGGTGGCAGCTCCGCGAGCCAGCCTTCGAGCTCCCCCGCCCAGGCGGTGCGGCGGAGGGTTTCGATCAAGCGGTCCGCGGTGCCGGCGTTGTCGGCGAACCGGCCGAGGCTGACATGGCGCAGTTTGCCTCCGACCCACCAGGCCGTGAGCGTGGTGAGTTGGCCGGCGGCGAGGTCGGCGAGCAAGACAATCCCGTTGGTCGGAGATGGCAGGGCGAGGAGTTCGCGCAGGGCGGGTAGTTCGAGGCGGTCGGGACGGTAGCCAGCCTGTTCCAGCGCCCCGAGGTGCGCTTCGACCACGGCGCGGTCGGCGATCAGCAACAGAACGGTCACCGGCTCGCCGGGCGCCGAAGGGAGCGGCTCGATGCCCCAGACGCTCTGGGGCCGCGGGCAGGGGAGAGAGCTTCTCGAGCTGGAACTCGACGAGCGCTGGCAGTTCGGCGGGCTCGGCAGGGGGCAGTTCGACAATGCGCAGAAAGACCTGTTCGGGAGGCAGCCAGGCGATGTTGAGGCGCGGCTGCCAGGTGTGGCGGAAGGTCTTTCCGATCCGGTCCGCCGGCAGGGTCTCTTCCGTGGTGAACCGCCGCTCGAACTCCAGGGAGGCGTTCTCGCCTTTACGGTTGAACTGCCAGAGGAGGCGCTCGGCACCCGCGGGGGCCAGCACGTTGCAGGACGTCCAACGTTGGGTCTTGGCGGCCATGGTCCTCAGGGTTTCTCGTCGCCGAGGAGCGCGGTGAGGTGTTCCTCGACCTGGGTCACGCGCAGCACCTCTTCAAGGGTGGTGGGACGGGTGGCGTGCCGCACCCGTTCCCAGCCCGCCATGCGCAGGGTCTTCATGCCGTCTTCCAGGGCCCGCGCAGCAATCGTTGAGGCGGAGGCACGGCTCATGATGAGAGGGCGCATGCCCTCGTTGACGACGAGCAACCTCATAGATCCCGGTGCGATCCTGGTAGCCGAGGAAGCGGCATTCGTCGCATCCGGCGCCCTTGTAGAAGGTCGTGCTGGCGACCTGGTCGCGCGGGAACCCGATCTTGGCCAGGTACGTGGGCTCGACCGTTTGGGGAGTCTGACAGGCGGGACAGATGAGGCGAACGAGACGTTGGGCCATGACGGCTTCGACCGACGACGCGACGAGGAAGGGCTCGATGCCCATGTCAATGAGGCGGGTGAAGGCGCTCGGGGCGTCGTTCGTGTGGAGCGTGCTGAAGACCAGGTGGCCGGTCAGGGACGCGCGGATCGCAATCTCGGCCGTTTCGAGGTCGCGGATTTCGCCGACCATGACGACGTTGGGGTCCTGGCGCAGGATGTGGCGCAGGCCGACGGCGAAGGTGAGGCCAATCTCGGGGCGGACGGCGATCTGGTTGATGCCAGCGATTTCGTATTCGACCGGCTCCTCGACCGTGATGATGCGCTTGGTGGGGAGGTTGATTTCGGTGAGGAACGTGTAGAGCGAGGTCGACTTGCCGGAGCCGGTGGGACCGGTGACCAGGAAGATCCCGTGGGGTTTGCGGATGAGCTGGCGGATCGCTTCCTCCTCGCGCGCGGGCAGGCCGAGGCTGGGCATGGTCCAAATCTGGCCGCCCCGGCGCAGGAGCCGGAGGGACGTGGACTCCCCGTAAACGGTCGGCACGGTGGAGACACGGATGTCGATTTCCTGGCCCTTGATGCGGACGTTGATGCGTCCGTCCTGGGGAGGCGCTTCTCGGCAATGTTCATGCCGGCCATGACCTTCACGCGGGAGAGGATGGCCGACTGGTATTTCTTGAGCTCGTTGGGGACCGGGGCCCGGTAGAGCATGCCGTCGATGCGGTACCGGATCCGGAGGTCCGTCTCCATGGGCTCGAAATGGATGTCGGTGGCGCGGCTGTTGTAGGCCTCCCCAGACGATCTGGTTGACGAATTTGATGACGCTGGCTTCCTGGTCGTCCTCGGTGATTTCCTTGCTGACGGCCTGTTCCTCATCGCCGGCATCGTCCTTGGCCATGCCGTCGAGCGTCTCGGCGCCGACGCCGTAGATGCCCTTGAGGCCCTTGTCGATTTCCTCACGCGGGGCGAGGACGAACTGGACGTGCTCGCCGGCGTCGAAAAGGACGGTGCTGATCATGTCCGAGTCGAACGGATCGGCTGGGGCGAGCCAGACGTGGTCCCCCTCGATCTTCACGGGGCTGACCTGGTGCTGGAAGGCGGTCTTGGGCGAGAGGCGACGGCGCAGCTCGCGTTTGGCCTCTTCTTCCTGCGGCACGCTGATGCGCTCGACGTACGGCCAGCCCAGGGCGGCGGCCACGCGGGGCAGGAAGTCCGCTTCGGTCAGCTCGAGCCGCCGCTGGACGTGTTCGAGAAGGGTCTTGGCCTTCGCGCCTGACTCCGGCTCAGCCGCCCATTCGCGGCGCCACTGATCCCATTGGTCGGCGCCGGCCAGGGCGGCCTGGCTCAGCAGTCTCTTGATGGAGGCAACAGCCATGTTCAAGGCAGTCAGACGACGGGTGATACAACCGGTGCGCGCAAAAGTTGCGGCCGCCGGGGGTGATCGCACCCGTGATCGACGCGGGAGACCATGCCGGGGCAGCTGCAAAAATCAAAGCTCAAGCCTTCTGTGGTCCCCGAGACGACACGGCGGTTTTCAGGGCCGAGGCCGGATGGCGCCTCGCACGAGCCCGTGGGGTCGCATCTTAACATTGAACATTCGGCGGTGTCGCGAGGCACATCCGCATGCGAATGTTAAATGTTAAGATGCGACCCCAAGAAGGGAAGGGGATCAGGGGTAACCAGGCGGTAGAAGCGCGTGGTTTGGCGGGCTGGATCGCGGACGGCGACTTCTCCCGTGACCGCCTGCGCCGGCACTTCCGCCAGCGACATCCAGGCGCCGAGCGCAAGGTCGTCACAGAAGAGGACCGTGTAGGTCCGCCCCGCCACGGCCTCAAAGCGGATGAGGGTCTCCACGTCGCTGAGCTCAACCGCGCGGATCGCCAACCGGCTGCCGGGATCCCGCGGATGCGTGCCGGCCCGGAATTCCTCAAGGTTGGTCAGCCCGTCCTGGTCCGGATCTCCCTCGGGACCGTCGTCGCCGGTCGGGTTCTTCGGATCCAGGCCATGGGCGAGTTCCCACTCGTCAGGCAGACCGTCGCGGTCTGCATCAGGATCGGGAGCGGGATTGGCTCGCCCTGCCGTGGGGGCGGCGACTTGCCAGCTTGCCGGATCCTCGGCGAACGCGACGGGGACGCGGCGCTGCAACGATTGACCGGTGCCGTCAGCACCCGCGGGCCAGGGCGGGAGCGGCGAATACTCGACCTGATCCACGACGACGTAGGGCACGACTCCGGCGTTGGGCGTGCCGGCGGCTTGCGGCGGGTCGGGTCGGGACAGGGTCAACCGTTCGCCTTCGTTGCTGAGATTGCCCCGGTACGGTCCGAGAATCGGGATCTCGGGAGGAACGTCGTAGCGGGTGCGGAAGGCGGCGAGCGGCCCGAAGTCGACGGCCGGGTCGAAGTTCACGAGCAGGAGGAAGCCGCCGGGGGAGAGGGTGAAGCCCTGGGCGAACTCGAACTCGATCCCGCCCTCGATGCGCCAGGTGTTGGTGGGCGCGGCCGGATCGAACAACGGCACCGGGTCGGCTCCGAGGTTTCGCAGTTCGACGAACTCCTCGAGCGTGTTGTTGTGGAGTCCGACGGGAGGCGGCTGGAACTGGATTTCGTTGATCACGGGGGGCCGAGGAGCGGGCCGGCGTTGGGCGCCCCGAGGCTGCGGTACGCCTGGGCCACGCAGTATTCGCGGCCGGTGCTGGAGACGTGCCGCCCGAAGCTGACGCCGTTCGCGGCGGCACCGAACTCAAACCCATGCACGTACCCGGTCAGTTCGGTGCCATCGGCCGAGAAGAGGAACACCTCCTCGCCCAGCGCGCTGAAGTTGAAGGCGTTTGGGCCCGCGTTGAAATCGGCCTCCGTGAGCACCAGGAAACCGCCGGGCGGGACGATTGAGTTCGGTGGGAACACGAACTTCCGGGGCGACGCGAAGTTGTCCGTGAGGAACCAACCGCTGAGTTCAGCCGGGTGCGCGGTCGGGTTGAAAAGCTCGACGGCGTCCCGGAGCGGCGGGTCGGTGTGGGTGAGGATCTCGTTGATCAGCACGGGAGGGAAGACCGGCGGCGCGGGGTCCGTCTGACCTGGGGAACCACCCCGGTGGGCGCTGGGCCGCCAGCCCGAGGCCTGTGCCCAGGCCTCCAGCGGGCCCGTATCGTCGCGGATGACCAGCGAGAAGCCGGGGCCGTCGGTGATGCGGAACCAGGCGTCGTCGTAAGCGAAGTCGAGGATGGGTTCGCGCAAGGGGCCTTCGAGGGCGAGGCGTTCGCCGGCGTTGTCGAGGGACCCGGTGTATTCGCCCGCGACGTTCGTGGCGCCGGGATAGCGGGAGGTGAAGGCGGCGAGGTTCTTCACGAGGACGACGAAGGCGCCGGGCGCCAGACGCGTGACGGCGTGGGCGGGCGTGAACTCGAATTGAACGCCGGCGGTGAAGCGGAAGCCGGGAAGGTCCAGGGGTACGGTGCCGCGGTTGCGGAGTTCGATGAACTCGAACGCCTCGGCATCCGCCGCGTTCCCCGGAGGCGGTTCCGGATGGTAATGGATTTCGGTGATGACCAACGGCGGGGTGGCGGCGACGTACGTCGCGGCGGCCGGACCCGACCAGGGGGTTGAGAGGGGCGGATTGCCATCGCCGCCGGTGAGGTTGCGGTGGGTAAGCTTGCGGGAACGAGCCACGAGGCGGGTGTTGCCCTCCAGCGTGACAGGTCCCGAATAGGGAAGGGCGGATGGCGAGACACCGCCACCGGGCAAGCGTGGGTCGGAGCCGTCGAGGGTGTAGAAGAGATCGGCGCCGGTGGGTCCGGAGAGTGTCACCTGGGCTCCGGGGACGATGGGGCCGGCGGGCCGGCCGAGGCGTGGCTTGGCCAGGAAGTTGGTATCGATGAAGTCGACGCGGTTCGAGAGCCAGGTCTTGAGCAGGCGGACTTCACCGGCGTAGGAGCCTGCTCGGGGGCGTGGCCGGGCCATTTCTGGACCTCGCGGGGCT
Source organism: Verrucomicrobiota bacterium (assembly GCA_027493615.1). Lineage (GTDB taxonomy): Bacteria > Verrucomicrobiota > Verrucomicrobiia > Limisphaerales > J093 > DSVZ01. The sequence continues at coordinate 528,271 of JAOSKK010000038.1, forward strand.
GGGCCTGGGCGAGTTCGCCGGTCTGGGAATCGATGAGGGCGTAGAGGCTGGTGAGGGCGAACGGGCCGTCGCGGAGTTCCTGCCAGCGATCGACGTAATGTTGCCAGAACTCGAGGTCGCTGAAGAGGCGCCCCCACCAGGGCTGCGTGCTGTAGCCAAAGAAGTCGGTGCCGAGATCGCCGACGCGCGAGCGCCAGACGCGCGGGTTGGCATCGCGGCCGTCGGTGGAGTTGAGGGCACGATCAAAGTCCCAGAGGGGCCCGAAGGCGAGCCTGCCCTCGCGGGGCTTGTAGAAGTAGGCGCTGAGGCGGAGGGCATCGACGTTGAAGGTGATGATGTTCAGGAGGTGATGATCGATCCAGGAGCTGGGTTCGACGTAGGCCGCATAGCCGAGGGTGGGATGGGCGAAGTTCGGGCCCATGAGGGCTCCGTAGAAGGCGTCGAGGTAGTTCTGGAGGTAATCCACCTGGGGCTGACGCTGCGGCAGGTCGAGGACGGCGGCCCTCGGATAAACGACAACCACGCCCGCACCGCCCGCGTAGAGGAAGCGTTCGCCGGCGCCGGCGCGGTCGATCTTCATGAGGTAACCGCCGGTCACCTGCGGCGGGCGGGTGTGCTGGTCCTCGAGCGCAGCCACGTCGACGCGGTCCGGGCCCCGGCTGATCTTCTCCTCGAGGATGTAGATGCCGGCGTAGTGGGCGGAGGTGACTTCGCCGGTCGTGCGAGTGACGTAGAGTTCGACGAAACGGGTGCGGGGGGAGTAGCGACCGATCTGGCGGCTGAGGGCGTGGGCGAAGGAGTTGTGGATGAGGATGGGTTCGAAGTTGTTGGGGGCGTAGAGAACCCAGTCCGAGTCGGCCGGCATCCCGAGGAGGCTGACGTTGCGATCGTCATCGAACTCATTCCAGCATTCGACTGAGTAGCTGGACTTCGGGTAGCCGAGCGTGCTGGAGCCGCGCAGGTTGATCCCGGTGCGGACGCGCGTGTCGGGCGTGTTGGTGAGGGAACTGACTCCGTTGCGGGGCTCGAAGACGAGCAGTTGGGCGAAGACATCGCTGTCGGCGGGGATGTTCGATCGACCGAAGGTATGGAGGAGCAGGAGCGGGAGGTCCGAGCTGGCATTCAGGACGGTGGGGCCGAGCCGGAGATAGGCCTCGCTCCTTGGGGGACCCGGCAGGAGGCCGGGGACGAGGGCGCGGGCGCGGACCTGGGTGGTGTTGGTGATGGCGATCGGGCCGGTGTAGGGCGTGGAGGTGTTGGTGGGCATGGACCCGTTCAGGGTGTAGTAGATGACCGCCTGCGGATGCGGAGCGTCAAGGTTGAGCTGGAACGGTGTGGCGAACGTGCGGCCGCGAACGGAGAAGCGGACTTCCGGGGCAAACCCGGGGCCGCCCTGGCCGTTGGCGCGGCCGGGCGTGGGTTGCGGGAAGAAGCCCAGCATCTCGGGGGCGACGCGGTCGCGACCATACGAGACGTCTTCGCGTTGGGCAGGATAGGGGTTGAACTTGGAGACGACGTTGGTGGTCGAGTCGAGCAGGGCGAGGTAACCGCCCTGGGCGTCGAGGCGGAAGCTGGTGTGGAGCGGGTTGGCCGGTTGGGCGCGGTCCTTGCCCGAGGCGAAGATGAGCAGGTAACTGCGCGGGGCGAGGGCCACGTTGGGGAATCGCCAGCGGGTGGGGCGGCTGGCGTTGTCCGTGAGAAACCAGCCCAGCAGACTGACGCGCTCGTCGGTGGGGTTGAACAACTCGATCCAGTCCGAGCTGTCGCCGTCCTCGTCGTTGAGCGTGTTGTCGTTGTCCGCCATGAACTCGGAGATCATCACGCCCGGGACCGGTGCGTCCGGATCCAGCGCGTAGCTCCAGGAACCGCCGGCGAAAGGATTCGCGGCGGCGGCGAAGTCGCGGATGCCGTGGTCGGGAGTCCAGTTCAGCGTGACGGTGCCGGGGGCCGGCGGGGCGAATTCGAAGACGAACACGCCGGGGGCGAACAGCGTGACGGAGGTGCACGGTTGGCCGTTCACGAGCAAGTCGCCGGCGTCCACCCCCTGGACCGGTTCGCTGAAATGGACTTCAACCCGGCTGAGTTCGCGCACGGTGGCGCGGTCCGGTGGGATCAGTTCGCTGACGACGGGCGGGGCCTCATCCACCGCCGCCGTGAGGGAGACGTTGAGGATGAAGTCGCTGCTGTTGGCGAGGGAGGAGTTGTAGCCCTGGACCGCAAGGATGTTCTGGCCGGCGACGAGGAAGCGCGCAGGGTCTTCGATGACGAAGGTCTGGGTGGGGATGGGTTCCGGCAAGGCCGGTGAGGAACTGCCGTTAACACCGGGGTAACCGTCGGGCATGTTGAACCGCGCCACCTCCACGCCGTTGATCCAGGCGATGAAGCCGTCGTCACTCAGCGCCTCGAGTTCGAGGGTGCTGAAGGCGTGCGGTGCGGTGACGGAGAACGCGCGCCGCACGAAGATGCAGGTGTAGTTGCCGCGCATGTCGTCGAGCCGGGTCCCGGGGCTGGGCTGCGTGTCGCCGTACCAGAACGGTGCGGGGCGCAGTTCCCAGGCTGAATCGTCGAACCCGGGCGTGCGCCAGGTGGTGGGGTCGGGACGCGACGCCTCGGCCCAGCCCTTGAGGAACCGCCAGGTGGTGTCCCAGGAAACCAGTTCCGCGGCGCGGAGCCCGGGGAGGAGCGCGCCGGCCATGAACAGAGCCGCGGGCCAAGCCGGGGCCCCGGACTTCAGCAACGTCATCATGAGCAGACAGAACAGCAGCCTTCTTACCAACTATCAGCCCCCCGGCTCGTGACCGGGGGCCGGGGGAAACCTGACGGAAACTCGCCCGGAGGGAAACAGTGCGCCGGCGCGAGTTTGGTGGGAGGGAACCGGTGCCGGATCGCAGGGGTGCCAACCACGGGCGGCAAGCGAGGCTTCCCGGGGCCGGTCGCCACGCAAAGCGGCGCTGAAGCGCGGCGCACTCCACGCGCTTCGCGATTTCCGCACCGCGCGGCAGGCGCAGCGCGTTGGGAGTGCGCCGTGGGCCGAAAGTAACTGTTACCCGGGGCGAGGCGGTGGTTCCGCTTGCCCTTTGGGCGGAGTTTTGGCATCACCCGTTGCCCATGAACACACTGCGCGCAGCGTGCCTGTTGGGTGCCTTGGCCGGCGGCCTTCTGTTCTCGGCTTCCCGGGCCGCCGAATCCGAGGGGCCCTGGATCTCCCTCTTCAACGGCAAGGACCTCACCGGCTGGGTGAAGGTCCATGACATCGAGTGCGAGGTGAAGGACGGGAATCTGCGGATTCTGAAGGGGATGGGCTGGCTGCGCACGGAGCGGCGCTTCCGGGATTTCGTCCTGGAGTTCGAGTGGCGCGCGCTCGATGAGAAGTACGACAGCGGCGTGTTCTTCCGGGCCGGGCTCGACGGCAAGCCGTGGCCGGACCAGAGCTACCAGGTCAACCTCCGCTACGACATGCTGGGCGGATTGGTGAAGCGGTTCACGCCCGTGGTCCCGGCGGAGACGCCGAAGATGCCGCTCAACCAGTGGGTGAAGTTTCGTCTCGAGGTGAAGGGCAGCCACGTGGCCCTGGACGTGGACGGCGAACGCGCCTGGGAGACCGACAAGGTCGAGGCGGGCGAAGGATTCCTCGGCATCCAGATCGAGGATCGGCGGTTCGACTTCCGGAATCTCCGCGTCCGCGAACTGTAGGAGCCGACGTCAGGAGGCTCAGCGAGCAGAGTCTCGTGACCTCGACTCCTACGGGCGGGGATTGGTGAACTCGAGGTTCACGGGACCGAGCAGACCGGAGATCGGGTCACCCTGGTAGGGGGTCGGGCTCGTCCGGTAATGGTTGGCCAGCGTGTTGAATACCCGGACTTCGAGCCGGTTTTCGCCCGGTTTGAGCTGGCCGGACAGCCTGACCCGCCACGGCGGGGCCACGCGGATGCCTGCCAATTGCCCGTTGATCCGCACCTCCGCGGTGGCCACCACCCGACCCAGATCAAGCCAGACGTCGCTGGCCGCCTGCGCCGAGGTCAACTCCAGCGCGCGGCGATACCAGGCCCCGCCTGAATAACACTCGAGGGCGCCCAGCTTGGACCAGTCCCCTGCGGTGGTGACGCCCCGACCGCACTGCAGCTTGATGGGCTCGGGGAAGGCCGCAGCCCCGCTGTAGCCGATCTCAGGCTCCACCCGCAGCGCAATGACGGCCGCCTCGCGCAGGGCTGTGGTTACCTCGTACCGCCCCCCACCCGCCGCACGCAAGGGACGGCCATCCGCCCAGCCCTGCACGGAGCCGCGCACCGGCAGCGTCAGCGTTTGCAGACCCGGCGGGGCCGTGAACCGGAACCATTCGGCCGGTCGCGTCCCGGCATGCACGTCGAACGGGACGAGCGCCGGATCGTCGAACCAAGTCATCGCCAGGGGCGTGCGCACGCCTGGCGGAAAGGCCGCGTTCTCCCGGCGGAGGACCAGGTAACCGCGACCGGCGTGGTCGTAGCGAACCAGCAGCGGATTGGCCCCCGACCGCAGCGCCAGCGGAGCTTCCAGGTTCGAGACACGAACGCCGTTGAGATACACAGCCGCCGGTGTCAGGACCTCGGACGCGTGCGGCCTTTCGCCGTCCTTGCGCGCGCTGAAGGCCAGCCGGACGGTGGTTGGTTCGGTGACGGTGGCGCTGGTCCAGAGGTAATAACGACCACCGGCCAACTCGGGTTCATACCGGAATTCGTTGTGTCCCGACGTGCGTCGGCCCAGGCAGAGGAAATGGTCGGTCACGTTCTTCTTGAGACCGTGCCAGCCCTGATGACCGGCGTCGCCAAACAGCCCTTGCCGCCAGGAGAAGCTGTAGGGTTTCCAGGGGAGGGACGCCCCGGCAACGCGGACGGTCGTGTCGCCTGTGAGATGGGTCATCCTGGCCAGTTCGGACTCAAGCTCGTCTCCCGTCGCTTCCTGCGGCACCGGACCCAGAAGCCAGAACTGGGGACCCACCCCGTACGGGACGCGGTCCCATGAGGAATCGTCGAAGTCCGGTTGGGACCAGGCGCGGGCATCGCCGGATTCGACGGCATAATGGAAGAAGCGGGCTTCGGGACCGATGACCGGGTCGGTGGCCGGCAGCCGGAAATCGCCGTAACGATTGTCCATGGTGGGCTCGAGCTCGAACTCCCAGGGACCATCAAGCGCCAGTTTCTGCGTCGGTGCGGCGGCGGGCGGGGCCGGATTCTGGTGCGGCGGGCCGGGCTGGAAGACCACCACCTGCGCCTCATACGGTTCGAGGGGCAGTTCGACTTGCGTGCCGGTGGCCGTCTCGCCCACCACGCGCAACGGTTGCACCTCTCCCGTCCACGGGTCCCACAGCTCGACGCGGCCCTTCGCGCGGAACTCGACGTGCGCACCCTTCGGCGCGTCCATCACGAAGTACACATCACGTGGTCCTACGCGGCGATGCAGCGAGCGGACGGGACGGTCGGCCCGGGTATCCGGCACGAAAGCCCCCAAGACGACCGGGGTACGTCGGTGGGCTGGAGCAACCGACGCGCGGCCGGAAATGTGGCCGCCACCAGGGCCTCGAGCTGCGGGTCTTCGCGTCCGGCGCGGTCGCTGGCCAGGGGCAGGGTGCCGACGCTCAGCACCAATCCGCCGGCTTCCGCGAAGCGATGGGCCTGGTTCAGCGACGACCAATGGATGGCCTCCATCGCCGGGACGACCAGCGCGCGATAGGAGGAGTCGGTGACTTCGAGGCGGCCTTCCCGAACCTGCGCGCGCGCCAGGGAATCGGCGTCGATGAACTCGAAGTTGATCCCGGCCGCCATGAGCGCGCGGGCGGTGTCAAAGGCGGTTCGGGTGGCCTTGGCCCCGTCGAGGCCCGCCGCGAACGGCGCCACCGGGTAGAGCACGGCCACATCACAGACGAACGTGCCCTGACTGAGGAGATACGAGAGCCGGTCGAAGTATCGGAAGAAGACGTCCATGTGCTGCCAGTACGGCATCCGGAAGTGGTAGCAGGGCGGTGCCCATTCCCAGAACGAACCGTGGGTCGTGTAGTAGAGGCCGTGCAGGTTCAGCAGTGTGCAGCCGTAGAGGTAGTTCTCGCGCGTGGCGAACATGAGCCGCTCGGGCGTGGCGCCCCAGCCCAGGCTGTGATAGCCCTCGAGCCACACCCGCGGGCGGCGATAGAGGCTGGCGATCGAAGCCGACACCTTGCCCTTGATGAGATCGGCCTGGCCTCCCGGAGTGTCATGGCCAGGCGTCGTGTACCACCGCGTGGCGCGGAAGTAGTCGCCAAACTCGTCAGGCTGCAATCCACGGCCGCCGGAGTCACAGGCGAAGATCAGGCCACGCGTCGCGTGCCAGCGGTAGATTGGCAGGAAGTAACGTTCCTCCATGAGCGCCATCCGCACGTCAGCGTAGTCGAGGCACACCTTGGGCGTGAGGGGACCCAGATCGCTCCAGAGCGCCGGGAGGACTTCCCAGAGGTCGTAGCCCTTGCGGCGCCGAAACTCGGCGGCGAAATCCTCGTTCCACACGCGGTTGCCCGCCCCGACGTGCAGCTCGTCGTTGAAGAAGTAGTTCAGGCCGGCCGCGGATTTCGTGGGTGTGGCATCCTCGAAACGCTGATAGAAATCGCGCACCACCCGCTCGCCGATGCCCCGCAGGAGCGGATTGAGAGTGTTGGGCTGGCGCTCCGCCCGGAAGAGCCACACTTCCCATTCCCCCTGCGGGGCGGTCCACTCGAGGGTGCTGTGGCGGACGCGCGCGGTCAGATCGACCCCGCCCTGGGTGGGCCGGCCTTCGACGACGCGATACGCCCGCGCTCCGACCAGATCGGGCGGTGTTGCCAGGGTCAGGGTTTGACCCGCGGTGAGACGCTGGCGCGGCAGGGGGTTCGAGCTTGAGCGCGTTGAGTTCGGTGTGGGCGTAGAAGAGCTGGCGGAAGAGGTTGTCCGTCCCCGGCCAGTCCAGCGTGTAGGTGCTCAGCCCGATCCCCATTCCGCGCTCGCGACACGCGTCTGCGATTCGGCCCCAGATGCGCCACCAGGATTCGCTGAACAGCGGTGGATCAGCGGGGTAGGTGGGCCAGCCTGGCGTGTCCTCATGGGCGTAGTTGACCTGCACGCCGCTCAGCCCCTTCGCATGCAATTGATCGAGCTGCCAGAGAAGCCGCTCTTCGTCGAGGCGATCCCCGGTCCACCACCAGAAGGGCACCTGACCGTAACCGGGCGGCGGTTGCCGGAATCCGGGCAGGGCATCCAGGTCTGGTGCCCGGCTGGGATAGCCGGCGGAGTTGGTGGGGAATGACACCGCCGTCACCGGGTCGTTGAGGGACGACGCCTCGGCGGCCATGCCGTCCGGCACGAACGGTCGCAGCAGCCCCAAGCCGGTCGCCAGCCACCTTGCCCAGCCACCGAGCCGCCGGGTTGGGGGCTGTTTTGCGGCGGCGGGCGAGCGGCGAGGCGCGGGGGGCCAGCGGGTATTCGGGATGCTGTCCGGGTGCTCATGTTCGAGGGCGGATGGTGATGTGTCCCGGGCGTGGTGCCAAGGGACGAGTCGCGCAGCGCGTGGTGGGCTTGACCGCTGGGGATTCTCCCGGTGCAGGCTCGGTGTGAGACCTCGACCGGCTGTAGGCGCCGACGTGAGGAGGCGTTCTGGGCCGCGGGCATTGACCCTTCGCCTCCTCACGTCGGCGCCTACTATTCCGGATTGGCCGAAGGAAGGCACAAAGAACCCAGCGCGGCATAGCCGCAACCAAAAGACCCACAGATGGAAACGAAGGAAACGAAGGGTTGGAGAATCCTGCCAGGAATGCGCGATTCCCGGCTATGCAGTACATGTTGGTTCTTGTTTATCGCTAGCGGTGCAAAGAGTAAGGCCCCTTGCACTTCTTGCGCCTCTTCGCGGCTCTTCGCGTGGTGGTCCATCCCACGGACCCCTCTGTAAGGGACCTCCGGGTTACGGGCGGCGCGTCCCCTTGCTCCAGACCTTCTCGGGCAAGTCGCGCACCCGGACGTCGGCCGGCGCCAGCGGAGGCAGGTCGTTCTCCGGCCGGTCGAAATAGAAGTAGGCCGTGGCCGAGACGTCGTCGCGGCGGTAGAAGTTCACCCCGCCGCGCGGATGCCGGGGATCGTCGAAGGCAGGGAGGTCTGCGCGCTCCAGGAGCCGGTGAATCGCGGGCGCGCGCCCGGTGAGGTTCAGCACATCGTCGCCGTGCGTATCGAGGACCCAGACGGGTTTGAGTTCGGCGCCGTGGGCCAGCATCTCCGCTACCCGCGCCGAACCGGCGTTGCCCATCTGCTGGATCGTCACCCGGCAGTCCTGGTGGAAGAAGACCGGATCGTCGAGATGGAAGCGGTAGAACGCGTAGAGATCGTTCGCCGAGTCGCAGACCAGCGACCCGTGAATCCGGCTGTGGTACTCCCCCTGGCCCCAGCCTGAGCCGATGTAGTCCTCCGTCCCCGTGCCCACCAGCGTCGGCAGGGCGTTGTCGCCGTCCAGATACACCTTCACCTCGCCTTCGCCAAACCACGTGCCGCGGTAGTCGGGATGACCGATGACCCCGAGGTTGGCGCCGAGATAGCGTCCTTTGCCACGCACCCAGGGCAGGATTTCGAAGTCCTTGCCCAATTCCGTCCTGAGATCGCGTCGCCAGGTCGCGTGGAAGTAGAGCACGTCGTCGGGATGCGCGCTCACGGTCGTGTAGTTGAGGTCGTACCACACCAGCGCGTAGGCCTTCGATTCGTTGACCAGTTGCACCCGGGCGCTCTTCCGGTAGGGCATCGGGAGCGTGACGTTGTAGGAGCGGCCCTCCGGGCTCGAGAACCAGGCGCTCTCGAACGGCACGAGCAAGCCCAGGCCCACGCCGAAGAAATCGCCGATCGGCGCCGACACGGCCGGCCGGGCCGCGCCATCCCAGTACATTTCGAGGCGCACGAGCCGGCGCTGTTCGGGGTTGCGCGGGATGGTGCCGCTGAGCCAAAGGCGATGGATGATGCCCGCGCCTTCGAGGTCGGCCAGGACCGCGGTGTCGCCGGGCTTGACCACCAGGAAGGCGTCGCCCTTCGCGCCGCGGTTCGAGCGGCCGCCGGCTCCCTTCGCGCCGGTCGGGTTCTCGGGACTGACCCAGCGCGTGTGGGTACCAGGCGGAGGGGCGTGGTACAGTTCGGCGGCACCGGAGGGGAGGGCAAGGATCGCTACGTGGATCAAGGCGAGCGCGAGACGGGAATTCATGGCGCAGAGCGTAGTGACACGGTTCGCTTCGGAGCAATCCCCGATGTTCGTAATCGGCGGAGAAACCCACTCTGATTCCTCCGCCGATTACGAACATCGGGGATTGGGGAAGTGACATGGTTCGCCTGGATCTGCTCAGGGGCCATGAACTGGACCGACGGAGCCGACTACTTGGCCCACAGCGTCAGCCCGCGGAGATCCCGGGCGGGGGCAGACCACACGCGGCTCGCCAGCCAGCCAAACGCCACGCAGCTCAGCACGCCAACCACGGCGTAGCAGAAGAAGTGGGCCGGCGTGAAGGCCTTCACCCCGACCACCAGCAACCCGCTGAGGACCGCGCCAATCAGCGCCCCCGGTCCGTGCGATCGGCGGCTGAAGATCCCCAGCACAAAGAGGCCGGACACCGTACCGCCAAACAGGCTGATGACGGCGATGAACGTCTCCCAGACGGAGCGCACGTCCGATTGCGCCAGGACGAGCGCCGCGCCGGTGCCCGCGAGCCCGACCCCCGCCGTCAGCCAGCGGGCGAGGCGAAGACAGGCGGCGTCGCTCGTCGTCCGGCGGAACCGGCGATGAAAGTCGGTCACGTAGGCGGTCGCCACGCTGTTGAGGCTGCTGCCGAGGGTGGATTGGGCGGCGGCGAAGATGCCGGCGACCAGCAGTCCCGCAAAGCCGGCCGGCAGTTCCCGCACGATGAACAGCGGGAAGATGGCGTCGGTCTGCAGCGTGGGGTCCAGGCGCTCGGGGTGGTGCGCGTAGAAGGCGAAGAGGGCGGTGCCGATGACAAAGAACAGGGCCTGGGCCACCGGCGAGAGCAGGGCGTTGAGCCAGAGGGCCCGCGCGGCCGTGCGCTGGTCGGCCGTCGTGAGGGTAGCGCTGCACCACGTCCTGGCTGGCGGTGTACGGGAACAGGTTGGCAAAGAGGCTTCCGACGATGATGATGCCCGCGGCGCCGACCGTGTAGTCGAAGTTCCATGGCACGGTCTCGAAGAACCGCCCGTGGGTGGCCGCCGTGGAAAAGACGCCGGCCCACCCGCCGTCCACGCGGCCAACGAGCGTGAGCAGCGCCACGAGGGCACCGCCCAGCAGGATGATCGCCTGGGCGGCGTCGGTCCAGATGACGGCCTCGATCCCGCCGAGGACCGTGTAGGCGATACACAGTCCGCCCATGACGATGATGCACAGCGACACGTCCAGATTGCTCACCGCCGCCAAAGCCAGGGAGGGGAGGTAGAGCACAATGGCGATGCGGCCGAGCTGGAACAGGATGAACAGGGCGCTGGCCAGCAGGCGCGTGGCGGTGTTGAAACGGCGCTCGAGGTACTCGTAGGCCGAGGTCACATCCAGCCGGCGGTAGAACGGCAGGTACACGGCCACGATCAGCGGAGTCAGCAGGAGGTACGAGTTGGCCAGAAACAGGTTCCACCCCACGCTGTAGCTCTGTGCCGGGATGGCCATGAACGTGATCGAGCTGAGCATCGTGGCGAAAATGCTCAGCCCCGCCGCCCACCAGGGGATGCGCTGGCCGCCGCGGAAGAAGTCGTTCGTCGTCCGGTTCCGACGCGCGAAGCTCGACCCGATCCCGACCATCGCGACCAGATACAGGACCAGCGTGGCTGAGTTCAGCCAGCCGAAGCTCGTTCGCGCACGCACGGCCTGGGCGCTCCACACCTCGGGCGAGCGCCGGCCCGGGTGCGTTTCACCACTCAGCACGTTGAAACGGCCTCGCCATTCGACCCCAGGCGCAGTGACCCGCGGGGCGGGCAGGTCGCCAAACGGCACCCAGGTGTCCGTAATCGTGTGATAGGCAAGCGCTGTCGCCGAGAAGCCCGGGTGCCGCTCCGGCGGCTCGAACCCGACGGCCGCGCCGGTGTCGCCGCCCAGCACCACGAAGTGTGACTGGCCGATCGTCAGCGCAGGTGACGGCGCCGCCACGGCGGGGTGGGGGAGGTCGGCAAGGCGTTTCCAGCCCGCGCCCGGGGTGAACCGGTAGGCATCCCGCAGGTAGGCTCGCACGGGCTTGCCTTGGGCGTCGCCGGACAGGCTTGCGCCACTCACCAGGTGGAAGGCACCGGACTGTACGGCTGCCACCGCCAGCATGCGGGCCGGACCCGGCCACGGCTCAAGCTCGCGCCACGCGGAGCCGGGTGGCGCCAGGTCCAGCGCCCAGAAAATGTGCAGGGCGTTGGTGGCGTCGGGACGGACCAGGCCACCGGCCACATAGACGGTGTTGCCCAGCCGCGCCGCACAGGCATGGGCCAAGGGTTGCGGCAGCGGCGGGAGGGGCTCGACCGTGAGGCGGTCGCCCGTCCAGCGGAGCAGGAAGACTTCGCGGTGATGTTCCTGCGCGTCGCTGCCGCCGGCACAGAGAACGCCCTCCGGTGTGGACGCCGAAACCCCGTAGGCCAGCGGGCGAGGAAGTGTGAAACCAGTCCGCCAGGTGTCGGAGGGTTGGTCAACACGAAGACACGATCGCCAGACCTGCGTCCGCCGTCCCAGGGCATCGCTTCCGGGAAGTTCGCGCCCCCGGCGACCAGTAGCGCACCGCCACTCGTACCGGCGAAGGGGCCGGCGAAACCGACGGCGTCGGGCAGCGAAGGAAGCTGGGTCCAGCTCAACCCCGGTCGTGGGTCGTCGGCGTTCGTTGCCAAGGTGCCGGCGGACAGGATGCCCACGAGCAGACCAAGGCAACGGCCGGGGATGAAGCGGGAGGGCACAGCTCAGGTTCAGGTGTGCACCTCGTGTGAGAGAGGCTCGGCTTCCCGCAGGGGGAAGCCGACGAATTCGAGTTCCCGCCGCAGGGCTCCGAGCTCGTCGCCCGTGAGTGTGCGAAGCGGGGGACGCACGGGCCCGCACTCGAGTCCGATGAAGCCCATCATGGCCTTGCCGGCGGGCAAGCCACCATGACGAATCATCACCGCGATGATCTGGAGGGCGGTCCACTGGTGGTGGCGCGCCGCGGCCAGATCGCCGCGGGCGAAGGCGTTCCACAGCCGGTGATACACGGGCGCCATGTAGTTGTAGGTGCTGCCCACGGCGCCCGTCGCGCCCAGGGCCAGGGCAGCCAGGAGGATTTCATCGCGGCCAAACAGCAGGTTGAAACGGCCGCCCTCGAGGTGCAGGCATTGGCTGAAGCTCATCAGGTTCTCGTCGGTGAACTTGATGCCGGCCAGGTTCGGAATTCGGCGGGCCGCGAGCGTCAGAAACTCAGGCATCGGCAGGTGGACCCCGGTCATGACCGGGATGTGATAGAAGTAGAACGGCAACTCGGGCGCCGCTTGGGCCACCCCGGCACAGAACTCGACCAGTTCCCGGACCGATGCCGGCCGGAAAAAGGTGGGGCCGTGCGAGGCGATGGCGTCGGCGCCGGCCCGGGCGGCGTGGGCGGCGAGGTGGCGGCTCTCGTCGAGGCTGTTGTGGCCGACATGCACGATGACCGGGAGGCGTTTGGCGGCAGCCTTCACCCAGCCATTGGCCACCCGCTCACGTTCCGCGGTCGTGAGGGAAAGACCTTCACCCGTGGTGCCGCAGACAAACGCGCCGCTGACACCGGCGGCCACGAGGCGATCGGCTTGCGGCCCGATCTGTTCCAGGTTCAGCGACCCATCGGGATGCAGGGCGGTGAACGGCGCGGCAATCAGGCCGGCGAGTCTCGGCGTTGTCATCGGGTGTCTGGCGTGTGGTTCGCGCGCGGCCCCGTCGAGCCCGGGCGAATCGAGGCTGCTCGCGCGGCGCGCTGAGGGAAGCGAGGGTAAGCGGCGTCGCAGGAATCGCAAGCTTCTGGCCCTTGGGTCCGGACCCTTCGCACCCTCCCTATGCTTTGCGTCACCTCCGGCCCCACGAACGACTGCTGCGTTACGCAAAGCGCCGCTGCAAGTCGGCGCACTCCAAACGCTGCGCGGCCGCGCAACGCTCCGGTCCTCGTGACAGCGTCTGGAGTGCGGGCGGTTGACCGCCGCTTTGGGGTTGTCGGGCCCCAGACGGTTGCCCGAAGCTGTGTCGCCGTGATCCACATCACTCACACGCCCCGTGTCCTGCCTTATCACCGGCCGTTGCCGCTGACCCGACTTCCGCTGCTGTATCATCGGGAGCATCTCTTTCCCTATGCGAGCTACGGCGAGACGGGAGGCGACGGCAGTCGAGCGCGCGTTTCGCTTCGTGGTGCTCGAGAATGAGGCGCTGCGCGTGGCGGTGGCACCGGAGCTGGGGGCGGGTTTACAGCCTGTTCGACAAGCGGCTCGGGCAGGAGATCCTGTTCCGCAATCCGGTGGTGAAGCCGGTGCGGATCCTGCCCATCTGGGCATTCCTGTCGGGCGGCATCGAGTTCAACTTTCCCATTGCGCATTCGCCGACCTCGATCGCGGAGGTCGGCTGTGCCACGGGGGTCAGCGGGGACTACGGCTGGATCCGGGTGGGTGAGCGGGAGGCGCGAACGGGCATGGAATGGGTGGTTGAGTTGGGGCTGTTCGAGGATCGCCCGCTGCTGATCCAGCGCACCGCGTTGCGCAACCAGTCGGGGGGCGATCACCCGTGGATGATGTGGACGATTGCGGCCGTGCGCTCCACGGCCGACACCGAATTCGTGCATCCGCCGCACCGGGTGCTGGTGCACGACCATCGCGTGGTCGAGGCGGACTGGCCGGGCGAAGGGCTGAACTGGGATCGGAATTACCGCGAGATGACGGCGCTGTTCTGGAAGCCCGGCAGCGCGCCACACTTTGGCGCCTTTCACCACGATCTGGGGTTCGGCCTGATGCACCTGGCGGATCCGGCGGCGTTGCCGGGGAAGAAGGTGTGGACTTACGGCCACGGGCCGCAACGAGACTGGGGGCGGGCTACGACGGAAGGTGATCAGTCGTATGCGGAGCTCGAGAGCGGGCCGTTGTTTGATCAGAACGAGAAGCCGGTGTTCCCCGCGGCCGCGAGCGGCGCTTCGAGGAGTACTGGGTCCCGGTTGCGAGCCGGGACGCCTTCGAGGCGCCCGCGTTGCCGTCCTTGTCGCTGCCCGCCTGGCCCGACCCTTGGCTGGGTTGGACGCATTCGGCCTGGCAGACCGAGTGGGAGCGCTTTCGCGTGGGGGACGGGCCGTTGCCCAGCTCGACCGTGGTGACGGGTATCGAGCTGGAAACGGCGCTGCGCCGCGAGGCCGACCGGGGCAACCCGGCCGCTGCCGAACCGCTGGCGCTCTGGCTCGCGTTCCGGGGGCGGGCGGGTGAAGCGCTTGCCATCGTCGAATCGCGTTCCGAACCAACGGCCCAACGCCTGGCGGGCCTGATTCGCTGGCGGGCGCTGGAAGAGCCGGCCCGGGCCGTCCCGCACCTCGAGGCGGGTCCGCTCGACGATCCGGTGGCGGTGGGTGAACTGGACGAGCTTTACGCGCAGCTTGGATGGACCGAGCGGCGGGTGAAGTTGCTCGAACGGGCGCCGGACCATCGGCGGATCGTGGAGCGTCGGGCGGACCTGGCGCTGGCGTTGAACCGACCCGAGGAGACGTTGCGGCTGCTGCGCTCGCGCCCCTGGCCCAGGGAACACCAGCGCTATGTGCGCACCCGTCTCTGGCAGGCGGCCCAAGTGGCATTGGCGGCGAAAGAACAGGCGGTTGCCGAGGTGCCGGAGGCGTTGCACGAGGATTCGCTGGCCGAGTTTGGCGCTTACTGGTCGGATGTTCCGGCGGTTCGTTAGTCCCCCGGCGTCCGAAACCGCGTCAACCCGTAGGCGCCGACGTGAGGAGGCGGGGGGAAACCTCGAAGCGAGCCGGGGAAGCGGCCTGTCCCGTTTGACCTGCTTGCGGACCAGGAACCACGGCGGGTGCAGGCTGGAAGCCCGCACCACAGGTTCAGGGAGCGCCTCCCTCAGCCCCATCCCCGATGTTCGTCATCGGCGGAGAAACCAGGACAGGGCGTCCCTCCACCGATCACGAAATTCTGGGATGGGGGAGGTGACGTGGGTCGCCTGGATCCGGCGGAGGCGTCTGCAGGCGGGCGAGGAGGCCGGAGAACCGGCGTTCGGTGGGGTGGTTCCGGACCGCGAGGGCGAGGGCCTTCTTCTGCCCCAGCATCACCACCAGTTGCTTGCCGCGCGTCAGGCCGGTGTAGATGAGGTTCCGCTGGAGGAGGAGGTATTGCTGGAGGGCGAGGGGCAGGACGACGGCCGGGAATTCCGAGCCCTGGGCCTTGTGGACCGTGATGGCGTAGGCGAGGGCCAGTTCGTCCAACTCGCCGTAGGCATAGGTGACCTCGCGGTCGTCGAAGCGCACGCGCAATTCCTGTTCGACCGGATCGAGGGCGGTGATCTGGCCGATGTCGCCGTTGAACACTTCCTTGTCGTAGTTGTTCTCGGTCTGGATGACCTTGTCGCGCACGCGGAATTGCCAGCCGAACTTCGCCGCCATCGGCTGGTCGGGTTGGGCTGGATTCAGCTCCTGCTGCAGGCGCGCGTTGAGTTCGCGGATGCCCAGCGAGCCCCGGTTCATGGGGGACAACACCTGGATGTCGCGAATGGGGTCGAGGCCGAAGCGGGCGGGGATGCGGGTCTTGACCAGTTCGAGGAGCGTGCGGGCGATGGCGTCGGGATCTTCGCGGGGCACGAAGTAGAAGTCGGAACCGGCCGGTGCGGCGGTGAGATCGGGCAACTGGCCCTGGTTGATGCGATGGGCGTTGGTGATGATCTGGCTGTGCGCGGCCTGGCGAAAGACCTCGGTGAGGCGCACCACCGGCACGACGCCGCTGGTGATGAGGTCCCTGAGCACCAGGCCGGGGCCCACGGAGGGGAGCTGGTCCACATCGCCCACGAGGAGGAGGCTGGCCGACGCGGGCAGGGCACGCAGCAAATGGTGCATGAGCGGGACATCCACCATCGAGCATTCGTCCACCACAAGCAGGTCGGCCTCGAGCGGCTGGGATTCGTTGCGGGCGAAACCGCTGACGCCGGGGCGGGCTTCGAGGAGGCGATGGATCGTCGAGGCCTCGAGGCCGGTGGCTTGCGCCAGACGCTTGGCGGCGCGACCGGTAGGGGCACAGAGGAGACACCGGACCTTCTTCGCGCGGAGAATCAAGAGGATGGCGTTGACGAGGGTGGTTTTGCCCGTGCCCGGGCCGCCGGTGAGCACCAGGATGCGGCTCGTCAGGGCCTGCCGGAGCGCGGCCTGCTGGCTGGGGGCCAGCGTCTTCCCGGTCTTAGTCTCGCACCACGCCACGGCCTTGACGAAGTCGATGGGTGGGTAAAGCGGCGGCGCGGCCGCCAGGGCCCGGATGCGGGCGGCAATGCCCACCTCGGCGCGCTGGAGATGAGGCAGGAAGAGGAGATCCTGGTCGCCCACCGTTTCCCGGATCACCTCGCCGGCGGCCAGGGTGCGATCGAGCGCGGCGGTGACGAGGGCGTCGTCCACGAGCAGGAGCTTCTGCGCCCCTTCCCGAAGCGCCTCGACCGGCAGGGCACAGTGTCCCTGGCCGGTGGCTTCGAGGAGGACATGACTCAAGCCGGCACCGGCCCGCAGCAATGAGTCGAACGGGATCCCAACCTTCCGCGCGATCTGGTCCGCGGTCTTGAAGCCGATGCCGGGGATGTCGCGGGCGAGGCGATAGGGGTCACTCCGGACCTTCTCGATGGCGTCGGCGCCGTAGAGGCGATGGATGCGCACGGCACGGCTGGTCGAGACGCCGTGCGAATGAAGGAAGACCATGATCTCGCGCACGACCTTCTGCTCGGCCCAGGCATCTTTGATGCGACGGCGCCGTTTGGGCCCGATGCCCTCGACCTGCTCAAGCCGGGCGGAGGCGGTCTCGATGACCTCGAAGATCTGCTCGCCGAAGTGCTCGACGAGCTTCCGGGCGTAGGTCGGTCCAATGCCGCGAACCATGCCGCTGCCGAGGTATTTCTCGATGCCTTCGCGGGTGGTGGGGGCGGTGCTGGTGAGGAGGTCCGCCCGAAACTGCCGGCCGAACTCCCGGTCCTGGACCCAGACCCCCTGCGCGTTGATCCACTCGCCCGGGCTGACCGAGGGGAGACTGCCGACGACGGTGACGAGGTCCCGGTGGCCGCGGGCTTTGACCTTGAGGACGGCGAAGCCGTTTTCCTCGTTGAAGAAGGTCACGCGCTCGATCAGGCCTGCGAGCGGTTCAGGGCTGGGCGAAGGCGGCGGGGCAGGGGCCGTGGTGGAGGGGGCTCGATTCAAGGCCTGGGGTGACGGGCGCGGCGTGGTCAGGTGGCCGGACCGGCCTGGTTTTCGATGACGTTGAGGGCGAACTGTTCGCAAACGGCCCGCACCCGCGCCAGATCCTGGTATTCCGAGCGGAGCATTCTCCATGCGCGCAGGTCCACGTCAGACGCATCGGCCGGCGTGTCAAAGGCGGCCTCGGCAAACGCCGCGACGGGGCCGGCGGTGGTCATGCCGCGATACAAACGCTCGAAGGGTTGCATGGCCCGCACCGCTTCCGCCATGCCCGCAGTTTCGACCAGGGCACAGACATCCACGTAGTCCCGCACGGCACGGCGGTCTGAGAGCACGAAACTTTTCACGCGGATCAGTTCGGCGAGTGTGGGCAGCCAGAGACCCTCACGCTCCACCGCTTCGAGTGGTTCCTGTCGACGCAATTGCCGGATGCCCACCTCGTCCTCACCCACCCGGCCGAGGATCAGGACAGGGCGACGCAGCCGGGCGAAGCTGAACCCGGGCATCTCGCTCAAGGCAGACTCGACCTCCGCGAACCGCTCACGGAGGTAGGGGCTGACGAAATCCACATCCAACGACACGCGGTGCCGGGCATAGAGGGCGGCGGCGGTGCCGCCGACCGCCACGCATGGCAGGAAGAGCAACCGCGCCTGGACCTCGCGTGCCGTGGCAAGCAACCGGTCGAAGTGCTGTCGGGCCGTGTCGTCGCTCATGGGGTGCGGACCGGGGGGTCCGAGGCGGCGGCCATACGGTCAAGCAATGCCAACCACAGCCGGCGCCCCCCAGGCAAGTCGGGATCGGCGTGGCGCAGCAGTCGCGCCAGCAGGGCACGGAGTTCGGCGTCTTGCCGGGCTGCATGGTAGAGCTCCCACCACTGCTCCTCGGTACCACGCAGGGCCATGTCCACCAAACCCGCGTGGGTCAGGCGATCGCTCCAACGATCCGAGGACTTGGACCGAAACGAATACATGCCATCGCGATCATGCTGCCGGAATCCCGCTCGGCGCAATGTTGGAGATGCACCGCCTAACCCTCCGGGGTATCCAGTATCAATTGCAGTCGCGCGCGGAGCACGGGCTCGAGCTCCTCCAGCCACGTCGCATCCACCAACCCGACCTCGATCAGGTCGCGGAGGTGGGTGCGGTCCTTGTCGCGAAACGCGGCGAGCTTCATCCGGACCAGACCCGTCAACGTGACGATGCGGAAGGGACCGGTCGATTCGGACTCGGTGACATCGGGCGATGGCGCCGGGCTCTCCGCACCGACCTTCTCGCCGGCAAACACCACATGCACGGCCCCCCGAGCGCTCGCGTTGGGACCGTCCAGGAAGAGGTCCAAGCCACCGGGTTGACCCAACCTGGATACCCGGCGGTACACGAAGCCGGCCCCTTCCAGCGCCCGGCGCGCCGCGGTCAGGTCGGCCCGGCGCAGCAGGATATCCACGTCCCGCGTATTGCGCACCGCGGCTTCATCAACCCGCGCCACCCAGGCGGCCACCGCGTTGCCGCCGGCGACAGCGTAAGGAACGCCGGCTTGATCCAGCGCCGCGGCTGCCCGCCCGAGTCGTTCGCGCACCCGTTCCACGGCGCGGATCATACGCGACCACGAAACGGGCTCAAGGGACGCAGCGGATTTCATGCGGCTCCAGGCTAGGTGCTCCCGCCGGATTTGGCCAGCGCTCGGTCGGATACCAGGCCAGTCAACCGCTGCGGAAGGGGTGTATCCGCGAGGGTTCGCGGCCGTGCCCGACCACTTCCATCCGGTCGGGGTAGAGGTGCACCACGGCATAGGCGTTCGTCCGTTCCGTTTCCACCATCCCCCGAAACGTGAGGCACGGAACCCCGTCGAAGACGTCGAAGGCGCCGGCGTGGTTGTGGCCGTTGAGCCAGGCCACGACGTTCCGGTGCCGGCTCAGCACAGCGAGCAGTTGTCGGAAGTTCCAGACGTTGTGAGCGTCCTCCGGATGCACGGGGGTGATGTGCCATCACGATGACCCGCCGATCCGCCAGCGCCGCTGCCCGGCAAGTCGCTTCGAACCATTCCAACTGGCGCTCCCCGACCGCCCCGTTCCAGGTCTGGGCGTTGGGCGCGCCGGTGGCCGCGAAGCGTTCGTAGGCGGTCCGGGCTTCGGCGTGCGCCGGGGAGTTCTCCGGGTGCGCATAGAGGCTGACGTCGTTCGTGTCGAGCACGACGAAAGCCCACGCGCCGAGTTCGAAGCTGCCGTAGCGCGCGGTCCGGCCCAGCCGCGCGGGAACCCGGGGTTTGTCAGCGTCGGCCACGTCGAAGTCGTGGTTGCCCAGCACGTGATGAAAGCGGTGCCGGCACCGGGCCAGCGGTTCGAGGATTGCCTCGAAGCTTGCCCAGTTCCGGTCGATGAGATCGCCGAGGTTCACCGCAAAGGCGAGGTCACGCTTATTGAAGTGCGCGACCGCCTCCGAAAGCTTGGCCACCGATTGGCGGTAATGGCGGGTGCCGGCCGGCGCGATGTCGGCGTATTGCGGGTCGGCCACGACGCCGAAACTCAGCGCCGGGCGGTCCGCGGCCCGGACCTGCAGAGGCCGGATGCCATTCGCGGCGGCGGCCAGGGCGGTCGTGAGGAGGAAACGTCGGCGCGGGATCATGGTCTTGCGCAGGGTTTGCCTTACCCGGCGGCGGGCAGGAACTCGGTCATCCGGTGCATGCCCGCTGAGGTTACTTCGAACCCGCGATCCGGCAAGCGCTGCCCAGTTCGGATTTGGCAGGGGCCGGCGAGGGCCGTTAGCCTCCGGGCAATGACCACCGGTGACCTGCCCGCAAGTCCGGAGGACGCACCCCCGGTAGCGTTGCCCATCGACGGCGTGCTGGATCTGCACACGTTTGCGCCGCGCCAGGTGCAGGCTGTGGTGGCGGACTATCTCGACGCCTGCCAGGCCGCCGGGATTCTTGAGGTTCGCGTGGTTCACGGCAAAGGCATCGGCGAACAGCGGCGCGCCGTTCACGCGGTGCTGGCCCGGCACCCGGCCGTGGTGCGGTTTGCCCTGGCCACGCCGGCGTTTGGCGGATGGGGAGCCACCATCGTGCATTTGCGTGCCCTGGAGCCGGAGGGCGAAACCGGCGCATCCTCAACTGGGCGGTCGCGGTAGCCCGGCAGGAGGATGACCTGGAGTGCGCAGAACCGGCTCGACCTGAGTCGCGATCTCTGGTTCAAAGGGCCCGAGCCCGACGAAGAGCCGCCTGCGATTGGCATGACGACACAGTTGCCCACTTCCCATGAACCGCCCGACCCGTCACTTCCCCCATTCCCGATGTTCGTAATCGGTGGAGGGAGTCTCCGTCTTGGATTCTCCGCCGATTACGAACATCGGGGATGGGCCCGAGGGAGGGGCTCCGTGAACCTGTGGTGCGGGCTTCCAGCCTGCACCTTCCGCGGTTCATGGCCCCTGACCAGGTTCAAGTGGGGCGTGGCGCTTTCCAGAAACATCATATGACAGACGTTCCGCCTACCTCCTTCACTGCCATGAAGTCTTCACCCCCATCACAGATGCCTCCTCGCCCGAGAAACGTCTTGGCGCCGCGGGTCTTGAACCGCCGGCAATTCCTGCTCCAGAGCGGCGGTTTGTCGGCGTCCGCGGTGCTGCTTTCCTGTGGTAGCTGGCGCACGCTGGCCGCCACGCCGCGGATTCGGGTGCTCGAGACGCGCGTCATCAGCCACGATCGGAGCGCCTACCATGGTTGGCCCACCGTGGCGCGTCGGCGCAACGGCCAGTTGCTCCTGGTCTGCTCGGGCGGCCGTGAGGAGCACGTCTGTCCGTTCGGCCGCGTCGAGTTGATGGTGTCGGCGGACGAAGGTCAAAGCTGGGGGTGGCCCCAGGTGCTGCTCGACAGTGCGATTGACGATCGCGACGCCGGGGTGGTGGAGACGGTGCGAGGCTCGATCCTGGTCACCTCCTTCTCGTCGCTTGCCTATGAACCGATCCTCGAGGGCGCGCGGAAACGCGCTGCGGGCGATGCCCAGGCCTGGCCGGCGGAACGACTGCGCGCGTGGTCCGCAGCCCATGAACGCCTCTCGGCCGAGCAGCGACGGAGCGAGTTGGGCCAGTGGATGCTGCGGTCGGCAGACGGGGGTGTGACGTGGTCGGCGCGGTACGCGAGCATCGTGAACAGCCCGCACGGCCCGGTGCCGCTGTCGGACGGGCGCCTGCTCTACGCGGGCAAGGAACTCTGGACAGGCGAGCGACGGGTGGGCGTGTGCGAATCGCGCGATGACGGGCAGTCCTGGCAGTGGCTGGCCCCCATCCCGGCCCGGCCCGGCGACGACCCGGAGCATTACCACGAACTGCACGCCGTGGAGAGCGGTGATGGCCGGATCGTGGTGCAGATTCGCAACCACAATGCAACCAACGCTAATGAGACGCTGCAGACCGAATCGAACGATGGCGGCCGGACCTGGACGGTGCCGCGCGCCATCGGGGTTTGGGGTCTGCCTTCGCATCTCTTGAAGCTCCGCGACGGTTCCCTGCTGATGACCTACGGGCATCGCCGCGCGCCCCTCGGCAACCAGGCCCGCCTGAGTACCGACCACGGACGGACGTGGTCGGAACCGCTCGTGATTTCGGGGACGGTATCACGGGGGACCTCGGGTATCCGAGCACCGTTGAATTGGCGGACGGCACCTTGCTGAGCGTCTGGTACGAGGTGATGTCTGGTTCACCGCGCGCGGTCTTGCGGCAGGCGCGGTGGCAGCTCGAGCGGGGTTAGCTTGAGTCGTTCCTACCCGCCGTAGGAGCCGAGGTAACGAGGCTCAACACTCGGCGTGAGCCTCCGCCCCTCGGGCGGAACACGGAAACGATCCTGCTCAACACGCAGCCCATCCCCGGTCATGCGCGTCAAGCCGAAGGCGACATCCGCCTCGAGGACTGGATCGGGGAGACCTACGCCCCCCTCGCGGATGGTCACCGAAGCCGAGCGGTTCATCGCCGCCCAGGCCGACCGGCCTTTCTTCCTTTACCTGCCCCTGATCGAGCCGCACGTGGCCCTTCACCCGCCACGGGAATTGGTCGAGCGTTTCCCGACCGCGTGGGACGACGCTGTGTATCGGGGCGGGAACAGCTATCTGTCGCACCCGCTCCCCCGCGCGGTGGCGACCGATGCTCTGGGTGTTCCCCGAATACGGCGGGCGAGCCGCGGTGCGGTTCGGAGCGTTCAAGCTGCTCCGCCGCGAAGTCAGCGAGAACCCGGTCGTTCCGGTGCCGATTCCCGGGGTGAACACGCCATAGCGTCACGGCGCAAGCCGGGGAAACTCGGTCACGCGCACGTTGGTGCAGCCGTAGGGAATCAGCGTCAGTTCCTCGACCGGTTCGCGGCTGGTCTGGGGCTGGGGCGGAATCTCCTCCGCCCAGCCGTGCTGCAGCTTCCAGTTCGGCAGCCGCCGCCGCTTCTGACCTGGGCCACCATGCCCGCGCCCTCGGGTGAGAACGGCCGCTCGCCCACCGGCCGTGCCTCGAACCGCACGCTGTTCTCCGGCCGGGCTTCGTCCACGAGCAAGCCATAGTTCCACGGTGTCGAAGGCCGGACTTCGAAGTCGGCGTGCGGCAATTCGCGGTGCGGTTTGTCGGCATTCACGCGGGTCCAGGTTTCGCCCAGCTTGAGCGCGTAAACCAGGGGGCCGCGCTCGAGGGCAACCGCCTGGTTGTAGCGCCGCGTGATGTTCGCCGACATGGGGAAGTGGAGTTCGAGAACGGTGGTGCCCGTCCATTGCCGCTCGATCCGGTGGAACCTGCCGGGGCGCAGCGGCCGTTCCCGACCCTGCGCGACTCGCAGACGCGCTCCGTCGGCCCAGGCTGGCACGCGCAGCAGCAACGGGAAGCGGACGGGCGCCTCGACCGCCACCTCAAGGCGCAGGCTTTCGCGGAACGGATAGTCGGTGTCGACGGTCGCGTGGACCGGTTGACCGCGGACGACACTCCGGACGGTGCTGGGGGCATAGGCGACCAGCGCCAGGCCGTCGTCCGGCGTACGCATCCACAGGTGCGCGACGAACTTCGGCCAGCCCTGATGCAGGTTGGCCGTGCAGCAGCCGTAGTTGGGTTCGAGCCCGAACAGGTTCGATTCCGGCCCGTTCGTGGACCACATGTGGTCCGGGTTGATCGTGCACTGGACCTGGTTGACCTGCTGGTCGTACTGATGCGACCACATGTCGGGTGCCAACGTGGCGGGCAGAGCATTGAAGGCCACCCGTTCGAGACGGTCGCCATAGGCGGCGTCGCCGGTCAAAGCCAGGAGCCATTCGAGCGAGTACATCGCCTCGACCACCGCGCACAGCTCGGTGCCCTGGGTCGGGCTGCGGCCCGACAGACACTCGTCGCCGGTGAACAGCCCGTGCACCTGGCCGTGGTAGCGATCAAGCACCTTGAACATGCGCGCGGCCGACTGGCGGTCAGCTTCGCGCCGCGACAGACGCCACGCGAGGGCGCCGGCTTTGAGCGCCATGGCCGTGTTGACCACGTGCTTCTCCCACGTCCAGAGGCCGCGTCGCGGCGTGGGGGAACTGATGTCAGATCCCGCATAGAAGCCGTCGTAGTCGAAGCCCTGGGCGCGAAGTTTGCCGGCGAGCTCGAGGAGCCAGGGCTCGCCCGTGCGGTCGTACGCGTAGTACACCGGGATCAGGCCTTCGAACCAGCGGAATCGGCCCCAGCCGAACAACGGCGTGCGGTCGAGCGCAGCCAGCGTGGCTTCGAGGTTGCGGCGCATGGCCTGGAAGACGGCGTCGTCGCCAGTGGCCTCGTGGTATTGCGCCAGCACCTTGTTGGCGAGGAGGATGGCCCACAGATCGTAGGGTCGGGCGCTGGCGTCGGCGGGGTAGGGGGCATACCAGCCGTCCGGTCGTTGCGCGGCGACGATGTGGTCCACGTAGCGCTTCACCTTGGCCTTGAGGTTCGCGTCGTCCAGGACCCAGGCCAGCGGGATGACGCCGTCCAGCCAGTAGGGCGCGCGTTCCCAGCCTTCGGCGCGGCCGCCGAACCACTGGCTTTGGCTGACGTCCGGCCAGAATTCATCCAGGTGCCCGCTCAGCCCCTCCGCTTGGAGCCGCACCTGACGCTGGAGCCAGCCGGCGGGCTGGATGGCGCCGAGGGGCAGGGGACGGAAGGCCGGTTCGGCCAGACCGCGGGTCGCCGGCGAGCGGGCGGGGTGATGCGCCGCGTGGGTGGGACGGGCGAGGGGAGCGGCGGCCAGGGCGGTGGCCCCGAGAGACAGGTGGGTGAGGAAGGTGCGACGTTCCATGGGAGCGGCGGGGGCTGGAGATTCGGCGGCGCGCATGTGGTGACGGGGCGATAGCTACCGGGCGGGGCGTGACAAGGCAAGACTTCCTGAACTTCCCGCGGGCACGAAAATTTTCGCTTGCGCAGCGGCCGGATTTCAATATGATATCACCCCGATAACAGATCACACAGGAACCACCCGAAAGGAAAAACATGAACCACCCCTCCCATACGCCGAATCGCGAACGCGAGGTCGCCGTCCACAACGGCTGGGCCTTCTTGCCCGTGAACCTGCTGCTGCTCCTGGGGGCACCCGCCCTGCTCATCTGGTCCATCGCCGCCGGTGTCCAGGCCCAAAACCACCCGTACTGGCTGGGGTTCGTCAGCGCCCTGCTGCTCCTGATCGCCGGGATCCTGATGCTCTTCGGCTTCTTCACCCTGCAGCCCAACGAGGCGCGGGTGCTCGTGCTCTTTGGCGAGTACCGCGGGACCGTGCGGCGCAGCGGCTTCCACTGGGGCAACCCCTTCTATTCGAACGGCCCTTCCAGCGCGACCCAGATGCAGGCCGCCGCCGCCGCCGCCGGAACCGCGCGCGGTCGCGACAAAGCCGCTCCCGCACCGGGCAGGAAGCACCCGCGACTCAAGATCTCCTGCGGGCCCGGAACCTGAACGGCGAGCGGCTCAAGGTGAACGACAAGCGTGGCAACCCGGTCGAGATCGCGGCCGTCGTGGTCTGGCGGGTACAGGACACGGCCCAGGCGATGTTCGATGTGGACGACTTCGAGGAGTACGTGAGTGTGCAGTACGAGTCGGCGGTGCGGCATCTGGCCAGCCAGTACGCCTACGATCACGGCGAGGAGAACGAGACGACGCTGCGGAGCGGGGTTGAAGAGGTCTCGCAGGCGCTGACGCGGGAACTGGAGGAACGTCTGGGCAAGGCGGGCGTGGTGGTTGAGGAAGCGCGGCTGACGCACCTGGCGTACGCGCCGGAGATCGCCCAGGCGATGTTGCGGCGGCAGCAGGCCGAGGCCGTGATCGCCGCGCGCCAGAAGATCGTGCACGGCGCCGTCAGCATGGTCGAGATGGCGCTCAAGGACCTGGCCGAGAAGAACGTCCTGCAGCTCGATGACGAGCGGAAGGCCGCGATGGTGAGCAATCTGATGGTGGTGCTCTGCGGCGAGTCCGAGGTGCATCCCGTCGTGAACACCGGGACGCTCTACAGTTGAACGCATGGAGGAGCGCAAGGCATTCCTGTTGCGGATCAACGCCGACCTCTGGAGGGAGCTTGAGGCCTGGGCGGCCGCCGAGCTCCGGAGTGTCAACGGCCAGATTGAGTACCTGCTGCGGCAGGCCGTCCTCCAGCGCCGCGGAGAAACCGAACCGCTGCCGGAAGCGCCGGCGGTCCGTCAGCGGCGTTCGGGCCCGCGCACCTGACCCCCGTCCCTGCATGAACCGACGTCTGATCCTCATCCTGGGCTTGTGGGCCGTGGTCGTGCTCGGGGCCGCGGCCGACCTGGCCTGGCATTATCCCCGCTTGCCGGCGTCCATGGCAGTGCACTTCGACGCGGCGGGCGTGCCGGATCGCTGGTCGCCGAAGAGCGAGTTCCTTGCGACATGGATCCTCATGACGCTGCTGCTCGGCGGGTTGTTTGCCGGGCTGCGCGTACTCCTGCGGTTCCTCCCGGCGGACTACATCAACATGCCGCGACGCGAGTATTGGCTGGCGCCGGAGCGGGCCGCTTCGACCCGGGCGGAGGTGGGCGACGTCGTGCTGGCGTTGGGCGGGGTGATCCTCGCCAGCATCTGGGCCCTGAACCATGTGATCCTCCGGACCAACTTGAAGGAGAACCCGGAGCTCGGCCTCTGGCCGTGGGTCATCATGGCGATGACCCTCGTGGCGATGGCGGGGTTGCTGCTGGCGATGACGCGGCGGTTTTTCCGGTCCCCGTAGCCCGGACGGGTGGGCAGGACACAGAAGGGAAGCAGCCCTTGGGGGACGGGGGACGAAAAGCGCCGCTGGAAGACGGCGCACTCCACGCGCGTTGCGCCTGGCCCGGCGGTGGGGAGGTCGCGAAGCGTATGGAGTGCGTCGCGCTTGAGCGCCGCTCTGCGTGGCGCTGCGCGCCCGCTGACCGGTGTGGGGATAGCACCGGCTTTCGGATGCGGCTTGGTTACCTCTTACTCCCGTTCCTCCTCTTGCTCTTGCTCTGTCCCGGCGCGGTCACTTGCATTCAGCGGTTCGGGAGACATACTAGCACCAGGGTTTCGGACCGCTCCTTACGCCGGGCTTAGGAAAACGGGTGATTCGGAACCGTACCCCATGACCCAAGCGCCAATACGGGAGCTTCGACGGCAGATCGCCGCGTTGCGCGAGCAACGCCGCTGGCTGCCTTCGGTGCTCGCCCTGGGATCGACGTTGGTTTGGCTGGTGCTGGCGTTCTGGCTGCTTGGTTTCCACCCGACGTGGACGACCGGCCTGATGGCCTTCGTGCTCATCGGCTTGATGCAGTACCGTCTGCTGCTCGCCTCGCACGAAGCCACGCACAAGACGCTTCTCCCGCCGTTGTGGCTGAATGAGTTCGTGGGCCTGAGTTGCGCGTCGCTCGTTGGCGTGTCGCTGTTCAACTACCGACGGGCCCACCTGGAGCACCACAAGACCCCGCAGAGCATCGAGCAGGACATTGACGGCTACATCTACCGGCCCTTGCTCGCCGCGCGGGCGGGCTGGTCCCGGCTGTGGCTCCTTTTCACGGGGAACTACCGCGACATTCTTACCAAGCTGCGCCGCAAGTTCCTCGGGGACGGTGGTCTTCCGGGCGCGCACGCCCTGGCGAACGCGCCGTGCCCCGGCCTGCGGGCGGTGACGCTGCAGGTCCTGCCGCTGGTGGGTGCGCAACTCGGCCTGCTCGCGGTGTTCTGGTCGTTGGGCATGGTCTGGGGCTATGTCGTCTTCTGGCTGGCGCCGCTGTTGACCGTCGCCCTGCAACTGGACCGGATCCGGACGTTTCTTGAGCACGGCTACAACTTCTTCTATCCCGGTCCACCGCAGGCCGATCTGGCACGGGCGCCCCAAAGCACCATCGACGTCGAGACCCACTTCCTCGAGCGTTACCTGTTTGCGCCCTTCGGCTTCAGCGATCACCAGGCGCACCACGCGCATCTGACCGTGCCTTTCTACCACCTGCCGGCTCTCCGTCGGCTGCTCGAGTCCCATCAACCGGACTATGTCCGGCGCGTCAGGGGCTCCTATTTCACGCTGCTCGCAAGCATGATCCGCGCCCCGCTGCCGGCCGAACGTGAAGCGGGTCTGCCGGTCCCTGAAACCGCCGTCTCCGCGACAAGCCCGTGAGTTGTCTGATTTGCGATGGCAACGCCACGCGACGGGTCGTCCGGGCGCCTGACTTCGAGTACCAGTGTCGCCCGGGCGAATGGAGCCTGGTCGAATGCACGGGGTGTGGTCATGTCTTCCTGGATCCCTTGCCGGCCGCGGACGAGGTCCCCGCGCTCTACCCCCCGGGCTACTACACCGTGAATCCCGGCTCGCCCATCTACATGGAGGGTGCGGTGGTGGAAGCGAAGATGGTGAAGGACGCCGAGCAGCTCCGGCGCCGGCTGGGGACGAGACCGATCCGTTCGGTGGTGGACATTGGGGGCGGCAACCTCACGCGGTTGATCAAGCTTCGCGAAGTGTTTGAGCGCGAAGGTGGGGGACCGGTAACGGCGGCCTGTCTGGATTTGCAGTTCGACGCGGCCGTTCGAGAGCAGGCGGAGGCGGCGGGGATTCGCTGTGTGCTGGGCAACGTTGAGACCGACCTCGCGGCGCTGACGGACGGCGGCCAGGATCTGATCGTGCTGCGGCAGTTGCTCGAGCATCTGCGGGACCCGCGCGCCGCCTTGCGGCAGTTGCACCGGAAACTCTCGCCGCACGGGGGTGCTGGTCATCGACACGCCCAACCGTGGCGGCTGGGACTACCGGTTGTTCCGGCGTCGGTACTGGGGTGGCTACCACATCCCGCGGCACTTCCATTTGTTCGACCTGGCGTCGCTGGCCCGGTTGTTGAAGGAAACCGGGTACGCCATCCAAGCCCAGGGTTGCACACCTTCAATCGCCTTTTGGATCATCAGCTTCCGGAACGCGCTGGGCCTGAACTCGCTGGGCCGCGGTCGCTCCCTGGCCGAGTTCCTCAACCTGAAGAACCTGCCCGTAGTGGGCGCCTTCTTCGTCCTCGACTTGATCTGGTCCAAGCTCGGGGGGCAGACCTCGAACCAATTTGCGCTGGCCACCCGGGCTGACGCAGCAGGCCCCTCCCGGCCGGAGACGCTTCGTGCGGTGACGGGGAAGAACCCGACGCCTGGCCATTGAAACCGCTCGTCCAACGCACCTGATCGTTATGAAACTCCTGAACTCCCTCCTTGCCCTGGCCTTGCTCGGCGTCGTGCCGGCTGGTCTCGCCCAGGGGACTGCCTTCACCTATCAAGGCCAGCTTGCCGATGGCGGCGTTCCCGTTACCGGCAGCTACGATGTCCGCGCGATCCTCTACAACGCGGACCTTGGCGGGTCTCAAGTCGGACTCATCATCACCAATCTGGCCGTCTCCGTCGAACGCGGTTGTTTCACGACCCCGCTGGACTTCGGCCCCGGCGTCTTCGACGGCTCGCGCCGCTGGCTGGAGATCGCCGTACGTCCCAGTGGCAGCGGCTCCTTCACGGCCCTCAACCCCCGGCAGGAACTCACGCCCGCCCCCCTACGCCCTTTACGCCCTGACGCCCGCGGGTCCCAAGGGCGATACCGGACCGCAGGGACCGCAGGGACCGACGGGGCCCGTGGGACCCAAGGGTGACAAGGGCGACAAAGGTGACACCGGCGCGATCGGGCCGGCCGGTCCGCCAGGGCCGCCGGGTTCCGCGGACGCGTGGAGCCGGACCGGGAATGCCGGCACCAACCCGACCGGCAATTTCCTCGGAACGACGGACGCGCAACCGCTCGTCTTGCGCGCCGCGAATCAGCCAGTCCTCCGGCTGGAGGCGCAAGCCAGCGGCACGCGCATCATCGGCGGCCGCGCCCACTCGCTGGATCCTTCCTCGACCAACTCGGCCATCCTCAGCGGACGGGAGAACACGATTGAAGCCGCCGCCCACGAGAGCGTGATCGCCGGGGGCTGGACAATGTGATCGCCCGCGACCAGCGGTCGGCCTTCATCGGCGGCGGAGCGCGCAACGAGATTCTCATGGACAACCAGCACGCCGTCATCGTGGGCGGGCGGGATAACCGGATTGGGACCAACACCGTCATCAGTCTGGTCGTCGGCGGCGGCGAGAACCGGATCGCCAACAATGTGGACGGCGGGTTGATGATCGGCGGCTTCCGGAACGACATCCTCGGTTCGAACAACCCGAACCGAAGGGAGATCGCCCCGGTGCTCATCGGCGGCTCGGATAACGAGATCGGCCGCGAGAGCAGTTGGACCGTCATCCTGGGCGGCGACAACAATCGGATCGGCACCAACTGTCCGAGCGCCATCATCCTGGGCGGCACCAACAACCTGGTGGCGGACAACGCCGGGTATTCCCTGGCCGCAGGCCGACGATCGCGGGTGAATCACCAGGGCGCGTTCGTGTTCTCCGACAGTCAGAACGCCAGCTTCGCCTCCGCCGGCGCCAACACCTTCAACATCCGCGCCGCCGGCGGCATCCACGTCAACGGCGACAGCGCGATGTTCTTCGGCTCGTCCGTCCGGCAGATGATCAACCTCTGGAGCGACCGCTACGGCATCGGCGTCCAGTCCTCCACCCACTATTTCCGCACCGACTCGGCCGGCAGCTTCTCCTGGTTCCGCGGGGGAACCCACTCGAACAACGCCAACTCGCCGGGCACCGGCGGCGTGGGAGATGATGCGGCTGAACTCGGGGGGTCTCCGCGTGAACGGCACGTTCGTCAGTGCCTCGGATCGCAACCTCAAGGAGAACTTCGAACCGGTGAACCCGCGCGAAGTCCTCGACAAGGTGGCCGCCTTGCCCATCAGCACCTGGAACTACCGCGAGGATCCCGGGGCCCGCCATCTCGGTCCCGTGGCGCAGGACTTCCACGCCGCGTTCGGGGTCGGGTCGGACGACCGCCACATTGCCACGGTGGACGCCGAGGGCGTGGCGTTGGCCGCGATCCAGGGCCTGAACCGGAAGCTGGAGGAGCAGGTGCAAGCCCAGGCGATGCGCATCCGTCAACTCGAAGTCGAGCTGGCTGACCTGCGTCGTCTGGTGCACCAAGCCCTGGCAACACCCGGCTCTGTCCAAGCCGCAACCGCGCCGTTGCCATGACCTGCGACTTGATTGCCAGCGTTGCCGGTCCCTCGAATGGGGCGCCGGCTTCCAACCCTTCCCCGGGCGTGGTGGTGCGGGCTTCCAGCCTGCACACCTTGGGAGCGTTTCAGCGCCAGACCAAGGCGTCCGCCGCAGCAGCAGAACTCCGCGTTTCGTCCGCGAGTTCGTCGGCACCGGATGCTGCATGAGCGCCGTCGCGTTCCTCTGTGCCGTGATGATGACGGCGTCCGCCCAACCCCTCACCGGCGGGTCGTATGTGCTGGTGGGTGCGGTGGCAACCGGCGCAGGCGCGGCGACCGGCTGGCCTTACTCCCTTTCGGCCTGGGTGCCGACGGAGGGTGCGGGCCGTTCCGCGGGGGGTGAGTGGGATCTGACGGCAGGTCTCCTGGGCCTGTACGGTCCCGCCGACGATGGCGTCTGGTTGCATGTCGAACGGACCGCGAGCGGCAGCGTGCGGCTCTGGTGGCCGGAGGCGATCACGGGTTATCAGCTCGAGTTCACCCCCCACGCTGGGCCCGGCGGTAACCTGGCAGCCGGTCGTTCCTACGCCGGCGGGCAATTCGTACACCGCAGACCCCGCGTTTGCGGCCCGGTTCTTCCGGTTGCGGAAGCCGTGAACCGCGCGCCTGGTCACCGGCGTGTCGGGCGGCCGAAGGCCAACGCGCGGGCAGCAGCGCCGGCCGTCGCGACCCAACCGGCACTCGAAGCCGTCACGGGGCGATGATCTGGCGCTGGCCGGCGGCGAGGGCGCGCTGGGAGCGGGTGGGGTTGAGGCCCGGCACCCAGAAGTCCTGCCACTTGAGCCCGCACTCGCGCACCATTTCCGTGCCATACTCTAGATTGCCCAAGTCGTCCCGGCCGCCGTTGTTGGTGCCGAAGGTGAACCGGGCACCTGCCGCTTTGGCCTCGCGCAGGAACCGGGCCGTGGGCAGGCGCAGACGGGCGTTGATCTCGATGGCCACCTGGTTCCGGACGGCGGCGGCGATCACCCGCTGACGACGTTCGGGGGTCCAAAGCCGGTCGTAGTCGCCGGCCAGCACGTCCGGCAGGTAGGTCGGGTTGACCCAGATGTCCACCGGTTCCCGGTCGAGGATCGCCACGGTGCTGGCCACGAGTTGCTCCATGAAGGCGTCGGGTTCGCCCACCTCGACCTCCTCGCGGATCCACAGGCGCATCCGCTTGCCCGCCGGGTTGCGAATGGTCATGGCGTCCGTGAACACGTAGTCAAAGCGCGCCACGGCCGGGAGCGTGAACAGCTCCACCCATTCGCGTCCCTCGGCTTGCATGGCCGTGAAGGTCAGGGGATGCCGCAGCTCAGCCAGGGCCTGGTCGATGCCGGCGTCGTTGGTGATGGCGAAGCCGAGCCCGCAATTGACGGCGACGCCTGCGTTGATGCCCGTGCGGTGGAAACGCCGGATCACGTCGTCCAGGGTGAGCCCGCCCTTGAGGTGGGTGTGCAGGTCGATGACCGGGTAGTTGTTCTCATGGAGCTGTGCCAGCGCCGGCGAGATCCGGTAAGCGGCCGCATTCAAGCCGGGGGCGTGAGATCGTCAGGCAACACCCGCACCCGCAGGTTCCGGAACTGCACCCGGCTGCCCGGGTCGTGGCACTGCAAGGCAGAAGGTGCCGCCGCTTCGATCTTGGCCACCCGAACCGGACGTTGGCGCGACCTCGACGTAATCGACGACCGACAGGTCGTTCACACGCACGGTAATGTGCGGGCCGCGCACGGCGATTCGGACCCAAAACCATTCCCGGTCGGGGACCACTTGCTTGTACAGGTTGCGGACGCCGTAGAGGCTGCCGGTCTTCTTGTTCTCACGGTAGCCGCCTTCGCCGGTCGCGGTGTTGTTGATCTGCACCTCGTAGCCTTGCTCAGGCCACCCTTCTTCCTGATAAGCGGTGTGAAAGTAGATGCCCGAGTTGGCGCCCGGCTCCGTCCGCACCTCGGTCTCGAACTCGAAGTTGCGGAACCGGGCGCCGGCGACAGCTCCCTCGTAGAAGAGATGGGCGCGCGGGCCGTCGCACAGGATGGTGCCGTCCTGCACCCGTAACGCGCCGGGATGTTCACTGGTCCGCCAACCTGCCAGCGATTGGCCGTCGAACAGCGGTTGCCAGGGCCCGTGGTTGTTGAAATCCCCGCCGCGGGCCGCTCCGATGGCGGCGAGGCACATGCCACCGAAAAGCCAAGCAAGGCACCGGGAAGGCGATGACCGGAAATGCATGGCGGCCAGCTTAGTGACCGGGCGTCTGCGGGTCAATCGACGCCTCCCGGGCAGAGCCTCCTCACGTCGGCTCCTACCCAGCCTGCCCCGAAGCGTAGGAGTCGAGGTCACGAGACTCACCTCTGGCAGAGCCTCCTCACGTCGGCTCCTACCCAGCCTGCCCCGTAGGAGTCGAGGTCACGAGACTCACCCTTGCCCGACGCCCGGCCGGTCCTTTCGCTTTGACAGCCCGAGCGCAAACCGCTACCCCATCCCGCCATGCTGAAGCCGTTCCTGACCTTGATGCTTTCGAGCGCCGCAGTGCTGCTGGCTCTGGCGCAAGCCGACGACTGGCCCCGCTGGCGGGGACCGAACTTCGACGGCATCTCGAAGGAAACCGGTTGGCTGACGCAGTGGCCGGCTGATGGACCCAAACGGGTTTGGCAGGCCGATGTCGGCATCGGCTACAGCTCGATGTCGGTGAGCAACGGCCGGCTCTACACCTTGGGCAACACCCAGGAAACCGACACCGTCTATGCCCTGGATGCGCGGACCGGCAAGGAGTTGTGGAAACACTCCTACCCGTGCGCCTCGAAAGACCCCAACGGCTATCACGGACCGCGGTGCACCCCGACGGTTGCGCAGGGTCGCGTTTACAGCGTCAGCCGCCACGGACACCTCTTCTGTCTGGACGCCGCCACCGGCCGCGTCGTTTGGTCCCGGGAGTTCCCGAAGGAGTACGGCGCCGACACGCCCCGCTGGGGTTTTGCCGGTTCCCCTCTGGCCGAGGGGGACTGGTTGATCTGCGAAGTGGGCGGCGCCGGGAGTTCCGTGGTCGCGTTTGACCTGGCCACCGGCAAGGAGGTCTGGCGGGCGGGCGACGACACCATCGGATACAGCTCGATTGTTCCGTTCGATCACGCCGGCCAACGTCGCCTCGCCGTGCTCAGCGCGGCCGGGATTGTCCTGCGCAACGCCCGGGACGGCGCCGAGTTCTGGCGGCATCCCTGGAAGACCAGCTACGACGTGAACGCCGCCACGCCCCTCATCGCCGACGGCAAGGTGTTCATCTCGTCCGGCTACAACAAGGGCGCGGCGCTGCTCGACTTCACGAAGGACCAGCCCGCGGTGGTGTGGCAGGGCCGCCAGATGCGCAATCACGTCGCCTCCTGCGTGCTGTGGCAGGGGCACCTGTACGGCTTCGACGAAGGCGAACTCAAGTGTCTCGAGTGGGCCACCGGCAAGGAAAAGTGGGGGGAGCGACGCTACGGCAAGGGATCGCTCTTCGCCGCCGGCGAGCATTTCATCGTCTACAGCGACAAGGGCTACGTGGCGGTGGTGCAGCCTTCGGCCACCGAATGCCGGGAGATCGCCGGCTTCCAGGTCTTGGGGGGAAAGGATACGTGGGCCGTGCCCGTGCTCGCCAACGGCTTCCTTTACTGCCGCAGCCAGCAGGACTTGGTGTGCCTGGATGTGCGCCGGCCCTGAACCGCTTGTTGCATGCAAACACTGCTCACCCTCCCGGGCTCCGACCATTCAGCCCCCATCCGCCACGGCGCGCGCCGGTCGCGTCCGTCCCTTGCCGCCGGGATCCTGCTCGGGTTGCTCCTGGCCGGTGCCGTCGGATGCCGCAGCACCCGCCCGGCACCGGAGGTTGAAAACCTGTTTCCCATGGACGGCCCGCCGCACGGCTGGGTGGTCCGGGCGTGGAACGATGTCAGCCAGCCGGCCGAGGGTTCCCCGCAGTGGGTGGTGAAGAACCGCATCCTCACGGGCGGTGAGCCGCGGGGCAGTTGGCTCATGAGCGAGCGGACTTATGGTGACTTCATCCTCGAGTTCGAGTTCAAGCTGGGTGAGCGTGGCAACAGCGGTGTGGCATTGCGCGCTCCGCTGAAGGGCGATCCCGCCTTCGACGGCCTCGAGTTGCAGATGGCGGATCTGCGGTACAACCCCGAGGCGAAAGCGGATGAGTTGACCGGCAGCCTGTACCGTGCGGTGGCGCCCCGCGAACAGGTCTACAAGCCCACCGAGTGGAACAAGTACGAGATCGCCTGCCAGGGCCCCGAGCTGAAGGTCGTCCTCAACGGCACCCTCATCCTCGATGTCAACCTCAACCGCGAGACCCGGCGACCGAAACGCCACGACGGCACCGAGGCCCCCGCTCTGAAAGACCGGCCCCGCCGCGGCCACATCGGGTTCCAGGAATTGAGCCGCGACGGCAGCCACGTCGAGATCCGTAACGTCCGCCTCCAGGTCCTCGACTGATGGCGCCCGTCTTCCCGGAAAGCCGCCTGTTCCTCTCGGACCTGCTCAGTACCCATGCACCCGAATGCGCCGGTAAACCGGACGCACTCCAGACGCCTCGCGCGGCACCCACAGGTTCCGCCCATCGCGAAGCGCATGGAGGGCGGGGGTGCACCCTCGCTCTTCGTGCACGATTCACGGGCAATGAAGGCCGACGCCCCCGGGGACGGGGCGCCCGGTCGTTCCGCCGCCCGCCTACCTGACGTCCCTTGATCATGACAACCGACCGCTCTGCCGCCTCAAGGCCGACTCCCGCCGCCTTGGGCTACGCCATGCCTGCCGAGTGGGAGAAACATGAGGCCACCTGGCTCGCCTGGCCCCACAACGAATCCGACTGGCCGGGAAAGCTCGACACCATCCGGTGGGTCTACGGCGAAATGGTTCGCAAGATCGCCTCCGGCGAACGCGTCCGGTTGCTCGTCAACCGACGCGCCGACGCGGACCTCGCGCGCCGGTACCTGGCACGCGCCGGGGCGGAGGTCGGCCGGGTCGAGTTCGTCGTCCACCCCACGAATCGCGGCTGGACGCGCGACAGCGGCCCGTTATTCGTGCGGCGGGGCAGGGGCCGCCGGGCCGAGACGGCCATTGTGCACTTCCACTTCAACGCCTGGGCCAAGTACGACGACTGGCAGAGGGACCGGCGCGTGCCCGAGACGGCCGCCCGTCTCCTCGGCAAGCCGTTGTTTCGCGCCGAACATGCCGGCCAACCGTTTGTGCTGGAAGGGGGGCATCGACGTCAATGGTCGCGGCACCCTCCTCACCACGGAGGAGTGTTACCTCGACCCGAAGGTGCAGGTCCGCAACCCGGGCCTTGGACGCCGCGAGATCGAGGAGACGCTCGCGCAGTTCCTGGGCGTGACCCATGTCTTCTGGCTCGTCGCCGGCCCGGTGGGAGATGACACCCACGGCCACGTCGATGACATCTGCCGGTTCGTCAATGCCCGCACCGTCGTGCTGATTCAGGAGAAGAACCGGCGCGACACCAACTACCGTGCGCTGGCGGAGAACTGGGAGCGGATCCAGGATCTGCGCCTCGAGGACGGTTCGAAGCCCGAGGTGATCCCGCTGCCCATGCCGGCGCCTCTCTGCTTCGACGGGGGAGCGGTTGCCCGCGAGCTACGCGAACTTCTACATCGCCAACGACGCGGTGATTGTGCCCACGTTCAACGATCCGCAGGATCGCGTCGCGCTTGGCATCTTGGGGGACCTGTTCACCGACCGTCCGGTCGTGGGGATCCACGCGGTCGATCTGGTGCTCGGTTTCGGCTCGTTGCACTGCCTGACCCAGCAACAACCAACCCAAGGGGTCAGTTCTTGATATTGTCATAGGACAAAGTAAAGAACTGACCCCTTGGTCTTAACCCAGCAAGCCATACACGAGGATCTGGACCCCGCAGATCAAGGCGGCCCAGAATCGCAGACTCTTCCACCAGGGCACCGGGCAGCCGGGCGGGTCGCGAAGTGTCCTGGGTAGCCAGACAATCCCGGCAAGGACCAGCACGTAGACCCCCACAAAGGCCGCCTGGCCCGCGGAGATCCCGAGCGCCGCCGCCAAGAGTTCGATCCCGGTGGAATTCATGGCTGGTTCTCCTCGCGCACCGGCAACCAGCAAACCAGACCCCGCAACCGGGCTTCGCTGTAGGGTTTCGTGGCCAGGCTGACCAGCAGCGTGACACCCAGGGCCGCCACAAAGGACCACCACGCCGTCCACAGGAACGGGATCCCCCAGCGATCCCCAGGAGCTTCTCTGCACCGTTCAGGATGACCGCGGTGGCCACGCCTGCGAACATGCCCGCCAGCCCGCCCCACTGCGTGGCCCGTCGTGTCAGCATGCCCAGCAGCAGCAGGGCCAGCAACGGCCCTTGGAAGAAGGTCAGAAAGGTCTGGAACGCCTCGAAGACGGTGCCGAATTGCGTCTTGATCGGATAGCTGAGCAGACCGCCGCCCACCAACAAGCCCGCCACCAGCCACCGACCCAACCGAAGACACTGCTCGTCCGTGGCGTGCCGGTTGACGAACGGCCGGTACAGATCGGTGACCAGGAGCGTGCTGGCCGAGTTCACGTACGAATCCAGGTTGGACAGCACCCCGGCCAGAAACGCACCGATCACAAGGCCCAGCACGCCGGTCGGCAGCAGATGCGTCAGCAGCATCGGCAGCACGCGGTTCCCGTCGAAATCCTTCCCGGGTGGACCCAGTTGGTCGGCGAGCAAGGCCAGCGCGATCATGCCGGGCAACACCAGCAGGACGGGAAACACCAGCTTGATCCCGGCGCAGAACACGTAGGAGGCACGGGCCTCGTTTGGGCTGCGCGAACCCAGCGTGCGCTGCACGATGGCTTGGTTGCCGATCCAGTAGGCCGGCCCCAGCACGAAGCCCAAACCCAACAGCACCGCCGGCCAAGGGTAGACGGCGTGATCCGCGGGCGGCAGAAGCCGAAAGTGATGCTGCGTCCAATC
The DNA here is from genome assembly GCA_027493615.1 of Verrucomicrobiota bacterium. Taxonomy (GTDB): domain Bacteria; phylum Verrucomicrobiota; class Verrucomicrobiia; order Limisphaerales; family J093; genus DSVZ01. The sequence continues at coordinate 566,174 of JAOSKK010000038.1, forward strand.
GAGCGCCCCCACCGAGGCTTTGAGTCCGGCGATTCCACCCACCTTCACCAGACCGAGGACACAGATCAGCGTCGCCCCCACGACCAGGACCACGCAGGACACGGCATCGGTGAACACGACGGCCTTCAACCCTCCCAGGGTGGTGTAGAGCCCCACCGCCACCACACACAGCCCCACCGAGAACCAAAAAGGCCAGCCCAGCAAGACCTCGAACATCGCCGCGGCACTCACGAAGATCGTCCCAAGGGTGGCCGTCATGAAGCCCACCCAGATCACTGCGAAGCTGGCGCGGACCGCCAGATTGTAGCGTCGTCCCAGATACTCGGGCACCGTGTACACTCCCGCGATCCAGAAGAAGGGCATGAACAGGAACGCCGCCAGCAGCACCGGAAAAATGCAGCCGATGAAGTCATAGTTCATCATCACCAACCCGTAGCGGTAGGCGTCTCCCGCCACCCCAATCATGTCCTTGGCGCCAATGTCCGAAACCACCAGCGACATGCCGACCGCCCACCAGGGCAGCGACTTGCCGGCCAGGAAGAAATCCCGGCTCGTCCGAATGCCCCGGCCCAGCCACAGCCCCAGGGCCACAATGCCCACCAGGTACAGCAGCACCAGGCCCACATCCAGCGGCTGAAGTCGCAGTGTTCCCATGACCAAGGCTTGCGCGTGTGTTCGGATTGCCGGGCCGGAGGATGGCAGCTCGCCTCGCGCCAACGCAACCCTCGAATCCCGCCGGCTTGACGGCGCGGCCCTGATCTCCGTTACTCGGCGGCAACACTGGTTCCGTCCGACTTGTCACCGGCTGACTTGCATGAAACCGCACCTAAGCCTGCTGCTGCTCCTGGGTCTGACCCCGCCCGCCGGTGTCGCTGCCGCCACCCCCACTCCCACCGCCACCACGGAGGCCAACCGTGTCGCGGAGTGGAGCTTTGAGTCCGCCAAGGACTACGCCGCCCCCTTCCACCACGTCACCCTGGACGCCGTGTTCACGACACCGGATGGCCAGATGTTGCGCGTCCCCGCCTTCTGGGCCGGCGGCAAGACCTGGCGGGTCCGCTACGCCTCGCCCGCCTCCGGCACCCACGCGTTCCGGACCGAGTGCAGCGACACAACCAACCCCGGCCTGCACGGCATCACCGGCACGCTCGAGATCACACCTTACACGGGCAACAATCCTCTGTTCCGACACGGTCCGCTGCGCGTCGCCCCGGACCGTCGTCACTTCGCGCACGCCGATGGCACGCCGTTCTTCTGGCTGGGCGACACGTGGTGGATGGGCCTGGCGAGGCGTCTCGAATGGCCGGCGGACTTCCAGCAACTCGCCGCCGACCGCCTCGCCAAGGGCTTCACCGTGATCCAGATCGTGGCCGGCCTTTACCCTGATCAGGCTGCATTTGGCGATCGCGCGCTCGGCGACGGTGGATTCGCCTGGGAACGTCTTTACGCGCGGATCCGACCCGAGTACTTCGATGCGGCCGACCGCCGTATTCAGCACTTGGTCGAACAGGGCCTCGTGCCGTGCGTCGTCGGCGCCTGGGGTTACCACCTGCCGTGGTTGGGCACCGAGAACATGAAACGGCACTGGCGATACCTGGTCGCCCGCTGGGCCGCTCTCCCGGTCGTCTGGGTCGCCGCCGGCGAACAGGCCATGCCGTGGTACAACTCCGGCAATAAGGAGGCCGAAACCCAGCAACTGCGGCGCGAATGGACGGAGGTGATCCGGTTCCTGCGCGCCACCGATCCGTTCCATCGTCTGATCACGACCCACCCGCGCAGCCACGCCCGCGATGAGGTGCTGGATCCCACCTTGCTGGATTTCGAGATGCAGCAAACCGGTCATGGCAGCCCGACCGCCCAGCACGCCGCCCGGGCCATCGAGGCCTGGAACCGCCCGCCGCGGATGCCCGTCTTGTCGGGCGAATCCCGATACGAAGCCCTCGAAATCCGGCCGACCCTCGGCGCGAAGGAGGCACGCGAGGCGTTCTGGGCCCACCTGCTGAACAGCGGTTGCGCCGGCCACACTTACGGGGCCAACGGCATCTGGCAGGTGAACCGCCCCGACCAGCGCTACGGCCCGTCGCCGGGCGGCAACGATTGGGGCGGCACGCCATGGTCCGACGCCATGCGCCTGCCCGGTTCCACCCACCTCGCCCACGCCAAACGGTTCCTCCTCACACTGCCGTGGCACGGCCTCGCGCCCGCTCCCGACCTCTTCACCGGCGCCACCTCCGCGGCCGCCACCGCTGACAGGCGCTGCCTGCTGGCCCTCAGCACCGAAGGGCGCAGCGTGGTCGCAAACCTCGCGGAACTCCCCGGCGCCGCCACCGCCCGCTGGTTCGATCCCACAAGCGGCGCCTTGCAGGCCGCGGGGAATTCTCCCTTTCCCAACGCCGCCACCCATGAGTTTGCGCCGCCCGGCCGAAACGCCGCCGGCGACGTCGACTGGGTTCTGCTGCTTGAAGTCCCCTGAAACCGCTTCCCCTGGACATTGCCATGAACGCCACTACCCCAACTCCCGTCAGCCGTCGTCAGTTCGCCAAGTCCACCCTCGCCGCCGGGGCCGCCTTGGCCTCTGGTGCCCTCACGGTGCGGGGTGCCGAAACGCCGTCCCGACGCGTCCGCACGGGCGTGATCGGGTGTGGCAGTGTGTCCAACGCCTACCTGCCGGAACTCACCCGGTGCCCATTTGTCGAGGTGGTCAGCCTCTGCGATATCAAACCGGAACGGGCCCTGCGACAGGCGGAGCGGTTCCGCATCGGCCATCATTATCCCCACATCGACGCCATGCTGGCCGGGGAACCGTTCGACTTCCTCGTCGTCCTCACCGACATGCAGGTGCACGAGGGGATCAACCGCCGCGCCCTCGAGGCCGGCAAACATGTCTGGAGCGAGAAACCCATCGCCAACACCCTCGCGGCCGGCCAGGAACTCCTGCGGTTGGCGCGCCAGAAGCAGGTCCGGCTCTGGGGCGCACCCATCACCGTGCAAAGCCCCCAGTTTGCCTTCATGGCCCGAACACTCGCCGCCGGAAAACTCGGCCGTGTTGCGGCCGCCCACGCCGACTACGGGCACGAAGGTCCGGACTGGTCCGCGTTCTTCTACGAGAAGCTCGGCGGCTCGATGCCGGACCTGGCCGTGTACAACCTCACGACATTGACCGGCCTCCTCGGTCCCGTTCGCCACGTCTCGGCGATGCTGAGCATCGTCACTCCGGAACGCACGGTGAGGGACAAGGGGCGCATCCAGGTCACCGAAGAGGACAACGCCATGGTCTTGATGGACCACGGCCAGGGCGTGATCTCCCACGTCCAGTCCGGGTTCAACTACTTCAACCCGCACGGGCACGATGGCAGCGGTGAGCAGCGGCATACGATCACGCTGGTGGGTTCGCGCGGTTTCATGGGGTTGGTCGGCTACGACTGGGCCCCTTTGGGCGTGGACCTGGCGACCCACGATGCGCCGAAGCTCGAGCGACACGCCACCGACGCCCAGGGGTATGTCTGGCAGCAGGGCGCGGTGCTCGCGGCCGAATGCCTGGTGACCGGCAGGGAACTGCTCGTCAATCCCGAACACGCCCTCCACGTGCTTGAAATCATCACTGCCGCGCGCGAATCCCAGGCCACGGGCCGCCGGGTGGCCCTCACCTCGACCTTTCCCTGGCCCGTGGTGAGCGCGTGATCCGGGATCCGGGATCCGGGACCTGGGATAGCCTCAACGGACGGCCTGAAAGGCTTGACAGAGGATGGGCTGGGTCGGGACGGTCGGTGGCATGAAACCGCTCCCACTGTGCATCGATGCCAGCTTCACCAAGAGGTTCGAGGTCAACGGTCGGGAAACCGCCAAGATCCGGGACGCCACTCGCTTTCCGCCGTGGTTTGTCCGCGCCCGCGGCACGAACCCCGAGGATCGGAACCGGTTGCGCGGGTGTCGAATGGGGTCCGCGGCCTTCACCCTGATCGAACTGCTGGTGGTGATCGCGATCATCGCGATTCTGGCGAGCATGCTGTTACCGGCGTTGGGCAAGGCGAAGGACAAGGCGCAGGGGGCGGGTTGCCTGAGCAACGGGAGGCAGATGCAACTCGCCTGGTCCATGTACTCCCACGATTACAATGACTGGATCGTACCCAGCCGCTGGTGGGTCGGGGGAGCGCTGGACTACAGCTCCCACCCCGACAACACGAACACCGCCCTGCTGATGAACCCGGCTCAGTCGTTTCTCGCGCCCTACACGGTGTCGCCCGGCATCTACAAGTGCCTGGCCGACAAGTCCGCGGTGCGTATTGGCGGCCGCATGCACAGCCGGGTGCGGAGCTACTCGATGAACAGTTGGATGGAGGGCAACCCGGCCTTTCCCCCTCGTGCAAGGGTCGAATGACGACAACCGGGGCGACGGCAAGCGGTACCGGCAGTTCCACAAATCCAGCGACATCACCTCGCCGGCGCCGTCTCAGGCGTGGGTGATGGTGGACGAGCATCCCGACGGCATCAACGACGGCTGGCTGGCGGTCCGGATGTACACCGATGGCCGGGCGTATTGGCGGGATCTGCCGGCCAGTTACCACAACGGGGCTTGTGGATTTGCGTTTGCCGACGGCCACTCGGAGGTGAAGCGATGGCTGGAGGACTCCACCAAGCAACCCATCCGGCGCGTCTACAACTCGTTCAACTACTTCACCCAGCAGACGCGCGACTACGTCTGGTTCAGTGAACGCTCCACCGCCGTGGTGCCTTAGTCCGGTGATCGCATCCCCGTTGTAGGCGCCGACGGTCGGTGGCGGTTTCATGCCGAGCAGGAGATGGCGGCACGCGGCGCCCGATTCCCCATCCGCGGCTTGCCCCGACCGGCGGGAAATCGTATGTCCTTGCCCATGAAACGGCGTCGGCGTTCGTGGACTGGCCTGCGGTGGATCGTGGCGTGTCTGGTCTTGGGGAACGAAGGCGGCACGGCGTGGGGCGCAACGGCGGCTGGCCCGTTGCTCCCGGCCCGGCTCGAAGGTGTCTGGGGCACGGTGAGGGAAGTCCTCTTCTGCACGCGTCTCCGGTATGATGACCCGCACTGGTACGCCAACATCGGCTACTACTGCGACGATGAGACGCGGAAGGCCTACACCGGCAACGGCCAGCCGGATGTGGGACGACTGCTCAAGCTGAACCTCGAAACGGGCGGCGTCAGCACCGTCTTCGATGCCCGGGGCGGGTCGATCCGGGATCCGCAGGTCCACTACGACGCCCGCAAGGTGCTCTTCTCCTACCGTCCCGCCGGCACCGACCACTACCACCTCTATGAAATCGCCCTGGACGGCACGGGACTGCGGCAGATCACCGACGGCCCCTTCGACGATTACGAACCTGCCTATCTGCCGGACGGCGACATCGTGTTCGTGTCGACGCGTTGTCAGCGCTGGGTGAACTGCTGGATGACGCAGGTAGGGGTGATGTACCGCTGCGACGCCAACGGAGGCGGGATCGAGGCCATCTCAGCCAATACCGAGCACGACAACACGCCGTGGCTCTTGCCCGACGGCCGGCTGCTCTACACGCGCTGGGAGTACGTGGACCGCAGCCAGGTCGAGTATCACCATCTCTGGACGATGAACCCGGACGGGACCGGGCAGGCCGTGTACTACGGGAACCAACGGTCCCATATCGTCATGATCGACGCCAAGCCGGTGCCCGGCACCGACCTGGTGGTGGCTTGCTTTTCACCCGGGCATGGCGTCAACGAACACGACGGCATTGCCACGCTGGTGACACCGGAGTGCGGCCCCGATGCGCCCGCTTCCGCGCGGCCGCTGCACCGCGGCGGCCTGGTGCGGGATCCGTTCCCACTGTCGTCCACGTCCTTTCTGGCGGCCCGCGGCAACCAGGTGGTCCACCTCGACGGCGCGGGCAACGTCGCGGTGCTGTACACGCTGGACGGACCCGGGGGCGTGCATGAGCCACGCCCGATCCTCGCCCGACCCCGCGAAAGGCTCATCCCGTCGCGCACCCATCCGCGGAGTGCCACGGGCACGTTTGTGCTGGCGGACGTCTATGCCGGCCGGAACCTGTCCGGCGTGAAACCCGGTGACATCCGCAAGTTGCTCGTCCTTGAGTCGCTGCCCAAGCCGGTGAACTTCAGCGGGGGGCCGGACCTGACCAGTTGGCTGGGCACCTTCACCCTCGAACGCGTGTTGGGCACGGTGCCGGTCGAGCCGGACGGATCGGCGTGCTTCGAAGTTCCCGCCGGGCGACAGGTCTTCTTCGTGGCGCTCGACGAGCAGGACCTTTCGGTGAAACGCATGCAGAGTTTCGCGTCGCTCATGCCGGGCGAGACGCAGGGCTGCGTGGGATGCCATGAGCCGCGGACCCAAACGCCGGCCTTGTCGAAAGGCACGCGACTGCTTGCGCTCGAAAGGCCCCCGAGCCGGATCGAGCCGTTTGCCGAACACCCGGATGTCCTGGATTTCGGGCGCGACATCCAACCCATCCTCGACCGCCATTGTGTGAGGTGCCACGGCTACGAACGGCACGAGGGCGGGGGTGCTCCTGGGCGGCGACCTCGGACCGCACTGGTCCCATGCGTACTTCAGCCTCCTCGCCCATCGCCAGGTGGCAGACGGTCGTAACGGTCTGGGCAACCAACCGCCGCGCACCCTCGGCAGTTCCGCGAGTCCGCTGCTGGCCAAGGTGGGGGGGAGCATCACGAGGTCCAGGTGTCTTCCTACGAGTGGCGCACCCTCTGGCTCTGGATCGAGAGTGGGCGCCGTTCGCCGGCTCGTACGCGGGCCTGAGGAACGCCGAGCAGCAGGCGCAGGTTGGCCAGGCCCTCGGGCCGTTGGCCGCCGAGTTCGCCGCCGTCCAGCGGCGTTGCGGGGTCTGTCACACGGGGACGGATCCCGGATCCTCAGCCCCCATGCGGTTGCCCTATGACCCGAACCTGCAGGAACGCCGGGCATTGGCCGGTCGCCCGACGGGCGAGTACGAGCGGATTGTCTTGGAGCGGGACCCGATCGCGCGCTACAGCCTGAACGTGCTGGTGAATCTCACGCGGCCGGATCGCTCGCCGCTCCTGCTCGCTCCGCTGGCGAAGAGCGCTGGCGGTTGGGGCGTTTGTCCCGATGGGTTTCGGACGCGACCGACCCGGACTATCAGCGGTTATTGGCGGCGTTGGAGCGGAGCCGGGAACACCTCGCCTCACCTCCGCGGTATGGCACTGCCGGTTTCCAGCCCAACGCGCAGTACATCCGGGAGCTCAAGCGGTTTGGCGTGCTGCCCGGGGATTTTGAGAGCGGCCCGGACGCACTTGACGGGTTTGCAGCGGATCAAGCGTACTGGCGAGCGCTGTGGCCGCGGACGCCGTGAGCACGGCTTTGGGTGAACGCAAAGCGGCGCTGAAGCGCTCGCACTCCAAACGCTTCGCGACCTCCGTACCGCCGGGTGCGCGCAATGCGCTTGGAGTGCGAGCGCTTCAGCGCCGCTTTTTGTGAGGGTTGCGGCTGATCGCACGGCGCCGCGATGGACGAGGCCGTCCCGATCAAGGCGCGGCGGCGGGCGGAGCGGGTGCTGCTGCCGCGGCGGCCTTCTGGGCAACCGCGGCGAACACGCGGCGCTGCGTGAACTCGAACCGGAGTGCCCCGGCGCGGCCGGGCTCGCTGAGATACCCGCCCTGCACGACGCCCTGACAGAACGCCATGGCCTTGGCAACCTCGCCGAGTCGCAACCACGCGTCGGCGGCGGCGGCCGCGGCGCGCAAGGGGGCGCCGGGATCGAGCCGGAAGCGAGCCGGGCCACGTTCGAGGTCGGTCCCGAAGGCCAACTGGCTCCACTCGAGGCACTGCTCGTCGTCCTCCCGGTCCCAGGCCAGCTCCGCCATCCAGGCTTGATAGACGCGCTGATGCTCGGGATCGACCTGGTTGAGCCGTGGCAGCACGCGGTCGAGTTCCTCGGTTGGCGGCCGGTTGAAGACCGAGCGTTGTCCCAGGTACTGCCGCATCAGGGCCCGGCCGTATTGCCGCAACAGAAGGGGATCCTCCGCGGCTCGCTCGAAAATGAGCTCGCGCCGGGGCGTCAGACGGAGGACCTCGGGATCACCGGCGGGAGCGAAAACGGGGAGGCGGGCGGCGATCTCGAGCGGGAGCGGGTTGGCCGGCTGCTCCCGTTGCCAGCGCAGGAGCAGGGTCACGAACGCCTCGAGGGGGCGCGTGTCGTCCATCGTGTAATAACCGGCGAAGGCCGCGAGATCCTCCCGGCCCATGCCCTTCTCCCGCAGCCACTGACCCAGAAAGGTGGCGGGCCGCAGCGAGAAGGTCTCGTCGAGTTCGAGGAACCGCTCGGCGCGCGCGCGCGCGAAGAAGTCCCGTTGCGCGGTATACTCGAGGATGGGGAAGAAATCGCTGTGCACGCGCGTTTCCGGCGGAGGGACCAGCGCGCCGTGGTCAAAGCCGATAAGTTGTTGGGAGAGCAGCAGCGGGACGTTGTCGAGGCCGACCCGGGCGAGGTCGGCGTTGACAGCGGGATGGCCAAGTCGCGCGGCGAAGGCAGCGAGGTCGACCGCCGGCGGTTGGAGGGCGCCCACCAGGAAGAGGTCGCCCTGGATGCTGCGCCAAAGGCTGACGTGGGGGAAGACGCGGCTGAAAGTGCCCATGACCATGTCGAGGCCGGCATCGCTGAACTCGTACACCTGGATCCACTGGAGCATCAGACCGTCGGGCACCAGCCGCGAACGGCAGGTTTCGTAGAACTCCAGGCTGAACACGCCGGCCACCCCGGCCATCCAGGGGTTCGACGGTTCGCTGATGATCACGTCGTAGCGGCGGTCGGTCAGCAGCAGGAAGGACTTGGCGTCTTCCTCGATCACGCGCACGCGCGGATGTTCGAGGGCGTTGTGGTTCACCTCCCGGAACAGGGCCGCTCCTTCGATCACTTCGCGGGAGATTTCGACGGCATCGAGGTGCTGCAGGGACGGATGGCACGTGACGGCACCGACGGTGACCCCGCTGCCGATGCCGATGACCAGGACGTTCGACGACGCCGGTCGGAGCAGCAGCGGCAGGTGGCCGGACAACACCTGGGTGTTCATGTCACCGCCGGTGCTCGCGTCGGTCTTGCCGTTCACCTTCATGAACTTGAGCGCCGGCATCCCGGGCGGGCTGTGCACGCCCACCGTGCTGCCCGCGCCGTCCCGATGATAGTGCGTCACGAGGGTTTGAGCCGATTCCTTGAATTCACGCCAGGATCCCGGCACCGCGTGTTGCCGGAACAGCCCGAGACTGAAGGCGCCCGGCCACAGCTTCCCAAGGTGGCTGCTCACCACCAGGGTGAGGGCGATCACCGCCACGGGCGCACCGAAGGCCAGCGCCGTCGACTGGCGCCAGCGCGGCAGGAGCAGGATCGACAGCCCGATCAGGGCGTTGAGCGCCACCCCCAGCCCGAACGTCAGTGCCAGACCCAGCTTCGGCATCAGCCAGAGCCCCGTCAGCGCCGCGCCCAGAACGGTGCCGACCGTGTTGACGGCGAACACGCGCCCCACCGAGCGCCCGGTTCGTCCGGCTTCGCGCGTCGCCACGCGGCTCACCAGCGGCAGAGTCATGCCCAGACACACGGTCGGAATCACCATCACGCCGAAGCACACCAATCCCTGCAGGGCCTCATACACGGGATACGCTTCCACCCGCCGCGCAAGCAGTTGCGCCAGACGCACGAACCAGTAGGGGAGCATGGCGTAGAACCACATCGACGCCAGCACGGTGCCCGCCAACGCCAGCTCGATCCACGCAAACGCCATCAGCGGGTTCCGCACGCGCGGCCAGCGGTACACCACCCACGAACCCACCGCCAGGCCCGCGATGAACGTGATCAGCATCAGCGAAAAGGCGTGCGTGCTCGAGCCCAGCGCCAGCGCCAGCAGCCGCGTCCACCCGATCTGGTAGAGCATGGCCACAAACCCGGAGAGACCCACCCCGATCACCGCCAGACGCATCTCGGCCGGGGTGTACGTCGCGTCTTCCGCACCGGTCCCCGTAGCGTCCGCCGCGGCAGTCGTCGGGAAAGCATCGACCGGACGTGGTTCGGGTTGGGCCCGCTTGCCTTCCTGGATCCAACTGCTGACGAACAGCGCCAGCGCCCCAACGCCCAGGTTCATCGCCGCGCCAGCGAAGATCGTGTATTGCAGCCCGATGGCCGGCAGCCACCAGAAATCGGCCAGAAACGTCCCCACCACCGCGCCCGTGCTGTTGATGAAGTAAAGGGCCGCGATCTTCTGCCGGAGATCGCTCAGCGACCGCGTCAGCAGCCGGGTGACGACGGGCAGCGTGCCGCCCATCAGCACCGTGGGCAGCAGCACGGTCAGCAGGCCAAAGGCGAACTTGAGTGCCACGAGCGTTGTGCCACCGGGTTCAAGGCCGCGACCGAGCGCGACGAACAGCCGGTAACACACCTCGTACCACGTGGGAAACGCCAGCGCGTAGAGCCCGATCCCGATCTCCAGCCACGCGTAAATCGCCAGCGGCCGCACCGAGCGATCGGCCAGGGGACCCAGCCAGACGTTGCCGATCGCCAGACCACCCATGAAGGCCACCAGCACGGCCACCACCGCGAAGCTCGTGTGGCCGAGGAACAAGGCCAGGTATCGCGACCAGGCAATCTCGTAGACCAACCCCGCTGCGCCAGAAACGAACAGGCACAGCATGACAATCCGGAACAGCGAGCGGTGGCCCAAGTGCATGCGCGCGGATGGTAGAAAGGGATCGCGGCGCGGCAATGCTTTTAGTGCCACGGAGACCGTAGGAGTCGAGGTGACGAGACTCCGCCCTTGGCGTGAGCCTCCTGACGTCGGCTCCTACGGGGGGAGGGTGGGGAAAAAAACAAGGCGGCACGGGACCTGCAACGGTCCGGCGCCGCCCGAGGGCGCTACCCGCCGCAACTCAGTAGGCGGTCAGGGACACCCGCCGAGCGAAAGCCTCCCGGTCGAGGTGGCCGGCCGCGTAGGCCTCGGCGTCCGCCTTCTTCACCCGGAGGATCAGTGTGCTTCCGCCCACCCCGGCCGCCTCCGGGGCGTCGGCGACCTTCGTCTCGATCACCGCATGCCCGGCCTCCGGGCGGTCGCCTTCGATCCGGAGCACGCGGGTTTCGCGGGCGCCGCCCCCCGCCCCCGGCGGTGCTCGTGATGGCCACGACGACCTGCTCGTCCGGTTTCACCTGGCGGAGGTTCGCCGCGTTCTTCAATGCCTCCATTACCTCGCGCTTGAGCCGTTCGACACGCTCGGGCTCGAAGTTGACCTCACGCCGGGCGCCGGCCGCCTTCTGCACCCAACCCGACATGGGGGCGCGCTTCGGTCCATACAACTCACGGCGTGCCTCTTCCCAAGCGGTGTTGGTGGGTTTCTCGGCGGGGGCGGCCTGGGTGTCGGCGGGCGCGACGAGCGGGAAAGGGACGTTCAGGAGGAAGACCGCGCCGTAATCGGCCAGGTACATCGCCTGTGGTCGCCGCAGGGCCGGGAAGGAGGACACGACGATGCCCAGGGCCATGGTGTCCCCGCGGTCGCCGGTGCGGCCGGTGGCTTTCTGGAGGATCCGCGACATGATGGCGAGGTCTTCGCGCATTTCGGCGAGGGCGACCGCGTCGGTGGTGGCGGCGGGGATGACCAGCGGTTCGCTCGTGCTGGGGCCCTGGAGTTCACGGGGGCAGCCAATCAACGCCATCCACGAACTCGAGTGCCTGTTCCAAGTGCCGTCCCAGGAAGGGATCGTCGGGAGGCTGGGGCGCTTCGGGCGCTTCCGGCGGTTCAGGCACCGGGGTGCGTCGCGCCGCAGATTCCGCGATCCGGTCTGGAGCTGGGCGAGTTCGAGGGCGCGCTGGGCGTGGGCGAGTTGACGCTGGACCTGCGCGTTGACGTGCTGGACCTGTTGATGGACCTGCTCCATGGCGGCCTGCACCTCCGGGAGCGGCAGGTCCAGGGCGACGGGTGCCGGCGGGGGCGGCGGGGGCGGAGGCGCGTCTTGCGCGACGACCAGGATGTGGCCCACGAAGGCGAAAGCCAGCGTGGGGAGCAATGCGTGGACGGTTTTCATGGGTGTGTTTACTGTGATTTGGTGGTGATCAACGAGGCAGCCCGCGGTCGCTGCCCGTCGGGGCCAGCGAGTTCACCGCAAGTTGCGTAAGCTGGTGTTGCGTGGTGCCGATGGCGTCCTGGGCCACGACGGCGACGGTCTCGAGGTCGCGACGGAGCGTGGCGTAATCAGCACGGCGTTGCCGGTCGGCCTGCTGGAGCAGGGCGAGGGTGGTCTGCTGGTCCTCCTCACGGGCAACGGCCCAGGCCTGGACGAGCTGGACGAGACGCTGCTCGTTGCGTTGTTCGGCCGTCTGGAGGGCGGCCGTCAACCGGGTCTCGAATTCCGCCTGCAGTTCCTGTTTCAAGGCCGGTTCGATCTCGGCACGAAGCTGGCGGGCGTCGGGGGAGGACGGGGCCGAGAGGCGTCCGCCGAGCCAGCCCAGGCCAAGGACGATCGCGGCGGCGGCGGCCCAGCGGATGGACTGGGTGAAGGGGAGGACGGGGCGGGCGCGGCGCGGGAGCTTCCACGCGTCCAGCGCGGACTGGGTCTGGCGCCACTGGACGAGTTGTCGCTGGCAATCCGGGCAGGCGCGGAGGTGGGCATCGAGCCGCGTCTGGTGCTCGGGAGGCAGTTCGCCGTAGAGGTAATCAGCCCAGAGCTCGGGGCCGGGATGGAGTTGCGGATCGGTGGGGTTCATGGCTGGGGAAGCTGGGTGGGCCGGGTCCGCCGGTTGGGCGGGGCACAAGTTTGAGATCGAGTCGACGATGGAGGAGGCGGGCCATCTCGTTCAGAGCCTCGGTGGTGCGGGTCTTGACGGTACCCTCGGGCAGGTCGAGCACCTCGGCGATTTCGCGGAACTTCAGGTCCTGGTAATGGCGGAGGACGAGCACGCTGCGGTAGTGTTCGGGGAGTTCGGCCAGGGCGCGGCGGACGGCTTCGCCGGTTTCCTGACGGCTGACGGCGGTGTCCGGAGTGGGGGCGGCATCGGCGAAATGGTCAAGATCGTCGGACGTCTCGTCCGCGCCGGGGTCGAGGGGCGCGAGGCGGGTTTCGCGCCAGTGGCGGGCGCGACGGAGATCGCTGTAAGTGTGGTTGAGGGCGATGCGCCAGAGGTAGGTCGAGAATTTGGCGCCCTGCTGGAAGGCCTGGCGGTGGGCGAACAGGCGGGTGAAGATCTCCTGGGCGAGGTCCTGGGCGCGGTGTGGGTCGCCGGTGAGCCGGGTGCACAGGCGCTGGATGGGTCCTTCCCAGCGCCGGACCAACTGGGCAAACGCGCCGTGGTCATTGCCGGTTTGGACGCGCCACATGAGCTGCTCGTCGCTGGGGGCGAAAAGCGAGCGGAGCGATGGGAGAGCGGTGGCGCTCATGTTCGAGGGTGATACGCCGGGGGCCGGGTTTTGGTTTGCACTTTTCTGCAACTTTCGGTTTCGGGCGGGTGTCCTCGGTCCGACAATGCGCCCGGATCGGACCGGTCGGCAAGGGCAGCGCGCGCGACGGATGAGCGAACCGCATCCATTCGAGGCTTTTCTCCGGGCCTATCAGAACCTGGTGTACACCACCGCGTTCCGATTGCTCGGCCGGGAAGCCGAGGCGGAGGATATTGCCCAGGAGGTGTTCCTGAAGGCTTACGCGCACTTTGACGAGCTGGCGACGAGCCCAACGGCGGGCGGCTGGCTCAAGACGGTGGCGCGCAACCTCGCGCTGAACCACCTCACTCGTTACCGCAACCGCTGGCGGTTCTTCTCCGAACTCGAAGCCGGGGACGACGAGGGGAACGACGGCTTTGCTGCCCGGCTGCCGGCGCCCGAGATCCACGAGCAGACCCTCGACGCGGCCGACCAGCGCGAGGTGCTCGAGGCGGCGTTGCAACGGCTGCCCGCCGCGCAGCGCGTGCCGCTGGTGCTTTATCATTTCGAGAACCTCAGTTACGAGGCGATCGCCGCCCGGCTGAAGGTCTCGCTGGGCAAGGTGAAGACCGATATCCACCGCGCCCGCGCGGCGTTGCGACGCCGGCTCTCAGCCCAGGAAATCGGCGCAACTTTCTGCCCCACGGCTGTGTCCTCCCTCCTCGAAGACGAGTCATGAATCCGAATCGACCCGAGCCGAATGATGCGTGGGAAGCCGAGCTGGACCGGGCGTTGCAACGGCTGCCCGACCGGCCGGCACCCAACACGCTGATCCCGCGGGTGCTGGCGGCCCTCGAAGCCCGCGCGCGCCGGCCGTGGTACCGCCGCGAATGGTCCACCTGGCCCCGACCCTTCCAGGGCTTGTCGCTGGCGGTCCTTTCATTCCTGCTGGGCGCACTCACCTACGCCTGCCTGCACTTCCCGGAACTGGCGGCACCGGATGCGATGGAAACGCGGTTGTACACCTGGCTGGTGCCCTGGGTGGCGTTGTGGAATGCCGGCCAGGCCGTGCTCGAGGTCCTGACCGGGCTTTGTCAGAACAGCGGGGGGTGGTTCTGCGTGGGCGCGGGCGTCGCCGTCCTGCTCATTTACCTGTCCACGCTCGGCGCGGGGACAATGCTTTACCGGATGGCATGGAATCAACGTGGAGGTAAGCGATGAAAGCGCGATGGACGCGAGGCGGGTGGCTGGGCGGGTGGCTGGCTGCGGTCTGGCTCGGCGGCGCCGTATCCCAAGGATTGCCCCAGACGCCTCTGCAGGCGGAACGTGACGAGTCGGAGCCACCACCACGGCAGGAGCCACCGATCCAGCACCACGTGGGCGAGGTGATCGGCATCCTCAGTTCTTCCGAACTGCCCGCGAACCAGCGTGCGCACACCGCCGTGACGGTGTTCGGTGATTCGCGGATCGACGGCGAGGTACGGAACGAGTCCGTGACGGTCTTTGGCAACGCCGTGGTGCGGGGCCGGATCGGGGGCGAATGCGTGACGGTCTTTGGGGATCTCGACCTGGACGGCGTGGTGGACGGTGAGGTGGTGGTGGTCATGGGGGACGCTCACTTCGGGCCGAACGCGGTCGTGCACGGCGAGTGCATCGTGATCGGAGGCCGGATCACAGCCGAACCGGGAGCCACGTTCCATCGGCAGAAGCGGGAGATCGCGGGGTTCCTGCCCTCGGTGGGGGACTGGTTCCGGTACGGGCTGCTTTGGGGACGGCCGGTGGTGCCGTCCCTGGGCTGGGTGTGGGTGGTCGTGGCTCTGCACTTTGTCGTGTACTTCCTGGTGGCGCTGCTGCTGCCGAAGCCGGTGGAGGCGTGCGAACGTGTGTTGCAGGAGCAGGGGTTGGCGGCGTTCGGGGTGGGGTTATTGGGGATCTTCCTGTTCTGGCCGGTCATGTTTGTGGTGGGGGTGACCGTGGCGGGGTTGGTGGTGATTCCGTTCCTGTTGGTGGCAGCCGTCGGAGCGGTCTTGCTGGGCAAGACGGCCACGTTCCAGTGGCTGGGGCGGACGTTGTTGCGGCGGCTGGGGGCGGAAGGTCCCGGCGGGGGTCTGACGGGCTTTCTGGTGGGCTTTCTCCTGATCACGCTGGTGTACCTGGTGCCGGTCCTCGGTTTGGTCGCATGGGGAGTGCTCGTGCCTTTGGGATTCGGGGCAGCCCTGATGGCGCTGGTCCAGGTGATCCGGGAAAGCCGGCCTTCGCGTCCGGCGCGTCCGCCGGCGGTGCCCGTGCCCACGCGGGTGGTCGCGGCGACCGTCACGGCCGCAGCACCGCCAATCGGAACCAGCGGGCTGGCGGATATCGGAAGCGGCGGGGTGTCGTTGACGGCGAGCACGCGCGTGGGGGAAGCGGGTCTGGTCTTGGACGCGCCGGCTGCGGGGCGCCGGGACCGGAGCGGAGGCACCATCCCTGGGCCCGGCTTCGCCCCTGCTCACCACCGCGCCGGCGGCGGGCGTGACGCTCTCACCGGGCGAGCTGGCGGTCATGCCCCGGGCAGGCTTCTGGATCCGGCTGGCCGCGACGCTGCTGGACCTCGTCTTGCTGGCGTGGTTCGCGCGGTTGGTGCATGGCTACTTCCCGGTATTGTGGCTGGCCTATCACGTGGGGATGTGGATGTGGAAAGGCACGACCATCGGGGGAATCGTGTGCAGCCTGAAGGTGGTGCGTGAGGACGGCCGGCCGCTGGATTTCACGGTGGCCCTGGTGCGGGCGTTGGCGGCGGTGTTCTCGTTCGTGGCGCTTGGCCTCGGGTTCTTCTGGGCCGGTTGGTCACCGGAGCGTCAGAGCTGGCATGACAAGATCGCCGGGACCGTGATCGTGAAGGTGCCCAAAGGGGTCTCGCTGATCTGAGGGAGGCGCGCCCTGAACCTGGGGTACGGGCCTCCAGCCTGACCCGCCGCGCTTCATGGCCACGGGGCCAAGGAGGTCCCTCAAGTTCCCAAGCCCTTCGGCGGACCAAGAATGACCGAGGCCAGAATCGCTTGACGAGCCGTCGCCGGTCGCTCAAGGAGGGCCAGCACTGACGCCACTTCCGGAGAGCCAGCGCGACGTCGATCTCTGACCGAACCGGCCCGGCTTTCGAACTGTGACGCAAGCCGGGCGGCCTCGGCCCGGTCCATGGCGGCCCGCCCGGCCGTTCCACTCTTGAGGTACGAGCTGGCCACGCTGGCCAGGCGGGCGGACTCCCCGCAGTCGCACTGGCGGCTTCCACCGCCGTTCTCCCGCGCGAGGGAGACGCGGGAGCGGGCGCGGGAGCCAGCACCACCGGCACGAAGACCTCGGAAGGCTGGGGTTCGACGACCGGCCGGGGCAACACCGGCGGCGGTGCGGGCCGCGGTTCGGGTTCCTCGCCAAAGAGTCGGCGCAGCTCGCCTTCGAGATCGAACACGGGCTTGGGCCGGGACGGCGGCGTCCCGCCGGCGGGAGGCCGTTGGCGGGGGCCGGCTGGTGGCGGCTGGGTTTCGTCCTCTTCCCAGGAAGCCTCCCCCAGACCCTTGCGGGTCTTGACCCAGTTGGCCACCGCCGAGAGCAGCAAGATCACCACGAAGATGATCAAGCTCTCGAACGAGGCCGCCAGGAGGGGCATGGGCACGTCGCCGGGCATGGCATGAAAGGCTCAGGCGGGCTTGGTCTTGTCGCCTGCGGCGGGAGGGCTTGCCACCGCCCGCGATGCTGTCGCGCATGTCGGTGTCGGCCTGGATGTTCTTCATCCGGTAATAGTCCATGATACCCAGGTTGCCGGAGCGGAAGGCCTCGGCCATGGCCAGGGGCACCTGGGCTTCGGCCTCGACCACGCGGGCCCGCATTTCCTGGACGCGGGCCACCATCTCCTGTTCCTGCGCGACGGCCAGCGCGCGGCGCACTTCGGCTTGGGCCTGTGCGATCAGCTTGTTCGCCTCCGCCTGTTCGGCCTGGAGCTTGGCCCCCACGTTCTCGCCCACGTCCACGTCGGCGATGTCAATGGAGAGGATCTCGAAAGCCGTGTTGGAATCGAGGGCCTTGTCGAGGACGGTCTTCGAGATGCGGTCGGGGTTTTCGAGGACGTCCTTGTAGCTGCCGGCCGAGCCGATGGTGCTGACGATGCCCTCGCCGACCCGGGCCACGATAGTCTCCTCCGTGGCGCCGCCGACGAAGCGGTCCAGGTTGGTTCGGACGGTGACGCGGGCGCGGACCTTGACGGCGATGCCGTCCTTGGCGACGGCGTCGATGGTCGTCTTGCCGGAGGCGGGGTTGGGGCAATCGATGACGCGGGGGGTTGACGGACGTCTTGACGGCGTCGAGCACGGTCTTGCCGGTGCCCTTGGTGGCGAGGTCGATGGCGCAGGCGCGATCGAAGTTGAGGTGGATGCCGGCCTTCTGGGCGGCGATGAGGGCACGGACGACCATGGAAACGTCGCCGCCGGCCAGGAAGTGGACGTTGAGCTGGTCCACGTTCATTTCGAGGCCGGACTTGCGGGCATTGATGTAATTGTCGACCACCAGGCCTACGGGCACGCCTCGGAGCCGCATGGCGGCCAGTTCGATGAGGCCCACATAGGCCCCCGACACCCAGGCGCGGATGAAGATGGTGAAGAAATTGAACAGCAGGATCAGGAACACCAGGCCCACCACCAGGACCAACGTGACCAGAATCCACTGCAACGAGAGGGCGAACATTGGGACGTTCATAATGTCGGGGGCGAGCTGAGCTGGGCTGAGGGTTAACACGGTCAGGCGCGGCAAGTCAAACCGCGCGTACCACCACGCGGAGGCCTTCCAAGGCCACGACCTTCACGGCCGCACCGCGTTCGATCATCGGGCCTTCGGAAACGACATCCACCCGCCGGCCGCCGATCAGGGCCGTGCCCGAAGGGCGGAGATTCGTGAGCGCCGTGCCGGTCTGGTGGAGCAGGTCGGGCTGCTCAACGTTGAGGTTCCCCACGGTCCGCCGTGTGACAAACGCCTGACCCAGCTTGCTGTGCGGAAAGAACCGGATCCACAGCAGCCCTTCCGCCAGCAAGAGCACCAGCACCAGAAACAGCACGAGACTTCCGGACTTGGGTCCGAAGCGCACGTAGCTCAACACCACCCCCGCCACCAGACAGCCGAATCCGATCAGCCCCGCGATCATCCCTGGCAGAACAATCTCGAGCAGCATCAGGACCAGACCCGCAATCAGGAGCAGGACCACCGTTTCCATGTGACCGACAGCATAGCGGGACACGGGCCGGTTGCAAGGCCGGCGACGCGGAAGGAACTGCATGAAGGCCGGCCTCGCCTGGCTCCTGGCCGAAGTAGCGCGCGCCATTGAGTATAAGTACACATGAAGCTTTGTAACAAGGAATGTGTTGACACGCGCGTGGCGCTTCGGCTTCCATCCAGCGCGTGCGGCGAATGACCTTGTTGGCAAGCGTTGGCGCGGCCGGGCTGATGGGAGGGTTCAGTGTGACCAGCTAGGCGCAGGTTCCGGCCCTGGTGCATCACCAGGGTCGGATCGCGGTGGAGGAGGTCCTGTTCGATGGTCCCGGCCGGTTCAAGTTCGCGTTCGTCAATGCGGATGCCTCCCAAGTCTTCTGGCACAACGCGCCGGACGGCGACGGCGACGGTGAACCCGATCAGCCGGTGTCGATTCGCGTCAGTCGGGGGCTCTACTCAGTGCTGCTCGGGGATGTGTCACTGGCCCACATGGCGCCGCTTTCTCCGGACGTTTTCGCGCAGCCGGCGGTATACCTGCGGGTCTGGTTCGACGACGGGGTCCGGGGTTCTCAGCGCCTGTTCCCCGATCAGAGGCTGGCCGCCGTCGGCTACGCGATGGTGGCTGCCAGCGTTCCGGACGGCGCCATCTCCGCGGCGAAACTCGCGCCCGGAACCCTGGACGGTCTCAGCGCTCAGATTGCGGCGCTGACGGCCAACCTGGCCGACTTGACCCGTCGTCACGAGGCGCTGGCGGCGTCGGTCGTGAGCGGGTTGCCCGAGGGAGTTCCCGTGGTGTCGTCGGAGGCGGCGGATCCGGACTTGTTGGCGCTGGGCCTTTCGCCCTTCATGAATGTGCCGGGTCAGGGATGGCGCAGCGGGGGCGACGCAGGGGGAAGCGACGGCCCGCCACGGCCATTCCGCGATCTGGACCGGCCAGGCCCTGCTGGTCTGGGGCGGGACCCTCGGCGGCGGCGTGCTCTCGGGCGGCGGGGCCAGCTACGACCCGGTGTTGGACCGATGGGCGCCGCTGCCGGCCGCCGCGGCTCTGGAGGCGCGGCGGGGTCACACCGCCGTGTGGACGGGCGAAGCGATGCTGGTGTTCGGCGGGCTGGGTGCCACCTACCTGAACACGGGTGCGGCGTATTCGCCGGACGGCTTTTCCTGGTGCCGCTGGCGACAACGGACGCACCGGCGGCCCGCGAGGGCCATCTGGCCGTGTGGACCGGGGCGAGGATGCTGGTCTGGGGCGGGCGTAACGCCGCGGGGTTGCTGGCGGATGGCGGACTCTATGACCCGGGGGCGCGAACCTGGCAGAGCGTGCCGGCTCTCAACGCACCGGCTGGCCGTGTGGGAGCCGCGGGTGTGTGGACCGGCGCCCAGTTCATCGTTTGGGGTGGCACGGGTGAATCCGGCGAACTTGGCTCCGGCGCCCAACTGCCTGTGGCGAACGGGATGGTCCCGGGAGCGTGGATGACGCTCTCGGCCGTGAACGCGCCCAGCGCCCGTTCCGGGCATACGGCGGTCTGGACGGGCCAGCGGCTGTTGGTTTGGGGTGGCCGGTCCGGAGACACGTTCCGGAACGATGGCGCGGCCTATGATCCGGAGCGCGATTTGTGGAGCCCGCTCCCCACAGCCGGGGCACCGGCTCCCCGTGATGGACACCTCGCCGCGTGGACGGGTCGGGAGATGTTGATCGTCGGCGGAAACACGGCGGGCGGGCCGACGGCGACTGGCGGCGCGTACGATCCCGCGTCCGGCACCTGGAGGACGCTGAGCGGCGCCGGTTCGCCCCGGGCACGCACGGACGCGGCCGGGGCCTGGACCGGCGCAGAACTGCTGGTGTTCGGCGGCCGGGTCCAGGGCGTTCCGGTGGCGGCGCTGCAACGTCTCAACCCGCAACCCACCTGGTACTTCTACCGCAAGCCATGAGCAAGCACCTCGTTCTTCCCCTCCTCCTCGGCGCGTTGGCGGTCCTCGCGGCGCCGGCCCGGGCGCAGTGGGTCACCCAGACTCTGCAACTCCGGCCGGGGTGGAACGCGGTGTTCCTGCACGTGGATGCGGCGCACGCGTCCCTGGACCAACTCGTGGGGGCCGGGGCCCCGGTGGCGACGCCCATTGAGGAGGTCTGGCGCTGGAACCCAAACCCGGCCACGCACCAGTTCGTGCAATCGCCCCAGCAGCCCGTGGACACGGGTAGTCAGTGGTCCAGTTGGCGGCGCTCCGGCGGCGGGCCGGCCACGTTGGACCGGCTGACGGCCAACACTGCTTATCTTGTCTATTCAACTGCCGACTACGCCTGGGAGCTCAAGGGCCAGCCCGTCCTGCCGAACTACCGCTGGTCCACGTCCGGCCTCAATTTCTTCGGATTCCCCACGGTGCCCGCGGGTGCCCCGAGCTTCGAGGATTTCCTGGCGGAAGTGCCTTCGCTGCAGTTCAGCGAGATCTTCCAGTATCCTGGCGGCGAGTTTGGGGTGAACAACCCGCGCCGGGTCTTCGCGTTGCGGACCACACCCGTCCGGCGGGGCGAGGCGTTCTGGATTCGTGCTGGGGAGGTCTACAACCACTACTTTGGCCCCTTTGAAATCACCGCGGCGGGTTCGGGCCGGGTGGCTTTTGGTGACAGCCTGAGTTCGTTCAGTTTCCGCGTCCGCAACCAGACCGCCGCGGCTCTGGCGGTCACGCTGGAACTGGTGGCATCGGAGTCACCCCCGGCTGGACAGAAGGCGATCGCCGGGTGCCGCCGCTGCTGGTGCGTGGCGCGTTGGACCCGGTGGATCTGACCTACGGCGTTTCGGCCCTGCCGCTGAATGCCCCACGGACCTGGACGCTCGCGCCGGGCGGAGCCCCGGGCGCCGAGGTGGAGGTCGTGCTGGGTTTGGACCGGGCGGCGATCACGGTGAACGCGGGCGAACTGCTGGCCGCGGTGCTTCGAGTGACCGACTCGCGGGGCCACAATCGCGTGGACTTTCCCGTGTCTGCCCAACCGGAGTCGCGGGCGGGTCTCTGGGTGGGTGCCGCGGCGGTCACCGCGGTGGGTCAGTACCTCAAGACCTATCAGCGCGGCAGCGGTGACACTCCGGTGCTTGATGCGAACGGCAAGTACATCGTGACGGAGGTGGACACCAGCATGCAGCCGGTGCCCCCGTCTCATGCCTATCCGCTGCGGTTGATTGTCCACAATCCGGCCTCGGGTCCGGCGACCCTCCTGCAGCGGGTCTACTATGGCTTCAACGCGGTGTCGAACGCCGTCGTGGCCAACCAGGAGTCCGCCCTGGCGCGGAACCTCCTGGGCGAAGCGCGTCGCCTCAGCGCCTCCCATCTGCCGTGGTCGGCGGCCAATCCCGGTTGGGCCTTCTCCGGCGGCCTGGACCATGGAGCCGTGCTGAGTGCGACGGTCACGACCCCGTTCAATGACCAGGCTTCGAACCCCTTCCTGCACACCTACCATCCCGACCACGACAACCTGAACGCGAGGTTCAGCGCCGAACTCCCCCAGGGCAGCGAATCCTACCGCGTGGTCCGGGAGATCACGCTGAACGTCAAGCCTCCCGCCAGTGACTTCAACAGCCGCGTGGCCGCGGGTTTGAAGCTGAAAGGCGACTACCGGGAGGTGATCCGCCTCGCGGGCCTCGCCCGGGGAGGCAACACTTTCGACACCCGGCAGTTTGAAGTGCGAGGTGTGTTTGAACTGAGCCGGATTGCCGACGTCCCCACACTGACCCGCGTCCCCTGACCGATTGTCGCTCCCAGCCTGCTCCCATGACCCCCATGATCCTGTCCGCCCGGTTATCCCCTGCTTCGCTGAACCCCATGAAAACCATGAACCGCCACCGCACGTCCGTCGTTGTCGCTCTGGCCCTGGCGACCCTGCCGCTGGCCCTGGCGCCGTCCCGCGCGCTGGCCCAGGCCAACCCGAATCCGCCCGAGGTCATGACCTACCAGGGTTTTCTGGTGGATGGGAATGGGGGTGGCCCTGGGCAATCTGGCGCCCCGGAACTACGACGTGATCTTCAAGATCTACAACCACGAATCCGCCAATGCCACGGCCAACCTCCTCTGGGGTGAGCAGCAGACGGTCACGGTGGACAAGGGCTATTTCAGCGTCCTGCTGGGCGAAGGCGCGGCCGTCGCCGGCGTACCGCGGGATGGTTTCCCGCTCTCGTCGCTGTTCAAAGGCCCTGCAGCGTCGGACCGGTTCGTCGGGATCACCGTCAAGGGGATTGGATCCGGGGGTGCCGACGTGGACATCCTGCCGCGGCTGCGGCTGTTGAGTGCACCGTACGCCTTCCTGGCACAGCAGGCGGTCAAGCTGGTGCGGACCGACAACGGCACCGATCTTATCACCAGTCTTGGGAACGGGGTGACGGTGAGCGGCGGCTTGGCGGTGGCGGGTAACAATGTCTTCGAGTTGGGCGCCGGTGTGGCCGGCAAGGAAGCCAGTGCGGGCAAGATTGGCTACGGCATCTTCACCGCGAACACCCTCGACATCGTGGGGGCCGGCACGTTGGGCAGCAACCGCAAGGTCAAGATTTGGGCGGAGGGCGGCACTCTCTTTGCCGGGCCTGTACAGGCGACCAGCTTCACCGGGGACGGCGGGGGTCTGACAGGCGTCGCCAAGCTCAGCGGAGGAAACACCTTTGGCGGCAACCAGGTTTTCAGCGACAACGTCGGCATCGGCACGGCGTCGCCCGGTTTTCCGTTGAACTTCCCCAACACGCTGGGGGACAAAATCAGCCTGTGGGGCAACTCGGGCAACCACTACGGACTTGGGATCCAGGCCGGCACGCTGCAAGTCCACACAGCGGGGGCGTCGGACACCATCCGCTTCGGGTACGGCAGCAGCGCCTCGATGGTGGAGACCATGCGGGTGGAAGGGAATGGGCGGGCAGTCCTGCAAGGCGGGTTCCTGGCCAGAGGCGGTTATCCGGGCGGCGGCGGTGTCAACAACGCGGGCTATGCGTTCTCCGGCAATGGCGGCGACAACGATTCCGGGATGTACAGCGACACGGACGGTCACGTGCGGTTCACCTCCAACAGTTCGCTGCGGATGAGCGTGTACCCGGGTGGAGTCTACGTCCATAGCGGTGGGCTGACCGTGGATGGATCGATGAGTGTGAACGGCGGGCACCAGGAACTCTATAGCTGGGGCATGCGACTGAAGCGGGAGAATGACAGCACCCGGTACGTGGACTGGGCCCGCTACCAGAACTACTTCTCCTTTTGGATGTACGGCGGCAACACTCACAACTCCGGCACCCGGGAGGTCCGCTACGATGGGGATAGCAACTGGGATTTCTACTCCGATCGCAAGCTCAAGAAGGACATCGTGGATGCGGAGCCGATGTTGGACCGCGCGTTGCAGGTCCAGATCCGGCGCTACCGATGGAAGGACGAGGACGAGACCGCCAAGCACAAGCTGGGCGTGATCGCGCAGGAGGTGCAGCCGTTGTTCCCTGACCTGGTTTCGGAGGGCGAGGACCGCGAAACCCATGAGACGCTCCTGAGTGTCGGCTACAGCGACTTCGGGATGGTGGCGATCAAGGCCCTCCAGGAGATGAAGGTCCAGCACGATGCGGAGCTCGCTGAGCTCCGCTCCCAGGTAACGGCCCTGAAGGCTCAGATGGCGACGTTGCTCCGGGTGAACGGACAACTGCTCGAGCAGGTGGAGAAGGCCGCCGCCACCACCGCCTCCGTCCGGTGAGTGGATTGGCCGTCCCGCCGGGCGTCCCCGCTGGGAGGGGCCGCGCCACGGAGGACCGGGTTCGATGGAAAAGGCTGCCAGCCAAATGAAGGGTTCCATGAAATCGCTGCGTGTTCCGCTCCTTGGTTTGGGAACGCTCGTGAGTGCCGGGGCGGCGCTGGCCCAACTGGCCTTGCCGATCGAATTCCGCCATGTCAACCAGGGGGAGACCAAGCTGAATGCCCAATGGCAGGGAGGCCCCCCCACGGCCGTCGGCAATGAATCCACGGGGGTTCACGTGGCCCCCACCCGTGGCCAGTTTCGGAGCCTCATGCCGCTGGGCGCGATTCCCGGGCTCAAACGGAGCGACTGGGAGGCCGTCCGCACGTCGGCCGTCCTGAACAATGGCACCACGCCGTTCTCGGGGGCCGTGGCCCAGGAGATGCGCCTGCCGCGGGCGACGGTGGACGGAACGGTCGTGATGGTGCTGCGCCGGGGCCACATCGGCGCGCCCTACCTCAGCCGCCCGGTGTCCTTCGCGTTTGGCTCGATCGTGGCGGCACCGGAGAAGGACGAGCGCGGCGTGCTGCTGGGGAGCACACCGAGCACGGCCTACTGGTTGCCGGAGCCACACACCACCAACAACCACGCCGGGACCGGCTATTACTGGAGCCCGCACGCGCGGCAGGTCTATGCCATCCAACCCGGGCCGCTGGCGGTCACGTGGCGCAAAGCCCAGCCTTACACCGTGGCCAACCGGCCCACCTACACCAACCCGAACGGCCCGGTGAGCTGGCAGACCAACGGCGCCAACATCTTCCTGTTGTATACCGAGAACTACATCGTCTCTGGCAGCGCAGCGAAGCCGCCGCGCAAGATGTACTGGACCCAAAAAGGGTTCCAGAACATCGGCGTGTCCGTGCGGGTCCCCACCGCCCGGGTGGGGGCCGTCAACATTGTTTACAACAACAACTTCCCGCGGACGGTGGCGGCCGAATACACGGGCGTGGGCAGTTCCAGCCCTTCGGATGGCACCGGCAACCAGCCGCTCGAGGAGTTGCGCACTTTGTGGTATGACCAGCAGTTGGGCAGCATCTACGCCTACAATGCCGAGGGCCGCGTCTTCGTCGAGTTGCTCGGCGACCTGCGTCCGGACGGCCAGACCTATCAGCCGCTTGGCACGGAGATCGTGGATGTCACCAAGCAGCCCCAACCGGCGGACGTCACGATCGAACTGGGGAACGCATTCTCCCGCCGGACGGGGGATCGGTGGCCGAGTTGTTCCCCCAGGCCGTGCAACAGGGAGTGGGATCGGAGTTTGCCTATCTGCACAGCGTGGCCAGCGTGCTGCGGCCGGAACTGTACGCGATCAAGGAGACATTCAACCTGAACGATTACTTGGTGCACTGGCTCGAGGAGGGTGAAGCGGCGCTGCGATGGCCCAAGCTCTTCGGGCGTTACCGTCTGGTCTGGCCGGCCGACCTGGCCAAGTACAGCCACTACGTGCGGCCACCCGCGGCCACGGACGCCGAAGCCGCGCAGACCGCGGTGCTCATGGACCCGGAGAACGCACCGACCATCGAGTACCAGGACGCCCTGGATCGGCCGCGGGCGAGGTTCACGCCGGAGCTCAAGTTCTACACCTGGCTGAACGCGTCGTACCCGGTCCACCGCACGCTGCTGCGTTATGTGTCGGGGGAGAACATCGGCTTCGAGCGCGTGCTCTCGACCTTGAACACGGCCCTGATCGATGCCGTGAGGCTGCCGGACGCTTCGATCGACGAACCGGTCGGCCTGCGCCAGGCCGGCGCCAATTCCGTCCTGACCCTGGGCGGCGCGAGTGGGAGCTACGGTCGGATGCCGGCCGGCACCTATTTCGCTCCGGGCGGGTTTACCATCGAGGCATGGGTGTTCGTGCGCGAGGTTCGCAACTGGTCGCGGCTGATTGACTTCGGGAATGGGCCGGCATCGGACAACGTGCTCTTGGCCCTCTCCCAGGGGACGTCGGGCCGACCGCGGCTCGAGTTCTATCGCGGTGCCAGCACCACCGGTTTGACCGCCAATTCGGTTCTGCCGCTTGGCCAGTGGGTGCATCTGGCGGCTACGTTCGATGGCACCACCGCGCGGTTCTATTTGAACGGCCAGTTGGACGCCGAGGGCCCGCTTCAGGGCGCCACCCAGGTCGTCACCCGCAACAACGCCTACGTGGGGCGCAGCAATTGGGGGGGGGACGCCTGGGCCAACGCGGATTTCGACAACCTGCGGATTTGGTCCCGCGGGCTGAGCGCGGCTGAGATTCTCGGGTCCATGCGGACCGAGTACCCGGCGGGGACCTCCGGGCTGCTGGCACAGTTCACCTTCGAACGCCTCGAGAACCCCGCGACCGACAGCAGCGGCCGCGGTGCTCACCTCACGCTCTTCGGCGGCGCGGCGACCGGAGCGCCCGGTCTGAACCGCCTGACAGCACCCCGTTACATTGCGCGGACCGTGCCGGTGGGCGAGCGCATCCAGGCGCCGGCCGGGGAGCGAGGGGACACCGGCGGTGCGGATTACCTCGCCGGCTACATCGTCAAGAGCAAGGGGACCTCGTACAACCCCGGCGCCTACCGGGATCCCTTTCGTGGCCGGTTTCGCCGAGGCCAATCTGGGGGCCATCATCCCCGTCAACGCATTGCCGGGCAGGAACCGGCTCGAGGTCTGGTGGTTCCGCCCGAACCAATCTCGCGCCGGCCTGAACGCCGGCAACACGGTCCTGGGATTCAGCACGGTCTATTGGCCGTCGGTGGTCGGCGAGTACACGATCACTTGGCCGGGCAACGCCCGCGAGATCGTCCTTGCCAGCAAACTGGGCGGCCAGGGCTTGAGCACCTCGGAGGCACTGGGAACGATCTACGCCCAGAACGACCCGGCCCTGCCCGGGTACAACCCGAACGAGGAGCACGCGATCATGTCTGGCGGCACCCCGTTTGCCACCCGCGACGATCTGAACATCGTGGCGCCCGCGGATCAGTACTCGTCGCATCCGTTCGTGTTGGTCGATTATCCGCACCCGGACGGACGACCGGCGATGGCAGTCTTCCAGGTGCTGCGTGAGAAGCCCGAGGCGGGCTGGGTCTTTGACTACCTCGTGCCGGCTGGTCAGCTCATCCAGCCGCCGCCGCCACTGAACTTCCTCGCCAAACCGGTCGAGGGCAGCGGCGATCTGGCGGTCAACTACAACACGGAACCCACTGGCGGCGACGGCGATCTCCCGGGCGGCTGGAGCCCCACGGCAGCCAGCGGAAAGTACGGTCACTACCAGCACTTCACCTACCGTGACCGGAAACACGATCTCTGGGTTTATCGTGGCCCTCACGCCGGTTTGCCCGAGTTGAAACTGGGCACCTACGAGGCGGCCGCGGATTCCTTCAGCCCGCTCGGTTCGGCCAGGGCGGTCGTCGGCACCCCCTTCAGTTTCACCGTCCATGTGTCGCGACAGACGGAGTATCTGGCGATGACGGTGGCCGGAGCCCCGGGCTGGCTGACGCTCGACGGCTTCACGCTGCGCGGCACGCCGCAGGGCGGGGATGTGGGCACCCGCAACCTCGTCGTCACGGTCAGGGATCTGTACGACCAGACCCTCGCCACCGGCCAGTTGTCCCTGCAGGTAGCGACCTCCGGACTGCCGATCGAACAGGCGCCCCTGTCCATCCGGAGCACCAATCAATACACCGGGACCGTTGTCGAGTTCACCGATCGCGCGCCCTTCCTGGCCCGCTCGCCGGCGCCCTCGAACAGTTTCACCCTGCGTTACTACTACAAGACGGAGCCCAGCTTCGCCTGGCCCGGCCTCGCGTCGCCGCCGGCACCGGGCAGCATTGTGCCCTACCTCCGACCCTGGGACGAGGCCGCCCAGGAGTTCGTCGGCGACCCGGATTCGAAACTGACCCGGTCGCTGGACATCGTCTACCGGCCGTTCTGGCCGGAGCGCGATCCGAAGGACGCGAGCAAGCCGGTGCCGACCCTCCCTTACGGCGCGACACTCGTCGAACCGTTCCCGGGCGGTTTCCCCGGGGTCCGCGATTTCAAGACGGCGCACATCCTCTACCAACAGTCCATCGCGAAGAACCTGGCCACCGCGGCCGCGAGCGCCGTCCTGCATGACCCGACACGGGCCAAGTACGTGGATATCACGACGCAGTTCGCCGACCAGATCCCGGCGGGCGTGAAGACCGAGTACTACCAGGGCAAAATCTTCTTCCCGCTGCTGCCGCCGCACCTGGTCAACCGCGTCTTCATTGACCCGAACATGGGTCCGAAAGGCAGCCTGGGGCTGGTCGGTGAATACAAGCGGGAACTGCTCGGCGAGAGCTACCTCCAGCTCAATGTCCTCCGCGGCTCGGACCTGGCGGCGGTTCATGCGTTGTGCCCGACCGGCGACGCCGTGAACTATCCGAAGTGGGTGGCTTTGGTGGACGCGCTGGCGACGCCGGTCGAGACCTTCCGCGAAGACCTGCCGTTGCGGCCGGGCACCTACGTCGCGGATCCGGAACAGACGGTGAACGTCGGCGTCGGCGAACTGGCGGTGATCGGGAACGACAACACGGCCGTGGATTCCTACGCCCTGAGTGCCACCGGCCCGGGCAGCGGCTATCTCACCCTGCTCGAAGCCAGTGGCACGGCCTTCACCCAGCCGGGGGATCCTGTAGCCCTGCACGTGTTCAAAGTGGGCGGGGGACTCCATCGCGGCGAGCTCAAGATCATCCCGGCGCCGAACCCGTTGAGCGAGCTGATTACCTTCCAGCACACCCCGGACCTGGCCGGTCGATTCGACGAGTACGAATACGAGTGGAAGATCGCAGCGCCGGTGGACGGCTTTCCCCCGGAACCGGACGCCACCATGTCCCGTTACCTTTCGCTGACCGCCGTCGCGGCGGACATCCCCCGTTACACGCTGGGCGGCGTGGGCGTTCAGGCCTTGG
Organism: Verrucomicrobiota bacterium; assembly: GCA_027493615.1. Classification (GTDB taxonomy): domain Bacteria; phylum Verrucomicrobiota; class Verrucomicrobiia; order Limisphaerales; family J093; genus DSVZ01. The sequence goes on from JAOSKK010000038.1 coordinate 595,429, forward strand.
GCGACAACTACGTCGTGATGCGCTACCGCCCCCTGAGGCCGACCCACCCGCTTTACCGGGCAAATCCAACCGACGCGGACTGGTCCGAGTGGACGCGACCAGCGCTGGCCGAGGGTTGGATCAAGCGCGTGTTGGCGGGCATCAACCCGTTCAACCAGCGCATCAACGACCTGTTCAACAACCGGGTCAACACCGACGCCAGCCTCCTCACCCAGGCCGGCCGCAAGTGGGAAGGGGACGTTGCGCTGAATCTCGACACCATCAACAACTACGGCCTGATCGAGATCTACGAGACGGTGCTCCGGCGCGGTCGTTCGCTCAGCATCGAGTCGGGCTTCAACTACGGTCCTGCCAACGACGCCCTGCTCCTTGCCGCCGGTTACCTGAGCGATCTCTACATGATGCTCGGCAACGAGGCCTGGGCCGACGCTGCCAACCCCACCATCGGCATCGGGACCGCCGACAACACCTACGGTGACATCGCTACCGCGCTCTTCGCATTCCGCGGCCAGATGCCGTCTCTGCTCGAGGAGGAGCTGGCCCTGCTGCGCGGCCGGGACGACTTCCTCCAGCCTGGCGTCGAGATCACCCCGGTCTACAACCGGCTGGTCTGGAACTACACCCGCGGCATTGACGCCGGCGAAGTCATCTACGCGCTCAACTACAACATCCAGGAGAACCCGGAACGGTCGCCGGACGGCATCATCAACGCCGAGGACGCCGCCCGGATGTTTCCGCAGGGACACGGCGACGCCTACGGTCACTACCTGACGGCGATCAAAGGGTACTATTCCCTCCTGTTGAACCAGTCCTTCGACTGGGTGCCGCGTATTGAGGCCGTCAACGTCCTCGGCCAGCCCGTCTCCGTGGATTACCAGGACGAACGCAAGTTCGCCGCCGCCGCCGCCGCACTCGCCCGGGCAGGACGGCAGGTCTTCGACCTCAACTGGCGCAAGGACTACGCGCCGACGCGCGAGCAAGGCTGGGCGCATTTCTCCCCCACGCGGGTCAACCCGCGTCGTTCCTATGAGACCGCCGACGGGCCCAAGAACCCCGAGCGGTTCTGGGGCATGGATCACTGGGCCTCACGCGTGGGGCAGGGGACCTACCTCAACTGGGTCGTCGGCAATGCCATCCTGCCGCACGAAGATCCCATCCCGACGCATGAAGGGATCCAGAAAGTGGACCGCACCACGGTGCCCGAGCTGCGCGAATTGGCGACCATCGCCGCCGGCCTGCAGACGGCGCTCGACAACGCCGAGGGCGGTCAATCGCCCCTGGGCATTCCCGAGGGGGGTCTGGCGTTCGACATCAATCCCTACGCGGTGGTGGGCATGGAGAACGGCACGCACTTCGAACAGGTGTTCAAGCGCGCCAAGTCCACCCTGCAAAACGCCGTCGCCGCCTTCGACGATGCCAAGGACGTCACCCGCCTGATGCGTTCGGAACAGGATTCGCTGGCCGAGCTCCAGAACACCGTGGCACGGCAGGAGCAGGCTTACACCGTGGCCCTGATTGATCTCTACGGCACGCCCCTACCCGGACGACATCGGTCCCGGCAAGCTGTACCGGCAGGGCTACAGCGGTCCGGACCTGATCCATTACAAGTACGTGGACCTGCCGGAAGCCAACATCCCGGAACTGTGGAGCTACACCAGCGCCACGGAGTGGTCGATTCCGCTGCGGAACCTCCCGACCAACTGGGTGGCCGGCAGCTTCGTTTCGACCAACAACGGCACCATCGTCACCAACACGTTCCCCGCGCAGCATTACGAGTACATCAACTTCCCCGAAGTCGAGACCCTTACCTTCAACATCGGGCCGCATGGCTTCGCCGAGAAGCCGGCACACTGGACCAGCAAGCGCTACTCGCCCGGCAAGATCCAGCAGGCCATCTCCGAACAGATCCTCGCCCACATGCGGCTGCGCCAGACGATCAACGACACCGCGGGCGACCTGGTGGTGCTGCAGAAAACCATCGATGTCTTCGAAGCTGACAACGCCACCTTCAAGACGATCCGCGACATCCAGACCGGCCTCCTGGTGGCCGATGAGGTGCTCGAGAAGACCAAGTTCGCCTTCGACCTGTACGACAAGTACAACGAGTCCATCAAGAAGGACATCGTGGACGGGGCCAATCTCATCGCCCACGGGTTCCCGGACAGCTTCATCGCCGGTCTGGCGGCCGGGGGCGACCTGACCTCGGCGGGCGAAGCCGCCGTCCTGGCGGCGGGCCTGCAGATCACCTCGGTCTTGGACAAGGTCGCACTGGCCAAGTACACGATTTTCGCCGCCTGGGAACTCGCCACCAAGACGGCCCGCACGTATGCGGAGTTCTTCGGGATTGCGCCCCTGGAACGTGCCAAGGACCTGCGCAACGCCGTCCAGGACCTCGGCAACAAGCTCGGCGACATGCAGGGCCGGCTGTGGACCGTCAATGAGCGGCTCCGCGAATACGACGACAAGCAGCGGGCCGTCCGGGCGCTCATCGCCCAGGGCGACACCATCCAGGCCGAGCGCGAGATCTTCCGCCAGCGAGCCGCGGCCGTCGTGCAAGGCTACCGGACGCGCGACGCGGCCTTCCGGATCTTCCGCAACGAGAAGCTGGAGCGGTATAAGACCTTGTTCGATCTCGCGGCCCGGTACGCCTTGCTGGCGGCCAACGCCTATGACTACGAAACCGGCCTCCTGAACACGAGCGCCGGCCGGGAGTTCAAGCGCCGCATCATCAACGCGCGGGCCCTGGGCGTCGTGCGGGAAGGCGAACCTCAGTTCGCCGGCAGCAACACCGGCGATCCCGGGCTCTCCAGCGCCCTGGCCGAAATGAAGGCGGATTGGGATGTGCTCCGGGGCCGGCTCGGCTTCAACAGCCCGGATGCCTACAGCACCACCGTCTCGCTGCGCACCGAACAGCTTCGCATCCTCCCGGGCGCGGACGGCGACACCTTGTGGCAGGACACCCTTCACCGTGCCCGGGTGGACAACATCCTCGCGGATGGCGATGTGCGGCGCTTCTGTTTGCAGGTGGATGCCGGCCATGGCCTCCCGGTGCCCGGAATCATCCTCGCCTTCAGCACCACGATTGCCGACGGCCTGAATCTCTTCGGCCAACCGCTGGCCGCGGGGGACAGCACCTTCAGCCCCAGTTCCTTTGCGACGAAGATCTTCGCCGCCGGCGTGGCACTGGAGGGGTATCGAGGCATGGGCGCGCCTGCCGCCAACAGCGCGGCGGTGAGCGGGGCGGGCGGCACCTCGGTCGAGGATCCCGGCGTGTGGTTCCTCGATCCCGAGGCTCTGTCGGCGACTCCGTACATCTACCTCGTGCCCGTGGGCGTCGATTCCTTGCGCACCCCGCCGCTGGGCGACGCGAGTGGCATCCGCACCTGGAACGTCGAGGACCTCGCCATCCCGCTACCATTCAACATCGGGGCGTCCGGCTTTTCCGAAAGCGGCCTCTTCCAGTCGGGCGACACGCTGACCGAGCCCCTGTTCGCGCGCCGGAAGCACCAGGCCTTCCGCCCGGTGCCCAGTTCGAGCTACTTCACCACGGACATCTATTACGGTGGCGACCTGCTGCGCTCGCAGTACACGAACAACCGCTTGATCGGGCGCTCGGTCTGGAACAGCCAATGGAAGCTTGTCATCCCCGGTCGGACGCTCCTGAACAACCCGCAGGAGGGGCTCGATCGCTTCATCCGCACGGTGAAGGACATCAAGCTCCACTTCGTGACCTACTCCTATTCGGGCAACTAAGCGCGCCTCTCCGGCCATGAACTCCCATCCCTGCCCCACCTCCCGCGCGTCCTCCGCTCGGCCTGTCTCCGGTGCCGCCCATCACGGGCAATCCCACCCGGACGCCTTATCCGGCCCCCTTCGCCGTTCGCCCTTCGCCCTCCGCCCTTCGCCCTTCGCCCTTTGCCCTTCGCTCCTCGCCCTCCTGTTCTGCGTCGCAACGGCCCTGGCCTTCCCGCCGGCCCCGCATCACCTCATCTACGGCACCGTCCGCGATGAACTGGGCCACCCCTTCCGCAACCCGGGCGCCGAGGTGGTTCTCGAGACCGGTGGCCCCACCCCGGTCCGGAGCGCCATCGCACCAAGCGCCGAGCCGGGCGTGAACTATCGCCTCGCCATCCCCATGGACTCGGGCGCGACCGCCGACCTCTACAAACCCACGGCCCTCCGGCCGACCGTGCCGTTCCGCCTGCGCGTGCAGATCGGCAACGTCACCTATCTCCCCATCGAGATGACCGGCACCGCCCACCTGGTCGCCCGCCCTGGTGGACGGTCGCGCGTGGATCTGACCCTCGGTGTGGATTCCGACGGGGACGGGTTGCCGGATGCCTGGGAGCGCGCGCTGATCCAGATGTTAGGCGGGGACCTCGACCTCGAGGACATCCGACCCGAGGACGACTCCGATGCCGATGGTCTCTCGAATCTCGACGAGTACGTCGCTGGCACCTATGCCTTCGACCCTGCCGACGGCTTTTCCCTGGCGATCCTCCCGACCTCGACCGATCAGCCCCTGCTCGAGTTCACCGCCATCCGCGGCCGGAGTTACACGGTCCAGGCTTCCGCCGACATGCACGACTGGACCCCGGTCAACTTCCACCTGCCGGCCGATCCGGCCAGCGCCGCGGAACGAGAACACCTGATTGCCACGGAGACGCGCCTGATCCGGGCCCGGGTGGCCGCGCCCGCCAACGGTGGGCCCCCCTGGCGCTTTTTCAAGTTGCAGGTGCGCTGATTCGCTCCGCATTCCGTGCCGCTGACTCCCGCCAGACCCGTGAACGAACGCGCGCTCTTCCCGGCTGCGGAGACCACCTGGGGGAGTGGAGGCGGGACGCCCGCACCACCGCTTCCTGGGAATCGGCGTGCGTTCAGGATCGTGCTGGCAGTGGCGGCCGTGACGCTCGGCGCCTGGTGGGTGTGGCGTGCTCCGACGCCTCCCCGTGGAACCTGCGCTCGGGTGGAACGACCTGGTGCGTGTGGAAGGCCGGTTGGTCTTGCGATCCGCCACCAACCAGCCGTTCACGGGTTGGCTGGTCGAACCGCATGCCAATGGGACGCTGAAGTCGCGCTCGCAGATCGTTCGCGGGGTATTGAACGGCGTCTCGGAAGGTTGGCACACCAACGGGCAAATCCAGGTGCGGGAACACTACACGGAGGGAGTGGCGAACGGCCTCCGCGTCAAATGGCATGCCAACGGGGCGACCCAGTCGGTGGCCACGATCGTGCAGGGGGCGCGTCCAGGGCCGGTTCCTCCGCTGGTTCGAGGATGGAACCCTGTCCGAGGACATCCCGATGCGGGACGGGCAGCCCGACGGCGTCTCCCGGGCCTTTTATCCGAGCGGCTTCGTCAAGGCCGAGGTTCGACTGAAGGCGGGCCAGATCCTGGAACAGCGGTTCTGGAAGGACGGCGAGGCCCCGGCCCCCTCGAGCCAGTCGGCGGCGGCCGCTCGCGAGACACGCAAAGGCTCCTGAATGCGATCGTCGCCGTCGCCCTCGCCCTCCTGCGCACCGCGGTTCGCCAGACGCTGGCTGCCCGGCGGGGCTCGCGTGCTGGCAGTCCTGGCGGGGTTCGGCCTGGTCGGTTGGCTCCACGGCGGCGAGATGCAACCGCGACCCTACAGATGGCGGCAGGCAGCCTTTGACACGGGGGGGCGTCTCCAGTTCCGCGCATTACCGGTTGGAGTCCTCCCAAGCCGCAGCCGGTGGCTTGCGGCAGTCCGCAGACGGGAGTATTGCGGACCGGCCGGGATTCGCCGGCGCGCTCAATGGTCCGCCGCTTCCCACACCGGACACGGTCCACCGTCCGCTCGGTCAGCCGTTGAAGATTCGCGTGACCAGTTTGCTGGCCAACGACCGCGATCCGGATGCGGACCCCCTGCGCCTGCTCCGGTTCGATGTCGCGAGCGTCGCCGGCGGCCGGGTGACATGGGACAATGGCTGGCTGCTTTACGAACCTCCTCCCACGGTCGCTGACATGGACTCGTTCACCTATGCCATCGAGGACGCGGCGGGCAATGTGGCGGGAACCCTGGTCACGGTGCTGATCGCCGGAACCGGACCGACACCCTCACTGAATCTGGTCGCCATCACCCTGCTGCCCAATGGCCACCGGCGGATCACCTTTGCCGGCATCGCCCGGCGTCGCTACGCGATCGAATGGGCGGCAGCCCTGCCCGCCACCCGATGGGAGCCTCTGGCCACGGTCGAGGCGGATCCGCGCGGCGTGGTCGAATGGGTGGACGTCACCGAACCCGCCCCCGTGGAACGCTATTACCGAACCGTCGCCGAATGAAACCGCTGGCTGAACTTCCACCGATCCGCTGGCTCGCCTTGCTTGCCAGCGCGTTGACGGCCCACGGCCAGATGTCCTGGGACGTCGGAGGTCCGGGGAGCGACGCGACCCGCGTTTTCGCGTTCCCCGTCAACCAAGCCATCCCGGACGGGAATCTCTCGGGCCTGGCCAACACGCAGACGTTGCCAGCCTCACTTGCTCCCATCCAGTCCGTGGCGGTGACGCTGGTCCTCACGCCGCTGGGCGAGGGTGGGTTCACCGGGGATCTCTACGCCACGCTTGCGCATGAGGGGGGCGGTTACAGCGTGTTGCTCAACCGCCCGGGAAAGCGCCCGGGCCGCCCTTTCGGCTACAGCGATGATGTCGCGGTGCGCGTGACCCTCGCCGACGATGCCGAGGCCGACATCCACCACTACCGCCTCACCCTCACCGGCAGCGAGCTCCTGCCTTTGACCGGCGCGCTGACCGGCCGCTGGCAACCCGACGGCCGACCCGTCGATCCCCTGCTGGTGACCACCTCCGATCTGCGTGATGCGACCCTTGCCTCGTTCAACGGTGCCAACCAGGCCGGCAACTGGACCTTGTTCGTTGCCGACGTGAGCGGTGGCGGCGAATTCCAACTCGAGTCCTGGTCACTCGCCGTGACGGTGATCCCGGAGCCTGGCGGCATCCTGGGTGCGCTGGCCCTCGGTGCCCTGGGCTGGGTAATGCTCCAGCGGCGCGGCGAACGTCGGCGGGCCCGGTTCTCTGCTCCGACGCCCCGCTGACCCGCGGGAAGGGCAGGGAGAGGGGGAGGCGGGTACGAAAAGCGCCGCTGGAAGTCGGCGCACTCCAAACGCGTTGCGCCTGCCTCGCGGTGAGGAACTCGCGAAGCGTCTGGAGTGCGTCGCGCTTCAGCGCCGCTTTGTGTGCCTGGAACACATCTCGGCCTGGCGCGAATCTGCATCTGATGTGGCGTGCGCTGGTGGGCTCGATCATGTAGCGCACCGTATGGCTGGCAACCTCCGCACCCCTGAAGTCACAGGTGAGGTCGACCCCACCGCGTCGGGCGCGTCCGGGACGCCCGGTCACCTCTCCGCACCCGCGGAGCGGTCTCCCTGGCTATCCCCGATCACCCCCTGCTCCAACCCTCGCCGGCGGCAGTTGCGGCGAGGTCCGGCCGCAAGCGCGTGACCTGGCCCGCCAAGCGCCTGAGCCAGATCAGCGGAACGTGTAGCGGGCGCCCAGCCAGGCGAGGTGGCGGGTGAACTCGCGGCCGGGGGTGTTCGGAACCTTGCTGTCCACCCAGTCGTAGGAATAGCCCAGCTCGGCGCTCCAGTGGGCATCGTGCTGATAACTGAGTCCGGCGCTGGCGGTGTAGATCCAATCGTCCCGGTTCACCGGTGCGAGCCAGTCGCCGATGTAGAGCCGGAACCCGCCGTTGACCGCCCACTTGGCATCGAAGCGATGGCGGGCCGTGAAGTCGTACGTGATGTCGTCGTAGACCGCGGTGCTGGCAAAGGCAGGCTGCGTATTCTGTTTCCAGGTCAGGACAATGGTATCCTGGGCCGTGGGCAGTAGCGTGATCACCCCGTCGACCCAAAGCGTGGTGTAGTTCGGGTCGAAACCCGGGGCGGTCTCATGAATGGTGTGGTGGATGTCCGGGCCGATGGCGAAGTTCGCCTTCACCCATTTCCAGGGTTGGCCTTCGATCCCGACGACGGGGCGGTGGTACTCGGAGTCGTAGTGGTAGGGAGAGTCCAGGAGATGCCCTTGCACTTCGAAGCCGAAGCGGTAACCGGCGTACAGGCGCGTCTGGGTTCCCAGCTTGCGGCCGAGGTCCCCGCCCAGGTTCAACTCGCGTCGGTCAATGTAGTTCTCGTAGCCGGGATCGGACCGCTGCACGGTTTGGAAGTCATGCCAGTAACCCGACGCGACCGGGCGGAAGAACCAGGAGTCGACGTCCCAGGTCAGGCTGGCCTTGCCGCGATAGACGAGCTGTTGCCGGCGATCACGGATGGGGATGCCGCCGATGGCCGGGGCGCCGCCGGGGGCGCCGAAGTAGAGGTTGTTCTCGCTGCCCTGGACGTAAGCGAGCGAGTTGCCGACCTGCCAGGGCAGCCCCGCAAGCTTGCCCCCCAGGTTGAGCAAGCTTCGGTGGGCGATGTGGTCCTCCGACGGTTCGGCATGATACCAGACGAACTCGGGGCATAGCTCAGGGCGGCGTTGAACCCGGACGCAGCGCGGTAGTCGAGTCCCGCCCGCGGTGTGACGGAGGTGACGAACGACTCCTGAAACGGCTGAACGGCCTGCGGCACCTTCGTGAGGTCCGGTTGCTCGTCCTGGAGGTACACGTTGCTGTCGTAAGTCTCTTTCACCGCCAGGTCGGCCTTGAACGTCAGGTTCGTCGAGGCACACACCGTGGCGGGAAGCAGAGCGAAGTGAACTCCGAAGTTCGAAAGTCGAAGTCCGAAGTTTTGCCTGCGCGCTTCGGGCATCGGGCTTTCACGATTGGTTTCTTGACTGCGGGTTTTCACAAGTTGGGTTGAGAGACTGTGATGCGGTTCCGGGCTGGAGATGCGGCTGGCGGCTCAGGCCTCCCGCCTCACCCCTGACCGCCCGCACGTCACGTGTTGTACTTCGACCTTCGACCTTCGACTTTCGCCCTTCGCCCTTCAGTTCGTCCTCGGCTTCGGTTGCGGCGGTCGGATGAGGAACGTGAGGGCGGCACCGACCAACAGCAGGACGCCGGCGGTGATGAACGACGATCGATAACTGCCGCCACTGCTGGCGGTCAGGGTTTGCTGGAGGCGGCTGAGCACGAGACCGCCCACCCCCCAGGAAGTGAAGAGCAGGCCGTAGTTCATGCCGAAGCTCTTCAGGCCCCACAGGTCCTTGGTGTACGACGGGAACAAGGCGAGGTTCGCGCCGTAGTTGGCCCCGATCAGGGCGGCCACCACCACGATGACGACGGCCGCCATGTCCTTTGAGGCCGTGATCGGGATGGCGAGGAGCATCAGCGCGGCCTGAATCGTCAACACCAGGAACAGCGTCCAGCGCCGGCCGATCCGATCGGACAGCGTGCCGGCCAGGATGCGTCCCCCGGCATTGCCAACCGCCAGGATTGCCACCGCCACGAAGGCGAGTTCGCCCATGCTGGTCTTGGCCATGCCACTGATGCTGCCAATGACCATCAGGCCCGCCCCGGCGCCGATGAAGTAGATCACCCAGAGCAGCCAGAAGGTCGGCTGGCGCAGGACTTCGGAGGGCGTCGCACTGGCCGCAGCCGGCTTCGCCGCGGCGCCCGCCGCGGGTTTGGGTCCGGCCACATAACCGGGTGGCGGGTTGACCAAGAGTTGCGCCAGACCACAGACAATCACCACAAACGCCACACCAAGAATCAGCATCGAGGTCCGCACTTGATAGTGGCCTAGCAGAAACTGGGAGGTCGGCGCCAGGTAGACCGGCGCCAGACCGAAACCGGCCACCACCAGGCCGGCGATCAGGCCGGTCTTCGAGGGCGGGAACCACTTGAGCGCAGGCGGGGTGGCAGAGGAGTAGCCGAAGCCGATGCCCAGCCCGACCAGCACGCCAAACCCCAACAGCCAGACAACATAACTCGTGGTGGTCGAGATCAACACCATTCCCAGACCGACCAGCAAGCCGCCAATCGAGGCGGTGAGGCGGGGGCCGAACTTGTCCTGACACCGCCCGGCCAGGATCATCGCGAAGGCGAAGACCAGGCAGCAGAGGGCGTAGGGATCATTGAGCCGCGAGCCCTTCCAGCCAAACTCCTTCTCGATGGCACCCTTGAACAGGCTCCAGGTATAGAGGACGCCCAGGGCCAAGTTGATGCCCAGACCGGCGCTGGTGACCGTCCAGCCACGGTTCGGCAGGGCGGCAGGGGGTGGGGGGGGGTGGTCATGGGAGGGCAGAGTCCGGAGTCTGATGTCCAAGGGCCAGAGTCGTGAGGATGGGAAGAAGCGGCACGCAGCGGGGATCGCAGCGAGCCCCGGTCAGGGAAAATCCGGCGTAACCGAAGGAGGTGAAGGCTGCGGAAGCGCCAGGGGCGCGGTTCCAATGGGGGGTCTCCACGGCGCGAGCGAAACGAACGGGACAGGGGTTGGAGACGCGGGAGGAGGTGAGGGACGAGACGGTGGAGCGGCCGGCGAGGGCGCGGTCCGCAGCGCCCGAGCCGGGCGCGGCATCCGAGGCGGCGGCAGGCGCGATCACAGTTTGGGAGGCAAGCCGGGAGCTCATGGGTTGAACGATCCGGATCCGGGCCTGGGGTGGGAACAGGGAGGGCGACGGACTCCGAGGTACCCCGGCTTGCCAGGGCGCATGCCCCGGCAAGCCGGCCGCGCCTTGGAGTTCTGCTATTGCCGCTCTTTCACCAACACCTCGACGACGTGCGGGTCGGCCAGCGTGGTGGTGTCGCCGATCTGATCCGGCTGACCTTCGGCAATCTTGCGCAGGATGCGGCGCATGATCTTGCCCGACCGGGTCTTGGGCAGGGCCGGCGCGAACTGGAGCTTGTCCGGAGCGGCGATGGGGCCGATTTCCTTGCGGACATGCAGGACGAGCTCCTTCTTGAGCTCGTCGCTCGGATGGATGCCGTCCTTGAGGGTCACGAAGGCATAGAGAGCCTGGCCCTTGACGTCGTGCGGCATGGGCGCAACGGCCGCCTCAGCGACCTTGGGATGGCTGACCAGCGCGCTTTCGACCTCGGCGGTGCCGATGCGGTGGCCGGAGACGTTGACGACATCGTCGATCCGGCCCATGAGCCAGTAATCGCCATCCGGATCCACGCGGCACCCGTCGCCGGTGAAATAGATGTCCTTGTACATCGTGAAGTAGGTGTCGATGAAGCGGTCGTGGTCGCCCCAGGTGGTGCGCATCATGCCAGGCCACGGCTTCCTGATGCAGAGCTTGCCGCCTTCGTTGGGGGCGCAGGGCGTGCCGTCGTCGCGGAGGACGACGGGCTCGACGCCGAAGAAGGCGCGGCTGGCGCTGCCGGGTTTGAGGGTGTGCGCACCGGGCAGGGGGCGTGATGAGGTGGCCGCCGGTCTCGGTTTGCCACCAGGTGTCGACAATCGGGCACTTCTCCTTGCCGATCACGCGGTAGTACCACATCCAGGCCTCGGGATTGATGGGTTCGCCCACCGAGCCAAGGACCTTGAGGGAACTGAGGTCATGCTTGTTGGGCCACTCCTCGCCGAGGCGGATGAGGGAACGGATGGCGGTGGGGGCGGTGTAGAACTGGGTCACCTTCAGTTTCGCGATGATCTGCCAGAAGCGGCCGGCATCGGGGAAGGTGGGCACTCCCTCGAACATCACGCTGGTGAAGCCGTTGCAGAGCGGGCCGTAGACGATGTAGCTGTGGCCGGTGACCCAGCCGATGTCGGCGGTGCACCAGAAGACATCCTGGGGATGGATGTCGAACACGTACTTGGTCGTCAGGGCGACGTGGAGGAGGTAGCCGGCGGTGGAGTGGACGACGCCCTTGGGTTTGCCGGTTGAGCCCGACGTGTAGAGCATGAAGAGGTAGTCCTCCGCCTTCATGGGCTCGGCGGGGCATTCCGGCGAGGCGTTGGCCATGAGATCGTGGTACCAGACATCGCGACCGGCAACCAGGTTGCACGGGGGTGTCGTCGCGCTTGACCACGATGACCTTCTGGATGCTGGGCGTGGACTTGCAGGCTTCGTCGGCGATGACCTTGAGGGGGATGTGCTTGCCGGCGCGGAGCCCGACGTTCGCGGTGATGAGCAGCTTGCAGGTCGAGTCGTTGATGCGGTTGGCGAGGGCATCGGCGCTGAACCCGCCGAAGACGATCGAGTGGATGGCGCCGATCCGGGCGCAGGCGAGCATGGCGATGGGCAACTCGAGGATCATGGGGAGGTAGATGCTGACCCGGTCCCCCTTTTTCACGCCCAGCGACTTGAGGACGTTGGCGAACTTGCACACCTCGGCGTGCAGTTGCCGGTAGGTGATGCGCGTGAGGTCGTTCTCAGGTTCGCCCTGCCAGATGATGGCCACCTGGTCGCCACGGCTGGCGAGGTGGCGATCCAGGCAGTTGGTGGTGACGTTGAGGACACCGTCCTCGAACCAGGTGTGCTCGATCTTGCGGGCGGCGGTGTCCCACGTGTACTTGCGCGCAACCGTCGGGGGCTTGACCCAGTCGAGCGTCTTGGCCTGTTCGAGCCAGAAAGCGTCGGGCTGGTTCACCGAGCGGTCGTACATCTCCTGGAACTGCGCGGCGTTGAGGTAGGCGCGTTGGACGACCTCGGGAGCAGGCGGGAAGGTTCGGCTTTCCTGCAGGAGCGAGCTGGTCGAGACGGTCTTGCTTTGATCGGTCATGTCTGGGTCCTTTCGGGGGTGGTAGTAGTTTGCACTGATTACAGAGTCGCGGCCGGGCCCGGTTCCGAAGCAGCGGGCCCGGAGGCACCCGCACCGGACGGGAGGCCGTGGTGAGGAAAGACGTTCCGGATGACGGCGTCAACCGAAGCCCGCAGCGCAGGTTCGACCGTGCGCCGCTGTTCCGGGGTCACCGGGCGGTCGTGGTCGCGCAGGCCGCCGGCCCATTCGGTGCTCCCGAGCATCACGCCGCCCATGCCCAGGCTGAGATCGTGTTCGTTCTGTTCCCCGGCGCAAACCTGCCAGGCGAGGGCCCAGCCGCGGACGGTGTTCTCGACATGGTAACCGCCACCGCCGGCGACCAGCAGCGGGATGTTCCGGCGCAGCAACCGCTCCAGGACAGCCTCGTGCGCATGGTTGGTAAGGCTCAGATGTGTCAGCGGGTCCCCGGCCAGCGCGTCCATGCCCAGCTCGAGGACGATGACGTCCGGGGCGTACGCCGCGAGCAGCGGCAGCACCACGCGGTCGAAGGCGTCGAGGAACGCCTCGTTGTACGTGCCGGCGGGCAGGGAAAGATTCGCGTTGAAACCCAGTCCGTCGCCCTCGCCGATCTCGTCCTCGAAGCCGCCCCAGGGGAAGAGGGTGTGGCCGCTTTCGTGCAGGGAGATGGTGAAGACATCGCGGCGCCGGTAGAACGCGGCCTGGACGCCGTCGCCGTGGTGGGCGTCCACGTCGAGGTAGAGCACCCGTTTGCCGCCCTCGGCGAGGCGGAGACAGGCCAGCGCCACATCATTCAGGTAGCAGAACCCGGCGGCGCGCTCGGCCATGGCATGGTGGAAACCGCCCAGGAGATGGAACGCGACGTCAACCTCACCGGCCAGAAGCCGTTCCGCGGCGGTCAACGCGGCGCCACAGGCCCAGGTGGCGTAGGGCAGGAGGTCCTTGAACACCGGTGTGTCCGGCCCGCCCAGACCCATGTGCAGACCTTCGGGGTGAGGTCGCCGGCCGTGGCCCGTTCGAGTTCCAGGAGGTAGCGGTCCGAGTGCAGGCGGCCCAGTTCGACGCGCGTGGCGGGTCGGGCGGTGATCTCGGCGCGGTGGGGCAGGCCCAGCCAGCCAAACGAGAGGAGCCGGCGCCGGGTGAGGGTCGAGCGTTCGGTCTTGAACGGACAGTCCGGCGGGTAACTCAACCCTTCGATCTGCGGAGCGTAGATGAAGGCCAGCCTGCGGTCGTTCATCGGGCTCTCGGGACCGGCAGCGCCGGGGCGATCGAGGCGCAAGAGCGCGGGCTCATCGCGCTCCGGAGTGCACCCGGGCCTTCGGCCCGATGGCTGTGGATCACGAGGGGAAGCTAGGTAGCCTCCGGCCGGTCCGGCTTTACCGATTTTGGCGAACACTGGTCTTTTCTTGGATTTCAAAGCTGAGTTGCCGGGCGGCGTACGCTCGGTATGAAATGGCGCTGCTATGCGATGGTTTCCCTGGCTGTTGCTCCTGCTAAGTCTGCCGGGCAACCGGCCCGGCCACGGCCAGACCGTGACGGACCCGGTTGCCGACCTCTTTGTGCCACGCCCCCCGCCGCCTCTGGGGATGCCCGAGCAGCCCGTCGGACCCCTGCGGCTGCCGGACGCTGCGCCCGCAAGCCCGGCACCCCGCGGACGCTCCGTCCATCGGCCCCCTCCGCGGCCGCCATTCGAGTTCCGGGCCGGCGAGCGCGTGGTGTGGCTGGGGACGCCGTCTTTGAAGCGGAAGCCGAGCACGGCTACCTCGAGACCCGGATCCAAACGCAGTATCCCGACCGGCGGTTGACCTTCCGCAACTTGTCGACCAGCCCGCACAACCGGTTGCGAGATCCCGATCCTCGCCCGGCGGACGCGGAGGCCGCGTGGCTGACCCACCTCTTGGCCGAGGTGCGCGCCTCGGGGCCGGGCGTGGTGTTGCTGAGCTACGGGACGGCCGCCGCGTGGTGGGGGGACGAAGTTCGACCGGCTTTCTCGAACGTCTACACCCGCGTTCTCGACGGCGTGCTGGGGATTGATCCCGAGAACCCCCGCGCATCGTGATGGTGAGCCCGCTCAGCTACGAGCCCTCACCCGGTGGCAGCCTGGTCGACGTCACCAACCGCAACGCGCAGGCGCTTCATTTTGCCGACACTGCCTGGCAGATCTCGACCAACCGGGGGTGGAGTTCGTGGATTTCTTCCTGTTCAGCCAACGCGATGTCCTGGCGTCTCTCGTGCACCGCGAGGAAGGCGGGCGGACCAGGCCTCGGCTGACGGAAGACAGCGTGCGGCCGACGGCGTACGGGTTGCGGCGGCTGGCCTTCGCGCTGGAGCGGGGCCTCCGCTGGCCCTCCACCAACTGGCGCTTCGGCCTTGATGGGAGACGGCCAGTGGCGCGACGGCGGGTTCGGGGCGCACATCCAATCGCATTCGCGGCAGGACGACCATGTGATGGTGGTCTTTACCGAGGAGCGCTTGCCCCTGCCCAGCCCCGGCCGGACTTGAACCTGACCGCGGAGGACGAACCCCATCGCTACATCCAGTTGCCCCGGCTCAAGGAGGGCAGGTACGAGCTGCGGGTGGACGGGGAACCGCTCCTGCGGAGCACTCACCTGGACTGGGCCCGTTACGAAATCATCGCCCGGGGACCGTCCTGGGAGCAGGCGGAGCGACTGCGGCAAGCCGTGGTGCGGAAGAACGCCCGCCTTGCGCGGCTGGTCTTGTCGTCCTCTGGTGCATCCGAAGACGTCATCGCCGCCGACCCGGAACTCGCTGAACTGGAAGCCGCCATCGCGGAATTGAAGCGTCCGGTGACGCGTCGATACGAGGTCGTCCGTACGGGCGACCTGCCGCCGGAGCAGGTCGTTCCGGTGGCTCGGTGAGTTGGCCAGGGCCGCGACGCGGCGCCCGCAAGGCGCCAGAACCCGACGCTCGGGCCTTTGGCCGCCGGCAACCGGCACGCCTTTCCGGCCGTTTCTGCTTGTCAATCGGTGTATGAGCGCGTAGCGCCCCGAGCGTGAACTCGCCAGAAATCGTGGTCGTGCCCAGGACCCATGAACCTTGGGAGTGCAGGCGGGACGCCCGCACCACAGGTTCAGGGAGAGGATGGCCGGACGCCTCCGCCCCACCGCTGGCGCAGGCCGTTCCGCTCGGGTGGGCAGCGGGAGCACTCGCGCTCTTCTTGCTTGGACCCGCCACCGGGGCCGAGTACTGGCTGGCGCCACCCGGCACACCCGCCAACGGCAGCACGCTCACCGCGAACTCCTGGGCCCAGCCGCTACCGTGGACCACCCCCGGCGTGCAGGCGCTGATCCGCGACAATCCCAAGGCGCCGCAGGACCCCGAGGTCGTGCTCCATCTCCGCACGGCCGGCCTGACGAACCTGTATGCGATCGAGCGGTTCGCCCTGGCTGCTGCCGACCATTCGGCGCGCCGGCTCATACTCCGGGCGGCGGACCCGCCAGAACGGCCCGTCCTCCGGTACGAGGTTCCTGCTCCGGGCGCAGCCCTGTTCCGGGGCCCACTTGGGAATCCACGTTGCTGGATTTCTCCCAGGGCCTCGATTCGTTCGGGGCGCGCGACCTGATCCTCGACGCCAACTGGCCGGCGTGGGCGGCCACCAACACATGCGCCAGCCCGGCCTACACGTTGGGCTTCACCCTCAAGGCGTTGATGGTCCGGGCCAACACCGGGTGGATCCAGAACGTGCACGTCCGCCATTGCGGGGCGAACGGCGTGGCGCCCCTGCCGCGCTTCCGCTCGACCCAGCGCGAATGCTTTCCGCTGTGGGTGGACATCCCAACGTTCCGCTACGGCGCGGCGGCCCAGCCCGCGTGGATCATCGAGGACTGTGAGGTCAGCGACTTCCACGTCGTGCGCGGGGGCTACGGGTCGGCCATCGTCGTCGCGACTCCCAATCCCCCCGGCCTGAACGGTCCCGGCTGGTTCTACACCAACCGCGTGGCGGTGGTGCGGCGTTGTCAGGTGCAGGGGGCGGGCAACGACATCGCCTTTGCGACGGCCAGCTCGGCCGCCGTCTCGTTCCACGACAACGTCGTGGTGGGAACGGCCCTGGGCATGAACAACGACACCGCCCGGGACGGCGCGCCGCTGCGGAACATCGACTTCACGAACAACATTGTCCTCGATGTCCAACTCCTGGCCAACGTGGGCGTGCCGGCCCGGGGGCGGGTCTGGGCGGCACCTACCTGTTCACCAACATCACCGTCGCCGCCAACGCGGTGCGGTTGCGGGCCGTGCCCTGGCGCCAGGAATCGAGCAGCTTCGAGTGGCGTTTCACCGGCGCAGGCGGTTACACCAACTGGCTGCCGGTCTCCGACCCCAGCCTGCCGGTGGGACGGGTGACGCCCGGCTATGCGGCAGGAATGCTGGTGGGCGGGGCCGACCAGATCCGGTTCGTGAACAACCGGTTCACCACCTGGCCGCTGGACCAGTTCTACGAGCCGGAACCCACGAACACCGCCCTGGCCCTCTGGCGCCCGCTGTTCCGGCCTACCCACCACCCGGTCACCGGCCAGAACTGCTATCACGGGCCCAACTTCCAGACGGCGACGAACTGGCGGTCGACCGCGAGCCTGGACTTCCAGGAACCAGTGCTGCTGCCAGCAGTACCCACCGCAGCGGTCAGCGCTTTGGCCGACCCGCCGGCGGCAGCCCCCGACTTCGTGCCGCACGGGCGGGTCATGCGTGTCCGGACGCTTCTGGATGGGGCAGGTCAACTGCGGGGCATCGAGGAAGTGCAGATGGCGCGGCCGGAAGTGCTCGAGGACGGACGTGTGCGGATTCGTGGGCGTTGCGTGAACCACCCCAGCGTCCTGCAAGCCGGCTCGAGTTCCTCCGTGGTCGGCGGTGCCCCAAGGCTCCGGCTCCGCGTGGAGAATGCGGCTGGCGTCTCGGAGGAGATCCGACCGGAGACGGTCGTCGGCGACGAGGCGATCTTCACCTACCCACCGGCGGGGCCCGACGGATGGGAAAGACTCACCCTGCTCCTGGCTCCGGCCGGAACCGACGCGCCCTTGCCGCCCCCCGGAGCGCTGGAGGCCGCGGACGTCGCGTGGACGGAGGGCGAAGTCCTGCGCGGCACCACCGTGCGGTTCGAACGCACCGCGGATCTGGCGGATGATCGGCGGCGCTATCCCGGCCTGCTCCGCATCAGCCGCACCGGACCCGCCGCCGACGCGCTGCCCGTGGTGCTCCAGGCCGTGACCAGCGGCGTGACGCGACCCGCGCTGCCTCCTCCCGCCTTGGACTACGACTACGATCTGTACACCAATCACTGGGCTTCCCCGGGAGAATGGTCTGAGCTTCCCCCCGCTTCGGACGGACAATGGACCTTGACCATCCCGCCGGGGCAGACCGAGGTGACGCTGCGCGTCAAACCGACGTCCGGACCCGCCAACCAGGATTGGGTCGAGCACGAAGCCGCCTATTTTCGGCTGGTCCCTCGCGGCTACGCCGTGGCTCCGCCCGCGCGCTGGGTGACCCAGGGACCGGGGGTGAAGCGGCGGTCGTCCTGTGGGACGGACCGACGTATCGCCTGTACAGCTTCACGGACGAATTGCCCGTCGAGTGTGAGCACGGCCTGGCTGCTGGACGAACGCCCGACTCCGACGAGGCCGTCTCGATCTGGACACGGACGGGCACGAGGCTGTCGCTCTCGGCCAGCGAGGCGGAGGCCCCGCCCCTCGAACTGCGTTGGCCCATGAAAGACGTCGATCTCACGCCACCCGTGAGCCGCCTGCCGGAGACGTCTCAACGTCGGATCGCGCCCGCGGAAGGCGAACCGTGTCGGCTCCTGCCGGTTGCCGACGCCGCTTACGCGCTGAACTCAGCTTCGGCGTCCGCCGGCCTCCGGTTCGGCGGGTTCTCGCGTTACGCGGGCGCCGGCGACGGGCCGTGGCCGCAAGCCGACTTCGACCGGGGCGGCGTGTGGCCATGGCCGGAGCTGGGACCCATGATCCCGTTTGGTGCACCGGGGGTCGACTCGGTGGTCTATGGCGTCGACGAGCGCGGAGCGCTCGTGGGGATCCTCGGAGACCAGGCCGGCTATCAGACACCCGCCGGCGAATGGGTCGCTTTGCCCACGCCGAACGCCTCCGGCCCCAGCGCCGCCCAGGACATCGCCGCGACGGGCCGTTTCATTGTCGGGTTCGCGCCCACGGTCGTGGAAGGACGCGACGTGACCCGCCCCCTGCAGTGGGCGGGGGCGGAAAGCTCCTGGACCGTCACGGACCTGGGCAGCTTCGAGCCCCAGGAGCCCGGCTACGCTTACTCAGTCAACAACCGGGGTCTGACCGTGGGCAAGACGCGCGTCACTTTGGCGGGAACCCCGGCCTGGCGCGCATTTCGAACCGAAGGCGTGCTGAACCCCACCACCCGCGAGGCGAGCGAACTGCGCCTGCCGCAGCCGTCCAACGGTGTCTCGCTCACCGACAACACGGCGCAAGCTACCGATGAAACCGGGCATGCGGTCGGGGCGACCGATGCCATGGCCTACCGGCTTGGCAACTGGCAGCGGGAAACCCGGGCCGTCCTTTGGTGGGCCGGCGAGAACCGCCCCACGGTCCTCGGGACGATCATGCCGGAGAGTTGGAACTGGAGCAATTCACCCGGCCAGAGCGAGGCCTTGGCGGTGAGCACGGCCGGCATGCGGACGACGATTGTGGGCACGGGATGGACCACGCCCACGGGTTACCCCCGCGCCTGGATGCTCACCGCCGATTCGGGCATCATTCGCATCTACAGTGCCATGATCAACCTCAACGACCCGCACCAGTGCTGGCTTCCGGACGACTGGGTCGTGGTCACCGCCGAAGACGTCAACGAGCAAGGTTGGATCGTGGGGACCGCCCTCGCCGCGGGCACGCCCCGCGGTTACGTGCTCAAACCCCAACCCACCGTGGCCGCCGACACCGCCCGGGGAGAACTTCCCGGTGCCGCGTCCATCGCCCCGCTCGCCGAGCTTGCTCCGCCTCCGGAGCCGCCCCCCAAGGTGACACTCGCCGCGGTCCCGACCACGCGTCCCTGTGCGCCGGTGCCCGAGCGCATCCTCGTGTCGTGGCTGGTTGGCCCCAGCGGAACGTGTGAGGTGACGCAGGACTGGAAGCGACCCGTGGACGTGGACCAGGACGGCGTGGCTGACTTCAGCCACGAACGTCTCCGCACCGAGCACCATTGGCGGGCCCTGCAAGGCCAGGGCGTCGCCTTTTATTATCAGGACGACGAGATCGAGGCCCTTTACCCCGAGGCGCACGTGGAGGTCTATGTCCGGGTCTGGAGCCAGGACGACGCGCTGCTCCAGGACTGCAAGCTCGCGCCTGGCCAGACCATCGAACCCGCGCCGCCGCTTGCCCCGCGCCCTTACTGGACCTGGGACCTGCCGGAACCGGTGCGCCCGGCTTTCGCGGCGGAAGGTGTGGGGATCGTGAGTCGCGCCACGCAGGAATGGTGTGGACCTTTGACGTGCTGGGGCGGGGAGATCACCGGCTTCCTGAGACCCGCGGGTTTCGCCCAGCCCCAGGAAGGTCTCTTCGGCATCCGGCTGCGGCGCCCGGACGGCTGGCACCTTGGTTGGATGCGCCTCCGCTGGACGTGGGCGCTGGAGGACGATCCGCCCTGGGGGCAGCTCGAGTTGTTGGAATCGGCGGTCCACCCCGAGCCTGAAAGGGCCATCCAGGCCGGTCAGCCGCCGCGACCCGAGCTGAGCGTGCGACCCGAGGGAGGGCAGGTCCTGGTGAGCTGGGCGGCGGGGTGGTCGGGCTTCGTGCTCGAACGTAGTCGCCAGTTGCGGCCCGCCGCCTGGGAAGCCGTCGCTGGCGTCCGCAGCAACACCGTGCGTCTGCCCGTGACCGACGCCCCCGCCTATTTCCGGCTCCGCCAATAGCCGGAGGTCGGAGCAGCGCGGAGACCTCCGGACCCCGGGGAACGTGGCACGCCTGCGGGCACCCCCGGCCGGGGTGCCAGACCCCGGCCGGGCCTAAAGGAGATACCTCGGATCGTATTGGATGCCGTGCCGCCGAAGCAGCAGCTCCAGCTCCTCGGCGAGGCTCTTGTGTCGATGATGTTCTTCCTGCCTGTCGATGTATTGGCCCACCGTCTTTCTCATGCTGGCGCTTACCGTGAACACGGCATAGCCCTCCTGCCAGGCAAAGCTGGGGTCAACCTGGCTGGACACCCACACGGAGGTCGCCTTCTTCAATTCGCGCACGAAATCCGCCAGGCAATGGGTGGTCTTCAAGCCAACCAGCGCGTGCACGTGGTCTTCCACGCCTCCGACCTTGAGCGGGACGCCATCCAAACCGCGGACGGTGCCGCCCAGATACTCGTGGAAGCGGGCGCGCCACGCCGGTCTGATGAATGGCCGACGCAGCTTGGTTGCGCAGATCCAGTGGTAATGGAGGTCGTGGTAGGTCGAACCCATGTCGGGGAGGTTCCCCAAACCGTACGCCACCGGGCCAAGGCGATTGCTGCCGAATTCGGGGAAGGGATGGGACATCCGGGCAAGTCCCGGAAGCCACCCGCCTGGCATCCCTCTGGGATGCATGCCGTCGCCGCCCGCCGATCCGGGGGTATCGCTCGCGAACTCGCTCAACCCCCGGCTACCGTCTGGCACGCCTCCGGCGTGTTCGTGGTGGACCGCGCTTCAACCCGGAGGGTTGCCCGACGGTAGCCGGAGGTCGGAGCAGCGCGGAGACCTCCGGACCCCCGCGGACGTGGCACCCCCGCGGGCACCCCGGCCGGGGTGCGAGAGGGTGCGCAAGCCTCCGCGCCTGGCATCCCTCTGGGATGCATGCCGTCGCCGCCCGCCGATCCGGGGTATCGCTCGCGAACTCGCTCAACCCCCGGCTACCGTCTGGCATGCCTCCGGCGTGTTCGTGGTGGACCGCGTTTCAACCCGGAGGGTTGCCCGACGGTAGCCGGAGGTCGGAGCAGCGCGGAGACCTCCGGACCCCCGCGGACGTGGCACCCCCCGCGGGCACCCCGGCCGGGGTGCGAGAGGGTGCGCAAGCCTCCGCGCCTGGCATCCCTCTGGGATGCATGCCGTCGCCGCCCGCCGATCCGGGGTATCGCTCGCGAACTCGCTCAACCCCCGGCTACCATCTGGCACGCCTCCGGCGTGTTCGTGGTGGACCGCGCTTCAACCCGGAGGGTTGCCCGACGGTAGCCGGAGGTCGGAGCAGCGCGGAGACCTCCGGACCCCCGCGGACGTGGCACCCCCCGCCGCGGGCACCCCGGCCGGGGTGCGAGAGGGTGCGCAAGCCTCCGCGCCTGGCATCCCTCTGGGATGCATGCCGTCGCCGCCCGCCGATCCGGGGTATCGCTCGCGAACTCGCTCAACCCCCGGCTACCGTCTGGCACGCCTCCGGCGTGTTCGTGGTGGACCGCGCTTCAACCCGGAGGGTTGCCCGACGGTAGCCGGAGGTCGGAGCAGCGCGGAGACCTCCGGACCCCCGCGGACGTGGCACCCCCCGCCGCGGGCACCCCGGCCGGGGTGCGAGAGGTGCGCAAGCCTCCGCGCCTGGCATCCCTCTGGGATGCATGCCGTCGCCGCCCGCCGATCCGGGGGTATCGCTCGCGAACTCGCTCAACCCCCGGCTACCGTCTGGCACGCCTCCGGCGTGTTCGTGGTGGACCGCGCTTCAACCCGGAGGGTTGCCGGACGGTAGCCGGAGGTCGGAGCAGCGCGGAGACCTCCGGACCCCCGCGGACGTGGCCCCCCCGCGGGCACCCCGGCCGGGGTGCAAGAGAGCGCGCAAGCCTCCAGGAAAAGCGTTGCCTCACCGGGGGGTGGCTGGGGCAGCGTCTCGACCGGCATAACCGAAAGCGAAACCATTCATCGATACAAGATCGCATCATGAGCACGAAATACGTTCCCTTGATCAGCTCCGGCGTGGCAGGTCCCCTCGGCGTGCTGCATCTCCCGCGGCTCTGGCTCAAGAGTTCCCTCGAGGCGGTGGGCAAGCTTGCCGACGGTTACCCGGGCTGCGGGCATGGCTACGATCAGATGGTGATCGACGGGTTGGGGCTCCAACGCGAGGCGGTGCTCGAGTTCATTCGCTCCCGACGCCCCACCTATCCCCAGTTTGAGGCGTGGATCCGCCAACAGCCAGGTGCCAAGCTCGACGCCGCCTCGGTGAAAGCGCTGAACGCCGCCATCACTGGCTATCACCACGACGAGGCCACCCGCAAGGGCATCCTGACGCCAACGGCCTCGCGGACGGACCTCGCGACGCCGTCAACCTGAACAACCTTGATGACTGGAAGGAATTCCACGAAGCGGTGCTGAAATAGCAGGTCCGCCCCCCCGTAGGAGCCGACGTCAGGAGGCTCGGCCCGGCGGCGGGAGGCTCCGCCTTGCGTGAGTCTCGTCACCTCGACTCCTACGGTCACTGTGCGGTCCAGCCGCCGTCGACGAGGACGTCGGTGCCGGTGATCCAACCGGCCTCGGCCGAACACAAATAGACCGCGAGCCGCGCAACCTCGGTTTCGGTGCCCCAACGTCCGAGCGGAATTCGGGAGGTAAACTGCTCGTGCAAGGCCGGGTTGGCCAGGATCGGCTGGTTCATCTCGGTGGCCACCGGACCGGGACTGATGCCGTTCACGGTGATTCCGGACGGCGCCAACTCGAGGGCCAGCGCCTTGGTGAAGCCCAACAATCCGGCCTTGCTCGCCGCGTAGGCGGAACGCCCCGCCAGCGCGACATGACTCATGATCGAGGTCAGGTTGAGAATCCGGCCGTACCCCGCCCCCTGCATCAACGGTATCAGGGCGCGGCACAGAAGGAAGGCGCCGGTCAGGCTGGTGTCCAGGACCTGGCGCCACTCGGCCCATGTGAATTCAGTGATCGGCTTGCGCACGTTGGTTCCCGCGTTGTTGACGAGGATGTGCACGTGGCCGAAGCGTTCCCGGATCCGGTCGCGCACCGCCGCCACCTGGTTCTCGGCGGTCACGTCGCACACAAGGCACTCGGCCGCCACGCCCATCGCTCGGGCCTCACCGACTACGGACTCGAGCCGGACGCGGTCGCGGGCCAGCAGGGCCAGGACTGCTCCCTGTTCGCCCAGCGCCAGCGCGATGGCGCGTCCCAGCCCGCGGCTGGCGCCCGTGATCACCGCGACCCGATCCTGGAGAGGTTTGTCGGTTGGCATGCGCGAAGCCTAACGCAAGGTACGGCGCTTGGGGAAGAACCAGCGCTCGCAGCCCAAACCCTGACGCGAAGCGTTTGCGAGTCCCCACGCGTTGGAAGCGCGCAAAGCCGTCCGCGAGGCTTCTCGGTTGCCCGGCGCGTGCGTAGACTCCCGCCATGCGCGCCTTCGTCCGGACCTTTCAATCCTGGGGACACTCCTCACCGCCGCGTTGGCTGCTGCGGGCCTGCGAGGGGAGGTTGGCCAGGTCACCTACCGGGCGGCGGTATGGCAAGCCGACGTCCCCGATGGCAACGCGGAACTGGTCCAGCTCACGACCGAACAGGTGCGGGCGGCGGGTACCGGCTCAACGAGCAGAGCGATTACGGGATCATCAGTCCGGATGGGACGGATCGACCGGTCACCCGGGCCATTCGGGAATGGGGACCGAGGTTCCTGGCCGCGCCCAAGCCGCTGCCGCCGACGGTGTGGATCGCAGTGGATCGGGACCGTGATGCCCGCGGTCTGCCGGGTCTGTATGAAGCCGTGAAGGACAAGTACTGGCAGGCGGTGGAGCAGGGCAGGGGAGTGGGACTGAAGTGGGGGAGGGTGCCGGGTCAAGGTACGGCCGCACCGGGCGGGGGAACGCGACCTCCCAGCGGAGTGACATCCGCGCGTGAGTGTCAGTTTCACCATCAAAGACTGCCCGCGGGAGGTGAAGGCGGCTGATCCGCGCGGCCCTTGGGTTCGTATTCGGCCAGATACCTGTACATGGCAGGTGGCGGGGCGCCGGGCTCGAGCTCTGCGGTGCGGAGCAGGTGCTCGGACTCCTCGTCGAGGGAGTACACCTTCCGGTCAAGCTGGAGGGCGAGCAGCGCGTTGGGATCGTCGCCCCCTGCAGCGCCAAGTCCCAGGAAACTCGCATGGGACAGCAGTAGACGGCGCGAGCCATGATGGCGGTGAGTGTGGCTTGGGCGATTTGGCGGCCTTCGTTGAGGGGTCGGCCGGCGCGGAGGCTGGCGATGAGGTCCGCGTGTTCTTGCTCGTAGGGATTGGGCCTGCGACCTGCATAAGTCCAGGAGTGGAGACCGCCGATATGACCGGGGAGGGCGTGGCCCTGGGTGCCGATGATGCGAAGGGGCGGGATCACGCGGCCGCCCCAAGGAGGGTGGACATGCACGGCCATGAGGAAAGTCACGGTCCCGGTCGGGTAGCGGAAGCCGATGTTATAGCACAAGTAGCCGTCCCACTGGGAAATGTCGGATTTCCAACCCTTTCCCCGAGCGGGAAGGACCTCGCAAGGCGGGGCGCCCATGGCCCAGTTGAGGAGGTCGAGCGACGGGACATGCTCGCGGACGACGGCGCCCCCGCCGAGTGAGATCCATAGGAACCACTGTCGCAGCCGGGTGCCCAACTCGCACGCGATGTCGAAGGGATTATCGCGGGTATCCAGAATCGGATCGGGCTGATGCACCTCCATGCCCAGCACGTCGCCAATGGCGCCGTCGTGGATTCGGCTCATCATCTCCCGGTAGGCGAAGTCGTGACGACGCTGGGTCCCGGCCACGACGCCCAAGCCCTTCCGCCGCGCAAGGTCCGAATGGACGAAGATGGACTGAACCCCGGCTGCGTCCACCGCCACAGGCCTCTCCAGGAACACGTGTTTGCCGGCGCGGACGGCAGCCTCGAAATGGGCGGGTCGGAAACAGGGGGGCGCCGCCAGAATCACCAGATCCACGCCGGAGCCCATGAGCTGCTCGACACAATTCACCCCGCTGAAGCATGTGTCCGGCGTTGCCTTGACTTTGTCGGCCTCGCGCCACGGCCGTGACGCGTCCCATTCCGTGGGTTGCGAGTTGTCCTTCAAACGCCGCAAGGCAGCTTCGACCCGGTCAGGAAACCTGTCCGCAAGGGCCGTGATCTCCACGCCGGGGCTGGAGGCCACGCAGTTCATGGCGGCCCCGAGGCCGCGCCGGCCGCAACCGACGAGGCCGACGCGCAACCGGTCCGAACCGGCGACAAACCAGCCGCCGTGGGAAACCGCGACCGTGCCGGCGGGGGGCCGCGAGGGCCGAGAGGCGAAGAAAACGCCGGCGAGTGAACGAGGCACGGGAGGTGTTCATTGTGTCGCGAGCGGCAGGAGCACGGTGACCGTCGTGAGCCGTCCCGGCTCCGAGCCGATTCGGATGGTACCTCCGTGTCCGTGGACAATCCACTGGCAGATCGTCAGGCCCACCCCCGACCCCTGCATGTTCTCGTCCGCCCCGTGGTTGCCGCGCACGAAGCGGTCGAACACGCGGGGGAGCAGTTCGGGGGCGATGCCCTCGCCGGTGTTGGTGATGCGGAACTCTGCGGCGTCACCGGCCGACCGCAGGGCCAGGCACAACTCACCGCCGGGCCGGTTGTACTTGAGGGCGTTGTCCACCAGGTTCAGCAGGAGCTGCCGCAGCCGGTCCCGATCCCCAGCACCGTCGCCGCGTCACACACCTGCAACTCGACCCGCAAACCGGCGGCTTCGGCCAGAAGCAGCGCATCCTCAAAGCTCTCGCGCACGAGATCAGCCAGATTGACGGGGCGCTTCTCCAGACGCACCAGGCCGGCGTCGGCCTTGGTCAGGAACGTGAGGGCGTCCACAATCCGGGCCAATCGCTCCACCTCCGCCAGTTGGCCGCGAATCCAGCCGCACTCGCGTCCGGTCCTCGCTGGGCAGCCGCGCAGGGCGGTGTCGAGTTGGGCCCGCATCACCGCCAGCGGGGTCTTGAGCTCGTGAGAGGCCTGCAGGGTGAACGTGCGGATTTGCTGGAAGGACTCGTGCAGCCGGGCCGTGACGGCATTGAACGCCACGGTCAGCCGGTCCACTTCGTCGCCGTTCCCGTTGCGAGGAAGTGGAGTGCACAGATTCTCCGCGTGAATACGCTCCACGTTCCCGGTGAGCGCCGCCAGCGGCCGCAGGCTCCGCCGCATCAGCCACCAACCGCCGCCGAGCACGAGCGGGATGAGGATGTGGAAGGCCACCTCCGCGTATTCCTCCAGGGAGCCACCGAAGCCTTGGGCAGGTTGAACTGCTGGCGGATGCGCGGTTCGACCACGAATTCATGGTGGCTGAGCCCGGCCAGCAAGGTCAGGCACACGGCGACGACGAGGCCGTACTGGACGGCCAACCGCTGGCGCAAGGTCATGGCATTCCTTCCCCAACCTTCAGGACGTAGCCTTCCCCCCGCACGCTGTGCAACAGTTTGGTCGGGAAGTCCGCGTCGAGTTTCTGGCGCAGCTTGCGCACATAGACGTCGACGAGATTCGAAGCGGGGTCAAAGTGGTAATCCCAGACCCGCTCGAGGATCATCATGCGCGTGCAGACGCGCCCTGCCGATCGCATCAGGTACTCGAGCAGGCGGTATTCCCGGGAGGTCAGTTCGATCCGCCGCCCTCCGCGTTGCGCCACGTGAGCCGTCGTGTCGAGGGTCAGGTCCGCCAACCGCAGGACCGTCGGACTGACCTCCCCTTTCCGACGCCCCAGCGCACGGACACGGGCGAGGAGTTCCGCCAGGGCAAACGGCTTGCACAGATAATCGTCCCCGCCTGCTTCCAGGCCCTCGACGCGCTCCCCCACATCGCCGCGGGCCGAGAGAAAGAGCACCGGCGTGTGATTGTTGCGGGCGCGTAGCTGCCGCACGACACTGAGCCCGTCCCGCCCCGGCAGCATGATGTCGAGAACCACGGCGTCGAAAGCGCCTTCGAAGACAGCCCCCAGGGCCTCATGGCCGTCACGCACCCAATGCACGACCATGCCCTGTTCCCGCAAGGCCTTGCGGATGAACTCCGCCGTCTTCGCATCGTCTTCGACAACCAGGACCTGCATGAGACGCCGATGTCCCTGGCCCCCTCCCGGGCTCTTTCGACCCGGCCTGCCCTTGCCGTGGCTGCGGCATGGTGCGACCTCGCCCCCGGGAGAGTCAAAATGAAAAGAAATTCATTCCCGATTCATCCTGGGTTCAGAAAGATGAGTTACAGAGAACATCATTGAGGCATGGGGTCGCACGCGGACCAGGCTGTCTGGTGCTGAGGATGGCCTCAATTAATCACAATACCGACGATGCAAAGCTCAGTCTTCCGGCTTAAAGCGCTCCTGGCGTTGGGGGCGGTGGTGTGTCTCCCGCTGGCCGCTCACGCGACGGCCTACGGCTCCCTGAACAACTTCGATGTGGTCAACGATACGGGCGGTCCGTGTTACGGGTTCGAGATCGAACTCGAGGATCTGGAGAGCACCGATATCACCTACACCTATGACTACAACCATTACGGGGCGCCGGAGATCACCACCGACCGCTCGGATCCGGCGCATCCCAGGACGTATGTTCGCTACCGGGGGAAGCGGAATCCGGACGGAAGCTGGAGCGGCTTCACCAATCCGCAGGACCCGCTGAACCCGCTGGCGGCCACCGACGGACATGCCTTCACCAACCCGGGCGTCAATCTGGGGGAGCATTTCGGTTTGGGATACCGCCGGGCGCCTTCGCTCGTGCGCTACCACTGGCTGGTGGAGGACCCGCTGCAGCCGGGCACACTGACGCTGGGTCCGGCGGTGAATATCGCCACCCCGACTTTCAACTACGTTCCGCCAGCCGCCCCGGGCGCACCTGCCGTCGTCCGCGTGGTGGTCGCCCCGCCCGCCCCGGAACCCCGGAAGTCGAACCGCCGGTGCCGCAGTTCGGCGTGCCGGTCTGGGTCAAGGTGTTCACCACCGTGCAGCCGTCGGGCCATAAGATCCGGCTTGAAGAGCTGCTGCCGTTGGACGAAGTGAAGGATCCGAAAGGGGTGGCCCCGTGGCAGGGGGAGGTGGAGGAGCCGGAGACCGAGATCGAGTGGATGGTGTTCCAGAAGCGTCCGCCGGGCGATCCCGACGGGGAAGGCGAGATCGAGGGCGCGGACGAGTTGCCCGAGGGTGATGAGACCGTGACCCGCCGCTACGAGTTCTACGAATACCTCGGACCGACGAACCCGGAGGACGGGGAAGCCCAATGCGACAACCCCGCAGACTGCGACGGCGCAGTGGGCCAGTTCCTCGGCGCCCAGATGGCGGGTTTTAACGTCGAGACACCGCTCGGCCTGATCAACCACGTCCAGAATGGCGAGATCGAGATGCCGTATGTCGATCGCACCCTGGTCGTGGGCGGCACGCCGCCCTATCTGGTCGGGCTCGCCAGCGGCGCGCTCCCGGACGGGCTGGAACTTGACCCCGTGGAAGGCGTGCTCTCCGGCACACCCTCGTTGCCGGGTCGTTTACGTTCACCGTTGAGGTCACCGACAGCGATGCGGTGACGGTCCAACAAGCCTACACGCTCCTCATCGTGGATCCGCTGGGGATCAAGACCAGCGAACTTCCCTCGGCCACCGAACTGACCCTCTACTCGGCCACCTTGCAGGCCAGCGGCGGCACTCCGCCCTACACCTGGACGGCCGCAGGACTTCCCTCAGGATTGCTCCTGGGCAACGACGGCCTGCTGTCCGGGACACCCGACATCGGCACGGCGGGGCTGCACACGGTCTTCGTTACGGTGACCGATGCGGCAGAGGCGAGCGTCTCGGTGAGTCTGGATCTTTGGGTCGATCCCGCCCCCATCCCAGCCGGTGATGTGAACGGGGACCGCGTGGTCGACACGACGGATGTGGTCTTGATCCTGGCGGCACGCGGCCAGCCTGCCGTCGGACCGGAGGACCCTCGGGACTTGGACCGCGATGGCAAGATTACCGCCCTGGATGCGCGCAAGTGTGTGCTGCTGTTCACGCCGCGCTAACCCATGACAAACCCGACGCCGGCGGGTTTGCCGGCCCGGCGTCGGGATCCAAACCCTCTCAACCCACCCACTCTCAGAAACCACCGCATGAAAACCATCATCCCCGTCGTGGCAGGTTTCCTTCTGGGCGCAGTTCCCGCTGCGACCCAGGCTGCCTTGCTCAGCCTCCAACCTGCCTCCGCCTCGGTTGGGGTGGGCGCCAGCGTCGAAGTCGCCCTGACCATCTCGGGTCTGGGCGACGGCAGTGCCCCCTTCGCTCAGCGTGTTCGACGTCGACCTGACGTACGATCCCGCCGTCCTGCAGTTCGATTCGGTGGCCTTCGGTGATCCGGTTCTGGGCGACCAGCTTGATCTCAGCGGCTTGGGCACCATCACCGGGTTTGACGGTTCCGTGGCGGGCGCGGTCAACCACTTCGAGTTGTCCCTGGATCCGGCGGTGGACTTGGATGCGTTGCAGGCGGGGGCTTTCACCCTGAGCGTGTTCCGGTTCACCGCGCTCAACCCCGGGGTGTCGCCGGTGGAGCTGTCCCTGAATTCGCTCGGCGACGCCCAGGGGGATCCGCTGGCTGCCCAGTGGGGAGGCGCCCGGTTGACGGTCATCCCCGAACCCGCCTCGGCCGGTCTCTGGTTCGCGATGGGCTCGGCGGCGTGGATTGTGTTCCGGCGGGGCAGGGCGCGGCCGTAGCTCGAGCTTATTCCGAGCCTGTTCTCCGCCACCCCTGCGGTGCGGGCGTCCCATCTGCGGGGTCCTGGTTTGAGCGTGCATCCTCCCGGCGACGTGGCATCCTCCCGACATGCATGGCGAAGGCGCTGGGAACAACCGGGCGACATCGCCGCACGAGGGATTCGCGACGACGCGTTGGAGTGTGGTGCTGGCGGCGGCGGGACAGCCAGGGTCACCCGGGGCCGATGAAGCCCTCGAAAGGCTTTGTCGCACCTACTGGTATCCTTTGTATGCCTTCATAAGGCGGCAGGGGTATGCACCCGAGGATGCGCAGGACCTCACCCAGGCGTTCTTCGCACATCTGCTCCGCCGTGACTTCCTGCGTGGCGTGACGCCGCAGAAGGGGCGGTTCCGCTCGTTTCTCCTGGCCTGCCTGAAGCACTTCCTCGTGGATCAATGGGCGAAGGCCCGCACGGCGAAACGTGGCGCCGAGGACACACGGCGGCTGATGGCGTTGGAACAGGCGGAGGGTCGCTACGCCCTCGAATCCCACGCGGTGGCCGACCCCGAACAGTTGTACGAGCGACGGTGGGCGCTGGATCTGCTCGACCGCGTCCTGCATCGGCTACGACGGGAGGCCGGGACGGCCGAGCGCAGCACCGTCTTCGAACGGTTGCAGGGTTGTCTGGTCGGCGAGCCTCGCGGCGAGACGTACACGCAGCTCGGGGCTGAACTGGGGCGAAGCGAGACGGCCGTCAAGGTGGCAGTCCACCGGCTCCGCCGGCGCTATCGCGAGCTGTTGCGCGAGGAGATCGCGCACACCGTCAGCTCCGCCGAGGAGGTGGAGTCGGAGCTGCGCTATCTGCTCGGAGTCGTCAGCCGATGAGCAAGGAGGGCACCCGCAATGTCCCGGTCCCAGGCCTGTCCCCGTTGTGGCGCGGAGCTTCCTTCTGACGCCCCGCAAGACTTGTGTCCGCGGTGCCTGTTCGCCGTGGGCTTGGACGAAGCCAAAGCCCCGGGCGGCGGGACGGCGAGCTCGGTTTGTCCTGGACCGGCAGCAGCCGCCGCGAACACAGGAGACGACGAGCTCCGTGACTTGGGCGACTATGAGTTGCTCGAGGAGGTCGGACGCGGCGGCATGGCGATCGTCTACCGCGCCCGGCAACGGAGCCTGAACCGCATCGTCGCCCTCAAGTTGTTGCCTTGGGGCGCCCACGCCCCCGCCGATGCCGTGCAGCGGCTTCGGGCCGAGGCGATGGCCACGGCCGCCCTGCAGCACCCGCACATCGTCGCCATCCACGAAGTGGGCGTCTGTCAGGGCCGGCATTTCATCGCCATGGACTTCGTTCCGGGCCAACCGCTCTCCGCCTTGATTCGCGCCAAGCCGCTGCCATCGCGTCAGGCCGCCCGTTACGCAAAGACCATCGCCGAAGCGATCGACCACGCGCATGCACACGGCATCCTGCATCGGGACCTCAAGCCGTCGAACATCCTCATCGACGCCGAGGATCAACCGCGGGTGATGGACTTCGGACTGGCCCGGCGGTTGGAAGAAGATTCCGAACTGACCGCGACCGGTCAGGTGCTGGGGTCGCCAAGCTACATGCCGCCCGAGCAGGCGGCGGGCAGGCACACCACCTTGAGCCGGCGCACCGACGTCTATGCGCTGGGCGCGATTCTCTATCACCTGCTCACGGGCCGCCCACCCTTTGCCGGCACGAGCGTGGCGGAGACGGTGCATCAAGTGTTGAACCTCGATCCGGTCTCCCCCGGCTGCTCAACCACAGCGTCCCGCGCGATCTCGAGACCGTGTGCCTCAAGTGCCTTGAAAGGAGCCGGCCCGCCGTTACGGCACGGCGGGTGCGATGGCTGAGGAACTCGGACGATTCCTGGAAGGCCGGCCGGTGTTGGCACGCGCCGTGGGCCGTTCCGCCCGCCTCTGGCGCTGGGGCCGGCGCCAGCCGCGTTTGGCCGGCCTGGCCGGAGGCTTGGTGCTGGTGCTTGCCGCCGGCATGGCGGGGGTGGTCTGGCAATGGCAACGGGCCGAGGCTGCCCGGCGGGAGGGCCTTGAGCAACTATGGCGATCCTGCCTGGCCGAAGGCCGTGCCACGCGCTGGAGCCGCCGTGCCGGACAGCGGTTCGACAGCCTGGCGGCGCTGGCCAAGGCCGCCGCCATTCGTCCCTCGCTCGAATTGCGCAACGAGGCCATCGCCGCCCTCGCCTTGCCGGACGCCCGCGTCCTCCGGCAGTGGGCCCTGTCGCCCGGGTTTGGGTGCGACTTCGACCCCAGCTCGAACGATACGCCCGCGCTGAGGAGGATGGCGCCGTCGTCCTGTATCGTGTCAGCGACGAACGCGAGCTCCTGCGATTTCCCGGGAGTGGTCGACCCATCACCGTCTGGCTCCGATTCAGCCCGGACGGCCGATGGCTGGCGGAGAAGTGGAGCGGCCCGCGGACCTACCAGTTGCGGGTTTGGGACCTGGCTCAGGGAAAGCTCGCCCTGCGTACGCCGCCGGTGGCAAACGACCTGATCGCCCGGTTCGCACCGGATGGCCGGCACCTCGCCGGGGTGGACGAGGACGGGACGCTGCGGCTCTACGACGTGTGGGAAGCTACGGTGCGAAAACGGTTCCCCTCCTTGCGGAGAGCGAATGACCTCTGCTTCGACCCCGCGGGCAACTGGGTGGCGGTCAGCAGTTCGAGCAGCGCGGAGGTGAAGATCATTCGTCTGGAATCCGGGCAGGTGGAGCGCACGCTCGAGGGTCTGACCGGTGTGCATGCCGTGGCTCACAGCCCGCACGGTCACCAGATGGTGTGCGGCAGCAACGATGGCGCGGTGCATTTCTTGGACGCGGCTTCGGAGGAGCCCCAGGCCGCTCTCGGAAGCCACGCCGGACCCATCACGGGGATTCAGTTCAACCGCTTGGGGGATCTGCTCGTTTCGACGGGCTGGGATGGCAAGACCTGGTTCTGGGATCCTTCAACGCACCAAGCCCTGTTTGCCTTACCGGGCGGGTACTGTTCCCCTTCAGCCCGGACGACGCCCGCCTGGGATTCATGACCGGTTCTGCAGGCACCTTGCGGGCGGGCATTTGGGAAGTCGCTCCGGGTCGGGAATGCCGGCGCTTGGAGCGTCTCCGGGCCCTCGTCATCCCGGGCAACGCCGCCGGCTTCTGCCCCGCCGGGAGCCTGCTGGCCGTGGCCGCCCGCGATGGGGTGGCGGTCTGGGATCTGCAGACCAACCAGCGGATCGGCAGCCTCGCCGCGGGGGACAGTCGCTCGGCGATCTTCCTTCCCGATGGCAGCGGACTGCTGACCAGCGGTGCCGGTGGCATCCACCGCTGGCCGATCGAGAGGAACGTGACGACTGACGCCATCCAGATGGGCGAACCCAGCACGCTTTGGCCCGAGGCCGTCGAACACATGGCCCTGACCCCGGACGGCCAGGCCTTGATCGCGGTGGGTGTCAAGGAATCCGATGCCGATGCGCTGTTTATCCGGCTGCATGAGCCGGCCGCGCCCGTGCAAATCAGCGGTCATCGGGGCAGCACCTGGGTGTCCCTCAGTCCAGACGGACGCTGGTTCGCCTCCGGCAACTGGAAAGGTCGCGGCGTGAGTGTCCGTGAGCTTCCGACCGGGCGCCCGGTGGCCACCTTGCCCGTGGGTGAGAATGTCAGTGTCGCGTTCAGCAAGGACGGCCGATGGCTCGTCACAGGCTCCCCGGTCGAGTATCGGTACTGGGATGTACGGTCCTGGCAGCCGGGTCGCGGGATCGCGCGTGAGGAGGCCGGCGATTATGTGGGCGCCATGGTCTTCTCACCCGACGGCCGGTTGCTGGTGCTCGCGCAGCGGCGGGACACACTTCTTCAGATCCTCGATGCCGAGAGCGGCCGTCCGCTGGCCACCTTGGAGGCCGGCGTCCCGCTCGGGTTCAGCGAGGACAGCCGGCTCCTCGTGACGCTGGCTGAAGACGAGCGGACGGTCTTGCTGTGGGACCTGGCGCTCATCCGGGGGCAACTGGCGGCCCTGAATCTCGATTGGTCTGCCTCGGAGCCGGGCGGCCCCGGCCGACCGAATCCCGCGGGTGTCAGTAGGTGAGCGTGCCGATGCCTTCAATGTCCTGGTACATGTAGAGGAGCGGGCCGTCCCAGACTTCCTTGGTGACTGTGGGATAACCCTGGAAGACTCCACTGGCATGTTCGAAGCGGCCGGTTCCCTCGATGATCGTCAACGTGAAGTACTCGGTTTCCGGCGTCTTCTGTAACTCCCAGAACAATGGATCCCCATTGGCGGCGATGATCAAACCCGTCGCCGTGTTCTGACCGGTGAGGAGGTTGAGTTCACCGGCTCCCTCGCAGGTGAAGGCACCGACGTGCGTACCCTTGCCGCTCTCCTCGAGGATCCACCAATGGATGATCCCCGTGGGAGCCGTCGAGAAGTCCGCCACGACCACGTTCTGGCCGCTCCACTTCATCGGCCGGCTCACCTCGTTGCCGGGCCCGTAGGTGATCGTGCCCTCCCCGGTGTAGACGAAGGTCATGACCAAGTTGCCCGCAGGATCCACGTAGCTGTCCGTCATCGCGCCCGAGAGGATCCTCCACCCACCCGACGCTTGCTCAAAGCGGCCGGTGCCGCCGATCCATTCCACCGTCCACTCCGGCGAGAACCCCGACTGCCAGAAGATCTCGTCGCCGTTGGCGGCGATGCAGGTGCCGACCCCGTAATTGTTGCCGGCCGCGTCCACCCACACATCCGCGCGGGTCACAAACCGGCCGGTGTGCGACGCGACCCCGAAACCCTCATGGACTCCGGTGCCGGTGGCCAGATTGACGGTGAGCGTGTACTGCCCCTCGAGCTTGAAGGGCCGCTCGACGGGGCTCTTCCGGACTGCCCAGCGCGGCGACACTCAGCGCGCAGACTGCCAGCGACATGATATGCCTGGCACGAATGATACCTCTCATGGGGTTCTTCCTTTCTCTGGTTGGCGTGGTTGAATTGAGGCTAGAATCAATAGGTAACCGTGCCTTCGCCCGTGTAGGCGTAGGTCATGGACATTGTGCCGTCAGGGTTCACCCGAGTCTCGGTCAGTGTTTCGGTCACGAACTCCCACCCACCGGTGACGTGTTCGAAACGGCCGGTGCCGCCCGCGTACTCGACGTGCCAGATGCTGCCGGGTGCCGACCAGAATATCTGGTCGCCGTTTGCCCCAACCGCGGTCCCGCCGCCCACCAGGTTGCCCGCCGCGTCAAGATACCCGGTCGCGTGGCTGGTGAACCGGCCCGCGTGCGTGTTCACTCCGAAACCCTCATACACCCACGTTCCGGTGATCAGGTTGAGCGCGATGGTGAACTGCCCTTGGAGCTTGTTCGGCCGCTCGACGGGGTTCTTCGGGCTGCCCAGCGCTCCGAGCGCCAGAGCGCACACGGCGAGGGCTGCGATCCCGCGTACCGATGGTGTTCTTTGCATAGCTGCCTGCCTTTCAGCTGTTGACGGCGTTGCCGGCCCGTCCGGCCGACCCTCCAGCGAGAGCCCGGAACGGATTCACGATGCCGGCGCACCCGTTCCAACGGGAAAAGACGCGAAAGGTTACATGATTACGACGCGCCTCGCTTTGAGCTTCATAGGAACTCGGCGCTCGATCAATATGTGATCTGCCCCTCGGCCTTCTGCGACCAGGTGGTGACCAACGCGTTCAGCTCAGGATCGTAAACGGTGACGTGCTCCGATTCGTAAACCGTGTTCTGCCCACCCGAGGCATTCTGGAAGCGGCCCGTGCCGCCAGCGAACTCAAGGTGCCATCCGGAGGTACCGGGGATGACCCAGAACAGCTTGTCGCCATTCGCCGCGGTCGCTGCGCCGTGCATCCGGCCCTGCGCATCAAGCAGGTCAGAGGACGTGTAGGTGGTCATCCGACCGAGGTGCGTGCCTTCCCCCATTCCGTGGAATTCCCAACTGAAGTCGTCCAAGTACACCGTGAGCGTCACGTCGCCCTGGGACTGGTGCGGGCGGGTGACGGGATTCCTGACGCTCGCCACAGCAGCAAGCGCAAGGGCGCACACGGCGACGGTTCTGATTCCTCGTAACGATGGTGTTCTTTGCATAGCTGGCAGCCTTTCAGTCGTTGGCGGTGTCGCCGGCCCGTCCGGCCGTCCCTCCGGCGAGGGCCCGAACCGGACTCACGGAGCCGGCGCGCCCATTCCAACGGGAAAAGGCTTGAAAGGTTACATGACTACCGGGCGGGTCGCTTGCTCGCTCAGACGCCATTGGCGGAGTCCGATACTTGTGCCGCCCGATGGGTCGGCCATCTGCTTGACGTCGTATCGCCTGGCGACAGCATGCGCATCAACGACCAGTACCGGGTCGGTTTCCGGTGGGTCTCAGCCAGTCGGCGCTGGCCCGCGCGATCGGCGTAACGCCCATGCGCATCAGCCAGATCGTGCGGGGACAGCGCGCCATCACGGCGGACACGGCCTTACATCAATAGGTGATGGTGCCCTCCCCGGTGTAGCGATAGCCCATCACCCCTGGATCCTCGGTGGGTTCGGGATCCTGCGTGATATGGCCCTCGAACCAACCTGTCACCGCCTCGAATCGTCCGGTGCCGCCGCAGAAATGGACGACGTTTTGAGCCACTCCGTTCTCGTCGAAGGTGGCGACATGTACCCAGTAGATCTCGTCGCCGTTCGCAGCCTTGGCGGTCCCCGTACCGGTCATGACGCCGGTGACCGGGTCCATTAGGCCAAAGCCCTCATTCGTGATGCGCCCGGCATGCGTGGCCTGGCCGATCTCGCTCACGATTGTCGCGCGGACGATCGTCGCCGGCCTCCACGGAATGAACGGCTCCGGTGGCCAGTAGGTCGGGTCCAACTCGACGCAGTTCAGCATCTCAAGCCGTTCCGTACGGCAGAGGCTTAACTTGAGTGGCCGATCGCCCGGCCCGCCCTTGGCTTCCACGATGTAGCCCGCGATCGCGAGCGTGTGGGGCTGCGGGCCGTCCGTATAGGTCAGGCGGGCGACCAAGCCGTCGTAATCGCCACTGCCAGTCAAGGTCATGTGAAGGGTCGTTCCCGCGGACATGGTGCCGGTGAAGTACCCTGTCCATTCGCCGCCCCCCTGGTCGGGCACAATACGGCCCCAGCCCCAGAACTTGCCAGCCACGGCATCCACCGCGTACGTCCAACTGCCCAGGCCTTTGAGGCGCGGATCGCTGATGTCCTCGTCGGCATCACAGGCGCGCCGGAAGGCGACGAGATTCGCGCCGTCACCAAACCACTGTCCAGGATCGAGGGCGTAGTTCCCTTCCACGCCGGTGAAGTACGTCTTCCTGGCCTCGGCCTGGGCGGTCCAGGCGAACGCCAGGACGAGCGCGGTAACGACGCCGATGGCACCACGCCGTGACATTCTTGCCATCAATGGGTTCATTTGGTTCTACCTTTCGCTTGTGGGTGATCCTGCCGGCCCGTCCGGCCGACCCTCCGGCGAGGGCTCGAACCGGAAACACGGAGCCGGCGCACCCGTTCCAACGGGAAAAGACTCGAAAGGTTACACAGGCACGCAGCGCGTCTTGGGCGGCGAGGGCTGCCGGTTGCGTGCCGCGCTGGCCTGGGAATCGGCTGCCCGCTGTAGGCGCCGACGTGAGGAGGCGTTGGCGGCCAGGGGCAGTACCCTTCGCCTCCTCACGTCGCGCCTACAGCCGGTTGCAGTTCTATGCCGAGTTGGGAATCTCCGGCCTATGGCGTGACGTTCTCGACGTTGTCGCTGCGGGTGGTGGCCTGGTTCTTCGTGATGACGGTTGAACCATCGAAAGTGAAGACGCCCAGGTAATTGTTGACGCCGCCGCCGATGCCCTGGCCACCGGGGCCGCCGCCCAAGGCCAGGTTCTGGGTCACCGTCGCGCCCTGGAGGGACAGCGAGCCATACCAGATCGCGCAGCCGCCACCCACGCCGTCGCCACCGGTGCCCCCGGCACTTCCCGTGCCGCCCTGGGCGTGGTTGTGAGCCACGGTGGTGTTGATCACCGTGAGTACCCCCTCGGACTCGCTCCGCAGTCCACCGCCTCCCGCACCTCCGCCGTTGCCGCCAAGCCCGCCCGGGCCGCCCTGGGCCAGGTTGTGGTCCACGGTGGATTCGTTGATGGTCACGCTCGACATCCCGCTGGCGTTTATGGCACCGCCCATGCCCCAGGCGCCCACTCCGCCCGGAACTCCGGCGCCGCCGATGGCATCATTGTGGTCGAACACGCAACCGCTGATCGTGCCGTTTCCGTTGAGGAATTGGATGGCGCCGCCCACGCCCCAGGAGGTGCCTGGCGGAGCGCCGTCGCCGCCGATGGCCTGGTTGTGGTCCAAACGACTGTCCCGAAGTTCCTGCCACGCCGGACCCAGGCCCATGTCGCCCGTCCAAATGGCGCCGCCCACACAACTGCCGGCTCCCATAGGCCCGCTGTTGTCATGGCCACCCAGGGCCTGGTTATGGCTGAACGTACTGCCGATGATGCTCAGGATACCGACGTTTCCGATGGCCCCGGCGGCAGCGTGACCAGCGTAAAAGCCGTCGCCGCCATCGCCGCCGCGGGCGCGGTTGCGGCTGAATGAAGTGTCGGCAACGCGAAGGGTTCCAAAGTTGAAGACGCCTCCGGCGGACCCGATGCCAGGGCCGAACGGGCTCTGGCCGCCTTGGCCGAGGGCCTGGTTGTCGCACACGATGTCGTTCACCAGCGTTAGGCTGCTGAAGTTGAGGATTCCACCGCCGGTGCAGGGCATGATGAAGGAGTTTCCGTCCGCCAGGCCGTCGCGGATCGTGACCCCGGCGATCGTCACCGCGCCGCCCGCCACGACAAAGACCCGGTCGGCCTGGTTGCCGCTGATTTTGAGCTTCTTGGGACCCGGCCCTTCGA
This sequence comes from Verrucomicrobiota bacterium, assembly GCA_027493615.1. Lineage (GTDB taxonomy): Bacteria > Verrucomicrobiota > Verrucomicrobiia > Limisphaerales > J093 > DSVZ01. The sequence goes on from JAOSKK010000038.1 coordinate 634,560, forward strand.
TGGTCAGATCCTGGAAGATCACCAGTGCGCCGCTCGTCAGCGTGATGGTGCCGTTGCAGGCGAACGTGATGGTGTCGCCGGGATGGGCGTCCGCGGTAGCCTGCCGTAACGAACCGGGGCCGCTGTCGTCGAGCGTGGTCACAACGAGGGTGCCCGCCCGGAGGCCGTTCGCGGTGATCAACGCGGTCAGGCCGAGAGCGCAGGCCGCCAGCGTCGCGAGATGCCGAGTCCACGTGGGTGTGCTCATGGGTACCAGCCTTTCTGTAGGTGTGGAGTTGCCACCGGCGCGGCCCACCCGACGGCAACCCGGACGCGGGCCCGAGGGGCGAGCGCAGAGCCGGCTATCCCGTTACAACGGGAAAAGGGCCGAAAGGTTACCGAAACTGCCGCAGATCGATGAGCGCCACGGTCTCGTGGGTGCGCCCGGAGTGGAACTGGACGAAATGGCCCTGTCGGTCAAAGGACGGATGCGGGTGGACACGGACGGTGTCGCGCAGCCCGGTCGCGAGCAACCGGACCTCGCCCGTCGCCGCGCTCACCTCCGGGTCGGCCGTGAGTTGCACGATCCGGCCCGTGGCCACCTCGGCGCGGTAAAGCTGCGTCGAACCCGTGCGATCCGACGTAAACAGCACGTGGCGGTTGTCCGCCGTGAAGTTCGAGAAGTGGAAGTACAGGTTGTCCGCCGCCGTGCCGGGACGGGTGAGTTCCTGAACCGAGAGACCAGTAACCGGATCCGTGTAGGTCTGGCGCTCGACGCCCCAATCCCGACCCGGGTCGGTCAGGCACGGGGGCATGGACAGGCCGATCCAGAGGAGAGTAACGGCAAGTGCGTAAGGGCGAGCTGGCATGCCCGCGAGTAAGCCCGGGCCGAAGCGGGTCGGCAACCGGGAACTCTCCATCCGCCGGGTACACGCGCCATGAAGCGAAGCGGCCGGCCCCTTCGGGGAGCCGGCCACCGGTGGTTGCCTTTGAGAAGATCGCGACTTAGGCCGAGAGGCTCAGCGTTGCCTTCAGATCTGCGTCGGCGCTTTGAATCGGCATCAGGTTGAACTTGTCCACCAAGACCTGCCGGACAGCCGGGGAGAGGAACGCTGGCAGCGTGGGGCCCAGGCGGATGTTGCGGATCCCCAGGTGGAGCAGGGTGAGCAAGATGGCCACAGCCTTCTGCTCGAACCAGGACAGGATCAGGGACAGCGGCAGATCGTTGACGCCGCACTTGAACGCCTCGGCCAACGCCACCGCGATCTTGATGGCCGAATACGCGTCGTTGCATTGGCCGAGGTCGAGCAGGCGCGGGATGCCGCCGATGGTGCCAAAGTCCAGCTTGTTGAACCGGTACTTGCCGCAGGCCAGGGTCAGAATCACGCAGTCCTGGGGAACGGACTCGGCGAACTCGGTGTAATAATCGCGACCGGTCCGCGCGCCGTCGCAGCCGCCGATCAGGTAGAATCGCTTCAGCGCGCCGCTCTTGACGGCCGCGACCACCTGATCAGCCACGCTGAGCACCGCGTTGTGTCCAAAGCCGACCAAGATCGTCTTGTCCGGGCCGTCCGCGGCAAAGCCGGGGGCGGCCAGGGCAGCTTCGATGACGGGGCGGAAGTCGCGGTTGGGGATGTGCCGGACGCCAGGCCAGGCCACGAGGCCGCAGGTGAAGATGCGGTTCAGATAGCTGGGCTGCGGCTCCTGGATGCAGTTGGTGGTCATGAGGATGGCGCCCGGGAAATCCCGGAACTCGTCCTTCTGATCCTGCCAGGCCCCGCCGTAGTTCCCGACCAGGTGCGGGTACTTCTTCAAGCCCGGATAGCCATGGGCGGGCAGCATCTCGCCGTGGGTGTAAATGTTGATGCCCGTTCCTTCCGTCTGTTTCAGCAACTCCTCGAGGTCCTTGAGATCGTGGCCCGACACGAGAATGGCCTTGCCGCGAACGGGTTCGACCCGCACGCGGGTGGGGACGGGATGGCCGTAGGTGCTGGTATGCGCGGTATCCAGCAGTTCCATGACCTGAAGGTTGACCTCGCCGCACTTGAGGCAGAGCGCGAACAGACGTTCGACCGTCGGCTTTTCCTCGGCCAGGGCCGCCAGTGCTTCGCTGAAGAAGCTGTAAACGCTCTCCGATTCGCGCCCCAGAATCCGGGCATGATCCGCGTAGGCGGCGGCGCCCTTGAGTCCGTAGACCAGCAACTCCTGGAGCCCGGCCAGATCCGGACCGGCTGAGTCGCGACGCGACAGCACGGAAACCAGCTCACCTTGCTTGACCAGGCCGCTGCGGGTCGGGGCCGGTTTCCACGTGGAAGGGCCATTGAACGAAGCGGGGGACTGGCCGGCGGCGGCGGCGGCCCGTTCGTAGAGGGCGCGGGCTTGTTCGCGGATGCTCACGGCGTGACGCAGGGTTTGCTCAAGGCGGGCGGGATCGAAGTTGACGTTCGTCACCGTAGCGAACAGGGCCTCGAGAAGGAACCGGTCGACGTCGGGATCGGTGGCGCCGAGGGTGCGGGCGCGATGATTGAACTGGGCGATGCCTTTGGCGGCGTGGATGAGCAGGTCCTGAAGGACGGCGCTTTCCTCATCCTTGCCGCAGGTGGCGAAGTCGGTGCAACCGGTTCCCTTGGAGGTTTGTTCGCACTGATAACAGAACATAGCGTATTGGATCGGAGTTAGTTGGATGTGTCGGCTCCAGCGAACCGACGTTCGATGAGCTGATGTTGTCATGGAACTGAGGAAGGCATCATTGATTTGGGTCAACGGCCGCTGCGAAGGCAGGATGCGTGTCCGGCACGCGCCGGCATGGTGAAGAGATCGCACGGGCATGGACATTTCTTGACACTCTTTGGCGGTCACCAACATTCGGCTCGTCATGAACGTGTCGCTCGGAAAGCTGGGTGATTGGGTCAAGGCCCAGGTCGAACACGGCGACTTCGCCACCGACAGCGAGGTCATCCGCGAGGCGCTGCGCCGGTTCAAGGAATCCCAGGAAGCAGAAAGCCCCGAGTTGCAAGCGATGATTGACCAAGGACTGGAGTCGGAGATCGCGCCCTTCAGCGAGGCGGATTGGGCCGCGCTGCGTCATCTCGCTCGAAAGCGCGCCGGCCATAGGACGTCCGCGCCGGTTCCGTCAACCCGGCCTGCGCTCCTGGCAGGTGCCCGGCTTCCGACGATGGCTTCTATTCTACCGGCCGCTCGATCAAGACCGCGGCATAGAACTGATTCGCGTGGTGCACGGAGCCCGGGATCTGCGCCGGATCTTGGGGAACCCTCTGTAGCCGCCGTGCGTAGGCGGGAGAAGAACCTGCCGGGCGAGGTTGCGGTCACCGAGAGGGGATGCCCGGCACAAACGAATTAAATATAACAAACAGACCTATAAGCGCCACTTCTACGGCAAGCGCCTGAAGACACAATGAACACAAGCCAAAGCGAAGTGGACTGCCGGCAGGGCAGGGGACAATTCCAAGAGCGTGCACGGGTGTGCGGAGTGTTACGCGGTGTAACTGCTTCCCGGTGCCGTGGCAACCGGAGGCGGTGGCGCTGATTGACGGGGAGATGTACGTCAAGAGCGGGGGCGAGGTCCTCAACATCGGGGAGCCTCCGGTGGAGGCCTGGGCCATCTTCGCGGCGTGTCAGGCCTTGGGGATTCCGTGGGGCGAGTTTGAATCCTGCCCGGAGGGCAGGGGGCGGAAGCACAGAGTGTGCCAAGTGTGGAATGGTGCCCGGAGGGAGGGGACTGAAGCACAAAGTGTACCAATCGCCCACAACTGACGCATGAGCAATCGGCGTGCCAGAATGTACGGCAAGGGCCTGACGTGGGGGCGGGCCTCAGGTGTCCCGCTCCAACGCCATCGGCGGGACACCCGTTTCAGCCGCGCGGCTGTGGAGCGCAGAGGCAACTGCTCTCTACCCTGACGCGGCTTGGAAGCTGCGGGTGGGGTGCCGTCGCCAGTCGTCGAGTCTGCCCGGAAACCACATCCTCAATGCTCCCCTTCGGGGTCGGGGGGGTGTGGAGGGTCCCCGGCGAAGTCGGTCCGCAGGACGCCAGTCGTCCGAAGACCGGAAGGGCAGGGTGAGCGGTGCCTCTGGGGGCCGGCGAAGCGGAAACCGGGAACCCTTCGCCCATGCGGGCTTTCCCGTGGGGAGTCAGCGCGGGGAGCGGGCCTGGGTGTGCGCGGAAGGCGCACAAGCAACCGGCGTGCCAAAAACAAGGGGCCTGGAAGGGCTCAGGACGCGTTTTGATCGGGGGGGTGGTGTCCTCACACCCCCACGGGGCGGGTGCGGGGGCGGGTACGTTCTGTGCAAGGGCGATGCCTATGGGGCTTGGGGAAGGGTCCATCCTCTACGGGGATGGAGGGGGCACCCTCAAAAGGTTTTGGGGTATGGGGGCATCGTATCTTCCGGCCGGGGCAGCAACGCATTCCGGTCGGGTGGGCCTGGGCGCCGGGTGGATCCCCCTTCCATCCGGTGCCCGGGGGCACCCTCTCCCTGGTGCGGGCCGTTAACGTTGTTAACGGGACGGGTCCCGGCGGGCCTGCCCCGGGCGAGCGGAGCGAGCCGGGGCAGGGCTCGCCCTTCCTTGTCTTTCCTTCACAACTTCAGAAAAGGAGGGAGGGAGGATGAAGGCGAAATCGAAGGCAAGTGTCACGGGCGCAACGGCCAAGCCGTCCGGCACGGTCACGTTGCCGGTGAACCGGTTTTGCGCGGTCCCGGCGGGGCGTCTTTCGCACTCGGAGGCCTTGGCCAAGGTGCGCGAAGTCGCCGGGCTTTTCGAGCGCGGCGGCGAAGCGGTCACGGGTCTTTACCTCGGGCTTTGCGATCTGATCCGGACGCATGAGCTCGAAGCGGCCGAGGTCCGGCCGGTCCTCCTGGCGGCGGGGTGGAGCAAGAGCCGTGCCAGCGAAGTCCTCCGGGTGGCAGGGGCTCCGGAGTCCGTCTGGCGGGAGTACTCGGCGCGGCTGGTCGGGTTCAAGGTGGCCTTGCAACGGACGCGGCTCTATCGCATGGTCGGCCGAGGGAGCCAGCGCTACCGGGAGCGGATGGCGCGGCGAGCGGGGGTCCGATTGGTCCAACGCTTGGACGGGTTGCCCGTGGTAGAGTGGCAACTGGAATTTGGGCGGTGGCGGGTGGCGGCGCAGCAACTAAATATAACAAACAGACCTATAAGCGCCACTTCTACGGCAAGCGCCTGAAGACACAATGAACACAAGCCAAAGCGAAGTGGACTGCCGGCAGGGCAGGGGACAATTCCAAGAGCGTGCACGGAGTGTGCGGAGTGTTACGCGGTGTAACTGCTTCCCGGTGCCGTGGCAACCGGAGGCGGTGGCGCTGATTGACGGGGAGATGTACGTCAAGAGCGGGGGCGAGGTCCTCAACATCGGGGAGCCTCCGGTGGAGGCCTGGGCCATCTTCGCGGCGTGTCAGGCCTTGGGGATTCCGTGGGGCGAGTTTGAATCCTGCCCGGAGGGGCAGGGGGCGGAAGCACAGAGTGTGCCAAGTGTGGAATGGTGCCCGGAGGGGGAGGGGACTGAAGCACAAAGTGTACCAATCGCCCACAACTGACGCATGAGCAATCGGCGTGCCAGAATGTACGGCAAGGGCCTGACGTGGGGCGGGCCTCGGGTGTCCCGCTCCAACGCCATCGGCGGGACACCCGTTTCAGCCGCGCGGCTGTGGAGCGCAGAGGCAACTGCTCTCTACCCTGACGCGGCTTGGAAGCTGCGGGTGGGGGTGCCGTCGCCAGTCGTCGAGTCTGCCCGGAAACCACATCCTCAATGCTCCCCTTCGGGGTCGGGGGTGGAGGGTCCCCGGCGAAGTCGGTCCGCAGGACGCCAGTCGTCCGAAGACCGGAAGGGCAGGGTGAGCGGTGCCTCTGGGGGCCGGCGAAGCGGGAAACCGGGAACCCTTCGCCCATGCGGGCTTTCCCGTGGGGAGTCAGCGCGGGGAGCGGGCCTGGGTGTGCGCGGAAGGCGCACAAGCAACCGGCGTGCCAAAAACAAGGGGCCTGGAAGGGCTCAGGACGCGTTTTGATCGGGGGGTGGTGTCCTCACACCCCCCACGGGGCGGGTGCGGGGGGGGTACGTTCTGTGCAAGGGCGATGCCTATGGGGCTTGGGGAAGGGTCCATCCTCTACGGGGATGGAGGGGGCACCCTCAAAAGGTTTTGGGGTATGGGGGCATCGTATCTTCCGGCCGGGGCAGCAACGCATTCCGGTCGGGTGGGCCTGGGCGCTGGGTGGATCCCCCTTCCATCCGGTGCCCGGGGGCACCTCTCCCTGGTGCGGGCCGTTAACGTTGTTAACGGGACGGGTCCCGGCGGGCCTGCCCCGGGCGAGCGGAGCGAGCCGGGGCAGGGCTCGCCCTTCCGTGTCTTTCCTTCACAACTTCAGAAAAGGAGGGAGGGAGGATGAAGGCGAAATCGAAGGCAAGTGTCACGGGCGCAACGGCCAAGCCGTCCGGCACGGTCACGTTGCCGGTGAACCGGTTTTGCGCGGTCCCGGCGGGGCGTCTTTCGCACTCGGAGGCCTTGGCCAAGGTGCGCGAAGTCGCCGGGCTTTTCGAGCGCGGCGGCGAAGCGGTCACGGGTCTTTACCTCGGGCTTTGCGATCTGATCCGGACGCATGAGCTCGAAGCGGCCGAGGTCCGGCCGGTCCTCCTGGCGGCGGGGTGGAGCAAGAGCCGTGCCAGCGAAGTCCTCCGGGTGGCAGGGGCTCCGGAGTCCGTCTGGCGGGAGTACTCGGCGCGGCTGGTCGGGTTCAAGGTGGCCTTGCAACGGACGCGGCTCTATCGCATGGTCGGCCGAGGGAGCCAGCGCTACCGGGAGCGGATGGCGCGGCGAGCGGGGGTCCGATTGGTCCAACGCTTGGACGGGTTGCCCGTGGTAGAGTGGCAACTGGAATTTGGGCGGTGGCGGGTGGCGGCGCAGCAACTAAATATAACAAACATTGTCCGAAGAATGCTGGGTCAGAAAACCGGTCGCGCCCAACCCGTCGGCCCCGCCTCGTACGGCAGCCACACCAGCGTCACCAGCCGGACCTGTACCTGCCCCCCGAACCGGCCGCAGTTCCACACGCTCCAGCGGTGTCGTCGCCGGATCCGCCTGCGCCTGCACCGCGCTCAACTCAGCCTCAAACCGGCTCTCGAGCTCGCGCATCTGGCCTGCAAGAACCTCGACATTCTCCTGCGCCCGCGCCACGTCGCCGGCCTGATCCAAGGCGCGCCCGGCCCGGCGCATCGTGGTCGCCGCCCGGCCCACCGTGCCCGCGGACAAGGACCGTCGGCCGAGGAACGCCCCCAGCAGCGCCGTGCCGAACGACACCACCGTGTCGAGCCGGGCCCGCGTGGCCTGCGAGGCTTCCCGTTCCCGGGCGGCCTGGGCACGGCGCAACCGCTCCTCCAGCGCCGCCAGCTTCGGCGCATAGGCCTGCCGAAGCTTCTCCACCATCGCATCGCGCTGCTCCCGGGCGATCTCACGGAGACGGATGCGGAACTGACGCTCGTCCTCGTCCGGTTTCGATGTCTGGCCGAGCGCCGGGGAACGCCACAAGCTCAGCGTGAAGTCATCAGTCAGCCAGAGCCGAAACGTCCTGGCCCAGGCAAGGTAATTCTTCGGCTGCGCCGCGGCGGCCGGACACGGGGCGTAGTCAGCCGCGGGAGGTTCATGAGTTAAATCACTTAATTGCAATGAGATATACTCTGATTCAGCCCAGTCCACCGGTACGGCACGATCCACGATCTCGGTCGTGACGACGACCTCCCGACTGGTGTCCACACCCAACCGGGCGTCCGTGAACCGCACTTGGGCGGCTCCGAGCAACCGCGGCTGAAAGACGATCCTGCAGGTCGAAGCCGTCCCGGGACGAACCGGAGCGAAACACTGGGGAACCTCCGGTGGCAACAGCGGCCGTTTTCCGACTGGCGGTGCCGATTCCTGGGCCACGGCCGGCTTGGCTGACGGACCACTTCCGGGGGAGGCTGCCTGCGCCGCTCCCCTGCCCTGCTCCGTTAGACTCCGGATTTGGGCGCGAGAGAGCGGACCGCGCAGATAAGACATGGCCCAGCGCGACTCGAACACGGTGAGGCCGGGCTGGTGGACGTTGTGCAGGAGGAAGATGCGGTTGCCCAGCCCGGCGATGATCTCCTCGGCGGCGGCGCGATCGAACCGTTCCCCGCGACCGGCGGCGGCGCCCTCGAGTCCTTCGAGCACGCGCGCCTTGTCCCGTTCGGTTTGGAGACGGCCGATGAACCAGGTTCCGATGTTGGCCAGGCCCTTATAGTCGAGGTCGACGGGGTTCTGGGTGGCGAGCAGCACGCCGACACCGAAGGCCCGTCCCTGCTTGAGCAGGGTGAGGAGCGGCGGTTTTGACGGCGGATTCGCGACCGGCGGGAAGTATCCGGCGATTTCGTCCATGTAGACCAGGAGGCGGAGGCTGTTGGTGCCTGACTGGCTGCGCATCCAACCGGATACCTGGTGCAGCAGGAGCGACACGAACGACATCCGCTCGGGGTCGCCGAGATGAGCCAGCGAGCAGATGGCCACGCGCGGCCGGCCGTCAGCGGTGTACAAGAGCCGGTCGATATCGAGCGGATCCCCCTCAAGCCAGGCGCTGAACGCCGGCGAAGCCAGCAGATGGTTGAGCTGCATCGCCAGTTCGAAGCGATCACGGGCAGGAAAAAAGGCCTCGAGATCCATCACGCCGACGCGCGTCATCGGCGGGTGCTGCACGTCTTGGATCAAGGAGGACAGGTCCAGGGGGCGGTCCTCGTTCCATGCCCGCTGGACAAGCTGCGACAGCAGCAAAGCCTCACGGCTCTTGCGCGCGTCCGTCGGGATTCCTAACAAGCCGAGCAGCGCGGTGACCGTCGCAGTGATGCGTTCCTGGAAGAGTTCGCCGTCTTCGCGGACCTCCTCGGGCGGGACGGCGAAGGAAGCGGACAGGATCGAGAGCGGCCGGCCAGCGGCGCTGCCCGGGGTGTAGAGCGCAAACTCGGCGGCCGCGCGGAGTCGCCGAATCCGGTCGCCGTCCTGATCCCACCGGGCGAGTCCCTGGCGCCAGCGTTCGGCCTGTTGCTCCGCGTAAGCCTCGACGGACATCCCCTGGCGTTGCGCGTCGTCCGGATTGACCCACGGGGCGAAGTCCGCCGGGCGCAACTCCGGGAAGGTCAGGAGCAGGTTGCCGAGGTCGCCCTTCGGGTCGAGGAGCAGTGCGGGGATGCCATCCAGCGCGGCTTCCTCGATGAGGTCGAAGCACAGACCGGTCTTGCCGCTGCCGGTCATGCCCACGACCAAGCCGTGGGTGACCAGGTGGCGCGACTCGTAGAGCAGCGGTTCGGCGGCGGTCGTGCGCCGGGACAAGTCATGAGGGCGCCCGAGGTAAAAGACGCCGAGCTTCTCGTAATTCTGCATCGCTCAGGCCGTGCGCGGGTAGCGGAAGATCGGTTCGCCCTTGAGGGCCTGGGCCTTCAAGGCGGCGGCTTCGGCCTCGGTCAACGGCGTCAGATCCCGGGCGAGCTGCAGCGCGAGGCGGAACAGTTGCTCGTCGCCCGGCGGCACCGCGGCGGTGATAGGATGCGACAGGGTGAAGCGCAAGCCCAGCTTCGCCTCGGCGGGCTCGCTGAGCGGCTGATACCAGCACTTCGGATGAGTGTGCGGGGCGTCTTTGGGCCACGGCCCGCGGGCCATCGCCTTGAGGGCCAGGATGCCCGCGCCCTTGGCCTGGGCCTTGGCGAGGACTTGGGGCCCGAAGTTGCCGGCGTGCCAGGTGGCGAAGTTGAACGGGAACAGGATCGAGTCGAACGCGAACCGGTCGAGCAACGTCGAGGCCGCCTCGACCGAGTGGGCGGAGAACCCGAGGAAGCGGATCTTGCCGGCCTGGCGGGCGGCGAGGAAGGCCTCGAGGGCGCCTCCCGGCCCGAGGGCGATGTCCACGTCCTCCGGCGTGGTAACGGCGTGGAGTTGGTAAAGATCGAAATGGTCGGTCTTGAGCCGCTTCAGCGACGCCTCGAGCTCGGCGGTCGCTTCCGCCGCACGCCGCTGCGTGGTCTTGCAGGCGAGGAAGACCTGGTCGCGATAAGGTGCGAGGGCGGGACCGAGTCGTTCCTCGGCATCGCCGTAGCTGGGGGCGACGTCGAAGTAGTTCACGCCCGCCTCGATGGCTTCCCGCACCCTCTGGGCGGCCTGGTCGGCGGTGGCGTCTTTGACGACGATGCCGCCGAAGCCGATGACGGAGAGCATCTGACCGGTGCGTCCCAGGGCGCGTCGCTCCAGCCGGCCCGGGGTCTGGTCCCGCGGCATCGCGGCCAGACCGGCAGGAAAACAGCCCAGGAGCGCGGCGGCCGCCGAGGTGTGGAGAAAGTCACGTCGTTTCATGGTGCGGGCAGGATTGTCTTCTGGTTCGGACCGCCAGGACGCCGGCCGTCATGGCGGCGACACGGCTGCAAGGTGGCGCGGAGCGCTCGCGCAGGCAAGCCATGACTACGCAGGGCTCGCCGGTTCCCCTAGTTGGCCTGCCTAACTTCCCCGTGACAGCCGCCGCCCGGCTTGACGGAATCCCGCTGGTTGTCGAAGGCTTCGCGCACGGATCGAAGGAGGCCAGACATGCAACCACTCACACTCCGGACAGCCTGCGGGTTGTTCGTCATGCTTACGGTTCCCGGCGGGATGTTCGCCGCGGAGCTTCACGTGCCGGGGGATTATCCCACCCTGCAGGCTGCGCTCGCCGCCGCGGCGGACGGAACGACGATCCACGTCGCTGCGGGGATCTACACGGAAACCCTCGCGGTCCAGGGCAAACACGTCGCCATCCGAGGAGCGGGCGCCGATCTGACCGTCCTGGACGGCTCCGGGCTTGGTCAACGCGTCCTGGAGGTGGCTGCGGACGCCTCGGTAACCCTGGCAGGGCTGACGTTGCAGAACAGTGCGTCCGATGACGATGGCGGGGCGGTCCTCTGCACGGGTCAACTCACGGCCGTCGCCTGTCATTTCAGCGGGAACCAGGGCTTTCGGGGTGGCGCGATCGCGTCGCTCGCGGGTCAACTGACGGTCGTGAACTGCACGTTCTCCGGGAATGGGGCTTCCTCGGGCGGTGCGGTGTTCAGTGCGGGGGAGGTGACGCTGATCAACTCGGTGTTTTGGGGCAACGGTGCCGCGGGTCTGGGCGGTGGGGTAGCCGCGTTCCGCGGCAGCGTCACGGGCTGCACGCTGGTGGACAACACGGCGGGGGCCGGGGGCGGTCTCGCGGTCGGCTTCGGCGGTGCGGTGCCGGTCGCCAACAGCATTCTCTGGGGCAACACAGCGGCCTTTACCGCCTTCGCCCAGTTGTACAGCGGCGGGCAGGTCGTCGCCTGCAACGTCGAGGAGGTTGGGCTGGTGAAGGCAACCTGAACGCCGACCCGCGCTTTGTGGACCGCACGGGTGGCGACTTCCGGCTCGCGGCGGATTCTCCCTGTCGGAATGCGGGCCACAATGCCTGGGTGCCGGCGGATGTGATCGACCTCGATGAGGACGGCGATACGGCCGAGCCCCTGCCATGGGATGGCGAGGGACTGGCCCGTGTCGCCGAGGCCGTCGTGGACATGGGGGCCTACGAGTTTCAGCCGTCGGGCCCCACCCTCAGCGAGCGCGTGAAGGGGTTGCAGGTGGCCCTCGAGGATCTCGTTGCGGCGGGCGTCCGGTTGCCGGCCAACGGCCGGCCGCTGGCCGCGAAGCTCGAGACCGCTTCTGCGTGTCTGGTTGACGGCGACTTTGCCAGCGCGATCGACGCCCTGACCGCCTTCCACAACCAGGTGCGTGCGTTCGGGCGGACCGGTCGGCTTCCGATGGAGGCTGCAACCGCGCTCGTGGCCGAGACGCTGGACCTTATCGCCCAGCTCGGCGGTTGATACCCACCGTCAGCTGGGTGGGCCGCGGCCCGTCGGCACCAAGGACCGGCGGGACCGCGGCCGGGGACCGGGATATCCACCGAACCGCGCCGGCCGATGGCGGGAACTCCAGACGCCGCCCGCCTCTCATCCGAGCAGGGTCGAGGGCGGGGCTTTGACGAAGTCCGGCCGGCGGAGGTGGATCGGTTCGAGGGTGGCGGCCTCCACCCCCGTTGGAGCCCGCGCGGCCAGTCGGGCGAGGTCACTCGCCGTGGGATACGCCTCGTGAGCCTGGGGGAAGTCGCGGGCGAGATCCGGGCCCCACACCGCTTCGCCACGTTCCAGCAGCGCGCGCACCTCCCCTGCCGCCACCAGTCGGAGAGGCCGGAGTTCTTCGCACTGGGTCGCGGAGATCTGAAACGTGACCACGTGATACTCGCGCCGCTGGGCGTCGGTGACGAGATGGACGATCCCGTGCTGGCCGGTGCGCTGGAGTTGCGCAGCCAGCACGGCGAGGCTGCTGCGGCCGACGATCGCGACCTCCCGGCCGATCTGCCAGCCTTGCGCGATGGCGATCGCGGTGCGAATCCCGGTCGAACTGCCGGGGCCCAAGCCCACGGCGATGCACTCGATCTGGGTGCGGTCGAAACCTGCCTCCACCAGTGTTCGCTCGATCATGGCAAACGCAGGGTGGCCCGGCCTTGCGGGTGGTGGGTTTCAACGCACCGCTCCCCCACCCCGCCAGCGGCAGTGTCGCAGGCCGCCACGCTGCGGTGGTGGGTCGAGAACTCAAGGGCCAGAATCTTCATAGTGAATCCGCCGTTCGTCGGGACAGCCGGTTTCGATCCGGACCCGCCGCAAGGGGGCCCGCGGGCGGGCGCATGCCGGCTGTCTCCCAACGGTCAAACCACTCGATCACCACGACGCCGGGCGGGGCGTACAGGTAATCCTCAAGTCCCGCGCTGGCGAGCGCCGCGGGTGTCTCGAGCCGGTAGAGGTCCAGGTGGACCAGGAGGAGACGGCCGCCGCCGTACTCGTGAACCATGGCGAACGTGGGGGAATGAACGCGGGTGGTAATCCCCAGCCCCAACGCCAGCCCCTTGGCGAGCTGCGTCTTGCCGGCGCCCAGTTCCCCACTCAACCCAATCACCCAGCCGCGCCGCGCCTGTTCCCCCACTGCCGTCCCAGTGCCAGGGTTTCCTGCGGGCTGTGTGACCGAATGGTGGGCATAAGAGGCGCGGGGGGTGAACTCGGTGAGTGGACCGGCAGCGGCGCAATCACTCTTTGGCAAAGTGCGTGTGCCCCCGCAGGGTCAAGGGGCGCAACCCGTGCGCGTCCCGCAGGTTGAGCCCGGGTTCGGCGGTGACGCGGCCAATGCAGGACAGGCGCAAGGCCGGGAAGCGGACACGCCAGGCGTCCAGCAGAGGCACGGCATCCTGACTGGACACGGCGAACAGCAACTCGAAGTCCTCCCCGTCCGTGAGGGCGGCGGCCAGCGGCGGGGGGGCTCCGGCGACGGTGCGAGCCCGTTCGCGGGCGGCCCGGCTGATGGGCACGGCCGCGGCGCGCAACTCCGCCCCCCACACCGCTGGCGGCGAGGAGATGGCGGAGATCACCGGCGAGCCCGTCGCTCAGATCGATCATGGCGTGCACCGCGCATTGCCCGCCCAGCCAGCGGGCCTCGGCCAGGCGCGGCTCGAAATCGAGGTGCTTGCCAGCAAGCGATCCGCCGAGTTCACCCGTGACGAAGAGCGCATCGCCGGGCCGGGCACCGGCACGCCGGGCGAGCCGCGACTTCTCAACCCAGCCGAGCAGGGCGATGGACACGAGCAACCGCTCCGGGTTGGGGACGGTCTCACCCCCCACCACGGCGACGTCGTAGCGCTTGGCCAAACGGCTGAGCCCCGTGTAGAGCGCCTCGACGAACCCGACATCGTAAGGCTCCGGCAGACCCAGCGTGATCACCGCGCTGGAGGGTTCGCCGGCCATCGCCGCCACATCGCTCAGCACCCGGGCGAGGGCCTTGTGCCCGACCTGTTCCGGCCGGGCGGTGTCGTCAAAGTGCACCCCGGCCACGACCGCATCGGTCTTCAACAGCCACCAGCGGTCCGGCAGACCGACGTCGAGGACGGCGCAGTCGTCACCGGCGCCCACCACCACCGAGTCGTTGCGCGGCAGGCCGGGGATGAGGCGGGCGATGAGCTCAAACTCGGTCACGTCGGCAGGGGTCTGGCCTGGGCCTCGCATACCCGTTGTAGGCGCCGACGTGAGGAGGCGTGGTGGGCCGGGGCAATACCTTTCGCCTCCTCACGTCGGCGCCTACAGTCGGTCGCGGTTTCATGCCGGGTACGAAAGGTCCGGGCTAGGCGGGGGCACCGGCGGCCAACACCAGCACGTAATTGGCGGCGTTGAACGCGGCGTGCGCGGCGATCGGCGCGAGCAGATGCCCCGTGCGCTCGTAGAGGGTGCTCAGGATCAGCGCGAACACCAGCAGCGGCAGGAAGGTCAGCAGGTTCAGATGCGTCATGGCGAACAGGAACGCGGTGCCCCACAGGGCGACCAAAGGATAGCCGGCCTGCTTGATCGCCGGGTAGACGATGCCGCGGAAAAGCCCCTCCTCGAACACCGGCGCCAGGCCGATGGCCGTGACCGCGACCATCACACGGCGCCAGGGATCCGTGGTTTGCCGGAGGGCCTCGATGCTGGCCTGGGCCTTCGGCTCGATCCCCGCCGCCTCGAACGCCCAGCCACTGAGCGTGAGCAGGCCCCAGGAGAGCACCAACGCCCCCGCGGCCGCCAACACGCCCCAGCCGACCGCCGCTCCGATCCCGTCCCGACGGAGCCCGAAGGCTTCGCCCCAGGTCATCTGGTTCTCCCGCAGACACCGGCCAATCAGCCAGAGCCCGGCCACCTGCAGGCTCCCCCACACGCGAACGCCACCCAGAAACGGCGCGCTTCTTCCGGCGCGCCCGCCCAGATCTTGTCCGCCGCCGCCCCCGCGACCAGCACCAGCCCAACCGCCAGAAACAAGTGCGTGAACAGGCGCAGCAACGACTCCGGCGACCATCGCTTGTACGAAAGCATCCGGGTGACGCTAACCACCCGGGCCGGGGCTGGCCAGCCAAAGGAAAACCCCGGGGAGAGCGGCGGCTCGCCCCGGGGCTGAATGCGAACAGCCGTTGCCGGACGGTCAGCCCGTGCTACTGCCGCGTCCGGTAGAACCGCGCCGGCGTGGTTCCCGCGGGAACCGTGTAGGGTGACGTGGCGCCTGCGACGTCCGCGTACGGGCCCTGCACGAGCTCCGCACCTTGCAGGACGCCGGTGTACGTGATGACCGCGGTTGCTCCCTGGCGCGCCACGGCAATGGTCGGCGTGGCGACGGGCAGTTCCGGCTCAGGGACCGTGCGTTGTTCGTAAGCCTTGAGGGCGCCCGTTTGGGTGCCGTTGACCAGCGCCCGTGTGCCGGCGGCATTGAAGGTGAACCACTCGACGCTCGCCCCGCTGCCGCCCTCGAAATAGAGCAGCCGGAAGAAGTACACGCCCGGCTTCTCGATCTGGAAGTAGAACTCCGAGTCGGCCGCACCACGCCCGGCATTCCACTCGCCGAGGACCAGATACGTCGGATTGGTGGCGTTGCCCGTGCTGACCTGGAACCCGTCGTCGCTGTTGACCGTCATGCCGTAAACGCCCACGGCCGGGAACTCGATGAAGGTGCGCGCTTGGGCCGCGATGTTGTCGTTGCCGCCGGTCAGGCCCGGGATGCCGGGGATGAAGTCGTCCGGAACATCCTGGCCGGGCACGGTCGAATCCCACCGGAAGTTGCCGGCCGTGCCCGCGGCTTGTTCGAAGTTGACATAGGGCACTTCGAAGTACCCGCCGCTCACCTCGAAGGTCGGGTCGTGGATGCTCTCGCCGTACTCGCCGCGCAACTGGGCCTCCGTCGCGGGGAGGTTGTTGCCCCCGGGCCGCCCGGCCGCCAGTTGGTGGGTGTACCAGCGCATGCCGGGCTTGGAGCCGGTGCCGATTGCGGTGCCCAGGGCCGGTGGGATGGTGACGTAGGCGGGGATGCGGAAGGTCAGCGTCTGTTCGACGACCTGGGCCGTGGTCGTGGTAAACGTGACCTTGAGACTGTGCTCGGAGCCCGACGGCGGCGGGGTGGCGAACGCGTAGCGCACGATCCATTGATTCGGATCCTGGCGCGTGACGGACGAGGCGGTGATGGCATTCCCGTTCAAGGCGAGTTGGACCCCCTTGCTCTGGTCCACCGTGAAGTAGTCCGGCTCCGTGATGGTCACCGTCAGGGCAAACGGATTCGCCCGCACGGCGCTGTAGCCCGGGGCGATGAAGGAACCGGTATCCACCACCGTCCGGCCGTCGCCCGTCCGGTAGGACAGCTCGACCTGATGCACGGAATCCGGCGGGAAGATCTTCGGCGACTGGTCATGGCTGACCTCGAGTTCATCGAGTTCGAGGTCATTGGCGGGGCGCGTGGTGGTGACGGTGACGGTCTGGCCATCCAGCTTGGCGGTCACGCTGTTGTCCACGACCGTCCTGCCCAGGCCCTGGACGATGCGGGCCGTGAAGCCGTTGCCCCGGCCGATGATGGCAGTCATCATGGGCGGCTGGCCCACGGTCACGTTGTCGATCGCCCACCACCAGTCGTTCGCGGCCTCGAGGAGCCCGAACTTGAGCACGAGCTTCTGCGCGCCGCCCGGGTTCTGAAGCGCCACGATCGCGGCGTCGTTGGGCATGTGGTCCTTGTAGAACTCCCCGCCGGAACGCGAGTCCCAGCGGAGCACTTCGACCGGCGCACCGCCGTCCCATTGCGCCGTAATCACGGCGGTCTGGTTGTTGATCTGTTCCCCGTTGGGACCCACGGGCCAGTTGGGGGCGCCGTCGTCGAAACCCTCCGGTCGCCAGGAGGAGTCGAAGAACAGGGCCAGGGTGTTGGCCGCGCTGCCGGCCACCGGGATCTCGGGCGTGCTCAGGTAGGAGTTGAAGAACCCGAGGTAGTGAGGCGCATCGTCCCATTCATCCGGATCTGCAATGGCCGCCGCCCCACTGGCGCGCACCACTCGGATCGCCGCTGATTGTCCACGGTCGGCCACCACTTCACATCGGCGAACGCCCATCCGCCCATTCCCGCATGCCGTCTCGATCCGCGTAATCGGGCTGTCCGTACCCCGGCATGCCCGTGTCATCAATGGTCCATCCCGGCGGAGGCGTCTTGGTCCAGACCCGCTCGCCGGCGGAGAGTTCTTCGACGTTGCGCCCCAGCGGGACGCTGTTGAAGTCCTCGAAGAAGAGCCGCTGTCCGCTGGCGGGCAGGGCCAGCAGCAGCCCGGCGCCCAGCCCCAGCAGCAGGCGGACCCCTCGTTTACCCACTTGAGTTGTCATGGTCATCAGTCGTTCGGTTCTTGGTTGTTCCATCGCTCGAACCCACGTCCCGCCCCGCACCGGGGCGGGCGAGGTCACCGGCTAGCAGCCCCAGCCTGCTTCCGGCAACCGTGTTTCCGAGGATGCGGCGCAACGTTGCCTGCGTGGCACCTTCCCGTCAAGAACGCCATCTCACCGTAACCTAAAGGCACACTTACTCACTGCGCATCCAAACCACCGAACGGCCGCCGCGGTTCAGCCGCGCGTAGTTGGGAACGGCCAGCCACGGCTCCCCGTCGGTGTACGTGCCCCGGATGACTTGCACGCCTCCCAGCAGGTCCGACCTCCATTCCGTGCTCAGGGGCGTGGTCCGCCCGATCACGCCATCAAGGCCCTGGTCCACGCTCTCGAAGTTGTAGATCAACGGACCGTAGCGAAGGGCGACGCGCCCGCGCGTGGCGGCGATCTTGTCACTGGGGAACACGCGCTGCACGACGAGCGGCACTTCCCAGCGAATGGTGTCGCCCGCCTGCCAGGTGCGCGTCAGAACCGCGTAGCCGCGCTCGAGGTGGAGCGGCACGGGAGTTCCGTTGACACTCAATGACCGGATCCCTTCCACGGGGGGCGCGGGAGCATACAACGGACTGGTCGCGCGATCCGGCACGCGGAGATGCACGGCGAACGCCTTCGGTTGGGCCGGGTTGAGCGTGAGCGTGACCTGGCCGTTCCAGGGGTAATCGGTGGTCTGGCACACCTCGACGCGCGTGCCCGCCAACCCTTCGAGGGTGACGGTGCTGCCCACGAACAAGTTCACGTACAGGCGGTCCGGTCCCAGCGCGTACATCCAGCTCGGCAGGCTGAGGAGCGTGCGCGGGAGATTGCCCACGCAGCAGGGGCACACGTGCCACGGGTAGCGGGCGCCACTCGAGTCGAGCGGATTCGTGTAGGTGAAGTTCCGGCCCTCGAGATCCACGCCTCCGAGGATCGCGTTGTAGAGGGTTTCCTCGACGCAGTCCGCATGGCGCGCTTCGTGGTAAGCGCGGTTCAGGCGGTGCTGGAAGAAGAGTTGGCCACACCCGGCGCACGACTCGCAGTACGCGTTGTTGGGCAGGGAATACTCCTTGCCGAAGCCTTCGGCGGTCTCGCCGCTGCCGACGCCGCCCGTGACGTAGTACTTGCGGTCGAGGATGCTGGCACTGAGCGATTGCACGGCGCTGTGGTAATCCAGATCCCCGGTGGCCATGGCGATGTCTGCCATGCCCGCGTAGGAGTAAACCGCGCGGACCGCGTGCCCGACCGCCTCATACTGGCGCGTCACCGGCACGTGGCTCTGATCGTACTCCTCCCCGTTCTGTCGCTGGTCGAGCAGGAACCTGGCGAGGGTGACGTACGCCCCTCCCCTCCCCTGCCCTTCGACCGCGTCCACCAGCCGGGCCAGACGCACGAGCGCCATCTCCAGGGCCTGATGCCCGGGATACCAGGCCTGCTTCGGCGCCGGCCCGAGGTGACGAACCCAGCAGTCGGCCAGGCGTTTGGCCGCCTGATAGAGCCGGGGATCCTGTCCCCGCGTCAGTTGCCAGTGGGCAATGGCCGCCTCGATGAAGTAACCGGCCTGGTAATCCTCGTGATCGTGCTTGTTGCTCCAGCGGGGCTGCCCCTGGATCGTGTACATCGTGTGCAGATAGCCATCCGGTTCCTGCGCACTGAGGATCTTCGGAATCCAGTCTTCCATCGTCTGACGCAGCGCAGTCTGGGCCGCGCGCAGCCCGGCGTCGTCCCCCAGATCAAGCTGCAGGGCGATGCAGATCGACTCGAGTGTGTTGTAGACCCACGTGTTGGCAAACACCGCTCCCACGTGCTTCGCGTCCGTGGCCCCTGCCAGCTTCCGCCCGGCTTCCACGAAATTCTGGATGCCGCCTTCCGGCGTGGCCGGGTCCTCAATTTTGCGAATGCAGTGCGGGATCCACTCGATGATCAGCGCCCGCGCCCGGGGACGCCAGAAGGGACTCGACAACCGATAGGTTGTGGTGGGCACGGGCTCAAGGACCGTGGTGGGCGGCGGCGGACTGACGGAGACCCGCACGCTGCTGGTTCCCTGCGCGGCTCCGTCATCCCCCGTGAGCCGCAGGACATGTTCGCCCACCGCGCCAAAGCGGGCGGTCGTGGCCAGGGCCTGCGGATCGCTGAACGTGACGGGGCCGGGGCCGGACTCAACGCTCCACCGGACCGTGGGTGTGGGCCGGGGTTTGCCGTCGTCGCGCACGCGCCCCTCGAGGTACGTCTGGCCGGAAAGCACCACGACACGGTCCACCCCAGCGTCCACCACGGGCGGGAAGTTCGGCGAGCTCCCGGAATCGAAAACCCGCCACTCGAGCAGGCCGGTCGAGAAGGCGTCCCGCCCATCGAACTCCAGCCGCAGCCGGGTGGTGGTGATGGGGCGAAAGGTCGTGGGGTTGAACCGGTTTGCCTCCCGACCCAAACCCGCGGCTTCGGGCACGCGAACAAACGCTGTCCCGTCCCAATACAGAAGCCGACACGCGGTGGGCAGGCGGACGCCGCGCTGGTCATCGAACCAATAGACCTCGATCCGGTCGGTGTTGATGGCTTGGGTCCAGTCGTATTGGACCCACTGGGTGCCGGTGCGGGGCCAGTTGCCGTAGGCCCCCGCGCTCTTGTCGTCCGAATGCGCCGGATTCGAGCCGTCGTTCACGGCGCTGAGGGTTTCGTGGCCGGAGACGTAGGAGGTCGAGGCCGTGGCGACCAGGGCGAGATTGGCGCGAGGCACGGGACTCACGGCGGCTGCGAGGGTCGCCTTGACAAAGGCCAGTTCCTGCGCGTCGTACGGCGTGCCGTCCCGGCGGAACAGGTCGTGCTGCCAGCGGGCCGGCTCGGGCGCTTCCTTGGGTGAGCCCCACGGGAAGTAGGTCTGGGTGCGTCCCGCCACCAGCCCCCAGTTCCAGCAGCCGATGCGACGGTCGCGGAACAGCGGCAGGAGGTTCTCGAACGTGTTGCCGTCCCGCCGCACGAGGTACTCGGTACAGAGCACCGGGCGTTGGTAACTCGCGCAAACGGCCAGCTTCGCCTCGATCCCGGGCGGCGCGTCGTACCCGTGGAACGACACCACGTCCGAAAGCTCCATCATCCGCCTCGTGAACGGGCGCTCGAAATCCACCCACGCACCGATGGTCAAGGGTTGCCTGGGCTTCGCCTCCCGCGCCCAGGCGAAGGTGGCTTCCATCAACGGCTGGCTCTGGTCGCCCAAACCGGAGGCGCCCGGTTCGTTGTAGAGATCCCACACCCACACGCGATCGTCCTGCCCGAACGTGCCGACCATGTCCTTGACATAGCGCTCGAGGACGGGCCAGGCCGCGCGGTTCGTGACCATCGCCAGCGGCGGGCTCGAAACCCACTGGCTGTTGTGGACGCCCGGCACCGGGTCCGGTTGCGGGCCGGCCGCCGCCACACGCCCGGCAAAGTTGCAGTCGTCGAACAGAATCGGCATCACGCCGATCCCGTGACGCTCGGCGATGCCGAGGAACTCGGTGAACCGCGTCTTCAGAGACTCCGCGTCGGCCTGCCAAACCACGAAGTTCAGGAAGACGCGCACGGTGTTGAAGCCCAGCGCCCGGGCCCAGCCGAGTTCACGGTCGATGGTCGCGGCGTCAAACGTCGCGGGCTGCCACATCTCGATGTCGTTGACGGCTGTGCTGGGCAGGAAGTTGCAGCCGACCATCCACGGCCGCGACTCGTACCAGGTCTGCGCGCGCTCCGGGGTCCACTGTCCGGGCGCCAGCGCAGCGGAGGCACTGGGCGCGAGCAGGGCGATCGCCAATGTCAAAGCGGCGCTGAAGCGCTCGCACTCCAGACGCTCCGCGATGCCCCGCACCGCCCGGCTCTCGCCGCGCGTTTGGAGTGCGCCGTCTTCCAGCGGCGCTTTTCGTTCATACCCGCGCGGTGCCGACCGGAAGCGGGCGGCCCGACCTTGTCGAAACGAGCGAAGCGGATTCATAGGTTCACAATCGCGGAGCCGCGACCGGCCCGGTCAGGGTGAGGACCTGACGAGACTGGTTGCGCACGATGTCGAACACCACCGGTTTGCCAGGCTCCGTCCGACCCAGCGCGCGGGCGAAGTCGCCCAGACCACGGACCGGCTGTCCGTTAACGGCGAGGATCAAGTCGCCCGGACGAAACCCGTCCCGGAACGCGGGTGTGTTTTCCCGCAGGCTGGCGAAGGCGATGCCTCCTGCTTCCCGCGACACGCCGTAGGCCGAGTACTCTTCCCCGCCGATTTCCCGCACGCGCGCACCCCGCCAGGCATAGGCCAGCTCCGGCTTTGCGGTCGGTGGCGTCAGATCCGGTTGGATCCGGACGGCCGGGAACACCGGTTGGCGTGCGAGGGCGCGCAGGGCCGGCTTGCGGACCCCGAACTGGTCCATGGGGGAAGTTGCGGAAGCCGAGCTTCAGCGCCGGCGAGTCGGGCTGGACCCGGTAATCTCCGTTTGCGGGATCGAGGAAGAGCGGGTCGGCGACGACGGAATCGGCGTCGCATCCCTGCGCGGCGAATCGGAGCCGGTCGCTTTCGCTGGTGGTGAAGAGGTTGTGGTTCACTTCCGCGCCCCAGCGGTCCACGGGCATGCCGCCGGCCGGCTGATACGGTCCCATGACGATGTTGCGGGCGAACACATCGCCACTCGCCGCGTACCAGCAATGGGGATGGAGGCTGTTATTGACAATGATGTTGTTGGTGGCGATGCGCTGGTACCCCTCACGCAGCTTGAGGCCACCGCGGAGGAGGAGGTTGTCGTGGATCACATAGCGGGAGGAGCCGTCGTCCAGGTCCACATCCCAGCCGTGATCGCACCGCCAGCGGTTGTGTCGCAGCACCACCGGTTCGACCACGTCGAGGAACGGCAGGGCCGGATCGGCGGCCACCTGCCGGTCGACTTCCGCGATGCTCGGATGCCAGTAGCGGTCCCGTCCCCAGGAATTGAAGCTGCCGTGGTCGCCGGTCTCGAGCACGGTGTCGAACACGTCGCAGCCCTCGATGACATGGCCGCCCCAGGTGCCTTCGCTGATGTTGATGCCAGCCCGCGGCACCTCGTAGATCGAGCAGTGCCGCACCGTGATGCGCCGGGCCATCGAGATCTGGACCGGCGCGGTCTGCTTCTCGAAACGTCCCGTGCGGGTGATCAGGCAATCCTCGACCAGGCAATCCGCGGGGTAGTTCGCACCTCCAGGGCCGGGCGTACGGTCGAGTTGGGCGTAGTCGAAGGGCTCGTTGTAGTTGAACAGCGGGCTCCGCACCGCCTGCGGGTCCCCGACAAACGCCACCCCGTTCGCCCCGCTCTCGCGGATCAGGCAGCCGCGGATCGTGACGCGACGGTTGTACCGGTTGACGAACACCGTGTTGCCTCCCCACCTGATCGAACTCCGCATCTTCGAGCGTGCAATCCTCGGCCCCGTGAAACACGACCGCCCCGCCGCGGTACACCGTCCAGTCGCTGCAGCAGCGGTTCGCGATTCTCCATGAACGTCCGGGCGGTGTGCCGGAACGTGAATCCGCGCAAGGTGAGAAAGCGCACCGGCCGATCCGGGGAACCGTCGAACTCGACCAGATGACGGAGGCGCACGGCCTCGACGCTGGCCGTGTGGAGGTCCACGCCGGGGGGCGGCAGGCAGTAGAGCGTGGCGGCCGGCGCGTCGTGGTACCACTCGCCGGGGGCGTCGAGTTCTTCCCGGACGTTTTCGACGAAGCGATAGGTGGGGTGCATCGGGCTGGGCCGGTTGTTCTGCCAGCCTCCTTCGTAGTCGAGGGTGCCGTCGGGCTTGCGTCCGAGGATCCGCCAGTGCATGTCGCCCCACTCGTGCTGGTGCATGGCGTGGATGTAGCCCCCGGCGGGGTTGGCCCAGCGCGCGACCCGTTCCGGGCTGAGCACGTCGGCAGCGTAACCGTTGAAGTGGCGCACGGCCGGGTCGTAGTTCGGATAACGCGCCATGGGCTGTCGGACGCCGTTAAGGAAGAGCTGGTCCATCGACAAACCTTCCGGTGTCCGGGCGCGGAAGATCCCCTCGCGGTAAGGCTCCCATGGCAGCTCGAGCTTCTGTCCCCCGCTGAGCACCGGTCGCGCCCCCGGGGCGGCCGCATAGAGGATGGGATGCTGGGCCGTGCCCGAATCCTCCGCTGTGAACCGGAGGGTCGCCGGGAGATGGTAAACGCCGTCGTGAACCAGCACGGTCACCGGCTCGCGCCCCGCCAGCTTGCGGGCCACGTCGCGGGCGGCGGCCAAGGAAGGCAACGGAGCCGCGGCGGTTCCCGGGTTGGATTCACGGCCGGACAGCGCGACGTGCAGCTCGGCGGCGGGGAGTGAGGCACCGAGGACAAGGCTGGCGGCGATCGCGAGGTGCGTCGCGGTGTTCGTACCGGGAATGTTCACGGGCGGACCTTAGCCCGGGGTTTCCGGCCGTGGCAAGGCGCCCCGCCTCTTCGTGTTCGAGTCGGGGCGCTGGAGGGGATCGCACGGCCTCCCGGGTCGACCTGGGTGCCGCCGCGTTGCAAGCCGTGAATCCTACTTCGCGATTGAAAGCCTGCTTCTCCACCGCCACCCTCGCCCCGTGCAAGCGTCCGCCTCTCCTCTCCGCGGCCTGACCACCACGCAGTGGCTCATCTGCGTGATTGCGTCGATCGGGTTCGCCTTTGACATCTATGAGCTGCTGATGTTGCCGCTGATCGTGGGCCCGGCGCTGCAGGAGTTGCTCGGTGCCGCCCCGGGATCTCCGGAGTTCCAGCAGTGGGTGGGACGGCTGTTCTACATTCCGGCCTTCGCCGGGGGCATCTTCGGTCTGCTGGGCGGCTACCTTACGGATCGGCTGGGGCGGCGGCGGGTGCTGACGTGGAGCATCATGATCTACGCGTTCTCGGCCTTTGCCGCCGGGTTCTCCACCAGCGTCTGGATGCTGCTCTTTTTCCGGTGCCTGGTGTTCATCGGGGTGTGTGTGGAGTTCGTGGCTGCCGTGGCGTGGTTGGCGGAGCTATTCCCCGAGCCGGAGCGGCGGGAGCGGATCCTGGGCTACACGCAGGCGTTTTCGTCCATCGGCGGTCTGCTCGTGGCCTTCGCCAACGGTCTTTGTGTCAAGTATGCCGCCAGCCTGCCGGGCGTGGACCTCTTCGGGTGGTTCGGCGACGCCATCAAGGATCACCACGCCGCATGGCGCTACACGCTGATGTCCGGCCTGATTCCCGCCCTGCCGCTGGCCATCATCCGTCCCTTCCTTCCCGAGTCGCCGGCGTGGCAGCGCAAGAAGGCCGCCGGCACCCTCAAGCGCCCCAGCCTCGCCGCGCTGTTCGCCCCCGATCTTCGCCGGACGACGGTCGTCACCACCCTCATGTTCGCCATGAGCTACGGGGCGGCGTTCGGCGCCATCCAGCACATGCCTCGGATCCTGCCGGCGACGCCCGAGGTGAAGGCCGCAGCCCGGGTCGCGGCCGCGGCGGCTTCCGAGGGTCAACCGGCCGCCGATGCAGCCCGGCTGGGCCGTCAAGCCACGGCTCAGGTCCACCAGGCCGCCGCGGCCAAGGCCACGAAGGTTCAGGAGCTGGGCGGGCTTTACGGCCGGGCACTCGTGGCGGTGCTCCTTGTCGGCGTGCTCGGCGCGGGCCGGATCAGCCGCCGCTCAGTCCTGGGCTGGAGCGTGCTGGTGGCGGTGCTGATGCTCGAAGTGCTGGCCAACTTCGCCGGCTCCTTCGGGGAGCGCCTGTGGCGACTCGTCCAAGGCGCCGGCATCGGGCTCGTGGGCGGCTTCCTCGTCTGGGCTGCGCTGCTCGGCCTGCAGCGGTTGTTGCCGCGGCAGACCCGCAGCGTGCTGCGCATGCTCCAGGTGCCCGGGCTGGTCCTGATGCCGCTGGTGTTCGCGTACGCCGCTCTCGAGAGCCTCACCCTGCTGTATGTGGGAATGTTCCTGGCCGGGATGGTCACGGTGGGCCAGTTCAGCTTCTGGGGGAACTACCTGCCCCGCGTGTATCCGGTGCACCTGCGCGGCACGGGCGAGAGTTTCGCCGCCAACATCGGCGGACGGCTGCTGGGAACCTCGTTTGCCTGGGTGACCACCACCCTGGCCACGACCGCCGACCCGGCCTACGCCCCCGTCAAACTCGCTTACATGGCCGCACTCGTCGGCTTGGCGGTGTATGCCGTGGGATTCGTCCTCTCATTCGCCCTGCCGGAACCGCAGGAAGCCAGCCTCTCCGACTGAGCGCGTCGCCCTGAACCGCCACCATGCCCCCAACCCTCCCAACAACGCACCCACTTCGGTCACGCCGGGTTCGCAGGCCGCGCCGCGGCTCCGTTCGCTCGATGCCCTGCGCGGCTTTGACATGCTCTGGATCCTGGGCGCCGACGCCATCCTCCATGGTCTGAAAGGGTTCACGGACAACGCGTTCACGCGGTTCCTGGCGGACCAGTTCGAGCACAAGGCGTGGGAAGGGTTCGCGTTCTACGACCTGATCTTTCCGCTCTTCGTCTTCATCGTGGGGGTGTCGCTCGTGTTCTCGCTGAGGCGCGCCCTTGCGCGCGATGGCCGGGGAGGCGCGCTGCGCCGGGTGTGCCGCCGGAGCCTTCTGCTCTACGCGCTCGGGGTGTTTTACTATGGCGGTTTCGCCAAGGAATGGCCGGAGATCCGCCTGCTGGGTGTGCTGCAGCGCATTGCCCTCTGCTACTGCGTCGCCGGGCTCTGCTTCAGCCTGTTCAAACCCCGGACGCTAGCGGCGATCACCACGGGGCTGCTCGTCGGGTACTGGGCGCTCCTCACCTGGGTGCCCTTCCCGGACGTGCGGCCCGAACCAGGCGGCACGCAACCGGTGTGGCGTGACACCGGCTTCGACCACGTCGAGCAACTCAACTTGGAGAGCACCAACCGGGTCCGGGGCGTGTTCCTCCCGGGCGTGAACCTGGCGCACTACGTGGACCAGCGCTGGCTTCCGGGCTACAAGTGGGACGGCACTTGGGACCCGGAAGGTCTGCTGAGCACGCTGCCCGCCATCGGCACCTGCTTGCTCGGCGTTTTCGCCGGCCTGCTCCTGCGGGACGGGCGTTGGCGGGACGGACAGAAGGTGCTCTGGTTGCTCGGCGTCGGCGCCGTGGCGGTGGCTTTGGGTTGGCTTTGGCACCTCCAATTCCCGGTCATCAAGAAGATCTGGACGTCGTCGTACGTGCTGGTGGCCGCCGGGTACAGCGCGTGGCTCCTGGCAGGGTTCTACTATGTGATTGAGGTCTGGCGCTGGGAGAAGTGGGCGATGCCCTTCGTCTGGATCGGCATGAACCCCATCACCGTCTACGTCGGCAGCGCGCTGGTTAACTACGAGTCGGTTGCCCAAAGGCTTGCCGGCGGCAGCGTCGCGAAGTGGCTCGACGCCACGCTCACCCCCGGAGCCGGGGAGGCTTTGCTGGCGATCCTTACCCTCGGCATTGCCGTGGGTTTCTGCCGTTTTCTCTACCGACGCAACCTCTTCCTCCGGCTCTAACCCGGCCGACAATCGGGGCGGGCGGGCGGCCACAGACCCTGCGTTCTCTGCGTTCCTTACGCGACACGGTCT
Source organism: Verrucomicrobiota bacterium (assembly GCA_027493615.1). GTDB lineage: Bacteria > Verrucomicrobiota > Verrucomicrobiia > Limisphaerales > J093 > DSVZ01. The sequence goes on from JAOSKK010000038.1 coordinate 661,365, forward strand.
TCCGGCGATGCGGCCGTGCTCCCCGGACAGGCGTTGCAGCGGCAACATTCCGCTTTCCTTCCCCGCGCAAATCGGCTTAAACGTCCGCCGCCTCCCTGCCTTGGTCCGCGGGATCCGAGTGCCGTCCCGTAGGACGGCAGGACCGCGCCGGGAGGTGAGGACTGCTCATGTATTGGCAAGCTGAAATCGAGACAATGCCCCGGCCCGAATTGGAGGCCCTCCAGTTGCGGCGTTTGCAGGAGGTGGTGAAGCGGGTGGCGGCCACCGTGCCCTTCTACCGTCAGGCCCTGGCGGGGGCGGGGGTCGGCCCGGACGACATCCGTTCGCTGGCGGATGCCCGGCGCCTGCCGTTCACCACCAACGCCGATTTGCGGGCGAACTACCCGGACGGGCTGTTGGCCATACCACGGCAGCAGGTGACCCGGCTGCACACGTCCAGCGGCACCACGGGCAAGCCGAAAGCCCTGTTCTTCTCCCGCCGGGACGTCGATCAGGCCGCAGAACTGATCGCCCGGTGCCTGGTCATGACCGGCTGCACCGCCGAGGACGTCCTCCAGAACATGATGACGTACGGGCTCTTCACCGGCGCGCTCGTCCTCCATTACGGCGCCGAGAAGGTCGGCATGCTCGTCATCCCGGCCGGCCCCGGCAACTCGGAGCGGCAGTTGATGCTGATGCAGGACTTCCGCACCACGGTCTTTCACACCACGCCAAGCTACGCCCTGTACCTGGCCGAGTTCATCCGCAAACGCGGCCTCGATCCGCGGAAAGACCTCGCGCTGCGCAAGGGCCTGGTGGGCGCCGAAGCGCACTCCGAGGAAACCCGCCGCAAGATCGAGGAAGCCCTGGGCATCGATGCCTACAACTCCTACGGCTTGTCCGAGATGAACGGCCCCGGCGTCGCCTTCGAGTGCGAACAGAAGGCCGGGCTCCACCTCTGGGAAGACCAGTACCTGCTCGAAATCATCGATCCCGTCTCCGGCGTGCCGCTCGCCGACGGGGGAACGCGGCGAGCTCGTGTTGACCAGCCTCACGCGCGAGGCCATGCCCCTGCTTCGATACCGCACCCGCGACCTCACGTCCGTCCTCCCCGTCCCGTGCCCCTGCGGTCGCACCCACCGCCGCCTCGCCCGGATCACGGGGCGGTCCGACGACATGTTGGTGGTGCGCGGCGTCAATCTGTATCCACAACAGATCGAACGGGTGCTCACGAGCATCCCCGAACTCGGCAGCAACTATCTCATCCACCTGCGCGGCCTGGACGAACTGACCGTGAAGGTCGAGTTCGCGGCCAGCGGTTTCGACGGCCGGGTCGAGAACCTGGTTCGCCTCGAGGAACGGGTCGTCGAGAAGCTCCGCGCCGAAATCCTCGTCAAGCCCAAGGTCGAGCTTTCCGCCCCGGGTACGTTGCCCGTGAGCGAAGGCAAGGCCAAACGAGTCGTCGACGAACGGGTCCTCTGAGCCTTCACGCGCCGCAGACCCCGCCGCAACGAATCTCCTGTTATGAAGCCGGTTCAACTCCTGGCAGTCTTCGCCGAAAACAAGCCCGATCAACTCGCGCGCGTCACCCGCCAGCTTGCCGATGCCGGCGTGAACATCCACTGGGTGGGTATCGCGGACGTCCAGAAGTTCGGCGTCATCCGGTTCCTCGTGGACAAGGGCGACCTGGCGTTCGAGTGGCTCAAGCAGCACGACTTCACGGTGTCGCGCGTCGAGGTGCTCGCGGTCGAAGTCGAGGATCGGCCGGGCGGCCTGCACCAGGTGGCTGCGATTCTCGCGGGCGACGCGATCAGCCTGGCCAATGTCTCGGGGTTCGTCTTCAACCACCGCGCGATCCTTCTTCTCGAAGTGCCCGAACTCGAACGCGCGCGCCGGTTGCTGACTGACCGCGGCCTCCACCTGCTTTCCGAAGAGGAAATGCTGAGCCTGTGAGCCGGTCGACCGGTCTCGCTCTTGCGCCGTGAGCCGACGTCTCCGAGCCCGGACTCCCCGTGACAGTGCCGTCGAGGCGCGTTACCTCGTCATGCCCCAGCATGCGAACGACCTGGGGATCGCGTTCGGGGGGCACGATCATGTCCTGGATCGACATGGTCGCGGCGATGGTCGCGCAGCGGCACTGCGGCCGGAAGGTGGTGACGGTGAGCATCGATCGCCTCTCGTTCTTGGCCCCCTGTCACATCGGCGATCATGTGCTGCTCCGTTCGTCGGCCAACTACGTCGGTCACACCTCGATGGAAGTCGGGGTCCAGGTCCTGAAGGAATGCCCTTACAGCGGCGAACGCGTTCGGGCCACCACGGCCTACCTCACCTTCGTCGCGCTTGACCGGCACGAGAAACCCACCCGCATCCCGCCGATCCGACCTGAGACGCCGGACGAGCTGCGTCGCTTCGAGAACGCGCGTCTGCGGGTCGCGGCGCGCAAGGAACTCCTGCGCCGGCTATCCAAAGGGGTCAGTTCATCAGATGCTCCAAACCGCGAGCCGCCCTCGCGCTGATTCGCCTCGGGGACCCTCAGCGCGTCGCACTCGGACGCTACGATGCCGGACGGGATGGCCCCCGGCTCAAGGGCCGCGTAGACGGTAGAACCGCGTGCCCGCCGAGGGATTCACGGTGAGCCGGTTGTCCACGACGCCCGGCACGGCCACCCATTGCACCGCGGGCAGCGCCGGGGCCGATTCGAGGATGAATCCGACAACTCCGGCAGGCCACGAGAGGGTCAATTGGGTGCCGTCCAGTGCGTAGGAAAGCACGGGGGGTTCGGCGGGCCCACCCAGCAGCGCCTGGTAGTGCCGTCGAATGGCGTCCGCGCCCAGGGGCGTCGCATAGAACGCGACCTCATCCAGGGCCCCGATCCACCGCTCCTGCCCCATCGGTGAGGCCGAACCGAGTTGCGTCGGCGAATCAGGTGCGTTCCCCAGCGCCTGCAACGTGGTGCTCACCAGGGCGCCGTCCCAGTAAAGCGCGAAGGTGCTGCCGGCAGGGGTGCGGTCGAAGACGACGGCCAGGTGGTGCCACGCCACGCCCGTGCCGACCAGCGGCAGCGGTTGGTAGGTCGATCCGTTCCACAGGCCGCCCACGTCCTTGCCCGCCCCCATGTGAACACTCCAGTTCACCGGGCCGCCGTCGCGATCGGCGAAGATGGCGGGGTTGTACCCGGGGCTTGCAGTCCAGTCCGCCCGGATCCAGGCCTCGATCGTCCCCTGGCCCTCCCGGAAGTCGAAGGCTTCCACCTGCCCGAGATTGACGTGACCGGCCCCGCCGAGGAACACGGCCTGATCCTGCCCGCGTCCCACGCCGCCCACGAAACCAACCTCGCCCTCGACCAGGCCGTGGTTCGCCGCTTGCGTGTCCGTGAGGTCACCGGCATCGAAGGTGTAGTAGGAAATCAGGCTGGTCTCCCGCCGGACCGCGCTTTGGTAGGCAGCCACATTCGGCACAATCACCCGCACGGTGACGGCCTCGCTCTCTACGGCGCCGGAAGGGTTGCTGACCCGCACTTGGTAGGCGCCGGCATTGCCCGGCGCCAGATCGACCAGCGTAAGTGTCGCCGCGGTCGCGCCGCTGAGCGGCGTGCCGTCTTTGAACCATTGGTAGGCCAAATCGACTCCTTGGGCGCCCACGCTCAGGGTCGCCGTGTCGCCCACGAGATAGGTGCGTCCGACCGGTTGCACCGTGATGACCGGTGGTTCTCCGGCCACGAAGGCGGCGTAATGGGCCCGGATGGCCGCGGCCGAAAGGGCCTCGCTGTAGAACGCCACTTCGTCCAATGCGCCGATCCACCGTTCCTGTCCGGCGGCCGAGGCCGAGCCGAGTTGGGTTGGTGCCTCCGGCACGATGCCCAACGCCTGCAAGCTGGTGCCGGCGGGTTCGCCGTCCCAATACAGGGTGAAGGTGTATTCCCCGAGGGCGAGGTCGTAATCGAACACGGCTGCCAGGTGGTGCCAAGCCGTGCCGGTGCCGGGGGTGGGATGCGGCTGGTAGGTCGAGCCGTTCCAGAGGCCTGCCACGCTCTTGTCGGCGTTCATGTGCACGCTCCAGTTCACCGGGTTGCCGTCGCGGTCGGCGAACAAGGCCGGGTTGTAGCCCGGGCTTGCCAGCCAATCGGCCCGCACCCAGGCCTCGACGGTTCCCGCGCCCGAGGCGAAATCGAACGCCTCAACCTGTCCCAGGTTGACGTGCCCGGTGCCATCGAGCAGCAGGGCCTTGCCGGCGCCGCCGCCGAGCCCTTCGGCAAAGCCGATCCGACCCGCCGCCGCGCCGTGGTTCGCGCCTTTGGCATCGCGAGCCGTGAGCCCGTCGAAGGGGTAGTGCGAGATGAGGCTGCTTTCGGCCCGCACCGCCGCCTGGTACTGCTGCAGCCGGGTCGGCAGCGAGCCGAGGGCGATTTCCACCGGTTCGGTGGAGACCTGGCCGGCGGGATTCGACACCTGGAGCCGATAGGTGCCGGCATCTCCGGCGGTCAGTGCGGCGAACGTCAGCGTGTCACTCGTGGCGCCCGGGAGGGCGGTGCCGTCCTTGAACCACTGGTAGGTGAGCTGGGCACCTTTGACCGAGGCCGACAACGTCAGCGGGACCCCGGCCAGGAACACACCACCGACAGGTGCCTTTTCGAGGACGGGCGGGTCGCCCACGAGGAACGCGAGGTAGTGCGCCTGGACCGTGGCCGGGCTGAGGGCTTCGCTGTAGAAGGCCACTTCGTCCAGGGCGCCGATCCAGCGTTCCTGCCCCCCGGCGCGGAGGAACCGAGTTGGGTCGGCGCCTCGGGCGTGATGCCCAGCGCCTGTTCCCTCACCCCCATGAGCTGACCGTCCCAGTACAGGGTGAACGTCGAGGCACCGGTCGTGGCGTCGTAATCGAAAACAACGACGAGGTGATGCCAGCCCGTGCCGGGTGCCGGCACGGCCATGGGTTGGTAGCTCGAGCCATTCCACAAGCCGCCGGCGGCCTTGCTGGCTTCCAAGTGGACGCTCCAGTTCACCGGGCCGCCGTCGCGGTCGGCGAAGATGGCGGGGTTGTACCCGGGGCTTGAAGTCCAGTCCGCGCGGATCCATGCCTCGACACTGCCGGTGCCCGTCAGGAAGTCGAACGCGTCGACCTGACCCAGGTTCACGTGGCCGGTGCCGTTGAGGACGAGGGCGCGGTCCGCTCCCCCGCCGGCGCCGGTGTCGTACGTGGCGTTGCCGCTTACGGTCCCGTGGTTGGCGGCCTTCGTATCGCGGGCGTTCCCGGCGTCGAAGGTGTAATAGGAGATCAGGCTCGGCTCGCTCCGCACCGCGGCTTGGTACTCAGTGAGGGAGGCTCTCGAGGCGCAGGTCCCCAGCGCCAGCGCCAGGGAAAGCACGGCCGGAACTGTCTGGGATGGTGAACGCATAAACAGCTTTGGTGGTTCGTACTCGGGTGCGCGATCATCCAACGCCGAAATCGGGCGAGGGGCAAGCCTTGAGTTCCACCCAGAGGGGTCAGTTCTTGACTTTGTCATATGCCATAATCAAGAACTGACCCCTTGGGGAAGGCTTGTCGTGGCGTACGGTTCCCGTCATACCGGCGGGGTGAAAAGCCTCACGGAACATCTCTGGTTCGAGGTCCCCGGCCGCCGGGGCTTCGTGAACATCACGCCCACGGTGGCGGAACTGGTGCGACGCAGCGGGGGTGCGCGAGGGGCTCTGCCTGGTGAACGCCATGCACATCACTGCCTCGGTGTTCATCAACGATGCCGAGGACGGGCTGCTGCACGACTACGAGGTGTGGCTGGAACGGCTGGCCCCCACGCGCCGATTGCCCAGTACCGCCACAACCGCACCGGCGAGGACAACGCGGATGCTCACCTCAAGCGGCAGGTCATGGGGCGGGAGGTTGTCGTGGCCATCACCCGGGGGAGCTCGATTTCGGCCCCTGGGAACAGATCTTCTATGGCGAGTTTGACGGCAACCGCCGGAAGCGCGTGTTGGTGAAGATCATTGGCGAGTAGCGGGTATGGGCAACGCGACCGCCGCTTTGCTGGTGTTCATGGGCGGGTTCATCGTGATGGTCCTCGAGATTGTCGGGGCCCGTTACCTGGCGGGTGAATTCGGCGGGACGTTTTACGTCTGGGTCAGCCAGATCGGTGTGGTGATGATCGCGCTGGCGGCAGGCTACTATGTCGGGGGCGCCCTGGCCGACCGCTGGCAGCGGCTGCAGCGGTTGGCGGGTCTGCTGGTGCCCGCCGGCCTGGGCGTGCTGGCGGTGCCCTGGTACGCTCCGCCGGTGCTCGAAGCCATCGTGATGCGCCACCCGTCTGGTGAACCCGTCCCGCTGCTGTGGCAGAAGCTAGATCCGGCCCTGGGCAGCGCGGTGATCTTTCTGCTGCCTTGCCTGGTGCTGGCGATGTTGCCGCCCTACCTGATCCGGCTGTGCGCGCGGCGGCTAGGCCAGATCGGCCGGCTCAGCGGACAGATCATTGCCTGGAGCACCCTGGGGAGCATCGCCGGCGTGTTTGTGGCGGGCTATGTCCTGATCGAAGTGATGAAGCTCTCGAGCATCTTCCTGACCATGGGCGGCTTGATTCTGGTGCTGGCAGGGCTTTGTTGTTGGCTGGATCGCGGGTGGGCATCGCCTTCCATCGAAACCACGCCTGACAAATGATGCGACCGGCCGCTGGCACCAGCCTCTGTTCCCCTCCCCTGCCCCGTCACGGTGGTCGTCAGGGGCTTGCGGCGCTTGTCTTGGGTCTGGTCGTCGGTGTCGGTCTGCGCGGGGACACGGTGTTCGAGACGACCTCGGCCTATCACCGCATCCGCGTGGTGGACGGGGCGGGGGTTCGCACGTTGTTGTTTGACCGGGCGGAAGAGACGCGCATGTCGCTGGCCAATCCGCTCGAAGGGCACTTCGAGTACATCGAGTATTTCTTCATGCCCTGGCTGTGGAACCCCGAGCTCAACCGGGTGCTGATGATTGGGCTTGGGGGTGGCAGCGCGCAGCGCCTTTACGCCCACTACTGTCCGGGCGTGGCCGTGGACACGGTCGAGGTGGACGCGGCGGTCCGGCAGGTGGCCGAGACGTACTTCGGCTACAAGCCGGGCCCGCGCCAGCGCATCTTCATTGAGGACGGCCGGCAGTTTCTCCGCCGGAGCCAGGATCGCTATGGGGCGATCCTGCTGGATGCCTACACGCAAGGGCGCTATGGCGCGGCCATCCCGCATCATCTCGTGACGCGGGAGTTCTTCACCCTGGTGCGCGATCGGCTGACGACCAACGGGGTCGTGGCGTACAACGTGATGGGTTCGCTGACCGGGTGGCGGGCGGATATTGTCGGCGCCGTGCATCGCACGATGCAGTCGGTCTTTCCCCAGGTGTACCTCTTCCCGGCCGGCGAGAGCCAGAACGTGGTTCTGCTCGGCACGCTGGTGGCGGATCCTCCGACGTTGCCATGGCGCAGCCAACGCGGCCGGGAGGTGTTCGAGTCCGGCCGGGTCAAGCTCCCCACGTTCTACCGCCGCATCAACGCCTTTCGGGCCGAGCCTCCGCCCAACGCGAGTCTCTGTCCGGTTCTGACCGACGATTACGCGCCGGTGGACGGGCTGCTGAGCGACACATGGCGGCGGTGACGAAGGTGGTGCCAGCTCCGGGGGCCGTTCCGAGCCCCGGCTGGCGGCTGCACGGCCCGCGCATTGACGAAAGGCGGGTACGGGCGTTGATTACGCACCGGAAGCCATGAAACAGGATCTGCCACTGGCCGGGAACCCCCTCGTTGTCCGGGCGGGATGCTTACGCGGCGCGATTTTCTGAAGGCCGCCGCCGCTTCCGCCGTCGCGCTCCCTTCCGCAAGACCGCCGGCGGTCTGCGCGCAGGCCGCGTCGACGGCCCGGGTGCCGCGCGCGGTGACCGGCCTGGGCCTTTGTCCGCGTTACGAATACGCCGCCGTGCGCCGGGTGCTCGGGCGGATGTTCGATGAACTGGGCGACGTGCGGTCGTTGGTCAAGGGCAAACATGTGACGGTGAAGGTCAACCTGGTGAACACCTCGGCGGAGGATGTGGCCGGGGTGCCGCTGTGGTTGACGGTCACGGTGCATCCGGTGGTGGCGCAAGCCCTGGGCGGGTTGTTGGTCGAGTACGGCGCGCGGGCGGTGGTGTTTTTGCGATCAGTTGCCGTTTGCCTCGCTTGAGGCGGACGCCTTTGAGGGGTACGGCTTCAAGCTGGCGGAGTTCAACCGCGTGATGGACCAGCGGGCCCGGTTCGTGAACACCCGCAACCGCGGGCCGCATCGCGACTACGCGCTGGTGCCGGTCCCGGGGGGCGGCGAGTTGGCCCGCGCGTGGGAAGTGAACCGGGCGTATGTGGACACCGACGTGCGGGTGTCCCTGACCAAGCTAAAGAGCCACGTCTCGGGAGGCATCACGGGCGGGTTGAAGAACCTCTTCGGGGTCCCGCCCAGCAGTCTGTACGGCGACGATCTCCGGGAGGAACCGGACGAGGCCGCGATGGGGTACCGGAGCAACACGATGCACAACTGCACGCACCGCCCGCGCACCTCGGTGAACTCGTTCACGGGGCGCTCGGTCGAAGGGGACCACGGGTTCAACGTGCCCCGTTTCATTGTGGATCTGGCGGCGGCATTCCCGCTGGATCTGGTCGTGATCGACGCCATCAGCACGATTCAGAGCGCCGAGGGATGGTGGCTGGGCTCGATGGTATCGGTCACCCGCCCCGGCCTGCTGATCGCGGGCCGGAACCCGGTCTGCACGGACGCCGTGGCGGCCGCGGTCATGGGGTTCGACCCCGATGCACCCGACCGGACGTGGCCGTTTGTGAACGGCTCGAACCACCTGGCCCTGGCACGGCGCCGGGGTTTGGGTGAGAACCGCCTTGAGGAACTCGAGACCGCCGGCCTGAGCGTCGAAGCTGCGCGGTTCGAGTTTCAACCGACTTACCGGCGTCTGGCCGGTTGACCACCATGCCAAGCTCGAACTCCGGAGAAGCGAACGTGTGGCGCACCGCGGGCGGTGACGGCACCCGCGCGGGACTCTGGCCCCAGCCCATGCGCCTCGCGTCCTCACCCGCGGGCCAACTCCGAAGCCACCGGGGCGGTCCAGGCGTCGGTGGTGTTTGACGTCGAGGGCCGGGCGTTCGTGGCCGACATGGCGGGCGGCGTGCAGGCGTTCGCGCCCGACGGCAAGCGGCTCTGGCGCACGCGGGTTGCGGGCGGCGTTTCGGCCACGCCCGCGGTCCACCCGAGCGAACCGCGTCTGTTCGTGGCCTCCCTTGCCGGCGAAGCCCGGGCTCTCGACACCGGCACCGGCGTGACGGTGTGGCAACGGTCGCTGCCGACCCGGAGCGATCCCCGGGTGCTGTCGGATCTGCTCTTCTTCGCGGGGGCGCGGGCAGTGGTGTTGAGCAGTTGGGGAGGGCGGTTCCTGGCGCTGGACGCTGGCACCGGGGAGGCGCGGTTCACCTGGGACGCGGGCGCCTCGCCGGGGTCGGCCGCCGCCAGTGCGGGGTCAGGCCAGGTCTGTTACGGCCTGCGGGCGGTAGACGCACGAGGTGTCGAGTTAGTGGAGATGACGGCCGCGGGCGGCGAACGGGTGTTGCACACGGAACCGGCTGGCAGCCGTGGTGCGCGTCGCGCCGTTGTGGCGGCCGCCCCGGTCATCGACCCTGCCCGGGGCGTGGTGTATGCCCTGTTCAACCGGGATCGGGACGCCCGGCTGCTGGCCTGGTCCATCGATGCGGGACGGGTGTTGTGGGCTTGTCCGCTCGCGCATGCCGTCCAGGCGACGCCGGCGTTGCGGGCGGATGGCGGGCTGCTCCTGCCCGATCTCGGTGGCGGGGTGAGCGCGGTCAAGCCGGATGGCGAGTTGGACTTCCGCCTCGACTGCGGCAGCGACTACTTCCTGGCCGGGGGCGTGTGTGATGGCGCCGGCGAGTTCTACGTCGGGGATCCGTGCGGCCGGCTGCAGGTCGTCAGCCAGACAGGTGCCGGCCGCGTCGGGTTCGAGGCTGAACGCTCGTTTCAGGCGCGCCCGTCGTTTGGGCCGGACGGCCGCCTGTATGTGCCTTGCACGAACCGACGGGTCTACGTCTTCGGCAACGCGAGGGCGGCGTGAATTGCGGGCGATCGCCGCACGCCTCGCGACGGAGCAGGTCCGGGAAGGAACATGCCGAGGAGCATCCCTCCAGCCTGGTTTGTTGCCCCTGAGCAGATCCAAGAGCACCCGGCCGCTTCTGCCATCCCCGATGTGCGTCATCGGTGGAGGGCGTTCGCGTCTTGAGTACTCCGCCGATTACGAACCTCGGGGATGGGGTTAGGGAACTCTCGGCTTCCGCGAAGCCCTGCTGTCTTGAATCGGCGGAGTGGCGGCTGCCCGCGGCACCGTTCATCCCTCACCGCCGCTCCCGTTCCCTTCCACGCAAAGCGGCGCTGACGCGCACGCACTCCAAACGCTTCACGACGTCCGACGTCGGGGGCGGGCGCGGAGTTGATTCGTACGTTTCCCGAGCAGCTCGCTTCACCGGCGGGCTGAGTGACGCTACACTGGGCGCATGGCTGAAACCGCCACCGTTCAATTCCGCGTCACCGGCATGACCTGCCAGGGATGTGCGCGGGCCGCCACCCAGGCCATCCAATCCGTCCCGGGTGTCGCGGGCGCGTCTGTGGATCTGGCCGGTCACTGCGCCACCGTTCGCTGGGCGCCCGGCACAACTCCGGATCCGCAAGCGGTTGTGGAGGCCCTGCAGCGGGGGGCAGGCTTCGCGGCTTCGGTGCTGGCAGCCGACCGGCCCAAGGCGGTGGAACCGACGTGGTCACCGCTGGCGGGTTGGCGCTTCAACCTGGTTGTGGGTCTCGCGGTCACGGGGCCGCTGCTGCTGGGCGAGTGGGTGTTCGGGTGGGGGCTGGAGCGATGGTTCCAGTGGCTGTGCTTTGCCGCGGTGCTGCCCGTGCAGGTGCTCTGCGGCGCCCGATTCTATCGCGGCGCCTGGCTCCAGTTGCGGGCCCGCAGCGCGAACATGGACACGCTGGTGGCCCTAGGCTCAACCACCGCGTTCCTCTACAGCACGGTGGCGCTGCTGGCGGGCTATCCGGGGCACCTGTACTTCGTTGAAGCCGGGGCGATTCTCACCTTGATCAGCCTCGGCCACTGGCTCGAGGCCCGCGCCAGTGCCCGGGCCGCCAGCGCGCTCGAAGCCCTGCTGGATCTGGCCCCGCCCACCGCCCGACGGCTCGATCCGAGCGGGACCGAAACCACGGTGCCAGTGGCGGAACTGAAGGTCGGCGACCGCGTTCTACTCAAGCCGGGTGACCGGGTGCCCACCGACGGCGAGGTGCTGGAAGGCCAGTCGGCTGTCGACGAAGCAATGCTCACGGGCGAATCGATGCCGGTCGACAAGACACCGGGCGCCCGGCTCTACGCCGGCACGGTGAACCAGAGCGGCCGGTTGGTGTTGCGGGTCACGGCCACGGGCGAGGCGACGGCCTTGCGCCAGATCATGGTGGCTGTCGAGCGGGCGCAAAACAGCCGGGCGAACATCCAACGCCTGGTGGACCGGGTCAGCGGGGTGTTCGTCCCCCTGGTGGTGCTGGTGGCCGTGGCGACGGCGCTCTGGTGGGGCCTGGCTTTCGAACGTGCCCAGGCGGTTCATCATGGCCTGGGGGCCTGGCTCTGGCACGCGACCTTGCCCGCATCCCCGTGGGCCGCGGCGGCCATTCACGCCGCCGCCGTGCTGATCGTGGCCTGTCCCTGCGCCATGGGTCTGGCCACGCCGATTGCCATCATGGTGGGAGCCAACGTGGCGGCACGGCGCGGGATCCTCATCCGGGACGGCCAGGCACTCGAGAAGTCGGGTCGACTGACGGGGGTGGTGTTTGACAAGACCGGGACGCTCACGCGTGGACAGGTGGAAATCGCGGCCGTGGAAGAGTTCCAAGACGGGAATCCGACGGGCGGCGAGTTGATCCGCTTGGCCGGGATTCTGGCCAGTCCCTCCAATCACCCGCTCAGCCTCGCGGTCGTCCGGTGGGCACGCGCCCAAACCCATCCGCCGTCGGGTGCTTCCCTCTCCTCTTCTTCGGACCTGCAACGGCGAGACGCCCAATCCGCCGCCGCCGCGCGTCGGTCCCAGCCGGTCGAACGCTTGCCAGGCGGCCCGGAGGAAGCGCCGGGGAGCTGGATGGAGCTGCGCGGCCAGGGCGTGCAAGCGCGTGCGGAGGGGCGCCTGGTTCGGCTCGGTTCGCTGGCGTGGCTGCGGGAATGTGGCGTCCGCCTGGACGGGCTTTCGAAGTTCGCTGATAACTGGACGGACAAGGGTGCGACCGTCATCGGGCTTGCGGCAGACCAGGATCTTGTGGGGTTCTTTGCCTTGCGCGATACCCTCAAACCCCATGCGTGGGAAGTCGTGCAGCAGCTCACCGTGCAGGGGCAGCGCGTGTATCTCGTCACCGGCGACCATGCCCGGACCGCCGCCGCGGTGGCCCAGGCCGCCGGGATTCCGGCGGCGAACGTCCTGGCCGAAGCCCGGCCCGAGCGGAAGGCGGACTTCATCGCGGCACGGCAGCATGCGGGGGAACGGCTGGCGTTCGTGGGGGATGGCATCAACGACGCCCCGGCGCTTGAGCAGGCCGATCTGGGGATCGCCGTCAGCCGGGCGAGCGACGTGGCGCGCGAGGCGGCGGACCTGGTGTTGTTGCGGTCGGACATCGAGGCCATCCCGGAGGCGATCGGGCTGGCCCAGGCGACGTTACGGACGATCAAGCAGAATCTGTTCTGGGCGTTCTTCTACAACGCCGCCGCCGTGCCTCTGGCGGCGCTCGGGTTCCTGAGCCCGATCGTGTGTGCCGTCGCCATGGGCGCGTCGGATCTGCTGGTGATCGGGAATGCGCTGCGCTTGCGTCGGTGGCGTCAGTGCATCACGACCTCACAGGTGCCGACGCCGGGCCGGTAATAGTTGAACTGGACGTTGGGATGGTCGGCGAGGAGGGACATCGGGACGGCGGTGTCCACGATGCGTTTGGAGATCATGTACGCCGTGAGCCGCTGACCGAACGGGTTGTCATGATGCCCGGCGTGCCAGATCGAGACCTTCTCCGCCTGCCACGTCTCGACGGGTCCGACCGAGATGGCCTGGGTGGGAACGAGGGAGATGTTGCCGCCGCCGCTGGTGCGGGCGTTCTGGGCGATGGTGAGGGGGTGGAGATCCACGATGCGGGTTGCCAGCTTCCGATAATCGGCGGCCGACGGCGGCTCGTCCTTCCACCGACCCTTGCGGCGCGGGGGTCGTTGAAGGCCCAGTGTTTCACGTCGCCCTGCCCGCCCTGCATCACGGCACAGCGCACTCCGGACGCCCAGCTCCTCCGGTAAGCGGTGGTGTCGGCCTTCGGGAAGTGCAGGTGTTCGTCCGGCATTCGCAACGCTTTGCGGATGCGGTTGAAGCAGAGCTCGCGGTCGGCCTTCTCGAACGAGAGCGGGTGGGTGACGGGAACCTCCCGGCCCTCCACACACCACTCGTCCATGCCCCAGAAATGGCCGCGCCGGACATCGAGGTCGAGCGCATTGACGATCCGAGCGACCAGCGGCAGTTGCTCGGTGGGGCCGATTGGGCCGCAGATGCCGACGGGGTTGTCGTCCGTGCTTTCCTGCCAGGCGCGGACGTACTCGAGGGCCTCGGCGAGGTAGAACTCCTCGTGCGTGTCATACATGACGACCTGAAAGCCGGGCCGCGAGAGCTTCTCGACGTCGCGAACCGTGAGTCGCGCGACGGCCTCCACCAGGTCGGGGGCGAGGGTGGTGTAATCCCACCAGTCGGCGCAGATGGAACTGGGTTTGCGGGGCATGGATGGAGTCGGGTTAAGATTGCTGGCGGCTGAGGATGGGGGAAGGCGGCGGGTTTGAAAGCGATTTGCACACAACTCCGCGCTTCTCCCCCGCGCAATCCTGCCGATAAACTCCTCGCGTGATCGCGACGGACGCGGCCTTAACCGAGTGGTTGCCTCGTTTGAAAGCCTCCCCCTGGGTCGCCCTGGACACGGAGGCTGACAGTCTGCATTCCTACCCGGAGAAGCTGTGCCTGGTGCAGATCAGCCTCCCGGGCGAGGATCGCCTGGTGGATCCGCTCGCCGGGTTGGACCTCCGCCCGCTGTGGCAGGCGCTCAGCGGACGGGAGATCCTGCTGCACGCGGGCGATTACGACCTCCGGCTGCTGCATCGCGGGCCGGGGTTCGTACCGACCCGGGTGTTCGACACGATGCTGGCCGCGCGATTGCTTGGACTCAAGGAGTTTGGACTCAACCCGTTGGTGCAGAGGTTTCTCGGTGTGGTGCTCGAGAAAGGGCCGCAACGGGCCGACTGGTCGCGCCGGCCTCTCACTGAGCGGATGATGACCTACGCGCGGAACGACGCGCGGTACATCGAGCCCCTGGCGAGCCGGTTACGCGCCGAGTTGGAGGCCAAGGGCCGGCTCGAGTGGCACGCGCAGATGTGCGAGCAGCTCATCCGCGACGCGTGCCAGCCCCCAGCAACAACCACGATGACGCCTGGCGCATCAAGCAAGCCGACCGGCTCAGCCGCCAGGGCATGGCCATCCTGCGGGAACTCTGGCGCTGGCGCGACCGCGAGGCCATCGCCTCGAACCGGCCGCCTTTCTTCATCCTTACGCATGATGCCCTGTTCGGCCTGGCTGTCGCCCTGGCCAACGGGGGAGCCCCCCGACGCCTTCATCCCGCGCCGCTACTCGCCGCGCCGGCGGGAGCGGTTGAAGCGGGCCATCGAAGAGGCGCGGGCCGTGCCGGAGAGCGACTGGCCGACGCCGCGCAAGGTTCGTGGACGGCGGCTGACGACGGCGCAGAAGCACCAGCTCGAACGACTGCGCTTGTGGCGCGACCGGGCTGCCGCCCGCCTCGACCTGGACCCCACGCTCATCGCGAGCCGCTCGATGCTGGTCACGCTGGCCGCCGGGGGTCCCGGAGCCGAAACAGGGCTCTTGCCCTGGCAGGAGGCCCTCCTCCGACCGGGATGAGCGCGTAGGAGTCGAGGTCACGAGACTCCACCTGCCATGAGCGGAGGGCAGAACTCTGGCTCGGGGATCTCAAGAAGTCACAAGAGGAGCAGAGTCTCGTGACCTCGACTCCTACGGGAGAGGAAAAAGGCGGCGGGGTAGGTTGGCCCCGCCGCCTTTGTGAGGACGAAGACTGGAGAGGGAGGAGCCTCCCCTCAGCTCACTGCTTCACCCGGTAGAACCGGGCCTGGTCGGTCGGCTGCACCGTGAGCGTATTGCCCGTGGGTGCCGGGCTGACCGGGGTCCAGTTGGCCGTGCTCCCCAGGGCCGCACTGGATTCCAGAGTGCCCGTGCCGGTCCAAGTGATGACAATGTTGGCCGCCTGCCGGGCAATGCTCAACACGGGTTTGGGCACGTCCTGACCCGGCTGCGTGATCAGGGCGTTGTCGAACAGGCCCGACATCACGTCGGTGCCCGCGCGCACGTAGCCGCCCGCGCCAAAGACGATGCCGCTGGTGACCGGGAACGGAACCTCGGCTCCAAAGACGTCATCCAGATAGAGTCGCACGGTCGTGCCGTTGGCGACGGCCTTGAGCCGGTGCTTGCCGCCGTCATTGAACGCGGGCGTGTTGAGCGCCGCGAGGGTGGTGGCTGTCCCGTCCAGCGCGAGGGGCACATCGCCGGCAGTGCCGATGACCCGGGCGTACTCCCAGCCGCCGGCCGAACCATCGTGCGTCTTGTACTCGTTGAAGAACACGTACCTGGATCGCGTGCTGTCGGTGATCCAGAGGCCCGTGCGCTGCTTGGCCGAGGTGCCCGTGACCAGCGTGTAGTTGAGCTTGGTCCGGTCGATCTCGAACGTCACCGGCCGTGTCGGCTCGGCGCTGTAACTCGGAGCGGTCATCAAGGCGAAGCCGGGCCAGCCCGTGACTTCGCCGGTCACCGCGATGTTCAGGACGCCCTCGATGACGCTCACGCCGGAGTCCGCCGTGGCCACGCCTTCCGGCACCAGCGGCGTGGCATCGATGCGCCATTTCGCCGTGTCGATCGTGCCTGCCGCGAAGTCTTCGGACAGGAGGGTGACCGGCGGTGGGGTCACCGTGACGTTGATGCCATTAGCGACACAGACGCCCTGGTCGTTGGTGATGTCGAACGTGGTGGTGCCCACACCGACGGCTTGGACCCGGAAGCTCTGCAGGTTGGTCGAACCCGGAGCGTAGGTGAGGGTCAGCACGCCGTTGACGGCCCCTTCCGGAACGGCCACGGCCGGGTTCCGACTGGTCACCGTCACCGTGGTGGTCAGGGCATTGAGCAGGCGGGGGATGGTGACCTTGGCGGTGTTACCGCTGGAGCCCTGCTCAGCCGAGATATCGGAGGGATCCACCAGCAGGCAGGGCAGGACGTTCTCGATCTTGACGTTGTCGAACTGGCCTTTGACGGCGTCGAAGTAGGCCCGGGCATAGGCCCCGATTTCGAAGTGGATGAAGGCGGTCGCGGTGAAGGGGAAGCGTCCGCCGGACACGCCGTCCAGGAACACCTCAGCCTCCTTGCCGTTGGTCCAGATCTTGAGGCGGTGGTTGCCCAGCGAGCCGTCCAGGTCATTGAACATGATCAAATCGGTTCCCGACCCGGTCGGGTTCCCGGGGTTGACGTTCACCTGCCAGCCTGTCTCACCGACGTTATGGCCGAAGAAGATGTACTGGGAACGGTCGTCCGTGGTCATGTACACCCCGGTGCGGGCGCCGGTGCTGGGGGTGACTTCGTCGAGGGACAGGGGATCGATGGAGACCCGGTCCACCTCGAAGACCAGCGGCAGATCTTCACTGGCGAGGAACGTGCCCACCGTCTTGAGGGACGCGCCGGGCCAGTAATCCACGTCGGTGGAACCGCTGATGTTCAGGCGACCACCGCTTTGGGTGACCGTGTACGTGCCGCTGCCGCCTTCGAACCCCTGGTCGTTCACCACCCACTTGGCGGCATCAATCGTGTTGGCGGAGAAGTCCTCGCTCAACTGCACGCCCGGACCGGAGACCACGGTGACGTCGAGGCGGTTGCCGGCGGCCAAGCCGACGTCGTTCTCGAGCGTGAAGCGGGATGCACCGATCGCCAATCCCTGGATGTCAAACGTCAAGGTGTTGGGACCGCCCGCGGCAAAGTTCAGGGTCAGTGTGTTGCCCACCGCCCCCACCGGCGCGGCGATGGCGGGATGGCTGGCCACGACCCGGATGGGGATGGCGCGGGTGGCGTTGGCCCCGGGCGGGATACGCACCACCAGGCCCTGCGCGGTCTGGCCCGTCCCGATCCGGAGGGTCGTGGCCGAGAACGTCGCGGTGCCGATGGATTCGATCTTGAGGTTGTCGAAGATCGTCCAGGCGGTGTCGTTGTCAGCGCGGGCGGCCGTGCCGAACTGGAAGACGACTTCGGGGAATGGGAAAGCCACCTCGGCCCCGAACCGCTCGTCCAGATACAGGCGCACCGTGGACCCGTTGGCCACCATCTTCATGTTGTGGAGACCCAGGTCCTCGGCGTCGTTGAAGGTCGTGATCTCGGTGCCGCCGCCGGTCGGCACGTCGCCGGCAATGCCGATCTTCCGGTTGTACCGCCAGCCTCCCTCCCCACGCACATCGGCGAAGAGGACGAAGTAGTTGGTGCCAGGGTCCATGATCCAGAGCATGCTGCGTGAGGCGGTCCCCGCGCCAAACTCGGCCACGCGATCCACGGAAATCGCCACATTGTTCTCCGCCGTGGCGGGATAGGTACCGGCCACCTGCAGCGTCGCCGCCGGCCACCACTGCTGGTTGACGGTGCCGGTGAACTCGATCACGCCGCCGCTCTGCACGATATCGAAGGTGCCCCGTCCCCCTTCAAAGAACGGGGTGGCGCGGGAGAATTTCGCGGGATCCCAAGCGGGCCCCTCGAAGTTCTCCGTCATCAGCACATTCGTGATTTGGGCCTGGCCTGAAGCCGCCAGCAGGCCCCCCAAGGCGACCATCACGGACGCGGCACCCACGCGGGGACGAAACAAGACTCTCATAGCTGTGATCCAATTTGGTTGACTGGTTGAGTGTGCCGACAGTTCTCACCATGCGTCAATCGCTTTGTGGCGGAAACTGAGCTCCGAGTTCCGTGAAGCGACTTCCCGGCTTCCTCCGCACTCCTGGCCTTGGGACCATGGCCCCGGCAAGACTGTCTTGCCCCGCCATGGATTGGCCGTCTCACACCACCGGACTTCACTCGTGGGCTCGGACGCCTCGCGGAGTCACTACGAGCGAGGCGGCGTTCGGCGGCAACACCGCTTCGGTCTCCTGACCTCCGGGCCAGCGCACGAGGATCGCCCGTGGAACCGGTTCCCGCGGCAGGATGGTGACGGAGGAATCCTGGGACCAATACCCACCACCCGCGCGCACTTCGCGCGCCGGTCCACGCGTCCCGTCCGCCGCCGCCAACCGGATCGAGGCACCGATCGCGGTCGGGTTTCCCGGAGGCCCCTCCAGACGCACGCGCAGGCCGGGTTTCGCGCCCACATTCCGGAACAACCGCGTCGCTTGCGCGTTCTGGCCCACCGCGATGTCGGTGCGACCGTCTTGATCGAAGTCCCCGACAGCGAGTCCGCGTCCCTCGCCGTAGACGCGGATGCCGCTGGCGGAGGGCGACACCGCCTCGAAACCTCCGCGACCATCCCCGCGCAACCAGAAACCGAGTCCGGCATCATGGCGCGAGGTCATCGGCGCAACCCCAAAGAAGTTCTGAGCCACCACGGCATCCTCGCACCCGTCGTGATCGAAGTCGGCGACCGCGACGCCGAAGATCGGAGCGAACTGGGCCTCGCGCGGCAGCGCCCCGAGTGCGAAATGATCGCCCCGATTCAAGAACACCAGGCTGTCGAGCGTTCGGAGGGGGATCTCGTGCAGGTCTTGCAGATGCGAGCCGAGGACTTCCGTCAGACTGGCGGTGCTGAACTCGGTGAAGTTGCGGTACTGGTTGCGCAGAAAAGGGAGGGACGCGGCGAGGGTTTCGTAGTCACGCAGCGGGACGAGGCATCCGAGTTCGACAGCGTGATAGGCTTCGACGACCTCCCAGGAACCGTCCCCGTCGAGGTCACCGGCGAACAGCCGGAGCGGTTGAGCGAGGTGGCTTTGGTGGCGGGTGTTGCGGCCCCAGTTGCCTGCGAGGAGATCGAGACGTCCGTCGCCGTCGAAATCGCCCGCCGTCACGCTGTTCCACCAGCCGGTGAGCCGGTCGAGTGATCGAAACCCGGCGAGGGCGCCCCGGTCGTCGGAGCGCGGCTGCAAGGCCGGGACCCATTCACGGAGCCGGCCCCGCTCGTTGCGGAAGACACGAAGCGGACCGGCATCGAGCGCCAGAACCAGCTCAGGGAAGCCGTCGTTGTCAAGGTCGGTGAAGAGCGCGCTGCTCACGAGGCCTGCGGAGGCAAGGACTGGGGCATTCGTGGCGTCCAGGACCCAACGACCCTCGTGGTGGCGGTACAGGCGCGAGTTGGCGGGCTCGGGATAGCGACCCGCCCGCACCCGGCCACCCACGAAGAGGTCGAGATCGCCATCTCCATCCACGTCGGCAAAGGCCAGGGGACCGGGGCTGTCCGGGGAAGCAGGCACCAGGTCTGCCGGCGCAGTCGCGCCAGGCAGATAGGCCTGCACCGCCGCGTCGCGCAACGATCCGTCCTCGTAGTTGGCGGTGCCGACGATGAGTGCGGCCTGATTGGATCTCAAGCGCAGGCCCAAGACGGTGGTCTGGTCGCGGCTCAATGGCGTGGCGAGGGCTGGTTCCTCAAGTGGCACGAAGCCGGCCGCCTGCTGGTTGCGCAACACCGCCAGGGCACCGCTCCGTCCACCGCCCACCAGCAGGTCGTCCCAACCGTCCCCGTCGTAATCGAACCAGCTCACGCCCGGGCCGAGTTGGCTGAGCCGGTGGGGCAACAGTGGTTGGCGGCCGAAATCGTCGAACGGTTCGTCCTGATGCTGATGGCGCAACAGGGCGCTGACGTCGGCGAAAAAAGTCTGGGAGGGAGCGGCCGGTGGCGGTGGTCGTGGTTCAGTGGAGGACCGGGTCGGCGCGGGTTCGTGGACTTCGTAGAGGCGATTGGGGCGCGCGTTGGTAGTCCGGGTGAACGCTCCGCTGCGCCAAGCGACCTCGAGGGTGACCGGGTTGGTGGGACCGGCGGTGGCAAACACCCGGAGCGCTTCGTCGTTCGAGAGGTAGCGCCCGCCGCTGATCATTTCCTGGGCCTGCGGGGGCAAACCGGGCTGGCGGACGGTGATGCGGGCGCCAATACCGTGGGTATTGGCCCCGGCACCGCGCAGTCGGACCGCCAGCCGTGGTTGGGGAGCGTTGTTGCGACAGAGCAACGGGCTGTTGTCGAGGCAGTTGATGGCCACGTCCAGGTCGCCATCGTTGTCGAGGTCCGCCAGGGCGATGCCTTGGGAGACCTTGCGCGAGTGGAAGCCCCAGTTCTGGCCGACCTCCTCAAACGTCAGGTCACCACGATTGTGGAAGGCGAAGTTCGGGGTCAGGAGCGGCTGGAACAAGCGGCGCAAGAGCAACTGGTCGCGCCACGGCAGATTCGGCCTGCGGGTCAGCGCGTCAATCTGGCGCGAGATGTCGAGGTTTTGCGCGTCGCGCACATGACCGGTCACCGCCAGGAGATCCTCATAACCGTCGAGGTCCACATCCAGGAACACGGGGCACCAGGTCCAATCGGAGGCCTCGAGGCCACTGAGCTGGGCGATTTCCGCGAAGGTGGTATCGCCCCAGTTCCGGAGCAGGGTGTTGCGCGAGTACTGCGGGCGGTTCTCCACCACCCCCACGGGCACCAGCACGGGCTGACGTTCCATCAACTGCACCTGACGCTTGGCGTGCTCGCGGCTGAACATGTCCGCCACGAACAGATCCGGGTGCCCGTCCCGGTCGATGTCGGCAATGTCCAAGCCCATCGAAAAGATGCTGGTCTGGCGGATGGCGAGCCGGCTGATGGCACGGAACTTTCCGTGCCCGTCGTTGAGCCAGATCCGGTCCGGCGACTGGAAGTCGTTACAGACGTAAAGATCCGGGGCGCCGTTCCCGTCCAGATCGTAGAACATCGCGGACAGACCCCAGTCATACGGCACCGACGCCGGTTGGCCGTCCTCGTCGAGGAAAGTGCCGTCGGTCCAGCTCAGGGCGGTGAACCGTCCCCCACCCTCGTTGCGATAGAGCACGTCGGCCTCGCCGTTCTCGAGCACGCCGTGAACGCGGTCCACGGTGAACCGCCCCACCAAGTCAGGTTCGGTGACCAGGCGGCCGTCCACGGCCAGCAACTCGGGTTGGTTCCCGGCCAGCGAGACGCGGTACCGCTTGGGGGGTTCGTCGCGGAACGTGGTCGGGCGGTAGTTGACCACGTAGACATCGAGGTCGCCGTCCCCATCCACGTCTGCCAAGGCGAGGGAGTGTGCGCCCGTGCCCGCGTGCAGGCCGGCGGTTGCTGTGGCTTCGCGGAATCGGCCATGCCCGTCGTTCAGGAACAGACGCGTGCCGTGCCCGAGGCCGTTGACCAACAGGTCGAGGTCCCCGTCACCATCCAGATCAGCAAGGGCCGCGCCGGTCGAGGGTTGGTCTGGACACGCCACACCCGCCGAGGCGGTGATGTCGACGAACCGCCAGTTGCCGAGATTGCGGTAAAGGACGTTCGGCCCGTCCAGACTGCAGAAGTACAGATCGCACCAGCCATCGCCATCCACGTCGCCCGCAGCGACCCCGGCGCCGTTGAGCAGCACCTGATTCGTGAGGTAGCGCTCCGGCGCCAGATGGTTGGTGAACAGAATGCCCAGCGGCCCAGGTTCCAGTTCGGTGAAACCCGTCCGCCCCGTGCCGGAGGGACCGAGCACGGTGAAACGTCCCTCGGCGAAGGTCTGCCAGCCTCGCGCGTCGGCCACGCTGGATCCGACATCGGCGATGCCGAGGCATGTCGTGATCGCCGCGACGGCCACCGCCGCCCATCGCCCCCCACCCCCGTAGGAGTCGAGGTCACGAGACTCTGCCCCTCCCCCTTCCGCCCGTAGGAGTCGAGGTCACGAGACTCTGCCCCTCCCTCGGGACCTGTTGGGAGCCCCGAGCCAACGTTCCAGCCCCCACTCCTGGCAGGTGGAGTCTCGTGACCTCGACTCCTACGGAGGTAGGGGGGGTGGGTATGAGTCTCGTCACCTCGACTCCTACGGGGATTGTTCAGGTCACGAATTGCGGCTCGAAGACCGGAGTCAGGCCGTGTCGGCGCAACCGCTCGACGAATCGCTCGATCCCCCGCTTCTCCGCTTCGCCCAGGTCAAACCGCACGTTTTCGGTGAGATAGTGGCGTCGGAACTCGAGCGTGTAATCCGTGCGCGCCCGAATCAGGCTCTCCAGCCGGCCCAACCCGCGATCGCGCGCCGCCCGCAACTCCGGCCCCAGGCCGACTCCCGGCCCTTCGCGCCGGGCGATCCAGGCCGCGTGAACGAACGGCAGGCCAAATCGCTCGTACCACGCTTCGCCCAAGTCCCAGATCCGGTGCCCCGTGACGTGCTGGGTGAAATCCAGCGCCCGATCCCCGATCAGGAGCACGGCGTCCTGATCTGCCGCGACGCCGTAGTCAGTCAAAGGCACGAACGCCGGCCGGAGCCTCCGCTCGGCCAACAGGACACGGAGCAGCGCCACGCTGCTGAGCGAGGCCGGATCGCAGTGAACCTCGCGCACCGCCTCCAGGGGACCCCGATGGGCCAGGAGCACGCTCTTGACCGGACCACGCGAGGCGATGGCCACCCCGTCAAGCACGACGTAGCCATCATGAAAAAGCGCCTCGGTAATGCTGACCAGGGCGACTTCAAGCTGGCCCTGCCGCAACAGCGCGGCGAGCCGGGCGGGCGTGGTGAAGAGCACCTGCTCCTCAAGATCACACGTCAACGGCAACGCGTTGAGATAGGCCACCGAGCCGATCCGGAGCGGGGAAGCCGCCGGCGGATGCACTGAACCCGGGGCGTCACCGGCGGCACGTTGTCCCCCGCTGGCATCGGGGGATGCTCCTTCCCGGGACGGAAGCGGAGGGGACAGCGGCTGCTCGGGTCGGGCCGTCGCGTCGCTGTGGTCCGGGCGGCTCCGGCGCCGTCCCCGGCGCTTGGCAGGAGGGTTCACGCGGTGGCGAGGTTGGCCTCGAGCACGCCAGCCTGGGTGGGCAAGCCGGGCGGTCCGGGCGGGACATCGCCCTCCCAGACGCGAATCGGTTCGTAAAAGGTGTTCCGCTGGACGGGAATCCGGCCCGCCTCGCGGATGGCCCGGATCATGGCCGCCTCCGTTTGGTGTTGTCCCGCGGCACCACCGGCCATGCGGAAGATGTGTTCCTCGAGGATGGTCCCGTGCAGGTCATCTGCGCCGTAGCTCAACGCCACCTGGGCCAGTTTCATGCCCAATCCCACCCAGTAGGCGGTGATGTGATCGAAGTTGTCCAGGTACAGCCGGCTGACCGCCAGGGTGCGCAACGTGTCGAAGCCCGTGGGTGGCTTGCTCACGGGCAGGCCGTTGTTCTCGGGTTGGTAGGGCAGCGGGACGAAGCCGACGAAGCCCCGGGTCTCATCCTGCAGTTCGCGCAGGCGCCGGAGATGATCCACGCGGTCCGCCATCGACTCCACGTGGCCGTAGAGCATGGTGCAGGTGCTGCGTCCGCCCAACTGGTGCCAGGTCCGATGGACGTCCATCCATTCCTCCGCGCTCTCCTTGCCCCGCGCAATCCGGGCACGCACTGCCGGTGCAAAGATCTCGGCCCCGCCGCCGGTCAGGGCGTCGAGACCGGCCTCGCGCAGGGCGAGCAGCGTGTCGCGCACGGTTTGGCGGGCGAGCCAGGCGAGGTGGAGGATTTCGATGGCCGTGAAGCACTTGAGCTGCAGCAGCGGGCCGGCCTCGCGCAGGGCACGGAGCATGTCGAGGTAGTACCCGAAGGGCAACGAGGGGTGGAGCCCGCCGACGATGTGCAGTTCGGTGATGCCCCGTGCCAGCGCCTCCTTCGCCCGGGCCACCATCTGCTCGAGGGTCAGCTCGAACCCGTCGGCGTCGCGCTTCTTCCGGGCGAACGCGCAGAACTGGCAGCTCAGGATGCAATAGTTCGAGTAGTTGAGGTAGCGGTTGAGCAGGTACGTGGCCCGGCGTCCGTTGCGGCGCTGGTTGGCCAGGTCGGCCAGGGCCCCGAGCGCGTGAAGGTCGCGCGTCTCGAACAGGCGCAGAGCATCGGCCTCGGAGAGCCGTGTGCCCGCGGCCACTTTCCCGTGCAGATCAGCCAGTTCGCTGTGTTGAAGCGAAAGATTCATCGGACTTGGAGGCGGAACCATGGGAACACGACCTCGGCCAGGGTCACCACCAGAAACACGACGCTGATGATGGCATTGAGGCGGAAGAACGCCAGATTGATCCACTTGAGGCTGCGTTTGCGCGCCAGCCAGTGTTCGAAGACCAGGCAGCCGAGGATGATCAGCATGCCCACGAGGAACGCCAGGCGGAACCGGGCCGCCAGGCCGAACGCCCCGAGGACCAGCCACATGATGACGTGGGACAGAAACGCCGCCACCAGCGCGTTCTTCACCCCCCAGCGAACGACCAGCGAGTGCAGCCCGTGCCGCCGGTCAAACTCGTAGTCCTGCACGGCGTAGATCACATCAAACCCGATGAGCCAGAACACCACCGCCACTGCCAGCAGCAGGGGCAGAAAGGCGCTGTGCTTGAGGGAGAATGCGCCTTCGCGCTCCGGGAAGAAGTCCAGCCCGCCCGTGACCGCGATCCAGGCCCCCACCGGTGCCAGCGCGAGGGCCACACCCAGGAAGACGTGCGTGAAATCGGTGAACCGCTTGGTGAACGAGTAGAAACAAACCAGCCCGAGCGCCACCGGCGAGAGATAGAAACAGAGCCGGTTCAGGAGCCAGCTCACCAGGATGAACCCCGCGGCGGACAACGCCCAGAGCGTCCACGCACTGGCCAGGCTGATCCGGCCCGTCGGCAGGTGGCGATCGGCGGTGCGCGGATTGGCGGCGTCGAAGCGTCGGTCCACGATCCGGTTGAAGGCCATGGCGCAGGTCCGCGCGCAGACCATCGCGCCGACGATCAGGCCAAACGTGCGCCATCCCGGCCAGCCATAGTCGTCCCGCGCCGCCACCGCCATGGCGGCCAGGGCAAACGGCAGGGCGAAGACCGTGTGCGAGAACTTCACGAACTCCGCCCATTGCTTGAGGGTAGCGAGCATTCGGCGGCAGACGTTGAACCCGGAATGGCGGGCGAACGCAAGCTTCGTTCCTCATGTCGGCACCTACCCCCCGCCTCCTCACGTCGGCACCTACCACCCCGGCTCCTCACGTCGGCAGCTACGGTCGGTTGCCGTTTCAGTAAGTGACGCGAACGCGGAAGAACCGGGCCGTCTCGGCCTCGGGGCTGGACACCGGAGCACTGATCCACTCGGACTGGGCATCGATGCGAGCCGCGTGGGGTTCGCCCAGGACCACCGCCGCCGATTGCCAGGTCTGCAGGTCCGCCGAGACTTCCACGTGGAAGGCCAGGCGCGCGTCGCCGGTGCGGCGGCGGTACGAGACCCACAGTCGGCCGTCCCCGCCCCGACTCAGGACCACCGGGAGCGCGTCGTCTTCGGTGACCGGGTTCGAGGCGAACGCGTATTCCTCGAGGTTGTTCCGCCCGTCGCCGTCCGGATCGGCGTCCAGACCCCTGGCCGACGCGGCCAGACGCTCGTCCGCCAGCAGGCGGCCGCTGAAGTACCGGGCGATCCAGTCGGGATACGCCAGCGCCAGCGCGCCGGGCCCGTTGAGGGTGGTGCCGGAAACCACAGCGACGGTGAAGGTCGTCGAGGCCTCGAGCCCGTCGCGGTCGCGGGCCGTGACGGTGATTGTGGACGGCCCGAGGTTGGCGGCGCCCGGAGTTCCGCTGAACGTCGCGGTGGCCGGATTGAACGTCAGCCAGCCAGGCAGGGGTCCGACGCTGAACGCGAGGCTGTCGTCGGTGTCGGGATCGCCGAAGGCGGACGGTGGCAGCAGGAACGTGAAGGGCACCCCCACGATCGCGCGCTGTTCGGGGATGGGCGTGCCAACGGCGGGCGGGTTGTTCTGCCGAAGCTCGTAAACGTAAGCCGAGCCGGAATCGTTCGCCGGGGCATCGCTGTTGGGGGAGCCGACGACGGCGGTGCCGTCGCCGAGGCCCACGGCCCAACCGAACTGGTCATTGTTGATGCCATCCGGCACGGCGAGCTTCTCGAGCAACCGCCAGGTGATGCCGTCGGCGTCCAACCCGAAGGCGTAGGCCGCTCCCCAGCGACTTTGGTTGCTGGTGCCCGCGAAGGGCATGCCCACGACCGTCAGGGCACCGCTGGTGGCCACGGCCCGACCGAACTCGTCGTTGTTCAGCACGTCAGGGGCGCGAGTTTCGCCTGTTGCCCCCACTGGCCCGCGCCGCCGGTGTTGCGGCCGTAGGCGTAGGCCGAACCGCGGTTGCTGCCGCCATCGTCATCCTGCGGCGATCCGATGATGACCGTGTCACGGGCGGTGGCCACGGCGAAGCCGAACCGATCGCCTGCGGCGCCGTCATTGCCTCCGCCGGGCAGGAGGGGCAGGAGCTTCTTGGTCTGGACCCACACACCGCTGAGGTTGCGTTCGTAGAGATACGCCGAGCCGGAGTCCGTGCCGTTGTCATCGTCCAAGGGCGAGCCCACCACGAGCGTGTTGGCATGAAGCCCGACTGCGTGTCCGAACTGGTCGCCGGCCGCGAGGTCGGCGGGGACGAGTTTGGGCGTCACCAAGGTCCAGTTGCCCCGGGCCACGCGCCGATAGACGTACACCGCCCCGCAGTTGCTGCCCCGGTCGTCGTCCGAGCGGGCTCCCACCGCCAGCGTGTCACCGCTGAGGGCAACCGCGTAGCCGAACTCGTCGCCGTTGGCGCCGTCGAAAGGCGTCAGCCGCACCACGCCCGCCTGCCAGTCCGTGGCGCCGGGGGCGCTGGGCTCGAAGACATAGACAGTCCCGGACTGGGTGCTTCCGACACGGGCCTGGGGCGCGCCGACGGCCAGGAGGTTGCCGCTCATTGCGACGGCGTGGCCGAAGCGGGCGTTGGCAGCCGGGTCCGAAGCGTACAACTGCGTCACCGTCCCCCACTGCTCGAACCCGCCCTGGTTCCGGGCCCGCACATAGACCGAGCCCGAGTCGTTCCCGAAATCGTCCTGGCCGGGCGTGCCAAGTGCGATCAGATCGCGGCTGGCAGCAACAGCAAAGCCCAGCAGATCACCACTGGCCGCGTCGCCCGCCACCCCCTTGCGGATCAGGCTGTGCACGGCGATCACGGACGTGGTCGCGTCCACCACCGGCGGGGCGAAGCCGTCTTCCACGGTCAGGGTGAAGTGGGTCTCCTCGGTCCCGGGTGGCGGGTTCAGATCGACGACCAGCCGATTCGCGGTCTGGGGGGCAAAGACGACGCCCCGCAAGGCCGTGGTGGCCTGCGCGGCCGTGCCGTTGTAGCGGAATTGCCCCGGGGACTGCGGCACGAAGCCGTTCGGATTGACCAGTGCCCCGCGGCTGGCGTCGAACGCGACGGTGACCGCGAGCGGTTGCAGCGTCCGGTCATCCACCTCGATGATCGTGGTGCTGGCAAACGGCCGGATCGTGCCGAGGTAGTACACCTCCTGTCCGGCCACCGTTCCGGCAATGACCGGTGGGTCATTGACGGTCTGCACATTCACCACCAGCGAGGCCGCCACGGGCTGGCTGATGTAGGGGTCCTCCACCGTGAGCGTGAAGGTCACCGGTTGCGTCGTTGGCACAATGAAGTAGTTCTCGGTGGGCACGAAGACCAAGCCGTGCAACGCCGTTGTGGCTGCCGCGGCCGTGCCGGTGAACTGATAGAGCCCGCTGCCGGCGGGGGTTTCGACGAAGCCACCCAGGCTCGTGAAGGCACCCGCCTCGGGATCGTCCACCACGACCCGGACAACCAAGGCTTCCTGGCCTTGATCGTCCACCTCCGTGATGACCACGCCCACGAACGGCGGCACCGTCTGCTTGTCGGTGATCGTGAAGAGGGAGGCCCCGGAGATATCGAGCACCGGCGGATCGTTGACGCCCTGCACCGTGAAGCGAATCGACGCCGTGGCGCGGTCCGAACCCAGCTCGTGCACCTCCACCGTGGCCGTGGCGCGGAACAGCAGCCCGGAATCATCCTGCACCTCGTACCAGAATTGCTCCCGATAAGGATAGCTGCCGGCGTACGCCGGATCGGGTGCATACTCGACTTCGTCCGCCACCACCTGCACCGACCCGCCCCGGTCCGTGCCACCGGCAGCCGCGAGTTGGTACGACGCGCCGCTGGCCGGCCGGATGCCGTCATTGGCCAGCACGGCGAACCGATTGCCCGTGCTGCCGGAAAGCGCCGAGAACTGGTCCGGGCTCAGCGGTCGGTCGCCGACTTTCACCCGTACGGTGGCCGTGCCCGTTCCGCCCAGACCGTCCCAGACGGTGTACGAGAATTCGTCGGTCCCCACAAAGCCCGGCACGGGCGAGTACAGCAGCGTGCTCCCGGCCACCGCCACCGAACCGCCGAACGCGGGCGCGGTCAGGTCGGCAATCACCCAGCCGGTGGCCGGCGCGGGTTTCACGCCGTCGTTGGCGAGCACGGGCAACACGTTGTTCCGGCTGTCGGCCTCGACGGAAAAGGCGTCCGCGTTGGTCTCGAGATCGCGCGCGTTGGTGCGCTTGAGAACCTCGATACGCACCGTGGCCTGGCTGCGGCGCGCCGTGCCGTCAGAGACTTCGTACGTGAAGGTCTCGGTGTAGGGCGGGTTCGCAGCCCGGGGCAGGTAACGCAGCGTGGCACCGTCGGGGCTGATGGTGACCACCCCCTGCCGGTCGGGTGCGTTGCTCGCGTTGAGGTCATCCATGCCCACGCCCGTGATCCGCAGCAACTGGCCGAAGCTGGGCAGGACCTGGTCGTTCGCCAGCACCGGGAGCGTGAAGGCGACCGGCGGGCGGGCGGAATCCGGATCGTGAAACACCGTGAAGGCGTCGTCGTTGGCCGCGAGTTCCCCGGCCGAGACACGGACCACGACGCGGGCGGTGTCGGTCCGCCGCGAGTCGGTCATGAGGTACGAGAACGTCTCTTCGCCGCGGAACCCGGGGGCGGGGGTGTACACAAGCGCGCGGTGGTCCGCCGCCACGACGACCGTGCCACCGCGGTTCGGCCCCTCGGCACCGACGCCCACGTCCACCACGGTGAGCGGCCGGCCCCGATCGGGCACGGCGGTGTCGTTGGCCAGCACCGGCAGCAGGTTGGCGCTGCTGTTGACCAGGACGGTGAACACGTCGCCGTTGGCCCGCACGCCGTCGTTCACCACCACCACGGTCAAGCGGCCCGTGGCCGTGCGCGGTGGCACCGAGGCATCGCCGATGACATACGTGAACTCCGCCTCGCCGACCGCGTCGGGCGCCGGATCAAACACCAGCACCGACCCGTCGGCCTTCACGCTCATGGCGCCCAGCGGCACCAACGCGGGCGTGACCGACAAGACCCGTAGCACCGCCGGGGCGCCCCTGGAGGACGCGGTCGTTGGCCAGCACATCAAGTTCGGTGACGCCGTTGTCGTCCGCCGAGCTCGCGTCGTCGAACGGCACCGCGAAGAAGTCGTTGGCGGTCGTCAGGCTCCCCACCCACAGGCGCACCAGCGCACGGCCGGTGCCGCCCAACCGGTCGGTGGCCACGTACTCGAGCGTGTCTTCACCGACGAACCCACCCGCCGGCGTATAGAGCAGTGTTTGCTGGTCCGGCGCGATCTCGACCGTCCCCCGGGCAGGTGGGACCGCGATCTCGCGGAGGAACAGGCCCGCCGTGGACCCGGGCAGCAGGTTGTCGTTGGCGAGCACGGCGAGCCGGTTGGCCCGGCTTCCCGCCGGCACACTGAACGCGTCGGCGCGCAGTTCGAGCGTGTCGTGCCGGTTGACCACCAACACCACGACCTCGGCCTGGGCCCGCGCCGTGCCTCCCCCGACACCTCGTAACGGAACGTGGTCGTGTACGGGAACGGCCCCGTCGCGGTCTGCGCGTACACCAGCCGGTTGCCGGTGAGGGTGACAACGTCGCGGGCCGGCGGCGTGACAATCCGGGTGATGAACAGCTCACTGCCAAGTTGCGGCAGGGTGTGGTCGTTGGCCAGGACCTCGAGCACGGACGATTCCCCACGCGCCACCGTGAAGGCATCGGCGTTGGCCTGCAGGTTGCCGTTGAGCGCATTCACGGTGACCTGCACCGTCACCACGCCGTGGTCCGCGTTGCCCAGCGGGTCCACCACGACGTACGGGAACACCTCATCCCCGACGAAGTTGACCTCCGGCGTGTAGAGCACTGTCCGGCGGGTCGCGTCGAGCAGCACCACCCCGCCGTTGCTGGCCGGCCCGACGCTGGCGATTTCCAGGTCGCCGGCGAGCCCGGTCAGATTGCGGTCATTGGCCAGCACGGCGAGTTGATAACCAGCGCCGTCCGCCGCCACCTTGAAC
Source organism: Verrucomicrobiota bacterium (assembly GCA_027493615.1). Lineage (GTDB taxonomy): Bacteria > Verrucomicrobiota > Verrucomicrobiia > Limisphaerales > J093 > DSVZ01. The sequence goes on from JAOSKK010000038.1 coordinate 691,866, forward strand.
CGGTCGTCGTTCGCGAAAACGAAACTCCCGTCCATGACCGTGTAGGGCACTTCATCCATCGCGGTCTGGCCCACCGCCAGGCCGTTCAGAAACGTCGACGTGGCCGGGTCGTAGGTGAACGCGTCCGCCGTCGCGGTGTAGCGCGCACCGCGCGTCGAGAAGGCTTCGGCGACCGGCATGAGCATGAGCCGGTTGTCCGGCGCCGAACCGTCGATGTCGCGATCGCTGTCGTGCTGCGCAGTCACCTCCGGCGGGAAGCGAATGGGGTTCAGGGTGAGCGCCGTGTCCTCATCGGTGGTGGTGGCGTCATCGCGTGCCACGGGGGTGTCGTTCACGCCGCGCACCAGCACGGCCACGAGGGACGGGACATCGCCAAGTTGGTCGTCGGTGATGGTGACCTCGAACGTGTCCAGGAACGGCTCCCCGCGCGCGAGGGCCTGCAGGCGGGCCGACACCGACGGCCGATAGGTCAGCGTCTGACCATCCGCGCTTCGTTGGACCGACGCACCGGCAGCGCTGGGGCTGGCCACACTCCGAATCCGGAGCACATCGCTGCGGTCCACGTCCTGGTCGTTCGCCAGGAGGTCGGCCGCCGCCAGCAGGAGGTCGGTTTCCTCATCGGTCGTCCACAGGCCGGTCAACAGGATTGTCGTCGGCCCGGCCTCCGGTGGTTGCACCCGGACATCGGACCGCGACGGAGTTCCCGACCCGGCGGGCAGCGCATAGTACACCTCAAGCGTTGCCACGAGTTCCGCCAACGACTGGCCGGGCGCGCGGACGGGCTCGAGCAGGGCGAGCGAGCCCGGCTCGGGCGCCGGTACCGGCAGATCATTCACACCGGCCACGCGGACGGTCACCGGCGCGAGGCTGACGGCGAAATGGCTGTCCTGCACCGCGTAGTAGAACACGTCGTCTTCGGTCTCCCCCACCGCCAGGCCGTTCAGGTAAGCCGAGCTGCGCGGGTTGTACACGACGCTCGTCTCGGCCCGATCCGCGCGGATCTCGAGGGTGACCGTGGCCCCGTGCCGGCTGGTTGCCGCCAGCCGATTGGCGTCGGTGAGGATCGCCCAGCCGCCCTTCGTGACGGCATTGTCCACAAACCGCACCGGCACCGAGAAGGTGTCCTCGTCAAGCACGGTCACGACCTGGAAATCGTTGTAGGACGGGTGGCCGCCATAGCCCGAGATCAACACGACGTCCCCGTCGGTCAACCCATGGCCCGGGGAGGTGACTTGGACCGGCGACTCGCCCGGCACGCCCGCGTAATCGGTGATGTCGTTCACAACGCCGACCACCCCCACCACCCGAAGGGTCGTCCGGTCATCGTCCAGATCCGGATCGTCGTCGTTCGCGAGCAGGTGGGGCGTGACGATCTGAGGCACCGCGGGATACGCGGTGTCGGTGTCAAAGACGGCGGCGCTCCCTGCCAGATCGGGATCGGCCATGATCCGGATGAGGGTTTCTTCGTCGGTCGCGACCAGGTCGGCGACAGGCGTGGGCGGGTCGTTGGCCCCCAGTACGGTGACCCGGACGAGGGCTTCCGACGGGGCGGAGGGCTGGCGCGGGCCGCGGGTCTGCCAGGTGCCCCGTTCCTCGGGATCCCCGGTGAACGCAACCGGAATCGTGAAATGATCATCGTCCAAACGCGTCACGATGTGCTCCCCCGCATACGCCGCCACCCCGGCTCCGACGATCACGATCGAGGCGCCCGTGGCAAGGCGGTGGCCCGGGGAACGCACGGTTACCGGCGCGACAGACGCCGTGCCGCTGTAGGCGCTGATCGTGCCGGTCCCGAAATCCTGGATGGTGTAGCGGAACGAGTCTGACCGCTTGCCGCCGGCCGGCAATTCCTGCAAGGCGCCCGCGCCCCGCGGGTCATAGACCACTCCCGTTCCTCGCAGCGGGTTGCCGGAGGGGATAATCCGCACCTTGGCGCCGCGCCCCGACGCGATCTGCGCATCGCTGCCGCCCTCGCCGGGGGCGACACTCAAGTCGACGATGAACAACTGGTCGGAACCATCGGCGTCGAGATCGTTGGCGCGCACGTCAAGGAACGCCTCGGCGTCCTCGTGCACCAGCACCGTGTCGGCCACGGCGAACGGCAGGGCGTTCGGACTGCCGAAAGCCGTTTGGCCGGCGTCCCGCCCGGGCGACACGGTGTTGGCCGTCGGGTCGCGCGCCAGATCCGCCCCGCCCAGCGGCGGCGGCAACACGAGGCTGTGTGGCAGGTAGGCGTAGCCCCGAAACTGCGGCGTCAGGGTGATCGAGTTGTGGGCGAACTTGCCGGCATCCAGCGGATCGAACGGATCGACGAAGGTGCCGACGTAATCGGCCGCCCACACGGTCGCGCCGGCCGCCCCGGGTTGGCGCAACTCGAGGCGTCCGCGCACCCCCAGGCCGAGCGTGGCACTGGCAGAGGGTGTCACCACCGGCGTGCCGTCCGCCGCAAAGACGGCGTCGGCGACCATGATGCCGAACCCCTGCTGGATGACGGTCCCCGGGTCGAACACATGTCGCAGGGTGCCGTTCACCAGCAGTTGGTAGCCCGACAGGTCCACCGGTTGGGAATCCCGCAACACGTACAACTCGACGAAAGCGGTGCCGCCCGCCGGTGGATCGAACTGGATTTCGTTCACCGCCAGGCGCCAGCGCGGCCCTGCCTCGAGCGCGCCGGCGTCGGCCGGGGCGAGGCGCAGCGCTCCCACCTGGTCCGCGCCCGCCGCCGGGGCGACCGCCCGATTGATCGCCGGACTGCCGATGGCCAGGGGATGACCGGGGACCGGCCGCAGCGTGGGCTGGAAGGCGGCGAGGATTCCGGTCTGCCGCCGCCGGTCCGTGCCCTGATCGAGGAGCAGCACTGACTTCGGCTCGCCGCCCTGCGTGAGCACGACGCGCGTGTCATCATCCGACACATTGCCGCCGAGCGACACGATGCGACCGGCGCCCTGAACCTCGAGGTTGCGCTGCCGGGCATCGGCGAGCACGACGTTGCGCAACCGGACCAACGTGCCGAACACGTTGGCATGCACCGCAGTGCCGCCGCCCGCCGCGTCGTCGTTCTCCGCGAAGGTGCAGTGCTCCACCTCCACCGCCAACGTGGTGCCGGGTGTCTGGTTTTCGACGTACAACGCCCCGCCGCCATGACCGTCGGTTGAGCCCTGCCGGTTCGCGGAAAACGTCGTGTTCACGAACCGGCACGCCAGGTCGGTGAACACCGCCACCCCGCCCCCGCCCAGGCCCAGGTCCGTGTCCGTGCGGTTGCCCCGAACCAGGCAGTTCTCCATCACCAGGCTGCCCCGGTCCACATCCACCGCGCCGCCCCAGCGCTGGGCCACCGACGCCGTGAGCACACAGCCCCGCAACGTCAGTCGCCCCGTTTCCCCGACGTAGATCGCGCCGCCGGTCTCCGCACGCCCCTGCGTAAGGGTGAGCCCTTCGAGGGTCACCGTGGCCAGCACCCGGAACAATTGCACCTGCGGCTCACCGCTGCCGTCGGGATCCCCGCTGATCGTGAGCAGGTCGGCGCCCGGGCCCTTGATCGTGAGGTTGCGCCCCAGCACGATCGGCCCCAGGCCCGGGTCCAATCGCAGCATCGCCTCGCCGTACTCCGGCAACGCGAACGTGATCACCGAATTGTGCTCGCGGTGGGCCTCGATCTGGCCGAGCGCGTATCGCAACGAGCCCTCCTCGAGATCGTCCTCGACGCGGGTGACCAGCCAATTGCGCGGCGGCTCCCGAAGCGTGATCTCGAGCGCACTCGAGGTCCGGTTCAGCACCGTGTCCTCGACCTGGAGCATGAAGCGCGTGGCCCCCGGCCGATCGGGGGAAACACAAAGCTGCCGTTCACCTCGAACTCGAGAGCACTCAAGGCGACCGTGGCGGCCGTCGGCGTGCCGGTGAACCGGTAGACACCCGAAGCCGGCGGGTCTTCGACAAACCCGCCCAGATTCACGAGGGCGCCCTTGTCCCCGGTTGTCCAGCGTGACCGTCACTCGGAGGTTCCCCGTGTCGTCGTCAGTGATCGCGTAGCCGGCGAACGGACGAACCGGAGGCGTGGGCGAAAGCTCGCGCCCCTCCTCCGCCGCGGCAGGATGGCCGTCCACCGACACCTTGGGCGCGCCGTTCACGCTGAGAATGGACACCGTGGTCCGGCTGTCGGTCCGGCTCGCGCCCTGGCTGTCCACGACGTGGAGGGTGAATGTCGTCTGGACGGACTCGCCCACCGGGATCTGGTCGGCGGCGGGGGTGAACACGACCGCCTGGAGCTGGGCCGTGGCTTCGGCGGGGGTGAGATTCGCGAACGGTCCGGCCGGTGCCAGCGTCCCGAGGCTGGGATCATGCGGGGTCACCGTCACCGTCACCAACTGCAACCCGCCCTGGTCGGGGTCCTCGACCCGGACGGTGCGGAAGATGCGTTCCGGCTGGTCATCATTCAGGCGGATCAGCCGCGTGGGCACCGCCACCAGGTCCGGCGGGTCATTGACACCCACGACCGTCAGCGTGGTCGTGCCGCTCCCGCTGGCCCCTTCCCCATCGGTTACCGTGGCACGGAACTCGAGCGCCTGGGAGAGCACCTGGTTGGGCACCGGCCGGAAGCGCACGGTCTGGAGGGCGGCCTCGACCGCGGCCTTGTTGCCGGTGAACGAGGGACTGGCGGGCGCGAGCGTCCCGTACTGGAATGTCGGGTCCGTGATGGGTTCGAGCGTCAGGGTGAAATTGCCCTGCAGATCCCCCGGATCCGCATCACGGATCACCGCGCGGAACGGCAGCACTTCGACCGTGTCGAAGACCGACGTCGGCACCACCGAGAGCGCCACCGTGGGCGGGTCGTTGAGCGAGACAATGCTCACCTCGCGGTCGCCGTTCTGCGGGGCCGATCGCCCGGTCGAGTCGGTCACGTTGAGCTGCAGCACCAGCAATTCGCTCTGGCCCGCCGCGACGCGGTTGGGGGTGGGGTCAAACAGCTTGGCGCGCAGCGCGCTCGTGACGGTGGCCGGCGGGCCGGAGAGGCTGAAGCTCGCGCCCGAACCGCGGAACGAGCCCAGCGCCTGGTACGCGTCCGGGATGCTGACCGTCACGGTAAGCGTCTCGCTGTTCGGACGGTTATGGTCCACATCCGCCAACGTGAGATCGGCGAACAGCGCAACGCCGGTGGTCCCGTAGTCGTCGTCGATGGGCGAAACCACATCGCCGGTGATCTCCGGATCGTCCGGCCGAGGCGTCACCGTGAGCCGGAACGTCCGGCTGGCCGTCAAATCGCCGTCGCTCACGGTGATCGTCAGGTCGCTGAAGCCGTTCTCGTCCGGCACCGGCGTGACCGTGACCGTGCGGTTGGCGCCGCTTCCGCCAAACACGATATTGGCCGTGGGGACCAGCACCGGATTCGACGACGTGGCGCTGAGCGTCAGACTGGCCACCGGATGATCGACGTCGCTGACCGTGAAGTTGATGGCGCCCGTCGAGGCGTCTTCGTCAATCGTCCGGTTGGCAATCGAGGAAAGGGTGGGCGGATCGTTCACGGCTGTGACGGTCAGCAGGAAGCTCCGGCTGGCGGTCAAGTTGCCGTCGCTCACGGTGACGGTGATGGTGGCGGTCCCCGATTGGTTCGCTGCCGGCACGACCGTGACCGTGCGGTTGGCACCGCTCCCGCCGAAGACAATGTTGGCCAGCGGCACCAGCGTCAGGTTTGAGGAGTCCCGGCTCAGGCTCAGCGACGCAGCCGGGGATTCGGCATCCCCACCGTGAAGGCAATCGGACCGGTCGAGGTGTCCTCGTCGATGGTGCGATCGGGGAGCGCGCTGATCGTCGGGGCCGTGTTGTCCGCCGCCCGGGCCAGCGGCAGCAGCCAGAGCCAGGCGGCGACCCAGACCAGCCAGCCCGCACCCGCCCGCCGCCCCTCGCCGCGGCACCCTGGCCGGTCGCGCGGCCCACGGTGGCCATGGTCGGGACGGGCATCCGGCCGAGACAGGCGCCCACGAAACGGGTGAAGGTCAGTTGCCATTGGTCGAATCGTTGCCGCCCATCAGGGCCGGGGGTTGAAAGCTGTCGGTCCGCACCATCGCCGGCCGGGGTTCCGGCAGGGTCACTGCGGCCAGGACGTCCGGCCGGAGCTTCACCGGGACCTGCTGCAAAGCCTGCTGCGTAAATGCCGCGTCGACTTGTTGGCGCTTCCGCGCCAGCAGGCCCTGCCGGATCGTCGCCTGGACCTCCGCCAGCGGGGTGACCACCTCCGGCCGCTCGTCGCTTTTCATCACCACGTAGAAGTCCGTCCCCACTTCGAGCACCTCACTGACCTCGCCCTTGCCCAGGCGATAGCCGGCCTCGAGCACCGGTCGCGGCCACCGCAACCCGTAGTTGCCCGGGTCCAGCCAGCCCAGGTCACCACCCCCGATGCCGCGTGGCAGGATCATCCGAATGCTCCACCGCCAGGACCCCGAAGCCGGTCGCCGCTGCCCCGCGTCCGCCGGCGGGTGGCTGCGCCTGAACCTGGCGACGCGCCTCCTCCAATCGCGCCCGCAACTCGGCCTTCTTGCCGGTCGAACTGCCCGGGTCCCCCTTCAAGACCAGCGCTGCAAGACGCACCTTCGCCGGTCGCGTGTACTTCGCCAGATCCGCCCGGTAGGCCGCTTCCACTTCCTCCGCCGAAATCTCGACCGTCGCCAACCGGGGTTCGAGTTCGCGCTCGCGCAGCTTGCCCAGCAGCAGCAGCGCGATCTCCCGCTGGGTCTGCGGATCTTGATCGATGCCCAGAGCCCGCGCGCGCGCCAACATCGCCTCTTGCTCCACCATCTGCTGGAGCAGTGCGTCCTTCTCCGGCAAGCGCTGACGCGCCTTCTGCCGCCGCTCGGCCTCGCGTTGGAGGTCCTCCACGGTGATGCGCCGATCGCCGACCACCGCGAGCACATTCGCCGGCTCGGGCCGCTTGCAGGAGGTCATCGCCATCACAACCAGCAGGCTGGCGATCATGCCCGCGCCCCGCGTCCATCGGGTGCCGGCATTCCAGCCGGTCGACCGTTGGCTCAGCCCGCTCTTGGGAAACCTCCGCTCCTTCATGGCCGGTAAGTGATCCGCAGCCGGAGGAACCGCACCTCGCCGGTGCCCACTGCCGGCAAGGCCCGTACCAAAACCGGTCGCGCCAGTGCACCCGTCACATCGCTGCCGCCGGGTAACGCTTGGACACAGTCGGGCGACGCGTCCCAGGTGCGGAGGTCGCGCGACATCTCGACGCTGTACTCAAGATCAGTCGCCCCCGCGCGCCGCCAGTATTCGAGGGTGAGATGCCCGTCCCGGACCGACACACGGGGGCGACGGTCCAACTCCGGTGTCCGGGGTCCATCCCGAAGGCGTACCGCTGGAGCATGCTCAGGCCCAAGTGACCGGGATCCTCGCGGGCAAATGCCTCCAGCCCACCCGCAGCCCCCCGGGAACGCCGCCGCTCGCCAGGCCGCCAGACTCACCCGCTGCGCCAGCAACGTCACCTCGCCGCGCGCCCCGCTTTCCACACGGTAGGTGTCATCCGGCAACACCCGCACCTCCACCGTCGGAGCCCGGCCGTTCAACGCCGCGCCGCCTCGCGGCGTCACCTCGAGCAACGCGGTCGTCTGACCCGCCGCCAGGTTCACGAACCGCGGCAGCCCGAGATAATCCACACCCGCCGCCGCCGATCCCCCGATCTCCAGCCGCACCAACACGCTCCGATCCAGCACGGTACTCCGGCGCACCAGGAGCACCCCTGGCAACGGCGGCTCGACGGTGGCCACCGGCTCCAGCGTCTCGAGCGCAATCACGACCGGCAGATCCGCAATCTGCACCCGCCCGCTTTGCGCCGCGGCCGCAACCTCGTACCCCTCTCCGGGCAGCACTGTGATCTCGACCGACTCGACCGGCTCCGCCTGGTTGTCCGCAAACGGCCTCACGGCGATGAGCAATTCGCGTTCACCCGCCGCGAACGTGGCAGTGTCGGCCAGCCGCGCGTAGTCCAGACCGTTGACCGCCGAGCCGCTGATGGCCAGCCGCACCGTGAGCGCCCCTTCGAGACTCCCCAGCCGTGTCAGCCGAAAGGCGCCGTCCACCGGCCCTTCCTCGCTCGCCTGGGCTTGGCTCGCCACCAACTCGACCCGCGGCTGCAGATGTCGTGACCCCGCCACCAGGTTGCCCTCCGCCACCCATCGGTGAAGATCCGCGTCGCCCGCGGCCACCGCCCGCCAGGGTCACCCGGAAATCGTTGTACCCAGCGCCACGCCCTTCCGCGTCCACGGCCAGCACCACCACCCCCATCGGTGCGTTCGACCCGCACGTAGTCTTCGAGCCGCGCGGAAGCCCCGGCGAGCGCCCGCCCCAGGTCAATCACGTCTCCCTCGGCCGGGCTGAAGTCTTCGATCACGGTCGTGCCGCGCTGGCCGCGCACAAACACAAAGCGATCACCGCCACCATGCCCCCGCAGCCGGTCCGCGCCGCCGCCGCCCAGCAGCACGTCATCCGCCATCCCTCCCAACAGCCGGTCCGCCCCCGCCCGCCGACGAGCAACTGGTGCCGCTCCGGACCGAATCGGGGCACCTGCGTGGCCAGGTACACCGCCGCATCAAGCCGGGAGCTGGGCGCCGCCAACTCCTGGTCGCCGAGTTCATCCGCCCCATCCCAGACCACACAGCCCCACGCCTTGCCCAGGAGCTGATTGCGCGCGGACTGGTCCTCGAAAGCCTCCACCCCGGGCAACGCTTCTGCCCCGTGCGCCAGGGCCAGGAGTTCGCCAGCCGCCGGACGGTTCCGCAGACTCTCAGGAGCCTGGTAGAACGTGACCTGAACCGTGGCCGTCTCCGCCGCATGTTCCGCGGTCCCGTCCGTCAGGCTCACCGTGAAGCGGGTCGGCGCTAAGCCGGCCCCCTGCGGCTCGAGCACCACCCGCCCCTCCAGGATCTGCTGTTGGGTGAAGTGATCGCCCACCCGCATCTCGACGTCGGGCGTGGTGGGGTTCTCCCGGGCGTTGCGCAACATAAGGCGCGCCCCTCCGGCCCCTCCTGCAGCGTGTACACCAGCCGGTCCGGAGTCGTGTCGGCATCCACGACCCGCAGCCGCACCCCCCGTCGTCGCCTCGGCGTAGGCTCGCAACTCGCGCGTCAGCACCTGCGGCCGGCGATCATCACGCCGCGGATCGGTCCCCGCCCGGAATTCCGCCAGGTTCTTGCGTCCATCCCCGTCGGCATCTCCGTCCGGGTCCAGATCAGCCCCGTGCAGTTGCTCCCACCAGTCCGGCAAGCCGTCGCCGTCCGAATCCTCGGCGACCAAGGGGACTTCGAGGTCGAGCCGGTAAGTGGCTGCGCGCCGAGCTTGGGCCGCCTCGAACCGGGCGCCCGCGGGTCCGCGAAGCGTCGCGTTTAGGCCGTTCACCGTGATCCGCAAGTGCTCGTGCGTCTGCAGGCCGCCGCCGAGCGGAACGGTCCCGGAGGAAGCCGTCACGCCCAGGGCCAGCGCCTCGTGCGGCACGTTCAGGCGATACGAAAAGTCGCCTCCGCGCAGCGGAAACAACGAGGTGCGCAAGGTGAGCTCGCGGCCGTCTGCCCGCCGCAGCGTCCAACGGAGTTCGCCGGTGGTGATGACAAACGGGCGTTCGGAGCCGGTCCCGAGGACCCGACCGTAGAACACCGTTGCGGGCTCGCCGATGGCCGCCGCCTGCGCCTGCGGCCCCAGACCCGCGACACCCGCCAGCAGCGCCCCGGCCAGACAGCGTCCCCGGCAGGCGGACAAGAACTCAGGAATCAAGCGCATAGTTCGCAAGGGTGTGAGGCCGGCTCAACCACCAGAGTAGGCATAGGTCTGGAAGACCAGTTTGATGTCCGTGACCTGCTCGATGAACCGCTCGAGCCCCACCGCCGGGACCGCGTTCAGGAGCCGGCCCGGAATGATCAGCAGCCACTGCGTGTTCCACACCGAACGGCCCACCAACCGGCTGTCCGACACCAGTTCGTCGAGGTTCACCGCGCTGCCCCCGTCGTGATACGCCCGGAAGGTGGAGAACTTGCGCGGCTCGCCCAGTCGCCCGTTCAGGCTGTCCAACAGCGGAATCCAGGAGCTCTGATCCAGCCGCGCCTGCGTGGAGGGCAACGGCACCGGGATCCGTTGGTCCACGACCTTCCACGCCCGCACCACCCCGGGATCATCGCTCGAGGGCACGCCCATGATGTCCGTGCCCACCGGGATCAGGTACACCCGCGGCGTCGCCGGCAGGTCGTTCAGAATGTCCTCGCTCAGGTAGTCCGAGAACCAGACGCCCACCGAGCGGATCTTGATCGCGTACTGGCTCGGGTCGAACGCGTGGTCCCCACCACTGAGCGGGTGTCCAAAGAAGTTCTGGCCGGCCACCACCCGCGTGCTGAACCGCAACACCAGCCCCGGTTCCGCCTGGTGGTTGCCGCCGTCCGTGCTCTCCGACGCAAACGGCCGGCAGTAGTAGCGGAACTCCGGCACTTGCCAGAGGTCGTCCACCCAAGCCCGCTCCAGGGTCTGGCGCCACAGCTCATCCGCATCCTCCCCCGGCCCCGGGAAGCCCCCGCCCCCTCGCCCGCTCCGGGTTGCACACTGCCGGGCGGCAGGATCCGAAACGCCTCGGTCCGCAACGACATCTTGCCGGTCTCATTCTGCGGATTGTTGATGCCGAGCTGGGTCTTCAGCGTTTGATGGTTCATCCGCAACCAGCCCAGCGCCCCCGCCAGCCCCTCCGTCCCCGTCCGCAGTTCCCCCAGATCGCCGGTCTCGAATTCACCCAGCGTCCGCGCCCGCACGATGTCCGCGAAGATCGCCACCGGTGAGCCGGGGTCCGAGGGGTCCAGGTTGGTCTCGTAATCGTAGGCTTTCGCCGCCAGATAGGCGTACTTCGCCGCCAGGTCGAACGCCGAGCGGTAGCTCTGCAGCGCGTGGTTGCGCGACACCCGGAACGTCATGTCCTGGTAGCGGCTCCGCTGCGTCTGCGCGGCCACCCGCTTGTTGAACGCCGCCCGCTCGTCGATCAGCCGCACCCCCTCGTCCACCTTCGCGCGGTACTGCTCCGAGAGGTCGCGCAGCGCCTGGATCTCTTTGAAGACTTCAATGCGTTTGATGGGTTCATCGCCCAGCTTGTTCTCCAGCTCGACCAATGCCTCCTTCACGCTCTGGCCGTCCTGCTCGCGCTTCTCGAACAGCTCCAGCTCGTTCTCCGCAATGTCCAGGCTGATCTCGGCGATCACCTTCCCGATCTTGAAAACGCCCTCGATGGCTTTGAGTCCCGTGAACGTCGAGGCCTCGATCACCTTGATGCCCGAACGCGCCGGCGCCAGCGCGTCGCCCGGCGAAACGGCCAGTCCCACAATCGGCAAGCCCGTCGGAATCGCCTCGCCGGTGGCGTAGAAGAACTTGCTGGTCGTCTCGGTCACGGCCTTGGCCAGCTCGATGGCGCCCTCCGCGCCCTTGATGATGTTCGCGGTGAGATACTTCAGCCGCGTGAACACCTCGTTCTTGAGCCGGATGTTCGCTTCGAGGTCCAGCTTGGCGTTCGTCAGACGGAACGCGCGGATGATCTCCCCCTGCAGTGCGTCCCACGCCCCGATGGCGCTCGCAATGGCCGCCTCCTGTTGCAGCATCTGGTTGATGAGGCTCTGCAATTCGCCTTGCGCCTGCCGTCGTCCCCAATCGCGGGGCGCCTGGAACGTGTAACCGGCCGCCGTCACCGGCATGAACTTGGTCAGGTTCTCCAAGGCCACCTTCGGGCTGTCCAGGTCGGTGTACTTCACCGAGTACCAGCCGTCCCGGGCGAGGGCGCTCGTGTTTCCGGCGGCGTCCGGTGCGAGCGTGGGCGAGAACAACTGGCGGACGCTCGCGCTGACATCGAGCAGCTTGTAGAGGTTCTGCCGCCCGACCTGCGAACCAAACAGCCCGCCGCGCCCGACCCCGTTCTGGAAGGCCTGGTAGAGTTCCCCATCTGTCAGGGTGTTGCCCGTGAACGTGGCGAACGTCGTCGTCGGCCCCGGCACCGTCTGGTCGTTGATTTCCCGCACATCGACGTACATGTAGAGCAGCAAGTCCGGACCGTCGTAGCCCGCCGGGTAGACGCGGCCGGGCCCGATCGTGCCTTCGTAGGGTTTGCCGAAGATCGCGATGAGTTGGTTGCGGTAGGAGAGGTCCTCCTGGAAGACCGAGTTCCGGAACTCGGTTTCGTTGTTGCTGATCTGCCGGATCCGGTTGCGCCGGTCGTTCGCGTAGTTCCAGACCGTCTGGGCGTTCTCCAGCGCCTTCAGCGCCCGCTCGTAGATCTGCTCGAAATGCGTCTTGCCGTAGATCGTCAGGTCCTCGACCAGAATCGGGTTGATGTCGAACGGCACCACGTTCGCGGCCACGCCCAGCGGGTTCTGCCCCTTGTTGGCCTGGTCGAACGTGTTTTGGATGGCATTCAGGTTCGCCGAGATGACCGCGATATCGGCGTTCGCTTTGCGGTCCACCTTCTCGATGCCCTCGAGCCGGTCGTTGGGGTGCACGGCAGGCAGCAGCGCGTTCGCCATCACCCAGTCGAAGTACGCCCCCTGCCCTGCCCGCCGGGCCCATTCCTCTACGCCCCAGGCCCGGTCCGGATTGCTGTCGGTGTAACCCTGCCATTGCGCGGTCGGGTCCTCGACGTACTTCTCCCGGTAGGTGAGCCCCACAATCTCCGCGCCGGTCTTGGCCCGGGCGGCCGCGGTGGCGGCGAACTTGCGTTCGTCCAGGAAGTCCACCGTCAGCACGATGTCCTGCAGGTTGTAGTTCTCCGAACGTGACACCCAGTTGAAGTTCTCGTGCTGGAGCAGTTCGTACTGGTTCCGGACCGCGGTCAGGTAATGCCCCCAGGCGTCTCCGTGCCCCTGCGGATACAGCACCATCGCGTCCGCCTCGTCGACGAAGCCGTCCTGGTTGACGTCGCTGATCTCGTAGTTCACCGCGTACGCAGCCTCGCCCTCCCCCTTCGTGAAGTTCCAGAACAGCCGGTTGTACACCGGCCGAGCGAACTCGTCATCCACCCCCCCCGCAACAGCGCCAGTTCCTCCTCGATCAACGACGCCATCTGGTTCTGGAAACTGAACACCGAGCTCCATACATGCCCGGGATCCATTTCGCCTTCGCTGTCCGTGATCCCCACCGACGGATCCTGCGCATCCGCGTAGGCCTCGTTCCCCAGGATCGTGTAGAAGTCCGCAATCCGCGTGGACGCCAACTGCAGCGCGTTCGCTATGGCCGGCGTCGAAACCGGCCGCGACAGGTCGATGCTCAGATCCCGGCCCCGCTTGAGGATGGTCTCGTACAGCTCGATGAGCCCGACGTTCTCGATGACGTTCTTGTCCGGGTTCAACGCCACCGGCCCCTCGAACCGCGGTCCGAACTGGGACACCATGCTCACCCGGGTCGAAGGGTTCTCGCCCTCGAAATCCCGGATGCGCGCCTCGTAGGGATTGACCGCGTCCAGCACCCGCTTGATCCAGCCCTGCGCCAGTTGCGCGCGGTAATCGAACACGCCGTCGCCGTCAAAGTCGTTGAACGGATCCGAGTTGCCCGCGCCGGCCCAGGTGAAGTTCACGCCGTCGCGTCCGCTGGGCTGACGCACCCGCCAGTTCGTGCCCTGCGCGACGTCGTTCACATGGCGATAGCGCACAAACCACCACGAGTCCGCCAGCAACGCCTCGGGCGCGTTGGGATTGCCCTTGAGCGTGATCTGGTAGCGGCCCAGGCCCCGCTTGCCCGTCGGATCCGGGAACACCTTCCACGGATTGGACTGGAGCGGCGACACCAGGTCCGGCGGCGGCACGCTCGGCGTCCCGTCGTCCGGCCGGTACCACCACTCGAACACCAGCGCGTCCGCGTTTGCCCCGAAATCCCCCGTGTGCCGCAGCACGAGGTTCTCATCGAACACGTTGTCCGACACCACCGTCTTGATCGCCCCCCGATACCGCTCCTCCTGCACCACCTTGATCACGTGCAACGTGATGGGAGATCCGCCCAGCGAAGGATCGTTGTTCTCCGCCACCACCACCCAGCTCTCCGGGAAATCCATCTCCGGATCCAGGAAGTCCGGATTCGGCACGAGCGCCAGCCCCGGCCCAAACGCCCGCACGGGCGCGGCCTGCCGTGGATCGCTCACCGGCCGGCGCAGACCCGGCACCGCCGGATCCTCGATCGTCACGGCCCGCCCCGTGCCGTCGCGCAACACTTTCGGTTCGAGCCCGACCAGATAGCCGGTGTCGATGTCGAAGAGGGGCACGATCGGCGGCACTTCGCCCCCCACCGGCAGGTCGCCCACCTGGCGGTAGTACGCCGTCCAGAACTGTTCGAGCTTGGACCGATACTCCGGATCGTTCGCCGCGGGCAGCGTGGCGCTGTCGCTGTCCACGAAGCCGGGATTGCGGGTCAGTCGCGCCAGTTGCGCCACCGCCGTCACCCACTTGGTCTCACCGGACAACGCCAGCAGACGTTCCTCCTCCTCCCGCGTCAGGATGTTCGGTTCGAGGATGTACACCGCCGGCGGAGCCGCCGTCAGCGTCCGATCCCCAATCTCCTTGTCGTTCAGCAGCCCGATCATCTCGAGCTTGCCCAGCAAGGGATCGTACCGCACCCGCTTCTGCAACGAGGCCGGCAGTTCGGTGAAGATGTACTTCCCCTCCTTGGCCCGCGTCCGCCGCGTCGCCGGCTGCAGGTCAGGCGGGAAGTCCGCCAGCGCCAACGGCACCGCACGCCGGTCCAGCACCTGCGCAATGCGCGCCGTCCAGCGCGCCGTCCACCCCGCCGTCGTGGCCAGCGGATTGAGCGAGTCGAACACCACCTCGGCCGTCGCAAACGCCACCACCCCCGGCAGCCCCGGGGTCTCGACGTTGCGGACCGCGCCCGTCTCATCCACCACCGGCGTGGTCGCATGCCCCGGATCCGCGCGGTATTCACCCCCGGCAAACGTCAGCGTCTCGCCCGCCTTCAGAATCGGCGCCACCGCCGGCCAGTCGCTCTTGAACAGCACCTTGGTCGGCGTGATGTCCTCGCGCAGCTTCGCGGCGTCCACGACCGCGTCCGGCGCCAGACTCCGCAGCGCCCGGATCCGCTTCGGCAAGAAGGCCACGCAATCTCCCGCCTGGGGCACGGTCGCGCGCGGCACGACCACCCGGTTCTCCACGCCTTCTCGAATGAAGCCCGGCTCGTTCGCCGGCCACCAAAAGTCCGGCGCCAGCGGATAGTGGAACGACACGGTGAACCACGCCTCCGTCCCGCCGGACACCGCCCACGTCGACCCCTTGTGGTCCTCCCAATACGTCGCCTGGCCTTTGAGATCCTCTCCGAAGGTCTGGGCGCAGGGCGACGCCCCGATCACCACCCCCAGCGGGTAGAAGGGAATCACGGGCTCACCCGCTTCCATCCGCACATGCGGTTCGGCAAACAACTGCGCCGAGGTCACCGTCACCTGCCCCCCGCTGCCCGGCGTCACGGTCGTCTGGTTGGCAAAAGCATAGCCCTGACCGGGATCGTCCCGCTCGATCCGATACACCCGCATCTTGGCCTCGCGCTCCGCCACGTCGAAGAACTCGACCAGCACGTACGGATGCGAGGTGTAGTTCGCCGGTTGACCCGCCTCGCCTTCCTCGCCCGCCCGGTAGAAGTTCAAGTCCCGGTCCCGCAACGCGTACACCGCCGGCGGTCGCGGCGAGACCTGGGCAAAGCGCAACGACGGCGCCATCAGCGCATGCTCCTCGTTCGGGTTGTAGCCCGGCAAACCCGGGTCGGGCTGGCTGTACACCTGCACCTGCTGGAGGCGCGACGGGTTGTAGGTCGTCTCGGCGGGCGCGTTGCCCACCGCCGGTACCACCGGTTGATCCTCGCCCTGGGCGTCCACGCTCTCGCTGCCGAATTGGCTGGCGATCACGATCCGCCCCAGCCCCTCGCTCGCGTCCACCGGCCACCGCGGCAGGTAATAGCGCGCGCGGTGAGGCCACAGCAGTTCGTCGTTCTCCGCCGGATCGTCGTACCACACCACGATCACCCGCTCCGGCAGCGCGGCCCCCGGGTGCAGGTTCACCGGGATGATCGGCCCCGGCAGGTTCTCCGGGCGGATCACCCGCTTCTCGGCCCGATCCGACCGCAGCGCCTCCAGATCATAGATATCCTTCGCCGCCAACCCCTCGAGCTTCGCCGCATCGTACAGCCGCGGATTGTACCGCGCCGTGTCCGGTTGCCCGAGCAGCGCCGACTGCGACATCACGTAGCCCGTCCCCAACCGCGCCCGGTCCAACCCCGGATCCGCAATCCGCTGGCCGATGATCGCCACCCCCGCGGTCAGTCCCTCCTCAAAAACCCCGCGTCTCCACCACCCGCACCCGGAGAAACTCCCGCGGCTGCCCCACCCGCCCGCTCCGCTGCCGCTCGCTGAACAGCAACACCGTCCGCCCCTGCACGTCGGCCGTGAACCGCCGGTTGCCATCCACCGCTGCCTCGTTCTCGCTGTAGCGCACCTCCCGGAAGATGAAGTCGTCGTTCGGATCCGGATCCAACGCCACCGGCGGCGTGCCCGCAATGTGCGGATAGTGCGCCGGCTGCGGATACCGCGCCGTCACCAGCACGTCCACCGTTTGGTTCACCGCCGAGGCCGGACGCATCGTCGCCCGGAACTGCCCCGGCACCACCGGGTACAACCGCGCCGCCTCCGGGTCCCAAACCGTCAGGTCATTGGGCCCCACCGTCCGGTTCCGCCCATCCACCGTGATCAACTGAATCTGGTCGGGCGGCCGGTTGAATTCCTCGGCCCGCGCCGGGTCGTTCTGAAAGAGGTGCTCGCCAATGGCCACTTCCACCACCAGCACCGGGGCCCCGTAACGCCACAACACCCGGGCCGCCCGCTGCAACTGCGGAATCTCGAGCCCCCGGTACCGCGTCTGACCCGGAGCCAATGGGCTCGGATACTCCGCCAGCCACAGCCCCACCGGACCGTTGTTTGGCCCCGTCGCCGGCCCGCCTTGCGCGAGCTGCCCGTCGCTGGCCCGGATGTCGCCGCTCGAACTGAAATAGTACCCGTCGCCGTTCATCCACCCGTTCAACGCCGGGCTGGTCGGACCCGCCGCCTGGGCCGCGCTCACCACCTTCACCCGCGCCCCGGGCTTGAACCAGAACGTCCCCTCGCCGCTGCCCACTTCCACGTCCATCCCGTTGTCCACCCGGTACACCCGCGGCAGCGCCGCAAAGCTCAGGCTGTCCACGTTCACCCGGATCCCAAACTGGAGCTGCCACACATACGTGATCCCCGCCGGCCCCGACATCGTGAACGCCCGCACCTGCTGCCGCGGCGGCGGGGACTGCGGGATCTCCACCGTGGCCAGATCCACCGCCTGCGCCGCCCCCGTGAAGTCAAAGGCACTCACCCGCTGCGTCCGGATGTCCATACCCCCCAGCCGGTCGGCCTGGTTCGCCTGCGCCGAGCGCAACACGTTCGGCGGCCCATACGCCTTGTAGGCCTTCGGCACGTACCGCACATCCAACCCCGGACGGCTGAAGTCCAGCACCTGCCCGTCCACCTGCGCCACCACCGTGTCCCCCCGCTTCACCCAGTTCTTCTTCACCGCGGGCTCCGGATTGCCGCTCGCTTCCGACGCCAGCGGTCCCGCCCACGGATTGCCGAACGCGTCCTTCTCGAGGCTCTCGGTCTGGGCGAAGTCGTGCGCCACCGTCAGCGCATAGTCATGCCGCCATTTCACCACCACGTCCGTCGTCCGGCTGATGTCAAACCGGTACAGCGTCGGGTCCCCCGTCTGCGGCACGTCGTTGACCGTGATCCCAATCGCCGTGAACCGTTCCTCGGCGTCCTGCTGGATCTTCGCCGGGTCGTTCTCCACACTGTCCGTGATGTCCACGCCGTGGATGTTCTTGTAGACCTCCTGCGGCGCCGAAATCTCGATCGTCGCCCCGTCAAACACGTTGGTCGTGAACTGCGACCCGATCTCCAGTGGCTTCCCGTCGCTGCCCGTCACCAGCGCGCCGTCCACCCGCAACCGTGCCTTCGTCACAAACTCGCTCCCCCCGGCCTCCGCCACCGACGTGATCCGCAGCGTCCGCAACGGCGGTTGCAGACTGAAGCTGTAGGAGGACTGCAGCCCCGGGTTGGCCGGCAGGACCAGAAACGCCGTCAACCCCTCCCCCCCGACCGTCACCACCGCTTCCGGCGCCGCCCCGTTGTTGAAGAACGTCCGCCGATAGTCTTCCACCGTGTCCGCCGCCAGCGCGTCCACGTCCACGTACATGCTGAAGCTCTCGCCCGGATCAAAGCCCGAAAGCTGCAGCACCACCTTCGAGCTGCGCGTGCCGCCATTCACCCCGTCGGGCGACTCCCGCATGATGCTCCCGCCGGGCGGCGGCACGAAATCGCTTGCCGAGTCGAACGACTTCGACAGGTCGCCGATCGTCATCTCAAACCGGCTGATCTGCGCCGTCTTCGAGTCGTTCCGCACCGTGATCAGCGGGACGTTCGTGTTCCCGCTCATCGTGATGGTGAAGGCCAGGGACGTCGCGGCTCCCTGCGCCGCGTTCCCCCATCAGCCCCAACCCCAGCAGGACCGCCCGCCATCCCCCGCGACCCATCGCCGCCGGCATGCAAGACAAGAAAGGCAATCTCATGGCAAAAGTCAGCGGGCGTTTAACGTCTCAATCAGCGCCAGGCGCTGCAGTTGGAACTTCCCTCCACCCGCAACCCCACATCCCGCGCCGGCCCCAACGGCTTGTGCAGCCCCAGAATCTCTTCCCGATACACCCCCGTGATCCGGTCCACCCCGTACCCCGCCCGTTCCAGCGTCCCCCGCCTCCCCGTCAAAGTCCAGCCGTAGTTTCCGTGTCACGTCGAACCCGACCCGGTGATCCGGATGCCGCCGGTGCCGGAACGGGTTCGTCGGATGGCTGGCCGCCAACCGCAAGGTCCCTTCCAGCGCCGCCGCCCCGAGCGGCGGATCCCCAGCCCCCACGCTCGCCGTCAGCCGCGGATCCCCCTCGCCCAGCCCGAAACGCCCGTCCAGCGGCAGGGCCGTCTGGCGCGCCCCCGCCGCCGCCACGTACACCAGCCGCAACGCGCCCACCGCCGCCGCCCGCGCCGCGCGCCGCCGCAGCGAGTCCAGGGTCGAGAAGGGCGGCGGGTTGTTCCGCCGCTCCGCCACCGCCCCGGCCGCCGCCGCCTGCGCCGCCGTCGCCACCGCCTCCGCAAAGGTCGGCGAGCGGACAAAACGGTCGTAGTCCGTCGACGGCACCTGCACTGGCCGGGCATACCGCTTCACCCGGGTCGCCAGTGCGACCCTCCTCTCTGCTCGCATGCTGCCGCCAGCGCCTCCACCGCCGACCCGCCCCCGGCAGAGCCGCCACCGCCACCCCCACCATCGCGTCGATCACCTGCTCCACCGCCAGCGACGCCCGCCGATCGTCGTAGGCCGCCACCCGCAAACTCACCGCCAGGTCCCGCGCGGCCTGCACCGCGACCGCCTGGCCTACCGCCGTCCGGATTGCCAGCTCGTCCACCCCGGTCCCACCGCGGCCGCCGCCGCCTTCGCTCCTTCGATGAGCAGCGCCCCAAACGCCTTTCCCGCCAGGAACCGGTGATAATCGTCCGCCACGTCCGCATAGGCCGCCGCCGAGTTCTGGGCTGCCCCCACCGCGCCCGCCGGCGCCGCTTGCTCGGCCGCGTGCACCACCGCCGCCAACATCTCCAGCCCCCGCGTATCCTGGTAGAAGGACCCGTCCCGCAGCGCCTCCGCCGCGGTGCGCGCCAACGCCGCCTCCGGAGCACTCGCCGGGTCCGGCGCCGCGGCGATCGCGCTCACCCGCGCCCGGTTCAGGTGGTTCGCCAGGAACTTGCCAAACTCCACGCTCGCATCGGCCAACGGCACCCGGGGAGACCCGCCGCACTCGCGGCCGACGCCGCCGCCGTGGTCGCCTGAAACCGCCCCGCCGTCGTCGTCAGGTCCGCTGCGGTCGCGTTGACAAAGGTCGCCGCCGCCTCGACCACCGCGTCCACCAGCCAGTCCACCGCCGCCGTCGCCTGGCTGTCACCGAAGTCAAATGCCGCCGAGGCCCAGCGCATCGCCGGTTGCGGCGGGAACTCGCCGTACAGCCGTGCGTCTGTGACCAGCGCCACCTCACTCTCCGAACGGAGCGGCGTCGCTTCGCCCCCGTCCCGCCTCCCTCCGCGTCCCGGCGCAGCAACGCCACGTCGCGCAGCAGCCGGACCTGCCCCGCCCCATCCACATGCAGGATCAGCCGCAAGTGGGCCTGATCGGCAGTAGCCGTCGGCATCCGCGGATCGGGTGCGCGCGGCACACCTTGGGCGTCCATCGGCACGCTCACCTCGTTGACGTGCGTCACGGTCACCTCCCCACCCACAGCCCGCGGTACGGATCTGCCGCCCGCGCGGCCACCACCAGGACACCGGCCACCAGCCAGCCCAGCCAACCGGGGCAACCGACCCTCCTCCACCGATGGCCCGACGCACCGTGCGGGCCGACAGCCACCATGCAGATCATCGCGGTTCCTCCAAATCCGGCCGGATCGCAAACACCGGCAGCCACACCTCCGCACCCACATCACTCCGCACCCGCAGCACCGAGGCCTGCGCCGGCCGCGTCAGCGACTCCGTGCGCACTTCGAGCGGGACTTGCAGCGACTGCCCGGCCTCCAGCGCCGGCAGCTCGAAACTCCACGCCCCCTCGGGACGCGGCACCGACACCGACCGCATCTCCCCCTGGCCCTCGCCCAACGCCCGCACCACCAGCGACAGCGGCACCGTCGCCCCCGCTCGGGACATGCTCGAACACGGGTACCACGGGAACGAAGTCCGGTTGCGTAACGTCACCGGCACCGCGCCCTGCCCAACCAGAACGCCCTGACGCGTCCGCGTCTCCACCGCAAGCGGCCCCCGGTAGTTCGACGCCCCCTCGCAGTAGATCCAGAAAGCCTCCCCGGACCGCATCCGCTCGGCCCCCGGTGCCGTCACCCGACGCCACACCCCGTCCGTCAACCGGTAGATCCGGTTGTGCCGGTGCGCCGGCGACCCGTCGAAGAACTGCGCAAACGTCGGCGGCGACTGCGCGTCCACCGCAAAGCCCACCAGGTTGTATGCGTGCGGTGTCCAAGCCACCTCGGGTACCACCACCGCCCCCGTCACCTCCCACACAAACCCGCGCGTCGCGTGCACCAGATAGGCCTGCTGCCCATGAACCGCATGCAGCGACTTCAAGAACGCGTCCGGCCGGTCCTCCGCGTACCACACCCCCATCCCGCCTTCCGGAACAGGCCCGCCCCCGGGTCCGTCATGTACTGGGCCGCTGCCGGCCGCTCGTAGAACGACGCCACCACATCCACGGGCAACCCGGCAAACACCGTCCGCGGCTCCGCCTCGGTCGGGTACACCTCCAGGTAGATCGCGTTCCAGCCCGGTTCCAGCCGGAGCGTTTGGGTCCGCAATGCCACCGCGGCATCCGCCGCACCCGGCCCGCACCTGAGCACCAGGCTCGCCGCCATCAGAACCCGGCAGAAGGGTTGAACTCGAGACTTCATGACGTGGGGCTCCCGCACCGCTCCTGCCGGGCACAAAGCGTCCGCGGCGGGAGTTCTTGCGACAGGCTGTTTGGGACCTTCATTTCTGAGGTGGTTACCGTGTCTACTCACAATTATCCTGTCAACTGAATTCTCAGGCACCCTCTTCCCCGCCCGCGCCCGTCCCGCGTTCCGGAGGCCGGACCGCGCGCCGCCCGCAATCGCAGGCCGCACGCCCCCGCCCCAACGGGGCCACGCCAGCGCCGCCGGGATGGAATCATCCCGCCCCTTGCGTCTCCCCGCCGCCTGCCCGACACTCGCGCCGCACGCGATGCAGGCCCGACTCACCCAAACCCCTGCGCCCGGCGAGCGACAGGTGCGCTTCGTGGGCGACCGCCTCACGTTCCAGCTTCGTCCCGACCACGGCCAGCCGCCGCCTCCCGGCTGGCGCGCACGCCTCCGCACCAACCTTGGCCGGGCCGCCACGCTGCGTGCCGAGCTCATCACCGCCGTCGAAAGTCGCCGGCCCGCTACCCTCAGTTCCTGGCGCGACATCCCGATGCAGCGCACCGGCGACGCCTGGACCGTCGAACTGCCTCTCGCCGAGGTGGGCTTCTTTAAGGCCAAGGCCTACGCCCTGGACGAGCGCGGCTGGCAACACTGGCCGGACGGCCCCGACTTCGGCGTCAACGTCCAGCCCGCCTGGTGCCGCACGGCCAACACGCTCTACTGCGCCTTCCCCGCATGTTCGGCCCCACCAAGAGCGCCCGCCAGACCACGCCCTCCCCGTGGGACCGGCCTCTGCGCGAACTGGATCGCGAGGGCTTCACCGTCATTCCCCCTCCGGCAAGCTGCGCGACCTCGCCCGGGAGTTGCCGCACATCTTCGACACCCTCGGCTGCCGCATCCTCCACCTCCTGCCGGTCAACCCCACGCCCACCACCTACGCCCGGTTCGGGCGTTTCGGCAGCCCGTATGCGGGCCAGGATCTGCTCGCCATCGACCCCGCCCTCGTCGAGTTCGACAAGCGCACCACCGGCGTGGACCAGTTCCGCGAACTGGCGTACGGCGTCCACGCCCGCGGCGGCCGTCTCTTTCTCGACATGGCCGTCAACCACACCGGCTGGGGATCCACGCTCCTCGAAAACCACCCCGAATGGTTCCGTCGCGAGAACGGGGGAGTTCGTCAGCCCCGGCGCGTGGGGCACGGTTTGGGAAGACCTCGTCGAACTGGACCACCGCCACGCGGCCCTGCGCCGCACCTGGGGCGAGGTCTTCGTCGAATGGTGCCGCCGCGGCGTCGATGGCTTCCGTTGTGATGCCGGCTACAAGGTCCCCGTCCCCGTCTGGCAGTATGTCATCGCCCGCGTCCGCGAAGAGTTCCCGGACACGGTGTTCCTCCTCGAGGGCCTGGGGGCGCCTGGGAAGCCACGGAGGAACTGCTGACGGAAGGCGGCATGCAGTGGGCCTACTCGGAGCTCTTCCAGAATTACACCGGCGCCCAGGTCCGCTGGTACCTCGATTACGCCCTCGCCCAAAGCACCCAGCGCGGCCTCTACGTCCACTACAGCGAGACCCACGACAACCCCCGGTTGGCCGAGCGCGGCCGCACCTGGTCGCTCCTCCGCAACCGCCTCTGCGCCCTCACCAGCGTTTCCGGCGCCTTCGGCTTCACCAACGGCGTCGAGTGGCTCGCCCCCGAGCGCGTCAATGTCCACTCCAGTCGCGGCCTCGCCTGGGGTCATCAGCCCCACCTGCTCCGCGAACTGGGCGCCCTCAACCGCCTGTTGGCCGATCACCCCTGTTTCCATGACGGCGCTCGACTCACCCGCCTGAGCGGTGCCGACACCGCCGTGTATGCCCTGCTCCGGCAGTCCGCCGAGGGTCAGGACGCCGTGCTGGTGCTGGTCAATACCGACCCCGACCACACGCACAGTGTGTCCCTTGAGCCGGCCCCCTCCAGCAGGCTGGCCTCCACCTTGAGCCCGACCACGAACCGCCACCGGTGGACCTGCTCGACCAGTCACCCCCCCACGCACCCGCGCCGCGAACGGCCAACTCACCTTCAAGTTGCGTCCCGCCGCCAGCTATTGCCTTGCCCCCGCCCTCAAGCCCGCCGGTCCGGACGGCCCCACCTACCGGCGCCGACGCGCCCTTGAAGCCTTCGCGCTGCAAGCCCTGAGCCAGCATCTCCCGATCGAACAACTCGGCCGCGTGAACCTCGCCACCCTCGCCGACCAGGCCGAACGCGACCCGGCCTCCCTCCTCGGCGCCATCGCCGACCTCCCTCCCGATCTCGACCCGGCTGCCGTGCCGGAGCGTCTGCAGGCCGCGCACGGCCGATATCCGCAGGTCGTAACCTGGCAGAGCAGCGACCGTTCCCGGCAACTGCCCGTCCCGGCGAATCATTGGCTCCTTGTCCGCGATGTCGCCCCCTTCCGCGCCGCCTTGCGCCTCGCCGGCGACCCTCGGACGCTGCGGGCAGAATCCACCGCGGTCGGTGATGGCTTTGTCGCTGCGTTCTCCCCGCCATCCCGCTCGGGTGATGCCGAGCTTGTCTTGGAGCGCTATGGGGAGGGCGACCGGCACGTCTCGGGCTCGCTCCGCTTCCTCGCCTCCACGCCATTGGGCCGCGCGGACTCCGCCCCCGCAATCCTGGTACCGTCTGGCGCAGGCTTACCGCCTGCCGCCCCGCCCTTGCCTTGTGGCGCGGGCTTACCGCCTGCACCTTCGTCGCTCGTCCCCTCCGTCTCCCCCTTCCCCCTCCCGCGAGTCTCGTGCTCCTCACCAACGGCCGCGGCGGCATGGCCCGGCTTGGCGTCGACTTCCGGTTCGGTCTACTCCAAGTACGACTGTCTTCTCGGAGCCAACCTCCACCCCTCCGTGCCCGTGGACCGTCATGTCTTCGCCAAGCGCGCCCGGCTGTGGATCAACGCGGACGGTTTCCTCTCCCCCCCTGAATGCAGCCAACCTGACCCGTTTCCAGGCCGGACCGCCGGCCGTCTGGGTGTTGTGGCCAACGCCGGCGATGGTCGAGGCGCCGAAATCCAGGTCACCGCCGCCATGCTCGCAGACGCCAACACCACCGTGCTCCGCTTCCACCGGCCCGCCACGCCCCCCTGCCAGGGCCGGGACCTGCCGGACGAGGCCGACGTCCGCCTCACCGTCCGCGTGGACCTCGAAGACCGGAGCTACCATCAGGAAACCAAACACAACGGCGGCGCCGAGCATCACTTCGCCACCCACACCTCGCCGCTCGCCGACCGCCCCGGCTTCCGCTTCAACCCAGCCCAGGACCGCCACCTCCGCGTCTGGACCTCCGCCGGCCTTTACCATCCCCAGTCGGAGTGGTGCGATCAGATCGCCCATCCTGTCGAGGCCAGTCGCGGCATGGAAGCCAGCGGCGACGCCTTCAGCCCGGGCTGGTTCGAACTGCCGCTCCCCCGGGGCACGACCATCGAACTCGTCCTCACCGCCGAGAAGCACGACCCCGCTCCCGACCAAGTCGCCGCCGCTCTGAACCCCTCCCCAGCCGTTCCCTGAACCGGAAGGAAGAAGCAAGAGGGAGGAAGGCAGAAGCGGCATCCAACCCGATCGCCTCACGGCCCCCGAGCAGGCCCAAGCGGAACCAGCCGCGGCTCCGGGCCCGCTGGATCTGACCGAGACCTTGACGCGTGCCGCCACGGCCTTCCTCGTCCGGCGCGACAATCTGAAGACGGTCATCGCCGGCTATCCGTGGTTCTTGGATTGGGGACGGGATACCCTCATCGTCGCGCGCGGTCTCCTGACGGCCGGATGGGCGGAGGAGGTTCGCCAGATCCTGCAGGCTTTCGGCCGTTTCGAAGACGCCGGCACGCTGCCCAACTTGCTCCGCGGGGAGGACGCCTCCAACCGCGAGACCACCGATGCGCCGCTCTGGTTCGGCGTCGTCTGCGAGGAATGGGCCGCGCTCGCCGGTGCGTCCGAACCAGGTCGGCCCGGCCAGATCCTCCAGCAGACCCCCGTGGACTCGCGTGGGCGATCGCTGGCCGACGTGTTGCAGTCTATCGCCACCGGCTTCATCCGGGGCACCCCGAACGGCATCCGCATGGACCCGGCCTCAGCGCTCGTGTTCAGCCCGAGCCATTTCACCTGGATGGACACGAACCACCCCGCCGGCACACCGCGCGAAGGTTACCCCGTCGAAATCCAGGCCCTCTGGATCCGCCTCCTGCGCCAACTCGTACGCCTCGGGTTGCCCGCCGCCACCCTCCCGTGGGAACAACTCGCCGCCCAGGCGGAGGCCAGTTTCCAAAAGCACTTCTGGCTCGAGGACCGCGGCTGGTATGCCGACGTGCTGCTCGCCCCACCCGGTCAACCCGCCGCCTCCGCCATCGCCCAGGACGCGCTCCGCAGCAATGCCCTCCTCCCCATCAGCCTCGGTTTGGTCCAGGGTGAACCCGCCCGCCGCACCGTCGCCGCCGCCCAGCGCTGGCTCGTCGTGCCCGGCGCCCTCCGTTCGCTCGCTCCCCTGCCCGTCTCTCCGCCCTTGCCCATCCACGGTGCCCACGGCCAGCTCCTGAACGACCCAACCCACCCCTACTGGGGACAGTACGCCGGCGACGAGGACACCCGCCGCAAGCCCGCCTACCACAACGGCACCGCCTGGACCTGGACCTTCCCGCACTTCTGCGAAGCCCTCGCCCGCGCCTGGGACTTCGCCCCCACCGCGGTCGCCGCCGCCCGCGCTTACCTGGGCAGCATCGACCGGCTCCTCGCCGACGGTTGCCTCGGCCATTTGCCCGAACTCGTGGACGGCGACGCACCCCACACCCAGCGGGGTTGCGACGCCCAGGCCTGGAGCGTCACCGAAGCCCTGCGCGTGTGGCGGCTGCTCGAAATGCGGGCGGATGGCCCGGCCCCGGATCATTCACCCCCTGCATGAGATCGCGCTCTCCTGTAGGCGCCGACGTCAGGAGGCGAAGTCTCGATGTCAGGAGGCGAAGTCTCGCTGCCTTTGGCCCGCGACGCCTCCTCAGGTCGGCGCCTACAGCGGGCAAGGGAGACGCGGGCCGCTTCAAGCACGCCCCACGGCAAGCCGCGGTTGAACCCCGTTGACGATCGGCACCGGTCCACGCCCCGCCAGTAGGTTCTCCAGATGCCCGGCCATCAGCTCCGGGCTCCCGTGGAAAGCGTCGATCGAACTCCCCGCCAGATGCGGCGTGAGCGTCACGTTGTCCAGTTCGAGGAACGGGTGATCCGGCCGAAGAGGTTCAACGTCGAACACGTCCAGCGCCGCCCCCAGGATCGTGCGACGCCTTAGCGCCTCCACCAGCGCCGCCTCCACCACGAGCCCGCTGCGTGCCGTGTTCACCAGGACGGCCGAAGACTTCATCCGCGCCAGTTCCGCCGCCCCGATCAAGCCGTGGCTCTCCGGCGTCAACCGCGCGTGCAACGACACGATGTCTGACGCCTCAAGCAGCGTCGCCAGATCCACCCGCACCGCCGGTGCCGGGTCGCCTTGCAGATAGGGGTCGTACACCACGATCCGGCTGCCGAACGCCTCGAGGTAATGCGCCACCAGCCTTCCCACCGCCCCGTAACCGATCAGCCCCACCGTCTTGCCGCGCAGCTCCGGGATGGCCTGGCTGTTCGGAAACTCCCGCCGCCAGGCGCCGGCCTTCAACGACGCGTGCGCTCGTGCCAGGTTGCGAATCTCCGCCAGCATCAAACCCACCGTGCACTCGGCCACCGCCCGCGCGTTCCGCCCCGGCGTGTGGATCACCCCCACCCCCCGCTGCGTCGCCGCCGCCACCGCGATGTTCTCCCACCCGCCCCGCAGCACGCCGATCACCTGCAGTGCCGGCAGACGCTCGAGAAACCGCTCGGCGACCGGCGCGAATTGCACCACCACGATCGCCACATCCTCCGCCCCGGCCATCAGAGGCTCGTCCAACGGCACCGCGGCGGGGCCGCCTTGCTCGATCGCCAGGTTCGCCTGCTGCAACTCGACCAGCGAGGCGTGTTCCCACGGACGCACCTCCACCTCGATCCCCAGCGCCTTCAGCCGCGACAACCCCCGCTCCATCACCGCCCGCGGGATGTACGCGTCGCTGATCGCCAGCAGCTTCATGCTGCGCCCCCCTGTGGTGCGGGCATCCTGCCTGCATCCCCCGCCGTTCCTTGTGGTGCGGGCATCCTGCCTGCACCCCCTTCCCCCGCCTTCCCCTCCGACCCCAGTGCCCGGATGCGATCCGCGACAAACCCGCACACGCCCTGCCGGATCTCGCCGAAGAGCTCGCGCGGCAAGGGATCCTCCCGCGTCAACCCCTGCGCCGTCCGCCGCAGCCCTCGCGCCATCGCGATCCGGCAGTCCGCATAGTAATTCACCTTGCAGATTCCATTGGCGATCGCCGCCCGGAGTTGCGCCTCCGGCGTTCCCGATCCCCATGCAGCACCAGCGGGACCGCACTGGCCGCGTCCAGCTCCGCCAACCGGCCAATCGCCAGCTTCGGCAACGAACGGTACACCCCGTGCGCCGTCCCGATCGACACCGCCAGCGCGTCCACGCCCGTCTCCTCTACAAACCGCCGCACCTCCGCCGGCTCGGTCAGCACCGATTCCGCGCATTCCCGCGCCTCGAGATCCATGCCCCCCACATGCCCCAGTTCGCCTTCCACACTCACCCCGTGTGGATGCGCCAACCCGACCGCCGCCCGCGTCAACGCCACGTTCTCCGCGAACGGCAGGCACGACCCGTCCACCATCACCGACGTGAAACCCAGGTCGATCGCCGCCCGCACACAGTCAAGGTCGTTCGTGTGGTCCAGATGCAGCGTGACGGGAATCGCATGTCGTTTCGCCACCGCGCCCACCAACCCCGCCAGGTACGCCATGCCGTTGCCTTCGAGATCCGACGGCAACCCCATCAGGATCACCGGCGAACGCAGCCGCTCGGCCGTCTCCAGAATCGCGCGCACCATCACGTCCTCGACGCAATCGAACGCCGGCACCGCGTAGTGTTGCGCCCGGGCCGGGGCAAGCATCTGCTTCAACGTCGTCAACATCTCGTCAAGTCCTCCGTCCACTTCTGCCTGCCGCTGAGGTGCACAGAAGAGGCTGACGAAGGATGCGCAGCATCACCCAGCCCTCCGTGACCTCCGTTGCCTTCGATGCACCGTCCTCGCATGGCTGTTATCTTTTCCAACGCTGGCCCGTCCACCCTTCTCCCGCGGACCCGCCTCAGCGCATCAGCATGCCGCCCGAAACGTCGAACGTGGCTCCCGTCGTGTAGCTGGCCCGCTCCGACGCCAGGAACACGATCATGCGCGCCACCTCCCCCGGATCCCCGATCCGCCCCAGCGGAATCCGACTCAGGTAATACTCCCGGTTCGCCACGAGCGCCTCACGCGCCATGTCCGTCTCCATCATGCCCGGCGCCACCGCATTCACGTAGATGCCGTGCCGGGCCACCTCGCGCGCCAGCGACACCGTGAAGCTGACCACCCCGCCTTTGGCCGCTGCGTAGTCCGCGTGCCCCGTGGTCGCGCCGAGGAACGCCGCCGGCGATGCCACGTTC
The DNA here is from genome assembly GCA_027493615.1 of Verrucomicrobiota bacterium. Classification (GTDB taxonomy): domain Bacteria; phylum Verrucomicrobiota; class Verrucomicrobiia; order Limisphaerales; family J093; genus DSVZ01. Next base: position 720,958 of record JAOSKK010000038.1, read on the forward strand.
ACGATCCGCCCGCCCCGGCCTGCCGCCAGCCACCGCCGGACTGCTTCGCGGCAGGTCAGAAACACCCCCTTCAGGTTCACCGCCAACGTCTGATCCCAAACCTCCTCACTGAGATCCTTGACCAGCGCCGTCGGCCAGATCCCCGCGCTGTTGACCAGGATGTCCACCTTCCCCCACACCGCTTCGACCGCGTCAAAAAGCCACGCCACATCCGCCCCGCGCGCCACGTCCGCCGGCATGGCCCGCGCCTCGCCCCGACCCGCCTCGGCAATCGTCGACGCCACCCGCTCCGCCTGCTCACGCTGATGCCGGTAATTCACGACGACCCGCGCGCCTTCCGCCGCCAGTTCACGGCAGACGGCTTCGCCCAGGCCACGCGAGCCGCCCGTCACCAACGCCACTTTGCCTCTCAATGCCAGGTCCATGTCGCCTTTCCCTCCGCGCGCCGCGGAACCCACGGAGGTGCCCCGCGTCCACGCCCCGGCCAGCGGCCGGACGCGAAACTCGGCCCATAAGGCCACCGCCCCGGCCATTGTCAATGCTGGTTCATCGACAGACCGACCAATCCAGCGGTTCTGATGCTGCGCCTCCCCCTCGTCCGGTTCGCGCGACCACGATCTCTGGACCCACTCCCCGAACCTCCTGCAGCGCGGCCACCGCGGGGTTCCCGACCGCGGACCTCTCAGAATCCGGGCCGGAAGCCAGACGCAAGCCCCGGCGACCGCCCACCCCGCTCCAGCAAAGCCCCGCAGATCAACGGCCTGGCGTGGTCCGACCCCGGGTCCAGAACCACGAGATGCCGCGCCTCGTGTGTTTAGTCCGCTTGGTACGGTGCATGCTTACGACTGATATTCAGGAAAGGCCAATGCATGGCTTGGAGTCGAATCACTGATGTCGGAACCCGGGCACGAACCGCACTCTCATGCGACAACGTGGGTTTCACCGCCGCCTCCTGCCACAACCCCCGGCCGTGCGCGTCCCGCAGGGTCACGGACCCCGAAAACAGGTCGGCGTGGTATTCCGCAGTCTCGGAGCCGGGTTGGGTGATATTCCCCACCGACACGAGAACCGGACCGCGAGGCTGGCCAAGCACAGCCCGACGCGGGAAGCGCAGGCAATGAACCCCCGACCACAGGCGATCCGCGCGCAAGGGGTTGGGGGGTCGTGCTGCCGCGCGCCAGACGGCGTGACCCCGAAGGTCCCGGATCGATTGGGAAGACCCGATTTGCACCTCGTGCCTCAGGACGGGCTTGCCCGTGTGAGGATCGAGGCGCCAAACCAAAGCAGCAGAAAACCCTCAGCAGAACCGAACGCACATGAAGAAACCAAACAGAACACATCGAGCAGTTGCAGGAGCCAAACGAAGCCGACAACAACCACGCCTCCGGAAGGCGTGGCTCCTGCTGCTGGTCTGCGTCGGATCGACCGCGCTCGGCCCGGTGGCCCAGGGCGGGCCCGTGGTGACCGCCACCCAGCATGTCCGGTTGGGCTTCGACGCCAGCTTTCCCTTCTCCGAGAGCCGCGGCGAAAGCTACGACGGTTGTCCCTTCATCCCGCCCGGCCTGCCCGCCGGGGTGAGCTACAGTCTTGGAATCGCCGGTGTCGGCAACCTCCGCGTGGACACCGGGGTGGACGTCACCATCCAGTACGACAAGGCGAACGTGACCGCCGGCGGCACCCTGCCCCTGAACGTCACTTACACCCCCCGTGGCCGGCGGCGGCCCCAACATCAACATCAGCATCCCCACCACCTTCACCGTGGGCGGTTGCATCATCGAATGCTGGCCGGTGCCTGACCTTTGCGATTCCATCGCCATCCCCTGCACGTTCCAGGCCGGCCCGAAGAACTTCGTGTTGCCGCTCACCGGCGACGCGCCGATCGACGTGCCCGTGGAAAGTTGCGTTGTCAGCCTTAACATCGCGGGCGTCGTGGATGTGGGGTCGGCCTTCGTCGAGGGGACGGTCACCCTTTCGCCGGTGCCGGTGAGCGGCCTCGGCATCGGTGGAGCCATCTCCGGCGTCCAGGTCCTGTCCGGTCCCGCTAAAGCCCCCTGATTCCCCTCCTGCAGTGGGAAACCCCGGGGCAAACCGTGAGTGCCAACCTCACGTTGGATGACCCGCTCCCGGGCAGCGCCGATGTGAACGTGTTGTTCGGCCCCATCGCGCACTGGGTGGCCACCGCCGCCGATCTGCGCGTCAAGATCGTGCTCGGCGACGTCTTCCACGACCTGGGAATCAGCGACCCCTCGGACATCGTCGTGTTTTCCGGAAGCCTCGGCCCGGTCTACACCAGCGTGGGACTGGACGCTCAGGTCGGCGCTGCGGTGGAAGACGCCGTGGGATTCGACCCGGGCTTTGGTCCCGCGATCGCGGCGGGCTGCCTCCCCTTGCCCCTGACCTCCCCGGAGATCCAGGCGATTGGTCCTTCGACGACGCCCGTCCTCGGTGGGTTCCCGTTCACGCTGAATACCGACGTCACGCCGCCGGCCTCCTCGGCACAGAAGTCGCCGGCCTCGACCTCCTTCGGCTGGAACAACACCGACGTCACCGTCAGCCTCACCGCGACGGACCCGGGTGGCTCCGGCGTGAAGAGCATCACCTACAGCGCCGTGGGAGCACAGCCCATCGCCTCCACCACCGTGAACAGTGCTGCGACTGCCCTGGGCATCACCACGCCGGGCATCACGACGATCACCTACTTCGCCATCGACCACGTCGGAAACGTCGAGAACCCGAACACGATCACCGTTCGAATCGACAAGCTGCCGCCGACCATCGACATCGTCCAACCGGCGCCCACGAGTTACACCCACGCCGACACGCTCGTCCTGGACTACAGCGTCACCGACACGGGCGGCTCCGGTGTGGCGACTTACGAGGCCTTGCTGGACGCCCCCCCCCACGAGAACAGACCCGGGTGTGCTCATGAGAAGTGACCCACCTGGGTGAAGGGCGGGAGGATTTCCATTCCAAGGGGGGAGGTCGCGGAAGCAGAAAACCCTTGCCCCACCTCGACGGCCGAGGGCCGTTTTTGGTAGGACAAGGGCGCTTTAGCAGACTTCAGTGTTCATAGCGAGAGCCTGGCTTTTTTGCAACCCAGATCGCGGCGGGATTTCGATTCGACCGGAGGTGGTATCGGGATGGGGCGGTGGCGCTGGTGGTGTTGGCGTACTACGTCGAGCTGCGATCGGTGTTGCGGAACAAGCCCTGGCTGAGGAAGTGCCAGGCCCGATGCCGGCACTGCGGGATCTTCTTTCTGACGCACCGGCGCAACGCCGGGCGGGAGGATTTGGGCTGTCCCTTTGGCTGTAGCCGGGAACATCGGCGGCGAGAGTCGACGCGGCGCAGTGTGGCGTATTACCGGGAGCCGGAGGGCAAGGTGAAGAAGCAGGCCCTCAACGGACAACGGCGCTCACGTGGGAGGAAAGCATCCCCTGGCTTGGGGGATCGGGCTTCGCCATCGTTACGGCGGATCCTGGCGTATTTGTGCGTGCTGGTGGGGCTCATCGAAGGGCGACGGGTCGAGCGCTGGGAGGTCATCGGGATGCTGGAGCGGACGCGGAGACAACACCGCATGGTGCGCACGCGTCGGTTGGATCAGGGTGTGGCCTGGTTCAATGAACGACCGCCCTGAACATCCCGAACGCCGTTCGAGCACCACCGCGCTGGTGGAAGTGGCCCAGTTGGATCTTCGTTACGAGGGCTGCCGGCTCCGATCGCCGGCAGCGGAGGCCCGGCTTTTGTCGGCGATCGCCGCGAGCGGCATCCAGGAACCGTTGCAGGGGGTGGACGTCGCTGGCGTGCGGATCCTGCTCAACGGCTTCAAGCGCCTGCGCTGCGCCCAAAAGCTGCATCTGGCCACGGTGCCGTTCGTGGCGCTGGCCGCGGACGAAACCGCCGGCATCGTGTGGTTGTTGCGCGCGTCCAACGATCACGCGTTGTCGTTGCTCGAACAGGCCCGGTTCCTGGATGAGCTCAAGGGCACGGGCGGCCTGAGCCTGGCCGAGATCGCCCAGCAGGTCGGGCGCAGCCCGGCCTGGGTGAGTTTGCGCCTGGGCGTGCTGGCGGAACTGAGTCCGCTGGTGTGCGGTGCGCTCTTCGACGGGACCTTCCCGGTTTACTCCTACCTCTACACCCTGCGCCCGTTTAGGCGTCTAAACGGCGCGGCGGCCATCGACGAGTTCGTGGCGGCGTTGCGCGGCAAAAACTCAGTGCCCGGCAAATCGAGCAGTTGGCGCACGGGTTCTTCCGCGGCCCGGAGTCGTTGCGGGAGCAGATCCGCCAAGGGCATCTGGCCCTGCCGCTGCAACAACTCAAGGAGTTGCCCGAGGATCCGGACGGGTGCAGCGAGTTTGAACGCCGGGTGGTCGCGGATCTGGAGCAGGCCCAGAGGATCCTGGTCCGCCTCATGACCAAGAGCGCCGATTCCAGCCGGCTCTCCAGCCGTCCGTTTCGCGCCCAAGCCCATTTGCTGTGCGCCGGGTTATTGTCCCGGTTGCCGGCCTTCACCAAAACCATCCAAAAACTCCATGATCACTGCGGATAAACGTCAAGCGGTCTTCCTCATGCATCAGGAAGGGGTCTCCAAGCGGGCCATCGCCCGGCAACTCCGACTCAGTCGCAACGCCGTGCGGCACATCATCGCCCAGTCCGGGCAGATGCCCCCGCCCATTCGCCCCCGCGGGTCGTGCTGGATGCGGACCTGTTGCGCCAACTGCACCAGGAGTGTGAGGGCTACGCTCAACGAATGACCGAAAAGCTGCGCGAAGAACACGGCATTACCGTCAAATACTCGACCCTGACGCGGCATCTGCGGGATCTGGGCATCACCGGCCCGAGTCCGGCGCGCTGTCAAAAGGTTCCCGACGAACCCGGGGCGGAGATGCAGCACGACACCAGCCCGTTCACGGTGCTCGTGGGCACGCAGCGGCTCCGGCTCCAAGCCAGCCTGCTTTATCTGCGGTATTCCAAGCGCCGGTATTTGCAGTTCTACCCCCTCTTCGATCGCTTTCACCTGAAGTGCTTCCTGCATCTGGCCTTGATGCATTGGGGTTATGCGCCGCTGGTCTGCGTCATCGACAACACCAATCTGGCACGCTGGCGCGGGCTGGGCGCCAACGCGGTGATGGTCCCGGAGATGGAAGTCTTCGCCCGCGGCTACGGCTTCAAGTTCCTGTGCCATGCGCCCAAGCATTCGGATCGGAAAGCGGGCGAGGAACGCAGCTTCCTGACCGTCGAAACCAACTTCATCCCGGGGCGCACCTTTACCAGTCTGGAGGATCTCAACCACCAAGCCCTGGCGTGGTCGACCGTGCGGATGGAACAGCGGCCCCAAGGCAAGGCCGGCCTCATTCCCGCTCAGGCCTTCGAATACGAACGCCAGTTCCTGACGCCACTGCCCCGGCACCTCCCGGCGCCTTACCAACTGTTGGATCGTTCCATCGACGAATACGGCTTTGTCGCCGTCGACGGCAATTACTACGAAGTGCCCGGCACCGGCCGGGGGCAGGTCCAGGTGTTGCGCTATCTCCGTCACGTGGTCCTTTGCCAGGATCGTCGCTCGGTGATCCAATACGCCCTGCCGCCCTGGGGCGTGAAGAACCAGATCGTGCGCGCTCCCGGCCAACCGGCGCGCTATCGTCCCCGCCACCTCCACCTCTCCAGTCATGAAGAGGAAAAACGTTTGCGCGCCCTGGCTCCGGAAGTGGCCGCCTACGTCGACTTCATCCTCGGCACCCCGGGTCTTTTGCGTCACCAGTTCCTGCGCCGGCTCTGGGCGCGCCACCAACGCTGGGGCAGTGCGCTGTTCCGGCGCACTGTGGAGCGGGCCCACCGCTACCACATCACCAGCCTGGAGACGCTGGAACGTATCGCCCGGTTGCTCCTGGACGACCCCGCGCTGCCCGAGCCCCTGGTCGATCCCGAGCTGGAAAGACGCCCCGCCTATCAGGAGGGCTCCCTCACCGACACGCCCGACCTCTCGCGCTATGATGACTGACACCCTGGCGGCGCAGTTGAAATACCTCCGCCTGACGGGCCTGCTGGCTCGCTGGGAGGAATACTTGAAAGCCGCCGCTCAATCCAATCTCTCGCACGCCCGGTTGCTCACGCGCGTCATCGAGGAGGAATACCGGCTCAAGTGCGACCAGGCCCGTGAGCAGCGCCTCAAGCTGGCCCAAATCCCGGAGAAGCTCGTTCTGGATACCTTTCCCTTCGATCGCCAGCCCAAGCTCAACCAGAAGAAGATCCTGGCCCTCTACGACTCCATGGCCTTCCTCAAAGACAAACAAAACATCCTCTGGATGGGCGGCACCGGGGTCGGGAAGACGGGATTGGCGACGGGCTTCCTCATCCAGGCCATCCATCAGGGAGCGCGCGGTCGTTACGTGCTCTTTGCCGATCTGCTGCACGAACTGCACCGCTCCCAGGCCGATCGTTCTCAGGCGCGTGTCCTTCGTCGCTATCTCCAATACGATATCCTTTTGGTCGACGAAATTGGGTACGTCGAAGCCGAGCCCGCGCAAGTCGGCCTCTTCTTCACCCTCCTGCAGAAACGCCACCGACAGCGCTCGACCCTCATCACCTCCAACCTGGGGTTTAGCGAGTGGGCCTCCTTCCTGAAGAACCCCCATCTGACCGCCGCCTTGATCGACCGGCTGACCGAATCCAGCCACGTCTTCAACATGAAAGACTGTGTCAGCCTGCGCCCCCGGATGACCGAGCCGTGAACTGGCGTGCCCGAGCCGAGCGCCTGCGCGCCCTGCCGCTGCCGGTCGTCCTGGCGGCGTTGGAGGCCACCCCCGATCCCGGCGACCGGGCCAAGTGGCGCACCGCCCGCGGCGTTCTCTCCATCACCGGCGCCAAGTTCATCAACTGGAACCAAGGCGTCGGGGGCGGCGGCGCCATCGACTTGGTCATGCACGTGCAAGAGTTCGGCTTTGGCCAAGCCCTGCAATGGTTGGAAGATCATTTTGGTCCTGGGCCCTCGGTCCAACCCGCCTTCCGTCCGGCACCCCGGGCGCTGACGCTCCCGCCTCCGTCCGTCCACCACTGGCCCCGCGTTGAACGTTACCTCATCGAACAGCGGCGACTGCCGCGCCCGTTGCTCACGCCGCTCGTTCACGCGGGGATCCTTTACGCGGACGCACGGGCCAATGCCGTCTTCCTGTTGGGCGACACCCCCGCCACCGCGGTCGGCGCCGAACTGCGCGGCACCACCTCGGTGTCCTGGCGCGGCATGGCTCCAGGCTCCCGCAAAGATCACGGCTGCTTCTCGGTGTCCACCGCCTCCGTGGACGCCATCGTCCTCTGCGAATCGGCCATCGACGCCCCTCAGTTGCCACGTCCTTCATCCGGCCTTTCGCTGCCTCTCCACCTCCGGCGCCAGACCCGACCCTGCCTGGCTCACCGTCTTGCTCCGTTTGGGCCTGCCCATCTTCTGCGGCTTCGACGCGGATCCCACCGGCGACGCCCTGGCCCAACGCCTGATCCTGCTTCATCCTGCGGTCCGCCGACTCCGCCCACCGGCCAAAGACTGGAACGACGTTCTGCGTCTCCACCTTGCCTGAGTCCCTCGGGTTCCCTCGCCCTCGCTCCTCCCCCGCCTCCCTCCGCGGAACTCAATCCTCTCTCCTTGGAAAGGAAATCCCTCTGCCCTTCACCCAGGTGGCTCACTTCTCATGAGCACACCCGGGTCAGTTCTCGTGAGCGGCGACGGCCGCAGGCGAGGAAATGTTTGGTGGCGGCCTCCAGCGGCAAGTCGTTGAGACCCCAGGTCACCCGGTCGTTTTGGAACTGGGTGGCGCAGAACTGGGGTGGCGGGGGAAATTCCGAGGGCGGTGGCCCGGGGTGAGAAAAGCGTGGAAGATCGAAGGCTTGGTCCCCGCGGGCTGCTTGGCGCGGGGATCCGGGGAGGCGAAGAAGTCGAGGAGAGCCATGGGGCGTCACCGGGGTTAGACGTTCCAGTAGTCGCGTTTCACTGCTCTCCCCTGCTCGGGCAAGTCTTCCGGCGGGGGCGGCGGGTTCATGCCCTGCCAGATGGGGTAGATGATGAGCTGGAAGAGAAAGAGGGCTGCGAGAAAGACGCCAAAGGAGGTAAGGAGAACCAGGGCCCGCTTCTGCCAGGTGCCGACGATGACCTGGAGGAAGAGCACGGCGGTGAAGAGGTTGGCAAGGAGCGAGAGCTTGGTCATGGGGGCGGCCCGGGTCCGGATGACAAAGAGCACATGGCGCGGCACGACGACGAGGAAGAAGAGCGTGCAAAACGCGCAATAGGCGAGCGAGATGAGTAACGGTGTAAGCCAGTTACGCCAGTCGTTGCCGACCTTGTGGTCCACCACGAGAACGGCGATGGCCAGGAGAGCCAGGCTCCCGAGCAGGTAGAGGAGTTGCATGTTGCGCCGCGTGGCGGGGTCGTTGGGGCGGAGGCGCTCGTAGCGCTCCCGGAGCGGGCGAAGGTAGAACCCGAAGGTGTTGGTGACGGACAATTCGAAGCCGCAGCGCTGGCATTGGGCTGTCCGGAGCGGGTTTTCGGTTTTGCAGTTCGGACAGATCGGCGAGAGACCCTTGGTGAGGCCCTGCCAGAAGAGGCCGGCGTAATAGCGGGTGAGCGAGCCCAGGCTAAGCCCGAGGCCACACTCAGGATTCTTGCAGCGGACCTCGCCCAGCGCCACGTCCTTTCCGCACTTGGGGCACGTGAAGACCATAACCGTTAGCGGCGCTCGTATTCCTCGGCCCGCTCGACCTGCTTTTCCTTGCGGCGTTGGAGGGCGGCCAGCGTGGCGGCCGCCTTGTCGAGTTGCTGCCCGATCTCACGTGTCGTCTGCTTGGCGACCTTCTCCCAGGGGATCGGGCGCTCGATGACCCGGATGGCCTTTCGGCTGATGCCGTGGAACGGGCTCCACTTGGGGGCGCTGGGGAAGATGAACTTTTCGCGCCACTGGATGGTGTGGAAGGGAAGCTCGAACTCGCGGTGGACCTTGCCCCAGACCCGCCGCCGGGGCACCAACTTGTGGCTGATGTAGGGCACGTAGATTTTGCTCACCGGACTCCACCACGGCGCCTTGGGGAAGAGCTTTTTGTGGCGAATCTCGAAACCGAGAAAGGACCGGTTCTTGGCCACAGTGTCGCGGATGACCCGGGTCGGGACCCCTTCCCGCTCCGCCCACCGGCCCAGGGCGTTGAAGGTCTTCTCGGCGCTCTTGGCGACCTTGGGAGGGAGCGTGTCGAGGACCCGGTTCAAGGCCTGGGTCTGTTCTAGCTCGTTTCGTTTGCCGCAGGCGTTGAGCAGCATTTCGGCTTCGTTCCGGCTCCAGCCATGCTCGCGCCCGACTGTGCGCCAGGCCTCAAAAAGTTTTGGCCGGGAGATGTGGACCTTCTTTTTCCGGGTCTCGAAGTTGGCGGCCTTGGCCGCCTCGGCGGAATCCTTACCCCACGCCTGGAGTTGGCCGCGAATCTGGGCGCTTCGCTTGGAGAAGGCCTGGCACAGGTCCCGAGGGACACCGCGGAGCTCGAAGCTGTCCCGGCCGCTTTCGAATTCGAGGCCCAGCCGATCGCGAAGTTGATTGGCAAGTTCCGCCCGGAACAGGGCGCCCGCGGCCATTTTGTTCCGGAAGATTTCGTTGGTGACAATGGTGCCGGTCGTCCCATCCCGGCGCATGGCGAGGTTGAGCAAGATGGCGTGGGTATGGAGTTGGGGGTCAAGCTCGCGCGAGGTCGAGTGCTCGAAGCAGGCGAAAATAAGCGGCGCTCGTTCGAGCTTCGCGCCGCCTGCGCCGCGGCGGGTGAGGCCGGCCGTGTCCTGCAGATAGCTCAGTGCCGCCTCGACGGCCATCTGCTGGGCTTGCTGGACCTGGTACCGGGTTGTCTCGCTCGCCTGGGACCAGAACACAGACACGCTCTTGGGCGCGCTGAAGGTGAGATCCCAACCGCTTTGACGGTTGTCGCGGCCCGCGTTCTGGACAAGCCTTCCGTCACCCTGGGGGGTGAGGCCAGCCAGGAGATTGCGAAAGGCCTCCTTGTCGAGCTGGCCTTCGAAGCCCAGGAGCTTGGCGCCTTCCCCGAACCACCGGCCGGCCGGCTCTCCGCCTTCGAGGTAATAATCCTCGCGCGCCAGGTTGAGGTAGTAATTCCCCTTCCCGGTGCCCCGCATCGGTTCGGCGATGGAGAGCATGGCTACGTCGTCCTGAGGTGTTTTTGGACCCAGGCCTTCGCCTCGTCCATGGACTTGCCGGCGGCCACCAGGAGGGCAAAGACCGAAAGGGCCAGGTCGCGCCGGGACTGGTCCAGCTCGAGTTTGAGGGTGTTGACCAGCTCGACTACGGCGGGGAGGCCAGGCTGTTCCCGGGTGGTCTGGAGAAGGTCGCGGTGCAGTTCCTGCATCTCGGCGCACAGAGCCTTGACCGCTTGTTCCAACACCGAGAGGCGTTCGTTGTCGTGGAGGGCCTCGACGACAAACTGACGGGCCAACTCATGGGGGCTGAGCCCCGCCTTGACCGCCCGTCGGGTGAGGGCTTGCGAGTGGTCCGCATCGAGGCGAAAGCCCACGGTGACCGGCGCCTCGACACCCGCTAACGGCCTGACCCGTTGTTTCTGAGACGGTTGCACGCGAACCGGGGGTAATGATTAGCGATTGCTAACAGCGAACCGGGACGTTTTCCAGTCTTTTCTGACGGTTTCCCCCTCGTTTGTTAGCACCGTAGGTGCATCCGGTGTGAAGCGTTCTAGTCCTGAACCCAATCCGGTTCGGTCAGGCAACCGGCGGCAATCGGAAGAGCGGGCGGCGAGGCGGGATGGCGGTAAAGCCGGAGAGCGGAACGGTGTCCCCCATCGAGCTTTCGAGGGTAAACCGGTTGTCTTTTACGATGCCCCCTCGCCGCGGCGGCGGCGCCGGTCTCGCTAAACAAACCGTTCACAGTCGTCAGAACGGCCCTCGATCTCATCCAGGACCTGGTAGTGCGGCTTGGACAGGTACGGAAGCCGCGGCACCTCCTGCCAGCCAAACATGCCGCGCAACGTGTGGTAGGCCGGGGATGCTGGTAGCGGAAACCGGTCAAAAACGTCTTTCCACTGTCGAAGTTCGTTTAGCGTCCCTGCCGGGGGTGGAAACCCGTGGTCAAACGCGCCACAGACTCTATGGAGATAGTCCGCCTTCTCCGTCATTGACTCCAACCGGGCTGGCGGTTCGCGGTCAGGATAAAGGCTCAAGTCAATGTTCATGGCGTTTCCATGGGACAAAAGGCCTCCTTGACCCACGCGCGCAGCCGTTCAGTGCGCTCCCGCTCCACGGGGTCGGTCAGAGTGGAAACGGGACGCCGCGCCTCAATCTGTTCGAGGTGAAAACGTACGCGCGATTGTGCCTCTTTGAGGTCTTGGCCCACGTTCTTCCTTTCCCAAAGAAGCCAGCAATCCGCTGGCGTTGCCAGACCACGGTGGCAGACCTCAAAGACATCGAGAAAGTCACGTGGCGCGCCACGTCCGACCAGGGCATTCATCTTGGCACCAAGGTTATCTCGAAACGTCTCGATCAACACCGGACTCCAGGCGCTTGGAAGTGGCTCATCGAGTGCCACGGAACGAGTTGAAATCTGCACGGTGAAAACCTTCTTGTTCCCTTCAACAAGCTCGAAACTTTGGGTGTCGCCAAAGTTTCGGCGACGGTAGGCAAGACCACGTTCGGCGGCAATGGAACGAAGTACCCCTTCCAGGAGCGCCGCGGTATCTTGGCGTTCCCGGTCGCGCCACCACCCGTCCAAATCGACTGTGGGCCGATGCGGACAATAGTGCTGCAAGGCGACACCTCCGCCGATCACGATGAACTGTGCCGCCGGCTCTCCGCGAAGTCTCTCGAGGACCAAGGCGGCAAGCTCATTTAGCTCTGAAGGCTTCTTTGGTTGAGACTGTTCCATGCTGGCCATTTGTGGCACCACTTGTGCTTCTTGACTACGCAAGTCTAGTCCAATTGCGTCCGCTACGGTAGGGGGTTCCGAGCGCGATGGGGACATCCGCCGGATGGATGCGGGTCAAGGCGCTGGGGGTGACTACGAGTTGGCCGGGTTCACATTTCGCTTTCATCTTCAGTCCTCCTTCAAAAAAGCCGGCCGGCCTGGGCCAGCCGGCGCGGGTTGTTACTCCTTCACCTCGTGCTCCAGGACCCAGGTGCTCGCCGCGGTAAGCGCCTTGGCCAGATCGGGAAGCTCCCGGCCGCTAAAGCTGTGGGACCGCCTCCAGGTCCCTTCAGCTTTGTAGAGCCTGGAAAAGGTGATCGAGTGGAAGGGCCCCTTGCGCCCGTCGCTCTCGAAGATCGCCGCTTTGACGGCGCCGAATCGGATCTCGTGGGTTGGTTTCTGTTGGTTCGTCATTTTGTTTCTCCTCATTTTCGAGAGGGACCATCCCTCTCTTCACCCGGACCCGGGGAGAGGGAGGGTCCCGAATGAGGAGAAACCGCGGTCAGAGGAGGGCGACGGGGAGGGCCGGGAGTGGCAAGGCGAGTGACAGGCTCGTCCTGGCGCAAGCTTGCCCCGGCCCCACCGGCGCCGTCGGGGGAGGCCGCGCGGGAAGACGAACCTCGAAACCATAACCTCGTAATCGGATCGGCGTCACAAGCGGGCATGCGATAAGACGGGCAGAGGGATGCCTCACGGGATCCCTTCAGGCGCAAAGCCGAAGGGGCCTGGAGGTGGTCACGAGCCGCGGTGGGGGGCTTTCGGATTCGGCCCAGCGCGTTACGAGTCGGGCAACGTGGCGGCGACGATGGGGGATGGAACAACCCGCGCCGGCTGGCGCAGGCCGGCGGCTCAAAGGTGGCGATGAAAGCGAAATTTGAACCCGGCCTGGTAGCGTGTCCCCTCCCCTCCCCCTGCCCCGCCATCCATGCGTTGGGGTGGCACCGAGAAACGGACGGCGCGTGGTGACTGGGGTGACTGCTGTGCCGCAGGACCTGGTGGGATGACGAGAAACGAGCGAAGAAGGCGTTTGGCGATTCCACCGTCGCAAGCGACCCCCAGGCGAAGTGCAGGATCACGGGAGCGAGACGAACCGCCAACACGAGGTGTCCCTTCGAGGACCTGGTCGCCCGGGCCGGGGCCAGGAGCGCCTCGGCCGCCGGAGTGGGCGGAGAGAACTCAGACCAGCTTCAAGTGCCCTGGACTTCAATTGCGGGCAGGAGCCTCTTCGTGGTATAATGGCACCTGGCGCGCATGAGGAAAGTCTATGGCAGCAAGCATCGTAGTTGAAGACTCGGAGGTCGAAATCCTCTCCCGGGTTCTGGACGCTCAGAACGGGAACCTGCCGCAAGAGGCGGCCAAGGCCTGGCTTGCTTTGGAGTTTCCTGAGGGCGATCAAGCCCGCCTTCGCTCGTTGTCGGCAAAGGCAAAGAGCGAGCGATTAAGCGGGGCCGAATCGGTGCTGCTTGAGAATTACCTGCATGTCGGCCGAATCATTGATCTGATGAAGTCTAAGGCCAGGCTTTCGCTGCGGCGCGGGGCTCGTAAGCCCTTGGACCATGGGGGATAAGCTTCGAAGTGAGATTTCAAATCGCGCCCGTGGGCGGTGCGAGTACTGTCGTCTTCCAGAGCACTGCAGTGTGTTGAATTTTGAGCTGGAACACGTTATCGCCGAAAAGCATGGCGGTGAGACTGTACTTCAGAACCTCGCCTACGCGTGCCGCTACTGTAATGCGTACAAGGGGCCGAACATCGCGGGGATCGATCCTCAAACCGGGCACGTGTGGCGTTGCAGTGCCTCGGCCAAGGCAGCCGTACTCTTGCAGGTCCAGCGCAAGGGCGATTCGGGATGGCCGCGGGTGGCAGGGTCCACCAACGCCTCCAAGGCAGCCAGGAGGTGGGGATCGGTTTCGGTCAGCGGCTTGCGCCCGCCTCCCGGCGCCCGGATCCGCAGCGTGACCGTCGCCCGGGGCTGCTCTCGTCGCCGGGCCACATCGCGCGCCCCCGCCATGATCGTATTGAGGGCCAGGCCCGTCGCCACCGCCACCGCACTGACCCCGCCCCATCCCAAGGCCGAGGCCTCGGCCGCCGCCCACTGTCGGCGCATGCGTTCGTCCATCAGTTCAGCAAGCGACTGATACTTGCGCCGGATACGATGGATAGTCTGGGGATCTTGCGTGAGCGCAGCATCCCCAAAGTAGCTGTGTAATGCAAGGCCGAATTGCTCAAGTTATTCTTTCGCGAGTCCTTAGCGAGGAGATGCCTTCTGGGCGCGTTCATCCGCGAGCTCGCGCTTCAGGTTCTCGAAATAGTCCGGCTCGAAGGGGACGGCGATGGCGGGATTGGCGGTGAACTCGGCGAGGCGACCTTCCAGCTCCGCCATGAGTACCGGCGTTTCCTGCCAGTCGGCCTCGGGGACGAACCGGGAGGAGTCTGGGAAGCCAGGAAACCACTGAACCATTCGGCCAGGCGAATCACATCACTGGCTGGCAACCGCTGAATCTCCTGCTCGATTTGCTCGACGCTCATGGGGGAAATGTACCCAAGTTCGGTCTGTATCACTCAGCACGGCTTGGTGGGGGCGAGCAGGGTGTGGGCCTCGGCCTTCAGGATGCCGAGCAGCGTGTTGGCGCGGACCATGGATTCGAGTTCCGCCGCTTCGGCAGGGGTCAATTGACCTTCGGTGCGCTTGCCCGCAAGTTCGTCATAGCGGGCTTGGGTTTCCGCGTCCGCCTGCACGGCGATCAACGCGCGTGCCAACTCGCTCGTAAGACGCTGCGAAAGCGGTCGGAGGAGCCTCTCGAGTGCCGTGGTCTGACCGTCGGTCATGCGCCGACGATAAGGGCGGCGGCGGCGCTTCATCTCGTTGGGGAGGCTGGCGAACCTGGAGGGGTCAGTCCCACACATCGCTGCCTGTCTTTCGCGAAGGCCTGATAGGGACAACTGGGTGGGAGGAGGGGGGATGGCCTTCGGGGCTTCACGGCCGGTTGGCCAGGTCACCTGCCACGGGCGCGATGCCTCCGTGTCTCCCTGCTTCGCCGCCCTACCGGCGGCATTGAGACCCACAGCCCGGTCGGCGACACAGCGACACCGCGGCAACCATCCAGATGCGGTCGGGCAGAACCGTGCGGAACTCACCCGGGGCGATGCCTTCCCGCGCGAGTGCTGCCAAGAGCGCGGCCTCGCGGCGTGGTTGGTCCCCTTCGATGTCACCGAGCAGACGCCGCTGCTGGCCCGTAATCCAGTCGGAATCCTGCCGATCTGCCACGATCAGGTCTTGGGCGGCAGAGGTTCTTGCTTCAGCAAGTGGGCAGGAATGGGGGCGATGTGTGGATCGCGATGGACGAGAACGGCTTCGTGGACTTTGGCGCAAGCGGCGATCAAGGCGTCCATGGCCGGGAGGCGCTCCGGTGTATCACGCTTGAGTTCGAAGGCCATGCGGGCAACCACGTTGTCCACGGGGATGATGACATCAAACAGCGCTTCGTATGCGTCGACGGTGCCGGGATGTTGGGCAAGCACGCCTCTTTCCTGCAATCGCACCTGGAACTCAAACAGGACGGCGGCGGACAGGTCCAGCACCGCTTCTTCGTCCCTGAGGATGTCCCGCACCCGCTCCCATCCCGGCTCTTGGAAGGCGTGCGCCAGCAGAGCGGAGGTGTCAAGGACGCGGGTGATCCGGGCCATGTTCGAGGAGGTCGTCCTGCTCTCGCTGTTGGATCAGATCCGCCACGGGATCCTCGCCCGGCTTCAAGAAGGGCCGGCCGATGCCGAGGAGCTTGTCCGCACGGTCGCCACGCGAGCGGCGTTTGTGGAGGAGCAGGGTGCCGTTCCCGGTAACCTGCAAGTCCAAAGCCGCACCCGGCGTCAACCCCATCACCCGGGCAATGGCGTCCGGGATCTTGACCGTGTTGTCCGCCAAGACCGTCGTTATCATGGAACGAAGATGGCGCCGTGCCAGGAATATTCAAGGAGGGAATCCGGGCCGCACATCGGCGGAGACGGGGAGGACGCTGTGAGGTGACCATGACGGGCGACGCCACATATCAAGAGCACCGGCTGCGGACAGCCGGGCTACCGGAAGTTGTAGGCCGCGGGATTTCGCGCGGTGTAGCTTCTGTCTGAAAGCTGCCCATAGGGCCTCAAGTAGTATGGCATTCCAACACACAACGCACTTATGAAGAGCCCCATTGTGTCCCTTCATTCATTCCGACGTCCGCTTCTCCTGTGCGGCGCGCTTGCCGTGATCTTGAGCCCGATCTGCTTGGGTGCGCTGCGCGCCCCAACGCCCCGGGAGCGGCTGTTGGCCCGGTTCAACGAGCCGCTGCCCCATGGCTTCAACGTCCTTCCTGAGAAGCAGGGCGGCGCAACGAACGAAATGCAGACTGCGTTCGAGGAGCGGGAAGGTGTCAGGTTGGCTTCGCCCGTCTCGGCGGAGTACCGGACCACAATGGGTAGCAAAGGCAACGGGGACTTGCACTCGGTGACCATTGCGGCCGGCACCGTTGTCAACAGCTACTTCATTTTTCACAATCCGGCAGGATCACGGCACGATCCTGACGATTACACTTGGGAATTCGAGGCTGGCGAGAGGATCTTGGGCGTGATGGCAGACGAGAACGGCTTGTTGGAGATCGGCTCCTCGCCAATCCTGGGGCGTCCGAGCTTGCTCAGTACAAACGGGTATCCGATCAGTCGCATCTTCAAACGGGGCTTCGAAGGACCAAGCACAGACGGCTGGGAGATCCTGGCGGCGAACCGATTGCGGGTTTACACCGAGGCCTCGCGCCCAGGGGATTATCTGCGGGTGGTCACGACGATTGACAACCGCCCGCCCGTCGTGCAGCCCATCCCGAACCAGACGATGCCGGAGGACGGACTGCGGCAGCTCGTGCTTGGTGTCAGCGACGATCGTACGACGAACTCCCGGCTGACCTACGCGGTCCAAAGCTCGAATCCCCCCCTGCTTCCGGCGAGTGCGATCACGGTAACAGTGACCGGCGAAGTGCCGCGGATGACCCTCCCGCCTTTGCCGGATCAGTTTGGCGTGGCCCGAATCGAGCTGCGCGTGGGGGGATGAGCAGGGGTTGGTAACGGCGGTCTCCTTTGCTGTCACGGTGGTACCGGTCAATGACACGCCTACACTGGACGCAATCGCCGACCTGACCCTCGAGCAGGATCCCGGCGAGGTGAGGGTCGCGCTGACCGGCATCGGGTCCGGTGCGGCGAACGAGGACCAGAAGTTGGAGGTCTCGGCGGTCTCGAGCGACCCCCTGCTCGTGCCCGACCCCATTGTCCAGGAGAAAATGAACCGCGGGGCGACAGGCGTTCGACCTGCGCCCCGCGGTTCAGCGGGAGGGACGGTTCGGGTCAGGCCACCGGGGCGACCGGGGGGTCTTGAGGACGTCGAACATGCTCGGCATGGGCGGCTTCAGGGTGCGGAAATCACCGAACTCCATCTTGCTGGCGTTGGTGTAGAGCAGTTCGGGGCCGTACTTGAAGGTGGACTTGCTGATGGCCTCCCAGTCCACGCCGCCCCCGCTGTAAGCGGCTTCACGTCCCATAATGGCGGTCAGGGTGCTGTCCGTGACGTTCTTCGCCTCGTTGAGGTCGCCGTCTTTGACGATGGCGTTGATGAGGTCGACGTGTTCCTGAACGTACGGGTCGACGTTGCGCTCGGCACGGAAGCGGTAGAGCATCTTGCCGCTGTTGGACTGGATGCTGCCGCCGGGGTTCGAGCTGCCGTTGGTGCCGTGGACCCCTTCGCTGACGGACGACCAGGAGCGTTTGATCTGGCCGCAGTAGCTGTACATGCGGACGCCGTTGGCATACTCGTACTCGACGGCGAAGTTGTCCCAGATCTCGCCTGATTTGCCATCCAACTGCTGGCGGGCGCCCATGCCCCAACACCGGACGGGGTGCGTGCCCATGATCCAGTTGCAGACGTCGAGGTTGTGGACGTGCTGCTCGCAGATGTGGTCGCCCGAGAGCCAGATGTAGTGGTACCAGTTGAAGATCTGCCGCTCGAGCGTGCTGTTGCCGCGCTCGCCGCGATGCCAGATGGGGCCGCCGTTCACCCAGTAGGCGCGCAGGAACGTGACGTCCCCGATCATGCCGTCCTGGATGCGCTTGATGGTCTCAAGGTAGCTGGGTTGGTGGCGCCGCTGGGTGCCGGCGGCCACCTTCAGGTTCTTGCGCTTGGCCTCTTCGTAGGCGGCGTACATGATCTGACAGCCCGGGCCGTCCACCGCCACCGGTTTCTCCATGAACACGTGCTTGCCGTGCTCGATGCAGGCCTTGAAGTGCGGCGGCCGGAAACCGGGCGGCGCCGCCAGGATGGCGTAGTTCACGCCGGGCACCTCGAGCGCCTTGACGTAGGAATCAAACCCGCTGAAGCACTGGGCTTCCGGCACGCTGAACGCCTCGGTCCCGCGACGGGATTGGCCGGGGAAAATGTCGGCCACGGCCACGATCTTGCCTTCCACACCCGCCTCCTTGCAGGCGGCCAGGAAGTTCTGACCCGCCCCACCCCCACGGCCGCCCATGCCAAGGATCACGGCGTTGAAGGCGGGCTTCGCCTGGGCGAGCACCGTGGGACCCTGAGCGGCCACCAGCGTGCCGACGGCGGCGGAGGCTTTGAGAAAACTGCGGCGCGACACCGGCGCCGACGCGGCGGAGTGATGTTGAATAGTCATGTTGAGGTATGTCTAACGATGCTGGTTTGACTGCCCGCCGCACCCGCGCATTCAGGCCCGGCTGGACGTCCGAGTATAAGTTGGGGTGACGGCAACGGCGCGATGTTTGACCTTTCGCGACTCTCCGGTCAAGCCGCTTCACGGCGGCACCCACCACGGCGAGGTGGTTCCTTGGCTTGCTCCGGTCCGTCAAGGTGGTAGATGTGGGGGTCGCTTGGCCTTGTGGCCGAAGTCCCTGAACCGTTCATGAAGACAACTGCCCTGTTCCTCGCCGGCGCCAGCCTCCTCCTGGCCTTTCCTTCGAGCCACGCCCGCGTCGTCACCGTCACCACCATGGACAACGCCGATCCGCCTGCCGGCCAGACCTCGCTCCTGCAGGCCCTGACGAACCTACAGGACGGCGACGAGATCCACTTCCAGATCCCAGGCGACGGGCCGCATTTCATCGCCACGCCGCCCGGCGGCTACCCGCTGATAACCCGGAACAACGTCGTGATCGACGGGTACACCCAGCCGGGCGCGGCTCCCAACACCAACCCCATCCTCGCCGCCAACAACGCCCGCCTCCAGATCGTGCTCGACTCCCGCAACGGCGAGGTCCGTCTCCTGGACTTTCCGCCGAGCAGTCCGAACGATCTCACCGGCTACGGCCCGAATGCCGGCGCCGTGCTGGGCACCCTTGGAGCACAGGGACTTACCATTCGAGGACTCGCTGTGCTGGCGCCGTCGTTCACGGGCCCGGGTTCCGGGGTCGAGGTTCACGGGGTGGTCTTCGCGCGGGGCGCTTCCTCCGGCCGGGTGCGTGGCTGCTGGATCGGGGTGGCACCCGACGGCACGACGCTGGCCGGCCCGAACAAGGGCGTCACCGGCCTGCGCTACCAGCAGCGGGACGAGAACCTCCAGGTCACTGGCAACCTGCTCGTGAACGACGTGGTGATCGGTGTCCCCCCGGCGGCCGTCACCCCGGCGGCCGACTTCAACGTCCTCACCGGCATCCCGGCCGTGCCGGTCGTCCTGGAAGGCCACCGTGCGCGCATCAGCGGCAATTTCCTCGGGGTGCTGCCGGATGGCCTGCAGGACGTGAACCTCGCCCTCGACCCCGCCTTCTCGGGCAGCTTCGGCGGCTTCATCCGCATCGGATACGGCGCCAATGACACGGTCATCGGGACGGACGGCGACGGCGTGAACGACGCGCAGGAACGCAACCTCATCGGCGGTGCCCTGCCCCCGCTTTACGGCGGGGCCGCGGCAAGCGTCGCGTTCTACGACCAGACCCGGGCACGAACATCGTCGTTGCGGGCAATTACTTCGGCGTGGGTGTTGATGGCCAGACGACTTTCACCAACGGGGTGGCCGCGCTTAGCGCCCCCGGCAACCTCGCCCGCTATCGGTTCGGCTCGAACCTAGACGGTCTGAGCGATGCGGCGGAGGGCAACCTGGTATTCAACCACTGGCCCGACACCGTGTTCAGCCCGGATTACTTCGACTTTCTGCTGCCCAACGAACTGAACTTCTTCCATGGTCTGGTGGCCGGCGGTCACATTTCCTTGCGCGGCAACAGCCTCGTGAACAATCTCCCCTTCCCGGCCAGCCGCACCCGGCTGGACGGCGGGGTGCCCGGCGCCTGGCTGACCAACTATTACGCCGGCGTGCTCGCCGACCCGGCTGCCGGCGTGTTTCCGACCATCGCGGCCAACTCAACAGCCCGCCGCCTGCGCGGCACCGTGCCGCTCGCTGACGCCACCGGCTTCCCCGTCACGGTGGTGGACATTTACCTGGCCGATCCGGTGGGTCTGGCCACGGGCGAGGCCGTCCAAGTCCCGGAATTGCCCCACGGCTTCGTCCAAGGCCGCACCTATCTGCGCTCCTTCGTCGAGAACAGCCCCGCCGACCTCGAACCCGTCCCCGGCCGTTTCGACTTCGACCTGGCCGCGCTTGGCCTGACGGAGGCTGTCCTGACCATCACCGCCAATTACGCGTCAGCCGCGGTGACGACGCCCACGACGGTGGTCGTGACAGGCCCGTTCTCCGACCCGATGCGGGTCACGGGCGGTCCGGTGGATGAACTCCGGTTCACGGCCATCACCCGCTCGCCGGGGGCGTGCAGTTTGAATGGACCGGTGGGGGCACGCTGCAGGCGTCGCCGCGTCCCACCGACGGTTGGCAGGACGTATCGGGGGCCACCAGCCCGCACCTGGTTTCGACCAGCGAAGCGCTCCGCTTCTTCCGCCTGCGGCGGTGACGCCGCCGGGCAGAATCGGCTTGCCCTCGTTGCCCGTCCGGCTTTTTCGTCAGGCCGCAACACGTCATGCATGCTTATCGCCAGTACGTTCACAGTTTCGTGGGCCTCGCCCGGCTGGGTTCCCAACTCCCGCTGGGCGGCTTCCCCCCCCTGGCCCGGCCCACGGTGGCGGCCGACGCGCCCAAGGCTCTCCTGTTCTCCCCGCACCCGGACGACGAGTGCATCATCGGGGCGCTGGCCTTGCGTTTCCTGCGCGAGGCGCAGCTCCGCGTGATTAATGTCGCCGTAACCCTCGGCAGCAAGAAGGAGCGCCAGGCGGAACGCTGGGCAGAGTTGCAGGCGGCTTGTGAGTTCCTTGGCTTCGAGGTGCGCGCGACCGCGCCCACCGGGCTGGAGCACGTCAACCCGAAAACCCGGGCCGACCACGCCGAGGATTGGGCCGCCAAGGTCCGCGTGATCGCCGACATCCTGCGCGAGGAGCGACCGCGCGTGGTCTTCTTCCCGCACGACCAGGACTGGAACAGCACACACGAAGGTGTCCACTGGCTGGTGGCCGATGCCCTCGCCACATTGGGACCCGACTTCGGCTGTTACACGGTCGAGACCGAGTTTTGGGGTCAGTGCGACGATCCGAACCTGGCGGTGGAATCGAGCGAGGCGGATGTGGCGGACTTGATCGCGGCCACCTCGTTCCACGTGGGCGAGGTGCGGCGCAATCCCTATCATGTGTTGCTGCCCAGTTGGATGATGGACAACGTCCGACGGGGGCGCCGAGCTGGTCGGGGGCCAGGGCGGTGGGGCGCCCGGCTTCACGTTCGCCACCCTCTACCGGCTGCGCCGCTGGCGGGCCGGGAAGTTCGAGCGGTTCTACCAAGGGGGCGGATGCTGCCCGCCCTGGCCAGCGCGGCGACGGTGTTCCAGGAAGACCGCTGACCAGCGGCGCCGTCAGCCCCTGGAGGTTTGTTCCCTTCGCGTAGGCGCCGACGTGAGGCGGCGAAGAGGAGACGCCTCCTGACGTCTGGCGCCTACGGGGAAACGCCTCCCGACGTCGGCGTCTCGCACGCTTCCATCCCGGCGCAGGTGCAGACGGGGTTGCGGTCGCCGAAGACATTGTCCACCCGCGCCACGGCCGGCCAGAACTTGAATTCGCGCAGCTCGCGCACCGGAAAGGCCGCCTGTTCGCGTGAGTAAGGCCGGTCCCAGTCGGCGAGCGCCAGCGTATCGGCCGGGTGGGGCGCGCGTTTGAGGGGGTTGTTGTCGCGATCCATCCGGCCCGTCTCGACGGCGATGATCTCGGCGTGGATGGCGATCATGGCCTCGCAGAACCGGTCCAGCTCGCGTTTCGATTCGCTCTCGGTGGGCTCGACCATGAGGGTTCCGGCCACGGGCCAGCTCAACGTAGGGGCGTGGAAGCCATAGTCCATGAGCCGCTTGGCCACGTCCTCCGCGGTCACACTTCGGAAAGGGCGCAGATCCAGGATGCACTCATGGGCCACCAGGCCACCGGCGCCGCGGTAGAGCACCGGGAAGTAGGGGTCGAGTCGCCGCGCGACGTAGTTCGCGTTCAGGATCGCCACCTGGGTGGCGCGGGTCAGGCCTTCCGCCCCCATGCACGCGATGTACATCCAGGCGATGGGCAGCAGGCTGGCACTGCCGAACGGGGCTGCGGCCACCGCGCCCACGGTCTGTTCCGACCCGAGGCCCACCACGCCATGGCTTGGCAGGAAGGCCGCCAGGTGCGACGCCACCCCGATGGGACCAACCCCGGGGCCGCCACCCCCGTGCGGGATGCAGAAGGTCTTGTGCAGGTTCAGGTGGCCGACGTCCGCGCCAAGCTCCGCGGGCCGGGCGAGCCCGACGAGTGCGTTCAGGTTGGCCCCATCCATGTAGACCTGCCCACCGTGTTCGTGCACCGCCGCGCAGATGTCGCGGATGCCCTCCTCGAACACGCCGTGGGTGGACGGGTAGGTGATCATCAGGGCGGCCAGGCGCTCGCGGTGTTGGGCGGCCTTCGCGCGCAGATCGCCGAGGTCGACGTTGCCGGCGGCGTCGCAGGCCACCGGGACAACGCGCAGGCCGGCCATGACCGCGCTGGCGGGGTTGGTGCCGTGGGCCGAGGTCGGGATGAGGCACACGTCGCGGTGAGCTTCCCCGCGGGTCTCATGGTACCGGCGGATGACCAGCAAGCCGGCATACTCCCCTTGCGAGCCGGCGTTAGGCTGGAGGGAAATTGCGGCGAAGCCGGTGATCTCGGCCAGCCAATGTTCAAGATCGGCGCAGAGGCGTTGGTAGCCGCGGGTCTGCGCCGCCGGCGCGAAGGGGTGGAGTTGGGCGAATTCGGGCCAGCTCAGGGGGAGCATTTCACTGGTCGCGTTGAGCTTCATCGTGCACGACCCAAGCGGGATCATGCCGTGGCAGAGCGAGAAATCCCGGGCCTCGAGCCGCCGCAAGTAGCGCAACATTTCGGTCTCGGAATGGTAGCGGTTAAACACCGGCTGCGTCAGGAACGCCGAGCTGCGGGGCGCAAGGTTGCTGCTGCGGAGGCCGAGGTTGGCCGGGTTCACATCCACGCGAGGGCCGTCGGTTGCGAAGATCTCGAGGAGTGCGGTGACGTCGGCGGGCGTCGTGGTTTCGTCGAGGGAGACGCCGACGGTCCGGGGGTCCACGGGGCGGAGGTTGATCCCGCGCGCGCCGGCCCGGCGGTGAACCTCGTCGGCGTTCAGACCGACGAGCTGGACGGTGAGCGTGTCGAAGAAGGTGTGATGCGCGAGGTGATGGCCGCGGGCGAGCAGCCCGGCGGCCAGTTCAACGGTGTGCTGGTGGACGGCTGCCGCGATGGCCTTCAGGCCTTGCGGTCCATGATAGACCGCGTACATCGCCGCGATGTTGGCGAGCAGGGCCTGTGCTGTGCAGATGTTGCTCGTGGCCTTCTCGCGGCGGATGTGCTGCTCGCGTGTTCCGAGCGCCAGACGGTAGGCCGGCCGGCCGCGAGCGTCTTTCGACACACCCACCAAGCGGCCCGGCAACTGGCGCTTGAAGGCGTCGCGCGTGGCCAGGAACGCGGCGTGAGGCCCGCCGAAGCCGAGCGGCACTCCGAACCGTTGGGCGCTGCCGACAACCATGTCCGCACCCCAGGCCCCGGGCGGCTCGAGCAACGTCAGACCGAGGAGATCGGCGGCGACGATCACCAGGGCGCCGGCGGCGTGGGCCTGTTCGACGAGTGCCTTGTCGTCGCGGATGCCGCCGTCGGTGGCGGGGTATTGGAGGAGCACACCCAGGGTGTGGGCATCGAGCGGGAGGTGGGCGGGATCGCCCACGACCACGTCGAGGCCCAGCGGGCGGGCGCGGGTGCGGACGACCTCGATGGTCTGGGGGTGCGCATCGTTGGCCACCAGGAAGCGGGAGCGTGGGTCGGTGGCCTTGAGCCGGTGCGCCATCATCATGGCCTCGGCGGCGGCGGTGGCTTCGTCCAGGAGCGAAGCATTGGCGATGGCCATGCCGGTGAGCTCGCACACCAAGGTCTGGAAGTTCAGCAGGCTCTCGAGTCGGCCCTGGGAGATCTCCGACTGGTAGGGGGTATAGGACGTGTACCAGCCGGGGTTTTCGAGGAGGTTGCGTTGGATCACCGGGGTGTGACGCAGTCGTGGTAGCCCATGCCGAGGTACGAGCGACAGACGCGGTTCTCCGCCGCGAGCGTGCGGAGTCGGCGCAGGGCCTCGAACTCGGTGGTGGGCGGAGGCAGGTTCAGGGGGCGGCGCAGGCGCAGGCCGGCGGGCAGCGCGCGATCGGCGAGCTCCTGGAGCGAAGCAACACCCAGGGCGGCCAGCATCTCCTGCTGTTCGGCCAGGCTGGGGCCGAGGTGGCGTCGGGCGAACGACGCGAGAGACTCGGGACCGGGAGTGGTCGCGGGCGGGGCATGCGGACGGGGTTGGGTCGGGTTCATCAAGCCAGGCACCGACGTGACAGCGTCGAGGGGGCGAACTTAGAAGGCAACGTGCCCAACGCAAGTCCGACTTCATTTTGGGGTCGCATCTTAACATTTAACAATTGGCGGGTGGGTCCAGCACCTTACCCGGTCCCCATGCGGTTCGGGTTTCGAGGATTCTAGTAGTCGGCGGGCGGAGGATCGGCTTTATTGGCCGCGCAACACCTGAGACTCGCCACCATGCCCTGCACGGGTGGCACCCGCGAGTATGAAGACGCCGACGCATGGACGGTCGGGACGATGCTTCCGCTGCCGGAGCCATCGGTCCGGTTTCACGCTGATCGAGTTGCTGGTGGTGATTGCGATCATCGCCGTTCTGGCGAGCATGCTGCTGCCGGCGCTGGCGCGGGCCAAGGAGAAGGCCCGGTCGATCAAGTGCATGAGCAATATCCGGCAGATGACCCTGGGGTATCTGCTATACGCGGATGATCAGCGCGACGCGGTGGTGACGCTGTACCTCTTTCAGCCGGCCCCGGCGGGGGCCTTGTATCCCGGCGGCCTGACGTGGTGGGTCGACTTGCTGCGGCCCTACCTCGGTGGCACGAACGTCACCGGATGCCCCAGCGTCAAGGGCGGCGTGGCGGGCACAGCGGGCGGCCCGGGAGGCCTGGGGGTGGCGCTGGGGCATCCCGAGCTCTCGGCCTGGTCCACGGAATGGCGCCCCAAGCTCTCGACGCTGAGGAATCCGGTGAGCAAACTGCCGCTGGTCGATTCGGGCCTGATCGCGAACCCGCGCGAGCGCGATCCGAACCTGTGGGTCGAAGTACGCAACCAGCAGTCCCTGTACTGGCGGGTGCCGACGAACCAGGGGTATTACTACGACGATCCGCAGCGTCCGGTGGGCCGCCATGGCGGACGCTGCATCGCCGGTTTCGCGGATGGCCATGCGGAATCGATCCGCGTCAGCACCATCGGACTGCAGTTCTATCCGGGCCGGACGGCGGACGGCCGCCCGGCCACGGGGATGCGGTGGCTGGGGGGCAACGGCTTGTTTGACGATCGCTGGATGTGGTCTTGGGGCTTCGAGTAGCGGTTGAGGGGTTCGGTCCGGCGCCCTCGCCTGTGCCTGGGCTTGGGTGGACTCGGCGGAAATGAGCCGCGCGAGCGCCCGACACGGACCGCAGCGACATGGACAAGCGAACGAAAGACCTGGTGGTGGGAAGCCTGGCCGTGGCGGCCATCGGGATGGCGGTCTATTGGGGACTGACGGGCCATTCTCCCAGGATTAACCTTGACCCGTACGAAGTGTTGGGTGCGGTCACGGCCGAGGAGACCGCGAAGCTGCTCAGAGCGCCGGGCCCCGTGTTGGTAATGGTGCGAGGCGCGGGCGCTCACGAGAATCCGTCCGTGGAAGCGCAACTGAAGGCCTTCGAGCGAAGCCTGAACAGGCAGGATGGCATGCGCTCCATCACGGTGCGGGTCGAGGCCACGCCCATGTTGATGATGGCCACGGGCGGGGGCATTCCGCCGGACCAGCTCTTCGAGGCGCTCGCCGCGCACGCGGACGTGGCAGCGGTGGTACTTTTTGGCGGCCTGCCCGCGCTGAGCGACCCGGAAGTGGAAGCGCTGCGGAAGCGGGCCGTGAAGGTGGTCGTTGTCTCGTCGTTGCGGCCGGACTATGGGCGGCTGATGGAGCAGGGGGTGCTGCACCTGGCCGTTGTGCCGCGACCGGATTCTCCTCCGCCGGGGGGCGAGCGATCGCGGACCCTGCGGGAGCGGTTTGACCGGGAATACCTCCTGGTCACACCGTGACGGGTTCGGTGGACGCGGCTGAACAGCCTGACTTCTGTCACTCCCGCGCCCCGGAAGAACGCGGGCCCGATTCACGATCTGCCCCCTTGTCACCTGGCACGGAAGCACCCTGCCGCATCGCGGGTATGTCAATCTGTGGGACTGACCCCTTCGCCGGGAGAAGCTTGCGCCGGCAGGCGTGTCAGCGCTGGGTGGGGTCAAACACGCCGTTCCACCAGGCATTGTGGGGCTGGCCTGAACCGCTGGGATTCCGGCCGTCCAAGGCTTCGACCTTCAGCGACTCGGCGTGCCCGTCCACCAGCGCGAGGTTGACCCGACCATTGTTGCGCGCTGCGGGGGTGGCGCGGTGGGCATCGGAGCCATCGGAACCGCCCTCGTAATACGCGTTGCCATCGCCGGGTTCGGCGCTGCTGCGTCGGCTTCCCTGGGAACCGAGCATGACGGATCCGCGAGGCGGGTCGAGGACGTAGACGGCGGAACCCTCGTGGCCGTAGTCGTGGGCGGGGTTGCCAAGGCGCGCTCCTTTGGTGTCGCCGATGGACAAGGTTTGCGAGGGGGCCCGGAGGCTCGAGCCACGGGCGTGGAACGGGGCCACGCCGCCGGGTTGGCGGTTGTTCCCGAGATACTGGTAGTTGTAGCCGTAGCCGCCGTAGTAGCGGGTTTGCGCCGTCTCGACCGGACCGTCGGCCACCGTGTGGGCAAAGGGCTTGGTCATGCGCGGCCGTTCGTCCCGGGTGAGGTTCGGGCTCAGGTAGACGGCCTCGTTCTGCATGTAGGGGTAGAGATAGTCCGCCCACCGCGTGCGCGGCTTGCCCAGGGCGGTCGTTTCGGAGGCCAGCGACGAGTGTCCGGGGTAACGGTCGGCATGGTCATCGACGTAGAGCTGGAGCCCGAGGGCCAGTTGCCGGAGGTTGCTCAGGCTGGCGATGGACTTGGCGGTGGCTTTGGCCCGGTTCATGGCCGGCAACAACATCCCCGCCAGGATGCCGATGATGGCGATGACCACGAGCAGCTCGATCAACGTGAAGCCGGAGCGCCGGACAACCGTGGGACGGGAGCAGTAATCGGTGCAATGTGTCTTCATCGCCGCTTATTCTGCCGAATTGCCGGGGGGCGGCGCTTCCGGTGGCTTGCCATTTGTTGTCGGAGGATTGCGCTTCTTCAGCTCATCCGCCGGGTTGAACAGGATTCGGGAGGACGACGGGCCTGTTGAGGGGCGATCGCCCGGTTGACAAGAAGTGCCTGCATACGTATGATCACCTGTGTGCGAACTACGCTTGTCATTGATGACCATGTGCTAATGGAGGCCAAGCGGCATGCTGTCGAGACTGGGATGACCGTAAGCGAGCTGACCACACTGGCTCTGCGCGAAGCCCTCAGAAGACGCCATGACCTCCCGCCGCAAGCCCGCTTTTCCATCCCAACCTTTGGCGCCGGCCCCAGGCATGATACGTCAGCCCGTCAGCTCGCCGAGATACGTGACCAGGGCCGATGAAGATGCCTGACGTCAACGTCCTCGTGTACGCCCACCGCCAGGACGAGCTCCAACATGAGTTTTATCGGGACTGGATCGAAAACCTGGTGAATTCGGGTGCGCCCTTCGGTTTGTCAGGGCTGGTGGCGGTCGCCTTTGTTCGCATCGTGACTCACCCGCGGTTTGGGGACCACCCGACCCCCCTGGGATTGGCCCTGGACACGGTTGACCGTCTCCGCGACGCGCCTGGCTGCCGCTGGCTCTTGCCCGGTGCCCGACATTGGGCACTCACCGCCATGCTCTGTCGAGAAACCCGCGCCAGCGGCAAACAGATTGCCGACGCCCAGCACGCCGCTCTGGCCATCGAACACGGATGCCAATGGGTCACGCGCGACGATGATTTCGCGGCGTTTGCTCCCCACGGACTTGACTGGGAGCACCTGGCGCCCGCCTTGGGTGAGGGACCGAAGTCGGGCGTCTGACCTCAGTCCAGCGCAGCTCGACCCGTCGCGGAAGAGCCGGGCAAACTTGGGACACGGCGAGCATTTCCCTTGGCGGGCACGCCACGAATTGCACGGCTCCCGCGGCGTCGCACAGCCAGACCTCGCGCGCACCCGCATCGAAGTAGAGGGCCAGCTTTTCCTGGATCTCCGCAGCGGCGTTGCCGGGCGAGTGGATCCCGACACAAACCTCCGGCGCCCGGGGAAACACGCGTGGTTGCCGAGCGCGTGCAGACACCCGGGTGATGCCCAGGCTACGTCGGCCGCCCGCACCCCGTCCTCCGTCGAGATCGGACATTCTGTCAGGACCCGCCCTTCGACCGTCCAGGTGCGGAGGAGATAAGCGATTGCGCGCTGAAAACCGCCGTGCCGGGCGGCGGCGGGGGGACTCATGAGGATGTGGCCGTGGCGGTCGGTTTCGATACGACCGTGGGCTTTGGCGAGCTCGGTGTCGGCCAGCAACTCGTTGCCCATGACTGGGGGGCCGCCGTGATGAACCGGGATCTGCGGGTTATCGGCGGGCGACGGAGACGCTGAAGATGCCGGCGTCGTCGATGTCCATGGCCGTCTTGGTGAAGCCGGCAGTGGCGACCAGTTGGTCCATCTCGAGTTGGGTGCGGCGGCGCATGATCCAGGGCCGACCTTCGTGGTTGCGCAACACGCGGGCGATGAACTCGATCTGCGGGTGCCAGGGTTGGTTGGTGTAAAGGAGCAAGCCGCCGGAACGAAGCCGTGCGGCGAGTTGGCGTAGCGAGCTCAAGACCGGTGCATTCTCGGGACGGAGTTCGTAGAAGCCGGAGACCACGCCGATGTCGAACTGCCGCCCGCCGGGCAGTCCTTGCTCCAGGTTCCACGCGTCTCCGCGCGCGATCTCGATCCCCGGCAGCCTCCACGCCTCCCGAAGCGCCCGCGCGGCCTCGAGATTCTCCTCGCGATAATCCTGGAGGTAGGCCCTGACCGGGATGTCCGGATGCTGTTTGACCGTCTCCAGCACGTAGCGTCCTCCGCCCGCGGCGATGTCGAGGATTTCGACCGGCCGCTTCACGCGCGCGATCTCGACAATTGCCTCGCTGAGTCGCCGCACCAGATGGAGTCGCCGTTGCCGGATACCGCGCCACCCGACGCTCTCGAGGTAGACCCGGTCCAGGAACCTGCCCACCAAGAGCCTGCCCGCAGGCTGGTTGCGATAGACGTAATCGAGGCTCAGGCCGGAATCGAATCCGGTTTCCCAACCCAGGGCAATGCCGCGGCTCAGCTTCCCCAATGTCCGCATGATCCATCGTACCGCGGCGAACTGCGGGCCGCCGGGCGCCTGGAGCCGGCGGAACTCCTCGTACGTGTAGCCGGAGGCGTCCGCCGCCAGCAGGTCCGGCGGCGGGACGGGACCCGCTTCGAGTTCGTTGAGAAAACGCCGGATCGTTTCCGCGGCCCAAGTCCAGGTTGGCTCAGTCAGCAGGGAGGCCCCTGGTCCTTCGAACGGGTGGCGAACCTTGCGAACCGAAGCGAGTCGGGCAAAGAAAACGTCTCGCGCCGCGACCGTGGAGCGCCGGTCCGCGGTCGCGTCCAGCAGCAGGGTGGGCGCGTGGATGGCGGCGGCGTCCGCAAGGAGGCGTGCTGAGGTGCCGCGGAGACCCGCCAAGACGTTGACCGGGATCGGGTCGCGAAAGCCGGGCGCAGCCAGCACCACGGCGCGAACCCGCGGCGCGTAGTCGTGCACCCAAGTCGCCACGATCACCGCCCCGACGCCGTGGCCCAAGACCGTAACGTCCTCGAGCGCCCGCTGGCGCTCGAGCGTCACCTGGCGCACGAACGCCTCGAACGCGCGCGCCAATGCTCCCACGGACGGTCCGCGCTGCGGTGTCGGGTCGCCGCTCAAGACCCGGCGGGCGTCCCAGACGAAGCCGGCTGTGTCCGGCAGCGCGAGCCGTTCCAGGAGTTCCTGCCAGGGTGCGCGGCGCTTGAAGCTCCAATCGCAGACAACCAGGGCACGTTGGCCGTCGGACGATGCGGTCCCGACAAGCGGCGAGGGCAAACGGTGCACAGGAGCGTTCATGGGCGCGAAGCGAGTTGTCGGTAGATGCGGGTCAGGCGGCGGGCGATGGTCCAGAGGCTGCCGGCGGCGATGATGACGAGGGCGGCCATCAGCGCGCGATACGAATCGAACTTGAGCGCCTCGAGGGCGCCCACGAGACAGCCGAGGGTAAGGACGAACATGCGTTGCGGTTTGGCCATGGGACCGCAGAAATCCTGGGCCAAACCGAGACTCCCTCCGAGCGACCGGACGTAAGCCGTGCCCAGGGCGAGAACGGCGCAGGCCCAGCCGAGGTGGAGACCCGCCGGCTGCATCTGCACAGCCAGTCCGGCGCCCACCAACAGGAGCACATCTTCGAGACGATCCGGGACCTCGTTGAACAGGATGCCGGTGGCCGATCCCTTGCCGCCCTCGATCGCCACCATCCCGTCCATCAGGTTGCAGAGGAGGCGCAGTTGGATGCAGATCGCCGCCACCAGCAACAGCCGAGTCGGGGGACCACCCCCATGCAGCCGGACCAGGCCAGCCGCCCCGGCCAGGGCGAAAGCCAGGCCAAGCAGGGAGATCGCGTTCGGCGACAGGCGGGTGCGGCCCAGGACGCGGCTGAGGCGAACGGCCCATCCGGCGGATCGGGAACGGACGGTCCGGCGGTCCGGGGAGCCAGGCAGACAGGCAGGCGGGTTCACGGGAGGATTCGAGACGGGCGGACGCCGGTTGGCAACCCTCGAGCGGGCGCCTGGTGGCGGCGCCGCGGGTTGACAGACCAGTGGTCGTAATGCTACCGATTAGTCACTCCGACCGTTAACCCGGATATTTCAGACCCGGCCGCAACCGCGAGAGACTGCAGCGGGGATGAAAGAGCCGGGCCAAGCGGGGTCGCCGCGGCGGAGGGAAAACAAGAGAGCGCGACTTCATCAAACCGAACAACGCATGGCTCATTATGCAACGCATCCATCGAACCTACCGGCTTCTCGCTGCACTCCTCCTGTTCTTCGTCGCTGCGATTCCGCTCCGTGCCCAGGAGTGGTCAGCCGCCCAGAAGGAGGTTTGGAAGAGTGTCGAGGCCTATTGGGCCCTGGACGCCGCGCGGGACATCGAGGGTTTCCTGGGCTATTTCCACGACGATTATCTGGGGTGGTCGGTCGAGGAGGCCCTGCCGACCAACAAGGCCACCGTGCGCAAGTTCGTCGAGCACTTCCTGAAGACGACCAAGGTGCTCGTTCAGAACATCCAGCCGGCGGGCATCAAGTTGCACGGTGATGTCGCGATCGTGCATTACTACTGGACGCGCATCTACCGCGACTCGGAAGGGAAGGAGAAGAATGAATCGGGCCGGTGGACCGACATCCTCAAGAAGCAGGGCGACCGGTGGGTGTTGATCGGCGACCACGGCGGCCGCACCTCCAAGGACGCCAAAGACTGACGCACCCTCGAGGGGCCGTCGGGCGCTCGGCGGTCGAGGCGGCGTGCGTGCCGGTTGCGCCGCCGTCTTGACCGACCGGCCGGCTTCCCTATTGTCGCGCCATGACAAACGGCTTCCCCTCCTGTTGGCGTGTGCGGTTCGCACCGTGTGGTTTCGCTCTCCTCGGCCTGGCGCTGGCCGTGGTTTTGCCCGCCCGCGCGGCGGAGTCCACGGGCGAATTCACGAAACCGACGATTGACATCGGGCTGGTGGTGAAGGACGCGGATCGCACGGCGGCATTCCTCACCAACGCCATCGGGTTCAAGGAGCTGTCGAGCTTCCCGGTCAGCGTCGAGCTGGGTCGCAAGATCGGCCTCATCGAAGGACATGCCATTCAGATCCGCGTGTTTGCGCTGGAGGACGCCGAGCAGGCCACGCGCCTGAAGGTTCTGGCGTTCCCGAACGCCTCGAGCAAGGTCCCGGATCAACAGACCATTCATTCGACGTTGGGCCTGAGCTACCTCACCCTGTTCGTCAAGGACACGGATCGCGCCCTCGAACGCTTGCGGGCCGCCAAGGTGTCGCCCATCGGCGAGACCCCTCTCGATCTGGGCGGCGGGACCTACATCACTGTGGTCCGCGATCCGGACGGCAACTTCATCGAGCTGATCGGCCCGAAGAAGCCCTGACGCACAACGGGAGGTCCGCCCGGCACCGGCGCGCGCTGTTGCCGGGTGGCCTGCGTATACTCCAGGCTTCATCCTGAGGTTCTCATGTCCACACTGACGCTCAAGCCGGCGGAAGCCTGCGCTTACGACCTGCTCGCCCTGGGCGAGATCATGCTGCGCCTGGATCCCGGGGAAGGCCGGATCCGCTGCACCCGCGAGTTCCGGGTCTGGGAAGGCGGCGGCGAGTACAACGTCGCGCGTGGTCTGCGGCGCTGCTTCGGGCTCCGGACGGCGGTGGCCACGGCGTTTGCGGACAACGACGTGGGGCGGTTGCTCGAGGACTTCATCCTCCAGGGCGGCGTCAGCACTGAGTTCGTCCAGTGGCGCCCCTTCGATGGCGTGGGACGCGTGACGCGGAACGGCCTGAACTTCACCGAGCGCGGCTTCGGGGTGCGGGGGCGGTGGGGATTCCGGACCGGGGGCACACGGCGGCGAGCCAGCTCAAGCCGGGCGATTTCGACTGGGACCACATCTTCGGCCGGCGCGGCGTGCGCTGGCTGCACACGGGCGGGATCTTTGCGGCGTTGAGCGACACGACGCCCGCGCTGGTGATCGAATGTGTGCGGCAGGCCAAGGCCCACGGCACGATCGTCAGCTACGACCTCAACTACCGGCCGTCCCTCTGGAAATCCATCGGCGGGCAGCAGCGGGCGCAGGAGGTCAACCGGGAGATTGCGAAGTACGTGGATGTGATGATCGGCAACGAGGAGGACTTCACCGCCTGCCTCGGGTTCAAGGTCGAGGGCGCGGACGAGAATCTGCTGCACCTCGACGTCACCGCCTTCCAGCGCATGATCGAAACCGCGGTGAAGGCGTTCCCGAACTTCCGCGCCACGGCCACGACCCTGCGGGCTGCGCACACGGCCACCCGCAACGATTGGGCGGCCATCGCCTGGATGGACGGCCGCTTTTACGAAAGCCGGAAGTACCCGGGCCTCGAGATTCTCGACCGCGTCGGTGGCGGCGACAGCTTCGCGTCCGGCTTCATCTACGGTCTGCTGACAACCGGCGATCCCCAGCGGGCGGTCGAGTACGGGGCGGCACACGGCGCCTTGGCGATGACCACCCCGGGTGACACCAGCATGGCCAGCCGCGACGAAGTCGAGAAGCTCGTCAAAGGTGGCGGGGCGCGCGTCCAGCGGTAGCACACCGGCCAGCGGCAGCCGGCAGCCTGACTGACTGCCGGGTGCTCGACGTCAGGCGGGGAGGAGCAGGCGCTCGACCTCTTCGTAGGTGTCCACGACGTGCGTGGCGTGGGCGAGTTCGCTGCGCGGGAGGGAGTGGGTCAGTGCAATCACCGCCATCCCGGCCGAGCGCGCCGCGGTCACGCCTGCGGCGGAATCCTCGACGACGCAGCAGTCCGTCGGGAGTTGACCGAGCAGCTTCGCCGCCTGCAGAAAGACGTCCGGCGCTGGCTTGCTCCTGCCCACGTCCTGCGTGCTCACGACGACGGGGAAGTAGCGTCGGAGCTGCTTCATGGCGAGCACCTCGTCGATCACGGGATGGTTTGATCCGGACGCCACGGCCAGGGGGTAATGCCGCGCCAGGCGGTCCACCAGCTCGGGCAGCCCTTCGAAGATGGGTTGTTCGCGGCGGAGGATCTCGATGAGGCGCGTCTGCTTGGCCCGGAGCAGATCCTCGAGCGGATGCGGGGGGCGTGGCGCTCGATGAAATCCAGCCACAACGCGCGGTCGGAGCGGCCGATGTAGGCGCGGAAGTCGATGCCGTGGGTTTCGCCGTAGCCGAGTTCCTGGAAGATCTCGCGGAAGGCGCGCTCGTGCCACGGCTCGCTGTCCACGATCACACCGTCCATGTCGAAGATAACCGCCTGAAAGGGCTTCATGCGTTCCCGGGGGGCCAGGCGGTGTGTCCGAGCCGCAACAGATGTCGGAACTCCGCGGCGCTCACCGGCATCACCGACAGGCGGGACTGACGGATCAGCGGGAGTTTCCGGAGGGCGGGGTCGGCCTTGATCGTTGTCAGCGGCACCGGCTGGTCGAGGGCTTGCACCGCCTCGAGTTCCACCGCCGACCAATCCCCTTCGGTTGCGGTTGGGTCGGGGAAGGCCGGCTGGGTAACCCGGGCGACGCCCACGATCTCCCGCGCCTGCCCGCTGTGGTAGTACAACACCCAGTCCCCGGCCTGCATGGCCCGGAGGTGGTTACGTGCCAGAAAATTCCGCACGCCCGTCCACGCGGTGCGTCGGTCCGCGACCAAGCGTTCCCACGGGTAATCCGCGGGTTCTTGTTTCACCAGCCAGTAGCGGTGCGGCATGCCCGGAGTTCTATCGCGCCGCCCGGTCCGGCAAAAGGACAAACCCCGGGAGCACGTGCCTCGCGAGAACCTGGTCCCAACGTGTGGGGAGCGCGCCCGAGGCGGTCACGCTCCCCGGACTCCGGTGAGGCGGGTGCGCTCCCCGGACTTACCTGGGCTGGACGCGAAGGGGCGGAGCGTCAAGACGGCGGGGCGGGAGCGGAGGGGTTCTCCGGGCGTGCCTCGACCAGATGGCAGGCCGCCCATTGTCCCGGCCGGTGCTCCCGCAGGCTGGGCCGCTCCGTGCGACAGCGGGATTCGGCGAGCGGACACCGCGGATGGAACGGGCAGCCGCTCGGCGGGTGGATGGGCGAGGGGACGTCTCCGGGCAGCAGGATCCGCCGGCGCGGCGGGTCGGGATCGACGCGAGGCAGCGCCGAGATGAGCGCCTGGGTGTAGGGATGGAGCGGGGGCGCGACAGACCGTCCGGGCCTCGCCGGCTTCCACGACGCGGCCCAGGTACATGACCAGGATCCGCTGGCTGAGGTGTTCGACCACGGCCAGGTCATGGGCGATGAAGAGGTAGGCGAGGCGATGCGCGTGTTGGAGGTCCTGCAACAGGTTCACGATCTGGGCCTGGATCGAGACATCGAGCGCGCTCACCGGTTCGTCGCACACGATCAGGCGCGGCTCGACCGCCAGCGCGCGGGCGATGCCCACGCGCTGGCGTTGACCGCCGCTCAGCTCGTGCGGATAGCGCCGGGCATGTCCGGCATCCAGTCCGACGTCGCCGAGCAGTTGCGCGATCCGCGCGCGGCGGAGGCGGGGATCGCGTGCGAGGCGGTGGATGTCGAGGGCTTCGCCGATGAGTTGCCCGACGGTCATCCGGGGGTTGAGCGAACCGTAGGGGTCCTGGAAGACCATCTGGAGTTGGCGGCGTCGGGCGCGCAGCGCCGCACCGCGCAAGGCGGTGAGGTCTTCGTTCGCGAAGCGGATCCGGCCTTCTGTGACGGGGGTCAGGCGCAGGACGGCGCGGGCGAGGGTTGTCTTGCCGCAGCCGCTTTCGCCCACCAGGCCGAGGGTTTCGCCTGCCGCGAGGGTGAAGCTCACGTCGGTGACGGCGTGGACCCATTCGTGGGGCCGCCGCCAGGCCCCGCTCGGGGCGGGGAAGCGGACCGACACGTGTTCGAGTTCGAGCAGGTTCACGGGCCTGACGGCTGGCATGCCTGTTGCCATACGGTCCTCACGCCGGTGGACCAAGGCAGGGGGACTATGACCTCATGCCGGGTTGCGTCCAGCCGCCATCCCCAGGGGTCAGGCACCAACTGAATCCTTGGCGCGTCCGCCGAGCCCTGGCTCAGGAGGGACTTCGACCCGCTCACGAATGCAGCGGCAGAAGCCTCGCCCCAGCACGCTGGCATGCGGCCTTGAACCTCCCAGGCCAGCCGGTCTACGGTCGGCGCCTGTGGAAACGACCTCCTCGCGCGGGACCGTCGCGACGACGGCCGAAGTGCGGATTGACAAGTGGCTCTGGGCCGTCCGGCTGTTCAAGACGCGGAGCCTGGCCGCGCAGGCCTGTGCGGCTGGCCACGTCCAGGTCAATGGGCAGCGCGTCAAGCCGGCCCGGTCCGTCCACCCCGGGGAGCAGATTGAGGCGCTGGTGGGCGAGGTCCGGCGAACGGTCCGGGTGCGCGAGTTGTTGATCGCCGCGTTGGGGCCAGCCTGGTGCCGCAGTATCTCGAGGATCTGACGCCCGCGGCGGAAAGGGAACGGGCGCGTGCGCCGCACCTGGAGCCGCTGTTCCACCGCCCCAAAGGGACCGGGCGCCCCACGAAACGGGGAGCGGCGCCTGCTGGAGCGGATGGGCTTCGCGGGGCCGGAGTAGCCACCGTTGCCAAGCGCCGGTGTTTGCGTAGATTGTGCCCGTGTTGCGGCTGGTTTATCTAGGGATCTTGGCCGGGCTGCTCCTGGCGACGGGGAGCGGCGGCCGGCGATCGGCCGACCCCTTCCCGACCCGCGGGGCGACTGGATTGGCGCATCGCCGAGAACCGTGTCAGCGCCCAGATTGATGGCTGGAGTCTCGACCGGACGCT
This sequence comes from Verrucomicrobiota bacterium, assembly GCA_027493615.1. Taxonomy (GTDB): domain Bacteria; phylum Verrucomicrobiota; class Verrucomicrobiia; order Limisphaerales; family J093; genus DSVZ01. The sequence goes on from JAOSKK010000038.1 coordinate 758,056, forward strand.
CGAAGCCATCGCGGCAGCGACCCGTTGGCAGGTGTTCGTGGAGCCCGGCGCCGAGCACCGGGTGTACGCGAAGTTCGCGCAGCTCCCCCGGCGAGGCGTTGCGGCGGTTGCTCGGGTCGTTGAACTACGCCTTGATCCCAGCGGACAAGGCCCCTCCCCGGCTCTACGTCTTCCGCGACGCGCGCGGTGCGGCCACCCGTCGGATCGAAGCCCCGTTGGGCCATGACCCCCGCGGCCGCCGGATCGAAGACGAGTTGATCGTGCGGCTGGGTCGCGACGGCGAGGAGAGCATCGAGGAACTTGCCCGCCGCCTGGGAGCCACCATCGTTGCGCGCTCGGACGAAGTCGGGGCTTACCGCCTGAAGTTTGCCGACGCCGCAGCCGCCGCGCGGGCCCGGCGTCAGCTCGAGGATGAGCATGGCGCCGCGCGGTTGGACCCGAACTACCTGGTCGAACGTCCGGATGCTGCCGGCGCGTCTTTGCCCCTGACCGGGCCGGGGCTGAATCTGAAGGCCCGACCCACCGCCGCGGGTGAGGGGGTGGTGGTGGCGGTGGTGGACACGGCGGTCCAGGGTGACGCAGCGGGCATCAGCGAGTTTCTGCTCTCGGGCGTCTCGGTGGCGGGGCCGGCGAGTCTGCCGGGCGAGGAACTGGCGCACGGGACCAGCATGGCGGCGACGTTCCTGCGCGGTCTGTCGGAGCTGGCGGCTGACCCGGAGGGGACGAGCGTGCGCGTGCTGCCGGTAGATGTGTACGGCGACCGGCCCAGCGCCACCACATTTGACATTGCCCTGGGGATCCATGCGGCGATCCGTGGCGGGGCGGACATTGTCAATCTGAGTCTGGGGGGCCACGAAGAAAGCCCGTTCCTGCGTGACCTGATCCGGTCCGGCCGCGAGCAGGGGGTGGTGTTCCTCGCCGCCGCGGGCAACGAACCGGTCACGGCGCCCACGTTCCCGGCGGCTTATCCGGAAGTGATCGCCGTCACCGCTCTGAACCGACGCGGCGAGGTGGCGCCCTACGCCAACTACGGGGACTTTGTGGACGTCGGGGCACCGGGCGTGAGTTATGTGTCTTTCTGGGGGCAACCGTACGTGGTCGTCGGCACGTCGCCGGCCACCGCGAACGCATCGGCGCTGGCCGCCGCCATCGCCGCGTCCAGCTCCAAACGGGGCGCGGAACTCGAGGCCGAGATCCGCCGGGCGCTCGCGGTGAACCCTGCCGATCTGGCGCCGGCGACGCCCGCTCACCCATGAAGCTGCGAACCCTGATCATCGATGACGAAGCACTGGCGCGCGAACGCCTCCGCGGCTTCCTGGCGGATGAGAACGACATCGAGATCATCGGCGAGTGCGGCGATGGCGCGGAAGCCATTGAAGTCCTCGAACGCGAGCAGCCAGACCTCCTCTTCCTCGACGTGCAGATGCCGGAGCTGGACGGGTTCGGGGTGCTCGAGGCCGCCCGTCCCGCACGGCCGCCGGTGGTGATCTTCACGACCGCGTTCAGCCAGCATGCGCTGAAGGCGTTCGAGGTGCACGCGTTGGATTACCTGCTCAAGCCTTTCGATCGCGATCGGCTGCGGCTGGCCCTGGACCGTGCGCGGGAGCGGCACCGGCAGCAGCAGAGCGGTGCGTTGAACGAGAAGCTCACCGCGCTGCTGGCCGAGATGCGCCCCACTCCCACGGTCGTGGACCGGCTCGTCGTCAAGACCAGCGGCAAGGTCGTGCTGATCAAGGCAGCGGACATCGACTGGATCGAGGCGGCCGACAATTACGTCAGTCTGCATGTCGGCAACGAGACCCATCTGCTGCGCGAGACCATGAATGCGCTTGAGGGCCGGTTGAACCCAAAGCTCTTTCTGCGCATCAGCCGCTCGACCATCGTGAACCTCGAGCGGATCAAGGAGCTGCAGCCGATGTTCCACGGCGACTACACGGTCATCCTTCGCAACGGCACCCGTCTCAACCTGAGTCGCAGCCACCGCGACCGGCTGCAGCATCTGCTCGGCAAGTAGCCCCGATGGGACCGGCTGCGACTCACGCCGGAGTCGGGGTGGAGAAGAGGCGAACGGGGACAGGCGCATGAGGTATTCGGGATCAGGATGTCCCTTCTGCCTCGTGCAGCCTGCAGCGCGTTCGAGGGTGAGCGGAGGTGTGTGCTTGTGTGGGGGTTCTAAAGCTCGTTCTTGCCAAGAGGCGTGTCTGGTCTTAGCCTCCCTCGCCTCATCCAAACCTTCTGCACAATGCCTGCCATGAATGCTCTTCGCCTTTCGCGTTCCCATCCCGGGTTGCTGGCCTGGGTTGTGGTGAGTGCCGCGCTTGCCTGGACAACGGGCGTGGCGATGCTTTGGGCTCAGCCCGCCGAGCCACCGCGACAGAATCTTCAATTGTGGCTGAAAGCCGATGCCGGGGTCACGGCCGACGCCGGCGGCGTGGTCAGCGCCTGGGCGGACCAATCCGGCCAGGCCAACCATGCGGCGCAGCCGAATGCCAGCCAGGCCCCGAAGCTCGTCGAGAACGTGCTCAACGGGAAACCGGTGCTCCGCTTCGAGGGCGGCACGCGATACCTCGACGTGCCGAACTCGCCCAGCGTTTCGTTCGTGGGCGATCTGTCGACCTTCTTCGTGATCAAGCTGGCCGACCGGGCCGGTTACCGCGCGGTCTGGAGCAAGGTGCTCGGAAACAAACCCCGCCCGACCGACTACTACTTCCTCCCCGACAGCAACGTTCCCCGACTGTATCGCGGCAACGCCAGCCAGTGGCTCGCGGCAGATGGAGCGGCGGCGGTCCCTTCGGGTGTCTTCGCGGTGATGGGCTTTGATGTGGCCGGCAACGCCATCGCCCACTACTTCAATGACCAAGTCAACGGCCGGGGCACCATCGCGCTCAACGCCCCCGCCGAGGACAGCGGCCTCCCCCTGCGCATCGGCTCGCGCGACGATCTCGTCACCCAGTTCAAGGGCGACCTCGCCGAACTGCTCCTTTACGACGTGGCTCTCTCCGACGCGGACCGCGGCCAGGTTCTTGAGTATCTGCGCAACAAGTACGCGCTGCCCTTCAATCAGCCGCCCACGGTTGCCATCACCGCGCCGGCTCCGAACACCACCGTCGCGGCGCCGGCCACGGTCAGCATGGCCGTCGCTGCGGCGGACACCGACGGCCAGGTGACGCGGGTTGATTTCCTGGCGAACGGCGTCTTGGTCGCCTCGGCCACCGAACCTCCGTACCAGCTCAACCTCGAGCTCATGACCCCCGGGACGGCGACGCTTACCGCCGTCGCCTACGACAACGGACCGCTCGGCGGGCTGCGGACCACTTCGGCCCCGGTGGTCGTGACCGCGACTGGCACCTCACCGACGGCGCTGGTAACCGCTCGCTTGCAGCTCTGGCTGAAAGCCGATGCCGGCGTCACCACCGCCGCCGGCGGGGCCGTCGAGGCCTGGAGCGACCAGTCCGGCCAGAACAACCACGCCAGCCAGTGGGACACCACCGCCGCGCCCGTGCTGGTCCAAGGGGCGATCAACGGCAAACCTGCCATCCGCTTCACCGACGCCCCGCAGTACCTCGATGTGGCCAGCGCGCCGAGCCTCGCCCTGGCCGGCGACCTCACGACCTTCGCGGTGCTCGCCGTCGATGACTTCGCCACGTTTCGCGGGATCTGGGCCAAGACTGTAGGCGACCGGGCCGAGCCCAACGACTACTACCTCGCCACCGGGACGGGGATTGCCACGCTTTACCGGGCCAACACCGGGACGGGCACCGCGCAAGGCGTCAACAGCACCTTCGCCGTGCCCGCGGGGCGGCCCGTCGTGGTCGGGTTCGACGTCGCCGGCCAGACGGTCACGCACTACCTGAACGCGCAGGCCGATCGGCCCGGTAGTATCACCCTGGCGCCCAGAGGACGGCGGCCTGCCCCTCCGCATTGGGTCGCGCGACGACCTCGTCACCCAGATGAAGGGCGATTTGGCGGAGTTGCTCATTTACGACAAGGCCTTGACGGCTGAGGAGCGCGCCACCGTCCTGAATTACCTCGGCGCCAAGTACGGCATCGCCTACGTGCGCCTCGGCAACCAGGCGCCGGTCGTGAACCTGACCAGCCCGACCGACGGCGCCACGTTGGCCCTGCCGGCGACGGCCACCATCGTGGCCAACGCGACGGACAGCGACGACACCGTGGTCAGTGTCCAGTTGCTGGCCAATGGTCTCCCCGCTCGCCACCCTGACCAACAGCCCGTACCAGCTCGCCGTGGACTTCCTCTCCCCCGGGCAGGTGCAGCTCACCGCCGTCGCCACCGACACTTGGGCGCCGCGGCACTCGGCGCCGGTGACCGTACAGATCACGGGCACTGCCCCGGCGTCGCCTCCCAGCGGCGCGTTGAACCTCTGGCTCAAAGCCGACGCCGGCGTGACCACCGGCGCCGGGAACGCGGTTACCGCCTGGGCCGACCAGTCCGGGCAGGGTAACGACGCTTATCAATGGGACCCGGCAGCCGCACCGGTGCTGGTCGCGGGCGCCGTCAACGGCAAGCCCGCCCTGCGTTTCACCGCCGCGCCTCAGTACCTCGAAGTCGCTGATTCCCCCACCGCGACCGTCACGGGTGACCTGACGACGTTCTACGTCGTGAAGTTCGACGACTTCGGCACGTACCGGGCCGTCTGGGCCCAGACCTTCGGCAACCTCGCACGGCCTTTCGACTGCTGGTTTGCGCCCGGTACCGGTGTACCGAACGCCTTCCGCGGCGGCGCGGCCGGTTACGGGGCCGTAGCCGGGACCGCGGGCGTGCCGGCGGGCCATTATGCGATCGCCGGCCTCGACGCCAGCGGCACCACGTTGACCCACTATCTTAATGACCAGCCGAACGGCAGCGGCACGATCACCGCGGTGCCCGAAGGCGCCAGTGTGCCGCTGCGGATCGGCACACGGGACGACCAGGTCACCCAGATGAAGGGCGACATCGCCGAGGTCCTGCTCTACGCGCGGGCGTTGTCCGCCAGCGAACGGAACGACCTGGTGCTGTACCTCGCGGGCAAATACGGCATTCCGCTGCTGCGCATCGCCAACACCGTCCCCAGCGCCGAAATGGTCAGTCCGGCCCCGGGCACCTCCGTGGCGGCGCCAGGCACGCTTGTGCTCAGGGCCAACGCCTCGGATCCGGACGGCACGATCCAGGAAGTGCAGTTCACGGCGAACGACGTCCTCATCGCCTCCGTGACCACGCCGCCGTATGAGCTTGCCGTGGAACTGCGGACGCCCGGCGTCGTCGCCCTCCGCGCCGTGGCCGTGGACAACTGGGGCGCGCGCGGTCTTTCCGCGCCGGTAACCTTGACCATCACCGGGAGCGGACCCACCGCCCCGCCGACGGCCGGCCTGCAGCTCTGGCTCAAGGCGGATGCCGGCGTGACCGCGACCGGCGGCGCGGTGACCGCCTGGGCCGATCAGTCGGGCAACCGCAACGACGCCATCCAGCCCGACGGAGGCTCTGCTCCGGCCCTGGTCAACAACGCCGTGAACGGCAAACCCGCCGTGCGCTTCGACGGCGAGCTCCGTTACCTCGACGTCGCCAGTTCGCCGAGCGTGGCCATCACTGCCGACGTCACCTCGTTCTACGTGGCCAAGTTCGAGGACTTCGAGGCCACCCGCACCATCTGGACCAAGTGCGTCGGCAACCAGCCGCGCCCGCGGGATTACTGGGTGGCGGCCGGCACGGGCATCCCGACCGTGTCGCGCGGCACGCCGGACGGCAATGCGCCGGTGGCGGCGGCCAGCGGGTTGCCGGCCGGGCAGTACATCGTCGCGGGTTTCCAGGTCGAGGTCGCCCAGGTGACCCACTTCCTGTTCGACCAGTTCATCGGCGGCGGGGTGCACGGCTACGGCGCCGTGGATGACGGCGGTCCGCTGCGCATCGGTCTGCGCGACGACTTCGTGAACCAGATGAAGGGTGATCTGAGCGAGCTTCTGATCTACAACCGCGCGCTCTCCGCCGAGGACCGCGATCTGCTTGTCACCTACCTGGCCAGCAAGTACGGGGTTCCCCTGCTGCGGCCGGCCACCGCCCAGCCGGTGTTGTCCATCCAACTCCAGGCTGATGGCATGGTCGTCATCACCTGGCCTGAAGGGCTTGCCGGCTACACGCCGGAGAGCACGGACAACCTCGGGGCGCCGGCCTGGGCGCCCGTCAATGGCGCGGTCAACAACCGGCTCATCGTGGCCCCCACCGGAGCCATGAAGTACTACCGGCTGCGCAGGTAGCCTCTGTTTGGCGGAGCCTGCCGGCCCGGACCGGCAGGCTCCTCGCCCGGCCTCCCCCATGAAGCGGATTGCGGGAGGCAGAATGGAGATGGCAGAAGGGGCATCCAGCCAGGTCGCCTCAGGGTCCCTGAGCAGATCCAAGACAACCATTTCACTTCCTCCATCCCTGATGTTCGTAATCGGTGGAGGGACTTCCCGTCCTGGATTCTCCGCCGATTACGAGCATCGGGCATGGCGCTCAGAGAGGCACTCCCTGAGCCTGTGGTGCGGGCGTCCCGCCTGCACGCCCGGGGTTCCTGCTCTCCGGGCAAGACCGCGGAGAGCCAAGGGAGCCTCCCACCCGTGTAGGCGCCGACGTGAGGAGGCGAAGGTGAAGAGGGGCAACGGAACTTCGCCTCCTCACGTCGCCGCCTACGAGACATGGGCGCCTACGGGCGCTCGCGGTCTTGCAGCCGCTATCGGGCCCGCCATACTTGCGCCCATGACGACTGACCCGATCCTGACCCTCGACCTCCCGGGCGTTCCCAAGCTCAAGAGCGGCAAGGTCCGCGAGATCTTCGATCTGGGCGACGCCCTGCTGCTGGTGGCCAGCGACCGGATTTCGGCCTTCGACTGTGTCATGCCCAATGGCATCCCGCGCAAGGGCGAGGTCCTCACGCAACTGTCCCACTTCTGGTTCGAACGATTCGCCGGCCGGGTGCCCAACCACCTGCTCGCTCGCGCGACGGATCCGTTGCCGGCCCGGCTCGAACCCTTCGCCGCCCAACTGCAAGGCCGCAGCATGATCGTGAAGAAGGCCCAACCCCTTGCCATCGAGTGCGTCGTGCGCGGCTACCTCGCCGGCTCCGGCTGGAAGGAGTATCGCCAAAGCCGGACTGTCTGCGGCGTCTCCCTCCCCGCCGGCTTGACCGAGTCGGCCGAACTGCCCGAGCCCATCTTCACGCCGGCCACCAAGGCCGAGACCGGTCACGACGAGAACATCCCGTTTGCGCGGGCGGCCGAGATCGTGGGCCCGCGGGTGGCCGAGCAGGTGCGCGCGCTCAGCCTCGAGCTTTACTCGGACGCCCGGAACTACGCCCGTCAGCGGGGGATCCTGATCGCCGACACGAAGTTCGAGTTCGGCCTGTTCGATGGCCAACTGATTCTGATCGACGAGGTGCTCACGCCGGATTCCTCGCGGTTCTGGCCGGCCAGCGAGTATCAGGCCGGTCGCAGCCAGCCCAGTTTCGACAAACAGTTCGTGCGCGACTACCTCGAGACGCTCGACTGGGACAAGACTCCGCCGGCACCGGCGTTGCCCCCGGAAATCGTGGCCCGGACGCAGGAGAAGTATCTCGAGGCCTACCAGCGGATCACGGGCCACCCGCTGCCCGGGAACGCAGCACCCCGCCGCTGAGACAGCTCACCAGCCCGAAACTGCACAGAGTGATGGCCCAGGGCGGCGCAGGTCGGCGGGACCGCGAAGGAGGAGTGGCATTCTCCACCACCTCAAGCCGGCGCTGTGTGCTCACCTTGGCGTCCACCTCCTCCTGCAGCAGCCGCAGGTGAGAGCGCGTCCCGCACGCGCTGTTCATTCTCGAGTTCGCGCTGCAGACGCTCCAGTTCACCTTGGTCTTTGGCCGCCCGCGCCAGGCGTCGCTGCCGTTCGGTCACCGCCTGTTGGAGCTCGTCCCGGCGCGCCTTCAACGCGGCCGTGTGCCGTTCGAGGCCGGCCATCATCCCGGTGACCCGGTCTTGGGCCTGCTCCTCGATCTTGGCACGAACGGCCAGGGCCTGGCGGACCTCGGGACTCTGGTCGCCCCGATCGATCTGGAGACGGACGAGGGCCTGTTCACTGGCCGCCAAATCGGTGAGGATCTTGGGAAGGATCTGTTCGCCCGGCAACAAGCCCAGGATGGCCTGGCGACGTTGCCCGTCCTCCAACGCCCGGAGCTGTTCGAGTGTTGTGCGTTCGCGCAAGTGCTCCACCTCCGCCAAGGAGAGTTGCTGAACGAGGGCGTCGACCATCCCCCTTTCAAAGCCGGAACCACTGCTGCCCGCTTCGCCGCCGCGGTCGGTCACACCCAACCGTTCGTTCTCGGTGTCGAGCCTTTCCTGGGCACGCTGAACCGACTCGGTTAGACGGGCCAAGTCCGTCCGCAGGAGATAGAGGCCCGCCTCGTTGTCCGCCTGACGACCTGCGAGCACGAATCGCTGGTACGCTTCAGCCACGTCGTTGGCGAGGTCCGCCGCGCGCGCCGGGTCCTCGTTAGAAACGCGGATCTCGATCAGGCGGGTGTTCGGCAGCGGGCGCAGCTCGAGTCGCGCCTGGAGGCGGCGGAGGGCCTCAGTCTCGGGATCGGGCGCGTCCGGGGAAGGCACCAGGCCCCACTGTTCCACCAACCGGTACCTCTTCACCACCGACGATAGCACCGGGGCCGACCGGATCCGCTCGACCTCCGTTGCGAGTCGATAGGGGTCGTACGCGCCGTTGCCAGGCGTCCCTCCTTCGTTCGTCCCACCGGGCGCCGACGGCCTGAGCAGAACGCGACAAGTGGCGGTGTAGACCGGGCGGGACGTGGCGATGCCCAAGATCCCGGCGATCAACGCCAGCAGGCCCACCCCGATCAACGCGTTGCCGGCCGAACGTCGCCAGTTGCCCGGGCCGGCTGCCAATCCCAGCAGGCGCCGGACCCGGGCCAGCAATGAGCCATCGCTGGCCGCCAGGGCGAGCCTCCCATCCCGTTGGCGCAACGTCTCGAGGGCCGCCAGCGCCTGGGCCCCGGCCAACCCGTCTCCGCACACCTCCAACGCGAGGTCGTCGCAGCAATGCTCACGGTCCTCGCGCACACGACGCGACACCCACCAGACCGCGGGATGGTAGAAGAGCACCGTCTCGAGCAGCACCTGGAAGAGGTTCACCCAGTGATCGCCGCGGCGCAGATGCGCCAGTTCGTGCGCCAGGATGAAGTCGATCTGCCCGGGGCTCAGTCCCGTGAGCGTGCTCGTCGGCAGAAGGATGGCCGGCCGGAACCAACCCAACACCATGGGCACGCGCACCAGCCCCGAATTCAGCAACTGGACCGGCCGGCTCACCTCCAGCCGGACACACAATTCGCGGAAACGCGTCACTATCCCCGGTTCGTGAATCGGGCTCGCCAGGCACGGGAGGCGCCGGAGTCTTACCCACCCTGCGCTCAGTCGCAGCGAGAGCAGCGTCACTCCCGCCAGCCAGATCCCGGTCAGCCAGGGGACGGACGCCGCAGCCAGTTCGGCAAACGCTTCCGCCAACCCCCGGCCGGCGACGCAGGAACGTCGAAGCGGCAGCCACGCCGGTGGTCGGGTAAGCCGGTGTTGCTTGGTCCGGGGTTCCGCCCGGAGACCACCACGAGTCGGCGGGCGCAGTCGGGTCCAGATGGAGGAAGGTCGCGATCGGGGCAAGGCCCAAGGCGAGGAGCGTCAGACACCCGGCGAGGTACCGGGCATTGGCAGAATGGCGGTGGAGGGCCGCGCGCACCAAGCCTCCAGCGAGGGCGATCAACAGGCCTTGCCAGAGGAAATGGAGCAGCGTCCAACCGACCTGTTCGGCCCACGGCTGGGTGAGGCCGGCGAGCATGGTGTTCATGGCTTCCTCCCCTCGATTTGATCCAGCAGACGGCGGATCTCGGCGAGTTCATCGGGCGCCGCAGGGCGGGCGGCGAGGGCTTGCATGACCAACTGGTGCGTGGCGCCGCCGAAGGCGCGATCCAGCAGGTGGCGGACGAGCTGTTGCTGCGTGGCTTCGGCGGGGGCGGGCGGCCTCGTACACGTGGGTGCGGGTGGTCTCGTCCCGCCGGACGAGGCCTTTCTCGGTCATGATCTGGAGGAGCTTGAGGGCGGTGGTGTAGCCGGTGTCGTGGGCGCGATTGAGCTCGTCCATGACCTCGCGGACGGTGCTGGGGCCGCGTTGCCAGAGGACGCGGAGGATGGCGAGCTCGGCGTCGGTGGGTTTGGGGAGGGCGAGGGAACGGGATTTGGCAGCCATAACGGCGCCAATGTACGAACAGTGTCGTAACTGTCAACGACGGATTTCGTAATCCCCTAGGTTCGCAATCGGTGGAGAAACCGTCTTCGCTCCTTTCTCCACCGATTACGAACATCGGGAATTGGGAGGAGGGTGTCAGAGCAGGGCGCGCGTGCGTGCCACGAGTTCGTTGTCCGGCGCCCCGGTACCCTTCAGCCAATACACGCTCGCGGCCAGGAACCGGTCGCGCCACGCCGGTGAAAGATGGGCGTAGTCCTCGAACACCGCCGAGCTGAACTTGTAGTCATGCGAGTCGCGGCCCTTGAGGTAAATGAGCCGCTGCGCCGCGGCGAGGAAGGACCGGACATCCCCGCCGGCCTCGAGCCAGCCCAGGGCCTGTGACGCGGCGGCCAGACGGTCGCGGGTGAGCGTCTCGAAGATGGCCGGGACCGCGCCGGCATCCCCCTTGGTTGCGGCGACAGGTTCGAGGCGGTCGAGCGTCAGGCCTTCGGTGCCACCGGCGCCGGCGCGCGCCCGGAACAGCGGCAGGAAGGCGGCGTTTTGGAGCAGCAGGAAGAGGCGGGTTTCGTCCCGCGCCGCCTGGGTGAAGGCGTAGTGCAAGGCGTTGGTGGTCGTGCAGGCGTGCAAGGTGATGATGCCGGGTCGGCGCATCAGCAACGCGGCGGCATGGGCAAAGCAGGCGTCCCAGAGGGAGGAGGCGGCCACGCCGCGGTTGAGCAGCTCGGCCACCTTCTCGCCGGCCTGTTCCCAAGTGCCCGCCCGCAGGGTCGCCAGCAATTCGTCGGTAGCGGGGGCGTCGGGTCGGCCGGCGGGCCAGGTCGGGCGGATGTCCCGGACAAGCTGGGCGTGGCGGCGACCGGGGCGGTCGGGTTCGGCATCGCGGTCGGCGGGGTTACCGCCCTCATGCTCGAGGAGAGCGTAAGCGAGCGAGCGCAAGACGGGCTCGGCATGTTGCCATCCGATGTTCTGGAGCGTGCGCCAACTGTTGGCAACGTAGATGGCCTTGTGGCCGATGTCGCGGAAATCGCGCGCCCCGTAGCGGCAGAACGTGTCGAAGAGTTCGTGGGCGCCGGCGGTGCGGACCCAACCCGCCACGGCGGCGTCGGCCCGGGCTTCGTCCCAGCGGTCCAGGGCGTCGGTGAACGCCGTTCGCGCCCGGTCGGCGGGAGGCACCGCGCGTTCGTCCACCGCGGCCAAGTTCCAGCCGCCTTCCTGCAGGCCGCGCGCCTGGGAGGACTTGAAGTAGTCCAGGGCCCAGAAGAGCGGCAGCCAGCGGTCGGTCGGGGGGGAGTTTTGGCTGGCAAGATGCGCCGAGTTCACCACCAGCACGGCGTGGAACTTGAAGCCCACCGGACGGGGCTGGATGTTGCGCACCCCGGCGAGCAGGAGGGCGGTGAGCACGTCCCGGTACGGTGTGCCGCCGTGGATGCGCTCCGCCACGGCTTCGAGCAACCGCTCGCGGGGTGTGTCCTCGAGCAGGCGCACGAGCGGCTCGATCTCGGGCCGGAACTTCACGCGGTCCGGTTCGGGCCGCGTCTCGGCGGCAGCCACGGGCGGGAGCCGACCGAGGAAGGCGAGGTTTCCCAGTCCGACCCAGGCGCTGGTGGCGACCGTGGTCTGGAGGAACGAGCGGCGCGGCCAAGGTGGGTTTGTGTTCATGAGGTTCCAAGATGTACCCGATCGGCGCGGCTGCCAACCGCCGCCCCGCGGGAAGCGTCTTGCTCTTGCCGGACCTGCTCAGGAGCCATGAACCTGAAAGCGCCGGTAAACCGGACGCACTCCAGACGCTTCGCGTGGAACGGACGGGCTCTGCCCATCGCAAAGCGTCTGGAGTGCGGGGGTTCACCCCCGCTTTTCGTGCTCGGTCCATGAGAAGGGGGCAGGAGGCGGTCCACGGGCGTGCGCCGGTTGCTTCGCCCGCAGGGCGGCCTATAGTCCGCGCCGCTTGAGCGACCTTCTCACGCAAGAGATCGAACATTTGACCGGCCGACTGGACGCGATCATCCGCGAGCAGGCGGGGGAGGGGGTGTTTCGTCACCTGGACCGGATCCGCCGGCTGGCGTCGCGCACGCATCGGCAGGGCGACCGGGAGAGCCTGGCGGCCAAGCGATCGCTGATCAACCGGCTGAGTGTGTCGGAGGCCTACCAGATCGCCCATGCGTTCAGCCTGTTCTTTCAACTGACCAATCAGTGCGAGGAACGGGCGCGGATCCGGCATCTGCAGGGGGAGCAGGCACCGGCGATGTCGCTGCGGGCCCTGTTCCGGGAGCTGAAGGAGGCCGGGGTGTCGCCGGCCCGGTTGCAGCGGCGGTTGGACGAGCTGGAGATCCAGCCGGTGCTAACGGCGCATCCCACGGAGGCGAAGCGGCGGGCGGTGTTGAACCAGCTCTGGCGTGTGGGGGCCAACCTGGCGGACCCGGACGAGGCGCTGGAGGCGTTGTGGCAGACCGAGGAGGTGCGGGCGCAGCGGGTCGGGCCACTGCAGGAAGTCGAGAACGCGGTGTTTTATTTCGACCGGACGATCTTCGAGACGACGGCGAGCTTCTACCGGACGTTTGATGCGGAGCTGGCGGCTCATTACCCGACCGTGAAGCGGCGGGGGCACTTTCTCACGTTTGCGAGCTGGGTGGGGGGCGATCGGGATGGCAATCCGTTCGTGACACCGGAAGTCAGCCGGACGACGGCGCAGTGGCACACCTGTGTGGCGCGGGACTATTACGAGCGTCAGTGCGCCCAGTTGGTCCAGGAGATCACGCATGCCAGCCCGCCATCGCGGCGGGCACAGGCCGAGGCCCCGCCGGACGCGATCCTGCCGTTTCAGCCCTACGAAGCCTATCGCGGCATGCTGGCGCGGCTGCGTTCGAGGTTGCGCGCTGGCAAGGGGGATCTCCCCGAGATCCTGCGCACCCTCGAGGCGGTGCAAGCCGGCCTGCTCGCGGGCAAGGCCCGCCGGGCGGCGCAGGGCCGGGTGCAGCGGGTCCTCACGCAGGTCCGGACCTTCGGGCTGCACCTGGCGGAGCTGGATTTCCGGGACCACAGCGGCAAGCTCGACACGGCGGAGGCGGAATTGCTTGAGGAGTTCGGGGCCCTGCGCGACATCCAGCGGACGCACGGCGTCCGGGCGTCGCACCGGTTCATCCTGAGCATGACGCGGGGGCGGACGATCTGTTGCGGTTGCAGAAGCTGATGGAGCGGGCGGGCCTGCGGGAGGTGGACCTGGTGCCGCTGTTCGAGACGATCCACGATCTCGAGCAAGCGGCGGGGATCCTGGCCGGGCTCTGGGCCCACCCGGCGTACCGGGCGCATCTGGAGCGTCGGGGCCGGGTGCAGGAGATCATGGTGGGGTATTCGGACTCGAACAAGGACGGCGGTTACCTGGCGGCGAACTGGTTCCTGTACCGGGCGCAGAAGGACATGGCGCGCGTGGCGAAGGAACGGGGGATCAAGCTGCGGCTGTTTCACGGGAAGGGGGCACGATTGATCGCGGCGGGGGCGAGCTATCGCAGCCTGCGGGCGCAACCGCACGCGGCGCCGGACGGGCGGATCCGGATCACGGAGCAGGGCGAGGTCATTTCGTTGAAGTACTCGAATCCGGCCATTGCGCAGCGCAATCTTGAACAACTGACGTCGGCGGTGCTGGCGGTGCGTTGCCTGCCGCCGGCGGCGCCGCTGGCGGCGCAACTGTCGCGCTGGGAGGGGCAGCTTGAGCGGCTGGCGAGACTGTCCTTCGACTACTACCAACAGCTCGTCTATCACACGCCGGAGTTCGTCGAGTACTTCTGGCAGGCCACACCCATCGACCTGATCGAGCATCTGCGGCTTGGGTCCCGTCCGACCCGGCGCCAGGCCACGACGGATCTCCGCCAGCTCCGGGCGATCCCGTGGGTGTTTGCGTGGACACAATCGCGCCATCTGCTTTCGGCCTGGTACGGTGTGGGTCAGGCGCTGGAGACCTTCGCGCGGCAGGAATCGGGCGGCCTGACCACGCTGCAGGAGTGGTACCGGCACTGGCCCTTCTTCAGCAGCTTGCTCGACAACGCCGAGGTGTCGCTGGCCAAGACCGATCTGCGCATCGCCGCCGCCTACGCCGCGCAGGTGCAATCGCCGGCCGTGCGCGACCGGGTGTTCGGCCTGATCGAACAGGAGTATCACCGGTCGGTGAAGGCGGTCCTGGCGGTGACACAACGCACCGGCCTGCTGGCCAACCAGCCCGTCCTTGCCCGGTCCATCCTACGGCGGAATCCGTACGTGGACCCGTTGAACTATTTGCAGATCCGCTTTCTGGCCCGGTGGCGGCGGGCGAACGAGAGCCAGCGCGACGAACCCCTGCGGCGGTTGCTGGCGTTGACCGTGAACGGGATTGCGTTCGGGATGAAGAGCACCGGGTGAAGCCATGTTCGAGACGTACGATCGCGAAGTGTTGGGGCTGGTGCCCGAGCCGGCGGCGGTGGCGGGACTGCATCCGCGGCTGGGGATTGTCGGCGGCGGCCAACTGGCTCGCATGACGGCGATGGCGGCGCTACGCCTGGGCTGCGACGTCGTCGTGCTGGAGCGGGAGAGCTACAGCCCGGCGGCGCGGCTCGCCACGCATTCCCTGGTGGGCGACTGGAATGATCCCGGGACGCTGCGTGCCCTGGCGTCACGGGTGGACGTGGTGACCCTCGAAAACGAGTTCGTCGAGGCCGACGCCCTTCGCGTGCTGGCGGACGGCGGCTCCACGGTGTGGCCCAGCCCGCAAACGGTCGGGTTGGTCCAGGACAAGCTGCGGCAGAAGCAGCGGCTCGCGGACGCCGGGCTGCCGGTGCCCCGGCTGCGGGCGGTGGACCATCTCGACGAGCTGGAGGCGGCCGCGGTTGAATTTGGGCTGCCCCTGCTGCTCAAGGCGCGACGCAATGCCTACGACGGCAAGGGCAATGCGACGCTTCGTTCGCGGGCGGATTTCGCGCCGGCCTGGCAACGGCTGGGCGGCGGCGAGGGGCGGGCGCTTTTTGTCGAGGCGTTCTGCGACTTCACCGCCGAACTGGCGGTGATCATCACGCGCGGGCAGCGGGGTGAGCTGGCGGTCTATCCGGTGGTCGAGACCGTCCAGCGCGATCATGTCTGCCATCTCGTGCGCGCCCCGGCGCCGGTGCCGAAGGAGGTCGCGGCGCGGGTGACGGAGGTAGCGCGCCGCGCGGTGGAAGCGGTTGGGGCGGTGGGCAGCTTTGGGGTGGAGCTGTTCCTGACGCGGGCGGGGGAGGTGCTCGTCAACGAGTTGGCGCCGCGGGTCCACAACTCGGGCCACTACAGCCTCGAGGCGTGCGTGTGCTCGCAGTTCGAGAACCATGTCCGGGCCGTGTTCGGCTGGCCGCTGGGCTCGACCCGGATGGTGGCGCCGGCCGCGGTGATGGTGAACCTGCTCGGGGCGGTGCGGGCGCCCGGGCGGGTGAAGGGGTTGGAGCAGGCGCTCGCGGTGCCGGGTGCGCGGGTGCATCTCTACGGCAAAGCCATGAGCGGGGTGGGCCGGAAGCTGGGCCACGTCACGGCGCTCGGGTCGAGCCTGGCCGAGGCCGAGGTGTTGGCCCGGCGTTGCGCGCGGGCGATTCGTTTTGGAGGTGAAACATGAGGAACCGGAATCCGCAGGTGGGGATCGTGATGGGCAGCGATTCCGACTGGCCCACGCTGCAAGCGGCGGCGGCGGTCTGCGCGGAGTTTGGGGTGCCGTGCGAGGTCCGGGTGCTCTCGGCGCACCGCACGCCGGAGGACATGGCCCGCTACGCCCGAGAGGCGCACGGACGCGGTCTGCGCGTGCTGATTGCCGGGGCGGGCGGCGCGGCGCATCTGCCGGGCATGGTGGCGAGTCACACGCCATTGCCGGTCATTGGCGTGCCGGTGGAGAGCCGGGCGTTGAAGGGACTGGATTCGTTGCTGTCCATCGTGCAGATGCCCGCGGGCGTGCCGGTCGCCACGGTCGCCATCGGCGGTGGCCGGAACGCAGGGTTGCTGGCGGTGCAGATTTTGGGGGCCAGGGACGCGGGGCTGCGCCGGCGAATGGTGCGTTTCAAGCAGCAACTGGCGGCCGAATCGAGGCGGAAGAACGTGCGGCTTCAGGGCGCTTGTCTTCACCCGCTGCCGGCCCCCGGCCGGCCGGCCGGTTCGAAAGGGCAAGGCGGGCTGAGGGATCCCGGGGCTTTCGGAGGGGTCGGTCCGGCTCTTCGACGGGCAGGACATGGCAGCCATCTTCCCGCCACGTCCCTTCCCACCCTGCGGACGCCTCCTGACGTCGGCGCCTACGGCCGGGGCCGGATAAGGACCGTCGGAAAAGGACTCGTGGTCGCGACCGGAATGGCTAGGCTTGCGGCCCGAGATGGATCTCCTCGAGGCCATTCGTGTCAATCTGCTGAGCCCGGCGGTGCTGTTCTTCGCGCTGGGGGTGGTGGCGGCGCTGGTGAAGAGCGACCTGCGGATTCCGGAGGCGTTGTACTTGGCGCTGACGATCTATCTGCTCACCGCGATCGGGTTCAAAGGCGGGGTGGCGATCGCTGCGGCGGGCTGGGGGCGGTGTGGTGGCCGGCGCTGGCCGCCGCGCTGTTGGGAGGCCTCATTCCCCTCTGGACCTATCCGTTGTTGCGGCACGTGGGCCGTCTGGCGCCCGTGGACGCCGCGGCACTGGCAGCCCATTACGGGTCGGTGAGCGCCGTGACGTTCATCGCGGCGACGAACTTTCTGAAGCAACTCGGGCAACCGTACGAGGGGTTTGCGGCGGCGTTTCTGGCGGTGATGGAATCGCCCGCCATCATCGTGGGCATCCTGTTGGGGAAAGCGGCCGCGCATGACCGTGTCGGGGCGTGGGGCCGTCGATGCGGCTGGCGCTGCGCGAGGCGGTCTGTGGTCGGAGCGTGCTCTTGCTGGTGGGCAGCCTGGTGATCGGGGCCCTGTGCGGCGAGCGCGGGATGGCGGGGGTCGAGGGGTTCTTTGTGACGCCCTTTCAGGGGGTGCTGGCGCTGTTCCTGTTGGAGATGGGGTTGGTGGCGGCGCGGCGGATTGGGGACTTGCGGAAGGTGGGACCGTTTCTGCTTGGGTTTGGGGTGGCGCGCCGTTGGTGCACGGGGCGTTGGGGGTGTTGGTGGGCAACGGGGTGGGCTTGAGTCTGGGAGGGACGACGCTGCTCGGGGTGCTGGCTGCGAGCGCGTCGTATATCGCGGGCGCCGGCGGCGATGCGGCTGTCCCTGCCGGAGGCGAACCCGACACTCTACCTGACTTCGTCGCTGGTGATCACGTTTCCGTTCAACATCACGGTGGGCATTCCGCTCTACTTCGGTCTGGCCCGCTGGCTGCATGCGATGCCATGACGACGCACCCGATGCGATTGGTGACGGTGATCTGCGAGGCGCTGGCCGGGAACCGCTCGAGCGGTTGCTCGAGGAGGTGGGCGCACACGGGTACACGCTGTTCACGGTGGAAGGACGCGGTACGCAGGGGCGGCGGACGGCCGACATCGACGCGTTCGCCAACATCCAGGTCGAGGTTATCGCCCCCGGCGCGGTGGCTGGCGAACTGCTGGCGCGGCTAGAGCGCGATTTTTTCCCGCGCTACGCCATGGTGGCGTACGAGAGCGAGGTGCGCGTGCTGCGGCGCGACAAGTTTTGAGGAGTGTCCTGCTCCTCTCGGACCTGCGCGGGGACCATGAACCTGAAAGCGCCGGTAAACCGGACGCACTCCAAACGCTGGCGCGGGACGGACGGGCTCGGCCCATCGCGAAGCGTCTGGAGTGCGGGGGTTCACCCCCGCTTTTCGTGCACGGTTCATGGGGGGCCCCCGAACTCCAGGCGGCCGAGCCGGCTCGACCCTGTCATGTCCGGCCTTTCAAGCCGGGCGGACGTCACCGCCCGGGGCGGGGTCCGCAGCGCGGGGAGGGAGGAGGAGCGGGAGGATCGGAAGTTGCCAGCGCTTCCCGGCGGCCGCGGGGGATGCGGCCGAGGTGATCCATCAGGAAGCGAGCCAGGAACCGGTCGAGTTCGGACGTGGCCGTGGGGTCGACTGGGAGCTGGGCGAGATCGGCCAGGGGCGTCGTGTTGAGGGCCTGGGCGAGGCGTTGGGTCTCGGGACGCACGTGGGAAAGGGTGAGCGGGGGTTCGAGGCCCGAAGCGGCGAGGAGCCGGAGTTCAAAGGCGAGGAGGCGCTGCGGGAGGGTCGGGCCTGAACTGAGGCAGGAGAGGAGTTCGCGGTAGAGTTGGTGGAGCTCGGGGACGGCGGCCTCGGGTTCGGTGGCGGTTTCGAGGAGGAGGGCGGCGTAAGCGGCCTGGCGGAGGTTGGCGAGGCGGGTGCGCAGCGCGGGATGCGTCTCGAGGAGCACCACTTCGCGGAGGAAATGCAAATCCGAGCGGCGACGCCGCTGAAAGCTGAACTGGGCTTCGTAGCCCAGGTCGAGCTTGCCGCGGAACGGGGACTTGGGGCGGCGTGCGCCTTGGGCGACGGTGGCCAGGCGACCGTACTCGGCCGTGAGCCAGTGGACGATGAGGCTGGTGTCGGTGAGGAGGCGCGTGCGGAGGACCACGCCGCTGGCCGGTTCGAGGCTCACAAGGCGGCCGACAGTTCGCGCGGGACAGGGGGTGGAGGGAGGCGGTAGTCGGGGACGACGGAACCGAGGCTGATGACGTACTTGATGCCTTCGGCGACGGACATGTCCAGGGGGTGACCTGGTTGCGCGGGACGACGAGGAGGAAACCGCTGGTGGGATTGGGTGTGGTGGGGACGAAGACGCCGACGAGGTCCTCGCCCAGGCGGGTCTCGACCTCGGGATGTTCCTCGCTGGTGATGAAGGCGATCGTGTAGAGGCCCTGGCGCGGGTATTGGATGAGGACGACCTGCTTGAACGCGGACTTCTTCGTGCTGGAGAAGGCCTCGTTCACCTGCTTGACGGTGCCGTAGATCTTGTTGAGCAAGGGCAGCCGGAGCATCCAGATGTCCACGAAGCCGATGACTCTCCGGATGATGTAGTAGCGGGTGGCGCGTCCGATGAGGGTGATCAGCATCACGGCCAGCGCCAGCGCGGCCACGCTCCAGTACCAGTGCATCGGGCCGAGACCCTCGTTGGCGTGGGTGAGGGGCTTGGGCACCCAGAACAGCAGGACGTCCGTGATGCTCGAAACGGTGCCGAAGAGCCAGCGCACCACCGCGACGGTGATCACGGCCGGCAACACGACGGCCAACCCCGTCAGGAAGTTGGCACGCCAGCGTTGAAACTCCGACTTCACGGGCGGACGTTACCGGCGTGCCCGAGCTGGTTGAAGGGAAATGTGGCGGCCAGGCGGCGGACGAGGCGGTGCTCGACGCGTTTGAGTTCGCGGCGGGGGCCGGGGGCGAGGTCGTCGTAACCGCACAGGTGGAGCAGGCCATGCACCACGTAGCGGACGAGTTCCGCGGGCCAGGTGGTGCCCCAGGCGCGAGCCTGGCGGCGGGCTTCGTCCAGGCAGATGCAGAGGTCGCCGTGGAGGACGCGGGCCGCGCCCGGTCCGGGGAGGCGGCCCGTTCATGCAGGGCGTAATCGAACGTGATCACGTCGGTAGGACCTTGGTGGCCGAGAAAGCGTTCGTTCAACCGGGCCATGGCCGGGGCGTCGAGAAGGACGAGGGCGAGGGTGCCCGTTGGAGGTGCGGTGCGGACGGGGGAAGCGCGGCGCAGGCGGCCAGGGCAATGCGGCGGAGCAGGCGGGTGTTGATGCGCCAGGTGGGGTGGCGATTGCGGAGCGTGAGGTGGAGCCGGTCCGACCCGGCGGGAGAGGGCGAGGAAGGGTGGGGAGACGGGGCGGCCGGTTTCATTCCGAAACACCGCGGTGGGCTTCGTAGGCGGCGAGGATGCGGCGGACGAGGGGGTGCCGGACGACGTCGGCTTTACCGAGCTCGATCATGCCGATGCCTTCGACGTTGGCGAGGGCCTGGCGGGCCTCGAGGAGGCCGGAGGGTTTGTGTTTCGGGAGGTCGATCTGGGTGCGGTCGCCGGTGATGACAGCGCGGGAGTTGAAGCCGAGGCGGGTGAGGAACATGAACATCTGTTCGGTGGTCGAGTTCTGGGCTTCGTCGAAGATGATGAATGCGTTGTTGAGGGTGCGACCGCGCATGTAGGCGAGCGGGGCGATTTCGATGACGCCGCGCTCCATGTGCCGCTGGATGTCGTCGGCGGGGAGCATGTCGTGGAGGGCGTCGTAGAGGGGGCGCAGGTAGGGGGCGAGCTTCTCCTGGAGGTCGCCAGGGAGGAAACCGAGGGCTTCGCCGGCCTCGACGGCCGGGCGGGTGAGGATGAGGCGGTTGACCTGGTTGTCGCGGAGGGCGGCGGTGGCCATGGCCATGGCGAGGTAGGTCTTGCCCGTGCCGGCCGGGCCGATGCCAAAGGTGATGACATTCTGGCGGATCGCCTCGATGTAACGCCGTTGGCCGGTCGTCTTAGGGGGTGACGGTGGCTTTCTTGGCGGAGGTCTGGATCCGCTCGGCATGCAGGTCCTGGAGGGGCGGCGACGCCCTCGGCCTTCACGACGCCGAGGGCGAGGGCGAAGTCCTGGTTGCGGACCAGGCTGCCGCTGCGGACTTGGGCTTCGGAGGAGGGCGAACAGGTGACGGGCGCGGCCGACATTCTCGGGGTCGCCGTCCAGCTTGATCCAGGCGTCGCGGGCGGTGGCTTTGACGCCGAGCTCGGCGCGGAGGGCTTCAAGGTTGCGCGCGTCATGGTTGAAGAGCTGCGAAGCCAGGCGGGCGTTGTCGAAATGCAGCGTCTCCGAGGGCATATCAGGCGGGGTCGGGCGAACGGGCGGGTTGGGGGCTTGGTCTTCGGCGAGGGCGGCGCGCAGGCGGGCGGCGACGTCCTTGAGGGCCTCGGGCACGACCGAGGTGTTGGCGAGGACGGGCATGAAGTTGGTGTCGCCGTTCCAGCGGGGGACGACATGGACGTGGAGGTGATCGCGGACGCCGGCGCCGGCGACCTGGCCGAGGTTCAAGCCCACGTTGAAGCCGTCGGGCCGCATCGTGCGGCGGAGGGCGTTGAGGCAACGGCGGGTGAGCCGCATGAGGTCGAGGAGCTCCTGGTCGACGAGGTCGTTGAGGTCAGCGGTTTGTTTGTAGGGCACGACGAGGAGGTGTCCGCCGTTGTAGGGATAGGTGTTCAGGACGGCGTAGCAAGTGCGTTCCCGGGCCAGGACGTGGTTCTCGATGTCGGCTGGGGACTGGGCGATCTGCGTGAACAGCGACACGTCCGACGGCGGCTTGGGAGCCAGGATGTACTCGATGCGCCAGGGGGCGTGCAGATGTTCCATGGTGGCCACGCTAGTCAGGTCGGCGGGGCTTGTCAAAGCCCGCGAGGCGCCGGGACTGTCGGGGTCAGGTGAGGCGTCCGAGCTCGGCTTTCACCGCTTGGATGAAGGCGGGATTGGTGCCACAGCAACCGCCGATGAAGCTCGCGCCTGCGGCGACCAGCGCCGGGACATGGGCGGCGAACTCGGCGGGGTGGTGCGATAGACGACGCGGCCTTGCTCCACCACCGGCAAGCCCGCGTTGGGCTTGATCCAGAGGGGCCGGTCGGTCGCGGCCTTGAGCCGTCGGCACACCGGAATGTAGCCCTCGATGCCCAGGCCGCAGTTGGCGCCGATCACGTGTGCGCCGGCCGCTGTCAACTCCGCCGCCACCGTCTCGGGCGTGAGCCCCATCATGGTCCGGTCCTGGTCTTTGCCTGAGTCAAAGACCAGACAGACGACGACGGGGAGCCCGGTGGTCTGGGCGGCGGCCAGGGCGATCTTGGCCTCCTCGAGGTCAGCCATGGTTTCGATCACGAGGGCGTCCGGGCCACCCGCGGCCAGGGCGCGGACCTGTTCCTCGAACGCGGCCCGCAGGGCTTCCGGGGTGGTGTCACCGGTGAGGAGCATCTTGCCGCTCGGTCCCATGGAAGCGAAGACGGCGGCGGCACCGGCTGCGGCCGCACGGGAGATCTCGACCCCGCGGCGGTTGAGTTCGGCGACGTGCGTCTCGAGGCCGTGTCCGGAAAGGCGCAGGCGATTGCTGCCGAAGGTGTTGGTGAGAATGACCCGGCTGCCCGCGGCCACGTAGGCGCGGGCGACTTCAGCCACCCGGTCCGGGTGGGTGAGGTTCCATTCGTCCGGGAAATCCCCGCTGGCCAGGCCGCGGGCCTGAAGCTCCGTGCCCCAGGCGCCGTCGGTGAGGACCGGCCCGGCCTGGAGGAGGTCGTGAAGCCGGGCATTCATGGGCGGGCGGACCCGCTCATGCCTGGGCCAGGCATTGGCGGGCGAGGTGGACAGCGCCGGGGGCGTTTTCGCTGAAGCCGTCCGCGCCGATTTCGTCGGCGTAGCGCTGCGTGATGGGGGCGCCGCCGATGAGGACCTTGACCTGCTGTCGGACGCCGGCGGACTGGAGGGCGTCGATGGTGGTCTTCATCGAGGGCATGGTGGTGGTGAGGAGGGCCGACATGGCGACGATCCGGGCGTTTTGCTCACGGACGGCGGCCACGAACTGCTCGGGGAGACGTTGACGCCGAGGTCAATGACCTCGAACCCCCCGCCTTCGAGCATGGCGGCCACGAGGTTCTTGCCGATGTCGTGAAGGTCGCCCTTGACGGTCCCGATGGCGACGCGGGCCATGGGTTGGCGGCCGCCGGCGGTGAGGAGGGGCCGGATCAGCTCGAGCGAGGCTTTCATCGCGCGGGCGGAGATGAGCAATTCCGGCACGAAGTACTCGTTGCATTCGTAGCGCCGGCCGACCTCGGCCATGGCGGGCACCATGTGTTCGTTGACCAGCGCCAGGGGGTCCACGCCGGCTGCGAGGGCCTGCTCGGTGACTTCCCGGGCCTTCTTGGCATCGCCGCAAAGGACCGCCTCGGACAGTGCTTTCAGATCTTGCATAGACATGCCGGTGTTGAACGCGCGGTGTTTACGGCGCGAACCGTGACAGCGGCCATGACCAAAGTCAATGCGGCGGGATTGCGGATTGCCGCCGGCGCGGTTTGGGCCACACTGGCCTGCGAGCGATGGCAGGCGGTTTCTATGAACGGGGCGGAGGATGGGTCCTGACCCAGTCAGTGCTGATGGTGCTGGTGCTGGTCGGGGGTCCGCTGACGCCGGGGGCGGCGGCGGGGTTGAGGCTGGCGCTGGCGGGGGTGCTGCTGCTGGCCGGCGCGGGTTTCGGCATCGCGGGCGCCTGGGTTCTGGGGCGCAACCGGACGATCTTCCCGCGGCCCAACCCCGGCTCGCGGCTGGTCACCGGCGGCGTTTACCGTTGGGTGCGGCATCCGCTGTACGCGAGCCTGATGTGTCTGGCCTTTGCCTGGGCCTTGTACTGGTCGAGTTGGCCGACGGCGTTGGCGGCCATAGGGTTGACCGTGTTTCTCCGGGCGAAGGCCGCGCGGGAGGAAGTGTGGTTGCGCGAGCATTTCCCGGGTTATGCCGATTACGCGGGCCGGGTGCGCCGCTTCTTCCCGGGGGTTTGGTGAGCGCCCGCAGCCGTGTTCGGCCGGCGGGCATTTCGCGTCGCGGGTCCGGCCTCAAACCCGGAGCAAGGCCGTGCGCATCTCGGCGGCGAACCGGGCCGCCGAATACCGCTCGGCATACCAGCGGCGGAGGGACGGGTCGTAGTCGCTCCGGGCGAAAGCCAGCAACTTGGCGGCCAGAGCGGAAGGGTCTCGCGCCGGGACAACACCGGGATAACCGGGCGGCAGGATTTCGGGCAGGTCACGATAGTCGGAGCAGAGCACCGGTAATCCGTAGGCCATGGCTTCAAGGAGCGTCAGGGGAAAACCTTCCGGAAGCCAGGTGGGGAAGCAGAGGCAGTCACTCTCGGTGAGCAACCGCGTCTTGGCCTCGCCCTGGACGAATCCGGCGTGCTGGACGAGGGGCGTGTCGCGGATCAGGTCGGACGCCCGTACCCGCTGCTCGAAGGCCGCCTGGTCGGCGGATGAGGCGAAGCTGCCGGCGACGGTGAGTTCGACGCGCAAGGGCGTGCTGCGTAAGGCGGTGTTGGCTTCGGCCACCGCGTCCAACGCGTCGAAGAGCCCTTTCTCACGCCGGCAGACACTGAGAAAGAGGGCGCGGAACACGACCGGCTCCGCCCCCTGGCCCTGGACAAGGGCTGCGCGCCGCCGCGCCGCCGCCTCACGCCGCAAAGGCAGCATGCGCTGGTCGAAATCGGGACAGGGATCCGGCAGGCCGTTGGGCACGACGGCGACCCGTCGCGAGCGGAGATAGTCGGCGTCGCGACGGTGGAAAGGGCGCAGGACGATGCTGAGATGGGGCCGGCCGAGGAGGTGCTGGGAGAGCCAGCGTTCCCAGGGTCGGGCCTGGGTTTCGAGCCATTCGGAGAGCCCGCCGGCGTGCCAGTGGAAAACGGTGCGGGCGAAGAACGGCCGGCACAGGGCCAGGACGATCCAGTCGCGCCAGAGCGGGGTGCGGGCGGGGGGCCGGCACGTAGTAGAAGACCCGGATGGGGTGACGGCAGCGCAGCCAGAGGGCCTGGAGGACATGGCCCAGCAGCACGGGCAGCTTGCCGGGGCGGGGAACGGCCCACGTCATCGATCTGGCGCGACACACGAGCATTGACGTGGAACACGCGCAACCGGCCGGCTTCCGGGGATTCGCGGACGTTGTCGCGCCTTCGTGGGCCCGGAGCTGGTCGAGCATGAAGGCGACCATGACGCTCTGGCCGTGGTGGGGCGGGGGCGTGTGGGCAAAGACGAGAACGCCCGTGGGGGGCGGCTCGGGATGGGCGTTGGCCGGCGGCGGGCCCCGTGGACCGGATCACCGCCATGACCTCAGGCCCCGGCGGAGGCGGGCGCGGCCTCGGTGGCCTGGGCTTCCTCCGCCTGGCGGTCGAGGCGGTTGAGGATGGCCCGGTCGCAGGCGATGAGCAGGCCGCAATGGACCGAGAAATGCCGCATGATCATCTCGCTGTCGCCGTGGATGAAGATGAAGAAAAAGGCGTTCACCACCCAGTAGGCGGCGAGGACGGCGGCCACCCGGCTGAACAAATCGTCGGGCCCCGCGCGGCGGTAGTAGCGCAGGATGCGCACCGCGCAGAGGGTACCGCCCAGGAAGAAGAGGAAGGCGCCGAGGGTGCCGGGGATACCGGTGTTGACCATCAGACCGATGGGCGCGTTGTAGAACTGGCCCTGCTCGATGAACATGGCCACGCCCGTGGGGTCCCGGACCAGCTCGATGTCCGAGTGACGCCGGAAACCGCGCCCGACGAGGAGGTGGTTGGGCATCATCTGCAGCCCTGCTTCGCGCAACATGCGGCGGGTGAGCAGGGTGTTGGCGGCGTCCGTGGCGGCGTGGTTGTGGACCTTGATGCCCGGCAGGAACGACACGGCGCGCTGGACGGACAGGGGGAAGTGGTCGGCGAAGTTGTAGGTGAGGAGGAGTCCGATGGCGACGAAGAGGGGCGCCAGAATGATCGTGCGGGCGGTGAAGAAGCGCTCGACAAACGCGATGACCAGCGTGGTGCCGACGATGTGGAACACGACCATGCGGTGCCCGCTGGCCAGGCTGAGGGCGAACACGCCCACGAACACCGGCAACAGCCACCAGATCCGGCGGCCAACGACGTCCTTGAGCCGGTACTTCGCCAGCAGGAACAGGGTCAAACCCACGCCGACCGTGGCCAGCGACTGGAAGCGGCGGATCCCGAACCGCGCGCTGAACTTCTCGAAGCTGGTGGCGTCGTAAGAAGTCTCGAGCAGCAGCAGCACGTACCGGAACGGCCCGCCGGCGAAGGAGTAGGCGAAGTCCGAGACCAGGAAGGTGAGCGTCAAGAGCCACTGCGCCAGGATCAGCCGCGGCAGCCACTCCTCCGGGATCCGGGCCATGGCGAACACCAGCGGCAGGATGGCGCAGGCAATGGTCTGCACGTAGTAGCGGCCGCCCGTGCTGGCAGACCCGAGCACGTTGAGGCCCGTGCCGTGATAGCGCATGAGGGCGAGCGCCACCAAGGAGAAGATCCCCAGCCCGATGAATACCCAGCGATTCCGCCGCAGCGTCCGGTGCAGGTCCGGCGGGAACCGCCGCAACAGGATGGTCACGAGCAGGCCGCTCCAGCCCATGAACGCGGCGGCTTCCCAGAAGAAGGGGCGCCCCGGCACCAGCGGCACGAGCAGTGCCGACAGGAACGTGGTCGAGGAAATGACGACCGTCAGCGGCGTGTGGTAGGGCAGGGTGATGAGGAAGCCGAGCCCGGCGAGCAGCAGGCCGGCAAGGATCCAGTTGGTCGCCAGGAGCATCGAGCCGATGAGCATGGCGAACGCGAGCACGCCATACCACAGCACCAGTTGAAACTGGAACCGACTGTCTATTGCGCTGGTGGCCATCGTTCGAGATCCATCACCGGCACGGTCTGTGCCTCGTCGCTTGGAGTATGCCGGGGAGCGGCGCGGGACCACAACCACTTTGTGGATTCGGCGCCGCTTTGGAAAAAGGGGGGCGAACCCAAAGCGCCGCTGGCTGGACGTTGTCGGGGCGGGCTTGTACGCTGCGTCCCGATGAGTGATGTCGCCCAGGCCACGCTCCCCGATGCGCGCGGTTATTTCGGACCGTACGGGGGTCGCTACGTGCCCGAGACTTTGATGCAGCCGCTGCTGGAGCTCGAGGCGGAGTATTGCCGTGCCCAGGGGGACCCGGCGTTTCAGCGCGAGCTGAACGGGCACCTGGCCGAGTTCTGCGGGCGGCCGACGCCGTTGTACTTCGCGGAACGACTGACCCGGATCTCGGCGGTGCGAAGATCTACCTGAAGCGCGAGGACCTGCTGCACACCGGGGCGCACAAGATCAACAACGCGCTCGGCCAGGCACTGTTGGCGCGGCGCATGGGCAAACGGCGGGTGATCGCCGAGACCGGCGCCGGCCAGCACGGGGTGGCCACGGCGACGGTGGCCGCCCGGTTCGGTCTGGAGTGTGTGATCTACATGGGCGCGGTGGACTGCGAGCGCCAGGCCCTGAACGTGACGCGGATGCAGTTGCTGGGGGCGAAGGTCGTGCCGGTCTACGCCGGCCAGCAGACGCTCAAGGAGGCGGTCAACGAGGCCATGCGCGATTGGGTGACGAACGTCCGGGGCACGCATTACATCCTGGGCACTGCCTATGGCGCCCATCCCTACCCGGTCATGGTCCGCAATTTCCAGCGGGTGATCGGAGAGGAAACGCGCCGCCAGATTCTGGAACGCGAGGAGCGGTTGCCGGACCTGTTGATCGCCTGCGTCGGGGGCGGCTCGAATGCCATCGGGTTGTTCCACCCTTTCCTGAACGATCCGACGGTGCGGATGGTGGGGGTCGAGGCGGGCGGCGAGGGGATCATCCCGGAGCGGCACGCGGCGCGGTTTCACGGCGGGGCGCTGGGGGTGTTGCAGGGCACGCGCAGCTACGTATTGCAGGACGAGCACGGCCAGATCCAGCTCACGCACAGTGTGAGTGCGGGTCTGGATTATGCCGCCGTGGGTCCGGAGCATGCCTGGCTCCACGACCAGGGCCGGGTCGAGTATGCCTACGCCACTGATGACGCCGCGCTGGAGGGTTTCACGCGCCTGGCACGCCTCGAAGGAATCCTCCCCGCGCTCGAGTCGGCGCACGCGATTGCCGAATGCCTTCGGCGCGCGCCCGCCTTGCCGCGGGAGGCCTTGATCGTGGTGAACCTGTCGGGTCGGGGGGACAAGGACGTGGCGCAGGCGGCGGCCAGGCTGGGTCGGGCGGGGAGGCGTGGGGACGGTCACTTGATGCCC
The DNA here is from genome assembly GCA_027493615.1 of Verrucomicrobiota bacterium. Lineage (GTDB taxonomy): Bacteria > Verrucomicrobiota > Verrucomicrobiia > Limisphaerales > J093 > DSVZ01. Next base: position 786,043 of record JAOSKK010000038.1, read on the forward strand.
ATGAGGCGCTCGCGCCAGACGCGGTGGAGCTGGACGGTGGCGCGCACGTCGCGCAGGCAGTACTCGGCGATGTCACGATGGCGCCCCTCGGCCATGAGCTGGTTGACATCTCCGCCGGTGACCCCGTGGCTCTTGGGCGATTCGAGGCCGAACGCCTTGCAGTAGAAGTCGAGGTTGAAGCGGCGGGCGGCGCCGTCGCGGCCGCTGACGCTGTAGAAGGTCAGTTGTTCGGCCAGGTCGCAGTGCGGTTCGGTGGCGAAGCGGTAGCCGAGCCAGTTCTTGCGCGAGATGGGCACGTTGAGGATCGCCGAACGCAGGTACAGGAACGGGACGTCGAAGCCGCGTCCGTTGAAGGTCACCACCTGTTCGTAATGGCGGGCGACCTCCCAGAACGCGCTGAGAAGCTCGGCTTCGTCGAGACAGGCGATGAACTCGACGCCGGGATCGGTGCCCGCGCCTTCGTCGACGTCGGCGGCGAGGAACAGCACCTGTCCGCGGGCGGTCTCGGCGTTGAGCATGGCGATGCAGACGACGCGGGCGGTGAAGGGATAGAGGTTGAGCTGCTGCTCGAGTTCGGTGCGGCGCGTCTCGCGCGCGGCGGGCTCCGCCATCCGCTCCGCGTCGCGGAACAGGTACTCCCACTGCGCCTCGTCGAAATGCGCGCGGGGCAGGGCGGAGGTTTCGATGTCGAACACGAGGGTGGCCATGGGGAAGGAGAGGAGGAAAAACAAGACCGGGAGGCGAACCCCGCCTGCAGCGGAATCAGCCTCCCGGCCATCCAGGGTTTACAGCCTATTTCTTCTTGGCTGCTTTCTTGGCGGGTTTCTTGGCTGCAGCTTTCTTGGCGGGAGCTTTTTTCTTGGCAGGCATGGTCCTCTCACCTCCCTTCTCTCGCAGGGATAAAATCTTGCGTCGTCGGTTGCACTCTGCATGGGCGTAACGAGCGGAGTGTGACGAACAAAACGACTCTGCGCAACAAATTCCCGACATTTTTTTCTCGACGCCGGTGAACAAGTGGCGTGCGCGGCGCATTGACACCGCCCGCGCGCATCGCAGGCTGAGCCCCACAAACCGCGTGCTGCCCTCCATGAACACGGCGCGAACGAATCCTTCCCGGCTCCAGCTCCGGCTCGTCCTGGCCGCCGCCGTCGCCGCGTGCCTCGTCGCGTGCGGTCGCCTCGAAGACCACGAACGCGGGGTCCGCCTGATGCACCCCGGCGCGGAGCTCGAACCCACCACCACCCTCGAGCTGCGCTTCGACGAACCTGTCATCGACGACGCACAAGTGGGCCAGACCGGACGGACCTCGCCTTTGCGCATCACGCCGCGCTGGCCGGGTGAATGGACGTGGTTGAGCCGGCGCAGCGGGTTGTTTCGCCCGACCGAACCGCCGGCCTTGGACCAGACCTTCCAGGTGACGCTCAGCCGCGGTCGGGCGCGGCTGCAGCGCACGCTGCGCACGCCGCCGTTCGATTTCCACTGCGAGCCGCCCGGCGGCGCGGACCGCTCCCAGGTCACCTCCACCCCGCGACTGGTGCTCTACTTCAACGCCGACGTCGACGCGGCGCATGCCCGCAGCGCGTTCGTCTTTCAAGACGGCGCGGGGCACCGCGTTCCGGCCGAGGTCCGGCCCGCCACGCGGGCTGATCATCGCGGTTGGGTCGGGCCCTACGAAGGGCCCTACGCGACCTGGCAACAGCGGTTCGCGAACGAGCGGCCCGCAGGCACGGACCCAAGGGATTCGCTGGCCGACGACGGTGCGGTCGCCGCGGCGTCCGCGGCGGAGCTCCTGCCGCATGTACTGGTCGTCAACCCGGTGCATCCCTGCCGGTGGGATCGAACTGGGTGTTGCGGGTGCGGGCGGGCCTGGGCGCCAGGACTCCCGGCCTTCGGCTCCGCCGCGATCGCGTCGTCGCACTCGGCCACGTGATTCCCTTTGCAGCCACGAACTTCGCCGCCCGCAACGGGTTGAACGCGGGCCGGCACCTGGCGATCAGCTTCTCGAAGCGGCTTTCGCCGGAGCTCACCGCAACGGGGGTCCTCGAGTGGATCCGGCTCGAGCCACTTCCCGACCGGCTGGCGGCCACGCTGGGCGACCAGACGATCACCCTGGCCGCGGATTTCGCGCTCGAGCAGCCGTATACGATCACCGTGAAGGCGGGCCTTCCGGCCCGCGAACCCACGACCCAGGCGGTCGACGTCCAGCGCACCGTCACGTTCGCCCCCTGTTGCCCCGCCTCTATTTCCCCTCAGCCGACACCGAGCAACTCAGCGAGGGGCAACGCGTCTTCGAACTGCTTTCGGTGAACGTCCCCGAGGTGGTGGTGCGGGCCCGACTCCTGGATCGCCACACGCTCGTCCACGCGCTGCGCGGCTATCGGAGCTACTTCCGCACGGACTTCTGGCGGGAAGAGGCGTACGAACCCTATCGCGCGGTGGATTTCAATGTGCTGCCCGGCCGGGCGCTCTCGAACCGCACGCTGGCCCTCCCTGCGGGCCGGGACGAAACCACGCGCAGTGTGATTGCCTGGGACGACCTGCTCGGGGAACGGCGTCCGGGCGCGGTCTTTCTCGAAGCCGCCGCAACGTCCGCCGGGTCGCCGGGCCAGCGGCCGGGGACCCAGGCGCTGGTGCAGCTCACCGATCTCGGCCTGTTCTGGAAGCGGACCGGCTCGAACGTGTGGGTGTGGGCGTACTCGTATCACACGGCCCAGCCGTTGCCCGGAACCACGCTCCGGCTGGTCACCGACGACAACGAAGTCCTCGCGGAAGCCGTGGCGGGTCCGGAAGGAGGCGCGTCGTTTGGCCTGGCCCCGAACGCGGTGTGGCTCCTGGCGGAGCACGGCAACGATTTGCGGGCGGCCGAGCTTCGCCGTCACGAGCTGTACGTGGAGGCATCCGAGATTCCGAGGCGCTACGAGTGGTCGGGCCCGGAACCCACGCGTCAGGTGCTGCTGTTCAGCGAACGCCCGGTGTACCGGCCGGGCGAGACCGTGCATCTCAAGGCCATCGTGCGAGACCGGGAGGGGGAGGCTCTGGCGATGCCGGCGGACCTGACGGGGCACTTCACGGTGCGAGACGCGCGCGACCGGAAGTTCCACGAAGCTGACGCGGCCTTCTCGGCGCTGGGATCCCTGGCAGGCAGACGTGGTGCTGCCGGCGCAGGGACGGGGACGTACCGCGCCGCGTTGCGCCTGGGCACGAACGAGGTCCACACGCACTACTTCCAGGTCCAGGACTACCAGCCGGACGCGTTCGAGTTGACCCTGCCGGTGCCCGCCGCCTTCGCGGCCGGTGAGGGCTTCGCCTGCCCGGTGCGCGCCCAGTATCGGTTCGGCGACGAAGTGAGTCGCGGCACGGTGCGATGGACGTTGCGGGCGGAGGATGAGGGTTTTGCGCCGGCGGGGTTCGAGGCGTTCGCCTTCTGCTCGCAGGTGTGGGTGTCCGGATCGCCCTATCGTTCGGAGTCGTGGACGGCGGAGGGGCAGGCCGACTACGTGCGGGGCACGCCGCTGGTGGTGGGGCCGCCGGTGCCGCTTAACGCGAAGGCGCCGCAGCCGCGGGCGGTTGAAGTGCGGGTTGAGCTCACCGATCTGAACCAGCAGACCCTGGCACGCGGGGCCCGGTCGGTGCTGCACAGCTCGGCCTTCTACCTCGGCGTGCGGGTGGCGGCGGGGCTGCCGCAGGCGGAACGGCCGTGGCCGGTCGAGATCATCGCCGTGGATCCCGCGGGACAACCCCGGGCGGAGTCCATCCCCGTCCGGGTCCGGCTCGAGCGCATCGAGTGGCGCACCGTGCGGCAGCAGGGCGCCGGCGGCAGTCTGAACTACCGCAGCGAACCCGAGTACGTGCGGGTCAGCGAGCAGGACGCGATCACGCAGGTGCCGGTCTGGACGGGTCGTCGCTGGGAAGTCCCGGCCGACGCGCCGCCCGCGGCCACGCTGACCGCTCCGGCGGCGGGCTCGTACCTGCTCGAGGTCCGCGCTCGGGACGCCGCCGATCGCGAGGTGGTGACGGCGCTGGTGGTTTACGTGAGCGGCGCCGGAATGACCGCCTGGGACTACCGGAATCCGGCGGTACTCGACTTGGTTCCCGATCGCACGAACTATGGGGTGGGCGACACCGCGCAGTTACTGGTGCGGGCCCCGTTCAGCGGGACCGCGGTGGTGACCGTCGAACGGGACCGCGTGATGCGTTCCTTCCTGACCCGGCTCAACGGCAATGCGCCGTCAGTGGCCGTGCCGCTCAGGGTCGAGGACGCCCCGGCGGTCTATGTCTCAGTGATGCTGCTGCGGGGATGACCAACAGCCCGCGGGCCTTGCCGGAGCCGGAATACGCGCTGGGTTACTGCCCGCTCAACGTCCGGCGCCCCGAGACCCGGCTCGACGTGGCCCTCACCACGGCCGCCCCCGAGGTGCGACCTGGGGAACCCGTTGCCATCGCGGCCCAGGTCTCGGACGGTACCGGCGCGCCGGCCGCGGACGCCGAGGTGACGTTGTACGCCGTGGACGAAGGGGTGCTGAGCCTCATGGGGTACGACGTCCCCGATCCCGCAGGGTTCTTCCACGCCGTGCGCCCGCTGGCCGTGTGGTCGCATGGCACCCTGCCGGCCTTGCTGCCCGAGGATTCCGGTCTGTGGCGGTTCCACAACAAAGGCTACCTCGTCGGGGGCGGCGGGAAATCCCGGGGCGGTCTGCGGCAGGACTTCCGGGCGTGCGCCTTCTGGAACGCGACGTTGCGAACGGATGTCACGGGCCGCCTCGCCGTCGAATTCCCGGCGCCGGACAGCCTTACCGAGTACCGCGTGGTGGCCGTGGCGCACACGGCGAAGCACCAGTTCGGCACGGGCACCGCCGGCTTCCGCGTGAACCAGCCGCTGCAGCTCGAGCCGGCGCTGCCAGCCTTTGCGAATCTCGGCGACCACCTGCACGCCCGGGCGGTGCTGCACAATCGCACGGCGCAGGAGGGCGTGATCGAGGTCGGCCTCGAACTGGATGACCTCGCGGTGTTCGCCCCTGGCACCGCCGGCAAAGCCCCTTCCCCGCGGCAGCTTCGCGTGCCTGCCGGCGGCGTGGTCACGGTCGAGTTCCCGGTCGAGTTCCGGCGCGCCGGTCCCGCGCGGTGGATCTGGCACGCGCACTGGCTCGAGCCGGCGGAGGAAGCCTTCCGCGACGCCGTCGAGGCGCGGCTGACTGTGAACGATCCGGCGCCGCTCCTGCGCGAAGTGCACCTGACCCGCAGCGTGACGTCGCGGACCAACCTGCTGGGCCGCGCCGACCCACAACTGCTCGAGGGCGCGCGTGAACGCGAGGTGACGGTGCGCGTCTCGAACACGCGGTTGGGCGAGCTCGGCGACGCCCTCACTCATCTGCTGCAATACCCCCTACGGCTGCGCCGAACAGACCATCTCGAGCCTGCTGCCGTGGCTGGCCCTGGCCGACTTTCCGCCGCACTTTGCCGAACTGGCCCGGCCGCGGGATGACGCCCGGGTCGCCATCGAACGCGGCGTGAACCGCCTGCTGGGTCTCCAGACGGACGACGGCGGGCTGGCGTACTGGCCGGGCGGTCGCACGTCCGTGCTTTGGGTGAGCGCCTACGGCGGGCTGGCGCTGGCGCTGGCCGAGCGGCAGGGCGTGAGTTTGCCCACCGACGCGTTGGACCGCTTGTATCGTCACCTGCGCAACGCGCTCGCCTCGACCCCGGGCGCGGCTCCGCCCGACAACGAAGCGCTCTCGGCGCGGGCGCTGGCGCTCTGGGCGCTCACGTTGGCCGGACGCCCCGAGGAAGGTCACGCCGATGCGCTGTTCGCCCAGCGCGCCCGCATGTCTCCCGAGACCCGCGCGGTGCTGGCCTTGAGCCGGGTGGCCACCGCCAGAGATCAGGCGATTGCTTTGCTTCAGCCGGAGCGGGGACTGCCGGCGCAGGAGGACTTGTGGTTCGGGGGCGCGGCGCGCGCGCGGGCCATCCAACTGCTGGCCTGGTGCCGGGTCGAGCCGGACCGGCCCGAGGTGGACCGCTTGCTGGAGGAACTCCTGGCATTGCGGCGGGAGGGTCACTGGCTGACGACGCAGGGCAACGCCTGGGCTATGCTGGCGTTGGCCGAATATGCCCGGCGCGTGGAAGGCGAGCGGACAGCCATCGCCGGGGCGTTGGTGTGGGGCGAGGAGCGCGTGGCGTTTGAATTGCCGGCCACGCCGCACACGTTTGAAACCACGTTCCGCAGCGTACCCGCGGGGGCTGCGACGCCGTTGTGGCTGGAGAATCCGTCGTCCCGCCGGCTGTTCGTGCAGGCGACGGTGTCCGGACGCGCGCGAAGTCGCCCTGCCGGCGCAGGACCGCGGCTTCGCCCTCCAGCGCCGTTATGACCTCGTGGCCGAGGACGGGTCCGTGCGCGAGTTCGCCCAGGCGCGGGTGGGGGATCGCGTGCTGGTGAGCCTCCGGCTCGAGGTGCGGCAACCGGCCTACTTCCTCGCGCTCGACGATCCGTTGCCCGCGGTGTTCGAGCCGCTGCAACCCGAGTTCACATCGCGGCAGGCGGCGGCCGGGTCCGCGCTGACCGCGGACTGGATCAGTGACTTCCGCGAACTGCGGGCCGACCGGGCGCTTTTCTTCTGTGATCGGCTGGCGCCGGGAGACTACACGGTGCGCTATCTGGCCCGGGTGCGCGCTGCCGGCAGGGCGCTGGCACCTGCGGCGAAGGTCGAGGCAATGTATCAGCCCGAAAGTTTTGGTCTGACGACGATCCAGCGTGTCGAGACGTTCGCCAGCGAGTGAAAGGAGGCCATGAAGCAGCCACCGGCTCCTCCCCATGAACCGTGCACGAAAAGCGGGGATGACCCCCCGCACTCCAGACGCTTCGCGATGGGCGGAGACGATGCGTCCCGCGCGAAGCGTCTGGAGTGCGTTCGGTTGTCCGGCGCTTTGAGGTTCATGACCAACGCGCATGGTCTCGGGGCCAAGGGCGCGCGGCCGGCCGGACAAAGGCGGGCCATCTGGGGGTTCGGATTGCTGTCGCTGCTGGTCCTGCCGTTGGGCGCGTGGCTGGCGCTGCGTTGCGTGCCGCTGCCGGCGGGCCTGTTCCTCCCGCTCCCGCCCGCGGTTGAGCTGACCGATCGCCACGGTCATTCGCTGCGTGAGGTCAGCGCGGTCGAGGACGTTGTCAGTCAACCCGCTTCGCTCGCGGAGATGCCGCAGTGCCTGATCGATGCCACCCTGGCCGCGGAGGACCAGCGCTTCTGGACGCACCACGGCGTGGACTGGCGGGCCACGCTGCGGGCCACGGGACAACTGCTGCGGCACCGCCGCATCGTGTCCGGTGCCTCGACCCTCACGCAGCAGCTCATCAAGCAGGTCCAGCCCCGGCCGCGGACCCTGTTTCCGAAACTCCTCGAGTCCCTCCAGGCCCTGCGCCTGGAGCAGGTCTGGTCCAAGCAGCAGATCCTGACCGCCTACTTGAACCGGATCGACTACGGCAACCGCCGCCGGGGATGCGCGGCCGCCGCCGCCTTCTACTTCGACCGGCGACTGCCGGACCTGAGTCCCGCCGAAGCCGCGTTCCTGGCCGGCCTGCCGCAAGCACCCACCCGCCTCAATCCTCACCGCCAGTTCGAACGTGCCCGGCAACGACAGCAGTGGATTCTCGCCCGGATGCACGCCGCGGGACGGTTGACCGAGACCGAATACACCCGGGCCCGCGCAGCGCCTCTCCGGTTGCGTTCCCCACACCCGGACTTCCTTGCCCCGCACTTCGCCGACCTGATCCTGCAGACGCACGCCTCCGCGTTGGCCGCGCACGGCGGCGGGCCGCTGACCACGACGCTCGACCTCGCACTGCAGCGGCGGGCCGAGCAGGTCCTGCGTCGCCAGCTTGATCGGCTCCGGCCGCACCAGGCCCGCCACGGAGCCGTGGTGATCCTCGATGTCCCCACCGGCGACGTCCTGGCGCTGGTCGGTTCCCCGGATTTCTTCGCAGTCCCGGCGGGCCAGGTGAACGGCGCCTGGGCGCGGCGCTCGGCCGGCTCGACGTTCAAGCCCTTCACCTACCTGATCGCGCTGGAACAGGGCGCCACCCCCGCCACGATTGTGGCTGATGTCCCGACGGACTTCGCCACGCCGACCGGCGTGTTCGCGCCGCTGAACTATGATCGGCGTTGCCAGGGCCCGACCCGTTACCGGGAGGCGCTGGCCAACTCGCTGAACATCCCGGCGGTGAAAGTGCTCGAGACGATCGGCGGGCCGGGCGTGCTGCTCGAGCGGTTGCGGGCCTGCGGGCTCACCACCCTCGAGCAGCCGCCGGCGTTCTACGGGTTGGGGCTGACGATCGGTAATGCCGAGGCGCGCCTGCTCGAGCTGGCCAACGCCTATGCCTGTCTGGCGCGACTGGGCACCTACCTCCCTTACCGGCTGCTCGCGGAACGAGCGGTCAGCGACGCCAACCCGCGGGCTTCCCCTGAACCGAGCGCGAAAAGCGGCGGTGAACCCCCCGCACTCCATACGCGTTGCGATGGGCGCAGCCCGTGCCTCCCGTGCGAGGCGTCTGGAGGAATGGGTGGTGCCGGCGTCCCACGGTCGACGGGTGTTTGAGGCGGGAGCGGCCTGGCTGGTGGCCGACATCCTGAGCGACAACGCCGCGCGGGTGCGGGCGTTCGGGCTGGATTCGCCGCTGCGCTTCGACTTCCCCGTGGCCTGCAAGACGGGAACCAGCACGGCGTTTCGCGACAACTGGGCGTTCGGGTACACCCCGGAATTCGTCATCGCCGTCTGGGTCGGTAACTTCGACGGGACGCCCATGCAGGAGATCTCCGGCGTGAGCGGGGCGGCGCCCGTCTTGCAGGAGCTGATGAACCACCTGCATGAGCGTTGCGGGACGAGCTGGTACACGCCACCAACGCCGGTGGTCGAGTTGGCCATCCATCCGCTGACCGGCAAGCAGGTGCATCCCGCGCGGCCTGACGCCCTCCGGGAACGCTTTCTGGCGAACACCCTGCCGCCCTGTGAAGCGGCAACCGATTACGATGCAGCGGGCCGGGTCCGGTTGCCGGCCGCGTACCGGGACTGGTTCCTACACCACGGTCCATCGCTGGGGGCGCGAGTGGTGTTGGACGACGCCGACGTGCCGCCGGCCGAGTTCCGCATCACGCAGCCCGTGTCCGGGGCGGTGTTCGTGCTCGATCCCGACCTGCCGGAGTCGGGGCGGCGCCTGCGCCTGCGCGCGCTGGCGGCGGGGGAGGTGAGCTGGCGCAGCCCGACGCTGAGGATCACCGGCACGTCGGGCACGTCCGAGGCCTGGCTGGCCGAGGGACGCCACGAGTTGGTGGCGCGCGACGCGCGGACGGGCGCTGAGGCCCGTGCGTGGATCGAGGTCCGGCGCCTCTGACTCCGGCGAACAGACTTGCGTTGCGGGGCGAAAGTCAGAAGATTGCTCGCAAATGAACTCGAAGGCACCAGTCGTCATCCTGATCCTGCTGTGTCTCGGCCTGCTCGTCGGCCTGGTCGTCCGGCACAACCAGGCCAGCAGCGCCCAGCGGGCGGCCGAGGCGCGCATCCAGGAGCTGGCCAAGGATCTCGAGGACACCAAGTCCCAGCGGGAACAACTCGAGTCGCAGACCTCGAAACTGCGTCAGGACGTGGACGTGACCCGCGCGACCCTCGAGCAGACGGCCCAGCAGCTCAACCAGACCAAGGAAGTCCTGGCACGCACCGAGACCGCGGTGCAGGCCGCCACCCAGTCCCTCAAGGAGAAGGAAACCGAACTCGCCAAGCGGGAAGGCCGCATCGCCGAGCTCGAAGGCCAGAACTCCGCCCTCGACCGTCAGGCCAACGAGATGCGCGGCGCCATCACCTCCCTCGAAGGCCAGATCACCCTGACGCAGCAGAAACTCGATGCCGCCGAGGGCGACCGCGATTTCCTGCTCGAGGAACTCCACCGGCTCCAGACCGAGAAGGCCGAGATGGAACGGCGCCTGAGCGATGTCGTCGCCTTGCGCGAGCAGATCGTCCACCTCCGGGACCAGCTTTCCGTGGCCCGGCAGATCGAGAATCTGCGTCGGAACCTTTACGGCGCCGAACCGGCGCGCACCGGCGAAACCCCGTTGCGCGGCCTGCGCCCGGCCGATGCCAGCCCCGGTCCCGACCTCAACGTGGAGATCCGGCGCGACGGCACCGCCACGATCCTGACCGTTCCGACCAACGCCCCGCCGGCTCCGGAGTAACCCCGCCGCCGCGCCTCTCGATTTCGTCAGCCCAGCCAGCCTATGGCCAACACCATTCTTGTGGGTGCCCAATGGGGCGATGAAGGCAAAGGCAAGATCATCGACGTCCTCGCCGAGCGCTCGGACCTGATCGTGCGCACCGCCGGCGGCAACAACGCCGGCCACACCGTCTTCATCGGCCCGAAGAAGTTTGTCCTCCATCTCGTGCCCTCGGGGATTCTGTGGCCGGACAAACGGTGTGTCATCGGCAACGGCGTCGTCATCGACCCCCTCAGCCTCGTCGAGGAGATCGAGATTCTCGAGGCGGCCGGGGTGACCGTGGCCGGCAAGCTGTTCGTCAGCGAGACCGCCCATCTCGTGCTGCCGTACCACCGGCTGCTGGATGAACAGCGCGAACTCCGCAAGGGCAAGCACAGGATCGGCACCACCAAACGGGGCATCGGGCCCGCTTACGGCGACAAGGCCGCGCGGGTGGGCCTCCGCATGGTGGACCTGATCAACCCGCCGCGGTTCGAGGCCCTGCTCCGGCAGCGCCTCGCGGAAAACAACCAGGTCCTCAAGGCACTCGGCGCCAAGCCGCTCTCCTTCACCAAGGTCCACGCGGCCTACCGGGCGGCCGGCGACCGGCTCAAGCCTTTCGTCACCTCCACGGTCGTGCTGCTTCACGAAGCCACCCAGCGCGGTGCCGCGGTGCTCTTCGAAGGCGCGCAGGGCACGTTCCTGGACATCGACCACGGCACCTACCCGTTCGTCACCTCTTCCAATACCACGGCCGGCGGCGCCTGCACCGGCTCCGGCGTCCCGCCCAACCGGATGGATCGCGTGGTCGGCGTCATGAAGGCCTACACCACCCGCGTCGGGGAAGGCCCCTTCCCCACCGAGAACGCCGAGATCGCCGACCTCCTGCACGGCATGGGCCGCGAATTCGGCGCCACCACCGGCCGCCCGCGCCGTTGCGGTTGGGCCGACAGCGTCGTCACGCGCCACGCCACGATGGTCAACGGGATCGACATGCTCGCGGTCACCAATGTCGACGGGCTCGACACACTCGAGACTCTCAAGATTTGCATCGGGTACCGGCACGGCTCCGACACCCTCTCCCACGTACCGTGCGACCTCGAAGTGCTCGCGGCTTGTGAACCGGTCTACGCCGAGTTCCCCGGCTGGCGCACGCCCACCGACAGCATCCGCGAGTGGAAGAAGCTCCCGGCCAAGTGCCGGGCCTATCTCCGCGCCCTGGCGGAACTCTCGAACGCCAAGCTCGGCATCGTCTCGGTGGGACCCGCCCGCGACCAGACCATCCACGTGTGAAACCCCGCCGGTCCCCCACCCGCGGGAGACCGGCCGCCGGCGCATGAGCCCCCGTCTCCGCACCTCAGCCCGACGGCGCTGGCCAACCTTCCCACGCACGTGGCCATCATCATGGACGGCAACGGGCGCTGGGCCAAGCAGCGCCACCTCCCACGCGTCGAGGGCCACCGCGTCGGCGCCGAGTCGGTGCGCGTCATCGTCCGGGCCGCGGGCGAACTGGGGATCAAGTATCTCACCCTGTACGCATTTTCGATCGAGAACTGGCAGCGGCCCAAGGATGAGGTGGACACGCTGATGAAGTACCTGGCGCGGTACCTCAAGAACGAGATCGGCGAACTGAACCGGAACAACGTGCGGCTCGAGGCCATTGGCCAGATCTATCGCCTCCCGGAGTTCGTCCAGACCCAGCTCCAGAACACCCGGGCCGCCCTCGCCCGCAACAATGGTCTGACGCTCATTCTGGCCCTCAGCTACGGAGGCCGCACCGAGATCGTCGAGGCCATCCGCCGCCTCGCCCACAAGGTCAAGGCCGGCCAACTGGATCCGGAGGAGATCAACGAACAGGCGGTCGCCCAGCACCTGTACACCCACAACTACCCCGATCCGGACCTGCTCATCCGGACCAGCGGCGAACTCCGCATCAGCAACTTCCTCCTCTGGCAGATCTCCTACGCCGAGTTTGTCGTCACCCCCACACTCTGGCCGGACTTTCGCAAGGCCCAGTTCTACGAGGCGCTCGAGGAGTACACCCGCCGGCACCGTCGCTACGGGGGGCTGTGAATGGCGCGGGCTGCGCGGGCCGAGCTCCCCCGGTAGGCGCCGACGTGAGGAGGCGACGTGGCCCCGGCGTGGGACGAAACACGCCTCCTCACGTCGGCGCCTACCGGACGAAAGACTTGGTGAAGTCCTCGTTCTGCACCTGCACCACCTTCTTCTCGTGGCGCGAGCCGGCGATGAGCGCCTCGAGCTTTCGCTCGTAAGCCGCGCCGTCCAGCGGCAGCTCCACCGTCTGGTTCGTCAACGATGAATACAGCGCGGCATTGGCGAGCTCGACGGAGTTCAGCCCCTCGGTGGCCGGGGCGATGAGCGGCGCACCGTCGAGGATGGCATCGACGAAGTTCTGGGTGAGCGTCGCGTGCTGGGCGGGGGCGTTGTCAAAGGGATGTCGATGTTCCAGACCTCGGGCCGCGCGAAGCCGGTCCTGGCGTCCCGGCTGAACTCGACCATGTCGGTCTCATTACGCGTGAACGTCAGCCGGTTGTTTTCGAGGACGACTTTGCCGCGGGTGCCGCAGAGCTCGAAGCGATTGGTGCCGGGCGCCTCGCCGGTGGAGGTGATGAAGACGCCGGTGGCTCCTGACGCCCACTCGAGGTAGGCCGTGACGTTGTCCTCAACCTCGATGTGGTGGTAGCGGCCGAGTTGGCAAAAGCCGCGCACGCGGGCGGGCATGCCGCAGAGCCATTGGAGGATGTCGAGGTTGTGCGGGCACTGGTTGAGCAGGACGCCGCCGCCCTCGCCCTTCCAGGTGGCGCGCCACCCGCCGCTGGCGTAGTAGACCTCGGTGCGGAACCAGTCGGTGATGATCCAGCTTACGCGCACGAGGGCGCCGAGCTCGCCGCCCTGGATGAGCCGCCGGATCTTGAGGTAGCGCGGTTCGGTCCGCAGTTGAAACATGGCGGCGAAGACGGGCTGCGGATGACGCTGGTGGGCGGCGAGGAGGCGTTCGGCGTCGGCCTTGTGCACCGAGATGGGTTTCTCGACCATGACATGGCGGCCGGCTTCGAGGGCGGCGATGCCGAGGGTCGTGTGCTGGTAGTGAGGGGGTGGCGATGAGGACGGCGTCAACGTCACCCGAGCGGATCAGGGCTTCGCCATCGGTGAAGGTCTTGAGGCCTTTGGCGGACCACGGGTCGAGGGGGGCGAGGGCGTCGGCGACGGCGGTGAGTTCGGCGCGGTGAACCTTGCCGTTGAGGAGGTAATCGGCGTGGTACTTGCCGATGTTGCCGAGGCCGATGATGCCGAGACGAACCGTTGCCATGCAGCGAGCCTAAGAAACCGGCGGCCGACTTGGCCAGCCCCTATTGGTGCCGCATGAAACCGCGACCGACTGTAGGCGCCGACGTGAGGAGGCGAAGGGTGTTGTCCCTGGCCCGAAGCGCCTCCTCACGTCGGCACCTACGACCCGGGACGCCTCCTCACGTCGGCGCCTACAGCGGGTAGGAGGTTTCCAGGGTAGAGCGCCTGTCCCCAGTTCTGGTGACTGGTGGGACAGGTGATCACGGGTACTCTATCACCACGGTTGCGATGCAAAAACGCAGTGATCCGTGTGCAACCCATGGCGTAAGTCTGCGGCGCCGCATCGAGCAGAGGATTTTGTTCTCGGAACGGGCCGGATTTTCCATCCGGCCCTGCTTCTTTTTTGGGCAGGAACAAGCTGCTTCGCCCGATGAGCGATGTGACATTTGACAATTGGGTCCTTCCCGAAACGAAAAGCGAATGGGGACGAGCGCGGAACGCCGTCTCCGCGGACAAACCCCCTTCGCCCGCTCCAACCGTTGGCCCGCGAAAGGCGCCAAAGAAGGCAACGGGGTCGATGTTGAACCTTTGACAACTGGATCCGTCCCAGTCTGCGCCGGTCAGTCCTCGAACCGTCGCCGGTCCGATGGCCTGAACTGACTCCGCGTCGCCCGCATCCAGGATGACCCGGGTGTGTTTCCATCCACCCTCGTCATCGCGCTGTTTGCCGGAGGCATAGCATTTCACGGCATACGAACCGCTCGTGTCGGGATCAGCCGGGCCGCGATACTGGACCAGCACGATCTTGCCCAGGCGTGTGCCGGCGGGCCGCGCGCGGAACACGACGTAGTCCCCGTCCCGGATCCCAGGTTCCATCGAACGCCCCACCGCGCGGCAGACGAATCTCTGGTCGTCGAGTCGCCCGACACCATCGGCTTCGATCCACGCTTCCGCCTCAACGGCCTCGCCCTCCCCGAGGTATCCGGCGGCTGCTTTCAGGCTGTAGAGCGGCAGAAGCGTCTTGAAGGCCTCACGCTCGATGCGGGCATCGTCGAGGGCGAACAGCCGGAGCTGCGGCTCGGGACGGGCCCGGACCAGCGCCTCGGCCAGGCCGGCAAGAGACTGAACTCCCCTCGCCAGCGCCATCTCGAGTTTCTCCTGCTGCAGAAAGAGGTACCGCCACTGCCCGTACTCGGTGCCACTCATCTTCTCGCACCACAGCCGCGCCGCTTCGCTCTTCAGGGCCGTGTTCGGCCGCACCTCGCCCTTCGTTTCCGCGAGCCACATGACCTCGCGCCCACTCGCGTCCCGTGCGATGACGATGAAGTCCGGGTAGTACTGCCGCGGCCGGTTGCTCTCGTAGTACGTCACCGAGAAGCCGAGGACCCGGCCCTGCTCGTCAACCTTCTCCATCACCTGGTCGTTTTCGGTCTCCTGGAAATAGCCCGGAGCCTGTTCGAAGATCACCTCGAGGTAATCCCCTTCCGGGTCGAACCAGATTTTCACGCGTTTGCGTTCATCGGCCATAGTGTCGTTCCCCGCTTGATGGGGTCGGTTAGGTACGCGGTCAGTACGAATGCATCCGCTTCCAGGACCTTCACCACGACGCACAGGTACTTGCCGCCTACCACGGGTGCGAAGGCAATGGCGGCTTCCATCGCAGCCATCTCCGGATGCTCCAGAATGTGAGCCAGGCGCTCGTCCGTGAGGCGGATCGCCAGCCCCTCATGGTCGCGCAGGATCTTCATGCCAGGAGATCCCGCACGACCGTGGATTCGTTGCTTTACACATCCACGACCTTCACGGCAATGCGCTTGTAGCCGCGCACCGGGAAGGGTTCCGAGGTCAACTAGAGCGTGAACTCTGCCGGGTCCACCTCGGCCCGCAGCGCGGCCTTGAGGTTCGGCGCCTTCTTGAAGTCGAAGAACATCTGGCAGTCCACGAAACAGTCGTCGTCGTAATCCTCGTCGAGGTACCAGGCCGAGACGTAGCCCGAGTCGGCGGCCTTGTACTCGGTGGTGCGGCGCTTGCGGTCGAAGAGCGCCACGCCCTTGAGCGTCACCCGCCACCGCTTCTCCTTGCCGTTCTTCTCGGTCTTGATCTCGATGTCCGGCAACGCCAGCGGTGAGAAGAGCATCTCCGGCTGCATGGCCTTGAGCCCCTCGGCCGCGTTGTAGGTGTAACGGGTGACCTTCTTTCCGGGCTTGGGCCTTGGGGTTCGGGCCATGGCTCTTGGACTCGTTCTGAATTGATGTGTTCGCGGTGGGCCGGCGTGCCCTGGACTACGGACTCGAACCGGTAGAGTAGAGAGGAGAGCACGGGATGAAAGGTCCGAGGACCAATGACCGCCGCTCCCCTCTCCCTCGTCGAACCGGACATGGAGATTTCCCCATCCGGCTCTCGCCAGAGTCGTCTCTTCCAGAACGCATTCACAAACGAACCAGTCCCAACCGTTCCAAAGTGCGCGTACAGGCTGACCCCCTTGCGGGCCCGCCAGCCCCGTTGACTGCGCCGCTGCAGATGCTGGCCCAACCGATACCGCACGAAGTGGTTCAGGTGCCGAAACACGTTCCGCGGGTAGCCGAGCCCAAAGTAGTTGGCCCAGCCCCGCAGGTGACGGTTCAAGCGCCCGACCAATTCCGGCAGCGGCGTGGAGCATTGCTGCGGACTGATCAACCCCCGCAACGTCTCGCGTTCCCGCGCCACCGCCTTGCGCGAGGGCACCAGGTTCCAGTAACGCTGCGGGCGGCCATACTGGTCGCGGTCCTGCCGAAACGTGTAGCCCAGAAAATCCAGGCTCTGGCCCGGTTGCCGCAGATCGAGCACGCGGGTTTTCTCCCGGTTGATCTGCAACCCCAGCCAGCCTTCCAGCTTGCCCTCGAGCCAGTCGCGCAGACGCGGACTCACGTACCGCGCCAACACCACGAAGTCGTCCGCATAGCGGACCAGCTTCGCCTTGGCCCACTGCGCCGGCCCGTCCGCCCGATGAAAGACGTGGTCGAACCAGTGCAGATACATTGGCCAGCAGCGGACTCAGGACCCCGCCTTGCGGCGTGCCCCGGTCATTGCGCTGCACCGTCGGCGGTTTCCCGTCCTTGGGCGGCTCCACCACCGGCGCCTTCAGCCATTGTCGGATCAATCCCAGCACCGAACCGTCCACCACGCGCATCCGCAGACAGGCGATGAGCTTGTCGTGAGGAATGCTGTCGAAGTAGCCGGCCAGGTCCGCATCATACACCGCCGCCAGGCCCCCTTCAGATGGGCCTCAATGGCTTGCAGAGCGTCGTGTGCCGAACGTCCGGGCCGAAACCCGTAGGAGCAATCTTCGAAGTCGGCTTCAAAGATCGGCTCCAGGATCAGCAACACCGCCGCCTGCACCACCCGGTCCCGCACCGTCGGAATGCCCAGCGGTCGCCATTTCCCGTTCGCCTTGGGGATGTACACCCGCCGCACCGGTTGGGCTCGGTAGGTCTTCTCCCGCAGGCTGCGTTGCAGTTCGTCCAGAAAGGCGGCTTCGCTTTCCGGCGTCGCCCCGATCGGTTCGATGCTCACTTGGTCCACGCCCGGTGCCCCGCCGTTGCGCCGTACGGCCGCCCACGCGGCTTCCAGCACTTCCGGCCGACACCAGGCCGTAGAGACTGTAGAAGCGGAATCGCTTCTGCTGCTTGGCTTTCTGGCCCAGCTTCTGTCTCAGTTCCCGGAGGTTCGGCGGCAGGATCGCTTCCCGAAAGGTCAGCTCCTCCACCACCGGTTCTGTCGTAGGCACTTGCATACCAATCAGCCCCCGGCACCTCTGACTCGGCTTGACTCTGGCCAGGGCTCCTTCGCTCCCCTCCGACTTGATCGAAGGTTCGCCGCTACTATGAGCCCATCCGACGCCGCGATCCGGCCCCGCCGACGGTTATGGCTTCCCGCCGGGAGTGGCCCTGGACAAGCCAGGACACCGAACCGGGCCTCCCAAGTTCCGACTGGTTCTGTCCGTGCGCGCTGTCTCCTTCCACCCCGGGGAGTCCGGTGGGTGCACGTGATCGAGGCTTCCCCACCGGTGCAGGCTTCATCAAATCCGGCAGACTGGCCACTCCCGATTTCGCGTAACGAGGCCGAACCGAGTTCGCGGGACGCTACGGCTCGCACGTTGGCCTTCCCCAGCGTCCACGGACAGGGTCGCCCCCATCCGCGTAAGGGTCGGCTACCTGGCTCTCGACCATTTACCAGGGCTAACACGTTGCAGTTAACAAGAACCATTCAGCTTGCTTGGCGCTTTCCGAAACACGTCGAGTAGAGCGGAGGCGCGAACATGTTTAGGCCAGTGACTTCCAACGTATCGGCCCTTTCGGGCTGCGTGGCAAACGGTCCCCAGACCTTGCACTTCGTTTCCTCCGCCCCCTCTGAAATTCCGTACGGTGGGTTTTCCCCAGTACGGCTTCAAACCCGCTTCACGCCACGGCCACCTTCGCGGGCGCATATGCACCCGCTTATAGGCCGTCACTGCGGGTATCTCCGTCCCCGGCGGATAGTCCGTAGTCGGGCTTGCGCCCAAGCGGCACCGGGAACTTCTGATCCACGCCACGGGTCCAGTGGCCCTTGGCTCCCCGACCGGTTGTGTTGTCCGGCCAGATCCTTGCTTACTATGGCCACATCCGCGCCTCGTCCGGCCACCCAACGGCTTATGGCTTATTCCGTCAGGCTGCGGGACCGACCCGCCAGCCGCCGAGGGTCCCCAATTTGCCCTGCCAGTCCCTTCTCCCCATGCCGCCGCCCGTACTCCGGTGGTCCCCACGACTGCGTTCGACGGTGCCTTCATCGCAGGTATGGCCTTCGCCCTTTTCGCACGGGCTCGGCGACCACAAGTCCCACCACGCCGGTCCCGGTGGGTCGCGTAACGAAGCTGCAGCGTTCGCTTGATGCTACGGCCTGGAGAAACTGCTTGCCCTGCTCCGGCCAGGACTTTTACGACCGAGCTTGCGTGGGGCCGGTTGTCCCTACGCCCCACGTCGGTTATCACTGGATGGCTCATCGTCATTTACCATCACCGGACTTTCACCGGCTGGACTGTCAGTCTTATGGGCTGCGAGCGAAACACGCGAAAAGGAGATGCCTGACCAGCGCGGGCAAGGCGCAGATCGGCAACCGGGTGCATCTCCCGGTCCTGCAGGCCTTCGGCCTGCGACACCGGCCACCCCTCCCGTCGGATGGGAGAGGGTGGGGGTGAGGGTACTTGTGGAGTTCATCATGTCGTCCCTCAAGCGACCGCGCAGGCGGTGCGTCCTGCCGTGCACATACCGTGGTGTCGCAGTTCCGGCACTTCAGAACGGTGGGGGCCGGCGGCAGTGTATTGGCGCGCAAGGCCGCGGTGGCGTCACGCACCTTCTGCTTCACGTCGGTGATGAAATCGTCGTCCACGGAGCGCGGCGTGCGTTTGCCCGCGTCCAGTTCGTACACCTCGACGTAATCGGGCCGACGTCCCGTGAGGTCGCGGTTGTCGCGCAGGTAGTTGCGGATCACCCGCTCGGCCGCCTCCTCGAGCGCCTCCCGGAGTGCCGGGTAGGCGTAAGGCGCGTGCAGGTGGGTCTCAAGGAGGCGCGAGACCTCGGCTTCGGCGGCCACATCGCCGCGGATGGCCCGCGCGTGAACCTCGGCCAGGGCGTCGTGCAGCGATTGCCCGTAGCCCAAGGCTTCATGGATGGGCGCGTTGAACCCGGACAGGATGCGCAGCTTGAACGGGTACGGGCACTCGAAGAAGTACTTGAGGTCGGAGAAGGACAACACCACGTTGGCCACGCCGGCGCGCGGCTGCGGTGTCAGTCGCGTGATGCCGGCGCGCGGCAGGAGGTGCCAGACGTCGCGGCTACCGGGCTTCTTCGCGGGAAAGCGATTCTTGAGCAGTGCGGGGACGAACACAACCGGCCACTGCATTCCTTTCGCCTGGTGCACCGTCATGATGCGCACGGCGTCGGGGTTGGCGTACTGATTGCCCTGCCAGCCTTCGGGGTAGGCATCCTCGGCGCGGTGTTCGAGGAACCTGGCGAAGGAGTCGTACTTTTCGACCGGCTTGGACTGGTAGTGGATGGTCTCGAAGTCGGTGATCACCTGGCTGAACTTGCCCAGGTTGTAAAAGACAACCTCGCCACGTCCGCCGGGGACCAGTTCCTCGCGGACGCCTGCCTGGTCGAGAAAGCTGAGGAAGACATGCTGGATGGAGCATTGTCCCCAACGCTTCTGTTCGGGGTCGGTGAGAGCCGCCTTCGCCTTGGTCACCTGCGCAATCGCGCGGTCGAGTGCTGCCGGATCGAGGCCGAGGTCGGCGGCCTGCCAGGTGTTCCTCAACGCTGCTGTGTCCACGCCGTCACGGCCAGCCATGAAGTAGAGGAGCTGGCGGGCTGCCTTCGCTTCCGGCGTGGCGAAGAGGTTGGTCATGCCGGTGACAACGAACGGGACCCCGGCAACCTGCAAGGCGCGGGTGATGGGTTCAGCGTTGGCCTTCACGCTCCGGAGCAGGATGGCCATGTCGGAGTACGACAGTCCCCTCTCGACCCCATCTTCTGCGGAGGCAACACCGCGCCGGGCCGGGATGGACTCGACGATATGCCGCGCCTCGGCGTTGGGGTCATTGAAAGCGAGGGCCACGATGTCACCGTTTGCCCTGGCTTGAGCGGAAGTTCTGCTCGAGCGGGACCTGCTCCACGCCGGGGTAGCGCTCGGCGCACGGGCCGGCGACAGACGAATGGGGACAGGCGGGGAACGCCGTGTGCACATCCAAAGCCCGTTCGCCCGCTTCAACCGCTTGCCCGCGAAAGGCGCCAACAGACGCGAAAGCCAAGTCGGAGGGGAACGGAAGCCGACAGTGGAAGTGAGGCGGTCGAACTTGGGTTGACCACAAGGGCTTTGCCAGTTCGAGAGTCTTCCTTGACTCGGCCGGCATCCTCCTTCCCCTGCGGGTTGGGTTGTGTTACGCAGAAGGCGTGAAAGGTCTGAGCCAGGACTTGCTGGATCGGGCGACCGAGAGACTAGTGGACGAGTTCCACCCGGACGAAGTCTGGCTGTTCGGCTCCCACGCGTGGGGCACGCCGCACGAGGACAGCGACGTGGATCTCATGGTGATCGTGCCGCAGAGCGACGAGCGGGCCACCCGCCGGATGCAGCGCGCCCATCGTTGTCTGCAGGGTCTCGGCCTTGCCAAGGATGTGCTCGTACCCACCCGCGCGGAGGTGGACCGGTATAAGCACCTGCGAGCATCGCTCTTTCATCAAGTGCTCTCGCGAGGCCGCAAACTCTATGGATGAAGAGGCCAGGCTGGAGCTGGTGCGCGACTGGCTGACGCGAGCAGGCCGGGACCTGGCGGCGGCTCATGCTTTGGCGGGCTTGAGCGAGCCGCTGTTGGACTCGGCCATCTACCATTGTCAACAAGCGGCAGAGAAAGCCTTGAAGGGCTGGCTGCAGATGCAGGACGATCCCTTCCCGAAGACGCACGACATCGAGCGGCTTGTGAGGCAGGCCGCCCTCCAGGAACCTGAGTTCAACCAGCACCTCCAGGCGGCGGCGGTTCTGACGCCCTATGCCTCGGCGTTCCGTTACCCTTGGGGTGCGTTCGAACCGATGCCTTCGCGGGAGGAGTTCGACGAGGCCCTCGGCCATGCGCAGGTCATCTTCGATTTCGTGGTGGCCAGAGTGCCTCGGGAGGCGAAGCCGTGAAGGGGCCTGTGACACCGTACCCAGGCGCCCTGGATGCCAATTACCTCCGCGACGCGGTCGAACGCGAGGTGCTACCCGTGTTCCGGACCTCCAGCTCTCCGAAGCTGCCCGATGCGGAGGCGCGGGACGCGGTTCGGCTGCTTTTCGAGCTGCTGGATCTCAGGCTGGACGATCCGAGTCTCGCTCAGGTTGGCCCGCAGAGTCTCGGCGGTCTCGGCAGTGTCTTCCGCGACGAGGCGTACGCGAAGATCTCGGATCGCTTTGAGCCATTCGCAAAGCTCGTCCTCAAGCTGACTCGGCCCCAACGGTATGCCGATTTGGCTGCGAAGCATCCCCGGGGCGTAAACCTCGGTGCGCTGCTGCAAGCGTGCGGACTCGCCGAGGAAAGGGGAGATCAGGAGTTGGGCTGCGTGTCCGTGGCAAGGGTTTCCCCCTGCGGACCTCCATGGGAAACCCGATTGGCTGGCGACAATTAAAAGTGACCGGTGACGATTGTCGGGTTTCCGGTGGTTTGGGGATGATGGCGGCGGCAGTTCCGCCGGAGGCCGGATGGCCTCCGCGGTGGGCTGCTACCGATGATCACCAAACCGCAATACCGAAAACTGATGAGCGAGTATCAAGCCACCGGAAACGTGACGAACAGTGCCATGAAGGCGGGGATGAGCCGCCGGATCGCGCGCAAGTATTTGCAGGCGGGCCAAGCGCCGCCGGAACTGCAGGCCAAGCACACCTGGCGAACGCGGGAAGATCCGCTGGTGGAGATCTGGCCGCGAAGGCACGCCTGCCGGTGCTGGCAGCGTTGGAACGTATTGATCTGTTGACGGCGGGGATACGAAAGCAGCGGCGGTTTCTCGAACCTGAAGGCCTGCAGAGGCTTTCCGAGGCACAAAGGAAGGAGGCCGAACGGGGCATCCAGACCGCCATGCTACCCCTTGGACACGGTCTGATCACGCTTCTCCAACTGGGCGTCATCGAGCAGCAAGCAGGGAAACCGGGGAAGTTCTTCGAGGCTGGGCGGCAGGCAATCTCGACCCTCAAAGATCTCCGGAGCACGATGGTCCTGGGAACGATACTTGGAGCGTGGTCTGGGAACTCGTTCGATCGGTCGTCGCTCGTGCCAGGGCTGTTGCTCGACTCCTTGATTGATCTTGGGGTTGATGCGGTCCTCGATCACGAGAGCCTGTCCATGAATCGGGTCCTCGCCGCGTGGCTGGATCGCGCTTCGGAAAGCGGGTACGCTCGAGCGTGGCCAGCCTATGGCCGAGTTCTGAGGCTGGCCAGGCGCGATTACGTGAGCGACAACGGTATCGCATACGAACCGTTGAAGGCCCTCCACTGGCTGCGCAGAGCCCATGAGGCGGGCGATCAGAATGGGAGTCGCGAGCTGGCACTCCTTCTTCTCGAAAACCCGGAACTCTCGCAAACACCAGGAACAGGGGAGCAACTGCTCAGAAGGTTGGCCGAGACGAATCTGGAGAGCCGGTGCGAACTGGGCCTGCGCCTACTTAAGGGTGAGGACGTGTGCCAGGACCAAGCCGCGGGGCTGGGAACTCTGATCTCGGCGGCCGAATCTGGACATCGCAGGGCGGCACTTGAGCTTGCGGCGTGGCTAGCCCCGCTGTGGGTCATCAAACCCAGTATTCACCTGGCCGTTCCTACCTGGGCTGTTCCGTATGCAGCTCGACTTCACGCGCTGTTCCCAAGGTATCCCCTCACAAACCGCGCCTGATGTGCGCTGAGGCACTTGGAGCCCGCCAATCCAGCCAAGGCGCTGGGATCGGGCGGGTTCCTGGACGCCCCACGGGTCGGCATGAAAGCCGTTTCCTGCTTCCGCCGGGGACGGGAGTCCAACTGAATAGAGTAAGGGCCCCAGCGGTTCGCCTTCGAAGCCCGAGCGGTGTTGTGCTCGATGACGGCCCGGGCCGTCTCGACGATGCGCTGGGTAGAGCGAGAGCTCTCTACTCTACTCGTCCGACTCGATCCCGCGGCTTGCGGTTCGTTCAGCCACCAGCCACGACCTGGACGATCTCGAGGCGATCGCCGGGCTGGAGCTGGCGGGCCTTGAATTCCGGACGGCGCGACGGCTTCCCCCGTTGTGCTCCACCACGACGGTGCGTGGCCGAAACCCGCGGGCGAGGAGGAAGGCCTCGAGGGTGCAAGGCAGCGCGGCGGGCACGGACTGGCCGTTCGCGATGAGGACGGATTCGTTCATGCCGTGAGGGCCGCATCCCAGTCTTTCCAGACCGGCTCGTAACCGAGGGCGCGAATCCGCCGGGCCACTTCGGCCGGCGACCGGTGATCAGCGATGTGGAACTGCTCGGTGGGCGCGGGCGGGGGCGTTGGGCAGGGGCCCATTCGCTGGCGCCGAGTTCGACGATGCGGCCGCGCTCGGTCCGGTGCACATGGCTCTGGCCAGCGCCGGTGTAGCCGCCGGGTTCGGTGTGGCTGCCAGCGCTCATGAGGGTGATGCCCAGCGGGATGAGACCGTCGCGCAAGCGAGCGGGTTCGCGGGTGGAGAGGACGAGGCCGACGTCGGGGAACAGGAGGCGGAAGGCGCAGACCAACTGGACGAGATCGCGATCCGCCATGTGAGTCAGGGGCTGGAACTCACCGGCGCAGGGGCGGAGCCGGGGGAGGGAGAGGGTGAGCGTGGCTTTCCAGCAGTGGCGCAGGAGGTAGGCGGCGTGGGCGGCGACGCAGAGAGCCTCAGTGCGCCAGTCGGCCAGGCCATAGAGGGCACCGATGCCGAGGCGGCGGAAGCCGGCGGCGTAGGCGCGTTCGGGGGTCTCGAGGCGCCAGTCGAAGTTCCGCTTGGGGCCGGCGGTGTGGAGGTCGGCATAGAGGTCGCGGTCGTAGGTTTCCTGGTACACCACCAGGCCTTCGGCGCCCGCGGTGACGAGGGGCGCGTAGTCGGCGGTTTCGAGCGGGCCGACTTCGAGGGAAAGGCTGGGCACTTCGGCGTGGAGAGCGGCCACGCAATCGCGGAGGTAACCGTTCGAGACGAAGCGCGGGTGTTCGCCGGCGACGAGCAGGAGGTTGCGGAAGCCCTGTTCCTGGAGGGCCCGGGCTTCGCGGAGCACCTCGTCCACGGTCAGGCTCACGCGGAGGATCGGGTTGTCGCGCGAGAAGCCGCAGTACCGGCAGTTGTTGATGCACTCGTTCGAGAGGTAGAGCGGGGCGAAGAGGCGGATGACGTTGCCGAAGCGCTGGCGGGTGAGGCGTTGGGCGCGTGCGGCCATGGCCTCGAGATGCCCCGCGGCGGCCGGGGACAGGAGGTGCGCGAAGTCTTCGAGGGACAGCGTCGGGCGGGCCAGGCTTGCCCGCACCGCGCCATCCTCCGCCTCCCGCGCGCGCCGGACCCAGTCCGGGAGCGGCAGGCGATTAAAGGTGGCCACGAAACTCACCCGCCCAGCTTAGCGGCGATGGCGGGGCTGTCGAGTCGGGCAATCGCAAGCGCCGCGCGTCGGGTGGCGCCCGGACCGCCGAGTTGGGCGACGACTTCGTCGAGCTTGCGGCGGAAGGCTTCGCGGAGGACGGGATGGTGCAGGAGTTCGGTGGCCGCGTCGGCAAGGTTTTCCGGCGTGGCGGCATCCTGGAGGAACTCGGGCATGACGCGGGTTCCGGCCAGCAGATTGGGCATGGCGAGGTAGTGGACCGTGGCGAGGCGACGTCCGATCCAATACGTCAAGGGGGACGTGATGTAGAGGGCGACGGTGGGGACGCGGAACAGGGCGCATTCGAGGGTCACGGTGCCGGTCGAAGCGAGGGCGAGAGTGGCTTCCGAGAGGGTCCGGGCCAGGCCGCCCACTTCAACGGCAACTTCGACGGGACACGTGCGCAAGGCCGCTTCGGCGAGCGGCCGCAGCGTGTTGTCAGGCAGCACGAGGCGGAACTGCAGTTCATCGCGGGCCGCGAGCCGACGCGCCGTTCCCAGCAGAACGGGAAGGTGACGTCGAAGTTCGTCGGCGCGACTGCCGGGGAGGAGGGCGATGAGCGGGGGCGACGGGTGGGAGGTGGCAGGAGGGTACCGGGCGGTGGAAGGCCCGGGTAACGGTCAAGCAAAGGATGTCCGACCACCTCGACGTGAAGACCCGGGGTGCGGCGGGCGTACCACTCCTTTTCGAACGGAAAGAGGCAGAGGAGCAGATCGATGTTCTCGGCGAGGTCGTAGGCGCGTTGGGGGCGGGAGGCCCAGACCTGGGGCGACACGAACTGGACCAGGCGCGGGCGCCAGTTGACGAACGGGCCGGTGGCGGCGTCGAGCCGTCGGCGCAGCGCCCGGGCGAAGCGCCGGTTGAAGGCCTGGAAATCCACGAGCACGATGACGTCGGGCTGACGAGCGCAGGCGAGGTCGAGCAGCCGGCGCAGGAGGCGCCTGAACTTGCCCAGGTGGCGGAGCACCTCGACAAGGCCGGTGACGGCGTGCTGCGTAAGATCGAAGTCGAGCGTCACGCCGGCGCCCGCCATGCGTGGTCCACCAGCGCCGAAGAAGCGCGGGGCAAAGGCGGTGCGGGCGTAGGTGCGGCGCAACTCCCCCACCAACTGAGCGCCCAGGGCGTCGCCGCTGGGTTCGCCGGCGATGAGCATGAAGCGGGGCGGGTTCATGCGGGCGGGGAGGGGGCGGCGCGGATCTGGCGGGTGATTTCGAAGGCGAGGTCGAGGGCACGTTTGGCGGCCTCGCCGCCCACGATCGGGGCGCGTCGGGCCAGGACGCAGTCGATGAAGCTCTCGAGTTCGAGCCGGAGCGGCTCTTCCTTGGTAAGCGGGACGGGTTCGCGCACGATGCGCTTGCCGCCGAACTCGCTGACGATGGCCGAGTCACGGGCGGCGAGGAGTTTCTTCCACATCGGACTCTCCGCCTCATCAGCGCGGGCGAGCCGGTAGAGGTAGCCTTCCTGGGCCCGGTAATCCAGCGAGACGTAGCTGGGGGTTGGGCCGGAGCTGAAGACGCGGATCTTGCGGAGGCGCTCGGGGTTGACGCGGCTGGCGGTGAGGTTGGCGACGCAGCCGTTGGCGAAGCGGAGGCGCGCGTTGGCGATATCTTCGGAGGCGCTCAGGACAGGGATGCCGACGGCGTCAATGCTCACCACCGGGGGGAGGAGACGAAGGCGAGCACGATGTCGAGGTCATGGATCATCAGGTCCAGCACGACGCCGATGTCGGTGCTGCGGGCGGTGTAGGAGGAGAGGCGGTGGGCCTCGATGAAGCGGGGCTGGGTGGCGACCTGTTGCAGGTAATGGAAGACGGGATTGAAGCGTTCGAGATGGCCCACCTGGAGGATGCACCCGTGTTGCTGGGCCAGTTGGATGAGGGTCTCCGCCTCCGCCGAACTGTCGGTGATGGGTTTCTCGACCAGCACATGTTTGCCCCGTTGGAGCAGGGTCTTGGCCAGCGCAAAGTGCGTGGTGGTGGGGGTGACGATGCTGACGGCGTCGCTGGCTTCGACCGCGTCGGTGAGCGAGGCAAACGCGCGCGTGCCGCAAGTGTCGGCCACCTTGCGGGCGCGTTCGGGCACTTCGTCAAAGACGCCGGCGAACGTGATCCGGCCGTTGGCGGCCAGGTGGGCGTAGAGACGGGCGTGCTCCTTGCCGAGCGAACCGGTGCCGAGGACGCTGACCCTGAGGGGCGCTGCCATGCGCGGAGTGTAGGGCACGGGGAGAGGGCGAGCGAACGAAAAGCGCCGCTGCAAGTCGGCGCACTCCAAACGCTTCGCGACCCCACCGCCAGGCCGGCTAGGGCTGCTTCGTGGCCGGCTCGAGGATCTGACCATCCTGCAGCAAACGCTCGCGCAGCCGCGGGTAGGGCACCTGCTGGACCGTCACGTCCGCTTCGAGCGCCAGGACGGCGGCGGTCGCGGCGGATTGGCCGAGGATCATGAACACGGGCTCCATGCGGATGGAGCCGAACGCGATGTGGGAACTGGAAACACACACGGGCACGAGCAGGTTGTCCGCCTGACCGGCCTTCGGAACAAGTGCACCGTAGGCGATGGCATACGGACCGCGAAGGCCGACGCCGATGTCGCCTTCGTTCTGCACGTGCCCGTCGGGGGTGATGTAGCGCTGCACGTTATGGGAGTCGATGGTGTACGAGCCCATCCCGACGGGCTCCGGCGTGGGGCGGGTTCCGAGGAGTTCGTGCTCGGTCATGACGAACTGCCCGATCATGCGGCGCGCCTCGCGCACATAGATCTGGTGGGGCCAGCCGCCGTTGTCCTGGAACTCGTCCTTGGGCAATCCCCAGCGGCGCATCGCGGCCTGGACCTCGGGCGGCACGCGCGGGTCGTGGGCGATGAAGTAGAGCCAGCCCTGCTGGTAAGTGCGGTGCTCTTCGAGGATCTCGCGCCGGCGCTCGTACGAGGCCTCGGGGTAGTCGTAGTTGTAGCCGATGTTGTCGGTGCTCATCGGCCCGTGGTTGTTGGTGTCGGTCTTGCGGTTGGGGATGGGGTCGAATTTGTCGAAGGTCTCGCGCCAGCCGGCGGCGAAGATGCGCACCAGCAGTTCGTACTGGCCGGGGTCATAGCCCGCCGGCTTGGGGAAAGGCAGCCGGTTGTCGGGGTGATCGGTCAGGCACATCCGGTAGCAGTACGCCTGCACGCGATGATCCCCTGCCCCGAATTCACCGGGCGGATCGGTGCTGATGCGCGGGAGCACACCGCTGGTCGGGTCGCCCGGCACGACGTACGGGCTGATCGGCTGCGGGACGGCGCCGAAGTGGTGGCGGTGATGGAGGACGCCGGTCTGCACGCCGTTCCATTGCTCGCCGTAAACGCTGCGGGCTTCGCGGCCGACGTGGTACTGGACGCCGGCGGCGGCCATCAAGTCGCCTTCGTAGGTGGCATCGAGGAACATCCGGCCGGCGTAGCTGCGGCCACTGAGCGTGCGGATGGCGGTGAGGCGGCCGTGGGCCTTGGTGACGCCCGCGGCGCGGTCCAGCCATTCGTCCCGATGAACCGGGATGGCGTGTTCACGGATGAGCTCCTCGAAGACCTGCTCGGCGATGTGGGGTTCGAAGATCCACATCGTGCGTTGCTCGCCGTCGATGGCCGGCGTGCCCTGGCCCCGGTTGCCGTAGCTTTCGCGCGGCTGCCATTTCCAGGCCGAGGGCTGGTCGTAGTGCTTCCAGATCCGATGGTAGAATTCACGGGCCAGGCCGCCGATCACCGCCTTGTCGCCCGTGTCCGTGAAACCCAGGCCGCCGCTGGAGAGGCCCCCGAGATGGCGGTCCGGGCAGACGATGATCACGGAGCGGCCGAGGCGGGCGGTTTGGACGGCGGCGATCACGCCGGCCGAGGTGCCGCCGTAGACGACGACGTCGTAGGTGCTGGCGGAGAGGGCGGGTGCGAGCGCCAACAGCAGCAGGCCGGCGGCCTGCACCACAAGACGGGACCGGCCGGGGTGGCGGGGACGTGACATGGGTGGCCTATAGCAACGGCCGGCGGGAAGTGTCGAGCGCCGCTTGGGGTGGACGACGGCGGGACGGCGGGAGGGTCCTGCTCTTTTTTTGCTTTCCGGGCGGGGCCCGATCCCCTTGCCTAGGCGGCCCATGAGCGGTGCATCAGCGATTCCCGGTTTTGTGGCGCGGCACGTGCGCGAACTTCCGCGCTCGGGCATCCGCGAGTTTTTCGACCTGGTGGTGGGCGTGCCGGACGTGATTTCCCTGGGGGTGGGCGAGCCGGATTTCGTCACGCCGTGGCACATCCGGGAGGCGGCCATCTACGCCCTGGAACGGGGTCGGACCAGCTACACGTCGAACCTCGGCCTGCTCAAGTTGCGCGAGGCCATCGCGGCAACGGTCCAGCGGCGTTTCCGTGTGACCTATGACCCGCGCCAGGAGGTGCTTGTCACGGTGGGCGTCAGCGAGGCGCTCGACATCGCGTTGCGGGCCGTCGTGAATCCCGGCGATGAGGTGCTGTACCACGAGCCGTGCTATGTGAGCTACTCGCCCAGCGTGGTGCTGACTTACGGCGTCCCCGTCCCCGTCCCCTGCCGCGCGGCGGACGGCTTCGCCGTCCGCGCCGACGCGATCGCCGCGCGCCTCACGCCGCGGAGCCGGGTGCTGGTCCTGAACTTCCCGACGAACCCGACCGGTGGCACGATGGAGCGCGCCGAGCTCGAACGGATCGCGGCGCTGGCCCAACGCCACGACCTGCTGGTGATCACGGACGAGATCTATTCGGAGCTCACGTATGAAGGCGAGCACGTGAGCATTGCGTCGCTGCCCGGGATGCGGGAGCGGACCGTCTTTCTGCATGGCTTCTCCAAGGCCTACGCCATGACCGGCTTCCGCATCGGCTACGCCTGCGGTCCGGTGGAGCTGGTCGAGGCGATGATGAAGATCCACCAGTACTCGATGCTCTGCGCCAGCATCGTCAGCCAGGAAGCCGCCACCGAAGCCCTGCTCAACGGGGACGCCGCGATGGTGGAGATGCGCGAGGCGTATCGGGCCCGGCGCAACCTGATCGTGGACGCGCTCAATGCGATGGGCCTGACCTGTCACCGGCCAAGGGGCGCGTTCTACGCCTTCCCGAGCGTGGCGGCGACCGGCATGGCGGCGAAGGACTTCGCCTTCCGGCTGTTGGCGGAGGAGAAGGTGGCGTGCGTGCCCGGCACGGCCTTTGGTCCGGGCGGCGAGGGTTTCCTGCGGTGCTGTTTTGCGACGGCGCTGGACCGGATCGAGGAGGCCATGAAGCGCCTGGCGCGATTTGTCCAACGCTGCCCCGGGGTCAGGCAATAGTCTTGTGCGTTCCGCTGGCCCGCCCACCCGCTACCTCCGCAGCCGGATCCTCTGGCCGGTTGCCGCGCCGCCCTTCGACAACGGGGCGTTGCTCGCGGCGGGTGACACCATCCTCGCGGTGGGTCGAGCCCAGGACGTGCCCTGCCCGGCCGGGGCGGACCGGGTCGATCTGGGGATGCGGTCCTGATGCCGGGCTTGGTCAACGCCCACTGCCACCTTGACTACACCCACATGGCGGGGCAGATCGCGCCGCAAGCCAGCTTCACGGACTGGATCAAGTGCATCACGGCCCTCAAGGGCACCTGGACGGACGCGGAGTTCCGGGCCTCCTGGCTGGCCGGCGCGGACTCGTTGGTTCGCCATGGCGTCACCACGGTGGGCGACATCGAGGCGCTGCCGGAACTGCTGCCGGGAGTCTGGGAGGGCACGCCCTTGCGCGGCATCTCGTTCTTCGAGCTCACGGGGGTGAGGAGCCGGCGGAACCCCGCGCATCTGCTGGGCGAGGCGTTGGCCCGGGCCGACGCCCTGCCGCGAGGGCGATGGAGCGCGGGTTTGTCGCCGCATGCGCCTTACTCGACGGTGCCTGAGCTGCTACGGCTGAGCGGCGAGGCAGCGCGGGCCCGCGGCTGGCGACTGACGATTCACGTGGCCGAATCCGCTGAGGAAGACGCGATGTTCCGCTACCGTCACGGCCCGCTGTACGACTGGCTCGCGCGGAACGAGCGGGACATGAGCGACTGCGGCGAAGGGTCCCCGGTGGAGCACCTCGAGCGCTGCGGCCTGCTGGGCGAGGACGTCCTCGTCGTGCATGCGAACTACCTCCAACCGGAGGACATGGAACTCCTCTCGCGCCGGGGGGTGTCGGTGGCGCATTGTCCCCGGAGTCATGAATACTTCGGCCATCGCCCCTTCGCCTGGCGGGGTCTCGAGCGAGCCGGGGTGAACCTCTGCCTCGGCACCGACAGTCTCGCGACCGTGCGGCGGCGGTCCGAACCGGAGTTGAGCCTGTTCGCCGAGATGCGCGCGTTCGCGCGGTTCGCCCCGGAGGCGGCTCCGGAACACGTGGTGCGGCTGGCCACGGTGAATGCGGCGCGGGCGCTGGGTCTGGCGGGTCGGGTGGGCGTCCTGGCCCCGGGGCATGGGCCGACGCAATCGCGGTGCCGTTTGCCGGTCGGGAGGATGAAGTCGCGTCGGCCGTGGTGGCTCACCGGGGGGAGGTGGCGGCGGTGCTGATCGGCGGCGAGTGGGTGAAGGAGGGGCCTTGCCGGTAGGCCGCGTGTGCTCGTCCGGCGCCGGGACGTCTCTCGTGCGAAGGGGGCAACCCGGCAAGGGACTTGGGTCTCATGGCAAACGGTCGGCATTGGGCCGAGCCCGGCAGGGTTCTCCTGGTTTTTACCTTTGCGCCTCCGGGGCGAGCCGGTAGGGTCGGCGCGTTGGTGTCCGACGGTGTCCGATGGTGTAATGGTAGCACAGAGGTCTTTGGAGCCTTTAGTCTAGGTTCGAATCCTAGTCGGACAGCCACGGTGGTGTCCCAGGGAATGGGTTCGTCCCTCGAGCCGCCACCCCGTGCCGCCGTGGCCACAACAAACCTCATCGGTCCGGACCACATGACCAAAGACGAAATTGCCAGTGCCCTGCGCGACCTGTTGCGCCAGCAGAAACAGATCAAGGTGGACGTCAACGCCATCCAGCCAGAGACCCGGTTCGACCAGTTGGGCTTTGATTCACTCTCGATCCTGGACTTCCTGTATGAGGTCGAGAACCGGTTCGCCGTGGTGCCGGAGATGGCGGATCTGGTGCGGATGCAGAAGGTGGGCGATCTCATCGACTACCTGCAGCCGCGGGCGCAGTCGTGACCTGGCCGCGTGAACTGCGGTACCGTCTCGAGGCCGGTGCTGCGCGGACCTTGCTGGTGGGTGCCGGGATCATTCCTCCCCGATGTCTCATTGCGTTTGCCCGGTGGGCGGGCTGGCTGGCCTTCCATCTGTGGCGTGAGCGTCGGCGGATCGCCATCGAGAACCTCCGGGCGGCCGGCCTGGCTCCCGACGAGGCGACCGCGCACGAGTTGGCGCTCGAGTCGTTCCGGACGTTCTGCCTGATGGTGGTGGAGACCCTCGTGGTGCGGCAGAAACTGACCCCGGAGAACTGGCAGCAGTTCGTCACCTTGCACTGGTCGGAGGAGATCCGGGGCCTGCTGGGCCGCCGGGATCAGGGCTTGATCATCGCCAGTGCGCACCTGGGCAACTGGGAGGTCGCGGCCCGGGCGGCCTCGATGATCCGGCCGCTGGTCTACGTCCATCGCCCCCTGTCGAACCCCCATCTCCAGCGCCTGACGTACGGCACTCGCGCAGGGGCCAATCTCCGGCTGGTGTCTTCCCTGGACCGTGACCCGTTCCGCTTCCTCGAGATGCTGGCGCGCGGCGAACTGGTGGCGCTCATGGTGGACCAGCATGCCGGCGACCAGCGCGTGCAAGTGCAGTTCTTCAACCGCCCGGCCTGGACCACCAAGTCCGTGGCCATGCTGCACCTGCTCACGCGGGTCCCGTTGATCGCGGCCTTCGCCATCCGCACCGGGCCGCTTCGTTACGAAGTGCACTTTGCCGGTCCCGTGCAGGCGCGCCGCACCGGCAACCGGGACCAGGACGCCCGGGATCTCACCCAGGCCTTGACCGACGAGGTCGAGAGGATTGTCCGCCAGTATCCAACCCAGTACATGTGGGGGCACCGACGATGGAAACCGTGACCAGCGCCACCCGGTGGCCCACCTTCAGCCTGCTGTTCTTCGCCAACGCCCCGGCCGACGCGGACCTGGGCAAGTTCGATCTCTTTCGCGCCAGCACCCGGTTTGCGGATGAACACGGATTCGAGGCCGTCTGGATTCCCGAGCGCCATTTCCACGCGTTCGGCGGCATCTTCCCAAACCCGGCCCTCATGGCGGTCGTGCTCGCCGAGACCACCCGCCGGATCCGCATCCGGGCCGGCAGCGTCGTGCTCCCGCTCCATCACCCTGTCCGGGTCGTCGAGGAATGGGCCGTGGTGGACAACCTGTCCGGCGGCCGGGTCGACCTCGCCTTTGCCATGGGCTGGAACCCGAACGATTTCATCCTCGCCCCGGCCCACTACGCCGACCGCAAGCGCCTGACCTTCGAAGGCATCGAGACCGTCCGCCGTCTGTGGCGCGGCGAGGCGTACGAAGGCCCGAACGGTGCCGGCCACTCGGCGCGCGTGCGGGTGCATCCACTGCCCCTCCAATCCGACC
Source organism: Verrucomicrobiota bacterium (assembly GCA_027493615.1). Taxonomy (GTDB): domain Bacteria; phylum Verrucomicrobiota; class Verrucomicrobiia; order Limisphaerales; family J093; genus DSVZ01. The sequence goes on from JAOSKK010000038.1 coordinate 819,268, forward strand.
TCGCGGTGTGGCTCACGTGTTCGGGGGGCAGGAAAGGTTCCGGGAGGCGGGCGCGGCCGGCTTCAACGTCCTCACGGCGCTGCTTTTCCAGAAGGTCGATGATCTGCGACCCAAGCTCGTGGCCTACCGCGAAGCGCGCCAGCAGGCCGGTCACCCCGGTTCCGGCCGGGTCACGTTGATGCTCCACACCTATGTTGGCGAGGACGAGCCCACGGCGAAGCGCCTCGTCAGCGCGCCCTTCAAGCGATACCTCGAGAGTTCGGCCGACCTTTGGCAGGTCGGTGAAGCCCGGCTGCAAGACCTCTCGCCACGCAAGCGAGCCGACATGCTCGAGTATGCCTTCGAGCGCTATTACCAGCAGACCGGCTTGATGGGCTCGGTCGAGTCCTGCGCCCTCATGGTCGAATCGGTCGTTGAAGCCGGCGTCGACGAGGTCGCCTGCCTGATCGACTTCGGGCTGCCGATGCCGCGCATTCTCGACGGTCTGCAACGGTTGGACGCCTTGCGGCGTTGGCCGGAGACGTCCGTGCCATGCCCTCCCACCTAGCCCCCGTCCTGCCACGCCGCGTGGTTGTCACCGGCCTGGGTCTCGCCACCGCGTTGGGTTTCGAACCCGCCGAAGTCTGGCGCCGCCTCCTCGCCGGCGCCTCCGGCATCCGCCAACGCACCGACCTCCCGCCGGACACGCCCTTGCCCACGCGCATCGCCGGGCAGATCGACGATGCCGCCCTCGTGGCAGCCGTGGCGCGCACGCAGGTCGAGGATCCCGACCGTGCCAATCAACTCGCGTTGGTGGTCGTGGCCGACGCCCTGGCGCAAGCGGGGCTGCCCACGGACGGAGCCGTCGAGTTGGACGCCGACCTGATCCTGGGTACCGGGCATGGCAACGCCGCCTTCCACAACGAGGCCGTGGCCACGTTCCACCAGCGGGGCTATCGCAAGCTCCGCCCCACCACCGTCGTGCGCCTCATGTTCAACCGCCCGGCCAATGTGGTGTCCATCCGTTTCCGCCTCACCGGGGCCAGCTTTGTCGTGAGCGCGGCGTGTGCCACCGGCGCCATCGCGTTGAGCGAGGCTTTCCAGCGCGTCCGCTTCGGGTTGACGGATCTCGCCGTCGCCGCCTGTGCCGACACCGGCCTGGACCTCCCCCACCTTCAGCGCGTGGAACCGGCTCGGCGTCCTTTCCCGCAACCCCGATCCCGCCACCGCGTGTCGCCCCTTCGATGTCGGTCGGGATGGCCTGGTCATGGGCGAGGGCGCGGCCGCCTTCGTGCTCGAGACCCTCGAGTCGGCCCAGACCCGTCGCGCGCCGATCCTGGGCGAGATCCTGGGGAGCGGGCTGGCGTGCGACGCCAAGCACATCGTTCAACCCGATCAGGCCGGCCAGATCAAGGCGGTGCGCAAGGCGCTGGCGATGGCGGGCGTCACCCCGGACCAACTCGACTACGTGAACGCCCACGGCACAGCCACCGAGATCGCCGACGTGGTCGAGTGCGGCACGCTTCAGGCCGTGCTCGGGCCTGCGACCGAACGCGTCCCCGTTTCCAATACCAAGGCCCAGCTCGGTCACCTCATGGGCGCCACGGCCGGCGTCGAACTCGCCGTGACCCTCCTGGCCCTCGAGCACCAGACGCTGCCCCCCTGCCGCAATCTGGAACATCCCGATCCCCGCTGCGCGCTCAACTTTGTGCGCGGTGCGCCGCAACCCGCCCGGCTTCGCGTCGCCCTCAAGAACAGCTTTGCGTTTGGCGGCACGAACTGCGCCTTGGTCCTCGCGGCTCCTCCGGACCCGGATCCCGCCTGAGTCGCCGGAGTTCCGGCCTCGAGATCTCGTGCCCGCTGTAGGCGCCGACGTGAGGAGGCGGTTGGGGGCCGGGGCCGATCCCCTTCGCCTCCTCACGTCGGCGCCTACAGGCTGTCGCGGTTGCATGCCGGGTACGGAGTATCTGGGTTGGCGGCAGGCTTCCGGCTTGGCGGCCTGGGAGTCGCCGCCTAGCCTCGCGTGCATGCGTCCGGGGCGTGTGCTGAGCGTTTACGTGGCGGTCGTCTTCATCGGGGGAGCGCTGCTGGCGCCCTGGCTCTACTGGCTGGTCCAAGCCCTGGCCGACACGGTGCCGGGGCTCGCGGACAAACCGTTCCACCGCTACGTCAACCGGGCGATGCTCGTGCTGGCGCTCGCCGGCATGGTGCCATTGCTGCGCGGGTTCGGTGCCACTTCCTTCGGGGCCTTCGGGCTGGTACGTCCGGCTGGTCAAGGGCGGCGGTTGTTGGCGGGCTTTGCCCTCGGCTTCGGGTCCCTGGCGATCATCGCGGTGGCCGCGTCGGTCGCGGATGCCCGGCAGGTCGCCCCGGACCTCACCGCGGGTCGCCTGGCCAGTCGCCTGGCTGCGGGCGCGCTGACCGCCGTGTCGGTGGCGCTCATCGAGGAGGTGCTCTTTCGTGGCGCGATCTTCGGGGCCTTTCGCCAGGTGACCCACTGGATGAACGCGCTCCTCCTGAGCAGCGCGATCTACGCGATCCTGCACTTCCTCGAAAGCGCCCGCCAGGTGGGGGAAGTCCAGTGGTACTCCGGCTTGGTGCTGTTGCCCAAGATGCTGCGCGGCTTCACCGACCTGGAACGGGTGATCCCGGGCTTCTTCAATCTGACCCTCGCTGGCGCCCTGCTCGCCCTGGCTTATCACCGCACCGGCACGCTCTACTTCTCGATCGGGCTACACGCCGGCTGGATCTTCTGGCTCCGGGTGTACGGGGCATTTACGGACACCCGGGCTGGCGCCAGCGTCTGGTTCTGGGGCACCGACCGCATGACGGACGGCTGGCTGGCGCTTCCGGTGCTCGGCCTCGCGCTCTGGCTCATGCACCGCTGGCTGCCGGCGCGTCCTCAGGCCGCCAGACCCTGCTGAGTCCACCACTGCTCGAGCTCGCGGGCCCCGAAATCCGCCAGAACCTTGCCGTCCACTTCAATGACCGGCGCGAGGGTCTGATGCGACAGCCGCAGCATCTCGCTGTAGGCGGTGGCGTCTGTGATCACGTCCAACGTCTCGTAAGCCACACCGCGGTGGTCCAGCCAACGCATGGCTTCGCGGCACCACCCGCAGTAGGGCTTGATGAACAAACGGACTCGCTCCGGCTTGGTCATAGCAAACGACGCGCCGGAACAGTGCGGCGGGTGCGCATGCCCGTCAAATCCTCCGTTGACCCGCGGCGCCGCCCGCCTAACCTGCCGGCATGCAACATGCGCCCGGCTTTCTCCGCCTCGTGGATGACGCCCGTACCCGCGTCCAGGAAGTCAGTGTCGACGCCGCCCGCGAGCGGCTCCGCCAGAACCCGCAGGCCGTGTTGCTCGATGTGCGTGAGGATCATGAGTGGGCGGCCGGCCACGTCCAGGGCGCGCGGCATCTGGGCAAGGGGATTCTCGAGCGCGACCTCGAAGGCCTGTTTCCCGATCCCGACACCGAGATCATCATGTACTGCGGCGGCGGCTTCCGCAGCGCGCTGACCTGCGACGCTGCGCAGAAGATGGGTTACCGTCGCGTGGCCTCGCTGATTGGCGGGTACAAGGCCCTGGTCGCCGCCGGTTGGCCCGTCATCCGTGACTGACGGGTCCGGGGAGGTCAGGAAACACAACACCCGCCGTTGCCGGCGGGTGTGCAAGCCGAAGCTGACCCGGGCGGGAGACGCCCGGTGTCAGTTAAAGTTCGGGCCGTTCAGCACTTCGTTGGGCCGCGGCGAGTTGGCGGCCACATAGCTAAGGAACTTCCGGAGCTTGATGAACTGCGCGGTCCCGCCAAACGTTCCGACCATGGCGCCACCCCCGCGGTCCTGCGTATTGGTGTATTTGCCCGAGGCGTGCCGCTGGGAGACGATTTCGCCGGCGGTCAGCGGGTTATTGCCGGCGTCGTTGAAGAAGAAGCCGTCCGTTTCGTCCTGTTCCCACATCTGGATGTCGGTGGGGAGGAAGCTGGTGCTCTTGTAAGTCTTGCCGCTGGGGATGGTGTTCCTCGACGTGATGTAGCCGCCGATGGTGCCGTTCCAGCAGTAGGAGGTGATCTTGACCCAGCGCGCCATCCACCACGTGCGGAACTGGCCGGTGGCGCGTTGCGCGACGTCTTTCGGGCACCACATCACGTTGTGCGTCGAGAGGAACGGGCCGAGTTGGCCGACCTTGAAGAACTGGACCTGGTTGCTGAACTGGATCGAGTTGAGATCCCGCCCCGCGGCGCTGGGGATGTAGGCCGGTCCGCCAGGAATGCGCCCGTTGTTGGCGACGGCATAGGCCCAGCCATCGGGACCTCCGTTGGCCGTGCCGTCCACCCCGCCCCACGTCGGGTGCGGCAGGTAATCATTGTTGTCGGTCACGTACATCTGGCTGGCCAGCAGGATCTGCTTCACGTTGTTGATGTCCGCCGTGCTCTGGGCGCGGTCCTTCGCCCGGCCCAGCGCCGGGAGGAGCATCCCCGCCAGAATCGCGATGATCGCGATGACAACCAGCAGTTCGATCAAAGTGAACCCGGCCTGCCAGGGTTGGTTTGTGCGCTTCATAACAAGTTGCCCATGGTTGAGTCGTCTCGATCTGTATCGGAACCGACCTGACTCCGCAAGTGTGCTTTTCTCGGCACAGCGCCGGCGCCGGTTCACCCGGCCACAAGGCCGGATCCCAACCCAGCCGCCCGTCCCCCCGTGGAATCGGGCAGAAGGCACTTCCGGCTTCCCTCATCCCCCATGTCCGTAATCGGCAGAGAGACCACTTGCCCCTGCATCCTCCGTCGCCGGCCCGCGGCGACCGCCGGGCCGGCGGTGGGAAGCCCAACCACAGCTTGCCAGAGAACGCCACGACGAGTAGAAGAGCCCCATTGAATGACTCTACACTGCGCTAATCCTCCCGAGCCGCTTGGCGCCCGGGTCTCGCGCGCCCTCGTCACGCTCGGCGCGCTGGTGTGGCTCAGCAGCAGCGCCGGCATTCCCCCCGCCCACAGCCACGAGGTCTTCACGGGCTTCGTCCAGCACCAGGTGCGCCTGGTCGCGGGTGCACGCCACCTGGACCTGACCCTGGAGTTGACCTTTTTCGAGGACGGCTCTGAGCACGAGCGCGACCACCTCGATGCCGACGGTGACGGCTACATCCGACGCCCCGAGATCGACGCTTACGTCCGGCGAATCGAACCCGAGCTCCCGCAGCAGGTCCACCTCCTCGTCGCCGGCCGGTGTGTGCCCCTCCTATCCCTCGATACCCCCCGCCTGGACCTTCTCGGCAACAACCGCACCGGCCGCGGTCACCATCGCCTCTCGGTGTTTCTGTTTGCGCCGACGCCCCCGGGCTTACGCCGGGCGCAGAGCTGGTCGTCGAAGACCGTCTCTGGCCCAGCCTCCGCGCCATGGGAACCCTGGTAATTGAAGCCAGGGACGGCGCCCAGTTCGAGGTGCGACCGCTGGCGGACCCGTTCTTTCCACCGGCCCGCCCAGGAGAAGCGCGACGATTCACGGCCCGGTGCATTCAGCCGCCCCGGATGCCCGCCCCAAGCCCCGCCACCCACGTCCTTCCGAAAGACCCCTCCCTGCCATGAACCCGATCGCAGCAGGCCGAAACATCGCTTCGCCTCCTCACGTCGGCGCCTACAGTCCAGCGCGGCATCGTTCCGGGCAGGAGACTGCTTGGCCGGGGTCTTGGCGGCTGGGGATGTTGGTCTTGGGGACCCTGCTCGCGCTGGCGGGGGCACACGCCGCCAAGCCACCGGCCCCGTTGCCCCCCGGTATCCTCGAGTTCGCCGGCCGCGCTGCTCACCAGCACTGGTATCTGTTTGGCGCCGACAGCCGCTCCGCGCTGGACGGCGCTGAACCGCGAGCTGCGCGAGGCTCAGAACCAGATCGAGCGCGCCGAGGACGACCCGGGTCGCCACACGGCAGCGGCGCGGGGCGCCCGGGCGGCGAGTCAGTTGCTAGCAATGGCCAGGTCTTGCGCCCACCTGATTCGCGTGGACCTGACCGCCCAGCCGCCCGTCGTCACGCCCGCCGGGCCGGTTCCGTTGCCGGGCGACACCGGGGCCCTCCTCGTGGAGGTGCGGTCCGGAGGCGAAGGACTGCATTTCAGCACGGGGACTAGCGATCTGTCGCTTCCCTCGGGGGAATCGAGTCTCGTGCCCATCGACGTGGCCACCGAGGGCGTCACCTACGCGCTGGTCGGTCTCGAACACGTGCCGTTCCACCGCACGACGCTCCGCCTCGAACTGCGCCGCCCCGGTCCGGGTCCCGTGCCGTTGACGCTCGACGTGGAGACCCTCCGCCGGGCCGGCTCAAGCTAACCGTGCTCTCGGCGGACTCGGGACGGCCCACGCCGGCGATGGTGCGCTTGATGTGGCGCACCGACGGTCTCCAGCGACGACCGGCCAACGGCATCGAGTTCGCGCCGCAGTTTGACCGTCAGGGCCACGCAAGCGGCGTGCGGGCTGCCAACCTTCCGGGTCCACTGGGCGCCCATTTCTGGTGTGTCCCCGGCCCCTTCGACATGGCGCTGGCCCCGGGGACCTGGCAGATCGGGGTCCGCCGAGGCGTCGAGCATGAGGCCGTGTTTGTGGATGTGACGGTGCGCTCTGGAGAAACGACCGAACAGATCCTCCGCCCGCGACGCTGGGTGGACATGCGGCAGGAGGGCTGGTGGTCCGGGGACGACCACGTCCACACCCGGATCCTGAGCGACGACGATGCCCGGAACGTGATGGCCTGGGTGCAGGCTGAGGACGTGCACCTCGCCAACATCGTCAAGATGGGCGACATCTACCGCACGTACTTCGAGCAGCGCGGTTTCGGGCCCGCCCACCGCGTCGTCGACGGCGACCACGTGCTGGTCCCCGGCCAGGAATGCCCCCGCACTCACGACCAGATCGGCCACACGCTGGCGATGAACATCACCGCCATGGTGCGCGACCCGGAAAACTACTTCCTCTATGACACGGTGTTCGACGCCGTCCGCGCCCAGGGCGGCCTGACCGGCTACGCCCACGTCAACTCCGGCCTGTTCCACGTCCACCGCGACATGAGCCTCAACGTCCCCGGAACAAGGTGGACTTCGTCGAGATCCTCCAGTTCAACCAGCTCGGCACCGACCTCTACTACGACTTCCTCAACCTCGGCTGCAAACTCACTGCGTCCGCCGGCTCGGACGTTCCGTGGGGGGCACCATCGGCGAGGTGCGCGCCTATGCGTATCTCGGCCGCGAACCCTTCAGCGCCGACCACTGGTTCCAGGCGTTTGGCCGGGGCCGCACGTTCACCACCAGCGGACCCATGCTCGACCTGCGCGTGGATGACGCCTTCCCCGGTGACGAAATCCGCGTGGCCGAAGACCGCCCGCTTCGCGTCCGCGCCCGCGCCTGGGGCGATCCCCAGCGCATGGCGCCCCTCACCCTCGAGATCGTCCGGCATGGCACGGTCCTGCACTCGGCGGTCTCAAGCGACCCTGCGGACCCTGGCGTCCGGCTCGACTTCACCGTGGAGGCCGGCGAAGGCTTCTGGATCGCGGCGCGTGTCCGGGCCGCTGACGGCACCAGCGCTCATACGACGCCGGTCTATGTGGTGCGCGAGGGGCTGCGGTTCTGGAAATTCGAAGGCCTCGACGCCTTGCTGGCCAGGCGCCGCGACAGCCTGGCGCAGATCGAGCAGCTCATCGCCGAGGCTCGCCGGTTGGAGGCCGAAGACCGTCTGGGCAACGACCGCTATCGTCAGATGCTCGCCCGTCAGGGCCCCGCGCTCCTGGAACGCGTCACCCAGGCGCGGCGGCTTTACGAGGAGCTGGAACAGACCGCTGACGATGAACGAGGCCGGCGGCGGAGAGGCAATGGGGTCAAACATTGACATTTGACAATTCTCGCCGGGCAACGGCGAGGCGCTGTGCGGCTGATAGAATGTCAAATGTCAATGTTTGACCCCATTGCGTTTGAATGATCGCCACCAGCCGGGCATCCAATGCGGCATGTCGCGATGGCTTTGGATGGTGGTGGCGGTTCCTTGCGCGGCTTTGGGGCTGGGCTTGGCCGCCGAGTTACCGCCGCCTTTCCCGGCTGATCCTGCCCAGGCGCAGGAGCGGACCTGCTTCCAGACCGGGCAGGCGTGGAGCCCAGCGGGCAACCTCCGGTCGGACGTCGCGATCGTGTACGGGATCGACCCCGGTCTGCCGGATCGGCTTCGGACGTGGCGCGACCGCGGGTATCGCATCCACGTGATGACCGGTGTTTCCTGGGGGAACTACCAGGACTATCTCTACGGTCGGTTCGACGGCGTGAACCACGAGGACGAGGCGCAGACGGATCGTCACGGCAACAAGATCAGTCACGGCGGCGACGTCTATTACATGTCGCCGGGCGAGAACTTCGGGAAGTTCCTGTGCGTGGGTGTCCAGCGCGCGCTCGAGGCGGGCATTGAGGCGCTGCATCTCGAGGAGCCGGAGTTCTGGGTGCGCGGCGGGTATTCGAAGGGGTTCCAGCGGGAGTGGCGGAGTCATTACGGCGAGGACTGGCAACCGCCGCACGCGAGCGTGGACGCGCAGTGGCGGGCGTCGAAGCTGAAGTACTTCCTGTATCGCCGCGCGCTCCAGCAGGTGTTTGACCACGTGCAGGAATGGAACCGGCGCACGGGGCAGCGCGTCCGCTGTTACGTGCCGACCCACAGCCTGCTCAACTACGCGCACTGGCGGATTGTGAGCCCCGAGTCGAGCCTGGCGCAGCTCGCGGGCTGTGACGGGTACATCGCGCAGGTATGGACGGGTACGTCGCGCACGCCGAATGTGTATCGCGGCCAGCGGCGCGAGCGCACGTTCGAGACGGCGTTCCTCGAGTACGGCGCCATGCAGAATCTCGTGCGGTCGACCGGCCGGAGCGTCTGGTATCTGAACGACCCCATCGAGGACAACCCGAACCACGACTGGGAGGACTACCGCGTGAACTGGGAATCCACGCTGGTCGCGTCGTTGCTCCAACCCGCGGTGTGGCAGTACGAGGTGGCGCCCTGGCCCGAGCGCATCTTTGCTGGCCGCTACCCGAAGAAGGGGCGGCCCGAAGAACGCGAACCCATCCCGCCAGCCTACGCGACGGAGCTGCAGGTGGTCTTCAACGCGTTGAACGATCTCAAGCAGGATCGGGTTGAGTGGGACTGCGGCACGACCGGCCTGGGTGTGGTGGTGAGTGATTCGCTGATGTTCCAGCGTGGCGAACCCGACGCCAGCGACCCGCACCTGAGCCACGTCTACGGGCTGGCCCTGCCGCTCCTCATGCGGGGCATGCCAGTGACCCCGGTCCAGCTCGAGAACGTGACGGTGCCGGGCTATCTCAGGGACTTTCGGCTGCTGCTGCTCAGTTATCACGGCCAGAAGCCGCTTTCGCCTGATGTCCACCCGCCCCTGGCCGATTGGGTGCGGGCCGGCGGCGTGCTGGTGGTGTGGGACGACGACCGCGACCCTTACCACCGCGTCCGCGAATGGTGGAACACCGGTGGAAACGACTTCGCCACGCCGCGCCAACACCTGTTCGAAGCGCTGGCCCTGGCGCGCGATGCCAGAGCGGGATTACACCGCGTTGGCCAAGGGCGCGTGTTCTGGGAACGCGGGGATCCAGCGGCGCTGGCGGGCAGGGCCGAAGGCGACAAGCAGATGTTCCGCGTGTTGCACCAAGCCAGCGAAGGCACGGACATCCGCTGGCGCGAACGTCCGCAGCTCCTCTTGCGGCGGGGGCCCTATGTGATCATCGGGGGCCGGAGGAAGCGGAGATTTCAGGGCCGGCCGCGGGCGAGGCTGACGACGGTGTGCTGAGGGGGCGGTTCGTCAACCTGTTCGACCCGGAGCTGAAACTCCGGGAGCAGATCGAGGGCGGGCCGGGCAAGCGGTTGTTCCTGCTGGATCTCGAGCGCGTGCCGGGGCGGGGTCCGCAGGTGCTGGCCGCTGCGTGCAAGGCGTTGCCCATCGCGACGGGGGGCCGAGGAATTCCGGTGTGTGGTGGAAGGCGTCGCGAACACGCCGGCGGTCGTGCTGTTGCGCGCGCCGCAACCCGTTCGTGCGGTCACCCTGGCTGGGGAATCGCTGCGGCCGGCGCGGGCCGATGATGCGAACGGCCTGGTCTGGCTCCAGTTCACGAACACCTCGAGCCCGCGGGAGCTGGTGGTGCGGTTCTAGCCCGGGAACGTCCCTACCCGCACTCGCCTCGCCTCCTCACGTCGGCGCCTACGAGTGGGTCACCGGGTTCAGAACATCTTGCCCGGGTTCAGAATGCCGTGCGGGTCGAGCACCCGGCGCAGCTCGCGCATGACGCGCATCGAGGCCTCCCCCGCGAACGCCGGCAGGAAGGCTTTCTTGGCCACGCCGACGCCGTGTTCGCCGGTGATCGTGCCGCCCAGCCGGATGGCCTCGGCGAAGAGTTCCTTGAAGGCCTCCTCAACGCGGTGCATTTCCTCGGCGTTGCGCTCGTCCGTGAGGAAGGTCGGGTGCAGATTGCCGTCGCCCATGTGGCCGAAGGTCCCGACGCGCAGGCGGTACTTGGCGGCCACGGCTTCGACGATGCGCACCATCCGGGCCAGCTCGCTGCGCGGCACGGTGATGTCTTCGAGAATCGTGGTGGGCGCCACGCGGGCGAGCGCCGAAAAGGCCGTGCGCCGCGCGGAGGCCAGTTTCACAGCTTCTTCCTCGGTCTGGGCCACGCGGACTCCCGGGCAGCCGTTCTGCTGCGCGAGTTCAACCATCCGGGCGGCTTCCTCCTCGACCACCGCCGGGTGGCCGTCGGTCTCCATGAGCAACAGAGCCTCGCAATCCCGCGGCAACCCGATCTGTGCGTAGTCCTCCACGCAGGCGATGGTCGTGCGGTCCAGGAACTCGAGGGTGCAGGGAATGATCTGGGCCGCGATGATGTCCGACACCGTCTGGGCGGCCTGATCCATGCGGGCGAACGTGGCGAGCAGGGTGCGCTTGGCGGCGGGCTTCGGGATGAGCCGCAGCAGGACCTTGGTGATCACGCCGAGCGTGCCTTCCGACCCGATGAAGAGGTCGCGCAGGGAATAGCCGGCGACGTCTTTGACGCACTGGTTGCCGGTCCACAGCACCTCGCCGTCGGGCAGGACGACTTCGAGACCCATGACGTAGTTGCGGGTGACGCCGTACTTGAGCCCGCGCAAGCCCCCGGAGTTCTCGGCCACGTTGCCGCCGATGGTCGAGATCTTCATCGAGCCGGGGTCGGGCGGATAGAACAGTCCGGCCTGGGCGGCGGCCTCGGCGATGGTCTGGGTGAGGGTGCCGGCCTCGCAGCGGAGCGTGAGGTTGGCGCGGTCGAGTTCGAGAACGCGGTTGAGGTGGACGAGGCAGAGCACCAGGCCATCCGCCACCGGGAGACTGCCGCCGCTCAAGCCTGTGCCGGAACCGCGCGTTACCACGGGGACACGGGCGGTGTTGGCGATGCGGAGGACGGCGGGGACCTGCTCGGTGTTGCGGGGCAACACCACGGCACCCGGCATTTGGGACAGGGCCGCGGTTCCGTCGAAGGAGTAGGGGATCAGGTCTTCCTTCGCGGTCAGCACGTTTTCCGGGCCGAGCCGACGTTTGAGGTCGGCGACAACGGTTTCGGGCAGGGCCATGGTGGGCGCAGCATGGGAAGCGGCGGAGGAAGGGTCAAGCCTGGCGCCGGAGCGCCGCGAGACTTGCCGACCGGGCGCGGGCCCGGGATGCTCGCGCCGTCATGCCAACCGCACACGATCTGGTCGTCATTGGCGCGGGCCCCGGCGGCTATGTGGCCGCCCTCAAGGCCGCCCAACTGGGAATGAACGTCGCCTGCGTCGAGCGCGAACCCGTCCTCGGAGGCACTTGCCTGCGGGTGGGCTGCATCCCCAGCAAGGTGTTGCTCGAGTCGAGCGAGAAGTTCGCGGAAACCCGCAGCGAACTCGCGCGCCACGGCATCAGGGTCGCGTCGGTCGAGCTGGATCTCGGCGCGATGCTGCAGCGCAAGCGCACCGTTGTGACCACCTTGACCAAGGGCATCGAGGGCCTGTTCAAGAAACACCGCGTAACCCGCTACGCCGGGCAAGGCCGCCTTACCGGGCCCGGGCAGTTGGTTGTGGAAGGAACCGACGGCTCCACCGAATTGACCGCGAAACAGATCCTGATTGCGACCGGCAGTCGGCCCGCGCCTCTGAAGGGGGTCGAGCTGGACGGCGACCGGATTGGCACGAGCACGGAGGCGTTGAGTTATTCCGAGGTGCCCGGCCACTTGGTGGTCATCGGGGCGGGTTACATCGGCCTCGAGCTCAGCTCTGTCTGGCGGCGGCTCGGGGCCAAGGTGACGGTGCTCGAATTCCTGCCGCGCATCCTGCCCGGGCTCGACAGCGAGCTGGCCGCCGAGGCGCAGAAGCTGTTCGCGAAACAGGGGGCTTGAGTTCCGTCTCGGGACGCGCGTGACCGCGGCGCGGGTCGAAGGAACGGGTTGCGTGGTTGAGATCGAGGGGGGCGAACCGATTGCCTGTGACCGGGTGTTGCTCGCGGTCGGACGCGTACCGCACACGGAAGGCCTTGGTCTCGACGCGGTGGGGATCCAACTCGACGAGAAAGGGCGGATTCCGGTGGACGACCACTTCGCCACGTCCGTGCCCGGGATCTCGGCGATTGGCGACGTGATTCGCGGCCCGATGCTGGCCCACAAGGCCGAGGAGGAAGGGATCGCGTTCGCCGAGCGCCTGGCGACCGGCTATGGGCATGTGGACTACGAGGTGATTCCAGCCGTGGTGTACACGCATCCCGAGATCGCGTCGGTGGGTCGGACCGAGGATGAGTTGAAGGAACGCGGCGTCGAGTATCGCAAGGGCGTGTTTCCGTTTCTGGCCAGCGGGCGGGCGCGGTCGCTGGGGCAGACCGACGGCCGGGTGAAGGTGCTCGCGGACGCCGGGACCGACCGGGTGTTGGGAGTGCACATTCTCGGGCCGCGGGCGGGCGACTTGATTGCCGAGGCCGCCGCTGCGATGGCGTTTGGCGCCAGCAGCGAGGATCTGGCCCGGGTTTGCCATGCCCACCCGACCCTGTCGGAGAGCCTCAAGGAAGCGGCCCTGGCAGTGACGGGCCAGGCGATTCATGTATAGTGGAACCGCTATGACCCGCGAAGCGTCGAAGACTGACACGGGCGCTCTCTCTATCAACCTGTGGTGCGGGCGTCCCGCCTGCACTCTCAGGGTTCATGGCCCATGGGAACGGCTGCAGAGGCCAAGGAGCTTCCCCGGCCACCACCGAGGGTTTGCACACACCGGCGGCTGGGGCGGGTCTTTTCGCGACGCAGGAGCGAGAAGATCCAGCGACCTGGCGACGCCGGGCGAGCCAGGTTGGCCTTCTGCTCCTGCTGCTGGCGTTGCTGCCGATGACGGCTCGGGCGCAGGGCCAGTTCTGGTTCGGCAACCGTTGGACGGATTCCTGGGGCACCGAGGTTTACGATGTCGATGGCTGGACGAAGCTGACGGGACCGGACTTTGTGGTGCAAGCCTACGTGGGGCTGACGTCCGAGAGTCTGCATCCGTTGGGACCGGTAATCCCGTTCCGCACGGGTGCCGCGGCGGGGTACTGGAGGTCAACCGAGCTAGTGGTCCCCGATGTTCCCGCGGGAACGCTGGTCTACGTCGAGGCCCGGGCCTGGGAAGCCGCCGGTGGCAATTCCTGGGAAAGCGCGCAAGCGGCGGGCTTCAAGTACGGCCGCAGCAACACCGTTTGGCTGCGGCTGAGCGAACCTCCGGCGGTTCCCACCGACATGATTGGCCTGCAGTCCTTCCATCTGATTCCCGAGCCCTCGCCGTCCGCCCTGGCGCTGCTCGGTGCGGCGGTCCTGCTGGTGGCGCGTCGCCCGGACCGATACGCGACCGCGGCGCGACGAGTTTACAATACTATTGACTGACCCCTCGGCTCAGGGCGGCGACAAACGCCGCGTGTTCCTGGCTCTCCAGTCCGGCGCGCAGCACCGCCATGAACCGGGCACCTTCACCCGCTAACAGGGCGGCCGTGTCCAGCCAGAGCCCGGGGAAAACCCGGCTCCGCAGCACCCCGTCGGCATCGGCCGTCAGCGGACGATACTCATCCTCGTCGAGCACCCACCAGTCCACGGCGGCATCCTCGGTGCGCCACACGACGTATTCCCGCACGCCGGCGCGGCGATAGGACGTCAGTTTGTCGCGCACATCCAGCGACGCCGTGCTGGCCGAAACCTCCGCCACCAGTTCGGGGGCACCCAGCAGATAGCCCTTGGGATCGAGTCGGGCCTGTCCCCCGCATTCGGGGACGATACGCAGCAGGCCATCGGGTTGCGGCACATCGTCCGGCCCGAGCCGGGTGGTGGCGTTGGTGGCTGCCTTCACGCCTGGGGTGGCCACGCTGTAGTTGCACAACCAACCTTGAATCAGGTTGTCGGGTTCGCCGTGCTGGTCGAGTCGAACGGGGGAAGCCATATACACGATGCCGTTGATCAGTTCGGCCTTCTTGAGTTCCGGCATGGCTTCGTACCGGCGCAGGAACTCGCGGGCGCCGAGGTGCGCCCCGTTCTCGAGGGGCGGTACGCCTCCGGTGCCGGTGAAGGGCTTCCTGGCTGACACCGCGGTCACCATACATCGGAAGGGTAGGCTGGGCGGTTGGCCGTGTCGAGTCGCGGGACCTCCGGTGTGGGGCTGGGAATTGTCAAATGTCAATGTTTGACCCCATTGTCCCCAAGGGGTCAGTCAATAGTATTGTGCTGTTTGGGGATTGTTGGGTGGCGGGCCTTGACGCCTCAACGGGTGGTGTGTTACCCACGCTCCGGACACATTTAGCTGTGGGTGAGCCAAGACTATGCGCTGTCCCAAGTGCGGCTGTCGGGATGACAAGGTGATCGATTCGCGGGCTTCCCGCGAAGGTGCCACGATTCGGCGACGCCGCGAGTGTCTGGGGTGCAACCACCGCTTCACCACGTACGAGCAGATCGAGACGCGGCCGCTGGTGGTGATCAAGCGGGACGGGCGGCGCGAGCTCTTTTCGCGGGAGAAGCTGCTCAACGGCATTACACGCGCCTGTGAGAAGCGGCCGGTGAGCCCCGAGAGCATCGAGGAGGTGGTGGAGCGGATCAACGCGGAGCTGCACAGTGATTTCGATGGGGAGGTGCCGGGCACGGAAGTGGGCGAGCGCGTGATGAATGAGTTGCGGGTGCTCGACCAGGTGGCTTACGTCCGGTTCGCCAGCGTCTACCGTCGGTTTGAGGAGGCCACGGATTTCCTTCAAGCCGTGCAAAAACTCGAGAGGCCCCATGATACAGCTACGTACCGACTGCCTGGTTTTTGAGACCGCCAGTGGCGCCATTCCATGCTCCGCCGAACAGGTCGCCGTCGAGTTGGTCGGCGAGTCGGGCGACTGGCTGGATCCCGAGGTGGTCCGCAACGCCGCCGCGGGGGTGCTGCGCTATTTCAAGGATGACCTGGGGCGGATGACCGTGACGGTGGGGGAGTTTGCCGAGGCCCTGGCGCGCGTGCTGCGCGGGTTCGGGCTGGCGGTGGTGACCGAGGAGAATCCTCCCGAGGAACCGGCGCCGACGGTGGAGCTGGATCTTCGCCGGCTGGCGCGGGAGTCCGGCACGGGCTTTGAGCTCGCGTTCTTCGGGCGGCTTCGGCACGAGGTGTGCGCGCGGCTGCAGACTCCGCCGCGGGTGCTGCGATTCACGGGTCTGCGGGGCTGTGTCAAGCAACTGACCGCCGCCCGCCGCTGGTGCCCCCGCTGTCGGCGCCTCAACGACCACATCGTGACGTTCCTCCGGCAGTGCCTTGAGGAGAACGCCGGAGCCGGCGCTTGCTCGGTGGTCGTGTCGTGAACACGCCGGAACCCGCCGCGGCGGCGGTTGCCGATCCGGAAGTGGCGGCCTTCCTGGGCCATCTCGAGACCGATCGCGGGGCTTCCCCTTACACGTGCCGGAACTACGAACAGGCCCTGAGGGAGTTCGCGCGGTGGCATCAGGACCAACGCGGGTCCCCGCCTCCCTGGCGCGAGCTGGGGCGTGACGATTTCCGGGCGTTTCTCCGTTTCCTGGGCCGCGGCTCGCTGGGCCGCGCGGCCGTCCAGCTCCGCTTCAGCGCGCTGCGGACCTTTTACCGGTTCCTGGTCCGGCGCGGTGAATTGGCGAGAACCCCCTTGCGGAACCTGGCCCTGCCGCGCCCTCCCCGGCGCCTGCCGAAGTTCCTCACGACCGATCAGATCCCCGCGCTGCTCGGGGCGCCGATGCGCGAACTCGAGCGCCTTCGACAGGCCGACCCTCCGCCGTCCCGCGAGGTCAAGGCGGACTGCTGGCGCGATGCCGCGATCCTCGAGACGATCTACTCCTGCGGTTTGCGGATCAGCGAGCTGTGCGGCTTGCAGGCCGAGGACGTGGACTGGAACGAGCAGCAGTTGCGCATCCGGGGCAAGGGGAAGAAGGAACGGCTGGTGCCCATTGGCGCCCCGGCCCTGGAGGCGATTCGCGCCTATTGGAAGCAGTTGGAGGCCGAACCGGGCGGCGCGGAGCCGGTTTTCCGGGCACGTGCGGGATCGCCGGACCCCATCCTGCCGCGAACGGTGCAAGCTCGATTGAAGCGCTACTTGGTGGCGGCGGGGCTGGATCCGGCGCTCACACCTCACAAACTGCGGCACAGCTTTGCCACGCACCTGCTCGACGCCGGCGCGGACCTGCGGAGTGTCCAGGAGCTGTTGGGGCATACGCACCTCGTCACGACGCAGGTGTACACGCATCTCACGACCGAGAGGCTCAAACGGGTTTACGACGCGGCCCATCCGCGCGCCTGATCCCTCGCAGCCCGGCTCTTGGCAGTACGACGTTGCCCGCGAAAGGCGCGCCAACGCCGACGTGGGCTCCGACTGTGGGCGCCGACGTGAGGAGGCGAGGTGACGGTGCCCCTGGCGCACAACGCCTCCTCACGTCGGCGCCTACAGCGGGCAGGGAATAGCGGGGGTTGGGCGGTTGGCGGGTTGGTGGAGCGGTGAAGCCGTGGCCCGGTGGACTCGCGCAGGAAAGGCTCCCCGTCGCTTTCACGGTCTGGTACCCTGTGGCGCATGAACAACTGGATTTCCCAATACGTCCGGGCACAGCAGGCGGCGCTTGAGTCCATCCCCATGCCGCCGTCGAGCGCATCATTGAGCGGTTGGGCCGGGCCTTGGTGGACGACCAGCAGATCTTCGTCTTCGGCAACGGCGGCAGTGCGGCCAACGCCTCCCACTTCGCGACTGACCTCGGCAAGGGCGCTTCGGACAAGCTGGGGCGCCGTTTCCGGGTGCTGTCGCTCAACGACAACGTGAGCTGGCTCACCGCGCTGGGCAACGACTACGCGTACGAGGATGTCTTCCTGCGCCAGCTCGAGAACTACGCGCGGCCGGGTGACATCGCGCTGACCATGAGCGTGAGCGGCAACTCGCCGAACCTGGTCAAGGCGGTCGAGTGGGCCCGGAACAACGGATTGCACACCATCGCGCTGGTGGGCGGCAAACGGGGTGCCTTGGCGGGGTTGGCCGACGAAGTAATCGTCATCGACTCGGAGCATTATGGGCGGGTCGAGGATGCGCACATGGGGATCTGCCACATGATCTGCTACGCGTTCATGGAGGGCCAGGCCACGGTGTGAGGAGGGCGCCCGATGATGTTCGGAGGCACCAGCGCTGACCGACCACGGAACGGAACCAGACCCGGAGAGGGTGTCCCCTGTGCTCGCTGGACTGCGCTGGCCGGGGTGTTCCGTAACCGCCGTAGGCGCCGACGTGAGGCGGCGTCTTCCGGACAAGGGCAAGCACACTTCGCCTCCTGACGTCGGCGCCTACGGTCGTTCGGCGTTTCGTGCGGCACCTGTGGTGCCTGGACAGCGGGCGTGGTCTCTGGTGCTGGTCGGCGTTGCGATCTGGTTCTCCGTCGTGGGACGCCCGGCGGCGGTCGCCGCCACGGCACCGCTTCGCATCGCGTTCCTCGCTGCGGAACCGACCCTGTCGGGGATGGGCCCGCACAACCGGGCGGCGTGGGAAGTCGCGCAAACGATTGGCACGACCACCCTGCTGGTGTCCCGCCCGGGTGGTCAGTTTGCGGACGCGTCCGGGCAACCGCGCGAGCTGGCGGGTTTTGATGTCGTCTGGCATCACCAAGGCGACTCCATCCGGCGCACGATTCTGCACGGCGGCCCGCATCTGGCGGCGGTCCGGCGGTTCGCCGAACAGGGGGCGGCGTGTTGCTGTCCGGCGGCGCCTTGGCGATGGTGGACAACCTCGGACTTGAGCCCGACGTCCGCGCGCAACGGCACGAGCTCGAGAACTACCGGGATCCGGCGGCGCTGGTGGCGGTCGTGCCGACGCACCCGGTGTTTGCGGGTTTGTCTGCCGAGCGCGACCGGATCTGGCTGAGCCAGGGAGGTTGTCCGGCGGTCGCCGACTTCTACTGGGGCGGGCCCGGGGAGGGTCGGGTGTGGGGAACACGCCGGACGGCGTGCGAAAACCGCTGGTGGAATATGCGGTGGGCACGGGACGCCTGATCGTCTTCGGCTGGCGCTGGCCCGACTATGCCGACCGCGACAACGCGCACCGCGCCAACTTGGTGCGGCTCACGGCGAATCTCCTGCATTACCTCGCCGACGCGCGCCAGTGGCAGCCGGTCGTCATTCCTTCAAGGTTCCCGCCGGTGGCGGATGCGGATGAACCTGGCATCGCGCCGGCGCGCTGGCGGGCCTTGCGCCTGGCCATCGACGACCTGGTCGACGAGTTCGGCGAGCGCTATCCACATGGCGCGCGCTACCAGGCCCAGCTCGACGTTCTCGAGGCCGAGCATGCCCGCCTGCCGCGCCCGGGTGACCGGGCGGCCTTCGCCTCGTTGGTGGCGCGGTTCGAAGCCTTGCAGCGGGAAGCCTTGCTCGCGAATCCCCGACTGGACTTCGACCGGCTGCTGATGATCCGGCGCCGGGCGGATCGGCTGGGCCTGCCGATGAACTACCATGGCAACACCGACCTCGCGCCCACCGGCTACGAGAACACGCTCGTCGCGCTCTCGCCCGTGGCGCCGGACGGCAAGATCGAGACGGTGTACCGGCCCGACGGGGACCGCTTTATCGGCGACCTCGAGCTGCACTACGACGGCGGGAAGCTGCTGCTTTCGATCCCCGACGCCACCGGCCGCTGGGGCCTGGCGGAACTGGACTTGAGCCGCGGCACCTTGCGCGCGCTGCCGTTGATCGACGATCCCGACGTCCACAACTACGACGGGTGTTATCTGCCGGACGAGAGCATTGTGTTCACGTCGACGGCGCCTTTCATCGGGGTGCCGTGTGTGGGCGGCAGCTCGCAGGTCGCCAACCTGTATCGCTTCGGTCCGGGCGGAAGAATCCGGCGTCTGACGAACGACCAGGACCATAACTGGTGTCCCACGGTGCTCAACCACGGCCGCCTGCTCTACCAGCGTTGGGAGTATGCGGACATTGCCCACGCGTTCACCCGCCTGCTCTTCCAGGCCAACCCGGATGGCACGGGTCAGATGGAGTACTATGGCAGCAACTCCTATTGGCCCACCGCCCTGTTCTACGCCCGCCCCGTGCCCGGCCACCCCACGAAGGTCGTCGCCGTGGTCGGGGGGCATCACGACGCGCCGCGACAGGGCGAACTGGTGGTGCTGGATCCGGCGCTGGGACGGCACGAGACCCGCGGCGTCGTGCAACGCATCCCGGGTCATGGCGAGAAGGTCGAGCCGGTGATTCTCGATGGGCTGGCGGCCTCGAGCTGGCCGCGGTTCCTGCATCCCTATCCGCTTGGCGAAAAGCACTTCCTGGTGGCGTGCCGGCCGACGAAGGCCTCGCTCTGGGGCGTGTACCTGGTGGATGTGTTCGACAACTTCGTACTTCTCCACGAAGAAGCCGGCTGGGCCTTCCTCGAACCCACGCCGTGGCGGCCGACCCCGCGCCCGCCCATCGTGCCGGATCGCACCGACCCCGACACCCGCGAGGCCACGGTGCTGCTGGCGGACATCTATCGCGGACCCGGTCTGGCGGGAGTGCCGCGCGGCATGGTGAAGTCCTTGCGCCTGATGAGCTACACGTTCACCTTCCACGGTCTGGGCGGCGAACCCGATCGCGTGGGATTGGATGGCCCTTGGGACGTCAAGCGCATCCTGGGCACCGTGCCGGTAGAGACGGATGGCTCCGCCAACTTCCGCATCCCCGCGGACACGCCGGTGGGCCTGCAACCGCTGGACGCCGATGGGAAGGCGCTCGCGCTGATGCGCAGTTGGATGACCGCGGTGCCGGGGGAGGTGTTGTCGTGTGTGGGTTGCCACGAGCCGCAGAACTCGACTGTGCCCGTGGGGGCCCGACCGCTCGCATTGCGCCGCGCGCCCTCGGTGATGCAGCCGTGGTACGGCCCGGCCCGGGGCTTTTCCTTCGAGCGCGAAGTCCAGCCGGTGCTCGATGCCTGGTGCGTGGCCTGCCACCACGGCGGGCCGCTGGCCGACGGGAAGGCGACGTTCGACCTGCGCGCCCGACCCGCCGCGCGGGTTCCGTCGGCCTTTCAAATGCACTTCTCGCCCGCCTACATGGAACTGCGCCGCTGGGTGCACACGCCCACGCTCGAGAGCGACGCGCACCTGTTGCCGCCGCGCGATTTCCACGCGGATACGAGCCGGCTGATCCAGATCCTGCGGGACGGCCATTATGGGGTCGCGCTCAGCCCCGAAGCCTGGGATCGCCTGATCACCTGGATCGACCTCAACGCCCCCTATCACGGCACCTGGCAGGAGGTGGTGGCGTCGAACCCCACCAAGCTGGCCGCCGCCCGCCACGGCGCCCAACGCCGTCGGGCGCTCGATGCCGCGACGACCTGCCTGGAAGACGTGCCCGAGGCCATCCATCCCGCCGCGGTCCTGCAAGCGGTTCCCGCGCCCGGCCCCTCCGCAGACTTTGCCGCCCTGGATTTCCGCGAAGGAGAACCGCCCGCCGATCCAACCGGCCAGACGACCCCGTCGGCCGGCTCCCCCGCCGGTCGTCCGTCTGCCCCTGGCGGAAGGCGTTTGGCTCGATCTCATCCGGGTCGAGCCCGGCCGGTTCGTGATGGGTGCCGACCGCGGTTATCCGAATGAACGCCCCCGCGCACCCGCGGGTGATCGAGCGTCCTTTCCTCATGGGGCGGTGCGAGGTCTCCAACGCGCAGTACCGCTGTTTCGACCCCGCCCACGACAGCGGGCTCGAGACTGGTGAAGCCTATCAGTTCGGCGACGACGAGCGCGGGTTCACGCTGAACCGGCCTGAGCAGCCCGTGGTCCGGGTTTCCTGGGAACAGGCCATGGCCTTCTGCCGATGGCTTTCGGAACGCACGGGCCGGCGGTTCACCTTGCCGACCGAAGTGCAGTGGGAATACGTCTGCCGCGCCGGGACGATCACGCCGTTGTCCTACGGTACGCTGGACACCGACTTCAGCCCCTTCGCCAACCTGTCTGACGCCACGCATCACACGGTTTATTACCCGCATGTCCCGGACGCCCTGCCACCCTGGCGCCCGGCGGACACGCGCTTCGACGATCGCTGGCGCGTGGCGGCTCCCGTCGGGTCGTTCCGGCCGAATCCGTGGGGGTTTCACGACCTGCACGGCAACGTGGCGGAGTGGACCCGGTCGGATTACCGCCCATATTCCGCCGCGGCGTCCGCGGGCGAGGAGGATGGCGAAGTCCGCCCGGGCTCGCGGAAGGTGGTCCGTGGCGGTTCCTGGTCCGACTTGCCCCGGCGCAGCCGGTCGGCGTTCCGGCTCCATTACGAAGCCTCGCAGGCGGTGGGCGACGTTGGATTCCGCGTGGTCTGCGAAGAACCATGGGGTCAAACCATGACATTTTGACATTTGTCCCCATCCTGAGCGGTCCACCGCCGGAGGCGTCGGCCGCGTTCGAGTTGGAGGGACGGGACCCGTGGCCGGACGTTCCGCGACGGCTGGCCTGGCGGCAACCCCCGTGGTCCGACCTCAGCGGGCTTCGGGTTTCCGGGACTCTAACGCGCGGCCAGGTCCAGGCACACGAGCTGCGTCAGATCGCGCGCCAGGAGTCGCCCGCCCACCAGGGCCAGGGGTCCCCAGGATTCGCGTCCGGTCAACACCCGTGCCTCGGCCAGGGCCGCGTACCTGGCGGGCGAGGCCTCTGCCAGCACGAGCCTGCCTGAGTCGTTCATCACCAGGAAGAGATCGCCGGCGAGAAGGAAGGGTCCGAGCCCGAAGTTGGTGCCGCGGTCGCTGGTCCACACCACCGATCCGTCCTGCGGATTCAGGCAGGTGAACCGTCCGTCCGGGCGCACGCCGTAAATGAGGCCCTGATACAGGATCGGCGTGTGTTGCGTGGCGCCGAACGTCTCGGCATCGAGGCGGTAAAGGGTGCGCGGCGTGAACCGGCCTTCCTGCTCCTCGATCGCCAGCATTATGGCGCCGGCGTTGTACCCGCCGGACAGAAACACACGGCCGCCGTCGAGCACGAGCGGCGACGGCACATTGGCGATGCTGATCCTCCAGTCAGGGGTTTCCCAGAGTAACGTGCCGTCCCGCGCGTCCACACCCACCACCCCATGGCTGGCGGGATACACATACTGGCGGCGGCCCGCCACCTCGGCCACAGCGATCGAGGCATGCGTCATCTTCCAGTCCTTCGGGTTGGGGGTCTGCCATACGACCTTGCCGGTGGCCAGTTCGACCGCCATCAAGAGGGCTTCGGTCCGCCCGGCGCCAGGATGACGTGGTCACCATCGATCAACGGGCATTGGCCGGCGTACCAGGGCGGCACCGTCGTGCCGTAATCGCGCTCGAGATCCAGGCCCCAACGCAGTTCACCGGTGGTGGCGTCGACACAGGCGACATGGCACTTGGGCCCGAGGGACACCACGAACGGCGGCGCGACGGCGGGTGTGGTGCGCGACATGCCGTGGTTGCGCTTCACGGCGACGGGGTAGGCGAACCGCCAGATTTCCCGCCCGTCCTCGAGCGACAAACAGCGCAGCGCATCCTGCTTCTGGTCGCGATCGTAATCGAGCAGGTAAACCCGGCCATTCCACACCGCGGGGCCGGCGTAGCCTTCACCCAGCTCGACCGACCACAGCCTGCGCGGTCCACCGGCCTCCCACGTCCGGGCCAACGCGACGGCTTCCGTGCTGATGCCGCTGCGGTCGGCGCCGCGGAAGCCCGGCCAGGCGCCGGGAAGATCGGCCGGCTGGCCGTTGCCGGGGATCACCTTTCCCAGCAGCACAGGGTTGCCACCGCTTGCTGCTGCGGCGCTGCCGGGAGGTCTGTCCGCGCCGGGAACGCGCAACTCCAGCGGCATGCCGGGACCTCGGGTGAGCCAGACGAGCAGCGCCACCAGGCCGGCCCCCGCGAGAAAAGCAGGGGCGTAACGGAGCCAGCGAGCGGTGAGCCAGACCGCCTCGGCCGGGGACCTGAGGCCGGGTGCTTTCATATGCCGGCGAAGGTAGCCTGAGCCTCCGGCGGAGTTCAAGGATACCCCACAGGACAGCGCGGTGGACAGCGGACAGTAGGCGCCGAAGTGAGGAGGCAAAGTGGGCCGGGAGAATCGAGACCTCGCCTTCTCACGCCGGCGCCTACGAGGGGAGGGTCCCTGGCGCGCGCCGAAAAGTTGTCAATACTATTGACTGACCCCGGAGCGTCGTCGGGCATTGCCTTCCCCGCCCGTCTCCGGGTAGCGTGCCGCGCGTCAAGACAGACCATCATCCATTCCCAGATCACACCATGAACCGACGCACGTTCCTCACCGCTTCCGGCGCCACCACCGCCCTCCTCTCGCTCGGCGGCCGGTCCGCCTCGGCCCAGGCTGCCGCCGTCCGCCAGTACCTCGAGCTCCAGAAATACACCTTCGCCTCCGCCGAGCAGAAGGCCGCGTTCAGCGCGTTCCTCAAAGAAGTGGCCCTCCCGGCCTACAACCGCCTGGGCCTTCGCCCGGTCGGCGTTTTCCACGAGGACAAGGAAGGCTCCCCCCTGTTCGTCCTGCTGCCCCACCCCACCGCGGAGAGCGCATTGACGCTGAACCACCGGTTGCTGGCCGACGCGACCTTCACGACCCAGGGCGCCGCCATCCTCGAAGCCCCGAAACCCACACCGCCCTACGCCGAGATCGAAAGCTGGCTCCTGCTCGCCTTCAAAGGCATGCCCAGCGTCGAGACCCCGGTCAACAATCCCGGACGCGTCTTCCAGCTCCGGATCTACGAAAGCCCCAGCCTCAAGACCGGCCAGAAGAAGATCGAGATGTTCAATGACGCCGGCGAGATCCGGATCTTCCGCGAGGCCGGCCTCACGCCGGTGTTTTTCGGCGAGGCCCTGTTCGGCGCCAAGATGCCCAACCTGACCTACATGCTGGGATTCGAGAGCGAAGAGGCCCTCAAGGCCGCCTGGGGCCGGTTCGTGAAACATCCCGACTGGAAGAAGATCAGCGCCCTTCCCGAATACGCCGACGGGAAGATCCTGCGCGGCATCACCAACCTGCCGCTCCGCCCCACGGACTATTCCCAGATCTGACGCCCATTCCGGGCGCTTCGTGGCCGCCCGCAGGCGCCGACGTCAGGAGGCGAGGTGGCGCTGCCCCCGATCCGGAACGCCTCCTGACGTCGGCGCCTACGGCGGCCACGAGACCGGCGACCCCACCGTGAACACCAAGGACCTGATCCGGCTCGGGGTCCCGCCCGGCGAAGCCACGCGGCGCGGCATGGACCTCATCGCGCGCTACCTGCTCGCGGGTCGGGATCGTTCGGAACTGGCAGCCGAGGTCGAGGCGGTCGTCCGCGACCCGGCCGCGTTTGTCGACGACCCGCTGAAGGGCGAGTTTGCGCGCGTGCTGCAACGCTGCAAGCGGCCGCTCCGCGACGCCCCGGCGGCCTGGCGGCAGTGGGGTGAGGATCTCGAGCCGGAGGCGGTCAACCAGATGGGCCGCGCCTGCCAGTTGCCCGTGGCCGTGGCGGGGGCGCTGATGCCGGATGCGCATGTCGGTTACGGCCTGCCCATCGGGGGCGTGCTGGCGACTCAGGGCGCCGTCATTCCATATGCCGTCGGGGTGGACATCGCGTGTCGGATGAAGCTGACGGTGCTGGACCTGCCCTTGCGCGACCTGGACCGGCAACGCGAGCGTTTGATGCGTGCCATCGCCGCTGAAACGCGGTTCGGCATTGGCGCCAAGTTCGAGCAACGCCGCCAGCACGAGGTGATGGATGCCGACTGGTCCGTGAGCCCGGTGACCCGCCAGCACAAGGACCGGGCGTGGGCCCAGCTTGGCACCAGCGGGAGCGGCAACCACTTCGTCGAGTTCGGCGTGTTCACGGCGGAGGCGCCGGTGGGCGGGTTGCCGGCGGGCGAGTACGTCGCGCTCCTGAGCCACAGCGGCAGCCGGGGCACCGGCGCCTCGGTGTGCGAGCACTACAGCAAGCTGGCGATGGCGCAGCATCCGGATCTGCCCAAGGAACACCGGCACCTCGCCTGGTTGGGACTGGAGACCGCGGAAGGCCAGGAGTATTGGGCGGCGATGGAACTGATGGGCCGCTACGCGGCGGCGAACCACGCCTTGATTCACCGCCACCTCGCCCGGCACCTGGGGCTCGAGGTGCTGCTCGACGTCGAGAATCACCACAACTTCGCCTGGAAGGAGCGCCACTGCATCGACGGGGTGGAGCGCGACGTGATCGTGCACCGCAAAGGCGCTACGCCGGCCGGGGCCGGCGTGATGGGCGTCATTCCGGGGTCGATGGCCACGCCGGGTTTCCTGGTGCGCGGCAAGGGCAACCCCGAATCGCTTGAGTCGGCTTCGCACGGCGCCGGCCGGGTGATGAGCCGGACCAAGGCCCGGGAGACGTTCGAGTGGGGGAAGGTGAACCGGCTGCTCAAGGAGCGCGGCGTGAAGCTGATCTCCGCCGGTCTGGATGAGGTTCCGATGGTCTACAAGGACATCCACCAGGTGATGGCCGCGCAGAACGACCTCGTCGAGGTGCTGGCCCGGTTTGACCCGCGCCTCGTCAAGATGGCCCCGCACGGGGAACGGCCGGAAGATTGACCTGCGTGGACAAGGGTTCCGCTGCCCGTCCAGCCCGCCGGATCTCACCGCCGAACCCGTCGGTCCTCAGTCGGAGCGTCACGTCCCCGATCTCGACCCGCACGGTCTCCCCCTCGAGCTGGACGCGGGCCGCCGGCACGCTGGCGGTGTTTGCCGTCGCGGTGGTGAGCACGTGAAGAAACAGGTCGTCTGCCGCCGGGACGGCAGGTGAGACTTCGATTCGACAGGTCGGCGCAGGGCCCGTGTCGCGCTGCGGCGGATGGCGGTGCTCGCCCACGCGGTAGAGGTCGGCGCCGCCCACGCACTCGGTACGGCGCTGGGCGGGCAGGAGAGGTTGGAGGAAGAGCTTGCCCGCGCCGTTGGTGATCACGAGATGGTCGCCCTGCGTCTGCGGCGGTTGCATGGCCTGGAGCAGCCAGGTCTTCTTAAACCCAGCCTGCGTCGCAGTCACGCGGTCCAGGATCACGAAGGTCGCCGGTCGGAGGTAGACGATCTGGCGGGTGAACCGGGAGAGCTTGCGGGGGGAGTAGGCGCGGGTGGCATCGGCCGCGACGTACAGGTGCTCCCCCGTGTCCGCAAAGACGGGGATGTCGGCGATGTCGTAGAGGGCGCGGCCTTCGGTCCACTGGGCGGTGTCAGTGACGGCGCCGTTGTGATGCGGCCAGGCATGGTGTTGGCCGCCGTCGTTGGCGGTGACCTCGCCGGCGCGAATGCCCGGCCAGCGCTCGGCCGGGTCCAGGACCAGGACGGTGCTGTGCGCCACGGTGCGGAGGTGATAGTTGACGTCATGGGGCGAGCCGAACGCGTCGTAGTGACCGCCGTCCCCGGCCAGTTCCTCCTGTCGATAGAGGACGAAATGGCCGGCATCCAGGTGTTGATGCGCCGTGAAGCGGTCGCTGCACTTGAAGAAGAAATACGTGGCGTCTTCGTCCCACGAACTGCGGGCGTGGACGTGGCCGGGCCCGGGACTGAAGTGCGAGAGCTTGAACCGGGCAAGATCGCCTCGAGGAACGGTGGGGTCGCGCCACAGGAAGTCCATGTAGGCGTACGCGCCGACACTCGAGCGGGGCGTGCGTTCGTTGAAGGCGTGCACGGCCTGGTGGGCAGGGTCGTCCCGATGGTAGTTCACGAGAATGCGGCGCGCCGCGAGGGCCTTGTCGCGGTCGCCCCCGAACAGGCGTCCGCCGCCGTCCCCCATGGGCACGGGCCGGCGCGATCCGTATTCCCGCACGCCGGGATACATCTCGAACAGGGACGCGATGGCCCGTTGACCGAAGAACTTCGGGGCCAGCGCGTAGTAGTCCAGGCCTTCGCAGCGGCGCGCGACTTCGCAGAAGAACAGCCATTCGTACAGCCAGTAATGGATGTAGTAACCTTCGGCCCATCCCCCGCCGTCCCCGGCCAACTCCAGCGCCGGCGCGGCTCGCTGACGGAAGTCCTGCTCGAGCGTCCGGAGGATTTCTGCCGCACGGGGGTTTTCGTGGTAGCCGGCGTAGGCGGCCAGGCCGATGCCCCAATGCTTGTAGCCGTACCAGCCGTTGTGAAACACGTGGGTTTCAGAATCCACATTCGCCTCGACGGTGCGGTTGACGTAGCTGTGGAAGCGCGCGCGCTCGGCGTCGGTCCAGGCCGGGTGGCCAAGGTCGTAGGCGAGGGCGCTCAGCGCCAGGTCGGTGCCAAAGGTGACGTGGCCTTGGCGGATGGGACCGTCCACCAACTTCAGCGCGCGCTGTTTCACTTGGCGGGCGAGGTCGGCATCCTCCTCGATGGCCGCCACCAACCCTTGCGACAGGATGGCCGCATGGTCATCCAGGTCGGCTTGGTGCGCCACGGCGACGACGCGCTGATACTCGGCGGGGCGTTGTCGAGCCAGGGCCTGCAGTTCGGCGCGGGAACCGAGCAGACGCGGGTGCCCGGCGGGCACTTCGTGGCGGGCTTGGGCCGGGACGGAACACCCGAGGCAGAGCAGGCTGAGCGTTACGGCGACAAGGCGCGGGAACACCAGCGGCGCGGTTGGCGCGCGGCCGGCGACCGCTTGTGGGCCGGCTGCCCTCTGCCGGCGTTCTCGATTCATGACGCCGCGTATAGCACGGGGGCGGACCGGTCGTCGATGGCCTTTCGAGAAAAGGGGGAAGCGTCCTGTTCCTGCCGGACCTGCTCGCGGGCCATGAACCGCAGAGGGTGCAGGCTGGAAGCCCGCACCACAGGCTCAGGGAGCGCCTCCCTCAGCGCCATTCCCGATGTTCGTAATCGGCGGAGAATCCAGGACGGGAGGTCCCTCCACCGATTACGAACATCGGGGATTGGGGAAGTGACGGGTCGGGCGGTTCATGGGAGGTTGGATGACCCCGAGAGCAGTCCCACCCACCCCTCGCGCCGTCGACCCCTTCCCACCGCTGCGTCCCGCGCGCCTCTGCGGTAGCGGGTGTCCGCCTGCCGCCCCCGATCTTCGGCACCGCTCACTCGGGGTCAGGGTCGGCGGAACGGGATGAGCTTGCGCGCGACGGAGGGCCGGCTGGGGCCGGGTCGGCGCTGGCGGGGGCGAACACAACGAGCAAGTCGCGGATCTCCGACCCGAACTCTCCTTCGTCAAGCAAGGTCCGTTTCACCTGATCGCGGATCAGCCACGCCAATCGGTCGCGCACGCGTTTGGCGGCCATTTTGACGGCCCCTTCGGTCATGCGCAGTCGCCGTGCCACTTCGCTGTAGCTGGGGGCCTGCGGATCGCGCCAGAGCACGGGTCCCAGCTCGGCGAACAGCGCTTCCCTGCGATTGGCGGCGCATTCCTTCCCGATCCTGGCCCAGGCGCGGTGGACCAGTGCCTTGACCCACTCCCGCGGGAAAACCCCGTCCGGACCGGGCGTTGGGTCGGCCACTTCAACCAAAGGCCGGCCGCGCTCGTCGGTTTCCTGAAGCGACACCGTGGTCTGTCCGCCGCCGCGTTTGAGGGCTCGCTGTTTGTCGCGGCAATCGCGCAGATAGTTCCGGAGCGAGCGGGCAAGCCAGGTGCGGAACCGGCCGCAGTCCTGCGACACGTCCTGCAGGAAATCGCGCCGGAGCAGGTCGGCGAAAAAGCTGTGGGCGACATCTTCCACGTCCTGGTCAGGGACGCCTTGCGATCGGAGGAAGGCGATGACGGGACCGCGATAATGCTCGCACAAGCGGGCCAGGGCGGCCTCGCTGCCCTTCCGGGCCAGGCTAATCACGCTCCAATGGGTCGTTGGGAAGCGTCCCGCCGCCTGCCCGTCACGGCCGGGCGCGTCGTCGCTCGTTCGAGCCATCAAGCGCGGAGGCTACGGGGCGGCCGTGACCCGGACAAGTCTGTTATGCGAGTTGCATCCGAGGGAGGGGCGAGAGGCTTCCGCGCCCTGGCAACCGGCCTCGACCCGGCGGTGGGCTCCCCCGCCGGGCAGGGCAGGTGCACGTTGGTGCCGGATTCCCCGCCGCTTACCAGCAGCGGGGATCGGGGTGCGGGTGCGGGGGAGAACCGGCGACAGGAGTCCGTCAGGTTGCGGGCTGCCGAGGACTCAGCGATGTTCGCGGCCATGCACGAACGAGGCGAACTTGACGAGCTGTTGAACTGCCGGCTGGAAACCACACGCCGGGCGGCGACGCCTTGCACCCTGGTGATCTTCGGGGCCAGCGGCGATCTCACGGCCCGCAAGCTCATCCCGGCGCTCTACCATCTCGACTTGGACGGCCTCCTGCCCGAGCCGTTCCGCGTGATTGGGTTTGCGCGTCGCGAGAAATCCGACGAAGCCTGGCGTGCGGAACTGTATGAGGCGTTGGGACGCTTCTCCCGCACGCAACCGGTCGACAGGGCGCGCTGGGACGCGTTTGCGGCGAGGCTGACCTATTGCCAGGGCGATCTCGAGGAGGCGTCGGCGTACCGGCGGCTGGCCGGGTTGCTGCACGGGTTTTGCCCGCCGGAATTGGGGCGCAACCGGCTCTTCTACCTGGCGGTCTCGCCCAGCCAGTTCGCGGGCGTTCTGGCGCAACTCGCCGCGGCAGGGTTGATCCGCCGGGAGGAAGAACTGCCCTATTGGCAGCGGGTGGTGGTCGAGAAGCCGTTCGGCCGGGATCTGGCCTCGGCGCGAGAGCTCAACGCGGCGCTCACGCGGCACGCCCATGAGAGCCAGCTCCTGCGCATCGACCACTATCTGGGGAAGGAGACCGTGCAGAACATCCTGATGTTCCGGTTCTCGAACGCGATCTTCGAGCGGCTCTGGAGTCGGGACACGGTGGATCATGTCCAGATCACGGTGAGCGAGCGGCCGGGCGTGGGCGGGCGTGGCGGGTACTACGAGGAAGCCGGGGCGTTGCGCGACATGGTGCAGAACCACCTCCTCCAGGTGCTGGCCCTGGTGGCGATGGAACCGCCGGTGTCGCTGGCCGCCGAAGCCATCCGCGACGAGAAGGTGAAGCTGCTGAACTCAATCCGCCCCCTGCCGGCGACGGACGTCACGGACCACGTGGTGCGCGGCCAGTACGTTGCCGGGCCCGGCGCCGAGGCAGAGCAGCCGGCCTACCGCCAGGAAGCGAAGGTGGATGCGGCTTCGAACGTGGAGACGTTCGTGGCGCTGCGGTTGCTGGTGGACAACTGGCGCTGGGCGGGCGTGCCCTTCTTCGTGCGCACGGGCAAGGCGCTGCCGCTGAGCGCCAGCGAGGTGCGCGTCCAGTTCCGCCCCACGCCGAACGTCCTGTTCGCCGCCCAATGCGGCTCGCAGTTGGATGCCAACGCCCTCACGTTGCGCCTGCAGCCCCACGAGGGAATCGCCCTGCGGTTCAACGGCAAGGTGCCCGGCACGAGCCTGTCTGTGCGGCCGGTGCGGATGCGGTTCCGTTACGACAGCGAATTCGGGGCGTACACGCCGGAGGCCTACGAGCGGCTGTTGCTCGACGCCCTCGAGGGTGACCCCACGCTGTTCATCCGCCGGGACGAAGTCGAGGCGGCGTGGGCCCTGGTGGATCCCATCCGGGAAGGCTGGGGGACGACCGCGCTGAGGCCGGAGGAGTTCTATCCGGCCGGCTCCTGGGGGCCGCCGGCCGCGGACGCCCTCCTCGCCCGCACCGGCCACGCGTGGCGCCCGCCCGCGCCGGCCGCCTAAAAATCGCTTTCGCGCCCGCCCGCGCCCCGCTAGGTTGCCGGCGTCCGAAACACCGCTTATGGAAACACAGACCGCACCGACGTATCGCCTCTGGGGCGCGGACAACATCGCGTACGGCCCGGTGGAACTGCCCGGGCTGGTGACCTGGGTGCGTCAGGGCCGGATGACGCCGGATTCCTGGGTGTACCGGGACGAGAAGCGTGACTGGGTCCGGGCGAAGGACCTGACCGAACTCAAGGCCATCCTCAAGCCCAAGGGCGGCGTTCCCCAGCCCGCGGGCTCGACGCACCTGACGCCGGATCAGTTGCGCCGCATCAAGGTGTTTGCGGAGATGGACCACCCCCAGTTGACGTCGCTCCTCTCTTATCTCGAGCAGATCACCGTCCCGCAGTTCGCCACCCTGTTCCACAAGGGCGAGCCGGGCGACGCGATGTACTCGGTCCTCGAGGGGGAGCTGCGGGCGCGCGAGATGCGCGGTGGAAGGGAAGTCACGATTCTCACCCTGGGTGTGGGGGAGACCTTTGGCGAGATGGCGCTGCTGATCGAGGGCGAACGGACCAGCGACATCGTGGCCAACGCGCCCAGCAAGCTCCTCAAGCTGCCGGCGCGCGCCTTTGTGCAGATCACCCGCGAGGCGCCGGCGCTGGCGACCCCCTTCCTGCTGGCGATCAGCCGGATGCTGGCCCATCGCGCGCGGGTGTTGGGGGGCCGGGCGGCGGGCGATGCCACCATCAGCGACGCCGCGAGCGGCATCCATCTCCAGCACTAGGCCGCCGCGCGCGCGGCCTTGCGCTTCACCAGGGGGCGCCTCGCCGCGGATCACCGCCGCGGTGAGGGTGATGCTCGCGACGTCGCCGGCACTCGGGACGTCGTACATCACGTCGAGCATGACCCGCTCGATGAGGGCGCGCAGGGCGCGGGCACCGGTGCCCTTCTGCATGGCCTGGGTGGCGACTTCGCGGCAGGCGTCGTCCGTGAACTCCAGCTCGACCCCCTCCATGGCCATCAGCTTCCGGTACTGCTTGAGCAGCGCGTTCTTCGGTTCGGACAGGATGCGGACCAGTTGGTCGGTCGTCAGTTCCTCCAGCACACTCACCACGGGCAGACGCCCGACGAATTCCGGGATGAAGCCGTAGGTGAGGAGGTCCTCGGGCTCGACCCGCTTGAGAATCTCGCGGGGGGCAAGGTCCGGGCTGCCGGCGCCGGGTTCCGGGGCGCCGAAGCCCATGACGCGGTGGCCGACCCGCCGGTGGACGATCTTCTCGAGGCCGACGAACGCGCCGCCGCAGATGAAGAGGATGTTGGTGGTGTCGACGCGGACGTATTCCTGCTGGGGATGTTTGCGGCCGCCCTGGGGGACATTACAGACGGTGCCTTCGAGGATCTTGAGCAGGGCCTGCTGGACGCCCTCGCCGGACACGTCGCGGGTGATGGAGACGTTCTCGGTGCGCCGGGCGATCTTGTCGATCTCGTCGATGTAGACGATGCCGAGCTGGGCGCGCTTGACGTCGTAATCGGCGTTCTGCAGCAGGCGCAGGACGATGTTCTCGACGTCCTCGCCCACGTAGCCCGCCTCGGTGAGCGTGGTGGCGTCGGCGATGGCGAAGGGGACCTCGAGGGCGCGGGCGAGGGAGCGGGCCAGGAGCGTCTTGCCGGAGCCGGTGGGGCCGATGAGCAGGATGTTGCTCTTCTCCAGTTCGACGTCGGCGTGGGCCTCGGGGGTGACGCGCGCCGGGAGCCCGAGCTCGGCCTGGATGCGCTTGTAATGGTTGTGCACCGCCACGGCCAGCGTGCGTTTCGCCTGTTCCTGGCCGACGCAGAACTCATCCAGAACGGCTTTGATCTCCGCGGGCCGCGGCAGGTGGAGCCGCTGGGCACGGCGCTGGCTTTGGGCCTTGGCCTCCTTGTCGAGGACGGCTTTGCAGAGCAGGACGCAGGTGTCGCAAATGTAAACGCCGGGACCCTGGATGAGCTTCTTCACCTCGGCATGCGACTTGCCGCAGAAGCTGCAGAGGGTCATCTGCGAAGGCCGGGCCATGAGCGGCGGGGAAACGTCGTGACGGCGAAGGGCGGCAGCGTTCGGGAGGCCGGGCTCAGGTCAACGGGGCCCGGGCGGCCTCGGCGGCGAGGGCCGGGATTTCCTTGCGGGACTTGACGACTTCGTCAACCAGCCCGTAGGCCTTGGCCTCGTCGGCGCTCATCCAGTAATCGCGGTCGGCATCCCGTTCGACCTCGGTCTCGGTCTTGCCGGTGTGCTGGGCGAGGAGGCGGTTCAAGCGGCGCTTGAGCTTGAACATATGTTCGACGGAGCGCTCGACGTCGCTGGCCGAACCCTGGGCACCGCCGGACACCTGATGGATCATGATGTCGGAGTTGGGGAGGGCATAGCGCTTGCCCTTGGTGCCCGCGGCGAGCAGGAAGGCGCCCATGCTGGCGGCCATGCCCACACAGTAGGTGTTCACGTCGCAGGTGAGGAACTGGATCGTGTCGTAGATGGCGAGCCCGGCGGACACGTTGCCGCCCGGCGAGTTGATGTAGAGGTGAATGTCCTTCTTCGGGTCGTTCATCTGGAGGAAGAGCAACTGGGCGATGATGACGTTGGCGACCATGTCATCGACGGGGGTGCCCAGGAACACGATGCGGTCGACCAGCAGCCGCGAGTAGATGTCGTAACCCCGCTCGCCGCGGCCGGTCTGTTCGACCACCATCGGGATCAGAAAATTGTGTGGGCCGTTCATGGGTGATGCACCGAACTTGACGCGACAGTAGCGGACGGCGGGGGACCGTCAAGGAACCGGGCCGGCGCCGATGTAACGCGCTTGTAACCCGGTCGTCACCGGGCAAGCATCGCCCCATGCTAACCAAGGCTCGCGTGAAAGCGAAGATCCTGGTGGTGGACGACGAACCGGACGCCCTCGAGCTGATCGAGTTCAATCTCAAGGGTTGTGGTTTCGACGTCGTGACGGCCGCCGACGGCGAGGCGGCCCTGCGTCAGGCCCGCCTGCACGCGCCGGACCTGGTGCTGCTGGACCTGATGCTGCCGGAGGTGGACGGCCTCGAGGTGTGCAAGATCCTGCGGCGCGACCCCGCCACGTCGAGCCTGCCGGTCATCATGGTCACGGCCAAGGCGGGGGAGCTGGACCGGGTGCTCGGCCTCGAGCTCGGGGCGGACGACTACGTGACCAAACCGTTCAGCCCGCGCGAGCTGGTGTTGCGCGTCAAGAACCTGCTCCGGCGCCGGAGCGCCAGCGAGGAGAAGGCGGAACGGATGCAGGTCAACGAATTGCTCATCGACCTGCCCCGGCACCTGGTCAGCGTTCAGGGCCGTCCGGTCGAGCTGACCGCCACCGAGTTCCGGCTGCTCAGTGTCCTGGCCCAACGGCGGGGCCGCGTGCAGTCCCGCGAACAACTGCTCCGCGACGTGTGGAACTACGACAACGTCATCGACACCCGCACCGTGGACACGCATATGCGGCGGCTCCGCGAGAAGCTCGGCCGGGCCGCGCGCTACCTGGATACCGTGCGCGGGGTTGGCTATCGGTTCGTCGAGACGTAACCTGCCCGGCAGGCCCGGCAGGCCCGACGGTCCGCGGCGTCCTGCTGGGCCGACCTGGCATGGAACCGCTCTTCACGCTTCTGGTGGGGTTCAGCACAGCCGGACTGGTCTGGCTCTGGTGGCGCCAGCGCAGGGCGAACGCCGCGTTGCGCCGGCAGCTCGACCAGGCCCGCGCCCGGCAGGAAGCGTCGGAGGCCAGTCGCCAGGCGGCGGTGGCGGAGGCCCTGGCCCAACGCGCCACCCTCCTCCACGGCATGGCGGAAGGTGTGGCGCTGCTGGATGGCGAGGGGCGCATCCAGTTGGTCAACCCTGCCTTCGAGCGGCTGTTCGGCGTCCCAAGCGACGTGGTGGGGCGCACCCTCCTTGAAGCCGTGCGCTCGCATGAACTGGACGAGCTCATCCGCCAGGTCCGCACCGCCGGTCACGTCTCGAGCGCCGAGATCGAGTGGCCCGGCCCCGAACCCCGCTCGCTGCAGGTCAACGCCACCAGCATCGCGGGCGGCCGCACTCCCGGTCTGATCCTGCTCGTGTTCCACGACCAGACCCGGCTCAAACAGCTCGAGAGCACCCGCAAGGAATTCGTCGCCAACGTCAGCCACGAGCTGCGCACGCCCCTGTCGCTGATCAAAGGGTATGTCGAAACCCTCCTCGACGGGGCGAAGGACGATCCCGCGCTGGCCCAGCGGTTTCTCCAGACGATTGCCAAGCACACCGACCGGCTCACCTACCTGATCGAAGATCTGCTCACCATCTCCCGCCTGGAATCGGGACCCACTCCGCTGAATCTGCAGCCGACCGGCCTGCGGGACTTGGTTGAACGCACGGTGGACGACCTCGCCCAGCGGGCCGCTGAGCGCCAGGTCTCGCTTACCAACCAGATCCCGGCAGGGCTCGTGGTGCGTGTGGATGCTGATCGCGTGCAGCAGGTGTTGTTCAACCTCGTGGACAACGCCATCAAGTACGGTCGCCCGGGCGGACATGTCACGCTCGGCGCGCGCGCGCTCGACTCGGCGTGGGTTGAGGTGAGCGTGCACGATGACGGGCCCGGCATTCCCGCCGAGGCACGGCATCGCATCTTCGAGCGGTTCTATCGTGTCGACAAGAACCGGTCGCGCGATCAGGGCGGCACCGGGCTGGGCCTGGCGATCGTCAAGCACATCGTGCAGAACCACGGCGGCGAGGTCCGGCTTGAGAGTGAATCCGGCCGGGGTGCCACCTTCCATTTCACCCTGCCGCGTGAGCCAACCCCTCCTGAGTAGGAGTCGAGGTCACGAGACTCAGCAACCGCCTCCTGACGTCGTCGCCTACCGAAGCAGTAGGAGTCGAGGTGACGAGACTCTGCCCTTGGCGCGAGCCTCCTGACGTCGGCTCCTACGGCGGGAGGGGTAGGCCTACTGCTTGGAAGCGACCGGCGGTGACTTGGCGGGGGTGGACGCGGCCAGCTCGAGATAATCCAGCAGGATCCGCTTGGCCTCCTTGAGGGCGACGTCCGTGGCCGGTGTGGTGTCGGTATCCTCCTCGGCCTCGGCATCCTCCTCGGCACTGGCCAACGTGGTGGTGCGACGGTGCTCGGCGGTGGCGGCCGGCGCGTTGGTGGAGCCGACCGCGGGCGGCAGCCCGGGCTCGCCCACGAGCTTGAGGGTGAGTTCGTAGGTCTTTTCGGTGCTGGCCTCGCGGCTGGCGCGTTCGGCTTTCCGTTGCTTGCTGCGGGCGTCGGCGGTTTCCTTCTCGCGCACGCGCTGTTCGTAGTTGAGGGAGAGGCTCTTGTCCGCCATGGCTTCGCGGTACAGGGCGATGTCCTCGCGGACATAGTCCCAGTCCCGGTCGGTGGTTTGGCGGGCCTCGGCGCGGCGCCGGAGTTCGTCAAGGTGGGGGGCAATGCGGTCGAGCCGGGTGAACTTGGCGCTCGGGATGGTGTCCCAGGGCAGCGCGTAGTCGTGCATGCTTTCGCCCACCTCCATCTCGTTGGCGACGGACGGCAGGATCACGTCGGGCGTGACCCCACGCACCTGGGTGGATTCGCCGTTGGCGCGATAGAACTTGCGGATCGTGACCTTGAGGGCACCGGGATTGTAGCTCGGGGGAAGCGGCGGGTCATCTTGGCGAGCTCATAGATGGTCTGGACGGTGCCCTTGCCATGGGTGGACTTGTCGCCCACCACGATCGCCCGGCCGTAGTCCTGCAGCGCGGCGGCCAGGATTTCGGACGCGGAAGCGCTGAAACGGCTGGTCAGGACGAGCAACGGGCCGTCGTACAGCACGTCGGGGTCGGTGTCGCTCTCCGTGTAGATGTCCCCGTTGGCGTCGCGCACCTGGACAATCGGGCCTTCCTTGATGAAAAGGCCGGTGAGGCGGATGGCTTCCTCGAGGGAACCGCCGCCGTTGCGGCGGAGGTCGAGCACCAGCCCCCGGGCACCTTCGGCCACCAGCTTGCGAATCAGCTTCGCCACGTCGTCGGTGGTGCTGCGGGGTTCGGATTTGCCCTTCGAAGAACCCAGATCGAAGCTGGCGTAAAAGGAGGGCAGGTCGATGACGCCCAATCGCAGGGGGCGGCGTCGGGCTGGGGCATCTCGTAGAGTTTCGCCTTGGCTTCCTGGTCCTCCAGCTTGATCTCGTCGCGCACGAGCGTGACGGTGCGGCGCTCGGAGGAATCGGCGGCGTCCGCGGGGATGATGGTGAGGGTGACCTCGGTGCCTTTGGGGCCGCGGATCATCTCGACGACCTTGTTGAGTTTCATATCAACGACGTCGATGGCTTCGCCGTCGGCCTGTTTGACGGCGATGATCCGGTCCTTGGGCTTGATGCGTTTGCTGCGTTCGGCGGGCCCGTTGGGGACCAGGCTTTCGATGGTGCAATAGCCGTCGTCGGAGCGGAGCAGGGCACCGATGCCGAAGAGGGCGAGCTTCATGCTGATGGCGAAGTTCTCGAGCTGGGCCTTGCCCATGTAGTCCGGAGTGAGGATCGTAGGCGTTGGCCAGGGCGCTGAGGTAGAACTGCAGCACGTCATCGCGGTCGAACTCGGCCACGACGCGGAGCTGGCGTTTGTAGCGTTTGGCCAGTTTCTCGGTGATCTCTGCCGGCTTGAGGCGGTTGAGTTTCTCGAGGAGATACTCGTGACGCAGGTGCTGGCGCCAGAGGCTCTCGGCGGCGGCGAGGTCGGCGGGGCGCGCGGCGCCCTTGCGGTTGGGGGTGTAGCGTTCGTCGCTGGTGAAGTCGAACTGGTTGGCCTGCAAGAGGCGGGCCACAAAGGCGGCCCGTTGATCCAGGCGCTTCAGGAAGCGGGCGAAGATCTCGTTGGCCGGCTTGGTGTCACCGTCCCGGAAGGTCAGTTCACTCAACTTCCGGGCGTAGGGCTCGAACTCGTCAAGGTCCGCCTGGGTGAAGTGCAGGCGCTGCGGGTCGAGGATGTCCAGGTACCGGTCGTAGAACCTTTGGGCGTACTCCTCGTCCAGCGCGTGCCGCGAGTAATGCATCGTCATGAGCATCTGCGCGGTCAGGCGGGTGACGTTCGGATCGTACGGGCCGGGCAGGAACGGCGCCGCCTGGTCGTACTTCGTGGTGAACGTTATCAGGTCCCCAACCGCATCCAGCGACGGCGTGGCTTGGGCCAGCTTAGGTGCCGGTGCCGGCGCCGGCGCCTCCTCGGCGGGCATGACATCGGCCCGGACGAAGAGGGTCGAGAGCAGGAGAGCCAACCCCCACGGGGCAACGCGCGCATCGCCAGGCCGACTCGGACGAGAGAAGGAGTGTGTCCGCATGATGTTATCCTTGCCGATTCACGGTCGGCACGCGCCGAACATAACCCACACACCGAACGGGGCAAGCACCGGGAACTCACCGCGACGTCCTGGATCAAGACCCCAGGTCTTCCGCCGAACGAGGGCGGCCCGCGCGGGGCAGGCGGGCGGGGGATGCCGTGGTCCTTGACCGGTCAGGCGGGCATCATCCCTGTCTGGCGGGCGTAATTGAAGATGCCGCCGGCATCGATCACGGGGCGCACTTCGCCCAGCGGCTTGAGCGAAAACACCTTCCCCGTGGCGGTGACCGTGACGGTGCCCGCGTCCAGGTCCACTTTCACCACCTCGCCGGTCTTCAGTTCGTCGCACAGCCGGTCCACCGTCTCGCAGGGGTAAAGCTCGCCGGTGGCAATGCAGTTGCGGAAGAAGATGCGGGCAAAGCTCTGCGCCAGCACCACGCGGCAGCCGGCGGAACCGAGCGCGATGGGCGCGTGTTCCCGCGAACTGCCGCAGCCGAAATTGCGCCCGCCCACCACGATCGGGTACTCGCTGTCCAGCGCCCCTTCCTTCACGTAACGCACTGGGTAGAGCGACTCCGGTAATCCCCACAGGGCGTAGGAACCGAGCTTCTCGTACTCGGCGGGGATGGTCGGCACCAGGGTCAGGAACTGCGCCGGGATGATCTGGTCCGTGTCGATGTTGTCGCGCACCACATAGACCGGGCCGGTAAACACCGCTTGCATGCCGCGATCATGCCCGGCGCCCCCGCCGGTACAACCCGAAAACGGCGGCCCTCGTGGACCCGCCCGTTCGACCGAGGCGTGCGCTGAGCCAACGTCCGGGAGCCCCGTGGCCCCAAGAGTCTCAGGGACACTCGTGTACTGCAGGCCGCTGACATCGGGAACTGGGATGAAGTCATCCTCGGCTTCCCCTAATCCCCTATGTTCGTAATCGGCGGAGAAAACCCCCGTTCTGGATCCTCCGCAGATTCCGAACATCGGGGATTGGGGGAGGGAATCCCGAGGCGCTCCCCGCACACCCGGGTCGGCGGGCAACCCTGCACCGGGAACGCGCTCAACGCTGGGCCGTCTTGCTCAGGTAGGCTTGTCGCCCTTGCACCATGTAATCCCAGACACCAGTCTTCCAGAGCGCCACGCGCTGTTGGTCCTCCGGCGTCGCCGCGAGGGCCTCGGCTTCGCGGATGAACGTGGCGAGTTGGGCCATGCGCGGCTCGGTGCCGAGAATTTCCCAGGCGACCGCTTCGGTCTGGTGATGGCCGCCGTTCTGGTCCCAGTGGGCGGGATTTGAGTACGTCGCCTCAATCAGGGTGTAGAAGGCCTGCATCGGGCGGGCAGCCGCCCCGAAGTAGAGGCGGAAGAACTCGTCCAGGAGGGCCTCCACGTCTTGCGAGGCATCGTCGTAGAGCTTCAGGGTGGCGTACCAGTCCACCTGCTCGCCGATGCCGCAGAAGAACGTGCCCTGCACGCCGTCGCGGGCGAAACGACGCGCGAGTTTGGCCAGTTCATGGACGGAGAAGCCGGGGAAGCAATGCCACCGGTTGATCACCGCGGGTTCCTCGGGGAAGCAGTAGTAGTTCCAGAGGAACACCGGCCGGCCGTCGGTGACCCAGCGGGAGTAGTGACCGAGCTCGTTGGCATAGCTGGCCATGTGCCAGTAGTTGCGCACCTGCAGGCAGGGGGCGATGGCGACATTGGGTTCCAGCCGCAACTGGGTAGGGTACCAGAAGTAGGTCTCGTAGGCGAGCGTGCAGACGTATTTGTCCGGGTGCGTCTGTCGGAGTTCGCGGGCCACCTGGTTCACGAAGGAGAACCACAGATGCGAACTGCGCCCGTCATTGAAGAGGCCACGACCGGAGGGCGTCCGGGGCACGTCGTTCTTGTACGGGTCCAGCCAGCGCCGGCATTCGTCACACTGGCAGAACTGTGCGGCGTCCTCCGGCACCACCGGGTAGTAGTCGCTTCCGGCCGGCAGGGTCAGATCGGGGACAGGTTTGCCTTCGAAGTAATCCCGCGCGTCCTGCGCCACTTGGCGGGCCAGCGCCGCCGAGGAATAGCAGAGCTTGCCGTCGCCACCCGCGGCGTAGAATTCGGGGTGCCGATCCCGGGGAAGCGCTGGGGATAGTTGTGCAGGGGTGTGGTTCGTGTACCACGGGATCCCACCCAGCCGCATTCGGCGTTCGTACAAACGCAGGGCGTCCTCGGTCGGATTCCCATACTGACCATTCATCAGCGGCCACCGCCAGGTAAGGCTGCCGGAGGTGTGCGGGATGGACGGCTCGCGCCGCACGTCCTCGCCACTCACCGTCAGCGTCCGTCGCTTCGGGCAGATCACCGAGATTGCGGCCGGACCGTAGAAGCGCACCCCGCAGAAGCGCTCGAGGAAATCGTAGGTGGCCCGCAGCGTTCCCTGATCGTCGAACATCCCCGGCAACAGGATCCGTTCCGGTCCCCCCTCGCCGGAGACAGCGGCGGCATAGTCGATTTCCGAGCCGGTGCTGACCGGGGCGTCGTGGCCCAGCAGGGTCACGCCTTCGGGCGCCCAGCGGATCAGGTACTCATAGCGCCTGAGCCCAAGGCCCGCCGCGGTGAGGTCCGGCAGCTCTCCGGTGGCCGATGCGCTCAGCGGGACGATTCGCAACCCCGCCAGGCCGGCTCGGCCGCGAATTGGGAGACGGGTGCCGGTGATGCGTTCGATGAAGTACTGGAGCTCGCGCGCTGCCAGGCGAACCGCCGGACCGGGCGGATCGGCCGTCTCGATGGCGGCGCGGCCGACGCCGTCCTCCACGAGCGCGAAGGACCCGCCGGCGGCCGTGGCGAGGGCAGGCGACGCGAGGATGAGGAAACCGGTGAGGAACGCCGGCCAGGCGCGGCGGGTGCGGGCTTGCATGGGCCAGGAGGCTAGAAGCCCGCCGCCCCGGCTGGCAATGGCGATCCGGCCTGTGTAGCACGCCGGCCGGTCACCCCCACCGCACCGCGGACGGTCCAGGAGTCGAGGTGACGAGACTCAACATGGACCCCTCCCCTGCACGACGTACGAGAGGCGCGAACGAGGAACGACCGCGATGACTTCGAGACCGGCGACCTGCAGGGATGGCGCCTCGTCGAAGGCGGGTTCGAGCCGCCGGTGTCCGGACGCGAGGGGTTTCAGAACACGCACCCGGAGATTCCGGGCAACCGCTACAACAAGCAGGGCCGGTACCACCTGTCCACGGTCGGCCGCCTCAGAGCACCTGGGTCACGCCCGGCACGGGGTGAGGGTAGGCGCCGTCGGGTCCGGGCAGGACGGGCGGGGCGGCGTTCCAGTCATAGCGTTCCGGGGCCAGCACGCGGTTTGAAGCGAACGCCTCTTCCCACGTGATCCGCTGGCCGCTGTGCGTGGCCATGCGGCCGAGGATGGCGAGCATTGTGCTGCGGGCCATCGAGAGGCTGTCGTTGATGGGTTGGCCCGCCTGGATGCCGCCGAACATCTCGCGGTACCGATTGATCTCTGGCATCTCAGTTTCCTCCGGGGGACGCCACCGAAGCTCGCCGGTAGGGGAGTAGATGCCGGTCTGTTTCGCGGGGCCGCCGCGTCGCAGTTGCCCCTTGGTGCCGAAGACCGTCGCATAGACGCCGTTGAAGCACCCCGATTGCTGGCGCGTCAGGGCGTAGACGTGGGGGCCGTTCGCATACTCGTAGACGACCGAGTGGTGGTCGAAGATGTCGCCAAACTTCGGGTCAACGCGCTGGGAGCGTCCGCCGTAGCCCCAGGCATGCAGCGGGGGCGTCTCCCGCAGGAGCCAGCCCACGAAGTCCAGGAAGTGGACGTGCTGCTCGACCAGATGGTCCCCCGAGAGCCAGGTGAAGTAGTACCAGTTCCGCAACTGGAACTCCATCTCGGTCCAGTCCGGCTGGCGTCCCCGGTGCCACAGCGGACCGGTGTTGTAGACGCCCTCGATGGCCACGATGTCGCCGATCTCGCCCTCCTGCACGCGTCGCACCTCCTCACGCGCCGCCGGCGAGTAGCGTGTCTGGAAGCCGCTCACGAAGCTGAGTTGCTTCTGGCGGGCCTTCTCGCCGGCCGCCAGGACACGCCGCACGCCCGGGGCATCCACCGCCATCGGCTTCTCCGCAAACACATGGACCCCGGCCTCGACACAGGCCTCGAGGTGCATGGGCCGGAAATGCGGGGTCTCTGCCAACACGACCACCTGCACCCCGCTCTCGAGCAGCTCCCGGACGGCTTCGAGCCCTGTGAAGCAGCGGCCCGCGACGTTCACCTGGCTGCGGAAACGCGACTCGAGCTGGCCGCGCGCGCCCTCGAGCCGGTCGGCAAAGGCATCTGCCATGGCATGGAGCCGGGCGGCGGGGTTCGCGGCCAGCGCGTTCGCGATCGAGCCGGAGCCGCGTCCGCCGCAGCCCACCAGGCCGATCTTCAGGACGTCGTTGCCGGCCGCATGGACGGTCCGGTCCAGGGCCAGGGTTGCCGCGACCGAGGCGCCGGCGAGGGCGCCGGAGGTGGCAAGAAATCGGCGCCGCGTTTGACCCGCATACAGCGAAATGGGTTCTGAGATCATTGGTTCTTCGGCTTGGTTCATACCCGCAGCGTAGGCCGGCGGGAATCCACATCAAGCCCGGTTTCCCGCTCGATCCCCATGTTCCGAGCGGGGGCCTGGTGCGGGAGGGCCAACTGCTGATGGACTTCCATTCGTTTCCGCTGCGCATCAAGGAAGTGCCGGACCGGCCGCACGAAGCCGTGCTCGAGCTGGGCTTCGCCTTGACCTGCGGCGGCCTGGCGCGGGTGCGTTCGCCAACGCGCCGGTGGAGGAGAGTAGTGTGGGAGGGAAGACCCAAAGCGCCGCTGGAAGACGGCGCACTCCAAACGCTCCGCGCTCGCCGGGCGGTGTGAGGTTCGCGAAGCGTCTGGAGTGCGGGCGCTTCAGCGCCGCTTTGCGTGGCGGTCAGGCTCTCCGGCAGCACTCGGTAGCCGGGACGAGGGATTACGGCGTCAGGCCCCTTCGCCGCAGCCAGCACTTCGGCCGCGTGTTGCTCCGGCTTGACCTGCGGCCAGATGCGCCGGATCCGCCCGTCGGGACCAATCAGGAACGTCACCCGGTGCGTGCCCTGGTACTTCCGCCCCATGAAGGTTTTCTCCCCCAGACGCCGTACGCGGTGACGATGCGCTTGTCTTCGTCGGCCAGCAACGGGAACGGCAGCTTGAACTTCTCCGCGAACTTCGCGTGCGACTTCACGGGGTCGGTGCTGACGCCCAGCACGACCACGCCGGCCTGTTCGAAGGCCTTCCAGCCGTCGCGAAATCCGCACGCCTCCTTCGTGCACCCCGGGGTGTCGTCCTTGGGATAGAAGTACAGCACGACCTGACGTCCCTTGAGGTCCGCCAGCGAGACGGTGTCGCCGTTCTGGGTCACGGCGGAAAACGCCGGGGCGGGATCGCCCACCTTCAGTTTCAACTCGAGTGGTTTGGCCATGGTCAACGCCGCAACGCGG
The DNA here is from genome assembly GCA_027493615.1 of Verrucomicrobiota bacterium. Classification (GTDB taxonomy): domain Bacteria; phylum Verrucomicrobiota; class Verrucomicrobiia; order Limisphaerales; family J093; genus DSVZ01. The sequence continues at coordinate 863,213 of JAOSKK010000038.1, forward strand.
ACCGTCCTTGTTGCGCGGCAGGCAAGATGCCGTGGGCGGGGCGGGGCGCCAAGGAGAAGCGACCGCTTCCTTCTCGACCGCTTCCGGGAAGCGGGCTGTTCCTCTTGGACCTGCCCAGGGGCCATGAACCGCGGAGGGTGCAGGCTGGAAGCCCGCACCACAGGTTCATGGAATGGACGGTGCGCCGGTCCGCGGTCAGCCACCGCGAACCGGCGCGCACGTTGTCCAACAACCGCCAGCCTTTCCGGGCCGGCCGGCGAATGATCCGGGCTAGCGGCGGGCGCGGTAGAACCGGGCACCTTCCGCCGGCGCGGTCTTGTGGGGGGACGTGGCTCCCTCGACCGCGGACCAGGGGCCGTTGACGGCGGGGGCGGCTTCGAGGACGCCCGCGGTCCAGGCGACTTCGACCTCGGCACCGGAGCGGGCGATGGTCAGCGACGGCGCCTGACCCCCCACCGGTTCACTGTAGCCGAAGGCGCGCGGCAGGGTGTTGTTGTAGCCGGACTTGCTGAGGTAGAAGTCGTCAAACCAGGCGCTCTCGCCCGTGTTGTTGCCGGCCACGAACAGCTTGTCGAGGTCCGGCGTCATGGCGCCGAGGATGACGTCCGGCGTGAAGGGATCCCGGTCGCTGAGGTACTCGGTGAAGAGGGTCGTGCGGGCGGCATCCCCTCCTTCTGGAGGTAGACCGAGAAGATGTCGTAGGGCGAGGCCGGGTCGCTCATGGGCACGTTGCGGATGTCGATCCACACCGCGTAAACGGCGTTGCGCGCCAGCGGATCGAGGCCGTACTCGATGGGGAACCGACGCCGTTGCGGACCCCGGGGAACCAGTCGACCAGGGTGGTGTCGTGGTTGGCGTAGAAGACGGGGCCGATGTTGCTCTCGGCATCGCCATACGCGCGGATGTTCTTGTCCGTCAGACCGAGGATGTGCTGGAGCGCCGCGGTGGGTTGTCCGCGCGGCATCATGCGGAAGAACAGGGTGCGCTGCTGGCCTTCGGTGATCCTGAGCGAGCCCAGCGCGAGCAGGGCGGCGCTGTCGGTGCTGCGGATGCTCAACAGGCGGTTGCCCTGCAGGTCCTCCACCTGGGCAAAGTCGCCGCGCAGATCCCGCCACCAACCCGTGGCCGACAGGGGTCCGACCGTGTAGCGGTCGAAGTTGTCGACCAGGGTCCAGTTCGCGGCCACGCCGTCGATGACGGTGACGGTGGTCTGCGCCGTGAGGATCTCCGCCCCACGTTGGATGGTGAGGGTGTAGGTGGTGGTCTGGTCCGGGGTGACCGTCCGGTTGCCGGCGCCGGCAATGGTCTGGGCGGTGACGTCGCCGAGGCCGGGCGTGATGGTGATCTGGGTGGCGCTCTTGCTCACATCCCAGCGCAGGGTTACCGAGTCGCCGGCGGCGACGGCGGGGAGGTCGGGTTTGAAGAGGTTGATCGCCAGGGGCTGGACCTCGGCCGGCGGCGTGGGCATGACAGCCGTGGCGAGCAACTGAACCTCGGCTTCGCTCAAGGCACGATTCCAGATCACGACGTCGTCAATCTGGCCCGTGAACCAGGCCGAGGGCGTTGCCCGGAGGATGCCGCCGATCGTCGTGGTATCGAGCGTCAACGGCCGGACCGGTCCGAGCACGATGTCATCGAGCATGCCGTCGATGTACATGACCGCGGTCATGACGCCGCTGATCTCCCGCTGGACATAGGCGATATGGTGCCAGGTGTCGTCGAAGGCGATGCCCGTCGAGTGGCGGTGATCCCCGCTGGTGGCGCCGGTGTCGGTGCGGATGTAGCTGTCCACAGTGCCATCGGCGCCGGTGTTGTGGGTGCCGATGTTGAAGAGGGGTTGGGTATTCTTGGTGGAGCCCTCGGAGAACACACGTTTGTCAGACTGGATCGCGCCCTTGACCCAGAGCGAAACCGAGAAGTTGGGGTGCTGGTACATCGGCAGGGCCTCGCCCGGGGCGTGGATGCGGGTGAGCATCGTCTGGCGGTCGAGGTTGAACTCGAAACAATTGCCCCACTTGCCGGGCTTCACGTCGGCGGCGGTGAGGTTGACGAGGTCGAGGTCGAAGCCGCGCGCGACGTCGGGGGTCTTGGTGCCTTGCACCTCATCGAGCGGCCAGTAGGCCAGGACGCCGTTGGTGAGGTTGGGTGCCGGTGGTGCGCCGACCTGGAGGACGGCGGCCGCGCTGCTGGTGGTGCCGGCGGCGTTGCTGACCTGAAGGCGGTATTCGCCCGAGTCGGAGGCCTTAAGGTCGGTCAGCGTCAACGTGGGTCCGTTGGCGCCCGGGACGAGGGCGTCGCCCTTGTACCATTCGTAGGTGAGCGGCCGGGTGCCGCTGGCGCCTGCGCGCAGGGTGTACGTGTCGCCGACCCAGAGATCGGTCGCGCCACTCGGATGCTGGGTGATGGTGGGGGCGAAGGTCGGCACCGGAGTCTGGATGCCGTTGTTCATGACGGCCTGGATCTCGGCGGCCGTGAGGGCGCGCTCCCAGAGGGCGACGTCGTCGATGGCGCCGGCGAAGTAGGCGCCCACGTTGGCGCCCAAGCCGCGCACGATGGCGCCGATCGAGGTGGTGTCCTGGGCGAACGTGCCGCGCGTGTACGTGGGCGTCAGGTCCTGCACGCCGTCGATGTAGAGGGTGACGGCGCCGTTGACATCGACCAGGGCGATGTGATGCCACTCACCGTCGAAGCCGGCGGCGGTCGAGTGGAGGTGGTTCAGTTGCACGCCCCCGGTCGAGTTGCGGAAGAAGAGGTCGACGGTGCCGTCGGTGCCGGCGTTGTGGGTGCCGATGTTGACCAGCGGGTTGTTGTTGCTGTCGAGGCTGTTGCTTTCGGAGAAGGCCCGGCGATCGCTCTGGCCGGTGCCCACGCCCTTCACCCACAGGGCAATCGTGAAGCTCGGGTGCCGGGAGATGGGCAGCCCGGTGTCGACCCCTGGCTCGGTCGTGAACATGGCGTACTGCGTGGCACCGTCGAAGGACATCGCCTGGCCGCGTTTCCCGGCCACCAGGGCCGAGGGATCCAGAAACCAGAGGGTCAGGTGGTTGCCGCCGACAAGGTCCGGTGTCGTAGACCAGTCGCCTGACATGGTGTCCAGCGGGTAGTAGGAGACCAGTCCCTGGCGGACGTCAGCCGCACGGAGGGCGGTCAAGCCCAGGCCCAGGCCCAAAGCCAGGGCGAGACTACCAGGAAGGAGTTGGTTCTTCATGGCCATATCTTTGTTGTGGTTGCATTGAATCACGTCTCCCGGCCCACAGCGCATGAGCGGGCTGTTCCGGGCTGGTGATGGCAGAGTTTCGGGCGGCGCAACGTCCGCTGTCCAGTCTCAACGGCGGAAAATGCGGGAAGCCTGCGCCACCGGTGCATGGGGCGCCTCCCTCGGGCTCAGCCCCATCCCCGATGTTCGCAATCAGCCGGGAATCCAGAATGGCGACTCGCCCCAACGATGCCGGACATCGGGGATGGGAGAGTTGACGGGGTGCCCCTGGATCGGCTCAGGGACCACGAGCCGAACTGGAGGGGGCCCTCTCTGCAATCTCCATTCTGCCTTCGGCATTCCGGTTCCTCGGGAGGGTCAGCGGCTCCAGGCCTCGAACCAGCGGTCGATCGCCGCGCGGGAGGGGCGTTCGCATGCACCACCACGCGGTAGCGCAGGCGGAGCACCTCCCCGGGAGCAAACACCACCGCGCCGCCGTCGAGCCAGTTCAGCGGGGTGGGCGAGAAGAAGCCGTAGTCCCGCGTGAACCAGGGCTCGGGGAACCAGCGGTTGGTCGGATGGGACAGGATCGTCACGCCTTCCGTCACCCCGGCCCGGTTGCCCCGGTAGTCCGCCCAGGGCGCGGGGTGGCCAAAGGTGGCCTTTTCGCCGGTTTCGCCGTGCGCATTCATGAGCGTGCCGCCGCCCGTGACAGCCAGGTCGGGGGCCATCCGGGCCGCAAAGAGCGAGTGATTGTTCTGCTCGATTCTGACCGCGGTGCGGGCGGTCAACGTGATGTCGAAGTCGAGGAACCTGACGTCAGGATCCGGCGCCGATACGGTGATCCGGCGCACATCGTCAAACGGGGCCTCCGCCCCGGGCCGTTCCCACCGGCAGGTCTGTTCGAACTCGATGTGTTCCCCGCGGACCGCACCAACCGCACGGCGTGGGACACGATGCGCCCGCGCTCGAGGCCCTCCTGCCAATAGTTGCCCCCGTTGACCCGGTCGCAGCCAAAGAAGATCGAGCTGTGATGCGGGTAGGGTTCGGTCTGGTGCACGGTGACCGTACGACCGGAACGCGGCCCGAGCACGGGGGTAGAAGTACGGATACTTGCTGTCGGGGCCGAAGAGGTACTCGGTGAACGGCGCGTCGTTCACCCGGATGACCACGCGATCCGCCCGGGCCTCGGCGGTCACCCGTTGGCCCGCTGGTGTTGCCGCGGCGGTCAGCCCGGAGGTCTTGTGGTCTTCGAACCACCGCCCCGGTTCACTCGCGGCATAATCCGCATAAGCGCGGGCCAACGCGTCGCCATCGGCCGACCCGCGGTGGATCCAGACCCGGTACCCGCAGCGGATGGGTTCGCCCGGCTCGAATGTCTCCGGTTCGACCCCGGCCAGCCCACGCACAAGACCCCGTAATGCCGGGTCAGCCACATGGGCGGGTAATCGGGGTGACTGGGCGAGATGAAGATCGCCGCTCCGCTCGGGGTGTCGCGTCCCGCAAAGCGTGCCGAGAGATCAGCCCAGGGCAGCCGGGTCATGGCCAGGTCATCTGGCCCCTGGCCCAGCGGCGTGGTGATCACGGTTTGCGTGCGCGGCGCGAAGCGCAGGGTCAACCCGCCGTAGCTCTTGCCCTCCGCACCCGCCAGCGTGACGGGCTGCTCCGTCGGTTCCCACACGAACTCGACGTCCACAGCCCGTCCCTGGGCGGTGGCGCGGTGGATGCGGAACCAGGCCTGCTCGCGCAAGACCCGTTTCGCCCCGACGTACCAGCCGTTCTCGACGCCGAGAAGGGCGGTGTCGGGGCCTGTCTCCCGCGCGAGCCAGTGTTCGAAGCTCTGGCGCACGCCGCGGAGCATCCAGAGGTCGTGGTGGGCCGTGCCGATCTTCACGTGCGGCCAGGCCCAGAACAGACCGCGATGGTGGGTGTGGTCGGCGGGGAAATCGTCCGTCAACACCTCGCCGTCCAGGCCGTACAGGGGATGGATGTAGGTGCTGCGGGCGCGATCCGCCGGCACGCCCTCGCGGGTCACCACGCCGTGATGGTACACGAGCACGGGCCGATCGCCCTCCCACAGGCCCAGCGATTCCTCCGAGACCGTCAGGAAACGGAAGGGCGATGCGGAAGCAGGGGCCGGATTCGCCGCGGGGTTGGGCGGTTCTGCCGCCGACCCGTGCCGGCCCAAGGCCAGGAGCAAGGCAACGAGCGGACCCGCGACGGCGGCCCGGGGGGCCAGGGAGGAGGTGCGTGACATAAGGACACTGGTGATGCGTGTGATGGGCCGAGTTTGCCGTGTCGTCTGGCGATCGCCAAGTACCGAGGCAGGTCACTGGCCACCGCGGGTGAAGCGGCGGGAGATCCGTGCGGGGACGACTGGCACAGTTGGGGAGGCCGGGCGGCCAGGGAATCGTCGCTTGCCACCTGGGAGGGCGACGGCGGATACTGGCACCCGCTATGGCAGACTTCTTCCAAACGGGCGCGATTGCCACGTTGCATCGGCTGGGGAAGCCGGATGTGGCGCGGCTCGAGGCCGAGCTGATCGAGTACACGCAGGAGACGCCGATCGCACTGGTGCTGCCCTGCCACACCCGCGAACTGGGGTCGCCGGCGTTGCGCCAGATCCTGCGGGAGCTCAAGCAGGTGCCCTATCTCAAGCAGGTGATCGTGGGGGTGGACGGGGCCACGCTGCGGGACTGGCAACGGGCGCGCAAGCTCTTCGGCGCCCTGCCGCAGCGGCCGGTCCTGCTGTGGAACGACGGCCCGCGCATGCAGCGCTTGTTCGCGAGGCTGGAGGACGCCGACCTGAGCATCGGGGCTGGCGGCAAGGGCCGGAACGTCTGGCTTTGCTGGGGCTACCTGATCGCGAGCAACCAGGCGCGGATGGCGGCGATGCACGACTGCGACATCCTGACCTACAGCCGCGAGATGCTCGCGCGCCTGTGCTACCCGGTGGCGCATCCAAGCCTGGGCTTCGATTTCTGCAAGGGTTACTACGCCCGGTGCAGCACCCAGTTGAACGGCCGGGTGATGCGCCTGCTGGTCACCCCGCTGTTGCGCGCCTTGAAGAGCATCGTCGGCCAGGCCCCGTTCCTCGTGTATCTCGACACCTACCGCTATCCGCTGGCGGGGGAGTTTGCGCTGGACGTGGATCTCGTCCGGCGCAACCGCATCCCCCTTCGACTGGGGCCTCGAGATCGGCTTGCTGGCCGAGGTGTACCGCAACTGCGCCCCGCGCGCCATCTGCCAGTCCGAGCTGTGCGACAATTACGACCACAAGCACCAGGAGCTGTCCACGCGTGACCCGGAACGCGGGTTGAATCGGATGGCGGTGGACGTGACCAAGTCCATCTTCGGCCGGATGGCGGCCGAAGGCATCCGGCTCGACGCCGGCCTGTTCGACACCCTGGCGGTGGCCTACCTGCGGCAGGCCGAGGACATGCTCCGCTTCTATGCCGCGGACGCCGCGGTGAACGGGCTGCGCTTCGCCCGCCATGACGAGGAGAACGCCGTGGCCACCTTCGCCCGCAGCATCCAGCTCGCGGCGCGCACCTTCCTCAAGGACCCGCTCTGGACGCCCCTCATCCCGAACTGGAATCGGGTCCAGTCCGCCCTGCCCGACTTCCTCGATGAGTTCGCTCACGCGGTGGGGCTGGACAACCGGCCTTGACCGGCTTGACCGCGTCCCGGGCCGGCCGCTATAAGTCCGGCCACCATGCCCAGACTCAAACAGAAAACGTCCGAACCCGCCGCCTCCACCCCGCCGGTCTCGGTCAGTCCCGCGGGTGAGAAGTTCCCCCTGCCCACGCCGGCCGATTACCGGGCCGAGTTCGCCCGGCTGCAGAAGCTCGCGCAGCAAAACCGCAAGGCCGGCCGCGAGATTGTCGTCGTGGTGGGCCTGGGCTTCGTCGGCGCCGTGATGGCGGCGGTGGTGGCGGACGCGAAGGACAAGAAGACGGGCCAACCAAACAAGTTCGTCATCGGCATGCAACGGCCCAGCCCGCGCAGCTTCTGGAAGATCCCGCTGCTCAGCCGCGGCGAATCCCCCATCAAGGCCGAGGACCCGGAGGTGGACCTGCTCATCCGCCGATGCGTCAAGGAACAGAAGACGCTGACGGCCACGTTCACGGAAGAGGCGCTCAAGCTGGCCGATGTCGTGGTCGTGGATGTCCAGTGCGATTATCTGAAGGAATCGCTGGGCAACGTCCGCACCGGCGCCGCGGACATGGCCGCCCTCGAGGCCTCGATGGGGACCATCGCCGAGCACATCCCGGCCGGGGCGCTGGTCCTGATCGAGACCACCGTGGCCCCGGGCACCACCGAACAGGTCGCCTATCCGATCATGAAGAAGATCTTCGAGCGCCGCGGCATCGCGTCGGATCCGCTGCTCGCCCACAGCTATGAGCGCGTCATGCCCGGTCGCAATTACGTGGCGTCGATCCGCGATTTCTGGCGGGTCTGCAGCGGCATCAACGCCGACGCCCGCACGAAGGTCACGCGCTTCCTCAACGAGGTGCTCAACACCGAGCAGTTCCCGCTCACGGTCCTCGACCGCCCCATCGAGTCCGAAACCGCCAAGATCGTGGAGAACTCCTACCGCGCCACCCTGCTCGCCTTCATGGACGAGTGGTCGCTGTTCGCCGAGCGCAACGGCGTGGACCTCAAGAAGGTGATCGACGCCATCAAGGTGCGGCCCACCCACTCGAACATCATGTTCCCCGGCCCGGGCATCGGCGGCTATTGCCTGCCGAAGGACGGCGGTCTGGGCATGTGGGCTTACAAGCACATTTTCGGCTGGGAGGACGACATCTTCCGGATCACACCGACGGCCATCGATGTGAACGACACCCGCTCGCTGCACGCCCCGCAACTGGTCCGCGACGCGCTGCGCAACCTGGGCAAGCCGCTGGCCGCGGCCGAGGTCCTCGTCTGTGGCGCCTCCTACCGCGAGGACGTGGGCGACACCCGCTACAGCGGTTCGGAAGTCATGGTGCGCAAGCTCGCCGAGATGGGCGCCGACGTGAAGGTCCACGACCCGTACGTCGAGCATTGGTGGGAGTTCGAGGCGCAGGATTCGTACCCGCACCCCGGGTACAGCCTCAAGCGCTTCTTCACCCGCCAGGAAGGCCTGAAGAACCTGCGGATCGAGCAGGATCTGACCGCCGCCCTGAAGAACGTCGATGCCGTGGTCCTGGCCGTGCGCCACGAGCCGTACCTGAAGCTCCAGCCGGACGAGGTGTTCCAGGCCGTCGGTCGGCCCTTCGCGCTCGTGGATTGCTTCTGCATCCTGAACGACACGCAGATCCGCCGGTACCTCGAGTTGGGCTGCGAGGTCAAGGGCATGGGACGCGGCCACATCCGGCGCATCAAGGAAAGCCTGGGCTGAGCGGCAGAACCGGATCAAGGACCAAGGACCAAGGACCAAGGACCGTGGGCGCCGACGTCAGGAGGCGTCGTGGGCCCGGGGAAGTGTCCTGCTCCTTTCGGACCTGCCCGGGGCCACGAAACTGAAAGCGCCGGTAAACCGGACGCACTCCAGACGCTACGCGCGGGACGGACGGACTCCGCCGGTCGCGAAGCGTAAGGAGTGCGGGGGTTGACCCCGCTTTTCGTGCTCGGTCCACGGCGAGCGCCGCTTCGCCTCCTGACGTCGGCGCCTACGGGAGGGGAAGAGAGTCGGTCAGGGGCCAAGCACCAGTCCGGGAGGCAGGGAATGGCCTTGGAGGAACTCGCCCGCGGTCAGCCGCCGGCTTCCTTCGCGCTGGAGTTCGGTGACCCGCAGGGCGCCCTGACCACACGCGATGACGATGCCATCGCGATCCGCGCGCAGGATTTCGCCCGGGCGTCCCGTCGCCTCCGCGACCGGTTCGGCGCGCCAGATCTTCAACAGCACCGGCTTGTCCGGATCGGGAAGGTAGGTGAACACGCCGGGCCAGGGAGTGAAGGCCCGCAATCGTCGGTCGAGCGTCCCGGCGGGCAGGGACCAGTCCAGGCGACCGTCTTCCTTCGTGATCTTGCCGGCATAGCTCACGCCCTCGAGGGGTTGTGGCAGCGGGGTCAGCCGCCCCTCGAGATAAGCGGGCAGGCTCCGGACGAGCAACGCGGCGCCCAGCTCCGCCAGGCGGTCGTGCAGGTGGGCGGCGTCTTCCCCGGGCGCGATGGGCGTTCGTTCCTGCGCCACCATCGGACCGGTGTCGAGGCCGGTGTCCATGCGCATCAGGGTGACCCCGGTTTCGGGATCGCCGTTCAGGAGGGCGGCCTGAATCGGGGAGGCCCCGCGGTACTTGGGGAGCAATGAGGCATGTACGTTGAGGCAGCCGTGGGGCGGGAGCTCAAGAAGGGCGGGAGGCAAAAGTTGGCCGTAGGCAGCCACCACGATGAGGTCGGGCGCCGCGGCCCGCAGGTGTTCGAGGAAGTCCGGGGCCCGACACCGTTCCGGTTGCCAGACGGGGAGGCCGAGTTCGATCGCGCGCACTTTGACCGGCGATGGCTGGAGGCGCAACGACCGGCCCTTCGGGCGATCGGGCTGGGTCACCACCGCGACCATGTGCCAGGCGGGTTGGCGGGCGAGGGCGCTCAGACTGGCGACAGCGAGTTCGGCGGTGCCAAAGAAGACCAGTCGCGGTCGCCCGGCAGAGGAGGGCGCCGATCCGGGGGCACATCAGGAGAGGAGGCCACGGGGTCGGCGGGGGACAGGTCCGCGCGGGGTGGGGCGTCCCGGTGGAGGACGGGGCGGGATGGAGAAGGCGGAACCGGGGCGGGCGGTCTTGCGCTGGCCGAGGGAGTTGCCGCAGCCGCTGCACAGGTATTCGTGGAGCTCGCCGTCCGGGAGGATCAACAACAGCCGTTCGCGGACCCGCTGGGCGCGGGCGCACTTAGGGCAGTAGAGTTCGCTGGCGGTGAAAGCACCAAACTGCGAGGCCATGGGCGTCAGAGCTTCATGACGATGCCGAGGAGATCCCGGAGGACAGCCTCGGGCTTCTGCGTGGCGTCGACGGTGTGCCGCACGGCGGGACCGTAGAACTCGAGGACGGGCCGGGTTTCCTGCTCGTAGGTGGCGAGGCGGTCGCGGATGACGTCCACGTGGGCGTCGTCGAGCCGGTTTTCGCGGAGGGCGCGGCGCTGCAGCCGCTCGATGAGGCGGGCGGGATCGGGGCAATGCAGGTGGACCACGGCGCGGACGTCAAGGGTGTCGGCGAGGAGTTCGGCCTGGCGGACGTTGCGCGGGATGCCATCGAGCAGCAGGCGGTCCTGGCGGGGGTCATAGTGGCCGGCGCGCTCGGTGTTCTCGATGAACTCACGCCAGAGCTGGACGGTGGGCTCGTCCGGGACGAGTTGACCCTGGCTGGAGTACTGGACAAACACCCGGCCGAGCGGGCTGTCGAGACGGAGGCTCCGGAAGACCTCGCCACAGGAGCAGTGGAAGTAACCGGGCAGGGTCCCGAGCGCCTTGCCCTGCGTGCCTTTGCCGCAGCCGGGCGCGCCGAACAGGAGGACCGTCTGGTGCTTCATGCCGGAGGGCGGATCAGGCGGAGCGGCTTCAGCGGATCGGGTCGTCCTTGTGCCGGACCTGGACCTCGGCGATCTCGCCGAAGGTGACGCTGACCTCCTTGCTGCCTGCCTGGATGGGCGAGATGAACATTTCGGTGGCGGAGATGCGGCTGATCCGGCGGGCGATGTAATCCTGTTTGGGAGTCTTGACGACCAGCACCAGGTCCTTCTCGGCGTCGCTTGGCACAATGCGGAAGAAGCCCGAGAACTGGGTCTCGATGAACCGCCGGTTGAAGGTGTAATCGCCCCGCTTGTAAATCTTCGGCTCGGCCCGTGTCTCCGGGCCCTTGGCCGCGGCCGCCACTTTGAGACCCGTGCCGCTCATGGGCGGTGGCACCCCGACCTTACCCAGGAACGCGAGGTGGCCCCCGAGGGGCTGCCCGCCCCCACCACGGCGGGTCCGGGTTCCTCGACCTCGAGCGGCATACCCCCCTCCCCGGCATGGGCTTCCAGGGTGGGTGAGGCCAGGAAGATCAAGGGACCCAGCAGGGGCAGAAGGGCCGAGAGACCGCAGACGACGGCCACCGGCCGGTTGCGGTAGCGCGCGATCTCGTAGGCGGCGAGTAGATTCGCCGCGTACAGCACCCCCCAGAATCAGCAAGCCCATCGGCGCGGTGAAGGAGCTGAAGAAAGTGGTGCGTCCCGCCGGCAGTTCGGTGCGGTTGACCTCCTTCAACACCACCGGCTTCGGCTTCGGCCGCGGCCGTTCGTCGGGCGGGATTTCAATGAACGGCTCCGCGAACTCGACCGCCTTTGGATCCCGGGCCAGCTCCCGGAGCGATTCCTGGGTGAACTTGCTCCACGAATACCGCTCCGAGAACCCCCCGTGCGCAGGCGAAACACCACTCCGTTCTCGTTGAACGCCGACACATCGCCGTAGATGGTCGAGCCGTCGAGGAGCTTGAACTCCCCCGCCCGCGCACTTGCCGCTGCCCACCCGCTCCATAGGAGGGTGAGAAGTACCACGTAGAAGCGAAGCATGGCGGGCAGTCTGCCCCGCTCCGAAGCAGCGTCCAAGGAAGAAATGCGGCCCGGGACGGTCGACCGCGATTTGCGCCCGGCCTCTCGGGGACTAATTCTTGCCCACACCTGGATCCATGGTGACCGAGAACGTTCCGACGGCGGGCGACGAAAACGCCCTGCGCCTCGTCGTGGCTGGAACCGTGGCCGAGACCGGCACGGAATTCTTCCGGGCCCTCGTCCGGAACCTGGCCGCCGTGATGGGAACCACCGGTGCCTGGGTCACCGAGTACGACGCCGAAAACCGCCGCCTGCGCGCCCTCGCCTTCTGGCTCAACGGCGCCTTCCTCGAGCACTACGAACACGCCATTGAAGGCACCCCCTGCGCCGTCGTCGTCACCGGCGAACGGTTGGTGCACTACCCCGACCGCGTGCTCGAGTTGTATCCGGAGGACCCGGACCTCCAGGCGCTTGACGCCGTGAGCTATCTGGGCGTCCCGCTCCTGGATGCCGACGGCACGGTCATGGGCCACCTCGCCGTGCTCGACACCAAGCCGCTGCCGCTCGAACCCCGCCGGCTTTCCCTCTTCGAGATCTTCGCCGCCCGCGCGGCCGCCGAACAGCGGCGCCTCCGCACCGAGCAGGAGGTCCGGGCCCGCGAGGAGCAGTTGTCCGCCCTCCTCGAAACGGCGCTGGACGCCATTCTGGTCTTCGATGGCCAACTTCAGATCGTGCGCGTCAACCAGGCCGCCACCCGGCTCTTCGGATGCACCGCCGAAGACCTGCTCGGTGAGGACCTCCGCGAGTTCCTGGCCCCGGACAGCGTGGGCCGCATCGAGCAGTTCACCCTCGAAAGCGCCGAGCACGATTCTGACAAGCGCCAGTTGTGGTTGCCGCAGGACTTCGTCGCGCGACGCTGGGATCACTCCTTGTTCCCCGCCGAAGCCACCCTGTCGTGCTTTGAGAGCCGTCGCCAGCGCTTCCTCACCCTGATCCTGCGCAACCTGGATGAACGGGTGCAGGCCGAACGCCAACTCGAACGGCTCCGCCAGGAGACCGAGTACCTCCGCGACGCCGTCCGGGAGTTGCCCGGTTCCGACGACCTCCTGGGCCGCAGCGAAGGCATGCAGGTCGTGCTCCGCGCCATCGAACAGGTCGCCCGCACCGACGCCACGGTGCTGATCACCGGTGAAACCGGCACCGGCAAGGAACGGGTCGCCCGCGCCCTGCATCGCGCCAGTCATCGGGCTGAACAGCCCCTCGTCCTGGTGAATTGCGCCGCCCTGCCGACCCACCTGATCGAGAGCGAGTTGTTCGGGCACGAACGCGGCGCCTTCACCGGCGCCGTGGCGCGTCGCGACGGCCGCTTCGCCCTCGCCAACGGCGGCACCATCTTCCTGGATGAGATCGCCGAACTACCGCTCGAGCTGCAGCCCAAGCTCCTGCGCGTCCTGCAGGAAGGCGAGTTCGAGCCGCTGGGCGGCACCAAGACCCTCCGAGTCAACGTGCGGGTCATCGCCGCCACCCACCGTGACCTCCGGCAGATGGTCGCCGACGGCAAGTTCCGCGAAGATCTCTTCTTCCGGCTCCACGTCTTTCCCATCCACCTGCCCCCGCTCCGGGAACGCGGGGCGGATGTGGAACAGCTCGCCGCGGCCTTCGTCCAGCGCTTCGCCCGGCGCCTCGGCAAACGGGTCGGGCCGCTCACCAGCGCCCAGCTCCAGTGCCTGCGCCGCCACGATTGGCCCGGGAACGTCCGCGAGCTCCAGAACGTCATCGAACGCGCCCTCATCCTGAGCCCGGGCCCCGACCTCCAGCTCGAGCGCGCCCTGGCGGGGGTCGCGGCGCTGCCGGAGCCCGCGGAACCCGTGTCGGCCACGCCGACAGACGGGACCAGGCGGGTGCTCACCGCGAAGGAGTTCGAACAGCTCGAGCGGACGAATCTCCTGCGGGCCCTCCAGGCCTGTCAGTGGCGGGTGGCCGGGGAACAGGGAGCGGCCCGGCTGCTCGGTTTGCCGCCCAGCACGCTGAGCTCCCGGATGAAAGCGCTGCAGCTCCGCCGCCCCTCCTCGTAGGAGTCGAGGTCACGAGACTCACCCCCCAACGGCAGAGCCTCCTGACGTCGGCTCCTACCGCGGCCGTGCCCCCCTCCTCCCAGCGGTTCCCGAAAGATCGTGTTCCCGCGCTCATGAGAAGTCGTGATTCGCGACATCTCGAGAGCTGTTCCAATTCGACCCGCGTGTTCAACCGGTTGCTGGCCAACAGAGAGCGTGTCCCCGCCCGGGTTGGCATCGTTCCCGCATTCAGGTTCGGCGTTCGCGTCGGAAGCGAATCACGACGCGAGAAACCGAAACCGAAACCTGAAGAAAGAAAGCAGAAGACCATGACAACGAGAAACACCGCCCGCAGCAGCAGCACGAACGCCACCACCGCCTCCCTCAAACCATCATCCGGAACGGGGTGAACGTGACCAGGCTTGCCGAAACCATCCAGGCCATCGGCCAGCAGCCGGAGCTCGCCCAGTTCAAGTTCCGCGCACGCAACCGCTGGGACACCGGCGGTCACAACCAAGCCACCGTGGACACCTTCTACGGCACCTGCCGCGAGCTGACCCACAAGCAGCCTTTCCACATGGACGCCGATGAACCGGCCGTGCTCCTCGGGGATGACAACGGAGCCAATCCCGTCGAATTCGTCCTCGCGGGCCTTTCCGGCTGCATGACGACCACGCTGGCCTACCACGCCGCCGGCCGCGGCCTCAACCTCGAGAGCATCGAGAGCGAGTACGAAGGCGACATCGACCTGCAGGGCCTGCTCGACCTCGATCCCCACGTGCGCCCGGGCTACCGCGAGATCCGCGTCAAATTCAAGGTCAAGGGCGACGCCGATGTCGCGACCATCCAGGAGCTCCTGCGCAAGTCGCCCGTGTTCGACACGCTGTCCCAGCCGGTCCGGATCAAGGTCCAGGTCGAGAAGGTTTAGCCAGCCATCGAACCTCTCACCTCGAACTTCGAGCTTCGAGCTTCGAACTTCGAACTTCCCTCCCTCGCCCGCACCGCGGTCGGCCCGCACGCCCCCGGGGACACCTCCGGGGGCGTTTGCTTTTTCCGGGCCCGCTCGCCCAGACTTTGGCCGTGGCGCGTTGGCTTCGATGGTTCGCACTCGGCCTGGTCCTGGCTCCGCAAGGTCTGGGGGCCGGGGGCGAGTTCGCCCGCGATTACGTGCTGGAGCTGGCGCCGGAGACCGCGGCCGATCGCGTCGTGCGACGCCAGCGGCTGGCCGAGCGTCGGGCGGGCCCGCTGGTGATCGTGCACCGGGGCGCGGCGGCGTTCGCTCCCGAGAACACCCTCCAGGCCTACGCGTCCGCGATGGACCACGGAGCGGATGGCGTGGAGGTGGACGTGCGGCGGACGGCCGATGGCGTGTTGGTCCTGTTCCACGACGACACCCTGGAGCGGCTCACCCACGGTGTGGGGGCGGTCAACGAGATCACTGCGCGCGAACTGCTTGCCCTGGAGCCGCGCTGGGCTTACGGCCGACCGCTGGGCGGGACCCCGCCGAGCTTCGTCCAGCTCCTCGACCTCGCTCGCCAGCGCGCAATGCTGCTGCACCTGGACCTGAAGGAGCCGGGCCTTGAATCCGAGATCGCCCGGTGGCTCGAGGCGGCCGATTGCTGGGATCACGTCGTGGCCGTCAACACGCCGAACGCGACCGCGCTGCGGGCGGATCCCCGGTTGCGCCCGCTGCTCCGCTACAAAGCGCCCGGGCTGTATGAGGGGCGGCTCGACCTGGATCCGGAAGCGGTCCAGGCCGCGCTGAACCAACCGGGCGACATGATCCTGGTGGACGACCCGCGGGTCGCGGCACGCGTACTGGGTCGACCGGCGTACGAACCGGTGCCGCTGGTGCGCCGCTTTCTCATCACCCGCCGCCCCCCGCCGGAGGTGCCTGCGGTCGTGGACGGCGCGTTCAATGCGGCGCGGCACGTTGCGGCGTTGGCGGGCCGGATCGACATCCGTTCGGAGCGCGCACTGGTGGCGTTGCTTGAAGCGCCGGTGCCCGACCCGGTGGCCGGCCCCGAAGCGGCGACCCGCCAGCGGGCCCGGGCGGCCCGCATCGTCGAGCGGGCGTGGGCCGCGGACCGGTTGGGCGACCAGGGGCACAACTCGCGGGCCGTCGTGCGGGCGCTGGAACGGGTCGTGCGCGAGCGGACGGCGCATCCGGACTGGCGTTACCACGGGCTGGACGCGGCGCTGGCCGCGCGCGCGCTGGGGCGCCTGGGTTCGACCGGTTCGGCGCAGGTGTTGGTGGATGCCTTCCGCCGGCTGAGCAGTGAGCCCGAAGCCGGAACGGTGCCCGAGTTGCCGGGTTACCCCGCAGCGTGGGCCGAGGCGCGCTGGCGGATGCATCTGTTCCCGGCGCTGGGCGATCTGCGCAGTCGCGCGGCGCGACGGTTCCTGCGGGAATACGTGGCATTGAACGAGGCGGCACGCGCGTGGGGACCGCCCCTGTTTGAGGAAGCCACCCGCGCGCTGCTGCAGCAGAACGTGGCGTGGGATGAGATGGCCCGGTTGCTGGCCAGCCCGAATCCGGCGGTTCGCGGGACCGCGCTGATCGAGTGCCTGGACGAAGGAAACGAAGAGCGACGGTTGGCGCTGCGGGCCGCCGCACCCTGGGCGCTGAGCTTGCCGCGGGCCCGGACCCTGCCCGTGCGCGGGGCCAGCCCGACGCCCATCGAGGTACCCCTGCCGCCACCGCCCTCGGGGGCCGCCCAATAACAGTGGCGGAGCCGCCGGGCTCTTTGCACACTCGCGCCATGCGCACGCTGATTCGGCACGTCCTCGCTTCCACCACCCCCCGCGAGGGGCTCACCGTCCAGGGTTGGGTTCGCACCCGACGCGACTCGAAGGGGTTCTCGTTTGTCGAGATCAATGACGGTTCGTGCCTCGCGAGCCTGCAGGTCGTGGTGGACGCCAGCGTGCCCGGGGCGGGGCAGATGCATGACTTCACCACGGGCGCTTCCGTATCGGTGCAGGGCGACCTGGTGGCGTCGCCGGCGGCGGGCCAGCGCTGGGAACTGCGCGCCCGACGGGTCGAGCTGGTGGGGAAGGCCGACGCGAGCTTCCCGCTGCAGAAGAAGGGGCACACGCTCGAGTTCCTCCGCACCATTGCGCATCTGCGGCCGCGCTCGAACCTGTTCGGCGCTGTGTTCCGGACCCGCAGCCGCCTGGCCCACGCGGTGCATCAGTTCTTTCAGGAACGCGACTTCATCCACGTGCACACGCCCATCATCACGGCGAGCGACTGCGAAGGGGCGGGGGAGATGTTCCGGGTGACGACGCTCAAGGGCAACGTGGACGGGGATCCGGCGGCGGATTTCTTCGGGCGCCGCACCTACCTCACCGTGAGCGGCCAGCTCGAGGCGGAGACCTTCGCCTGCGCACTCTCGAACGTGTACACCTTCGGCCCCACGTTCCGCGCGGAGAACTCCAACACCGCCCGGCACGCCGCCGAGTTCTGGATGATCGAGCCCGAGATGGCCTTCTGCGATCTGGCGGGCGACATGGACCTGGCCGAGGCGTTCGTCCAGGCCATGGCGCGCCATACCCTCGAGCATTGCGCGGAGGACCTGACACTGTTCGAGCGGTTTGTCGACAAGGAGGTCCGCCAGCGTCTGGCGTTCGTCGTGGAACGTCCCTTTCAGCGGGTGCCGTACGCCGAGGCCGTGGCCATCCTGCAGCGGTCGGGCAAGAGCTTTGAGTTCCCGGTCGAACCGGGGGCGAACCTCCAGTCCGAGCACGAGCGCTACCTCACCGAGGAGCACTTCAAGGCGCCGGTGACCGTCTTCAACTACCCGCGCACGATCAAGCCGTTCTACATGCGCCTGAACGACGACGGCGCGACGGTGACGGCCATGGATGTGCTGGTGCCGGGCATCGGCGAGGTGATCGGCGGTTCCCAGCGCGAGGAGCGGCTCGACCAGTTGCTCGACAACATGAAGTTCCAGAAATTGGACCCAAAGGATTACTGGTGGTACGTGGACCTGCGGCGGTACGGAACTGTGCCGCACGCGGGGTTCGGGCTGGGCTTCGAACGGCTGCTGATGTTCCTCACCGGGGTGGGCAACATCCGGGACGTCATCCCGTTTGCCCGCACGCCGGGGAATGCGGAGTTCTGAGGCGGGCGCGCCGGCCCACGACCTCCAGACGGCTGGTGAACAGCCGCGTGAGGGCGGCGGGGTAGAGTTCGTGCTCCACCTGCTGGATGCGGGCATGCAGCGTCGCCGGGGTGTCGTCGTCTTCGACGGCCACGGGCGCCTGGGCGACGATCGGGCCGCTGTCGACGCCGGCGTCCACCAGATGCACCGTCACGCCCGTCACCTTCACGCCGTATTCGAGCGCCTGCTTCCAGGATTCGAGACCGGGGAAGGACGGCAGCAGGGCGGGATGGATGTTCACGATCCGTTGAGGGAAGGCCCGCAGCAGGGGTTCCTTGACGATCCGCATGAACCCGGCCAGCACCACCCAGTCCGCCCGGGCTTCCTGGAGCGCCTGCACGTAGGCGGCCTCGGCGGCCGGATCCAGCTTCGACCGGTAGGGGCCGGGCGCGAGGTAGCGGGCGCGCAGTCCGCGTTCGCGGGCCCGGTCGAGGATGCCGGCCTCCGGCACATCGCTCAGCACCAGCGCCACCTCGGCGGGTAACCTCCCCGCGGCACACGCGTCGGCGATGGCCACGAAATTGGAGCCCTTCCCTGAACCCAGGACCCCCAGGCGGACACGGTGCGCGCTGTTCACGCGCGCCGTCGTAACAGAAGGCCCGGCGGAGACAAGGGGAAAGGGCCGCGGGTTTGAAGCCCCGTGGTCGTGGAGTCGGTGATGCAGGGTCCGTCGTCGGATGCAAGCGAGTGCACGGAACATTCCCCGCGGTTGAATCGTGGTGCGCAGGAGGGGGTCTCGAATGACTGTGGACTCGCAGCTTGCGCCATCCACAAAGACCCGTTAGGTATGCGCCGTGATCGATCCTGAATCCGTGATCGAAGGCGAATGGGTCGATTGGTATGCGCTGACCCCGCTTGAGCGCTGGCGCGAAACGACCCGACTCTGGGCTCATTATCTGTACCTCGGAGGTTCGCTTGATCCCGAATCCGATCCAGAAAGTCCTTTCTACGATGGCGGCGCACCAGGTCCAGGCCCTCTTGATGGGCGGTCAGGCCTGCGTGTTCTACGGCGCGGCCGAATTTAGCCGGGACACGGATTACGTCCTCCTGGCCGAGGCCGACAACCTGAAGCGGTTAGATGCCGCCCTGGCCGAGCTCCAGGCGACCTGCATCGCCGTCCCGCCGTTTCACCTCGAGTACTTGCAGCGCGGACACGCCGTCCATCTCCGCTGCCAGCACCCCGACGTCGCCGGCATTCGCATCGATGTGATGTCGGTCCTGCGCGGTGTCGCTCCCTTTCTCGAGCTGTGGAAGCGTCGAACCACCGTGGAGGATGCGCACGGGGAACGGTACGAACTGCTAGCATTGCCCGACCTGGTCCAGGCCAAGAAGACCCAACGCGCCAGGGACTGGCCCATGCTCCAGAGGTTGGTGGAAGCCCATTACCTGCAACACCGCGCCGCACCCCAGTCCGGACACGCCGCCTTCTGGCTGAGGGAACTGCGCACCCCGGAATTCCTGGTCGAGGCCACCGCGCGGTGGATGGAGTTGGCCAGGCAACTCCAGGGTCGCGCCCCTGTTGGAGTCTGCCTTGGCCAAAGACCGCCGAGAGCTTGAACTTGCGTTGGCCGAGCAAGAGCGAGCCGAACGCGACCGGGACCGCGTGTACTGGCAGCCGCTCAAAACCGAGCTTGAGGCACTGCGCCGCCGTGCCCCGAAAGCACGACCGCTCTGAACGGAGGACTTCGCGGAAGGCGCCGACGCCGCTGGCCTGCGGACCGAGGACGACGAGACGTCCGCCGCGGCGGAGGCGTTTGCTTTGCTGGACCGCGAGGAGGACTCCCGTGAGTGTTCCTGAGCGCGGCGACGTCTGGCTCGCTGATCTGGGTTATGCCGCCGGCGGCACCGGCAGCGGCTCGCTCTTGCGGTAGGCCAGGCCCTGGAACAGCGCCACCAGATCGCCGGCATCGTCCCGCACTTCGACCGTGTAGTTGCCGAGCCGGGGATTCTTGGACACCTCGCGCGCTTCCGCCCACAACGTGCCGGCCCTGGTGGCCTTCATGATGGTCAGGTTGGTATTGATGGCCACCGCGATGGTGCCGTGCGAATTCGAGGCCACGGCAAAGGCAAAATCCGCAAGCGTGAAGATGGCGCCGCCGTGTGCGATGTCGAGGCCGTTCAGGTGCACGGCGCTCAGCGGCAGGCGCGCCTTGGCGTAACCCGGGGTGACCTCGACCAGCTCGATGCCGCTGTGGGCGGCGTAGCGGTCGCGCCGGAAGAAGGCCTGGAGTTGGGCTGAGTCCATGGCGGGAGGGGGCTCAGCGCAGCAACTGCCGGGCGGCCTCGACGACGCGGGCCACGGTCAGCCCGTGTTTCTCGTACAGTTGTTCGGCGACGTACGCCGACTGGCCGAATTCGCCAGCAATGCCGAGGGACACGATCCGATGCGCCGTGCCAGCGCGGGACAAGGCATGCGAAAGCTGGGCGCCCAACCCCCCGACGACCTGGTGGTCTTCAATCGTCACCAGCCGTCCGCCGCACCCCTGCACCAGCGGACCGAGCGTGGCGATGTCCGGGCGGTTCACAAACGGATGGTGCACCACCGCCGCCTTCAGTCCCTCCGCGGCCAGGGCCTGCCCCGCCTCGATGACCTTGCTCGTCAGCGTGCCGCACCCCACCAACACCACGTCGGTGCCGGCCGCCAACACCTGCGCCCGGCCCCACGGGTACGCCGCGCCTTCGCGCCAGCGGACCGGGTAGTTCTCGCGCCCGACAAAGAACACCACACTCTCGCCGTCCTCACCCTTCGCGCGGGCATCGCCCAGCCGCTGGATGGCTTCGAACATGAGCGCCTCCGCTTCCTCGGCACAGGAAGGCGCCACCACCACGGTGTGCGGGATCGCGCTGACCGCCGCCAGATACGTCGTGGCCTGGTGCGACGCGCCGTCGGCCGCGTCCTGCAACCCGGCGTGTGAGAAGATGGCGATGACCGGTGCCTGGGGAGAGGGCCGCCATCGTGAGCGGGAGGTTGCCCTTGGTGACGCCGAACTGCGCGAAGGTGTCCACCACGGGAATGAACCCGAGCTTCGACAGGCCCGCGCCGGTGCTGACCATGTTCGCCTCGGCGACCCCCACCTCGACCCAGCGGTCCGGAAAACTCTTTTGAAACGGACTGATGCCGGTCGAGCCCTGCACGTCCGAGGAGACGGAGAACACCGGGTAGCCGGCCCGGGCCGCCCGGATGGCGCCCCGCGCAAGGCCGCTCTGCACCTTGTCCTTCTTGACCGGCGGCGCGGCCGGCCCCGCAGCCGCGGGCCTGGCCTGCTTCGCGGCCTCCTTCGCCTCCCATTCGCCACGCAACGCCCTGGCCCAGTCGCGAAACTCGGCCGGCGGCGCGCCGTCGTAAATCTCGCTGACGAACTCGACGATCTTCTCGCCGCTGCCCAGCGGAAACCCGTGACCGCCCGACGCGCTCTCGACGGTGGCCTTGACGCCGTAGCCCTTGACGGTCTTGCACCGCACACACACCGGCTGCCGGGGGTCGGCTTTGGCCTGCGCCATCGCCCCCTCCAGCGCCTCGTACACCGCGGGGAGATTGTGGCCGTTCGGAACGTCGATCACGCGCCAGCCCAGCATCGCGAAGGCCGCAAACGTAGGCGCCATGCTGAACGCGTCCTGGCTGATGCGCCCCGACAACTTGGTGTCGTTGTCCGACAAGACCAGCACGAACGGGTTCAACCGACCCTTGGCGGCCAGGCCGGGAATGGCCGCAAAAGCCTCCTTTGCCTCTCCTTCCATGGCCGCACCATCCGAGACCACGGCGACGGTGACGCGGTCGTTGCCGGCGAGTTTGTCAGCCAGGGCCAGGCCTTGCGCCTGCGGCAGGGCCGAGCCGAGCGGGCCGTTGCTCAGCAGCACGCCCTCGGGATTCAGGTGCGACTCGCCGTGTCCGGTCAGCTTGCTCGCCAGGCTGCGAAACCCCTTGAGCGCTTCGAAGGTCAGACCGTCGAACCCGTAGTTCGCCCGCAACGCGTACAGCCCGTTCTCGGTGTGCCCGGCGTCGTTCACGTAGTTGAAGGCCTCGTACCACTCGCGGTCCCGCACCGCGAACATCAGCCCGTGGAGGGCGGCGTTGATTTCGGCAAACGCCGCCGGCCCGCCCCAGTGGCACGCCGCGCCCCCGTTCACCGCGTGCACGTTCATCAGCGCCACCAACGCCCGGGTCGCCCGCGGGTCGGCGAGCACGACGTCGGTGCCATCGGACCGCCGCACCGTCACGGCGTAGCGCGGCGCCTGCCGCGGCGTGGGCGCCAGACGCGACTTCAGCTTCAGGGGAACGAGGGGCGGGGCGGGGAGCGGTTGGACCGCGGATTTGTCTTCGGCCATAGCAAGCGCGGGTGGTCGTCTCAAATAAGCGCAGGATTGTAGGGACCCGGCCCGGAAAGAAAAGGCGGTTTTTCCCGTCTTTCGCGGACTTGCAGACTCGCGGGACGATCACCCCGCCGGCGTTCAGACGGGCTCGACGGTCACGGGCTTGACCCGCCACACCTGCTCGCAGTAATCGCGGATCGAGCGGTCGGAGGAAAACTTGCCCATCCGCGCTGCGTTGAGAATGGCCTTGCGGGTCCAGGCCGGCGGGTCGCACCACAGCGCACTGACCTGGGCCTGGCAATCGACGTAAGCCTGGTAGTCCGCGAGCACGAGGAACGGATCGTCGTAGCACAGGTTGTCCACGAGCGGCCGGAACCGGTGGGGATCTTCCGGGGACAACGCGCCCGAACGCAGGAATTCGAGGACCTCGCGCAACGCGGCGTTCTGCTCGACGAGGTCGCGCGGCCGGTAGCCGCCCGCCTTCAACCGCTGCACCTCCTCCACGGTCAGGCCGAAGCAGAAGAAGTTGTCGGGCCCGACCTCCTCGCGGATCTCGACGTTGGCGCCGTCGAGCGTGCCGATGGTGAGCGCGCCGTTGAGCGAGAACTTCATGTTGCCCGTGCCGGAGGCCTCCTTGCCGGCGGTGGAGATCTGCTCGGAGAGGTCGGCCGCGGGGTAGATGTGCTGGGCGTTCTTCACGTTGTAGTCGGGGAAGAACACGACCTTGAGCCGGTCCCGGACGTCGGGGTCGCGGTTGACCAGGCGGGCGACGTCGTTGATGAGCTTGATGATGAGCTTGGCGAGGTAGTAGCCGGGCGCGGCCTTGGCGCCGAAGAGGAAGGTGCGCGCGGGGAACGTCGGCCTCCGGGTCGCGTCTCAGCCGGAGGTAGAGCGTGAGGATGTGGAGGACATTCAGGTGTTGCCGCTTGTACTCGTGCAGGCGCTTGGCCTGGACGTCGAACAGGGATTCGGGGTTCAGGCGCACGCCGGTGCGCTGCTCGACGATCCGGGTCAGGTCGCGCTTGGCGAGGAGCTTGACCTCGCGCCACTGCTGCTGGAACGCGGGGTCGTCCGCCAACGGCTCGAGCCGACGAAGCTGGGTGAGGTCGCGCAGCCAGCCGTCCCCGATGCGATCGGTGATGAGGCGGGCGAGCGGCGGATTGCTGACCGCCACGAAGCGGCGGGGGGTGACGCCGTTGGTGACGTTGCAGAAGCGCTCGGGCCACAGTTCGGCGAAGTCGTGGAGGACCGTTTGGCGGAGCAGGTCGGAATGCAGCCGGGCGACGCCATTGACATGGTGGCTGCCCACGGTGGCCAGATGGGCCATGCGGATCGAGCGTTCGCCGCCCTCATCGATCAACGACAGGCGGGCCACGCGGGCGTCGTCGCCGGGGTATCTTGGCCCGCACCGCTTCGAGGAAGCGGTGGTTGATCTCGTAGATGATCTCGAGGTGACGCGGCAGGAGCTGGCCGAACAAGCTCACGGGCCACTTCTCGAGCGCCTCGGGCAGGAGGGTGTGGTTCGTGTACGCGAGGGTGTTCCGGGTCACGTGCCACGCGGTGTCCCACTCCATCCCGTGCTCGTCCACCAGCAACCGCATGAGTTCAGCGACGGCGATGGCGGGGTGGGTGTCGTTGAGCTGCACGGCCCATTTCTCGTGAAACCGGTCGAGCGGCCGCCCCAGACGGCCATGGACCCGGATCATGTCCTGCAGCGAGCACGTCACGAAGAAGAACTGCTGCTGGAGCCGCAGCGTCTTGCCCTGGAGCACCTCGTCGTTCGGGTAGAGGACCTTGGTGATGTTCTCCGAGTGCATCTTGTCCTCGACGGCGCGGTAGTAATCGCCGTGGTTGAACGCGGCGAAGCGGAAGGACTCGACCGCCTCGGCCTTCCAGAGGCGCAGCGTGTTGCAGGTGCCGACGCGGTAACCGAGGATGGGCGTGTCGTAGGCGACCCCTTTGACAACCGTGCGCGGCACCCAGCGGACCCGGTAGCGGCCCTGTTCATCGGTCCCCGCCTCGGTGTGTCCGCCGAACGGCACGTCGTAAGTGACCTCCGAACGAGGCATTTCCCACGGGTTGCCATGCCGCAGCCACTTGTCGGTGATCTCGACCTGCCAGCCGTCCTGGATGGTCTGGTCGAAGATGCCGAACTCGTAGCGGATGCCGTAGCCAACGGCGGGGACCTCGAGGGAGGCGAGTGAATCGAGGTAGCACGAGGCGAGGCGGCCCAGACCGCCGTTGCCCAGACCGGGTTCCTCCTCCTGCTCGATCAGCTCATCCAAGTCGAGGCCGAGCTCGGCGAGGGCCTGGCGGGTCGGCTCGGTCAGGCCCAGATTGAACAGGTTGTTGGCAAGATGCGGACCCGGTAGGAACTCGGCCGAGAGATAGGCCACCACGCGGGCATCCGCCTCGGCGTACGCTTCGAGCGTGTGGACCCCCTGCCGGAGCACGCGGTCGCGGACCGTGTAGGCCAGCGCGGTGTACGCGTCGTGGGGCGTGGCAGCCATTGGCACCCGGCCGAGGCTGCAGAACAGATGATCCAGGAACGACTGCTTGAGTTCGGCCGCGGTGCGACCGCAGCGAGTGGTGGAGACGGGCGCGAGTTCGGTCGAGCGCGACTCGGTCGCTTTCTTCGGTTTGGCCATGGGGAACGAAGGTTAGGCGTTGGGCGTTGGGCGTTGAACGTTGGGCGTTGAGCGTTGAGCGTTGAGCGTTGAGCGTTGGGCGTTGAGCGTTGGGCGTTGAGCGTTGGAAGTTGGAAGTTGATCGGCCGTCGAGCCGGGGTCGATCAGCGGGCCACGAGCGTCTCGCGCTTCGAAGTGCGGAAGAAGTAAGTGGTCACGAAGTTGAATTGGAACTCCTTTTCGCCCCCGTCAAAGGACTTCTTGAGCGAGACAGCGAAGCTCAGCGGCAGGCGCTCGAGTTGCTTGGCCAGGACGAGCTTGGCCGAATGCGTCCACTCATCCCAGGCCACGGCCCAGAACGGCTTGAGTCTCCAGACGTTGTCCCCGAGGACATCGTCGGTGGCCGAAGGCGTGCGCAATTCCAGGCCGCCGCCGGTGCGCCAGGCCTTGCCGAGCCGGTACGCGGTACCGACCGCCAACTCGATGTCCCCCAAACCCAGGGCGTCGGCATCGCCCTCCGTCTCCCCCGCCACGTGGCCCGCCACCGGGAGCTTGAACTGAACGGCCCATTCCTGTCGCTCGGACAGGCGCCACGACCAGAGGCCGCCAAACTCCACCTTGAGGTCCTCGCGCCCGGCCTTGTAGTGGTTCCATTCCGTGTCGGCCCAGGCGCGACGGAGCAGCAGGGTCGGGTCCTCCTGCACCTTCAATTCCGGACTGAGGATGGCCGGCGGGGTCTCGGCTGGCTCGGCGGCCGCGGCCATGCGGGAGGCCAGGACCGCCGCGAGGACGACGATGGCCGTGGGGAGAGCGCGGCGGCTCACGGGTCGGCGAGGCGCTCTCCGTGAACCGGAATGCAGAAGGGAGAATGTTCGTAATCGGTGGAGGGAGGCGCTTCGTAACCCTGGGGTGCGGGCTTCCAGCCTGCACCCTTCGGGTTCCAGAACTCCATTTCGACCAGACGGCCGGGGCTGGGACGGACGTGCATTCATGGAGGCGATGAGGAGGTTTGCGATGAGGGCCTGTCAGCGAGCCGCAGGAACTCGATCCGGTGGTTGGCGTCCGGATGCCGCGTCGAAGGGCCGGCGACCAGCATCGCCACATTGCCCGGCATATCGTGGTCCCGGAGCCAGCGACAGGCAAACTCGCGCCAGTCGGGTGGTTCGTCCGTCAGCGGCATGGCGTGAACGCCGTAGGAGAAGGCCAGGCCGCGGCACACCGCCGGGTCGTGGCTGAGGGCGACGATCCAGACCGGCGGGTTGAAGCGGGCGATCATCCGGGCGGTGGTGCCGGTGCGCGTCGGAACAAAGACCGCCGCACAGGGCACGGTCCCGAGGGCGTGTTCAACGACCGCGGAAATGGCTTCGGCGGCGGACGCCGGCGTCGCCTGGTCAGCCACCGCCCGCAGGGCTTCGAGGCGCGTGGTCGGCCGGTGTGCCTCGGTGTACGCGGCGATCCGGGCCAGCATGGCGACGGCTTCCTCGGGGAACTTCCCCATGGCGGACTCCCCCGAGAGCATGAGGCAGTCGGTGCCGTCGAGAATGGCATTGGCGACGTCGGTGGCCTCGGCGCGGGTGGGCAGGCGGCTGGTCGTCATGGACTCGAGCATCTGGGTGGCGGTGATGACGGGTTTGCCGGCGAGGCTGGCACGGGCGATGAGCTGCTTCTGGAGAATGGCCATCTCCTCGATGGGGACCTCGACCCCGAGATCGCCCCGGGCCACCATGATGCCGTCGGTCGCCCGGAGGATCTCGTCGAAGTGCTTGAGGGCGTCGCTTCGTTCGATCTTGGCGATGATGAAAGGGGAGGCGGCCCAGCTCCCGGGCGGCCGTCCGCACGGCCTCGATATCTGCGGCGGTCTCGACGAACGACTGGCTGACCGCATCGACCCCGTGTGCCAGGGCGAACTCGAGGCAGCGCCGGTCATGGTCCGTGAAGGCGCTGATGCCCAGGTTGATGCCCGGCAGGTTCAGTCCCTTGCGCGAGCGCAGTTCCCCGCCCACCGCCACCTGGCAATGCACGTCCGGACCCGCGACGCGCTCCACGACGAGTTGCACCAGGCCGTCGTTCAGGAACAGGCGGTCGCCAGTTTTGACCACCCGCGGCAGCCGGTCGAAACTCACGGACACCCGCTCCGCGTTGCCGGGGATGTCGCCGGTGGTCAAGGTGAACCGCTCCCCAGCCAGCAACGGGATCGGCTCAGGATCGATCCGGCCGATCCGCATCTTGGGTCCCGGCAGATCGGCCATGATGGTCAACCGCCGCCCCGCGGCCTGTTCCGCGGCGCGGAGGCGGGCGATGCGTTCGGCGTGACTCGGGAAGTCGCCATGGGAAAAGTTGAGCCGGGCCACGTTCAGCCCTGCGCGGGAGGAGGCGTTCGAGCATCGCGGGGACTCGGACGCGGGGCCGATGGTGGCGACGATCTTGGTCTTGTGGGCGGGCGGTGTCATGGCGGGGTTAAGTGAGGACCGAACCTTCGACGAAGGGCGTGCCGGCGTCGAGTGCCCGGAGGTTGTCGACGGTCGTGCGGGCGATGTCGCTGAGCGCTTCGTGGGTGAGGAAGGCCTGGTGCGCGGTGATGAGGACGTTGGGGAACGTCAGCAGCCGGGCGAGTTCGTCGTCCTGGAGGACTTGACCGGACAAGTCCTCGAAGAAAATCCCCTCTTCCTCCTCGTACACGTCCAGCGCCACGCCGCCGAGGCGACCCGATTTCAGGGCCCCAATCAGCGCGGTGGTGTCGATCAGCGCGCCCCGGCTCACGTTGATGAGGATGGCGCCGGGCTTCATCAGGTCGAGCGTTTCCTGCCGGATGAGGTGCTTGGTGTCGGGCGTGAGCGGGATGTGCAACGAGACCACGTCGCTGAACCCGGCGAGCGAGGAGGCATCCACATAGGTCACTCCTGAGCGGTCGGCCCAGTTCGGATCGGGGAAAGGATCGAAGGCGAGGACCTTCATGCCGAAGCCGCGGAGGATCTGGGCGACGATGCGGCCGATCTTGCCGGTGCCGACGATGCCGGCCGTCTTGCCGTGCAGATCGAAGCCCACGAGGCCGTTCAGCGAGAAGTTCAGCTCGCGCACCCGGTTGAAGGCGCGGTGGATCTTGCGGTTGAGGGTCAGAAGAAGCCCCACGGCGTGCTCGGCCACGGCGTAGGGCGAGTATATCGGGACACGCGTGACGGTGAGCCCGAGGGCCTTCGCGGCGGCGAGATCGACGTTGTTAAAGCCGGTGCAGCGCAGGGCCACCAACGCGATGCCGTGGCTGGCCAGGGCCTCGAGACACGGCCGGTCCACCTGGTCGTTCACGAACACGCACACCGCCCGCACCCCCTGGGCCAGAGCGGCGGTCTCGCGCGTCAGCCGGAAGTCGAGGAAGCGCCACTCGATCCCGGTCTCACGGCCGGCGCGTTGCAGGTGCTCGCGGTCGTAAGGCCGCGTGTCATAGACGGCGGTGGTCATCATGAGGAGAGTCTACTCGAATCGCTCCGGTTGGCCCGTCGCCGCCAGCACGGCGTTCCAGACCACACCTTCAGGGTCCATTTGCTTCTTGTGGCTGGCCAGCAGTTCGATGGGCACGTGAATGAACTGTCCGTGGAGAAAGCCGATGACCAGGCCGGTCTTGCCCGCCATGGCCGCATGGACGGCGTGGCGCGCAAACAGGTCGGTGAGGATCGCGTCCTCGGCGTTGGCGGGGCTGCTGCGAACGAGGTAACTCGGGTCGAAGTAACGCATCACCAGGGGAACCCCCACGGTTTGGAAGTGGGCCTCGATCCGCTGGCGCAGGAAGAGCCCGATGTCCTGCAGCTTGACGTTGCCCGAGGCATCGCGCTCCGCTCCGCCGCTGTTGAGCAGTTCCTGTCCCGCCCCCTCGGCCACCACGACCACGGCATGGCCCCGTTGGCGGACCCGCTGCTCGAGGGCCACGAGGAACCCGCGTGGGCCATCGAGCTTGAAGGGCACTTCCGGCACGAGCGTGAAGTTCATGGCATGAAGCGTAGAAGATCGTCAGAGGACAACCGCGAGAGCAACGACGACCGGAGGCTTGCTTTCATCAGGGTTAAACAAGTACGCAGACAGGTCCACTGCCTTGTACGTGAAGCCCACCAGGAAACCCCGTTGGATGTCCAGGTCCGACGCGTAGGCGCGGGTGCGCTGGCTGACGACGCCCAGCCTGAACCAGTCCAGCGGCGCCAGGCTCAGCTCGGTCCAGGAGTAAAGAAAGGTCCCCGCGGAGTCGCCGGCGTCCATCACGTACTCGCCCTCGACCGAGAGCTCAAGCCGCCACCAGCTCAGGGAGCCCCGGACGCCGGGCGCAATGCCGGTCGTGGCGCCAAACACGCCGCCGATCATCGGGGTCAGCTCCCACGCCAGCGCGTCACCACCGGAAAGGTTTCCGCCGAACCAGACCGAGCCGGTCTCCTGGGCTTCGTAGTTGAACCGGGCCTCGAGGTGCAACCCGCCCCGGTCGGCGGTGATCGTGGGCTGGAGGTAGTTCCGGTCGTCCGGCACGAAATAGGCGAACGCGGAAACGCCGAACGCCCACGCCTCATCCCCACGCGACTCCGGCGTCACCGGAGGAGATTCGGGGCGG
The DNA here is from genome assembly GCA_027493615.1 of Verrucomicrobiota bacterium. GTDB lineage: Bacteria > Verrucomicrobiota > Verrucomicrobiia > Limisphaerales > J093 > DSVZ01. The sequence goes on from JAOSKK010000038.1 coordinate 892,663, forward strand.
GGGACCGGGTCGGTCGCGATCCCGAGGTTCCCCGACGCCTCGGCGAGGGCCGGCAATCCGCAGGCCAACACGAGGCTGAGTGGGATGAGGCGGCGCACGCTCATCCTCCCAGGGCGATGGTGAGTCCGACCAGACCCGCCCCCAGCAGGACCATGAACGCGCCCGCGAGTTCGGGCGCGCGGCCGGTGATCCGCCCGAACACCCAGCCGGTCCCGAACAGCATCACGATGGCGATCAGGTTCGAGATGCGCAAAGCCCCCCGGGCCTGGCTCATGAACAGGAACGGGACGACTACAGGGAAGGTGGAAAGGAAAACCAGCAGGAAGACAGCGATCGCCCCGGTCCAATCCTCGCGTTGGACGCGCACCCGGGGAAGCGGTTCGGGCATCCGGCGAATCCGCTCGCGCAGCATTTCGAGATCGGTCGGTTGCAGGACCGGCAGCAGCGCCGGGGGAGCAGGTCGCCGAGGATACGGTGCGCCTGGGGCACGTCCGGGGCCCGGCGTACGGCCAGCAACAGCGCCCAGTTGCGCCCCCGCTCGGCCAGGCAACCCATGAGGTAAAACACGCCGTCGATGATGCCCCAGGCCAGATTGCAGCCCAACGCCCCGATCAACATGGTGCGGACGTCGTCGCGACCGGCCTCGGCAATGCTCAGTGTCCCCGTGAAGGTGAGCACCATGATCAGCCCGAACAACACCTCCGACACGCGGTCGTAGGGGTCGAGGACCCGCTTCGAAGAGGGGAGGGCCGGTGGGTGGGGCATGGGAGGAGGCCGACGGACAGGTCAGCCACCCGGCGCCCAAGGCCGGCCGGGTGGCTGTGCCCGTGGTGGTTACTTCGCCTCCGGCGAGAGGGCCTGCTCCATCTTGAGCAGTTCCTTCAGCGCAGTCTGCATCGACCGGTTGACGCCCTGGTAGTTCCAGTTGGCATGGCTGACGGTGCTGCGGACCGCCTTCACGCCGCCTGGCGTCACGTCCAAGGCCAGGGTCTTCTGGATGTCGTTCAGATCCGAGAGGAACCCTCGGAACTGCTCACCGGACGCCTGGAAGGTGGTGAGGACCTTGTCGTAACTCTTCTGGACCGTGTCCAGGCGCTTCTGGGCCTTCTTGCGGAGGGACTCGTTACCCAGACCATCCACCGTCTTCTGCCAGGTGCTGAAGTAGCGGCGTCCGTCGCCCTGCATCCATTGGACGCGGGCACGGGTCCAGGTGGCGGCGGCTTCGACCTTCGGGATCTGGGTGGCGAAGGCCTGATGAGGCCGGCCGCAGATCACCTTGGGTCTGTTTGGCGAGTGCGTTCAGGGCATCGAGGGCGGCCTTGAGCTGTTCGCTGGCGCGGGTGGCCTCGAGGCGGGCCTCCTTCATGCTGGAGGCGAGCGCTTCCTGGGAGGCCTGCGTCGTGCCGCCCAACACGGTCAGGAGTCCGAGGAGGAGGAGGGGATGGTACTTCATACGGTTCGATGGGTTTCGTTTCGGTTTTCTGTCGCCCGTCCGCCGACGGAACCGCCGCCGATGTGACAGCGACAAATTCTCAGGCCCCTCTCCCCCGAATTGGGGTCGCATCTTAACATTTAACATTCGAGTCCCGCCGACGACGCCACCTCCACCTCCGCCCGTGTCCGTCAAGGGATTCACCGACGCCCCGCACCGGGCGCAGCCCCGGGCGGCGCAGCGAAGAGCGCCCCTGGTCCCGGGGCGAATGTTAAATGTTAAGATGCGACCCCAAAAGGGGAGGGCGCCGAAGGAAAGAGGAGGAAAGCGGTGGGGAGAGCGTTCATGCGGCGGTGGCGGTTCTGGGAGCGATGGGGTCGAGCAGGAACCAGGTGTGCACGCGGCCCTTGCCCTTGATCTCGATCTCGCCGCGATCCTCGAAGGTGTACTCCGCGAGCAAGGCGTCCCGCGTTGTGGCCGTCACCTGGATCCGACCCGGCAAGCCGCTCGATTCCATCCGGCTCGCCGTGTTCACCGTGTCGCCCCAGAGGTCGTAGATGAACTTGCTGCGGCCAATAACGCCGGCCACGACCGGCCCCGTGTTCAGGCCGATCCGGATCTGCAGCGCCCTGCCCTGACCGGCATTGAAGGCCCGCACACTCTCGAGCATCTCGAGCGCCATCGCGGCCAGGATCGCCGCGTGTCCCGGCCGCGGCTCGGGGACACCACAGACCGCCATGTAACAGTCCCCGATGGTCTTGATCTTCTCGACGTGGTGCCGTCGCGCCAGTTCGTCGAACCGGCTGAACAGGTCGTCGAGCATCTCGACCAGCGGCTGCGGGGGCATCCCGCCGGACAAGGTCGTGAAGCCCACGATGTCGGCGAAGAGCACGGTCACTTCCGGGAAGTGATCGGCGATGCTGTCCTCGCCGGCCTTGAGCCGTCCCGCCACCGGGGCCGGGAGGACGTTAAGCAAGAGCCGCTCGTTCTCCCGGTTCAGCCGGTCCACCGTCAGATGGGTGTGAACCCGCGCCAGGAGCTCGTGAGCGTTGAACGGTTTGCCCACATAATCCACGGCGCCCAGCTCGAATCCGCGCACGATGTCGGCCGTCTCGGTCTTGGCGGTGAGAAAGATCACCGGGATCGCCCGCCACGCCGCGGAGTCTTTCAGCCGTCGGCAGGTCTCGAACCCGTCCATCTCGGGCATCATCACGTCCAGGAGGATGAGGTCGGGTCGGACGCGTTCGACCACCTCGAGGGCCTGTTTGCCGTTGGTGGCCACACTGATCTGGTAACCGCGCTCCTTGAGCGTCGCGGCGAGGGTTTGGATGTTGGCCGGCGTGTCATCGACAATCAGGATCCGGCCCGGCGAAGGGCTCGCAGCGGGGTTCATGAGGACATCTCCCGGTGGGCGGCCACGGCCTGTTCGAGCCGGACCAGCGCATCGCCAAACGCGAAACCGTTCACTTGTTGTTCGAACGCCGCCAGCGCCTCGCCCGGCAGCAGTGCCGCGAAGATCTCCCGGTTTGCCTCGAGGCACTCGCCCGCGCTCGGGTCGAACTGGTTGAGATGCCCCCGCATCTCCTCCACGACTTGTGTCACCCGCACGGGGTCCAGCCGGGTGGGAACCGCCGCGGCCGCCGCCGACGTGGTGGGGACGCGTTCCGGCAACACTGCACGCACCCGGTCTACAAAGCCTTCGAGGACTCCGCGGAACCGCTCTGCCAGCGGCGTCAGTTCGGCCGGGTTCAACCGGGCGGCGTCGCCTTCTCGAGCGCGGCTGCCACCTGTTGCAGGGGCCTTGCCCCAGGCTGCCGGCGACGCCCTTGACGGTGTGGGCCAACCGCTCCGCCAGGGGCACGTCACCGCCCGTCAGCGCCGCCGCGATCTGTGCGGGTGCCGAACCCTGTTGTTCGACGAACTGCCGCAGCAGCTTGAGGTAGAGCTTGCGGTTGCCCGCCACGCGGGTCAGTCCATCGGCCGTGTCCAACCCCTCCACCACCGGGAGCGCAAGTTCGCCCGCCTCGTTGGGGATCGCACCCGCCCCGGGTGCAGTGGCGGGCGCCCCGCACGACATGTCGGTTGCTTCCCCTCCTCCGCTTCGCTCTTTCGGCTCCCCGCCCGCTTCCCTTTCCGACCTCATTTCCGCCGTCGCGGGCCGGTAGTAGCGTCCGAGGGTCTCGAACAGCAAAGCGGGATCGATGGGTTTGGCCACGTGATCGTTCATCCCCGCTTGGAGACACCGTTGCCGCTCCTCGATCGTGGCGTGGGCGGTCATGGCGATGATAGGCAAGCCCGCCAGCCGCGCCTCGTCGCGAATCCGCCGCGTGGCCTGGTAGCCGTCCATCTCGGGCATTTGGAGGTCCATGAGCACCACATCGAAAGCGGGTGGGAACGGGCTTCCGCACAAACGCTCGACGGCCTCGCGTCCGTGGTTTGCCACGGTCACCTGCGCCCCGACTCCCTCGAGCAGTTCGATGGCAATCTGCTGGTTGATTTCATTGTCCTCGGTCAGCAACACGCGCAGCCCGCGGAGCCGGCCGGTCTCATCCCCGGCCTCCATCCCGGCTGCTGCGCTTGCTTCGCCGGCCTCCCCGAAGATGTTCATGAGGGAATCGACCAGCATCGACTTGGTGACCGGCTTCACCAGGAAGCCGTCCACATGCAACTTCTCGGCCTCCTCACGGACCTCCTCCCGGCCGAAGGCCGTTACGATGACCACGGCGGGCGCCCGCTGCAGGGTGGGGTCGTTCCTGATCAGCCGCGTCGCCTGCAGGCCGTCCATGCCGGGCATCCGCCAGTCCATGAACACAACGTCGTAGGGCGCATCGCCGTCGCGTTCCTTGATCGCCGCCAGCGCCTCGGCCCCTGAGCTCACCGCGTCCACCCGCGCCGCCAGGGGCTCAAGCGATTCGACCAGAATCTCCCGCGCGGCGGCGTTGTCGTCCACGACGAGCAGCCGCAGGTTCTGGAAACGCCCGGGCACCACGCGCCCTGCGCCGGTTGCCTCTCCCACGCCCAGCCAAATCGTGAAGCTGAAGGTGCTGCCGACGCCGGGCTGGCTCTCCAGCCAGATCTGACCTCCCATGAGCTCGACCAACCGGCGGCAGATCGTCAGGCCCAGCCCTGTGCCCCCATGCTTGCGGGTGGTCGACATGTCGGCCTGCGAGAAGGGCTGGAAGAGCCGGGCAGCCTGTTCGGAGGTCATGCCGATGCCCGTGTCGCGGACCGAGAATTTGAGCTGCACCTTGTCCCCGGTCTGTTCGAGCAACTCGATGCGCAGCCGGATTTCGCCGCGCTCGGTGAACTTGATGGCGTTGTTGACGAGATTGGTCAGCACCTGCCCGAGGCGCAGGGGATCGCCGCGCAACTGCTCGGGGATGGCCGCCCCCACGTCGGCGAGGAACTCGAGCCCCCTGTCATGGGCCTTCTGGGCGGTGACGGTGGTGACCGAGCCGATGACCTCGTCGAGGACAAAGTCGGTGGTTTCCAGGTCCAGTTTGCCGGCCTCGATCTTCGAGAAATCGAGGATGTCGTTGATGATGGCCAGCAGCGAGGTGCCGGCGTTGTGGACCTTGGCGACGTAGTCGCGCTGTTTGGGGGTGAGTTGGGTTTTGAGGGCGAGGTGGGAAAGCCCGATGATGGCGTTCATCGGGGTGCGGATCTCGTGGCTCATGTTGGCGAGGAACATGGACTTCATCTGCGTGGCTTCCTCGGCCTTGGCCTTGGCCTGCCGGAGCTCCTCGGCGGCCCGTTTCTGGTCGCTGATATCCACCAGCAGGCCGATCAACCCGCCGGGGCGGCCGTCGGCCAGCCGGAAGCCATCCACGGAATAGAGCGCGGTGTGGATCTGGCCATCGGCGTAACGGATTGGCAGTTCGTAGCTGCGCCGGCCCGCCTGGCTGATGACGGCCAGATCCTCGTCGTGGAACCGCCGTCGGTCGGCCTCGGGCAGGTGCTCGAGTTCGAGGACGGTCTTGCCCTCGAGCAAGCGGCTCCGGGTCCCGAACTCCCGCTCGTAGGCCTGGTTGCAGCTCACGAAACGCGCTTCCGCGTCCTTGATGAACATCGGGTACGGGATGGTCTCGATCAGCGCGCGCTGGAAGGCGAGCTGGTAGGCCAGCCCCGCCTCCTGCCGTCTGCGCTCGGTGACGTCGGTGAAGCTGACGACCGATCCGACGATCTGGCCGTCCTTGAGGATCGGGGTGGCGCCGTATTCGACCGGCAGGGACGTGCCGTCCTTGCGCCAAAGACACTCGTTGTCGACCCGGCTGGCGTCGCCGCGCGCATAGGCGGCGAACATCGGGCAATCCTCCTTCGGGTAGTCGCGACCGTCCGGCCGGTGATGATGGAAGGTGGCGTGGGAGGGTTGCCCGATCAGTTCCTCCGCCGTGAAGCCGAGCATGCGGCAGGCGGCGGGGTTGACGAAGGTGATGCGCCCGTCGGTGTCGGTACCGAAGATGCCTTCGGCGCTGGAGTCGAGGATAAGGCGCGAACGTTCCTCGCTCACCTGCAGCTTCTCGCGCTGCACCGTCAACTCGCGCTGCTGGGTGAGCAACTCTTCCTTTTGGGCCAGGAGCTCCTCCTGGGACCGGGTAAGCTCCTCGGTTTGCTCCTCGAGTTGCCGGGCCTGCTCCTGGGTTTGGGCGAGCAACTCCTGGGTGCGCAGGCTGCGCTGCAGGACCTCAAGGCTCATCGCCACCGTGGGTCGCACTTCCTCCAGCAGCGCCTGCTCGCGCGGGGTGAACTCGCGGAAGGTACCGATCTCGATCACTCCCAACAGGGTGTCCTGGGAAAGGAGTGGCCAGGCCACGGCCTGCCCGGGAGCCGCCTCGCCCACTCCCGAAGCGATGCGCAGGTAATCCGGCGGCAGGTTCGTGAGCGTGACGGCCCGGCGTTCCTGGGCGGCCTGGCCAGCCAGCCCCTGACCCAGCCGGAAGCAGTCGGTCGCGTCCGTGCCGGGGGCCAGACCGTAGGCCGCCACCCGCCGCAGGTGGCCCGGCTTTTCATCGAAGATGTAGAAACCGGCGACCCCGCCGCCCAGCAAGGGCATGAGGCCGGACAAGAGCCGCTCGCCGAACTCGGCCAGGGACGCTGCTCCCTGCAGCCCGCCGGTGAGTTGGGCGGCGCTGGTCTTGACCCAGCGCTGCTGGTCCATGGCCGCGGCCCCCTGTTTCAGGACGTCCACCGACCGCGCCAGCCCGCCGGTCTCATCACCGGCCTCGATGAAGGGAACCGGACGCGCGTAGTCGCCGCTGGCAATACAGCGGACGGCGGTCTCCAATCCGCGGATGGGCAGGACGATCCGGCGGAAGGTGAGGAAGCCCAACAGCCCGGTCACCAACACCGCCGCCGAGTTGGCGAGGAACATCTCGTGGCGGAAGGCCGCGATCTGGGCGACGGCGTTCCGGCCGGAGGTGCGGGCCAGCTCCTCGTTCCTGCCGATCCAGTCACGGGACACCTGGCTGAGGCGTTCAGCCACCTCGCCGAGCCGTCCGCCCAGCAATGTCCCCGCCTGCTCGCCCTGTCCCGCGTCCACCAGTTCCATGACCCGGCGGGCACCTTCGATCCAATCGCGTCCAAGGTTCTGGAAGTCGGTCATCATCCGGCGGTCCTCGTCGCTGACCACCAGATCATCCGCGTAATGCCGGAGCAGCCGTACCACCTCACGCTCATCCAACTCGAACGCGTCGCGCGCCGCGCCGCGGAGGGCATCACTCGTAGCCAGCACGTAGCTCCGCACGTTGACCCGCAGCTCGGCGAAGCTCCGCGAGAGGTTCCCGAGGTTTGCGAGTGCTTCGATGCGGGACTCGGCGGCGAACCGGCTGCTGCGCTCAACGCTGGCCAGTTGCAGCCGCGTGAAAAGGCCCAGCCCCAGCAGTGCCAGCAGTGGCACAGCCAGGAGCACGATCAAACGTTTGGCGATCGTCATGGTCCGAGGCTTCCCAAGAGTTGCTTCCCATTCGGGGCTTCCCGGCGGTGATACACGCCGCTCGCGCCCGACCCGAACCACTGGACTGCCCGGCCGAGGTGTTCCGTCGGGTCGAGGAACAGCCAGCCATCGGGTGCCAGCCGGGAAGCCATGCGTTCAAGGACGTCGACGCGACGGCCGGTCTCGAGATACATCAGCACGTTCCGGCAGAAGATGGCTTCCCCCGATGGCCTTGCCGATCTCGTCGTACACGACCACCTGGGCGTTCAGCCGGCGGATGCGCTCGCCGGCAGTGCGGATCATGGCGAAGAGGACGCTGAGGCCCGCGTGGCCGGCGCTGCCATGCAGCACGCCGAACGACGCGGTCGACAGCCGAAACAACTCCGTGGCGCCCGCCGCCACGGCCGCGGCGGAGCGGGGTTGCTGGTCGAAGAGCGCCATCTCGCCGAAGTAATCACCTGGCTCGAGCACTGCCAGCGTCTTGACCGCATCGGCGGTGGCGCCGGTGCGCTTCTCGATCCGGACGGTGCCGGAGGCAATGAAGTACATGGCGTCACCGGGATCGCCTTCCTGGAAGACCCGCTGGCCGTCGGCAAAGGTGCGCGCTTCGAGGACCGCGGCCAGGCGGGTCAGCGCCTCCGCGTCCAGGGGATTGCAGCAGCGCGATGCGCTTGAGGGCCTCGGGGTTCATGGCGCCTCCTCCGGCACGAGGCCTTGCAGATGGAGGTTCTGACGCGGCCGGAGCAGGGCCCGCAACTCCTGGGGATGGTTGGCCTTGCTCAGAGCGTCCTCCTCGCTGATCCAGCCGGCGGCGTGGAGCTCGGCGAGGGCTTTCTCCATCGTGCACATGCCTTCCTTGGTACCGGTCTGGATGGCCGAGTAGATCTGGTGGGTCTTCCTCGCGGATGATGGCCGAGATGGCGGCGGCATCGCAGTCGCGCGTGGTGGTGAATTCGCGAGTTTCTCGTCGGTGCCGAGGACCTCGCGGGCCAGTCGCAGCACGTCTTCCGAGGTCAGGGGCGCCATTTCAAACCGGCCCAACTGACCCTGGATGCGGCCGATGGGCACTTCGTCGGCCTGGAGGTGGAGGTCCGAGCCCTGGTGTTGGACCAGGACGCCCAGGAGTTCAGCGAGGGAAGTGGGGTTAGGCATGGGGGAGGCGGCGGGGCCGCTGGTGAGGGGCGGGTGTTGGTTCCCGGGTTGGTGGTGGTTCACGGGCAGCGGGAGCGCCACAGATGCACGCCAGCGTCGGTCGGGACCGTGCGGAAGTCCAAGGCGGGTTGGGGATCGAGGTGTCGAAGGAGTCCGGGTGAGGGCGGAGCCCGTTGACAGTCTGGGGGGTGGGTGGGATAATCCCACCGTGATTGTGACGCTCGATGCCAAACGGCGCGTAAGCATACCCGCCGCGCTGGCGCCCACCGCACCGGGTGACCAGTTCGACGCCAGCTTTGACGCGGAGGACGATGTCGTGGTACTGCGCCGGATCAAAGCGCAAGGCCGACTGGCTGGCCGTGTGGAGGCAATGCCCCTCGCCGATGGATGATCTGCCCGCGCGCAACACCGACCTGCCCCGGCGAGTCCGGTCATGAGCTGGCTGCTGGACACGGACGTGCTCAGCCAGCCAGCCCGGACGCATGGGCACCCGGCCGTCATCGCCTGGTTGGAGCGGGGAACAGGATGCCTGCTACACAAGCACGGTCGTGATCGCCCAGATCGCCTACTGGGTTCGAACAAAAGAGGGCCGCGCGCGGACTCGGTTGCAGCAGTGGCTCCGCCGGAGTCTCGAGGCCCTTGAGGGGAGGATCCTCAGTTTCAACGTGGCCACGGCGCACGTGTGGGCCGACCAGAGGTACCTGCTCGAGCAGGCGGGAGAGCCGATGCCGGTTGAGGACAGCTACATCGCCGCCACCGCCCGGCGGCACGGTCTGACGATCGTGACGGGCAACGATCAGGACTTTCGGCGACCGGGGCTGAGGGGGTTCAACCCCTTCAAGGAGTTGGCCGCCCCTGGATCGGGCATAGGGCACACCCGCTGATCCAGCGGGTCGGCCGCGGTTGGTGAAGCGAGGAGGCGGGCGGTTCACGGACGGTTACTGCCGGCCCAAGGCCGCCCGGATGGCGTCCTCGGGCTTGACCAGGTGATCGGAGTTGCTCGGGTCATCGGCGATGGAGAGCTGGACGCCGCGGACCTCGCCGTTGAACGCGTTGCCGACCGGCCCGTAGTCCGGCGACACCGGCGCGCCCGAATCCTCGCCGACATCGGCGCCGTCGTCCGCCGAGAAGACCATGGCCAGGGTCGCGCCGACCTCGCCTTGACCGACCTGCTTGCCATCCACGAACAGGGTAGCCTTGCCCCCCTTGCCGAGGCCGCCGCCGGCGTAAGCGAATTCGAGCCGCACCTGATGCGGGCCGGCCGGAAGACGGTCGGCGGACTCGGCGAAGAAGTGTTGGAAACCGCCCCAGTTATAGCAGTATTTCAGCTTGCCGTCCTTCGCGTAGAGGCTCCAGCCACCGATGTTTGCGCCCTGGCAGACGATGACGCCTTCGGCGCCCTTCTCCGGCACGCCGATCTCCGCCGTGATCGAGTGGGACTTGTTCTTGAGGTTCAGGACACAGTTCTCCGAGAGACGCCCCATGCCGCCGAAGAGCACCTGGGTCTGGCCCTTGATGAGCACGGGCCGGCCGGCGGTGTCCGGGTTGATCTTCTCCATCAGGCGGTCGTCCAGGGGGAGCACCTTGTAGCGGGCGGCCTCGATGAGGAACTGCCGCTGCAGCTCGTGGAGCTTGGCCGGCATGGCCCTCGCGAGATCCTCGGCCTGGCTCCAGTCCGTGTCCGCATAGAGTTCCCAGACATCGTCGTCGAACGCCGGCGGTTTGGCTGTCGTGGGTGCCCAGGGGGTCCGGTGTTTCGTCACCGCCGTCCAGCCCTGATGATAGAGGCCGCGGTTGCCGAAGATTTCGAAGTACTGGGTCTGGTGTTGCTCGGGAACCGTCGCGTCGTTGAAGGAGTACACCATGCTGACCCCCTCGATCGGGTCCTGTTGGATGCCATGGACGGACTGCGGCTGGGGCAGCCCAGCCGCCTCGAGCACGGTGGGGGCCACGTCGATGACGTGGGTGAATTGGGAGCGGATTTCGCCCCGGGCCTTGATGCCCTTGGGCCAATGGACCACGGTGCCGTTGCGCGTGCCGCCCCAGTGGGAGGCGACCTGCTTGGTCCACTGGTAGGGGGTGTTCATGGCGAGCGCCCAGCCCACCGCGTAGTGGTTGTACGATTCCGGTCCGCCGAGTTTGCCCAGTCGCGCGGTGAGGTACTCCGGCGTTTCCAGGGCCTGCAAGCCGTTGAAGTAGCTCATCTCGTTGAAGCACCCGTTGACCGAGCCTTCCGCCGAGGCGCCGTTGTCGCCGCAAATGTAATAGATGAGTGTGTCATCCAGGGCGCCGAGCTTCTCAATCGTTTCCACGATTCGGCCGATATGGTGGTCGGTGTATTCCAGGAACCCGGCGTACACCTCCATCTGCCGGGCGAGCACGGGCCGGAAGGCTGCCGGCATCTCGTTCCACGCGGGCACTTCGGGGTTGCGCGCCGTGAGCTGGCAGTCGGCAGGAATCACCCCGAGCTGCTTCTGCCGCGCGAAGGTTTGCTCGCGCAACTGGTCGTAGCCCTGGTCGAACCGGCCCTGGTACTTGTCCGCCCACGCCTTGGGGACATGATGCGGGGCGTGGGTGGCGCCGGGGGCGAAGTAGATGAAGAAGGGCTTGTCGGGCGTGAGGGCTTTCTGCTGGCCGATCCACTTGATGGCCTTGTCGGCGATGTCGGCCACGAGGTGGTAGCCCTGCTCGGGGTCTTCCTGTTCTCGACCGGCGTCGTGCCTTCATACAGCGTCGGATACCACTGGTTGGCCTCGCCGCCGATGAAGCCGTAGAAGTACTCGAAGCCGCCACCGCCGGTGGGCCAGGCGTCGAACGGGCCCGCGGGACTGGTCTGCCAGACCGGCACCTCGTGGCACTTGCCGAACTGGGCGATGGAGTAGCCGTTGAGCTTGAGCGTCATCGCCAGGGGCGCCATCGAGTTGGGCAACACCGAGCAGTAGCCCGACGCGCCGGTGGCTGTCTCGGTGATCCCACCCATGCCCGCGGAGTGATGGTTGCGCCCCGTGAGCAAGGCCTGGCGCGTCGGCGAACAAAGGGCGGTGGTGTGGAAGCGGGTGTATTTCAGGCCGCCCGCCGCCAGCTTCTCCAGGGTCGGTGTCTGACAGGGACCGCCGAACGCGCTCGAGGCGCCGAAACCGGCGTCGTCGATGAGGACGATCAGGACGTTGGGCGCGCCGGCCGGGGGCCGCAACTGCTGGATGGGCGCCAACCGCGTGTCTGGACTCTTTGCGTCGTAGTTGACGAAGCGCTGTCGAACCGTGTTGGGCAGGGGCAGGACTGCACGGGACCTGGCTTCGCTGGGAGCCACCGAGGCCGGCGTGGCCGGAGCGCCTTCCGCCCCGCAGACGGCGAGGAGTGCGACGGCCCACGTGCGTTGCAGCGTGGCACGGAGGGGGTTGGTTTCATGGTCTTTGAGCAGGGATACGAGGCAACACCGACGCTAGAACTGCCAGTTCAGATTGAGATTCATCAGGACAAACCAGGCGTCCTCGAAGGCGCCCGACACCCGGCCGCGGAGCGACGCGTCGGTCCCCTGATCCACCGCGAGGTCGCCGGCCCAGAGGAAGGTGGTGGCGGCGCCGGCGCTCAGGGAACGGCTGAGCTGGTACTGCGCGCCCAGGCTGAAGCGCCACTGCTCGCCCACAGGCAGGGTGACGGTGCGGTCCTCGCTGTCCACGGGGGAGCTGTCATAGGCGAAGCCGCCCGCAAGCAGCCAATGGTTCGAGGCTCGGAACTGGACACCCAGCGCGCCGTGCCAGGTGTCCTGGTAGGCCAGATCGAGCGTGGTGGTGCCCGTGTGCTCCACGCCCGCCTGCACGTAGCCGAAGTCGTTCCAGTTCTGCCAGCCGACATTGGCCAGCAGGGCCCAGCGATCGCTCAGCGTGCGGTACCCGCTGAGCATCACCGTCTGGGGAACCGTGAGGCCCAGGTCCACCTCCGACGGGTTGGCCAGCAGGACGCTCAGCCGGGTCCCAGCCCGCTGAAACCCGGCGTGTCACGGAAGTCCAGGTCGACGGGAGAGAGGTAGGTGACACCCAGACGGGTCTTTTCGCCGGCCTTGATCAGCACGCCCAGATTGGCGCCGAAGCCCCAGGTCTGGTCTTTCAACCTCATCTGGCCGTCCGGGCCCACGACGTTGTTCACCGCCACCTCGGTGTCGAACACCCCGTACATCGCGTTCAACCCGGCGCCCAGGGAGAGCCAGTCGGTGATCTCATAGCTGAGTGACGGCGTGAGACTGAGGCCCAACAGCGTGCCCTTTTGAACGTAGTACCGGCCCACCCAGTTCTCGTCGAATTCCTCCGCCAGGCCGAAGTAGGACAACGCCCCGAGGCCGGCCCGCCATTTCTCGCCAAGCGGGACGACCACAAAGGTGCTGGCGGCCGGCAACCAGCCCAAGGCGTTGCCGCCGTCGTCGGTCCCGAGCCGGGCGGAGGTGTGGGCGTCCGGGCTGAAGGAGACGCTGCCATAGAGCGCCTGCAGGCCGCCGAGGAACTGGGCCTCCTTCAACTGGCTCATGCCGGCCGGGTTCGTGAAGACGGTCGCGGCGTCGCCGGCCCGCGCGGCATATCCGGCGCCCGAAAGGCCGGCGTCGGGCGTGGCGACTTCGTAAAGGATCAGGCCGCTGGCGTGGGCGGTGCCCACCAGGAGGGCGCCGCCGGCGAGCGCGCCCCCGAACCGTGAACGCAATGTGAGTGCTTTCATGTTGCCTGGTGCTTGTGGGGTGTCGGACGGTGTCGGGGCCTCGGACGGTGACGCGCGTGTCCAGGGACCGGCGGCTCGAGGCTTCAGGGCGGCCCCCAGAATTGGGCCCCGGTGAAGTCACAGAACCACGCGGTCACATCGTCCAGGTTGGCTCCGCGAAAGTCCGCGAAGCGGAAGTCCGTCGTCTCGAAGTCCGAGTCCGAGAAATCCGCGAGGCAAAAATCGGTGACGGAAAAGTCCGACTCGCGGAAGGTCGACTCCTTCAGTCGGGCGCCGTAGAAGTCGGCGAACTCCCCGTAGCACTCCTCGAAATCGACCTCTTCCAGATTGCCGTTCCGGCAGGAGAAGTAGGACACGTCCGCGTCGGTGAATTCCGCGCCGACGAAGCTGGCGCCGTCGCAAACCGCGCGCGTCAATTTGCTCTCATCAAACTTGGCTTCCTTGAACGAGGCATTGGGGGCGGACACCTCCTTGAGCGCGGCGTGGCTCAGATCCGCACCCTCGAAGTTCGCCCGGTCCAGCACGGCGGATTCGAGCTGGGCATGCGTCCAGTCGGTGCCGCGGAAATCCGCGTCGGTCGCCCGCAGCCGGGGGGCGTCTGCGGAGCCAAACGTGGCGGTGTCCGCCACCGCGGAGATGAACTCCGCGTAGGCGAGCCGGCACTCGGAGAACCGGGCGCCGGAGAGAAGGCAGCGATGAAACCGGGTGTGCTCCAGATTCAGGCCGCTGAAGTCCACCCCCCGAAAGTCGGCGTCGGAGAGATCGGCTCCCGCCAGCTCCAGCTCGCTGCGCAGGCGCACGAAGGCAAACGGCAGCACGGGGGGATCGTGAAGTTGGTTTGGATCGTGAGGCTGGGGCCACCCACGCGCTGCGGGATGTCCACGGCGGTCGACCACCAGTAGGTGAGGTCGGTGCTGGCTTCCACCACATACCGGGGGAAGACCGGCGTGCGTCCGGCATTGGTGATGACGGAGAGGGTCCTCCACGACAACGTGAGCGCGTCGCCACTGCGGGCAAGGCTGAGCGCCACATCCGGGACCACCAGCCCGTCGGCCCGGGGGACAGCCGGGGGTGCCGCCAGTAACACGGCCGCGAGGAGGAGCGGTTGGGAGATTCTCATAGATGTCTGGAGAAGGCGGGCTCGGACCACGGGCGCTGCGGCGCAGTCGGGTTTGAATGGGGCTTCAGGGTGCTTCGAGATCGAGGGAGATCCTGCCGATGAGCGGGGTCGGGTCGCCCCCAGGAATCGGACCGCGGGGGAAGGCGGTGGCAGGGTGGGCTCAGGCAAGGGGGTCTCACCGGGTGGGACGGTTCAAGAAGGCGGGTTCGCGAGTCAATTCGCCGAGCTCGGCGCTCGGGGAGACAAAGCGGCGGTGAGCCAGCGCGGCGCGCAGCGCGGGGATCAGATCCGAAGCCAGGCGCGACTTGACGACGTAGCCCAGAGCGCCCGCCGTGAAGGCTTCGCGGGCGTAATCCAGGTCTGCGTGGACGGTCAGGAACACGATGCCCGGGGGCAGGGGCGAGCGCGAGGTCGCGGGCCAGTTCAATGCCGCTGCGCCCCGGCAACGTGATGTCCAGGACCACGAGATCCGGGCGGTGCCCCGCCACCGTCTGGAGCAGGTCCCGGCCATCCGGCAGGGTGCCCACCACCTCGAATTCCCCGGCAAGCAACCGGGTGACCTGCCGCAGCAGGGCGGGATGGTCATCGACAAGGAGCACGCGCGCGCAGGGTGTTGACGAAGTCACAACTTCTGTGCCCAACAGCCTGCGGCCCGGCGCCCGCGCGGACCACTGTCAGTGTTGACAGGTCGGGGCCGAGCCGGCTGAAAGCGGCTTGCCAGGAGCGCCGGGGGTGGAGCCGCGACAGGAAGCGAAGCGGGACGCGGCGGTTACCCGAGCTCCGGCGACTCCCGCGGATTGACGAGGCCCAGCTTCACCGCGTGTTGCACGAGCTCCGCACTGGTCCGGAATCCGAGCTGCTCCATCATGGTGTACTTGTGAAAGGCAATGGTGCGCGGGGAAAGGCCCAGCACGTCCGCGGCTTCCTTCATGGCCCGCCCCTCGGCCAGCAACTGGAGCACTTCGCGCTGGCGGCGCGTCAACGGATGGCGGGCGCGACTGCGCAGGGCCCGCGCCACAAAGACCGCCACCGGTTCCGACGAGATCTGCGGGGCCACGTAGTACTTGCCTTCGAGGACGCGTGCGAGGGCCGTGAAGAGTTCGGCGGCCGCGGCCTTCTTGAGGAGGTAACCGGCCGCCCCGCGACGAAGGGCCTCCGCGGCGACATCCGGATCCTCGTTCACGGTGAGAAACACGAGCCGGGTGTCGGGGAGTTCCTGCATCAACGCCTCACAGGCGTCCAAACCGTTCAAGCGCGGCATCGAGATGTCGGCCACGATGACGTCCGGTTTGAGCCGAAGCGCCGCCGCCACCAGTTCGCGGCCGTCGGTCACGGCCCCGACCACCGTGTAGGCCGGCTCGAGCAGGCGCTGGAAGGCGTCCAGGAGCAGGGCGTGGTCATCGGCCAGCAACACACGCGGCGCGGACGTGGGGGGAGTGTTCATGAGCCGTTGTTCGTGGTGCGCACACTACTCGAGGAGGAGCCTGCCGCCAACTCGGGATCCAGGCCTCGCCTCGCCCGCACCCACCCCGTCACGCGCCGGACTCGCGCCGGACCCACGGGACGCTGACCTCGATCCGCGTGCCCTGGCCCGGGGCGGACGTGACCGCCAGCGTGCCGTGGAGGAGGCGAACGCGTTCCTGCATGCTCGACAGGCCCAAGCCTCCCTCGCGCCGGGCCCGTTCGACATCGAAACCACTGCCCGTGTCGGAGACGGTCAGGAGAATGCGATCGGGCTCGGCGCGGAGCTCGACCACGGCTTCCGCGGCGCCACTGTGCCGGATCGTGTTCTGCAGGGCCTCCTGCAGAATCCGGTACAGGCCCAGCGCCACCTCGGACGGGAGCTCCCGGGGACGGTGCCCGGCTCGAATCCGACGCGCACGCCGGACTGCTGGGACAACTCGCGGGCAAACGCCCGGGCTGCCGCCACCAGACCCAGTTGGTCGAGTTTGGCGGGATGCAGTTCGTAGGCCATCCGATGCACCTCGCTCGAGAGGTCCCGCACGTGGGTGGCCATCTCCCCAGGCGGCCGGGGCCGGAACTGGGCGCGTCCGGTGGGGCCGAGGCGAGCAAATCGAGCTCGACGGACAGCAGGGCCAGGCGCTGGCTGAAATCATCGTGCAGCTCTCGCGCGATGCGTCGGCGTTCGTCCTCCTGCGCGTTGATGAGCCGGCCCGCCAGATTGCGCATCTCGTGGGCAAACCGTTCCCGCTCGGCGGCGCGGCGAACGTGAGTTCGCGACCTCACCCAGACCACGCCGCCGCCCAGCCCGACCAGGAAGAGGGCCACGCCCGACCGAAACCAACCGGTTTGCCAGTAGTACGGCTGGACGGTGAAGGCCAGGCTCGCGCCGGTCTCGTTCCAGACGCCGTCCGGGTTGGCTGCCCGCACGCGGAACACGTACGCGCCGGGGGCCAGCTCATGGAACGTCGCCACGCGCTGCCGCGTCGGCTCATGCCAATCCCGATCCCGCCCTTCCAGCTTCACCCGGAACCGGACCCGTTCGGGGACGGCGTAACTCAGGCCGGCATAGCGAATCTCGATCCGTTCGCTCCCGGGCGGCAGCAGGACCGGCCCCGCCCCCGGGGCGTCCAGGAACTCCGGAATCCCTCCGGCGGCGTTCCCTCCGTTCGCCTCCTCGGCTCCCGAGGCGGGCCGGTAGAAAGCGACGCTTTCCACGTGCACCGACGGGGGGTTGCGTTCAGCCGCAAGCCGGCAGGATCGATCATGGCCACCCCTTTGATCGTGGCGAACCACAGACGTCCCGCCGTGTCCCGTGCGCAGGTGGGTTGTCGGCCCCGGGTGAACTCCGCCCGCGGCAGACCATCGTTGTGGTCGAACTCCTGGACGGTCACCCGCGCCAGCGAACCGTCTGCCACCGCCCGGAGATCACTGGCCCGGACCCGCACGAGCGTGTGGCCCGAGGTGATCCAGAACCAGCCGTCAAGATCCTCGATGAGGCCCCGCACGTTCCGCACGGAATAACCCACCCTCGCGTCGAGCAGGCTCAGCCGGCCCTCCTTCCACCGCCAGAGTCCCTCGTCCGTCGATGCCAGCCACATCGCGCCGTCCGGGTCCTTCTGCAAAGAGGTGATCTGGCCCAAGCTGGCCCCATCGGCCCGCTTCACTTCAATAAACGGCCGGTCCCGTTCGCGGCGGAACACGGCGTGGCCGTCCGACACCCAAAGGGCCCCGCTCTTGTCTTCGGCCAGACTCGTGACCCCGGAGACGCTCAGTCCTTCCGCGGGCCCGAAGATGCGGAACGCCTGGCCGTCAAACCGGGCGATGCGCTCGCCGCCGCCGCTGACCCAGATCCCCCCTTCCGAATCCTCGAACAGCGCCACCACGTTCCCGCCACCCGTTTCATCCATGGGCAGCAAACGCCAGCCGCTGCTGTCCCGCAGCCTCAGTCCCCCGCCCAGCGTCCCTGCCCAGACCCGGCCCGCCCGATCCGCCCACACGCTTTGCAGGACGCGCGCGCCGTCCGGGAGCTCAGGGAGCGGCACGTTCGTCTGGCCGGGCGCCCCCAACCGGAACAGCCCCCGCCCGTAGGTGGCCGCCCAGATGCCGCCGCCGGGATCGGGCGACACCGACTGGACGACCAACGACTTCTGGTCGCCTCGCAGATCGAAGTGCTGGAACCGCCTGCGCGTGAGGCAAAGCAGCCCGTCGCCACTGGTCCCGAGCCAGAGGTTCTGCTCGCGGTCCTCGAACACACACCGGCCGTTGTCCGAGATGCCCTGCGCCGCATCCCACCGGCGCATCGTGCCGTCGGGTGCCAGTTGGCAGAACCCCCGGTTGTGCGTGGCAATCCACAGGTTGCCCTGGCTGTCCTCGCTCAGGCTCCACACCCCTCCTGGCGCCTCCGGCAACGTGCGCCGGGCCACCTCGCGATCGCCCCGCATGTGGTGGAGTTCGCGCCCGAGCAAGACCCACAGCCCGCCTCCGCGTGCAGGGCCACAACCGACGGCCTCGGTCGGCAGCCCCGGGGACGACGTCAGCCTCGACTCCCAACGGCCGTCCGCCCAGCGGCCGACAAACCGGCTCTGGACCACCCACCAAACTCCGTCGACGTCGGCCCCGCCGAAATACCCCTGACCCGCCTCGCCGGGCGGGGCGGGCAGCTCTACGAGCCCTTGGCCGGAGGACTCGAAGACCCGGCCGTTGAAGGATGTGATCAGCACCTCGCCCGACTCGCGCTCTGCGAAGGTCCGCACGAAATCGCCCTCCCAACCGCTCCCGGCGGCGAGCGATCGCCACCGTTCCGCTTCCCGCACGACCAGGCCGCCGTAGGTGCTGACCCACAGGCGGTCGCGCCGGTCCAGGTGCAGATTGACGATGCCGGCACTCGGCAATCCCGGGGTTGTGCCGGGAGTGACCACGCGGAAGTGGGTGCCGTTGAAGCGCACCAGACCGTTGAACGTGCCCAACCACACGTAGCCATCGGGCGTCTGCGCGATGGCCGTGGCGGAGTTCTCGGGCAACCCATCAGCCGTCTCCCAGCTTCGAACGAGCCATTCGCTTCCCAGCGCGGCGGGCGCCGGAGTCACGGCGGCAGGCGCCGGCGCCTCGACGCCGAGACCGGCTGGTGCCACCACCAGGACCAGAAGGCCGGCCGCCACGCCGCGAAGGGCACCCTCTGCCAGGGAACGGCCGCGCTCACGCGGCGTGACCTCGGACGCCGTGCGCGGGATTGCCCATTCCGGTTGCACGGCTGGATTGGGGGCAAGCCCGTCGCGCACGCAATGCTGAACCCTGGCATCGCTTCGGGTTTTTCGTGGCTGCAGCGTCGCCATCCTGGATACCTTCGGCGGATCATGAAACCGGCAAACGCGAAAGCCCGCGCCTTGCTCGGCAAACTCGAACGTCTGGCGGACCCCGCCAACGGGGGGACGCCCGACGAGATCGCCGCCGCCCGTCGCAAGGTGCAACGGCTGCGAAACCGCTTCGACTTCTCGGAGCCGGACCCCGACGAGCTCGAGCAACTGGACATTTTCGCCGGCATCCACCCCCGGCGACCCGCCCGGCGCACCGTCCACGTGCACACCTTCGAGCCCGCCGACTTCGACATCGCCAACTCGGTCAAGTGGGCTATTGAACAGGCGACCGGGATCGCCTGCACCTTTCGCGGCGACGAGTTGTCCGCGGCCTGTACGACGGGATGATGGACGACCCTCGGGGCGTTGGAGAACGGCTTCCGGGGAACGCCTTCCCTCCTGGAAAGCGCAGGCGGAGCACGCGGAGCCTGTCCGGGTGTTCGCCGCGGCCGCCCCAACTCGCGTACATCCCTACACGATCGCCCTCGCGTTGGGCCGGCAAATACGGTTCGCCGCCCCGCTGGAAGCCATCGCGGCCGAGCTCGATCGAGCCACGCAGCCGGCCCTGGGACCCGGCGCATCCGGGCCGGCCGAGGGATGAGAGCACGCCAGGGGTCAGTCCGGGCTGTTGGCAATAGAATACCAACAGCCCGGACTGACCTTGGACGCGCCTCTTGACATCCTTTATGCAGGCATCATGATGTCTGCGTGAGAACCACCTTGACACTCGATCCGGATGTGGCGACCAAGGCGCGCCAAGGCGCCGCCAGGCTCGGCAGGCCCTTCAAGGAAGTGGTGAACCTGGCGCTGCGGGCCGGGTTGGACGTCGTCCTCGCCCCGCCCCCTTCCAAGCCCTACCGCACCCAACCACGCCCCCTCGGTCTGAGGGAAGGCTTCAGCTACGACAGTATCGCCGACCTGCTCGCCCGCGCCGAGGGGGAGGATCACCCATGATCCTCGTGGACGCCAATCTGCTCCTCTACGCCGAGGACAGCCTTTCGGCGCACCACGAGGCGGCGCGGGAATGGTGGGACGCCCAGTTGAGCGGAACGGAGCCCGTCGGCCTGTGCTGGCCGGTGCTGAGCGCCTTCATCCGCATCGGCACCAATGCGCGGTTGCACCGCCGGCCCCTGATCCTCCGGGAAGCGGTCGAGCGCGTGCAAAGCTGGCTCGATCAGCCGTGTGTGCGGGTGCTGACGCCGACCGACGCGCACTGGAGGCTGTTTCAGCAGATGCTGCGGGCCGGCAACGCCACCGCCAACCTCGTTTCCGATGCGCATCTGGCCGCTCTGGCGCTGGAGCACAACGGTGTCCTGCACTCGACCGACACGGACTTCGCCCGGTTCCGTGGCCTGAAATGGCGCAACCCCATCGCCGCGTGAGGTGCTCATTGGGGTCGTGTCTTAACATTGAACATTTGGCCGGCCACAAGCTGCCCCCAAACCCACCGCCTCCGTCGGGGGAATCGGCGACGGGGGACCAGGCGGCACCTCATTCGACGGGCTTGGTGGAGGGAACCAGGGGGATGGTACCAGCGAGCTGGAGGCGCAGGGCCAGGTCCAGACGCTGTTCGAGCTGCGCCCAGCGGAGCGCCTTGGCGGGGGGGATGATCTTGGCGGCGCGCCGGACATGGGTGGCGCGGGTCTTGGCCAGCTTCTCCTCGAGGCTGGTGTAGTCGGCGAGGAGCTTCCGGGCGCGGCTGTCGGTGACGACCGGATAGGCATCCGCGTATTCGAGGACCACCTTGACGAGGCTGTCACCCAGCTTGTCCACCTCGAGGCGATACTCCCGGTAGAACGGCCAGAAGGCGGCGCTTTCCGGTTGGGACAGCTCGAGGTTGCTGGCCAGGAACGTCTGGCGGTCGGCGCCGTAGGTGGCCCGGAGGGCGGCCAGGGCGGCGTTGAGGTCCTCGCCGGTTTCGGCGTGGGTAGGGATGGACAGGAACGCGAGGAGCGCGGCCAGCCCGGCGGTCGACAGGAAACGAGGTTTCATGGGGAGGATGAGCGGTGAGGGATGAGGGAACGGGGAGGTGCGTTGCCGGGCGGGGTCAAGGCGCGGGCGTCAGAGTCACGGGTTGCTGCAGCCGAAACTCGAGCAGCGTGCCGGGGCTGACGGAAACGCTCTCCCCCTTCTTGAGGCCGGAGGCCACCGCCCCGATCGCGGCCCCTTTGCCGGCGCCCTGGTCATCCTCGACGATCGCGCCGATCGCGGCCCCGGCGGCCGCACTCTTTGGCGGTCTTGCCCACGGAGCGCGCGCCGGCGTCCGTGTAGCCGCTGCTGACGATCGGCACGAGGTTGGGGCCGAGCGCCAGCTCGGTCAGCCGCAGGTCCAGCTTGCTCTGGCCGGTGAAGCGGCGGGCCTGCTCGGCGCTCTGCACGCGCCCGTAGGCCTTGGTGCCGGCCTTGGCCGCCACGATGCCGTTGACGGTCAGGTCGGTCTCCAGCGTGGTGGTGAACCGTTTCCCCGCAGCGTCGCGGGACGAGACGGCGTCCACCAGGCGCACCAGGACGGTCGTGCCGGCGGGGAGGGTGACGGAACGGGAGGCCGGCGCGGGAGCCGCCGCAGGCGATGCCGCCGTCGGGGGGCAGCCGCAGGTGGTGCGGCCGCAGGGGGCGCCGCCGTGGAGCTGGCGCCCGCGCCGGTGAAGGTGAGAGCGAGAATCTGGGAGGTCTCAGGGACCTGGACCCCTTCGCTGGTTTCGAAGCGGACGGTCGAGGCAGTGCCGCCGGCGTACTTGCCGTTGAGGGTCTTGCCGTCCTTGAGCTCCAGCACGTCGGCAAAGGCGTGCGGGGTTTCCCACAGCGTGAGGAGGCTCAGTGCGAGCAGAGGTGCTTTCATGGTCTTGGGTTTCTCGTTTCTGGCTACGTTTCGCGAGGCGCAGGGTGTGCGGGGTTGGTCAGGGTGGGCTCGGCTTCCGTGCGGGTCCAACGGTCGATCACGTCGGCCACGCTCGTGGCGCGGTCGATGCCGCCGAGCCGCTGGTCCAGGCCTGCGTGGCGGAGTCGATCGCGCACCGACGCGTGGGCCTCAACGGCCTGGAACCGGATGCCCCGAGCCGTCAGGTCGTCGGCCAGTCCGCCCAGCGCGTGGCTGCTCTGCAGGTCCACCTGCGGCGCGGCGGACAGATCGAGGACGACCAGCTTCGGGGGCGTCGCTTCCGATCGCACCCGGTCGAGGATCGTTTCGCAGACGTGATCCACGTTGAAGTAGAGCAGGCCGGTCTCGGGCCGGAAGATGTGGACGCCGGGAATGAGCTCGTTGTCCGGATGGCGTGCGCGATCCGAAAACCGGCGCGTGCCCGGGATACGTCCCAGGAAGGCGACGTGGGGACGGGCGGCGCGCCGCAGCAACTGGATGAGCGAGAGGGCCGCCCCGATCATCACGCCCCGCAGCAGGCCGGAACCCAGCACACCAAGGAGGGCGGCCATGGCCACCGCGAATTCCGGACGGTCGCCACGCCAGAGTTGTCGGAGCACGGAGAGCTTGAACAACCCCGCCACCGCCACGAGGACGATCGCCGCCAGCACCGGCTGGGGCAGCGCGCTAAGGAGATGGGAGAAGCACAGGACGACGACGAGGATGATCCCCGCCGCGCAGGCACCGGACAATGGCGTGTGCGCCCCACCGCCTTCATTGACGAGGGACTGCGACATGCCGCCGCTGACGGGAAAGCCGCGCCCCAGCCCGGCCGCGATATTCGCCACCGCCAGGGCGAGGAACTCCTGGTTCGCATCCAGGCGCCCGCCATGCTTGGCCGTGAACATGCGACCGATGGCCGCCGTCTCCACCGCGCCCAGCAAGAAGCAGGCGACGGCCAGCGGGAGGAGCGCATTGAGGTCCGCCCATTGGATCGCGGGTAGCCCCACGGGTGGCAGTCCCTGGGGCACTTCGCCCAGCAGCTTCACCCCACGCGCTTCGAGGCCGAGCCAGGCGGAGGCCAGGATGCCGCTGATGACCACCACCAGCGCCACCGGTTTGTGCTTGAGATAGATCTTACCGAACACGAGGACAGCCAGCGCGACTCCGCCGATGGTGAGCGAGGCCGGGTTGGTCTCGTTCAGGTGCTGGAGAAAGTGCCCGCTGTTCTCCCAGAAATCGCCGTGGGCTCCGTGAAAGCCGAACAGCTTCGGCAGTTGTGTGCTCGCCAGAAACAGGGCCACCCCGCACTTGAAACCGGTCATCACGCTTTCCGAGATGAAGTTCACGATGACCCCCGCCTTCACCAGCCAGGCGAGGAAGGCCAGCAGCGCGACCAGCAGCGCCGTGGCCGCCGCCAGCGCGCCGAACCGGGTCGTGTCACCTCCGGCAATCTCCCCGAGCGACGCCCCGATCAGGAGCGAGATGGCGGAGGTGACCGTGACCGAGGTGTGCCGGGAACTGCAGAACAGCCAGAAGACCAGGCCGCCGAACAGGCAGGCGTACAGGCCCGCTTGCGGCGGCAGATTGGCCAGCGAGGCATCGCCCAGGGCGGCGGGCAAGAGGTAGGCGGCGAGGGTGATGCTGGCGAGCACATCGCCGCGCAGCCAGCCCAGCTGGTAGGACCGGAGCCATGCCAGCGCCGGGATCCAGCGCGCCCAACCGGTGGCGGACGGGAGAGCGGTGGGGTGACTCATGTCAAGCATGGATGGGCGGGCAGCGTCACGGGAGGCTCAATCCCGCGAGATCCGCCAGCCCGAACCCGGATCGTAGGCGGTCATTCGCCGGACGATGTCGGCGGTCTTCGCGCCAAGGTCCTTTTCGTACACCCGACCCTGTTGGTTCACGATGAAGGTCATGACCCCGGAGTTCCCGTATTCGACCGGCCAGGCGACGAGGCCGAAGCCGGCGATCATGTTGCCGTTGATGACGTACCCGTGCTTGCCACCAGGGGCGTGTGCGCCCTGGGCCTTGAGGATCCTGAAGAGGTAGCCATGGAACGGTTGCGGCTCCTGGTCGGCCTTGCCGGCCAGGCGCCGGTAACCTTCGCTTTGCGCCGCGGCCATCAGCGGCCCCAGCGGGCTGATTTCACCGTTCACTTCCGGCGACCAGAACAGGCCGTCCGTCTGGCCCGGAGAACTGGCGATCCTCTGCGCGAACTCGAGCACCTCGTCGCCGTCGCGATCGCGGCTCGCATACTCGCGTTGGGCCTCGACGTACGCCCGCACGATGCGCAACACACTCAGTTCGTTCCGGCCGATGCGGCGGTTGAGGATTTCGTCGGCCCCGGCCACGGTGTCAAACTGCCAACCCGCCGCAGACTTCACCAGCGGGATGGGAAACGGCCAGTGGCCAGTGCCCACCTCGAGCGTGCGCCGCGTGTCTGACTCGACGACCAGCCGGTTGGCCGTCTGAAACGCAGCGGCGAACTCGGCCAGCTCCGCAGCGCCCTGGACCGTGTCCGGGTTGACCAGCCGTTCCGCGGCGTCGCCGAACAGGACCGCGAACTCGGTCCGGTTGGTCGTGCGAACGGCACCGGCCAGGGCCTGCACCGCCTCTTCCGGCGTCGCGAACACTTTGCCGGCTTCGGCGGCGCGAGCGGGCGCTGGTGCGGCGAGGAGTGCCACCACCAGAGAGACGGCGGCGAATCGGCGGGTTCGTGGACCAGCCCCATGGACGTTGATTGAGGAACTCATGATGGATGCGGGTTGAGGCTCACCGTCGGCCGCCGCCGCGCATGCCGCCACCACCCGCCCGCATGCCGCCGGCGCTTCCACGGCTGACCGCGCCGCGGTTGCTCGACACGCGGGCGTTGCTGCCACTGTTGACGCCGCTGAAAGCCGTCGAGGCCTGCGGACTGGGGCGGTTCATCGCCGGTGCCTGTGCCGGGCGCGGGGCGCTGCTCGGCCGTGCGGCGGGCTGCTGTGCGGAAGTCGCCGGCCGGGAGACCCCGGACGAGGGCGTGGCGGGGCGTTGCCCGGGTTGCTGGGTGGGAACGGCCGGACGGTTCGCGCCTGGGCTGGGCATTTGCGAAGGTCGCGCGTCGGAAGCGCCCGACGCGGGGACGGCGACGGTCGTGCCATCGGCTGAGTTCCCCCGCCACTCCAACCGCGCGCCTCGCGGGTCTGGGTCGGAGCCGGTGCGCCCGAGCTGCGCAAGCGGTTTTGATCTGGCTGCCATTTCTGCTGGGTGGTCCGGGTGCTCGTGTTGGCGGCGCGGTTGCCTGCCTGGGCGTTGATCTGGTTGCCGCGATTGATGTTCACGTTGTCGATGTCGATATCCACGTCCCCGTGGTATCCACCCCCACCCACCCAGACCGCCCCGCCGCCGCCGACCCACACGGCCCCGCCGTGCCAGTCGCAGTTGTTGGCGATGATGGCGCCGACGGCCATGCCGACGCCGAAGGTGACCAGCGGGGCCAGCGGGTCGTAGACGTAGGCGGGGGGAGGGTAGTAGACAGTGGGCGGATACGTCGGTACGTAGACCACCTGCGGATTGGCGGGCTGCACCTGCACCACCTGGTTGGTCACTGTCACGACCTGGGTGACGTTGGTCTGGATCACCACCATGTTCGTCACGGTAACCACTTGCTGGGCGGTGGTCTGGAGCGTGCCCGCCGTGTGGGCCTTCGCCCGGAGCGACTGGATGGTGTCCATCAACTGCTTGGGTTGCTCGAGGAACGCGTTTCCCAGCTCGACCGTCCAGCTCAGGTTCGCATCCATTTGGGCGATCAACTCGGGGATCCTGGCCACGGCCTTCACATTCGCGTCCCAGGTTCGTTCATCGAGTTTGGCGAGGTTGTTGGTGTCCTTCACGAACCGCGCGGCCTGGACAATCTCGAGCGGGTAAACCGACGCGGGCAGGAGGATTGCGATGAGCGGATCGGGATGGAGCGCGATTGGCATGGCCAGCTTCTCGAGCTCGGCGGCGCTGCGTTGGGCCGGCGCCGAGGGGGCGGCGCGGGCACGGTGGGCGTGGCGGCCGGTGGCTCTTGCGCCGTCACGCAAGCTACAGCGGCGAACAGGCCGGCCGCCACCCCACGAAATGCGCGTAGGACGGGGTTGATCGAAATCATCGTGTTCATGTCGAGGGGCGCGGAGCCAGCACCCCTGCGAGGTTCGTGGAGGTCAGATTCCGGGCGGAGGCCCATTCCTGGACAATGCGGTGGCCGACCGCGAGCAGCGTGGGGCCAATGAAAACTCCGATGAAGCCGAAGGTGACGGCGCCGCCCAGCACCCCAAGGAAGATCAGCAGAAACGGCAGCTCGCTGCCCTGGCTGATGAGCCACGGGCGAACCACGTTATCGATCGTGCTCACACCCAACCCCCAGATCAGCAGGAACACGCCCCAACTGGTCGCGCCTTGATGAAACAGCCACAGCGCGGCCGGGAGCATCACCAGAAACGGCCCGGCCGGAACGACCGAGAACAGGAACACCAGCAGGCCCAGCAGGCTCGGGCCCGGCACGCCCGCCAGGGCCAACCCGACCGCCGCCATCAGCGCCTGCGCCAACGCCGCGCCCAGCACGCCATACACCACCCCGCGCACCGTGCTGCCGGCCACGGTCAACAGGTACCGGCCGCGTTCCCCGGCGATGCGCTCGACCGCCGCCGACAGCCGCCCGGCCAGCGCCGGTCCGTTGCGAAGGAAGAAGAAGGTCATGACAACGCTCAGCGTGAGCTGGAAGAGTCCGCTGCCGACGATCAGGCTCATCTTGAGCAACCACGCCCCGATGCGATCCACCAGCCATTTCGCCTCGCCCACCCATCCGGCCCCTTGGGCCTGGAGTCGCGCCCAGCCGTCCACCAGTCGCTGACCGATCAAGGGCACCTTCGCGAGCCCTGCCGGGGGCGCGGGCAAGCCGTCGTCCAACCAGCGCTGGGTGGCGGTCGTCAGTTGCGTGATGTGATCCCCCAGCGTGACGCCCACGATGACCACCGGCAGCAGCATCACCCCGACCATCGCCAGCGCCAGCACGAGGGCGGTCAGCGTCCGCCGGCCCCCGAGGAACCGCAGCACCCGGCCGTACAGCGGCCAGAGGGAGAAGCTCAGGATGGTCGCCCACAGCAGCGCGGAGAGAAACGGGCGCAGCACGAGGAGACACCCCCCCAGCAACAGGGCCAGGACCATCCAGCCCAACCCCTGTTCCAGCCTGTTGCGCTCCGGGTTCATGCCGGGGAAGCACCGCTCCTCAACGCCCCCGTGGCATGGGGCGGGGTCCCATCGGAATGGAAGGCATCGGCGTGGGCCGCGGCCCCGCCATGGGGGCGTGGCAATGGGATGGCTGGGGCGCACGGGGGCGGATGGCGGAGTCACAATGACATCCGGGCTATCGTAGTAGTCGCCGCCGTAGAACCACGGATCGTAGAAGCCGGCGCCGTAGTAACCCGCCGCGCTCGAGCCGCCGTCCCCGGTGCTCTCGCAGCCGGTGAACAGGGGGGTCAGCAGCGCGAGCGCCGCCGCGGCCGTGAACGCACGCCACCAACGAAAAGCGCCGCTGGAAGACGGCGCACTCCACACGCACTGCGCCTGCTGAACGGCGGGCGAGGTCGCGGAACGTTTGGAGTGCGCGCGGTTGACCGCCGCTTTGCGTTGGGCGGCTGAACCAGAAGCGCCGCTGAGAACCCTCATGCTCATGGTTGCCTCCCTCCTTGCAGCAGGTCCTCGCTCCACTCAAGCAGGCCGATCGCGGCCCCCGTCGGGTCGGCCACGACCGCCACCCGCCCGTCGAGGTACTCGGATCGCGGTTCGAACAGGATCGTGCCGCCCAACTCGCGCGTCCGGACCACGGCGTCCGGGACCTTCGCCACCCGGACGAACGGCAGCCAGGTGGGTTGCACCTTCGCCCCCGCTTCGGGAAGGGACCGGATGGTCGCCCGAGCGTACCCTTTGCTGGTCAACACAAAGTCGTTGATCCGGTCGCCGCGGGTGTTCTCGACGATTTCATAGCCGGCCACGGCGCGATAGAACTCGGCCGCGTTCCGGGCGTCGTGGCTCAGCAACTGCATCCAGATCCAGTCGCCCGGCGAGGCGAGGAAATCCTCGGGATCCCCGAGCTGGACTTGATCAGGCCGAACAAGGCGCCCTCCGGGTCCCGACAAACGGCCTGCTCGCCACGCTTGGGGAACTTGGCGGGCGGGGACACGACCTTGCCGCCCGCCTGACCGACGGCGCGTTCGGCGCGGTCGATGTTGGCCACGGAGATGTAGCCGAACCAACGGGGCTTGGCTTCGGGACGGTCGGCGGGGCGCGGGCGCTGGAACATCCCGCAGAGGGGCCGTTCATCGTTGGCCGCGATGACGTACGGGCCGACCGCGTAGAACGTCCAGCCGAACAGCGCGCCGTAGAACTTGCTGGCCGCGGGGACGTCATCCGTGACCAGGTCGGCCCAGACGAACTTGCCGGGCAGCCGGGGATTACCGGAGACGGTGGTCAGCGGGGGCAGCGGCGGTGGATTTCCGGCGAGGCCGGGAAACGCCGAGGCCCAGAGCACCGCCGCAGTGAGCCAGAGGCCCGTCTGCCTGCGGAGGAATGTGGGGGGAGGTTTCATGCGGAGGGGCGAGAAAGCTCAAAGTTCAAAGGTCAAAGCTCAAGGGAAGTTCCAGGATTCCAATGGGGACAATCCGGCCCGACCACGGCCCGCCTGCCAGGTGGGACGGGAGTCGGGGCGGGGGACGGGGAGCGCAGCATAGGGAGTGGGGTGTGGGAGGAACAACGCCTGGGGTCAGGGTGCGAGGCGCAAGTCCCGGAGGATCTTGTCGACGGCTTCCTGCACGGTGGTGGCCTGGGCGTCGGGGGGCAGGTTGCGGAGACGCGGGCCGGTCGCGTGACCGCGCTTGAGCAGCTTGTTGGTCTTCGTGTCAATGACGTCGATAACCAGGGTGCCCGCCTCGAAGTAATTCGGCGTCTTGGCTTGGGTGTAGGCCTGCTGGGCCTTCTCGCTCAGCGCTGCGGCATCGCGACCGTAGCCGAAGTAATCACTGACGGCGGCGGTCGAGGCGTTGTTCCCAACGATCATCAGGTAAGCCACGGTGACGTCGCCGCCGGCGGGCGTCCGGGTGACACCCCGGCTGGCGAGGTTGCGGGTGATGGCCTCCTGGACGAGTTGATGGACGTGTTCCCGGTTGTCGCCGAAGGCAGGCGCGGGACGGTTGCCGGGGTTGACGAAGCTGAAGGTCTTGGCCGCGATCGCGCCGTGGTCGACCTGGGTGGGGGTGGAGGAACAGCCGACGAAGACGAGGGCGACGGCGAGGGTGCAGAGGGAGAGATACGGTTTCATGGAGTGCGGGTGGAGGCTGTGCGGGAGCGATGCGTTACTCGGTGTACTTCTTGATGAGGCGCTTCTTGGTGTCTTCGTATTGCTTCTTGGTGATGATGCCTTTGTCGTAGCTCTCCTGGAGGTCCTGGAGCTCCCGACCCAGGGTGGTGTTGCTCGATGACTGGTAGGTGCCGCTGCCGCTGCTGCAACCGGACAGGAATGGCAGGGTGCCGAGGAGCGTGACAGCCACGGTGACGGCGCGGAGGGGATGGAGGATTCGATTCATGGATTGGATTTTCACGGATCGGAGGCTTGCGGATGACATGGTAGGTCGTTGGCGCAAAGGGTCGGGTCGTCTCCCGGAGGGTCGGTCGTGGGATGAACTCAGTATTTCTCCGGCACGAAATGGCGGCCTTTGAGGGAGGCCTGGTCGTCGTAGGCGTGCTTCATCGAACGCGGGGGCAGTTTCACCTTCTCGCGCGGCAGCTTCTTGTATGGGATGAGCTTGAGAATGTGCCGGATGCAGTTCAGGCGGGCACGCTTCTTGTCATCGGAGCGGAGGATGTACCACGGCGCCCACTTGGTGTCGGTAGCCTTGAGCATCTGGTCGCGCGCCCGCGAATAGTCGAACCACTTGCTGCGCGAGGGCAGGTCCATCGGGCTGAGCTTCCACTGGCGGACGGGGTCGGTGATGCGCGCCTCGAAGCGACGCTTCTGCTCCTTGTCGCTCACCTCGAGCCAGAGTTTGATCAGGAGGAAGCCTCCCTCGACCAGGTACTTCTCAATCTCGGGACAACGTTCCAGGAAGGCCTGGTGCTGTTCCTTCGTGCAGAAACCCATGACGTGCTCAACGCCCGCGCGGTTGTACCAACTGCGGTCGAAGATGACGACCTCGCCGGCGGCCGGGAAGTGTGCCATGTACCGCTGCATGTACATCTGCGTCTTCTCGCGGTCGGAGGGTGCGGGCAGGGCCACCACACGGAAGACGCGCGGCGAAACGCGTTCTGTGAGTGCGCGGATGGTGCCCCCCTTGCCGGCGCCGTCGCGACCCTCGAACACGAGGATCACCCGCAGGCCCTTGTGTTTGATCCAGTCCTGGAGGGCGCAGAGCTCGGCCTGCAGCTTGCGCAGCTCTTTGGCGTAGATCTTGGTCTTCATCTTGTCGGGTTCGCCGCGGGTGGTCTTATCCTTCTTGTGCATGGTTTATCAGGAGTTCACGGAGGCTCCCGGCTATCTGCTGCTGGAAACGGCGCCAGCCTCGCGTGCCGACCAGCGCCTGGTTGATCTCGAGTTCGACGCCCAGGTAGCGCGTCGCGGGATGGCGCCGTCGCAGCCAGGTGGTCAGACCGTCGGCGGCACCGCGGTAGGGATAGTTGTAGCGCAGGCGCAGCGCGGGGTTCCGTGAGTTCAAGAGGGCGGCCCAATGCCGGCAGAGCTCGGCCTCCCGTGGGCGGCGGCTGTCGTACAGGAAGGTGACGTCGGCATTACGCACCTCCCCATCAAGCTCGGGCGTGAAGCTATGCACCGCCACATGCACCACGCGATGCCCTTGGGCGAGGGCCGCGGCTACGGCATCCTCGACCGCCTGCCGGTGGGGGCGCCACCAGCGCTCGAGGATGTGCTGGCGCTCGTCCCGGGGGAGGCTCCGGGTGAAGCGCGACCAGATGCGCGGGTTGGTGGGGGAGCGGTTGGCTTCGACGAAGAGGCGGCTCCAGGTCACTGCGAGCAGCGGCCGGTTGAGCCGGCGCGCGAGGGTGCGCGCGAGCGTCAAGGCTCCGGGGTCCCAGCCGCGATGCGTGGCCAACAGCTCGGAGGCGCCGCGGAACAGAGGCGCGTAGGGTGGCGGGATGCGGTTGCCGCCGTGTTCGCACGTCAGCAGCAGGAAACCGCGGGCCGGGGAAGCATCCTGTTCCTTTCGGACCTGCTCGGAGGCCGTGAATCCAAAAGCGCCGGTAAACCGGACGCACTCCATACGCTCCGCGCGGGACGCACGAACCCCGACCGGCGCGAAGTGTTTGGAGTGCGGGGGTTCACCCCCGCTTTTCGTGCTCGTTTGATGGCGAGTGAGCGTCATGCGCTGGCTACGCTGGAGGGTGGGTTCCAGCCCTTCGGGCGGATGAGCAGGAGGTTGCCGTCGTCGGAGCCGACGCCCAGGAAGATGGCTCCGAGCAGGCGGTACACGCTGGCACGATAGTACTTGGTGCCGTGAGCCGGGTTGTCCAGCAAGGGATCGGCGATCGCGACCGATTGATCGGTGGAGCGGTAGCCGCAGAGCACCACAAAATGCCCGAAGGCCTCGCCGCGCACGTCGTCGGGACCGGCGTCGGTTTCGCGGGCGCACTGGTAGAGGTACGTTCCGTTGGTGCCGGTCAACAGCGGGGTGCCCTGGGCGAGCCGGCGGCCAATGAGCTCGGGTGTCAGATCGCCCCACACGAATTGGCCGCCGAGCTGGATGTACTGCTCGACGGCGCTCAGGGCGGGCCCGTAGCGCGGATCGTTGCCCTGGTTCTTCGCCTCCACCCGGGCCTTCAACTTGCCCAGAATGTCAGTCGGCTGCTGGAACCAGGTCGGGTCCATGTGGCGAACACTGCAGAGCCAGGTGTCCACCTGGTAGCCCCGCAACAAGGCATGCACGGCGAGATGCACGCCGAGCGTACCTCCGCCCGGCAGTTTCGGCGTCTCGCGGATCACCGTCTTGAGATCGATCGGATCGTCGTAGTAACGGTAGATGGCATGCAACGCCGTCGGACCGCACGTCGTGTAGTCGGGCTGGCGCTCGATGCGGACGGGGAGATCGATATCGAGGGCACTCATGACGGGTGATTCGACGACTTAGCCTTCCTGGCCTGGGGTCGGTGGGTCATAGGCGTGGGTTGCCGTTGACGTGTCCGGAGCCGCCGAGGGACGTGTCTGCCAGCCACCGCCGAGGGCGCGGTAGAGGGTGACGACGCTCAAGAGCTCGTTCAGCCGGGCGCGGGCCAGGTTCAGCTCGGCGGTGAACAGCTCCTGCTCGTTGTAGAGGACCTCGAGATAGCTGGTGACGCCGCCTTGGTAGCGAACGTTCGCCAGTTCGGCAGCGTTGCGATTGGCCTGGGTACTTTCCTCCTGGCGCGCGCGGAATTCCCGGGTGCGCTGGTAGGCGATGAGGCTGTCGGAGACCTCGCGGAACGAGTTCTGCACGATCTTCCGGTACTGCGCCACGGCCTCGTCGAAGCGGGCCTGGGCCAGCTTCAGGTTGCCGCGCAAAGCACCCCCGGTGAACAGCGGCATGGAAACCGCCGGGCCGAACTGCCAGGTGCGAGACCCTCCGGTGAAGAGATCCGAGAGCGCCACGGACTGGAATCCGTAGAAGCCCGTCAGGGTCACCTTCGGGAAGAACGCGGCTTTGGCCTGGCCAATGTCCGCGTTGGCGGCGACGAGTTGTTGCTCCGCCGTGCGAAGGTCCGGCCGGCGCTCGAGCAGATCGGACGGGAGGCCAGGCGGCACGGTGACATCGAGGTTCTGCTGCAGAAACGCCGCGCCGCGCTGGGGCGAGCCGGGATTGCGCCCGAGCAGAAGGTTCAGCTCGTTCTCCTGCTGCTCGATGCGACGGTGCGTGTCGGCGATGGACGCCTCGGCGGAGGCGACGAGGATCTGGGCCTGATGCACGTCCTGCATGGAGGCCACCCCGCCCTCCTGGCGGGCGGTCGTCAGGGCCAGCGAGTCGGTCCGGACGGCGTAGGTGCGCTGGGCGATTTCCAGTTCGTGATCGAGTTCGAGCAGGAAGAGATAGGCGATGGCCACCTGGGCGACCAGGGTTTGTCGGACGGTCTGCTGGGCCGCCTCGGTGGCGAGCAATTGGGCGCGGGCGGCTTCGTTGGCGCGACGGATGCGGCCCCAGAGATCCACCTCGTACGCGGCCATCGTCCCGTAGACGCTGCCGTACTCCTTCTGGGGATCGATCCCCGGCGGGATGGTGGAAGGGCCGTTCTCGGAGGCCCGCGTGGTGGACCAGTCGGCCCCCGCACCGACGGTGGGGAAGAACTGGGAGCGGGTCACCCGGGCCGCCGCCTCGGCCTGGAGGACGCGGGCGGCGGCGATCTGGATGTCCCAACTGTTGGTGAGCGCTTCGGCGATGTAGGCCTGGAGCTGCGGATCCGGCATCACCTGCCACCAGCCAAGGCTGGCCAGCGAGGTCGGGTCGGAGAAATCCCGCGTGTCCGAGGCAGCCGGGCGGAAGGCTGATGGCGTGGTGAGGGTTGGGCGCTGGTAATCCGGGCCGACGGTACAGCCGGCCAGCCCCGCGAGGAATGCCGCGACCCAATAAAGCCGCGCGGTGACTGCCATCCAGCGGCCGTTGCGGGAGAGGCCCGAGGGCATCGGCTTGGGGAGGGCGGATTTCGCGAGTGTTCCGCTCCTTTCTGGGAGGCCGCACCAGCGGCCGCGGGCGGGACGGCCAGGGGCTTGGGCTTGCGGCCGCGTTCGACGATGCGCTGCACGAACACGTAGCAGACCGGGATGATGAACAGGCCGGTGGCGGTGGCGATGGTCATGCCGAAGACGACGCCGGTGCCCATCGTGCTGCGGGAAGCGGCGCCGGAACCGCTGGCCAGCATGAGCGGCACGCAACCGAGGATGAAGGCGAAGGAGGTCATGAGGATCGGCCGCAGGCGCAGCCGCGAGCCCTCGACCGCCGCGTCGAGAATCTCGGTGCCCTCCTCCCGTTTCATCTTGGCGAACTCGACGATGAGGATGGCGTTCTTGGCGGCGAGGCCGATGAGCATGACCAGGCCGATCTGGGCGTACACGTTCAGGTCGAAGCTCCGCACCCACATGCCCACCATCGTACCGAGGATGACCGTCGGCGTGGCCAGCAGCACGGCGAAGGGCAGCCCCCAGCTCTCGTATTGCGCGGCCAGCAGCAGGAAGACGAACAGCACGGCCATCCCGAAGATGACCGGAGCCTGGCCTTCGGACTTCTTCTCCTGCAACGTCAGGCCGGACCACTCCATGCCCGCCTCGTTCGGCATCGTCTGCATGATCTGCTCGATGGCGCGCATCGCCTGCCCCGAGCTGTAGCCGGGCGCGGGGGCGCCGATGATCTCCGCGGCGTTGTACAGGTTGAAGCGGGTGACCACGTTCGGGCCGGACATCTTGCTGACCGTCACGAGCGTGCTCAGCGGCACCATCTGCTCCGTGCTGTTCCGGACATAAAACTGGCCGATGTCGTCGGGCTTGTTGGTGAACTCCGGCTCGGCCTGGAGGAACACCCTGTACACCCGGCCGAACCGGACGAAGTCGTTCACGTAAAGCCCGCTCAGGTACGCCTGCAACGTCGCGAAGACGCTGTCCACCGTGACGCCCAGGGTGCGCGCCTTCTCGCGGTCCAGCTCGACCTTCACCTGCGGGGTGGCGGGATTGAACGTGGTGCTCACTCGACCGATCTCGGGCCGCTTGGCCGCCGCCGCGGTGAACTGCTGCACAAAGCTCGCCAGCTGCTCGATGGTGCCGCCGGAACGGTCCTGCAACTGCAGAGTGAAGCCGGAGACGTTGCCGTAGCCCGGCAGCGGCGGGGGCCCGAACGCAAAGGCCCGCGCGGCCGGAATGGCCTGGAACTTCCGGGTCCACTCCCGCGCGATGGCGGCGGCGTGCAGCGCCGGGTTCTTCCGGTGCTCCCATTCCTCCAGGCCCACAAACATGAGGGCGGCGTTGGGGACATTCAACGAATTGAGGATGTTCATCCCCACCACCCCGACGGCCGAACGCACGCCCGGGGTGTGGTTGACGATCGCCTCGATGTCCTTCAGCACGGCATCCGAGCGCTGCAGCGACGCGCCTTCCGGCAGTTCGACGGCGACGAACAGATAGCCCTTGTCCTCGTCCGGGATGAACCCGCCAGGCACAAACTTGCCGATCACCCAGATGCCCGCCACGACCGCTACCAGCAGCAGCATCGAGCGGGTGGCCTTGCGCACCAGTCCGCCGACGACGTTGCCGTAGCTCGTGCTCATCCAGTCGAAGAAGCGGTTGAACTGCCGGAAGAACGCCGCGATGGGCCCGCGTCCCGGGGTGGGTTTCTTGAGGAGCAGGGCGGACAGGGCCGGGCTGAGCGTCAGCGCGTTGATCACCGAGAACACCACGGCCACGGCAATGGTGAGCGCGAACTGGCTGTAGAGCTGGCCGGTCACCCCCCATGCTGGCCACCGGCACAAACACGGCGCACAGCACCAGACCGATGGCGACCACCGGCCCCGACACCTCCTTCATCGCCAGTTGGGTCGCCTCCACCGGCTCTTTGCCGTGCTCGAGGTGATGCTGCACGGCCTCGACCACCACGATGGCGTCGTCCACCACGATGCCGATGGCCAGCACCAGGCCGAACATGGTCAGCACGTTGATGCTGAACCCCATGACCGGGAAAAGGATGAAGGCGCCCAGCAGCGAGACGGGCACCGTGCACATGGGAATGATCGTCGCCCGGAAACTCTGGAGGAAGATGTAGACCACGAGCAGCACGAGGATCACTGCCTCGAACAGCGTGTGCTCGATCTCCTTCATGGACGCCTCGATCGGCAGCGTGGAATCGAGGGTGATGTCGTAGGCCATGTCCGGCGGGAACTTCGCCTTCGCCTCCTCGAGGATCTTCTTCACGTTCTTGGCCGTCTCGATGGCGTTGGCGCCGGGGGCCAGGTAGACGCCAAAGGCCCC
This sequence comes from Verrucomicrobiota bacterium, assembly GCA_027493615.1. Taxonomy (GTDB): domain Bacteria; phylum Verrucomicrobiota; class Verrucomicrobiia; order Limisphaerales; family J093; genus DSVZ01. The sequence continues at coordinate 928,685 of JAOSKK010000038.1, forward strand.
GGCGGGCGAACCGTTCAGGCGCGCCCGCAGGTCGTAGGTCTGGGCGCCGAGCTCCACACGCGCCACGTCCTTGACCTTCACCTGCGACCCGTCGGTGCCGGACCGGATGATGATCTCCTCGAACTCCGCGGGGTCTTTCAGCAGACCGAGGGCGCGGACGTTGAACTGGCTTTCCTGGCCGGGGGGGGCGGGTTCGGCCCCGATGCGGCCGGCCGGCGACTGAGCGTTCTGCTCCTTGATCGCGTTCGAGATGTCCTGGGGGGTGATGCCGAGGGAGGCGAGCTTGTCTGGCCGCAGCCAGATGCGCATGGTGTAGTCCTGCGCGGTGAAGTTCTTGACGTCGCCGACGCCCTTCACTCGTTTGATGGCATCGACCAGGTTGATGTCGCAATAGTTGCCGAGGAAGATGGCGTCGTAGGTGTTGCTGGGCGAGTTGAGCGCCACCACCATGAGGATGTCCGGGCTGGAGCGGTTCACCACGACGCCCTCCCGCTTGACGGCGTCGGGCAACTGCGCCTCGGCCTGGCCCACGCGGTTCTGCGTGTTGACCTGCATGATGTCCACGTCCGTGCCCACGTCGAAGTAGACGTTCAGCGTCATCTTGCCGTCGTTGGCGTTGAACGACTGGAGGTAGAGCAACTTGTCGACGCCGTTGACCTTCGACTCGATGGGGGTGGCGACGGATTCCATGACGGCCTCGGCGGCGGCGCCGCGGTACGTCGTGGTCACCTGGATCATCGTGGGACTGACCGGCGGGTACTCGGAGATGGGCAGTCGCTTGAGGCTGATCGCGCCCACGATCACCGTCAGGATGGCAATGACCATCGCGACGATGGGGCGTCGGATGAAGAAGTCGGCCATACGGGTTACTCCTTCCCGTGCGGGGCCGGGCTGCCGGCCGCGCCGGCCGCCTGTGCCTGCTGGGCCGCCGCCGCCATCTCCCGCGGCGGTGCTGGGGAGGACCTCCGCGCCGTGACGCGCCTTCTGCAGGCCCTCGAGCACAATGCGCTCACCGGCCTTCAAACCCTCCGAGAGCAGGAGGTTCGTGCCGATCTGCCGGTCCACGGTCACCGGGCGCTGCTCGGCCTTGTTGTCGGGCCCGATCACCATGACAAAGTTCTTGCCCTGCAGCTCGAACACCGCCCGTTCCGGCACCAGAATGCTGTTCTCGCGCGTGCCGAGGTCGAGCCGGATGCGGCCGAACATCCCGGGACGGAGGATCCGGTCCAGTCCCCCGCCCGCCCGGGCCGCGAAGCTGTTCGTCGGGCCCGGCAGCGGCCGCTCCGGATTGGGGAACTCGGCGCGCAGGCGCAGGGTGCCGGTCTGCACGTCCACGGCCCGGTCCAGGAAGACAAACCGGCCCTTCTCCGGGTGTTCGGAGCCGTCGGGCCGGAACAGGGTGATGGGGGCGTCGGCGGCGCGCCGCCCCGTGCGTCGCGCCTGGGCGTCGGCCCGAAGCAGGTCCGATTCGCTCACGTTGCAGTGGAACCACATCGGGTCGAGCGTCGAGATCGTCGCGAGCAACGTCGGCTGCCCTTTGCCCACCAGTTCCCCGATGGACACCTGTTTGGCGCCGATCAACCCGCTGATGGGCGCGCGGACATCGCAATACGAGAGGTCGAGCACCGCCGAATCGACCCGCGCCTGGGCGGAGGCGACGCTCGCCCGGCCCATGTCCACGGCGGCCACGGCGTTGTCGAGGTCCTGCTGCGGCACCGCCCGTTTCTCGGCGAGCGGTCGGAGGCGGGCCACGTCGGCCTCGTATTTTTTGAGTGAAGCCTCGGCCTCCGCCAGCGCCCCCTTGGCCGCGGCGAGCTGCTCCTGATACGGACGGTCGTCGAGCTTGAACAGGGGATCGCCTTCCTTCACCTCCGTGCCTTCGACAAACAACACCTTCTCGACAAACGCCTCGACGCGCGCCCGGACCTCGACGTTCTGGGGCGAGTCGAGCTGGCCGATGAACTCGGCCGAAAGCGTGGCGTTGGTGGGGACGATCTCCAGCACCAGCACGCGCGGCGGCGGCACCGCCGGCGGCGCAGCCGGCTTGCACCCTCCCACCATCCATAGCGCAGCCGCGGCCGCTAACACCGCGGCCACCCGTGCGGGGGACGGCACCGCGCGTGGCGGTGGCAGGTCGCCGCAGGTTTCACGAAGACCTTGAGGAGTCTCAGGTGCAGGTCTCTTGGGTTGCTTCATGTCGTATTTTAGGCAGCGAGACAGCCGTTTTTGTCAATCTCACGAACCCCGTTCCTGCGGGACGTACCCGGCGACGCCGGCGGAAATGTGATGTCCTCCGGCCAACACCGCATCCACAGCGGGCAGCAGTTCCGTCGCCAGGAGGCGCTTGACGATGAAGCCGTCGGGGCGCGCGATGGAAAGGTCGACCACCGCCGGGGTCGGCTGGAGGCAGCGGGTACTTGACGCTCGCGGGGCTCACGGTCGGGCGAAAGGAAAGCCGGAGATTACTTGGCCTCGGGCTTGGCGTACTGCTCGATCTTCTGGGCGAGCAGGGTGGCGGCCTCGGTGGGCTGAACTTTGCCACCGACCAGAATCTCGCTCATGGTGTATTCCTCGCCGTAGTAACTCTTGTTGTCCCCGCCGTCCGGGAAAAGTCCGCCCGTCTCGAGCGCCGCACCGCCGAAGACGCCGCGCGTGTCGCTGTAGATCAGGACAGGGGTATTGTCGGTCTTGAAATTGGCCTGATCGCCGGCGCTCTTGGGCCCCACGGTGGCACGCACGTCGACGCCCAGTTTCAGGTTGGGGTCCGTCAGCAGCTTGATCCCGTCGCTGTTCATGAGCACCAAGATGACGTCGCTCCGCTGGCCACCCGCCTGGAACCCGAAACTGCCTTCGCCACCCTTCACGAACCCGACGGGGCCCCATTTGCCGGTCTGCTTGTTGCGGACGATGGCCACGCCGCCGCCGCCGGCCACCCCGACCACGAAGCCCGCCTTGTAGGTGCGCATGATGACCAGGCCCTCCGCCTTGCGCAGCACTTCGGCCGGGACGGCCTTGCCGGCATCCTTCTGCACGGCTTCGAAATAGTCGGTCAGATCCCGGACGCGGGCATCCAGTTTGTTCCTGGACTCGGCCCAGGCCGAGCAGACCAGCCCGGTGACCAACAGGGCCAGGGTCAACAGACGTGATTTGAGATTCAAGGCAGCCTTCATGGTTTCAGTCGGGGTTCACTGCGTTTTGAGCGAGGCAAGACCGCACGCCGCACGGCGAGACACCGGGTGTCTACAACGCCGGCAACCCTGCCGACGGCCGGAGGCGCAGTCGGGTTGACGCGAATCACGGGCCGCATTCTGGACGCCGAATCTCGCGCTGTGACCTCGCAAAACTACGAGGACGCCGTTCCTGCCCCATCCAAATACTCGCAACTCGCGATCCGAACGGCTAATCTCCCGGTCGGATTTGTGACGAGATTGCCGCCCATATCATGGTGGGGCTGGGCGTGTCTGGGAACGCTCCTGCTGACCCTGGCCGCGCCCGGCGCCTCCGCCGCGTCTCCCCAGCGCGTCCTGCTCATTCATTCGTTTGGGCGCGACTTTGCACCCTACAATCATTTTTCGGGAGTCCTTCGCACCGAGCTGGTGAGCGAAGCGTCGGGGTCGGTGGACGTCGTGGAGGTGTCTCTCGATACCGCGCGCGTCGCCGACACGGCGCCGGAAGGGCCGTTGGTGGATTACCTGGCCGCCCTGTCTGCCAGTCGGCCTCCGGACCTTGTGATCCCCGTTGGCGGGCCGGCGGTCCGGTTTGCCCAACGCCACCGGCAAGGGCTCTTTCCCCACACTCCGTTGTTGATCGGCGGCACCGATGAACGTCACATACAACGGGCCACGCTCACGACGAACGACGCCGTGGTGGCGGGACGGATTCAACTGCCCCGGGTGGCGCAGACCATCCTGCAGGTACTGCCTCAAACCACGAATGTGGTGGTGGTGGTCGGTGCCAGCCCGCTTGAGACCTTCTGGCTCACGGAGATCCGCGACGCCTGGCAGCCCTTCACCAATCGTGTGAGCCTCCAACCGCTCAACGAGCTCGCTTTCGCGGAAATGCTCAAACGCTGCGCTGCCCTTCCACCGAGGTCCGCGATCTTCTACGCGCTCATGATCATGGATGTCGAGGGCATCCCGCAATGGGAGGAAGGCGCCTGACTCGACTGCACGGCGTCGCCAATGCGCCCCTCTTCGGCGTCTTCGAAACCCAACTGGGGCGGGGGATCGTGGGTGGGCCGCTGGTGGACATGCAGGAGATGGGGCGCAACACGGCGAAGGTCGCCGCTCGCATCCTCCGTGGAGAGGCGCCGGCCGATCTTGGGGTCGCGCCGCAGGAGATGGGCGCCCCGCAATTCGACTGGCGGGAGCTGCAGCGCTGGGGCATCAGCGAAGCGCGGCTGCCTGCCGGCAGCATCATCCGCTTCCGGCAGCCCGGCCTCTGGGAACGTTACTGGTGGCTGGTGTGTGGGGGAGTGTTGGTCGGCGCCGTCGAAGCCGCCCTGATCGTCGGTTTGCTGGTTCACCGGGCCAGACGTCGCCACGGGGAGGCCGCGGCGAAGCTGATCGCGGATCTGTCCTCGAGGTTCATCAACCTTCCCGCCGATCAAGTGGATCCCGAGATTGAGGTAGCGCAGCGCCGAATCTGCGAAGGCATGCGGCTGGATTTGAGCGCGCTTTGGCAGTGGACAGACGGCTCGCCGCGCGGTTTCAAGATGACCCATCTCTATCGTGCGCTGGCGGGTCCCCGGTCCCCGAACGATTTGACGCGCAGGAAGTGTTCCCCTGGTGCCTGAAGCAGTTGCTGGCGGGAAAGGCCATTCCGGTTTCCTCGCTGGACGCGCTACCTCCGGAGGCGGGCCGCGACCGGGAGTCGTGGCTGCATTTCGGCATCAAGTCGAACCTGACCTTTCCCCTGTTGACCGCGGGCGGGCAACTCCTTGGGGGCGTGAGCTTCAACACCGTGCGGAAGGCGCGCTCCTGGCCCGAGGAATTCGTAACACGGCTGGAATTGGTCGCGCAGATCTTTGCCAATGCGCTCGCGCGGCAGCGTGCGGACCAGGAGTTGTGCGAAAGCGAAGCCCGGCTCACCCTGGCGGCGGATGCCGCCGCCGCGGGTTTGTGGAGACTGGACCTTGCCACCCAGTGCTTTTGGATCACGAACAAGGCGCGGGAGCTGTTTGCGTTTGGCGCCGACGAAGTCGTGACCTTCGACCGGTTCTTGAGCCTGGTCCATCCTGACGATAGGGAAATGGTGCGCCAGAAAGTGCAGCAGGTGGTGCAGTGCAAAGGGGAAATCCAGGTTGAATACCGAATCCTGCGGCCTGACGGGCGCCTGCGCTGGATGAAGTCGCAGGGCCGCGTCCATGCCGGTTCATCTGGGCAGCCCGATTACCTGATGGGGGTAACGGTGGACATCACGGAGCAGCGGTTGGCGGAGTTGGAGGGCCAGCGCCTGCGTGACAATCTGGCGCATCTGACGCGCGTGAACACGCTGGGCGCCTTGTCGGGCTCATTGGCCCATGAGCTGAACCAGCCGCTCGGCATCATCCTCAGCAACGCGCAGGCGGCGCAGGAGATGCTCTCTCAGGAACCGCCGGATACGGCCGAAGTGCAGGCCATCCTCACGGACATCGTGAAGGCCGATCGCCGGGCGGGCGAGGTCATCGAACGGCTCCGCGCTTTGTTCAAAGGCGGGCAGGCGTCGCTGCAGAGGCTCTCACTCAACGCCGTCATTGAGGAAGTGCTCCGCCTCATCCACGCCGAGCTCCTCAGTCGCGGGATCACCGTCCTTCGCGAGCTGGCTTCGGACTTGCCGCCGGTCCTCGGGGATCGCGTGCAACTCCAGCAGCTCGCGCTCAACCTCATCCTCAACGCGGCTGAGGCCATGTCCGCCAATGCGCCCGGAACGCGTCGGCTTCACCTGCGGACGATGCTACACTTGAACCAGGTCCGCGCCTCCGTGCGGGATGAGGGCGAAGGTTTGCCCGCCGATGTGGAGCGCCTTTTCCAGCCGCTCTATACCACCAAGCCGCAGGGCCTGGGCATGGGCCTGGTGATCTGCCGATCCGTGGTGGGCGCCCACGGTGGCCGCCTATGGGCGGAAACCCATCCCGAGGGGCGGCGCCGTGTTCCACTTTGAGTTGCCGGTGGCAGGGGGGCGAGTGACGGGTAATCCGTCATCCGGGATGGGGGATCGGTGATCATTGAATGGAACACGCCGCGCGGAGCGGAGCATGATGACCTGCGATGCCAGGTTTGCGGCGCGCCTGATTCCGCGCTCCACGAATCGCCGGTTAGGTACTTCATTTCGCCGGATGGAAGTACGGCCGATGACTGGACAGAGACCCCTGTTCACCGATCACTGATTGCCGATCACTGATCACCAATGACTTCTCACCCCTCCCCAACGCCTCCCTCGCCGCCAGGCATGGTTTATCTCCTCGATGACGAGCCGGACCTGGTCAAGGCGCTGACGCGCTTGCTGCGGGCCAAACGCTTCGAGGTGCGGGCGTTTACCTCGGTACGCGCGTTCTTGGAAGCCTATCGCCCGGAGGACACGGCTTGTCTCGTGTTGGACGTGGCCATGCCAGAACTGGACGGCTTGGAGTTGCAGCGGCGTCTCACCCAGCAGGAAAGTCCGCTCCCCATCATCTTCCTGACCGGTCACGGTGACATCCCCATGAGCGTGCGCGCCATCAAGGCCGGGGCGGCGGATTTTCTGACCAAGCCCGTGGACGCCGCCGCCTTGGTCGCGGCGGTCCGCGCGGCTCTTCAACTGGGAGAAACCCGGCACGCCACCTTCGCGGAAACCCGAACCTGGAAGGCCCGGCTGGCCCGCCTCACGCCCCGCGAACGTGAAGTCATGGAGCACGTCGTCGCCGGTCGGCTCAACAAGCAGATTGCGGCGGATCTGGGCACCGGGGAACAGAACATCAAGCTGCACCGCGCGCACGTCATGGAGAAGATGGGCGTCGAGTCCCTCGCCGATCTCGTCCGCGTTGCCGGGCGGTTGGGCGTGGGCAGATCGACGAACAATGAAGCGTGAACCGTCATCCGTGATCAGTCAGGAGTCCTCCGACGCACCCCGTCCCTGATCACCGATCACCCCCCACTTAACCAAGGTCTAGTAGCGCCCGATCGCTGACTGGCGCCATCCTCCCGCTCCGATGCCCGTGGCACGACCAACGGTCGGAGTCTTGGATGACGAACCGGAGATGCGCAAAGCGCTGCGCCGGTTGCTCAATTGCCGGGGCTTCCAGGTGCTCGAGTATGAGCGGGGGAGCGGATCTCCTCGACGCCTTGGGTTCACACCCGTTGGACTGTCTGCTGCTGGACCTGCAGATGGAGGGTGTCAACGGATTTGAGGTGCTGGAGGTCCTTCTGGCCCTCCAGCACCCCGTCCCGGTCATCGTCATCACCGCTCACGATGAACCCGGCACGGCGGGGCACGTGCGCGATCTGGGCGCGGTTGCTTACCTGAAGAAGCCCGTGGACCGGGACGCCTTGTTCGCCTCCCTCTCAGCCGCCCTTACTCACCGCGAAATCCCATCGCCCTAATTCAAGACGACGCAACTGCAGTTTCCAAGACGGAGATGAATACTACAACGATTGCACCAAGCGAAGGAACGACCACCACCGCCGCCAGGACCCGGGTGCTCTCCACCCAGGAACAGGCCATTGCCGAGAACAAGAAGGTATTGACCGGGACCGCCTCCGACCGGGTTCTCAGAATGTTTGAAGCCATCCGTGCCTCCGGTCCGCCCCGCGTCGCTCTGGAACGGGCGGTGTATTTCACGGAGTCCTTCAAAACCACCGAGGGTCAGCCGCTGGTCCTGCGCTGGGCCCACGCCCTGAAGAACATCGCGGAGAAGATGTCCGTCGCCATCTTCGACGATGAGCTGATCGTGGGCCGCCCGTGTACCTGGTTCGGAAAGTACTCCCTGGTGTACCCGGAGCTTGACGGCACCATCATCCAGGAGGGAGCCAAGGCTTTCATTGAGGCTAAGAAGGCCGGAGCCCCGGATGCCGTGACCGTGACGGATGAAGACAAGCAGATCATTGATGAGGTCCTTTTCCCCTATTGGAAGGGCAAGGACTTTACCCCGAATTTCATCAAGGCCCTGCCCCTGAGACCCGACACTTGTTCTGGGGTTCTGATCCCGAGAATGTGGGGACCAAGTTTTCGTTCGTGATCATTTCTACTTCCACCATGCGGCATTCCCAGAATTGGGTCCCCGATTTTGAGAAGATGCTAAAGCGGGGCTGCAAAGGTTTGCGCGACGAAGCCCAGGCAAAGTTGGCCGCGCTGGAAGATCCGCGCGACCTGGCGTTCAAGAGGCCCTTCTACGAAGCGGCCATCATCACCTGCGACGCCTTGAGCCTCCTGGCCAAACGATACTCGGACTTGGCCGCAGGGATGGCAGCCAAGATGAAAGATGCCCAGCGCAAGAAGGAACTGGAGGAGATCGCGGCCATCTGCGCCTGGGTTCCAGAAAACCCGGCGCGCACCTTCCGGGAAGCGATCCAAGCGCAGTGGTTCACCCAGCTCTTCTCGCGTCTGGAGGAGATGGTCGGGGGACAAGTCAATCAGGGCCGGATGGATCAATATCTCTATCCCACCTACAAGAAGGACACCGAGACGGGGCGCCTCACGCCGGAGAGCGCGCAGGAGCTGTTCCAGTGCCTTTGGCTGCACATCATGCAGAGCATCGAGTCGCAAATGTCACCCTCCGCAGCCAAGGGCCGCGAGGGATTTTCCCACCACGAGACCGTGACCATCGGCGGCCAGACCACCGACGGTTTCGACGCCACGAACGAGCTCTCTTACCTGATCCTGCAATCGACCCGGCCGCTCAAGTGCAGCTACCCGGAGCTGGGGGTCCGGATCCACGCCAATACCCCCGACAAGTTCCTGCATGCTGTGGCCGAGACCATCAAGGACGGCAAGGGGGTCGCCCAAACTGATCAACGACGAGTTCGAGGTACCGTGGTTCATGAGCAACGGCATCGTAAAGCGGGAAGCCCTGGATTACGCCATGTCGGGATGCTCGGAATCGCGCCTGCCCAACCGCGAGACCCACAAGACCGGCAATGGCGGCATCAATTACGGCGTGGTCATGGAGATGACGCTCCGCGACGGCAAGGTCAAAATCTACAAGGACGAGCAGTTCGGCCTGAAGACTGGTAATCCGCGGACCTTCAAGACCTACGACGACGTGTGGGATGCGTTCACGATGCAGCTCAAGAACGTCGTCAAGCACATCATGATCCAGAACTACGTGGCGGCCGGGATGAAGTCCAAGTACATCGCGGCTCCGCTGGCCTCCACGCTGCATGACCTGTGCATGGAGCATGGCCGGGACCTCCACTCACACGCAGATTACATCCCCGGGGCCCTGGATGCTTCCTGCATTGACGGGCTTGGCGGGTTCGCGACCTGCATCGATTCACTGGCAGCCATCAAGCACCTAATCTATGACACGAAAAAGCTGACCTGGGACCAGCTCCTGGAGGCCCTGGAGAACAACTGGGAGGGCAAGGAGGCCATCCGCCAGATGTGCCTCAATGCACCCAAGTACGGCAATGGCATCGAGTGGGTGGATACCATCGGCTACCACATCCAGCGCACCGTGATGGAGTATGCCCACAACCATCCCAGGCCGCACGGCCAGAGCGCCAACTATGCGCATCATCCCCATCACCTTCCACAACCCATGCGGCAAGGTGACCATGGCGACGCCGAACGGCCGGCCGGCCGGGGAGTACCTTTCTGACGGGATCGTTCCCTCGCACGGCTGCGATACCAAGGGGCCAACCGTTACCCTCCAGTCCATCGCCCGGGCGACCTGCCAAATCTACAAGACGCATCGCGAAGACCTGCTCAACATGAAGATGGCGCCTGCGAACGTGGCTGGCGAGGAGGGGACGCGCCGGCTCATGCAGCTCATCCGCGCCTGGAGCAGCCAGAAGCACGCGCACATCCAGTTCAATATCCTCAATCGACAATCCCTGCTGGAGGCGCAGAAGAACCCGGAGAAGTACCGGGATCTCGTCGTGCGGGTTGCCGGCTATTGCGCGTACTTCACCGACCTTTCGCCCTCACAGCAGGCGGAAATCATCGCGCGAACAGAAGAGCAATGATCTGGGCCGTGGCATTAGAGCGACAGTGCAAACCATCTGACTCTTTGAGGGCCTCCGGTGTAGCAGGTGCGATCGCCGGACAACAACAACAACAACGGTGCCGTCTTTCCGGCCCTGCAAGCGAGCGCCAAACATCACGGATAAGGAAGATTATGGCACAGACAATTGTCCTGACCGGTATAGCCCGGTCAAAAGGGAAAGTGAAAGCCGAAGCGATGGTAAATCGCCAACGGATTGGATGGGCGTTCAACCACGTCGGCAACGAGGACGGCATGGTTATGGCGCCAGGCGCCGACACCAAAGGCAAAATCGTGACCGGCAAGATTTTTGTCTACCCCACGACGGCCGGCTCCACCAGCGGTGCCTTCAGTCTGTACTACAAGTGCAAGGTCTCGAACCACGGTCCCGCAGGCCTCATCTGTCAGGAGGTCCACTGGATCGACATCAGCGGCGCCATCGCCGGGGAAATTCCGGCCGTGGACAAGTTGGACCAGGATCCAATCACGACCATTAAGGACGGCGACATGGTTGAGATCGACGCGCCCGAGGTTGGCGAGAAGGCCACCGTCACGATTACCCGCACGTAGCCAGCAGCCCACGTCACCCCCACTAACCAAAGCCATATCAATATGAAAATGAAGCTGACCCGGTACCAGCAGGAAATGCTCGACGGCAAGCACGGCGAAGCCAAGCAATTCTGCATGGACAAACTCATGGACTTCGGCAAAGCGGTCGAAGCCACGGAAATGGTGGACCTCGTCCTCACGCTGAACTGCTGTCCCATTTACGTGAAGGATCGGCTGGAGCCGAAGCGACTCGAGAAGCTCAATGCTTACGACCTGGGCCACAGCCCGCTCTACGATCCAATCTTTGCCATGAAGGACGCGCACGTCCACGACGAATCCGGCACCGAGTGCGGGAACGACCCCTATATGTGCCAGTTGGACAAGGCCAAAGAGATCAAGGGACCGCCGAATGGCAAACCCTGGAACTTCGAGATTCCCGGCAAAGGCACCTTCAAGCTGGACGAGGAAATGGTCGGCGGCTTCCAGGCGGGTTACGACAAGCTGATGGAACATGGCTGGCTCCCCTGGCTCTCGTGTAACCCCTATTTCAACACGCGCATCCCCAAGATGGGCGAGTACGCCGCCAGCTCCGAGTCCAGCGCCGCGTGCTACATCAACACCATCCTTGGCGCCCGAACCAACCGGGAATCTGCCGTCAACACTGTTTACTGCGCCTACACCGGGTGCCTGCCCAAATACGGCACTCACCTCGACGAATTCCGCGCGGCCAAGTGCATCGTCGAGCTGACGGACGAGGTTCGTGACAACATCAAGGGAATGGCTGATTGGGGCGCCCTGGGTGCCGCCATTGCCGAGAAAGCGCAAAACCGGATCATGGCGGTGCTCAATCTGCCCAAGAAGATGGGTCCGGGCGCGACCAAGAATCTGATATCCTGCGCCTCGCCCGGCATGAACGACCCCATGATGCATCTGATGGGCTACACGCCGGAGTCCCCGACGCTGGAGGCCGCCTTCAAAGGCAAGATGCCCAAGAACCCGGAACGGTACACAGTCACGATGGAGGACGTCGTCGAGATGTACCGCCATCTCAACGCCATCGCCCCGGCGCCCGGTCCGGAAAGGGCGAAGCCCGTGGACATCGTCTTTTTCGGTTGTCCGCACGCGACCTGGGATGAGGTCCGCGAGGTCGCGCGCCTGGTCAAGGGGAAGAAGGTCAAGGAGGGAGTGAAGCTGTGGGTGCAGACCGACACGCCCACGTACTTCATGGCCCAGCACTACGGCGATACCAAGACCATCGAGGATGCGGGCGGCCACATCTTCCACCAGACCTGCATCGCCATGTCCCCGATCCGGCACTACCCGAAGGGAACAGTCATCGCGACCGACAGCTTCAAGTACGTGAAGCTGGGCGGCGGCTTCGGACCGAAATGGATCTATGGCAATCCGGAAGCCCTCGTCAACGCGGCCGTCACCGGGGTGTTCACGCCGACCGCGCGCTGGGAGTACTGGAGCAAACCGCGCAAGGACCGGCTCGACAGCGAAAGGGAACGCCCTCTCTATCAGGGGGAAAGGCCAATGGTCGACTAACAGCGAGCTGCCGTCTGAAGATGCGGCGAGCACCCCGGTTCGCCGGGGGTGCTCGAACCCCCAGCGGATGGCGCCGCCCGTCTCTTGCCATATCACATGAGCCATCCACGAAACGTCGAGCGAAGCCCAAAGATGATCCAGCCATGAAGGCGCACACGACGCTTCCCTTTGTTGACACCAACATTATCCCTGACAGGAATGCCGGGATCGGGAGCCTTCTGTGGGATCTCCAGAATCCTCACGATCCCGACCGGGATGGACCGCCCCTGTTAGACCCTGAGTTCGCGCTCCTTGATGTCGGCGTATCCCGTGCCAAGGTGGCGACCGCTCTCAAAACGCTCCTGGTAAGGGACCTCGCAATGGACGTCGATTATGTGGCCACGGAGCGCGTTGAGGCGGTGCCCTATGCGAACGTCACTCTCGCGGGAGCGAGGGCGGAGAAGATCCGTCGGTGCTTGTCCGCGATCTTTTCTTCCAAGGGGGCGAACTGCGAGGTCAAGGACTGGCATTTTGTGGTTAATTGTAAAGGCAAGGTCTCTTCCGTCGCCTACTTGTACCGTCGGCATGGGAATGAGGTCTGTGAGTCGTACTTCCTGGGCCGGACGTTCATGTACTCCGGTGAACCCGTTGAGTTTTCCGACCCACGGCTTAATGAGATGCTGGCCTTTGATGTGCCGAAGATCGAAGCACGCATTGAGCTGGAGAAAAGGCGGGATAGCGATCCAGCCAGCCAGCCCCTTCCTGGGCTGGCTACAGGATGGAAAGAAATCCTCTGGAGACCGGTCTCGCGGAACTCGGGATCACCTTGCAGAAGACCGATGTTCCTCAACGGATCAAGAACAGGCAGAACGTTCTGTTTCTTGGAAATGTCCTCAATCATTATCCGCAAAGTGAACAGCCCGATGCACTCGAGCGGGTCGCCGTCAGCTTGGAATCCGGGGATCTTGTGATCGTTCAGACGGATGACGTCGAGACTCCCTGCATCGAGGTTTTCCGTGTCAAAGGGCAGGGCTTTCGAAAAACGCGTGAGCGTGTGAGGTGGATCGATACCAAACAGCTAGAGGTCCGGAAGCCTGACCGCGCCTCGGGATCATGGCGGCAGATCCGCTTGAAGCCGGAAGTCGAACGGCTGGCCAGCCGTTTGATTGAGTATCTCGAGAGGAAGGCGAGCCTCCCGGGGTGGAGTCAAAGAGATAATCAGGCCTTTGTCCATCAACATGTACGTTGCGTATTTCGAACCTTCTTCAGGGCTTTGCCTGCTGAAGAGACTATTCGTATCGCGATCCGAGAGGCCCTGCGGAGACTGGCATCCGAGGGAGGCCTGAATGGGATTGCTATCTTCAACGATGATGCGGAAGTTGCCTGTGGAGGCGCGTTGGGGGTAGACCCGAGTCACATCGCGTGAGATGCCGATGTGAACACACTTGACGCCAGAAGCCGCCAGGCGGAGACACCGCTGAGAGAGTTGGCGGGCAAATGAAGCGGAACAGCCCACAGAAGAGAGTCGAGCAATGAATGAATTCCTTCAGCGCGGGTTGAACCCGGTTATTCTGATCTATGTGGTCAGCGCCATGCTGGCCTTGGGGTTAGGTCAGACCGTGAGCCACATTCTTGGACCGCTTCGCAGTGTCCGCCTAACGCTCTCTGCGGTGGTGGCGAGCTACCTCATTCTCCCTCTGCTGGCTGCCTTGACCGCGAGGCTTTTCGCACTTGAACCAGGGCTGCGATATGGTCTGGTGCTGATGGCCATGTCAGCAGGAGCCGAGGTCGGCCCGCTCTTAACCACTACCTCCAATGCCAACGTCAGGCTTTCCGCTGGCATTCTGGTCCTGTCCTTGGGCATTACGATCCTCTACTTGCCTCTGATGCTGGGAGTGCTTCTCCCGGATGTGCATTTTGACGTGAAACATCTGCTGCTGAAGTTGTTCCTAACCATCGTGGCACCGTTGCTTCTCGGTCTGCTTATCAGATCCCGATGGGAGAAGGTCGCCCACGCCGCTGAAAAGCCTCTGCATCAAATTTCCCGTGTATTCGTCATCTTGCTCACTGTCATTGTCCTCCTGCTGTATTACAGGCGCATCATGGGGATGTTCGGCACCTACGCAATCTTGGCCGCCATCATCAGTGTCGTCGGCGGCTTTGGGATCGGCTACTTGCTGGGGTGGCCGGAACGGGGCACAAGGCTGGCCATGGGATACATGCATGGTGCGCGCAGCGCCAGCATTGCAGTGATGGTGGCCGCCGATGTGTTTCGGGATCAGCCAAACGCGATGCTGATGATCGCGACCGTGACGCTGTTTATTCTGGGGTTGCTCATACCCGCCTCCTTTTTGTTCAGAATCAAGCACGAGCCCGGAGAAGAACAACCTCAATCCATCAGTTGACGCACCATGAAACGCCCATCCAAACGCATCGGAATCAATCTCGGCGGCGGCTATGTCGCCGGGATCAATGCGGTGATTGCCGGCACGGTTCTTGCGGGGCAGGAGTTGGGTTGGGAGGTCATGGGCGTCCGCGACGGCTTTGATGGGCTGCTTTTTCCGGAACGCTACCCCGAGGGCGGACTAGTCCAACTCACGCCACAACTACTCGAGAACCTCTCGGGTAGCGCCAGGCCCATTTTGGGCAACGCCACCCGGACGGACCCTTTCCGCATCCGGCAGGTGAACGCCGAGAACATGGTCGAGGAGTTGGACTGCTCCAGCGACCTGATCGCTAAGGTCAACGTCGAGAAGTTGGACGCGGTCATTTCCGTCGTCGGCCCGCAAGCGCTGAGCATTCTCTTCCGGCTCCATCGTCATGGACTCAAGACGGTCTGCGTGCCGACTTCCGTGGAAAACGACGTGGCCGTGACGCAACTCTCGTTCGGATTCAACAGCGCACTGAGCTTTGCGGTGGACATGCTTGACCGCGTGCGGCAGGCGGGGCAAACGGCGCGGAAGATCGGGGTGGTCGAGGTCCTGGGCGAGCACGCCGGCTGGCTGGCCCTGCAAGCCGCCGTCGCCGTGTGCGCTGATGCGGTGCTGATCCCGGAGATTCGCTACGACCTCCAGAAGGTGGCCGCGAATCTCAGGGAAAGACTCCAGACGGGACGCGCCTCCGGTCTCGTGGTGGTCGCCGAGGGCGCCCGGCCGCGCGACGGACAGCAAACTGGCGCAGGGGCAGCGACGCCGGACTCTCTCAAAGCCTCGCTTTCTCCGGGGGCGACCGGGGAGGGAGGCTCGCACGTTATCGAATCGTCCGGTCGAACGGCCCAGTCTGTGGCGCTCCGACTTCAACGGTTGACCGACCGGGCGACCTACCCGCTCGCCTTGGGCCCGTTGGTCAAAGGCGGGGCGCCCACGGCCGTGGATCGGCAGCTTGGGCTTGCTTACGGCGCCGCCGCCGTGCGCGCGCTCCATGAGAATCAAACCGGCGTGATGGTGGCCTTCCAACCGCCGGACTTGAGATTCGTGCCGCTGGCGGACGCCATCAACAAAGTCCGCACCGTGCCTGCTGACAGTGTCTTCGTTCAGACCGCTCGGTCGCTGGGCATCGCGTTGGGAGATTGAGGTGACTTATGGCGAGTGACGATCGGCAAGGGGCAGGCGGCAAGGGGCAAGGGGCGAGGGGCATCGTCCTGAACATCCAGCATTTCTCGACGCACGACGGGCCGGGGATGCGCACGACCGTGTTTCTCAAGGGCTGCACGCTGCGCTGCAAATGGTGCAGCAATCCCGAGAGCATCCATCCCAAATCCGAATTGGGTTACAACCTCAACAAGTGCATCGGCAAGGACCAGTGCGGATTCTGCCTCAAAGAATGTCCGGAGTCGGCCATCTTCAACGTGGATTCCGACCCGAAGGTTCGCATCAACTGGGACCTCTGCACCAACTGCGGCAAGTGCGTGCCCGTCTGTCCGCCCCAGGCGCTCTACCTATTCGGCAAGGAAATGACGGTGGATGAGGTGCTCGATGAGGTGGAGCAGGACAGCAGCTTCTATCGGGAATCGGGCGGTGGCATGACGCTCAGCGGTGGTGAGTGCCAGCTTCAAGCGGATTTCGCTGCGGCGTTGTTGGCTGGTGCGCACCAGCGCGGCATCAACACGGCCATTGAGACCGCGTTCAACGTCCCCTGGCCGCACGTCGAAAAGGTCCTGCCCCACGTGGACCTCGTGCTCCATGATCACAAGCTGACCCTTTCCGAACGGCACAGGAAATGGACGGGCGTGGACAACCAGCGGATCCTGGAGAACATGAAGCGGGCCTACGAGACCTGGCCGGAGAAGACGTTTGTGGCGAGGACCCCCTGATCCCCGGCGTCAACGACGACGAGGAACACATCCGCGCCGTGCTGGCTTTCATCAAGCCCTACAAGAACGTGGTGGGCTACGAACTGCTGCCCTATATGCGGTTTGGCGAAAGCAAGTACGGGTTCCTGGGCAAGGTTTATGAAATGCAGGATTTCGAACCCCCTTCGGCTGAAACGCTTGCCCGCCTGCGCGCCATCATTGACGAGGCATTGGGCCGGGGTGGCGACCGCTCACTTACAGCAAAATGACATGCAACCCCTGACATCATCCACTCCCTCCCGCCGCCAATTCCTGAACCTGCTGCCAACTCTGGCTGCTGCCATGGCCGGCCCCGCGCTCGTCCGCGCGCAGGAAGGAACCCCGGGGATGAAGCACCGCCAGGATCGCCGTGATGACCGGGGCGAGCGGCTGCAGCAGCGCGATGACCAGTTCGTCGAACGGCGCGACGACCCGATCGGCGTCCGCGGTCCCCAACGACGCGAGGATCGCCGAGTGGTGCGGGATGACCGCCGGGTGGATCGCCGCGAGCGAGTCTACTGACGACGAGAAAGGACGATCCATGAGAAAAGGCATTTCGACCCTGGCCCTCCTCACGATCTCCATGCTGGCAGTCGTCAGGATGGCTCTCGCGCAGGACCCATCCATTGCCCGTCTGGTCCATTTCAGCGCCCCGCCGGCCTCTCGCGTCCAGATCGAGGATGCCATCAAGAAGCAGATGGACTGGCGTCGCGAGCAGGGGGATTCCTGGCGGTGGCTCACCTGGGAGTACGCGAGCGGCGAGGTGCCCCGGTATTGTGTCGCGACGTTTGGCCATGACTGGGCGGACTTTGATGCGATGCCGCTGGCTGGCCGCGCGGAGGAAGCGGGAGGAGGGCTGGCATCCACGTTGTCTGCGCTGCCGCCGGTGGTGCAGTATTTCGAGCACCTCGCAGAGGTGAGCGATTACGGGAGCCCGACGAACACGCCGACCGTGGCCGAGATTTCGCTCTACCAGTTGCACTATGGCAAGCAGGCCCAATTCTACGCGGCGCTGCGCGAGTTTCACGCTGCTCTGAGCCGGGTCGGCGGGGTGAATCGCTACGAGTGGTTCGAGCTGCGCAGCGGCGGTGAAACCCCTCAGTTCCTGCTCCTGTTGCCGCGAGCCAACTGGGCGGCCTTCGACGTGCGCACCGACGCGCTACGCGACGCCCTGGAGCAGGCGCTGGGAAAACGGAAAGCCGCCCGAGTATTCGAACAGTTCACTGCCGCTGTGAGGCTGCACGTGCGGTGCGCGGTGCGATTGCGCCCCGACCTTTCCTTGCTGCCCGCGGCGGGTGATTCGAGACCGTGAGGCGGCTCCTCATCAATCACAGGGATCCTCAGACGCGGATGTGACAAGGCAGGTTCATACGGAACCATGGACTACGACATGGAACTGAGGCACACAACCCCCATCTGCAAGGCACTCTTCGTGGCCGCAATCGGCTTCGCCGGCATCGTGCTGTCCGCCTGCGCTCAGGACTCCGATGACTTCGACCGCACCCTCACCCTCGCGCCCGCCGACGCTACGTCCTCGGGCGGTGGCGGCTCGAGCGTAGGAGACGAGCCGTCCCAAGCCGCCGATCTCGCCAAGCAGCTCGCCAACCCGGTCGCGGCTTTGATGAGCATCCCGATCCAAAACAACTTCGACTGGGGCGCCGGACCGAACGGCGACGGCTTCCAATACAAGGTCAACATCCAGCCGGTTGTTCCGATCACTCTCAGCGAGAACTGGAACGTCATCTCGCGCACCATCCTCCCGGTCGTCTACCAGGAGAACATCATTGGCACCTCCAGCCAGTCCGGGCTCTCGGACACGTTGCAGAGCCTCTTCTTCTCCCCCAAGGCGCCGACGGGAGGCGGCTGGATTTGGGGCGCCGGTCCGGCGTTCCTCCTACCCACCGCTACTGATGATCTGCTCGGCGCGGAGCAATGGGGGCTGGTCCGACCGCGGTGGTGCTCAAGCAGCAGAAGGGCTGGACCTACGGGATGCTGGCCAACCACATCTGGTCGTTTGCCGGGGAGAGCGGTCGCCAAGACGTGAACGCCACGTTCCTCCAGCCGTTTCTTACCTACACGACCAGGAAGCAGACCACGTTCAAGTTCAACACCGAGACCATCTACGACTGGGGCAACGAACAGTGGATCGTGCCCCTCAACCTGATGGTTGCGCAGCTCGTGAAGATCGGCAGGACGCCCGTCCAGTTTGAGATGGGCGGCCGCCGTTACGCCGAGCACGCCAACGATGGTCCGGAGTGGGGGCTGCGGTTTTCAGTGACCTTCTTGTTCCCCAAGTGACCCGGCACCAAGGCATGGCTGATCGAGACTCTCGACCGTTGGAAGGCCTGGGACGGAAGATCCCTCGCGAGGCGATGCCTCAGACCTGCAACGTGTGCCATCGTGGATCACGCCCTTCGGAGTCGCAGCTCGCTGTTCCTCGCCTCGCTACACCTGGAATCCTCGTCGACTGGGGCAGGCATGAAACCTGACTCAATCACACCGGATTCTCCCGGACGAGGATACCAGCGCTAGCCGAGAGACCAGATCGTCATGTTCCCTCAACTCTGGAAGAGCCGATGGCCGCTGCTCGCGGTCGCGCTGTCATTCCAGATGCTCGAGAACCTCCTGTTCGCTCCTTCCATGGGCGTGATCGGCGGGGTCATGGTCGGTCGGCCGGTCGTGGACAGCACTGCGCTGGTTGAGTTCCTCCTGTCGCCCCGAGGTTTCGCCGTGTTCTTTCTTGCGGCGACCGTGTCCCTGACGATCCGACTCACCGAACACGCTGGATTGTCCGCCATGGTGTTGGGCGCACTGGAGGGGAAACGACCTCGCGCGACGGCGACCTTCCGTTGGCTGGTCGCGGAACTGCCCAGGCTTGCGGCGATAGGCGCCCGGGTTGTCGGCTGGGGCGTGCTGCTGGTGACCCCTCCCTTGGCCGTGGCGGGAGTGCTCGTCCCGCGCCTGTTGAAGCAACACGACATCAACTACTATCTCGCGAGTCGCCCACCGGAGTTCATCAACACTGCGGCCGCGATCGCGGCGGTCGCGGCGGCGACGCTCAGCGTGGGGGTGTGTCTGCTGGTCCGCTGGCGGCTGGTGGTGCAGGTCTGCATATTCGACCGCCGGAACGGCAAGGCGGCGTTTCAGGAGGCTGCGGTGCTCAGTCGCGGCGTCTGGGGAAAACTGGCCGGGCGCTGCTTCGCGGTGATGGGGCTGCTCTTGGTGCTGCTGGTTGCCGCGGCGGGCTCGGAGCAAATCGGCGTCTGGCTGGTGCTGGGCCTCGCGGATTCCGGGGAGCTTTCCTTGTCGGTCTCATTCGGACTGATCCTCTTGCTCCGTACGCTGATTGGCGCCAGCGTGACCGCGCTGGGTGCTGGCGTGGATGCCGCGTTGTTCACGGCATTCTACCGCCAGCGTCGGCGCCAACTGGGAGGTGCACCGCCATCGCTGGTCGTCGAACAGGAGAGCACTTCCCGCCAGTCGTTGCCCACTTGGGCGAAGGGCTTCGCCGGGTCGCTGGTGCTCGGCCTCCTGGCAGCAGCGGGAATGAGCGTGGTCCTGGCCGCGGACGCGCTCCGACACGAGGGCCGATTACCGTCACGGCCCATCGAGGGGATCACCGACGCGCCCCCGAGAACACTGCCGCCGCGGTCCGCGAGGCCATCACCGTGGGGGCCGATTACGCGGAGATTGATGTCCAGATCTCAAAGGACGGCGTCTTGGTGGTGACGCATGATAGTGATTTCTCCCGGATGGCGGGTGTGGCAAAGAAGGTCTGGGAGTTGACGTACGAGGAGATTCGTACGATTCCGCTTGGCGCGAAGGCGGCGCCGGAGTTCCGCGACGAACGTGTACCGACATTCGATGGAGTCCTGGTGGCCGCGAGCAACCGCCTACGGTTGAACATCGAGTTGAAGTATTACGGCGATCACCAACCTCGGCTGGCGGAGCGCGTGGTGGAGACCGTTCGGGCCCGGCACATGACCCACCAGGTCATCATCCAGTGCCTCGAACACGAGCCGTTGACGGAGGTCCGCCGGCTCGCCCCGGAGATCTCCGTCGGCTACCTGATGTCCGTGAACGCCGCCCGTCCAGGACGGCTGAAGGTGGACTTCCTCAGCGCCGAACGGGCCCGCATTACTGGCGCGTTCGTGCAGGCCGCGCACCGGCGCGGTCAGCGGGTGCATGTCTGGACGGTGGATAAGCCGGAGGACATGGAGCGAATGATTGATCTCGGCGTGGACGACCTGATCACGAACGAACCGGCGGAGGCCTTGCGCCGGGTGCGCGCCTACGAAGCGCTCCCCGAACCCGAACGCCGCCTGCGCCGGATTCATGCCTGGCTGGCTGGTTGAACGCTCCCGCGTATGAAACGACTGAGCGAACCTCGAGCTAGGGCGCCAGCTGTTGAACCAACTGCCGGAACGATTCGAGTTCACCAATGAACCCATGATCACGACCGCCGTTTTCGACACCAAACCGTACGACCGTGAGCCGCTGCAGCACGCGGCGGCCAAGAGCAGCATCGAGTGGCGCTTCCTCGACTTTCGCCTCACGAACGAAACTGCGCCGCTTGCCAAAGACGCCCAAGCCGTCTGCGTCGTTGTCAACGACCAGGTGGATCGGCCCTGCCTTGAGGCGTTGGCTCCCCAGGGCGTCAAGCTCGTGATCCTGCGCTGCACGGGCTTCAACAACGTGGATATCGCCGCCGCCAAAGCGCTGAAACTGGCCGTCTCGCGCGTCCCGGTCTATTCGCCTGACTCGGTGGCCGAGTATACCGTCGCGTTGCTGCTGGCGCTTAACCGCAAGATTCATCGCGCCTAACCGTGCTCGCGAGCAGCTTCACCGCAGCGGGTCTGGTGGCCATCACCGTCGCCGTGCATGCCGCGGGGTTTGCCCTGGTGCTGCGGTCCTTCATGAGATCGCACGCTACACCGCCCACACAATTCTGGCCGATCGAGGGATTGACCGGCATCCTCATGTGTGGACTTTCGGCCGGTTTCTTGTTCGCGTTGGTCACGCGCATCTACTCGTCACGGCGGTCTCCCAAACCCAATCCAGCATGAAACACTTGCTCGACGATGTCCGACACAATCCGCTGCTCTGGCTGCTGGCCCTCGTTCCCGTCGTGCTGGTGGCGGAGAGGTTCTGGCACGAGTCGCCCACGCTGCTCTTCGTGTTGTCTGTCCTGGCCATCGTGCCCTTGGCGGCGTTGCTCAGTCACGCCACCGAATCCGTGGCGGCCAAAACCGGCGATGCGGTGGGGGGGCTGCTCAACGCCACGTTGGGGAATCTGACCGAACTGATCATCGCGCTCGCAGCGCTGCGTGCCGGAGAGTACATGCTGGTGAAAGCCTCCATTGCGGGCGCCATTGTCGCCAACACGTTATTCATGCTGGGGGCGTCTTTTCTTCTCGGCGGCCTCAAGCACCACGTGCAGGAATACAACCGCGTCGGCGCCCGCATGCAGGCAGGTCTGCTCTTCCTGGCCACCATCGCGCTGTTGATACCTTCGGCGGTCTCCCAGGCCGATTCCGCGACGGCGGCCGCCTTCACCCGGAAGTTGAGCCTGGGGCTGGCGGTGCTGCTCATCGTGGCCTACGGGCTGGGCATGCTCTTCTCGCTCAAGACGCACCGCGAGTTGTTTGCGGGCGCGGAATCCGGTGAGGCCGGTGAGGCGCCGTGGCCGATCAACGTGGCCCTGGCCACCCTCGCCGGGGTGACCGTGCTGGTCGCCCTGGTGAGCGAAGTTTTTGTTGAGTCGGTTCAGAAGGCGGCGGAGACGTTCGGGATGACCCCAGCGTTCGTTGGATTCATCGTGGTGGCGCTTGTGGGCGGCGCGGCGGAAATGGCCTCGGCGTTTTCCGGGGCGCGCAAGGACCGGCTGGACCTGAGCGTAGGCATCGCCTTGGGCAGCGCGTCCCAGATCGCGCTCTTTGTCGCGCCGGTGCTGGTCATCGTGAGCTACTTCATCGGCCCATCGCCGATGGACCTTCAATTCTGGCCGGGCGCGGTGGTGATGATGCTCATTGCTGCCATTACGGCCGCGTTCGTGACCAACAGTGGGCGTTCGACATGGTTCGTTGGGGCGTTGGTGCTGATGGTGTATCTGATTTTTGGCATGACACTCTACTTGTTGCCGCCACGCGCACATTTGAATGTTCGTTCCACCAGGAACTGCTTCCAGCTCAGCTCACGACGCCTATGACCCACGAATGCATTACATTCTCCGAGCGCGCGATCGAACCTGACGAGCCCGTCGCAGGCACGGTGTCTGGCCTGGGCGACATCCGCAGCTTGGTGCCCCCTGCTCTTGACCGCGCTGGGCCTCGCCGGCAACGCGTTGCCCGCCTGGGCTCAAGACACAGGAAGCGTCTACCGCCCGCTCCCCCTGGCGCCCGCCGACACGACTTCCTCA
This sequence comes from Verrucomicrobiota bacterium, assembly GCA_027493615.1. Taxonomy (GTDB): domain Bacteria; phylum Verrucomicrobiota; class Verrucomicrobiia; order Limisphaerales; family J093; genus DSVZ01. The sequence goes on from JAOSKK010000038.1 coordinate 951,668, forward strand.
GGCGGTGCTGCCTCGGGGGCTGAGGACGAGAAGGCCAAAGCGGCCGAACTGGCCAAGCAGACCCTGAACCCGATTGCCAGCCTGATCAGTGTGCCCTTCCAGAACAACTGGGACTTTGGGATCGGCCCCTCCGACGCCATGAGATACACGCTGAATTTTCACCGGTCGTCCCGGTCTCGCTTGGCCAGGAGTGGAACCTGATCAGCCGGACGATCCTGCCTTCCATCTATCTTGAATCCACCGCGCCCGGCATCGCCTCGAAACTCGGTCTGGGCGACACCCTGCAGAGCTTCTGGTTGTCGCCCAAGCGACCCCCGGCGGCTGGATCATGGGGGCGGGGCCGGCCTTGCTCCTACCAACGGCCACAGACGGCGCCCTCGGCCAGGGCCAGTGGGGGGCGGGTCCGACGGCCGTCGTCTTGCGGCAGGACAAGGGCTTCACCTATGGCATGCTGGGCAACCACATCTGGTCCTATGAAGGATGGGGTGAACCAGCCGTCAACGCCACGTATCTGCAACCGTTCCTGGGCTACACCACCAAGACCCTGACCAGTTTCTTCGTAAACACGGAATCCACTTACGACTGGCAAGGCGAACAGTGGACGGTGCCGGTGAATTTCATGGTCAACCAGATGGTTAAGGTGGGCAAGCAGCCGATCAGCCTCCAACTGGGCTATCGCTCTTATGCGGAAGGGCCGGCCGGGGCACCCGACTGGGGACTTCGTCTGACGGTCACTTTCCTGTTCCCGAAATAGGCCGCCCACGGGATGGCTGGCCGGGCCCAAGACGCCGCCGCGCTGAACCGCGCTACGAAGCTCCCGGCGAGCTTCACGCGAGGCGTCAGTCGTCGTCGTCCGGGACCAGCGTGACCGCCCATTGCGGATAGGGGGCGTCGCTGCCCTTCATGGCGTGCCAGAGGATCCGATTCAGCACGTCCTCCGGACAGGCATCCACACGCCGGAAGTTGAGACGGCCGGACACCACGGCGTTGCGGCGCAGCAGGGGATCGCGGATGGCTTTCGGGTCCGGGTTCATCTCGTCCAACGGCACCTGGTTGGGAACCGCCACAAAGGGCGTGAGGTCGGGCGTGTCGGTGAAGCAGTCGAACATGGGGGTGGCGCTGGCGTCGAACTGGTTCATGGGCGGCAGGCCGAGGATTTGCCCGATGGTGCGCAGCACGCTGGTGGTGTTGTACTGGGTGCTGACGCGGACGCCGCGCCGTGCATACGGGCTGGCCACGTAGGCTGTGGTGCGGTAGCCGCTGACGTGGTCGAAGCCGTTCTGCGGGTCGTCTTCGATGCCCAGGATGACCATGTCCTTCCAGAACCGGCTGTGGCTGAGCCCCTCGACGATGCGACCGAAGGCGAGGTCGTTGTCGGCCACGGTGGCGGCCGGAGTCGGGCAGTTGCGGCTCGTGCCGCTGGTGTGGTCGTTCGGCAGGCAGATGATCACCAACTGCGGAAACTCCCCCTTCGCCTCGAATTCCTTGAGCTCCCGCAGGATGAAATCGGCGCGGTAGCCGTCCGGAACGGACATCTCCCAGCCCACGTAGTTCGTGGGGGAGAAGGGGCGGATGGACTCGATCATGGGGGTAGCTCTCGAAGATCACCTCGTTGGACTCGCCCCGCCAGGTGCGATAGCAGGCCAGGAAATCCGGCGTGCCTTTGCGGCCGTCCCGCCAGCGGACGTTCGGCGCCATGAACTCGCCGTAATTGCGGAGGCTGACGCCGTGCTGGACCGCCTTGTCCCAGAGGAAGCCCGCCGGCGAATAGGCGAGCGCGTCGTCCTCGTCCTCGCCCATGCCGTCCGGGTAGCTGCGCGGCCAGCCCGCGAAGGAACGCTCGAGGTAATCGGTGCCGAAGGCGCTGGTGCTCCACTGGTGGCCGTCGGCGCTGAGGATGCCGGCGCAATAGGTGTTGTCGAGGACCACGAACTGGCGGACGAGCTTGTGCTGGTTCGGAGTGACGCGTTCGCCAAAGATGCAAAGGCGCGGGTCGCCCCGGCCCTCGGCCAGCGCGCCGAAGATCTGGTCGTAGGTCCGGTTCTCCTTGATGACGTAGACGACGTGCTTGATGAGGCTCGGCTCGCCGATGCGCTCGGGGATGGCGCGGGGGGCTGGTGGGGTCGGGCGGGCAAGAGGGCCTCGGCGATGCGCGCGCGGCGGAGGTTGTCGTAGACCGTCTGGGATAGCGTGGGGAGGTCGCGCGTCGCAGGCCGGGGCACGAGCGAGACCGACCCATGGTAATGGTGGGTGTTGAAGCCCTCAGCTCCCGGCGCGGCTCCCGCGGTCGTGTAGGGCTTCGGGTTCACCGGGTGCCCCTTGATGTTGGCGACGGCCAGTTGACGGCGGGCCGGGTCGAAGGCGAGCGCGCCGGGGTACCAGCCCACAGGGATGAGGCCCAGCAGGCGCGAACGCTTCCGGGCAGGCCGGAATTCGATCACGCCCACGGCGTTCTGCGTGCCGTTGGCCACGTAAAGGGTGCGACCGTCGGGGTGAACACGAGCGCGTTGGGCGAGGCGCCCAGCAGATCGCTCGGCTTGGCCTTGGCCCAAATGGTTTCGACGACGGTGTCGCTGCGGGTATCGATGACGCTGAGGTTGTCCGACCCGGCGTTGGCACAGACGAGCCAGCGACGGTTCGGCGAAAGCGCGAGGGCGGACGCATGGAGGCCGGTGAGGATCTCTGCCGCCGGCGGCTCAACCCCCGGCGACGCCCCCTCCCCTTCCGACTTCGAACTTCGGCTCTCGCCCTTCGAGCTTCGCCCTGCGCCCTTCGCGCCCAATTCGACGACCGTGACCGAGCCTTCGCTGGCGATGTGGCGGACGGGGTCCACGCGCACCACGGTGCCGCGCCCGGCGGGGCCGGTGAGGTCGCCTTCCCCCGGCCGGCGACCGCCCCAGTTGCTGACGTAGGCCTTGTCCCCGAGCAGCACCACATCGAACGGTGCCACGCCGACCGCGAAGACCCGCCGGACGCGGCCGGTGGCGACCTCGATTTCCAGCAGCGTGTTGGAAAGGTTGCCGCAGACGTACAGCCGTGCGCCGTCGGGGCTGATCGCCAACCCGGCGGGGATTTCCTCCTTGCGACGCGGGACATCAGCGGGCGGCAGAGCGATCGAATGCGAGCCCGTCACCTGTCCGTCCGGGCCGACCTGGAAGACCTTGACGGAGCCGTTGACGTTGCTGAGGAAGATCCGGCGGCCGTCCGGCGAGAAGATCAGACCCGTATAGCTGAGCTGCCCTTTCGTGTCGGGCTGGAGGATGTTTGACGAAGGCTGCTCGGGCTGGGGTTCGTTCTGCTTCTCGGAGGGGAGGGGCACGCGCTGGCGGATCTCCCCGCTGACCGGGTCCAGCACGAGCAGTTCGCTGGTCTTGCCGGCGGTCACGAGCAGCGAACGGTCCGGCGACAACGCGATGGCTTGGGGACGGAGCCCGGGCAGCTCCACCTGCCGTCCGACAGGGGTGAGCACCTGGTTGACCGGCAAGACCGTCCGCTGGCCATCGGCCTGGCGTCCCACCCATTCGGTGTCCGGCGGGGCCGTCGGACTCGCGGTTGCAGCGGCGGGGAGGTTCGCTGGAGACAGGCTGGCGAGGACGAGCAGGGCGGGAAGAACGAAGCGCGAGGTAGTCATGGGTTCACTTGGTTAAGCACGACGCCGCTCAGAAGCCGGCACGGGCGAGTTCGCGTTCCAGGGCGATCTGGAACTCCTGCATGTCCTGCGCCGGCGGACGGTAGCCGGGTTCGGACGGGGCCACGCTCAGGCGGCCCAGTTCGTCCACCAACCACTTGCCGGTCTTGCCGTCGCTGAAGGTGACGCCGCCGCTGACCATGGCACCGGGCTGGGTCAACTGGTCCACGGTGATGGCCACCCGGCCCCGGGCGGACGGGGGGCCGCCGGCGGGAGGTGGCGGGGGGACGACGGCCCCGCCGGGCCCGGGGACGCCCTGAAGCGCCCGGAGACGGCGGAGCGCCGAGGGTGGGCGTGGGCTCGACCGGTTCCCGATCCTTGGGCACGAGATTCAGATCGCTGATCAGGAGTTTGAGCTCGAGATAGGTCAGCGACACACCTTGCTCCCGGTTCAGGCGGTTCTGGATCTCGGCCAGTTGCAGGCCCTCACGCAGCCAGGCGCGCACCTGGTCCTTCTGGGCGTCGGTCAACGTCGTCATCGTGGAGGGCTATTCGGCGCGAAGGGCGGGCGGGCTTCAACTGTTTTCTGCCGCCGGTTGCCGACTTCAGCCCGGGGATTTCATGCCCGGCGTGAAAGCGCGACCGACTGTAGGCGCCGACGTGAGGAGGCATGGTGGTAGGCGCCGACGTGAGGAGGCGAGGGGGCCAGGGGGTAATACCCTCCGCCTCCTCACGTCGGCGCCTACGGCGGTGTGGACCTCCCGCCAGCGTGTGGAGGTGTGGAGAAGGCGTGCGGTTCGGGCTCGCCAAGTTCGGGAGGCTGTCTACAGTGCGCCCCGTCCACCATTCAACGAGTCATGAAGAACACTGAACCCACTCCTGTTTCTGTCTTGCACGAAGGCACCACGCGTCGCGAGTTCCTGGCCCGCACCGGGCAAGCGGCGGCGGTTTCGGCCCTGGCGGGTGTGAGCCTGCCGTGGGTGCACGCGGCCGAGGACAACACCATCCGGCTGGCACTGATCGGCTGCGGCGGCCGGGGAACCGGCGCGGCGGCGAACGCGCTGGAGGCGCCGGGGGTCCGACCAAGCTGGTGGCCATGGCGGACTTGTTCGAAGACCGGCTGAACCGTTCCTACCAGAATCTACGCGAGAAGTACGGCGAACGCGTCGAGGCACCGGCGGACCGCCGGTTTGTGGGGTTCGACGCTTACCGGAAGGCAATCGACTGCCTGCGCCCGGGTGACGTGGCGCTCTGCACCACGCACGCGGCGTTTCGGCCGCGGCACGTCGAGTATGCCATCGAGAAAGGCGTGCACGTGTTCATGGAGAAGACGTTTGCGCCCGACCCGGGCGGGATCAAACGGATCCTGCGGGCGGGGGAAGCGGCGGAGAAGAAGGGGCTCAAGATCGGCGCGGGGGTGATGTGCCGTCACTCGACCGCGCGGCAGGCATTGATCCAGCAGATCCGGGACGGGGCGATGGGCGACATCCAGTTGATCCGGGCGTACCGGATGGATTCCGGCTATCGGATGGGGCGGCTCAACCCGCAGCCGAGCGAGCTGCTCGCCCAGATCCGTATCCCGTATCAGTTTTTCTGGGCCTCCTCCGGCATCTTCATCGAGCTGATGATTCACCAGATCGACGAGTGTTGCTGGATTAAGGACGGCTGGCCGGTCAGCGCCCACGGCGTGGGCGGTCGCGGCCCGGACAGCACGGACTGCGCCCAGAACTTCGACACGTACTCGATCGAATACACGTTTGCGGACGGCACCAAGGCGCTGGTCACCGGCCGGTACATTCCGAAATGCCACAACGATTTCGCGACCTTCGTGCACGGGACCAAGTGTGCCGCCCAGTTCTCCGGGGACATCCATGCTCCGACGGTGCAACGCTACAAGGACCAGCGGATCGAGCGGTCGAACATCGCGTGGCGGCCCGAGCGGGAGACGGTCGATCCGTGGCAGGCCGAGTGGAACGTGCTGCTGGATGCCATCCGGAACAACAAACCCCACAACGAAGCCAAGCGGGCGGCCTACTCCGAATCTGGCAGCGATCATGGGGCGGGCCGCGGTGCACTCGGGTCAGATCATCACCTGGGAAGAGGCGGTGGCCTCCGACTTCATGTTTTGTCCGGACGTGGACCGGCTGAACGAATCCAGCCCCGCACCCGTGACCGCCGATGCCAACGGCCGTTACCCGGCGCCGGTGCCGGGGGTGTGGCGGGAGATCTGAGGCGGCGGCGAGTCACCGTCACCTCCCCGCCACGGCGCTGGCGACGGGAAGGGTACGCTGCTAAGCTGGGCCGGTGAAGGCGAAGTCCAGGAACCAGCCGCGGGCACCCGCGGGAACCACACCGGTTCCCGCGTGCCTGCGGGCGTTCGCCTGGAATCTCGGGGACCGGGTGGGCGAGACGGGCCGCCGCCAGATCGCCCTGAACGTGATCGAGCGGGGCCGCGCCTGGCACTGGAGCCGGCTGCCTAAGGGCTGGTTTGACCTCGAGTACTGCCTTCGCCACGGGCAACGCCGCACGCGCGCCGCGCTGAGAAGTCTATTCGGAGCGGAGCCATGAAGCGGCCGGCGGACCTTGAGGCGATCGTGCGGGTTTTTGCCGAGGTGCCCGCGCTGGCTGCGGCCGGCGCGCTGGGGAGCCACGGCGTTGCATCATGAACACCTCGAAAACCAGCTCGGCCGATTCAGCTTCGACATTGACCTTCAAACCAGGACTGAGGAGCTCGAAACGGTGCACCGCCGTCTCGAAGCGGCGTCCCCCAAGCTGCGCCTCCTCAGTCGACTCAACGAGGGCCTCTACCAGTACGAAGCCCGGGCGGGTCGACGAGTTGTCCGGGTGGAACTCGCAAGGCCCTACCTCCGCCACCGCCGCCGCTACGAGCCCAGCCGCCACGTGCCGGGGCTGGAAGTGGTCGCGCTGGCCGACCTGCTGTTTGCCAAGGTGTCGGCATTTTCGACGCGAGGCTTTCCCCGCGATTTTATTGATCTTTTTGCGGCCAGCACGGAGAAGCGAATCGACTGGGACAAACTCCTTGCCGCCGCGGCACGTGCCGAGGACAACGACTACAATCCGGCGGAGTTCGCGACGCGGATCAGTGAACAGCTCAGGGCAATTCGCGATGGCGGCTTCTTCGAGGATCTGCCGGTGCGGCGATCGCCTTCGGTGGGGGAACTCGAGGCCTTCGCGGGGCAGCTCGCCAGGGCCAACGGGCGCGTGGCCGAAGCGCTGTTGGGACAGAGCCACCTCGCGCCACCGGCTTCGTGGAGCGTGCGCAGACCCCGAGCGACCGCAGATGGGGAAAGAGAGTGAGCTGTTCCGGGGGCGGGTTCGAGGGAGATTCCGTTGGCGGGGGCTCTGAATCGGCGGGAGGAGGATTCGGGGAGTGGTCCCGCAGATTCAAAGCGACCGCAGATTGGGCAGGATGGTGGACTGTTCCGGGGACGGGTTCGAGGGAGGTTCCATCGGCGGGGGCTCTGAATCGGCGGGGTGAAGGTACGGGGAATGGCCCCGCAGATTCAAAGCGACCGCAGATCGAGCAGGATGGTGGACTGTTCCGGGGACGGGTTCGAGGGAGATTCCATCGGCGGGGGCTCTGAATCGGTGGGAGGAAGATTCGGGGAGTGGCCCCGCAGATTCAAAGCGACCGCAGATCGAGCAGGGTGGTGGACTGTTCCGGGGACGGGTTCGGGGGAGATTCCATCGGCGGGGGCTCTGAATCGGCGGGGTGAAGGTACGGGGAATGGCCCCGCAGATTCAAAGCGACCGCAGATCGAGCAGGATGGTGGACTGTTCCGGGGACGGGTTCGAGGGAGATTCCATCGGCGGGGGCTCTGAATCGGTGGGAGGAAGATTCGGGGAGTGGCCCCGCAGATTCAAAGCGACCGCAGATCGAGCAGGGTGGTGGACTGTTCCGGGGACGGGTTCGGGGAGATTCCATCGGCGGGGGCTCTGAATCGGCGGGGTGAAGGTACGGGGAATGGCCCCGCAGATTCAAAGCGACCGCAGATCGAGCAGGATGGTGGACTGTTCCGGGGACGGGTTCGGGGGAGATTCCGTTGGCGGGGGCTGTGAATCGGTGGGAGGAAGATTCGGGGAGTGGTCCCGCAGATTCAAAGCGACCGCAGATTGGGCAGGAGGGTGGACTGTTCCGGGGACGGGTTCGAGGGAGATTCCGTTGGCGGGGGCTCTGAATCGGTGGGATGAAAGGTCCGGGGAATGGCCCCGCAGATTCAAAGCGACCGCAGATGCGGCGAGAGGGTGGACTGTTCCGGGGACGGGTTCGAGTCAGGTTCCATCGGCGGGGGCTCTGAATCGGCGGGAGGAGAATTCGGGGAGTGGCCCCGCAGATTCAAAGCGACCGCAGATTGGGCAGGAGGGTGGGCTGTTACGGGGACGGGTTCGAGGGAGATTCCATCGGCGGGGGCTCTGAATCGGTGGGAGGAGGATTCGGGGAGTGGCACCGCAGATTCAAAGCGACCGCAGATTGGGGAGGAGAGTGGACTGTTCCGGGGACGGGTTCGAGGGAGGTTCCATCGGCGGGGGCTCTGAATCGGTGGGGAGGAGGATTCGGGGAGTGGCCCCGCAGATTCAAAGCGACCGCAGATTGGGCAGGAGGGTGGACTGTTCCGGGGACGGGCCCGAGGGAGATTCCATCGGCGGGGGCTCTGAATCGGTGGGAGGAAGATTCGGGGAGTGGCCCCCGCAGATTCAAAGCGACCGCAGATGGGTGGCCCACCAAGGCGAGGTGCGCCCAGACCCCGCCGAGCCTGTGCGTTCCCAGTCGTCCAAGCCAAGAATGGGAGCCGCTGGGGGAGCGGGCTTCCGCGTTGCGCCGGGGCGGGAGGCCCTTATCCTTTCCGCCCTATGAAACCTCTTACCTGCTTCGGGTCCGTCCTCTTGCTCGGCTGTCTCGCGCCGGCCCTCGCCCAACCATGGAACGTCCGCGATTTCGGCGCGGTGGGCGACGGGACGACGGATGACACGGCCGCGTTCCAGAAGGCCCTGGACGCGGCGGCGGCGGCGGGCGGGGGCACCGTGCTGGCGCCGCGGGGCAACTACCTCTTCGCCGGTTCGCTTAACGTCCCGCCCGCCGTCACCCTGCGCGGCGTGTGGGAGTCGGTGCCGGCGCACAACGGGATCCGGGACGCCGGCTTGCCGAAACCGACGGATGACGGCACGACGTTCCTGGTGACCGGCGGGGCCGGCAGCGAGGAAGGCCCGCCGTTTCTCACGCTCACCCACAACAGCACGCTCAAGGGCGTGGTGCTGTACTATCCGAACCAAAAGGTGGACGACGTGCCCGAGGCCTATCCCTGGGCCATCGCCATGCGGGGCAAGAACCCCGCCGTGCTCGCCGTCGAGCTCCTCAACCCCTACAACGGCATCAACACCACCGGGAGCGAACGGCACCTGATCCGCGACGTGCACGGCCAACCGCTGCGCCGCGGGGTGTATGTGGATCAGATCTACGACATCGGCCGGATCGAGAACGTCCATTTCAACCCGTGGTGGAGCATGAAGCCCAAGCTGTTCCAATGGCAGATGGCCAACGGCGAGGCCTTCATCTTCGGGCGCACCGACTGGCAGTACGTGTTCAACACCTTCTGCTTCGGGTACAACGTGGGGTACAAATTCATCAAGACCCGCGCGCGGGCTTCTGCAACGGCAATTTCCCTCGGGCTCGGCGCGGATGACTGCCAGACGGCGCTGGTCGTCGAAGACTCGGCCCCCTACGGGCTCCTGATCACCAACGGCGAGTTTGTCAGCTTCCACGGTCCGGACCCGACGATGATCGACGTGCGCGCCTCGAACACCGGCAGCGTGCGGTTTGTGAACTGCGCCTTCTGGGGTCCGTGCCACCAAATCGCGAAGGTGGCGGGCCGGGGGACGGTGGGATTCAGCGATTGCACGTTTGTGCAATGGGACGCGAAGAAGGAAGGGCGGCACGCGATCCAGGCCAGCGGCGGGACGGTCCTGGTACGCGGCTGCGAGTTCCGCGAGGCCAAGGCGCACATCGAACTGGGGGAAGGCGTGCGGCGGGCGGTGATCACCGACAACATCTTCACGGGCCCGGCGCGGGTGACCAACCGGAGCGAGGGCCGGATCCAGGTGGCGAACAACGTGGGCGAGTAAAGCGAAGCGGCCACCGACGCGAAACGCGCCGGTGGCCGCGGAGTCCCACCGCCGGCCCGGGGGAGGCGCAGCGGTAAGGGTCGGGCGTCAATGCTTGGCCATGTCGCCGGTGGCGCCCCTTGACGTTGTGCGGGAGGACGAGGGTGCCGTTCGAGCCGGCGTCCTCCTCCGGGATCCGCATGCCGTAGAAGGAGCGGTAGACGAAGGCGAGGGCGACGAGGAAGAAGACCAGGCCAATGGCGGTCTTGGCGCCCTGACTGGTCATGGTGACGGCGATCTCGACGGCGAGCAGCCCGAAGAGCGTGGTGAACTTGATCACCGGGTTGAGGGCGACGGACGAGGTGTCCTTGAAGGGATCGCCGACCGTGTCTCCGACGACGGTCGCGGCGTGGAGGTCGGTGCCCTTCTGCCGGAGGTCGACTTCGACGATCTTCTTGGCGTTATCCCAGGCGCCGCCGGCGTTGGCCATGAAGATGGCCTGGAAGAGGCCGAAGAAGGCGATGGCGATGAGGTAGCCGATGAAGAAGTACGGGTTGAAGAACGGCAGGGCAAGGGCGAGGCAGAAGATCACGATGAAGATGTTCCACATGCCCTTCTGCGCATAGACCGTGCAGATGCGGACGACCTCCTTGCTGTCCTTCTCGGAGGCGGTCTTGGCGTCGAGCTTCATGTGCTCCTTGATGTAAACGACCGCGCGGTAGGCGCCGGTGACGACCGCCTGGGTGGAGGCGCCCGTGAACCAGTAGATCACCGCCCCGCCCATCAGCAGGCCGAGCAGCATCAGGGGATTCAACAGGCTGAGCGCACCCATCACGAACTGGGCGCCGGCGGTGAGCTGCTCGGGGTGGGGAGCATGCCCTTGACCAGGCCGAAGGAATCGCTGACCCGCACGCCGATGAGGAGCATGATGATGCCAAACACCATCGTGGTGGCGCCCACCACCGCGGTGCCGATCAGCACCGGCTTGGCCGTGGCCTTGAAGGTGTTGCCCGCGCCATCGCCCTTCTCCAACTGGTACTTCGCATTCTCAAAGTCCGGCGTGAACCCGAAATCCTTCTGGATCTCGGCCTTGGCGTTCGGATGTGACTCGATCTGGCTGAGCTCATACACCGACTGGGCGTTGTCGGTGACCGGGCCGTAGCTGTCCACGGCGATGGTGACCGGGCCCATGCTGAGGAAGCCAAAGGCCACCAGACCGAAGGCAAAGATGGGCGAGGCAAAAGCGAAGTGCGGCGGCATGATCTGGGCTAACGCCTCGCTCTGGGAGAAGTAGTACGACACGAACATCAGGAACAGGATCACCAGGCCCATCCAGAACGCCGAGAAATTGCCGGCCACAAACCCGGACAGGATGTTCAGCGACGCACCCCCGTGCTTCGAGCAGTTGGTCACCTCCCGGACATGGCGGGAGGTGGTGCTCACGAAGATCTTGGTGAATTCGGGGATCAACGCGCCCGCCACGGTGCCGCAACTGATGATGACCGAAAGCACCCACCACAGGCTGGAGTGGAACCCGGGTTGCCGGGCGAGCAGAAGGTAGCTGGCGGCGAAGGTGATGCCGATGGACACCGCCGAGGTGATCCAGACCAGGTGGGTGAGCGGCGCCTCGAAATCAAAGTCTTTCTTGCCGCCGTACTTGGACTTGCTGACGGCCTCGTTGATGAAGTAGGACGCCAGCGAGGTCACGATCATCAGCGACCGCATCACGAACAGCCAGATGATCAGCGTGGCGCAAGCCACCGCATTCGTCGCCAGCGCCAACGCCAGAAACACCACCAGCGCCACGCCCGTCACACCGTAGGTCTCGAAACCGTCCGCCGTCGGCCCGACCGAGTCGCCGGCGTTGTCGCCCGTGCAGTCCGCAATGACGCCCGGGTTCTTCGGGTCGTCCTCGGGCAGCTTGAAGACGATCTTCATCAGGTCCGACCCGATGTCGGCGATCTTGGTGAAGATGCCGCCGCAGATGCGGAGCGCGCTGGCCCCGAGGGATTCGCCGATGGCGAAGCCGATGAAGCACGGGCCGACCAACTCGAGCGGCAGGAACACCAGAATGCAGATCATGAAGAACAGCTCCACGCACACCAGCAGCAGGCCGACGCTCATGCCCGAGCGCAGCGGGATGCCGAGGGTGGCCAGCGGATTGCCCTTGAGCGCGGAGAAGGAGGCGCGCGAGTTCGCCACGGTGTTGATCCGGATCCCGAACCAGGCCACCCCGTAGGAGCCGAGGATGCCCAGGATCGAGGCCAGCAGAATCACCACCACCCGCAAGGCGACCTGGCCCGCGCCCAGGGCCTGGCCGGTGGCCGGGTCCTCGTGGTGCGTCAGGAAGCCAAAATAGTAGATCATGCAAGCCCCGATCAGCAGCCAGAGGATGGCCAGGAACTTGCCCTGCTGGACGAGGTAGGTCTTGCAGGTCTCCCAGATCATGTTCGAGACGCTGCCCATGGTGCGGTGCACCGGGAGGGCCTTGGTCTGCTTGTACTGCACCAGGCCGAAGGCTGCCCCGATCACGCAGACCACCAGGCCGAGGTACAGGAGGTGCACCCCGCCAAAGCCGCCCAGGCCCTCAAATTTGACCACGTCCAGCTTGGGAATCTGGATGTTGGCTTCGCTCGCCCACGCCCCAAGCGTGCCCAGGGCCAGGGCCGCCAGGGGCAGCAGTCCGCGGAGGTTCGGTGTTCGTCTCAACATAGGTTCGGTTCAGTTGGTTCCATTACACGTGCCAAATGCCGGTCCCATGGACCGGCAAACATCTTGTGGAGGTATTTGAACCGCTGCACTCCAGTCAAGCCAGTTCCCAAAACAGACTAATTGCGGCTGCACCAGCCGCGTCAGCCGGCGCGGGCAGTGCAGCGTGACGGTGCTGCCCCGGACCGACAGGAGGTTCTGGGCACGAAGTTTGGCCACCGTCCGCGACAGCGTCTCGCTCACCGTGCCCAGCTCGGCAGCGAGCACGCGCTTGGTCGAGGGCAGGCGGATGTGAATCGGGCGCCGGCTCCGGGGGTCCGGGCATTGCTGCAGCAACCAGTGGGCGAGCCGGGTCTTGACGTCCTTCAGGGTCAGGTCGTCGAGCAGGCTGACCAGAATCCGGAGGTGCCGGCTCATCGCGCGCAACAGCCCGAGGGCCAGCTCGGGTTCGCGGTGGAGCAGTTCGAGCACGCCCGCCTTGCGAACCAACAACACCTCAGAGGGTTCGGTGGCGCAAGCGCCGGTGTCGTGGCCCCGCTCGGCGAGCAGCGCCTCCTCGGCGAAAGAGTCCGGCGCCCGGTACATATGGAGCACCTGCTCGCGGCCCAGCGCGTTGACACGGTGCACCTTGATCGCACCGTCCACCACGACGTACATGCCCTGCACCGGCGAGCCCTCGTGGAACAGGAATTCGCCCGGGCCCAGCCGCCGGGGCGTCGTCACCGCCGCAATCTCGCGGAGCAGGGCCGGCCGGCAGGTCGCAAACAGCGGGCACCGCCGGAGCGGACGGGCCATCGTGACGGGGCGCCGGGACTGGGGAGGCGCAGCCATGGAACCGCCAGTCTAGGCGGATGCCAGGCCGCCGCTCAGCGTTTCTTGACATTCTGTGCCCGTATTTTGTCCCGGACCGCACAGCCCCGACGCCACCGGGAGCCGCGCGGGACCGCAGGCGCCGACGTGAGGAGGCGAACCGCGCTGCTTGGACGGACCTGAGAAGCCTCAATAGAGAAGCACCGCCGCGCGGCGTTGTTTGAAAGGCGGCGAGTTCCGCGCTCCAACCCCGGCGGATGTCCGCCAGCGGCTTCCCAGCCTCGATGGCCGTGAGAGTGGCCGCGTCGGTCAGCAAGGGGCGGAGTTTGCCCAGGGCGAACTGGTCCGGATAGAGCCGTCGCAAGGTGAGCGCGAGGGTGAGTCCGAGGTCCACGGCGTCGAGGGCGTCGCGGTTGGTGAGGACCAGCAACACGCCGCCGCAGGGCTGATCCTTGAAGGTGCTGGCACGCGGGGTGAACCGGATGGGCACATACCGCACACCCGGCACGCCGGCACGGGCGAGTTCCTCGGCGAAGCGGACGTCATCAACATACGGCGCGCCGACGATCTCGAACGGGGTGTCGGTGCCGCGCCCGACGGACACCGCGCTCTCGAGCAGGCCGACTCCCGGGTAGAGGATGGCGGCCGTGAGGCGGCGCATGTTCGGGGAGGGATTGGTCCAGGGCAACCCGGTCTGGTCCAGCCAGTGCGCCCGGGACCAGCCCTCGACCGGGATCACGGTCAGGTCGGCCTGCCACCCGCGCTCGCGGTTGAAGAGCCGCGCCAGTTCGCCCACCGTCATGCCGTGCCGGAGGGGGAGGCGATGGAACGCGACGAAGCTCGAGGGGCCGGTGTGCACGGGGCCCTCGACGCTGAGGCCGTTGATGGGATTGACGCGGTCGAGCACGAAGAACTTCTTGCCGGCCTGGGCGGCGGCTTCGAGGCAGAGCCCCAGAGTCGAGATGTAGGTGTAGAAGCGACAGCCGATGTCCTGGACGTCGAACACCAGCGCATCGAGCGGGGCGAGTTGGGCGGGGCGGGGCGCACGGGTCTCGCCGTAGAGGCTGTACACGGGCAGCCCCGACGGCTCGTCCACGGTGTCGCCCACGGCCTCGTCCAGGCTCCCGCGGAGGCCGTGTTCGGGGCTGAACAGCGCGACGAGCCGGACGTCCGGCGCGCTGCGTAGCAGATCGATGGTGGGGCGGCGAGCGCGGTCGTGACCGGTCTGGTTGGTGATCAGGCCGACGCGGAGGCCGCGCAGCGGGGCGAACTTACGTTTCACCAGCACGTCGATGCCGTTGAGGACGGGGGCCGGCGGTTCGGCGGTGGTCGTGGCGGCCGCGGGCGAGCGCGAACCGGGCTCCGGCGGCAGCGCGCCCGGCACATAACTGAAATTGAAACCAACCACGGCCTGAGCGGCCAGCGTGCCGATGGCGCGGCGGAGGGCGATGACGTTGCCGGCCTCGGTCGGGTGGTTCCGGTTCGAGAGGAAGATCACGAAGGTGCGGGAGAAGGGATCGATCCAGATCGAGGTGCCGGTCCAGCCGGTGTGGCCGTACGAACCCAGGGGAAAGAGCTCGCCGCGCGGGCCGGCATACGGCGAATCGATGTCCCAGCCCAGGCCGCGGCGCGGGAGGCCGGGCGGGGTCTGGACACTGGTCATCAGGCGGACGGTCTCGGGCTGAAAGAGGCGGACGCCGTCGAGTTCGCCGCCCGCGAGCAGAAGGCGGGCGAAGCGGGCGAGGTCGGCGGCGGTGGTGAACAGGCCGGCGTGTCCGGCCACACCGCCGAGGCGACGGGCGCGCGGGTCATGGACGACGCCGCGGAGGGGCTGGCCGTTTTCGACCTCGGTGGGCGCGATGCGGGCCCGTTTTGCGGCCGGGGGATTGAAGCCGGTGTCGTGCATCTGCAGGGGCCGGTAGACCTCGGCCTCGAGGAAGGCATCGAGGGGTGACCGGTGACGCGGCGCACGATTTCGCCCAGGAGAATCGGGCCGGTGTCGCTGTAGATCACCCGTGTGCCGGGAGGAGCCGTCAGGGTCTCTGCCCAGCACAGCTTGAGGGCGGCGTCGAGGCCGGACCAGGCGGGGGTGAGACTGATGTCAGGGCGCAGCCCGGAGGTGTGGGTGAGGAGGTGGCGCACAGTGACCAGCTCCCGGCCGCCGCCGGTGAACTCGGGCAGGTAGTCGGAGACCGGGGCGTCGAGGCGCACCCGGCCGCGTTCGACCAGCAGCATCACGGCGGGGGTGCAGGCAACCACCTTGGTGAGCGACGCGGCGTCGAAGAGGGTGTCCTCGGTCATGAGTTCGGGCTCCGGCAGGACCGCCCGCTGTCCGTAGGCCCGGTGGTAGGCGACGCCGTCGCGTTCGAGCCAGAGGACACCGCCGGGGCATTGGTTCTGGGCGATGGCGTTCGTGATGGCGGCGTCGAGTTCGGCGAGCTTGGCCGGGTGGAAGACGGCTTCGAGGTTCCGTGGCGGGGGGGCGGGTTCCGGCGAGCGGCAGCCGGGTAGCAGTCCGGCGAGGAGCAACGTCCCCGCGAAGGGCAGAACCGACGAGAGTCTCATGGCGAGGCAGCGTAACGAGGTCACCCCGGTGAGGCAATGCCTGCCCCCTGTAGGCGCCGACGTCAGGAGGCGTTGGGGTCAGAGACAACGCCCTCTGCCTCCTCACGTCGGCGCCTGCGGACGGTCGCGGTTCCACGTCGGATGTCCGGGCGAGGAACGCCACCCTCGGGGGTCGAGGTGGACGCTTTCCACGCGGCGGGTGACGTGGGAAGCTGGGGGCCGGTTTATGGAGTCCAAGCCGATGCTGTTGATCGTGGATGATGAGCGCCCGACGCGGGAGGGACTGCGGGCGGCGCTCGAAGACCGTTACGACGTTTACCTGGCCGAGGACGCCGCCACGGCGATGGAGCTGCTCGAACGCGAGCGGTTCGACGTGGTGCTGACGGATTTCCGGCTGCCGAAGGAGGACGGCATGCAGCTCATCGCGCGGGCGAAATCGCTGAGCCGTCCGCCGGTGTGCATTCTCATGACCGCGTATGGCTCGGAAGATCTCGCGGTCGAGGCCATGAAGCGGGGCGCGGACGATTACCTGGCGAAGGGCCGGCTGCAAATCGACGAGCTGGAGCTGCGGATCGCCAAGGCGCTGCGCACCCAGCAGCTCGAGACCGAGAACCAGAACCTGCACCGACAACTCGACGACCGGTTCGGCCTGGAGCAGATCGTGGGCAAGTCCCCCGCCATGGCCGAGGTGTTCGAGATCGTGCGTCAGGTGGCTCCGACGCCGGCGACGGTGCTGATCCAGGGCGAGAGCGGGACGGGCAAGGAACTGATCGCGAAAGCCGTGCACCAGCTCAGCCCGCGGGCGCGCCAGCCGCTGGTCACGGTGCATTGCGCGGCGTTGCCGGCGGCGTTGCTCGAGAGCGAGCTGTTCGGGCATGAGAAGGGGGCGTTCACGGGCGCGCACGAACGGCGCATCGGGCGCTTCGAGCAGGCCAACGGCGGGTCGTTGTTCCTGGACGAGATCGGGGAGATCGACGCGAGCACGCAGGTGAAGCTGCTGCGGGTGCTGGGCGAGCGCACCTTCGAGCGGGTGGGTTCGGGCAAGACCATCGCGGTGGACGTGCGGTTGATCGCCGCGACGAACCGGAACCTGGTCGAGCTGGTCAAGGCGGGGCAGTTCCGGGAGGACCTCTACTTCCGGTTGCGCGTGGTGGAATTGTGGCTGCCCCCGCTGCGGGAGCGTCCGGGCGATGTGCCGTTGCTGGCGCTGCATTTCCTCAAGGAAATTGCCGCCGCCTACGGCAAACCGGTCCGGGAGTTCACCCCGGACGCCCTGCAGGCACTGCTGAGCTACTCGTGGCCCGCGAACGTGCGCGAGCTGCGCAATGCCGTCGAAGGCGCGGTGGCCCTGGCGCGGGGCGACAAGATCACGCGACGCGAGTTGCCGCCGGCCGTCCGTGGCCTCGGAGGAGGGCTGTCCACGGCCGGGGCGCGGGCTCCCGCGGACGCCGCACCCCAAACGGTGCAGGAGGCCGAGAAGCAGCTCATCATTCGCGCCTTGCAGGAAACGAAGGGCAATCGCACCCTCGCTGCGAAAAAGATCGGCGTCGGCCGCCGCACGCTCTACCGCAAGCTCCACGAGTATCACTTGGACGGGCTTTGAACACGGGGCGAGCGATCGGGGATCGCCCCCGGATCCGGAGGCCCGCCACTCCATGCGCATACGACCCGCTCAAGAGGTGGTTCACTGGCTCGAAGTCGGCCGCGGGGCCGGCGTGATCCGCCTGTTGGTGGCGGCGTTGGTGCTGCTCGCGCTCACCTGGTGGTATGACCTCTCCCAGGCGCGGAATTTCGCGGCCCCGGAGGCGATGGAGGCCGCGCAGTTGGCGCGGCACCTGGCGCGCGGCGAGGGGTTCACGACCCAGGTGGTCCGGCCCCTGACGCTGCAATGGGTGCAGGACCGTCAAGGCGTGCAGGCTGGGCTGGGGCGCCGGCCGCATCCGGACCTGTTCAATCCTCCCCTTTACCCGCTGGTGCTGGCGGGTTGGATGAAGCTGCTGCCGTTCCAGTATCCGATCGGGGAACGGTTCTGGCGGTACCAGCCCGAGTTCCTGATCACGATCCTGAACCAGCTTCTGTTCTTCGCGTCGGTGGCGCTGGCGGCGCGGTTGGCCGGGCGGTTGATGGGGCGCGAGGCGGGCTGGTTGCTGGCGTTGCTGCTCTTGGCGTCGGAGCTCCTGTGGCGATTCAGCGCGTCGGGGTTGTCCACGATGCTGGCGCTGCTGCTCACGGTCGGACTGCTCGATGTGCTCGTGCGGTTGGAGGCGGCCGCTCGGGAGGATTCGCGGCGCGGCGCGGTCTGGTTTCTGGGGTGGGGCGCCGGCGCCGGGCTGCTGCTGGGACTCCTTGGGCTGACGCGCTACAGCGGACTGGTGCTGGTGCTGCCCGTGACGGCGTTCATCGTGCTGTACCTGCGGCGGCGGGCGTTGCCGGTCCTGCTGATGACGTGGGTGGTGGGCGCGGCAGTGATGGTGCCCTGGCTCATGCGCAACGCGCGGGTCAGCGGCACCTGGTTCGGTGTCCCCCGGCCAGGCCGTTTACGCCGAGACGGCACGGTTTCCTGGGGACCGGCTGGAGCGTTCGTTTCAACCGGACCTCTCGCTGGTCGAGACCGGCGATGTGATCCAGAAGGGGGTCGAGGGTATGCGGGACCTGCTGCGGGACGACCTGCTGCGGTTGGGCGGCGGGTGGTTCGGCGCGTTCTTCCTGGTGGGGTTGATCGGCCAATACCGCGAGCCGGGGGTGCGTCGCCTGCGGCTGTTCCTGCTGCTGAGCCTGGCGACCCTGGCCGTGGCCCAGGCGATGGGACGGACGCATCTGAGCACGACGACGCCGACGGTGAACACGGAGAACCTGCTGGTGCTCCTGGTGCCGGGGCTGTTTCTGCTCGGCGTGGCGTTTTACCAGGGCTTGCTGGAGCGGTTCGAGCTGCCGTTCCCCGAGTTCCGGCATTTCCTGAGTGCGATGCTCGTGGCCGGCACGGCGGCGCCGCTCTTGCTCGGCGTGTTCGCACGCAGTCCGGGACCGGTGGTTTACCCGCCGTATTACCCCCCCATCTCCAGCAACCGGTCAGCCTCCTCAAGTCGTCGGAGGTCCTCATGAGCGACATGCCCTGGGCCACGGCGTGGTACGGGGATCGCACCTCGGTGTGGACGACGCTGGACGCCCAGGATGGGTTCTACCAGGTCAACGACCAGCATCACCACCTCACCGCCCTCCTGCTCACCCCGCTCACGATGGACGCCCCCGTTCCGGCGCGACATCCTGCAGGGCCGGAGCCACGACTGGGCCCGCCTGACGGTCGAGGTCTTGCTCCGGACGAATGTGCCCACCGGCTTCCCGCTGCGCTATGCGTGGAGTCCCGGCATCCCCGATCACCTCTTCCTCGCGGACCTCCTGCTGGCCGAACGCGAGGGCTGGCTTCAACCCGCATCCCCATGACCCCTGAACTCCTTGCCCGCGCCAAAGCCTGCGGCTTCTCCGACCGCCAGATCGCGCACCTGACCGGCCGGACCGAGTCGGACGTGCGGGCCCTCCGCAAGCAGTGGGACCTGGTGCCCAGCTACCGCCTCGTCGACACCTGCGCGGCCGAGTTCGAGGCCCGCACCCCCTACTACTACTCGACCTACGACCGCGGCGATGATGAAGTGCGCCCCTCGGACCGGCGCAAGATCATGATCCTGGGCGGCGGCCCCAACCGCATCGGCCAGGGCATCGAGTTCGACTACTGCTGCGTCCACGCCGCCTTCGCCCTGCAGCAGGAAGGCTTCGAGACCCTGATGGTCAACTCCAACCCCGAGACCGTCTCGACCGACTACGACACGAGCGATCGGTTGTACTTTGAGCCGTTGACCCTCGAGGACGTGCTGAACATCTACGAGCGCGAGGGTTGCTGGGGCGCCATCGCCCAGTTCGGCGGGCAGACCCCGCTCAACCTCGCCCTCGGCCTCCAGGCCAACGGAGTGCGCATCCTCGGCACCAGCCCGCAGAGCATCGAGATCGCCGAGGACCGCCAGCTCTTCGCCGCCCTGCTCCACCGGCTGAACATCCCGCAACCGCCCAACGGGCTGGCCACCAACGAGACCGAGGCCCTGGCCATCGCGCAGCGCCTCACCTACCCCGTGCTGGTACGCCCCTCGTTCGTGCTGGGCGGTCGCGCCATGCAGATCGTTTATTCGGACGCCGAGCTCCGACACTACATGCGCTTCGCCGTCGCCGTCTCCCGCCAGCGGCCGGTGCTCGTGGATAAGTTCCTGGAGGACGCCACCGAGGTGGACGTGGATTGCATCGCGGATGCCGGCCAAACCGCCGACGGCCAGGGCGGCACGATTGTCGTCGGCGGCCTGCTCGAACACATCGAGTTCGCCGGGGTCCACTCGGGCGACGCCGCAATGGTGCTCCCCCCCCACACCTTGTCCTACGGCGTCATCAAGACCATTCGCGACTACACCCATGCCCTCGCCCGCGAACTGCGCGTCGTGGGCCTCATGAACCTCCAGTTCGCCGTCAAGAACGAGCAGGTGTACGTCCTCGAGGTCAACCCCCGCGCGTCCCGCACCGTCCCGTTCGTGAGCAAGGCCATCGGAGTGCCGCTGGCGAAGCTGGCCGCGAAGCTCGTGACCGGCCGCACCCTCGCCGAGCTGGGGTTCACCCGCGAGATCTGGCCCGACTACTGGGCCGTGAAGGAGTCCGTGTTCCCCTTCAACCGCTTTCCCGGCCAGGACATCGTCCTCTCGCCCGAGATGCGCTCCACCGGCGAGGTCATGGGCCTCGACCCCGACCTGGGCATCGCCTACGCAAAATCCCAGATGGCGGCCGGCAGCCCGGTGCCGCTCGGCGGCAAGGTCTTCGTCAGCGTGTGCGATGCCGACAAACCGAAGGTGGCCGCTCTGGCCACGCTCTTCGTCGAGCTCGGCTTCGAGTTGGTGTCTGCCGGCCGCACCGCGCAGGTGCTGGCGGACGCCGGCCTCAAGGTCCAGCGGATCGCCAAACTCCAGGAAGGCCGCCCGCACGCCCTCGACCTGCTCAAGAACGGCGAACTCCAGCTCGTCATCAACACCCCCTCAGGTCAGGTGCCCCGCGCCGACGAAGTCAAGATCCGCACCAGCGCCGTCGCCACGGGCACGCCCATCATGACCACGCTCAGCGGTGCTCGCGCCCTCGCCTTGGGCATCGCTGCCCTTAAGAGGAAGGGGTATGGCGTGAAGACGCTCCAGGAATACCATTGACCGCACGGGAGGGACACCCTGAGCCCGCCTGCCAACTCTCCGTCGCCCTGTCCGCTATGAAAGCGACTTCCACTCCCCTGACACGAACTGGAGTGGGCAAGCCCCGCGGTTGACCGGGTTGCTTGCCGCCGCCTGCCTGTCCGCCCCCGCCGGCGATCCAAGCCCCGACCGGCCGCCAGGACCCGCAGCACCACCTCCGCTGACTATCACTCAGTGCGCCCGCACCGGCGGTTGCGTGACGCTCGATCTCGCCCCCCGAACCCTCCGGTCGCCATCAACTTGAGGAAAGCACCTGCTTCTATCGCGTGACCCTGCTCGAAGCCACCGCCACCAACCCGCCATTGCGTTCGACTCCCGGCCGGGACCGATCGAGGTGCGAGCGCGGTGCTTGCCTCGGGCCGCGGTCGAGGCGAAGCTCACGCCACGGCGCGCCGGTTGAACCGCTGGTGGACACGTGACCCGCGCAGCGGGCGCAGCCCCAATGCCACCGCTCATGGACATCCCCATCGGTCCAGCCTGCATTTCTCACCATGGAACGAGCCGTCGAAATGGAGGGAAGTGAGGAGGGGAGACGCACCTCGCCGGAGCCACCCCCGCCCGGGGATCGGCGTCTCGTGGCGTGGGCTCTCGCGGCCTTCGTGGGGTGCGTTCTCCTCACGTGGACCGTCGGTGGCTACCTGCAGTTGCGCCACGGGCTGGGGGGTGGCTGCTGACTGAACTGCTGTTCTTTGCCCTGCCGGCGGGGTGGGTGTTGCGTCGCGCCCGGGCAGCTTCCGCGGCGGCCGGGTTCAGCCGGGCTTCGCTTCCAGGGATCGGGTTGAGCGTGGTCCTGGGGCTGGTGGTGATGGCGGTGGCGGTGGGGAAGGGAGCGGTCATCCGACAGGCGTTGGGCGTTCCCCGCCGCCGGCGCTCCGGGTGACGTGGGGATGGGTGGGTCTCGCCGTGCTGGCGCCGCTCTGCGAGGAACTGCTGTTCCGCTCGGTGCTGCAGCAGGCCTTCAGCCGCATTTGGCGGCCACCCACGGTGCTGGTGGCCACGGCGGTGCTGTTCGGACTTGTGCCGGGCAGCTTCGTTCGGTTTCCCGAGGTGTTCCTGCTGGGGTTCTTCAGTGGTGTGATTTTTCTGAAAACGCGCAGCTACTGGGCCTGTGTGGCCTTCCACGCGGCGGCGGCATTGGCGGCGCCCACCTTCTGGGTGCAGGTGGCGCGGTGGCCGGTCTTGCATCATCCGCTGACCATCATGGCGTTCCTGGGCGTCGCCCTCGTGCTGGCGTGGTATCTCGATCCTCCGGGAGCGCACCGGGTGTGGGGCGTGTGGAAGAGCGCGCGCTGGGCCCTGTTCGGCAGCGCGGAGACGGGAACAGCACCCACCCGCGCTGGCTTGGGCCCGGTCGTGGCGTATGGGGGCGTGGTGGCGCTGCTGCTGGGGGTGATGGTGACGATGATGCTGGTCGGAGCGGCCGGGGCCCGTGTGGCCCAGGCTCCGATGCGGGTGCGGCAGGCGGATCTCTGGCAACTGCGGACCAACGGGTTGATCGCCGCGCAATCCCGCATCGATTTCGAACGCTGGCCGGCGCGGCGGGAGTCCCTTGGGTTCGCGTTGCCTTACACCGGGGCACGGGTGTTGCGCGCCGAGATTGCCAGTCAACCGGCGCGCGTCATGCCTGTCGGCGCAGGGACGTTCCAGCTCGTGTGGCCCGCCGCGCTGCCGGCGGCGCCGCGCTCGGTGCATGTGTGGTGGGAATTGTCGCTGCGTGAACTCGACGACCCGACGCAGGGGTATCGTGCCCGGCTGCAAGCGATGGTCCCCGTCACGGCCTACTCGCTCCGGCTGTGGCTCGATGCGGACTGCGGTTACGAGTTCGAGCACGCACCGGCGTTGCGTCAGGCGGAAGTGTTCTCGATCCGCGACACGGGCGGGCCGGCCCGGAACGACTTCGCGAGCTGCGGCCTGGGTTTGCGGCGGGTCGGGCGCCGGCGGAGAGGGCGGGAAGCGATGAACGAGCGGCTTCGCCTCGAGACGGCGCGCTTGACCCGGGCCTGGGAAGGCCATGACCCGGCCTGGCTGCGGGATTACCTGGTGGCAGAGGTGGAGGATCCGCGCCTCAACGTTGCGAGCGTGCTGAGCCGCCACTTCCTGGCGTGCGCCCTGTGGGGGGATCGCTACGAGGAACTGATGGAGGCGGAACTGCGTTTCGCCGTGGTGTTGAACTGGCTGCTCGAGGTGCGACGGGAGGTGAGCGGTTTCGAGGATTGGCGGGCCCTCGCCGCCGCGCTCGCCTCGGGCGCCGACAACGCCGAAGGTTGGCCGGTGCCGGCGTGCGTTCACCGCGTCCGCGCCACCCTGCCGGCGCGAGCCGCGGGGGCGGACGTGCCGGATTACCTGGGGCGGTTCCTGGCGCGGGCAGGAGACCGGACGCCGATCTTGGCCGACCGGGCGAGGCCGGCGCGGCCTGGGGAGGAACTGGCCGAGACATTCGTGCGATTGTGGGCGGAAGTGTTGGCGAAGGTGGATGACTCCACCCGCGTGTCGATGATCGAACCGGCGTGCGGTTCGGCCAACGACTATCGGTTTCTGGCCGCGACCGGTCTGGCGCGGTTCGTGGACTACACGGGCGTGGATCTGTGCGCGGCGAACGTGGCGAATGCCCGGGCGCGCTT
The DNA here is from genome assembly GCA_027493615.1 of Verrucomicrobiota bacterium. GTDB lineage: Bacteria > Verrucomicrobiota > Verrucomicrobiia > Limisphaerales > J093 > DSVZ01. The sequence continues at coordinate 975,388 of JAOSKK010000038.1, forward strand.
CCCCGGCACGCGCTTCGAGGAGGGGAATGTGTTCGCGCTGCCGGCGGGGGACGGGACGTTCGACTACGCGTGGGTCCATGATCTCTTCGAGCACCTGTCGCCCGAGGGATTCGAGGCGGCGGTGGCGGAGGTGTGCCGGGTGACGCGGCGCGGGCTGTGCCTTGGGTTCTTCCAGATGGACGAAATCGGGGAGCACGTGGTCCGGCCCGTGGAGGATTACCATCTGAACACCCTGAGCCTGGCACGCACGCTCGAGCAGTTTGCGCGGCACGGCTTCGGGGGCGAGGCGCTGCACCTGGGCACCTTCGTGCGGCTGCGGTTCGGTCGCGAGCGCACGCCCAACCCGCAGGCTTACCTGCTGGTGCTGCAGGCACGCGACGCCACCGTCCCCGCCTTTACCACCGGGGGGATGGGCCTACGGTGGTGGCATGAATCGTGGCAACCGTGGCTGGATTCCGTGGCTGTGGGCACTGGGTTGTTGGGGAGGGATCGCAACGGAGGCGACGGAACCGTCGCCCGCGACCGTTCCGTGGCACTACCAGTTGATCGCCGACGCGCGACTCCTGGATGACTGCAGCATCTGTGATCGGCTCCCGCTGGAAATCCCTTTGCGGGGCAGCTTCGAAGCGCGGTTGGTGGAACGGAACCCGCTCTTCGACCGCTACGAACTGAGCCAGATCCGCTTCACCGACGGCGCGGAGCCGCCGGGCTATGAACTGACGGGGCGTGGGAGCTTCACCTGGGGCGGCGAAGTGGCGCTCGTCCAGGAATGGAGCCTTGAAGGCACGGTGCGGAGTTCTGCGGGACAACGGCCGGTCGTGCTGCGAAGCCCGCTGGGCGGTGTCACGCGCCCCTGGCCGATGCTGGCGGTCGAACTGGCCGAGGAGGGCGGTACGGTGGAGTCGCGTTTGTTTGTGACCCTCGCGGCGGCACCGCTGCGCGAGTTGTGGTTCACCACGGCCCACGGGATGACTTCCGGCCTGGGCGAATGGCCCACCAACCGCCTGCGTTCTTCGGACCTGTTGGCCAACCCGGCCCGGGTGGTGCGCGAGGGCGCGGCACTGTTGAAGCAGGTGGGCCTTGCCGGCAACGACCTGGATGCCGGCGTCGATGCGTTCACGATCCCCCCCGGGCGGGACGGGGAGGTTTGGTTCTCGGTCGACCGGGCGGTGGTCAGCACCACGCTGGGGCCGGTGGCGGAAGGGGATCTCGTGTCCACGCGCGGGATCGTCGTGCAGCGCAACGCGGACTTGGTCAAGGCCTTCGGGTTCATGCCGCCCTCCCCCGACCTGGGTCTGGATGCGGTCGAGGCAACGAGCGCCGGGTTCCGGTTCTCGGTGCGGACGCCGCAGTTCTCGGAACGCCTGGGACGTTGGATTGGCCGAGGCGATGTGTTGACGAGCGACGGTCGCATTGAGCGCCCCCATCAGGACTTGTTCGCGCGCTTCAAACCCACAGATCCAAGCCCTGATTACGGCCTGGACGGTTTCTATTTCTGGCCCTCCGGTGAGGTGTGGTTCACGACAGAGGAGGGATTCCAGGACAGTGTGCTGGGGTACGTGACGGACGGCGACGTGCTCAGCGACCAAGGCTATGTGGTGGCGCGGAACCTGGATCTGGTGCGGGACTTTCAGCCGCTCGAAGACCTGGCCAACTTCGGTCTGCAGGGATTCTGGGCGATCTCAGACGCGGCGGCCGCGGGGCCGGGTGCGAAGTTGCGGGTGGCGTTGGACCCAGGTCGCGCGATCCTGCTCTCGTGGGAGGGCGGAGGTCGGGTCCACCAAGTGGAGGCCGCGGACCAGTGCGGTGATCCGTTTCAACCGGTGGCGCCGCTCGTGCTCGATACGGCGTGGTCGGACCCGGTGCCCGACCCGCCACGCCCGGGCCGGTTTTATCGGGTCCGGACGTGGTGAGCCGCGGGCGGAGGGTCCGCTTCGCGCCTGTCAGCGCCACAGCCGAGCCGCAGGCGCCGACGTGAGGAGGCGGAGGGGATGGCGCTTGACCTGAAACGCCTTCTCACGTCGGCGCCTACGATCGGTACGGGGCAGGGGATGTCCGGCTTACGGGGCCGGCGGCTTCGGGGCTTCCACCTTGCTGGCGGGTGCGTTGGTGCCGAGCACGCTGATGCTGGTGATCTTGCTCGGGAGATACTTGTCGATCTTGCCCTGGTACCAGGACCAGGCGGCGAACAACAGGATGAGCAGGGTGATGTAGAGTCCCCACGGCTGTCGCTTCTCCCGGTACGGATCCCGCAGGTCGCGGTGCGAACCGGGCGGGAGCTTGGCGATCCCGGTGAGGGACTTGCCGAAGGGCACATTAATGCGTGCCCGGGCATTGACTGCCCAGCCGTTGGCATCCAGGAGCGGCCCCAAGTTGCGCTTGCGCAATTTGAGGAAGGCGAGGATGAGGGACGGGCCCGAGATGACCGCGATCACGGCCAACACGGCACCGCCGATGGCCAGGGGCCCGAGCTGAATGATCCCGGTCACGTACCCCAGCAGCGTGGCGAAGAAGGTGCCGATGGCACCAAACGCAATGCCGATGGCGGCCACCGACCCGATGTCGAGCTTCTTGGGGGGCGGCGCGGCCGGGGGTTTGGCGGTGTCGGCGTGCGCCACGGCGGTGGCGGCGCCCTCGAGCTTGGCGCTCGAGGCGGTTTCGGCGGCGGCGGCCCGCTTGGCCACCAGCTCTTCGATGAGGCGGACGAACTTCTTGTAGGGCGCCCAGAAGGCCTGGCGGAGGCTGATCGGGTTGTCGATGATGCGCGTGATCGTGGCGTCCCAGTCCCGGCCTTTGCGATCGTAGAACACGCCGTTGCGGCCCACCATGAGGTTGTCCGAATCGCCGTCCGTGAAGGCAGCCACGATCTGCATCTTTTCGCCGGTCCCCTTCCGCACACAGTCGCAATAGGCGAGGTAACTGCCGGCGAGCGCGGCCATGGCGGCGTGTTTGGCGGCGTCGTCGACGCGCAGACACAGCTCACAGCTCCGCTGATCGAGATACAGCGTGCCGACCTGGAAGATGGCCGGAGGGCCGCCGCCGTAGAAGTCCTTAAAGTTGACGAAATTGGTGCAGAGGCGGGCGAGGTCACGATAGTAGCGGACCAGCTTCTCGACGGTGGTGATGGCCTTGACGTTGGCTTCCTGTGCCTGGTCACGGGCAATCAGCGCGCTGAGGGTCTCCTGGCGCTTGCCCGCCAGGAGGCTGCGCACGCGTTCCAAGCCGAGGGGTTCGAGCTGCGTGGCGGGCTTGGCAGCCGTCCAGGCCTGGTACGGCGCGAGCTTCGCACAAAGCGCCGACCAATCGGCCTCGGTCAACTCCGATCGATCGCCCAGCAAGGGCTTCACGGCGGCCGCCTGCAAAGCCGCCAGCCGGTCTGCCCAGGCAGGATTCACCCCGGCCCGCAGCGGGAGCGGCTTCCCGGCCGCGACGGCTGCCAGCGGAAAGTCGGCGACCTCCGCGGCGGAGATGGTCAGGTCGCGGGCCGCCAGTGCCAGGTACTCCTTTTCCTCGCGGTTGAGGGCGGCGAGCGCGCGGGCGTCATAGGCGGCCAGACGGCAGCGGCCGAAGTAGTCGTCCACTTTGCCTTTCACCGCGGCGAGGGCGTCGGCGGCGGCCGCGGTGGCTTCTCCCAGCGGCAGGAGGGTTGCCGCGTCGGTCCGCGCCTGGTCCGCCCAGGCCACCAGCGCGGTCGCATCGGCGAAGAAGGCGTCCACCTTGGCCTGGTTGATGCCCGGTTTGCCGGACCGATCGGGTTCGGACCCGAGGCAGCGGATGATGTCGGTGATCAGCGCGCGGGTGGGCTCGTCTTCGGCGGACTCGACGACGATGAGCCCGTCGCCGTTGAAGGCGGTCTGGGCGAAGATCTTGGCGGTATCGGCCAGATCGCTGACGCGGATGTCGTTGGCTTCAGGTTTGCCGAGGTTCACGAGCACCTGCCGCGCGGAGCTGAGGATGGCCTGGCCTTCGGCGGTGGTTTCATTGATGGCGTCGAGGGGGAGGGATTCGGCGCCTTTGAAAAGGTCGTCGGGGTTCTTCAGCAGGCTGCCGGTCCACTGGATGGCGGCGAGGAGCTCCGGGGCGCGGACGCGGCCGTCGTGATCGGTGTCGATCAGCGCCAGGGTGCGGTCATCGAATTCCAGGCCGGAGGTCGGACAGGCCAGGGCAACCCACAGTTTCTGGTCCAAGTGCTCGAGATCGAGCAGATCGGCGCCGCGGTCGAGACGCACTTGGTCGAAGCCACCCGCACGGAAGAAGCGCCACGTGTGGGCCGGGGAAGCAGGTCGAGTTGCCATAGGTTTTGAGGGGTTGCTTTGGTCAGTCCGGGGCGCAGCCTAACATCCGCTGCCAGGACGCGCAACTACCGCTTGGGAGTGGTTGAGTTGCAGTTGATCATGTCAAAAAGATACGTACAAAAAGTATCTCTCATCGATATCCTGAAGGGCGTCCGGTGATCCGGCCCGTTCCCGGGGCGAAAGAGAACTGGCGGCTTCGTTGCCGAAGCCGCCAGGCGACGTATTCGAGGTAGGTCAGCTCCCGGCCCAGCCAGGCCGGAAGATGAGAGCAGGTTAAGGCAGACTTTCTGCGCCCGCGGTGAACGCGGGAGCGGCGGGCATCAGCCGATTTCCGTCGCAGAAACCCGACGCTGTCAGTGCCTCGAAATAGCAGTACATGTGCCAACTACCTGGACCCGATCCCACGGCCCCATTCCCGCCCGGAGCGTGGGCAGAACCCGCCAGACGGCAGCCGGTCGCTGGCGATTCCTGCACGCGCCGGCCATTTCGCGTCGGTGTCCGGACGGCACGGCAAAAGGCTCGACCTCACGAGCGCAGTTCCTATGCTCGGCCCATGACAGATCCGCGTTACGGCAAGCTCGCCCGGCTGCTGGTCGAATACTCGACCGCCGTGAAGTCCGGGGAGCGCGTGCTGCTCGACTTGATCGAGGTGCCCGACGAGTTCGGCGTCGAACTGGTGCGGGCTGTGCGCGCTGCCGGCGGCATCCCCGTGGCCGAGGTCCGGCACAATCGGATCATCCGCGAGTTGATGCGGGGGACGGACGCACGGCATGCCGGCCTGTTGCGGGACCTCGAGCTCCACCGGATGAAGCGGATGCAGGCGTACATTGCCGTGCGCGGCGCGCACAACGCCAGTGAGACCGCGGACGTGCCCGGTGACCGCCTGGCGCTGTACAACAAGACGCTCCGACCCCTGCTGGATTACCGGGTCAACCGCACCCGCTGGGTCGTGCTCCGCTGGCCCACCCCGAGCATGGCGCAGTCCGCCGGCATGAGCACCGAGGCCTTCGAGGACTTCTACTTCAACGTGTGCACCCTCGATTACCGCAAGCTGGCGCAGGCGATGAAGCCCCTGGTGCAGCGGATGCGCCAAGCCGACCGCGTCCAGATCAAAGGCCCGGGCACCGACCTCTCATTCAGCATCAAGGGGATCGGCGCCAAGCCCTGCGACGGGCTGCGGAACATCCCTGACGGCGAGGTGTTCTCCTGTCCCACGCGCGATTCGGCCAACGGGGTGATCCAGTTCAACACGCCCACCCTCTACGGCGGCACCCGTTTCGACAACGTGCGCCTCGAACTCAAGCAGGGGCGCATCGTCAACGCCACGGGCACCCATCCGCAGCGACTCAACGAGATCCTCGATACCGATCCGGGCGCGCGCTACATCGGCGAATTCGCGCTCGGCTTCAACCCGCACATCCAGAACCCCATGTGCGACATCCTGTTCGACGAGAAGATCGCCGGCTCGCTCCACTTCACCCCCGGCAATGCCTACGCCGAATGCGGCAACGGCAACCGGTCCGCCATCCATTGGGACATGGTTCTCATCCAGCGACCCGAGTGGGGCGGCGGCGAGGTGTGGTTCGACGGCGAGCTCATTCGTCGCGACGGCCTCTTCGTGCCCAAGGACCTGCGGGGGTTGAATCCGCGCCGTTGACCTGAGGCCGAGCGCTGCCTGCTGCGGGTGGGCTGCGGGTTTCGGATTGCCGTCCGGGGGCGTTGGGCGCTAACTCACTCGCATGTTCTCACACGTGGTCATCTTCTGGACGAAACCGGGCCTGAACAGCGCCGTCGAGGACCTGCTGGCCGGCGCCGAGAAGTACCTCCGGCCCATCCCCGGCATCCGCCACTTCCACGTCGGGCGCATGGTGCCCAGTCATCGGGCCGTGGTGGACCAGTCCTACCAGGTGGGGTTGGTGGTGGGCTTCGACGACAAGGCGGCTCAGGACGCCTACCAGGTGCACCCGCTTCACCTCGAGTTCGTCGAGCAGGTGTTCAAACGGGTCTGTGACCGCGTGGTCGTGTACGATTTCGCCTGAGCGGGGCAGGAAGCAGGCCGCCGGGGACGGGACTGTGCGTTCAAAGGCACCCGCCCCGGGTGTGCCGGCGCCGTTGACGGCCCCACGGAAGTTCCTTACGTTGCAACGAAGCTTAGCCATGAAAACGAATCTGCATCCGAACGGTGGGGCGCCCGCAGCGCGGCGGGGGGCGCGCCGGGCCGGCGGTTTCACCCTGATCGAGTTGTTGGTGGTCATCGCCATCATCGCCATTCTCGCCGGCATGCTCCTGCCGGCGCTGGCGAAGGCGAAGGAGAAAGCGACCGGCATCAGTTGTATCAACAACCTCAAGCAACTCACCCTGGCGGCGGCGGTGTACGCGACGGACAACCGGGACGCCATCGTTCCGAACGGGATCAGTTCGTCGGTTGCCGACAGCAACCGGGTCTGGATTGTGGGAAACGTTCAAGCCCTTCCGGATGCAACGAACGTGCTCCACATCCAAGTGGGCCGCCTGTTCGCGTACAACGGGTCACTGCAGATTTACACCTGTCCGGCGGATAAGCTTGGCGTGCTGGTCGGGGGTAAGCGCGTGCCGCGGGTACGGAGCTACTCCCTAAATGGGATGATGGGCCAGAATGACCAATGGGCCGCTGATTCGGTGCACCCCGGCATCCCCGAGAACCGGACATTTGCCCAGATCACCGATCCGGGGGCCTCCTCCGCCCAGTTCTTTCTGGACGAGGACAGGGACAGTATCGATGACGGTTATTACGCCGTGGACTCTTGGCAGTCAGGTTACTGGCGGAACACGATGGCTAGTCGCCACGGCAACGGGTCACAATCGGCGTTTGCTGATGGTCACGCGCAACGGTGGGTCTGGATGGAGCCGACAACCAAGAATCTCAAGGGGTTGAACGCCAACACACGAGCCGGCGACAGAGACCTGGTTCGGCTCAAGCTGGCGACTTACGCCGCCGGTAAGTTCAAGTAGGCCGGACGGGTGGTCCGGCGTGCCATTGCCTCGCTTTCATCCCGCCTGCCGGCTGGCGAGGACGAGCAGGGGGCCATGTGCGTTAATGGCTGTCTCGTGTGTCGTGAATGTTCACCGTCGCCTTGTCCTCCGGCGAGTCGGCAGGCCGGTAGTCGAACGATGGGCTGTTTACGATGGTGAATTCCACGGTTTCGGTTCCATCCGAGTAATTGACATCGAGGTAGGGCCTTATGGTGACGTCAATGAACTCCTTGTAGGCAGGAATGGTCGCGCTCGTGTAGTTCCCGAAGGACCCGTTGACACCTACGGTGTAGTCCGCGCCCCCGCTGGGAGGTGGCGTTGCTGTGCCGGCTCTCTGCCAATAGACCGTCAGTGGCGAACCGAAGCTGTTCGTGTGGCCAGTCCTGGATATCCTGAAGGCACCATCGATTACATAACCGTAGTAGTAATCCCATCCCTCAGTGAGAGCCTTGATGGACACAACAGGCAGGTCACCATCCGACATTGCGGCATGTGCGACTGGCCTGACGGGAAGAGAGGGAGGGGTGATCCCTTGCAAGGACCCTACGTTCAGGACAAGCATGGTTGCTCTCAGGCCTCCCGGCGACCTGGTGGAGAGACGCCGGCCAGGATCTTGATCGGGGGCTGCCGGTGCCCAACGCTTCATGAAGCTCCGATTGCCGATCAGCTCTCTGATCATTGAGCGCCGCACGATATGCAAGAGGAGCAGGACCCGCACACTAATGATGCCTGCCCGACCCAGGCCTTCGTGTTCATCGAAGAGAGCATCCTGACGGTGGACGACGGTTACTTCGCCGTGAAAGCCCCGGGCAACCTGATCTGGCAAAACTCGCCCTCGGTGCGTCACGGCAACGCCGGTGAGTTGTCCTTCGCCGATGGTCACGCCGAGATCTGGCGCTGGCGCTATCTCAACAAGGATCAGAACCTCGATGCGCCGGTGCGCGTCGGCGGCCTGGACAGCACGCCGGACCTGGTCCGGTTGCAGGCGGCCGCGGCGTGGCGTAGATAGGCCGCGTCACTGAGGCAGGCGCTCCCTGACCCTGTAGTGCGGGCTTCCAGCCTGCACCCTTCGTCGTTCATGGCCCCTGAGCAGCTCCGAAGGAACAGGTGGCTCTCCTCGCTTCACCGCCCGGCCCCGGCGACGAGTCGGGCTGAGGCTTGGCGTTGGAGTCGTGGAGTGGCAGGCTCGGGCGCGTATGACGATCACGACCACCCCGAGCATTGAAGGCCGGAGCATCCGGCAGTACCACGGTGTTGTCACCGGCGAGGCCATTCTGGGCGCCAACATCTTCCGCGATTTCTTCGCCGGCATCCGCGATATCGTCGGGGGCGCTCCGCCGCCTATGAGAAGGAGCTGCGCCGGGCGCGCGAGGTGGCGTTCGCCGAGATGCAGCAAGTGGCCGCCGAGCGAGGTGCCAACGCCATTGTAGGCGTGGACATCGATTACGAGACGGTCGGGGCCCAGGGCAGCATGCTCATGGTGAGCGTCAGCGGCACCGCTGTCACCGTGGCCTGAGCCGTCCGTCCCGTTCTCAGGACAAGCCGGCGGCGAGGGCGACGCGCCAGCGCGGCGGCGGCGGTGAAGTTGAACTCTTCGGTCAGCGCCTTGACGTTCTCCAGTTCTCGTCGGAACGCCTCTGGCGCCGGGGTGCGTTCGAGTTCGGCAATGAACCCCGCCGAGGCGTCCACGTCGCCGGTGTCGAGTTGCGCGGCGAGTTCTTCAAGCAGCAGCCTCCGCGCTTCGGTCTCCGGGGCCGCGGAAGGCGTCGCCGGCGCCTCGGGGGAGGCGGGCTTGGGTGGTGGCGTGGGACGCGGGGGAGGCGGTAAGGTGTCCAGCGCGGCGAAGACGCGGTCGGCTTCCTGGGCCAGTTCGGTGAAGAAGGTCTCGTAGTTGCCGGTCTGGGCTTTGAGCGCCAGCTCGAGGTCTTCGCCAATCGCCGGAGGTTTTCGATCGACAGGTTGCCGGCCGCCCCGGCCAGCGAATGGGCGTGGCGGCGGGCGGTGTCGGCGTCGCCGGCCTCGAGCGCTTCCCGCAGGTCGTTCAGGGTGCGGCGCGCGGTGGTGGGGAAGCGGGCGAGCATGCCCAGGATGGACTCGATGGGCAGACCGAGCCGGCGCGAGGCGTCGGCGAGATCCACGCCCGGGAGATCCGGCCATTCGGGACGGGTCGGGTTGGGCGCGGAGCCATCGCTGGAGGAAGCGGACGCGGGTGGCGCGCCGAAGAGCTGCTGCTGTTGCGGGGGCGGCTCGGACGGGGCGGGTGGTCGGGGTTTCGGGGTGCGGGGGCGACGGGGGCCACAGGCCGCCGGGAGGAAGTGGGGGATCGGCCTGGTCGTCTTGGACCTGATCAGGGGCCGAGGACAACGGAGCGTGCAGGCTGGAAGCCTGCACCACAGAGCCATCGGAAGCCTGCACCACAGAGCCATCGGAAGCCTGTACCACAGAGCCATCGGAAGCCTGTACCACAGGTTCAGCCGGGGCGGTGTCAGGTTGGGATGGAGACTCGGCGGGGGCGGGTTCGCGGGTCGCCGTTTGGATTTCGGCTTGCTCAGCCGGTGGCGAGGGGGGCGCGGGCGGTTCGGCTTTGGGGCGGTGGGGAGCTGTGGGCCGGCGTTGCGGGCGGGGGTTGATCCACCGTCGCGCGGGTGTCTGCGGCGGCGGGTGGGACGGGCGCAGGGTCCGGTGACGGGGCGGAGGTTTCGGCCTCGGACGAGTTGGGGCAGGGCAGCCAGCGACGCAGGACGTCGAAGAGGTGGACCCGGTCGATGGGCTTGGCCACGTAATCGTCCATGCCGGCGGCGAGGCAGGTTTCGATGTCGGCCTGACGGGCATTGGCGGTGAGGGCAATGATGGGGAGCGGACGTCCGGCGCGCTCGGCGCGGATGGTCTGGGTGGCGGCAAGGCCGTCCATCTCGGGCATCTGGACGTCCATGAGGACGGCGTCGTATTCGCGGGTGCGGACGAGTTCGACGGCGCGGCGGCCGTCTTCGGCGATGTCGAGCTCGATGCCGGCGCGCTGCAGCAGTTCCTGCGCGACGAACTGGTTGGCCTCGTTGTCCTCGGCGAGCAGGACGCGGCGGCCGTGAAACTCGCCCTCGGCGAGCCGGGCGCTGGTGGCGGCGTGAAGCTTCTCGTGGGTGAGCCCCTGCGCGTCCATGACGGCGTCGAGGAGCATGGAGGCGGTGAGCGGTTTGGGGACGAAGGCGCTGACGCCGAGTTCGCGGGCGAGGCTTTCCTCCTCCTGACCGGCGAAGCAACTGATCATGATGACGGGCAAGCTTTGGAGGGCGGGGTGTTTGCGGATGCGCCGGAGGAGCTCGAGGCCATCCGCGCCGGGCAACAGCCAGTCAAGGACCAGCAGGTCGAAGGGGGCGGCGGTCGTGCGGGTGAGGTTGCGGCGTTCGAGCAGAGTCCAGCCGGCCTCGGCGGAATCGGTCACCTCGCACGGCAGGCCGAAGTGGGCGAACAGGGCGGCAAGCAGTTCCCGGCTGGTGCTGTTGTCCTCGACGACGAGGACGTGTTGCGACTTGAGGCCCGTGGGCAGCGAGGGGGAGGCGCGGCGCGGGGCGGGGGTGTAGCCGAACTGTGCGGTGAAGGTGAACGTGCTGCCGTGACCCGGCTCGCTCTTGACCGTGAGCTGGCCGCCCATGAGCCCGACGAGCCGTTGCGAGATCGCGAGGCCGAGGCCGGTGCCGCCGTACTTGCGGGCGATCGAGGAGTCGGCCTGCGAGAACACGGCGAAGATCTGCGCCTGTTTGTCGGCGGGGATGCCGATGCCCGTGTCGCGCACGGCGACGCGGAGCCGGGCGGAGCCGGGCTCGCGGGCGCTGGGGGCGGCGAAGATTCGGCGAGGGCGACGGTGACCACGACCTCGCCCTGATCGGTGAACTTGAAGGCGTTGCCAATGAGATTATTGAGGACCTGCCGGAGCCGCAACGAGTCGCCGAGCAGATGGTCCGGGACGTCCGGTTCGACGTGGACGACAAACTCGGAGGTGTTTCTCGAGGACGCGGGCGCGGAAGGAGTCGGTGACCTCTTCGAGGACGGCGCGGAGGCGGAAGGGGGCGGTTTCGAGGTCGAGGCGGCCGGCCTCGATCTTGGAGAAGTCGAGGATGTCGTTGATGAGGGCGAGGAGGCTGCGGGCGGAGGAGTAGGTGACGCCGAGGTACTGGCGTTGCTTGGGGGAGAGATTGGTGTCGAGGGCGAGCGCCGTCATGTTGAGGATGGCGTTCATGGGGGTGCGGATCTCGTGGCTCATGGTGGCCAGGAAGGCGCTCTTGGCGCGGTTGGCCTCGTCGGCGGCGTCGCGAGCCGCGGCGAGGGCCTCCTGGGTCTCCTTGATGGGCGTGATGTCGGTGGAGACGCCGCCGAGGGCGAAGAGCCGTCCTTTGCGGTCGAGCAAGGGGAATTTTTGGGAGAGGAAGACGTGGCGGCGCCCGGCCTGGATGAGTTCTTCCTCGGCGGTGACGGCGGTGAGGGAGGAGCGGACCTGGTCGTCCACCTCGAGGAAGCGGCGGGCGGTTTCGGGGGAAGAGGTCGGGGTCGCGCCGGCCGAGGACGGCGTGGGTGGGCATGCCGAGGAACTCCTCCCATTGGCGGTTGACCATCAGGTAGCGGCCCTTGGGGTCCTTGAGGTAGATGATGGCCCGGGAGTTGTCCATGATGCTCTGGAGGAGCTGCTGGCTGTGGCGCAGTTCGGCCTCGGCCTGCTGACGGTCGGTGATGTCAACGAGCAGCCCGATCAGGCCGCCGGGGCGACCGTCGGCGAGACGGAAGCCGTCGACGGAATAGAGGGTGACATGTTCCTGGCCGTCGCTGGCGAAGGTGATGGGCAGCTCGTAGCTGCGACGGTCGGCCTTGGCGATGACCTCGACGTCCTCGGCCTGGAAACGGTGGCGTTCGGCGAGGGGGATGTACTCGAGATCGAGGACGGTGCGCCCGCGCATCCATTGGCGGGTGGTGTTGAAGGCCTGTTCGTAGGCGCGGTTGCAGCCGATGAAGCGGGCGTCGGCGTCCTTGATGAAGATCGGGTAAGGGATGGTGTCGAGCAGGGCCTCGCGGAACGCGAGTTGATCGGCCAGGTCGCGCTGGACCCGCTCGCGGGTGGTGATGTCGCGGACGGCGATGGCCATGGCGTTGATGCAGCCCTCGCAGGTGGGCTCGGCGGGGTCGGCGATGGGGCTGACGCTGACTTCGGCGGGGAACTCGGAGCCATCCTTCCGTCGGAGCCAGAGCTCGTGGGTGCCGCTGCGGCCGCCGGGGGCGTCGGCGAGCTTGTCCATGTCGCGGGCCTGCTGTTCGCGGAGGCGATCCGGGAACAGGACGGTGCAAGGCTGACCAACCACGTCGTCACGGCTCCAGCCGAAGAGGGCCTCGGCGCGGGCGTTGACGAGGGCGATGCGGTCCTGGGAATCGCTGATCAGGAGGGCGTCGGGGGCGGCCTCGACCAGGCGGCGGAACTGCTGTTCGCTGGTCTGAAGTCGTTCGAGGGTCCGCTTGCGTTCGGCTTCGAGCTTCTGCTGCTGGAGCAGGCTTTCGCGGAAGGCGACCAACCCGCGCGCGATTTCGCCGACCTCATCGCCCCGCTCGCTGCCTTCGATGACGGCGTGGGGATCGCGGCGGGCGAGTTGGGCCATGACCTGGGCGCTGCGCTGGAGGGGGCGGCTGAGGTTCCGCCAGACGAACGTCAGGCCGAGGGCGAGCCCCCGGCGAGCACCGCCAGGCTGGCCAGCAGCGTGCGGCTGGCCACGCGCCGGATGGACTCGCCCGACCGGTTGATGTCGCCCGCCATGTCCTCACGCACGTGGTCGGCGACCTCCCGCAGCGCGTCGCGCATCCCTTGCAGGGCCGGGTCGAAATCGCGGCACAACCGCTGCACTGCCTGCGTTCCCTGGCCACTCACCGCCAGTTGCCGCGTCTCGACGGCGACGCGCAGGACCTGGTCGAAGCGCACGGCCAGGGCGTCGAACTCCGCGGCGCGCGCCGGGAGGCGGCGTCGGGCTTCGGCCAGCTCGGCCCGCATGCGGTCGCGGATCTGGGCGAGTTCGGCATCGATGCGCTGGGCCTCAGCGGCGTCGGCCGCGTGCACGCGCAGGTGGAGGAGGCGGGCGAGGTCGAGGAGGACCGTGTTGGCGCGGGGCAGGTACAACTGCGACTTCTCGCGGGTGAGCAACTGGCGGTAGATGCCCTCGTGCTCGCGAAACCGGAGGAACGCATGCAGCATCAAGGCGACCAACAGCGCGCCCAGGGCGAGGGTGAGGATGGCGAATTTGCGGGCGATGGGAATGTGGGTGAGCATGGCGGCCGCAGGTGGGGTTCAGCAGGATTCGCCGCAGACCCAGTAAGTCATCAGGGGCGTGGGAATGCCCTTCAACTCAAGGGGGCCGCGGGGTTCGCAGAGGATGTCGTCGCGCACCAGCAGGTAAGTGGGCTCGCCGATGAGGATGCGGCCCGGCTCGGACCGGGCCTGGAGGCGGGAGGCCGCGTTCACGGCCTTGCCGATGATGGTGTAGTTCATCTGCTCTTCACTGCCGAAATTCCCGACGGTGCAGTCGCCCGAGTTCACGCCCATCCGAATGTCGACGCCGCGCTCGCGGGCGGCGCGCTGCATGTCGAGGGCCATGGCCAGACAGCGCAGCGCGTCGGCGCGGGGACCCGCGGTCTGGGGTCGCCGAAGAATACCATGACGGCGTCGCCAATGAACTTGTCGAGCGTGCCGCCGTGGCGGAGGGCGATGCGGGCCATGGCGTCGAGGTAACCGTTGAGCCAGGGCACCAGCTCGTGGTCGGGCGTGGATTCGGTGCGCGTGGTGAAGCCGACGATGTCCGAGAAGAAGATGGTCAGGGGGCGCCGGTGGGTTTCAACGCGGACCTCACGTTCGCCGGAGAAGATTGAGGCGTAGACGGGCGGGGGGAGGTAGCGGGCGAGCTTGGCGGCGAGGTTCTGCAGCTTGAGGCGGGCGCTTCGCAACTGGAGATGGGTGCGCACGCGGGAGAGCAGTTCGGCCGCGTGGAACGGTTTGGTGAGATAATCCACCGCGCCCAACTCGAAGCCGCGCACGAGGTTGTCGGCCTCCTGGCTGGCGGTGAGGAAGATGACGGGGATCTCGGCGAGCACAGGATCGGCCTTGAACTGGCGGCACGCCTCGAAGCCGTCCATCTCGGGCATCACGATGTCGAGAAGGATCAGGTCGGCGCCGTGCGGCGGGCGATGTCCAGGGCCTGGCGGCCGTTGCGGGCCAGGTTGAGCAGGAATCCGTGCGCGCGCAGAATCCCCACCAATACCTCGAGGTTCTCGGCGGTGTCGTCCACGACGAGGATCCGTGCCTTGGGCTCGGCTTCCATGTTGCGGGCGAGGGTACCAGCCGTGGGGCCCGGACTCAACCGGCGTGTGCCGCAGGCGAAAGCAAAGCTCAAAGCTCAAAGCTCAAAGACCAAAGCTCAAGGGAAGTGTCCTGTTCCTGCCGGACCTGCTCAGGGGCCATGAACCGCGGAGGGTGCAGGCTGGAAGCCCGCACCACCGGTTCAGGGAACGCCTCCCTCAGCCCAATTCCTGATGTTCGAAATCTGCCGAGGATCCAGCGGCGAGGGGTTTCTCCGCCGATTACGAACATCGGGAATTGGGGAGTTGAGGTGGGTCTCTTGGATCTGCTCAGGGGCCATGAACCGACCTGGCTGGATGTCCCTTGTACAATCTCCATTCTGCCTTCTGCATTCCGGTTCAGGGGCAGAAAGTCGAGTCTGGGATTGCGTCCGGCGCCGGTTTGTTCTTGGGTTTCGCCGCATGAAGTTGCGGATCTGGCGTTACGACCTGACCGTGGCGCATCGTTGGACCATCGCGCGCGGCCTGGGTCCCGGAGGACAGGGTGGGGACGACGTGTTTCCCGTCGTGTTCGCGGCGTTAACCGACAAGGACGGCGTGGTGGGGTACGGCGAGGCGGCCCCCTCACCGCGCTATGATGAGACCGCGGATTCGGTCGTGGCCTTCCTGGAGCGCGTCAACCCCTATCAACTCTCGTTCACGGACCTGCCCGGCAGCCTGCGGTACCTCGAGTCGGTGGGGTCGCGGAACTACTGCGCCAAAGGGACGTTGAACCTCGCCTTGCTGGACGGCGCCGCCAAGCTCGCCGGCCAACCGGTGCACCGGTTTCTGGGGCTCGATTTCCAGGAGGGCCGGCATGTGACCTCGTTCAGCATCGGCCTCGCCGCCCCGGACGTGATCCGGCAGAAGGTGGCCGAAGCGGAGCGTTACCCCCGGCTGAAGCTGAAGCTCGGGGGGCGCACGATGCCGCGGCCCTGGCCGCGTTGCGGGAGGTGGCCCCTCACAAGCCCCCTGCGGGTGGATGCCAACGAGGCCTGGAAGACGCGGGAGGAAGCTCTGCGGAACCTCGAATGGCTGGCGGGCGACGGCAACATCGAGTTCGTCGAACAACCGATGCCGGCCGTGGCAGATCCGGCCGACCAAGCCTGGCTCAAGGAACGGTCGCCGCTCCCGCTGATGGCCGACGAATCGTACGTTTATGCCGGCGATGTCGAGCGGTGCGCGGCGGGGTTTCACGCCGTGAACGTGAAACTCGTCAAGTGCGGCGGGATCAGTGCCGGCATGGAGGCGTTGCGGGCGGCGCGGGCGGCGGGACTGAAGACGATGCTGGGCTGCATGATCGAGTCCAGCCTGCTGATCAGTGCGGCGGCGCATCTGGCGGAGCTGACGGATTACCTGGATTTGGACGGCAACCTGTTGATAACCAACGATCCGTTTCACGGCGTGGGGTGTCGGGACGGAGTGCTTTCGTGGGCGGAGGCGCCTTCGAAAACGGGGTTGCGAGCCGCGCCGCGCTAGAACGACGCAACCCGGGACGATCGCCGGGGTGGGACGCGCAGGCTTTGGAGGGGAGCGGCCGGCCAGGTTCCGGCGCGCTCCGGGGAGCCGGTTGGGGCGGGGCGCGGTGCATTCTGGGGAATGGCGTTCGTTTGGTATTGATATTGCTTGTTCTGGAGGGTGGAGCCTTAAGCGACTCGTGGCGTTCCGTAGTGGTTTGCGGAGGTGAAACGCGCTTGCGGGCCACGTGACGATTGTGTGACAACCAACTGACGGACGACCCGCCGGCCGGAAGGCCGGGATGCCAGTGCGACTGACTCATGGGCCCTGACCGCCTCCAGATGCAGCGGTTGGAGTACAAGTACCTCATTGCCGAAAGCATGGCAGTGCGGGTGCGGGAGTTCGTGCGCGGTCTTCTCGAGCCGGATGAGTACGGGGCCAACCAGCCTGACGGCGCGTACGCCATCCACAGCCTGTACCTGGATTCGGACGACCTGAAGACCTACTGGGACACCGTCAACGCCAACCGGAACCGCTTCAAGCTGCGGTTGCGCTACTACGACGACGATCCCGACTCGCCGGTGTTCTTCGAGATCAAACGCCGCCTGGCCGACGCCATCCTCAAGCAGCGCGGCGGGGTGCGGCGCGTGGCCGTGCCGGGGTTGCTGGCCGGCCAACTGCCCGAGCCCGAGCATCTCCTCTCCACGCAGCCGAAGCAGTTCGTGGCCCTCCAGCGGTTCAGCCAGATCATGCTGAGCCTCCAGGCCGGCCCCAAGGCGCACGTGACCTACTTCCGCGAGGCCTGGATCAGCACCCAGGACAACTCCGTGCGGGTGACCATGGACCGGCAACGTCCGCGTGGCGCCGGAGTTCACGTCCCGGTTGCTCACCCAGATGGGCCCGAGCGTGCGGCCGTTTGGGGAACAAGTGATCCTCGAACTGAAGTTCACCGGGCGCTTCCCGAACTGGTTCCGCCACCTGGTGGAGGCCTTCAACCTGCGTCGGGGCGCGGCGGCCAAGTACGCGGAGGGCGTGGCCATGCTGGGGGACGACCTCTTCTACCGGCACGCACGACAGCGGTTGGCAGGCCTGCGCCCGGCGCCCGGGTCCGACGAATCCGGCATGGACATGGGCCCGGTGGACAGGTTAGAAAAGCCGGTTTGGCAAGGCTGAACGATGGACTGGCTCTTTCGGGGCGACTACGCGGTGGCGCCGGTGAGCGTGGCGCTGCTGGTGTTAAGCCTGGTGCTCGCCTTCCTGGGCGGCCAGGCGCTCGGCTGGGTGTACATGCTCACCCACACGGGCCTGTCGTACTCCCGCAATTTTGTCGCCTCACTCGTCGTCATCCCGGTGCTGACGGCTTCCGTGATGCAGGTCCTGGCAAACAACTTGGTGACCGCCTTCGGCATGATGGCCGTGTTTGCCATCGTCCGCTTCCGCAACATTCTGCGCGACACACTGGACACGAGCTACATCCTCTCCTGCCTGGTCATCGGGATGGCGTGCGGCACCCAGCGTTACCCGGTGGCCATCGTGGTCGTCCTGCTCACCACGGCCATCATGTTCTACTTGTGGTTGTCCGCCTTCGGCTCCCGTCATCGCTACGACGTCATCGTCAATCTGCATTGGGCACGGTCCCTCGCCGAGTTGGGCGACTTGCGCCACCTGTTCCACCGGCACAGTCGCCGGACTCATTGCGCCAGCCAGCGATTGAACGAAGCCTACGGCGGGACGGATCTCTCGTACCGACTGCTGCTGCGGGACCCCAGCCGGCTCGAGGACCTGGTGCGCGAACTCAAGACCGTGGCCGGCATCTCACGCGTTACGAGCCTCCAGGCCGAGGATGAGTCGGAGGTCTAAGCCGTGAAGACGCTCCCGGTCATCCCCACTCCCCCCGCCCTGCGTTGGCGCGAGTTTCGGATCCGTGTCCTTCCCGCGATCGTGTTCGTGGGGGCGTGGCGGCAAGCGTCTGGATCTGGACCCAGCATCTCGCCGCTCCCACCCTGGTGGGCGAAGTCGAGGTCCGGCGTGCCCACGTCGCAAGCACCCAACCCGGACGTGTCGCCCGGCTCAACGTGGACCGCTTCGCCGAGGTGCGCGCCGGCGAAGTCATCGCCGAGGTGTTCATCTGCGAACCCGCGTACCTCGAGAGCAGCATCGGCGTGATCCGGGCGGAGTCCGAGGTGTTGCGGCTTCAACTGGATCCGCTTGTCACCGTGGAACGGATCAAGGTCGATGTGGAACGTCTCCGGCTGGACCTGCTGGACCAGAAGGTGCTGCTGGCCAACACCCAGGTTCAATTGCGCTACGCCGAGTCGGAGCACGATCGCCTCGCCGCCTTGCACGCCGACGGCAGCGGGGTGGTCTCGACCTCCGATCTGGAGGTGGCGCTGCGCGACCGGGATGCCCTGCGCGCCGAGGTCCAGAGCCGCACGGAACTCGTCAAGCAGATCGAAGGAAACCTCGCCTCGCTCCGCGCCAGCCGCCCGTTGGTTCAGGATCCCCCGCTGCCCGAAGGCTGGCGCGCCGCCCTCGACCTCCAGGAACAACGACTGCGCCAGGTCCTCGCCGAATTCGGTCCCATCTCCCTGCCGGCACCCATCGATGGCACCGTCAGCACGGTCTACCGGCGCCCGGGTGAGAACATCACCGCCGGGGAACCCATCGTGACCATCACCGCGACCCGCGCCGAGCGAGTCGTGGCCTACCTCCTGCCGCCGTGGCGGACAGAACCCGAGGTGGGCATGGCGGTCGAAGTGCGTTCGCGCTCAGGTCAGCGGCCGGCCGGCATCGGCCACATCACCCATGTGGGCGGGCATCTGGACTTGATCACCTCGAGCGTGGGAGCCACCGCCAGCCTGCGGCCAGGCAACTTCGCAGCGCAACCGCTCGTCCCGTCTCCCAGCCAGGGTGGCCAGATGCTCCCGACGGGTCTCCCTCTGGCGATCAGCGTGCCGGAGGGTCTCCGCTTGGTGCCGGGCGAACCGGTCGACCTGCGATTCCTCGATCTCTGACCCAAGGGGTCAGTACATAGTATGCGCCACGGCCACCAGAGGAGCGCATCTTGGGGAGCGATGGCGCATACTATCTACTGACCCCTTGGGGAGGCTGAAGCCACTCGATCCGATATCGACCCTGGCCGCTCACCCGGCCGCTCCGGCTGTCCCAGATCAGCACCGTTGCGTCCCGAATCCGCCCCTCCGGACTCGTCACCACCGGCTGACCCGTCAACGCCAGCCGGCCGTTGCCACCGCTGAATTCCGCCCGCTCGCCTTCCGCCGCCATCTTTTCACGCTCCAGACGGACCCGGCCTTCGGCCACCGCAAAGTCGAGTTGGTTCGTGTGGCTCAGAAAAGCCGCCTCGACCCGGTCGGCTCGCACGTGTGTCAGCCTGGGCTCGGGCACGTTCTTCAGCCGCTCCTCCTGCCGGCCCCGGACGTCGCCCGTGGCCGCAAGACGGCGAACCCGGCCGCCGGCATCAAATTCCAGGTCAAGCCGGCTGCACTCAATCCGACGTTCCAGGGGGCGGCGTCCCGGACGCCCGAACTGGTCCAGCCGCACCTCGCCCCCGGCGGACACTTGCTCGAGCCGGTCGCCATACCGCACCGCGAGGTCCCGACACTCGAGAAGCCCCAGCCGCAGGTCGTCTTCGAACCATTGCGCCCGGACTGGCGGAGCGAACCGCAACCAACCGTCGCGGAACTCGGCCTCCGCCGATTCGACCCGCACGAACTGGTTCGTCCGGAAGACGGATGTCACCGCGTTGGTTCCGCCCAGCGTGGGCACCGCAGCGCCGAAGGCCGACGCCGGCAACCGAAGTTGGGCCTGGCCACGGACGGCGAAAGACCGGTCGCGGGTGTCCAGCCACAAGAGCTCGCCCCGCACCGCCCGATCGCCCTGGACCCACGCGGGTGCGCCGGACAGCTCGAGGACCCCGTTGGTGAGCGTGGCCAACCGGGCCGTCGCTTGCCAGCCGTCCGCCAGGGCCTTGAGAACCACGTTGGTTTCCGCCACCAGCCCCACGACGGCTCCGTTGGTGGCCGGCAGCGCCAGGGTGATCAGACCGGCGGAGAGTTCGAGGAACTTGGCATCCGATCCGGGCCCCACGGCCGGCTCTGGCGTGCCGGTCTTCTCAGCCGGCCCCGGAGGTCTTGCCCCCTCAGACGGTCCGCTGACAGTGGCAGGGAGAGGCGCGGCCAGCGGCCAGACGGCCAGTGAATTGGTGCCGGCCGGCAGGCGGATCCAGGCCTCGCCGATCGCGCGCAGGAAGTGAGGTTCGGCCTGGGGCGTCCGTCGCCAGACGAACCGCTCGGCGCGCGCTTCCCGTTCGGCGTCCTGCCAGTGCGGCCGCCCGGTGAACTCAAGCGCTTCGCCCTCTTCCCCGAGACGGTACTCGGCGCGGTCGCTGGAAGTCACGCTGCCGTCCAGGCGGCGCGTGATGCGCACCGCGTCCTCCGCCAGCAGGTGGTCGAACTTGCCCGTGGCCGAGCGGCGCACCGTGAGCCTTTCGCTCCGCACCTCGAGTTCCGGGTCTTCGGCCAGCACGCGGCCCCGGAACGTGACGAGGTTCGAAGCGTAGTTGAACTGGAAGGCGTCGCTGCGGATCGCGAGCGGCATGGCCTCGGCCGTCGCGGTGGCGGGTTTGCGCACTTCGGTCCGCACCTGGTTCGAGACGGTCAGTTCGTTCCTGGCCTGGGTCCAGGTGAAGCCCACACCGGCCAGGGCAAACTGACCGTCGGCGGTTCGCAAGCCCAGCCCGTCGGCGGACCACACCACGTTCTGCTTGAGGTCGGCGATGCAGTTGGTGGCGAACACAATCACGTTCGCATTGGTGTTGCCGCCCCGATCGTGGTTCTCGACCCGAGCCGTCTGGAGCAACATGGTGCCGTCGGGCAGGATCTTCCAGCCCTTGCCGGTCAGCATCGCCGTCTGCCGTCCCTGTTCGGAGAACGGCACGGAGAAATCGCCGCCGGAGGCGCCGACCGGCTGGGCGCTGAGGCTCGCGGCCAGGAGCCAGGGGGCGCAGGCAGGAGCCGGAGCGGGCGCAAGGCCCGCACCACCGCGGTGGGCACGGGATGCTGCATCCCGGGTTCGGGCCGAGTATTCCTCGACGAGGGCGGCCCACTTGCCCTGGGCCTTGAGGAGCATCTCAGCCACCTCGCGCACCGCGCCGTAGCCGGCGGACGCTTTGGCCACGTAATGGGCGAGCGCCTTGACCTCGGGCAGGCTGTTCGAGACCGTGACAGCGAACCCGGCCCGCTTGAGCACGCCCAAGTCCACAAGATCATCGCCCATGAAGCAGACGTCCTCCCACGTGAGGCTGTTCTGGGCCAGTAACGTCTCGATGACCGCCACTTTGCTGCCCGGTTCCTGATGCAGAAAGTCGACCTGCAATTCCTCGGCCCGCCGGGTGGTGGCGACCGAGGCGCGGTGCGAAACCCAGCCGACCTTGATGCCCTGGCGTTGCAGCAGGCGCAGCCCGAAACCGTCGCGTACGCTGAAGCGTTTCACTTCCTCGGCCCCCCACGAACACGCTCGCATCGGTGAGGACCCCATCGACATCGCACAGGAACCACTTCACCTGCTTGAGGCGCGCTTCGAGTTTCGGGTCCGGCTGTGGCGGACGCGGCTTGGCCTCGACCGGATCCACCGGCCGGCGGGGTTGGTCGTACTCGCGGCGTGGCCTCTCATAGCGGGGGCGGTACGGGACGGACCGTTCCTCGTACGGGCGGCCTTCGTAACCCGGATCGGCGTAGGGACGTGGCCGGTAAGGACGCCCGCCGTAGCCCGGGCCTTCTTCGGCGTAAGGGGCGAGCCGGGCGGGGGCGGGGCTCGTAGCCTCCGTCCTCCTGCGGCGACGGACGCGGGCCGCGAGGGCGCTCCTCCCGCGGCGGGATCGCCCTCGGCGAAGGGGCGGGGACCACGAAATGGACGGGGGCCGGGGCGGAAGGGGCGGGGACGGAACGGTTTCATAGGAGGGCTGCGTGGATGCGGAGGATACGTTCGAGGAATCGGGGACTTCTTTCAGCGGCATCAAATTGGGGCCGTCGCTCAAGGCGTGATCCGGGTCGGGGTGTGTTTCGAGGAACAGGCCATCGGCACCGGCCGCCACGGCCGCGCGGGCCAGGACGGGGGCGAAGGCGCGTTGACCGCCGGAACGGTCGCCACCGGCGCCGGGTTGTTGGACCGCGTGGGTGGCATCGAAAAACACCGGGAACCCGAACGTCTTCAGGATGGGCAGGCTGCGCATGTCCACGACGAGGTCGTGGTATCCGAAAGTGGTACCGCGTTCGGTCACCAGGAGGCGGCGGGCGCCGGCGGCGACGGCTTTGGCCACCACGCGGCCCATCTCGGCCGGTGCGAGGAACTGCCCCTTCTTCAGATTAACGATGCGGCCGGTGGCCACGGCGGCGGTGATGAGGTCGGTCTGGCGACAGAGGAACGCGGGGATTTGGAGGATGTCCACGACGGCCGCGGCGGCACGGGCCTGGGTCTCGGTGTGGATGTCAGTGAGAACGGGCACGCCCACGTCGGAGCGCACCCTGGCCAGGACGCGCAATCCCTCCTCGAGGCCGGGACCGCGGAACGACTTGGCCGACGTGCGGTTGGCCTTGTCGAAGCTGGCCTTGAACACGAAGGGCACGTCGAGGCGCGCGCAGAGCCGGGCCAGGGAGCTCGCCACCTCAAGGCATAGCCCTTCGCTCTCGATCACGCACGGTCCCGCGATGAGCGGGAGGCGGCGCGGCGAGTTCAGGCACGACCACAGGCGGGCGGGCGACGACGGCACGGGCTGGTTCTAGCAGGGATTCCCGATAAAGCCAGTCTTCATCCTGGGGTCGCATCTTAACATTTAACATTCCGGCTCCCGGTTCGCGGCGGCGAAGTGGGCGATGAGGAAGACCCGCGGGGGGCGGTGGCTGCGGCCGCCGGTTGGTCGGGCAAATTGTTCAATGTTAAGACACGACCCCAAAGCCGGGGGAGATCCGCGGATGGAGGGCGAATGTTAAATGTTAAGATGCGACCCCAAAGCGGTGAGGCAGCGGTGGCAGAGGGTGGGGTGGGTGGCGTGCGCGCCGACGGTGGGTTCCCAGTGCCAGCAGCGCTCGCACTTGCGCCCCTCGGCCGCGGCCACTTGAATGCGGATCTGGTCGGCATCCTCCGCATGCGTGAACGTCAGCGCTGAGACGTTGAGCAGCTCGCGGAGGAGCTCCGCATGAGGCGCGATGGGGTCGAGCAAGGCGGCCGGGCCCACGAACTGCAGCTGCGCTTCGAGCGCTTTGCCGATGGTCTTGTCCCGTCGTGCCTGCTCCAGCGTGACCAGGGCCGGGTCGCGGAGCTGGAAAAGACGGGTCCAGAGGGCGACGTCAGCCGGATCGGCTACCCGTCCCAACGGCTGCCAGACGGTCTCGTGCACGCTGGGCTTGGACCGGCCTGGCAGGAACTCCCAAGCCTCGTCCGCGGTGAAGGCGAGCATGGGGGCGAGCATCTGGCAGAGGCTGGTGCAGAGCCGGTGCAGCGTGGTCTGGGTCGAGCGGCGACGCGACGAGTCGGCCGGGTCGGTGTAGAGCCGGTCCTTGATGACGTCGTGGTAGATGGCGGAGAGCTCGACGGCGGCGAACTGGCCCAGGCGCTGGTAGACTTGGTGGAACTCGTAGGCCTCGTAGGCCCGGAGCACGTCGTTTTCGAGGTGGGCGAACGCGTGGAGTATCCAGCGGTCCAGGGGGGTGAGCTGGCTGTCCGGGACGGCGTGCCGGGCGGGGTCGAAGTCGTAGAGGTTGGCGAGCTGGTAGCGGAGGGTGTTCCGGAGGAGGCGGTACGTCTCGGCGACCTGCTGCATGCGCGCCTCGCTGAGGACCATGTCGCCCCGGTAATCCTGGCTGGCCACCCAGAGGCGGAGGACGTCGGCCCCGAAGTCATTCACCCAGAGCGTGGCGGACTTCGATCCGCGGCTCTTGGCCTCTTTCTCGCCGGTGTCGCCCACGACGAAGCCGTGGGTGAGCACGGTCTGGTAGGGGGGCGCGTCGTTGGCGGCCAGGGCGAGCAGCAGCGAAGACTGGAACCAGCCGCGGTGCTGATCGGAGCCCTCGAGATACAGGTCGGCCTGGAACGGCGGGGGAAGAGGGTTGCGGGCGTCGGGGGGACGCGGCGGGCTGCCGCTGGAGTTCCGGGCGTCGGGCGGTCACGGCCTGGCTGCTCGAGCCGGAGTCGATCCAGACATCGAGCGTGTCGGCGGACTTGCCGGTGGCCTCGGGGCCGGTCCAGTCGGCGGGACGGACGAGCGCCCAGAGGTCGGCGGCGGGCTTCTCGAACCAGACATTCGAGCCGTGTTGTTCCACGAGGCGGGCGACGTTGCGGACGACGTGGGCGTCGAGGATGGGTTCGCCCGCCGCCGTGTAGAACGCCGGCAAGGGCACGCCCCACGAGCGCTGCCGCGAGATGCACCAGTCGGGTCGGGACTGCACGGCGCCCTGGATGCGGTTGATGCCCCATTCCGGGATCCAGCGGACGCGCGCGATGGCGTCGAGGGCGAACTGGCGAAAGGGGAAGGGCGAAGGGCGAAGTTCGAAGGGCGAAGTTCGAGGGTCGGGGTTCGGAGCGGCGGGTGTGGCTTCGGTTGCCGGGCTGCTGACCGGGTGATCGACGCGGATGAACCACTGGTCCATGGCGCGGAAGATAACGGGGGTTTTGCTGCGCCAGCAGTGGGGGTAGCTGTGGTGGTAATTCTCCTGGTGGACCAGGGCCTGGCGGGCCCGGAGTTCGTGCAGGACCGCCTCATTGGCATCGCTCTTACCGTGGCGTTCGAGGATGGACTTGCCGAGCAGGTTGGCTGGCATCTGCTGGTCGCGCGGCAGGTCATCGGTCCAGGCGAACCGGCCGTCATCGTCGACCGGCGAGTAGACGGGGAGGTGCTCGCGGAGGCCGAGGGCGTAGTCTTCGAGGCCATGGCCGGGGGCGACGTGGACGAAGCCGGTGCCGGCGTCGTTGGTGACGAACGCATCGCCGGCGAACAGTTGGCCGGTGCGCTGGCAGAAGGGGTGTTGGTAAGCGAGTTGGCGGAGGTGGCCGTTCTCGAGGCTGCGGAGGATCTGGTAGGAAGGCCAACCGCACTTGGCGGCCACGGTGCTGAGGAGCAGGGCGGAGACGAGGTAATCCTCGGAAGTGTCGTCGCCGGTGGGGACGCGGACAAGCGAGTAGCTGAAGGTCGAGTTGTAGGCGACAGCGAGGTTGGCAGGAGGGTCCAGGAGTGGTGGTCAGAGGAGCAGGAACGTGTTCAGGTGCCCCAGGACGGGGAACTTCACGTAGATGCTCTGGCTGACGTGGTCCTGGTACTCGACCTCGGCCTCGGCGAGGGCCGTGCGGCAGGGGATGCTCCAGTAAACCGGTTTCTTGCCGCGGTAAACGAAGCCGCGTTCGACGAGCCGGGCGAACAGCCGGAGTTCCTCGGCTTCGTACTCGCGGGCGAGGGTGAGGGAGGGGTTGTCCCAATCGCCGAGGATGCCGAGGCGTTTGAACTGGTCGCGCTGGATGGCGACGTGTTTGCGGGCGTAGGCGTCGCAGGCGTTGCGGATGGCGGCGGGGGAGAATTCGGCGTCGCGGGCGGCCGGGACGTTGGGGCGGGTGGGAGGTTCGCCGGCGGGGCTGGCGGCAGGTGCAGAGGGGGGCGGGTTGTTGGCCGGCCTTGCGGAGTTCCTGGGTGACCTTGAACTCGATGGGCAAGCCGTGGCAATCCCAGCCGGGCACGTAGGGGCGCGGCAACCACGGAGGGTTTTGAACTTGAGGACGAGGTCCTTGAGAATCTTGTTGAGGACGTGGCCGAGGTGAATCTCGCCGTTGGCGAAGGGGGGCCGTCGTGGAGGACGAACGTGGGCGCGCCGGCGCGGGAGGCCTGGATGCGTTCGTAGAGGCGGGTGGCCTCCCACTGGGCGAGGCGGGCCGGCTCGCGTTTCACGAGGTCGGCCTTCATCGCGAAGTCCGTGCGGGGCAGATTGAGGGTGTCTTTGTAGTCCATGTCAGGGTTGGCGCAGGCCGACGAGGGCCAGGCCCTTGAGCAAATCGAGGGCTCGCAGCAGGGCGGGGTCCCGCACCTGGGGACGGCCGGGGGCGCGGGGCGTCGCGGTCGCGCCGCGGTCGGATCGAGCGCTTCGCGGTGAAGTCGGACCAGGTCCTCCTCGGTGAGGCGGGCACCGCGGCTGGTGGGACGGGAGGGGCCGGAGCCGGCGCGGAAGGGGTCTTCGAGATAGGCGCGTTCCTCTTCCGGCGGGACCGCGACGGCGAGGTCGGGCACCAAGCCGGTCAGGGGGACGGGGGTATCGCCGCTGACCTGGACGGGGGCGACGGCGACGCGGAGGCGTTGGCCGGTGGAGAGGGTGAACTCCTTGAAGACACTGGCCTGGCCGGCGGTGGGCGAGCCGAGGACGAGGCCGAGGCGCAGGGCATGGAGGGTGGCGGCGAGGGCCTCGGCAGCCGCGCGGGTCTCGCCGTTGACGAGCAGAGCGACGGGGAGCGTGAGGGCGTTGGTCTTGGGGGTGGCCTCGACGCGTTCGTCGCCCCAGGCGAGGAGGGTCTGCTGCCGGTTGACGAACAGATCGGCAGTGCGGCCCGCCTCGGCAAAGTCCTCGCCGTTGGCGAAGCGGAGGTCGAGGACCAGGCCCTTGATTTCCTGGGTGGCCTGCAGCGAACCGAGGGTGCTCTGGACGGCCGCGGCCAGGCCGGGGGCGACACGGGCGATGCGCAGATAGGCGTAGGCCGACTCGAAGACGTTGGTGCGACTCAAAGGCGGGGCGTCGGGAGCGGGGGCGGCCGGGGAGGGAGTGGCGGGTTCGAGGAGCACGCGGGAGCGCAACTGTTGCAGCAGGCCTTGGACGGCGGCGTCGTTCAGCTCGGATTCGGTGGCGCCCGCGAGATGGGACCGGACGATCCCGATCACCTCGTCCCAGGGCGGCAGTTCCGCCGCCGGGAGGGTGGCGGCGAGGCAGGTGACGCAGGCCAGCGATCGCAACGCGCGTTTCATCGGCGCGCACCCTAGCAGAATGGCCGGGGGAGACACGCACCGATTTTGTCGCGCCGGTTTTTTCTTTTGCCGGTGTGGCGGTCGGACGGCATGCTCGGCGGCGTGGGCACACGTCGCGATGCGCGCGAACGCGCGGTGCAATTCCTGTTCCAGTATGACCTCAACCCGCCGACCGATCTCGAGGCGGCGCTGAATCGTTTTTGGGACGCGCTGCGGGCCGGGGCGCGGGAGCGGGGACAGGGCAAGCCAACATGGGGCGAAGCCGCGGAGCTGCCGCCTCCGACGGCGCAGGAGGCGGCCGTGCGGCTGTTTGCCGATCCGCTGATCCGCGGGACGATCGAGCATCGGGCGGAACTGGACGCGCGGCTGCTGCGGTACGCCAAGAACTGGGATCTGCCCCGCATGGCGAACGTGGATCGCAACATCCTGCGGCTTGCGATGTACGAGATGTTGTACCGGGAGGACATCCCGCCGGTGGTGAGCATCAACGAGGCGGTCGACATCGCGAAGAAGTACTCGACGGATGACAGCGGCAAGTTCGTGAACGGGATCCTTGACAGTCTGCGGAAGGAACTCATGCGCCCTGCCCGTCTGGTGACCTGACTTGCGCATGGCCGCTGACCTGCATCTCCACAGCCATTTCTCCGACGGCACCTACTCGCCGGAGGAGATCGTCGGGCACGCCCGGCGGCTGGGCTTGCGGGCGATCGCGCTGACGGACCACGACACGGTGGAGGGCTGTGCGCGGGCGGCGGCGGCGTGTGCGCGGGAGGGGCTCGAGTTCCTGTCGGGCACGGAGCTGACCGCCGAGCTGGACGGTCACGAGGTTCACATCCTGGGCTTTGCCGTTGACCCCACCCATCCGCGCCTGCTGCGGGAGCTGGCGATGTTCCAGAGCGTGCGGCAGGACCGGGTCCGGGAGATGGTCGAGCGATTGAACGCGCTGGACATCCCGCTTTCGGCGGACGCGGTGTTTGCGCTGGCGAACTGCCGCTCGCCGGGCCGGCCACACGTGGCGCGGGCGCTGGTGCAGGGCGGGTTCTGCGTGTCGCTGGACCAGGCCTTCGACCGGTACCTCAAGCTGCATCGACCCGCCTGGGTGCCGAAGTTCAAGATCTCGGCCCACGCCGCCATCGATCTGATCCACGAGGCGGGCGGCCTGGCGGTGATGGCCCATCCCGGGCTCAACCACAACGACCGGCTGATCGCTCCCATCGTGGCCGCGGGTCTGGACGGTCTCGAGTGCTGGCACACCAAGCATTCCGCGGATGCCTCGGGTCGGTACTTGGCCTACGCCCGCCAGCATGGCCTGGTTGTGACCGGCGGTTCGGACTGCCACGGGTTGAGCAAGGGCAAACCGCTGATCGGCACGGTGCGCCTGGACTGGGACCACTTTGAACACCTCAAGCAACGGCTCGCCGCACGGAGGCTGGCCCCGCCCCACCCCGGCTGATCATGGGCTTCTTTGACCGACTCAAGGCAGGGCTGCAGAAGTCGCACGCCCGGCTGGTGCACGAGATCCAGCGGATTGTGACCCGGTCGCCGCGGCTGACGGCGGCGTCGCTCGAGGAACTTGAGGCCGTGCTCATCGCGGGCGACTTGGGGCACGCCCTGACCGGGCAGGTGGTGGCGGCCGTCAAGCGCGCCTACGAGACGCAGGGCAGCGGTGGGCTGGACGTCGTGGAGATTGCGCGGCGGGAAGTGGCGCGGAGTCTCGGCACGGTCGCCGCGACCTTGGGGCGGGCGCCGCAGCCGCCGACGGTGGTGTCGGTCGTGGGCGTGAACGGGACGGGCAAGACCACGACCTGCGCGAAGCTGGCGCGTCGCGTGACGGCGGCGGGGGAATCCGCGGTGCTGGCGGCGTGCGACACGTTTCGGGCGGCGGCGATCGAGCAGCTCAAGCTCTGGGGCCAGCGGCTGGACGTGCCGGTCATTGCGGGGGCTTACCACGCGGATCCCGCAGCGGTGGCGCACGATGCCATCAGTGCCGCGCAGTCGCGGCACGCGCATTATCTGTTCGTGGACACGGCGGGCCGGCTGCACACCAAGAACAACCTCATGCAGGAGCTGCAGAAGGTGCACCGGGTGATGGACCGGAAGCTGCCCGGGGCGCCGCACGAGACGTTGCTGGTGCTCGATGCCACGACGGGCATGAACGCCTTGAACCAGGCGCGCGAGTTCCACAAGGCGGTCCCTCTGACCGGGCTGGTGGTCACGAAACTGGATGGCACGAGCAAGGGGGCATGGTCGTGGCCATCCAGCAGGAGCTGGCCCTGCCGGTGAAGTTCATCGGGGTGGGCGAACAGCCGGACGACCTGCAGCCGTTCGATGCGGATCAGTTCGCGCAGGCCTTGTTTGGGACGGCGTAGCGCGGGGAGTCACACGACGCGTGGGAGGCGCCGACGTGAGGAGGCGTCGTGGGAGGGAGGCAACGCCGCTTCACTCCCTCCAAGCTGTTCGTGGCTTCGCATGAGGCCTTGGCCCGCTGAAGTCGCCTCCTCACGTCGGCGCCTACGGTCGGTGGGGCGCCGCCGGAACGTTGCGGCCCTCAGTTCACCCGCGGCGGTTCTTCGCCGTGTTGGGCGAACCAATCCCGCAAGAACAGGAGGTCGTCCGCGTCCTTCTCCCGGTGGGTCACCACCTTCATCCGCCAGAGAAGCCGCGGCGACGCGAAGGGAATCGGCACACCGCCCAACTCGTGGACGATGACATGCTGTGCCGCCTCGGCATACTCGATGCCGCCCGCGGAACGCATCAGGTCCACGAGGATCTCGTCCGCGACGCGGATGACGGTGTAACGCTGCAGTTCGCCCGGCTCGAGTTCGCGGACCGCCCGATCCGGCAGCGTCGCCAGGGCGCCGAACACGGCCGCTTCGTTCTCCTGATCCACGGCGACCAGCAGATCCACGTCCATGGTTGTGCGGGGATAGCCGTTGGCGATCATGGCCAGGCCTCCAATCACCACGTATCGGGCCTGCCGCTGATTGAGCTCACGACAAAGCGCCACCAAGTCCGCTTGGGTAGGCGGCCGTGATTCTAGTCCTGCGGGAGCCCGCTCCGGGCCAGCATCTTCAGTCGCCATGCATCGGCCTCCTCGTGACTGTGGAAGCGGTAAACACCGACCGGCGCCCACCGCAGCTTGAGACTGCGGTGCATTTCCCGCGACAGCTCCAGCAAGGCCATACCCGCCTTGAGCGGGTCCGCCGGGGCCGTCCGCCGGCCCACTGTTCTTTCCACGGTCTCTTCGACGTTGATGACCGGCTTCATCCTGGCGAACACCTTACGCCCCGTGGGGACCGGCACAAGCCGGGCAAGCGGGCGGCCGGAAGCTACGCCTCCCGTTTCCGTCGCCGGGCGATGGCGTGGGTGGCGTGGCCGTAGAACACCTCGGCGCACTCCATCATCGTCTCGGAAAGCGTCGGATGGGGATGCACCGAGAGGGCGAGATCCATCGCGGTGGCGCCCATCTCGATGGCCAGAACGCCTTCGGCGATGAGTTCGCCGGCGCCGTGGCCGACGATCCCGACGCCGAGCACGCGTTCGGTGGCCGGATCCACCACCAGCTTGGTCATGCCATCGGGGCGATCGAAGGTGAGGGCGCGGCCGGAGGCGGACCAGGGGAACTTGACCACCTCGACCTCGAGCCCCTTGGCCCGCGCCTCGGCCTCGGTGACACCGCACCAGGCGAGTTCGGGGTCGGTGAAGACGACGGCTGGAATGATGAAGTCATCGGCCGTGGCTGACTCGCCGAGGATCCGTTCCACGGCGATGCGGGCTTCGCGGGAGGCCTTGTGGGCGAGCAGCACGCCCCCGGCGATATCGCCGATGGCGAGGATGGCGGGGTCCTGCGTCTGCTGGTACTCGTCCACTTCGATGAAGCCCTTGTCATCGCGGGTGACGCGGGTGTTTTCGAGGCCGAGATCGTCGGCGTTTGGGACACGGCCGACCGAGACGAGGACCCGGTCGTAGAGCTCCTCGAGGCGTTCGCCGTTCCACTCGAGCACGACGCGGATCTGCGGCCCTTTGGTGGCCATGTCGAGCACCTTGGCGCGGGTGCGGATTTCCTTGAAGCGCTGGGCGGCGCGGTTGGCGATCGGTCGTGCGAGGTCCGGGTCGGCACCGGTCAGGATGTTCTCGGCCGCCTCGACGACGACGACCTGGCTGCCGAGCGTGGCATAGACGGTGCCGAGCTCCATGCCGATGTAACCGCCGCCCACCACCAGGAGTTTCGGGGGATTTCCTCGACGTCGAGCGCCTCGGTCGAGGTCATGATGCGCGGGTTGCCGAGGTCAAAGGCCTTGGGCATGGCGGCCTTCGAGCCGGTGGCCACGATGGCCTTCTGGTACTTGACGAACTGTTGTCCCGCGGCGGTCTCGACGCGGAGCGTGGTGGAGTCTTCGAAGTAGGCCCGGCCGGTGAGGACCTGGACCTGGCGGCGCTGGGCGAGCTGGCTGACGCCGTTGCCGAGCTTCTGGAGGATGGACTCCTTCCAGGCGCGCAGGCGGTTCAGGTCCACGCGCGGCTCGCCGAAGTCGAGGCCCCAATGGCTGGCTTCGCGGGCGACGTTGAGCGTGTGGGCGGCGTGGAGCAGGGCTTTCGACGGGATGCACCCGCAGTTAAGGCACACGCCGCCGAGGCGCGGTTCGCGTTCGACCAGCACGACCTTCTGGTCCAGGTCGGCGGCATAGAAGGCCGCGGTGTAACCGCCGGGGCCGGCGCCCACGACGACGAGGTCAGTCTGGATGGGTTCCATCTTCAAAGCTTCACAAGCGACTCGGCGAACTGTTCGAGCTCCTTGACCAGGTCGGTGATGAACCGGGCGGCGGTGCCGCCGTCGATCACGCGGTGATCATACGACAACGCCAGCGGCATGAGGGTGCGCGGCTCGACGCGGCCGTCGCGCCACACGGGCTTTACGGCGCCTCGTCCCACGCCCAGGATGGCCACCTCGGGCAGGTTGAGGATGGGCGTGAAGTGGGCGCCGCCGATGCCGCCCTGGTTGGAAATCGTGAACGTGCCGCCCTTCATGTCCTCGGCGGTGAGTTTGCGTTCCCGCGCCTTTTGGGCGAGGGCCTCGATCTCGCGGGAGAGTTCGACCAACGCCTTTTTGTCGGCGTCCCGGATCACCGGCACCATGAGGCCGGCCTCGGTATCGACGGCGAGGCCGAGGTGGTAGTAGGACTTGAGGACGAGACTCTCGCCGCCGGGGTCCAGGCTGGCGTTCAGCGTGGGGTGCTTGAGCAGCGTGTTGGCGACCGCCTTGACCACGAAGGGGGTGAGGGTGAGCTTCGTGCCTTTTTGCTGGTAGGCCTCGAGGTGCTGCTTCCGCAACTCGCCCAGCCGCGTGACGTCTGCCTCGTCGAACTGCGTGACGCGCGGCACGGTGGCCCAACTCTCGGCCATGCGACGGGCGATGGTCTGGCGCAAGGGCGAGAGGGGTTTCACGCTCACGGGGCCCCACTTGGAAAAATCGACGGCCTCGGCGCGGGGCCGGGCGGGGCGCCGGTCGTCGCGGCCCGCCTGGGCAGCCAGGCGTTGGAGCCGCTGGATGTAATGGCGGAGGTCCACCATCACGATCCGGCCGCCGCGCTCACTGCCGCGGACGCGGGCGAGGTCGATCCCGAGATCCTTGGCCAGACGTCGCAGAGTCGGAGAGGCCGCGGGCGGGTGGGGGGAAGCCGGCGCGGCTTCGTCCTCTTCGCCTTCACCGGGCTCGGCAGCCTCCGCTGATTCAGGTTCGGGCTCGGGCTCGGGCTCGGGCTCGGGTTCAGATTTGGCGGCGCGAGCTGGACGGGCCTTGGCGGCCGGGGCTGTCTTGGGCTCGGCCGGGCGGGTCGCTTCGGCGACGGGGGCCGCGGCACTGCCGCCGCCGGAATCGAGGGCGATCAGGCGTTGGCCGACACTGACCTTGTCGCCGGGTTTGACGAACACCTGCGAGACAGTCCCGGCGGCGGGCGACGGGATGGAAGCGACGGCCTTCTCGTTTTCGGAGTTCGAGAATCGCCTGCTCTTTCTTAATTGTGTCGCCGGCCTTGACGAACACGCTGACGACCACACCGGAGTCTGCGCCTTCGCCCAGCTTGGGGAGTTTGACATCCATACGTTCAGGTCCGCACGGCGGGGCTGCGACTGACGGGTCTGGCCCGCCGGTGAACCACCGCGGCGGCCAAGTTCGGGGGGAGGACGACGACTGACAAGCAGAAATCCTGTGGTCCACCGCCCCTGCCCGGCGGGAGCGTCTCCGAGCCAGCCTGCCTTTCGTTCCTGTCCCCAGTTCTGGTGACTGGTGCGGAGGGGGGAAGGGGTAGAGTCATGGCGCAGTTGCGATGCAAATACGCAGGATTCCGTGTGTGCAGTGAGGCGTAAGTCTGCGGCGCCGCATCGAGCAGAGACATGGTTCTCAGAACGGGCCGGATCTCCATCCGGCCCATTTCTTTGGTCTTGTACCTCGGCATCGAAATTGGCGGCACCAAGCTGCAGGTAGTGGTGGGGGACGCGGACGGCGTGATCCACGAGCGTTTTCGGTTCGGGGTACGGGCGGAGGAAGGCGGGGCGGGCATCCGCCGGCACATCGCTGACACGATCGAACGCCTTCGTCCCCATCCGTCGCTGCGGGGCATCGGGGTCGGTTACGGCGGCCCTGTGGACTGGCGCACGGGCCGGGTTTGTTGTTCGCACCACGTGGTGGGGTGGTCCGAGTTCCCGCTGGGCGACTGGCTGCGCGAGTTGAGCGGTTTGCCGGTGACGGTGGACAATGACGCGAACGTGGCGGCGCTGGGCGAGGCCCGACGCGGTGCCGGGCAAGGTCACAATCCGGTGCTGTACGCGACGCTGGGGAGCGGCGTGGGGGGGCCTGGTTGTGGATGGGCGGATTTACCATGGGGCCACGCCGGGGAGGTCGAACTGGGCCATGTCCGGCTGGATCGGGCGGGCACGACGGTCGAGTCGCGCTGCGCGGGGTGGGCCGTGGACCGTCGTATTCGCGCCCTGGCAGCCGCTGAGCCGGGAGGGGTACTGGCACGGTTGACGGCGGGGATGTCGCGCGGGGAGGCCCGGCATCTGGGGGCAGCGCTGGCGGCCGGGGATCCCGCGGCGTGGGGGCTACTTGAAGAGACGGCCCGGGACCTGGCATTCGGCCTGTCGCATGCGGTGCACCTCCTTCACCCGGCGGTGGTCGTGCTGGGTGGCGGGCTCTCGCTGTTGGGGGAACCGCTCCGGGCGGCGGTGGCGGCCGGGCTCCCCGGGTTCGTGATGGACGCCTTCAAACCCGGCCCAGAAGTCCGATTGGCGGGGTTGGCGGAAGATGCGGTCCCGGTGGGCGCGCTGTTGTCTGCGGCCGGCGCGCTGGTTGCCGACCGGTAGGGGCCGACGTGAGGGGCAAAGCGGCCCGGGCTTCCGCGCCAGCGCGCTCTCACGTCGCCTCCTCACGTCGCCTCCTCACGTCGGCGCCTACGGGCGGGCGCGGGGAGGGGGTTCAGAACGTCCAGGCCAGGCCGGCGGTGCAGCCGAACGACTCGGTGAAATCCAGGCGGGCGCGATGGCCGCCGGTCTCGAACTCGATGCGGTCGGTCATGAGGTATTCGACGCTGGCGACGATGCCCAGGCTGCGGGAGAGGGCGAGGAGGAACTGGCCGCGTACATACGCGCCGAAAACCCAGTCCTGCTGCGAGACGGAACCGGACTGCGACCGGAGGGTTCCGCCTTCGGCGAGAATCACGTTTTCGTTGAACGTGTAGTCGGAATCGGCGTAGAGGACGTGCAGGCCCCCGCTGATCTGGAGGGAGAGCGGCTTGCCCATGGAGACATCCAGGCTGGGTCCAAGGCGGAGGCCGACGGCCATGGTCTCGATCTTGCGGTCGCCGGTGTAGCTGACCTGGCGGTCGAGCGTGGTGCGTGTCGGGGTGTCGCCGATGACGGGTCCCGGCCCTTCGAAGGTCCCCCGATACGGGGCCGCGGGCGGCACCACCCCGCCGAGGCTGAACGCATCGGTGACGGAGGTCAGCAGGCCGCTCAGGGACGAGCTGTCCTTGATCTCGAGGGGCATGAAGGATCCGCCCAACTCGAGGCCCCAATTGGCGCGGCCCCACTCGAAGAGGTAGCGCGTGTAGGTCAATTCCCCGCCGACGTACGGGTCACCGGTGACCTCGCGCTCGGGGGTCCGGCCCACGCTGGTCAAGGCGTTCAGCCTCAGGTTGTCACCCGCAAGATCGACCTGCGCAGCCTGGTCGTAACCCCAGTACCACGTCTTCCCTTCGGCGTTGCCGCTGTTGTCCAACCGGACATAACCGTCGTCATAGACGCGGTCCACGCCGCCGCCCGTGGGCGGTCCGGGCTGAGCGGTCGGTGAGGCTAGCGCACTGCTGAACCCGGCGCGGACATTGAACCCGACACGGGGTCCGAAGGTGAGACGGTTGGGTTGCTCGATGGGCTCGCCGGCTTCCAGCGCCGGGACGGCCGCCACGGCGGCCAGAAGCGAGACGGAGACCGAGACCGGGACAGAGGAACGTTGGGTCATGGAGACAGGGGATTTCGGAGGTTCGGATTTCAAGGCAGTTCGAGCACACGGTAAAAGCGGCTGGACGGAGCCGGGTCCGGATCGGTCGGCGCGACAAGATCCCACCAGCTCAGGCGGTTGGAGGTTGCGCTGAGGCCAGGGGCGAAGCTGCGCCAACAGTCCGAGATCAAGACGCGGTACTGGACGAGGTAACGACGCGAGGGCAAGGAGTTCCAGTCCAGGCGCAATCCCTCGGGTTCGAGGGTCGCGTCGACGACGAGCGGCGGACGTCCGGGTTCGGGCGGAACATCAGCACCCCCTCCCGCGTGTCCGGCCGCCTCGTAAAGCGGGGTCGGCACCGGCTGGCGATCCGCGCGATAGAGTTCGACGATGAACTCGATGGTTTCGCCCGCAGCCACCGCACGGCCCAGGTGGAGATAGGGACGGCCGTTCTCCATGCCGTTGCGGTTCAGGACGAGCGTGTTGGTCGCCACCCCGGCAAGCCACAAGCGCACGCCCGGCAGGGGCGTCCGGCCGCCATGGGTGAACCGCACGGTCTGCTCGAACCACCCACGCTGCGCGTCGAAGGCGGGTGCCCCCACCGGTTCGAGGGGAAGGGCTTCGGCGACGAGGACGAGGTTGGTCGCGACGTTGTTCTCGAGATTGGGGTCCTGCATGCGCCGCGGGCTGCCGTCCTCGGGCGTGCCGGGTCGTGGTGCGGTCGGGAGGACGGAAGCCACGTGGGTGAGTTCGCCTTCAAGGGTGGGTTGCACGACCAGCGTGAGCCGGGCAGTGCTTCCGTTGGTCATCAGGCCCAGATGACAGACCACCAACTCGTCGGTGACCACCGGCCGGCCTGGGGTGGCGTTCGCCTGCAGGACAAACACGCCCGTGGGCAGCCGGTTGGTTAGGACTACCTCGCCGGCGTCGTCGGGGCCTTGGTTGGTCACGACTATCGTACAGGTCAGGGCCATGCCGACCCGCGCGGTCGCCGGTGCCGCGGTCAGGGTGAGGGCGAGGTCAGCGCGGTCGGTGGGAGGTTCGGCGACGTCCACGATTGCCGACGCGACGTTGTTTGCCTGGTAGGGGCCGGGATCGTTCACCCGCGCGGTGAGGGTCAGCGGGCCATCCACTTGCAGGGCGCAAAGTGACACGCAAGGGTTCCGTGCCGTCGGGGGCAGGGTCAAGTCGGAGAACCGGACGCGGCCTTCCTCGACAATGGCTTCGGGAGAGGCGCTGACGAAGTCGACGAGGTCGGGGAGGTCGAGTACGACCTCGAGACCCGTCAGGGAGGGGCGTCCGGCGGGGCCTTCGCTGCGGTTGGCGAGCGTGATGGTGCAGGGGGAGGGCGTTGCCCGCGACCACGGTGTTGGTGGGGCCGGCGAGGGTGAGCGCGGCGTCTTCCCAGTAAGTCATCTCCACTTGGACCGGGCGGCAGTCCGAGAGGTCGGAGGTGGCGCCGGTGGCATCCCGGGTGCGAGCGACGATCTGCTGGGTGTCGTTGAGCGGGATCGGGAGCACGAGTTGGAAGGCGGCGTGGCCGGCAGCATCGGTGGGGGCGTCGATTTCGGCGAGAGGTTGAAAATCGACCGGGAGTTGGTCGTCTCCGCAGCCGGTGACCGTCCAGAGCAGGATCTGGTAAGGGGTCTCGGGTTGGGCGTCGAGCTGCCCCGCCACGCGCGAGCCGAGGTCACGCCGCGACGCCAGCGTCAAGATGGGTGCGGGCGGCCGGGCGGGCTCGGGCGGATCGGTGGAGTCCGCCTCCGCAGCGTGGGCCGCGGCCCCCAGTGTGCTCAGCAGCAACGCAGCCGCCCACGCGCGCGGACCGGGGACAGGTATCCGGCCGGCACGCCGTCGGGGCAGGGTGCGCGGCTGCATGCGCAGGAGGGTGCCTCTGCGAGGGGGAGCGCGCCAGCGTTTTCCGGTCGGGCCGGCTGCGCCGGGAACCTGGGGAGCGGGCTTCCAGCCTGCACTCGCGGTCCGGCAACGCGACGGTGGAGCCGCGGATCAGATGCACCTTTGCCCCTCCCTGTTCCGGGTACCGGGGCTTGACGCAAGTCATCGTCCGGTGGTTCATGACCCGAACACTTGCCCGCTGTGACTATGAACCCGCCTTGCCCTTCCTCCACGCCCGTGCCGTGCCGGTCCTCGTTCGGGATGTTCCCGACGGCCCTCTGGTCCGCCGTTCTGCTACTCGCTCCGCCCGCCTCGTTGTCCGCCGCGGAAACCGTCTGGCTGTCCGAGCTGGACCTGACGATGGTCCGGCAGAGCTGGGGCGAGGCGCAGCGCGACCGTTCTGTGACCGGCAAGCCCCTGAGCATCGCCGGCCAGACCTATGACCGGGGCGTGGGGACGCACGCGCGAAGCGTGGTCTGGCTGGATCTGGCCGGGGGCAGCGAACGCTTCCAGGCCGTGGTGGGCGTCGATGACGCGACGACGAGTGACAGTGCCAGCATCGCCTTCCAGATCGCCGGCGATGGCCGCAAGCTTTGGGACTCCGGCGTCCTCCGGCGCCGTCAGCCCGCCAAGACCGTGGATCTCGAGGTCCGCGGCGTGCGCAGCCTCATGTTGCTCGTGACCGACGCCGGCGACGGGGTCAGCTACGACCACGCGAACTGGGCGGAGGCGCGTTTCCTGGTCACCGGCGCGCGCCCGCGGACGGTGCCGGCACCGGTGGAGGAGGTGGTGATCTTGACCCCGAAACCCGGGCCCGCGCCGCGGATCAACAGCCCGCGCGTGACCGGTTGCCGGCCCGGAAATCCCTTCCTGTTCCGCATCCCGGCCCAAGGCGAACGTCCGATGACCTTCACGGCCAGCCCGCTGCCGGCCGGGCTGACCCTCGACGCGGACACCGGGATCCTGCGCGGCACCGCTCCGGCCCGCGGCGAATACGCGTTGAATCTCGTGGCGCGCAACCGGCATGGGACCGCCCAAAGTACACTCCGCATTGTAGCCGGGGACACCCTGGCGCTGACCCCGACGATGGGTTGGAACCACTGGTACACCCACTACGACCGCATCACCGACCGGCTCATGCGCGAGGCGGCCGACGTGATGGTGCGCAGCGGCATGGCCGATGTCGGCTACCAGTACGTCAGCATCGACGACTGCTGGATGAACGCCGCCAAGCACTCCGATCCGCTGCGTGTCGGGCCGCATCGGGATGCCGCGGGGAATTTGCTGCCGAACAAGCATTTTCCCGACATGAATGCGCTCACCGAGCACATCCATCGCCTCGGTCTGAAGGCCGGGACGTACATCTCGCCCGGCCCCCGCACCTGCGCGGGATTCGCGGGTTCCTGGCAGCACGAGGCGCGCGACGCCCGCCAGTTCGCCGACTGGGGGTTCGACCTGCTCAAGTACGACTGGTGCTCGTACGGCGAGATCGCCGCGAAGGACCCGGACCCGGAGCTGGTGAAGTTCAAGAAGCCCTACGTGCTGATGGGCCGCCTGCTGCGGGAACAGCCGCGGGACATCGTGCTCAACCTCTGCCAGTACGGGATGGGCGACGTCTGGAAGTGGGGCGCGGAGGTGGGTGGCCATTCCTGGCGCACCGCGGGGGATCTGGGCTTCGAGCTGGACCGCATCTTCGAGGTGGCGCTTAAGAACGCCGAACACCGCGACTGGCAGCGGCCCGGCGCCTGGAACGACCCCGACTACATCCAGATCGGCTACATTGGCAACGCCCACGGCATGGGCGAACCGCGGCCCTGCCCCTGACCCCGAGCGAGCAATACGCCTTCATGTCGCTGTGGTGCCTCATGGCGTCCCCGCTGTTCTTCAGCGGAGACATGGGGCGGCTGGACGAGTTCACGGTGAACGTGTTGTGCAACCCCGAGCTCATCGAGGTGAACCAGGATCCCCTGGGACAATGCGGCCGGGTGGTGCCGCTCGCCGACGAGACCTTTGCGATGATCAAGGACCTGGCGGACGGCTCGAAGGCGGTGGGGCTGTTCAACCGGGGCGAGTTTCCGACGACCGTCACGGCGGCCTGGCCGGCGCTGGGGCTCGACGGCCGGTACCGGGCCCGTGATCTGTGGCGGCAACAGGACGTGGGGCTCCGGCAGGAGAGCCTCGCGGCGCCGGTGCCCCGCCGTGGCGGTGCCGTCTATCGTCTCTGGCGCAGCGAGTAGTCGCCGCACTCCACACGCTCCGCGCCAGCCCACCGCATGCGAGTTCGCGAAGCGCCTGGAGTGCGAGCGCTTCAGCGCCGCTTTGGGCGGGGGGATGAACGCAAAGCGCTGCTGGAAGACAGCGCACTCCACACGCTCCGCGCCAGCCCACCGCATGCGAGTTCGCGAAGCGCCTGGAGTGCGAGCGCTTCAGCGCCGCTTTGGGCGGGGGGATGAACGCAAAGCGCTGCTGGAAGACAGCGCACTCCACACGCTCCGCGCCAGCCCACCGCATGCGAGTTCGCGAAGCGCCTGGAGTGCGAGCGCTTCAGCGCCGCTTTGCGTAGCGTAGAGCGCGCTGGAGTGGGCGTCGGCTTTCTCGTTGACGGTCAAGTGCCCCGGGCTAGCATCACCGGTCCCGGGAGGGGCGAGTGATGAGTGGGAACACGAAAACGAAAGCGAACGCAACATGGCAACTAAAGTAGCAATCAATGGCTTCGGCCGGATCGGCCGCATGGTCTTCCAGGCGCTCTGCGATCAAGGGCTTCTCGGCCGCCAGTTCGACGTGGTGGCGGTCGTGGACATCTCGACGGACGCGGACTATTTCGCCTACCAGATGAAGTACGACTCCGTGCACGGGAAGTTCAAGCACGCCGTGACCACGGAGAAGAGTGATGCCAGCAAGCCCGAGGCGGATGTGCTGGTGGTGAACGGGCACAAGATCCAGTGCGTGATGGCCACCAAGGAACCCAGCCAGCTCCCCTGGAAGGCGCTCGGCGTCGAGGTGGTCATCGAGGCCACCGGCCTCTTCACCGACGGCGAGAAGGCCAAGGGCCATCTGGCCGCGGGGCGCCAAGAAGGTGATCATCACCGCGCCGGCCAAAGGCGGCGTGAAGACCTTCGTCATGGGCGTGAACGTGGATGACCGGCACTACAACCCGGCCACGGACCACATCGTGTCAAACGCCTCCTGCACCACCAACTGTCTGGCCCCGCTGGTGCATGTCATCCTCAAGTCCGGCTTCGGCATCGAGACCGGCCTGATGACCACGATCCACTCGTACACCGCCACGCAGAAGACCGTCGATGGTCCCTCGAAGAAGGACTGGCGCGGAGGTCGGGCGGCGGCGATCAACATCATTCCCAGCACGACCGGCGCCGCCAAGGCCGTCGGCGAAGTGTTGCCCGAGACCAAGGGCAAGCTCACCGGCATGTCGTTCCGCGTTCCGACCGCCAACGTCTCGGTGGTGGACCTCACCTTCCGGACGACGAAAGACACCTCGATCGAGGAGATCGACGCCGCCCTCAAGCAGGCCAGCGAGACCTATCTCAAGGGGATTCTGGGCGTGACGGCCGAAGAACTGGTCTCGACCGACTTCATCCACGACGAGCGCAGTTCGGTCTACGACAGTCTGGCGACGCTCCAGAACAACCTGAAGGGCGAAAAGCGCTTCTTCAAGGTGGTGAGCTGGTACGACAACGAGTGGGGCTACTCGAACCGGGTGGTCGACCTGCTCAAGTACATGGCCGGCAGGGGCTTGTAAGCGTCTCTGAGGCTCCCATCCAAGGCGGCGGTCCGATCCCGGACCGCCGCCTTTTTCACCCCGGCATTTTGGCCGTTGACAGTCTCTGGCGGGGGGCCCTAGCCTACGCGCCCTGACCGGAGGGGTGCGGAGGACACGGAAGTGGCGCCGCCCCAGGTCCCGTGGAGAGGAAGTGAACTCGATTTGACCGAAATCCGATTGAAAAAAGGCGAGGCGGTCGAAAAGGCCCTTCGCCGGCTCAAGAAGCGGGTGGACCGCGAAGGCACCCTTCGCGAAGTCCGCAACCACCGCCACTTTGAGAAACCC
Organism: Verrucomicrobiota bacterium; assembly: GCA_027493615.1. Classification (GTDB taxonomy): domain Bacteria; phylum Verrucomicrobiota; class Verrucomicrobiia; order Limisphaerales; family J093; genus DSVZ01. The sequence goes on from JAOSKK010000038.1 coordinate 1,016,979, forward strand.
AGCGAGCGGAGGCGACGCAAGATGAAAGTCGCCCGATTCAACGCCATGCTGTCGGCGCGCTACGCCGATCTCTGACGGAAAGTTTGCCAGGCAGGGCCGAGCGCCGGGCCTTTCGCCCTGCGCTCGGCCCTGACCTTTATGTACTCGCTCTCGACCTGCTGGAACTCGGATCGTCACACGGATGGCCATGCCATGTTGCGGGAGATCCGCGATCTCGGCTTCGCCTATGCGGAACTCAGCCACGGGATCCGGTTGAGCCTCGTCCCCGGCATCCTCGACGCCGTCGCCGCCGGTGTCATCCGCATCACCACCCTCCACAATTTCTGCCCGTTACCCATCGGCGTGACCCGGGCGGCCCCGAACGTCTTCAAGTTCACTTCGTTGGATCGCAAGGAGCGGGACAATGCGCTGCGGCACACGCTGAAAACCCTCGAGTTTGCCGAGCGTGTCCAGGCGCAATTGGTGGTCTTGCACCTGGGCGCGATCGACATGTACGACTACACCGACAAGCTCCTCGAACTGGCCGAGGCCGGGAAACGGGAGACGCCGAAATACCAGAAGCTCTGCGCCGAAGCGGAGGCAAAGCGGGAAGCGCGGAAGGAGCGGCACCAGGAAGCCGCCTATGAGTTGCTGCGGCAGATCGAGGAAGACGCGCGCCGGCGCGGTCTCCTGTTGGGGGTGGAGAACCGCGAGGCCCTCGAGGAAATCCCGTTCGAGAGCGACTTCCAGTTCTTCCTGCACGAGTTCCGCGGGGGGCCGGTGCGGTACTGGCACGACACCGGCCACGCGCAGATCAAGGAGAACCTCGGGTTCATCCAACACGCGCTGCACCTGGAGTCGCTGGCGGACGCGCTGGCCGGCTTTCACATCCACGACGTGGTCTTCCCAGGCCGGGATCACCGCCCGCCGGGACAGGGGATGATCGACTTTGCGGGGTTGCGTCCGTATGTGCGGCCGGAGCACATCAAGGTGCTCGAGATGAGCCCGTCGCTCACGGCCGAGGAAGTGCTGGCCGGGGCGAACCATATCCGGTCCCTTTGGGGCGACGAGTGATGAGGGTCGCAACGGCTGGCGGCTGGCAGGGCGGGTGGGGATTTGCGTGGTGCTCCTGGGCTGGGCCTTCCACACGATTTTTCTGCATGAAGGCCGCCTGGAGTGGGTGCGCCGCGGGGGACTGGGCCGCGTTGGGGCGATGGGCGCAGTGGCAGTTCGCCTGGGCGTTCGGCCCGAGCGCGCTGCTGCGGACGGTTTCGCTGATCCGGCCCTTCGAGGGGGCGCTGTCGCTGGTGTTCATGGGGGCGACGCTGTTTCTGGGGGCGCTGCGGTGGCATCTGGTGTTGCGCGCGCATCATCTGAGCGTGGCCTTCGGGCGGACGCTGGAGATCTCGCTGGTGAGCCATTTCTTCAACGCTTTCCTGCTCGGGTCGACCGGAGGCGACCTGATGAAGGCGTACTGTGTGTCCGGCGAAACCGTCACGCGGAAGGCCGAGTCGGTGATCTCGGTGTTCGTTGACCGGCTGTTGGGGCTGCTCTCGATGCTGTTGTTTGCGGCGGCCATGATGGTGCCGAATCTGGCGCTGCTACGGGGTTCGCCGCGGCTTGGCATGCTGGCGCTGGCGGCGCTGGGGATGCTGGCGGGCCTGCTGGCGGTGGGGGGCTTGTCGTTCCGCGCCGGGCTGTCACGGCTCTGGCCGGGGGCGCGGGACTGGCTGCGGCGGTTACCCAAAGGCGAGAGCCTGGATCGCGCGCTCGAGGCCATGCGGCATTTCGGCCGGCAAAGGACGTTGCTGGCGCAGACCGTCGGGCTGTCCATGCTGTTGAACCTGGCGTGTGTGCTGCAGATCTGGGCGCTGGCGCGGGGATTGGGGCTCGAGGTGCCGTTTCGGGCGTTGGCGGTGCTGGTGCCCATCATCATCTGCGTGGCCGCCCTGCCGATCACGCCGAGCGGGCTCGGGGTGCGGGAGAATCTCTACGTGTGGACCCTGTCGGTCCCGGCCCTGGGCGTACCAGCCACCGCCGCCCTGTCGCTGTCGTTGCTCGCCTTCGCGGGTTTCCTGGTATGGAGCCTGGTGGGGGGCGCATTCTATCTGCGGTTCCGCCGGGCGCGAGCCCACGCCGGCAGCGGGCTGGCGAGGCCGGAGCGGGAGACGGGCTTGGGCGTGTCGCAGTGACTTCCGATGACAACTCCGACGTCGGCCGAGCGACGGCGTGAACAGGCGCGGGCGGTGGTGGCGCGGCTGCAAGCGGCGGGACACGCGGCGTTCTGGGTCGGCGGCTGTGTGCGGGATCGCTGGCTGGGGCGGGAGCCACTGGATTATGACGTGGCGACCTCGGCCCGCCCAGCGGAGATCGAGGCGCTGTTTTGCCGCACGATTCCGGTGGGTCGGCAGTTCGGCGTGGTGATCGTGGTGCTGGAGGGCTTTGAGTACCAGGTGTCCACGTTCCGCGCCGAGGGACCGTATGAAGACGGGCGCCGGCCCAGCACGGTGCAGTTCACCGACGCTCGCGAGGACGCCTTGCGTCGTGATCTCACGGTCAACGGTCTCTTCTACGACCCGATTCGTGACACCCCTGCACGATTGGGTGGGTGGACTCGACGATCTCCGGGCGGGGCTGATCCGGACGATCGGGGATCCGGAGGCAAGATTGGGGGAAGATTCCCTGCGGCTGCTGCGGGTGCCGCGGTTTGCGGCGCAACTGGGGTTCAAGGTCGAGGCCGCGACCCTGGCGGCGGTGCGCGCCCGGGCCGCCGAGATCCGGCGCGTGAGTGCCGAACGGATCCGGGACGAGCTGGAAGCTGTTCGCGCCCCCTCATGCGGCGGTCGGCCTCGAGTGGTTGCGGCAGACGGGCTTGCTGGTCGAGGTGTTGCCTGAAGTGGCAGCCTTCGAGACCTGCGAACAATCACCCGAGTACCACCCGGAAGGCACGGTCTACGAACATGTGCGGCGGATGTTGGCGCTGATGCCTTGTCCGGCGCCCGAACTGCTGCCGTGGGCGGTGCTGCTGCACGACGTCGGGAAGCCCGGGACTGCCGAGCGTGACGCGGCGTCGGGGAGCATCCACTTCTATGGGCATGACCGGCTCGGAGCCGAGTTGACGGAGGCCGTGATGACCCGGCTCCGGTTCTCGCGCCAGCAGGTGGAGGACACGGTCGCCGCAGTGCGGCATCACATGCAGTTCAAGGATGTGGCGCAGATGCGACGTTCGACCCGGCGGCGCATGATTCTGCGGCCGACCTTTGCACTCGAGCTCGAGCTGCACCGGCTGGATTGTCTCGGGTCGCACGGTTCGCTGGAAAGCTACGAACTCATGCGGCGCGAGGTCGAGGCGATGCAGCTCCCACCCACGGGCCTGCCTTCGCTCGTGAATGGTCGGGACCTGATTGCGCTCGGGCTGAAGCCGGGACCCGCGATGGGGACGTTGTTGGCCGAGATCCGCGAGCGGCAGTTGCAGGAGGAATTGAGGACGCGGGACGACGCCCTGGCCTGGGTGAAGGACAGGCTGGGCGCGGATCAGGGCCAGAGTTGACGGGTCCTCCGCAACAAGCTGTAGGGGCCGACGTGAGGAGGCGAAGTGGTGCTTCTTCTGGCCCACGACGCCTCCTCACGTCGGCACCTACGGTGGGGATAGAGTAGGGGCGGTCGGTTATCCCCGTGCGGCGGCCGTGGCCCAGGGCGCCTGCTTGAGAGCGGCTTCCTTTTCCCGCAGCTTGAAGAGGCGCCGGGCGTTCTCGTGCATGATCGGGTCCACGAGCGCCAGGGCCTCGGCCAGGCTGAGCCAGCCTTCCTCGACGAGTTCGGCCAGGGCTCAACGCGATGCCGCGGCGCGCCAGGGCGGCGTGGCCGACCACGGGCTCGACGGGGATGTAGTCGCCGCCGAAGGTGAGGAGCTTGTTGGCGGGGGCGGTGACAAGGAACTTCTTGAGGAAATCTTTCGATGCGAGGGGATTGATGATCCAGGCCCAGCACAGGTCCACGCAGGCGTTGGCGTGCTGTTTGGCGGCGGCGATGATGTCTTCGTAGTAGGGATAGCAGATGTGCATGAAGACGAACGTGACCTGCGGGGCGAGCCGGCAGAGGTCGGTGGCCGAGCCGGGGTTGCGGGCGAGCCGGTGCAGGGGCATGGAGTTGTGCCCGGCGTAGTAGCCGGTGTGGAGTTTCACGGGCAGCCCTGCCTTGCCGGCCTCGTCCACCGCCTGCCAGAAAAGGTGGTCTTCGAGCAGCTTGCGGTCCTCGGCGGAGACGCGCTCGCGGGCGAGGACGCGACGGAAGACAGGCTCGGCTTGTTCGGCCGGGACACGTGCGTAGTCGATGTCGCGGCTGTACGCGTGTTGGGACTTGGCGGCGACGGCGTGGCGGCCGTAACGGTCGAACCACCAGGTGATGACGCGGTGCCAGTCGGCGAGGGATTGGACGTCGATGCCGGCGGGCTCGGCGTAGGTCTTGAAGTTCGGGCCGGCGAACATGCCGACGATGCTGAGGTCCTGCATGAGGAGGGTGGGCAGGCCGGATTCCTTGAAGGGCTCGCCGGTGAGGCAGTTGACCTGGCAGGACTCGAGGTTGGCCACGCCACGGAGGACGTGTTCGTAGAAGCCGGGGCGGCGCAGGCGCTCGTACCCCTCCTGCGCCTGGCGCACCGTGGCGGCGGAAAGGTCCGTGACGCCGTAGAGGCTGTTCGAGGGCGATGCGCACCGCCTGGGCATAGCCGGTGTGTTTGACGGCCGGCCACCAGGGTTCGAGCAGCCGCCATTTCTCGTCGGGCTCGATCCCAGGGGACAGGAACCGCTTGAGGTCGGCGGCGGGCATGCCGGCGGTGGCGAGGTCTGAGTCCAGGTAATGGCTGAAGAGGAGCGCGAAGTCATCGCACGGCACCCGGGGATGGGCGGTGCCCTGGAGCCGGTCGGTTTCCTCGATCAGATGCTCGTGGGTGTCGATGAAAGGCGTGGCCTGGACCTTGTCAAAGAGGGCGCGGCGGGCGGCAGCCGTGGAACGGGCGTTGCGCGGTCAGGGCGGCGTTGGGCGAGGCGGTACGGCAGGCGCGGTGGCGGCGGTGGCGGCGGTCGAAGGGCCGAGGGCGGCGAGGGCGCCAGTGGCACCCAGGCCCTTGAGGAGGTCGCGGCGGGTGACGGGAAGGGAGGGTTTCATGGGTTGAAGCGCGCGGGTGTTGAAGCCATGAGGTTGAGGCAGGGGGTGCTGGCAGGGCGGAGCCTCAGGGCCGGACCGTGCGGCAGCCGTGCGGCGGCCCGATGATCTGGACGAGCGCCTGCTGCAGGACCAGGTCGTCGTCCAGCCCGCTGCCGACGAGGCGCTGGTTGCACGCGAGGAGGGTTTCCATGGCGGCGACCAGTTTCGGGGGCGGTGTAGTTCGCGGTTTGCAGGAGGGCCTTAGCCACCGAAAGGATGCATGGCGGCGGGGTTGTAGCGTTTGTCGGCGGGCAGAAGGTCGGGGGGCAGGCGGGCGAGCTGACCTTTGAGGCGGTGGTACTCGGGCTGGGCGGGGAGCTGCCCGCCGCGCACGAGTTCCTGGAGCAGCAGGAGGGTGCGCACCTTGGAGATGAGCCCGTAGAGAGGAGGCCGATATGGCTCTTGTTGCGGTCCACCTTGAGCCGGATCTCCCACAAGTCTTCGTCCAGCGCGCGGAGGGCCCGGACGAGGTCGCGGTCGCCGAGTGCCTCGCCGAGACCGAAGGCCTGGGCGTGTTTGTTCGGCGCGACCAGGCGTGTGACGGCGTCGAGGGTGATCTCCGGCTGGTTCCCGACGAAGAGGGTGAGCTTCTCGACCTCGTTGCTCAACTGGCGGAGCTGCGGGCCGACGGCGGCGACCAGGCGGCCGAGGGCATCCGCGGCGATGCGTTTGCCGCGGGCGGCCACTTCGCGGTGCACGAACCGCTCGGCCTGTTCCGCCCAGTCCTTGTCCTCGAAAGACAAGCCGGCGTACTCCTCGACCTGCCCCAGCGTGTCGAGGGTCTTGTAGAAGGTCCGGCGTTTGTCGACCTTCCCGGCGCTGACCAGGAGCTGCACGCCCTCCCAGCGAAAGGCCTTCAGCTCCCCGGCGAGGTCGGTGAGGTTGGCGGTCACCGCGGCGGTGCTGGCGGTGCGTTCGTCGCCGAGGAAGTTGCAGCTTTGGAACCAGATGACCTTGCGCGAGCCGAAGAAGGGGAGGGTCTGGAGGGCTTCGCGGAGTTTGGCCAGGGCGCGCAGGGCCTGGTCGCTGTTGGCGGCCGCGGCGTCGATGATCTCGTGGTCCATCCCGCCCGCCTGCTCGCACCATTGACGGTAGAGCTGCCGGGCCCGCTGCTGGACCGCGAAGTCATCGTCGCCACAGACGAGCACCAACGGGGCGGCAGGGTTCCGGGCGGCGGGAGGCACGGGGGCAGCGGGCGGGGCGACGGCGCTCAGGTGGATTCGGCGTCGTCGTTGTTCTCGTTCATCTTGGCCAGCATCTCGGACATGTCCTCGACCTGGTCGAAGAGGCGGCGGGCGACGTAGATGGGGCGCTTGCGGGCGGTGGCGAGGGCGAGGCAGTCACTCGGACGGGCGTCGACCTCGACGATCTTCTTTCCGAGTTCGTTCTCCTGCTTGAGGATGAGGCGGGCGAAGTAGGTCGAGTTGCGGAGTTCGGTGATGACGACGCGCTCGATGGAGATGCCGAACCCCTCGAAGATGAGGGCGATGAGGTCGTGGGTGAGCGGCCGTTCCTTGGGGCGTCGCGCAGGAACATGCTGATCACCATGCCCATGTTGTTCTCGACCTGGATCACGAACACCTTCTCGTCGTTGCCCACGAAAATCGCGCAGCCGGTGGGGGCCGGCAGGATGCCGCGAATGTCCACTGGCACGACGTCATTCTTCATGGGGAGAAATTAGGAGCGGGGACGGGAAAAGACAAGCCTCGGTCCCCGCCAAGGCAATGGGGTCAAACATTGACATTTGACAATTTGCGTTCCGGGCGGAGTGGGAGGGGCAGGTGGGGAGGCTTCACGTACGGTTTGAGCGGGAACGCGCAACTGGATTTCGGCTGCAAGTTCGGGGTCACGGAGTCCGCGCCGGACCTCAATCCGTTCCTCGGTGTGACCTTCCGGTTCTGACCTGGGTGGTTTCCATCCTGTTCGGCCGCCGCGCGCGTGCCGGCGCTTCACCACGCCGGGGGTAGGCTGGGGATCTCACACCTGCTGCAGGCGCCGACGTGAGGAGGCTCAACCGGATGTGAGTCTCGTGACCTCGACTCCTACCGGCTGTCGCGGTTTCAGGCCAAGGATGAAGCGTCCGGGCCAGGAAGGGGGCTGCTGCCGACCTTGACACGGCATTTACGTGTCGCGGACACTGCGCGCCATCACACCGTGTTCAGTGAAGCACCATTCTGACCCGAGCCGCGCATGGGACCTGTCTCCTCCTCCTCCTCACCGTCGGCGGTGTCCGACAAGGGCATTCTGGCTGGCGTGACGGCCTATCACTGGCTGGTGGTGATCATCGCGTCGGCCGGCTGGCTGTTCGACTGCATGGATCAGCGGCTGTTCATCCTCTGCCGCGAGGCGGCGCTCACCGAATTGATGGGGAGCGAGACGGCACGGGAGACGGTCAAGAAGTTCGGCGGGTACGCGACGACGGTCATGATGCTGGGCTGGGCCACGGGCGGCATCATCTTCGGGATCATGAGTGACCGGGCGGGGCGGGTGAAGACGATGATCGCCACGTTGCTGGTCTATTCCGGGCTTCACGGGTTTGTCCGGCTGTGCCCAGGGCTGGGGGATTTCATCGCGTACCGCTTTCTGGTGGGGTTGGGGTGGGCGGGATGTTTGGAGCGGCCACCACGCTGGTGGCGGAGAGTGTGCCGGGGAGTTTCCGGGCGGTGGCGCTCGGGTCGCTACAGGCGCTGTCGGCCACGGGCAACATCACAGGGTCGCTGATCAGCTATCTGATTCCGCCGGGCCAGGCCGAGTTCCTGTTCGGTTTCTCCGGCTGGCGGGTGTTGTTTTTCGTGGGGATTTTGCCCTCGCTCCTGGTGGTTCCGATGATCTTCATCCTCAAGGAACCGGAGCCCTGGAAGCGCGCGCGGGAGGCGGCGCGGCGCGGGGAGCCTGGGAAGCAAGCCGGTTCGCTGGTCGAGTTATTGAGTCACCCGGTGTGGCGGCGTCACGCGATTGTGGGCCTGCTGATTGGGCTGTCCGGCATGGCGGGGTTGTGGGGCATCGCCTTCTTCTCGCCCGAACTGATCTCGACGGCACTGGCCAACGAGCCACTGGCGGAGGTCGACCGGGTGAGGAGTCTGGGGACGGCGTGGCAGGATGTGGGGGCGTTTCTGGGGATGATTGCGTTCACCTACGTGGCGTCGCGGCTGTCGCGTCGCCTGGCGTTTCTGGGTGCGCTGCTATTCTGCTGGGTGGTCGTGTCGTTCGTGTTTTCCGCCCTGCAGACGAAGACGGACGCCTACTGGATGTTGCCCTTGATGGGGTTCGCGACGCTGTCGGTGTTCGCCGGGTACTCGATCTACTTTCCCGAGCTGTTCCCGACGCGGCTGCGGGGGACGGGCGTGGGCTTTTGCTACAACACGGTGCGCTATGTTGCGGCGCCGGTCCCGGCCCTGCTGGGCCATTTGGCTGAATGGACGGGCTCGTTCCGCTACGCAGCCGTGGCGATGGCGAGCGTGTATCTGATCGGGGTGGTGGCGTTGATCTGGGCGCCGGAGACCAAAGGCAAGCCGCTGCCGGAGGATTGAACTGCCGCGTTCAGTCTTCCGGCAGGCCTTGGCCCTTGGTTTCGGGGGCGAAGGGCAGGGCGGCCAACCCGATGAGAAACACGGCGCACAGGGAGATGCCCGCGTAGCGCAAGGGGAGGAGCCCGGGCAGGTGCCCGAACACCTTGCTGGTGAGCAAGCCCAGCGTGAGTGGTCCGGCGGCGGCCACGAAGCGGCCGACGTTATAACAGAACGACACGCCGGTGCTGCGCAAGCGGGTCGGGAACAACTCGGGAAAGTAGATGGCGTAGCCGGCGAACAGCCCGAACTGGCCGAACGCCATGAGGGGGACCAACCAGAAGAGGTCGCTCTGCTGCCGGATCAAGGCGAAGCCCAAGGCGGTGCAGACCAGCGCCAGGACGAACGCGAGGCCGAAGGACGGTCGCCGGCCAATCCGCTCGTTGAGGATGCTGAACGTCCACATCCCGGCGAAGGCGCCGACGTTGATCATGATGCTGGCGATGCCGGCCCAGAGGTTCAGCTTCCCCGCCACGACCGCGGGCGCCAGGCCCTGCGCTTCGAACGTCTGCCGAAGCACCGCCCGGATCAGGTCGATGCTGAAGAACAGGATGCCCCATAGCCCCACCACGCCGGCAAACGCCAGCAGAAAGCCGATCAGCGCGTGCCGGCGCCAGCGCGGATGGCCGAACAGCTCTGCGTAGGACCCGGCGCGGTGCAGCTTCGTCGCCGGGGCGGTCATGACCTGTTGCCAGCGTTCGGGCTCCTTGAGTCGCCGTCGGATGAACACGGCCAGGAAGGCGGGCAGGGCGCCGATCAAGAACATCACGCGCCAGGCATCCCACGTTCCGAGGTGACCGGCCTGTTCGAGCCAGCCCATGCTCATGCTGATCAACGCCGCGGTGACGTTGCCCACCGTCGAGAGCGTCTGCAGCAGACCCAGGGCGTAAGGCCGCGCCCGGTCGGGCATCGTCTCCGCCACCAGCGCCACCCCCACCGCCCACTCGCCTCCCACGCCCAGCCCGGTCAGGAAGCGGTAGAAGGCGAAATCCCAGAACCCCACCGAAGCCGCGCTGAGCCCCGTGCAGATCGAGTAGATCAGGATCGTGAGCAGCATCGTCCTGGCGCGGCCGATCCGGTCGCCGAGGATGCCAAAACCCAGCCCGCCGGCCGCCCCCCCCACCAGGAAGATCGCCGTCGCGTAGCCGCCGTACTCCGTCACGACCCGCATGTCGGCGGTCCCCAGCAAGTCCTTCATCGCCGGCACGCGGGCGATGTTGAAGAGCTGTTGATCGAGGCAGTCGAAGAGCCACCCGAGGGCGGCGACGACGAGGACGAACCAGTGATAGCGGTTGAGGCAACGCCACCACGCAGGGCGACGCGAAGGATCCGGCGACGCCGGAGGATTCGCAGACAGCATGTTCAAACCCGCCAGCGTAGCCGGGGTCGGGCGTGAGTCAAAAGGCGGCGCCGGCTCACGTCGGTCGGCGCTCAGATCTTGCCGAGGACGCCTTCGACGACCCGTTTGAAGAGGTTCTCGCCCACGTTGACGATGCGCATCTCGCGGCGGGCATTTTCGACCGAGTCACTCGCGTGGGCCGCGTTTACCATGATGTTCGAACCGAACTCGCGCCGGATCGAGCCCGGCGGCGCCTTGGTCGGGTCAGTGGGGCCGAGGACGTCGCGGATCTTGGCGACGGCGTTGACGCCTTCGTAGATGAGGGCGATGCACTTCTCGGTGCCGGGCGAGGTCATGAGCGAGGGATCGCACTCGCTGGGGCTGCGGCCGGCCATGAAGCGGACGATGTTCTCGAACTGGTTTTCGCCGAACACCGGGCCGAGCACCTCACCCAGCTTCTTCTGCTCGGACAGCGGGATGCGGAAGCCCAGCTCCTTTTCCAGGATGTCCCGCGCCCGGTTGGCGACGACGTCCTGGAGCTTCGTGCGCAGAATCTCGCGGACGGGGCCGTAAAACTCCATGGCCTGGGCCACGCTCATCTGGTGCAGCTTGATGCCGACGATGAACAGGCCCGTGCGCGAGAAGAAGTCGATCATGTTGCCCGGACGTCCCGAGGCGAACCGGAAGTTGTCGGGCTTGAGCAGCACCAGCGTCCGCTCGGGCTTCTCCTCGGGCTCGTAGGTGACGACGTCCTCGAGCACGCCGCCGTCGGCGTCGGAGTGCTTGGCCCAGATGCGCAGCTTGGCCACGGCCTCGTCCGGCGTGGGCGCGGCAAGGACGGCGGGTTCGAAGTACCGGACGTTGTCCTGCTCGTCCAGGATGAGGTCGCCGTAGGTCTCCCGGATGGTCTGACCCCCGCGGCGGTGGAGGCTGAAGCTGCCCACGACGCTGCGGACCTGCCGGACGGCATCCTCGCCCTTGAACAGGAGCAGCATGACGCGTCGCCGGCGGCCGGACTTGGGGTCGGGGCTGAACTGCGCGAGGACGTAATCGCGGATGAGCTCCTGAATCCGGCGGTCCTGGGGGTCATGGGTGGAGACGACCTGCTCGGCGTACTCGCGCACGAGCTCGGGGCCGGGGGCAAACATCCGGGCAGCCACCAGGTCGACGTTCGTCCGGGCAATCAGCCGGGCAATAATCCCCCCCGTGCGGGACTTGTGGAGGGAGTGGGGGGTAATGAGGGCGTAGGCGAGCTGTTCGGGCATAGACAAGGGAAGGTTAAGAGTTCGCGGGGGCTGGAGGCGGTGTTTCGCTGGCCGGGGCAGAGGGTTCAGGGGCGGGCGGGGCAGGCGGAGGTGGAGGCTCAGGGGCTGGGGCAGCCGCCGCCGGGGCAGGGCGGCGGCTGCGGGCGGCAAGGACGCTTTGCCACCCAGGATCTTGAACATCACCACCCCGCAGGTGGGACATCGACCCTTGATCGCCTTGCGGCCGTTCTTCATAACCTCCTCGACAGCATCGGCGATCTCCTTCTTGGCTTTGCATTTTACGCAGTAACCTTCAGGCATAAGAAAGCGCCAGAGAGGCCGCTTCTGGCGGCCTCTCTGTAACCGGTTCGGAGGTTATGGGTGGGGTCTGCGGAGCGTCAACAGCGAAAGCGACCGCCCCTTCCAGGGTTGTGTCAATATGGCGCAGCAAAGCCGGGTTCTCTCGGGCGCGTCGTGAGGCGCCGATCCGGTTGCCGAGCGGGAAGGCCGTGTCGAACTCCGCTTCAGCGTTGCATCCCGGCGTGGAGGCGGTTCAATCGCCGCACCGCGCGAAGATGAAAACCCATTACCTTGCCTGCGACCTCGGTGCCGAGAGCGGCCGTCTCATGCTCGGGACCCTCGAGGACGGCCGGCTGACGCTGACCGAGCTCCACCGGTTTCCGAACACCCCCATCGACGAAGGCGACCGGTTGCTCTGGAACCTGCCGGCCCTGCTCGACGAGGTGACGGTGGGCCTCAAGAAGGCTGCGGCTCTCCAAGTCCCCATCGCGAGCATCAGCACGGACTCGTGGGGGGTGGACTATGTGCTCTACGACGAGGCCGGCGCGCGGTTGGACCCGGTGTATCACTATCGCGACGCCCGGACCGCGCAGGGGGTGGAGAGTGTCCTGGCCAGGCTGAGCTGGCCCCGGATCTTCGCCGAGACCGGCCTCCAGTTCCTGCCGTTCAACACGCTCTTCCAGCTTGCGGCGGAATCCCCGACCGGCTGGCGAGTGCCGACCGGATCCTGGGGGTGGGCGATGCCTTCAATCACTGGCTGGGCGGGCGGCCCTGCTACGAGGAGTCGCTGGCCAGCACGACACAGCTTTATGACCCGCGGATCCGGGCCTGGTCCCGGACGTTGCTCGACGCCCTGGGCCTGCGGGCCGACCTATTCCCGGCCATTGTGCCTTCGGGAACGCGGTTGGGTCCGTTGCGCGCGGATCTGGCGGCCGAGACGGGCTTGCGGGGCGTCGAGGTGGTGGCCAGTTGTTCGCATGACACCGGGGCGGCGGTCGCCGCCGTGCCGGCCCAGGGTGATGACTGGGCCTACCTGAGCTCGGGCACGTGGTCCCTCATGGGCGTTGAACTGTCGCGGCCGGTGTTGGACGACCGGGTGCGCGAGCTCAACTTCACCAACGAAATCGGGTTTGGCGGGTCGGTCCGGTTCCTCAAGAACATCATCGGCCTCTGGATGGTCCAGGAATGCCGCCGGGAATGGGCCCGGCAGGGTGAGGACTACGACTACGCCGCCCTGGCGCAGCGCGCGGCTGAGGCCCCGGCTTTCGCGGCCCTGGTGAATCCGGCGGACCCGCGGTTTGTGAGCCCGGGGGATATGCCGGGGAAGATCGCGGCGTTCTGCCGGGAACATGGTCAGCCGGAGCCCACCACCCCGGGCGCCTTCATCCGCTGCATTCTTGAAAGCCTGGCGTTGCTCTATCGAAAGACCCTCCGCGAGCTTGCCAGCGTGACCGGTCGGAAGCTGGGGCGACTCCACATCGTCGGGGGGCAGTCGCAACGCCCTGCTGAACCAGTTCGCCGCGAATGCCTGTCAGGTCCCGGTCGTCACCGGCCCGGTGGAGGCGACCGCCGCCGGGAATGTGCTGGTGCAGGCCATCGGGCTCGGACATCTGCCCTCCCTGGCCGCGGCGCGCGAGGTGGTGCGGAACTCCTTCGACACCGGCGTCGTCGAGCCGGCCGATGCCACGGTTTGGGACGCCGCCAATGCCCGTTTCGAGCCGTTGCTCGCAGCCCGCGCCTGAGCTGCACGCCGCCCGCCCCCGCATCTCGACTCCCCATGGGTTTCGCCGACCTCCAGCCGCTTCCGCCAGGGATTGCGCTGTTCCAGCGAAGCCTCGAGCGCGGCCGGCTCGGACATGCGTATTTGCTGACGGGCGACGCCATGAGCGAGCTGGAACCCGCGGCGCTGATGCTGGCCAAGACGCTCAACTGCCAGTCACCCCCTCGCCAGTCGTCCCATGGTGTGGGGCTGGATTACTGCGACGTCTGCCCGGCCTGCCGGAAGATTGGCCAGGAGGTACACGCGGACGTGCGCTGGCTCCGCCCCGAATCGAAGCTGCGGGTGATCCTGGTCGAGCAGATCCGGACGTTGCTCGAAGCGGTCTATCTCAAGCCGACCGAGGGACGCTACAAGGTGGCGATCCTGGTGGGCGCCGACCGGTTGAACACGCAGGCGGCCAATGCGTTCCTCAAGACGCTGGAGGAACCACCGGACCGCTGCGTCATGCTGCTGTTGACCACCGACCCCCAGCGGGTCATCGAGACCGTGCGCTCCCGCTGTCTGCGTCTGCCGCTGGGCGGTGGCGAACGGGCGGTCGCCTCCGGCCCCGTGCTGGCCTGGGTGAAGGCTTTCGCTGAACAAGCCGCGGCGGCTCCAGGCAGCCTGCTCGCCCGCTACCGGCTGCTGGGCGGGTTGCTGGCCGAGCTGGAGCAGCGGCGCGCGGCGACCACCCAGGCCTTGACGGCCCGTTCGCCCCTCGAACGTCAGGAAGACGCCGAGCCCGGCCTGCGCGAGCGATGGGAAACCGAACTGGCGGCGGCCATCGAGGCTGAGAACCGGCGTCAGCGCGCCGAATTGCTCGCCGCCCTGCAATGGTGGCTGCGCGATGTCTGGCTGCGGGCGCAGGGCCTGGGGGCCGAACGACTCAGCCTGCCCGAGCTGGCGGACAGTACCGAAACCGTGGCGCGAAGGGTCTCCCCGGCGGCGGCGGCGGCGAACTTGCGCGGCATCGAGCGCACCCAGCGTCTCCTGGCCACGAACGTGCAGGAGGCCCTCGCCCTCGAGGTCGCCCTGCTGACCTTGCGCCTCTGAACCGTCTCAGATCGTGATCACCCGGACCCGGCGACCGTCCTGCACCCCGTCGCCCGGATAAAGGATCACCGGCGCGCCCGCCTCGAGCCCGCTGCGAATCTGCGTCTCCGTTCCGCTCGAACGGCCCGGCTCAACCGAGCGCAGTCGGGCGCGCCCCTCCGACACCACAAACACCTGCCACTGGTCGCCGCGTCGGAACAACGCCCCGGCCGGCACTTTCAGCACATCGGGGTCTTCCCAGAGAATGATTCGTGCCTCGACCCGGAATTGATCGCCCAGGCCGCGTCGCGCCTCCGGCGGATCGACAAAATCCGCGATCACGCGGACCCGCTGCTCCTCGACGCCGAGGGCCGAGACCTTGGTGAAGGCGGCCGGCTCCACCCGGCGCACCTGCGCGCGCAACGGTCGATGGTCCCCCCACTGCACCAGCTCGACCGGCGTTCCTGGCGACAGCGTCGCGCCGTCCCTCGACAGCACCTCGATCACCACCTCGAGGTCGGTCGGATCGCCGATCTCGAGCAAGGGTTGGCCGGCGCTGACGACCCGGGCGTTCTCCTCGAACACCCGGAGCACCGCGCCACTGGCCGGGGCCTTCACCTCGACCGGTTGCGGCGGGGCGCCGGAAGCCGGATGGCCGCCGACGACTTCGGAAAGCTCGGCCTCGGCCTGGCGCAAGGCGCTTTCCGCGGCCGCCGCTTCACCCTCCGCGGATTCCTGCCGCCAACGGGCCGCCTCGACCTCCTGGATCGAGACCACCTGCTCAGCGAACAGCTTCTCGAACCGTTCGCGCTCGCTCGTCGCCCACACCAGGGCCCGACGCGCCGTGTCCAGGCGGGCCACCGCCGCGTCCCGGCGCGCCTCCGCCGCCGTCCGGCTCCGGACATCCAGCAGCAACGGAAGCACCGGCTCGATCATCGCCACGACCGTCTCGCCGGCCGTCACGGCGTCGCCCGGATCCAGGGTGATGCGGCGCAATTGGCCGGTGACCGGCGCCGACACGGTGAAGCGCTGCCGAACCCGCGTCTTGCCCTCCTCGTTCACGGTGGCCCGCAGCGGGCCCCTGGCCACCGGTGCTGTTTCGACCGGCACGGGCTTGGGCCAGAGCCCGGCGGCGAGCAGACTGGCCAGCAACAGCGCGCCCAACCATGGGATCAGCCGGCTCCACCGGCGCGACACCGGGCGCGGACGCGAGACGTTCCCCGGTGCCCCGCGAACGGACGCCGTCGGAGCGGGATTTTCAGTGCGGATCATTCAGGAGCCTTGAGCACGCCGACGAGGTTCAGCCGGTTGAGACGGCGGAGCACGACCAGCGCGGAGCCGGTCGACGCCACGGCCACCGTGGCCACGGCAAACGCATAGTTCGACGAAGTCAGGATCACCGGCAGCCGGACGGTCTCGGTGTTGACCGCGTTCACGATGGCCGTGGCAAAACCGGTGCCCAGCAAGAGCCCGACTGGGACGGAGATCAACGCCAGGATCACCAGCTCGGTGATCAGCACCGTCCCCACCTCGTGTCGCGAAAAGCCGATGACGCGCAGGGTCGCCAACTCGCGGGCACGTTCGGCCAGCGAGATGCGGGCGTTGTTGTAGACCACGCCGAACGCCACGATCATCGCGAAGGCCATGTAGATCTTCTGGAACAGGTTAATGCTTGCCGCCGTCGTCCGCCGGAAGTTGTCCCGCAACGTGGCCTTGACCGCCACCCAGCTCACCCGGGGCAAATCCTTCAGCGCCCGTAAGAAATCCGCGCGGTGCCGTCGGTCCAGCCGGAAACTGGCCCCCGTGAGCATGTCGCCTTCGCCCAACATCCGGTTCAACGCCCGCAGGTCCATGTACGCGGCCACCCCGGCCAGGTCCTCGGCCAACCCCACCAGTGGCACCACCCGCGTCATCCGCCGGCCTTCAAGCACCTCGACGACCAGAGGATCGCCCACCCGCGCCTGGAGCACTTCCGCGAGCTTGGCCGAAAGCACCAGCCCATCCGCCGGCAGCGGGATCCGCCGGTACCGGGCATCGATCACCCGGTTGTGCCGTGCATCCGGCACCTGCCCCTGCAACGCCAACTGCCGGCTCCGATGCCCGTGCCGAATCCGCGCGAACGCCGTCCGGAACGGTTCCACCGCCACCACCCCCGGCAGCCGTTCGAACAGGTGCCCGACCGATTCGTGCGCCGGCTCGACCAGCCCCACGCTCATGTCCTGGCGCTGCACCACGTCCCACTGGAAGTCCAGCACCTGGCTCACCGAATCCCGAAACGCATTGGGCACCACCAGAATCCCCGTCGCCAGCGCCAGCCCCGCCACTGTGAACACCGCCTGCCACGGCTTCCGTTCCAGGTTGCGGATCGCGATCCGGAACGTGTGCGAAAACCAGCGGCTGATTCCCGTGCGCTCCACAAACGCCGGGCGGTAGTTGGCCGGTGGCTCGGGACGCATCGCCTCCGCCGGCGGCAGCCGGGCCGCCCGCCGCACCGCACTGAACACCCCCAACGCCGCCGCCCCCGTGCTGATCACCAGCGCCAGCCCGACCGCCGATTGGTCCAGCCGGAACTCGAGCGAGGGGAAACGGAAGAACACCGTGTAAAGCCTCACAATCCGGTGCCCCAGCACCACCCTCCCACCCCGCCGAGCAGCGTCCCGCCGGCGACCATGACAAACGCGAACTTCAGGTAGTGCAGCACGATCTGGTGGTTCGTGAAGCCAAACGCTTTCAGAATCGCGATCTGTTCTCGCTGCAACGCCAGCAACCGCGACAGCACTGCGTTCGTCATGAACGCTGCCACGCTCAGAAACACCACCGGAAACCCCACCGCCAGCGTGCTCAATACCCGGATCTCATCCGACACCCGGATGTGCGAAGGGTGATCCGCCCGCCCGTAGGCACCGCGCCCGCCATAGGGCACCAGCATCCGGTCCAGCGCCGCAATCACCGGCCGTTCGCCCGCCCCCGGATCGAGACGCAGACTCAGATGGTTGAACGCCCCGTCGAGGTCGAACGCCGCCGCCAGTTCCCGGTACGACATCCAGAAGATCCCGTACGTCCGGTTGTCCGGCAGCGCCGTCCCCGGCCGCGACTCGAAGATGTACTCGGGCGACAGCACGATGCCGGCGAGGTCCAGCGTCTGGCGTCGGCCGTTCAATAGCATGGTGACGGTGTCCCCGGCCGGAGCCCGTTCGCCTCGGCAAAGGCCTCACCCACGAGCACCTCGTTCCGCCGCCCCGGCGTCAGCCAGCGTCCCGCACGGAGATGCAGGCCGTTGAGGCGCGGTTCCCCGAAGTCGGGGAGCGACAACACCTGCCCGCTGGCGGGTTCGTCCAGGTCGGGGAGGTCCAGCGTGATCTGCGATGCGATGCTGGGCTGCACCACGGTCACGCCTGGGGAGGGCGGCCACCTGCTCGGCCACGAACAGCGGCGCGCGTTTCAGGTGCACAAACACGTCGGCGAAACGCTTGGCCTGGTAGTACTCCTGGCGGGTGCTCTCGAGCGAGTGGATCAGACTCCGCGCCATGATCATCATGGCCAGCCCGCACGCCATCACCAACGCCACGGCCACGGCCTGACCCTTCATGCGGCTCAGGTCGCGCACCAGCTTGCGATCCAGATGGGCGAGCATCACATCACATCGGGGCCCGACACCTAGCCAGTTTCCTCCCACCGAGGCAAGCGCGCTCTCGGGCCGGATCCTCCATCTCCATCGCTCGTAGGCGCCGACGTCAGGAGGCCTCGTGGGTCCAGGGTCACGCGACCCCCGCCTCCTCACGTCGGCGCCTACGCACTGCGCGCGCCTACCCACTTGCACCCGGTCACCCCTATGGCTAGCCTCCGACGTCTCCCAACAAATCGTGGCAGCACCTTCGGAATATGAAACGACGCGACTTCCTCCGCTCGACCGCCGTCACCGGCGCCAGTGTCCTGATCCTTCCCCGCACCCGGCTCTTCGGTGCCGATGCCCCCAGCAACAAGCTCAACATCGCCCTGCTGGGCACGTGGGGCCGCGGCGAGGCCCACTTCAACGCCATCGCCAGTGAAAACGTCGTCGCCCTCTGCGACGTCAACGAGGAACACCTGGCGTTCGGTGCCAAGCGCTTCCCCGCCGCCAAGACCTACGTGGACTGGCGCAAATGCCTCGACCAAAAAGACGTCAACGCCGTCGTCTGCTGCACCGCCGACCACACCCACGCCTTCGTGGCCAACTGGGCGATGAACCGCGACCAGCACGTGTACATGGAAAAGCCCCTCGCCAACAGCGTCGAGGAAGCCCGCGTTGTCCGCGCCAAGTACCTCCAGAAGCGGACCAAGCTCGCCACCCAGGTCGGCATGCAGCGCCACGCCCACGAGAACTTCAACCGCCTGCGCGAACTCGTGCACGACGGCGCCATCGGCGACCTCGAATCCGCCTGCGCCTGGGGCAACCGTCGTCTGCCCCGACCCGGCTATCTGCCCGCCCAGGGCGAACCCCCGCCGCATCTCCACTACGACCTCTGGATCGGCCCCTCGCCTTTCCACCCGTACAACCCCGGTTATTTCGCCGGCGGCCCGGGCATGAACTGTCTTTCCTGGAACATGTACTGGGATTTCGGCAGCGGGCAGGTGGGGGACATGGGCAGCCACACCATGGACCTCGTGTGGAACGTCATCGATCCCGACCTCCCTGTGTCGGCCGAGGCCAAGGGCGATCCCTACAACCCCGACGTGACGCCCGTGAAGCTCGAAGCCCACTTCGAGCTGCCGGCCAACGCCTGGCGTCGCGCGCTCCCCGTGGCCTGGTACCAGGGCGGGGCCATGCCCGAGACACCGATCAAGTTCATCGACCTTAATCAAATCGACCACGGCGCCCTCTTCGAAGGCAGCCGCGGCTCGATTGTCGCGGATTTCACCAACCGCGTCCTGTTCCCGAGCGGTCGCGACGCCGACCTCACCTACTACCGGCCGCGGACGAAGGACAAGCTGATCCCGCCGCTGGGCGATTTCCAGAAGCAGTGGATCAACGCCTGCAAGGGCAGCCTCAAGACCTCCTGCGACTTCGATTACGGCGGCACGATGATCGAGACCCTGCTCCTGGGTCTGGTCGCGTATCGCGCCGGCCGCAAGATCGCTTACGACGGCGCTGCCGGCCGGGTCACTGCGCCTGAGGAAGCCAACGCGTTTCTCCGCCGCACCTACCGGCCGGGTTGGACCTTGAACGGTTGAGCCGGCGGGGGAATGAAAAGCGGCGCTGGAAGACGCCGCACTCCAAACGCGTTGCGCCTGCAGGGCGGTGAGGTGGTCGCGAAGCGTGTGGAGTGCGGCGTCTTCCAGCGCCGCTTTGCCGTGCGTGTTGTCGCCCCCGGCATTGACCCCGTCGCGGCCTGGCCCTAAGCAAGGCGGATGAAGATTGCGCTGTTCGGCGTTCAACGCCTCCCGGTGGGCCGTCACAACCTCCGGGACCCCCGCCTCGACCAGGCCGACCAACTGGTCGAGGCCAAGAAAAAGACCTACGCCCAGGTGGACGTCGTCGGGGAAGAGGAAACGCTCACCGCCGACGCCATTCTCACCTCGCGTCCGGCCCTGGGCGATCTGCTCACCAAAGACCTGGATTTCGTCGAAGCCCGGCTCGGACGCGATCCGGGCGCCGCGGAGAAGGCCGTGCTCGAGAAGCTGGCGGAGGCGCTGGTGAGCGAGTTGACGGTGCTGCAGCAGGGGTTGGCGCCCGACGAACTGCAGGCGATTGCGGCCCACAATTTCCACACGAACAAGCCGGTGGTGGTGGCCGAGGAAGCCGAGTTGGACGAACCGGCGACCCTGCTGCTGCGCGCCTACCAGGCCAGTGGTTGGATCAGCTTCTTCACCGTCGGCGGCAAAGAAAACCGCGCCTGGCCGATCCGCGCCGGCACGACGGCCTGGGAAGCGGCCGGCACGATTCACACCGACATCCAGAAGGGCTTCATCCGCGCGGAAGTGATCAGCTTCGCGGACCTGGTCGAGGCCGGGGGGCGAGACCGAGGCGAAGCGCGCGGGCAAACAGCGGCTCGAGCTCAAGACCTACGTGGTCCAGGACTGCGACGTGTTGAATTTCCGGTTCAACAAGTAGCCTGAAGCCGGGTTGAAATCTCGACGACAGCGCGAGGCATCATGATCAAAGAACTGCGGCTGGAACGGTGGAAGAGTTTCCTCACCGCGACTCTTCACTTGGACCCCCTGACGATCCTCATCGGCGCGAACGCGAGCGGCAAGTCCAACGTCTTGGATGCCCTGGACTTCCTCAGCCACGTCGCCCAGGGGAAGGAGTTTTCCACGATCCTGCAAAGTGACTCGAAGCCTGCGGGCTTCCGGGGAGGAGCCGAATGGGCATCCCTCAAGCCGGAGGTGTCCTTCACCGTGTCGGCGCTGGTAGAGACCGACCAGCGAAACGTGGATTACCTCTACAGCATCACGGTCCAAACGGTGCCGAAACCAACCCTGCTCGCCGAATCCCTGCTCCGACTGAAATACCGGCCGCGGTCAAACTCGAAACCCTACACCCTGAAGCTGTTTTGGACGGAGCCTTGCGAGGATGGCGCTCCAGCGATTACGGCCAAACTGTACAACACGACGCGCGGCACACCGCGCCAGGCCCAGCGTTCCGCCTCGGTGCTGGGTCAATTGAAACTCTCGGCGTCCACGTTACGCCGCGAGATCACGGAAGGAGTGCAATGCGTCCTGGAAGCCTTGGGCAAGATCTTCGTGCTCAACCCGATTCCGTCCCACATGCGTTACTTCAGCCCGCTCGCCGAGCGTTTGGCGCATGACGCCTCCAACATCGCGGGCGTGCTAGCGGCGTTGCCGGAGGATCGCAAGCAGGCGGTCGAGGCCACCCTGCAGCACTATGTCAAGGATCTGCCGGAGAAGGACATTCAGAGGGTTTGGACCGAAAAAGTGGGCCCGTTCCAGACGGACGCCGTGTTGCTCTGCGAAGAGGCTTGGCGCCAGGGTGCACTCCCGACGAAGGTGGACGCACGGGCGATGTCGGATGGTACGCTACGCTTCCTAGCGATCTTGACGGCTTTGCTGACGCTGCCCGAAAAGTCGCAGTTGATCGTCGAGGAGGTGGATAACGGCCTCCATCCCGCCCGGTCGGACGTGCTGCTGCGGATGTTGCGGACGGTCGGGGGCGACCGACGGGTGGACGTGCTGGTCTCGACCCACAACCCGGCGCTCCTCAACCGACTGGGCCCGGACATGGTCCCGTTCGTTATGGTGACGCATCGGGACCCCCAAAGCGGGCTGAGCCAGTTAACCGTCCTGGAGGACCTGTCCGGCCTGCCGAAGCTCATGGCGCTGGGGCCGCTCGGCGAGGTCGCGGCGAGCGGTGCACTCGAACGTTGCCTTGAGGCCAATGGAGGTCGGCATGCCCAGTAAGCATGTGATGATTCTCGACACGTCGGTCCTCTGCGTTTGGCTCAAGGTGCCTGGCAAGGAGACCTGCGGCTCCGGCCCATCGAGTCTGGACTTCGACAGGGTCGACAAGGAGATACAGACGGCCATCCAGATGGAGTACACGCTGGTGCTGCCGCTTGCATCCATCATCGAAACGGGCAACCACATCGCCCAAGCGCCCCAGTGGCGCTACGAACGAGCGTCGGCCCTGGCCGAGTTGAAGGCGCAGGCGGCCGACCAAACCACGCCATGGGCGGCCTTCAGTGACCAACAGCTCCAATGGTCTCCGGGCGGTCTGAAAGCCCTGGCCGCCGGCTGGCCAAACCTCGCCGCACAGAAGCTCTCCTTGGGTGACGCCACCATCGCCTTAGTGGCCGACTACTACGCTCAAATGGGCTGCGAAGTCGAGCTGTACACGGGTGACAAGGGGCTACAGCGGCATCAGGCTGTCACGCCTCCCGTGCGACCCAGACGGCGAAGGTGACTTTGGGCTGAAGAAGCCCGCTGCGCCGTTGGCGAAGCCCCTCATCATGGACGAGCTGTTCCACAAATTCCCCCACACCCCGCACCTACTCTGGTTGGGCCTCGGGCAGCCGCGCGAGGACAAGGTGCTGTCCCCGTCCGAAGTGGACGAGTTCCTCACCGGCGAGCTGGTCATCGAGGAGAAGGTCGACGGGGCCAACCTGGGGCTGTCGCTCGGCCCGGATGGACGTCTGCGCGCCCAGAGCCGGGGCAACTACCTCGCGCCCGGCCGGAGCCATGCTCAATGGAATCCGCTCTGGGCTTGGTTGGCAGAGCGACGCGGCGTCCTCGAGCCCGCCCTGCGCGACGGCCTGATGCTCTACGGCGAATGGTGTTACGCCCGACACACGGTGCCCTACGATGGCTTGCCGGACCGGTTTCTTGGCTTCGACGTTCTCGAGTTGGCGACCGGGCGGTTCTGGTCGGTCGACCGTCGCAACGCCTGGCTGGCCGAGGTGAACGTGGTGCCCGTGCCGGAGGTCGCGCGTGGCCGGTTCCAGTTGAAGCAGCTTGGCTCGCTTCTCGGGTGGTCCGCGGTGGGAGCGGTCCCAAGAGAGGGGCTCTACCTCCGCCGTGAAGCAGGCGGGTTCCTGATCGGCCGCGCGAAGGTTGTGAGCGCCGTGTTCAAGCAAGCGATTGAAACCCATTGGACCCGGCGGCCGGTCGTCCCCAACTCACTGGCCCTGGCCCGGGTTTGAAGCCGCGTAGCAGGGCTTGACACGCCCCGGCAGGGGCGAACACTGAGCCGCATCCAGCCCCCGGGCGGTTTCCGTGAGCCAATGGAGTTCTGACTTATGAGGCGTTCCTCCTGTGCCCCCTCGCATCCCTTGGTTTGGTACTGGCCCTGACCGGCGCGGCGCAGGACGCGGGCGAGTTGGATGCGGGCTTCGTCCCCGCTCTCGACCCCACGCAGACGTCTGGCGTTTGGCGGTCCCGTCGGGTTCGACGTCGGCCTGGCAGCCGCCGTCGCGCTCCCGGAGGAACGTGTGTTCGTGGCCGGTCCTTTCACCCAGGTCAACGGCAGCCCGGCCACTCCGGTGGTCCGTTTGAACGCGGGTGGAAGGCAACTGGGTTCGACCCTTGGTCCGTCTGACGCAGGACGGTACCCTGGACACGCCCTTTGCGACCGACGTCGCTTTCACTTACCCGGAGACCATTCCGCTGTTGCAGGACGACGGCAAGGGGCTCTGTGCCGGTACATTCCGCGTCACCAACAGTCTTGGCCAAGTCGTGGCCAAGCGCCTGATTCGTCTGGCGAGTGACGGACGATATCGCGGAACCCGCCCTGGCTTGGGAGGCACCCGCGGGGGCGTGGACGCTCGGTGAACCCGGCGAGATCCGACTCCGCCTATCCGCGCCGGGAACCACACCGGCCGCGGACGTTCGGATCGAGGTCTCCCCACCGATTGAGGTTCCGACGCGGCTGAAAGACGACTTCCGGGTGTACGAACAGGAAGTGGTCCTGACGCGCGCGGGACTCGGCCCCCACACCGCGGTCAGCGTCGCCTTCGACCTCTACGTCGCGGGGTCTTGGGATGGGAACAGCCCCAGCGAGGGACCGGACGTGTGGAGCCTGCGGGTCGGTGACGGAGCGGTGCTGTTCCAGACCAGGTTCAACACCCAGCCGCACTCGCTGGTGGACCGGGGATTCGTGTTGGCGGCTGCCCTCCCGGAGACCGCCACCTGCCTGGCGGTCCAGCCCGATGGCGGCGTTCTGGTGGGCGGCGGGACGGTGGCTGGAGCGCAAGGCGAGGCGCGGCCTGTTTCGGCTCCGCGCCGGCGGCATCGTCGATCCGCAATTCGACGTAGGAACCGGCGCGGATGGAAACGTCAGGAGTGTCACCATGGCATCGGGAGACCGGATCTACATTGCCGACGACCTCTGGAGCCTTGGCGGGACCCCCGGCAGCAGCCGGGTCGCACGGCTGGCGCCGGACGGCACGCTTGATCCCGGGTTCATCAGCCGGCCTCCCATCACCTCGAGTCGGGCCGTAACCGGGGTGCTGCTGGTGGACGACGACCGACTCCTGGCGGCCACGCAGTCCTGGGAGGGCCGGACCGAGCTGACTCGGCTCCGTGACAACGGCATGCTCGATCCGGACTTCCTCCGCGGCACCGTCTCGAACGGCACCATCGCGGCGATGGTCAGGCTCCCGACAGGCCAGGTTCTGATCGCGGGCGATTTCCGCGGCTATGGTGACCGGCCGTGCAATCGAATCGCCCGGCTGAATCCGGATGGGGACTTCGACGCGTCGTTTCCCGGCACCGGTGGTCCCGATGGCCCGATCCACGCCCTGGCGGTGTTGAGCGATGGGCGGGTTGTTGCCGGCGGCGACTTCACCCGCTACGACGGCTTCACGCGCCACCGGTTGGCCTGGCTCGACCGGACGGGGGCGCCTGGAAACCACGTCGCCAGGGTTTGTCCACGCCGCACTCGACGCGCAAGGGTTTCCGTCGCTCACCTTCCAGTGCGAGCCCAACCGTCCCACGACCGTCCTGCGTTCGACGGATCTTCGGGTTTGGTCGGAGATTCGCCTCGGTGCCTTCACACCCCGCTTCGTGGCGTGGAGCGACACCGAGGAGCACCCGGCGCGGTTCTATCGCATCCGCCAGGAATGGTGAGGGCAGGGACACGGACCTGCCGCATCGGCCCGGCCGCGGGCCAACGCGTTCCTGGTTTTCGCGGCGCTGAACGCCCTGCTGGCATTGGTGGTACTGCTCACCATGGTGGCGTGCACCGTGCCGGCCGAGCGCAAGATCTGCGCCGCCATCCAGGGTCGCATCGGGCCCAACCGGGCGGGGCCGTTCGGGAGGTGGCAGCCGCTGGCCGATGCCGTGAAGCCAGCGTCCCCCCCCGGCGCCGGCGTTGAAGCGGTCTCGATGGCCCGAGCCGGCTTGTCATGCCAGTGCCCGGGTGGCAGACTCCAGGCGTGCGACCGTACGAAGAACTCATCCAGTTCATCGCCTCGCTGAGTCCACGCGACGTGCTGGACTTCAAGCCCTCGGAGCCCGCGCGCCAGCGCGTGTGGGAACTGATCGAGCGCCAAAAGTCGGCACCCTTGCCCGCCGACGAGAAGACGGAACTGGATCACTACCTGGAGATCGAGCACCTCATGCGATTGGCGAAGGCCCGGGCCCGCCAGCTTCTCGCTCATGCCCAGTGACGTGAGTGAACGGCTGCGGCGCGAAATCGCCGAGCGTGCCTATCACGTGTGCGAGTACTGTCTTGTGCACGAGGAGGATACGTTCTGGGGTTGCCAGGTGGATCACATTGTCAGCCGCAAGCACGGCGGAGCAACGGAGCCGGAAAACCTGGCCTGGGCTTGCGCCTGCTGCAACAACGCCAAGGGCACCGACGTTGCGACTTTGGTCGGGCAACCTCCAAGGCTGGTGCGCTTGTTCCACCCGCGGAGCGACCGTTGGGGCGACTCCTTCTCCCTGAATGGCGTGCGCATCGACCCGGCAAATGCAGTTGGCGAAGGCACGCTGAAGCTCCTCCAACTCAACCACGCGAACCGGCTTCGCGAGCGCGAAACCCTCGCCGAATCCGGTCGCTATCCCACCATCGAGGCACTCGCACGCATGAAGGAATGAGCGGGCTGAGGGGGCCCGCCGGGCTTCGTGCCGGGCGCGCAATCGAGCCGAGAAAGCAAAAGCGGCCGGCAGCGGCAATACGAGGCGGGCTCCGTGCTCACCGAAGCCACCCGCTGTTGCAGGACGACGGCAAGGGGCTCTGTGCCGGTACATTCCGCGTCACCAACAGTCTTGGCCAAGTCGTGGCCAAGCGCCTGATTCGTCTGGCGAGTGACGGACGATATCGCGGAACTGGCCCTGGCTTGGGAGGCACCCGCGGGGGCGTGGACGCTCGGTGAACCCGGCGAGATCCGACTCCGCCTATCCGCGCCGGGAACCACACCGGCCGCGGACGTTCGGATCGAGGTCTCCCCCACCGATTGAGGTTCCGACGCGGCTGAAAGACGACTTCCGGGTGTACGAACAGGAAGTGGTCCTGACGCGCGCGGGACTCGGCCCCCACACCGCGGTCAGCGTCGCCTTCGACCTCTACGTCGCGGGGTCTTGGGATGGGAACAGCCCCAGCGAGGGACCGGACGTGTGGAGCCTGCGGGTCGGTGACGGAGCGGTGCTGTTCCAGACCAGGTTCAACACCCAGCCGCACTCGCTGGTGGACCGGGGACTCGTGTTGGCGGCTGCCCTCCCGGAGACCGCCACCTGCCTGGCGGTCCAGCCCGATGGCGGCGTTCTGGTGGGCGGCGGGACGGTGGCTGGAGCGCAAGGCGAGGCGCGGCCTGTTTCGGCTCCGCGCCGGCGGCATCGTCGATCCGCAATTCGACGTAGGAACCGGCGCGGAGGGAAACGTCAGGAGTGTCACCATGGCATCGGGAGACCGGATCTACGTTGCCGACGACCTCTGGAGCCTTGACGGGACCCCCGGCAGCAGCCGAGTTGCACGGCTGGCGCCGGACGGCACGCTTGATCCGGACTTCCTCCGCGCTCAGTCCTCTCCCTGGGCTTTGGTGAAGGCGGGTTGGCCATCGAATTCCTGCAGCTTCTCCAGATGCATCCAGCGCACGTCGGCGGTTTGCAGCGCGGCAAGGAGTTGGTGGATCTGCCTCAGCGGCAGGTCGCCGTCGGGCTCGGAGCAGAGGAAGCGGCAGCGCCAGTGGTCCACGCAATCGGTCTCGGCGCCGCGCGACGGAAAGACCTGCGTGCCACGGTTCGAGATCATCTTCAATTTGAAACCCGCCGCCTCGGCCCGCGGGACGAGCAGGCGGCCGAGCTCACCCGCGGGCATGTCCGCCTCGACGAAGACATCGAGCCCGACGACCCGCCGGCTCTGCGTGGCGAGAGGAGCGGCAATGGGGTCAAACATTGACATTTGACATTTTGCCAGGCCGGCGGCGGTTCGAACCTGAACCTGAACCTGAACCTGAACCTGATCGCGACGACTCCGTGCGCCGGCCCGGAGGACGCCGCCGGTCCGTTGCCGCGGGAGGCCAATTGTCAAATGTCAATGTTTGACCCCATTGTCCTCCAGCAGGCTCGTCAAGGCGCGGTGATGGACCTTGCCGGTCCCCAGCTTGGGGATCTCCTTGACGACCACCACCTCGCGCGGCACGCAAAGGTTGGGCAGGCCTTTCGCCCGGAGCGCCGCCCGGATTTCGTCGAGGCGGAGCTTCGGCTGGTTGGTCACGGCAATCAGGGCCTCGCCCTTGTCTTCGTCCGGTCGGGTGAGGATGGCGACTTCGCAGCGCGCGCCGTAGTGAGGGAAAGCGCCGGCCAGGGCGTCCTCGACTGCGGTGAGACTCACCATCTCGCCGCTGACCTTGGCGAAGCGTTTGAGCCGGCCGCGGATGGTGAGGGAAGCCGTCCGCATCCACGCTGACGATGTCCCCGGTGTCGTACCATCCGCCCAGCGCCTGGAACTTGGCGTCGGCATCCGGGTTCAGATAGCCGCGCATCACGTTTGGCCCACGTACCAGAAGCCGGCCGGTCGTGATACGAGCGGGCAAGGTCGGAGGTCGAAGGTCGAAGTTGGGAGTTCGAAGTTCGATGTTGGATGTTGGATGTTGGATGTTGGATGTTGAAAGTTCGGCGTTCGAACTTCGCCCTTCGCCCTTCGCGCTTGTCTCCTGGTCCCCGGTCCCTGGTCCCTGGTCCTTGGTCCGTGATCCGTCTCCTTCAGACACGCCCTCGACGGGTTCGAGGCGGTATTCGATGCCGGGGAGGAGCCGGCCCACGGTGCCATGACGCGGGGCGATGGGAAGGTTGACGCTGAGGGCGGGGCTGCACTCGGTGGCGCCGTAGCCCTCGAGCAGACGCACGCCGAAGCGCTGCATCCACGTGCGGGCCGTGTCCTCCTGCACCTTCTCGGCGGCGGCGAACAGGTAGCGCATCGAGCGGAAATCGTACGGGTGGGCCTTGCGGGCGTAGCCGTTGAGGAAGGTGTTCGTGCTGAGGAACACGGTGCAGTTGCGGTCGTACAGGACGTTCGGGATCACCCGGTAATGCAACGGCGAGGGATACAGGAACACATAGATGCCGCGGACCAGGCCCAGCAGGAGGCCGACCGAAAGGCCGAAGCTGTGGAACGTGGGCAGGGCGTTGAAGACGCGGTCGGCATCGGTGAGGTCCACGACGGCCAGCATCTGGCGGATGTTGGCGAGAAGATTGCGGTGGGTGAGTTCGACGCCCTTGGGTACGCCTTCCGAACCGCTCGTGAACAGGATGACGGCCGATCGGCTTGGCGCCCGTCCTTCGGCCTTCGAACTTTGCCCCTCGCCCTTTGCCCTTCGCCCTTCGCCTTTCGCCATGTTCCGCAACACCGACCCCGGCGCGAGGCGGAGGCGCAGGGCGGCGGTGAGCTTGGCCCAACCGCCGATCTGAGCGCGCAGGTCCTCGAGATAGACCAGCCGGAGGCCCGCCTCGGTGAACGGCTCGGGCTTGAGCCGTGCCCGTTCGAGGAAAGCGCGCGAGGTGACGATCGTCTTCAGCCCGGCCAGTGCCGCGCATGTAAGCATGGTCGGTGTGCCGGTGGAGAAGTTGAGAATGGCCGGGACCTTGTCATGGGCCCACAGGCCGAGAAGCACGACGGGCATGGCGTTGACGTTGGGCAACAGCAAGCCCACCCGCTCGTCGGCGCCCGCCGCTGCCGCCAGTTGGTTCCCGAGCAGTTCGGCGCCCAGCAACAACCGGCGGTAGGTGATCGGCGTGAGGCTCGCGTCTTCGAGGATCGGCAGCACGGGGACCTGGCGGGCGGTCTCGAGAATCGCCTCGGGCACGGTGGCCGGCCCGTGGGCCATCTCGGTTTCAAACTGCTGGAGCACCATGCGGTCGCGCAACCACGTGGTGAGGGTGGTGCGGGCGTGCGCCGTGCTGACATGTTCGAGTCGCGGCGGATGGAGCACCTCGCTGAAATGGGCGGTGATCGTGGGCCACCAGCGGCGCCAGCCGGGTTGGCGCGACCAGCGGAGGCGATGTGCGCCACGCAGATAACACGTGATCACCTTGGCGCCGGTCTTGTGCAGGAGGAAGCCGGTGCCGTCGAAGAGCTTCATCAGCGTGCCCGTCCGCGTGAGCTGGCCTTCCGCGAAGAGCACCAGGCGTCCGCCTTTGCCAAGGAACTCGGCCATCCGCTTGACCGCGTAGGGCGACGCGGGATCCACCGGGAACGTGCGACGATTGAGCATCACCCGGCGATGCACCCAGCTATAGCGGGCTGCGATGCTCGACACGACGAACTTCCAATCAAGGTCCATCACCACCCAGAGGAACAGGAAATCGATCCAGGACACGTGATTCGGTACGAGCAATACCGGGCCCGGCGTGGACAGCACCTCGGTGCCGTAAGCGCGGAAGCGGAAACAGCGCTTCAACAGGAAATGAAAGAAGGCGCGGAGCATGGGAATCGGGGTGCGAGGTCAGAGGTCAGAGGTCAGAGCTCCGAAGTTCGAAGTTCGAAGTTCGAAGTTCGAAGTTCGAAGTTCGAAGTCGAGGTCGAGGTCGAGGTCGGTCATTCTCGGTCCTTGGTCCTTGGTCCTTGGTCCCCGGTCCGTGGTACCCTCTGCCCGCGTCGTTGCTCCCGGACAAGGAGCAACGCCATGGCGGCGGTCAGGATCACCGCAGGGATGGCCAGGGTCCGGTCGAGTGGCAGGTGGGCTTGCGTGCGCCTCTCAAGCCGGAGCTCGGCGGCGAGGCTCTCGCCCTGGCCGGGCACACTGCCTTCGGCAAGGAGGTTGCCCGCCGGACCCACGGCCTGCGAGAAACCGGAAGTGGCCACGCGGAAGATCGGCAGCCGGTACTCCGCCGCGCGGACGAGCGTCATGCGCGCATTCAGCCGGTGCTGGTGCCGCCCCCAGTCCACGGCATCGAGGGCCGGGACCAGGAGGAGGTCGGGTCGCTGGCTGACCAGGCGATCCAGGACGCGCGCATAGCTGAGGTCGTAGCAGATGGCCAGGCCGACCCGGAGGGGATCACCCGCTGCTTCACCGCGGTCCCAGACCCACACCGCCTGCCGGGGTGCCGGGGTGCCATCCTGGAAGAACTGAATGGGCACCGACTTGGCCTGCCGGAAGACCACCTCTCCTTCCGGGGAAAGCACGAAGGCCGTGTTGTAGAAGCCGCCTCCCGGGATGGGGTCCTTGCCTCCCGCGACCAGCCAGCGTCCGGTCCGGCGACACCAGTCACGGACGGCCTCGGGAGGGGGGCCGTCGAACGTGTATTCGCCCAACAGGACGAGTTCGGCGCGCGGATGCTGCTC
Source organism: Verrucomicrobiota bacterium (assembly GCA_027493615.1). Classification (GTDB taxonomy): domain Bacteria; phylum Verrucomicrobiota; class Verrucomicrobiia; order Limisphaerales; family J093; genus DSVZ01. The sequence goes on from JAOSKK010000038.1 coordinate 1,047,619, forward strand.
GAGGACCTGGTCCAGATGCGCCAGCACCTCGGCTTCCTTGGGAAATTCCAGTTGCACCCCGGCCAGGCTCACCGTCGGGTTGGTTGCGTCTGCCGGGTCGGGCTTCGGAGCCAAACGCGCGGGCAGCCAGAGGAGGAAGGCGAGGACGGCCAGGCCGGGCAACGCACCCAGCCGGCACCTTGGGCTCGCGGTGCACCGGCCCCAGCACCGCTCGATCAGCACGCCGAGACCCGCGCCGCCCAGCATGAAGAGCGCGCCGATTCCGTAGACACCGAGCGTGGTGAAGGCGGCTGGCCACGTCCCGGGCGGGACAACACTCCCTGCGGTCAGCCAGGAGAATCGCAGGTAGTAGAGCTCGCTGCGGAAGCATTCGAGGCCGAGCCACAACACCGGTGCCAGGGCCACCGCCCATCCCGTGCCCCAATACCGGTCCACGCCGTGCAGGAGCAGCAGAAACAACGCGAGCCAGAACGCCAGCACCAGCCACAGCACCACGGCCGCCGGCCCGAAGAGGCCCCAGAAGAAATGGAGTTGCGGGCCGTAGATCCCCAAGCCCACCGCCAGACCCGTGTAGAAGGCCCACCGTCCGCACGCAGTCCGCCGCAACAGAAACAGGCAACTCAGCCACCCGAGCCCCAGCCCGTGAAGGGCGACCTCCTGGAATGCCAGGTGGAACAACGCCATTCCAACCAGCGCCACGAACACAACTTCCGCGGGGCGCAGGGGCGCTTGCTGCGGCGTGACATCGACCGACTCCGGAGCCGTTGTGGCAGGGGCCTTCATATCTCACCTCCTCCGTCCTGCTCGGACGAACCTCGGGAAGGCGCTTCCGCCGGCGGCGACGCCTCAGCAGCGTCCGCGGCGAGCTGCGGCGAACGGGGCACTTTGAGAAACACCACCGCCGTGCCGAAGGCCACGCCGAGCAGAACGAACACACCCGACGCACCGATCCCCGCCTGCGCGGCGAAGAGCACCACGCCCCCGGCAAAGACCATCCCGAGGTTGTCCACGAAATTCATCGCGGCCAGCGTCTTGCCCCGCCGGGACGGATCACTCTCACTCTGCAGCGTCGACGTGAGCGGAATCAGGAACAGCCCGGCGACGGTCCCGGTGGCGATCAGCAGCACCACGACCTTGCCATGGGACTGGGCCAACCCCATCCCGAGCAGCAGGTCGGCCAGGCCCAGCAACGCCACGAGCCCCGCCAGCGCCCAGCCGTAGGGTCGGATCCCGCGCAGGTCCCCGACGCGGTGGAGTGCCCCGGCAGCCATGGTGCCGAGCATGACGCCCAGGCTCAGCCACAGGCCCAACAAGGCGATCCGCGTGTTCACCCCTAATTGGAACGGATGAGCCAGCACCATCACGGTCTCTTCGTGTAACCGGAGCACGTTCAGACCCCACGGTTGGAAGTTCATCTTGATCGCCGCGCCGCAGAACCAGAACAGGCCCAGCCCGCAGAGCACCCGGAACAGCCGGGGATGCCCGAGCAGTTGGCCCAGGTTCCCGAAGAACGCGTCTACGCTGCGCCGCCATCGCACCTCGGGATGACGCGGCGTCGGCGCCATAAGGAGGTTCAGCCCAAGGGAGGCCGCGTAGATGCCGAGCAGCACGCCATAGCAGGCGAGCACGGGCAGTTGATCCACGAGCGTGGCTCCGGCAACGAAGCCCGCCAGGATCGCCGCAATCGTGTAGAACTCGAGCAACCCGTTCGCCTTGACCAGGCGTTCGCGCGCCACGATTTCGGGCAGGATGCCATACTTGGCGGGCGAGAACACGCAGGCGCCCACTCCCACAAGCAGATACCCCAGACCTTGCGCCGCCGGGCCCAGCCAGACGCTGGTCCCCGCCAGCGCCGTCCCGCCGAGCCGGATCAGGTTGCCCCCGGCCAGGCAGGCGGTCTTGGGATGGCGATCGTTCCAATAACCCACCAGCGGCGCGAGCACCACGTAGGGGACAAACAGCAGCGTGCTGTAGATCGCGTTCCACCCGCTCAGGTGCGCGGGGGTGATCCGCCCGGCATTTTGCGCGAAGGTCAGTTGGCCGAGAATGACCGCCAGGATCGCTTGGTCGCCAAACGCCCCCAGGACCTGGCTCGCCACCAGCAGTGGGTAGTTGCGTCTCATCCCCCGACGTCCCGGCGTCCGCCGGGGCTACAACTGGAATCGCCAGCGAACGGTTGGGCCGGGCAAACCGCAACCCGAAGGACAGCACAACCAGCGCGCCGGCCAGGGCAAGGAACATCCCTTTCGGCCCGCACCCGGCCAGCGTCAACAGACCGAGATAGCCCGCGCCTACCAGCATCGAGCAGTAATCCACGAAGTTCTGGATGGCGATCGTCTTGCCGAGATGGCCCGGGTGGGTCTCCGCCTGCAATGCGGCGTTGAGAGGCACCAGCAGCAACCCCGAGAACAAGCCCGCCGCCACCAGCACCACCACTACCATTGCCAGACCCGTGGTTCCCCCAAGCAGACCCAATCCCAGCACGGCCGCCGCCAGCGCCAGGCCATAGCGCCGCGCCCAGCTCAGGTCACCCACTGGATGCAGCTTCCCGGCCAGCAGGCTGCCCGCCACGATGCCCACCACCATGCCGACCTTGAGCAGGGTGAGGTTGGCATTGGTGATGGCCTCCAGCGCCACGCCCGCTTCGCGGAACACGACCAGCCCCCAGGCCTGGAGGTTGTTCCGGAGCGCCGCCCCCGCGAACCAGAAGATGCCGCAGCCGAGCAGAATCCGGCCCAGCCGGGCATGGCTCACCAACCCCCAGAACTCACGGCCAAAATCCCGCGCGCTCGAACGCAGACGGGCGGCCAGGTTCTGCGGCGTGCGCTGCATCAGTCCGTTGAACAGCAGCGCCAGCCCGTACCAGGCCAGCGACGCCAGGTAACACGGGACCAGCGAGCGGAAGTGGTCGTACAACACCGCCCCGGCGCCAAGGCCCGTCAGGATGGCCACCAGGGTGAGCATCTCGACGGTGCCGTTGGCCTTGACGAGCCGTTCCCGCGCCACGATTTCCGGCAGGATCCCGTACTTGGCCGGCGAATACACGCAGGCGCCGATGCCGACGACGGTGTAGCCCAGGACCTGCCAGGGAAGGTTGGCCACCGCATCGGCGGGATGCAGCAGAATGCCGGTCAGGCCGACGGCGGTGCCGAGGAGTTTGATCAGGTTGCCGCCGGCGAGCCAGGTGGTCTTGGGATAGCGGTCGTTGAGGAAGCCGGCGACCGGGGCGAGCAGGATGAAGGGCACGAAGAAGACGGCGCTGAAGAGGGCGTTCTGGGCGCTGACGTGTTGGGCGGTGATCTGGCCCGCGCTCTGGGCGAACGTGAGCGGGCCGAGAATAGCGGCGAGGAGGAAGTTGTCGCCGTACGCACTGAGGAACTGGCCGGCGAGGAGCAGGGGGTAGTTGCGGCGGGCGTTCATGCGGGCGGAGCGGTGAGCCGGGCGGCGAGCTGTTCGGCGTTGCGGGTGAGCGCGGTGAGGGTGGCGGTGAGGGTGCGGGTGCGGGCGACAGGAAGCGGACCCCAGACGGCCTCGGCGGCGGCGTGGTAGTGGGGCAGGATTTCGTCCAGGAGCCGGCGGCCGTCGGGGGTGAGACGGACGCGCCAGGCGCGGCGGTCGTGGGCGCTGTCGTGGCGGGCGACGAGGCCGCGGTGTTCGAGGCGGTCGACGAGACCGGTGATGTTGGAGCGGTGCATGATGAGGGCGTGGCCGAGCGCGGTTTGGGAGAGGCCGTCGGGATGACCGCCGAGGAGGTTGAGGACGTTGAATTGGCTGGGGCTGAGGTGCCAGCGGGCGAAGAGGGCGTGGCTGGCGTGCCAGATGACGTCGGCGGCGCGCAAGAGGGCGAGCAGGGCGGGGTACCGCGGGCCGGGACCGGTCGTTTGCACGGCAAATGTATGCCACTGAATTGTTGAGTTGTCAACAATGCACTTCCCACCGGTTGCGCGGCGCCGGTCCCGCGCCCCTGCCCTGGACCCGCTTGCCACAGCGCCTTCTGCCCCCTGCAACCCTGCATTGCGTGCCGCGGGCGGGATCGGCGACGCTCGCGGCGTGCAAACGGTGCTGATCATCGGCGGTGGCCTCGTCGGCCTGGCCACCGCCTACCGCCTCCTCGAACAACAACCCGCCCGCCGCGTCACCCTGCTCGAGAAAGAAGCCCGCGTCGGCGCACACCAGAGCACCCACAACAGCGGCGTGCTCCACTGCGGCCTGTACTACAAACCCGGCTCCGCCAAGGCCCGCCTCGCCGTCCAGGGCATCCGCCAGATGGTGGCCTTTTGCCGCGCCGAGAACATTCCCCACGACATCTGCGGCAAGCTCGTCGTCGCCACCCGCCCCGAAGAGCTGCCCCGCCTCGACGAACTCCTCCGCCGCGGCGCCGCCAACGGCCTCCAGGGTTTGCGCCGCCTCGAACCCGAAGCCATCCGCCAGCGCGAACCGCACGTCGCCGGGTTGGCGGCCGCCGAAGTCCCCGAGGAAGGCATCGTTGATTACCAGGCCGTGTGCGACCGGTTGGCGGCGCGCATCCAGGAACGGGGCGGCCAGATCCTCACCTCGGCCAGGGTCTCGTCCCTCCAGCGCCGCGGCCCCGAATGGGTGGCCAGCACGCCGCGAGGCGAGTTCGCCGCGGCTTATCTCGTCAACTGCGCCGGGCTGCACTGCGATCGCGTCGCCGCCCTCGCCGGCGAACGGCGCGCGATTCGCATCGTTCCGTTCCGCGGCGAGTACTACAAACTGCGCCCAGACCGCCAGCGACTGGTCCGGCACCTGATATACCCCACGCCGGACCCCAAGTTCCCCTTCCTCGGCGTGCATTTCACGCGCCTGATCCAGGGCGGGATCGAGGCCGGACCCAACGCCGTGCTCGCCTTCGCGCGCGAAGGCTACTCGCTCACGACCGTCAATCTGCGCGACCTTGCCGACGCCCTGGGTTTCCCGGGGCTGTGGCGATTCCTGCGCAAGTACCCCGCCATGGTGGGCACTGAGTTGGCGCAATCCTTCAGCAAGGCGCGCTTCTGCCGGGCGCTGCAACGGCTTGTGCCGGAAGTCCAGCCCGGCGACCTCGAGACCGGCGGGGCCGGCGTGCGGGCGCAGGCGATGACTCCCGCCGGCGACCTGGTCCAGGACTTCCACCTCGTGACGCGCGACCATGCCCTGCACGTCCTGAACGCCCCCAGCCCCGCCGCCACCGCGTCCCTTGCCATCGGCGAACACATCGCGGCCCTGCTGCCAGACTGAACCGCCGCCGGCGGGACGGCGTGGAGCGATCGCGCAGCGCCGCGGAATCGCAGCGCCGCACGAAGTCAACGCATGAGCTGGCGTTCGAGGAACGACACGACCTGGCGCACCGTCTCGTCGACCTCCATGCGGTCTTTCACGAGCCGACAGGCGTGGAGCACGGTGCCGTGGTCACGGCCGCCAAAGGCCTCACCGATGGTGTTCAGCGACGTGCCGGTGAGGTTGCGCGCAAGGTACATCGCGATCTGGCGCGGGAATGCGATGTGCTCCGGCCGGCGCTTGCTGCTCATGTCGGCCAGGCGGAGGTCGAAGTGCTCGGCGACCCGCTTCTGGATGGCCTCGATCGTCAGCGCATCGCGGCTCTCCTCCTGCAGCAGTTCGCGCAGGACGTCTTCGACCAGCTCGATGGTGGGCTCCTTGCGGCTGAGGGAACAGTAGGAGCAAACGCGGGCCAGCGCGCCTTCGAGCCGGCGGATGTTCGACCGGATCTTTTGGGCCACGAACAGGAGCACGGGCTCGGGGAGCTTGAACTCCATGCTCTCCTGTTTCTTGCGGGCGATGGCGAGCCGGACCTCGATGTCCGGCGGCTGGAGGTCGGTGACCAGGCCCCACTCGAAGCGCGAGACCAGGCGGGCTTCGAGGGTCTTCAGTTCGGCGGCGGGCCGGTCGCAGGTCAGCACGATCTGGCGGTGCGAATCGTGGAGGGCGTTGAAGGTGTGGAAGAACTCCTCCTGAATGCGCTCCTTGTTCTCGAGGAACTGCACGTCGTCGATCAGCAGCACGTCCGCGTGCCGGTAGCGACGCCGGAACTTGCCGAGGTCGTTGCTCTGAATCGCCTCGATATACTCGTTGGTGAATTTCTCGGACGAGACGAAGGCGATGCGCGCGTGACGGCGGCTGCGCGCGACGTGGTGGCCGATGGCGTGAAGCAGGTGGGTCTTGCCCAGGCCGACGCCGCCGTACACGAACAGCGGGTTGTAAGCCTTGCCCGGGTTGTGGGCCACCGCCACGCAGGCGGCGTGGGCGAAGTTGTTGTTACTGCCCACGACGAAGTTGTCGAACGTGTTGCGCGGGTTGAAGTCGACCACGGTGGGCGGCAACGGTTCCTCCTTCGGCCGTCGGGAAGGGAGCGGCGGGGGCGGCGGCGGATGTTGCCCATTCGGGCGCGGGCTTCCGGCCCCGGCCGTGTTGATGAGGAACTTGACCGTCAAGGCGCGGCCGGCGGCCTGGCAGACGACGTCCTGGATCAAGCCAAGATAATTGCTCTTCAACCAGAGCTCAGTGAAGTCGTTCGAGACCTCCAGCGTGAGTTCTTCCTCGGTCAGGCTCCGCGCCCGCAGACTGGCGAACCAAAGGTGGTAGATGTGCGGATTGAGTTGCTTGCGCAGAAGACTGGCAGCCGACGCCCACACTTTCTCACCCGCGGTTTGCATGGCATGCTCGCTTCCCATTCGCGTGCAATTCCCCAAATTGTTCACCACCCCTTGTCACGGGGTCGTAACCTCCCGCTTCACAGCCGGTTGCACGACGCGGCTCCCCCATCCGAGAGGCGGGGAGAAGCAGGGCCGACACGGCGGTTGGAAGGGTCTGGAAACCACACGCAAATAACTGGTTGTTAAAAGGTTAAGTCCTGAAATCTTGCCGCAACCTGAGGCCCTGCAGGCCGGTCCCGCCGCTCAACCCACGGGTTGGCTCACCCCTTCGGTTCTAGGTCGCGTTCTGGCGGGTGACCAGCAGAACATATTCGCATTTGCTCACGGGTTATTCACCGGTCAGTTTGGCCGTCCGCCACACTCTTTACGCCCCCTCTTCCCACGGGGCGGCAAAGACCCGCACCCGTCCGGTGCAACCGGGATCAGAAGGTGGGTGCCGGCGGGTGTGCCCTCGCCTCAGATGGCCTCGTAGCCCTTCTCACCCGTCCGAATCCGAATCGCCTCTTCCACGGAACTGACGAAGACTTTGCCGTCACCGATCTTGCCGGTGTGGGCCGCCTTGACAATAGCCGCGACCGCCGCGGCGGCCTGGTCGGCCGGCACGACCAGTTCGATCTTCATTTTGGGGAGAAAATCAACGGTGTACTCGCTGCCACGGTAGATTTCGGTGTGGCCCTTCTGCCGGCCAAAACCCTTCACCTCCGCCACCGTCATGCCCTCGACACCCAGGGCGCCGAGGGCCTGTTTGACGTCGTCCAGCTTGAAGGGTTTGATGATGGCCTCGATCTTCTTCATGGCGGTTCAGGATGAGCGCCCGGGCATCGTAACAACCAACCTCGACGTGTAAACAGGATTCTCTTCCGGTCAGAACAAACGAACCAACACCCTGGGACTCATCAGCTTGTGGGAGTAGATCGCAGAGCCACTTCGAGCACTATCGCCAGAGCCGTCACCACCACCATCAGCCCCGAGGGCATGAACTTCCGCGTCTTCGACAAGCGCAGGGCGAAGACCACCAGCAGAATGGCCTGCAGCGCCAGAGCCACGTACAGACCGACCGGCTGGCCCAGGAACAGGCAGATGGCAAGAGCCACCGCGAACACCGCCGAGGTATAGAGGGACACCCGGCTGCCCGCCTTGACATAGCCCATCACCCCGCCCACGAGCAGGAGAACGATGTAAACAACCAGAACGGGAGCAGCCATCGTGTGGAGGGGTGACTAGATTGGAAATCTCATACCCGCTGTAGGTGCCGACGTAAGGAGGCGTCTTGGGCCACGGGCAACACCACTTCGCCTCCTCACGTCGGCGCCTACAGCGGGTCGCAGTCTCATGTCGGGAAGGCTCAGGCGAGGGTCTTGCGCAGGAAGCGGAGGCCCTTGATCGCGATGTCTTCGCGGCTGGGCTCGATCTGCCGCCAAATCGCCGCGGCGCGGGCGATGATCTTCACGTCCTTGGTGAACGACTCGATGACGACGCCGGCATTGTACTTCACCTTCTTGAGGGCGGGGGCGATTTCGTCCCAGGCGATGTGGTCGTTGCCCGGCGTGCCGCGGTCGCTGCCGCAGGCATGGAAGTGGCCGAGGAGTTTGCCGGCCTTCTTGATCGCGTCGGCCTGGCATTTTTCCTCGATGTTCATGTGGAAGGTGTCGAGGTGCACCTTGAGCGCCGGGCTGCCGACGTCCGCGATGAGCTGGAGCACCTGGTCGACGGTGTTGATGAAATCGGTCTCGAAGCGGTTCAGGGGTTCGATGCAGATCGACACGCCGTTCTTGGCGGCGTACTTCGCGAGGGGCTTGAGATTCTTGACCACCAGCTTCCACTGGGCCTTGTACTCGGCGGGTTCGGCGCCGCCGATGCGACCCACCGCCGAGTAGACGGGGCCCGCGACGACCGGTGCTCCCAACACAACGGCCTGGTCGATGAGGGCGGTGATGTAGGCCTGCGAGTTGGCTTGCGCCTCGGGCGTGCCCCGCAGGTCGCGGTCCGGTCCGAAGGCGCCGCAGACCGAGCAGCACTCGAGCCCGGCGCGGTCCAACTCCGACCGGATGTAGCCTGGATCGATGGCGGCAGGGTCGTCGATGGCGATCTCGACCGCGTCAAAGCCCCACTTCTTGAACGTCTTGAACCACTGGGTGCTCTCGTGGGTGAAGGGGAAGGTGAACAGAAAGGTGTTGATGCCGAATTTCATAATGATCGCAGGTTGCGGCGAGGCTAAGTCGCCCCGCCCGGGTGTCAAAGAGTTTTCCCGGCAAGTGTCTTCCCAGCCCGCAGGCGCCGACGTGAGGAGGCGAACCCGGGGATGCCCCAGTCCCCGACGTCTCCTCACGTCGGCGCCTGCGGTCTGCCCCGAGCCACTCGCCTCGATTCCCATGAACGAATCCGGGGCTAACCTCTTGGGACGGAAGCCCGTTTATCCGAAGAGCAGGCTGAGCCTTCGATTGTCCAGCCCGGGGATGGCCGGTTGCTTCTTGTCCAACCCCGCCTTGAGCAGGAGCGGGTTGTGCGCGCGCTCCTGAAACCGCACCAAGACCTCTTTCTCCCCGATCTCCACTGCGGCATGCTCCCCTCCAGGTGGATCTGGCGCCAGACCGACCCCTGGTAACCGATAAGCACCCATGAACCCAACTGCAAGACGATGATGACGCGAGCATGGAAGAAGCACAGTGGAGCGTTGATAGCGCAGGTGGCTTGGTAAGCCCTCAAGGGCGAGCGCACCCTCAACGAGCTGGCCGGTCAGGTTGAAGTCCACCCGACCCAGGTCGTGCCACGGAAGCAACGGTTGCTGGCCGGTGCCAGCGACGTGTTCGCCGGCGGCGTCGAACGCGACCCGGCCCACGAGCGCGTTCGATTGCAACTGTGACGCGATGGCCGGGTCCGCTGCAGCGCATGGTTGGGCCTCGGGGAACGTTCATTTGGAAGCCACTGGCGACATCACGGGAACAAGCCCGTGTTTGAGCAGGACGCCTCTTAACTTCTCCACATCGGGCGGGCTGCCAGCATTCACGACGGCCGCCGCTTCCTTGAAGAAATCCGGGCCGAGGAGCGCCGGCGTAATGACGGCCAGGGCCTTCACCGCGGTCGGCTTTAGATTGTTGAAACCATGCACCGCTCCGCGCGGAATGAAACAGGTTTCCCCCGGCCCGATGTCCACCGGCTTTCCCTCCACGGTGAACGTCACAACCCCTTCCACCCCGTAAATGGTTTCGTCGTATGCTTTGTGATAATGGGGCACCGGCACCTTCGCTCCCGCCGGCACCGTGAATTCAAACATCACCACCGAACCGTTCGTGTCGGCAGCTTCGAGCAAGAACCGGATTCCGATTTGTCCGACGCGGATGATTTCGTCTTTCATGGCGGCTTTAGCTCATTGGAGGGATGGCCCGACGAACTCGATTCCACACTTGGCTGCGGTGGCCTTCAAAGCCTGCAGGGCGTCGTCCGATGGCAGACCCGCCGGCTCTGGCAAAGCCAAGTGTTCCGCTGGGCGGCTCATCGCGCGCACGAAGCGTTCAAAATCCCCGTGCACGGTGACGGTAAGGCAGCGGCCTCCCTGTGCGGATTCCACCCGGTAGGTGTGCGGCACGCCCTTCGGCGCGAGCACGATGGTGCCGGGCCCGACTCGCTGTTCCTGGTCCTGAACCTTCAGACGGTACTCACCCTCCAGGATGTGGAACAGCTCGTCCTCTGTGCGATGAAGATGCAAAGGCGGCGAAGAACCGTACGGCATCCAATGCTCAAGGACGGAGATGCCATCCGGGCCTTCCGACGTGGTCACACGAATTGTGACAAGCGAGTCGAGAAACCATAGTTGATTTGCAGGGGGAGTCTTGCTCACAGGTAGTTGCCTGTTAACTGCTCTGTCGTTCTCGGCGGCCCAACGACGAAGTCACCGACCGCCGCGTGAACTGGCCAGAGCTTCGGCAGCGAATCCGACGCCCAAAGGGCGATGGCCCGCGGCGGTTCGGTGGACTGTGCGGTTCGGCATGTCCATTCATTTGTCGGCCGGTCGGACGTCTACCACCATAACCGCCTTGACGGGATCGTCGGCCCAATACGTGATCGCGTATCGTCCGATGATCGCGATCTGCCGTGTGCGGCGGCTCTCGTCCAGATCGGTATAATCCCCGGGCGTATGTGGAGCCTGGGCCAGTGAGCGAATGAAGCTCATCACGAGATTCCGTTGGCCACCGCGCACAGGGACCAAGTCCAACAGGTCGATGTGCACGTAAACCCGGTAAGCCTCCATCGGTCAGTCCGATTTCTGGTCAAGTCGGCGTTCGAACTCGTCGGGTGACAACCAGTGGGAGGGTTCAGCGTCCTGTAGCCGCCTGGCCACACTACTGAGGTAATCCCCCTCGTGAGTATGGCGCAGACGGAACAAGAACGCGATCACTTCGTCCTGCTCCTGCCGGCGCAGCGTCGCCAGCGTCTGTTTGATTTCCTGTACGCTCACGTTCAGAACTTATCGGACTTCGAACACGCGGGCAAGCAGCGAGTTCCTTCGCTGGTCCGCCGAACGACCCAGGTGAGCGACCGCCGCCGGGGATGAAGGTGGGGCGGAGCAAGGCGATCCGAACTGCTGGCATGCCTCGAGCGGAGCAGCGGGGCGGCGGTTCGCCTCGACCGAGTGGTTCGCTCTCATGTCAGTCGCTTCTGGATCCAGGTAGGATCGCGACGGCAATCGAGCACTGCCCGTACCACCACCTCGCCGTGCTCGATCCGATAATAGACCGCGAAGGGGAATCGCACCGACAACATCCGGTGGTAACCCGATCGCATCGCGTGGATACCGCCGTACAGCGCCAGCGAGTCGATCTCGGCGCTGAGCATGTCCAGAAAGTAATCACCGATCCCCTCGTGCTGCTGTTCGTAGAATCGGTGTCCTTCCCGAAGGTCCTCCCGTGCCGATTCAAGAATCCGGACCTTCATGCAGCTCCCGGCGCAATTGCCGCTTGGCCTCGTCCCAGTCCAGTACGCGCTCCTGGCCGGCCGCAAGCCGGCGTTCCCGCTCCGCCAAGACCTGAGCGTGCCACGCGGGAACGGCGTCGTCCGCGGCCTGCGTTGACAAGTCCGCCCATAGGGCCTCCATGGCCCGTAGTTTCTCCGCCACAGTCATTTGCGCCAATGGCAGTTCTGCGTTCATACCCCCGTAGTCTCCCTCCTCCGTGCGCGGCGGTCAACGCCGCCGTCGGGCGGTGCCGCCGGGCGGCCGATTGGCCGCGTCCGGTATTTCATGAAGCGAACGCTCAAGTCACCGACCACCGCCGCGAACTGGTGGGGACGAGGGTCACGGACCAGGCGTCCGAACGGCAACGGCCGGCGGTGGTTCGGTGGACTGGTTAGTTCGGCATTTTAGTGATTCCACATGAGGCAGCCCGACACGCGCTCCGCTTTCGTGCCGTCCCAAAGCCAGAGATCCTGGCTGCCGTAGCCCATCAGTGGCCCGTAAAGAAAGCAGTACTCAGATGCAACAATGGCCGGCGCCACAGGAAAACAGTAAAAGATGTCGGGAGCAATTCGAGTCGAGGGAACCGCGTCCGGGAAGTCCTCATGTGCCGATGCCTGTGTTCTGATGCAGTCCTGAATGATGATCTCGCGGACGGCCCCGGTGCCAGCAGACCAAGTCCACCCGTAGCCGGCGAGAACGAGAACGGCTGCGCTGCTGGCAACGAGCGTTCCGATCGTACCGTGACGCTTGGTCCAGGTTCCGAAAACTCCCACCATCCAGAAGAGCAGCGAGGTGCTTCCCATGGAAAACAGGATCAAGGGGAGCACGTGATCGTTGTCCCAGTTGGGAACAGCCGAGAGCCAGCCAACGAGCATGGTGAACGCAAACGGGATGCACAGCAACCGCTCGACACTGACGACGACACCAATGAATCCAGTGTTCGGCGGGCCTGAATGTCCGTGGATGAAGAGCTCATGCCCTCCGCCCAGATGGTGAAAGAGCAATCCCAGAAGCGCCACGATAAAGCCGACGACACATCCACTGACGAGAGAGGGATGCGCCTGGTAGCCCCGCCGGACACCGGTCCACGGGATTACCAGCCATCGGTGAACAAGCTCGCCGCGTTCGGGAAAGAGTCTCATGCGTTGCAGGCCGAACGATCAAGTCACCGAACCCCGCCGCGAACGGGGCCAAACAGCGGTGGCGCAGAACCCACGTCCGCAGGGCCAAGGCTGGCGGCGGTTCGGTGGACTGGATGGTTCGGCGCTCTGGTCATCTGCGTCTCAGTACAACCTTTGAATATCGAAGTCTGGGCTCGGCTGCGGCTCGACCATACTGGGCAGTCTTTTAGATAGACTACACTCGGCATTGTGTCTATAATCGCGGTCGTGGCAAAGATTGATGGACGCACACTAGATCACAAGGCTCTGGAACACATGAGGATACTCGCTGTCAGGCGAGTCGTGGAAGACGGGGAGGACCCCAGTGATGTCATGCGATCTTTTGGATTATGCCGGACCACGATTTACCCCTGGTTGCGAAAGTTTAACGATGAAGGGTGGGACGCGCTGGTCGAGAAGATCGCTCAGGGCCCCGAGCCGAAGCTCAACGAGAAGCAACGCCAGCGAGTGAAGCGGTGGATCCTGGGCAAAGACCCAAGACAGTATGGCTTTGAGTTTGGGCTATGGACACGGCGAATCGTGCAGACACTTATTCAGGAGAAAATGGGGATCGAGTTGGGCTTGACGGCAGTGGGGAGGCTGTTGGCGAGCCTGGAGATCACCCCCAGAAGCCTCTGCGCCGTGCCTACGAGCGAGATCCGCAAGCGGTGGATGTGTGGATGAAGGAAACCTATCCCAAGCTGCGGAAGCGGGCCAAACGAGCGGGCGCGATGATCTTCTTCCTCGACGAGGCGGGCTTTCAATCGGATCCGCCGCTGGGTCGCACCTATGGGTTAAAGGGGACCACGCCGGTCGTCGTGACCTCTGGACAGCGGCAGAGTATCAATGTGATCAGCGCGGTCAACGCATGCGGGGCGTTTTGGGCCGCGACGTACACCGGCAAGTTGAACGCGGAGTCCTTTGTGGCGTTCCTCAAGAATTTGGTTCTTCCGGGAATCCCGGGGGAAAAGTCATTGGGCAGGCGCGGGCCGCAGCCGTCGGGGTAGGGACGCGTTGGAGGTACTGTGGGCCCGGCACCCCGACGGCTGCCCCAGCGGCCCGCGCCGGAAAGGCCCCCACCTCCTTGGTGCCGTTGGGTGACGTTTCTTCTCGGGTTTCCCCAGGGCGTGACGACCCGGCTTCGCCTGCTACGCTGCCCCGATGCACGATCATGAGTTGTATCAGCAGATCCTGGGATTGACGGCCCCCTGGAAGGTCCAAGCCGTGCGCCTGGAGTTGGCCCCGCGCCGCATCGAGGTCCAGGTCCAATGCACCGAGTCGACCTGGGCCTGCCCCCAGTGTCAGTGCCGCATGCATCCAAGACTGGGACCAGCGCCGGTGGCGCCACCTGGACAGTTGCGAGTTCCAGACCCTGATTGTGGCGAAGGTCCCCGGGTTCGCTGTCGGGCACGGCACCCTCACCGTGCAGGTCCCCTGGGCCGAGCCCTACGGACGTTTCACCAAGCGCTTTGAGCGGCTGGCGATCGACCTCTTGCAGGAGTGTTCGATCCGTGCGGTCTGTGAGGGCTGCGGATCCAGTTGGGACGAGGCCGATGGGATCAAGCAACGGGCCGTGGCGCGGGGTTGCTTCGCAAGCAGACCCAGCCGGTGCGGCGCTTGGGGGTGGACGAAAAGAGTGCGGGCCGGGGACAGAACTACGTCACCGTGGTGGCGAACTTGGAGCCCGGGCGTTCGGCCACGGTGGAATACGTGGGCGACGGACGCACCCAAGAGACGCTGGAAGCCTATTGGCAGGGGCGTTCCCCGGAACATCGGGCGGCGGTGGAGGCGGTGGCGATGGACCTGTGGGCGCCGTACTTCCAAGCGACGGTGCAACACGTGCCCGAGGCGGCCCGTAAGATCGTCCACGACCCCTATCACTTGAGCCAGATGTTGGGGCGGGCGGTGGACCGGGTGCGTCGGGCCGAGCACCGGGCGTTGAGCGCGGCGGGCGACGAGCGTCTGGCGGGGACCAAGTACGTGTGGCTTTATGGCTGGGAAAACCTCCCCCGGCCCACCAGGAGCGCTTCGATCAGTTGCGCGGGCAGAAACTCAAGACCAGTCGCGCCTGGGCGATCAAGGAAATGTTCCGCGACTTCTGGGCCAGCCAGAGCGTCGAGGAAGGGAAGGAGTTCTTCCACTCGTGGTACAGTTGGGCGATCCGCTCGCGCTTGGGCCCCATCAAGGAGGTGGCCCGGAGCTTCAAGAAGCACTTGGACAATATCGTGACCTACTTCACCCATCGGATCAGCAACGCGGCCTTGGAAGGGTTGAACAACCGCATCGCCGGCCTGGTCAAGAAAGCCTTCGGCTATCGGAGCCGGGAACGGTTCAAAACAGACATCCTCTTCCATCTGGGAGGCCTCGACCTCTATCCGCGGTAATGCAAAATCCCCCGCAGATCCCGGAAGAGGCCGAAAGACTACCCCGACGCTGCGACCGGCAATCCCCCGGGTACGGAAGGAACCGGCGGTCCGGTGTACACCTACACGGCCGCAGGCCGGCTCCAGACCCGGGTGTGGAAGCGCGGGGTGACCACCACCTACGCCTACAACAATGCCGGTGACCTCCAGTCGGTCACCTACACCGGCGGGAGCGTCAGCACGCCATCAACGAGTTACACCTACGACCGGCGCGGGCGTCGTAAGACCGCGGTGCGCAACAGCATCACCACCACCTGGACCTACAACGACGCCGACCAGCCCTTGACCGAGAGCCACTCCGGCGGGACTATGTCAAGCTTGGCCATGAACTGGTCCTACGACAACGCCCTGCGCCGGGACGTGCTGACGGCCAAGTACGGCACCAACATTCTGCAGGCGGCCGACTACGATTACGACACGGCCGGAAGGCTTGGGAAGGTCAAGGACGGGAGCCAGGAGGCGGTGTACGGCTACCACCCCAACTCGAGCCTGATCGCGACTGTGGCGTTGACCAACGGGCCGGGCACCGGGGCCGGTCTGGGCGTGAGCCGAGCCTACGACCGGCTCAACCGGCTCCAGAGCATCAGTTCCCGGGCGTACGGGGTGGCGGCGACGAACCTGCCGGTGAGCGTTGGCTACCAGTACAACGCGGCGAACCAACGCACCCGGGCGACGCTGGGGGATGGCACTTACTGGGTGTACCAGTACGACGCGCTGGGCCAGGTGGTGGCGGGCCGGCGGTACTGGGCGGACGGGACGGAGGTGGCAGGGCAGCAGTTCGAGTACCGGTTTGACGACATCGGCAACCGGGACACGACCGGGGGGCCGGGCCTCGGCGGTGAGCGATTACACGGCCAACCGGTTGAATCAGTACAACACCCGGACGGTGCCGCCGTCCGTGGATGTCCAGGGGTTGGCGAATCCGACGGCCAACGTGACGGTCAACGGGAACGTGGCCACACGGCAGGGCGAGTACTTCCACCACGCCCTGAGCGTGCCCAACGCGACGGCGCAGTACCCGACGATCACGGTGACCAGCCAGTATGGCGGGCAGCAGAGCCAGTCGGGTGAGGTGTTTGTGCCGGCGGTGACGGAGAGCTTCGGGTACGATGCGGACGGGAACCTGACCAGTGACGGGCGCTGGACGTACTTGTGGGACGGGGAGAACCGGCTGGTGGAAATGAAGCGGGACACCTCGACACCGACGCTGAGCTCGCGGCTGCGGCTGCTGTTTGAGTACGACGCGCAGGGGCGGCGGATTCGGAAGTACTTCTACACGCACAGCGGCAGCAGTTGGGTGGAGCAGCGGGACACCATTTGCCTCTACGACGGGTGGAACGTGGTGGCGGAGGTAGACGCCAACGCGAGCAAGGCGCGGCTGCGGACGTACGTGTGGGGGAGCGACCTGTCGGGAAGCTTGGAGGGGCCGGGGGCGTGGGCGGGTTGCTCTGGGTGAACAACTACCAGGCGACTTATGACGGCCAGACGCTGCCGACGGGGGTGCACTTCGTGGCCTACGACGGTAACGGCAACGTGCTGGCCTTGACCCGGGCCAGCGACGGGTCGGTGAGTGCGCGCTACGAGTACGGCCCGTTTGGGGAGCCGGTGCGGGTGACTGGTGCTCTGGCCGCGGCCCAACCGTTCCGGTTCTCGACCAAGTGGACGGATGCCGAGACCGGGCTGCTCTACTACGGGTACCGGTACTACAACCCGACGACGGGGAGGTGGCTAAGCAAAGATCCGATGGAAGAGGAAGGTGGGGCGAACCTCTACGCAGCGTTCTTGAATAGCCCATATGCGTTCTTCGATCCCCACGGGCTCAAGAACGTGCAATGCGACGAATGCGGGCCCGACATCTCGGCCGCATTCGATGCAACCCTCTCGAGGATTGAGGCATACTTCAATAATCCGAAGGCGGGTGTTGACAAACTCAAGACATGTACAACACTGACGACACTTCGCCTGAGGAGCACCCAGGACTATCAGTGGGGCGCCGACAACTGCTGGATGATCCCCAAAGTAGCCCAGGTTGGTTGGGAGGGTAGTAGTTGGTCATTAGCGCCAGGACGGCGAGGCACTGGCGCTTGCTGGGGAACAGTGCAATACAGGGGACGTTGTTATGAGGCCAGGGAGGTTCACTACAAGATGTATGGGCGTCTTTGGCGATTGTGTTCAGCTGTTGACCCATTGCGATGGACTAGGGCGTGGATGCAGCTATATGTGGCGGGTTGGAAGGCAGGACATCTGGAGCCGCAACATATGCCCGGAGCGCTCGCATTTGCCAATGCGGGATTTGACAAGGCATCTAGCCCGAGCGCGCTTGATGCCCACGTGAAACGATATTGCAGGCGGAGTATCGACAACATAGTTACGGACTCGTTCTTCCACTACCACTGGGCACCACATCATGTGCACCCGGACGTACAAGCCGGGCCCCCTGCTTGGCCCCGGTTTCCATTTTAGAATGAGTGTAGTGGAGCTAAAGCGCGAGGCTTTGATTGGTGCGTCGGTGCTCGTGGCACTCCTCGTGATAGGTTGTTCCCCGGCCGGTCGAGACGTGACTACGACCAGGGTTCCATCGCGGGACAGCAAAGCAGATGGTCGAGAACGCGGCATGTTGGGTTCAGAGGAACCCCAGCCGTCGGAGCGGTTGGGTTGGATTGAGCTTGCAAAGGCGAACTTTAACGCAGGTCAGGTAGTCGCTTGGGCTAGGTCCATTATTGCAGCCTACCCGGTTGAGCAGATGATCGTCGAGTCTCAGCATTGGCCGGAATGGTTGCGTCATCCCCAAGGCGGATTGACTCCCCCGGCTCAGGTATTTCGACTGCAGAACCCGAATGACGGTCGGGACTACGTAATGCTGGACTACGGTACGAACGTGCATCAGTTCGGGATCGTTGTCACTGATACGAACGTGTTCCCGTGGCCCCCATGCAACCACCACTGTGATACGGTGGGAGGAGGGTGCCTATTTCTTTTTCGCGGAAGCAGAAACCGGGCCGAGGCAGTTCATGAAGCCCGAGGACGATGGTCGCAGAGGCTCCAGTCGTTGACTGGATGGAATGGAGTCGAATCACGGCCGTCACATAAGATGAACGACTGAGCGACCCACGTGTCAACTACAGTGGCGGTAGCGCAAGCACGCCCGTGAGTTACACCTGCGACCGGCTCAACCGGTAACCTGCCGGTGTGGGTGTTGGCTACCAGTACAGCGCGGCGAACCAACGCACCCGGGCGACGCTGGGGGATGGCACTTACTGGGTGTACCAGTACGACGCGCTGGGCCAGGTGGTGGCGGGCCGGCGGTACTGGGCGGACGGGACGGAGGTGGCAGGGCAGCAGTTCGAGTACCGGTTTGACGACATCGGCAACCGGGACACGACCGGGGGCCGGGCCTCGGCGGTGAGCGATTACACGGCCAACCGGTTGAATCAGTACAACACCCGGACGGTGCCGCCGTCCGTGGATGTCCAGGGGTTGGCGAATCCGACGGCCAACGTGACGGTCAACGGGAACGTGGCCACACGGCAGGGCGAGTACTTCCACCACGCCCTGAGCGTGCCCAACGCGACGGCGCAGTACCCGACGATCACGGTGACCAGCCAGTATGGCGGGCAGCAGAGCCAGTCGGGTGAGGTGTTTGTGCCGGCGGTGACGGAGAGCTTCGGGTACGATGCGGACGGGAACCTGACCAGTGACGGGCGCTGGACGTACTTGTGGGACGGGGAGAACCGGCTGGTGGAAATGAAGCGGGACACCTCGACACCGACGCTGAGCTCGCGGCTGCGGCTGCTGTTTGAGTACGACGCGCAGGGGCGGCGGATTCGGAAGTACTTCTACACGCACAGCGGCAGCAGTTGGGTGGAGCAGCGGGACACCATTTGCCTCTACGACGGGTGGAACGTGGTGGCGGAGGTAGACGCCAACGCGAGCAAAAGGCGCGGCTGCGGACGTACGTGTGGGGAGCGACCTGTCGGGAAGCTTGAGGGGCCGGGGGCGTGGGCGGGTTGCTCTGGGTGAACAACTACCAGGCGACTTATGACGGCCAGACGCTGCCGACGGGGGTGCACTTCGTGGCCTACGACGGTAACGGAAACGTGTTGGTCTTGACCCGGGCCAGCGACCCCTCGGTGAGCGCGCGCTACGAGTACGGCCCGTTTGGGGAGCCGGTGCGGGTGACCGGCGCCCTGGCTGCGGCCCAGCCCTTCCGGTTCTCGACCAAGTGGACGGATGCCGAGACCGGCCTGCTCTACTACGGGTACCGGTACTACAACCCGACGACGGGGAGGTGGGTGAGTAGGGATCCTATCGGGGAACAGGGCGGTTTCAATCTGTCGGCCTTCGTCCGGGGGATCCAGTGTCCCGACTTGATCACCTAGGCTTGTGGTATCCTGGTTACCCGGGAACTCCACGCCCACCACTACCAGCTGAGGTACCACATTTAGAGATCGAGGAGGAGGGCAGAACCGAGGCAGTAAGGAACCAAGATACGGTTCGTGCGGCTGTCGCGGTTCTGTTGCACAATATGCTCGTAACCAGGAGCACCACTTGCACTCGAGGTAGATCAAGGGAGACAAAGACGTTTGAGCTTGCAAGAACAACATCCTATGCCTCCATGTATTTCACGGGGTACTTCCTCTTGGGGCAGGTCTCGGTGCATCTCCAGGGCTCTGGCTTTTACAGGGTGGACTGCTGTACAGGGAAGTTCGAAGAATGGTTGATCGCGGTGACTGGTTCATTCCGAGACAGGTTTGACGAGCTGATTCCTATTGAATGGATTCCTGTTGCAGGTTTGCCCAAGGGCATCTTTGCGTTACCAATTACATTTGTTGGAGAATGGGTAGAGTATCATTCAGGACGAGAATGAATAGAGTATATCGCGGTATAATACTCTGTCTAGCGGTGGTTCTTGTGTATGGGGTACTTCATCGCATACTCCGCGCAAGGGAAGAGGAGCGGTTTCAGATTGAGCGGAGCCGATGTCAGTTGGTACTAGTAGAGGTCTGGCAGCGAAGTTCCGTGAATGCGACACTAGTGGCACCCCAACATGAGCATCGCTATTATTCTGTGGACTGGGTGGAGTCGGCTAACAGCGCGGTGGGAGTGCTAAAGCGTCCTTTGGTGTATGACAAGTGTCTAAGCAACCACGGCGGGCGGGGGATTAATATCCTCATGGCCGACGGAACGGTTATGTGGGATCAGAATGCCTCGTGGCTCAAGACGTTTGCTATGGACAATCACGCCGTCCGCCTGCACCTGCCTGAGTAAGCACGGTCTACGAACACGGGTGGTGCCAGGAAAGTCGAAGACTGTGCGCGCTGGTTTTATGGCAGGCCAAAGGAATGCAAAGTAAAGGAGCAATGAGACTCGCGTTTACCTTACTCATTGTCGTGACCCTCGTTGGGTGCGAGAGACCCGGCGAAGATCACGGTGTCACTGATGATGTTCGTGCAAAGAACACATTGAAGGCAGCTTTGCTTGAACTCCGCCTCGTTGCCCATGACAACAAAGACCGACTGAATTCGATCTCGAACCTGATAACGCTAATGGAGCAACGCGATCACATGTCCCCGTTGCTAACATACGGACGCAGCAACATTTTCCTCAATCCTGAAACGTCAATTTGGATGGGATCGTCGTTAAGCGACCGAAACGAGGCGTCGGAATGTGCCATCGTTATTAGGCGGAACACCAACGACTATGTATGCGTAACCTTCGATGGCCGCGTCGTGAAGGAGAACCGGCGTCCCGCCCAATGGTGTGAATGATCGTGCACCGCTCAGGCCGCGGCGTGGAAGTGGGCCACCCGCGCGACGCTGGGGGACGGCACCTAGTGGGCGTACCTGTACGACGCGCTGGGGCAGGTGGTGCCTGGGGCAGCAGTGCGAGTACCTGTCTGACGACCTCGACAACCGCAAGCAGAGCGGCGACCGGTCTTCGGCAGTGAGCAGCCACACCTGCAACGTGGTCAAGCAGATCATATCGCGGGGCGTGGCCGGGATGGTGCTATTCTGACCGAGACGCAGAGCGACTGAGCGGAAGCCACGCCGCCGACGGCGCCGGCTACCTTTTGGGGTGCTGGAGGAAAAAACACTGATTCGTCCACTCCGCGTCTCCTAGGAGCCTCCACAACGCGCAGAGCGACCGGGCTAGGCCGCCGACGTCATTCTGAGGGATGCTCTTGTCATCGACGAAGATGAGCCCACCGTGGTCGATGCCTTGTTCACCCCAGGCGCGCAGCAGCGGCGGAATGGTCCGCAAATCGAAGGAAACGAGGGTCAAGCCTTGGCGGGCCGTCTCGCGCAGGATCTCCTCGTCGGGTGCGCCGGCGAAATGGCCCTCCAGCCACTCAAACACCGTCGTGATCCGGATGCCGCGGCAGAGCTTCCGGGCAGCCACGGCCACCTGGGGCGAGATCTGTTCATCCGTAAGGATCTGGAGCATCGGTTATTTCTGGAAATCCTCGAAGCGCTGGATCCCGGGAAGCAACCGCGAGAGCTTTTCGAAATCGAAGGAGCTGTTGTCCTGGAGGGCTTCTTCAATCTCATCCGGGAAGGCCTTGGCGTAGGCCACCGCGGCGTGCATCTTGGCCTCGGGCCACTGGAGATGGGCGGCCGCCTTGCTGGGCACGTCGCCCTCGAAGGATCGGAGCACCGCGATGGCTTGCCAGACGGCCAGGCGTGTCCCTTGGATGTAGGCCTGCCGGCCGGCGCCCGAGTTGCGAAATTCGATGAACGCGAAATCCGCGCGGCGAAGACTTTCCCCGACCAGTTCAGCCCCGACCTCGCTGGCGCTTCGTCCCAGACGGCGGGCCATCTGGCGGAGGCGTTCGGCCTGGTCTGGCGGGAGGCGGAGACTGACGACGGTGGAGGCGGCCATACGTACACAGTTGAGTAATGTGTATTCAGTGTAACTCGTTTTCGGGCCGAGGTCAATCCGTTGGTTGCTCGGAAAATGGGTCTTGACGGGTCCCCTGTCATGCATGATAAAGGACGTTATCATGCATGAAGAAAGAGCAGGGGAGAGGCAAGACGCGGCGCTGGTGCCCGTCGAGGTTGTGCCGGGAAATCAGGCGCTTGGGCTGCGGCGAAAGGATTTGCCGGCGGCCATCCGGGAGGCTGGACATGCCTCGGGGTTCGCTTACGAGGAGTTCCTTTTCGGGCAGATCCGCAACCCGAACACCCGGCGGGCGTATCAGGCGGCCATCAACCGGTTCTTGGAGTGGCTGCGCCAGCAGGACCTGCCGTTGGTTAAGGTGGCGCCGCGGGACGTTGGCGATTACCTGGATAGCCTGAAGCTCTCGATCCCGTCCAAGAAGCTCCACCGGGCGGCTCTGAACCATTTCTTCGACTTCCAGGTCCAACGGCACGCCGTGGTGCTAAATCCCGTGAGTTCGGTGCGGAACGAGCGCTACCAGGTCGCCGAGGGCAAAACGCCTGAAATTACGGTGAAACAGGCCCGGCGGCTCTTTGGGGCTATCGAGGGATCCACAGTCGTGGGCCTCCGGGACCGGGCGGCCATTGCCGTCCTGGCCTACTCCGGCTCGCGCATTGGCGCCGTGGCGCGCCTGCGCCGCCAGGACCTCGTCCACGAAGGCGACCAGTGGGTCCTGTGCTTTACCGACAAGGGCGGCAAACACCGGAAAGTGCCAGTGCGCCATGACCTCCAGAGGATGCTCTTTGGGTACCTGGAAGCGGCAGGAATCACCGAATTGGACGGCAACCTGCCGCTTTTTCGGTCCTCCAAGGGCAAAAAGATGGCGCTTTCGACCGCCGGCATGACCGATAACGACCTGCAGCGCATGTTCAAGCGGCGGTTGAGGAAGGCCGGGCTGCCCCCTACCCTCTCCCCCCACTCGTTCCGGGTGGCGGCCATCACCAACCTGCTCACCCAAGGCGTTGCGCTGGAGGACGTTCAGAACCTGGCTAACCACGCAGACCCCAGAACCACAAGGCTTTACGACCGGCGGCAACGGAAAGTCACCCGGAACATCGTGGAGCGGATCCCAGTCTACGCGGAATCCTGGGAGACGGAGCCGCCGAGTCCCGTGTCGGGCGAAAGTTGATAGACGGAATGTTTCTCGATATCGGCGCCACGCCAAGCGGGCGCCGGACGGTCAAGAGTGCCGCTTGTGGAGTGCGGTGCTGTGCTTGAGGTCCAGAGGCTACGTCTAGCGAGAGATTCACTTAGGGAAACCAATCGATCGAGGGAGGGGCGTACTGCCTAGTCCTTGGCATAGGCTACACTCTCTGCACAAAAGAAGGAGCGCACTAACTCTCGGTTGTTATGAAGGTCGGCGAGGTCCTGCTCGACGCGCTCTCGCAGTGACTCATTCTTCCTGAGAGGCTTTTTGGATACGCCGTTGGTTTTCATATGGCTCCAGACGAACTCATCGGGATTGAGGTCCGGTGCATAGGGAGGAAGGAAGTGCAACTCCAGCCGTCCGTTGAGCGACTGCACATAGTGTTTGACGCTGTTCGCCTTGTGAGCCGGATGTCCATCCACGACGAGGAATACTTTCGTGGGACGTTCCTTCATGAAATTCTTGAGGAACGCCACAGGCGTCGCCGCTCGCGGGAAGTTGACCGGGTCTGCTCACGGGCAGTGACCCACCTGACGGGCAGCGCGAGCAGTCAGTTTCCCTTTCCAAGGAGGGAGTTTTTGGGGATTCCGAGCAGGGGTGGTTCCGAGCAGGGGTGGTTCCGAGCAGGGGTGGTTCCGAGCAGGGGTGGTTCCGAGCAGGGGTGGTTCCGAGGAGGGCTTCCGAGCAGCGATTCCGAGGAGGGTTGGCGCCGCGGCCACTGGTGGTGGTCGTCCGCAAGCCGGCGCAAGCTGGGGAGCGCGAGCGCGCTCAACCCCTGCCCGTAGGACATCGTTCCAGTCCTTGTGCGAGGGGCGCAGGCGCTGGATGGCGGGATGCCGGGCGATCATGACCTGAGCCATCGCTTCCCCCGTGGCATCGAGGTCAAAGCCGCAGGACACGGGGCCGCCCTGGGCGAGGAGGTCGGCCAGCCAGACCGGATCGGGCCGGGCACCGGCGGTCGAGAGGCACCGAGGGTCGGGGTGCAGGGCGTGGCAACTGAGGGCGTCAATGGCCGACTCGCACAGGAGGCTCACCGCGCGCGGGGTCGTCGGGACGGCAAAGCAGCCACGGTCCTTGCGGGAACCCGGGGCCATGCCGCGCCAGGGGACCAGTCCGGTGCCCCGCAGTTCGGCACCGACCGGCTGCCCGTCGGGCCCGCGCAGGAGGAAGACGGCGTTGGCGCGGGCATCGGCGTAGAGGTTGCCGGTGGCGATCAAGGGGTCGAGCAACGCGGGGGGCAGTCGCCGTGGCTCGACCAGGTAACGCCGGACGTGAGCGAGGTGTTCGGGCGTCGGCTCCGGCAACCGCAGCGGCGGTCTGGGCGGAGGGCTCACCGGCGGGATCGGGCTCGTCGCGCCGTGCCGTTCCAACCACTCCAAGGCCTGGCCAAAGCCGACGCCGTGGAGGTGCATCACCAGATCGATGGCCCCGCCACCCCCACCGCCGAGGTTCCAGTTGATGAACTGGGCGCCCGTGACGGAGAGGACGCCCTGGGCCGTGTGCCACTTGTGGGGATCGGCCCGATCCGGAACCGCACCGGAGCGGCGCAACCCCACGCTCAGGGAAGGGCCCGCAGTCGGTTGGCCCGCTCCTGCCAGGTCATGGGTCGGGGAGAGCTTGCCGCGCAGGGTGACACACTCCCGCAGGTTGAAGACATGGCTGGTTTCGGTGAGCCGGTCAATCAGGGCGGCGGTGAGGTGATCGTTCTTGAGGAAGGAGCCCCAGTCGCTGAAGCCCAGGTTGGAGGTCAGGAGCGTGGATTTCTTGCGGTGACGCTTTTGCATGAGGGTGAAGAAGAGGCCCACCTGGACGGGCTCGACCTCGACGTAGCCGATTTCATCGATCAGGAGCAGGTCCCAGCGCAGATACTTCTGGAGCACCGCTTCCTGGGCGTGGAGGGCGACGGCTTGATAGAGTTCGGCGACCAGGTCGGCGAAGAGGACGTACCGACCGGTGGCCCCGCGCTGGATGGCCCCGACCAGGAAGCTGGAGGCCAGGCCGGTCTTGCCACAGCCGGTGCGGCCCAGCCAGATGATGTTCTGGGCCTTGGCCAGGAAGTCCAGGGTGTCGTAGAGGGCGAAGATGGCTTTGCGGTTGAGCTTGGGCTGGCGGTCGAAGGGGAAGGTTTCGATCGTCCAGGGCTCGGGCAGACGGGCGCGCCGCAGGCGCTGCTGCCGGGCGCGGTCGCCCTGGAGACGGTACTCCTCTTCCACGATGTGAGTGAGCAAGGCGGCATGGGACATCCGCTGGCGGGCGGCCTCTTGGAGGTCCTGGTCCCAGTGCTTGGCCAGGCGGGGCAGGCGCAAGGCACGCAGTTTGGCTTGGAGTTCGTCAGTCATCGTAGGCGGTGAGGTTGGGGGTTTCGGTGAGCGCGCCGTCCTGGTAGGCAGGACGGTCGCGAAAGGACTCATCAATGGCCGGCAGGGGGAGCTGGCCGGGCGTGGCCTGCACGACGAGGTGGGCGAGGCGTTCGAGGGTCTTGAGCTCGGGGAGGCGATAGCGGTGGGCGCGCTCGACCGCCCGGACGAAGAGCTCGGGACTCATCCGTTGGCTCAACGCCCAGAGTCGGCGCAGGGTCTGGTGACGCAGGTGTCCCGGGGTGGCCAGGAGGAAGTCCACATACGCGCTGACCGTGGGGGCCAGGGCGCGCAAGCGCTTCTCCTCCTCGTCGCTGGGCTGGGGGCGATGCCGCGGCTGGGCGTGGGCGGCGGGTTTATCGGGCGGATCGAACTGCTGGTTACGGACGCCGTCGGGGGCCAGGGCGTATTGGATGGCGAGCTGGCCCGCCACGTAAATCTGGAGCTGGTCCTCGTAGCGTAACACCGTGAGGCGACCGCGGCCGGTGCCGGGCACCCAGTAGTAGTTGGCGTCCACGGCGACATAGCCGTATTCGTCCACGCTCCGTTCCAGGATCAGGTAGGGCGCGGGCAGGTAGGGCGGCAAGGGCTGGAGGAAGTGCACTTCGTGTTCGAAGGCTTGGGCGGGAATGAGGCCGGCCTTGCCCTGGGGCCGTTGCTCCATCCGCACCGTCGACCAGTCCAGGGCTTGGCGATTCAAGTCTGCGAGGTTCTCGAAGGTGCGGCCGGGCAGGAAGTTGGTCTCGACGGTGGAAAAACTCCTCTCCTCGCCGGCCTTCCGATCACTGTGTCCGCGGGCGTGGCAGAGGAACCGAAAGCCATAGGTTTTGGCGAAGGCCTCCATCTCCGGGACCATCACCGCCTGCGCGCCCAGGCCGCGCCACCGGGCGAGGTTGGTGTTGTCGATGACACAGACCGGAGGCGCGTAAGCCCAGTGCACCAGCGCCCGGTGCAGGAAGCACTTCATCCGGAAGCGGTCGAAGACGCGGTAGAACTGGAGGTAGCGGCGCTTGGAGTACCGCAGGTAGAGCAGGCTGGCCTGCAGCTTGGTCGGCACCCCGCTCAGCAGGACGGTGAAGGGGCTGGTGTCGTGCTGCATCTCGGCCCCTGGCTCGTCGGGCACCCGTTGACAACGGGTGGCCAGGGGCTGGCCGATCCCCCACTGCCGCAGCCAACGCGTGAGCGTCGAGTACTTGACGTCCACCCCGTGCTCCTCGCGCAACTTTTCCCACACGCGCTGCACGTAACCGTCGCATTGCGTGTAGAGGTGGCGCACCAACTCCGGGTCCAGGGGCGGGACAAAGGCGCGGCGCGGCGACTCCCTTGTTGCGCAATGGCGCGGCGCACGGCCTGGCGGCTGACGGCCAGTTGCCGGGCCATCTGCCGGATGGAGAGGCCTTGCTGGTGGAGTACAAAGAGGGCTTTACGCTTGTCCGGTGTGATCATGGAGTTGACGCAAGGTGCGCAGGAACGCGGTCGTCGGGCCGAGCAAGGCGGCGGTAAGCAGATTGGCTTGGGCGCGGAAGGCCGCACTCTGCAGTTTGGGGTCCTGACTTTTGGCCAGGACCCGGAGCATCGCCTTCTGGGTCTGTTCCAGGTCCTGGAGGAAGACGCGTTCCAAGTCGCTGCAACCGTCCGGGTCCGGGGGCCGCCTCCCAGGTGCTGCAGGGCCCAGGTCAGGTGGCCTGCGAGCAGTTCCTGCCGGAACGAGGGGGCCGCGGAAGAAGCCGTGCGCCAGCCCTTCGATCTGACGCACGCTCAGCCGGTGGCCACGGAGGGCGCCGATGAACTGGTCCAAGTCGGCGGCGGTGACGCTCCTTAGACGCCTAAAGGGGCGCAGGGTGTAGAGGTAGGCGTACACCGGGAAGGCCCCGGCGAAGAGCGCGTCCCGCACGACCGGGCTCAGTTCCCGCAGCAAACCCAGGCGGACGGTGACCCAGGCCGGGCTGCGGCCCAGTTCCCGGGCGATGTCGGCGGGCGCCAGACCGCGCTCGGTGTGCAAGTCATCGACGAAGCGCGCTTGTTCCAACAAGCTCAGGGCGTGTTGGCGGTCGGCGCGCAGGAGTTGGAGGATGCCGGCGACCTCGTCGGTGCCCCACGACGCAAAGGGCACCACGTGCAGGTGGAGGGTGCGGGCACAGCGGGCACGCTGGAAGCCGTCCAGCAGGATGGGGTCGTGTCGCGGATGACCCCCACCAACGGTTCCTGGATGCCCGCTTGGGCGATGGCCGCCAAGAGGGCTGCCTCGCGGCGCGGTTGGCGCAGCCGATAGCCCTCGTAACGCAGGTCCAAAGCTGCCAGTTCGAGGTCGGTGACCCCGCTCGGCCCGCGCTCAGGGGAGGTTCTGCATGCAGCCAGGCCACAGTGTGGTCAATCCGGCGCGTGTGGGCCATGCGGTGTTGTCTCAGGGCCCGGAGCAGCATCGCCACGACCTCCGTCAGACTCACCGGACGCCCTCGATCAGACCGCTCACCATCTGCAGATACGGGAGCATCGTTCGCGGCCGGCCGAGGGCAGCTGGTCGGCCGGAGGCGGCGGAGGCGGCGGGGGTGGCGGTGACGGTGGGGCCAGGCGAGCGGGCGTTTTACGGCGCGGGCGTTGAGCGCCCGTCTCTGTCCCGGCCCGCTTCCTCCCCGTGCCGGGCCGCCGTGCGTTGATTACACTGGCGTCGGCGATGCGCCGCTCGACAGCCGAAGGGACAGCCCAAATCCCGCCAGCCCCGCGTTGCGCGGGTGTGCCAAAACCCAGGTTCGCTGGCTATGAACACCGACGTTGTTTAAGCGCCCCTTGTCTTACCCGAAACGGCCCCGCGCTGTCGGAGGTAGAGCCGGGGTTTCTGGGCCCCGTCCCGCTCCCTCCTGGAAAGGCAAGCCCCTCTCGCCGCCAGGTGGTCAGCTTC
>JAOSKK010000039.1:0-307722 GCA_027493615.1 Verrucomicrobiota bacterium
GGAAGCGGGCTGTTCCTCTTGGACCGGCTCAGGGGCCGTGAACCTGAAAGCGCCGGTAAACCGGACGCACTCCAGACGCTTCGCGCGGGACGGACGGGCTCTGCAAGTCGCGAAGCGTATGGAGTGCGGGGGTTCACCCCCGCTTTTCGTGCTCGGTTCGTGTGAAGGACCGATGGGCGGGGTGTCCCTGTGGACGGCATGCAGACCCGATAGGCCCAGCGAATGATGTGCCCAGGCTGCGGCCCGGAGCGTGGCCGGCTTCAACGCGCGGCTGGACGTCCGACGGCAGGCGGTCCGTTCAGCCCTGCCCGCGCACCTTGATCAGCGCCTCGGTGCGGGAGTGGACGTGCAGTTTCTCGTACATCCGGCGGATGAAGGTGCGGACGGTGTGGATGGTGATGCCGAGTTCGTCCGCGATTTCCTTGTAGCGATGCCCGCGGCCGAGCCGGTCGAGAATCTCACGCTCGCGCCGGCAGAGGACGTCGTTGGCCTGGTCGTGGGCCGGCGGGGGCACCTTCGCCGTTTCGGGGGCCGGCGAAGCGCCGCGGTGTGCCAGGGCGTTGACGACCTTGCGCGCGATCTGGCTGGACATGGGCGATCCCCCGGCGTGGAGGTCCCGCACGGCATCGAGGATGCCGGCCGGCGGCGTCTTCTTGAGCAGATAGCCGGTGGCGCCGGCCGCAAGCGAGCGGAAGATCAGGTCGTCGTCCTCGAAGACGGTCAACATGCTGACCTGCGTGGCCGGGCAATGCGTCTTGAGCAGCGGCAGGCAGTCAATGCCCGATTTGCCGGGAAGGTGGATGTCCAGGAGCACCACGTCCGGGCCGAGGGGCGGCAGCGTGCGAAGCGCTTCCTCGCTGCTGCCACATGCCGCAACGCACTCGAAGCCAGGCGAGTTGCGAAAGAGCCAGGCCAGCCCGTCGCGGACTTCGACGTCGTCTTCCACTATGGCCACGCGGATGGACATGGGACGTGCGCTCGGGGGAATGTCAGGCGGGGGGCTGGCCTTGCCCATTCGCATGAAAGGGTGACACGTTGACGTTCAGACGGGAACGGCCGGCAGCCAGCGGGCGTGAGACAGCATCGCTCATCTCGGAGGTTTTCAGCCTCTCCCGGCCCCTTCCCCGAGCGGCGCGCTCAAGATAACGCGTGTGCCCTCTCCGGGCGCCGATTCGATCCGGCATTCCCCGCCGATGCCGGCGATGCGTTCGCGCAGGTGGCGCAAGCCGTTGCCGAGCGAGGTTGGTTGGGAGGCGTCGGGGGACGCCTCCGCAACGGCGAAGCCGCGACCGTTGTCCACGACGGTGATCTGCACCCGGTCTTCGGCGACCGCAAACCCGCATGTGAGTTCGCTGGCGTGGGCGTGTTTCAGGACGTTGTGCAGGGCCTCCTTGGCGCAGAGGAACAGGTGGCGGCGCACCAGGCCGGGCACGGGGCGGGCAGGGATTTCCCGGGGGAAATCGAAGCGGTAACGGAGGGCGGTCGGCTCCAGCAACTCCGCGGCTTGCTCGCGCAGATAGGCGGCCAGGCTGTCGAGTGTGTCGTTTCGCGGGTTGATGACCCAGACGAGTTCGCTGATCCCGTCCACCAGGCCGCGGGCGAGGGTTGAGACTTTCTCGAAGGGCAACGGGCCGGGATCGGCGCCGGCCGCCCGACGCTGGGCGAGGTCGGCGAGCATCGCGATCTTGGTGAGGTCAGCGCCCAGGCCGTCGTGCATGTCGCGGGCGATGCGGGCGCGCTCGAGGTCGAGGGCGTGCTGGCGTTCGAGTTCCTGGATGCGCCGCAGGCCCTGATTCGCAATCCATGCAGGCTGCCCCCGGCGGCCAGCACCGCCGTGGCGCACAAGAGGTAGAACGGCCACGTCTGATAAAAATGCGGTGCAAGGCTGAAGGCGAACTCGGCGTCGCGTTCGCTCGGCACGCCGTGGTTGTTGAAGGCCCGGACGCGGAACCGATAGGTGCCCGGCCGGAGGTCGGTGTAGAACGCGGTGCGGAGATTGGTGTTGTCCTCCTGCCAGTCCGCGTCGTGACCTTCGAGTTGGTAGCGGAAGCGGACATGCTCGGGGGCGACGAAGCTGTTGGCCGTGTAATGGAAGATCAGCGAACGGGCGCGGCCCGGTGGAAGGTGGAATGGCGCCGCTTGACCGCCGGTTGGCGAGGCTCCTGGTTTCGCCGCGGCCGGACCGCGGGCAAGAAGGGCCGCGGCGCCGGCCGGCTGAAGGTCCGCGCGGCAGTCTTCGCCGTAGATGATCTGGCCATCGGCCACGACTTGCTCGAGGACCACGGGGGGCGGCGAGTCGTTGATCGCGAGGGCCCGCGGGTCCACGATCACCACGCCTTTGGTGGTTGGGAACCACAACCGTCCGTCGCGCGTCCGGCAACTGTTGGGCAGGCGGCCGCCATTGCCCTCGGCGCTCAGCATGCCATCGGCCTCGCCGAAGTGCAGGCATTCAACGCGGTTGGTCTGGCCGTCTGCCACCGCGTTCAGGCCTTGCTTGCGCACCCGCTGAAGACCGCGATGTCCGTTGAGCCAAAGCCAGCCGGCGTCGTCTTCGAGCACGTTCAGGACAAGGTTCTCCGACAGTCCGTGCTCGGTGGTGAACAGGAAGAAACGATCGTGCCGCCCGCGGATCAGACCCCGATCGGAGGCGAACCAGACGGTGCCGTCCGGGTCCGCCAGGGCCGCCGCGGCGTAAGCCGCCGGGAAGCCGCTGGTGGGAGTGAACCCATCGCACTGAGCGCCCCGCAGACGGTTGACGCCGCCGGCCTTGGTGCCCACCCAGATGGCACCGGTGGGATCCTCGAGCACGCCGACGACGTCCGCATCTGATAGGACGGCACGGGCGTCTGGCGGTGGGTTGGTGCACCAGGGCACAAAGGCCTCGCGCTGCCCGTCTTTGAGGCGAAATAAATCCGGCCCGCCCACCCACAGTCCCCGAGCGATCGGCGGCGATGGTGCCGGCAGGAACCGGATGGTTGGTGTCTCCCACGCGCACACGGAACTGCTCGACGGTGTCAGATCGCACCTGGCACAGCCCGGCCCAGCTCCCGGCCCACACCTGGCCGGAGGGAGCGGCAAGCACCACGGTGAAATGGTTCCAGTCGTTGCTCGTGAAGGGGTCGGGTTGCGAAAGATGAAACGTGCGGAACACACCATCCCGGTACCGACTCAATCCTCGATCGGTCGCCATCCACACGCTGCCGTCCGGCCCCTCGGCGATGCTCCAGACCGCGTTGTCCGCCAGGCCGTCGACGGTAGTGAGGTTGACGAAGCGGCGGCGTTGCAGACGGTTGAGCCCGCCGTTCTTGGTGCCGACCCAGAGAGTCCCCTCCCGGTCGGAGAGCAGGCTGGCGACGAGTTCGTCGGAGAGCCCGCTGGGCGGCCGAAAGTGAATGAAGCGGCCGTCTTGCCAGCGGCTTAAGCCGCCCCATGAGTCGCCGAACCAGAGTGCGCCGTCCCAGCCCCACGCCAACGGCCCGGGCTCACCGCGCAACCCATTTCCGGCCTGGGGATCAGGGTTCCTTGGCCAGGACTCAATGCGCCCTTCCTGCCAGCGGCACAGGCCGACACCCCACCCGAACCAGATCGCGCCGCCGCGATCCGCGAGGAGGCCCGCGCCGTTGTAGAGCCGTATTTCGTCGTTCTTGTATGCCGCCATGATCTCGAATTCGGTCTGCCCGGCACGGAGCCGCACCAGCCCGCGCGGGTCGCGAAGCCAGAGATCGCCGGCCGTGTCCTCCAGGACGGCGTCCACGTCCAGGATCCGGGCGGTGGCGTCCCAGCTTGGATGGAAGGGCGGATAGTTCGTGTAAGCGAAGACGGCGTCCCCTTCGACCCACATCGGCCCGGCTCCGGTGCCCAGCCAGACGCCTCCGGCGCGGCGTGGACAGATCGAGCGGACGAAGCCATCGCTATCCGGCAGCGGCACGTCCATGAACACGTGATTGACGCGGCGCGCGAGCCCGTGCCGGGTGCCGATCCAGAGCGTGCCTGGCGGGTTCTCTGCCAAGGCCTGGATATCCGGGCTGCGCAAGGCAGGCGTGTTGCGCCGATCGTACAAGGTGAACCGACGTCCGTCGTAACGCGCCAAGCCACTCCGCGTGCCGATCCAGAGATAGCCGTCGCTGGCTTGGAACAGGCAGTTGATGGTGTTCTGCGGCAGGCCGTCTTCGCTGGTCCAGGATCGGGTGCGGAACTCGGTCTGGAGATGGCCCAAGGAGAAGACGTTGGTATGCGCGTCCCAGGACCCGGTGACGGCCGGGGGCAAGGACAGGCAGATGGCGCCAGCGTACGACGCTAGGAGCCTTGAGATCACGGTTTGCATCGGCACATCGCCCCACCGGCGCCTCGGCGGCGCGCCTGCCTGATCGCGGTTGGTCTCCGCGTCCGGTCCGTCATGGTGGGGCAATGTGGCACGCCTCCGGGCCACGGTCTACCTGTGCGGCGTCAGGCCTTGGTCATTGCGTTTGGTGCCGGCGGACGTGGTTCTTGGACCCGGCGAGCGGGGGGCATGCGGCGGCATGGCGTTTGGTGAATCCCCAATGCCCAAGGGCTGACCCCGGCGGGAAAACGGAGGTCAACCGCTCCAGCCGCGGTGGAGTGCGTAAGCGGCTTCGTTCCAGCGCAGCTCCTTCTTGAAAGCGGCGACGGTCGTCGTGGGTCCGATGGCCACGTGCTCCAGGCCGGCCATTTCGGCGAAGTCCTCGAGCAGCTCCGGGGTCACCGCCTGGCTGAAGGCCGTGTGATGGGCCCCTCCCGCGAGGATCCAGGCCGCGGCTGCCACGGCCAGGTTCGGTTGCGGTTTCCACACCGCTCGCGCGACGGGCAGTCTCGGCAAGGGTGCGTCCGGGGTCACGACCTCGACTTCGTTGACGAGGAGGCGGAAGCGGTTGCCGAGGTCGATCAGCGAGGTGTTCAGGCCCGGTCCTGCCGGGGTGTTGAAGACCAAACGCGCGGGGTCGGCCTTGCCGCCGATGCCGAGCGGGTGGACTTCGAGCGTCGGGCGGCCGTCGGCGATGGAGGGACAGATCTCCAGCATGTGGGCTCCCAGGACCTTCGCGCCGTCCGGATGCAGGTGATAGGTGTAGTCCTCCATGAAGGACGTGCCGCCAGGCAGGCCGGTGGCCATGACCTTGAGGGCACGCACAAGCGCGGCGGTCTTCCAGTCGCCTTCCGCGCCGAAGCCGTAGCCCTCGGCCATGAGGCGCTGGACCGCCAGGCCGGGGAGTTGGGCCAGACCGTGCAGGTCTTCGAAGGTGGTGGTGAAGCCCTTGAACCGGCCGTCCTGCAGGAAAGAGCGAAGCCCGAGTTCGATCCGGGCGGCTTCGCGGACGGATTCGTGGCGCGCACCGCCGGCCCGCAGATCCGCAGCCACGGCGTACGTGGCCTCGTAGTCCTTCACAAGGGCGTTGACCTCGGCGTCGGAGGCCTGGCGCACGCGGCAGACGAGATCGCCCACCCCGTGGCCGTGGACGGAGTAGCCGAACTGGATCTGGGCGGCGACCTTGTCACCTTCGGTGACCGCCACCTCGCGCATGTTGTCGCCGAGACGGGCGAAGCGCGCGTTCTGCCAGTCGTGCCACGCGGCGGCGGCGCGGGACCAGGCGGCCAGGCGCTGTCGGACGCCGGGTTCCTGCCAGTGCCCGACGACGACCTTGCGGTTCAGGCGGAGGCGGGTGAGGAGGAACCCGTACTCGCGGTCGCCATGGGCGGCCTGGTTCAGGTTCATGAAGTCCATGTCGATGGTGGCCCAGGGGATGTCGCGATTGAACTGGGTGTGGAGGTGGGCCAGCGGTCTGCGGAGGTACGCAGGCCGTTGATCCACATCTTGGCCGGCGAGAAGGTGTGCATCCAGGTGATCAACCCGACGCAGTTCGGGGTGTGATTCGCCGCCTGGCAACAGGCCAGGATTTCGTCGGGGGTCTTGAGGACCGGATGGAACCTGACCCGAACCGGGAACTCCGGGGCGGCGTCCAGGGCCTGTGCGATGGTCTCGGAATGGATCGCCACCTGGCGGAGGGTCTCCGGCCCGTAGAGCTCCTGGCTGCCCGTGACGAACCAGACTTCGAAGGACTTCAAATCGATCATGATCGTGCGGATGGTTGCTGTGCCGACAGACCGGCGGACGACCGCCCGGAGAGCCGCGTTCCCCTTGGGCCCGAGCCGAGTGCCGTCCGTTTGCGGGGTCCGTCGCGTCCGCCGGTTTGGCGAACGCGAGCCGAGGCTACGCCAGGTCCGGTGGGTTCCGCCAGACCGAACAAGTCGGGTCCGGGGAAGCGTCCTGTTCCTCTCGGACCTGCCCAGCGCCCATGAACCGCGGGGGTGCAGGCTGGCAGCCCGCACCCCAGGTTCAGGGAGCGCCTCTCTCAGCCCCATCCCCGATGTTCGTAATCGGTGGAGGGACGCCCCGTCTTGGATTCTCCGCCGATTACGAACATCGGGGATGGGGGAAGTGGCGGGGTTCTCCTCGATCTGCGCAGGGGTCATGAGCCGACCTGGATGGATGCCCCTTCCGTAATCTCCATTCTCCCTTTCGTAATCCGGTTCATGGAGAGCCGCGGCTCAATGGGTGCTGGTGTAGAAGATGATGTTGATGCCGAGCGGGTAGGCCTTCGGCTCGGAGAACGCCGAGAAGTAGTAGGGGTCGGTCGACTCCTCCTCCCAGCCGTCGCCGAGATCGGTGTTGTGGCAGATCAGGACCATCAGCCGCCCGCGGTCGTCGGTGATGCCGCGGTAGTGCGGGGTCCGGCCATCGGGCGTTTCCCAGGTGATGCCGGTGTCGCGATTGCGGACCGCGAACCCGACGTTGGGGATCTGGGGTTTCTCCTGGAGATGGAAGACGCAGTGGAAGATGGGGTGGGTGAGCGGGAGTTCCTCTGGTTCGCGGCCCGGAAGCACGCGGCGGAGGACCTCGTTGTAGAAGTGGTTCCAGTTCCGTTCGCCCCAGAAATCGTCGACGAGCAGGAAGCCGCCGTTGAGCAGGTAATCCCGCAGCACGCGCACTTCACGGTCGTTGAGGACAATCGCCGGGACCCCGCTCATGAAGACGAACGGGTAAGGAGCAAGACCCTCGCGGGTGAGCTCGACGACCCGTCCCTCGGGATCGACCTTCATCGAGGTCACCTGCTGGAGGCGGTAGGAGAGGTTCAAATCGGCGTCGCGGAAATCGGTCCACCAGGCATAGCTGCTGCGATCCTGGGTCGAGCGGTACTTGATGCGCGCAAAGGTGAAGCAGTCAGCCTCGAAGCCCTTCGGCAGTTCCCACTCGGGCACGTTGCCGCGCGCGGTGGGATCCGGCGGGCCCCCGCGGAAGCGGCGTCCCTGAGCCACCGCCAGCAGGGCGAAGAGGGTGGCGCCCACCAGGAGGCGGAGGATCCAGGGGCGCCCCGCCAGGCGGTGGAGCGGTTGATGGGGATCACCGCCGCGCGCCCTGGCGAGGTTCAGGGCGCGCTGACGCACGGATGCCTTCTGCAGGGCGAGGGTCATGTTGGCGGTTGCAGTGGCGGTTCCGATGTATCGCGTCAACCGAAAAGGACGAAGCCGTGAGCGGATGGTTACAGCCTTTTGCAGCGGACGAGCGTCCAGGACCCGGTGGGGTCGGGGCCGGAGGTGAAAGCGGTCGGCGGTCCTCCGGGGCGCCAGGAGGCGATGACACGGCCCAGCAACTGGTCGCGTCCCACCACCGCGTGGACGGATTGGTCCGTGGGCAGGCGGCGGTTGTCGCCGACCAGCGCGTAGCGTTCGGGGCCGAGCGTGCCGGGGGCGATCGTGAGCGGGCCGGGGGTGAGGTCGTGTGCGGCGGGGAGGAGTGCCCCATCGACCCAGAGTTGGCCGTCGAGGAGTTCGACGCGTTCGCCGGGGAGGCCGACGATGCGCTTGGTGATGTACTCGTTGCCGTAACGGGCGACGACGATGTCGCCCCGACGCGGGGGTTGGCGCAGGTAGGCGCGTTTATCCACGAGGAGCAGTTCGCCGCTCGCCAGGGTGGGCCGCATGCTGGGACCCACGGTGAGGACCAGGGCATAATGCCACCGCCATACCAGCACCAGGGCGAAGAGCAACCCGGCGCCGGCGAGGCCGCGAGTCCAGCGTGGTGCCCGACGGGCGGGCAGGCGATGGTGACAACGGTTCAGAGAGCGCATGGCGGGCGTGGGAGGTGGAACGGTCCCCCTGGCTCAGGGTAGCGGCGGGGGAGACGGGGAGAGACCCGCCCATGTGTCCCCGCCCAGCGCCAGCAGGACAGAGCGCTTGGCGGGGAAGTCGAAGGGGATGTCGGCGATGTGGCGGAGGGCTTCGAGTAGTTCCTTCTCGCGGTTCACCGAGCGGGCCAGGTCCAGGGCACGGCGGGCTTCCTGGCCGACGAGGTCGGCCGTGGGATGGTGGTACAGCGAGTCGAGGTAGACCTCGAGCCACCGGTCGGCGAGTTGCTCCTGGCGCAGAAGGGTGAGCAGCGCGTGGGTCAGGGTGAGTTCCTCGCCCGTACCCCGGAACTCCTCGAGGCTCTGTTCGAGAGCCCGAATGGACTGCGGGAACCGCTGGCCGGGCGGTGGGTCCGGCTCGTTCCGGCTGCGCCGGGCCTGGAGGAGATGAAGGCGGTCGAGGTACTGTCGGTAGAGACACTGGCTGCCGAGGGCCTGGAGTCGGGCCCGCGTCTGTTCGACTTCGGAGAAGGAGCGCGGGACATAGAAGAGCTCGACCGGGGGACTTCCTGGAGGGACGAGGAGGTGACCTGCCGGGGCAGAAGTCCGCGGGCGGCGAAGCCGAGGTAGCCGGTGGCAGCGGCGAGCAGAAGGTGGGGCAGGGCGGTTATGACTTTCATCAGGACCAGCGCGACACACTGTGAGCGCCTGAAGAAGATACGCCAGGAGGTACCCGCTGGTTTCAACTTCCTGCGGGATCAGGCGGGCAGCCCCGGTTCCATCCCGGGCGCAATTCGTGTGGCCTCGCCCTCCCGGTTGCATCCATGATCGCCCCGATCTTGTGCATGCCATGACCCATGGGAACGAATCGGGGCGTCCGGACCCGACGCGGCAAACCAGGCGCTGGTCCCGGACCGGGACGGTGCTCTTCGCGGGGATAATCCAACTCCTGAGGTTTCCGGCATCAGGCAGTCCGGAGTCGGTCAGGGAACTGGCTCCGAGCGGGTCCGGGTCGACCGAGGCGACCGTGTCGGTCCAGCACCAGCGGCTGAAGCTCACCTGGGGGCACCGGAGCGCGTCGTTGCGCCTCTTCCGCGTCGGTTTCCTGACGAACCAAGTGGCCATCACGGGGCTTGAGCCGTCAGGCTTCGAGGCGGGGGACACGCTGGAAGGCGGGGTCTGCGTAACCCGGGCCGGCGGTGGGGATGTGGACGGGCTGACCTTCGTGGTGGCCTGGCCCGCGCCGGTGCAGCCCCGGCGCAAGGTGCACTCGATCTGGCAGCATCTTCTCGAGCACGGTGAACCCGGCCAGATTCGGCGCCTCCAGGAGGACCCCGGACTTCAACCGGACGCGCCGGTGCTAACGGTCGTGCTGGCAGAAGACGGAACGCGCGGGTTCTCCCTCGGGTTGGAGCAGTTGCTGCGTCACCGCGCCCTGTGGCTGCCGGATCAGGACGTGTTTGTGACGCTGGCCGACGCGCCGGTGGATTGGGTGGAACACCTAAGCTCGCTCCAGGGTCAGCGGGTGTTGGATCGGGTCATGCAGGGTCCGGAGTCAACGCTCGCCCAATGGACCAGCCAGTGGGAGGACGTGGGCAATCCCAACGAGTGGAATCCACCGTGGGAGACGACCTGGCTCGGGACGCGGGGTCACCTCGTGGGCACGGCGGCCCGTCATGGTTCCCTGTACAAGTTCGGGATAGACCGCTGGGCCAGCGTGCGGCCGGATTTCGCCTCCCCCACCGGTTCCGTTTCGATCCGCTCTGGCCCGGATGCCGATGGACCGGCCAGCGGATTGTGGACGGTCTGCCGCTGGTCGTCACGACCCTCGAGCGCGAGGGGCAGCGCTGCGAGCTCGAACAGTTTGCGGCGGTGCTGCCGGGAGCCGGGCCGGTTCGGCGCGGAGAGGTTCCGAGCGTCTTCTTAACCCGGGTGAGCCTCACCGGCAGCGGCCCGGTGAGCCTGGGGTTCCGCCTGGCCACCGGGAATACCAACCGACATCCCGAACTGCGCGAAGTGGCTGGGTGTCCTTCGGTCGTAGACCGCCAGACCGATGCCGTCTGGCTCAGGATCGAACCCGGGCCAGGCCTGGCCGTACGGGCGCGCGCACCCATCGAGGATACCCAGGATCCCCGTCTGGAATTCGACGTGGTGGGCGAGTTGGCCGTCGGTCAGCCGCGCACCGTGGTTCTCAAACTGGCGTCACCCGTCGCGGCCGGGCAGCGCGTGGAGACCCTGGCAGAGACCGACCACGACACGGCCCGACGCGACATCATCGCCTACTGGGAGGATTGGCTCGCGCAGGGCGCGCGGTTCGAAGTCCCGGAGACGGAGGTCAACCATCTGTTCCGCGCCAATCTCTGGCATGCCCTGGTGTTGCCGCGGCACCGCACGGATGAGCAGGGGGTGGCGCGCACGGACCTGCCCTACTCGAACTTCGCGTATGGCCAGTACAACGCGGACTGGCCCATCAACCAGGCCGTGTATGTCAACTACATGATCCATGGCCTGCGGGGGCATTTCGCGGTGGCCGAAGCGGAACTCGCGGCGATGTTCCACACCCAACAGCGGGACGACGGACGCGTGGGCGGCTACGCCGAGTGGGGCGTGTATACGCCCAGCCTGCTCTACACCGTCGGTCAGAACTACCTCCTCTCCGACGACCGCGCGGCGTTCGATCGCTTGCTGCCCGCGGCGTTGCGCGCCCTGGACTGGTGCGAGCGGGAGATCGCGCGCGGGCAGGATTCGCCGGGCGCGCCCGGCTTGATCGTCGCGCCGCTCAATGATCTGACCCATGAGGCGCGCGCCTGGGCTTTCCCCAACGCGTATTTCGTTGCCGGCCTCGAGGTATGGGGTCGGGCCCTCGCGCGGCACGGCCATCCGCGGGCCGACTCGACCCTGGCGCTGGCCGCGAAGCTGCGGGCCGACGTCGAGAAGGCGTTTGCCCGGGCCAGCGTCAAGTCCCCGGTGGTGCAACTGGCGGACGGGACCTGGCAAAACTACGTTCCGTGCGATGCCATGACCCCACGCCGATTGCTGGATGAATGGTATCCGACGGATGTGGACACAGGCGCCTTGCATCTCTCGCGTCTCGCGGCGATGGATCCGCGGGGCTGGCTCACCACCGCGCTCCTCCACGATCACGAGGACAATCTCTTTCTCCATCAACGGGGCATGGCCAACGAGCCGGTCTATAACCAGCAAGCCACCGCCTACCTCCTCCGGGATGAACCCGAGGCCGCGATCCGGGCCTTTTACAGCATGATGGCCTGTGCGTTCTCGCATCACCAGTACTCGCCGCTCGAACATCGCTGGGCCTGGGGCCAGTACTTCGGTCCGCCCAGCACCGACGGCGCCTGGTTCGAGCTGTACCGGAACATGCTGCTCAACGAGCTGCACGATCCCCACACCCTCTTCGTCGGCCAGGCCATTCCCCGCGCCTGGCTCGCCGATGGCAGCCGTGTGGCGGTGGAACGGGCCCCCACGTATTACGGACCGGTCAACCTCCATATCGACAGCGCCGCCAGCCAGGGCCGGCTCACGGCGCGCATCGAATTCCTCAGCGACCGGCGCCCCGGGCTGTTGCGGATCCGGCTTCGCCATCCCGAGCGCAAGGCGCTGCGTGCGGTCACGGTGAATGGTGAGGCGTGGACGGGGGTTTGATGCCGTGCGCGAGTGGGTCCGCCTCCCCAACCCCACCCAGGCCGTGTACACGGTGGTGGCGCAGTACTAGACCGTGCGGCCCGGAATCGTCATCTTAGGAACCGTCTTATGCGCTTCTGTGTGAGTCTATGCCTGGCCCGGCGGGCCGGCCCAGTGTGTGATCTGAGCTTGTTGCTGGCCGCGGGCTGGATGCTGGTCGGCGCAGAACCGGTCTGGCTGCAGGTGGACTTCTCAAAACCCGACGGCCAATGGCAGATGCCGGCCCTGGCGCTCGGTCAGGGAGGGCTGCAAGGCGATCCGATGATTGAGCCACACATCAAGGAAGTGCGCCAGCTTCGGCCCCGGAGCCTTCGCCTGTTCCTGAGCGAGTATTATCGTATCTACCCCGACCACGACACGTACGACTGGACGAAGCTCGACCGTGAGTTGCGGGCGGTTCGCGCCACGGGCGCCCGACCCGCCCTGGCCCTGGCCATGAAACCGCCGGTGCTGTATCCCACCGTCGACCATTTCCTCGTTCATCCGAACAACTACGAGGAGTGGGAGCGTCTGTGCGAGGCGCTGGCGCGACACTGTCGCGAGTCGGGCTTCGACGTCGCCGTCTACGAGGTCGGCAACGAACCGGACATCGGGGAGTCCGGTGGGACCCCGCACTTTTTTCAGAGTGCGGCCGACTACAACCGGTTCTACACCCACACGGTGACGGGTCTGCTGCGGGGCGACCCAGAGGCCCAGGTCGGCGGTCCGGCAGTGGCCAGCGCCGACAGCTTCCTGGTCGAGGGACTGATCGAGCACTGCGCCCGCCAGGGGGTTCCGCTGCACGTGCTCTCGTGGCATCTCTATTCCGATTCGCCCGCGGTCCATGCCGGCAACATTGCCAAACAACGGGCGCGGTTGGCCAGGTTCCCCCAGTTGCAGGGGGTCAAACTGTTCATCTCCGAGTGGAACATGGACCTGATGCGGCCGAACCTGGCTCCGGGATTTCAACCCTGCTTTGTGCTGGAAACCATGCGGCGCTATGCCGAGGCGGGCTTGGACATGGCGGCCTATTACCACATCCGCGACTGCTTTGTGGACCCGGCCGAATTTGATTGGATGTCTCCCGGTGGCCGCCGGTTCATGGCTCACTGGTGGAATGTCATGCCGCAGTACAGTGCGCTGTTCGATCATCACGGCCGCGTGCGCCCGGCGTGGTATGCCTTCCGACTCCTGGGCCAGCTCGAGGGACCGCGCTACGAGGTCCGTGGGGAACGGGGCGGCATCCGCGCCCTCGCCGGGGATGGGGACGGCTACAAGCACCTCATCGTCTGGCGATACGAAGACGGTGGTCCCGAGGAAGTGGAGGTTCGACTCGAGGTGGATGGCGCCGGTGGCCGGAACAGCCGAGTCGTTCAGCTCGATGCCGCCGCGCCGGTCAATAACCTCAAGGTCCTTCACTTCGGTCGCTCGGACGACCTGGCCCAGGTGACGCTGCGGCTGGGTCCCTGGGATGTCCGGTGGGTGGAGATCGAGTAGCTTCGCTCCGCCACCGAGGGTCATGCTGTCTTCGCCCGAAACCCGAGAACTCGGGAGAAGACCTGCGAAATCAGAACGCCCTCGTGCCTCTCCGGGAGGCTTCCACTCGAGCCGCGGTGGTTGGGCGTTGCGCTTCTGCCCGGGCGCGGCGGTTGGTGGCCGCCCTGACTTGAGGCGGTGCGCCTCACCGCATGGCGATGCACGCCAGATGGCGCTCGCTGCGCAGGAAGAGGCGGCCATCAGCCAGCACCGGACCGGTCCAGCAGGGGTATTCGAGGATCGGAACCTGCCAGCGGGAGAGTTCGTCGGGACCACGCGGGCTGGGGCGGAACAAACCGAGCAGGCCGCCTTCACCCAGCGCGATCAGCTTGCCCTCGGCGAGGATGGCGGAGCCGCGGCCGAAGACCGCCGGCTGTTTGGCGCTGCGGTGACGCCAGGATTCGTCGCGTTCCCATTTCAGTTCGCCGGTCAGAAGTTGGACGCAGCGGAACCGGGCATCCGGTTCGTTGCGGCCGCTGAAGGCATAGAGATGGCCCTCGTGGAGAAGCGGGGTGCTCCAGTGCACTTCGAGGACCGTGCTGTGCCAGACCTCGTCAAAGCCGCGGCGGTCGGGGCGCACGCGAAGCAGGACGCTGCCGACCCGGTAATAGGCGGCGGAGAGGAAGACAAGGTCGTCCACGACCACGGGGTTGGCCGCGTTGACGGATTCCTCGACCGGGGCACGGAACCAGCGCGAGAAGAGGACCTCGCCGCTGGCGGGTTCGAGGGCGACCAGGCCCTGCCGCATCAGGCAGAAGGCGGTCGATCTGCCGTGGAGGGTGGCGACGACCGGGGAGGCGTAGCTGGCCTGCTTTTCCCACGACTTCCAGGCGACGGTACGCGTGCCGGGCCAGCCGAGCATGGGTTGGCCCGTCCATGACGTCTCACCGACGCTTTCCCAGAGGGTGCGTCCGGTGGCGGGATCGAGGGCAACGACGCCAGCGTCGGGTTGGCCACCGATCATCACGAGCAGGTGGTTGCCTTCGAGAACGGGCGAGCTGCCAACGCCAAAGAAGGCCTCGGGGATCTCCCAGTCTTTGGCGGTGTCGCGTTCCCAAACCAGACGGCCGGACTCGAGGTCGAGGCAGACTAGCCGGCCCCCGCACCGAACGTGAAGCAGCGATCGGGCGTGAGGAGCGGCGAACTGCGCGGGCCGTTGTTGTAACCGTAGGGATCGGTGAACCGACTCGGATAGGCGTGTCGCCACCGGGTGGCGCCGGTGCCCGGGTCGAGACACTCGACCACCTCCTCGTTCCCTTCCCGGTGATGCAGCACCAGGCACGCGCCCCGGACGGAGGGCGC
Source organism: Verrucomicrobiota bacterium (assembly GCA_027493615.1). Classification (GTDB taxonomy): domain Bacteria; phylum Verrucomicrobiota; class Verrucomicrobiia; order Limisphaerales; family J093; genus DSVZ01. The sequence continues at coordinate 14,658 of JAOSKK010000039.1, forward strand.
GCTGTAGCCGGTGCCGACCGGCTTGTGCCAGAGAATCTGTGGGCCATCCGGCGGGAACCGGTCGAGCAGGTTGGTTTCCGCGGAGGTGCCGTCTCCCTGCGGGCCAAGGAAACGGGGCCAGTCGGCAGCTTGTGCAACCGCCAGGCAGAGCAGCCACCCGCAGGCAACGGATTGTAGGACGGGTCCGAAGTTGGGATGCGCGGGCTTCAATCGACAAACGCGAACTCGTTCGAGAGGAGGAGTACTTGGGCGAGTTGCTCGAGCGGTGTCAGCGACGGCTGGGGGTGCCGGGGCGGAACCAGGTCGGCATCCGCACGCCCCTCGACCACGACACCGGCCGGTTCGCCGTGGCGTCCTGCTCCATGTGCCCATCCGGCCGCGGGGGATGACGCGGTCTTGAAGGGCTTCGCCAGAAATGCCCGGCCCAGTTCGAGTTCCTCCGGCGCCGGGGCCCGCTGCAATGTCCGCAGGAACAAAGCGCGGATGCGGTGCGCGGAGTCGGGGCCGGTGGTTGCCGCCGCGGCCGCCAAGGCACGGGCCTGTTCGATGACGAAGGGACTGTTCATTAGGAAGAGCGCCTGTTGCGGAACGGTGGTGGTGAAACGGCCCGGGCTGCTCACATCTGGATTGGCCAGATCAAAGGTGCGGAAGACGCCGGGCAGATTCTGGCGATCAATGAAGCCATAGACCGTGCGCCGACCCGAGAACGGCGCGCTGAGGATGTCCACTGGTTGGCCGCCAGGCGTCAGGTCCAGGCTGCCCGATACCGCCAGCAACGCGTCGCGCAGGGCCTCGAAATCGAGCCGGCGCCGGGGAAAGTGGGAGAGGAGCCAGTCGGCAGGCGGTGCGACGGTGGTTGCGGACGCCATCTGGTAGGTGCTGGAACGCAGCAGGTGGCGGTGCAATTGCTTCACCGACCAACCCTCAGCCATGAAGGTGGCCGCCAGCCAGTCGAGCAACTCGTGGTATTCAGGAGCCGGCGTGCGGACGCCGAAGTCGCTGGGGGTGTTGACCAGCGGCGTTCCGAAGCGCCAACCCCAGACGCGGTTGACAAAGACGCGTGCGGTGAGGGGGTTGTCGCGACTGGCAATGGCCCGGGCGAGTTCGAGGCGCCCGCTGCCGTCGGTGAAGGGCGGCGCGTCCGGACCGGCGAGCGCCGCGAGGAAACGGCGGGGCACTTCGGGGCCGGGATTGTGCGGGTTGCCGCGGATGAAGACGCGCGAATTGGCCGGCGAGGCCGCGTCTTCGAGGGCCATGGCGCGGGCGGGGGCGCCGGGGTGTTGCCATTCGAGGGCCGCCAGTTCCTGGCGATGCTTGACGGTCTGGTTGTCGAGGTGGCGGGCGATGATGCGGCGGACTTCGGGGCCGGACAGGTCCGGAGGCGCGTCGACGGGGGCATCGGGGTTGGGGCTCTCAGGGGGCTTTGAGAAGCGCGATCCAGCAGCGCAACCATTCGACTGCGACCTGCTGTTCGCCGGCGAACGTCTCCAGGCTGGTCCCCGCCGGCAGTGCCAGCGCGGCCCGGGCGGCGCGGAGGTAGTCCGCGGCCTTGCTCCGCTGCGCGGTGAGCCATTGCTGGACTTCGGCTTCGATGACGGCCTCGCGTCGCGCCTCGATCTCAGCGCGGGCAGCGAGGAATGCCTGGTGTTGCGCCGGGTCGAGGGCACCGCCGAGGAGGGGCTTCTCCTCGGGCTCGCGTGAGGAAGCAAACACGCCGTGCAGGGCGTAGTAGTCCGCCATCGAGATGGGATCGAACTTGTGATCGTGGCAGCGGGCGCAACCGACCGTGAGGCCCTGGGTGCCGCGCATGACCACGTCGATGCGATCGTCAATGATGTCGTTCTGGTTGTTGAGAAAGCGGCGGCCGAGGGTGAGAAATCCCAGGGCGGCCAGGGCGTTGGGCGAGGCGACTTGAGCCGGGGGTTGGGAGGTCGTCGGTTCGGGGCGAAGGCGGTCCGCGGCGATTTGCTCGAGGAGGAAGCGGTCGAAGGGTTTGTCGTCGTTGAAGGCGGCGATGACGTAGTCGCGATAGGTGTAGCTGAAGGCGAACCGGCGTTCCTCCTGGAAGACGTACCCTTTGGTGTCGGCGTAGCGCGCGACGTCGAGCCAGTGACGCCCCCACCGTTCGCCGTAGCGTGGGGAGGCCAACAGGTGTTCGACCACACGCTCGTAAGCGGCCGGATCCGGGTCCGCCAGGAACGCCGCCATCGCCTCGGGCGTGGGGGGCAGACCAATGAGGTCGAAGTAGACGCGGCGCAGCAGGGTGCGTTTGTCGGCGGGCGGGGCGGGACGAAGTCCGTGGGCTTCAAGTCTTGCCAGCACGAAGGCGTCCACTGGAGTTCGGATCCACGCGGGGTCCTTCACCGCGGGCAGTGGGGACGCTTCCACGGGCTGAAAGGCCCAGTGGCGACGGGCGGTTTCACCATCGACGGAGTTGGGCGCTGCGGGGGTGGCAGCCGCCCCGGTGCGCGGGTCGGGGGCACCCATACGGACCCAGGCTTCGAGGTCGGCGATTTGCTGCGGCGGCAGCTTGCCGCCCGCGGATTCGGGGGGCATCTGCAGCTCCTTGTCGGTGAACCGGATCGCCTTGATGAGCAGGCTGGCGTCGGGGGCGCCGGGGACGAGTGCGGGGCCGGACCCGCCGCCTTTCAGAAGCGCGTCGCGGGTGTCGAGCGAGAGCCCGCCGCGGGACCGCCCGCTTTCGGCGCTGTGGCAGCGGTAGCAGGATTCGATCAGGACGGGGCGGATGCGGTTTTCGAAGAACTCGATCGATTCGGGGAAGCGGCGGGGGGCGAGGCGTAACCGATGGCCCAGGGCCAGGCGCCCAGCGCCAGCAGGCCGAGTCGGAGCCAGCGCCAGGAGGGAGGGCGCTCCCCTTGAGACATGCCGGACTTCATCACGCCAGGACTTCGTGCAGCACCTTCCCGTGCACGTCCGTGAGGCGGAAGTCGCGGCCGGCATGGCGGAAGGTGAGGCGGGTGTGGTCGAAGCCGAGGAGGTGCAGGATGGTGGCGTGGAGGTCGTGGACGTGGACCGGGTTCACCGCGGCTTGAAAGCCGAACTCGTCGGTCGCGCCGTAGGCCATGCCGCCTTTCACGCCGCCGCCGGCGAGCCAGATGGTGAAGCCGTAGTGGTTGTGGTCGCGCCCGTTGATCTTGCCCGCGTTGGCGCCGGCGGTGGGGAGTTCGACGACGGGGGTGCGTCCGAATTCGCCCGCCCAGATGACCAGGGTATCATCAAGGAGGCCGCGCTGTTTGAGATCCTTGAGCAGCGCCCCGATGGGCTGATCGCATTCCCGGGCCAGGCGGCGATGGTTGACTTCGAGGTCGTCATGGTTGTCCCACGGCTGGCCTTCGCCATGCCAGACCTGCACGAACCGCACGCCGCGCTCGAGCAGGCGACGGGCGATGAGGAGCTGCCGGGCCTGCGTGCCCTCGCCGTACAGGGCGCGGATGGATGCGGGTTCGCGGCTGATGTCGAAGGCGTCGCTGGCGTCCATCTGCATGCGGTAGGCGAGCTCGAAGGACTGGATGCGCGCCTCCAACTGGGCGTCGCGTTCCCGCTGCCGGGCGTGGCGTTCGTTGAGCGCCCGCAGCAAGTCGAGTTGGGCGCGCTGCTCCGGGGCGGCGAGGTGGGGGTTGCGGATGTTCTCGATCAGCTTGTCGAGGTCGCTGTGCGCGGTGTTGATGTAGGTGCCCTGGAAGATGCCCGGGAGGAACGCGCTCTGCCAGTTCTGCGATTCCTGGATGGGATAGCCGCCCGGGCACATGGCGATGAAGCCCGGCAGATTCTGGTTTTCTGTGCCCAGACCGTAAGTGATCCACGAACCCATGCTGGGCCGGGGCAACCGCGACTCCCCGCAGTTCATCAGCAACAGCGAGGGCTCGTGGTTCGGCACATCGGCGTGCATCGAGCGGATGACGCACAGCTCGTCCGCGCTCTCCGCCACGTGCGGGAACAGCTCGCTGATCTCGAGTCCGGACTGCCCGTGCCGTGTGAACTGGAAGGGTGACCCAAACGCGGTCCCGGTCTGTCGCTCGGTCTTGAGCTCGAGGGGCAGCTTCTTGCCATGCCACTTCGTGAGCTCCGGCTTGGGATCGAACGTGTCGACGTGCGACGCCCCGCCGTTGGCGAAGATGTGGAGGATGCGCCGGGCTTTGCCGGGAAAGTGGGGGGCGCGGGGAGCGAGGGGGGGAGTCCAGTGTGGTCGCCTCGCCCGGCGCCGGCCGTCCGAGGAGGGTGGCGAGACCGAGGGTGCCGAAGCCCAGCCCGCAACGGCGCAGGAACTCACGCCGGGTGAGGAAAAGATGGTCCAGGGCCGGGGATGGAAGGAGGTGGCCATGCGCTTCAGGCTGGGCGGGACCGCCGCAGGGGAGACGCCGGACGGCTGCTGGGCGGCCGCGCGATGGGCAGCACCCGGCTTCTGGACGGCAGTATCATGACTGATCGGAAAGTAGGGAGCTCCCCTGACGGCGTCAACCGATCACGACGCCGTCACGGGCTCCATGCGAAGCGAGGCGGGAGGCGACGCAAGCCGCCGGAGCCCGGGTGCGGCGGGAAGAGCTCGCCTGCCGCCGCGCTGCCCTGCTAACCTGCGATGGACGAACATGACCGCCTTGACCTCAGGCCATCTCTCGCGCCAGGGACGCCTCCTCCTCGCATCCGTCGCTGCCACGTTGGCCGCGCTTTGGACGAACGCAGTGCTGGCGGCGTCGGCCGCGGTGCTGAAGCCCGTGGACGCGAGTGGGTGGCCCGGCCTCTTCCTCTGGACGGACACCTGCAACGTGTACGTGGTCCGTGAAGGCGATGCGGCGCTGCTGATCGATCTGGGGATGGGAGCGTCCTTGATCAACTCGGCGAGGTGGGGGTCGAGCGGGTCGAGTGGGTGTTGTTCACACATCATCATCGGGAACAGTGCCAGGGGGCGCGGTGGACGGGGGCGGGTCAGGAAACGCAGCCATCCCGTCCGTGGTTTGCCGGGCCGGCAGCAGAACGGGAGTTGTTCGAGCGGCCGGCGGACTTCCGCAAGCTGGAGGTTCGGTTGGGGGACGCGTTCACGATCCATGGGGCCAGCTACGTGCGCCCGCCGGTCCAGCCGATTCCGCTGGATCGGGCGCTTGCGACCAACGACACGTTCGCGTGGCGTGGTTACGAGTTCCGCTGTGTGGCCACGCCGGGCAACAGTCCGGGGAGCCTGACGTACGTGCTCGAACGGGACGGCCGGCGGTTGGCGTTCAGTGGCGACGTCGTGCTCGACGGGGCGCGGATGCACACGTGGTTCGACACGGAGTGGGACTATGGATTTGGAGCCGGGATCCGGGCGTTGCGCGAGTCGGTGGGGCGGTTGCGGGCGCTGGAGCCAGCGCTGCTGCTGCCGTCGCACGGACCAATGGTGCACCGGCCGGCAGAGCAACTGGCGCGTTACGCGGAGAAGCTGGCCACGCTGGAGCGGCTCTACCTGCGGGGCTATGACGTGGAAGGCGGGGCGGCGGCGTATCAGGACAAGGTCTCGGTGCCGACGGTGGTTTCGAACGTCTGGCAGGTGACGCCGAGCGTGTTCAAGTTCAAGCGGCCGAACTTCTTTGGGAACTTCGGTTTGATTCTGGCCCCGAGCGGCCGGGCGCTGATGGTGGATTGCGGGCTGCTGGATGAGCGGTTCCTCGACACGGCCCTCGAGGGGATGCGCCAGCATTTCGGTCTCAAGGCCATCGACGCCATCGTGATCACCCACATGCATGGGGATCATTTCCTCGAGGCCCCGCATTTGCGCGCGCGCTGGGGAGCACCGATCTGGGCGTTGGACAACATGGTGGACAAGCTGGAACACCCGGAGTGGTTTGATTACGCGGCCCCGATTCAGGCGTATGGGAAGCGGAACCCGGATGGCAGCCCGATGAACGGCGTGCGCGTGGACCGCGCGTTTCGGCCGGGGGAGACGTTCGTGTGGGAGGGTTACCGGTTCACGGTGGACTGGATGCCGGGGCAGACGGAGTTTGCGCTGTGTCTGCACGCGGAGATCGACGGTCGTCGGGTGGCCTTCACCGGCGACAACCTTTTTGGAGATCCGGAGAATCCGGCGCAAACAGGGCACGAGGCGGTGGTGGCGCACAACAGCGCGATCCTCGAAGAAGGTTACATCTACGGGGCGGAGTACCTGACGCGGCTGCAGCCGGACCTGTTGGTGGGCGGCCACTCGTTTGTGATGGATCGGCCGCGGGCTTTCATCGAGCGCTATCGTCGCTGGGCTTACGAGATGCGGGACGCGTTCCGTGAGCTGCGTTCCGAGGACGACTACCGCTACGGGTTTGACCCGTTCTGGGTACGCGCCGAGCCGTATCGTGTGCAGGTGGCCCCAGGCGGAACCGCTGAGCTGAAGGTGTGGATACGGAACTTCCGATCCGTTGCGCAGCGTCATCGAGTTGCCTTCGCCGTGCCCGCCGGGTTGGTCGTCGAGCCTGCCGTGCTCGAGGGAACAGTGGCGCCGGAGTCGCGTCGGGCCTTCCCGGTGCGAATGAGGGCGACGACGGAGGCGGTGGTGGGGGTGCATCTGGTGGGCATGGATGTGACGCTGGAGGGGCGGCGGTACGGGCAGTGGTTTGATTTCGTGGTCGGAGTCACGGCGGGAGGCGGGGGAGAGCCACCGGCTCCTTTCGGACCTGCGCAGGCACCGTGAACCGCGGGGGGTGCAGGCTGGAAGCCCGCACCACAACGAGGGGGGGCCTACGCCTCGACGCGGGGGTTGGCGTGACACGACCCGGGGCCGGGCCGGTCCAATCCGAGGGCGCCGGAGCGCCGGAGCCATGGTGAAGATTGGGCTGGTCCCCGGCGTGCCGTGGGTCAGGATGAGTCCTTAGATCGGAAGACTTGTTATGAACATAACGCAACGTTTTGAGCGAAGTGTGGCATGGGCCCTGGCTGGCGTGTTCAGCACGCTGGCCTTGGCACAGGATGCGGGGACGCGTCCGGCGGTCGCGTCGGCCGAACCCAGCGTGTTTCGGGAGGTGACGGCGAAGCTGGATCCCGGTGGCAGCCTCTATGCCTACCTTTCCACGGCGCAGTTCCTTGGGGCCTGTCGGCCCGGGTGGGGGAGCTGCGGGGGTTCGTGCTCGGGATGGCGAACGGGGGCGATGAAGAGCGCCGGTCGGTGGAGCAGGTCTTCGCGGGGATCGAGAGCGCGGTGCAGCACAGCGGCCTCGAACAGTTGGCGGGCGTGGGGCTGAGTGGAATCGCGGTGGAGCCCGGGTTGTACCGGACGAGGATGGTGTTCGAGCGGAAGGGCGGTGCGGACGGGTATATCTGGCGTTTGTTCGGGACGCAGGCGCATCCGTTGGGCGCGCTGGAGTGGCTGCCCGCGGACACGGTGTGGGCGGCGTTCGGCGATGTGGATCTCCCGGGGATCTGGGGCGCGCTGAAGCAGGAGGCCACGCGGGCCGGGTTCAGGCCCTTGCTGGAGGGAATGGAGGAGTTGAGCGCGAACGTGAGGCAGGCGACCGGGCGTTCGCTCGAGGAACAGCTTGCGTCGCATGGCGGGGAGATCGGCGTGGCGCTCACGCTGGACACCGCGCGGCGATTCGAGTTGACGCTTCCCGGCGGTGGCGAAGGGATTGAGTTACCAGAGCCGGCGCTGCTGGTGGCGATCAAGGTGAAGGACGACGCGCTGTTTGGCTGGATCGAGACGGTGCTGAGCGAGCAGCCGGAGTCGGTGCGCGGCCAGACCGAGACGGCGCGCTGGCGTTCGGTACCCGTGCCGGTGCCGGTGTCGTTCCCCGTCCGGTTCACGGTGGCGCGCCTGGGCGATTACCTGCTGCTGGCGTCGAGTGATCGGCTGATCGAGCGGGTGGACCAGGTGCGGGCGGGCAAAGCGGCGGGATTGCGGACCTCGACGGAATGGCAACGCCTGGCAAAGGGTTTGCCGGCGGCGGCCAACAGCTTCTCGTTCGTGAGCGTCCGGTTTGGCGAGGCGTTGTCGCGCGTCCAAAAGGCGGTGATGGAGCAGGCCGCGAGGGAGGGAGCGGGGCCGGTGCCGGACGTCGATGCGTTGCAGCGGTTGCTGGGGCTTTCCCCAACCGCAGCGTCCTACGCGGTGAGCTGGGCGGACGCGTCCGGCTGGCAGGTGGCAAGCCAGGGAACCCAGGAACCTGTGGCGGTGGTGGTGGGGTCGGCGGTGGTGGCACCCACGGCGGTTATGGCAGCGATGGTGCTGCCGGCATTGGCCAAGGCGAAGAGCCGTGCGCAGGACCTGACGTGCATGAACAACCTGAAGCAGATCGCGTTGGGCATGATCATGTACGCCAACGATCACGACGACGCGTTGCCGCCGGATTTCGCGTCGATCAAGGAGTACGTGGGGACGCCGAAGGTGTTTCAGTGCCCCGCGGCGGGTCAGCCCGGCGGCGGTGTGACGTGGGAGGACTTTGATTTCGAGGCGTGCGCCTACGAGTTCGTGGCGCCGGGCCAGAAGATCACCGAGGGGAGTCCCGCGACGACCGTGATCGCGCGCTGCAAGATCCACGGGATCCGGGCGTACATGGACGGTCACGTCGAGCGAGGCTCGCACTGAGACGGGAGTGACGACGGAGGGAGACAACAGACCCTGACCGCGCTGACGGAAGGGTGTCAGCGGCGAGCGGAAGATCGTTCGCGGGTCGCCACAGTGGAGGGTCCGGAATGGGACGAAGGGTGTCGGGTGGGGTCCCCAAAACGAAGAGAGGTACGGAGAGTGGCGGGCGGGGGCGCCCGCCACTGCGCCCGAGGCGGGCGCGGTCCCCAGCAAACAGGGGAGCGACGGCGACGGGCGCGGTCGCCATCGAGGAATAGCGGTGGCGGCACGTTACGGTTCGAGCAGGAGCCCGAGTTCCGCCAGCGAGGCCCAGGGGCCGTTGGCATGACCCGACCGGGCTGTCAGCCGGACGGAGCGCGCGGTGATGGGGATGGGAAAGCGAACGGTCTTGAGGGCGGCGTCCGCAGCGAACGTGCCGGCGGCGACGGGTTCGCCCCAACGGGTGCCGTCGGAGCTGGCGTGGAGGGTGTAGTCCTTGATCCAGCCGTTGCGGTTGTTGTCCTGGCGAGGAAGAAAGGTCAGACCGTACAGGCGGGTGAGGCTGTTGAGCTCGAGGGTGAGTTCGTGGGGGAACGACGGCATGGGGTCGCCCCAGGCGGTGTGCCACAGGGTGGCGGGGTTGCCGTCGATGGCCAGGGCGGGTTCGTGGCCGGGTTGATGACTGCTGGCGCGGAGGCGGGCACCCAGTTTCTCGAGCGGAGACGGCGGGGCCGAAACCTGGCGGGCCTGTTCGGCCGTGATCGGGATCAGGGGATCGAAGCGGCCGCTGGCCAGGTAATCGAGCAGGCTGCGCCGGAACTGGCGGCGCACGGGGTCCGACTCGAGTTGGCTGGTGAGATCGACACTGCAGACAAGCAGTTTGCCTGAGCCGACCCTGGCTTCGAACACCAGGCCGAGCTTGCGGTTGGTCACCCAATCATCGATGACTTGCACGGTGGGGCGGAGGTTGCGGGGGAGATCATCCAGGATCATCGCGCCGGCGCGGCTCACCAGATACCACCACTGCCAGTTGCTGTAGGCTTCGGTGGGGAAACGGCTGAAGAGGGGATGATCCGGATCGCAAAGGATCCCGAGGGTGTGCGGCGGCTGGCGCCCGGTCCAGGCGGTGTTCCAGAAGATGCTCGTGAAACCGAGCGCGACCTTGCCGAGCTGCGGGTCGGGCTTGACGCGGTCGGGGGGCAACAACCACAGGACGGTGCCGCCGGTGTTCAGGACAGACTCAGCCTGGGCATCCAAGTCCTCAACGACCGTAATGCCGGGCGGGATCTCGGTCGGGACGTGGGGCGGATAAACCCAGACATCCCAGTCGTTGACGAAGCCGCGAGGTTCGAAGCCGCGGGGGAGCACCGCCGTGGAGGGTTTGACACGGACCACGAGCCGGTAGCGGGCGGGGGCGGGCACGGGGCCGAGGTCGATGCCGATGTGACCGAGGCGATGCGCGTTGCCCAGGGGCAGGAGCGCGGGAGCGAAATCGCCGTGCGCGAGGACGTGGTCGTCGTCGCGCTGCAGGCGCCAGGCGACCACGGCGTTGGTGAGCGGGACAGGGCCGAAGTGGGCCACCTCGAGGTCGGCTTCGAGCCGTTCCGCGGTGGTGAAGACGCGTTTGGCGAGGCGGGCCAGCGGGACGGTTGAGTTGCAGAAGCGGCGGTACTCGTCGGGGGCGACATAGCCCTTGCTCTCCCAGAACGGATCAAGCACGCCGACGAGGGCGGTGCCCTGCCCGGGGAAGTCGTGGAGATCGAGCAACTGGAACCCGGCCATGCCGGGGGTGCGGAGCGCGGACTCGATGTCTTCCTTGTAGCAGAGGGTCTGGAGCCTGCCGGAGGCGAAGAGGAAGTTGCGGGCCTGGTCGAGCATGCCGCGGGCGCGGAGGGAGTCGCGGAAGATCTCGAAATTGCGCGGCTGAGGTAGCCGGTGTACTTGGGGATCTCGTCGAAGTTGGGATAGACACACCACTGACCGATTTCGTGGCTGACGACCGGCACAGGTCGGGCGGCGATGTAATCGCGGTAATCGGTGACGGTCTCGGGGGGCGGGCGTTGAGGCGGGAGGCCAGACCCTGGCCCCAGCCCTGAACGCGCGGGTCGGGAGAGACGTGGAGCTGGTTTTCCGGGATCTGCGGCCAGCCGGCACCGCTCGAATAGAGGCGGCGCGCGTCCTTCTGCTTGTAGTGATCAACCCAGCGTTTCAGGAAGGGGACGTGGTGGGGACCGCCGGGTTCGTTGCCATGCAGGAGAATGACGAACGAAGGGTGGTTCCCGTAGGCTTGGAGGATGCGATCGGCTTCCCGGTAGAGCCAGGCGTCCACGGGCTTGCCATCGCCGAGGGTGGTGGACTGGTTGGGCCAGGTGCCGCACTCGACGTGAAGGTACATGCCGAGTTCATCGGCGGCCCGGAAGGCGGCCTCGGGCGGACAATGGGAATGGAACCGCAGGTTGTTGAGGCCATGTGCCCGGGCGGCGTCGATCACCTTCCGCCACGACTCGACGTCGGTGGGGGTGTGGCCGGTCTTGGGAAAGATGGCGCACTCGAGCGTGCCGCGGAGAAAGGTCTTGCGGCCGTTGATGGTGAACTGCGTGCCGTCGGCGGCGAAGTCCCGAAAACCGAACCGGGCGACCTTGGCCTCCCACGGTCCTCCGAACTCCTCGATCCAGGCCAGGGCGTCGTAGAGCGCGCGGTGGAACTCGTCCCAGGGTTCGGGAGAGCTGACCGGGAGCGTGCACTCGAAGCTCGCGCCGTCCGGTTCCCATTGGACGGGAAACTTGTGCAAGCGTGGCGGGGGCGCGGTGCTGGGAAGTGAGGCGCGTTCAATGCGGAAGGTGAGGGTGCCGCTGCCGGCCCGGCCTGTGGCGTTGCCGAGCCGGCCGCGGAGGGTGACTTCCTGGCGGGCGAAACTGGGATGGACCTGGAGATCATCGATCCAGACGGGGGGGTGTTGAGCGGAGTTCGAGTTGGCCGACGATGCCATTCCAGTTGCCCTGGGTGTGGTCCGAGATGCTGTGCGAGTTCTCTCCGATGTCGATCACCATGCGATTGTCCACGCGGACGGTGAGACGGTGGACGCCGGGGGCGAGGTCAACGCCGAGGTCATACTGATGTGGCGTCGAGAGACTGTCGTTGGAGCCGATGAACCGGTCGTTGAGCCAGACGTGCGTTTCCCAGTGGGGACGTTCGAGGTGAAGCACGACGCGGCGGCCCTGCCAGGCGGGGGGGATCTTGACGTCGCGTTGGTACCAGGCGACGCCGGCGTAGTGGGTTTCGGGCTGGAGCCAGAAGGGGATCTTGACGTTGCCGGGCACGCGGTAGGGGGCGAAGGCCGGCGCAGTGAAGAAAGACTTGTCGACGATGCCGCCGATCCAAGGGGTGTTGGTCGTGACCGGGTCGCCGTACCCCTGGCCGGGGAGCGAACCGGGGAGGTGAATCGAGAGGTCCTCGGGTAGAGGGCGGGTGAACCAGCGTTCGGTGGCGCCGAGGTCCTGTCGATCAAGGGCGAGGCGCCAGGAGCCGGCGAGCGAGAGCGGGCCTGGGTGGGGAGTGGTTCGCCGGCCAAGAGCCTGCCGAGGGTGAAGCAACCGAGCGGGAGGATGAGGCGCCAGCCGGGTGTGGGGCGTGGTGAAGTCATGGGGAGAGCATAAGCAACCCAGACCGCACGGTCCACGCCGGAAAACCGAAAGCCGCCCTCCCGCGTTCCTCCTGCGCCCTGGCTCCGGCCCGGCCACCGACGCGGACGAGGACGGCTTGCCCGACGATTGGGAGGCGGCGGGTTTCAGCAGCCTGGTCCGTGACGGCGACCGGGACTGGGACGGCGACGGTCTGGGTGACCGGGACGAAACCTGGCGGGCACCAATCCCACCAACGCAGGTGCCGTCCTGTGCGTGTGGACCCTCGTCGCCAGCGGTGGCGACGTTGTGACCATCTTCTGGAGCGCCTCCCCGGCATCACCTGCGAGGTGCACTTCAAGGACACGGTGGAAGCACCTTGAGCTGTGCTGGCGGGAGACGTCGAGGCAACGGGGGAAACCGCGAGCCGGCTCAACACGACGGCCGGTGCCAGCTTCCAACGGTTCTATCAGACGGTGATGAAGTGGCGGGCACGGTCCTGGGGGTCGCCACGGCGCTGACCGGTGGCCCCGGCTGGCGGTTCCGCTGCGTTTGGGTTCTTGCTTGCGTTTGGGCGCCTGGCAAAAGGTTTGACACCCGGGGGCCCGAGCTTAGAGTTCCGTCGTCTTTTGGCTGGGGTCGTAGCTCAGTTGGTAGAGCACCACAATGGCATTGTGGGGGTCAGGGGTTCGAATCCCCTCGGCTCCACCAGTCTTCCAACCGTACAAGCCGAGCAGGATTACCCACGGAATCGGCGGAGTGCATAGATGGGCGGACAAGATCTTCGGAGCAGGAATCGCGTGTCAGTGAATGCGGGTGCTGGGGGCAGGCGACGGGAGCGGCGCCGTGGTGGTTCCCCCCGCTGAGCAAGGTTCGTGTCGCTTGCGCGTGGATCGCCGTCGCCATCGGACGTGACGCGTTCCGTGCCGAGGCCGGAGTTCAAGAGGCACAAGTGTGACCTCCAGGGGAAAGGACCTCGCAACGAGATCATGTCGCTCCCGCAGACGCCCCGATTCCTGTCGTCGTTCTTCCAGCGACCCGATGTCGTCGGGGCCGTCGCCCCCAGTTCGGCCGGACTGGCGCGCCGCATGGTGGAGTGGATCGATTGGCCGCACCTGCGGGCGGTGATCGAGTATGGCCCCGGCACCGGGTCCTTCACCCTCGCGATCGTTCGAGCCAAGAAGCGGGAGTCCCGATTCTTCGCCATCGAGTTGGAGCCCACGTTCGTCGAGATCCTGAACCGACGGTTCCCGGACGTCGTGGTGCATCGGGACAGCGTCGCCAATGTGCGCGCTCTGTGTGACCGGGAGGGCATCGATCAGGTGGATGCGATCGTCAGCGGCTTGCCGTGGGCGGCGTTTCCCGAGGCGCTGCAGACGCAGTTCCTGGATGCCGCGATGTCGGTACTGAAGCCCGGTGGTCAGTTTGTCACCTTCGCGTATCTGCAGGGGTTGCTGCTGCCGGGAGGCCGGCGGTTCCGGCGGATGTTGCGCCGCTACTTCAAGACGGTTGGCACCAGTCGCGTTGTGTGGTTCAACCTCCCACCTGCGTTCGTGTACCGATGCCGGCGGTAGAGCGCCCCGCTTCGCCCTTCGCCCTTCTCACCGCCCGATGTGCCGCGGAGCCGACCCTCACCGGCGGCGTCCTGCACCGCTGTGCGAGGCTCCTGCCGGGTTGTTCGTGGTGCTCTGCACCGACCAGATCGGGGCGTGTCACCGGGGTGGCGGATAGACACGGTCGCAAGCGATTCGCGATCGCCAACCTCGGCGTCCCCGAGCGATCAGCTTAGGTTCCTCGCGACGCGGTGTTCGGGCAGAAGCGCCGGTCTCATCCGCGGTACATCGCTGCCATGGCGACCAGGCAGAGCACCGTCAGCCCGCAGGGAACCAGGAAGATCGGTCGCCAGCGGAAGGTGCCCTGGGGCGTCTTCAGCTTGTCCATGACGATGCCGGTGAATTGCGTGCCCAGGAGGAAGCCGAAGCCGAAGAGCACCACCGTGTACAGGCCCTGGGCCGAGCCCCGGATGTCCGGCGGGGCCACCTCGTTCACATAGACGAATCCCACCCAGATGAAGAAGGTGTACGCCAGCCCGTGCAAGGCCTGCGCCAGGATCACCGGGACGCGGCGGGGCATGAGGGCATAGATCGCGTACATCGCCAGCCACAGCGTGATGCCAAGGGCGAAGATACCGACAAATCCAATCCGATCCCGGATGGCCGTGGTGTGGAAAGCCAGGACCGCCGTGGCCCCCAGTTGGGCGACCTGGGCGAGGGTCATGACGGCGGGGATGCTCCGTCCCGGCACGCCCAGTTCCGACAGGTACGGCGCCGTGCCCAGGAAGAAGAACTGGAGCTGCGTGGCCAGCAGGAAGGCGACGACCAGGAAGATCAGGAAGTTGGGGTTGCTCAACAGGCCGAGCGCTTTGAGGAAGGGCAGCACGTCGCCGGCGCGGCCGGGCGGGGGCGTGTGGGGCAGGGTAAGGCAGTAGAGCCCCATCGCCAGGGACAGCGCGCCGGCCAGGACCAGGCAGTCCGCGCCGCTACCGCTGCCTCTGCGCTGCCGCCAGAACGTGAGACCCCAGCCGGCCACCGCCCAGCCGACCGTGCCCCAGAGGAGCACTCCGAAAGACTGGTTGGCCGGATCAGTCAGGTGGGCGAACATCAGGGAGTTGACCAGGGCCAGCGTCGGGGCGAAGGCCAGGGCATAGAGCAGCATGACGGCAAACAGCGGGGCGAACCGTTGTTGCCGGGCAGCAGCCAACAGCAACAACCCACCGGCCAGGTGGGCTGCAGCCAGGAAATGCTGTGTGGCCAGCCAGCGGTCGGCAATCTGCCCCGCGATCAGCGGCGCGATGATGCAGCCGAGGTAGATCGTGCCGTAAATCCAGCCCGTCTGCTTGCCGCTCAGTCGCAACGGCCCCAGCAGCCGCGCGGCCAGCACCGGGGACCATGCGCCCCAGACAGCGAACTGGAGGCACATCATCAAGCTCAACTGCACGTAGACTTGCCAGCTCATGGGAGTTTCTCCTGGTAAGCGGGTACGGGTTCGCTGTTCTTCGCTGTGCCCGCATCCTGCCAGACGTTGCAGGTGGGGCAACAGGCAAATCGGGGAGCGTCCAAAGGGGTCAGTCCCACAGATTGACACCTGGAGGGCCGGCATATTTGAATCTGTGGGACTGACCCCTCCGGCCGGTCACCAGAATGTCAAAAGTCAATGTTTGACCCCATGGCGATGGAGGGAGGTGAGCATGGCGCGGTAGTTGGCCGGCCGGACCCCGCGGTGAATCGTGTTGCTCGAGGACAGGATGAAGCCGCCGCCGGGGCTCCCTTCCAGGAGACAACGGCGGACCTCGGCTTCCACTTCTTCGGGCGTGCCGTCACAGAGCGCCCCGGTACAGTCGATGTTGCCCTTCAGACAGACCCGGTGGCCGTAGCGGGCCTTCATGCCGGCCATCGTGTAGCCCGCGCCGGGATCAATGGGATCGAGGCAGGCAATGCCGCACTCGAGCCAGAAGTCGCTCACGGCATCCAGGTTCCCATCCGAGTGCTTGATGCATCGGTAGCCGAGGTCGCGATAGCCGGTGATGACGTGGCGAAACATCGGTGCGAGACGCTCAAAATAGGTCTCCGGGCGCATCAGCAATCCGCGCGCGTTGGCGATGTCGTCGGTGGTGCCGACGATCTCGAGGCCGTAACGCTGATGGGCGACGGCGGCGAGGGCGAGGTTGTAGTCGACGGCGCGCGCCAGGAGATCGGAGCAGGCGGCCGGCTCGAGCAGCAGGCTCATGAGGCAGTTCTCGTAGCCGAGCAGATCGCGCAGATCCGAGAAGCCGTCGCGCAGGTTGAGGACGATGGCCCGGGTGTCCCCGAAACGCTCCAGGGCGCGTTCGACGCCGCGGAATCGATCGGCGGCATGCGGGTCCGGGAAACGGTAGTCCGCCTGCCGGGTGATGTCGGGGATCGGGCTGCGGACCACGGCGGGGAGGACGTCGCCGGTCAACTGGCGTGTGATGCCCCACTCGTCGGTGAAGGTGGCATCGTCGCGGAACTGTCTCCGGTAATCAGGCCGGACGTTAATGGCGTCGAGTTCGAGGCGCTGGACGATATCGAGGAGGTCGCCGCTGCCGACGAGGGCCTGGCCTACGGAGGCGTCGATGAACCACTCGAAGGTGGGGACGCGGTCGGGGATTTCGCGGCGCAGGGCGCAGAGGATGCGTTGTTTGCCGTTCACGTGGTGAACTCCTGAGACAACTGATGATGCAGTTGGCGGGTGGCCGGGTAGAGTTGCTGGTAAAGCGGGAACCAACGCGCGTATTGGGCGGCGCGGGCAGGGTCGGGATGGAACACGGTCCGGCGGTGGTCGAGGTGGTCGTAGGCGTCCTGGGCGTCCTGGTAGAGGCCGACACCGATCCCGGCGAGGAGGGCGGCGCCCAAGGGGGTGGCCTCCTCGAGTTCAGAGACTTCGAGAGGGCGGCCGGCGACGTCGGCCTTGTTCTGCATCCAGAAGGGATTGCGGGTGGCGCCTCCGGCGACGACGACGCGTTCCAAGGGACGACCCAGGCCACGTTCCATCGCCTGGAGGATGTCCCGGAACAGGTAGTTGAGGCCCTCAATGACGGCGCGCAGCAAGTCGCCGCGGTTCACCCGTGGATGGAGGCCGGCGAAGGTGCCGAGGCTTTGGGCGTCGACAATCGGGCAGGCGGCGCCGCACATGTGCGGCAGGAACAACACGCCGCGGGCACCGGGTGGCGAGGCGGCAGCCTCGGGCATCAGGGTGTCCCAGGACCAGGCGGGGGCGGTGGGTTCGGCACCGTCGCCGGCCCAGCAGCGGCGGAACCACTCGACCATCTCCCCTGCGACATTGCCGCCCCAGAGGGCGTGGCAATCCGGAACGACGTGGGCTTGAACCGTCATGCCAGCCGCGCGCAAGCCGTCCTCGAGCAGCGGTTGCGCGGTGGCGGTGGTGACCATTTCCCAGGTGCCGGACACGCTGAGGGCGGTGCCGGGGCGGAAGGCGCCCATGGGCAAGGCGCCGCAGAGATGGTCGTGTCCTCCCAGGACGACGGGGGTGCCGGGGGAGGCTGGTGCGGCGGGCGGCGGTTTCGTGGACTTCGCCGATGCGGGTACCGGCGGGGAGGGCTTCGCAGAGGAGGTCGGCGCGGAGACCGGAGCGTTGAATCAACTCTTCGGACCATTGGCGGCGGCGCTGGTCGAAGAGCAGGGTGCATGAGGCCATGCTGTGGTCGGTGACCATGCGGCCGCACAGTCGGTGGTTGAGGAAATCCTCGATGAGCAGCCATTTGTGGCAGCGCTGGTAGATGGCGGGTTCATGCTCGGCAATCCACCGGATGCGGAGGGCGGAGTTGATGGGCCAGAGCGGGTTGCCGCCGATGGCGAACTGTCGTTCGACGCCGATGTGTTCCCGCCACCAGGCGAACTGCGGGCCGGTGCGGGGGTCGTGCCAACTGATGAACGGGTAGAGCCAGCGTCCTTGCTCATCCACGGGCAGGCCGTCCATGCCCATGCCGGTGACGGCGACGGCGCGGATCCGGGACGGGTCGGGCAGTTGGGCCACGGCGTCGCGGAGGGCGTCGGCGGTGCCGCCCCAGATCTCCGCGGGTTCCCAGACGGTCCAGTCGGGGTGTTCCGGATGGGGATGGGAGCGTCGGGTGGGTCGGCTGGCGCCGGCGACCTTGTGTCCGTGGAGGTCGTAGGCCACGGCTTTGAGGCTCGTGGAGCCGAGGTCGATACCGATGAGGTAGTCCATGGCGGTGTCGTTTGACCGCGGGGTGCCGGGCGCACGGTGGGCCAGGGTGGGAGGGGTTGTCACTCACTTTTGCGGGGCGGGAAACCGCTTGACACGGCGTTGGCGGAACACGGACGCTCGGCCTGCAAACATTGCCGACTTTCCCGTCCGAGGGTGCCAGCCGCGCGGCCTGGCCAGCGGCCGTCGGGTCTGTGGGGTTGCCACCCACAGGCGTGATTCCACGAAGACATGAAACGCGAGAGCTACACAGCGGTACTGAACAAACCTGGCAATGGCTCACCCCCTGCCTGTCACGGCCCCCCGCGAGCGTGAGGAACCGACGACGCCAGGCCCGCGCCCGGCTCGCGGGGGCGAGGAGCGGCGGTCTTCGGCGGATGAACTCCCCCTGTTTGCCAAGGTGCGGAGCTACCGGAGCGCCGCGGAGGTGCGGGCGACGGGGCTTTACCCGTACTTCCGGACCATCGAATCGGCGCAGGACACCGAGGTGCTGATCAACGGGCGGAAGGTGTTGATGCTGGGGTCGAACAGCTATCTGGGGCTGACGAACCATCCGAAGATCAAGGAGGCGGCGCGGGCGGCGGTGGCGCGGTACGGGACAGGCTGCGCGGGCTCGCGGTTTCTCAACGGCACACTCGAGATTCACCTCGAGCTGGAGGCGGCGCTGGCGCGGTTGGTGAAGAAGGAGGCGGTGCTGCTGTACAGCACGGGGTTTCAGGTGAACCTGGGGGTGATCAGCACGCTCGTGGGCAAGGGGGAGTACATCATCGCGGACAAGAGCAACCACGCGAGCATCGTAGCGGGGTGTTTGCTGTCGCCGGGCAAGTTCATCCGGTTCGCGCACCGCGACATGGCGGCGATGGAAAACCGGCTGCAGCAGATCGAGCCGGAGGCGGGCAAGCTGATCGTGGTGGACGGCGTGTTCAGCATGGAAGGCGACATCATCCAGTTGCCGGAGCTGTGTCGGCTGGCGCGGGCGCACCGGGCGGTCGTGATGGTGGACGACGCGCATGCGATCGGGGTGCTGGGTGAGCACGGGGCGGGGACGGCCAGCCATTTCAGGTTGACCGACGAGGTGCATCTGATCATGGGCACGTTCAGCAAGTCGCTGGCGAGCCTGGGGGGTTCATCGCGGCGGACGCCGCGACGATTGATTATCTCAAGCATCACTCGAGTGCGCTGATCTTCAGTGCGAGCATGAGTCCCGCCAACGCCGGAGCGACGCTGGCGGCGCTCGAGATCATGCGGAGCGAGCCGGAGCGGATCCAACGGCTCTGGCACAACACGGAGCGGATGAAGCACGGGCTGCTGGGGCTGGGCTTTGACTTGGGAGCCTCGCACACGCCCATTCTTCCGGTGTATGTGCGCGACATGATGACGACCTTCCGCTTCTGCAAGCGCCTCGAGGAGGAGGGGTGTTTGTGAACCCGGTGGTGGCGCCCGGGGTTCCGCCGGGTCAGGAGCTGCTGCGGCTGAGCTTGATGGCCACGCACACGGATGCCCAGATCGACTTCGCCCTCGACAAGATGGCCCAGGTGGGCCGTGAGTTGGGCTTGCTCTGAGCCGGCGCGCGGGACCAGGCAGCAAGAGGGGTCCGTCCTGATCGGCGCCGCGGTGGCGTGTCCTCGTCGATGAATGGCATGCGAGTTCTGCTCACGGGCGCGAACGGGTTCGTGGGCAGCCATCTCCTGGACCGGTTGCGGGCTGAAGGGCGGGAGTGTGCGGTGTTGTTGCGCCGTCAGGGGGATACCGGGTTCATCGCGGATCACCTGCCGCACGTGGCGGTGCGGTACGGCAGCTTTGAGGATGAGGCCAGCCTGCGGTCGGCGCTGGAAGGCGTGGGGGAGGTGATTCACTGCGCGGGGGCGACCAAGGCGTTGACGGTGGAGGGCTTGTTTCGGGCCAACCAGTTGGGCACGCAGCGGCTCGTGGAGGCGGTGAACGAAGTGCGTCCGGCGGTCCGGAGGCTGGTGTTGGTGTCGAGCCTGGCGGCGGGGCGTAGTGGTACGAGGGCGGCACCGGCGCGGGAGGAGGATCCGCCGGAACCGTTGTCGGCGTACGGTCGCAGCAAGCTGGCCGGGGAGCGTGCGGTGACGGAGGGTTGCCGGTGCGAGTATTACGGTGCTGCGGCCGGCGGCGGTGTACGGGCCGCGGGACCGGGAGTTTCTGCGGCTGTTCCGCGCCGCGGCGGCGGGGGTGGTTCCGGTCTTCGGAGGGGGACGACAGGAGTTGAGTCTGGTGTATGCGCCGGATCTGGCGGAGGCGGTGGTGAGAGCGTTGGCGGCGCCGGCGGCCGCCGGGCAAACGCTGAATGTGGCCTCGGCTGAAGTCGTGACGGCGAAGGGATTGGTGGAGGCCATCGCGGCGACGACGGGGCGGAGTGTGCGGCGTCTGCCGGTGCCGTTGGCGGCGCTGACGGTCGGGTGCGCGATGGCCGGCGTCTGGGCGGCGCTCACGCGACGCCCGACGGTGCTGGCGCACGGCAAGCGGCGTGAGTTGATCGCGCCGGGGTGGGTGGCGGACACGACGCGGTTGCGGAGGACGCTGGGGGTGGTCTGCGCCACACGGTTGGGCGAGGGGTTGGCGCAGACGCAGGCATGGTATGCCGGAGCAGGGGTGGTTAGGGGAAAGCGGTGAGGCGGCGTGGGTGGGTGGCAGCGAACAACCGATGAAGCACTACACTTTCGTGGACTATGCCACGCAGGGGTACATCGCCCTGGTGGGCTTACTGGTACTGCTCTTTCACAATGAGCGGGTGCCTGAGTGGCCGGTGCTGATCCCGGCACATGTGGCGGGGCTTGGTTTGGTCCACCTCCTGATTTGCGCGCACGCCCGCCGGCCACGGAACCGTGTGCTGGAGTTTCTGCGACACTTCTACCCGGTGCTGCTCTACACGGCGTTCTACAATGAAACCGGCATTCTCAACGAGATGATTGTACCGGGTTATCTGGATGAGCACGTGGTGAAGTTCGAGCAGACGGTGTTTGGGTTTCAGCCCAGTCTGGCGTTCATGCACGCCCTGCCCCACGCGGCGGTGAGCGAGCTGTTCTACGCGGCGTACTTCTCGTACTACGTGATGATTGTGGGGGTGGGTCTGGCCCTGTTCATCCGGAACCGGACGCAGTTTTTGCACTACGTCTCGGTGGTTTCGTTCGTTTTCTACTGCTGCTACCTGGCGTTCATCTTTCTGCCGGTGAGCGGACCGCGCTTGTTCTTTCGCGAGGTGGACGGCTACCAATTGCCGGCCGAGTGGCTGGCGTTGGGGGCGGAGCATCCGTATCCGGACGCGGTGACGCGAGGGGTGTTTTATTGGATCATCACGACGATCTACGCGGTCGCTGAGCCGGCCGGAGCGGCGTTGCCCAGCAGCCACGTGGTGGTGGCTCTTGCCACCGTGTCGTTCTCGTTCCGGTACCTGCCGCGGGTCCGGCATGTTCACCTGGTGGCAGCGGTTCTGCTGTGCCTCTCGACGGTGTACTGCCGGTTCCACTACGCGGTGGATGTGGTGGCCGGGATCGCGGTGGCGGCCTTACTGGTTCCCCTGGGCAACCGGCTGTATGCCCGGAGCGCCCGGGGGGGAGCGCATCCGGGGGTGGCGACGGTCGCGCCGCCGCTCAAGGCAGTTCCTCGATCGTGAGCCGGCGGTACCACACCTCGCTGGGCGGCCCGCCGTGGATCTGGAGGCCGATGAGGCCTGCCTGCTCGAGGCTCTCGTCCGACTCGGTGTAGTCCACGGTGGGAACGCCATTGATGGAAAGGCGGATGCGCCGGCCTTCGCAGCGGATCACGTACTCGTTCCAGTCGCCGCGCTTGAGGATGGCATCCACCTGGGCGCGGTCCGGTTTGGCCAACACGCGGTTGCGCCGGGACTCGTCGTAGAGGGCGCCCCACCACTCGGGGTCGCCGAGGTCGGCCTGGTAACCGATCATCTCGTGGTGGTTGGGTACCCGGCGGGAGCGGATCTGGATCCCGGCGTTGGCGCCTTCGCCCAGGAGCTTGAATTCGAGGCGGAGGACGAAGTTCGTGTAGGCGCGGGTGGTGCAGAGGAACTCGTTGCGCGGCACGGGCGCCGCGAGTGACCCGCCTACGAAGGCGCCTTCCACGATGCGCCATGTCCGCTGCGTATCACCTTCCCAGCCGGCGAAGGTCCGGCCGTCGGCAAGCGGTACTGGTTCCGCGGTACGCGCGAGCAGCAACAGGGCGAGCGGGAGCAGCCAAGTGCGGGCAAGGAACTGGATCGGTTTCATGGCGGGGGTGGGAATGGCGATGGGCAGGGGGGACGAGAGGTCAGGCGGCGGACTTGAGGCGCGCGGAGGCGACTTCGCGCAAGGCAGTGAAGTTGCCCTCTTCGCAGCAGCGGACGAAGGCTTCCGTCGCGGTCTTCAGGTCTTCCCACCGTGCGCGGATGGCCTTGGCTTCGGGATGGGGAGACGACGTTATCGGCGGCGGCGGAGGCGATGACGGAGAGCAGGTCGGCGAACTCCTGCACGACCTGGTTGGTGGCGGGGATGAGGTCGGGAGGGTGCGGCCAGACGGCTTTCGGGTTGCGGATGAAGAAGCCCCCGGCGCGCTGGCAGACCCACTGGACGATGCGGTCGTCGGTCGTGCTGCGGATGAGTTGCTCAAGGCGGTCCAGGGGGTTGGTGGCGCCGCTGCCGGTCTCGGTGGTGGGTTCGGCCCACTTGTAGATCAGGGAGAGGGAGAGGCCAAGGTCGGCCGCGATCTGCTTGGGGTTGCCGGTGTCGTAAACGGCGCGGAGCAACTCGTGGGACTGCATGGGCGCACAATGCAAATGCCGCAGGATCATGGCAAGGCCAAGGTTCGGCACGAATGCCGAGACCCCGGGCCTCGGGCACTTCCTCCGGGGTGCCTTCGATTTGGCCCGCGGGACCCGGAGGTTGGTACCCCGCGACGAGCGTCGGTCGCGCGGGGCACCGACCTCCGGCTACTGTCTGGAACGTCACCGGCTCTGAACGCGGGGCGTCCCCGAGGGGTCAACTTTGCGGTCGCCGCCGACGGGGTCGCCTGCGAGACTGGAGTTCATGCAATTGCGGCGTTCCCGTAAGGACTGCCTGATCGCCGGGGTATGTGGCGGGTTGGCCGAATATCTCGGCTGGTCGCCGTTTCGTGTGCGGGTGATGTACGTGCTGGTGTCGGTGCTCAGCGTGGCGTTTCCCGGCATCATCGTTTACTTGGTGCTGTGGTTCTTGATGCCGCAGGGGGAGGATTGAGGGAGGAGCTCGCGCAAAGAGCCAACGCCGCGAGCCACGGGCGGCGCGTCCCGCAGGAGGCGCGGTCAGGCACGGTTGGGGGGCGGGCGAGGGCGCCCACCCCGGCGAGCGCTTGAGGCGGGCGCTGGTTCCCAACGAGGGGAGGAGCGCGGTGCTCGGGAGGAAAGGCGATCGTTCTGAGCTCAGCTTGCGGCCAGGGCGCGGTTCATGCGGGCGATCGACTCGTCAATTTCGGACCGGCTCTTGAAACCGATGACGACGGCGTCGGCCAACCCGGCCTTCATCACGTACTGCATGGCCTGCTCACGGTCCTCGGCCCGGGTGAAGTCGCCGTCGCCGACGAGCTTCATGCCGAGGATGCCCCGGCCTTTGGCGCGGGCTGCGCGCACCTGTTCGACGACCGGGGGGAGGTGGGTGGGATCGCTCTGGGCGTTCCAGGTTTCGGCCGGCGTATCGATGTGGGCGCCCTGAGGGTTGAGGCGCACGAGATGGACCTGGGTCCAGTCGGAGGCGACGGCGTTGCGCAGGGCGGGGAGGCTGTGGCAGGAGACGCCCTGGGCGCGGATCCACTGCTTCTGCCTGGCTTCCTCGAAGCCGTCCATGAGGCGACGAAAGGGATCGGTCCAGCCATCCTTGACCATGCAGTGGATGAGGAGGCTGTCGACGTAGTCGGTGTCGAACACGCGGCGGTGGCGGTCAATGGCTTCGAGAACCTTCTCGGGCTGGCCGGAGACCTTGGACTGGAGGAAGAGCTTCTCGCGCGGCAGCCCCTTGATCGCGTCGCCGATCCACTCGAAGGTCGCGTAGCTCTGGGCGCAGTCGATGAACGTGATGCCCTGATCGAACGCGTAATGGATGAGGTTGGTGAACGTGTCCTTGCCCAGGGCCTTCTGGACGTTGCCGCTGTGGCTGCCGGTGCCGAAACCGAGACGGCTGGTCTTGATGCCCGTTTGTCCCAGGCGAACCTGGTCGGCGTGGGTGCGACGGGGGGAGTTGCGGCCAATGCCGTGGTGGACGGCAGCCAGGCGGCGCCGGCCAAGAGGGCGCTGTGGCCGAGGAATTCGCGGCGGCTAAGGCCAAGGCTGGAGGTGCTTCGGGGAGTACTCATGGATCGAGGGGGTTGAGGGGGACGGGGTGGCGTGGCAACGGGTGAGCGGGTGATTGGTTCGGGGCGATGATCGCGGGCAGGTCAGGGTGTGCTCGACGGGGGTGCTGGCGATTTCCGGACGTCGTAGCACCAGAGGCGGTCGAGGTCGCGGATGTAAAGCCGGCCGTGGGCAACAACGGGATAGGCCCAGGCCTTCTCCATGGCGTTGCTGCGGGACGGCAGGTCGGGGGTGAAGCGACCAACTTCGCGGTACGCCTCGGGGGTGGGTTCCACGAGGCCGACTTCGCCGCTTTCGGCGTGGAGATAGAGCCGGCCGTCGGCGCAGCAGATCGAGGCGGCACCCAGGGCGCGTTCTTCCCACTGGATGTCGCCGGTATCGAACCGGACACAGAGCATGGCCTGTCCGGTGGTGCCGTAAAGGAAGTCGCCGACGCGGACGGCGCCGCCGATGGCGGTGGGGAGTTTGGGGGAGAAGTAGAGGGGTTGCGCCGTGACGGTCTGGTCCTGGCGGGTGAGTTGGACGAGGCCACCGCCGGTGCCGGCCCCGGCGCTGAAGACGCGGTTGGCGTGGGCGACGGGCGAGGGGATGTTCGCGCCGTACTTGCTGACGGTCTTGTCGTAGCGCCAGAGGAACCGGCCGGTCTTGGCATCGACGCCCACGAGCCCTTTCTGGAGCATTTGGACGTATTGCGGAAGACCGTCCACGTCGAGCCGGATGGCGGAGGCGTAGGCGGCTTCGTCGGCCTCGGGTAACGCGGTTTTCCAGAGGACGTTGCCGGAGCGTTTGTCGAGGGCGACGAGGGTGGCCTGGGGTCCACCGGGCGTGCAGAGAAGCGTATTGCCGTCGATGAGGGAGACTCGGCGTAAGCCCAGGTGCCGGGGGTGCCGCCGAAGTCGCGGCGAAGCTGTTTACGCCAGCGCAAGTTGCCCGTAAGGGTCTCAAGGCAGACGAGGTCACCATCGGATCCCAGGGCGTAGAGGAGGGTGCCGTCGACGGTGGGGGTGGAGCGGGCGGCGGGGAAGGTGGGTTTCTGGTCGGGGTTGCCCACCTTGCCGATGGTCCGGGTCCAGACCGGTTGGCCGTCCTCGGCAGAGAGGGCCTGGACGAACTCGTTGTCGAGGCCGTGGTTGCTGATGAGGTAGAGGCGCTGGCCGACGACGGCGGGCGTGGAATAACCCGAGCCCAGGTGCTGCGCTTGCCAGCGGAGTTGAGGTCCCTCCTTTGGCCACGAGGCGAGGAGGTCGGTCTCGCGGGCATGGCCGTCACGCTGCGGGCCGCGCCACTGGGGATAATCGTCGGCCGGCGCGGTGGCGAGGACGAGCATGGCCAGGAACAGGCCGGGATGGCGGAAGGGCAGGGGTTTCATCCGGGGCGGGGTTGGGCGAGGGGTTGACGCTGTCAGCGGGGAAAGGGTCAGCGCTTGGACCGCTTGGCTTTGCCGAGGTCTTTCACGATGCCTTTCATCCAGGCAACGCTCTTGCTCGTGTTTTCGTCGGTGCCACTGCACTCGATGGAGACGACGCCGTCCCAGTTGGCGCGGTGGAGGAACTCGAGGCATTGCCGGATGTTGTCGGCGTTGACGCCGCCGCCGACGTAGACCTCCGAGCTGCCGATGCCGGTTTCCTCGCCCCGGACGGCGGCGGCGAGGGCGGGGCTGACGTCTTTGATATGGCAATGGGTGACGTACTTGCGAAGGGCTTTGAGGTAATCGAGGGGGTTGTGGCCGGCGATGAAGGTGTTGCCCGTGTCGAAGTTGCAGCGGAGGTATTCGGAGTCGAAGTGGCGGAACAGGCGCTGCATGAAGTCGATGTCATTGGTGTAGGGCCCGTGGGGTTCGACGTTGATGATCACCTTGTAGTCCTCGGCCCAGGGAAGGCATTGGGCGTAGTTATCGCAGGTGACCCGGAAGACTTCGTCGCGGTTCATGCCGGGGGTTTCGAAGGCGCCGTCCACGGTGTCGACCATGGGGCAGCCGAGTTCGGCGGCGAAGCGGATGCTCTGCTGAACGTACTGGACGCCGAAGGCCGACCCGTTGGGTCCCATCATGGGGTAGGAACCATCGATCTGGGAGACGGTGAGCTTGAGCTTGTCGAGGAAACGACGGAGCGCGCGGGGGTTGGACTGAAGAGAGACACCGGGGTCGTAGCCGAGGGCGGCGATGAAGTTCTGGCCGTGAATGGCACAGAACTCGATGTGTTTGAGGCCGGTGGCGGCGATCTTTTGGCAGGCCGCTTCGAAGCCAACACTGAGGGGGCGCCAGTTATCCGTGTGCAGTCCGAGGTGAATCATACGTTCCGTTTAGGCGGGGGGGGGGGCGGCCGCACCGGCGGGGGGGGGGGGGGGGCGGGGGGGGGGGGGGGGGGGGGGGGGGGCGCGGGGGGGGGGGGGGGGGGGGGGGGGGGGGGGGCGGGGGGAAGGGCGAAGGGGGAAGGGGGAGAAATCAAAACCCAGAGGGAGCGGGGGGGGCCGTTTGATCTGCCGGGCCGGGGCGCAGGCGACGGAGGGGGGGGGGGGGCGGCAGCCCCCGCGCGGGGGCCGGGGGTAGGATGGGGGGCCATGGGAGGCCGGTGGGAAGACTGGTTCCGGAGGCGGACAACTGCGCAGTTTGGCGAGCACCGGCCGGGTGGTCGGTGTATCCCGTTGGAGAGGTTTGTCCTTTCAAGGACGCCTTCGGGCGGGGAGGCGGCCGCGACTTGGACCACGATGAATACCACCTTGCCCGTGTTGGATTCGCAGGCTGCCTTCGTGGACGTGGGCAGCGAACACATGCATGTGTCCATTGCCGGAGGACGGCCGGAAGTCTTCGGGGCCGTGACCGGCGAGTTGCACCGGCTGCGCGACTGGTTGCAGGCGCAGGGGGTGCGCTCGGTAGCGATGGAAGCTACCGGCGTGTACTGGCTGCCGCTCTACGGGGTTTTGAGGCGGCCGGCCTGCGGGTGCTCATGGTCAACGGCAGCACACGCGCAACCTGCCCGGGCGCAAGACCGACATGCAGGATTGCCAGTGGGGTGCGACGTTGCATGCCCACGGGTTGTTGCGGGGCGGCTTTGTGCCGCCGGCGCACATCCGCCGGCTGCAGGACTACCTGCGGTTGCGGCAGGACCATCTGACGCTGGCCGCCAGCCATGTGCAGCACATGCAGAAGGCGCTGGAACGGATGAACGTCAAGCTCCACGACGTGATCAGCAACCTGGTGGGCGTCAGCGGGCGGGCAGTGATCGAAGCCATCCTGGCGGGCGAGCGCCAACCGCTGCGTTTGCTGGCGTTGTGCGATGCGCAAATCCAGAAGCGCAAGGCCGAGCGGGTGCAGGAAGCCCTGCGCGGGACCTGGGCCGAGGAGCACCTCTTCGCCCTGCGCCAAGCCTGGGAGAGCTGGAAGCACTACCAGGGTCAGATCGCGGCTTGCGACGCGCAGATCCACCAGGTGCTGCAGGCACTGCAAGCGACCCTCCCCGGTGCGAAGGACCCGACTCCGGTTCTCCGGGACCGGTCGCTCGCAAGCGACCGGGGTCTCCCACGCGCCGGTCATCCCGGGCCTGGACGAGTTGATCCGGCGTTTGTGTGGAGGGCGGGATCTCACCGTCCTGCCGGCCTGCACCTCCTACAGCGTACTGCAGTTGATCGGGGAGATCGGCCTGGATCTCAAAGCCTGGGCCACGGCCAAGCACTTTACCTCCTGGCTGGGGCTGGCTCCGGGCAGCCACCAGAGTGGCAAACGCCACCGGGGGACCGGACGCAAACGCAACCGGGCGGGGCGCCTGTTGTGTGTCATGGCCCGCAGCCTGGCCCGGAGCAAGAACATGGCCTTGGGCGGCTTCTACCGCCGCATGGCCGCCCGCCGTGGTGGGTTGGTGGCGATCATCGCCACGGCACGCAAGCTGGCGGTGTTCATCTGGCAGACGATGGTTAAGGGCCTGGACTTCGTTGAGGCGGGGCTCGCCCGCTACGAGGCCCGCGTGCTCGAGACCAAGCAGCGCACGCTGCACCGCCTGGCCAACAGCTCGGCCTTACGGTGCTGCCCGCCCCCAAGGCCCAGTAAGCGAAGGGGATCAGTCATGACCTCCGACGCTGCCGCGCGCGCCCAACCCTGCCAGGTTCATGGAGAGTTCCTTGTTCCTTTCGGACCTGCTCACCGGCCATGAACCTGGCAGCATCGCCAGCGTGCTGCGACACCAAGAGCAGTGTGACCGTTCGTATCCTTTGGTGCCTTGTGCCCGGTGGAGAGACTGGTTCCGGTGGTGGACTTCTGCGCATTTTGGTGAGGCCCTTGTGGGTTTTCCCGTTGGGAAGATTTGTTTCTCCCAGAACTCCACCGGGCTTGCGGTGTCGTGGCCAGACAACCTATGAATCCAGTCCCAACCCTGCCCGTGCTCAATCCGCTGGCTGCCTTCGTTGATGTCGGCAGTGAGCAGATGTTTGTCTCCATCGGTGGCGGTCCGCCCGAGGTCTTCGGCACCGTTACCTGCCAACTCCACCGACTGCGCGACTGGCTGCAGGCGCGCGGCGTCAAGTCCATCGCCATGGAAGCCACCGGCGTCTATTGGCTGCCCTCTACGGCGTGCTGGAAGCGGCCGGTTTGGAGGTCCTGATGGTCAACGGTCGGCAGACCCGTAACCTGCCCGGACGCAAGACCGACATGAAGGACTGCCAATGGGGTGCCACGCTCCATGCCCACGGTCTGTTGCGTGCGGGCTTCGTGCCCCCGGCCGACATCCGCCGCCTGCAGGACTACGTGCGGCTGCGCACCGATCATCTGACCAGCGCGGCGGCGTGCGTGCAGCATCAGCAGAAGGCCTTGGAACGGATGAACATCAAACTGCACGATGTCATCAGCAGTCTGGTCGGCACCAGCGGGCAGAAGGTGATCGGGGCGATCCTGGCCGGCGAGCGTGCTCCGGAGCGGTTGCTGGGGCTGTGCGATGTGCAGATTCGGCAGAAGAAGGCCGCTGAGGTGAAGGAGTCGCTGCGCGGAACTTGGGCCGAGGAACATCTCTTCGCGCTGCAGCAAGCGGTCGAGGACTGGCAACACTTCCAACGCCAGATTGCGGCGTGTGACCGACAGATCGAAGCGGTGCTGCACCAGATCCACGGTCCGGCGTGCCCAGCCCCCGCGGCGGGGACCACACCTGTGGCGGTCAAACGTCCGGGGGTGAACGCGCCACAGATCCCGGGACTGCACGGCCTGCTGGTCCGCTTGTGCGGCGGCAAGGATCTCACCGTGCTGCCCGCCCACACCGACTACAGTCTCCTGCAACTGATCGCCGAAGTGGGCACCGATTTGAGCCGCTGGGCGACGGAGAAACACTTCACCGCGTGGCTGGGCCTGGCCCCGGGCAGCCCCCCGAGCGGCCAGCGCGCCGGGGCGGTGGGGCGCAAGCGCAACCGGGCCGGGCGGCTGTTCTGCGTGATGGGACGGAGCCTGGCGCGCAGTAAGCATATCGCCCTGGGTGGTTATTACCGTCGCATGGCTGGGCGGCGCGGTGGCTTGGTGGCTAACATCGCCTTGGCGCGGAAGCTGGCCGAGTGGTTCTGGCGGGTGATGGTCAAAGGGGTGGAGTATGTCGAACGCGGGTTGGCCCAGTACGAAGAGCAAGTGCTCGAAACCAAGCGCCGGGCCCTGCAACGCTTGGCCAAACAGCTCGGCCGCGTGGTCCTCCCCAGCCTCGCCGAACTCAAGGCCGAGGGGTAGGTTCATGGGAAGTTCCAGGGTTTCAAGAGCCAGGACCGGCTCTGGCGTGGCCGGCAGGTCGGTCGGCACGGGGGCCGCAGCCGTGGGCGGGGCGCGCAGCGTTTGGAGTGCGTTGCGCTTGAGCGCCGCTTTGCGTAACGGGCGGGGGGCGAGGCGAACAAAAGCGCCGCTGGAAGACGGCGCACTCCAAACGCTGCGCGCGTGCCGGACGGTGGGAGCGGGGCGCCGGCTTGGGAGTAGGCCGTCTTCGAGCGGCGTTCTCGGGGGAGGTCTTCGCAGGCGAGACGCCTGCACCACACGAGTGAACGAAAGGTCAGCGGCGGGCGGTGCGGAGGGCGCCGGGGTCATCGAGTGGGGTGGGGCGGTCTTCGCAGACGATGCGGAAGCCGACATTGTAGACGCGTTGCCACGGGGGATAGCTGAGCCGGAAGCTCGAGGTGCAGCGCTGGGGACGGTCGTACCAGGAACCGCCGCGAACCACGCGTTCGGCGTGGTCGGAGGCAAGGGGGGCGTCAGTGTAGGGGTACGGCCGGTAAGGGAGCGGGTCCACTCCCACGCGTTGCCATGGAGGTCGTGAAGCCCCCAGGGATTGGGCCGATACGAGCCGACGGGTTCGGTGACGAAGCCGCCGTCATTGTACCGGTCGTCGCGGGGGATCCAGTCGTCGTAGCGGTTCGGGTTCACCATGGGGCGGGCGGCGGTGTAGTTGTCGAGGGCGGTGTCGGCGGCGAAGTCGCGGAGGCGTTGGTCACCCAGGTTGGCGAAGGCCGAGTAATCGGTCGCGAGGTCGCCGAACCAGAAAGGAGTGGCAGTGCCGGCGCGGCAGGCCCATTCCCACTGGGCCTCCGTCGGGAGGTTGATGGGCAGGCCCGTGCGGTCGGCGAGCCACTGGCAGAAGGCCATGGCATCGTGCCAGGAGACACGGACGGCGGGTTGGTCCGGTTGATCCTGGTCGTAACCGACAACGCCGAACTGGTAGCCGTGCCGGTCTTCGGTGCGGCTTTCGTGTTCGGGTCTGAACTGCTTGAACTGGCGGTTGGCGGTCTCGCAGCGGGCCATCCAGAAGGGTTCGACGGTGACGATCGAGGGGGCGCTTCGTCGGGGTGTCCGGTGGTCGAGCCCATCACGAAGGTCCCGCCGGGCACGCGGACGAGTTCGAGGGTGACACCGTCGCCGAGGTCGAGGGTGCGGGAGAGGCGGCCGTCCGGGGCGGCGGCTTGTTGTTTGGCGAGGGCGGTGGGCGTGTCGAAGGGCCAG
Source organism: Verrucomicrobiota bacterium (assembly GCA_027493615.1). Classification (GTDB taxonomy): domain Bacteria; phylum Verrucomicrobiota; class Verrucomicrobiia; order Limisphaerales; family J093; genus DSVZ01. The sequence goes on from JAOSKK010000039.1 coordinate 45,866, forward strand.
ACACTGGGGGAAGGGCGAAGGGCGAAGGGCGAAGTTGGAAGTTGGATGTTGGATGTTGGATGTTGGATGTTGGACGTTGGACGTTGGCAGTTCGAGGTCCCTGATCCCTGGTCCCTGGTCCCTGGTCCGGGGGTGCGTAAGCGGGTGCGTCGGGGATCTCTTCGTAATCCGGGTGGGGGCCCATGGGGACGTACTGGCGGCGGAGTTCCATGGCGCGGGCGTGGACGCGGGCGAGTCGGGCGTGGTCGAGGGACCCGTAGCCTTGGGAGAACTGCGGGATTTCACCCCAGGTCCCGTAGAAGGGGGCGTTGAGATCGACCCAGGCGGCGAGGCGTTCCCAAGCCTCGGCGTCGAGTTGGACGTCGTGGTGGCCTTTGGCGAGCAGTTGGCCAAGCGTGGTGGTGCGGAAGTGATAGTCCAAGGGGGTGAACATGCGGCGGTCGCCCTCGATGCCGGGGCGGCGGACATAGCGGGCGAGGTCGAAGTAGGAGCGGGTGAACTTGCCGCCGCCGTCCCAACGTCCGGCGAGCTGACTGCTCCAGTCGTTGGGCCAGACGTCGCCTTTAAGATAAGGCGGTTGGGCGGTCTGACCGGCCATGGCGTGGGCGGCGGGCGTGTCCCGGATTTCGGGCGAGCCATCGTGGCACCGGACGCAGTGGTGATCGAGGACAGGTTGGACTTCGCGGACGAAGCTGAAGCCGCGGGCCGGGCCGTACCAGGGTTCAATGGGGGTGGGTGGGCGACGCGCGGCCAGGCTGGGTCGGTTCGGCGATACCTCGTTTTGCGGCTCGTGGCAGCCGCCGCAGGAGACGGCCTCGCCCGGCATGCCGACGAACCAACTGCGCATGAGCTGGAGGGCCTGGCCTTGCTCGTCGAGGGGTTGGAGCGAAAGGGGGTGTTGGCGGGGATGACGAAATGGGCGGAGCCGTCCGGCTCGACGGGCACGGTGCCCAGAATGCGTTTGACATCCCAGGGTCCGTCCTGACCGAGCGTGCCGTAGAGGCCGCCGAAGCCGCGTCGGGAGAAATAATACTCAATGAGGCGAAGGCTCCTGACCGTGCCGCGGGGAACGCCTTCGAGTCCCGGGCCGGCGTGGAGGTCGGTGATGAAGACCGTCGCCTGGTCACTGGCGAGCTGGACGCGGTCGGGGATGACGGGGGAGGGGTGACGGGTTGGAGCGGGATGGGCCAGAGGAGGGCGGCGCCTTCGAGTTCGTGGACCAGCGTCACGTTGTCGAAGACGTCGACGAGGTAGATGCCCCAGAGCGATTGGGGATCAAGCTTGGCGCTGACGAGGTGGTACTCGGGGCTCAGGGGCCAGGGCATGAGGAACTGGGGCCAGACGCCGTCCACGAGGCGGTCACGCACGATGGGTTGGACGGGTTGGCCGCGGCGCGGGATTTCCTGGACGATGCCCTCGCCCTCACGCCGGCCGGTGCTGGGGTCCAGAAGGAGGAGGCGACCCGAGCGTGGCGTGCCGTGATGGCCGCTGGCGATGCCGATGAGCTGGTGCGGATGGCCGGGAACGGGGCGGGCGTAATAGAAGGAACCGGGGAACCAGGAACCGCTGCCGCGCAATTCGCGCTGGTCGGTGCCGTCCGGGTTCATGTGGAAGAGGATCCGGGAATTGGCGTGGGACTGGTCGGTGTATTCCCAGCGGAGGTACATGACGCGGCCGTTGGGGAGCACGGTGGGGCACCAGTCGCTGTCCTGCTCGAAGGTGAGCTGGCGAATCGTTTGCGCGCGGGGATCGAGCAGGTAGAGACACGTCATGGCCTGGGCGCCGAACTCGCAGGGCAAACCCTGGTAGACCGCGGTCGAGGCGAAGATGATGCGTCCGTCCGGGAGGTAACAGGGGTCGAAGTGGGCGACGTCTTCGCCGTCGTCGGGGGTGATCTGGCGGAGGTTGCGGCCGTCCACGCCGATTTCCCAGAGGCGCCAGTTCTTCTGGTGCGCCCCGTTTTGGGCGAACAGGAGGCGCTGGGCATCGAAGTGAAGCGCGGGGTCGATCACGGTTTCGTCGTTGGCCGGGCGATGGAGGGTGGTGAAGCGCGGTTGACCGCGGAGGTTCGAGAGGACGGCGAGTTCGTCCTGCCAGTGGCCCTGGCGGGGGGTGTCATCGCTGGTGTGGGCGTTGAGGGAACCGACGCCGAGAGCCTGGCCCTGGGCCTGGCGCGCGGCAGGAGGTTTCGGGAAACCGCGCTTGAGAACGAGCAGACGATCGAAATCGAGCAGCGGATTGGCAAGGAGCGCTTCGCGGGCCAGTTGCGCGAGAGCCGTTTGAGCCTCGGCGCGGGTTTCGGCGACATCGAGTCCGCGCTCGAGTCGGTCCAGGCGGTCGCGGAACTCAGACCCGCGCGGGTAGCGGCTTCCGAACCGGGCGGTGAGGTCCTGGATGGCCAGGCGAAGGGCGGCGGGATTCACCTCGGCACGGAAGGGTTTGAGGTGCGCGGCGGGGGAGACGGCGGGCAAAGGGCGGGCCTTGGGTCGGTGCGGCACGAAGTCGGCGGGCAGGGCAGGGGATTCGAAGCGCAGGCTGACCAGGTGGGGGAAATCGCGTTCGCGGCGGAAGCGGAAGGTGTGCGGGCCGGCGGCGAGGTCGAGTTCCGCGACGAGTTCCTGGTGCGCGCCGCTGGTGTTCCAGGAACCCGATGCGGTCCGGGCGGCTTCGCCGACGCGGGTGCCGTCCACGAGGAACTCGACGGGGCGGGGTGCGCCGGCGGCGTATTCGAGGTGGAGGGTGTACCGGCCGGTGGCGGGCAGGTCGATGTCGTACTCGACGTGGATGGGCGACTGGCCGCCGAAGGCGACCATGGGCCCGACATCGGCGTATTCCTCGGTGAAGACGCGGACGTTGCCGCGGTCGAAGGCCCATGCGGGAATGACGAAGGCAGGCGGTTCGCCGGCCCGTGCCGGGACAAGCATGTCGGCGAGCAGCGTGCTGGTGAGACAGAAGAGGGCGAGACGTCGTGCGGGCTGAGCGCAGGTCGGCTTCATGGTCTCGGTGGCGGCATTGCTTTATTTGCGGTTCACTGGCCCTTCGAGGCTTGGCCTTTGCCCTGTCCGGGTGGATTTGTTCCCTAGTGTGGGTCCTCGGTCCTTGGCCTCTGGTCCGTGGTCCGTGGTCCGTGGTCCGTGGTCCAAGTTCACTCCAACTGTCCGAGGCAATTCCGGTCCACGGCGGCAGGTTGGGCGCCGGCCATGTCCATGCGGGGGCGTTGACGGAGTTCTTCGAGGACGGGGTCGAAGGTGCGGAGGAGGGCGAGGTAGTCGGGGTCCTGCGTGTTTGCGAAGACGGGTTGGCCGCAACGGCCGCTGCCACCCGCCTCAACGGGGAGGGGGGCGGTGAGGAAGTTGTTGAGGTGGGGATTGGTCAGTCGGGTCCAGATGGGACGGGGATCTTGCCGTCTTGATGGCAGCCGGCGCAGCGGCGTTGGGCCACTTCCGACAAGGTGCGGTCGAGGTCCGGCGGGAGGAACTGGCGGCAGCCCGGGCGTTCGGGGTGGGCGGTTTCGGAGGTGCCGTAGTAGGGGACGTTGAGGTCGATCCAGGCGAGGATGCGGCGGGTTTCCGCGGGCAGGAGTTCGACGCGCCGGACGCCGTTGGTGTCGGGGTGACCGGTGAGGAGGAGGTCGGCGAGGAGGCTGCGCGGGGAGCCCCACGCCTTCGGGGTGACCTCGAGGATGTTCTGCTCCATGCCGTTGAACGTGGGGATCCAGCTCACGTAAGGGCTGTCCCACTCGGCTTCGCCGGAGCGCTTGCGACCGCGCGCGAGCCATTCGTAGGAGACGTTGAAGAAGTCGGTTTTGTCGCCGCAGAGGTCTACGCGTTTGGGCGGGGTCGGGCCGCTGTGGCAGCGGACGCAGTGGGCGTCGAGAACGGGTTGAACATGGGTGGTGTAATCGAAGCCCACGCCTTCACCCCAGTCGGGCGGGCGCAGGGGCGAGGGGAGGTGGGGACGCGAGAGGGGACGGCCACGGTTTGGTTGCGGGTTCGTGGCAGCCCACGCACCCCTGGACTTCGCCCGGCATGAGGTGGGTGAAGGTGCGCATGCGCTGCACGGCCCGGCCTTCGGCGTCGAGCGCGATGAAATAGATGGGGCGTCCGGCGGGGACCAGGAAAGATGCCGAACCGTCCTCGGCGACCGGGGCGTAACCCCAGACGAGCTTGCCGGCATAAGTGGCGCCACAAGAGATGACCGGGAACTGGAAGCCGAAGGCCCGGTGAGCCACGTCGGTACGGACCGCTTTACGCATCTCCTCGACGACACAGATCTCTTTGACCTCACCGCGTTTGACCAAGGGCTCGAGCCCGCGATAGACGTCCTGGAGGACGACCGTGGCCCACGGTCCGGAGGGGGAGGTGGGATCGGGGATGCTGTTGTGGGCGGTCGGATCGGCGACTGCACGGCCGGGACCCGATGCAGGCAAGATGCCTGCACCACCGGCGGCAGGGATCGAGGTCAGGGTTGCTGAGGCGTGGGACTCGAAAGGGTTGCGCTGCGGGGCAAGGACAGGGGGCGAGGGCGCGGGCGGAGGGTTGGGCGCTGTAGAAGCCGATGCCGTCGAGGGGATCGACAAGGCGGAGTTGCCGGGTTCCTTCGTAGTTGCGGACGAGGAGGGTGCCGCGCTTGGAGACGAGGAACAATTCGGCGTCGAGAGGGTAGGGGCTTTCGTAAGGGCCGCGGATGTTGTTGCCGTCCCCTTTGTCCATCTGGCCGATGGCGACTTCGGGGGTGAGGTTGCGGAGGCTGGCGGGGGCGTTGTTGCCATGCTGGACGTCAATGATGCCGATGGCACCACGGCAGGGACCGTTGTGGCTGGTGAGGACGCACAGCACCTGGGCGGTCCCGGGGATGGAGCGGGCCTCCATGAACGTGGCGGGGCTCAAGACCCGGTTGCCGAAGAAGCCGGCCAGGCAGGTGCCGTCGGGCCGGATGGTCCAGAGGCTTTGGATGGGGATGGCCGGCTTGTCCACATATTCCCAGCGGGAATAGAGGATGCGGCCGTCGAGCATGACGCTGGGGGTGAAATCGTTGACGATGTTGGCGGAGAGGGGAATGACGCGGGAGCCGTCCCGTTCCATGCGGTGAAGGACGCCGACGGGTGAGATCCAGCAATAGGCGAAGCGCGAGGTGCGGGTGGAGAGGAAGGCGATGCCGCCGTCCGGCAACCAGCAGGCGTTGTAGTTGTGGTGGGGACCGTCGGTGAGCTGGCGCAGGCCGGTGCCGTCGGGGCGAATGGCGAAGACCTGGTAGCCGTCGCGCTGGGTGCGGCGCCAACTGAAGAGGATCTCGCGGCCGTCGTAGTCGAGGTCGCAGTCGAGAATCTGGCCTTCAGGCGAAGGGACGAGTTCGCGCCAGACGCCGTGGCGAAGGGCGGGTGGGGATGCGGGGTTGGGTGCAGGCAGGATGCCCGCACCACCGGACGAGGACGCGCGTGCAGGCAGGATGCCCGCACCACCGGGTTGGGACGAGGGTGCAGGCAGGATGCCCGCACCACCGGGGGAAGGGGCGAGCGCGGCGCGGATGGGGGTGAGGTCGAGGAGGCCGAGGCCGCCGCCGGCGCCGAAGCCTTCGACGTGGTAGGTGTAAACGTGGCTGGGGTTGAGTTCGCGACGGCGGACGAGCAGCAGTTGGTCGAAGCCGAGTCGGCCCCCGGCGACGGCGGCGGCCAGTTCCGGGGTGTCTTCAATCGCATCGTCGAAGGGTTCGGGTCGGCCCGCAGGCAGCGCCCGGAAGCGGGCGTAGCTGCGCGGGGGGAGAGGCTCGCCGAAGACCTGGATCTCCGCGGCGCCGGGGTTGAGGCCTCCGTAGGAGCTGGTGAAGCGGAGGGTCAGCTTGCGGACCTTCGCGGGCGCTGCGAGGGCGATGCGTTGCGGTCCATGACCACGGGCCAGTTGGCCGCGGACAGCGGCGGTGTCGGCGTCGTCCAGCCAGAGCTCGTAGTCTTTCCAGCCTTCTTCGGCGAACCAGGCCGTGCGCGCCCAGTAGGCGAGCTCGGCGATCGTGACGGGCTCGGGCCAGGTGAGGGTGAAGGTGGCGCCGTCGCGGTGGGTGTTGCCCTGCACGCACCAGGCGCGGCCGACGTCCTCCTGACTGCCGGCGGCCGGGATGTGCCCGTCGATGGCGAAGCGAGCGGCGTACTGCTCGTTGTGCTCGGAGTTGGCGCTGGCTTTGGCCAGCGGCGCGAGGTCGGGAGGGAGACCTTCGGCGTGTCCGAACCGGAGGGTGAAGACCAGGGTCACCGCGGCAATCGCCACGGCCCGGCGGAGGTACGAGCGACGAACACGCATGGCGACAGAAGGTTGAGAGGGTGGACTACGACGGGTGGGCAGGTTCGCCGAGGGCTTCGACGTCGCGACGCATCCGAGCGAGGTCGGCGGGTTCGAGGACCAGGCTGGCGGCGCGAACGTTCTCCCGCAACTGGGTCGGGTTTCGGGCGCCGGCGAGCACATGAGTCACGCCTGGCTGGGCGGCGGTCCAGGCGAGGACCAGTTGTGCGAGGGTGCAGGCGTACTTATCGGTGAGGTCCTTCCAGGCGGCGAGCTGGTCGAGGATGCGACGGCGGTTGACAGGAGGAACCAGGGGTTCCAAGCGTCGTTTGTGCGGAACTCGCCGGGGTTGAAGACGCGGTCCATGCCCACCTTGCCGGTGAGCAGGCCTTGTTCGAGAGACATGTAAGTGAGGGTGGCGAGGCCTTTCTCGGCGCAGAGGGGGGAGGATGTCCTTCTCGGGGGCGCGGTGCAGCATCGAGTACCGGAATTGGTCGCTGACGATGCCGCCGCAACGGAGGTTCTCGAGGAGCTCGGCCGGCGAGACGTTGCAGACGCCGAGGGCGCGGACCTTGCCTTGGTCGCGGAGTTTGACCAGCGTGGCCATGGTGTCGGCGATGGGCGTGGCCTCCGGGGGGGCGGCGGGCCAGTGGGTCTGGTAGAGGTCGATGCGGTCGGTGCCCAGGCGGCGCAGGCTGTGTTCGATTTCGAGTTGGAGGGTGTCGGGACGCAGGCTGCGGTTCATGGGCCGGCCGTCGAAGTGGGCGAAGAAGGAGCCGCGGTTGTCTTCCCACCAGAGACCGCACTTGGTGGCGACGATGGCCTTGTCGCGCCGGCCTTTGAGGGCCTGACCGACCACGGTCTCGCTACGGCCCCAGCCATAGGCGGGGGCGGTGTCGATGAGGTTGACGCCGAGGTCCAGCGCTTCCTGGATCGTGCGGATGGACTCGGAGTCGTCGGGGTTCGGGCCCCAGACGGTGCCGCCGCCGAGGACCCAGGCGCCGAGGCCGATGACGGAGGCGTTCAGGCCGGAAGAGCCGAGGGGTTTGGTGTTCATGGGCGAATCGGGAAGGGCGAAGGGCGAAGGGCGAAGTTGGAAGATGGAAGATGGAAGGGTTTAACGCTCAACATTCAACGCTCAACATTCAACATTCAACGCTCAACATTCAACATCCAACGTTCAACGTTCAACGAGGTGGGGGTGGAGCAGGGGACCTCGCGGATGGGTCTTGTGGGGATCATAGAGACAGGAGGTACTCGACGAGGTCGCGGATCTGGTCGTCGTTCAAGTGCGAGGTCTTGCCGTGCTGGTCGGCGACGTTGCGGGAGGTGAGGATCTCGCGGAGCGTGGCGGCGGAGCCGTCATGGAGGTAGGGCGCGGTGCGCCAGAGCTCGATGAGCGTGGGGGGTGTCAAAGATGTCGTTGGGGCGATCCAGCGGGCCGCGCGTGCCGACGTCATAAGGTTGGAGGTCGGTGAACAGGGGCGCGGGATGGCAGGCGGCACAGTTGGCTTGATCGAAGACCGCCTTGCCACGGAGGGCGGCAGGCGAGAGTTGGCCGTCGACCAGATAGGGGCTGGGGACCGGTTCCAAGGCCTTGAGATACTCATCCATGGCCGCGGGGACGGCTTCCGGTTGGACGGTGAAGAGGATGTGACGCAGGCCGGCACGGACGGCGGTCTCGGCGGTTTCGCGAATGCCCATGCTCATAGCGGGTGGGGTGCGGTGAGCGAGCAGCATGCTCTTGTTGTTCTTCGGGTTCCCCATGCCGTCGTTGAGGAGATCCCAGTTCAGGGCGTCGACGCGGCCATCGCCGGGATGGCAGGAGGCGCAGCTCTGCCAGCCCTGGAAGCAAATCTCGGCGTCGTGGAAGTAGAACTCGCCCAACCGCACGACATCCATGGTGGGCTTGGGGCCGAGCGGAATCGACTCCCAACGGGGATACTGCGAGGCGACGTCGACCACGGCGAGGGTGTCCGAGAAGTAGTTCGCCACGTATGCCCGGGTGCCGAGGAGTACGACGGCGCGGGGGCCGCGATCGGTGGCGGGCAGTTTGAGGCGCTGACGAAGGCCGACGAGGAAGGCGAGGTCGTTGGGGACATCGGTCTGGCTGCGGGACGCCGCGGTGTAGTCGGTGGCCTGGCCGGCCTGGGGTTCAGCCGGGAGCTTGGCGAGCTTGGCGAGCAGGTCGGGGAAGGCGATCACGCTGAGCTCATGCGTGCCGGCGTGCGTGATGGCCAAGGTGGCGCTGTCGGCGGACCAAGCGATGCCCCAAGGGTTTGCGGCACCGCTGTCCACGCTGTCGAGGAGAACGGTGTTGACGACCTCGAGGCGGTCGAGGCGGATGATCGTCTTGGCGTTGGTGTTCATCCAGCCGCGCTCGAGTTGGGTGGTGGGGAGCTGGTAACGGCCGAGGAGATGGGTCACGACCGCGTACTGGCCGTCGGGGGAGGTGCGGATGTCATGGAGGACACCGCTGCCATTGGGGAGGGTCAACTCCTTCACCACCTCGGCGAGGGAGGTGTCGATCACGCTGACGACAGCGGCGACGTAGTCGATGTCGGCCCGGCCGTCGTGGAGGTGGTTGGCGACGAGGAGGTGCCGGCCGTCCCGGGTCAGGGCGGCGGCGATGGGTTCGCGACGCACCTTGACGCGACGGAGTTCCTGTCGGGTCTGGAGGTCGAGGAAACTGACGTCGTCATTGAAGCGGTTGCAGACGTAAAGCGTTCGGCCATCGGGGCTGAGGACGGGGGCGGTGGACGAGTGGCCGGCCGGCAGGAGGGCGGTGACGGCACCGGACGCGGTATCGAGCACGCAGACAACGCTTTGGGGGGCGGCGCAGGTGACCAGCAGGCGGCTGTCGTCGGCCGACAAGACCAAACCGAGCGGCGGGGCGGGGACGGGGATCGAGGCGGTGACAGCCCGGCTGGCGGTGTCGAAGCGCTGCACCCGGTTGCCGGTGGCACAGGCGATGAAGAGGGTGCCGCCATCCCGGGTGGCGACGAGTGCGGTGGGGGAGAGCGGGGGGATCGGCGGCCCGAACGCCGGTCAGGAAGGGTGGCGGCCACGGCCCAGGCAGCAGCGGACGTGACGAGGCGGGAGAGGGATCGGCGGAGGTTACTCATGGCCATGGACGTCGGTTCACGGTCGGATTAATTAGACTCAGGTGTTGCGTGTTCGGCCGGAGGTTAGAATGACTGCCGGTTGGGGGACAACCAGAAAGCGGGCGCGGAAAACGAAACATGCATTGGCAATCTGCAAGAGGAGGACACATAATCTGCACGTTTTACGGATATGATCCTGTCAGTTCTCCAACTTCCGCGCCGGCTCGGGGCGGCGCTGGGACTGTGGCTGCTCGTCGGGGCGGGCCCGCTTGGGGCGGCCCCCGCCATCGATTTCAACCGGGACATTCGTCCTTTGCTCTCGGACAACTGCTTTGCCTGTCACGGGCCGGACACGGCCAAGGTGAAGGGTGGTCTGCGGCTGGATCTGCGCGAGGCGGCGTTGCGGCCGGCGCGGTCGCGCAAGGCGGCCATTGTCCCGGGGATCCCCAGGCCAGCGAGTTGGTGCGGCGGATCACGACGGCGGACGAAGACGACCTGATGCCGCCGCCGGAGTCGCACAAGGTGCTGACGGACGCACAACGTGGGTTGTTGCGGCGCTGGATTGCGGAGGGCGCCCACTACGAGGGGCATTGGGCGTACACGCCGCCGGTGCGGCCGGCGGTGCCGGCAGGGGGTGAACGCGGTGGACCATCTGGTGCGCGAGCGCTTGCGGGCAGAGGGCTGAGCCCGGCGTCCGAGGCGGATCGGCGCACGCTGGCGCGGCGGTTGTACTCGGACCTGGTGGGGCTGCCCCCGCGGCCGGAGGAAGTGGCGGCCTTCGAGCGGGATCCGTCGCCGGACGCGTATGCGCAACTGGTGGAGCGGTTGCTGGCTTCGCCGCATTTTGGGGAACGGATGGCGCTGGGGTGGCTGGACGTGGTGCGGTTCGCAGACACCATCGGGTACCACTCGGACAACCCGCGGAACATCTGGCCATACCGCGACTATGTGATTCGGGCGTTCAACACGAACATGCCCTTCGACCAGTTCACGCGCGAGCAACTGGCGGGGGACCTCCTGCCGGGGACGGCGCTGGAACCGAGGGTGGCGTCGGGTTTCAACCGGCTGCTGTTGACGACCGAGGAGGGGGGCGCACAGCCGAAGGACTACGAGGCGCGTTACCTGACGGACCGGGTGCGGGCGGTGGGCGCCGTGTGGCTGGGGCAGACGGTCGGTTGTGCGCAGTGCCACGACCACAAGTTCGACCCAATCACGATGCGGGACTTCTACTCCTTGGGGGCGTTCTTTGCGGACATCAAGGAGCCGATCATCGGGCGACGCGAGGAAGGATTGCTGGTGCCGGACGCGGAGCAGGCGCGGGAGCTCGAGCGACTGACCGCGGCGGTGACGCAACTCGAGCAACGGTTTGCCGGGCCCCATCCGGAGCTGGCGGAGGCTTTTGCGGCGTGGGAACGGAGGCAGCGTGAGGCGCTGGAAGGGGACGCGCGGTGGAAGCCGTTGGCGCCCATCGAGGCGGTTTCCGCGGGAGGTGCCACGCTGACGGTGCGGGACGATGCATCGGTGTTGGCCAGCGGCGCGGCACCCGACAAGGACACCTACACGCTGCGATACCGGACTGAGTTGGCGGGCGTGGTGGGGTTGCGGCTTGAGGCCCTGCCCGACGACGCGCTGCCGGCGAAGGGCCCGGGACGGGCCGGCAACGGCAATTTCGTGCTGGGCGAGGTGTTGGCGCGGGTGGAACGGGAGGGCGATGAGCCGCGACGCCTGCGGTTCAAATCGGCGCTGGCAACGCATGAGCAGACCAGTCATGCGGAGGCGAACCCGTACAAGCGGTGGCCGGCGGTGGCGGTCATCGACGACGACGTGCACGGCGAGAACACAGGGTGGGCGGTGCTGCCGCAGGCCGGACAACGGCACCAATTGCTGCTGGAGTTCGAGTCGCCGCTGGATCTGAGGGCCGGGGACACACTGGTGCTTGAGTTGCGTCAGCACCACGGACATGGCCAGCACACGCTGGGGTGTTTCCGGCTGGGCCTGACGGCGGAGCCGGGGGCGGTGAACTCGCCGACCGCACTGCCGCCACCGCCCGCGATCGCGAAGCTCCTGCGGGCGACGGATCCGGAGGGCGACGCGGCCCGGCGGGACGAGTTGTGGACGCACTTCAAGACGGTGACACCCGAGCTGGGACCGTTGCGAGACGCGCTCGCGGCGGCGCGGAAGGCGCAGACCGATTTCGAGGCGACCGTGCCGCGGTCGCTGGTGACGGAGCGGCTCGAAACGCCGCGACTGGTGCGGATCCTGCCGCGCGGCAACTTCCTCGACGAAAGCGGCGAGCTGGTCGAGCCCGCCTTGCCGGCCTATCTGGTGGCGGAGGGTGGGCGCGACGGGGCGCGGCGCCTGACGCGACTGGATCTGGCGAACTGGCTCGTGTCGCGGGAACATCCGTTGACAGCGCGGGTGGTGATGAACCGGCTGTGGCGGCAGTTCTTCGGGACGGGGCTATCCAAGGTGATGGATGACTTCGGGGCGCAGGGCGAGCCGCCGCGGAATCCCGCGTTGCTCGACTGGCTGGCGGTGGAGTTCATGGACAGCGGCTGGGACGTTCGGCACATGGTGCGGCTGATGGTGCTCAGCGAGACGTACCGGCAGGCGTCCGCGGTGCCGCGCGACCTGCTCGCGCGGGATCCGGAGAATCGCGAGTTCGCCCGGCAGGGGCGATGGCGGATCGAAGCGGAGCTGGTGCGGGATGCGGCCTTGTCTTTTGCCGGGCTGCTCGCACCCGCGATCGGCGGTCCCAGCGTGCGGCCCTATCAGCCGGAGGGTTATTGGGAGAACCTGAACTTCCCGCCACGCACCTACGAGGCGAGTCCGGCGCCCGAGCAGTATCGCCGGGGGCTGTACGTGTGGTGGCAGCGATCCTTTCTGCACCCGAGCTTGTTGGCCTTTGACGCGCCCAGCCGGGAGGAATGCGCGGCGGAACGGAACCGGTCGAACATTCCCCAGCAGGCGCTGGTGCTGCTGAACGACCCGACCTACGTCGAAGCGGCGCGTGCGTTGGCGGCCCGGATCCTGCGAGAAGGGGGCGACGATGACGGGGCGCGCCTGCGGTGGGCAGGACGACAGGTGTTGGCCCGCGAGCTGGGGGCGGAGGAACTCCCGGTGCTGCAAGCGCTGCTGGACAAGCATCGGGCCGAGTACCAAGCAGCGCCGGAAAACGCCGAGGCCCTTCTGGCGGTGGGGTTGGCCCCGCGACCTTCGGATTGGGCGGCGCCGGAACTGGCCGCCTGGACCAACCTGGCCCGTGTGTTGTTGAGCCTGCACGAAACGATCACCCGTTCCTGAATCATGACGACGCCTCCGGAAGTCCGCCAACTGCTGGCTCAACGCCAGACCCGCCGGGTGTTCCTCGGCCGCAGCGCGCAAGGGTTGGGTGCGCTGGCGCTGGCCACGCTGATCAACCCGGGCCTGTCGCGGGCGGCCACCGCGAAGGCGGACCGTTGGACGGGCGTGGTGCACCCGTTCCACTACCCGCCCAAGGCCAAGCGGGTGATCTGGCTGACCATGGCGGGGGGGCCGTCACATCTCGAGACGTTTGACCCCAAGCCGAAGCTGGCGGAGATGCACGGGCAGCCAATGCCCGAGTCCTTCACGGCGGGTCGGCAAATCGCGCAGTTGCAGGGGCAGAAGCTGTTATGCTTCGCGCCGCAGTTCAAGTTCCAGCGCTTCGGCCAGGGGGCGTGGAGATCTGCGAGCTGTTCCCGCACATCGGCTCGGTGGTGGATGAGTTGTGTCTGATCCGGTCGATGACGACCGAGGCGATCAATCACGATCCGGCGCACATGTTCATGAACACGGGGTCGCAGATCGCGGGCCGGCCGAGCATGGGCTCGTGGCTGGTGTATGGGCTGGGGTCGGAAGCGGAGAACCTGCCGGGGTTTGTGGTGCTTACGTCGTTGGGACGCGGCGGTCAGAACCAGCCCATCGCGGCGCGGCAGTGGGCGGCGGGCTTTCTGCCCAGCCGTTTTCAGGGGGTGCACTTGCGGGGCAAGGGCGATCCGGTGCTCTATCTCGGCACGCCGCCGGGGGTGACGCGGAGCCAGCAACGGGATGTGGTGTCGGCGGTCAACCAGCTCAACCAGCACCACGACACGATCGTGGATGACCCGGAGATTGCGACGCGGATTGTGCAGTACGAGATGGCGTTTCAGATGCAGGCCAGCGTGCCGGAGCTGATGGATCTCTCCCGGGAACCGGCGACGATGCTGGAGCATTACGGGTGTCAGCCGGGGGACGGGTCCTTCGCCTCGAACTGTCTGTTGGCGCGCCGGCTGGCCGAGCGGGGCGTGCGGTTCATCCAGCTTTATCACAAGGACTGGGACCACCACGGCGCGGTGAAGCAGGGGATCGAGTTCAAGGCCGAGGAGATTGACCGGGCCTGCATGGCGCTGATCACCGACCTGAAGCAACGGGACATGCTGCGGGACACGCTGGTGGTGTGGGCCGGTGAGTTCGGGCGCACGCCGATGAGCCAGGGCGGCGATGGGCGGGACCATCACAACGCGGGATTCAGCATCTGGCTGGCGGGCGGTGGGATCCGGCCGGGGATGGTGTATGGCGCGACCGACGACCTGGGCTACAACGCCGTGGAGGATCCGATGGACGTGCACGATCTGCACGCGACGCTCCTGCGCGCCCTGGGGATCGAGCACACGCGGCTGAGCGTGAAGTTCCAGGGGCTGGACGCGCGGCTTACCGGCATCGCCGGCCGGGTGGTCAAGGACCTGCTGGTTTGAGCAGGCGGCGGATGTCGCCAACGAAATCGTCCAGCATGCCTTCCACCGTCTCGTGCGGGATGGGGATGTATTTGCCGGTGGCGGTGGCGAGCACTTGACCGGAGGCATCGCGCAGTTCGGCCCGGGCGAGGAGGAGACGGCCGCGGCGGTTTTCGGTGAGCACCCCGGACAGGCGCAGGTCGCTGCCGGGCCGGACGGGCTGCCGGAAGCGGACGGTGAGTTCGGCGCAATAGGCGAACTGGTGCGCGGCGACGCCGCACGCCCAGACCATGGCCTCGTCAAGGACGGTCGACACCAGGCCGCCGTGGACGGTGTTGGCGAAGCCGATGTGCTCTGGCCGGGGCCGGAAGGGGGCGGTGACTTCGCGGCCGTCGGTTTCGAAATCGAGATTCAGGCCGATGGGATTGGCCTGGCCACAGACAAAGCACGAGCGGGTGCGCGGGAGGTGCTGGCGCATGGCGGGGAGGGTAGGTTTTTCGGCTTCGTGTCGCGAGCAATTCTTGTGGGGTCGGGCTCAATAAACGTTGTCGCTCGGGCGTCTAAGCGGCCGTGGATTCCGCGGTGACAACCTCCGCGCGCGTGCGGGTGGATGGCAAAGGCTTCCGGGTGGGGGTCCACAAGTTCCATGTGCGCGGGGTCGCCTACGGGCCGTTTGCACCGAACGGGGAAGGCGAGCTGTTTGCGTCGCCGGACGCCACGCTGCGGGACCTGACCCTGATCCGTGGCTTGGGGGCGAATGTGGTGCGGATCTACACCGTGCCGCCGGCCTGGTTTCTGGACCTGGCGCAGGCGCATGATCTGCGGGTGCTGATCGATGTGCCGTGGAACAAGCACGGGTGCTTCCTGGAGTCGGTGGCGGCGCGGCTGCGGCTGCGGGACCGGTTCCGGCAGGTGGCGCGGGACGTGGCAAAGCATCCGGCGACGCTGGCGATCAGCGTGGTCAATGAACTGCCGCCGGACATGGTGCGCTGGAGCGGCGTGCGGGCGGTGGAGTTGTTCCTGGACGAGCTGGCGGACGTGGTGCGGCAGGAAGCACCGGAGTGTCTGTGTACGTTTGGGAACTATCCGCGCACAGAATACCTGCGGCCGCGGGGGCTGGATTTTGCGTGCTTCAACCTGTACCTGCATGATCCGCGGGCGCTGCGTCAGTACCTGGCGCGCCTGCAAACCCTGACGGGGGAGAGGCCGCTGGTGTTGGGCGAGTTCGGGATGGACGCGTTGCGCGAGGGCGAGGCGCGGCAGGCGGCATTGCTGGGCTGGACGATCGAGCAGGCGTCCCGGGCGGGGCTGGCGGGGATGATTGCTTATAGCTTCACCGACGAGTGGTTCAAGGACGGCTGTCACATCGACGACTGGCAATTCGGCCTGACGACGC
Organism: Verrucomicrobiota bacterium; assembly: GCA_027493615.1. Taxonomy (GTDB): domain Bacteria; phylum Verrucomicrobiota; class Verrucomicrobiia; order Limisphaerales; family J093; genus DSVZ01. The sequence goes on from JAOSKK010000039.1 coordinate 61,371, forward strand.
GCGAGCGCCGCCCGCGGCCGGCGTTCGAGGTGGTGCAGCGGGCGTACCGGACCGCCCCCTACTTCCCGCCGCGTCGTGAGCCTCTCGTGTCGGTGGTGGTGGCCTCCTACAACGGAGCACGCAGTGTGGGGGCGTGCCTCGACTCGCTGACGCGGCTCCGCTATCCGGCCTACGAGATCCTCCTGGTGGATGACGGGTCCACCGATGAGACCTCGGCCATCGCCGCCCAGTGTCCGGCCGTGCGGCGGCTGCGGCACGAACGCAACCTCGGCCTCTCGGCGTCGCGCAACACCGGGATCGCCGCGGCGCGGGGTGAGATTGTGGCCTTCACGGACGACGATTGTCGGGTGGACGAGGACTGGCTGCACTACCTCGTGGCCGAGTTGACGGAGCAGGATTGGGTCGGGGTGGGAGGGCACAACCTGGCGCCGGCGGACGACTCGGCGGTGGCGGCGGCGGTGTGGGTGTCGCCGGGCGGGCCGGCGCATGTCCTGCTGACCGACCGGGAGGCCGAGCACCTGCCGGGGTGCAACATGGCGTTCTGGAAGTGGGCGCTGGTCGAGGTGGGTTGCTTTGATCCCGTGTTTCAGCGGGCGGGCGACGATGTGGACCTGTGCTGGCGACTGCAGCAGTGCGGCTATCGGCTGGGCTTCTCAGCCGCCGGTTTTGTCTGGCACGCCCGGCGGTCGACGGTGCGGGGGTACCTCAAGCAGCAGCACGGGTACGGGGAGGCGGAGGCGCTGCTGGCAGCCAAGCACCCCGAGTACTTCAATCTGCTGGGTGGCAGCTTGTGGCGCGGGCGCATCTACGCCACCCCGCCCACGGCGCTGCCGACGCGCCGGCCGCTGATTTACCACGGCAGGTTCGGGGCTGGCTGGTTTCAGAGCCTCTACGTGACAGGGCCTTCGACGCTGCTGAGCGGGGCGACGAGTCTCGAGTATCACGTGTTGGTGACGGTACCTCTGTGGGTGTTGAGCGCGGCGTTCGGGTGGTTGCTGCCGCTGGCCGTGGTCAGCGTGCTGGTATCGCTGGGGGTTTGTGCGGCGGCGGCGGCCCAGGCGGAGTTGCCGCGGCGGAAGGAACGCGGGTGGTCGCGGCCGCTTGTCGGCTTGCTCTTTGCCTTGCAGCCTCTGGTGCGGGGCTGGGCGCGGTACCAGGGGCGGCTGTTCCCACCGCGGGTTTCCTTGGCGCGGCACGAGACGCTGCACTCGCTGAGCCGCCAACAGGCACAGGTCGCGCCGCGCGAGCTGCAGTTCGCCGAGCCAGCGACAGCGGGGCGTGAGGATTTCCTCCGGGCGGTCCTGGAGCGGTTGGCGCGGGAGGGTTGGCCTCACCGGGCGGACGCCGGATGGGGGAATGGGACCTGGAGATCTACGGCAGTCGTTGGAGCAAGCTGCGCCTCGTGACGGTGACTGAACACACCGACGAGAGTCAACAGCGGCTGCGGTGTCGGCTCGCCACGTGCTGGACCCTGCCGGCGAAGCTGGGGTTTTGGGTGCTGACGGGGGCGGGGCTGGTGACGACGGCGGCGCTGGGCGGGCAGGGATGGTGGGCGCTGGTGCCGTTGGCGGTGCCGGCGGGGGTGGCCTGGAGGTTTGCGCGGGACCAGCGGAACGTGCGCCGGGTGCTGGCGGTGGTGCTGGAGGAGGTCGCGGAGTCCCTGGGAATTCGGCGCTTGCGTCAGGGCGCAGCGCCCGGTTGATTTTGCGACGTGACGGGACTGACGTGGAAAGAGCGGATGGGGGAGCGGTTGGCGGAGTATCCGTTGTTGCGGACGATGCTGCTCAACCCGTGGTTTGCCCTGGCGCTGTCGGGGGTGGTGCTGACGGGGCTGGCGATATTGATCTGCCTGCCGAAGGTGTGGACCTCGAGTCCGGAGGGGTTTCGGCCGGTGTTCAAGGTGAGCTTGCTGGATCTGATGCAAGCGCGGGCGTTGCGGGCGTCGGCCGAGCGGAAGGCGGCGCAAGGGGATCATGTGGGTGCGGCGATCGCGTGGCAGTCGGCGGTGGCGAACAACCCCGGGAACCTGGAGCTCTACCGGGGGGCGCTGCGGCATCTGGGGGCAGCGCCGGAGCTGCCCATGCGGGTGGCGGGTCGGACGCTGGCGGGGGCGAACTGGTTGCTGCGTCTGGGGGCACCAACCGGGTGGACTTCGAGATCCTGGCGGGGGCATTCAGCCGGTACGGCATGTCGGAGGAGGTGTACGGTCTTCTGCGGCCGATGGCGGACGACCTTTCGCCGGAGCTGCAGGGCGCCTACCTCAAGGCTCTCTTCGCCGTGGGCGGATATGAGGATTTCGGGGCGCGCTGGGAGGCGATGCGGGATCAGTTGCCGGACGATCCGACGCTGGCGTTGCATCGGACGGCCTACCTGGCGGGGTGGGGGCCGGTGGGCGAGGCGGAGGCGAACCTGCGCGCCTTGATGGCGGCGATGGAGGATGTGCACCTGGGGCCCTTGGCGTGTCGGCTGGTGATGGCGGTCAGCCGGCAGCGTCTGGAGCCGGACCGGTTCGCGGAGGCGCTGCAGCGGCAACAGGAGCGCGCGATGGACCTGGTGGTGGACCACACGCAGTTCTGGCACCTGCTGGTGGTGACGGGACGGAAGGCGGAGGCCCAGCGGCTGGCCAGGGCGTTCAACCGCCTGCCGCGTTCGGCCTACGACGTGGTGGTTACGGCGGAGGCGTTGGCCGAGTTGGATTTGTCCGACTTGTGCCTGGAATACCTGCAGCGGCACGCGATGGATTTCGGGGGCGGAAACAATCGCTGGAGCGTGGCGGTGTGGGCAACCTATGCCGACCAACTGATCGCGGGTCGGCACTGGGAGCGGCTCAAGGGGATTGCGACCGAGATGCGGGCACTACCGGAGGCGCAGGAGTGGCTGGGCGGATTTGCGCGGTTCCTCGAGGGCCGGGTGGCGTTTGCGCAGGGGGCGGTGACGGCGGCGCGGGCGACATTCGAGGAGGCGGTGGCGGCGGGTTTTCCAATGGGGCGGGTGGGGATCCGGGTGGGAGAGAGTCTTTCCCAGATGGGGTACCCGGACCTTGCGCTGCGGGCATTGTCGCCACTGGAGTCGCGGTTCAGCGACGACGTCGGCTACTGGCGGGCGATGTTCGACGCGGTCCACGCGCTGCGGGAGGACGAGGTGTTGTTGCTGAAGGCCGCCACGCGGGCACACACGCTGGAGCCCCGGAGTGTCGAGTGGCAGTTCAACTACGCGGCGGCGCTGCTGATTGGCCAGTGGCGTGTCGAGGAGGCCCTGGGGTAACCCGCCGGTTGCTGACGCAGCACCCGCATTCCGTGGGGGCCCGGATCAACCACGCCATTGCGCTCTGCTTCAACGGGCGCGTGGACGAGGCGCGGGCGTTGCTGGAGACGGTAAAGCTGGAGAAACTGCGGGGTCCCCAGCAGGCGGCAGTGCATTTCGGGTGGCTGGGCGTGTACCGCGCACAGGAAGCGTGGAACCAGGTGCGGGCGGAACTGCGCGCGCTCGAAGGGGAGCCGATGTTTCCGCGACAGCGCCGCTGGCTGGAGGAGATCCGGCAGGCGTTGCCGGTGGAATAAAGGCACCGCTTAAGGCGCTGGCGCAGCGGCGCTAAAATGGGAGACGGCGGTTGACGCGTTGCCGGACGAGGCCCACGCTTGCCGACGCATGAAACGCTTCTTGACCACTTGGGGTCCCGCCTCCCGGCCTGGCTTGCTGGCTACGGCCTCGCGGGCATGGTGTGGGTTCAAGGCTCCACGCCGATCTGGATCTCGACTCCGTTCCCGAACGCGACGGTCGGGCAGACCTATGAGTACCTGACCCTGGCCACCGACCCCGGAGGCGGGCCGGTGGCTTACGAGGCCGTGACCGTGCCGCCGTGGCTCAGCTTGGTCGGGGGTGTCCACGCCCCGGATCTACACGGTCGCCGGCACCCTGGAACGCGGCAGCGGCAAGGCCGGGGTGGAGGTGCAACTCTGGACGCCCAGTGCCGGGGTGTATGACGCCGCGGGCAACTTCTACGTGGCCGACCGCAACAACCACCGCGTGTGGCGCCTGACCACCGACGGTGTCATGACCACCGTGGCCGGCACCGGGTCGCCCGGCTTCGACGGGGATGGCGGCGCCGCACAGCGCGCCCGGCTGCACGATCCCGCCGGCGTCGCGATCAGCGCCGCTGGCGACCTCTATATCGCGGACCGGCTCAACCACCGCATCCGGCGTGTGTCGACCTCGGGCGTGATCATGACCATCGCGGGGACGGGACAGGCGGGGTTTGGCGGGGACAACGGTCCCGCGCTGGAGGCCCGGCTGCAGAACCCGAGCGGGCTGGCGATCGACGCGCAAGGCACGCTGTACATCTCCGACTCCGGCAACAACCGCCTGCGGACCATCAGCCCGCTGGGCATCATCACCACGTTGGCCGGGACCGGGTCGGAAGGCTACAACGGAGAGAACGTGCCGGCGCTGCAGGCCTGGCTGGCCGGCCCGGCCGGGCTGACCATCGAGAGTAACGGCGGCGTGGTGTTCGCCGAACCGGGCAACAACCGGGTGCGACGGGTCACCCCCGATCGGCGGGTGCAGACGGTCGCGGGCAACGGCCAGTTCGGCTCGGGGGGTGATGGGGGCCGGGACCCGCGGCGCGGTTGGGCTCGCCCCAGGGCGTCGCGGTGGATGCAGCCGGGGTGCTGATTGCCGATACGCTCAGCAGCCGCGTCCGGCGGGTGGGGCTCGATGGTCTCATTCGGACGGTGGGCGGCACCGGGCGGATTGGATCCTCCGGGGACGGTGGGCCGGTGACCGAGGCGCAGTTGTTCCTGCCGGCGGGGCTGGCGATGGCCCCGGGCGGCGGCTACGATCGTGGATAGCGGCAACGACCGGGTGCGTCGGGTGGATGCGGCGGGCGTCATTCGCACGATTGCCGGGGTGGGGCTCTATGCTTCGGGTGGCAACGGCGGGCCGGCGACGGCCGCCACGTTGCTACGGCCGCAGGGCGGTGCCAAGGGGCCGGGGGGGTGTGGTATGTGGCCGACACCTACGGCCAGACCGTCCGCCGGATCAACGCGGACCGGACCATCGAGTCGATCGCGGGCACGGGGCAGGCGGGCTTCGGGGGGACAACGGCCCAGGGACGCAGGCGCTGCTCGACCACCCATCGGATGTGGTCCCGGACGGGGCCGGCAACGTCTTCATCGCTGACACGCGCAACAACCGCATTCGTGTGGTCAACGCGGCCGGAACGATCAGGACGTACGCGGGGACGGGGGATGCCGGCAACACGGGAGACGGGGGACCAGCCTCCGCGGCCCGGTTCAGCAACCCACGCGGCCTTGCCCTTGCGGGTGACGGCGCCCTCTACCTGGTCGACCAGGGCAACAGCCGGGTCCGGCGCATCCTGGCCAACGGCACCGTGCAGGCGGTGGCAGGGAGCGGTGAGGCCGGGTTCGCCGGTGACGGGGGCCGGCGCTGCAGGCGAAGTTCAACAGCCCGGAGGGAATCGCGCTCGACGCGGCGGGCAACGTGTACCTCTGCGACACCGCGAACCATCGGGTCCGCCGGGTGAGCACCGCGGGGATCATCACCACGGTGGCCGGCAACGGAGTCGCGGGCTTCAGCGGGGATGGCGGGCAGGCGCGGAACGCCTCGCTGTCCATGCCGATGGGGGTGGCCGCGGGCGAAGACGGCAGCCTGTACATCGCCGATTACGGCAACCATCGGATCCGGCGAGTCCGGCCCGATGGCGTGATCGAGACGGTCGCAGGGTCCGGTGGTGTCGGACCCGGAGGAGGAGGCCATGCGGGTGACGGAGGGTCTCCGACGGAGGCCACGCTGCTCTATCCCAGTGATCTGGAGGTGCTGAGCGGCGGCAGCCTGCTCATCGTGGAGCAGGGACTGGGTTTCCTGCGTCAGATCTTCCCCGGCGGCACGCTGCTGCAGGGCACGCCGACACCCGCGACGACCGGGCCGCAGTCGGTGGTGTTGCAGGCCCGTGCGGGTGACGCGGTGAGCCAGCAGGCCTTCACCATCGTCGTTGAGACGCTTCCCACCGTGACTTCCCCGCCGCTCTCGCAGCAGGTGGCCGTGGGTACGACGGCGACCTTCACGGTGGCGGCGACGGGCACGCAGCCCTTGAGCTATCAGTGGCTGCGCAATGGGGCGGCGTTGTCCGACGGCGGCCGCATCACGGGCAGCGCCACCGCCCAATTGAGCCTCGCCAACGCCCAGCTCAGTGACACGGCCCAGTACGCGGTGATCGTCTTGAACACCGCGGGCTCGGTCCGCAGTCCCGCCGCCCAGCTCACCGTGGCGGGGAACCCAGGCGCCGGTGATTACGCAGCCGCCGCAGCCGCAGAGTGTCGCGCAGGGAACCACGGCGATCTTCTCGGTGGGCGCCGAAGGCATGGCGCCGCTCAGTTATCAGTGGTTGCGCGACGGAACCGCGCTGTCCGATGGCGGACGGATTGCGGGAAGCACAACCGCCCAACTGGTTCTGTCCAACGTCCAGACGGACGACGCCGGTTCGTTCGAGGTCATCGTCTCCAACACGACCGGGTCGGTTCGAAGTCAGGCGGTGCCCCTTACCGTCCTGAGCTCGCAGGGGCCGACGCTCACACAGCCGCCCCTCCCCCAGGGCGTAACGCAGGAGCCAACGCGGTCTTCACGGTGGTCGCCGAGGGACCCCGCCCCTGAGCTATCAGTGGAGGCGTGACGGCCTCGTGCTCCTCGAGTCTTCGAAGCACGTCGGCGTCAACACCGCCACGCTGACGATTGTCGGCGCCCAGGTCAGCGACCAGGGACGCTACGCCGTCACCGTTGCGAACGCGGCCGGATCGGTCACGAGCGACGGTGCTCTGCTGACCGTCTACCCGCCGGCTCCGGTGATCACCCAGCCGCCGCAATCCCAAACCGTCTCACTCGGTGACCCGGTGAGCTTCGAGGTCGTCGCCACCGCGACCGAGCCGGTGAGCTACCGGTGGTTCCGGGACGAAACCGTCCTCGCCGATGGCGGCAGGTTCAGCGGCACGGGAACCGCGCGGCTGCAGATTGCGGCGGTCGAGGCGGAGGACGCCGGCGACTACCGCGTCAGCATCGAGGACGCGGGCGGGTCGGTCATCAGCACGGCGGCACGGCTGACGATCCGGCCGCCCGGAGCCCCGCTCCTGTCCCAGCCGACCGTGCAAGGGGGCATGGTCCGCTTCATGGTCAGCGGAGCGGCCGGCCAGACCTGCGAGATTCAACACTCGGGCAACTTGCGCGAGTGGCAACCGTTGACGGAGATCCCGTTGGGCGCGACGCCCGTGGAAGTCACGGATCCGCTCGGCCCTGGCCCGCGCTTCTACCGGGCCGTGGTCCGCTGACGCAAATCCCTGGGAGCCTGTCCGGCTTCGCCGGCAGGCTTCTTCCGCAGCGTGTCCACGTGTCGGACCGTCAAGGCCTGACACGTGGACAGCAACAGCAGAACGTGGAGCCCGGCCAGACCGCGTCCGGGCGCCGGACATCAGGCCGTCGGTGGTTGCAGCGCGAAGTGATAGAGCGCGGCCACCACCAGCGAGTGGCGGATGGTGCCGTCGGTCACAAGCCGGGGCACGTCCGCCAGCGGCACGAGCCGGGTGGCGAGGTCTTCGCCGTGGTCCCATTGGACAGCGGTTCGCAGGACGCAACCCTCGACCAACACCGTGTAGCAGGTGTTCGTCAGAATCGCGGGGTTGGGTCGGACCTGGCCCAGCAAGCGCGCTCCCTCGCCCACATAGCCGGTTTCCTCCCGCAACTCGCGCACCCCGGTCGCGACTGGGGACACGTCGTGCGGGTCCATGACGCCACCCGGGATCTCCAGATCGACGCTTTGCGTGCCGTGACGGTACTGCTCCACCATGACGAGCTCGCGCTCGGGCGTGACGGCGATCACGTTCACCCAATCCGGCGCGTCCAGGACGAAGAAATCATGCTCGGCGCCTGTGCGGGGGGAGCGGCGCACGACCCGGCGCACTTTGAAGATGCGACAGTCCGCCACCGCGGCTTCGGCAATCGACGGCCATGGGGCAATCATCCCGGCAGCGTGGCGACGACCCCGACTTCTGGCAATCTCCCCGTCAGCCTCCGGTGCGGGCGATCCAGCCGCCGCCCAGGACCAAATCGTCCGCGTACAGCACGCAGGCTTGACCCGGGGTGACCGCCCGCTGCGCGTGGTGCAGGCGCACCTGCGCCGAACCGTCGGCGGCGGAGTCACGGTCGCCGGCGTGCCGGGGTGGTTGTAGCGGATCTTCGCGGTGGCCTCGAAGCTCGCCGGAGGGCTCGCAAAGGCGATCCAGTTGCAGCGCTCCAGGCGGAAGCGCTCACGCCAGTTCCGCCACGTCTCCTACCACGACGCGGTTCTGCCCGGGGTCGAGGTCGACCACGTAGAGGGGACGTGGAGCGGCGACCCGCAACCCGCGGCGCTGTCCGATCGTGAAGAACTCGATCCCTTCGTGCTGCCCCAGGACCCGACCGGCACGGTCGACGATCGGCCCGGCATGCGGCTCGACCAGGCCCGCCTGTCGCAGGAACTTGCCGTAGTCATTGTCCGGCACGAAGCAGATCTCCATGCTCTCCTCCTTCTCCGCCGTCTTGATCCGCCGCTCGCGGGCAACCTCGCGGGTCTCGGTCTTGAGCAGTTCGCCCAGCGGGAACAGCGCGCGGGCCAGTTGTTCCTGCCGCAGTGAAAACAGGAAATAGCTCTGGTCGCGCCGCGGATCCCGACCCCGCCGCAGCCGCCAACGCCCGGTCGCCGGGTCCTGGTCCTTCCGGGCATAGTGGCCGGTGGCGACGGCTTCCGCGCCCAGTTGGCGGGCCCGTTCGATCAGGCTGCCGAACTTGAGCTTCTCGTTGCACAGCACGCAAGGGTTCGGGGTACGCCCGGCCCGATACTCATCGGCGAAATACTGGATGACCTGCCGGCGGAAGTCGTCGGCTTCGTCCACCAGGTAGAAGGGGATGCCCAAGCGATGGCAAACGGCCCGCGCGTCCGCGACCGCTTGGGGGCCGCAGCACTTGTCCTCGGCGCGGGAGACACAGTCCTGCGGCCAGAGTTTGAGCGTGATGCCGATGACCTCGTAACCCTGTCGCTGGAGCAGGGCGGCCGCCGTCGAGGAGTCTACGCCGCCGCTCAGGCCGACCACGACCCGGGAACGCGGCGTCGGCGCCCCGGGAGAAAAGGAGCTCTCGTTCATGGAGACAGGGCGCAGGTCAACGGAGCCAGGCGCGGGCCAGCGCGAGCTTGTAAACCGTCAGACGACCGCCGGGCAGGCCGAGGGTGCTGGCCCAGCCGTTGAGCGGCGCCCCGGGTTCGTAGTGCCCGATCAGGATGCCCGCCAGGTGCAAGTCCACCGATTCGGGCAGCAGCCGCGCCCATGAGTCAAAACCGGAAGCAGCCGGGCCGGGGGAACGTCCGGGCCGTGATCGGGATAGGGTCTGCAGCGACTGGAACGCGTGACGGTTGGGGAACTCGAGAGCGCAGCTTCCTTCCTCCGCGCGCAGTCGGAAGACCACCCGGCCCTCATGCTCGAGGGTGAGATCGGACTGCCACGCCACGCGGCGGGCGTCCCGTCCCAAGGAGGCTCCGCTCTTCACCGGCCGACGGGGTCGCGGGTGCGGAGCTTGAGCACGCCGTTCAAGCGCCAGTGGGCCTGCGGGGCCTCGGCGCCGGCACTTTGGGGCACGCGCACCTCGAGGTTCTGGAACTCCCAGGTGAACTCGGTGTTGCGCGCGGTGAGTTTCTCCAGCAAAGCCGCGGCCAGATCCGGCCAGTTCGTCGTAGGCTGACTCATCGTGTTGCTTCTTGCTCTTGATCGCGCAAGCAGGCTAGCACGTTTCCCCCGGTCCACAACCACGCGGCCGGGGGAAGGACAGGATGCGGGCTCTCAGCCCAGGCGGACGGCCACCAGCTCGATGCCCGCGTCGCGGCCGAGATTGCGCGAGTACTGCTTGTCCTCCGGATTGTTCCAGTGCTCGTGCACGCCCAGGCTCGCCAGGCGCCGGGTCGGGGTGGCGTGGTCGGGATCGTAGAAGGTCCCGGAAGGGGGATTCGCGGCCAGGGCGGCTTCGTGCAGATAGTCGTCCACACCCGTTCGCCGGGGAAAATCGTCGTACTCAGCGCGGAGAAAATCGAACCCGACCGAGTCCAGGGCCACCGGGTCTTGGGAAGCGAAGAGGCTCTTGGCCCAGTCGCCGGCGAAGGGGGCCAGGGCCATGCGGCGCGGATTGGCATCAACGGGATGCTTGCCGGTGAACACGCCGTCGATGAGGTTGAGCACGGTCTTGCCGCCAAGATGGGCGTGGCCGAGGAGGTCGACTTGCTCGCGGTAGCGGCGCACCTCCTTGAGGAAGGAATGACGGTGCATGTCGTGAAAGCCGGCCTGGACGGGCCATCGGCGGAACGAGCCAAAGTGGTTCTTGCCGCACAACGTCACGCCCGTCGCGGCATGGGCTTTGAGGGTCGCAAAATTGACCAGGTACTGCGCCTCGGCGAAGCACGTCGGCAACACGTCCTGCGTGGCCTGCGCCGGCCGACAACTCCAGTAGAACGGCACGTCCGAGTCCTCGACCTTGAGCCGGCCGAACTTCCCGCCGAAATCCACGTACCGCACGTCGGGACACGCCTCGTGCAACACGCGGTGGTACTCGTGCACCAGGTAGGCCAGCGCGTCACACACCGTGATGGCGCGGGCCGGCACGCCGGCCGCCAGGAGTTGACGCACCAGCGCGATGATCATCTGGGGAGCGGTGTTCATGTAGTCCTGGCGCTTCACGAGCGTGTAGGTCTCCGCGTCCACCGCGCCTTCGCGCCAGATCATCCCCACCCAGTTCGGCTTGATCACGACCCGCTCACCGGCGCGATAGCCCACGTCCCCCGACCATGGCCTTGGTTGAAGTGTCGGAAGAGCCGATCCCAGGCGCGCGCCGGGTCGGGTTCGCCCGTCAAGGCGGCCAAGGCCCCCTGCATCATGGCGTCGACGCGGTCTTGGTGCAGACGATCTTCCTCGTACCAGTGCCCGTGGCCGGGGCCTTCCCACTCGAGCGCGTGCGGATCGTGAACCCACACCACGCGGCCGGGATGAATGCCCTTGGGCTCACCGATGGGCGTGCAGGGTGAGTGGTCCGGCTCGGCGGCGTCGGCGCCCCGCACGCTCGGGCGGGGCAGGAGCGTGAACGCCGCGGCGGCGGTGGTGGTCGTGCTGACGAAAGCGCGGCGCGTCATGGGCCGGTCGTGGCCCGCGCGGGAGGGGCGATGGAAGTGCATGATGGATGATGGCTACGCACCGACCATCCTCTGGTCGACCGGATGCCGTCAAGCCCCGCATCGCCAGGGTGCAGCGTGCAGTGGCACGCGGACCACCGGCCAACGCTCGCGCAGGGGACGGGCGACAGTTCCTGCGCGGCTTGCTCCGCCCGGAAGGCGCAAACACCGTGGAAGCGTCCCGTCTATTGCGGAATCCGCCGGACGGCTCTCAAGCCGGAGAAGTCTCCTTGCACCAGGCAATCCGACCCACACCGTGGAGCGTGCAAAGTCCTGCGGGACGCACCAGGTGACAAAGTCAAGAACTGACCCCTTTTGGGAGAACGCTCCCCGAGGCCCGCGGCAGGAGAGGCCGTCTTGGGTCATCCTGCGTTCAGGCAGTTCGCGCAGACCGAGGCGGGTGCAGCGGGATGGAACAGCGGATCCGGGTGCCCCGACCCGGGGCCGAATCCAGCTCGAAGGATCCGCCCAGGTCGTGGATGCGCCGGGGCATGTTGAGCAGCCCGTTGCCCCGGGACGGGCAAGGTGCCGCATCAAACCCCCGCCCGTCGTCCTCGATTCGCAGGTGCAATCGCCCGCCGTCCACCACGAACTCCACGACCACCTGCCGGGGCGAGGCGTGCTTCAAGGCGTTGTGAAGGGCTTCCTTCACGACGAGCAACACGTTGCGCCGGAACGTGGCCGAAACCTGCTCCTCGGGCAGGCGCTCCGGAAACCGCAGCGTGGCCTCGATGGTCGTGCCCTCCAGCAAACGGGCCGCCTGCTCCCGCACATACCCCGCCAGATTGTCGAGTCGGTCGTGCCGCGGATTCGTCGCCCACACGAGATCGCTGATCCGCTCCGCGACATCCCGCGACGATTGTGAGATGCGGGCCAGCAGGGACCCGGTTTGAACCGGATCGGGCAGTTGCCGGCGGCCCATTTCACCCAGGATGGCGATCTGCGTCAGGGACGCGCCCAGGTCATCATGCATATCGGCGGCGATGCGGGCGCGTTCGCTGGCGAGTTCTTGTTGGTGCTCGAGGGCCTGAAGGTGCCGCAACACCGCCACGCGCTGCCGATGCAACAGCAGTGCCACCAGCAGGGCCAGCAGCCCCGCCGTCACTTGCACGGACCGCCGCTGCCAGAGATGCGGCGCGATCACGAACGCCAGCTCGGTCGCTGCCGGGTTCCAGACGCCATGGGCGTTCGAGGCCCGCACCTGGAAGCGGTAATTCCCCGGCCGCAGGTTCGTGTAGAAGGCCAGACGCAGGTCGTTCTCCGGTGACCAGTCCGCGTCGTACCCCTCGAGGCGATGCTGAAACCGAACCCGATCCGCGGCCACCAAACTGATGGCGGTGTAGTGGAACTCGAGCCGGCGACCTGATCCGGGAGGCAGTTTCCAGGGGCCGGTGGAACTGCCCGCCGCCGGGAGGGCCACGGGTTCATGGTTGACCACCACCTGTTCGAGGAAGGCCGGCAGCGGATCAGTGTCCCCGTCAACTTGCCGCGGATCGAAGCTGGCCACGCCGCGGCGCGTGGCCACCCAGACGCGGCCGTCCGGCGTCCGGGCGGTGATGGGATAGTGCAGTGGGGTGCAGGCCGGCGTGAGCAACCCATCGCGCACTCCCAGGGTGAGACTCTGGACCTGTGCTACCTGGCCCGCGAGGCAGTCTTCGAGTTGGGTGCGGTCGAGCCGATGAATGCCGCGCTCGCCCGGAAGCCAGAAACCACCGCGTTCATCCGGGATCAGGTCGTGGAACAGGTCGCGGGGAATGCCGTGGCGACCCGTGAGCACCTGGAACTGTTCCCCTTGCCAGCGTGCGACCGCGCCGCGTGCGACCACCCACAGGGCGCCGGCCTCGTCCATCCACCCCGGCACACAGGTGTCGTCGGGCAATCCATCGGCCGCGGTGAATCGCCGCACCCGCTCCCTTGGAGGTAGAGTAGACCGGCGCCGGCCGTACCCGCCCACAGGGCTTCCGGCCCGGCCGGCAGGAGCTTCAGGAGCTTCACGTCGGGCAGATGTGCGCCGACCCGGAAACGCCCATGCACCCCGGCCGTTCGCCAGGCCAGATGTGCCGGTTCGGTGGTGGCGTTGGGCGCCGCGCCAGCCGGTTCGAACCAGGTGATCCCGTGGTTGCAGCCGATCCAGAGCCGGCCCGTGGGACCGACCGCCAGGGTGGTGGGGTGCATCCATTCCAGACCGGGCAATGGCAGGGGACAGGCCAGTTCGCCTCCCAGGTATCGGAGCGCATCGAAGCCGTGCTGGCTCAACCCAACCCACACGGTGCCGAAGGCGTCCTGCGCGAGCGCGGACACCCACCCCAACCGCAACGATCCCAGGAATTCCGGGCCGCGCGCGGCGCGGCGCTGCCACGTTCGGTTCCCGTGCAACTCATCCAGACCCGACGGACCGCCCACCAGCAGTGTCCCTTCCCGCGTCGCCAGCACCGATCGCACATCGTCCCCGCTCAGGCCGTCGCGCGTCGTGAATACCCGCACCCGCTTCTCCTGCAGAAAATGCAGTCCATCCGCCGTGGTTCCGATCCACACGCCGCCTTCCCGGTTCGGACTCAGACAGTTAGGCGCGAATGGCAGGGTGCGGTCGGGAAACGCGATGCTCTCGAGCCACTCCGCCTCGACGTGAAACAGCCCCGGCTCCGCTCCCAGCCAGCCCTGGCGATTCTCGGGGGGGCCAGCGGCTCACGCTGGTCAACTGCCGGTGTGTGGGGCTCACCCAGTGGAAGCTTGGGCCGTCCGGCCCGACTCGGGCTTCCACCACGCAGCGAGTGGTGTTCGCCGGATCCCGCCAACCTCGCCACTGCAGGTCACGTCCGGGAGTTGGCTCTCGATCGCGCAGGGCGGTCAACCGGGTGCCGCTCCACCGTGCCACCACGGTGGCGGTGGGCGAAACCCGGTCCCAGAAGAGGAGTTGCACCGGATCCTCGGTGGCCATCCAGAGCCCTTCCGGCGTGGGCACCAAGCGTCGCACATGCCCTGGCACCACCACCGAAGCCGTGGTCTGGCCCGTGTCCGGATGGAACCGCCGTACCCGGCACGGCCCACGGTAGTAGCGATCCAGCCGAAACCCGGCCACCCACAGGCTCCCGTCCGCTTCCGGGACCGCCTGCAGAACATAGCCTTCCGTCAATCCTTCGGTGAAGCCTGTGACTTCGACGCCGCGGATCCGCAGCAGACCTCCATAGACGCCTGCCCAGATCGTTCCGTCCGGCGCTTCCGCCAAACTCTGGATGCTGCTGCCCACCCGTGCCATCTCCGGCGTGTCATCGGCGGTGACCACTCGGAAGCGCCGACCATCAAATCGAGCCAACCCGGCGTCGGTCCCCACCCACAGCGCTCCGTCGCGCGCCTGCCAGAGGCAGGCGACGTTGTTCGCCGGGAGGCCGTCCTCGGCTGTGTAGCGACGGTAGCTCAGTTCGCTCACCGGTCGTTGCCGCCAATCCGTGCTCCAGGCCAAGGCATCCGTCCGCTGCTGCGCCGCCTGTCGCGGCGGGCGGTTCTGCCCGACCGCCCCGGATCGGCCCGCCTGACGAAGCGCGCGGAGGTCCGCCTCCGCCAGCACCCGGTCGAAGACGCCGAGATCTTGCAGGTGTCCCGTCCACTGCACATCCCCTTTGATGTCATTGCCCACGACGATCCACTCCAGCGCCGCACCCGCGGGGAAGAGGAGGTCGCCGACAGCCTCTGCCACCCCGTCCCGCCAAAGCGTCACGCGCCCGGATGCCGCCTTGGACAGCGCCAGGTGAACCCACGTGTCGAAGGGCAGCACCAGGCCCGGGCCGGTGGCCGGATGGGCGCCGTGCGCCACGATCCCGAGTTCATCCCGCAGCCCCGGGTCGCGGTGCTGCAGCCACCAGCAATCCACCCCCGAGATCAACGCCAGCGCCACCCCGCTCCAACGCGCGTCATAGTCTGCCCGCATCCAGCACGAGATCGTCCAGGCGCCGTCAGTCGGGATGGCCACCGGCAACTGGACATAGCCGGTTTCATCGTCAAACCGCGCATCGTCCGGGTGGCCGGGGGTCGTGGGCGGCAACAGCCCCATGACCACGCCTTCCCGGCCGGTCACCTCGTCATGGGCATCCCACAAGTTCGGCCAGTAGTGGAGCAGACCCTCGGTGATCGCGGGGCGGGCCGGTGCCGGCGACGGTACTGCGCCCCAGGCCCACAACCCACCCCACGCCAGGCTCAGGAGCAGAGCACTGGCGGTCACGCGCCTGTTGCCCGGCTTGGCCGCTGGCCTCATGGATCGCTTCTGGCTGGACCGTGGCGCAGCTTAGGCCCGCACCTCCCCGCGACGCAATCCAGACAACGGGGTCAAACATTGACATTTGACAATCTTTCGCGCGGGGTGAATGGCACTCCCCTCGGAATGAGGACCAACAGGATGTTCTCCAGATTCGCGGCCATCGCGATCAAGGCTCACCGAGGTCGGGACAAGAACGCCGATCGGAGGGCCGCGCGCTCCCGCAGGAACGCCGCCATGCGCCGCGCCCGATCCTCGTAGGTGCGGCGCAGGTTCTCGACCAACAGGGAGCGATCCACGTCTTGTTTGAACAGCGCGATGATCGGGTCCTCCTCCGAGGCGGAGTTCTGCCGCTACGGGGGATCGCCCGCAGCTCGCGGACCTTCGTCGGTACCGGCATTCACCTGCTCAATCACGGCAGCAGTCTACCGCCACGCCTGGGTGGGATCCACCGTAACGCCGTATCCCTGGGGTCAAACATTGACATTTGACAATGTGTCGCGCGGGCATGACGGAGTTTGGGCGAGGCAGGTTGAGGGGGCCCCACGTGGAGGGCGGTGAGGTAAGACCGATGGGCAGGAGTGGGCTCTCCCGCCGGGCGTCCCGGGGGAGTTGGCGATGCGGGTGGAAAGCGCAAGTGGGCCTGGCACGCGCGGGCCTGGTTGCTGCCAAATGTGTCAAATGTCAAATGTCAATGTTTGACCCCATTGGCGTTCAACGCGAGCGAGGGCCGCCCGGGCCGGGTCCGGCGCCTACTACTTTTGTGGGAATAGACGGATTCATGAGGTCGATTATCGTTCTTTCCGGTTGGACGCTTGGATCTCGGGAAGGCGGAACCGAGGGTGGCAGATCCGAGGCCGACCGCACCGGAAGCACCTGCGAACCATCGCCAGTCAGAGAATGATCAGCACATGAACCTAACCCTGAAACCGCTCCCTCGAATCGCCACGCTTGCGGCCTTGCTCCTCGGGGCGTTCAGCGTCCAGGCGAACCTCATCCCCGTGGACTACGCGTTGCCGGGCGACCCCGGGATCACGCGGCACACGGTGACGGGCCTTGATTGGCCCGGGCTCAGGTTCACCTATGGTCAGCCGGTTTCCGCCGTGCCCGCCCTGATGGCAGTCGGAGGCTGTTGTCCCGGGTTCCGTTTGGCCACGGCCGCTGAGTTCGCCACACTCTATGCGAACGCCGGGTCGACGTACCGACGCAGCCGGCACTTTGACCCTCCTGGGTGGAGGTCTGTTGGAGTTGACGATGTTTCACCACCGGCGACGCCGTTGACCCGCTGCAGCCGTGGGGGACGCCATCCCTTTCACTTCCGACCGGCAGATCGGAGTGAGCCAACCCCGGGAACCGTTGCACATCGATGAAGCCGAGAGACTTTTCGCAGCCTTTGGGCCACACGTCCTGAGCGACGCCCCGGGTTGCGTCGATCCAGCTACCTTCGCGCGCTACGCGCGGATACGCAGCAAACCACAACCGACCTAAAGAAAGTACAGAACAACATGGCACAGTCAGGTTACGACAAGGTCTCCGCCGTGATCGGTGAGGAGATGAACAAGGCGTGGAAGAACATCCTGGAAAGGCTAGCTCAGGCAAACCTCACGGTACTTTCGGGCGGGCCTTCCATTACGCAGACCGACCTCAGTCACTTCTTCGAAAGGCTTGGAGGAGCACACATGGGCATCACGTTTTCCTGCGTTGAGTCGAAAGGCGAGTTGGCTCGCTACTACGCACATGAGCTGACACCCACGAACGCGCTCGGGACCATGGGAATCGAAGGCTCGATATCAATCGGCGTTACTATCAGGTTCTAGGACAGGCTCACGGAAGGCAGAACACAGTGGTCTACCAAGGTCACTGGAGCGAGCAGCTGCCTCGCCCTGCAGCGCGGGGGGTTGACGGTTCAGGGGACGCGCTCGGGTTGTCATGCGGCCCGGGCGTCAGCACGGCACGGTGGCTGTCGCTCAGTTCTGTCCTTCTCGGTCCTAATCCGTTCTGGACATCAACGCGCAATTAGATTTGCTCGGCGCGAAGTGGCCCTCCGCTGGGGCGCCAGCCGGAGCCAAGATCGCGGTGCGTCGCGCCACAGTGCCTGCTCAGCCTGGCGCTGGCGCCGGACGGCGTTCGCGTGATCGTGTCCGGTCAGGCGGGCGTCCGTTACCGTGTGGAGTACTCGCCCGACTTGAGGAATTGGGGGGTCTTGGACGTGACGGTGGTTCATGGGCAACCCCTTGACGTCCAGGTGGCGGGCCAAAGCGTTCTCTATTTCCGGGCCCGGACGGCCAACTAGGTCGGATCCTCTCTACCCGCTGTAGGCGTCGACGTGAGGAGGCGATGTGCCGCTGCCACGGATCCAGCACGCCACCTGACGTCGGCGCCTACGGTCTCTTGCGGTTGCGAGCAGTGCAGAAGTCCCGCCTTCCCTTACGGCCGTCGCACCGTCCCACCGTCCCACCGTCCCACCGCGTGAGTCTGGTCACCTCGACTCCTACGGGCTGACGGGCTGACGGGCTGACGGGCCGCACCTCACACGGTCAGGCCAGCGGTGGGAGGGCGCGGCCGAAGACCTTGTTGACGGCTTCGGTCCGGGTCCGCACGTGGAGCTTCTGGTAGATGTTCCGGATGTGGGTGCGGACGGTTTCGACGCTGAGCCGGAGGTGGTCGGCGATTTCCTTGTAAAGGTGCCCCTGGGCGAGCCAATGGATGATTTCCTGTTCGCGGGGGAGAGCTGGGCCGCGGGCAGCTCCGCGGGTGGGCGGGGGCCGAAAGGCTTCGACGACCCGGCGGGCAATCGGGGCGGACATCGGGAACCGCCCTGGTGAAGTTCGATGATGGCTTCCAGCAGCCGGGAGGGCGGCGTGTGCTTGAGGAGGTAGCCGGAGGCGCCCGCGGCCAGGGATTGATAGATGCGGTCGTGATCCTCAAACACGGTCAGCATCATGATGAGCTGGTCCGGGCGCTGCCGCTTGAGCTGGCGGATGCAGTCGATGCCCGAAAGCCCCGGCAATCCGATGTCCATCAGCACGATGTCAGGGCTCAACGCCGGCAGTCGCGCCAGGGCGTCTTCGGCCGAGGGGCACGCCGCCACGAGGTCGAACCCCGGAGAGGCTCGGAAGAACTGTGTCAAAGCCTCCCGCACCTGGGAATCATCTTCGACCAGGGCAACACGGATGTGGGGATCGGCAACGGGCACGTTAGGATGGAACCATGCCCGGCCGGCTCACCGGCGACAATCCCACTTTCGTGGGAGGGTCGTTCGAGCGGCGCTCGGCTCACCACCAGCGCCAGTTCGGATCCGGTTTGGGATCGAAGATCCAGGCTTCCATCTGTGGGGCGTCGGGGATCAGGTGGAACTCGAGGTGGCCGTCGGCGAGGAGCATGTGGTAGCGGCTCTTGCCTTTGTAGTTGTGCCACTGGCTGCGGCGGTCGGTGTTGCCGCGGTTGCCGTGCCACGGCCAGTCGCCCTGGATGATCATGGTGCAGTAAGTCGCCCTTGTCGTTCGGGCACCGCCAGAGGTCGAGGGGGCCGACATGGGCGTCGGTGAGGCGGACGGAGTCGAGGTAGGCAGCCCAATCGCGGAGCAACACCGGGTCGCGTGGGTAGTAGGGCGGCAACGAGACTTTGGCTGGGTCGGTCGCGCTCCCGAGTACTCAGGCGGCGCGCTCGGCGAGTCCTTGCGCGCTGGTGTCGGTTGCCCCGCGCAGTTTGCCGCCGGGGAGCTGCACCTCTGGGAGGGGCACCACGCCCTCTGGGAGACGGATCTTCGCCACGCCACGCCCGCTGCGATGGTGATGGGCGCCGATGGTCGTCTGATAGCAGCGCGTGATGACGGCGGAGCGACAGGGGGAACAGACCGGGGCGGTCACGAACGCATTCAGGAACCGCGTTCCCTCGCGGGACAACCGGTCCAGGTGCGGCGTCGCGATGGTGGTTGCGCCGTAACAGGAGAGGCGGGCGGACAGGTCATCCACCGCGAACCAGAGGAGGTTGCACCTCAGAGTTCACCTGCCGGGCTCGATCACGAGGACTCCCGCTCTGCCGGCGTCTCTGGTTGAGTCAAACGCTGGAAGCGCTCCTCGCTGCGGGTTCCCCACCGATTACGAACCTCGGGGATGGGGGCAACGACCGGGCTCATGAAGCCCCTGTTTTTGGCGGTCCGGCATGGAAGCACGGCGTGATCGACCGTACAGCGCTCCGCGGCAGGGTGGCGAGAGGAAACCCTGGCCGGGAGCCGCTTCGCCTTCCTCAGGCTGCGCCTCCCCCACACCAAGTCCGCATGAATCATGCCGTGGCGGCGGCAAAATGGCGCCTGAACAAAAACCTTGACAGCATTCCGACCTCCGCTGAAAGTCTCGCCAGTCTCGCCAGTCTCGCCAGTCTCGCCAGTCTCGCCAGTCTCGCCAGTCTCGCCAGTCTCGCCAGTCTCGCCCCCATGCGAGCTGCGACCCCGACGAGGACGACTTGGATGATGTGCGCGCTCGACCGCCAGTGCAGGACCAGGAGCAGGAGCCCTTCCGGTTTCACACTCATCGAACTGCTGGTGGTCATGGCCATCCTCGGGGTGCTCGCCGGCCTGATGTCACCCGCCCTCAGCGGGGCCAAGGCCAAAGCCAACTCGGTCCGTTGCCTGAGCAACTTGCGCCAAGTGGGGATCGCGCTGCGACTTTACGCCGAGGAGAACGAAGGCCGGCTC
Organism: Verrucomicrobiota bacterium; assembly: GCA_027493615.1. Classification (GTDB taxonomy): domain Bacteria; phylum Verrucomicrobiota; class Verrucomicrobiia; order Limisphaerales; family J093; genus DSVZ01. The sequence continues at coordinate 81,568 of JAOSKK010000039.1, forward strand.
CCCTGGATCACGGTGACGGCTGCTCCCGGTTCGACCAACGCCGGCGCTGCGACCTTGCCGCGCGTCTTGGACCTGACCACCACGCCTGAACTGTTCCGCTGTCCGCAGGACCGGCAGGGCATCTACGAGCGAAAGGGCTCAAGTTACGAATGGAACCCGGCCTGGAACGGGCGGCTGCTGCACCGGGGGGCCCCGGACGGGATGGGCCGGGGTGAAGTCAGGACCCATCTGCTGCGCGACGCCCAACCGTGGCATCCGAAAGGGACTCGCAATGCGGTGTATGCCGATGGTCATGCCGGGAAGGAGGTTGCCAGGAGATGACGCCCTCCGTCCAACCGGCCAGAGCCGGGCTCACGCTGATCGAGTTGCTCGTTGTCATCGCGATCCTCGGGACGCTGGCGGGGATGCTCTTGCCGGCGCTGAACCGGGCCCAACAGCGGGCGGACGGCGCGGTGTGCCTGAACAACTTGAAACAACTGCAAGTGGCCTGGCAGTTGTACACCGATGACCACCAGGGCCAGTACCCGGAGAACTATTCCGAGTGGCTGGCGGGGGCGTGGCGGAGCTCGTTCCACTCCTGGTGCGGGCCGAGCAGCGCGCCGCATGACCTCGACCCCAAGCCCTTGATGCTCGGGACCTTTGGACGTTGCGGCTACCTCCCGGCCCTGCCCGTTTACCGCTGTCCGGGCGACGACGCCCCGGCCCGCAGCGTGGACGGGAAAGGCTCGGCGGGTTTGCGGACGCGGAGCTACGCGATGAACGGGAACTTCGGCGGCCGTTCGCAGGAGGTGCAGGTGGTGCTGCGCCGGGAGCAGGTGAGCTTCGATCCCGCCGAGGTGTTCGTGTTTGTGGACGAGGCGGAGGACAGCATTGACGACGGGCATTTCCTGGTCTGGCCCAGCCCGGACACCCGCTGGGTCAATCTGCCGGCGGGGCGGCACAACCAGGCCGGCGTGCTGAGCTTTGCCGACGGCCATGTCGAGCACTGGAAGTGGCAGGCGGCGAAGACGTTCGCCCCGAAGCAGAGCTACTGGAAAATGGTCGAGTCCCCCAAAGACCTGGCCGACCTGCGCAAGCTCCAGCGAGCGGCGCTGGAAGTCAGAGAGTTTGTGCCGCAGAAATGAACAGCCTGACACGTCTGGTTTGCAGCGCAGGGCGGCTTGCTCGGTGGGAGAGGCAACTTGCCCGTTGCGGCGGGCTGCCAGCCCGGCACCGCCGCTTCCAGCGATTCTGAACTGAACCCTTGAGCATTCGCCATGGAATCGAGTCCTTCGCTCCAAGTCGGGCCGCGCTTGCGCCACCGCGGCTCCAAGCTGTCGCCCCGGCAAGTGCGGGTTGTGGAACTGGTTGCCCGCGGTCTCGGCGACAAACAGATCGCCGCCGAGTTGGGCATCTCCGAAGAGACCGTTGCCTTTCATTTCAGAAGCGCTTTCCGGCGGTACGGTGCCCGTTCCCGCGCCGCGCTGGTCGCCTCCTACCTGGCCGAATCCGGGCCCGACGACGGGGTACCCCCCTACCCGAACGTGTAGGTTGTCAGCCGGGCGGTCATCGGTTAAAAACCTGTGCACTTCGACCAGCCATGAGACTGAGCAGTTCAACGACGCAAGCCCTCCACCCCACTCGCATCGCTGGCGAAGGTACTGACTGCCCGAGCCGCCCGGCGTGCGGGGAGGTCCCCTGCATGGCGCTCTACCGCTGCCCGATTGACAAGTCGCGCCGGCGGGCACCTCAAGGCAAGGAACTCGCGAGGCCACGGAGGCGCAGTTGCTCGTCGAACGGAAACTCCGACAGCCGTTCTCAGGAGGTGCAGGTGGTGCTGCGTCGGGAGCACGCGAGCTTCAATCCCGTCGAGCTGTTCGTGTTTCTGGACGAGGCGGAGGATAGCATTGATGACGGGCATCTCCTGGTCTGGCCCAGGCCGGACACCCGCTGGGTCAATCTGCCGGCGGGGCGGGACAACCAGTTGGGGGTGCTGAGCTTTGCCGACGACCATGAAAAGCACTGTAAGTCGCGAGGGCCCACGAGCCGAAGCCCGAGGGCGGAACATTGTCGAAATCACACGATCGAAAGCGTCCGCGAGCCGCTTCTGAGATGACCGCTTCCGCCGCACCCGACTGGCAGAACAACAGGGTCGATCATGCCTCTCCGAGGATCACTAGGATCCCGTCGCCTGCTATGCATACGGACGCCTTTACGCTGCTGGTAGGCTCCATCATGCTTTGTGCGGCTTGCTGCAGTGGTGCGAGCGCACCACATCACGGCTACGTCTTGCAGGGGGTGCTAAGCATCTCCGACCTGCGGCCGGCGCACACTGGTACTCCTGATTGGCAACACCGGTTCCGCATTCAGGCCGAAATCGACCGTGATACTTGGTGTATCGAGGATCTCACATGGTCACCGCGTGCCGCCTTCACCCAAGGTGAGTTAATTGTCTCACGTACCGACGTCGGAAACGGGAGCGTCCCGTCTGTCGCAGTGTCCACATACTGGCGCGGCTACCCCATAGATTTGGATCTCGAGTTTAGGCAACTGTGGACGTCTTTCTGTTCACGCGCCTACCTAAGGAGACGCGATGCTGATTGGCTGCCCATACCCTATGGTGACCTCCGGTTAGACCTCTTTCCGCTTGCCACACGAGCATCGTGCCGGTGGCGCACGGGCGGTGACGTCAGTCCAAGCGAGATACTCTTCACGATGGACCACGGATTCTTGGAAGCAGCAACGACACATTTGTTATTACAGGCACCGAGCGACTACCTGGAGCAGCGAGACATGGAGATGAGGCTCATCAAGCAACACATTCCGCAAGGCGCAGTCGTGGCAGAGTTTCGTGTCCGCGAGTGGCGAATGGTTGCGGACCACGGGATACCGGCGCAATGGGTATTGCGAGTGAACGGCATGAATGGCGTTCCGCATACCCAAGTGGCGTGGGCAACCGAGGATGCAAGGGAAATTGAATCCGTGTTAATGCCTGCGTTCCCGAGCCCGTGTATGGCCGTCGACAAACGAGTGCGTGATGTACGCAGAGGAGTAAACTATGTGGTCTACCCACTGACCAACTCGATCATACCAGACGCACGCAGTCCGCAAGTCACTCATCTAACCGAACGAGCAGTAAGCAGCGACGTCTTCACCATGCCACCCAATCTGCGTCTGACTCGGTGGATGTGCTTAACAATGTTAGCGATTGTCTTCTTTCTGCCTGGCGCTTTACTATTGGCAAAAAGCAGGGGAGAAGGCAGTCGGAAACACAGTAGAGAGGATACACAATGAGCGTTATGGATACATCACACCGGGGAGGCCACTGGCCCGAGTCGAACCATGGCGGCGCTTGCCGCCGCATTCATCACGGTCACAACACTTGGTCTCCTGAAGGGGACTACGGACCCATGTGATGAAGTGCCTGGTCCCGGCGAGAAATGCGTTGGCCGAGGCAACGAAATCGTGGGTGTCTGTACTGGTGGCACGTGCCCGGCAGGTCTTGAGGACTTCTGCCCTACCAGGGTCGTCGTCGAATGGAACTACATCGGCTGCACGCTGTGTACCTCGGGCGGATCGAGTGACTCATGTCGTGAGTACAACGAGCCGACGCTGTGCGCTGAGGCGCAGTGCCAGCTCAAGTCACGTGATCGCGCGTGCATGTGCACCGGGTCCAACCAGTGTGTTCTTGATCCTATATGGAGGGGTACCTACTCACTGCCGAGCTGGGTCCACCTTAAGGAATGTGTGTTGTAGCGTCACGCGGAAGACGTTCCGGGTTCTGAAGTGTGGGCGCATCTAGCGTGGTTGACTATGACCTCACAGGGCAAGGAGATTCTTCCCCGCATATGGGCGGTAGTACTCGGGCTGACAGCTCTGCTAAAACTGCTCGATATGGTGGGACCCGATCCGTACTACGACGAACACGATCGCCTCCTGCATTTGCTAACTCGACGCCAAGTCACCCTATTGGCGGTCGTCTTCGAAGGGGGAGTAGCGGTGTGGCTTTGGACCGCTGTGTCTAATCGACGCAGTGGGTTAGTACTGGCCTGGTTTTGTGCTATTGTGATTACGTATAAGCTCGGGCTAAGTCTCACGCTTGAGACTCGCAGATGCAGTTGCCTTGGAGTCTTGGGGAAGCTATTGGCCCTGTCTGGCTCGCAGCTCGAGACGTTAACATGGTGTTTGCTGATCCTAATGGCAGGCAGCTCCATGTGGCTCTTGTTCCAGCGTACACAGCCTGGGGCCGCCAGGGGGTGTTAGAACCCGAACCGGAATCGCAGAGGTCTAGAGATGATGCCGTGCTGGAATTCACTCAGCCGGGACTCGAGGCCAAAGCGGAACTGGAGACTGTTGGACACCCAAGTGGAACAAACTGCCGACGCGCAAGCGTCGTGGCCGATCGACACTGACCCGACAGCCGCACTGCCCCAGGCGTGTCGGTCGTCCACCACGACGGCCGTAAGCACCCCGCGGCTCGCCGAACCTCGGAGCCAGGGTGGCGCTCGTGTCGATCGGCCTGATGACGTTGGCCACGATTATGGACGCGTGCCCAGACTCCACATTCTACAGCCCGCAGAGGGAACTGGACGTTCCGAAGCTCCGGCGGGGAGAGTGCTCTTACACGCTGGGGACCGAGGTAGTCGGGCTCAATCCGTGGGTGAGTGTGGGCTTCTACTACGCCCTCTTGGTCGGGGCGATGGCGTGGCTATGGGGATTGGCCGGAGCGCATGAGTAGCCCCCACATACACCCATCGCGCCATGCCGGGCCTTTCGCGTGAACTCCTTGTGCTTTCCGTCAGCTTATGGGCAGCGCTCTCCTCAGTTGGCTCGCGACACGCCTTAGCCGGCAGGTAGACCGGACCGGGCATCTTGCTCCAGCGACTGGCCGGTGCGTGCGTGCGCTATACTCTGCCTTTCAGCTGGTGGGGTTGCCTAGCCTCTTTTACCCCCCTTCGGCCTGTGCTCTTCGTGCATGCAACCACATACACACACAATTGCAGAGGCCTCCGGAATCGACGTTGCGGCGGAGGTCCATCAACGAGAAGCCGACGGGAATGCGTGTGCCGCCTCGCAGCTCTCCCGTTGGCGTTGTACTTCTATTCACCACTGCATCTACAAGCAGGGGAGCTCCCACCGACATTCTTGGCAAAAGGGACGCTAAGCATCACGGCACCGTCTGCTCGTGGCCTTGGCCAACGGATCACGACATGTGCCTTCGAAGTCATTGTCAAGAGCAACGCCTGGACAATAGCCGTCGAGTACGGGCCGGGCCACTCTCAGATAACGGGCTCGGATGGTGTGGACACATACTCACTGCTGTGTGACACACGTAACACCCTCGTCTCCTCGATCCCAGGCTTCATCGTTCCAGGTACCTATCCTAGTCACGCGACATATCATGTCACCGTCCCTTGGTATGCGCTGGCATTCATGCCCGGGCGCACGTTTGCAGAGAGAATCAACATGCCCGCCCCGTGGCGCCTAGCTGCTACGGGACTTATGGGCCCACACAACCGAACTCGACATCATGCTCTTGGATGCTCGTCAAGGCAGTCTATGCAGGGAGATACGGTTCTATCACTCCCACCCGAGGGCGACCGCTGCATCAACAGGACCTGCTTCGCCAGCAACACCTTATCGGGCAGACCCACAGAGGCAGCCATTTCAACATGCAGCGATTAACCGGATAGCAGACAACACACTCCTCGGCCACTACAAGGTGACCTCAACTATTACCTATAAGGGCATGACTTTGCCGCAGTCATTTTCGTTGATTTACTACCGTGCCTCCGGCTCTTCAAACGCACCAGTTACCAATCTGCTGTTTCAAGGCGAGATCCAACGCTATGACGTTCCTCCAACGCACAGTTGTGTCCCCGTTACTACCTCGGTGGTCGATGTTTTTGATGAAAGATTCCGGAACACCCACGGAACAACTCGCGCCATTCGCTACAGACTAAAGGACGGGCAGTGGCTCCCGAGAGATTCCCTCTTCTTGGCTAGCCTGACGGCAGAAACAGAACAACAGCGCAACGCCACCTTGTTCCGACATCTCTCACTTAGGATCATACTTCTTGGCGTTCTCGGTATGATCCTCTTACTACCATTAGTCTACGGTCTTTGCAGAAAGCATCGCGTCAACACTCGGTTAACACCTGAACGCCGGTAAATACATCCATCGCATATGACAAGACGTGTCGCTGTCCATCTTATGTGTGTCCTCACGTTGTCACACCGTATGACACTGGCCGGTTGGTTGGAAGAATGCTTGCTTGCACCGGGATGGGGGATAGTCCTAGGTACGGTGAATAGAAACTGCGCAGAGATTCCGAATTGCGACGGAACTTGCGACGGGATGTGCTCGTGGATTGTAAGTAGCTGCAACGCGTGCATTAGCTCCGCGTGGATATGTAACGTTCCAGGTTCAACAACGTGCACTATGGTGGCACAAGCGTTTGGCTGTACGGCGTCGCCAAGGTCATCCGGAGCGGTATGTGTATGCGATACCACGAACCTGCTTTACCAGAGCGCGCCGAGTACCGCCGTGACGTGCCCCTAGAACCTGCGAATACCTGCGTGTGGCGTGAACCCTTGGCCGCGCAGCATATGAAGCCGGCGGGCAAGGTACCTGAGGGTGCGCATCGCGCTGCTGAAGTCGAGGCGTGACGGGCTAATCAGACGGAGGGTACACTGAATACTGGCAGTTCTCGACGACAACGGTGGCTGCGATGCGGCCTTCGGATACTTGCACATATTGCTCTTCCAGTATTCTCGGCGTGCGTTGTGGTTACCTTGGCGAGCGCGTCCTGCATGAAGGTGGGATGGTTGTTGGGTCGGGACCCGTCAAAGGTGGATGCTCATCCGTTGCTGATTTGTGTCAGTAACGCGGCGGTGACGCGATTAGCCATATGCTTTGACCTTGTGGCCTGCTGCGTCATTGTGCTGAGTCGGGTCCCAAAGCACCGATACCTGTTTATAGCGTGGGTCGGATTTCTCTTCTTGGCATTTCACAGTGCAGCGTCTGTGATGGGGCGAGACCGGCCCTGTGGGTGTTTTGGCCAGAGTACATTCTTAGAACAGATGGTCAGAGTTGAAGAGAACGTATTGGCGATTGCTGCTGCATCACTCATCTTCGGCGGAGGTATATTCTGCAGCAGTGTCGCGCTGTTGTATGAGCGGTATCCTACGATGCGCAAGGCTAAGCATACTGTGCACCGGAAGCGCTGAATGTCAGAAGCTGCGGCCGGCGGGTTGCCAGTAGGGATGTGATGAACGCGGCTCATGGCTCGAGATTCTGCCTAGGTGCTGCAACGTGGTTGTTTGTCTGCGTATCTTTCTGGCATCAACGTGACTTCGCGGACGGAACACCTGTGTCAAGACTCGATGTGCTTCAGGCGATGTATGTGGAGAAGAGATTGTGCATCGATACGTGGGAGAGTAACACCCCTGACAAAGCACGACATCAAGGTCACCTCTATAGCGACAAGGCACCGGGCACGGCCGCGCTGGCCCTCCCCGCGTTTGCCGCCGCGGCGGGCATCGCCTCGTCGCAGGGGGTGGAACCGGACTCGAAGACCGGCTGGCTGGTAACCAGTTGGACGGCGTGCGCCTTCTCGCAAGGCCTGCCTGTCGCGATTGGTGCCGCAGCGATGTTCGGTTGGCTGCGGCGATTCGTGCGGGCGCGCGCGGCCCTCTTGACGATTGTTGCCTTGACGCTGGGCAGTCTGCCCCTGCCGTATGCGACCCTCCTGTTCAGCCATGCTCAGGTCATCGGCCTTGTGGGGATCGCGATCTGGGCGCTGGGCCTCTATCCAGAACACGAGGAGTTGTGTTTGCCAGGTCGGCGACCACGATCGGGCACGGCCGCGTGGCGGATGGGGTTGGCGGGGTTCTGCCTAGGTTTGGCGCTGGCCAGCGAGTACACGGCCGGAATCGTGGTGGGGGCTTTGGTGGTCTCGGTCCTCGTTCGCCAGTGGCGTGAGGCCCGGGTGCTGGAGGCTCGGAATGGGGCGAAGGAGTTCGACTCCAGCGGGCTGAAGGCGAGCAGCGGCGCAAGCGAATGTGGACCTCCGGCAGTTCGGCTTCGGCCGTTGGTGGGGTTCTTTGTCGCGGCCATTCCGCCGCTGCTGCTGATCCCGGCTTACAGTTGGGCGACGATTGGCACACCATTCGACCTGCCGTACTCCTACCAGGCCAGTTTTCCCGAGATGAAAGAGGGTCTGTACGCCATCAAGTGGCCGGATGCCGAGAACCTGGGACGGCTTTTGATCGGACCCACCCGGGGGCTGATCTTCTGGACGCCGTTCCTCATCATGGCCGGGTTCGGATGGTGGTGGATCGCCGGAGAGCGGCCCCGCTGGCTATGGCTGACCTACGCCGTACCGGTCCTGCATATGCTGGTCATCTCCGGTCGCGTCTGGGACTGGCAAGCGGGGTACACGGTCAGCGCGCGGTACATGGCCCCCATCATCCCTTTGCTGGCGCTGCGCTGCGCCATCGGGACGCAGCGGTGGCCGAAGCTCGGAGCCACGCTGGCACTGGTGTCGATCGGCCTGATGACGCTGGCCACGATTACGGACGCGTGTCCGGATTCCAGGTTCTACAACCCGCTCACCGAGCTGCACATTCCGAAGCTCCTGCGGGGCGAGTTCTCGTACACGCTGGGGACCGAGGTGTTCGGCCTGAATCCCTGGGTCAGCGTCGGCCTGTACTATGCGATCCTGATCGGCGGCATCGCGTGGTTGTGGCGGTTGGCCGGCCAGGCAGACGCCCAGGCGACGAAAGACGCTCCGGTGAAGCTTGGTCAACCGCGAGGAGCGGAGTGACCATGGAACATGACGCGGCCAGGAACCCCGGGGGCGGTGTCGCCCCGCCAACCCCGGGTCTCTGTCCAGGCGTGTGGCTGTGGCCCTGTGTGGGCTTGGCCGGTTCCCTGCTGTTGCGGTTGAGCCTGTTTGATTTCGAGAGTGGCGATTATCGGTTCTTCCTGACTGGGCCTCGAGGAACCCCTCGGCGGTACGGTCCCGCGCGCGGCGACGGTCGCTTCGACGTCGCCGAATTTGGGCCCGGCGACGGGGTACCCCCCTACACGAACGTGTAGGTTGTCAGCGGCGCGGCCATCGCTTAAAACCTTTGCACTTCGACCCGCCATGAGACCGAGCAGTTCAACGACGCAGGCCCTCCACCCCACTCGCTTCGGCGGCGAAGGCCCTAACTGCCCGAGCGGCCCGGCGTGCGGGGAGGTCCCCTGCATTGCGCTCCGCCGCTGCCCGATTAACAAGCGGCGCCGGCCCGCACTTCAAGGCAAGGAACTCGCGAGGCCACGGAGGCGGAGTTGCTCGTCGAACGGAAACTCCGACAGCCGCTCTCAGGAGGTGCAGGTGGTGCTGCGCCGGGAGCAGGCGAGCTTCAATCCCGTCGAGGTGTTCGTGTTCGTCGACGAGGCGGAGGACAGCATTGATGACGGACATTTCCTGGTCTGGCCCAGCCCGGACACCCGCTGGGTCAATCTGCCGGCGGCGCGGCACAACCAGTCGGGGGCGCTGAGCTTTGCCGACGGCCATGTCGAGCACTGGAAGTGGCAGGCGGCGAAGACGTTCACCCCGAAGCAAAGCTATTGGGAAATGGTGGAGTCGGAGAAGGACCTGGGGAACTTGAGGCGGCTGCAGAGAGCGGCGCTCGGTCTTGTCAACGGCTTCGCAAAGGGGCTGCTCGCCGAATGATCACCATGAGACCATCCGGAGGCCACCCGCATGCGGCGCGCCTGCAGCAGCCGGGCAGCGGGTGTTCCGGTGGCGCTTTGGCGCCGAGTCACAAAGAGGCGTGTGTCGCACCGCAGAAGGCAGAGATAACAGCAGCGGAAGGAATCGGTCTTTCTTCACGCCCGATGGAGATCCTCCATAGGATGGGGGTGTGAATGTGCAGATAAGAGAGTCGCGAGGGCCCCGGGAGATACCGAAGACGGCTTCGCCTTCCACCTGCCCAGAGCCTCTGAGAGGATAGCGGTGCATTCCTGCGCGGCACTGGTGTATCAGGGTCTCGCCTTCAGGAGTTGCTCAACTCTACACGTAGGTATAGGTGGTCAACCACGCAGGGAGCGCTAGGATGCTTTGGCCACTCCACATGTCGCGAAGCGCCGCAGGGCACCGTGACGCGCAAGGAGTGGTGCAAAACCAAAACACAGGAGTACATAATGAATAATCGGCGATTCGTTGCAGCAAGCATATGCCTGCTTGGATGCGTTCTCGACACTGGCTCGCAAGCGGCTACCGAGTGTGGGGCTCTTCCCGTCGTGCAATACACCCTCTGGAGTCCGGAGCCCCCGCCCGCGGCGATCGACTGTGTCCAAGGGCGGGACGTATCAAGTTGGTGTTCTCCCTGCCAGGAAGACTACTCGAAAGGATGCACCGACGGCGGACGCTCGGCTCCTCTCACGAGGGAGGGCCACCGGGCTCACCCGAGCTTTCCATGGCAATGGTACCCATGGCCAGACTCATGGGAGCCCATCAAGGCCGCGACCGCGTGCGCGACGTGAACGGGGGTATGTGGATTCGGAAACCGTGAGCATGCAACGTACAATCGTAGTCCAGCACCGGTCGCTCCACGTCAGCCGACGGCGATGGATTGCGGTGGGGATGGTTGCCCTCTTCTTCGCCGTTCCTAGGCTGCTGGCCACGGAGCCCCCCGTCGATTATGGAGTCGTCCTCCAAGTGTTGTCGAATCAAGTGAGCCGGTCTGCGGGAACGGTTGTACGTGGCACGTGCTTGCGTGAGTTCGAGCGCGTCATGCGTTTGGCGCCGGCGACAGAGGCCAGGGGGCCTGTCACGGTCACGATGGAGCTCCGCTTCGAGGCTGCATGTTACGTGTGGGGATACGCGAGCCGAGCCAGAACGATTTCCAGCTCAGGGCTGCCCACAGGCGTGATGGTGCCCTTAGAGATGGAGTGCGTACGTTCGAACGACCTGTGCCTTGACATAACCACAGCGGCCGCGGCAGGCGCCGGGCAGACGAACACCGCGGCCCGCGGCCAGGAGGCACGCATGGGTGTCGAAGAGCATGAGGCGGGCTTTCCCTCATACCCGGTGTTGCCCCACGCTGTTTTGGCCACATTATCCAAGCTTAAGGCCCCCACCGCTCGAGTCATCGACCGCGAGGCGGCCCTCGCGGGCGCCGCGGGGAGTAGAGTAATCCGCATCGAAGGAAGCCCACGCTACAGCTCAGAAGAGCGCTGGGAGATTGACTTCGATCCGGACGCGGCGATGCTTCCGGTTCGGACCCGGTTCTGTTCGGCTGATGGAACATTGCTACTCCAGGCAACTGCGGCATCACTCAGCACGCAAGCGTGGCCTCCGCGGGAGGTTCTGATCGAGGTCTACAACGCAGGGAAACTCACGTGGCGCGAGAAGTACAATGATATCACGGTGGCACGGCGAACTGGCGGAGGCTTCGAGGCTGTGTCTATCCGACCAGGAGCGTTAGTGGAAGACCATCGGCTGCCGGTGCCCGTGACGTATACGATGGGTTACCGGCCGCCGACGGACGCAGAGTTGCTGGCCATGCAAGGGAACCCGGAAGCGGCTATCGCGTACCTGAGGGCCGCCTCAACGGGACGGGCCGTGTCAGGGGAAACGAGTTGGTATCTCATGGGAGTCTTGCTCTTGCTTGTCTTGGGAGTACCCACCGCTCTCCGTCTGGCGCGACGCGTCCGAGCCGCGTCGTAAGCCCCCCGTCGCCGCAAGCCGTACAACCAGTCTGATTGTATGAAGCGAAGGGTATCTGTCGCATTTGTCTGCCTCGTCATGGCGATCCTCGCCCTGACGTCGGTGTTGAAACTGGAGGCAATCTCTTCTGAGGACTCGGCACTGGGTCGGCGGGACCCGGTGCTGACTCCGCTCTCGACGCGGCAGGTGATGCTTGCGGGCGCCCTCGCCGAATTACTGGTCCTGGCGGCTTTGTGGCTGCGCCGCAACACGGGCGCGGCTTTGGAGATCATCGTCTGGTTTGCTGCGGTTGTGGGAGCCTACCGAGTGGCAGCGTGGGCCGGCGGCGGGTTGGCTCCGTGCCCTTGCATGGGTCGAGTTGGTGACTTGTACGCGTGGGCGCCGAAAGCCGTAGTGACTGGCATGCTCGTTGGAGGCCTCCTGCTGCTGTGGTGGACCCGAGGAGTCGTTCCGCGGCGGGATCCCGGCACGGGGACTCAGGTCGGGGCGGCTCGCATGCGCGGAGCCAGAATCATGCTCTGGGCGTTTTGCTTGTTTACGGCGGCTCGCACGTGGGCCACGTCCTCCGGGGTGGCGCTCGAGGGAGAGGTTATTGTTTCGGGATACGACACCGCCGGGATCCAGCAGTACACGGTCACGGTGGCGTTTGAGGCGAACGTCACCGGCACTGCGTGGTGGCTTCGGGCAGACTATGGCGGCAACTACTCCGAGGAATGCGGATGCGACGGTGAGGAGACCGGTTCAGTGATCATGCCCCGCCAGCACCGCGGCACGGCCACCGCAACTCAGCGGGTGCTGCCAGCTCTGTCGGTGGGGCGCGGTACATACCCTGCCTTCGCGGAGGCCACGACGCGCGTGATCTGGTTTGCGGTTGCCTCAACCAGCTTTCTGCGCCAGACGGGCACGGTGGCGACCTTGCCAGCGTTGTGGAACTCGGGCTTCCGTAGCGCCGCTGGTCACGCCGTCGAACTTGCGAATCTCCGCGTATTGCCGTCGGCGTTCATGCTGCCGGAATCCGTTGATTTCATGGTAGCTGGGAGACAAGCCCTCGTCGCGCGGCGTTCTGGAGCCATCAGTTCCTCGGTTACCGACCGCGAGTTCGACGAGGTGTTGCGAGCCGCGGGACAAGCCGAAGGCGTGCATCTGGCGCGCTACGAGGTCGCCGCGGTCACGAATGTCAACGGCATCGTCCTCCCGCGCGAGTTTGCCTTGACGGTCTTCTCACCGTGGTCTCGAGGGGTGGCCACGAAGCAGCAGTCGTATGCGGGAACTGTTCGCCTGATGGGACGGCAGGAGCGCTCGACGTTTCTGCCCCGCTTTCGCCCCCCGTCTCTGTCAGAGACTACAGATTCCTAGATCCATCGCGTCGGCTCGAAGAGATTACCTACCAGTGCACGGCCGAGGTATGGCCGGCGCGTGACGATCCCGGCATTCTTAGTTTGGTGCGGCAACGGCAGACCTTGAACGCGGCCCAGGTTCGAGGTGCCTCCTCGAGGACTGCGGGCCAGGTGGCGGCCATACTTTTGGGGTCCGTCCTTGTCGGAGCGTTGCCTTGGTTGGTCAGGCGGTGGCGGAGTCCCTCGCCTCTTAATTGAAAGGACGGAAGCGATGAATCAACTACAATCCTGGATCCTGAAAGGCCTCTGGTTCTCGCTCATCGTGGTGAGCACGGTAGCATTGGGCCCGCAGCAGGTGTGCGAGCCGGCTGGCATTGCTGTGGGCAATAATTGTGGTGTGTCACCGGGGTGCCCGGGGATGGGGTGCACCCGAAACTGGAACGACTGCCATACCTGTAACTCAGGCTACGGCAATTGCTTGCCGCCGCTGCCAGGCACAAGCTGCACCACCCGGCGGGAGTCCACCGGTTGTGTTCCGCTCCTCTGCTGGTGCTGGGCTCTGGGGTGGACCACGGTGCCTGGCACGACCCTGCTGCTGCCCGAAACCTGTCTTTGAAGAGTCGCTGTGCGGCCCGACGTTGCCGCTTTGAAGACGACGACCTGGCTGCTTGCAGCCTGGCTCCTGCTGGCTCTGGTAGCGGTCCACCAACGGGGCTATGATTCGGCAACACCGGTGTCGCGTCTTAACCTGCTGCAGGAGTTGGTGGGCCGTGGAACTCTCAATATCGATCGGGTGCATCAGAACACACCGGACAAGGCCTACTTCGGAGGGCACTACTACTCGGACAAGGCGCCGGGGACGGCAGCATTGGCCCTGCCGGCCTACGCCGCAGCGGCGAGGGTGGCAGGGTGGCGGGGCGTTGACTTGGACGGGAGCGCCGGAAAGAAGCTAGTCAGTTGGGCGGCTTGTGCCTTCTCGCAAGCGCTACCGGCCGCGCTGGGTGGAGCGGCGGTGCTCGCGTGGCTCAACTTGTTCGTGCGACGGCGCGCGGGGCTCCTCGCTGTGCTGGGCTTGACACTGGGCGGTCTTGCCTTGCCCTACAGCACGCTGTTGTTCAGCCACGCGCAGGTGATCGGCCTGATCGGCATCGCTATCTGGGCAAGCGGGTTGTTTTGCCCCGGCCTGATGGAGGCGACTGGCGGACCGGGTCCGTCGACGAGGGAGGCTGGTCGGGGGCGGATGGCACTGGCGGGTTTGTGTCTGGGCCTGGCGTTGGCCAGTGAGTACACGGCGGGGATCGTCGTGCTGGGGATTGGCCTCGAGTTAGTGCTCCGGGAGTGGCGGCGAGGCCCTGACCTCGGCGGAGCAGGAGGTCATGCAGGTTCGGCGATCGCTCGTGCCGGGGCGGACCGCTGGCGACCCGCCCTGGCTTGTGGCCTGGGTGCGTTGCCTCCGCTGCTGCTGATCCCGGCGTACAGTTGGGCGACGATCGGGAGCCCATTCGAGTTGCCATACTCGTATCAGGCCAGTTTCGCACCGATGAAAGAGGGTCTGTACGCCATCAAGTGGCCGGATGCCGAGAACCTGGGACGGCTGTTGATCGGACCCACGCGGGGCCTGATCTTCTGGACCCCGTTCCTCATCATGGCCGGGTTCGGATGGTGGTGGATCGCCAAGGAACGGCCGCGCTGGCTATGGTTGACCTACGCCGTACCGGTCCTGCATATGCTGGTCATCTCCGGTCGCGTCTGGGACTGGCAGGCGGGGTACACGATCAGCGCGCGGTACATGGCCCCCATCATCCCTTTGCTGGCGCTGCCGTGCGCCATCGGGACGCAGCGGTGGCCGAAGCTCGGAGCCACGTTGGCGCTGGTGTCGATCGGCCTGATGACGCTGGCCACGATTACGGACGCGTGCCCGGATTCCGATCGGTGTTACCTCGACAAACAGAGAAAGTGCGAGGGCATGCTGCATGCTGAAAGGCACGGCTGGCGGGCAGGGTGTGACAACATTGACGTAGGGGATCCGTGAGGGGTTGGCGGGGGCTGCCAGGGGCGCTAGCGGAGATAGGCGTGCATGAGTGGCCGCAGCTTGGCCAGGCCTTCGGTCCACTCCCAACGATGCAGCAAGGCATCCTGCAGCCATCGGGTAAACTGACTGCTCCAGCGAGTGATCCGTCGCAACACCCGCACCCAGGGCGACACCGACCGGCCCCGCGACTTGGCCACGCGTTCCCGGGCTTGAAGCGCCGCCTCGTACTTGACCTCGACCTTCTCGTCCCGCAGGCCTTCCTCCGCTTCCAGCCTGGTACTGAGGAGAATCAGCAGATTGTGCACCAGGACCAGAAACTCGTTTTGCACCTGCGCCGGCACCGGCCCCGCCCCCAGGCCCGCGCCTCGGCCAGGAGGTTCTCACAGACGTCAAAGAACTTCTCGATGTCCCAGCGCAGTCGGTAGATCTGGGCGATGATCCCCGGGGCAGGTGAAACTCGGTGGTCAGCAACTCATAGACCGTCCCACTCTCCGGATCCCGGTAGCGGATGCGCCGAAACTCCCCCGCCTCGCTGAACCACACCCGCTCATCGCTCAGCACGCCCTGGTTGGGGGATACTTCCGGTCCCAGCTCAGCGGGCGGGATTCCCGAACCACGAGGTTCTCCTTGGTTCGCGTGATCACCGTGAAGCCCCCCTTGAACTTGGCGCCCCGCAGGAAGCCGAAGTCCACCGCCACCGGATCGATCACCAGGATCGTGCCCCGGGCCTCCGGTCGCCAAAGGAAGTCCCTCCAGGGACAGGCCTTGACCGCCGCCCACTCATGTTGGTGCCCGTGGGTCTGGGTCAGCACCCGCGCACTGCCCGTCCGCAGATCCCGCAGGAACACCCCGGTCAGCGTATCGGGAACCTTACTCTCACCACGCCGGGTGAGCGCCGCCGGCTCATGGCTGCCATGGCGGATGTCGTGTCCGTCCAAGGCCAGAATGTCCCGGCCGTGGAGTTCGGGGAAGGCCGCGAAGCGATCACTCGGCACCCGCAGTTGCCAGGAGACCGCCGTGTTGAGTTCATGCGCCAGCTTCAGCCGCCGCCGGCTGCGACAGGCTCCGAAGTAGGCCTTGAGCGAGACGTCACTCACCTCGCACTGACGCACCGACTGGAGAAACGAGCGCCCCGAAGGATGGTAGGTGTTGATGCGTCGCACGCCCAGCGTGAGGAACTCGGCATCGCTGTAGTCCAGGTCCTGACGGTAGTGTTCGAGCGTGGGCAAGAGCTCCAGCGCCGGGGAGAGGAAGGCATCGTGAATGAGAAGACTCATGAGGGCAGAGAGTCTATGCCCTGCGGGCGCCAAAGGCACGAACAACCTGCAGAAAACTCTCTCAACTCTGCCTCCTTGGTCCCAGCGCCCAATGACCCTATAAACGGTCGCTGTCTGGTTGGGCCCTCCGTCCACTCCCCACCCCTTACGACGCCGTGGCGCCCCCTTGGCGGCGCGGGAAAAGGGCTTCTGGTAGGTGGGCGGTTCGACCCAACTTTCCTGGCTGTCTGACTCTCTCCCGCGACCGGTTTCCCAATGCCCCACGCGACGCCGGAGTGCCCGCTGGCTGGGCTTGCCGCCTCCCCTGACAAGATACTATGCACGCGAAGATCTCGAGCTTCACTGCCTGTCACTGTGCCGCCACGTGATGGCAGTGTGGCCCCTGCAATCTTTCCTGTTGGTAACACCCATCCCGGATTCCAGGTTCTACAACCCGCTCACGGAGCTGCACATCCCGAAGCTCCTCCGGGGCGAGTTCTCCTACATGCTGGGGACCGAGGTGTTCGGGCTCAAGCCGTGGGTGAGTGTGGGGTTGTACTACGCCCTGCTGGTCGGCGGGATGGCGTGGCTGTGGCGATTGGCCGGGGCGGCTGACGCCCAGGCCGCGAAAGATGCTGCGGGCAAGCTCGGTGAACCGCGAGGAGCGGAGTGACCATGGAACATGACGCGGCCAGGAACCCCAGGGTTGGTGTCGGCCCAGCCGCGCCGGGTCACCGTCCAGGCGTGTGGCTGTGGCCCTGTGTGGGCTTGGCCGGTTCCCTCCTGTTGCGGTTGAGCCTGTTTGACTTCGAGAGTGGCGATTACCGGTTCTTCCTGAGCCGGTGGTACGACTTGTACGTCGAGCAGGGGCGGTGGCGGGGTCTGGGCGTCGAGGAACCCTTCGCCACCTATCCCCGCTCTACCTCTATCTGCTCTCGGCCAGCACCTTGTTGCCGCTGCCCAAGCTCTACGCGGTGAAGGTGCTCTCGGTGACGGTCGATTACGTTGCGGCGCGGTACGTCTGGCGACTGGCCCGGCGCCACTCGGCGTCTGACCGGACCGCATGGGTGGCAGCCACAGTCTTTCTGTTATTGTCGACAGTGGTGATGAACGGGGCGCTCTGGGGGCAATGCGACGTGATGTACACGGCCGGCTTCCTGGCGTCGTTGTTCTACTTGCTTGAACGGAAGCCGGTGGCGGCGCTGGTGGCGTTTGGAGTGTCGTGCACGCTCAAACCGCAAGCGATCTTCTGGTGCCCGCTCTTGGCCGGCCTGTTCGTGGCCGGGTGGTTGCCGTGGCGATGGTGCTGGTTGCCGGGGGCGGTGTATGTCGGCCTGGCGTTACCGGTGATCGCGGCCGGCCGACCCCTCACGGTCGCCCTCTGGCCAGGCGGACTGTCCGGAAGCGACCCGACCCTCACACTCGGCGCGACCAACTGGTATCAGTGGGTGTTTGCCGTGCACTCGGATGTTCTGTGGTGGGTGGGTATTGGCTGGACGCTGCTGGCGACCGAGGTGTTCGTGTGGTGGACGCGGGAAGGCCCGCCCGCTCACCTGACCGAATCGCCATGGGTGGTGTCGCTGGCGCTCCTGTCCGTGTTGTTTCCGCCATCTCTGTTGCCCGGCATGCACGAGCGGTACTTCTTCGCGGCGGACGTGCTTTCGGTGGTGTACGCGGTCTACGTGTCGGGCGGGTACCGGGTCGCCGTGCTGATGCAGTTGGCCTCGGGCTTCACCTATCTGCCCTACCTCTTCGAGTGGGAGCCGGTACCGCGCTGGTGGTTGAGCTTTGCGGTGCTGGGAGCGCTGGGGATGTTGGTGGGGGAGGTTGCGGGAACCACGACCGAACCCTCGGGTCCAATGCATTTCATCCAAGGTGCGATGAGCGATCCGGCGCCCGTCTTCGTTCTGCTGCTCAGCCACAACCACGTTCGGTTCGTGGGCGAGGCAATCGCCAGCGTGCTCGGACAGACGTGGACCGATTGGCATCTGCTGGTGGTGGACAACTGTTCGACCGACGGTTCGTGGGAACGGATTCAAGACTGGGTGCGGCAGGACTCCCGCATCAGAGCGCGGCAACCGGCGCAGCGGTTGACGATAGCCGCCGCCTTGAATCTGGGGTTGCAGGCGGCCTCCGGCGCCTTCCTCGCCCCGCTGGACAGTGACGACCTTTGGCTGCCCGAACGCCTGCAGCGGCAAGTGGATTTCCTGACGCGGGAGGAGAACCGTGGGGTGGCAGTGTGCGGGAGCAACTGCCAGCTCATCGATGAGTGCGGCCGGGTGTTCGGATCCAAGGACTATCCTGGGACCCACGAGGCGTGCCGGCGTGTGTTCTGGTATCGGAATCCGCTTTGCCATTCGGCGGCGCTCATCCGGCGGGAGTGCCTTGCGGAGGTCGGGGATTACGACGAGGCCTTCAACCTGGTTCAAGATCTCGAACTGTGGCTTCGTCTGGGGTGGCGTTACCGCCTGGCGAACCTGCCGGAGCGCCTGACCCAGGTGCGGATTACCGGGGCGAACACCTCGGTGAGGCAGCATCGCGAGATGGTCGCGGCCACGTTGCGGGCGAGGCGGCGGGCGATGGAACGGTATGGGTACCGGGCCGGGATGACAGGACATGCCGCGATGGGGGTGACGTGGCTGGTGCAGTGGCTACCCGCGCGGTGGGTGCGGTACGTCTTCAACCACGTGCTGCTGCCGCGTTGCGGGTTCCTGTGGGAGGAGGGTGGGTCCCGGGAGCGCCCGGGAGCCGCGCGCAAATTGGCAGGATGGGGGCAGCCGGGGGAGAGCTGCCTTGGCCTCACGACCATGCCCAGGGACCAGGAACCCCTCAGGTGGAGGCGGGACGCCCGCACCACAAGGTTCACGGGGAGCTCCCGGTGAGCGTGATGGAGGCGTTATGCTGCAGGTCAACGTCACGTTGCCGGTGTACAACGAGGAGGCGCAACTGGCCTCGAGTGTCCGTCGGGTCATGGCGTTTCTGGCCGGGCAACGAACGTACCGGTGGGAGGTCGTCATCGCGGACAACGGTTCGACGGATGGAACGCTGAAGTTGGCTCGCGGTCTCGCGGAGGAGCGGGGAGGGGGATAGGAGATCGGAGATGGGAGATAGCAGATCGGAGGGAGCGGATGGGAGGTCGGAGATCGGGGATCGGGGATTGGAGACGGGGGATTCGGGAGGAGGGGCGTTGCCCGGTGCCGAGGTCCGAAGGCCGGGAACCGGAAGCGATCGCATTGCGCGTCCTGCACCTGGATCAAGCCGGGCGGGGGCGGGCGCTCCAGGAGGCCTGGCTGGGTAGCGAAGCGGACGTGCTCAGCTACATGGATGTGGACCTTTCCACGGATCTCCAGCATCTGCCGGAGTTGATCGAGGCAATTGGCGGGGGGCGATACGACCTGGCCATCGGTTCGCGGCTGTTGGCGGCGTCGCACACCACGCGGGGCTGGAAGCGGGAGCTGATCAGCCGGACGTACAACTTGCTGTTGCGCCGGGTGCTGGGGTTGAAGGTGCGGGATGCGCAATGCGGGTTCAAGGCGCTGTCGCGCGCGGCGGCGCAGGCGTTGCTGCCGCAGGTGCGGGACCCGGGCTTTTTCTTCGACACGGAATTGCTGGTGCGGGCGCAGCGGCAGGGGTATCGGATCGCCGAGTTGCCGGTGCGGTGGGTGGACGATGCGGACTCGCGGGTGCGGTTGGTGCGGACGATCGGGGAAGACCTGAAAGGGGTGTGGAGGCTGCGCCGCCGGTGAGGGTGTGAGTCAGACGTCAGGGCAAGCTGTCCCAGGTTGGCGGCCATGCCCAGAGACCGTGAACCGCGGGAGTGCAGGCTGGAAGCCCGCACCACAAGTGCAAGCGGCGCCTCCCTCAGCCCCATCCCCGAGGTTCGGAATCGGCGGAGAATCCAAGGCGGGAAGTCCCTCCTCCGATTTCAGCCTCTACGTGGGCGCTGCGTAACCGCTACCCCAAACCCAGATGAATCCGCGGTGTCGTCATCAGCGATGCTGAGGTGTCGTGGCTTGAAGTTTCGAGTGACTTCGAGTAGAAGTCTGACCATGGCATGGCGGTTGCCCAGTCCCGCAAGGTGGTTTCCCATGAATGCGCGTCGACGTTGGATCTGCTGGTTGTCCATGTTCCCGTTAGGGGGGGTGGCCGTGGGTGCTGGTCTCGTTGCGGCCACGATCCATGTCCGGGTGGACGGGGACGACACACGGTCCGGGGTGGATTGGGAGACGGCGGTGCAGACCGTGAATCGCGCGGTGGCGTTGGCGGCGGACGGCGACGAGTTGTGGGTGGCGCAGGGTACTTACACCGAACGCCTCACGGTGACGAAGGGCCTCGCGTTGTACGGCGGGTTTGCGGGTCACGAGAGCTCGCGCGCGGAGCGTCAACCGGCGGTGTATCGCACCATCCTGGACGGCGCCTACGGCGGGGTGGTGGTGAGCCTCCGCGGCAGCGGCCCGCCCCGCGTGGTGGACGGCTTCACCATCCAGCAGGGCCGCGGCGCCGGCATCACCTGCCAGGAGACCGCCTTCGTCATTCGCGGCAATGTGATCCGGGCCAATCTCTACAGCGAGACCCTGGGCTACGGCGGCGGGATCCACGTCAACTACACGCCGACGAACCTCACGGCCGTCATCGAGGCCAATGTCATCCAGGACAACTACACCCTCGACGGCGGCGGGATTGCCTGCATCGACGCCTCGCCCCACATCACGGGCAACTGGATTCTCTGGAACACCGCCGCGCAAAACGGGGGCATCAGTTGCTGGCGGAACGCCTCCCCGCGCATCACCCACAACCTCATCCTCGGCAACATGGCGTCGCTGAAGGACGAGGGCATGGCGGTCCCGGTCGGCGGCGGCGGGATCTTCGCAACCGCGGACGATCTGGACGGGCGACCCCACCCCCACCGCGGTCAGTTCGCCGGTCTTGTTCAACAACGTGATTGCGGCCAACGGCGGGCGGAATGGCGGCGGGATTGTCCTGATCGACGCCAACGGCGGTGTGCCCGTGGTGGTCAACAACACCGTGGTGGCCAACAACGGGTCCGGCATTCTTTGGGGCAGTTCGCGACTGGTCCCGATTGCGCCCGTCCTGCGCAACAACCTCGTCGCGTTCAACCCCTGGGGACTGGAGCAAGCCGCCGGCACGCCCACCAACGCGGTGATCGAGTTCAACTGCGTCTACGGCAATCGCGTCCACTCCCTGGGCGGCGACTACCAGGGATTGCCCTCGCAGGCGGAACAGAACGGTAACATCGCCGCGGACCCGCAACTGGCCCAGCTTCACCGCATGGACTTCCATCTGCAGCCGGCTTCGCCCTGCATCAATGCGGGCAAGACCACCGAGGACCTCCGGGATGCACTTGATCTCGACGGCCAAGCACGCGTTCGGGGGGACGCGGTGGACATCGGGGCCGATGAGTCTGACGGGACGCTTTGGCCCGTGACGACCCGGGTCGTATACGTCAGCCCGGAAGGCGACGATGCGCGCGACGGTTCGAGCTGGGCCCGGGCCCGCCGGACGGTGCAGGCCGGGATTGACGCCGCCAAGGTGGGCGGCGGTGAGTTGTGGGTGAAGGCCGGCACGTACGTCGAGCACATCACCGTCCCTGCCTTCGTGTCACTCTACGGCGGGTTCGCCGGGCAGGAGACCGAGCGATTGGCGCGCGATCCGGCGGCCCATCCGACCGTGCTGGATGGTGGCGGCACTCCCGGGGTTGTGACGGTGCAGAACGCTGGTTTCCAGGTGTGCGAGGTGGACGGGTTCACCATCACCAACGGCGGTCGTTTCAGCGGCGGCAATCCCTTTGCCAAGTACGGCATCGGCGGACTGGGCGGGGGATGCGGGTGGTGGTCTCCAGCCCGCGCATCGCGAACAATCTCATCATCCGCAACTCGGTGGCCATCGACACGAACACGCCGCCGCCCGGCATCGCCTCGCATGGTGCCGGGATCTATTGCCGGCTGAGCTATGCGACGATCACCGGGAACACGATCACCGAGAACGAGGTGCTCGATGACTTTGACGGCAGCGGGGGCGGTATCTTCCTGGCGTACTCGATGCCGGTCATCGAGGGAAACCGCATCACGCTGAACCACGCCGAACAAGGTGCGGCCATCTTCAGCCAGACGCTCTCCGCGCCGCAGATCCTGGGCAACCTGATTCAGAGCAACACCATGTATGCGGCGCTGCCATTTTACCAGGGTTCGGCTTCCGGCGCGATCACGGTCCAACAGGCCCCCGACTTCCGGATCGAAGGCAACACGCTCGCCGACAACACCGCCGCCGTCGGCGCCGCCCTGAACCTCAGCGGCTGCCGGGCCGGCCGGGTGCAGAACAACGTCATCACCGGCAACCGCGCGTATGATCCCACCGCGTTTGGCGGCATGGCCGGGGGCATCTACCTCATGGTCCTGAGCGACGCCGTCGAACCGATCTACGTCGTCCACAACACCATCGTCGGCAATGTGGCTTCGAACATCTTCGGCGAGCAGGGCGGGGGAATCGCGTTCGCCCTGCCGGCGGGCTCCGACCGCTTGGTCATCGCCAACAACCTCATCGTCTCGAATTCCTCGGGCTTGTACCAAACCCCGACACCGCTCCCACCCGATGGTCGGGCCACGCTGGCGTACAACAACGTCTTCAACCTCCGATCAAACTACCTGAATCTCGCGCCCGGCACCGGCGACTTCAGTGTCGCACCCGGATGGGTGGATGCGGCGAATGGCGACTTCCGCCTCGCGCCGGATTCCTCCTGCATCGACCGCGGATCGGCCGCTTACACCGTCCGTGTGGATGCGGTCGGCACGCCGCGCCCGCTGGACGGTGACAACGACGGGACGGCGGCACCGGACGTGGGGGCCTTCGAGGTCGTTCATCCCCTGGCCGACTCCGACCACGACGGGATGACGGACGTCTGGGAAATCGAGGTGTTGCTGGACCCGACCCGCGACGACGCCGCACTCGATCCGGACGCGGACGGGGCGGTTAACTTCGACGAATGGATCGCCGGCACGCAACCGCGAGACGCGCGGTCGGTGTTGCGGTTGACGATTCCGCGTGGGGTTGGAGACGCCGTCCGACTGCGCTGGCTCAGTGTTGAGGGTCGCACCTACCGCGTGGAATACCGGGACAAGCTCCTGGACACTTCGGGCTGGCAGATGTTGGAAGGCGAGCGGGTGGGGACGGGTGGCGAACTCGTAGCCGAGGACCGGTTGCCGTCCGCGAGCGGCCGGTTCTATCGGCTGAGCGTGAGCCGTTCGCGTCTGTGACGGCTGCGACCGGCTGCGCCTGCGGCGGGATGGCACCTGGAACATGCCGTTGAGCACGCCCAGCACGCCGCCTGCAAACACCGTTGATCGCCTGTTCGCGATGTCAATGCGCGGATGGACGGGAGCGTGGGGGTTCGGAGGGCTGGAACGCCGGGGCACGCTCCTCCGCAAACGGCAGGTCCGGAGCGGCATGCCTCGCGGCCGTACATGATGCCCGCCGTGCTGCGGCGGATCACTCGGGGAACCGATCCAGACTGAAGCCGCCGGCTGCCGTGATCTCGTCCAGGTTGCCGCCGTAGAACTGATCGCGGTATTCCGGCGTGGCCAGGAGGTGGTTCTCGATGGGCCGTTGTTCGCGCCGGAGGAGGTACTTCAACTCGCGCAGGTTGGACGACCATCGGAAACCGTTGTAGAACTCGATGCCCTGGAACTGGGTCTTGTAGAGCGCGCGTTCTGAGTAGCAGGTGCCCAGATAGAGATGGTGCAGGCCGGCCCGCGCGAAGTGGTCCACCGTCCAGGTCATCATGAACATGCCCAGACTGCGGCTGAGCCAGTGCAGGTCGTAGAAGGCGTAGTAGTAGAATGCCATGGCCGGCGCCTCCAGGTAGAGCACCGCGGCGCCCACCTCGGCGCCGCCCGGGTCGCGGAAGACGAGGAGGTGCGACACGACCTTCCCCGCGAGCAATCCGTCCAGCCGCGAGGCGCTCATGATGCCCGGGCCCCAGCGGGCGTCGGCGTAGGCGCACCAGCGCTGGCGGTGGGCTGGGGTGTAGTCAAACGCGGTCCGCGGCACCAACTCGCCGGTGAGTTCGGCGCCTTTGCGCAGGATGCGACGGTTTTCCGAGGACGGCTGGAACTTCCGCAGGTCCACCCGCAGGTGGCGGCAGAGGTAGAAGCGTTCGAGGTTGGGCGTGCCCGGCATGAAGCCCCGGGCGAAAAACCGGGCCGGCGTCTCGCCGGGCTCCGGCACGGCCCAGATGGCATACGGATAAACGTAGTGCGCGTAGTCGGACTTGTACTCGGAGAACAGGAGCTTCATTCGGTCACACTCACGCGCGGCAGCCGGGCCCGCCAGCCGGTCAAGACGTCGTAGGAGACGCTGTTCTTGAGTTGCGCGACGTCCTGGACGGTGATCTCCGCATCGCCTTGCCGGCCCAGGAGCACGGCTTCGTCCCAGAGCCGCGCTTCGGGGATGTCGGTGATGTCCACCGTCAAGGCATCCATCGCCACGCCGCCCACCAGGGGCGCGCAGCGGCCGTGGATGAGGGCGCCGCCCTGGTTGCGCACGCGGGGAAAACCGTCCCCATAGCCCAGCGGCAGCACGGCAATGCGCCGGTGGTTCGGCGCAGTGTAGCGCATGCCGTAGCCGACCGACTCGCCCGGGCCGATGGCTTGAATGGAAGCAATGCGGGCCTTGACGGTCATCACGGGTGCGAGCCCCGGCAGCCGGCGGCAGACCCGGGAGGGATACACGCCCAGCGGCAGGAGTCCAATGCGCACCATGTCGAAATGGGCTTGCGGCAGATCCAGCAGCCCGCCGCTGTTACAGAGATGGCGGTATTTGAGGTGGATCCTCCTGGCTGCGAGTTGGGCCAGGACGCTCTGAAACCGCTCAAGCTGGAGCAGGGCAAAGGACTTGTCGGCCTCGTCCGACATGGCGAAGTGGCTGAACACGCCTTCGAGTTCGAGGGACGATTGCGCGAGGACAAGTTCGATCAGCGACAGGGCGTCGGTCCAGCGGACGCCGTAGCGGTTCATGCCGGTGTTGAGCTTGAGATGCACGGGCGCGCGCTGGTGGGCGCGGGCGGCGACCCGGGCCAGCGCCTTCACTTGGGCGGCGTCCTGGACCGCGCAGGTGAGCGCGTGCCGGACGCACCAGGGCATTTCCGTCTCCTGTTGGGGGCCGAGCAGGAGGATGGGGGCGTCGAGGCCGCTCGCACGCAAGGCGAGCGCCTCGTCCAAGGTGGCCACACCGAGATAGGCCGCCCCGGCTTCCAAAGCGGCCCGCCCCACCGTCAAGGCGCCGTGCCCGTAGCCTTCGTCCTTGACCACGGACAACACCTGCACTTGCCGCGGCTTGAAGGCGTTCACGATCTCGAAATTCCGCCGCAGACGCCGGGTGTTGATCTCGATCCAGGCCGAGCGCAACGGCAGGCGGGGCGGGGCCGGTTGCACCGGCTCAGTCGCAGCGTCGTACCGTTCCAGCACGGGCATCGAGGCATCGGTCGGCTTCATGGGATCAAGGTTCACCGGGAGGCCAGAGGCTCTGGCCCACGTCGGTGCGATAGTAACTTCCCAACACCCGGATCCTCCGGATGTTTCGGTAGGCCGTGGCCACGGCAACGTCGAGCGAGCCAGCCAGCGCGACCACGTCCGCGATGCGATGGCCTGTGGCCACCAGGCGGCCGTGGGCGTTGCGGGCCGCCTCATTCCACCAGACATCGCAGTCGAACGGTCCGGCCACGTCCACCGGCAGATGCGGCCCGTCGAGTTTCACGTAAGGATAGCCGTAGCCGGCCAGGGTGAGCGAGCAGCCAAACTCCAGGTTTGGGCGGAAGGCCGGGGACGCCTTGCGGTCATGCGCCACGTTCCACAAGGTCTCCAGCGGATTCGCCAACAGGCGCAGAATCATGTTCCCCGACGTGATGCCCAGCCGGATGTTGTATTCGATGACCGACCACTTGCCGCCGTGCCGGACCGCCGTGACCTGGAGCGGGCCGTGGTAGCGCGTTTCGCGGAGCCAGGGCCGCAGCGGATGGATCAGCTCGCGCGCCAGGCCGTATTTGTCGCCCGGGTCTTTCTCAACCAAGCCGCCCAGCGGGGCGCCGGCCACGATGCCGAGGTTGCCGTTGAAGGCGCGCTTGTATTCCTGGTTGGTGACCAGTGAATGGATCTCGCCATGGCTCACGAGCACAATGTGACCCGCTTCGCGCGGGCCCAGGTATTCCTGCAGGAAAACGCCCTCGGCGTAATCCAGGTGCCGGAGCCAGGCGCGCGTGTCTTCGGTGGTCTCGCAGACGATCGTGTGAATGGGGCTGGCCGGGCCACAGAGCGGGTTCTTCAACACAAAGGCACGCGGGTGCTGGTCCAGAAACGCCGCGGCTTCCAGCCGGTTGGGCGCGACGTGGGTGATCGGGAACGGAACCTTGAAGTCCCGACACAGCTTGCGCGCGAAATCCCGCTCGCGCTCGATGCGCATGGCCTCGCCCGTCGGGCAGAGGATGGGCACCTTGGCCGCCAGCAAGTCGGCCGCCCACGGCGCTTGGGCCCAGTCGATGGACATCGGTACCACGAGGTCCACCTTCCGTTCGCGCAGCAACGGAAGCGGACTGGGGAAGTTCTCCTGGCTGAATGTTGGACCCACCAGGCTTGGTGGGAAATGCGCGTAGGACCGCGTGAGGTACGCGGATACCTCGGCGCCGGCGTCCTTCAGGATTTGCAGCGTCCCGTGCGCGAAGGAGCCGACCCCCAACGCCATTACCGAGAAAGCACCGGAGGCGGGCGTTGCCCTCTTCATGCCAGGTGGCCAGGCTGAGTGCGCTTGGATCGGGGGGCCCAGGGGGTACCTCGTGCCTGTCCTGCGTGCGTGGCGTGATTCATGTGTATGGCGACGTCCCCAGCCGGGCCCGCATGCCGGCCACCGGGCCAGGCCAGCCATCGCCGGTGCATCGGCTGCCGGTGGGGTGGTTCGCCGTCGCGGCGACATCTTGGGGCGCCCACCTGTTCCTGCCAAGCGCCGTTCGCATCCGCCGGCAAGCCAGCCGCGCACCCGTACAGGCATGAAACCTCCGGGGCTAGAGCCCCCGGAGATCGAGTTCGAGGCGGGTGTTTTCCTGCAGCAGTTGCGCCATCGTGAGCCGGGTCCGGCGGCGGCCGGCTTCGCGGCCCAGGATGGTGGTCAAGGCGCCGTCCACCGAGCGACGCACGGTCGGGTTGTCCCGGCGGCCGGTCACGATGTGATCGTAGAAGGTCGCGATGTTCCGGACGGCCCCGGCCTCGTAGAGGTTCACGGACTCGCCTTGGTAAGCGTCCTCGTTGGAGCGGATCCAGGCCTTGCCGCCGTAGGCGAACTGCGCGTGGCCGTCGCGGCCCTGAACCTGGCAATAGACGTCGAACCCGGTCTGGTTGGGCAGATGTTTGCCGCGGTGGTCAAGGATCAGGCCGTCGGGGAATTCGAAGAGCAGCGAGAAGACGTCGTGGCTGTCGCCGTGAGGATCCGGGCGGGCGGCGCGGGAGAAGCCGGTGGCGGCGACGGGACGCCGCCCGATGACCCACAGGGCGGCATCGATGGCATGGATGCAGGCATTGACATGGTAACCGCCGCCGAGGGCGTTGTCGTTGCACCACGTGAGGTGTTGGAGGCGGTCGGCCACGTTGTTGGTGTGCGGCGGATCCGGGAACGTGCTGGCGTAGTACTGGCTGTTGACGACGGCGATGGGGCCGATCATGCCGCCGTGGATGCGGCGGACGATCTCGATATGCGGTTCGTCGGTGGGCATCTGGTAGTCGACGAAGAACACCTGTTTCCGCTCGGTGGCGGTGCGGGCGGCCGCCTCGATGGCAAGGCAGCCGGGGACGTCCACCGCAACCGGTTTGGCCATGTAGACGTGCACGCCGGCCTCGACTGCGGCCCGCGCGTGTTCGGGGAAGAACCCGGGCGGGGCTTCGAGCGCCACGGCTTCGACGCCGCTCTCAAGGACACGACGATAGCCGTCCAGGCCGGAGAACCGGCGGGAGGCGGGCACGCCGAGGGCCTCGCCGCAAGCGTTGGCGACCGCCGGGAAGTAATCGGCGACGGCATGCAGGGTGTAGCCGCCGTGGCGGGCGAAGAGGCGGGCGATCCAGAAACCGCGTCCGCCACAGGCGACGACGCCGAGTTTCACGCGGCGCTCGAAGGCCGGGGTTGCCGTCTCCGGCGCGGCGGCGCGGGTGTCAAGGAGGGCGGGCAGCGTGCCGAGAGCGAGGGTGTCACGGAGAAAACGGCGGCGGGGGGAGACGGGGGTCGGCGAGGGCGGTTGCATGCGGGGTTGGTAAGCGGCACCGGCCGTTCGCGCAATCGGAAAACCGCAGGTCCAATCCTGGCGGACTTGCTCTCACTCCCGTTCCTACTCCCGCTCCTCGGTCTCGCTGGGTCTTTGGTATGCCAGCGGTTCCTCGCTCCGTCGCTCCGAGGATTTGTGGTGTGCTCGTGCGGGATCGGGCTAGAGCAAGAGCACGAACCGAAGCGGCGGGATCTTGGTCTCTCCGGGGGCGGATCCAGCGCGTCCAGGCTGGCACGGTGACAGACGAACCATCCCGGGAGGACCGCTGGAACCGTGATTACCCCTCGGTGGCGCGTCAGCGGGCGTGGCGGTGCCGGGGCATTGGCGGCGGCCCGTAACTCCCGTACCAGCCGGGAGCATAGACCGGACGAGCGTACGGACCCAGACGCTCGTACGCCGCGGCGAGGGCGCGAGGCTGCAGGTAGTACAGCCGGAAGTAGTCGTAGCTCTCGGGGTCGACGCCGCCTGACCGGGCGTTGCGGGCTGCCACAAGGCGGGCGACCGCGTCGGCCTTCTGGCGGGTGTCCAGGGCCCGGGCCTTCGCCGAGCGCTGCACCATCCCGGCCACGAGATCGTCAGCGATGCCGTGGGTCTTGAGCGCGATGAGGTCCGGCGCACTGAGCCGGTCCAGGACTCGGACGCCTCCACGTACGCCTGGATGACATTCGGGGAAACGCCGGCCTCGGACATCTGGATCACTTCGCGGACCAGCGGGGAAAGTTCTCCGACCGAGGGCGCAGCGGGGACGGCATCCGCGGCGGGCCCGGGTGCCGCTCCTTCCGGCGTGCCAGCCGCCGGCGATTCGGTTGGCGCGGCGTGATTGGCCGGCGGCGATTCCGGGGGGAGCGCGGCGCTGGGCGTGTCATCGCCCTGGATCGGGTTGCAGCCGAGAGTGGCGACGAGGAGCGCGGCGGCTCCACGCGCGGCGGCGGACCGGTGCGCCGCGGGGGAGGGCGCAAGCTGTCGTAGTCTTCATAGGGCACGGGGCTTGGGGCTGGCGGTTACTAGCGCGGAATATTCACCCTTACTAACCAGGTCGCAACTTGGACGACACCTGCTATCCCGGACTGGCCGCAAAAGGCACAAGAAACCAAGAAGTCAGGCCTCCTGCACTGCAGTAGCCGAGAATCGCGCATTCTTGGCAGGATTCTCCAACCCTTCGTTGCCTTCGTTTCCTTCGTTGGGTCTTTTGGTTGCGGCTATGCCCGTTGTCGTCCGTCCCGAGGATTCCTCAGTATGCAAACATCTCAAGGGGTCCGGCCCGGGGGCGGATAGCGGCGAGCGGCGTCGTCGAGGACGAGCACCCAGTCGAGCATCTCGCCGGGGTCCGGCGGGGTGAACTCGCGTTCGCCCGTGTTGGGCAAGGTGCCGAGGGAGATCGCCTCCCCGGTGCGGGGATTGAACCACCAGGCCTGGAGCGTGTCGCCCTGCACGGCGGCGGTGCGGACCTTGAAGGGCCGGCCGATGGGCGCATAGACCATGGCGTAGCTGCCGGCGCGGTCGCGGGTGGCCACGAAGCGATAGCGACCGGCGCCCGGGACGCTGGTGGGCACGCGATCGACGACGATGACGGAGTCGTCCGGGATCCGGTCGAGGAAGGGGCGGGAGAGGAGCAGGTGCTTGGCGTGCTGCATCTGGGCCGCACCCGGTTGGCGGATGGCGTCGGACCAGGGCAGGAGCGGGTTGTTGATGGAGTTGCGGCCTGGGGCCCACATCTGCCAGACGGAATGGTGGCCGTAGGTGTGGCCGAAGGCGCCGGTGAAGAGGTCCCAGTAAAGCGGGCGGCGCACGTCGCTGGCAATCGAATGGCCGAGCTTCTTGGCGTCGAACGAGACCGGGTGATCTTCGTAGATGGGCTCGCCGTCCAGGACGGGTTTGACGGGGGTGCGATCGTAGTCGGCGCGGGTGGCGTCGTAGCGGCCGGTGAACTCGGGGACATGGCCGTTCTGGCGCATGTTGAAGTCGAGCCAGGCGTCGTCGTGGAAGTACTGGGCGGAGCCCTGGCCGCCGCTGGGATGCCAGGTCATGAGATGGGCGCCCCCGTCGCCCTGACGCAGGCCGCGGGCCAGGGCGCGGATGATTTCGCGGTGCGTGTCGTTCTCGACGGGGCGATCGCCGCCGAGGATCCAGATGACACCGGCCTGGCGGTAGCGACGGCCGAGCCACTCGCCGTAGGCGGCGGCGTTCTGCGGCGTGAAGATCTCCGGGCCGACGCCCCATTTCTTGTTCCACTTGTCGCCCCAGGTGGGGAGGAAGCCGAGGTAGAGGCCGAGGGCATTCGCCTTGGCCACGATGAAGTCCACGTGATCCCAGTAGTCGTTGTCCGGGCCTTCGCGCACGTCGGGCCGGGCCGGGTCGTGATCCAGGAGAGGGCGGTGGCCGTAGGGGTTGGGATCATTCAAGCCGTCGAGTTCGGCGAGGGCGACGGCTTGGATGACGGTGAAGCCGCGTTCGGCGCGATTCTGCAGGTAGCGTTCGGCCTCCTCGCGATTGAGGCGGTGAAAGAGTTCCCAGGCGGTGTCGCCGAGCCAGAAGAAGGGTTGGCCGGTGGCGGTGACCAGGAACCGCTGGTTGGGGCTGACCTGGAGCCGGGGGGAGGGTCTCGGCCGCGAAGGCCGGCCAGGCGGCTGCGAGCGTGCAGGCGACGAGGAACAAGGCGATGGCATGCATGGTGTGCGTAACTGGGGAAGGAGCCTACGGGGTGGGGCTCGAATGATGAAGTCAGTTTTCGGCCTTGCGCAGGGGGACCGCGTTGCGCGAGCGGCGGGGGCAGGCTAACGTGCGCGCGTCTCAACGAGCCATGATCGCCCCGGCACGGATCAAAGAATTACTGGAACGGCGGCCGTTCAGGCCGTTCCGGCTTTTTCTGTCGGACGGTTCCAGCCACGCCGTGCCTCACCCCGAGTTTGCCTGGGCCTTTGGCGGCCGGGTCTTTGTGGGCGTGGCGGGTCGTGCGGGCAGGGCGGACGAGGGTGAGGTCAAGGAGTTGGCCCTGCGCCACGTGACGCGGATCGAGGAGGGCGCGGGACAGGGCTCGGGGAGGCAAGGCCAGCGCTGAGGACGGAACGGGCACTGCAGGAGCCGCGGAGACCGGGGACCACTCGGTGTCTGCGCGAGCATCGCCTGGGATGGCCGGACCCGGCCGGCGCGGATGCCGGCCGGGTCGGCCAAGGGGGCTAAGCTCTCCTCACCGCGAACCGCCTCCGGGCATGCCGCCCCAGGCTCCCGCCGTCCGAGCAGCCGGTCGGTGGTGAGGGTATTGCCTTACAGGTCTGGCATTTCGGCGACGATGCGGGTGCCCACCAGCGTGTGGGTCGGGGCGGTTGAGATCAGATTCCCGGCGGGATCAAAGATCTCCAGCGTGGCCACACCGGTGAGATCGCTCCCATCCTGACTGAGGGTGATAAGGCAGGGCGAAAGAATAACTTGAGCAATTATGTGTGAGGACAAATGGCATAGTTCCAGTCCCCATGAAACCGCGCTGGGACAATGCGTACACGTGCCAGCTCCTCATCACTCACTTCAATTCCAGTCTCATACTCATTGGTGTCCAGCGCGGCGCGCACCCGCAGCCCGCCTTGGTCGTCGTGTGCGCGATCAGATTCACAATCACCTGATAGCTGGTCAGCGGGCGACCGCGCCAGTTCTTGGTAATGAAGCTGAAGAGCCGATGCTCGATCTTGTTCCATTTGCTGGTGCCGGGCGGAAAATGGCAGACCTCCAGCCGTAACCCCAGCGCATCGGCCAACGCCTGCAAGGCCACCTTCCAGAGCCGGTTCCGCGTGCCGTTGCTGCCACCCCCATCGGCGGTGATCATCAGCTTGGTCGCCCGCGGAAAGCGCTCCGCACCCATCTCCTGCCACCACCGCCGGATGCTGGCCGCGGCAAACTCAGCGGTGTCATGATCGATCCCCACACTCACCCAGCCCTCGTTGCTGGCCAAATCGTACACCCCGTAGGGAATGGCCTTGCCCACGCCCTTCTCCGGAAAGTCATGCACCTTGACCGGAACCGGGGTGCCGGTCGGCTCCCACTCCTGGCCCAAATTCTTGAATTCGCCCACCAATTCCTTCTTTTTGGTGTCAATCGAAACCACCGGCTCCCCCTGGCGCTGCAACGCCAGCACCCGCCGATTGATGTGCTCGAACTGCGCATTCCGATCCTCATGCGAGGACCCCTCGCGCGTCTTGCGGTTGGCCTGCAAGCTGTAGCCGGCGGCTTTGAGCAAGGTCGCGACCGTCCGATCACTCACGGGATGTTGCTGGCGTTGCAGTGCCTCCGCCAAGGCAGCCGTACTCTTGCAGGTCCAGCGCAAGGGCGATTCGGGATGGCCGCGGGTGGCAGGGTCCACCAACGCCTCCAAGGCAGCCAGGAGGTGGGGATCGGTTTCGGTCAGCGGCTTGCGCCCGCCTCCCGGCGCCCGGATCCGCAGCGTGACCGTCGCCCGGGGCTCGCTCGTCGCCGGGCCAGATCGCGCGCCCCCGCCATGATCGTATTGCGGGCCAGGCCCGTCGCCACCGCCACCGCACTGACCCCGCCCCGTCCCAAGGCCGAGGCCTCGGCCGCCGCCCACTGTCGGCGCATGCGTTCGTCCATCAGTTCAGCGAGCGACTGATACTTGAGCCGGATACGATGGATAGTCTGAGGATCTTGCGTGGGCGCAGCATCCCCAACGTAGCTGTGTAAGGCAAGCCGAATTGCTCAAGTTATTCTTTCGCGAGTCCTAAGACGGCGTGCCTTGACGGTGAAGTCTGGTTCGAAGGGGAACGGACCCTGGGAAGCAGCCTTGGAGATCGGCTTGTAGAAGGTAGCCAGGAACTCCCGCGGACCGATGCGCTTCCAGGCGCCGATCGACGGTTGGGGTCCACCCCGCTCGTTGATCTCCACCAAGCCCCCGGCCTCGGTGAAGGTCTCGTAGCTGAGAAAGGTACTGCCTGGGGAATCCGTGACCTCGATGCGCCAGGATCCTGCCAGCGTGAGCGGATTGCCGTGGTCGGCCCTGTCCGCCTGGGCCTGTGGCGCCGGGAGCGCCAACGCCAGGAGCGTGAGAACCAGCAGGCCCGCCGCGGCGAGGATGTGTTTCTTGTAGCCGGCGAACCGGTCGAATGTCTGCTGCACCTTGTCTTTCATTGTTGGTATTCGATGCGTTGTTGTTGGGCCGCATCCGGGTCTCCGCGCCAGCGGAAGGTTCGCCCGCGGATGCCTTCCACTGGAATCTATGCCGGTGGCGGGGAGAGGTTACAGGAATGTGAAGCCTGCACGGCCGCGCGCAGGCCGCGGCTATCGCGCCACGGCGAGGTCGTTGGTCGCGGGCTTCGCGCGCCAGAGCAGGACCGCGCCGCCGTGCAGGCTGACCGAGGCGAGAGCGTCTCCGTGCGCGGCGAAAGCGAGCCCGAAGATCATGGAGGGGTGGCCTGTCAGGATCGCCGCCTCCTGATCGAGGTCGGGGTGCCAGAGGCGGATCGTGAAATCGAAGCCTCCGCTGGCCAGCGTGCGACCATCCGGTGAGAACGCCAAATTGAGGACTTCCCCGCGATGGCCGGTCCACCGGCGGAGCGGGCGCTGACCGGTGAGATCCCACAGGTAGACCGCGCCGGATTCGTCGCTGAACGCCACGGACTGCGCGTCTGGGGAAGACGCGACCGCTCCCACGAACCGCACGGGGTGAGGACACGTGGCCACGAGGCGATCAACCGCAATCTCGCGGACGACCACATGGTGGTTGGTCGTCGCCATCGCCAACCAGTGACCGTTCGCACTCACAGCCAACGCCTCGCCCAGAGCGTTGCCCGCGGCTGGGATGTGGCGAAGGACCTGCCAATCTTCGACGTCCACCAGTGCCACCTCACCAGTCCCGCTCACTACCAATACCCGGCCCCCGAGAGCGAAGGCCATTCTCGCGACGCCCCTGTGGAGGACGCGGAGGGGCGGCTTGACGGGTTGATGCGTGGCCGCGTCCAGCAGGACGACCTGGTTCCCCAGCCCCCCCAACGCGAGATGAACGCCATCGGGTGAATAGGCCACCGCGGTGGTCCCGGTATCCGGATCCGCCGTGCCAAACGCGTCGGCCGAAAGGACCTTCGCCTCGACTCGGCCACTTACCAGGTCGAAGACCCAGACCTGCCGGTAAAACGCCACCGCCAGGCGGCGTTGATCGGGAGCGACAGAGAGGTCGAGCCCCACTCTGCCCTCCTCGGCGGCGCGCAACACTTCGCACTCGGACGGGAGCTCGGCCGCCCGCGTCAGCGCTGCGGCATCGGTGCGCCAGCGTCGCGCCGTGCCATCGCTGCTCACGGAAACCAAGACCGGCTCGGGCCCGAGGAAGGCGAGGTCATTGACGCCATCGCTGTGGCCGCGCAGGACCACGGGGCGGTCGGACGAGGTCAGATCGCAGGCGTGGACGTTCTCGTCCGTGGTCGCTGCGAAGAGCGCCTGGCTGTCGGCGGAAAACGCCAGGGCGCGGACGTCCGCGCTGAGTTCGAGGACGCGGTGCTCGTCCGAGGGCTGGCGGACCGGCCCGAGCAACACCCGGCGGTGTCCGGTGGTGTGCATGGCCACCCACCGGCCGTCGGGCGAGAACACGACCGCCCGGGCAAAGCCTTCGGGCGTCGGCTTGTAGAACGCGAGCGGCCGGCCGGAGGTTGGGTCCAGAAGGGCCAGATGGAAGCCCGAGCGGTTGACGACGGCTAGGACGGCTTCGTCTGGCGAGAACGCCGAGGGCCCTTGCCCTTCGCAGCTTGCTTTGCGCACCAACCGTGGCTGACCACTGGCAGGGTCACGCGCGAGTTCCCAGACGTCGACCTCCATTCCGCCCACCGCGCCTGTCGCGACGAACCGGCCGGTCCGGCTGACCGTGGCGTGCGCCAGCATCCCCTTGGAGCAGTTGGTCGCGACCAAGAGGCGAGGCGGGTCGCGGATGTCCCAGATCTTGAGCAGCCCCTCATCGCCGCCGACGGTGACCAGCCAGTGGGTCTGGCCGGGAATGAACTCGACGCTGTCGATGGCCCCGGATGGGCGCGCCACGAAGCGCCCGGCGTGGTTGTGGACGCGTCCAGGAGCCGGATCGTGCCATCGTGGGCGCCGAGGGCCAGGGACGCTCCATCCGGAGACGCCGCGACGGCGGTGAAGCCGCTGGCATTCGTGGCGATCACTTCGCCCGGGCTGGCCGCGCAGAGCCGCTGCAGCCAGCGCCACTCGAAGCCCCGCCAGTCCGGGCGGCCCGGGGCGCGCCGGGTGGGTTCCCAGGCTTCAAGCCGCTGTCGGGCGCTGCCCAACCGGCCCGCGCGGTACTCCGCGTGCGCCAGCCGGAGTTGCGCGGCATAGAGGCGACCCTCGGCCGTGTCCCGCTGCGTTTGGGCTTCGGTCGCGTTCTGCTCGGCCCGCAGCCATTGCCAGACGATGCCGGCCAGACCGGCGGTGCCGACCACGTGGACCAGCAGGATGAGCAAGGCGAGGACGGGCTTGCGTCGCGCCCAGCGCCACACGCGTTCCGGGCGGCTCACGGGGCGTGCCTGGATGGGTTCGTCGCGCAGGAACCGCCCCAATTCGTCCGCCAGTTCCTGTGCGGTGGCGTAGCGGCGGGCGGATTCCTTCTCGAGACATTTGAGGCAGAGGGTCTCGAGGTCGCGTGGCACGCCGGGATTCAGCAGGCGCGGGGACACGGGTTCGGCGGTCAACACCTGGTGCAGCGTGGCCTGCAGCGATTCGCCCTGGAACGGCGGGCGGCCCGTGAGCAGGTGGTAAAGCGTCGCTCCGAGACCGTACACGTCGCTGCGGCGGCCGACCTTTGCCGCGGTGCCGGTCACCTGTTCCGGGGGCATGAAGTTGGGCGACCCGAGGACCTGGCCGGTGACCGTGAGACTTGAATCGGTCTCGAGCCGCCGCGCCAGCCCGAAGTCCGTCACATGCGGCTGGTCGCGGGCGTCCATGAGCACGTTGGACGGCTTGAGGTCGCGGTGCAGAACCCCGTGTTCGTGGGCGTGGTGAACGGCCTCGGCGATCGTCCGCAGGTAGAGGGCCGCCTGGCGCGACGGCGGGGGCCGATCCTTGACGAGCTGTGCCAGGTTCGGCCCGTCCACATAGTCCATCACGATGTAGTGCCGGCCGTCGCGCAAACCCACCTCGTGGACGGCCACGATGTTCGGATGATGCAACCCGCCCGCGGCCACGGCCTCGGTCTTGAACCGGCGGATGAGGTCTGCGCTGGCGTGGGGACCGAAGAGCAGCATCTTCACCGCCACCAGGCGGTCGAGGCTCCTCTGCCGCGCGCGGTAGACCACGCCCATGCCGCCGCGGGCGATTTCCTCGAGGAGCTCGTAATCGCCGAACATCCGCGCCTCGCCGACCCCGGTCGCGACCGGCGCGGATTCCGTTTCCGCGAAGATGGTGCCCGCGCCGAGCGGTCGGTCGGGCCCGGGCGGTACCAGCCCGGCCTCGAGCAGGCAACCCAGACACAGGTCTGCACCGCCAACGGAGGTCAACGGCGCGCTGCATCTCGAGCACCGGCGTTCCGTGGGCATCGCCGCTGGTGAGTCTGGGTGCATGGCACTGCTTCCTATGCCGTGCGGAGGCGAGGGTTACAGGCCGGAGCGCCGGACCACTGCCACCAGATGCCGGAGCTCGGCGTCAACCTCTGCCGGATTCGCCACGGTTTGCGCCACTTCTTCCCGGAGCAACTCGCGGAAGCGCTGGCGCAACCGGTGCACCGTCACCTTCAACGCGCCTTCGCTCAGGCCCAGCCCTGCGGCCAGCTCCGCATAGGACATCGTGCCGGGTTCGCCCCAGAGCTGGCCCTTCAGTTCGGTGAAAAGCCGCTCCTTGCCGGCGGCCGCCAACTCCGCTCCGAGGCGTGCCAAGGCCGTCTCCAACAGCGTCAGGGCCCAGCGCTGTTCGTAAAGGGTCTCGGCGGTCGTTTCGTGCTGCGGTTCCGCCAGGTAGCGCTGCTCGGGAGTCAGCCCGTCCCACGAGACGACCGACTGTCCCCCGCCACGTTTGAGCCGCGTCGCGTGCCGGTGCGCTTCAGCGAGGAAATGCTTCAGGCTCGTGAGCAGGAACGTGCGGAACCGCCCGCGGGCCGGGTCGGCCAGCCCGAGGTAGTCCTTCGCCAGGAAGCGCGCGAAGAACTCCTGGGTGAGGTCCTGCGCCTCTTCGGGGCCTGGGCCCTGCCGGCGCACGAAGGCATAGAGCGGATACCAGTAGGTTCGGCACAACCGCTCGAGCGCCTGCTGCGCGGCGGGCGAATCGCCGCGCCCGGCCGCCAGCACCACGCTCCAGTGCGTGGTGGTGAACTGCTCGCCACCGGCCTTATCGGGCGCGCTCATCACCTCCTATTGCATGGGCAGTACCAGGGCGAGGCGGTCGCCGCCGCGGAGGACGACGGCCCGGACCGTGTCGCCGGGGCGATGCTGCCCGAGCAGGCGCCCGATCAAGGCGCTTTCCGTCTCGCGCGCCGTGGAGCCGGCGACCTCGACAAGCACGTCGTCCTTCCAGAACCCGGCCTGCTTCGCCGCGGCGTGCCGGCCGTACTCGCCCACGTGCTTGACCCACAATGCCAGGCGGTCCGCCGGCAAGCCCCGCCGCTGGCGTTCCTCGCCGGGAAGGTCCTCGAGCAGCAGGCCGCCCAGCACCATCGCCCGCATTTCCCGCGTCCCGACGCGCCGGGAGATGTCGACGCGGTCGGGCGCCAGTTCCAGGCCCAGGGCCTCCGGCCCGGGAAACGGATAGATGAGGTGGGGCGGGAGGCGCTCGTCGCGCTCGCGGTGCGCCGCGCGCAAGGCGTCGCCGATCTGGTGGCAATGCACGCAACTCGCCACCACCTGGTCTTCCCAGTCCCGGTTGCGGGTGTATTTGCCCACGAGGGTGGGCATGTCCACCGGGGTGCGGTAGGGCAGCGGCCGGCCCTGCTTGCCTTTCAGCGTGGAGGTGTTGAGCGGGTAGGCGGCGTGCAGAGCGGGGTGCTTCACGCGCTCAAGATGTCGGCGAAGCGCGCGAGCGCAAACCGGCCGGCGGGCAGCAACGGGGAGGAGTTGCTTCCCGGGGGCCAGCGCGAGGACCACCCAGACCCGCCGCACTCGGGGTGGCGGGCGGGGCGCCCGCCACGGCACCCGGGGCGGGTGCGCTCCCGGAGCCGATGATATCGCGCGCGGCGGGCAAGGCGGGTGCGCTCCCGGAGCCGAGCGTATCGAGGGCGGTGCGGCCGGTTCAGGTGATGGCCTGGTGGTAGCTCTGGAGGGAGCGGACGCCGCGGCGGCCGGTGCGGGATTCGGCGATGCCGAGGACGGAGGCGCGGGCGGCGGCGGTGGTGGTGACGTAGGGGATCTTGTACTTGATGGCGGCCTTGCGGAGGTAGGTGTCGTCGAGCTGGCTCTTCTTGCCGATGGGAGTGTTGATGATGAGCTGGATGGCCTGGCTCTTGATTTCGTCGACGATGTGCGGGCGCTGGTGCTCGTGGATTTTGTAGCTGAGCTCCGCGCGGACGCCGTGTTGCTCGAGGAACCGGTGGGTGCCCTGGGTGGCCTTGAGACGGAAGCCCAGTTCCTGGAACTTGCGCGCCACTTCGAGCAGGAGGGGTTTGTCCTCGTCGCTGACGGACAGGAGCACCGTGCCCTGGAGGGAAGGGGACCGCCGGCGGCTTCCTGGGCCTTGAAGTAGGCGAGCCCGAAGCTGGGGGCGAGTCCGAGCACTTCGCCGGTGGAGCGCATCTCGGGGCCGAGGACGGGATCCACCTCGGGGAACATGTTGAACGGGAGGACGACCTCCTTGACGCCGACGTGCGGGAGGCGGCGCTTCTGGAGATGGAGGTCGCGCAGGCGGGTGCCGAGCATCAGTTGGAGGGCGATGCGGGCCATGGGCACGTTGCAGACCTTCGAGACGAGCGGCACGGTGCGCGAGGCGCGGGGGTTGGCCTCGAGGACGTACACCTGGTCCTGGCAGATGGCGTACTGGATGTTCATGACGCCGCAGACGCCGAGCTCGCGGCCGATCCGCAGTGTGTATTCCTCGATGGTGCGCAGGTGGCGTTCGGCGAGGGTGACGGGCGGGATGGCGCAGGCGGAATCGCCGGAGTGAATGCCCGCCAGTTCGATGTGTTCCATGACCGCGGGCACGAAGGCTTCGGTGCCGTCGGCGAGGGCGTCGGCCTCGGCCTCGGTGGCGTTTTCGAGGAAGCGGTCGATGAGGATGGGGCGTTCCGGGGTGACGTCGACGGCGGCGTGGACGTACTGCTCGAGCATGGCTTCGTCGTGGACGATTTCCATGCCGCGTCCGCCGAGGACGAACGAGGGTCGGACCATGACGGGGTAGCCGAGACGGGCGGCGATGGCCTTGGCTTCGGCGACGCTGTGGGCCATGCCGGAGGGCGGCATGGGGATGCCCATCTTCTCCATCATGAGGCGGAAACGGTCGCGGTCCTCGGCGAGGTCGATGGTGTCGGGGAAGTGCCGAGGATCCTGACGCCGGCGGCGGCGAGCTGGGCGGCGAGGTTGAGGGGGGTTTGGCCGCCGAACTGGACGACGACGCCCTCGGGCTTCTCTTTCTGATAGATGGCCAGGACGTCCTCAACGGTGAGGGGTTCGAAGTAGAGCTTGTCGGACGTGTCGTAGTCGGTCGAGACGGTCTCGGGGTTGCAGTTGACCATGAGGGTTTCGTAGCCGGCGTCGCGCAGGGCGAAGGCGGCGTGGACGCAGCAATAGTCGAACTCAATGCCCTGGCCGATGCGGTTGGGGCCGCCGCCGAGCACCATGATCTTCCTGCGGGGACTGACGGGGACGCGGTCGGGGGCGTTGTAGGTGGAATAGTAGTAAGCGGCGTTCTCGACGCCGCTGACCGGCACGGCATCCCAGGCTTCCTCGACGCCCAAGGTCTGGCGGCGGGCGCGGAGGGTGGTCTCGGGCACCCCAAGGAGGCGGCTGAGATAGGCGTCGGCGAAGCCGTCCTGCTTGGCCTGGCGCAGCAGATCGTCGGGCAAATCCCGGCCCTTGAACTCGAGCAGGCGCTGTTCGAGCTGGACGAGTTCGCGCATCTGTTCGAGGAACCAGGGTTTGATGTGGGTCTTGGCGTGGAGGGCTTCGACGGTGGCGCCCTGGCGGAGGGCTTCGTACAGCAGCCATTGCCGCTCGCTGGTGGGCTCGTTGAGCCGGGCCATCAGTTCGGCCAGGGAGAGCTGGTGGTAATTGCGGGCGAACCCGAGTCCGTGGCGGCCGTTCTCCAGCGAGCGGATGGCCTTCTGGAAGGCTTCCTTGTAGGTCTTGCCGATGCTCATGACCTCGCCGACCGCGCGCATCTGCGTGCCGAGGCGGTCGATGGCGCCGGGGAACTTCTCGAAGGCCCAGCGGGCAAACTTCACGACCACGTAGTCGCCCGACGGTGTGTATTTCTCGAGGGTGCCGTCGCGCCAGTAGGGGATTTCGTCGAGGGTAAGGCCGGCGGCGAGCTGGGCGGAGATGTAGGCAATGGGGAAGCCGGTGGCCTTGGACGCGAGGGCGGAGGAGCGGGAGGTGCGGGGGTTGATCTCGATCACGACGACGCGGCCGGTGCGGGGATCGTGGGCGAACTGGATGTTGGTGCCGCCGATCACGCCGATGGCCTCGACGATCCGGTAGGAATACTCCTGCAAGCGGGCCTGGAGCTCGGGCGCAATGGTGAGCATCGGGGCCACGCAATAGGAATCGCCGGTGTGCACGCCCATCGCATCCACGTTCTCGATGAAGCACACGGTGATCATCTGGTTCTTGGCGTCGCGGACCACCTCGAGTTCGAGCTCTTCCCAGCCCAGCACGGATTCCTCGATGAGGATCTGGCCGACGAGGCTGGCGGAGAGGCCGCGGCTGGCCACGACGCGAAGCTCCTCGACGTTGTAGACCAGTCCGCCGCCGGTTCCCCCATCGTGTAGGCCGGGCGGACGACGACGGGATAGCCCAGTTCCGCGGCCACGCGTTCGGCCTCCTCGACGCTGAAGGCCGGGGCGCTTTGCGGCAGGTCGAGTCCGAGCCGCTTCATGGTTTCCTTGAACACGATGCGGTCCTCGCCCTTCTCGATGGCGCTGGCCTCGACGCCGATGATGCGGACGCCGTAACGCGCCAGCACGCCGGCGCGGGCGAGTTGGGAGGAGAGGTTCAGGCCGGTCTGACCGCCGAGGTTGGGCAGGAGCGCGTCCGGACGTTCCTGGGCGATGATCTCGGTGAGGGACTCGAGGGTGAGGGGTTCGAGGTAGGTGACGTCCGCCATGCCCGGGTCGGTCATGATGGTGGCGGGGTTCGAGTTCACGAGCACGATCTGGTAGCCGAGGCCGCGCAGGGCCTTGCAGGCCTGGGTGCCGGAATAGTCGAACTCGCAGGCCTGGCCGATGATGATGGGGCCGGAACCGATGATGAGGACCTTGTGGATGTCAGTGCGTTTGGGCATAAGGGCTTCTTGATTGCGCGGCGATTCGCCCACGGAACCGCCCTTGCGGCGGGCGGGTCGCACGGCGAAGGCGGGACTGTAGGAAGGCGGTGGAAGGGGTAGCAATGGAAAAAGGGCGGGAGGAAGGAAGGGAAGGCGGCGCAGTGACCGGGGCCGTTCTGGGGAGCGGGCAGCGCAGGAAGTGCAGCGGCTTCCGGCGGCGCTTGGCGGGGGCAAGCTGCAAGCGGAGTCGAAGACTCCCCTCTCCCCATTCCCGATGTTCGGAATCTGCGGAGGTTCCTGGGTTCCTGGGGAGTCCCCCGGCAAACATTTGCCTTTTGCGTTGAATATCTCCAGGCTCCCCCGATCTAACGCTTAGAATGTCAGAAGTCATGAACATGAACACCTGGTTGAAACCCGTGATCCGCCCGTCCCTCTTCCTTGTCCTGGCCGCCGGCCTGGCCGGCTCTGCCGTCTCGGCCGCCGATCTCGAACCCCTGCCGCTCAAGCTCCCCATCCCGGCGTTCATGGGGACGCCGACCGACATGCCGCTGGGTGATCACATCGAGAAGCCGTCGGACAAGCCGCGCCCGCCGTTCCTGGCCCCGAAGGGGGGTGCAGAACCTCGCGTTCAAGAAGAAGGTCACCAGCAGCGACAAGTCGCCCATTACCGGGACGCTCGACCTCGTGACCGACGGCGACAAGGAGTCCAACGACAACAGCTTCGTCGAACTGCATCGGCGAACGCAGTGGGTGCAGATTGATCTCGAGCGGCGGGCCAAGATCTACGCCGTGGTTGTCTGGCACGCGCATAACACGTTCCAGGTCTACCACGACGTGATCGTCCAGGTGTCGGACGACCCGGATTTCACCCAGAACGTGATCACCGTCTACAACAACGATTACGACAACAGCTCGGGACTGGGGGTGGGGACGGACAAAGAATACTTCGAGACCTACGAAGGCCGGTTGATGGACGCCAAGGGGGTCGAGGGCCGCTACGTTCGGGCTTACAGCCGGGGCAGCACCTACAGCGCCCTGAACCGGTACACCGAGATCGAGGTCTGGGGTCTCCCGCTCGATTAACCTCCCGCCTCCCCGGGCGACCCGGGTGGGGTCGGCGACATGAACCGCTGGCTGGCGCTCGGTCTCTTCGGAGCCTTCGTGGTCGGGTCGGCTTTGCGGCTGCCCGGCCTCGCTGAGCGTCCGCTGCACACGGACGAGTCGGTTCATGCCTACAAGTTCCTGGGGCTCTGGCAGCAGGGGGAACTACCGGTACGATCCGGACGAGTACCACGGGCCCAGCCTCTATTACCTCTCCCTGCCGTTTGCGTGGGCCAGCGGGGCCCGGACGGCGGCGGCCTTGAGTGAAACCACGCTCCGCCTGGTCCCGGCCGTTTTCGGGCTGGGGCTCATCCTGCTGTTGCCGCTGCTGCGGGACGGCCTGGGCGGGGCGGGGACGGTGTGGGCGGCAGTCTTCACCGCGGTCTCGACCGCCTTCGTGTACTACAGCCGGTACTTCATTCATGAGGTGCCGCTGATCTTCTTTGCGGCCCTGCTGGGGGCGGCGCTGTGGCGGTATTGGCAGAAACCGTCGTGGGGTTGGGCGGCGCTGGGGGCTGGCGCTGGGGTTGATGCACGCGACGAAGGAGACGTTCGTTTTTCACCTGGCAGCGCTGGGCGTGGCGGCCGGCGCGAGCCTGTGGTTCGCGCCGGACCCGCGGGCGGCATGGGGTGAAATGCGCGAGCGGCTCCGCCCGGGCCTGCTGGCGCTTGGCGCGGTCGTGACCGTGCTGGTCTCGGTGACGCTGTTCACCTCGTTCTTCCGTCATGGGGACGGGCCGCTGGATTCGCTGAGGACCTACCTGCCCTGGCTGGGCCGGGCGGGCGGGGATTCGCCGCACATCCATCCCTGGTATTTCTATCTGGAGCGGGTGTTCTGGTTCCGGCCGGTGGCGAGTGGACCGCGGTTCAGTGAGGGCTTGATCGGGCTGCTGGCTGTGGTGGGGATGGTGACGGCGTTTCTGCCGGCGCGGTGGTCGGGGGCTCACCGGGGGGCTGACGCGATTCCTGGCGTTCTACACCGTGGCCCTGTTGGCCGGCTACTCGGTGATCAGCTACAAAACGCCCTGGTGCGTGCTGGGCTTTCTGCACGGGCTGATCCTGCTCGCGGGGGTGGGGGCGGCCGCGCTGTTCCGGTGGATCCGGCCCACGTGGGGGATTGTTCTGGTGTTCCTGGTCGTCGTAGCCGGGACAGTTCAGCTCGGAAGT
The DNA here is from genome assembly GCA_027493615.1 of Verrucomicrobiota bacterium. GTDB lineage: Bacteria > Verrucomicrobiota > Verrucomicrobiia > Limisphaerales > J093 > DSVZ01. Next base: position 125,859 of record JAOSKK010000039.1, read on the forward strand.
CAGGCGTGGCGGGCGAGTCGGACGATGGCGACGGACCAGCGGAACCCGTACGTGTACGCCCATACCTCGAGAGATTTCATGCGGCTCGTGAACCGCGTGCTCGGCATCGCCGCTGTCGAGCCGCAGCCGACGCGGTTGGGAATCAACGTCATGGTGGCGGGGGCGACTACTGGCCATTGCCCTGGTACTTGCGCGGTTTCGAGGATGTGAATTGGTCCGCGGGCGTGCCGGAGGAACCCTATGCGCCGGTCGTGATCGCGGGCGCCCAGTTGCACGCCGAGCTCGATGAGAAGTCCGAGAAACGCTGGCTGAGCGCCGGGTATTACGAACATCGGCCCCGGGTCTTCTTTGAACTCTTCGTGGAACTGGAGCTTTGGAAGCGCTACCTCGATTCCATTCCCCGGGTGCCGGACGACGACGACGACGAGTAGTTCGACGCAGCAACGCGGAAGGACGAAGGGCCCGCGAAACGGCGCGAAACGGCGCGAAACGGGGGTGGTGATAGACAGGTCGAGGGCGTGTCGTTCCGTGGCACAGCAGCCGTGAAGCGCTCCACTGTATGCGCCCCCGCCATTGCTCGCAAAGCGTGGCGCCGGTCAGGTTGTGGCTGGCCAGGGCGATCCACGCGCCAGCCAGGCATGACGCTGGCCCTGGCGGGCCGCGGGTTTGAATGTTCTCTGTGTGGTGGATGGTTTTCACGGTCTCATTTCATGCGGTAGAACCGCTGGTTCTGGCCGGGGGCGCCGGGGTCGGTGACGGCGACCGTGGTTTCGCCCTGGCCGGGGACGGTGGTCAGCACGGTCCAGGTCAGCAGGTCGGGCGAGTGCTCGATGGTGCAGGTGCGGTTGGCGCTGGCCCACACGCTCAGTTCGAACTCGCCGTTGGGCTTCATCGCGCCGCGCAGCGACGGTTCGACGATGGTGTGGAACTGGTCGCGCGCCAGGTTCGGGAATTCCTCCACCGCACCCGAGGGCCATTCGATGCGGACGGTGGTGGCAGTCGTGGCGTCGCCCAGGCCGAAGTGCGGGCGCAGATCGTTCTGGTGCCGGTTACCGCCGCTAATCTCGCGCATCTGCCAAGTGGTCTGGCTGAAGATCGTGGCCTGTACCCGCACCTTGGCTCCGATGGCCGAGCGGTTGGAGCGGGTGCCGACCAGTTTGAACGAGATCCAGTGGTTGCCATTTCCGTGATTCCGATAGAGGACCTCCCGCGTGCCGGGATGGCCGGTCACGAACAAGTCCTGGAACCCGTTGTTGTCGTAATCGGCCCACGCGGAACCGGCCCAACGCCCCTGGTCATTGGCCATGCTGCCCAGTGTGACTTGGGTGAAAGCGCCGTCGCCGTTGTTGGCGTAGAGCAGGTTCGTGGTGGTCGTGCCTTGCCCGCGCGTGATGAACAGGTCGAGGTCGCCGTCGTTGTCGAAGTCGGCCCACGACCCGCCATCGGTCTCCAACGTGGGGCCCAGGGGGATTGAGGTCCACCCAGCATCGCCGTCATTGTGGAGCAGTCGAGACGTCGCGCCGCCGTGATGGACCGGAACGAATACATCCAGGCGTCCGTCGTTGTCGTAATCGGCCCAGGACGGTGCCAGCGTCGTCCCCCGACGGCGGGAAATCCTGTCGTCACCCGAGTGAAGACGCTGGAGCCATCATTTCGGAACCAGAAGATGCCGGAGGGACCTCCGATGAGGATATCCAGATCGCCGTCCCCGTCCATGTCGCCGGCCGCGCCGCCTTCGACCATGAGCCCCGCACGGAACGCGCCCAGGTCGCCTGAGGCTGCTCGCTCGAAGCTTCCGTCGTGCCGGTTGAGGTAAAGGAGGTTCCGGCACCAGTCCGGCCAGTTCGGCGGTTCGTCCCAGGCGTTAGCGACGGCCAGGTCGAGGAAACCGTCTTGATTGAAGTCACCCCAGATGGGATTGCCCCAGAGCCGGTCGCTGAGGAACGATCCCGCGCTGGTGGCGTCCTCGAATCGGCCGTTACCGAGGTTTCGCCAAAGGGCGGGCTTAGGGTTGTCGTTGTTGTCAGACACGATGAGGTCCAGGTCGCCATCATTATCGAAGTCCGCCCAGGCAGCGCATTGCCAGTTCCCCAAGCGTCCCACGATGTCCCCCGCTTCTTCGGGGGACCTTGGAGAGTGTGCCGTCCTGGTTGTTTCGGTAGAGAGAACAAGCGGCCCTGGAGGTGAAAGAGCCCTCGCCGACGAACAGGTCCGGGTAACCGTCCTTGTCATAGTCGCCCCAAGCGCAGCCCCAGGAGGCGGTGGTATCCCCCATCTCGATCCGCTCGAACTGGGTGTCCACGAGCAGATACACGTGGTTGGTGAACGTGTCCGAGCCGGTATCGACAACCACGCTGTAGCGGCCGGCTTCGGCGGCCTGGATGTTGGACAAGGTCAGCGTCTTGGCCGTCTTGCCCTCGAGGGCGACGCCGTCGTGATACCATTGCCAGGTGCCGCTGAGTTGGGCGGTCAAGGTGACCGATCCGCCCAGGCTCGACGAAGGCCGGACCGGGGTGATCCGAACCACCTCGGTCACGGTCAGCAACTGGTCGGGCGCGACGTCGGTCACTGCTTGCACATTGCCCGAAGGCCATTCGACGCGGACGATGTCCGCCTTCGTGGCATCGCCGAGACCGAAGTGGGCGATGAGCCCGGGGCAGGTCTGGGAGTAACCGTTGCCGGTCAGCTCGCGCACCTGCCAGATCTCCTGGCCGCCGAGGGTGGCTTTGATGCGGATCTTGGCGCCGATGCCGGAGCGGTTGGCGGCCTGGCCGTGGAGCTTGACCTTGAGCCAGTGGTTGGGGTTGCCGGTGGCAGCGAGGTTGTTACGAAAGAGATGGTTCAACCGCGGATACGTGGTGGTTCCGCCAGAGGTGCCGCACGTCAGGAAAAGGTCGAGAAACCCGTCATTGTCGTAGTCCACCCAACGGGCGCCAAGGCGATTGTCGGTCCCGTCCCGGATTGGGCTGCCGACGTCCACGGGCTCGAATGTGCCGTCACCGCGGTTATGGAACAGCACGTTGGTCTTCGCAGGATTGGCTCCGCCCTCGTACCAGTGAAGTGCGAATATATCCAGCCAGCCATCGTTGTCATAGTCTCCAACCGCTGACGCCCACGTTGCCATGGTGAGGGCGATGCCAGCCGCCGTGGCGACATTCTGGAAATGTTGGCCTGCCGTGCCCCGGTAGAGTGCGTTTGGGCGGACCCCGGTTTCGGTGTCACCCCCCACGAACAGCTCCGGATAACCGTCGTTGTCGAAATCGGCCCAGACCCCGTGGCCGCCGGGCGACTGGGCGAAGCTGGGTGGGGTGGCGGGGGTGAAGGACCCTTCTCCATCATTCTGGTGCAAGCTGGTGTTACCTCGGTATTCCTCGAACCACAGGTCCAGGTCGCCGTCGTTGTCGTAGTCCACCCACGCGGCGTTGTAGCTCCTGCCTGGGTTGCCCACGATTGAACCGACATGGGTGGCAAAAGACCTTCCCGAACGAACCGGACCACGTCTGGAGATAGGCGCACGCGGGTTGGTCGTAGTTGAGGATAAAGACATCGAGCAGCCCATCGCCATTAATGTCTACGAAAGAGGGGTCTAACGTGTGGAGCACCTCCCCCTCCATGGCCCCTCAGCCACGGCCGTAAACGAACCGTTCCCCCCATTGTGAAACAAATCGCACCTGGGATCGCTCGCCTGCCATGCGTTGCTCCCCACGAAAAGGTCTGCGTCCCCATCGTTGTCCACATCGCCAGCGACGCCGCCTTCGCCGCGCTTGGAACTCTGAGCGATCGCATTGGTGGTGACCTTGGTGAACACACCGTTGCCGTCATTCCGGTAGAACGATTGGGGTGCACCAGGGCCGAATGGTGCAAGGACATGCACGACCACATCCAGGTCCCCGTCGTTGTCGTAGTCCCACCACGTTGAGTCCTCGGTCGGTCCCACGTCGGTCACGAGCGGCCCCTCGGTGTTCTTCACGAACGTCGGATCCACCGCGAGCGTGGCCGGGGTGGACTGGACCGGCTGGTTCCCTGCGTCATTGACGACGACGTAGTATTCGCCGGCCTGGTCGAGCGTAACGCTCTGGAGGACCAACGTGGGGCTGGTTTGATCGGGCAGCGCCGCTCCCTTGCCGTACCACTGGTAGGATATGGGGGGCGGTGCTGGTGGCGGTGACCGAGTTGGTCACGTGGGCGCTCAGGCTCACGACCTGATCCGTCGGTTGCCGGGTGATGGTGACCTCGGCGAGGAGGTGAGGAAGGGTCGCGGCGCCCAGGAGGGTGGCGGCCAGAACCGGGGGTTTTGTCTTCATACACTGGGTCTCCACCTACTCCCTCCCGAAAACGCGGCGGCACCTTACAGGAAATCCGAAGAAATCTCTCGACTGTCCGGCGGTACACACACACCTGTCTGCGGCTGAATGCGTTGCGAGGCTGCCCGCTCCGCCCGGTTGACCGGGAAGACGCACTTTTCGCACGGTCTTCTTTCGTGATGGAAATGGGCGCAACGGCTGGGGCAACAGGATGACTTCCAGTTCGGCTGGCATTGCGCCTTGTCGGATCGGGTGTCGAGGCGTAGCGTTGCGCCACGCTGTGAAGTTGCTGTTGGACAACCTGCCGCCATCGTTGGCCAGCCAGCGGGAAACGCTGGCCGAGCGTCTTCAGGCCATGAACCGTGCGGCGCCCCTGCGGCGCGTCTATTTGTTCGGGTCGCATGCCCGGGGCGAGGCAAGGCCGGATAGTGATGTGGACCTCTGTCTGGTGGCCGATGGGGCGGAGCGGCAGCTCGATCTCGCGGCGCGGTTTCGCCTGGCCATGCGACCGATTTGGCCCCGTCCGTCGTTCAGCTTGATGCCCATCGCCCCACAACGTCTCAAAGAGAAGCAGGCCATGGGGGATCACTTCTTTGCGACGGTCCTGAAGGAAGGAGTTCTGCTTGCCACGGAAAACTGATTCCAACAGCCCTGCGGACTGGCTGTGGCTGGCCGACTCGGACCTGCAAGGAGTGCAGAGCCTCGCGCGGGAGGAGCTGGCCTATCCCTTGTGCCGGAGCAAGCTGGCCGAAGTCGTCGAGAAGATTCTGAAAGCCGAGCCCTCCGACTGGACTGGTTTCTCGAGAAGACCCACGACCTCGAGCGCCTGCTCGGGGAGTTGAGATCCCGTCGCTCCGGGGCTGTGCCGCTGGCGGAGCCTCTGTGTGCCACGATGGCGGAGGTCTCCTTCACCGAGCGTTACCCTGGTTTTGACCTGGACGACCCCGATTGGCCGGCCCTGCGCGCCCAGATCGAGCAGGTGGCCCTCCTTCTGGAGCAGGTCCGCGATCAGCTCAACGCGCAGGGCTGAACTCCGTACTGCTTACCCGGCACGGCGCGGGAAGAGGTGGCGGGGTGGCTGGGAGCGCGCCGGCCACGGTCCGGACTTGTCACGGCGGTGCGGAGAACTAGGCTGTCGAACGATGAGCCTGGAGCCGCGATCACCTGGCAGCGTGCGGTTTCCGCCCACGCACTGGAGTGTGGTGGTGGCGGCCGGGTCACCAGAGCAGACTGTGGGGTGGGAGGCACTCAGCCAGATTTGCGACGCCTATTGGCATCCGTTGTACGCCTTTGCCCGCAAGCTGGGTTACCTGCCCGCCGACGCCCAGGATTTGACCCAAGGCTTTTTGAGAGGCTGCTGGAGCGGCCGTTTCTGGGGCGGGCCGACGCGGTGAAGGGCCGGTTCCGATCGTTTCTGTTGGGCGCATTCAAGTTGCACCTGGCCAAGGCGCGCGAGCGGGCCGAGGCCCAGAAGCGCGGAGGCAACTGCCCGCACGTCTCGCTGGACATCGCGCAGGTCGAGGCGCAAGTCGCGCGGGAACTGGCCACGAACGACACCCCCGAGCGGCTCTTCGAGCGCGCGTGGGCGATCGCCTTGCTCGAGGAGGCGTTGAACCGCTTGCGACGCGAATTCGAACGGCATGGACGAGGCGAGGCGTTCCGCTGTTTTCAGCCCTGCCTGCAAGGGGATCCCGACGCGGCCCGCCGTGAGGAGATGGCGCGCGTGCTGGGTCTGTCGGTGGGCGCCGTCCAGGTGGCCTTGACCCGGGCGCGGCACCGGTTCGCGGAGTTGCTGCACGAGGTGGTGCTGCAAACGGTTGCCAGTCCGGCGGAGGTGAGCGAGGAACTCCGCCATTTGCAGTCGGTGCTGCGGGGCTGACGCCGGGGCCGGCCTCCGGAGAGCCCGCGCCGCGAAACGCGGACACCAGAGGATCGGGAGTTCTTTCTGTAAGGGTTGGCGGGTTTTTCGGGTGTAGAAGGCAGGAGCCTTCGATGCGAAGCGGTCGGTAGCCACGAAAGGTCGCGTGATGGCCGAGACCCACGGCAAATGCCCGCGTTGCGGGACGACGACCCGCTGGCTGAGCGGCGGCGTGTTGTGTCCGGTGTGTCTGCTGGATGCCTGTCTGGCGGCGGCGCCAACGGCCGGTGGCGAACCCGCCGAGATCCCGGACGAGGAAACGGCGCTGGCGGTGCCCGAGCACCTGCGGCGGTTCGGGGATTACGAACTGATCGAGGAACTCGGGCGCGGGGCGATGGGGTTGGTCTATCGGGCGCGGCAATGGAGCCTGGGCCGGGAAGTGGCGGTGAAGTTCCTGCTGGCGGGCCCGTTGGCCAGCACGGAGATGACCGAGCGTTTTCACCGCGAGGCCGTCGCCGCCGGGGCGTTGCAGCATCCGAATATCGTGGCGGTGCACGAGGCGGGCGTGCACCAGGGGCAGCATTACCTGGTCATGGATTACGTGCCGGGGTCGAGCCTGGCGCAGTTGATTTCGGATCTCGGCTCTCGGCTTTCGGATTTTCCCCGGTGTGTGCGATGGATGCGGACCATGAGTCGGGCGGTGCACTACGCGCACGAACACGGCATCCTGCATCGGGACCTGAAACCATCGAACGTGCTGATCGACGCCGACGATCAGCCGCACATCATGGACTTCGGCCTGGCCCGGAGCCTGATCGCGGACAGTTGTCTGACGCGCAGCGACCAGGTGCTGGGATCGCCGTGCTACCTGCCGCCCGAACAGGCCGGCGGCCGACGGGCCGCAGTGGGTCGCTCCAGCGATGTCTATGCGCTGGGCGCCATGCTGTATCACCTGGTGACGGGCCGTCCGCCGTTCGTGGGCGAAAGTCCGGCGGAGGTGATTCGCGCGGTGTTGGAGACCGAACCGGTTCGGCCACGACTGGTGAACCCGCGGGTGCCGCGCGATCTGGAGATCCTCTGCCTCAAGTGCCTCGAGAAAGAACCGGCGCGTCGCTACGTGACCGCTGCGGAACTGGCCGACGACCTGGAGCGGTTCTTGAACAACGAACCGATCCGCGCGCGGCCCGTGGGGTTCGCGGGCCGGGCCTGGCGCTGGAGCCGGCGCAAACCGGCCTTGGCGGTTTCGCTGGCGGCCTGTGCGTTTCTCCTGTTGGCGGGTGGATTCGGCGTGGTTACCCAATGGCGAAGAGCCGAGATCGAGAGTCAACGCCAACGCCGGTTCGCTTATGCCGCGGATATGAACCTGGCTCAGCAGGCATTGGCCAAGAACAACCTGGACCGGGCGCAACAGTTGTTGGATCGGCATCGGCCGGCCCGCGGCCAGACCGACCTCCGCGGCTGGGAATGGCGTTATCTGTGGCAGCATTGTCGCAGCGACGCGTTGTTCACGCTGGGTCAGAAGCCCAGTCCGATCTTCTCGCTGGCTGTCTCGGGCGACGGTCGATGGCTTGCCACCGGGGAATATGAAGGGGGCGGTCTGTCGCTCTGGGACATGCAAACCCGCCGTGCAGTGGCGGCTCCGCCTGCGGGCGAATCTTTGGTCCGGGTTGCGTTCTCGCCGCGCGCTCCACTGCTGGCGTATTCGCTCGAGAGCGCTTCCGAAGCCGGCGCCGCCCTGTACCCCGTGCGGTTATGGGACGTCGAAGCCCGGGCGTCGGTCGCCGAGTTGGTGTTGAATCGTCGGTGTCGTGGCCTGGCGTTCTCCGGGGACGGACAGACCTTGGTCACTTGCAGCGCCGGGCCTGACGGTCAAATCGCGCTCTGGGACCTTCCCGCGGGACGTTTGCGAGTCAGCCATTCGGCGCCACAGGACGATGCGGGCAATGGAACCGCCTTTGCGGTTACCCCGGACCTGACCCTGGCGGCCTATCGTGGGGAAGGTGGCAAGACGCTCAAGGTCATCGATCCGCGGACGGGCGAACTGCGTTGGAGCTTCATCACCAGCGGGGATCACCTTATTACCTTCGCTCTTTCCGCTGACGGGGAGGAGGCTGGCCACGAGTTCAGGCAACGTGGAAACCTTCATTCGCCTTTGGGACGCCCGTTCTGGCCGGGAACTGGGTCGGCTCGAGGGACATCGCGCCTATGTCATCGGGCTGCAATTCTGGCCCGACGGCCGGACCCTGGGATCGGCGAGTGCGGACCAGACCTTGCGGCTCTGGGACGTCGAGACGCGTCAGGCTCACGCAACGCTTCGGGGCAACCGCAGCGAGGTCTGGCGTTTGGCCTTGCTGCCGGACGGCGACACGCTGGTCAGCGGTGCCAAGGACGGATCGGTGCAGCTTTGGGATGCCGCAACCGCGGCAAGCGACCCGGAACCGGTCCGTCTGCCGGTTAAGGGCTACGATTTATGGTGGTTTGACGGGGATGGACGCGGTCTCACTGCCCTCGCGGCAGCAGGGCGCGTCACGCGGTGGGCGGGGCCGGACTTTCGGGAGCCGGGCCCGTCGATCGACCTAGGCCGATCCCTGGTCGCCTTTATGCTCGGGGTCGTCAGCGGACCGACCCCGTGATCCTAGGTGCCCCATCCCTTGACGGAGACCGGCTTGCGCTCGGTTCAACGAATGGTGTGGTTGAGGTGTGGGATTTGTCACAGGGCTGCCCCACTCACCAACTCACCGTATCAACCGGTGCGGTGAGTGCCCTGGCGTTCCTGGACCGGGACAAGTCCCTGCTGCTCTTCAACCACCAGGACAGGTCGGTTCACGAACGGGACTGGGGCTCGGGGCGGGTGATCTGGTCCTACGCGTGCCCGTTGCCGGCGGACTTCAGCGCCTGGGCGATAACGCCTGATCGCAGGTGGGGATTGGCCTTGGGGTTCGATGGCAAGGGGTGCTGCTGAATCTGGCCAGAGGTGTGGCGCGAGACGTGGAACTGGACGTTCGGCAAGTTCAAGACGCCGCTTTTTCCTCCGACGGCCGGCGTTTCGCCGTCGCCAGCGGAACAGGCGTGGCCAAACTCTGGGACACCGTCACCGGCCGCGAACTCGCCACGTTGAGCGGGTTCATCCTGGGCGTGCACTCGGTGGCCTTTTCGCCCGATGGCCGACGACTGGCGGCAGCTAGCAACGCACGGGAGACACTCAAGCTCTGGGATCTCGATAGCCAGCAGGAACTGCTGACCTTGGAGACCCAGTCCAGCATCTTCCATCCCACCGCGTTCGCACCCGACGGCGATGTGCTGGGTTCGATGACGCGATTGGGCGGCGTGCTGCACTTGTGGCGCGCGCCTTCCTGGGACGAGATTGAAGCGAGTGAGTTCCGGGCGCGACATTCCGTGCCACGGCAGCCTTGATCACGGTCAGCGACACGACGGCGGCCGGCCCGGTGGGTTTGCGCCGGCTTGGCGCGGGGGCGGCTTGATCCGGCGGTGGTGGGGTTGCTGGCCGTGGCCCTGACGACGCTCTGGCGCTGGGCGGTGGGCGACGGGGCTTCGGAGCGCTCGATGACGTCGGTGTTTGTCCTGCCGTTCCGCTACGCCGTGGCCGTGGGCGAGCGGGTCGCCGAGACCGAGCAGAACCTCTGGTTGTGCGGCCGGATCACGGATGCCTTCATCGACGGACTGGCACTGGTCCCCGGTCTTAGCCCGGATATTTCATACCTGAACTCGCGGAGCTCGATCCGGAGGGGCCTCACCGGCACCTTCGAGGGGTTTGTCGGGGGCAAGGGAGCGTTTCAGGCAATCGGGGCACGGTTTTCCGACCTCCAGTGGCTCCCGAGGCTGAAATTGCGCTGCGCGTAGGCACACCACGGCCTGCACCGGGCTTAGCGGTGTCGCGGCAGGGGCCTTGGTGAGGCAGCTCTCAGCCGCTGGCGGCTCCCAGTCGCCCCAACTGCTGCTGCACGTGGCGGAAGAGCCCCTGCAGAGGAAAGGCGCTGCTCAGTTGCACATACACCCGGCGCACGCTCACCGTCACCCGGGCGGCCACTTTCAACAACCGCAGCCGAATCGTCCCCGCCGTCGCCTGCGCCAACTCGCTTCCCTGCAACGTGAGCGTCCGCAACCGCTCCATCAACATCACTTCGGCCTTGCCGATCACCCGGCGGGAGCGGCTCCAGCTCTTCTGGGTCTGATAGCTGAAGTCGCCGAACACCCGCACGCTCTCGGCCCCGGTCAGGCACCAGCGGGCGCGCGCCGTACTCAGCGCCGGTCCCAAGCGCTCGATCAACACCGCGTTCTTGGCCAGGCCCAGGCAGTAGTACACCTCCGACTGCTCTTCGCACCACACCATGATCTCCTCCCGGCAAAACCCCGAGTCCCCCGAATGATGAGGCGCGCCCAAGGACACCGTTTGCGAATCGCCGCGACGATCTTGGCCAAGGCCGCCACCACCCCGTGGGCCGCGTCGGTGTCGCTGCCCCGCAACTGCGCCCACAGCGGGATCGCCCCCGCAAACACGTAGAGGGGCAGATAGCAGTAGTCGCCGTAGTAGCCACTGAAGTGCCGCCCTTCCTGGGTGCCGTGGAGCAAGTGCCCCATCGCATCCAGGTCCAGCACGATCTCCCGGGCATGCTTGGGCAGACAGCGGACGCCCATCTCCAGGAGGCAGGCCTCGATCTGCGCGGGGTCGTGCGGCAGTTTGTGCGTGCGGGTGTGCTGGTTGTTGGACAACTCCAAGCGGTTGAGGGTCGCCGGAGCGGCCAGGGCCACGCCCCGGAACTGGGGCAGGAAGCGGTCCTGTCCCAGGGGATCGGACTTCCCGCAGGCCACCGCCAGCAAGGGATCCCGCCGCAGGTCCAGGTGATCGTTGAGGCCCTCGTAGCCCAGGGCCAGGGTGTGGAGGCGCTGGGCCAGGAGTTGCTCGAGGGTGTGATCGACCCAGCGCGGATCGCGCTGGTCGGTGAAGCACGTGGCCAGGCGCCGGGTCAGGCCCAGGCCCCGGTCGATTTGCCGCAGCAGCAGGAGGCCTCCGTCGGTGGAGAGGGTGCCGCCGGAGAAGTCAGCGACCACGGTGCGGGCGCCCAGGTCGTCAAAGAGCATCGGCTGGGAGGAGGCCGGGGTGTGGGCCGCGGAGACGCTTGACATGAGGCTAGTCTATTGGCTAGCTCCACCGATGTCAACCATCTATCCGCTCAAAGTGCAGGCCATCCGCTCGCGGGGTCAACAGGCCCGCCTCTACGTGTACTTCCCCTTGCCCTTGGCCGCCGCCATCGGATTGGAGGCGGGCGAGGAGGTCCAATGGGAGCTCCTGGACCGCGGCGAACTCCATCTGCTGCGACGCCAGGTGGCGGCTCCGGCCGCCCGCACACGCTCTGGCCGGACCGGCGCGGCCACCCACAGCCTGTCGGCATCAGCGCCCAGCGCCCGGCACCGCCGAAGCCAATGAAATCAAGCCTGCGGAGCGCGTTTCACGCAGAATCCGGCTTTCAGTATGGAATATCCGGGTTAGACCCCGGCGAGCGCACTGCCTTGCGGTTGGCGGAAGAGCTGCGTTCCGATGTGGTCCTGCTTGACGAAGCAGCCGCTCGCGGGCTGGCGGCTAAGCGCGGCGTCAATGTCGCTGGTACCCTGGGTGTCGTGTGCGATGCTGCCCAGGCTGGGTTGCTTTCATTGCCTGCCGCCCTCGACCTTCTCTGCATGACCGGTTTTCGCGCCTCGCCGGAACTCTGGAAATCGCTTTATAGCCGCTGACGGGTGGCCAAAGGGAAAGGTCGGACGGGGAACCGCGAAATGCCCGAGATACGCGAAAGTCGCCGTCCGACCTCTGACTTCCGGGTACACTCCCCACACCCCGCGGAACGACCTGAAGGGGCGCGGTCGATCGCCGGCACGGGAGGTTCGAAGGATATCTACCCCCGGAAGGCGTCGGCACGCCGGCGGCCGATGTTTACGCCCAGGGCATCGTTTTGTGCGAGGCCCTGACCGGCCTGGACCGGCATCAGTTCCCCAATCTGCCCGCCGATCTGATGTGCTGGCGGGACGCGAAGGCAGCGCTCGAACTCAACGAGATCGTCCTCAAGGCCTGCGCCCCTGGCCGCCTCTGCCGGGCGGGATGTCAACCGCGATCAACACCAACAACCAGATCGCGATCTCTGCAGCAAACCCGCCCGCAGCCGCCCCACGCTCTCGTCGCTGCAGGAGACAGCAAGGTGAGTTCGCTTGATCGGCCAATGAGATCGGGTATCCTCGACCCCGAAAGGTGCGAATTAGGCCGGACCCGACAACCGGGTTCATCTCAGATATCATCAGTCTACGGAGATTTGCGGCGCTTCCTCGAACCGCAAAGCGAGGAGTGCCTTGAGAATCCTGTTCGCGCGACACAGCCTCCACCCATGCGCAGGACCCCCAACCTCCCATGAAACACCCACTGCAACCCTTCCTCGTGCTCGCGCTGCTCCTGTCCTTGCTGCGTCCCGCCTCCGGGACGGCCGCCGCGACTGCCACCAATCCAATCCTCTGGGCCGACGTGCCGGATATCGCGATGATCCGCGTGGGCGACGTCTATTACATGAGCAGCACCACGATGCATCTCAGTCCGGGGCTGCCGATCATGAAGTCGAAGGACTTGGTGAACTGGGAACTGGTAAGCTACGCCTACGACATCCTCGATGACGTGGACGCGCTGAACCTCGCGAACGGCAGGAGCACGTACGGCAAGGGGTCCTGGGCCAGCAGCCTCCGGCATCACAACGGAACCTTCTACGCGACCACCTTCTCCCAGACCACCGGTCAGACCTACGTCTACACGACCCGGGACATCGAGCACGGGCCGTGGCAGGCGGCCTCCTTCCGGCCGATGCTCCATGACCACTCGCTGTTCTTCGATGACGAGGGCCGGGTCTACATGCTCTACGGGGCCGGCAACCTCCGGTTGGTCGAGTTGAACCAGGACGTTTCGGGGCTGAAGCCCGGCGGCATCAATCAGGTGGTTGTCACCAATGCCCACGCCGTCGCCTCGGCGAACCCGGGATTGCCGGCCGAAGGCTCGCAGCTCGTCAAGGCGCACGGAAAGTATTACCTGTTCAACATCTGCTGGCCGCGGGGCGGCATGCGCACGGTGCTGGTCCATCGCGCCGACAAGCTCACCGGGCCGTGGGAGGGGCGCGTGGCGTTGCAGGACAAGGGCGTCGCGCAGGGCAGTATCATTCAAACGCCGACCGGCGAATGGTGGGCCTATCTGTTCCGGGATTCCGGCGCGGTGGGCCGGGTCCCGTATCTCGTGCCGGTGACATGGGAGGACGGCTGGCCGGTGCTCGGCGTGGACGGCCAGGTGCCGGACACGCTGAATCTGCCGCCCAGCAAGGGACTGATTCCCGGTATCGTGGCTTCCGATGAGTTTGAACGCCAACCTGGCGACCGCCCGCTTCCGCTGGTCTGGCAGTGGAATCACAACCCGGACCCCTCGCTGTGGTCGCTCACCGCGCGTCCGGGCTGGCTGCGCTTGGCCACGGGGCGGCTGGCCAAGGACCTCGAGGCGGCCCGCAATACGCTGACCCAACGCACGATCGGGCCAGAGTGTTCCGGCAGAACCGCGGTGGATGTCAGCCAGCTCCAGGAGGGCGACTTCGCCGGTCTGGTGCTCTTCGCCAGGAACTATGGCATCGTCGGGGTGAAAGCGGACGGAGGCACGAACTACGTCGTGATGGTCAGTGCGGAGACACATCCGCCGGTGGAAAAGGAGCGCGTGCCATTGAGCGCCACGGTTGTTCATCTCCGAGCCGACTGCGATTTCAAGAAAGGCGCGGACCGGGCACGGTTCTACTACAGCCTCGACGGCAGGTCGTGGCAGGCGATCGGAGTTCCGCTCAAGATGACCTACACGCTCGCGCATTTCATGGGCTACCGCTTTGGCCTGTTCCAGTTCGCCACGAAGACTCCGGGCGGGCATGCCGACTTCGACTTCTTCCGGATCCGCGACAGCATTCCCGGCGCAGACTGAGCCAGGCCGGATTCGCCACGGACACGCGCCGGAGCGTGGAGCGGCCGCCCATCCCGCAACCGAGCCACCGAGCCACCGAGCCGTGAGGCATGGTCGCCATTTGCTTCTCCGCCAGCGGCGGTTAAGCTCGCGGACATGGCGTCGTTTGCGGAACGGGACGCCTGGGCAGGCGTCGGCCAGGGGTGGTGTCCGTTGTTCGGGCGCCATTGCGAACTGGGATTCAGCTTTGAGTGGCATGATTTCGAGCCGCCCCAGGCGTTGGACTGGGGCCGGAGCTTCCACCCCGGCGGGATCGAGCTTTGTTTGAACCTGGACGGTTCGGGGACGATCCGGGGCGACGACATGACCGCCGAGCTGGCGCCCGGCACCTGGACGCTCTATCGCCAGGGGGAACCGCCGCTGCAGGCCGTGCGTCCCAGGGGACTGCGACATCGGTTCCTCACGGTCGAGTTTGCCTGCGCCTTCCTGCGCGAACTCCTCCTCGGCCACCAGGAACATCTGCACCCCCTGATTCGGCGGGCGTTCTCAGAGGAGCGCACGACCTCCCAGGTGGCCAGTGTGGAGCGGATGAGCAGCGCGGTGCTGCACGTGGTGGAGAGCCTTCGTCGTTGTCCCGTGTTCCTGCCGGCGCGCGAAACGTGGTTCCGCAGCAAGGCGCTCGAACTGGCTTCGTTTCTGTTGTTCCAGCCCGCGCAGGGGGAGCTTCTGTGCACCCGCGCCCAGCGGGCCGGCCGCGAACGGGTGACCCGGGCGTGTGCGATTCTGCGGGAACGGATGCGCGAGGCGCCCGTGCTGGAGGAGTTGGGACGTCTGGTCGGTTGCAGCCCCTTCTACTTGAGCCGCCTTTTCTCCCAGGAAACGGGGCAGACGATCCAGCAGTACCTCCGACAGATCCGCCTCGAGCGCGCCGCGGAGTTGCTCCGGACCGGACGTTGCAACGTGACGGAGGCCGCGCTCGAGGTCGGCTACAACAGCCTCAGTCACTTCAGCACCGCCTTCCGCGAACAGTTCCACTGCTGCCCCGGCCTCTACCCGCTCCGGACGATTCCGCAGACCACCGATCGCCCCGGATCCGGAGGCAAGCCAACGGCCGGAAGATGAGATCGGGCCCCTCTCCGCAGCGCCGGGCGCGGGAGTTCCGGCACGCGGTCGACCGGGTAGATCCGAATCGCGGTCGGTTTCGGACGTTCCTCCTGGGGGCCATTGGCGACTTTGCTCGCTATCCGGGCTCGTAGCCGCTACCACGGGCAAGCATGAACTGGACACGAATGCCTGCGATGCTTCTGGTCGCGTGGGCGGTTGCCCCGGCCGTGAGCGCTCCGAGTCTCCACCCCTGGGAGGTTGCCGAACTCACGTTCGAGGCGCGACGCGAGTATGCGAACGCCTATGTGGAGGGTCTGCCCGACCGGAGCACGCCCCTGGCCCAGGTCACCTTCACCGGAACCAGCGGCGCCGCCCACGGAAAGCGGTACCGTGTCGCGATGTTCTGGGACGGTGGCCGGACGTGGAAGGTCCGCTTCGCCCCGCCGGCGGCCGGGGAATGGACCTGGTCCAGCGCCTCGGAGGATCCGGGCCTGGACGCGGTGAACGGCACGGTCCAAGTCGGGGAGTGGAGCGAGGCGGACAAGCAGGCCAACCCGGCGCGCCGCGGCTTCGTCCGGGTCTGCCGGCAGGGGCCGCGGGCCGGGCGTTACTTCGAGTACGCGGACGGCACGCCGTTCCTGTGGGTGGGCGATACGTGGTGGAATTGGAGCAAGCCGGGCATCGCGTTCAGCAGCTTTCAGAAGCTGGCCGATGATCGGGCCGCGAAGGGTTTCACCGTCGGCCAGCTCTTCTTCGCGGGCAACAGCGGGCTGCTGGGTCGGGGCTACGACACGCCGAACCTGCCGCAGATTCACGCGGTCGAAGCGATGATCAGATACGCCAACAGCAGGGGGATCGCCGTGTGGATTCACCCCTGGTGGAGCCGGGAAGGCCTGAACGAGCGGGTGAGCGAGGAACAGATGCGCCGCTGGTGGCGGTACGTGATCGCCCGGCTGGGCGCCTATCACGTCATCTGGGTGCTCGCCGGCGAGTACAACATGAATCAGTACGGCGGGTTTGGCCTGCCCTTCTGGAAGGACCTGGGTGGCCTGGTCAAGCGGGAGGATCCGTACGAGCGCATCGTGGGGACCCATCCGACGCCTCCCGGTTGGAGTGGGGGTGCGGAGGCGCCCCAGTGGTCCACGGGGGAGGTCATCCATGAAGAGCCGTGGTTGGACTACAACCAAAGCCAGGTCGGCCACGGACGCTGGCGCAACGAGATGATCCCGCGGGTCGTGGCGGCCGATTACGCCCGTCAACCAGCCAAGCCCACGGTCGTCACCGAGCCTTGGTACGAGTTCATCGAGGGCAACCCGAGCGGGATGGACATCCGGTACGGCGCGTGGAGCGCGGTGTTGTCGGGTGCGGCGGGGCACTCCTATGGCGGCGGCCACGTCTGGTGGGCGCACTTGCCCGAGTCGCCGACGAACCAGGGTCCCTGGCCGCTGGAGAGGTCGTTCGAGACGAACACGCTCGACTACCCGGGCGCGCGCTCGATGGGCTTCCTGGCGAAGTTCCTCGGGACGCTTCCCTGGTGG
Organism: Verrucomicrobiota bacterium; assembly: GCA_027493615.1. Classification (GTDB taxonomy): domain Bacteria; phylum Verrucomicrobiota; class Verrucomicrobiia; order Limisphaerales; family J093; genus DSVZ01. Next base: position 142,641 of record JAOSKK010000039.1, read on the forward strand.
ACGCTGGAACCTCATCCCGAGCTGGTGTCGGAATATGCCGCCCCTTTGTGCGGCGCGGTGCCCGGGAGCCTTTATGTCCTGTACCTGCGCTACGGGGGCCGGGTGAAGGTGGATCTCCGGCCCAGCCGTGCCACGGACCGGTTTGCCTGTGTCTGGTTCGACCTCGAGCAGGGCCGGGAACGGAGGGCCGGCCAGGTGAACGGCGGTGAGGTGCGCGAGTTTCAAGCGCCGGAGGACTACCCCGGGAGCCTGCAGTTCAAAGACTGGCTGCTGCAGATCCAGCGGGTGGAGCCTTAGCTTGGCGGTTCGGAGTCCGATGGGGGCAGCGAACAACGGAGCGGGTAAGGAAAACCCGGAGGCGTGGGGATTTTGCCTGGATTTGCCGGAGTTTCCCGGAGCGTGAGGCGCGGGAGGGGCCTAGAGTCGGGCCATGTTGACGTTCATTCGGTGGTGCGGGATCCGCGTGATGGTGCGGTGCCATTGCGGCTGTCGGTTCACGGTGCGTCCGGTGGAGTTCACACGGGGGCTGATTCAGGAGTGTCCGCCCTGCGGGGAGCGGACGGCGTGGCTGCTGCGCTCGTTGCAGGGGAATGAGGCGGCCTCGGCACGGGCGCGTGCGGAAGCTTCCGGGACGTCGCCGTAGGACGGAGTTCGCCGTCGACGGGGGAGGGTGGGCTTCTAGGCTGCCGGGATGACGTCGGCGCACAACGCATCCGATCGGCTGGCCGCCCGAGTGATGTGGGGGATGGGGCTCGGCATGGCGGCGGGGGCGGTGTTGCGGGGGCTGGGGAACTACCTCCCATCGATGGAAGGGCCGTTGGGATGGCTGGCGACAGAGGTGCTGGACCCGGTGGGGTTGGTGTTTCTCCGGACCCTGTTCTTTGTGGTCGTGCCGTTGATCTTCGCGTCGCTGGCGTTGGGCGTGGTGCAACTGGGGCGGTTGGCGGCACTGGGCCCGTTGGCGGGCCGGACCTTCCTGCTTTTCGTGGCGAACATGAGCGTGGGGGTGGGCTTGGGGTTGCTGGTGATGAATGCGGTGCGGCCGGGCGAGCGGTTGGGGGAGGAGACGCGGGTCGTGCTGCTCGAGAAGTACGCTCCGGAAGCTGCGCAGACGAAGGAGCGGGCGGCGACGCAGCCGCGGCTGGGGCCGCGGGCGCTGGTGGAGATGTTCATGCCGGCGAACCTGTTGCGGTCGGTGGTGGATTTCCAGGTGCTGCCGCTGATCGTGTTCGCGCTTCTGGTGGGGATGGCGGGCACGCAGATGACGGAGGTGCGGCGGGTGGGCTTGCGGGAGTTTCTGGAGACGACCACGGAACTGATGACCCGGATCGTGCATTTTGCGATGCGGCTGGCGCCTTACGCGGTGGCGGCGTTGCTGGCGAGCGTGGTGCTTCGGGCGGGTTTGGACATTCTGAAGGCGCTGTCGCTATTCGTGGTGTGCGTGTTGACGGCGATGGCCGTGCATCTGTTTGGGACGATGTCATTGCTGCTGCGGCTGCTGAGTCGGCGGCGGCCGGGGGCGTTCTTCGGAGCGGTGCGGACGGTGCTGGTGACAGCTTTCTCGACGAGTTCGAGCAGTGCCACCCTGCCGACGTCGATCCAGGTGAGCCAGGAAAAGCTGGGGGTGTCGTCGAGCACAGCGGGTTTTGTGCTGCCCTTGGGGGCGACGCTGAACATGAGCGGGACGGCGCTGTACGAGGGGTGCGTGGTGCTGTTTGTGGCGCAGGTGTTCGGAGTTCCCCTGGATGTTTCAAGCCAACTGCTGTTGTTGCTGCTCGCCGTGTTGAGTGCCGTGGCCGTGGCGGGGATTCCGGGGGCTTCGCTGCCGCTCATCGTGGGGCTGATGACCAGCTTTGGATTCCCCCGGAGGGGATTGCGCTGATCTATGGGGCGGATCGGATCCTGGACATGGCGCGGACTACCGTGAACGTGGGAGCCGATCTGGTGACGGCGTGCATCGTGGACGAGCGACAGGGAACGAGCGGGCCAGCCGGGGCTTGATCGACGCCGGGCGGCGGCGCACGCTTCGCGCATGGCCACGATTGATCCAGCGGACCCCTCCATGAACCGTGCACGAAAAGCGGGGGTGAACCCCCGCACTCCAGACGCTTCGCGATGGGCGGAGCCGTTCGGTTCTGCGCGCAGCGTCTGGAGTGCGTCCGGTTTACCGGCGCTTTCAGGTTCATGGCTGCCGAGCAGGTCCGGCAGGAACAGGACGCTTCCCCTGACCCCAACCGCCAAGGTCGGGAGTGGCGCGGTTGTCGGCACGGAACCCGGCGTACCAGTCCCCGGGCAGGTGCCGTGGTCGCGTCGACGGTTTGCAGGTGCGATGGCGGCGACGGCGGCGGTGGCGGGGTTGGGAGCGGTGCGGGTGCGGGGGGCGAACGAGCGGGTGCGGGTGGGATTCATCGGGTTGGGAAATCGGGGGACCAGGTGCTGGACGCGTTCCTGGCTCACGCGGACGCCGACGTGGTCGCGTTGTGTGATCTCTACGCGCCGTATGTCGAATTCGCAGCGCAGAAGGTGGCCAAGCGGGGCGGGCGGCCGCAGCGGTTTCGGGACTATCGACGGGTGCTGGAGCTGGCCGATCTGGATGCGGTGGTGATCAGCACGCCGGACCACTGGCACGCGCTGCAGATGATCCAGGCGTGTGAGGCGGGGAAGGACGTGTACGTCGAGAAGCCGCTCTCGCTCTGCGTCGCGGAAGGGCGGGCGATGGTCCAGGCAGCGCGCCGTCACGGGCGGGTGGTGCAGGTGGGGATTCACCGTCGTTCTTCGGCGATGTGCCGGGAGGCGGCCGAGTTGGTGCGGAACGGAGGGCTGGGGAAAGTGACGGTGGCCCGGGCCTTTCACGTGCAGAACGAGTGGCCGGCCGGGATCGGTCGAGTGCCGGATGGGCCGCCACCGGGGGACTGGGACTGGGATGCGTGGTTGGGGCCGGCGCCGGAGATGCCGTACAACGTGAACCGCGCGTTCTACCGGTTCCGCTGGTTCTATCCGTTTTCCGGGGGCAACTGACGAACTTCGGGACGCACTATCTGGACTTCATCCACTGGGCGCTGGGATGGGACGCGCCGCTGGCGGTGACGGCGATGGGCGGGAAGTTCGCGCTGGAGGACAACCGCGAGATTCCGGATACCCTCGAAGTGATGTGGCAATACCCGGGCCGGACGCTGGTGACGTTCTCGCAGTTCAACGCGAACGGAGCGCGGGCGGATGCCTTGGGGGCGGAAGTCGAGGTGCGGGGCACCCAGGGCACGTTGTACCTGTTCGGCAACCGGTATGAAGTCGTGCCCGAAGCGGGGCCGGAATTGCCGTTCCCGGCGCGGAGTCCGTTGGACCGATCCGCTGATGGCAAGTACCGGGCGAGCTTCCGCAAGTGGCTTGAGCCGAGGAAGGTGAGCGGCAACTCGGACACGGAGCCGCACGCGCGGAACTTCCTGGACTGCGTGAAGAGCCGGGCGCGGTGCACGTGCGACGTGGAGACCGGGCACCGGAGCACAACGGCGACGTTGCTGGGAAAGGTGGCGCTGCAGACGCAAAGCCACCTGGTTTGGGATGCCGCCGCGGAACGGTTCACCAATCACGAGGCGGCGAATCGCGCGCTGCGGTATGAGTACCGGCCGCCGTACCAGTTCCCGGGTTAGGCTGGAGATCTCAAGTCCACAGGAGGCGCCGACGTGAGGAGGCGTTTCGGGCCGGGGGCGGCACCCTTCGCCTCCTGACGTCGGCGCCTACGGTCTGCCGCGGTCAGGCGACAGAGGAGTCCGTGGGATGGGCTCCAACACCAAAGAATGCGCGATTCTCGGCTATTGCAGTACAAGGAGCTCAAGAGGCCTCACTTGTTGCGCTCTTGTGCCTTTTTGCAGCCAGTCCGGAATCGCGAGTGTCGTCCAAGTTGTGATCTGGTGAGTAAGCGGCATTGCGGGCGAGGAGCCAGAGGACGTCGGCGAGGCGGTTCAGGTAGACGAGGATCTCGTCGTTCTGGAGTTGGTCGGTTTCCTGGAGGAGGCAGATCCGACGTTCCGCGCGGCGGCAGACCGTGCGGGCAAGGTCGAGTGCGGCAGATGGGGGTTGTCGCCGGGCATCGCCCAGCCGCGGGGCGGGGGTTGGCGGTTTCGAGGGTGGCGACGAGTTCGTCGAGGCGAGAGGTAAGTTCCGGAGTGACGCGCCGGAAGCCGTCGGCGACATAGCGGGGAGGTCTTCGGTGGCGGTGGCCAGTTCGCCCATGAGGAGGACGAGGTCGTGTTGGATCGCGAGGAGGGCGGTGTCGAGAGGCGCCCGGGGAAGGGCGGCGCGGGCGAGGCCGAGCGCGGCGTTGAGTTCGTCGACGCACCCGTAGGCCTCGACGCGGGGATGGTGTTTGGGCACGCGGCGGTTGTACATCAGACCGGTGGTGCCGCGGTCACCGGTGCGGGTTGCGATGCTCATGGCTTGGCGAAGTGGAGCGGGCGGGGGCAGCAGGGATTGGGGTGACAAGCCAGTTGACGCGGGGTGGAGGGGTCTTATCGTGCGCCGCGCACCGGCTATGAACACCAAGCTCCTGCTGAAGACGGTTTTTCTGATTGTACTGCTGTTGCTGCTCGTGCTGATCGGGCTGTACAACCGGCAGTCGGTCGCGTTTGTGCTGCCCCCGCTCTTGACGAAGTCGGTGCAACTGCCGGCGGCGCTGATGTATTTCGTGTTTTTCGCCGTAGGGCTGTTGGCCGGCACGCTTCTGACCGCGGGGGTGGCCGCAAGGGCGGAAGCGGTGCCGGCAAGGTCAGCAAGAGCGACCGCTAAGTCCGGCTATTGCCGCAAGCGGAAGTAGCGCTGGGCGCCGGTGGCCGCGGTTCGGTACGGGCTGGAGGCATTGGCGACCGGGGCCCAGGCGCCGGCGTTGAGGCTGTCGCGGGCTTCGAGCACACCGCCACCGGACCAGGTGATCTCGACCTGCCCGCCGGCGAGGCTGACGTGCAGCGGACCGGGGCTGAGCGGGGGCAGTGCGGTGAAGGTGTACGGCACGCCGCCGCTAGGCGGGGCGAGGTTGAGGAGGCTCCAGGCGGAACTGATCAGCTCGAACACGACCGCGATGTTGTCGCCGGCAAAGACCGGCAGGCCGTCGGTGTCATAGGTGGCCTGCCGCGAGAGGCGGGCCTCGAACTCGGTGGACGGGCTGGCCGGGGCGAGGAGGAGGTCGAGACCGCTGACGGTGCCTTCGTTGAACCCGCCGTTCTTCTGCTGGTAACCCCCGCCGTTTTCGATCATGACCTCCGCGCCGATGCCGGCCACGGACCGCCCGGTGGCAGGGTCGGCGTCGGTGTCGATGTTGAAGTGATAGTAGTGGTTGACAGGGAAGGGGCCGACGGGGGCGTAGAAGCTGAAGCGGAGGTAGAGAAACCGGTCGTCGTGAGCGAGGTAGAGGTCCTTGAACTCGAGGCCCTCGGCGGTGAGTTGGGGCAGGGAGTCGGCGATGGGGATGCCATTCCAGTCCTCGAAATCGCCGTCGATGACGATCGCCGAGCGGAACGGCACGGATGTCTGGATGGCGTTGCCGAAGCGGTCGGTGACGCCGCTGATGGTCAGGACGTAGCCCGCGCCAAACGACTGAAGGCTGGTGACGAGTCGCACCACGCTGGGGTTAGCCGGGTCCGGGGTAGCGCTGAGGACGGTGACACCGCCATTGACGGTGTAGTGGGCGGCGCCGGCGGCGGTCGCGGGGTCCAAGGGCTCGGAGAAGGTGACGATGATCTGCCGGGCGGAGCCATCGAGTCCCACGACGGTGGGCGGTGTGGTGTCGAGGGTCACCGTCACGAGGGCCTCGCGGCTGGTGACGGAGTTCAGCCGGTTGGCGACGGTGACCGAATAGCGGCCGGTGTCGGCAAGCGTCAGGTTGGCCAACGTCAGTTGGGCCCCGGCGGCGCCTTCGAGGAGGGTGCCGTCCTTGTACCATTGGTACGTCAGGAGCGGCGAGCCGGTGACGGCGACGGTGAGGACTATGGTCTGGCCCTGAGCCGCGGTGACATCGGCAGGAAGGGCGGGATTGCTGATCGCCACGGGGACAGCCGTCGTGGTCAGCACGGCGCTGCGGCTGACGACGGTCTGGCCCTGGCTGTTGCGAATCTCGAGGGAATAGCTGCCGGCGTCGGTGACGAGGACGACCGGGATCTGGTACGTGGCGGCCGTGGCGTCGGGGATGGCTTCCCCGTCTTTATACCACTGGAAAGTGAAGGGCGGACTGCCAATGATGTTGCCGACGCTGAAGGTGGTGGATTCGCCCTCGACGACCGAGCGGTCGGCCGGTTGGGTCGGGTCTTCGATGGCGGGCGGCTGACTGTCGGTGGCGGTCAAGGAGAGGCCGAAGACCAGGTCGGTGGGCGTGGCGGTGGTTTGGTGGACTTCGACGGCGAGGACGTTTTGGCCTACGACCAACGCGGAGACGGGGAGGCTGAACACCTCGGCCTGGCCCGGGGTCGCGGGGCCGCCGGTGGCGGGCGTCTGGTAGCTCGGTTCGCCGGCCGGCAGTCGCAACGATCTCACCAGCGCACCGTTGAGGTAGAAGGCGGCCCCGTCCGAGAGGTAGGCGGACGCGACGAGTGCGATACCGGTAACGTCGGCATTCCATTCGAAGGGGGCGCGGAGGTAGTAGGTGGTGCGGCCGGGGGCGAGGGCGGTTTGGACGGTGGCGGGATAGACGCCGGCCGGGCGCCGAAGCCCAGCAGGCCGGGGCCGCTCATCCAGCCCCAACCGGCAGGGTCGAACTCGAACTCACGCCAGTCGGTGCCCTGGTCGATGCCGCTGTCGTCGTAATACCAGGGGGCGGTCGTGAGGCCGAGGAGGGTTTGGGTCCCGGTGGCGGGAGGAGGGTGGGGGCGAACTCGTAGGGGATGGCGGCGGCGAGGTCGCGGGAGTTCCAGCTCAGATCGAGGACGTGCAGGCTGAGGGTGAAGAGGTCCTGGACAAAGACCGGCAACCCTTCCGCGTCGCGCACGTTGCGGGAGATGCGGGCCTCGAACTGAGTGACCTGGCCGCCGGGGGCCACGGCCCATTCGAGGCCGGAGCCGACGCCTTCGTTGAAGCCGCCATTCTTCTGTTGGTAGCCGCCGCCGTCTTCGATGAAGAACTCGGAGCCCACGCCCGCCCAGGCATGACCGGTGCCGGGGTTGTTGTCGGCGTCCAGGATGATCTGGTGATGGAAGCCGGCGTAGTTGGCGGGGGCATGGAGGGTGGCCCGGACATAGAGAAACTGGTCATCGTTGGCGATGTAGACGTCCTTGAAGTCGAAGGCATCCGGTGCATCCGCGTCGTCGGCGAAGGCGACCGGCACCCCCGCCCAATCGGTGAATTGACCATCGATGGTGATGCGTTTGAAGGTGCCGGCTTTGAGGGCGACGGGGGTGACCCAGCCGAGGACGAGAGCGGCCAGGGTGAGCGCGTACAGGGGCGGTTTCATAGGGTTGGTCAGCATCGAGTTCGTGCCGTGTCGAGGGATCGGCGCGAGGCGTTGGGTGCGACGTCGCGACCGGAGCCCGTCGGCAGGCGGGGGTCAACCTAGGGCGAGGCGCCGGCTTGTCAATGCTGGCGGGACGCCTGCCCCACAAGCCCGGGGAGAGGGCGGTTGGTACGCAGGGAACCCTAGGCGATCGTCCCAATATTCAAGGGCTCGGTTTTTTGCGATGTTCGGACCGTGATGCTGGTCGTTCAAGGGATTCGGTTGCCGCCAGGGAATGGACGGCCGGCATCCCCTTACCCGGACCTTTTCCTGTGGGACGAGCTGGAATTTGCGACTGCACTGGGTGAATTCTTGGCTGTGCGTTTTCTCCCGGGGAACGGCGTGAGCTCCTACTCGATCAGGAGAAGGTCCCGGTAAGGGCAGTGACGGGCCGCACTCCAGGGAATGGAGGGTGGTGGGACGGAGTCAGGTTGCGCGGAATTGGCCGATGCCGGTTGCGTGCTTGGCCTGAGGGAAAAAAGGGAAACCCGTACCCACGGGGAAAGGGGAAACAGCGGCCCGTCCTGCCCTCCTCCCCCTTTGCCCCCGGCGTCGGCGTCGGCGGGCGAGATCCAACCGGTTCCCCGCTTCTCCGCTTCGCGAAGCCCGACAGACGCCCGGAGGACTGGCGCGCGGCGAGCTCTCTGCTCGCCGCCTGGCCCCCGGTGACCTCTTGATGCAACATGCCTCTGCTTGAGGCGACCGCCCTGAAGGTGGGGGCGGTTGCGGTCGGAGTGGTTTTCGCTATGTTCCTGCCGCTGTCGGGTGGGGTTCAGGCGCAATCGTTGCAGGTCAAGTCGACACCTACTGCGACGGAGTGTGCGCGATCGGCCACGGCCATCCTGGCGACCCGTCGGACGCAGGGTGAGAACGCCGGGCCAGCGAATCAAGACTCTATGAACCAGATCAAGAACATCCTGGTGGGCGTTGACTTCTCCGACGGCGCATGTGCTGCGTTGCAGCAGGCGTTGCGGGTTGCGACGCAAAACGGCGCGGCTTTGCACCTGTTGCATGTCATCGACGAGTTGGCCTTGGACGAACTGGCCAGGGTATCGCAGAGCCCGCCTGCCGTGCAGAGAGCCGACGCGCTCGAATGGGGCCGCACGGCGCTGCTCCGCTGGCTTGAACCATTCGCCCTGCCCGAGAACTGCCGTACTGAGGTCGCCGTGGGCACCCCGCTCGACACGCTGCTCGCCCGCGCCCGGGAAGGGAGCGCCGATTTGATCGTGGTGGGCGCGCAAGGGGAGAACGCCGCCAGTCCCCAGGCCGGCCCGCTGGCGGTGCGCGTACTGCGCGAGGCGCCGGTCAAGGTGCTGCTCGTGGACAGCAGCCACGCGCGACCTTTCCAGACCATGGTGGCCTCGGTGGATTTCACCCCCACGTGTCGCGAGGTGGTGGAACAGGCCCGCAGGCTGGCCGCCTTGGGCGCGCAGCGCGTGGATTTCCTGCACGTCTACGACCCGCCTTGGCATCGGTTGACGCACGTCCTCCCGGCCTTGTCGGCGAACCAGGACCTGCAGCAGCAGTACGTGAACATGCTGCAAACCCGGTTGCGGGACTACGTCGGCGAACTGCGCGGCCTCGAGGCCAACTGTGTGCTGCAGGAGGCGACCCGTCACCGAAGCGGCATCTCGGCTTACGCCCAGACGCGCCAGGCGGACCTCATCGTGGTGGGCATGCGACAGCCGGGCGGTCCGCGCGATGACCGTGCGGATTCGACGGCGGAGCGGTTGGTGCGGGAGTTGCCTTGCTCGGTCCTGGCGGTGAAGCCGCCAACCGCAGCCGCGGTGGAGACCCAGTCCCCGATCGGGGATGTGTCGCCCTCTTCAGGCGCCCCCAACGACATGACCTGCAAGGGCATGAACGTGTTCGTCCTCGACCGCGGCGGTTGTGCCGTCAAACGCCGACCGATGGGCCCCACCGGCACCCCTGCCAACTGCGCGTGATGAAGGAGCCTCGCTTCAACTTGGGACCCGACCGGCGCCCGGACACCCGGCGGCTGGGCGACGGCGCGCTGCGGCTGGGGCTGCTGGCCGCGCTGTGGTGGTTGTTGGCGGGTGCGGACGCGCGGTCGTGGATCGTCGGCGTGCCGGTGGTGCTGGCGGCGACCTGGGTCAGTCGCGGGCTGACGCCGACGGTGGCGTGGCGCTGGGGCTGGGCCGGGGCGTTCCGGTTCGCCGGGTTCTTCCTCTGGCACTCCATCTGTGGCGGTGCGGACGTCGCCTGGCGCGCGCTTCATCCGCGGCTGCCCCTGCGACCGGGTTTTGTGAGGGTGGAGCTGCGGGTGCCGCCGGGCGCGGTGCGCGTGTGCCTCGCCAACGTTGTCAGCCTGTTGCCGGGCACGCTGGCCGCGCAACTGGAGGATGAAGCCCTGCTCGTGCACACGGTGGACGCCGGCACGCCGGTGGAAGCCGCCGTGCGCGCGGTCGAGGCGCGCGTGGCGGCGATGTTCAACGTGCCTCTCCGGCGGGCGAAGGGAGGTTGGGCGTGAGCGGCTTCGCGCTGGGCGCCGCGGTGTTGCTGCTGCTCACCCTGGTGGCGGGCATGGTGCGTGTGGTGCGCGGGCCGACCGCCGCCGACCGGATGCTCGCGGCGCAACTCTTCGGCACGACCGGCGTGGCGGTGTTGCTGCTGCTGGTGCTGGCGGGCGGCGGGAGTGTGCTGCTGGACGTGGCGCTGGTGTTTGCGCTCCTGGCAGCGGTGGTGGGCGTGGCGTTCGCGCGGCGCGGGATCGCCGCGCCACAACCTGGAAGGGGAGGGGGACATGAGCGTGAGTGAGTGGCTTTCCGCCCTGCTGATCGCGGCGGGCACAGGGTTCTTCCTCGCCGGGTCGGCGGGGCTGCTGCGGTTTCCCGACGTGTTCACGCGCCTGCACGCGCTGACGAAGGCCGACAACGTGGGTTTGGGCCTGGTGGTGGCCGGTGTGGCGCTGCAAACGGAGTCGGCGGTGACCTTGGTAAAGCTGGTGTTGATCTGGTGGCTGGTGCTGGTGAGCAGCGCCACGGTGTGTTGCCTGATTGCCGGGGCGGTGTTGCGACACGGCCGCGCTCCGGCGGCAGAGGAGGAGGCGAGATGAAGTCCCGAAAGCCAGCCTCCGAAAGCCGGAGGAACCGCGTAGGGCGCCTGCCGAATACTTCGGCCCGCGGAACGACCCGGCAACCTGGGTCGGAGGCCGCGCCGGAGAACGGGGTCTTGGCGGCATTCCCGCCCGGTCGGCGTGGCGCCGGTTCGGGCGTCCGGGTGCCTTCGCTCCGCGGATCTCGCATGCCGTTGTTCGCGTCGTGATCCCCGCCCTGGACATTCTGCTGATTGTGGCGCTGCTGTGGCTGGCCCGGCAGGCGCTCGTCGCGCGCGACCTGTTCAAAGGCGTGGTCTTGTTCATCGCGTTCGGACTGCTGCTGGCACTGGCGTGGGTGCGTCTGCGCGCGCCGGACATCGCGCTGGCCGAGGCCGCCATCGGTTCGGGCCTCACTGGCGCGCTGTTCCTCTCCACGCTCGGGCGGTTGAGACGGATGGAGCGCGAGGCAGGGCAGGCGGAGCCACCGCCGGAGGACGGTCGGCGCGGGGGTTGGACCGGCGGGTTCCTGACGGCGGCCGGCACGGTCCTGGTCACGGCGCTGCTCGGGTGGGCGGTGTGGGCGTTGCCCGCCGGGGCACCAGGGCTGGGCGACGCCGTGCAGGCGCGCCTGGGGGAAAGCGGCGTCAGCCATCGGGTGACGGCGGTGCTGCTGAACTTCCGCGCTTATGACACGCTGCTGGAGGTGGGTGTGCTGCTGGTGGCGATCGTCGCCGTGTGGGCCGTCGCCCGGGCCGACTTCCCGTTTGTCACCCGCAACGCCGAGGCTGGCAGCGTGCCTCCGCAGCAGACGGCGTTGGTTAATCTGCTCGTGCCCGTGATGCTGGTGGTGGCCGGGTATCTCCTCTGGATCGGCGCCACGGCACCGGGGGGCGCGTTCCAGGCCGGTGCCGTCCTGGGCGGCGCGGGCGTGCTGCTGCTGCTCTCCCGGCCCCATTGGGCCGTGCTGCCGGAGCGGCGCTGGATGAGGACAGGGCTGGCCGCGGGGCTGCTCGTTTTCCTCGGGGTGGGGCTGGCGTTGGTGATTGCTGGACGGCGTCTGCTGGAGTATCCGGCGGGCTGGGCCGGCGCGTTGATTCTGCTCATCGAGGCGGCGGTCACGCTTTCCATCGGCCTGACGCTGACGCTGCTGTTTCTGGGCGGCCGGCCGGCGGCGGGCGATCCGGCTCCAACAATGACCCACACGAACCAGCAGCCATAGGTTCCCCTTTCGTCATGACCGCGACCACTCTCTACGCCCTCGCCGGCATCGCGCTGTTTGGCCTCGGACTGCACGCCCTGATCGTGCGGGCGCATCTGGTGGCAAGGATTCTGGCCCTGAACGTCATGGGCGCCGGGGTGTTCATGTTCTTGATCGCCGTGGCGGCACGCAACGAAACCCCTGATCCGGTGCCGCACGCGCTGGTGCTCACGGGCATCGTGGTGGCGGTGTCGGCGACGGCGCTGGCACTGGTGCTGGCGTTGCGGGTGCAGGCGGTTCGGGGCCGGGCGGGGCTGGCGGAGGAGGAATCCCCTGACGCATGACCGACGGCGCGGACACACCGTCCCTGGTCTGCCTGATCGCGCTGCCGTTGGCGGGGGCGGTGGCCGCGTTCTTGTGGCCGCGGCGCGCCCCGGCCGTGGGGTTGGGCGTGGCGGGGTTGCTCTGGATTCCAGTCCTCGGGTTGCTGATCCGGCTGGTTTCGCAGGGCGAACAACAGTATGAACTCGGCGGCTGGGCGGTGCCGCTGGGGATCGCGTTGCGCGCGGACGGACTCAGCGTGTTTCTGGTGCTGATGGTGACACTGGTGGGTGGTGCGGTGAGCGGGTACGCGACGGGATACTTTGGAGGGGTGTGCTGGGGATCCTCGTTTTCTTCCTTGCCGCCGGCAGAGGACGGCGAGGACGGCCGGGACGGAGGCCAGGCGCATGAGCGGGCCGGGTTCTGGCCCTTGTGGCTGTTCCTGTGGGCGGCGCTGAACGCGCTGTTGCTCTCGCGCGACCTGTTCAACCTCTATGTCACGCTCGAACTGTTGGGCTTGTCCGCGGTGGCGTTGGTGGCGCTGGCGGACGCGCCGGTGGCGCTGGGCGCCGCGATGCGTTACCTGCTGGTGAGCTTGCTGGGCTCGCTGGCCTTTCTGCTCGGCGTGGCGCTGGTGTATGCCGGCTACGGGACGCTCGACCTGCCCATGCTGAAAGCAGCCCTGGGAGGGCCGGTCGCGCCGGTCGGACCGGTGGCGCTGGGGCTGATGACGGCGGGTCTGCTGATGAAGACGGCGCTGTTTCCGCTTCACTTCTGGCTGCCGCCCGCGCACGCCAACGCGCCGGCCCCGGTCAGCGCGTTGCTGTCCGCGCTGGTGGTGAAGGCGTCGTTCTACCTGCTGCTGCGGTTGTGGTTCGAGGTGTTCGCCGGCGTGGCGACGAGCGGGGCGATGCGCTTCCTGGGCGTGCTGGGCGCGGTGGCGGTGTTGTGGGGTTCGTATCAGGCCCTGCGCCAGCCACGGCTCAAACTGCTCGTCGCCTATTCCACCGTGGCGCAACTGGGCTACCTGTTCCTGCTTTTCCCGTTGAGCAGCGCGGCCGCGGGCGGATTCACCGCGTGGGCGGGAGGCCTCTATTTCGTCCTCGCCCACGCGTGCGCCAAGGCGGTGATGTTTCTCAGCGCCGGCAGTCTGATGCGGGCCGCCGGACACGACCGTCTGGCCGACCTGGGGAGACGGTGCGCGCGCTGCCGGTGACCGCCTTTGCGTTCGCGCTGGCGGCGGTGAGCATCATCGGGTTGCCGCCCAGCGGCGGGTTCATGGCCAAATGGCTGCTGTTGAACGCTGCGCTGGGCGACGGCCAATGGTGGTGGGTGGGGGTCATGGCCGCGGGCACCGTGATGGCCGCGGCCTACACGTTGCGGGTGCTGCGGCTGCCGTTTGTGGGGACGGCGTCCCTGCCGCCGGTGCGCCGCGTGCCGCGTTCGATGGAGTGGACGACGCTGGCGCTGGCGCTCGCGACGCTGGGGCTGGGCTTCACGGCGGCACCGATGTTGGAGTGGCTGCGCGTGGGAGCGCCGGTGGGCGGGCCAGGCTTGGTGGGAGGGCCGCCATGAACTTCGATTCCTGGGTGCTGGTGTTGATCCTGCTCAGTTCGCTGGTGCCGGCGGTGGTGATCTTTCTGCTGCCGGAGGAGAGCCGTCGCTGGCGCACCGCCATCAATCTGGGCGGCGCCGGTTTGAAACTGGTGCTTGTGGGCATGGTGGCGTGGGGCGTGTATCACGAGCACACCTATTCGGTGAGCTTTGCGTTGCTGCCGGGCCTGGAGCTCCTGCTGCGGGTGGACGCGCTCTCCATGCTCTTCGCGGCGTTGTCGGCGTTGCTTTGGTTCGTGACCACGGTCTATGCGGTGGGCTACCTGGAAGGCTCGCCGCGCCGGCGGCGGTTCTTTGGCTTCTTCAGCCTGTGTGTGACCGCGACGATCGGCATCGCGCTCTCCGGCAACCTGGTCACGTTCCTGATCTTCTACGAACTGCTGACCCTCTCGACCTACCCGTTGGTCGTGCATCGGGGCACGGACAAGTCCCTGCGCGCGGGTGGGGTGTACCTCGCCTACACCATAGGCGGCGGGCTGGCGCTGACGGTGGCCATCGCGTGGCTGCAATCGTTGGCCGGTCCGGTGACGTTCACCACCGGGGCGCGCTGCACCCTGTTGCCAGCGAAAATGCCACGGCCTTGCGGTGGATTTTCGCGCTGATGATCGCCGGACTGGGCGTGAAGGCCGCACTCGTACCGCTGCATGGCTGGCTGCCGCAGGCGATGGTCGCGCCGGCGCCCGTCAGCGCGCTGTTGCACGCCGTGGCGGTGGTGAAGGCGGGGGCGTTCGGCATCGTGCGGGTGGTGTATGACGTGTACGGGGTGAAGCTGGCTTCGCAACTCGGCGCCATGCACTGGCTCGCGGCGGCGGCGGCGGTAACGATTCTTTATGGCTCGCTGCGCGCGTTGACGCAGGACGATCTGAAGAAGCGGCTGGCCTTCTCGACCGTCAGCCAGGTGTCCTACATCGTACTGGGGGTGGCGATCTTCGGTCCGCTGGCCTCGGTCGGAGGAACGGTTCATCTGGTGCATCAAGGCTTCATGAAGATCACCCTGTTCTTCTGCGCTGGCAGCTTCGCCGAGACATTGGGCATTCATCGCGTGAGCGAACTCGACGGCGTGGGCCGGCGCATGCCGTGGACGATGGCGGCGTTCACCGTCGGCGCGCTGGGAATGATCGGGGTGCCGCCGCTGGCCGGCTTCATCACCAAGTGGTATCTGGGCACGGGGGCGTGGGAAGCGGGCCAGCCGTGGGTGGTCGCTTTGCTGGCGGCCAGCAGCTTGTTGAACGCCGCGTACTTCCTGCCGGTGGTCCACGCCGGCTGGTTCAAGCCGCAAGCCGGCCCCTGGCCGGAGCCACACGTTCCCGCCGGCGCGCGCGGCGAGACGCACTGGATGCTGCTCTGGCCGTCCCTGATCACCGCTGCGCTGGTGGTGGTGATCGGCCTGCTGGCCAACGCGCCCTTCACGCCGCTCGAATGGTCACGGCTGCTGGTCGCGCGCGAGTATGAGTGAACGGGATGGGATCTGCCCGAGCGCGCCGCACGATGGCGAAAGCAATGCGACATCCGAACCTGCAGCGTCCGAGGGGTGTGTTGAACCGCGGGGTGTCCGCCCGGAGCGGACGCGTGCGGCGCCGCGGCGTGTCTGACCGCATGCAAGAATGACCGGCCTCCACCCACTGATGCTGCCCCTGGCCGCTGCCGCGCCGCTGCTGCTGGCGACGCTGTGGCCCGCGCGCGCGTGCCGCGCGGCCACGGTGCGGCTGACGCCCTGGGCGGCGTTGCCGGCGTTACTGGTGGCACTGCTGGTGCCCGAGAGCGCCACCATCGAATGGCGCTGGCTGCTCTTGGGCGCTCGCATTGGGCTCGACGGGACCGGGCGGACGTTTCTGTTCTTCACCGCGCTGTTGTGGGGAGCCGGGGCGGTGTTTGGGCGGTCGTACCTGGCCAGGGACGCCCACCGAGACCGTTTTTTTCCTGTTCTACCTGCTGGCCATGGCCGGGAACTTCGGCCTGATCCTGGCCTTCGACGCCCCCGTCTTCTACTTCTGCTTCGCTTTGATGAGCTTTGCATCCTACGGGTTGGTGATCCACAACGGCGACACCGAGGCCCTGCGCGCGGGGCGGATCTACATCTATCTGGTGGTGCTCGGCGAGGTCCTTCTGTTCGCTGCGCTGGTCACGATCGTGGGGGCCACCGGTTCGACGCGGCTGCCGGTCGCGGCCGACGCTCCGCTGAGTCCTCTGACCTTCGGTCTGGCCGTGGCGGGATTTGGGATCAAGGCGGGTCTGCTGCCCTTACACGTCTGGCTGCCCCTGGCGCATCCGGTGGCGCCGACGCCCGCCAGCGCGGTGTTGAGCGGGGCGATGATCAAGGCGGGGGTGATCGGCTGGCTGCGTTTCCTGCCCTGGGGCCAGGCGCCCCAACCGGCCTGGGGAAGCCTGCTCCTCATGCTGGGCATGGCCGGCGCGTTGTTCGGCGTCGTGGTCGGCCTCACCCAACGGAATCCGAAGACGGTGCTCGCGTACTCCAGCATCAGCCAGATGGGCCTCATCATGTCGGCGCTGGGTGCCGGGTGGGTGGCGCCGGAGCACTGGCCTGCGGCGCAGACGGCCCTGTTGCTTTACGCACTGCATCATGGGCTGGCCAAGGGCGCGCTCTTTCTGGGCGTGGGCGTGGCACAGGCCACCGGCGCGCGCGGACGGACTTGGACGGGGGCGGGATTGCTGCTGCCCGCGCTGGCCCTCGCGGGTGCGCCGTGGACAAGCGGCGCCGTCGCCAAGTCCGCGCTGCAGGCCGCCGTCGACGCGATGCCTGGCGCGTGGGCCGAGTCGCTGGCGGTGCTGCTGCCGGTAGCAGCGGTGGGCACGACGTTGCTGATGGCACGGTTTCTGGTCCTGGTCTGGCCGCGCGACTCGGGCCGGGGCCATCTGACCGCGGGGATGTATCTGCCGTGGCTGGGGCTGCTCGGCGCCGTGGCACTGGCGTCTTATGTGTGGCCGCCCGCGGTGGGGATCGAAGGCGGCTCCTTCGACAGTTCCAAGGCGTGGTCCTCCACCTGGCCGGTGCTCGCCGGGGGCCTCGTGGGTTGGGTCGCCTGGAAATGGGGCGCCCGCGGGCGCGCCTCCCGGCGATTCCTGCCGGCGACCTGCTGGCCGTGGGGGAGCGAGCCAGCCATTCATTGCGCACGCACCTGTCCGGCCGGGGCTTGGGCAGTGTGTGGACGCGGGCCGTTGGCGGAGGGGCTGCGGCGCTTCGACGGGCAGCAGGCAGCCTCGAGGCGGCCTTGCCTGGGCGCCGCTGCGGGCACCGTTTGCAGCGCTGGCCGGTGGCCGGGGGAGTCTTCCTGCTTCTGATCGTGGTGCTGGCCCTCCTGCTGACACCGTTGAGGTAGCGATTCACCCCACGAGTTCGACCCCCACCGGCTCCGGGCCGGGGCTCGCGCAACGGCTCGACCCTCCACCCACCCACCTGCGACTTGTGGTTGCGCTTGCGACAAATGGTTGCATCCTGAGGCCTGACTCCGTAAGGGGCGCTTCAGTGGCCCTGGTGGCCAGGGCTACGGCCCAACCGCGCGAGGCGTCTTGGTCAGGAACCCGAAAGGCTGATCTTTGAACGGTGGGGGCGCCTGGCAAGGGCCCGCGCCGATGGTCGCGGCAATTTCAGCACCCGGTGGACGCCGCGGCCGGTGCTCTCCGCCGACGGCCAAGGGAAGGCGTGGCTCCTCCGGTTCCACGTGGTTTGGGAGACGATGATGGGATTCAAACGGATACGGTGTTGGTCGATGAAGAAAACGAAGTCATGAGTCAGACAGCGAACCCTCCTTTTCAGATCAACGGCCCGCATGCGCTAGCCGCGGACGAGGTCCTGCGCCAGCTCGACACCCGGGCGGAGGGCTTGAGTCGGGACGAGGCGGCCAAACGCCTGCAAGCCGTCGGCCCGAACCGCCTGCCCGCGACGCCCAAGGAAGGACTGCTCAAGCGGTTCTTCAAGCATTTCCACGACTTGCTCATCTACATCCTCCTGGCGGCGGCGGTCATCACCGCGATGATGGGGCACTGGGTGGACACGGCGGTGATCTGCGGCGTGGTGCTCATCAACGCGATCATCGGGTTCATCCAGGAAGGCAAGGCCGAGGAGGCGTTGGAGGGCATCCGGAAGATGCTCTCGCTCCACGCGCACGCCCGTCGCGGCGGTGAATGGCTGGAGCTGCCGGCGGACGATCTGGTGCCTGGCGACATCGTACGGCTGCGCTCGGGCGACCGTGTGCCGGCGGATTTGCGGCTGATCGAAACCACCAACCTGCGCATTGAGGAATCCGCGTTGACGGGCGAGTCGGTGTCCTCGGAAAAGCACACCGATCCGGTCGCGGCGGATGCCGGGGTGGGCGATCGCCACGGCATGGCTTACTCAGGAACGATGGTCGCCGCCGGCCGCGGCGTGGGGGTGGTGACGGCCACCGGCATCGCCACCGAACTGGGCCGCATCAACCGGATGATCGCCGAGGTGCAGACCCTGGCCACACCGCTCACCAGGCAGATGAACCGGTTCGGGAGACTCCTCTCGGTGGTCATCGTGGGCATGGCGGGGGTGATGTTCCTCATCGGTCGGTGGCTCCACGGATTTTCGCTCAACGAGGTCTTCCTGGCCGCGATCGGGTTTGCCGTGGCCGCCATCCCGGAAGGGTTGCCCGCGATCCTCACCATCACCCTGGCGCTGGGCGTCCAACGCATGGCGCGCCGCAATGCCATCACGCGGAAGCTCAAGGCCGTGGAAACGCTCGGATCGGTCACCGTGATTTGCTCGGACAAGACCGGCACGCTGACGAAGAACGAGATGACCGTCCGCCACGTGGTCACCCGTGCCGGGCGCTACCAGGTTGCCGGCACGGGCTACCGGCCGGAGGGTGCGATCACCCGCGATGACCGGGAGGCGACCCTCGACCAACACGCGGACTTGCGGGCGCTTGTCGGGGTCCTGGCCGTGGCCAACGACTCGGACGTCGCCGAGGAGAACGGCCAGTGGCGGGTGGTGGGTGAACCGACCGAGGGCGCACTGCGGGTCCTGGCACGCAAGACCGGGTTCCCGGGCGACGATCACCCGCGCGTGGCGGTGATTCCCTTCGAGTCGGAAAACAAGTTCATGGCCACCTTGAACCGCTGTCCGGACGGGGCCACGCGGATCTTTCTCAAAGGCGCACCCGACCGTCTGCTGGACCGCTGTTCGCAACAGCGCGCGGCGGACGGCCCCAGCGAACCGCTGGACCGCAGGTTCTGGGAGGACCAGATCGAGGAACTGAGCCAGTTGGGCCTGCGTGTGCTGGCCGCGGCGGCGCGCGAGACGGACGTGGAGCAGACCGAACTGAGCATGGACGACCTGAGGGAAATGGTCTTTCTGGGCCTGGTCGGCATCATCGATCCGCCGCGACCGGAGGCGATCGCGGCGATCCGGATCTGTCAACAGGCGGGCATTCGCGTGAAGATGATCACCGGCGACCACGCCGGCACCGCCAAAGCCATCGGCAAGGAGATGGGCGTTGGCGACGGCCGGCACGCGCTGACCGGTGCCGAGCTCGAGGCGGCTTCCGATGAGGACCTGCGTCGTCTGGTGCGGGACAACGACGTGTTCGCGCGCACCAGTCCCGAGCACAAACTGCGGCTGGTCCAGGCACTGCAGGCCAATGGCGAGGTGGTGGCCATGACCGGCGACGGCGTGAACGACGCCCCCGCCCTGAAGCGGGCCGACGTGGGCGTGGCGATGGGCATCAAGGGCACGGAAGCCACCAAGGAAGCTGCGGACATCGTGCTGGCGGACGACAATTTCCAGTCCATCGAGCGGGCGGTTGAGGAGGGGCGCACGATCTACGACAACCTGCGCAAGGCCATCCTGTTCATCCTGCCCACCAACGGCGCGCAGGGCATGGTCATCCTCGTGTCGGTGGTGTTTGGCCTCCTGTTACCGCTGACCCCGGTGCAAATCCTCTGGGTCAACATGATCGTTGCCGTCACGTTGGCGCTGGCGCTCGCGTTCGAGCCGGCCGAGCCCGGCGTGATGCGGCGGCCGCCACGCGACCCCGCCGCGCCGATTCTTGACGGCCTGTTTCTCTGGCGGATTGCGTTGGTCTCGCTGCTCATCGGGGGTGCGACGTTGACGGCGTTCAAGATCGAACTGCAACTGGGCATGTCGCTCGAACTGGCGCGCACGATGGGGGTGAACACGTTGGTGTTCGGGCAGGTGTTTTACCTGTTCAACTGCCGGTTTCTGCGCGAGTCGAGCCTGCGACCGGAACTGCTGTTCACCAACCGTGCGGCGTGGCTGGCCGTGGGCGTGCTGGTGCTGCTGCAACTGACGTTTGTCTATGCGCCCTTCATGCACCAGTGGTTCCAGACCGTCCCGCTGGAACTGCGCCATTGGCTTGTGCCGGTGGGCATCGGCCTCGGCGTCTTTCTGATCGTCGAGCTCGAGAAGGCCGTCTTCCGCCGGATCCGACCTGCATCGCAGGGACGCCGGTCCGGCCGCTGATCACGTCGCGGGACGGGAGGTTCCTCCGCGCCAGCGGTTGCTGCCGCTTCGGCACCGGCCCGGGTCTGGGTTCATGGCCGACCGGGGGTTCCGGGGCAGGACCGCTGGCGACGCCGGGGGCGGCCTTGACCCCGCCGGCAGCCCGGCCCAGTCTTCGCGGCCATGATCGATGTGGTGCGCCTGACCGGGTTCCTGGAAGGACGCCTTCCCGAGGCGCTCGAGTTGCTGCGCGCGATGGTGGGCATCAACAGTTTCACCGGGAATCGGGCCGGTGTGGACCGGTTGGGGCGTCTGACCGCGGAGGCCTTTGGGGCCTTCGGGATGCAGGCGGAGTTCGTGGCTTCGACCCACCCGGCGTGGGGCGATCATCTGGTGATGACGCGTCCGGGGAGTTCGGGCCGGAGCCTGGCGTTGGTATCGCACCTGGACACCGTGTTCCCGCCGGAAGAGGAGGAGCAGAACGGGTTTCGGTGGCTGCGGGAAGGGGACCGGATCTACGGGCCGGGCACGCAGGACATCAAGGGGGCACGGTGATGATGTGGATGGTGCTCTCCGCGTTGCAGGCGCTGGCGCCGGTGACGTTCGAGGCGATCACCTGGAAGCTCTTCTGGAATTCCTCCGAGGAGCAGTTCTCCCCGGACTTCGGGGCGGTGTGCCGCGGCCGCCTCGACGCAGGCACGCTGGCGGCGCTGGTGTTCGAGGCGGAGGGGCGTTTCGAAGACACCCCGCAGTTGGTGGTGGCGCGCAAGGGCCGGGCGGCCTGGCGGATCTCGGTCCAGGGGCGCGGCGCCCACGCGGGTTCGCATCACCGCCAGGGCGCCAACGCGCTCGTGCAACTGGCCCACCTGCTGCCCCGGGTTGCGGCGCTCACGGACTACGGACGCGACCTGACGTTCAATGTGGGCACGGTGCGGGGCGGGACGGTGCTGAATCGCGTGCCGCACGAGGCGGTGGCGGAAGGTGAGTTTCGCTGCTTCACGTCGGAGGTGTTCGAGGAGGCCCGGGCGGCGTTGCGGGCGTTGGAGGGACGCGGCGAGGTGGCGAGTGTGGCCGACGGCTTTGCGTGTCAGAGCCGGGTGGAGGTCTTGTCTGAGAGCCAGCCGTGGCCGCGGAATCCCGGTTCGGACCGGTTGTTCGCTGTGTGGCAACGGGCGGCGGCGGAACTGGGGCGATCGGTGCGGGCGCAGGCCCGGGGCGGGCTGAGCGATGGCAATCTGATCTGGGATGTGGTGCCGACGCTGGACGGGCTGGGGCCTTGGGGGGAGCATGACCACTGTTCGGAGCGGAGCGCGGACGGGGCGAAGGTGCCGGAGTACGTGGCGGTGAGTTCGTTTGTGCCGAAGGCCGTCTGGAACGTGAGGGCAATCGAGCGACTGGCAATGGGGTCAAACATTGACATTTGACATTTGGCGCTGCCCCGAGCGATCCGGGCTGGAGGATGCGGAGGGCGGAGGCACCAGGTGGGCAGGGGATGTCCAGCCAGTTCCGCGAGCGGTCAGGTGGTACGGCGCCGTTTGGCGGCGAGGGCGTGGCGGAGGGCGGAAGGCGGAGGGTGTTGATGACATCGGCGGGGGTGAGGCCGCCTTTGCGGGCCACGCCGGCGCCGAGGCGGAGGTAGGCGGCGTGTTCGTGGCGGTGGGTGTCCGGGTTGATCACGCCCTTGACGCCCTGGCGTTTGGCGTAGGCCCAGAGGCGCCAGTCGAGGTCGAGGCGGGCGGGGTGACAATTCAGCTCCAGCCAGGTGCCGGTGGCGGCGCAGGCGTCGATCACGGCGGTCTGGTTGAGACGGGCGGGTTCGCGGCGCAGGAGCAGGCGGCCGGTGAGATGGCCGAGGAAGTGGACGTACGGATTCTGGGCGGCGCGGATCAAGCGTTTGGTGTTTTCGGCTTCCTCACCGGCGGGGACGTGGAGGCTGGCGACGACGACATCGAGTTGGGCGAGGAGGTCGTCGGGGAAATCGAGGCCGTCCTTGAGGATGTCGACTTCGGTGCCGGAGAGGAGGCGGAAGTCGGAGCCTTCGTCGGCGAGGCGCTGGTTGACGGTGGTGATGGCCGCCAGTTGTTGGCGGAGCCGGGCGGCGTCGAGACCGTTGGCCTGGAAAGAGGCGCGGGAGTGATCGGTGATGGCCCAGTAGGCGCAACCGAGTTCGCGCATGTGATCGGCGATTTCGTCGAGGGAACCCTGGCCGTCGCTCCAGTTGGAGTGGTTGTGAAGGGAGCCTTTGAGGTCGGTCCACTCGATGAGCCGGGGCCAGGGACCTTGTTCGGCGGCGGCGAACTCGCCCTGGTCTTCGCGGAGTTCGGGCGGGATGTAGGCGAGGCCGAGCTGGGCGAAAAGCTCCTCTTCGGTGGCGCAGGGGACGAGGAGGGCGGGATCGCGGGTTTCCTCGGTGGCGCGGAAAAGGCCGTACTCGTTGAGGCGCAGGCCGCGGGCGATGGCGCGCTGGCGCATGGCGATGTTGTGCTCCTTGCTGCCGGTGAAGTAGGCCAGGGCGAAGGGGAACTCGCGGTCGGCGACCACGCGCAGGTCGGCCTGGAATCCGCCTTCGAGCAGAACGCTTGCCTTGGTGTCGCCCCGGGCGTTGACCTGTTGGACCCCGGGCTGGCGGGTGAAGCAATCGATCACGGCAGCGGGCTCGCGGGAGGAGGCAACGAAGTCGATGTCGCCGATGGTCTCACGCCAGCGGCGGAGGCTGCCGGCGGAGCTGCACCGGATGACATCGGGATGGTCGCGCAGCGAGGCGAGAATGGGTTCGGCGACGCCGAGGGCGTCGTGGAGGAGGTGGCGGGCGGCGTACTGCCGGTGGTGGGCGATGGCCTCCAGGATGCGGGTCTGGGACTTCGCGCCGAAGCCGTCGAGGTCGGCGACCTGGCCGGCGCGGCAGGCGGCTTCGAGTTGGGCGACGGATTCGAGCCCGAGGCGGTCGTGGAGGGCCCGGACTTTCTTCGGGCCCAGGCCGGGGAGAGTGAGCATTTCGCTGAGGCCGGCGGGGAGGGAGGCCTTGAGGTCTTCGTAGTACGGGAGCCGGCCCGTGGTGACGAGGGTCGTGATCTTCTCCTGCAACGCGTCGCCGATGCCTTTGAGTTCGCCGAGGCGGTTCTGGGCGACGATCGTCTCGAGGGGTTCGGTGAGGGTTTCGAGCGTGCGCGCGGCGTTGGTGTAGGCCCGGGTCTTGAAGGGGTTCTCGCCTTTGAGTTCGAGCAGGACGCCGATCTCCGCGAGGATCCCGGCGACTTGGTCTTTATCCATGAGCGGAGCGTAGAGCCGCCGGGGCTACGGGTAAAGGGCGCGGTAGAAGACGGCCGGGGCGGGGGGCGGGTCCGGGTCGAGGACGTCGATGGTTCGGTCGGGCGGCTGGAGGGTGGCGAAGGTTTCCCAGGTTCGGAGGTCGGTCGAGCGCTGGACGTGCAAGGCGCGGCCGGGGTCGCTGGTCAGCGTGAGGCGAACGGCACGGGATAGAGGGAGGAAGTCGAGGTGTTCGAGTCGTGGCGGCGACGGGGGCGGCGGGGATTCGAGGAACAGGGAGACGGTGCGGACGTCGCTGTAAATGTGGCCGTCCCAGGCTTTGTAGGTGAAGCCGTCGTACCCCTGGGCGCCGGGGCGTGGGGCGTAGACAAAGTTGGTGCCCAGGCCATAGAGGAGGCCTTGGCGGGGCCCTCTGAGGATGGCCACACGGAGCGGGTCGTCGTCCGGGTCGTGCAGGTCGAAGACGAGCAGGGTGGGTTGATCGGCGGGGAGGCGGACAGTCTGGTTGCTGCTGACGGGCTGCCGGTTTCGGGGAGGACGGAGAGCGTGATCGTGCCGGGTGCGCTGTCAAACATGTCGTCACTGGCCTGGAACGTGAAGCGATCAGGGCCGAGGTAATCCGGGACGGGCGTGTACAGGAGGACGGGAGGGGTGCCGGAGAGGGTGCCGGCAATGGGCTGAGTAAGGACCGTGTAGTGGAGGGGGGTCGCCTTCACCGTCCGTGGCGGAGAGGACGACTTCGGTGGGGGTGTTGAGGCGGACTTCGACGTTGCTGTCCTTGGCGACCGGAGGGGTGTTGCGGTCGGTGACCGTGATGTGGACGGGTGTGGGCGGGCTGAGGTCCTGACCATCGGAGGCCTGGAAGGTGAAGGTGTCGAGGCCGAGGAAATCTGTGGGGGCGTGTAGACGAAGTTGGTGCCGGCGGGCGCGAGGGTGCCGTGGGTGGGGGGATCGGAGATCAGAAAGGTCAAGGGATCCCCGTCGGCGTCGGTGGCGGAGAGGGTCAGTGTGAGGGGGCGATTGGGGCGGGTGGCGAGTTCGAGGGTTCGGTGCAGGGGGGTTGTTGACGTCCAGGACCTGGAAACTGACGGTGGCGACGCGGCTGGTGAGGGAGCCGTCGGTGGCGGTGTAGGTGAAGGCATCGGTGCCGGCAAAGCCGGGGTGGGGGTAATAGGTGGCGATGTCCGGGTAGGTCCAGAGCTCGGCGTGTTCGGGACCGGTGACGATGGCGAAGGTCAGCTTGTCGCCGTCGGGGTCCGTGGCGTGGTAGAAGACGTCCTGGGAACGGTTGCGATTCAGGGTATAGGACTGGTCGATGACGATGGGGCATCGTTGACGGGTTTGACGGCGATGAGGACGGTGCCGGTGGCGCGGGCGCCGGAGGCATCGGCGATGATGTAGGGGAAGCCGTCGAGGCCGAACCAGTTGGTTTCGGGGACGTAGCGGAGTCGCTGGTCGCCGGTGAGGAGACGACGCCGTTGGTGGCGGTGCCGAAGGAGACGAGGGTCAGGGCTTCGCCGTCGGCATCCCAATCGTTGGCGAGGACCTCCAGTTCGACAGGGGTATCTTCGTCGATGCTAGCGTGGTCCGGATTGGCGACCGGGTCATCGGGGACGGGGAGGACCGTGAGGGTGACCGTGGCGAGAGCGAGTCCGTCCTGGCCATCGCTGACGAGGTAGGTGAAGGAATCCTCGCCGTAGTAATCGTCCTGCGGGGCATAGCGCACGGTCTGGTCCGCCTGGAGTTGGACCCGGCCGTGGAGCGGGCGACTCAGGTTCTCGACGCGGAGCGGGAGGCCGCGCGGGTGTTCGTCGTTGGCGAGGACAGCGATCTCGACGGGGGTGTCTTCGGGGGTGACGACTGCATCGGGGCGGGCGAGGGGGGTGGTAGTCGGTGCGGACCGCGTAGGTGATGGAAGCGGTGGCGGAGGCGCCTTCGGGGTCGGTGACGCGGATCTGGAGGGTTTCGCTGCCGGTCCAGGGGGCGGCGGGAGGCTGGACCGTGAGCAGGCCCAGAGGGCTCAGGGTGACGGCGAGTTGCGCGTGCCCGCTCACTTCCCACCGCATCTGGCCGGGTGCGTGGTCGGGGTCGTCGAGATAGCCGCGGAGATCGATGGGGAGGAAGGCGGTTCCGACGCGCACGGTTTGGCTGGGCAACGTGAGGAGCGTGGGGGGGTGGTTGGTGGCGAGCGGAGAAGGGGAGGTAGCCGGTGAAGTGGGGATCGCGTTGGAACATCGGGCCAACCCGCGGGCGGGACGTCCAGGCTGGGAGCGGCGAGTTCCCAGGCGAAGAGGGTGTAGCGCTGTTTGAGGGTGGTGACGGGGGATCCGGCGCGTACGCCATGTCGTCGATGCTAGAGGCGACGAGGTCGAGGCGGCCATTGCCATCAAGGTCGGTGACGGCGACCTGGGCGTGCTTGAACCGGGAGGAGCCGCCGCCGGATTCGAGCACGAGGCCGGGCACACCGGGATGGGGGTGGAGGCGGAGTGGTGCTCCATCCCGGCGCCAGGCGCGGACCTGGGCGATGGTTTGAAAGTCGCCCGTGTACAGGACATTGAGCAGGATGCCCGGCACGGGAACGACGACGTCGGGGAAGCCATCGCCGTCCACGTCGGCCAGTACCGGGGCGGTCTTCAGCACGGGCAGGAGCGGTATCTGGACGGGCCAACCCGGCGCGTTGAAGCCGTCGTGATGCAGCAGGTGGAGGCGGCTCTTCTGCGGTTCGATCACCGCGATCTCGGAGGTCGCCGTCGCCGTCGACATCCGCGAGAGCGAGGGGGTGGGGAAGGACGACTCGACGAGAACGGGCCAGCCGGGGGAGGAGATTGCCGTAACCGTCGAACGCGTAGAGGCCGCCGGCGACGCCGCGGCCGCTGACGGCGAAGGGATCCTCGACGCCGACCAGCACCTCGTCGCGTCCATTCCCGTTGAGGTCGCCGACCACCGGCGAGGCGAGGAGCTGGCCGCTGACGTCGCGGATCCAGACCGGGTGGTTGGTGTTCTGGAGGTCGAAGAGGGCGAGTTGGGAGCAGCCCAGGGGCGCGACGATTTCCAGGTCGCGGTCGTCGTCGAAGTTGCCGACGGCGGGGAAGCGGCGGGGCCAACCGGCGCTGGCCCAGCAGGTGTCGGCATGCCAGGAGGCCAGGAGGGTACCGTCGGCGTCGAGCACGAAGAGGCGAGGCGCCTGATCGATGCCGTTGGCGAGGCCGATGAGCTCGAGACGGCCGTTGCGGTTGAGGTCGGCGAGGATCTTGCCGGGAGCGGGGGCGGGCAAGGGGACCGGCCAGGCGCCGCCGAGGGGTTGGCCGTCATGGCGGAAGCCGTAGAGCAAGCGGGCTTCTCCGGCGTCGACGAAGATCTCGAGTCGTCCGTCACCGTCGACGTCTCCCACGACCGGCAGGTCGGAGGCGGGCTCACCGGGGGCGAGGTCGCGTGACCAACGGACTTGCCCGTCCGGGCCGAAGACGAGGAGTTGGGCCGGGGTGCCCGGCGGCGAGCCCGGTTGGACGCGAAGGATTTCCTGGAGGCCGTCGCCGTCGAGGTCGGCAACGGTGAAATGGCGCCAGTCGTTGGTGGGATAGAGGCCGGTGGCGGGGAGGTGCACCGGCCAGCCGGGCCGGAGTTTGGCATCGAGATGGACGAGTCGGGCGCGCGACTCGCCGACCACACGGTCGCCAACGCGGGCGGTGAGGCGGAGGGTGTGGAAGGTGTCGGGCTCGGCGAGGGCGGTATCCCACCAGGCGAGGAGGCCGTTGAAGACCTGGTCCTGGCCGTTCGCCACGAGTTCGATGCCTGCGGTGGTCCAGGATGAGGATTCAGACCGAGGCCGTGCTCGAGGGTATAGGTGCGGCCGGGGCCGAAGACCGTGCCGGTGATCGCGAGGCGGTCACCCGCCCGCCGGGCGTCGTTGCTGGCCGGGGAGAGGAGGTGGACATTCCGGACCGCGGCCACCGCGCGGTCCTGGGCCTGCTGGCCAAAGGTGTCGGTGACCACAAGCCGGATGGCATAAGTTCCTTCGCCAAGGAGGGCACTGGAGAACCCGGCGAAGAGCGGGCCGTTGGCGACGGGCTGGGTGGAGGTATGAAACCGGGTCCAGTTGGTCGGATAAGTGCCCACGCCATATTCCAGGTGATAGGCGGCGAAGTGCGGGCCGGCGGCGGTGCCCTCGATATCCAGCCAGCCGGAGAGGACCTTGCCGGGCAGACGCAAGCGGGCGAGTGGAAGGGCGGCCGCGACGCGGACGGCCTTGCCGGCATGGAGGCGGCCGGTGCCGATGTACTGGTCGGTCGAGATTTCCTCGACGGAGTTGCGGAGGATGTCGGCGATTTCGAAGTTGGTGAACTCCGGATGGCGCGCCCAGACGAGAGCCGCGACGCCGGACACGTGGGGCGCCGCCATCGACGTGCCGCTGAAGAGGTCGTAACGGGCGTTCGGGGTGGGCGAGAGCACGGCCTCGCCGGGGGCGGCCACGTCGACGAAAGCGCCGTAGTTCGAGAACATCGCACGCGCCCCCTTGGGGTTGAGGGCGGCGACGGTGACCGCGGGTTCGAAGGCGGCGGGGAAGGGGGCGATGTCGGAGCGCTCATTCCCGGCGGCGGCGACGATGAGGAGGCCGGCGTCCCAGGCTTCGGCGATGGCGTCATGGAGGGTGCGGCTGCGATCGGTCTGTCCCCAACTGGCGTTGAGGATGCGGGCGCCATTGTCGACGGCGTACCGGATGGCTTCGACGACGCCGGCCACGGTGGCTTCGCCCTTGTCGTCGAAGGCCTTGATGGCCATGAGGGGGACCTGCCAGCAAACCCCGGCGACGCCGATGCGGTTGTCGCCGACGGCGCCGATGATGCCGGAGACATGGGAGCCGTGGGAGTGGTCGTCCATCGGATCGCTGTCCTGGCTGACGAAGTCGTAGCCGTGGACGTCATCGATGTAGCCGTTGCCATCGTCATCGAGGCCGTTGCCCGGGATCTCGCCGGGGTTGACCCAGACGTTGGCTTCCAAGTCGGGGGTGGTAATAGTCGATGCCGGTGTCAATGACGGCGATCGGCACCTGGGGAGCCTCGCGGACGACCGCCCAGGCGTCGGCGGCGCGGATATCGTTGCCGGGTTGACCGCTTTGCTGACCGGTATTGTGCAGCGCCCATTGGGCGCCGAACTCGAAGTCGTTCGGCGTGCGCTCGCCGTGCGTCTCGAAGAGGCGCAAGCGGTAATTGGGCTCGACGTAGAGGACGCTGGGCTGTCCGGCCAACGCGGCGGCGGCGCGGTCGGCTGCGACCGAATCAGCCGTTTCCACGAGGGCAATCTGCTCGAAGATCGGCGGCGGACCGGTGCGGGCAAGGCGTCGAGGGCCCGGGGTGCTGAAATGGTGCAGGCGCCGGAGCTTGGGGACGGTCTGGCGCAGCGCCCGCTCGCGGTCAGGGATGGAGACTCCGGGGTGGAAGCGCACGATGAGCTGGTTGGGAACGGCGACGGGCGGCGGGGGTCGACGGACTGGTCGGGATCGAGGGAGGCGTGGGCGAAGCGACGAGCGAAAGGCAAGCCGACAGCAGGACCATGAGCACGCAGGCCAACCCGGATCCGAGGAGAGGCGATCTTGGTTTGGAACTCATGCGCAGTGAGCCGGAACCTGGAGAAAAGGAGGAAGCGGGAAGCTCCAAGCGCAAAGGCCAAGGCTCCAGGGAAGCGTCCTGTTCCGGCCGGACCTGCGCAGGGGCCATGAACCGCGGAGGGTGCAGGCTGGAAGCCCGCACCACAGGTTTGGGGAAGCGGCCTGTTCCTTGCGGACCTGCTCGGTAACCATGAACCTGAAAGCGCCGGTAAACCGGACGCACTCCAAATGCTTTGCGCGGAACGGACGGGCCCCGCCCATCGCGCAGCGTCTGGAGTGCGGGGGGTTCACCCCCGCTTTTCGTGCACGGTTCATGGGAATGGAACGGGACTGCCGGGCCTTTCCGAAGGGGGAAAGTCGACGAAAGACCTGCGGCATCTGCCGTGTCACGGGACGCAGGTACGACGCGCCGGCGACCGCGCCAAGATCGGGGCGGTTCCCGGCTGAGCTGGAGGTATGGCAAGACCTGCGCCAGGTGGGCCGGGCGTTTGGCTGCCCACCTTTGGGAAGGAAGGGAAGAGAGGCGGCTACGCAGCTCAGAGGCTGGCGAGAATGTCCTTCCAGCGTTTCCACGCTGCCTCCCGGGCCTTGCGGTTGGCCTCGCTGGCATCGGGGGCTTCGCCGGCGCGCATGAAGCCGTGACCGGCGCCTTCGTAGGTAACCGGTTCGTAGCGCTTGCCCGCCGCTTGCATGAGGGCTTCGGACTTGGGGATGGTGGCGTTCACGCGGGCGTCATTGCCGCCGTAGAAGCCGTAGACCGGGCACTGGATGCGGGCGATGTCCGCGGCGTCCTCGGGTCCCGAGCCGTAGAAGGGGAAGGCGGCCCGGATCTTCGGGCTGTGGGTGGCGAAACTAAAGCTCTGGGAGCCGCCCCAGCAGAAGCCGGCCACCGCCACCTTGCCGTTGCAGGCCGGGAGCGAGGAGACGTAGTCCACCACCGCGTGGAGGTCAGCGGTGATCTGGGCCGGAGGAAGCGAGCCGATGGCCCGCCGGGCGCCGTCGCTGCCACCCAGTTCCGCCGTGCCGCCTCCGCCGGGCGCGGCCCCGGAGAGAAGGTCGGGCGCGATGGCGATATAGCCGGCCTCGGCCAACTGGTCGGCCACGCCGCGGACCCATTCGGTGAGGCCGAAGATCTCGTGGATGACGACGACGGCGGTGGCCTTCTCCTTGACCTCGGGGAAGGCAAGGAAGCAGGCGACCTCGCGGTCACCGTGCTTGACTTTGACCCACTCGAGGTGGCGCGGGGAGTTCTCGAGCCGGGCCTTGGCCCAGTCCTGGGCCCGGGCGGGGAGGAGGGCGAAGGTCAGGGCGAGGATCAGGGCATGGGCCGGGCAGCGGCCGAGGCGAGGAAGGTTTGACAATTTCATGGATTCACGGAGTTGATGCCGGACGAAAGAAGTACTGTGGGACCGGCTAAACGCAAGTGGTCGGAGCGTTGTGAGGGGCGGGTCGGTGATGCGGGAGAGGGGCGGCTCGAAAATTGACTGTAACCTTTCTGTCCATCAGGCATCTGCTCACTGATCATGCAGTCTGCCGCGCGCCGCGCCTTCTCATCCGGTTTCCCGGGGGATTCCCCGCGGCGGGCCGGCAGTGCTGCCTTGTCGCAACCCAAACCAAGAAGTGTACCCACCTATGCGAAGACTCACTCCCTTGTTGGCGTTAGGCGTATTGGCGGTGACCGGTCCGGCCGCAACCGCCGGCTCGTTCACGTCGGACTTCAGCAATCCCAATCAAACGGGTTTCACCCTGAACGGGGGTGTGCGCCCGGACGGGTTCACGTTGTATCCGGCCATCGAGAATGGCCATCTGGCGTTGACCTATAACGAGAACAGCCAGCAGGCGAGCATGGTGCTCGACGATCTGGACGGTGGCCTGGCCATCGAGGCTTTTGTCGCCCAGTTCAAGCTTCAGATCGGGCCCGGCTCGGGGAATCCGGCCGACGGTTTCTCCTTCAACTTTGGACCCGATATCGACCCCTATACGACGATTGGCGAGGAGGGGACGGGGAATGGCATCATTGTGGCGTTTGACATCTACGACAACGGCGGCGGCGAAGCGCCGGCGATTGACGTGAAGTACAAGGGGGCCACGGTGGCGACCACGAAGTTCGCCAAGGCCGACCTCGTGACGTCGCAGTTCGAGCCGGTGGTCATCGAGCTCAAGCGCAACGGGACACTCAGCGTGTCGCACAAGGGCCAGGCGGTGTACACGGACCTCGTGCTCCCGGGTTTTGAGCCGACCGCCGGGGTGTTTGCGCTGGGCGCGCGCACGGGGGGCGAGAATGCAAACCAATGGGTGGACGATCTGAGCATCACCACCACCCGCGTCAGCAGCGCGGCGCCCTCGATCACCGCGCAACCGCAAAGCCAGACCGTCAACGAAGGAACTCCGGTCTCCTTCACGGTGGCCTACGACGGCAGCGCGCCGCTGACGCTTCAGTGGCTGAGCAACAACGTCGCCATCGCGGGAGCCACGGCGCCCACGTATACGATCGCGCGGGTGCCGTTTGCGGCGAATGGCGCGGAGTATCGCTGCACGGTGAGCAACGCGTCGGGCTCCACGACCTCCCAGGCGGCCGTGTTGACGGTGAATCCGGACACCGCGGCGCCGGTCTTGCTTTACGCCACCGGTTCGCGTTCGTTCAACCGCGTGCGGGTCTGGTTCTCCGAGCCGGTGGATGCGACCACGGCGCAAACGGCCGGGAACTACCAGCTCTCGGGCGGGCTGAGCGTGTCGCAGGCGGCGTTGGTGGGGCCGGTGGGCAGCGCCAACGACCACCTGGTCGAACTGGTGACCTCGGCGCAGACTCCCGGACAGACCTACACGTTGACGGTCAACAACGTGAAGGACCAGAGCGCGGCAGGCAACCCCGTAGCGGCCGGGAGCTCGGTCAGCTTCATGGCCTGGACGTTGGCCCAAGGCTACCTGACCTTCGAACACTACGACAACCTCACCGGGGCGGCCGATGGTGACATCGACACGGCCTTGCAGGATCCGCGGGTGGTGGCGGGGACGCCGACGACCCTTGGCCTGCTGGCGGGGCGGTTTGACACCCGGACCTTCTTTGCCGATGACAGCCACGAGCAGTACCTGGCCCGGATCACCGGCTGGATCATGCCGACGGAAACCGCCGAGTATTACTTCTTCCTGCGGGCGGATGACGCCGCGCGGTTGTACTTGAGCACGACCGAAGCGTTGCCCGATCCGGCGGTGGACTGGCCGATCGCCAACGAGCCCGATTGCTGCGATGGCTTTTATGAACCGGACAGCGGGGATCCGGCGACGACCCCGACACCGATTTCGTTGCAGGCGGGCCGCCGTTACGGGGTGCTGGCGCTGCTGAAGGAAGCCGGGGGTGGCGACTACCTCATGGTGGCGTGGCGTAAGAGCACAGATGACACGCCCGCCGCGAATCTGCCGTATTTGCCCGGGCAATACCTCTGGACCTACGTGGATCCGAACACCGAGCTGGCGTTTGTCCGCCAGCCGACAGACCAGGTGGGCGTGCTGGCGTCCGAGGGGATCGAGATTTTCGCGCGCGACTTCAACGCGAACGACGGGGGCTTCACCGTGGTGAACACCGACCCGGCGCCTCCGGGACCGTGGGTCTATGACGCGGCCAGTGGCCGGTGGGTGGCGGAGGGTGGTGAGGAAGCCTGCACAGGCCCTTACAACTCGCGCCTGAACAGTCCGGCCTACACGCTTACCCAGGATGGTGCGGTGACCCTGTCCTTCAGCCACCGGTATTCCTTCGAAGGCGACTTGTGGGATGCCGGTCAGGTGCGGATCAGCGTCAACGGGGGCGAATTCACGCTCGTGCCGGCGGAGAACTTCTCGGCCAACGGCTATGCGGAGGGCCTCATCCAGGGCACGGGGATCGCGAACGGTCAACGTGCCTTCAACGGTGATTCCCGGGCTATGCCGCCGGTCAGTTCATCACCAGCAAAGCCTTGCTGGGCACCTTCAGCAAGGACGACAGGCTGGTCGTGCAGTTCGCCGGGATCTGGGATGACTGCGCGAGCGGACTGCATCCGAGCTGGGTGATCGACAGCATGAAGCTGGATCTGCTGCCGATGATCATCCAGGACTTCAGCAAGAACGACGGCGGCTTCACCGTGGTGAATACGGATCCGGCGCCTCCAGGGCCGTGGCTTTACAGTGCGGCCAACGGCCAGTGGGCCGCGGAGGGCAGCGTGGACGAGTGCGGCGGGCCCTATAACTCGCAGTTGAACAGCCCCGCCTATGTCGCGCCGCAGACCGACGAGGTCACGTTGAGTTTCGTGCATCGCTACTCCTTCGAGGGCGACCTCTGGGACGGCGGTCAGGTCCGAATCAGTGTGAACGGAGGTGCCTTCACCGCCGTTCCTGCTGAGAACTTCACTGCCAACGGCTATGCCCCGGGCGTGATCCAGGGCAGCGGGATCCTGAACGGGCAACGGGCGTTCAACGGCGACTCTCCGGGATACGCCGCGGGCAGCTTCATCACGAGTTCCGCGGTGCTGGGGACGTTCAATCAGGGCGACACGATCGTCGTGCAGTTCCTGGGAGGCTGGGATGATTGCGCCACGGGCAGCCATCCAAGCTGGGTGATCAAGAGCCTGCAATTGGCCTTCGGCAAGGCCGCCCAGGCTTCGACCTTTGATGCCGAGGTCTCGGCCACCCGTCAGGGTCAGGCCGTCACGCCGGTCTATCAATGGCAGCGCAATGACGGCGCTGGCTGGGTGGATATCCCGGGTGCCAATGGCCCGGCCTACCGGATCTTCCCGGTCGCAGCCGACTTCAACGCCCAGTTCCGTCTGGTCGTCAGCGCACCCGCCAAGAGCCTGACAAGCAATGTGGTCCGGCTCATCACCGGTGCCGTCGAGGCGCCGGAGATCGCCATCACCCGCTCCGCCGCCCAGGTCACGATCACCTACACCGGGACGCTGCAGTCGGCGGCCACGGTGAACGGGCCGTACCAGGACGTGGCTGGGGCGCAGAGCCCGTATGTCGTCCCTGCCTCCGCCGGTGCGGCGTTCTATCGCAGCGTGAAGTAGGCGGGCAAGGCACTCGCGACCACGGTTCCTGAGCGGACCGTGGCAGACAGGAGACCGGGAAGCGCAGGCTTCCCGGTCTCTTTCGTTTTTCATTGGGCTTCCGATCGTGGCCGCCACTGAGCCCGCCGCCGGCCCTCGCTTGAATCATCGGGGCTTCGCGCTAGCCTTGCGCCATGTTGTACACCAGCAAGGCGAGAAGGGGAATCCCCGCGGACGCGCAGTTTCCATCCTGGACCACGGCGAGGCCACCTGAAGCCGGGACAGCGCGTAGGCGCCGACGTCAGGAGGCGAAGCGGCATTGCCCTGGCCGACGACGCCTCCTGACGTCGGCGCCTACGGCGGCCGGGGAGTCCCCGGCTTGGCGAGGGGCGCTGTGCGTAGACGGATTGCCCTTTGCCTGACCGCCGCCTTCCTGGGGATGGGGGTCGAAGTCCCGGCGCGGGAGATGACCCCTCTGGATGTCGCCCGGGTCCGGGCCGTGACCTCCTCGGCGGTCTCGCCGGACGGCGCCAGTCTGGCCTACACGCTCGCGGTGCCGCGGCGGCCGTTTGCCGAGGAGGACGGACCCGCGTGGCAGGAGTTGCACGTGCTGGGCCCGGACGGGCGTTCCCGGCCCTTCGTGACCGGGGCGGTGAACGTCTCGGACGTGAAGTGGCTGCCGGACGGGCGCCGGTTGTCCTTTCGGCAGAAGCGCGCCGGTGACAAGGAGACGGCCCTCTACGTCATCGCGGCGGACGGAGGCGAGGCTCGTCGCGTGCTGACCCACTCGACCGGTGTGGGCGGGTACGCGTGGAGCCCGGATGGCGAGCGGGTGGCATTCCTGGCGCGCGCCAGGGAACCCAAGTCCGTGACCGAAGCACGGGAGAAGGGGTTCAAGGCCCAGGTGTTCGAGGAAGACTGGCGGGCGGTCAAGGTGTGGCTCGCCCGGCCGGACTTCGCGTCGGATCCCTGGGAGGACCGGCCCCTCTCCAGGCCGCAGCCGCTTGATCTGCCGGGCTCGGCTCACGCGGTGGAATGGAGTCCGGATGGCCGTCAGTTGGCCGTGGCGCTGGCGCCGACGCCCAGCGTCGACGACGAACTCATGCGCCAACGGATCCACGTGGTGGACGTCGAATCGGGTAAGGTCAGCGGGCAGGTTGAGACGCCGGGAAAGGTGGGCATGTTTCGGTGGAGCCCGGACAGCCGGCACCTGGCGTTGATAGGGACCACTGATGTGCATGATCCACGGGAGGGACGGCTGTTGGTCGTGGGCAGGGAGGGGGGCGCGCCGCGGGAGCTGGTGGCGGACTACGCCGGGCACTTCGAGTTGCTCGAGTGGGTGGATGAGCCGTCGCTGCTGGTGCTGGGACAGAGGGGGGTCACGAGCGAGTTGCTCCGCGTGACGGTCGGGGGAGAAAGCACGCCTGTGGTTGCGCCGGGAGCGCGCGTGCTGAGCAGCTTCAGTTTGGCGGCGGCCCGCGGGCGGGTGGGGTTGGTCGGAGAAACGCCGGTGCATCCGCCCGAGTTGTTCGAGCTGAGCCTGGACGAGCCTTCGCCCCGGCGGCTTACCACGAACAATCCCTGGCTGGCCGAGGTGACGCTCGCGCCGCAGGAAGTGGTGCGTTATCACGCGCGGGACGGGCTTGAGCTCGAGGGGATCCTCATCCGGCCCCTCCATCCCGAGGCGGGCCGGCGGTATCCGCTGGTGCTCGTCGTGCACGGCGGGCCGGAGGCGCACGAGGCCAACGGTTGGAAGACGACCTATTCCCGGCTGGGCCAACTTGCGGCAGCACGCGGATTCGCGGTGTTTTACCCCAACTACCGGGGGAGCACCGGGCGCGGCGTGGCCTTCTCCAAGCTGGGCCAGGCGGACTATGCCGGGGCCGAATTCGATGACCTGGTGGACGCCGTCGAGCACCTGGTCGAGACCGGTCTGGTGGACCGGGCGCGCGTGGGGGTCACGGGAGGATCGTACGGCGGGTATGCGACCGCCTGGTGTGCGACCGCGCTGAGCGAGCATTTTGCGGCGGGGGTGATGTTCGTGGGGATCAGCGACCAGATATCGAAGTTCGGCACGACGGACATCCCCAACGAGATGTATCTCGTCCACGCGCGGAAGTACCCGTGGGAGGACTGGGACTGGTTCCTGGGCCGCAGCCCGATCCGCCATGTCGAGAAGGCGCGGACGCCGTTGTTGATCCTGCACGGCAAGGAGGACACACGGGTGCATCCAGGCCAGTCGCTCGAGCTGTATCGGTATCTCAAGACGCTCGGGCAGGTGCCGGTCCGGCTGGTGTGGTACCCCGGCGAAGGACACGGCAACCGGAACGCGGCCTCACGGCTCGACTACACGCTGCGAACGCTGGGTTGGTTCGAGCACTACCTGCAGGGCCCGCGCGGCACGCCGCCGCCGTTCCCCCTGGATTACTCGCCGTACCGTCCGTCGGCGGCGGAAGAGGAATGAGCCCTGGTCCGGCTGCAGGTTCTTTCCCTGGACCTGTGGTGCGGGCTTCCAGCCTGCACCCTCCGCGGTTCATGGGCGCTGGGCAGGTCCGGCAGGAACAGGACGCTGCCCGGGTTCCGGCTCAGGCGGTGGCCGCCGCCCGCTGATCGAGGGTGGCCAGGAGGCTGGCGAAGATCCAGCGGCCGTCCGTGCTGCCCAGAATGGCCTCGCTGGCGCGGTCGGGGTGCGGCATGAGCCCCGCCACGTTCCCGGCCCGGTTGCAGATCCCGGCGATGTTCAACAAGGAACCGTTGGGATTGGCGTCGTCGGTGAGTTCGCCGCGGCGGCTGCAGTACTGCCAGAGGATCTGACGGGAGGTCTGCAGCTCGATGAGCGTCTCGCGGTCCGCATAGTAGCAGCCCTCCCCGTGGGCGACGGGGATGCGGAGCAGGGCGTCCGCCGGGATGCGTGAGGTGAAGGGCGTGTCGGGATTGGCGGTCTTGAGGAACACCTGTTCGCAGCGGAACTGGAGCGAACGGTTGCGGATCAAGGCGCCGGGCAGCAACCCGGCCTCGCAGAGGATCTGGAATCCGTTGCAGATGCCCAGGACCAGCCCGCCGGCGCGCGCGAACGCCTGCACGGCCTGCATCACGGGGCTGAACCGGGCGATGGCGCCGCAGCGCAGGTAGTCGCCGTAGCTGAACCCGCCCGGGATGATGACCACCTCTGCGTCGCCCAACGAGGTTTCCTTGTGCCAAAGGAGTCGCGCTTCGTGGCCGAGGACCCGCACGGCGTGGACACAGTCCTGGTCGCAGTTCGACGCGGGGAACTGCAGGACGGCGAAGCGGCGCACGCGGGCGGGCGTCGCCGTGTTTCCCGCGGGATCAGTCGTGGAGTTCAAGACGGTAGTCCTCGATGACGGGGTTGCTGAGGAAACGGTGGCAGGCCGCCTCGAGCTGCTGGCGCGCCGTCTCGGCATCGACGCCGCTCAGCTCGACCTCGAGATATTTGCCCACGCGCACGTCGCGCACGCCCTGGTAACCGAGGTGTTCGAGCGCACCCTGCACCGTCTTGCCTTGCGGATCGAGCACCGCCTTCTTGGGGGTGATGATGATTGACGCTTTCATGTTGGCCGCCGGCCACCAGCCCGCGACGGGCGGATGTTGGGATGCAGGGCGCGGTCCGGCCAGCGAAAAGCAGGGCATCTCTCGCGTGCGGGGCGGTGCGGGGAGCGACAATCTGGGATTGGCATTCGCGAGGCAGCGCTGCTAGCTTCCCGACATGAACACGGTCGTGCGGCACGTACTTCGGCGGGCAGCGTTCGCGCAAGCGTCGTCCTGTCCTTTGGCGTCGGGATCGGAGACCCAACGCGGTGAGGGCCGGCGGTCGCCGCGAGGGTCGACGGTTGGCTTCACGCTCATCGAGTTGCTGGTGGTGATTGCGATCATCGCGATTCTGGCGGGGTTGCTCCTGCCGGCCTTGGCCAGCGCGAAGGACAAGGCTCACCGGACCATGTGCGTGAACAACCAGAAGCAGATCGGCCTGGCCACGCATATGTACGCGGGCGACAACCGCGAGCACATGCCCTATCCCAATTGGAACCCGCCGTGGGCGCCGGGCTGGCTCTATGCGCCCGTCAACAGCCAGGTCCCCAACCTCTTCGCGGCGCCCTATTCGACCAACCCGATCCTGGCCTATGAGGGGGACAACTCTGGAAGTTCATCGGGGCTACTCGCGTCTACCGCTGCCCGATTGACAAGACCAACACGGCGACCTTCCGGGCGCGACCCAACAAGCTGGCCACCTACGTGATGAACGGCGCCCTTTGCGGTTATGGGGCCCTCCAGCCCGCCGGCCAGTCGTACAAACTGCACGACTTCGCCCCGGACGCCTTCATGATGTGGGAGCCGGACGATGCCCACGTGACCCTGGGATACGGCTACAACGATGGCTCGAGTTATCCGGATCCGGATGTCGACGGCGCCTTGGGCCGTCGCCACGGCAAGAAAGGCGGCATCGTGTTGGCCATCGACAGCCACGTCGAGTACATCACCTACGACACGTGGCGAAGGGAATCGAAGCTGCCCACGAAGAACCGGATGTTCTGCAGCCCGGCCACGCCCAACGGCCGCTGAGCCGCCGCCGCCGGCGCCAGGAGGCGTCGGGCCTGGTAGGCGCCGACGTAAGGAGGCGTCGGACACAGGCGTCGGCTGGCGGGTCAGAGATCGGCGGGGATCCCTTCGGGCGACAGGAGGCGGAGCAGACCGTCCAGAATGGTGAGGGGATGCGGCGGGCAGCCCGGAATGTAGAGGTCCACAGGTACGCAGTCGCCCGCCCCGTTGCGAATCGGCGGGTTCCCCTGAAACGGTCCCCCGGCAATGGCGCAAGCCCCCACGGCGATCACCAGCTTCGGGTCCGGTACCGCGGCGTAGGTTTTCTCCAGGGCGAGTTCCATGTTCTTCGACACCGGGCCGGTGATCAACAGGCCGTCGGCGTGGCGGGGCGACGCGACGAACTGGATGCCGAACCTCCCCAGGTCCCACCCGATGGTGCTCAACACGTTCGTGTCGGCCTCGCAGGCATTGCAGCCGCCCGCGCTGACCTGTCGCAAGCGGAGCGAGCGCCCGAACAAGCTCCGCAGCCGATCGTCCAGCGCCCCGGCCAGGCGGACTTGTTCCTGGCCCTGCGCGCCGAGCACGAGATCCTCGCGACGTCGAACCGCCATGCGGTGGTTGCCGGTCTGGGTGATGGCGCCCGCGGGGCAGATCCGCACGCACTCGGCGCAGAAGATGCAGCGGCCCAGGTCCAGGGCGGTGGGTTTGTGCGGTTGGCGGGTGATGGCCTCCGTGGGACAGATCGCCACGCACGCGGTGCAGTCGGGCGGGCACTTGGCCGCCTCGAGCTTCAGAGCGCCTCCGTGACGGTCGGGCAACACCGGGGCCGGCCCGTGGGGGTAGGCCAGCGTTTGGCAGCCGCGTCGCAGGCGGTTCAGGAGGGTGTCGCGCAGGAACATGGCTACAGATCGAAGCCGCAGTAGCTCAGGTTGAAGCTCTTGTTGCAGAGCGGAAAATCCGAGATCGCCTGGCCGCGCAGCGCGAGGGCGAGTCCGGTCCAGTTGTGGAAGGAAGGGTCGGTGAGCTTGTAGCGCTCCAGCCGTCCCCGCGCGTCGGTCAACGCCACATGACAAACCTCGCCGCGCCATCCCTCGACCAGGGCCACCGCGAGCGTGTTCGGGGTGGGCGGCGGAAGCGGGAGCTGCAGCGGACCGTCTGGCGCGGTGTCGAACAACTCGCGCAGGAACTCGCCCGCCCGCTGGATTTCCAGCCAGCGAACCCGCGCGCGCGCGAACACGTCACCGTCGGGCCAGACGGACACCGGCACCTGGGCGAAGCGATACCAGCCGGTGGGGGTGGTCAAACCGCACGTCCCGCACCAGGCCGCACGCCCGGGCGGCCGGGCCGACCAACCCGATTTCGCGGGCCTGGGCGGCGTCGATTCGACCGGTGTTCTCGAACCGTGACCGGACGGCCGCGGCATCCCAGAGCCACGCGGCTGCCTGTTGGACGTCACGCAAGGCGGTGTCGAGTCCGGCGCGTAACCGGGCCAGGCGTGCAGGTTCGAGTTCCCAGGCGCAGCCGCCCGGCCGGACCAGGCCGCGTCCGAACCGGTTGCCACAAAGCAGCGCCGTGAGGTTGAGGAAGTCCCCCGGATCTTGCCACAGGCGGACGCGGTCGGAAGGAAGGCGACGTCGCCGGCCAGCGCGCCCAGGTCGCCGGTGTGGTTGGCCAGTCGCTCAAGTTCGAGAGCAATGGCCCGCAGCCATTGGGCGCGGAAGGGAGCTTCGGTTCCGGCCAGGGCTTCGAGAACCCCGGCGTAGGCCGTGGCGTGGGCGATCGTGGTGTCGCCGGCCACCGTCTCGATCTGATGGACGGAGGCGCGGTGGGGACCTCCGGGCAAAGCCTCTTCAACCCCGCGGTGCTGGTAACCCAGGGCGATCTCGAGGTGCAACACTTCTTCACCGGCGCATTGGAACCGGAAATGACCGGGCTCGATGATGCCCGCATGCACCGGCCCGACGGCCACCTCGTGGACTTCACGGCCATCGACGCGAAAGAACCCGCCCACGGCCGGCCCGGCGCCGTGGTCCCGGCGCACGGGCTTGAGCCAGGGATGGCCTTGGGGCACGGCCCCGTGCTGTTCCCAGATTTCGCGCTCGAACAGGTGCGCTTGCGGGTGGTGGAGGGTCAGTGCGGGGAACGCGCCCTGGAACGGTTGGCTGCGGCCCACGGCCAGCGTGTTGCTCGCATCGAAGGCCAGCACAGCGACCAGTTGCAGCGCCCCGCCTTCCGAGGTCGGCACCCCGAAGAGACTGCTCAGCCGCCCGCCCCGGGTCAGCGACGCCCCCACGTGATCCAGGAACTCGGGCACGGGCCACGTCGGGACCTCGGCCCACGGAAGCGCACTCCCGTTGGTGAGCAGGGCGAAAGGAGGCGGGATTCATGGCGTGGGAGCCAGTTGCCGGAGCGCTGCCGTCCACGCCTCCCGCAGGACTTCCGGCGTGGCGAGGCCAATTCCAAGCGCGAGCAACAGCAGCCCCAGCGGCGGCAGCAGGATCGCGACGGTCTCACGGCACCGCGGATCAACCGGGCGGGCGGCCTTGAGCGGGCGGCCGTCCACCACCGCAAATACCAGCCGGGTGAGACCGAGGAAGGCGAGAAGCAGGCAGCCCAGGAACGCCGCGGCCACCCAGGGCGGTCCGGCAGCGAGGGCGCGCCTCAGAATCAGGAGTTCGCTGAAGAAGGGGCCGAAGGGCGGACACGCCGTCACGGCAAACAGCCCCGCCACGAACAGCATCGCGGAACGCGGGGTGAGCAGCGACAGGCCGCGGACTTCGTCCAATGTTCGTCCTCCCGCCGCGCGCCGCAGGTTGCCGGCCGTCAGGAACAGGGCCCCCTTGGTCAGGCTGTTGTTCCACACGTGAAAAAACGCCGCCCACAGCCCGGGTCCGCCCAGCGCGGCGCCCAGGCTCAGGATGCCCATGTGCTCGACGCTCGAGTAGGCCAGCATCCGCTTGAAATCCCGGGTGGAGAGCAGGAACAGCGCGGCGACCAGCATCGAGAACAGCCCCATCGCCAGCAGCGTGCGGTCCGCCACCACGCCCGCGCCCGCGGCCTGGACCACGGCCCGCACGCGCAACACCGCCGTGAAGGCGACGGTGGTGACGCCGCCCGCCAGCATGGCGCCGACGATGCCGGGGGCCTCGCCGTAAGCGTCCGGCTTCCATGTGTGCATCGGCGCCAGCCCCATCTTGGTGCCGTACCCCACCACCAGCAGCACCCACGCGATCAGCACCCAGGGGCGCGAGAGCCCGGTGCCCTGGGCCATCAAGGCTGCGAAGGTCAGATCGCCCGCACCGCCGCCGTGGAGCGAGGCGTAGCCGAGGCAGAACGACCCGAGCAGCGAGAGCGCGATGCCCGTGCCGCCCACCAGCAGGTACTTCCAGGTGGCCTCAAATGCCCGCGGCGTGTTGTTGAAATGCAGCAGCGGAACACAGGCCAGGGTGACCGCTTCGGCCGCGATCCACAGCACGCCCAGGTGCCGGGCCATGTGCGCCGCGCTCAGCAGGCCCAGGCCGGCGAGGAAGCTCGCCACAAACAGGCGGTTCGGCCGCTCCGCACGCAGCCGCAGGTAGGGCACGCCGTAGGCCGCGCACGCCAGAAACAAAAGCGACACGGCGGGCAGCACCGCCCGCGCCAGCGGATCGTAGCCCAGCCAGGCATGAAACGGTGCGGCCGGCGGCCACCGCAACAACCCAAAGGCGACCAGCGCGTGCACCAACCCGGTCACCGGCAGAAACCACGGGCGCGTGCGGTCATTCGGCCAGCACGCCGCCCCGACCGCCGCCCCGAGGGGGACGAGGATTAACAGCAGTTCGCTCATTCCCGCAGCACCGTCAGTTTCCGGGTGTCCAGCGTGTCGAAGGCCCGCTGGATCCGGTCCACGATGATCCCGATCACAAACACCGCCACGGTCAGGTCCAGCAGAATGCCGCCCTCGACCAGCAGCGGCGTCGAGTGGATCAGCAGCAGACCGAACAGATAAATGCCGTTCTCGAGGATCAGATAGCCGCACACCTGCGAAATCGCCTTCGCCCGCCCCAGCAGGAGCAGCAGCCCGCTGAAAACCGACGCCAGGGCGCCCGCTACCAGCAGGGATTCGTGATGCTCGGGCAGCAAGGGCAACCGGTGCGCCACCGCCACCGCGCC
The DNA here is from genome assembly GCA_027493615.1 of Verrucomicrobiota bacterium. Classification (GTDB taxonomy): domain Bacteria; phylum Verrucomicrobiota; class Verrucomicrobiia; order Limisphaerales; family J093; genus DSVZ01. Next base: position 185,344 of record JAOSKK010000039.1, read on the forward strand.
GATCATCCCCGCCGCGCCGAGCAGCAGGGACGGGAGATAGCCGATCAGCGGATCGAGGTCCCGGTCAATGTTTGCCGTCCGCATGGCGCGTCGCAGCAGCGCCGGGATGACCAGGCCCTTCATCACCACCGTCGCCGTGGCCACCACGAACGTCATGACCCGCCATTCCGCCTCGATCACCAGCGGCATCAACCCCAGCACCACGCCCCTGCCAGGCCGCCAGGCGGATGAGAGAAGGCAGCCGGCCGGTGCCCAGCGCCACCAGGTTCAGACCCATCGACAGCCCCACCAGCAGGTTGAGTTCCGGGTTCACGTCGCCCCTCCATTCCACGCCGTCAGCAGCGCAAACACACACAGCAGGAAGGCCGTGGTCAACAGCAGCGGCACCCGCCGGAATGCACACCGCGCGAGCCAGGACTCGACCAGGCCCACCGCGGCGGTCACCAGCAGTACCCCGGCGATCAGGGCCACCGCCGCCGCCGGGGCCGTGAGTCCCCCAGCGGCAACACCGCCTGCACGAGCAGCGCCGCAAACAGCAGCAGCTTCATCGCCGCCCCGTGCAGCACCGCCGCGAGCAACGGCCCGCTGTGATCCAGCACCATCACTTCGTGGATCATCGTCAGCTCGAGGTGCGTGTTCGGATCGTCGAAGGGCACCCGGCAGTTCTCCGCCAGCAGCACCGTGAACAGCCCGACTGCCAGGAGCACCATCCCGGGACCCGCCGACGGCGCGAGCATCTCCTGCAGCGACAAACTCCGGCTCTGCCAGCTCAGTGTGAGGATGGCCGTGATCACCGCCGCTTCCGCCAGCACGGCGAAACTGACCTCCCGCGCCGCCCCCATGCCTTCGAAGGCCGATCCGGTCTCAAGAGCCGCCCACGCGGTGGCAAACCGGGCCAGCGCCAGCAAGTAGATCAGCAGCAAAACGTCCCCAGGAAAACCCAGCAGCGCGTCCAGCGGACCCAGCGGCAGCAACAGGGCCGCCCCGAGCACCGCCACCCAGGCCACGGCAGGACCCGCGACGAACCCCGGCGAGGCCAGCGTGCTGACCACGACCCCTTTGCGCCAGAGCTTCGCGAGGTCGTAATAGAGCTGCAGCACCGGCGGACCCCGGCGTCCCGCCATCCAGGCCTTCACCTTGTTGATCAGCCCGGGCAACAGCGGCGCGGCGAGCAACCACACGCCCAGCCGCAGCAACCCTTCCAAGACCGTTGTCATCGCGACTCCTCCTTCGCCTTCCCCTCGCCGTTTCCGCTCCGGTCCGCCAACGCCAACGCCCCGATCAGTTCCTCGTCCGTGGCCCCGCGCTCGACCAGACCCGCCAGGGACCCCCGGGTAATCACCCGGCTGAGCCGCGCCAGTGTGTCCAGATGGGCTCGCGGCGAGGGCGGGATGAAGAAGAACAACCGCGTGATGGGCACGCCGTCCGGTGCCGCCTCGGCCAGCGGCAGGGGATCCTGCAGCAAGAGGAGCGCGACGACGCCCGCTCCCCGTCCCAGGCTGACGCGCGTGCTGAAGTGGGGCAGGGCGAACCCGCGGCCCACGGGGGCCCAATTGATGCCGCCGGGGGTTCGCAATCGCTGCCCCAGCAACTCCCGCACCCCCGACGGGATGGACGTCAACGTGGCCAGGACACCCGCCAACACGTCGGTCACCTCGGAGGCCGGTACCGCCCGCCGAATCCCGCCCACGCGCAGCATCGGGGCCAACGCCAGGTTGCTCGTGAAAGGGCCCCGCTCGGGCGCGAGGAAACCGGTCCGGGCCGCCAGGCCGTGCGCCGCGGCCCAGTGCACCACCCGCGCGCGGTCAAACAGGAGCCGGCCCCGATCTTGCACATGCGGCAGCCCGTTGGTCCGGATCCAATCCTCGACGACCTTCTCGGACACGCCGAATGACTCGGCCAGTTGAACCAGGTTCAGATACATGACTTGGGTCCTTGCGCCCCCTGATCCGGACACTTCACACGCGTCGCAGGCGCCGACGTGAGAAGGCGAAGGATACCGCCCTTGACCCGGAACGCCTCCTCACGTCGGCGCCTGCAGCGGGTGGGAGATCTCAAGGCTGAGGGGTGCCGGAGGTTCGTGGCCCGGCACCTCCCCACGCCAGCGCCATCACGGCCACCGCCGCCAGGCCGATGAACAGGTAAAGAACGTACGCGTGCGTTCGACCGTGTTGGAGGCGGCGCACGACCGCCGCCAGCCGCAGCACCCCGCGGGCACACGGTTCGATGCCCCGCTCCAGCACCGTCTCCGGCGTGTGTTCCTCAAACCGGGCGTGAGGCGGGAAGGTCGTCGCGGGTCGGTGGACGTGGCGCTCGGGACGCAGCGCCCACGCGAACCACTCGGTGAGAATCCCGGCGAATGACCCCGCCGTGTACTGCATGCGCGCCGTGGGCGCCGCATAGCCGCAGTCCCACGTCACCGCCCGTCGCCAGCCACCCCGGCGCGCCTTCCACCCCAACCCGGCCGCGGCCCCCACACCCGCCACCACCAGCGCCGCATGGACCCATCCGAGTTGGACCAGCGAGGCCGGAGTCGGCACGTTGGTCCAGGTTCCCCGCCAGGCCGTCACCGCCGTGTGCACGGCCGGCCAGAACAAGGCGGGCGCAAGACCAATGGCCACGCACGCCGCCGCCAGCACCCCCATGGGGACACGCATGCCGACGGCGCATTCGTGGGCGCCGGCCGCCTCCGGCGACCTCGCGGCGCCGAGAAACACCACGCCGCACACCTTTACAAAACACGCCAGGGCCAGCGCACCGGTCATGGCCAGCAGGATGATCGCCGGCACCGCCACCGTGACGGTGGTGGGTTGGTTCACCGCGCCGAACATGCCGAGATAAACGAGCCATTCGCTGACAAACCCGTTCAGCGGCGGCAGCCCGGAGATGGCCACCGCCCCGAGCGCGAAGAACGCCGCCGTCCAGGGCATCGTCCGCCACAGACCGCCCAGCCGGCTCATCTCCCGCGTGCCCGTGGCGTGCAGCACCGAGCCGGCCCCCAGGAACAGCAGCGACTTGAACAGGCCGTGATTCCACACATGCAACAGGGCCCCTGCGAGCGTCAGCGCCCCCCACGTGGCGTGGCCCCGGGTCGTCGCGATGAGCGTCAGACCCAGCCCGATGAGGATGATGCCGATGTTCTCAACACTGTGGTACGCTAACAGCCGCTTCAGATCATGCTGGCCCAGAGCAAAAGCCACCCCCAACACCGCGCTCGCCAGGCCCAACCCGACCACGACTTCACCCGCTCCCACCGGCATCGGGAGCCAGCCGCTGAATCGCACCAGGCCGTAGATGCCCAGCTTGATCGCCACCCCCGACAGGATGGCCGACACGTGGCTCGGGGCGTTCGCGTGCGCCGAGGGCAGCCAGATGTGCAGCGGAAACAGGCCGGCCTTTGATTCCAAAGCCGAATAGGGCCAGCCAATACAACGGGGCCAACCCCGCCTCGTCGGGTTGTGGCCCCAACTCCCAGCTCCCCGTCCGTGCGGCCAGGAGCGCGAAGAACGCAAACAGTGCCAGCGTGCCGGCATGCGAGGCCGCCAAATAAAGCCAGCCGGCCGCCCGCACAGCGCGACGCCGCCCCTCCAGCGTGATCAGGAAGTAACCGCACAGGGCGAACAGTTCCCAGGCGATCAGGAAATGCAGCCCGTTCGAGGACAGCAGAACCAGCCCCATGCTCAGCAGCAGTCCGCTCCACCACCCCCGCCCGCGCGGCGCCGAGACCGGGTGCGCACGATCCGGCCAGTATTCGTGGGCGTACGTTGCCCCCGACCGCCCCGCCCACCGCCAGCAGGGCGAGAAACAGCGCACTCACGCCATCCAGCCGCAGATGCACGCGCTCCCCGCCGATCGCGAGCGCGCTGCGCCATTCCCACGCCTCGCCCGTGACCAGCACGCCGACCGCCGCCGTCAGCCCCAACGAGGATCCAGCCAGCACTGTGCCGAGCCAGGTGCGGGAGGCACGGGGCGCGCAGGTCAGGCTGAGCAGGAGGCCGAGGGCCCCCCAGGCCAACAGATTGCCGGCGGTCATGGCGCGTCCTTCCGCGCGGGGGAGGTAAGGGGTTTGCTCGTGATCAGCCCGATGCCGCGGCCACGGTTCCCGCAGGCGCAATAGTGCAGGTAGAACGTGTCGTCCTTCGGGTGGTACACCAGCGAGATCTTGTGCGCGTACTGCCCGTCCAACCCGCTCGGGTTGCCCCCCGCGCGGTACAGGGGTTCGGGATGCGCCGTCCAATGCACAAGATCCCGTGAGAACGCCACCATGATGTGCGCCCCGCCACGGCCCACGCCGAAGTAGAACATGGTCCAGTGATCGCCGTCGCGGAACACCTTGGGGTCGGACGCGAACTGCTCGTCGAAACCGCCGGCACGGTTCCGCACGACGGGGTTGGCGGGATACCGCATCCAGTGGAGCAGGTCGACCGAGAACGCCAGTCCGGTCTGTTCGACCCCGCCCTCTGCAGCATTGTAGAAGTTGAAGAACCGGCCCCGATGCTCCACGAGCCAGGGCTGGTAGATGCAGTCCTTCTCCCACGGGCCGCAGTCCGGGTCCTGCACCGCGAGGATCGGGGCGTCCTTGGCTCGCCGCCAACTCAGGCCGTCTTCGCTCACCGCCACGCCTTCGTAGCCCGGCCGCAGTTCATAGCCGCCTTGACGCGGGTAGCAGCCGTACAGCGTCCAGAATTTCCCGTCCCTTCGCTGGAGCCGCCGTGGCGCCTTGATGTCGTAGGACTCGAAGAGGTACGCCCCGATCACCGTCCCACCGTGATCGAACTCGTTGGGCGGCCCGAAGCCCATGGCCAGGCGCGGCCGGCTCCAGTGGATCAGGTTCGTGCTCTCCGCGACGAACGAGTTGTAGCCCTGACCGTCGAAGGCGATGAAGCTCATGTACCAGCGGTCGTCCTGCCCGGGCAGTTGAAACACGCAGGGCACATCGGGGTTCTCGAACCGTTCGTGTCCGGGGATCTTGGGCTGGGCGGGAATGACGTGGTCCGGCCAGTAATGCCAGCCCCGGTAGGGTGCCGACCATCGGTCCAGGGTTTCCGGGTCGATCGCGGCTGCTGGCGCCTCCCCGGCCGCAGCCGAGAGCGCCAGCCAGGGCAGGCACAGGCACGCTCCTAACCCCAAGCGCAACGCAACGCGTTTCATCGGAGCCGAGCATAGGCACAGACCGCCCCCAGGGGAATGGGGAATCACCAAAGGGGTCAGTTCTTGACTTTGCCAACTCACCACCGCGAGCGCGCGTCGGGATGACAAAGTCAAGAACTGACCCCTTGGAGAAGGAACAGCTTGCCCTGCGCCTTGCCCGGGCCGGCTTCGAACTCAAGGATCCCGCCATCCACCCTGGCCGGTACCGCAGCTCCCACGGTCCCCGGTCGTTGACCGGCCACGAACAACCGCGGAACGACCACCTCGTCGGTCAAGGGCAGCCGCAGCCGGCCTTCCCCCTGTATCCAGACTTCGAGCACCGCCCCGCCTGCCACCCGCCGATCCGCTCGCACCGGGGCCCACCCCAGCATTGGCATCGGCCGGTCCGCGAACACGTGCTCCCGACCGTCCAGAGACAACCGCTCAGCCTCGTACCCGGCGAACGCCGCCAGCCGATGCCGGTCATCCTCGCGAAAGGCCACCAGCAGCCGGCCTCGAAAGTCCACACGCCGGCCCGCCAGCCTGAGCCCTGTCAGCTCGAGTTCGTCCGGCGGCAGGGGGTTCGCAGCCAGGGCTTGCTCGTCCTGCTGGGCGTCGCGATGAAATCCGCCCGGCCAGCTCTCGATGTGGTCACGGTAATGCGCTCCCACCGCCAGGGCGCCGTTCGGGAAGCGCGTCGCCAGCCATCGGGAGGTGCGCGACACCACCGACGGATCATCTTCACCAGGGTAACTGCCGAGGGCGCGGAGGATTTCGAACCAGGAGTGCACCGGAACCCCGAGCGAACCTGCCTGGTCGTCGCGTGGACGAAAGCCGAGAAAGGTTGTCGACCCGCCACGCGGATGGGCCCAATGCACGCCAACGGCGCGCGGGCCCACGCGGGCCACCACGGCACTGCCCGGCTCCGGTTCGACCGGATAGATCAGGTCGACCAGGAAATCCGTCAGGATAACCTGGGCCGGCACCCCCGCGAACACGCCCTCGAAGGTGACGGAGCTGCCTGCGGCCACGAGTCCTTCGTGGGCAAACCCGAGCGACCGCAAGCCGAACAGCCGCTGCCAACGCGCCCGCACCTCGCCACCCGCCAGGTCGAACTGTGGCGGGGGCCCCGACCAAACCAGCTTGCCGCCCGCATCGACGAACCGTTCGAGCAGGTCAAGCAGGCCGGAGGGTGGCAGCGGCTCGAACAGCACGGCGATCGTGCCGTAGCGACGTCCAGCGAGATCGAGGTGTCGCTCGAGCAGGCGGCCGTGTTCGAGCAGCTTGGTCGGCGTGACGTAATTCGCGTAGCCGTACTGGACCATCCACGAGCCGAACCGCTCTTCGCAGGCGACGAGTGACGACGGGTAGAGCATCAGCACGGGCACCTCGCGATGCTCGTAGTCCGTCACCGCGGCGAACGGCTCGTCCGGCGCACAACCGAATGCATTCTCCAGGGCGCGATGCCGCCGGTGCACGGCGGCGGGCATTCCCCAGGCGGCGGCGTAAGCGTTGGGGACGCGGTTCAGGCTGCCGGTCGAACAGGCCAGGGCGAGCCCGTAGTAGTTGCGATCCGACCAGCCGCCCTCGGCGTGGTCGTTGCCACCGCCGGTGAGAAACTCGTTCCACTTGAAGTAATCGCTGCAGGCGCTGGCGGCCTGCTGGACGGTATTCGACCAGAGGAAATCGGGCGTGTACTCGTACTGCCGCGGGGGGAGCGGCTGATTCCGCACATTCCAGAAGTCGATTGTGGGGCTCTGTGCCCACGTTGCATGGGCCCGGGCCTCGAGTTCGTGCCCGTAGAGTTGCTCGGCCGAGGCCTTGGCACGGGCGAACAACTCGACCACCGTATTGTGAAGCAGCTCGTAATAGCGCCGTCGCAGGAGGAAGGTGCGTTGGACATCGGTGGGGTCGGGACCCAGGACGTGTTGGGCTGCGAGCCGTGCCTGCAAGTCGGGCAGGAAGCCATGCTGGCCGTAGGCGAAGTAGACCAGCCAGCGTTCGAAGTCGGCGTACTCGGGACCGTGGAGCCGGGCGAACGTCCCGGCCAGGTGCGGCGTCAGATAGCGCAGGGCGAACTGGCCTTCCTCGTGGTGATCCGCGTAACCCCAATCCTGCTGGATGTGCATCTCGTCCGCGTACAGGCCGTTCAACGGGATCCCGGCGGTGTGGTAACGGCGGACCAGCGCCTCGAGGAAAGGCAGGGCCTGGGGACTGAAGTAGTCCATCTCCGGCACGCGATAGCTCACGACCACCAGCACGCGATCGCCGGGGCCCGCGTCCGTCTCGCCTTCGCCACGAACGGTGAGACGGCGGTACTGCGCGTCGCGGTTGCCGCCGGCTCGAGCTGCGGCGGCGTCTTCAACTCCACGATGTCGCCCGGGGCGACCGCGTAGAAGCTGGTCCGACCGATGCGTCGTTCCCGGAAGGCGAACGCACGGACGCCGGCGCGCTCGAGTTCAATCGTGCCCTTGTTGTTCGTCCAGCGCAGCGGCTCCCAGAGCGCGACGGTGTAGCGGCCGGTCTGGGGGGTCGCGCCATCCTTCCCGATACTGCACCCAGCGGCCGGACTCACCGGTCTGGCGGACGTAGCCGGCGCCGATCTCAAGCGGGCTGAGCAGGCTGAGTTCGAGGCCCAACCCGTACTGCCGGAGGGTCGCGCTGATGCGCGCAATCCGGGTCACGTACGCCTCGGTGTCGGGCGTGAGCTGGCGCGGTTGGCCGCCCTGGCCGGGTCGGTACTGCGACCAGAACTCGTCGAAGGCGAGGATGATCGTACGGGCGCCCGCCGCCTGCTGTTGCTGGCACAGCCGTCGGAGAGTGGTCCGGTTGGGCGTGCGGCTGAGGCTCAGGTCCACCTCCTGGTCCGGGTCCGTTAGATCCTCGAGTTGTTGGTCGCTGACGAGGATGATGGCGCCTTTTGGGGTCTGGAACTGCCACGGCCCCGGGAAACCGACTACGTGCCCCGACGGCGCGCCGGGCGGTGCGGCCTCCTGTGCGCGGGCCAGGATGCGCAGGTTGCTCACGGGGCCTGTGACGCCGAGTTCGGCCAGGCGCCGCAGGAAGTCACGGCGGTTGATCATAACCAAGGGGTCAGTTCTTGACTTTGTTCACTCCCGTTCCGACCGCCGGCGCCGGTAGAGCAGTTGGCTCAGGTAGCCGCGGGTGCCCATTCCCAGTCGTTCAGCGATCCACCCCAGGGTCATCGTGGTTTCGGCCCGCAGTCGGGCCGCCAGAGCCACCTTCTCGGCCGCCCCCTTTGGGCCGCGCCTGCCAGTCTTCGGACGCCCCCTTCCGATGCCTGGCTTCCTCGGCGATGATGCGTTCCGCCTTCGCCAGTTCGCTCTCGGCACGTTCCTGGCCGTAGTGCTCGGCGCCCAGGCGCTCGCTCACCTGGGCCAGCAATTCCTGGCGGAACGTGGGTTCCCCCAAACACCAGCCGCGCCGGACGGCTCGGAACTCCCCGTCCTTCTCGGCCTCGCGGCGCGTTTCGAGCGCCCGCTCCAGTTGCTGGCGCCCCGCGGTGCTGTCCTTCGGAATGCGATACTCGCCCAGCAGTCGGTCCACCCGAAGCCAGCCGGGACGGCGCGAGGGCGAGCCGAGGTAGGTGGGCCAACTGCTCCAGCGGTAATGCTTCAGCGGCTGGTCCGGGGTCAGGAGTTTTGCCCGCGACGGATTGAGGTGAACATAGTCGCAGACCGTCTTGAGGTAGCCGCTGGCAGAGCCATCCACGATCAGCGACTTGTAGCGGCCGGCGAAGAGATGGCCGCAGACGCGGTGTCGGCGGTTAAACCGGTTGGTGTAGGTGCCCAGCAGCCATTTCATGCCGGCGACCAGATTCGGCTGCGGGGTTTCAAGGACCAGGTGAAAGTGGTTTGGCATCAGGACGTAGGCGTGGACCTGCCACGCGGCCTTGTCACATGCTTCTTCGAGGGTCTGGACGAACCGTTCCCGATCCAAGTCGTCGCGGAAGATGGGTTCGCGCCGGTCGCCGCGGTTCATGAGGTGGTAGATCGCACCGGGGTATTCGATTCGCAACTGGCGGGCCATGGGGGCAGCGTGAGAAGAACGCTCCCAGGTGTCAACCTGACAATATCAAGAACTGACCCCTTCGTTGACCAAGGTTTCCCACGCGGACTCCGGTGTCTCCCACCCGCTGCTAAACCGCACCACGCAATCGGCGTCTTCCCGGTTTTTGCCCATGGCTTCGAGGACGTGCGAGGGGGCGTCGCGTCCGCTGCTGCATGCCGAGCCGGTAGCGACCGCGAAGCCGAGACGGTCGAGCGCAACGACCCAGCGGCGTCCGTCGGCGCGCGGCGGGAGTTGCAGGCTGACGGTGTTCCAGAGGCGGGGGCTTCAGCGCCCAGGAGTTCGGTCCCGGGCAGCGCCTGCTGCACCCTGGCGACGAAACGGTCGCGCCAGACGGTGCGCGAGTCAGCGCCGCCCGCCGCCAACTCCCGCTCGCGGGACTCAAGGCACGCGACCATGGCGAGAATGCCCGGGAGGTTTTGCGTGCCGGCGCGACGCCGGTCTTCCTGCGGTCCACCGCGAAACAGCGGGCGGAGCGTGGGTGGGCCTTTCAGAAAGCCGACGCCGGGCGGTCCGCCGAACTTGTGCGCGCAGCCGGTAAGCAACGGGCAAGCGCCCAGGCCCGCGGCCGGCAGTTTGCCCACCCATTGGGCGGCGTCGCAGCCGAACCAGATGCCGCGTTCCCGGCACAGCGCGGCGACTTCACGCCACGGTTGGAGGACGCCGGTTTCGTTGTTGGCCGCCATCAACAACACCGCGGCTGGCGGCCGGGCGTGCAGGCGAGCTTCGAGCCACGGGAGGTCGACGACGCCAGCCGCCGTTGCCGGGATCAAGTGCTGCCGCTCCAGCAGTTCGTGCCGCGCGGGTTCCAGCACCGAAGGATGCTCAAGGCTCGACACCAGCACGGGACCGGTCAGGACCTGAGCCAGGTGATGCACCATGAGGTTGTTGGACTCGGTGGCGCCCGAGGTGAAGATCACCTCGGCCGGCGAACAACCGAGCATTGTGGCCAGGCGCTCGCGGGCGCTTTCCAGGGCGCGATCCGCGCGGGCGCCCAGCCGATGTGGGCTGGACGGGTTGGCCGGGAACCGCGCGGCGGCGTCGAGCCAGGCGGCCCGGGCGACGTCACTGAGCGGATGCGTGGCGGCGTGGTCGAAGTATTGCACACCGGGATTGTTGCGATCAGGGCGTCGCGAAGCCAGTCTCGGGGTGTCTTCGCGAGTCCGGTTCAGCCTGATGTGGCGGTGCGATGCGAGACGGGTGGATCGACTCGACGGGATGCGAAACGATGGAGCGTCAGCGCTATGAGCGGGGCCATTTCGTGACGTGGTTGCCGACCTCACACCGGTACACCACCGACCACGTCTGGCTCGCGTCCGGACCCACGGAGGGGTCGGAGCCAAGGTGGCGTGTGGGCTTGACCGCCTTTGCCCTGCGTCTGCTGGGGGAATTGGTCGAATGCGAGTTCACGGTCCCGCCGGGTGGGTGTGTTGCGCCGGGTGACATCCTCGGAACGTTCGAAGGGTTCAAAGCCGTGACCGACCTGATCTCGCCCGGCCGGGGGATCTTCGCGGGGGGCAATCCGGCCCTTGCCGGCGGGATCGAAGCGGTCGAGCGCGATCCGCACGGTGCTGGTTGGCTCTACGAGTTCGCGGGTGAGCCTGCCCCGGGCACTCTGGACTTCGAGGGCTACTGCCGCTGGCTTGATCAAACCATTGACCGGCTGCGCGCGGGCGAGGGATGGCCGGAGGAACCGGTGGGCTGAAGCGGTGGCCCAGGCAGAACTGCGGACGTGCACCGGGCAAATCCGGCCGCGGGGCCGGCCTGCCACAAGGTGCGGCGAAGATTGGTGGGCATGATTCCGGGGAGCCGGAGAAGCAACCGCGGGCACGGAGGGCTCCGCGCCCGCAGCCGGCTGGTCCGATGGGGGTGTTGGGCTGGGCAGTTAGGGTTTCAGCCGGAAGAACCGCTGATCACCCGTGGGCGCGGTCACATCCGGGCTTGCAGCGGTTGGCAGGCGTGTCCAAGGGCCAGCCGCGACGTCGGTCGAGGCTTCAGGATCGGCCGCCCCAACCCATTCGAGCCGGATCTGGATCGCCGGACGGGGCGGCGGCGAACACGATTTGTCCGGCGCCATCGTGGGTGAGCCGGCCGGTCGAATGGATGATCAACGGAAACAGTTGGGTGAGGTACGCCTCGTCCTGCTGCTGTTCCGGGGTCAGTTCGGCCCACGCCGCCGGGGTCATGCCCTGGTGCCGCTCGCGGTTCGCCCAGAAGTACTGGATTTCAAGGTCCTGGCTGCGGCTGCCGTTTCCGTTGGCACCGGGTCCCTGCCGGTCGTCGTCGACGACGCCGATGTTGAAGCCCATGATGTAGCCGTTCTGGAGCTTGTTGCCGGCCACGGGGTCCTCGAACAGCGTCTTTTTGAAGCGCGCCTCGAGTTTCCGGCCGGTGGGCACTTCGGCCCCGACGCCGTAAATCTCGTCGTTGGGTCCGTACTTCCAGTCCACGGCGGACGACCAGGTTTGGCCGTTGATCGTGCCGGTGGCGTCCTCCCAGCGGGAGAAGCGGCCCTCGAAGTTCACGTAGCAGTGGCCGCCGTAAGGATCGTTCGAGCTGTCGGTGTTGACATCGAACCGGTCGTTGAGCGCGTCGATGATGATCTCGATGGAGTCGTCCTTCCAGAAGGTGAAGCTCGAGTCCTGGGGGCCGTCCCAGACGCGGTCCTCCGGGTAGTCGAGGATCCGGGCGTTGTCGCCTGGCGTGGCGGTGATGCCGGCGAAGCCGCCGTACTCGCAGCGGTGCACGCCTCCCCGAGCAGCCGCTCCGACCGACCCCCGCGCTTGCGGGGACACGTGGGCTGCAGCTTCGAACAAGGGCGGCGGGTCCTGGCCGCGAGGTCGTGCGTCTTGCGCAGCGGCTGGGGTCACGCCCGCATGCGGGGCGCTCGGCCAGCCTATTCATATTCGCTGATCCCGGCGGGTCGGGCGCGGCTCTTGCGCCAGCCTTCCCAGAACATCCCGTCCGCATAGTCCCACAGGAAGTAAGCGTGAAACCGAAAGTCATAGGAGCGCTGGTTGAGGGGGATTTCAACGCCCGCCGCGGCCCGAACGTGTCCCCGCCGGCTCAAACCAAAGTTGAGCTGGGGCAGGATGGTCCACTGAACCGCATCCTGGTCGCCCGGCTGGAAGGGTATCCGTGCGGTCAGTTCCAGTCCGGGAAACACGCCGCGCGGCCAGGGGGTAGGGATCCAGTGCACCACGGACGCCCACTCGAGATCGCCTTCGCCGGCGTCGCGGAACGGCAGGTGGGATTTCAGGCTGGTTTGCAGGGTGAACGCGTCGCCGAGACCCTTGGCGGCCGCCAGAAACAGGATGGCTTCGGCCTCGTTCCCGCTCCGGAGCGAAACGGCGAAGTCGGCGCCCCCGGAGAGCAGGAAGGTGCGGGGGAGGTGATCGTAGAGCACGTACTTCGCGCCGGCTTCGACCTCGTCCCACCGGCCCTGGCTCCCCTCGAACTCGTGAACCAGCTTGAACTCGGTCTGCCAGCGGGCGAACCAGCGCCTCTCGAACTCGAGGGCGTTGACGACCGCGTCCTCGCCGTCGGGGCGACGCGTGAAGCGGTTGAGGTACACGACTTCATCCTCGGGCCAGGCCTTCTTGGTGCGGAAGGCGCGCAGGTAATTGAGGTCGCCGGGCGGGTAGTTGTGGTCACCGGCCAGGGTCTTGAGGTGGGCGATCATCTCCTGGATCTCCTCATCCGAGAAGGCGTCCTTGAACGCCGGCATGGCGGCGGAGAACCCGATGGGCGATCCGCCGTGCTTGGTGACCATGAACCAGTCGCCGGCGGGTTCGCGGCTGTTGAAGAGGGGATCGCTGAAGTCGGCGGGTTTGGGATCGAGGGACTGCACGCCGGGCAGGGTGGGATCGTAGCGGCCGTGGGGGGCCGTGGCAGGCGGCGCAGGCGGCGAGGTAATTTCGCTGTCCGCGTAACAGGTCGAGGTCCTGCGCAGCGGCGGCGCTGGCGAGGCCGCCCAGCACGACCGCGACCGCGCGCCAGAGCGCGCCGGGCTGTGGGCTGGAAGGGGGACGGCACCGACGCTGCGGGGGAGAGTTGGGCCACGGGGGGGAGAGAGGCGTGCGGTTCAGACATAAGCCGGTCGAGGACGCGGGGGCGATGAGCTACCACGCCGGAGCAGTCGGGGCAAGCGATTCTCCAAAGGGGTCAGTTCCTGACTCTGTCAACTTGGCGCGCCCTCCCGGTGGGGAGTTGGCAAAGTCAAGAACTGACCCCTTAGCTCTTAGGGTTGCCGCATCAGGAGCACCTTGTCGACGCGGTGGCCGTCCATGTCGATGACCTCGACCCGGTACCCGCTCCAGTCGAAGGCTTCGCCCTCGGCGGGGACGCGGCCCAATTGCTGCATGATGAAGCCGGCGAAGGTCTGGTAGTGGCGGCTCGCGGCCGGGGGCAGTTGAAAGTCCGGCACGACCCGGGCGAACTCGTCGAGCTCGATGATGGCGTCGACGAGCACCGAACCGTCCTCGCGCCGTTTGGCCCGGGGTTTGAGACGTTCGTCGGGCGAGGGGAGCTCACCGATGATCGCCTCCATGATGTCGTGGAGGGACACGAGACCGACAATGCCGCCGAACTCATCGGCCACCAGGGCGATGTGCTTGCCGGTGCGTTTGAAGGTCTCGAGAAGGGCGCTGGCGGACTGGGTCGAGGGCACCACCAGCGGCGGGGTCATCAGGTCCTTGACGCGGGGGGATGCCGGCGGCGAGGTTGGCGTAGATGGCCTTGACGGTGACAACGCCCACGACGTGGTCGCGGTTGCCGTCGTACACGGGGAAGGTGGTGTGGCCGCTCACCACGATCTTGTGCCAGATGGCGTCGTGAGGTTCATGGACATTGACCCAGATGATCTTTGCGCGCGGGGTCATCAGCTCACCCAGGCTGAGCCGGTCGAGGGCGAGGACGCCTTCCACCATGGCCGGTTCGCTGGGATGGAAGACGCCGGCCCGCGTGCCCTCGCGCACGAGCAGTCCCACCTCCTCCTCGGTCACCTCCACCACGGGTTTGGCCTCGATGCGGAGCAGCTTGAGGATGACATCAGTGCCCCAGCTCAGCAGGGTGACGAGCGGCGAGACGATGCGGGACAGGGCACCCAGGGGGCCGGCGATGAACGCGGCGATGCCCTCGGGGTTGGCCAGGCCCAGCCGCTTGGGGACGAGTTCGCCGATGATAAGGCTGGCGAGGGTGATGGCGGCGACCACGAGGCTGAAGCTCAGGGGCCGGGCATAGGCTGCGAGCCAGGGGGCCTGCGCCAGGAAGTCGGCCAGGCTGCTTGCCACCCGGGCACCGCCGAAGGCAGCCGCGAGGGTGCCGACCAGGGTGATGCCGACCTGGACGGTGGCCAGGAAGCGGTTGGGGTTTTCCGCCAGTTCGAGGGCGGCGCGGGCGCGGGCGTTCCCGGACTCGGCACGCTGGCGCAGCCGCGTCTTGCGGGCGGAGACCACCGCGATCTCGCTCATGGCAAAGAGCCCGTTGGCGAGCAACAGGGCGAAGATGACGGCGATTTCCAGAGTCATGGCACTCATAGGTCAGTGTCCCCGGGCCTGGCGCTTCCGGCGAACCGCCCCACCCTAACCTGCTTCGGGCTCAAGTCACGCCTGGCCTCCGGCGCGTGGTGCGGGCGGGACACCGTCTGACGGGGTCACGGTGGCGAGTTGGCGAAGCCGCGCCCGTTCGACGGGAGGCAAGCCGTCGGGGTCGAACCGGAGCCGGTTGTGGAGGCGGAGGGCTTCCTGGACGCGGCCGGCTTCGGGCGAGGCGGGCAAGCCGACGCGTTGGGCCCAGGCGTGCCAGGTCTCGTGAAGCGACCGCGGGCCGTGGGTGGTCTCGAGCGAGCGCGCCAGGGCATAGAACTCCGAGTCCAGCCCGGGCGGGGACCGGTGCGGCATGGCGGTGCGTCGGTCGCGTCGCGACCGACGCCAGCGGCTGCCACGGACCTGGCGCCAAGCGAGCCAGGCGAGGATGGCCGTGCTGGCGGCGAAGAGGTAAAGCCGACCGTGGCCTGTCTGTTGGCGCCACTGGGTGAGGCGATACCAGGCATCGGAGACCCGGTCGCCGATGGCTTCCCACCAGCGGGCGGCGTTCTGCTCCTCGGCGTGCCATGTCGCGGGGGTGGTGTCCACATCCACCCAGTGCCCGTCGAGGTAGGCCCGGCACCAGGCGTGGGCATCGCGGCTGCGGGCGATCCACGCCTCACCGCGGCGTTGCGTGACGCAGTAACCGACCGCGTACCGGGTGGGGATCCCGGCGGCGCGGAGCAGGAGCACGGTGGCGGTGGCAAAGTATTCGCAATGGCCGGCGCGGGATTCGCGGAGGAAACGTTCGAGGATGCCGGTGTTCGCCGATCTGGGATCGGTACGCTGCCACAGGGAGTAGCGGAAGTCCGAGGCGAAGTAGCGGGCGAGTCGTTCAGCGGCGGCGTGGGGAGGGAGGAGGGCAGGTCGAGTTCGTCGGCCACCGCCCGGATCACGGCCTGGTCCTGCCAGGGAAGCTGATCCAGGTCGGTATCATCGACGCAGGGAGCGCCGTCGAAACCGCCGCCCGGGCCGTGCTCGACTTCGTAGGTGACCAGCGGCAGGGCGAACTGGCAGCGGGCGGCGCCGAAGACGTTCGTTTCGAGGATCTGGGCGGTGAGGTTGCGGACCGCGAGGGCGTCGGCGGGGAGGGAGAGCGGGGCTTCGCCGTTGACGGAATAAGTGGCGATCTGCATCGACTCGCCGCGGCGGCGCTCGGGGCTCAGGGGCCAGAGGATGCCGTCCAATTCGGGAACCACGGGTTGGAAGTCGCGCAGCGCGACGGTCCAGGTGTTGCCCCGGAAGCGGTTGAAGGCGGCCTCGCGCAGGAGTCCCGGGGCGCGGTCCGAGGCGGTGTGCACCCGCAGCACGATGCGGCCGGACTGCTTGATCCGACCCACGCTGCCGAGGGCGGTGATGTTGCGCTGTTGGTTGAAGCGGCCCTCGCCGCTGCTTTCGGCGAGGCGGCTTTCGAGTCCCTGCCAGGCGGCGCGCAGTGCCAGCAGGCCCTGCTGGCCGGCGAAGGTGATCCCGAGCACGAGCAGGAGCAGGCCGGCCCACGTGGGGGTACGGAACCGCGGGTTGCGCCACGGCCACAGCGCCCAACTCACCACCGCGGCGCAGAGGGGAAGAAAGAACGGGGAACGGGTGGCCGAAGCTCCGGAGGCGAACAGCACGAGCGCGAGGAACGGGAAACCGGGATGCACGCGCGACTCGCTCCAGACGGTCGATGTCCCGCCGGTTGGACCATCGGCCGGCCGCCGGAGCCTGTGGGCCGAAGAAGCGGGCCGGGTGGGGGAGGGGAGCGTGAACGCCAGGCGTTCCCTGGCTGCGCGCGCTCGGAGCAGAATCGAGAACGTGGTCCAGGGGAGGGGGCCCGTGCGGCTCCAGGCGTGTGCCAGGACGAAGGGGAACAGCACGAACGGAATGGCCCGCAGAAAGGCGAGGGCGGTCTGCGAGAGCTGGCGGAGCCCCTCGAGGCGCGTCGAGGAAGCGTCGGTGGTCACCAGCGACCCGACCGAGCCGAGTCCTTCGCGGGCGAGGAAGAGGTAGAGTCCGACGCCGAGGAAGAGGAGCGTGGTGAGATTCCAAAGCCGGTTGAAACCGTCCTGGTCCGGGTCGAGACGGAGGGACGAGAACCGGGCGACTTCGATCAGCGTGCCCATGGCGAGGGCCCACGGCAGGCAGTCGGCCTGCCAACCCCACAACGCCAGGGCCGCCGCCACGGCCAGAGGCGGGGGTGCTGGTGGCGAGCCCGCGAGGCGGGCGACCCCGGTCCCACGGTCGGGTGCAGGTTCACGCATGGTCGTGTGCCGGGTTCATGGCCGGGCCTCCAACTGCAGGAGGTCCTGCCCGATGCGGCCGGCCTCGAGCACCACCAGGCGGTCGGGTTGGTCGGCGGGCGGTCCCGGGTCGAAGCGGGCGGCCCGGCCGTGGGGGACGAGCACCATGGCCAGGGTGGGCAGGCGCAGGGTTTTCAAGTGCCGCACGAGGGCGCGCCGCGGTTCGTCCCAATCCATGAGGACCAGCAGGCAGCCGCTGAGCGAGCCGCGGTGTTGCCAGACGAGGGCTTCCAGTTCGCCGAGCCGCGGTTCGCGGCAGGGCCTCACGGCGGCCAGGACTTCAAGCATCTGCTGGGTGTGTCCCACACCGCGGCCGCTGGTGACACAGACGGTCTGGGGCCCGACGAACAGCAGGTCGAGCAGCGATTCCTGGTCGGGCACGGTGCAGGCGAAGGAGGCCGCCACGGCGACGGCCTCTTCGAAGACGGCATCCCGTGCGGCCTCGCAGTGGGTGTCGAGCACCAGGGCATGGCGGGTAAAATACTCGTCCTGGTACTCCTTGACGATGGGTTGCCCGAGCCGCGCGCTGCTCCGCCAGTGGACGCGTCGCAGCGAGTCCCCCCGGCGATACTCCCGCAAGGCCACGAACTCCTCCGACTCGCCCACGCCCGCCGCCAGGGCGACGCCGCCGCGCTGGTACTGGGCCGCGCCGGGCAGGGCGAGGCGGGGCAGCAGGTAACGGCGCGGCAGCACCAGGACGGTGTGAGGCGAAGGCACGCGGCGGAACGCGCGGAACAGCCCGAACGGATCCGAGCGCGCCACCCACCCGCCCGCCAGCACCAACGGGCCCCGGCGATACGCGACCACCGGGGTTTCGATCTCGACCTGGCCCCGTGCCGGCAGGGGCGGCAGCGGGGTGGGCCGGGTGCGGGCGGCGCGGATGGGAGGCAGGGGGCCGCCGAGGCGGAAGCTCCGGTTCTCGCGTCCGGGCCGCAGGCGCGCCGCGAACTCGGCCACGGTGACCGGTGGGTCCTGGAGCTCTTCGAGGTACTCCAGTCCGGTCTCCGCGCGTCCGGAAAGGTTGCGGATCTGGACGCGGACGGTGAAGGGAGTGCCGGCGGTGACGAAGCGCGGGGCCTGACGTTCGAGGGCGAAGTTCCCACGGAAGAACGGGGCGGAGAGCAGGGCCAGCGCGAGGAAGGCCAGGAGGACCAGAAAGACCTGGATCCCCACGGTTTGTTCGGGGTCGGCCGAGCTGACCGTCAACGCCAGCCCCGCCAGTACGAAGGCTCCGGCTGGCGTGAACCGTCGCCGGATCGCGGCGGCGAACCGGCGTCCGCCGGTGTAGATACGATGCAGCCCGCGGATCAGCATGGCGACTGGGCGGCCCGCGTGGGCGGCGTCCTGTTGCATGCGGCCCCGCCCAGTTGTGACGAATCTGAAAGCGCCGGTGAACCGGACGCACTCCAGACGCTTCGCGTGGAACCGACGAACTCCGCCCATGGCGAAGCGCATGGAATGCGGGGGTTCACCCCCGCTTTTCGTGTTCGGTTCATGGGGGAGGGGGGTGGCGCGAGGGCGGCTCATGCGGGAACGGGCACCTGGCGGAGGATGGTCTCGACCACGCTGCGGTTGCTCTGGCCCGAGTACTGGGCCTGGGGGTCGAGCACCAGGCGGTGGGCGAGGACGGGCACAGCCAGTTCCTGCACCTGATCCGGGGTGACGCATTCCAGGCCCTGGAACAGGGCGAGGGCCTGGCTGGCTTTCATGAGGGCCAACGAGGCACGCGGGCTGGCGCCGAGGCGGACACCGACGGTCCGGCGGGTGGCGGCGACGAGGTCCACGATGTAGCGGCGCAGTTCCTCGCTGACGCGGACCGCCTGGACGGCCTGCCGCAACCGGAGCACGTCGGTCAGGTTCGCGCAGGCGGTGATTCGCTCCAGGGGGTGGATCCGCATCTGGGCCGCCAGCAGCGCGGCCTCGGCCTCCGGGTTGAGGTAGCCCAACGCCAGTTGCATGGCGAAACGGTCCATCTGCGCCTCGGGCAGGGGATAGGTGCCGCGGAACTCAACCGGGTTCTGGGTGGCGATCACGAAGAAGAGATCGGGCAGGACGCGGCGTTCGCCCTCGACGCTCACCTGGCCTTCGGCCATGGCTTCGAGCAAGGCCGACTGGGTGCGGGGGAAGCGCGGTTGATCTCGTCGGCCAGCAGGATGTTGGTGAAGACCGGGCCTTCGTGGAACTCGAAGTCACTGGTCTTCTGGTTGAGGATGGCGACGCCGAGGATGTCGGAGGGCAGCAGGTCGGGGGTGAACTGCACGCGGGTGAACCGCGCCGCCAGCGCCCGGGCGAGGGCTTTGGCGAGGGTGGTCTTGCCCGTGCCGGGGAAGTCGTCCAGCAAGACGTGGCCGCCGCTGGCGAACGCGGCCAGGAGCCGGCGCACGGTGTGGTCCTGACCCTGGATCACCTCGCCGATCGTCCGGTGCAGCCGCTCGTATACTTCCCGGGGTGCAGCAGGAGGCGCGGTCATGGCGTCGCGGCGTTCGCGTGGCAGTCGATTGTGAGGCACATCCCGGGCCACTCTCCCACGGAAGTCACGGGCCGCCAAGTCTGCTCTTGGGGAGTTCCGCCTTGATCCCGACCCGACAGGCCGGTAGGGTCCCCCGTCAAGTAGCAACCGCGACCTCCCTCACCCATGACCAAAAGGACACTCGCCACGTTGGGGACCGCGTTGGTGTTGGCCGTGCTGGCCGGCCGGCCGGCCCAGGCGCAGCAACACACGGCCACGCGCCTGGGCAGCCCGGCCACGCGGTTCGCCAAACCCCTGCACAAACCTGCGGACCTGCGGGCCCTGTTCCGGACGCCGGAACTCCAGGCCGACATTGCTGCCATCCTGTTCCAGTCCCAGTGGCCCGGGAATCTCGCCGACTTCCGCCGCGCCGCCGCCGAAGCGACGATCACCGAGATCGAGATCCCGCCCGGAACGCGCCTCCCGGCCATGTCTTCGCGCGACCGGGGCAAGCCCGTCCTGCTTCGCGATGTGCTCTGGGCCGGGAAGAAACCCATCGACGCTTACGAGTTCTCCTTCGTCTCACAAGGCCGCCGCTACCGCGTGGTGACGCCGAAGGCCTGCAGCAATTTCTGGATCGAGGATCAGGGCGCCTACGTCCCGCCGCCCCGGCCGGAGCTGCAACTGACCCTCAGCGCTCCGGCCGAGGCCACGCGTTGCGCCCAGTTCCCCGTGCGCGTCACCGTTCGCAACCGCGGCAATGTGCCGCTGACGCGGGTGCAGGTGATCGACACGTTACCCGCGGGGCTGGCCCGGGGCGAAACGCAGGCCGTTCCGCCGCTGGACGCCGGTGCGCTCGAGCCGGGTGCCGGGCGGGAGTTCAGTTTCCCGGTGACAGCCACTGCGGCCGGGCGGCAGGCCCTTCGTGTGCGCGCGACGTCGGCAGAGGGGACCGCCGCCGAGGCGACGGCCACCACCCTGGTCCGGGCGGCGCGGTTGACCCTGCAATGTCAGGCTCCCGCTGACGTGCCGGCTGGACGACCGGTCCAAGTGTGCCTGACGGCGGGCAACACGGGCGACGCGGCCGAAACGCAGGTTCGCCTCACCCTGCCGCTGCCGCCGGGGGCCACCTGTACCGCGGTGACGGCGGGAGGCCAGGCGGCGGATGGGCAGGTGGTGTGGGAGTTGGGCGATCTGGCACCGGCCTCCAGCCACCGGGTGTGCGCCGTGTTCACCGCGCCCGAACCGGGTCGGTTGAGCTTCGCCGCCACGGTGCGGGGGGCGTGCGCGCCGGAGGCGCGGAGCGAGTGCCAGACCCAGGTCGCCGGGATTGCCGCCATACTTCTCGAAGTCGTGGATCAGGATGACCCGATCGAAGTGGGCAGCGACGAGACCTACGTGATCACGGTGACCAACCAGGGGTCGTTGCCTGACACGAATATCCGACTCGTCTGCACGCTCGAAGCGGCACAGCAGTTCGTGTCGGGGAGCGGTCCGACGGCGGTGCAGGCGCAAGGGGCGCAGGTGACGATGGCGGCACTGCCGGTGCTGGCGCCCAAAGCCCAGGCGGTGTGGCGGGTCGTGGTCAAAGCGGTGGAGGCCGGCGATGTGCGGTTCCGGGTCCAGCTTGAAAGCGACCAGGTCACCCGTCCGGTCTGGGAAACCGAGGCCACGCACCAGTACTGATTTTTCGCGCCGGAGGCGCGAAAAAGTGACGGGTCAGCGGGCCGGGCGGAACTCCTTTCGCGCCTGCGGCAGGTACTTCTGCAAGTTGGCGATGCGGTCCTCGTCGAGGGGGGTGGGTGCGCAGGAACCACAGCGTTTCGGAGCCTCCCTGTTGGCGGTTGAACTCGGCGAACCGCTGCCAGAACCCGATGGCGGCCTCGGGGTCGTACCCGGCCCGGGCCATGTAGATGAGACCGATTTGATCCGCGCGGGCTTCCTGGCTCCGGCTGTGCGGGAGCACCCGGAGCAGTTGTGAGCCGACGCCATAGGCCGAGGAGAAGTAAGGTTCGAGGTCGGGTTTCTCGCTGCCGAGGTAGCTGCTGGCGATGCTGCCGACGGTGCCGAGGGCCATGGCTTCACTCATGCGTTCGGCGCCGTGGCGGGCGGCGGCGTGGGCGACTTCGTGGCCGATGACTGTCGCCAGGCCGGCCTCGTCCCGGGTGATGGGGAGGATTCCCGAGTAGATGCCGACCTTGCCGCCCGGCAGGCAGAAGGCATTGGGGACGGGGCTCTCGAAGAGGACGAATTCCCACTGGGCGTTCGGGAGTTCCGCCACGGCGGCGATGCGGGCGCCGACCCGCTGAACCAGTGCCTGGTTCGCCTTGTCTTTGCTGATCGGCACCTCCTTCTTCATCTTCTCGAACTCGGTCAGGCCAAGTTGCAACTCCTCCGCCGCACTCACCAGGATGAGTTGGCGCCGGCCGGTGACGGGTTCGGTGGCGCAGCCTGCCAGGTAGAGCAGCGCCGCGGCGGCGCCGACGGTCAGGGCGAGCAAGCATTGGGCTTGTTTCATGCGTCGAGTGTAAGTCGGCCGGCGGCTCGGGCAAGCCGCGAACGGAAGGGGAAGGGCGAAGGGCGAAGGGCGAGGGGCGAAGGGCGAAGGGGGAAGGGAAGTGCCAAGCTCAAAGGGCAAGGCTCAAGGGAGGTTCCAACAGTCCAAGTAACGGGATCGGCCGAACCCGGGCGGGCAAGGCGGGCGGCGCGGCGCACCCTTATGAACAAGCTTGGAGACCGTATCAGTGCGCCGGCTTCCAGCGGCGCTTTTCGTTCACCGCGCCCCTCCGCCCTCACGCCAAGCGGCGGTGAACCGCGCAGGATCCAGCGCGCGGGAGACCGTCGCCGCGGTTCAGGCAAGTCGGGGGATGCGCCGGGTCAGGGAACCTGCCGGGCAGCGGCGGGCTGGCCGTCGAGGCAGGCGCGCAGGGTGGCGAGGAGGTGGGCGGAGGCGAACGGTTTCTGCAGGAAGTTCACGCCTTCCCGGAGGCCGAGGTCGCGACCGGCGACTTCGTCGGAATGCCCGCTCATATAAAGCACTTTGAGGCGGGGCTGCTCGAGTTGGAGTTGCTCGGCGAGCCGTCGGCCGGACAGTCCGCCGGACATGACGAGATCGGTCAGGAGCAGGTCCACGGCGCCGGCGTGTTGTCGCCACAGGGCGAGGGCGAGCTGGCCGTCGGCGGCTTCGAGCACGCGGTAGCCGGCGCGCTTGAGGATGCGCGAGGTAACGGAGAGGAGGCCGGGTTCGTCCTCGGCCACGAGGATCGTTTCGGTACCGCCGCCGGGGCGGGGCGTGGTTTCGGCGGGGCGCGAGGGGGGACGGGAGCGGGTGCGGTGGCGAGGCGGGGCAGGTGGATGTGGAAGGAAGTGCCCTGGCCGAGGTGGCTATCGACCTCGATCCAGCCGTGGTGTTGCTCGACGATGCCGTACACGGTGGCGAGGCCGAGGCCGGTACCCTGGCCGGCGGGTTTGGTGGTGAAGAAGGGCTCGAAGAGGCGCGGCAGATGCTCGGGGGCGATGCCGTGGCCGGTGTCGCAGACGCTGAGGCGCAGGAAGCATCCGGGGCGCACGCCGGGGGGAGGACGGCGTCGACCTCGAGGGTTCGCTCGCGCAGTTCGAGGGTGAGCTGGCCGCCTTGGGGCATGGCGTCACGGGCGTTGATGACGAGGTTGAGCAGGACCTGTTCGAGCAGGCTGCGGTCGCCGTGGGTTGGGGCACCGCCCGGGAGGAGGAGGGTACGCAGCTCGATGGTTTCGCCGATGAGGCGGCGGAGCATCTGGCTCATGGCGGTGACGATTTCGTTGAGGTCCAACGGCTCGAGGCAGAGCGTGGTGCGGCGGCTGAAGGTGAGGAGGCGGCGGGTGAGGTTGGCGGCGCGTTCGGCGGCGGCGGCGATCTGGGCGAGTTCTTCGGTCTGGGTGGCGCTGAGGTCGGGCGCGGCGCGGAGCAAGCCGGTGTGCATGAGGATCACGGAGAGCAGGTTGTTGAAGTCGTGGGCAACGCCGCCGGCCAACTGGCCGAAGGCCTGCATTTTCTGGGCCTGGCGGAACCGGGCCTCGAGTTCCTTGCGGCGCGTGATGTCCTGCTGGATCGCGATGAAGTGGGTGATGTGCCCCCGGGTGTTGCGGAGGGGGGTGATGCTGAGCTCGGCGGGATAGAGGCTGCCGTCCTTGCGCTGGTTGACGATCTCGCCCTGCCACTGTTGGCCGGCGAGGATGGTGTCCCAGAGGGCGCGGTAGAAGGCCTGGTCCTGCCGGCCGGACCGGACCAGGTCGCGGGGGTTGCGGCCCCGCACCTCGTCGAGGCCGAAACCGGTGGTGGCGGAGAAGGCGGCGTTGACCCACAGGATGGCGCCGGTGGGGTCGGTGATGACGATGGCGTTGGCGGCGGCCTCGAGGGCGGCGCTTTGGAGGGAGAGCCATTCGAGGGTGCGCTTGCGCTCGGTGATGTCGCGGGCGAAGCAGAACCAGCGGCCGCCGGCGTGCGGCAGCCAATTGACACTGAGTTCGACATCGACCGGTTGACCGTCGTGCCGGGTCAGGCGCCACTCACATCCGGGGGCGCCGGACTGGCGGAAGCGGTCCAGGAGCGCCGTGGCGTCGGTCGGGGCGCCTTGAGGGTCCAGCTCGGCCAGGGTCCGGCCGAGCAGTACGGACCGTTCGTAGCCGGTGAGCCGGCAGAAGGCTTCGTTGACCTCGAGGAAGCGGCCCTCGCGGTCCAGGAGGCAGAAGCCATCCATGGCGGTGCGCAGGATGGCGGCCTGCTCCTCGTGACTTTGGCGCAAGCGGAGCTCGGTCTGGTGGCGGTGGAGCGCCATTTCGATCGCGGTTCGCAGATCGAGTTCGGAGAACGGCTTGACGAGGTAGCCGAACGGTTCGGCGAGCTTGGCCCGGCTCAGCGTGTCGGCGTCGGCGAAGGCCGTGAGGAAGACGACCGGCAGACCGGACTGCTGGCGGATGGCCTGGGCCGCGGCGATGCCGTCGAGTTGGCCGGCGAGATGGATGTCCATCAGCACGAGGTCCGGTTGGAGTTGTCCGGCCAGGGCGACGGCCTCTTCACCGCGGGCGGTGGTGGCCAGGGGTTCGTAACCCAGCGCGGTCAACTGCCGCCGGATGTCGAGGGCCACAATGGCCTCGTCCTCGACGATGAGAATCCTTGGGGTGCTCATGGCGTGAGCGTGCCGGGGGGTGTTTCTGCACATGCGCCCGGCGCTGCGGCGGGCCGGAAGGTGATGGTGAAGTGTGCCCCCGGCCCCGGTTCGATGGCCAGAGTGCCTTCCAGTTGGCGCGTCAGGTCGGTGACCAGTTGGAGGCCCAGCGACCGCAAGTGGTCGGGGTCGAAGGTGTCGGGCAAGCCCACGCCGGTGTCCCGGACGGACAGGCGGAGTTCGGGCCGGGGGTGGAGGGGCTGCAATGCCACGCGGACCTCTCCGGAGGCGCCCTGCGGGAAGGCATGCTTGAGGCTGTTGGAGACGAGTTCATTGACGATGAGGCCGCAGGGGATGGCCTGGGCGGGGTCCAGCCAGACGGGGGCGATGTCGAGATGGAGTTGCACGGTGCCTGGTTGTCCCGCGATGGAGCGGAACAACTGGGCACAGAGCCGTTCGAGGTAAGGGCGCAGGGGGACCCGGGCCAGGTTGTCGGCTCGATAGAGGGTTTCGTGCAACAGTGCCATGGAGCGGATGCGATGCTGCATGTCCTGGAGCACGGCGCGGGTGAGGGGGTGATCGATGCCGGCGGCTTCGAGTCGCAGGAGGCTGGAGATGATCTGGAGGTTGTTTTTGACGCGGTGGTGGACTTCGCGGAGGAGGGCCTCCTTCTCGTGCAGCGAGTCGCGGAGGGCGGCCTCGGCATGTTTGCGCGCGCTGATGTCGGTGTGCGTGCCGAGGAGCCGGAGCGGTCGGCCGTCTGCCGAGCGGGCGACGAGTTGGCCGACGGAGAGGAGCCACTTCCACTGGCCGTCGGCGGTGCGCTGGCGGTATTCGATCCGGTGTTCGGTGCGGCGGCCGGCGAGGTAGTCTTCGTAGGCCTGGCGCACGGCGGGCCGGTCGTCCGGATGGGTGCGGGCCACCCACGCCGCATAGTCTTCGTGGAAGGACGCGGGGTCTTCGCCCAGCAGGCGGGCGTATTCGGGGCTCACCACGCACTCGCCGGTCTGGAGGTTGAGATCGTAGAGTCCCTGGTGGGCAGCCGCGAGGGCCAGGCGCAACCGCTCCTCGCTCGTCCGGAGGGCCCGTTGCGCAGCCTGCGGCGCGGTCTGGTCGCTGAAGACGAGCGCCACGCCCTGGATGGCGCCGGACTCATCTCGAATGGGGGCGGCGTTGTGGGCCACGGGGCGGCGGCTGCCGTCCCGGGCGACCAGCAGGGCGTCGCTTCCGCCCACGACGGCGCCGTGGCGCAGGACGGTCTGGGTGAGCCCGGCCAGCGGTGTGGCGGAGCGCTCGTCCAGCAGGGAGAACACCGTTTCGAGCGGCTGGCCGCGGGCCTCGGTTCCCGTCCAGCCGGTCAGCCGTTCGGCTTCGGGATTCAGCTCGAGCACGGCCCCGTGGAGGTCGGTCGTGATGACGCCTTCGCCGAGGCTCGCGAGGGTGGCCCGGAGCCGCGAGACCGT
The DNA here is from genome assembly GCA_027493615.1 of Verrucomicrobiota bacterium. Taxonomy (GTDB): domain Bacteria; phylum Verrucomicrobiota; class Verrucomicrobiia; order Limisphaerales; family J093; genus DSVZ01. The sequence goes on from JAOSKK010000039.1 coordinate 211,488, forward strand.
GATGGGGTCGGGCGGGGAGGTCATCCGGAACCTCCGGGACCGGGGGTGGGCGCGTTCCCGGCGCGGGGAGCGGCGGTGCTGGCGCGGCTTTCGTTTCGGGCAGGTAGAGGGTGAAGGCGCTGCCCCGGCCGGGCTCGCTGGCGACGGTCACGGCGCCGCGATGGGCCTGGACGATGCCCAAGACGACGGAAAGCCCCAGCCCGCGCCCGGCCAGCTTGCGCGAGAAGAAGGGGTCGAAGACCTGGTTGAGGTCGGGCGCCGCGATGCCGCCGCCGCTGTCTCGGACCTCGAGCCGCACGTAGGCTGGCTCCTGCGGCTGCCATTCGACGGGGAACCGGTGAGCCGTCGGAATGGCGGTGGGCGCGACGCGGGAGAGTTCGAGTTGGATGGCGCCGGGACCATCTCCGAAGGCCTCGACGGCGTTGGTGACCAAATGGCCGAGGACCTCCTGAAGCTGATCGGCGTTGGCGCAGACCACGAGGCGGGAATCGGGCAGGACGGCATCGAGCGTTTGGTCGCGACGCAACCCGGTGCGGAGGGAGGGCAGGCAATGGCGCACGAAGCCGACCAGTTCCAGCGGTTGGTACGGCACCGGGGTCTGTCCGAGGTAAGTCAGCATCAGGCCGCTGATGTCGGCGGCCCGTCGGGCGGCCTCCAGGGCTTCGGTCAGGAAGACGCGGGAGCTCTCGTCGCGGGGGCCATCTTCGAGGGCGAGTTCGAGGTTGCCCATGACGGCGCCGAGGAGGCTGTTGAAGCGGTGGGCGATGGCCCCGGCCATCCGGCCCAGGCTGTCGGCCTTCTGGACTTGGTGGCGGCGGCGGTCCTCCTCGGCCTGTTCCGCGTCCGCCTGTTTGCTGCGGGTGATGTCATGGATCACCATGCGGCGCAGGGAGGGATCGGAGGTCGGGGTCGCGGCCCGGTTGGTCTCGAGCCGGACCCATCGCGGGGCGGGGTCCCCGGCTAACAGCCGCACCTCGCAGACCTCCGGCCCCCGGTGGCGGTGACGTCCTGCCAATGTTGTTCGTAGCGGCGTTGATCGGCCAGGGCCACCCGATGGCGGAAGGCCGTTCCCGGCAGGGCGTCGGGGCGGGTGCCGAGCAGCCTGGCGGCGGCGAGGTTGGCGTCCTGGATGCGGCCTTGTCCATCGAGAACGAGGTAGCCTGCCGGAGCCTGTTCGTAGAGATCCAGGTAGCGGTTCCGGGAGGCCTCGAGGGCGGCTTGCGCACGCCGCAATGCCTCGATCTCCTGCTTACTCATGGCTCGCGTTGGTCACTGCCTTGCCGTCGGGCTCCTTTCTGCTCAGGGCCTTGTCCGCCTGCCCACCCGCCATGTTACCTCCTGGACCCGCGTCGGACCCGGCATGTGTAATCCTGGACGGGAGCCAGGTCAACCCCGGTCGGTTCCTCGCTGCGACCCAGGCACTGGAGAGAAGACGCCGGCGGGATGGGGTTCGCCAGGGGGACAGCGGCAGGTGGGCTTGCCGCGCTTACGGGCGCAGAAGGCGAAGGGAACCCTGGATCCTGGGGCGTCCCGCTGCAGGGCGCGCATTCTGGCGGAGTCATCCGAGTCCACGACCCCACGACCCCACGAGTTCGCCGTGCGGCGACCACAGCCGCTCTTCGCCGGGCACAAGATTCCGGTCCCCCTCCGCTTGCCCGGACCGAGAAGGCTTCCCACGGGCGGCTTCAGGGGTTGGCAACCCCCGGGCGCGTTCCCAGGTGGCCATGTCCTCAAGCGAGGCAGAGGCGCGGATTTCGGAATGGCCGTCCGCGAAGACGTAGGTTCGGCACAGCTTGCCGCGGACGCTCACCCACGGTTCGCGTTCCCGGGCGACAATGGTGGTTGCGGGATCGGTGACATCGGTGAAGCGTCCCTGGAAAGTGATCTCGACGGCGTCCTCGCCGAGAGGATGAGGTTCCTCGCGCTCGGGAAGAAAGGGACGGGCCGCGGCGAGTGTCGTGGGAACTGATCACCGTGGTTGCTGGCGTAGAGGTGCATGGCCAGGGCCCATTGCTTGGACGCATTCAGTTTCGCGATGCCCAGCGTCTTCTCCGCTTCGGCGGCGACGGGGTCGAGATCGGATGCCTCGGAGCCAGGGGCGGGGGCGGTGTTCGCCTGGGCGGCGCGGAGCGCCTGGAGTTCGCGTTCGAGGGCTGCGGCGCGGGTCAGGTCGGCCCGCATCCGACCGATCTCGCCGCGGAGCCGCAGCAGTTCGAGGCGGTCGGCGCGCAGCCGCTCGAGTTCGGCGGCATCGGCCGCCTGTTTGGCCCGTTCGGCATCGCTGGGCGAGGAGCGGGTGGCTTCCGTGAGTTGCGCGGCGAGCGTGCGGCTCTCGGTGCGGAGTTGGCTCAGCGTGACCTGCTGATAGGTGAGGGGCGTGGCCACGGCGGCCACGGCCAGGGCGGACCAGGCGATCTTGGCTTTCATGAGGGCAAGGGTTTCGAGGATTCCGATGGTTCCGGCGGCGGCCAGGGAAGCAACGGGAATGGTGGCGGCGAGCCCGGCCGGGGCAACTTGGGAGCCGGCCAGGACCAGCGCGGCGGCCAGCGTGTCGGAGGTGGCGACGATACCGCGGCGTTTGAACCAGTCGCGCAGTCGTTCCAGGGCGCGGCTGACGCGCTTGCGCGCGGTGTCCGGGTTCACGCCGAGGGCGGTTCCCACCTCGGCCAAGCTGCGGCCGGAGAGGAAACGCAGGGCGATGGCGTCGCGGTCGGTGCCGCTCAGCGCTGCCAGGGCCGCGTCCAGTTGCGGGAGCAGGCGGTCCACCTCGACCGCGGTCTCCGGAGGGGTTTGCGGGAGTTGGGCATCGTTCATGGCTCGCTCCTCGCGTTCGGCGCGGCGGCGGTTACTGCGGTTGACCTTGTAGGCGGCCAGGCATGCCGCACGGTGGAGCCAGCCGGGCAGGATGGTGCGAGGCGGCAGGCGGCGGGCCTTGCGGGCCAAGTCGGCGAAGACGGTCTGGGCAACGTCGCGCGCCAGGTCGGCGTCGCCGGTGATCCGCCGGGCAGCCGCCCACGTCAGGTTGAGGTGCCGACGGACCAGTTCGGCGAAGGCGTCTTCGGCGCCTTCCACGGCATAGCGGCGGAGCAGTTCGGCGTCGTCGTTCATGTTCGTCATGAGGAACACCCGCCGGATGGAAAACCGGACAGGGGGTTCCGGCAGCGCGCGGGAGGTTCCCGGCCCGGATAGTCCATGGTCCACAAGAAACCGCAACCGACAGCCGGCGGACGAAGCGAACTGCTTGGTCGCTCGTCTGGGGCTTGCGTCGCCTCCTGACGTCGGCGCCTACGGGGGGTATGGACACCGCCTCCTGACGTCGGCGCCTACGGGGGGTATGTGGACACGGCGGGCTGGAGCCAACGGGCGAGGGCGTTGGCCACCACCTCGGCCCCGCGTTGGTTCAGGTGCGTGTCGTAGAGGCCGTTGTAAAGCAACTCGCGGCGGGCGTCCGTTTCTGCACGCAGGATGGGCGTCAGGTCGAGGAAGAGGATGCCCGCGGCCTCGCAGCGCTGGGCGAGGTGATCGGGCAGGTCGGTGGGGCGTGTCGAGTCCCAGCCTTCCGGGGGCGCATCCGCAAAGGTGAGGTGGTTGCGCCAGACGGTTTCCTTGGCCGGAAGATAGACGAGTCGGGGCGTGACGCCATGGCGCCGGCCGAAGGCGGCGTAGCCGGTAAGGAACTCGTCGAGGGCCTTCAGAGTGACGGGCGGGAGGTCGGCGGCGGGCCCGCGCAGGGTGCTGACGGTGACGGGTTCGGGACCGGCGGTGCTCTTGAACCAGGCGTTCGGGAGGCTGGGAACCACGACGGGTTCGGTGTGGCGGCGTTGCCAGGCTTCGTGGGCGGCGCGGAGCAAGGAGGTTTGGGGGCGTCGGCCCCGAGGCGGGCGTTGGCCGGTGGCGGACCACGTGGCGAGGGCGTCGTACTCACGGGCGAGATCCTCGGGATCGTTGCCCTCGAAGAACACGATCACCGCGTCGCGGGTCGCCGGAGTCAGGCCGAAGGCTTCGAGGTAATGCAGGTGGGTGAGCGGGCCGGTGTGGCTGACTCCGAGGTTGCGCACGGGGCAGCCGAGTTCCTGACCCAGCCGGGTGGTGAAGAGCTCGGCGAACGGCAGGTGACCCAGTTCGGTGAAGGAATCGCCTGCGACCGCCAGGGTCCAGTTGGTTTGACCGGACTCCTCCCGGAAACCGAGGGCGTCGTACACAACGGTGATCACCGGCTCCGCCGGGTAGGGATCGGTACGGACGCCTTGCTGGGTGAGGGCGGTGGTCAGAACCCGCCCTGTCCAGCGCTCGGGGCCGGCCCGACGAAAGAAGACCGGGCCCGTGGGCACGAGCGGCTTGCGGAAGAAGGGCGGGAGCCGGCGCAAGCTGGCCTCGGTTCGGTTGAAGTCGTATCGGGCCACGCGGAAGAGGCTCTCGAGGCCGGCCAACAGCAGCAGGGTGGAAAGCAGCGCCACGCAAAGGCCCCGCGCGAGACCGGCGATGGGGGGCGATGGGTGAGGAAGCCCGACAGGGCGAGGATGATGCCGAGCGGCACGAGCCAGCGGGACCATCCCAGCCACGCCAGCGCGAGGTCCGGCAGCGCGCGGGGGACGAACGCGGTTCCCGCGAGGAGTCCGCCGGCCAGGCAATGCAGGGCGAGGTGCAGTCGGCGGCTCTGGGACGGTGCTGGCATGGACGAGGGATGCTCGCAGAGAGCGCGGTCGGGGGCGAGCGTGCGTCAACGTGTCCATGCTCGGCAGCGTGGAACCGCTGCGATTGTGGTGCAGGCTTCCAGCCTGCAGCTATTTCGGTGCAGGCTGGAAGCCTGCACCACAGCACGGGCGGCTGCGTGGCTAAAGAAAAAGGGCCCGGCGAAAGCCGGGCCGCGTCAGGGTGTTACTCTAGAACCAGTTCGGGTTCGGGCAGGCGTTTAGTAACGCTCGCGGCGACCGCCGCCGTAGCCGCCCCGACCACCACCGCCACCTCCGCCGCCGTAACCGCCGCGGCCGCCGCCACCACCACCGCGCTCCTCGCGGGGCCGGGCGATGTTGACCGTGAGGGCGCGGCCGTCGAGTTCGCGGCCGTTCATGGCTTCGATGGCCTTCTGGGCCTCCTCGGGGGTGCTCATGGTCACAAAGCCAAAGCCGCGGGGGCGATTGGTCATGCGATCCATCATCAGATTGGTTTCGGTGACCGTGCCATGGGCGGCAAAGGCGTCCTGGAGGTCGTTTTCGGTGACGTTGAAGGAGAGGTTTCCTACAAACAGTTTGTTACTCATGTGATGTGTTGCTGTCCGACTAAGCCGCACTCCCGAGACGGTTCCCGAACGTCGGGTCTGCAATCATCACCAAACTCCGTTGACCTGATGAATTGCCCTGCCTAAGAGGAGACAAGCTATCTAACAGACGGGCGAAGGGTGCCTTTTTTGCCTGCTTGGCAACAACTTTCGCAAACTTTTTTGGGGAGGGGGTGGATGGGCGGGGCGGACCTTCCGCCGGGTCGGCCGTGCGGCATTGGTGGATTCACCACCCGCCAACGGGTGTGCCCTTGCAGGGCGCGGGTTTCAAAGGGGGCGTGGACCGGGGGCGTTGCCCCTGTCTACGATGGTGCGTGCCTTCGGCCCGGGTGCACCCCGACGGCCCGGCGTGGTCCGTGCCCGGGAAGCGTCCTGTTCCTGCCGGACCTGCTCGCGGACCATGAACCCGGGAGTGCAGGCGAGCCGCCCGCACCACAGGGCGGGGTGGCTTTGGTCTTGGTTTGGACGCCGGAGGGCATTACGCTCCGGCCGCTGACAATCCACCCCGGGGCCAGATCCCGTCATGACTTCGACTCTATTCAACTCCTTCCTGCTGGCCGCGACGACCGCGGCCGTCGCCGCGCAACCCGCTTACGACGTGGTGATTTACGGGGGTACATCGGCCGGGGTGGTAGCGGCAGTCCAGGTGCGACAGATGGGGCGGTCGGTTGTCGTGATCGAACCCTCGGGACGGTTGGGGGACTGACCAGCGGCGGGTTGGGTCAGACGGACATCGGCAACAAGGCGGCGATTGGCGGGTTGGCGCGTGAGTTCTACCGGGCCGTCCGAAAGCACTACCAGGATCCCGCGGCCTGGAGGTGGCAGTCGCCGGAAGCGTATCGCGATGGTGGCCAGACGCGGACCGCGGCGGACGAGGAGGCGATGTGGACGTTCGAACCGAGCGTCGCGCTGGGCATCTTCGAGGCCTGGGTGAAGGCGCACGGGATCGAGGTGGTCCGGCACGAGCGGTTGGAGCGGGGGAGCGGCGTGGCCCTGAGCCGGTCGATTGCCCCGCGGATCCGGTCGATTCGGATGGAGTCCGGCCGGACTTTCGCGGGTCGGATGTTCATCGATGCGACGTACGAGGGCGACCTGATGGCGGCGGCGGGGGTGAGCTACGCGGTGGGGCGCGAGGCGAACGCCACCTATGGCGAGACCTTGAACGGGGTGCAGACCCGCCAGGCGGTGTACCACCAGTTCGTGGGCGGGGTGGATCCGTACGTTGAGCCGGGCAATCCGGCGAGCGGCCGACTGCCCTTCCTCGATCCCGCGGGGCCTGGGGTCGAGGGCAGTGGCGACCGGCGGGTGCAGGCTTATTGCTTCCGGATGTGCCTGACCGATCATCCGGACAACCGGATTCCGTTCCATCGGCCGGAGGGCTATATGCCGCTGTGGTACGAATTGTTGCTGCGGAACTTCGAGGCGGGCGAGCGGGGAATGCCCTGGATCAACTCGGCGATGCCGAATCGCAAGACCGACACGAACAACCGGACGGGATTCTCGACCGATTTCATCGGCCAGAACCACGACTATCCCGAGGCGACGTACGCCGAGCGTGCTGCGATCGTGGCCCGGCATCGGCTTTACCAGCAGGGGTTGATGTGGACGCTGGCCAACCATCCGCGCGTGCCGGAAGCCATCCGCACCGAGGTGGCGCGGTGGGGGATGTGTCGCGACGAGTTTGTCGAGGGCAATGGCTGGCAGGAGCAGCTCTATGTGCGGGAGGCCCGGCGGATGATCGGCGATCTCGTGATGACCCAGCATCACTGTCAGGGTCGCGAGCGGGCGGAGGATCCGGTGGGATTGGCGGCGTACGGCATGGATTCGCATCATGTCCAGCGGTACGTGGACGCGGAAGGCCACGTGCGGAACGAGGGCGACGTCGAGGTGGGAGGATTCGCCCCCTACCCGATTGGTTTCCGTGCGCTGGTGCCCCGGGCGCGCGAGTGTGCGAACCTGCTGGTGCCGGTCTGTCTTTCGGCCTCGCACATTGCGTATGGGTCGATCCGGATGGAACCGGTCTTCATGGTGCTGGGTCAGTCGGCGGCGACGGCGGCGGTCCATGCGCTGGAGGAAGACGTGGCGGTGCAGGCGGTGGATCCGGTGAAGCTGCGGCAGCGGTTGTTGGCGGATGGGCAGGTGCTGGCGCGGACGGTGGCGCAGCCGTCGGTGAACCTGCCGGAGGGCGTTGAGGCGGTGTGGGACCTAGCCCGGGCGTACCGGGAGGCGACGCCCACGCGGGAGCGGGTTTGTCTGAACGGGCTGTGGCGGTGGCAGCCGGCGGCGCCGCAAGCCGTGACGGTGCCCGCGGAGGGGTGGGGCTACTTCAAGGTGCCAGGCAGTTGGCCGGGCATGACGAGCTACATGCAGAAGGACTCGCAGACGGTTTACGCGCATCCGGGCTGGCGGGATGTGCCGTTGCGCGAGATCACCGCGGTCTGGTACCAGCGTTCGTTCACCGTGCCCGCGACGTGGGAGGGCCGGCGCATCGTGGTGGCGGCGGACTACGTGAATTCCTACGCGGTGGTGTTTGTGGACGGGGAGAACGCGGGCGAACTGCGCTTCCCGGCGGGCGAGGTTGACGTGACCCGGTGGTGCCGGCCGGGGAGCGAGCACGTGTTATCTCTGTTGGTGGTGGCGTTGCCGTTGAAAGGGGTGCTGGTGTCGTACACCGACACGGCGGCGGCGCGCGAGGTGAAGGGCGAAGTCGAACGTCGTGGGTTGTGCGGCGATGTGTTTCTCGTCGGTCGACCCGCGGGGGGCGCGGCTCGACGGTGTGCGGGTGGGTACGTCGGTACGCCACGGGCGCATCACGCTCAGGGTGGGCTTGAGTGGTCTGTTGCCGGATCAAGCCTACCGTTTGCACGCACGAATCACCGATGGGGGGCAAGCGGTCCGGGAGTTTGAGAGTAGCTCGTTCCGGGTCGACGAGGTCCGGGAAGGGTGGTTGACGTTCGGGGCGGAGTGGCGGCCGGCGAAGCTCTGGGACCTGCACACCCCGCAGCACCAGTACGATCTGCATCTCGCGCTGCGGGAGGACGGCGGGAGGGAACCGGACGTATTGCCGCCGGTGCGGTTCGGTTTCCGTGAGTTCGCCATTGAAGGGCGCGACTTCAGGCTCAATGGCACGCGGGTGTTTCTGTCGGCAGTGCCGCTGGACAACGCGCAGGTGGGGGCGGCGGCGGCCACGTATGCGGCGGCGCGGGAGAGCCTCGAACGGCTCCGCCGGCTGGGGATCAACTTCGTCTACACGCACCACTATGATTGCCTGCCTGGCGCGCATCTGAGCCTGGCGGAGATCCTGCGGGCGGCGGATGACGTCGGGATGCTCGTGGCCCTGACGCAGCCGCACTTCAGTCATTACGACTGGGGGACGGCCGAGGCGGAGCGCACGAACGGCTACGCGCGGCACGCGGCGTTTTATGCGGGGGTGGCCGGCAACCATCCATCGGTGGTCATGTACGCCACCAGCCACAATGCGACGGGGTACAACGAGGACATGAACCCCGACCTGCTCGACGGTCGTTCCAGTCCGCGGGACAACTGGGCGAACAACAACGTGAAGAAGGCGCTGCGGGCGGAGGCCATCGTGCGGGCGCTGGATCCGGAGCGGCTCGTGTACCATCACGCCTCGGGCAACCTGGGGCCGATGCACTCGAGCAATTTCTACCCGAACTTCGTGCCGGTGCAGGAGCTGTCGGACTGGTTCGAGGCGTGGTCCACGCAGGGGACGAAGCCCCTGTTCCTCTGTGAGTACGGCGCGCCGTTCACGTGGGACTGGGCGATGTACCGCGGGTGGTACGAGGGCCGGCGCGAGTTCGGCAGCGCGGTCGTGCCGTGGGAGTTCTGCCTGGCCGAGTGGAACGCGTCGTTCTTCGGCGACCGTGCCTTTGCGATCAGCGAGGCGGAGAAGCGGAATCTGCGCTGGGAGGCGCGGCAGTTCCGTGAGGGTCGTCGGTGGCATCGCTGGGATTACCCGCACCAACTGGGATCGAACGATTTTGCCGAGCGCGAACCGGTGTTCGGCCGGTATTTCACGGAGAACTGGCGTGCGTTCCGGACGTGGGAGCTGTCCGCGAACTCGCCCTGGGAACATCACGTCCTGTTCAAGCTGCGGCCGGGGACGGTGCGCAACCGGCGCGAGGCGTTGCCGGTGGACTGGACCGGGCTGCAGCGGCCGGGGTTCAGTCCGGACTACCTGGGCGAGCGGTTTGAGCGGATGGACATGGCGTACGGGGTCGAGGACTGGGTGGCGACCGGTGGGGGCGAGGCGATCGTGCGGAACAACCAGCCGTTGCTCGCGTACGTGGCGGGCGGGCCGGAGCGGTTCACGAGTCGCGGCCACAACTTCCTGCCGGGCGAGACGGTGACGAAGCAGTTGATTGTGATCAATAACGCGCGGGTGTCGGTGGAGGGAAGGCATCGTGGTCGTTGGGCTTGCCGGAACCGTTGCGGGGTCGGGCGGGGTTCAGCGTCGAGACAGGGCAGCAAGTGCGGTTGCCGATGCGGTTTGATCTCCCGCCGGACCTGGCGCCCGGCGAGTACGTGGTTGAAGCGGAGGTGGAATTCGCGACTGGTGAAACGCAGTCGGACCGGTTCGCACTGCACGTGCTGTCCCCGCCGCGGGTCCGCGAGGCGGGGGCCGAAGTGGCTTTGTTCGATCCGGTCGGCGAAACGGCGGACTGGCTGCGTGGGCGGGGCGTCCGGTTCCGGGTGGTGGGGGCGGAGGAAGCCCCGGGTGTCGGGGACGTGCTCGTGGTGGGCCGGGGGCGCGCTCAGCGTCGACGGGCCGGCACCGAGCCTGGAGCGTGTGCGGGAGGGGCTGCGGGTGCTGGTCTTCGAGCAAATGCCGGCGGTGCTGGAGCGGCGCCTTGGTTTCCGGGTGGTCGAACACGGCTTGCGCCAGGTGTTCCCGCGAGTGCCGGATCACCCCGTGTTGGCGGGGCTGGCGACGGAACATCTGCGGGATTGGCAGGGAGCGGCGACGTTGCTGCCGTCGCGGCTGAAGTACGAGCTGAGCCCGCGGTACAACGGGGCGCCGACGGTGAAGTGGTGCGGGCTGGAGGTACCGCGGGCGTGGCGCTGTGGTCACGAGGGTAGCGTGGCTTCGGTGTTGATCGAAAAGCCCGCGCGGGGCGACTTCCTGCCGCTCATGGACGGCGGGTTCAGCCTTCAGTACAGCCCGTTGCTCGAGTATCGGGAGGGGAAAGGCGGCATCGTGTTCTGCCAGATGGATGTCACGGGCCGGACGGTAACGGATCCGGCGGCGGCGCGGTTGGCGGAGAACTTGTTGGAGTACGTGGTGAAGTGGCAACCGGCCGCGCGGCGCTCGGCGGTTTATGTGGGTGCGGAGAACGGACGCGCGAGCCTGGAGGCGGCGGGTGTGCGGCTTGCTGCGTTGCCGGTTCCGGCAGGCAGGGGTGAGGGGGCTACGAGTTCCCACCAGGGACAGCCTTCGCCGGCGGGGACGCCGTGGCGGCTCGACCCCGAGCAGGTGCTGGTGGTGGGTCCGGGTGGAGGGCGGGAACTCGCGGGACATCGCAAGGTCGTGGCGACGTTTCTCGCGGCGGGGGTCGCGTCCTGGCGCTCGGGTTGGACCAGGCCGAGGCCGACGCGTGCCTGCCTTTCCGGGTGACGTTTCGGGAGGCGGAGCATATCGCCGCCTTCTTTGATCCACCCGGGTTGGGATCGCCGCTGGTTGGAGTGGGTCCGGCGGACGTGCACAACCGGGATCCGCGGACGATGCCGTTGGTGGCGGGGGGCGGCGACGCTGGGAGGTGGTGTGTTGGCCGTGGGACGGGAGGGGCGCGTGGTGTTCTGTCAACTCGCGCCGTGGCAGTACGAGTACCGGGAGAACTTCGGACTGAAGCGCACGTTTCGGCGCACGGCGTTTCTGGTGAACCGGTTGTTGGCGAACCTGGGTGCGCGGGGCGAGGCGCCGTTGCTGGCGCGGTGGTCGGCGCCGGTGCGGGCAGACGAGCCGGGGCGGTGGCGGGAAGGGTTCTACCTGGATCAACCCGAGGAGTGGGATGATCCGTACCGGTTCTTTCGCTGGTGAGCGGTGGGTGGCGGCCGGGGGGCATCGGTGACACAGGCGCAGGCTGGAAGCCCGCACCACAAGGTCGCCCGATGGCCGAAGTGCGGGTCAGTCGCTGCTGCGGCCGGCGTAGAAGAAGAGCTCGATGCCGCCGATGTTCATCTTGGGTTTCTGGCGGAACTTGGCGCCGGGCACCCACTCGACATGACCGTCGAGGTACCCTTCGTTGGATCCGGACGGCACCTTGCCGCCCTGGTCGAAGTGATTGACGCCGCGCACCAGCGGGTTCGGGTCGCCGGGCCGCATCCAGGAACCTTGGTACTTTCGGTTCATGTCCGACCAAAGCAGAGGATAGTGAGGGCGTCGGTGGACTTGAGGGCGAAGATGGGCTGGTTGGTGATGCGCTGAGGATGGAGCGCCGGGTTGTTGTAGCTGGGCTCGGCGACATAATAGACATAGCCGACGACGACGCTGCGGCCATCGGGCCAGTTCCAGAAGTCGTCGCGGTTCCAGAGGCGGTTGGAGGGCAGTAGAACTGGGAGCGGGGGATGCTGTAGTTGCTGGTGTAGGTGTTGCGGAACGGGACGGTCACCCAGTGCGGGTCGTCGTCACCGTCGTTCTGGAAGGTGCCATTGTGGTCGTCGGCATACATCAACGTGGCGTAGGTGAGCTGCTTGATGGCGTTGATGCAGGAGGTGCGCTGGGCGCGTTCCTTGGCCTGGGACAGCGCCGGCAGCAGGAGGGCGGCCAGGATGGCGATGATGGCGATCACCACCAGCAGCTCGATGAGGGTGAACGCCGTTGATCGCCAAGGTGTACCCCTAGCCGCCGGGAGACCAGATCCCACCCGGCAGACGCGATCGTGCCCGGATGTCGATCGCCTGGAGACGGGCGGGCGGGCGGTGCGTTGGGCATTCATGGCGAGCGAAAGGTGGCCGGTTCACCGGTAATCCAACTGCGCGGTGGCCACGGTGTCAACCGGGCTCGTCACGCGCAGCCAACACGCCTGGTACGCGGCGGGGAATTCATGGACGATCTCGGTACCCGCCGGCACCGCAAACGTCCGGTAGGTGACCCAGGGACCGTCACCGGTCAGGTCCACTTCGACCTGCATGTCGACGGGTTCGGCAGCCTGATGCGCCAAATGGAGGGTCTTCCGGTCGAACCCCGTCATCAGGTAGGGGTCCGACGGCTGTCCGGCGCGCACCGGCGTGTCACGCCACGGGCCGCCGCGTCCGACGGCCTTGCCGAGCTGCCAGAGGTCGTCCACGGCGCCGACCCAGACCGCCGCGCGGCCGTCGTCGGAGCGCCGCACATGCCGGTTCGCGGCTCCGCCCTGGATGCCGGTCAGAACCAGCAGGCCGCGGTACGAGCAGAAATCGGTGATGCGCCGGTTGTGAGTCGTGAGGGGACGGATCTTGGCGAAGCCGCCGGCGTTGATGGCGGGCAGTTCGTAGAAGATCCCGTGGGCGTTGAACAGGTCGCGCTCGGTGACGACTTCGCGGGCGATGCGGGCGAGCCCCGGGTCGGTCCAGTCATCGAAGGCCGGGTCACCCTTGGGCAGGCGCCAGCGGCGCCCGTCGTCGTCCACGTACACGACGGAAGCCGTGTCGGCGGCGAGGATGCCGCTGGGGAGCGCGGCGTTCTGGCGAAGCCAGGCGTGCGCCGCCGGGTCGTCCACGCGGTGGAGCTGCAGTTCGGCGTCGAGTTCGTAGTAGCCCACATCAGTCACGTGGCGGCCGGCGACGGAGGTGGCGGCCAGGTGGAGGGTGCGGTGGTTCTCGCCGCGGGCGCGGATGAGCCCGGCGTCGAACCCCGGGGCATCGACCGATGCCAGGCCGGCGAAGAGGGGTGCGGCGGTCGTGGGACGTCGGTCGCCGTTGGTGCCCACGAACACCACCGTCGCCGCGGCACAGTCGCCGTCGGTGCGGACGGACACCCATTCGCCCGGTTCGTCGGGCTCGAAGTCAACCCAGGCATAGCCGTTGGCCGGCACGGTCACGAGGCGGAGCGGTTTGCGGGTCGTGTCGCGTCCGTCCCGATCGGCGGCCAGCGTGAACGTGACCGGCTCCGCTTCGGTGTGGGCGAGGTGGACGCCGCGGCGTTCGGTCCCGGCGAACAGGTAGGGGTCGGACCACTCGCCCGCGTTGACGCGGTCGCGCAGCCAGACGGCGCCGCGGGCCAGGACGGGGCCGAGGCGATCCGGGCGGTCGGGATCGGTGAACCAGAGGTTGGACTGCGATTGGCCGGGGCCGGCGAGCTGGCCTTTGGCGCGGCGTTTGTTGAGGAACTCCGAGCGGGCGGCGTCGTCGCAGCCGAAGACGAGGCGGTCGTTCCAGCGGCAGAAGTCGCCGATGACCTTGAGGTAAGTGGAGCGTGGCCGGACGCCGGCGGTGTTCGTGGAGGAGAAGGTGCGGGGGAATCGCCAGAACATGCCGTGCATGGTCATGAGCAGGTCCGGTTCGCCGACGTCGCGGATCCGGGGCCATTCCGTGTTCCAGCCGTGAGCGCCGTCGTACGAATGACTGGCTTTGGGAAGACGGAAGAAGTGCCACCGGTCCGGCTCGCGCAGGGCGAGGATCAGGGAGCGATGGTCCCAGCCGATGCTCCAGAGGGGGTCGGTGGCGGGGTGGGGGTTGCCTTCGAGTCCGCCCGGCCCGGTGACTTCGGTGAACTGGTTGCGGCGCACGACGTGCCAGGTGGTGCCGTCCCACTCGGCGAGGCAGCCGGAAGGGACGTCGGGCCGGCGTTGCGCCTCGGGGAATGTTCGCCGTTGTTGGCGTAGACGAGGCGGCCCTGGCCGGAATAAAGCCCCCTTGCCGTGGTAGCCGGGGAGGAGTGGACCAGCGGGGCTGCCGAACTGGTTGGCGTCCGGATAGAGTTCCCTGACCTCGAGGGTGTGCACGTTCACCTCGTAGAAGCCTTCCTCCATGCTGGCGTAGTAGAGGAGGTGGGCGGGGTCGGTGAGGTGCCGCGCGTTGCCGGTGGGACGGCCCGGCATGCGCTCGTAAGGGATGGCGCGCACCAGGCGCTGGCGGTCGATGGCGTAGGGACCGATGAAGAGTTGACCGGACTCGCGATGAATCATCCGGTTGGCGGGTGTGCCGCCGATGCTTTCCGGGCGGATGGTGATGCGGAGTTGATCGTCGATCTCGTAGAGCTTGTCGGTGGAGCCGCGCGGTTCGTGGGGAGAGTAGGTCAGGGCCCAGAGGCGATCGGCCCAGGGAACGACGGCGCCGGTGCCGCACTCGGCGCCGTCGTTGAAGAAGGCGAGGTGCGGGTAGATGCCGGACCACTCGGGGAAGGGGGCGGCGGCGGCGGCGGCGGCGGCCCAGCACGCGAGGGCGAGACCGAGGGCGGTGTGGGTGAGGGCGTGCCGGGCACTACGAAAGCGGCGCTGGAAGTCGCCGCACTCCAGACGCTCCGCGTGCATCCGGCGCTGCGGGCGGCGTGGCGCGTTTGGAGTGCGGCGTCTTCCAGCGCCGCTTTGCGTGGGCGGGTCACCCAGCCCGCGGAATGAGCCGTGATTCCTGGCACTGCGGCGGGGGAGCAGGGGCGTCGTCAGCGGCGCCGGTTTTCGAACCAGACCGGGCCGCCCCACTTGCCGGTAACGACCACGTCGATGTCGCCGTCGCGGTCGAGGTCGACGGCACAGAGGTTGACGCCGGAGCCGATGCCCTGGTCGTAGGAGATGGCGTGCTTGGTCCACGTGGGGCTGGGGCCACGGCGAAGTTCGTACCAGTAGACGCCGAGCTTGCCGTATTCGTCGGGGTCGCTGCCGTTGTGAGCCATGAAGCGTTTGCCGGTGATGAGGTCGGGAGTGCCGTCGCCGTTGATGTCGGCGAGGGCGAGGCTGTGGGCCTGGCTCCAGGTGTCGTCGATGAGGTGCTGTTTCCAGGCGGTGCCGGCGGCGGACTGGGTTTGTTCGTACCAGAAGATGCCGTGGTTGTGGGCGCTGCTGGTGATGACGTCGGCGCGGCCGTCGCCGTTGACATCGTACACGAGGATCTGGGGGGTGTGATCGGCCTTGCCGTCCTTGGCGCCAAGGCCCAGGGATGCTCGATCCAGGTTCCGGTGCGCGGGTTGGCGGGGGCTTCGAACCAGGCGTCGGGGCGAAGGACGTCGGGGCGCCCGTCGCCGTTGAGGTCGCCGACGCCGCCGCCGAAGTTCATGAGCTTTTCCGAGATGACATGCTTGACGAGCGCGCGCGGGCCGTTGGGCTGGGAGACGGATTCGAACCAGAAGGTGGGCTGGGCGGCGGGCAGGATCTCGCGGGCCTGGCCGTCGCCATCGATGTCCACGAGTTCGCCGCATTCGAAGTTGACGCTGGTCTCGGCGACGGTCTCGGGCCACTCGCCGCCGCGGTCGCCGGGATTGCGATACCACCGGATGCACTTGCAGAACCAGCCGCACGAGACCACGTCGACGAGGCCGTCGCCGTCCACGTCGAGGGGCAGGTTCATGAAGTCGTCGAAGTAGCCTTTGCCATCCTCGTTCACCTCGCCGACCAGGGAGCGGATCTTGACGGCGCGCCAGTCGGGCGCCAGGTAGAGGTGGGAGCCAGCAACGATATCGAGGCGTCCGTCGCGGTTGAAGTCCGCGACCTCGACCGCCTCGCTGCGCACGTGACCGAGGCGGTGGGTGACGAACGGTACCGACGACGCGGGATTGGCGGGGGCGGATTCGGCGCCGAGGGCGATCCCGGCGAGGGCGGCGACGGCGGCGGTGCAGATGCGGAGTTGTGTGCTCATGACATGAACTGGAAGTTGCGAGGCAGTGTGGACCGGGCGAGCGCGGATGCCAGGACAGGTTGGTGGTGGAGGTCGGGTGTGAGTCTCGTGACCTCGACTCCTACGCGCGGAGGGAGGTAGGCGCCGACGTGAGGAGGCGGAAGTCGGGTGTGAGTCTCGTGACCTCGACTCCTACGGGCAGGCTTGAACTGCCGCCTCGGTTTCCACAACCTTGTGGGCGCCCGGCAGCCTTGCCCGACGATGCACGCCCTCGAACGCTTCTTCGATCTCGCCCGCCAGCGGACGACCTGGCGCACGGAAATCACCGCGGGGCTGACGACCTTTGCCGCCATGGCCTACATCCTGGCGGTGAACCCGAACATCCTGGCGGTCACCGGGATGGACCGGGGCGCGTTGCTCACCGCGACCGCGCTGGCTTCGGCGCTGATGACCACCGTGTTTGCGCTGGCCACCAACTATCCCATCGCCCTGGCGCCGGGCATGGGCATGAACGCCTTCTTCGCCTACACCCTGTGCCTCGGGATGGAGGTGCCATGGCCGGCGGCGCTGGGCCTGGTCTTCCTGAGCGGTTGCCTGTTCCTGTTGCTGACGGTGACGGGTTTGCGGCGTCGCATCCTCGAGTCGCTGCCGGCGGAGTTGAAGATCGCCATCAGTTGCGGCATCGGCCTGTTCATTGCGTTCATCGGCCTGAAGAACGCGGGCATCATCGCGCCTGACCCCAACACGTTCGTCACGGCGGGCGACCTGTCCGCGCCGGGCACGTTGCTGGCGCTGGGGGGAATCGTGCTGACCGCGGTACTGGTCTGGCGCCGCGTCCGGGGGGCGATGATCCTGGCCATCCTGGTGCTGAGTGTGATCGGGCTGTTCCTGCCGGCAGCGGACGGTGCCGGCAAGATCACCAAGCTGCCCGCGGCGGTGGTGTCGCTGCCGGCGTCGTTGGCCCCGGGCTTTCTCAAGCTCGACCTAAACCATGTCTTCGCGAACTTCCTGGTCCTGCTGCCGGCCTTGCTGGCACTGCTGTTTGTGGATCTGTTCGACAACCTGGGCACGCTCATCGGCGTGACCCAGCGGGCCGGGTTGCTGGATGCCCAGGGCCACCTGCCGCGGATCGGCCGGGCCCTGGCGGCGGACGCGACGGCGGCGATGGTGGGGGGCGTGTCTGGGCACCTCCACGGTCACGAGCTACATCGAATCGGCTGCCGGGGTCGAGGAAGGCGGGCGCACGGGGTTGACGGCGCTGGTGGTGGCGGCGTGCTTCCTGTTGGCCTTGTGCTTCACGCCGCTGATCCTGGCGGTGCCGGCGGTGGCGACGGCCCCGGCGCTGGTGGTGGTGGGCATTTTCATGATGCAAGGGGTGACGCGGCTGGATCTGGGCGACTTTTCAGTGGCGGCACCGTGTGTGCTCACGATGCTCCTGATGCCGTTGACATCGAGCATCAGCGAGGGGCTGTCCCTCGGGTTCCTGTGTTACGTCGCGCTGCGGGTGGGCACGGGGCGGGCCCGGGAACTGACGGCCACGGCCTGGGTGCTGGCGGTGCTGTTTCTCGCCCACGTGTTGTTCCGATGAGGTGCGGACGCGGGTGTGCTCCGAGGTTGACAAACTTAAGACTCTTAAGAAAGTCAGGGCCGTGATCCCGCACGTTCGACCCTTCGCCTCCCGCCCACGCGGGTCCGTCCTCTACCACATGAGAACTCCGCTGTATTCCTGGGTGGCTTTGCCGCTCTTGCTCGCCGCCTGCTCCACGCACGCCGCGTCCACGGCCTCGCTCCGCGTGCAGGTGGACCAACCCCGCCACGCGGTGGCGCCGACGTTGTGGGGGATTTTCTTCGAGGACATCAACCTCTCGGCCGACGGCGGCATTTACCCGGAGTTCGTCCGGAACCGCTCGTTCGAGGACGCGGAGCAACCGGAGCATTGGACCCTGAGCCAGGCCGCGGGGGGCACCAGCCGGATGCAGATCGACACCCGGCAACCGCTGAATCCGTTGAATCGGCGGAGCCTGCGGGTCGAGGTGCACGGTCCGGGCACGCTGGCCAACCCGGGTTATTGGGGGATGAACGTGGTGCAGGGGGAGCGCTACCGGGTGCGGTTGGCGGCGCGCGCCGCCGACGGCTTTGCCGGCCCGCTGACGATCGCCCTAGTCGAGCGCGGCGAGGGCAGATCGCTGGCCGAGGGACAGGTGACCGGGTTGTCGGGCACGTGGCAGTATCACGAACTTGAGTTGACGGCGGCGGGCACCGATCCGCGGGCGACGCTCGCGCTGCGGTTCGCCGGACAGGGCGCCTTCTGGCTGGACATGGTCTCGGTGATGCCGGCCCGGACGTGGAAGGGGCATGGCCTGCGTCCGGATCTCTGCGAGATGCTGGCGGCGCTGCGGCCTGCGTTCCTGCGCTTTCCCGGCGGCTGCTGGGTGGAGGGCGATGACATGGCGCACATGTACCAGTGGAAACGGACGATTGGCGACCCGGCGCATCGCACCCCGCTGTGGAACATTTGGCAATACTGGGCCACGCACGGGCTGGGTTACCACGAGTACCTGCAGTTGGCCGAGGACCTGGGCGCCATGCCGCTGTTCTGCATCAACGTCGGCATGTCGCATCGGGAGGTGGTGCCGCTGGACCAGATGGGGGCCTGGGTGCAAGACGCGTTGGATGCGGTCGAATACGCGAACGGGCCGGTGGACTCGGTTTGGGGGGCACAACGGGCGCGCAACGGGCATCCGGTGCCGTTCGGGATGAAGTACCTCGAGATTGGCAACGAGAACGGCGGGCCGGCGTATCACGAGCGCTGGGACCTGTTCCACCAGGCGTTGAAGGCGAAGCACCCCGACCTGCAGCTCATTGCCAACGTCTGGGGCGGGTACCCGACCAACCGCATGCCAGACATCATCGACGAGCATTACTACAACAACCCGGAGTTCTTCATGCAGCAGGCGGACCGTTACGACACCTACGATCGCAACGGCCCGAAGGTCTTCGTGGGTGAGTACGCCGTGACGTCGGGTGCGGGCCGGGGCAACCTGCGGGGCGCCATCGGGGAGGCGGCGTTCATGACGGGGCTCGAACGCAACTCGGATGTCGTGATCATGGCGGCCTACGCGCCGCTGTTCGTGAACGTCCATCACCAGCGCTGGCCCATCAATCTGATCAACTTCGACAGCTCGGGCGTCTTCGGCCTGCCCAGCTATTACGTCCAGCAGTTGTTCAGCGTCCACCGCGGCGACGTGGTGCTGCCGATCACGGTGGCAGCCCCCGAGACCGATCCTACTCCGCGCGGCGGGGCCATCGGGGTGGGCACGTGGTTGACCCAGGCCGAGTTCAAGGACCTCCGCGTCACGCGCGGCGCGGAGACGCTGTTTGCCAGCGACTTCGCGACCGGCACGGCGGGCTGGCGGTTTCTGGGCGGGGGCGATTGGACGACGCAGGAGGGGGCGCTGGTGCAGCGCAGCCGGCGGGAGAATGTCCGGGCGTTGGCGGGCGACAAGGCGTGGACCGACTACACGTACTCGCTCAAGGCCCGGAAGCTGGGCGGCGCGGAGGGGTTCCTCATTCTGTTCCGGGTGCAGGACGACGAGGCGAAGTCGTGGTGGAACCTCGGGGGCTGGGGCAACCAACGCCATGCCATTGAAATGGGCGGCATCGTGGGCAACGAAGTCAACGGATCGATCGAGACCGGCCGGTGGTACGACATCCGCATCGAGGTGGCCGGTCGCCGGATCCGCTGCTATCTCGACGGCCAGTTGATGCATGACGTGTCGACGCCGGCCATCCGGTCCTTGTACGCGAGTGCCACGCGCGAGAACGCGAGCGGCGAGGTCATCGTCAAGGTGGTCAACGTGGACGCGGAACCAATCGCGGCGGCGGTGGAGTTGGCCGGGGTTCGCGAGACGGCAGGGAACGGACGCGCCGTCGTGTTGACGTCGGCGAGTCCGCTGGACGAGAACACGCTCGAGGAGCCAACCAAGGTGGCGCCCAAGTCGCGGCCGTTGCCGGTGGGGGGCCGGACTTTCACGCACGAATTCCCCGGCAACTCGCTGACGGTGTTGCGCGTCCCGGTCCGCTGAACTCCACCTGCGTTTCTCCCGTGCTCCCCATGAGTCTCTCACTCTGCGCTGTGGAGCGGGCGTCCCGCCTGCAACCCCCGGTGCTCACAACTCCCGCCGGATCGGCATCCGCGCGATTCGGTCCACGTTCCCGCTCCCTGCTCGCGTTGGCGGGCGGCGTCTTGCTCACCTGCCTCGGGCCAACCCACAGTGCCGAGCCGCCGCCCGTCCGGTTGGTCGTCCAGGCCGATCAACCGGGTGCCACGCCGACCCGCCATGGCGTGTTCTTCGAGGACATCAACTACGGAGCCGACGGGGGTCTGTATCCGGAGCGGGTCAAGAACCGGGCCTTCGAGTTTCCCGACCCGTTGATGGGGTGGCACGAGCTCGGCAGGGCAGGCGCCAGCGGTTCGCTGGCAGTGCTGAGCGACGACCCTTTTCATCCCTCGAGCCCGAATTACCTGCGGATCACCGCGGACGACGAGAGCGCCGGATACGGGGTGGCCAACGAGGGCTTCTTTGGGATGGGCGCGAACCGGGGCGAGCGGTTCACGGTCAGCCTCCGGGCGCGGGCGCCCCACGGCCCGGCACCGCTTCTGACCGTGGAGCTCGTCAAGCGGGACGGCAGGCCGCTGGCCCGAACGACCTTCCGGGTCGCTGGTTCGGATTGGGTGCGCCACACGCGGACGATCAAGGTGAGCGTGACCGAACCGCAAGCGCGGCTGGAGTTGTTTCTCACTACCCCCGGCACGGTGGACGTGGACGATGTGTCGCTGTTTCCGCGGGACACGTGGAAACGCCGTCCCAACGGCCTGCGGGCCGACTTGGTGCGGTGGCTGGCGGAGCTGAAGCCGGCCTTCCTGCGGTTCCCCGGCGGCTGCATCGTGGAAGGACGCACGCTCGCGACGCGTTACCAGTGGAAGAACACCATCGGGAAGCTGGAGGAACGGCGGCTGATCATCAACCGGTGGAACGATGAGTTCCAGCATCGCCCCGCGCCGGACTACTTCCAGTCGTTCGGACTCCGGGTTCTACGAGTACTTCCTGCTGGCCGAAGACCTGGGGCCGAACCGATGCCCATCCTCAACTGCGGGATGGCCTGCCAGTTCAATTCGGGCGAACTCGTCCCGCTCGACGAGTTGGACCCCTACATCCAGGACGCCCTGGACCTGATCGAGTTCGCCAATGGTGCGGTGACGACGCCCTGGGGTGCGCGGCGCGCGGCGCTGGGGCATCCCCGGCCGTTCGGACTCAAGTTGCTCGGGGTCGGCAATGAGCAATGGGGTCCCCAGTACCTTGAGCGTTACGAGGCGTTCGCGCGCGTCCTGACGGCGCGGCATCCGGAGGTTCAGTTGATTGCGAGTGCCGGTCCGCGTCCGGAGGACGAGCTCTTCCACTTTCTCTGGCCCCGGCTGCGCGACTTGAACGCCGCCATCGTGGACGAGCACTGCTACGCCCGGCCTGACTGGTTCCTGAATAACAGTCAGCGCTACGACACCTACGACCGCACCGGGCCGAAGGTGTTCATGGGCGAGTACGCCGCGCAGAGCGACAAGGTGGTGAGCATTGCGAACCGCAACAACTGGGAATGCGCCCTGGCGGAGGCGGCCTATTTGACCGGCCTTGAGCGCAACAGCGCCGTGGTCACCCTGGCCTCTTACGCGCCCTTGTTCGGGCACCAGGAGGGTTGGCAGTGGCGACCGAACCTCATTTGGTTCAACAACCTCGAAGCCTACGGCACGCCCAACTACTACGTGCAACAGCTCTTCAGTCTGCACCGGGGCGATCACGTCCTTCCGACGCGGCTCGAGGGGGCCATTCCCTGTACAGACGAAGGTCAGCCACGCCTTTACGCCAGCGCAACGCGCGATGACAGGAGGAGCGAGGTGATTCTCAAGCTGGTGAACGCCACACCCGCCCCGCAGTCCGTCGAGATCCTGCTGACCGGCACGCGCAATGTGAAACGGCAGGCGCAGATGATCCTGCTGGCCGGACCTCACCTCCGGGACGAGAACAGTTTTAGCGAACCCCGACGCGTGGTGCCCCACGAATCCCGGATTCGCATTGACGGGCCACGGTTCGTCCAGGTCCTCAGGCCGCACTCGTTGACCGTGCTGCGGCTGGGCGCTGCGCCGGAGCGTTGATCCGCGAGCCAAGTCAAACGTACCCCGGAGGCGGTGCCAGAGGTCGAGGGTCACGGCGTCTCCAGACGGTTCGCGCGGAACAAACGAACGACGCCGATCGCGAAGCGTATGGAGTGCGGGGGTTCACCCCCGCTTTACGTGCTCGGTTCGTGGCGAGAGGGCTCACGGTCGTCGGTGAAAAAGCGTTGCCGCCTTGGAGGGTGGGGTTTATGGATGAGCCCACACATCGCCGCCATGTTTGGCCGCAAGCGTCACCGTGAAGACCGTCGCTATTACCTGTTGCCCGGGATGGGCCGCAGCAACAAGCGGCAACGACGGCGCCTCCATCTGGCGGCAATCGTGTTCGGCATGTTCATCTCCCTGGTGTTCGGACTGGTGCTGTACTGGTTGCAGCGCTGAAGCTCTGGCGAGGTGATCTCCCCCCAATCCCGGGTGCGCGTCCTCGGCGGAGGTCCGGGGTGGGGAGTGTCTCGACCGGTTTTGAACCTGAAGGATGGAGGGCGTGTTTGGGGTCCCATCTCTGCGCGGTTCCGGCACACTCACTGCTTGCTGGTTAGGGGGCGGTCGTTACCGTCCCGGGAACCAGTCGCGATGAGAATTCGATCCTGCGGATGCCTCGGGGTAGCCCTGATGGCGTGGTTGTGCAACGTCGAGGCCGAGCCTGCGGAACTCGTGCGCTCCAACGCCACCTGGCGCTTCTTCCGGGGGACGCGCGAGGCTTCCACTCCCGACCCCACCGCCTGGCGCGCGGTGACCTTCGCCGACAACGCCTGGCCGAACGGTGGTGCACCGTTTTCGTATGGCGAGCCGGACATCGCCAACGGCACGCGCCTCGACGGCATGCAGAACAGCTTCTCCACGATCTACCTCCGACACCGCTTTGTGCTGCCGGCCGAACGGGAAATCGCCAGCCTCGAGCTGGTCGCGGTCTGTGATGATGGGTTCATCGCCTGGCTCAACGGCCGGGAGATCGCCCGGTACAATGCCCCCTCCGACGCACCGCGATACGATTCGCTCGCGGGAGCGAATGCCGTGGAACCCGTCGGGTTCGTGAACTTCATCGTGCCCACACCGGAGCAGGTGTTGGCTGCGGGCACGAATGTGCTGGCGGTGCAGGTATTCAACGTGAGTCTGGGCAGCAGCGACTTGGTGTTCGACGCCGCGTTGCTGGCCACGCTGCGGACCCCGGGTCCCCCCACCATTGTTGGGATCGCGCCCTTGCCCGGCGTCGTGACGGAGCTGGGCCAGGTCACCGTCACGTTTAGCGAGCCGGTGACCGGCGTGCAGGCCGGGCATTTCCTTGCCAACGATGTGCCCGCCGTGAGCGTGACGGGCAGCGGGGCCACCTACACCTTCACGATTGTCCCCCGGCTTACGGGACCGTGCAGATGCGCTGGAGCACGTTCCACACGATCCAGGACCTGGCCGACCCGCCGAATCGATTCGATCTGGCGTCGCCCGGTTCGAACTGGACCTATGAATTGCTGGATCCCGAGGGGCCTTCGGTCGTGTTCCGCCAACCACCGGCCGATCTGACCGTGCGCTCGCTGTCCGAAGTCGAGGTCACGTTCAACAAGGCGGTGCTCGGCGTCGACGCCACGGATCTGCGCCTGAACGGCGTCGGGGCCGTCCGGGTCACGGGCCTGGGCGCGGGGCCGTATCGATTCGAGTTCGCGCCGGTCGCCGCTGCGGGGCCGGCCACGCTGAGCTGGGATCCGGCCCACGGCATTGTGAGTGATGCGGTGGAGCCGCGTCCGTTGGTGGCGGGGGCCTGGGCGTACGTCGTGGATCCGCAAGCACCGGCGCCGGCGCTGGTGATCACCGAGTTCATGGCCGAGAACTACACGGCCTACCGGGATGAAGACCGCGACCCCGAGGACTGGATCGAGCTGTACAACCCCGGCGGCAACGCCGTCTCGCTGCTCGGCTGGTCGCTGTCTGACGACCGCAAGAACCCGGGGAAGTGGACGTTCCCGGCGGTGATCCTGCCGGCGAATGGTTACCTTCTGGTGTTCGCGTCTGCCAAGGACCGGGCGCCGACTTCGCCGGGCGCGCGGCTGCACACGAACTTCAAGCTGAACCCGAACGGTGGCTATCTGGGGCTGTTCGGGCCCGAGTTGCCCCGTGTGGCCGTCAGCGAGATCGAATACCCGGTGCAGGGACCGGACCACTCGTACGGACGCGAGCACGGGACGGGTCAATGGCGGTACTACTTCGGCGGGAGTCCCGGTGCCGTCAATCCCGCCAGCCGGATCCGCTCGGCGGTCGAGGACGTCCATTTCAGCGTGCCGCGAGGTTTCTTCGACCGCCCCTTCACGCTGTCGCTGCACTGTCCCACGCCGGGCGCGACCATTCTCTACACGACCAACGGCAGCCCGCCGTCGCTGACCAACGGGTTTGCCTACACCGCCCCGCTGGCGTTGACAAACACGCGGATGGTCCGGGCGGCGGCTTTCCTGACCAACGCCCTGCCGTCGCGCATTCAAACGCACACCTACCTGATGAACGTGCCGGCCCAGCGACTCCGCCTCCCGTCCCTCTCCCTGGTCACCACCTCGAACCACCTGTACGGCCGGACGGGCATCATGGAACCGCCCAACCCCCAGCGGCGCGGCCCGCTTTGGGAGCGGCCGGTCTCCGCCGAGTGGATCCGGCCCGAGGACAACGGCGGGTTCCAGGTTGACTGCGGCCTGCGGGTACAGGGCGGCGACTACGTACGCGGCCAGTACAACTACCGGGGCGCGACGCTGCCCTTCAGCAAGTACTCCTTCCGCCTCTACTTCCGCGGTGAGTACGGCCAGGGCCGGCTGCGGGAAGCCTTGTTTCCGGACACGACGCAGACCTCCTTTGACACGATCGTCCTGCGGGCCGGGATGAACGATCACTCGAACCCCTTCATCACCGATGAGTTTGTGCGCGGGTTGGCCCGCGAGACCGGGCAACCGGCCGCGGTGGGCACGTTCGTGAACCTCTACCTGAACGGCGTGTACAAGGGCTACTACAACCCCTGCGAACGCATCGACACGGACTTTCTCCGGGCCTACCACGGCGGCGGTGACCAGTGGGACCTCATCGCCCAGATGGGCGAGGTGCGGGAAGGCACGCTGACCGCCTGGAATGCCCTGAAGTCCTTTGCCAACACCCGCAACCTGACCAACCAGACCGAGTACCTGGCCCTCGAACGCCAGCTCGATCTCACCAACTTCGTCGATTACCTCTGCCCCTTGATCTACGTGGACAACGACGACTGGCCGCACAACAACTGGCGCGCCGCCCGCGAGCGCGTCCCCGGCGGTTTGTTCCGCTTCTACGTCTGGGACGCCGAATGGGCCTGCGGCCTGGTCAACGGCCACAGCCCCAGCTTCAACACCATCACGGCCCAGCTCTCGAGCACCGCGCCGCCCTGGGGTTCGGCCGAGATCCAACAGCTCTTCAACCGGCTCAAGCGCATCCCGGAGTTCCAGCTCCTGTTCGCCGATCGCGTGCACCAGCACTTCTATAACGACGGTGCCCTCACCGACGCCCGGATCCGGACCCGTTACCAGCTCATCAAGGGGCGCCTCAATGGCACCATCAGCGGGTTCAACGACCGCATCGGCACCACCTGGATCCCGCAACGCCGGCGTTATGTCCTCGATCATCTCGCCCGCGCCGGCTTGATGGCCTCGTCCAATGCCCCGGCGTTCAGCGTCTGGGGCGGATCCGTCCCCGCCGGTCTGACGCTTGACCTGACCAACCTCACGGGCGCGATTTACTACACCACGAACGGCAGCGACCCGCGTGTGCGGTTCACGGGGGCCGTGGCGGCCGACGCCCGCCTCTTCGACGCCGCCCAACCGCTCGTGGTGGATCGCGACCTCGATCTGTGTGCCCGTTCGCTGCACGGCACGAACTGGAGTGCGCTGAGCCGGGCCAGCTTTCAGGTCGAACGGGTGGGCTGGCCCGTCCAGTTCACCGAGCTCATGTACAACCCGCCGGGCGGGGATGAGTTCGAGTTTCTCGAACTGGCCAACGTGGGCGGCATCGCCGTGGACCTCAGCGGTTGGAGCTTCGAGGGCATCGAGTTCCGGTTCCCCGAGCCTTCGCCACTGCTTGGACCCGGCCAGCGCCTGGTCCTTGCCAACGCCGACAATCCGGCCGCCTTTGCCGCGCGTTATCCCGGCGTGACGGTGGCGGGTTGGTACCGGGGCGCCCTGGCCAACAGCGGAGAACGCCTCACCCTTCTGGACCGCGCCGGCCGCGTCGTGACCGCGGTCGAGTACCGCGATGCCGGCGCCTGGCCCGCGGCGGCCGACGGAGACGGCCACTCGCTGGAGTGCACGGACACCGACGGGGATCCCAGCGACCCGGCCAACTGGCGCGCGAGCGCGGTCAAAGGCGGTTCGCCCGGCGCTCCTTCGCCGCCGCTGCCGCTGCCCGTTGTGCGCCTCAACGAGGTCAAGGCCGCCGCCGAGAGCGAGGCCGGGGGATCGGCTGAGGATCGGATCGATTGGGTCGAGTTGCACAACGCGGGCGCGAACCCCGTCTCCCTCGCCGGCTGGAGCCTCAAGGGTGATGCCGCCACGACGTTCGTTTTTCCCACGGGCGCAGTGCTGCCGGCTGCGGGGTATCTGCGGGTGTGGTGCGACGCCGGGAAAACCCCCGCGGGTTTCCGCACCGGCTTCGGGCTCGATCGCACGGGCGAGACCCTGCTCCTCCAGGACGCCGCGGGGCGCCGCGTGGATGTCATGACGTATGGCCTCCAGATCCCGGCGTTCACCGTGGGCCGGGTCGGCGCCGGTGGCACCTGGCAACTGACCGAGCCCACACCCGGTGCTCCGAACGAGCCGGCCACCCTTGGCAGCAGCTCGAGTGTGGTGGTGAACGAGTTCCTGGCCAATGCGCCGCCGGGTGGCGAGGACTGGATCGAGTTCCACAACCGCGACGCCCAACGCCCGGTGAGTCTGCGGGGCCTCTGGATCGGGACCAGCAACACCCTCGAACGCATCGGGTCGCTCTCGTTCCTCGCGCCGGCCGGCTTCGGGGTGCTCCGGGCGGACGGGGTCCCGGCCCCAGCCGCCTGGGATTCAAGCTGCCCGCCGCCGGGGAGACCTTGATGCTCTTTGATGCACGCGGTGCCGAACTGCAGCGAATCATTTACGGGAGCGCGGCCGAAGCGGTGTCGTCCGGCTTGTTGCCCGATGGCGCAGGGCCTTTGACTCCGTTCCCAACTCAGCCAGCCCGGGCTCGCCCAATTACCTCGCGACCAATGCCACCCTGCTTGTGAACGAGATCATGGTCCGTGCCGAGACCCACGTTCCTCCAGGGGCCAGCCGGGCGGCGGATTGGATCGAATTGGTCAACACCGGTTCGACGGCGGTTTCGCTGGCCGGACACAGCCTGAGCGTCGGCCAGCGCCGGCCGGGGCAGTGGGTCTTCCCGACCGGCGTCACCCTGCCCGCCAACGGCTTCCTGGTGGTGCACTGCGACGCCGAACGCCCCGCCTCGACGACCGCGGCGGCCCCGCTGAACCTGGGCCGCAACCTCGCCAACTCGGGCGGCGGCGTGTTCTGGTTTGATTCCCAGGGCCAATTGCTGGATGCCATCGAGTTCGGCTTCGCCTTGCCCGACCGGACCATCGGAAGGTCGGGCGATTCGTGGCGACTACTCGCGGCTCCGACCCCGGGCCAGGCCAACGCTGCGCCCGCCGCGCTCGGTGATCCCACCGCCGTACGACTGAATGAGTGGCTGGCCGGCGGCACGGCTAACGACTGGCTGGAGGTGTTCAACCCGCAACCCCTCCCGGTCGATCTCGGGGGCTTGCGCCTGACCGACGACCCGTCTTTGGCGGGCCAAGCGGTGTCTCCCTTGCGCCCGCTCACTTTCGTGGCCGCTGGGGGCTGGGTGTCCTGGACGGCCGATGGCGAGACCGCGCAAGGGCCCGACCATCTGCCGTTCAAATTGAACCGCCTCGGCGAGACGGTGCGTCTCTACGGCCCGGGCAACAGCCTGGTGGATACGGTCGATTTCCAGGCCCAAACCGGTGGCGTCAGCGAAGGCCGTTTCCCGGATGGCGGCCCCGATGTGGTTCGCTTCCCCGGCACCGCCTCGCGCGACGCCGCGAACTTCCTGCCGCTGCCCACCGTGGTCATCAACGAGGTCCTGACCCATACCGACCCGCCTCTCGAAGACGCCATCGAGTTGCGCAATCTCGGCAGCCAACCCGTCGACCTCGGCGGCTGGTATCTCAGCAACGAAACCAAGCCCTGGCAGAAATACCGGATCCCGGATCGCACGGTCTTGCCCGCGGCGGGCTACCTCGTCTTCTACGAGAACCAGTTCAACGACCCCGCGCTCGGCCCGCTGGCCTTCACCCTCAACTCGGCGCACGGGGACGAGGTCTGGCTCTCGGCGACGGCTCCCGACGGCCATTTTCTAGGCTATCGTGCCAGCGCGCGCTTCGGCGCGGCCCTGAACGGGGTTTCGTTTGGCCGCTTCGACACCACTCAGGGGACCGATTTCGTGGCGCTGGGCCAGCGGACCTTCGGTGTGGAGAACCCGGCCAGCCTGGAACAGTTCCGGCAAGGCCAGGGCCGTGCCAACGCCTACCCGCGCGTGGGGCCGGTGGTGCTGAGCGAAATCCACTATCAACCGGTCGCCACCCCCGGCGGCGCGGGCGACAGCGCGGACCAGGAGTTCCTCGAGTTGCACAATCCGGGAAGCCAATCCGTCCCGTTGTTTGACCCGGACCATCCGGCGAACTGCTGGCGACTGACCGGCGGCGTCGAGTTCACCTTCCCGCCCCAGACTTCGTTGGCTGCGGGTGGCTATGCGTTGGTGGTCGGCTGTAACCCCGCCACCCAACCCGCCCTTCTGGCCGCGTTCGCCGCGCGCCATCGGGTCCCCGCCGGCACCCCCGTGTTCGGACCTTTCGAGGGCCGTTTGGCCAACGAAGGGGAAGCCGTGGCGCTCGAACAACCGGACGCCCCGCAGCGACCGCCGCATCCCGATGCCGGGTTCGTTCCCTTCGTAACGGTCGAAGAGGTCCGCTACTCTCCGGCTCTGCCCTGGCCCTCGGCACCGCCGGCACCGGACTCTCCCTCCAGCGGCTGGGGCCCGCGCTTTACGGCAACGAACCGCAGAACTGGCGCGCCGCCCGCCCGTCCCCGGGCCGCGGACTGCCCGTGTCCGGAACCGATGCGGATGGCGATGGCCTGCCCGACGATTGGGAGATTCTGCATGGGCTCGACCCGGATTCCGCGAGCGGCAACGACGGCGCCAACGGCGACCCGGACATGGACGGGTTGACCAACGCGGGCGAGTACCAGCGCGGCACGGATCCGCGCGCCTTTACCGTCCTGCTCCTGGGTTCGCGCCGCGAGAACGACCGGCTCTACCTCCGCTTCAACGGCGTCGTCGGACGAACCTACCGGCTGGAGCGCCAGACCGACCTCGGCGCGGCAACTTGGGAAACGGTAACCAACGTCCTGCCGGCCGAAAGCGGCGAACTCGAGTTCTGGACCGCCCTCCCGCCGGGGACCGCCACGGGCTTTTACCGGCTGGTTGTGCCCTGACCGCACGATGGCCTGCTGGGCTTTGGTGGAGGGAGGATCCTCCGGCGCCAGGGCTCGTCAGCAACCTTCCCTGGCACCACGAGAGCCGTTCCGGCCTGGTCGGCTCCCCCCGTCGTGTAGGCCGCGTGTCCTCACGCGGCGTCGGGTCCCGGCTTCAGTTCAAACCCCAGGTGCCGGGCCAGGCGCTGCGAGGCTATGCCATAGAACCCGGCCAACTCGCGCACGCCCCGTGCCAGCACTTCGGGATCGCGGACGTTGGAACGTTTCGCCGCTGCGATCATCAAGTTCTTCGCTGTGTGTTCCGTTGACACGAACTCGAACACCCGGGTGTCATAGCCCGCCCATTCCAGCAAGCCAGCCCGCAGCGCGTCGGTGACAAACTCCGCCTGTCGTTCGCGGAAAATCCCGTGCTGCAACGCCCGGGCCAGCACGGGTGGCGACTGCAGTTGCGGGCGCAGTTCCTTGTGACAACACGGGGCCGCGAGGAGGAGCTTGGCGTCGGCCCGGATCCCCTGGGCAAGCGCGTCGTCCGTGGCTGTGTCGCAGGCGTGCAACGCCACCAGAACATCGACACGCTCGAGGGCGGCGTCAGCAATGCTGCCCGTCCGGAACTGCAGTCCTTCAAAACCCAACTGGCGCGCCAGGCGGTTGGCGGATTCGACCAGGTGCGGCCGGAGTTCGAGTCCCACCACCTCCAGCGGCACGAAACCCTCGCGGCGCAACCATTCGAAGGCGGCGAACGTGAGATAGCCTTTGCCGCAGCCCATGTCGACGAGCCGGAACGGAGCCCCCGTTGGCCGGGGCACCGCGGCGAGATTGTGGCTCAGGATTTCGACGGAACGATGGATCTGCCGGTACTTCCCGGCCATGCCCGTTCGCACTTGGCCCCCGGCATTCGTCACGCCCAGGGCTTCGAGCCAGGGAGCCGTGACGGGGATCTGCCGCGACCGGGGACGATCGTGCGCGGTGGGCGGTTGACCCACGGGCGGCCGACCGTGGCGCAGGAATCGCGGCACACCCCCCACGGGCCATTGCCACTCGAACTCTGCTTCCGTCGTGAACAGGTGTGCGCTGCCGAACTCGGGGCCGAGCAATTCGGCGACGCGGCTCACGGCCGGTTCGGGTTCCAGGTTCTTGGTGATGTCGTGGGTCCGGTGGCGGTAGCAGAACGAGAGCCGGGGTCCGGCAAGCAAGTTCACCGGTCGCACGTAGACGTTACGCAGGCTGGCGGCGGCCTCACGCGGGGCGCCCAGAGTGACTTTCACCAGGGTCCCGGACGCGATGGCTCGGCGTAATCGCTCAAGCCACTCGGCCAAGGGGTCAGGGTTCACGGTGGCGACTCCGCCCCCAGGACGTAGGAGTCGAGGTGACGAGACTCAGCAAGAGCCTCCTGACGCCGGCTCCTACGGGGGCGGAGGAACCTGGGTAGCACCGGTGAGCACACGGAATCAGGCATTCAGCACCCGCCGGAAACCGGCAATCGCCCACTCGAGATCGTCGGCCGAGACCTCCAGGTTCGTCACCGCCCGAAGCGTGTCGGGTCCGGTGGCCAGCAGCCAGATCCCCTGCGCCCGCAGCTCGTCCACCACGGCCGCGGCCGGTACTCGCCGCACCTGGAACCGCACGATGTTGGTCTCCACCGTCGCCGGGTCGAGCTCGACACCCGGCAGTTCCGCCAGCGCCAGGGCAAGTCGCCGCGCGTGCTCGTGGTCTTCGGCGAGCCGCGCGCGGTGATGTTCCAGGGCGTGCCGGGCGCCGGCGGCGAGGATGCCCACCTGGCGCATGCCGCCGCCGAACTGTTTGCGGAAGCGCCGCGCGCGCTGCATCAACTCGAGCGGGCCGGCCAGCGCCGAGCCCACGGGCGCACCCAACCCTTTCGAGAAGCAAACCGCCACGGTGTCGAAAAGGGCGGCGTACTCCCGTTCGGCGACACCGCTGGCCACACTGGCGTTCCAGAGACGGGCCCCGTCGAGATGCAGCCGAAGGCCGTGTCGACGCGCGGCGCCGGCGACCTCGGCGACCTGCGGCAACGGCCAGATCTTCCCACCGCCCCGGTTGTGGGTGTTCTCAAGGCAGACCAGCCGGGTCGGAGGAAAATGAACATCCGGAGGGCGCAGTGCCGCCTCGAGGTCCGCCGCGGTGAACAGCCCCCGGGTGCCGTTCAGGCAACGGCACATGACACCGGACAGCGCGGCGGGCGCCCCGGCTTCGTAGTAGTAGAGGTGGGCCTGGGCTTCGACGAGGAGCTCGTCGCCCGGCTGCGTGTGGACACGGACGGCAACCTGGTTGGCCATGGTGCCCGAGGGCACAAAGAGCGCGGCTTCCTTGCCCAGCAGGTCGGCGACGCGGGCCTCGAGTGCCTGGACGGTCGGGTCGTCGCCGAACACGTCATCGCCGACCACGGCGGCGGCCATAGCCTGGCGCATGGCGGGGGTCGGCCGGGTGATGGTGTCGCTGCGAAGGTCAACAATGCGGTTCATGGCGTGCGCAAGAGCGGACCACGGTGGGCGATTCCGGAAGGCGGTGTCAATGCCCGCCGCGACTTCGCGAAGGTGCGGATTGGGCCTCGACGACGCGCAGGCCAGGCCGCGAAGGCGGCACCCCTTGGGCGTCCTCGATCAGCGCCTGCAAATCGCGGCGTGGCCGTGCCCAAGCCTGATCCACAGCCGCCCTCACCCGTTCGCGCAAGGCGGCATAGTCGGGGTCGGCCGAGTCGCGATAAACGGGCTCGGCGCAACGGCCCGAACCGCCGGCCTCCCGCGCCAGCGGCGCTGCGAGAAAGCGGCTCCGCTCGGGCTCATGCAGATCGATCCAGTCCAGACGCGAGATGGCGGTCACGGAATGGCACTCCGCGCAGCGGCGCTCGTGGACGTCGGTGAGCGTCTTGGCCAAATCACGATCAGCCGGCAGGTCGTACGGCGGAGTGTTGGTGCGTTTGTTGACGAACCGGTCGTGGTACGGGGCGTTGGCGTCGATCCACATCGTGAGGGCGAGACGTTCGGACGGTGTCAACTGGACCCGCGCGGCATGCGGTTCCGCTTCGAGAGTGGCGAGGAGGCGACTCCGCAAGGCGCCGTAGGCGAGGGACGGCGTGATGCTGGCGTCCTGCAGATTGGGTTCGGCCGTCGCGATCACGCCGGTCGCGCGCAGGCTTTCGAAGGCGCGGTTGAAGCCGTATCCGGCCACCAGCCCCCACTCCTTCTCATGCTTGTAGGACCAGTCGGTCAGGCCCCCGGCGAGGTCGAGGCCCCCCGCGGGCTTCAGGCCTGCATGGCACTCGCGGCAATGCCGGTCCACGAGGGGCTGGATATCGCGCAGAAAGCTGACCGGTCGGTCGCCCCAAGGGGGCAGGAGCGGTTCGGGTGGCGGCCGGGAAGCCGCCAGCGGAGGCGACCCGGCGCGGGGCGCGATGCCGCGCGTCTCGTGGCAGCCGGCACAGGCACGTTGTTCGCCCGGTTGGAAGCTGATGAAGCTGCGCATGCGGCGGAGTTCGCGACGTTCCTCGTCGAGCAACTGGAAGTAAACGGCGGTGTCGGGCGGAACCCGGAAATGGGCGCTGCCATCCGGGAGCACCGGCACGTCGCCGAGGATGCGCACGGGGGTCCAGTTGACGAGGTGAACGCCCTTCTCGCCGTACCGCTGTCCCCCGAGTTCGTTGTCGTAGGGCCACCCGATCGGCTCCGCAATCCGGAGGTAACGGATGCGGCCGGCCAGTTCCTCGCTGCCGAAGCTGGCATCGCTCAGAATGCAGGTGGCGTGGTCGGCCGCGAGATCGATCGACTCCGGCAGGATGGCCGGCCGCGGCCGGGGACGGAGCGGGATGGGAATGAAGCTCGAGATGTGCGGGTCGCGGTACACGAGTTCCTTGTTGCCGAAGACATCGATCAGGTACAGGGCATAGCCCGCGGGTTCGGTCTGCTTGCCGTAGTTGTAGGCGACAAGGAACAACTGCTCCGAAAGGGCCCAGGGCGTCGAGTAGAAGCCACCGCCATCCGGCACGCCGCCGCCCGGCACGATCACGCCGTCCATGCCGCCCTCGGGCGGATTCACCCCCGGGGTGAGGATTTGGATGCCGCGCGGTTCGTTGATGCCGAGCGAGACATCCACGACCACCAGCGGCCCCACGGCGAGCGTGTGATGGCCGGTGGCAATGGCCACCAGCTTGCGGCTGGCGGGGATGGAGCGGACATCCTCGAGCGCCCACGGATCCACAAAGTGCTGCTTGAAAATCGCATCGGCGGCGGTGCCGTCGGGCCGCACCACCCAAAGGGACTGCAGGTAGGCCCAGCTCCGCTCGTGATATTCCCAGCGGGTGTAGGCGATCATGCCGTCGTCCAGCGTGTGCGGCAGGTAATCGCCGTCCTTGTTGACGCTCAGCCGGCGGATGCCCTGGCCATCGGGCTTCATCACGTACAGGTTGCAGCTCGTTTCGTCCTTGTCGTATTCGTTGCACTGCAGCGAGGTCCCGCAACGCTCCGATACGAACACGATGTCACCATTGGGCGCGTAGGTCGGGTCCAGATCACTCCATTCGCCGTCGGTCAACTGCCGCAACCAGCGGCCGTCCAGCGCAACTTCGAAGAGGTGGATCGGTTCCTCCGTGCGACGCAGGTGATAGCTCCGGGCGCGGTCCAGCCAGCCTTCCGGAGGCGAATCACTCTTCGCCTTCGCGTAGCCGAACACGGCACGATCGCCGTCCCACCAGAGGTCCATCCCGTGCACGTGCCCCGGACCCAGGGCCCCGTTGAGCACAGACCGCACCGTGAGATCAGCCCCGGGCCTGGCCAACGCCGGGAACAAACCTCCGCTCGCGCCGCTGGACAACACGCACAAATCCCCGCCCGGCCGCGAAACCCACGGCATGTGGTTCAGGCACACATCGGGATAGGTCTCCTGCGTAAACCGCTTCACGAACAGGAGCCGGTCGAGGTTCAAGAGCGGATGCCCGAACAGGAGGCGCCGCACCGTCCGGCGCGCTTCCAGGTACACGGCTTGGGCGGCATCGGGCGTGGGGGTCGAGCCCAGCGTGTGCAGGGCCCGCTCGACACGGTCCAGGGCAAACTCGCCCTCGGTGACGTCCAGTCCCCCCTGCGCCATCGTCCGCGCCAGGCGCCGGCCGCGTTCCAGGACCTCCGCCGTGGGGAACAGCGGCCCGGGATCATCGCCGGGGCGCCGCTTCACCGTGGACCACTCGCTGAGGCTGCTCTGGTCGGCCAACTGGTGCAGCGCCAGGTTGCGGTCCGGCTCTGCGCGGCTGTAAACCTCGACCTCGTCCAGGTGAAAGAAGAGCGGCTGCGTCGAAGGCACCTCCAGGCGGATGTAGCGTGCGCGAACACTTCCCTCGGAGAACCGCACCTCGAGCGGGCCGCCGCCCGACACGCCGCCGAAATGCCGTCCTTGATTGTCGTGGCGCAAGGTCCACGCCCCGGGCACCTCGGCAGTCAGGATACGCAGCGTATCTGCGTTGTGCAGACCCGGGGCGTAGTCGAGGCGGTTGTAGACGACGATACGGTCCAGCTCGCTCGCCGCGCCGAGATCCACCTGCCACCACGGGTTCGCGTCGGCGCCGGTGTGGAAGCCGTAACGACCGTCCTTGACGCCGTCGCAAGCCCCGGCGGCATCCGTGTGCGTCGTCAACGGCACCCGTGCGGCGCGCAGCGCGGCCGCCTGCTGCAGCCAATCCTCTTCGACGAGCGCCCACCACTGCGCGCTGGCGAGCGTCTCGTCACGCGGTGAACTGTGCTCGGGAGTGGGCGTCACGGCCGACGCGGGCCAGGACAACAGCAGCACCGCGAAACATACCGCAGCCGGCCCAACCCGGTCTTGGTTGGTGTTCATGGCTCGGCGATCGCCTCCTCACGTCGGCGCCTACGGTGGGCAGCAAGACCCGGGCGGCTGACGTGCCGCGCCATCTGGACTGCGTCGCCCGGGGTGCTCATGGGTGTGACGTTACGGACGCTCCCCGGTCGGCCGCAACGGAAAAGCAGCCCGAATGGAGACCCTCCCCCTCCCGGATTCTCCGTCGATTACGAACATCGGGGATTGGGCCGAGAGGATCTTCGGCGCCCGCCTCGTCTTACCGAATGCGGCAGGTGCCGCGCGGGACCGGTTTCCGGCGCGGTCGAGGTTCGAAAACTGCTTGGTGCTTCGGCTGGTCTTCGCCGAGACTGCGGCCCATGTCGAGCGACCCATCGAACGACCGATCCGCGTCGGCGCTCTTCCCGCGTCTGGCCCCGGTCCGCCAGCTCTTGCCGGAGTCCCCGGTCCTGGACATATCGGCGGTGGTGCGGGAAGAGCTTGGGCCGGTCGCGCGGCGGCTGAAGCCCGGGGCGCGTGTGGCGGTGGCCGTGGGAAGCCGTGGCATCTCCCGGCTGCAGGAGCTGGTGGCGGCCGTGCTGGAGTGTCTGCGGGTCACGGGGGCCCGGCCGTTTGTGGTGCCCGCCATGGGCAGCCACGGCGGCGGGACGGCGGAAGGACAGATCGCGTTGCTCGGGGAGTACGGCGTGACCGAGGCTGCCCTGGGCGTGCCCATCCGCGCGTGCATGGACGTGGAAGAGATCGGCCACACGCCCGAGGGCCTGCCGGTGGTGGCGAGCGTCGAGGCTGTGCGGGCCGACGCTATTGTGCTGGTCAACCGGATCAAACCGCACACCGACTTTGGCGGCGACCTGGGCAGCGGCTTGCTGAAGATGTTGGTGGTGGGCCTGGGCAAGCGGGTTGGTGCCGCCCGGTTTCACGCCGCGGCCTCGCGACTGGGCTACCTGGCTGTGCTGCGGCGATTCGGGGCGGTGGCGAGCCGGCGGTTGCCCCTGTTGGCCGGGCTGGCGATTGTCGAGAACCAGCGGCATGACCCTGCGCGATTGGCGGTCGTCCTGCCGGAGGACCTCGAGTCGCGCGAGTCGGCGTTGTGTGCCGAGGCGCGGGCCCTCATGCCGCGGCTGCCGTTCGACACGGTGGACCTGCTCATCGTGGATCAGATGGGCAAGAACCTGAGCGGAACCGGCATGGACCCGGCGATCATCGGCCGCATGATCCACGGCTACAGTCTGGCCGAGGATGTCGAACATCGCACGCCGCATGTCCGCCGGTTGTTTGTGCGCGATCTGACGCCGGAGAGTCATGGCAACGCCATCGGGTTGGGCCTGGCTGACTTCACCACCACGCGGTTGATTGCGGCCATGGACCGGGCGGTCACGGTGACCAATGCGTTGACGGCGCTTTCGTTGCAGGGCGCCAAGATTCCCATCGCGTTCGCGACCGACCGCGAAGCGATCGCGGCGGCCCTGACCACGTTGGCCCTGCCCGACCCGCGCCAGGCGCGCGTGGTGCGAATCGCCGACACCCTCTCGGTCGAGCGGTTCGAGGCCTCGGCGGCTCTGCTTGCGGACGCGGAGTTGCGACCGGACCTCGAGGTGCTGGGACCGGCGCAGCCGCTGGCCTTTGGGGAAGACGGCAATCTGGCTATCCACTTGCCAAGGGGCGGGGGTGGGGCGATATGTTCGCCCCTCAAGCGGGCCAGTTTAGCTCAGTGGTAGAGCATCCGATTTGTAATCGGACGGTCGTCGGTTCAAATCCGACAACTGGCTCCAACTCAAAAACTCCAAGCCCCCAATGACTTACAGCGAATCCTCAAGCGCATTTGGAGGGTGCATCGGAAGCCTGCTGGGACACTTCTTGGACACTTTCCGGGGTGGCATTCCCCTTTGACGCACGCCGCGTCCAGGCCTACCACCGGGAGCGGGTGTCGTGTCGCCCCGTTGACTCCGCGCCGGGCGGTCCGGCGATTCGCGGGCCTCTTGTGCTCCGCGGGGTGCTTCAGCGATCCGGCTTGGCTGAGGTGATGACCTCGCTCCTCACGTCCGCAGCGCTGCGGCGCGACGAGCTGCCGGTGCGAGCGGTCTGACCGTCAGCAGTCCTGCGGCGGTGAGCGGTTCGACTTGCGATTCGCGCACGGTCACCACGCCATGGGTGGGTACCAGCTCCCGTCCTGGCACCCCGTGCCGGCCAGCCGGGCAGATTTCAAACCGCGGTCAGCACGCGGGCTTGGTCCAGAATGGTATTCGCCCAGTCGCGGTCGAAGAGCCGTTCAGGTGCGGGCGAGTTGCTCCCAGGCCAGGCGCGAGTCCGGCGTGTTGGCGCCCCCGGCAGCCAGGACCACGCTCCCATGGGTGCTGGCGAACGTCTCGGTTGTCGGGCCGGATTGCACGCACCCTTTCCTACTCCCGGCCGGGCGAAAGACAAGCATCGATAGGATCCGCCGCCGCCAGCGATTTGTGCAAGGGCGTCCTTTCAGGCCTGAAAACAACAAGCCCATGCAGCCGCGAGCGGGTCCCGCCGGTTCAACGCGACCACCGATGGCGCAACCGGCCCATGCGTCTGCGCGAAGCCCAGCGGGGAAGTGAAGCGCGACAATAGTGAGGACCGGATCCAGAGGAAACCCTCGCCATCCGAATCCAAGGGCGGTGGTTTGTCGCGAGAAGCATGCGACAGCTTAAGATCATCATTGAGAAGCACACGGACGGTTACGTGGCCTACCCGGTGGGGGTCCGAGGGGTGGTTGTAGGTGAGGGCGATACCTACGCTGAGGCCCTTCGCGATGTGCAGTCCGCCCTGCAATTTCATGGCGAGAGCTTCGAGTTGGTGCGCGAACGGGAACACATTTCGTTACAGCGACGCAATGCAGATGGCAGCATGACCCCACTGACCATACCCAACCATAGCCACCTCAAAGGGTCGACCTTGCGGGCTATCTGTCGCCAATCGGATATCAACCGGGACGACTTCCTGAAAGCATTCGAGGAGTCCTGACCGTTGCAGGGCTGACCCGGACGCATCTTGGATTCCTAGGCTTCTTGAATTGGCGTTGAAAGAAAGCTGGTGGAACTTGGACGCGTTCCCGAGGAGTTCGCACACCTCCTTGGGCACGCAACCACGCCCCTTTTGGTTGAATCGAACGGCGAGGCTTAAGGCGTTCGCAGGCGGTAGAACCGGTTTGAACCCCCAAGAGACACCTCGACCGTGGCTTGGTGACTTGCGACGACGAGCGGCGCTTCCACGGGCTCCCACGGGCCATTCGGGCTTGCTGCCTGGTGGGGAGCATAACCTTCCGCACGCGCCTGGTTCGCGTGGTTTGCGGTTCAGCGAGGATCATTCGGCTCACCATCGGCGATCAGATCAACCAGGTGACGCCACTCGGCCTCCAGTTCGGGCGGGGTGCAAACTGTCCAGGCCATTTCCTCGCGGACGAGGGCGCGCAGCCGCTGCCGGAAGCGGAACACCCGCTTCGGCATCTGGCTGGCGCGCAACCCGAGGGCCGTGGCCGCCTGGTCGTATCCGCCGGGATCGGGCGAACGGAACAAGAACGGGCGAAGCAGCCGGTATTGGGACGACTTGCCCTCGGCGGGGAGTTCCTGGTCCGTTTCCGGCAGGGGGAACGAATTCGACACCGCCGCCGCGCTTGAGGGCATGGCGATGGTCGTGGTCATTGGCCAGGAAATGCCCGAACGAAGCCAGCAGGAAACTGCGAAACCGTCCGCGTTCGGGCGTGGTCTGACGCAGGGCCGTCTTGTCGATCAAGCGGGCGAAGAAGCCTTGGACGAGGTCCTGGGCGTCCTCGTGGTCGAGGCCGCGACGGCGGGCATGACTGTAAAGGGGCTGCCTGGGCGGGAGCGGCGCGGCTGGACGGCCAGGCATAATCGAGATCATAAGCAAGGACTGGAGGAAGCCAAGCGGGTTTGTGGGCCGCCCGGCAGAGGCGGCAGAGGGTGGTGACGAATTCGCCGCATCGTTGGAGCATGTCGGGTTCGGGCAGGGCGTCGGGCGTGGGCGCGACATTCGCGGATCATCCTGCGGGGGAATGAGCCTGCGGGCATCGGTCGCGGACTGGGAGTTGGCCGTCAGCGGGCCCACGGAGGCGCTGTCTCCGGGCTTGTACGGGTAGCGCCTTCGGAGGTTGGAGCGGCCCCGAGGTTCGCGAGTCGTCTGGAACGTCCCGGCGGGCACACGCGGAACCGCCGATGTCCACGCGTCGGGCTCGCAGGGTACGGGGCCGTTGGGTTGAGCCGTGAGCAGCGAGCCTCCATCCGCCATCCCGCTGGACAGACTGTCATCAATGAATATGATGGACACAAGTACGCGCGGACATCATTCGTGTTCCGAAGGCGAAGCGGTCGGCGGCCTGCTGTGGGTGGCTTGCAACGGGATGGGAGTCAGGATGCGATCGGGCCGAAGAATGTTCCGAACGATTGTCCTCCGGCGCGGCGTTCGTTCGTCGTTGTGGTGTGCGGGCACGTCGGCCGGCGTCCACGGGATCGATTAAACAAGAACGAACAACGAAACGGCAAACGATGACAACGAAGGTACTCCTCGGCCTGGCAGGCCTCTTAGTCTCGTTTCCTGTGGTGGTTCCCCGCAGTTGGGACTGACCTTTGAACTTCGTCCGCTCGAGTCGGCGCGGACCTCTGCCTACAACGTGGTGAACGAGACCCCCACCCGGTAAACCCTCCGATGAACTCAGCATCCAAGCGAAGCCCCGCAGTGGCCGCGGGGGCAGCCCGCGACGCAGGCATCAGCCGGTACGCCACGAGCCAGACGCCAGAGCTGGCCGCAGTTTGTCAGGGACTGCGGGCCGAGATCGAGGCCACCCTGCCTCGAGCGGAATCGAAGATCTGGCATGGCGCCCCGGTGTGGTTCCTCGAGGGCTACCCCGTGGTCGGTTACTCCATCAAGGCGGGCAAGGTCTCCCTGCTTTTTTGGAATGGTCGGGCGCTGGGCGAACCCGCACTCCAGCCGGTGGGGAAACACTTCGCCGCCGAACTGGTGTTCACGGAGGTCTCGGAACTCGACCGTGCCGCGATTCGGCGAATGCTCGTCAGGGCCGGCCAGCACGTTTTCAAAGACTACGCCGCGCTTCGTGGAAAGCGCGGCACGAAGCCAACCCGGCAACGCAAGCCCCAACGCACCCCATGAATCTGCCGGATTCCACCCACGAACACCTGCGGCTCATTCGCGGCAGACACTGGAATCGGGGTCTGTCCCCGGCCGAACTGCAGCGGGGGATGACGAGATTCCACGATCGGGTGGACGACCTCACCCGACGCGGGGTCCACCGCGGCGCCCAGCCGCTGGTCGAGGGCTTGACGCGCGCCGCCGCGGCCACTTATGCCCGCTACGGGATTCGCGTGAACTGTGTTGCGCCCGGACTGGTGCAGACGCCGTTGAGCCAGTTCCTTATCGCCAATGAAGTGGCGCGCAAAGCGTCCGTGGCGCTGTAGCCAGTCGGGCGTTTGGGCGAGCCGGGCGACATCGCGTCGGCCATTGGCTGGCTGTTGTCGCCCGAGCAAACCTGGGTCACCGGCCAGGTGCTCCACGTGGATGGCGGTCTGTCCACCGTGCAAGCGCGATAGCCAACCCTCTGGATGGCGACCCGCATGAAGTTTCATCCCCAAACCCGCCCACGTCACCTGGTCCTGGTGCTCGGCGACCAGTTGAACCAGGACTCGGCTGCCTTCGACGGTTTCGACCCGGCGTGCGATGCGGTTTGGATGGCGGAAGTCGCCAAGGAAAGCACCCACGTCTGGTCGCACAAAGCGCGGATTGCGATGTTCTTGAGCGCCATGCGGCACTTCCACGATACGCTCCACAGCCAGGGTGTAACGGTTCACTACCGCCCACTGAACGACGTCACGAACCGCGGCTCTTTCGGCGGCGAACTGACCGCCACGACCGGCCGCCTCCGTCCGCAACGCTTGATCTGGGTCGAGCCGGGCGACTGGCGCGTGCAGACGGATCTTGAGAGCACCGCGCGCGCCCTGGGCGTGGCTTTCGAGGTCCGACCCGACCGGCATTTCCTTTGTTCGCGCGAGGCGTTCACCCGGCACGCCCGGGGCGAAAGCAACTGCGGATGGAGTTCTTCTACCGCGAGCTGCGACGCCAGCATCGCGTGCTGATGGAGGGCGACGAACCGGCCGGTGGCGCATGGAATTTCGATGCCGAGAACCGGGAGGCTTTTGGCAAGGACGGACCGGACCCCCTCCGCTCGCCGCCACGGCGTTTCCCACCGGATGCGACGACTCGCCAAGTGCTGGCGCTGGTGGAGGATCATTTTGCGAAGCACCCCGGCGCGCTGCACGACTTCGACTGGCCGGTCACCCCGACGGATGCAGAACTGGCCCTCGACGATTTCCTGACCCACCGGCTCGCGGAGTTTGGGCGCTGGCAGGACGCCATGTGGACGAACGAGCCGTGGCTCTTTCACTCGCGGCTGAGCGCGGCCCTGAACCTGAAACTTCTCAACCCGCGCCGCGTGATCGCTGCTGCCGAAAAGGCGTTTCGCAGCGGACGCGTGCCGCTCCCGGCGGCGGAAGGGTTCATCCGCCAGATTCTCGGCTGGCGCGAGTACGTGCGTGGCATCTACTGGCGGCACATGCCCGGGTATATCGGGCGGAACGCGTTGGGAGCGCAACACGCCTTGCCTGACTTTTACTGGACGGGCGAGACCGACATGGCGTGCCTGCGCGATGCCATCGGTCAGACGTGGCGGTATGGCTACGCGCATCACATCCAACGGCTCATGGTCACCGGTCTGTTCGCCTTGCTGTGGGGTGCACATCCGCGGCGCGTGCATGAGTGGTATCTCGCCGCGTATGTGGATGCGGTTGAATGGGTGGAACTGCCCAACACGCTGGGCATGTCCCAATACGCCGATGGCGGTCTCATGGCCAGCAAGCCCTACATCGCCAGCGGCAAATACATTCAGCGCATGAGCAACTACTGCGCGGGTTGCCGCTACGATCCCGCACAGCGCGCCGGGCCAAGGGCGTGTCCGTTCACGACGCTTTACTGGGACTTCCTGCTGCGCCACGAAGCCCTGCTCGCCAAGAACCCGCGCACGGTCATGCAGGTGCGCAACGCCGTCCGTCTCACGCCATCCCAACGCCGCGAGATCACGGACCACGCCGCCCGCCTGCGCGCTGCCATCCCCGCCGCCACATGAGCCTGCGTATGGTCATCCCCGGAGCGGGTATGGCCGGCGTCAGCGCGGGCCGTCTGTTCGCGGACCGCGGCCACGGCGTGATCCTGCTGGAAGAATCCCGCCTGAAGCGTCACGCCAAGTTCATGAAGGAGCACGGCCTGCCCTTTCCGCTCCTCAGCGATGAAGCGAGAGCGATCGTGCAGGCCTCCGGGGTCTGGGTGGAGAAATCCATGCAGGGTAAGAAATGCATGGACACCGAGCGCAGCACTATGATCATCGGGCCGGATGGCAAGGTGAAAGCCGTCCTTCGCAAAGTGCAGCCCGCAAAGCATTGGGACCTCGTGCTGCAGGCGCTGGGCTGGGCCGCGCCTGTCGCGGGAACGGCAGTGGCCACTGGAAATCCTTGACGATGCAGCAAAACACAAACCCCATGAACCACGCTCGCTTACCTCACTTGCTTTCCGCGTTTGACCTGCGTGGATTGACCTTGCGCAATCGCGTGGTCATGGCCCCCCTCACGCGCGCCCGTGCCGGGCGCGAGCGTCTGCCGAACGACCTGATGGCCGAGTACTATACCCAACGCGCTTCGGCCGGGTTGATCATCACCGAAGCCACGGTCATCTCCGAGCAAGGCATCGGCTGGGTGGATTCGCCGGGCATTTACAGCGACGCGCAAGTGGCGGGCTGGCAGAAGACCACCGCCGCGCTCCACGCCCACCGCACGCCGGTGTTCCTCCAACTCTGGCACTGCGGTCGTGCCTCACACAGCAGCTTCCATGGCGGAGAACTGGCCGTGTCCGCCTCGGCCATCAAGCTCAACGGCGACTACCTCCACACACCCATCGGCAAGCAGCCTTACGAAACGCCCCGCGCCCTGGAGACTGGCGAAGTCGCCGCGGTCGTGGAGGATTATGGGCGGGCGGCTGAGCGGGCGAAGGCGGCGGGTTTCGACGGCGTGGAAATTCATGCCGCCAACGGCTACCTGATTGACCAGTTCCTCCAATCGCGAACCAACCACCGGACGGATTGCTACGGCGGCAGCCTGGAAAACCGCTTCCGGTTTCTGAAGGAAATCATCGAAGCAATCCTCACCGTCTGGCCTGCCAACCGCGTGGGCGTGCGCCTTTCGCCCAACGGCAATTTCAACGACATGGGCTCGCCGGATTACCGCGAGACCTTCACCTACGCCGCCAGACAATTGAACGCCTACGGGCTGGCGTACCTGCACGTCGTGGACGGCTTGGCCTTTGGTTTCCACGAACTGGGCCAGCCGATGACGCTCGCGGCATTTCGCGCCGCGTTCAACGGACCGCTGATGGGCTGTTGCGGTTACACGCAGGAAACGGCCGAGGCGGCCATCGCGGGCGGCCAGGCCGACCTCATCGCCTTTGGCCGGCCCTACCTCAGCAATCCGGACCTGGTGGACCGCTTTGCCCATGGCTGGGAATTGAACCCGCCGGCGGACATGAAGGTCTGGTCCGCACCGACCGCCGCGGGCTATACCGATTTCCCATTTCATCCTTCCACCCCCACTCATGAAGACCCTCATCGCCTCCGCCCACGTCGAGCCGGAGACATTCACGCGATCCGCCGGCCGATCCAGCGCGGGAGGCTGCGCTTCACCGGCTGGGACGTGCTCGCACGAAACATCCTCGATGCGCCGATGCGCGTGTCGGAGGAAGAACGGCACGCGTGGCTGAAGAACTGGACGGG
The DNA here is from genome assembly GCA_027493615.1 of Verrucomicrobiota bacterium. Taxonomy (GTDB): domain Bacteria; phylum Verrucomicrobiota; class Verrucomicrobiia; order Limisphaerales; family J093; genus DSVZ01. The sequence continues at coordinate 255,980 of JAOSKK010000039.1, forward strand.
GCGGTTGCGGGCCATCGGATTCGAGAAGTCGATTGACGTGGGTGAATACGAACCTTTCGGAATCTGAGGCCAGGAGCGACGACCGAGCGGGGATGAACTCCTCCAAGCCGACTTCCAAACCCCTGGGCCGCCAGATTCTGGCGCTGTTGGGCTGGGTGATGCTTTGCTTTGCGGCGGCGGCGATGGGTGGTTTGTTCATGCCCGGCGAGTGGTATGCGTCGCTGAGGAAGCCGTCATGGAATCCGCCTGGCTGGGTCTTTGGCCCGGTGTGGACGGCGCTCTACACGTTGATGGCGGTGGCCGCCTGGCTGGTGTGGCGGCGCGGCGGATTCGCAGCGCAACGGCGGCCACTCGCGCTGTTCGTGCTACAACTGGCGCTCAACGTCGCCTGGACACCGCTGTTCTTCGGGCTGAAAAAGCCGGGCTGGGCCTTCACTGAAATCATGCTGCTCTGGCTGGCCATCACGGCGACGTTCATCGCGTTCCGCCCCGTGAACCGCGTGGCCGCCTGGTTGCTGGCGCCCTATCTGGCTTGGGTCAGCTTCGCGGCGGCACTGAACTACACGCTGTGGCGGTTGAACTCTTGACTGTGGACGTGTGCCGCTGATCATCTTTGCGGCCCTGCTGGGGGCTGGCGCTGGGGTTGATGCACGCGACGAAGGAGACGTTCGATTTACACCTGGCAGCGCTGGGCGTGGCGGCCGGCGCGAGCCTGTGGTTCGCGCCGGACCCGCGGGCGGGATGGGGTGAATTGCGTGCTCGGCATTGCCGCCGTTGAGCCGCAGCCGACGCGGTCAGGAATCAACGTCATGGTGGCGGGGGCGGCTACTGGCCATTGCCGTGGTACTTGCGCGGTTTCGAGGATGTGAATTGGTCGGCGGGCGGGCCGGAGGAACCCTATGCGCCCCCGCCATCACTCGCGCCGTTCCCGGCCAACACACAGTTGGTCAACACGCCCTGAGGTTCACAATTGGCGCCACCTCCTGCATCACTGCCGTACCCGTTTCGCAGTGTAAAGCCGCTCAACACCGAGCTGTTTCCCACGTACGCGCCACGCATCGGCTCCGGGTCAAGAGAATCGGCACCCTCGATAACCGTGGCGTCTGGCCCGTTGACACTTCGCAGGGTCGCCGGCTTTGTCAGTGATACACGATTCAGGACGTTGGTGACGACGCTCTCGTCGCCGTCGTTGTCGTAGTCCACCCACGCGGCGTTGTAGCTCCTGCCGGGGTTGCGCACGCTTCAACCGACATGGGTGGCAAAGACCTTCCCGAACGAACCGTTCCCCCATTGCGAAACACATCGCACCTGGGATCGCCCGCCTCCCACGCGTTGCTCCCCAGGAAAAGGTCCAGGTCTCCGTCGTTGTCGTAATCCCACCAGGTCGAGTCTTCGGTCGGTTCTACGTCGGTCACGAGTAGTCCCTCCGTGATCTTGATGAACGTGGGATCGACGGTGATGGTGACCTTGGCGAGGAGGTGAGGAAGGGTCGCGGCGCCCAGGAGGGTGGCGGCCAGAACCGGGAGTGTTGGCTTCATACACTGGGTCGCCACCTGCTCCCTCCCGAAAACGCGGCGGAATCTTACAGGAAACCCGAAGAAATCTCTCGACTGTCCGGCGGTACACACACACCTGTCTGCGGCTGAATGCGTTGGGAGGCTGCCCGCTCCGCCCGGTTGACCGGGAAGCCGCACTTTTCGCACGGCCTTGTTTCGTGATGGAAATGGGCGGAACGGCTGGGGCAACCGGAAGACTTCCAGTTCGGCTGGCATTGCGCCTTGTCGGATCGGGTGTCGAGGCGTAACGTTGCGCCACGCTGTGAAGTTGGTGTTGGACAACCTGCCGCCGTCGTTGGCCAGCCAGCGGGAAACGCTGGCCGAGTGTCTTCAGGCCATGAACCGTGCGGCGCCCTCCGGCGCGTCTATTTGTTCGGGTCGCATGCCCGGGGCGAGGCAAGGCCGGATAGTGACGTGGACCTCTGTCTGGTGGCCGATGGGGCGGAGCGGCAGCAAGAGACGCTGTCCCAGTTGGGTAACGCCATCTGGGACGTGTGGCCGCGTCCGGCGTTCACGCTGATCCCGGTCACCACGCGGCGGTTGGCGGAAAAGCGCGCGGTGGGGGATCATTTTTTCCAGCCCGTGCTGAATGAGGGGGTGCTCCTTGCCCAGGAAGACTGATTCCAATAACCCGGCCGACTGGCTGTGGATCGCCCTGTCGGACCTGGAAGGGTTGCGACATCTTGCGAACGCGGAGATCGCTTAGGGGATGTGCCGCAGCAAACTCTCCGAGGTGCTTGAGAAGGTCATCAAGGCGGAACTCATTCGGCTGGGCTGGTTCCTCGAGAGGACCCACGAGCTGACGCGGTTGGCGCGTGAACTGGAGGCGCGACCATCTGGCCTGAGCGCGGAGGTCAAGCCGCTTGCGCTGACGCTCGCGGGCGCTTATCTGACGACGCGCTATCCTGGTTTTGACCTGGACGACCCCGATTGGCCGGCCCTGCGCGCCCAGATCGAGCAGGTGGCCCTCCTTCTGGAGCAGGTCCGCGATCAGGTCAACGCGCAGGGCTGAATTCCGTACGGCTTACCCGGCACGGCGCGGGAGGAGATGGCGCGCGTGCTGGGTCTGTCAGTGGGCGGCCGGCCCGGTGGGTTTTCCCCGGCTCGGCGCAGGGCGGCGGACCGTCGCGGGAGGCGGGGGTGCTGAATGCTGCGACGCGAGCCGCACAGCCAAGAAATCCGCACGAATTCTGCCGCCGGTCCGAGGCGCTCTGCCGGCGGGTCGGCATGGGCAAAGACCCGTGGCCGAAGTGAGCTCCGGAGAGCGCGGCTGAAGGACGAGGGGCCCGCGAAAAGACGCGGAGAGACGCGAGAGGGGACGGAGAGGAGGACGGAGGGTGGGATCGGTTTGGGGGCGTTCGGCGTCTTGGAGGGAGCGAGGTCGGGAATCGGATGGACAGCGAAGACGGCGGGCTGTCATCTGAGGGGCGTGACGACCACGCGATTGCGCCGCGGCGTGCGTGCGACCCTGTGGGGAATGACCGTCAACACGCTGTTGGCGGGCGGCAAGACCGTCGCCGGGGTGGTGGGGGCACAGCCATGCGCTGGTGGCGGACGGCATCGAGTCGCTGGCCGATCTGCTGAGTTCCCTGATTGTCTGGCGCGGGTTGGTGGTGGCTGCTGTGCCGCCCGATGCGGATCATCCATACGGGCACGGCAAGGCGGAGCCGATCGCGGCCGCCGTGGTGGCCACAATGCTGTTCCTGGCGGCGGGGTGGATCGTGGTGACCTCCGTGGGTGAGATACTGCATCCGCACGAATCGCCAGCGCCGTTCACGCTGGGCGTGCTGGTGGGCGTCGTGGTGGTGAAGGAGGCGCTGTTTCGCTGGGTGTTGCGCGAAGGGGTGGCCATGAACAGCTCGGCCGTGGTGCTGGACGCCTGGCATCACCGCAGCGACGCGCTCACCTCGTTGGCCGCGGGAGTGGGCATCACGGTGGCGTTGGTGGGCGGGCCGGGCTATGCGGTGGCGGACGATGTGGCGGCGCTGGTGGCGGCTGGCGTGATCGCGTGGAACGGGAGGCGGTTGCTGCGCGGCACGCTCGCCGAGTTGATGGACGCCGCGCCGGAGCCGGAACTCCATGACCGGCTGAGGCGCCTGGCCACGGCGCTGCCGGATGTGGCGCGGATCGAGCAGTGCCGGATTCGCAAGATGGGGGGGCAGTACTTCGTGGAGTTGCACGTCGAGGTGGACCCGGAGATGTCGGTCCGGCGGGCGCACGGGATTGCGCATGCCGTGAAGGACCATCTGCGCGCGGAAGTGCCGTCGGTGGCAGATGTGCTGGTGCACGTTGAACCCGCGGCGGAAGCGACGACCTGGCCCGCGGATCGTTGACGCGTCGCGCGTCGCTACGCCGGTTAGTCCGGGTCTGTCAGACCCGGCATGTAACCGCGACAGACTGTAGGCGCCGACGTGAGGAGGCATCGTGGACCGAAGGCCACGCGACTCCGCCTCCTCACGTCGGCGCCTAAAGCAGGTAGGGGGTCTCCATTGCGGTCCACTTTTGCCTCGCCAAGCTGGCGGTGGCCCGGCAGAACCCTGCCCCTGGTTATCATGACCGAACAGATCGTTATCCTTGATTTCGGGTCCCAATACACGCAGGTGATCGCCCGGCGGATCCGGGAAGCGCAGGTGTATTCGAGCATTCTGGCCTTTCGCACCCCGGCCAGGGAGATCGCCCGGCTCGCTCCCCGCGGCCTGATCCTCTCGGGTGGGCCGTCGAGCGTGTATGCGTCGGACGCGCCGTTGCCCGACCCGGCGATCTTTGATCTCGGGGTGCCCATCCTGGGCATCTGTTACGGTGTTCAGCTTTTCGGGCAGTTCCTGGGCGGGAAGGTTGAGCCGGGCGAGAAGCGCGAGTACGGCAAAGGCACGCTAACGGTCACGGACAAGGACTCTCCCCTGTTCCGTCGTCTGCCCCGGACGCTCCAGGTCTGGAATTCGCACGGCGACAAGCTTACGCGGTTGCCGGCGGGGTTTCGGCCGGTGGCGCGGACGGAGAACTCGGAGTACGCGGCCATCGCGGATCCGCGACGGCAGTTCTATGGGATCCAATTCCATCCCGAGGTGGTGCACACGCCGCGCGGCAAGGAGGTGCTGAGCAATTTCGTCCACGGGATTTGCGGCTGCGGCCGGCATTGGACCATGCGGCATTACCGGGATCAGGCCATCGAGGAGATCCGCGCCCAAGTGGGCGGCGAGCGCGTGATCCTCGGTCTGAGCGGCGGGGTGGATTCCAGCGTTGCCGCGGCCTTGCTGCACCGGGCCGTTGGCGAGCAACTGACCTGCATTTTCGTCAACAACGGCCTGCTGCGGGCACGCGAACCCGAGGTGGTGCGTGAGGTTTTCGGCCGGCACTTTCGCATCCGACTGCACTACGCGAACGCGGCGGGGAAATTCCTGCGGCCTTTGCGGGGGGTGACGGATCCCGAGCGGAAGCGGAAGCTCATCGGGCGGACCTTCATCCAGGTGTTCGAGGACGCCCTGCGGCATGTGGGCAAGGCGAAGTTCCTGGCGCAAGGGACGCTGTACCCGGACGTGATCGAGTCGGTACCGATCGCGGGCAACCCGGCGGCCTTGATCAAGAGCCACCACAACGTCGGGGGTTGCCGAAGAAGATGCGGCTGCAGTTGGTCGAGCCGTTGCGGTGCTTGTTCAAGGACGAGGTGCGCCAACTCGGGCAGGAGCTTGGACTGCCCGAGGAGTTGGTGTGGCGTCAGCCTTTTCCGGGTCCGGGACTGGCGGTGCGCATCATCGGGGCGGTGACGCCGCGTCGGCTCGAGATCCTGCGTCGGGCCGACGCCATCGTGGTCGAGGAGATGAAGGCCACCGGGTGGTACCGCAAGATCTGGCAGAGTTTTGCCGTGTTGCTCCCGGTAAAGAGTGTGGGGGTGATGGGCGATGAACGGACCTACGACTACACCATCGCCGTGCGGGCGGTGGAGTCGCAGGACGGGATGACAGCCGACTGGGTGCGGCTGCCCTATCCGCTGCTGGAGAAGCTGGCCAGCCGGATTATCAACGAGGTGCAAGGGGTCAACCGGTGTGTGTTTGACATCACCAGCAAACCGCCGGGCACGATCGAGTGGGAGTGAGGAGGTGCAGGCTGGAAGCCCGCACCACCACGCTGGACCGGTCGGGTGCAGGCTGGAAGCCCGCACCACCACGCTGGACCGGTCGGGTGCAGGCTGGAAGCCCGCACCACAACCAGGAGGCGGGTTCGACGGCCAAACGGTTGGGTGCCAGTTAGAGCGTGCGGAGTACCCCCGCGGCGGCGCGCACGGTCTGCTCGATGTCCGCGGGGGTGTGCGCCGTTGAGAGGAAGCCGGCCTCGAATTGGGAGGGCGCGAGATAGATGCCGCGGTCGAGCATGCCGTGGAAAAACCGCCGGAAACGATCGCGATCGCTGCGCATCGCGTCGGCCAGTTGATGGACGGGTTCGGCGGTGAAGTAGGCGCAGAACATCGAGCCGATGCGCTGCATTTGGACCGGCACGCCGGCGCTCTTCGCCGCGGTCCGCAGACCCTCCTCGAGCTGGGCACCGATCGCTTCGAGTTGCGCGTAGGGATCGTCTTCGGACTTTGAGGTTCGGTCCGTGGTCTGCGCACCGGATGCCCCCAGTTCTTCGAGGGCGGCCAGGCCTGCGGCCAGGGCGAGGGGGTTTCCACTGAGCGTACCGGCCTGGTAGACCGGTCCCAGGGGGGCCAGGCAGTCCATGATGTCGGCCCGCCCGCCGAACGCTCCAACCGGCAGACCGCCGCCGATGATCTTGCCAAAGGTGGAGAGGTCCGGTGTGAGCCCGAAGCGGGCCTGCGCGCCGCCCAGACCCAGCCGGAACCCGGTCATCACCTCGTCCGCAATCAGGACGGTGCCGTGGGCGGCGGTGAGTTCGCGGAGCAGTTCGAGGTAGCCGGGGCGGGGCAGGTAGAGGCCGGCGTTGGCGGGGACGAGTTCGAGGATGACGGCGGCCAGTTCCCTTCCGTAGGTGGCGAAGGCGGCTCGCAGGGCCTCCGGTTCGTTGAAGGGCAACACAAGCGTGTGCTTCGCGAAATCGGCCGGGACGCCGGCGCTGTCGGGATGGCCGAGGGTGAGGGCGCCGGAGCCGGCCTTCACGAGCAGCGAATCGCCGTGCCCGTGATAGCAGCCGTCGAACTTGAGGATCTTGTCCCGGCGGGTGAAACCGCGGGCGAGGCGGATGGCGGACATGCAGGCCTCGGTTCCGGAGTTGCACATCCGCACCTTCTGCAGGCTGGGCACGGCCTGGCAGAGGACTCGGGCCATGCGGACCTCGAACGGGTTGGGGATGCCGAAGCTGGTGCCGTGGTCGGCGGCGGCTTTGACGGCGGCGATGAGCCGGGGATGGGCGTGCCCCAGAATGGCCGGGCCCCAGGTGCCCACGTAGTCGATCAACTCCTCACCGTCTACCGTCCAAACGCGGGCGCCTGCGGCGTGGTCCACGAAGAAAGGTTGCCCGCCCACGGCGCGGAAGGCGCGGACGGGGGAGTTGACGCCGCCGGGGATGCAGGTGAGGGCTTCGGCGAAGAGGGCGTCGGATCGGGTGCGTTTCATGCTGAGCGAGGGGCGGCGGGTCAGTTCACCAGGGACCAGTGGTCAACGAGCGGTCGGTGGACGGTTTCATCGCCGCCGAGCATCGGCTGGGCCGCGCGCTGCGGGCAACGGAAAAGGAGGCAGGAAGGGTGGTTTGTGGAGCGCCCTCAGCCCAATTCCCGATGTTCGTAATCGGCGGAGGTCAAAGACGGGGAGTCTCTCCACCGATTACGAACATCGGGAATTGGGCAAGTGTGCTGTTCGGCCGAACCGGCTCAGCGTCCATGAGCTCACCCCGCCGGGTCGGGGACCCGGCCTACAGGTTGTGGGCCCGGTGCTCTCACCGGGCGATTCATGGAAGGTTATGGCGGAGCTTCAAGGTGCGGGTGACTCCGCCTTCGTGCCCGGCCCTTCGAGCCACGGCTTCACGACGTCGCCCGGCCAGCCTTCGCTGAGCACCCGTCGGGGAGCATCCACCCGCCACAGCATCAGTTCGGGTCGCGTGGCCGTCGCCGAAGGCAGCGCTGCAAAGCTGAGTTCATGAGGGTTGCGCCATGCTGGGATGAGGCGGGACTTCCAACCCTCGTGCGCGGGGGAGAGGAGGCTGACTTTGCCCGTTGCCAGTTCGAGCACGGCCACCGCGTCCGTGCCCGCTTCCACCACCGCGACGCGCTGGCCGTCGGGGCTGGGTGCGAACACGCTCAGATCATCCGGCAGCGAGCCTTCCCGGACCGGCACGACCGCCGGCGGCGACTGGGGTGCAGCGGGGTCGAGCAGGAAGAAACGTGCCCCGGGGTGGATGGAGTCTGCTCGCAACGGCAGTGTGACGGGCAAGCAGGCAAACAGGAGGCGGCCGTCCGGGAGCGTGGCCAAGCGCGGCGAACTGCTGGCGCCGAAAGCGGCCAGCGCCAGCGTTTGGGGGGCGGGATCGTGGTGAGCAGTCCACCGCGCTCATCCAACACCCGGCGCGAGCGGATTTCGCCGACGGCATCCGACTCTTCCCTGACGAGGTGGATCAGCGAGCAGCCATCGGCCGACCAGACTGCGGCGACGACGGAACCCTCTGCCACGGTCACAGGATTCCCGCCGGCGAGCGGCAGCGCCTTCAGCGCCCCCTCGTCGGTGCGGCAGGCGACCACGGGGTGACGGGGAGACAGGAGCGGGTCGAGGATCGGGCGCAGGCTCCGAAGAAGCGCCTGTGGTGGGCCGACGACCTGCCTTTCGCGCAAAGGCAACCACACGATCTCGTGCACCGCCATCCGGTCGGCCTCGGGGGCGAGAAGTTCCGACTCGAGCGCCGTGGCGTTCGGGAATCCGCGGACGACCTCAAGCAAGGCGTCGCGATGCAGGCTCCGGGCACAGAACCACGCCGCGCTCAGGACGCGGTTCTTGTCCAGGCCCAACGGTTTGAGGAATTGCCCGTCCAGGTCGTTCCAGTTGCCGCCGGCCACGGTCAGGCCCGCGCGCAGGAGGTCGGGTACGGCGCGGGCCATGGCTCGCGTCGCGGCGGCTTCCGCGGCCGGGATCAGGGCTTCGACCTCGGCCCATTGGGCCAGTTCGAGCGAGCGGCTCACGACGAGGCCGGAGCCGTCGGGCGACCAGTTGGCGGATTGGATTCGACCCGGCAGGAGGACCGGGGACAAGCGGCCGTCGAGTTGGGCGAGGCACAGACCCTCGGGGCCACGAACGGCGGCGGTCTGACCGTCGGGCGACCACCAGATCGATTCCTCAGGCAGGCAACCGCACCACAGCAGAGCCAGGGCGGCAGGAGCAAGGGAGTGCAGGGGGTGTTTCATGGCTTGACGGGGGAGGGGATGTCAGGGCGAGCGACGGACCACGTTCAGCCCGCCACGCGGATTGGGTACGAGCGCATAGCGGGCCCAGGAGGACGGTGCGGCGGCGGCCGCGGGGAGCGGTTCCTGCGGACCCAGCGTTGCTGTTGGTCGGGCCGAGGTTTGTCCCAGACGAAATCCCACCCAGGAGGTTCCGGCCAACAAGGCCACGACGGATGCGGCCCACGCCAGAGCCACCCACCCGCGCCGGCAGGCGGAGTGTCGCCCAGCGGCTGGTCTTGGCCAGGCGAGATCGGGAAATCGGGCGAACACCGTCCTGACCGTCTCGTGCAGACGGCGGACGTCCGGCGTGGGGGCCACGTCCGGGTGTTCGGCCAGCCATGCGTCCAGAAGCTCGGCCGCCTCGGCGGTGAGTTCGCCGAGTTCGCGGTCCGTGAGGAGGGCATGGAGGGATTCCGGCTTCATGACGTTTCGGGGGCAGGCCTGTGAGGACGGTTCTGAGAAGCCGTTCGCCCCGCAGCCTCCTCTTGTGCCAGACGGTGTCGAAGCAGCGCCATCGCGTGATGCAGGCGCGAGCGAACCGTACCGACCGGGAGGCCCAGCGTCGTCGCGATCTCGGCATACGACAGGTCATGGGTGAAGCGGAGGTCGAGGATCTCCCGTTGGAGCGCGGGCAGCAGGGCAATCACTTCCCTGGCCGCGAGGAGCCGGGGATCCGGAGCCGCCAGGGTCGCGATTTCATCCTCCGGCAGCGGGGGAAAGGCGGTCTCGGTGCGGCGGCGCAGATGGGTCAGGCTGAGATGGCGGGCGATGCCGAAGAGATAAGCTCGCGGTGAAGTCACTGCCGGGCCGGCGCGCAGCCGTCGTGCCAGTTGCAGAAAGCACTCCTGCACGAGGTCGCTCACCGCCTCCATTTCCGCGTGTCGCCGCGTGAAGTACAGGCGCAGGTCCTTGCCGCACTCGCGGAAGAGCGCGTCCAAGTCCACCGGTTGGGCTGCGAGGTCGTTCATGTGCGGGGCGCCGGCGGCATCCGGGCCCCACACGATACGTCGCGGAGATCCCCGAAAAAGTTCACTTCGGCTTCAACTGCGGGAACAAGATGACATCCCGGATGCTTTCCTGGCCGAGGAGCATCATGCAGAGCCGGTCCACACCAAGCCCGATGCCGCCGGCCGGGGGCATGCCGTGTTCCAGTGCCACCAGGAAGTCTTCGTCCAGCTTCTGCTGCTCGCCGCCGGCCTGGTGTTCGAGTCGCTCGCGCTGGGCGATGGGGTCGTTCTGCTCGGTGTAGCCCGGGGCGATTTCCTGGCCATTGATGCAGCACTCAAACACTTCGACGGTCGTGGGATCCTCCGGCGAAAGCTTGGCCAGGGGCACCAGTTCCTGCGGCAGATGGGTGACGAAGGTCGGCTGGATGAGCGTGGGCTCGACCAGTTTCTCGAACACGGCCCCGGTCACCTCGAAGTCCTCGTAGCCGGCCGCGATGTCGCCGCCGAGCTTGAGATCCTCGAGGGCGCGGCGACGGCGTGCAGCGGGCGTGAGCTCGAACCAGTCCTGGCCGGCCACCGCGCGCACGAGGTCCTTGTAGCGCACGCGGCGCCACGGGCGCTCCAGCCGGATCACCTTGGGGGTCGTGAAGCGTTCGAGCGAACGCACGGTGGCATCGAACTTCGCCGCGGCCGCGGTGAGATGCTGCTCGAGCGGGGTGTTCGCCGGGGCCGCTCCGGCGCGATGCAGGGCGACGGCCCCGATGGCGACGAGCAGGGCGCCGATGGCGGAGCGGGCGGCGACTTCCGGCGGTTCCTGACCGACCTGCTGCTGGGCGGCCAGCAGGGCCGCGCGGGCCTTGCCCATGTCCGCCACGAAATCCGCGGCGGCATCGCCTCCCGCCGTCTTCATCAGGCTGCCCATCATGGCCGCGGAGAGTTGATCGAGTTCCGCCAGGGCCTGCGTGATGGTGGCGGCGACCGCGGCATCCGGGCGGTGCTCGAGTACGAGCGTGCCGAGGACCTTGTCGGCGACGTGGCAGATGAGGCTTTCGACCAGCTCCATCATGGTCTCGTAATCGCCATAGGCCTGATACGCCTCGAGCATCGTGAATTCGGGGTTGTGCTTTCGCGACAGGCCTTCGTTACGGAAGTTGCGTCCGATTTCGAAGACCCGGTCCAGGCCGCCGACCAGCAACCGCTTGAGCGGCAGTTCGAGGGCGATCCGCAAGTAGAAATCGCAGCCCAGCGCGTTGTGATGGGTCTTGAACGGGCGCGCCGCCGCGCCGCCGGGGATGGCCTGCATGATGGGGGTCTCGACCTCGAGGTAACCGCGTGCATGCAGGAAATCGCGGATCGCGCGCACGATCTGGCTGCGCTGGCGGAACACCCGGCTGACCTCCTCGTTGGCCATCAGATCGAGGTACCGCTGGCGATAGCGAATCTCGGTGTCCTCGAGCCCGTGCCACTTGGCGGGGGGAGGCCGGAGGGCCTTGGCCAGGATCGTGAAGCGCTCGACCTTCACGGTCGGCTCCCCGGTCTTGGTGCGGAACAGCGTGCCCTCGACGCCGATGAAGTCTGCCAGGTCCAGATGCTTGAAGGTCTCGTAGCCTTCCTCGCCCAGCACCTGCTTCTGCGCATAGATCTGGATCCGCCCGGTCTCGTCTTTGAGGTCCAGGAACTGACTCTTGCCCATGTCCCGATGCGCGGTGATCCGGCCTGCGACGGCCACGGGGGCGCCTTCAGGCAAGGCGTCGGGGGCGGGATCGGGTGCGTTACCCGCGAGGAACCGGGTGCGGGCGGCACCGCACCCCATGGTGGGGTTGAACTTGTGGCGGAACGGGTCGATTCCCCGGCGGCGCAGGGCCTCGAGCTTGGCACGGCGTTGGGCGATCAGGGCATTGGTGTCTTCCATAGCACGCAAGAGCCGGCATTGGAGCGCAGCCGCCCGCCGAAGTCGAAGGATTTGCGCCGGGCCCGCTGACCTGGCGTGCTCACGGGAGGATCACGATCGCGGGTTGGTGCGTGGGGCGGCGAATTCAATTCTTGAGGGCTGAGCCCGCCGTTGCCGGCGGGGGAGGCGCGGCCTACACTCGCCCTTCGATGAACCGGAAGGGCATGGTCTATCTGGTGGGCGCCGGCCCGGGCGACGCCGAACTGCTGACGCTGCGGGGCGCCGCCCTGCTGCGCCAGGCGGACGTGGTCATCCATGATGCCCTCGTGAACCCGGAGTTGCTTCGACTCGCACCGGCGCAGGCCGAGATCATCGGGCGCACCGCGGACCGGCCCTTCTCGCAGGCTGAGCTGAACGCGCTGCTTCAAGCCCGCGCAGCCGCCGGCAAGTGCGTCGTACGCCTCAAGGGCGGTGACCCGTTCGTGTTCGGCCGGGGCGGCGAGGAGGTGGAAGCGCTGGCCGCTGCCCACATCCCCTTCGAAGTGGTGCCGGGGGTTTCCGCGGTGACCGCCGTGCCGCTGGCGGCCGGCATTCCCCTCACGCACCGCACGCTCGCCTCGACGCTGACGGTCGTCACGGGCCATGAGGATCCTGCCAAACCCAACCAGGGGGTCGATTGGGCGCTGCTGGCCCGTACGCCCGGTACCAAGGTCATCCTCATGGGCGTCGAGCGCCTCGCCAGCATCGCCCAGACCCTGATCGGTCACGGCCAGGCGCCGGATACCCCCGTCGCTGTCACGCAGTGGGGTACGACCGGCCGACAACGCACGGTCGAGGGGCCCCTGTCAGACATTGCCCGGCGGGTTGCCGACGCCGGCCTCGGGCGCCGGCGGTGATCGCCATTGGTGAGGTCGTCAACCTGCGACGTCCCATGGACTGGGCGCGCTCACGGGCGTTGTTCGGACAACGGGTTGTGGTGACGCGGGCGCGTGACCAGGCCGATGCTCTCACCCGGGTGCTTCGGGAGCGGGGCGCCGACGTGCTGGAGATCCCGTGTATCAAGCGCGTTCCCCCACCGAGACCACTCCGCTAGTCGAAGCGATCGCCGGGTTGGGCGCCTACGACTGGGTCATCTTCACCAGTGCCAGCGGCGTCACCGCGTTCTTCGAGTACATGTTCCGGGCGTACGAGGATGTCCGGGCCTTGGGCGGCGTCCGCCTCGCGGCAGTGGGGCCGGGCACGGCGGCCCGATTGCGGGCGCTGCACCTCCGCGTGGATCTGGTGCCCGACGAATACGTGGCTGCGGAGATCGCCAAGGGCATGGCCGCGCTGGGGAGCCTCGAGAACATCCGCATCCTGCTGTTGCGGGCCGAGGTTGCCAACCCCGAGTTGCCGCGCCTGCTCGAGGACCAAGGCGCTATCGTGGATGACATCGCCTGTTATCGGACCGTCGCGGAGACTGAAGATCCGGGTCGTGCCGGCACCCGGCTCGAGGCCGAAGGTGCGGATTGGGTCACGTTTGCCAGCGGGTCGGCCGTCACCCATTTCCACGCGCGGTTTGACCTGCCGCGTCTGCGGGCGCGTCACCCGGCGCTGAAGGTGGCTTCCATCGGGCCTGAGACCTCGAAGGCGCTTGCGGCTTTGGGGGTGACGCCGGATGTCGAGGCCCAGCGGCACACGTTCGAGGGATTGGCTGACGCGCTCGTGCCTTCGGGTGGGGGTCAGTAGCGTTTGACGAACTTCTTGCGGTCCTCTGCGGGGGCATCGGCGGCCGCGTCCGGAGTATTGGGAGGGCGGTCTGACGCGGCCGGGGCGTCCGGGGTGGGGGCGCTGCCGGTGGTGGGAGGAGGGGGTGGAGCGGGGTTGGACTCGGCGACTTCGACGAACGTGATCCGGAGGGTCATCAGGGTCTCGCGCAGGAGGCCTGCCTCGGCGGCGGTGAGGTTGCCCTGCGTCTTGGCCTCGAACATCTCGAGCGTGTCGATGAACTGACTGGCGGCCTCGAGGTCGACGGTGGTCTGGTCGGTGTCGGGCCGGGGTGCCTTGCCGAGGAACATGAGCGCCATGTTGGCCTGCTGGAGCACCATGCCGGTGAACAAGGCGCTGTGGCGGTTTGCGGCGGACGGGAGCGAGCCGCTGGGTGGTTGGGAAGGTGAGGGACTCATGGTTCAGCGTCCAAATCGGGATCGTCCTGCTCGTGCTGAAGAAAGTGCACCAGGTGCCGCAGCCGGTCTTCGAGCCCCGGGGTTTCGAGGATGAGCTGTCGCTGGCGGGCGTCCCGCAGCAGGGTGGCGGAGACGAGGTCGGCCAACTGTTCGGAATCCTCGAGCTTGGCGAGGTGCTGGAGCGCCTGGTTGAAGGCCTCGATGGTGAACGGCGTGCCGCCGGGTTCTTCGCCCACTGCCTTGATGGCCAATTGGAGGCCGGTCTTGAGGCGCTGCTGCACCAGTTCCAGCACGCGCAGGGTCAACGCCTGCACCACGACACTCGTGTCTCCGGTCGGCAGCAGAGGCTGAACCGTGTGCCGGCGATAGGGTCGGTACTGCGTGGCCCGGCCGAGGCAGATGCGGGCCACGCCCTGAAGAATGAGGTTCGAAGTCCCGTCGCGGCGGGTCACGCAGGCGCGGACCAGGCCGAGGCCGGCGACTTGGGACGGGGTTTCCCGGCTGCGGTCTGGCCGCCGCATGGCGACGGCAAAACAGCGGTCCTGGGCGAGCACGTCTCGCAGCATCTGACGGTAGCGCGGCTCGAAGATGTGCAGAGGCAACATGGCCTGGGGGAACAGGATCACGTTGCTCAGCGTCATCACCGGTACGTCGGGCGGCAACTGCATAGGCGCACAGTAAGCCAGGCGGCCGCGGGTGCAAGCACCCGTCCGCCCAGCCGGTATCCGCCTGGAGACCTCGGACCCGCTGTCGTCGGTCGCGGCTTCATATGGTCCCGGATTAGTAGGTGAGCAGCGAACGAACGGGGTACTGCGTCAACCGGTCCCGACCCTTGAGGAAGGCCAGTTCGATCAGGAAAGCGACCTCGACCACCCGGGCCCCCAGGCGACCCAGGAGGGAGGCGGCGGCCTGGGCAGTGCCGCCCGTTGCGAGCAGATCGTCGATCAGCAGCACCCGCGCGCCGGGCGCCACGGCGTCGGTGTGCAGCGCGAGCGTGTTTGAGCCATACTCGAGGTCATAGCTGGCCTCGTAGGTTTTCCAGGGCAGTTTGCCCGCCTTGCGCACGGGCACCACCCCCGCCCCGAGTTGCAGCGCCGCGGCAGCGGCAAACAGGAATCCGCGGGCCTCGATGCCGGCCACGGCATCGATGGAGCCGGCGGCATGGGGTTCAATGAGCCACGCCACGGCACCGGCAAAGAGCCGTGCGTCGGCCAGGACCGGTGTGACGTCCTTGAACTGGATGCCCGGTCGGGGAAATCCGGCACGTTGCGGATGGCTTGCTGAAGGTCGGCGAGGGGAGGTTTCTCAAGATGCATCGGAGGGGAGCGCGAACACGGGTTGAGCGGTCGGGACGGTTTCAGAGACGGGCGGCTTCGAGGCGGCGGATCATGCGGCGCAGCTTGGCGAGGGCGAGGTTCTGGATCTGCCGGATGCGTTCGCGCGTCACGCCGAACTGGATGCCGACCTCCTCGAGGGTCTTCTCGTTGGTGCCGTCCAGACCGAACCGGTAGCGCAGCACCTTCTGTTCGCGGGCATCGAGTTGCTCGATCATCTCGCCGAGCATGTGGGTGATGGTCTTCTCCTCGAGCTTTTCGTAGGGATCTTCGGCCCGCTCGTCCTCCACCACCTCGCCGTAAGTGTTCGAATCGTCATCGCCGATGGGGGCGTCGAGGGAGGCAGGCCGGATCGAGGCCATGCGGAGCTGGGTCACCTTGCCGGGCGGGACGCCGAGTTCCTCGGCCACCTCGTCGTCGGTGGGATCGCGTCCGTACACCTCCTGGAGCTTCATGGCGATGCGGCGCATGCGCGAGATCTTATCCACCAGATGCACAGGCAGGCGGATGGTCTTGGACTGGTTGGCGAGGGCCCGTTTGATGGATTGCTTGATCCACCACGCGGCGTAGGTGGAGAGCTTGCCGCCCTTGGCGGGGTCGAAGCGCTCGACTGCCTTCATCAGGCCGAGGTTGCCTTCGTTGATGAGGTCGAGCAGCGGCAGGCCGAGGCCGTCGTAGTCGTGGGCGATCTTGACCACCAGTCGCAGGTTGGCCCGGATCATGTGGTCGCGGGCCTTGCGATCGCCCCGCTTGATGCGTGCGGCGAGTTCGTTCTCCTCGGCGATGGTCAGGAGTTTCACCTGCCCGATCTCGCGCAGGTAGAGTTTGATGGCCGAGTCGGCGTCGTAGCTCCCGCGGTCGCGGGGGCGCGCGCCGGTCACTCCTTCGTCCCGCGGCACGGTCACCAGCGACGCGGGCTCCGCTGGCGCCGCCTCACCGTTCGGGACGGGGGCGACGGCAGGAGGGGGATGCCTTCGACCGCCGGATCGCTTTCCGCTTGGTTGTCTGGCGTGCGACACGGGCCGACGGCAGACCCGAGCGTGAGCTCTGGCTGTGTGATCTGACCGCCATTCTTGGCGGGAGCTTGCGAGCTGGGCAGGGGCGCCGCAAGCAAATTGGTGGGCTGGAAATCTCATGCCCGCCGTAGGCGCCGACGTGAGGAGGCGTTTGGAGCGTAGGCGCCGACGTGAGGAGGCGTGGTGGGCCAGGGGAGACGCCCTTCGCCCTCTCAAGTCGGCGCCTGCAGGACGTCGCGGTTTCATACGGGGCAGGAAATGCCCGGGCCGGATTCGATTCGATCGCGGCCGCGGGGACCGCTCTGGGCGGGGTGCGCAGGGCTTGGGGTACGCCGGCCTCCAGCGACGCTTTGGGGGGAGGAAGCGGCAGGCAGTATGTCTAGCTTTCGTCTGATTTTCACCGGCGGATAGTTTGACAATATTGGTTCATTGTCCAACTTACACGACTTAATTCTATGAGAGACGGCTTGTATCGGGGCGGGTTGGCTCGCTGGGCGGCGTGGTTGGTGCTCCTCAGCGACGGCTGGGTTGGGGTCGGACAGACCGACTGGCCGCAGTGGCGTGGGCCGACGCGTGATGGACAGGTCGGTGGGTTCGCGTGGCCAACCTCGGTTCAGCCCTCCCACCTTGCGGAGAGGTGGCGAGTGGAGTTGGGGCCGGGCTATTCGGGCCCGCTGGTGGTGGGGGATCTGGTATACACGGCGGAGACACGAGACAGAGAGCTTGAGGTGGTGAGGGCGTTCGACCGGGCCACGGGCCAGCCACGTTGGGAGGTCGCGTGGGCGGGCGCGATGTCTGTTCCGTTCTTTGCCAAAGCCAACGGGGACTGGATCCGGTCGACGCCCGCGTACGCGGAGGGAACGCTTTACGTGGGGGAATGCGGGATGTGTTGGTGGCGCTGGAGGCGGCGACGGGCCGGGAACGGTGGCGCGTGGACTTCGTAAAGTTGCTGCAGACGCCGTTGCCGGCGTTCGGGTTTGTCTGTTCTCCGCTGGTGGACGGGGAGGGGCTGTATGTGCAGGCGGGGGCGAGCGTGGTTCGATTGGACGCGGCCACGGGCCGGTTGGTCTGGCGCGCGCTGGAGGACGATGGGGGCATGTGGGGAAGTGCCTTCTCTTCGCCGGTGATTGTCGAGCTGGGGGAACGCGGCAGTTGGTGGTGCAGACGCGGACGACGTTGGCGGGGCTTGCGTTGGCGACGGGCGAAGTGTTGTGGCGGGTGGAAGTGCCGGCCTTCCGTGGGATGAACATTCTCACACCGGTCGTGCTCGACGATCTTGTCATGACGAGTTCCTACGGCGGCAAGACCCTGGGGCATCGGGTGAAGTGCGTGGACGGGCGGTGGCAGGTGGAGCTGGCGTGGTCGCTGAAGCAGCAGGGTTACATGTCGACACCGGTGGTGGTGGATGGGCTTGCCTATTTGCATCTGCGCAACCAGCGGGTGGCCTGCCTGGAGCTGCGGGAGGGGCGGGAGCGTTGGACGTCGGGGAAGGCGTTCGGCAAGTACTGGAGCCTGGTGGCACAGGGGGACCGCATTCTGGCGCTCGATCAACGCGGGGTGCTCTATCTTCTCCGGGCCAATCCAGGCGAGTTGGAGCTGGTGGATTCCCGGGCGCTGGGAGTGCCGGAGACTTGGGCTCACCTCGCGGTCGCTGGCCGGGATTTGTTTGTGCGCGGTTTGAACGAGCTGGTGGCGTACCAGTGGATCCCCACGCATGAGCCGGCCGGCGACTGACGATTGGGAGGGCGCCGGGGTTGGAACTACCGCCTGGGATTGCTCTGGGAGCGAAGGAACTGCTGCAGCGCTGCCCACCGCGGGATGCCGGTCTGGCCGCCCGGGCGAGTGGCCTTGAGGGCGGCCGCGGCGGCGGCCACTTGAAGTCGCACCTCGAGGGGCAGACTCTTGGCGAGTGCCGCCGCGTAGGCTCCGTGGAAGACGTCGCCGCACCCGGTGGTGTCCACGGCTTTCACGGGGAAGGCCGGCATGTGACGCGGTTGTTCTCCTTCGCCCGTCAACCACCACGCGCCACGCGCCCCGGCGGTGATCACCACCACAGCCCGGTCCGGACGCCAGAGGGCCTGGAGGCTTGCCGCGAGGTCGGGGGCCTGGGTGTACCGGCGGGCGAAGTTCTCAGACACGATGAGGTGATCTGCCAGCGCGAGGAGTTCATCGAAACGGGGCAATTCGAACGTCTCCAAGTCGCCCACGACCGGGATGCCCGCCCGGCGGGCGAGGCGGGCGGCCCGGATCATGCCGGGCAGGCCCCAACGGTCGACCAGCAGGACGCGGCACCCTGCGATCACCGGTCGTGCCGGCCGGCGAGGGTCAGCGCCAAGGGCTCCCTCGACATCGTACAGGATTGTGCGGGCACCGGTGGGTTCCTCGACGAGGATGACCGAACGCACGGGCCGGGTGTCGGGGCGGTGCACGACGAAGCGGGTGTCCACGCCTTCCCGGGCAAAGGTCTCGAGGACAAAGCGCGAGTCCGGGTCGTCGCCGAGGGCGCCGGCGTAAGCGCATTGACAGCCCAGTCGGGTGGCGGCCACCAGGGCGGTGGCGGTCAGGCCACCGCAATGCCGCTCGCGCCGGGAGACGGCCAGCTTGCTGTCGGCGGCGGGGTAATGCGGCAGGTAGAGAACCTCGTCCACCGCCGTGCAGCCCAGGCCCAGGACATCGCAGGTCAACACGCGGGCGGGGGTGGGGGATTCCAGCTTGGAGGTTTCATACCCACTGTAGGCGCCGCGTGAGGAGGCGTTTGGACGGTAGGCGCCGACGTGAGGAGGCGTGGGAGGCCAGGGGCAACACCGTTCGCCTCCTCACGTCGGCGCCTACCGTCGGTTGCGGTTTCATGCCGAGCCGGGGACTGTCCGGGCTACAGGCTCCAACCCGCGCGGTACTGGTGTTGGAGGAAGCGGTCGGCGGCCGGCAGGTCTTTGGCGCGCAGTTGGGCGGCGTCCCAGTTGAGGCGGCGTCCCGTGCGGTAGGCGACGTTGCCGAGCAACGCGGCTTCGGTGAGTGCGCCGGAGTAGTCGAAGTTGCACGTGGTGACGCCGCTGTTGCGGATGGCTTCGATCCACTCCTTGTGGTGGCCGATGGAATCGGGGATGACGGCCGGCGGCGGCGCAAAGTCCTTGAACCGGTCTTCCGGCAGCAACTGGCGTCGGGTGTAATCGGCCAGGAGGCGTCCTTTCTCGCCGACGAAGAGGACGCCGCTGCGGAAGTACTGCCGCTGTTCGTCGTCGAGCAGCGGGCTTTCAGGCTGCTTGCTGCCGTGGTACCAGGTGAGCGTCACAGGAGGCAGTGCCGTGGTTCCGCGGGTGCGGGCCGGATAGCGGTACCGCATGATCAGCCAGGGCGGCGGGGGAGTCGGGGGTGGACGGGCGGTCCATCCACGGGCTCGACCCAATCGGGGGCACGGAGGTCGAGTGCCCAGTGGGGCAGGTCCATAAAGTGACAGCCGAAGTCCGCCATGGTCCCGCCGCCGAACGCCCACCAGTTGCGCCAGGCGAACGGGGGCGTAGTCCGGGTGGTAAGGGCGGTATTCGACCGGCCCGAGCCAGAGGTCCCAATCGAGGTTCGGCGGGACGGGCGGCCGGTCCTTTGGGGCGTCCTTCCCTCCGTAGACCGCGCCGCACCAGACATGGACCTCGCGAACCTCGCCGATGACCCCGGCCTGGATCCATTCGACGACGCGGCGGTAGTTTGTGCCCGCGTGGATTTGGGTGCCGAGTTGGGTGACCCGCTTGTGTTTCGCGGCGAGTTCGCGGACGGCCCGGCACTCGGACACGGTGCGGGTGAGGGGCTTTTCGCAGTACACGTGCCGGCCGGTCCGGAGGGCGGCGGCGGCGGCCACGGCGTGGACGTGGTCGGGGGTGCTGACGACGACGGCGTCGATGTCCTTCTGTTCGATCAGGTGACGGAAGTCCTTGTAAGTGCGGGCCGCGGGGTGCTTCTGCGCGGCCTGGGCGAGGAAATTCGCATCCACGTCGCAGAGGGCGACGACATTGACGGTGTCGGTCAGCCTGGCCAGCTCGGAGAGGTTCTCGCCGGCGCGGTTGGCCACCCCCACGAACCCGACGTTCACCTTGCTGTTGGCCTCCGCGCGGCCGGGGCGAAGCAGGGGACCGGTGAGGAGCAGACCTCCAGCAAGCTGGGTGGAGCGGCGGAGAAACGTGCGGCGGTTCAAGTGGACATTCATGGCGGAAGACTCAAAGCCCAGGCCGATCGGCTGTCGAGGCCAAATCGGGTAGGGACAATCCCACATCGCCCTCCTTGCCCCGTCTTCTCCCCGTCCTCCGCGGAGGGCCGCCGTACGGCTCCCAAGCCCGGCGCACCGCACCGCCGACAGCCTCGGGACACCGTCGTTTAGAACCGCAATTGCAGGCGATGCTGCAAGTCCAGCGCCTGCGCACGGGGCAGGGTCCTGCTCAGGATACCAGTCGAGGTGGGATCCCAAGGGCAGGGAGCGCTGGCTGGAGATGGGGTCGGCGTCGTGTCCAAGGCCACCAGGGTGTCGGGTGGTCTTCGGAGACCCATTCGCGGAAGTGCAGGGTGAGCGACCGGCGGGTCCACACGACGAGCGCCAGCAGCCAGGCCAGCGTGAGGAGAATGGGCAGGGACCAAACAAACCACAGGAGGTCGCGGAACGGGGATCTGACCATTCCCAGCACACCAAGCAAGAGCCATGAGGTGAGGGTGCCGGCAAGCCAGGGAAGTCCGACGACCAGGAGCAGCGTTTGACCCACGGCGCGGCTGAGGGACCGAGCCAGCGTGCCCAGCCAGAGGCCCATCCAGCAGGCGGCGATGGCAGCAGCGATCTGTTTCGCGAGGGCCGGCATCCGGATGCCGAGCAGGTATCCCCAGGGCATGACCGGGCTCCGCCCGGCCTCGGCAAACCAGAGCAGGACGAACAAGATCACCGGGGTTCCCACCGACAAGGTCAGCGGCAGGCGGACCTTGCGCCACAGGAAGCTCCAGTGGGCCCGGACGATTTGCTGTCCAGTGACCGGCGTACACAAGAGCAGTTCGAGGACGCCGGAGCGCCGTGCCTCCCAGAGCGGACGGGCGGCGAGCAGGGCGAGCAGGGCAACGCTCGCGGCGTCGAACCCGATACTGAGCAGCGACAAGACGCCCGCGATCGTTGCGGACGAGCTCGAAAACCGGATCAGCCATTGGAAGCCCAGCAGGTTCAGGGTAGGGAGCAGGATGGCGAGCCAGACCAACGGCGTGAGCCCGCGCTGGGAGGCTGCCAGCCAGCGGGCCGGTTGGAGGTCTCCTATGGTTGAAGATGGCCGGGCGTGGAGTCGCGGCGTAATTCGGTAGTTCCAACCAACTGGCGGCGAGTTCAGGGGGCGGCGGCGGCGGCGTGTGGGTGACTGGGCCAGCGGGGTCCTTCCGAGCTTTCGGGCGCGGCTGCCGGCGGCCAGCAGGAGGCTGGCGCTGAAGACGACCAGCGCGATCTGGGTCCACCAGAACCGTGCGGGAGCAAGTGTGTAGGCCTGATCGCCTGCCAGCCACACGCCCATGGCAGGGCTGAGCGAAGGGAATGCTGGGGCGCCCAAAAGGCCGTCGTACGCCAGTGGCAGGAGGACCAGGGCGAGGATGAGTCCGACGCCCGCGAGCACGGCACGCAGTGGGTCATGGCTGCGCGCGCTCACCCAGAGCCCGCCGCAACCGGCCACCAGCAGCGTGGTCAGCAGCGCCAACTGGGTGCGCCAGAACTCCCCCGCCGTGATCCCGCCCACGGCGAGCCCGATGCCCAGCACGGGGAACATCGCGAGCAAGCCGCCGAGCGCGTGCAGCGAGGCCGCGGCGAGCTTGCCGAGCACGATATCGAGGCCACCGAGCTCGGTCAGGAACAGCAGACCCAGGGTTCCCTCCCGCTGTTCGCCACTGAGGCTGTCGACCGTTTGCCGCATGCCCTCGAACAAGAGGACCCCGAAAGAGAGCCAGGTGAGAACGGCGAACACCGCCCGACCCATTTCGGCGGGGCCCAGCCAAGTGGCGGCTTGAGTCCAGCTCAAGGTGAGCAGGGTGGCCGCGGTCGCCGTCCCCAGGCGCAGCCACATCGTCAAGGGCTGCCGCGCGCGGAGCCGCAGCTCCCGCTCAACGAGGCTCAGGGCAACCATGGTGGGACAGGCGGATCCGAAGAACCTGCGAAGCGACCGTTGGGCAGGGAACGTGCATGGGCCAGCGAGGCGAGTAGAACGCCGGGGTCGGTTGGTGGCAAGACGCGTTCGCCTCCCGCTGTCCTGCCGGACATACACGGTGTCTGGGGGACGGCGACGGGGAAGGCGCTTGCGGGCGGTGGCCGGCGCCCTTAGTCTGCAGCCATGCCGGCAGCAACCGCGAACGCCACCCGCCGGGGCCGAAGACTCCTGTCGGCGGAGGAATTCCTGGACTGGCTGAAGCCCGGAGTTCACGCCGACCTGATCCAGGGAGAAACGGTTATGCATTCCCCCGTCAACCTGCGCCACGCCGACCTGCTCAACTTCGTGGACTTCCTGCTGCGCGCCTACATCGAGTTCCACAAACTGGGTCGGCTGTACCGGGAAGTGGTGGCGGTGCGCCTCGGTCCGCGCCAGGTGTTCCTGCCGGACCTCGCGTTCTTCACCAACGAACAGGTTGCCCGTCTGCCGGCGACGCACGCGCCGTTTGCGCCGACGCTGGTGGTCGAGGCGTTGTCGCTGCGGACGGCGCACCTGGACTCGGGGCCGAAGTTCGCGGCCTATGAACAGCAGGGGGTGACCGAGTACTGGATTCTGGACCCCGAGCACCTGGCCCATCAGTTCTTCCGGCGGGACGGCGAGTTGCTGGTGCCGTTCGCGGAGGAGGAACCGGTGATTCGTTCCCAGACGGTGAAGGGGTTCTGGCTGAAGCGCGCGTGGCTGAATCCGAAGAAGCTGCCTGCGGTTCGCGGTTGCCTGGCGGAGCTCGGGATCGGCCCGGTTGACGAGGGGGCGGATCTGGTGGGGCGAAGGGCCAAAGGGGGGAAGCTCAAGGCTCAAGGCTCAAAGCTCAAGGGAAGTACCAGGGGGCAAGTCCGGCACACCACGGCTGGCCTGGCAAGCGGTGCGGAGCCAATTGCCCTCGGCGGGGCGCGCAGCGTATGGGGTGCGCCGCCTTCCAGCAGCGCCTGGGGGAAGGGACGTGGTTCGCTTGGATCTGTTCGGGGGCCATGAACCTGAAAGCGCCGGTAAACCGGACGCACTCCAGACGCGTTGCGCCGACCTGGCGGTGTGCGGATCGCGAAGCGTTTGGAGTGCGTGCGCTACAGCGCCGCTTTCCGTGCTCGATTCATGAGAAGCCAGCTTGGGGGCGTAGGGGGGTGAGTGGACGCGGCTAGGGCTGGACCGTGATGACGGCCCGGCGGTAGGCGAAGAGACTGGGCGTTCCACGGTCCCGGACCTCGAGGATGAGGTGGATCGTTTCGGGTTTGGACACGGCAGGCGCGACGAGTTGCGTGTACACGCCAGTGTGGGCCGTCAAGGTGACCGTGGCCGGGAAGTGTTGACCCTTGGCGTCGCGCAGGCTGCTGGCTTCGGAATAGATCCACCAGCGCAACTCGACGGGGTCGCCATCCGGGTCGCGGGTGCCCTCGGCGTTGAGGGTGATGGTCTCGCCGGGTTTGGCGGTGATTTCGAGGACTCGTTTGGTGGCATCGCCGTTGAGGGTGGCGACAGGGTTGTGGTTGGCCTGCTTGTAGTCCTCGGCGACGCACCAGTCCAGGCGAGCGGCGAAGTCGTGTTGGAAGGCTTCGCGCCAGCGCCAGACGGTGGCGGGGTCGGTGCACTCGGTCTGGCCGTTGTCGGCGGTGACGGTATCGCGGCTGTCCTGGTTGTTGGTCCAGATGGGGCGGGTCTCCCCGTACGCTTGGTAGAGGGCGTAACGACCGCCCCAGCCGCCGTAAGCCGGGCTTCGATACCAGCCGAGACCGTTGTTGACCAGGCCGAGGAAGGAAGGGGTGTCGCCTTCCATGATGTACTCGAGGCGTGGATAGAGAGCTCCGAGCGGGCCGTGGTTCCGGATGATGTTCTCCTCGAGCCAGGGGTTGTCGACGAGATGGAACTTGTGCCGGGGGCCGTTGCGGTAGTGCCGGTCCCCACTGATGCCGGTCCAAGTGGCACGCCAGTACTCCTTCCAGTCGGTGGTGCTGGGGCTGACGATGTAGAAGAGCCCGGGGAATTCGCGGCGCAGCCATGGACCGGTGTCGTCCTGATCCGAGATGGTATAGACGCGGAGTTGGCTGACGAGGCGGTTCACGGCGTCGGGCGAACGTTCGCGGCGGGCGTCGTCCAGGGCCTGGGCGAGGGTGTTGGCGCCGCCCCAGACGCTGACCCAGAGCGGGCGTTCGTCGGGACGATCCGCGGCGTGCAGGAGGAGGCGCGAGCCGGCGGTGCTCTTGCCTTCGCCGACCGCAGCGAGACCGTAGGCGGGCTGGCCGGTGGTCGTGACGGCGCGGAGCGCTTCGGGGGCGGGGAAGCCGGGGGCGTGCTTCCGCAGGTTGGGGCGGACCTGGGCATACGCGTCGAGTTGGCGATGGATGAGGTCGACCCGGGTGGTCTGACGCAACCAGGTGCTGGTGGTGGCGACGAGCCCTTCGATGTCGTATTCGTTGGCGTAAACGAGGAAGCGCACCATGGATTCCTCGTCGTCCGGTTCGTTGGAGATATCCGTGAGGACGAACACGCGCGGGCGCGGTTCGTCCGCCGCGGCGGCCGTCAGCGGTACGGTTCCCAGCGCGGTGAGGAGGGTGAGGAGGGCGCAAGGGCAAGGGCAGGGGAGGAGGGGCGATTTCATAAGGTTGACCGTGCGGTGCGGGGGGTGTGGCTTCAGCGGGAAGGTGGAGCGTTGCCGGGTCGGGGCTGGCCGGGGTGGGGTAGTTCTGGCGGGCGTCGTCGAGAACCAGCACCCAATCTTGGCCGCGGCCCTGGCTGGGTGGCGTGAAGGTTTGCAGACCCTCGTTGCCGGCGCGGTACACGGGGTAGGCCGTGCCGTAGCGGGGATCGAACCAGGTGGACTGGACGGCGCTCGAGGCGATCACGTTCAACCGGAGAGTAAAGGCTTCGCCGCGCGGCGAGTACACGAAGGCGAACGTCCCGTCGGTGGCGCGGGCTCCGCGGATCTTGGCGCCGCCGGTGCGGGGTCCGTCCACGATGAAGTCCTCGTCCGGGACCAGCCGTGTGAAGGGACGGGAGATGAACAACCGACGCACGTGCCCCATCTGGAAGGCGCCGGGATGGTCGAGGGCCTCACGCCAGGGGGTGTCGGCCTGGATCACGGGGTCACGTCCGGGCGCCCACATTTGCCAGACGGAGTTGTGGCCGTAGGTGTGGCCGCAGGCCCCGGCGAGCAGCGACCAGTACGCGGCCTGGCGCACGTCGTAATCGTCGAAGCGGAGGGCACCCGAGGTCCCCTGCATGTAAAAGGCGACGGGGATCTGCTCGTAGCGGGGTTCGCCATCGAGGGTGGGCTTGGGAGGCAGCAGGGCGTAGTCGTGGGCGGTGAAGAGGCCGTTGTCATGGTCGCGCGCGCCGTGGGAAGACTGGTTCATGTTCAGATCCAGCCAATCGACCGGGTGGAAGTAATCGGAGGAACGGCCCGGTCCCCGGGGATGATAGGTGATGAGATGGCGGCCGCGGTCGCCGGTCCGGAGCCCGTGGGCCATGGCCTCGATCACAGCGCGGTCCTGATCCGATTCAATGTTGCGGTCACCGCCGAGGATCCAGATGACGGGCTGCTCACGGTAGCGTTGCCCCAGCCACTCACCGAAGCGTCGCGCGTTGTCAGGGTGGAAGATCACCGGGCCTTTACCTCCGCGTGTGGCTTGCCACTTGTCACCCCCAGGTGGGCAGCAGCGCCACGTACAGCCCGAGGTCACCGGCGCGGTGGAGGATGAAGTCCACGTGGTCCCAGTAGTCGTTGTCGGGACCCTCCCTGACATCCGGTCGGGTGGGATCGTGGTCGAGGAGGGGGCGATGGCCGTAGGCGTTGGGGGTGTCGAGGCCGTCGAGTTCGGCGAGGGCCACGGCCTGGATGACGGTGAAGCCTTTCGCGGCGCGGTTGCGAAGGTAGTGATCGGCCTCGTCGCGGTCCAGGCGGTGCAACAACTCCCACGCCGTGTCGCCCGGCCAGAAGAAGGGCGCGCCGTCGGCGGTGACGAGGAAACGCTGGTTGTCGGCGACGCGCAAGGCGGGCAGGGCGGCGGCCAGGAACGGGGCAGCGGCCCAGGCCAGGGCGGAGGCGAGGAGGGCCGCCGGGAGGCGGTGGATGAGTGGGAACATGGTGCAGCGGGTGGGCAGTGGAGTCGTGCGCTGGGCGCCAGACAATCAGTTCTGCGGTCGCCTGCCAACCCCTTAGCCCGGGAATCTCGCAGCCGCTGTAGGCGCCGACGTGAGGAGGCGTTGCGGGCCGCGGGCCATCGCCGCCCATGAGCCGGAAGGCAGGAACCACGTCACTTCCTCAACCCCCGAGCTTCGTCGTCGGCGGAGGTGCAACGAACCATTGCACCTGCCCGGGCGCGGCCCGATACTGCCCGCGTGCAAGAGACAGCCAACCGGTTGGTGGATGCGCTGCTCGCCTCGTATACCCAGGTGGGCGGGATCAATCACCTGGACGGCAAGAACCTGCCCTCGCAGCGCGTCATCGCGGCCCTGACCAGCGATTTGCTGCACCTGTTGTTTCCCGGCTTCTTCGACGAGCACGTGCTGCCGTCGTCCGCGATCCGCGATACCACCACGAAGCGGGTCGAGTCGGTATTGCCACGGCTC
This sequence comes from Verrucomicrobiota bacterium, assembly GCA_027493615.1. Lineage (GTDB taxonomy): Bacteria > Verrucomicrobiota > Verrucomicrobiia > Limisphaerales > J093 > DSVZ01. The sequence continues at coordinate 283,039 of JAOSKK010000039.1, forward strand.
GAGGGGGAGCTCTACAAGAGCCTCGAGTACGCGCCGCCGGCTTCGACGCGCCGTGCTGAACTGCCGGCGCTGGCGCGGGAGTTGACGATGCAGTTCGTGGAGTCCCTGCCGGCGGTGCGAGAGTTGCTGCAGACGGACGTCCAGGCGGCGTATGGCGGCGATCCTGCGGCCCTGAGCCAGGACGAGGTGATCGTGGCGTATCCGTTCGTGGAGGCGATCGCGGTGCAACGGATGGCCCACCAGCTTTACCTGCGCAAGGTGGCGCTGATTCCGCGCATCATGACCGAGTGGGCCCACCGGCGCAGCGGTCTGGATTTGCACCCCGGCGCGGAGATCGGTTCGCACTTCTTCGTGGACCACTGCACCGGCACAGTGGTGGGCGAGACGACGCAGATCGGCTCGCACGTGCGGCTCTACCAGGGCGTGGGTCTGGTGGCCCGCTCGCTTTCAGGCGGTCAGGCGTTGCGCGGTCAGAAACGGCATCCGACGATTCACGACCGCGTCACGATCTACGCGGGCGCGACGATCATGGGGGGAGACACCGTGGTGGGGGCGGGCAGCACCGTGGGCGCCAACGTCTTCCTGACGCACAGCGTGCCCGCAAACTCCCTCGTGCTGGCGGAGGAAGTGCGCGTCAAGGTGCTCTCGAAGACCGAGCGCGCCGGCGCCTTCGACTACCAGATTTGAGCCGCGGCCCCGTGTAGCCTTCGGGGCCTGCGAGGGGTGATGAGGCTCACCCGCCGAATTCGAACTTCACCTGGCCGAAGCGTCGGGCCACTTCACCCAACACCCGCTGCTCGTCGGCTTCGTCCCGTGCCGTGAAGGTCACGCTGAACCGCAGGTAGGCGCCCGCCTCATCCCACGGCACCGTGGAGACCAACCGGTCGGAGATCAGCCATTGCGAAACGTCCTCGGCCGTGCGGAACGGCAGGACGGTGCCGTCGGCCAGGCGCACGGCCGTCGGGGCCTTGACGTACAGGAAGAAGGACCCGCGGGGTTTGCGGGCGGCGAAGCCGGCAGAGCGCAGGGTGCTGACCAACCCGTCCATGCGACGCGAGTACTTGGCGGCGATCTGCCGGGTGATCTCGGGGTGGTCGAAGGCGTAGGCTGCCGCGTGCTGGACGGCGAGAAACTGGCCCGAATCCGTGTTGTCCTTCACATCGCCGTAGGCGCGGACGAGCCGTTCGTTGCCGGCCACGAAGCCGCAGCGCCAGCCGGTCATGTTGAAGCTCTTGCTGGTCGAGTGCAGCTCCACGCCGACCTCCTTGGCGCCTGGCGTGGCCAGGAAGCTGAGCGGCTGCCCTTCGAAGACCAGGGCGGCGTAAGCGGCGTCCGAGATCACCACCAACCGATGTCGGCGGGCGAAGTGCACCACCCGTTCGAAAAACTCCGGGGTGGCCGAGGCGCCGGTGGGGTTGTTCGGGTAGTTGATGACGAGTGCCTTGGCCTTCTCGACGACCTCGCGCGGTACGGCGTCGAGGTCGGGGAGGAACTGGCGGTCCTCGGTCAGCGGGAGGTTGTAGACCTGGCCGCCGTAGTACTTCGCGTGCGTGCCGAACACCGGGTAGCCGGGCGTGGTCATCAGGACGACGTCCCCGGGGTTGACCAGCGCGGCGGGCAGGATGGAGAGGGCCGCTTTGCTGCCGATGGAATGGATCACTTCGGTGTCCGGGTTGATGCCCGGCACGCCGCAGACCTGTTCGAGATAGCGGGCTGCGGCTTGTTTGAGGACCGCGTCGCCATTGTCGGCGTAGCCGCGGTTCTCCGGCCGGCGCGCCTCCTCGCACAAACGGGTCACCACCTCGGGGAAGGCCATGGCGTCGGGTTCACCGACCCCCATGTCAATGATCTCGGCTCCCGGGTGCGCTTCGAGGGCGGCGCGCTTGGCGCGCTTGATCCTCTCGAACTTGTAGATCGCGGTGGACTTGCCGTACTGCCGCCCGCCAATGCGCTCAGCGAAGAGTTCCTGGATGAAGGAATCAGCCATCGGCGGCGGACGCTAGCCAAGGCCCTGGCCGGAGGCAAGCACCAGGCCGGGTTCACGGGCGCCCGCACACTCCGCGCAAAGGACCGGCGGCGGGATCTCCTGGCGGGTGTTCAAGACCTGGAGCCGCTCCCTTCGCCGAGGGAAACAGGCCCCACAGGTGGCGAAGCGCTCGAGGTCCCACAGATCCGCAAAGACCCGGCCCCGACCCAGCCCCACACCATACGCGGCGGCGGCCTCCAGGGTGGCCAGGGCGGGGGGCGCGAAGACACCCTGAGCCTGCAACGCGTCCAACGCGCCGTTGCCGGGCCGCGTGGGGATGAGCGACACGACCGAAGCGCCGCAAGCGAACGCGAAGTCCACCGAGCGCGCGGCCCAGACGACGGCCTCCGTCGGCGGCACAAACGGTGGTTGGACCAGAACGAAGGCGCGCATCGCAATCCCGTGCCGCGCCAGAAACGCCGCGGCGCGGGCGAACTGGTCGAGGGTCATCCGCTTGTTCAGTCGCTCGAGGGCCACGGGATGCACCGTCTCGAGCCCCATCGCCACCTCCAGCTCCGGCCCGCGCCTCCCTTCGCCCGGCCCCTTCGCCAGCCGGTCGCGAAACCGCAGGCACGAGTCGCCTGCGAGCGCCGGGTGGCACTCGACGATGACCCGTTCGAAGGACCGCACCCGTTCGGCGAGCGCGTCGTGCTCCTCCGGCGGAATCGCTCCGGCGTCGAAGAAGCTGCCGCTGTTGTACAGTTTGAGTTGCCGCGCCGGACCGACCTGCGCGAGGGCGAAATCCAATTGTGCGGCGATGGCCCCGGCGGGAACGCGGGTCCGCAGCATGCCCCGCCAGAGATCGCACATCAGGCAGTGCCACGGACATTCCCGATTCGTCAGCAGCACCGTCGCTACGGAGATCAGTTCGCCCGAGGCGGCGCGTTCCTCCTCACGAAACCAAGCCTGCGGCCGCCACGGATCCCCCGCGAGCGAGGGCGGGCGACGCGAACGGATCCAGGCCGAACGCGCCGCCGCCGACTCGGGATAGTCTGTCGTCACTCGTACAGGGCCAGGAATTGGCGGCGACAGGCGGCTTCCTGGGTGGGCAACCGTTGCCGCAGGAGTTCTTCCCGCACGGCGCCATGTTGGAACCGCCGCTTGGGGAACACCGGGAGCTCGAGGCCGGTCACCGCCCGCACGCCGTGGGCCACAATCTCCCCTTGAGCGCGTACAGCCGCTGCACGTCCTGCCCGGTGAGCACGGTGAACGGAATGCCTTCGGCCACTTCGACCACGCTGGGGCAGGTGAAGGGGCCGAACCCGAGGAAGCCGCAGTGGCGCAAGGGGGCGTAGGTGCGCGCGCAACCCCGGCTGAGGCCGCCGGAGTAGGTGAGCGAGTGCTTGAGTTTTCCTACGCCCCAGCCCTCGTGGTAGAGCATGAGATTGTGGAGGACGCTGCGGATGGTGAGCTCGGGATTGTCTTCGATCGGGTAATCCTGAGGTTCTCGTCGCCGCCGTCGCCGTGCAGGAGGTAGCGCCAGTCCGGATAGCGCTGGCGGATGCCCCGGCTCAGGGCCAGCACCATGGCGGCGGCTTCGAGGTCGAGCGGCTTGTAGTCTTCGACGATGCGGATCGTCTCGGTCAGGTCCAGTCCGCCCAAGTCGGCCTCGATCGGCTCGAGGAACAAGCCCAGCCCCAGCCGGTCCAGAAACGCGCGGGCCTGCTCAAGGTCCGGACCGCCCTGGATGCTCAAGGTGAAGGCCTTCAGTCGGCCCAGGTTCAGGCCGAGCTTCCGCATCACGTGATAGGTGACGAGGAACACCGCCCCGCTGTCGATGCCGCCCGAGAAGCAGACGCCGATGGGTTCGGTCGCGGGAACCGTGCCCAGCCAGCGCGCGACTTCGTCCGCCACGGCCGCCACGTAGCGTTGTCCGATCACTTCGGGGTCAGGCGGCAGCACCTCCCGCGACGGCGTGAAGAAGCGGGTGTAGGTGGGCGACGGGTCCGGACAGCCGATGAGCTCGAGCTCCACGACATGATGGGCCGGGACCATGCGGGTGTAGCTCGGGTGGAACTGGTCCGCCAGGCCTTCGCCCGCGAGCCATTGCCGCAACGTGTCGATGCGCTCGGCAACGACCAGCGCGGGGCCCTCGGCGCGCTTGGCCAGGAAGTAGCGCATCGGGCGGTCAAGGGAACGGGCCATGCGAACCAGCTTGCCTTGGGAGGCGGTAAGGGCGAAGGAACCGGCGAGGTTGCGGATCGCGGTCGCGGGTCCGTGGCGGAGCAGGTCGCGCGCGGCGTCGAGGCTCAGGCCGTGGAGCTGTTGGGAGGCGGGATCCACGAGGTCCACCACCCGTTCGATGTATTGGTTCATAATCGTTGGGATCAAGCCGCGGCCTTATATCGATGACAACCTGGGCTGGCAACCCCGCAGATGGTGGGACTGCCGCCTGCGGCGATCCGCGAAATCCGGGGTCGAAGTCCACGCCTGCCAGGCACCGCGGATTTCGCGGATTCCACGGATTCCCGGGAGGAGCATTGGGTTCGAGATTTGCCCGCTGTAGGCGCCGACGTGAGGAGGCGTTTTGGCGCAGGGACGATACCCCTCGCCTCCTCACGTCGGCGCCTACAGCGGGTATGAGATTCCGAGGTTAGGCGGCCCGGACGAGGACGACGAACTCGCCCTTGAGCGCGCGGTTCTGGGTGGCGGCGACGAGTTCGGCCGGTCGGCCCCGGAGGAACTCCTCGAACTTCTTGGTCAGTTCGCGGGCCAGGACCACCTCGCGGTCCGGCAGGAGCTCCGCCAGTTCACCCAGCAGTCGCGGGAGGCGGTGCGGGGACTCATACAACACGAGCGTGCCGGGGAGGCCTCGCAGGCGTTCCAGCTCGGTTCGCCGCTGGCCGGACTTGTGCGGCAGGAAGCCGACGAAGTGAAACTCGTCCGTCGGCAGGCCGCTGGCGGTCAGCGCGGCGACGAGGGCGCAGGGGCCTGGGACCGGTTCGACGCGGCAGCCCGCGGCGAGCGCTGCGCGGACGATCCTCTCACCGGGATCGCTGATGCCGGGGCTGCCGGCGTCGGTGACGAGCGCGACGGTCTCGCCGCGTTGCAGGCGGGCGATGAGATCTTCGCTGCGCCGGGCCTCGTTGAACCGGAAGTAGCTCAGCAGCGGTTTGCGGAGGTTGAAGTGGGTGAGCAACTGGCCGGTGCGACGCGTGTCCTCGGCGGCCACCACGTCGCAGTCGCGGAGCACGCGCAGGGCGCGCAGGGTGATGTCCTCGAGGTTGCCGATCGGCGTGGCCACGAGATAGAGGGTGCCGGGCTGGAGTGAGGAGAGGGCCACGGTGGGACAGAGGCGAGGGGAGGGTCAGTTGCCGGGTGGGGCCGCACGGCGCCGGCGCAGTTCCTCCAGGCGGACCCGGTCGGCGGCGTCGATCTCGCGATAGGTTTGCTTGCTGGCGATCAGCAGATCCACGTCCTCGGTGGTTCGGACCAGCCCGTGGAGGATGCACGCCTGTCCGCCGATGACCAGGTAGCGGGCGCCGTGCTCTTGGAGCAGGCGGCAGACCCGCACGAGCGGAGTGAACAACTCGGGTGCAGTATTCACCAGAGGCGGGGGTTGGCTTGGCTGCGACGCCAGCGTTCGTACTCCTCGCGGGTCTTGGCCTTGAAGACAAAGCCGCGCGGGCGGGGGTAGGGGTTCAAGAGGTCCGCCTGTTGCTGCAGCGCCCAGGCGCGGCGAAGCGCCTCCACCGGTTCGAGGGCGGCGGTGTCATCCGCCGTTCGTCTACGGCCCACGGTCTTCATCGCGGCTTCAGGATCGCCCGGTAGTTGAAGCGGTCGTTGGGGGCGGCATCGCCGTTCAGAGTGAAATCGGTCCAGTCGTTGGCCACCAGGCAATGGTCGGCCCACTTGAAGTCGATCTGGGCGGGTGCGGTCCAGAGGCCGAGCGCGGACCAGGGCAACGCCAGCTCGACTTCGGTGGCGCCCCGCTGAAATTCGGCCGGGCCGGCCGCCTGCCAGGCATCGGCTGTGCGACGCTCAAGCCGGGCCGGTTCGGATGGTTGGTGCGGGGCCACCACGCGGAAATCGTAGCCGAGCCAGCCGTTGGTGGGGTTTGCGTCAACGTCGAGGAACAGGACGAGCCCATGGGGGTCGGCAGGCGGCAGGAACGGCGACTGGGCTCGCAGGTAGAACGCGACGCGCTCGCTGTCGAAGCTCACTTTCGCCGCGACCAGATCATTGCGGCCGGTCTGGTTTTCGTAGGTCACGGCCGGGTCCCAGCCGCGGTGCCGTCGGCGGACCGGATCTCCGCGGGTGTCGCGGAACTCGGGTTCCACGGCGTGCCAGTCGGCGAACTGGCCGTCCACGACGGTGGGGGCGGGTCGGACGGGCGGGGGCGGGCGCGCCCCTTTGTAACGCCGGACATGGCTGACGAACTGGTAGTAGTAATCATCGCCGTGGCCACCGCGCATCGGCTCGATGTCGCGGCTGTGCTCCTGGTCGAACTGATCCACGAACATGACCGGGAGCCGGACGCCGTTGAACTCGGCGAACCGGCCGGCGATCCATTCGTTCCAGCCGGTGACGAAGACGAAACGGGGGTCCTCGGCGAGGGCGCGGGCCCATTGTTCGGCGACGTTCAGGCCCCAGCGCACGGTGTCGGGACGCGGGTCAGTGGCGCCCTCGTGGAAGCTGCGGCCGCGGGCGCCGGGCTCGCTCATGGAACCGAGCCGGTTCCCGACGGCATTCTGGCCCACCCCGACCGACATTTGTTCCTTCTGGCCCGCGGTGTTGGTGAACACGTGCTGCGGATACACCTCGAGCCAGCTCCACTGGTTGGGTCCGGTGGGTCCCTGGAAGTAGTCTGGCTGCGGCTTCCGGAACGTGAAGAACTCGCGGAGCCGACGGGTTTCCGGGCTCGCGGTCAGCAGGCGCAGCGTGCGGTCGCCGGGGGCGGGTTGGCCGTCGGCAAAAGCGGCGCCGTCGGAGAAGACATCGTCGGGATGACTCCACCAGCCGATGCGGCCGGAGGGTTCGGACATTTCAAGGTAGTAAGTGCCCGCGGGGAGGGGCGGGTCGAATTCGAGGAGACGCCATTCGTTGTCGCCCACGTTTTCACAGCGTTGCCGGGCAAGGCGCTCGCCCGCGGGCCCGTCGCGGAACAAGGACAAGGTCATGGCGGAACCCTTGGTGTTCCAGGTGGGGAAGCGTCCCCCGGCCTTCTCGACGGCGGCCGCGGTGGTGAAGGTCTGGCCGAGCGTGTGGCCGCGTTCGAGCGGCGCGGGGAGCTTCTGTTGATCATTGCCCGCGCGGTCGAGGATCAGGGCGGGATCGGCGAGGATGAGCGGCTTGCCCTCCCATCGGAACCAGAGGTCCGGGAACAGGCCGGGTTCGTAGAGGTCGCGCCAGAGCTCGCGGACGACCTTGGCGGGGTCCCAGAAGGGGGTGAGGGAAGGCCACGGCAGGGGGTGCGGTTGCCGGCGGCGCGGACTTCGGACCAGACGCGGAGGAGCGCCTGGTAATCGGCTTGGTAGGTGACTTGATTGGTGACGTCGAACACGACAACGTCCACGCCGGCGTCGGCGAGCATCTGGGCGTGTTTGCGCAGGACGCCTTCATCCTGGGTGAGGTAGTAGCCGAAGAGGGATTCGCCCCAGTGATGGGGGGCGTGCAAGGGACCCCAGAGCGGGCTGTCGGGCTTGGGCATGGCGGCGGGGTCCTGCGCCAGGATGCGGGTGACGTCATAGGGTCCGCCCTGGATGTGGGCCCCGTGCCAGAGGAAGTAGAAGAGCCCGACGGTGCGATCGGGGCGCGGGGTCCGACCTCGGCGGCGGTGGGGAGCGAGCGTCCAAGCGCGTCGGTCGCCACCCAGGTGTCGGGGGAGGTGATCGGGACCCAGCGGCGTTGCTGCGGGGAGATCTCCCCAACAGCCAGGAACGCCGTCGAAGCCGAGAGGCAGGCAGGCCAGTTCATGGGACGAGTCGACGCGGATGGACGAGGTTGCGGTGGCGCAGCGTTCGGATGGAGCGGGAGGCAGTACGGCCCGGCCGGCCGCTTGAGGCGGCTTTCGTGTTGTGATCGGGCAAGAGGACAGTCATTTCAACCGGCGCACGCCGGATCAGTTGAGCACACCCGCAGCGAACAAGGTCGCGAACTGCGGATTGCCACGCCACTCGCGCAGGGCGGGATGCTGATTGCCGGGGATCAGGTCGGTTTCGCCCGCGCTACCCTTGGCGAAGCAGAGCACCTGCTGGGGTTGCACGAGACTGAGGATTACCGGTGAGTGCGAGGCGAGCAGGACCTGGGCTGCATGAACGGAGGAGAGTGACTGGAGCACGGGCTCGACGGCCCGGGGATGGATGCCGTTCTCCGGTTCCTCAATCAGGTAGATCCCGCTCAGTTCCGGCAGGTAAGCCGGAATGGTAAGCGCGAGCATCCTGAGCGTGCCGTCCGAAGCCATCCACGAGGGTGTCTGGAGACCGTTCTGGTGGTGCAGGAGAAGATAGGCGTGCTTGTCGTCTTCGCGCTGCTTCACCTCGATGTCCTTCAAGTCCGGCAGCGCCTCCTGAAGGTGACGCACCCAGGCCCGAAACCGCGTGGCATCCGCCGTGCGCAGATGTTCCACAACCCAGGGCAGATTCGATCCGTCGGGCTTGAACCGCCGTCCCCGCCCCGGTGGGCTGGCGGCCCGCAGCAGATGGCTCTTGAGAAAGACGGGTTGGACTCCCTCGACAAGGAGGACCCGCAGCCAGTTGGCCACCGGGAAGGACACTTCGTCGGCCGGCAGGTTTCCCAGGGCCGACTTGCGGGGCCCCAGCTTGAATGAGGGATTGTAGGACTTGCCGGTTTCCGCATAGAAGTTGTCATTGCCGCCGGGGACCTTCTTGATGACCGACCGTGATCTTCGCGGCAATCGTGGCGGCATCAGGCTGGTGGGGGCAGGCAACGGCGCCGGAAACAGCTCGCGCTGCTTTGCTTCCAAAGGGAGAGGTTCGTTGAACGAGACTCGCTCTTCCAGCAGCGCGATCTCCGCCGAGCCGGGGTCGAGCCCCACGGCGACCTCGTACCGGATCGTGTGGAAGGGTCCACCCTCGATGTGCTGGCGGAGGCCCTCGGGGATCACCGCCTCAAGCGCCAGCTCAAACCGGTCTCCGGCTCTTCGCCACACCAAATCATGGAAGCTCTGCGCGCGTGACTGTACGGCTTGCTCCAGGCCCTCCGACACCAGCTCCCCCAGGAAGGCGATCACATCGAGGAACGTGCTCTTCCCGCTGGCGTTCGGCCCAACTAGAACGTGGAACGGCCCGAGGGGACAGTCCACCGCTCGCAGACAACGGTAGTTGAGGGCCTGGACGCGGGCGATCATGCTAGTCCTTGCGGGCTACTTTGAGTTCGAGCCCCAGTTCCCGCAGTTGCTTCGGCTCCATCAGCCCGGGCGACTCGGTCATGAGGCAGGTGCCCTTGGCAGTCTTCGGGAAGGCGATGACGTCGCGGATGCTCGGGGTGCCGCACAGGATGGCGATGAGCCGGTCGAAACCCAACGCGATGCCGCCATGCGGCGGGGCGCCGTAGCGGAAAGCCTCGAGCATGTACCCGAACCGGGCCTGCGCGGTCTCGGGCGGAATCTGCAGCACTTCTTCGAAGATGGTCTTCTGGACGTCCGGCTGGTGGATACGGATGGAGCCGCCGCCCAGTTCGACGCCGTTGACCACCACGTCGTAGTGCTGGCCTCGCACCCGTTTGGGGTCAGTCCTCAGTAATGACACATCCTCAGCCACCGGCGCGGTGAACGGGTGGTGGCTCGAGTACCAGCGGTTCTGCTCGCGGTCGAAGCTCAGCAGCGGGAAGTCCACCACCCACAGGAAGTCGAAGCGGCCGGGGTCCAGGACCAGCTTGCCTTGGGCCTTGAGCACGTCGGCGGCGTAGAGCCGGATCTTGCCCAGGATTTCGCACGCGGTGAGCCATTCGCCCGCCGCAAAGAGCACCAGGTCGCCTTCCGCGATCCCGAGCTTCTGGGTCAGGGCGGCCTTCTCGGTCTCGCCGAAGAACTTCACGATCGGGGATTTCCACTCCCCGTTCTCGACCTTGATGAACGCGAGGCCCTTGGCGCCGAAGCTGGTGGCCAGGTCGGTCATGGCCTGGATCTGGCCCTGGGTGGCGCAGGCGAGGCCCTTGGCGTTGAGCGCCTTGACCACACCGCCGGCGGCGACGGCACCGCTGAAGACCTTGAAGGGGCTGGCGCGGAACTCCTCGGTGAAGTCGGCCAGCTCCATGCCGAAACGCGTGTCCGGCTTGTCGATGCCGAAGCGATTGAGGGCGTCGGCGAAGCGCAGGCGCGGGAAGGGCGTGGGAATGTCACGGTCCAGGCCCACTTTCCAGACGCGCTGGAGGAGACCCTCGATGGTGGCGTAGAGATCCTCGCGGTCGATGAACGACATCTCGACGTCGATCTGCGTGAACTCGAGCTGGCGGTCGGCGCGCTGGTCTTCGTCACGGAAACACCGGGCGATCTGGTAGTAACGTTCGACACCGGCGACCATCAGGATCTGCTTGAACTGCTGGGGCGATTGCGGCAGGGCGTAGGCCGTGCCGGGTTCGCGGCGGTTCGGGACCAGGAATTCGCGGGCGCCTTCCGGCGTGGACTTGAAGAGGATGGGGGTCTCGACCTCGAGGAAGCCTTGTTCGTCGAAGTAGGTCCGGGTGGCGGCGGCGACACGGCTCCGGAGGCGCAGGTTGCGAAGCATCTCGGGTCGGCGCAGATCGAGGTAACGATGCTTGAGGCGCATCTCCTCGTTGACCCGGGCGGCGGCTTCCGGTTCGTCGATCTGGAAGGGCAGGGGATCAGCCAGGTTCAGCACCTCGAGCTCGCTGGCCATCACCTCGACCGTGCCGGTGGGGATCTTGGGGTTGTCCGTGCCCTCGGGGCGGCGGCGGACGGTGCCGGTGACGCGCACGACGCTTTCGGCGCGGAGCGCTTCGGCACGGCGGAAGACCTCGGGGGCAGGTCGGAGGGGTCGAACACGGCCTGCAGGTGCGGCCTTCACGGTCGCGGATGTCCACGAAGATGACCCCGCCGAGGTCGCGCCGGGAGTGGACCCAGCCGCAGAGGGTGGCGGTCTGCCCGAGATGCTCCGGGCGCAATTGGTTGCAGTGGTGCGTGCGTTTCATGCGGAACAGGTGCCGGTCACCCGGGGTTGACAGGCCGGGGACTGGAAACCCAAACGAGCGCGGATGTTGCGCAGGGGCGGGGGGCATTTCAAAGGCAAAGTTTCTGCCGCACCCAAGGGGTCAGCCCTTAATTTAATACTTAACGAACGGGTGGCGCCTTGCTTGGTTCTCCGCGCCGCGCACGGCCCCTGCTGCCCGGCGGGGAACGGCTCCCGGCCGTGTTCGCCGGCAGGCAGCCGAAATGTTAAATGTTAAGATACGACCCCAAACGGGTCCGGGGTTGCGTTTCCGGGGGGGTGTGGCAGAAGCAGCCATCGACCGAGCCCATGCCATGAATCTGTGCCCCTTTTGCCGACCTAACCTCGCACTGACCGGCGTGGTGCTGGTCGCTCTGCTGGCCCCCACCATACCCGCGCTGGCCGCGGCCCCGACCCGCCAGCCTTACCTCGTCGCAGACCGGGTGGCGGATCGCCTTGCCCTGCTGGAGCCGGGGGCGGCGGAGCTGTCCGGCTTTTTGGGGGAACGGGTGCGGCTCAACACCGAGGCGCGGCTGGCACAGGTGGACCTGGAGCCTCTCCTGGCCGGGTTCCGCCAGAAACCGGGGAGTCATCCCTGGATCGGCGAACACATCGGCAAGTGGATGCACGCCGCGACGCTGGCCTGGGCGCAGTCGGGCCATCCGGAACTCGAGCGCAAGCTCCATTACGCCGCTGCCGAACTGGTGAAGGCCCAGGAGGCGGACGGTTACCTGGGCACCTACGTTCCCGAACAGCGGTTCGGCCTCTACCCCGGCGCCGACTGGGACGTGTGGTCGCACAAGTACTGCCTCATCGGGCTGCTGACTTACTACGAGTACACGGGCCAACCCGCGGCGCTCGAGTCTTGCCGGCGCGCGGCCGACCTGTTGCTCGCGACCTTCGGGCCCGGGAAGAAGAGCCTCCTGGCCGCCGGGACTCATGTGGGGATGGCAGCCACCAGCGTGCTGGAACCCATCGTGATCCTGTACCGGTTCACCGGGGATCCGCGCTATCTCGAGTTCGCCCGCTACGTGGTCCAGTGCTGGGACGAGACCAATGGCCCGGCCATCCTGAAAACGTTGCTGCGCGAGAAGAACGTCCAGAAGACCGCCAACGCGAAGGCGTACGAGATGCTGTCGAATCTCGTCGGCCTCTGCGAGCTGTATCGCGTCGCGGGAGACCCGGCGTATCTCGAAGCGACCCTGAACGCGTGGCAGGACATCGTGGCCAATCGTCTGTACCTCACCGGCAGCGCCAGCCAGAGCGAGCATTTCCGGGGCGACCACGAGTTGCCCAACGGCGAAGGCGCCAACGTCGCCGAGACCTGCGTCACCACGACGTGGATTCAACTGAACCTGCAGTTGCTGCGGCTCACCGGCGAAGCGCGCTTCGGCCAGGAGCTGGAACGGACGTTCTACAACCATCTTGCCGCCGCCCAACACACCGCGGGCGCCGACTGGTGTTACTTCACGCCGCTCGAGGGGCGGAAGAACTACACGAAAGGCATCAATTGCTGTCACTCGAGCGGCCCGCGCGGGATGGCCTTGGTGCCGTCCGCGGCAGTCTTCACCTTCGGAACGGGAGCGGAAGCGGGCCTCGCCGTGAACCTGGCGGAGTTGAGCTCGATCGAAACCACCGTGGGTGGCCAACGCGTCGGGTTCAAGGTCGAGACCCGGTTCCCCGCCCAGGGGGCTTGGACGTTCACCTTCAGCCCGACGCAACCGGCGCGGTTCGCCCTTTGGATCCGCATTCCGGAGTGGGCCAACCCGGGGGCCGTGCAGGTGGAGGACGCGCAGGGGCGCGTGCAAAGCCGTGTGGCTTTCCCGCCCGCAGGGGACGCAGCGGAACGGCCCTCGCAAGACGCCGCGGCGGGTAGCCTGACCGACGGCTGGTGCAGCCTGCCAACCCGGCAGTGGCAACCAGGCGACCGTGTGCGGATGGGGACCGGTCTCTCACCCCGACTGATCGCAGGGGAGCACGGCAACGCGGGCAAGGCGGCCCGGGCGTGGGGCCCCTTCATCCTGGCTTACGACACCACCGACAATCCGGATCAAGAAGCTCCGCGGGTGCTGGCTTTCGCGGACATGACCGCCTCGCCGCCGCTCCAGCTTGATCCGGGCCAGCCGGGCCGGGTGCGCTTCATCGCCGCGGTGCGCTCACCGCGGCGTCAGGAGGGCTGGAGAGCGGTGCTCCGGCCCTTCGCGGACGCGGGGGCCGACGGCGGGCAGTTCCGCGTGTGGCTGCGGGCGCCGGATGCCCCCCTGCTGCCGCCGAACCTGTCGCTGCTCGCGACGGGGATCGAGATGCGGTCCCGCCGCGGCAACGTGGAGGGTTCGATCGTGGACGGCGAGGTCGAGACGTTCGTGGTGACCTTCGACGGGCGCAAGGCGGACCAAGACTGGTATGCGGTGGCACTGCCAGGGCCAGGGCGAATGGGGCGATTTGTGTTTGTGCATGGCCGGACATTCCATGACGGGGGTTGGTTTGACACCACCGGGGGCAAACCGCGCCTGGAGGTGCAGCGCACCGCGGATGGTCCCTGGGAACGTGTGGCGCAGTTCGACGACTATCCCGCCACGACCGCCACGGATCCGGCAGGGCTCCGGGCCGGGCAAGCGTTCACGGTGCGGTTGACGACACCGGTCGAAGCGGTGGCGGTGCGGGTCGTGGGCCGTCCCGCCTGGGGCGACAACCCGAACCAGGCCTTCTCCTCGTGTGCTGAACTCGAGGCTTTTCCGGAATGATGCGCGGTGCGTCGCACGTTGCCGCGCGGGCGGCGGTTGCTCCCGATGCCGAAGGGGGTGCGCTGGAGCGCTGGTGTCCGCTGCTGGTGCGGGCGGTGGGTGAGCCATTGCAGGCGCTGGTGCTTTACGGCGGGCTGGCGAAGGGCGAATTCGTGCCGGGCCATTCAGACGTCAACGTCGCGGTGGTATTGCGGACGGTGACGATCGAGGTGTTGGAGCGGGCGGCACCGGTGCTGCAGCAGGGGGTGCATGAGTTCCGCCTGGCGGCGCTCCTGGTGACGGAGGACGACTTGCGGGATACGGCGGACGTATTTCCCATCAAGTACCTGGACATGCAGCGGCATCACCGGCTGCTCTGGGGCGAGGACCCCTTCACGAAGGTCACGGTGGCCCGCCCGCAGCTCGTGCTGCGGTGTGAGCAGGAACTGCGCAATCTGTTGTTGCGGCTTCGGCAGGCTTACGTGACGCGTCTGCAACGCCCGGAAGGACTGCAGACCACGCTCAGCCATGCCGTTTCGTCGCTGCTGCTGAACCTCGGCGTGCTGGTCGAGTTGAAGACCGGCCAGCGTATCGCCACGAAGGAGGCGGTGCTGGACCACGTGAACGCGCTGGACCTGCCGCCGGAGCCGCTCCGGCGGGTGTGGGCGCTGAAGGCGGGCGAGCTGCACCTGGACACGCCGGCGCTGAAGACGCTGTACGGTGGATTCATGGAGGTGGTGCAAGCGGCGGCGGCGCTGGCCGCCCGGCTGGACTGAGGTGGCGCCATGAGCGGCTGGCAGGACACCTTCATTGGCCGCATGCCCGGGCCGGAGTTCCTCGGTCTGTACGGGACCGTCATTGCGCTGCTCTTCGCCTGGGTGCGGTGGCGAGTGTGGGCGGCGGATCGCACGCTCGAGGTGGCGGCCCCGGATCCGCCGGAGGTTTGGGATCCGGTGGACCTGGCGTTTCTGCGCGGAGATGCCAACGAGGTGCTGCGCCTGGTTGTGGTCGAGTTGGTCCAGCGTGGGTACCTCGAGGTTCGGCAGGGCAAGTTCCTGGGCATGGTGACAAGCCAGCGGATCGCGCAGGCGGACCGTCCGCCGGCGGTGGAGCATCTCGGGCCCCTGCGGCGACGGGTCTTCGACTTTTTTCGGGACCCCGCGTGACGGGGCCGAGCTATTCCGGGACCGGGCGCTGGGTGGCTGGGTGCGGGGCATCTGCCAGGATGCGGAGCGGGGGTTCCGGGAGCAACTCCTGCTGTTGCCGCCGGAAGTCCGACGTGTGCGTCGCCGGAGCGCGTGGCTTGCGGCGGCGGTGGTGCTGGGTCTGGGCAGCTACAAGCTGGCCGTGGCCTGGGCGAACGGCCGGACGAACGTCGGTTTGCTGATCCTGCTCGGCACCGTGGGTGTCGCGGTGGTCACGGCGGGAAGCAGTCCGGGCCGGTTGAGTCGGCGGGGCCGGGCTTACGTGCAACGATTGCAGGAACGCTACCAGGGCCTGCGCGCGCGGTTGCGCAACCTCGATCAATCCGTCGATGACACCGGCCTGGTGTACGCCGTGGCGCTGTTCGGGTTCGCGGTTCTGGAGGGGACACCCTACGCTGGGTTGGCCGCGAGTTTCCGGCAGGCCAGTTCAGGTTCGGGCTGCGGCGGGGGCGGCTGTGGCGGGGGCGGCTGTGGCGGCGGTTGTGGGGGCTGCGGGGGTGAGCCATGGACCTGGGATGGGCTCCTGGTTGTGCCAGCGGCGTGCCGCCCGCGGTCCTGACTGCGCCGACGGCGTCGGCCGGTCAGGGACGGGTGGACGAGGCGGTTGGGCCCCGCCGGCTAACGTTCCAGTGGCATGTCACCGAGCGCTGCAACCTCCGCTGCGCCCACTGCTATCAGAACTCCTACGGCGGTGTTGAACTCGGCTTCGAGCCCTGGCTCGAGGTCCTGGCCCAACTGGACGCGTTGCGCACCACGCTGGGCAGGAGCACGCGCGGCCGGCCGCACGTACACTTCAACCTGACCGGAGGCGAACCGTTTGTGCATCCCGATTTCCTCCGTCTCCTCGAAATCCTGGCGGCGCGGCGCGACGACTCGAGCTTCGCCATCCTGTCCAACGGTGAGCTCATGGATGCGCCCCTCGCCCGCCGGTTGGCCGGGTTCGCCCCGGCGTTCGTGCAGGTGAGCCTCGAGGGCGGTGCTGACACGCACGATCGGCTCCGCGGTCGCGGGAGCTTCGAGCGGACGCGCGCGGCGATCCGGCATCTGACGCGGGTGCGAATCCCGGTGCTGGTATCCTTCACGGCGCACCGCGGCAACTTCCGGGAGTTCGGCGAAGTGGTTCGAACGGCGTGGGAGCTGCGGGTGAACCGTGTTTGGGCGGACCGGTTGATCCCGCTCGGGAGCGGTGCCGGCCCGGGGTTGCAGACCCTTTCCCCCGCCGAGACGCGGGAGTTTGGCGAGTTGCTGCGGGCGGCGCGGGACCGGACACGACGGCGCTGGTTCTGCCGGACGGAGGTGGCGCAACACCGGGCGCTCCAGTTCCTGGCCGGGAACGCTGCGCCCTATCGCTGCACGGCTGGGGACTCGCTCCTGGCGTTGCTGCCCAACGGGGATCTGCTCCCCTGCCGGCGCCTGCCGATCCGGGTCGGCAACGTCTTCGAGACGCCGCTGGAGCAGCTCTACTGGCAACATCCGCTGCTCCGGTCCTTGCGGGCGCCGGACCCGGTCATCACCGGCTGCGAACGTTGCGCCTTCCGGCGGACGTGCCGCGGCGGCCTTCGGTGCCTGGCCTACGCGCAGGGGGGCGACCCTTTCGTCAGCGACCCCGGGTGCTGGCTGGCGGGCTGACGCAGCCTGGCCCCGGACAGGCAAACAGGGACTGACGAATGGAGGAGAGGCCCGGCGCTCAAGCTCCGATTCGCCTGTCCCCATCCGCCTGTGCTCGGCGCGCGGGGGTTCAGCGCGTGAGTTCCTGGCGCAGCAACTCGAGCGCCTGCTGACTCGTCATGTGCTTGAAGGTCGCGCGGTCGAACGCGTTCAACAACCGCTTCACCTCCGTGGCCGCGGGGCTGGCAAGGGCGATGAAGACCGTCCCCACGGGTTTGTCGGGCGTGCCTCCGGTCGGGCCCGCAATGCCTGTGACCGCCAGCGCGAAGTCCGCGCCGGTCCGGGCGCGGGCACCCTCGGCCATCTCGCGCGCCGTGGGTTCGCTGACGGCGCCGTGGGTGGCGAGTGTCTCGGGCCGCACGCCGACGAGGTCCTGCTTGAGCGCGTTGGCGTAGGTGATGAAACCGCCCAGGAAAATGGCCGACGCCCCGGGCACGTTCGTGATGCGACTGGCCAGGTGACCGCCGGTGCAGGATTCCGCCACAGCCAGGGTCTGGCCGCGGCGGGTGAGGAGATCCACCACCACCGCTTCGAGGGTCTCGTTCTCCTCACCGTACACATGCCGGCCCACCTCGCGGCGAACCACCGCCTCGGCGGCACTCACCAACTCTTCGGCGTTGGCCGTACGTGACGCCAGCCGCACATCCACCTCCCCGGGTCGTGCGCAGTAGCCCAGCTCGAGGCCCTGCCGGACGAGATCGGCCAGGGGTTCGGCGATGTGGGCCTGCATGACCGACTCCGGGACACCTGTGCTGCGGAGCGTCCGGCACACGAACGGGACGGGCAGGGGAAAAGTCTGTCGGACCCACGGCAGCACCTGCTCCGTGAACATTGGCCGGAGCTCGCGTGGGGGTCCCGGGAGCATGACCAGCCACGACGCTCCACCCGCGGGGCGAAAGGGGGTTGGGAGAGAACTCCAGGAGCAGGCCGGGGGCTGTGCCGTGCGCATTGGGCAGGACCCGCGCGCCCTCCGGCACCAGGCGCTTGGACTCGCACGGCGGGCGGGGCAGTCCTTCGACGCGCGTTGTACCAGGCCTCAAGGGTCGCCAGGACGGTCGGGTCTTCCCGCAAGGGCCGGCCGAGGAGTTCGGCGATGGCGTCTCGCGTGAGGTCATCCGAGGTAGGGCCCAGGCCGCCGGTGGAGACGATCAGGTCGGCCCGTCCCAGCGCGTCACGCACGGCCTCCTGAATGGCGGACGCGCTATCCGCGACGGCCACCTGGCGTTGGACCACGTAGCCGGCATCGGCAAACTGGCGGCAGAGCCACTGCTGGTGGGTGTTCAGGACGCGGCCCAGCATCAGTTCGCTCCCCGTATTGAGGACCTCGAGGTTCAAGGTGGCGGCAGTGTCCGCGGGACCCGTGCCGAAGGCAAGCCGGGTGCCGGGCGAACCGGTGACTGGCCGCGGTTTCGGGGTCCGCAGGCCAGCGGGGTGGACGACTCGGACACGATGCCGGTCCGCTGGGACGTCGCGGGCGGGCGCAACATCCGGTGGAAGACGCCTGTCCCGGGCTTGTCGCACGCCTCTCCGATTGTGTGGCAGGACCGCGTCTATGTGGTCGCCATCGGCGAAAGCCCGTAGCCCAGGTGTCTGAGACCCGTTGTAGGCGCCGACGGCGGGGGTGGGATTTCCAGGTCGGGGGCGGGGCGGGTTCGTGGCTTGACCCTGAAAGGCTCTGCCGGACGCTGCCGCCCCACGATGCCCTGCAGCATGACCTCGCGCGAACGCGTCCTGGCCGCCCTCCGGCACGAACCCGTGGACCGGGTGCCCATCGACCTGGGCGGCACCCGGCAGTCCGGCATCGCCGCGATGGCTTACCATCGCCTCCGGCTTCACCTGGGGTTACCGGCGCGCCCGGTGCGCGTCTTCGATGTCTTCCAGATGCTCGCCGAGATCGAGCGTGAGGTGGCGGAGCGGTTCAGGGCCGACTGTGTGGGGCTCTACCGTCCGCAGGTGGCCTTTGGGATCGAGAACAAGGACTGGAAGCCCTGGACGCTCTTCGACGGCACGCCGGTCGAGGTGCCCGGCGGGTTCCATCCCGAGACGCTGCCGAACGGGGATCTCGCCTTGCGCCGGGGCCAGGAGATCATTGGGCTGATGCCGAAGGACGGTTTCTATTTCGACCGCCTCGAGCGTTATCCGGGCGCCACGCATCCCGATCTGGACACCTGGGAACCGCCCCGGTTGGACCCGGCCACGCTCGATCATCTGGCGCGGCAGGCAGAGGCTTTGTTCACGACGACGGACAAGGCCGTGATCGCGCCGCTGGGCCCGCCCTACGAGCTGTTCAACGGGCTTGGGCAGGGCGGCTTTGACGATTGGATGGTAACGCTGGCGGCGGAGCCGGAGTATGTGCGCCGGCTGTACGAGAAACTCGTCGATGCCTGGCTGGACAACCTCCGCGCGTTTCATCAGCGGGTGGGCGAGCGAATTCAGGTCCTGCAGATCGCGGATGATCTCGGCACCCAGCGCGCTCCGTTCCTCTCCGTGCGCATGTTCCGCGAGCTAGTGATGCCGGCCTATCGTCGCGGCTTGGATTGGGTGCACGCGAACACGTCGTGGAAGGTGATGCTCCACTCGGACGGCGCGCTGTATCCGCTGCTGCCGTCCATCATCGAGATGGGCGTGGACATCCTGAACCCCGTGCAGACGGCGGCCGAGGGCATGGGCGCGCGCCGCTTGAAGGACGAGTTCGGGGGGCGGCTTGTGTTCTGGGGCGGCTCGTGCGATCCCCAGACGACGCTGGCCTTTGGCACGCCGGAGGACGTGGCGCGCGAGGCCCGCGAACACCTCGAGGTGTTCGGTCGGGACAGTGGCTATGTGTTTGCGCCCGTTCACAATATCCAGGCGAATGTGTCGCCGGAGAAAGTCGTTGCCCTGTTCGACACCGCGCTCGGTGTGGGGGCAACCGCCTGAGGAAGCGGCCGTCTGCCAGCGAATCCGGGGGAGGGCTCCGGCACTTTGGGCAAGTTTGGTGCTGACAGGCGTGGCGTCAGCCGGTAGCCTCGGCTCCGTTCCGGAGACAACCCCGAGCAGGCTGGAAGCAACTGAGTTCATGAGCGCAAAACCGACAACCAACCGCAAGGGCCTGATGGCCGGCGGCAATTGGATCATCGATCAGGTGAAGCTGATCGACGTTTACCCGCAGCGCGAGCAACTGGCCAACATCCGCCGCCAGAGCGAAGGCACCGGTGGAGCGGCCTACAATGTGTTGGTGGACCTGGCGGTGTTGGGCGCTCCCTTCCCTTTGATGGCGGCCGGCCTGGTGGGCAAAAGACCCGTTGGGCGACCGCATTCTGGCCGACTGCCGGCAGCGTCGGATTGACACCAAACACCTCAAGGCCACGCCGGCCGCGCCCACGTCCTACACGGATGTCATGACCGAGGCGGACAACGGGCGGCGCACCTTCTTTCACATGCGCGGGGCCAATGCGCTCTGGAAAGGCGAGGATCTGGATTTCGAGAAGTCCAAGGCGCGGATTTTTCATCTGGGCTACCTCCTCCTGCTCGACGAGCTGGACAAGCCTGAGAAGACCCACGGCACACGTGCGGCTGCGCTGCTGGCCGCCGCCCAGGCCGCCGGCTTGCGCACCAGTGTCGACGTGGTCAGTGAGGACAGCGAGCGGTTCACCCAGATCGTCGCACCGGCCCTCAAGTACGTGGATTATTGCATCCTCAACGAAATCGAGGCCTCGAAGACCACCGGCTTCAAGATCCGCCAGGCCGACGGCACGCTGGACACGGTGTCCCTGCGCCACGCCGCCGGCGCCCTCCTGCAGATGGGCGTCAAGGAACTGGTTATCGTCCACTTCGCCGAGGGCGCCTTCGCCCGTACGCGGAAGGGGGACGATCACTGGCAGTCCGCGCTCAACCTGCCCGCCAAGTACATCGCCGGAACGGCGGGCGCGGGCGATGCCTTCTGCGCGGGGCGCTCCTGGGTTTGCACGAAGGCTGGGACCTCAAGCGCTGCCTCATGGCCGGCGTCTGCGCCGCCTCGGCTTCGCTCGCCCACCCCACTTGCACGGCGGGCATGAAACCGCTGGCGGCCTGTCTCGAGCTCGCCAAGAAATACAAGCCGCGTCCGTCGCTCGAGCCCGCGGACTGAGTTCGGTTCCCTGCCGCCTCCCTCACCGATCGGTGGCAGTGAAGCTGGCCACCACCGGGCGATGGTCCGAGGCCGTTCCCCAGTTTGGAAACGCGAACACGTAGCTCGCGTCGCGCTCCCATTCCCGTGCCATACCCGGGCTGAGCAACACGTAGTCAATCCGGTCGTAGGTGTCCTTGGAGCCCGTAATAGTAGGTCCATGTGATGCGGCGCGGTGCCCAACGCGGATTGGCGGAGGGGCTGAGTCGCCGTTGCGCTCGGCCGGGCGGGTGTCCACCAGCCGCGTCCGCCCTTCGCCCAACAACCGGCGCAGGGTGGGAGAATCCTGGGTGTCGTTGAAGTCGCCCAGCACCACCAGATTGAGCTGTGGTTGCCCGCGGAGGCGGTTGTCGATCAAGGCCCGCAGACGCGCGGCCTCCTGTTCCCGAAGTTCGGCTTCATCGGCATAGCCAACGGCGCGACGCGATTTCAGGTGGGCGTTCAACAGCGTGAAGCGGTAGCGGGCGTTGACCTGGATCTCCACCTCGGCAAAGCCGCGGCTGACCTGATAGCGCCGCCCCCGCAACAGGAAGTTCTCGTTCGTTTGGGGCCGGCGCGCCACGATGGGAAAACGGCTCAGCACACCGAGGAAGATGTTGGTGTCCGGTCCGCCGACGTGCTCCCAGTCGGTGTAGTCGAGGCCGTCGGCGCGCAGGGCTGCCCGCAATTCGAGCAGGGCGCTCGGCCGGCCGATCTCCTGGATGGCCAGCACGTCCGGGCGCATGGCCAGGATGGCCTCGCGGACCTTGGCGCGCGACTCCGGGGACTTGGCGGCGCGATCCCCACCGGTGCATCCAGGTAGTTCTCGAGGTTGTACGTTGCCACGGTGAACGTCCCGGCCGCCCTGGCTGACCAGGGAAGTGCCCAGGAGGCGGCGAGGAGGAGCGCGCCGCCGGGCCATGCCGGGATTGCCAGGCCATGACGCCGCGGGTGCCGGAGATGGCGGTTCATGGAGCGCATTCAACCGTTCGCCCCTGACCGGGTCAAAGGATTGCCCCGGCAGAAACCGGGAGATTCCGGAACGCGGGCCGGGAGGAGCGCCGCAATGGCCTTGAGCCGGGACGTGGCCCGGGCGATAACCGCCCCGCGCATGCCTGCTCCCGTCACGCATTATCAGGGTGAGGCCGGCCGCCATTACCACACGGTCAAGCGCGGGCTGCCGGAGCCGGCCCGTCCGTGGCTGGCCCGGCTGCGCGCCGCCAAGTTGCAGCCCTATGTTCGCGGCACCGATGCCGTGCTCGAGTACGGGGTGGGCGCGGGCTGGAACCTTGCCCAACTGGCGGCGGCGCGGCGGATCGGCTTTGATGTCGCGGACTTTCTGCAGCCCGAGCTGGAAGGGCAGGGCATCGAGTTCGTGGCGGACCTGGCGGTGCTTCCCCCGGCCTTGGCGGACGTGGTGATCTGTCATCATGCGCTCGAGCACGTCCTGAGTCCCTCCCAGGCGCTGGCGGACATGCGGCGGGTGTTGCGGCCGGAGGGGCGGCTCCTGCTGTGGGTCCCCTTTGAGGACGAACGCCGTCACCGCCGCTTCGAGCGCGACGAGAAGAATCACCACCTGTACTCATGGAACGTCCAGACCCTGGGCAACCTGGTCGAGGCTTGCGGGTTTCGCGTGGTCCAGGCGGGGCTTGGCCGATACGGTTGGGATCGGTTCGCGGCCGCGTGGGCCGTGCGGTTAGGCGTGGGGGAACGGGGGCTTTCTCGCCTTCCGCGCGCTGCTGCAGACGCTGCGCCCGTTGCGTGAAGTGCACGTGGCGGCGACGTGAAGCCGGCCTTTTCCGGGGAGGTTCGTCACTTCCCGACAGCCTTTCGTCCCACCGGGGTGCCAGTGGTCACAAAGCGGTCGGCAACAGGGTTTGTCGGGCTTAAGGAGGAGGCACGATGAAGACAACGAACGATCCTGATTCGGTGCTTGGCCAGGGGACCCGGTTGCCGGTGGAGCCGGCGGCGGGTGGGGAGGGATGGGCGCATGGGGTGCTGGGTGGCGCCGCAGTGGCGATGGTCTGGCTGATGTTGGCGTCGATCCAGGACTTCGTCCCGCGGGCCGGGACGTTCGCGGAACGCCTGCGTGAGACGCCGGCCATGTTGGTGGATCCCGCCTACGCCGTGCATTCCACGATCACCAATCGCGGCGCGGCGACGGTGGCGAACACCGCGGGGAGGCGGTGAAGCCGGCCACGAACGGGCCCACACGGTCGGGTGCGGCGCGGCCGGCGAGCTGAGCCGGCAACTCGTTCTGGCGTTCGCGGGGATTCGCGCGTAGCGTCGCGCCCGTGCCGCGATGAAGACGGGTTGGCAGCAGGTTTGGCAGGGATGCAACCGGCCGGCGGGACGGCTGGGTTGTTGGTTCCTGGGCTTCACCCTGCTGGCGCTGGTGGATGCCGCCCAGCTCTACGCCGCCCAGGGGTTCGACGGCTTCACGATCTCCTGGACCACGGCCATCCGGCGCGGGCTCGAGAGTCACTACACGATGGCGGTGCTCGGTCTGGGGGTGCTGTGGATGGCCCGCCGCTTTCCCTTCGACCGCGCCCGGGGATGGCGGTGGCTGGGGATTCACCTCGGCGGCGCCGTGCTCTACTGCCTGCTTTACAGCGTCACCTACGCGTCGCTGGTCAATGGCCAGATGTCCGTGAAAGGCAAACCGTTCGTGTTCGGGGAAACGCTCCAGAAGCTGCTCATTTTTTATTCATTCGGGAACATCGTGTTTTACTGGCTGCTCCTGCTGGCCCATCACGGCTGGCATTACTACCAGCGGTTCCGCGAGCGCGAGCGGCGGGCCGCGGAGCTCGAGGGGCAGCTCAGTCGCGCCCAGCTTCAGGCGCTGCGCATGCAGCCTCAACCCGCATTTCCTGTTCAACACGCTCAACACGATTGCCGCGCTGATTCACGAGCAACCCGAGGCCGCCGACCGCGTGGTGATCCGGTTGAGCGAACTGCTGCGGGCGAGTCTGGAACGACCGGATACGCACGAGATTCCCCTGGGGCAGGAGCTCGGATTCCTGCACCGCTACCTTGAGATCGAGCAGGCCCGGTTTGGCGAACGACTGTCCGTCGAGTTCCACGTGCCGGTCGAGTTGGAGGACGTGCTGGTCCCGGCCCTGCTGCTCCAGCCGATTGTCGAGAATGCCATCCGCCATGGCATCGAGGAGCGCGAGGAGGCGGGCTGCATTCAGGTCGCGGCGGCGCGGGTGGAGGGGTGTCTCGAGTTGCAGGTCGTGGACAATGGCCCCGGCTTGCCGCCGGGGCGTACTGGCTTCGTTCGGGAAGGCATCGGCCTGAGCAACACCCGCTCCCGGTTGCGACATCTTTACGGCGACTGCCAGAGTCTCGACCTGTCCGCCGCGCCCGGCGGGGGACTCTGTGTCCGGATCCGACTGCCCTGCCGGACCGCGCAGGATCCGGTGCCGTCACCCGGTCATCCGGCGGTCATCGTCGGCTGCAACCCGTCCGCGGCCACCGCATGAACGACTCGCCTCTTCGCGCGTTGGTCGTGGACGACGAAGCCCCGGCCCGGAGCCGGCTCCGGCATTTGCTCAAGGGAGAAGCGGGCTTTGAACTGGCGGGGAAGCGGCCAATGGCCGGACGGCGGTTGAGGCGATTCGCCGGCTGAGGCCCGACCTGGTTTTCCTGGATGTCCAGATGCCGGGGTTGAACGGCCTGCAGGTGTGCCACGAGATCGGCGCGGAAGCCTTGCCGGCCGTGGTGTTTGTCACGGCTTACGACCGGTTTGCTTTGCAGGCCTTCGAGGTCCACGCCGTGGATTACCTCCTGAAGCCGATTGATCGCGAAC
>JAOSKK010000039.1:309682-519428 GCA_027493615.1 Verrucomicrobiota bacterium
GACGGGGACGATTTCCGACCGCGAGATGCAGGCGCAGTTGTTGGACTCGATGGATCTGGAGCGGGAGCGGGCATCACGATCAAGGCGCACCCCGTGACGATGCATTACCGGGCCAGGAACGGGGAGACTTACGAGTTGAACCTGATCGACACGCCCGGCCACGTGGACTTCTCCTATGAGGTGTCGCGCAGCCTCAGCGCGTGCGAGGGGGCGTTGCTGATCGTGGATGCCGCCCAGGGCGTGGAGGCACAGACAGTCGCCAACGTCCACCTGGCGATGAAGCAGAACCTGACCATCATCCCGGTCATCAACAAGATCGATTTGCCACACGCCGACGTGGCCCTCGCCCGGAGCCAACTCGAGGACATCCTCGCCATTCCCGCGGACACGGCCATCCCGGCCAGCGCCAAGGAAGGCATCGGCATTGACGAGATCCTCGAGGCGATCATCGAACGAATCCCGCCTCCCCGACCCTCCGGGGCCGTGTCGCTCCAGGCGCTGTGCTTCGACTCCTACTTCGACACCTACAAGGGCGTGGTGACCCACATCCGCGTGTTCAACGGCGAGATCAAGCCGGGGATGCAGGTCAAGTTGCTGCAGACCGGTCGGAGCTACGAGGTGAAGGAAGTGGGCAGCTTTAACCCCAAGCCCTACGAGCGGCCGCGGCTCGAGGCGGGGGAGACGGGCTACGTGACGGCCAACATCAAGACCCCGAAGGAGGTCAAGATGGGCGACACGTTCACCGATGCGAAGCATCCGGCGCCGGCCCTGCCCGGGTTTCAGGAAGTTCATCCCATGGTGTTCAGCGGGATCTATCCGATCAACACGGGCGACTACGAACACCTGAAGGCGAACCTGGCCAAGCTGCAGTTGAACGACTCGGCGTTTGTGTACCAGGCCGAGAGCTCGGTGGCGCTGGGATTCGGGTTCCGCTGCGGCTTCCTCGGCTTGCTGCACCTCGAGATCGTGCAGGAGCGGCTGCGGCGGCACTTCGGCATGGACATTATTGCCACCTACCCGAGTGTCGTGTACCGCGTCACCCTCAACGACGGGACGCTCAAGGAGGTGGACAACCCGACGTTTCTGCCCGAGCCGCACTTCATCCAGCAGATCGAGGAACCGACGGTGCGCACGTTCATCATTTGTCCGAACGAGTACATCGGCGACCTGATGGCCTTGATCTCGGAGAAGCGCGGGATTCTCGAGCAGACGGAGACGCTGGACGCGCGCCGCGTGATGCTCACCGCCCTTCTGCCCTTGAACGAGATCCTCATCGACTTCCACGACCGCATCAAGAGCCTGACGCGCGGTTACGGCTCGATGGACTACGAGCACGCCGGGTATCAGGTGTCCGACATGGTCAAGCTCGAGATGCTGGTGAACGGGGGAGCCGGTGGACGCCTTCTCGTGCATCGTCCACCGGGACAAGGCCGAGGGGCGCGGCCGGGCGCTGGCCGCCAAACTGAAGGAAGTGATTCCCCGGCAGCAGTTCGCGATTGCCATCCAGGGGGCCATCGGCGGCAAGATCGTGGCGCGCGAAACCGTGAGCGCCTTCCGCAAGGACGTCACCGCGAAGTGCTACGGCGGGGACATCACCCGCAAGCGCAAGCTGCTCGAGAAGCAGAAGGAAGGAAAGAAGCGCATGAAATCCATCGGCTCCGTCAACATCCCGCAAGAGGCCTTCATCGAGGTCCTCAAGGCCTGAGCGATCCGGCAGCCGATCCACGCTCCCCCGCTTCCGTCATGAACTGGCGATGGTTTATCTCCCGAACGGCGCGCCGGGCGGCCGAACTGCGCAAGCAGGTCTGGTTCATCTTGAACTCGCAGCGCGACCTGCTGTCGGAGCGAGCCCGGGAGGAAGTGCAGGCCGCTCTGGGGCGGTTTGATGAAGCTGTGGCGGCTGCCCGGGGGCGGCGGTCGGCGGTGCAGGAAGCCATGGCCGCGCTGGAGCGCAGCGGTTCGCAGTGGCTGCAGCCCTATCCCAACGCCGGGACGCGCGAGAACATCAAGGAGTTCCTGGTCAGCGGCGTGCTCATCCTGAGCCTGTTCAGCTTCTTCATCCAGCCGATGAAGATCCCGTCCGGCTCCGCCCAGCCCACGCTCTACGGCAACGTGGTCACCGATGTGACCGGCCAGCCGGAGGTCACGTTTCCCGGGCGTCTGGGCCGGTTCATCGACTGGTTCCGGGGCATTGATTACCACCGCTGGGTGACCGCGGATGACGGCGTGCTTGCGGTCGGGCCGGTCGTGACGTCGTTGGGTTTTGTGAAGACCCAGCGGTTCGGTGTGGGCAACGACACCTACACGTTCTTCTGGCCGCCGGACAACCTGCCCCAGCACCTCCAGGCGAAGGCGGGTCAGCGCTACCGGAAAGGCGACACCGTGTTCCGGCTGAAAATCTCGAGCGGCGACCGGCTTTTTGTGGACCGGATGACCTACAACTTCCGGCGTCCGGAGCGCGGGGGAGACGATCGTGTTTCACACCGTCGGCATCGATCCCAAGTTGCGGGTCTACCGGGGCTCGCCGGTGCTGGTGCCGGACACGCACTACATCAAGCGCCTCGTCGCGATGGGCGGCGAGCACGTCCGCATCGGGGACGACCGTCACCTCGTCATCGACGGGAAACGGCTGGACCGGACCAGCCCGGGCTTCGAGCGGGTCTATGACTTCCAGGGGCCGCCGCGGGACAGCGTGTATTCCGGGCACGTGAACAACCGGGTGGCGCTCGAGACGGTGGGGCGGGGGTTTGCGCCGCTCTTTCCCGACGGTCAGGCCGAGTTTGTGGTGCGGCCGCACCATTACCTCGTGTTGGGCGACAACACGATGAACAGTTGGGACGGCCGGGGCTGGGGCGACTTCCCGCGCGAGCATGTGGTGGGCAAGGCCCGCTTCGTCTTCTGGCCGTTCACCAGCCGCTGGGGCCTCATCGCGCGGTGAAAGGACTCCGGTTCGCGGCGCGGTGGTTCAGTTCGCGCACGTACCGCAGCGCGCTGGACGAGTATCGGCGCACCCGCACCCAACTGCGTCGTCAGGGCGACCGCATCACGGAGGAAGGGCGGGTGGCGATCGCCGAAGGTCTGCGGCACCTGCGCGAGTCTCTGGCCAACGCCGAGCCCCCGTTCATCGTCCGCGAACGGCGCGACGCCCTGCGCACGACCGCTTATCAATGGCTGGAGGATCCGCGCCGGAACCGGCTGAAGGACGGCACCGAGATGATCCTCACCGCGGTGGTGGTGGTGCTGGCGTTGCGGACCTTCTTCGCGCAGCCCATGGAGGTGCCCAGCTCCTCGATGCAGCCCACGCTCTGGGGCGTGACCATCGAGAATCTGCTGCGGGATCCGGACCGGGAGATTCCGCCGACGGCACGGCGGTGGTTTGAGCGGCTTTGGTGGGGACGCACGTATTATCACATTGTGGCCAAGGCGCCTGGCCGGTTGACGGCCGCCGAGCCGCCGCGGCCGCTCCGGCGCTGGCTGAGCTTTCTGCCGACGCTACGTGAGCAGCGCTTCCAGATCGGCGAAGTCTGGTATTCGGTGATCCTCCCGCGGCTGGAGCTGCCCAACCCGGTCGGGCTCCCGCCCGAGTTCTTGTTCGTGTTTCATGCCGGGGTGGACCCCGATCGTGTGTACCAAGCGGGCGAGGACATCGCGAAGCTGGCCGTGACCACGGGGGACCATCTGCTGATCGACCGCTTCACGATCAACTTCCGCCGGTTGCGCCGCGGGGAGATCATCGTGTTTCGCGCCTACGACATCCCGAAGCTGCGCGAGGCGGCGCATTACCTCAAGCGGCTGGTCGCTTTCGGCGGCGAGACCGTGCAGATCGGCGATGACCGGCATCTGCGGATTGACGGCGTGCGACTGGACCAGACGACGCCGTATTTCAGTGATCTGTACGATTTCCGCGGGCCTCCGGTGGACGGGGCGTACTCGGGGCATCTGCACGACGGCCATGCACGCTTGTTACGGATGAAGCCGGGCTTCTTGGCGCCGCTGTTTCCCGACGGCCAGGCGCTGCATCGGGTGGCGCCGCACCAGGTGTTTGTGTTGGGCGACAACTCCGTGGCGAGCTATGACAGCCGGCGGTTCGGGGATCTGCCGGAGACGGCCATCGTGGGGCGGTTGCTGGGCGTGTACTGGCCGTTCAGCCCGCGCTTCGGGTTCAGCGTGCAGTGAGGACCGGCTGCGCGGCTCCCTTTCCGGGATTGCTTCCCCAGTTGCCGCCGGGGGATCGCTTCGCTAGTTTCCTGCCCGTTGTATGACGCTGACTGAAAAGATCCTGGCGCGGGCCGCGGGCAAGGCCCGGGTGCAGGCGGGGGAAAACGTCTGGGTGAACGCTGACGTGCTGATGACCCATGACGTGTGCGGGCCGGGCACGATCGGTGTGTTCAAGCGCGAATTCGGCGCCAACGCCAAGGTCTGGGATCGCACCCGGGTGGTCATCATTCCCGACCACTACATCTTCACGGCCGACTCGAACTCGAACCGCAACGTGAATGTCCTGCGCGATTTTGTCCGCGAACAGGGCATCGAGTATTTCTACGACGTCATCGAGGACCCGAACGGGACCTGGAAGTTCGATCCGACCCGCGGCCAGCTCGCCCGGCAGTACGGCTCGCACTACGCCGGGGTCTGCCACAGCGCCTTGCCACAGAAGGGTCACACCCGGCCGGGCGAAGTCCTGTTCGGCACGGACTCACATACCTGCACGGCGGGGGCGTTCAACGAGTTCGCGACGGGCATTGGCAACACCGACGCCGGTTTTGTCCTCGGCACGGGCAAACTGCTGCTGAAGGTCCCCGAGACGATGCATTTCCGTCTCGAAGGACGCCTTCAGCCCGGAGTGATGGCCAAGGACATCATCCTGCACATCATTGGCGAGATCGGTTTCGACGGCGCCACCTACCGGGCGATGCAGTTCGACGGGTCGGGGGTGGCCGGCTTGTCGATGGACGACCGGATGACCATCGCGAACATGGCGATCGAGGCCGGCGGCAAGAACGGGATCTTCCCGTTCGACGCCCGCACGGCGGAGTACGTCGACCACCGCACCCGGCTCAACGGCACAAGACAGCATTACGCTCCGGTCGAGGCCGACGCGGAACAGCGTTTCGTCTACGAGTTGGTGGTGGACCTCGGCCGGCTCGAGCCCACCGTCGCCTGCCATCCCGATCCCGGCCAGCGCAAGCCAGCCAAGGAACTCGAGGGCTTGAAGCTCGACCGCGCCTACATCGGCTCGTGCACCGGGGGTAAGACCAGCGATTTTGTCGAGTTCGCGCGCGTTGTGCGGGGGCGGCAGGTGGCCATTGACACCTTCGGCGTGCCGGCGACGCCGGAGATTGTGCACGACCTGCAGACGACGCGCTGGGGGAACCAGACGATCTGGGAAATCCTGCGGGCGTCGGGCGTTCAGATGACCGAGAACGCCGGGTGCGCGGCGTGCCTGGGAGGGCCGGTGGACACTTTCGGCCGGATGAACACGCCTTTGAAGTGCATCAGCGCCACCAACCGCAACTTCCCCGGCCGCATGGGGCATAAGGAATCGCAGGTGTTCCTGGCCTCGCCTGCCACGGTCGCGGCCAGTGCGCTGACCGGCAAGATCACCGATCCCCGCGCGTTTCTCTGAAGGGTTACCTGCCTTCCATCATGCCGGCGGGGAAGGCCGGACTCCCAACTGCGGGGGTGCGTTCCACGGCCGTTCGGACAGGTTCGCGGAATCATCCGTCGAGGCACAGCCGGGGAGCAGGAGGCAGGCGCAAGCCGCCAACAGCAGCAGCGGCCCGCGAGGAAGAACGCCGCGGGGAAGGTGAAGAAGTACGGAAAGGGTGGATCGCATGCTGCCCGCTACTTGAGCACCTCGTCGCCCACTTCGACGTCGGTCTGTTTCCATTCGGGGAGGACGTTCGCGACGCTCTGGGTGTCTTCAACGCGCGAGAGGCGGACCCTGGCGACCAGTTTGCCGTCCCGGTTGACGAGCATTTCGCCCCGCTCGACGGCGCCGTCGTTGCTGCCCAAGTCCACGATCACGAAATCCCATTGGGGATCGACGGCGAGCACCTTGCCCTTGCGGGTGAGGTTCATGTCCGGCGGCCGGTCGTCCTCGCCTTCGTAGACCTTCAGCCGGTTTTGCGTCTGCGTGAGCTTGGTGAGCAGCACGCGGTTTTCCTCGGTCATGCCGGCGATGGCCAGATTGGCCTTCACGAGCTCGGCCAGCCGTTCGCGCACGGTCTCCACGGGAATGCCCAAGGCCCGCCAGGCGGCCAGGTTGCGCTGGGTCTCGGTGAGGTCGCGCCGGGCTTCGTCCCGCTCGGCCTCGCGTTGGTTGGCACGGCTTTCCTGCGTGTTGGCGCGGGCGGTCTGGGTCTCGAGTTGGTCCTTGGTGTCGGCCAGTTCGCGATCCAGACGGTCGGCGCGGTCGTTGGCTTCCTTGGCCTCGGCCTGGGCTTTGGCCCGGGCTTCCTCGGACTGAGCGAGGTTGTTCTGAGTCGTGCTCAGTTCGGATTGCAGGTTGACGATCTTGGGGCCCACCTGCAGGTGGCTGATCAAGAACGTGGCAATGCCGGCCACGATGGCGACGACGAGGCTGATTCGCAGGAGCATGGCTCTAAATCGTTTGTGTGTCCGAACTGAGCGGAAGCTTATTGAGCCGCCGGGGAGTGTCAACGCCCCTTTGCCGGCGACTGCGCCGCGACGTCTGCCCGCCCCACGGCGACCAAGCACGAATCGGCTCGCGGCGCGAGGCCGCGAACGCAACCCCACCTACGAACTAAGCACAACCTGTTCCAGTTCGTCCGCCGCCGCCTCCTTACGTCGGCGCCTACGAGGGGGATGACTTCTGACGGGGGATGGCGTCTCCGGGGCGGTGGCGGGGAGCAGGCAGATGAATAACTTACGGGGTGCCGGGGTCAATCCGGCTGAGTGTCGATTAGCCGGGCTGTGCGGTAGTAACAAGCAAGCTGGTCGGCCCGTTGATGCACCGTCATACTGAATCGGTCGTGAATTTGGTCCAATCGCTTCTTGCCGTGAAAACCTCGATGCTTCGCGTCTCCGGGTGGGTCTTGGCGACCGGTCTAGGCGTGGCGCTGGTCGGTTGCCGGTCGGACGCCACCGGGGGTACGGTCGCGGCACCGCCGCCGGCTCCGGCGTCCCCGGTCGCGTCCTCTCCCGCTCCAGCGGCGGTTCCCGTCCCGGCATCCGCCGGCGCGCCTGCTGCCCTGCCGCCGGCCGCGGCGCCGCCTTCCGAAGCGGCAGCGTTGCCGTTGCCGGACCTTTCCACCAACGCGCCCATCGCGCGCGTGGAACCGCAACCTCCCGAGCTTTCCCCGGCGGTACGGGAGGTGGTGGACATGGCCCAGGCGCAGGTGGGCGAAACCGTGCTGCTCGAGTTCGTGCGGCAAAGCGCGGTACCTTTCGAACTTGGCGCTGACGATCTGGTGTACCTCAAGGACATCGGGGTTCCGGACGCAGTGGTGACCGCCATGCTGCAGCGGACAAGTCAACTGCACGAACAAGCCGTGGTGGCCGCGCCGGTGACCGGGACGGTGGAGGCGGCTGCCGCGGCACCGGAACCCGCCGCGGCCTCAGACAGCGCCTCGGTGTACGCCAGGCCGGTGACCGCGGCGGCTCCGGCCGCGCCTCCCGGCGAGCCGGCGCCAGGTGCGCCTCCGCCGGTGACGAACAACTACTATTACGCGTCGCTGGCCCCCTATGGTTCGTGGCTTTACATCGAGCCGTACGGCTGGTGCTGGCAGCCCACGGTGGCGGTGACGGTGACGGACTGGCGGCCCTACAGTCATGGCGGGCGCTGGCTCTACACCACCGGCGGTTGGTACTGGCAATCGTATTACTCCTGGGGTTGGGCACCGTTTCACTACGGCAACTGGTACATCCACCCGGGCTGCGGCTGGGTCTGGGTGCCGGGGTCGGTTTGGGCACCGGCCTGGGTGACGTGGCGGTACACCGACGCCTATTGCGGGTGGGCGCCCCTCCCGCCGGGCTGCGGTTGGACGACCGGGATCGGCCTCACCTACTGGGGACGGGGCGTCTCGGTGGGGTTCAGTTTCGGGCTCAGTTCCTCTTGGTACACGTTCGTGGGCTGGAATGATTGCTGGCGGCCCTACCCTTACCGTTACCGCCTGCCGCACCACCACCACACGGTGGTCTACAACCAGTCCACCGTGATCAACAACTACTACGTCGACAACAGCAAGAACATGGTGGTCAACCACGGCGTGCCTACCCGCGACATCCCGGCGAGTGCCCGTCGCGACCTGCGCCGCCTCGACATCAAGGACGTCCCCGCCGGTCGTTCCGTTCCGGTGCGACCCGAGCAGACCAGCCTCGATGGTCGGCAGGTCGCCGCCTACCGGCCCGCGGTCCCGGCCGACCTCAAGGCCAGCTCGGCCCGTCCCAGCGAGGCGCCGTACCGCCCGGTTCGGACCCGTGGCGAAGCCCCCCACCGTCGCGGGCACCCGCTTTGCGCCCGAGCGAACCTCGGTGACTCCACCCGCCCGTCAGCCGGCGGCGACCGCGCCCGCCGGCAGCCCGGCTGTGCGCGCCGATGTGCCGAACCGGAACATGCCAAGCCGGACGGCGCCGGCCACCGCTGCGCCGCGCTCACCGGCACCGACAGCCCCCACGCGGGCTGACCCGCCGACCCGCGGACCCGCCTCAGCGCCTTCGCGCGCCGAGGCCACGCCCTCGGTGCGGCCCACGCCCAGCGCTCCGACGCGCAGTCCGGGAGTCTCGAGTCCCGCGCCGGCAGTACCGAACCGGAGCCCGGGTTCACCAACTCCGACCCCGGGTACCCCCGGTCGGAACCCCGCGCCTTCTGGTGTCGCACCTGGCGCCCCCACTCGTTCTGCCGTTCCGTCGGTGGGGAACCCGAATTTCGCGCCCAACCGCAGCCAGGTCACGGCGCCGGGCACGATGCCCTCGCGTTCATCGGCGATTCCCATGGCCCCTCCTGCCCGCACAGTCACGCCGACACCCGCGCCGGCACCCAGCCGCTCCGCCGTGCCCAGCACGCCCCCGCTTCGTTCGGCAGCCCGGCGGGGGTACCCTCGTCGCCCAGGAGCCCCGCCATGAACCCGACGCCGCCGGCGCGCTCGGCCGTGCCAAGTGCGCCACCGGCCGTCAGCAGCGGTCCGGTGGCTGGTTCCGGTCCGTCAACGCCGTCGGCACCGTCGGGCGCGCCTCCTGGTCGCGGCGCGCAACCGCGGTGAAGCCGGGTTGAACGACCCACGAAGCAGCGCAGGCGTTCCTGTAAGTCATGAACCGCAAGGCAGGCTGGGTGGCTGGGGGGTGTTGCCTTCTCTGGGCAGGGGGCGGGCTCACAGGGATGGGCGCGTCCCTCCCCGGGACGGCGTTGCCCGGCGCGGGAGCGGTTTCGGCGCCGGCTACAACCCAGTCCGCAGCCGCCGCGGAGCCCACGGTCGTGTTCTGGACCGGATTCGATGCTGCGGAGGGTTACGACGTCGCGAAGCCGTTGCGGGGCCAGCAAGGCTGGCAGGGAGAAGGCTCCGGCGGCAACGGCCTCGTCACGGATTTCTTCGAGGGCTGGGGCCAACAAGCATTCATCGGCTACGCGCCCCCGCGCCGAAGGACGATTTCCTGAGTCTCTGGCGTCCCTTGCAGGCTCCCCGCCCCGACGCCTGAACAGCCCGTCTGGAAATTCTCCGTCTGGATGCAGATCGTGGACTCGACCAACGGTGAGTACGACGACTTCCGGTGGCGCGCCTTCAACTCGGCGGGACAACGGCTTTTCGCCCTCGACTTCCAGAATGCGACCCTGGACATCAACTACCTGCTGGATGACGGCGCCGGGTTCCGGTCCACCGGGTTCACGTTCGATCCCGACGTCATTTATCTGCTCGAGATCTGGATGAACTTCGCCCGGAACAACTGGCAGGCGGTGCTGAATGGGCAGGTCGTCGTGGACGCCCAACCCATCACGACCACGGGTGCGCGGTTGGACCTGGGAGATGTCGATGCCTTCTGGGCGCTCCGTACCAAAGGCGCGCCCGGGGACAACTACCTGCTGTTCGATGAATACATCGTGACCGTCGAACCGACGGACCACATCCCGGTGACCCTCGAACTCCTGGGACTCAACAGCCGGAACGAGTTCGAGCTCTATGTGCACGCCGAGCGCGACCGGCGGTTCGCCCTGGACGCCACGGTCAACCTCGTGGACTGGACCCCGCTGGCGACCAACCGGCTCAGCGACGGGTCCTGGTTCTTCACCGACAAGAGTTCGGCCGGGTCGCCGCTCCGCTTCTATCGCGCCCGCGAAGTCCTTCCCTGACGCGACACCCGGGCGACGGAGGTGAGGGAACGGTCGTGGCCCGCGAAAGGCGCCAGGAAACGCGAAGGCGAGGCGCCCTGCCCCCTCCCGGGCCTGCTGAGGGCTCAAGAACCCGAAAGCACCGGCAAACCGGACGCACTCCAAAGGCTGGGCGCGGAAGGCACGGGCTTCGTCCATCGCGAAGCGTCTGGAGTGCGGGGGGTTCACCCCCGCTTTTCGTGCCCGGTTCATGCCGTGGCCTTCGCGGTCCTGCCCGGCGCCTCTGGTCCCTGGTCGTGCAGGCGGGACGCCCGCACCACAAGCTGAGAGAAGGGTGAGCGAGGGCGGTTCAGCCGGCGACGTCGACCCAGGTGCGGCGACGGTGGCTCTTGAGAATGGCCTCGCAAACCGCGACTTCGCGGTGCCCATCCTCGGCCGTGGCATACAGCGGCGACTTGGAGGGCCCCCGTGCGATGTCCGCATACACCGCGCGGAACAGCATCTTGAAGGTGTCCGGGAAGCCTTCCACATGGCCGGCGGGGTAATCCATGTACCCGCTCGCGCCCCGTCCGAACGCCGGCGTGTTTCGCACCGCCACGTGATTCGCACCGTCCCGATGACCGAAGTGCAGGATCTCCGGGTGTTCGGAATCCCAGGCCGCCGATTGCTTCGAACCGTAAATCTCAAGACGCAGGCAGTTCTTGCGACCGGCCGCCACCTGCGACACGGCCAGACTGCCGCGCGCCCCGTTGGCAAACGCGAGCAGGATATGTGCAAAGTCCTCGGTCGCCACGCGGTACGAGGCGTAGCGCTGGTGGCGGTTCGCGCGGCTAAAGGTCTGCGTCTCGCCGAGGGGGCGTCGGCGGGTTTGGTGGTGAATGCCCAGGTCGGCCAGGACGGACCGGATCGGGGCGCCCAGGATGAAGGAGACCGCATCCATCCAGTGCGTGCCGATGTCGGCGACGGCCCGCAGCCGCCCGCCTTCCTCCGGCAGAAGGCGCCAGTTGTAGTCGGTGTCGTGGAAAAGCCAGTCCTGGAAGTAGGACCCGTTGACATGAATCAGGTCGCCCAGTTCGCCCCGGGCCACCCGATGGCGCAACTCGAGCACCGCCGGGTAGAACCGGACATTGTAATTGACCGCAAACACGGTGTCGGCCTGGCGCGCGACCCGGACGATGGCGGCGGTTTCGCGTGTGTTCAGCGCCAGGGGCTTCTCGCACACCACATGTTTCCCGGCCTGGAGCGCGGCGAGCGCCATGGCCCGGTGAAACCGGTTCGGGGCCGTGATGTGAACGACATCGACGTCCGGCGCGCTGACCAACTCGCGATAGTCGTTGAAAGCCCGCGGGATGCCGAGTTGCCGGGCGACAGCGAGGGCGCGGTCGCCGACGTCGCAGAGCGCCGTGACCTCGACCCCGAGCCGACGGAGGGCTTCGAGGTGGACGGGGCCGATGAAGCCGGTGCCGATGAGACCGGCCTTGTAGGGCAGGGTGGCCATGTTGTTGGGCGGCTTTCTACCCCGTCCGCCCGCGACCGACAAGCTCACGCGGATCGGCGCGGCCGGTGAGAATCGGCTTGACCGAGCGGCCGGGTGTGCGGACATGCGTTTGTGCCGAATGTATCCATCGATGGAGACGGTGCGCGGAGCTGTCACCGCCGTCCCCGAAGCGTGCCGGGCGGGCATCTGCCTGGGTGGACGCGGGCTGTCCCGTGGCTGGGCGTCTGGCTGGCGGCGTGGACGGCGGCTGTGGCGGGGGTGCGGGATGTGCCGTTTCAACAGCCCGTCTCGGTGCAGTACTCGACCCATCCCGACCTGCTGAGTGCCGGATGGAAGAAGCTGGTGGTCGATCGGGACGGTCGGGCTTACGTGTTGACCGACCGGGGCGTGGCGCGCGTCTTCGGTGACACGGTGGCGCTGGATCGGAGCTATCGGCCGCTGGCCGGGCGTCAGGCCCGGGACATCACGCTGGGGAACGGGGAGGTATTCCATCTGCTGGACGACGAGTTTCTGTCCAACGGGTTCGCCGGTCGTTATGTGGGTGCCCTGCCGCGGGGTCTGTTTCGCCGGTTGGCGGTGCGCGACGATTTCGGAACGTTGCTGGCGAGCCCGACCAACCTGGCGGTCTTCACCGTGAGCGGTCTGACGGAGGTGCCGTTTCCAGTGCCGCGGGCGGACGAGAAGCTCTACGCCTGGCAGGGGCGGTTTTACGTGCTGGCGGCCGACCAGATCTTCCGGCTGGGATTGGCGGGCATGGAGCTGGTGCACCGGGGCGAACAGATCACCGCGCTCGCGTTTCGGGGGAGCGAAATCTTGGTCGGAACCCGCCGCGGATACTACGGGCTGAATGCCGACACAGGCCGCATCAGCCTGCCGTTGCAGGAGCGGTTGCCGGTGGTGGAGATCACCTGCCTGGCGCCCACCGCCACCGGGGTGTGGGGCGGGACGACCCGCGGGGTCTTCTTCCATGCGCCCAGCGGCGCGATGCGCTACTTCGCTTCGAAACGCTGGCTGCCCAACGACGAAGTGGTGGACCTCGCACCCGATCCCCGCGGGGATCTGTACGTGCTCACGGGCGGGGGACTGGCAAAGATCGAGTTCCTGACGGTGACGCTGGCCGAGAAGGCGGCTCATTTCGACCACAAGATCCGGGACCGCCACATTCGGTATGGCTTCTGCGCCGAACTGCGGCTGCGCACCCCCGGCGACCCAACCTCGGCCGAGATGATCGACACCGACAACGACGGCAGTTGGAGCAGTTATTACCTGGCGAGCCAGGTCTTCCGTTTCGCCGCCACGGGCGACGAGGCGGCGCGGCTTAATGCGTGGCAGACCTTCGAGGCTCTCGAGCGGCTCCAGGCCATCCACCCGATCGAGGGCTTCCCGGCCCGCACCTTCGAGCGAACGGGATTCAAAGTGTCCGACCCCGATCGCTGGCGGGTGGCGCCGGACCCGCGCTGGGAATGGAAGGGGCACACCAGCAGCGATGAGATCACGGCCCAGACCTTTGCCTACGCGGTCCTCTACGAGCTGGGCACGCGGACCCCCGCCGAGAAGGCGCGGCTCACCACGGCCTATGACCGTATCCTGACGCACCTGCTCCGGCACAACCTCTACCTCGTGGACGCGGACAACCAGCCCACGCTCTGGGGGCGCTGGAACCCCGAGTACGTGAATCGCTACCCCGCCACCATCGGCGACCGCCGGCTCAACAGCGCGCAGATCATTGCCTTCCTCCAGTTCGGGCATCGGCTCACAGGCAAACCCGCCTACCGGGACACCGCCTACGACCTCCTCCAACACCAGGGCTATTTCGCAAACATCACCAACAGCATGGCCAACCTCCGGGCCACACCCGGCTTCACGTTCCGCGGCATCGACCTCGGCGACGAGTGGAATCACTCGGACGATTTGCTCGGCTTCGTCAACGCCTGGACCCTGATCCGGTACGCCTTCACCGACGATCTGCGCCGCCATTTCGCGTTGGCCCTGGCCGACCACTGGAACCTCGAACGAGTGGAGCTCAATCCGCTCTGGAACTTCATGCTCGCCATGGCCGGCGCCCCCGCAGTTCGACGTCGACGGCGCCCTTTGGACCCTGCGGCATTACCCGCTGGACCTGGTCACCTGGACCGTCCAGAACTCGCATCGCCGCGACCTCACCCGCCTGCCGCCCAACTTCCGAAACCAGCCGACGCGCGAACTGCTGCCCCCGGACGAGCGCCCGATCATGCGCTGGAACGGCAACCCGTTCACGCTGGACGGCGGCGAC
The DNA here is from genome assembly GCA_027493615.1 of Verrucomicrobiota bacterium. GTDB lineage: Bacteria > Verrucomicrobiota > Verrucomicrobiia > Limisphaerales > J093 > DSVZ01. The sequence continues at coordinate 323,738 of JAOSKK010000039.1, forward strand.
GGCGGGCAGACGGAGCTGGCGGGGGACGAGTTCCTGTTGCCGTACTGGATGGGCCGTTATCTCAAGATCATCGAGTGAGGCGCCGGGGAGAACACATGAACGCCGCTGTGATCGTCGCCGCCGGGCAGGGCAAACGCATGGGGCCCGGGGTGGACAAGCTGTTCCTCGAGGTGGCCGGGCGGCCCGTGATTGCGCACACATGGGCGCGGTTCGACGCGGCCGCGTGCATCGACGAGATCGTGCTGGTGGTGCGGGCCGGGCTTGAGCCGGACTTCGCCGAACTGGCGGCCCGCGAGGGATGGCGCAAGCCCTTCCGGTTGGTGCCGGGTGGCGCCGAACGGCAGGACTCGGTCGGGAACGGCCTCGCGGCGTTGTCCGCCGGGACCCGGCTCGTGGCGATTCATGACGGCGCGCGCCCGTGCGTGAGCGAGGCGCTGATTGCGGCCACGCTGGCGGCCGCGGCCGAGACCGGCGCGGCGGTGGCAGCACAGCGGGTGACCGATACCATCAAGGAGTCGGAGGACGGGATCCTGGTGAGCGGCCACCCGGAGCGGCGCCGGTTGTGGGCGGTCCAGACGCCACAGACCTTTCGCGTCGAGGTGATCCGACGGGCGCTCGAGGCCGTGCGGCGGCAGGGGTTGCAGGTGACGGACGACACCGCGGCGTGCGCGTTGATCGGCCAGCCGGTCCGGTTGGTCGAGAGCCCCGACCCCAATCCCAAGGTCACCACCCCGGCCGATCTCGACGTGGTGGCGCTGCGCCTGCGGGCGGGCGCAGCAATTCTCGCTTTGGCAGGTGCAGGCTGAGACCGACCAGGCGCAGGCGCGAGTGACGGCGTTCTCCGGCGCCAGCCCCCGAGCGATTTGCATGCTTTGCGGTACTCGACGCAGGTTCCATCGGCGGGGGCTCTGAATCGGCGGGAGGAAGATCCGGGGAATGGCCCCGCAGATTCAAAGCGACCGCAGATTGGGCGAGAGGGTGGACGATTCCGGGGACGGGTTCGAGGCGGGTTCCATCGGCGGGGGCTCTGAATCGGTGGGATGAAAGGTACGGGGAATGGTCCCGCAGATTCAGAGCGACCGCAGATTGGGCGAGAGGGCGGACTGTTCCGGGGACGGGTTCGGGGGAGATTCCATCGGCGGGGGCTTTGAATCGGTGGGGTGAAGGTACGGGGAATGGTCCCGCAGATTCAAAGCGACCGCAGATTGGGCAGGAGGATGGACTGTTCCGGGGACGGGTTCGGGGGAGGTTCCATCGGCGGGGGCTCTGAATCGGTGGGAGGAGGATTCGGGGAGTGGCCCCGCAGATTCAAAGCGACCGCAGATGGGGCGAGAGGGTGGACTGTTCCGGGGACGGGTTCGGGGGAGGTTCCATCGGCGGGGGCTCTGAATCGGTGGGAGGAGGATTCGGGGAGTGGCCCCGCAGATTCAAAGCGACCGCAGATGGGGCGAGAGGGTGGACTGTTCCGGGGACGGGTTCGAGGGAGATTCCATCGGCGGGGGCTCTGAATCGGTGGGAGGAGGATTCGGGGAGTGGCCCCGCAGATTCAAAGCGACCGCAGATGGGGCGAGAGGGTGGACGATTCCGGGGACGGGTTCGAGGGAGATTCCATCGGCGGGGGCTCTGAATCGGCGGGAGGAAGATCCGGGAATGGCCCCGCAGATTCAGAGCGACCGCAGATTGGGCCGGAGGGTGGACGATTCCGGGAGCGGGTTTGAGGGAGGCTCCATCGGCGGGGGCTCTGAATCGGCGGGAGGAAGATCCGGGGAGTGGTCCCGCAGATTCAAAGCGACCGCAGATTGGGCCGGAGGGTGGACGATTCCGGGGACGGGCTCGAGTCGGGTTCCATCGGCGGGGGCTCTGAATCGGCGGGAGGAAAGGTCCGGGGAATGGCCCCGCAGATTCAAAGCGACCGCAGATTGGGCGAGAGGGTGGACTGTTCCGGGGCGGGTTCGAGTCGGGTTCCATCGGCGGGGGCTCTGAATCGGTGGGGTGAAGGTACGGGGAATGGTCCCGCAGATTCAAAGCGACCGCAGATTGGGCAGGAGGATGGACTGTTCCGGGGACGGGTTCGGGGGAGGTTCCATCGGCGGGGGCTCTGAATCGGCGGGATGAAGGGTACGGGGATGCCCGCAGATTCAAAGCGACCGCAGATGGGGCGAGAGGGTGGACTGTTCCGGGGACGGGTTCGAGGGAGATTCCATCGGCGGGGGCTCTGAATCGGTGGGGTGAAAGGTCCGGGGAATGGTCCCGCAGATTCAAAGCGACCGCAGATGGGGCGAGAGGGTGGACGATTCCGGGGACGGGCTCGAGTCGGGTTCCATCGGCGGGGGCTCTGAATCGGCGGGAGGAAGATCCGGGGAATGGCCCCGCAGATTCAGAGCGACCGCAGATTGGGCGAGAGGGTGGACTGTTCCGGGGGCGGGTTCGAGTCGGGTTCCATCGGCGGGGGCTCTGAATCGGTGGGATGAAAGGTCTGGGGAATGGCCCCGCAGATTCAAAGCGACCGCAGATTGGGCGAGAGGGCGGGCTGTTCCGGGGGCGGGTTTGAGGGAGGCTCCATCGGCGGGGGCTCTGAATCGGCGGGAGGAAGATCCGGGGAGTGGTCCCGCAGATTCAGAGCGACCGCAGATTGGGCGAGAGGGTGGACTGTTCCGGGGCGGGTTCGAGTCGGGTTCCATCGGCGGGGGCTCTGAATCGGTGGGAGGAAGATTCGGGGAGTGGCCCCGCAGATTCAAAGCGACCGCAGATGGGTGGCCAGCCCGAGTCCCATTTCGCCTTCTAACACCTGCACGTTCCCAACTGGCAGGCGCTGCTGCGCTTCATGAGGCGCGGACTCGCGATCGGGCCCTATGCCAAGCCGAGCTGAGCTCAGCGGCCCGCCCAGGCGAGGTGTGCCTAAACCCGGCCAAACCTCTGCGCTTCCAGTCGCCCAAGCCAAACTGGGAACGGCTGGGGCGCGGCGGCGGGATCCTTGCCAGGGGCGGGGTGGCCCTTTAGAGTGTGCGCGAATGGAAACCGCGAGGCGGGCGATGAAAAACCGGTGGTTGTATTCGACGGTGGTGCTGGCCCTGGGCGTGAACCTCTTCCTGGGCGCCCAGGTCTACGTGCGTTCAGCGGATGAGGCGGGCAAGAACGACGTCTACCGCAACCTGCGCCTCTTCACCCAGGTCCTCGAGCGGGTCCGGCAGGACTACGTGGACGGCGCCAACCTCACTTACCAGGACCTGGTGTACGGCGCGCTCAAGGGAATGCTGAGCACCCTGGATCCGCACAGCGAATTCCTGGACCCGCGGAAGTACGGGGATTTCAAGGACGACACCGAGGGCGCGTACGGCGGCGTCGGCCTCCAGATCAACGTCGTGGGCGACTTCCTCACGGTGGTCGGGGTGATGGAGGATTCGCCATCGTCGCGGGTCGGGATCCGTTCGGGCCAGCGCATTGTCCGGATCAACGATCGCGACGCGGCGGGGATGGCGGCGGCGGACGCGGTGGTGCTGCTTCGCGGGGTGCCGGGAACCGAGGTGCGCATGACCGTCGAGCGGCCCGACGACGGCGCCCGGCAGGAGCACACCTTGAAGCGCGAGATCATCAAGATCGAGACGGTCACGGATCTGGCGGGCGGCCGCGATTTCAAGCTGGGGGAGGACCGGATCGGATACGTGCGGCTGGCGCAGTTTGGCGAGCGCACGGCGGGGGAACTCGAAACGGCCATCCAGCGGCTCGAGGCTCAAGGCATGGTCGGATTGGTGGTGGACCTGCGCAACAACCCGGGCGGACTGCTCGATCAGGCGGCCAAGGTCTGCAGCCTGTTTCTGGAACCGAAAAGGCTGGTCGTGACCACCGAGGGTCGCGACCCCGCCGAACACCGGGAGTTCCGCGTGCCCACGCGGGGATCGCACTACGAGTTCCCGCTGGCGGTGTTGGTCAACGAAGGCAGCGCCAGCGCCTCCGAGATCGTGGCGGGCTGCATGCAGGACTGGGAACGCGCGGTGGTGGTGGGGGAGCGGACGTTCGGCAAAGGCTCGGTCCAGAGTGTGATCGAGATCCAGGACGGCGCGGCCCTGCGGCTGACGACGGCCAGGTACTACACCCCCAAGCGCCGGATCATTCACGAACAGGGAATCACGCCGGACATCCTCGCTTCGCTCACCCCCGAGGAGGAGCGGGCCCTCGACCTGCAGCGCTCCCCAGGCATGCTCGCGACCTTGAGTCCGACGGAACGGGAAGAAGTGCTGGCGGTGCGGGACGAACCGCTCGAGCGGGCGCGCGATCTGCTCAAAGGCATGGCGCTCTTCGCGCAGCGGCACGGCAAACTGGCGAAGGCCTCCAAGGTGCCGAGCCTGCCGCGGAACTAGCCCGCGCCTTCCGGTGAGCAAGTCCGACCGAGCTCGCACGCCGTGACGGTCCTCGCCCTCGAGACCTCGTGCGACGAGACGGCTTGCGCCGTGGTGCGGGACGGAGTGGTGCAGGCGCACCACGTGGCTTCGCAGGGGGACCTGCACGCCGCGTACGGCGGCGTGGTACCTGAATTGGCAACTCGCGAGCATCTGCGGCACTGGCAGCCCTTGTGCCGGCGGACGCTCGCCGAGGCGAAGATCCGCGTGGAGGCCCTGACCGCCGTCGCCGCTACGCAGGGGCCGGGATTGCCGAACGCGCTGCTGGTCGGGCTCAAGGCGGCGCAAGGGCTGGCCTACGCGCTGAACCGTCCCTTCGTCGGTGTCCATCATCACGAGGCACACCTGTATTCGCCGTGGATCATGGGCGACCCGCTGCGGGCGGCCTTCGAGCAGTTCGAGCCGAACGTGTCGCTGATCGTCAGCGGCGGTCACACGATGCTGGTGTTCGTCGAGGCGGAGGGGCGGCATCGGGTGCTGGGTTCGACGCTGGACGACGCAGCGGGCGAGTGCTTTGACAAGACGGCCAAGCTGCTTGGCTTGCCCTACCCGGGCGGGCCTCTGCTCGATGCCTGGGCGGCCAAGGGCGACCCGACGCGGTTCCGGTTTCCCCGGCCCCTGTTGGGCGAGGCAAACGACGACTTCAGCTTCAGCGGGTTGAAAACCGCGGTGCGGTATCACGTGCGGGATCATCCCGAGCTGCTGCGGAACCGGGAGGCGCTGGGCGACCTGTGTGCCAGCGTGCAAGCGGCGATCGTCGAGGTGCTGGTGGGCAAGACGCTGCGGGCGGCGAAGCGGCTGGGGGTGCGCTGCGTCACCGCGTCGGGCGGGGTGACGTGCAACCGGTCGCTGCGGGCGGAACTGGCGGCCGGTTGTGCGGCGCAGGGCCTGCGCTGGCGGTTGGCGGAGCGGGCGCTGTGCACGGACAACGCGGCGATGGTGGGGGTGTTGGCCGGGCGGTTGCTCGAGCGCGGCGTCCCGCCGACGAGCCTGGATGAGGAAATGCGGCCCGACTGGGAACTGGGTGGGGGATCCAAAGCAAACCGCCCGTGAGACGGGCCCACGGGCGGTGGATGGCTGCGGAAAGCGGGAGTGACCGTCGTGGTTCGGACTAGGCGCCGTCGTCCCCGATGGCTTCGACCGGGCACCCTTCCTTGGCTTCCTTGCACTGACCTTCTTCCTCGGGGGTCTCGGGCTGCTTGCACACGTAGGAATAGCCGCCGTCCTCGTTGCGTTTGAAATTGTTGGGCGCGGTCTCCCGGCACAGGTCGCAATCAATGCACTGATTGTCGACGTAGTACTTGCCGGGCGCGTTTTCGGGGTATTTGTTCGCTTGATCAGCCATAACGGTCGTCAGTTTGTGAAACGGAGGATGAGATGGAGCGGGGGAAATCAAGCCTCATTTCGAAACGAACGGGCTAGAACGTGTAGGTGATCTTGGTGAGGACACTGCGGCCGGCGGCATCGCCGTCGGCGACGTCGTTGTAGGCGACGTAGAAGTACGTGTTGTACTTGAGTTTCCAGGTATAGATGACGCTGTAGTTATGCACGCTGTCGGGCCGGTTCTGGATGGAGGCCTTCACCCACATGACCTTCGAGAGGTAGAGGTCGGCCACGACACGGTTGAGCCAGACGGTGTCGGGGTCGCCGGCGGGGGTGTTTCCCAGCGGACGACGAGTTCGTGCCGGAGCGGAAGGCGCTCCCAGAACTTGAAGCGCTTGCCCCAGATGGCCTCGTGGTAGTCGGTGTCCTCGAACTCGCCCAGGGCGTAGGTGAGGTTGATGGCCTTGTAGTAATCCGAGGCCCAGAGATCCAGGCCCATCGAGATCCGCTCGTTGTAGTACGTCGTGTAGTGGTCCGTGTCGTCGGGCAGGTGGCGGTAGTTGTTGTAGTAGGCCAGACGGACGCCGAGGTCATTCCGGAAGACGACGTTCGAGAAGAGGTCGTGGTCGAGGATGCTGTTGACCCCGTCGGTGTTCACGTAGTAGCGCGGGTTGTAGGTCACCAGGGCCTGCTTGTACCAGGCGTCCCCGGAACGGAGGTCGAGCTGGGTGAGAAGCGAGGGGCCGAAGATGTCGCGGCGCGGGATGTAACCGAGGAGCGGGTTGAAGGCGGGCGTGATGGCGGTGTAGGCCACCTGCGCCGTCCAGGGATACGCCGAGTAGATGAAGGCCGTGCTGCCGAGGTAATCGGTGCCCCGGCGGTCGAGGTTCTGGGACGCGTCCTGCAGCCGCTCGTCGGCCACGGCGCCCTGGAACTGCACCCGCCAGGCGTCGTTGAGGAAGAGGTAGCCGTCCGCGCTGCCCGCGTAGGCGTGGCCCTGATCGAGGTGGGAGGCGCTGGCATAGTAACCGAGATAGGAGCGCTCACGGATGTCCTGCATGACGCGCACGACGGCCGAGTTGCCGTGGAAATCGCCGTCATGGGTGACGTCGCCAAAGACGTCCATGGCGTTGAAACTGAAGCCAGGGATGAGACCGGAGGCCTTGCCGGCGCCATCGATTTCGCTGAACCGCCGGCTGTAGTAGACGCGGTGGGGTTGCCGCAGCAGTTCCTCGCCCTCCCGGAAAAAGAGGCGCTTCTCGGGCAGGAACCGTTCGGTGTCCCGTAACTCGATGGTGTCGTCGTCCGCCTCGAGATGGCCGTAGTCCGGCAGCAGGGTCCAGGCGGTGGTGATGGCGGGGGTGAGGCGGAAACTGAGATCCGCCCCGCCGCGGGGCACCACCTCGGTGGTGCCGTTGAAATCGACGCGGGCGCTGACGTAGGGCGTGAACTCCCAGTTGCGGTCGAACTGGCTGTTCTCGAGGTTGAGCCCGGTGAGGTGGCCGAAGTGCCGCGGCTTGTACATGTCGGTGGCGCTGAAGCTCCAGAAGCTGGTGACGTCGGTGCGCCGCTGGAGACGGGTGACGTTGAAGCCCCAGCGTTCCCCGTCGCGCCGGAAGTAGTTCATCATGGTCAGCGGGAGCTTCATCTCGAAGGCCCAGCGGTCGGCGAGCATCTTGGCGGCGCACTCCCAGTCCGCGCTCCACCCGTAGTTGAAGACCCCGGAGGGGCCCTCATTCGCGTCGGCCTTGGTGCCGAGCGGATTCGTGAAGAAGGCATACTTGCCGCGGTGGTTGTGCGGGGGATCGATGTGAATCTCGACCCAATCATCGCCCACGAACGGCCGGTCTTCGTGCTGCTCGGTGGCGAAGATCTTCGCCATGTCGGAGTCGAGACACTCGACCGCGAGGTAGAGATGCGAGCGGGTGTAGGCCACGCGGACCAGCGTCTGCTCGGCGGCGGGTCGCCGGGTGCGGGTGTCGATGAAGCCACTGCCGACCTCACAGCGGGCCCAGAACGGCTCGTCCAGCACGCCGTCCACGACCAGCGCGTCCTCAACCTGCAAGGCAGCGAGGGCGGGAACGGGGGCCTCGGGGTTGCCATGCCCAAGGCCGGGCCACGGGAGCAGACAGGCGAGGCAGACGGCAAGTTCGCAAGCAAAGCCTCGGACGCTGAAGGGGCTCGGAGCCCGCCGGCGGGTGGGCGTCCTTGCCGGGCGGTGCAGCAGAAGCGAGCTGTTCGATTCGAACCTGCTCAGGGGCCATGAAACTGAAAGCGCCGGTAAACCGGACGCACTCCAGACGCTTCGCGCGGAACGGAACGGCTCCGCCCATCGCGAAGCGTCTGGAGTGCGGGGGTTCACCCCCGCTGTTCGTGAATCTGTGGTGCGGGCTTCCAGCCTGCACCCCCCGCCGTTCATGAGCCCTGAGGTAGTCCGGCCGGAGCAGGACGCTTCCCGTGCACGGGGATCGGCCTGCCAAACGGTGCGGAGCTGACCGCCCTCGGCGGGGCGCGCAGCGCACGGCGCGCGCTGCCCGGCAGCGGCACGTGGGGGAAGGAGGAGCACGCGAGACCCCTGCCCCAGCGGTGCAGGGGGAAGCGGGGCCGATCTCCCGAAGGCCGGCTCACACGTTCGCCTCGCCCGCCAGCAGGGCGTTGACCCGGTCCATGACCCGGAAGGCGTCGGCCACGTACAGGACGTCGGCCTTGCCCCGGGCCCAGCCGCAGTTGGGGTCGAGGCTGATGGCGCGTCGTTCGTTGATGAAACGCCAGCCCACGGTGTGCGGCTCCTCGCCGTGACAGCAGGTGGCGAGGCCTTTCGGATGTCGCGGCGTGGCTCCCGTCTGGCCGATTTGGTTCAAATGAGAAAGAAAGGACAACACGGCCTGGCCTTCCCCACCGAGGTCCACCAGCGATTTGCTGCTTCCCAGCGATGCCCGGCTGAGCCGCAGGAAATCGCGAATCAACCGTTCCGCCTCCGGCACGTGCGTCTGCCCGTCGGCCTGCTTCTTCGTCCAACCCGCGCCCGCCACAAACAGGAGCTTGGCATCGGGCCGGATCGTCTGGGCATCCGCGGCGGGTTCCCGGATGCCGGTCACCGTGGTGCGTCGTGCATGGTCGGGGAGCGTGACAGCGAGTGGTTCGAGGACGGCCTGGCCCGGGAGGCCGGACCACGCGGGTTGGCTGCCGGGATCGACCAGCAGGAGCCAGGGTCGCTGGGCGCGCGTGAACACGCCTTCCATTCGTTGCCGGTAATACCAGCGGTGGGCGTGCACCTGGCCGTTCACGACCTCCAGTGCCGTCAGATGAGTGTCCGCCCGTCCTCCCACCCGGGCCGCCACACCCGGCAGACAGCGCAGCCAGCGGGCCGTGCCAGGGGCAACGACCAGCATGGCCCCCGACGCCTGGATGAGGGCAGCCGCAGCCGCGGCGTCACTGGCATAGCGGGACGCAGCGAAGTCGGTGCCAGTGACCGCCAGGAAGCGCTTGGCCCCGCAAGACGCGATCTGATTCGCTGCCGGCTGAACCTGGGCACCGACCAAGCCGGCAAGCAGCGTCGTTTCCGGGAGCGCAGCAGCCAGGCTCGCGGCGGCGCCGAGGGCTTCCAGGGCGGGTTGACCCAGCGAGCCATCGGTCTCGGTCGCGGTCAGATAGAGGAGGGTTTGCATGGGTAGGGCGAAGGGCGAAGGGCGAAGGGGGTTAGCTCTTGAACCAGGCGATCAGTTCGGCGGCGATCTGGTCGGGGGAGGCGTCCTTCACGGTCCGGGTCTGCCGGAGCTGCTTCGGGAGCGTCACGCTGGCGAACGTCACTCCGGCAGCGCCGATCTGAACGGGCCGGGCCTTCTGGAGGGCGGGGAGCACGCCGCGCATGTTGGCCATGCCGATCTGGGGATTGTTCTTTGGCTCGGGCAGGTTGCCCGTGGCCCAGCCCAGCACGGCGGGTGGACCGGCACACCGGGAGATCAGGTGGCGACCCGCTTCGATCCGTTCGAGCACTTCGAGCGCGCCGTCCGGCAACACCTTGAGTTCGTCCACGCCCAGAAAGACGTCGGGGATGCCCAGGCGCTCGGCAACAGTTTGCAGCGTCACGCCCGCGCCGCGGGTGGCGGATTCCCAGCCGCCGAACACGAGCAACTGGGCCGGGTTCAGGCCGGGGAGTGCGCTGATGGCCTCAGCCAGCGCGGCGGCGGTTTCGGCGGGATCGGTGAAGCCGCCGGCCGCGCCGTCCAGGGCCACCCAGGCGAACGGCACCTTCTGCGCGACGGTCATCATGACCTGCTGGAGCTTCGCCTTGGGGCCGAGGCTGACGAGCGTGACCTGGCTGCCGGGCTGCTGGCGGGCGAGGTGCGCGGCTTCGTAGAGCGCGTGGCCGGCCCACGGATCAAGCCAGGCCGGGAGCATCATCTCGTTCTTGAGCGCCGGGCCCGCGGGGCCTTGGACGGGTTCGAGCGTTTGCAGGGGGTCCGGCACCAGGCTGCCGCAGACGACGATTTGGTAGGGCATGGGAGAAGGGGCGCGCGTCAGGCCGGGCGGGGCGGTTCGGTCGAGGCATTTCGTGTCACGGCGCGAGCTTAAGGGGAAGGGGGTGGGGAGACAAGGGGGCTCGCTCAACCAAGATGCCGGGGCTCCGAGGGGGCTTGGCTCCCAGGGCCACGCCGGCTATGTCCACCGGGCGACGGCCCCTTGGCGACGGGGCGAGACGCGGCCGGCCGGGGGTCCGCAGGGTCCTGTAAGCACGCGCGCGTAATTGTCCGGGGCCCACGGAAAAGCGCTTGGCGCACGGAGGGCGACGGCGTACAAGCGCGGCATCGTTTCCTCGTCGGACAGCCATCCTGTGAAAGGGCCGTGTCGCCGCCGTAAGGGTTGCAGCGCCCCGCCCGTTTTTAGTGTCTGGGCGCCTCCACGTGCGGTGTCGACGTCCACCGACGTCCCACCGCTTGGCCCGCACTCGCCGGCGGGGAATGCTGGTCCCATGATGCGACCGGACGCGCGGCCACACCTTCGGAAGACCAACCCCCATGAATAATCTCTGGAGACGCAAACTCGCCGCTTACTTGCACGATCCGCCCGAGAAGGCCTACGACTTCGGAGAACGCCACAAGGAACGGGCCAGGGTCCACGCCCAGAGCTTTGGCGTGGCGGACCTCTGGCAGCATCTGACGGGCAACCCCGACTGGTCCGCCGCGGCGGCGGACCGCTTCGTCTTCCCCAGTGGCCAGAAGCTCAAGGAGAACCTCGGCGAGGCATTGCGCCCGTGTTTCATCCATCCCCTCAGCGGTCGTCCGGCGGCGGGGGCCGCCTCGCTGCCCACGCATCCGCTTACCTTTCCGAGCCAGGCCGACGCCGAAGCCTGGCTCTCCGAGATCCGCCCGGAATGGAAGAGTGACGACCCACAGACGCTCTTCCTCCGCGCGTGGCGTCATTGGTCCGATCACGCCGCGGCCCACGCCACGGGCCAGGACCATGGGGCCGAACTGCTCCCCTATCTCCCCGCCGACACCCGCATCGCCGACGGCTCCATCTGGCACCACTGCGCCATCGTGAGCGCCTTGGAAGCCACCCGTGAGACGGAGGACCCAAGGGCACCGCTCCGGCCGGCCTTCCTGCTCTTCCAGATCGGTCCCGTGCAGGATTTCATCGCGCAAGCCCGCAGCACGCGCGACCTCTGGAGTGGCTCCTACCTCCTGTCGTGGTTGACCATGCATGCCCTCAAAGCCGTCGCCGATGGTTGCGGGCCTGATGCGATCATCTTTCCCAGCCTCAAGGGCCAGCCGCTTTACGATTTCCTCGAACGCCGGCTTGGCGTGCATCCGGATGAGGACAGCGTGCTCGTTCCGGGCATCCCCAACCGCTTTCTCGCGCTCGTCCCGGCTGGCTTCGATGTCGAGCAGACCGTCGACCAGGCCTTCCGCGACGAGTGGCAACGCATCGCCGGCGAATGCCTGAGCTGGCTGAGCGCTCGCGACTTCCCCTTCGTCGCGCAACATCGCGCGCTCTGGGACCAGCAAGTCCGAGATCGGTGGCATCTCACCTGGCAACTCTGGCCCTGGCAGGAGGCCCAAGAGGCGATCACCGCGTTCCAGGCCCTGCCGCTGGGTGCGGAAACCCCCCTGCACCTCGCCAAGACCGTCGCCGAAGCCATCCCGGATGCCCACAAAGACGAACGCTGCTACCGCGGGGGCCAGCTCGATCCCGGCTGGGCTTGGGCGCCCATTACCAACTGTGCCAGCATGCCCTCGACGCCCGGCGATCGTTACGCGACTTCCGCGGGTTGCCCACCGACTCCGGCCGCAAGCCCGGCCACCGCGATGCGCTGAGTGGCCGCGAGGAAGCCGTCGTTCAGGCCGACACGCTTGAGCACGTCACCTCTCCCGACCTGCGAGCCCTCTTCCGCCACGCCGAACCCCTCGGTGCAGCCAATCTCATCAAGCGCGTTTGGCACAAGGCCTACCTCGCCCGCCTGAATGCGGTTCCCGGCAAGGAGCATCTGCCCGCCCTCAACCGCGCCCGCGAAAGTTTCGATTCGGTCCCTGCCGTGGCTGCGGGAGCGTTCGCGCAGCGGCTCTTCGACCGGGTGGGAGGCGGGGGTCTGCCGCGCAGAAGTGGCTGGCCTTCGCGGAGGCCGCCTCCAAGGCACGCGGGGATTTTCCCGATGCCATCGCGGCCTTCGACTTCGACCGGACCGACGAGCGGAACTGGCTCGGCCGATCTGACCACAGCATCTTCTTTCCGGAGATCTGGCAGCGGGAGCACAACCGGGAGCGGCAAGCTGCCCCTTCCCAGTTCCATCACGCCCCCGAAGCGCGCACCCGGCTCGCCAGGGCCGAGGCCGCCTTGCGCAGCCTGCTCAAGGAAGCGGACGCCAATCCATCGTCCTACTACGCCGTGCTGGCCCTCGATGGCGACCAGATCGGCAGGTGGTTGAGCGGTGAAAGGGCGCCGGCCGTGGCGAGTGTGCTGAGTCCCGGAGCGGTCGAGTATTTCCGCAAGCACCTCCCCGGACCCGACACCGAGATGTGGCTGGCCTCGCCCCGTCCTCTGAGCCCCTCCTGGCACCTCCAGTTCAGCGAGGCGCTGGCCAACTTTGGCCTCCACGTTGCCCGCCGCATTGTGGAGCAAGTTCACCACGGCCAACTCATCTACTCCGGCGGCGACGACGTCCTGGCCATGCTACCGGCCGACGAAGCCATTGCCTGCGCCGTGGACCTGCGCGCCGCCTTCCAGGGCCGCCAAGCCGACATGAGCGCTGAGTGCCGGAGACTCTTCCGCGATGACGCCCCGGAAGGATTCCTTTGGCTCGGGCCGGAGCAGGTCAGACCCGGTGAGCCCACCTGGCCACTCCTCGTCCCGGGCCCGCGCATGACCGTCTCGGTCGGCCTCGCCCTCGGCCACGTCAAGGAACCGCTCCAGGACATGATCCAGGAGGCGCAAAAGGCCGAGAAGCGCGCCAAAGCCCCACCGGAGAGACTGGTCTTCCACCGGGCCGGCCCGGATCCCGCCGGCAACGGGGAGTCGTGGAAGCCATCCGACGGCTGGAATCGTGACGCCCTGGCGGTGACGCTGTTCAAACGGAGCGGTGAGACGCTCCGGTGGGGCGCCCGGTTCGGCTCTGCCGCCTTCGACCTCCTCGCCACCCTGCGGCAGCACTTCCGAGCTCCCTGGCATGCGCCGAGGCAGCCCATGCCCATCACCGGCCGCTTCCCTTACCAGCTTGCGGCCCTGCTCGGAGCCTATGAGATCGACGAGCCGCTCAGCCCGGAGTTGCGGGACATCGCCCTGCGCGAGTTCGACCATGTGGTCTCACGTCAGGCGAAAAAGCTCCCGGACAAGACCGCCTTCCGCCACCAAGCCGAGCGTTATCTCGACGATCTCATCGAATTCTCCTGGGATCGCCCCGCAAAACCGGGCCTGCCTCCATGCCCGCACGTGGCCGCCCGATCCTTGCGCCCGTTCATCAACCTCTTCCTCCTCGAAGCCTTCATCCGCCGACAGGCAGACTGACCATGAAGACCTTCCTCCTCGAGCCCCAGGACCTGCTCTTCTTCCGCGATGGCCGGCCCACCGAGACCAGCGGGGGCCACGGCGCCCGCTGGCCAGACCCTCCGTGATCTTCGACGCCCTCCACGCCGCGTTGTGGCGCGCCTTTCCCGCCGACCAGCCCCAGCCCTGGGAACACCGCCACGACTTCGGACGCTCCAGTCATCGCCCACACAACGGCGACACCCAGCGCTTCGGTTCCCTGGCCACCGCCGGACTTTTCCCCGTTGTGCAGGGGAGCGCGACGCCCCCCTGTCGCTGGCTGTTTCCCGCGCCCGGCGATGTGGCTGCTTGCGACGACGCCCGCCACTGGCTTCTCCGCCCGCGCGGCGTTCAGGGCACGACCAACCTGCCGGCTTCCTTTCTCAAGTACACCGTCGCCAGCCTCGCCAAGCCGACCAAGGACACCGTGCCGCCCTGGTGGAGCGCCGCGGCGTGGCAGAGCTACCTCACGGGCACGAAACCCGACCCGTCCGAACTGTTCACCCCGGACGACCTCTTCGCGGCCGAGTGGGCCACGGGCATTGGCATGGATCCCGAGACCCAGACCCAGGACGGTCAGCGCCTCTACAGCGCCGAGTACCTCCGCTTCCGGCCCAACGTGCGCTGTGGCTTTACCGCCAGCCTGCGGATGAAGCAGAACGGCAATGGAAGTGACCTTTGCGAGTGCATCCATGAACTGTTTGTCGCCACGCAGACCATTATTGTCGGTGGTCAGCAACGAGCCTGCCGGGTGGAACAAGTGCCAAACTCAGACCGCCTGCCCCTCCCGCTGGGGCCAGCCATCGCTGGTACCCGGGTGAAGTGGGTGCTTCTCTCACCTGCCGTCTGGCCGGCCATTCAGGCCAACGAGTCCAAAGGCATCGCCGTCCATCCCGGCGGTTGGCTGCCGAACTGGGTTTGTCCCCAATCCGGCGAGGTTCGACTGCGCCACCGTTCGGGAACCTCCGGCGCGTGTGGGACGAGGCCCGTGGCCGCGATGGGTGTTACCAACAGGAAAGATTGCAGGGGCCACACTGCCATCACGTGGCGGCACAGTGACAGGCAGTGAAGCTCGAGATCTTCGCGTGCATAGTATCTTGTCAGGGGAGGCGGCAAGCCCAGCCAGCGGGCACTCCGGCGTCGCGTGGGGCATTGGGAAACCGGTCGCGGGAGAGAGTCAGACAGCCAGGAAAGTTGGGTCGAACCGCCCACCTACCAGAAGCCCTTTTCCCGCGCCGCCAAGGGGGCGCCACGGCGTCGTAAGGGGTGGGAGTGGACGGAGGGGCCCAACCAGACAGCGACCGTTTATAGGGTCATTGGGCGCTGGGACCAAGGAGGCAGAGTTGAGAGAGTTTTCTGCAGGTTGTTCGTGCCTTTGGCGCCCGCAGGGCATAGACTCTCTGCCCTCATGAGTCTTCTCATTCACGATGCCTTCCTCTCCCCGGCGCTGGAGCTCTTGCCCACGCTCGAACACTACCGTCAGGACCTGGACTACAGCGATGCCGAGTTCCTCACGCTGGGCGTGCGACGCATCAACACCTACCATCCTTCGGGGCGCTCGTTTCTCCAGTCGGTGCGTCAGTGCGAGGTGAGTGACGTCTCGCTCAAGGCCTACTTCGGAGCCTGTCGCAGCCGGCGGCGGCTGAAGCTGGCGCATGAACTCAACACGGCGGTCTCCTGGCAACTGCGGGTGCCGAGTGATCGCTTCGCGGCCTTCCCCGAACTCCACGGCCGGGACATTCTGGCCTTGGACGGACACGACATCCGCCATGGCAGCCATGAGCCGGCGGCGCTCACCCGGCGTGGTGAGAGTAAGGTTCCCGATACGCTGACCGGGGTGTTCCTGCGGGATCTGCGGACGGGCGGTGCGCGGGTGCTGACCCAGACCCACGGGCACCAACATGAGTGGGCGGCGGTCAAGGCCTGTCCCTGGAGGGACTTCCTTTGGCGACCGGAGGCCCGGGGCACGATCCTGGTGATCGATCCGGTGGCGGTGGACTTCGGCTTCCTGCGGGGCGCCAAGTTCAAGGGGGCTTCACGGTGATCACGCGAACCAAGGAGAACCTCGTGGTTCGGGAATCCCGCCCGCTGAGCTGGGACCGGAAGTATCCCCCAACCAGGGCGTGCTGAGCGATGAGCGGGTGTGGTTCAGCGAGGCGGGGGAGTTTCGGCGCATCCGCTACCGGGATCCGGAGAGTGGGACGGTCTATGAGTTGCTGACCACCGAGTTTCACCTGCCCCCGGGGATCATCGCCCAGATCTACCGACTGCGCTGGGACATCGAGAAGTTCTTTGACGTCTGTGAGAACCTCCTGGCCGAGGCGCGGGCCTGGGGGGCGGGGCCGGTGCCGGCGCAGGTGCAAAACGAGTTTCTGGTCCTGGTGCACAATCTGCTGATTCTCCTCAGTACCAGGCTGGAAGCGGAGGAAGGCCTGCGGGACGAGAAGGTCGAGGTCAAGTACGAGGCGGCGCTTCAAGCCCGGGAACGCGTGGCCAAGTCGCGGGGCCGGTCGGTGTCGCCCTGGGTGCGGGTGTTGCGACGGATCACTCGCTGGAGCAGTCAGTTTACCCGATGGCTGCAGGATGCCTTGCTGCATCGTTGGGAGTGGACCGAAGGCCTGGCCAAGCTGCGGCCACTCATGCACGCCTATCTCCGCTAGCGCCCCTGGCAGCCCCCGCCAACCCCCTCACGGATCCCCTACGTCAATGTTGTCACACCCCTGCCCGCCAGCCGTGCCTTTCAGCATGCAGCATGCCCTCGCACTTTCTCTGTTTGTCGAGGTAACACCGATCCGACGGAGGCGGTGAGAATCGAGCGCACCTTAAGACGGCGCTGGACGAGACTGCCCGACACCTTGCGCAGCGGGGTTTGATTTCAGGCAACATCACCGACGTGAAGGGCATGATCGAGAACCTCAGCCAACGCAGCTCGCACGACCTTCAGCGGGCCACCACCGAAGCGCTGGCCTTCATTGCCTACCTCAAACGCTTCGCGCCGAAGGACTGACCATGTTGTTCGACGCCAAGTTCCTCGCGGGCCTCCCCGTGGCCGCCCTTGAAGACCTCGTGCAGGGGAAGCTCTGGGCCGCCACCGACCCCGCCCGCCGCGCCAGCAAACGGGCGAAGGACGAAGCCGACCTGGTGCGCTTCTGCGAAAGCCACCCGAGGATGCTGTCGACAATTCCGCCGGGCCTCTTTGCCCGCATTGATCAACGTCGTCAACCTGCCTGAAGCCATGCCCACCTGGATGCCTGCCGATACGAGGGCCGTCCTCGGCCCTCAAGCCGAAGAGTGCAAGTGCCGTTCGTTGTTCCTCGACCGTTTTGCCAGCCCTGCGGCCAAGGACTCCGGCGACGACCATCCGCGACGCGACTGGTTCGCTGCCTTGCTGAGGAAGCCCGCCGAAGCAATCGTCGCGGCAAGCCGCCAACGCTGGATGGCGGAGGGCTTGCCGGCGACGCGGGGTACGGTCTTCTACGCCCAGCTCCAATCCCGTCTGCTGGTCAACATGGCCGGCGGCGTCATGGAAAACGCCGGACTCTCCCTGGACCGCTTCGGTCTGCCCTACATCCCCGGCAGTGCCGTCAAGGGCTGTGCGCGGCGGGCGGCGACCGATGTGCTTGCGGAGGCCGATTCAGACGACGGGAAAGCGGAACTGCTCTTCAACCTGGCGCTCGTCTTCGGCTGGGGTGACACCGACTGGAGGGCAGGCCGCAAGCGCAAACGTCGAGACGGTCGCGAGGTGGAGACTGAACCGCACTCCGACTTCTGGTGGGCCATGAGCCCCGACACGGGCAACCCGCAGGCGGACGATGGCCAAAGGAACGTGCATTGGCACCCGGTTGCCTTCGCGGTGGCAAACCGCTTGCTCAACCATCTCCGCATCACCCAGCGGGAGTATCCGGAGGAGCCTTGGCGGGATTTGCCAAACTCCGCCGGCAGCGTCTCCTTCCTCCCCGCCTATCCACTGGACCTGGGGAAGATCGGCGAGGTGGACGGCTTGCCTCTGAAGGTGCCCGCGCTCGGTAAGTTGGAACTCGACGTGGTCACCTGCCACCACCAAAAGTACTACGCCGGCCCGGAGAACCCAAACAACCCGGCATCGGTCGACCTTTGGCAGCGCCAGTGGGGTACGGCACCAGACATCGAAGAACCCAACCCCGTGGTCTTCCCCGCGGTCGCGCCGGGACACATTTTCACCTTTGCGCTTGTTCCCCTGCGCGGCGCCGATGGCGCGCTGCTCAAACGGGCCCGCGAATGGCTCCAGATCGGCCTCCAGACCTTCGGCCTCGGCGCCAAGACCAACGCGGGCTACGGCTGGTTTGACGCGTGCGTGGCAGTCCAGGAGACCATCCACAGACTCCGGGAGGACCGCGAGCGCCAGGAGCGTATGGCTCGGGAACGTGAGGAGGCGGACCGGCAGCGCCAGGCTCGTGAAGAGGAACTCACTCGACAGAAAAAGGAACGCGAAGCTGCTCTCGCCGGACTTTCCGGGGATGAGCGCGTTGACAGGGAGATCGCTCTGCTCACCGGACAGCAATTCGATGCCAAAGTGCGCGCCTTTTGCCGAGATGCCCGCAGAGGCGGGCCCACCGACGAGCAGAGAAAGGCCATCGTCCGCGCCCTCCGCGGTCCCCGGCTCGACTACTGGCGCCTCTTCAAGACCAAAGCCACCCGGGGCGAACTCGCCACCGTGGACCAATCTATCCGGCAGCTCAGCAAACATATGTTTCCAGGCCAGGAGGGCAAGATGCCATGAACACCGACACGTTCCTTCTCGAGCTCATTACCCCCTGCTTCTGTGGCGGGGCCGAACCCGAGCAGCAGGCCGAGATCCGCGCCCCGTCTATTCGCGGACAACTGCGATGGTGGTTCCGCACACTGGGCGGGTTCAAGTCGCTCGCGCCGATGTCCGTGCGTGAGCAGGAGGCGATGATCTTTGGCACGACGGCGGGAGATGAAGGGCAGGCGGGCCGGCTGACTATTCGACCTCGTTTCACCGCAACCCAAGCCTTCCCGTGTCAATGCCGATGACTTGAATGCCAGCATGAACACTCCCATCGGGTACGCCCTGTTTCCGTTACGGCGCTTTGGGGACAGCGATGGACGTCGGGGCGTGGTTGCGGGAGGTTCCCAGCTCAACTTGAAGATTCTCTGGCGGGGCAATCCCAAACTCTGGCAAGCAATCTGCCAACTGGTCGCGGTGTGGGGGCATCTTGGTTGCTTGGGGTTTCGTGGTCGGAGGTCGTTTGGTGCACTCCAGCTCCAGCAGCCAAACTATCCCCTTCAGGACGCTCTCCTGCATTTCCAGCGGTCCTCTGGAATACAGATCAAACAACTGGATATGGCTGAGCACACAGACCCGGCATCGGAGGCTGCGCGGTTGCTGCGCTGGTATCGTTCGTGGCGCCAGCACGGCCAGATGGCTCGCCGATGGATCAAGAAGCAGCAGCATTGGGAGCCGGTCCCGGAGATGCAGAAGATCCAGAACCGACATCAGCCCGGTTTCCCATACGCGCGCCGAGACCATAACGAAGGGCTTGTCGTGCAGGGCACAGGTGCACCGAATCCGGATCCCGAGAATCCACTAGGGAATGAGGGTGTCACTTTCCGGCCGGCATTGGGTCTCCCAATTATCCAGTTCTTCTCAAGTCTCGGAAAAAACGGAACTCCACTGCCACGGGGCCAGGCCACAGTGAACTGGGAATACGGGCCCGGAACGCCAGACGACCCCAAGGGCCGCTTCGCCTCGCCTGTGCTGCTGCGCCCGCACCGGGATGCCCAGGGGAACTGGCACGCACTCGTGATCTTCGTGGATGCGCACCGGTGGCCGGACGGCAGACCCGTTTACCTCAACGGCCAGCAGCGGAAGGTTGCGATGGTCACGCTGCCGGATGGCTCCCGGTCGCCCGCGCTCTATGAAGCCATGAAGCAAGACCAAGCCTTGCAGCCATTCACCGGTTGACCCTGTGGATCGGCGCGCGGTTATAGCTCCACAATCAAGACACAACCATGCCCTCCCAACATCACATCCTTACCGTTGGCATCAGCCTCCTCACGAACTTCGCTCGCGAACGATCGCTGGAGGTCGATACTGCCGCCAAACACCACCCGGCGCTCGGCCATTTCCTGCAAAAGGACCCACGCAAGGCGTGTGCGGAGATCAATTCACTCGATAGCCGCACGGGATTCCTCGAACGAAAGACGTCCGGACTGGCTGTCACGCTTGCTTTCACCACTACCGGAAAAGGCAAGCTCTGCGCGTCACTTCTCGAGAAGGAACTCAAGCGTCGGAACGTCGCGGTCCACAAACTGCCCGTGCGTGGCGCAGATGCGCCGGGGCGCGATCTCACTCCGGAGTTCGCCGTGCGTGAGTGTGCGGCCGCGCTGAGCGAACTGCGGCAGCGGGTCATCGCACACGTCGCCCGGCTTCAGAAGAGCGACCCACCACCGCGGATCGAGCTGAACTGCACCGGCGGTTACAAGGCTGAGTGCGCCGTGCTGTACGAGTTGGGCCGTACGCTGCGCCTGCCGGTCTACTATCTGCACGAGACCTTCAAGGTCGCGGTGGAGTTGCCGTGATCCTCCTCTCCCTCGCCTCCCGGCAAATCTGGCCGCACGTGCTCTCGGTCGCGCACCTGAAGCCCGACCAGCTTTTCCTGCTTCACAGCGACGACACCAGCGAGTCGCTGCCGGCGAGGCTGACCAACCCCCTGGACCCCGCCGCGTTACTGGCCTGCCAATTCGGCGACGAAGTGGTGCGATTCCCCGGCGAACGCCTGACGCTGAACGAGAAGGGGGCGAGGGTGCTCCCGCAGGACCTCGCGGCCAAACTGCAGGCCGAAACCCGGCTGGACCGTGGCGCCCTCGATTTCCGCAAGTGGCTGGCTATCGAAGGCCCCTCACCGTGCCCGCCGAGGGAGGGTGACAATCTCGAATACGCCACCGCCTGTGCCCTGCTCCTGGCCGGGGTGCCAGCGGTCCGGAGAAGTGTCGAGTTGGCCACCCTCCCGGGATCGCCGAACGCCGAAGGCGAACTCGACCTCGTCTCCAACTGGAACGGACGGCTTTGGGTCGTGGACTGCAAGGACCGCGACCTCCGGCTTCTCCGCGAAGACCTGCTCCAGATCGCCGAGGTGGGCGGATTGCTGGGTTGCGCCCTGGCCGTGCGAAGCGCTCGACCGCCGCAGCAGGCCCGCGAGTTCACCGCCAGCCGCCAGCCGAAAGTCGAGGTGCTCCTCAAGAGCGAACTCGTCAAGCGGCTGCCGGCCATCCTCGCGGGACGCCGCCCACGGTGAAGCAGCCCTCGTCCAACCTAGGCGCTGGAGACGCGTCGCGCCCTCCCGCTGCGGAGGCCATCGCGAAGCGTTTGGAGTGCGAGCGCTTCAGCGCCGCTTTGCGTGCGGCGATGGGGGTGAGGCCGGTTTGGCCCCCTTTGAATCCTGCTATCTCCCATGAGCCTGGGTCCGGAACGCGAGCCCACGCCTCCGGCGTGAGCCTGCACGCCTCTCTCGGAATGAGCCAGAGTGCAGAAGGGAGAATGCAGAAAGGGCATCCGTCCTGGTCGGTTCACGATCCATGAGCCGATCCAACAGAACCACATCGCTTCCCCATCCGCGATGTTCGGAATCTGCGGAGGATGAAGGGGCAGAGTGTTTTCTCCGCCGATTACGAACATCGGGGATGGGGCGGAGGGAGGCGCTCCCTGAACCGGTGGTGCGGGCTTCCAGCCTGCACCTTCCGCACGTCATGGTCCCCGAGCAGGTCCGCAAGGAGCAGGACGGTTCCCTTGAGCTCTGAGCTTTGGGCTTTGAGCCTTGCCCTTTTCGCCTCGAGCTTCCCCCTTCGCTCCGCCTTCGCAGGCTCACGGCCACGGCGCAGGCCAGTGAGCGGCGGACCTCCCTCCCCGCACCGCGGCCGCTCCTGACCGTCCGCGGACGTCCCGGGCACGCGTCCCTCCGCTTTCTGTGGTAGAACACCCCCGCGATTGTCAACTGTGATGAACACTCGACGCCCCGCTCCCGCCGCGCGCCCGACCCGCCGGTCCCGCAGCCAGCCACCGCCCCCGACCGCGCGTTGTCCGAGGACATCGCTTCGCCATCCCCGCCCCTCACCGCCCAGCCCGAGACCGTGCTCCTTGCCGTCACCGGCATGTCCCCGGCGGTGCTGACCGAGACCGTTTGGGCGCTGGCCCACGAGCCCGAGCCGGTGATCCCCAGCCGTGTCATCGTCCTCACCACCGCCAGTGGTCGCGACGCTCTCGTTGCCCGTCTCTTCGCGCCGCACCCCGCCTTCGCGGGTCGCTCTCCCTGGGACACCCTGCGCGAGGCCCTGGCCGGGGAGGGACACGACCTCCGGGGCCGGCTCCGCTTCGGCACCACGCCCGACGACATCCGCGTCATCACCGCCGTCGATCCGGCCACGGGTCGCAGCCGGGAACTGGACGATCTCCGTTCGCCGGCCGACAACGAGGCCGCCGCCAACTTCCTGCTGGAACAGGTCCGCACCGTGGTGGAGAACCCCGACACCGGGCTGGTGGCGTCGCTGGCCGGCGGTCGCAAGACCATGGGCGCCCTCCTGTACGCCTGCCTTACGCTGGTGGGGCGCGAGACCGACCGCCTCACCCACGTCCTGGTGAACGAGCCCTTCGAAACCTCGCGCGACTTCTTCTTTCCCGGCCAACCGGGGGACCCGTCCGGGAACCGCACCGTCCGACCGCGGACGCCGCGACGGGCCCGGGTTCCGGCGCCTCCTCCGATCCGGCCAATGCCCGCGTGGAGTTGGCCGATGTGCCCTTTGTTCCGTTGCGGAACCTGTTCGTCCGCGAACTGGGCCGCAAGGCGGGGTCGTTTGCCTACCTGGTGGCGGGCTGCCGGGAACAGGTGCGCCGGGCCGCGGGCGAACAAGTCCGCCTCACCGTGGAGCCGGGCCGCTGCGAGATCGAGGTCAACGGCACCCGTGTCCGCCTGGCCCCGCTGGAGCAGCTTCTGATCCTCTTCCTGTCGCGACGCGCCAAGCACGGCGAACCGGCGTTCGGGAGCTACAAAGAGGCGGCGGAGGCCCTGGACGTCTTCCGCGCGGAACAGACCCGGGCACCGAAGGACTTCAACGACTGGCGCCACGCCGATTCCCTGCGGCAGCCGGTGGACGAGCAGACCATCCGCAAGGTGACCTCGAGCCTGCGGGACAAGCTGCGTCGGGCCGGCGGCAACGCGTTGCTGCTGGCCCCCTGCCTGCCGGAGAAGGGGCGCTGCTCGCTCGAAGTCCCGGGCCCGCTCATTCACGTCATGACGACCTGACCGGGTGGCCCGGTCCGCCTCACGACATCCAATCCCAACGCGCCATGCCCACCGCCATCATCAACCAACCCGACCTGAGCGTGCGCCTCAGTGGCGAACGGCTCGAAGTCTTTTGCCGCCGGCCCGAGACCGGCCGGGACGAGTCGTTGCGGGAAATCCCCCTGCGCGACCTCGACCGGCTGATCCTGAGCGAATCGGTTCACATGACCGCGCCCGCCCTGGCGGCGGTCCTGCGGGCCGGGATCCCGATCCAGTTCTTTTCCTGGGCCGGCCGGTTCCTGGGCAACTTCCTGCCGGCCCAGAACCATCACGGCCTGGCCCGGCTGCGGCAGTACCAGCGCACCCTGGACCCCGCGTTCAGCCTGCCGATGGCGGGTCGCCTCGTCACAGCCAAGCTCTACAACCAGCGTCGGGTCCTGCAGCGGCTCCACGCCTCCCGCGGCGGTTCCGGCCCGCAGACCCCGCCAACCCCGTCCTCGGGGGCCAGCCAGTCTCCTGTTCCCCCGGCCGGGGGACAACGCCGGCGGCGAGGCCGACCCGGTGCCCGCCATCCTGCAATGGATGGACGCCCTGTTTGCCTCGGTGAAGGCGAGTCGGGACGTGGATGAACTGCGCGGTTACGAAGGCGCCGCCACCGCGCGGTACTTCCAGGGCTGGAGCCGCTTCCTGCCGGCGGACTTCCCGTTTGAACGCCGCAGCACCCGCCCGCCGCTGAACCCGGTCAACGCCTGCATCAGCTTCGGCTCCACCATCATCTACAACGAGGCGGTGGCCTTCTGTCATGCCCACGGCCTGGACCCCGCGTTGGGCACCTTGCACGCCACCGAGGATGGCCGGTGGTCCCTGGCGCTGGACCTCATCGAGCCGTTTCGGCCGGTGCTGGTGGAGGCGCTCGCGCTGGACCTCTTCAGCCACCAGATCCTCGGCGCCGGCCACTTCGAGCCCCGCAATGGCGGGGTCTACCTGAACGAGGAAGGGCGGAAGAAGTTCTTCCTGCAGTACGAACGACGCATGGAACGTCAGTTCCTGAGCGAGGCGGTGGGTCACCGCACGACCTTGCGGCAGCAACTCGAGAACCAGGCCGTGATGTTCAAGGCGGCCCTCGAGCAACCCGACCGCTTCGAACCGTTCCTGATCAACTGACGCATGGCAGGACCTGCCTGGCATGAAACCCGGTCGAACCGTAGGCGCCGACGTGAGGAGGCATGAAACCCGGTCGAAAGGTAGGCGCCGACGTGAGGAGGCGAACCCGCGGTACCCCCGGTCGGCAACGCCCCTCACGGCCGGGCCTGCGGCCGTAGGGTGGACCCGCCCGGGTCGCCGCTGTTGATCTGTGGACACACCGCAACTCCCGCCCACAATGATTGATACCTGGTGGTTCGATGCCTTTCCGGTGGTCCCTTATGAGAAGTCCCCCCGGGAGCCCATGAAATGCTGACCTTGGTAGCCTACGACATCTGTGACCCCCGGCGCCTCGTCCGGGTCGCCCGCGTGTGTGAGGATTACGGCGTGCGGGTCCAGTACTCGGTGTTCGAGTGTCATCTGGACGAGGACGAGTTCACCGACTTCTGGTTGAAGCTGCTCGAGCAGATCAATGAAGCGGAGGACCGCCTGGTCGCGTACAAGATCGACGCGCGGTCGGCCAGGGAGACGCTCACCGCCGGCACCATGGTGTGCTCGGAGAAGGTGGTGTGCTATCTGGTCTGACCCGCCGGCCCCGCCAGGTCAGGAGCCGAAACCGCCTGGAAAGGGGGGTCCCGACCTGATTTCGAACTCGACACGGATGAAGCACTTGCAGAGAATCTGCCGCGTTCCGGGTGGCCCGGAACCCCGCGATGGGGGCCCGTGCCAAGGGGTCCTGACCTGCAGGGTCAGACGGCCCCTGGCCGGCAACGGATTGCAGCGCCGGAGTGGCGGGCCCGCCTACAGCCGAAAGGCAATGGAGACGGCAGCCTTCCAACGATGTCGTTCTCGGCAATCGTGGTGGCGGGCCCGCCTACAGCCGAAAGGCAATGGAGACGATAACGCGGCATTCACGGTTTGATCGCGAGGTACGGTGGCGGGCCCGCCTACAGCCGAAAGGCAATGGAGACCACGCTCGACGATTCTGGTTTTGGTCGTTCTCTCCTGCGTGGCGGGCCCGCCTACAGCCGAAAGGCAATGGAGACCGCCCGGCCGCCCCGCTCACCTTGACTAGGCCGCCGCCGAGTGGCGGGCCCGCCTACAGCCGAAAGGCAATGGAGACACGCTTTGATGGACTCCGGGTTCGTTGGGTCAACCCAGGTGGCGGGCCCGCCTACAGCCGAAAGGCAATGGAGACTCGACGGGCCAAATTGACGATTGTATCAGTACACTTCGGTGGCGGGCCCGCCTACAGCCGAAAGGCAATGGAGACCTGTTATGTGGATGCTTCTAATTAATCCTACGTTGTCGTGGCGGGCCCGCCTACAGCCGAAAGGCAATGGAGACCTCTTTCAGTTCAGTAAGTGTCATAATAAAAAAAAGTAGTGGCGGGCCCGCCTACAGCCGAAAGGCAATGGAGACTCCGCCTCCCGCTCCCATTTTCTCTTTTGTTCCTCATGTGGCGGGCCCGCCTACAGCCGAAAGGCAATGGAGACTGGTAGAGAGGAACTTATGCTTTAAATCCATCAGGCGGTGTGGCGGGCCCGCCTACAGCCGAAAGGCAATGGAGACACGCACCCGAACGGTGAAGGACCTCCAGCCTTGTCAACGTGGCGGGCCCGCCTACAGCCGAAAGGCAATGGAGACTCCCGTGCCGGAAACCCACTTTGAGTAGTCGGATCCACGTGGCGGGCCCGCCTACAGCCGAAAGGCAATGGAGACTGCACGTGCCCCTGATAAGATATTACTAAACTGGTATGCTGTGGCGGGCCCGCCTACAGCCGAAAGGCAATGGAGACCACCAACTCACCAACCCATTGCATGCTCCCCACCGGGGTGGCGGGCCCGCCTACAGCCGAAAGGCAATGGAGACAACGGCGTCCCGCGCAACGGCGTGAGCAGGTTCATATGTGGCGGGCCCGCCTACAGCCGAAAGGCAATGGAGACTTCCCAACCAAATACTAGGCATTCGGCGTTGACGCCGAGTGGCGGGCCCGCCTACAGCCGAAAGGCAGGAGAGCCAAAGGGGCAAGCGCGGCATGCGGCTATTCTGAATCGCCGGAGAACGCGCTCGTTCGTGAATTCTGCGCAGATTACGGACATCGGGGATTGGGCGGAGGGGGTGACCTTTGACCGCGGATGTCGCGGATGACACGGATGGTTCATCACCGCTTCGAGTCCTGAGTACTACGCCTCCTCACGTCGGCGCCTACGGTCGGCGCCTACGGTCGGGCGCCGGCGGGCGGGGGCGGTTCCCGGGGGCAAGCGATCTCGGGGAGGGGGACTCCGGGCGTGACTTTCGGGCCCGGGAGAGCACACTGGCGCTTGGATGAGCCAGAAACTCTTCGCCGAACTGGGCCTGGCGCCCGAGCTTCTCAAGGCCTTGGAACGAATGGGCTTCGAACAGGCTTCACCCGTGCAGGCCGAGGCGATCCCGCCCCTCCTGGCGGGACGCGATCTGGTGGGGCAATCGCAGACGGGGTCCGGGAAGACGGCGGCGTTTGGGGCGCCGGCAGTGCAGTTGGTGGATCCGCAGTCCCGCCAGGTGCAGGTGATCGTCCTGTGTCCGACCCGGGAATTGGCCACGCAGGTCGCGGAGGAGATGGCGAAGCTGGCCCACTTCAAGCGCGGGGTGCGGGAGCTGCCGATCTACGGCGGGCAGAGTTACGACCGCCAGTTCCGCGGGTTGGCGGCAGGCCCGCAGATTGTGATCGGCACACCCGGGCGCGTGATCGACCACCTGGAGCGGGGAACCCTCCAACTGGGTGCGGTGCGGTTGGTGGTGCTCGACGAGGCGGATCGCATGCTCGACATGGGGTTTCGGGAGGACATCGAGAAGATCCTCGAGACCGTCCCGGCCACGCGGCAGACCGTGCTGTTCTCGGCGACACTGCCCGTTCCCATCCGCCGGCTGATCACCCGGTTCACGCGCGAGCCGGTGGAGGTGCGGATCGAGGCCGCGGCCCTCACGGTTCCCACGGTCGAGCAATGTTATGTCGAGGTGGATTGGCGATCCAAAACGGAGGTGCTGGCCCGGCTGATCGATTATCACGACCTCCGCTACGGCCTGATTTTCGGGACCACGAAAGCGCAGGTCGATGAGCTGACCGAGGCGCTGGCCGCGCGCGGTTATAGCGCCGACAAGCTGCATGGCGACATGGCCCAGGGCATGCGCGACCGCGTGATGCGGCGGTTGCGCGAGCGCAAGATCGAGTTCCTGGTGGCCACCGATCTGGCGGCACGCGGGCTGGACGTGGACGATCTCGAAGCGGTGGTCAACTACGAGCTGCCCTGGGATGCCGAGGACTACGTGCACCGGATCGGGCGGACCGGGCGGGCGGGCAAGTTCGGGCGCGCGATCAGCCTGGTGAGCGGAAGGGAGTTCGGCCGGCTGCAGCAGATCATGCGTTTCACCAAGGCACGCATTCACCGCATCGAGGTCCCGCGGCTCGAGGAGCTCGAGCAGAAAAGCACCGGCCGCCTGGTCGAGGCCCTCCAGGCCACGCTCGAGGCCGGCCAATACCCGCGGCAGGAGGCCCTGCTCCGCCAACTGACCGAGGCCGGCCACATGCCCGGCGACATCGTCGCCGCGCTGCTCCACCTCTTCAACACCGAGCTGGCGCGGCCCCCGGAACGGATCGCGGAGGACGAGCCGGGTTCGGCGCGACGGGAACGCCCGCGGCGCGAGTCGCGGCCGGTTCGCGAGGGCGAGTGGGCCGGCGGTGATCCCCGGCGGGCAGGGACGCCGCGGATGTTCTGGCTCGAGTTCAACCTGGGAGCCAACGCCGGGGTGCAGCCGGGTGACTTTGTGGGCTGCATCGCGGGCGAGACGGGTTTGCCGCGGGAGATCGTCGGGGCGATTCGTGTTCAGCCGGACCGGAGTTACGTCGAGGTGGCCAAGGACTGCCTGGAGGAGGTGTTGGCGGCGGTGAACCGGACGCGGATCAAGGGGCGGCGCGTGATGGCACGGCTGGGTCGTCCGCAGGCAGGGCGGGCGGATGCCGTTCGCGGCCGGGGCCGGGGTGGTCCGGCCGGGGAGGAGGGTTGAGCCGTGGCCGAACCGGTCGCGGTGCACTTCCATCCGAGCTGCTTCCCCGGGCACTCGAGGCCGCGCTGGAGGCGTCCTTGCGGTCGCGGCGGATGCATCCGCCGTTCCTCTACGACACGCCGAGGCGGGCGTTGCTCTGGTTGCGCGTGCATGAGGCGTTTTCGCCCGCCTGTACCGATCCTTCGGTTGCGGGGATCTACGAGGCGGCCAGTGAGGCGTCAGCGCGAGCGATGGCCGGGGCCGGTGAGGTGGCGGTGATCGCGCTCGGCTGCGGATCGGGGCAGAAGGAACGGCGGTTGTTGCAGCGGTTGTTGGCGTGTGGGTGTGAGACGGTCCGGTTGGTGCCCGTGGACGTCAGTCCGGGTTTGGCTCTGATGGCGCACGAGGCGGCGTTGACGGCGGGGTTACCGGCGAGCGCGTGCACGCCGGTGGTCATGGACCTGGCGGGCGTCGAGGATTGGGCGGCCGCGCTGGCTCCGTGGCTGCAACCGGAAGCGCGGCGGGTGGTGACCTTCTTCGGGATGCTGCCCAACCTCACGCCGGGGACGGGGTTGGGACGGTTGGCGGCGCTGGTGCGACGGGACGATGTGCTGCTGCTGAGTGCGAACCTGGCGCCGGGGCCGGACTACGAAACGGGGGTTGAACGGACGGCCCCGCTCTACGACAACGCGCCCACGCGGGAGTGGGTGAGTGCGGTATTAGTGGACCTGGGCGTTGCGCGGGATGACGGGGAACTCGAGTTCCGGATCGCCGATTGTCCGGAGGGTTCGGGATTGCGGCGTTACGAGTTCGCGTTTGTGTTCCGCCGCCGCCGGGTACTCGAGGTGGCTGGTCGAAGGCATGCGTTCGAGGCGGGCGAACGTGTCGGGCTCTTCTTTTCGTACCGGCACACTCCGGAGCGGGTGAGGACGCTGATGGGGACGCACGGGCTGCGGGCAGGACCGAGTTGGGTGAGCGCGAACGGGGATGAAGGCGTGTTTCTCTCCCCAGGGGTCAGTCAATAGTATTGTGCTTTTTCCACACCGGCCCTTTCCCGCGCAACCCAGGCAGGAAGCTATGCCGCACACGAGTTGGCGGGCGAAAAAGCACAATACTATTGACTGACCCCTGAGGAGGGGGAGACGACGATGCGCTCGTCGAGGGCGTAGTCGCGGCCTTCGGCGGTCCAACGGATGCGCACACGCCAGAGGCCGGCGTGGAGTTCGCGGGTGTCGAGGGTCTGGCGGCCGAGCGGGTCGAGGTCGAGGTCGAAGTGGCGGTCTCGCGGGCCGCCGAGGGGCGGTAGAGGTGGATCGAACCGGTCGGATGAGGGGCGGCGTGCTGGGGCGGAAGGGAGATCACCAACTGCTGGCGCTCGGGTGAATAGGCGACACCGACCTGGTCACGCAGGGGTTCGGTGCGTTCGAGGCGATTGATCTGTTCCTGATGGCGCAGTTCCTGTTCGTAGTAGTCAGCGGTGACCAGTTCCTCGCGGTGGAAGGTGCTGAAGACAATGAGGCCGGCCGTGCCCAGCATGAAGAGGGCAAAGGCGGTCACGATCCCCAGGGGCCAGAGGGTGGGACGCGGGACTGGCGAGGAGGGCTCCATGTCAGCGGGCGCGTGTGTCGTCGCGAGGCCCCACGAAGCTGGCTCTCTCGCGGCTGACGAGCCTGCCCCCGGCGTAGACGTCGACGAGGAGTTCACGGCGGCCGCGGACGAGGCTGGCGGGGGAAGCTCGATGAGGACGGAGTGCTGGACGAGTTGCTGCGCAGGCACCCGGGGTGGGCCACCGATGACGGTGAGCCGCCCCCCTTGAGCGTCTTCGAGCTTGAGGTCGACGGTGAGGTCGCGGGAGGTCTTGTTGACGATCTTGAGGATGTAGAGGTTGCTGATGTGGCCGTCGGCGGTCTGCTGGAACAGCGAGCCGGAGGCACGGAGGAGGGTGGTGTCGACGTCCGAGCGGGAGAGCAGGACGAACAGGAGGAGGCCACCGAGGGCGAGGAGGACGGCGGTGTAGCCGAGGATGCGCGGGGTGAGGCGAAGCGGTTCGCCCTTCTCGATGCCGTTGAGCGAGGCGTAGCGGATGAGGCCGCGGGGCCGGCCGACCTTGTCCATGATGTCGTCGCAGGCGTCGATGCACGCGGTGCAGTGGACACACTCCATCTGGGTGCCGTTGCGGATGTCGATGCCGGTGGGGCAAACGGCGACGCACTGGCGGCAGTCGATGCAGTCGCCGACGCCACGCGCGCGGCGAGCTTCCAGCGTATCGCCGCGATGCCGGTGCTCGCGGCGTTCGCCGCGGCGGTGGTCGTAGGCGACGACGATGGTGTTTTCGTCGACGAGGGTGGACTGGAAGCGTCCGTAGGGGCAGATGAAGGTGCAGGCCTGTTCGCGGAAGCGGGCGAAGATGAGGTAGAAGACGAGGGTGAACAGGAGCATGAAGGACAGGCCGACGAGGTGGTGGGCGGGCGAGTCGGTGATGATGCGGAGGAGGGCGTCGGAGCCGATGATATAGGCGAGCAAGGTGTTGCCGATGAGGAAGGAGAGGGCGAAGAAGACGGCCTGTTTACCGACCTTCTTGACGAGCTTGCCGGCGGTCCAGGGGGCGGCGGCGAGGGCGCGCTGGGCGGCGACATCGCCTTCGATCCAGTACTCGAGCCGGCGGAAGACGAAGCTCCATGAGGACGGTCTGGGGGCAGGTCCAGCCGCACCAGAGGCGTCCGAAGGCGGCGGTGAAGACAGCGATGCCGGTGAGGAAGAGGAGGAGGGTGAGGGCGAGGACGGCGCCATCCTGGGGCCAGAAAACCTGGCCGAAGACGGCGAACTTGCGTTCGACGACGTTGACGAGGAGGAGGGGGTTGCCCTGGATGCGGACGAAGGGGCCGACGAAGAGGATGGCCAGGAGGAGGTAACTGACCCAGCACCGGGCGGTGTAGTAGCAGCCGCTGGGTTGTTTGGCGAAGATCCAGAGGCGCCGGCCGGCGGCGTCGGCAGTGGCGAGGTGATCGCGGAAGTCCTGCCAGTCCACGTCGTGGACGGCGCCGCCAGGGGCGTTGGGCGTTGGGATGCGGGGATCAGGTTTCACCCCTATTCGTACTCGCTGGGCTGGTCGGGCGGGGCCTGGTCTTCGCGCGGCTTGGGGTTGGGTGGATTGGTGCCGCGGAGGGTGTAGATGTAGCTGGCGACGGCGTGGATTTCGGAGGGCTTGAGGAGGGTCTTCCAAGTGACCATACCCTTGTCCGGGACGCCATCGTAGATGACGCGGAGGTTATCCCCGAAGGCGGGCGCCGTGGATCCAGTAATCGTCGGTGAGGTTGGGGCCGACGAGTCCGCCGCCGTCCTCGCGGTGGCAGGGGGCGCACATCTGGTTGAAGATGCGGCGGCCGGAATCGAGGGTGGCGGGTTCGGTGGAAGGCTGGAGTTCCTGCATGGCCTGCTCAAAGCGGGCGAGCGCGGCGGACTTGAGGCGGTCGCCGACCTCCCGCTCGCGCTGGTACTCGGTGAGCATGATCTGGCCGTTGCCGAGGACGTGGTAGTAGACGAGGTAGACGGCGGAGAAGGCGATGGTGAGGTTGAAGAGCCAGACCCACCAACGGGGCAGTTGGTTGTCGAGCTCGCGGATGCCATCGGCTTCGTGATCGAGCAGGAGAGGGTCCTGGGGTTCAGTCATAAGCGGGGAGGAGGAGCGGCGGGGGTTCAGGGGTCGTCCTCGAGGGGTTTGGCGGCCATGGACTTCAGGAAAGGGGTTTTGAGGCGGAGGGCCCAGACGACGATGCCGAGGAACGTGGCGAAGAACAGGAGGATCGAGAGGATGCCATAGCGCTCGATGCCGCCGATGTGCTGGAGGACGTTCTGGACCATGAGGGGTCAGTTTCCGGCCAGCTTCGGGGCGGTGCTGGCGGGGCTGCCTTTGATGTCGGTGCCAAGGCGCTGGAGGTAGGCGATCAGGGCGATGATCTCGCGGTCGGGTTCGGCGTTGACGGAGCCGACCTTGAGGTTCTGGACGACGCGGGCCTGCTGGGCTTTGAGGTCTTCGAGGGCCTTGCCGTTCTCGTAACCCTCCGGGTAAGGGACCCCGGTGCGGCGGAGGGCGCGGATGCGGGCGGCGAGGCTGGAGGTGTCGAGCTTGCGATCGAGGAGCCAGGGGTAGGGGGGCATGATGGAGCCGCTGGAGGTGCTGTGGGGGTCCTCCATGTGGTTGTAGTGCCAGGCATCGGGGTACTTGCCGCCGACGCGGTGGAGGTCGGGGCCGGTGCGTTTCGAGCCCCAGAGGAAGGGGTGGTCGTAGACGTACTCGCCGGCCTTGGGAATACTCGCCGTAGCGTTCGGTTTCGGAGCGGAAGGGGCGGACCATCTGGGAGTGGCAGCCGACGCAGCCTTCGCGGATGTAGAGGTCGCGGCCGAGCAATTCGAGGGGGGAATAGGGCTTGACGGCGCTGATGGTGGGGACGTTGCTCTTGATGAGGTAGAGGGGGACGATTTCGACGAGGCCGCCGACCAGAATGGCGAGGGTGGTGAGGATGGTGAAGGTGATGGGCATGCCTTCGAGCCAGCGATGGGACCAGGCGGGGGGCGGGCGAGGCGGTGGGGTGTGGGACGCGGGCGGGGGCCTGGACTTCCTGCTCGGGGGCGAACTGGCCGGCCTTGGCGGTCTTGTAGAGGTTCACCCACATGAGGACGATGCCGAGGACGTAGAGGGCACCGCCAGCGGCACGGAGCATGTGCATGGGAATGATCCGCAGGACGGTTTCGAGGAAGTTGCCGTAGAGGAGGAAGCCGTCCTCGGTGAACTGTTTCCACATGAGGCCCTGGGTGACGCCGCTGACATAGATGGGCACGACGTAGAACATCATGCCGAGAAGGGCGATCCAGAAGTGGTAGTTGGCGAGCTTGGTGGACCAGAGCGGGGGTGTTGTAGAGGCGGGGGAACAGCCAGTAGAGCA
Source organism: Verrucomicrobiota bacterium (assembly GCA_027493615.1). Classification (GTDB taxonomy): domain Bacteria; phylum Verrucomicrobiota; class Verrucomicrobiia; order Limisphaerales; family J093; genus DSVZ01. The sequence continues at coordinate 356,868 of JAOSKK010000039.1, forward strand.
TGCTGAAGGTGAGGAAGCCGTTCCAGCCGAGGGCGCCGGTATGGACATGGGCGATGGTCCAGTCGGTATAATGGGAGAGGGCGTTGACACTCTTGATGGCGAGGGTGGGGCCTTCGAGGGTGGCCATGCCATAGGCGGTGACCGCGACGACCATGAACTTGAGCATGGGATCCTGGCGGACCTTGTCCCAGGCGCCGCGGAGGGTGAGGAGGCCGTTGAGCATGCCGCCCCAGGAGGGGGCGACGAGCATGACGGAGAAGACCATGCCCAGGGACTGGGCCCAATCGGGGAGGGCGGTGTAAAGGAGGTGGTGGGGGCCGGCCCAGATGTAGATGAAGATGAGGCCCCAGAAATGGATGATGGAGAGGCGGTAACTGAAGACGGGGCGGTTGGCGGCCTTGGGCAGGAAGTAGTACATCAGGCCCAGATAGGGGGTGGTGAGGAAGAACGCGACCGCGTTGTGCCCGTACCACCACTGGACGAGGGCATCCTGCACGCCGGCATAGATGGAATAGCTCTTGAACCAGCCGGCGGGGATGGCGAGGGAGTTGACGATGTGCAGGACGGCGACGGTGATGGCGGTGGCGATGTAGAACCAGATGGCGACGTACATGTGGGGCTCACGGCGCCGGAGGATGGTGCCCATGAGGTTCACGGTGAAGGCGACCCACACGATGGCGATGCCCACGTCGATGGGCCACTCAAGCTCCGCGTATTCCTTGCTGGTGGTGAGGCCGAGGGGGAGGGTGATGGCGGCGGCGATGATGATGGCATTCCAGCCCCAGAAGTTCAGCCAACTGAGGGTGTCACTGAACATGCGAGCCTTGCAGAGGCGCTGGAGGGAGTAGTAGATGCCGGTGAACATGCCGTTGCCGACGAAGGCGAAGATGACGGCGTTCGTGTGGAGGGGGCGGAGGCGACCAAAGGTGGTGAAGGGGGTCTGGAGGTTGAGGGCGGGCCAGAACAACTGGCAGGCGACCAGCAATCCGGCGGCGGTACCAACCAGGGCCCAGAGAGCCGTGGCAATGGCAAAGGCGCGGACGATACGATTATCGTAGCGGAAGGTTTCCACGTTCATAGCGGTTGTCGGTCGTGCCACGGGCGAAAGTCAACGGTGGGGCGGGTTTGGCGACTCACCGTGGTTTGTCGAAGTGACACCCTTTCTTGCCTTGGGCCGGCGGGGGAGACGCCGGCACCGGGTGAAGGGGGAAGGGTGGCCGGCGGGACGCCGGCCTCACCCGGGGCGGGAGGCGTGGGCGGTGGTTCGTCGAGCAGGACGCGGAGGGCGGGGGTGCAGGTGTCGTCGTATTAGCCCTGGCGGACGGCCCAGAGGTAGGCGATGAGGAAGCCCAGGGCGATGAGGAGGCTCACGAAGATGAGGAGGTAAAGGGCGCTCATGTCAGGGAGTTGGCGGCGGGCAGGCGGCCGAGGCCAAGGCGCCGGGCCAGCCAGCGCGTGGCGGTGCAGGCGAAGAGGACGACGGTGACGGAACTGATGGGCATCAGGACGGCGCAGATGAGGGGGGAAAGACGGCCGGAGGCGGCGATGCTGAGGCCCACCACGTTGTAGAGGCTGGAGAGGACGATGCTGGCGATCACGACCCTGACGGAGGCGCGGGCGAAGCGAAGGAGGAGGGGAAGTTGGGAAACGAGGGCCGCGTCGAGGATGACGTCGCTGGCGGGGGAGAAGGCGCTGAGGTTCTCGACGACGGCCACGCCGACGTCGCTTTCCTGGAGGGCCCCGGCGTCGTTGAGGCCGTCGCCGACCATCATCACGGTGTGGCCGGGTTGGCGGAGTTGGCGGACGAACTCGAGCTTGTTCCAGGGGGTTTGGCGGAAGTGCAGGTGGGCGTCGGACTTGAACCAGGCGAGGAACCGTTGCCGGTCCCGTTCGCCGTCGCCGCTGAGCAGCGTGACTTCGTGGTGGCGCCGGAGTTCGTGGAGCATGCGGTCGACGTCGGGCCGGACGGAGCTGTCGAGCAGGAAACAGCCGCGATAGACGCTGTCGATGGCCAGGTGGGTGGCGCTGGAATGCGGGGCGTCGGTGGGCAGAGGGACGCCGCGGGTGCCGAGCCAGGCGGCCGAACCGATGGCGTAGCAGTGTGAACCGACGTGGCCGGCCACGCCTCCGCCGGGGGTTTCGTGGAAGTCCTTCACCGCCGGGGCGGGTCCGAGGGCTGGCTCGTTCGTGGGCACGGGGGAAAGGGGCGGAGCCAGGGTCTCGGCAAGGACGGCCGCGACACTTACGGCGCAGGGGTGGGTGGAGTGGCGGGCGAGGCGAGGACGGCCTGCAGTTCGGGTTGGGTCAAGGGGGCCGTGGAAGCGCGTGCGGCTGGTGGTCGGCGTGGTGAGGGTACCGGTCTTGTCGAAGACCACGGTCTGGACCCGGGCGAGGGATTCGAGGACCTGCGGGCTCTTGAGGAAGATGCCCCGGCGGGCCAGAAGGCGTTGGGCGGTGCCCAAGGCGAAGGGGGGCGGCCAGGGCGAGGGCGCAGGGGCAGGCGACGATGAGCACCGCAATGAAAGCCTGGAGGGCGCGGTGGGGATGGCCGGTGGAGGACCAGAAGGCGGCCGCAGCAAGGGCCACGCCGATGACGGCGAGGATGAAGCGGCGGCTGAAGCGGTTGGTGAGCGTGTCGAGCGAGTCGCGCGGAGTCTTGCGGAAGGTCTCGCTGCTCCAGAGCGTGGTGAGGTAGCTCTGGGAAACCGGTTTGACGGTCTCGATCTCGATCGCGCCGCCGCGCTGGCGGCCGCCGGCGTAGAGGGCGTCCCCGGGCTGTTTCGGCACGGGGGTCGCCTCGCCGGTGACGAAGCTGTAGTCGATGAGGCCCGTGCCGGAGAGGAGGCGGGCGTCGGTGGGGATCAGTTCGCCATGGCGGAGGAGGAGGCGGTCGCCGACGGCGACGCGTGACAGGGGCACGGTCTCCTCGCCCTGCGGGGTGAGTCGGAGGACGGACAGCGGGAAGAACGAGCGGTAATCGCGGTCAAAGGTGAGCCGATCGTAGGTCTTGTGCTGGAAAAGCTTGCCACAAAGGAGGAAGAAGACGAGGCCCGTGAGGGAATCGAAATAGCCTTCGCCGGTGGCGGAGACGATCTCGTAGGTGCTTTGGGCGAAGAGGGCCACCAGCCCGGCGGCGATGGGCAGATCGACGGTGACGACGCGCTGGCGGAAGGTCAGCCAGGCGGCGCGCCAGTAGTCGGTGGCGCTGTAGATGAGGACCGGGAGGGCGAGGAGCAGGGAGAGGTAGCCAAAGAGGGTCTTGAGTCCGGGATCGCCCGCGGTGTTGAGGCCGAGATAACCGGCGGTGCTGATGAGCATCGTGTTGCCGAAGGCGAAGCCGGCGATGCCGGTGCGCAGCCAGAGGCGGCGGCTGAGGGGATCGGCGGGAGGTTGCCCGGGCGTGCCGAGGTTCAGGACGGGCTCGTATCCGAGCGATGCGACGAGGGCGGCCACGTCGCTGAGCTGGACGCGGCGGGGGTCGTAAGTGATGGCGCATTCCCGGCGGGGGAAATTCACGGTCGAACGACCGATGCCGGGCCGGAGCTGGAAGAGGTTCTCGAGGAGCCAGACACAGGCGATGCAATGGATGGCGGGGAGCTGGAAGGTCACCTTGTGGGTGGTGTCATCGGCGAAATCGAGGAGGCGATCGCGGATCGCGGGGTCATCGAGGTAACGAAACCGTTCGCCCGGAGGGGGGCGGGTCATGCGGATCCCGGCCTGTTGGCCGAGGTCGTAGAAGCGGCCGAGGCCGTTTTCGGTGAGCAGTTCGAAGACGGTGAGACAGCCGTGGCAGCAAAAGGCTTTGCCGGCTTTGGAGGGCGCGTGAGTAGGGCAGGGGGCGCCGCAGTGGAAGCAGGCGGCGGAATCCTGGTCGAGATGGCCGGGGATGGCGTCGGCCGCCGGGGTGTTGCCCGGTGCCGTGGACGGGGGCGTGGATCGGGTGGAGGTCGTCGTGCTCGGCATGCCGCGTGCCCGCCGGCTGCGTCAGCCGGTGGGGCGGAAGGTTGGCGGGATTCGGTGCGAATCGCCAGAGCATTTCGTTCGCCCTCGGCGGAGAGAACCCCACCCTTGAATCCTCCGCAGATTTCGAACATCGGGGATTGGGTGGAAGGGCGTGGCTTGCCGCTTCGTCACCCGCGGTGCCTCCGGTGCGGATTGGGTTGGTGGGTGGGCGCCGCGTCGGGCTGGACGGGGGAGGAGCAGCGGCCAGACTGGGGGCGCGATCATGAGACAAGTCGATCTGGCCGTGTTGTTGATCTACCTGGCGGCCACCGTGGCGCTGGGGTTGTGGGTGAGCCGGCGCAACCAGAGCGCACGGGATTTCATGGCGGCGGGGGACGGCTGCCGGCGTGGGCGGTGGGGCTGTCGATTTTCGGGACGTACGTGAGCAGCATCAGTTTTCTGGCGCTGCCGGGGAAGGCGTATGCGAGCAACTGGAACGTGTTTGTGTTCAGCCTGTCGATTCCGTTGGCGGCGTGGCTGGCGGTGCGGTACTTCGTGCCGTTCTATCGCAGCAGCGCGGAGGTGTCGGCCTATCAACATCTCGAACATCGTTTTGGGCCGTGGGCGCGGACGTACGCGGTGGTGTGTTATCTGCTGACGCAGATCGCGCGGATGGGGACGATCATGTACCTGCTGGCGCTGGCGCTGGCGCCCTTGACGGGGTGGAGTTTGCCGGTGTTGATCCTGATGACGAGCGTGAGCGTGATGGTCTACACGTTCTTCGGGGGCATGGAGGCAGTGATCTGGACGGAGGTGATCCAAAGCGTGGTGTTCATCGTGGGGCCGGGGCCTGCTTACTGGTGTTGTTTCTGGGGATGCCGGCCGGGCCGATGCAGTTCTTCGCGCTGGCGGGGGAGCATGACAAATTCAGCTTCGGCTCGTGGGGACCAGGGTTGGGGGAGGCCACGGTGTGGGTGGTGCTGGTGTATGGGGTCGTGATCAACCTGCAGAACTTCGGGATTGATCAGTCCTATGTGCAGCGCTATCACGCGGCGAAGTCGCCCCGCGAGGCGGGGCGGAGTGTGTGGACGGGGGCGCTGCTGTACCTGCCGGTGTCGGGTGTGTTTCTGCTGATTGGGACCGGGCTGTTTGCGTTTTACACGGCGCGGCCGGAGCTGCTGCCGGCGGGGGCGGCGGAGAAGCCGGACTCGGTGTTTCCGCATTTCATCGTGACCCAGCTTCCGACGGGGCTGACGGGGTTGGTGATCGCCGCGATCTTTGCGGCGGCGCAGTCGACGATTTCGAGTTCGATGAACTGCTGTGCGACGCTGGTGTTATGCGACCTTTACCGGCGCTACCTGCGGCCGGGGGCGGGGACGCGGAGGCGCTGCGGGTGTTGCGGGTGACGACGGTGGTGGTGGGCTTGCTGGGGACCGGGGCGGCGTTTGCGATGATGCGGATCAAGTCGGCGCTGGACGTCTGGTGGGAATGGGCCGGGATCTTCAGCGGGGGCATGTTGGGCCTGTTCCTGCTCGGGTTGATCTCGCGGCGCGCGCGGAACGCGGACGCGGCGGTGGGGGTGGTGTGCGGGGTGCTGGTGATCCTGTGGATGACACTGTCCACGAAGGCGGGTTGGCCGGCCGCGCTGGCGGATTTGCGGAGTCCGTTCCACAGCTTTCTGACGACGGTGTTTGGCACGGCGGCGATCCTGTTGATTGGATTGCTGCTTTCGCGCAGACGCCGTCGGCGTGGCGCGACGGTGCCGGCGGGTGACGGTTGAAACGACGCATGAACACTTCGCTTCCTGTTCCGCGTGCTTTGCGGGGGATTGTGCCGCCGCTGGTCACGCCGCTGCGCGGGCGCGATCAGCTTGACGAGGCGGGCCTCGAGCGGTTGGTGGAACACGTGCTGGCGGGCGGCGTGCAGGGGTTGTTCATCCTGGGCACGACCGGTGAGGGGCCGGCGCTGGGTTATGCGCTGCGGCGGAAGCTGATCACGCGGGTGTGTCGGCAGGTGCGGGGGCGGGTGCCGGTGTTGGTGGGGATCACGGACACTGCTTTCACCGAGGCGCTGGTGCTTGCGGAGCACGGGGCGGATGCCGGGGCCGCGGCGGTGGTGGCGGCGCCGCCGTACTATTTGCCGGCGGGACAGCCGGAGTTGGTGGAGTGGCTTGAGCATCTGGCAGCGGAACTGCCCTTGCCGCTCATGCTGTACAACATGCCGGCGCTGACGAAGGTCGGCTTCGCTCCCGGAACCGTGCGGCGGGCGATGGAGCATCCGCGAATCATCGGGATCAAGGACAGCTCGGGCGACCTGGGTTACTTCCGGGCGCTGCTGGCACTGCGGGCGGGGCGGCCGGAGTGGAATGTTTTGATGGGCCCGGAGGAACTGCTGGCGGAAGCCGTCGCGGCGGGCGGAGATGGGGGGGTGAACGGCGGTGCGAACGTGTTTCCGCGGCTGTACACGGCGCTGTACGAGGCGGCGTGCGCGGCCGACGCGGAGCGGGTCCAGCGCCTGCACGCGTTGATGCTGCGGGTGGGGGACACGCTGTACCGGATCGGCTCGCATTCGTCGTCGCTGATCAAGGGGCTCAAGTGCGCGTTGTCGTGTCTGGGGGTGTGCGAGGATTTCATGGCGGAGCCGGCGCATCGGTTCCGGGAGCCGGAGCGGCAACGGGTGGTCGAGGGAGTGGAGCGGTTGAAGCGGGAACTGGGAGAGTTGGCTGGGTGAGGGCGGGAAGGGAAAGGTGTGCCCACGACTTGATGGCACGAGCGCGCCGGTTGAGAGCGGCCGGCCGACGAGCAGATTGGCGGTTATGACATCGACGGCAGACGTTGGGCGGGCGCGGGAGCGGCTGCGGGTGGTCGAAGGCGACCTCACGCGGGAAGCGGTGGATGCCATTGTGAACGCGGCCAATCCCTCGCTCCTCGGGGAGGCGGTGTGGATGGGGCGATCCACCGGGCGGCGGGACCGGAACTGCTCGAGGAGTGCCGGACGCTGGGAGGCTGTCAGACGGGCGAGGCGCGGATCACGCGCGGCTACCGGCTGCCAGCGCGGTACGTGATCCACACGGTGGGTCCGGTGTGGCGGGGCGGCGAGCGAGGGGAGGACGGTTTGTTGGCGGCGTGTTACCGGAACAGCCTGGCGCTGGCCAAGGAACACGGGTTGAAGACGATCGCGTTTCCTTCGATCAGCACGGGGGTCTACGGGTTTCCGATGGATCGCGCGGCGCGGGTTGCGGTGCGGGAGTGTCGGGCCTTTCTGGAGTGCGAACCGGAGTTCGAGGAAATCCGGCTGGTTTGCTTTGGCGCGGCGGCGTTCGAGCTTTACCGGTTGGCGATGCAGCAGGGCTGAACGGGCGAGCAGGCTCGCGGAAGCAGGCCTTCCGCAACGAACATTGCGGGTGGCTGCGCCTGAGGTTGGAGACGGGGTGGATGCGACGTCTTCTTCTGCCTCCAGCGGCCCTGATCCACCTGGCGCGCCGCCTCGCGCCTGGCAGGGCTCACGTCCGGGATGCGAATCACCTGCGTGGAACCACGCTCCGTTCGCCGGGATTCTCTGCGGTCAAGGCAGCAGGGGCTTGAGCCACTTGGGGGTCGGTGGGTGCAGGCTCACGCTTGGGTTTCACGGCTACGAACCGGCGGTGGACAAAGTGCCCCACGGTGCGTTTGCCGTCCGCCTCAATGCGGACCAGCAAACCGGGGGCATCGGCGGCAGGCTCGTAGTGGGGGAAGGGCTGTGTTTGGAGAAACCCGGCCACCCGCTGCCGGCCCTGGGCAGAATCCACTGAATCGAGGCAAGCGGAGAGCGGGCGGGCAGCGGCGTTGCGGCACAGGGACAGCACGTGGGTGCCTTGCAGCAAGGGTTCGATGGCCCGGCCTAGCCGGGCCCAGAATTCCACCTGGCCGGCGATGGAGCGTTCGAGGGCTGCCCCCGCCAGGCGAGCGTCGAGCACGAGGGCGTCAGAGAGCTTTACGGGCTGACTCATGGCTGAGCGGTAGCGTTTGGCTACCGGGAGTCAATCCCGGGGGCGGCGTGGTTCGTCGCTGGCGGAGTTGTGCCGGGGTGCTCTGAACACCTGGCCCTCTTCATGAACCTGTGGTGCGGGCTTCCAGCCTGCACCCTCCGCGGTTCATGGCCCGTGAGCAGGTCCGGCAGGAACAGGTGGCTCTCCTCAACGCGCGACGTCGCTGCCGTGGTTCTCGGTGACGCGTAATTTGAAGGTCTGAGCGAGGGCGGAGCCTTTGAGCGAGTAGCCGTAGCCCGTTGCGGGTGAAGCGAAGGTCCTGCCAGGCCACGGCTTGTCAGGAACCTCGCCCCACCCGGGGGGCGCAGGCGGACGCCTGCGCCACAGGATCAGTGAACGGAGGGAGCCGGAGCACTGTCGGGCTCAGGAGAGCTTGGCCTTGGCGGCGGCGGGCACTTCGAGTTTGGTGGTGCCGACGTCCTTGATCTCGACCGTGGTGGTGCGGTTCACGTCGCGGTCGTTGTTGTTGAACGTCATGTTGCCCTGGAGGTTGTACTCGTACTTGCTGAGCAGCCCGTCCTTGAGCCAGATCTTGACCTGACCGCGGGCGTTGCGGATTTCGGGGGCGTTACCACCACCGGGACCGCCGCGCCCGAAGCTCATCAGGGATTTGGCACCTTCCTCGGTCATCTGGCCGACGTAGGCGTCCCCTTCCTTCTTGAGGTCCTTGAGCTTGGCGACCATGTCGATGATTTCCTGAGCGGGAGCCTTGTAGTTCTGGAGGGTACGGGCCATGAAGCGGGCCGGGTTTCCTTGTCCGCCGCCGCCACCGCCACCACCACCCGCAGTGGCCTCGGCGATGGATTGCCAGCCGTCCTGGGTCTTGACGGCTCCTTTCTCGCCCTTCTTGAACATCTCGATGGTGTTGTCGCCGCGGCTCATCATGAGGCAGATGGTGCCGTCTTTGACGGCCTTGCCTTCGGTGGGCCCGCCCATGCCGCGGCCGCCGCCGCCGAAGTCGGTGGTGGCCTTCCAACTATAGCCGCTGGCGTCGGCCAGTTTGGTGGCGGCGGCTTTGACTTCGTCCTTGGCATCGGCGGCGACGAGGGCGCCGGCGGCCAGGAGCAATGCACTGACAGTGAGGTGGGACTTCATGGTGACGTGTGGGTTTGTGGGTTTGATGCGATGTGGAACTGACGGTTGGATCCGATGTGTTGCTACGGTACTGCCGGGTCGGGGAGCGGTTCACTTCTCGGCCAGGCAGTAAAGGGTTTCGCGGCCGCGGAGAAACATTTCGTTGCCGACAAGCGCCGGGGAGGCGTCGAAGCGGTCGTCAAGACGGTTGGTGGCGAGGATCTCGAGCGGGTGACCGTGGCGGAGGACGGCGACGGCGCCATTGCGGCCGACGAGATAGACGCGGCCGGCGGCGCCGACGGGTGAGGCATAGACCCCGGCGAGTCCGTCGATGCGCTCGGCATCGATGAGGGAATCGCCCGTCAACGCGTTGAAGCAGGAGAGCATGGCGTTGTTGCCCGAGAGGAAATAGAGCTTGTCGTCGTAGAGCAGCGGCGAGGGCACGTAGGGAGTGTTCTTGTTGTGCTGCCAGACGATGGCGTCGGTGCCGGTCAAGTCGCCGGTGCGATCCGGGCGGAGGGCGAGGAGGGCGGCACCGCGGAAGCCGCTGATGGCATAGACGAGGCCGTGTCCGGTGACGGGGGTGGGGATGACGTTCTGGGTCATGCCGCCGCACTCCCACAGGAGGTTGCCGGTGGCGAGGTCGTAGCTGCGGATGCGTTCGGTGGCCGAGATGATGACCTGGGTGCGGTCGCCGGTTTCGAGCGCGAGGGGGTGGCCCAGGAAGTGATCTCCTGGCGGGGTTGGCGCCAGCGCTCGCGACCGGTGGCGGCATCGAGGGCCACCACGAAATCATCGCCTTCATGGTCCCAATTGACCACGAGGGTCTGGCCGACGAGGGCGGGGGAACTGCCTTCGCCGAAGCTGTTGCGGGTCTGCTGACGGCCGAGGTCACGCGACCACTTGAGGTTTCCCTCGAAATCGAGCGCGTGCACGCCGCGGGAACCGAAGAAGGCGTAGACGAGATTGCCGTCGGTGACGGGCGAACCGGAAGCGAAGGTGCCGTCGGCCTGGTGATGGCCTTCGTGAGGGACCTCCTCCCGCAGGGTCTTCTGCCAAAGGGTCTGGCCGGTTTCGCGGTCGAGGCAGAGCAGGACGAACTGGTGGGGTTCGGTGGGTTGTTGCGAGCGGAAGCCGCCGCCGCGTCCGCCGGGGCCGCGGGTACCCTGTGCGGGCGAGGCACCGGGCTGGGCGTCTCCGGAGGCGGAGGTGGAGGCTGAGGGAGAAGCGGTTGCGCCGGCGGGGATGGCGGTTTGAACGAAGATGCGGTCCTGCCAGATAATCGGCGTGGCGGAACCGCGGCCGGCGATGGTGGCCTTCCACTTCACGTGACGCGTCTCGCTCCATTCGAGCGGCGGGTTGGCGTGCGGGGCGAGGCCGTTGGCGAGGGGACCACGCCAGGCGGGCCAATGACGAAGCGCCTCGTTGGCGGAGATGTTTGCCGCGGCCAGGAGCAGAGAGGCGAGGCCGGCCAGAAGGGCTGGCCAGGGGCGGGGCAGGCTCCCCGGGCTGAGGTGGCAGATGGAAGGGACGAACCGGGCCTTGGGCACGTCGTGGGGTCGGAGGGCGGGCGTGATCATGCGGGGTCCGCGAGTGAATGGCTGTGTGTCTTTTGGTGACTTTGTAGTTGCGACACGGCCTCAGACGCCCGCCCCCCGGCGGAGGTAACAACTAATTCTGAGGTTAAGCGGGCTGTGGACGCCGCGACCGAGGTCGCAGGCTTCGCGGGCTCAGCACCGCCAGTCGTCGGCGGGCATGATTCGCCCCTCACTCCCGGGCGGAGTTCAGGAGCACCGCGAGCGTGTGTCCGAGCCAGACGGCGGTGAGGCAGAGCCCGAGGGACAACACGGCGTTAAGGGCGGCGCGGAACCACTGGCCGTCCTGGGCCAGGGTGAGGGTTTGGAGGCTGAAGGAGGAGAACGTGGTGTAACCGCCGAGGACGCCGAACATGAGGAAGATGCGCAGCGAGGATGGGGCCAGCCAGCGGCCGTCGGGCCCGGTGAGAGTGGCGAGGAACCCGATGACGAGGGAGCCGGTGATGTTGACGACCAGGGTGCCGACGGGGAAGTCCTCGCCCCAATGACGGGCGATGAACCCGGACGCGCCCCAGCGGGCGAGGCTGCCGAGTCCGCCGCCCACAAAGATCCAGAAGGCATTCCACATAGGGTTGGGGCGCCTGGCCGGCCCGGTCGGGGCGGGGCGCTATTTCTCGATGATGAACTGGTCGTGCAGCGTGCCGTCGAGGTCGTAGGCCCGGTAGACCAGGCGGTTGCCGCTGATGTGGAGGTCGAGGACCTGGTAGGTGGCGACGTTGGTGAGGCCGACGGCGGTGTAGTCGCGAGCAGCCTGCTGGTACATCTTGGTGCCGGCGACCGAGACGACATAGACGGTGCCCTCGGCCGGGGAAGCGACCTTCTGGCCGTCCTTCAGGGGGTGGGTGCGGAGGTAGGCGTGGTCGTGTCCCTGGAGGACGAGGTCGACGTGGTAGCGGTCGAAGAGTGGCGTCCAGTGTTGGCGGACAGCGGTGTTGTCGCGGCCGGGTGCGGAGGAGTAGGCGGGGTGGTGGTAGGCGACGAACTTCCAGGTGGCCGGGGTGGAGGCCAACTGGTGTTCAAGCCAGGCGGTTTGCTGGGCGGGATCGAGGTTCGAGTCGAGGATGGCGAAGAGGGCGTTGCTGTAGTGGAAGGCGTAGGCGCGCTCGGCCTCGATCGTGGCGGGGCCGTTGCGCGGCAGGGCGAACTGGCGGAGGTACAGGGTGGGGTGGCCCCCTGGCACTCGTGGTTGCCGATGGCGGGGACGAGGGGGCGGCGATCAAAGACATCCCGGGCGTTGTGGAAGAAGCTGTCCCAGTCATCGCGTTGGTTGCCCCGGTCCACGAGGTCGCCGGCGAGGACGTAGAAGGCGGCGTCGGGGCGCTCGCGGAAGGCGGTGTGAACGAGGCTGCCCCAGCGGTCGAGGCCGTTCTGCACGTCGCCCATGTAGATGAAGGAGAAAGGGACCGGCCCGGCGGGGGCGGTGGTGAACTCGCGCCATTCACTCCAGCCGGTGCGCGAGCCGTCGCCGACAGCGTAGACGTAGGTGGTGCCCGGTTCGAGGCCGGCAAGTTCCGCGGTATGCCGGTGGATGGAGGGATCGCCGAGGAGACGCGGGTCGTTGAGGAGTTCAGTTCGGGCGGCGACCCGGCGAAGCTTGCGCGGGTGAACGGTGTTGAGGTCGGCACGGCGGCCGTAAGTGACGTAGGCCTTGCGGATTTGGGGGCTGGTGCGCCATTGGATGGCCTGGGTGGTTTGCGGATTCCCGCTCCAGGTGAGCAGGATCTGATCGGGTCGGGTCGAGCTGGGGTGTTCGGTCCAGCGGAAGATGCCGAGCAGGCGGCCGTCATCGCGGCGGCTGCGGAGCGTGCGGATGAGTTTCTGCCCTTGGATGGCCGGGGAATCGTGGCGAGGGTTTCGTCGCGGTCGGCGTAGGAGCGACGCCTGGGAGGCAATCGGCGAGGCGCAGTTGGCCGGGGTAGAGGTCGTCGATGACAAGATTCGCGGCGGGTTCAGAGGATTTGACCGCGACCAGGTAGTGTTCGCCGCCGCCGGTGAGGGAGTTGACGCCGAGGCCGATGGTGCCGGCGGGGAACTCGCGTTCCCAGGCGGCGAAGCGGAGGGTGCCGCGTTCGAGCACGAGCGGGGTCGGGCGGAAGCCGCGCTCGGCGAGCCAGAACGGTTCACCGGCGAGGCGCGTGTCGGCGAGGACGCTGACCACGACGGAGGTATTGACGCGGAAGTGGAGGTGTTGGGAGGCGAGGGTGTCGCGTTCGTCGGGGGTGAGAAGGGCGAGCGCCTGGGGTGTGTCCAGCTTGCGCAGGGTGGCGCCGGTCTGAGTGCGGCCGAAGCGGTCGAGGATGCCGGCGACAGTGTCGTGGACGGAGGGGTGGGGGCCGACGTGGGCGTGGAGGGCGAGGCAGGCGGAGCCGGCGAGGGCGAGCCAGAGGGTTCGAGCGGTGTTTATTGCGAGCATGGGGAAGGGTGATAACGGTCCAACCGCGCAGGGTGAAGCCTAAAGGGGGAGGGTGGCGGAGCCAAGCGGAGGGTGTGCAGGCTGGAAGCCCGCACCACAGGCGCTGGGGAGGTTCGGGGCACAAAGACGCGAGGATCGTGGAGGTCAGAAGGTGGCTTCGAGGACCTGGTCCTTCAGGAGCCACACGGCGTAATCGCGTCCGAACTTCTGGAGGTCCGGGCGGTTCCAGCGCGGTGGACGTCCGCCGAAGTTGTCGCGGATGCGGACGAGGCCGTCCTGTCCGGCGACGACACGGAGCCAGGTTGTCGTGCCGTCTTCGAGACGGGCGGAGACACGGTGGCCGCCCTCGGCCCGCAGGTCGTCGAAGGAGGCGTGGGTCCAGTGGGCGGGGACAGCGGGGAACAGCCGGAGGGGACCGGGGACGAGACGGCGCGCGGATGCGTCCGGGGAAGCGTCCGGTTCCTCTTGGACCTGCTCAGAGGTCATGAACCGGGCAGGGTGCAGGCTGGAAGTCCGCACCACAGGTTCAGGGAGAGGGGCGGGGGCCTCGGGCAAGGTGTCCCAGCTTTGGAGGAGCATTTCGTGGACGGCGTCCATGGCGAGGAAGTTGCCCTCGAGGGTGAAGGGACGGTAGGTGAAGTCGCTGAGCCCGGAGCGGGTTTGATCGCCGTTGGCGTGGAAACCGTTGCGGAGGATGAAGGCGCGGGCGTAAGTGTCGAGGTTGTGGAAGGCGGCGGGGGCATCGCCGACGCGGGCGCGGAGGCAGGCCATCCAGGAGAAGCTGTAGCCGCACCACGCGCGGGTGCCGAGGCGGTCCCAATCGCGGAGGCTGGCGGCGATGATCTGGTGGTGGCGTTCGCCGCCGTCGGGGGTGATGAGGTTGAAGGGTGGAGGGGCATGAGGTTGGAGAGGTGCCGATGGCTGGCGGGGAGCGGGGTGGTGGCGTCGAGGAGGAGGGTGCCATCCGGGGCAAGGTGCCAGTCACCCAGGTCGGCGGCGAGGCGGGCCCAATCGGCGGCGGGGCGGGCTTCGCCGAGGGTGGCGGCCATGTCGGCGAGGGCGAGGAAGAGCATCTTGAGGCTGGCGAGGTCGTAGTTGCTGTTCGGTTCGAGGAAGGCGCGGCGGGTGTTGTCGAAGATCTCCGGCGAGCTGGAGAGGGGCAGCACGAGGACGCCCCGGGCGTTGGGCTGGAGGAGGGCGCGGAGGCAGACGCCGATTTCGCGGCAGAAGGGGTAAGCGCGTTCGCGGAGGAAGGTGGTGTCGGCGGTATGGCGCCAGTGGAGGTAGAAGAGGTGGGCATTCCAGGCCCCCATGGTCGGCGAGAGGCTGTATTGGCCCCAGCCGCCCAGGGCCTGGCCGGCCAGGCTCATCACGCCGGGGACGGCCGCGCCGGGGGCGTGGTAGAAGTCGCGGGCGAAATGGCGGAAGACAGGGAGGCGGTCCCAGAGGTAATCGAGGAAGCAGAGGCCGGCATCGAAGTCGCCTGAGGTGCGGTAGGCGAGATACGTCATCTGGGTGTTGAGGTCGTTGTGGTAATCGCCCTTCCACGGGGGGAGTCCTCCGGCGTCGGCGGTCCAGACACCCTGCAGCGGCATGGGGGGCGCGCCCTGGCGGGAAGCGGCGCCGTAGAAGTAGCGGACGAGGTAGTAGTGACGGAGCAGGTGCGGCTCGGGGATGAAGACACGGGAGCGGTTCCAGAAGGCGGTCCACCAGCGGGCGTGTTCCGCGAGGAGGGTTTCGTAGCCGCGTTCGAGGGCGGCGCTGACCCGCTCTTGGGCGACGGCTTGCGCATTCTTCCCCGCGGCGCTGTTGGCCACGGTCAGGGCGACGAGGGTGGTTGAGCCCGCGGGCCGCCAGCCGATCAGGACGGCGTAGGCGGAACCGTCGGCGGCTTCTTGCTCGAACCAGTGGAGGCCCTCGGCGCGCCCGGTGCGGGCGGGGGATAGCCGAGCTGTTTGACGGCCTCGGGCGGGCGGAGTTGGACGTCGCGTAGCTCGACGCCTTTGAGCTGGAGGAGCGCGACGGGCTCGGCCACATCAGCGGCGTTCACGAAGGCGCGGAGTTCGCCGCCCGACGCGAAGCGGGCGACGCCTTCCGCGGTGGCGAGTCGGAGCTCGAACGTGGTGGCTGTCGAGCCGGGGTCGAGGGTGAGTTCGACGCGGCCGGCGGGGAGCTTGGTCGGGGGGCCCTGGTAGTCGTAGTTCGAGTCGAAGATGTGGTGGAACTCGTCCATGTGGTTGCTGGCGACGAGGGACTGCATCGAGCGCCAGGTGAAGCGATCGCGGACCCGGGTGAAGCGTTGGGAAGGGCGTTCGTCCCAGAGGTCGCCGCGGTCCAAGGAGAGGCGCAGCAGGTTGGTTTCGCCCCAGAGCAGGACGCCCATGGTGCCGTTGCCGAGGGGCACGGCTTCGTCCCAGGTCGTGATGGGGGCGGCGAGCTGGAGGTTGAGGTCGGTGCCCGGCAACCGCGGGGGTGGCTCGGCGGCGGCGCGGGCCAGCAGGGGGACGAATGAAATGAAGACAAGGCTCAGCAAAAGCTTCATCGCGATGAGCCTACTGTGCGGGGGTGATGGCCGACAAGCCGGCGGCGTTCCTCCCGCGTTGTTCCTCGCGGCAACACGTCCGTGGCCCGACCGCCTTCTATGACGGCACCCTGAGCCCGGTCTTGGCCGCCTCGGGGCGTGCGGAGGTCCTTGACCTCCGGCCCGAGTGCATCACCCCGCAGATTCAGAGCGACCGCAAATGGGGCGAGAGGGTGAGTTGATGTTCGGGGACGGATTCGACGCAGGTTCAATCAGCGGGGGCTCTGAATCGGTGGGATGAAAGGTCCGGGGAGTGGTCCCGCAGATTCAGAGCGACCGCAGATGGGGCGAGAGGGTGAGTTGATGTTCGGGGACGGATTCGACGCAGGTTCAATCAGCGGGGGCTCTGAATCGGTGGGATAAAAGGTCCGGGGAGTGGTCCCGCAGATTCAGAGCGACCGCAGATGGATGGCTAGCCCGGATATTTCATACTGGAAGCCAGATCTCGGTGTGAAACGGGGGCCGCAGGCTTGATTTCATTGGGTTTTGCGACGCCGGGTGCCGGGTGCTGCTGCCGACAGGGTGTCGGTGGCCGCGCCTGTCCGGCCAGAGCGTGTGCGGGCGGCCGGAGCCGCCACCTGGCGTCGCAGCAGATGGAGTTCGCCGCGGTCCAGGAGCTCCCATTGGACCTCCTCGCCCGCCTCCAATCCGATGGCGGCGGCCAAGGGCAAGGGGAAGTACACGTAGAGGCGGGCCTGTTGACCCCGCGAGCGGATGGCCTGCACTTTGAGCGGATAGATGGTTGACATCGGTGGAGCTAGCCAATAGACTAGCCTCATGTCAAGCGTCTCCGCGGCCCACCCCCCGGCCCCTCCCAGCCGATGCTCTTTGACGACCTGGGCGCCCGCACCGTGGTCGCTGACTTCTCCGGCGGCACCCTCTCCACCGACGGAGGCCTCCTGCTGCTGCGGCAAATCGACCGGGGCCTGGGCCTGACCCGGCGCCTGGCCACGTGCTTCACCGACCAGCGCGATCCGCGCTGGGTCGATCACACCCTCGAGCAACTCCTGGCCCAGCGCCTCCACACCCTGGCCCTGGGCTACGAGGGCCTCAACGATCACCTGGACCTGCGGCGGGATCCCTTGCTGGCGGTGGCCTGCGGGAAGTCCGATCCCCTGGGACAGGACCGCTTCCTGCCCCAGTTCCGGGGCGTGGCCCTGGCCGCTCCGGCGACCCTCAACCGCTTGGAGTTGTCCAACAACCAGCACACCCGCACGCACAAACTGCCGCACGACCCCGCGCAGATCGAGGCCTGCCTCCTGGAGATGGGCGTCCGCTGTCTGCCCAAGCATGCCCGGGAGATCGTGCTGGACCTGGATGCGATGGGGCACTTGCTCCACGGCACCCAGGAAGGGCGGCACTTCAGTGGCTACTACGGCGACTACTGCTATCTGCCCCTCTACGTGTTTGCGGGGGCGATCCCGCTGTGGGCGCAGGTGCGGGGCAGCGACACCGACGCGGCCCACGGGGTGGTGGCGGCCTTGGCCAAGATCGTCGCGGCGATTCGCAAACGGTGTCCTTGGGCGCGCCTCATCATTCGGGGGGACTCGGGGTTTTGCCGGGAGGAGATCATGGTGTGGTGCGAAGAGCAGTCGGAGGTGTACTACTGCCTGGGCCTGGCCAAGAACGCGGTGTTGATCGAGCGCTTGGGACCGTCTCTGAGTACGGCGCGCGCCCGCTGGTGCCTGACCGGGGCCGAGAGCGTGCGGGTGTTCGGCGACTTCAGCTATCAGACCCAGAAGAGCTGGAGCCGCTCCCGCCGGGTGATCGGCAAGGCCGAAGTGATGTTGATGGAGCGGTTGCGGACGCTCACGTTGCAGGGAAGCGAGTTGGCGCAGGCGACGGCGGGGACGATTCGGCTGCGGTTGTTGAAAGTGGCCGCCCGGGTGACGGTGAGCGTGCGCCGGGTGTATGTGCAACTGAGCAGCGCCTTTCCTCTGCAGGGGCTCTTCCGCCACGTGCAGCAGCAGTTGGGGCGACTGGGAGCCGCCAGCGGCTGAGAGCTGCCTCACCAAGGCCCCTGCCGCGACACCGCTAAGCCCGGTGCAGGCCGTGGTGTGCCTACGCGCAGCGCAATTTCAGCCTCGGGAGCCACTGGAGGTCGGAAAACCGTGCCCCGATTGCCTGAAACGCTCCCTTGCCCCCGACAAACCCCTCGAAGGTGCCGGTGAGGCTCCTCGGATCGAGCTCCGCGAGTTCAGGTATGAAATATCCGGGCTAGCCCGACCCCCAGACCGCCTTGTACCACCATGCCAGTTGTCCCAGCCACGATCAGCACGGCTGGAGGCGTGCGTCGCTCGCTTGACAGATCGGGCAGGAGCGGGTGGATTACGGCGCAACGCAACCTCGACATGACGATCCTGATGAAATCTACCCTGCTCAGTCTGGCTCTCCTGGCGGCGGCGGCCGGTTCGGCTTCGGCGGCGGACACGCGGCTTTATGAAATGCGCACGTATTACGTGGCGCCGGGCAAGTTCGACGCGTTGAACGCGCGGTTCCGGCAGTTCGCGTGCCGGCTCCTGGAACGGCATGGGATGGTGAACATCGGGTACTGGACGCCGCTCGAGGAGAAGGACGGCGCCGGGCACAAGCTGATCTTCGTGATCGCCCACCCGAGCCGGGAAGCGCGGGAAGCCGCCTGGAAATCGTTCATGGCCGATCCCGAATGGCAGGCGGGCTACCGGGCGTCCGAGGTTGACGGGAAACTGGTGGAGAAGGTGGAGGTGCAGTTTTTCAAGGCCACCGACTACTCGCCGACGGTGCTGCCGGAAGGCGGGATGAAGCCGCGGGCGTACGAGCTGCGCGTTTACACGGCGGCGCCGGGTCGGCTGGGCGCTTTGAACGCGCGGTTCCGCGACCACACCCTGAAGCTGTTTGCCCGCCACGGCATGGCCAATGTGATCTATTGGAATCCGGCCGAGGGCGAGCCGGGGGCGGACAACAATCTCACCTACCTGCTCGCGCATGCGAGCCCGGAGGCGGCGCGGGAGTCGTTCGACAAATTCCGCGTGGATCCGGACTGGGTGGCAGCCCGGAAGGCGTCGGAGGAAAAGGCGGGTGGTTCGCTAACCGCGCCGGACGGGGTCAAGTCGGTGTTCCTGCGGCCGCTGGACTACTCGCCGCTGCAGTGAGGGTGGTGCCTGCGGACCGCCGCGGGGCGGGGCGGGTGGCGCCGGTCAGTGGTGGCAACTGCAGCCGCTGCCGCAGGTGGCGAAGTCGGCCTCGGTGGGGACGCGGCCGATCTCGATGGTCTTGGTGACGTAGCGCGTCACGGTGTCCTGCACGCTGCGGATGCCCTCCTGGGCGTCGAGGAAGGCGCGGGCCACGGGGTTGCCGAGCAACGCCTCGCGGTGTTGCTCGTACTCGGCGATCTCGTCGTCCCCGAGTTGGACGCCCTGGTGCTGCTTGTGGTGGAGGTATTCACCTTTCTCCGCGACGGTGCGGTAGAGTTCCTTGGCGGTCTCGTCGGCGAGGAAGGTCTCGATGTTGGCCTTGAGAGATTGAAAGGCCGGGTCGCGGACGATGGTGTCGCACAACTCGACGGTCTTGGTCAGCACGGGCCCGGATGTGAGCGTGTCTTGCATGGTGTCTGCTACGTTGCGGGCTGAAGGTAGCGGAGTGGGGCGCGAGCACAAGTGCATTGGCAGAGGTGGACATGGGCTTGCCGACGGGCGTAACCGAACGGCGACGGTCAACGTCCATCAGCACCGACAAACCAAACTATGAAAACCTCATGCTCAAGTCCGGTCCGGATGGCTACCCTCGCCGGAGGGTGTCTGTGGGTGCTGTGGGGGGTGGCGCAAGCGCAAGATTGGCCCGAGTGGCGGGGGCCGAATCGTCAGGCGAAGGCGGTGGGCTTCCAAGCGCCAGCCGCTTGGCCCAAGGAACTTACGAGGAAGTGGCAGGTGACGGTCGGCGAGGGGGTGGCGACGCCGGCGTTGGCGGGTGACCGGCTCTATGTCTTTGCCCGGCAGGACGGCAAGGAAGTGACGCGGTGCCTGGAGGCGGGCACGGGGAAGGAGTTGTGGCAGGACAGCTACGATGCCCTTGGAGCTACGGGACCGTCCCAGGGGTTTTCCGGGCCGCGCAGTTCGCCGCTGGTGAGCCAGGGGAAGGTGGTAACGGTGGGGGTGCGGGGGGTGATCTCCTGCCTGGACGCGGCGACGGGCAAGGTGTTGTGGCGCAAGGACGACTTCAAGGCCTGGCCCAACTTCTTCGTGGCGAGCTCGCCGCTGGTGGTGGACGGGTTGGTGGTGGCGCAGTTGGGGGGCGGACAACGGGGCCCTCGTCGCCTATGACTTGGGAACAGGCGCTGAACGGTGGCGTTGGAGCGGCAGCAGCCCGGCCTATGCCTCGCCGGTAGTGCTGGTGGTGGGCGGGGAGAAGTTGGTGTTTGCCCAAACCGAGGCCACGCAGGTGGCGGTGAAAGCAGCCGACGGCAAGGTGGTCTGGGAATCCGCGGCGGCGGGTGCTGGGGAAGCTGGGGGCGGTGGTCCGGGAGGCAGAGGAGGAGGTCGAGGCGGCGGCGGACGCGACTACAAAGCCACGACGCCGGCGGTGGACGGGGCGATGTTTGTGCTGACAGGGCGCGGGAACAAGGCGGTGAAGTTCGAGCGGACGGGTGACGGGTTCGCGGCCCGGGAACTGTGGAGCAACAGCGAGAAGCCGGCGCAGTTCGCGTCGCCGGTGTTGAAGGACGGCCTGGTGATCGGGTTCAGCGCGGCGAACGAGTTCTTCTGCCTGGATGCCCGGGATGGTGCCTTGCTCTGGAGCGCGCAACTGCCTTCGCCCGAGGAAGGACAAGCGGCACCGGCGGGCGAGCGACCCGCCGGACAGGAAGGCGCTCGTGGGCCGGCAGGACCGGGGGGCGAGGTGGGCCGGGTGGGCCGGGTGGACGAATGGGGGCGGTGGCTTTGGGAGCCTGGTGGACGTGGGACCGGCGGTCTTGGCGTTGACTCCCAGTGCGGAGCTCATCGTGTTCGAAGCCCAGCCGGGAGCGTTTTGAAGGGCTGGCCCGCTACAAGGTGGCGGAGTCGCCGACCCATGCGCATCCGGTGGTTTCGGGGAACCGGGTTTCGTCAAGGACCGGGAGGCGGTGACGCTTTGGGCGATCGAGTAGCGAGGTGGGCCTCGGCGTGACTTCAGCGCAACGGGGGTTGCCGACGGGGCCATCCCTGGCAGGATCGGCGCCGTGAACCGGATGCGATGGTGGCGGGGTGGCATCGGCGGCCTCGGGGCGGTGGTGTTGGCGCTGGCCGGCGAGCCGCCGGACACGAACTACGATGAGGCGAAGGTGCCGCCGTACGAGTTACCGGATCCGTTGGTGTGCTTTGACGGGCGGCCGGTGACGGACGAGCGGATGTGGCGCGAGGTGCGGCGGCCAGAGATCCTGCGGGCCTTTGCCACGAACGTCTACGGCCGTACGCCCGACGTGCCAGTGAGTCTGCGGTTTGAAAGAACCGACAACGAACCACGGGCACTGGAAGGACTGGCCACGCGACGGCAGGTGCGGATCCACCTGTTCCCGGAAACGAACGCGCCGTGGATTGATCTGCTGCTGTACCTGCCCAACCGGGCGCCGAAACCGGTGCCCGTGTTCCTCGGTCTGAGCTACGGCAACCAGGGGATCCACCCCGATCCGGGGATCCGGGCGTCGCGTGACACCACGCCGGAGCGCGGGGCACATGCCAGCCGCTGGCCGCTGGCGATGATCCTCGAACGCGGGTGCGGCGTGGCGACGTTTGCCGGGGCTGACGTTGAGCAGGACCGGCACGGCTCAGGCAGCCTGCAACGGCCCGACGGCTGGAAGACCGGCGTGCGGGGGTACTGGCTGGCGCGCACGGGACGGGCGGAACTGGCGGACGACGAATGGGGATCGCTGGGTGCGTGGGCCTGGGGGTTGAGTCGTGCGTTGGACTACCTGGAGACCGACGCCGACGTTGACGCGCGCCGCGTGGCCGTGTTCGGGCATTCCCGCACGGGGAAGACGGCGCTGTGGGCCGCGGCCCAGGACGAACGCTTCGCGCTGGCCATCTCGAACAACTCGGGTCAGGGCGGCGCGTCGCTGGCCCGGCGGCGCTACGGCGAGAGTGTGGCGGCGTCCTACGAGTTGTCGGGCATCTGGTATTGCCGGAACTACCGCCGGTTCGGCCGGAACGAGTCGGCACTCCCGGTTGACCAGCATCTGCTGATTGCCCTCATCGCGCCCCGGCCGGTGTACGTGGCGAGTGCGGAACAGGATCGCTGGGCAGATCCGCGCGGCGAGTTTCTCGCGGCCTGGCATGCCGGCCCGGTGTATCGCCTGCTGGGCCGGCCGGGTCTGGAGGTGGCGGAGATGCCAGCGGTGAATCAGCCGGTCGGCCAGACGATCGGTTATCACGTTCGGACGGGGGATCACGACATCACGCCTTACGACTGGCGGCAGTATCTGGACTTCGCCGACCGTCATTTGAAGGCGCCTTGAGCCGGCGCAACGTCGCGGTGCCTGCCGATCGGGCGAGCGAACTGGTCTGAGGTTCCCGATGCCTCTGTAGGCGCCGACGTGAGGCGGCCTTTGGGGCCGGGGGCAACACCCATCGCCTCCTGACGTCGGCGCCTACGGCGGGACTGGCGACTCGCGGTGCACGAGTCCCGAGCGCCGGAGCAGCGCGGCGATGAGCAGCAAGGCGGAGGAGAAGAGAACGATGACTGCGCCGCTTGGCAGGTCGGTGGCGGCGGCGATCAGGAAGCCGCCCAGGCCGCTGAGGGCGCCCAACGCGGCAGACAGGAGCAAGGCGTGCCGACAACCGCGCGCGAGCTGGAACGCGGCGGCCGCCGGGTTGCTGATCAGGCTGTAGATCATGAGACCGCCGACGGTCTGGAAGTTCACCGTGAGGATGGCGGCGGCGAGCACGAGGAAGCCGGTCCAGACGGCGGTGGCACGGATGCCAGCGGCCTCGGCGTCCGCGCGGGAGAAGAGGATGGCGCGGAGTTCCTTGAAGAAGACCGCCAGGTACGCGGCGAGGGCGAGGGAGGCGAGCAGCATGAGGCGGACGTCGGTCCAGCGGCAGAAGTTGAGGCTGCCCCAGAGAAGGCTGCGGACGTCGTGGTCGCTGCGGCCCAGGACGCCATAGAGGCCGATGCCGAGGAAGGCCAGACCCATGGTGGTCGAGAACAGGAAGCTCAGCATCGTGTTGTCGTCGAGGCGGGCGCGCTGCGGATTCACCAGGCCGAGGGCCAGGGCGGTGAGGATCGCGCCGGCGAGTGCCGGGAGGAGCAGGGTCTGGCCTGTGAGACCCGCGAGGCCGCCGAACACCGCCCCGGCAAGCGCGGCGTGTGCCACGCAGACCCCGAGGAAGGGAATGCGCATGCCGACAATGAACGTGCCAAGGACGCCGCTCGAGGCCCCTGCCAGGGTGCCGCCCACCATCACCGGCGCCCAGAAAACCACGTCAAGCATGCGCGGTCCTCCGGGGCACGAGGGCGTGCCTGCCGTTGCCGTGGAGCGCCTGCAACGTGTCGCCGTAGAGGGTCGCGACGCGTTCGGGGGTGAAGACGGTTTCGGGCGAGCCGCTCGCGGCCACGCGCCCGGCATCGAGCAACCACACGTGGCGGCACGCCGGAGGCAGCACCTCGAGTTCGTGGCAGACGAGGACGACGGTGAGGCGGGTTTGGACGAAGAGGGACTCGATGGTTTCGACGAGGCGTTCGCGCCAGCCGAGGTCGAGGTTGGCGGTGGGTTCATCCAGGAGGAGCAACTCGGGTTCCTGGGCCATGGCGCGGGCCAGGATGGTCTTGCGCTGTTCGCCGCCCGAAATCTGGCTGAAGGGACGTTGCGCAAGAGGGGTCAGGCCGAGGCGATCCAACCAGGTGTCCACCGTCTCCCCAGTCCTGAGGGGGCGAGGCGCCGGCCGAGACCGGCCCGGGCGGTGCGGCCGATGGCGACGACTTCGCGGACGGTGAGCGGCAACTCGCTGCGGGCGGGCAGCAGTTGGGGCACATAGCCAATGCGCCGGCGCAAGGCGGCCAGGGCGGCGCCGCGCAGCGCCTGGACCGGTTGGCCGAGCACCGAGAGTTCGCCACCGGCGGGGGATCAAACCGAGGCAGGCGCGCAGGAGGGTGGTCTTTCCTGCACCGTTGGGGCCCATGAGGGCGTGAATGCTGCCGGTTTCCGTGCGTCCGTAGTCGAGTTCGAGGACGGGGCGGTGCCCGACGTGGAGGTGCAGGTGGCGCCACTCGATGGCGGGTGGGTCAGTAACGGGCATCGGCCTGCTCGAGCACCCGGAGGATGGTGTTGAAAGCATCGCGGATGTCAGCGTAGGTGCGCAGATCGACGGTGAACCGCTGGTCCTGGTTGTTGCGGGATACTACGCTGCCATCGGCATGGAGGACGTTGGCGAGCTTCATGCGGTGATGGGTGCGGGGTTTCATGTTGAAGGAGGCCAGATCGGGCGGGCTGAGGAACTGGGTGTCCAGGGCGAGGGCGCGGATCGGCAAGCCTTCGCGGTTGAGGCCGAGGTTGTCGAGTCGCAGGTGGTCGGAGCCCGGAGGTTCCTGGGGATCGTCGAAGAGACGCGTGTTGCTGCCGTGGCGGTAGTAGTAGCTGCTTTGCGCCTGGTGCACGCCCACGCGGGCCAGTTCGGCGGAGGCGTCGAGGGGTTGGTCGCTGCCTGGACAAAACAAGGCGCGAGGGGTGTCGCTGAGGTAATGGGCCAACAGCAACCCGAGGCCTGCGGGCGCGCCGTTCTGGAGGGACAAGAGGCTCGTGGGGGCGCCGGTCGAGGGATAGAAGCTCGCGGGGCTGGTGAAAGGGGGTGCCTTGGGGCCGAAGGGGATGAGCCCGTGGTAGTCTGTCGAGTAGCCCCGGATGGCCAGGCCGATCTGGCGAAGGTTGTTCAGGCAGGAGGCGCGGCGACCAGCCTGTTGGGCGGAGGCCAACGCGGGTACAAGCAGGGCCGCGAGCAGACCCAAGACCGCGATGACGACCAGCAGTTCAATGAGCGTGAAGCCGTCGCGAGCCGGGGACCGGAGGGAGCGCATGGGCAGGATCGTCCTCAGTCCAGTTGCCGGGCCGAATAGAACCGCGCGGCGGCGCCGGTGACAGGCTCGGAGAAGGTGACGCGACCGCTAAGGTTGGTCACGGTTCCCACGCGTTCCCAGTTCGCGGAGCTTGACGCGAGTCCCGGGGAAGCCAGCACTTCGAAGATCTGCCCCACGTCGCCCTCGAGGTCGAACTGGAACTGACCTTCCACCACGCGGGGATCACGCAGCCCCAGTTCCGACGTGGCCTGCAGTCGCACGTGGTCGAGGTCCCAGTAGCCCCCTTGGGTGTCGGGAGTCACGGTCGACAAAAACCGCACACCGATGGGGCGGCCGTGCCAGGCATCGGTGCGCTGCACGATCGGCGTGCGAACCTCATAATCCAGAAACTGCTTGGGACTGCCGAACAAACCGGGCCGGTTCGTCACCGTGGTGGTGGCGAGGACCGTCGTCGCCCCGGAGTCATCGCGGTAGTACAAGCTCAGTTCGAGGGTGGCACCGTCCGCCATGTTCCCGCCGCCGCCGAGGATCCCCACGGCGAGGCGGTAAGCCCGGCCGGCTTGAAACGTGGCCTCCGGAACCGTGCCGGTTCCCGTGAGTTCCTGGAACAAGCCCACCGCAGGCACGGCAAACAGCCAGGCCGCCTGGTTGCCATGGCAGTTGACGATGTGGTCGGCGCTGGAGGGCGGCGTGTTCAGAAAGAGGCCCGTGAGCTGTTCCCAGAGAAATCCGCCACTCTCGTCGTACCAGTCCGGCTTGGGCGACCGCTGCCAGGCGTCGATAATCGTGGAGACAAAGAGAGTGCTCGGGAGCTCGAAGGAAGGATTCGCGATCGCAAGGTCAGCCGCCAAGACCCCGCCGAGCGGGTGAGCCGCGGTTGCCCCGACGGCGAGTGCGATCGCGCAGAGCCGACGGCTCGGCTCCCGCCGCATCCCGCGGGCGCTGGTCCACCATTTCCTCATGGGCTAAGGCCGTTTGCCGGGCGCCGTGGAACGGGCCCACACAC
This sequence comes from Verrucomicrobiota bacterium, assembly GCA_027493615.1. Taxonomy (GTDB): domain Bacteria; phylum Verrucomicrobiota; class Verrucomicrobiia; order Limisphaerales; family J093; genus DSVZ01. The sequence goes on from JAOSKK010000039.1 coordinate 382,524, forward strand.
GGCGCCGACGGGCGAGCAGAAGCGCTCCCAAACCCACCCAGAGCAGATGTTGAGCGGCGGGTTCGGGCACCACCGCGAGGCGGACGTGGTCGGCATCCCAATAGCCGGCACCCGTGCCGGAGGTCGAAACCAGGCGAACGCCGATGTTCTGCCCTTCCCAGGCGTCGCCCGGCTGCACCGTGGGCACCGTGGCGCTGAAGTCGTAGAGCATGCGGGCGGTGGGGAAGTTGGCGGGCGTGTAGGCGACCGAGGAGGTGGTCACGGGCACCAGGCTGCCCGCGCCATCGCGGTAGTAGAGGCTCAGGGCAATGGTGTTGCCTTCCGGGATGCCGCCTCCGCCCATCAGCCCCACGGTCATGGTGTACGCGAATCCAGCCTGATAGCGGACGTCCAGGTCCTGATAGAGGCCGACCTCCGGCAGCGCGAAAAGGTAAGCGGCTTGGTTGAGGTGCACGTTGGCGATGTGGTCGTCCGCCCCGACAGGCGTGTTGGGGAAGACCCCCGAGAGTTGGTCCCAAGTGATTCCGCCCGTCGCCGCCGGATCGAACCAGGCCGGTTGCGGTGTCTTGAGCCAATCGTCGATGATGGGGCTGGCTGGGAAGCCGGGCGGGGGGCGATTCGAAGGAGGCGTTGGGCACCGGCAGGCTGACCGCGTGGAGGAGTGCCAGCGAGCTGCTGGCCGCGAGGACCCAGGCGCCCAGGCCGATGCGCGCGCCCAGACGTGGGTGGGCTCGCCGCGGCAGCGCTGCCGGTCTGGCAATCAAGAGCTGTAGGTTCGTATGCATTTTCACAGATGATCCCAAGTTTGCGCACCGTTGGCGTCGTGCAAGCTCGGTGTCGGGATCGCCCGAAGATATGACCGGTGCGCTGGAAAGTCTGCGCACGCGAGCGGCTTCGGATTCAAGCCGTTTCTTGCGTCCTGGGGGCGTGCTGCCGTGGCGTCCGAGGGGGTGCGCTGGGGGGCGGCGGCGAGGCGGGTCTTCCTGCCACAGGGCGCCTGGCGCATACTATCTACTGACCCCTCCGGTCAGGGCGGCGACGTTGCCCTGCAGCAGATCGTCGAAGCGGACCCCGCCGTCGTGCACCCAAGGGAAGTTGTCCAAAACCACCACCGCACAGCCCAGTCGGGCCGCCAGCGCGTCCGCGGTGCGACGGCCCTCAGGGCGGTTGGCGATCACAAGCCGCACCGCAGCGGGCTTGCCCGCGGCGAGGGCCGTCTCCAGGTCGTGAATGCCGGCCGTGTCCGCCCCACGAAACGTCGCCACAACCTCGAGGCCGAGCCACTCGCAGAACTCGCGTTGGTGGCCGCTGGCGAGGACCGGGACCCCGCGGAGTCCCGCCTGGGCGATGTGATTGGTCGCGTCGCTCGCCAGGGTCGCCAGACGCCGGGCGATGTCCTCGACCCGCGACGCGGCCTCCGCCGGCGTGAGCCAGCCAAGCTGGACGAACTGATCGGCGGCTTGCCGACAGGCATTGAGGTAACGATCGGGTCGGGACAGTCCACCTCCAGGCGCCACCTCAATCACGGCTGGGCCTTTGGTGAAGAGGTGGGCAAGCCGCGCGTCCAGTGCTCGCTGGAAATCGAACCGCAGCAGGAGCCGGCACCCGCGGAGTTCCTGCACCTGGCTGGGTCGAAGGTCGAAATGCCCAGGACATGTGCCCGGCTCAGCCAGGCGGACGATTTGCAGGCCGGTGCCGAGCAAATCACGGGCGACGGCTTCCAGGTAGGTGGTGGTGGTGGCGAGGCGAAGCACGTCCGATGCGGGCCCGGCCCGATGACAACCGGGGAGGAGCAGCGACGCCAAGAGCAGGAGGAAGGTCAGCACCCGGCCCGGCGGGTTCGGACGGTGGGATGGGGGGAGTTCCCCTGGCCTCCGCAGCCATGCCCGGGGCCATGAACCGGCGACGCTGCAGGCGGGAAGCCTGCACGACAGGAATCCGCGAAGGAACGTGGAGGCAGGCAGACTCATGGGCTCTTGCGCTGTAGCCCGTCGCGGTCGGCGAACCGGACGATCACCCCGCTGTCGCCGGCGCGGCGATACCAGGAGTCGGCGCTGAGCGGGGCCCGGCTGCTACGACTCTTGGGGCTGTCGGGTCGCGGGCCCAGGCTCCAGACGACCCACCGGACCGGGCTGGTGAGGGGGTCCCGATGGTACTCGCCTTCCATGCCGGCGAAGGTCGCGAGGTTGTCCGGCACCCAGAGCTCGTAGTTGTTGACGGGATCGCCATTGAGGAGTTGGGGGCCGGGAGCGGCGTACTTGTAAGTGTGCCCGACGGCAAAGGGATCTTCGAGGTTGGCCTCGCGTCCAGCCTGGGGGCTGCGAGGGAGGTAACGTTGATCGGCCAACTCAACCGGCAGGGGGCACCAGTGCGTCGCGAGGTCCGGAGTTGCAGTTGACGCGGACTGGCGGGACGCGGCCGGCATAGTCGTCGCTGTACATCTGGAGCGCGATGCCGATCCCGTAGAGTTCGGCGTGGACCTTGATGACCCTGGCTCTCTCCCTGGCCCGGGTCAGGGCCGGGAAGCTGAGGCTGGTGAGGATCCCCAGGACCGCCATGACGACCAGGAGTTCTACCAGGGTGAACGCGGCGGGGCGGCGCATGGGATCAGGGGCCTTGGCGCAGCCGGGTGGCAGGCCAGTTCACGGGCACGTCCGGCAGGGTGGGAATGGCCTGCGGGTCATTCCAGCCGTTCCAGAGCCGGTTGTTGCGGCTGGCGGTGGCGGGCGGTAACGATTCGGCGTGGCCATCGAGGAACATGAGGTTCGCCCGTCCGCTGTGGCGGGAGGAGAGAAACGAGGCGTATTCGTAGTAAGCCCAGCGTTCGCTTTGCTCGTGGCTGTAGGTGGGCAGGAACGGCGGGTCAATGACGTAACCGTGGTTCCCGATGCGCCGCACACTCTCGTCGGCCGGTAGCGAACTGCTGGCGGCGTGGGGTGGCAAAGGCTCATGGGGATTCTCAGTGCCGGTGCCGTCGGCGCAGCCGAAGGCGAGGGTCGAGGTTGGGGCGGGCAGGGCGCTCAACCGGACGGGGAACCGTTCGTAGTCGCCGGAGAACAGGGTTCGTGCGCTGCCAAGGAACTTGTAGTTGTAGCCGTATGGGGCATTGCGTCCCGGCAGCCATTGGGGCACCGCCGGGTCGCGGATGACGTCGTAGCCGTCGGTGATCTCGCGGGCGAAGAGGTTGAACCAGCGGGTGCGGGAGCCGTCCGGATGCCGGACCTGGTGGGGCGGAAGGAACAGGTAGGTGTCGGTGTAGAGGTGCAGGCCCAGGCCCAGTTGGCGGAGGTTGCTCCGGCAACGGATGTCCTGGGCCCGGGCTTTGGCCTGGGCCAGCGCCGGCAGGAGCATGCCGGCGAGGAGGCCGACGATGGCGATGACCACCAGCAACTCGATGAGCGTGAAAGCGGGCGACGTGGAATGCGCTCCGCTCACCAGGGGCTCCGGTGGTGCGGAGGGTTGGGGGCGCGCGAACCCGTACGTTCGGAGCCCGCGTGTCGGGCGGTCATTCATCACCTTGGGCACGCTCAAGACGGAAGAAACGATGGGAGGCAGGGTCGAGGGGTTGTTCCACCACAAGGTGCTGGCCTTGGAGGACGGGGGGCGAGGGTCACGGGCTGCCAGGCGCCGGTCGCAAGGCTGCGGGATGACTGGAGCTGAAAACCGGTCGCGGTGGCCGGCCAGGATACCACGGCGATCTGCAAGACCGGTGGGTCGTGCAGGAACACCTCCTGCGCGAACAACTCATATCCGAAGGTGCCATCGGTGCCGGAGCCGGATTCCTGGTTGAGGATCCCCACGGCGTCGAACCAGCCGGCGGGCGGGGGTGCCCCAGTTCCCCAGGGCGGTGCGCAACGGCAGTTGACGGCCGGTGTCGTCGGTGATCACGCACTTCCGCTCGGCCCAGCGCGTGCGGCCCCAGCCGGTGGCGTCGAGCAGCCGGACCCGGGTCAGGCGCACGCGGGTGCCCTGGTAGCGCTCGCCGCCGGTGGCGCGCGTGGCATCGAAGAGGTCCTCCCGCGTGGCCGGGTCGCCATCGTCGGGGCGCACGAGGTCGGCGAGCGTGATCAACTCGGGTGCCGGCAGGCCATAATCGGCGTGGACCAGGGTGAGGGTGAAGTCGGCTTCGGGGCTCAGGTCGTGGGCCTCGTTGAGGTTGCGTTTGCCGCCGTAGAAGAGGGAACGACGGGCGGTGACCTCGATGAGGTCGCCTTTGCGGAAGCGGTGGTGGTGGACGGGGTCGCGGCTGAGCCGCTGCACCTCGGCGGCCCAGGCCTCGTCCGGGTAGCTCTTCGCGGAGTCGTGGAGCCAGGGGAGATTGCCGTAGTTCTGGCCCATCCAGCAGGTGGTGCCGCCGCGGTCGTCCGGATCGGCCGCCTGGAGGAAGATCTGCCACTCCCCGCCCATCCGGCCGGCACCGGCCCCGTCGTCCCAGGGCACGAAGTCCGGCGTGGCGTCGAGGCATTCCTCCGGGTCATTCAAGAGCACTCCCCGCAGGGTGATAGGGAGCGAACCGGTCCAGGCGCTGGTGCCGTCGGGTTGAACGGCCTGGAGGTTGCGGTGGGTTTCCGGGGCGGCGGCGAGGGCGGAGAGGAGGAGCACGCTGGCTGTTTGCGCCGCGAGAAGACCGAGCCGGGAGGGTCGCGATCGAGACGCTGCGGGGCGGGGGCAGTAGCGGGGTGCGGATTGACCGGGGAATGTGGCAATGTTACGATCACGGCCGGGAATATGAAGCACTCCCCGTATGATGCCAGAGAAAATGCGTGTGACTCGTGACGTGGCTGAAGCCGATCCGCGGCAAGCGTACTTCGACCGGCTGGCGCCCGACTGGGACCATACGGGGCCGGACCCCCAGGCCACGCTGGCACGCCTTCGCGGGCTGGCGGGTCGTCTTGGTTTTCGCGCCGGCCTGGACGTGCTTGAGGTGGGCTGTGGGACGGGGCAAGTCAGCGGCTGGCTGGCCGAGCAGGTGGCCCCTGGGCGTGTCTGGGCCGTGGACTTCGCGCCGTTGATGCTGGTGCAAGCCCGGGCCCGCGGGTTGGACGTCGAGTTTCGCTGTGTGGATGTGTGCGTGCCGGGGGCGTTGGAGGGGCGCTTTGATCGCGTGTTCTGTTTTCATTGCTTCCCCATCTGCGGGATCCGGCGGCGGCGCTGGCGCAGATGCGCGGGTGTTTGAAGGAGAAGGGCGAGCTCCTGGTGCTGCATCTGGCGGGCAGCGCGCCGCTGAACGCCTTCCATGCGCGGATCGGGGGGCGGTGGCGGGCGACCGCTTGCCATCCGCGGCGGAATGGGAACCGCTTTTGCGGGCGGCGGGGTTGCGGGTGGTGGAACTGGAGGACCGCGAGGATCTGTTCCTCCTGCGTGCGGTGGGCGGGTGAGAGAGACCGGGAGGTTGAACTGCGAAACACGCGAAACACGCTCAAGCGAGGGCGGGTGGGGAAGTTCAGGCGGGGCTGTCGACCATCACCTTGACGACGTCGTCGCGGTAAGCGGCGTTGAGGGCGAACGCCTCCGCGGCCTGGGCGAGCGGGAAACGGTGGCTGACCAGACCGGTCAGGTCCACGCGGCGGCTGAGGGCCAGCCGGATCGCGCGGGGATAGGCGTGTTTCATGCGACGGCTCATCAGAATGGTCAGGCCCTTGCGCCGGGCGGTGGAGTGCTTGAGGGAGAGGCGGTCGTCGCCCGGGATGCCGACGAGCACGAGGCGGCCGCCGAGGCGCGCAAGTTCGGCGGCCTGCTCGACGGAACGATCCCCCCAGGCCGTTTCGATGGCGACGTCCACACCGCGATCCTGGGTGGCCTCAAGGATCCGCGGGACGGCGTCGTCGGGGTTGCCTTCGACCGGCGTGGCTCCGAACCGCCCGGCGAGGCGGAGACGCCAGGGGAGCGGATCGACCATGAACACCGGCTCGGCCCCCGCGAGCCTCACGACCTGGAGCAACAACAGCCCGATGGGGCCCGCGCCCAGGATGGCGACGCTTTGCGCGAGCCGCAGCCGGGCGAGGTCGGCGGCGTGGAGGGCAACCCCGAGCGGTTCGAGCAAGGCGGCTTCGGTGTCACTGAGGGCCTCGGGCATGGGGAAGCAGGAGCGGGCGGGCATGTGGAGCCACTGGCAGAGGCTGCCGCCGTGCGGGTAGTTGCCGCAGAAGGCCAGGTGGGCGCAGAGGTTGGGGTGGCCGCGTTCGCAGAGTTCGCAATGCCCGCAAGGCTGGGCGGGGTCGACGGCGACGCGTGTGCCGGGGATCAGGGGTTGAAACCGGCCGTCGAGCGCGTCGGAGCCGACCTCCTCAACGACGCCGGCGAATTCGTGACCCAGGGTGAGGGGGCCGCCGATCGGGGTGTCACCGATGCGGGCATCGGCATACGAATGGAGGTCGCTTCCGCAGAGGCCAGTGCACCGGACGCGGATGAGGGCCTGGCCGGGCTTGGGCCGTCCGGGGTGCGGGACGGACTCGACGCGGAGGTCGCGGGGGCGTGGAGTCGAGCCGCCAACATGGTGGAGGTTGGCAGAGGGCGGATCGGAATCGAGGAGGCAAGGGGTTCGCGTGTCATGGCGACGAGGAACGCGGGGAGTGTGGTGGCGCGGGGTGTGGCGGGTCAAGTCGCCGGGGGAAGGGGGCAGCGGTTCTCATCCTTGCCGGGTGGTGGGGGCGCTGCGAACGTCTCGGGCAACATGAGTCCGATGCTTCGCCCAGGCGCCCTGCTGGTGTTCAACGCGGGATCGTCGAGCCTGAAGTTTGCCGTGTTTCATACCGAGCCAGGCAAGGACCTGCAGGCGCGGGTGCGGGGCCAGATGGACCAGTTCGGGGGTGGCGCCACGGCTTCGGGTCAGGGACGGTGCCGGGACGTTGGTGGCCGACTCGATCTTCCCGGCGACCGAGGTGACGCACACGGGCGAGGCGGTGCGGCATTGTGCCGACTGGCTGGCGGCGCACCTGGCCGACGAGCCGGTAGTGGGGGTGGGGCATCGGGTGGTGCATGGCGGGGCGGAGTTCAGCGCGCCGGTTCCGGGTGGAGCAGGGGGTGCTGGAACGGATCGAGGCGTTGGTGCCGCTGGCCCCGCTGCATCAGCCCTTCAATGTGGCCGGGATCCGGGCGATGGCGGCGGGCCGACCGGATCTGCCGCAGGTGGCCTGTTTTGACACCGCGTTTCACCGCACGCATTCGGACCTGGCGGATCGCTACGCGTTGCCGCGACGGTTCTACGAACTGGGTTTGCGACGCTACGGGTTTCACGGGCTTTCGTACGAGTACATCGCCTCGGTGCTGCCGCGGGTGGCGCCGGAGCTGGCGGCGGGCAAGGTGATCGTGGCGCACCTGGGCAACGGGGCGAGTCTGTGTGCCCTGGCGGCCGGACGGAGCATGGATTCGACGATGGGATTTTCGACATTGGAGGGTTTGTGCATGGGGACCCGGGCGGGCTCATTGGATCCGGGCTTGCTGCTGCATCTGCTGAACCAACGCGGAATGCCCGCCGCCGAGCTCGAGCGGTTGTTGTATCACGAGTCGGGGCTGCTGGGACTCTCCGGGTCAGACGGGAGACATGCGACGCCTGCTGGCGAGCGCGGAGCCGGAGGCGCGGCTGGCGGTGGACTATTTCGTGTGGCGCATCGTGAAGGAGATCGGCGCGTTGGCGGCAGTGCTTGGCGGGGTGGACGGGTTGGTGTTCACGGCGGGGATCGGAGAGAACCAGCCGGGGATTCGGGCGCGGGTCGTGGCGGCGTGCGGCTGGTTGGGCGCGGAGCTGGAGGACTTGGCCAACGCCACGGGCGGGCCCTGCATTTCGAAACCCGGGGCGCGCGTCTCGGTCTGGGTGATCCCGACCAACGAGGAGGAAATGATCGCGCGGCACGTGCGGCGCGTGCTGGAAGTCCGGACGCGATAAAAGACGGGTCCGCCGGCTGGCCTGTTCCACCTCGAGGTGAGCCTGGCCGACGTGGCCAGCATCACCCATTCCATCCTGCTGCGGGCGCTCCGACCCCTGGGTCCGGCCAACCTGATCGCCAACGAAGATGGCGTGGCCCCGACCTGCGCCTATCCGGGACTTCTCACGAAGACATCGCCAAGCGCGTGGCCACCTACCAGAACGGCCGGCCCACTACCATCATCGGCCCGCCGACCTCCGGTGTCCGGCTCCTGAACGAGTTCTGGCGGGATGCCTTCGGTGGGGGGTGGCGCTGCACCGGCGCCGAGACGCCCGGGACATGGCTCCAGATCCGGCCGGCGGCCGTCACGGCGGACCTGTCGAGCGTAACGATCCCCGTGGGTTGCCAGATTCTGAACGTCACCACGGACCGCCTTAAGCGGCGCGTCGGGGGGTACGTGTGGGAGATCCCACACGCCCGGGGGTATCCGACCACCGTCCTGACACGATTCCCACACGTTCCCGGAGGGCATGAGACCGGGACGGGCCGCAGGCGCCGACGTGAGGAGGCGTTGGCGGCCATGGTCAAGACCCTTCGCCTCCTGACGTCGGCGCCTACGCTCCGAAGGTTTCCTCACGTCGGTGCCTGCCGCGGGCATGGGGTCTTCAGGCGAGGAGGCATGGTACTTCCGGTCCATTGGCGGCGGCAGTGGCGGACCGTAAGGTCGCGGCCATGCGCTACGCGATGGTTGCGATGTTCCGACTGCAAACGCTGCTCCTGCCCGCGCTTCTGTTGGCCCTGGGGGGCTGGGCGGAGGTGGTCACCAGGCCGGTGCGGAGCTTCGGGCTGGGGGAGGTGCAACAGCTCGCGGTGTCGCCCGATGGACGGCATCTGGCGACGGCCGGACCGGCGGGGGCCTTCCTCTGGGACCGTGCGGCGGGGACCGTGCAGCACCGATTCGAGGAGCATGGGTGGCGGGTGTCCGCCATCGCCTTCTCACCCGACGGCCAGGTGCTGGTCACCGCAAGCGACGACCGCTTGATCCGCGCCTGGGACGTCGAGTCAGGAACCGCCCGCGGCACCTTTGCGGGGCACCGGGGCGAGATCCTGGGACTGGCGTTTGCGCCCGACGGACGTTCGTTTGCTTCGGCGAGCGCGGACAACACCGCCCGGATTTGGGCGCTGGAGAGCGGCGAACTCTTGCAGACCGTTGAAGTACGCGGTGCTTTCATCGACGTCGCCGTGTTCACCCCGGAGGGAGACCGGCTGATCACCGCCGCCACGGCGCCCGCCGACCGGATCCGGCTGTGGGACCTGGCCAGCGGGAAGACGATCCGCACCTTCGACACCCCCGCCTGGCAGGTGCCGGCCCTGGGTTTTGTCAGAGGCGGCTACCTGGTCAGCGCCGGCGACGACCTCCAAGTGCGGGTCTGGAACCTCGAGACCGGCGAATTCGTCCGCGCGCTTTCCGGGGCGACCCTCGCCATGGCGGATCTCATCGCGTCGCCGGACCTGCCGACGGTGACGGTGGGCTGCAGTGACGGACGCGTGATTCAGTGGGACGCGGAGACGGGCGAGGTTCGGCATGAGTTCACCGGTCCTCTTCTCGTGGCTCTGGGTGAGATCCCCGGCGCTGGTCGGGTGATGACCGCCGGCCCAGACAACCTGTTGCGCGAATGGGATCTCGAGACCGGTGTCAACCTGCGGACCTTGTCAGGCCACTCGACGAGCGTGACGTTGGGCGTCGCGTTCTCTCCCGACGGAAGCCAGGTGCTCTCGGGCGGTGGCGAAGCCGCGGTCCGGCTGTGGGATCGGGCTACCGGCGAGCTGGTCCGGACCTTTCAAGGCCACGGCGGCGGGACGGCCACGGTGGGTTTCATGGCGGACGGAAGCCGGGTGCTGACGACGCGTGGAGCGCCGCAACCGATGGCGCAGCTTTGGAACGCGCAGACCGGTGAGCTCGTGCGGGACTTCTCCTGGCCGACAGGCTGGCCGATGTGCGCCGTGCTCTCGGCGGATGGGGGCAACTCGTCACCGGGGCGCAGGACGGGCGCGTCCGGCTCTGGGATGTGGCGACCGGCCAGGTCCTCCAGAATCTCCCGGGCCCGGCCGGCTGGGTGACGGCGGTGGCGATTTCGCCGGACCGGACGCGGTTGGCGGCGGGTGGCAGCACGGTTCAGCCGCAGGTGAACCTCTGGGAACTCCCCACGGGCCGGTTGCTCCACACCTTCGAGCTGGAGGCGGGGTCGGTGAAGGCCCTGGCCTTTTCCGGCGATGGGGGCGAACTGCTGGCTGGGTGGGAGGACGGTTATCTGCGCCGGTTTGACGTCGCCACGGGAGAACTCCGGCGGGCGTTGGCGGTGCCGGCAGCCTTCCTGAACGCCGCCGTGTACTCGCCCCGCGGAGAGTTCATCCTGGTGGGCGAAGGCTGGCCTTCCTTCACGGCGCGACTCCTCGATGTGGAGACTGGCGAGACGCTGCGGGTGTTCGGCGGCCACAAGGCGCCCGTGGATTCCGTGGCCTTCGACGCCACGGGCACCCGCGTCCTGACCGGCAGCGAGGTGGTGCGGCTCTGGGACGTGAGCGACCTGGCCACTCGACTCCGCGTGAGACGGACCGACGAAGGCCTCGAGTTGAACTGGAACGGGGGAATCCTCGAGCAGGCCACGTCGGTGTCGGGCCCGTGGGAACCGGTCCCCGAAGCCGGCAGCCCGTGGCGTGTCGGGGTCGGCGCACCGCGCGGATTCTTTCGGGTCGTGGCGGTGGCCCCTGGGAAGCGTCCTGTTCCGGCCGGACCTGCGCAGTGACCATGCACCACGGAGGGTGCGAAACCCCGGGGTCAGGCGAGGAGGTTCTTCACGACATGGCCGTGGATGTCGGTCAGGCGGAAGTCGCGGCCCTGAAACCGGTAGGTCAAGCGCTCGTGGTGGATGCCGAGGCAGTGGAGCAGCGTGGCGTTCAGGTCGTGGATGTGCACGGGGTTCTCGACGATGTTGTAGCCGTAGTCGTCGGTCTCGCCGTAGGTCAAGCCGGGTTTCACGCCCCCCGGCCAGCCACACCGTGTAGCAGCGGCCGTGATGGTCGCGACCGTAGTTGTCCGGCTCGATCTTCCCCTGGCAATAGACGGTGCGGCCGAACTCACCGCCCCAGATCACGAGGGTATCATCCAGGAGTCCCAGGCGCTTGAGGTCTTTGATGAGCGCTGCACTGGGCTGGTCGGTGTCCTGGCACTGCTCGCGAATGCGGCGGGGCAGGTTGCCGTGTTGATCCCAGCCGCGGTGATAGAGTTGGATGAAGCGGACGCCGCGCTCGGCCATGCGCCGGGCCAGAAGGCAATTGCGCGCGAAACTGCCGGGTTTACGGACATCCGGTCCGTAGTTGTCGAGGACACTGTCCGGCTCGCCGGAGGTGTCCACGAGGTCGGGCACGCTGGTTTGCATGCGGAAGGCCATTTCGTACTGGGCGATGCGGGTCAGGATCTCGGGGTCGCCGAAGGCCTCGTGATGGCGCTCGTTGAGGCGGGCGAGGCCATCGAGGAGTCGGCGCCGGCCGGTCGCGCTCACGCCCGGCGGGTTGGACAGGTAGAGCACCGGATCGTCCGCACCGCGGAACTGAACGCCCTGATACTCGGACGGCAGGAAGCCTGAGCTCCACAGGCGCGTGTAGAGCGGTTGATCGCTCTCCTTGCCGCTGGAGATCATCACCACGAAAGCGGGGAGATTCTCGTTCTCGGTGCCCAGGCCGTAGCTGAGCCACGCGCCGAAACAGGGGCGCCCCGGCTGCTGGAACCCGGTCTGGATGTAGGTGATCGCCGGGTCGTGGTTGATGGCCTCGGTGTTGACTGTCTTGATGATGCAGAGGTCATCAGCGATGGAGGCCATGTGCGGGACAAGCTCACTGAACCAGGCCCCGGACTGGCCGTGCTGGGCGAACTTGAAGATGGGTTTGACCACCGGGAAGGCGCTCTGGCCCGAGGTCATGGTGGTGATGCGCTGCCCCATGCGGATCGAGTCGGGCAGTTCCGAGTTGTGGAGCTTCTCGAGCATCGGTTTGTGGTCGAAGAGCTCCATCTGCGACGGCCCGCCCGCCATGTGAAGGTAGATGACGCGCTTCGCCCGCGGCGCGAAATGGGGCACGCCGGGCAGTCCGCCCTTGCGCGTTTGGCCCGCGGCCGGAGCGCCGGGGACCGTCGCCGCGCTGGCGGGGCTCAGGAGGGACGCGAGGGCGGCCGTGCCGATGCCTGTGGCGAGGCGCCCGAAGAAGTGGCGACGCGTGAGGAGCAGACGTTCTTCGCGGAGAGGATGCATGACGCGGAAGCTCAAAGGTCAAAGCTCAAAGGGCAAAGGGCAAAGGGCAGAGGGCAAAGGGCAAAGGGCAAAGGGCAAAGGGCGAAGTTGAACGTTGAACGTTGAACGTTGAACGTTGGCAGTCCCTGGTCCCTGGTCCCTGGTCCCTGGTCCAGTTCAACCTTTGGTAACGGCTTCATCGAGGTTCAAGAGGAGGTTGGCGACGGCGGTCCAGGCGGCGACTTCGACCGGGTCCAGGCCGGCGGGCAGCGGGAAGTCGCCGACGCTGAGCCAGGCCTTGGCGGCTTCGCGATTGCCGCGGTATTCGGCGCGGTGGGCGCGCAAGATCTCACGCAGGATCTCGAGTTCCTCGCGGTCGGGTTTGCGGCCGGTGACGAGGCGGAAGCCATAAACCAGCCGCTCACCGTTGCGTTCACCGCCCTCGGTGAGGAGGCGCACGGCCAGGGCGCGGGATGCCTCGACAAACTGCGGATCGTTCAACAGGGCCAGGGCCTGCAACGGCGTATTCGTGCGCGGTCGCTTCACGACGCAGTATTCGCGGGTGGGGGCGTCGAAGAGAAGCAGGTTGGGCGGCGGGCTCTGGCGCTTCCAGAACGTGTAGAGCCCACGGCGATACTGGGCCGGGCCTTTGTCAGGAACGTACTTCTGCGAGTTGTTGAACGAGACGGCCTCCCACAGCCCCGGGGGTTCGTACGGCTTGACGCTGGGGCCGCCGGGTTGCTCGACGAGCAGCCCGCTCACCAACAGCGCCGAGTCGCGCAACACCTCGGCGTCAACGCGGAACCGCGGGCCGCGCGCGAGCAGCCGGTTTTCGGGATCCCGCTGGAACAGCTCCGGCGTGACGCGGGAGGACTGCCGGTAGGTGGCCGACGTCACGATCAGACGGGCGAGGTGCTTCACGTCCCAGCCGCTGCGCACAAACTCGGTGGCGAGCCAGTCGAGCAGCGCGGGATGCGACGGCGGTTCACCCTGGACGCCGAAGTCCTCGGTGGTCTTCACGAGGCCGACGCCGAAGAACTGTTGCCAAAGGCGGTTCACCGTGACGCGCGCGGTGAGGGGATGGTCGGGTCGCAGCAGCCACTCCGCGAGGCCCAGGCGGTTCGTGGGAACGTCGGCGGGGAACGGAGGCAGGATGGCGGGCACGGCGTGGGCCACCTTGTCGCCCGGATGATCATACTCGCCGCGCAGGAGCAGGAACGTGTCGCGCGGTTCACTCCGTTCCTTGGCGATCAAGGTGGTGGGAATCGCGGCCTGGATGGCGGCTTCTTCTTCCCGCCAGCGCGCAAGGTCATTGAAGAGGGTGCGGAATCCGTCGTCGTGCTGCCGGCGGTACCAAGTGCGCAGGCGATCGGCAGAAGCGCCAGGCAGGGGCTCGGGCAGGGAAAGGAGGGCGGCGATGTCAGGCGCGGGGAAGTGGGTCCCGGCCGGGGTCGCGTTGAAGGCGAAAGTCTTGGCGCCCTGGTGGTTTACGATCTTGAGGAGCAACTGGTTCTCGCCGGCCACGAGGTCGAGTCGGAACCGGCTTTGCACGCCGGGGTAGCGTTCGGATTCCGGTTGTTCCGCCACCAGTTGGCCGTTCAACCACAGCTTGAAGACGTCGTCGGCGCGGAGGGTTACGTCGAGCGGGGCGGCCACGGGCGTGTGGATCTTGCGGGCGAGGTAATAGGCTCCATGGACGCCGTGGAGGTCGTTGACCAGTTGATGGGCGCTGCCGTCCTGAGATCCGCACGGTCATGCCAGCGCACGTCGCCGCGCACGCCGGGGTAGGCGGCGGTGAAGTCGAGCTGAGTTTCGGGCGGGTAAAGGGTGGCGAAGCCGGCGCTCAGGCCCTCGGTGCGGAAGGGGCCGATCAATTGCCAGGGCTCCAGGCGGGGCGGATCGAACGCACGGACAAGTTCCTCGCCTCGGCCACGGCCAGGCGGAACCGGACAAGGGCTTCGCCGGGAGGATGGCTGTCGAGATGCAGTCGCACCCGCAGTTGGGTCGCGGCGTTGACGGTGATCGGGTGGGCGAGGGCGAACACCGCGGTGCGAGGTTGGCGGGCAGCATCGCCCGTCACGGCCCAGGCGGTGTCGGGTTTGCCGTCCACGGCATGGGAGGCGGTGTGATCGCCGTCTTGCGCGTCGGCGACCGCCAGCGTGAGCGGGAGTCTCTGGGGGGCTGGTCCGGATCAGATGCGACCAACTCGGCCTCGATTTCAACGAGACGGAAGCGGAGGTCGCCAGAGGATGCCCCCGGTTCCGAGGGTCGAGGTCCAGCGTTCTGATCGGGAGTGGCGCGGGCTGCGAGCGGATGGGCGGGCAGGGCTTCGAGGCGCAAGCCGGCGAGCGGCCGGGCGCGGCCGGCAGGAGAAGCTCGAAGACGTTGGTTTCGGACTGGCCGAGGTCCGTGGTGCGGAAGCTCAGGTCAGCGTGGACCTCGAGGGGCGTCGCCGGTTCGCGGGTTGCGCGGGCGACCGTGGGGGACAGGGTTTGCCAGCCGTCGGCGAGGCGGGCGCGCCATTTGCGGGTCCAGGTTTCCTGGGCTTCGTCGAGGGCAGGGTGGGGGCTTCGGCGCGAGCTTGGTCCTCGGCGCGTCGGGTTTCGAGCCAGGCGAGGCGGGCGGTTTGTTCGGGGAGGGGAGTTTGAGGAAGGGATCCGGGTTGGGGCTGGTTGCCGTCCATGACGGGTTCGTCGAGTTGATTGAAGAAGGCGTAGAGGCCGTAGTACTCCTGCTGCGTGATGGGGTCGTACTTGTGGGTGTGGCAACGGGCGCAGACCAGGGTGAGGCCGAGCCAGGTGGTGCCGGTGGTCTCGACGCGGTCGAAGGCGTACTTGGCGGCGTACTCGGCCTCGATGACCCCGCCTTCACCGGTGCTCATGTTCGAGCGGATGTAGCCGGTGGCGATTTTCTGGTCGGTGGTGGGGTTCGGGAGCAGGTCGCCGGCGAGCTGCTCCCGGGTGAACTGGTCGAAGGGCTGGTTACGGTTGAAGGCGCGGATCACCCAATCGCGATAGGCCCAGATGTCGCGTTGGGCATCGATGTGGTAGCCGTGGGAATCGGCATAGCGGACGGCATCGAGCCAGTAGCGGGCCATGTGTTCCCCATAACGCGGGGAGGCGAGGAGGCGATCCACGAGGCGCTCGTAGGCATCCGGGCGCCGGTCGGCCAGGAACGCGTTGACCTCCTCGATGGTGGGCGGAAGGCCGGTCAGGTCGAGGGAGGCGCGTCGGATGAGGGTGGTCTTGGGTGCGCGCGGTGCGGGGCTGAGCTGTTCCTGCTCGAGCTGTTTCAGAACGAACCGGTCCACGTCGTTACGTGGCCAGTCTGCGTTCTGAACGGCGGGCGGCGTGGGGCGCTGCGGGGGGACGAAGGCCCAGTGTTCGGGCCAGGGGGCCCCGGCCGCGATCCAGCGTCGGAGCGCCTCCTTCTGGTCGGCTGAGAGCTGCTTGTGCGAAGACGGCGGCGGCATGACGTCGTCTTCGTCGTCGGTGTAGATGCGGTGGATGAGGGTGCTGCGGTCGGGGTCGCCGGGGACGATGGCGGAACGGCCATTCCGGAGGGGTTGGAGCGCGGTTTCGCGCAGGTCAAGACGGGAGGCCGGCTTTGCGGGCCTTCTCGTCGGGTCCGTGGCAGGCGAAGCAATGATCCGAGAGCAGGGGACGGATTTCGCGACCGAAGTCCACCTCGGCGGCTGTCGCGGTCCCGGTGGCCAGGAGGAGCCAGGCGCTGGCGAAGGCGACGTTCTGGAGCAGCCGGTTCATTTCGTGGCGCCTACTCTAGCCGATAAGCGCGAATGGCCAAACCCAATTTCGACGGGGGAAGATGGGGGACCTGGGGAAGCGCCTGGCCGCGGGGCCGAGGGGGCCTGTCGCTGACGCCGGGGCAGCAGACCGCAGGCGCCGACGTCAGGAGGCGAAGTGAGGTTGCGGCCCTCCAACGCCTCCTGACGTCGGCGCCTACGTGCGGAGGATGGGATTATTGGGACTACGCGAGGAAGCGGCCGCGGAGGAGGGGGCCGGCGACGGCGGCGAGGAGGGCGGCAATCACGCCCCAGGTGGCCGGTTCGGGAACGGGTGTGGCATGGACCACGATGGACAGCGAAGCGTCCGGGACCTCGCTCCACGGGGACCAGGGGCCGTTGTCTCGAGAACTGCTCAGATATCCGGACGCGCTTGGAGCCCTCATACCAGAAGAAGATGCTGGACTGGATGAGGCTCGGTTCGGCCACGACCCAGTACCTGGTGTTCGGTTGGAGGGAAAGCGCGGCGGCAGTGAAGCTCACGTTTGCTGGGTTGAAAATGGCGGTCGGTGTTGTCAGCGCGCCGAGATTGGCCCCCGGGCGATGCACACCATGCTCAAAGAGATCATCGCAGAGGGTCAAACGGAAGGCGGCGGAATCCGGAGCCAACCCCGAGAGATACAGGGTGACTGAGTCAAGGGTGTATGCCTGATCGGGGGTGAGGAATGACACAGCCTGGCGGTCACCAATTCCGGTGCCCGTGTTGTATGAGACTCTGCCATTGGCATCACTTTGCGCGTTGTTGGTGTCGTACGTCTCGTAGATGACGACGGCCTGAGCGAGTTGAGTGGCGGCCAGGAGGCCGGCGCCGACCTGGCGGAGGTTGCGGTAGAACTTCATACCCTGCGATCCCGTGTCATCCCGATGTTGATCTCCGATGTCTCTTGGCCGGCGCACGCACGTGCTGGGTCGGTTGCGCTCGGGCACCGTGGCGGCTCCGCGTCGACGCCCACCACCTTGGGGTGGCGGGTGCGGGAAGCGTCAATTGGGGACGCAACGTAGGGAGAACTGAATGCGCCGGGTGCGGCTGGCGTCCATTGCGAGGCGGCACTGGGCCCGGATCGGGCTGGGGCAAACCGATGTCGGCGTGGTGGGTTGCAGGTGGAAATTGCGGTGATTATCATTCGGCTTTTGCGCGCATGAAGAAACTGATTGTGGGTTTGATCATCCTGGGAGGGGTGGGGTTCCTGGCGTATCGATTCGGGCCCGGGGTGGCGCACGGCGTTGGGCGGGACCGAGGAGCTGCCGCGGCTGAAGACGGCCGCCGTGATCCAGACCAACATCAGTTTCGCGGTGAATGCGGCGGGTGAAATCGGGCCGGCCGAACAGGTTTCCGTGCGACCGGAGATCAACGGGCGTTTGGAGGTATTGCCCGTGGACATCGGGGATCGCGTCCGTCAGGGAGAGCTTCTGTTCAAACTGGACGACAAGGAGTTGCAACAGCAGCGCGCCTCCAACCTCACGGCCATCGAGCGGGCCAGGCTCGAACTGCAGAAGGCCGAACGCGATTACCTGCGCGCCCAGGATCTGTTGGCGGAGAACCTGATTTCCCAGGAGCTTTACGACAACACCAAGACCACCTACGAACTCGCCAAGAACTCCCTGGACCGCGCCCAGAAGGACCTGGCGCTGATCGATGAGCGCCTCACCAAGACTGAGGTCAAGGCGCCCTTTGACTGCACCGTGCTCACCCGCCCGATCTCGGTCGGCCAGGCCGTGTCAGGCTCGGGCGGTTTCAACAGCGGCACCGAGGTGCTGACCATCGCCGATCTGAACTACCTGATCATCAATGCCCACATCAACCAGGCGGACGTGCCGCGACTGCAGCCCAACCAGACTGTGGAGGTGGGCGTCGAGGCGGTGGCGGGGTTGAAGGTGACCGGGGTGGTCGAGCGGATCGCCCCGCAGGCGACCATTCGCAACAACATCAAGGGTTTCGCGGCGCGCATCCGGATCGAGAACCCGGATGAACGGATTCGGCCGGGCATGACCGCCAACATCAAGATCCCCGTGGCATCGGCCGAGAACGTGGTGGCAGTGCCCCTGGTGGCGGTGTTCACCGAGAAGCCCTCTCCGACCAGCACGGAACGGGAGCGCTACGTTTACGTGGCGCGGGGCAACGCGTTTGAGAAGCGCCTGGTGAAGGTGGGGGTCTCCGACTTTTTCTTCGCGGAGATCCAGGAGGGCTTGTCCGCCGGCGATGTCGTCGCGCTCGAGTTGCCGAAGGACGAACTCAAGCAGTCAGCGGCGCCGGAGGGCGGCGGCGGCCCCGCCGGCCCGTTCGTCGCGGTTGGCCGCCTCGACCACGCCAGTCCCGGCGACGAACACCACCGTCACCTCAACGCCCGGCGCCCCGGCCGCAGGCGTCGCCGCGTCCAGCCCACCCCCCGTCCGGCGCCCCGGCGACCGGTACCGCGGAAGGACGGCCCGCGGCGGGTGAACGTCCCGCCAGCGTGAGTGCGGAGCGCCGCGGCAGCGGCTAGCGGCGGTCGGACGGCACGCACGGGCTTCCACGGCTCCGCCAACCACCTCGCGACCCCATGGCACTGGTCGAACTCCGCGGCGTCAGCAAGATCTATCACCTCGGCGGCGAGGAGATCCGCGCGCTGGACAACGTCTCGCTGGACATCGAGCAAGGCGAGTTCATCTCGATCATCGGGCCTTCCGGCAGCGGCAAGTCCACCCTGATGCACATCCTGGGTTGTCTGGATACGCCCACGCGGGGGACGATCACGCTGGACGGCGTGATGGTGCAGGATGCCAGCCCGCGACAACTGGCCGCGATGCGGAACCGGAAGATCGGGTTCGTGTTCCAGTTCTTCAACCTGCTGCCGAAGCTCAACGTGGTGCAGAACGTCGAGCTGCCCATGATCTACAGCGGGGTGTCCGGGCGGGAACGTCGCGAGAAGGCCATGGCTGCGCTCGAGGCCGTGGACCTGGTCAACCGCGCCAAACACCGCCCAAGCCAGCTTTCCGGCGGTCAACAGCAGCGGGTCGCGATTGCCCGCGCGCTGGTCAACAGCCCGCGCATCGTGTTCGCCGACGAACCGACCGGGAATCTCGACTCCCACACGGGCGAGGCGATCCTCGCGCTGTTCCGCCGGCTCAGCACCGAGGGGCGCACCATCGTCCTCGTCACCCACGATCCGGAGATCGCCGCGGTCACCCCCGGCGCATCGAAATCCGGGATGGCCGGATCGCCCAACACGTGGACCTGACGCTCGCCGGGTTGGACCGCCCGCTCCGGCCGGGGTTCGCCGCCGAACCGGGCGCTGCAGCGCCACCGGCCCCATGAAGCGGCTCTGGCAACGACTGGTGTTCGGCGGGATCGGTCAGAATGCTGTCACGGTGGATCTTGGCCTGGCGGTGCTGCGGATCGGCGCCGGGCTGGCTTTGTGCCTTCTGTTCCAGAAGTTCCTGCCGCGGGACGGTGTCTGGGGGCCGCCGGCGAGCTTCGTGGAAGACGTGGCCAAGCTGGGTTTCCCGACGCCCCGGATTTTCGCGTGGACGGCGGTGGTGTCTGAGTTCTTCGGGGGCATCCTGTTGGTGCTGGGCTTGTTGACCCGGCCGGCGGCGCTGCTCAACGCGGTGACGACGGGCGTGGCCGCCTCTGGCTATCATCAGGAACTCGGGCGGGATGGCGCCGCGGCGTTCGGATTCTTCCTGATCACGACGACGATCACATTGGCGGGGCCGGGTCGTTTCAGTCTGGACGGCATGTTCCGCTGGCTGCAACCGCGTTACCCGGGGCGTCCCCCGCCGCCATGAGGCCATGAACAGAGCGTCATCCCAACTGCCCGCGACGTCCAAGGCCGAGCCTCCGGCCCATGCGGCGGTGAACTTCTGGACCACGATCGGGGCGGGTTTCCGCGAGATCTGGGCTCACAAGTTCCGCTCGTTGCTCACCATGTTGGGCATCATCCTGGGGGTCTCAAGCCTGGTGGCCATGTCGGCGCTGGTCAAGGGCATGGAGAAAGGGGCCAAGGAGGCGCTGGTCGCGATCGGGGGTTTGGAGAAGGTGCGCGTCGAGCCGCAGAACGTGCCGCCGGAGCAACTTCACTTGCTGGATCAAGCGGTGGGCATCACGATGAACGATGTGTATGCGCTCCAGGCCGGGGCGCCGCTGGTCACCCGCGTGTCGCCGGAGATGCGGGTTCCGGCCACCGTGTCGGCCAACGGGAAGCGGTTTCGCCCCTTCATCTGCAACGGCGTCTGGCCGGTGGCGCTTGAGATGAGCGAGCACCTCATCGCGCACGGGCGGATGTTCAACGAGTTGGATGACGAGATGGCCCGCAGTGTGTGTGTGATCGGCACGGCCACGCGCGACGAGTTGTGGGGCTCGCCCGAGGATGTGGGGCGGGAGATCATCCCGCTGGGCGAGACTCTCTACATCAACGGAGTGCCGTTCACCATCATTGGGATGTTCCCGCACTACGAGAGCGAGCAGGACCGCAAGGCCCGTGAACTGGCCCAGGCCCAGGCCGCCGTGTCGGGCGTCCAGGTGGGTCCGGCCCGCGATCGCGGCCGCGGTGGACGCGGAGGGCGGGGGGAACTTCATCTTCTGGCTGAAGAATGCGACCATCTACATGCCGCTGAACACGGCCTGGATGAAGTTCCGCAGCGGGATGAGCCTGGCCGAACCAGGTCGTTGGGGCAACC
The DNA here is from genome assembly GCA_027493615.1 of Verrucomicrobiota bacterium. Lineage (GTDB taxonomy): Bacteria > Verrucomicrobiota > Verrucomicrobiia > Limisphaerales > J093 > DSVZ01. The sequence continues at coordinate 403,136 of JAOSKK010000039.1, forward strand.
CGGGCACGCCGGCGAGTGGGGTGATCACGGCCGACCCGCGCCTGTCCAACCTCGAGCTGAAAGTGGCCAGTGTGGACGTGCTGGGCGAGGCCTTGCAGCAAATCCGGAACATCCTCATGTCCACGCACAAGGGGATCGAGGACTTCAACTTCCGCACCCAGGAGGACTGGGCGGGAGAACATCAATCTGTTCATCCGCAACGCGCGGATGAGCGGCGGGCTCATCGCGGCCATCAGCCTGCTCGTGGGCGGGATCGGCATCATGAACATCATGCTGGCCAGCATCTCGGAGCGGGTGCGGGAGATCGGGATCCGGAAGTCGGTCGGGGCCACCACGGGCGACATCTTCGTCCAGATCCTGGTCGAGAGCGTGGTCATTGCGGTGCTGGGGGGCTGGTCGGACTGGTGACTTCGTTTGGCCTGGTGCAGTTGATCGGCGGGTTCTCGCCCACGGACAACACCCCCATCATCACGGCGCCCGCGATGCTGCTCGCGTTCAGTTTCAGTGTGGTCGTGGGGATCCTGGCGGGCATCCTTCCGGCGGTGAAAGCCGCGCGGCTCAATCCGATCCAGGCGCTGCGCTACGAATGAACCTGCTCAACACCATCATCGCTGGTTTCAAAGAGGTCTGGGCGCAGAAGTTCCGGTCCCTTCTTACCATGCTCGGGATTGTGCTCGGCGTGGCCAGCCTGGTCGGCATGTCCGCGATCATCAAGGGCATGGAAAACGGGATGAAGGAGGCCATGATCGCGATGGGCGGGGCCGACAAGGTGCTGCTCGAGCAGCAGGAGGTTCCGCCCGACCAGGAGCACCTCGCGGATCAAGCCCCGGGGCGGACCATGGCCGACGTCGAAGCCTTGCGCCACGGAGCGCCTTTGGTGCGGATCGTGTCGCCCGAGATGGCCGTGAACGGGCTGATGGCCTCGCGGGGCGAGAAGCGCGTCTGGCCCTCGGAAGCCGTGGGTGTCTGGCCCGCCGTCCTGGAGATGAACCTGCACACCCTGGAACACGGCCGTTTCTTCACCGAGTTGGACGAGGAGAATGCCCACGCGGTCTGCGTCATCGGGACCGGCATCCGGGACGAGCTTTTCGGCAGCCCCGAGGAGGTGGGCCGCGAGATCATCCCCATCGGCGAGATCATCTATCTGAACCGCCAGCCCTTCACCATCGTGGGCATGTTCCAGCGGTACGAGAGCGAGGAGGATCGCAAACGTCGCGAGTACGAAGCGCGGCAGCCCAAGCAGGTGCAAGCCGGACCCGAGCGGGCCCGCGGCTGGGGGCGGCGCGGCAACTGGGCCTTCGAACGTAAGAACCGCACGCTCTACATGCCTTTGAACACGGCGTGGGTGCGGTTCCGCGCGGCCAGCGGCCAGGACGGTATCCCGGATCCCCGGCTGAGCGACATCGACATCAAGGTGGCCAGTCTCGACCTGCTGGCGCCGTCGCTGCAGCAGGCGCGCAACGTTCTCTTTATGACCCACCGCGGCATCGAGGATTTCGGGTTTCGCACCCAGGAGAACCAGCTCGACAGCATCAACCAGCAGATCCGCAACGCGCGGATGAGCGGCGGATTCATCGCCGCGATCAGCCTGCTGGTGGGCGGCATCGGCATCATGAACATCATGCTGGCCAGCATCAACGAGCGCATCCGCCAGATCGGCATCTGCAAGGCCGTGGGGGCCACGGGCGGCGCGATCTTCACGCAGATCTTGATCGAGAGCGTGGTCATCTCCTCATCGGGGCCACCCTGGGTATCGCCGCCTCGTTCGGGCTGGTCCAAGTGCTGACGTTCATCAGCCCGACCTCCAACGCCCCCGTGATTACCGCCTTCGCCCTGGCTGTGGCGGTCGCGTTCAGCGGTGCGGTCGGCGTCTTCGCCGGGCTGTTTCCGGCGGTGAAGGCCGCCCGCCTCAACCCCATCCAGGCGCTCCGCTACGAGTAATCGCCGTGCCGATGGCGAATGACAACAAGTGGTCATTCGCCATCGGCACGGCGATCCATTTGCCTGCTCGAAGGCGGGGGATGGAAAACGCCAAACGGGACTTGACCGGGAGGGGTCGTGGGTTTCCAGGATTCCGGCCATGCAACTCCTGCCTCCCGCCTGCGCCCTGGTGTTTGTCGGCTTCCTGCAAGCGGTCGCTGCCTCCCCGCCGCTCACGCTCGAGACCCCGCACTTCCGTTACACGCTCTCTCCGGCCGGCGTGAACCTCGGGTTCGTCGACCGCGCGTCGGGCCTCGATTACCTCCGGCCCGGTGCGCCTTCGCCCGCGGCGCTGGTGCGCCGTGGCGGCCAGGAGTATCCCCTCACCACCGCGGCGTTGGCGGGTGATCGGCTCACCTTCGGCTTTGGCGCCGCGGACCTCGAGGTCGTGCTGAAGGTCGACCACCGTCCGGAGTATCTGCGACTGACCGTTGAGTCCTTGAAGGGGGGAGGCGCCCGATTCGCTCGTATTCGTGCAGGTTCCGCTGCGGTTGGCCGGGAAGCCGGAGGAACCGTTTGGGGCCTGCGCCTTCTCCCTCAACCTGTTCACGCGCGTCGACCAGCTCCCCGCATTGCAGACCGAGTTGCGTGCCGCCTGTCATCGCAAGTTCGGACTGGTGGGGGCCCAGGTGGCGCTCGTCGCCGCGCCTCCGGATCGGATGCTGGCGGTGTTGCGCGACGTGCTGACCGACGCGAAGGACCTGCCGCCTTGCCCCGTCGCCGGACCCTGGGCGGTCGACGTGCCGTTCAACCACGGGTCCTACCTGTTCAACTTTGGAGATCTGACGGAAACCAACGTGGCGGACTGGATTGCGATGGTCCAGAGCCTCGGCTTCACGCAGATCGATCACCACGGCGGCGGCGGGTTCTTCCGCTTCGGCGATTTCGAGCTGAACCGCCGCAAGTGGCCGGAGGGCTGGGAGACCTTTGCCCGCATCGTGGCCCGCCTTCGCGCGGCCGGGATTGGCTCGATCTTCCACAGCTACGCCTTCTTCATCGCCAAGGACTCGAAGTATGTCACCCCCGTGCCCGACCCGCGGCTGGACGCCTTCCGCACGTTCACCCTCGCCGAGGCGCTCGCGGCGGACGCCAGGGAGTTGGTCGTGAACGAGCCCACGGCCGGCCTGAGCACGATCACCGGCTTCTTCGAGCACAACAGCGTGGTGCTGCACCTCGGCGACGAGTTGGTGACGTTCGCCGGGGTCAGTCAGGCGCCGCCGTGGCGCTTCACCGGCCTCCAACGCGGCGCCCACGGCACCCGGGCGGCCGCCCACCCGGCGGGATCCACCGCCCGACACCTCAAGGAGTGTTTCGGCCTCTTCGTCCCCGACCCCGAATCCTCGCTCTTCGAGGAGATTGCCGCGAACCACGCCGACATCGTGAACCGTTGCGGGTTCGACGGCATCTACCTCGATGCCATCGACGGCAGCTCGATCTTGCGCGGCGCGGACGAGTGCTGGTACTGGGCGGACAAGTTTGTATTCGCGATCCAGAAGCGGCTGCAGCGACCGGTGGGCATGGAGATGAGCGCCATGTGGCACCACTTCTGGCAATACCGCACCCGCTGGCAGGCCTGGGACTATCCGCAGCGTGGGCACCGGCGGTTCGTTGACCTTCACGCGGACACCGTGAATGGCGGGCTCCTGCTCCCCCTGCACCTCGGCTGGTGGAACTTCCAGTCGTGGAACCCGCCGCAGATCGAGCCAACCTTCCCCGAAGTCGTCGAACACCTCGGCGCCCGCCTCATCGGTTGGGATGCCGGCATCTCGCTCACCGGCGCGGTGAATCGCGACCGCCTCCGCCAGGTGCCGCTGTTCCGCCGCGCCGTGGACATCCTCCGCACAACGGAAGAACTACGCCGCGCCGGGACTTACGATGCGGCTGCCCGGGCCGGGCTCCGCGAACCTAACCGGACGTTCACCCTGGTGACCGATGGGGCCGGCAAGGCGCGGTTCCACCATGCCCACAACGTTGCCCACACTGCCGCGGTCGCCGAACCCTGGACGCTCGCCTGGACCGCGGCCAACCCGTTCGCGCCGCAAGCCCTGAAGTTCCGCCTCGAAGTGCTCATGGGCACCGGGGCCTATGACGGTCCCGAGGCCGTGGTGCTGGCCGATTTCGCCGAGCAAGACCTTGCCGCGTGGAAGCCGACTCAAGCCGCCGGCGTGGTTTCGTCCGTGGCACGCGAACCTGCTGAGGGTGGCTCGGCGCGCGAGGTTGCGGTTCTTGAAGCGACCAGTTCCGGTCAGGTTCCTCGCAACGCGGCGTGGGCGCGTTGGCAGCGGGCCTTCGCTCCCTCGCTCAACCTCAAGCAACAGCCGGCGCTCGGGCTTTGGGTCGAGGGGGACGGGCTCGGTGAACTGCTCGCCTTCCGCCTCGAGAGCCCTCGACACCTTGCGTACGGTGCCGTGGCGGACCGGTACTTGCCCGTGGACTTCACCGGCCGGCGCCTCGTGACCCTGCTCGAGAGCGAATCCACGCGCTGGAGCGACTTCGAGTGGAACGACGGCAAGGGCCTGTACCAGATCTACCGGGAGACGGTGGACTTTGGTGCCATCGGGTCTGTGAGCGTGGGATTCCAGAATCTGCCGCCCGGCAAGACGGTTCGGTGCCGGGTGGGTCCCGTCCACGCCCTGCCGATGCAGCCGTGTACCATCCGGCAACCGGCGCTGACGGTAAACGGTGTGACCGTTGTCTTCCCGGCCGAGCTGAGCTCCGGCAGTTGGCTGGAGAGCCAGGGATCGGAGGAGGGCGTCGTGTACGGGCCGACCGGCGAGCGGTTGGCGACCGTGCCCCTCACGACACCGCTACCCATGCTGCGCACCGGGGAGAACCGGTTGGCGTTCACCTGTGTCCCCGCCGAGGGTGCGACAGCGCGGGTCAAGGTGACGGTATTCAGCCAGGGCGACCCGCTGTGATCGGCCGGTGCCGGGGCTGTGCTGGACTCCGGCGACCGGGGATCGGGCGAGCCGCCCTGGCTTGAATCAAGGACGGGGCTGGCGCATATGATGAACTGACCCCTAAGGACTGCGTGACCGGGCGAAGCGGAAGGGGCGGTCCGTCGGGAGCGTGAGCGGACTCTGGCTGTCAGCCGCATGGTCGGTCCACGGGCCGTTGATCGTGTCGGCTAGTTGGAGCACGCCGGTCCAGTGAAGCACCACGTTGGCCCCCTGCCGCTGCACCGTCAGGGTCGGAATCACGGCGTTGGGATCGAGCAACACGCCGGCGCGATACGCGCGGAGCGACTTGGGATTGGTCGCCTGGTTCAACAGATGGAGCGCGCGGTCCTCCACCGAGAACAGCTCGAGCATCAGGCCGGGTTCCTGGTTGCGCTTGCTTTGGAACCAGAGCACCCGCAGCGGGTAATAACCAGCTTGCGGCGCCACGACGTCGAAGAACTGGTTGCGGCCGAAGTAGGTCGGCACCCTCACGATGTCTCCGGAGTTGTCGAACAGGCTTAGCACCGGCGAGGACGACGCGAAGCCGGCGGTTACCTTGTGACCTCCTTCGGTGTAGAGACCCAGCTTGTGATAGCCTTGAGGCAGTTCGAGGTAGGTGAGCAGCTCGATCACGACGCCCTCGAGCACCACCCCCATGTTCGAGAGGATCGGGATCCCGTCGTCGTTCGGGAAGTTGAGGCTGGCATCCGTGCCGGGCGCGAGCTCGAACCAGTTCACCACTCCGGTTTCCACAACGGGGTTCACGACCCACTTGTTCCAGTCGTCGCCCGCTTCGTTGATGTACAGCGTGCCCGTGAGCTCGTTGGTGAGGCGACCGGCCAACTGCACCTCAGCCAGCGCTGCCACATTGCTGTGGAGGCTGGTCACGGTCGATTGGGCGCTGCTGATCATGGTGACGTGGATGAGCCATCCCGGATTGGCCTTGTCGAGATTCGCCAGGCTCCCCGCCGTGGGCAACACGGTGTACGGCTCGACCTTGAAGACGAAGTCCTTTGACTGTGTCCGGCCGCCGGCCGTGAGCGAGAGGCTGACGGTCTGCAGAACTCCCACCTCGAGCAGCGCCGGGTGCCGGCCGACGATCGTGGTAAGCCCGCCGGTCTTGTTGACGGTGGGCGTGACGGGTTGCCCGCCACTGCGGACGACGACGCTCGCCGGATCGACCTGGTCCGCCCCGTCGTCCTGGACCTGGATCTCGAAGCCGTACGGGTTCCCGCTGAACAGCGTCTCGAGGGTCATGTTGCCCGCCCCGCCTTCGGTAAGGGTGAGCACGACCGACTCCACCCAGTCCACGGCCCAGCCGTCCGACGCACCTTCCTGGAAGGCAGAAAGGGCGATGGTCTGGCCGGGCGAAAGGCCAAGGTCTGCCAGCCGGATGCGGGCCTCGAACGAGTCCCCCGCCCCCGCGAACTCGGAAGTTCTCCACCAGCGGAGTCTCTTCGTCCAGCGGGTCATAGGCGTACACGCCGTCCGGTGCGCCATTGCGCCAGCCGACCTGGATGACGCGCTCGGCGCCGATGGGCTTCTGCACGCCGGTGGGATTGCCTTCGTACTCGGCGTTGCTGCGGCCGGTGGCCGGGTTGTTATCGGTGTCCAGGAGCCAATGGTAGTAATAGCGGTTCACCTTGCCCTCCGGGGTCTGCTCGACCGAGGGCAGCGCCATGCCGTGGACGGCGAGCCGGAGATAGAGATAGCCGCCCTCGACGGTGGCCTCGACGCGCTTGATGTCGCCGCTCGAGTCGCCGAGGTCCTGGGGGTCATCCACGCCCGCCACCAGGCCGGCAGCGGCCGCCTCCGTCCAATCCTGGAACTGGCCGTCGATCTTCATCCGCCCGCCTGCCGGGGGTCGAGGGTGACGGTGGCGGACTCGACCCAGTCCACCGCCCAACCGTCGGACGCGCCTTCCTGGAAGGCGGAAACGGCGATGGTCTGGCCGATGCTGAGCCCGAGGCTGGCGAGGGGGATGCTGGCCGTGAGCGTGTTGCCGCTGGCCTGGTAGGTGAAATCCGTGACCAACACGTTGTCGTCGTCCACGGCGTCGTAGACCTCGATGCCGTTGGGCTTGCCGTCGCGCCAGCCGATCATCACCACCCGTTCGGCGCCGAGGGGTTTTTGCACGCCGGTGGGATTGCCTTCGTACTCGGCGTTGCTGCGGCCGGTGGCCGGGTTGTTGTCCGTGTCCAGCAGCCAATGATAGTAGTAGCGATTGACCTTGCCCTCGGGGGTTTGCTCGACGGACGGCGCTGCGATTCCCTCGACGGTCATCGACAGCCGCAGGCTCTCGCCTTCGACATGGGCCGTGATCGACCGAATGTCGCCGCTACTGTCCTCCAGGTCCTTGGCGTCGGCCACGTGGGCCTGGGATAACGCCGGCCCGGTGAGGGCGAGCGGTGCCGATTCCATCCAGTCGACCGCCCAACCGTCGGACGCGCCTTCCTGGAAGGCGGACACGGCGATGGTCTGGCCCGGGCTCAAGCCCAGTGCGGACAGTGGGAGGATGGCGTGCAGCGTGTTGCCCCCCGTGGCGAAGGAGAAGCCGGTCAGGAACACGTTGTCGTCGTCCAGGGCGTCGTACACCTCGACGCCGTTGGGCTTGCCGTCGCGCCAACCCACCATGACGACGCGTTCGGCGCCCAGGGGCTTCTGGACGCCGGTGGGATTGCCCTCGTACTCGGCGTTGCTGCGGCCGGTGGCGGGGTTGTTATCGGTGTCCAGGAGCCAATGGTAGTAATAGCGGTTCACCTTGCCCTCGGGGGTCTGGGCCGGGGAGGGCGCGACCACGCCCTGGACGGTCAACGCGAGATGGAGTTGGTCTCCGAGGACGTGCGCGCTGAAGGCCCGGAGGTCGCCGCTGCTGTCGCCCAGGTCCGCCGGGTCCGTGACGCGCACCATGCCCGGGTTGAGGCCGCCCAGGGTGAGGGTGTCCGACTCGGTCCAATCCACGGCCCAATCGTCCGAGGCGCCCTCCTGGAAGGCGGCCACGGCGATGGTCTGCCCCACGGTCAAGCCGAGGTCACTGAGGGGGATCACCGCGGTGAGCGTGTTGCCGCTGGCGTGGTAGGTGAAATCGGTCACGAACACGTTGTCGTCGTCGAGGGCGTCGTACACCTCGACGCCGTTGGGTTTGCCGTCGCGCCAGCCCACCATGACGACCCGTTCGGCGCCGATCGGCTTCGTGACGCCCGTGGGACTGCCTTCGTACTCGGCGTTGCTGCGGCCGGTGGCGGGGTTGTTATCCGTGTCCAGGAGCCAATGGTAGTAGTAGCGGTTGACCTTGCCCTCCGGGGTCTGGGCGGTGGACGGCGCGACCACGCCCTGCACGGTCAGGGAGAGGTAGAGATGATCCCCCAACACGTGCGCTTCCACCGCCCGGAGGTCCCCGCTGCTGTCCCCCAGGTCCTGCGGATCGACGATGGTGGCCCGTTCGCCGGCGGCGTGGAGTGACGACCCTGCGGCGGCCAGGGCCAAGCCCAGCAGAGGTGCGGCCCAGGAGGCCGGTTGGCGCGGCCGCTGTTGGCCGCGGACATTCGAGGTGGTCTGCATCTTCATACGAAATCTGGCGTTGTGTATCCCGGACGACCTGCCTGCCCCGCGCCGGCCACGACGCCCCCGGGAAGATCGTCCCGCTGCTGACAAGGGTTCGGAATACCCAAATTCAGTTCGGTCGTAAACCCTGTTTTCCGCCGCGCCACGCCCGCGGGACGGAAGTGTCCGGCTCCACCTCCGACGTCGAGTGCGAGCAGCCTGGACAAAAAAGAAGCCGGACGGTGGATCCCGCCCGGCTCTGGATGCGGTCGCGGTTGGCTGCTTAGCGCTTGGCGCGATAGTACTTGGCGCCGCCGCCGGCGGGTTCGGTCAGAGGGCTGGTGGCCGAGGAATCGGTCCAGGGGCCATTGACGGATGGGGCGGTCTGGAGGGTGCCGGTGAAGGTCACGGTCACATTGCCGCCCTGGGCCGCGATGCTGACCGTCGGCCTCGGTTGCGGGGAAGCCGTCCGGGCGCGGAAGGTGCGGAGCGCGGCGTTGTTCTGGCGGTCGTTCAACAGGATCTTCTCGCCGGACGCGGTCACGCTGAACCACTCGAGGTTGGCACCGCCGTTCCCTTCGTACCACACGCAACGGAACGGGTAGAGGCCGGCCTGCGGCACGAGCAAACTGAACGTGCTGTCCGCCGAGCCGCGTCCGCCGTCACGAATTCGCCGACGGCCGGCGTGAGGTCCGGCGTGATTGAGGCGTTGAGGCCGCTGGCGATGGCGGTCTTGATCTTGTCGCCGTCGGGCATCGAGATCATCACGGCGGGGATGTCCTGATAGCCGGCGGCCCCGACGCCCATCTCGATGGGGAAGATGCCCTCGGCATTGAGTTCATCGCGGTTGTTGACCACGACGACGGCGATGGCGCCGGCGTTCTTGGCGTTGAGAATCTTGGCCGAGAACTCGCAGGTGCCGCGGTCCACGAAGGCGATGGCGCCATTGAGGGCGGCGGCGTTCACAGGTGCATCGCAGCCTTCGTTCGGATCCATGTAAACCAGGCGTCCGCTGACACCCGCCGTGAACGGCTTGCTGGTCGTGGCGGGTCCCGAGATGGCGTGGTAGCTGCCGGCGGCGGAGGCGGCGCCGGTGACGACCAGGGCGAGGTTGTTTGCCGGGGGCGTGTCGGTGGCCGTGACTTTGAAGCCGTCATCGCTGTTGACACCCATGGTGTAGAGGCCGGCAGTCGGGAACTCGATGTACGTGATCACCTCGGCGGCGATGCTGTCGTCGAGCTTGCTGCCCAGTCCGGGGATTCCGGGGATGGGATCGTCGGGCCGGCTGGGGGTGCTGGCGGTTTGGAAATTGCCGATCTCGGCGGACGCATAATCCTGGTTCCAGTTCACCAGGTTCATCTCGAACTGACCCCCGACGGCGGTGGAAAGGTCCGCGACGTTCGGGCCGATGATTCCGGCCAGTTGCTGTTCGGCACGGTGCGTGCGGTTGACCAGGGAGTTGGAACCTGGCTGATCCACCTGGTGGACGCGGGCCCGGAATCCTGGTTGGGCGCTGTTACCCGTGCCGGGGGCGGTCCACAAGTCTTCGCTGAGGGCGAAGTAAGCGGCGACAATCGCGCTCCGGGTGTCGGCGATCTGCGCGCCCTGGCTGTCAGTGAACGAGACGCCCACGGCGAGGGTCCGGTTCGAGGGCAGGAAGGTCGGTGAACTCCATTGGATGGTGGTGATCTTGTCAGCCTTGGTGATGTTGAGCGGGGAGACGGAGGCGCCGTCCACGGTCATGCTAATGTTGGCGGTGGCGGGGTTGACGACGCTTTGGCCGCTGTCCTCGAGCGTCGCGGTGACTCCCAAGGCGGTGGCTGTCACCCGGGTGAGGAGCGCCTTCTCGGCCGGGATGGTGGTAATGACCAGGTTGTCGATGTGATTGTTCTGGTTGGCGCCGCCGGTGCGACCGGCGAGCAGGATGCGGCCGGCGCTCGGGGCGAAGCCCGTTGGCGCCTTGTCCAGGAGCGTGGCGCCCTTGAACTTGACCGTGAGTTCGCCGGCCTCGTTGAGTTCGACGAACAGTTTGGCCCAGCAGAGGCCGGGGTAGGTGGGATCCAGATCATTGGGTTTGTAGTCGCCCCCGTTGCCGCGTTGTAAGGCCCGGTCTGAAGGCTGGTGACATCGTCACAGGCCCCGTTCCGGGTGGGCATGCCATAGCGGACCACGGTGACATCGTCGACGCGAACGATGATGCCTTCGATGTCCGTCTCGCCGCTCGGCCAGGTGTTTCCGGACCACGTGTCGAAACAGACCGACAGGCCGGTCCTCGTACCACCTTCGGGGCGCCGGGGATCGAGTAGTTGCCGGTGTCGGAGGTGCCCGGGTTGTTCTGGAGGAAGACCACCGCCGGGTCATCGGAACGGGCGTAGTTGATGCTGAACCCGTCGGCAGGCCGGCCGTCGTTCCCGGTGGCGTTGCCCAGCCGGAGATCGCAGTCGAAGGTGAACGCCCGGACGATCAAACCGTTGTCGAAGTCGGGAAACAGGATTTGGGAATACTGACTGTTGGCCGCCCGCGTGATGGCGAGGTAGCCGCCGGTGGCGGGGTTGCCGCCTTCGCCGCGACCATCGAAATTGCGGTCTTCGTAGAAGTCAATCTGCTCGAACGTCACCGGGTCCGTCCACGAGACGTTGCTTCCGATGACGAAGTTTGGATCGTTGGAGGGGTCGGTGTCGAAGTTGAAGGTTGCCGAGCCCCCAAGGGCGGTGAGGCCCAGGGACACAGCAACCCCCGCGCCTGCCAGGCTGGTTGGTAATCTGCGTTTCATAGTTGCTTCATGGTTGGTTTGGTCTGCGGCGGCACCGCCCCATTCCGCGTACAGAACAGCCGATGGCCGCAAGCACGGTAGGTACGCTGCCGACGGGAACGATGTAAAGCGAATCCCGCGGCAAGGGCAAGGGAAAGGGAAAGGGAAGCGCGAAAGGCCTCGAGAATTCACCCTGCCGCGCTTCGGTAGCCAGACCCGCTGATCTCCGTACCTGCTGGGAACTCCCGTTGTTGAACGTTGGGCGTTGAACGTTGGGCGTCAGCCGGGCGTCTGCGCCCACTCCCGTCGCAGCCGGCCGAGCAGGACCACATCCTCAAACACGCCCCACTTGCAGACGTGCTCGCGGAGCACGCCTTCGCGGCGGAACCCCGCTCGTTCGAGGACGCGACCCGAAGCCGGATTGCGAACGAAATGGCCGGCGCGGATGCGGTTCAGCCCCCAGTGGCGAAAGCCGTAGTCCACCAGGGCGACGGTGGCTTCGAGCGCAAAGCCACGTCCCCACCACGCGACGCCGATCCACGCTCCGATCTCGGCATGTTGATGCACCGGGTCCCGGTCCCGCAGGCTGATACAGCCGATGAGTTCCGGGGCTTCCGGCAGGTGGAGGGCGTAGGCGATCGCGCGGTCCTGCTGGAAGGCTTCGAGCTGTTCCTGGATCCAGCGCTCCGCCAGGCCGTCCTCGTACGGATGAGGCACGGAGACGGTCGTGTCGGCGATGGCACGATCTCCGGCCAGTTGCTGCAGCCGGGGGGCGTCTTCCGGGGCAAAGGGGCGCAGCCGCAGCCGCGGCGTGGCGAGAGTCGGTTGGATTTTCATCGTCTGATCGTCCGCCGGAGATGCCGATCAACCACTGCCGCTCTCCGGTCGAAATGCGCTGCTCGCCGCACCGGGCTCACCAGAACTTCCAGGCCCCCTTGCCGACCACCCAGAGGCCCAGGAGGAAGTTGGTGATCGCATGGGCCGTGATGGCATCGCCCAGGCGGCCCTTGCGCAGCACGAGCCCGAGATAGGCCGCGCCACACAAGATGGCAGCCAGCCATTCGTGGTGGGCCACGCCGAAGATCACACAGGCAATGATGAACGGGGTCCGGGCGTACGTGCCCAGCGAGACCGCCATGAAATCCGCCTTCACGATGTAGCGGTACAGGAAGGACCGGTAAAAGGCTTCCTCGAGCGGTGGCACGACGAGCGACGAGCCCAGGATCCGGACCACGACAAACAGCCACGCCAACAGGCTGGCCTCGCCGAACTGGGAGAACGGGTTCCAGGGCAGGGGCAGGTCGGCGGGCTTCGGCGGCGCACTCAGCCCGAGCTTCACCATCAGCTCGCTCCACCGGGGGTAGTAGGGATCCAAGCCGACCCAGACGGCGAAGACCAGGACACCTGCCACCACGGCCTCCCAACTGACCGCCCACCGCATCTCGGTCACGTAGGGGCGCATCAGCCAGATCAACCAGGCCCCGACGAGCGTCTTGGCCAGGTAGATCCAGTAGCGGCTGGCCTCCCCAAACTGACCCTGGAGGGCGGTCAGACCCAGGAAGATGGCAAAGGGCACCACCCGCGCCACCAGCGGTGATCCGGCGAACCAGTCCTTCAGCAGTTTCATCGCGCGCATTCCAGCCGAACGCGGCTTCGGTGCAAGGCGGAAGTCGCGGAGGGTCCGGTTCGGGGAAGTTCCAGGACCTCAGGTGGCGGGCTCTGGAGCACGCCGTCCTACGGCTTCGCCGGTTCCGGAGCAGGGCGGGCCCGGACGACGAGGACGGGGCACGGGGCGTGGCGGACGATGCGTTCGGCGGTGCTGCCGAGGAGGGCATGTTTGAGCCCGGTGTAGCCGTGGGTGCCGGCGACGATCAACTGCGTTTGGTCCTCCTGCGCGACGCGGACGGTTTCGTGCCAGGCCGCGCCCGTGAGCAAACGGCCCTCGACGGTGAGGCCGGCCTGCCGCTGCGCGGCCACCAGACGGTCGAGTTGCTCGGTGCTGGACTGGCGGGTGCTTTCCTCGAAGGCGCGGGTGTCGACGTCGGCGAGGTGGGCGTCGAGGTAAGGCAGTTCGGTGACGTGGACCAGCAGCAGGCGCGCCTGGAACTGTCGCGCCAGGTGCCCGGCGTAGTCGAGCGCGGCGCGGGAGGCCTCGGAGAAATCCACCGGGACGAGCAGACGTTCGAGACGGAGCGGTTCCTCCGCGGCCGGCGAGGCTTCGGTACCCGGTGCGGATTCGGAGGGGGGCAGGAACTCGCGTTGCTGCTCGCGGACGACCAGCACGGGGCAGGGGGCATGGCGGACCACGCGCTCAGCCACGCTGCCCAGGAGGACGTGCTTCAGGCCGGTGAAACCGTGGGTGGTGACCACGACCAGATCGGCTTTGAGCTCCCAGGCGGCGGCGGCGATTTCGGAGTGGGGACGGCCCACGCGCAGGCAACCTTCGACCGGAACGCCGGTGCGGCGGACTTCCTCAACGGTGGCCACAAGGCGTTCGCGGCTGCCTTCCTGAAGTTCGGTTTCGAGCTCCCCGGAGACGACCGGTGCGTAACCCAGATCGGTAGGATACGCGAGCGGTTCGGTGACGTGGAGCAGTTGCAGGCGGGAGCCGAACTGGCGCGCGAACGCCCCGGCATACCGCAGGGCCTTGCGGGCGCGCGCCGAGAAGTCCAGCGGCACGAGGATGATCTGCGGCGGGAAGGGCGGCGGGGCGGCGGACGGCGAGGTGGCCGGTTCGCCAGGCGTGGGAGGAGGAGTTGGGTTCATGGCCATGGGGTTTGAGTTTCCGGGAGTAAGATAGAAGGATGGCTGGGAATCTCAATCCGCGGTTTCGGGCGCGGCGAGGGTTCAGACAGCAGGTTCGCGGTCACCATCGAACCAAGGGGAATTGTCCCGGCTCAGCGCGGTTCGACCTGCTGCGGGAAGGCGGGGCAAAGGCGCGATCGTTCTAGCGGTTGGCCGCTTGCGGCTGCCAGGAATCGCATCTCGCCGGTCAAGTCGCACAGCCAGACCTCGACCGCCCCGGCATCGAAATAGAGCGCCACCTTCTCCTGTAAGGCCGCGTCGGTGTCGCCGGGAGACAGGATCTCCACGCAGAGCTCGGGCGCCCGCGGAAAACAGGCACGGTTGCCCAAGTCGCGGAGGGCGGCCTTCGAAGCCCAGGCCACGTCCGCCGCCTTGACCCCGTCGGCGGTGGAGACCGGGCACTCCGTCAGCACGGTCCCTTGCGGCAGCAGTTCCAGCAGGAGACCGGCGATGCGGGCCTGGCGGCTGCCGTGACGCGGAGCGGGGGAGGACTCATGAGAATGTGGCCATGCCGGTCCGTCTCGATCCGGCCCTCGATCCGGGCCAGTTCGGGATCAGAAAGCAACTCCTCCCAACGGCGCAGGTTGAAGGCAGTCTGCACCGGTTGGGCTGGCAGCGTGATGCTCAGCGTCGCCATGGCCGCAGCCTAGCGTCGGAAACCGCCGCGCGCAACGGCTTGCTGGACTGAAGGGCGCTGGTTAGCGGGTGAGCTCGAGGCGGAGGAATCCGCGGGCGCCGGTGTTCATGGGCGTGGTGCTGCGCACAGTGACCTCCACGAAGGTGCCTTTGTCCGCAGGCGAGCCGACGGGGGTGGTGGTGGCGCGGGTCCACGGCCGGACGTTGTCCGAGGCGGTGACGCGGTACAGCACGTCGCTGGGCTCGGTCTTCGGGCGGCGATAGGTGAGCGCGAGATAACGGGAGGCGCCGACCTGGACCACGGTCGCCTTCGGCAAGGCACTGAGGCGGTCGGGGTGGAGCGGGCTGCAGGCGAGGGCGTACTCGGTGAAGTTGTCGAGGCCGTCCTGATCCGGATCGTCGGTGGGGCCGCTGGCATGGGGCGGGAGGCCCTGACCGGCGGCCCAGGCCGCGAAGGTGAGTCCGCCGCGGACGGTGGTGACCGCGTCGGCTTCGAGCGGTGCGGCTTCCACATTGCCAGCGCCGTCGCGGGCGACCGAGTAGAAGCGGTAGGTGGCGCCGGGCTCACCCGTGAAGGTGGCGGACCGGTCCGGGGTGGCGATCTGCCAGAGCTGGTAGGGGCCGGCGTCCCGCGCGACGTAGACATCGTAGGAGACGATGCCCGAGCCGCCGGGGGCGTCGAGGCCTTCCCACTCCGCCGTGACGCTGCCGTTGATCTCGGCAGGAAGCGGCAGCAATCGGCTGGTGGGGGCGAGGGAATCGATGGTGTTCGTGACGACCGGGGTCAGGATGGGCGGATTGGCGCCGTAGGTGGGATCGAAGATGATTGAGGCCTGGTTGCGGATCCGGGTGCCATCCGTGAGGTCAAGCTTCGGGCGAATGGTGTAGGTGAGCGAGCCTTCGCCGCGATGCGCCGCATCGTTCGGGGGCAGGAAGCCCGCGAAGGGATCCTCGGGCAGGTCGCCGGTGGCGGCGTCCCGCGAACGCAGGAGCCAGGTGATGCGCCCGGTGGTCGAGTCGAAACTGACGTCCACGCTGACCTCGTTCGGATCCGAGCCGACGTGGGTGGTGGCGTAGAACCGCTGCCGGCCGGGGGGCACGGTGAGGCGGGCGTCGTTGAAGGCAATGGCCTTGAGCTCGAACGTGGACCAATCGAGGTTCGCGTCGAGATCATCGATCACGAGCACCTCCTGGGCGGGAGCCGCCGCGGTGGGCTTGTTCTCGAAGAGCACCTCGTAGGGCAGGACCTGGTCGGCGTTGACCCAGTGGTCGGGACCGGTACCGGCGAGGGTGTACTTGTCGTTGGGATCGACGCTGCCGACGATGGTGAAGGGGACGGGGCCGAAGAGGCCGGGGAAGGGCGGGCTGCGGAAGGTGTTGCGGAGCCGTTGCTGGAAGCCGGACGGATCGTTCCAGGGCTTGCCGTCGAGGCTGGCGCCGGAGGCGTTGGTGAGCACGGGCTGCTGACGGCGCTTCTCCTCCGGCTTCGTGGCGTACTTCGCGGTCACCAGCTCGGTGGTGAGTTCCATGGAAAGTCCGAGGCTGCGGCATTTCCGGAGCTGGCCTTTGAGGTTCTTGATCAGCTCGCCCCGCTGGCGGTGTCGTGCGAGATCTTGTGCTTCTGGGTTCCGGCGAAGCCGGACGAAGGTGGTGCGGGCGGGAGCCACCTTCTCGTTGAAGGCCTCGGAGTGACAGGAATCGTTGATGAAGTAGGTGGTGCCGGCGCCCACCTCATCGATGGCCTGGGTGAAGGCCACGGGGGAGAGGAAGTCGCCGTTGAAGGCGAGGTAGGGCGCGCCGCTCGCTTCCTTGAGGCCGCCGTGGCCGCTGAAGACGACGACCAGGTTGTCGTCGGCGTCCACCTTGCCTTTCAAGCCGCGGATGCCGTTCAGCATGGTGGAGCGGACCACGTTCTTGCCGTCCCCGGGGCGATCGTGTGCCGAGAGGTATTGGTCCGAAGGCGTCCGCAGTTCTTTCGTGGCGTAATCGCGCAGATCGGCGGCGTCCTTGCGTGTCCCGGGGAGGTTCTTCCACGTCCAGACGGGGTCTTTGGCGTCCAGGGTCGAGTAGTCCTCGACGGAG
The DNA here is from genome assembly GCA_027493615.1 of Verrucomicrobiota bacterium. Lineage (GTDB taxonomy): Bacteria > Verrucomicrobiota > Verrucomicrobiia > Limisphaerales > J093 > DSVZ01. Next base: position 419,873 of record JAOSKK010000039.1, read on the forward strand.
ATGACGAGCCACCAGGTCTTGCGGATGCCATCGGCGGGTGGGGTGACTGGCCCGCCGTGCAGGCCCGGGCTCGCGGCCGGTTCCTCGTAGTTCTCGGGGACGGGGTTCAAAGGGCGCTCGGTGGAGACCCCGTCGGGTTCGTCGCCGAAGAGCCATTGGCCGTCAATGTTGGCGAGGTAGCTGAAGCGGAGTTCGCTGGCGGCGAGGGCGGCCAGGTCGGCTTCCAGCAGGGCCTGGTACTCGCCCAGCGTGGCGCCGAGCCGCGCGTCCAGGGTTCCCACCAGGCTGGCCCAGGCCGTCGGATCGGCTCCGGCGGTCGGGGGAAGCGTGGACCAGTTGAAGGGGGTGAGGGCGCCGGCGAACTGCTCACCGGTCATCAGGTTCACGCTGATGCTGCCGCTGTTCATGGACTTGACGCGGACCTCGAACGTCACCTCTTGCCCCGGTCCCAGCGTGGGCAGCAAGGCTTCCGGGTTCAGGCCCCAAAAGGTGAATGTGTCCGCCCAATTGAGGGTGCTGTCATAGAGCTGGATCTCGCTCGCCCCGGGCGCGCTGAACTTGAGCAGCGGGAGCTTCAGGTCCACGAGGCCACGGTTGCCGTAGGTGACAAACCAGCTCATGAAGCGGCCGGCGCGGGTGGTGCCCGGCCCGCTCAGGCTGACGTAGAAGTCGGGGGTGCCGCCAGCGACGATGTGCAGTGCGTCCCCCAGGGCGACCTGCAAACCAGCGGTCTCGGCCACGAGATCGGCCCGGCCCGGGGGCAGACCGGCGAGATCGAAGGTGGCAAACACGCGTCCGCTTTCCCGCACACTCTGGCGGAGCGCGGCACGGCGCTGGTCCCCGACGCGTACGGCGAAGGCGGTGTTGGTGGTCAGGGCCGCACCGCGAAGGTCGAGGGTGACCAGACCGGCGTTGCCCACGGTCGCTGGCCAGGCGGACTCCAGGCTGAAGGACGCGCTGACGGCTCCCAGGTGGAAGGTCTGGGGGACGGTGGGCAGGACGCGGCCGATGGCCAGGACGTAGAACACGTTCGTGCCGTCGGTGGCCATGGTTTGCTCCTCGCCGGTGACGACGGCGCTCGTGTCGGCCGCGCTCCACTCGCGCTGGCGGGCGCTGTAGTTCTCGGGCGTGGGCATGAACCCGCGGCCGACGTACACTTCCGTGACGCCCTGGTTCGCGAGGAGATCGAGCTCGAAGCGCACGTCTTTGCCCACCGGCGCCAGGCACTGGAACCAGTGCGGTTCCTCCGGTGTGCTGAAGCTGCCGGCGAGCGGTGTCCCGTCCAGGGGGATCAGCGGCACGGAGAGGGACGAGGCGATCCCGGCGGCGCGCTCGTTGTTGGCGGCGTTCGCGCCCTCGAAGATGTCGCCGCGGCTGTTGGCGGTCACCAGCCAGACGTAGTTGCCGGTCACGCCGCCCGGGACGCGGACGTCCGCGCTGACGAGCTGGCTTTGCCCGGGCGCGAGCGTCACCCCGCGGCCGACGAGCACCTCGCTGACGTTCAGCCGCTGGCCGGTCAGCGCGTGGCGCAGGAAGAGCGCGTCATGCCACGGCCCGGTGAAGGCCTCGGCCCCACGGTTGGCGATGGTCCATTCAACATGGACGACGCTGCCGGCAGTGAGTTGGCCGGGGCCGGACACTCCCAACACGACCAGGTCGACGTTGGACGGGGCGGTTTCGACGAACTCGAACGCCCCGATGTCGGGCACGGCGCCATTCGCAGAGGGGATACCGGTGTTGCCGGTGCGCGGGTCGTCGTAGCGTGCCTGGCCGGCGAAGTCGGTGGCGGGCGCGCGGGTGCCGTCGGCGGCATCGATGCCGGGGAGGCGAAGTGGAGCCGGTAGTTGTCGGCCGCGGCGTCCTTGTAGCGCGGGGCGGCGGAGAGGTTCCCGTCCAAGCCGGTCCGGTCGGCCGTCCCGCTGTAGTTGCCGCGGGTGGCGTCGGGGTTCCACACGTTGCAGTGGGTGACGGTGGGGGTGAAGCCGCCCAGGTCGTGCTCGATGCCGGCCATGAGGCTGTGGGAGACGATGGTGTTATGGACGATGAGATGGCCGACGTGTTCGAGGAGCCCGATCTTGTTCGCGTCAAGCGTGCAGTTCAGGACGATCAGTTCGCCCACCGCGGTCAGGCCGCGGTCGCAACGGAGGACGAGACAGTTCTCGAAACGTGTTGTGCCGTAGCAGAAGGCGCCGTCTTTGAGGGCGTCGGCGATGACGCAATGCCGTGCGACGAAGGGGCCGCCGAGGGATTCGACGGCGCCGCCGGCGCCCCAGGGGTTGCCGACGGAGTTGCCGCCGAAGAGCACGCGGGTGTGGGCGAGGTCGCCCTCGGCACCGTCCTCAAAACGGAGACTGCGCCAGTCGCCGGCGGCCGGCGCGGTCTGGGTGCCGTCCCCGTTGGTGTCACCGCCCCAGGCGTCGTCGCGGACCGACGTGAAGACGACGGGTTGAACGGCGGTGCCACGTGTGACGAGCTTGCCGCCGGGCAGGACGTTGAGGCCGGTGCCGGGATGGAACTTGACGAGGGCGCCGGCCTCGAGGGTCAGGGTGGCGCCGCCGGGGACGGTGACGTTGTCGGTGATCTCACGCAGGCTGTCGGAAGTCCAGGTCTCGTGGCCGGCGAGCGCACCGCCGAAGGTCCGGCTGAGATAGCGGAAGCGAGTCTGGTCATTGGCCTGCAGGGTGGCGCTGGCGTTCACGGAGAGGCGCCAGGCCCCGGGGGTCGCTTTCGAGGCGTCCCCGTCCAGATTGGTGTCGCCGCCCACGGTGTCGTCGCGGAAGGAGGTCAGGTGGATGGGCTGATTGGCGGTTCCCAACGCGACGAGCGTGCCGCCGCCCAGCAGGTTGAGGCGGGCGCCGGGGAGGAACTTCACGATGGCGCCCGGTTGGAGGGTGAGCGTTTGTCCTGCACTGACGGAGACTTCGCGCTGGACGACATGCACCTGGCCGGGGGCCCAGGACTCCGAGGCAGCCAGCGCGCCGTTGTGCCAGGTCACGTGGTTGTTGACGGATGCCGCGCGTCGGCTCTCGGCGACCGCGTTGCCGGCAGGGTCGCGGACCACCGCACGCAGTTCGTACGCACCGTCGGGAAGCCCTGTGGTGTTCCAGAGGGTGCCGGCCGTCAGGTTCGCCGGGACGGTGGCGATGGGGGTGACGCTGCCGGCATGCCAGGCGCTGAACTCGGTGATGAAAGGACCGGTGCCGGGCACGAAGAGGGCCACTTCGAGTGGAACGTGCCCGAAAAGCCAGGGTTCGCCGGGCGCGAGCCAGACGAGGGTTGAGGTGGCGCTTTGGTGGACTGTGCCCGCTTGGCCCGGCCGCGCTCCGCCGGCGCCGTCGGCTGAGAGCACGCCGCTGAAGGTCGTGCTTTCGCGATACACGGCGATGCGGCCACCGGCGCCGCTGCCGCCCTCCACCCATTCACCGGGACCGCCTTGGGCGCGGATCTCGCCAACCCCGGCGAACTGACGCGCGTTGATGAGGATGCTGCCGCCGGAACCGCCACCGGCGTTGTCGCGGGGGATCCCAGGGCGTTGGCAGTGATGCGGCCATCGACCGTGAGGGTTCCGCCGATGATCAGGCGGATCACGCCGCCGCCGTCCGTGCCCGGGCCGGCACTACCGGCGCCGCCCTGGCTGCCAGGAGTCGTGGGTTCGAGGGCGGAACCGTAAGCCAGACCGCCGGGCGCGCCGCTGAGGCTGCTGTGTCCGTCGCCGCCGTGGCCGGCCCCGCCGCCGGCCCAGGAGCCGGAACCTCCCACACCGGGTCCGGGATCGGTTCCGACGGGATAGCCGAGGCCATCGGCATTGATATGCCCGGCCACGGCCATGTCGCCGAGGACAACGACGTTCACGCCGCCATCCCCTTTGAGATGGGTGAGGACGGCGTTGGTGGCCACCTCGAGCGAGCGCAGCAGGAGGGGGACGGCCCCGCACGCCTGGGCCTGCGCAGCGATGCGGAGGTCAAAAGCCTCGGGAGTCCACAACGGGGTCAGGGCGCCCCAGCGATCGCCGTTTTCGACGAGCACGGTCCCGACGGGATCCGCCGCCAGTCGGGTGTAGATCGTGCCGGCGCCGCCGGCCTGACGTCCGGGCGCACCGCCGCGGGCGGTCACTGTTCCCTTGAAGCGGTTTTCCGTGAGATAGAGGGCGATGCGGCCGCCGCCGCCGCTGCCGCCATCCACCCATTCACCCGTGCCGCCGTTGGCGGCGATGGTACCCTCGCCGGCGAGTTGGCCGGCCGTCACCCAGATGCTGCCGCCGGCGGCCCCGCCTTGGTTGTCGTAGGAAGCGCTGCCGCCGTTGGCGGTCAGGGAGCCGTCCAAGGTGAACTTGCCACCGACGACCACGCGCACGGCGCCTCCGCCCGGGCTTCGTTGGCGGGTGGGCGACGCACTGCTTCCGCCGCCACTCGAGCCGAGGGCCGTGGGTTCGAGCACGGAGCCGTAAGCTTGTCCACCGAGCACATCCCCGGGCCAGGCGATGCCGCCGTTCCGCCATGCGCGCCGCCGCCGCCACAGACGGGTCCGTTGACGCCGGCGCCCGGTCCGGGATCGTTCCCGAGCGGGTAGCCCTTGCCGTCGGCGACGAGCGCGGCACCGGCAGCGACGCGGAGGTCCTGGTCGACGTGCACGGTGAGGGCGGGTTGACCCGTGAGGTGCGTCAGGGAGGCGCCGGGTTCGAGTTCCAGACTGACCACCTTCAGCGTGCCAGCCGGGTAGAAGCTCGAGCCGCCGCGGAGGATCAGGCGGGTCTGTGCGGGCACCTCCAGCGGGGTGAGCGCGCCGGCGTTTCCACCGTTGTCCAGCACGAGTTCGCCGCCGGGTTGACCGAGTGTCAGACGGTAGATGGAGCCGGCCCCGCCTCGTTGATGGCCGCCGCCGCCGCGCGCGAACAACTCCCCGTGAAGGAGAGAGTGCTGGTGTGGAGGGCGATGCGGCCGCCGCCGCCGCCGCCGCCATCCACCCATTCCCCGGCACCGCCGTCGGCCAGGATGGCCCCCTTGCCAGCCAGGGTTTTCGCCGTCAGATAAATGCTGCCGCCGGCGCCACCACCGGCGTTGTCCGGAACGCCGTTGAGCCCGTTGGCGGTGACGCGACCGTCGAGGGTCAGGGGTGTTGCCGACGCGCAGGCGCACGACGCCCCCGCCGGCACCGCCGGGACCGCCAGTGCCAGCACCGCCGGCGCTGCCGCGTTCGAGCGGTTCGGTCAGGGAGCCATAGGGGGTTCCGCCATCCGCGCCCGAGCCGGAGCGGCCGCCGGTGCCTCCGTGGGCGCCGCCGCTGCCGCAGCAGTCCCGCTGGACGCCGGCACCGGGTCCGAGGTCGGCGCCGAGGGGGTAACCACGACCGTCGGTGCTGACGTGGCCACCTTCCGCGACGGTGGCGTTGTTGAGGACCGTGACGTCGCAGCGGTCCTGGCCGGTGAGGTGGGTGAGGGTTGCGTTGGCGCGCACCTCAAGATCGCGCACGGTCAATGGCTCGACGGGATAGACGTAGGCCATCTCGGCGAGGATGAGCTGGAAGGGTTCGGGCGAGGTCAGCGGGGTGTAGTTGCCCCAGGCGCCGCCGTTGTGGACGAGCAACTGACCGTAGGCGGCCCCCTGTTCGCGCCTGTAAACCGTGCCCGCGCCGCCGCGCTGGTTTCCGCCGCCGCCATAAGCGGTGATCGCGCCGGTGAACTCGCTGCGGCCGTAGTAGACGGCGATCCGGCCACCGCCGCCGCCGCCGCCGTCCACCCATTCGCCCGGACCGCCGTTGGCCGAGATGGCACCATTCCCGGAAAGGGTCCCGACGGTGAGCCAGATGCTGCCGCCGGCGCCGCCTCCGGCGTTGTCGGGGGGCGCGCTGGCGCCGTTGGCGTTGAGACTGCCATCGACGGTGAGGGTGCCGTCGACGATCAACCGGATGGCCCCGCCGCCGGCCGTCCCCGGGCCGCCGTTTGCCGAGCCGCCCTGGCTGCCCAGAAGGGTGGGTTCGAGCATCGAGCCATATTGCGCGGTGGGTCCTGCGGAGGTGCGACTCCAGCCGCCGAGTCCGCCGTGGCTTGCCCCGGAACCGCTCCAGTCCGCGCGGGTGCCCGCGCCGGGACCCTGTTCGTCACCGATGGGATACCCGCGGCCCTCGACGCTGATGGCGGAGCTGGCACCGATGCGGAGGTTGCCGGCGACGTGGAGATGGACGTTCGACTGGCCGGTCAGGTGGGTCAGCACAGCTTCACCGGGCAGTTCGAGTTCGGCGAATGTCAGAGCTCCTTCGGGGTACAGGTAGGCGCGGCCCGCGAGGGTGGCGCGCAAGGGCTGCGGCGTCTGCAGCGGCGTGTAGTTGCCCCAGGTGCCGCCGTTGTCCACGAGAAGATGGCCCCGCGTTTCCGGAGGCTTCCTTGGTGTAGATCGTGCCGGCGCCGCCCCTTTGGTAGCCGCTGCCGCCCGTGGCCGTGAGGGTTCCGGCGTACGTGTTGGCCGTGTAATAGATGGCGATGCGCCCGCCGCTGCCCCCCCGCCGTCCACCCATTCGCCCGGACCGCCGTTGGCCGAGATGACCCCATTGCCGGAAAGGGTTCCGACGGTGAGCCAGATGCTGCCGCCGGCCCCGCCCCCGGCGTTGTCGGGCGGCGAACCGGCGCTGTCGGCGGAAAGGCGTCCGTTCACGGCCAGGTTGCCGTCCACCACCAGGCGGACGACGCCGCCCCCGGCGGTGCCCTGCCCGCCGCTGGCATGACCGCCCCCGCCGCCGAGCGTCGTGGGCTCGAGCAGGGAACCGTAGTGTTGCCCCCGGCCGCTCCGCTCCGGCTCCAACCACCCAGGCCACCGTGGCCGCCGCCCGACCCGCTCCAGTCCGCGCGGTTGCCGGCACCGGGTCCGGGATCGTCGCCGACGGGATAGCCGCGACCATCAACGGTGAGTTGGGCGCCGGCTCCCAAGGTGGCATCTCCGGTGACGTGAAGCGTCAGGTTGGATTGACCGGTCAGGTGCGTCAGGACCGCCTCGCCGGGCATCGTGAAACGGGCCACCGAGAGCGGGGCTTCCGGATAGCAGACCGCGCGGTTGGCGAGGGTCAAGCGAAAGGCCTCCGGCGAAGTCAGGGGCGTGTAGTTGCCCCAGTTGTCTCCATTCGCCACGGTCAGCTCGCCCACCGCGTCACCCGCCCGCTTCCAGTACACCGTCCCGGCACCGGCGCGCCGGGAGCCACCACCGCCCTGAGCCATGACCGGACCCGTGAACTGACTCTGGGTGTAGTAGAGGGCGATGCGCCCGCCCGCACCACCGCCGCCATCGACCCATTCGCCGTGGCCGCCGTTGGCCTGGATGGGTCCCGTTCCGGTCAGGGTCACGGTCGTGATCCAGATGCTGCCGCCCGAGCCCCCGCCCGCGTTGTCGGGCGCGGCCGAGAGGCCGTTGGCCGAGATCCGGCCTTGAACGTCCAGCGTGCCACCTACCTGGAGGCGGATGACACCACCACCCGCCGCACCTTCGCCACCGCTGCCGCCTCCGCCCTGACTGCCCAACTCGGCGGGTTGGAGAACGGAGCCGTAGTGGCGGCCGCCCGCCGTACCTGTGGCACTCCCCTCCGAGACCCCCCGTAACCGGCGCCGCTGCCAGACCAGTCGCCGCGTGCGCCGGCGCCCGGACCGCTGTTGCCGGCAAAGGGGTAACCGCGTCCGTCCACGCTGATGGAGGCATCGGACGCGATCGTGACGTTGCCCGTGACCGTCAGTACCAGGCCGGTGGTGCCGGTGGGGTGGGTCAGCGTCGCCCCGTTCCGCAATTCGAGGCTGGTGAACGTGTGGGGTCCGGCCAACGTGAGCGTGGCGCGATCCACCACGACGGCCTGATTCTCCAGGCTGGTGTCACCGGCACCGACCGTTCGGTCGGTGGTGATGGTCACGGCGGCGTGGGCGCGCGGGCCGAGGAACGTCAGCCAGAGGCCCAGGGAGAGGGAGAGTGCATTGAGGGTTTTCATGGTGTCACCGTTCCCGGCTGTCGCCGCGGCCAGCCCGCGGGCAGCGATGGTCGAGACTTTCCACAAGACGACTTACTGTTTGACAAGGAGTGATACAGGATCACTTGCTCTGACCAAGGGTCTAGGGCGGCGACCTCGAACTCGCAACCCAGGTGTTGAGGAAAACAACAGAATGCCGGCTCTCTTACGCATTGCCACTCAGTTCTCCCCATGATCCGCCCGGAGAGGACGCCGGGCCTACGACCTGCAGGCTGGATGCCCCCAGCCGGCGGGCAGGGTGGTTGGCCCCTGGGCAGCGGCTTCGCCAACCTCAGGTTTGGCTGGTAGTGGTGGGACCGACCCGTCAGGCTGTCGGGGCGATGGGGCGGCAAGTGCCCCGTGGCTTGCGCCATCCATGAAGACTGATTGCCCCCGGTTCGTGTACTGGCTCGCCCTGCTCTGCGGGGTCGGCGGTCTGCCCGCCGCCGAGACGCCGCGCGGTGATCCTGCCATCGTGACCTCCCCCGGACGCCGCGGTCCTGGGCGTTGCGGAGGGTTTCGTCGACCGACTTGTCGCGGGCGAATGGGGACGCTGCGTGGCCGGGTTCGACGACGCCATGACTGCCGCGCTGCCGGAGGAGAAGCTGCACGCGGTCTGGGCAGCCCTGCAGGCACAAGCCGGCCCCTTCGTCCGCCGGCACGGCAGCCGTCTGGAGCCGCGACCGCCCAATCGCGTCGTGCGGGTCACCTGTGAATTCCAGAAGTCCTGGTTCGATGTGTCCCTGACCTTTGATGGCGCGGATCGGGTGAGTGGGTTGTTCTTCCTGCCCGCACGCGGACCGGGGCAGCAGTTCCCGCCGTATGTGAACCAGGAGACCTTCACCGAGGAGGAAGTGGAGTTCGGCGATCCGAAGTGGCGTCTGCCCGGCACGCTGACGCGGCCGCGCGGCGACCGTCCCTGCCCGGCGGTGGTGTTGGTGCACGGATCCGGGCCAAACGACCGCGACGAGACGGTGGGCGCGAACAAACCCTTCCGCGACCTGGCTTGGGGGCTGGCCACGCGCGGCATCGCGGTACTCCGCTACGACAAACGCACCCGTGTCCACGCCGCGAAGCTTGCGGCGGCCGGGTTGGCCGGCTTCACGGTCCGGCAGGAGGTGATCGACGACGTCGGCCACGCGTTGACCTTTCTGCGCGGTCGTCCGGAGATCGATGTGAGCCGGCTCTTCGTGGTCGGCCACAGCCTGGGCGGCACGCTTGCGCCGCGTATCGTCCGTGACCGTGCGGGATGGGCCGGCCTGGCCATCCTTGCTGGCGCCACGCGCCCGCTTCCGGACGTGATGGTCGAACAGTTTGAGTACCTCGCGCGGATGGACGGATCGGTATCGGCCGAAGAACAGGCCCAAATCGACGAAGTCAAGGTCCTTGCCGTCCGCATCCGCGACTTGACGCCGGACGACGCGGGCAGCGCGGCCGTGTTGTTGGGGGCGGCGCCGGCCTATTGGCTCGATCTGCGCGGCTATGACGCGCCGACGGTGGCGGCCGGACTGGATCAACCCATCCTCATCCTCCAAGGCGGGCGTGATTATCAGGTCACCGAAGCGGATCTGGTGAACTGGCGGCGGAAACTGGAGGGACGTCCCCACGTCCGTATCAAGCGCTATCCGGCGCTGAACCACCTCTTCATCGCCGGAAGCGGTCCCTCCGGACCCGCAGAATACCTCACACCGGGCTTCGTCGCTGACGAGGTGGTTGACGACCTTGCCCGACTTCTGGTCCTCGCGGAAGGCGACTCGCGCACGCAGTGACACCACTTGTGATGCGGCCGGGACAGCAGCGAGACCTGGTGTTCCGTGACACGCTATTCCGTGGACCCACTGCGACAGATCGTCCGTGGATGACGCCCCGTGTTTCTCAGTTTGCCTCGTGCTTTCGGGCTCTGCCGACCGCGAGGATGCCCTCCCTGGCCCTGGACCGGACTAGGGGAAGGCAACACTTTCGGTGGTACGACCAGCCATCAGTCTCGCCCTGAACATGTTCCGGTTTGCAGGCTCCGCCCGAGTCCACGAACCTACCTCCACGGATGAAATAGTCACCGTCCCGTCATTTCTCCCCCGAAACAAAGAGTCAGGGAACACTTGGGGACCTGCGGATTGCGTGGAGGTCGTGGCGCGGCGGGATGCCATCGGCACAAGCTCCACGGAATCAACGTTGTTGATCCCACCGACTGTTGCTGGCCAACAGCCCAACTGAAATCCTTCGTGGCGCACAGGAAAGCGGGTCTGCCGGTGAAAGATCGGCAGGCCCTTCGAGTTGATAGGGGTGTGGGGCACGAGTGCCCAGTCTTCGGTCGCCTACAGGACCCGGCAGCGACCGCTGCCCGCAGGCAGCGGCCGACGCCAAGCTCGTCCGGCGATTCGGCCGGGCGCTGGTGCCCTGGATGAAACACGAAACCCGGGAAACCCTCACCCAGTCCAACACCCGCACACCCATGAACTCGACCCAACCCTCTTTCCGCAGCCCGCGCGCCGGGCTGGTACTGGCCCTGGCCAGCACGCTTTTCCTGGCGCCCGGATTCAGGGCGGCTCAGTTTGAAGAGACCACCCGGGCCGCCGGCCTCCTCGATTCCAACGCCCAAAGCATCTCCGCAGCCTGGGGCGACTACAACAACGACGGGCTCCCCGACCTGTTCATCACCGCGGGGTGGATGCAGGCCCGCACCAACTTCCTCTATCGCAACGCCGGCGACGGCACCTTCGTCAAAGTCGGGCCCGAGGCGGGGCCCATCGTCACCGACGCGCGCACGTCGTTTGGGGCTTTCTGGGTGGATTTCAACAACGATGGTTACCGGGACTTGCTCCTGATCAACGACGGGTGGGGGACCCAAGGCCGCAGCGACCTCTACTGGAATCATGGCGACGGCACCTTCGGCCGGGGGTGCCGGGGAGTTGACCACCCGCATCGCCGGGCGCTCGTACGGGAGTTGCACGGACTATGACGGGGACGGCTGGATGGATCTGTGTATCATCGAAGGCACGGTGCCCAATGCTCCCGGGCAGACGCAACTCTACCACGCCACCGGCCACGGGACGTTCACCCGGCACACCCTGGGAACGCCCGCATTCATGCTCAATGCGGTCAGTTGGGCGGACTACGACAACGACGGGGATCCGGATCTGTTCGTCTCGGCCATCACGGATCCGAGCCGGCTCTGGCGCAATGACGGCCGCGGCCAGTTCACCACGGACAACCTCGGCCTGCCCACCGATGGCGACACGCTGCATGCCGCCTGGGCGGACTACGACAACGACGGCGACCTGGACATCGCCCTGGGCAGCTTCGCCAACACCCGGCTGTACCGGAACGAGGGCGGGGCCCGGTTCGTTCCGGACGCCACCCTTGCAGGGGCCTACGGGTTCCCCACGTGGGCCGACTACGACAACGACGGGCACGTGGATCTCCTGGCGGCTATCGGTCAGGTCAGCCCGCAGAAAGCCGCCCTGTACCACAACAACGGGGATGGCACCTTCACGCGCGTGAGCGAGGTGTTCACGGAGCAGGCAGACTCGTGGATGGGTTCGGCCTGGGGTGACTACGACAACGACGGTTTCCTGGACGTGCTGCTGCTGCACACGGGGCCGCGAATCCGCCTCTACCACAACCTGAAGAACGCGAATCACTGGCTCAAGTTCACGCTGATCGGCACGGCTTCGAACCGGGATGCGATCGGAGCCAAGGTGCGCGTCCTGGCCACCATCGGGGGCAGCCCGTCTGGCAACTGCGCCAGGTGAGTGGCGGGGAGGCCAGCCAGCACGACAGCCGTCCACACTTCGGTCTGGGGACGCCACCCAGGCCGAGCGGGTGATCATCGAATGGCCCTCGGGGAATGTGCAGGAACTGAGAGACCAAGAGGTGGACCGCGTCCTGAAGATCACCGAGCCCATTCGGATTCAACCGCCGCGGCCCAGTGCCAGCCTGAACGGAGCGGTAACGCTCAACTCCGGGAGCGCGAGCACCTACCAATGGCGGTTCAACGGCGTGGACCTGACCGGAGAGACCAAACCGACGTTGACGCTGACCAACCTCCAAGCCGCGCAACAAGGCCGCTATAGCGTGGTGGTGACCGGCACGGAAGGGATGCCCTCACCAACCACACCTTCGTCTTCGTGGACACCCAGTTCACCAAGATCACCCAAGGGCCGGTCGTGCAGGATACCAACTCGGCGTGGGTCTGCTCGTGGGCCGATTACGATGAGGACGGCGACATTGATCTTCTGGTGGGCGCCGGGGTGGACACTGCCCAACGGGAATTCATGGGGCTCTTTCGCAACGACGGTGCCGCCGGGTTCACCCAGGTGGCCCAGAAGGTGGGCAGCTTGGCCGCAACGGCCGGCAGGTACGCCAGCGGCGTCTGGGCCGACTATGACAATGACGGGACCCTCGACTGCCTGGTCAGTGACTGGACCGGCAGCGCCTTACTCCGATTGCACCGCAACCTCGGCAACGGAACCTTCGAGCTGGTAACGGCCCCGCCCCTGACCGACACGCCGGGCGCCTACGGCTCGTGGGTGGATTACGACAACGACGGTTGGCTGGATGTCTTTAGCATCTACGGCTGGCCCGGCGGCGGTTTCCCTAACAACTACTTGTTCCACGCGACGGGTTCCGGGCGCTATGCCCGAGTCACCGACGGCCCCCTGGCCCAGGACCGCTATCTGGGCGTCGAAGCCGCCGCGTGGGGGGACTACGATGGGGACGGTGACATGGACCTGCTGGTCGTCGACGCGGGTGGCTTCTGGGGAGGACAGTACAGCAACTACCTCTATCGCAACGACGGAGCGGGCGTCTTTGTGCGGGTCACCGACAACGCGATCGCCAACGACCGGAGCGTCTCGCTGATGCCCGTTTGGGCGGACTACGACAACGACGGCAAGCTCGATCTGTTCCTCAGCGGCTGGAACGAGCTCGGCCGTCTCTTTCACAATGAGGGCGATGGCCGGTTCACCCAGAGCCTCCTCGGGCCCGGGCCGGAGACCAGCAACGGGTCCTGGGGAGATTTCGACAATGACGGGGACCTGGACCTCTACGTCAGCCGGGGCCAGGTCAATGCCCTGACCAACCTGTTCTACCTCAACCGGGGGGACGGGACGTTCATGCCGGCGACCATCGGCAGCCCGGTGCGGGACACGGGCCGTTCGGTCTGCTGTCTCTGGGGGATTACGACAACGATGGTTTCCTGGACTTGTTCGTAGGCAACTACCTGAACGGCAGCGACTGCCTCTACCACAACAATGGCAACGGAAACAGTTGGCTGAAGGTGCGGCTGATCGGCACCGTCTCGAACCGCTCCGCCATCGGAGCCAAGGTGCGGGTCTACGCCTGGGTTCAAGGTCGCCGGCGATGGCAACTGCGGGAACTCACCGCGGGCACCCGTGCCCAGGCGGATCTCCGCGCCCATTTCGGACTCGAACAGGCCACGATGGCGGACATTGTCCGCATTGAATGGCCTTCGGGCATCGTGCAGGAACTGAGGAAAGTGCCGGCCAACCAGATCCTCACAGTGACCGAACCGCCGGCGCTCGAGGCCCTGGGCGAAGGCCGGATCCGAATCCTCTGCTGGGCCCGGCAGAACTACGAACTGGAGGTCTCCGATGACCTCGACACCTGGACCTCGCTGGGCGTGGTCGCGACCGACGTGAACCGCCCGGTGGTGTTGGATCCGGGCGCCGCGCAGCGCCCGTACCGCTTCTATCGGACCAAGGGCCAGTGAGGTGGGCGACGGTTCGTCGGACTCCGGTGGTGAACCGGGGTCCGAGGGAAAGGCAATGGGGTCAAACATTGACATTTGACAATTCCCGCCCAGCCGCGACAGGCGTTCTGGGGCTGATAGAAAATGTCAAATATCAATGTTTGACCCCATTGCGTTCCTCAAGGCTCGACGGTCATGGCCACCACGAACGGCGCCGAGGGCAGCGCCCGGGACGTGATCGCAAGATGACGGACCTCCACCGTGGGGCGCGGATTCTCATAGCTGGTGAGGTAGAGCCGGACGCGGGCGCCGGCCCGCTGCGCCAGCGGTGTGTCGCCCACCCAGGCAATGCGCCCGCGCTCGAGATCCTGCGGGGCTTCGCCGGCCGGCAACCACCAGTAGCGCAGGTCCCGACCGTACACGATCGGTTCTTCGTGCGTCGTGCCGTCCGCGTAATGCCAGACATAGCTGCCGATGGTCGTACCGTCGGGCACTGCCTCGGCCGGGCAGGCGGCCTGAAGGACGTGCAGGCGCCGGAAGCGCTGGCCGACGGCGATGCCGTCCACTTGCTCGGGCTGCCGAATCCACATCGCGTCGAGCATTTCACCTTGCCGATCGAGTGCCCGGGTGACCAGGACGCCACGGATATCGAACCGTACGCCCTGCAAGGTCTGCCACCCGGACGGCAGCGCTGCCAGGGTGAAGTCCGGCGCGAGATCCTGGCAATTCGGGTGCAGCCAACCGTCCAGCCGGCCGTTGTACCAGCGCCCGAGGTCCAGTTGCTCCCGTCCACACCGCGGGTCGCGTGCGGGCAGGAACAGATCGTCGATGACGGGAAACGCGTTGGTGTCCGGGCGTACCGCGGCCTGTTCAAGCCGCAGGCGTTCATGCCAGTAAGCGGTGGCGTGGGCGCGGATGCGCGCGGCTAGCGTCGCGCCGGGCAGGCCCGCGTATTCGCGGTCCTGCCAGGGAAAGGCTTCCCACTGGCAGATGATCCCATCCCAGTTGGGGGCCACGAGCTGGCGACCGCCGGGACCGACAAAGCTCGCCGTCGGGTCGAAAAAGTCCGAGCGACCACCGAGGGCCAGCAGTTGGCGCCAGTGCTCGGCATCCCAGATCTGGAGCGAACCGCCATCGTAGTTGCCGATGCCCGTATCCTGTGCCGCCACGGTGGTCCTGCGGCCATCCGCGCTAAACCCCCGGCCATGGCCCCCGTCCCTGGCTCTGGCTGGACGCGACCACCCGCCAGGTGGTGGCGTCCAGGAGGTAGAGGACCCCATCATCGCTCGTGAGTGTCAGCCAGCGACCCTCCGGGCTGAAGGAGACCGACCAGAAGAACGTTCCCTCAATCGGCAGCCGGGTCAGGCCCCGTGACCGCAGGTCGACCAGCAGCGGAGGCCCGCCCCTCCCCCGTGAGCACGAGGTGGTGGGAGGACGAGCTGATGGCCAGCCAGTAGGGAGACACCAGGCCGCTCGCCACTGACCAATGCCGGTTGAACGAAGGCACCTCCCAGAGGCTCACCACCCCGCCCGTGTCCACCGAGGCGATCGAGCGGCCGTCGGGGCTGAAGCGTGCGAGGACCATGACGTTGCTCCCTCCCCGCAACGCCCCCACCAACTCCCCGGTGGTCACGTCCCAAACCCGCCCGATGGGATCCATCGACGTCGTGACCACCCACCGGTTGTTCGGGCTGAAATGCGCCAGATAGGGTTGACTCCAACGGGCGGGGATGACTCGCGCCAGCGCCCCGCTGGTCGCGTCCCAAACCTGAAGGTCTCCGTAACTGACGCTGCCCGTGACCCAGCGACCGTCCGCGCTGCAGGCCGCTCCCTTGATCCAGGGTGGCGCCGGCCAGGCGGACCGTCCCGGCAGGCCGCTCCATACCTTGACCGTCCCGTTCCAGTCCGCGGTGGCCAGCCGCCGTCCGTCCGAGGAGAAAGCGGCTGACCCAACGGTCATCAGGTGTCCCCGCAGGGTCAGATCTTGGTCCGCCCGTTCGAGGTTCAGGACGGGCACGAGCCGCCGGGAGCCGTAGAGCGCCAAGCGGGTTGCGTCCGGGCTGAACAGTCCGCCGCATACGTGCCCGGTGAGGCGGCGGACCTCCTCCCCACCCGGCAGCGCATAGACCCGGGCGGTGCCCGCATCGCCCCCCGTACAGAAATAGCGGCTGTCCGGGCTGAAGGCGACCCACCGCTGGACCCGGGCGTGACCGGCGAAGACCGGGCCCAACTGCCGCCCCGCTTGCTGTCCGTGCCAGAGTTCCAGCTCGCCCCGGTTACCCAGCGCTACAACGCTCTCGCCGTCCGGTGACACCCAAATCCCCCACTGCTCGAGGGGGTCGAGTTTCCGGCAAGCCACTACCTCCCCCGAGTCCGCGGCCAGCCACCACGCGGTCACCATCCCCTCCACGATCAGCCGCCCTCCGCCCGAGTCGAAAAACACCCGCGGATTGCGCGTGACGTCGTAATCCCGGCCCACACCCGTCGCCGCCTCGCGGCGCACCAACTCCTCACCCTCCATCGCCCCCAGGGACACCTGCCAACGCACCCGGGCCGAGGCTGTGTCCCACAGCCGGACCCAACCCTGGGCGGTCACGCTGGCGGCCCTCGTCCCGTCCGCTGCGTAGGCCAGACCCCGGATCGGTCCCGCCTCTGCCACCGCCGGAGGTACCGGCAGCTCGCGCTGATCCTCCAGACTCATTCTCCGGAGCACGCCGGTCGTCTGGCAGAAGAGCAACTCGGGCGCTTGCGGGTGCAAGGCCCATCCCGTGACCGGGTGCTGGGTGTCGCCCAAGCTCCAGAGCGCCTGGCCATCCGCGGCGTCCCATACCTTGAGTCGACCCTCCTGGCCCAGCGTCAGCAACCGCGCGCCAGGCGCGTCGAAGGCCACGGCCCGGACACTCACGGCCCCGACCCCCGTCACCCGCGGGTGGGCCGGGATGGACAGGATCTCCTGATGGCACTGCGCCACCAGATAGCCCCATTCCCAGTGGCGCAGTGCCTCAGGACACTGCACCAACAGCTCCATCGCACGGTCCGGTCTGCCGTCCTGGATAAACTTCTCGGCCAACGCCACCGCGGAGTAATAGGCCTCGCGTCGCTGGTGCCCCCGCGCCACCGCGATCCGCCATGCCGCCACCGCCGAAGCCACCAGCAGCGTTACCACCAGCGCCCCTGCCATAGCTGCCAACGCCGGCTTGCGCCGGCACCACAGCCATCCCCGCTCGATCCACCCGGTGGGTCGGGCTCGGATCGGCCGCGATTCCAGCCACCGCGCCAGATCCTCCGCCAACGCCCCGGCCGAGCCGTACCGCCGCCCCGGCTCCTTCTGCAGGCACTTCAAGCAGATGATCTCCAGATCCCGCGGCACCCGCGGATTGACCCGACTGGGCCGTTCGGGCTCGCGCTCCAGGATGTTCCGAATCGCTTCCAGCGGCGTCTCCGCCCGGAACAACGGGTGCCCGGTTAGCAGCTCGTACAGGATGGCCCCCAGGCTGTACACGTCCGCTGCCGTCGTCACCGTCTTGCTCCCGCCCGCCGCCTGTTCCGGCGCCATGTAGCTCGGGGTCCCTAGCGCCGCGTGGCTCAGGGTCAGCGAACTGTCCTGATGCACGAACTTCGCCAGCCCGAAGTCGCTCACGTGCGGTTGGCCCGCGGCATCCAACAGGATGTTCGAGGGCTTCAAGTCCCGGTGCAGCACCCCGCGTTCATGGGCGTGTTGTACCGCCTGCGCCACCGTCACCAGCAGCGTGGCCGCCGCCCGCGGCTCGAAGGGCCCCGCCTTGAGCGCCTGCGCCAGGTTGAGACCCTCGACCAGCCGCATCGCGTAGAAGGGCTGGCCCTCATGCTCCCCCACCTCGTAGATCGGCACGATGTGCGGGTGGTCCAACCGCGCCGCCGCCTCCGCCTCGACCCGCAGCCGCCGGGCGAAGTCACTCGAGTTGAGTGGCCCGGCCAGGATCATCTTCAGGGCCACGTCCCGGTTCAGGCTGAGCTGGTGCGCTCGGTAGATGATCCCCATGCCCCCGCGCCCGATCTCCCCCTCCAGCCGGTAGTCGCCAAACCGGTCTGTCGCCGCCACCGGCGGGGCCGGGGCCAAACCCACGGCCGCCAGCGCGGCGCTGTCCACCTCCGGCGCTTCGGTCCCGGGCGACTCCGGTTCGGCCAGCACGTCCTGCAGGAGGCAGGCCGGGCAAAGACCGGCGACCGTGTCGGGTGCACGCCCGGCTCCGCAGCGCGGACAGCGTGGCTGGGGTTGGTTCATCGCTGGGCAGTTCGGTCCATTGGGTATCTACGCGGACGGGTGCGCTTTCTTAGCAAAGGGCGAAGCTCAAAGTTCAAAGTTCAAAGCTCAAGGGAAGCGCCAAAGCCAAAGCGCCAAAGGCAAGGTCCAAGGGGTCAAGTGCGGCGCGAAAGGCCCTGGCGTGGTCGGGGAGTCCGGGTCGGAGGCTCCTCCCCCCTCGTCCTGAACCTGTGGTGCAGGCGTCCCGCCTGCGCTTGCCGGTGAGCCGAGGTTCCGGACGCGCCACGGCTCAGCGGGACCTTCGCTCCCATCCCCGATGTCCGTAATCTGCGGAGGATCGCTGTGCGTGCCGCTCATGGCGTCTGCAGCACCCGGAGCAGGTGCCGAAGTTCTTCCTGCACTTCGGTCGGGCTGTCCACGGTCCGAAGTACCACCCGGTAGAGCACCTCGCGATACCGCCGTCGCAGCCGGTGCACCATGACGTTGACGCTGCTTTCCGTCGTCCCCAACTGCTGCGCCACCTCGGCAGCCGAGGTCCCGTCCCGTTCCCCCGACAACCGCGGAGCGAGCAGCTCGAAGGCCCGCGCCCGTCCCTCCGCCGCGAAGGCCTCTCGCAGTTGGCGCATAGCCTCCTCGAGCACCGCCAGCGCCCAGTGCCGTTCGTAGAGCTGCTCCGGATCACGCGGATCGGCCAGTTGCCGGGCCACCCGCGCCTCGACGCCCGGCACATCGAGCGAGAGCAGCGGCCGGCCGCCGCCGCGTTTCACCCGCGTGGCCCGGGCGTGTTCGCTCGCCGCAAAGTTCTGAAAGCACCGTAGCAGGAAGGCCCGGAATCGCCCCCGGGCCGCAACGGCCGATGCCACCACGTCGTGCGCGAGGAGGTGCTCGAAAAACCCCTGGGTCAACTCCTCCGCCGCGTCCGCCGACGTCCCCTTGTGCCGGGCATAGGCGTAGAGGGGATACCAGTAGATCCCGCAGAGCTCGGCCATGGCCTGCCGGGCCTCGGCCGACCCGCCGTGACCGGCCGCGAACACGAGGCTCCAGTGCGTCGTCGCGAACTGCACTGTCCGGTCCGCTGGTCCGGGCTGAGCCTGCTGGCGCATCGTCTTAGCCCGCTCCAATCGCCGTCCGCTGACCTGGGCCCCTGACCTGGGATGCCACGGCCCGAAGGGAGCTTGCGCCGCTCGTTTACCATGGACCCTCGCTCGGCGCGAGGAGGAAATGCGGCAGGAAATCCCGGCGACTTCAGCGCCACTACTCCTCTGGGCAGCAGGCGCGTCGAGGGCTGGTGGGCAGGGACGAAAACCGGCGCCCAAGCGCACCGCACTCCAGACGCTGACGGGTGTCGGCGTGGATCAACGCCTGCGTGTGGTCGAGTCCGGGCCCTCGGATCAGCTATCGGTGATCAGTGCCGTGGCCCGCGTGAACGTGACGGAGCGGTCCTGGCCTTACTTTGCCGATTTCGAGGGGGTGGTTGGACCGGAATGGTCGCATCGGCAGACCGACGTGACACCGCTGGGGAAGCGCCGGTTTTTGGGACAGTATGGCAATGAAACGGTGAGTCTCACGTTAAATGGCCTGCCAGCTCATGAAGCCGTAATGATCTCGTTCGATCTCTTTGTCATTCAATCATGGGATGCGGATGGGACCTGCGGTGCAGGACCCGACATCTGGCAACTCGAGCCTGTCGGAGGACCACTCCTGTTGCGCGCGACCTTCTCCAACACCGCCGGAGTCGGGGAGTGCCCCGGCAACGCATTTCAGTCGTTCCCGGGCGACTACCCAGAGAGCGTCTTCCCGGCGCAGACGGGTGCGGCAGAGCGGAATACGTTGGGCTATCCCAACTTCGGTGACACGGTCTATGCGGTGTCTTTTGCCATTCGGCACGGGGATCCGTCCGTTCGCTTTGACTTCACCGGGATGGGGTTGGAGGGCATCTCGGACGAGAGCTGGGGTCTGGACAACGTCCGCGTCGAACTGACTGCTGATCCTCGATGTCCGCGATCCGGGCTTCCCGTTCCGGGTGGGGTTGTATGACTTGGGCGGCCCGGTGCAGGACCTGCAGGTGAACGGGTCGACGGCGTATGTCCTGGTCGGGACGGGCGAGTTGCGTCTCCTGGACGTGAGGGACCCGGCCAACGTGCAGTTGCTGGGCACCCATCGAACCTGGGGTACGCAGTCCTTGGCCGTGACGGGGACGTACGCCTACCTGGCCAGGGGCAGCCGCGGGCTCGAGGTGGTGGATGTGAGTGACCCGGCCAAGCCGGTGTGGGTGATGGGCCTGAGCGCGGCTGGGCCGGCCCAGGACGTGGCAGTCGTGGGACAGAACGTGCTGGTGGCTGGCGGCGACAAGGGTCTTTTGGTGTACCGCCTCGAGCAGCAGATCTACCCGCCGCTGGCGCCGCCGGTGATTGCCGAGGGTTTGCTCACGCTCTCCTGGCCGGCGATGGAGGGCGTGCGCCTGCAACGAACGTCGGAGTTGCTGCCGGCGGCGTGGGAGGATGTGGCGGAATCGGAGGGGACCAACTTGGTGCGGCTGGCCATGACGGGGAGCACGGGTTTCTTCCGATTGGCGATGGGGCAAGCATTGCCGCGTCCGACGAATCTGGTCTGGATCGAGCCCGGCACCTTTGTGATGGGGAGTCCGGACGATGAACTCGGGCGGTGGCCTTGGGAAGGTCCCCAGGTGACGGTGACGATCAGTCGCGGGTTCTGGATCGGAAGGTTTGAAGTCACCCAGGAGGAGTATCTCGCCCTGATGGGCAAGAATCCGAGCCGGTTCGTGGGTGACCCAAGGCTTCCGGTGGAATCCGTAACTTGGTTTGAGGCGTCGGACTATTGTGCGGCCCTCACGGCGCGGGAGGCAGCGGCGGGACGATTGCCGGCGCACTACGTCTACCGGTTGCCCACCGAAGCCGAGTGGGAATATGCCTGCCGCGCCGGGACCACGACCCGGAGAAGCTACGGAGACGACCTGGCGGACGTGGAACTGGTGGACTACGCGTGGTACGAAGGTAATGGCGGAGGGACAACCCATCCGGTGGGATTGAAGCGGCCCAACCCTTGGGGCCTCTACGACATGTATGGCAATGTTTATGAGTGGGTCCAGGATTGGTGGGATTTCAGTCTGCCGGGTGGAACGGCTGTGGACCCGCAAGGACCTGCCTGGCATACGCACAAGGTCCTGAAGGGTGGAAACGCCATCATGGACGGGCCGGCACGCAACCATCGCTCGGCGACGCGGGCAGGAGGGGAACCAGAGGCGGCCTCTTCGAACGTAGGTTTCCGTGTCGTGCTCGCTCCCCGGCTGTCTGACTGAGCCGCCAGCGTCGATTCGAATCGAACTGCGATGGATGGTGAGCTGGCTCACGGTGTCGGCCGGCCTGAACGGCGAGGTCAACCCGATTGCCGCGCTGGGCGAACTGATGACCGACACCCGGTTCCGGATCCGGCCTGCCCTCCTCGGCCCTGGACACGGTAAGCTGGAACACGGTGGCGACCCAGTTGTTCACCGACGGCTTCAGCCTGTCATGACGTCCTGGTGTTCGAGCTACCCCTGGCCTGGACCGGAAAAACGGCCGCTCGGCTGCTCGTGCTGCCCGCCCGGGGCGAGACGCTTTCGAGTGCCTGGACCCTCTGGTGGGAGCGTGCCAGAAACAGCTTTTCGGCCGTGCGTGAAAGCGGCCTGTTCGGACGCCGTGGCGGGTTGAATGCCGGCCTTTCCGCGACGGGCCTGTTCTGCCTCGAGGGGGGCCTGGATGTGACGTTCAGCAGCCCAGACGATGACCTCGAGGACATGCCCTTTGACGAGGGCGTCGGCGCCCGGCGGTTCCTCATCTTCCTCGGCGACGAGATCCTGTTCGAATGGGACGCGCCCAAGTGGGCGCTGGCGGTGGGCCTGAAGGTCCAGCCCCGGATGCTCCACCTCGAGGTGAGCCTGGCGGACGTGGCCAAGATCACCCATCCCGTCCTGCTACGAGCGCTCCGGCCCCTGGGTCCGGCCAACCTGACCGCCAACGGGGACGGCGTCGCCCCGACATACTCGACCGGTCAGGACGTGGTCTTGGACTGGGACCTGACCAGCGAGGGTCGGGATGAGGCTCAGCCCGAGGTGGACCTGGAATCCCGCTCCGACCAGGCGATCCTCGAATTGTGGGCCGGCGCGGTCCTGAAGGAGACGCTCTACGTGAACCGGGCCGGTCCCCACACGCTGACCAACGCGGCCCTGTTCGCCGCGCTGGGCGCCGAGACCGACTTCACCGTCCGGGCCTACCTCGCCCTGGGCGGGCACCGCAGCCTGGATTGCGACTCCGTGACCGTCTCGAAGACCTGACCTCTGTCCCTTACCTCTTTGCCCTTTGCCCTTTGCCCATGACATGAGCACCATCGCACCGAGCCGATTGAATGACGTCAGTAACGCGGCTCTGTTCCGCGAGTTGGCCGCCGACAACCTCACCCTCCTGGCCGAAGACACCGCCAAGCGCGTCCCCACGTACCAGAACGGCAGCCCGACCACGATCATCGGCCCGCCGATCTCGGGCGCCCGCGTCCTGAACGAGTTCTGGCGGGATGCTCTGTGCGGGGAGTGGCGGTGCACGGGAGCCGGGACGCCAGGGACGTGGATTCAGACGCTGCCGGCGGCGGTGGCGGCGGACCCGTCGAGCGGTACGATCCCAACGGGGGTACCTGATCCTCAACGTCACCACCGGCCACATTAAGCGGCACGCCGGCGGGTATTCTTGGACGACCGTAACGGGGCCGGAAGGTCCCCCAGGCGCAACCGGTCCAGAGGGACCCGCCGGACCGCAGGGACCTGAAGGCCCTCCGGGGTCTGGCGGCCGCGAGGCCCTGACCGCCAACCGCACGTACCATGTCGCCACCACCGGCAGCGACAGCAACGATGGCCTCTCCGCCGGCGCCCCCTTCCTCACGATTCAGAAGGCCCTGGATGCGGCCGCCGCTCTCGACACCGTCATCTAGAACGTCACCGAGCAGGTCGCCGACGGGACGTATAAGCAACCGCTCGTGGGTCGTGTCTTGGTGGGGTCTGGCAGGATCGCCGTCCAAGGCAACTCGGGCAACCCATCCGCCGTCATCGTCCGGGGCACGAGCTTCAATCCAACGGTCTTGCTGGGCGCGGGGATGTTCCTGACCCTCAAGTATCTGAGGCTGGAAGGCAACGCTTCGGGCTATGCGCTGGTGACGAGCGAACTCAATGGGGTCATCGACATCGACAGCGTGGTGTTCGGGACTTTGGCGTCGGGCCAACCGCAGATCGCGGTGTCCCGGTGCGGAATCGTCCGGGCGATCGGCAACTACACCGTCGCAGCCGGGGGCGCGGCCCACGTGATGGCCTGGGGCCAGGGGGTCTTCGATTGCCGCAACAGGATGATTACGGTCAGTGGGACCCCGGCCTTTGCATGGGCCTTTGCTGCGGCGTCGGAATGCTCGCTGATGATGTTCAATACGAGCACGTTCAGCGGCTCGGGCACGGGGAAGCGGTACGACATCGTGACCAATGCTGTCATCCAGACCGCCGGCGCTGGTGTCAACCTCCTCCCCGGCAACTCGGCCGGGACCACCGGCACCGGCGGGCAGTACGCGTAAATTGGGCGAAGTTGCGCTTGTCCGCCTCCTATCTGCAGCGTCACCACCGGGCACATCAAGCGCTACGCGGGCGGATACGTGTGGGAGGTGCCGGTCTAAATGACGTCCCTACGATGCGGGCTTGTTTGGGCTGCCCACGGTCGATCCACGAGATGGGCGAGTCGCTGCCGCCAGCCAGAACGCCGCGGCACCGAGGAAGCCTAACGCCGCCGTAGCTGGCTCTGGCACCATCGTAAATCCCTGTAAGCCCATTAACGGCACAGGATTCAGATCATGCAGACGCATGGGAATGTCGTTGGATTCTCCCCGAATGACTGCGGCCTCATAGGAGCCGGCAGCCGTCTCCCACGCCCGCATCCGCACCGTCACCGTCGCGCCAAGACCGTGACCAGGAACAATAAGATTCGTCTCGAGCACGTACGGTGCCGTGGCAGGGCTGAAGGTTTTGAACACTGTCGTGGGAAACAGCGGTTCCAGGCTGCCTCCGCTCTGGACGAGAAACAGGCCCGCCGTAAAGCCAGCGCCCGCCCCGGTGCCATCGGGTCGAAACACGGGCGCGTTCACCGGGGCGCCAGGGGAATACGTATCGAAGTCGATCAGGCCCTGACCATAACCGCCCACGCATCCTACCACGCACAGCCCTATGATCAATCGCGGTTTCATAATGAAATCCTGTCTTGAGATGAGCAACACGGCCAATGGTCGGCACCGGCTCAGATCCTTGGTTCACGGCTGGATTGACGTGATCCAAGTGCCCCACGCATTTGCCTCTCGTGTTCCGGGTTTGACGGGCCTCGCAGGGTCAATTGCAGCATACTCCTGAACGGTCCAAAACGCAGTGCCGTTCGGATCCACACAGGTGAAAGAGTAGTCACCCCACCGGACACTATAGACTGGCGGTTGTTGTAGATCGTCAGGTGGCGTCACGCTTACGGAGCGCGCGTGGTAAGCCCGCCCCGCTTGGATCAGAATCGGTTTGGTAGTGACACCGCTGGGCTTTCGGCCCGCGTAGAACGCGCCAATATGCTCGCTCCCCCGCGAACCCGAGAACCCCAGCAGCAGGTCCCCTGAAGCACTCACCGCCACCGAGGGCATGTAGTACCAGTAGGGAGTGCTGCTGGCCGTGTCGTACACCCGGCCGTAATCCGAGTAGGAAAGCGTCTGAGCATCGGCTGATGCCTGTAGTCGGATCCGTTGGATGGCGGAACGATCCACCGTTCCACCGTCATATTGATTGTTGCCTCCACCGTCGAGCCCGACATGGTGGCAGGTCCAAAGGCAGGTCGTCCCGCCGATGGTCCGAACCATCGCGTTCATCAACCGGCTGCCAACGTCAGCCAGTTGGACTTTGAGATTGTGCTCGGCATCGGCCGGCGCTTGCGCAGCTTTCAGGCTGTTTCGGAAAACGATGTCAAAGTAGGGCGCAGGCGCGCTGCCCTGTACGTCTGTCCACGGTGATAGAGGTGACTGGAGTTCGAACAGCCTCGTCGTGTTGATCCATTTCAGCCGGGCGTAACGAATCTTGCCGGGCTGGTAAGGCGGACCGACCTGAGGTGCCGCCTTGAGGACGAGCCAGGCGACGTCGTTGACGGGATTGGGTAGGGACCGCTGACCGGGCCCTGCACATTCTGCATCTCCACCCCGGAAAGGACAATCGTCGAACCAGGCGTGCTGTTCTGGATCCCCGTCTGGCAGTTCTCGAAGAGGCTGTTCTGGACGTAATGCGGAACCGTCACGCCCGGATTGCCGTCATAGCGCACCGCCATCTTGGCCCAGCGAAACCGGCTGCTCTTCACGGTGGTGCTGAAGTTCACGTAGTACACCCACAAAGCCGGGTAGGCGTGGTGGGTGGGCACGCTGCCCTGAATGCCGTCAATGTCTTCGCCGAAGCCGTCATCGGCGTGGGACGTGAAGACCGGCGTTTGCAGCGTATTCGGGAAAGTCAGCGGCCCATAGACCAGCACATAGGCATTGTTCGTGAGCTTGACCGTACAGCCCGGTTCGAAATGGACCGCGCCCGGTCCCATGTAATAGCTGCTGTGGACGTAATAGGTCTTGCCCATTCGTAACGTGCAGATCCCGCTGCTGCACGAGGGTACCTGCTCGAAGTCTACGATTACGCCTGCCGGCTGATAGGCACTCAGCGCCAACTCTACGGGCCGTGACTCTCCCGTCCGATCTGTGCGGGTTGTCCGCCAGTCACGCCCTGAAACTCCTTCCGCTCGAGCCTGTCGCGGCAGGCCTTCCCACAGGGGTGCGGTTTCGGCCAGGCTGATCGACTCGACGAGCACTCCACCGCCGCCAGGCAAAGGCTCCCATGTCTTGCGTACCGGCACGGCTTGATCCCTCGCACGAATCGTGCCGAGGCTCAACCCCGCTTCCCCATCCGCCGCGCTCACGGCGAAGGCGTGCCCCAGCAGGATTGAAACGCCCTCGAAGCTGATGGTCACGTGATCTTCGGCCTGGGCCTGACCATCGGCCTGGGCGATCACACGGTTAATCTCCGGCTCCGGCGCCTCGACGAACTCCGTGATCACGGCCAACCGCGTCGTGACGGGGTCCAACGACTCCGGCAGCAGAGGTTGCTCGCGAAGCACGACGCTTTGGCCGAAGCGGTTGTGTCGCCACTCCAGGATCACGTCGGCGAGGACGCCATCGAAGGCGTCGCGGGCGACCAGGCGGTTTGGCGGCACCAACTCGATGGGTGCGAGGGCTTTGACCGTCGCCAGCGTCACCCGTTGGCCAGTTGCCTCATCGTACCACTCAAGCGCGCGGACGCCCCCGCGGAGGCGGGGCGCCTTCCGGCGTCTCCAGATCGAAGACGCTTTCACTGTTCAAGTCGTGGCTAAAGATCGCGCGCACCGGGCCGTACCGCGCGATGGCCCCCTCTGGGAAGCTCTCGATCAAATCTCTGCTCGGCTGCCAGTCGCCGGTTTCGGCATCAAAGAAATGCAGTCCGTTTTCCAGCAGAGTCCATTCGTTCGTTCGAAATCGAGCGAACCCCTCCGTGTTGGTGACCGCCGTGATGCGCTGATAGACCGCGAAGTCCTGCCCCCGCTCCGCGACGCGGATCTCAGAAGACCCGAGGCCCTGTTCGGTGGAATCAGGGGCTTGAGGCTCGGTTTGCGTCAACGCGCTCACTGCAGCAAACACGCTGATGCCGAGGGTGAAAGGAGATGAGAGGTTGGGCTTCATGGACCGTCGGGGTTTAGGGGCTCACATCGCTGTCGCTTGCCACTTTCACAACGCTGTCCATATAAGACAATGAGGTCGGAAACATCAAGCAAAACGCGGTGCTGATGTGTTCTTATACCAGATATGTCATGCTGTTACAGGCCATCCTCACAGACAGGTGATCGCGAGGGGGTATTACCTCGAGACCAATGGCTCCCCATCGGGCCGTCTCCGGGCGCCAAAATGTTTGGCGATTGTTTGGTTCCTTTTCAGAGCTTTTCAGAGCTTTTCAAACCTTTTCACGGCATTGCAGGAATTCAAGAATCGTGCCAAGTCGGGGGCGAAGCTCCTGAAGGCCAGCAGGATAAGTCCTTGATGATCAACGGCGGTTGGTTGCGGGGGTAGGATTTGAACCTACGACCTTCAGGTTATGAGTCCAAAGCTGCACACTTGACTATCAAGGACTTAGATGGCTTAAACTTGGATTTGTTTGGCAATTGTTTGGTGGAGCCGGAAAACTGCGGCTTTCTGGTGAATACTGGCGAAAACTGATGCATAGGACCAAACCATGAGCCTCGAAATCCGGAAGGAACAGCAGTTGGTGGTACGGGGTGTTTGTCATCAACGGCAAGAAGACCGTCGTCAACCTTGGCGTCCCGATCACGGGCAAGCGTCCGCGCAAGCGGACGATGATCGGGGATGATGAGTTCGAGCGGTCCCGTGGCCGGGCGATGGAGGCCCACGACAAGCAGCTTCGGAAGCTGGAAGAAGACCGGACGGGCGAGAAGACCCTCGCCAAGCTCGCCGAACTAAAGACCGGTCGGGAGGTGACGTTCCCCAAGCTGGCGGACCTCCCTCAACATTGGGCGGCGATCCCGCGCCGGAAGCCACCGGGGGCCGCCTACGCGAAGCAGTGCCGCATCACGCTTGAACGGTTCGCGGCGTTCGCCGCCGACCATCAGCGCGGGGTCGAGGAGTTCGTCGCCATCAAACCAGAGACCGCCAAGGCGTTCATGGACGCGGAGGCGGGGCGGGGCGTGTCGCCGAAGACGTGGAATGACGCCCTCAAGCTGCTGCGGGCGACGTTCAAGCACCTCCACCCGCACCTGACCGACGGCATGAATCCGTTCCACGGTTTGGTGACCAAGGCGACCGAGACGGTCAACCGGGAACCATTCACGGTCGAGGAACTGAAGGCGATCACCGAGGCGTGCGCTGGGGACGACTTCATCCGGCCCGTGATCGTGACGGGCATGTGCACCGCGATGCGCCGGGGCGACTGCTGCCTGCTCAAGTGGGACGACGTGGACCTGAAGGCCGGGTTCATCACGGTGAAGACCGCCAAGACGGGCGAGACGGTGGACATTCCGGTGTTCCCGATGCTCCGGGAGGAACTGGAACGGGCGCGGACGGCTACCGGGGTGAAGGGGTTCTGCTTCCCGGAGGCGGCGCAGATGTACCAGAACAACCCCGACGGGATCACGTGGCGGGTAAAGCAGGTCCTGGCGAAGGCACTTGAGACCGCCCCGGAATCGAGCGCTTTGCCGGTCGAGACAGCCGAGACGGTCCGGGCCAAGGGCTTCGCCTACATCGACCGCCTCGGTGCCACCTCGAAGGCGGGCAACATGCGAGCGGTGTTCGCCGCGTACATGGACGGTCAGACGCTCGACCAGGTCATGGCGGCGACGGGTTGCAGCCGGGGGCGGTTTCCGGCTACCTCAATGAACTCGAACGGGAAACGGGCTGCCGGATCCTCCGCGGCAAGCGGCGGGCGCTGAAGACCGACGGGCTCCAGACCGAACGCGAGAACAGGAAGCGCCGGGCGTCGGTCCGGGACTTCCACCCTTCCGTGTCACCTGGATTACCCTCGCCCTCGCCGCCGGGGTCCCGCTCGAACTGGTTCAGCGCGTCACGGGCCACCGGACCGCCGAGGTGGTCATGAAGCACTACTTCCGGCCTGGGCGGGAGGATTTTCGGGCCGCCATCTTCAAGGCAATGCCGAAGATGCTCGGGGAAGGTTCAGGGAGGTCCGCCAAACAGGAGATGCGTGACATCATCCAACGAATGACGCCGAAGACGTGGAAGCGGGACCAGGTACGGCTGCTGGCGATACTGGACGGAGAATAACCTCAACGCGGCTGTTGGGTTCACGCAGTAACCGCGGAACCACAGGGAGCATCAGGGGGCCGCTCAGATTTCGGCTGAAGTGGCCCCTTTTCGGTTTTGGCTTGTTTAGGCCGAACCCAGTCGGCAAGGTTCTCGCCTGAGCCTTGCTGATGCAGTTCGGCATACGCTGATCAGGACTCGCTTTCGACATGAGTGAACGCTGGCTATCGGTCGAAGAGATTGCGGCGCACCTGGGGGTCAACCCAGACACTGTCTATAAGTGGATTGAGCGGAAGAAGATGCCCGCCCACAAAGTAGGGCGTCTCTGGAAATTTCAGACCTCTGAAGTTGACGCGTGGGTCCGTGATGGCAGGGCGGCCGAATCGGCAAGCGCGGCGCAAGGGCAGCCTGGTGGGCCACGAGGGGGCGAGAAGGATCGTCGGAGATGAGCAAGCTGGAGGAACTGAAACCAAACGCGGCGGTAAGGGGCATCCTGCCGGATGGCGTCGCCACGGTGGTTTCGGTTCAGTGGTTCGGTTCCGACGCGCTCGAACTCACCTACAAGACGGCGTCGGGCAAAGTCGCGAATGAACTGCTCTACCGGCATGATGAACCCCGCCTGGAGGTCGTCACCGAAGGGCGACCTTGGAGCTTCGACGGTGACGGGCGCGAGTTCAGGCTGGTGTCCGAGGCCCACCGCATACGTTTGGCGCACCTGTTCGATCCCGTGCTGGCGGTGCATACCTCCGTCGTCGAACCCCTGCCGCATCAAATCACCGCCGTCTATGAGGTGATGCTGCCCCGGCAACCGCTGCGGTTCCTGCTGGCGGATGATCCCGGCGCGGGCAAGACGATCATGGCCGGGCTGCTGATGAAGGAACTGTTGGCGCGCGGGGACCTACACCGGTGCTTGGTGGTGTGTCCTGGCAGCCTGGCGGAACAGTGGCAGGATGAACTTTACCGGCGCTTCCATCTGCCGTTTGAAATCCTGACCAACGACAAACTGGAAGCGGCGCGCACCGGCAATTGGTTCCTGGAAGCCAACCTCGTCATCGCCCGGCTGGACAAGCTCTCGCGCAATGAGGACGTGCAGGCGAAGCTTATGGCCCCGGATTGCCAGTGGGACCTGATTGTGTGCGATGAGGCGCACAAGATGTCCGCCAGTCTGTTCGGCGGCGAGATCAAGTACACCCGGCGCTACCGGCTGGGGCAGTTGCTTTCCACGCGGACGCGGCATTTCCTGCTGATGACGGCCACCCCGCACAACGGGAAGGAAGAGGACTTCCAGTTGTTCATGGCGCTGTTGGATGGCGACCGGTTCGAGGGACGCTTCCGCGACGGGGTCCACTCGACGGAGGTCTCCGACCTGATGCGGCGGATGGTGAAGGAGAACCTGCTCAAGTTCGACGCTACGCCACTCTTTCCGGAGCGCATTGCCTACACGGTGGCCTACAAGCTCTCCGATGCCGAAGCCCGGCTCTACAAGGAAGTCACGGACTACGTCCGGGACGAGTTCAACCGGGCAGAGGCGCTTCAGAATGAGAAAAGGGCGGGCACCGTCGGGTTCGCGCTGACGATTCTGCAACGTCGCCTGGCGTCCTCGCCAGAGGCCATCTACCAGTCGCTGCGTCGCCGTCGGGAACGGTTGGAGAAAAAGCTGCGAGAACTGGAACTGCTCCAACGCGGGGCGGAAGTGGCGCCAGCCATCGCCGCGACGGTGCCGACGCTGGATGATGATGACGTGGAGGACTTGGAGGAAGCGCCGGACGATGAAGTCGAGGCGACCGAGCAGGAGATACTGGACCAGTCCACGGCGGCGCGCACGATCACGGAGTTGAACGCGGAGATCGGCACGCTCAAGCGTCTGGAAGAACTGGCCTTGACCCTCCGGCGCAGCGGCGAGGATCGGAAGTGGTGCGAATTGGCGCGCCTGCTCCATGAGGTGTTCGCTCCCAACGGCAACGGCGAGCGACTGGCGGAAGCGGCCGTGCCGTACCGCACGGGACCGATCGAGCCTCCCAAGCCTTCCCCGCACCAGAAGTTGGTGATCTTCACCGAGCACCGCGACACGCTGACCTACTTGGAAGGCCGGATCACGACACTGCTGGGCCGAAAGGAAGCGGTGATGGTGATTCACGGCGGGATGGGTCGGGAAGAGCGGATGAAGGCCCAGGAGGCGTTTCGACATGATCCGGAGGTCCAGGTGCTGCTGGCGACGGACGCCGCGGGGGAAGGCATCAACCTTCAGCGGGCGCACCTGATGGTGAACTACGATCTGCCCTGGAACCCCAACCGAATCGAACAACGGTTCGGGCGCATCCACCGCATCGGGCAGACGGAAGTCTGCCATCTGTGGAACCTGGTGGCCGAAGAAACCCGCGAGGGCGACGTGTACCGGACCCTGCTCGAAAAGCTGGAACAGGCGCGGCAGGCGCTCGGGGGCCAGGTGTTCGACGTGCTGGGCAAGGTCCAGTTCGAGGGCAAACCGCTTCGGGACCTGCTGATTGAGGCCATCCGCTACGGGGACCGGCCCGAAGTGCGTGCCCGGCTGACGCAGGTGGTGGCCTCCGCGTTCGACCGCCAGCAACTGCAAGACTTGCTCGAAGAACGGGCGCTGGCGCACGACGCCATGGACGCGACGCGGGTACAGCGCATCCGCGAAGAAATGGAGCGGGCGGAAGCGCGCCGGCTCCAACCGCACTACGTCGAGTCCTTCTTCCTGGAGGCCTTCCAGCGGTTGGGCGGGACCGTCAAGCAACGCGAACCGCGGCGATACCAGATTACCCACGTGCCGGCGCCGGTGCGGAATCGGGACCGGCTGATTGGAACGGGCGAACCGGTGCTGGCGCGCTATGAACGTGTGGCCTTCGAGAAAGACCTGGTGGCGCCTCCGGGACAACCCCTGGCAGCCTTCCTCTGTCCCGGACATCCCTTGCTGGATGCCACGGTTGACCTGACGCTGGAACGGCAACGTGACCTGATGCGCCGGGGGGCAGTGCTGGTGGATGACCGGGACGCGGGGACGGCGCCGCGGCTGTTGTTCTACCTCGAACACGCCATCCAGGACGCGAGCCTGACACGTACGGGCGAGCGCCGGGTGATTTCCAAGCGAATGCTCTATGTGGAACTGGACTGTGAAGGGCAGACCCGGCACTTCCACTATGCGCCCTACCTGGACTACCGACCGCTGGCCGACGGCGAACCGCCGGTCGAGGCCATTCTGGCGCGACCCGAGTGTCGGTGGGTGGATCAGGGCCTGGAGCATCAGGCACAGCGCTACGCGGTGGCCACGGTGGTGCCCGAACACCTGGCCGAAGTGCGCGCCCGGAAGCTTGACCTGATCGTCAAGACGGAAGCGGCGGTCCAGGACCGGCTGACCAAGGAGATCACGTATTGGGACCATCGGGCGGAACAACTCAAATTACAGGAACAGGCCGGGAAGCCGAATGCGCGGCTCAACTCGGATGAAGCCCGGAAGCGCGCTGATGGGTTGCAGGCCCGACTTCACAAGCGGCTCGAAGAGTTGAAGCTCGAAAAGCAGATCGCTGCGCTGCCGCCGGTGGTCACCGGCGGCGTGCTGGTCATCCCTGCCGGGTTGCTCCGTTTGATGAAGGGCAAGGCCGAAGCTGGCGAAGGGGTACCCGCGGGAACCGACAATGAAGCGGTTGCGGCCAAGGCCCGGAGCATCATCATGCAGGTCGAACGGGACCTGGGCTTTGTGCCCACCGACCGCGAGACGGAGAAGCTGGGCTACGACATCGAAAGCCAGGTGCCCGGCACGGGCAAGCTGCGGTTCATCGAGGTTAAGGGCCGGGTGAGCGGGGCGGCGACGATCACGGTGACTCGGAATGAGATCCTCTGTTCTCTCAACAAGCCGGAAGACTTCATCCTCGGCATTGTCGAGTTCGACGGGGAGAGCCATCGGGTGCATTACGTGCGGCGGCCCTTCCAGCGGGAGCCGGATTTCGGGGTGACGAGCGTGAACTACGGCTTTGCGGAACTACTCAAACGAAGAGAGGACCCCAAGTGAGCCAGACACCGGTCATCCGATGGGTGGCGCTGGCTTCGCTGGAATGTTGCCGATTCCCATGAGTGCGCTACGGAAGAAACTGATTGAAGTGGCCCTGCCGCTCGAAGCGATCAACGCCGCCTCGGCGCGGGAGAAGTCCATTCGGCATGGGCATCCGAGCACGCTGCATTTGTGGTGGGCGCGTCGCCCGTTGGCGGCGGCGCGGGCGGTTATCTTCGCCCAGATGGTGGATGACCCGTCGGCTAACCCCGACCTCTTCCCCACCGAGAAAGCCCAGGAGAAGGAACGGCAGCGGCTGTTTCGGATCATCGAAGACCTCGTTCAGTGGGAGAACACCACCAACGAGGATGTGCTCAAGCGGGCTCGCGAGGAAATCTGGCAGAGCTGGCGGCGCACTTGCGCGGAGAATGCCGGGCATCCGCGCGCGAAGGAACTGTTCGACCGGCACAAGCTGCCCGCGTTTCACGATCCC
This sequence comes from Verrucomicrobiota bacterium, assembly GCA_027493615.1. Taxonomy (GTDB): domain Bacteria; phylum Verrucomicrobiota; class Verrucomicrobiia; order Limisphaerales; family J093; genus DSVZ01. Next base: position 453,192 of record JAOSKK010000039.1, read on the forward strand.
TTCGCCGGCGGCGGCGCGCTGCCGCTGGAGGCGCAGCGGCTCGGGCTGGAGGCGTATGCCAGCGACCTCAACCCCGTGGCCGTGCTCATCAACAAGGCCATGATCGAGATCCCGCCGAAGTTCGCGGGCCGGCCGCCGGTGAACCCGGACGCGCGCAAAGGCCAGCTCGGCACGAAGACGTGGCGCGGCGCGCAGGGGCTGGCCGAGGACGTGCGCTACTACGGCCAGTGGATGCGCAACGAGGCGGAGAAGCGCATCGGCCACCTCTACCCGAAGATCGAGATCACCGCCGCGATGGCGCAGGAGCGGCCCGACCTGAACCCGCTCGTCGGGCAAAAGCTCACCGTCATCGCGTGGCTCTGGGCGCGCACGGTGAAAAGCCCGAACCCGGCGTTCCGCAAAGTGGACGTGCCGCTCGCCTCCACCTTCATGCTCTCGACCAAGCCGGGCAAGGAAGCCTGGGTCGAGCCGGTCATCGAGGACGGGGGCTATCGCTTCACGGTGAAAGTGGGCAGGCCGAAGAATGCGGAGGCGGCGATGAACGGCACGAAGCTCGCGCGCGGCGCAAACTTTCGGTGCTTGATGTCCGGCACGCCGATGGCGGGCGACTACATCAAGGCCGAGGGAAAAGCGGCCCGCATGGGCGCGCGGCTCATGGCCATCGTGGCGGAAGGCGAACGCGGGCGCATCTATCTATCGCCCACGCCGGAGCAGGAGGCGGCAGCAGGAAAGGCGAAACCGGAGTGGAAGCCGGAAGGTGACATTCCATCGAGACTTTCGGGCGGCACTTGCGTGCCTTACGGCTTTGCAACTTGGGGCGACCTTTTTACGCCCCGGCAACTTGTCACGCTGGCAACCCTGTCCGACCTCGTTGGTGAAGCGATGGATCAAATTCGCCGTGACGCGCTGGCCGCTGCCTTGGCAAAGACGACAAGCCGCTCCGCGAGGGCGGCACTGGAGCTACAGCGTATTCGCAAGGTGTTGCCGTTTACCTCGGCCTCGGCGTGGACAAAGCAACGGACTACAACACGACGCTTGTTGCGTGGAGTCCAACGCGGGACCAAGCGAAGAGCACATTTGCCCGGCAGGCGCTCCCGATGGTTTGGGACTATGCGGAGGTAAATCAGATTGCCGGAGCTGCGGGTGATTTCTTCGTGTCGCTCGAAGGTGGCATTCGATTCCTCGAAGCGTCTCTCTTAGCTACGACCGGTGTGGTCGGACAGGCCGATGCGGCGACGCAGACGATAAGCCTCAAGAAAACCATCTCCACCGACCCGCCTTACTACGACAACATCAACTACGCCGACCTTTCTGACTTCTTCTACGTCTGGATGCGGCGCTCGTTGCGCGGCGTTTTCCCAGAGTTGTTCGGGACAATGGCCGTTCCGAAAGCCGAAGAGCTGGTCGCAACGCCGCATCGCCACGGCAATCGTGAGAAGGCCGAAGCGTTTTTTCTAAAAGGCATGACGAACGCAATGCACCGTCTTGCCGAGCAATCGCATCCCGCGTTCCCCGTCACGATTTATTACGCCTTTAAGCAGGCTGAGAGCGAAGATGATGCGGGCACAGCAAGCACCGGGTGGGAAACCTTTCTCGATGCCGTGATTCTCGCCGGATTTGGAATCACCGGGACTTGGCCGATGCGGACAGAACGGGGCGCGCGCTCAGTTGGGATAGACGCAAACGTTTTAGCCTCCAGCATCATCCTCGTCTGCCGGCCGCGAGCGGCGGATGCGCCGACGGCGACGCGGCGGGAGTTCGTGGCCGCGCTCCAGCGGGAGCTGCCGGAGGCGTTGCGGCATTTGCAGGCGGGCAACATCGCCCCGGTGGACCTCGCGCAGGCCGCCATCGGCCCCGGCATGGCCGTCTTCACCCGCTACGCCCGCGTGCTCGATGCGCAGGGCAACGCGCTCTCCGTGCGCGAGGCGCTGGCGCTCATCAATGAGACGCTCGACACCGCGCTGGCTGAGCAGGAGGGCGATTTCGACGCTGACAGCCGCTGGGCGCTGGCGTGGTTCGAGCAGCACGGCTTCGCCGAAGGCGAATACGGCGTGGCCGAAACGCTGAGCAAGGCCAAGAACACGAGCGTGAGCGGCCTCGATGACGCGGGCATCCTGACCTCCAGCCGCGGAAAGGTGCGCCTGCTAAAACCGGAGGAACTTCCCGCCGACTGGGACCCGGCGACCGACCCCCGCCTCACGAACTGGGAAACGGTGCATCACTTCATTCGGTTGCTGGCGAGCGGCGGCGAGAGCGCGGCGGCCGAGTTGGTCAGGAAGCTTGGGTCGAAGGCCGAGACCTCTCGGGAGTTGGCCTACCGCCTCTACACGATCTGCGAGCGCAAGAAGCGAGCCGCCGAAGCAATGGCCTACAACGGGCTGGTGCAGAGCTGGCCGGAGTTGGTCCGGCTTGCCCAGGAAGGCGGACGGCCCAAGGCGCCCGCGCAAGCGACAATGTTCGACCAGATGGAGGAATAAGGCATGGCCCTCACGAATCAGCAGCGCGTCGGCAAGGCACTCGAACATCTCCGAGAAGGACTCGCCGGCTTTATCGGTCGCGAATTCGAGAACAGATACCAGGGTCAGTCCCTGGCCGAAGCTCAGCGTCGGTTAGGCACGGACAAGCTGCGCGGCAACAAGCCCCTTGTCGAGTGGGATGCTGCTGCGCTCCTGCGGCTGATGTGGGAGTCCTGGAATGACGTGTTCGGCCAGACCTTGGGCCACGCCGAGCGTTCGCTGGTGTCGGAACTGCGGACCATCCGTGATCGGTGGGCGCACCAGGAAAATTTCTCGAGCGACGATGCCGACCGGGCGCTCGATTCCGTCGAGCGACTGCTGGCGGCAGTAGCTGCACCGCAATCGGACGCGGTCCGCACCATGAAGCTCGAACTGCGTCGCCTGGTCTATGAAGAGCAGGCGCGCGGCGAGAAGCGCAAGGCAGGCGGCTCACTGATCGAGGCGTCGGCAAGCGGCACGCTCAAACCGTGGCGGGACGTGGTCACACCACACGCGGATGTCGCGAGCGGGCGTTATCAGCAGGCCGAGTTCGCCGCCGACCTCTGGCAGGTGTACCTCGGCGAAGGGTCCGATGAGTACCGGAAGCCCCAGGAATTCTTCCGACGCACCTTTCTCACCGAAAGCCTGAAGCGCCTGCTCGTCGGCAGTGTGAGGCGGCTTTCCGGCCAGGGCGGCGATCCCGTCGTTCAGCTTCAGACCAATTTCGGCGGCGGCAAAACCCACTCGATGCTGGCGCTGTTCCACCTCTTTTCCGGCGTCAAGCCGGGCGAACTGCCTGGCGTGGATGCCGTGTTGGCCGAAGCCGGGGTGAAGGGTCTGCCCAAGGCCAACCGCGTGGTGCTGGTGGGGAACAAGATCTCCCCCGGCAATCCGGTGACTAAACCGGACGGCACGGTGGTCCGAACATTGTGGGGCGAGTTGGCCTGGCAACTGGGCGGCAAGAAGGCGTTCGCTCGCGTCCGGGCCGATGACGAACGGGCAACCAGTCCGGGGACGTTCTGCGCGAACTGTTCCGGGAGTACGGCCCGTGCCTGATCCTGATTGACGAATGGGTCGCCTACGCCCGGCAGCTTCATGACCACTCCGATCTGCCAGCCGGGAGCTTCGAGACGCAGTTCAGCTTCGCGCAGGTGTTGACCGAATCCGCCAAGCTCGCCGGCAACTGCCTGCTGGTGATTTCACTGCCGGCCTCGGACACCGCCGGTTCGCCCCATACCCAGGCTGATGACGTCGAGGTGGGTGGCGTGCGCGGACGCGAGGCGCTGAACCGGTTGCGCAACGTCGTGGGCCGCGTCGAGTCATCGTGGCGGCCGGCAACCGCGGAGGAAGGGTTCGAGATCGTCCGGCGGCGGTTGTTCGAGCCGATTCCGGGCGACCTGTTCAAGCACCGGGACGTGACCGCGCAGGCGTTTTCAGAATTGTACCGCTCCCAGAGCGCGGAGTTCCCCCTCCGAATGCCGGGGGCTGACTATGAGCAGCGCATCCGGGCCGCCTATCCCATTCACCCGGAGATTTTCGACCAGCTCTACGGGGCATGGAGCACGCTCGTGAAGTTCCAGCGCACGCGTGGGGTGTTGCGGCTCATGGCTGCGGTGATTCACTCCCTGTGGGAGAAGGGCGACCGCAGTCCGCTAATTCTCCCCTCGATGATCCCCATCGATGACCCGCGGGTACAGTTCGAGTTGACCCGGTATCTGTCGGACAACTGGGTGCCGATCATCGAGAAGGATGTCGATGGTCCCAGTTCGCTGCCGCTGCGAATCGACGCCGAACAGCCTAACCTCGGCAAACTGTCGGCGACCCGGCGGGTGGCCCGGACGATTTACCTGGGGTCGGCTCCCAGCGCCGGGGGTGGTGCACCGGGGCATCGAGGACCGGCACGTCAAGCTGGGCTGTGTGATGCCCGGCGAGGTGCCGGCGGTGTTTGGCGACGGGCTGCGACGACTGGCGGGCGCCGCCACTTACCTGTACCAGGACGGGACCCGGTTCTGGTATGATACGCAGCCGACCGTGACCAAGCTTGCGGAGGACCGCGCCGAACAACTCAAGCGGAACACCGACAAGGTGATGCAGGAACTGGATCGGCGGTTACGGGCCGACCTGGGCAAGCGCGGCGATTTCGAGCGAGTGCATGCCGTACCCAAGTCCGGGGCGGATGTCCCGGATGACTTCGATGCCCGGTTGGTGGTGTTGTCCGCCGATCATCCTTACACCAGGGACCCGGACAACCCCGCCGAGACGGCCGCCAGGGCCATTCTCGAAACGCGGGGCAACACACCGAGGCTCTACCGCAACACGCTCGTGTTCCTGGCGGCGGATAAAGTCCGGTTGCAGGACTTGGATGACGCCCTGCGCAAGTTCCTCGCGTGGGATTCGATTCTCGCCGAAAAGGAAGCCCTTAATCTCTCGCCGTATCAGGCCAGACAAGCCGAAACCCAACGCACAGCAGCGGATGGCGCGGCAACCGCCCGCCTGCCGGAGACCTACCAATGGCTGTTAGTACCCGAACAGGTCAACCCGCAGGCACCGATCACCTGGAAAGCGAATCGGTTGACGGGCACGGAAGCGCTGAGTGTGCGGGCCAGCCGGAAGCTCAAGAATGATGAACTCCTCGTGACCGGGCTTGCCGCTTCCATCCTGCGCAAGCACCTGGATGACGTTCCCCTGTGGCGCGGCGACCACGTCGTCATCCAGCAGTTGGTCGAGGATTTCGCCCAGTATCTTTACCTGCCGCGACTGAAGGACAACTCGGTTCTCGTGGATGCGGTACGCAGTGGCCTGGGACTCCTCACGTGGACGCAGGATTCCTTCGCCTACGCGGAGAGCTTCGATGAAGCTGCCGGGCGCTACCGGGGGCTTCAAGGCGGACGGCAAGTGCGGCTAGATGCAGACCGCCCAGTAGGGTTGCTGGTCAAGCCGGAAGCCGCGCAACGCCAGATGGCGGCGGAGACGCCCACCTCGCCAGGAGCGCCTGGGGCGACCAGCCAGACGCCAACCGGCGGCGGCGGAACTGCCACCGCGGGACCGGGAACCAAGCCCGAAGAGAAGAAGCCGACACCATCCGCCGCACCAAAGCGGTTTCACGGCACGGCCACGCTCGACCCCGCGCGGGTGGGCCGTGACGCGGGGCGGATTGCCGATGAAGTCATCGCCCACTTGGCGGGCCTCCTCGGAGCCAAGGTGACGGTGACGCTGGAAATCGAGGCTGAGATTTCGACCGGTGCACCCGAGAACGTCGTGCGCACGGTGACCGAGAACTGCCGCACGCTGAAGTTCAACAGCCAGGGGTTCGAGAAGGAATAGCCACTACCCCTCTCACCACCGCAAAGGTCATGTAGAGAAGCAAAAGGTAGTCGGCATGGGACACGAACGAGTCGGAATCCTGCCCAAGTCAGCAAGGTGGACCCGCCTTGTAGATCAGATGGGCGGGGTTTTCGCTTCGGAGGTTCCGGTCGGCGCGCTTGCAGCGCAGACGCTCAAGAACGTTCGCCATCAGTACGAAACGCTCTTCCAGGATGCCGCGGTCAAGTCCGCGTTCGCCTTCCTCGTAAAGTTCGCGCACGCCTGCCGGTCGGAGAATCCGCAAGAGACCCTCCGGGCATTGGGGATTACGATGGAGGCGCAACCGACGCTGCTTTCCGTAATCAGGGCGCTCAAAGAACAGATCCTCCCCCCATCAGGCCGCAACGGAGTACGGCCAGATCACCATCGGGGCAGCGGCGGATGCCATCGGTCAGTGGTACAAGCAGGGCGGCAGTCAGCAAATGCCGCTATTCACGCCCTCCACTGAGTTCCTCGACTCATGGCGACCGCTTGGCCACGGTTCCGGCTTCTGTGAGTTGTCGCGCCTCTTCTTCGGCAAGCTTACCGAACGGTATCTGAATTACTTCCTGGAACGTGCGGCGTCCGTGACATGCCCATCCCTGGAACACCGCGAGCAATTCCAGGACGGGATTCGGTCGCACGTTGACGCAGTGTCGAAGCAAGCCTTCGAGACGGCCAAGATCACGCAGTCTTTTGCTGCCGGCTGGTTCAACGGCCACGCCCGGGACCGAGTTCCCACCGAGCGCGAGATCGAGGGTTTTCTGTCAGTCGCATTCGGAAAGATGCGGGATGAACTTCGACGGGAGGAGCAGGCGACATGACGGCCGCTTGCTCCCCACGAATCTTCCTGTGCAACGGCGCGACCCGGCCCTCGTCCGTTCCCGCCGAAGCCCATGTCTCCGCGCTGAACTATCTCCCCGGTGACCCAAACCGTCTGGTCACCCTCCGCCTGCCGAAGTTCGTGGACCAGTTCTACCACCTGCCCGATCGTGTCTTAGACCTCCTTGAACTCGCCGCATACGTCTTCGCTGCGGACCGAGCGACCTTCCGGGGTGCCAAAGACGCTGTGGAATACCATGCCTGGTCTCGATCCATGTCCTTCATCGTGAAGGTGCGGGACGCCGCGTTCTGGAATCAGCCGCAGGTCAAGGAACGACTCAGCAAGGTGATCCGGTTCATGACCGGTGATTTCGAGTACACCTTCCAGTTTCTCCCTGGTCACGCTACGCCGCCGGCATCGCTATTTGACAAGGAAGAGTTTGCCATCGCGCCACGAGGCCCCGCTAGTGTTGCTCTGTTTTCCGGCGGATTGGACTCGCTGGCCGGTGCGGTGGAGCGGCTGGAAACCACCCATGAGGACCTGTACCTCATCAGCCACAGGTCGGGGCTGCCAAGCACGAAGAGAACGCAGGCCAGTCTTGCTCAAGCGCTGTGTAGGGCTTATCCAAATCGGGTCCACCCGTATTCATTCGACTGCGGCTTGGCAAATGAACGTGGGGCTGAAGAAACACAGCGAACGCGCGCCTTCCTCTTCGGTTCTATCGCCTTTGCCGTCGCCCACCGGTTGGGACTGGATTCCTTCTTCGCCTTCGAGAACGGGGGTGACCTCGCTGAACTTCATTCGCCGACAGGACTTGATGAATGCACGAGCGAGCCGCACCACACATCCACAGACGCTCGCCCTCATGGCAGATTTCCTGGCCGAAGTCCACGGCGGTCCGGTGAAGGTGCTGAATCCATTCTGGACAATGACAAAAGCTGACGTGTTCACGCTCCTGGACAAAGTGAACGGTCGCAACCTCATCAGCAGTGCAGTTTCATGCAGTAAGACTTTTCAGCGCCTGCCGGGAAATGCGACCCATTGTGGCTGTTGCTTCCAGTGTGTTGATCGGCGCATCGCGGCGTACGCGGCCGGCCTCCAGGAGATCGACAACGCGGGCATCTACTCGGCCGACATCTTTACGAGGCGAATCGAAGTGCCCGAGACTCGGACTACTGCACTCGACTATGTGCGGCAAGCCGTCAGCTTCTCGAAGGCAAGTGATGACGGCTTCGTTCTGGATCGGCTTGCGGAACTGAGCGATGTCACCCCGTTCATCGGCCTCGATGAGGAGAACGCCGTCGATGCAGTCTGGAAACTATGCCAGCGACACGGCGCGCAGGTGCTGGCGGGACTTGACGCCGTAAGGAAGCAATTCGATGACCTGCGCTTTCCACTGGAGAAAGGGAGTCTCCTTCATCTGTTGTCGGTGCGCGCACACCTTGGTGATTCATCACAGATCATCGGGGAAGACACCAGAATGAGTCTTGAAAGGATCCAGGCGGGCATCAATGAGCTGAAGCGGCAGCTCCTTCCCTCTGCGACGTCAGTGGAAGTGCCCGTCATGGAGGCCGAGGGCGCCCGTGATAATACGAAGACCCCGGAACCGCCGTGGACGATTCTCTCAGAAGGCAAACTCTACTACCGCCCCGGATTTGAGGACGTATGGTTCGATGATGCGCACTACGATCTGCGAGAGCGGACGAAGGCTCGGCTGTGCATTCAATACCTGGTCGAGACGCGGGCGTTTGATGCCGCTTCGGCACGGCACTTGACTGAAGAGATTGATCCGTATGTGCGCGAGCGGGGTGATTTCCCACAGTCAGCGGACATCAAGATCGACCACTACTTCAACGACCCGCATGACCCGAAGAAGAGATTGCCCGGTCTGCGCAAGAAGCTGATCGTGGCAGCCGGACGTGACGGACGGTATTTCCTGAAGACGAACTAGGTCACGGTTCGTTTGACCTCGTTTGACCAAGCGCGTTTTGCCCGCATAAACACGGGCTAGAACACGCCTGCTACGTTCTACTTCGTTAACTTTAGACCCTGCCCCGGAAAGACTCCATCGTGTCGTCAGCGAACAAGAAGTTCTGCTGACAATGAACCACAGAATCCGAAGGCGGGCGCTACGCGGGACACGGCAGCAAGGAGGGGCGGCAAAAGCCGATACTGTTCCACACCGGCGCGACGACACACCCAGCGACACAAGCATCCGGGCCAATCCCCATCCGTCACGCATGGAGTTCTTGCGGGCCGTCTTCCAGGGAGGCTGTGAAGCGGCACCGGGCGACTGTTTCCTGGAGCTGGGCCGTCGGCTCGATCAGGAGGAACCATGACCGGCCTCGAAGACCTCGTCGCTGCCGCTATGTCGGCCCCACCCGAACGTCGGGAAGAGGCGCTTCGGCTGTTGCAGGGACAACTGCCCAAGCCTGAAGCCTACCTCACCCTCTCCGAGTTGGCCCGTCGGTTGGGAGTAGATCGTGGGACGCTCCGCCGCTGGCGCGTACCGGGGAATGACCTGGGCGGCTACCGCCGCTACCGGTTCAGCGAGGTCGAGGCCTATTTCAAGAGCGAAGCCTTCCAACGCCGGCAAGCAGCCCTTCGAGCCGAAGGCCGCGATGCCCGCGCCCTCGCTCGATTTCAATTTGGCGACGGTCTCCCCCGGCCAGGCCGACGCCAAATTCAACTGAACCCGGCCGGAATCAACCACGGACAAGCACATGACTGAACCGCAAGCGCAAGCACCGCATCCCCGTATCAACTGGATCAAGTCCGCCGGAAACCTCGCCCTGGGAGTATGGGGCGTGGCGACCTTCATCGCCCTCCTGGCCGGCATCGCCTGGCTGGCGGCCGCAGCGGGGGCGGCAACCCGAAACTCACTGCGCTGATGGCCGTCGCGAACGCCACCTGCGTGAACTGGGTGGCCTTCGCCGTCATCGAGCGCAAGACCCGGAACTGACAACGCAAACCCTTAACCCGAAAGGAACACACAGCTATGGCACTTCTGCCTCAACCCAGCAGCAATCGCAACCCGTTCGCCCAGGTCATCGGCGACGCGCTCGCCCCGTCGGGGACGTTCATCGCCACGGTCATCGACATCCATGACGAGTTCGGCGTCACCCGTCCGAAGTTCCAGTCCACCGAAGTCGAGAAAGTCGATTTGGCGACGTTCTTGTTCGGCTTTCGCGACCCGCAGGGCAACCCGCACCGGGTCGCCAGTCGGCAGATGCGTATCAGCGGCAATGAGAAGTCGGCTCTGTTCGGCTTCCTGAAAAGCCTGCTCGGTCGAGCGCCGGCCTTCGGCTGGGACTACTGCTCGCTCAAAGGCGCGAAGTGCCTGCTGACGGTCGAGCACGTTCAGCGGCGCGACGGCAGCGGGCTTTTCGCCAGCATCGCGGCGCTGTCGCCTGTGCCAGCGGGGTTCGCTCAGTCTGCGCCGCAGCCGGCCCCGTTGCCGGCGGCACCGCAACCTCGCCCTCAGCCCGCCCCCGTAGCGCCGCCGCCCCCCGTGCTGCCCCCGGCGGCTCCCAGCGTCACCCCCCTGCGGAGGAAGACGAAGTCCCGTTCTGAGTATGGCCATCCTCACCAAATCAAAGGTCCCGTCGGGCCACTGGTATCGGTCCGACGGGACCCCCGTCCACAAACTGCCAACCGCTGACGGTCGAGGCGAACGGGCGACCACGATTGGCGACGCCCGGCGGCTGGGCCTCTACCCCAGCGTCACCTCGATTCTCGGCATCCTGGCCAAGCCCGGTCTCGAAAAGTGGAAGCTCGACCAGGTCGCCCTCGCCACACTACGCACGCCCAAGCAGGCAGAAGAGTCTGAAGACTACTGGTGCAACCGCGTTCGGAACGCGGCTTTCGACCAAGTGGAAGCCGCGGCCGATCTCGGTACCATGATTCACGGTGCGCTCGAACTGGCGATGGCCGGCGAACCCTATTCCCCCGACCTGCGCCCCTACGTCGAGCCGGTGCTGGCGTGGCGGGACAAAGTCGGCATCCGAATCGTCGAACGCGAAATCAAGCTCGTGAACAAGGAGCACGGCTTCGCTGGCACCGCCGACGTGCTGTTCCGTTACGGGCAAAACGGCATCGGCATCCTCGACTACAAGACCCGGAAGACCCGGCCGGGCGAGGAAGTCGTGGCCTACGACAACCAAGCCATGCAGCTCGCCGCCTACGGCGCGACGTACTGGGGCGAGGAGAACGTGGGCGGGTTGCTCGCCGCCAACGTGTTCATCTCGACCACCGAACCCGGACGGTACGCCGTGGTCAAGCATCCCGACGTGGCGCGGGACTGGCAGGCGTTCCGCATGGTCGCCGCGCTCTGGCGGTACATTAAAGGCTACGACCCCCGGCAGCAGGCGGCGGCATGATCCCCGAGCCGAACATCCTGACGCCGGAGGTGTGGGCGCAGGCCGAGTGTGACGGCACCGTCGCGGTCGATTTCGAGACGTTCTATACCGCTACCTACTCGGTCGCCGAACTCGGCCTGTGGGCCTACTGCCACGACCCGCGGTTCCAGGCGTACCTGGTAGCCGTCACGGACGGCGAGCGGACCTGCGTGTGCGCGCCGTCGAAGTTCCCTGGGCCACCATCGCGGGCCGGACATGGATCAGCCACCACCGGGACTTTGACCGCGCCGTGTTCGAGCGACTCCAGGAACTCGGCGTGGTCCCCTCGGAGATCGCCCCGGCGGCCTGGTTGTGCAGCGCGGGTCTGTGCGCCTATCTGCAACTGCCGCGTGACCTGGCCGGGGCGGTCAAGGCGGTCTTCGGCCAGACGCTCGACAAAGGCCCTCGCGAACGGGCCAAGGGGCTCGTTCCCGGCGAAGACTACCTCCTGGCCGCTGAGGTCAGCCGCTATGCCGGTCGAGACGCGCTGGCGTGCCTGGCCCTATGGAATCACCTGGGGCGGCACTGGCCACCGCACGAGCGCCGGCTCTTCGACCTTACATCCGACATGGGGCGTCACGGCCTGTCCGTTGACTGGGAGTACGTCCGCGCCAAGCGGCTCGAACTGGAGGACCTCGCCGGCTCAATCGCCGACGCCCTTCCCTGGAAGCCGGCCACGTCGGTCAAGCAGTTCGAGGCGGCGTGTGAACGAATCGGCGTGCCCGCGCCGCCGTCCACGTCGAGCGCCGACCCCGGCTTCGCCCGGTGGCTCAAGAAGCACATCGACTCGGACGCGGCGACCTGGGTCCGCCACATGCAGCGGGTCCGGTCGGCGAACCGCACGGCCAAGGTCCTGGAGTCGATGGAAGCCCGCCGGATGCCCACGGGGCGGATGGCGTATGAGTTGAAGTATTTCGGGGCGAGCACAGGCCGGTGGTCGGGCGGCGGCGGCCTGAACCTTCAGAACTTGAACCGGAAGACGGCCGAGGGCGTGGACCTGCGCCGCGCCATCATCGCCCCGCCGGGCCAGGTCCTGGCCGTCGCCGATTACAGCCAGATCGAGAGCCGGGTCCTGCTCTTCCTGGCCGGCGATGTCGAAGCCCTCCGGCTCTTTCGCGAGAACCCGGATGCCGACGCCTACGAAATCCACGCCCGGCGCACGATGGGCTACGCCGAGGCGGAGCCGTTGAAGGCATGGTGCGACCGGACCGGCTCGAACCTCCGCCAACTCGCCAAGGCCCGTGTCCTGGGCCTGGGCTTCGGTTGCGGGTGGCGGAAGTTCATCGACGTGGCTCGCGTCATGGCCGGGCTCGAACTCACCGAAGATGACTCGAAGGGCGTGGTCGAGAGCTTCCGCGACTCTAACCCGCTGATCTGCCGACTCTGGCAACGGCTCGAAGATGCCTGTGAAGCCCGCGACGGTCGCCACTACGCCCTACCGCTCCCCTGCACCCAGCACGCCCCAGCACTAAAGCGGTTCCTGTTCTACCGCGACGTGGCCGTGTCCGATGATGACATCACCGCCACGGTGGCCGGCGAGCGCGTGAAGGTGTACGGGGGCCTGCTCGCCGAGAACTGGACGCAGGCGACGGCCCGCGACGTTCTCGCCTCCGCCTGGCTGCGGTGCGCCACCGCCGGCTTCATCCCCGTCCTGAGCGTTCACGACGAACTCGTGTTCGAGCTTCCCGAGGCGACTGCGGAAGCCGACCTCGCCCGGATCATCGCCATCATGGAAACGCCCGTTCCCTGGGCGCCTCACCTTCCGCTGAAGGTCGAGGGCAAGCTGATGCCGTTCTACTCGAAGTGACCGCGCTATGGCCTTCCTCTATCCCTTCTCCCAGAAGACCGCCGAACGTCTGCGCGCCATGCCCGGCCCCGGCGGCACGCATCGGTGGCTCGCCCAGGTCGCCAGCGGGCTGCGCCATCTGCTGAGCGCCGACAAGTGCTTCGCCTTCCTGCGCCGGTGCTGCGATGACTTCGTGGTCCATCGCCCCGTCCCTGACGCCGAGATCGAAGGGGCGGTCGAGTTCGCCTATGCGGGTCGCCCGGCGGCGCAGATCAATTTCGGTCGGCATCCGGTCGATTGGCCTGAGCCCAACCCGGCGCTCATCGCCAAGGTCCTCGCCGATGTGGCGCCCGCCTTCGATGTCGAACGGGACAGCGGCCTGGCTGCGAGCGATGTCCTGCCGCGCCTTTTTCCGCCCCGGTGAGTTGGTCTGTTCGGGTCGCAACACCGAACGGGCGATGGTCCGGCCCCTCGAGGAAACCCTCGCCGACGCGGACTGGCTCCAGTTCATCGTGGTCAACCCGATGCGGGAACGGACCGCGCTGAACTACCGCGGCAAGCCTTCGCCCCGCTGCCAGAACAACACCGGCCTGCGCCGGCATCTGGTCGCCGAGTTCGACGACCCGAACCTGCCCAAGGCGCAACAGGCCCGGCTGATCACCCAGTTGGCGACGTTCGTGCCGCTGGTCCTGGTGGTCGATTCCGGCGGCAAGAGCCTGCATGGCTGGTTCCGCGTGGACCGCTACAACGCGCGGGACCAGGTGCGGTTCTTCTGCGTCGCCTGCCTCCTGGGTGCCGACGCCACCCGCTGGGACATCTGCGGCTGGCTGCGCATGCCGGGCGGCCTGCGTGTGGTCGAGGGCGTTCCCGCCGTGCGCCAGCGCGTGCTGTACTTCAAGCCGGAGGCTGCCCATGTCTGAAGCCTCGCCGCTGAACCATCTGCTGAACGGCTTCCTGGACACGCCCGACGCGGAGAACGTCGAGAAGGAAGCGGTCAAGATCGAGGCACTGCCCGTGGTGCGGGGCCTCGACGACCTCCGAACACCCCCGGCGACGAATGACCCCAGCGAACTGATCATGCACCGATTCCTCTACCGCGGCGGCGTCTGCCTCCTGCTTGGTCCGACGGGGGTGGGCAAGTCCTCCCTGCTGATGCAACTGGCCATCCACTTCGCCCTGGGCAAGCCCCTCTTCGGGATCACACCCGGAACGGCCTACCGCGAGCGCGGGATGCGCATCCTGCTCATCCAGGCCGAGAATGATGAAGGGGACCTGGCCGAGATGCGCGACGGCGTCCTGGCCGGCTGCGAACTGACCGCCGCCGAGAAGGCGCAGGCGTCGAGCCGGATCATGGTCTGTACGGTCAACGACCGGAGCAGCGACAAGTTCGCGCTCACGCTCGACGCGCTCCTGACCGAACACGGCCCCTTCGACCTCGTGCTAGTTGACCCCGCCTTCGCCTACCTGGGCGGGGACAGCAACAGCCAGAAGGACGTGAGCCGGTTCATGCGCGAACTGCTGAACCCGCTCCTGCACCGGCACCAGGTCGGGCTGATCCTGGCCCACCACACCAACAAGCCGCTCCGGGGCAAGGAAAAAGACAACTGGGAAGCCGGGGACTACGCCTACCTGGGGGCGGGCTCCGCGGAGTGGATCAATCCGGCGCGGGCGGCGCTCGCGCTCCGGTCGATCGGTTCGGACAACGTCTTCGAACTCCGGGCGCCGAAGCGGGGGAAGCGTCTCCGGTGGGAGGATGAGAACAAGCAGCCGACCACGACCCAGTTCATCGCCCATCACCGGGACGTGGGTGTGATCTGCTGGCGGAAGGCCGAGCCGGCGGAGGTCGAGGAACTGATGGCAGAAGGCAAGGGCGGGCGTCCTCGGAGGATCAACCCCGCCGAGGTTCTTCACTGCATCGCCGCCGATGAAGGGCGAAGCCAGGCCGCCTACAAGGATAGGGCAAGCGCCGTCCTCGGATGCGCCCCCAGCACCATCCAGGATTTGATCGGCCTGGCCATCAGGAAGGGATGGGTTCGCTTCACCCAGGAGGGCAACCGGAAGCGTTACGCGCTCACCGAAAAGGGGCGGGCCTACGCCTCAGAACACCCTTCCAGCCACAACTGGCGTGAAGAATCACCGGAAACCACCTGAAACCGGTTTCCGGTCATAGGCAACTCATTACGCCAAAGTCATTTACAACTCACGTGAAACGCCACAGCCAACAACCAGTTTCCAATCGACCGGAAACCCCGCCCCCTATAAGGGGGGCGGGGGTTTCTGGTCATTCCGAGAATGAAGGGCCTGTCACCTACCCAGAGGACGCTTCGAGCGTTGCGCGAACAGGGCCGGGTTTGCGCCATCGTCGAGAAGTGGAATCCCTACGGCGGCCCCCCACGGCATCCGGCAGGACCTCTTCGGGATCATCGACATCCTCGCCCTCGACCCCGAGCGCGGCGTCATCGGCGTCCAGTCCACCGGCCAGGACTTCGCCGGCCACCTCCGCAAGCTCACCGAAGAGCGCGCCCAGGAATGCCTCGACTGGCTCAAGACCCCAGGCACCGCGCTCGAACTCTGGGCTTGGCGCAAGGTCAAGGCCCAGCGCGGGGGCAAGCTCCTGATCTGGCAGCCCCGCATTCAAGTCCTGACGCGGACGGACTTCCAACCCAAGGAGGCAACCACGTGAAGGAAGAGTTCGACGATGAGTTCATGGCGGACAACCGCGACCCGCTCGACGCCCCCGATCAGGGCTTCGACTGGCAGGCGCTCTACCAGCGGCTGAATGAGGACGCGGCCAGCGGGGACAATGACCAGCGGCTGTCCCAGACCGTCATCGGGTTGCTCCAGATGCTCCTGCCGTTGTCCAGCCGCCGCATCCAGCCCGAATCTCTCGGCTTGCGCCTGATCGCGTTGGCCTGGGTCCTGAGTCCCGCCTACTTCGAGGGCAACCCATCCATTCGCAGGCTCGCCCGCCGCTGCGGCGTGCGGATCGCCGCGCTGGCCAACTACACCGGCTACTACAGCCGCCTGCTGCGGTGGCGCAACCGGGGCCAGCGTCATGCCTGGAACTGGCTGCGCCACGGCACGCCTGTCCGGCGCGGCGCGAAGGCCAAATCCAAGTTGAAGCGTAACGTTCCCGCTTCGGGTGAACGGCAGCAGGCCGACCCGAACCGGGGCAAGACGGCAGGTGCCTCGCGGCGCGAGAGCACGCCGCAGCAGCCCGGTGGCGGTGTCGCCCCTGCCGCGCCGTCGAAACAGATGAGAACCGGTCGAGAATGATCGAGACAGCCCAACGACGACCGCTGACTGCCACGCCGGCACCGACCGGGGTGCGGGGAAGGAATCTTTGCCTACCCCCGGTGGGGTGGAGGTGTGGCGCCAGCGCCGACAACGCACATGAACGGACGAAAATCGAAAAAACGCGCAGCAGTTCCGCCAGAGCCTCCCAGCGGCCCGGCGGTGAACTGCGCCTTTGACGAACTGGTCCCGCTCGAAAAGCTGGTCCCGAACCCTCGAAACCCGAACCAACACCCGCAGGCACAGGTTGCATTGCTGGCCAAGGTGATCGCCCATCAGGGGTGGCGCTCGCCCATCGTGGTGTCGAAGCGGTCGGGCTTCATTGTGTCGGGCCACGGGCGCTATGAGGCGGCGAAGGTGCTGGGGCTGTCGAAGGTGCCCGTGGACTTCCAGGACTTCGCGACCGACGCCGATGAATGGGCGCACCTGGTCGCCGACAACCGACTGGCGGAACTGGCCGAAGCGGACGCTGGGGCGCTGAAGGAAGTCCTGGGTGAGTTGAAGGCGGCGGACTTCGACCTCGACCTGGCCGGGTTCGACGCGAACGCCCTGGCGGGTCTGCTGGCCGATCCGCCTGAACCGACGCCACCGGAAGACTTCACCGCCGTCGATGAGAACCTGCCGACGGAGTTCCAGTGCCCAAAATGCTCGTACCGCTGGTCCGGGAAGCCTTCGTGAGCGCGCCGACCGCCAACACCGGACTGTTCGCCTTGCGTCATGCCATCGACGGCATCGATGACGCGCTGGCCGGACTGCTGGCCTGCCGGGTGTGCCTGTCGCACCAGGCGCAGGCGTTGAAGGCGCGGGCCGGACTGCCCGCCCTCGACCGGGCACGCGAGGTCGGAAATCCAACACCGCTACGAACAGCGCTGGTGCGGCGCATCCGCCGTCGCCCGCGCCATCCTGAACCTGTGCCGTGAAGACTGAGAAACCTCCCTACCGCGTACCCAGCATGGCGGAGATCGCCGCCGTCCCCGACAACGGCCTGCGCGTGGTGTCCACGTTCAGCGGGTGTGGCGGGTCATGCCTCGGGTTCAAGATGGCGGGCTACCGGGTCCGCTGGGCGAGCGAGTTCATCCCGGCGGCGGCGGAGGTGTATCGGGCCAACCATACCGGCACGATCCTCGACACGCGGGACATCCGGCGCATCCAACCTGCCGAAATCCTCGCGGCGACCGGGTTGAAGGCGGGCGAAGTCGATGTGCTGGAAGGGTCGCCGCCCTGCGCCAGCTTCAGCACCGCCGGCAAACGCGAAAAGCACTGGGGCAAGGCGAAGAAGTACTCCGACACTGTTCAGCGCGTGGATGACCTGTTCTTCGAGTACGTCCGGTTGCTCGACGGGCTGAAGCCTCGCGTGTTCGTGGCGGAGAACGTCAGCGGACTGGTGAAGGGTGTGGCCAAGGGGTACTTCCTCGAAATCCTCGCCAAGCTCAAAGCCTGCGGCTACCGGGTCGGCGTGAAAGTCCTCGACGCGCAATGGCTGGGCGTCCCGCAGGCCCGGCAGCGAACCATCTTCATTGGCGTGCGCGAGGAACTGGGGCGTGAGCCGGTGTTCCCGAAACCATTGCCCTACCGCTATAGCCTGCGCGAGGCTTTGCCGTGGATCGTGCGCGGGAAGTATGGGCCGGCCTGGAAGTCGGCGGACGCACCCAGCCCGACCGTGAGCGCGGGGATGTCCTACAACCCGGCCACGAGTCACCAGGGCCTCGAACTGGTCGAGGCGAAGGTGATCCAGGGGCCGCAGGGAAACGGCTGGGCGGAGGGAAAGGACCTGACGGATGGCCCGGCGCCCGCGGTGCTGGCCACGCAGACGCAGTCCATGCTGATCGAGGCGCGGTTGAAGGGCGGGACCGGGGCGGCGTTCGACGAGAAGGGGCGGGAGTACGACCTCGACCAACCCTGCCCGACGATCCTGGGGACCAAGCCCAACCAGTTCGAGGTGGACATGACCGGCTACGCCGTGGGCCGGGAGTGGGACAAGTTGAAGCCCGGCCAGGCGTCGGACAAATACTTCAACCTGGTGCGGCCACATCCCGATCAGCCATGCCCGACGATCTGCGCGGCGCACGGGCATCCGGGGGTGGCGAGCGTCACGCACCCGACCGAGAAGCGCAAGCTGACCATCGCCGAGTTGAAGCGCATCTGCGCGTTCCCGGATGACTTCATTCTTACCGGCACCTACTCGCAGCAATGGGAACGGCTTGGGCGCGCCGTGCCCCCGTCATGATGGCGGCAATCGCCCGCACTCTTCGCGATGAAATCCTCACTTGAAATTCCCCGGCACTGGACGTTCCGCAGCCGTGCGGTGGCGAAGCACTTCGACCGCCACGTGAAGGAACAACTCCCGTGGTATGACCTCGCCACCAACGCGGTAGCCCACTTTGGTCGGCACTACATCCCACGCAACGGCGTCGTGTACGACATCGGGGCCTCGACGGGGAACATCGGCATGGCCTTGAAGGAAACGCTCATCCAGCGGCAGGCGCGGTTCTTCGCCATCGAGGAAAGCCGCGAGATGGCCGACCGCTATGAAGGTCCGCCGCAACTGGTCGTGGCCGATGCGGTGTCCTACGACTACAAGCCCTTCGACTTCGCCGTGTGTTTCCTGGTGCTGATGTTCCTGCCGGTGGACACGCGGGCGTCCTTCCTGCGGCGATTGCAGGGCCTGACGAAGGCCGGCGGGGCGCTGCTGATCGTGGACAAGGTCCAGATGCCGCCGGGTTACGTCGGGACGGCGTTCAGTCGGCTCACCCTGCAACAGAAGCTCGCGGCCGGAGCCAAGCCCGATGACATCCTGCGCAAGGAACTCTCCCTGGCCGGCTACCAGCGTCCGCTGGACCCGGAGATGTTCCCGAAGGCGGCGCGGACCTTCTTTCAGGTCGGCGAGTTCATCGGTTGGATCCTCGCAGCCCCGGAGCGGTAATCATGGCCGACACCGGCACCATCGCCATTGCCCAACTGGCCCGGCTGTCGGGCCTGACCGACCGCCGGCTGCGCGAGTTGGCGGTCGAGGGCTGGTTCCCCAAGGCGGTCGAGGGCCATTACGAGCTTGTCCCGACGATCCAGGGCCTGCTCCGCTACTATCGCGAGCGCGAGCAGTCGCGGGTCATGCAGGATGCCTACGACAGCATCGGGGCCTGCGCCGCCGCCACCGGCATTCCCGTCTCGACCATCAAGCACGCCAAGCGCAACGGGTGCTCCGCGTTTCGCGGCAGCCGGGTGTACCTGGCCGCTCTGTTGCGGTGGCTGTTCGCGTCGCCCGACCGGACGCTGGTCAACTACGACCAGGAACGCGCTCAGCACGTCGTGTTGCAGAATGCCAAGCTGAAGGTCGAACTGCGGCAGTTGAAGCGCGAACTGATCCCCGTCGAGGAAGTCACGCACCTGGGGGCGGAACTTGGGGCGGCCATCCGCAAGGTGGTGACGCGAGTTCACCGCACGGCCCCGTCGCTGGAAGGCCAGTCGGTTGCCGTGATCGAAGCCCGGTTGAAGGAGGAAGAGGACGACATCCTGAAGCAGTTGCACACACTGGATGAGCGGCTGAACGCCTGGCAGCAGGCGGATTGATCGTCACTGGACCTTCCGTCGGCGCGCAACCTATACGCTCGCCGATGAAACTCGAATCACTGCCGGAGACGGTCCAGGCGATCATCGCGCAAGCGGGCGGCCTGGGATTAAGAGGGGCATTCACCTACATCGGCGCGAGCGCGTTCAGCTACCGGTGCGCCGAAGCTCTCGGCGAATACCGGTCCAGCCGGCCTTCGCGATTGGTGTCGGAGGGCGGGCAGGGCTTCGTGGACTACGAGGTTGGCCTGCAGTGCCGGGTCAACGGGAAGCGCGGGCGGGCTTGGACGCTGATCGTGGCCTATGAGCCGACGGACGTTTACACCGTCTGGCTGGTCGAGGGTCACCGGGAGCGTAAGCCGTCCGAGATGGTGCTGGCCTGCCAGCGGGACGTGTATTGCGACACGCTGCAAGGCGTGATTGAAGCGACCTACGACGAGGCGATCCGCACCCACAACCAAGGCTTCATCCCGCTCTCATGAACGCCTTCACCGTCACCAAGCACGGCCACAGTCGGTTCTGGGCAGTCCGCGATGTGGCGGGCCAACTGGTCTGCCTCTGCGTCTATAAGCGCGGCGCAGTTGAGGTCGCCCGACGACTCCAGACGGCCGCGCCCGCCTCCCTCGAATTGCATGAGTCCGCGTCGCCCTGGGCTGGCGAAGGCGGTCCCAAGATTTCCATGGATTCCCTTGGACAGCCCACGTCGCTCCACCGTAGCGAGGCTCACGATCGGAGCGGAATAACAACAAAACCAAATCGGAGAACAGTATGAAGACTACCAAAGACGCAGCGAAGGAACAGGCGGCGAAGACCCAAACCTCGACCCCGGCCCCCGTGCCGAACGGCAAGGGGAAAGCGCCCAAGGCCAAGAAGGAGTCGGCGGCGAAGGTCGAGAAGGATGAGGAACCGGCGGACCGGCTCCCCACCACCGTCGCCGAGTTGAAGGAGAGCAAGAGCGGCTTGGTGACGTTCCTGCATCTGTCCGGGAAGGAGAAGGAGGACATCGCCAAGGAGTTGGCGGCGACCTTCAAGCTCGCCGACGCCCAGGCGGTGAAGATCGTCCGGCGGATCACTGGTCGGGCGCGTTTCTTCCGCCGGGCCTTCGAACTGATGGCGGCGAAGTAGGCGGCGACCTCGCCCGCGACACGGCCCCTGGGCAACCAGCGGGCCGTTTTTGCGCCGTCGGATGGTCACGAGAACCGCCGCGAGAAGCGGCGAGAACCGGGGTCGAGGCGGTTTTCGGCCGGGGTCCAGGGGTAGGCTACTGCCCGCGCCTTGAAGCGTAACGTTCCGCCTTTGACGTGCGAACCTCGCGCCATCCGCTGATCGAAGGCTTCTGCGGGGCCTGCAAACCCGCCGACCGTCGCCCTCCGTGGCAGTGGTGTGAAGAGCATGTCCACGTGGACGAGACCTCGCCCCTGCCGGGGCGGTGGCGGTCCGACGCCTCGCCCTGGGTCCGCGCCGTCATGGAGGACTTCGCCAACAACAGCGTCCGGGACATCGCGGTTCAGTGCGCCGCCCAGAGCGCGAAGACTCAGACGGTAATGAACTGCGCGTGTTGGGCGATTGCGGAGGACCCCGGCCCGGCGATGTGGGTCACGGCCACCAAGGATGAACTCCGCGATTTCCTCCGCGACCGGTTGACGCCGACGTTCGAGACGTGCCGCCCTGTCAAGGAGCGGATGGCGGAACCGACCCTGACCGGGTTCGCCTTCGACGGGATGCCGTTTTACGCGGGGTGGTCGGGGTCGAAGGCGCGGCTTCAGTCGAAGCCCATCCGGTGGCTCTTCTGCGACGAAGTGCGCAACTACCCGCCCGGGCGCTTGGAGATGGTCCTGAAGCGGACGCGGTCCTTCTGGAACTCGCGCCGGTTCCTCATCTCGACGCCGGGCACCAAGGGCGACGCGATGGACACCGCCTTCCGGGCCGGGGACCAGCGTGCGTGGCAGTTCGAGTGCCCGGCCTGCCAGCGGCTTCAGCCGCTCGCGTTCGAGCAACTGAAGTGGGACTCGAATGACACCACCAAGCCCGAGGGCAAGTGGCGGTTCGACGCCCTCGCCGAGACCGTCCGCTTCGAGTGCGTGGGCTGCGGGCACCGGATCAAGGACACGCCCGTGGACCGGCGGTGGATCGAGAACCACGGCCGATTCGTACCGCAGAACCCGAACGCGCCGCGCTCCCGCGTCAGCTACACCTGGAACGCGCTCCTGCCGCACTGGATTGAATGGCGGTCCATCGTCGAAGAGTTCCTTGCTGCCGTGGACGCCATGCGGATCGAGGGCGACATCGAACCGATGTTCACCTTTGTCACCGAGACCCTCGGCGAACCGTGGGACCTCGACCGGTGGCTGATCACGAGTGACGACTACGTTCAGCAGCGCAAGGAGGACTACGACTTCGGCGATCCGTGGCCGTTGGAGAAAACCCGCTTCCTGGCAGCGGACCGCCAGGCACGCGGTGGCGAGCATTACTTCTGGGTGGCGCGGGCCTTCGGGCCGGGCGGGGCCAGCCGGTTGATCGGTTATGGTCGCTGCAACACGACTTCGGAACTCGAAGAAGTGCGCCGGCAACTGAACGTCCCCGTCATCAACGCGATGATCGACACCGGTTTCAAAGCTTCGGAAGTGTACCGGTTCTGCCTGGCGACGGGTTGGAAGGCGATGAAGGGCGATGATGCCGAGTGGTTCCTCAGCCAGGACCCGCGCACGGGCAAGACCGTCCGGCGGGTATGGCGCCGCGTGCTGGTGGACCCCAGCCTGGGGACGCGACGGGCGCGGGTGCGCCGTCACCTGCCGCTCTTCCAGTGGTCGAACCCCAGCTTGAAGGATCACCTGGCTCTATTCACGCACGGCGTAGTCGGCCAGTGGACCATCCCCAAAGAAGACCGGACGCGACTACATCGACCAGGTGACGGCGGAGGTCCGGGAAGAGCGCGAAGATTCACGGGGTCGGATCAAGGTGTTGTGGGTTCAGAAGCGGCGGGACAACCACTACCTGGATTGCGAGTTGATGATCGACGCGGCGGCGGTGATATCGGGCTTCCTGAAGTCGGTTCACAAAGACAACGGCCAAAGGCTGCCGGGGTCCGAGTAGGGACCGCCCGAGCTGTCACGCGGCAAACAGTTCACTCAATTCGGTGCGGGCAACCTGCCTTCAAATGATCTCACATTGTGGAGTACCGACCGCGCTTACTATATATTAAGCCGGCCTTGTGGAGTTCCTTAATCATCGAGTCAACTTCCGTCCGTGAATAGTGACTAACGTCTCCCAGCAACTGCTGAATGACGTCTTCCCGTCGCACCGACTTATTGCCATCGCAGGAGTGGATCACCTTCAAGGCGAGCGACCGCAGCCTCTTCTTCTCCCCCTTTGGGTTTCCACGAAACCTCTGATCAAGGAAGGACTCAAATCGTTTTGTATAAGGATGTGATGCCGAAAAGGCTCCGAGAAGCCGCTTCAGGGCTGGTTCATTCTTATACTGCTGGCGCGTCTTGCCAGCGAGGTCCGAGATGATTGGCTGGTCCTTCGCCTTTTGTGATGCCTTGTGCGCCGATATATAGAGGGCACGCTTTATGTCACGTGCCTCGGCGTAGCCATACTCAAGGGACACATTAGCGTTCCCCGCAGTTGCATCGAATATCGCGTAACTCGATGAATCCATTCGCAACTTGATCAGATCAAGAAGATCCCGAGCATCCTGGATATCATCCCTGCCAACGATGACAAAAACCAGCGGACTGCGGATCTTCAACCGGTCGATGGCGTTTTCCCACTTCCGCTTTACGTTCTTCCAGGGCAAACCGACGAACACCTGATTTGGGATCTGGCTTGTAGTAGGCATACTTGGCTCCTCGCCGCCAACCCGTGCAAATCGAACCCGACTAGTCGAGAACTCGAAGGGCTCGGTGTAGTCCGGTATCCGGAACTGACGCGAACATTGCAGGAGAGTAGGCAACCACCGATGCTGAGGCAAGTCGAAAGCGCCTCGCGAGAACGGTTTGCGGTCGCTCAGTAGGATTCTCAGAAGGTTCTCGGCTGCGCTGCGCGGCATGCGTGTCACTCGACCTGATCATCCTGGCGGAGGCTTGGAGACGCGGGGTTGTGATGCCCGCGCCCCGATCACCGCCGACTTGTGTCAAGCCGACTGTTTCAACTGCCGACGCGCAGTTGAAGCGTAACGTTCCCACTTGGGCGTGACGGCACGTCCAAGACTGGAAGTCCGGATGCTGGTCCGGGCGCTGAAGCTGCAACTGGCTGAAGGGGTAACCCTGGTCAGCGCCCTGGAAGCGTTGGTGACCCAGAAGTGGGCCGCCAACGTGGTCAACGGCCAGACGGTTTGACGACGACGGAGGCGGGCGGGTCGGTCACGTTCACCTTCGACCGCGCCTACACCCCCGCCGAACTGGCGGTGATGGCGGAAGAGGCGTTGGAGTGGGTCAACACCCTCGCCGACCCGGAGGACCCGCCCCTTGACGTGCCCCGCTTCAACCGCCTTCACCCCACGTTCCACAAGGCTGTCCTGTGATTCCCTTCCTGCGCCGCCTGTTCCCGCCGCCGCTGAAGCGGCGGTCCGGCAACCAACCGCCGCCGGTGGCAAACACCGCCGCCCCGACGGTCACGCCTGTCCGGCACTACTTCGAGGCGTTGAACGTGGTGGACCATCGGACGCCGATCCCGGCCACGGGCCTCTACGTTCACCGCCTGCTGTCGAAGTTCAACCGCCTGCAACTGGCGAGCGTCGCCCGCTACCTCTGGGACAACGTCGGCCTGGTGTTCTACGCCACCGACCTGGTCGCCAATTACTCCACGCCCATGATCCCACGGGCGGCCACGCTGGATCGGAAGTGGAACGAGGCCGCCAACGCCCTGTTCGATGACTGGGCGGACCGGGCGGACTTCACGGGTCGGTTCGACTTCTGGGACCTGCAACGGCTGGGGTCCTTCTACCTCGACACCGACGGCGAGGTCTTCGCGCTGTGGACCGATGAAGCCGGATTCCCACAGATCCAGCTTCTGGAGTCCTGGCGGATCGACAAACCCACCATCGCCGATGACCGCATCTTCGATGGCATCCAACTCGACACGCAGGGCCGGGTGCTGGGCTACTGGCTCGACGGGGAGACCCTGCTCGACGCCAACGCCCTGGTCCACCTGTTCGATTTGGAGCGGTACACCCAGTACCGGGGCATGAGTCCGATTCGCCGCGGAGCGAATGACATGCGGGACGGCAACGACATCAAGGGGTTTCAGAAAGTGCTGTCGAAGCTCTCGACCGTCCTGACCCTTGCCATCCAGGGTGCGCCGCTGGAAGAGAACCCCTGGGGCAGCCCGCCCGAACCCGCGGGCGAGACCCCAACTGAAGAAGAACCGCCCGCCGAAACCAACGCCAACAACGCAGCTTCACCGTGGCCGACTTGGTCGCGGGCGACATTCCGACGGTGCCGGAAGGCCACGAGTTGAAGCAGGTCAACACGCCCAGCGCCCCGGCCAACAACATCGAGGTCATCAGCTACCTGGCGGGGTGCTTCGTGGCGGGCATGGGCCTGCCGCCCGCCTTCTTTCTCGACGAGAAGCTGACCGGCCCCAACCAGCGTGCGGTCAACGGCAAGGCGCAGCGGAAGTTCGACCGCCGAAAGCAAGTGGCAGCGCGCCTGGGGCGGTCGGCGTGGCAGCGCGTGGTCGCCAGCGCCATCACGTCCGGGGCATTGCCTTCGACCGACGGTTGGGCGCGATGCGACTTCATCGGTCCGTCCAAGATCACCATCGACGCGGGGCGGGAGATGGCCCAGGAGCGCGAAGACGTGGCGCGGGGCCTGATGAGCCGTCGGGACCATTACGGCAACCGGGGCCGGTCCTGGCGGCGGGAGACCGACCAGGTGTTCGAGGAAATTGACTACATCCTGGACCGGGCGAAAGCGGTCGCCGCCGAACACGGCATCCCCATCGAAACGGTCATGGCCAGCTTCGGTCTGTCGGCGGCGAAGGGGGTGCGGCGGAGGGCGAAAACAAAATGAAGCGTAACGTTCCCGACTCCAGTGACGATGCAGAAAAGCCTTCTGACGATGCTGGCGACGCAGGTGCCCCTGATTGAGGTGAGAGCCGCACAGGCCCTCTTTCGCGAGAGCCTTCAGCCGACACTGGGCGAACCTGATTCCCGGCGCAAGGTGCGGCAGGCGTTGGCGCCCGCGCCACGGTAGAGAACGGCATCGGCGTGCTCGAAATCAGCGGTGTCCTCGCCTACCGGCCCGACCTCGGCGAGATGTTCTTCGACGGGTTCGAGGACAGTGCCGAAGTGCTGTCCGCTTTCCGCCGCATCGAAGCCGATCCCGGGGCCAAGGCTATCGTCCTAAACGTCAACTCGCCCGGCGGGTTCAGCGTGGGCGGGGCGGAGATCGCCGACGCGGTCTTCAAATCCGCCAAGCCCACCGTGGCCTGGGTCGGTGGGATGATGTGTTCTCTGGCCTACTGGATTGGTTCCCAGGCATCCGCCGTCGTGTCCACCCGGAGCGCGATGGTGGGCAGCATCGGGGCCTATGTCTCGGTCGTGGACTTCCATCGGATGCTGGCCAATGCCGGCATCGAAGTGAAGGTGTTCACGAACAAGGAGGGGACCTTCAAAGCGGCGGGGATGCCGGGCGCACCCATCAATGATGACCACGCCGCCGAGTTCACCCGTCAGGCGCAGCGGTCCTTCGACGTGTTCCGCGCCGATGTCCTGCGCGCCCGTGAAGGCGTTCCCGATGACGCGATGCAAGGCCAGGTGTTCGACGGGCACCAGGCCAAGCGCCAGGGGTTGGTGGATGCCCTCGGAGACCTCGATTACGCCAAGGCGGTCGCCCGCCGTTTGGCAAAAGGTGGCAGGTCCGGCTCGGACTCAGGCTCGGACTGAAGCGTAACGTTCCCGCTCAACCAAAAGAGACCTATGGCTGACAAGATCACCATCCCGGACCAGGAAGACATCCTGGCCATCAATGAACGGCTCACCGCCGACAACCAGCGGCTGACCGCGGAACTGACCGCCGCGACCGAACTCCTGGAAGCCGCCCAAGCACAGACCACGGCGGCCACGCAACGTGCCGACGCATTGGCCAGTCGAATCGGCCCGCTCGAAACCGCCGCGAAGGTGGCGGGCGAGGAACTGACCCGGCTGAAGGCGGAGAACGCCCAACTGACCGCCAAGATGGCGAACTTCAATGTGGCGGTGGCGGCGGAGGTTCAGAAGCTGGGCCTGCGTCCCAAGGCCGCCGAACACAAGGAACAACCCGCGACCGCGGACCTGACCCCCACCCAGCGCGTGCTGGCGGCCAAGGGCGTCGGTTCCCTCGCCGAACTGGCTGCCAAACGGCAGTCGTAACCCCTCCGACCCAACCCCAACAACACGGATACCCCTATGCCCACGACCATCAGCGATCTTTGGATTCCCGACATTTGGCTCCAAACCATGCGGGAAAAGCAGGCCACCTTCCCGGTCCTGCTCAATTCGGGCGTCGTCGTCGATAACCCCCGCGCCTCGGAACTCGCGTCCGG
Organism: Verrucomicrobiota bacterium; assembly: GCA_027493615.1. Lineage (GTDB taxonomy): Bacteria > Verrucomicrobiota > Verrucomicrobiia > Limisphaerales > J093 > DSVZ01. Next base: position 480,420 of record JAOSKK010000039.1, read on the forward strand.
GCCGGGCGAAGTCGCGGTGATCCCCTTCTTCAAGGACATCACCGACCAGGATGACGAAATTCAGGTCGAGAACGCCGAGCCGGCCGTGGACAACAAGATCACGTCGGGCCAGATGAAGGCCGTCGCCTGCAACCGGGTGTGCAAGAGTTCGGCCACGGCGTTCGCCGCACAACTCTCGGGCGAACGCCCCGTCGAGGAGATCATCGCCCAGATGGTTCAGCGCCGGCTCAAGCAGCGGCAGAAGACTCTGCTCGCGATGGTGCGCGGCGTGTTCGGTTCCGCCGGCGCGTCCGGCGTCGCCGCTCCCTTGAAGGCCGTCCGCGTGGACGCCTTCGATGAGTCGGGCGACGGCGCGACCGCCGACCAGTTGATGAGCATCGAACTGTTCATCCACGCCAAAAGCCTCATGGGCGAACTGGCTGATGACCTCATGGACGGCGCCCTCTGGCTGCACCCCACGATCCTGGCCGCGCTTGAACTGGCCGATGAAACCAGCTTCTCGAAAGCGTCCCAGGGTCCCTGGACGGTGCGCACCTACCGGGGCATCCCGATCTACACCAGCGAATCGCTGGTCCGCGCCGGCACCACCAACGGGTTCGTGTATGACACCTACCTGCTCGCCAAGGGGATCATCGCCCGCGGTGAGAAGCCGCAGAAGACCGACGTGGTGGACGTGGCCGCGCTCCAGATGGAGCGGAAGTTCGGGCTCAACAACGAGATCATCTACGACCGGACCCGGTTCGTGATGCACTTGAACGGAACGAAGTGGGTGGGCACGCCCGCCGCCGAGAGCCCGAGCAACGCCGAACTGGGCACCATCGCCAACTGGAACCTGGTGCTGGCGACCGCCAACCGCGTGGGTGCCATCTGCATCCGCACCAACGGATAGCCCGCCATGAGCACTCCCAAAGTCGATCCCTACCCGGAACCCGTGGCGTTGACGGCGCTGGACCTGAAGCGCGTCCAGCGCATGCAGGTCGAGAAGGGCCGGGACGCCCGGCTTCGTCGGCTGGCCCGGCGCAACCGTGACGTGGCCTGGCTACTGAACCAACCCCAGCAGCCCGCCACCGCCAAAGCCAAGAAGGCGAAAGAAGGCGCGTGACGATCATCGAACAGTGTCGCTTGGCCGGCATCCGCGCCCACTTGCTGGTGCGCGGGCGTCGCCTGACCCACGTCCGCAGCGGGACCGAGTTCACGGCGTTGGCCGACCACGCGCCGGGATTCAAGGCGGCTCCGGCGGCGGAAGGCGAGTATGCCTTCGGCCCCGAGGAACGCAGTCAGGACAGCTTCTACGCGCTGCGCGAGGGCCTGCCCAAGGTCGCCGTCGGCGATGAACTGACCAGCGAGGGCGGAAGCCATCGCGTGGTGGCGGTCGAGGACACGCCCAACAACCTGATGGTCCGGTTCACGGTGGAGGTCGGCCATGCTTGATCTCACCGTCCAGACCCGCGAGTTCAACGACGCGGTGAGCCGCTACGTGGTGGCGCTGGGCAAGGACGCCCGCCAGGCGGTGCGGCATCAGTCGATGCTCCTGGGCAGGCGCCTGATCCAGTACACCCCGCCCGCTACCCGCGCCCAGGGCCGCAAAGCGGTGGCTCGCGACATCCAACGTGCAGTGACGCCGCTGCGCGTGGCCGACTTCGAGAGCCGCGGCATCCGCAAGCTGATCCGGGAGCGTGCGTACTCCGCCCTGGAAGCGGTGCTCGCCAAGTTCAAGAGCGGGCCGTTCGCCCGGTTCTTCGTGAAGCCGTTCAGCCCGGAGTTGCACACGTCCAAGCGCGACTCGCGCGGGCGGGTACGAAAGTCGGCCAAGGTGGCGACCCCTGACGCGACCGAAGTCCGGGACTACATCCGCCAGGTTCAGGAGCGGGTGGGCCGGGGCAAAGCCGGTTGGGTGAAGGCGGTGACGCAGTTGGGCGGCAGCGTGCCCGAGTGGATGGCGCGACATGCCGGCACTGGTTCGGTCGAGGACCGGACGCAGAGCGTCGCCCCCTATGTGCGGATGTTGAACCGCAGCGAGTGGGCGGCGGACCCGGAAGTGAACCGCGTGCTGTCCCAGGCGTTCCGTTCCCGCCGCCGCGACATGGTCACGTCCATCGAGAAGGCCGCTGCTGCCGCCGCCCGCAAAGGAGGCTTTCGCCGATGAACCTCTGGGAGATTCAAGCGGCGGTAAAGGCCGGGCTGGAAGCCCACCCGACGTTGGCCGGGGTTCCCGTGCTGCTCGATGACGGGACCTACGAACGCACGCCCGGACGCGAACAGGCGCTCAAAGCCGAAGGCGTGGTCATGGTCGTGTGGCAAATCGCCAGTTTCGCCATCCCGGCGCTCGCCAATGACGGCGTCGCGGCCCTCCTGGTGTACGTCCCCGTGGTCATCGAGGAGAACGTCGAGCGTAACCGGCACGGCGGGTTGGGCCTGCCCTGGGAAAGGCTCCTGCAATGCGGCCTGGAAGCGCTCAGTGGGCGCAAGGGGCGCTTCGAGTTCCAGATGTACGACCCGGCCTGGCAGAACCTCGGCAAGGTCGATGGCACCAACCGGATTGTCCTCAACCTGCTCACCACGGCCTACGTGAAGCCTCTGACCACCACCGGAACCCTATGAAGCGCGTCGAGACGTTGCACCGTTTGTCCTGGGTGGCGGTCGCCCTCTGGCTCGCTGCCTGCCTGTCGCTGGTCGCCGCCACCACCGAGGCCGTGGACCCGATCCTGCGCGCCGCCGACGTGGCGCGGGAAAAGGACATCGTCTGGCTCAGCCTGGTCACCGCCATCGTGTCGCTCCTGTTCAGCGCCTGGCTGGTGCGCCAGATGGTGAATCAGGCGACGGCGACCCTCACCACCATCAACGCCCTGACCGAAGAGCTTCGTTCGCGTCCCTGCTTCTACCGTGAGGCGGAGCGCGAACGCGAACACCACAACCGCAAACCATGAAGACCACACTCGCCCTCCTCCCCATCGCGCTGATCGCCCTGGCCGTCGGCTGCAAGACGCTGCCGGACTGGGTCACACCCTCCCGCGTCGAAACGGTGACGCGCCTGGCCGCCTACTCGTCGGCGAAGGCGCTCCTGATCAAACAACCGGACGCCCGTGCCCAACTTGAGAAAGCCCGTGACGGGTTCGCCGCCTTGGCAGCCTCCGAGAAGTGGGACATCGCCACGGCGGCGAGCATCGCCGCGACCAACGGCCTGGACTGGTTGTCCAGCTCGGAGGGTAACCTCGCCCTGACCGGCGGGGTGATGTTCATCGACCTGATCCTGGGCAAGCAGGTTGAACTCTCCGGGGACGCGAACGTGCGCGCCTTCATTGTCGGTGCTCGCTCTGGCCTCGACCTGGCCCTGACCGCCAAGCCGACGGCGCTCACGCGCTCCGCCACGCCGGCTGCCGATCCCACCTACCAGCGCCTCCTCAAGGAAGCGCAAGCCACCCGCACCCGATGAACATCGAACTGCTCCAAGACCACTGGGTGAACGGACGGAAGTTCGCCCCCGGCACCATCCTCGATTTGCCCGAACCGGCTGCCCGCAACCTCATCGAGGCGGGCGCGGCTCTGGCTCCTGACCAGCCGACGCCGCCCCGCTCGCACCGGCGGCGGCTGCGGCAGGCCGACGCGGAGACCCCGACCGAAACGCAACCCGAAACCCCGGACAGTAACTGACCTATGCCTACTCCCATCACCCTGGGCCACATCGAAGCCCATGAAAAACTGACCGCCCGCCTGTTCGTGCAACCGTCAGGCGAGAGCGGCTACCTCGACTGCGGCAACGTCGCCGACTACAAGCACGCGCCCGAGAAGCAGTACAAGACCCGGATGGTCGCCGAGGGCGGCTTCCGCCGGGTCAACGACGAGCAACTCGACACGGTCCATGACCGTTGGGAGTTCACGCTCGATGAGATGGACGTGTTCAACCACCGGCTGCTGCACCTGGCGCAGGCCCCGACCGGCATCGCCCAGGCGGCCGTCACCGCCCCGGCGGGGACCGCGACGCTGACCAACGTCACCAAGGGTCGGTGCTACTTCGTCGGCGCGGTCGGGCTGAACACGGTCGTCGTCAAGAAGGACGTCACCACCCTGGTCGAGGGGACCGACTACACCATCGACTTGAACGCCGGGGTGCTGACGGTGCTGCCGGGCAGCGGCCCGGTCGTGGATGGCGATGACCTGAGCCTGACCTTCGGCCACAGCGCCCAGAGCTTCGAGAGCTACACGGCCAACAGCCAGGTGCTGTTCCGGGGCGCCATCAAGATCCTCGAAACGAATCAGTTCAGCGGCGTGCCGCTGCGCGAGGTCGCCTTCACCGGTTGCCTGACGGTGACCGCCTGGCCCGAACAGACCGGCGAGTTCGGCAAGTACACCGTGCGCGCCACCCCGACCTCGGCGCCCACGATCAAACGCCGTTACCAGCCCTGACGCGGGATGAACCACCGGGGGTCGCCGCGTCAGGCGGCCCCCGATCAACTGGAGCGCGATGGAAACCGAACTGGAACTGCTCGACCCCGTGCGGGTCGTGGACATCGGGACCGAAAAGGTCCAAGTGCGGGAACTGCGCTGGGTGGACACCCTGCGGTTCCTCGAGAAGCTGGCCCACAGCATCGAACACGTGCTCGGCGCGCAGGCGGTTGGCCCAGACGGGTCCTTCCGTCTCAATGCCGAGAAGTTGCGTGAAGCGGCGCTCTCCAGCGGAGAGCTGGCCAATACGCTGCTGGCGAAGGCCACCGGCCTGCCACAGGAGCGGCTGGACGCGCTGTCCGCCTCGCAGGCGCTCACCCTGCTCGAAGCGGCGGTCCAAACCAACTTCCGGGAGGACCTGCTGGGAAAATTCCGGGGGGTGGGGCAGTCCCTGCGCGGCGTTTTCACCGTGACCGCGAACGCCCGCTGACCCGCGCCGTCGATTTCCTGGTCTGGCAGGGCTACCCGCCCGCGTGGGTGATGGGACTGACACTGCGTCAGTTCCTGGCGTTTCTCGACGCCGCTTCCAAGCGCACCGCGCTGGCGGGCAAGGCGCTCGCCTCGGGCCTGCTGGGGACCTGATCCATGCCCGCCGACACCGTTGAAGTTGTCGTCAAGCTGACTGGACTCGCCACGGTCCAGGCGGGCATGCGCCGTCTGCGCGATGCGGTCACCGGGCCGCTCGAAATGGCGGCGGGCCGGATGCGCGGCTTCGCGCTCTCCATCGGCAGCACGCTCCTGGCCGGCCTGTCGGTTTATCGCGTCGGGGCCGAACTGAAACGCGCCTTGAACGAGATGGACCGCGCCGATGAAGTCGCTCAGAAGCTCGGCGTCGCCGCCGACCAACTGACGGCCCTCAATTACGCCGCCACCCTCGCCGACTCTTCCGCCGAAAGCCTTCAGAACGCCCTGAAGTTTCTCGCCAAGGCCGCGGAGTCTAACTCGGACGCCTTCGCCACCTTGGGGGTGGAACTGCGCACCGCCGACGGCCGGTTCCGTCCCCAGGTCGAACTGTTGCACGCGCTGGCCGACCGCTTCGCCGCGATGCCCGATGGCATCGAGAAGACCGCCCTCGCGCTGAAGCTCTTCGGCCGCGAAGGGGTCAGCATGATCCCGATGCTGAACGCGGGCGCGGACGGGATTCGGGGCATGACGGAGGAGGCCCGCGCCTTCGGTCTGACCGTGGCCCCCGACGCGGCGGCGGGTGCCAGCCTGCTGAACGATAACGTCAACCGCCTGCGGATGGCAGTTCAGGGGCTGGCTCGCACGGCCCTGACCGAACTCCTGCCCGTCCTGCTCGACCTGACCGACCGGTTCATCGAATGGATCAAGCAGAATGACGTGGTCCGGCGGGGGCCGAGTTGTTGGCCGAGGCGATGCGTTACATCATCTTCGACATCCAGGCCCTCATCGTGGCCGGGCGCGTCTGGTGGCGCACATGGATGGCCTATCTGGATGCTCTCGCCAAAGCCTTCGTGGCCTTCGGTCGCCTGATCGCCCGCGTTTGGGAACAGCCCATCGAGATCATCCGGGCGGTGATCGAATACATGAAGGTGGCCATCCGGGCGGTCGGCGAATTGGCCCAGGCAATGGTGCTGCTCGCCCAGGGACGGTTCGGCGAGGCGAAGGACAAGGCGAAAGCGGCGGGCGTCGAGATCGCGGGCGCGATGAAGACCCTCGCCAGTTCCGTGCTGTCTTCCTTCGGCGAGACCGGTGACGCCCTGCTGGACGCCTTCACCGCGCCCTACGAGGGCGCAGCCCGGACCGTCGAGACGTTCATCGAGGAAGGGAAGAACGGGGTCGAAGACCTCCAACGGGCGTTCATGTCAATCTGGTTCCCGCCCTCCTTGCCGCCTGCTCCGGTCGCGGGTCGCGGAACCGACCTGGAACTCGACCTCGCTGATGACCGGCGCAAGCGGATCGCCCGCGAGTTGCGCGATGCCGAATTCGCCCTGCGCCAGCAGCGGCAGGCGGTGGCTGATGAGATGGCCCGGCTCGATTCGGACTTCGCCACACGCGAGGCCGACAAGCACCGGCAGCGCATCGACCTACTGCGGCAGGAGATCGGCCTCATTGACCAGGAGATTGAACGACTGCGCGAACGCCTCGCCGTCGAGCCGGACGCTGATGTCCGCGAAAACCTCACCCAGTCCATGCGCGGCCTGGAAGGCGAGCGGCACGGCGTTCAGACCCAACTGAACCGCGTCGAGAACGCGCCTGACCCGTACTCCTACCGTGACCAGATGCTGGCCACGATGACCGAACTCGAAAACCAGATGGGCACCACCGCGCAGTCGGTCGCCCGCCAGTTCGGCAACGTGATCGGCAACGCCATCGACGGGGTTCAGCAGGGGATCGAGGGCCTCATCAAAGGGACGATGGACTGGGGTGACGCCCTGCGGAACATCGGTTCCTCGATCATCAGCGGCGTCATTTCGGCCATCAGCCGGATGTTCGCCGAGTGGATCGTCAAGCGCGCCCTCATGGCCGCCAAGAACATCGCCTTCAGCACGTCCGAAGGCGCAGCCGACGCGGCGGCGAAGGCGCCCGGTGCCTTGATGTCCTCGATTTCGAGCTACGGCGTCGCGGCCCTGGTCGGCACGGCGGCGCTGATCGCGGCCATCGCCGCCATCGGAGGCGCGTTCGCCGAAGGCGGCATCGTGCGCGGTCCCGGCGGTCCGACGGATGACGCCATCCTGGCCCGGCTCTCGAACGGCGAGGGCGTCCTGAACGCCGCCGCAGTCCGTCACTACGGCGCGGGCGTGGTCAACGCCATGAACAACCGCACTGCCCACTTCTACTCCCAGCCACCAGGCGCAGGTTCTGCCCAGGACACTCGCGCTCCGGGCACCGCGGCGGCGGGGTCGGCCTCCAAACCAAGCCGCTCCGCCGCCGTCAGCCTGGTCCTGGTGGACTCGCGCAACCAGGCCCGCCAGTTCCTCGAGTCCGCCGAGGGCGAGGCCATGCTGGTGGACATCCTCCGCAAACGCCGGATGCAGTTCGGCGTTCCAACCTGATGCCCCTCGCCACCGTCAACGGCCACGTCTTGCTGCCGCACTACCCGGACTGGTCCCGGAACGTGCAGCGGGCGCGTGTCTGGCAGACCAGCGTGGACCGAGCCCTGACCGGGTTCGAGTCGCGCCAGGCTCTGCGCCCCAGGCCTCGCGAGCGCCTGAGCTTCCGGGTCGAGTCCCGGGATGCCGATGACCTGACGCTGCTCTTGGGCCGCGTGGACGCCGCGCTCAAAGCCGGCCTCGCCTGTGTGCCGAGTTGGGGCCGGGGCATTCCCTTGATCGCCGCCAGCGGCGATACTGTAGAACTGGCCCGCGATGCGTGGGCCGACGTTCAGGCGGGTGGCTTCCTGTTCCTGGCCGAACCCGACGCCCGCGAGACCTTCGAGGTCGCCGAGGTCCTGTCCGTTTCGGGCGACACGATCACGCTGGCCGATCCACTGGGGTCCGTGTGGGGCGCGGGGCATTGGGCCTGGCCGTTGCTCTTTGGCCGGCCCGCCTTCAGCGCCATCGAACAGCGCACCGACTGGCACGCCGCCCTGACCGTCAGCCTGAGCCAACTCGCCGTTCAGCCGGAGTCCCCGGAAGAACCGCCCCCGCCGCCGCCCGAACAAACGCCCGCAACCATCACGTTCACTTGGTGGCTCAACGCCGCCGCCGTCCCCGATCCGGGGAACCCGACCAGGATCACATTCGATCACTGGTTGGATGACGCCCCGGTCCACAACCTCGACTGACCTATGTTCACCGTCTATCGCTGCACCGATTCCGGCGCGCCCTCGCTCAGCGGGGTCGCGGGTTCCCTGACCGCCCTGCTCGATGCCTGCCTGGTCAACGGCTACGGCTCGCTCCCCGCCGCCGGGTGGACCAAACCCTTCGTCGATACCGGCAAGGCTGTCTATCGCAACGCCGCCGCCGCCGTTGCCCGTTCCTACTACCGCGTCACCGACGTCGGCACCACCTGGGCGCGCATCCGCGGCTATGACGCCATGTCCAGCGTGGACGCCGGCACCGGCGAGTTCCCGACTTCGACGGTCATCTCCGGTGACGGCCTGTTCGCCTACAAGTCCTCGACCGCCGACACGACGCCGCGTCCCTGGATCCTGCTGGCCGATGAACGCACGGCGCTTCTGGCTCTCAAGGGGTCCACCTACTGGCAGGTCTGCCTGTACCTGGGCGATGGCAACAGCGATGTGCCGGGGGACACCAACTTCGCCGCGCTCTGCGCCTTCTGGTCCAACGCCGACGAAATCCGCAACGCCCTGGCCACGTTCGACCTCGTCGGCGCCCCGGCGTGAGCGACGCCGCCAACTACGGACTCTTCGTGAAGGGCTTGCCGGGGATTCTGGGGGCGAAGGGGCTTCGCATTGCCGCCGGTCCTAACGTGTACGGCACCCTCTGGGGCACCAGCACCCAGACCGTCATCGGCGGTGACCTCGCCATGCCCAGCGGCGGTGCCATCCACCTCTGGCCCTACGTCGTCAAGACGTACAACGGCACCTTGTGGGAACACCGTGGCACCCTCCGCTTCCTCTACGTCCCGCGCCACCAGGCCGGCGCCTTCACGCACGGGGACACGTTCTCGGGCACTGGCGCCCTGTCCGGCAAACGGTTCGAGGTCATCAAGACCGTGCTCACCTACTCCGGCTACTCGACTTCGACCGCCACGGGCGCGCTGGTTCTCATCACCCAGAACCCGGACTGACGCTTATGGCCGAACTCGCCTATTCCGCCCGCTCGCTGGCGCTCGCCTCCTGCCTAGTGTCCCCAAGTTCGCTGTCCGTGCTGGTCCCGTACACCGACCGGCTGATGACCTACTCCGGGCGCGAAGATGTCGTCGGAGTCGAACTGCCGTCACTGCGGATCGGCATTTACGGGTTCTTCTCGTTCCGCCTGGCGGTCAAGGTCGGTTCGCGCCGGGTGCGGGCACAGGTGCTGCAACCCCGCGCCGACGCGCAACGCCCGTTCATGCGCGTGCGTCACAACCCCGCAGTCGGCCTCGCCAATGACGTGACCGCCACGGCGGGAGGGGCCACCGACTGGCAGGAACTCTCGCTCACGTTCACCACCACGGCCAAGGGCGCCATCGTCCTGGAACTCTGGAATGCCGACCACGCCTGGCCCTGCTGGTTCGACACCGTCCTCCTCGAATGACCTACCGCGACCGCCCAGTGTTTCCGTGGTCCCTCGACTGGCAGACCAGCCAGGAAGGGCGCTTCGAGTTCGAGCAGCGCGAAGTCGCCGCCGGCTTCGGGGCCGAACTGATCTACTCGGACCAGGAGAGGGTCGTGCGGGCGTGGACCGGCCGGGTCTGGCTCGATGACCTGGACCAGATCGAGGCCTTCGACGCCTTCACCGCCGCTCTCCAAGGCCGGCTGATCGGGTTCTGGTTCCCCGCGCCGCAGGCCGCTTTCGAGATCGTGTCTGGCGTCTCTGGCCAGCAGTGCGACATCGCCGGGGAGGGCTTCGCAGCGAGGTTCGATGACGAAGCCGGCGCTTACGTCTGGCTGACCAAGGACGGTCAAACGCCCCGAGGCGCGAAGGTTGTCGCGGTCGCCCTGAACGGCGATGGCACGACGCGCCTGACATTCGAGGAAGCCGTGGCCGTCGATGGAACCTGGCAGGCGTGGGACCTGGCCTACGTGCGCCTGGCCGATGACGCCGAGGAAGCCGAGTTCATCGCCGAACAGCGCCAGGTCCGCAGGGTGCAGGTGGTCGAACTCCCGCTCGACTACGCCGAAACGGAAACGGGGACCCGCCCAGTCTTCCTGTATCACCTCTGGGTCGGCGAAGGCGAGGCACAGGTCAACTGGTACTGGACCAGCTTCGCCTTGGACCTCGAAAACGTGAACGGCCAGACGTACTTGGCCCGCCGGATCACGCACGGCTCGATCCAGTACGACACGACCGGCGTGCGGCAGGGCGTTCAGATCGAGGTCGAGCGCGCCGATGACTCGCCTTTCGCGCTCTTGTTCCCGCCTTACGGCTGTCAGCCGCTCAACCTCGAAATCCAGACCGCCGAGTACCCCGACCTGGGAACCGTCGCCACGCTCTTCCGCGGCGTGGTCGCCTCGGTTCAGGCCGACGGCAAGAGCCTGCGGGCGCGCTGCAACGCGCTGGGCGGCGGCGCGCAGTCGAGCGTCCCGGCCTTCTACTTCTCGGCCCGGTGCCAGTACCGCGTCTTCGACATCGGCACGTGCGGCCTGGCCCGCGTCGCCTGGCAGAACACCGTCAGGATCACCGCGCTCAACGGGCGAAACGTGACGGTGGTGGGCGCGTCGCTCACCGGCCTGCCGGGCAACTGGTTCGCCGAAGGCTGGCTCGAAGTCGGCTCGGGCCTCAGCCGCGAGGTCCGCCTGATCCTGAAGCACCCACCGGAGAGCGGCACGACCCTCGTTCTCACGCTCAATGCGCCGCTGCGGTTCAACGGCGTCGATGCGACCGCCGTCCTGGTGCCGGGCTGCGACGGACGCTGGGTGACGTGCGAGAGCAAGTTCGACAACACCGGCAACTACGGCGGACATCGCTTCGCCCTGCGTAACCTCGCCATCAAGGCCCTCGACATCCCGCAGATCAACGGAGGCAAGAAGTGAACGCCACCGCCGCCACACTCAATGCCGCCGCCGCACGCTGGAAGGGGACACCGTTCCAAGCGCGGGCGCGCATCTGCGGCGCGGGCGTGGATTGCGTGCAACTGGCCGCCGCGCTGATCGAGGAAGCCGGCCTGGCGACCGGCCTGGCGTTCCCACCCTACGCCGTGGACTTCGGCGACCACGCCGACACGTCACCCGTCCTCGCCTGGTTCAACACGCACCCCGAGTGGCAACCCATCCCGGCGGCGGACGTTCAGTCAGGCGATGTGGTCGTGTTCCAGGTCGGGAAGGTCGCCAACCACGTCGGCGTTGCCCTCGGAGACAACCGCTTCTGCCACTGCCTGCGCGGGCACGGCGTCCTCATTTCCCGGCTCGATGATCCCACCTACGCCCGGCGTTGGGTCCGGGCCTACCGGCCATGTTCAACTCTTCCAGCGACCTGACCCCGGCCCCGCCGCCCAAGGCGTTGGGCAAGGACCCGGCCACGCTCTCGACCGATGAGCATGGCCGTCCGGTGCCGTACCTTGCCGGACGCGCCCGGCTGGGCCTGACGTGGATCAGCGAACCGTGGGGCGTGCGTTCGGTGCCCGTCCGCAAGAAGGTGGGGAAGAAGACTCAGACCACCGGCTACAACTACTATGCGAGCTTCGCCGGTCTTCTCTGCCTGGGACCGGTCCAGACGCTGCACGCCATCCTGGTCGATGACGAGCTGGCCTGGAACGGTCCGCTTCAGGCCGGCACGAGCGATCACGCCGAGATCACCGTCGAAGGGCGCGGCGCGCTCACCCTCTACTGGGGCACGGCCACGCAGACCGCCGATGCCGACCTGGCTGCCAGCGGCGTAGCCCACCCGGCTTATCGTGGGCAATGCTACGCGGTCTTCAATGACTGGTTGCTCGGCGAGAACCGCGCCCAGGTTCCCAACCTGGAGTTCGAGTTGTCGCGCGTCCCCACGGTGGACTGGCTGGGGATTGCTGCCGCGTTGAACGGCGAAGTCAATCCCGTCGCGGCTCTGGCTGAACTGTTCACCGACTCGCGCTTCGGTGCCGGGCTGCCGCTGGCGCTGCTCGATACCGACGGTTGGGGGCGCGGTCGCCGGCCAACTCGCCACCGATGAGTTCAGCGTCACTGTGTTTCTCGACACCGCCAAGCGTCTGGACGCGCTGCTGAACGACTTCCTCGAATACCTCGACGCCGCGTTGTTCCACACGCCGGATGGCCGACTGAGCCTCCGCCTGCTGCGGGACCCCGTCGGGCCGGTGATGATCGACACGGATGCTCTGCTCGAACCGCCCGACCTCACCGCCCACGGGTGGACCGAGACGGTCAATGAGGTTGTCGTCCGGTTCCGCAATCGGGACCGCGCCTGGCAGACCGACGCCCTGACCTGGCGGAATCCCGCTGCCTACGCCGTGACGGGCCGGCCTCTGACGCAGGCCATCGAATGCGACTGGATCACCGACCCGGCCGTGGCGTGGAAGGTGGCGATGGCCTACGGCAAGAGCCGCAGCCTGCCCTGGCTCGACGGCCGGCTGCGGGTCCGGCGCGGCGTGGGGGCCGACCTGCGTCCGGGCGACACCGTCTCGCTCACCTACGCCCACAGCGGCATCGAGGCAGTCCGGTTCCGGGTCCTGGCCGTCGAGGTTCCGGGCCCGGACTCGGCGGAGGTGTTGCTGACCGTCCGCGAGGACACCGCCCACCTGGTGGTCGATGACTACCCGGTGCCGGCGGACGAAGCGTTGGCGGCCGTCCAGTACTCGCCGCTTCCCTGTCACGACGTGCTGGTGTTCGAGCCGCCCTTCGCCTGGACCGCTGATGTGAACCCGCGGCTGCTGGTCCTGCCGGCTCGCGGCGAGCGGTTGTCGAGCGGGTTCACCCTCTGGTGGGAGCGGGCCACCGACAGCTTCACCACCGCCGGCACCGGACAGGTGTTCGGGCGGCGGGGCACGTTGAATGCCGCCCTGGATGCTACGGGGTGTCTGTACCACGAAGGCGGCCTCGATGTGACGTTCACCAGTCCCGATGACGACCTCGACGACATGCCCTTCGATGAAGGGGTGGGGACCAAACGGTTCCTGATCTTCATAGGGGATGAAATCCTCCTGGGCTGGGAACCGACGCTGGTCTCGGCCGGGCGGTACACGGTCAACCTTCTCCGGGCGCAGTACGGTACGACGCGCGGCCAGCACGGGATCGGGACCGAGTGCTGGTGCGTTCAGTTGGCCGAACTGCCGCTGCTGGAATGGGCGCCGCCCAAGGATGCGGTGTCCGTGGGCCTGAAAGTCCAGCCCCGGCTGCTCCACAGCGAGGTCAGCCTGGCGGACGTGGCGAAGATCACGCACGCCATTCAACGCCGCTCGCTCCGCCCCCTGGGGCCGGCCAACCTGACGGCCAACGGCGACGGCGCGCATCCGAGCTACGCCACCGGCCAAGACGTTGTGCTCGACTGGAGCCTGACCAGCGAGGCCCGCGCCGGCAGCGACCCCGAGGTGGACCTCGAATGCCGCGCCGACGCCTGCGTGCTCGAACTCTGGGCCGGGGGCGTCCTCAAGGCGACGCTCACGGTCAGCCGGGAGGGACCGTACACCCTGACCAACGCCGCGCTGGTCGCGGCGCTCGGAAAAAAAAACCGATTCCCCGGCCGGGCCCCCCCCCCCCCGGGGGGCCCCCCCCCCCCCTCCCCCCCCCCCCCCCCCCCGTCTGCAAAGTATGAACCGAAACCCTGCCACCACCCTCGCCGCTGTCACGGTTGCACTGCTCGGCCTGGCCGGGTGTGCCCGCTTCAGCGTCACCCAAATCGATGAAAGCCCCAATGAACGCACGATCACCACGCGCATCTCGGGCACCGCGTTCTTCTCGAGTGCCCAGACGGTCTCGAAAATCAAGGCCGTTCAGACCGACAAGACCCAAAGCTTCGGCACCGACGCCCTCGGACAACACGGCGCCACCAACGTCGCCGAAACCGTCGATGCCCTGACCCGGCTCGTTCAATCCCTGCGCCCCGCTCCCTGACCCAAACCTATGGCTACTATCCCTCCACACCCCCGGCTGAATGACGTCAGCAACGCGGCGCTGTTCCGCGAACTGACCGCCGACAACTTCAACATCCTGGCCGAGGAGTTGGCCAAGCGCCTGGCCACCTACCAGAACGGCTCGCCCACCACGATCATCGGCCCGCCGACCAGCGGGACGCATGTGCTGGCCGAATTCTGGCGTGACGCGCTGGGCGGAGAATGGGTCTGCACGGTGGCCGGCACGCCGGGGACCTGGAAACAGGTCAAGCCGGCGGCCGTCACCGCCGATCCGGCCAGCGGTACTCTCCCGACCGGCTACCTGATCTGGAACGTCACCGACGGGGCGGTGAAGCGCCACGCGGGGTCCTACTCCTGGGAGATCACCGTCGGCGCGGGCACGTCCGCCAAGGTCGGCTTCCACGGCGCGACTCCCACGGCCCAGCGGGCGAACGCCAACCAGGCGGAAGCCAGCGACCTCGCGAGCGTGATCACGCTGGCGAACGAACTCCGCGCGGCCCTCGTCGAGAAGGGGATCATCAAAGGCGGGGCGTAGCTACCAAGTGCCTTTTCATCCTACGAACGGTTGGTTTGCAGTTGTTGTCCCTGTTGGTAGACTCGCCGAATGGTTGATGAGATTGAGGACAGCTACTTCAGCGAACGCGAAGGCGTCGTGCCGACGACGGAGGAGGCCGAGATTGGCCAGAGTTTCTGGGCTGGTTTTGTCGCCCTGGTAAGCCAACGGATTGGGAACAACGGTTTCGCCGAGAGCTTCCCGTTGTGCTGCAGCGATACTGGTCTCCCACATGATACCGATGTTCAGGCTCTAGGGTGCCTATGTAATGCGGAGGTACACTCGGTCAAGTGGCCGCTTGATCCGGGTGCAATGCCGCGAACGGCTGACGTGCTCGACGCGGCGGAGTTCTTCTGGCGTCATGTGTCCGAAGTCACTGATCGGCGGGGACACAGTTCTCGAAGCTGGGGATTTCAGCATTACCACTTTATCGCTTTCGATCGTGCCCTCGGACGCAGCAATTACCGCAGCGATGTTAACCGGCTCCTCAGAAGATGCGCTCATCCCTATTTCCTCGATGACCATGGTAAGGCACGGCGGCGCTTGGCCCCAACGGTCCAAACCATCATTCGGAGGACACACTTCAGAACAGGTGATGCTGAGCTCGACCGACTGCTTGTAGAGGCATGTGACAAGTTCGAGTCACCGGATCTCGCCGTCCAACGCGAAGCCCTGGAGCGACTTTGGGATTCATGGGAACGCCTCAAGAGCGTGATGCTGCCGGATAAAGCTGATAGTACGAAGAAGCTCCTGGATGAGTTTGTGGCAGAGCCCCAACTGCGACAGAAGGTCGAGAGCGATGCGCGTGACCTGACTTGGATCGGGAACAACCTCATGATTCGCCACTCGGAGGTCAGCAAGCCTCAAGTCGCAAGGACCGAACACGTTGATTACCTTTTCCTCAGGCTGTTTGCGCTGATGTCATCTATCTTGAAGGCCAGGGGCTGGACTGTCATTTCATGACTTCGGTGTTCCAGGTCTCAGCCGTTTTCCGGTCGAAGCGCCAACTGGGACTCCGCGCAATCCCGTAAACTCGCGCCGAGGTACCGGCGAGGCGCTGCCGAAGCGCCCTGGTGGCGGTGTTCTATCCTTCCTGTCCGTCTGGGGCTTCTCTACCTGTTCTCGCAGGCGACTTGAACCTGCGCTCGTCCGGCCCTCTCGACCGCCAAAATGTTTGGCGATTGTTTGGTTCTGCGGCTTTCTGGTGCTTTCTGGCGAATACTGATGCATGGGAAGGCCAGAATTCAGAAAGCGTGCCAAGAAAGCAGAAAAGCCGCTGAAGGCCAGCGGCTTAAGTCGTTGCGGCGCAACGTAAATTGGTTGCGGGGGCAGGATTTGAACCTGCGACCTTCAGGTTATGAGTCCAAAGCTGCACAACTGACTATCAAGTACTTATAGGTCATTAACCGGGATTTGTTTGGCGATTGTTTGGTTTCGGCCCGAAAGTGCGTCAGGGCGCGTCAGGATGCGTCAGGGCGCGTCAAACTGATCCAAAAGATGAGTCTCGAAATCCGCAAGAACAGCAGTTGGTGGTACGGGGTCTTTCAGGTCAACGGCAAGAAGACCGTCGTCAACCTTGGCGTCCCGATCACAGGCAAACGGCCCCGGAAGCGGACGATGATCGGGGATGATGAGTTCGAACGGTCCCGGGGTCGGGCGATGGAGGCCCACGACAAGCAGCTTCGGCGGCTTCAGGAGGACCGGACCGGCGAGAAGACCCTGACCAAGCTCGCCGAGATCAAGACCGGCCGGGAGGTCAGGTTCCCCAAGCTGGCCGATCTGGCCGAGCACTGGGCGGTCATACCGCGCCGGAAACCGCCGGGGGACCTCTACGCCCGCCAGTGCCGGATCACCCTGGAGCGCTTCGCGGCGTTCGCCGCCGACCACCAGCGGGGCCTCGAGGAGTTCATCGCCATCAAGCCCGAGACCGCCAGGGCCTTCATGGACGCGGAAACGGTCAGGGGCGTATCGCCCAAGACGTGGAATGACTCGCTGAAGCTGCTGCGGGCGACGTTCAAGCACCTGCACCCGCACCTCACCGACGGGATGAACCCGTTCCACGGTCTGGTGACCAAGGCCACCGAGACCGTCAACCGGGAGCCGTTCACGGTCGAGGAACTGAGGGCCATCGTCGAGGCCTGCGCCCAGGATGACTTCATCCGGCCCGTGATCGTGACGGGGATGTGCACGGCGATGCGCCGGGGCGACTGCCGCCTGCTCCAGTGGGATGACGTGGACCTGAAGGCGGGGTTCATCACGGTCAAGACCGCCAAGACGGGCGAGACGGTGGACATCCCGGTGTTCCCGATGCTGCGGGAGGAACTGGAACGGGCGCGGACGGCGACCGGGACCGAGGGGTACTGCTTCCCGGCGGCGGCGGAGATGTACCGTACGAACCCCCGACGGGATCACGTGGCGGGTCAAACAGGTCCTGGCCCGCGCGCTGGCAGGCGGGGCGGTCGAGGCAGTACCTCGGGCGGTCGAGGAAGTTCGGGCCGTGGGGCTGGCGCACATCACCCGGCTGGGCGACACCGCGAAGGCGGAAAGGATGCGGGCCGTGTTCACGGCGTACATGGACGGCCAGACGCTTGACCAGGTGATGTCGGTGACGGGTTGCAGCCGCGGGGCGGTGTCCGGGTACCTAAACGAGATCGAGCGGGCGACGGGATGCTCGGTCATGCGGGGCAACCGCCGGGCGCTGAAGACCGACGGGCTGCAGGCCGAGCGCGAGAACGGCAAGCGCCGGGCGTCGGTCCGGGATTTCCACTCGTTCCGCGTGACTTGGATCACCCTCGCCCTCGCTGCGGGCGTCCCGCTCGAACTGGTCCAGCGCGTCACCGGCCACCGGACGGTCGAGGTCGTCATGAAGCACTACTTCCGGCCCGGGCGGGAGGACTTCCGGGCCGCCATCTTCAGAGCCATGCCGAAGATGTTGGCGGATGGTGGGGAGCAGTCGGCGAGGGACCAGATGCGGGCGATCCTCGACGGCATGACGGCCAAGACATGGAAGCGGGATAGGGTGGAGTTGTTGGAACTCGTGGCGAAGCTCTGAACGTAAACCTGACATGCGGCGACACGGCTGGTTCGATCCGGCGGTCACGACTCACCGAAGCGAATCCAGCGGGCTGCGCACGCCCAGGCCCGGCTTCCGCATCACGTGGGTGTAGATCTGCGTCGTCGTCACGTCCTTATGTCCGAGGAGCTCTTGCACGGTGCGGATATCCGTGCCGCTTTCCAGCAAGTGCGTGGCGAAGGAGTGACGCAATACGTGCGGGGTCACGCGCTTATCCAATTGCGCTCGATGCGCGGCCTGTCGGATCGTGTGTTGGAACGTCGCATCGAGCACGTGATGCCGGCGACGCAGCCCAGTGCGCGGATCATTCATCAGTTGACGGGAGGGAAAGAACCATTGCCATTCCCACGCTTTTCCAGCCAGAGGGTACTTGCGCTCCAGCCCTTCCGGCAGCCAAACTCCCGGTGCATCTTGGAGCTGGTCCTGACTGTGCAACCCACGCAGGCGCTCCCGATGAGCGCGCAAGCGCTCCACCAATGACTCGGGCAAGACCGTCACCCGGTCCTTGTCGCCCTTGCCCGCGCGGATGATGAGTTGGCACCGGTCCAGGTCCACGTCTTTGACCCGTAGGCCCAGCAACTCGGTCAAGCGCAAGCCGCTGCCATACATCAGCTCAGCCATCAGCCGGGGTACGCCCTCCAGAGCGCCAAAGAGCCGGTGGCATTCACCCTGCGTCAGCACCACCGGCACACGTCCCACCTTTCGCGCCCGGGTGAAGTCACCAAAATCCCCCAGGGAGCGCTGCAAGGCCTCGCGTAACAGGAAGACCAGCGCATTCAGGGCTTGCTTCTGGGTCGAGGCCGAAGCCCTTTGCCGCGTGGCCAGATCCGAGAGAAAGCCCTTTACCTCCGGGTCGGCCGCCTGCGCCCACCCCACACCCCGGGCGTCCAGCCAGGCGACAAAGCGCCGGGCCCACTCGCGATAGGTTCGCTCCGTACGCCAGGCATAGTGACGAATGCGCAACTCACGGATCAGGGTACGTTCCCATTCTGTTTGGCCCAGGTCCGCTGCTCCGACCGTCGGCACGCCTTTCAGTTGAGGACCCCTCGCGGCTTTCGCGTCCGGCGGCGTGCGGCCAGGAGCCTCGGCGATCGCGCGTTGTCGCCGGCCGGCCTCTCGGAAGAACCAGTTCAGGGCCTCTTGCCAAATGACGCGGGTGGGTTCGCTCAAGAGCCGTTGCGCCTGGCGCTCGAGGATGAACTGGCGTGCCGACGTAACCGTGGCTCCTTGCCGCGTCTGCTTGCAGAAGCGCAAGAACTGCAGCAGGGCGGCGTGATAGTGCGTCCGCTTCCACCCCGGCAGATCGGTTTGTCGAAGCACCTCGGCCCACTGGGGAAACCAGATTGTGCGTGCATCTGGGCTGGGCGTTGAGCTGTGCATATCTAACGGTGTAAGAACAAAGTGACTTTGTTCATCGTGCGGGTGATCGTGCAAGCCGAAAAGTAGTTGCGCCGCTGGTCTTCAACCGGTGTCCTTTCCGTCTAACTCGTTGCGATTGTGCTTGCCTGGACGATCCGGTGCGCCTAGGATTCAGGTCAATGTTGAATGAGATTCAACTTTGTCGTTCGCCGATCAGTTTGTCCCAATACTACTGTTCCACGCCCGCGGCGACCGTCACGGTTCCAAATCGAAAGAGAGACGCCAAGGGCGTGGCTGAGGGTCAGAGCCGGTGCAGAGAGAAGGCCAGGCGAGTGTGAAGAGACAGGTCGCGTTGCTAAGGTTGACCGCTCAACAGCGCCGCGCGTTGGAGCGGATCAACCGCCGCGCAACGCGACGGTAAGGATAGAAATGAATGACGCATCTGTCGATGCTAAAGCACAGGCTGGCGCCAGGGAATGGACACCCTTGCGACGATCGCGCACCTTCCCAGCCGCCGCGGGCTTTGGAACAAGTCGTTGGAGCGGACGCGGCCACGTCGCTGAACTCGCTCCGCTCGGCAAAGCCATTGATCGCGCCGCTCAACTCTATCGTTAGGCGAAGACCAATGACCAAGACCCTCTCCGTCCTGTTGCTGCTAGCCGCTCCATTCCTCTTTTGGAGCGGTTGCGAGATGTACGTTATAACCCCGCTGAGAGGGCCACAATCGCTAGGCTTCTCGCTGGCGCACAGTGGCAGCCCGCTGTTCTTGCTTCTCTTGCCCGTCTCGGCGATCAGCTATGTGCTGCTCATCGCATGTTCGCTTATAGCGTTCATCTTCAGTTGTCGCCGGGTATCCATGACCCGGTTCGAGACGCTCTTGGCCAAGTTGTTCGTGCCTTTGGCAGTGCACGCTGTACTCCTTGTCCTTTATGACACGTGGTCACCGATCTTCTCGCACCCCGCCTAACGAGTCGCTCGACCGAATGACGAGGAGCGCGGTCATGTCCCGATGCCGGACGCCAGCCCCGTGGCGCGCTCCTCGTCATCGGTCAGCTTGTCGTTGGCCGAATCACGGGCTATGAACACTCGGGGCTTCGCAATCCTGACCTGTTTGGTCCTACTGCACCTGTTCCACGGGTATGCTCGGCCGGTTACCGAGCCAGATTTAAAGGAAATCTTTGAAAAGGCGGATCTTGTCGCAATCCTTGAGCCCCTTTCCACGACCAACGCCACCGATGCGTACATTGTTCAGGGCGGCGCTATTCCCATATCACGCGCTCAGGATTACCAGGCGCTCAACACGCAGTTCAAGATCCATTTGACTCTTAAGCGGAACCGAGCCGCGCAGGCTTGGCGCGGCTGGCGAACCGACACATTGACAGTCCTGCACTTCACCTACGTGGGAGACTCACCCCTCGACTTTAACGTTCCGGTGCTCGCATATTTTGCGCTTCCACCGTTGTCCCTCCAGACTACCCCATCGAGCCGGCACGATCAGGTCGTTGCTCAGGGGGCCCCCAGGTATCTGGCTTTCCTTCGATTCCGGGAGGACGGACGATTCGAGCCAGTCACGGATCAGTACGAGTCGGGGTTTTCATTTCGGGTGCTGACCACGCCCACGTTGGGCGAAATGCACTACTACCTGGACCGGAGTCGGGAAGGATGTCACGACGGCCAACCAGTAGGTCCAGCGAACGGGAGCCAGCCGAGCGGCCCGGAGGCGAATCGAACATCCCCGGCGGCTGGCTCCCGTCGCTGACCTTGTCGTTCGGCGTGAAGCGCTGTGGCATGTATGCTCTTAATCGCTATCATCCTGACGACGCTATCCGCACTGGCAGCACTCGCGAACATCATGGGCTGCATTCGCGCCCAGGTGAACCGAAAGCGAGGGATCCGCAGTGGCTATTCGAATGTCCCACTCATGTCTCTCCTCCTGGGCCTTTTGGCTTGCCTCGCTGGCCGCGGACGACTTGGATTGTGGCCATTGATACCGGCGATGGTCGACCCTGGTACGTGGATGGTCGGTTGGTTACCACGAAGGCTATGGAGGCACTTCGTCAACAGGAGATAGGACGCCGAACCAGTCGCTGCACTGAACCGCCGCCCGCCGTGGCAGTTCGGACGTCAGTGGTTTTCGGCTCTTCGATTCCCGCCGAAAGGCAAGTCCCGGCGGCGGTCGGTGAGCTTTGTCGTTAGGCCACACTACGCGCCATGGGTTTGCCGACCTTCAAATACCACCCTGACCCGATTGCGACAGGGAGCATCAAGCGTTCGGACGCGGAGTGCGAGTGCTGTGGTCAGCAGCGCGGCTTTATCTACACCGGCCCGGTCTATTGCGTTGAAGAGTTGTCGGAGTGCATTTGCCCGTGGTGCATCGCCGACGGTTCGGCTCATACGAAGTTTGACGCTGAGTTCACGGACTCGGCGGGTATCGGCAGTCACTACCAGACGCAGCAGGTGTCGCCAGCAGTGGTCGAGGAGGTGGCGTTTCGGACACCGGGGTTTTCGAGTTGGCAGCGGGGGCGTTGGCTTGCGTGTTGCCGCGACGCTTGCGCTTTCGTCGGTCACGCTGGTCGCGCGGAGCTTCAGTCGCGCTTTCCCGACGCCATCGAGTCCATTCGCACCGACAGCGAGATGGGCGAGCATTGGCCGCAGTTCTTTGCGGGCTTGAGCAGAGAGGGCAGTCCGACCGCCTACGTCTTTCGCTGCCTGCACTGCGGCACTCATGTTGGTTACGCTGATTACACATGACCGTGTGGCCTAACAATCGGGTGGAGCGAACAGCCGCTGAGCGTTTGGATTTCGACGGTGATGGGTTGCAGACCGCTGTGATTGCAGTTGCGAGTGCGCTGCCAGCGGCTGTCGCTCACCCGTGTCGTTCGGCCTGACACTCAACACGCTATGACAAACACGACTGTCGAACCTACTCAGAGTACTGCGGAAAAGAGGAGGGGACTGGCCATCACCAGCTTCATTCTTGCAATCGCGTCAATTCCGGTCGTTCTTGGTCCAATTTCTGGAATCCCGCTTCTAGGAATTCCTGCGCTAATCATGGGGATCATTGCCGCCAAACGTGCGAAGAGGGACTCAAACCGTTACGCAGGACGAGGCTTAGCGCTGACTGGAATCGTTCTTGGGTGTCTGAGCCTCCTTGTTTCAGGGGTACTTGGAGCTGTACAGCGCCCCAGAATACACCGAAAGGTCTGCGGCTTCCACCTATTTTCCATCGCCAGGGCCTTGAATACCTGGTCCACCAATCACGGAGGCTTGTTGCCATTTGAAGTAAGTTACACAGATGGAGGCACTAAGGAGGAGTGTCAGCCGAACGCGGAAGGCTGGGACAGCAGCACCTACCTACATTTCCGAGTGCTTTCAAACGAACTTGCCGTAACAGCTCTGGTCTGTCCTTCTGACTCATCAAAGCTAAGGGCGCAAAGCATTGCTGACCTGCAAGCTGCAAACGTAACCTACGAACTTCAGACCGGAACTGACTCGAACACAGTTGGGCCAGAACAGCGACTACTCGGACGTTGCCCCATTCATGGGACCATGCTCCACCTACACAAACAAAGGGGCGCATTGCTGAGCAAGGGACATCTCGAATGAGAGTGCGATTCGAACCCCCGAACCACTCGGTCGAGGCGAACCGCCGCCCCGCTACTGCGCCCGATGCGGGTGGCCAGTTCGGATGGCTCTTCTGCGCCCGACCCCGTCTGCCGGCGGCGGTCGCTTCACCTCATCGTTGGGCCGACTGATCTTCTATGTATCCTCTGGGCGCCATACCGATCGCAGTAGCAGCATCGTGGTACATCGCCTGGGTGTGGTGCCGCGCTCGCGCTCGTCGCGGCCTGCCGCCGACTGGTTGGGTTGTGGTCGTGGCGGGGTGCGTCGGAGTGCTCTTTGGACTCCTGGGCACGTTTCGCACCGACGTGTTCCACCCGACGATGTGGCAGCGAGGAAAGGTGGACCTTTGGATTCAAATGCTGCTCGCGGCAGTCCCCTCACTGCTGCTTGGCTGGATCGTAGCTGCGATGGTAGCAATGCTCTATGATCGCAGGCATACTGCTACATTGAAACCGTGACACGGCCCAACCAGGCAGTCGAGCGAACGGCGGCGGGCGGGCGCCTTTCCCGAGATCCAACGCGCTCGGCCGCCGCCGTCGCCACTTCTGTCGTTCGGCGGCATAGACACGTCTCGTGATTAGGAAACTCATAGAGGTCGTGGCGGCACTCCTGGTGTTGGGCGTCATCGGCTATTTCGCGTTGCCGCGCCTCGTCTGCATGGACGTTCCGAAGCGGCAGAAGCTGGCCGACTGTAATACTAACTCACTTGCGTTCACGATGACATGCGACCACTCGCCACCGTACCAGTTTGTCCTCGGTCTTGGTCCATTGCATACGGGTCCGTTCGCCTTCCGTGGAGAGGTTCTCATCCAGCAGACCACGGGGACGGTCGCACGGATTCAGATTGGCTCCGAGCACCTCACACCCTGCAACTGGTTGCCGGGTCTTGACGGCTACATCCTCACATGGAATCGGACGAATGCCGGAGAGCGGCTGGGTGAGTTGTTACGTCGCGGCCAGAGTTACAGCGTGCGGGTTGCATTTGCTGAGGTGCCGCCGACTAACAGCTCATTGTGGTTTTTTTCGATGGGGAAAGCCAAACTATGGTGATCCCGCCGAACCAGAGCCTCGAGCGAACGGGAGACAGCCGTTTTGCCCGCTCTCAATTTGCACGCCAGTGGCGGCTGTCTCCCGTCGCTCACGCTCGACGTTGACGGCAGCGGGGTCCAGTCGGCGTCACATCCGTCAGTTCGCCGGCGCTAGAATCTGCCCTCTCTCTGCCGCTGAAGACTGAGAAGCACTCGGACGTCGATCGCCTCCCATGGCGGCGCCTTCGCATCCACTCGTTCGATTTCGCACGCGAGCGCAACACCTTCCAACAGCAACCGGCTGATGTGCCGGTTGCAGAACCGGGGATGTAGCCCAGCTTGGCCGAGCCGTGGAGAATCTCGACGGCGAAGGGGTCATGGGGGTTCTCGGGTTCCGCCCGGAGCGTGAGCGTGGTTCCGGCCGTCAGTCGCGGCAGTTCGGTCGGGCCGTCGTAGTACCGGAAGCCGGCGATGGCGAAGTCGTTCATCAACACCTGGCGCCGTGACGTCGGCGCGGCGCGGGTGGGAAGGACGGCGGCGGGCAGGAGGGGGAGTCTGGCCAGGAGGCCCAGGAAGTCCCGTCGGGAATCGGCAGGCAGCGTCTTCATGGCGGCATTCTACTCCGAGCGGAGTGACATCCGTAGTCACTGTGAACAAGATTCTCTTCGGCTCAGTCCTGGAACCTTGGTCACTGCGGATGAAGAGGTTAGGCCGCCCGCTTCAATGAAAACGGCGACGGGATGGGTGATTTACCGGGTCGCCGTGCGCACGGATCCGATGTGCCCCGGTTCAGACTGGGCCGAGCCCATTCTGTCGTTCGGAACGGCTCACGCAACCAGGAGAGGTCCTCACCCGACGAGTGACGGCAGCGGATGACCGGAGATTTGTCTCGCCTTTCTCGGTTCGCAACCTGTTCAACCAACGGCAGATCAACGCTGCAGGCAAGCTACATCCGGCAGGTGCTTCACAGGTCCCGGCTGTTCCTTGACGATTAGGCTTTCTCCGTACGCACCAGCATGCACAATCCGCGGCCCGTAGCACGAATCACCGAGGGAAAGGGAAGATGGTATGGACATGGAATCGAGATTGAATGCCTTCGCAGGCAATTGGTTGTACGCCTTTATGGCTGGGTCTCAGCAGCAAGTGCGTGGGTGGCTCCAGATTCCTATAGTCTTGTCATCAGGGGAGATCGGTGACGGCGATGATTCTGCATTACCATTACGACAACTAATGGGTTTAGGTGCCTCATCAACGATGCTCGTTGGGGGCAGTGTTACGGCCTGGTAACATGCTTATGACGTGCAGGTTGCGCCATGGGCCGTTCGCCGTTGCGGTTGGCCCTCCCGACCCCGGAGGAAGTCCGTTCGACCGCGATCCATTTTCTGACTGAGGGGAACGAGGAGGAGGAAGCTCGGTTGCTCGCCTCCTGCTGGCTCGAACTGGGCGAGGTACGCCTCGCCGACGGCTGTGCTCGGCAGATCGACATCACCTTGCGCTGCAAGCGGAAGGTCCTGGAGAGGCTGGAGTCCCTCGCCGGAAACGGGGAGCAGCCGAAGGCGATGGTCCGCATTCGGAGGGCCGTCAACCTGGCCCTCCCGAGTGGCTATGAGGTCGGCCACATGGATGCACGGGCCGCCGGTCCGCGCATCCCCCTGCCCGATGACGTCCGACCGCCGCCGCCAGAGATCCGGCCCGACCCGGCGCCCGAGTCGGCGCCCGCCAAGGAATCGTCGGCCGACCCGCGAGGCCCGGGGTATGTGTTCGAGCGGGTCGGTTCGTCGTGGCGGGTCGTCTTCGGGGGCGGAACGTCCTTCCGGCTCGGTGACACCTTGGGCGCGCGCTATCTCAATCACCTGCTCCACCAACCGGACCAAGCGATCGCCGCTTACGATTTGGAGGGAGTAGTCCGGCCCGAGCGAGCTCAGGTTCGGCCGAGGAACTCGGTTCAGCGGCAGCAGGATCCGAAGGCTGTCGCCGAGTACTTGCGTGAGTTGGAGCGCGTCCGGGCGCTCCTGGAGGCCGCGCGAGACACCGGCAACCAAGTCGAGCAGAACGATTTGGAGGCCGAACTCGAGTCCCTGGAGGCACAGCTCAAAGGGGCGGGCATGTGCGGCAGACGCCGGGGAACGGGCACGGAACAACGTCCGCAAGGCCCTCAGCGCTATTCGGTTCGGGCTCAAGAAGGGAAACCGGCATGAACGGGCGTTCTCCGAGCACATCGACAAGACGATCAGTCTGGGCTTTCAGTGCATCTACCACCAGCCGCCGGGAATCACGTGGGAATAGGCCTGCTGGTGGTTTAGTCGGGGTGAACTCGAGGTCCCATTTGGGAAATCCTGGGAAGT
Source organism: Verrucomicrobiota bacterium (assembly GCA_027493615.1). Lineage (GTDB taxonomy): Bacteria > Verrucomicrobiota > Verrucomicrobiia > Limisphaerales > J093 > DSVZ01. The sequence continues at coordinate 506,481 of JAOSKK010000039.1, forward strand.
TCCGGGAAGTCCAGGCTTCCCAACTGGGAAGTTTCGGGAAGTTCTGGGAAGTCTAGGCTTCCCAATTGGGAAGTCTCGGGAAGTTTCGGGAAGTCTGGACTTCCCAATTGGGAAGTTCCGGGAAGTTCCGGGAAGTTTAGGCTTCCCGATTGGGAGGGGTCACTTCCCGCCATTCAGGTGTGCGCCTGAGTGGCGGGTTTTGTTTTGGCCCCCCTCAGGCATGCGACGCGACCGCCGTGAAGACCATGCCTGAAACCGTGCGACCCGAGCCCTCCGGCTCCGACCGGGGAGGTCGGCCGTGACCGCCCTCGAGGATCTCGTGGCCGCCGCCCTGTCGGCGCCGCCCGAACGACGGGAGGAAGCCCTCCGGCTGCTGCAGTGCGGTCTCCCCCGGCCCGAGCCGTTCCTGACCATGCGCGAGTTGTCACGGCAGATCGGGTTCAGTGTCAGCAGCTTGAACCGCTGGAAGGTCCCCGGCCATGACCTCGGCGCCTCGCCCCGCTACCGCCTCACCGAAGTCGAGGCCTACCTCCGGAGCCCGGAGTTCAAGCGCCGCCAGGCCGCGCTGCGCGCCGAGTATCGCGATCCCGTTCCCTCTCCCCCTCGAAAACCATGAACACAAACCTGTTCCAGAAGGCCCAACGCCAGCGGGTCAAACTCAAGCTGGCCATCACCGGTCCCGCCGGATCCGGCAAGACGACCGCCGCCCTTCGACTGGCGCGCGGTCTCACCCGCAACGGCCGCATCGCGGTCATTGACACCGAGAACCGCTCCGCCTCCCTCTACGCGGACCTGTTCGAGTTCGACGTTCTGGACCTCGAACCCCCGTTCGAGGACCGGAAGTTCAGCGAGGGCATCACCGCCGCCGTCGCGGCCGGTTATGACGCCGTGATCCTGGACAGCGGCTCCCACTTCTGGGAGGCGGTCCTGGACTACAAGGACAAGCTCGACAAGCGCGGCGGCAACTCCTTCTCCAACTGGTCGGAGGCCACCCGGCGCTTCCGGGGCGTGCTCGACGCCGTCCTGCAATCCCCGATCCACGTCATCACCTGTCTGCGCTCGAAGATGGATCACGTCCTCGAGAAGGACGAGAAGTCCGGGCGCCAGGTGGTCAAGAAAGTCGGCATGGCCCCGATCATGCGCGACGGGGTCGAGTACGAGTTCACGGTGGTCCTGGACCTGGACATGGGCCACCAGGCCGTGAGCAGCAAGGACCGCACCCGCCTCTTTGACGGCCGCATCTTCGAGATCACCGAGGCCACCGGCCAGAGCTTGCGCGAGTGGCTGGACAGCGGCGCGGCCACACCGCCGCCCCCACCGTTCACGGCCCCGGAACCGGCACCCGCTCCCGCGCCGGCGACCGCCGAGCAGGTTCAGAAGATCACGCTCTACTGGCAGACGCTCAAGAAAGAGCCGGGCGCCGTGCCCCAGGCCCTCGCGTTCGCCGGAGCACCCGCGGCGCAGGATTGGCCGGAGTTGACCGAACCCCAGGCGGCGAAGCTCATCGCCGAACTGCAGCGGCAGATGAACGCCCTGGCGGCCCGCAACCAGGTGGCCGAGCCCGCCGCGCCGCTGGTGGATCCGAAGGTGGCGGCCCCACCTGCGGATGAGGTCCCGATGGATTACCCCTCCGACCTGGCCGGGTGGTTCGAGGGTCACGAGCAGACGGTCAACGAGTACCTGTGCCGGGTAAACTGGATCAACCCCGGCCAGACCTGGCGGGACCTCACGCCCGAGAAGGTGGCCCAGATCAAGGAACGGCGGAAGCGCTTCGCCAGCGCAGCGGCAATTCCCTTGCCGGCCGGAGAGGAGGTGGCGGCGTGAACGCGGTCCTGACCCTCACCGGGCTGGGTTCGCCCGAAATCACCCTCACGGCCGAAGCCCGGCGCACCCGGGACGCGCTCCTGGCCGAGGCGGGCGAATGCACGGCCGTCGGGGACCAGCTCGACGCCGACGCCGCGGCCGCCGTGCTGCAGCGGCTCAAAGGCTGGACCCGGCAGATCGAAGCGGGCCGCGCGACCGTCAAGGCGCCCGTCCTGGCCTTGTCACGGAAGATCGACGGGCTGGCGGCCGAGTTGGTGGTCCCCGTCGAGGCCCAGTCCCAACGGATCAGCCGGCTCCTGGGCGAGTACCAGGCCGAGGCCCGGCGTAAAGCGGCCGAGAAGCTGCGCGAACACCAGCGCCAGGAGGAGGCCCTGCGCCGGCAGGCCGCTGCCGAGATGGCCGCCATCGAGCGCGAAGCCAGCGGCAGCGCCGAGGCCGAGGCGCGGAAAGAGGCGGTGGTCCAGCAGTACCAGCAGCAGGTGGCCGAGGGCCGCCAGGCCCTGATTGCCGCCGCGCCGCCCCGGATCGCGGGCACGGCCGTGCGCGAGGACTGGAAGTTTGAGGTGACCGACATTCAGGCGCTCTACCGGGCGCACCCCCAGTTGGTGGTCCTGCAGCCGAACCACACGGCGATCCGGGCCATCGTGAAACACAACCAGAACATCCCCGGCCTCCGCGTGTGGAAGGAGGCCTCGACCATCATCCGTCACTGAAGGACCCTACCATGCCTGCCGTTTCCATCCCCGGCCGTTACGCGGCCACTGTCACCCAAGCCCAGTTCGGTCAGTCCCCCAAGACGGGGACGCCCTTCCTCGAACTGGGCCTCGAAACCGATGAAGGCGAGCACATCAGTGCCTGGCTCTACCTGAGCGAGAAAGCCTTCGAGAACACCACCCGGCGGCTCCAGGAAGCGTTTGGGTTCGACGGCGACTACGAGACCGCGCCCGAGCAGATCCGGGGCAAACCCTGTTCGATCACCGTCGAGGAGGAGGAGTCCGACGACGGCAAGCGGCGCCTGCGCGTGGCGTGGGTCAACCCGCCCCGGGCAGCCAAGCCGCTCGAGGAGGGCTTCCTGGCCCGGCTGAGCGCCAAGGCGCGGACGCTGGGACTCGCGGCGCCGAGCGTGGCCCCGGACAACTCGACCAACTGCCCCTTCTGACCATGAGCTCGAAACTCCAAGCAATCACCGATCAGGCGGCGCTCACCCTGAAGGCCCTCGTGCGGGAGGGCGAGAAAGACATCCTCAAAGCCTGGGCGGCGTGCCTTGAGGAAGCCGAGGTGCAGGAGCAGAACCCCAAGCTGCGCCTGACCTTCACGATCACGCTGGACTTGGGCAAGGACCAGGCCGCGCACGAGCTGACCTTCGGCATCCGGCACCGGCTCAGCAACGTCACGCCGATCCCGGACCCGGACCAGACGCTCCTCCCCCTGGAGGGAGCCACGGAGAAGACCACCGTCACGATCAAGACCCCGCAGGGTTCGGCCACGGCGCCCCTGGGCGTCATGAAAGCGGCGGTGGCCAAGTTGCGGAAGGGCAAGCCCTCCGCGAACTGACATGACCCTGCGCCCCTACCAACCCCGTTTCGTGGACGCCATGCTCGGCGCCCTGGTCGAGTTCGACCGGGTGCTGGGCGTGGCCCCGACCGGATCGGGAAAGACTGTCGTTTCCGGCGAGATCTGCCGGCGCTGCCTGCCCTTCGGTCCGGTCCTCTTCCTGGCCGACGCGCAGGAGCTGGTCCGCCAGGCGGCCGACAAGCTGGGCACCTGGGCGGGCGTGATCCCGCAGGTCGAGATGGCCGAGGAACACGCCCAGCCCGGGGACCGGCTCGTGGTCGGGACCACCCAGACCCTGAGCCGGCGTCTGGACAAGTGGCCCCGGGATTACTTCCAGCTCATCATCGTCGATGAAGCTCATCGCAATACCCTCGGCGCCATGGCCCAGAAGGTCCTCGGCCACTTCGCTTCCGCCCAGGTCATCGGCATCACCGCCACCCCCGTTCCGCTCTGACAAACAGCAACTGGGCACCTTCTACCAGGCCATTCCCTACGAGATCAGCCTGGTCGAGCTGATCCGTGAAGGGTGGCTTTGCCGCATCGTCATCCGCTCGGTCCCCGCCGACATTGACCTCTCCGGGGTCCGGACCGTCGCCGGTGATTACCGTGATGATGACCTCGGCCAGGCCATCCAACCGCACCTCTCCCGGTGCGCCGAGCTGCTCGCCGAACACGCCCGGGATCGTCGCACGGTCGTCTTCCTGCCCCTGATCGAGACCTCGCGCCAGTTCGTCGCCGCCTGCCAGGCCCTCGGGCTGCGCGCGGTCCATGTCGATGGCACCGACCGCACCGGCCTCGAGGCCTTCCGTTCCCGCTCGGCCGACATCATCGCCAACGCCCAGCTCCTGAGCACGGGCTGGGATCAGCCCGACGTGGACTGCGTCATGGTGTTGCGGCCTACCAAGAGCCTGGTCCTCTACAGCCAGATGATCGGCCGGGGCACCCGCATCCATCCCGGCAAAGATCATCTCCTGGTCCTCGACCCCCTCTTCCGGTCCGATTCCATGGACCTGATCCGGCCCGCCCGGCTCCTGGCCCATACGACGACCGAAGCCGAGACCCTCCAGGAAGTCCTCGATGAAGCGCCCGCGCTGGACCTGCTCGAAGCCGCCGAGCGGGCCGAGGATCGTCGCCAGCAGCGCCTGGCCGAGCAACTGGCCCAGTACGCCCAGCGCAACGCGCGCACCGTGGACGCCCTCGAGCTGGCCCTCTCCCTGGGCGAGGAACGCCTCGCCGACTATGAGCCTGAGACCCACTGGGAACGGCAACCGGTCACCGACAAGCAGGCCGAACTGCTCGCCCGGGCCGGGTTCGACCTCACCCGCATCACGTGCAAGGGGCATGCCTCCAAGTGGATTGACCTCCTCTTCCGTCGTCGGGACCTCGGCTTGGCCACCCCGAAGCAGGTCCGTTGGCTGGTCCACTTCGGTCACCCCAACCCGCACCTGGCCACCTTCGAGGAAGCCGGCGCCTACCTCGACGGGAAGTTCACGGGCCGGCGACGTCGTTCCCTGGTTCCCACCCGATGAACGTGCTCGACACCGCCCTCCTGCTCCGTTCGGCCGGCGTGGCGACCATCCCGGTCAAGCCCGACAAGCGCCCGTTCTTCCCTGGGCCAAGTGGCAGAAGGAACTGCCCTCCGAAGAGCTTTGCCGCAAGTGGTTCCGCGCGGGCACCCGCCTCGCCATCATCGGCGGCGCCGTTCAGTGCCTGGACATTGACACCAAACACGCCCCGGACGGACCCGGCCTCTGGGATCGTTATCAGAAACGGTGCCGGGACTTCGGCCTGGCGGGTTTGCTGGATCGGGTCCTGATCCAGCGCACGGGCACCGGGGGCATCCACCTGGTCTTCCGCTGCCCCGCCCGGCTCCCCAACCTCAAGCTCGCCGAGACCCCGGCCCGGCTGCCCTTGCTCGAAACCCGCGGCGAGGGCGGTTACTTCCTCATCGCCCCCTCCCCAGGCTACACCCTGCTCCAGGGAGACTGGTCCCGCCTGCCCGAACTCAGCGCCGAGGACCGTGATTCGTTGTTGGCAGTCGCCCGCTCGTTCAGTGAGACAGCACCGAAGGAGGCCCAGCCTCCCTCGCTTGCCACCGATGCTGCGCCGGGCACGGACTACGACGCACGGGCCGAGGTCCCCGCCCTCCTCAAAGCGCATGGCTGGACCCCCGCCGGCACCTCGGGCAAGTACTGGACCCGCCCCGGCAAGGACCAGGGCATCTCGGCCTCCTGGGACGTCATCCCCGGCCGGTTCTGGGTCTTCTCGACCTCTACTCCCTTCGAGGCCAACCACGTCTATCGGCCCTGGCATGTGTTCGCCGTCCTCGAATGCGCCGGGGACTTCCGGGAAGCCGCCCGCCGGCTTCGCGCCCTGGGCTACGGCGCGCCCGCGCCCAAACGCCCCCAGCACCCACCCCACCGACCGCGCCGGAACCGGCCGCGGCCGTTGAGGCGGTGGTCGAACCCTTGCCTCCCATCTATGCCTGGGAGGCCGAGGAAAACGCCGACTGGCCACGGCCGGTGCAGCTCGTCCAGGGCGTCCTCTACCGGGGCGCCAAGGGCATGATCGCCGGACCGTCCAAGAGCCGGAAGACCTTCCTGCTCACCGACCTGGCCATCAGCGTCGCCGCCGGCGTCCCCTGGCTCGGGTTCCCCACCACCCCCGTGCCCGTTCTCTACGTCAACCTCGAGTTGCAGCCCTTCGCCTTCCGGGACCGGCGCCGCGAGATCCAGGCCGTTAAGCTCAGCCACCAACGGGCGCTGCCGCTCTTCTCCTGGCACCTGCGCGGCTACGGCGTCACCCTGTTCACCATCCGCGAGCGGCTCCTGCGCTTCTGCCAGCAGGAAGGCATCGGGCTGATCATCTTCGACCCGACCTACAAGCTCAACCAGCACGGGGAGGAAAATGCCGCCGAACCCGTTGGGCGCCTGCTCAATGACTTCGAGCAGGTTGGCCGTCAGACCGAATCGAGCGTCGTCTTTGGCCATCACTTCGCCAAGGGGGATGCCTCGGCCAAACACTCGATTGACCGCGCTTCCGGTTCGGGCGTCTGGGCGCGGGACCCCGATGCCATCCTCATGGTCAGTCCGCACCAGGAAGAGGACTGCGTGGTGGTCGAGATGCACCTGCGCAACTTCGCACCGCAACCCTCCTTTGTCCTTCGCTGGCAGTACCCCTGCTGGCAGCGGGCGCCTGAGGAAGATCCCGAAGCCCTCAAGGGCGCCAAGGCGAACAAAGGCCCGACTGGCCGGCAGTCGGCGGTCAGCCCGGAGCAACTGGCGGCCTTCATGGGCATCCCCGGCCTGGAAACCCTCTCGAAGACCGAACTGGCCACCCTGGCTGGGAAGGTCCTCGGAGTGACCTCCCGGACCATCTGGCGGAAGTTCAAAGAACTGGAAAGTGAGTAAGACTTATGACCACTGACATTACTGACAAAACCATTCTGACAGCAGCGACACTGTCACTGACAAAAACCCCCCTAAAGGGGCGGGGGGTTTTGTCAGTAGGGAGGACAGTGTCGCTCAAGGGCGAAACCAACCCCTCCTACCCCCTTCCGAATCGACCCCCTGAGCTACCCCCCCAATGAAGACCCGCCCCAAGGAACCCCGGACCCTGCCGGTCACCGAGTTGCTCGACAACTTCGAGCGGCAGATCGTCGAGACCACTCGCCGCTCCTCGCCATGCGACGCCGTTACCCGGAAGCCGTCTGCCGCTGGCGCCGGGCCGCGACCACCGGACCGAACTCGGACCTGGCCCTGGTCTTCACCTGGGTCGAGGGTCAGCCGCCGCAGAAGGAGGTCTGGCCCTACGCCCGGATCGAAGAACTCGCCGCCGAGGTTTCCGACGCCGAGGTGTACCAGGAACTCAAGTCCCGGCTAAAGGGAGCGGTGGCCGCCGAGGCCGACTGACCATGAAATCCCTCTCCCCCACCCAGCGCACCCTCCGCGCCCTTCGCGAGCAGGGCCTGGTCTGCGCCATCGTCGAGAAGTGGAATCCCTACGGCGGTCCCCACGGCATCCGCCAGGACCTCTTCGGCATCATCGACGTGCTCGCCCTCGACCCGCGGCGGGGCGTCGTCGGCGTCCAGACCACCGGCCAGGACTTCGCCGGGCACCTGCGTAAGCTCACCGAAGAGCGCGCCCAGGAATGCCTGGACTGGCTGCGGACGCCCGGCACCGCGCTCGAGCTCTGGGCCTGGCGCAAAGTCAAAGCCCAGCGCGGGGGCAAGCTCCTGATCTGGCAGCCGCGCGTCCAGGTCCTCACCCCGGCCGATTTCCAACCCCAACCTCGGGAGAGCACGACGTAATGGCTGACTGCAACCAACCCCTGAAGGCCGAGTGTTTCGAACTGCTCGAAACCGCAACCCAAGACTTCGATTGGGATGCCCTCTACGCCCACCTCGACGCGGACGCTGGTGAGGACGGCAATGACAAGGACCCGGTCGAGGTCGTGACTCGGCTGCTCGAGATGTTCCTGCCCGCCCCCGGCCAACCGGTGATTCCCAGCCGCATCGGGCTGCGCGTTATCGCCTTGGCCTGGGTGCTGAATCCGGCTTACTTCGAGGGCGACCCTTCGATGAGCGAACTCGCCGCACGCTGTGGCGTCCGTTTGCCCACGCTGGCCAAGCGCACCGGCCACTTCAGCCGCGTCATCCGCTGGCGCAATCACTGGCAACGCCATTCCTGGAACTGGGCCAAGGGGGCCAAGGAGCCGCCCGAAGGCGCCAAGCCCAAAGGGGGGGCGTAACGTTCCCGCTATAGGTAGAGAGTGAACGCGAAGCTGACATCCAGCGGGCGGCGCTTGCGCCGGCGAGAAGCGGCCACGGCAGGCGGGCAGGACGGTCACCCTGGCCCCGGGCTGAGGACGGCCGAGAACCGGCCGAGAACCGCCGCGACCGCCAGGCTCGGCCCGACCCCGGTGGGGGTAGGAAGTCTCCTATGGACCCCGGGGAGGGTGGAGGGTGCGCGCCAGCCCTGACAAAGCGTATGAACGACCGAAAACCGAAGAAACGCGCAGCAAGTCCGCTGGAGGCCTCCGGGCCGGCCGTCAATTGCGCCTTCGACGAGCTGGTCCCGCTGGAAAAGCTCGTGCCCAATCCGCGCAACCCGAACCAGCACCCCGAGGTCCAGGTCCGGCTCCTGGCCAAGGTCATCGCCCACCAGGGCTGGCGTTCGCCCGTGGTGGTGTCGAAGCGGTCCGGGTTCATCGTCTCGGGCCACGGCCGGTACGAAGCGGCGAAGGTTCTCGGGCTCACCGCGGTGCCCGTGGACTTCCAGGACTTTGCTACTGACGCCGATGAGTGGGCGCACCTGGTCGCCGACAACCGACTGGCGGAACTGGCCGAAGCCGACAGCGGGGCGTTGAAGGAAGTCCTGGGCGAGTTGAAGGCGGCGGACTTCGACATGGACCTGGCCGGGTTCGACGCCGAGGCCCTCGCCGATCTCCTGGCCGGGACGCCCGAGCCCACGGCGCCGGAGGACTTCCCCGAGGTGGATGAGGACCTGCCCACCGAGTACCAGTGCCCAAAATGCCAGTTCCGGTGGTCGGGCAAACCGTCGGAGTGCGCCTGACCTCCAGCCCCTGCGCCGGGCCATTGACGGTCTGGACGACGCCCTGACCGGGTTGCTGGTCTGCCGGGTGTGTCTGTCGCACCAGGCCCAGGCATTGAAAGTCCAGGCGGGCCTGCCGACCCTCGACCCGGGGCGGGAAGCCGAGATCCAAGGACGGTACGAACGACGGTGGTGCGGTGCCGCTGTCGTCGCCCGCGCGATCCTCAACCTCTGCCGTGAAGACTGAGAAGCCTCCCTACCGGGTGCCGAGCATGGCCGAGATCGCGGCGGTCCCCGGACAACGGCCTGCGCGTGGTGTCCACGTTCAGCGGGTGCGGCGGTTCGTGCCTGGGCTACCGCATGGCCGGTTACCGGGTGCTCTGGGCGAGCGAGTTCATCCCGGCGGCGGCCGAGGTGTACCGAGCCAACCACCCGACCACGCCCCTGGACACCCGTGACATTCCGGAAGGTCCAGCCCGCCGATATCTTCGCGGCCACCGGGCTGAAGGTGGGTGAAGTGGATGTGGTCGAAGGGGTCGCCGCCCTGCGCCTCGTTCTCGACGGCGGGGAAGCGGGAGAAGCACTGGGGAAAGGCGAAGCCCTACAGTGACACGGTCCAGCGCACCGATGACCTGTTCTTCGAGTACATCCGGCTCATCGAAGGACTGAAGCCCCGGGTGTTCGTCGCCGAGAACGTCAGTGGCCTGGTGAAGGGTGTCGCCAAGGGGTACTTCCTCGAGATCCTCGCCCGGCTCAAGGCGTGCGGGGTACCGGGTCGGCGTGAAGGTACTCGACGCCCAGTGGCTCGGGGTTCCGCAGGCTCGGCAACGGACCATCTTCATCGGGGTGCGTGAGGACCTGGGCAAGGACCCGGTGTTCCCGAAGCCCCTTGCCCTACCGGTACAGCCTGCGCGAAGCGCTGCCGTGGTGGTCCGGGGAAGTACGGCCCGGCGTGGAAAGCGTCGGATGCGCCCAGCCCGACGGTGAGTGCGGGCATGTCGTACAACCCGGCCACCAGCCACCAGGGCCTGGAGCTGATCGAGGCGGTCATTCACGACACCAAGGGCAGTTCCCTTCGGCGGGGGATGTCACCGACCGGCCGTGTCCGGCGATCACGGTCATGGGCCAGGGGCAGTTCAAGGTCCGGCTGACGGGCGGGACCGGAGCGGCGTTCGCCGAGAAGGGACGGGCCTACGACCTGGACCAGCCCTGCCCGACAATCCTGGGGACCAAACCCAACCAGTTCCGAGGTCGGGATGGAGCGGTTCGCGATCGGTAGAGTGGGACAAGCTGCCGGCGGGTGAGGCGTCGGGAAGTACTTCAACCTGGTCCGACCGCATCCGGACCAACCGTGCCCGACGATCTGCGCGTCGCACGAGCATCCGGGCGTGGCGAGCGTCACCCACCCGACCGAGCGGAAGCTCACGATTGCCGAGCTCAAGCGCATCTGCGCCTTCCCGGATGACTTCGTGTTGACCGGCACCTACTCGCAGCAATGGGACGCCTGGGTCGCGCGGTTTCCTCCCGTCATGATGGCCTGGGTCGCTCGAACCATCCGCGATGAAATCCTCTCTTGAAATCCCCAAGCACTGGACGTTCCGCAGTCGGGCGGTCGCCAAGCACTTCACCCGGCACGTGCGTGAGCGTTGCCTGGTACGACCTGGCCACCAATGCCGTCGCCCACTTCGGCCGGCACTACATCCCTGCGGCGGCGTCGTGTGTACGACATCGGGGCTTCAACGGGGAACATCGGCCGAGGTGTTGCAGGAGACCCTCGACCAACGTCAGGCTCGCTTCACGGCCATCGAGGAGAGCCGGGAGATGGCCGAGCGGTACGACGGTCCGCCGGAACTGGTGTGTGGCGGACGCGGTGACGTTCGACTACCAGCCCTCTGACTTCACCGTCTGCCTCTAGTCCTGATGTTTCCTGCCCCGTGGACACGCGGACCGCGTTCCTGCACCGGCTCGAGTCCCTGACCAAACCCGGCGGGGCGTTTGATCGTCGACAAGGTCCAGATGCCGCCGGGGTACGTCGGGACCGCATTCAGCAACTCAACCCTTCAGCAAACTCGCCGTGGGTGCCCGGCCCGAGGACATCCTGCGCAAGGACGTCCCTCGCCGGCTACCAGCGCCCGCTCGACCCGGGATGATGCCCGAGAGGGCGCGGACCTTCTTCCAGGTCGGTGGGTTCATCGGGTGGATCCTGACCGCGCCGGAGCGGTAGTCGCCGGCCGACACCGGCGCCATCGCCATCGCCCAACTCGCCCGGCTGTCAACGGCTTAACCGACCGCCGGTTGCGTGAACTGGCCGCCGAGGGGTGGTTCCCGCGGGTCAGAAGGCGCCTACCCGCTGGTCACCGATCCCGGGGTGTGCTCCGGTACTACCGTGAGCGGGGAGGGTCCCAGATCATGCGGGATGCCCTACGACAGCCTGGTGCGCCTGCGCTGCGGCCACCGGCATCCGCTGGGAACCCTCAAGTACGCCAAGCGCCAGGACTTATTCGGCGCTTCCCACGGCAGCCGGGTGTCCTGGCGTTCCCTTCCTGCGTTGGCTCTTGCTCTCGCCCGGAACGGTCCCCGGGTCAGCTTACGACCAGGAACATGCCCATTACGTGGTCCTGCAGAACGCCAAGCTGAAGGTCGAGCTGGGCCAGTTGACGCGAGCTGATCCCGACCGAGGAGGTTACCACCTGGGCACCGAGCTGGGATCAGCCATCGCAGGTCCTGACCGGCTGCATCAGGTGGTCTCCGTCCCTCGAGGGCCAGCCGGTGCCCGTGATCGAGGGCGGTTGAAGGAAGAGGAGGATGAGGTCCTGAAACGGTTGCACGCTGGATGAGCGGCTGAGCGCGTGGCAGCGGAAAAGGATTGATCGCCCACTGGACCCCTCGGCGGCGCGCCCTCTAAGAGGCTCGCTGTATGCAACTTCATCTCTACCTGAGACGAGACAGTCCCAGACGATCATCGTGCAAGCGTTTGGCGTAGGATTACAGGACTCTCACCTACATCCCGGCGCGCGGGCCTTCAGCTACCAGTGCGCCGAGAGGGTCGGTGGGTATCGCTCGGCCGGCCTTCTCGACTGGTGTCGAAGCCGGCCACGGACCTCGTGGATTACGAGGTCGGCCTTCAATGCCGGGTGAACGGGGAAGCCTGGCCGGTGGACGCTCATCATCGCCTACGAACCCAACGACACCTACACGGTGTGTGGCTGGTCGAAGGGCATCAGAGCCGGCAACCGGGTTCCATGGTCCGCAACCTGCGACAGGACGTGTACTGCGACGCCCTTCAGTCGGTGATCGAAGCGGTCTATGACCGGGCGATCAACGACCACAACAACAGGTTCATTCCCCTGTCATGAACGACTTCAACGTCACCAAGCACGGCCGCGCCGATTCTGGACGCTGCAGGATAGGACCGGCGAGCTAGACTGCCTCTGCGTCACCTAGCGCAGCGCCCTCGAGGTCGCCCGCCGCCTGCGGGAAGGAAACGTCCGAGGCCGCGGTCCTGCGCGCGAGACCGCCCAGAACCCCATGCCGACCAGGACCATGGATTAGTCGAGATTCCCTTGGACAGTCTCCGCCCTCCCACCGGGAAGGCTCACGTTCGGTACAGATGGACAACCAAAACACAGAAGGAAAGACAGTATGAAGAACAACGCAGACACCACGACGGAAGCGACCGCGAAGGATCAGACCCCGAAGGCGAAGGCCCCGAAGCCCAAGCGGGAAGCCGCGCCGAAGGCTGAGAAGGCGGGAAGCTCGCCAAGAAGACCAAGCCCGAAGCGGACGCCGACGCGGAGACCGGTGACCGGTTGCCGGGCAACCTCGACGAGCTGAAGGCGACCAAGGGCGGCTTGGTCTCCTTCCTGTTCCTTAGCGGGAAGGACAAGGAAGCCATCGCCGCCGAGTTGAAGACGGCGTTCAAGCTCGGGGACGCGCAGGCGGCGAAGATCGTCCGCCGGATCACCGGCCGGGTCCGGCTCTTCCAGCGCGTGTTCGAGCTGATGGCCGCCAAATAGGC